>NZ_JBGDMD010000055.1:0-207 GCF_041679295.1 Amycolatopsis kentuckyensis | reverse complement strand
TCCGAATGTGGTGTTGCTTTGGTTGCTCAAGGAATTGTGGAACTACTGGTTAAGGCT
This sequence comes from Amycolatopsis kentuckyensis, assembly GCF_041679295.1. GTDB lineage: Bacteria > Actinomycetota > Actinomycetes > Mycobacteriales > Pseudonocardiaceae > Amycolatopsis > Amycolatopsis kentuckyensis_A. Next base: position 150 of record NZ_JBGDMD010000055.1, on the reverse strand, counting down.
CACCGCGGTAGTGATACCGCCGGCTAGTACTGCGGAGCTTGCTTCGCGTGGAACACCGGCTGTGGAGCTGGGTGGTGGGTTGTTCGCTGTGCACACTGTTGGGTCCTGAGGCAACACGCCTTGGGGCTAGAGCATAGCCTCAGGAACGCT
>NZ_JBGDMD010000054.1:0-242 GCF_041679295.1 Amycolatopsis kentuckyensis | reverse complement strand
TCCAGCCCGGCGCTGCCGATGACCTGGTCGAGGTGCTCGACCTCGGAGTCCAGCGCGGTCAGCTCGGCGTCGACGGCCTCGGGCAGGATCTTGCGCAGCACCGGCGCGGCCCGCTCGACCGCGCGGTCGACCATCCGCCGGGTCTGCACCTGGACGCCCAGGTAGACCTCTTTTTCGGCCATCGAGCGGCCCATCAGCTGCTGCTGCTCGCCGATCAGGTAGTCGTCGAACGACAGCGCGCC
>NZ_JBGDMD010000053.1:0-261 GCF_041679295.1 Amycolatopsis kentuckyensis | reverse complement strand
CACCCGTGCCTGCACCCTGCTCAAGGTCTCCCGCACCGCCTACTACGCCCGCCGCAACGCCAGCCCCTCCGCCCGCAAACGCACCGACACCGCGCTGACCGAGAAGATCATCCAGGTGCACGAGCAATCCCACGGCACCTACGGTGCGCCACGCGTGCACGCCGAACTGCGGGCCCACGGCCATCGGCACTCCCGCAAACGTGTGGCCCGGCTGATGCGCCGTGCGGGCCTGGCCGGGCGGGCACCGAAACGGTGGCGCAC
>NZ_JBGDMD010000052.1:0-308 GCF_041679295.1 Amycolatopsis kentuckyensis | reverse complement strand
TTCGTGAACAACCGACCCTCCAGGCGCCGGCCCCTCGTTCCACGCGGCCAGGCCGCAGTACTAGAGGAGGTTTTGCCAACCAAGATCAGCCATAACCAGTAGTTCCACAATTCCTTGAGCAAGCGCGGCAACACCACAGGCGGGTGTTAAACCGTGCCCACCCCACGCTCTGGTTCCGGGTATCCCGGGAACGTGGATGTGTTGTGCCCCTTAGAAAGGAGGTGATCCAGCCGCACCTTCCGGTACGGCTACCTTGTTACGACTTCGTCCCAATCGCCAGTCCCACCTTCGACCACTCCCTCCCCGAA
>NZ_JBGDMD010000051.1:0-370 GCF_041679295.1 Amycolatopsis kentuckyensis | reverse complement strand
GCTCGGCGACCACCCGGTACGGGTTGAGGATCCCCGGCTGCGCGTTGAGCAGGTTGATCGGCCGCGCGTACGGGCGCAGCTCCGGCAGGTCGCACAGCCGCGACAGCGGGCCGGACGGGTCGAGGATCGTCCAGTTCGCCCCCGCGCGCAGCGTCTTGTAGACGATGCCGCCGCCGAGGAACGACTTACCACCACCCAGGCCCGCCACCATGGCCGTCAGGCCGGAGCCGTCGCGGATCTCCTGGGCCATCCACGGGTCCCAGGCCACCGGGCGCCGCGTGGCCGTGCACGTCTCGCCGAGCAGGATGCCGCGGCGGTCGCCGACCTCCGCCGTCGCCGTCGGGACCGCCGAGGACGCCCAGACCACCGA
>NZ_JBGDMD010000050.1:0-425 GCF_041679295.1 Amycolatopsis kentuckyensis | reverse complement strand
GCGACCGGGTTGCCGTTCTCGTCCTCGGACAGGATCAGGTCGAGCACGTAGAACTCGTTGAAGAACTCCGTGCCGTACTTGACGCAGTTCTGGTACAGCGTCTGCAGGATCATGTGGCCGGTGCGGTCCGCGGCGTAGCAGGCGCGGCGCACCGCGGCCTTGCCGTGGTCACGCGTGTGCCCGCCGAAGCGGCGCTGGTCGATCTTGCCTTCGGGCGTCCGGTTGAACGGCAGGCCCATCTTCTCCAGGTCGAGCACCGCGTCGATGGCCTCCTTGGCCATGATCTCCGCGGCGTCCTGGTCGACGAGGTAGTCGCCGCCCTTGACCGTGTCGAAGGTGTGCCACTCCCAGTTGTCCTCTTCGACGTTCGCCAGCGCGGCGCACATGCCGCCCTGGGCCGCGCCGGTGTGGGACCGGGTCGGGTA
>NZ_JBGDMD010000049.1:0-431 GCF_041679295.1 Amycolatopsis kentuckyensis | reverse complement strand
CCGGTTTGGCGGACACCTCTGATCAGGGGCGGGAGCTCCTGGAAGGGATGTCCCTCATCATGGAACCCATGGCCAAGAAGAAGCCCCGCGCCCAGCAGCGACCTCGGCGGGTGTTCACGCCTGAGTTCAAAGCCCAGATCGTCGGGCTGGTGCAACGCGGCGAGCGGACCGTGCCGGAGGTGGTCCGGGACTTCGAGCTGACCGACTCGGTCGTGCGGAAATGGATCATCCAGGCCGAACGCGACACCGGCACCCGCACCGACGGGCTGAGCAGCGACGAGAAGGCCGAACTCGCCGCGCTGCGGCGAGAGAACAAGCGGCTGCAGGAAGACGTGGACATCCTCAAACGAGCGACGGCTTTCTTCGCGAAGGAGACCCGGTGAACGTCTACCCGTTCATCGAGGCGGAGAACGCCAGCGGCGCAGGCACCG
>NZ_JBGDMD010000048.1:0-520 GCF_041679295.1 Amycolatopsis kentuckyensis | reverse complement strand
ACCACCGTCGCCGCCCCTGCCGCGCCGGCCCGCCCGGACCTGATCACCCGCGACTTCACCTGCCACCCCGCCGCGGTCAACACGCGGTGGTGCGGAGACATCACCTACATCCCGACCTGGGAAGGCTGGCTGTATCTGGCCACCGTGATCGACATGGCCTCCCGGCGAGTCGTGGGCTGGGCCACCGCCGATCACCTGCACACCGACCTGATCGACACCGCGTTGCGTAAGGCGCTCACCCAGCGGCGGGGGTGATCTTCCACTCCGACCGCGGCTGCCAATACACCTCGGCCCAGTTCGCTCGCACCGCCGCGCAGGGCAGGGTCCGGCTCTCGGCCGGAGGTAAGAGGCAGTGCTGGGACAACGCGGTCGCGGAGTCGTTTTTCGCGACCATCAAAACCGAACTGCTCGACCGCCGGGCCTGGCCCACCAGAACCCAGGCTCACCAGGCAATCTTCGGCTACATCGAAGGCTGGTACAACACCCGCCGCCGTCACTCCAGCCTCGACTACCTCAGCCC
>NZ_JBGDMD010000047.1:0-578 GCF_041679295.1 Amycolatopsis kentuckyensis | reverse complement strand
GGGCCGGCCGGTGCACGCCGAGGAGATGTCCTGGCTGATGCACCGCTCGTGCTCGCTGGGCCTGCCCGCGCCGCGGAACATGCCCGCGGTGCCCGGCGCCGCCTGGGAGCCCGAGGACCTGGCCAGCTTCACCGACGCCGCCGACTACTACGCCGACCCGTACGCGCCGACGGTCACCGTCCGCGGCCGCACCGGCTCCAACGCGGGCGTCTCGCGGCACCTGGCGATCCTGACCGTCGGGCAGATGCACGGCCTGCAGATCCCCGAGGTCGACGACCCGTGGATCCAGCACGCCGACCGCCTGCCGGCCGCGGTCGAGGTGTCCGCGCGCATCTACGTCCGACGCCCTGAAGAGGTCGCCGGCGAGCTGCAGCGGCAGATGAACAAGGTGCGCTCGCAGGTCAAGCACTACACCGACGAGCACGAGCTGGAACCACCGCAGTCGCTGTCGCGGCAGGCCGGGCGGGTGCTGGAGATCGACGACGAGATGACGTCGGGCTTCACCGCGCTGGCCACCCGCGTGCGCTCGTGGTGGCGGCTGGCGGTGTCCGGCCCGACCGAGCGGGACGCGCTGCGCC
>NZ_JBGDMD010000046.1:0-606 GCF_041679295.1 Amycolatopsis kentuckyensis | reverse complement strand
GTCCGGCGTCGTCGCCTACGAGCTGGCCACCGGCGAGCTGCACGTCTTCCAGGCGAAGTCGATCGTGTTCGCCACCGGCGGCGCGGGCAAGATCTTCAAGACGACGTCGAACGCGCACACCCTCACCGGGGACGGCCTCGGCATCATCTTCCGCAAGGGCCTCCCGCTGGAGGACATGGAGTTCTTCCAGTTCCACCCGACCGGCCTCGCGGGCCTGGGCATCCTCATTTCCGAAGCCGTCCGCGGCGAGGGCGGGATCCTGCGCAACGCCGACGGCGAGCGGTTCATGGAGCGCTACGCCCCCACCATCAAGGACCTCGCGCCGCGCGACATCGTGGCGCGCTCGATGGTGCAGGAAGTGCTGCAGGGCCGGGGTTGTGGCCCGAACAAGGACTACGTGGTCCTCGACGTCACGCACCTGCCGGTCGAGGTCCTCGAGACCAAGCTGCCGGACATCACCGAGTTCTCCCGCACCTACCTGGGCGTCGACCCGGTGAAGGAGCCGGTGCCGGTGTTCCCGACGTGCCACTACGTGATGGGCGGGATCCCGACCAACGTGCACGGCGAAGCGTTGCGGGACAACGAGAACGTCATCCCGGGTCTCTA
>NZ_JBGDMD010000045.1:0-606 GCF_041679295.1 Amycolatopsis kentuckyensis | reverse complement strand
AACAACCCGCCGACCACGGTGTCGTTGTCACGCAGCACCTCTCCCCGAATCGTGGTGGGAATCCCGCCCATCACGTAGTGGCAGGTCGGGAACACCGGCACCGGCTCCTTCACCGGGTCGACGCCCAGGTACGTCCGGGAGAACTCGGTGATGTCCGGCAACTTGCTTTCGAGCACTTCGGGATCCAGGTGGGTGACGTCGAGCAGGAGGTAGTCCTTGTTCGGCCCGCAGCCACGGCCGGCCCGCACCTCGGTGACCATGGCGCGCACGACGATGTCCCTGGGTGCCAGGTCCTTGATCGTCGGGGCCACCCGCTCCATGAACCGCTCGCCGTCGGCGTTGCGCAGGATCCCGCCCTCGCCGCGGACGGCTTCGGAAATGAGAATGCCCAGGCCCGCGAGGCCGGTCGGGTGGAACTGGAAGAACTCCATGTCCTCCAGCGGCAGGCCCTTGCGGAAGATGATGCCGAGGCCGTCACCGGTGAGGGTGTGCGCGTTCGACGTCGTCTTGAAGATCTTGCCCGCGCCGCCGGTGGCCATCACGATCGACTTCGCCTGGAAGACGTGCAGCTCGCCGGTGGCCAGCTCGTAGGCGACGACGCCGGAG
>NZ_JBGDMD010000043.1:0-1324 GCF_041679295.1 Amycolatopsis kentuckyensis | reverse complement strand
ACACTGTGTTGAGTCTCAGGACATCGCCGACAGTTGATGTCTCAGGACATCGCGGACACTGACCGGCCTGTCAGCATGGTGACCACAGCGTCAATGGTGACCATGGTTCGATGGGCAGAGCAGGGTTTTCGATGGATCCTGAGTTCGTCGCCGCGGTCGCCCGAGCCGCTCACGGCGAAAAGATCAACGTGGCCCGGTTCTGCCGCGAGCACTACCTGTCCCGAGACACCTTCTACAAATACCTGACCCGGTTCCGGGCCGAAGGCACCGACGGATTCGCCCGCCGCAGCACCGCCCCGCACCACCACCCGAGCGCGGTCACCGCATCGGTGGCCGAGGCGGTGCTGCGGACCCGCAAAGAACTCGCCGAGGCCGGCCTGGACAACGGCCCCATCTCCATCCACTGGCACCTGCAAGACACCGGCGTCACCCCGGTGCCCTCCCGTGCCTCGATCCACCGGATCCTGCGCGCCCACGGCCAGATCACCCCCCAACCCCGCAAGAAACCCCGCACCCGCCGCCGGTTCGAATACACCGACCCCAACGGCTGCTGGCAAATCGACGGCATGGAGCACTACCTGGCCGACGGCACCAAGGTCTGCATCATCCAGATCCTCGACGACCACTCCCGTCTCGACGTCGGCACCTACGCCGCGGACAGCGAAACCACCACCGCCACCTGGGCCGCGCTGCAACAGGCCTTCGCCGGCTACGGCCTGCCCGTCCGGTTGCTCTCGGACAACGGGCTGGCCTTCACCGGCAAACACCGCGGCCGCATGGTCGAACTGGAACGCCACCTCGCCGGACTCGGCATCACCAGCATCGCCGCCACCCCGCACCACCCGCAGACCTGCGGCAAGAACGAACGCGTGCACCACACCTTGCGGACCTGGCTCGCCGCGCGCCCACCCGCCGCCACCCTGGCCGAACTGCAGGAATTGCTGGAGGAGTACCGGCGGATCTACAACCATCGCCGCCACCAGAGCCTCGAGGGCGACACACCTCAGCAGCGCTATGACGCCCGCCCGAAAGCCGTCCCCGCCACCGGCCCGCGCCGGCCCAGCGGTCTCACCACCCGGCCGGTCTCGGCCACCGGCGTGATCGCGTTCTCCGGCTGCTCCATCGTCCTGGGACGCACCTGGGCCGGGCGCACCGCCGAGGTTTACTGGCAAGGCGACCGGGTCACCGTCATGATCGACGACACGGTCGCCCGCCAGCTCACGCTAGACCGATCGGTACGCTACCAACGCCTCACCAACCAGAAACTGTCCGGGAAGTCCTGAGACAGATCTGTCTGTGAGGTCCTGAGACATGACACAGGGTT
>NZ_JBGDMD010000042.1:0-1427 GCF_041679295.1 Amycolatopsis kentuckyensis | reverse complement strand
GTGGTGTTTCAGAACCGTAGAGTGGATGCGCAACATCTTCGTAGACAAGTCCTCGGCCTATTAGTACCAGTCAACTCGACAACACATTACTGTGCTTCCATTTCTGGCCTATCAACCCAATGGTCTCTTGGGAGCCTTAACCCACAAAGGGTGGGATACCTCATCTTGGAACAGGCTTCCCGCTTAGATGCCTTCAGCGGTTATCCCTTCCGAACGTGGCCAACCAGCCATGCCCCTGGCGGAACAACTGGCACACCAGAGGTTCGTCCGTCCCGGTCCTCTCGTACTAGGGACAGCCTTCCTCAAGTATCCTACGCGCGCGGCGGATAGGGACCGAACTGTCTCACGACGTTCTAAACCCAGCTCGCGTGCCGCTTTAATGGGCGAACAGCCCAACCCTTGGGACCTACTCCGGCCCCAGGATGCGACGAGCCGACATCGAGGTGCCAAACCATGCCGTCGATATGGACTCTTGGGCAAGATCAGCCTGTTATCCCCGGGGTACCTTTTATCCGTTGAGCGACACCCCTTCCACCAGGAGGTGCCGGATCACTAGTCCCGACTTTCGTCCCTGCTCGACATGTCTGTCTCACAGTCAAGCTCCCTTGTGCACTTGCACTCAACACCTGATTGCCAACCAGGCTGAGGGAACCTTTGGGCGCCTCCGTTACTCTTTAGGAGGCAACCGCCCCAGTTAAACTACCCATCAGGCACTGTCCCTGAACCAGATCATGGCCCGAGGTTCAGATTCCCAATTCGACCAGAGTGGTATTTCAACAACGACTCCACACCCACTAGCGTGAGCGCTTCACAGTCTCCCACCTATCCTACACAAGCCGAACCGAAAACCAATACCAAACTATAGTAAAGGTCCCGGGGTCTTTCCGTCCTGCCGCGCGTAACGAGCATCTTTACTCGTAGTGCAATTTCGCCGGGCCTGTGGTTGAGACAGCCGGAAAGTCGTTACGCCATTCGTGCAGGTCGGAACTTACCCGACAAGGAATTTCGCTACCTTAGGATGGTTATAGTTACCACCGCCGTTTACTGGCGCTTAAATTCTCAGCTTCGCCCCGAAAGGCTAACCGGTCCTCTTAACGTTCCAGCACCGGGCAGGCGTCAGTCCATATACATCGTCTTGCGACTTCGCATGGACCTGTGTTTTTAGTAAACAGTCGCTTTCCGCTGGTCTCTGCGGCCACCCACCCCTAGCCCGTCAAGAGCTTCAGGATGTTTGGCCCCCCTTCTCCCGAAGTTACGGGGGCATTTTGCCGAGTTCCTTAACCACAGTTCACCCGATCGCCTTGGTATTCTCTACCTGACCACCTGTGTTGGTTTGGGGTACGGGCCGTGCATGCACTCACTAGAGGCTTTTCTCGGCAGCATAGGATCACTCTACTTCGCCTCAAACGGCTACGCATCACGTCTCA
>NZ_JBGDMD010000041.1:0-1518 GCF_041679295.1 Amycolatopsis kentuckyensis | reverse complement strand
CAAGGCCGGGTAGTTAGGGCGGGGTGGGTCGTGTCAAGGGGCTCGTGGCGGCGTTGGTGACGGTGACCTCGATGGTGGCCTTGAGACAGGCCCGGGGTTGGCGGGACTTGTTGTAGGCGTAGCGGGACAGGGGTCGTTTGACGTGTCGGGGGCAGACGCGTGCCCGGCGGGCAGGCAGCAGATTGGCCAGAACCTGAGCGCCGATGGTGCCGACCAGGTCGATGTGGGTGCCGGCGATCACCGACCGGGCGGTGATGACCTGGTCGCGGGCCGCGTGCAGGGCGACGGTGAACCCGGCCCGGTCGGGATCGAGGCCGGGCTGGGAGTCGGTGGCGTCGGTCATCGCGATCCGCAGGATCTGGTAGGTCACCAGCAACGCCCAGAGTTCCTGTTCGACCCCGGCCGGGGTCTGGGAACGCAGGACCCGCCCGCGGGTCAGGGTGTGTTTGAGGGCGAGGTAGGCCGTTTCGACGTCCCAGCGCTGGTGGTAGAGCTCGAGCAGGTCGGTGGCCGGATGACGGTCGGGGTCGAGCAGGGTGGTGACCAGCCGGTAGTGCTCGCTGCGGCGGGTCCCGTCGGCGGTGGTGACGGTGATGCGGGCCTCGATGATCCGGACCGGGGTGGCGCCGATGACCGAGGTGATCGACCCGTCGGGGTGGCGGCCGGTCAGGGGTGGGCGGCGGTTGGCTTTGAGCCGGATCAGCAGGTCCGCGCCGGTGCCGGCGACCTGGGCGAGGAAGGTGGCGGCGTCGAAGTTGCGGTCGGCCAGCAGCACCATGCCCGGGCCTAGCCGGTGCAGGAGCTGGTCGGCGTAGGCCAGTTCGCCGTGGGCGGGGCTGCCGAACACCGCGGCGATCAGGGCGCGGGTGCCGCATTCGATCAGGGTCACCAGCCGCAGCAGCGGATATCCGGTGTCGGGGTGGGAGGCGGTGCGGGATTTGTCGGTCCAGGCCCGGTTGGGTGCGCTGTCGGGGATGGCGATGCCGGTTCCGTCGATGGCGACCGGTCGCAGACCCCGCCAGCAGGCTCCCGTAGTGCGGGGTCGGGCGATCGGTCCGGCGAGCAGGGTGAACAGTGCGGCCAGTGGGCGTGGGCCGATCCGGGACCGGGCTTGGCGTAATGCCGAGGCGGTGGGGGTCGCTGGGTGCAGGTTTCCCAGGCCGGCGGTGAGTGTGGACCAGACGCCGCGGTAGCCGAGTTCGGGGAACAGGGTCATCGCGAGCAGGAAGTACACCGTGACCCGGGCTGGGAGCAGCCGTATCCGCTGTTGCGCGGTGGGTGCTGATTCGGCCAGGACTGCATCGACCATGTCGAAGGGCACGATCTGGGTGAGTTCGCCGAGGTGGCCGGGGGCGAAGACGCCGGTCGCGGCTCGGGTGATCTGGGGTGTGGCAGACTGCGCGGACAACGGAGCTCCCGCCGAACGTTGATCTTGGTCGACGATGTTCTAGCGGAAGCTCCGTTGCCTTATGTCACAGGGGTTGACACCACACCCACAGCCTTAACTACCCGGCCTTG
>NZ_JBGDMD010000040.1:0-1546 GCF_041679295.1 Amycolatopsis kentuckyensis | reverse complement strand
CCTGAATGACTCATTCAAGCAAGGCCGGGTAGTTAGGGCGGTGTGGATCGTGTCAAGGGGCTCGCCGCGGCGTTGGTGATGGTGACGTTGATGGTGGTGGGCAGGCAGGCCCGTGGCTGGCCAGGTTTGGCGTAGGCGTATTTGGACAGTGGTCGTTTGACGGTGCGGGGGCAGGTCCGGGCCCGACGAGCGGGCAGCAGCGCGGCCAGGACCTGGCGGCCGATGGTGCCGACCAGGTCGATGTGGGTGCCGGCGATGACCGACCGGGCGGTGATGATCTGGTCGCGCGCGGCCTGCAGAGCGGTGGTGAATCCGGCCCGGTCGGGGTCGGTGCCGGGTCGGGAGTCGGTGGCGCTGATCATCGCGATCCGCAGGATTTGGTAGGTGCTCAGCAATGCCCAGAGTTCCTGTTCGGCGCCGGCTGGGGTCTGGGAACGCAGGACTCGTCCGCGGGTGAGGGTGTGTTTGAGGGCGAGGTAGGCCGTTTCGATCTCCCAGCGTTGGTGATAAAGCTCGATCAGTTCGGCGGCGGGGTAACGCTCGGGGTCGAGCAGGGTGGTGACCAGCCGGTAGTGCTCGCTGCGCCGGGAGCCGTCTGCTGCGGTGATGGTGATGCGGGCTTCGATGATCCGGACGGGGATGGCGCCGATGATCGAGGTGATCGATCCGTCCCGGTGGCGGCCGGTCAGGGGCGGGCGTCGGTTGGCTTTGAGCCGGATCAGCAGATCGGCGCCGGTTCTGGCGGTGCTGGTGATGAAGGTTGCGGCGTCGAAGTTGCGGTCGGCCAGCAGCACCATGCCCGGGTGCAGGCGGGCTGTGAGCCGGGTGGCGTAGGCCAGTTCTCCTTCGGCGGGGCTGCCGAACGCCGCGGCGATCAGGGCGCGGGTGCCGCATTCGACCAGCGTGATCAGCCGCAGCAGGGGGTAGCCGGCCATCGGGTGGGAGGCGGTGGCTTTGTCGGTCCATGCCTGGTTGGCGGTGCTGTCGGGGATGGCGATGCCGGTGCCGTCGATGGCGACTGGCCGCAGACCGCGCCAGCAGGCTCCGGGGGTGCGGGGACCGGCGATGGGACCGGCCAGCAGGTCGAACAGCGTGGCCAGGAGGCGTGGGCCGAGCCGTCGGCGGGCGTGGCGCAAGGCCGAGGCTGTCGGCGTTGCCGGTGCTGGTTCGCCTACCCCGGCGGTCAGGGCCGCGAACACGCCGCGGTAGCCGCGTTCGGGGAACAGGCCGATGGCCAGCAGGAAGTACACCGTGACCCGGGCTGGTAGCAGCCGTACGCGTCGCTGGGTGGCGCAGGTCTGGGCCAGGACCGCGTCGACCATCTCGAAGGGCACGATCTGGGTCAGTTCGCCGAGATGACCTGGTGCGAAGACCCCGGCGGCGACACGCACTACTCGGACTATGACAGACTGCGCGGACAACGGAGCTCCCGCCGAACGTTGATCTTGGTCGACGATGTTCTAGCGGAAGCTCCGTTGCCTTATGTCACAGGGGTTGACACCACGCCCGCAGCCTTAACTACCCGGCCTTGCTCATTCAAGACGTT
>NZ_JBGDMD010000039.1:0-1786 GCF_041679295.1 Amycolatopsis kentuckyensis | reverse complement strand
CCTATATGAGTGGCGGATTTGCCTACCACTCGGCCTACACGCTTACACCAGGACAACCATCGCCTGGCGGAGCTACCTTCCTGCGTCACCCCATCGCTTGACTACTACGAAATCAGGTCCCACGCTCCACAACGCCGGCTCCATCCGAAGACTTCACCAACGTGCTTTGGGTGGTTAGTATCAAACGCCTCGTCATGGGCGCACATGCTCGGGTACGGGAATATCAACCCGTTGTCCATCGACTACGCCTGTCGGCCTCGCCTTAGGTCCCGACTTACCCTGGGCGGATTAGCCTGGCCCAGGAACCCTTGGTCATCCGGCGGCAGAGTTTCTCACTCTGCATTCGCTACTCATGCCTGCATTCTCACTCCCACACCCTCCACGACTGGCTTCCGCCGCCGCTTCCCCGGATGCAGGACGCTCCCCTACCCATCCATACCACTAGACACAACCCTCAAGGAGTCGAGCCGATGTATTGCATGAATGACACAGCTTCGGCGGTGTGCTTAAGCCCCGCTACATTGTCGGCGCAGGACCACTTGACCAGTGAGCTATTACGCACTCTTTCAAGGGTGGCTGCTTCTAAGCCAACCTCCTGGTTGTCTGGGCAATCCCACATCCTTTCCCACTGAGCACACACTTAGGGGCCTTAGCTGGTGTTCTGGGCTGTTTCCCTCTCGACGACGAAGCTTATCCCCCGCCGTCTCACTGCCACGCTCTCACTAACCGGTATTCGGAGTTTGGTTGATTTCGGTAACCCGGTAAGGCCCCTAGACCATCCAGTAGCTCTACCCCCGGCAAGAAACACGTGACGCTGCACCTAAATGCATTTCGGGGAGAACCAGCTATCACGGAGTTTGATTGGCCTTTCACCCCTACCCACAGCTCATCCCCTCAGTTTTCAACCTAAGTGGGTTCGGGCCTCCACGACGTCTTACCGTCGCTTCACCCTGGCCATGGGTAGATCACTCCGCTTCGGGTCTAGACCACGCGACTACATTCGCCCTATTCAGACTCGCTTTCGCTACGGCTACCCCACACGGGTTAACCTCGCCACGCAGCACTAACTCGCAGGCTCATTCTTCAAAAGGCACGCCATCACCTCAACGGCTCTGACGGCTTGTAGGCACACGGTTTCAGGTACTCTTTCACTCCCCTCCCGGGGTACTTTTCATCTTTCCCTCACGGTACTCGTCCGCTATCGGTCTTCAGGAAGTATTTAGGCTTACCGGGTGGTCCCGGCAGATTCACAGCAAATTCCACGAGCTCGCTGCTACTCGGGAACACCAAACAAACAATCAACGACATGTTTTCGCGTACGGGGCTCTCACCCACTCCGGCCGCCCATCCCAAGGCGTTCCACTAACATACGTGATCATTCCGAGGACTGTCAGATCCTCGACGCTGGGTCCCACAACACCGCATATACAACGCCTGACAGCTTGACATATACACGGTTTAGCCTCTTCCGCTTTCGCTCGCCACTACTCACGGAATCACGGTTGTTTTCTCTTCCTACGGGTACTGAGATGTTTCACTTCCCCGCGTTCCCTCCACACACCCTATATATTCAGGTGCGGGTAACACCACATCACTGGTGCTGGGTTTCCCCATTCGGAAATCCTCGGATCACAGCTCGGTTGACAGCTCCCCGAGGCTTATCGCAGCCTCCTACGTCCTTCATCGGCTCCTGAAGCCAAGACATCCACCATGTGCCCTTAACAACTTGACCACAAAGATGCTCGCATCCACTCTACAGTTCTCAAACACCACACCAGAAACAAAC
>NZ_JBGDMD010000038.1:0-2464 GCF_041679295.1 Amycolatopsis kentuckyensis | reverse complement strand
GCCCGCAGCGCCTCCAGCACCTCCGGCGACGGATCCACCAGCGGCCGGAACCCCGGCACGACGATCGTGTCCGCCCGCTCCAGCGCCTCCAGTCCACTTGCGACATCGATCGCGAACGGCGACTGCGTCGCCACCCGTCCCGGGTACGGGGTGCAGACATCGAAGCGGTAAAGATCCGACTGCTCCTGGTGCCCGAACGCCTGCGCGGGGATGGCGAGGTCGAAGGCGATCACCCCGGGCAGCACCAGCGCAACGACGCGGTGCCGGTCGGGTCGGGTCGGTCGCATGGGTCCGAGTATCCCACCACCGGCCCGATCAGGACGGCTCGTCGTGGACCTTTCCGCCGACCGAGATGTTCGCCGCGGACAGCTCGTGGATCACCACGTTGATGATCGCGGGATCCGAACCGACGGCTTCGTGGGTGCGGTCGACGACGTCCCGGACCAGTTTCGCCTTGACGTCGGGCGAAAGGGCGAAGGGCACGCTGACCTGGATGAAGGGCATGGTGAATCCTTTGCGGGATCGGCGGGGCTCACTGGTGGCGCAGATTGTCGAGCAACGCGGTGTCGTTGGCGTTGCCGGGGGCGTACTCGGGCAGGTGTTCACCGGCTTCGACGAAGTTGATGCCACGGCCTTCGCGGATGACCAGGAACATCTCGCTCACGGGTTCGCCGGTCGCGGCACCGACCGCCGCGAACAGGCCGGCGGACAGCGCCCGCTTCTGCTCGTCGGTGCGGCCTTCGCGCAGGTCACAGGAAATGATGGACATCGGGGACTCCTCACACGGTGGGTACGCACGACGCGGATGACGATTCATGAGGGAAGCCGATGCGCAGGATCGCAGCGGCACCAGCGGCGGCGAGCACAACAGCCGCGCCCAGCAGCAGCGCAGGCTCGTAGCCATGGCGCAGGAGCGGCGCGACGACGAGCGGGCCGAGGATCTGCCCGAGCGAGTACCCGACGGTCAGCAGCGCGACGGCACGCGGGAACCGCAGGTGGTTCCCCGTGGCGAGCGCGACGTTGCTGACCCCGATGAAGGTCGCTCCGAACAGGACCGCCGCCACCAGCGCCGCCACCGTGCCGCCGAACAGGGCGGGTAGCGCGATCCCGGCCGCTTGGACCACCAGCGCGGCCAGGAGGACGTCGGGCCGGGCCCAGCGGCGGCCGAGCCGGGACCACACGATGGAGGACGGCATCGCGGCCAGCCCGACGACGATCCACGCCACGCCGCCGAGCCAGGGCGGTGTGGTCCGGGCGACGGCCGCCACCAGGAATGTGCCGGCGATGATGTACCCGATGCCCTCGAGGGTGTAGCTGGCGAACAGCGCGGTGAACCACCGGTGGGTCCGCGGCCGGGAACCGCGCTGCCGTTCGAGTGCCGGAGGCGGTTCCGGGGCGAGCCGCCAGGCCACCGCGGCGAGCACCGCGCACAGCCCGGCCGTGGCCCACCACGCGGTGCGCCAGCTCCCGGCGAGGTGGATCCCCAGCACGAGCGCGCCGGACAGCACGATACCGAACCCGACGCCGCTGAAGCTCCAGCCGGGCAGGTGCGCCGGGTGGTCGCGCAGGTGGCTGAGGACGGAGCTGACCGCGAAGACGAACACGGCACCGCTCGCGACACCGGCCAGGAAGCGCAGCGCGAACCAGCCGGGTACACCGGTGGTGAGCGGCATCGCGGCGAGGGTGGCCACGAGCAGGACCAGGCAGCTCCGGTGGAAGCGGGCGGAGCGGCCGAGCGCGGGCAGCATGCCGGCGACCGCGCCGAGCAGGTTCCCGACGTAGTTCGCGGTCGCCAGGGAGGCAGCCGCCGTCGCGGTGAGACCGGCGTGCGCGGTCATCAGCGGGAGGATCGGCGTGTAGACGAATCGGCCGACACCCATGCCCGCGGCGAGCGCCGCGGCGGCGCGGACCACGTGCGCCCAGGCCGCCCGCCGCTGCGTCGGGTGGCTGCTGTGGACGGAGAGAGTGCTCATCGAGGTTCCCATCGAGCGGTTCAGTACTTGCGTTCCATCGGCTCGTACCGGGTCTGCACCACCGGCTTGTAGTCGATGCGGATGTCGGCGAGGAGCGCCGTGCCGCGCTTGTAGGCCATGGTGTGCCGCATGAAGTTCGTGTCGTCGCGGGTCGGGTAGTCCTCGCGGGCGTGGCCGCCGCGGGACTCCTTGCGCGCCAGCGCGCTGATGATGAGCACCTCCGCCAGCTCCAGCAGGAAGCCCAGCTCGACGGCCTCCAGCAGGTCGGTGTTGTAGCGCTTGCCCTTGTCCGCCACGGTGATCCGCTGGTACCGCGCCTTCAGCGCCTGGATGTCGGTCAGCGCCTGCTTCAGCGTGCTTTCACTCCGAAACACACCTGCGTTGAGATCCATCGTCTGCTGCATTTCCTTGCGGATGTCCGCGACGCGCTCGTCGCCGTGCTCCGACAGCAGGCCCGCCAGCTGCTCCTCGACCAAAGTGGTCGGATCGGC
>NZ_JBGDMD010000037.1:0-2501 GCF_041679295.1 Amycolatopsis kentuckyensis | reverse complement strand
GGTAGGTATTGGGGGTCACAAAGTGGTCACGCCACCCTTTCAGCCGGTAGTCGTGGTACTACTGCCCGGTCTATATTGGTCAGCATTGGACGAGAGGGGATCAAAGTGGGCGTCAACGACCGCCGCGGACCGACCAGGCGGCTAGACATGCGAGGACCGGGCCGTCACCCTCTGCGTGTGACTGGACCAGATTGGACGCGACTGTCCTCTTACGTCGTGACCGCGCGCATCGCCGCCGGCTACCGGACGACTCGCGCCTTCGCCGCCGCCACCGGCATCGGCGACAAAACCCACTACCGCCTCGAGCAGGGAAAGTCGGTCGGCCGCGACACCCTCGCGATCGTCGAGCAGCACGTGGGTTGGGCGCCCGGCAGCGCAGCTGCCGTGCTCCGCGGAGAAGAACCGCGGCCACTGCAGGCCGGGGTCGACGACGCCGCACGCGCGCGCGCCGAGGTCATCGCCATGTCGCCGGACGAGCTGGCCGAGATGAAGTTGCGGATCCAAGCCGTGTCCGGCGTCGAGTTCGCCGAAGACTGGCTACGGAGAGCGATGGAGTTGCGCCGATCGAACGACGTTCAAGGGTCTTCTAGTCCAAAAGAGACGCGCCGTGAAGTGGGTTAACCGATCTGTGATCGGCCATTCGGCCGAAAGGGTTGGACCCGGTTACACCTCGTAGACCTCGAACGAACGTACCAACGCCAATGGAGGTACCAAGACAACCCAAACTGGAGGGAAACACATGGCTGCCCGCCCCTCGACGCAAGCGGTCCCCCCGGCGTCGCCGATCGCGCCCCACATCGCCGCAGTTCTCGCCGGCGTTGGAGCAATCGGTGGGCTCGCGGCACTCGTGTTGCTGCTTTTCGTGATCACCGCCGGTCTCCCGCTGGCGGTGATGAACTTCTCCGCGATCCTCGCCGCGACGTTCGCGTGCTCGAGCTGCATCGTCTGGACTGGTCAACGCGTCATCAGACACCAAGCCGCGTGCTACGAGGCGAACCGAGCGGCTTCGAAGACCGAGATCGCGGCCGCCCTGAAGAAGGTGCACAAGGAGGTCGACGGGTTCCGCGCCGAGTGGCAGGCGCAGCAGGTCGCCCGGGTCAGCGCAGCGATCTTCGAGCAGGAACAGCAGACCCGGTTCGGCGTGATCAACGGAGGTGGTAATGGCATGGGCTGAACAACTGCCGTCGGGACACTACCGCGGCGGCTATTGGATCAAGGATGGTGACAAGAAGCGGAAGCGGTACGTCTCCGAGGACGAGAACGGGCAGCCGTTCGTCCGGAAGACCGACGCAAAGGAAGCCGCCGAGGACGCGGCCGCCGAGGCGCGCCGGAAGGCGCCCACCACGCAGGGGAACGGGAAGACCCTCTACCGGGATTGGTGGGCGAAGCTCAGCGCAACGCGCCACGAGAACAAGATCAGTTCGTCACCGGACATCGAAGACGGCCTATTCCGAAACTTCTTCGAGGAGAAGTGGGGTGACAAGCAGCTCAACCAGATCAAGCGGACTGACGTCCAGCGATGGGTGTGGAGCCTCGATGACGGCAGCCGGAAGCCGTCGTACATCGGCCGGATCGCGGGCTCCTTCACCACGTCTATGAACCTGGCCGTCGATGAAGGACTGCTCGACGCCTCGCCATGCGTGAAGATCAAGCTGTTCAAGAACCCGAAGAAGACGAAGAAGAGCCGACGCACCAAGAGGCACATGACCGTCGACTACGGGGCAGCCATCGACGCAGGGCTGCACCCACGGGTGGCCCGCGCGCGCCGGTTCCAGCACGACACCGGCGCACGTCCAGGCGAGCTGTGCGGCCTCCACGCGGATCACGTGGACCTGAAGAACAAGCGGGTACACCTGCAGGACGTGTACGTCAGCAAGCTCAAGGTGATCCGGCCATGGCCGAAGGACGAGGACGGCCGGTGGGTTCCGCTCACGGAGGCCGCGTTTACGGCCGTCGAAGAGGCATTAGACGGACGTGACCTGACCGCCGGGTGCGGCGTGCCGCACTTCAACGGGAAGCCGTGCAAAAGCGTGATCGTGTTCCTGTCGCCGCGGGGCAAGCCGATGACGCCGAGGAACTACGCGCAGTTGATGACTCGGGCCGCCGGGCGGCAGGAAATGGACGCGGCCAACGGGCCGTACACGATGCGGCGGGGCTTCGCCACCCGCGCGAAGCGGGCCGGCATCGACCTCAACACCATCCGAATCCTGATGGGCCACGCCCACACCGATCAGACGCTCGAGTACATCGCCGACGAGGAAGTGAACGAGGTCGAGTTCCTCGACAAGTTCGAGGGCAACTCGGGTCTTCGCGCTATCGAGGGCGGGGCGTCCCGTGGGGCACAGCGTGGGGCGGAGCCCCACGGGACGACACTTGGCGACATTGGACCAGGGGAGTCCTCAAAGGTGTCCTGACCTGCTAGAACCCGCGGTTTCAGCGGGTTACATTGGATCCTCTTGGATCACCTTGGAAAACACAAAACCGCAGGTCGTCAGTAGTAG
>NZ_JBGDMD010000036.1:0-3764 GCF_041679295.1 Amycolatopsis kentuckyensis | reverse complement strand
GGCCGGCAGCGCCGGGTCAAGGCATCTTTCCCGCCTTGACGCGGTGTTGCCGGCCGTAGTCACCATGACAGCTTCGGGGTGCCGGAAGGACTTTGCCAGAACAGCTGCCCCCACCCACCTCACGCGACCCGAATGCACGTCCCCAAGCCCCACCCCAAACGCCATGAATGACCCATTCACGTCACCTGACGCCAGGGCTCCAGCAAAGTCAGGCGGGGCGATGCTCCGCCCGGCACCACCGCCCACGGAACGCTGGACCGATGAGGCGCTTCAGCGGAATGCCGAGCGTCGATGATCATCAACGACGCGTTCACCGCATCCGGCGAGGTGAACGACTCGCTCACGACGTCGCCGACCGCCGCACCAGCCGCACAGATCCGACTTTGCCGGGACCCCCGCCCTCCCTGGGGGGCGCGCCCGCTTCCAGCGTATCGGGCCCCTCCGACGAAAAGCCGGGCAAAGCCACCGGCCGGCCGTGCTGATCCACATCACGACCGGGCTGTGGACAACTCCGCGAGACCGTGAACGTCAGCGCACGAGCGAGGCCTGCAGCGGCAAGGACCGCGACGAGTCACCCACCTGAACCGTGAATCCGCCCTTCACCGGCGCCCACGCGTGGCTCGTCGCGTCCCACGCCGAAAAGTCGCGCGCGTCCAGGGAGATCGTCACCCGGCGGGACTGCCCCGGCGCCAGCTCGACCCGCGAGAACCCCTTCAGCTGCCGCGGCGGTTCGCCCGCGGCCGCCGGGAAACCGAGGTACAGCTGAGCCACCTCCGCGCCCGCGCGGTGGCCCGTGTTCCGGACCGTGAACGTCGCCGTCGCGCCGTCGCCGGCCGGGCGCACCGACAACCCGGAGAACGCGAACGTCGTGTACGACAGGCCGTACCCGAACGGGAACAGCGGCGTGCGGCCCTGCGCGTCGAACCAGCGGTAGCCGACCTGCAGCCCCTCCGAATACTCCGCGACCCCGTTCACGCCGGGGAACTGCGCCGCCGTGTTCGCCGGGGTGTCCGCGTCCGCCGCGGGGAACGTGATCGGCAGCTTCGCCGACGGGTTGACGTCGCCGAACAGCACGCTCGCCACCGCCGCGCCGTCCTGCTGGCCCGGGTACCACGCCTGCAGGATCGCCGGCACCGACGACGCCCACGGCATCAGCACCGGGCCGCCGCTCTTCACCACGACCACCGTGTGCGGGTTCGCCGCCGCGACCGCCGCCACCAGCGCGTCCTGGTTGCCGTCCAGGGCCAGGCTCGGCCGGTCCTTGCCCTCGGTTTCGTTGTCGCCGACCATCACGACGCTCACTTCGGCGGTGCGCGCGAGCTCGGCCGCCCGCGCCGGGTCGCTGCCGTCGTCGAGGGTCACCTTCGCCCCGGGCACGCGGGCCCGCAGCCCGGGCAACGGGTCCACTGTGGACGTCGGGATGACGGCGGAGCTGCCGCCGCCACCGGTCTTGGCCTTGCCGGCGAACGGCCCGATCAGCGCGATCGACTTCACCGCGGAGCCGAGCGGCAGCTGGGCGTGCTCGTTGCGCAGCAGCACCATGCCGCGTTCGGCGAACTGCTTCGCGGCGGCGTCGTGCTCAGCGGTCGGCAGCGGGGTGAGCACCGGCGGGTGGTCGAACTGCCCGAACGCGAACATCGTGCGGAACCGCGGCACCAGCAGCTCGTCGACGCGCCGTTCGCTCACCTGGCCGGCGAGCACGGCCTGCTTCATCTTCTCGCCGTACCAGGTGCCGTCGATCATCTCGAGGTTCATGCCCGCGTTCGCCGAGCCGACGGTGCTGTGCGCGGCGCCCCAATCCGACTGGATGAAACCCTTGAAGCCCCAGTCGTCGCGCAGCTTGTCCTGCAGCAGCGCCGGGTTCTCGCACATGAACACGCCGTTGATCTTCGGGAACGCGCACATCACGGAGCCCGCGCGGCCTTCGGTCACCGCCTGCTCGAAGTGCGGCAGGTAGAGCTCGTTGAGGGTGCGCTCGTCGATGTGTTCGTCGATGGTGAAGCGCTGGGTCTCCTGGTTGTTGGCCGCGTAGTGCTTGACCTCGGCGATGGTGCCGTTCTCCTGGATGCCTCGGATGTCGGCGGCGCCCATGGCCCCGACGAGCACGGGGTCCTCGCCCATGCCCTCGAACGTCCGGCCGTTGCGCGGGACGCGGGCGATGTTGATGTCGGGCCCTTCGGACACGTTGTGCGCGAGCGCGCGGGTTTCGTCGCCGATCAGGCGGCCGTAGCGGCGCGCGAGGCCGGTGTCGAACGTCGACGCGAGCGCCATCGTGGCCGGCAGCGCGGTAGCCGGTTTCTGCGGTTTGTCGTCGGCTGGGCCCATTCCGGCGGGGCCGTTGGCGATCCGGAAGCCGGGGACGCCGAGGCGCGGGATGGGCGGGACGAACCGCTGGTGCTCGGCGTCGGGCTGCAGGTGCAGCTGCGAGATCTTTTCGTCGAGGGTCATCGCGGCGACGAGCTCCGCGGCCCGGCGGTCGGGCGACTGGCGGGCGTCGCGCCACGGTTGCGCGTCCGCGAGCGCCGTGGCCGGTGCTGCGATGGACAACCCCAGAACCGCGGCAAGAACGAACCGGCCGGTGCGCATCGCGGTCTCCCTCGTCGTCGAACGGGATCAACGGCGGACAAGTTAACGCATACGTGACCGGGAAACATAGACTCGATAGTTGTTCACGTACTTGAACATTGCGGTGGCTCAACCATTTCCCCGGCTCAAGCGTGGAGGGACCACGGAGGAGAGGGGACTGAGCATGCTGAAGAAAACCCTGATCGGCCTAATGACGGCGGGGGCATTCGCCCTGGCGGCACCGGCGCACGCGGACGAGGCGGTGGTGTGGTCGCTGACCCAGCAGGTCGAGCCGGGCGGGCAGGTCCAGGCGGTCGTGTTCTCGGAGTGGGAAGTGGGCTGCACGCCGAGCGGCCCGGTGACATCGAGGGGCTTCACGGCACCGCTGCAGTGGACGGAGGGCGGCCAGTGGGGGCGGCACGCCGGTTACGCGACGGCAGTTCAGGCGCCGGGCAAGTATTTGGCCGTGTTCCCGTGCACCGATGGCCGGACGGCCACCGGTTCCTTCACGGTCACGCAGCCACCGGGCGGCACGCTTTCGGCTTCGACCTTGGTCGAGACGGCGAAACCGCAGGTCACGGTGGGTGCGCCGCAGACGAGCGGCGGCTCGGTGAACTGACCATCCACAAAGGACACCCCGGGCCGGGCGCGTGCCCCCAGGCAGCCGGCCCGGGGGCCCGCCCACCCCAGAGGGCGGGCCCGGCCCGGCGGAGCGGATCGCCCCGCCGGGCCGGTTTCGGCGTGGCGGGAGCGAATCCCTCCGCTGCGGGTTTCAGCGCGGCGGAGCCGAGTTGTCCACACCGTGCGGCAGTTGTGGATGAATGGCTCCCCCAGCCGCCAAGATCGCAAGGATCGTCGGTGGGCGCCGATAGACTGGCCAAGGGCACGCCCCCCAGGGAAGGGCGGGGGTCCGGCAAAGTCGGATCGGTGCGGCCGGTCCGGCGGCCGGTGACCTCATGAACGAGTCGTTTACCTCGCCGGATGCGATGAACGAGTCGTTGATGACCGTCAAAGCTCGGCATTCTGTCGAAGTGCCTCTTCGGTCCGGCGTTCCGCGGGCGGTGGTGCCGGGCGGAGCATCGCCCCGCCCGGCTGCCGGAGCCCTGGCGTCGGGTGACATGAATGGGTCATTCATGGCGTTCGGGGCGGGCCGAGCGGCGTCGAGTGGGGCGGGGCGAGCGCGGTCGAGTGGGGCTGGA
>NZ_JBGDMD010000035.1:0-5953 GCF_041679295.1 Amycolatopsis kentuckyensis | reverse complement strand
GACCCCAGGTGAGGGCGGTGGAGCGGGTGTCGCCTAGCCGCGTGTAGACCGGCAAGGTGACCTCGCGGCGGATGCGGAGGGCCTCGTCGTAGTCCCCTCGCTGGTAGAGGATGTCGGCGATCTGACCCCAGGTGACGGCGGTGGAGCGGGTGTCGCCCAGCCGCTCGTAGACCGGCAACTCGACCTCGCGGCGGATGCGGAGGGCCTCGTCGTAGTCGCCTCGCTGGTAGAGGATGTCGGCGATACGGCCGGATGCCACGGCGGCTTCACGATCGGAGCCTGCGGTGAGGGACAGATTGCGTGCCTGGGTCAGCAGGTCTTCGGCCTTGCCCAGATCGCCTGTAGTGATCAGACGTCGGGCCTGTTCGGCGAAGACCCGGGCCCGCTCGACGGGATCGCCGTGGTCGTCGGCAGTGGCTATCCGCATGGCTCGGTCGAGTAACGCGTGTCCAGTAGGGCCATCTCCGCTGGTGAGAACGGCATCCGCCACCATACGCAGCAAATGGAGGGGTACCGCGTGGTTGTGCTGATCCAGGAGCGCGATCGCCTCGCCGCCGAGTGCCGCAGCATCGGCGGCAGGGCCGGTGCGCAGGTGCGTGATCGCACTGGCGGCGCAGAGGGCGGTGACGCTCGGGTTGTCCGCCAGTATCGCCAGCCGCGTCAGCTGCAAGTCCTCCCTAGAAGTCCGGCTGTGGGACGGTGTCGACGGTGTCCAGGCGTTCAGGAGGGGTTCCACGGTGAGCTGGGCCAGGGTGGACCGTTCTGCGGCGGTGAGCGGGGCGACCCGGCCGGCCACGACAGAGTTGACGGCCAGAGCGGAAAGTTCCGGGTCCACGGGATCGTCGTGGGGCTCCAGCAGTCCCAGCCCGGACAGCCGGACCGGTGATCCGCCAACCTGTTCGGCGATGAGATCGAGCACCGTGTCCGGGACCGGCAGATCGAACAGGGTGAGCGCACGCACCAGCGCGGTGCCGGCTGTGCCTGCTTCCTCGAGGAGCGCGTCCACGGCGAGGTTCTCCAGAAATACCCGCACCTCACCATCGGCGGGCAGGTCCCCCCGACGCAGATACTCCTCCATGCCCGTCACCGCGGCGTCCGCGCGGGACAGGGACACGTCCTCGTTGTAAACCAGGCGCAGGCAGATCAGGTCCTGCAGGCCGGGGTTGCCCCGGCTCACCGCCATGGCGCGCTGGGCCAGGTCGGCACGCTCGGCCCGTCGTTCGGGAGAGGCGGCGGCCTCCTGGCGGCGGTGCAGTTTCCGCCGCCCCACCTCGGACAAGGCTGCCAGCTGAATGCGTTCGAGCCGAGCCTCGGCGCCGTTGAGAGCGAAGGTGAACCGGCTGGTCAGCACCACCCGGCTGACGGTTTCCTCGGGGTCGAATGCGCGCAGCACGGCCGAGAGCACCGGCGCGTACTCGGGCGCGACCCCGTGCGGTCCTTCCGGGTGTTTGATGAGGATGCGTTCCAGGTCGTCGATGATCAGCAGCAACGGCTTGGTGCCGTCACCGGCCTGGGCGCATGGCCCGGACAGCAGATCGAGCAACACGTCCCCGATCGCCTCGTCCCGGTCCCGCACGTCCGGCAGCCGGCGATCGATCAGTTCTCGCGCGGCAGGGTTGGTGTGCACCCCGTGCCGGATCGCGTCGAGGACAGCCAATGCGGAGTAGTCACCGAACACCACTGCCACTGCGTACTGGCCCGCGACGCGGTCGGCGATCCGGGCCGCGAGGCTGGACTTGCCCAGACGCCCCAACCCCTGCAGCAGCACCCCGGCTCGTGTGCCGCCGCGCAGCACACGCAGCGCACGCTGCAGCTCTTTTCTGCGCCCCACGAACATCTCCGCCTTGGCCACCGGGACCTGCTCTTTGCGGTCCAAGAAGCGTTTCGTGCCATGCGTGGCCGAGACCAACGAACGCGCCCGGCTACCCGCCACCACCGCGCCGCCCCCGGCGGGGCCCAGCCACAAGCGGGCCAGGTGCCACTCCGCCCGCACCGACGGATCCTCGGATTTCAGCAGTGCCCGGCGGGCATCACCCACCGCCACCGCCACATCCACCCGATTGTTCAGTGCCCCGTACAGCTGCTGGGCGAACACCGTCGCCGCCCGGTCCCGTACTGAACCGTCCCAGCCGATCACCGCCGGCACCCCCGCGGTGACCAGACTGGTCGACAGCGAATGCGCCAGCTGCTCCTCCCGCCCGCCTGGCCCCGGCCCACCCTTGCGTCCCTCGCCGGGAGGCAGGTGCGTCGCGGTGTCGGCGCCGGTCGCGGTCAGGCATGCCGACACGAACACCAGCCGCGTAGTCCCCCGCGGGAACAGCTCGACCAGGTCCGACGCTGTCGTCGGCTTGCGCGCCCCGGTTTCGTCCTCCATCAGCAGCACCGGCTCGCCGTCCTTCTCCGGCCAGGAATTGGAGCCGTGACATGACAAGTGCACCACCGGCAGCGTGTCCGCAGACAGCCGTCCAGCGAGCTGCTGCGGGTCTCCGGTGTCCTCGACCAGCAGATCGATGCGGGCATCATCCACCGCATTGAGGATTGCCGTCTCCTCGTCCTCGAAGTCCAGCTCGTCCTGCTCCCGTGGCGAAGAGGCCATAAACGCGACGCCCAGCCGAAAGTCACTCAGCGCTGTCGGCGAAGTAGCTTTACCCAGCCGACGAGCGACGCCGAACCTGGTACGCCCGTCCTGGGCGAGAAAATCTCCATCCGGCCACGCCAACACCTCGAACGGTGCCCGCAGCAGTGCCCACGCCGCCGCGGAAGGCCAATGCGGTGTCTGAATCTCCAAGATCACCGGCGCCCCTGCCCGCTCCAGCCAGGCGTACAGCTGCCCCTGCTCTCCGTCCAGCCAGCCGAATAGCTCGCGTCCCAGCTTCAGCAGCGCATTAGCTGACCGTCCCTGCGCCGCACTGACATACCGCGCAGCGACCGTCTTCAGGAACTGGACATCAGCATCCTGGAGGAGCCGTCGCGGGCCGACCCTCTCGCCGCCGACGACCAGCTCGAATGCCGAACCGTCCACGACTAGACCGGACACCACCGCACCCACCCCTCGGCCGCCTCGTGACTGCACAACCAGCCGAGCGCGCTTTGCCGCTCTGACGGACCACATGCAAGATTCGCCCGAGCGTCCTCATCGGTTACAAAACGTCTCATAACAGCAGTCAACTTCCACCAAATGGCCTAACGGGGCGGAAGGACATCCGCTCATCGGCATGAGCGGACGTCCGCGTGCTGGAACAGCCCCGGCCGGCTCGCCACCCAACCGGCCCTGGGCCGGGCTGCCTCCATGTACGCCGCCAGGATGTAGTTCGGATGCCGGTCAAGGGTCTTGCGGGCACGGTCGTAGCGCATGGTCGTGCGCGGGTCGGCGTGTCGGGCAGCGATCTGGACGTCGCGCAGGTCGACGCCCGCGTCGAGCATCGTGGTGACAAAGGTGTGGCGAAGTATGTGCGGGTGCATCCGCGGGAGCGCACGACCGAGGCCTCGGCCAGCCTGCGCAGCCGGCGGGTGGCGCAGTGCCGGTCCATGCGGATGCCTCATCGGTTGAGCAGGACTGGACCGTGCTCGCGGTCGCTTACGGCTCGGTCGATCGCCCGGCCGACCGCCGGCGGCAGTGGCACTAAGACAACCTTGCCGCCCTTGTCGACCACCCTCAGCGCCCGATGTCCGTGCTCCTCGCCGATGTCGCTGATGTCCGCGGCGCAGGCCTCGAACACTCGGAAGCCGAGTAGTCCGAGCATCGCGACCAGCGCGAAGTCGAACGGGTAGACCGATTCCCGGGCCGCGCTCAGCAGCGCCTCGAACTTTAGGTGGGATAGGCCGAGGGTCGGTGACTCGTTGGGCACCATTGGGCGTCGGACGTATTCCGCCAGCGAGTGCTCGAGCACGGTGTCGATGACGCAGGTTTGAATCGTCGCACCTCCTGCATCCAGCGCACGTACAGCTGCCAGTGGGGCGAGTTCGCGTTCGTGACACCAGGTGAAGAAGATCCGCAGGTCCGACGCTGAATGCGTCCGCGAGGCGCCGGTATAGCGTCCGAGGTACGCCATAGCCGCCAGTCGTAACACCGTTTCGTCCAGGTCTGAGGGCTCCATGACCTCCGATGCTCGGTGAGATCGCTGGCGGCGCAAGGTCGGGGAGCGCGCCACCTGCGGCATGAGCGGACGTCGCAACGATCGATCAGTGGCATGAGCGGATGTTCCATGTGGCCGTTGCTGTAGTTGATGCGTGTGACATCGATGCGATGTGTTGGCCGGGATCTACGCGGACGGGTCTTCCGGTCTCGGCAGGTCGAGGAGCTGGTCGGGGTTCAGTTGCGACAAGTCACGCGGGCCGTCGTCGGTGATCAGCTTGACGGTGGTTTTGCCATCGAGGTCTTGCTTGATCTTGTCGATGAGGTCGTGAGCTCGTCGGCGCTTGCGGATGCGGTCTGCCAGGTCGGTCACAGCCAGCGCGGCCGAGGGGATGGAAACGATCAACGCGGCCAGCGCGATCGGGTCGACCGACTTCTCGTCCTCTCGGGTGGAATACCCGGAAGCCGGCGGGTTCAGCGGGATCTCGCGCACGCGGTATCCCCAGTCGCCGATCAGCTCGTCGAGGCTGGCCTTCGCGGATGCCAGGCCGGCTTTGGTGTCACTTTCGATACGGATGATCATCGTTCGTCCCCTTGGCCGAGGTTGTCGAGCAGGTTCGTCAGCTGTTCTACGAGGGCGCCCGCGCCGATCTTCGTAGCGGCCCGAAGGCCTTCACCGGCTACTTGCTGGGCCTCGGAGATCTGATCGGCCGCCACGAGCAGCGTGGCCAGGGTTAGGGCGACGACGGCGAGACCATCGGCGCGTTGGAGGCGGTGCAAGATCGAATACGATTCGATCACCCTGGGTGCCGCTGACTCGTAGTCTTGCCGAGCTAGGTCGATCTGGGCGAGGTCCCAATTCGCCGCGGCGATGCCGTCGAGGTCGCCTAGGCCCGTGTGCGTCTCTAGTCGTTTGAGCTGGAGAGATGTTGCCTCGTCGTAGTCCCCACGCTGGTAGAGGACGTCGCCGATCCTGCCCCAGGTGATGGCGATGGAGCGGGTGTCGCCCAGCCGCTCGTAGACCGGCAGCTCGACGTCGCGGCGGATGCGTAGTGCCTCGTCGTAATCCCCACGTTGTTCGGCGATGTCGCCGATCTTGCCCCAGGTGATGGCGATGGAGCGGGTGTCGCCCAGCCGCTCATAGACCGGCAGCTGGACGTCGCGGCGGATGCGTAGTGCCTCGTCGTAATCCCCACGCTGGTAGAGGATGTCGCCGATCTTGCCCCAGGTGACGGCGATGGAACGGGTGTCGCCCAGCCGCTCATAGACCGGCAGCTGGACGTCGCGGCGGATGCGCAGTACCTCGTCGTAATCCCCACGCTGGTAGAGGACGTCGCCGATCCTGCCCCAGGTGATGGCGGTTTCGCGGGTGTCGCCCAGCCGCTCGAAGGCCGGCAGCTGGACGTCGCGGCGGATGCGTAGTGCCTCGTCGTAATCCCCACGTTGTTCGGCGATGTCGCCGATCTTGCCCCAGGTGATGGCGGTTTCGCGGGTGTCGCCCAGCCGCTCGAAGACCGGCAGCTGGACGTCGCGGCGGATGCGTAGTGCCTCGTCGTAATCCCCACGCTGGTAGAGGATGTCGCCGATCTTGCCCCAGGTGATGGCGATGGAGCGGGTGTCGTCCAGCCGCTCGAAGGCCGGCAGCTGGACGTCGCGGCGGATGCGTAGTGCCTCGTCGTAATCCCCACGCTGGTAGAGGATGTCGCCGATCTTGCCCCAGGTGATGGCGATGGCGCTGGTGTCGCCCAGCCGCTCGAAGGCCGGCAGCTGGACGTCGCGGCGGATGCGTAGTGCCTCGTCGTAATCCCCACGTTGTTCGGCGATGTCGCCGATCTTGCCCCAGGTGACGGCGATGGAGCGGGTGTCGCCCAGCCGCTC
>NZ_JBGDMD010000034.1:0-7738 GCF_041679295.1 Amycolatopsis kentuckyensis | reverse complement strand
GTCAAGCCCAGCGCGGTAGTGGCCTCCTACCGGCGACCTGTACTGGCACGGCTGTCGCTCGCTGACGGTATTCGCGTCGGCTGTTGTCCGTCGTCGGCTGGGTTGTCCGCTCGCAGCTAAGCGTCGCTGATCTGCTCTTACTCGCTCTCGGCCATGGCGAGTCGGCCCGGTGACCTGAGACTCAACGCAACACGTTCCAAGTGGGGCTCAGCCACGGTCGAGATCTACGAGGTCAAAAGCGTCACTGACAGGTTGGCGGTGAAGAGTTGGTTATGCCGCGGACGAGGTGCCGTCCTCGAGACCCATGCGGGAGCGGTGGCCGTACGTCGTGGCGGTCGCCGGAGGTCTCGACGACAATCACCAGATTGTCGCCAATGTGTAGAGTAGTGGCCCGGCGCCCGGCGAGCGGGACGTCATCTCGCCCGAGGCCCGCGAGCCGAGGCGTGAACGACGCCGCGATGATGCCATGGTGTGGAGCACCGGTCGTCTCCTTTTCAGGCGAGCGCGATCTGACCACACAGATGGGTCTCGCCTGCTGCTGCTCGTCGACGAGAATGCCGAAGAGGCGCTCGCGGCCAAGCTTGGTCTCGACCAGCGCGAGGCACGCTATGCAGTACGGACATCACCTCGTCGGATGATTTGTGATGTTGTGAGCGCTGCGCTGGCGAGGGCAGGTCAGAATTCTCGGACGGGCAAATGCAATAAGGAGGCGTGTGCGTCGGTGCGCAGAACGCGCTCTTCACTGTTACGCTGGCGTCGATGTAAAAGACTTCCCTTTACTCTCGGAGTCATTTACCTCCTGCTGTGCGATGTCGGAACCAGTCTTTGACCGCGGCTATTTCGGGAATCCGGATGCCAAAAACTTCTCGTACGGTTGGCCGGTTGCTGGTTGCAAATGTATGAGGAGATAATACCTCCTGTTGGGAGTTTCTACGCACGCTGCTTCATTATAATCCATTCGCGGTATCGATCTGGCCCAAACTACGCTGTTGCGGCATGGTAGAGGATTTGCCGGGAGTCGGGATGGCTCTACTGAACGCGCAATCTTGGCTGTGCCGGCCACTCCCAAGCCGCCATCCGCCAGGAGGGTGACCGTTGGATCGCCTTCGGTTCGCCAGTTGTCGAGGTTGAAACCTTGCCCTGGGCTCAGTCGAAGATATCGGCATGTAGTGTTCGCTATGCAAGAATTCTGTGATGGTGCAGAGGGGGTGTTACCTTGCGTGATGTCATTGCCTTCTGTGGACGCGCTTGGTGTGGCGGCGGAGGCCTTCGAGTCGTCCGACGGAGAATCCCTCTTCCATGACGATGCCGTCGCCGCGAGCAAGACAAGGGCGGCTACGAGCGAAAATAAGGTGATCTGCCGATTGTGAGGCGTTCTCCGGTGCGGAGAATTCTCGGTGCTCGAAGAGGCTGTGATTTCTGTAACTCGTAGCGATTCGACTGTCTGGCGCACCACTTTAGCAACTTCGGCCCACGTTAGTTGCTTTGCTGCACTATGGCGAGTGACGATTGGCTTGCCGCTGGGGATCAACTCGACGTTCTTTAGTGGCGAGTTTTCACTGAGGTCGAAGGGGGAGACATGCAGTGGTATTACTTTGCATTTTCCTGCCGTCTGTCGACCTAGCGCGACCGCTAGCTCATGGTCCATGCAAAATGTCGAACGAATAAAATTGGGTGTGATTAGAAAAACTGTTATATCTGCATTATTGAGTTTCTCGAGGAGGATCTCTTTCCAGTTTTGTCCGGCAGGGATGGCCCGATCGTCAAAGAAGTGGACATTGTCGCGCTTAAGGCCTGCGGTGTACGTGCAGAAAGTTTCTAAGTGACGAGCGTCTTCGCGAGCGTACCCGACAAAGACGTTGATTGGTCGCGACTGCACGGGCTTATTCTTCTTTCTGTGGCTGAGCGAGGCAAATATTGTGGAATGGTGTCCAGTCGTCGTTGCTCTGATCGCGTACGTCGAAGAACCTGCCGACCAGACGCAGCGTGCCGGGGAGATTGTTGCCTGCGGCCGGCGTCGCCCGGTCGTCTTTGCCGAGGACGCGCTTGGACCGTTCGAGGATGTCGTGGCCCATTTCCAGTTCGCGGTCGAATCGGCCAGCGACCGCATGTCCTGGCGAACCGTGTTGGCAACGCTGAGAAAGGGCGGGGACGCCGTGCACCAGCAGCACGTGCACCGCGTGCCGCATCTCGTCGCGTTCGCCTTCGGTCAGCTGGTTCTTCAGCACCGTCTGCACCAACCGGTGCAACTGGACGGTGTTGCTCCGGTGATCGAGCCTCGCCAGGCTGTACCGGCTGATCTCCCGGATCGCGAGGTTGAGCTTGATCGGCTGGCTGAGCGCCTCGCCGAGAGCGTCGGGCACCGGCGCGTTCCGCACCGCTGTGAAGAGGTTGCGTGAAATCGGCTCGGGTCCGAAGAAGGCGCACACCTGGAGCAGCTGCAGCGCGGCCGGGTGCGACGCCCGGAGCTTCGCCAGCGGGACGTTCCAGGCCGCGGCCACCGAACGCTGGTAGTCGGGGGATTCGAACTCCGTCGTCAGCTCGGCGAGGTTCTGGTCCAGCAGCTGCAGGTATTCGGCCACCGGCATGCCGGTCTGCGCCCGCCAGGCCGCCGCCTGCTCGACCGCCAGCGGCAGGTCGCCCAGCGCTTCCGCCGGCACGTCCGCGTCTTCATCGGTGATTTCCCCGCCGGCTTTGCGGAGCAGCTCTTTGCTTTCTTGCCGAGTGAAGAGGTCGACCTCCACTTTGCGCGCGACACTGGACCATTGCGAGTTCCGGGAAGTGACGACGATATGCCCGCTGTCACCTGAAGTCCTCGGAAAGAACGGGCTCACCACGTCCGGCCGGTCGGCGTTGTCGAACACCAGCAGCCAGCGTGAATACGGTTCACCTCGCCGCAATGCCTCAAGCACTCCGGGGACCGCCGTGTCCGCCGTACCCGGTACCTGCAGGCCGAGGCGTTTGGCCAGTTCGACCAGGCTGCTCGAGATCTGCGACGGCTGCTCGGCCGGTATCCACCAGATCACGTCGTATTCGTTGGCGTGCCGGTAGATGTATTCGACCACGGTCTGCGACTTGCCGATGCCACCCATGCCGTGCAGGGCCTCGGGGAGGACCGCGGTGGCTCCACCCGCCTGGATCAGCCGGTTGCGGAGCTGCTCCAGCAGTTCCTCCCGGCCGACGAAGTCGGGGTTGCGCAGCGGGACCGTACCCCAGATCTGTGGCCGAGTCCGGGGCGACGTCGGCGAACTCGGGCCCGTGGCGGTCGATGCGGGTGTGGTCACGGCGTCGTCTCCTCCGGAAGGGATGGTGGCACCCGCGGGCTCGACGGTGTCGATCGTGGTCAAGTTCGGATCCTCGCTCTGAATTGATACAGAAGCGGTGTCACGCCTCACATTAGAGGATCCGGCGGGGGCGCTGCCCACCACATCACCGTTCCGAGGCGCGAGCTCCGCCCGTAGTTTCTTGGCCCGCCGGGCGTATCTTCCGGACAAAGCGCGGAAGACCGCCTCTTGAACGTGCAGGTACGGGTGCGTTCTCCGGGGACTCCTAGTTCTCTGAGGTCAGACCTTCACCCGAAAGGAGTTCCGCGCGGACTCCGTCGCGGAATTCGAACGTCACTTCCGACGGATCGTGCGAGCCGCTGTTCGGGGAAACGCGCTGGAGCAGATCCCCGAGGAGGACCTCCGCCAGCGCCGGCAGTCCCGAGCCCGGGAGCAGCACGCGTTGCACCAGCCTCATCAACGGCAGGTTCAGCGGTGCCGCGGCGAGCAGGCCGGCGAGCTGGAACGCCTGCGCGGACGCGTACGTGCGGAAGCGGAGCACCCGGGATCGCGGCGAGAGCTCTTCCGGCGGCTCGGCGGGCGGGCCGGCGGCCAGCCGCTTGCGGTGGTCTCGGTGCGCGAGGACCGCGGTCGTCTCGATCGTGGTCGCCGTCGAGACCAGCTTGGCCCAGTCACGCCTGGGACAGGTTCAGGACGGGCACGGCCACCGCGCCCTTGGCGGCGGCCGGTGCGTCGCCGGCGACCGGCTCGCGGGGCCGGACCCGCAGCCGCCGGTTCGGCACCCCGGGGCGCGGTCGCGGACAGGCGGAGCCGGCTCGGCGAAAGGCCGCCCCACGTCCACAGGCGTTGCGGCAGCACGTGCGCGACCGCCACCGGCATCTGCTCGGACCAGCGGGCCAGCATCTCGTGCGCCACGCCGTCGTGCCAGGTGGAGCCGATCGCGTCCGTCAGGACCAGGACGAGCCGGCGGCCGGTGGGATCGGCGAGGTCCCGGGCGCGGTACCGCGCTCCGCCCGGCCCTTCCGCGCGCAGCACGGGTTCTCCCGGCGACGGCTCCGAGCTGTCCATCAGGTGCACCCGCACGTCGCGGAACGCTCCCTGCCTGCGGGTCAGGTTCCGGAACTCGGTGACCGTGCTCTGCCAGAGCTCCATCGAGGGAGCGGTGTCCACCACGAGTGACAGTTCGAACTTGTGCCACAGGTCGGGTTGCCACACCGGCAGCCACATCCCGTCGTCGGCGGCTCGGATCGCGGTGGCCTCCTCGTCCAGGACCGTCGCCCACGGCGACGGCGACGCGCGCATGAGCGGCCGCAGGGCCCGCGCGACGCCTCGGGCGTCCGGCAGCGCGGGAGAAATCGACGTGAGCAGCGGAGCGGATCCCTGACCGTCATCGGCGATCACGCCGGTAGCGCGCAGGAAACCGGGTTCGCCGGGCTCGAAAACCTGCCGGCCCAGCGGAGTCGGCCGATCGGGCTCGGCGGGTTCCGGTTCCCGGCGCGGTGGGACCTCGTCCGCTTCCGCAGCCGGCGGCGGAACGGATTCCGGGTCGGGCGGGTTCGGTTTCGCGGTGGCGGCCGGCTCCGGCGGCTCCGGCTCGGCCGGCGCGCCGGGCTCTTGGGCCAGCCATTCCGGACCGAGTTTCCGGGCCAGCCACAGAGCGTCGCGAACTTCACGCCACGTCAGATCGTCGCGTCCCAGGGATGGCCGCCCGTCCGGCGACGGAATCTCGTCGGCGGTCATTCCGCCTCCAGGGATGACAACGGGTGCCAGATCGCCTCGGGAAGTTCCCTCCACTCGTCGTCGGTCTGGTACGCACCGGACGTCGCGAGCTCGGCCGCGAGGTGCACGGCGTTCAGCAACTGGTCGGAGGCCAGACCGCCGACTCGCCCGCTGCGCTCGAGGAACTCGCGGATGAGTCCGGGGATGTCCACGCCGTCGGTTTCCCCGAACTGGGCCGCCACCATTTGCCCGAGCTGCTCCGAAGTCGGCGGCCGCACTTCCAGCCGCAAGCACCTCCGCAGAAATGCAAGCGGGAAATCCCGTTCGCCATTGCTCGTGATGATGACAATGGGAAAAGCACGCGGCCGGACCCGGCCGTCCTTGACCACGGCCGAACCGCCGCGGTCATTGGTGAGCACCGTGACTTCCGGTTGTTGCTTGGCGATCCGGACGAGCTCGTCGATTTCGTACTCGCCGTCCTCGAACACGTTGAGCAGGTCGTTCGGCAGGTCAATGTCGCTTTTGTCCAGTTCGTCGATGAGCAGCACACGTGGTTTCCCAAACGGCAGCAATGCGGTTCCGAGCGGCCCCAGACGGATGTAATCGCCGATGTCCGACCGTTCTTTGAGGTGTGCGCCCGCCGCTTGCACGCGGCCGATGGCGTCGTAGAGATAAAGGCCGTCCTTGAGTTTCGTCCGGCTGGTGATCGGCCATTTCAGCACCGGACCGAGCCCCAGTTCGGTCGCCACCAAATAGGCCAGGCTCGATTTCCCCGTTCCCGGGCGGCCGGTGACCAGCAGCGGGCGGCGCAGGTAGATGGCGGCGTTGACCATGGCCACCTCGCGCGGGTCGGGAACCCGTGGCTGGGAGCGCAGCCTGCCGATCCGGCGGCCGCCGTCGCCGTCGTCGTCCTCCGGGTAGCGGACCGTGCCTTCGCCGTTGAACTGCCGCCAGGGCGGCGGGCTCGGCAACGCGTCGGGAACGTCGTCGGGAAGCCCCGTGCCCCGGTAGACCCGCCAGTCCCTGGCGTGGTTCGGCGATTCGGTGTCCGTCATGCGCTCGGCACCGCCTCCGGAGCTCCCGGGCGCTGCGGCAGGACGATCCGTTCCGGATCGTCGTACAACAGCGCGAGCCGGCTGCCGACCTGCGTCCCTTCCGGTCCCTCGGCGAAGGCGGACAGCCTGATGAGCCGCAGGCGCTCCAGCAGGTGGTGCGAGTCCTCGGCGTGCAGTAGTTCTTTCACGGTGTGGGAAAATTCCTCCGAACGGCAGTCGTCGCGGTGCCAGACCATGATGGGAAAACCGGCGCGCAGGCCGACCGTGATCTCGTCGCCTTCCGCACTGAACGCGTGCGGAGGCGCGCTCAGGACGAAGGCCACGAGCTCCGGCCGGGACTCGAAGCGGGAGGTCAGCTCCCGCAGGTTCCGCGTCTCGCCGTCGATGCTCCAGAAGCCCGACTCCAGCGCGATGGGACCCCCGTCGCCGGCCTGGGCCTTCAGTTCCTTCCAGCGGACGAACCACGCGCGGTGCCACTTCCGCAGCTTCATCCGCTCCAGGCTGCGCACCCCGAGCGGGAAATGGCAGCCGAGCGGTTCCGGCACCGCGGTTTCCGCTTCCCACTGCCACTGGTCGACGTCCAGGTGGAGCAGATCGCGGCTGAGCACGAAGTCGAGGCGGATGTCGGGGTCGTAGGGCGCCCATTCGCCTTCGACCTGCTCGGCCAGCACCGCGACTTTGTACTTGATCTTTTCGAAGCCGCCGATGTAGTCCTGACCGCGTTCCGGGAACCACCCGTCGGAAACGTCGAGCTGGCGCCAGTGGGACAACCGGTAACGATCACCGGTCGGCCCCTCGGGCTGCAACAGGAAGACGAGATAGGCCTCGGACCGGGATGTGTGG
Organism: Amycolatopsis kentuckyensis; assembly: GCF_041679295.1. Taxonomy (GTDB): domain Bacteria; phylum Actinomycetota; class Actinomycetes; order Mycobacteriales; family Pseudonocardiaceae; genus Amycolatopsis; species Amycolatopsis kentuckyensis_A. Next base: position 837 of record NZ_JBGDMD010000034.1, on the reverse strand, counting down.
GATTCGGCCGGTCGGGCGATGCCCTTGGTTCGATCGCGGAAGGCGCTCATCTCCGCGGTCAGATTCATCCGTTCGGTCTTCTCTTCGACCCATTCGCGGATTTCCGCCGCCAGGTCGAACCGCAGCCGGGCGGCGACGCGCTCGACGAAGAGCAGGCTCTTGGGCAGGCCGTCCGGGCCCGAGTTCAGGGTGTCGATGGTGTCGACCATGCCGGCGCCCGGGCGTTCCGGCGCTTGAGCGAGTGCCACGCCGCGGCCAACGTCAGCAGGATCGCCAGCGCGGTCATGGCGTTCGTGCGGGCCATGGCTGGAGCGGCATCAACGCTGGGCCTTCAGGTCTGGGTCGTGTCCATGACCGCCCGGCGGGTCCGGGTCCGGGTCCGGGTCCGGGTGCGGGTTCGAGAAGCCGACGCGGATGTGCTCGACGTCGGCTGCGCGATCGCCAAAGATGAGCTGGCGTGGCTCGACGTTCCGCTCGAGACGGCCTGTGTGCCGCTACAACTGGTCAAGTACTCGCGGTTCGACCGCGGCGGGCAGGCGGTCGGCGTGCTGGATCCACGGGTCGTCGACCTCGGGGATCTGCAGGCCGTGCATCTGCCCGACGGTCAGGATGGCCAGGTGCCGCGAGACGCCCGCGTTGGAGCCGGTGCGGCCGCGGACGGTGACCGTCGGCGCGTACGGGTCGGCGTAGTAGTCGGCGGCGTCGGTGAAGCTGGCCAGGTCCTCGGGCTCCCAGGCCGCGCCGGGCACTGCGGGCATGTTCCGCGGCGCGGGCAGGCCCAGCGAGCAGGACCGGTGCATCAGCCAGGACATCTCCTCGGCGTGCACCGGCCGGCCT
>NZ_JBGDMD010000033.1:0-8071 GCF_041679295.1 Amycolatopsis kentuckyensis | reverse complement strand
CGCTGATCGAGCACTTCATGGACGAGGACGACCCCGAGCGCTCCTGGCGCCGCGAGAAGGCCCTCGCGGGCGCCACGCGACGGCGTCTCGTGCTGGACGTCCTGACGGGTGTCCTGCCGTACGAGGTCTCGCGGATGGCGCAGACGCGGATCGTGCTGCTGCGCGCGGTCCGGGCCGTCGGCGGCCGCTTCGACGCCGACCCGGGCCAGGTGATCGACGCGCTCCGGCGGGATTCGTCGGAGCACCACGAGCACGCGGGCGTCGTCGCGGACTTCCTCGACGAGATGCGCGAGCGGATGGCGCTGCTGATCCCGGAGACGGACGCGGACCCGTACTCGGAGACGCGCGACGACCGGCTGACGGTCCTGACGATGGCCGGCCTGACGCTGCCTAAGGACGGCGTCCCCCGCGAGTACTGGACGGACGCGGAGTCCCTCGGCGTCGAGATGCTGAACCTGGCGGCGTGGCTGACCCAGCGGTCGGTGTACGAGAAGCCGAAGGAGATGCGCAAGGGCGTCTGGATCGACGAGGCGTTCTTCCTGTCGGAGGTCCCGACCGGGCGCGTGCTGATGAACCGCTTCGCGCGTGACTCGCGGAAGTGGAACGTCCGGGTGCTGCTGTCGTCCCAGATCCCGGCGGACTTCTTGAAGATCCAGGGTTTCGTGGCCCTGCTGGACTCGGTGTTCGTGGGTCGTCTCGACGACGACGACGCCCAGGCGGACGCGTTGCGGCTGCTGAAGGTGCCGGTCGGTGTGGGGTACGAGCAGGTCGTGGCGGCGCTGGGGCGTCGTCCTGGCGCGCAGCGGAGCGGGCTGGAGCGGGACGTCGAGCCCCGCCAGTTCATCTTCGGCGACGGCGCGGGCGGCGTGGAGCGCATCCGCGTCGACTTCTCCGGGCCGCACCTGGACCACCTGCGGGCGGTCATGGACACGACCCCGGGTTCCAAGGACGCGGCGCCTTCGCGCCGGCCGGGGAACGAGCTGGCGTTGCCGGCGGAGGAGAAGAAGCCGTACGTCGCGGTCCCGCCGGAGGACGACATCGAGCTGGAGCAGGACTTCGAGCTGGCGGCGGAACTGGAGGTCGGCCTGGCCGACGAGAACCTCCTGGGCGCGCCCGACCCATTGGCGTCCGAGACGGGCGAGGTGGAGGGCGGGGTGTCCGCCAACGGCGGTGTTTCCCAGAACGGCAACGGCGGGCAGCAGCACGCCCGCACGGGCGGAAAGGGCGGCACCGGCCGGGACGCCGCATGAACACCGCCCGGACCCGAAGTAGCCGCACCGCCTCCGGCAGCGCGAGGCGGACCTGCCGTTCCTCGGTGCCCGCGGAGGGTGCCGCGTGAACACATTGCTGACGTTGGCGGTGCTGCTGACGCTGGCCGCCGCATGGCACGCGCTGAAGCGCCGGATCAAGGAAGGCCCGAAGGCGCGCCGCGTCCCGAGCCGCAAGGCGACGATGTTCGCCGTCATGCTGGTCCTCGGCCTGCAGGCCATCGCCACGGCCCCCGCGGCCAGCGCGGCCGCCTGTGGCGAGGCGCCGAACCCGGAGCGCCCGGGCGCGGGCATGGTCGGCGCGATCGACCCGCCGGAGGGCCACGGCGAACCGAACAGCGCGTACATCGACTACAGCTACGCGGGCATGGTCTGGAACACCTTCGAGACCAACTGCTCGGGTATCAACCTCACCCCGGCCGGGTCCACTTTGGACACCTGGGGTGGCAACCAGCTGTTCAACCTGGGCAAGAACATCGTCGGTGCGACCAACTCGCTGCACTACACGGTGCTCGAGGGCGGCCTGCTGAACCCGATCTACGCCGCGGTGAAGTCGGGCGCCGAGAAGGTCTACAACAACATCTACGCCCAGCTGTTCGGCCTGGTCGCGCTGATCCTGTCGATCATGCTGTTTCGCAACATCTGGCGCGGTGACCTCGCCGCGGTCAGCAAACGGGCGCTCTACGCGCTGGCCGGGGTCTGGCTCGCCGCGTCGTCGCTGGCGATGCTGCGCTACTTCGACCCGATCGACAAAGCGATCGTCCAGACCACCACGAACATCCAGGCGGGCTTCGTCGACGACAGCGGCGACCGGATCATCCGCGACATCCTGCCCACGCAGCTCCACACGCAGATCGTCTACAACAACTGGCTGCGAGGGGAGTTCGGCACGCCCACGGCGCCGCAGGCGGAGCAGTTCGGCAAGCCGCTGCTCGACGCCCAGGCGTTCACCCGCAACCAGCTGGTGAACGGCGACGACGCCAACCAGTCGGTCATCGACGGCAAGAAGAACGCCTACAAGGACATCTCCACCAAGCTCGGCCCCGCCACCGGCTACTTCACCGGCGAAGCGGGCGGCCGCACGGGCGCGGGCTTCCTCTCCCTCGGCCAAGCCCTCGTCTACTCCCTCTTCCAGCTGCTGGCGAAGGCAAGTGTCCTGCTGGCCCAGGTCCTCATCCGCCTCTTCGCCCTCACCGCCCCGCTGATCGGGCTCGTCGCCCTGCTGCACCCGGAAATCCTCCGCCGCGTCCTCAAGGTCGCCGGCGGGGTGGCGTTCAACCTCGTCGTGCTCTCCGTCCTCGCCGGCGTGCACGCCCTTCTCCTGCAAGCCATCTTCGACGCCGGGAACTCGCTCAACATGCTCACGCAGATGGTCCTCGCCGGGCTCATCACCGTGCTGCTGTTCATGGTCGGCCGGCCCGTGCGGCGGCTGTGGCAGATGGTCGAGATGTCGGTCAGCATGGTCGGCGCCGCCGTGCCGTCGCCGGGCGGTGGGATCTTCTCGCGGTTCCGGCGCAACAAGAACGGCCCGACGCCGCAGGACGAGTTCTGGCAGACCGTGCGCGACACCGACGACGTCGTCGACGGCGAGCAGCGCGGCCCGCTGGGCGCCACTGCCGGCGGTGGCCGGTTCCGGCCCGAAGCCACCATCTTCGCCAACGCCCAGCGCCTCGACCACACCTCCGGCGCGGCCCGTCCGGCCGCCGCCTGGTCCGGCGCCTGGCCGGGCGCCGTCGGGGGCGGGGGTTCCGCGGGCGCGCTGCCCGCGGGCGGCCGCCCCGGCGCTCCGGTGTTCGGCCAGTACAACCCCGCCAACGGCGACCCCGGCGACTACGTCGTCGTCGGCGCCGGCGGGCGGCCGACCACCGCGCGCGAAGAAAGCCGGCGCGTCGACACCTCGCCGGTCGCCGACCGGCGCTGGAACGACGAGCCCGAACCCGTTGTCGTGCCGTCCGATCTGCGTGCGCCGGAGTCCGGCTTCAGCGACTACACGCCGCAGGACGTGCCGCGGACGCCGGGCGTGCGGGCGCAACCCCGGCGCGTCGACCCCGAAGTCGTCGCGGGCAAGCCGGTTTTCGTGCTGTACCGGCCGTCGCGCGGCATCGAGGTCCGCGAAGAGCCGCGGGACACCGACCAAGTCATGGGACGGTGACCGATGCCGATCCGCACCAACCGCGGCCGCGCCGCGGTCTACCGCCGCCTGTGGGGCTGGCCGCTGCGCTCGCCCCGCCACCTGATGGGGACGCTGGTGGTCCTGGCGATCCTGGTCACCGCGCTCGGCATCGTGCTGCCGAAGGTGGTCGGCAAGCCGCAGGCCAAGGCGTCGCCCACCACCGGGCCGACGACGTCCGTCACGACGACCCCGCCGGGCGTCGCGGCGCCGGTCCCGACGTCCAACCTGCCGACGCGGCTGTCCGCGCCCCTTGCCACCCCGACCACGGCCGCGCCGAACGGCGACGCCGTCCGCGTCGCCAAGGAGTGGGCCGCGGCGTGGGTCAACCACCCCGCCGGGATCACCTCGGAGCAGTGGCTGGCGCAGCTGAAGCCGTTCACCACCGAGGAGTACCTGCCGGTGATGTCGTCGGTCGACCCGGCGAACATCCCGGCCACCAAGGTCACCGGTGAGCCGGTCGTCGGGACGTCGTACACCAGCTCGGTGCAGCTGACCATCCCGACGGACGGGCCGAAGCTCGCCATCACGGTCGTCAACACGAACGCGGGCTGGCGCGTCGCCGACTACGACCAGGCGAGCTGACCGTGCGGCGGCTGGGGCTGTGGCTGGGGCTGGTCGTGTTCGTCGCGATCGGCGCCCTCATCGTCACCGCCGTCGCCGCCAAGGTGGTCATCGACAACCAGCAGGCGCAGGCCAGGGGCGTGTCGCTGATGAGCTGCGACGCCTCGGTCGGGCCGACCCAGCCCGGCCAGGGCGAGCGCGGCACGGTCGACGCGTCGAAGCTGGACGACGAGCAGAAGGGGACCGTCGCGCTGATCATCTCGGTCGGCAAGCAGCGGTCCCTGGCGCCGCGCGCCTGGCAGGTCGCGATCCAGGCCGGGATGACCGAGTCCGGGCTGCACAACCTCACCTACGGCGACCGCGACTCCCAGGGCATCTTCCAGATGCGCCCGTCGATGGGCTGGGGGACGGTGGCGCAGGTCACCGACCCGACGTACGCGGTCAACAAGTTCTACGACGTGCTGCTCGCGGTGCCGGACTGGGAGAACAAGCGCCCGGGCGACGCCGCGCAGGCCGTCGAGCGCTCGGGCTTCCCGGACCGGTACCACAAGTGGGAGCCGATGGCGGCGACGCTGGTGGAGAACGTCGGCCAGGTCGTCGACGTCGTCGCCTGCGGCACCGGCCTCGGCCAGCTGCTGCCGCCGAGCCAGGCCGCCGGGAAGGCGATCAGCTTCGCGCTGGGCGAACAGGGCAAGCCGTACGTGTGGGGCGCGACCGGCCCGAATTCGTACGACTGCTCGGGCCTGATGCTGCGGGCGTACGAGTCGGCGGGGATCATCCTGCCCCGGGTTTCGCGTGACCAGTACCACGCGGGAGCGTTGCTGCCGGTGCGTGAGGCGCAGCCCGGTGACCTCGTCTTCCTGGCCACGGACCCGTCGAACCCGGACACGATCCACCACGTCGCGATGTACCTCGGCGACGGCAAGATCGTCGAGGCGCAGCAGACGGGCGTGCCGGTGCACACGCGGCCGTTCTCGTTCGACGAGGCCGAAGTCGTACCGCAGGCGGTCCGGCCCGGCGTTTAGCATGGGTCGAGGGCCCTTGACCCGAACGGGGCCGGCCGATTCACCCGACGTCGCGGCCGCTTCCCCGAGCAGGTGGCCGCGTACTGGCAGAGGATGAGCACGTGGGACGCAAATTCGGCAAACGAGGCAAGCCCGGCACGGGCTCGCCCCAGGACCCGGCGGCGCTGTTCGGCGCACCCCAGCCGCCGAGGCAGTCGGCGCGCCCCGCGTCCAGCACGCCGCTGGCCGACCAGCTGGCCCAGGGCTACCCGGGCGTGGACCCGGGGTACGTGGTGTTGCCGAGGTCGTTGGCGGAGGGCATGTCGCTGCCGTGGCAGCACCAGATGGCGGCGCTGCTGGCCCAGTTCCACGCTGAGCACGCTTCTTTGGCGTGGCCGATCTACCGGGTGGTGCCGTCCAGGTACGAGCGGCTCGCGGACCTGGACGAGGAGCAGCTGGCGGAGGCGGGCTACCTGGTCGAGATGGACGCCGACGGCGAGATGGTCTACCGCGAGCGCAGCGGGCGGAAGGTGGAGGACCCGGAGAACACGTCGGTGCTGGTGTCGTGCCTGGACCCGATTCCCCGGCCGGCTGCGCGTCCGGCACCCCCGGTCGGATCCCCGCCGGCGCCTGGCCAGGCACCGGCGCCGATGAACATCGGGCCGGCGCCGGTGTGGCGGACGGTTCCGCAGCCGCCGCCATCGGCCCCTGGGGGGTGGGGTCGGCCGGCGGAGGAGGGGGGTTCGGGTTGGTTGGGTTCGCCTGCTGGGCGTCCTGCGGGGGCGCCTCGCCATGCGGCGCCGGAGTCGTCTTTCTCTGCGCCGCCGTCGGACGTCGTTGACGAGGCGTCGTCGACGGCTGGGTCCGGGGAGCGGCGTTTCGGTGCGCCGGTTCCTGGGGAGCAGCGGCCGCGGGGTTCTTCCGGTGAGCAGCCCTCCGACGGCGGGCGATCGTCCGCCGGTTCCGCGCAGCAGTCGTCTGTCGAGTCGCAGCCGCACTCGCCGATTGAGTCGCCGCTGCGGTCGGCCACTGACCAGCGGCAACCGAGCGTCGAGTCGGAGGTGCGGCCGCACTCGTCGGTTGAGTCGCCGCCGGCAGCGGCCGCCGATCAGCGGCAACTGAGCGTCGAGTCGGAGGTGCGGCCGCACAGGGCGGTTGAGCAGCAGCCGGAATCGCCAGGCGTGGCGCAGCAGCCACCGATCGCCGAACCGGAGCCGGCCATGGCGCAGCAATCATCCATGGCTGAGCCGTCGGCCCAGCCGCGGCCCGCTGAGCCGGAGCCGGTGGCAGAGGACGAGCGGCGATCGTCTGCGCAGCCGGAGCCGATATCGGGGGCCGGGGACCAGCCACAGCCGGTCGCCGAGCGGGAGGTGCAGCCCCAGCGGGCTGCCGAGTCGGAATCGCCGAACTTGACTCAGCGGCAATCACCGGCGGTGCCGCCTAAACCGCCTGTCGAGTCGGTGGCTGCGGGCGACCAGCAATCGCCTGCCGTGTCGGAGTCGCCGTCGGCGGCCACTGACCAGTCGCTACCGGTCGCCGAGCCTGCGGCGCAGCCGCGACTGCCCGTCGAGTCGCAGCCGGAATCGCCGTCCATGGCTCACCAGCAATCGATCGCCGAGCTGCCGGCCCAGCCGCAGCAGCTTGTTGAGCCGCAGTCGGAGGCCGTGGACCAGCAAGAATCGTCTGCCGAGCCGGAGCCGCGGTCTGCGGCCGCGGAGCAGTGGCAATCGCCTGCGGAGCCGGCGGCGCAGCTGGAGCCGACTGTCGAGTCGGAGCCGCGGTCGGGAGCCGAGGAGCAGCCGCATCCGGTCGTCGAGTCGGTGGTGCAGCCGCAGCGGCCTGTTGAGTTGGAGCCGGATTCGTCGGCCGAGGGGCAGCAGCAACCGATCGTCGAGCCGCTGGCCCAGCCGCAGCGGCCCGTTGAGCCGGAGCCGGCGGCCGCGGACGAGCCGCAATCGCCTGCCCAGTCGGAGCTGCAGGCGGCGGCCGCGGACTTGGAGCAATCGCCTGCCGAGTCGGCGGCTCAGCCAGAGCCGCTGTCGGCGGCCAGTGACCAGCCGCAACCGGTCGCCGAGTCGGAGGTGCAGTCGCAACGGCCTGTTGAGTCGGAGCCGGCTTCGCCGGACATGGTGCAGCAGCAACCGATCGCCGAGCCGCCGGCCTCGCCGCAGCGGCCTGTCGAGTCGCCGCCGGAGGCCGCGGAGCAGGGGCAATCGCCTGCCGAGTCGGAGGTGCAGCCGGCGGGGGTCGACCAGGCGCAACCGGGCGCCGAGCCGGCAGTGCAGGCCCAGCGACCTGTTGAGTCTCAGCTGGAGTCGGTGGCTGCGCGCCCGCAATTGCCTGCCGAGTCGGAGCCGCGGTCGGCGGGGGAGGACCAGCCGCAACCGGTTGCTGAGTCGGAAGTGCTGGCCCAGCGGCCTGTTGAGTCGCAGCCGGAATTGCCAGTTGCAGCTAAGCCATCGCCTGCTGAGTCGGCGGTGCGGCCGCAGCCGCCAGTCGAGTCGGAGCCGGTGGCCGTGGGCGAGCGCCAATCGCCTGTTGAGTCGGAGCCGCCCGCTGAGTCGGGGGAGCAGCCGCCGCCGGTCGCTGAGTCGGTCGTCGAGTCGCGGCCGCCTGTTGAGTCGCCTGCCTTGGTTTCGCCGCATTCGCCCGCTGAGTCGGGGGAGCAGCCGGTTGCCGAGCCGGCACCGCCTGTTGGATCGCACTCGACCGGGCACCAGCCCGCTGTGCCGGGGCCTCAATCGCAACCGCCCGCCGCGGCTCAGCAGGCTGTCCCGCAGCAGTCGCCCGCAGCGGATCAGCATCAGTCGCTCAGTGGGCCGCCGTCGCAGGCTGGCTCGCAGCAACCGTCCAGCGGTCTCCAGCCGCCTGCTCCGCAGCAGCCCACGGGCCTTCAGCCGCCTATTGGGACGCAGCCGGCCGCCACGCCGGAGCAACCCGCTGCCGGGTCGCAGCAGCAGCCTGATTTGCAGCAGTTGCCTGCGGCCGCGCAGCAACCAGCCGCCGGGTCGCAGCAGTCTGGCTCGCAACAGCCGCCTGCCGGGCCGCTACAGCCTCCCGCTGCT
>NZ_JBGDMD010000032.1:0-10360 GCF_041679295.1 Amycolatopsis kentuckyensis | reverse complement strand
GTGATGTCCCAGTGGTTGCCCTCGTCGCAGTAGAGGTTGCCGGAGCCGGCCTTCCACTGCGGGTAGCCGTCGCCGCGCAGCCCGATGTAGCTGAAGCTGTTCTTGATGTAGGCGTCGATGCAGCTGTTGTGCGAGATGTCGACCTTGTAGCCGTTGTAGTGGCTGTAGGTGCCCGACGCGTGGCCGACCTCGGTGCCGCCGGTGATGTTGATCGCGCAGCCGCTCGCCCGCTTCAGCGTGATCACGCCGCTGACGGTGCTCTGGTTGATCTGCTCGTAGGACGTGCAGGTCGAGTTCGACCGCGTGGTGCAGCCCCCGCTCGACGAGTGCGTCACCCCGGCGGCGGACAGCTGCGACGCCGCCTGCGCCTGGGTGAGCTTGGTGACCTCGACGCTCGCCGACGCGGTGCCGATGGTCGCGAAGACCACCGTCGCAGCCGTTGCGGTCAGTCCCACAGCCACGCGCGCGAGCATCCGTTGTCCCGGCATGCCTTGCCTCCTCGGTACGACGATCCGAACGGCGGCAGCCAAAACGGGAGGGCCATAACTTCGCCAAACGCCGCGGCGCGGGCCGGGGCGGTGCGCGGGGTCAGGTCCTGATCTTCGTCAAGACTTCACGAGTGCGGTCCCGGGCCGGGGATTCACTGGTGACGGCGGTGAGCTCCCGCAGCGCGCGCAGCTCCCACAGCGGGAACCCGAGCTCGCGGAAGAGGCCGGCCGACGTCCGCAGGAGCCGGGCCGCTTCCGTTTCGGCGCCCTCGTCCGCGTGGGTCCGGCCGAGGCTGAGCAGGGTGTAGCCGGCACCGCGGCGGTCACGCAGCTCGCGGAACACGCCCATCGCGACGCGCAGGTGCCACCGTGCGCCCGCCGGGTCGCCCGCACCGCGGCGCGCTTCGGCGAGGCAGCGGTGGGTGTAGGCGGCGGCGTGCCGGTGCCCGATCTGTTCGAACAGCGTCAGCGACCGCGTCAGGAAGCGTTCGCCGTCGAGCGGCTCGCCGGCCTCGGTGTGCAGGGCCCCCAAGCTGCGCAGGACGTGCGCCTCCCAGTGCCGCTCGCGGGTCCGGACGGCGCCGCCGAGCGCACCGGTGAGCAGGTCGGCGGCCCGGTCGTAGCCGCCGTGCCGGCGCAGGACGTCGGCGTAGCGCTTGGCGGCCTGGTCGTGCCCGCGGCCGTCGTCGCACTCGCTCGCGAGCAGCATGCTGACCTCGAAGCTCTCGACCGCGCGCCGCACGTCCCCGACGTCCTCGGCCAGTGACCCCAGCTGGGCCGCCGCGGCCGCTTGGCCGTGGCGGTCGCCGCACGCGCCCAGCAGGCCGATGGCCTCCACCAGCTCGGCTTCGGCGGCCCGCGGGTCACCGCCGTCGAGGTGGACGTCGGCGAGCGCGGCCAGCACCGCGCCGGTGCCCTGCGGGTCGTCGAGCTGCCGGAAGCGGTTTTCGGCCATGACGAAGTAGTTGCGGGCCTGCCGGCCGCGGCCGTGCTGCCAGTGCACCGAGCCGAGGTTGTAGAGCTTTTCGGCTTCGGCGCGCGGATCTTGCCGCCGCCGCGCGGCGGCGAGCCCGAGCACGGAAACGGCCCGGGCGGCGTGCCCGAGCCACGGCGTGCCGGCCAGCGCGGTGCAGGCATCGGCGAGCCGTTCGGTGAGGTCGTGCCAGCCGTGCGCGCCGGCAAGCCGCGCGGCCGCGGCGAGGTGGGCGGTTTCTTCGGCCGCCCAGGCGCCGGCATCTCCGGCGGGATCGGGGTGCGGCCGGCTGCGGGCGCGCTCGGCGCGGGCGAGCGCGGCTTCGCAGGCTCGGCGGAGTGCGGCGGTGTCGGTTTCCGGAGTTTCAGTGAGGAAGAGCCGCATGAAGGGTGGCAGTGCCCAGCGGGTCCCGGTGCGGTCGGCGTGCTGAGCGGCCGGCCCGGGCTCCGCCACCAGGTGTGCCGCGGCGAGTTCCTCCAGCCGGTCGCGAGCCTCGTCCACCGGCCGGTCCAGCAGCGCCGCCACGCACCAGTCCGGGACCGGCCCCTCGAACGCCGCCACCAGCCTCAGCAACCACCGATCCGCCGTCGGCCGCTCCCGTACAGCCGACGTCACCGCCGCCCGGACCGCCAGGTCGCCGGTGGCAAGCTCGTCGAGCCGGCGGCGGTCGTCGGCCAACCGGGCCGCCAGCTCCGCCACCCGCCGGCCCGGGCGCGCCGCCAGCTTCACCCCGGCGATCCGGACCGCCAGCGCCAACCCGGCACAACACTCGAGCACCCGTTGCGCCGCCGCGGGTTCCGCGCGCAACCGCGACTCCCCCACGATCGCCGCCAGCAGCGCCCAGGCGTCCTCTGTGGACAGTCCGGGGACCGGGACCGGCCGCGCCCCGCACAGGCCGGGCAGCTCTCGGCGCGTGGTGACCAGCGTCGCGCAGCCTGGCCCGCTCGGCAGCAGCGCCCGCACCTGCGCCTCGGTCGTGACGTCCTCCAGCAGCACCAGCAACCGGCGGTCCGCGGTGTAGCTGCGCCACAACCCCGGCAGGCCGGCGCGGTCGGCCAGTTCCGCCGGCGTCGCGCCGAGCAGGCGCAGGAACCCCGTCAGGACCGTGGCCGGCTCGGCGTCACGCAGTGACGCCGTCAGCTGGCCGTCGGGGAAGCGGCGGCGCGCCCGCCAGGCCGCCTGGACCGCCAGCGCCGACTTCCCGGCTCCGGCGGCCCCGTGCAGCACGACCGGTCCGGAACCGCGCAAGGCCCGGCCCACGTCGGCGAGCTCGGCCGCGCGGCCGGTGAAGTCGGGCACCGCCGGCGGGAGCTGCGCGGGCGGGCCCGGCGTCGTCCACTCGGTGCCCGCGATCCGGCGGTACACCGCGACGAGGTCGTCGCCCGGCCACACGCCCGCCTCTTCCCACAGCGCCCGCCGCGTCCGGCGGAGCACCTCCAGCGCCGACTCGCGGTGGCCGACCGCGCCGAGTGCGGACGCGAGCCGGGCGGCGAAGCGCTCGTCGGCCGGCCGGGCCGCGACCACCGGGTCGAGCCGCTCGACGACCGACCGGCCGTCGCCGTCGGCGAGCTCCAGCTCGACCAGCTGCAGCAACGCCGCCGAGCGCCGGTCCTCCAGCCACAGCTTGTGCGCCTCCAGCAGCGGGCCGCCGGCGACGTCGGCGAACGCGTCGCCCCGCCAGCACGCCAGCGCCCGTTCGAGCGCGCGGCGGCGTTGCGCGCGGTCGTCGGCGCCCGCGGACAGCAGCGTCAGGAAGTCGTCCGCGTCCAGCTCGCCCGGCTCGACCGACAGCGCGTAGCCCCGCGGCCCGGACCGCAGGCGCTGCCCGGCCTCGGCGGCCCCGAAGCCGGGCGAGAGCGTCTTGCGCAGCTTCGACACGGTGACCTGCACGATCGCCGCGGCGCTCGACGGCGCGCCGTCCGGCCACAGCTCGTCGACCAGCGTGTCGCGGCCGACGAACTGGCCGGCGCGCGCCAGCAGCACGGCGAGCAGCCGCCGCGGCTGGGCCGCCGACGGCAGCTCGACGGTGGCGGTCATCGGACCGAGGACCTCGAACCGCACGGCTACACCCCACCCGCGAGATCACCTGATCGAGCGAGCTGAATCTAGCCGTCCGGCACTGGGCTTTTCCCTCGATCACCCGGATGGCCGACGACGTTGGTTCAGGCGTTTGCCAGCAGTTTGCCCAGGAGCTCCGGGTGTTCGGCCAGCCCGGCCCGCAGCGTGTGCTCGCGCAGCGGTTTGAGGTCGCCGTACGGCTGGTTGTCCCAGTCCAGGCGGCCCTGCGGCGGCTCGGGGTCGTACTCGATGGCGAACTGGATGTTCGTCGCGACCTGCCGGCCGGCCAGCCGTTCCACCAGGTGCAGCGCCAGGTCGATGCCCGCCGAGACGCCCGCCGCGGTGATCACCCGGCCGTCTTCGACCAAGCGCTGCGCGACCGGCGTCGCGCCGAGACCGGCCAGCAGGTCGCGGAACATCCAGTGCGTCGTCGCCCGCTTGCCCTCCAGCAGCCCGGCCGCGCCGAGCACCATCGAGCCGGTGCAGACCGACGTCACCAGCTCGGCGCCGGCGGCCGCGGTGCGCAGCCAGGCGAGCAGGCGCTCGTCCGCCATCGCGCGCAGCGTCGGCACGGTGCCGCCGGGCACCAGCACCGCGTACGGCGACGGCACTTCGTCGAACGTGTGGCTCGCCGCGACGCTCAGCGGCGTGTCGGTGCCGATGGTGTCCTTCGTGGCGCCCACGACGACGGCCCGGTAGCCGGAATCCAGCTGCGTCAAGGCACTCAGCACCTGGAGCGGGCCGACCAGGTCCAGCGGGGTCAGGCCCGGGTAGACGACGAAAGCGAGGGTCTTCTGCTCAGCGGTCATGGCCCTCACCCTGGCGGCGGCCGCCGTCCCGCCGGATCCGGATGTCCGAAATCCTGCGAACCGCGTCCGAAGGCCGGTCCGGCTGCTAGCGTGCGATCATGGCAGGCTCACCCAGACGGGTCACGATCGTCGGATTCCCCGACGTGGAGCTGCTGGACGTCGCCTGCCCGGCCGACGTCCTCGACGCCGCCAACCGCCACGGCGCCCGCCCGCCGTACGAGATCCGGCTCGCCACGATCGACGGCCAGGCCATCCGCACGTGCTCCGGCCTGGTCCTGCAGCCCCACCTGCGGCTCGACCAGGTCGCGGCCGACCTCGACACGCTGGTCGTCGCGGGTGGCTGGGGAAGCACGACGGCGGCGTCCGACGAACGCGTGCTCGCCCACATCCGGCGGCTGGCCCAGACCAGCAGGCGGGTGGCGTCGGTCTGCACCGGCGCGGAAGTGCTCGCCGCGGCGGGCCTGCTCAACGGCCGCCGCGCGACGACCCACTGGCGCTGGGCGGCGAAGCTGGCCGACGCCTACCCGGCGGTGACGGTCGATCCGGTGCCGCTCTACATCCAGCACGGCAACGTCTACACGGCCGCCGGGGTGACCAGCGGCCTCGACCTGACGATGGCGCTCGTGGAGGCCGACCACGGGCCGACGCTGGCCCGCGAAGTCGCGCGGTCGCTGGTGACGTACCTGCAGCGGCCCGGCAACCAGGCCCAGGTCAGCCTGTTCCTGGCCGGCCCGCCGCCGGAGCACCGCGAGGTCCGCGACCTCACCGCGTACATCGCCGAGCACCTCGACGCGGACCTCGGCACCCCGGCACTGGCCGCCCGGGCGGGCCTCAGCACCCGCCAGCTGACCCGCCTCTTCGACGCCCACCTCGGCACGACGCCGGGCAAGTACGTCCGCACGGTCCGCACCGAGCACGCGGCCAGGATGCTGTCGGGCACGGACCTCCCGCTGGCGACGATCGCGCGCCGCTGCGGCTTCGGCTCGACGGAGACGTTGCGCCAGGCCTTCCTCGACCACTTCGACACCCCGCCGTCGGCGTACCGGCGCGTCCACGTCCGCCAAGCCTACGGCTGACGCATCGGGAGGAACCGGACCCTCGGCGGCCCCTCGTGCGGGCGGTGCGATCCCGCTGTCAGGATGTGCGCGTGGACCGCCCCGACCTGGACAACGACGCAACCGGCCCGATTCGCCGGATCACGGACGAGGTGTCCCCTTCGCCGGGCGCGACGCCCCGGAAGCCCGCCCGCCGGGTCCCGGCCGAGGGTGCGGCGCCGGTCCGCCGCCGCGCCGACACTGGGCCGCAGCGGGTCGCGAACACCGGCGCCCAGCGCGTCGCGCGCCGCGGTGACACCGGGCCGCAGGCAGTCCCGGCCCGCACGAAGCCGCGCCCCGCGAAGAAGCCCGAGCCCGAAACCGGCCACGGTCACGGCCACGGCCACGGCCACGGCCACGGGCCCGCCGCGCCGGCGTCGAAGCGCGTCAAGCTGCTGCTGATCTGGCTGCTCGCCCCGCTCGCGCTGGCGACCGTCGTCGGCATGATCGTGCTCTACCCCTGGGGCAAGCCGGATCCGACGAGCGTCGTCCCGCAGGGGACGCCCGTGGCCGCGGACATCACCGCGACCGCCACCGGTCCCTGCCTCGCCCAGGGCCAGGTCCAGGTCGGCGACCAGACGGACCCGAACGCCAAGCCCTGCCTGACGGTCGACCTCACCATGACCGACGGCCCGGCGAACGGGAAGCAGCTGAAGCTGACCGTCCCGATCGAGCCGAGCACGCCGCGGTTCTCCGCGGGCGACGCCGTCGTGCTCGCCTACAACGGCGGCAACGCCGGCGACCCGGCCAGCTTCCAGCTGGTGGACTTCCAGCGCGGCACCCCGCTGTTCGTGCTGGCCGCGCTCTTCGCGGTCGCCGTGCTGGTGCTCGGCCGCTGGCAGGGCCTGGCCGCGCTCGTCGCGCTCGGCCTGTCCTTCGCGGTGATCGCGCTGTTCATCCTCCCGGCCATCCTCGCCGGGGAGAACCCGCTGGTCGTGGCCATCGCCGGGTCCGGCGCGATCATGTTCATCGCCCTCTACCTGACCCACGGGCTGACGGCGAGAACGTCCGCGGCCGTCCTCGGCACGCTGGTCAGCCTCGCCCTCATCGGCGTCCTGTCGGCGATCTTCTCGGCGGCGGCCTCGCTGACCGGGCTCGACGACAGCACGTCGACGCTCATCGGGTCGCTCGGCCACGGCATCGACGCCCGCGGGCTCCTGCTGGCCGGTGTCGTGATCGGCGCGCTCGGCGTGCTCGACGACGTGACCGTCACCCAGACCAGCGCGGTCTGGGAGCTGCGCCGCGCCAACCCGGACCTGACCTGGCAGGAGCTGTACCGCTCGGGGCTGCGGATCGGCCGCGACCACGTCGGGTCGGCGGTCAACACGCTCGTGATGGCCTACGCCGGGGCCGCACTGCCGGTGCTGCTGTACTCGTCGATCTCCGGCGTCGGCTTGGGCGCGCTGCTCGGCAGCGAAGAGATCGCGCAGGAGATCATCCGGACGCTCGCGGGCAGCGTCGGCATCGTGGCGGCCGTCCCGGTGACGACGATCCTGGCCGCGCTGATCGCCTCGCGCGAGCCCGCCGCGTACCTCAGCAGCACCACGAAAGCAGTTCCGTCCCACCCGTAACACCGGCGCACCCCGACCGAGCCGGACCGGCGAGAACGCGGTAGGAAGGCGGCAGCCGAACCGGGAGGCGCCATGGTCCTGCTCTCCGGCCCGCGGTGCCTCGTGCGGGGCGCGCTGCGGGTGGTCACCGCCACGGTCCAGGCCGTGGAGTCGCTGCCGCGCATCGCGGCCGCCCTCGAGGACGTCCGCGCCACCCTGCACCACGTCGAGCGCCTCGCCGCGTACATCGCGCAGGAGGTCCCGGAGCTCGTCTACCAGCTCGAGCAGCTGCGCGACGCGGACGAGGAGCTCAGTCGAGAGTCGCCACGAACCGGCTGACGGCCTCCATCGTGAACCGCTGCACGTACTTGCCGGACGGCGCCACCGACGCCAGCCGGTAGAGCGGGCGGTCGGCCACGCCGGAGCCGCGCGCCTCGGCCTTCAGTTCGGCGACCAGCAGCTCGCCGAACACCAGCCCGTTCGCCTCGGTGTTGTTCATCAGCGCGTTCGCCAGCCTGCGCAGCTGCAGGACGCCCAGTTCGCGGCCGCCGGTGCCGGAGAACACCGCGAGGTCGACCTTCGCCACCTTGCCGCGCTGGCCGGCGTTGACCAGCAGGCTCACCGTGCGGGAGCCGCGGACGTCGCCGATCACCAGGTCCAGGCGCGTCGCGGTGACCAGGTCGACGCGGCGCAGCCCCCAGGTCCGCACGAGCAGCGTCGAGCCTTCCAGCCAGACCCGGCGGCGGATGCTGACCGCCATCACGTACAGCAGCGGCAGCGCGATCACCAGCGCCACGATCAGCCCGATCAGGGTGCCGCCGATCAGGCCGGCGACGCCGCCGAACGCGGCCGCGACGATCACCACGCCGATCAGGCCCGAGATCCCGCGGCGACGGCGGCCGCGCGGGTCCTCCTCGAACAGCGCCAGCCGCTCGGCCGTCTCTTCCGCCATGCTCAGGCCCCCGTCCCGGCGAGGAACGGGTTGCCCGCGCGTTCCCGGCCGATCGTCGTCGCCGGGCCGTGGCCCGGCAGCACCACCGCGTCGTCCGGCAGGCTCGTCAGCAGCTCGCGCACCGCCTCCGGGTCGGCACCGCGGCCGACCGAGCCGGCGAACAGCGTGTCACCGGTCAGCGCGAGCCGGCCGCCCTCGGCTGTCGCCAGGCTCAGGACCACCGAGCCCGGCGTGTGCCCCGGTACGTGCCGGACGTCGATGTCCAGACCGGCGAAGGTGCCCGGCTCGAGCGGGACGCTGTCGCCGTCGTACAGCCGCGCGTCGGCCGGGTGCAGGTGCAGCGGGACGCCGTGGTCGGCGGCCAGCGAAGCGGCCGAAGCGACGTGGTCCGCGTGCCCGTGCGTGGCCACCAGCGCCGCCGGGACCAGCCGGTGCTCGGCGAGCGCGGCGGTCAGCGGGGCGGCCACCTCCTGCCCCGGATCCACGACCACGCACGGCCCGCCGGCGGCCTCCGCCAGCAGGTAGCAGTTGGCCTGCAGCGGGCCGCTGCCGAACCCGACGACGAGCACCGAACGCCTCCCGGACATCCGCGCCGGATGGCGCCGATCACGATCGGGTTGAGACTAGCGGGCCCTGTACATGGTCCTCACAGGCTGTGCCCATACACTGCCGCTACCTCAGACGTGTGACACGAGCGGAAACCTGGAGGGTACGGGGTGGCGACCAACCAGCAGCGCCGCGAAGCTGCGAAGCGCAAGCTCGAGAGGCAGCTCGAGCGCCGATTGGAGCAGCAGAAGCGACGCAGGAGGATCGGCGCTGGTGTCGTCGGCGTGGCCGTGCTCGTCGTGGCGGGCGTGGTGGTGTGGATCGTGAGCGCCAACGGCGGTGACAGCACCGCCGACCCGGCGGCCTCGTCCTCGGCCGCTCCGCCGCCGACCGACCTCCAGATCCCGACGCAGCGCACGGCGCTGCCGAAGCGGACCACGGCGCTGCCGAACCCGACGACGTGCGACTTCAAGGCCGACACGACGGGCAAGGCGCCGAAGAAGGTCAACCTGCCCGACGGCAAGAACGTCCCGTCGACGGGCACGGTGAACGTGACGCTGAAGAGCACCGCGGGCGACATCCCGCTGACGCTCGACCGGGCGCTCGCGCCGTGCGCGGTGCAGAGCTTCATCAGCCTGGCGAAGCAGAACTTCTACAACGACACCATGTGCCACCGGCTCGGCACCGAGGGCCTGCAGATGCTGCAGTGCGGTGACCCCTCGGCCACCGGCGACCCGACCCAGGACGGCCAGGGCGGTCCCGGCTACACGATGCCGGACGAGGCGTTCCCGGAGATCAAGTACGGCCGCGGCATCCTCGCGATGGCGAAGACGTCCGCCCCGAACTCCGGCGGCAGCCAGTTCTTCATGGTCTACGGCAACGCCGACGGCCTCCCGGCGGACTACTCGGTGTTCGGCAGCATCAGCGACGAGGGCTTGAAGGTCCTCGACGCCGTCGCCAAGGCCGGTATCGCGAACCCGAACCCGCAGGACGGCACCGGGGCGCCGACGAAGCAGGTGAAGTTCACGGGCGTGACCGTCCAGTAGTGGCGGCGCGCATCGAGCTGAACGGGGACCCGCTCGGCCCGGGCGCCTTCGTCGCGGGAATGACCTCCTACGGTCATTTCACCGCGATGCAGGTCCGGGACGGGCGGGTCCGCGGGCTCGCGTTCCACCTCGAGCGGCTCGCGACGAGCACCCGGCTGCTGTTCGGCACCGACCTCGACGTCGACCGCGTGCGGGCGTACGTCCGCCAGGCGATCGCCGGCGAACCGGCGCTTTCGGTACGGGTCATGGTGGTCACGCGCTCGTTCGACGAGCCGCTCGTGCCGGAGATCCTGGTCCGGACGCTCCCGCCGCACCCGCCCGAACCGGCGCCGCTGCGCCTGCGGACGGTGCGCTACCAGCGGGATCTGCCGCAGGTGAAGCACCTCGGCACGTTCGGGCTGATCTACCACTCCCGCCAGGCCGAGCTGGCCGGCTACGACGACGCGCTGTTCGTCGACCCGGCCGGCCGGATCAGCGAGGCCTCGGTGTGGAACGCCGGTTTCCTGGCCGGCGACACGGTCGTGTGGCCGGAAGCCGCGGTACTGCCGGGGATCACGATGCTGGTGCAGAAGGAAGCGTTGCGTCGCCTGGGTGTTCCGCAGGAAACGCGCGAAGTCCGGCCCGCGGACTTGCGTTTCTTCGACGCGATGTTCGTGACGAACTCCGAAACCCCGGGGCGCGCGGTCGCGTCCGTCGACGACCTCGTGCTGCCGACCGCGGACCGCGCGGTGGAGTTGCTCGCGCGGGCGTACGAAACCGTGCCGTGGGACGAGATCTGAGCCCGGCCTGGGCGAGCTCGGCGCTCGACGACGGTCTTGAATGAGTCGTTCAGGACCTCCGAAGA
>NZ_JBGDMD010000031.1:0-11652 GCF_041679295.1 Amycolatopsis kentuckyensis | reverse complement strand
CCCGCCCCACCTCACGCGACCCGAATGCACGTCCCCAAGCCCCACCCCGCCCCGCACGCCATGACCCATTCCAGTCACCTGACGCTAGGGCTCCGGCAGTCGGGCGGGGCGATGCTCCGCCCAGCACCACCGCCCACGGAACGCTGGACCGAAGAGACGCTTCGACAGGATGCCAAGCGTCGATGGTCATCAACGACTCGTTCATCGCATCCGGCGAGGTAAACGACCCGCTCACGACGTCACCGGCCGCCAGACCGACCACACCGATCCGACTTCGCCGGAACCCTGTGGGAGTGGCGGGGCAACTCCCGGGGAGGTCTTCGCCGACAGCGCCGGAATGCACCGGCTCAACGGAGCGCGACGAGGCCGATGGCGAACAAGGCCGCCGGCACCACCGCTGCCGACCCGCTGATCAGCCACATCCCGCCGCGCCAGCCCATCGGGGACGCGTCGAGCACCAGCCGCCGGACCAGGGCCGCCTCCACCACCGCCGTCAGCAGGAAGCCGATGCCGACGCTGAAGATCGCCGCCGCGCCGACGAAGAACAGGCCTGATGTCGATGCCGCCGCGAGCGGGGCCGCTACCTCCCACCGCACCAGCCCCGCGGCCGCCGCGAGCAGGGCCAGCAGCAGGACGAACGCCACCAGGAAGCCGATCCGCGCGGTCGTCCGGTGCTGGGCGTGCGCGAACCACCAGAACCCCGCGTCGAGCAGCAGGACGACCGCGGCGAGCACCAGGAACCCCGCACGGAACGTCAGCACCCGATCACCCTAGCGACACCTGGCTCATGATCGCGGTCGCGTGGCCGTCGGGGTCGGTGAAGAACGCCATCCACTCCTCCACCCCGGACTCGTGGCGGAAGATCAGGTGCGGCGCGCCCAGGAACTCGACGCCTCGGTCGCGCAGCGCGTCGTACGCCGCGTCGATGTCCGGGACGCGGAAGTAGAGCACCGACTCCGTGCCCTTCGGCTCGCCGGCCGTCAGGAACAACCGGACGCCGTCGCAGTCGAAGAACGCCAAGTCCCCGAACGTGTACAAGTGCGGGAGGCCGAGGACCTCGCCGTAGAACTCCTTCGCCCGGTCCAGGTCCGCGACGGTCCGCGAAACCTGCCCGATCGGTCCCAGCATCGGTTCCTCCTCGGAAGCCCGGCCGAGCGCGCTGTCCGCCGGGGCGCCGCGCCACGCGCGCAGCTCGGCGCGCCCGGTCAGGCCGAGCTTGCGGACGGCGTTGCCGACGTGGAACTTGACCGCGTCCCGGCTGGTGCCGCGCCGCCGCGCGATTTCGCCGTTGGTCAGGCCGTGGCGGACCGCGTCGACCACCCGCCACTCGGCGGGGGTCAGCCGGTCGGGGTGCCGTGGCCTGCCGCGCTCGCCCACGCGCCGACGATAGCCCCGGATCCGCCGAATTACCCTCCCCCGGCGAACCGCACCTCGACGCTGCCCAGGGCACCGAAGTCCGCGACGACGTGGCCGCCGGCGTGGATCGGGCACGGCGGGGTCGCCGTCCCGGTCGTCACGACGTCGCCCGGGCGCAGGGACCGGCCGTGGCGGCTCAGGTCCATCGCCAGCCAGTGCAGCGCCAGCCGCGGGTCGCCGAGCACCAGGCTGCCGCTGCCGCGCGAGAACTCCTCGCCGTCGGCGTGCAGGACGACCGGCTGCCGCGGCAGGTCGAGGTCGCGCCAGCCCGGCACCGGCCGCCCTTCGACGAACCGGCCCGCGCACGCGACGTCGGCCAGCAGCTGCGGGCCGCCCGCGTGCTGGTGGTCGGTGTAGCGGCTGTCCGGCATTTCGAGCGCGAGGAACATCGTGTCGACCGCGTCGAGCACCGCGGTCAGCGACGGCGACGACCCCGGGTCGGCCTTGAGCCGGAAGGCGAACTCGGGTTCGGCGACCCCCATCGTCATCGTGTCGGCCGGCACGAGCGAACCCTCGGTGTGGCGGAACCGCTCGAACATCACGCCGGGCAGCGGGCCGGGGACGTCGAGGTACTGCCGCGCGTACGCGGTGGTCGCGGCGATCTTCCAGCCGGACACCGGCCCGGCCAGCTCGGCGAGCGCGGCCTGCGCGGCCATGCCCTCGGCGGTGTCGCGCGGGCGGGCGTCTTCGGGCAGTCCGTCGAGGCGTTTCCCGGTCTGCCACGCGTCCCAGATCAGCTCCGCCGCCCGCTCTCGGTTCACGCCCGTGATCTTGCCAACCGGAAGACCGGGTGTCGATCGGCTTCCGCGACGAAGGCATCGGCGGAGTCGCCGAGCTTCGCGTCGAAGAACGGGGCCGTGACGGGGATCTTGCGGACGTACGCGCGCAGCACCGGGCCGGCCGTCGCGGCGTCGGCCTCCTCGACCGCCCACGTCTCGCGCCGGCGGCCGCGCCGCAGCCGGGCGGTCGGGTCGGCGCGCAGGTTGTGCACCCAGCCGACCTGCCCGTACGGCGAGACGAGCCAGCGGTCGCCGCCGACCTCGAGGACGTTGACCGGCGTGGTGCGGTCGGCGCCGCTGCGGCGCCCCCGCGTGGTCAGCAGGAAGCCGGTGCTCCCGTTGATCGGGATCCCCCGCTCCAGCAACGCCTTGACGAGCACGTTCGCGGCTTTCCGCGTCACGCCGAGCCGGTACTCCCTGGCCATCACGGGGTCATAGCGTAGACCCCGGAAAGCGCCCGGACCCGCGCCCAGACGTTCTCGAAGCGCCCGGCGTCCACCACCGGCTTGCGCAGCGCGGCCAGGGCGATCGCCTGCTGGGCGTCGGTCGAGCTCGCCTTGCCGTTCAGGTCCACCGCCGCCGCGCTGAAGTCCTGGACCAGCACCGCGAAGATCTGGTCAACGACCTCGTCGTCCAGGCCGGTGATCCGCGCCTGCTCCAGGATCAGCTGGCCGTACACGATGAGCGTGAACAGCTCGGTCAGCGCCAGCCCGAAGTCGAGGTCGGCCTGCTGGGCCTCGTCCGGCGCCGCCTCGGTGAGCAGCTTGACCAGGTAGCCCGCCTGCTCGGTGAACAGCGCGACGTTCGGGATGTCCTGTCCTTGCGCGTACGCGGTCTTCCAGTCGTGGAACCGGATCTTCGACAGACCGCGCGCGGGACCCTGGCGGAAGAGGAACTCGTCGTCCGCGGCGTCGGTGCGCGTGCCGACCGGCGCGTACTCCTGCGGCGCGAACAGGTACGCGGGCATGAACTTCGCGATCAGCGCGAGGTTCACCGCCACCGTGCCTTCGAGCTTCGGCAGGCCGTCGATGTCGTTCTTGGACATCGCGAGGTACGTGTCGGCCTCGAACCCCTTCGCCGCGACGACGTCGGCGACCAGGCCGATCACCTTCTGCGCCTCGGTCGTCACCTTCATCTTGGTGATGGGGTTGAACAGCAGGTAGCGCCGGTCGTCCGGGTTGGCGCTGCGGAAGTAGTCGACGGCGCGGTCGGAGAACAGTTTCATCGCCGTCAGCCGCGCGTAGGCCTCGACGAACTCGCGGCGCACGTGCGGGAAGTCCGTGACGGGCTTGCCGTACAGGACGCGGTTGTGCGCGTGCGTGATGGCTTCGTACAGCGAGTGCGTCGCCATGCCGATGCCGCCGAAGCAGAGGTTGAACTTGCCGATGTTGACGGTGTTCAGCGCGGCGCTGAACGCTTCGGCGCCGACGTGCAGGATGTCCTCGGCGCGCACCGGGTAGTCCTCGAGCCGGAACTCGGCGACGTACATCTGCGACGGCACCACGTTCTTCACGACGTGGTAGTTCGGGTGCTCGGAGTCGGCGTAGAAGAAGACGTACTGGCCGGGGCCTTCGACGCCGTCGATGCGGCCGAAGACCGACACCGTGCGCGCGCAGTTACCGTTGCCGATGTAGTACTTCGAGCCGGTGGCGCGGTAGCCGTCGCCGTCCTTGGTCAGCACCATGTCCGACGAGTAGATGTCGGCGCCGTGGTCCTTTTCGGACAGTCCGAACGCGCCGACGCCGCCGGCGTCCAGGGCGTCGGCCGCGCGCTTGCGGGCGGCGTCGTTGCCGCTCTGCCACACCGGGCCGAGCCCGAGGATCGTGACCTGCCAGGGGTACCAGTAGTTCAGGCCGTAGAAGCCGAGGATTTCCGACAGCGCGGCGACGCGGCTGGTGTCCCAGCGCTTGTCGGGGTTGCCGCCCGCGTTCGCGGCCGGCGTCAGGAACGTCGAGAACAGGCCTTCCTTGCCCGCGAACTCGAGGAAGTCCGCGTAGAAGACGCGGTCGTGGTAGTCCTCGGTCAGCTTCGCCTTGCCGCGCTGTTCGAACCAGTCGATGGTGGCGCGCAGCAGGCGCCGCGTCTCGGCGTCGAAGTGCGCCGGGTCGTACTCGCGCGGGTTCAGCAGCATGGTCGTCCTCCTCGATTACCGACCGGTAACTTAGCAAGACCCCCTACTGCGGGCAATCTCACTGGGGATACGTCACCCTCGTTCGGTACACTGATCTTGCGGGCCGCTCAGTTCTGCCTCGGCCCGCTGCTGTTGTCGACTACCACGCGCCGCGGCCGTTGACCGGTCTGCGCCGGGCAGGACAACCCTTCTCAGGTTATGGAGACCAGGGCGTTTCGCGCGCCCGCACGTACTTATGAGCACTTTCGCTGAACTGGGCCTGCCGACTCCCCTCGTGGCCGCACTGGCCACGCAGGGCGTCACCGAGCCCTTCCCCATCCAGGCGGCGACCCTGCCGCACACCCTCGCCGGGCGTGACGTGCTCGGCCGCGGCCGGACCGGCTCCGGCAAGACGTACGGCTTCGTGCTGCCCGTGCTGGCCCGCCTCGCCGCGGGCCCGACGCGCCGCAAGCCCGGCCGTCCCCGCGCGCTGATCCTGGCGCCGACCCGCGAGCTCGCGACGCAGATCGAGGCGTCCATCCTGCCGCTGGCCAGGCCGCTCGGCCTGAAGACGACCACCATCTTCGGCGGCGTCAGCGCGAACCCGCAGATCACGAAGCTGCGCGACGGCGTCGACATCGTCGTCGCCTGCCCCGGGCGGCTCGCCGACCACATGCGTTCCGGGCACGTGAAGCTCGACGCGATCGAGATCACCGTGCTGGACGAAGCCGACCACATGGCCGACCTGGGCTTCCTGCCCGAGGTGCGGCGGATCATGGACGCGACGCCGTCGCGCGGCCAGCGGCTGCTGTTCTCGGCGACCCTGGACAACGGCGTCGACGTGCTGGTCAAGCGCTTCATGAGCGACCCGGTCACGCACAGCGTCGACTCGGCGCAGTCGCCGGTGTCGACGATGGAGCACCACGTCCTGCACCTCGAGGAGACCCACCGGCTGCCGGTGCTGGTCGACCTGACCGCGGCGCCGGGCCGCACGCTCGTGTTCACGCGGACCAAGAGCCGCGCGAAGGCGCTGACGCGCAAGCTGAACGCTTCGGGCGTCCCGGCGGTGGAGCTGCACGGCAACCTGGGCCAGAACGCGCGGACGCGCAACCTCGAGGCGTTCTCTTCGGGGACGGCTCGCACGCTCGTGGCCACGGACATCGCGGCGCGCGGCATCCACGTCGACGACGTCCGGCTGGTCATCCACGCGGACCCGCCGGTGGAGCACAAGGCGTACCTGCACCGCTCGGGCCGCACGGCGCGCGCGGGCGCGTCGGGCACGGTGGTGACGCTGATGACGGACGCGCAGGTCCGCGACGTGCGCGACCTCACGCGCAAGGCCGGCATCAAGCCGACGACCACCCAGCTCGGCCCGGGGCACCCGCTGCTGGCGGAGCTGGCGCCGGGTGAGCGGACGTTCTCCAAGGCGCCGGCGGTGGACAACCGGCCGAAGAAGGTGACGGCTTCGGGCGCGGCGCCGGGTGCGGGCCGCGGCCGCCGGGGTGCCGCGCCGAAGGAGAACCGCGGCGGGCAGCAGGCCCGGACGCGGCGCGAGGAGCAGCCGCGTTCCGGCCGTTCCGGCGGCGCTTCGGGTGGTTCGCAGCGCTCCGGCGCTCCGGCCGCTTCGGGCGGCGCCCGCCGGTCGGGCGGCACGGCTTCCGGCGGTTCGCGACGCTCGGGCGCTCCCGCTTCGGGCGGCGCTCGCCGGTCGGACGCACCGGCCTCGGGCGGCTCCCGGCGATCGGGTGCCCCTGCCGGCGGCGGTGCCCGGCGTTCGGGTGCACCGGCGACGGGTAACCGCTCGGGCGGCGCGGCGGCGTTCTCTTCGGGCACCCGCGCGGGCTCGCGCCGCACCGGCCGCTGATCCTTCGACTCGGCATAAGGCCGCTCCGGAAATCACTCCGGGGCGGCCTTCTCCGTCCTGCACCCGCCTCGGAGGTCTTGAATGAGTCATTCAAGACCTCCCCAGTCCTGAATGACTCATTCAGGACACGCGGGGCGAGCCGGGGCCGTCAGATCGCTGGGATCCCGCGAGCGGCGGCCCGGGCGGCCGCGGCGTCGCGGCGCTCCTCGAAGCGCGCGGCCTGGGTGTTCAGGGTCTTGAGGAACGCGGCGAGCTCCTCGCGCGCGGTCTCGCCGACCTGGCCGAAGCCGGTCCGGTCGAACACCTTCCAGTACCGCAGCAGCGGCTGCACGACGTCGTCGTGGTGGATGCGCAGGTCGTAGATGCCGGCCTTGGCGATCAGCGCCGCCTTGCGGGCGAAGCTCGGGATCACCGCGCCGGGCATCGCGAAGTCGAGGACCTCGTCGGTGATCGCGCGCATCGTCGCGTCCGGGGCGATCTCGAACGCCGCCTTCACCAGGTTGCGGTAGAAGACCATGTGCAGGTTCTCGTCCGTGGACACGCGGGTCAGCAGCTTCTCCGCCAGCGGGTCCTGGGTGTAGCGGCCGGTGTTGCGGTGCGACAGCCGCGTCGCGAGCTCCTGGAACGAGACGTACGCGCAGACCCGCAGCAGCGGCTTGTCGCCGGTCTCGTAGCCGGCCTGCATGGTCTCCATGCGCATCCGCTCGAGCTCGACCGGGTCGACCGCCCGCGTCACGAGCAGGTAGTCGCGGATGCAGATGCCGTGCCGGCCCTCCTCCGCCGTCCAGCGGTGCACCCAGGTGCCCCAGGCGCCGTCGCGGCCGAAGGCGCGCTCGATCTCGCGGTGGTAGCTCGGCAGGTTGTCCTCGGTCAGCAGGTTGACCTCGAGCGCGGTCCGCGCGATGGGCGACACCCGCGACTGCTCCGGGTCCCACGCCTCACCGCCGAGGTCGGCGAAGTTCCGGCCTTCGCTCCACGGCACGTACTCGTGCGGCATCCACTCCTGGGCGGCGGCGAGGTGACGGTTGAGGTTCTCCTCGACCGTCCCCTCGAGCTCGTACATCAGCGCGGTGCTCTCGGAGACGGTCATGCGCACGTCCTTCCGGGGGTCGGGGCTACGCGACCGTAAGTTACGGTGCCGTAGGTACCGTCAACGAACACCGCCCGGGCATCGTTCCGTGAGCGCCGTCACCGGCCGGGGCCGACCTCACGGACGGACGTCATCCCCACACCCCCAGGACCAGCGCCACCACGGCGATCTTGGCCAGCCAGTCGCCGGCGTGCAAGGCGGCCAAGCGGACGGGGACACCCTCGTGGAGCACCGAGCCCGCCAGGATGACCACCGGGAAGCCGGCCCACACCAGCGCCGCCAGGCCGAGCAGCGGCCATGAGGTCGCGGCCGCCAGGACCGCGAACACCACGACCAGCGCGAGCGTCCGCCCGAACTCCGCGCCCATCCGCCAAGGCGACGGCTTCGCCGCGGCGCCCGCGGCGCTGAGCTGGGCCCAGACCTTCCCGAACAGCGTGTACCAGACCGAGCTGACCACGAACGCCGCAACCGACGCCACCAGCACCGCGAGAACCATCGCCCAATCCCTTCGTCGAATTTCGAAGGGGACGTCGACGCCGAGAACCCGGCTTCGACATCAGGTGGCGAAGATTTCTAAAGCGACGAGGTCAGCCCGCGAGCCCGCAGCACCGCCCGCTCCAGCGGACGGAACACCAGCAGTTCGATCCCGATCCCCACCAGCAGGATCAGGAAGATCGCCGCGATCACCGTCTCGATGCTGTTCAGCGACGACCCCTCGTTCAGGTACGCGCCCAACCCCACACCCAACTGCGGCGACAACGCGATCAACTCCGCCGCCATCAGCGAGCGCCACGAGAACGCCCAGCCCTGCTTCAACCCCGCCAAGAACCCCGGCAGCGCCGCCGGCAGCAGGATGTGGCGGGCCGACGACAGGCGGTTCGCGCCCATCACCTGGCCCACCCTCGGGAGGATCGGGGGGATCTGGTCGATGCCGGACACCAGGCCGTTCGCGATCGACGGCACCGAGCCCAGCAGCACCACGAAGTAGATCGCGCCGTCGTTGATGCCGAACCACAGGATCGCCGCCGGGACCCACGCCACCGACGGCAGGCTCTGCAGCCCCGTCAGCAGCGGCCCGATCGCCGCCCGGACCACGCGGACCTTCGCCACCACCAGGCCGAGCGGGGTGCCGATCAGCACCCCGGCGACGAAGCCGAGCGCCGCGCGGTGGACCGATGTCCAGACGAAGCCGAACACCTGGCCGTCGACGACGATGCTCCAGAACTCGTTCCACACCGCGATCGGCGCGGGCAGCTGCGCCTCCGACCAGAACGCCGCCGCCCAGAGGACCTGCCAGACGACCACCAGCAGGACCAGCGCGAGCACCGGGGGCAGGAAGCCCCAGGCGAAGCGTTTCCAGAAGCTCGGACGGCGCTCGCCGATCGGGGCGTCGAGCGAGTCCAGTCCGGCGCCGACCGCGTCGAGGTCGTCTTCGGCGGACTGGTCAAGCTGCGGCATGGGTGCTGATCACCTCTCGCAGGTGCCCGGTGATTTCCTCGGTCAGCTCCTCGGCGTCGGCCAGCGGCACGTCCGTCCACTCGCGCACGACCCGGCCCGGCCGCGACGACAGGAGCACGACGCGCTGCCCGAGCCGCACGGCCTCGCGCACGTCGTGGGTCACGAACAGCACCGACGTGCCGGTGCTGCGGTAGACGCGCAGCAGCTCGCCCTGCAGGACGTCGCGGGTGATGGCGTCGAGCGCGGCGAACGGCTCGTCCATCAGCAGCAGCGCCTGCTCCGGGTCGCCGCCGACGCGCAGGGTCGCGGCCAGCGCGCGGGCCAGTGCGACGCGCTGGCGCATCCCGCCGGACAGCTCGTGCGGCCGCTTGCCACCCGCGCCGGTCAGCCGGACCAGGTCCAGCAGCTCGGCGGCCTTTTCGCGGCGCTCGGCGCGCCCGAAGCCGGCCAGCCGCAGCGGCAGCTCCACGTTGCGGGCCGCGGTCAGCCACGGCATCAGCGCGGCCTCCTGGAACATGACCGCGGGCCGCGACGTGTTCAGCGTGATCTCCCCCGCCGACGGCGCGTCGAGCCCCGCGACCAGGTTCAGCAGCGTGCTCTTGCCGCAGCCGGACGCACCGAGGAGGCAGACGAACTCGCCGGGCGCGACCGTGAGGTCGACGCCGTCGAGTGCGACGACCGCCCGGCCGGCCGGGCCGAACGTCTTGCGGACGCCGTCGAGCCGGACCGCGGTCGCGCCGGTGAAGCTGCTCCGGCCGGTCGGGAGGGTCGTGGTCATCGCTGGGTGCCTCTCACTTGGCGAGTTCGGGCGCGTTCACGGCGGGCTGGTTCTTCTCCTTGAGAACGTCGTTGAGCGGGCCGAAGTCGGCGAAGCCCTTGAGCGCGACCGCCGACTTGACCACGCCCGCCGTCACCGAGTCCTGCGCGAGCTGCGGGAACTCGGCCGGGATCGGGTCGGTGGTCAGCTCGATGTTCGAGAACGCCCGGTCGATGACGCCCTGGCTCAGGCTGCTGCCGGCGAACTCCTTGAGCGCGCCGTTGACCACGGTCTTCGCGTCCGCGGGGTTGGCCTTGGCCCAGTCGATCGCGGCCAGCTGGCCCTTCAGGACCGCCTTGACGGTGTCCGGGTGCTGCTGGAGGAACTCGCTGCGCACGATGACGACGGTGGTCGGGAAGCGGCCGCCCGGCCACAGGGTCTTCTCGTCGACGAGGACCTTCGCGCCGGCGTCGAGCACCAGCCGCGACGACCACGGCTCAGGCAGCCAGCCGCCGTCGAGCTCGCCCTTCTTGAAGGCGTCGAGCGTCTTCGAGTTGTCCAGGTTGGTGATCTTGACCTGGTCGGTCAGCTGCTTGCCGGCGAGGAACTTCTTGAGCGCGACGTCCTGGGTGTTGGCCAGCTGCGGCGTGGCGATGGTCTTGCCCTTGAGCTGGTCGACACTGGTGATGTCCGGCTTGACGACGAGCTGCGCGCCCCCCGAGACGGCGCCCGAGACCAGCTGGATGGTGCCCTTGGACTTGGTGAAGGCGTTGATCGCCGGGCCGGAGCCGATGAAGGCGATGTCGAGCGAGTTGCCCAGCAGCGCGTTGACCTCGTCCGGGCCGGCGTTGAAGGTCTGGGTGGTGAGCTTGGTCGAGCCCAGCTCCTGCTTGAAGAAGTCCTTCTTGACCCCGATCAGCGCGGGCGCGTGGGTGACGTTCGGGAAGAAGCCGAGCCGCACCTCGGCGGCGGTTCCCTGGTTCGCGGCGGGGGCGGCGGTGGTTTCCGCGGCGCGGGAACAGCCCGCGAGCACGCCCACGACGGTCAGGGCGGCCAGCGCCGAGGCCAGGAAGCGG
This sequence comes from Amycolatopsis kentuckyensis, assembly GCF_041679295.1. Lineage (GTDB taxonomy): Bacteria > Actinomycetota > Actinomycetes > Mycobacteriales > Pseudonocardiaceae > Amycolatopsis > Amycolatopsis kentuckyensis_A. The sequence continues at coordinate 1,102 of NZ_JBGDMD010000031.1, read as the reverse complement.
GGGGTTCTGCGGTGGGTGCGCACGTCGGCGTCGCCTTTCGGGGTCGGTGTCGGGGCGAGGTTCGCACGGTCACCCACTAAGGCGCATAGCCATCCGCATCCCGGGAAATCTTGTGAGATTCCTTGACATCGGTGGCTGGGGAGCCGTATGGGTCGCCGTCCTCGTCCTTTGGTGCCGGGAAGCATGCGCGAAACGCGGGGTTCCGGTGGATGTTCCCGGTATCTGGACGTTTCTTCCCGGCGCGGGCAACCTGCCGCGTCACCCGGACGTGGTACGAGTGACCGACCGATTGGGGAGGAAACATGACGAGCCGACGGGGCCAGGGAGCCACCGGCGTCCGCGTGGCGCTGGTCGTGCTGTTCATCGGGATGGGCCAGGCGACGTTCGAGTGGTTCAGGTCACTCGGCATGGACGCGGTGACGAGCCTGGTGGTGTGGGCGATCCCGGTGCTGACCGGGGCGGCGGTGACGCTGGTGCTTTGGGTGGCGTCGGACCGCGCGTTCGCGTTGCGCAATTGGCTGCCGGTGGCGGTGAGCATTCCGGTCTACCTGGGCGGGGCGTTCGGGTTGGCCACCGCGACGGCGAGTTTGGTGGCTTCGGTGGTGACCGGAGTCGGGTTCGGGATCGCGGTGGTGGCGGTCGCGGGACTGCTGCGCTCGCGGCGCCGCTCGGAGGCTCGGAACTAGGCGGCTCGAGTTGTCCACAGCCCGGGCGTGATGGGGATAAGCACGCCCGGGCTGTGGTTTCAGGCCGGTTTTTGTCGGACGGGGTCGATACGCTGGAAGCGGGCAGGCCCCCAGGGAGGGCGGGGCTCCGGCAAAGTCGGGTGGGGCGATGCTCCGCCCGGCACCACCGCCCGCGGAACGCCGGGCCGAAGAGGCGCTTCAGCGGGACGCCGAGCTTCGGTGGTCGTAAACGACTCGTTCATCGCATCCGGCGAGGTGAACGACTCGTTCATGCCAACCGCCGCCTGAACGACTGCCCACCGCCTCGCCTCGCCACAAAGGCCGACGCCAAAGGCGAGAGGTCCCCGAGAACGTGCACCGACGAGGACCCAGACTCCCCCGCACCCCGATCCGAAGCCAGAACACGGCCGGCAGCG
>NZ_JBGDMD010000030.1:0-12678 GCF_041679295.1 Amycolatopsis kentuckyensis | reverse complement strand
ACAGAACAGCTGCCCCCCACCCGTCACCTGTGGACAACCCACCCCGCCCGCCGACACCGCCCCGCCGTTTCGGGTAAAGATGGACACGTGGAAGTGGACCTGGTCGTGCCGATGAAACACCCCCGCGACGGCAAGTCGCGGCTGCGTGGCGCCGTAACCCCGGACCGGCACCCCGCCCTCGTCCTCGCCCTGGCCGCCGACACCCTCGCCGCCGTCACCTCGGCCGCGCGCGTCCGGCGGGTGCTGCTCGTCGCGTCCGATCCGGCCGCTGTTGCCGGACTCGCGGAACTGGGTGTCGAGATCGTCGCCGAGCCCCCCGAACACACCCTCAACGCCGCCTTCCGGCACGGCGCCGACCTGCTCCGGCGAGACGATCCGCACGCCGTCGTCGGAGCGCTCCAAGCCGACCTGCCCGCCCTGCGCGCCATCGACCTGGCCGACGCGATAGCCGAAAGCGACCACCGAAGGGCCTTCGTAGCCGACCGTCAAGGCACCGGCACCACCCTCCTGCTGTCCGCCCCCGGCGCCCCCCTCGACCCGCGCTTCGGCCCCGGCTCGGCCCGCCTCCACGAAGCCTCCGGCGCCGTCCCGCTCCGGGAAAAACTCCCCACCCTGCGCAGCGACGTCGACACCCCCGAAGACCTCGCCCACGTCAAAGCCCTGGGTGTCGGGAAACACACAGCCGAGCTGTTCACCTGACCTTCACCGCGGCCTGCGCAATTCCGCGTGGCTTGGTGAAGAATGGGGTCCGTGAGCACAGACGACGGCGGCACGCCCGCACCGCGGAGGCGACGGAACCCGGCGAACGGATCTTCGGAGACGGCGAAGAAGGCGACCACCGCCAAGAAGGTCCCGTCGAAGTCCACCGCGCGCGACACCGCGGCCCGTGCCACCGCCGGCAAGGCCCGGCCCCGCAAGACCACCGCCGCGGCGGCCACCCCGGCCGCGAACCGGCGCCGCAGCTCCGCGCAGGGCAACCCGCGCGGCGCCGAGGAGTTCCGCGCCGTCCCGTCGGCACCGCCCGCGGTCACCGCCGCGCCGACCGCCGTCGAGACGCTGCCGGACGACCGGTACTTCAACCGCGAGCTGTCGTGGCAGGACTTCAACGCCCGCGTGCTCGCGCTGGCCGAGGACGAGTCGCAGCCGCTGCTCGAACGGACGAAGTTCCTCGCCATCTTCGCGTCCAATCTGGACGAGTTCTACATGGTCCGCGTCGCCGGCCTGAAGCGCCGCGACGAGACCGGCCTGCTGGTGCGCAGCGCCGACGGCCTCACCCCGCGCGAGCAGCTCGACTACATCGCCAAGCGCAACCAGGACCTGGTCGAGCAGCAGACCGGCGCGTTCGAAAAGGGCCTGCGCCCGCTGCTGGCCGAGCACGACATCCGGATCGTCGGCTGGGCCGACCTCTCCGGCGCCGACCAGCTCCGGCTCTCCAGCTACTTCTCCGAGCAGATCTTCCCGGTGCTGACGCCGCTGGCCGTCGACCCGGCCCACCCGTTCCCGTACATTTCGGGCCTTTCGCTCAACCTCGCCGTCACGGTCCGCGACCCGGAGGGCGGCACCGAGCGCTTCGCCCGCGTGAAGGTGCCGAGCAACGTGCCGCGCCTGATGCGCGTCGAGACCGAGCGGACCAGCCGGACGGCGACGTTCCTGCCCCTCGAAGAGCTCATCGCCGCCCACCTCGGCGAGCTGTTCACCGGCATGGACGTCACCGAGCACCACGTCTTCCGCGTCACCCGCAACGCCGACTTCGAGGTCGACGAAGACCGTGACGAAGACCTCCTGCAGGCCCTCGAGCGCGAGCTGGCGCAGCGCCGGTTCGGCCCGCCGGTGCGCCTCGAGGTCGCGCAGGACATGAGCGAGCACATGCTCGAGCTGCTGCTGCGCGAGCTGGACGTCGACCCGGCGGACGTCGTCGAGGTGCCCGGCCTGCTCGACCTGACCTGCCTGCACCAGCTGTCCAGTGTGGACCGCAAGGAGCTGAAGGACCGGCCGTTCGTGCCGGCGACGCACCCGGCGTTCGGCGAGCGCGAGACGCCGAAGAGTGTTTTCGCGACGCTGCGCGAGGGCGATGTGCTGGTGCACCACCCGTACGACTCGTTCTCCACGAGCGTGCAGCGCTTCATCGAGCAGGCGGCGGCCGACTCGAAGGTCCTCGCGATCAAGCAGACGCTGTACCGGACGTCGGGTGACTCCCCGATCGTGGACGCGCTGATCGACGCCGCCGAGGCGGGCAAGCAGGTCGTCGCGCTGGTCGAGATCAAGGCGCGGTTCGACGAGCAGGCCAACATCACCTGGGCGCGGACGCTGGAGCGCGCGGGCGTGCACGTCGTGTACGGCCTGGTCGGGCTGAAGACGCACTGCAAGGTGTCGATGATCGTGCGCCAGGAGGGCTCGACCATCCGCCGCTACTGCCACATCGGCACCGGCAACTACAACCCGAAGACCGCGCGGCTCTACGAGGACATCGGCCTGTTCACCGCCGACCCGAGCATCGGCGCGGACGTCACCGACCTGTTCAACGTGCTCACCGGCTACTCGCGCCAGGACACCTACCGGACGATCCTGACGTCGCCGCACGGCATCCGCCGCGGCATCGTGCGCGCGATCGGCGAGGAGATCGAGCTGGCCCGGGCCGGGCAGGACGCCGGCATCCGGATCAAGTGCAACTCGCTGGTCGACGAGCAGGTCATCGACGCGCTCTACCACGCGTCGCAGGCCGGGGTGCCGGTCGACATCGTGGTGCGCGGGATCTGCACGCTGAAGCCCGGCGTCGAAGGGCTGTCGGAGAACATCCACGTCCGGTCGATCCTGGGCCGGTTCCTGGAGCACTCGCGGATCTTCAACTTCCGCGCCGGCGGCACGCACTGGATCGGCAGCGCGGACATGATGCACCGGAACCTCGACCGGCGGATCGAGGCGCTGGTGCGCGTCAAGGACCCGAAGCTGACCGCGCAGCTGGACAACATCTTCGACTCGGCGCTCGACCCGGCGACGCGGTGCTGGGTGCTGACCGCGAGCGGCGAGTGGGCGCCGTTCCCGGCGGACGGCTCGCGGGTGCGCGACCACCAGCTGGAACTGGCGAAGCTGCACGGGGCCGCCGGATGACCCACGAGGTACGGGCGGCCGGCGCGGTGCTGTGGCGCGTCGCCGGAGGGGGGACGGAAGTCGCCCTGGTCCACCGCCCGCGGTACGACGACTGGTCGCTGCCGAAGGGAAAGCTCGATCCGGGCGAGACGATCGCCGAGGCCGCCGTCCGCGAAGTGCGCGAAGAGACGGGGTTCGACGCGGTCCTGGGCCGCTACCTGGCCCGGACGGCGTACCCGGTGCCCGCGCGCAACGGCACCGGCACGGTCCCGAAGACGGTCGACTACTTCAGCGCCGAAGCCGTGTCCGGCGAGTTCGCGGCGAACGACGAGGTCGACGAGCTGCGCTGGCTCGGCCCGACGGCGGCGGAGAAGCTGCTGACGCGGCCGGAAGACGTGCGGGTGCTGCGTGCTTTCTGCGAGCTCCCGGTGGGCCTGACGACGCTGCTGCTGGTGCGCCACGCGAAGGCCGGCAAGCGCGACGAATGGAACGGCGACGACGACCTCCGGCCGTTGTCGGAGGCGGGGCTGCGGCAGGCCTCGGCGCTGCGGCGGGTGCTCGGCCTGTTCGGCCCGGACCGGGTGCTTTCGGCGCCGCGCCTGCGGTGCGTGCAGACGGTGCACGGGGTCGCCGAGGACGTCGGCGCCGAGGTGCGCCACGAGCCGCTGCTGTCGGAAGAGGGCTACTGGCCGGACCCGGTGCTCGGGGTCGCGCGGCTGCTGGCGCTGGCGGGCGACGGCGGCACCCCGGTGGTCTGCAGCCAGGGCGGCGTGATCCCCGACCTGGTCAGCGCGCTGGCCGACCGCGACGGCGTGGAGCTGCCCGCCGCGCGCGGCGGCGTGGTGCCGAGCAAGAAGGGCTCGTTCTGGGTCCTGTCGTTCCGCGCGCCGACGGACCAGGAGGGCCCTGTCCTCCTCGCGGCCGACTACCACCCGAGCGCGCTGCCGACGCCCTCCCCCAGCCACCGCTGAAGCACCGCTGTCACGCGACAGCGTCGTGACAGTCGATCTTGGTGTACTGGTACCGGGCCCCGCTGGGCTGCGCCGGGCTAGGGGTACGGCGCATCCCGGGACGGGGGCCCGACTGCGGGCACCGTCGCCAGCAGGGCCTGGATCTCCGGGATGCGGGGGTCGCCGAGGCGCTGGCAGACGCTCAGCGCCTCGGCCCAATGCCGCCGCGCCTGCTCGCCCCGGCCCGTGCGGAGCTTGAGCCTGCCGAGGGTGATCCGGACGTCGATGGTGCCGTAGTCGGCGTTCAGCTCCTTCAGCTCGGCAAGCGCTTCCAGGCCCGCCTTCTCCGCTTCGTCGTGCCGCCCGGCTCCTTCGAGCGCTTCGGCGACGTTGCCCAGCGCCAGCGCCGCGTGGTAACGGTCGCCCAGCCCCTCGAAGGCTTCGTGCGCGGCCTGGGCCGCTTCGGCGGCGTTGTCGTAGTTGCGCAGGCCGATGCGGCTGGCGCTGACGTTCAGCAGCGCGTGCGGCACGAAGGTGCGCTGGCCGTGGTCGCGGGCGAGCCGGACGGCCTGCAGTGCGTGGCGCTCGGCCTCGGCGTACTCGGCCCGGACGTAGTAGGCGCCGGCCAGGTTGGACAGGATCGCCACGGCCAGCGCGGTCCCGTCGCCCGTCTCCGACGCCGCGCGCGCCTCCTCCAGGGCTTCGAGCGCCTTGTCGGGCTGCAGGGTGCGCAGGTAGGCCGAGCCGAGGTTGTTGGCGCTGTACTGCAGGCCGGTGTTGTCGTCCGCGGCACGCGTGGCGGTGACGGCCGTGCGGGCCGTCGTGATCCAGTCGTCGCGGTCGTGGCGTTCGGCGAAGAACCCGCGCAGCAGCCAGGCGAGCTTCCACGCGTGGGCGGTGAAGCCGGTTTCGGCGGCGATGCCGACGAGCGCGGTGAGCGCCGCGCGTTCGGTCGTGTACCAGGCGATCGTCTGCTCGTGCTGGGTGAACGGGACGGCGGGCAGCGGCGGGGCGTCCAGCGCGATGTCGTCGGTGAGCAGGTCGGGGCGGACGAGCTTGGTCGCTTCGGCGACGCTCGCGAGGTACCAGTCGAGGAGCCGGCGCAGCGCCGCCGTGCGTTCCGCCGCGCTCGACTCGGTTTCGACGAGCTCGGCGGCGTAGACGCGCAGGAGGTCGTGGAACTGGTACCGGTCGGTGCTGGGCTGGTTGAGCAGGTGCGCGGCGGCGAGCTGGTCGGCCAGTTCGCGGGCTTCCCGCAGGTTCGCGCCGGCGAGCGCGGCGGCCGAGGACAGGCTGAAGCCGTGGCCGGGGTGCAGGCCGAGCAGCCGGAAGAAGCGCGCGGCGGCCGGGCGCAACGCCTTGTACGACCAAGAGAACGCGGCCCGCAGGTCGGTGCCGGCGTCCTGCGGGTCGCGCAGGGTGTCCAGGCGCAGCCGCTGGTCGCGCAGCTCTTCGACGATCCCCGCGAGCGAAACGCCGGAGAACCGCGACGCGCGTTCCCCGGCCAGCGCCAGTGCCAGCGGGAGCCGGCCGCACAGCTGGACGAGCTCGGCGACGGCGTCCGGTTCGGCGGCGAGGCGCTGCGGCCCGACGCTGCCGGCGAGCAGGGCGGCGGCGTCGACGTCGTCGAAGGAACGCAACGCGATCCGGCGGGCGCCGTCGCGGGCGACGAGGCCGCGCAGCTGGTTGCGGCTGGTCACGACGACGAGGTTGTCCGGCCCGGGCAGCAGCGGCCGGACCTGGTCGGCGTCGCGGGCGTTGTCGAGCAGCATGAGCGTGCGGCTGCCGGCGAGGCGGCTGCGCAGGAGCGCGGAGCGTTCCTCCACTGTGGAAGGCAGGGTTTCGGGCGGGACGCCGAGGGCGCGCAGGAACCCGGCCAGCGCGGCCTCGGGCGTGACGGGGGTGCCCGCGGAGTGCCCGCGCAGGTCGAGGAACAGCTGGCCGCCGGCGAAGCGGTCGCGGACGCGGTGCGACCAGTGCACGGCCAGCGACGTCTTCCCGACCCCGGCCGTCCCTTCGATGACGACGATGCCGGACGCGCCGCCGGGCGGGAGCCGGTCGAGTTCGGCGAGTTCGGGGCCGCGGCCGGTGAAGCCGGCGACGTCGAAGGGCAGCTGGCGCGGCACGGTGTGCACGGCGGGTTCGACGTCGGCGGCGAGCAGTTCGGCGTGCAGCCGGCGCAGGTCCTCGCCGGGTTCGACGCCCAGTTCGTCGGCCAGCAGGGCGCGCAGCCCGGCGTAGCGGGAGAGCGCTTCGGCGCGCCGGCCGGACCGGGCGAGGACGCGCACCAGCCGTTCCCACAACGATTCCCGCAGCGGGTGCTGGGCCACGAGGTCGGTGAGCTCGGCGACGAGCCGGGCGTCGGGGACGAGGCCGGTGTCGAGGTCGATGCGCTGCTCGACGGCGAAGAGGTACCGCTCGGTCAGCAGCGGCCCCCATTCGGCGGCGAGCACGGCGGATCCGACGCCTTCGAGGGGCGCGCCGCCCCAGGCGGCGAGCGCGGCGGTGAGCAGGGCCCGGCGGCGGGTGGGTTCGGTGGCGGCGGCGGCCTGGTCGAGGGTGCGGAGGAAGCGCAGCGCGTCCACCCGGGACGGGTCGACGACCAGCCGGTACCCGTCCGGTTCGGTGACGACGGTGTCTTCCCCGCAGAGGCGGCGCAGGCGCATGACGTAGGTCTGGAGGCTGCCGCGGATGTGCGCGGGAGGGGCTTCGCCCCAGACCCCGCGTGCGAGGGCGTCGATCGTCACCAGGCGGCCGGCGGAGAGGGCGAGCGTCGCCAGCAGGGCACGCTGCCGAGAGCTGGTCAGCACGACCGGCGAGCCGCCGACGAGCACCTGGAACGGGCCGAGCAGCCGGATGTCGATGGTGGTCGCCCCCAGGTTCGCGCGCGCCGCGGGACACCGCCGGACGCGGACCCCGAGGAAGGCAGCGTGGCATCACTCGGCCGGGCGCTCAAGCAACTTTGCGAAATTGGGCGGAACCGGTTGCGGGGCGGGTGGGTGCTCCGAGCGGGTGGTGCACGGGTCCCGTTCGGACGGCCGATCTTGGCAGTGGGTAACGCGGGTTCCGGTGCTGGGCAAGGCGGGTCGCTTCTCCTACCGGTCCGCGAACGCGGCAGGGCCCCGCGCACGGATGCGCGGGGCCCTGCCGTGAATGTCCTACGCCCAGCGGGGGTCACCCCCCAGGGGACCCCTGCTTTCACGTTACCGCAGGGGTACGACAGTTTTGGCCGGTCAGCTCTTCTTGGCCGCCGTGGTGCGCCGGGCCGGAGCCTTGGCGGCCGTGGTCTTCCGGGCCGTCGTCGACTTCGCCGCCGTCGTCCTCGCGGCCGCGGGCTTCGCTGCCGTCGTCTTCGCCGCCGTCGTCTTCGCGGCAGTCGTCTTGGCCGCCGTCGTCTTCGGAGCAGCCTTCGCGCGCGACGTGGTCGCCTTCGCCGGAGCCGCCTTCGCCGCCGTCGCCCGCGTTGTCGTGGCCGCCTTCGGGGCCGCCGTCGCGCGAGTCCGCGTCGTCGTCGAGCGCGTCGTCGCCGGCTTGGCCGCCGCCGCGCGCGTGGACGTGGTCGTCGTCGCGCGAGAAGACGTCGTGGCACGGGAAGACGCGGCCGCGCGCTTCACCGGCGTGGCCTTCGGCAGCTTCTTCGCGCCGGAAATGACCTCCTTGAAGGTGGTCCCGGCGCGGAACGCGGGCACGTTGGTCTTCTTGACCTTCACGGCCTCACCAGTCCGCGGGTTGCGCGCGGTACGAGCGGCACGAGCGCGCTTTTCGAACACCCCGAAGCCGGTGATGTTGACCTTTTCGCCCTTGTTGACCGTCCGGATGATGATGTCGACCAGACCGTCGACCGCCTCGGAAGCGGCCTTCTTGTCGCCCAGGCGCTCCGTCAGCGCCTCGATCAGCTGGGCCTTGTTGGCCATTCCAGTCCTCCAAGAAGGAAGTACTCGTCCACGGCCGCGTCGGGCCGACTAGCGACACGGTATTACCAAGGCAGCACAAATTCCAAACGGTACGCGGAATCTTTCCCTTGCGCCGGGGCGGGTTCCGCCTCGCGGGAGATCCCCGCGAGAGCCGTTCGGTGTGGTATCGCAGCCAGCCGGGCAAGAGGCGGAATCCCAAGAGACACAAGGGATTCCGCCTCTTGACAGCCCTACGGAGCGGCGATCGGCGTGGTCGTCGGCTTCCAGGACGGGCGGGCCGTCTCGAACGCGTCGATCTCACCGGCATGGCGCAACGTGAGAGCGATGTCGTCGAGGCCCTCCAGCAACCGCCAGCGGACGTAGTCGTCGATCTGGAAGGGCGCGGTGAAGTCCTTGGCCCGCACGGTCTTGGTCTCGAGGTCGACCGTGACCTCCGTGCCGGGCTCGTTCTCCAGCAGCTTCCAGAGCAGCTCGACGTCGTGCTGCTCGCACTGGGCCGCCACCAGGCCGCCCTTGCCGGAGTTGCCCCGGAAGATGTCGGCGAACCGGGCGGAGATGACGACCCGGAAGCCGTAGTCCATCAGCGCCCAGACGGCGTGCTCGCGGGAGGACCCGGTGCCGAAGTCCGGCCCCGCGACCAGCACGCTGCCCCGCGAGAACGGCTCGGTGTTGAGGATGAAGTCCTGGTCACCGCGCCAGGCGGCGAACAGCCCGTCCTCGAACCCGGTCCGGGTCACCCGCTTGAGGTAGACCGCCGGGATGATCTGGTCGGTGTCCACGTTGGACCGGCGCAGCGGGACGCCGATGCCGGTGTGCTGGGTGAACGGTTCCATGTCGGTAGCTCCTCGCGTGGGTCAGCGGGCGGCGGTCAGCAGGTCTTCCGGCGACGACAGCGTGCCTCGCACGGCCGTGGCGGCGGCCACGAGCGGCGAGACCAGGTGCGTCCGGCCGCCCTTGCCCTGCCGGCCCTCGAAGTTGCGGTTCGACGTCGACGCGCTGCGCTCGCCCGGCTTCAGCTGGTCCGGGTTCATGCCCAGGCACATCGAGCAGCCGGCCTGGCGCCACTCCGCGCCGGCCGCGGTGAAGACCTCGTCGAGGCCCTCCTCCTCGGCCGCCTTGCGCACCCGCATGGAGCCGGGAACCACCAGCATCCGGACCGAGTCCGCCACTTTCCGACCCCGCAGCACCTCGGCCGCGGCCCGCAGGTCCTCGATCCGGCCGTTGGTGCAGGAGCCGAGGAAGACGGTGTCGACGGCGATCTCGCGCAGCGGCGTCCCGGGCTTCAGGTCCATATAGGACAGGGCCTTTTCAGCAGCGATGCGGTCGTTCTCGTCCGGGATCTGCTCCGGGTCGGGCACCTCGGCGCCCAGCGGAAGCCCCTGGCCGGGGTTGGTGCCCCAGGTCACGAACGGCGTCAGCTCGCTCGCGTTCAGGTGCACCTCGGCGTCGAACTCGGCGCCGTCGTCGGTGCGCAGCTGCCGCCAGTTCTCCACCGCCGCGTCCCAGCCGGCGCCCTGCGGCGCGTGCGGACGGCCCTTCAGGTAGGCGAACGTCGTCTCGTCCGGCGCGATCATCCCGGCGCGGGCGCCGGCCTCGATCGACATGTTGCAGACGGTCATCCGCGCCTCCATCGAAAGCGCTTCGATGGCCTGGCCGCGGTACTCCAGGATGTAGCCTTGGCCGCCGCCGGTGCCGATCTTCGCGATCACCGCGAGGATGATGTCCTTCGCCGTGACGCCGGGCCGCAGTTCCCCGTCGACCGTGATCGCCATCGTCTTGAAGGGACGCAGCGGCAGCGTCTGCGTGGCGAGCACGTGCTCGACCTCGGACGTGCCGATGCCGAAGGCGATGGCGCCGAACGCGCCGTGCGTGGAGGTGTGGCTGTCACCGCAGACCACGGTCATCCCGGGCTGCGTCAGGCCGAGCTGCGGGCCGATGACGTGCACGATGCCCTGCTCGGCGTCACCCATCGGGTGCAGCCGGACCCCGAACTCCTTGCAGTTGCGGCGAAGGGTGTCGACCTGGGTGCGCGAGACCGGATCGGCGATGGGGAGCTCGATGTCGACGGTCGGGACGTTGTGGTCCTCGGTCGCGATGGTCAGGTCGGGGCGGCGCACCGGCCGCCCGGCCAGCCGGAGGCCGTCGAAGGCCTGCGGGCTGGTCACTTCGTGCAGCAGGTGGAGGTCGATGTAGAGCAGGTCCGGCTCGGCGCCTTCACCTCGGCGCACGAGGTGGCTTTCCCACACCTTCTCCGCCAGCGTGCGGGCCTTGCCGGTCGGGCTGGTCATCTCCGGCTCCTTCCACGGTTCGACGTCGGAACTCGGGCGCGCACCTGCGGAACGGATGCGAGCCGCGAAGGAAGGGCGCAGCTCGAGTTCAGGGTTTTCCCAGATGCTGGACTTCCCAAAGTGCGGGACGCTAGTATCGGGTCGTGGGACAGCATAGCGGTATCGGAGTACTGGACAAAGCAGTGGCCGTGCTGCAGGCGGTCGCGGACGACCCCTGCGGCCTCGCGGAACTGTGCACGCGGACGGGCCTGCCCCGGGCCACCGCGCACCGGCTCGCGGTCGGGCTCGAGGTGCACCGGCTGCTGCGCCGCGGTCCGGACGGCCGCTGGCGTCCCGGTACGGCGCTGGCCGAACTGGCGGGCGGTTCGACCGACCCGCTGCTCGACGCGGCGGGTGTGGTACTGCCGAAGCTGCGGGACGTCACGGGCGAAAGCGTGCAGCTCTACCGCCGCGACGGCGTCCAGCGCGTGTGCGTCGCGACGGCGGAACCGCCGTCCGGCCTGCGGGACACGGTCCCGGTGGGTTCGCGGCTGCCGATGACGGCCGGCTCGGGCGCGAAGGTCCTCGCCGCGTGGGCGGATCCGCACACGCAGCGCACGATCCTGGCCGACGCGGTCTTCGGTGAGCGCACGCTCCTGGAGGTGCGGCGCCGCGGGTGGGCGCAGTCCGTCGCCGAACGCGAGCCCGGTGTGGCCAGCATCTCGGCGCCGGTGCGCGATTCCGCGGGCACGGTCGTGGCCGCGGTGTCGGTGTCCGGCCCGATCGAGCGCATCGGCCGCAAGCCGGGAGCGCGCTGGGCCGCGGACCTGCTCGCCGCGGCGGACGCGTTGCAGGAACGACTCTGAAGCCGGTCAGGGTTCAGGCTTGACCGGTTTCGAAGCGCGCCACCTTGCCGTCGCGAACGGTGAACGCCCACCGCGTCCGCATGGCGCCCCACGTCGAGTTCGAGTAGTTCGCGACGAACCGCCGCCCCTCCTCCCGGGCGGTCTCGACCTCCAGGTGGCCCTGGCTGGAGAAGATCTCCTTTTCGGTCCACTCCGCGAGGTCGCGGTCGGTGCCGTCGTCGGACATCGTCGCGTCGGGCGTCAGCGCGGCCCGGAACGCTGCGCGGTCGCCCGCGTTCAGCGCGTCGACGAGCGCGCGCACGGCGGGGTCTTCGATCAGGTTCGTCATGACGTCATCGTGCACCGTTCGGGGGAACCTCGCGAAAACGGCGTATTCGGTGACGGCGGCCACGTCTCCTCCAGGACAGCACCACGGAGGGGGAACGACCATGTTGAACAGAAGGGCACTGGCGATGCTGCGGGCGGTCGGCGCCGGGCGGGCCGAGCTGACCTGCAGCTGCGAACCGGACCTGCGGGTCGACGGGCTGCCGTGCTGCGACCAGGCGACGGCGCACGAGCTGGCGCGGGCGGGCCTGATCCGGCCGGTCCGCGTGGTGGCCGTCGGGCAGTGGACGCGCGCGGAGCTGACCGAGGACGGCCGGTCGGCGCTGGGCGGGACGCTCGCCGCGGCGTGACGCAACCGGCGCGGCCCCTCGCGCGTGTACTCGCAAAGCGGGAGGGGAAGCCATGAAGATCGCGCCGGGTTTGCTGGGGGTGTGCCTGCTGCTGGCCGCGTGTTCGGGGGCGGGTCCGACGGCGCCGCCGACGGTGACGGTGACGGCGCCGCCGACCCTGGCGACACCCCCGTCCGCCGACCCGGCGACGCTCGGCTGGCTGGACGGCTTCTGCTCGGCGATCCACGACTACCGGAAGCGCACCAACGCGGAGGCGGCCCCGGGAACGTCGGAGCCGGGCTCGGTCGAGGAGGCGCAGCAGGCGCTGAGCCAGGAGCTGGGCGGCATCGCGGACCGGACGGGCGAGGTGGTCGACCGGCTGCAGGCCCTCCCGCCGGCACCGGTACCGCTGGCCGAGACGGTCCGGCAGGCGTTCGTCACGAAGTACACAACGGCCCGCGACAGGGCGCGCGACGCGAAGAAGACACTGGACGGCGCGAAGCCGGGCGACGCGGCTTCGCAGGAGCCGGCGTCGATGGCGCTGACGCAGGCTCAGCAGGACGTCGACGGGACTTACGACCCGGTGGCCCCGCTGGCGGAGTCGCCGGAACTGCTGACGGCGGCGGCGAGCGCGCCGGGCTGCAAGGCCTGAGGCGGCACACACCGACCCCCGCCCTCCCTGGGCAGGGCTCCGGCAAAGTCGGGTGGGGCGATGCTCCGCCCGGCACCACCGCCCGCGGGGCGCCGGGCCGAAGAGGCGTTTCGGCGGGACGCCGAGCTTCGATGGTCATCGACGACTCGTTCATGCCATCCGCCAACCGCCGCCTGAACGACTGCCCACCGCCACGCCACCAAAGCCGACGCCAAAGGCGAGAGGCCCCCGAGAACGTGCACCGACGAGGACCCAGACTCCCCCGCACCCCGATCCGAAGCCAGAACAC
>NZ_JBGDMD010000029.1:0-13449 GCF_041679295.1 Amycolatopsis kentuckyensis | reverse complement strand
CGAACCGGTGCCGAGGAAACCCGCAGGAAGGCGCGCGCCCGCCCGGCCGGCCGAAGCGCGCCGGGCGGCCCGGCACCGTGCTGCCGGGCGCAAGATCTGAACCGCACCCGCTCCGCCCCCGTGTAAAGGGGGCAACACCGGGACCCGCCGGGGTCACCGGGGAGAGGTGCCGACCATGGTCGCAAACCCCGCGGTGCGCCGCGTGCTCGGGCGGGCCGGGCAGGCCGGGGCCGCCGGTGTCCTCTTCGCCGTGCTCGCCGGGGGTCCCGCGCTCGCGCAGACCCAGCCGCCTCCGCCGGCCGTCAAGTACTACATCGTCCCGCACGCCGACAACCCCGACGACATCACGCTGTTCAAGATCGCCGAGCGCGCTCTGGGTGACGGCAACCGGTTCCCCGAAATCTTCAAGCTGAACCAGGGCCGGCCGAGACCCGACGGGACACCCTTCACCGACCCCACCGCCATCGAGCCCGGCCAGGTGCTGCAGCTGCCCGACGACGCCCGCGACCCCGCCGTGCGGTTCGGGCCGCTGCCCTCCTCTCCCCCGCCCGCCGCCGCTCCGGAAGCCGAACCCGCCGGGGAAACCTCCGGTCTCGGCGTCGGGCTGGCCTCCGCCGTCAGCGGCACCGGCGGATTGCTCACCGGCCTGATCGCCGGGCTCTGGTGGCGCCGCCGGCCGCGGCTCGTCCCGCCGCCGCCGTTCGAACCGGCCGGCGAAGCCGACGACGGCTCCGGCTCGGTCAGCGGCACCCTGCCGATCCCGGTCGTGCCCGAAGTCCTGCGCACCGAGCCCAGCACGACCGAGCTCTCGATCATCGTGCTCGACACGGCCGAGACCCAGGTGATCGCCGCCGTCCGGCCCGGCTCGCGGTTCCACTTCCGGCTCGGCGGGAAACCGGACTTCGCCGACGACTCCACCGTGCTCGTCGTCGACGGCGAAACCGAGCCCTGAGCTGAACGGATCAACCAGCGCCCGAACGCTGGCCTTCGGGGCGCCGGTGCCGCGATAGTCGAACGATGACCTCGGATCCGTTCGGGACTCTGCGCACAACGCTCTGGATCGGTGGTGCCCCGTGGACGGGCAAGTCGACCGTCGCCCGGCTGCTGGCCGAGCGCCACGGGCTGACGACCTACCACCACGACGACCGGACCCGCCCCGGTGCCACGGCGGTCGACGACGCCCCCGCCGGCGACCAGCTGACCGCGCTGCTGGCCGAGTTCCGGCAGCGGTTCGAATGCGCGCTGGCCGACCTGCGCGCCCTCGCCTCGCCGCGGCCGATCGTCGCCGAGGGCCGGGGCCTGCGCCCGGAACTGGTCGCGCCGCTCGTGGACTCGCCGAGCCGGATGGTCGTGCTGGTGCCGACCGAGCTGTTCCGCCAGCACCAGCTGCGGCACCGGCCGGACGAGCCCACCATCCCGCGGCAGCGCAGCCGCCTGACGCGCGACCGGATGCTCGCCGCCCAGGCCGTCCGCTCGGCGCGGGAGCTCGGCATCCGCGTGATCGAGATCGACGGCCGGCTCGATCCCGCCGGGGTGACCGACCTCGTCGCCGAGCACTTCCACCCGTACCTGGATGCGTGACGCCCCCGTTGGCGGGATCCGCGGCGAGCGCCGAAGATCGGTGATCGACACGTCATTCCGCGCGGCGAAGGAGCTTCCTTGGGGTTCGGGAGAAGGCCGGTGCTCGGCCTCGCGCTGGCGTTGGCGGCCACCGTCGTGACGAGCGGGCCCGCCGGCGCCGCCGGCCGCTGGACCGTGACCCTCACCGGCGCGGTGACCGCCGCCGTCGCCCGCACCGGCGACGGCGGCCTGACCTTCGCCGTCGCCCGCGGCGACACGACCGTGCTCGCCCCCGCCCCCCTGGGCCTGCGGACGCGAGCCGCCTACCTGACCCGGGGCCTGGAGTTCCGCCACCGCACCGATCGGGTCGTCGACGAGCACTACTCGATGACCACCGGGAAGCGCCTGGAACGCCACGCGCGGGCGGCGGAGACGACGTTGTCCTTCACCGGTGCCCGCGGAACCCGGCTGGACGTGGTGATCCGCGCGGCCGCCGACGGCGTCGCCTACCGGTACGTGCTGCCCGCCGGCGGGACCGTGCTCGGCGAGGCGTCGGCGTTCACGCTGCCCACGGCGGCGCCGGCGTGGCTGCTGCCCTACTCCCCCAACTACGAGAAGGTCCGCGTCGAAACCACCGCGGGCGGTGCACCGGCCGGCGACTACGGCTTCCCCTCACTGTTCGAGACCGGCGGCGGCTACACGCTGCTGACGGAGTCCGATGTGGACGGACGGTATTCCGGCGCCCGGCTGACGCACCCGGCCGGCACGGCGGACTACGCCATCGAGCTGGCCGACGCCGCCGTCACCGGGCCCGGGCCGTTCGCCACGCCGTGGCGGGTGGCGATCACCGGCGACCTGGCGACGGTCACCGAGTCCACTTTGGTCGACGACCTCGCGCGACCGTCCGAACTGGACGACACGTCCTGGGTGCGGCCGGGCAAGGTCGCCTGGTCGTGGCTGTCCGAACACGACAGCCCGCGAGATCCCGTGCGACAGCGGCAGTTCGCCGACTTCGCCGCCCGCCACGGCTGGCCGTACCTGCTCGTCGACGAAGGCTGGGACGCCTCCTGGGCGCCGGACGTCATCCGCTACGCCCGCGCCCGCGGCGTCGAGGTGCTCCTCTGGTTCCGCTGGGACGACCTCGACACGCCGGCCGAACGCGCGCGGTGGCTGCCGCTGGTCAAGTCGTGGGGCGTGGCCGGGATCAAGGTCGACTTCATGGACTCCGACACGCAGGCGCGGCTCGGGTTCTACGACGACATCGCGCGGGCGACCGCCCGGCAGCGGCTGATGCTCAACTTCCACGGCGCGACCATCCCGCGGGGGTTCCAGCGCACCTGGCCGCACGTCATGAGCTTCGAAGCCGTCCGCGGCGCCGAGCAGCTCAAGACGCGCGCGGCGACCAACACGATGTTCCCCTTCACCCGCAACGTCGTCGGCAGCATGGACTACACGCCGACCGCGTTCGTCGTGTCCGATCGGGACACGACGGACGCGCACGAGGTGGCGACGTTCTTCGTCTACGAGTCCGGCTGGCAGCACGGCGCGGACAAGCCGGAGAACTACGAAGCCCGGCCGGAAGCCCTGCGCACCCTCGACGCCCTCCCGACGGTGTGGGACGAAACCCGGCTGCTGTCCGGCCGGCCCGGCCGCGCGGCGGTGTTCGCGCGCCGCTCGGGTGACCGCTGGTTCGTCGGCGGCATCTTCGCCGGCCCGGCCACGGCGGTGGCGGAACCCCTCGACTTCCTGGGACCGGGCCGCTGGGTCGCCGACACCCTGCGCGACGGGCCGGCCGGGCTGGTCCGGGAGACCTCGACGGTCACCGCCGGCGAACGGCTGCACGTGCCGATCGCCGCGAACGGCGGCTTCGTGACCGTCCTCAGCGGAAAGTGAACCGCGGCGGGCGGCGCTCCAGGAACGCCGCGACGCCCTCCGCGTAGTCGACGCCGTGCAGGGCCTCGGAGCGGATCTCCTCGACCTCGGCGTCGGACGTCTCCTGGCCCGCCACGATCTTCTCGATGATCCGGTTCATCCCGCGGATCGACGCCTGCGACCGCGAACAGAGCGTCGCGGCGAACTCCAGCGTCGAGGCCTCCAGCGCCTCGGCCGGGAAGACGTCGTTGAGCAGGCCGATCTCGCGGGCGCGTCCGGCGGAGATCAGCTCGCCCGACAGCAGGAAGTACTTCGCGTGCGCCGGGCCGACCAGCGACACGAGCTGGCGCGTCGAGTCGAAGTGGTAGACGATGCCGAGCTTCGCCGGCGTGATGCCGAAGCGGGCGCCTTCGGCGGCGAATCGGAAGTCGCAGGCGACCGAGACCTGGCAGCCGCCGCCGATGCAGTTGCCCTGGATCATCGCCACCGACGGCTTGCGCAGCGCGGTCAGCGCCGCCACCGCGCCCTCGACCGCCTTGTCGTAGCTCGCCGCGCCGTCAGCGGTGGTGCGCAGCTCGCCGAACTCGCTGATGTCCGCGCCCGCCGAGAAGTGCTTCCCGGCGCCCGCGAGCACGAGCACCTTCACCGCGGGATCGGCGTCGACCTCGGCCACGACGTCCGGGATCGCCGACCACATGCCGTAGGTGATGGCGTTCATCTTCTCCGGGCGGGTCAGCGTGAGCCGGGCGACTTCGCCGTCGCGCGTCAGCTCGAATCCGTCGGTCATGCTTGGCACCTTAACTGCTCGCCCTGAGCGAAAACTGCGGTGTGTGACACGGTCGGGTGGCTAGCTTGGGGCCATGGCGACGATCGAGGTGGCGGGGACGGCGTTCGGCTACGACGAAGCGGGAGAGGGGCCCGCGGTCGTGCTGCTGCACGCCGCGATCGGCGACCGCCGGATGTGGGACGCCCAGTTCACCGCGCTCGCCGCCACGCACCGGGTGATCCGCTACGACCGCCGCGGCTTCGGCGAAACCGCCGACGGCCCCGGCGAGTACGCCCACTTCGAGGACCTGCTGGCCCTGCTCGATGCCCGGGGGATCGAGCGGGCCGCGCTGGTCGGGGCGTCGATGGGCGGGGCGTGCGCGCTGGACGCCGCCCTGGCCGCGCCGGAGCGGATCACCCGGCTCGCGCTGCTCGGCTCGGGCCTGACCGGGCACGTCTGGCCGGACCACATGCAACGGGACATCGCGCGGCTCGCCGCGGAACTGCTCCCCGCCGGGCGGCTCGAGCAGTACGCCGCTCGCGAGATCGACGTCGACGAGGCCGATGTGCGCGCGATGGCCGAGGCGAACATCCGCTACATGGTGGCCGGCCCGGAGCGGGACGTCTCGGTCCTGCCGCCGGACATGGTCGCGCTGGTGCGGGAGATGTGCGAGCAGGTCTACCGGCACGACTTCACCGCTCCACAGTGGACGGAAAAGATCCCGGACACGCGGCACCGGCTGGGCGAGATCACGACCCCGGCTCTGGTCGTGATCGGGACGGCGGACGCGCCCGGTCTCGTCGAGCTGTCCCACCACCTCGCGGCATCGCTGCCGGACGCGGAGCTGGTCGAACTCCCCGACACCGGCCACCTGCCGGGGATGGAACGGCCGGCCGAAGTCACCGCGCTGCTGCGGAAGGTGCTCTGATCCGGCTCAGGTGAAGATCTTCTGCACCTGGTCGGAGATCTTCGCGACGAGCTCGGAGAACTGCGCGAGCCCGCCCAGCAGCCCCTTGACTTTCTCCCAGCGGCTGCGGACCACCGCGGGCTCGGCGGCGTCGCCCGCACGCAGGTCGCCCGCCAGGTCGGTGAGCGTGTCCTCCAGCACCTCCTGCTTCGCGAGGTCCTTCCCGCGCACCTCGGCCGTCAGCCGCTCGACCAGCTGCAGCAGCGAGGAAACCGTCTCCTCGGCGCCGCCGCCCTCGATGCCGGTCTGGGTGATCCGGCCCGAGTTGTCCCCGCCGATGCTGACCTTGTTCGTGATCCGGTGTCCCATCAGGCCTCCGTTCCTTCGTTGCGGCCGGTCGTCTTCGGCACCCGCGGCCGCGGGCCGCGCTGCCCGGTCTGGGTGATCGGGGCGCGGTTGTCGCCGCCGATGCTGATGTCGTTGTTGATCACGACCGCCGCCTGCTCCTCGAACTTCGCCGTCGAGAACCCGGCGTCGCCGAGCAGCTTGCCGATCGTCGGCAGGAGCCGGCTCCCGATGATCTTCTCGTAGCGTTCGACGTCGACGAGCTGGAAATAGTCGGTGAAGAGGTTGACCGCCGCGAGCTCGCGCAGGGTGCTCGAGGCGCCGTAGCGCTCCGGGTCCAGGACGCCGGCCTCGCGCTTCGGCCGCCGGATCCACGACGCCAGGTTCGCGATCCGCCCCGGCAGGCTCGCCGGCAGCTCCAGCCAGCCGAGCAGCCCCTGCCCGAACGGGCGCAGCGACTCCTGCCGCATCTTGTCCACGACGCGGTATTCGGCCTTGATCGGCGGCAGCATGAACGGCGTCCACTCGACGTACAGCGTCGTGTCGTCCACCGCCACGTGCAGGAACGTCGTCAGCACCAGGTCCCGGTCCCAGGTCTCCACCTGGAAGCACAGGTAGTAGCGCGCCCACTCCTTCGGCTCCCGCCGGATCCGCTCGACGTCGGCCTCGCTGAGCCGAGTGTGCGGCGGGTACTCGATGTCCGGCAGGTAGGACGCGGCCTCGGCGTCGGCGAGGTGGTCGATGAGCTCGGCGGCCGGGGTGAACACGGCGTCGGTCACGGTCAGCCCGCCGAGCCGCCGGTCCGGCGACAGGGCGGCCGACTGCCGCAGTTCGGCGATCGCCCCGCGGATCTCCTCGTACAGCGTCTCGGTGGTCAGCTCCCGCCGGGTCTCCGGGTCGCTCTCGTCGTCGTCGAGCCGCTCCAGCGGGATCGCCATCGACCAGGCGTCGCGGCGGAAACCCGCGCCCACGAACGGTTTGTAGCCGCGGTACACCACCAGCGGCGCACCGGGCATCCCGGCGAACTCGTCACCGCGCTGGTAGCGGCCGAGCTGCTCGCGGAAGTCTTCGGTGAACAGGCCGGAGAGGCTGCCGGTGTCGGGGGCGGGCGGGGCGAAGCGCTTGAAGCGCGTGGTCAGCAGGTTCCACAGCGACCAGCGCTCGAAAGTGACGACCATGAGCACGACCAGGGCCAGCACGATGCCGATGACGACCCGGGCGGTGTCGTCGCCCGGGGAGTCGCCGAATTCGACGTCCTCGGCGTAGCGCGACGAATACGAGCTCCGGGATTCGAAGATCTCGTCCGAGTAGGTCAGCAGCAGCCACAGAACCACGACCGCGGCGAGCACCAGGCCGAGCGTCTTCGGGTTGAACACCCGCTCGTTCGCGTACGCGGTCTTCCCCGCCCGCGCGACCACGAGCAGCACCGACAGCACGATCCAGCCGTACAGCAGCGGGTTGTCCCACGACAGCCCGATGACGACGGCCATCAGCCCCACCAGCAGGCCGTCGTAGTTCTTGCGGCGCGCCCGCGCCCTGACCGCCTCGGTGAGCACACGACCGGCGTCGAGACCCGGTGACGGCGGAACCGGCCGGGTCGGCTCGACGAGGAACTCGGTGATGGCTTCGGTGCTGTAGCGGGGATCGAGATACGATGCCGCACACAAGTAGCGCGTGGTGTCGTCGGACATGCTGCCCCCTCGGCTCGGCCGCCCCTGCAATTTGCGGACCGTAGCATGCAGCCCCGAAAACCGGCACCGCAATTCCGGGCGGAAAAACGCTCAGGAAAGCAGCTTCGCCGTCAGTTCGCCCCGGCTTCGGACGGCCACCTTGCCGAACACCGACTTGAGGTGGTCCTGCACCGTGTGGGCCGAGATGCCGAGCCGGTCCGCGATGTCCACTGTGGACCGGCCGGCCAGCACCTCGCGGCAGACGTCGCGCTCGCGGGCGGTCAGGCCGTAGGCCGCCAGCCGCACGCTCAGCAGCTCGGCCCCCGACGCGCGCCCGACCGTCACCACCGTCTCGTCGGCGTCCTCGGCGACCAACCGGCTGGCGTGCAACACGATCCAGCCGCCACGGGCGTCGCGGACCCGGGCGCGGAAGGTACCGGTCGCCGCCGCCCGCGCGCCGGTGACCACCGCCCGCAGCAGCACCGCGAACCGGCCGGGGGCGATCTCGTCCAGTTCGGACCGCCACGCCGCGGCCGCCGCGGTGGCCGCGCGCTGCCGGCCGTCCGGGCCGGCGACGACGATCGCCGGGGCCGCCGGCTCCCCCGCGTCGCGCGTGCGGGCGGCCACCCGCGTCGCGGCCGCCACCGCCGGCGCGATCGCCGTCAGGAACTCGACTTCGCGGTCGCTGAACTCGCCGCGCCGCACCAGGCCGGCCGCGCCCCACGACGTCCCGTCGACGCGGAACACCGCGCGCAGCTCGTGGTCCAGGCCCAGCGGCCGCCACACCTCGTTGAGCCGGCCGCTGCGTTCGACGTCCCGGCGCGGCAGGTCCGAGAGCCGCGCCACCGGCACCGGCCGGGCGGCCAGCTCGGCGAAGGTGTGCGGCTGGGCGCCGTCGTACTCGTACGTCGCCAGCAGCGGTTCGTACTCGCCGGGGATCCGGGCGCGCCCGCTGGTCATCGAGCTGATCACCGCGGTGTCCGGGTCCAGCGACGCCCAGCAGGTCAGCTCGGTGGGCACCACCCGCTCGACCAGCTCGATCGCGGCGGCGTGCAGCTCGGCGACCCCGAGGCCCGCCGTCGCGAGCGCGGCGATGTCGCGCCGCGCGCCCTGCGCCCGACCCTCCCACATAGACCGAGTATGCGCCGCCGGACGGCGGAACGGGTATCCCAGAATCCGGGGATGGCCGCCCGCTCCCCCGGTTCCTAGCGTCGGTGGGCATGACCCACTTCAGCTCCCCGGGCGCCGGCCCGGAACTCGACACCGGCGACGCGCGCATCACCGTCAAGGTCGGCGCGGAGCACACCGGCGACGCCTTCGAGGTGTTCGAGGTCGACGCGCCCCGCGGGCCGTCGGTCCCGCCGCACTCCGAACCCTGGGCGAAAGCCTTCTACGTCCTGCACGGGCGCATCACCGTCTACGTCGAGGGCGAGCTCCACGACCTCGGTCCCGGCGCGTCGATCAGCATCCCGGCGGGCGCGGCCAACACCTTCACCGTGCACACCCCCTCGGCGCAGTTCCTGGCGATCAGCCTGACCGGCGGCATGGGCCGGTTCTTCCGCGACGTCGACCGGGCTTCGCCGGAGCAGGCCCCGGAAATCGCCGGCCGGCACGGCATCGAGCTGGCCTCGTGAACGCGGTCGCGCAGGTCTTCGCCGGGGTGGCCGTGCTGGTGCACCTGCTGGCGTTCACCTGGGAAGTGCTGCTGTTCGAACGCCGGGGCGTGCACGAGGGCATCTTCAAGATCCCGGCGGCGAACCTGCCCGCCACCCGGCTGTGGTCGTTCAACGTCGGGTTCTACAACCTGTTCCTCGCCGCCGGGCCGGTCATCGGGCTCGTCCTGCTGCACACCGGCGACGCCCGCGCCGGGCAGGCCCTGGTGCTGTACTGCTGCGGCTTCATGGCCCTCGCCGGGCTCGCTCTCGGCGTGTCCGACCTGCTCGCCCTCAGCCGCCCGCGCGGCGCGGGCCGAGGCGGTGCGCTCGCGCAGGCGGTGCCGCCGCTGGGCGCCCTGGTCGCGGCACTGTTCTAACCGGACTCGAGCAGCTGCTCGCTCCAGGCCCGGATGGCCGCGGCCTGGGCGGGCGTGAGCCGGTCGAGGACGAGCCGGCGGATGCTGGCGCCGTGCGCCCGGACGGCGCGCTCGGCCGTGCGCCGGCCTTCCTCGGTCGGCTCGATCCCGGTGCGCCGGCCGGTCGCGCCGTCTTCGATCCGCGCCACCAGGCCGCGGTGCTCCATCCGCGTCAGCAGGTGCGCTACGCGGCTCTTCTCCCAGTCGAGCGCGTCGGCGAGCTCGCCGACGCGCATCGGCCGGTCCAGCGTCATGAGCACGCTGAACTCGGCCTTCGAGATGCCGCAGTCGCGCTGCAGCCCGCGGTCCAGTTCGCGGACGAGCTGCCGGTGGGCGCGCATCCAGGTGTCCCAGAACTCCCACTCCGCCGGCTCCAACATGGGCGTAGCATACAGAGTTGACGCGTCAACTCTGGGAGGAGACCGATGAAGACACTGCTGCGCGGCGGCATGGTGGTCAGCATGGATCCGGCGCTCGGGGACCTTCCCCGTGGCGACGTGCTCATCGAGGACGGCCGGATCGCCGCCATCGGCACCACGCTCGACGTCGACGCCGAGATCGTCGACGCGACGGGGAAGATCGTGCTGCCCGGGTTCGTCGACACGCACCGGCACACCTGGCAGACGGCGTTCCGCGGCCTCGGCGCGGACTGGACGTTCGACCAGTACCGCGCCGCCGCGCACGGCGCGCTCAAACCGCACTACCAGCCAGAGGACGTCTACCTGGGCAACCTCCTCGGCCGCCTCGAAGCCCTGAACTCCGGCGTCACGACCATGCTCGACTGGTTCCACTGCGCCCTCCACCCGGAGAACGCCGACGCCGCGATCGCCGGGTTGCGCGACGCACCCGGCCACTCGATCTTCTGCTACGGCGCGGACGGGCCGGACATCGCACCGGAAATCCGGCGGGTGCGCAAGCTGCTGCCCGGCGATGACATGGCACTCGGCCTGCGCGGTCCGGTGGTGTCCACAATGGACGAGACCGCCGCGGATGTGGCGCTGGCGCGGGAACTCGGGCTGCCGGTGAGCGTGCACGTCCACGGCACCGGTGGCTGGCGCCACGGCGACCGGCCGATCGAGGGCATGCGCGCGCGGGGCCTGCTCGACGACCGCACGACCATCGTGCACGGCAACGGCCTCTCCGACGACCAGCTGGCCATGCTCGCCGATGCCGGTTCCTCGGTGTCGGTCAGCCCGGACGTCGAGCTGAAGATGGGCTTCGAGCCGCTGATCACCGGCCGGGCGCTGGCCGCCGGCTTGCGCCCGTCGCTGTCGGTCGATGACTGCCTGTCCGCCGGCGGTGACCTGTTCGGCGCCATGCGCACGGCACTGGCCGCCGAACGCGGCGGCGTCACCGCTCGCGACGTCCTCGAGTTCGCCACGGTGAACGGCGCCCGGACCTGCGGGCGCGACACTGGCAGCCTCAGCCCCGGCAAGGACGCCGACCTGGTCCTGCTGGACGCCGAGGACCTCTCGGTCTTCCCCGTCGGTGACCCGGTCCGCACGATCGTCAGCGCCGGTCACCCCGGGCTGGTGGACAGCGTCTTCGTCGCCGGGAAGGCGGTCAAACGGCACGGGCGGCTGCTCGACGTCGACCTACTGCCGTTGCGCGCACGGCTCCTGGAGTCGCGCGAGCGGATTGCCGGCGCCTCCGGGATCGGTCAGGAAGCCGAGGTCACGCGGTAGACGTCGTAGACGCCTTCCACGCCGCGGACCACCTTGAGGACGTGGCCGAGGTGCTTGGGGTCGCCCATCTCGAACGAGAACCGGCTGACCGCGACCCGGTCGCGGGACGTGGTCACCGAGGCCGACAGAATGTTGACCTTCTCGTCCGCCAGCACCTTGGTCACGTCGGACAGCAGGCGGTGCCGGTCGAGCGCCTCTACCTGGATGGCCACCAGGAACACCGAAGACGCCGACGGCGCCCACTCGACCTCGACCAGCCGCTCGGGCTGGGACTGGAGGTCACCGGCGTTCGTGCAGTCCGTGCGGTGCACCGACACGCCGCCGCCGCGGGTCACGAACCCGAGGATCTCATCCCCCGGCACCGGGGTGCAGCAGCGGGCCAGCTTCGCCCAGACGTCGCTGGCGCCCTTGACGACGACGCCGACGTCGTTGGAACCCCGGCGCCGGGTGACCGTGGACGGCGTGGCGCGCTCGGCGAGCTCCTCCTCCGCCGCGTCGACGCCGCCGATCAGCGCGACCAGCCGCTGCACGACGTGCTTCGCGCTCGTGTGGCCCTCGCCGACCGCCGCGTAGAGCGACGAGATGTCGGCGTGCCGCAGTTCGGTGGCGACCGCGCCCATCGACTCCGCGGAGACCAGTCGCTGGATCGGCAGGCCGACCTTGCGGATCTCCTTGGTGATGGCTTCCTTGCCGCCTTCGATCGCCTCGTCGCGGCGTTCCTTGGCGAACCACTGCCGGATCTTCGCGCGGGCCTTCGGCGAGCCGGCGAACTGCAGCCAGTCGCGCGACGGCCCGGCGTTCTCCGCCTTCGACGTGAAGATCTCGACGACTTCGCCGTTTTCCAGCTTGCGTTCGAGCGCGACCAGGCGGCCGTTGACGCGGGCGCCGATGCAGCGGTGGCCGACCTCGGTGTGCACGGCGTAGGCGAAGTCGACCGGGGTCGAGTCCACCGGCAGCGTGATGACGTCGCCCTTCGGCGTGAACACGAAGATCTCGCGCGAAGCGAGCTCGTAGCGCAGCGACTCGAGGAAGTCGCCCGGGTCCGCCGCCTCGCGCTGCCAGTCGAGGAGCTGGCGCATCCACGCCATCTCGTCGACGTCCATGGCGTTGCCGTTGTGCGTGCCTTTGGTTTCCTTGTAGCGCCAGTGCGCGGCGATGCCGTACTCGGCGGTGCGGTGCATCTCGTAGGTGCGGATCTGCACCTCGAGCGGCTTGCCGTCCGGGCCGATCACCGTGGTGTGCAGCGACTGGTAGACGCCGAACCGCGGCTGCGCGATGTAGTCCTTGAACCGGCCGGGGACCGGCTGCCACAGCGCGTGCACGACACCCATCGCGGCGTAGCAGTCGCGGACGTCCTCGACGAGGATCCGGACGCCGACGAGGTCGTGGATGTCGTCCAGGTCGCGGCCGCGGACGATCATCTTCTGGTGGATCGAGTAGTAGTGCTTGGGCCGGCCCTCGACCTTCGCGGTGATCCGCGAGGAGACGAGGTTGCTGGTCAGGTCGGTGATGACCGACCGCAGGTAGATGTCGCGCGAGGGCGCGCGGTCGGCGACCAGGCGGACGATCTCGTCGTACTTCTTGGGCTGCAGGATCGCGAACGCGAGGTCTTCCAGCTCCCACTTGACCGTGGCCATGCCGAGGCGGTGGGCCAGCGGGGCGAGCACTTCGAGCGTTTCGCGGGCCTTGCGGGCCTGCTTCTCCGGCGGCAGGAAGCGCATGGTGCGCATGTTGTGCAACCGGTCGGCGAGCTTGATGACCAGCACCCGCGGGTCCTTGGCCATCGCGATGACCATCTTGCGGATGGTCTCGGCCTCGGCGGACGTGCCGAGCTTGACCTTGTCCAGCTTGGTGACGCCGTCGACGAGTTCGGCGACCTTCTCGCCGAAGTCGGCCTTCAGGCTCTCGACGGCGTAGCCGGTGTCCTCGACCGTGTCGTGCAGCAGGGCCGCGACCAGGGTCGTGGTGTCCATGCCCAGCTCGGCGAGGATGGTGGCGACGGCGAGCGGGTGGGTGATGTAGGGGTCGCCGGACTTGCGCCGCTGGTTCCGGTGCAGTTCCTCGGCGACGTCGTAGGCGCGCTGGAGCAGCCCGAGGTCGGCGTTGGGGTGCAGCTCGCGGTGGATGACGGCCAGGGGTTCGAGGACCTGCTTGACCGGGGCCGCGCGCTGCGCGGTGATCCGCCGGGCGAGGCGCGCCCGGACCCGCCGGGTCGCGGACGGGTTCGGCGCCGCACCGTTCGGCCTCGGCGGCTGGGCCGCCGCCTGCCCGTTCTGCTGGGCGCCCTCTTTCGCGGGCACCGCGGCGTCGAGCTCCTGGCTCACCCGCACCTCCTGCTGCTCGTGCGGCCGTTCGAACCACCAGGGTAGCCGTTGCGCCTCGCGGCCCTCTCGGGTGCGCCCGTTCAGGGGGATGCCGGGTCCCCGACCAGCGGGTTCTCCGTCGTGAGTGAGCCCACCACGCGTGAGCCCACCACCAGCAAGCCCACCACCAGCAAGCCCACCACCAGCAAGCCCACCACGAACAAGCCCACCACGAACAAGCCCACCACGAACAAGCCCACCACGAACAAG
>NZ_JBGDMD010000028.1:0-14656 GCF_041679295.1 Amycolatopsis kentuckyensis | reverse complement strand
AGAAGGACGGCGTCTCGCGCGAGTCCTGGACGGACGCGGAGTCCCTCGCCGTTGAGATGCTGAACCTAGCGCCGTGGCTGGCCCAGCGGTCGATGTACGAGAAGCCCAAGGAGATGCGAAAGGACGTCTGGATCGAAGAGGCGTTCTTCATGTCCGAGGTCCGACCGGGCGCGTCGTGATGAACTGCTTCGCGCGTGACGCCCGCAAGTGGAACGTCCGGGTACTGCTGTCCTCTTAGATCCCGGCGGACTTCTTGAAGATCCAGGGTTTCGCGGGCCCTGCTGGACTCGGTGTTCGTGGGTCGTCTCGACGACGACGCCCAGGCGGACGCGGCTGCTCAAGGTCACAGTTGGCGTGGGCTACGAGCAGGTCGTCACGGCGCTGGGCGTCGCCCTCACTACCAGTGCCGTGGCTGGGAACGGGGCGTCGAGCCACGGCAGTTCATCTTCGGCGACGGCGCCGGCGGTGTGGGGCTCACCCGCGTCAGTCCGGCCGCCGTGACAGATGATCGAGATGACGAATCAGCATGATCGGCGCAGCCGTGCCGTCGAACACAGGAACCTCTTATATCTCGGTGCATCCATGCCTGACTGATTCGACACCAGTTCACCGACACCGCCACTCGCTCGCAGGGCTGCGTACTAGTTTGGTGTCGTCGCCCGGTAATCCACCACGGTTCCACCGTTCACCGAGTCGCCGGCCAGACCTTCTGCCATGACTGCTTCTTTCTTGTGGTGCAAATTCTCCGCATCACGAACCACACGCTGCCAGTGGCGAAGGGAGTGGCCCGGCATATCGGCCTCTCGGAGGATATCGACGCGGTCTTGTCCGTTCAGCCAAATGAGGAACGAGCGGTCCACGACGTTGAGTCGTCGAGCGCCGAAGTCGTAGTCGAGCACGATAGGACTGATCTCGAGGTGGTGCATCTGGAACTCGGCAATGTTCGGCAATTCGCTGAGCAGTTCTCTCGAGCTCGGACCTGCGCCCAGCCCGAACGCGCCGATGAACTCGATGATCTCCTCGACGTGGAGGCCACCTTCGAGCCGCGCGACGTCGCTGGCGATCACGGCGTACAACGCCCACCGGTAGACCTCGGCCAACTCGGCGGTCGGCCCAGCAGAGAAGCCGTCGATGAAGCTCCTCGATCTGCTCGATTGGTCGTGCACAATGTCCTGCATGAGCTTTTTAGCCAGTTCCAGGGAGCCGACGGGGCGGATTTCGCTATCGGAATCGCCGATAATCCCAGCGGCAACGCACGCCTGATAGCACACTTGCTGTACGACCCAGACACTGCCAAGACAGCTATCCAGCACGTGACCACAGAAGTCCTCTTCGAACTTGAGACCGATTAGGTTCTCACCTTTTTCTATCACGTCCTCCAGTTCGGATCTCGACCAGTGATCAGCGTTCACCGTAGCTATTCGGCTACCCAGGTCACCGTTGAACCTAAGCAGCTTGTTGTCGTCCAACCAGACACCGATCATCACGAACCGGTGTGCCGAATAGTCGAAGTATCCTTTCAGCGCCCGCGAAAACGACTTCTGAACTTCGTTCGGCAGATAATGGAAATCTTCAAGGATGATCAGTGAGCTGAATCCGATGGACTCGAGCGCTCGGATCATGTCATTGATGTCCTCAGGGTCGAGCTCGAGTGGCTCGGTCGTCTTCGTTCGCTCCTGGGAGGTTTCCAGCTCCTCACCCGTCGACGAAGTCAGGTCGAACCCGGAGACAGTGAATTTGAAGTCGATCTTTGCGTTGATTTTCGACTTTCCTGACACACTTGTCGAACTCGATCGCTCAACGCGATACCCGACGGCCTTCAGGATCGCCGCATTCAGTTCTGCCAAGCTGGCGATCTCGATGCACGCCACCACCACGTGCGGCTTGTCCTTAATATTCCACTTGCGCAAGCAAGTCTTACCCTGTTTCGACGAGCCATGGATGACAATGTGATGCTTCTGAGTCAGTGCCAGGAACAGTTTGTTGTCGACCTTGTCGCGTTCGACGTAATTCATCGGCAGCTCGCGGGAGATGCCGAAGACCTCGTCGACAAAAGTGAATTGCGGCGCATCCTCGGGAAATTTTGGATATTTTCCGGCAAACTTCCCGGATTCCTCGAAAATGACCACTGTCCCACCCTCTGGCTGTCGGTCGTTTACTGGCGAGGTGTAGCAGCGTACTGGAAGATCAATTCTGCGGCCTATCGCCTGGCAGGACGTCAGCTGGAGGTGGCATCCCGACGTCGTCGCGGATCAGCATCTCCGTGCTGAACAGGCCCGACAGCCGCCGGAGGCGGGGGAAGGCCCGGTGCAGCCCTCGAAGCCGGTTCCGACGCCGCTCTAGTGGCCGGGTGGACCACCGAGAACCTAAGTTCGCCGCGCCGAAGCCAAGGCACGCACCGTCGCGCGGGCCCAGAAGCTGCAGCTGATCATGGTCCAGGCCGGTAGCCTTTTCGAGCCTCGGCGACGTCCAAAAATGCTGACCACCGCCGACACCAGACGCAAAGTGAAGACTGACCAGCAGCTGACCCCAGGCGCCCGTCGCTGACCCGGCACCCGACGAGGTCGTCCCCGCGAACGCAGAGCCGATCCAGAGCGCGAGAGGTACAAATAAACTGGACAGAGGACGGCTACCCGGACAAGAACCCGCAAGCGCCCGTAGCCAACCGGCAATGCCTGTTGCTCGGAGCTGACACACGCAGTGGAGCCACGAACATCACAGCTGGCCGCGACCGCTGTGCCACACGGAGTCTAGCCGACCTCGTCCACGCGCGGCGCACGACTAACAGCACCCTCGACAGCCGAGTCGTCACCAAGTGCGGCCACCACTCTGTCAATCACCGCACCGCTGTCGTCGGCACCCGTCAACTCCAGATGCAATCTGCGGCCATCTCCTTTCTCGATGTCCAGCAATACCCGCGTGCCCTGCGCTCGCTGCCCCAGCCATACGAACACCGATCGAATGAGCACCGTCACCGCGCCCCCACTCCCCAACGCAATACCGACAACGTCGGAGATCCCACCCATCCGCCCCGGCTGTACTTGCGCGCCGACAAGTTTCACACTGCCCCGCAGCTCATCAACCCGCCTCAGCCAGTCGGCAAGAGCTCGCCCGTCACGGACCGAACCAGCGCCATCGCAACTCAGACGAGCCTGCATAATCAGCCACCACTCTGCCACGTCGGGGAGGCCCTTAGCCTCCATCACCTCATATAACGCAAACGTCGGCGCTGCTGTAACAACCACACCCGTACCGAACGACATCCAGCTCACACGCGTCACAGAGCGGGAGTTCACAGCGGTGTTTAGTCCAGATCTTCGGCACTCCGCGGCGGTGCTCATCGGCACGAGCGTCTACGCCGGCGAGACCGGTTTACACAACCTTCCTACGGTGGACAACAACCTCACCGACCTCGCCGCCACACTCACCGACCCTGCTGTCCTCGGCCTGCCACCACGGCAATGCGTGACGATCCGCAACGCACCTGACGCGCTGTCGGTCTCCCGGACATTGCGGCACTACGCCATGACGACCACAGATACCCTTGTCGTCTACTTCGCCGGCCACGGACTGGTTGCGCACAACAACGAGCTCTACCTCAGCCTCAGCGGAACCGACCCCGACGAGCTGCAGGTTAGCGCATTAAGCTACCAACTACTGCGAGAAATACTGGTCGACAGCCCCGCCCACAATCGAATCCTCATCCTCGACTGCTGTTTCAGCGGCCTTGCGACCGAGGCGATGAGCACCACCCACAGCCTAAACATCGCCGGAACCTATATTCTGGCCGCGACACCCTCGACCGAGATGGCGCTCGCGCCGACAGGCGACCGCAACACCGCCTTCACCGGCGCGCTGCTGCACCTTTTACACAACGGAATCCCCCAACGACCTGCCAAACTCAGCCTCAACGATCTCTACGGCCATCTATGGACCGCACTCACCGAACGAGCTCTACCCAGACCGCAACAACGCATCACCGGGCACACCCACACCTTACCGCTGTTCCACAACAAGGCCGCAAGCGCAGGCGACAATCACGACGACCCCACACCCAACGACCCAGAGCCGCCCCACCGGACTACACCGCGCAAGATTTCCCCGCGAACGACGATCTTTTTGTCCACCGCCGCAGTTGTCGTTGCACTCGGCTCAGGTCTCACCTACGCGATCGCCGCCCAGACGGACACCGCGTCGCCGTCCGGCTCACCACAGACCAGCGTCACGTTCACACCTTCGACAACCACCCTAGCGACGTCAACATCCCCGCCGGCCGACACACCCTCGAGCACTCCCACACCGTCCACCACGAACAAGCAAGCTCCGGACTCAACACTGGTAGTGCGGACGACATGGCCCACAAGTCGCGGATGCGACGGAGGAACCGCAGTGGCGATGCTTCCAAAAGGCCCCTCGATCGACACCTTCCCCGCCGGTGGCGCCGACATCCGAGAACAGGCGGTGGCACGCGGCGGGGCTTTTTGGCTCACAGGCCACATTTACCTCTTCCTCTCCGCTGCAACAGGCAAATCCGTCGACATCCTAGATCTTACCCCGTCTTTCAAACCCGCTACACACGACCAGGCTGCATGGATTTACTCGCCACAGGGCGGCTGCGGCGGCCTCGGCAACAGGGTCTTCGACCTCGACCTGGACGCGAAAAAGCTTGTCGATAAGGGCATCGAAGAAGGCGTCGACGGATCCCTCGACCCGGCCAACAACCCCGACGCCAAACTCGCCCGAGACGAACCACTCGGCCGGACTTTTACCGTCAGCGCCGACAAACAGGGCCTGATCAAGATCAATGCACACGGTTGCAAAGCCAACTACACGTTCAACCTCAACGTCAGCTACGCCATCGCCGGCGACCCAACCGTGCACGTACAGTCCTTCGGCCCTTTCAGGTCCAACGCCTCGTCCGGCGACGTCCCCGTATACGCGCCGACTTCGACCGATGGCCAGAACTGGCAATTCGTCAAAACCGGCAACGCCAACAACTACTACGGATGCTGACCGAAAGAGAGACCCGCACAGCGCGACTATGCCACCGCCCTGCGGACGCGACTCGAACGCCGGGGTCAGCGGCTCCGCTACAGAGGTTGAAATGCCGGGGTCTGTTCATGGGGGCTGGGGCTCCAGCAGGAGTCCGGTCTGGGCGAGGAATCCGTCGATGAGGGCGGGTTGGTACTGGATTCGTTTGAGCCGGTCTTGACTAGGGCGGCCAATTCGTTCACGCCGTAGACGGCGAGGTTGCCCAGCCCGTTTTTGAGGTTCGCCCACACGCCCTCGGCGGGTTTGAGGTCGGGTGCGTAGGCCGGCAGGCGTACCACGGTCAGCCAGTCGGCATGAGCGGCGATGAAATCCCGCATCCGGGCGCTGATGTGGGAATTGAAGTTGTCCCAGCAGACGATCAGCGGTGCCCGGAGTTGCTGGTGCGCGGCGGTGAGCAGGGCGGCGTAGTCGGCTTCGGAGAAGCTGCGGCGTTCGCCTTTGCGGCCGCGGTGGATGAGTACCCGGCAGAACAGGTGGCTGCGTTGCTCTGGCTGGCAGCAGACCATCCCGGCGATCGAGACCCGCCCGGATCCGCTGGGGAAGCCGCAGCCGTGCGCGAACACCAGGACCAGCAAGTCTCGCGCGGGGGGGGAGTCCAGGGTCTACACGTCGACGGTCAGGTAGTCCGGTCCAGGCTCCCAGTCGGGGCTGATCGCTTCCCGTGACGACGGCACGGTGGACCGGCAAGCCAATTTTATCCACGCGCGCGAGCTGATCCCCTGCGCGGAGCTGACGCTCTACGACCACGTCATCTGGAACGGCCACCAGTTCCAGGGCCACTGGTCGTGGATCTATGCGGCTCGCAACGACCCGGGCACCCATGGCACCCACCTATGGCAATAGACGGCGCGCAAGCACCGGTGAACCACACTGCGGAGTCGCCCCCACGGACAACTCAGCAGGAAGCGACTCCCCAGCCCTGGTTCTCCGATCCTCAAGACGCTACGGGCACCGATGAATCTTTCTCTCGCGGCTCGGGCTCCTTACCGAGCGCCGAACGGAACTTCTCCGCAGTGTCGAGCTCCGACACACATCTCCTGACGTAAGCGGGCGTGTACACATAGTTCCGATACGGCGCGCTGTAGATGCAGTACCGCGGATCGGTCCGTTCCGGTGGTTGCCCTTTTTCCGGGCGGACACCGTGCGCCTTGCGCAACTTGATGAAGTCCGACCGGTTGAACTTGAACGGCAACTGATCTGCGATCGCTTGGGTAGCTTGTGCCGGAAGCATCTCGTCCTTCAGCGCGACGTCCCGCAGCTTCTCCGCGACGACCACCGTCCCGGTCTTGGACTGCCCGCGGATTCTCACGAGGTCGGTCTCCGACAACTCGTCTTCTCGGACGAACGTCACGGCCAAGTCGGCATCGGACCTCGAGCCCTTCATTGGTGTGAGCTGAATCCGATAAACGAAGCGTTCGTCGTCCCGCACCGACTGATCGAGCGCTCCTTCGAAGTTCGAGATGTAAGTCGATGTCGTGACCGAAATCCCGCGCCGCATCCTCCGCTGCTCCTCCATCCCGGCCGGCGCGAACGACTGGACGAAGATTGGGAAGCGCAGCTCATCAGCGAGGCTGAAGTCCTGCCCGAACCGGGTCACAAGATCCGCCTCGAAGTTGATCACCAACGCATGGTCGTGCGCCGCGGTGGCAATCATCAGCGCAGACTCGAACCTGTGCTCGATCTTGTTGCGCAACCCGATGAAGAACTCGACATTTGCACGTACCGGATCATTGTCGGCGAACTCCACTTTCAAACAGTACTGAAGCTCCCAGGAACGCCGCTGACCATCCTTGCCCTTGACGTAGTGGCCGCGAGTATTGCGGTAGTAGAAGTTGACGCCGCGGCGCTGGAGATCTGCGTGCAGCAAGTTCTGCCAGGCGAGATGCATGTGGACGATGAAATCCAGATAGCTGCGCTTGTCGCCGGAGCGGTTGTAGAAGTCGATCGCGACGCACGCTTGACGCCGGGCCTCCATGAGGGTGTGCCACCACCGCGGTCTCGGGGCCATCGAATCCTCCTTCACTGCCGCCTACCAGTGTGATCGGTCAGTACTTCCGAATCTGACGTCGAGTGATCAAAACGCGACCATGAGAGGTCAATTCGTGACCTTCGCGACGCGACCTCTTCGGCGCCTTGACCCGCGCGAGCCGAACGATCATGCGCGACGATCACCACGGCCTGTACTAGCCGCCATCGCCATGCCGCGCACCTGCTCAGCTCCGCGGTGTGCAGCTTCTCGGCTAGCGCGGCGAGCGACGCGTCAGAGCCGAGCGGCCCCCTGCAGCCCGACCGGTACAAATCCGGTATCGGCCAGGACCCTGAGGTGCGCGGAGACGGTGAACTGGCCCACGCTGACTTGCTCGCCTATTGCACCCACCGCCATCGGCGTGCCGGCTTCAGCAAGCAGATTGAGGATCTGCACCCGGGTCGGGTCGGCGAGCGCGCGGAACCACTCGGCGTAGGTCTTGGCGGTGTCGCGGTGCGGCGCAGACACCCCTTCCATCGTCAGTAAACGATTAGTCTCGCGATGGAAGCCCCGGTTTCAGCGCGGCAGGCGACAGTAGGCCACCTGCTCCGGCGCCGTCTACCACTAGTGCTTCATCAAGCAACGTTGGGTAGGTAATCCGGTCGGCGGATCTTGGAGTTGACGGCGAAGTGGCGTTAGGGTGGTAATGGCGGTTGCGCCAGCGCAGGTAACCGGCGATCGCGGCTTCTTGGGCGGCGTGGCTGGGGTAGTTGCTGCCGTCGAGGGTGAAGTAGCGGACCGCGGTGAACTCGCACTCGATCCAGTTCCACCACGACGCGTTGGTGGGTGTGTAGACCAGCTCGATATTGTTGGCCGCGCACCACATGATGACCTCGGCTTTGCCGTGCGGGCCGTAGTTGTCGCAGACGAGGTAGAGCTTCCCAGTCGGCAAGCGGCGGCGGATTTGCTTGCAGAAGTCGAGGAACTGCGGCCAGCGTTTGCGGTCACGGAACCGGTAGAACATCCGCCCGGTGGACAGATCGAGCGCGGCGAACATGTGCCGGATGCCTTTGGTGCGAGTGTAGGTGGCGCGCAGCCGCGCCGGGCTGCCGCGGGGGAACCAACCGCGACCGGGGCGGGGCTGCAGGTTCAGCGGCCCGAACTCGTCGACGCAGATCACCCGCCCGTCGGCGGGCGGGTAGTCATAGAAGCCGAGGATGCGGGTCTTCTTGGCCACGAAGTCGGGGGCCTTGCTGGCTTTCCAGGTCTTCGTCGCCTGCCACGACACACCCGCCGCACGCAGGATCTGCCGGACGGTCTCGGTGCTCACCACCAGCCGGGCATGCTCGGCGAGATACTCGACCAGCTTGGTCAGGCTCCACGTCGTCAACGGCAACCCCAGCTCAGCGGGCTGACAGGCGGCGATGCGGCAAATCTGCTCACGGGCGGCCGACCCGAACTTACGAGGTCGGCCGCCCTTCCATTTTGGGGACAACGCCGCGAACCCGGAGTCGTTGAACGCGTGAATCACCTCCCGCACATAGCCCTCGCTCGCCGCGAACATCACCGCGATCTCACTCGCGGACCGGCCTTGCGACGAGGACAGCTCGATCCCGGACCTCCGCAGCCGCACCCGATCCTTGGTCGATCTCGTGATCTTGACCAGCCGCTGGGCCTCCTCCGGCTCCAACGACCGAACGAACACCTCAGGCGCACGTGCCATGGCTCACCTCCACCGGCCAGCCTCGCGACCACCAGCCCGGATGTCCACGCGACACGGTTACCACGTCAACGTTCCTTGATGAGGCACTAGCCTTGCAGGTATAGACAACGCAGGCACTCGGCGAGGGGCGGATCGATGGCTCACTGCTACTGGGAGTTCAACTGCGATGCGGGCACCCGGTTCCAGATCGATCTCAACAGCGGAGCGATGAACGTGATGCTGATGGATGGACCGAACTTCACCGCATACAACAGCGGGAACGAATACTACTTTCACGGTGGTTACTATGACTCGACCCCGCTCGTGCTTCAGGCCCCAGAGGACGGCTGGTGGTACATCGTCGTTGACAACGGCGACGCCGACGAACTCGGCCCCATCGATGCTTACGTGCAGGCGTTATAGGCGCCGACCAGCCATTCTTCCCAGGTGTGCTAGGGCTCCGCGCGCGTGGCATGCCGCTCGTCATCCGGCACGGGTGCCGGATGCGGCCGAACACGACCGGCCGCGTCGCTCGCCAGCAGAATCACCGCGTCCCGTTTCCTTGGCGCAGCCATGACCCTCCAACCGTTACCTACTCGTTAGTAGGTTAACTCGGGGGCCGGGATAGCGCCAGTGCAGGTCTGTTATGGGTGCGCGGTGTGCACTTTCTGCGCCAGTCGGCGAACCGGATGCGCTCGAAAGTGATGAGCCCGAGCACCAGGGCGGCGACGATCAGCAGCAGCGCGGCGGCGGGCATGTGCTCCAGCAGTGGAGTCACCGCGACCAGCAGCAGCCCGAGGACCAACCGCTGGACGTTCCAGCTGCCGACGTTGCGCTTGCGCAGGGTGCTCAGCGCGATCCGGTAGAGCGCGACGCCGCCGGTCAGTGTCCAGATCGGCACGCCGCGCAGTGCTTCGCCGGGGGGCGTGGTTCCCGGTGACGGCGATGGAGAGAAAGGCCTTCTTCAGGCCGAAGGCGACGAGCACGATGCCGGCGATCAGCGGCAGGTGCAGGAAGGTGTAGGAGTCGGTGGCGAGCTTCGTGCGCTCGGTCCCGGCCGCCTGGGTGAGCCGGTGTTCGGACACGCGTGCGACGACGTCGAAGTAGGTCCACCACATTCCGGCGGCCAGCGCGAGCCCGCAGACGGCCGCGCCGACGACCAGCCACGACATCGGCAGTGTCCCGATCCCGATCCCGATGGCGACGCTCGGCGAAGTGCGCGGAAGAGTTAAGCCGCCACCCGTCCGGCCCGGCGAGGTAGTCGTTCAAGAAGTCGACGAGCAGTGCAACGACCCACAGCCCCAGCTGCCAGGGCCTGCTCAGCGACGCGGCCACATCGAGCAGCACGACGCTCGGCAGGAGCCCGACGAACATCTTGAGCAGCACCCGCCGCAGCTCGGCCCGCTGGGCACCACGTTCTTGCTCACCCCGGCTGCCCCGGATGCTGCTCATCGACGAACTCGACAAGTCCGAGGCCGACCTGCCGAACGAACTGCTGTCGCACCCGCCACCCCGAGGTCAGCGCGCAAACCGCCAATCCCGAGCGTACCCCAGTGGTGCAGTACGGACGCATCACGTGCCGGGCCTTCCCGATCAACGTCATGACTCCGAACGGCGAACGAGAGTTCCCGCCGGCGTTCCTGCGGCGGCGCCTGCAACTGAGCATCGACAATCCCGACCTGCACCAGCCGGCGGCGATCGTCGCCGAGCACCTGGTCAACGAGCACGGGGAGCACCGCGACCGGCTCGTCCACAAGTTCGCCGAAAAGAGCAAGGCCGAGGGCGGGCTGCCGACCGACCGGCTCCTCGACGCGGCGTACCTCGCCACGTCCGGCACCTACCAGCCGGACCGGGGGCGTGGCCGATGCGGTCGACGCCCTCTGGCGACGTCTGACGGTGCGGTGAAGTAACCCTCGATGACCTAAGCTCGGCCGACGTCGCGGACATCCTGTGGCTGGCCGCAGCCATCACTCCCGGCCCGGACCGCGCCGGAGCCAGAGCCAGAGCACGAGACGGGTCTTGCCGCGGCCCCGCCGACCGCTCTCGAACCCGTGAAGAACGAGGTCAACGACAGTAGGGCACCGCAAGAGACGTGGCCTTGCTTTCGAGCTTTAGGCGCCTTGGAAGGCCGGACGATGACCCGCCGACACAACGACGTGGTCCTCGACGAAGAAGCCACCACGGTCCGGCCGCCGAAACCAGACAGTGGTCGCCGGCCAGTCACCCGATCGAGAAACGAGCTTTGGCTGGACCTGACGCTCGTGCTCGACAATGGTCCCTCGATGGCGTTGTGGCGCCCGCGGCTGGCGGCGTTCGTCGAGATGTTCGAACGTTCGGGAGCGTTCCGGTCGATCCAGGTCCGCCTGCTGGAAACGGTGAAGGACACCGGCCAGGGGACGCTGGTCCTGCGCGGTGGCAATCCCGGCGCGCCCGCACACGACCTGACCGACGGGGTCAGCGATGATTGGCAGCGCGAAGAGCTGTACTCGGTGCTGGCGACCTGGGCCGGACGATGCCGGCGAGCATCGGCCACCTCCTGCCCCACTGGCTATGGGGCCGCTACGGCCTGAGTCCGCGTATGGCCCCGCTCCGACCGCCGGGCCCGGTCGTCCCCAACCACTGGTGGACGTTCGACCTGCCCGAAACCTAGGTCGAACCGGAAACGTCGGTTCCCGCCGGATCTGTACCCCGTGCCGCTGCTGGAACTGGGGTCCGCTCGCTGACCTGGTGGGCTCGGTTGATCACCGGCGAAAGTGCGGCGGAAACCGCGGCACGGTAGTCCTCACCGCCGATCCCGCTCGCCACCCGGGACCGGAAGAGGCTGTGCCGCCGCCTTCACCAGCCGAACGAGTACATCGATTTCGCAGCGTCAGCTCGCCGGCAACGGTGCGCTTGGCGCAACTACTAGCGGCGGTGCCGGTGGATCTCGACGTGGCCAGGGTCGTTTCTAGGCACTTCGTCCCGGACGCGGGACCGGAACACCTGCTGGAACTTTTCGTATCGGGGATCGTGTACCCTCCCGGACTCAAGGAAGGGAAGTCCACTTGGGACACAGGTGGAGTCTTCGTTTTCCCGAGGCAGTCCGGAAATGCTGCTCAGCGGTGTACGGCGGTCAGAAGCCGCGGGCGTCGTCCGGGTGGCGGCCACTCACCTGGGTGAACGGATTCCGCTGCTCGGTCACCTCCGAGACGCCATTGCCGATCCATCCGAATCCACTCGAACCTGCAGTCAGCGCCGAATCGAAATGTGCTGCTCGGGCGCGAAAGACGACCTCGGCTTCACCGGAGACATCGTGACCACGACCTTCAGGCTGCCGGACCCGGCAGAAGGCAACACAGTGCGAAAACTGGCCACCGCTCTGACGACGGCGATCGCCGAGTCGTTCCTCCACGGCGCGGTCGCCCACGGCGCCCGCGGGATCGATCCGGTGTGGTTACGCCGAATCATCCTCAGGATCACGGGGGCCATCTTCCCTGCGCGCATCCGATCGGCCGATCCACCGCAAGGCCCGGCCCCAGTACCCCCCGACCCGCCACTCGGCGGGGACGACCTCCACCACCTCAGCTTGATAGCATTGGATATCGAGGATTACGGTAGCCGACCGGACAGAATCAAAAGGGAACTCCGAGCAGAATTGCGGCGGATGATGACCGCCGCCCTGGTGCACGCCAAGGTGGCGCCACTCCAGGAACCGGAGCTCGCCGGAGACAGCCTCCGTTACGTCTTCGGGCCGAGTACGCCGAAGAACCGCCTGATCGATCCGCTGATTCCGGCGCTGACCCGTGCCCTCATCGCCTACAACGAGACCGCACGGCCCCGGGCTCACCTGCGGTTGCGGGTTGTGGTGGATTCCGGCGAGCTCGTCCGTGACCAGTACGGCTTCGTCGGGAGCGCCCTCGACGACGCCTACGGCCTTCTGGACTCCGCTGTCTTGCGCGACCACCTTCGTCAAAGCACCGAGCTACCTCTGGCCGTCATGATTTCCCAGGAAATCTACGACGGTGTCGTGCGCCATGGGTCCGGAGCGATCGATCCGGCCGACTACTGTTCGACGACCGTCCACCTCAAGCATCGGGACCTCGCCGCCTGGATACATCGACGGCCCGGCCGATCAGGGCCTGATCAGCCGACCGGCGACCGCCCCGACGTCGCTTGAGGGAAGAGCTTCCGCGGCTGAACACTGCCGTCAGCCCACCAGAAACCGCGCGGCCTCGTGGAACGGCGCCACCAACGGTTCGGGTCTCGCAACGGCGACGCCACGACGATCCGGCATGGCCCGAAACCTTCGATCGGGATCGCCGTCACGTCTTCTCTCGACCGATGCCGGTGGTCGCCAGCGGGCAGCACCGCCACCGCGCTCTCCGACGCGATCAACTCCAGCTTGTCCTCGAAGCTGTCGTCCGGTGCGGGCGGGGGTGAGCCGTCCCTCGGGATGCTCCAGAGCGTCGGTGTCGCCGCGCACGCCACCAGGCCATGGACTGCGGTTCGACGGCGAAATCGTCGTCCTCGGCGCCGAGCCCGACATCGCCTACCATCGCCCGGCGCTGTCGAAGAGCCTGCTGACCGGGGCGGTCAGCCGCGCGCAGACGCTGCTGGCCGACCCCCTGGAAGTCGACGCGGAGTGGTACTTCGACAGCCCGGTCACCGCGCTGTCGCCCAACCGGCAGGTCGTGCACCTGCGCTCGGGCCGGGGCGGGCGCTGATGGCCGACGTCCTCGGCCTCGACATCGGCGACTGGCTCACCGCGCTGCGCTCCGCCCGCGGCGTCCGGCTGGAGCTCGCGACGACGGTCCGCCGGTGGCGTCCGGGAACGACGTTGGTCGGCCTGGAGTTCGCCGACGGGCGGGCGAGGCGACGCCCCCGGCGTGACGAGCACTGGCTGAACGCGGTGGAGATGAGCCGCGTGGCGGCCGAGAACCCGCTGGCCAGCCCGGCGGGGTCACCGGCGTACACGCCGGTGACGCGGTACTGGTCGGAGCAGCACGGCGTCCGCATCCAGGTCGTCGGCCGGCCGATGCTTGAAACGGCCACCGCGCTGCAGGGCCTCCCGCTGGCCGAAACCGAGTGAAGTCCGGACTCCGCAGGGCAGGGTGGTTGCTAACGGCAACCCGGGGTGACCCGCGGGAAAGTGCCACAGAAAACAGACCGCCGCGGCCTGTGTGCTTCACGAGGGCCGGGGTAAGGGCGAAACGGTGGTGTAAGAGACCACCAGTGTCCCGGGTGACCGGGGCGGCTGGGTAAACCCCACCCGGAGCAAGGCCAAGAGGAAGCCCCCGGGCTTCTGCGCAGACGTTCGAGGACGGCCCGTCCGAGCCTGCGGGTAGGCCGCTCGAGCCTGCCGGCGACGGCAGGCCGAGATGGATGGCCGCCGCCCCCGCGAGCCGCAAGGCGACCGGGGAACAGGATCCGGCTTACACGCCAGCTCCTCCGCCCCAAGCCCGTCGTGAGTGGTAAGCCGGGTGCTGACCCGCTTGCCACTCACGACAGGACTGCCGGTGGACGTTACCCGGTAGTAGGGTGCGCCCATAGCGGGTGACGAGAAGCGGTTCAAGTCGGCGTTCGACTCACTTCACGCTCTGGCGTACTTCGCGCCCGAGGTGGACCAAGCCCTCACCGGCATCGGGCTGCGGCCCGGCCGGATGCCGTGCTTCGCGAGCCGGTCCGCCGCCATGTGCGCCGTCGGGCCCGAGGTCGTCGCCGCCACCTTCTACAACTTCAACCCCGAGGTCGTCGCCCACCTGATCCCGCCCACCTGACTCCTCACCTCGCCCGAGCAGGTGCTGAAGGCCCAGCTCGAAGGCGCCCAGCCAAGCTGTGACCCAGCTTGTAGCCGTCCACGCATGGTCGTCGCCATTGCGCCCTGCGACCCTCTTTCGCTCGACGTTGCTCCTCACCGTCAAGATCACGCTAGGTCGTGAAAATCATGTGAGGTCTTG
>NZ_JBGDMD010000027.1:0-31344 GCF_041679295.1 Amycolatopsis kentuckyensis | reverse complement strand
CACCGACGAGAACCCAGACTCCCCCCGCACCCCGATCCGAAGCCAGAACACGGCCGGCAGCGCCGGGTCAAGGCATCTTTCCCGCCTTGACGCGGTGTTGCCGGCCGTAGTCACAATGACAGCTTCGGGGTGCCGGAGGGCTTTGGCAGAACAGCTGCCCCGCCCCAAACGCCATGACCCATTCCAGTCACCTGACGCATCGCCGGGTGACATGAATGAGTCATTCACGTCGCTTCGGGAGGGCAAGCGCCCCCCTTCCGCGAGCGAGCCGGCCTCCGGCCTTCCGGCGCACCCGCCCTTTGAGCGCCCGGGCCGGCTTCGCCGGCGCACCCGCCCCCCGAGTCCCCCATACGAGTACCCCTCGGCACCAGCGATCCCGCTGCCGCAAAAGTCTTGAATGAGTCATTCAGGTCCTCCGAAGTCCTGAATGACTCATTCAAGACATCCGCAGCTCGCCGGAGTACGCCACCCAGCGGCCAGCCGTCGCGAATGAACCATTCGCGACCTCCAGCGACCCCGAGCGAGGCTGGAGTCACTCCAGGATCGTTAGCAAAGCAAACGATTACCGCCTAGGCTGAGCCCATGGAGTTTCGTCGTCTCGGCCGCAGTGGCCTCAACGTCAGTGAGATCTCGTACGGGAACTGGCTCACCCACGGTTCCCAGGTCGAAGAAGACCAGGCGCACGCCTGCATCAAAGCCGCCCTCGAGGCCGGCATCACCACCTTCGACACCGCCGATGTCTACGCCAACACCGCCGCCGAATCGGTGCTGGGCCGCGGCCTGAAGGGCCAGCGGCGGGAAAGCCTGGAGATCTTCACCAAGGTCTTCTGGCCCACCGGTCCCAAGGGTCCCAACGACAAGGGCCTGTCCCGCAAGCACATCATGGAGTCGGCGAACGCCTCCCTGACCAGGCTCGGCACCGACTACGTCGACCTCTACCAGGCGCACCGCTTCGACCGGACCGTCCCGCTCGAAGAGACCATGCTCGCCTTCGCCGACCTCGTCCGCCAGGGCAAGGTGCTCTACGTCGGCGTCTCGGAGTGGACCGCCGAGCAGATCAGCCGCGGCGCCGCCCTCGCGCGCGAGCTGAAGATCCCCTTCGTCTCCAACCAGCCGCAGTACAACATGCTCTGGCGCGTCATCGAGGACCAGGTCATCCCCACCTCGGAGCGCGAAGGCCTCAGCCAGATCGTCTGGTCGCCGATCGCGCAGGGGGTGCTCACCGGGAAGTACAAGCCCGGTCAGGACTACCCCGCCGGCTCGCGCGCCACCGACGAGAAGGGCGGCGCCAACATGGTCGCCCGCTTCCTCGACGAGACCGTCCTCAAGCGCGTCGCCGAGCTGGAGCCCCTCGCCAAGCAGGCCGACCTCTCCCTCGCGCAGCTCGCCGTCGCGTGGGTGCTGCAGAACCCGAACGTCGCTTCGGCGATCATCGGGGCTTCGCGCCCGGAGCAGGTGCACGAGAACGTCAAGGCCGCCGGCAAGAAGCTCGACGCCGATCTGCTCACGGCCATCGACGACGTCCTCGGCGACGTCGTCGAGCGCGACGCGAGCCTGACCAAGAGCCCCTAGTCCTGGTTGATCCGGCCCTGGAACGGCACGTCGAGCTCGAACGCGTCTTCCGGGGCCAGCCGGGGCTGCAGCCCGAACCCGCGCAGGAGGCGGCTGGCACCCGCCAGCCGGTCGCCTCCTCGCCCGGGCACCCGCGCCGGCGCGAAGCCGTGCGAAACCAGCAGCGTCTCGACCTCGTCGATCAGCTTGTACGGGTCGTACTCACCCACGGACCCAGGTCTTCCCGGTGATCCGCTCGTAGACCTCCGTGTAGCGCTGCCGCGTCTGCTCGACGATCTCCGCGGGGATCTCCGGCCCGGGCGGGGTCTTGTCCCACCCGGTCGTCAGCGACCAGTCGCGGACGAACTGCTTGTCGAACGCGTGCTGCGGACGGCCCGGCTCCCACTCGTCGGCCGGCCAGAAGCGCGACGAGTCCGACGTCAGGACCTCGTCGCCCAGGGTCAGCGTGCCGTCGGCGTCGAAGCCGAACTCCAGCTTCGTGTCCGCGATGATCACGCCTTGCTCGGCAGCGTGTTCGGCGCCCTTCGTGTAGATCTCCAGCGTCAGCTCGCGAAGCCGCTTCGCGGTGTCTTCGCCGATCTCGTTCAGCACCTCGTCGAAGGTCATGAACTCGTCGTGGCCGGTGTCGGAGATCTTCGTCGTCGGCGTGAAGATCGGCTCCGGCAGCTTGTCGCCCTCGACCAGGCCCGGCGGCAGCGCGACGCCGGAGATCTTGCCGTCGCGCTGGTATTCGCGCAGGCCCAGGCCGGCCAGGTAGCCGCGCGCGATGCACTCGACCTGGACCATCTTCAGCGGCTTGCAGCGCGTCGCGCGGCCGGCGAACTCCGCCGGCACGTCGGTGGTCGACACCACGTGGTTCGGGACGACGCCGGCCATCCGGTCGAACCACCACGCCGACAGCTGGTTGAGCAGCGCACCCTTGTCCGGGATCGGCGTCGGCAGCGAGACGTCGTAGACCGAGACGCGGTCGGACGCGACG
Organism: Amycolatopsis kentuckyensis; assembly: GCF_041679295.1. Classification (GTDB taxonomy): domain Bacteria; phylum Actinomycetota; class Actinomycetes; order Mycobacteriales; family Pseudonocardiaceae; genus Amycolatopsis; species Amycolatopsis kentuckyensis_A. The sequence continues at coordinate 28,793 of NZ_JBGDMD010000027.1, read as the reverse complement.
AGCAGGATGTCCCCGCCGTCGAGTTCGTACAGGTCACGGACCTTGCCCGCGTGGATGTGCTTCATTCGCCGTCCTCAGTCGTGTACTCGTAGAAAACCCAGTGGTCGGGCAAGGCGGCGGACTCACCGTACTCGACGACCGTCCCGTCGGCCGCCAGGAAGGTGCTCCGGCCGAGCAGCACCGGCGACCCGGCGGGCAGCCCCAGTTCGGCCGCCTCCTCCTCGCCCGCGCGGCCCGCCGCGTGCCGTTCCTGCGTCGTCGCGATCTTCGTGCCCAGGCGCGCGGCCGCGTGGGCCGACGTGCCTTCGACGATCCGCTCGGGCACCAGCAGCGCCGGCGCCTTGGCCGACAGCGCGCCGTCGAACCACGACGTCGACGTCGACAGCGGCCGCGAATCCGGCCCGTAGGTGGTACGGCGCCGCCGGATTGCCGGGGCGCCCTCCTCCAGGCCCAGCGCGGCCGCGGCGCGCTCGGACGCCGGCTCCAGGCCGGCCGAGCGGATCACGGCGAAGTGGCCGGGCGGGTAGATCCGGCCCGTGCGCCCCGCGGCGGTGGTGCGGTCGCGGGCCGTGCGGTGCAGGCCGCCGCGGTCGACGACCGTGCCGACGCCGCGCACCGGCCGCACGAGGCCCTGCGAACGGAGGGTGGCGAGCACCTTGGTGGCCGTCGCCATGGCGACGGCCCACGTGCGCGCGATCTCGCGGGCGGACGGCACCGCGTCGCCCTCCTGCAGCCGGCCGGACAGGATGTCGTCACGGATGCGGCCCGCGATCTGCAGGTACGGCGGCTCAGGACGGTCGAGGGTGGGCAAGGCGGCTCCTCACAGGGACAACACGCACAAGTGTTCTAGCACGCCGGGGTGTCTCCCACAAAGGCCTGTTCAGAACCACCCAGGTGTACTAGTACACGTGCTGGACTGCGCTCTAGTACGCAAGTTACCCTCGAAAGTGTGTCCCCGCCCACAGCTCACACCGGCTCCAGCGGCCAGGGCCTCGAGGAACTCCTCGAGGAACTCCGGCGCCGCAAGTGGGTGCTGCACCTGTTCGGCGGCCGCGAGGCCCCGGAGATCTACGCGGCCGTGTACCGGTGGCCGACCTGCGCGGACGTCATCGTCCTGCGGGACGAGCACCGGGCGAGCGCCTACCGCGTGCCCTTGTTCCCGGGCACCGACGTGTTCAGCCCGAAGGTGGTCACGTGGCAGTACCACGCCACCCCGGTCTGGACGCTGCGGGCGGTGCTCACCCTCGCGGAGCCCGGCACCCCGGGCGCGCCGCTGCAGGCACTGCGGCCACAGCCGGAGTGCCACATCCCGCCGGAGCTGCGCCACGACGTGACGATCCGGCCGACGAGCACCACGGAGACCGAAGGGAACGACGGTGGCGGCCCGCCCGCGTGCGCCTAGCCGTTTTCAGGCACCGCGGGCGAGCAGCCGCTCCGCGACCACCAGGTCGTGGGGGTAGGTGATCTTGAGGTTCTCGGGAGCACCCGGGACCCACCGGATCGGCAGGGAGGAGAACCGCTCCATGCACGACGAAGTGTCCGTACCCACGAAGCCCTCGCGCTCGGCCTGTTCGTAGGCCTCGAGCAGCGGTCCGGCCCGGAAGCCCTGAGGCGTCTGGACTCGGATCGCGCCGGGCACCTGGGCGACCAGGTGCCCGGCATCCACTCCGACGACGTCGTCGGCGGCCAGGCCCGGCACAGCCCCCCCGTCCTCGCGTGTCCGGGTCAGCACCGTGCCGATCAGCTCGGAGTGGACCAGCGGCCGGGCCGCGTCGTGCAGCAGCACGGCGTCGACCCGGCCGCCCGCAATTCTGGGGGCGAGGTGGCGCAGGGCGTTGAGCTCGGAGGCCTGGCGCGTGTCCCCGCCGTGCACGATCTCGACGTCGTCGCCGGCCACTTCGTCGGCGAGTTCGCGGTCCTGCGGCCGGATCACCAGCACGAGCACGCCGATGCCGGGGACGCGCTTGAAGGCGTCCAGCGACCAGGCGACGACGCGCCGCCCGGCCAGGGGCAGGTAGACCTTGTTCAGCTTCGCCCCGACGCGGGTGCCCGCGCCGCTGGCCAGCACCACCGCGGCCGCCGTCGTCTCCACGAGCCGCGAGACTACCGGGCGGCGCCACGGCGAGGGCGCGGCCGAACGAGCCACCCGCCGCCGCCGGGGAAATCCGCGCTGCCGGTAGGTTGGCCACGGCGTTGTCATGAGCGCTGCCGTAGACGAGAAAGGGCCTGGTGTGGAGCCGGAAGACATCGAGTTCCCCGAGATCACCCCGCCCGACGACCACGCCCGGTCCGACGCGATCGCGCTGCACGACAAGCTGGTCAAGCCGGCCGGGTCGCTCGGCAGGCTCGAAGAGCTGGGCGTCTGGATCGCGGCCTGCCAGGGTCAGTCGCCGCCGCGGCCGTTCACCCGGCCGCGCGTGATCGTCTTCGCCGGCGACCACGGCGTCGCCGCGAAGGGTGTTTCCGCCTATCCCGCCGAGGTCACCGGGCAGCTGCTCGGCACCATGCTGACCGGCGGCGCCGCGATCAACGTGCTGGCCGCCGCCGCGGGCGCGAGCGTGCGCGTGGTCGACATGGCCGTCGACACCGAGGCACCCGCCACCCGCTCGATCGGCGAGTTCAAGGTCCGCCGCGGCTCCGGCTCCATCGACGTCGAGGACGCCCTGACCGCCGACGAGGCGAAGCAGGCCGTCCGCGCCGGGATCGCGATCGCCGACGCCGAGGTCGACGGCGGCGCCGACCTGCTCATCCCCGGCGACCTCGGGATCGGCAACAGCACGCCGGCGTCGGTGCTGGTGGCCGCCCTGACCGGCAGCGAGCCGGTCGCGGTGGTCGGCCGCGGCTCCGGCATCGACGACGACGCCTGGATGCGCAAGGCCGCCGCGGTGCGCGACGCGCTGCGCCGGGCCCGCGCGGTCCTGTCCGACCCGGTCGCCCTGCTGCGCACGACGGCGGGCGCCGACATCGCCGCCATGGCCGGGTTCCTGGCGCAGGCCGCCGTCCGCCGGACGCCGGTGGTGCTCGACGGGCTCGTCGCGTGCGCCGCGGCGCTCGTCGCCGAGGACCTCGCGCCGGGCGCGCGCCGCTGGTGGGTCGCCGGGCAGCGGACCGCCGAACCCGCGCACGCCCTCGCGCTGGAGCACCTGGACCTGGGCCCGCTGCTGGAACTGGACGTCCGCCTGGGCGAAGGCACCGGCGCGGTCACCGCCCTGCCGCTGCTGATGATGGCCGCCCGTGTCCTCGCCGAGACCGCGACCCACGACCAGGCCGGCGTCTCCGGCCCGGTCATCCCGGCCACCGCCACCTGAGCACGGGAAAGGGCCCCGCACGGTGAAGTGCGGGGCCCTTTCCCGCAAGCTCAGCCGAGCGGGACCATCCAGTGGTCGACGTCCGGGTGGGTGCCTTCCTGGATACCGGTCAGCTCTTCACGCAGCTTCATCGTGAGCTTGCCCGGCTGCCCGTCGGCGATCGTGAACTCGCCACCTGTGTGCTTGACGTGCCCGACCGGCGTGATCACCGCCGCCGTGCCGCACGCGAACGTCTCGGTCAGCTCACCCGAAGCCGCCGCCTTCTCCCACTCGTCGGTGGAGATCCGGCGCTCCTCGACCTTGTACCCGAGCCGCGAAGCCAGCTGCAGCAACGACTTGCGCGTGACGCCGGGCAGCAGCGAGCCGGTCAGCTCGGGCGTGACCACCCGGGCGTTCTCGCCGGAGCCGAAGACGAAGAACAGGTTCATCCCGCCCATCTCCTCGACCCACCGCCGCTCGACCGCGTCGAGCCAGACCACCTGGTCGCAGCCCTTTTCGACGGCCTGCGCCTGCGCCACGAACGACGCCGCGTAGTTGCCGGCGCACTTCGCCGCGCCGGTGCCGCCGGGTGCCGCGCGGACGTACTCGGTCGACAGCCAGACGCTCACCGGCTTCACGCCGCCGGAGAAGTACGAGCCCGCCGGGGACGCGATGACCGTGTACACGTAGTCGGCGGCCGGGCTGTTGACGCCGAGCCCGGTGGACGTCGAGATCATGAACGGCCGCAGGTAGAGGGAATCACCCTGCCGGGTGGGCACCCACCGGCCGTCGACGGCGATGAGCTCCCGCAGCGACTCGATGAAGACCTCGTCCGGCAGCTGCGGCATGGCGAGCCGCTCGGCCGACTGCCGGAACCGCGCGGCGTTGGCGTCCGGGCGGAACGACGCGATCGTGCCGTCCGGCTGGCGGTAGGCCTTGAGCCCCTCGAAGATCGCCTGGCCGTAGTGCAGCACCGACGTCGCCGGGTCGAGGGTGAACGGGGCGTAGGGACCGACCTGGGCGTCGTGCCAGCCCTCGGCCTTCGACCACTTGACGGTCACCATGTGGTCGGTGAAGTACAACCCGAAACCGGGCTTCTCGAGTACCTCCGCGACACGGTCCGCGCTCGCAGGACTCGGGTGCGGGACATGGGCGAACTGCGTCGTGGTCGTCATGGCTAGACGATACCGCTTGGTCGGAGGCGCGTTAGTCGGAAGTCCCACTGTTCCCGGGTCCGCCGCGCCCGCGCCGCGATGACTCTAGGATGACGGCGTGAGCTACTCCACGCAGCCGGTGCCCCGGCCAAAGACCGGCGGGGCCGACGTCAAGACGTTCGTCACCGCGGTGCTGCTGACGTTCGGCGTCGGCCTGCTCGGCATGGTCGGCTGGGCCGTGCTCAGCAGCGGCTTCGGCGGCTTCCTCGGCCTCGTCGCGGGCGTCTTCGGCATCGTGTGGTGGCGGAGCATCCACGGCAAGAAGGTCTTCCCGGCGGTGATCCCGACGAAGTCGGTCGTCATCCTCGCGGTCGTCAACGCGGTGCTGGCGCTGATCCTTCTCCTGACCGCGGGCTGAGCTCCGCCGGCAGCTGCGGCGCCGGCCACCCCTCGTCCGGGCGGAAGTCGGTGTCCGTGCCGTCGAACGGGTAGGCGCCGCGCTCGGCCAGCGCGCCGATCCGCTCGCCCTCCGCGCGCAGCCGGTCGAACTGCTCGAGCGTCAGGCGGCCGACCTCGATGGCGGCCTCGGCCTCGTCCTCGTCGTCCCAGCGCCAGCTGCCGTCGGGCTCGACGACGACGTCGAGCACGCCGTCGATCCGGTCGACCGCGCCCGGCGTGCGGCCCAGCGGGATCTCCAGGTTGACGTACCAGTTCTTGAACCGGCCTTCGAGGTCGAAGAACCACCAGACCGACGACCACTCGTCCTCGGGGATCCGGCGCAGCGTCGACGCGCCGTGCCAGAGGTCCGGCACCGGCACGCGCGGGATGCGGAACCGCTGGTCCAAGGGGGCGTCGCGCATCAGGCGGCCGTCGGCGAGCCTGCTGCCGACGATCGGCGTGCCCGCCGGGAGCCAGGCCAGCAGGACCCGGCCGTCGTCTTCGAGGACGCGCAGCGGGTGGACCTGGCCGATCGAGCCGTCGGGGCGGTGGAAGCGTTCGACCACGGTCTCCCCCGGCCGCCAGCGTCGATCACTCACGCGCCCCACTGTACCGGCGCGCGCGTACGCCCAGTAGCAGCTCGATCACGGTCGCCAGCCCGGCCACGACGAGCACGGGCAGCGCCGGCAGGAAGTACGCGGCCGCCGCGGCGACGGCGACGCCCGCGAGCCCGCGCACCCCGGTCCGCTCGCGAACGTCGGCCCCGGCGGCGAGCGCGGGCACGACGGTCGCGACCACCGCGACGACGGTGAGCAGCGGCTGCAGGGAATCCGCGTCGGCAGCGGAAAGCAGGTCGCGCAGGGACGTCAGGGACAACCCCAGCCGGACCGCGCCGAGCTGGTAGAGCGCGGCGAACGCGGCCAGCACCGCGACCGCGCCGAGCAGCAGCACGCGCCACCCGGCGTACTCCCGCCTTCCGGGGCGCAGGAAAGGCAGGAACACGACCGCGGCGACGAGCACGCCCGCGAAGTCCGGCGGCTGCGGGCCGCCGCCCGCGGTCGCCACCGGCGGCACGGCCACGCACAAGGCGACCAGCACGAGCCCGGCGACGAGCAGCAGCCCGCCCGCGATCCGTACGACGAAGGTCGGGATCTTCAGCCCGGCGAGCCCCGCGCCGGCGACCACCACGACGAACGCGGCGGCCGCGAGTTCGCGGTGCGCGGGGAAGACGTAGGCACCGAACGCGATCGCGTAGACCACCACCTCGGCCAGCCGGGCCACGGCCACGACGACCCGGTCGACCAGGGCTTCCCCCGGTTCCGGGACCGCGGCCGTCACGCCCGCGGCGATGCCCGCGAGCACCAGCCCGGCCAGCAGCCACCAGCCCGCGCCCGCCGCTCCGGCCGCCAGCGCCACCAGCAGCCCACCGCCCAGCCGCACGCGGCCCCTCCTCGCCCTCTGTTCACCCCTGCTTCCGTCGTCATTAGCATGGCTCACGATCCCGACCGGGCCGGCGCCCGGTACCACCGTGAACGCGCGAGGAGCCAGAAGTGACCGTGCCTAAGCTCGCCCTGTCCGACAACACCGGGGAGGCACTGGCCAAGACGCGCGCCGACGTGGTCGTCATCGGCACCCTGGCCGGCGAGGACGGCCCGCTTCTCGCCGACGGCGCCGCCGCCGTGGACGCCGCCTTCGACGGCCGGCTCGCCGGCCTGCTCGCCACCCTCGGCGCGAGCGGCAAGGCCGAAGAGGTCGTCAAGATCCCGACCCTGGGCAAGCTCCCGGCCGGGGTCGTCCTGGCCGTCGGCCTGGGCAAGGCCGGCGACGGCGTCACCCCGGAGCAGGTCCGCCGCGCCGCGGGCGCCGCCGGCCGCGCGCTGGCCGGCACCGACCGCGCGTTCGTGACGCTGTCCGAGCTCGACCTGCAGGCCGCCGTCGAGGGCACGGTCCTCGGCTCCTACGTCTTCACCGCCTACCGCTCGGAGAAGGGCGACGCGCCGGTCGCGAAGGCCGACTTCGCGAGCCCGTCCGGCGGCACCGCCCGCGAGCACAAGGCGACGCTGAAGGCGGCCGGCTCGATCGCCGAGGCCGTCCTCACCGCCCGCGACCTCATCAACACCCCGCCGAACGACCTCTACCCGGCCTCCTTCGCCGACCGCGCGAAGAAGCTGGCCGAGGACAACGGCCTCGAGTTCGAGGTCCTCGACGAGAAGGCGTTGAAGCGCAAGGGCTTCGGCGGCATCCTCGGCGTCGGCGGCGGCTCCTCCCGCCAGCCGCGCCTGGTGCGCATCGGCTACAAGCCGGCCAAGGCCGCCAAGAAGGTCGCGCTGGTCGGCAAGGGCATCACGTTCGACTCGGGCGGCATCTCGCTCAAGCCCGCCGCGAACATGGACCACATGACCTCGGACATGTCCGGCGCGGCCGGCGTGCTCGCCTCGGTCGTCCTGGCTGCGAAGCTGAAGTACCCCCTCGAGGTCGTCGCGCACATCCCGCTGGCGGAGAACCTGCCGTCCGGGACGTCGTACCGTCCGGGCGACGTGCTGACCATGTACGGCGGCAAGACCGTCGAGGTCCTCAACACCGACGCCGAAGGCCGGCTCGTCCTGGTCGACGCGATGGTCCGCGCGGCCGAGGAGAACCCGGACTACCTGATCGAGACCTCGACGCTGACCGGCGCCCAGGTCGTCGCGCTCGGCAACCGCACCGCCGGCGTGATGGGCTCGGACGACTTCCGCGACCGCGTCGCCGCGATCATGCAGGCCACCGGCGAGAACGGCTGGCCGATGCCGCTGCCGGAGGAGCTGCGCGCCGACCTCGACTCGCGGCTGGCCGACCTGGCCAACGTGACGGGCCACCGCTGGGGCGGCATGCTCGCGGCCGGGATCTTCCTGCGCGAGTTCGTCGCCGACGGCCTCGACTGGGTTCACATCGACATCGCGGGCCCGTCGTTCAACACCGGTTCGCCGTGGGGCTACACCGGCAAGGGCGGCACGGGCGTCCCGGTGCGGACGATCGCCGCGGTGCTCGCGGACATTGCCGCCAACGGCTGAGGTGCGATGACGTGAATGACTCATTCATGTCGCCACACGACATGAATGAGTCATTCACGTCGCTTCGGGCGCGGTGATCGAATTGCCGCTTTCGGTGTGATCCGCGACACCGTACCGTGGCCGGGTGACGACCGAGCCGGTGGAACGCGACTCCCCCGCCGAAATCGCCGCCGAGCACGACGAAGAACGCCCGGCGCGCAGCCTCTCCCGGGTCCCCGACCGCGTCGTCTACTTCGTCGCGCTGGCCGTCGCCGTGCTGGTGCTCAAGCAGGTGTTCTTCCCCTTCGCCAAGGGCAACCAGTTCTACCTCGTGCTGTTCCTCGGCGTGACGCTGCCGCTGGTCTTCCTCTGCTACCGCCCGCGGCTGCGCGGCCGTGACGACCCCGGCTGGACCGACTGGGCGCTCGCCGTGCTCGCGCTCGCCGTCGGCCTCTACCCCGTGCTCGTCGGGTACGACGACTTCCTGAACCGGCAGGGCAGCCTGTCCCCGCCGGACGTCGTGGCCGGCGCGCTGCTGCTCGTGCTGATCCTCGAAGCCACCCGCCGGACGACCGGGCTGGTGCTGCCGATCGTCTGCCTGCTCTTCCTCGCCTACGCCTACTACGGCGGCTACCTCCCGCAGAACTGGGGCATCGCCCACGCGGGCATCGACTTCAGCCAGATCGTCAACGCCCTCTACAACGACGCGAGCGGCTTCTACGGCACCCCGCTCGACGTCGCGGCCAGCTACATCGTGCTGTTCACCCTCTACGGCGCCGTCCTGAACGCCTCCGGCGCCGGGCAGTTCTTCGTGGACATCTCCTTCGCGGCCTTCCGCAGGTCCCGGACGGCGCCGGGCCGGACCACCGTCCTGTCGGGCTTCCTGCTCGGCACGGTCTCGGGCTCGGGCACCGCGACGGCGGTCAGCCTCGGCTCGATCACCTGGCCGATCCTCAAGAAAGCCCGCTACCCCAGGGAAAACGCGGGCGGGCTGCTCGCCGCGTCCGGCATCGGGGCCATCCTTTCCCCGCCGACGCTGGGCGCCGCCGCGTTCATCATCGCCGAGTACCTGCAGACGTCGTACCTGACCGTGCTGATCTGGGCGACCGTCCCGACGCTGCTGTACTACCTGGGGATCGTCTTCGCGATGGAGGCCGACGCGCGGCGCTTCGAGGCCGAGCCCGTCGACGTCCCGCACGGCGATCCCCGGAAACTGCTGCTGCGCGGCGGTTACCACTTCCTGTCGCTGGCGATCATCGTCGTGTTCCTGGCCCTGGACATCCCGCCGTTCGCCGCGGTGGTCTACGCCACCGGCGTCGCCGCGCTGTTCGCGCTCATCGCCCGGCGCCACGACGTGCGCGGGTGGGCGAAGGACATGGTCGACGCGCTCTCGGCCGGCGTGCGCGGGGCACTGCCGGTGATCGCGGTGTGCGCGGCGGCCGGCGTGATCACCTCGACCATCACCAAGACCGGGCTCGGCCTCGAACTCGCCGACGCGCTGGTCGAACTGGCCGGCGCGCTCACCGACAACGGCACGCTGATCCTCATCCTGACCGTGCTGCTCTCGGCCGTCGCGGTCGGCGTACTCGGGCTCGCGGTGCCGGTCACCGCCAGCTTCATCATCGCGTGGGTGGTGATCGGCCCGGCCCTGGAGACGCTCGGGGTGGCCGACGCCGAGCGCGCGATGTTCATCTTCTACTACGCCGTGCTTTCCGAGGTCACGCCGCCGACCGCGCTCGCCGCGGTCGCGTCGGCGGCCATCACCGGCGGCTCGGTGCTGGGAACCATGTGGCAGTGCTGGAAGTACACGCTGCCCGCGTTCCTGGTGCCGATCGCGTTCGTGCTGACCGACAACGGCGCCGCGCTGCTGCTGCAGTCCGACGTCCTCACCGTGCTCTGGGTGGCGGCGGTGTCGGCCGTGGCCGTCGCCGCGCTCGCGGTGGTGACCGGCGGCTGGCTGTTCGGACCGGTCAGCGTCGGAGTGCGGCTGCTGTTCGTGCCCGCCGCCCTGTGCCTGCTCTACCTGGAGCCGGTGCCGATCGCGGTCGGCGCCGCGTTCGGCGTCGCCGCCGTGCTCGCCCACGCCGTCGTCAAGAGGAGGACAGCATGAAACGCGCATTGGCCGCGGCCGCGGTGCTGGCACTGGCCGTCACCGGCTGCGGCGGGAAGCAGCAGACCGACCAGCCGGCCGCGAGCGGGACCCAGTCCTGCGAAGCGGGCGAAGGCCGGATCACCATCGCCACCGGCAACAGCGGCGGCGTCTACTACGTGCTGGGCGGCGGGCTGGCCCAGCTGATCAGCAACGGCACCAAGCTGCGCGCGACGGCCGCCGAGACCGGCGCGTCGGTGCAGAACATCCAGCAGCTGGTGGCGGGCACCTACGACGTCGCGTTCTCCCTCGCCGACACCGCGGCGGACGCCGTGCGGGGCAAGGGATCCTTCGACGGCAAGCCGCAGAAGATCCAGGCGCTGTCCCGGATCTACCCGAACTCGACGCAGGTCCTGGTGCGGACGGACGCGGGCATCGACTCGATCGCCGACATGCGCGGCAAGCGGATCTCGACGGGTTCGCCGAAGTCCGGCACCGAGGTGATCGCGAACCGGCTGCTGCAAGCCGCCGGCCTCAAGGACACCGACGTCCAGGCCCAGCGGCTCGACCTCGCCAAGACCGCGGACGGCATGAAGGCCGGCACGCTCGACGGGCTCGTCTGGTCCGGCGGGCTGCCGACCGCGCAGATCACCGACATCACCACGGCGTTGAAGGACAAGGTGAAGTTCGTCGACATCACGCCGTTGCTGCCGAAGCTCAAGGAGGTCAACGAGGTCTACGCCCAGGGCGTGATCCCGGCGGCGACGTACGCGCAGCCGTCGGACGTGCCGACGGTCGTCGTGCCCAACCTCCTGCTGGTGCGCGAGGACTTCCCGGCGGGCAACGCGTGCGCGATCACCAAGCTGATCTTCGACAAGCAGGCGGAGCTGGCGAAGGTGCACCCGGCCGCGAAGGAGATCACCAAGCAGCTGGCGCCGCAGACCGACCCGGTCCCGCTGCACCCGGGGGCGAAGCAAGCCCTCGGCTAGGGTCTCCAGGAGTGGAGGACTACCTCGAAGGAGCGGTCCGCGACGTCCTGACGGCGCCCGAGGCGCGAGTCGACGACCAGGTGGGTCACGCCGCCTTGCTGCTCGCGGTCGCCGGCGCGCTCGACGAAGCCGACCGGCTGGTCGAGCAGTGGCTGGCCCGTACCGAACGGCCGGTGACGGCGCTGGCGCCCGACCCGGTGCGGGCCCGCGCATGGGCGATGCTGTTCGAGGCGCGGGGCGGCCGTCCGGGCTGGGCGGCGGGCCTGCCGCCGCTGGACCTCGACGCGGAAGAGCGCGCGCACGCGGTGTCGTTGCGTCGTCCGGTCTCCGACTTGGCGGGTGTCCTGCCGCCGGGCCTGGTCGCGGAAGTGGTCGAGCAGGTGGCGCCGGCCCGGCCGGACCGGGTGCGCACGGCCCTCGCCGAAGGTGATCTGGAGCTTTGGGCTTCCCTCGCCGGGCCACGGCCGGACGTCGCGACGCTGGCGGCGACCCGGGCGTTGGCCCCGGCGTTGGTGGCGGGCGCGGACCCGCTCGGCCTGCGCGAGTGGGCACCGGCCTGCGCGGGGGCGCTGATCGCTGCCCTGCACGAGCGGTACCCACCGGAGCTGGGCAGCTGGCCGGACCTGATCGCGGAGATCATGCGCCTGCGCGGGGCGGACCCCGGCGAAACCCCGGCGCGCCCGGCCCGGCCCGGACCGCTCGCCGGCACCGCGGAACCCCGGCTCCCACCCGGCGAAACCTCGGCGGAACCGCGACCCGGGCCGCTCCTGCGCGGCCGGACCACCCTCCCTCCCCCAGCGTCGGAGGCGGCGATCCGCTCGGCCGAACTCCGGCTGGGCGTCGAGCTGCCGCCCGACCACCGCGAGTTCCTCCGCACCTGCGACGGCCTGCCCGCCGACGTGGTCTTCCCGCGCCTGCTCGGCACGGCGGACCTGCGGGCCGAGAACGGCGTGGTGGTGCTTTCCGAACCGGCGGTGCTGCTGCTGTCGGCGGGGCACGTGGTCGAAGTCGACCCGGTGCTGGGCACGACGGTCCACCCGTCGTTCCGCGCGGCGCTGGTCCGGCACGCCGCCCTGCTCGCGCAGGCAGGCTAGGTTGGACCCGGTGACCACCCTCAGCGCGGAGACGATCACCCCGGCCAACGTCGCCGCCGCGTGCCAGCTGGCCGTCGAGCCGCACCAGAAGACCTTCGTCGCGCCGGTCGCGGTTTCGCTGGCCGAGGCGTACACGCAGCCCGAGATTGCCTGGCCCCGGCTGATCCTGGACGACGGCGAACCGGTCGCGTTCGTCATGGGCGGCTTCGACCCGGGCGCCGAGCCGGACTTCTTCCGGTGCGGGATCTGGCGGCTCAACGTCGGCGCCGGCGTCCAGGGCCGCGGCTACGGCCGGTTCGCCGTGGAGACCGTCCTCGAGGAGGCGCGCCGGCGCGGCAACACCAGCGCGACGGTGCTGTGGATCCCCGCCGAGGGCGGCCCGGCGGACTTCTACCTCAAGCTGGGCTTCAAGCCCACCGGCCAGACCTTCAACGGCGAGGTCGTCGGCCGGATCGAGCTTTAGGCCTCCCCGCGCTTCTTCCGCTCGGTGTACTCGCGCATCCGCTTCGGGTAGCCGACCCGCGCGACCTCGTACACCGGGATCGACCGGCGGTGGCCGAACTGCTGGGCCGCCTCCAGGCTGCCGATCCGGCGCCGGGTCCACTCGCCGTCGTGGGCGATCAACACCACAGTGGTCTCGGTGACGTTCGTCTTCGGCTCGACGAAGGCCTCGACACCCCGCCTCGAGGCCACCCACTCCTCCAGGTGCCGAGTGTCCTCGGAGCTGGCTTTCCGCAGCGTACCGGCCCGCTGACCACCCTTGGCCCGCCTGCGCAGCGAGTCGAAGAGCCCCACCACGACCACCTTCCCTCCCGAGACCTACACCACTCATTATCCCGATGTCCGCGTGTGGTCGGCGTCGCACACCCGGCTAGGTCGCAGCCCCGTCCGGCGTAGTGACAAGATGGCGGATGTCGCGCGCGCGGTTATACCGGGCGGGCGCGGCGACAGAGCACCACCCCACCGCTTGCCGAGGAGTTATTGAAGTGACCGACACCTCCGCCGACCTTGTGATCCTGGGAGGCGGATCGGGCGGCTACGCCGCGGCTTTCCGCGCGGCCGAGCTGGGCCTTTCCGTCACGCTGATCGAGAAGGACAAGCTGGGCGGGACCTGCCTCCACCGGGGCTGCATCCCGACCAAGGCCCTGCTCCACGCCGCCGAGGTCGCCGACGAGACCCGTGAGGCCGACGCCGTCGGCGTCAAGGCCGCCTTCGAGGGCATCGACATCGCCGGGGTCAACAAGTACAAGGACGGCATCGTCGCCCGTCTGTACAAGGGCCTGCAGGGCCTGGCCAAGGCCCACAAGGTGAACCTCGTCGAGGGCAGCGGCACGTTCGTCGGCGGCACCACCGTCGAGGTGGACGGCACCCGCTACACCGGCAAGAACGTCATCCTCGCCACCGGTTCGTACTCCCGCACGCTGCCGGGCCTGGAGCTCGGCGGCCGCATCATCGCCAGCGAGCAGGCCCTGTCCCTCGACTACGTCCCCAAGAAGGTCGTCGTCCTGGGCGGCGGCGTGATCGGCGTCGAGTTCGCCAGCGTCTGGGCCTCCTTCGGCGTGGACGTCACCATCGTGGAAGCGCTGCCGCGGCTGGTCCCGAACGAGGACGAGTTCGCGTCCAAGCAGCTCGAGCGCGCTTTCCGCCGGCGCAAGATCGCCTTCAAGACCGGCGTGAAGTTCACCGGCGCGAAGCAGGACGAGAACGGCGTCAGCGTCTCGCTGGAGTCCGGCGAGACCATCGAGGCCGACCTGCTGCTGGTCGCCGTCGGCCGCGGGCCGAACTCGGCGGGCCACGGCTACGAGGAGGCCGGCGTCAAGATCGAGCGCGGCTTCGTCATCACCGACGAGCGGCTGCGCACCAACCTGCCGAACGTCTACGCCGTCGGCGACATCGTCCCCGGCCTGCAGCTCGCGCACCGCGGCTTCCAGCAGGGCATCTTCGTCGCCGAGGAGATCGCCGGGCAGAGCCCGCGCGTGATCGACGAGAGCGGCATCCCGCGGGTCACCTACTCCCACCCGGAGGTCGCGTCGGTCGGGCTGACCGAGTCGCAGGCGAAGGACAAGTACGGCGCCGACGTCACGACGTTCACCTACGACCTCGGCGGCAACGGCAAGAGCCAGATCCTCAAGACCTCCGGCGGGGTCAAGCTGGTCAAGGCCCCGGACGGCCCGGTCGTGGGCGTCCACATGGTCGGCGACCGCGTCGGCGAGCTGATCGGCGAAGCGCAGCTGATCTACAGCTGGGAAGCGTTCCCCGAGGACGTCGCGCCGCTCATCCACGCCCACCCCACCCAGACCGAGGCCCTCGGTGAAGCGTTCCTCGCCCTCGCGGGGAAGCCGCTGCACGTGCACAGCTGACGTCCCACCAGCAGAATCCAGACCACGCAGAACTTGGAAGAGGAGTCAGCGAACGATGGCCTACTCCGTCACATTGCCGGAGCTCGGGGAGAGCGTCACCGAAGGCACCGTCACCCGGTGGCTTAAGCAGGAGGGCGACACCGTCGAGGTCGACGAGCCGTTGCTCGAGATCTCGACCGACAAGGTCGACACCGAGGTCCCCTCCCCGGTGGCGGGCACGGTCGTGAAGATCAGCGCCCAGGAGGACGAGACCGTCGAGGTCGGCGGCGAGCTCGCCGTCATCGACGACGGGTCCGGCGGCGTGCCCGAGTCCTCCGCCCCGGCGCAGGAGGAGAAGCAGGAGTCCGAGCCGGAGCCGGAGCAGTCGTCCGAGCCCGAGCCGCAGGCGCAGGACAGCGCGCCGAGCAAGCCGGACACCGCGCCGGCCGCGAGCGGCGAAGGCACCGAGGTGAAGCTGCCCGAGCTGGGCGAGAGCGTCACCGAGGGCACCGTCACGCGCTGGCTGAAGGCGGTCGGCGACTCGGTCGAGGTCGACGAGCCGCTGCTCGAGATCTCCACCGACAAGGTCGACACCGAGGTGCCGTCGCCGGTCGCCGGCACGGTGCTGGAGATCCGCGCGGGTGAGGACGAGACCGTCGAGGTCGGCGGCGTCCTGGCGGTGATCGGCGACGCGAACGCGGCGCCGAAGGCCGAAGCGAAGCCGGAGCCCGAGCCCGAGCCGAAGCCGGAACCCAAGCCGGAGCCGAAGCCCGAGCCCAAGCCGGAGCCGGTTCAGGAGGCCAAGCCGGAACCGAAGCCCGAGCCGCAGGCCGCGCCCGCGGCGAAGGCGACCGAGTCGGCGCCCGCCGCCGCTTCGAAGGACGGTTCGGCGGACGGCCCGTACGTCACGCCGCTGGTCCGCAAGCTCGCGTCGGAGCACGGCATCGACCTCGCGTCGCTGACCGGCAGCGGCGTCGGCGGCCGGATCCGCAAGCAGGACGTCCTGGCCGCGGCCGAGGAGAAGCAGAAGGCGGCCGCGCCGGCGCCCGCCGCTGCTCCGGCGGCCGCTGCCGCCCCGGCCGCGCCGGCCGCGCGTCCCGCGGCCCCGGTGTCGGCGGAGCTCGCGGCGCTGCGCGGCACGGTCCAGAAGGCCAGCCGGATCCGCCAGATCACGGCCACCAAGACCCGCGAGTCGCTGCAGATCGCCGCGCAGCTCACGCAGGTCCAGGAGGTCGACGTCACGAAGATCGCCAAGCTGCGCTCGCGGGCGAAGGCGGCCTTCAAGGAGCGCGAGGGCGTCAACCTGACGTTCCTGCCGTTCTTCGCGAAGGCCACGGTCGAGGCGCTCAAGCAGCACCCGAACGTCAACGCGTCCTACAACGAGGACACGAAGGAGATCACCTACCACGGCGCCGTGCACCTGGGCATCGCGGTGGACACCGAGCGCGGGCTGCTCTCGGTCGTGATCCACGACGCGGGCGAGCTGAGCCTGGCCGGTCTCGCGCACCGGATCGCCGACCTGGCGGGCCGCGCGCGGTCGGGCCAGATCAAGCCGGACGAGCTGTCGGGCGGCACGTTCTCGATCACGAACATCGGCAGCGTCGGCGCGCTGTTCGACACGCCGATCATCGTGCAGCCGCAGTCGGGCATCCTCGGCACCGGCGCGGTCGTCAAGCGCCCGGTGGTCATCGCGGACGCCGACGGCAACGACACGATCGCCGTCCGGTCGATGGCGTACCTGCCGCTGACCTACGACCACCGCCTGGTGGACGGGGCCGACGCGGGCCGCTTCCTGACGACGATCAAGCAGCGCCTGGAAGAGGGCAACTTCGAGGGCGAACTCGGCCTCTGAAGTTCCCGCTGACGAAGGCCGCCACGGATCTTCCGTGGCGGCCTTCGCCGTGTCCGGGAGTGCGGCCGCGCAGCGGATGCGCAACGATCGGGGCATGCGAGTACTCATCGCCGGAGCGAGCGGCTTGATCGGGTCGGCGCTGGGCGAGCGCCTGCCGGCCGACGGGCACGAAGTCCGCCGCCTGGTGCGGCGGGAAGCGCGTGGCGGCGGGGAATTCCGCTGGGACCCGCCGTCCGGGACCATCGCCGACGGTGCTTTCGAAGGCGTGGACGCCGTCGTGAACCTGGGCGGAAAGCCGCTGTTCCCCGGGCGGTGGAGCGCGATGCGCAAGCAGGAGCTCACCGACAGCCGGGTCGAGCCGACCGAGGTGCTCGCCGAAGCCGTCGCCGAACACGGGGTCGGCGTGCTCGTCAACGCTTCCGCCGTCGGCTACTACGGCCACACCCACGAGTCCACTGTGGACGAATCGGCCCCGCGCGGGCACGGGTTCCTCGCCGAACTCTGCGAATCCTGGGAAGCCGCGACGGCGCCGGCGGGCGACGCGCGGGTCGTGCACCTCCGGACCGGGCTCGTGCTCTCGGCGAAGGGCGGCCTCTACGGCACGCTGCGGCCGCTTTTCCGGCTCTGCTTGGGCGGGCGGCTCGGCGACGGCCGCCAGTACATGCCGTGGATCTCCCTCGAGGACGAGGTCGGCGCGATCGCCCACGTCCTGGCGAACGACGTGGCCGGCCCGGTCAACCTGACCGGCCCGGACCCGGTCACGAACGCCGAGTTCACCCGCGCGGTCGGCCGCGCCGTGGGCCGCCCGGCGCCGTGGTGGGTGCCGGGCATCGCGCTCAAGGCCGTGCTCGGCCAGGCCGGCGAGGAAATGGCGCTGTTCGGGCAGCGGGCCGTCCCGGCCGTGCTGGAGCGGTCCGGGTACGCGTTCCGCCACCCGACGCTGGACCGGGCGCTCGCCGCGGCATGAGCGTCCCGCTCAAACGCTGGCTCGTCGTCGGCCTCGCGCTGGCGGCGGCGTTCGTCGCGCTCGGCCTCGGCGTCGCGCGGCAGCCGCTGACGCTCGATTCCCAGGTGGCGAACGCCCTCCACGGCGTCTACACACAACCGCTGGGGAAGGCGGCGCAGATCGGCAGCGACGTCCTCGGCCCGGTGCTCCCCTTCGTCCTCGGCGCGGCGCTGCTCGCCCTCGGGTTGCGGCGGCGCGAGCACACGGGGTTGTGCGTGCGGCTCGCCGTCGTGCTGGTGCTGTGCCGGCTGACCAGTGTCGTGTTCAAGCCGCTGTTCCTGCGGGAACGCCCGCGCGACTACCCCGACCTGAGCTACCCGAGCGGGCACGTGACGTCGGTCGCGAGCACCGGGTTCGTGCTGGTGCTGCTGTGCGCGTGGCTGTGGCCGCGGCTGGTGAAGCGCGTCCTGCTCATTTCCGCGGTGGCGGTCGTGGTCTGCGCCGCCTGCCGCGTGCTGCTGGGCGTGCACTGGGTGTCGGACACGATCGGCGCAGTGCTGGCGGTGACCGGTGTCGGGCTGCTCTCAGCCTGCGCCTTGCGGCTGCTTCCCCCGGGTGACGGGCGTAGCCTCGACGGGTGAGTTCTTCCCGCACCTCCTGCCGCGCCAGCACCGAACCCGTCGACGTCCGGGAGCTCGGCACGATCGACTACACCGAAGCCTGGAAGCTCCAGCGGAGCCGGCTCACCGAGCGCGCCGACGGCACCGCGCCGGACACGATGTTCCTGCTGCAGCACCCGTCGGTGTACACCGCGGGCAAGCGCACCGAGCCGGCCGACCGCCCGGCCGACGGCACGCCGGTGATCGACGTCGACCGCGGCGGCAAGATCACCTGGCACGGCCCGGGCCAGCTGGTCGGCTACCCGATCGTGAAGCTCGGCGACCCGATCGACGTCGTCCACTACGTGCGGCGGCTGGAGGAGGCGCTGATCCACGTGTGCGATCAGCTGGGCGTGCACAGCGGCCGCGTCGAAGGCCGCAGCGGCGTCTGGATCCCGGCGGACGACCGCGGCATCGAGCGCAAGATCGCGGCGATCGGCATCCGCGTCCAGCGCGGCGTGACGATGCACGGCTTCGAGCTGAACTGCAACGCGGACCTGAAGGCGTTCGACACGATCGTGCCGTGCGGCATCCGCGACGCGGGCGTGACGTCGCTGTCGTACGAGCTGCAGCGGGACGTGAGCGTGGAGGCGGTCCTGCCGCTGGCCCGCGACGCGGTCCTGGCGGCGCTCGAAGGCGAGCTCCCGGTGAGCGAGGACCGCTGGCTCCCGCGTCCGGCGGCTCCCGAGGCCGCCGGCGTCACCTTCGCCCTGCAGAACTGAAAGCGACCGGCCTCCTGTGGACAACAGGAGGCCGGCCGGCTTCGGGCGTCCGGACCTGTCGGACCGTTCCGCTAGCGTGGAAAACGGGGGCTGCTCAGTCCAGCTGCGGCGCGACCTCGGCCGCGACCAGCTCGAGCTGGTCCAGGTCCGACAGGTCCAGCAGCTGCAGGTAGATCCGCGTGATCCCGGTCTGCTCCCGCCACTGCCCGATCCGGTCGACGACCTCGGCGGGCGTCCCGGCCAGGCCGTTCGCCCGCAGTTCGGTGAGGTCGCGCCCGATGGCGGACGCGCGCCGCGCGACCTCCTCCTCGGAGCGGCCGACGGCGATGGTCAGCGCCACCGACCGCAGGATCTCCTTGGGGTCGCGGCCGATCTCCTCGGCCGCCGCGTCGACGCGGGCGAACTGCGCGGCCGCCGCCTCGGTGCCGACGAACGGCAGGTTGAACTCGTCCGCGTACCGGGCCGCGAGCTGCGGGGTGCGCTTCTTGCCCTGGCCGCCGACGATCACCGGCGGGGCCGGCGACTGAGCGGGCTTCGGCAGGCCCGGCGAGTCCTTCAGCGTGTAGTACTGACCGGCGAAGGAAAACGTCGACCCGGCCGGCGTCTTCCACAGCCCGGTGACGATCTCCAGCTGCTCCGCGTAGCGGTCGAAGCGCTCCTTGAGCGGCGGCAGCGTGAGGCCGTACGCCTCGTGCTCGGCGTCGTACCAGCCGGAGCCGAGGCCGAACTCGACGCGGCCACCGGACATCTGGTCGACCTGCGCGACCGAGATGGCCAGCGGGCCCGGGTGCCGGAACGTCGCCGCGGTGACGAGCGTGCCGAGCCGGATCCGGCTGGTCTCGCGGGCCAGCCCGGCGAGGGTGATCCACGCGTCGGTCGGGCCGGGCAGGCCGTCGGCCGCGCCCATCTTCAGGTAGTGGTCGCTGCGGAAGAAGGCGTCGTAGCCGGCGGCTTCGGTCGCCTTGGCGACGCGCAGCAGGTCGTCGTAGCTGGCCCCTTGCTGGGGCTCGGTGAAGATCCTCAAGTCCACGAAAGTCAGCCTATAGAGACGTCGGGCTCCGTGCGCCGCAGCCGTACCAGCATGCGGACGATGACGTCCTCGATCTCGGCGCCGACCTTCTTCGGGTCGGGCGAACTGGCGATTTCGGTCGCCGCGCTCGACAGCGCGCCGAACAGCAGCCGCGCGGTCACCTCGACCGGCACGGGCTCGACCTCGCCCGCGTCGATCAGCGACTGCAGCCCGGAGCGGACCAGCCCGAAGCTGCACCGCTCCTCGGCTTCGCGCCAGCGTTCCCAGCCCATGACGACCGGTGCCTCGTGGATGGCGATCCGCTGGTAGGCGGGGTCGAGGCAGGCCCGGATGAACGCGTTGAGCCCGCCGAGGGCCCGCTCCCACGGCGAGCCTTCGCCGGTCATGATCTTGTCGAGCCGGTCGTAGACGAGGCTCTCGACCTGGTCGAACGCGGCTTCGAAGAGCGCCTGCTTACCGCTGAAGTGGTGGTACAGCGCGCCTTTGGTGACGCGGGCGCGTTTGGCGATCTCGTCCAGCGAGGTACCCGCGTACCCGCGCTTGGTGAACAGTTCGACCGCGCTGTCGACCAGCGCCGACCGCGTCGACTCGGAGTAGTCGAGTCGTCTGGACCTCATTGTCGCCACCTTCACAACCTTACGCCCGGAGGATCTCTCCGTACTCATGGTATGTTCGCGTCGTCAGGTCCGTACCGGGAGTATGCCGCAGACCCGCGGTATGACCCGGGCCACGGAAGGGGAGCCACACGATGAGCTGGACCGACTTCTACCGACGTCAGGAAATCCTCGAAGCCACCGTCCGCCTGGCGGGCCGCAACCCGGCCGAACCGCTGCCGCTGGAGGAGGTCCCCGGCGCCGAAGAGCACTTCGGCACCGAGGAGAACGTCCTGCTGGCGCTGCAGTACCAGTGGACGCGGACGCTGAGCGGCCGCCTGCGCGCCGAGGTCACCGACCCGGACGACGCCGACGGTCTCGGCGACCACGTCGACGCCGTCACGCGGGCGTGGCGCTCCGCCGCCGAAGAGCACGAGACGCTGCGCGCGGTGCTCGACGGGGCTTACGAGCGGCACGCGTCGCTGCGCCGGATGCACGAGGGCGAGCTGCGGATGCTCGCTGTCACGGCCGGGCTGGCCGATCCGCGCGAGCCGGGCGAAGAGATCACCAAGGTGGGTTACGCGCTCGAAGCGCTGCTGCGCACGAGCCGCGAGGAAACCCGCCGCCGCACCCCGATGATGGGACACCTGCGGCGCCTGCTCGCGCCGAGTGCGTGAACAGGGTTAAGTAAGCGCATGACGGAGCGCTGGACCGACGCCGACATCCCCGACCAGACCGGCCGGACCGCACTGGTCACCGGGGCGAACTCGGGGCTCGGGCTGCGCACCGCCGAGGTGCTCGCGAGCAAGGGGGCTCGCGTGCTCCTCGCCTGCCGCTCCGCCGAACGCGGGGCGAAGGCACTGGACATCGTCAAGACGGCCGCCGCGGGCGCCGAGCCCGAGCTCATCCCACTGGACCTGAGCGAGCTCGCCTCGGTGCGCGCGGCCGCCGCGACGGCCCGGGAGCGAACCGGCGACGCGCTGGACGTCCTGGTCAACAACGCCGGCGTGATGGCGACCGCCCGCGGCCGCACCGCCGACGGTTTCGACTTGCAGTTCGGCACCAACTACCTCGGCCACGCGGCGCTGACGTGGCTGCTGATGCCCGCCCTGCGCGGCCGGGTCGTCACGCTGTCGAGCCTGGCCGCCGTCGGCGCCCGCATCCACCTCGACGACCCGAACGGCGACCACCGCCGCTACAACGCGGCCGCCGCGTACGGACAGTCGAAGCTCGCCTGCCAGGTGTTCGCCCTCGAGCTGGACCGGCGCCTGCGCGCGGCGGGCTCCAACGTGCTCAGCGTCGCCGCCCACCCGGGGTACACCGCGACCGGCCTCGGCAGCGGCATGGCGCGCTCGTACTCGAACCCGGTGGTCCGCGCGGTCCTGGCCGGCGGCCACCGCGCCGGCGAGGTGCTGTTCGCCCAGAACACCCGCGTCGGCGCCCTCCCGCAGCTGTACGCGGCGACGGCCGACGGCGTCGAAGGCGGCGGCTACTTCGGCCCCCGCGGCCTCGGCAACCTGCGCGGATACCCGGCTCGCGTGCCGACGGTGGCCGCCGCGCGCAGCGAGTCGCTGGGGTCGGCGTTGTGGGATTTGACGGCCAAGCTGACGGGCGTCACCCCCGACCCCGCGTAGCCCGGACGGGCGTACGGTTGAGGGCGTGAGTGCTGCGCCTGAAGGCCGGAAGCTGCTGCGTCTGGAAGTCCGCAACAGTGAGACGCCGATCGAGAAGAAGCCGTCGTGGATCAAGACGCGGGTGCGGATGGGGCCGGAGTTCACCGAACTCAAGGGTCTTGTGCGTCGCGAGGGTTTGCACACGGTGTGTGAAGAGGCCGGTTGTCCCAATATCTACGAGTGCTGGGAAGACCGTGAGGCCACGTTCCTCATTGGCGGGGATCAGTGCACGCGTCGGTGTGACTTCTGCCAGATCGACACCGGTAAGCCCGCCGAGCTGGACCGCACGGAACCGCGGAAGGTCGCGGAGTCGGTGCAGGCCATGGGGTTGCGGTATTCGACGGTCACGGGTGTTGCGCGGGATGACCTTGAGGACGGCGGCGCCTGGCTGTATGCCGAGACCGTCCGTCAGATCCACGCTCTGAACCCGGGTACGGGTGTCGAGTTGTTGATTCCGGACTTCAACGCGGATCCTGAGCAGTTGGCTGAGGTGTTCGGGTCGCGGCCGGAGGTCTTGGCGCACAACGTGGAGACGGTGCCGCGGATCTTCAAGCGCATTCGCCCCGGATTCCGGTATGCGCGGTCGCTGGAGGTCATCACGAAGGCGCGTGAGGCCGGGCTGGTGACGAAGTCGAACCTGATCCTGGGCATGGGTGAGACCCCGGACGAGGTGGCTCCGGCGATGCAGGATCTGGTCGACGCGGGGTGCGAGATCCTGACGATCACGCAGTACCTGCGTCCGTCGCCGCGGCATCACCCGGTGGACCGGTGGGTGAAGCCGGAGGAGTTCGTCGAGCACTCCCAGGCTGCGGAGGCGATGGGTTTCGCGGGGGTGATGGCGGGTCCGCTGGTGCGGTCGTCGTACCGCGCGGGACGGCTTTACGCGCAGACGAAGGCGCACCGCGGCGAAGTCCTGCCGGAAAACCTGGCCCACCTGGCCACCGAAGGGCCGGCCGCCCAGGAAGCGGCGTCGCTGCTGGCACGGTGACGCACGTCACCCCACGGTCCTTAAAGGATCGGTAAAGTGGGCGGCATGGCCCTGGTTTCGGACCTCCTCAGCTGGTTGCAAGGACTCCCGGAACCGGGCCTCGTCGCGGCGACCGGCGGCCTGGTGTTCGCCGAGTGCACGATCGGGCTGGGCTTCCTGGCCCCGGGCGAATCGGGCCTGCTCATCGCCGCGACGACGGCGAACACGCCGTCCCGGTTCGTGGTGCTGTGGCTGGTGGTCACGCTGTGCGCGACCGCGGGCGACGCGCTCGGCTACGCGATCGGCCGCCGCTTCGGGCCGCGGCTGCGCGAGACGAAGCTGATCCGCAAGTACGGCCTGGAGGCGTGGGACAAGGCGACGTCGGTGCTGGAACGCCGTGGCGCGTGGGCGGTGTTCTTCGCGCGGTTCCTGCCGGTGATCCGCACCCTGACCCCGGCGGCGGCGGGGACCTCGGGGCTGCCGTTCCGCAAGTTCCTGCCGGCCGCGGCGGCGGGAGCGTTCTGCTGGTCCCTGGTCCACATCAGCATCGGCGCGGCGTTGGGTGAGGCGGCGAAGCGAATCGAGGGCGCGCTGAACACGGGCGGGCTGATCGTGGTGGGCGCGCTCGCGGCGGTGGCGGTGTTCTTCTTGCTGCGCATGAAGAAGCGCAAGGCCCTGGCGGCCGCGGAACCCGAGTCCGAACCGGAAAAGGTGCCCTGAGCCGGAAGCCCGGCCCCTGAGGGTGCGGCCCGAGCGAACCCGAGCCGCACCCTCCCGGCGTCAACGGCGGGCGCGCGCCGCCTTACCGGTGGCCCAGCCGACCAAGCCGAGCGCCAGCAGCGCCCCGCCGGCGACGAACGGCCAGGAACCAGGGCCCGGAACCGAAGCCGGAACCGGCGCCGCCGCCAAGTCGTACCCGCCGAGCTTCCCCTGCGCCCGGTAAGCCGAGCCGGGCAGCTTGTCGCCGTACAACCGGTGCACCAGCTGCTGGTACGCCGCCACCGTCACGCCGTCGCCGACCCGCTGCCGGGCCGGGTCGTTCAACGCCAGCACGCGGCCGTCGCGCACCCGGTACCACGCGTTGACCTGCGGCTCCGTGAACACCAGGTCGCCGCCGGCCTGCGCCGGGTACGTCAGCTCCTCGGTGCCCGTCGTGAAGTTGGTCGCGGCCCAGCCGTCCCCCGCGCGCTCCACCCACACCGTCGCCTGACGACCCGTCGCCGCCGAGGTGCGCACCGCGTAGTACGCGAACGTCGCCGGCGCCGTTCCCGGTGTCCCCGCGACGAACGCCGGGTCGAGCGAGTTCACGCGCACCGGCTCGCCCGTCACCTCGGGCGCCGCGGCGGCCCGCGCCACGCCCGCCCGCCGGTCGAGCTGGCCGTAGAACGCCGAAAGCTGGGGCTGCGCCGCCCGGACCGCCGCGACGACGTCGTCGGCTGCCGAACCCGAAGCCGAAGCCGTGCCACCGAAACCGATCGCCAGCGCGGCGCCCGCGAGCAGCACCCCGAATCCACGGAAGAGGTTCATCTCACGCCCCGATCCGGTAGAGGGACTGCGCCCACTGGAACTGGCTGTTGCGGACGTAGCTCGAGTGCGCCATCGCGCTGTAGCGCTGACTGCTCGGCCACGGGTCGCCGTAGTAGACGAGCCCGCTCGCGTCGTAGCCGTAGATGACCTGGGCGTGCCCGCCGCCGGCGGTCCAGTAGATGCCCGTCTCGATCGGGCGGCGCGCACCGATCTCGGTCTGCACCGACGCCAGGCTGAGCGCACCGGTCACCGTGCCGGGCCGCAGGCCGAGCGCTTGGTAGCCGCGCTGGACGTAGGTCAGTTCGCCGGGCTGGTTGGGGCACTGCGAGCCGGCCGGGTAGCCGCGCGAGTAGTCGCAGAAGGTGTTCTGGCTGGTGCTCGTGCCGTAGCCGAGGAACCGCGCGATGGTCAGGCCGCTCGCGGCCCAGCACCACTGGTTCTGTTCCTGGACCAGCTGGCTGATCGACAACGTCGTCGCTTCGGTCGTCGCGCTCGCGGGCGGGGAGAGCAGGCCGGTGAGGGCCACGCACAGCGCGCCGAGCGCCATTGCTCGTCTGAAGTGCATTCGTTGCTCCTTGTCGGCAACAGGTGGGGACTTCGTGAGCTTCTCCCGTTGCCGCGCCGGGCAGTAATCCCAGCGGGGATAACACCGGCGTTATGCCGCCTATCGAGCGGACGCGAGCCCGCACCAGCGCGCGAAGTGCGGATTCCGTTGCCGCGACGCGGTATACGCGGTTTCCGCGCACCGGAACACCTCGTCGGTGGTCGGCGTGCGGGCGTCGTCCTCGCGCGTCGCGAACAGCAGCGTCGTCCACAGCGGGTCACCGCGCAGGGGCAGCGCGACCAGCCCGGGCGGGGGCGCCGACGCCGCCTGCGCGAGGCAGACCGCGCCCTGGGCGATGAGCGTCCCCGCGGTGCCCGCCTCCGACGTGAAGTGCCGCACGCGCGGGCTGAACCCGGCCGCCGCGCACGCCTGCAGGAACCGCACCCGCACGCAGTTTTCGTGCGGTGGCGGGAGGATCCAGTCGCAGCCGGCCAGGTCGGCGAGGTCGACGACGCCGTCGCGGATCGCCGGGTGCCCGTCGGCGATCCCGACGAAGATCGGCTCGGTGGCGAGCGTCCGGACGGTCAGGCCCGCGAAGTGGTGCGCCTCGGTGCCGTCGAACCTCTCGAGCAGGGCGACGTCGACGCGGCCGGTGGAGAGCAGTTTCAGCAGCATCAGCGACGCCGGTTCGGCGTAGGTCTGGACGTCGAGCTCCCGCTCCCCCAGCTCCTCGATGAACCGGCCGATGATGAGCAGCGGCACGTACCCGATCCGCAGCGTCCCCGGCCCGCTTTCGCCGTGGCGCCGCGCGGACGCGACGAGCGCCTGCATGTCGGACAGCAGCGCGTCGGCGCGGGCGAGCACGAACCGGCCGAGCTCGGTCGGGCGGACACCGCTGGGGCCGCGGACGAACAGGTCGCCGCCGAGGATCCGCTCGATCCGCTTGAGCTGCGCGGTGAGCGCGGGCTGGCTGACGCCGAGGACGGTCGCGGCACGGCTCACGCTGCCGCCGTCCGCGACGGCGCGGACGGCCCTGAGATGGCGCAGCTCCAGCTCGGCCACGTCCAGCAGGCTAACGCCGTCCTCACGCCCGGCACGACCTGCGAAAGTCGGGCTTACTACATTCGGCGGTATGAGTCTCGCGGATCTTCCCCGGCCGGTCGGGTACGTCCTCGGCGGGGGCGGCAGCCTCGGCGCCATGCAGGTCGGCATGCTGCGCGCTCTGGGTGAAACCGGCGTCGCGCCGGACCTGGTGGCGGGCACGTCGGTCGGCTCGCTCAACGCGGCGGTGCTGGCCCTGCCCGGCGACGACGCTTTGGCGCGCCTGCACGGCATCTGGGCCCACATGACGCGGGCCGAGGCGTTCCCCGGCGGCGTGCTGAGCCGCGTCCGGACCCTGACGCAGAGCAAGACGCACCTGTTCCCCAACAGCGGCCTGACGGGGATCATCGCCGACCACCTCGGCGCCGAGACCCGCTTCGAGGACCTGGCGCTGCCGCTCGGCGTCGTCACGACGCAGGTCGACACGGCCGAGCCGCTGCTGATCCGGTCCGGGCGGCTGCTCGAGCCGCTGCTGGCCAGTTGCGCGATCCCGGGGATCTTCCCGCCGGTGGAGCACGAGGGGCGGTTGCTCTACGACGGCGGGCTCGTCGCGAACGTGCCGATGCGCCAAGCGCTTGCGATGGGCGCGAAGTCGCTGGTGGTGCTCGACTGCGCGTTTCCCGGGAAGCTCCCCGAAGCGCCGCGGACGTTCGCCGAGGTGATGATGTTCACCGCGATGATCAGCATGCGGAACCAGGCCGTGCTGGAAGCGCCGGTCGCGGCGGCTTCGGTGCCGGTGGTGTACCTGCCGGGGCCGGCTCCGGTACGTGTGAACCCGCTCGATTTCGGGCACACCGAAGCACTGGCGGAAGAGGCGTACTCGGCCGCGCGGGAGTTCCTCGACGGGATCTCGGTGAGCGGGCCGGGACTCTACGGGGCGCCGGGCCTCGTCGTCGCGTGATCCGCGTCACGCCGATGCACCGATCCGCCGGGAAGAACGTCATCGCTATCGCGTAGTTTTGAATGACGAATGCCCGCCGACCCAATTCCCAAAAAGAGACAATATGCTCCCCAAGAAGATTTTACTTTCGGTGGCCGGAATCCTCGCCGGAGCACTGCTGCTTTCTGCCTGTTCGTCCGATGACGACGGCGGTTCGCCCGCCGGCGGGACGCCCGCGTCCGGTTCCGCGTCGGCGTCCTCGACGCCGGTCGCGGTGTCGTTCGAACCCGCGGGCGGCACGGGGGTGAGCCCGGCGACGCCCGTCGTCGTCAAGGCGGCCAACGGGAAGCTCCTCGACGTCACGGTGACCAACACCGCGAAGGGGACCAAGGTCGCCGGCAAGCTCGCCGACGACGGGGCCAGCTGGACGTCGACCGAGCCCCTCGGCTACGGCGCGACGTACAAGATCGTCGCGCACGCCCAGGGCGCCGACGGCAAGGCGGTCGAGCAGGACAACCAGATCACCACGCTCTCGCCGAAGAAGCAGGCGAACGCGAACCTGATCCCGGCGCCGTCCGCGGTGGCGAGCACGGGTGTGGGCGTCGGGCAGCCGATCGTGTTCAGCTTCGGCAAGATCGCCGTCAAGAACAAGGCGGCGGTGGAGAAGGCCCTGACGGTGGAGTCGACGCCGAAGCAGGAGGGCAGCTGGTACTGGATCGACGACTCGAACGTCCACTACCGGCCGAAGGAGTACTGGAAGGCCGGCACGACGCTGAAGGTGACGGCGAAGATCTACGGCGTCGACTTCGGCGGCGGGGTGTTCGGCGCGGAGGACCGCACGGAGACGTACAAGGTCCACGATTCCTGGATCGCGAAGGCGGACGGGAACACCGAGCAGATGCAGATCTTCCACAACGGCGCGATGGTGAAGTCGATGCCGATCTCGATGGGCAAGGACGCCACGCCCACCCATTTGGGCGCGCACGTCATTTCGGACAAGCAGGCCAACTACACGATGGACTCGTGCACGTACGGGGTCTGCCCGCCGGACCCGAAGGCGTACCGGTCCAACGAGAAGTGGTCGGAGCGGATTTCCAACGACGGCGAGTTCGTCCACGAGAACCCGAACAGCGTGGGGCAGCAGGGAAGTTCGAACGTGTCCCACGGCTGCATCAACCTCAACGGGGCGAACGCCCAGTGGTTCTTCCAGAACATGGGGTTGGGGGACGTCGTGGAGGTGACCAACTCGGGTGGGCCGCAGCTGCCGGTTTGGGATCTCTACGGTGACTGGTCGAAGTCTTGGGCCGATTGGCAGGCCGGGTCGGCGCTGAAGTAGCCGGCTGGTCGGTTCGGTTGGGTTGTTGGTCGGCCGGAAGGGCCGGGGCTCGGTGGAGCTCCGGCCCTTTTTCGTGCCCGGGGCAGGGCGGCTGCGAACCGGTCCGCTCGCCCCGCAACTGGGGTGGGATCAACGCGATGGCGGCCTGCACATAGCGCACTTGGTGGCACCTCGGCGCTCGTTCGCGCTCCACCGGCGAGCCAGAGGCCCTTCGGGAGACCGGTTCTCTTGCCGGCCGGAGAGCCCGCAACCTTCGCGCGACCGGTTCTCCTCGGCTCGCTGGGCGCGAACGGTCCGTTCGCGCCGCGATGCCTCCAACCGGCCGGCGGGTTATGCGGGCATGAAAAAGGGCCTGGGCCGGGAGACTCACGTCTCAACCGGGCCCAGGCCCTTCCCACATTAAGTTCGGCGGTGTCCTACTCTCCCACAACCCTTCGGTTGCAGTACCATCGGCGCTGTCAGGCTTAGCTTCCGGGTTCGGAATGGGACCGGGCGTTTCCCTAACGCTAAAACCACCGAAACACTCCGAAACAACACGCCTGGC
>NZ_JBGDMD010000026.1:0-33241 GCF_041679295.1 Amycolatopsis kentuckyensis | reverse complement strand
AGAACACTGTTTCTCACTCACGACGAGCCGCGGGAGACTGCTCAGCGGACGTCGTCGACCGTGCGCGTCAGGCGGTCCGTCAGCCAGGTGCCGTCGGCGGGGGTGACCGTCACCCACGGCTCGCCGCCCACGTCCTCCGGGGTCACCGCGTACCGGCCCGCCGCCGTGTCGAACCAGGCCAGGACCGGGCTTCGGCCGGCCGGGCCCGTCGCCGCCAGCTGGCCCGCTGCGTGCCGCTCGGCGGTCACCAGCGTCGCGAGTGGACGGACCGCGCGGCCGGTGATCCCGGCCGTGCTCAGCGCCCGCTCGAACGCGTCGTAGCCACTGCGCGCGTACGCGTCCATCGACGCCGAGTAAGCGGCGCGGGGCAGGCGCAGCTGATCGCCGGGGCCCGGCTCGGCGTCGCCGAGCATCCGGGCCACCGCGGGGACCAGGCCGTCCGGGCGCACCGGCTCCAGCACGAGGTCGCGGTCGTCCAGCACCGCGAGCACCCCGGCGCCGTCCCGCGCCGCCGCGAGCAGCCGCCAGGGCGCTTCGCCCAGCACCAGCGCGTCGACGCTCAGCGTCGGCGAAGCCAGCAACACGACCAAGTCCGCCAATTCCGGGTCGACGTCGTCGCCGTCCGTGAGACCCGCGTCGGCGAGGCCCGCGAACACCTCGACGCCCAGGTCGTCGCGTTCGGCGTGCGTCGCGCCGTGCGACGGCACGTCGAACGGGTACGGCGGCGGCCCGCCCGGCCCCAGGTCCTCCCAGAGGAGATCGAATTCCAGATGCGACAGGATCACTCCCGCCGCCGTCGCGGTGCGCCGCGCCATGGTCCCCCTTCCCGTGCCGAGCGGCCGGTGTCCGGCACGATGGTGTCGATGGCCGAGCCGCAGTCGATGGACGTCCCCGCGAGCGGGTACCTCGTCGTCCGCGCTTCCGGCGCCGCGGCCGCGCGGGCGGCGATCGTCGGTGGCCGCCGGGACCCCGAGGACGTCCAGCTGCTGCTGCGCTGTCCCGTCCCGCGGGCGGTCGCCGAGTCCGGCGCGAAGCTGACGTTCGCCGACGCGACGCTGCACCTGCAGCCGTCCGGCGTCGTGATGCTGACCGTCGCGGCGGCGAAGCTGTCGATCTCCTTCGCCGAGCTGCGGCCGTTGATGTTCCGGCCGGTCGAGGTCGACGCGCCGCTGCGGTCGCTGTTCGCCGGTGCCGTCGCGCACGTCGTGGCGGCCGGTCCGCGGCTCGACCCGCACGGGCTCGCGCACCACCTGCTGGGCCTGGCCGAACTGGTGCTGCGGAGCGCGCTGCGCGTCGAACTCGACCGAGTCGACGCGCTCGCGGCCCGGCGACGCGAAGCCTTGGAGTACATGCGCGCCCACCTCGGCGAGCAGTCGCTCAGCGCGGACAAGATCGCCGAAGCGCTGTACATCTCGCGGCGGCGGCTGTACCAGCTGTTCGACGACGGCCAGGGAGTCTCGGAACGGCTCAAGGGCCTGCGGGTCGAGCGCGCGAAGGCGTTGCTGGCCGACCCGGCGAAGGCCGGGCGCGGAATCGCGGAAATCGCGCGGGACTGCGGGTTCACCAGCGCCCCGCACTTCTCGCGGACGTTCCGCCAGGCGACCGGCCGGACCCCGCGCGAGTTCCGGGAGCGGGCGCTGCGGGGGTGAGGTCGACGCCGGCGACGAGCGTCCCGGCCAGGCCGGCGACCTCCAGCCAGCCGCGGCCGCCGGGGGAGTGCAGGGTGAACACGGCGGCGCGCGGCCGGTCCGGGTCGAGCACGACGGCCTGCAGCTGCGCGCCGGACAGGCCGATCCGCTCGACGATCACCACGGGGTAGCCGCGGCTGGTGTGCGCGTCGCTGACCTCGCGGATGCCGGGCGTCGTGTCCGCGATGAAGTACCCGAGGTCGGCGGCCTCTCCGGGGTGGTCGACCGGGACGACACCGGCGATGAGCAGGGCGGGGTCGGCGTCGCGGTGTTCGACGAGGGCGAGCAGCCCGGCCCGCTGTTCGTGGGCGATTTCCGCGCACTGGACGGCGGCGGCTTCCAGGCCGAGGTCGCGGGCGGCGTCGGGGCCGCGCAGGCGGGCCATCAGCGCGTGCAGCTCGGCGGTGGTGCGCTCGACCGAGTCCAGGTTCACCGGGGTGATCCCCGGAACGGCGGGGAGTTTCACCGGCCACCCAGTGCCGCGGCGAACGCGCTGACGGCACCCGGCGGCGGCGTGACCGGGGCTTTGGGGGTGCGCGCGACGGTGCCGCCCAGCTCTCGTCCGGCGGCCGAGAAGGTCTCCAGGTGGGCGTTGACCTCGGCGAAGTCAGGCGGTCGCGGCACGGGGGCGCCGTCGCCGAGGGCGCTCAGCCGCTCGGCGACGCGCGTTGCTTCGGTGTGGTGGGCGCGTTCGAGGTCGCGGGCTTCGGCGAGGACGCGGTCGAGGTCGTCTCGGCGGGCCGCGAGCCGGGCGCGGGCGGCGGTGAGGTTCGGCTGGGTGGCGGGGGAGAACTGGGCTTCGGTTTCGGCTTGTTCGACGTCGTCGTGGGCGGTGGTGAGGGCTTGGTGGGCGGCGGTCGCGCGGCGGTCGAGGTCTTCGGCGCGGCGGTGGTTCGCGAGGAGGGTGCCGGCCCAGTCTTCGAGGACGCCGGCGGCGGCGCGGAGGGCTTCGGTGGTCGCGGCGAGGCTGGTGGCGGCTCGTTCGGCGCGGTCCGCGAGGGCACGGGCGGATCGGCCGGCCCACTCGGGGATTTCGCCGGGGGAAGGGATGTGGGCGAGCCGGGTCGCGGCGGCGGTGTAGCGACGGGCGGCTTCGGCGACCGTGTCGGGGCTGCCGGGGACCGGGTCGAAGCCGAGGCCGCGGAACTCAGCCATTGGCGTGGTCCGGTTGGCCGGGGGTGGGTTGGTTGGGCGCGGGTGGGTTGGTGGCGGCGTGGTGTGGTTGGCCGGGGGTGGGTTGGTTGGGCGTGGACGGGTTGGTGGCGGCGTGGTGTGGTTGGCCGGGGGTGGGTTGGTTGAGCGCAGGCAGGTTGGTGGCGGCGTGGTGTGGTTGGCCGGGGGCAAGGTGCCGGGGCGCGGCCGGCTCGCCGAAGGCGAGGCGGCCAGGCTCGCGATTCCGGTCAGCCATCTGCGCGGTCCAGCTCTTCGGCTGCCGCAGCATCCGTGGCCCGGTAGGCCTTCGCGGCCGCCCGGACACCTGCCGCCGCGGCGGTGAAGTCCCTCTCCGCCACCCGGATCCGGCCGGTCCACTCGCCGGTCAACGCCGCGAGCGCGCCCGATACCGCTGCCGGTCCGACGTCGCCGGATGGCGCCTCGATCCGGGCCGCCGCGGCCGCGTACTCCTCGGCCGTGTCCTCCAGGCGCAGCGCCAGCTCGTCCAGGGCTGCCGGGTCGGCGTGGAAGCCCGTCATTCGCCGAACACCGGGGGGTACGCCGGCGGGAGGTCGTCGAGCAGGTCGTACCCCTTCGCGTACTTGTCGCGGTGCTCGGTGTCCTCTTCGCGTCGGCTTCCCTGGCCCGGTGGGTACATGCCGTACCCGCCCGCCGTGCCGCGGCCGCTCGTCCCGCCCGGCCCGAAACCCGTTGTCCCGCTTCCGAACCGTCCCGCTCCGGCTCGGCCGCCTTCGCCGAGTGTCCCCGAACCCGGTGTTCCGGCCGTGGGGATGCCCGCGAAGCCGGGGCCGTAGCCGCCCGACGGCGAGGCCGGGCCGGCGGCGCCGATCACCCCGTCGAGCGCGGCCGGGACTCCGGCGCCGGTGAACGTCGGCGGCAGCGCGGACGCCGTCGACGTCGAGTCGTCCGGCTCGTCGTGGGACCCCTCCTCAGTGCGCGGCGGGGCCGGATCGTGGGGCACCGGGGGCGCGGGCGGTGTCCGGACGACCACCGGCGGCCGCGGCCCGGCGCCGGTGCCGGCGGTCACCGATGGCGCCGTGTCGAACTCCGGGGGCAGGCGGTGGCGGACGTCGTGGCTCGCGCTCTCGTACTGTTCCATCACGCGGACCGCCGCGGCCTTGGCGTCGTCCGCTTCCTTCTTCGTCGGCAGCTTGTCGTCGAGCAGCTGGTCCAGCATGTACGTGCCCTCGGGGCCGTCGAGCCGCTTCACCGCGTACCCCTGCCGGAACCACCGCTCGGCCCAGTAGTGCACCGGCTCGGGCATCCGCTGCTTGGCTTCGCTCACCACCGACGTGTACGTGTCGAGGCCGGCGCCGACGCGCTGGGCGTTCTCGCCCACCGTCGCCGCCCAGCCGGTCAGCCGGTCCACCGAGGCCGCCGCCTGGTCCGCCGACGGCCCCTGCCACGACTCCCGCAGCTTCCGGACCAGCGCCGACACCTCTTCGGTCGCGGCGCTGACGCCGGCGGCCACCTCCTGCCACCAGGCCGCGTGCACGCCCAGCTTCGCCGGGACCGCCGACTGCACCATGTCCCACAGCTCGCGGTGCTCGTAGCTGTCCCAGTTGATCCGGCCGAACGTGGCTTCGCGGTCGTTGACGGCCTTCTCCCGGCGGACCCGCCGCGCCTTGGCCCGCTGCCGCGCGGTCGGCGCGTGGTGGGTCGAATAGAACTCAGGCATCGACGTCCCCCGCCGGTAAGGCCGTGGCGGCCTCTTCGTCGTTGGCCTGGTGCATCGCCACGACCGTGTCGAGCGTCTGCCGCAGCGTTGCCAGCTCCGCCAGGTACGACTGCAGCGCGGCCTGGACGCCGCCGGCCTCGGCGCCGCCGCGCACCGCGAACGAGCGGCGCATCCAGTGGGCGACCGGGCCCTTGCCGTCGGCCAGCTCGGTGTCGAGGCCGCGGGCCGCTTCGAGGTGACGGGACAGCTCGTCGTAGTGGGCGTCGATCGCCGTCTTGGCGTCGCCGACCCCGCCGTACCGCAGTTCGATGCCCGGTCCCGCGCCGACCGGCTCGTTCTTTTCGCGCTGCTGTTCCGCACGCAGCTGCCGCCGCGCGTCGGCCTCGTCGCGCACCGTCGCCATGGAGGTCCTCCTCGCCACCCAGGCGTCCATCCTGGCCGGTGCCCGCCGCGTTGAGAAGAGCGACCCACCCGGGTGCACGGGTGGACATGAAGACTGCACGGGCGGATAGGGCAGGATGTCCGGATGATCCCGCGTCGTGTGTTCGGAGCCGTTCTCGCCGCCCTCGTCGGCCTCGTGGTGCTGGCCGGACCGGCCGCCGCCCACACCGAGCTGGAGTCCAGCTCGCCCGCCGAGGGCGCCTCGCTGACGTCCGCGCCGACCGAGGTCAAGCTGACCTTCGAGGAGCCGGTGACGCTGCCGCCGGAGGCCCTCAAGGTCACCGGCCGCGACGGCACCACCTGGACGGTCGGCACGCCGACCGTGGCCGGGGCGGTCGTGACCGCGCCGGTGACGCCGGCCGGACCGGCCCAGGCCTACACGCTGACCTGGAAGGTGATCGCGAAGGACGGCGACAACCTCACCGGCACGGTGCATTTCACCCTCACGGCCGCCGGCCCGGCGACGACGGCGGCCCCGACCACCGCACCGACGGCGGCCGCGCAGGCCCCGGCCCCCGCCCCGGCCGCGGTCGACACCGGCATCCCCGGCTGGATCTGGGCCGTGGTCGCGATCGCCGGCCTGCTCGCCGTCATCGTCGTCGGGTTGCGCCAGCTGATGGGCCGCCGGAAGGACTGAATTACTCCTGCGGGACCGTCACGACCCACCGTTCGGGACGGCGGCGCAGGTAACCCCACCAGTACAGCGCCGACACCACCAGCACGCCCGCGGTGATCCCGAGGTCGAGCGCGCTCTGCTCCACCAGGACGTAAGCGAGCACCCCGACGGCGAGCACCGGCACCACCGGCCACGCCGGCATCCGCCAGACGTGCGGCTTCCGGTGCGCGGCTCGCCGGCCCCGCAACGCGGCGGCCGCGACGCTCAAGTACAGGGCGACGACGGCGACCCCGGTGACGCCGCTGAGCGTGTCCACCGGCACGAAGCAGAGGACGGCTTCGGACAGGCCGACCACGAGCGTCGCGACCCAGGGCGCGCCGAACCGTCGGCTCACCACGCTCATCACGCGGTTGACCGGTGCCGGCCACGCCTGGTCGCGCGCGGAGGCGTAGAGCACGCGCGAGTTCTGGATGACCATGACGATCACCGCGTTGACGATCGCCGCCGCGATGCACAGGCTGATCGCGGCGCCCACGCCCGCGTTGCTCCAGCCGGTCACGAGCGCGGTGAGGTCGACGCCGGCGAGCGCGGCGGCGTCCGGGACGGCCAGCGTCACCGCGACGACCGGGACGAGGATGACCAGCGCGCTGATCCCGAGCGTCCAGAACACCGTGCGGGCGACGGTCTTGCGCGGCTCGCGCATCTCCTCGGCGAGGTAGACGGCGGTGCTGAAGCCCTGCACGACGAACAACGCGACGGCGAGCCCGGCGACGACGGCGATCAGCCCGATCGGGTTCGTCCCGAGGCTCGGCTTCAGCAGCACGGCCGGGCTTTGCGTCGTGTGCGTGAACCCGAGCAGCGACACGGCGAAGATCGCGACGACCTCGATGACCAGGAAGATCCCGGTGATCCAGGCGTTGGCGCGCAGGTTCAGCAGGCCCATCACGGTGGACGCGAGCATGACGAGCGCCCCGGCGACGGACGGATTGATGTCGGCGACCGCGGCCACGTAGTCCGCGACACCGATCGCGATGATCGGCGGGACGACGAGGATGACGATGAACGACAGCATGAACGTCAGCCAGCCGGCGAAGCGGTTCGCCACCGTCGTCACCATCGCGTATTCGCCGCCCGCGCTCGGCACGAGCGTGCCGAGTTCCGAGTAGCAGAAGGCGATCCCGACGCAGAGCAGCACCGCGAGGGCGATGGCGAGCGCGGTGCCGGTGCCGAGGTCGGCGAACAGCGGGGGCACGAGGACGAACAGCGACGACGCCGGCGTCACGCAGCTGAGCGTGAGCAGCGTGCCGCCGCCGACGCCGATGGAGCGGGTGAGGGTCTTCTTCGCTTCGGCGGGCGCGGTGACGTCGGGCGGGGCGGGAGTGCGGGGCATGGGCGTTCCCTCCGGCCGGGGGCAAGGTGCGACGGATGGAACAGCACCGATTCGGTGTTGTCAACGCCATGAAGACGACGGAAATCGTCGTCCGGTTGACCACGGTCCTTCGGATTTAGTCACGGGGTGTGACGGCGTGCCGGGATTGCCCTGTGTCGCCCGCGTCGGGGATGATCCGGGGCGTGAGCAGCCAGGACACCCCGAGCCGGCCCGCGCCGCCCGTGCTCGACGACATCTCGCGGCAGATCATCGCGCAGCTCCAAGAGGACGGACGGCGCGCGTACGCGACGATCGGCAAGGCGGTCGGCCTGTCGGAAGCGGCGGTCCGGCAGCGGGTGCAGCGGCTGTCCGACTCCGGCGTGATCCAGATCGTCGCCGTCTCGGATCCCTTGCAGGTCGGGCTGTTCCGGCAGGCGATGATCGCGATCACCGTAGAGGGACCTCTCGAGCCGGTCGGCGACGCACTGGCCGAAATGGACGAAATCGCGTACGTGATCCTCTGTGCCGGGCGCTACGACCTGCTGTGCGAGGCCGTCTGCGCGGACGACGAGGCGCTGCTGCAGCTGATCTCGACGCGGATCCGCGCGCTGCCGGGCGTCCGGCACGCGGAGGCGATGGTGTACCTCAAGCTGCGGAAACAGACCTACCAGTGGGGCACTCGCTGAGGGTGACGACTAAATCCGAAGGTTCTGGCGCGTAGATGACCTTGAATTAGTCGGTTCGGTTCGGCTGGACGACTGAATCGCTTGCTTCGGCGGCTCGGGGCGTGCGATAACCAAGCCATGACCACTACCGCCGACCTCACCTCCGTCGACGCCGCCGGCCTCGCCCAGGCGGCCCGCAGCAACCTCTGGATGCACTTCACCCGCCACTCCTCCTACGACGAGACCGACGTCCCGGTGATCGTGCGCGGTGAAGGCCCGTACATCTGGGACGCCCGCGGGAAGCGCTATCTGGACGGGCTCGCGGGCCTGTTCGCGGTCCAGGTCGGTCACGGCCGCGAGGAGCTCGCCGAAGCCGCGGCGCGGCAGACCAAGCAGCTCGCGTACTTCCCGCTGTGGGGCCACGCGCACCCGACGGCGATCGAACTGGCGTCCCGGCTGGCCTCCGCGGCGCCGGGGGATCTCAACCGCGTGTTCTTCACCGTGAGCGGCGGCGAATCCGTCGAGACGGCGTGGAAGCTGGCCAAGCAGTACTTCAAGCTCGTCGGGAAACCCGGCAAGCACAAGGTGATCAGCCGCGCGCTGGCCTACCACGGCACGTCGCAGGGCGCGCTGTCGATCACCGGCATCCCGGGCGCGAAGGCCGACTTCGAGCCGCTGGTGCCGAGCACGCTGCGCGTGCCCAACACGAACTTCTACCGCGCGCCCGAGCACGCCGACGACTACGTCGCCTACGGGCGCTGGGCCGCCGATCAGATCGAGCAGGCCATCGAATTCGAGGGCCCGGACACGGTCGCCGCGGTGTTCCTCGAGCCGGTGCAGAACACCGGCGGGTGTTTCGTGCCGCCGCCCGGGTACTTCGAGCGGGTGCGCGAGATCTGCGACAAGCACGACGTGCTGCTGGTGTCCGACGAGGTGATCTGCGCGTTCGGCCGCGTCGGGTACGACTTCGCCGCGAAGCGCTATGGGTACCAGCCGGACATCATCACGACGGCGAAGGGCCTGACGTCCGGGTACGCGCCGCTGGGGGCCGTGCTGGCTTCGGAGCGGTTGATGGAGCCGTTCACCCGCGGCGAGACGACGTTCATGCACGGGTCGACCTACGGCGGGCACCCGGTGTCGTGCGCGGTGGCGCTGGCGAACTTGGATTTGATGGCTCGTGAAGGGCTTTACGACCACGTGCTTTCCACCGAGGACGCGTTCCGGTCCACTTTGGACAAGCTGACGGATCTGCCGATCGTCGGGGACGTCCGGG
Source organism: Amycolatopsis kentuckyensis (assembly GCF_041679295.1). Lineage (GTDB taxonomy): Bacteria > Actinomycetota > Actinomycetes > Mycobacteriales > Pseudonocardiaceae > Amycolatopsis > Amycolatopsis kentuckyensis_A. The sequence continues at coordinate 24,338 of NZ_JBGDMD010000026.1, read as the reverse complement.
GCGCCGGGTTCTTCTACGGCATCGAACTGGTGAAGGACAAGGCGACCAAGGAGACGTTCAGCGCCGCCGAGTCGGAGCGGGTGCTGCGCGGGTTCCTGTCGGAGGCGTTGTTCGAGGCGGGCTTGTACTGCCGGGCCGACGACCGGGCCGAGCCGGTGGTGCAGTTGTCGCCGCCGTTGATCTGCGGCCAGGCGGAGTTCGACGAAATGGCACAGATCCTGCGGGACACGCTCACCCGCGCTTGGCAGCTGCTGTAGGCGAGCCGCTGCCCCCGGCGACGGCCGGGGGCAGCGGCGTGGCTCTGCTCAGGCGAAGGTCTGCCAGCCGGAGCCGATCAGGCTGCCGCTGCTGTACGGGGCGGTGGTGCTGCCGCCGTTGGTGTAGAGCCACAGGGTGCCGTCGGGTTTGGTGGCGGTGAGGTCGGCGCGGTGGTCGCCGGTGACGTCGCTGAGCTGGATGCGGTCGAACTGGGCCCAGCCGGCGCCGATCTGGCTGCCGGAGCTGTAGGGCGCGGTGTCGCTGCCGCCGTTGGTGTAGAGCCAGAGCGTGCCGTCGGTTTTGACGGCGACGAGGTCGGCCCGGCCGTCCCCGGTGACGTCCCCGCCGAGGATCCAGGTGAACTGTTCCCACCCGGAGCCGACTTGGGTGCCGGTGCTGTAGGGCGCGGTGTTGCTGCCGCCGTTGGTGTAGAGCCAGAGCGTCCCGTCGGGTTTGGTGGCGACGAGGTCGGCCCGGCCGTCGCCGGTGACGTCGGCGAGGGTCACGTGGCTGAACTGCTGCCACCCGGAGCCGATCAGCGTCCCGGTGCTGTAGGGCGAGGCGCCGCCGCCGTTGGTGTACAACCAGAGCGACCCGTCGGGTTTGGCCGCGACGATGTCGGCGCGGGCGTCGCCGGTGACGTCGCCGGACTGGAACCAGCTGAAGCCCTCCCAGCTGGTGCCGATCAGGCTGCCGGAACCGTAGGGCGCGGTGTCGCTGCCGCCGTTGGCGTAGAGGGAAAGCGCCCCGTCGGGCGTGCGGGCGACGAGGTCGGCCCGGCCGTCCCCGGTGACGTCGCCGGCGGCGACTCCGTTCGCCCCGCCGCCCGAACCGCCCGCGAGCGCGGCGAGCTGGGCCAGCGAACCGTTGAAGACGTTGGAGTCGTGGGCCGCGCCCCGGCCGCAGGCGTCGATGTCGTACTGCCAGAACGTCCACCGGGTACCCCAGCCCGGCACCGACGGCGGCGCCGAATTGCAGCTGGCGATGTCGAGCGGGTACCCCGAAAACGCCGTGCTGCCGCCGGTGCACGGGTTCCACCAGTTGACGTTGGTGTAGATCATCGGCGTGCGGCCGATGCGGGCCTTGACCTGGTTGAGGAACGAGCTGATCCACGCCCGCATGTCGCCCTGGCCGAGCCCGTAGCAGTCGGGCAGGTTCAGTGAGCTGTACGGCCATTCCAGGTCGAGGAACGGCGGCAGCGTCCGGCCGTCGGCCGCCCACTGCAGGTGGTCGGCGAAGTAGTTCGCCTGGCCTGCCGCGTTGCCGAGGTCCGGGCGGCCGAACGCGTAGGCGCCGGTGTAGAGCCCGGCGTTCTTGGCGCCGTGGTAGTCCTGGTCGAAGTACGGGTTGGTGTAGCCGGTGCCCTCGGTTGCCTTGACGAACGCGAACTCGTCGCCGGCGGCCTTCTGGTTCGCCCAGTTGACCGTCTTGCCGCCCGAGTGGTCGTGGCTGGAGACGTCGATGCCGTTGACGCTGTAGCCGGACGGCAGGCCGGCGGCGAGTGCGGTCGGTGCGTTCGGTTCGCGAGCGGCGTGGGCGAACCCGTTCGCCGCGTCGGATTGCTTGTCCGGCAGGGGGTTGGCGATCGCGGGCGACGTTCCCCCGAGGAGGACCGCTCCGGCCAGCACCGCCAGCAGGTACTTGCGCATGGTGAGCTCCTGTGGTGAGAAGGGCGATCAGGCGAAGGTCTGCCAACCGGAGCCGATCAGGATGCCGCTGCCGTAGGGCGCGGTGTCGCTGCCGCCGTTGGTGTAGAGCCACAGGGTGCCGTCGGGTTTGGTGGCGGTGAGGTCGGCGCGGTGGTCGCCGGTGACGTCGGCGAGCTGGATGCGGTCGAACTGGGCCCAGCCGGCGCCGATCTGGTTGCCGGTGCTGTAGGGCGCGGTGTTGCTGCCGCCGTTGGTGTAGAGCCAGAGCGTGCCGTCGGTTTTGACGGCGACGAGGTCGGCCCGGCTGTCCCCGGTGACGTCCCCGCCGAGGATCCAGGTGAACTGTTCCCACCCGGAGCCGACTTGGGTGCCGGTGCTGTAGGGCGCGGTGTTGTTGCCGCCGTTGGTGTAGAGCCAGAGCGACCCGTCGGGCATCGCGGCGACGAGGTCGGCCCGGCCGTCGCCGGTGACGTCGGCGAGAGTGACGTGGCTGAACTGCGCCCACCCGGAGCCGATCAACGTCCCGTTGCCGTACGGCGAAGTGTTGTCGCCGCCGTGGGTGTAGAGCCACAGCGTCCCGTCGGGTTTCGCGGCGACGACATCGGCTTTGCCGTCGCCGGTGACGTCGCCGACCTGGAACCAGCTGAAGCCCTCCCAGCTGGTGCCGATCAGGCTGCCGGAACCGTAGGGCGAGGTGTCGCTGCCGCCGTTGGCGTAGAGCGAAAGCGTTCCGTCGGGCATGCGGGCGACGAGGTCCGACCGGCCGTCCCCGGTCACGTCGCCGGCCGCGACCCCGTTGGCCGCGGACGACTGCTCGACGACCCGGTCGTAGCGGATGGCCGTGTAGGAGGTGACCTCCGACCACGAGTCGAACCCGAGGTTGCCGGAGTTGTTTACCTTGTACGGATTCTGCACGGTCTGGCCGGTGGAGTTGAACGAGTAGACGTAGGCGCCCTGGCCGTGGTCGTTCTGGTTCTTCCAGAACGCGAACAGCTCGATGTGCCCGTCCGGGCCGCTGCCGTCGCTGTCGCGGACCATCGCGTCGCCGGGACGCAGGCTGTCCCGGGCGATGACGTGCATCCCGTTGCCGTTCTGCGCCTTGCTGAGGAATTCGTTGGTGATCAGGCTCGAGCCGAGGTGCCAGGCCATCGAGACGAGCCCCGAGCAGTCCCGGCGGTAGGTCTGCCCGCCGTCCGGTCCGGGGACGTGGGTGCCGGTCTGGGTGTAGGTGTAGCCCTTGTCCACCCAGTACTGCGCCCGGTCGAGGACTTCCTGGCGGGAGACCGGGCCGTTGACGGCCGATGCGTGCGCCGTGCCCGGGACGGCGAGCGAGACCGCGGTCAGGGCCGCGGTGGCGAGGGTGACGGTGAGCCGGGCGATCGTCTTCGTGGTCATGGGCCCAGCGTCGGGACCCGCGCTGCAGGTTCTCTGCAAATCCGCCGGTAGCCGCCATACAGCGGTTTTCCGGCGGCTTCCCCGGGCGGTAGGGTCCGCCGGGACATCTCGGGGGAGACACAGGGGCGGGGATGGAGTTCCGGCTGCTCGGACCGGTCGAGGTCGCCGACGAAACCGGCACCCTGGCCTTGGGGGGCACGAAGATCCGCACGTTGCTGGCCGCGTTGCTGCTGGAGCCGGCCCGGGTCATCGCCACGGACCGCCTCGTCGACATCATCTGGGACGACGACCCGCCGCCGACCGCCCGCGCGCTGATCCAGACCTACGTGTCCACGTTGCGCCGGGCCCTCGGCGACGCCGGCACGGAGATCATCCGCACGGCGGCGCCGGGCTACTCGGCGCGCTTCGGCGCCGACAGCCTCGACCGGCACCGCTTCGACGTCTTCGCCGCGGAGGGGCGGGAAGCCGCGGCCGGCGGCCGGTACCGCGAGGCGTCCAACGCCTTCCGGGCCGCGGACGCGCTGTGGCGCGGGCCGGCGCTCGGCGGCGTGCGCAGCCGCGTCCTCTCGGGCGAGGCGGCCCGCCTCGACGAGCAGCGGCTCGCGGTCGTCGAGGCCCGCATCGCCGCCGACCTGGAACTCGGCCGCACGGACGAGCTGATCGGCGAGCTCACCGTCCTGGTCGGGCAGCACCCGACCCGGGCGTCGCTGCGCGGCCACCTCATGCTCGCCCTGTACCGCGCGGACCGCACCGCCGACGCTCTCGCGGTCTTCCGGCAGGGACGCGAAGTCCTCATCGACGAGCTGGGCATCGAGCCGGGGGTCGAGCTGACCCGGCTGCACGAAGCCATCCTGCGGTCGGACCCGGCCCTGCTCGGCCCGGCCGCCGAGCCGGCCGCGCGCCCCGACCCGGCACCGGCGGCTCGCGGCGGGTCCCGGGTGGCCGTGCCGCGCCAGCTCCCGCCCGACGCGGCCGATTTCACCGGCCGGGACGCCCTGGTGGGCGAGCTGGCCGAGGTGCTGACCGGAGGCCGCGGCGGTCCGGTGGTCGCGGCCCTGCTCGGCCCGGGCGGGGTGGGCAAGTCGGCACTGGCCGCGCACGTGGCGCACCGGGTGTCCGCGGCCTACCCGGACGGGCAGCTGCACGCCGACCTGCGCGGCACCACCGGCACGCCGGCTTCGCCCACCGAGGTGCTCGGCCGCTTCCTGCGGGCCCTGCAGCCCGACCGCGGCGCGATCCCGGACGACGCGGGCGAACGCATGGACGCCTACCGCACCGCGCTGGCCGGCCGCCGCGTGCTGATCGTCCTCGACGACGCCGCCGGCGAGCCGCAGGTCCGGCCCCTGCTGCCCGGCGCCGGCACCTGCTCGGTGCTGGTGACCTCGCGCACCCGGCTGGCCGGCCTGGCCGGGGCCCACCTCGTCGACGTCGGCCTGCTCTCCGCGGGCGAGGCGACCGCGCTGCTGTCCCGGATCGCCGGCGCGGACCGGATCGAGGGCGCGCCCGACGCCGCCGCCGACATCGTTGCCTGCTGCGGCAACCTGCCGCTCGCGGTCCGCGTCGCGGGCGCGCGCCTGGCCACCCGCCGGCAGTGGACCGCGCGGCTGCTCGCGACCCGGCTGACCGACGAACGGCGCCGCCTCACCGAGCTGTCCGCCGGTGACCAGCAGATCCGCGCGAGCATCGAGCTGAGCGTCCGGAACCTCGACCCCGCCGCCCGGACCGCGCTGCGCCGGCTCGGGCACCTGGGCCTGGCCGACTTCCGGTCCTGGGTCGTGGCCTCCGCGCTCGACGTCGACATCGCGACGGCCGAGGAGGTCGTCGAGCACCTCGTCGACACCCACCTGGTCGACTACACCTTCGTCGACGACACCGGTCAGGTCCGCTACCGGCTGCACGACCTGGTCCGCATCTACGCCCGGGAGGAGGCCGAACGGCACGAGTCCCGGGCCGACCTGGTGGCCTCGACCGCGCGCGTCGCCGGCGGCTGGATCGCGGTGCTCGACCGGTTGCGGGACCACGTCGCCGACCACGTGACCTCCGGGGCGATCCCGCTGACGACGGCCGAGGCCGGCCCGGTCGACCCCGAGGTGCTCGGCACCGCGCTGACCGATCCGCGCGGCTGGCTCGACATCGAGCAGTCGTCGCTGGTGCTCGCCGTGGAGCGGGCCGCCGAGGCGGGGCTCGACGAACCGGCCGTCGCCATCGCGTCGGTGCTGTGCGCGTCGGGCTACGCCTTGAACGGCGTCGTGGACCTGTGGGACCGCGCGCACGGCGCCGCGCTGGCCGCCGCCCGCGCCGCCGGCAACCGGCCCGGCGAGGCGGTCCTCCTGGCGCAGGTCGGCCAGCTCCGGTACGAGCAGGACCGGTTCGCCGAGGCCCGCCGGCACCTGACCGACGCCGTCGAGCGGTTCCGCGACCTGCGGGACGCGCGGGGCGAGGCCGCCGCGCTGACCGCGCTCGGGCTGGCCTGCCGGGACCAGGGCTACCTGCCCGAAGCCGAGCACTTCCTGGACCGGGCGGCCACGGTGTGCCGGAGCCTGGACGACGACCGCGCGACCGGCCACTGCGAGCGGCTGATCGGCTCGGTCCACCTCGAGCGCGGCGACTTCGCGGCCGCGGACGCCGCGCTGGCCGCCGCGCTGGCGGCGTACCGCCGGGCCGGCAGCGAACGGGGGGAAGCGCTGACGCTGCGCACGATCGGCCTGACGCACCTCGGCCGCGGCCGGCTGACCGAGGCCGAGGAGACCTTCACCCGCGCGCTCGCGCTGTTCCGCGGGCTCGGGGACGAGAAGCTGGTCGGGTTCTGCCTGCGCGGACTGGCCAAGACCCACCTGCGGATGGGCCGGCTGGCCGACGCCAGGGGACCGCTGGAGACCGTGCTCGCCGCCCACCGCGCGGAAGGTGACAGCTGGTCCGAAGCGATGGTCATGCGCACCCTCGGCGAGCTGGACCTCGCCGCCGGCCGGTTCGAGGAGGCGAGCCGGTGGCTCACCGCCGCGCTGGCCGCCTTCCGCGAGCAGGAAGCCTTCCTGTTCGGTGCGCGCACCCTGCGGGACATCGCGCAGCTGGAGGAGGCCAGGGGCGACCACACGGCGGCGAAGGCCGCGCTGGCCGAGGCCATCGAGACCTTCCGCGCCTACGGGGCCCGCGAATACGGCGAGCTGACGGCGCTGTAATCCGGTTGCAGGGTTTCTGCAGCCCGGTGGGCGACCGTGGGCCGGTGCCCCCAGGAGATGCGCCGATGACCGTGCCGCCGTCCGATCCGCGCCTGGCCCGGATCCCGATCCTCGACAGCGGCGAAGAGCTCGTGGACGTCCGGGCGTCGGCCCCGCTGTGGGCCGCCGGACCCACCTGGCTCCGGCACGGGCTGGTCGACCGCCTCGTGACCGCCCAGAGCCTGCTGCCCCGCGACGTCCGCCTGCTGATCGTCGAGGGGTACCGGACGACCTGCCGCCACCCGGCCGGCGCGCCCGGGTGCGCCATCCCGCCCGCGGTGGCCCCGCACCCGACCGGCGGCGCCGTGGACCTCACCCTGTCCGGGGCGGCCGACGCGGCGCTGCCGCTGCCCGCCTGCTGCGCCGGCCCGATCCCGCCGCCGGACGCGAAGACCGGGCGGCTGCTCGCCGAGGCGCTGGTCGCCGCGGGTCTGGTCAACTACCCGGCCCGCTGGTGGCACTGGTCCTACGGCGACCGCTTCTGGGCGTGGGTGGCCCGATCGCCCCACGCCCGCTACGGCCCGGTTCCCGAGCGGGATCGGCCTCCGGTGGGGATGGGCTGTGCGGGGGTGTTGGCCCGAGGGGGCGGTGAGCCGGGTGATCCTTGCTGTGGTCCGGGTTGCTGAGTGGGGTCGGTTTTCGGTGGGGATGGGCGGTGCGGGGGTGTTGGCCCGGAGGGGCGGTGAGCCGGGTGATTCTCGCTGTGGTCCGGGTTCTTGAGGGGGGTCGGTCTCCGGTGGGGACGGGCGGTGCGGGGGCGTTTGGCCCGGAGGGGCGGTGAGCCGGGTGATTCTCGCTGCGGTGCGGGTTTCTGAGCGGGATCGGTCTCCGGTGGGGACGGGCGGTGCGGGGGCGTTTGGCCCGGAGGGGCGGTGAGCCGGGTGATTCTCGCTGCGGTCCGGGTTCCTGAGCGGGATCGGCCTCCGGCGGGGACGGGCGGTGCCAGGGCGTTGGCCCGAAGGGGCGGCGAACCGGGCGATCCCCGCTGCGGCCCGGGTTCCTGAGTACCGTGGAACGCAGGGGGACCGGGGGGAGCGGCCGGCGACCGGCCCGCCCGCGCCCGACCGGCCGCGCGCCGGGAGGAGACCCGATGACCGCGACCACGGACACCCCGCGCCTGCCCTTCGAGCGCCCGAACGTCCTGGAGATCGCTCCGCTCTTCGAAGTGCTGCGCCGGCAGGGGCCGGTTGTGCAGGTGACCACCCCCGCCGGGGATCCGGCCTGGCTCGTCACCGGGTTCGAAGAGGTCCGGACCGTCTTCACCGATCCGCGCTTCGGCCGCTCGCACCCCGCGCCCGAAGAGGCGTCCGCGCTGTCGAGCGCCGCCATCCTCAGCCGGCCGCAAGGCGACCACGAAACCGAGCACGTCGAGCACGCGCGGATGCGGCGGATGCTCGTGCCCGCCTTCTCCGCCAACCGGATCCGGCGGCTGGCCGGCCACGTGCAGGAGCTGGCCGACGGCTGCTACGCCGCGATGGAACGCGCCCGGCACGGCGACGAGCCCGTCGACCTCCACGAACACCTGTCGTTCCCGCTGCCGGTGCTGGTGATCTGCGAGCTGCTCGGCGTCCCGTACGAGGACCGCGACACCTTCCGCGTCCTGTCCGAGCGGATGGGGCGGATGGACATCGGTGGCGGCGCCGAAGCCGCCCTCGACGAGTTCGCCGCGTACATGGGCCGGCTCGCGGCGGCCAAGCGGCGCAATCCCGGGCAGGACGTCGTCTCGGACCTGGTCCGGGCCCAGGCCGACGACCCCACGTTCGCCGACGACGACTTCGCCCGGCTCGCCGCCGGCCTGCTGTTCGCCGGCCACGAAACCACTTCGAACCGGATCGACCTCGGTGTCCTCTTCCTGCTCACCGACCTCGCGCGGCGCGACGCACTGGTCGCCGACCCCGAGGGCCTCGTGCACGGCGTGGTGGAGGAGATCCTGCGGCTGTCCGCGCCGGGCGGGCTCGGCGTCCTGCGGTACGCGCACGACGACGTCGAGGTCGGCGGCGTGCGGGTCGCCCGCGGCGACGCCGTCGTCCTGGCGCTGGCGGCCGCGAACCGGGACCCGGCCGCGTTCCCGCACGCCGAGGAGTTCGATGCCGAGCGCAAGCCGAACTCGCACATCGCCTTCGCGTACGGCGGGTGGTTCTGCATCGGCGCGAGCCTGGCCCGCACGGAACTGCGCGTCGTGTTCGGCTCGCTGTTCCGCCGGTTCCCCGGGCTGCGGCTCGCGGTGCCGGTCGACGAGCTGGAAGTGCGGACGAACCGGGTCACCGGGGGAGTGGACCGCGTGCCGGTCCTCTGGTAGACCTGCGGCGGTGACGCTGTGGGACAGGCTCGGGATGGATGACAAGCTCATCAAGGTGCTGAAGGAGATCCCACCGGGACCGGACGCGCCGGAGTTCGGCCCGGCCTACGTGACCATCCACCAGCTGGCGGTCGAGCTGGACCAGCGGTTCCCCGAGGTCCGCAAGCAGCTCGACGTGCCCCTCGGCGGCGGCTCGACGCGGCACGCGGGGCTGGTCGAGCTGCTGGGCAAGGAACTGGTCGACAAGATCAAGCGCTACGGCGACGTGTACCCGATCGAAGCGGCGCAGCTGTCTTCGGTGCGGTTCCGGGAGCTGCGGCTGCGCGGCCCGGGCGGGCGTGACCTGGTGGGCGCGTCGCGCACCGACCTGCCGCTGATCCGCCTGCGGCCCAAGGACCAGGACTGACGGTGCTGCCCCCGCCCCCGGTCCGGGTCCTGCTGGCCGAACGCGACCCGGCGGTGCGGGCCCGGCTGGGCACCGTGCTGGGCGAGGCGGACGGCATCGAGCTCATCGGCTCGGCCGCCGACGCGCCGTCGGCCCGGACGGCGCTGCGCCGCCGGCTGCCGGACGTGGTGCTGCTGGACCTGCGGCTGGGCCCGCTGGGACCGGTGTTCCGCCGCCCGGCGGTGCTGGCGCTGGTCACGTTCGACTCCGACGCGGGAATCCTGCGCGCGCTGCGCGACGGGGCAGCGGGGTACGTGCTGCGCTCGGCCCGGCGCAACGAGCTGATCAAGGTGGTCCGCCTGGCGGCCGACGGGCACGCGGTGCTGTCCCCGGACGCCTCCCGCCGGCTGGTCTCGGCCGCGACCCGGCTGTCCGGCCCGCGCGACGAGCGGCTCGCGGGAGTCGACCGGTTGTCCGCGCGCGAGCGGGAAGTGCTGATCGGCATCGGCTCGGCGCTGTCGAACGCGGAGATCGCGACCCGGCTGGACCTGGCGGAGCCGGTGGTGCGGAGCCTGGTGGACCAGGTGGTGCGGAAGCTGGACTGCGCGCACCGGACCGAAGCCGGCTTGCTGGCCTACGAGCGCGGGCTGTGCCGGCCCGGGGGCGAAACGACGTGAATGACTCATTCCTGTCGTCTGGTGACAGGAATGAGTCATTCACTACACGCGGCCAGGCGTCAGAAGCCGGTCAGGCCGTTGGGTACGCCGACTCCCGTCGGGGCGTCATAGCCCGGGCCGGCGACGCACAGGTAGTCGCCGCCGCACTTCTTGCCCGCGCCCGCCGGGTCGTTGTTGCCCGCCGTGACGTCTGTGAACCGGGACGCGTTCGCGTACAGGCCCGACGGCGCCGGGACGTGCCCCGACCGGCCGATCATCCCCGCGACGAACGGCGCCGACGCGCTGGTGCCGTTCACCGGGAGCCAGCCGCCCGCGTCCGCGTAGTGGATCGCGATGTCGTCGGCCGCGGCGGCGACGTCCGCCACCGTTCGCTTGCCGCAGTGGGTGTCCTTCTGCCACGACGGCTTCGCGATGTACGCCGAGCAGCCGCTGCCGCCGTACAGCCACGCCGATTCCGTCCAGCCGCGGGCCGTCGACGGGTCGCGGGCCAGCGACGTCCCGCCGACCGCGATCGTCGTCGCCAGGACCGCCGGGTAGCTCGCCGCTGTGAAGCCGGAGTCGCCCGAGGACGCCACCACCGCCACGCCCGGGTGCTGGTAGTGGCTCGCGAACGCCAGTGGCGCACCGCTTTCCCGGGCGCCGTAGCTGTTCGACACCACCGTCGCGCCCAGCCGGACCGCCGTGTCCTCCGTCTCCGCCAAGTCGGCGAAGCCCGGCGAGTTCCCCTCCACGACGACGATGCGGCACGACGGGCACGCCGCCGACACCATCGAGACGTCCAAAGTGGACTCCAGGGCCCAGCCGAAGCTCGGCTCCGGCAGCGGTGCGGCAAGACCCTGCTGGTTGACCTTGCGGAAGCAGCCGTTCGCCGTCGTGCACGGCGGCAGGCCGTACTGCGCCCGGTACGCCGCGAGGTCGGCCTCCAGGTTCGGGGCGTCGAAGGCGATCGAGATGCCGACGACCGTGTCGGGGCCCGGCGTGGCCGGGAGCCCGTAGGCCGACGCCAGGTCGTCGGCACCCCAGCCGGCCGGGCCGTCGGCCAAGGCGCGCACCGCACCCGGGGTGTAGGTGGTGAGGCAACGCGCCACCCCGGGCTGCTCGGGACACGCCGCGCGCGGGGCCGGAGCGGCGGTCGCGGCCGGAGCGGACACGACGAACAGGACGGCGCTCAGCACGCCGATCAGTGATCTGTACACAGTGGACTCTCCCCTCAGGCCGGGTAGACGTGGTAGGCGGCGGTGATCGTCTCGGTCACGGTCGCCCCGGCCGCGTCGGACGCCGTCACGCGCAGCGAGACGTCCGTGCCGCGGAAAGCCTCCGTGACCGCGGCGAAGTCCGCGTGGAAGACCCCGCCGCCGCGCGCGGTGACCGGTGCGTCGAGCCAGGCGGTGCCGTCGGTCGAGTACTGGACCGTCGCGCCGGTGACGGGCGAGGCGACGCTCTGCTGCAGGTGCCCCACGCTCAGGTCGAGGCTCTGCGGCCCGGACACCGTGGAGCCGTCGGGCCGCAGCCCGCCGACGGCGTACCCGAGGGTCAGCATCGGCTCGACCGCGCACGACCGGTCGACGCCACCCCGCAGGCGCAGGCAGACCAGCGCCGCCGGGAGCTGCGCGCCCTCGACGTGCTGGGACTTCCACGTCCACTCGGTGTGGGTCGCGGTGCTCTGGTGGTACATCGGCCCGGTGCGCCCGGCGTCGACCGTCAGCCCCAGGGTCGACGGCCCGGCCGCCACCGGCTGCTCCAGCGTGAGCTCGGTGTTCCCGACCGGGCTGCCCTCGGCGATCGTGGTGCCGTCCTGCGTCAGCGCGTAGTGCCCGGTGATGGTGTCCCTCGCCTCGCCGTAGAAGCCCAGCCCGGTGTGCCCCGGCTGGTTGTCGCTGAACGGCGTGATCGACAGCCGCAGCAGGTCTCCGGCCCTCGTCGCGGCCGGTGCCACCGGCGCGCTGCCGTCGTCCAGCGGCAGCAGCGCGACCTCTCCCGCCGGGTGCAGCGGGAACTTGTTCCACTCCTCGGTGACCGCCGACCCGCCCCGGTAGGCGTGGAACGGCTCGTACTGGCCGCCGGCCCAGCCGGGGAACGGCCCGGGCAGCACGTACTTCGAGAACCCGCCGAACCAGCGCAGGTCCGGCGCCGCCGAGACGTACTCGACCTGCTTGCGCGGCAGCTGGATCGGGTGCGAGACGCGGCCGCTGACGTCCTCGAACGAGAACATCCCGCTGCGCTGCCGCAACCCCAGCGACGAGTACTCGCTGAAGTAGGTCGACTCGACCGCGGCGACGTCCTTCGCCGTGATCACGTACCGCTGCTGCGGAATCGTGCCGGTGCTCGCCTTCTGCAGCACGTATTCGTAGGGCGTGCCCGGCCCCGGTGGGGACACGAGCCTGCTGTACGGGTACGTCTGCAGCGCGCCCGTCTTCACCGGGACGGCCGTCGGCGAGACCGCGATCGGCACGCCGGGCCCGGCGTCGAAGTCGACGAGCAGCGCCGGCCCCGTCTCGGCCGCGCGGCGGAACAGGAACCCGGTGTCGTCGAGCAGCGCCGGCCGCGGCGTCACCCAGGTCAGCTTGCTCGACGCGCGGGAAGCGTCGACACGGACGGTCTTGTCCGCCTTGACCGCGAACTCGGGTTGCGCGCTGAAGCGCACCTCCGTCGGGTTGCCGTCGGCGTCGGCGGTCCAGAACAGGCCGAGCGCACTGTAGTTCCCGTCGGGAACGCTGAACTTCGCCGTGCCGCCCGAGAAGTAGTTGACGCTCTCGTTCGGGTCGAGGAGGTTCCCGTCGTCGGTGTTGTAGAGGAACGCGACGCCGGTGTCGGCCGGCTTCCCGGCGATGTCGGTGGCGTCGACCGAAACCGTGCGCATCACCGAACGCGGCTGGACGGCCGGGCTCGCTCCGGGCAGCGCGAAACGCGCACCGCCCGCGAAGAGCCCTTGGCCGCCGAAGCGCCCGCGCGCGTTGTCCTCTTTGAACTGCTTCGCCAGCGCGGGCCCGAACGTCGCCGGGTCGGCGGGCAGCGGCGCGCCGGCCAGCAGCGCGCCGACGTCGAACAGGCTCAGGTCCAGCCCGCGCCCGAGGTAGGGCAGGGCGGTGCCGGGGACCTCGTAGTCGCGGTCGCCGAGCCGCAGGTGCACGAGCGTCCGCGCCATGCCCTTCTCCGCGGCGGGCCGGATGTCGAACAGGGACCGGCCGTCGGCGGTGGTCCGGACGCTGACGCGCTCGCCGGTGATCAGGGTGGCGGACGTCGAGGGCGCCGCGGCGCCGGCCGGTGGGGGAGCGAGTCCCACGAGCCCGGCGAGCGCGACCCCCAGGACGGACAAAGTTCTTCGCACTGGCACCTCCGTGTGGTGGTTGATCACCACTACCGACGGGCCAGCCGCCCGGGTCGTTGAGACCGGTTCTCGATCTTGGCGGGAATTACCTCGAACGGCTCAACGACGCATAGTCAGGACCGTACGGCCGGAACCGGCCGGGCGACGCCGAAACCGCCGTACGGACCGGCTTTCGCGCGCTTGCGGACCTCGTCGAAGTGCCGGTGCACGGCTTCGGCCGCGGCGTCCGCGTCCCGCAGCAGGAGCGCGTCGACGATGGCCTGGTGCCGCTTCGCCGTGGCCGTCGGGGACGAAGCCGGGCCGCCCAGCTCGCTTTCGGCGATCCGGTAGACGTCCCAGAACAGCCCGGTGAGCTCGCGGGCGAGGTCGAACCCGGCCTCGGCGCAGATGAGGTCGTGGAACTCCCGGTCGGCCTCCGCCGCGTCCGGACCCTTGCGCTTCATCCGCCCGACGCAGGCCTGCAGCTCCTCGACCAGGCCGGGCCGGTGGTCGGTGGCGACCCGGCGGGTCAGCTCGGTCTCGAGCATCTCCCGCACCTCCAGGAGGTCGCGCAGCCGCCCGACGTCGGTGGCGCCGCGGGCGCGGGTGCGGAACAGCAGCCACGTCTGCAGCGACTCCGACCCGGCGGAGCCGACGAATGTGCCGTAGCCGTGGCGGATCTCGACGATGCCCAGGGCCTGCAGGGCCTTGATCGCCTCGCGGATGGAGTTGCGGCTGACGCCGATGTCCTCCATCAGGCTGAGCTCGGTGGGCATGGGCGCCCCCGGCGGGAGCTCCCGCTCGACGATCAGGTCGATGATGCGCTTGGTGATCTCTTCGCTGCGCTGCGGACGGGCCACTGCTGTCCTCCCCGGGTGCGTCGTGAGAGGACATCCTACGTCATACGTCCAGAAGGGTTGACCGGCACGCGAAGCCATCCTAGGCTCACGCCGGTCATAGGACGTCCCATGTCCTACCGTTCGAGGCCCGCAGGAGACAGCGATGTCCCAGAGCCCGTCGCTCAGCCGCCGCCAGTTGCTGCGCTACACCACCTTCGCCGGGGCGGCCTTGGCGTTCCCCACCGTCCTCGCCGCGTGCGGCGGGCCGGCGTCCACCAACAAGACCGGCAGCTCGGCGGGCTCGCTGACCGCCGTGATCGGCTACGGCAACAACCAGACGTGGGACCCGCTGCAGACGGCGTCCGCGTTCTCGATGGCCGCGATCCTGCACTGCTACGAGTCCCTCGTGGAGGGTGATCCGATCACCCGCGCCCCCTTCCCCGGCCTGGCGAAAGCGCTGCCCGCCGACACGAGCGGCACCAGCCTGAAGTTCGAGCTCCGCGACGGCGCCAAGTGGCACGACGGGCAGCCCGTGACCGCCGACGACGTCGTCTTCACCTACGCCCGGGCGCTCGACGAGAAGGAGAACGTGCTGATCCACAGCTTCTTCTCGCACTGGCTCCAGGAGGTCCGCAAGACCGGCGACCGGTCGGTCGAGTTCGTCCTCAAGTTCCCCTTCCCGTACGCGCTGCAGCGGATCCAGTGCTGCAAGATCGTGCCGAAGCACGTCTACGACGGCAAGTGGGACGACGCCAAGGGCGGCAAGGTCGTCGGCTCCGGGCCGTACAAGGTCGTCGAGCAGGCGCCGCTGTCGCACACCAGCTTCGAGAAGTTCGCCGACTACAACGGCCCGCGCCCGGCGGCCTACGACAAGATGCTGTGGAAGTCCATTGTGGACTCCGCCCCGCGCGTCGCCGCGATCTCCGGTGCCAAGCCGGACGCGCAGATCGCCGAGAACATCCCGGCCGCCAACGCCGACCAGCTCCGCAAGGCCGGCCGCACGGTCGAGTTCGCCGACGGCGGCAACAACCTCTTCCTGCTCTTCAACACCGCGCACGCGCCGTTCGACAAGAACCTCGTGCGCCAGGCGCTGCACTACGCCATCGACAAGCAGAAGATGATCGACATCGGCCTGAAGGGCGCCGGTTCGCCCGGGACGTCGTTCATCAACCCGAAGCTCCCGTCGTCGCAGCCGGCGTCGCAGGACTTCGTCTACAACCCGGAGAAGGCCAAGCAGCTGCTGCAGCAGGCCGGCGTGAGCAACCTCAAGGTGACGCTGTCCACGACGAACACCTCGCTGGTCGCCGACTGCGTCAAGGTGATCAAGGAGGGCTGGGACGCGATCGGCGTCCAGACCACTTTGGACTCCCAGGACACCAAGGCGCTGTTCTCGAAGCTGGACGCGGGCGCGGACTTCCAGGTCGTGGCGACGACGAACAACCCGCTGCAGTTCGGCAACGACCCCGACCTGATGATCCGGTACTACTACGACGCCAAGTCCATTCTCACGAGCAAGTACGCCCGGTTCACCGGCGCCGACGCGCAGTCGCTGCTCGCCCTGCAGGACCAGGCCGCGGCCGAGACCGACGAGGCCAAGCGGACCGCGCTGAACAAGCAGCTGCTGGACCGGATCTCCGAGCAGGCCGTCATCTACCCGGTGGTGTTCACCCAGCTCGGCACGGCGTGGGACCCGAAGGCCATCACCGGCGTGCGCGCCCAGGGCTACCCGGGCATCTACCTGAACCAGGCCAAGCCGGTCTAGGAGGAGAACACCCGTGGCCGTCGTCGCCCGGATGCTGCTCAGCCGCATCCTCGCCCTGATCCCGCTGCTGCTCGGCGTGATCCTGTTCGTGTTCATCGTGATGCGGTTCGCGCCGACCGACCCGGCGCTGGCCGCGTTCGACGGCGCGAACGCCACCGCCGAGCAGCTCCAGCAGTTCCGGCTCGAGAACGGGCTGCTGGACCCGCTGCCGCTGCAGTACGTCCACTTCGTCTGGCACTTGGTGCAAGGCGACTTCGGCACCAGCGTGATCACCAAGCAGCCGGTCGGCGAAACCATCGCCACCGCGCTGCCGCTGACCGTGCAGCTGACCCTGCTCGGCCTGGTCATCGCGCTGGTGACGGCGCTCGTGCTCGGCGTGACGTCGGCGTTGTTCCGCGACCGCTGGCCGGACAAGGTGATCCGGGTGGTCACCCTGGCCGGCGTCGCCGCGCCGGCGTTCTGGGTGGCGCTGCTGCTGGTGCAGTGGCTGGCCGTGGACCAGGGCCTGTTCCCGACCAGCGGCTACGTCAGCCCGGCGGACTCCTTCGGCGGCTGGCTGAACTCGCTGACGCTGCCCGCGGTCTCCCTGGCGCTGCCGGTGGCCGCCCAGCTGACCCGGGTGATCCGGACGTCGATGGTCGAGGAGCTGGACAAGGACTACGTCCGCACCGCGCGCGGCGGCGGCCTGCCGCCGGTGGTCGTGGTCGGGCGCAACGTGCTGCGCAACGCGCTCGTCACCCCGCTGACCGTGCTCGGCCTGCGGGTCGGCTACCTGCTCGGCGGCGCGGTCGTGATCGAGACGATGTTCGCGCTGCCGGGGATGGGGCAGAACATGATCCAGGCCGTCAAGGACGGCGACACCGCCAAGGTCCAGGGCTTCGTCATCACGATCGCGATCGGGTTCGTGCTGGTCAACCTGATCGTCGACGTCCTCTACCTGATCGCCAACCCGCGCCTGCGGAGCCACGCGTGAGGCGGCTGCGCGGGTCCTGGCCCGCTCTCGCGATCCTCGGCGTCCTGGTGCTGGTCGCCGTGCTCGGCACGCTCGTGGCGACGCACAACCCCGACGCGCTCAGCACCGACACCGGCGGGCCCAGCGGCTCCCACTGGTTCGGCACGGACACCTCGGGCCGGGACATCTTCTCCCGGCTCGTCGCCGGCACGCGCTGGTCGCTCGCCATCGGCCTGGGGGCGGTGGCGCTCGCGCTCGTGTCGGGAGCGGTGATCGGGGCGTTCGCCGCGACCTCGCACCGCCGGGTGGACGCGGTGATCATGCGCGTCCTCGACGTCATCATGGCGTTCCCGGGCATCGCGCTGGCCGCGGTGCTGGTCGCGGTGTTCGGCCACGGCATCCTGGTGCTGATCCTGGCCATCGGCTTCCTCAACACGCCCCCGGTGGCCCGGGTGATCCGGGCGAACGTCCTGGCCCAGTACGGCGAGGACTACGTCGCGGCCGAGCACGTCATCGGTGCGAAACGGTTCTTCGTGCTGACCCGGCACGTCGCCGTCAACTGCGCCGCGCCGGTGCTCGTCTACTGCACGGTCACGGTGGCCGACGCGATCGTCTTCGAGGCGTCGCTGTCGTTCATCGGCGCCGGCATCCAGCCGCCGGACCCGTCGTGGGGCTCGGTGCTCGCCGACGGCAAGGACCTGGTCCTGACCGGCGGCTGGTGGGCGACGCTGTTCCCCGGCCTGCTGATCCTGGTCACGGTGCTGGCGCTGAACATCCTGTCCGAGCGGATCTCCGACGCCTGGGCGGCGCCGTCGGCCCGCGCGGTCAAGGCGGCCGAAGTCGCGAAGGCCGTCGAAGCCCGCGACGACGCCGACACCGCGCCCGTCCTGCCGATCGCCGGGCTGCGCGAAGCGGGGGAACGGCTCGCCCGCACCGCCCGCTCCCTCGACCACCGCGAGACGGTCCTGGAGGTCGACCGGCTGCGGATCGCGTTCCCCGGCCGCCACGAAGGCGTCGACGTCGTCGACGGCGTGTCGTTCAGCGTCCGCGCCGGGGAAGTCCTGGGCCTCATCGGCGAGTCCGGCTGCGGCAAGACGCTCACGGCGCTGTCGATCCTCGGCCTCCAGCCGCCGACGGCGAAGGTGTCCGGCCAGATCCGGTTCGCCCAGCGGGACCTCCTGGCCCTGCGGCCGGGCGAACGCCGCCGGCACCTCGGCCACGACATCGCGATGATCTACCAGGACGCGTTGAGCTCACTCAACCCGGCGATGACCATCCGCGCCCAGCTCAAGCAGTTCACCCGCCGCGGTGGCACCCGCACCCCGGCCGAGCTCCTCGAACTGGTCAACCTCGATCCGGAGCGGACGCTGCGCGCCTACCCGCACGAGCTGTCCGGCGGCCAGCGCCAGCGCGTGCTGATCGCGATGGCGCTCTCGCGGGACCCGAAGCTGATCGTCGCCGACGAGCCCACCACCGCCCTCGACGTCACCGTGCAGGCGCAGATCATGGCGCTGCTGCTGCGGCTGCAGGAGGAACTCGGGTTCGCGCTCGTCCTCGTCTCGCACGACCTCGCGCTGGTGTCCGAGATCGCCGACCGCGTCGTCGTCATGTACGGCGGGCAGGTCGCGGAGCTGGGCGCCACCGCCGAGGTCGTCGGCTCGCCGAGGCACCACTACACGCGCGGCCTGCTCAGCGCCGTGCTGTCGCTGGAGGAGAACGAGGCCCGCCTCACCCAGATCAAGGGTGTCGTCCCGGCCCCGGCCGAGTTCCCGGCCGGCTGCCGGTTCGCCGACCGCTGCCCGGCCGCGCGCGCCAAGTGCCACGACGAAACGCCGGTCCGCTTCGGCGAGCCGGTGGACCACCTCGTCGCCTGCCACTTCCCGGCGGTCGACATCGCGCGCGAAAAGGAGGCAACGGCGTGAACCTCCTCGAGGTCGACGGCGTCCACGTCGTCCACAGGATCCGCGGCCGCGGCCTGTTCGGCCACCAAAACGTGTACGCCCTGACCGATGCCCACCTCGTGGTCAACCCGGGCGAGACGATCGGCGTCGTCGGCGAGTCCGGCTGCGGCAAGTCGACCCTGGCCAAGGTGATCGTCGGGCTGCAGCGGCCGACCGCGGGAACCGTGCGCTTCCGCGGGGAGCCGCTCGTCTCCGGGCGCGAGGTCGGCATGGTCTTCCAGGACCCGTCGACCGCGCTGAACCGGCGGCTCGCCGTCGCCAAGATCATCCGCGACCCCCTCGACGTGCACCGCGTGGGGACGCCGGCCGAACGCGACGACCGTGTCCGGGAGCTGATGTCCCTGGTCGGGCTGCCGGCGAGCGTCGCCGACGCCGTGCCGGGCCAGCTGTCGGGCGGCCAGCGCCAGCGCGTCGCCATCGCCCGGGCGCTGGCCCTGCGGCCCGCGCTGCTGGTCGCCGACGAGCCGACGTCCGCCCTCGACGTCTCGGTCCGCGCCCAGATCCTCAACCTGCTGCTCGACCTGCGCGAACAGCTGGAACTGGCGATGGTGTTCGTCTCCCACGACATCCAGACGGTGTCCAAGATGAGCGACCGGATCGTCACGATGTACCTGGGCCGGATCGTCGAGGAGGCGCCGGTGGGGGCGCAGGCCCGCCACCCGTACACGCGGGCGTTGTTCTCCGCGACGCCGAGCCTGCTGCACCCGGTCGAGCCGATCGTCCTGACCGGGCCGGTGCCGTCGGCGACCAATCCGCCGAGCGGCTGCCCGTTCCGCACCCGCTGCCCCAAGGCCACCGACGAGTGCGCGGCGGAGCTGCCGCCGCTAGCCGCGGCCGAGGGCGGCCACACCTACCGCTGCATCCATCCCGAGATCCCTACCGGAGTGAGCGCCTGATGCCGAAGTTCGCCGGAATCGTCCCGCCGCTGTGCACGCCGTTGACCGACGACTTCGGCGTGGACACCGACTCGCTGCGGCGCCACGTCGAGTTCCAGCTCGACGCCGGCGTGCACGGCGTCTTCGTCCTCGGCTCCTCCAGCGAGGTCGCCTTCCTGCCCGACGCCCAGCGCCGCGTCGTCGTCGAAACGACGGTCGACCAGGTCGCCGGCCGGGTCCCGGTGCTCGTCGGCTGTATCGACATGACGACCTTGCGGGTCGCCGAGCACATCAAGGTGGCCGAGGCCGCCGGGGCCGACGCCGTCGTCGTCACCGCGCCGTACTACACGCGCACCCACGTCGCCGAGGTCGACCGGCACTTCCGCCTGCTGCACGAACGGACCGCGCTGCCGATCGTCGCCTACGACATCCCGGTGGCGGTGCACACGAAGCTCGACGGCGGGATGGTCCTCGACCTGGCCGCCGACGGCGTCCTCGCCGGGCTCAAGGACTCCAGCGGCGACGAGGCGTCCTTCCGCGCCGTCCTGCTCGGCAAGCGCGACCGCGGCCTCGACTCCTTCGCGGTGTTCACCGGCTCCGAACTCGTCGTGGACGCGGCCCTGGCGATGGGTGCCGACGGCGCGGTCCCGGGCCTCGGCAACGTCGACCCGGTCGGGTACGTGCTGATCCACGACCATTTCAAGGCCGGCAACCTCGCCGCGGCCCGCCGCGAGCAGGAACGCCTGCTGAAGCTGTTCTCGATCACGGCCGTGGCGCCGCCGAGCCGGATGGGCCGCGGCTCGGCCGGGCTCGGCGCCTTCAAGGCCGCGATGAAGCTGCGCGGGTTCATCGACAACGCTGTCATGGCCCCGCCGCAGCTCCCGCTGGACGACGAGGAACTGCTGCGGATCAAGGAGAAGCTCGCCGAAGCGGGGCTGCTCTGATGCTCCGCTACGGCGCCGACTACAACCCCGAGCACTGGCCCGAAGAGGTCCGCCGGGAAGACCTGAAGCTGATGGCCGAAGCGGGCGTCACGATGGTGACGGCGGGGATCTACTCGTGGGCCGGCGTCGAACCCCGGCCGGGGAAGTACGACTTCGGCTGGTTCGACGCCGTCATGGACGGCCTCGCCGGCGCCGGGATCAAGGTGTGCCTGGCGACGATGACCGCGTCCCCGCCGCCGTGGCTGACCCACGCGCACCCGGAGATCCTGCCGGTGCGCGCCGACGGCGTCCGGCTTTCGCCCGGGGCGCGGCAGCAGTTCTGCCCGTCGAGCCCGGTCTACCTCGCGCACGCCGCCCGGCTGGTCACGGAGCTGGCGACGCGCTACGCCGGGCACCCCGCGTTGGCGATGTGGCACGTCGGCAACGAGTTCGGCTGCCACGTCCGGGCGTGCTACTGCGACGAGTCCGCGTCGGACTTCCGCGTCTGGCTGCAGGACCGGTACGGCACGATCGAGGCGCTCAACGCGGCGTGGACAACCACCTTCTGGGCCCAGCGGTACTCCACCTGGGACGAAATCCTGCCGCCGCGTGTGGCCCCGACGTTCCCGAACCCCGCGCAGCAGCTGGACTTCCACCGGTTCTCCTCCGACGCCGCGCTCGGCTGCTTCCTCACCGAACAACGGGTGTTGCGCCGCGTCACGCCGGACGTCCCGATCACGACCAACTTCGTCGGCCTGGTCCAGAAAGCCCTCGACTGGCACCTGTGGACGCCGCACGAGGACGTCGTCAGCCTCGACTCCTACCCCGACCCAGCCGACCCGCGGGCCCACGTCGAAGCGGCGTTCGCGTACGACCTGGTGCGGTCCACAAAGGACCAGCCCTGGATGCTGCTCGAACAGGCGCCGAGCGCGGTGAACTGGCGGCCGCGCAACAGTCCCAAGCCACCCGGGGCGATGCGGCTCGGCAGCTGGCAGGCCATCGCGCAGGGCGCCGACGCCGTCCTGTTCTTCCAGTGGCGCCAGACCAGCGGCGGCGCCGAGAAGTTCCACTCGGCGATGGTTCCGCACGGCGGCCGCGACACGCGGACGTTCCGCGAGACCGCCGCTTTGGGGCAGGAACTGGCCCGCGTGCCGGAGCTGGCCGGGACGCGCGTGCGTGCCGACGTCGCCCTGCTGCACGACTGGCCGAGCTGGTGGGGGCTCGAACTCGACTCGCACCCGGCCCAGCTCGACTACCTGGAGACGCACCTCGCGCACTACGCGCCGCTGTTCGACGCCAACGTCACCTGCGACGTCGTCCACCCTTCGCGGGACCTCACGCCGTACAAGCTGGTCGTCGTCCCGAACCTGTACCTGCTGGAGGAGGCGGCCGCCGACAACCTGCGCGCGTACGTCGCGGGCGGCGGGCACGTCGTGGTGTCGTACTTCTCCGGCATCGTCGACGGCTGCGACCGCGCGTACCTGGGCGGCCATCCCGCGCCGCTGCGGGACATCCTGGGCCTGCGGGTCGACGAGTTCTGGCCCCTGGACGGGTCCGTCGACCTGGGTTTCACCGACGGAACAACGGGTTCCGGGGCGATCTGGGCCGAGTGGATCGAACCGGAAGGCGCCGAGGTCGTCGCGTCGTTCGCCTCCGGCGAGCTGGCCGGGCGGCCGGCGATCACGCGGCACGCCTTCGGGGACGGCGTCGCCTGGTACCTCGGCACCCGGCCCGACCTCGCGTCACTGTTGGGCCGCGTGTGTTCGGAGGCCGGGGTGACGCCGGTGCTGGAGACCCCGCCCGGTGTCCAGGCCGTCGTCCGGCACGGTGAGGAAAGCGCTTACCTGATCCTGCTCAACCACGGCACCGAGCCGGTCACCGTCGACCTGCCGCAGCCCGTGCCCGACCTGCTGACCGACCCGTCGCGGCCGGTCCACGAGGTCCGGCTCGCCCCGCGAGGTGTCGCCGTCCTGAAGGGATGAGAATGAGAACACTGGGGAGATGGGCCGCTTTGGTGGCCCTGGTGACGAGCACGCTGCTCGCGGTGAGCCCCGCACAGGCCGCGCCGCAGCTCGACCAGCAAGTCCTGTTCAAGGCATCGCAGGATCCGGGGTACAGCTGCTTCCGGATCCCGGCGATCGTCGAATCCACCCACGGCACCCTCCTGGCCTTCGCCGAGGGACGCATCGACAACTGCGGCGACACCGGCGACATCGACCTCGTGCTCAAACGCTCCACCGACGGCGGGAAGACGTGGTCGCCGCTGCAGGTGGTCAACCGCGGTGGCGGGGACACGCACGGCAACCCGGTGCCCATAGTGGACAGCCGGACCGGCCGGATCGTGCTGATCACGACATACAACAAGGGCCGCACCGACGACAAGGCCTGCGACGTCCCGTGCCCGCGCACCCCGCACTCGCAGTACAGCGACGACGACGGCCTGACCTGGTCGGCGCCCGTCGACATCAGCGCGCAGGCGAAACTGCCGGACTGGGACTCCTGGTACGCGTCCGGCCCGGTGCACGGCATCCAGCTGACCCACGGCAAGCACGCCGGCCGGCTCGTGTTCGGCGTCAACGCGGAAACCAGCGACGGAACGCATTCGATCGAGAACCACGCCGGGCTCGTCTACAGCGACGACGGTGGGCGCAGCTGGCACGTCGGCGCCGTGAACAGCTACCCGCACCCGGTCGGCGGGACGTACACGCAGAAGCCGTCCGAAGTCACCGTCGTCGAGCTGCCCGACGGCTCGATCTACGCCGGCGGCCGCGAGCAGGGCGGCACCGACATCGGCAACCGCGACTACGCGATCAGCCGCGACGGCGGCGAAACGTTCACCAGGTCCTTCACCACCATCCCCGACCTGGTGACACCGATGGTGCAGGGCTCGATCCTGCGCGTCGGCAACCGCCTGCTGTTCTCCTCGCCGTCGGACACCGACCGGCGGCGCTGGATGATGATCCGGTCGTCCTACGACAACGGCCGGACGTGGGAAAACGCCGAGCAGGGCACGCAGATCACGACGGACTGGTCGGGGTACTCGGACCTGGTGCAGATCAGCGGCTCGACGATCGGGCTGATGTACGAAGGCGGCGCCGTCGACGCGCGGGACGAGATCCGGTTCGCGCGCTTCGACGAGTCCTACTTGGGCCGGCACAACTCCGCGGGTCCGTCCACACCGGACGTCTCCGGGCACGCCGACGCGCGGGTGCTCGGGGGCGCGTCCCTTGCGGCCGGCCGCTTCGGCGGCGCGGTGACGCTGGACGGCGTCGACGACTACGTCCGCGTGCCGTACGACCCGGCCCAGCCGCCGGGCGACGGCGACCTCACGTGGACGGGGTGGTTCTCCTACGGCGCCACGAAGGGCAACCAGGTGCTGTTCTGGCTGGGCGGCATGGGCACGACCGCGCCGCAGCTGTGGTTGCGCGGCGAACCGGCCAACCACCGGCTGATCGCGATGACGACCACGGCGGCGGGAAGCGCGTCGATCGCTTCCGCGCAGGCGTACGACGACCAGGCCTGGCACCACGTGGCCCTCGAGCGGACCGGCGGGAAGCTGCTGCTGTGGGTCGACGGCGTCCAGGTCGCGTCCGGGGCGGCGGCGGCCGGGTCGGTGAGCCAGACGGTGTCGTTCCAGCTGCAGCTGGGGCAGCGGCTGGACAACCAGTTCCGCTGGAACGGCTCGTTCGACGAGGTCCGCTTCTACCGCCGGGCCCTGGCGTCGTCGGAACTCGACGCGATCCGCCTGCGGAACGCGCCGGTGCCGGCCGGCCAGGTCCTGCGCCTCCCGTTCGACCGCCTCCACGGCTGAGGTGTCGTGAGTGAGAAACAGTGTCAG
>NZ_JBGDMD010000025.1:0-38231 GCF_041679295.1 Amycolatopsis kentuckyensis | reverse complement strand
TTCTGTCCAATCTGGCCCTACTGTGATCCACATGAGCACGAACGACGCCGCGAACAACGGCGGCGGCGCCGGGACCACCGGGCCGCCCACCAAGCCCACGAAGAAGATCGCCCCCGACGGCGCCGCGACCGGAACCGCGGTCCTCATCCGGCCCTGGATGACCACCGCCGAAGTCGCCGCGGAGTCGGGTCGGCACCGCGAAACCGTCCTGCTGGCGCTCCGCCGCAAGTTGCTGAAGGGCAACCAGTCCGGCGCAAAAGGTCACTGGACGATCGCGCGCAAGGACTTCGACGACTGGATGAGCCGCGGAAAGCCGATCGCTCGGGCCTCCTAGCTGCCGACGGGCCGGGTTCTTCCCCGCCGCTTCCGGCTCGGCCCGCCGGCGTCCAACCCCCGCAGACGAGAAAGCGGGCCGGTGCGCGAACACCGACCCGCTGACCTCCCACGAAGAGAGGCAATGCCTTGATCAGCACAGAGACTACCGCAGGTGGCGGCCGCCACCGCGCCGGCGCGGTCCGCGCCGCGGACTTGATCGCCGCCCGCCAGCTCGGCGCATCGGACCTGCACGCCATTCCGGGCGTCGAGGCGGTGACGCTGCCCCGCATCGACGTCATCGGCAACGCCGCGGTGGACATCGCCGCCGAGCTGTACGCCCTCGGCGCGTGGGTCCTCGCGTTGGTCCGACTCGACCGCGAGCAGTGCACGCACTGCCAGCAGATCGGACACGGCACGGTCGTGCGGTTCTACCCGAACCCCGCGCCCGGCCGCCGTACCGCTCGAACGTCCGTGCCGGACGCGTGCGGGCACTGCGCCCCGGGCGTGCTGCGCGAACTGCTCGACGAGGCGGGCGGTCGAGACGTGCACGTCGAGGTCTGGCACCCGCGGGCGGTGGCGTGATGGGCATCGTCCGGAAGTTCCGCGACGGCGCGCGGTGGATCGAGAACGTCGTGGCCGTCGAGGCGCCGCGCCTGTCCGAGGAGGACGCCGCCGCGTTCCTCGCCGAACTCGACGCGGTCGCCGAGTCCGAAGCCCTGGTGACCGCGCTCGGAAGCGGGGGAGCGGTGGTCGGCGCCGACCCGCTCGCCGCCGCGCTGCTCGGCTGGCGCCGCGACGTCGACTCGGTCCCGCTCCGCTCGGACGCCGCGTGACCGCGCCGCCGGTGAAGCTCCCGTGCGGCCGGTGCGGCATCCCCCGCCCCGTGATCCGCGGCCTGATCGCCTGCCCGTGCTCCGGCCCCGGGTTCATCGCCCGCCCCCGCCCCCAGACCGGCACCACCGAATCCCAGAAGGAAGACCGATGACCACCACCGCGACCACGGCGGACCTCTGCCGCCGGATGACCGAAGCGGCCGCCATCCTCGCCGAGTACCCCGAACTGCCGACGCTGCGCGGGATCTCGGTCTACGGCACGTACGTGAGCCTCAA
Source organism: Amycolatopsis kentuckyensis (assembly GCF_041679295.1). Taxonomy (GTDB): domain Bacteria; phylum Actinomycetota; class Actinomycetes; order Mycobacteriales; family Pseudonocardiaceae; genus Amycolatopsis; species Amycolatopsis kentuckyensis_A. Next base: position 36,807 of record NZ_JBGDMD010000025.1, on the reverse strand, counting down.
CGGCATGAACACCTACGTCGACCCCTGGCGCGCAGCTGCGGACGTCGCCGCTTGGGCCGTCGAGTTCGGCGTCACCTGCGCGATCTCCACCAGCTACGACGGTGGCGGCAACATCGAAACCGCCTTCGAGGAACGCGGGGTCGCGTTCCGCATGTCATCGCACCTCGGGACCGCCCACGCCTACGAACTCGGCGCCGAGCTGCGCCAGAAGCTCGACCGCGCCAAGCCGTTGACGCTGTCCGGCCAGCGGCTCGCCGAGGTCGTCCGCAAGATCCAGGCCGGGGCGGCCCAGTGAAGGAACTGTGGTGGCGACTGGCCGCGGCCTCGCTGCAGAAGAAGAAGGCCGAGGACTACTACGACGCCGTCCGGGCCGAAGCCGAGAAGGTCATGGACCGCGGCGACACCAAGAGCGTGTACGCCCCGGACGGCCACACTCGTCTCGGCGCGGCGTCGATGTCGAACCCGAAGAGGAAGGCCGAGGTTCACGACGCTGACGCCTTCCTGACGTGGGTGCGCGAGCACTACCCCGAGTCGGTCGAGATGGACGCCGACATCACGGGGCCGCTCGACGAGGTGAAGGCTGTTCTTTTCCAGCACGCCAAACACTTGCTGACGCCGCGCGACCGCGTCGCGCCGAAGCTGCGCGCCGCGGTGATGGAAGCCTCGAACCTCGCCGGCGCACCGACCGGACCGGGCGGCGAAGCCGACGTGCCGGGCGTGCGGCTCGCCGCGGCGGCCGAGTCCCGGGTGTCGTTCCTCGGCGACAACGACGTGTCCTCGGTCGTCGCCGGGCTGGTCCGCTCCGGCGCCGTGAAGCTGCCCAACCTGTTCGACGAGCCGGCCGCCGAGGACGCCGAGTGAATCAGGAGATGCGCGACGCACTCGCGGCGCCGTTCCCGGACGAGGCAATCGGCCTGAAGCCGGTGATCTCGTGCCGGGCCTGCAAGCACCGCGAGTGCGCCGAGCACACGACCGAGTTCTGCGAGACGTGCGGCCAGACCATCACCACCGCGCATGACCATCACCGGTTCGTCGGGCACGCCTACGTCACCGAGAGGCTGTTTCAGGTCGACCCCGAGTGGGATTGGGAACCGATGGCGCTGGACCCGAACGGGCTGCCGCTGTTCGACGACTACGGCGGCCTGTGGATCGTCCTTACCGTCGGCGACGTCCGCCGCAAGGGCTACGGCCACGCGGACGGGCACAAGGGCGGCGACGCAACCCTGATCACCATCGGGCACGCGATCCGGATCGCTGCGATGCGCGGGTTCCGCGTGGCGTTGGGCCTGTGGAAGCCCGAACAGCCGCAGTCAGCGCAGACGCCCGCCGACGACGGCGCTGCGCTCGACGAGGCCGTGCGGATGGCGAACAGGCTGCGCAAGGAAATCCAGAAGCTCGGCCACCGCAGGAAGAAGAACTTCATCGCGGTGCTGCGCGAGTTCGACGCTTGGGCCAACGGCAAAGCCGAGTGGGCCACCGCCGACGCCGCCACGCTCCGGGTGTTCAAGACGCACTTGGAGAAGGCGTGAACATCAAGCTGTGCAGGGACATCGTGCGCGAACGGTCGTCCGGCCTGTGCGAGATCTGCGGCCTGGTCCGCGCCGAGACCATGCACCATCGCCTGACGCGGAAGTTCGGCCCTTGGGATCCGACCAACATCGTGCACCTGTGCGGTGACGGTACCCGCGGATGCCATGGCCGGGTCACCAACACCCGCGCCGAGTACTACGAGAACGGCTGGCTGATCCAGACATGGGACCAGCGCCCGCCCGCGAAGATCCCGTTCCTGCACCACGCGTGGGGGCTCGTCTACCTCGACATGGTCGGCGACTACCACCACCGCGAACCCGACGACGCCTGAAGGGACCTGCTATGACGACCACCGAACCGGCCCCCGCTGGCAAGAAGAAGCGGGGACGGCCCGCCGCTCCGGAGTTGAGCGACGCCGAGGTGCGCCGCCGCACCCGGGTCCTGATGTTCCTGCACGCCAGGGCGATCGCCGAAGGCGCCGACTTCCGCCAGCAGATCGGCGCCGCACAAGCCGAGCAGCGCCGCGCCGAGCAGGAAGCGCAGCGGCTGCGCGACGCCATCGCCGAGATCCGCCGTCTCCTCCCGCAGCACGCCGACGTCGTCGACACCGTCGTGGACTCGGTGGCGAACTGGCAGCCGCAGATGGGCGACCGCGTGCGCGGCCTTCGCCTGCACGACAACGACGCCGAGCACATCGGCGAGTACGCCGGCCGCATCGGCGGCATCACGCGGATCAAGCTCGACGCCCCCGCGGACGGCCGACCGCACGGGTTCGTCGTGGCTTCGACGCTCCGCCCCGCGCCCGCATCGACCGAGTCCTGAAGGGACAGACCATGAGCAACCTCGGCATCGTGTCCGACCTGATCGGGCACGCGAAGTCCCACGACATCACCGACGAGCGTTTCGCCGGCCTCTCGTGCAACGGCATGGGCTTGACGCTCACGCTCCCGCACGGCGAGGTCCCGTTGTTCCACGAGTGGGTGCGAACCCTCGGCAACGTCAAGGTCAACGCCCGCCGGACCATCAACCGCCCCGGCCAGCTGGAGGCCACCGGCGTCGTCGACGCCGGGCACCGCGTGTCCGTGCTCGTCGAACTCGACCGCCGCTTACTGGTCGACGCGAGGATGGTCGGCGTCGTCGAGCTGGCGAAGGTCGAGCAGATGGCGCGCCAGATGTCCGCCGAGCTGGTGCCGGCATGAGCAGCGCCGACGAAGAGGCCCTTGGCCTGTTCGGCGGCCCCGGCGGCTGGGACTGCGGCGCGCGTCTCGCCGGGTTCACCGGCCCCATGAAGGCCGTCGAGATCGAGGACGCGCCGTGCCGCACGGCGACCGCGGCCGGGCATCAGCGGATCAAGGCCGACGTGTCCAAGCTCGACCCGCGGCCGTTCGCCGGGCGGACACAGGGGCTCAAGATCTCGCCGCCGTGCCCGCCGTACTCGATCAGCGGCCGCGGCGGCGGCAAGCTCGACCGCGCGGCGGTCGAGGCGCGCATCGACGCGTTCGCCCGCGGCGAGCAGCCCGCGGACGTCGAGTGGCACGACCCGCGCTCGCACCTCACGGCCGAGCCGATGCGTTGGGCCGTCGCACTCCGCCCGCGTTGGATCGCCTGCGAGCAGGTCCCTGGCGCGCTGCCGCTGTGGCGGCACATCGGCGGGCACCTCGAACAGCTCGGCTACTCCGTGGTGACAGGCGTGCTGTCGGCCGAGCAGTACGGCGTACCGCAAGTTCGCCGCCGCGCGGTGCTGATCGCTCGCCGCGACGGCATCGCCGCCGCGCTTCCGGCGCCGACGCACCGCCGCATGTACGGCACCGAGCCTGGCCTGCCCAACGCGATCACGATGCACGAGGCGATCGGGTGGGGCCTGACCGACCGGCCCGCCTGGACCGTCACCGGCGGCGGCACCCGCACCGGCGGGGCCGAGGTGTTCGGCAACGCCAAGTGCCGCGCCAAGATCGGCAACCGCCGGCCGACCGTGGCCGAAGCCGCTGTGCTGCAGGGGTTCCCGGCCGACTACCCGTTCGCTGGCGACACCGAGGGCGCCCGCTATCAGCAGGTCGGCGACGCCATCCCGCCGCAGCTCGCCGCCGCCATCCTCGCCCCCCTGATCAGCACCACCGGCTTGGAGGCCGCAGCATGACCGTCCGTTTCGTGATCTCCGCCGACCCCGCCGCGATCGCCGCTGCCGGCGTCGCGCTCGCCGAGCACGGCGTGTTCGTCGAGCACGTCGCCGACGACCCGAGCGGGCTCCGCCACTTCGACGTGACCGACGACGACGGCGACGAGCGGGACCCCGGCACCGACACGCTCGGCAAGGTCCGCGCGGCCTGGACCCGCCGCCACGCCCGCGCCCCGTTCCCGTCGGTGTTCTACGGCGGCCGGCTGCCGCTCGGCGACGACACGCCCTGACCCTGCACCCGATCTCGGCCCGGCGCGGTCCCGACCCGCGCCGGGCCGACCTCGACTTGACCACCTGGAGGTGATCACCCATGGACTTCGAAACCGAGAAGAACCGCGACCTGCGGCACGTCCCGAAGCTCACCGGCAACCCGACACAGCGCGCGCAGCGGGCGGACACCGACGCCGCGCGCCTGGTCCGCGACATCCGCCACTACGACCCCGCACAGATCTGGGGACGACTGAACCGGTGGGCCGAGGAGAGCCCCACCCGGCTGCTGGCCGCAGCCATGCACTTGGCCGCGATGGCGGATCCGCGCGTGCCGGAGTGGTGCGACGCGCTCGGCGGCACCATCGGCTTGCACCTCGACTACGACCCGGCCCGCCATAACCGCACCGAGCAGAACGCGCCGCGCAAGCGGAAGCCTGGTCCGAACGACGAGGCCGTGATCAAGCTGGCGCAGCAGGGCATCCCGGACGCCGAGATCGCTCGTCGGCTGAAGATCCGCCGACAGGCTGTGAACCTCATCCGCGGCTACTACGGGCTGCCGGACCGCACCCGAGAGGCCGCGGCGAAGCGCGACGCGCACATCGCCGAGCTGGCCGCCGCCGGCAACGGGCCGCACGCCATCGCCGCCGCGATCGGTCTGTCGGTGAGTTCGGTCGAGCGCGCCTTGCGGCGCATCGCCGACGCCGCCGAGGACGACAACGTCGCCCGCGCGGCGGAAGCCGCAGGGGCCGAGCCCGCCGCATGACCCTGATCCTGATCCGTCGGCCGAGTGGCGGTGCCCCATGGCGTGGGTGAAGCTCGACGACCGGTTGCCCATGTCCCTCAAGATCCGCGGTCTGGTCGACGACGGCGTCACCGGCGACCGCGCGAAGGACCAGCGGAACGCGTCCCTGGGGCACTTCATTCAGCTGCTGACGTGGGTCGGTGCAGCGGGCAGCGACGGCTTCGTGACCCGCGACGCCGTGGACCTGTACGGCACGGCAGCGTCCACGCGGCGGCTGCTGCGCGCGAAGTTCGAGCGCGCCCCGTTGCTGCACCAGCTCGACGAGCGCGGCCGGCCGCCGCAGTGCCCGTGCCTCGACGGCCGCGAGTGGAAGGCCGACTACGAGTTCTTGATCCACGACTATCTCGACCGCAACCCGTCGAAGCAGGAGAACGACGTCCACAAGGCGAAGTCACGGGAGCTGCGCGACCCGCGCCTGAAGGAGGCCGTCCGCGTCAGGGACAGCGACACGTGCCGGTACTGCGGCCGCTACTGCAAGTTCAGCGACCGCGTGTCCGACGACGGCCTGACCTACGACCACGTGGACCCGGAAGTCGCTGGCGGCATGGACAACCTCGTCGTCTCGTGCCGCGGATGCAACCGCCGCAAGGGAAAGCGGACGCCGAACCAGGCCGGCATGATCCTCCGCGAGCTACCTACGACGAGACCTGTGACCGTCGCAGGTCTCGTCACAGGTCCGGACGCAAGTCCCGTCGCAACCCCTGTCGCAGCAACCACACCAGCCCCCGAAGACGCCGACGTGCACGAACGCGCCGAGCAGCACGGCACCGGCGCGCCCGCCGAGCAGCGACAGGACGGGCGCGCGTCGCAGGTCTCGACGTCTCCCGGACGGGACGGGGACGGGCTCGTCGTAGGTGCCGGGGTACCGGCACCTACGACGGACCGTGTGCCCAACGTCCCCATTGGACCGCCACCCCCGCGGCTGACTGGCCGCCCTGGAAGCCCCTACCTCCGGGAGCCCCGCCCGTTCCCGGATTTGCACGCAGGACACCCACCCCAGCCCGACGACCCTCGCGCCGCCGGAGTAGCCACCTTGGAGGCACCGTGACGACAGACCACATGACCGAAACCCCGGCGGGCGCCGAGGTGTTCGAGCCGAGCGCAGAGCCGTTCGACAGCTGCGAGCACCCCGTGTGGGTCGCGGTCGGCGACGGGCCGGCGTCGCTGCCCGCCGTGATCGAGGCGACCAAGGCGGGCGACCCGGTCGAGGCGGTGTGTCGGCTCGTCGAGGCGTCGGTGCGAGCCGCGCTCAAGGCAGTCGGGTACCGGATGGACCGGCCGCGCGCGTTCGAGATCGGCGACGCCGAGCCGGACGGCGTGACGGAGGTGCGGGACCCGGCGCGCCGGCGGTGGGCGCGCGGGCACGACGGCCTGTGGTTCATGCCGGAACAGGTGTCGCCGCACCTGCCGTGGGTCGAGATGCTGGACCGGACGGGCGACGTCGTCGAGGTGCTTCCCGGTCCGGCGGTGCCGACGCGCGCCGAGGTGATCGAGCGGGCGGCCGAGGTGTTCTGTGACAGCTCGGCGGACGGCGCCCGGTGGGCCGACCTCGGCGAGCCGGCGCGGGCGCTGTACCGGCGTCGTCAGGCTGCCGTAGCGGACGCCGGGCTGTTGGCCGATCCCGCGCTGTTCGCCGAGATCGCCCGTCTGCGGGCACAGATCGGCGCGGCGGTGGCCGTGCTCGACGAGCCGGTGCCCGCGGCACCTCGCGGAGTCCACCCGCTGGCCACCCAGAACCACCATCGCTCGCAGCAGGTGCAGCGCGTGCGCGCCGAGCTGCAAGGCGGTGTCCGGTGACTGAAGAACGCTGCGAGCGGACCGAGCTGTTCGTGAGCCAGTGCGCGCACTGCCTGGGCCACGCCGAGTCGGTGATCGACGTCGTCGACTTGGAGGGCCGGAAGCACGACGTCGAGGACGGCGACGGGCCGACGATCGAGGCGAAGTACCCCGGGCGCTGCCCGAACTGCGCCGAGCAGATCCAGCCCGGCGACCCGATCACGCTCGTCGGTGGCGGCTCGTCGGCGGGGGCGTGGCTGTGCGCGGAGTGTGCCGCATGAGCGACCCCGTCAGCGCGATCGTCCGCGTGTACGCCGCGTTCCTGCGGGCGCGGGAGGCCGCGCGCGAGCGGGCCGCGAAGTCCCGCACCATCCAACGACTTGACCGGGAGGGCCGGTGAGCCAGTACCTGACGCCGACGACGGCGGAGGAGGACGAGTGGGACCGTCGCGCGCTCGAGGCGTTGCGCACCAGGAGTGTCCTGTCCTGGCAACAGCTTGTGGCGGCCGAGGTGGACGCGTTCGCCGTCCACGCGGCGCTCGACCGGATCGTGCGGAAGCTGGCCGTGGACCTGGAGTCGCGGCGGACGTCCCTGTCGGCGCTGCGCGCGGAGGTCGAGGCGGGCACCGTCTCGCGGGCGCGGTTCGCCGAGGCGCACAGGCGGTATGCGGAGTGGCGGCAAAGGGTCCTGTACTTCCGGGGGCACGTCGTGGCGCGATTCGACGAACTCGACGTACGGGTGAAGGACGCTCGGGCGCGCCAGCGCGCCGACGCCAACCGCGCGGCGGTGGTGCGGTTTCTGGACGCGCTGCACGAGGTGCGGCGGCAGCACGTGCCGGACACGGACCACGGCGGCGACCCGCGGTACTGCATGAGGTGCCACGACTGCGTCGGCGACCCGATCGAGCACCCGTGTCCGACGCATCAGGCCGTGACGGCCGCACTCAAGGCGGTCGGGCAGTGACGTCGCTGGACCCGTGCCGGTCGCCGTGCCGGAAGCACCCGTGCAGTGTCGAGCACGCCGAGGTTGTCCGGTCGTACCGTGAGGCCGTGCGGCTCTACGACGAGCAGGCCGAGCGGGTGACGGGCGGCTACGAGTGGGAGATGGAGCGCTATCGGGAGGATCACCCGCGGCCGACGCTCAAGGACTACTTGATCAGTCGGCGGCGGGCGGCGTGACGGTGCGCGGCTTGGGGCCGGGGCGGGCCGGTTCGATGCCTGCCTCGCGGGCGATCCGGCGGACGTACGCGGCGGTGAACGGCGAGTGCTCGACGACGTCGCTGGGCCGCTCGCCGGCCTTGAGCGCGGCGACCGCTGCGGCTGCAACAGCTTCGGTCGCGGCGTCGTGCGCCTTCTTGGTCTCGCGGTAGCGGCGGGCGGCGTCGTCGAGCGCGTCGAGTGCGGTCATGCGAAACAGAGTAGCGCAACCCTGTTGCGCACCCAATGGGTAATGCGATACCGTGTATCGCAACAGGGAAGCGAAACTAGGAGGACGAGATGGCCGAGCAGCCCACCACCCCCGAGGTCACCGAAGACGAGCTGAGCGACATGCGCGCCACGCTCGCCGACCGCTACCCCGGCGCCGTCAACGCCCCCAAGGCCAGCGTCCTGAACAAGATCGAGAAGACCTGGCGGGGCGGGGTCGCCGGCTACCTCCGCGACAACTACGACAAGTAGCCCCGCCGCCCCTGGCCACCCGGCCGGGGGCGCCCCAGCCCCGTCGTCCACACCAGACAGGAGAGCCACCATGCGAGTCAGCCCATTCGTGTTCGGCGTCGAGGTAGAGCAGGCAGCCACGGCCACCGCCGTGCTGGACGCCTACCCCCGATGGGAATCCCGTGACGCCGTAGACGACCTGTACGCGCAGTACGGCCGTCCCGGCTTGGACCTGGTGCACGAATACGAGAACGAGCCGAACATCGCCGACAACGCCGTCATGCCGCTCTACGTCGTCCTTCACTGATCGTCCGCCCCCGCCGCGCGTAGGCGCCGCCGGCCCGTGACCGAGCGGGGCGCACCACTTCCGTCACACCCCAAGATCGAAAGGACCCAATCCCCGATGAGTCGCATGTTCAGGGTCTCGGCCTGGCTGTGCATTGTGGTCTCGGCGCTGTCGTCGATGGTCATCAGCTACGCCGGCCTGGCCGGCCTCGCGCGGCTGGTCGGATACACGACGGTCGAGCTGCCGGTGTTGCCGTTCACGGTCGACGTGTCCGCCCTGCTGCCGGTCGCGATCGACGTCGCCATCGTCGCCAGCACGCTGGTATGGCTCGGCCAGGGCGCACCGCGGGAGACGTTGAACTACGCCCGGAACCTGGCGCTGGTGACAATCGCCACCAGCGTGGCGGCGAACGCCGTGTACCACGGGCTGACAGGCGGCCGGTACTGGCTGCTGGCGAGCATCGTCGCCAGCATCCCGCCCGCGTTCCTGGCGGCGCTGGTCCACCTCGGCGCGCTGCTGGTGCGGACTGCCTCGCCCGAGGTCGTCGAGCTGGTGCCCGCCCGCCTGGAGCCGGAGCAGCCGCACCACGAGCCGGAGCCGGTCCACCAGGACCCGGCGACGGCCGCGCCAGAACCTGGCGGCGACCTGGTGACCAGCGAAGACATCACGGCGAAGGTCGCCGAGATGATCGCCGCCGCGGAGCGTGCGGGGCTCCGGCCGCCGGGTCGCAGCGTGCTGGCGCGCCAGCTCGACGTGTCCGAGCACGAGGTGCGCCAGGTGCTGGAGAAGCTCCGCCAGGAACGCCCCGGACGGCTGGCGTTGGCGCCAGCCCCCGCCCGGTAGCCACACCCGACGCTGGCGGCGCCACCCGGGCGCCGCCAGCCCAACCACAGGAGGAACCGTGGGGACCACCAACTACGCCGTGCTGGTCGAGTACGAGCTGCCCGACGATGTCCCGTTCGACACCGCGGCTGCCGAGCTGATGGCGACGCTGCGCGAGTCGTCGCCGCGCCCGCCGGTACTCGTGACAACGACCGCCGGGCCGGATGCGCAGCGGCTGATGGAGGCGCGCGCGGGCGGCGTCGTCGCGTCGCTGGCGGAACAGCTGCACCTGTCGCCGGGCGACGTCGTGGTGGTGACCGTGCCCCCCGAGCGGGCGCCCGACGATTACCGCGCGATCGCCGACGCGGCGTCGGTCGCGTTCCCGGACCACCAGGTGGTGTTCGTGTGGGCCGGGATGGACGTCTCGGCGGGCAGCGCGCACCCGGTGACGCTGCCGGACGACGTGCCGGCGGACGCCGTGAGCATGGGCGCGGACAGCGTCTCGGGGTTCGACGACGAGGAGGTGCGTCGGACGGCGGCGTACCTGATCGGCGGGGCCGAGACCTTCCTGCCGGTGCGGGACGGCGAGGAGTCCGCGGAGTGGCTGTACGTGCAGGGTATGAGGCGGGCGCGGATGGAGTGCGAGCGCGCCCGTCAGCTGCTCGGTCACTACCCGCTGTGCGAAGCGCTCGAGCACCCCGAGGCCGTCGAGGAGTACTGCACCTGCGCCGGGTGGGCCGAGGCGTGACCGGCTACCGTGCCGCTGTGCGCGCCGCGACCGCGGCTCGTGAGGAGGCGAACCCCGATGCCTGACCTGTCCAACCTCGCCGCGCTGATCGCTGCCGACGTGGCCAACCGGAACGCCGGCCGACCGACGCCGGTCACGCTCAACGAGCCCGTCATGCGCCGGGTCGCGCTCGACGAGGAGACGGCCGAGGTGTGGGCGGTGGTCCGCGTCGACCTCGGCGGCAGCCTGACCGAGATCGACGTCAAGCGGTACGTGCCTGCGGCGGCCGGCGAGCTGCAGGCGCGGTACGCCCGGCTGGACTCCGGCGTGCAGGAGCTGCGCGTGGCGGACGCGGATGGCCGGGTCTACGGCCTCGCGTTCGCCGCGCCGAACCCGCGGCCGGACGACGACGAGGTGACGCCGGCCGTCGCCGAGCCGGGGGAGTGGGACGACTGGCCGGAGGAGACCGACCGTGGCTGACGTACCTGTTGAGCTGACCGTCCGCACCGGCGGGTCGTCGTGGCTGCAGCTGATCTCCGCCGGGGCGTGGACGAAGCTGGACCACTGGGACGGCTACGCCCGCAGCGTCGACTTTCCGGCGACGACGGCCGAGCTGAAGGCGGACGGCTCGCTGCGGTTCCACGGGCCGGTAGACCTTCGCCGCGAGCTGCCGGGGGGGGGCGACCGTGGCTGACGTGATCGCTCGGCTGACGTGGGACGGCGGCATCGTCACGGCGCCCGTCGGCACGGACAAGTGCGCGCAGACCGTCGGCCGGCCGCACCCGAGCGACTGGACGCACTGGCTGTTCGCCGCCGGCGACCCGGGGCCGATGGTGCAGCTGACGACCCGGTGCGGCCAGCGTGCCCACCGGTTCGTGCTTGAGGGGGAGGGCAAGACGGTGGACTGTCCCCGGTGCCTCGAGATCGGCCCGTCACCCGGCACCAGGGACGAGCGGAAGTAGGGCTACTCGGCGCGCCGGGCCGCGCAGCTGCGCGCCCCGTGCGCGTCGGTCGACCACTCGCCGAACCGCTCGAACCCCAACCGGCTCAACGTCTCGTCGTGGTCGTCGCCGGCGCTGAACGTCGTCCACTTCGCGAGTTCGTGATTCTGGCGGTGCACGAACAGCGTCGGCGCCCCGTGGTCGCTTTCGATCACGGTCACGGAGAACGACTCGGAGCCGGCCATGCATCGAGGGTAGGCGACGGGCGTTCGTGCTGCTCCGCGGTGCCGCGTGGAGTGGTCAGCGCGCACGCTGTCGCCTAACTGGCGTACCCGTTTTGCCGGTTACGATGATCGGGACCAGTGTTTCCGAAGGTAGGCGGGAGCGTTCGTTTGAGTCAGGTCCTGGAATTCCTCAACCACGTGGTGGCCCGTACGGCGGTGACGAGCGGGCCGGGTGCGATCGGCACCAAGTCCGGGTTCAGCTCGGCGCCCCCGATCAACCTCGACGCGCTCGAGCTGCGTGACCTGCTGTGGGACGGGCTGCCCTTGGGTGGCGAGTACCTCGAGCTGGAAGCGAAGGCAATGCGGATGATCGAGAACCCCACGATGGTGCCGCTTGGCCTGTGCCCATGCGGGCAGCCAGTGGCGTGCGAGTTCGACCGGGTCGCCGGCCAGTGCGAGCACTGCGGCGAGTGGCTGTCTCGCGCCGAGTCGGTGCACGCCGCCCGCGAGTACGTCGAGTCGACGTGGCTCACGCCGGCCGAGATCGAGCGCGAGACGCGCGAGTGGGGCAGCCCGGTCAAGGCGACACGCGTCCGGCAGTGGCGCTGCCGCGGGCAGATCACCCCGGACGAGCACGGCCGGTACCGGCTGGCCGACGTGCTCGAGCAGATCGACGTGACCACCGCCGTTTGACAGGTGCCTGTCGAGGCGCCTAATGTGACAAACCACGCGGAGCTGTGCCCGCACGAAACCCCCGCCCGGCCACCGGCCAGCGGGGGTTTCCTCGTATCCCCGGTCGAGCGCGACGCCGTGCGCCTACCTCGCGCGGCGTCGCGCTCCCGGGTCACGCGTGCCGGGAGGTGCCAGTGAAGCGCCACACCATCCGCAAGGTAGACGGCCGCTGGCTGCGCTTCGAGCGCGCCTACGGGTTCGGGATGCCCGGTGCCACCACGGTCACTCGGCACGCCAGCTGGCGCACCGCGATGCGCGCCACCGAGGCACGGCCGGGCGACGGCAACACCTTCATCGTCCACCCGCAGCAGCGGCCGCCCGACTACTTCGAGCGCACCGCCCACATCGACACCTGAGCGGGGGCAGCTGAGTTGCCGGCACGCAAGCCATGCTCACGACCCGGCTGCCCGGTGCTGGTGCCACGGGGGACCAGCCGGTGCCCTGACTGTCGCCGCACTGCAGACCGGGCGCGCGGCGGGGCGAGGCAGCGCGGGTACGACCACGACCACGAGGCACGGTTCAGGGCCCGCGTGCTCGAGCGCGATCCGGTCTGCACCCGATGCGGTCAGCATCCGTCGGTGCACGCGGACCACTGGCCGCTGAGTCGTCGGGAGCTGGTGCACCGTGGCCTCGACGCCAACGACCCGGCGCACGGGCGCGGCCTGTGCCATGGCTGCCACTCGACGGACACGGCGGGGGCGCAGCCGGGTGGGTGGAACGCGCGATGACGTGATGTTGGTGAGCAACGGCCGCCGACCACGCGCCGGGAGATGATCACCGGCCCTCGACACCCCTGGGGGGTACCCCCTCGGAGTCGATCACTCCGGGACCGCCGGGGAGGTCTCTCGCAGTCCAGACACCGCTAAGCACTCGCGCGCGAGGGAGGCCGTTGTGGAGAGCACCGTTCCGTACGGCTTGGCCGAGGGCGGCCGGGCGCTGTGGCAGTCGCTGTTGACGCAGGACGCGTCGCTGTCGGACGAGCTGAATCCGGCCCGGCAGATGGCGGTCGAGGCGTGCCGGACGAAAGACCGGCTCGACCTGCTCGACGACATCTGCCGGACCGAGCCGGTGATGCTGGACAACGGCAAGGGACAGCCGGTCGCGCACCCTGCGTGGGTCGAGGCACGGCAGCAGGGCAACGCGCTGAAGCAACTGATCGTGGCGCTGCGGCTGCCGGACAAGGCGACCGGCAAACGCCCGCAGGTCCAGCGCGGATCGTCGCCGACGCGCGGCGCCGGCGTCGTGTCGTCGCTCGAGCGGGCGCGCGCCGCGAAATCGGGGACGTGAAGCGCTGGTCTGGGCCGCTGTTCGACGGGCACGTGTGTTCCCTGGGGTACGAGGTCCTGGACTGGATCCACGCGTACTGCTGCCACGGGCCTGGCGACGTCCAGGGTGAGCCGCTGGACTACGACGACGAGATTCGTGACTTCGTCATCGAGTGCTACCGGATCGACCCCGTCACCGGACGGCGGGTTTACCAGGAAGCGGTGTTGTCGCGCCCGAAGGGCCGGTCGAAGTCGGAGATCGCCGGGCACATCGGCACGGCCGAGGGGTTCGCGCCGGTCCGTTTCGACGGCTGGGACGCGAACGGGCAGCCGGTCGGCCGGCCGGTCCGGTCCCCGCTGATCAAGTGCCTGGCGACCGAGGAGTCCCAAGCCGGGAACACGTTCGAGAACATCGCGTTCATCGCCGGCGAGTGGGGCCCGGACGTCCATCCGGAGATCTACGGCGGTTCGACGGGGATCCGGAAGTACCAGTCGGCATCGGCGGTGTACCTGCCCGACGGCGGAGAGATCCGGGCGTGCACGTCGGGCTCGGCGTCGAAGGACGGCGGCAAGGAAACGTTCGTCGTGCCCGACGAGTCCCACTTGTACGTGTTGCGGGAGCTGAAGGCGATGTACGCGACGGTGATGCGGAACCTGCCTAAGCGGATGATCGCGGACCCGTGGGCGCTGCAGACGTCGACCGCGTACCGGCCGGGTGAGCAGTCGGTGTTCGAGGAGACCTTGACCGCGTGGCGGAAGGGTGAGTTGCCGGCGTCGGTTTTCGTGGACCACCGCGAGGCCAGAGGCCGGATCGACATCAACGACAAGGCGCACACGATCGCGCAGCTGAAGCAGGTGTACGGCGCCGCGATGGATCCGAAGACCGGATGGATGGACCCGGAGGCCGTTTACGCCACGATGAAGGACCCGCGCAAGTGCGCGGACGAGGCGACGGCAGCGCGCTACTACCTGAACCGGCCGATGTCGGGGCAGAACGCGTGGATCGCGAAGGACGTCTACGAGCGGCAGTCGGTGATCGCCGAACCGCTCGAGGGCGACACGCGCCCCCGGCCGATGGCGGTGGTGCTGCCGGGCGAGGAGATCACCGTTGGGTTCGACGGCTCGCTGAACGACGACACCACGGTGCTTCGCGGCTGCCGGATGTCGGACGGTTTCCTGTTCCGCATCGGGGCATGGCCGAAGCCGGCCGGCATCGACGGCATCGGCTGGGAGGTCCCTCGGCGCGACGTCTTGGCGACGATCCGGGAGACCTACCGCCGGTACCGGGTGAAGCGCGGCTACTTCGACCCGCACGAGTGGCGGTCGGACATCGACGATCTCGCCGACGAGTTCGGCGAAGACCGCGTGGTCGCGTGGGAGACCCGGCGGGACGTGCAGATGGCCGCAGCGCTGGACCGGCTGCACACCGGCCTGAAGGTCGGCGAGATTTGGCACGACGGCGATCCGCTGGCGATCGAGCACTACGGCAACGCGCAGGTCCGTAAGAAGGGCCCGCACCGGCTCGTGGCCAAGGAACACCCCAATTCCAGCCGGAAGATCGACTCTGTCGTTGGTGACGCGCTGGCGTACGAAGCCCGCGCGGACGCGCTGACTGCAGAGCCGGAGACCGACGGGATTTCCCACACCATGTACGGCTTCAGCTGAGAGGGGGCGCCGTGGACGCGAACATCGCACGCACCTACCTCATGGCCGGCCTGAACGAGATCGAGAAGAAGCAGGCCGACTGGACCCGGCGCGAGAACTACCGCAAGGGCGTGCAGGACCTGCCGTACGCGCCGCAGGGCGTGAACGACGAGTACATGGCGCTGCGGGAACAGGCCATCGCGAACGTGCTCGACATCGCGATGGGCGCGCCGGTGCAGCGGCTGCGGGCCGAGGGCTTCCGCACCGGCCGCAAGGGTGACGCGGATCAAGCCGCGTGGGACGAGGTGTGGCAGCCGAACAAGCTCGACGCGCGGCAGGCCATCGTTTACACGGAGATGGTCACCCACGGGCGTGGGGTCATGTCGGTGTGGCCCAACACGAAGAACCCGAAAACCCCGTACATCCGGGTGGAGTCCAGTCGGCGAGTCCACATCGGCATGGATCCGGAAGACCCGTTCACCCCGCTGTACGCGGTCAAGACGTTCACGGTGCAGGACGTCACCACGAACGCCCTGATCCTACCCGGCGGCTACTCGGGTACTCGCGAAGTCGCCGTCGTGTACGACAGCTCGACGTGGGTCCGGTTTGAGAAGGGCGGCCGGACCGGCTGGGGCGTATGGACGATCGTCGACTCGGGGACCCACCCGCTCGGCGCCGTGCCGTTCGTGCCGTTCGACAACAAGCCCGACGGCGACGGCGTGCCGTTCCCCGCGATCGTGCCGCTGATGCCGCAGCAGGACGCGTTGAACACCATCCGGTTCAACACGCTGTTGGCGATGCAGTTCTCGGCCTACCGGCAGCGCGTATTCACCGGCTATGACCCGGTGCTGCGCGACAACGCCGGCAACGTCATCTACCAGAAGAACACCGACGGGTCCTTCGTTCTCGACACGAACGGGCAGAAGAAGCCGGCCCTGTCCTCGCCGGGCCGGGTCGGCGTCGACCGAGCGTTGGTGTTCCCCGGCAAGGACACGAAGGTGTTCGACCTGCCGGAGTCGAACCTGCAGAACTACATCACCGTGCTTGGCGACTTCATGACCACGTTGTTCGCCACCGGCCAGATCCCGCCGCAGTACCTGTTGAACCGGCTGGCGAACCTGTCCGGGGACGCGCTGGCGGCCGCGGAATCAACGCTGGCGTCCTTGGTGGACGATCTGAAGCGGTCGTGCGGGGAATCGCTCGAGCAGGTGATGCGGCTGGCCAACAGGGCGCGCGGCGAGAACGAGCCGGACCTGTCGTCGGAAGTGATCTGGGCCGACGCGGAGGCACGTAGCTTCGCGCAGATCGTCGATGCGATCACCAAGCTGATCGGCCAGGGCTTCCCGCGTGAAGGCGCGTTCGAGATGCTGCCGGGTGCGACGCCGCAGAAGGTGTCGCGGTGGATGGACATGGTCCGGGCCGAAGAGCAGGACCCGTACCTGCAGAGCCTCGACGCCAAGGACAACCCCCCGGTGCCGCAACTGCCGCCGGCGGGCGGCTAGCCATGCTGCAGGCGCTTCCGTCTGCGGCCGACGAGTACGGGCGCTCGCAGCGGTCGACGAACCGGAAGACGGTGCGGTCGGTGCTGCGGTCGTGGCGACGCATGACGCCGGATTTCGAGGTCTCTTACTCGCGGATCGCCGCGCAGCTGTTCGACACGGTCGTGCAGGGGCAACGCGAGATGGCGCGCGAGGCCGCGGACTACATCCCGGCTGTGCTGGACGAGACCGGACAGGTTCGGGCGGCCGACGCCATCGCGCGCGTGTCCACCGCGCCGCTGATCGGGGTGGCGGGCGACGGGCGTGCGCTCGACTCGCTGCTGTACCAAGCGATCATCCGGGCGAAGACTCGGGTGGGCGAAGGAGAGACCGCGCGGCAGGCGCTGCGCGGTTCGGGCGAATGGCTGTCGAAGGCCGTCGGGACGGTCCTGTCGGACACTGGCCGAGCGGCGGAACGGCTCGAGGTGGCGGTGCGCCCGATCTCGACCTACGTGCGGATGCTCAACCCGCCGTCGTGCTCAAGGTGCGTGCTGCTGGCCGGAAAGGTCTACCGATCGTCAACGGCGTTCCTCCGGCACCCGGGTTGCGACTGCAGGCACATTCCATCCCCGGAATCGGTCGACGGTGATCTGTTGGTGTCGCCGAGGGGCTACTTCGACAGCCTCAACGCGGCCGACCAAGACCGGATCTTCACGAAGGCCGGGGCGGAGGCGATCCGAGCCGGTGCGGACATCGCGCAGGTTGTCAACGCCCGCCGCGGCGCATCAGGACTTGCGCCAGCGGCACGGTTGACCGCCGACGAGAAGCGCGCGATCAGCTCGGGGCGGCTTACGCCGACCCGGGTGTTCGGGCGGGACATCTTCGTCACCACCGAGGGAACGACTCGGCGGGGGCTGGCCGGACAGCGGCTGATCGCGCGCGGCGCCCGGCTGCAGGGCGAGACCGCGGAGACGGTGAGCCGGCTTTCGCGCAGCGGCGCCGTGCAGCGGCGGGTGACCCGGCAGCGTGTCCAGATCCCGCGGCTGATGCCGGAGTCCATTCAGCAGTTGGCGACGAGCAAAGAGGACTACCTCCGACTGCTGCGCCTCAACGGCTACATCCTGTAGCCCAACGGTTCCCCCGATTCCGGGGTGTGCGTGACCGCTGCGCTCTCAGCGGGTGAAGGACACGAGCATGACCAACCCCAACCCCGCGCCGCCCGCCCCCGCGCCTGCTCCGGCCCCCGCTCCGGCGCCCGCGCCCGCCCCGGCTCCGCCCGCTCCGGCCCCGGCTGCAGACGAGAAGAAGTTCACGCAGGCGGACGTGGATCGGATCATCGCCGGGCGGCTCTCGAAGTTCGCCGACTACGACGATCTGAAGGCGAAGGCCGACGCCGCCGCGGCGGCGAATCAGACCGACCTCGAGCGGGCGGTGGCTGCGGCGAAGCAGGAGACCGAAAACGCCGTCCGGGCCGAGTCGAACAAGGTCCTGGTGAGTTCGGAGGTTCGCGCCGCGGCCGCCGAACTCGGATTCCGCGACCCCGCCGACGCGCTCGCGCAGTACGGCGAGGACGCGCTGAAGTCGGTGAAGGTCGAAGCCGGCGGCGTGGTCGACAAGGCCGCGGTGAAGGCACGGCTCGAAGAGATCGCGAAAGCGAAGGCGTACCTCCTGAAGGACGGCACGCCTCCCGTGGCGCCGCCCGGCTCCGCCGGCATCGGCGTCGGCGGCGGTGCTCCGACGGAAGTCGCGCCGGGCATGGCGCGCCTGCAGGCCGCGTACGCGGCCAGTCCCCACAACAAGTAACCCCCCGGGCCGCAGAGGCGGCCGGGCGAAACAGAACGGAGAGCAGCCATGGCTGTGACCCTGGCCCAGGCCGCCCTGCTGTCGCAGAACTCCCTGCAGCGCGGTGTCATCGAGACCTTCGTGCAGGCGAACGCGATCCTCGACCGGATCCCGCTGATGTCGATCGAGGGCAACGCGTACGCCTACAACGAGGAGGCGACCCTTCCGGGGGTGGCGTTCCGGTCGGTGAACGAGGCGTACACCGAGTCGACCGGCACGGTGAACCAGAAGTCCGAGTCGCTGGTCATCCTCGGTGGTGACGCCGACGTCGACCGGTTCATCGTGCAGACCCGCGGCAACCTGAACGACCAGCGCGCCACGCAGACGGCGATGAAGGTCAAGGCCGCGTCCTACAAGTTCTCCGACACGTTCTTCAACGGAGACGTCACGGTCGACTCGAAGTCGTTCGACGGCCTGAAGAAGCGCCTCACCGGCGCGCAGGTCATCGACGCCGGCACCAACGGAGCCCCGGTCCTCGGCAACGGCGGCAGCGACGCGCAGGCGTGGTTCGACGCGCTGGACGCCCTCGTCGCGCAGGTTCCCGGCCTGACCGGCGACAACGGAGCCATCTACGCGAACGCCTCGGTGATCGCGAAGACGAAGTCGGCGGGGCGCCGGCTCGGCGGCGTCGAGACCGTCCGCGAGGACTCCACCGGCAAGCGCATCGTGCAGTGGAACGGCATCCCGATGCTCGACCCGGGCAACACCGCGGCCGGCGCACCGATCCTGCCGCAGACCGAGACGCAGGGCACCAGCAACATCGCGTCCTCGGTCTACGCCGTGAAGTACGGCAACGACGAGGGCGACCAGGCCGTCACCGGCCTGACCAACGGCGGCGTGATGGTCGACGACCTCGGCTTCCTGCAGTCGCAGCCGGTGTACCGGACCCGGATCGAGTTCTACTGCGGTCTGGCCCTGTTCGGCGGCAAGGCGGCCGCGCGCCTGCGCGGCGTGCTCGCGTCGTGAAGGGCTCGAGCTACGCCCTGCGCTACGAGATCCGCGACCCCAAGGGCCGTCGGGTCGGCGAACTCGTCCCGGAACTGCACGCCGCGATCGCGGCGTGCCAGGTCGTCAACGACGAGCGCGACGACGCACACGCGTGCGTCGTCGCGCAGGTGTACGTCCCCGTTCCCATCCGCTGACAGGAGAAGAAGGCATGGTTCAGAGGAAGCCCACCGAGGCGAAGACCACCCTCGACAACGACGTCACGAAGCCGTCGGTCACCGCCCCGGGCGACGGCCCGGCGGACACCACCGACCCGACCGAGATCGCCGTGTCGGTCCCGCCGCAGCCCGGCGACGAGGCGATCGCGGTCGGCACCGTCAACGCGGTGAAGCCCGTCGCCCCGCCGGAGAAGCCGAAGCTCGAGCGCGAACACCGGATCGAGAAGTACGAGGCGACCCGGCCCGACGGCAGCAAGGTGACCGTGACGCACAACATCGACACGGGCGAGACCACCGCGTCCTGATCGGAAGGGGCCGGCCGTGGCATACGCAACGCTCGAGGACGTGGTGAAGAGCCTCGGTCGGCCCATCGCAGCGGGCAGCCTGCAGGGCGACCAAGTCGAGCAATGGCTGTCCGACGTCGAGCTGATCATCCGGGCGCGGCTCGGCGACCTGGCCGCGCTCATCGCCGCCGATCAGCTCGACGTCGAAGCGCTCGTCTACGTCGAGCGCGAATCGGTCATCCGCAAGGTCCGCAACCCCGAGGGCAAGGTGTCCGAGGACATCGACGACTACCGGTATCGGCTCAACGCCGACGCCGCGAAGGGGTCGATCTTCGTCACCGACGACGAGTGGGCGCTGCTGGCCCCGCAGGCGTCTCCCGCGGCGGGCGCGTACAGCGTTCCCCTCGGCGTGCCCTGGGGTGCTCCGTGACCGCCCTTTCAGCCGTGATGGCCGGCCGGGCAGCCGCAGAAGCGCAGATGCTCGACACCTGCGTGATTCGAGCGGTCACCGGGCACGGTGACCCCGACCCGGAGACCGGGAAGGTCCAGCCGGTCTACGGGGCGCCGGTGTACCAGGGCCGGTGCAAGCTGCAGTCGCAGCAGCCAGCGGCGTCCACACCGAACGCGGGCGATCGCGTCTACACGGTGAACCCGCTGTTCCTGAAGCTCCCGGTCGACGGGACCGAGGGCGTCGTGACAGGGATGGTCGCGGAAATCCTCGAGTGTCCGGGCGACCCGGCGAACGTGGGCCGGGTGTTCCGAGTCAGGTCGGGCGACCGGAAGTCGTACGCGACGGCGTTCCGCCCGATCGTGGAGGAGGTGACGTGAGATGGCCACAGTGGACACCCACGAGCTTGCCCGGCTCGCGGACGATCTCGACGCCGTCCCGGCGGAGAAGCGGCCGGAGATCCGGAAGGTCGTCGAGCGCGGCGCGCTGAACATCAAGAACGGGCTCCGGCAGGACGCGGCCGGGCACCCGACCTACCGCCTGTTTCCGCTGTCGATCTCCTTCGACATGACGGGCGAGTTCGAGGCCGAGATCGGGCCGGACAAGAGCCGCGTGCAGGGCCCGTTGGGCAACATCCTGTACTTCGGAACGTCGAAGAACGCGCCACAACTTGACCTCGAGTCACCGCTGCGGCGGGAGACTCAGCGCTTCGTCGACTACCTCGCCGACGTCGCCGAGGACATCTTGTGACCGGCCCGGTCGCCGCGCACCGTGCGGCGGTGAAGGCCCTGCTCGAGCCGTTGATGACCACGATCCCGGGCTACCCGGGTGGACAGGTGTCCGCGGAGCCCGAATTTCCGTACTGGGTGCTGTTCCTCGGCACCGGGACCGACGACGACACCAAGCTGTCCGGTGATCCGGACGAGCTGACGTTGCGGTTCCAGGTCAACTCGGTGGGGCTGACCGACGACTCGGCGGTGACCGTCGTGGACAAGACACGCGCGCTGCTGCTCGGCGCGCGCCCGGTGGTCGCCGGCTGGTCCTGCCACCGAATCCGGAGAGTTCCGACCGACGTTCCGCTGCAGGCGGACACGGACGTGACGCTGCCTGACGCCAATCTCCACCCGATGTACGCGGTGGACATCTACGAACTCGTGTCCCGAAAGGACTGACAGTGGCAACCATCACTCGCGCACAGGCGAAAATCTCGGGGACGGTGCTGACCGCGACCCCGGCAACGGCGGGCCCCGACAAGGTCGCCCCGGGCGACTCCGGCGCCGGCACCTACGTCTTCGTGCAGAACGGCGGCGGCGCGTCGATCACGGTCAACGTGGCCGACCCCAACGCGCCGAAGTACGGCCAGACGCTGCCGCCGATCACCAGCGTTCCGGTCCCGGCGGCCGGCGTCGCCGTGATCGGCCCGATTCCGGCCGACCTGGCGCAGCCGTCGGATGCGCTGGCGTGGCTCACCGCGTCGGCGACGGCGTCGGTCAACTTCTACGCGTTCAGGGGCTGAGTCATGCCGGAACTGGTGCTCGCGCAACACGAAGAGACCGGCCACGTCGCGGAGTTGTCCGACGAGGGTCTGAAGTTCGGGATGCACCCGGGCTGGGTGGCCATCAACGGTCTCGACCCCGAGCAGACCGCAGGGGTCGGCGAAGACCCCGTCCCGGCCCGGCCCGAGGTGGCCGGCCGAAAGAAGCCCGCCGGCAAGGCGCCGGAGGAGTCCGCCGACACCGAGTCGGCCGAGAAGTAGGGAGTAGACCATGGCCGACATGCTGTCGGACGGCAACAACAGGGTGTCGTTCGTCCCGGCGATCGCGAACCCGGCCGCGCCGACCGTCGCCGAGCTCAACGCGGGCACGAGCCTGGAGGGCCTGATCATGGGCGATGGGCTCGACATCAACACCGACGAGGACACGGTGACGGCCGACAAGCTGTCCGAGACCACGCACTCGGAGTCTCCGGGCCGGTCGAAGACGACGATCCAGCTGACCTGTGTTCGTAAGGACGTCCCGGCGCAGGACGTCGCGTGGACGACGCTGCTGCGCGGCCTCACGGGCTACCTGGTCGTGCGCCGTGGTGTCGCGTACACGACGGCGTGGACCATCGGGCAGAAGCCGGAGGTGTACCCGGTGAAGTTCGGGCAGCGCCGGATGCTGAAGCCCGAAGCGAACGGCGTCGAGAAGTTCATGTCGCAGGGCTACAACACGGCGGCGCCGGTGCTGGACGCCGTCGTCGCCTGACGCCCTTCCCCCTGACGCGCCGTCGCGGCTCACCCCCCAGCTCGGGCCGCGGCGGCGCTTTCGCATACCTGGAGCTGGGGAGCTGGGAGAAGACCGTGGAAAGCAAGGACCTGAAGGCGCTCATCGCCTCGGCGAAGCTGCCGGAGAAGACCGTCCCGCTGTGCGTGCGAGGTGACCTGCAGGCCGAGTGGGAAGACGCTGACCGGCAGCTGATCGCGGTGAAGTCGCAGAAGTCGAACACCCTCGCCGGCAACCCCGAGGAAACCCGACTGGCCGAGCGCGTCAAGCAGCTCGAGAAGGAGATGGCCGAGTCGACCATCATCCTCCGGTTCCGCGCGCTGAAGCGCACGGCGTGGCTCGAGCTGCTGGCGGCGCACCCGCCGCGGAAGGACAACGCCGCGGACAAGAGCATGGGCATCAACGGCCCGGCGTTCTTCGCCGCCCTGATCCCGCTCAGCCTCGTGAGCCCGGCCCTCGAGCCCGACGACCTCGCGGCGCTGCTCGAGGTGATCACCGACGCGCAGTACGCGCAGATCGAAAACACCGTG
Organism: Amycolatopsis kentuckyensis; assembly: GCF_041679295.1. Classification (GTDB taxonomy): domain Bacteria; phylum Actinomycetota; class Actinomycetes; order Mycobacteriales; family Pseudonocardiaceae; genus Amycolatopsis; species Amycolatopsis kentuckyensis_A. Next base: position 14,008 of record NZ_JBGDMD010000025.1, on the reverse strand, counting down.
TGGGCGCTGAACCGGAACGACATCAGCGTCCCTTTCTCGTTCACCGCCTCGCAGACAATCCCCGGCTGAGAACGGACGTCGAAGCCGCGATCCGGCTCGGGATCTCGCACAAACGGTTCTCCGGGTGGGAGCCGCGCGAGATCACCGAGCACCGGTACCGCAAGGGCCGTTTGGTCCGGACGGTCACCACGCGCGAGGTGGAGTGGGACGACGAACAGCGTGCGCTCGTGCTGGCGATGCTGCAGGTGCAGGCCGAGACCTGTCACGGGTGTGGCGGGTGGCTGCCTGAGACCACCGCCGATGAGGCCGAGGGGAAGTACGTCGCGGACCCGCCGATCCGTTGCCACCGCTGCAAAGCGGTCAACGCACAGCGGGACTCGTACTACGAGGAGCCGGACATCTACCACCCGGACAGCTACGTCATGTGGCCAGCCAGGGACAAGCGGAAGGAGGGCCCGTGACCGAGCGCACCGTCAACGTGAACCTCCGCGCCAACATCGCCGACTACGTCGCGAAGATGAAGGGCTCGTCGGCGGCGACGCGCGACGCGGAGAAGGCGGCGCGGGACCTGCGCCGGGCGCTCGACGAGGAAGAGGCGTCGGCGGGCCGCGTGCGGGTGGCAGAGGCCAAGCTGAACGAGGTCCGCTCGAGCGGCAAGGCGTCGGCGTCGCAGCTCGCGGCGGCCGAGGAAGACCTTTCCCGCGCGCACCGACAGCACGAGTCCGCGGTGGAGCGGGTCACCCTGGCGAACCGCAAGTTCGTCGAGTCGCAGAAGGCGGCGGCGGGGGAGTCGGAACGGTCGTCGAAGAAGGTCGACGACCAGATGTCGCGGTTGGCGGCACGCACGAACGCGCAGTTCGACGCGCTGAAGTTCACCGGCCTGTCCGTCGGGCTTCCGGCGGCGGCCGCGGTCGGGGCAGCCGGCGTGGGCGCGATCCTGTCCGGCACTGCTGCCGGCTTCGCCGCGCTCGGCATCTACGCGATCTCCTCGAGCGACGACGTGCAGTCGGCAGCCAAGGACATGGCGAACCACGTCCTCGACGACGTCAATCACATGGGCGCCGGAATCCAGGGCGACGTCATCGACGCACTCGGCAACGCCGGCAACGCCTGGGACCGACTGGAGCCCCACGTCCGCGCCGCCGTGGACGGGTCCGGCGCCGCGGTCCGGGAGCTGTCCGGATCGGTGACGGACTTCGCCGAGAACGCGATGCCCGGGATGGTCGTCGCCGTCCGCGAGTCGGAAGCGCCGCTGAAGGGCGTACACAGCCTCGCCGCGCAAGCCGGCGACGGCCTCTCGGAGTTCTTCATCAACGCATCCGCCGGCGCCGAGGGCGCCCGGCAGGGACTGGTCATCTTCGGTGGGTCGATCGCTCTCCTTGAGGCGCGTCTCGGCACCCTCCTGGCGAACTTCGCCACCGGCAGCGCGGGACCGCTCTCGTCGTTCCACGTGATCATCGACGAGGTCACCGGCGGACTCGTCGACATGACCCACGAGGGCTCGAGCGTCATCGGGTTCCTGTCCGGCTTCACCAACACCGGCACCGGCACGGTGTCGATGCTGCGGCTGCTGCTGTCCTTGGTGTCGATGCTCCCGGCCGAAGTCGGGCAAGTGACCGGATCTCTCGCCGCGGGATCGATGATCGCGAGCAAGTTCGGCATTGACGTCCGAGACGGCTTCCGCGGCATGGGCCAGGAGATCAAGAACGCCGAGGGGATCCGCGGGAAGTTCGTGACCGGGCTTGGCAGCCTGGCGGCCGGTTTTACCCCGGCCACCGTCGCCGTGGGCGTGTTTTCCATGCTGCTCGGTCTCATCGGCCAGAAGCAAGCCGAGGCCGCTCAGCGGGCCGCCCAGCACACGCAGGCGATCGAGGACATGACCGAGGCGTACCGGCGCGACAACGGGGTCATCGGCGAGAACGTGCGCCAAACCGCGCTGAAGGCGCTGAGCGACAAGAACGCGTTCCTGTCCAACGACCGTCTCGGCGTGTCGATGGCGACCGTGTCGGCGGCCGCGCTCGGCCAGGGCGACGCGGTGCGGACCGTCAACGACAACTTCCGCGGCTACCTCACGCGGCTCGTGCAGGCTCACCAGGTCGGCGGGGACGTGACGGACATGGTGCTGCGGCAGGCCGACGCCTACGTGAAGCAGGGCGGCTCGGCGGCCGACGTGGTCGACAAGATGACCGCCACGCGCATGGCGTCGCTGGACCTGACCGACGCGCAAAAGGCCGAGTTGGTCACGACGCTGCAGAACGTCCGGGCGATCAACCAGCAGGCCGACGCGTCCGACGCCGGCGCGAAGAAGGCTGCGGAGCTGGAATCGGGACTGCGGCTCGTCGAGTCGATCACGGCGCGCGGCATGACGCCGGCGATGATCGCGGCGCAGGCCAGCGTCGCCGACCTGCAGACGGCGTTCGAGGCGCTGAACAACGCCGGCGGTGACGTCGCGTCGAAGGGTAAAGCGATCATCGACGTGATGCGGGAGATGGCCGGCCAGACCCCGAGTGTCGAGGACGCGCTGCAGAAGTGGAACGACGACCTTCGCGGCATCAAGGACGGGTTCGAAAAGCTCGACCTGAAGAAGCATTCGAAGGACATCGTCGACTCGTCGGGCGCGATCAACACCGCCTCCGAGGCGGGGTCGAAGCTGAAGTCGACCATCGAGCAGCAGACGAACGACTTCGCCGCGTACGCGCAGTCCCTGCGGGAGGCGGGCACTCCGCTGAACGACATCCCGCCGAAGCTGAACGCGATGCGCGACGCGTTCGCCGGGCAGTTGCACCAACTGGGGCTGACCGACGACCAGATCGGGCGGGTCCTCGACCACTACGGCATGGTCCCGGCGAAGGTCATCACGAAGCTGGGGCTCGAGGGCGACACGCAGACCCAAGCGCAGCTGACCGACGTGATGACGAAGCTCGCCGCGGTGCCGGCCGAGAAGGGCATCGTCATGGATGCCCTGACCGACCCGGCTATCGCTGCGCTCGGCGAACTCGGCGACACCGTGGTGAAGATGCCGAACGGGAAGTTCGCGGTGTTCGCCAACACCGAGCCGGGCCGGAAGGCCGCTCAGGACCTGCTCGACAAGGTCGGCAACACCAACGCCACCGCGACCGTGTTTGCGAACACATCGCCCGCGGACGGCGCGGTGACGGACTGGAAGAACGTCACCTCGCAGACGGTCGGGAACACGACCACCTACACCACCGTGGACCCGGCAACGGGGATGGTCCGGCAGTGGAAGGCCACGACCGACGCCACCGGCGCCGTGACGCACACCTACGCAGACATCAACCCGGCCAACGGGCAGGTGCGGGTGTGGAAGCAGAACGCGGACGGCACGTGGGCCGAGGTGCACGCCAAGGCGGACGTAGCGGCCGCGGAATCGCAGCTGAACAACGCGGCTCGAACCCGGACCGCGACGATCCGCGGTGTCTACATCGCACCGTCCACATCCGGGCTCGGCGCGGCGGCGAACCGGCTCGCGAAGGGCGGGCTCGTCGGCTACGCGCGCGGCGGCGCCATCGAGTCGGTGCCGCGGCTGGCGGCCGGCGGCGTGCGGCCGATCGTGCCGCTGGACATCCGGGGCGGCGGGAAGCTCCACGGTCCCGGCACCGGCACGTCGGACAGCATCGTCGCGATGTCGTCCCGCGGGCCGGTCCGCGTCGCCAACCGCGAGTTCGTCGTGAACGCGCAGGACACCGCTATCGCGGAACCGTTGTTGCGGTTCATCAACGCCGGCGGTCTACGCCGATTCGCGAACGGCGGGCCGGTCGAATACGGCTCCGTCCCACAGAGCACGTGGGACAGCTTGTACGCGGCCGGGTGGCGCGGCGACCCCACCGACGGCAGGGAAGCTCTGTACCCGCCGCAGAGCACCGCGCAATCCCGTGTGCAGCAGGCGATCGCGTCCGGCGCCGCCGTGCAGTACGCGCCGCGCGGGGCGTCCGGGCAGATGACGTACCGGTTCGAGTTCGGCCGCGGTTCTGGGCAGATCGAGCGGGCGCTGATCGGGTGGCTGAAGGACACCGTTCGCAAGAGCGGCGGTGACGTGCAGAAGGCATTCACGTAGGGGAGGGCAGATGCCGTTTCCAGCGGGGATGACGATTACCCCGGCGGTGTTGAACCGGTTGGCGGGGGTTGCGCAGCCCCCCGCCAACGACACGTTCACCACGGTGACCAAGGTGTTGTCCGTGGACACGGTCACGTTCACGGCGATTCCGAACCACTTCTACGAGGTGTCGTGGGACTCGCAGATGTCGGCCAGCGTCGCGTGTGTGGCGACCATGAACGCTCGTTGGGAGCCGGGCTCGGGGCCAATCACCCCGACGTCTACGTCGGTGTGGTCGCGGGTCGCGCAGGTCACCGCGGGGAACGACACCTACCACTTCACGCGCACGATCACAGGTCTGTCCGGTGTCGTGACGGTGGGTATCACCGGCTTGGCGAACAACGGGGCCACCGTCACGGCCTACACCGGGCGTGAACTGCTCGTGCAGGACTTGGGGCTGTGATGGCGATCCTCGACGATTTCGTGTTCGAGCTGTGCATCGGCGACAAGTGGCAGGACATCACCCCCGACGTGTACGCCGATCCCGAGATCGTGATCGAGCGCGGCCGCACGTCGGGGACCGGGCAGGCGTCGCCGTCGAAGTGCACCTTTGCCATCGACAACGCGAACGGCAAGTACTCGCCGCGAAACCCGATGGGACCGTACTACTCGGTACTGGGCAGAAATCAGCCGATCCGCGTTGCGCGCAAGGTCGCGTCGGACTCGTTCGATGGCCGGACCGTCACGTCCGGGTGGGGTGCTGCCGACCTCGGCGGGGCATGGTCGTTCTTCAGCAGTGGAGGAACCGACTACGTCGTGAACTCCGGGGTGGGTAAGCACATCATCGCCGGCACGAGCGCATTCCGGCTGTCGTACCTGGCGGGTCAGTTGTTCGGCGACGTGGACGTGTCGGCGACTGTGTCGCTGCCGTTCAGCAACGTTACTGGCGGCAACGTCGAGCCGTGCAACCTGGTCATCGGCGGACTGTCCACTTCGGACTACTTCTTGGTGGCGGTGAAGATCTCCTCTGCCGAGGCGATCACCATCTCTATCAACCATGTCAGCGGAACCATCGTTTCCGCGATCGTGACGAAGGCCCTTGTCTATACCGGGCAGCCGCTGGCCGTGCGGTTTCAGCAGGAAGGCCAGAACCTGCGGGCGAAGGTGTGGGCTGCGGCAGCTATGGAACCGTACGCGTGGGACGTCGAGGCACGAAGCAACCTGCTCGTGAACCGCGCCAAGGGATGGGTGGGAATCAGGTCCGGCGTCGGCGCTGGCAACACCAACACCCCGGTGACGTTCTCGTACGACTCGTTCCAGGTTCGCTCGAACCGGTTCGCCGGCGAGGTGCCGGAGTGGCCGGCGACGTGGGACCCGAACGGCGGCCAGTCGTTCATTCAGGTGGAGGCTGCAGGGGTCAGGCGCAGGATCGGGCAAGGCGAGCCGCAGCTGAAGTCGCCCTACCTGCGCGGCAACCAGACGATCTCACCGCCGCATCTCGCGTACTGGCCCGTGGAGGACGGGAGATCTGCGACGCAGATCGCCTCGGGCATCGGTGGGTCGCCGATGCTGCTGGTCGCTGGCAACACGACGTTCGAGACGAACTCGGACTTTCCCGGTTCGGGGCAGATCGCCGTGCCGAACGCGTGCCGTTGGGTCGGGACGGTGCCGCGGAACTCCGCCACCGGGCAGATCCAGATGGTCTACCTGCTGTCGATCCCGGCGTCAGGCGAAGTCGATCAGGCGACGCTGTCGCAGATCCAGACGACCGGGTCCGCGGCGTTCATCGACTGCTTTTACCAAGCGGGCGGCGGGCTGAAGCTGGCCTTCTACGGGCCGGACCGGGTTGCGTTCCACACGAGCGGAAACATCGCGCTCGCCTTGAACGGGCGCCCGGTGCAGCTGTCGATCGAGCTGACGCAGAACGGCGCGAACGTCGATTACACCGTTGCGATCCTGGAGCCATTTCAGGACATCGGCATCGCGGCGTCAGCCACGGCGCCAAGCTGCACGATCGGCGCGGTGAAGGGCGTGTTCGTCAACGCCTATCGGCAAGCGAAGTCGAGCGCGATCGGGCACGTGGCAATCCGGAATTCGATCACCTCGATTTACACCCTGGCTGACCAGCTCCGGGCGTACTGGGGTGAGGCGTCGAACGCGCGCGTCGCGCGTCTCGGAACCGAGAACGGTATTCCCACGCAGTACTTGTGGGACGGGGCGATCGCCGGCGTGCCCATGGGAATCCAGCGGCAGAACGGGTTGCTGTCGTTGATCGACGAGTGCGCCGACGCCGATCAGGGTTCCGTGCACGAGAGTCGTTGCGGGCTCGGGTTGGTGCAGCGTGCCCGTTCCAGCATGTACAACCAGGTGCCCACGCTGGTGCTGGACTTCAACGCCGATCGGGTGATCCCACCTCTACTCCCGGCCGAGGACGACCAGGAGATTCGGAACGACGTCACGGTCACTCGCCAGGACGGATCGTCATACCAGATCGTGCAGACGACCGGCGCGCTGGCGGTCACGGATCCGTCGAACTCGCGCGGCGTCGGGCGGTACGCGACCGGGGTCACGCTGAACCTGGCCTACGACTCGCAGACCGTTGACGCCGCGGGATGGATGCTGAACCTAGGCACCACCGACAAGCCTCGTTACCCGGGGCTGCAAATCGGCCTGGCCCCGCTTCCGCTGAGCGCGTCTCCGCAGAAGATGTTGGATGCCCTGGCGGTGAACCTCGACGATCGAATCACGGTCGCGAACGGGCCGTTCGTGGACCCGGGAACGGTGTCGCAGCTCGTCCGCGGCTACACCGAACGGTTCGACGGGATTGAACACGTCCTCGAGTTCAACTGCACGCCGGACGCGCCGTACCAGGTCGCGGTACTGGGGTCGACGGCGCTCGGGAGGAGCGACACCGAAACCTCGGTGTTGGCCGGGGCGATGACGCCGACGGCCACCGCCATGTACGTGTACGACTCGACGTGTACGTGGACCACGGACCCGGCGGAAATGCCGATTCCGGTCACCGTCGGCGGCGAGGACATGTCGGTCACCGCGATCACGTCGGAAGCCCTGACGAACCCGACATTCGAGCCGGGGCTGTCACCCTGGACCGCGTCGGGAACGTCGAGCTTCACGCTGTCGTCAACGCAAAAGCACAGCGGCAGTTTCGCCGGGAGGCTGGTGCCGGACGGCGTGTCCGCGAACGTGGGGCCGGCGTCCGAACTCATCCCCGTGGTTGGCGGGATGCAGGTCTCCGTGTCGGTGTGGGTGTGGGTTACCACCGCGACGTCGAACTTCGCGTGCGCGGTGAACTGGTTTGACGCGGCCGGGGTGTACATCACGACGTCGTCGAGCTTCCCCGCGGTACCCGCGGCGACGTGGACGCAAGTGAAGAACGTCTATACCGCACCAGCAAATGCGGCGTCGGCGCAGCTGGTGCCGGTGCTGGTTGGGACACCGTCGGCGGCGCAGGTCTGGTACGTGGATGACGCGTCGTTCCAGGGACCGCAGAGGTTCACGGTAGTTCGGTCGGCGAATGGCGTGGTGAAGTCCCAGACATCCGGGGCGCAGGTGTCCTTGACGCGTCGCGCTGTGCTGGCGTTGTAGGGGGGATCATGGCGTTTCCCAACGGATCCACGGTCACCTCTGGACTCGTTAACCGCTACATGGGTTCGGCGGGGCCGTCAGGCAACGACTCGTTCACGACGGCGACGAAGGTCCTGATTGACGACGCTGTCACGTTCGTAGCCGACCCGAACCACATCTACGTGGCCACCTGGAACACGCAGATGTCGGCGTCGGCGTCGGCGGTGCTGGCGACGGTGTCGATGAGGTGGGAGAAGGGCGAGGGGCCGGTGCTGCCGACCTCGAACGCGTTCCTCACTCGGGTGGCGAACCTCGGGGCCAACAACGACAGCTACCACTTCGAACGGTGCTTCTCGAACCTCTCGGGTCTGGTCACGATCGGGATCACGGCGTTCACCAACACCGGAACCGCCACGGTCTACGGCGGCGCGAACGGTCGGGAACTGCTCGTGAAAGACCTGGGGCTGTGAGGAAAACGGATTGCGAGGGGGTCAAGTGCATGTCGCTGCTGACGCGGTTCCGGCGGGATCGCCGTGGTGGCTATCGCTGGCCGGCCTCGTCGGCGCGATCCTCATCGCCTACATCGGCGCCCGCGCGCCGGTGTGGCTGGAAAAGGCCAAGCTCCGGCTCGGATCCAGTAAGCCAGCCGATCCGCCGGCGACCGTGGAGAAGTCGGCCGCGCCCACGTCCGGCGAGGCCGTGTTGCGCGAATGGCTTCGCGACGAACAGCGGACCGTCAAGCGGCTCGAGCGCCGAGCGGAAGCACTTGAGCGTCGGGCGGATGCGCTCGAGCAGGAGTTGTACCGACGGGGATGGGACGGGAGGCTGCCATGACCGATGACGACCACTTCGACGCCGAGGACTCGCGGTTGGACGAGGGTTTCGCGTTGCTGCGGGAGGAGGCGGCCGACAGCGCGGAGAAGGTGAGCCGGGAGTTCTGGCGCCGATACTGGCCGTGGATCGCGTTCGGCATGGCCACGCTCGCGATCATCGTATCGGTCATCGTGTCCGTCACGGTCGGGCCGGCGCTGTCCGGGTTGTACGCCCGGCAGGACAGCCAGGACGCCGCGATCAGCTACCTGCGCAGCCAGGCGGACGCGGCGAAAACCGCCGGGGACAGGGCGAACGCCGAACTGTCGCGCCGCGGTCAGGCGCAGGTGCCCATCCCGAATCCGGGCCAGGCGTCGGACACCGACGTGATCGTGTCGGCAGCGACGGCCCGCGTGCTGGCTTCGCTTCCGTCGGTGCGCCCGACCGCGGCCGAACTCGGCGCGGGGATCGCCCGCTACGTCGCCGATAACCCCATCACGGTGCCGGGTCCGACGCCGATGCAGATCTCCGCGTCTCTGGCCGGATACCTGGCGACCAACCCTCCGCCGGCGGGTCCGACCGGCGCGGCCGGGCGGGACGGCCAGCAGGGGCCGAAGGGCGACAAGGGCGACCGCGGCGAGCAGGGGCCGGCGCCGACGACCGAGCAGATTCAGGACGCATTCGCCAGCTACCTGCGGGAGCACCCCGAGGCGCTGTGTCCGAAGGGCGGGACCTTCGCGCAGGTGCGGGTGGTCCTCGCCAACGGCGGCACCGCCGACACCTACACCTGCGTGGTGGCGACCAACCCGCCGTCTCCGGCCAGCTCGACGACGGCGCAGCCGTCGCTACTACCCATCCCAGGAGGATGACCATGACCACGAGCCAGAACGGTTTCAGCGCCCCGATCAGCCCCGCCCGGTACAACCTCCCCGGCGGCGCCGTGTCGCTGCGCAGCGGGCCCACGGGGGCGCTCCTGGCGTGGGTGGGGCAGCAGTTCCACGCGCTCGTCGAGCCGCTGGTGTGGCCGGGCTGTTGGGGCTACGCGTACCGCGACATTCGCGGCGCGACGCAGCTGTCCAACCACGCGTCCGGCACCGCGCTGGACCTCAACGCCCCGAAGCATCCGCTCGACACGAATCCGAGCGCGAACTTCACCGCGGCGCAGATCGCCGCGATTCGCAACATCGTGGCGCGCACCGAGGGGTGCGTGCGGTGGGGCGGGGACTACACGGGTCGCAAGGACCCGATGCATTTCGAGATCAACGCCAGTGAAGCGCGGTGCGCCGCCGTGCTGGCCAAGCTCACCGCCGGTGGTGGCGGTTCGGCAACGACAGGAGAGAAGGACATGCAGCTCACCGATCCCATGAAGCTTCAGGACGGCGCCGTGATCCCGGTCGGCAACACGCTGGCGGGGACGTTCGACGCCGTGCGCGGAAAGTCGATCGAGTCGAAGGAGTTCCCCGGGCACTTCGACAACCTCGCCGGTTTCGTCTCGGCGATCGACCAGAACGTGTTGCGGCAGGGGCGCGAGATCACCGCGCTGAAGCAGTCGAACGCCGACCTGTCGGCCAAGCTCGACCGCGTGCTGACGCTGCTCGCGTCGAAGGCGTCCGGCCAGTGACCGGGCAGCACGGCGTTTGGCCGACCGCGGTCGCCTGGTACCAGCGGTTCCGGAAGGCGGTCGCGGCGGTGCTCGCGATCGCCGCGGTGCCCGGGGTCCTCGGTGTGCTCGAGGCGATCGGGCTGCACCTGTCCGCGGGCACGTGGGCGACCATCCTCGGCGTCGCCGGCGTGGTCGTCGGCGGCGGCACGGTGGCGGCGGTCCCGAACGCCCTGTCCGACGACGACCTGACGAAGGCCGCGGCCGCGCGCGGGCTGAGCGTCATCCCCGATCCGCCCCGAGATCTCGGCTAGGCAGTGCACGCGAAACGGCCCCCCGCACCGGAAGGTGCGGGGGGCCGTTTTCGGCGTGTTCGAGGTCAGCGAATGGCGCCCGTTGCGGCTCCGGTGTCGTCGACCGGAACGTGCAGCACGACGGCGAGGACGATCCCCACGACGACCAGCACGGCGGGGACGGCCACCAGCGCCCAAAGGAGGATCTTCCGGATCGAATAGGTGACGGCCAGCTGCTCGAGTGCGGCCTGCAGCATCGGGTCCTCGTCGGCGAGCACGCGGGCTTGGGCCGCTTCGCCAGCGGACATCCGTGCTTGGGTGCTGTGCGGAGCGGTCATGCGGCTGTCTCCCTCGTCGTCTGGTCCGCTGCTATGTCGTCTTGAACGCCGTTCGTGTTGCCTCCCGTGACCGGACTGTGATGTCAGAAGCCGGCGTGCTGCGGGGACCACGACAGGACCAGCCAGAAGAAGGCGATACCGGCGGCTAGTGCCAGCACGACGACGATGATCCGGCGGACGCGCTGTCGGTTCACGATTCGTCGTCGTCGCGCTTGGGCGGGTCGTCGTCGTCTTTGGGATCCGCGGTGTCGATGATCCACCATCCGAGTTTCACGGGGTTCCTTCCTGGGGGGTGGTGAGGTTGCCGGGTACCTCGGGGGTGGGCCGCTGCAGCAGAGGCAGCAGCAAGTCGTCCGGCACGTTGAGGTCGACGACCTCGGCGTGGTGCGTCGAATCGTCGGCGAGGACATCGGCGAGGACTTGGTGCACGCTCTGCCCCTCGTCGAGCGCGGTCGCCCGGTCCCACGCGTCTTGGAGGCGCGGGACGTTCGGGGCGTCGTGGGTCGTGAAGACGACGGCGCGGATGCGCACGGTGTGGCTCCTGGTCGGGTAGGGGTAGTTGGTGGAACCTGCCGGGGCCGGGCGCGCCTGTGCCCTGGATCCCGGCCCCGGCAGGGGGGTGCCGCCCGGGGTCCATTCCGGGGCGGCGTTCCGCGATCACCCGTGGCTCACCGCACGAGCCCGCGGAGTGGAGACCCGGCCGGTGCGCCCGCCACGAGGGAGGAAGGGCGGCCGCGCCGGCCGGGGGTCACGATGGTGTCCTGTCGTCGCCGCTCTCGACGGTCTGCGGCGCGATGGGCGGGCCGGGTAGCGTCAGGCTGGACCACGGGTGCGTGGCGTACAGGGCTGACGCCCGCCCCATCATCTCCTCGGCGGTGTCCCAGTAGAGCCGCATGAGCGACGTCAGCCCCTCGGCGAACGCCAGTTCGCCTATCACGGTGTCCTCGTCCTCGACGAGTTCGGCGAACGCCACACTGCGAGAAGCAACCTGCCGGATCTTCTTCGTCAGCGCGCGGTCGCGCTCATCGGCGGGCACGGGGGACCTCGATCCGGCGATGTTCGTTCTGCCGCGCGCACCACGGGCACGTCCGGCCGACCCCCGGGATCACCTTCTTCCGACTGACGCTGACTTTGAAGTGGGCGAGGGGAAAACGCTGCAGTGTCTCGCACCACGGCAGCACGAGCACAACGCGGCCGCTGTCCTCGCCCCGCAGCTCCCGCCAGGTGTAGAGGTGCGCCCACCCGTCGTCGGCGTACTCGTGCCACTCCCACCCGCCGTCCACCGGTGGCGGGGTCGACATCCGCGGTGGCCTGTCGTCGAGCGCGGTCACTGGCCCGCCCTCGCGCGCCAGCCCGGGACCACGTTCGCACGCAGGATCCCGTACTTTCCGGTGCCCAGGCCGTGGTAGAACAACTCGCGCGCCAGCTCGGAACTGCCGTGCCATTCGGGGGTGTTCACCAGAACCTTGGCGGAGTTCACCCCGACCCCGATGCCGGAGATCCAGACGTTGCCGGCAGCGACAGCGCGCGCGAACACCGCGGCGTGACCCGTCGGAGCGTCAGCTTGCGGCGCCGGGGCTCCGACCGTGGTCGGAGCCCCGGGCCCCGCGCCGGCACCTACCGGGCGCGGGACAGAGGCCGCCCGCGGCGGCGAAGGGAGCTGGTTCGCAACCAGCGACGAGCAAGACATCACCGGCCCTCCCGCTTCCACCACTCTTCGAGCACGCGGCGAATGGTGCTGGGGACCTCGCTGCCGATCTCCTCGAGCGGGATCAGGGCCGTCTTCCCGTCGACCTGAATCGCGGGTTCGACTCGCACGTCTTGCCCGGGATACCGGACGTCAACAAGGCCGATCTTTAGGGTGGTCGGTGTTCCCGATTCGTCGGTTGTGCGGTAGCCCCGCACGAATCGCCAGCCCTCGTCTGCCATGGTCGACCCCTGACCCGATATTCTCGTTCTGCTCGTGTCGCTGGTACCGGGTGGTACCGGGACGGTGGTACCGATCCTGAACCCTGGTACCAGGGGGCGTCAATGCTACCTTTGGGTGACACGAATCCACCCGGATAAGCGCCGGGACGTGTGCGTATTCTCTGGACCATGGGTGGTACCAGGGGTACGAAAGCTGTGACGCGCGGTGCGCAAATGCGGGATGCGCGCCTGACGTATATGCCGGGGAGCAGTGCCCGGTCGATGTCCGAGACGCTGGGGTTCAAGCACCCGACGGTGAGCCGTTGGGAAACCGGGGAGCGCGAACCGCGCCCCGAAGACGTCGCCGCGTACATGGTGGCCATCGGTGCGCCGGCGGACCTTCGAGAGACGCTGGTCGAGTTCGCCCGCGGGTCAGGGCACAAGCCGATGTTGGAGACCCAAGGCCAGTACGCGGCGATGCTTGAGATCGAGCGCACCGCCTTGGAACTCGTGCACGTCGCGCCGGTGCTGATGCCCGGGATGCTGCAGACGGCCGAGTACGCCCGCGCCGTGTACGTCGAGGGTGGCGTGGCCGCCGGATCGATCGATACCCGGGTGGCTGTGCGCATCGGGCGTCAGGCCGCGCTCACGCGCCGCGATCCGCTGCTCTACCGCGCCTTCATCTGGGAGCCCGTGTTGCACGCCGAGGTCGGCGGCCGCGAAGTGCTGATCGATCAGCTGCACCACCTGCTCGCGATGGCGGAGCGCCCCAACGTGACCATCCGGATCATCCCGAACCGGGCATCGTGGAACCCGGGTTGGGAAGGGCCGTTCTCCGTCGCTACCTTCCCGGACACCTCGGAGCGCGGACCGGTCGTGCAGCTCGAGAACAAGGTTTCCGCCCTCTACCTCGACGACGTTCCAGAGGTAGCGCCATACCAGCAGGACGCGGCGCGGGCGGAAGAAGTGGCTATCAGCTCCGAGAAGTCGCGGGAGCTGATAGCCGGTGCCATCAACAGCAAGGAGACGACACCATGACCGTACCCGACGAACAGGGACGGTGGCGAAAGTCAAGGCGTAGCAAGGAAGGTCAGGACTGCGTCGAGGTCGACATGGACCAGCCGGGCGACGTCGAGGTGGGGGTGCGTGACAGCAAGGCACCTCAGGCCGGCGAGATCCGGTTGTCGCGGGCAGGGTGGCGCGCCTTGACCGCAAGCGTCCGCGACCACCAGGCCTGACGGCCGCCCCTGTACGAACAGAACGCCCCGGCACACACCTACTGTGCCGGGGCGTTCTGGCGTCGTGGGGCAGGTGCCGCGCCCCACGTGGGGCGGGCCAAGGGTGTCTGCCCCAGATCTGCCCCACGTTGGGTCAGTCGTCGCAGGTCAGCGGCGTATGTGGCGAATCACTGGGACATCAC
>NZ_JBGDMD010000024.1:0-41730 GCF_041679295.1 Amycolatopsis kentuckyensis | reverse complement strand
CCGGATTCACCGCCTTATCAGCGGCTTTATCCTCGGCAGTTGTTCCAAGCGATATTCAAAGCTTTTGGTCGAGCATGCCTCAGCCTACGGTGTTAGTCGTAGGGATTCGGCGGCCGCTCGTGGGCCGACGCTGAACATTACCCGGTCCGATCCGCGGTGTCAACCCGCTCGGCCCGGCCGGATCTTCGGGGCTTGCGGCCCCGGGGCGACCCGGTGTTCCTGGCGACGAAGAGAAGATTACATGCCCTGGAACCGGTCCCGAACAGGGGGGTCACTTAACGCCATTGCCGCAGGTCAAAGCGTGTCCGGAGCGCTACGACGGCAGGGTCGACAAGTAACCCGGCGGGACGCGGGCCGGAGCCACCCGGGAGAAGTCCGCCGCGAGCGCGAGCATCCGGGCGTCCGACCACCGGGCGCCCATGAACGAGATACCCACCGGGAGCGGTCCGGCAAACCCCGCCGGCACGGTCACGTCCGGGTAGCCCGCGACCGCGGCCGGGGTCGACGACGGGATCACGTCGTTGTCCCCCACCGCGCAGTCGGTCTTCCACGCCGGCGGGTTGGTCGGCGACGCGATCGCGTCGAGGTGGTACTTCGCCAGGGTCTCGTCGAGCGACCGCCGCGCGAGGTCCGACAGCTCGGCGCGGCCGGCCAGGTAGCCGGGGTCGGTCGGCGGCGGCGCGGCCAGTGCCTGCTCGAACAGCTCCTGGCCGGCGAAGCACGTCCGTTCCAGCGGGTCCGCGCGGTTGTAGGCGATCAGGCCGGCCAGGTTCCGCGGGCCGGCCGGGCGGGTCGCGAGGTAGGCGTCGATGTCGCGGTGGAACTCCGTGAGCAGCGCCGGGAACTCCAGCTCGAGGAGCCGGTCCTGGTACGGCGGAGTCACCTCGACGACCGTCGCACCGGCCTTGACCAGGGAATTCCGAGCGGACGTCAGGATCGCGTCGGTGGCCGGGCCGAGCACCGGCAGCCGCCACAACCCGATCCGCGCGCCGCGCAGCACACCCGGCCGAAGCAGCTTCGCGTAGTCCGTCGGCTGCGAGTTCGGGTACTGGAGCGTGGCCGGGTCCGCCGGGTCCCGCCCCTGCAGGACCGACAGCGTGAGCGCGACGTCGACGACGTTGCGGGCGATCGGCCCGGCGGTGTCCTGCTCGGCGGAGATCGGCACCACGCCGGTGCGGCTGACCAGGCCGAGGCTGGGTTTGTGGCCGACCGTCGCCGTCATGCCGGCCGGGCAGACGATCGAGCCGTCGGTCTCCGAACCGATCGCGACCTGCGCCAGCGACGCGGCGACGCCGGCCGCGGAGCCGGCGGACGACCCGCACGGGTTGCGGTCCAGCACGTACGGGTTGTTCGTCTGCCCGCCGACGCCCGACCAGCCCGACGTCGGCTTCGCGGCGCGGAAGTTCGCCCATTCGGAGAGGTTCGCCTTGCCCAGGATCACCGCGCCGGCGTCACGCAACCGGGTGATCAGCGTGGCGTCCTTGGCCGGGTGGCTGCGGAGGGCGCGCGACCCGGCGGTCGTCCACTGGTCGCGCGTGTCGACGTTGTCCTTGACCAGCACCGGGATGCCGTCGAGCGGTCCGCGCAGCCGGTGCGCGTGACGGCGGGCGTCGCTTTCGGAAGCCTGTCGCAACGCCGAGGGGTTGAGCGCCAGGACCGCGTTGACCTTGCCGTTGAGCCGGTGGATCCGCTCGAGGTACGCGCTGGTCAGGCCCACCGCGGTGAGCCGGCCGGCCGTCATCCGCGCCTGCAGCGCCGGGATGTCGGCGGAGTCGAGGTCGAACTTCGGCGAGGCCACGGCGGGAGCCGCGGGGACGAGCAGGAGTACGGCGGCCAGCAGGACGAGGAGTGCCGGCCGCCGCCCCATCAGAGCACCGGGAGGAGCGTTCGGAGTTCGTACGGGGTGACCGCGCTGCGGTAGTTGTCCCACTCCACGCGCTTGTTCCGGAGGAAGAAGTCGTAGACGTGCTCGCCGAGCGCTTCCGGCAGGAGCTCGGACTTCTCCATCTCGGCCAGCGCCTCCCCCAGGTTCTGCGGCAGCTGGGCGTACCCGGCGGCGCGCCGCTCGGCGTCGCTCAGCTGCCAGATGTTGTCCTCGGCGGGTGGCGGCAGCTCGTAGCCCTTCTCGATCCCCTTGAGCCCGGCGGCCAGGATGACCGAGTACGCCAGGTACGGGTTGCACGCCGAGTCCAGCGTACGGATCTCCACCCGTCGGGAGGACGCCTTTCCGGGTGAATACATCGGGACGCGGACGAGCGCCGAGCGGTTCGCGCGGCCCCACGAGACGGTCGTCGGGGCCTCACTGCCGCTGATCAGGCGTTTGTAGGAGTTCACCCACTGGTTCGTGACCGCGGAGATCTCCTTGGCGTGGTGCAGCACGCCGGCGACGAAGGCCTTGCCGGTCTCCGACAGCTCGTGCGGGTCCTCGGCGTCGTAGAAGGCGTTGCGGTCGCCTTCGAACAGGCTGACGTGGGTGTGCATCCCCGACCCGGGCTGGTCGGTGAACGGCTTGGGCATGAACGTCGCGCGCACGCCCTGGGTCAGCGCGACCTCCTTGACGACGTAGCGGAACGTCATCACGTTGTCGGCCATCGTCAGCGCATCGGCGTAGCGGAGGTCGATCTCCTGCTGGCCCGGTGCCCCTTCGTGGTGGCTGAACTCGACCGAGATGCCCATCGCCTCGAGGGTCTCGATGGCGTGGCGGCGGAAGTGCGTCGCCGTGGCGTGGCTGGCCTGGTCGAAGTAGCCGCCGTTGTCCGCGGGCTCCGGCTCGCTGCCGTCGTCGGGCATGGTCGAGAGCAGGAAGAACTCGATCTCGGGGTGGACGTAGCAGGTGAAGCCGGCTTCGGCCGCCTTCGAGAGCTGGCGGCGCAGGACGTGCCGCGGGTCGGCCCAGGAGGGCGAGCCGTCGGGCATCGCGATGTCGCAGAACATGCGCGCCGAGTACGGGCCGCCCTCCGGGGTTTCCCACGGCAGGACCTGGAACGTGGACGGGTCGGGCTTGGCGACCATGTCCGATTCGTAGACGCGGGCGAAGCCCTCGATGGCCGAGCCGTCGAAGCCGATCCCGTCGTTGAACGCGCCTTCGAGCTCGGCCGGCGCGACCGCGACGGACTTGAGGAACCCCAGCACATCGGTGAACCAGAGTCGGACGAAACGGATGTCGCGCTCCTCGAGCGTGCGGAGCACGAATTCCTGCTGGCGATCCATGGCCGCACCCTAACGACAGCGTGTTAACGGGATGTTTCACGACGCGCCGGGGTTGACCAAGTCACGTCGCGAGCACCGGAACGGGCTTCTTCGCCCGCGAGATGGCCAGTGACGCCACCGACGCGAGCACCGCCAGGACCGCCGCCGCGTACCAGGCCACGTTGTACGTCCCGAGCTGGTCGCGGACCAGGCCGGCCGCTGACGCCGCGAACGCCGCGCCCAGCTGGTGGCTGGCGAAGACCCAGCCGAACACGATCGGGCCCGCGTCGCCGAACGCTCGGACGCAGAGCGCGACCGTCGGGGGGACCGTGGCCACCCAGTCGAGGCCGTAGAACAGGATGAACGCCCACATGCTCGGCTGGACCGAGTCCGTGAACAGCTGCGGCAGCAGCGCCAGCGAAAGGCCGCGAAGCGCGTAGTAGACGCCCAGCAGGATCCTGGGGTCGACGCGGTCGGTGAGCCAGCCCGAGAAGATCGTCCCGACTACGTCGAAGACGCCGACCAGGGCGAGCAGGCCCGCCGCCGTCGTCTGGGGCATGCCGTGGTCGTGTGCGGCCGGGACGAAGTGGGTGCCGACCAGGCCGTTCGTCGTCGCGCCGCAGATCGCGAAGCCGACCGCCAGCAGCCAGAACGTTCGCGTGCGGGCGGCCTGGCCCAGCACCGAAAGCGCGCGGCGGGCCGAGCCGGTCTTCGACGCCGGGCGCGCGACCTCGGCGTCGGCGGGCGCGCCGTACGCCGTCGTGCCGATGTCGGCCGGGTGGTCGCGGATGACCAGCAGGACCACCGGGACGACCGCCAGCGCGGCGATCGCGATCACCAGCGACGCCGTGCGCCAGCCCGAGCTCACCGCGAGGTTCGCGATGACCGGCAGGAAGATCAGCTGGCCGGTCGCGCCCGCCGCGGTCAGCACGCCGGTGACGACACCGCGGCTGCGGACGAACCACCGGGTCGCCACCGTCGCGGCGAAGCTCATCGCCATCGAGCCCGTGCCCGCGCCGATGAACACGCCCCAGAACAGGATCAGCTGCCAGCTCGCGCTCATGAAGACCGTGCCTGCCGCGCCGACGGCGATGACGAACAACGCCGTCGCCGAGACGCGGCGGATGCCGAACCGCTCCATCAGCGCCGCCGCGAAGGGCGCGAAGAGGCCGTAGAGGACGAGGTTGACCGAGACGGCCGAGCTGATCGTGGCCGTGGACCAGCCGAACTCCTCGTGCAGCGGGTCGATGAGGACGCCGGGGGCGGAACGGAAGCCGGCGGAGGCGAGCAGCGCGACGAAGGCGGCACCGGCGATGAGCCAGGCGCGGTGCAGCTTCGGGGCAGGGCGGGTCTCAACAGTCACCTACGCAGTTTCGCCGCGCGCGCGAGACGTCGAAAGTGGCCGGAAGGACAGCATCCGAAAGGATCGGGCCAACAGTAGGCTCGGGGGATGCGCCGCTTCGCCCTTCTCCTCGTGCTCCTGCTGACGGCCGGGTGCACCGGGTCACCGGACACGCGGGGGCCGTTCCCGGCCGGGTCCGAGCTGGTCGGCGAGGCGGCGAAGTCGTTCGCGGCGGTGCGGGGGGTGCACTTCGCGGCGGGCGTCAACGGCGTCCTGCCGGGCTTCCCGCTCCGGCTGATCGAGGGCGACGCGACCCTCGACGACCACGGGTCCGCTGACGGCACGGTCGACATCCAGGACGGGGACGGGCACACGAAGTTCGGCTTCACCGTGAAGGACGCGCACGTGCTGACCGATTCCTGGGCCGGTCCACTGCCCGACGCCTACACCGTGAGCGCGTTCCTGGGCCCGCACGGCGGGCTGAAGCGGCTGCTCGACGGGGTGACCGACGCGAAGACCGAGGGACGCGAGAACGTCGACGGCGCGGCCGCGCTGCGCGTCGGCGGCCGGGTGCCGGCCGCCGTCGCCCACAGCGTGCTCGCGCAGATCGACGCCGACCTGAACGTCAAGGTGTGGGTGTCCGACTCCCTGCCCCGGCGGTTCGTCCGGCTGTGGGTGCAGATCCCACCCCCGGACGAGCACCTCAGCCCCGTGATGATCGAGCTGTCGCTGACCCGCCAGCAGGCGTAGTCACGGCCCCGGGCAGCTCTTGCCGTCCGGCGGGGTCGTTCCGTCGATGAGGTACGCGGTGCCCGCGCGGTCGACGCAGCCGTTGCCCTGCAGGAACACCGTGTGCTGGACGCCTTCGTAGGTGAGCAGGACGCCGCCGAGGTCCTTCGCCAGGTCGACGCCCTGCCGGTGGGGTGTCGCCGGGTCGTGCGTGGTCGAGACGACCAGTGGCTTCCGCAATCCCGAAGGACGCGGCGCGTGCTCGGCGGACGTCGGCGGGACCGGCCAGGTCGAGCAGATGTCCAGCTCGCTCGTGTCGGGCGTGCCGCCGGTCAGGAAGGGCGCGCCGGCCAGCATCTTTTCGTGGGCTCGGTCGATGGTGCCCCGGTCGGTGACGCGGGTGTGGTCGACGCAGCGGACGGCGAAGTACGCGTCGATCGCGCCGCTGTAGTGGCCGTCGCGGTCGCGTTGGTAGTAGTCGTCGGCGAAGGCCAGCAGCGTCCGGCCGTTCCCGGCGGCGAGCTGGGCGAGGGCGGCGTTCAGTGCGGTCCAGTCACCGCGCGAGTACAAGCCGCCGAAGGTGCCGGTGACGGCGTCTTCGAAGGAGAGGTGGCGGTCGCCGGCCGGGGCGGGCTTCGCGATCAGCGGGCGCGCGAGCTTCTGCAACGCCTCGGTCGTGCGGGCCGGGTCGCGGCCGAGGGCGCAGTCGCGGCGGGCCGTGCACCACCTGCCGAACTCGGTCAGCGCGTCCTGGAAGCCCGCGGCCTGCGTGACCAGGGAGTCCACCAGGCCCTGAGCCGGGTCGACCGCGCCGTCGAGCAGCAGCGCGCGGACGTTGCGCGGGTACGCCTCGGCGTAGGCCGCGCCGATCTGCGTCCCGTACGAATAGCCGAGGTAGGTCAGTTTCTCGTCGCCGAGCGCGGTGCGAAGGACGTCGAGGTCGCGTACGACGTCTCGCGTGCCTACGTTCGCGAGGAACTCCTTCCCGTACTTCGTCCCTTCGGCGCACTTCGCGCCGTACGCGGTCGTCTCGGCGAGCTGTTTCTTCACACCTTCGGGCGACAAATCGCTCTCGACGTCGGACGCGCGGTCCGCGTCGACCTCGGCGTCCGTGCGGCAGGTGAGCCGCGGCTCGCTGGTGCCGACGCCGCGCGGGTCGAAACCGACCAGGTCGAAGCGCTCGAGCAGCGGCGCCGCAGCGGGGGTCTTGGCCAGCGCCGCGGCTGCCGAAGTGCCCTGGCCGCCGGGTCCGCCGGGGTTCACGACCAGGGAGCCGATCCGCTGCTTCGTGGCCTTGTGCCGCAGCAGGCCGACGGTGATCGCGGTCCCGTCCGGGGCCGCGTAGTCCAGCGGCACGCTCAGGTGCGCGCAGTCCAGCCCGGCGCCGCACGGCGTCCACGCGAGCTTCTGCGTGGTGAACTTCCCCAGGTCAGGCGCGGGCGGGGCGGCCGGCGGCGCGCTCGTGCACGCCGCCAGCAGCACCGCCAACGCGGCCAGGCCTACTGCGCGGTGCACCGGGTCCCGTCCGGCGGCACCGTGCCGTCGACGAGGTAGTCCGCGCCCGCCTCGTCGACGCACTTCACGCCCTGAAGGAACACCGTGTGCTGGGTGCCCTCGAAGGTCAGCAGCGCGCCCTTCAGGCCCTTCGCGAGGTTGACGCCGGCCTGGTACGGCGTCGCCGGGTCGTTGGTCGTCGAGATGACCAGCGTCTTCGCCAGGCCTTCGACGTTCGGCACGTGCGGTTCGGACGTGTTGGGCACCGGCCAGAACGCGCACGCGTCACGGGCCGCCGAAGCCGGGCGGCCGTCGTCGAGGAACGGCGCCACCTTCACGTACTCCTCCTGCGCCTTGAGGATGACGGCCGGGTCGGTGACGCGCGGGTCGTCGACGCAACGGATCGCGGTGAAGGCGTCCTGGGTGGTGCCGTACTTGCCGGTGGAGTCGCGCTCGTTGTAGATGTCCGCGAGCTTCTCCAGCGTCGCGCCGCGCTGCCGGCGCAGCTCGTTGAGGCCCGAGTTCAGCGTGTCCCAGAGGGTCTCCTGGTAGAGCGCCTGGATGACACCCGTCGTCGCGTCCTCGTAGGAGAGCTTGCGGCCGTCGCCGACCGGCACCGGGAACTCGATCAGCGGCCGGACGAGGTCCTGGAACGCCTTGACCGCGCCGGTCGCGTCCTGGCCGAGCGCGCAGTCCTGCTGGGCCGCGCACCACTTCGCGAACTCCGTGAACGCCGTCCCGAAGCCCTGGCCCTGCGCGACCAGCGACTCGACCGCGTCCTGCTCGGGGTCGACCGCGCCGTCGAGGATCATCGCGCGGACGTTCTTCGGGAACGCCTCGGCGTAGGCCGACCCGATCCGGGTGCCGTAGGAGTAGCCCAGATAGGTGAGCTTTTCGTCGCCGAGGACCGAGCGCAGGACGTCGAGGTCCTTCACGACGTCCCGGGTGCCGACGTTGGCCAGCATGCCGGTGCCGTCGTCGGTGCGCTGGGCGCACTTCGCGGCGAAGTCCTTCTCCTGCGCTTCCTGCTTGAGGACGCCGGCCGGCGAGCCGTCGGTCTCGCTGTCGTCGGCGCGGTCGGCGTCGCGCTCCTGGTCGGTCAGGCAGTGGATGGCCGGCTGGCTCGCCCCGATCCCCCGCGGGTCGAAGCCGACCAGGTCGAAGCGCTTGGCCAGGCCGGTGCTCGTGGCCGGCTTGACCAGCCCGGCCGCCGCGACCATGCCCGACGCGCCCGGGCCGCCGGGGTTGACCACCAGCGAGCCGATCCGGTCGCCGGTCGCCTTGTGGCGGAGCAGGCCCAGCGTGATCGTGTCCCCCGCCGGCTTCGCGTAGTCCAGCGGCACGGTCAGCCGCGCGCACTGGACGTCCTTCGCCTGGAACGCCGACCGCGAGTCTTCCGACGTCGCGTAAGGTGCGCAGTCGGCCCAGCTCAGGCTCTGGCCGTAGAACCGCTCCAGCCCGGCGGGCACCGGCCCGGACGGGGGGTGCGACTCGGTCGTCGGCGCCGGTGGCGCCGGCTTGCCGGTGGACGTGCAGGCGGCCAGCGAGGCCGCGATCAGCACGGATGTCGCAATTGCGGTGATCCGGCGGCGTCGGATACGTCCGGACCTGGCGCTGGGATGAGGGAACACGGTTGGATCGTCCCATCCGGCCGCGGAACTCGAACGCACCACCGCCACGTTGGGTGGGGCAGGCCGGTCGAGCGAAGAGAGAACGGGAGACCAGGGGTGGCAGCACTGATCAGCCGGGTGGGCAAGAAGCTCCGCCGGATCATCCAGCGGCCGGGCAGCGTCGAGCTGACCCGCTACGAAGCACTGCTGCCCGCGGTCGAGAAGCTCGAACCCGAGCTCGAGAAGCTCTCCGACGCGGAGCTGACCGAGCGGGCGGGCGAGCTCCGCGAGAAGCTGAAGGACACCGCCTTCGGCGACGACCAGCTGGTCGAGGTGTGCGCGCTGGGCCGCGAGGCCGCCCGCCGCGCGCTGGGCGAGCGCGCGTTCGACGTCCAGGTGCTGGGCACGATGGGCCTGCTCACCAAGCACGTCGTCCAGATGGAGACCGGCGAGGGCAAGACGCTCGCCGGCGCGCTGGCCGCCGCCGGGTACGCGATCCGCGGAAAGCGCGTGCACGTCGTCACGGTCAACGACTACCTCGCCCGGCGCGACGCCGAATGGATGGGCCCGGTCTACGCCCTGCTCGGCGTGTCGGTCGGCTGGGTCGAGCCCGCGCACTCCCGCGAAGAGCGTCGCGAGGCGTACGCCAAGGACGTCACGTACGGCGCCGTCGCCGAGATCGGCTTCGACGTCCTGCGCGACCGGCTGGTCACGAACGTCGACGACCTCGTCCAGCCGGCCCCCGAGGTCGCGATCGTCGACGAGGCGGACTCCGTGCTGGTCGACGAGGCCCGCGTCCCGCTGGTGATGGCCGGCTCGATCGACCACACCGACGCCGACGAGGAGGTCGCGAAGGTCGTCCGGCGGCTGCGCCTCAACCTGCACTACGAAACCGACAGCGAGGGCCGCAACGCCTGGCTGACCGACGCCGGCGCGTCCGTCGTCGCGAAGTCGCTCGGCCTGGAGGTCGACGACCTCTACGGCGAGACGGCGTCCGACCGGCTCCCCGCCGTGAACGTCGCCCTGCACGCCCACGCCCTGCTCACCCGCGACGTCGACTACCTGGTCCGCGACGGCAAGGTCCAGCTCATCAACGCCGCCCGCGGCCGCGTCGCCGAGCTGCAGCGCTGGCCGGACGGCCTCCAGGCCGCCGTCGAAGCGAAGGAGCAGGTCACCGCGACCGACCGCGGCGAGATCCTGGACTCGATCACCGTGCAGGCGCTGCTCGCGCGCTACCCCGAGGTCGCCGGCATGACCGGTACCGCGGTCGCCGTCGCCGAGCAGCTGCGCGAGTTCTACGAGCTCGAGGTCGCGGTCATCCCGCCGAACACCCCGAACATCCGCGAGGACCTCGAGGACCGCGTCTTCGCGTCGCCGTCGCAGAAGCTGCGGGCGATCGAGGAGGAGATCCGCACGGTCCACGAGACCGGGCGGCCGATCCTCGTCGGCACCCAGGACGTCGCCGAGTCCGAAGAGCTGGCCGAGAAGCTCGCGAAGGTCGACCTCGAGTGCGTCGTGCTCAACGCGCGCAACGACGCCGAAGAGGCCGCGATCATCGCCGAGGCCGGCAAGAAGGGCGCGGTCACCGTGTCCACGCAGATGGCCGGCCGCGGTACCGACATCCGGCTGGGCGGCACCGACGGCGCCACCCGCGACGAGGTCGTCGAGCTGGGCGGGCTGCACGTCATCGGCACCGCGCGGTACCCGTCGAGCCGCCTCGACGGCCAGTTGCGCGGCCGCTCCGGCCGGCAGGGCGACCCGGGCAGCGCGATCTTCTTCGCGAGCCTGAACGACGAGCTCGTGCTGTCGAACGCGCCGGACGTGCCCGAGGGCATCGTCGACGACGAGGAGACCGGCGAGATCACCGACCCGGCGGCGCTGCGGCAGCTCAACCACGCCCAGCGCGTCGCCGAGGGCGTCGACCTGGAGATCCACCGCAACACGTGGCGCTACACGCGGCTGATCGAGCGGCAGCGGCGTGACCTGCTGGTGCACCGCGACAAGGTCCTTCGCACCGCGTACGCGGCGGAGCAGCTGGAGAAGGCGCACCCGGAGAAGTTCGCCGAGCTGAAGGAGAAGCTCGACGACCAGGACAAGCTGGAGCAGATGTGCCGCGAGGTGCTGCTGTTCCACGTCGACCAGCTGTGGTCGGACCACCTGGCCTACCTGACCGACGTCCGCGAGAGCATCCACCTGCGGGCGCTCGCCCGCGAGACGCCGCTGGACGAGTTCCACCGCGCGGCGATCCCCGAGTTCCACAAGATCATCGCCGAGGCGGACTCCCGGGCGGCGAAGACGCTCGAAGAGGCCGAGCTGACCGACGAGGGCATCGACCTCGGCGAGGCGGGCGTCCGGCGGGCCAACACGACGTGGACCTACCTGGTGCACGACAACCCGTTCGACTCCGACTTCGAGCAGACCATCAAGAAGGTCCGGAGCATGATCAAGCGGAAGTAGCGAGCTTCGGCGGAAACCCCCGTCCGGTTAGTCCGGGCGGGGGTTTTCTCGTTCGCCCCGGCCGGAAGAATCGGGGCATGCGCAAGATCCCCACGCTGTTTCGGCGTGACCCCGAAGACCTTCGGCGCGTCACGCGCGAAGTGCACCCCGACTGCCAGTGGGTGCTCGACGGCCAAGGCGTGGCCACCCGCAAGTACGACGGCACCTGCGTCCGGCTCGACGAGTCCGGCACCTGGTGGGCGCGGCGCGAGGTGAAGGCGGGCAAGGACGCGCCGGACGGGTTCGAAGCCGTACAGACCGACCCGGAGACGGGCAAGACGGTCGGCTGGGAGCCGGTCGGGCAGTCGTCGTTCGCAGCGTTCTTCGACGAAGCCCTCGACGGGCTTTTCGGTGCGGCGCCCGGCACCTACGAACTGTGCGGGCCGAAGGTCAACGGCGATCCCGAGCAGCTCGGCGTGCACCGGCTGGTCCCGCACGCGACCGCGCAGGAGTTCGCCGGCGTCCCGCGCGACTTCGACGGGCTGATGGCGTGGCTGCTCGCGCACCCGGAGTTCGAGGGCATCGTCTGGCACCACCGGGACGGGCGGATGGCGAAGCTCAAGCACCGGGACGCGGTGGCGTCGACCTAGCGTGGCATTTCGCCCACATTCGCTCGGCCTCCCGGGTGACGGTGGGACAGAATGGCGGCATGCCGCAACTGCGCATCGCGCTCGCCCAGGTCAACCCCACCGTCGGCGACCTCGACGGCAACGCCGACCTGCACGTCTCCTGGACCCGCCGGGCCGCCGAGGCCGGCGCCCACGTGGTCGTCTTCCCCGAGATGTCGCTGACCGGCTACCCCGTCGAGGACCTTTCGCTGCGCAAGACCTTCGCCGCCGCCTCGCAGCAGGGCCTCGAGTCGCTGGCGCGCCGCCTCGACGACGCCGGCTGCGGTGAGGTGCTCACCTACGTCGGCTACCTCGACCTCGACGAGGCCGGCCCGCGCGACGCGGCCGCCGCCCTCTACCGCGGCGAGGTCGTCGCGCGGCAGTTCAAGCACCACCTCCCGAACTACGGCGTCTTCGACGAGCACCGTTGGTTCAAGCCGGGCACCACGCTCGACGTCGTCCGGTTCCACGGGCTCGACATCGGCATGGTCGTCTGCGAGGACATCTGGCAGGACGGCGGGCCGATCTCGGCGCTGGGCCGCGCCGGTGTCGACCTGGTCGTCGCGCCGAACGCGTCGCCCTACGAGCGGTCCAAGGACGAGCAGCGCCTGCCGCTCATCGCGCGCCGCGCCGCCGAAGCCGGCGCGCCGCTGGTCTACACCAACCAGATCGGCGGGCAGGACGACCTCGTCTTCGACGGCGACTCGCTCGTCGTCGGTGCGGACGGCACGCTGCTGGCGCGGGCGCCGCAGTTCATCGAGCACCTGTCCGTGCTCGACATGGACCTGACCGCGGGCGGCCACGCGGGCGACGGCGAACTCGAAGGACTGCACGTCCGGCGTCGCGTCCTGAGCGAGGAACCGTTGCCCGCGTACGAGCCGACGGCCGTGCCGGTGATCAGCGAGCCGCTGTCGGACGAGGCCGAGGTGTGGCACGCGCTGGTCGTCGGGCTGCGCGACTACGTGCACAAGAACGGCTTCTCGTCGGTGACGTTCGGGTTCTCCGGCGGCATCGACTCGGCGGTCTGCGCGGCGCTGGCCGCGGACGCGCTCGGCGGCGACAACGTCTACGGCGTCTCGATGCCGTCGCAGTACTCGTCGGGCCACTCGAAGGACGACGCCGCCGACCTCGCGCGGCGGATCGGGGCGCACTACCGCGTCGAACCGGTCGAGGACATGGTCCGCGTGTACGTCGAGCAGCTTTCCCTGACGGGCCTGGCCGAGGAGAACATCCAGGCGCGGACCCGGGGCATGCTCCTGATGGCACTGTCCAACTTGGACGGTCACCTCGTGCTGGCCACCGGCAACAAGACCGAGCTGGCGGTCGGGTACTCCACGATCTACGGCGACGCGGTCGGCGCGTTCGCCCCGATCAAGGACGTCTTCAAGACGCACGTCTGGCAGCTCGCGCGCTGGCGCAACGCCGAAGCGGTGAAGAACGGCGAGACCCCGCCGATCCCGGAGAACTCGATCTCGAAGCCGCCGTCGGCCGAGCTGCGCCCGGGTCAGATGGACTCCGACTCGCTGCCGGACTACGCGCTGCTCGACGACATCCTCGACGACTACGTCGAGGGCGACCGCGGGTACGCGGACCTGGTTTCCGCGGGGTTCGACCCGGAGACCATCGACCGCGTGGTGCGGATGGTCGACAAGGCCGAGTACAAGCGGCGCCAGTACCCGCCGGGCACGAAGATCACGTTCAAGGCCTTCGGCCGCGACCGGCGGCTGCCGATCACGAACGCGTGGCGCGAGGGCAAGGCCTAGCCGCTCCTGGATTCAGCTGAGCGCGACCTGGCGGCCTTCCGGCGTGCGCAGCGCCGCCGTCAGGGTCGCCTTTTCCGTGCGGCGGACCAGGAACTCCAAGCCGAGCGCGTTGGTCGCCGTGTGGACCCAGGACGGGTCCGGGTGGGTGGCCGTCACCATCAGCAGCGGGAGCGACGGCAGGCCGCGGGTCGTCGGGTGCGGGGTCGTGCCCCAGTCGATGAGGAACGGGCGGAGCGTGCCGGGGGCGGGCGGCGGGGTCAGGCGCCAGCGCAGTGTCTCGCCGTCGGCCGTCGCGCGGGACATCTCCAACGCGTCGCCCGGGTCGAAGCCGTGGGCACGGGCCCGCGCGATCGTCGCGTCGAGGTCGGTCGTGCGGACCGCCCACGCGACCAGCGCGGGCTCGGTCAACTCGTCGATGCCGAACGGCCGGGGCACGGCCGGGTCCGGTTGCGCCGGGTCCGGGCCGATCACCTCCAGGTACATGCCCGCGCCGAGGTCGGCGAGGTGGTTGGCGGTGCCGAGGCCGGGGTGGCTGCCGCCGGGTGCCGGGGTGACCCCGGTCAGCTCGGCGACACGGGTGACGGCGTCGGCCAGGTCGGGACCGGCGTAGACGAGGTGATCGAGCACGCCGCCATCATCCCGCGCCGACCGCGCTCGCCGCATCGACCACCCCGTGGCCGTAGTACGTCGTGCCGTCCTTCGTCGGCGTGCAGGTCGCGTCGGGACACGGCAGCGGCGTCGCGGACGCGTAGAGCGCGCGCTTGATCCGCTCGGCGCCCCACCACGGGTGCTCACTCGCGATGAGGGCGGCGACGCCGCTCGCGTGCGGCGCGGCCATCGAAGTCCCGCTCGCGGAGCGGTATTCGCCGTTCGGCCACGTCGACCACACGCGCGCGCCGGGTGCCGCGACGCTGATCCGGGACGCCGAGTAGTTCGAGAAGCTCGCCTTGACCAGCTTTTCGTCCAGGGCGCCGGTGCCGACGACGCCGGGGAGCTCGTGCGGCAGCCGGGTGCACGTCGGGTCGATCCGGCGTTCCACCGGGGTGCTGTCGGCGGGGCTTTCGCGGTCGACCGAGCGCGTGTCGAGGTCGATGCCGGCGTTGCCGGCCGAGGCGACGACGAGGACGTTCCGGCGCTGGGCGTAGGCGACCGCGCGGCCGACGGCCAGTTTCGCCGCGGCCTGGTCGGGCTGGTCGTCGCAGTTGTAGCGCCACGGGATCGAGCGGTAGCTGTTGTTGGTGACAGCGAAGCCGTGTTCGGCGGCCCAGACGAACCCGCAGACCATGCTCTCGGCGGTCTCGGTGTCGTCCAGTTCGGCCAGCTTCACCGCGGCGATGCGGACGCCGGGCGCGACGCCGACGACGCCGGATCCGTTGCGGGCCGCGGCGATCGTGCCGGCGACGTGCGTGCCGTGGCCGTCCAGCGTCGGCCGCCAGGCGCCGGGGCTCCGGTCGGCCCAGCCGGACAGGCACGACACGGAGTCGCGCGCGTCGAAGGCGGGCGCGAGGTCGGGGTGGGTGTCGTCGACGCCGACGTCGAGCACGCCGACGACGGTGCGCCGGCTGCCGTCGGTGACCTCGTGCGCTTCGGGCAGGCGCAGCGCCGGGACGTCCCACGCGGTGCCCTCGGGCGGGACCAGGCCGGAGTTCGGCGAGTTCGGCCCGGTGTAGCGGAGATCCTTGCGGGGCGCGAAGAACTCCTTCGGGATCTTCGCGGTGCGCGTCGCGCCGACGGCGTCGATGCCCGGCGTTTTCCGGAGCTTCGCGGCGAAGTCGTCCTTCGCCGTGTACGCGACGACGACGCCGATCTGCGGGTACGCGGCGACGACCGTGCCACCGGCTTTCTGCACGGCCAGCGCGGCCCACCACGTGTTGTGCGCGACGACGACGTGCGGCATGACGAGGGGATCCGCCGCGGCCGGGGTGGCGAGCAGGCCGAGCAGAAGCGCTGTCACCAAGATCAGTCGCCGCACACGTCCTCCTCCGGATTCGCCCGAACCGAACATAGCGATCAATTGCCGCGGCGGTACCCCTCTTCAGTCGTAGGCTGACCGCATGACGGGCTTCACGGTGTTCGACACGGCGATCGGGGTCTGCGGGCTCGCGTGGCGCGACGACGTCGTGGTCGGCACGTCCCTGCCCGAGGGCAGTCAGGCGCGCACCCGCGCCCGGCTGCTCAAGCGCTTCCCGGACGCGGTCGAAGGAACGCCGCCGGCCGCGGTTCAGGCGGCGGTGGCCGGGATCGTGGCCCTGCTGGGCGGCGCGCGGCCGGACCTGGCGTCGATCCCGCTGGACTTCTCGGCGGTGCCGGAGTTCAACCGCCGGGCGTACGAGGTCGCGCGCGCGATCCCGCCGGGCAAGACGCTGACCTACGGCGACATCGCGCACCGGCTCGGGCGGCCCGGGTCGGCGCAGGCCGTCGGGCAGGCGATGGGGCACAACCCGTTCCCGATCATCGTGCCGTGCCACCGGGTCCTGGCCGCGGGCGGCAAGGACGGCGGCTTCTCGGCCCGCGGCGGCGTCGAAACGAAACGCCGGATGCTGGTCATCGAAGGCGCCCTGGCCGACGAGCCCACCCTGTTCTGAACGTTCTCAAGCAGGCTGCCACGGCTTGATGAACGGGGACTCCGGCCAGCCCTCGGCCGCCGCCATCAACGGCATCGCCGTACCGCCGTCGATGTGCTCGCGGATGATGTCGGCGTGGCCGGCGTGCCGGGCCGTCTCCTGGATCAGGTGCAGCAGGACCCAGCGGACCGACCACGCGTCGACGTCCTGCGGGAACCACGGGACGCCCTTCGGCACCGGGACCGCCTGCCCCAGGTCCTCGATCCCGCCGATGACCTCCACCGTCCGCGCCGCGACCTCGTCGTAGCGGGCCAGCACGCCCGCCAGGGTCTCGTCCGGGAGCAGGCGGTGCCCCGACTCGTAGTCGGCCACACCCTCCGCGAACGGCTTCTGCGGCACCTGCAGGACCGTGTCCATCCAGCCGTACTCGGTCGCCGCGACGTGCTTGATCAGCCCGCCGACCGAGAGCGAGCTCTTCGTCGACGCGGCTCTCGCCTGCTCGTCCGTCAGTCCGTGTGCCGCCAGCTTCAGCACGTACCGCTGCTGCTCCAGGAAGCTCAGCAGCCCGTCCCGCTCGTCGGCCACCGGACGCACGTTTCCCGCCATGTCGATCCACTCCTTCGTTCGTTGGGTGGATCGTGCCACCTGGCACCGACATTTCCGGGGGACCGCCGCTCAGCCGCCGCGAGGGGCGTGCCGGGGAGCGGGCTTGATGAACGCGTACGCCCCGCCGACGCCGTACAACACCGCCCGCACCACCTGCTCGACGCGGCTGACCACGCCCTCGCCCGTGTCCAGCTGCCGCGCGAGCACGAGGGCGGCCCAGGTGAGGAGCACGACCACGAGCCCGGCGACGGCGAGCGCGCGCCAGCCCGGCGGCCACCACAGGATCAGGCTGATCACGCCGACCACCAGCACGACGGTCGCCAGGGACGAGAGCGCGCCGCTGTGCTCCGGGTAGGCGGCCTGCAGCAGCGCGACCACGCCGAAGGCGCTCACCGAGATCGAGCTGAACCGCGCCGACCACTGGACCGGGCCGAGCCGGTGCAGCGGGGGCCCGGCGAGCAGGAACGCGACCCCCGAGACGGCCAGCAGCACGCGGAACACCGGCGGGCCGGTCAGCAGCGCCTCGACCGGGTCGTGCACCGGCGAGACGCCCGTCGGCACGAAGAACTCCAGGAGCCACCCCGAATACGCCAGCACGGCCAGTCCCATGAGGAGGGCCGAGGCGAATCGAGCCGTGCGCACGAGGCACACATTAAGCGACCCCGCCGGATCCGGCGGTACCAGCGTGATCAGATCGACCGAGTCGTTACGCCTGCGGACGGACGAAGGGGAACAGGACCGTCTGGCGGATGGAAGCCCCCGTGAGCATCATGAGCAGCCGGTCGACGCCCAGTCCGAGCCCGCCGGTCGGCGGCATCCCGTGCTCCAACGCGAGCAGGAAGTCCTCGTCCAGCTCCATCGCCTCGACGTCGCCGCTGGCCGCGCGCAGGGACTGCGCCTCCAGCCGCCGCCGCTGCTCGACCGGGTCGGTCAGCTCGGTGTAGGCCGTGCCGACCTCGGAACCGAACGCGATGAGGTCCCAGCGCTCGGCCAGCCGCGGGTCCTCGCGGTGCTGGCGGGTGAGCGGCGAGACGTCGGTCGGGTAGTCCGTGTAGAAGGTCGGCAGCACGGTCGCGCCCTCGACGAGGTGCTCGAACGCCTTGAGCACGAGGTCGCCGTGGCTCGGGTCCTCCCCCACCGGCACGCCCGCCGCCATGCACAGGCGGCGCAGCTCGGCCACCGGCGTCCCCGAGTCGACCTGCTCGCCGAACGCCGCCGAAACGGCGTCGTGCACCGTGATCACCGGCCAGTCGCCGGAGATGTCGTGCTCGGCGAGCTTGCCGTCGGCATCGGGCCGGCGGACGATCTGGGCGCCGTACGCCGCTTCGGCCGCGTGCTGGACCAGCTCGCGCGTCAGCGTCCGCATGGTGTCGTAGTCGGCGTACGCCTGGTACGCCTCGAGCATCGTGAACTCGGGGTTGTGCGTGGCGTCGACGCCTTCGTTGCGGAAGTTGCGGTTCAGCTCGAAGACGCGCTCGACGCCGGCGACGCACAGCCGCTTGAGGTACAGCTCGGGCGCGATCCGCAGGTACATCCGCATGTCGTAGGCGTTGATGTGCGTGACGAACGGGCGGGCGTTCGCGCCGCCGTGGACCGTCTGCAGCATCGGCGTCTCGACTTCGAGGTAGTCGGCGTGGTGCAGCCGGTCGCGCACCGCGCGGACCACCGTCGACCGCAGCCGCAGCATGTTCGTCGAGTCCGGGTTGACCGCGAGGTCGAGGTAGCGCTGCCGCACCCGCGTCTCCGGGTCGGTGAGGCCCTTCCGCTTGTCCGGCAACGGGTGCAGGCACTTGGCGGTGACCGTCCACTCGTCGACGAGCACCGAAAGTTCGCCGCGCTTGGACGTGACGACCTGGCCGCTGACCCCGACGTGGTCGCCGAGGTCGACGCCGGTCCGCCAGCCCTTGAGGTCGAGCTCGCCGGTCTCCAGCATCAGCTGGATCTCGCCGCTGAAGTCCTTGACGCGCGCGAAACAGAGGCCGCCGAGGGTGCGCATCGCCAGTACCCGCCCGGCGATCCGGACGCGATGGCCGGTGGCGTTGTCCGGCTGCAGGTCGCTGAACTTCCGGACGACGTCGCCGATCTGGTCGTCGCGGCGGAAGCCGACCGGGTACGGGTCGATCCCGGCCTCGCGCAGCTTGGCCAGCTTCGCCATCCGGACGCGGACCTGCTCCGGCCGCCGCACCGGCTTCGCCGCCGGCACCGCCGCGGACTCCTCGATCTCCCGGACGCGCGCGACGAAGTCGTCGCCGACCGTCTCGAGCCGCAGCGACCGCGACCGCCCGGTCGGGACGAACCCTTCGAGCGCCCCCGCGACGATGCCGACGCGCGGGAGCCGCCGCGCCGAGGAGTAGCAGAGGAACCGCGGCTCCCAGTCCGGCCCGTACTTGGCGTTGGACCGGTACAGCGACTCCAGCTGGAAGAACCGCGAAGCGACGCTCAGGATCCCCTTCCAGGCCCGCAGCACCGGGCCCGCGCCGATCCGCTCGCCCTCGGAGAAGACCGCGCGGAACATGGCGAAGTTGAGCGAGATCCGCTGCGCGCCCAGGTGCTGCCCGGCCGCGACGACCTCGGCGATCATGTACTCGTTGAGGCCGTTCTCGGCGTCGCGGTCGCGGCGCATGAGGTCGAGGGAGAGCCCGCGCCGGCCCCACGGCACGAACGACAGCAGGCCGCGCAGGTCGCCGCGGGCGTCGTAGGCCTCGACCATCACGCTGCGGCCGTCGCTCGCGTCGCCGAGGCGGCCAAGGGCCATCGAGAAGCCGCGTTCGGTCTCGGCACCGCGCCAGGCCTGGGCGCGGGCGAGCAGCTCGGCCATCTCCTCGTCGGGGATCTCGCCGTGCCGGCGGACGCGGGAGGTGTAGCCGGCGCGCTCGATGCGTTTCACGGCCTGGCGGACCGAACGCCGCTCCGGCCCGGCGAGGCTGAACTCGCGGACGTCGAGCACCGCTTCGTCGCCGATCTCCAGGGCGCGCAGGCCGGCGTCGGTGTACGCCTTCGCGCCG
The DNA here is from genome assembly GCF_041679295.1 of Amycolatopsis kentuckyensis. GTDB lineage: Bacteria > Actinomycetota > Actinomycetes > Mycobacteriales > Pseudonocardiaceae > Amycolatopsis > Amycolatopsis kentuckyensis_A. The sequence continues at coordinate 22,324 of NZ_JBGDMD010000024.1, read as the reverse complement.
CGCTCGCTCGCCCCGAGCACGCCGGGCGTCCAGCCGTAGGTGCGCGTCTCGTCGAGCCACGCGCGCACGGCGTCCGGCCACGCCTCGGGGTCGCCAATGGGGTCGGCGCTGGCGACGCTGGTGCCGCCGAGCACGCGGTAGGTCACCGCCGCGCGGCCGTTCGGCGAGAAGACGACGCTCTTGTCGCGCCGGGTCGCGAAGTAGCCGAGGGAGTCGTCCTCGCCGTGTTCCGCGAGCAGCTTGCGCACGCGAAGCTCTTCTTCGTCGGTACGCAGGCGCCGGCTGCGTACACCGCGGAAGAGCTGGTACAGCGCCGCGGTCGCGACGGCGGTGGCGCCGAGGTCGAGGAAGACGTCGAGCCAGGCCGGCCCCTCGCCGACCCCGATCCGGCGCAGCTGCAGGTTCTCGCCGGTGGCGTGGTTGACGACCCAGGCGAACCGCTCCCACGAGTCACCGAGGTGGCCGGGAAACGCTTCGGCGAGGGCCCAGCCGACCAGGATGACCGCGGTGAACCCGCCGAACAGCATGGTCAGGCCGTCGCGCCAGGCGCTCGGCGCGAGCCGGGCCGGGAACGCCGGGCGCAGGGCGAGCAGGAAGAAGATCAGGACGACCGACAGGACGTCGGCGACCGTGAGGGCCCACAGCTGGACCGGGATGTGCCGGACCTGCCGCGACCCGAGCGAGAGCAGCTCGGGCGACCACAGCAGCGTCGCCTGCAGGGCCAGCGTGAGCACCAGCCCGACGCCCTGGAACAGCACCAGCGTGTACAGCGCGGCCTTCTTGCGGCGGCGCAGCGCACCGCCGAGGACGACCAGCAGCAGCACCATCACCAGGCTCGCGCTCGTCGGCACGCTCAGGCTGGAGAAGGCCATGTCGATGCCGTTGAGCAGGCGCCCGTGCGCGCCGTTCGTGAACAGGAGGAGCACCGAGAACACCGCGGCCAGCTGGACCACGGTCGCGACGATGCCGCCCGCCTTCGCCTTCCAGGCCGGCAGGCGCGGGCGCGTGCTCGCGAGGGTTCCCATCGTTGCTTTCGTCGCCTTTCGCGGCCGATCGGTGGTCATGCCTGCTTATTGACGTAAGTGAACACAGGTTGGTTGTCCCCGGGCATCAACCTGAAGGCTGACGACCCCTGCTACCCGGGGGTGTGAAGCTGGTCGCACGGGGTTGGGGCCGCTCCGGGGGCGTGTCACGCTTTGAGACGCCTCTGTTCCACGACCCGGGGACCTCGCCGAGGCCTCGAGGGAAGGACGGTCGACGACGATGTCTGCCAGCGCCGAAGAACCCGCCCCGTACGGCACCGGACCGGCCGCACCCGCGGCCAAGGCCCCGGGCCGGAAGGTCCGCGTCCACCACCTGCGTGAGCTCAAGGAACGCGGCGAACCGTGGCCCATGCTCACCGCCTACGACATGTACACCGCCGCGCTGTTCGACGAGGCCGGGATCCCCGTGCTGCTCGTCGGCGACTCCGCGGCCAACAACGTCTTCGGCTACGACACCTCGCTGCCGGTGACGGTCGACGAGCTGCTGCCGCTGGTGCGGGCGGTCACCCGGTCGGTCAAGCGGGCCCTCGTGGTCGCCGACCTGCCGTTCGGCTCCTACCAGCTCTCGCCGCAGCAGGCGCTGGAAACCTCGGTGCGCTTCATGAAAGAGGGCCGCGCGCACGCCGTCAAGCTCGAAGGCGGGCGGCGGTTCGCCGCGCACGTCGAGGCGCTGACGTCGGCGGGTGTGCCGGTGATGGGGCACATCGGGTTCACCCCGCAGAGTGAACACAACCTCGGCGGCTACCGGGTGCAGGGGCGCGGCGAAGCGGCGGACGTGCTGCTCGCCGACGCGCTGGCGCTGCAGGAGGCCGGGGCGTTCGCGGTGGTGATGGAGATGGTGCCCGCGGAAGCCGCCAAGCGCGTCACGGCGGAGCTGAAGATCCCGACGGTCGGCATCGGTGCCGGCCCGGACTGCGACGCGCAGGTGCTCGTCTGGCAGGACATGGCCGGGCTGCGGCGCGGCAAGGCCCCGCGGTTCGTCAAGCGGTACGCCGACGTCGCGACGGTGCTGCAGAACGCGGCGACGGCGTTCGCCGAGGACGTCCGCCGCGGCGAGTTCCCGGCGCCGGAACACGCTTTCCACGACTAACCCCGGTTCCGGAACCGCTCGGCGAGCGCCGGGTCGTTCTCCCACCACAACCCGGTCGCGGGAGCTTCGTCCAGCTGGACGTCGATCTGCTTCGCGCGCCGTTCGTCGTCGCGGGCCCACCGCACGAACAACGCGACGACGAACGGCAGGCCGGCGACGTCACCGCCGATCCACAGCACCCCCGCGCCGATGATCTGGTCGGTGCGGGGGTCCGGGCCGTGGCCCGGGTGCGCGGCGGCGTAGTGCGCCGGCGCGAGCAGGGGGCCCAGCCACAGGACCAGGCCGAGCGCGCCGTCGAAGATCACCTCGGTGAACGCGATCCACACCGACACCAGGTGCGGGTCCGACCGCGGCGTCGGGTCGAGGCCCAGGCGCGTCCAGAAGTAGACGAACCCGGCCAGCACGAGCGCCAGCCGGACCAGGCCGTCGACGAGCGACGACCGCAGCACGAGGTCGTAGAGCGGGGTCAGGTAGAGGACCAGCAGCGGCACGACCAGCGCCAGGGTCACCACGGGCGGGAACGTCAGCGCGCGGGCGAGCGGGCCGCGGCCGTGCCGCCGCAGCCACGGCGCCGGGACCGCGTCGAGCAGGAGCCGGATCGGCGAGCCCAGCGCGAGCAGCAACGGCGTGATCATCAGCAGGGTGATGGTCTGGACCGCGCGGACCCAGAAGAACGTCCGGTCGTAGACGGCCAGTGGCGAGCAGGTGACGGCCACGATCGTCGCCAGCCCGGCGAGGAACGCGGCCGTGCGGCCCGGCGGCCACGCGCGGCCGCGGGCGGCGCGGACGTAGAGCGTGCCGAGGACCAGGACGGCGAGCAGCGCCGGGACGTCGAGCACGTCAGACCGCGAAGAAGAGCAGGCTGCCGATTCCGGCGACCACGCAGTAAATGGCGAACGGGGTCAGAGTGCGCGTTTCGAAGTATCCGGTGAGGAAACGGACGGAAATGTACGAAGCGACCCCGGCGACGAGGCTGCCGGCGAGCGCCGGACCGAGCGAGGCGTGGTTTTCCGGGGCGAACAGCGTCGGCATCTTGAGCACGCCCGCCGCGAGAATGACCGGGGTGGCGAGGAGGAACGCGAAGCGCGCGGCGTCCTCATGCCCGAGCCCGCGGCGCAGGCCGGCGACCATCGTGATGCCGGAGCGGCTGATGCCCGGCAGCAGCGCGAGGATCTGCGCCGCGCCGATCAGGACCGCCTCGCCGACGCGCAGCTTCGCCAGCCGGACGTCGGTCCGCTCCTCGACGGTGACGGCCCGCATGACGAGCGTCTCCTCGGTCGAGAAGTCCACTGTGTCCGCTTCTTCGGCGGGTTTCGCGCGCGAGAACTTCTCGGCGGCGTAGAGGACTCCGCCGTTGAGCGCGAGGAAGATGGCCGACGGCACCGGCTTGCCGAGGAAGTCGCGCAGCAGCCCTTCGAGCAGCAGACCGGCCAGCCCGACCGGGATGGTGGCGAGCACGAGCAGCCAGGCGAGCCGTTGGTCGGGTGTGCGGACTTCGCGGTGCCGGATAGACGTCCACAGGCCGCGGACGATCCGCACCCAGTCCTTTCGGAAGAACAACACGAGCGCCAGCGCGGTGGCGACGTGCATGGCGACGAGCACCGCCAGGTACGGCGAATCCTTGCCGATGCTCAGGTCGCGCTGCCACGAGCCGCCGAGCCAGGCGGGCAGCAGGATGCTGTGGCCGAGACTGGACACCGGAAACAATTCCGACACCCCCTGCAAGGCGCCGACGACAATCGCCTCGAGATAGGTCACCGCGGACATTCCGTGCCTTTCCGTACGGCTTTTGGAAACCCCGACACCGGAACGTACCGGCCCATTCGTTAACCAAGGGCAAGGGGCACCGCCGCGCTCAGCGTCCTCTCAGCAGGTGTTCACATATATGAACTCTAATCATGTTCTTGACTGACGTTCGGGGTGTGGCTTAGCGTTTAGCCCGTCGCCGCCACGACGAAGATTCGGACCCTCGACGAGGAGGACGGGAATGTTGCGTGTGCGGATCGCCGGCGGCCCCCTCTCGTCGGACCCGGCCGCTTCGAGCGGCTGACCCCCTGGACGGGAGCCCGCTCAGCCCGGCGGCGGGGGCGGGCTCCCACCTTTCTTGGTCGTCGTCCCGGCTCTCGGCGGCGGGGCGTCGGGGCGACGGCCAGGACCCTCCGGCAGAGTGTCGGGCATGGACGAGCTGTACCCGCCGATTCCCCCGCGTGCCGAAGGGTTCCTGGACGTCGGCGACGGTCACCGGATCCGGTGCCAGGAGGCGGGCAACCCGGCCGGCAAGCCGGTGGTGGTGCTCCACGGCGGGCCCGGCAGCGGGATCGCGCCGATGGCGCGGCGGCACTTCGACCCGGCGGCCTACCGGATCGTCCTGTTCGACCAGCGCGGATCCGGCCAGTCGACGCCGGGCGCGGACGACCTGGGCGCGAACACGTTGTGGCACTTGGTTTCCGACATGGAGAAGCTGCGTGAGCGGCTCGGCATCGAGCGCTGGCAGCTCTTCGGCGGTTCGTGGGGCGCGACGCTCGCGCTCGCCTACGCCGAGACGCATCCTTCGCGCGTCAGCGAAATCGTCCTGCGGGGCGTCTTCACCGTGCGGCAAAGCGAGCTGGACTGGATCTACCGCGGCGGGGCCGCGAACCTCTTCCCGCGCGAGTGGGAGGCCTTCCTGGCGCCGATCCCGGCCGCTCTCCGGGACGACCCGTTGGCCGCGTACGCCTCACTGCTCGAGGACCCCGAAGTCCGCCATCGGGCGGCGGTCGCGTGGAGCACCTGGGAGGGCGCGACCGTTTCCGTGCAGCCGCAGGAGTCGTTCGTCCGCCAGTACGCGGACCCGGCGTTCGCGCTGACGTTCGCGCGGCTCGCGGTCCACTACTTCCGCCACGGCGCCTGGCTCGAGGAGGGACAGCTGATCCGCGACGCGGGGAAGCTCGCGGGCATCCCGGGCGTCCTCGTGCAGGGGCGGTACGACACGGTGTGCCCGCCGACCACGGCGTACGAGCTGCACCGGGCGTGGCCGGGTTCGGAATTGAAGCTCCTGGAGGGCGCCGGGCACGCGGTGACGGATCCAGGGGTGCTGGCGGCGTTGCGCGCGGCTACGGACTCATTCCGCGAGTAGCACCGCGAACACCCGCTCGAGCTTGGTCTTGAGCACTGCCTCGTCGGCTTCCGCGAGCGCGGTGCTGCCGATGAGCGTCCGCATCAGCCAGAACCCGGCGATCACGGACAGGACCAGTGCCGGACCGGCGTCCTTTCGCCCCGGGAGCCGGTCAGCCAGGTGTTTCTCGACGTGGCGCTCGATGCCGGCCCGCAGGATCTCCGCGGCCCGCGGGTTGGGCGCCGAGCGCAGCATCAGCAGGAACGGGTCGAGCCGCGCCGCGTCCGGCGCGGTCCGGCGCACGAGCGAAGCCGCGAGGTCCGCGGCGAGGGTCGCCGGGTCGTCGGTGAGCACGGTCCGCTCGGCCATCGCCGCTTCGACAACCTCCGCGAAGAGGCCTTCCTTCGAGCCGAAGTAGCGGTTGACGAGCATGGCCGTGACGCCGGCGGACTCGGCGATCTCGCGCACGCCGACGCCGTCGAAGCCGGCGCGGGTGAACGCTTCGAGCGCCGACGCCAGGATCGCTTCCCGGGTCGCGGCGGCGTTGCGGGGTCTCATGTATACGAGTGTAGACTTAAGCTAAGTCTACAGGTGTATACCTCTTGGGAAGGGTCTTCATGGATCTCGAAATCGCTGGTAAGCGGACTTTGGTGACCGGTTCGAGCGCGGGCCTCGGTTCCGCGATCGCTCGGCTCTTGGCCGCCGAGGGCGCTTCGGTGGTGGTGCACGGCCGGGACGTCTCGCGCGCTTCGCGGGTCGCTTCGGAGATCGGCGCGGCGGGCGTGGCGATCGGCGACTTGTCGACCGACGCGGGAGCGGACGCCGTCGCCGCCGCGGCCGGCGACGTCGACATCCTGGTCAACAACGCCGGCTCGTACGACCACCTGTCCTGGACCGACGCGACGACCGCGGACTGGACGGCGATGTACGAGGCGAACGTCGTCTCGGCGGTCCGGATGATCCACCGGTGCGTGCCGGGCATGCGCGAGCGCGGCTGGGGCCGGGTGATCCAGATCGGCGGCGGGCTGGCGATCCAGCCGATGGCGATGCAACCCCACTACACGGCGACGCTGGCCGCGCGGCACAACTTGGCGGTGTCGCTGGCGCGCGAGCTGGCGGGCACGGGCGTGACGTCGAACGTGGTGTCCCCGGGCGCGATCCTGGTGGACTCGGTGCGCGACCTGCTGACGTCGATCGCCCCGTCCCACGGCTGGGGCACGTCGTGGGAGGAGATCGAGAGCGCGGCGGCCCGCGAGCTGGTGCCGAACGACCTCGGGAGGCTGGGCCGCCCCGAGGAGATCGCGGCGGCGGTGGGCTACCTGGCGAGCCCGGCGGCGGCGTACGTGAGCGGCGCGACGATCCGCGTGGACGGCGGCACGATCCGGTCAGTGCACTAGAGCCGCCCGCCGGACGCCGTGTCGCCGGACAGCCGCTGGGCCAAGTACACCGGGACCGTCGACACCACGATCAGCACCGCCGCGACGACGTTCACGATCGGCGCCTGGTTGGGCCGGAACAGGTTGTCGTAGATCCAGATCGGCAGCGTCTCCATGCCCGTGCCCAAGGTGAACGTCGTCACGATGATCTCGTCGAACGACAGCGCGAACGCCAGCAGGCCGCCCGCCAGCAGCGCCGAGCGCAGCATCGGGAACGTCACCAGCCGGAACGTCGTGAAGCCCGTCGCGCCGAGGTCCATCGACGCCTCCTCGAGGTTGCCGCCCATCCTCCTCAGGCGCGCGACGACGTTGTTGAACACCACCACGATGCAGAACGTCGCGTGCGCGATGATCGCCGTCAGCAGACCCAGGTCGATGCCCAAGATCGTGCGGAACGCGTTGTTCAGCGCGATGCCCGTCACGATCCCCGGCAGCGCGATCGGCAGGATGATCAGCAGCGACACCGGGTTGCGCCCGAAGAACCGGTAGCGCTGCAACGCGAACGCCGCCATCGTGCCCAGCACCAGCGCGATCGCCGTTGCCGCGAGGCCGGCCTGGACGCTCGTCCACAGCGCGTGCAGCGCCCCTTCGTTGGACGTCGCGCGGCTCCACCACTCCAGCGTGAAGCTCGACGGCGGCCAGCCGAACGTCGTGTCCGCGTTGAACGAGTTGAGCAGCACCACGACCAGCGGGAAGTAGATCACCGCCAGCCCCAGCCCCAGCGCCGTCCACAACAGCGTTCGCATGAGCGCTCCTAGAGGTTGTCGAGCGCGCCGGTGCGGCGCACCGCGGCCAGGTACGCGAGCATGATCACGACCGGCACCGTCGCCACCGTCGCCGCGAACGGCAGGTTGTTCGCCGCGCCGATGTTGTCGTAGACGACGTTGCCGAGCATCTGGGACGTGCCGCCGACGATCTTCACCGCGATGTAGTCGCCCAGGGACAGCGAGAACGTGAAGATCGAGCCGGCCACGATCGCCGGGAACGTCAGCGGCAGGATCACCGAACGGAACGTCCGGAACGAGCGGGCGCCGAGGTCGCCGGAAGCGTCCACAAGGGAATCCGGAAGGCGGTCGAGGCCCGCGTAGATCGGCAGGATCATGTACGGCAGCCACAGGTACGACAGCGTGATGATCGTGGCCGTGACGCCGTAACCGGGCGAAATGGAGCTCAGCGCGCCGTTGCCGGACAGCATCGACCGCCACGCGTACGCCTTCACCAAGTAGCTCGCCCACAGCGGGGTCATCACCGCGATCACGAGGATGCGTTGCGCCCGCGGCGAAGCGAGCTTGGCCATCGCGTACGCCATCGGGAACGCGACTACCGCGTCGATCACCGTGACCAGCGCCGCGATCCCGACCGTGCGGAAGGTGATCGTGCGGTACACGGCGTCGGTGAACAGCGTCTTGAAGTTGTCCAGCGACCACTCGATGACGACCTGGCCGGTGAAGCTGTCGGTGTGCCAGAACGCCGTGACGAACAGCGCGGCGAGCGCGCCCAGGTAGGCCAGGCCGAGCCAGAGCAGCGGGGCCGAGAGCAGGAAGCCCAAGCGCAGCTTGGGCTTCCTGTAGAAGAACGCGGTCATCTCAGCCCTTGATCTCGGTCCAGGCCTTCGTCCACTCGCCGTAGTCCTTGCACTTGACGTCCGTGCGGCCGTCGAGGCACTGCTGGATCGGCGTGGTCCAGTACGCGATCTTCGCCGCGTACCCGGCGTCGTTGGCGTGGTAGGTGTCGCAGAGCGTCTTGTCGGTCATCTCCGCGCACGCCTTCGGGTTGGCGGGCGCCTCGCCGAAGTACTCGGCGACCTGGGCGTTGACCTTCGGGCTGATGATGTAGTCGAGCCACTTGTACGCGCACGTCTTGTGCGCCGACTTCGCCGCGACCATCCAGGTGTCCGACCACCCGGTCGCGCCCTCGCTCGGCACGGCGGCTTCGAGCGGCGCACCCTCGCCCTTGGTCAGGTTGACCGTGACCTGCCAGGCGGTCCCGACGACGGCGTCGGCGTTCTTCAGTGCCTGCGACTCCTTGAGGTAGTCCGACCAGTACTCGCTCACCAGCGGCCGCTGCTGCTTGAGCAGGTTGACCGCGGCGGTGAACTGCTTGTCGTCCAAGGCGTACGGGTTCTTGATACCCAGGTCGGGCTGGTGCGCCTGCAGGTACAGCGCGGCGTCGGCGATGTAGATCGGCGAGTCGTACGCGATCACCTTGCCCTTGTAGGGCGAGTTCGCGTCGAACATCACCGACCACGACGTCGGCGCGGGCGTCACCTTGTCGGTGCGCCAGGTCAGCAGGTTCGCGCCCCAGCCGTGCGGGATGCCGTAGGAGACGCCGCCGACGCTGTTCCAGGACTTGTCCTTGAGGAACGGCTGGACGTCGGCGTAGTTCGGCACGAGCGCGGTGTTCACCGGCTCGGCGTCACCGGACGCCACCAGCCGCAGCGACGCGTCACCCGAGGCGGACACGACGTCGTACTGGCCGGTCTTCATCAACGTCACGGCTTCGTCGGACGTGCCGAACGGCTTGACGTTCACCTTGCAGCCGGTCTGCTGCTCGAACGGCGTGACCCAGTTGACCTTCGGGTCGTTCGAGCCGTTCTCCGCGTACCCCGGCCAGGCCAGCACGTTCAGCTGGCCTTCCGGCTGCCCGAGCGCCTTGAGCGCCTCCAGCTTCGGCGGGGTGAAGCCCTGCGCGCCGGGCGGCGCGGACGAACTCGTGCCCGACGTGCCACATGCAGCCAACAGCAGGCTAGCGCCGAGGAGGCCGGCAAGCCGCGTCTTCCTGTTCTTCATGGCAACCCTTTCGAGGTACTACTGGACCTGGAAGCTGTGTTCGTTCCGCCAGCTCAACCGGACGCGGCCGTCGGCGAAAGCCGCGTCGTCGACGTTCTGCCGGACGACCGAAAGCCGTCCCCCGGCGTCGAGGGCGACGGCGTACCGCACGGTCGCCCCGGCGTAGACGACGTCGGTGACCGTGCCGGTCGCGCTGGTGTGCCCGGCCGCGGCGGGCTCGGACAGCTCGCCGTCGATGCGGATCTTCTCCGGCCGGATGCTGAACAGCCCCGGCCGCCCGATCACGGACTCGGCGCCGCGGCCGCCCAGCAGGTTGGACGTGCCGACGAACCCGGCGACGAACGCGCTGGCGGGGCGTTCGTAGACCTCTTCTGGTGTCCCGACCTGCTCGATCTTCCCGTCGTTGAACACCGCGATGCGGTCGCTCATGGTCAGGGCTTCGTCCTGGTCGTGCGTGACGAAGACGAACGTGATGCCGACGTCCCGCTGGATCTGCTTGAGCTCCAGCTGCATGGCCTGGCGCAGCTTGAGGTCGAGCGCGCCGAGCGGCTCGTCGAGCAGCAGCACCTTGGGCCGGTTGACCAGCGCGCGGGCGAGCGCGACGCGCTGGCGCTGGCCGCCGGACAGCTGCGCGGGCTTGCGCGAGCCGTAGTCCTCCAGCCGCACCGTCTTCAGCGCTTCGAGCGCGCGTTCCCGGCGCTGCTGCTTCGGGACGCGCTTGACGCGCAGGCCGTACTCGACGTTCTGCTGCACGGTCATGTGCGGGAACAGCGCGTAGTCCTGGAACACGGTGTTGACGTCGCGTTCGAACGGCGCGAGGCGGCTCACGTCCCGGCCATCGAGTTCGATCGTGCCCTCGGTGGGCAGCTCGAAGCCGGCGATCATGCGCAGCACCGTCGTCTTGCCGGAGCCGGACGGGCCGAGCATGGAGAAGAACTCGCCGGGCGGGATGTCGAGGTCGACGCCGTCGACCGCGTGGACGTCGCCGAAGTGCTTCCGCAGCCCGGAAAGCCGGATCGCCGGGCGCGTGCTTTCCGGTGCCGCGGGCTCTTCCCGCGTCTCGGACGGTGCTTGGTTGGGCGATTGGTTCGGCACGGCGACCCTCACAGTGCGCTCATCACGTGCTTGACGCGCGTGTAGTCCTCGAGGCCGTACAGCGAGAGATCCTTGCCGTAGCCGGACTTCTTGAACCCGCCGTGCGGCATCTCGGCCACCAGGGGGATGTGGGTGTTGATCCAGACGCAGCCGAAGTCGAGCTTCGCGGCCAGGCGCATCGCACGCTGGTGGTCGCGGGTCCAGACCGAGGACGCGAGGCCGTACTGGACGGCGTTCGCCGACTTGAGCGCCTCGGTCTCGTCGGCGAAACGCTGGACGGTGATGACCGGGCCGAAGATCTCGTTCTGGCTCATCTCGTCGTCCTGCTTCAGACCGGAGACGACGGTCGCCTCGTAGAAGTAGCCCTCGTCGCCGGTGCGGTGTCCTCCACAGTGGACGGTCGCGTGGCCCGGCAGCCGGTCGATGAACCCGGACACCTTCGCCAGCTGGGCCGCGTTGTTGAGCGGGCCGTAGGCGACGTCTTCGTCGTCGGGCTTGCCGGTCTTCGTGTTCTCGGCCTGCCGGGCGAGCGCCGCGACGAACGTGTCGTGGACTTCGTCGGCGACGAGCACGCGGGTGGCGGCGGTGCAGTCCTGGCCGGCGTTGAAGTACCCGGCGACGGCGATGGCCTCGGCGGCGGCTTCGAGGTCGGCGTCGGCGAAGACGATGACCGGCGCCTTGCCGCCCAGCTCCAGGTGGACACGCTTGACGTCGTTGGCGGCCGAGCGCGCGACTTCGATGCCGGCCCGGACCGAGCCGGTGATCGACACCATCGCCGGGATGTCGTGCTCGACCAGCGCGCGGCCGGTGTCGCGGTCGCCGCAGACGACGTTGAACACGCCCGGCGGCAGGAACTCGCCGGCGATCTCGGCGAGCAGCAGCGTCGACGCCGGGGTCGTGTCGGACGGCTTGAGCACGACCGTGTTGCCGGCGGCGAGCGCGGGCGCGATCTTCCAGATGGCCATCAGCAGCGGGTAGTTCCACGGCGTGACCTGGGCGCACACGCCGACGGGCTCGCGGCGGACGTAGGAGGTGTGGCCTTCCATGTACTCGCCCGCCGACCGGCCTTCGAGCACACGCGCGGCCCCCGCGAAGAACCGGACCTGGTCCAGGATCATCGGGATCTCTTCGGCCATGGTCAGCGCGATCGGCTTGCCGGTGTTCGCGGACTCGGTTTTGACGAGGTCTTCGGCGCGGGCTTCCAAGGCGTCGGCGATCTTGAGCAGGGCGAGCTGGCGCTGGGCCGGCGTCGTCGCGCGCCAGGTCTCGAACGCGGTCGCGGCGACCTGCAGCGCGTTGTCGACGTCCTCGGGCCCGGCGATCGGCGCGGTGCAGTAGGGGCGCCCGGTGACCGGGTCGATGATCTCCGCCGTCCGGCCCGACTTCGAGTCGACGTACGCGCCGCCGACGTAGTGCTTCAGCTCCTGCACGGTGGACTCCTCCAGCGATCGGGACTAAAACATATAAGTCCATATGTAATAGGACAAGGGGATCAGGCAAGATTGGTGCGAACGGGTTGCCGGCGAGGCGAAGGGTCACGATGCGCAAGGGCATGTCGCACAGCGCGCGGTCCGCCATGTTCGCGCCGCTCGGCCAGGTCGGCCGGGCGGAAGCGGTGGCGGCGCGGCTGGCCGACGCCATCACGCTCGGGCTGCTCGCCGACCAGGAGCAGCTGCCCAGCGAAGCCGACCTCAGCGCGCAGTTCGGCGTCTCGACCGTGACTGTCCGGGAAGCGCTGGTGGCCTTGCGCCAACAGGGGCTGGTCGAGACGCGGCGGGGGCGCAGCGGCGGCAGCTTCGTCCGTGCGCCGGCCAACCCACCGCCGGACGCGTGGCGCGAACGGCTGCGCGAGGTGTCGCTGTCCGACCTGCGCGACGTCGGTGACCACTACCTCGCGATCGCCGGGGCTGCCGCCAAGCTCGCGGCGGAACGCAGCTCGCCCGAAGACATCGCGCGGCTGCGGCTGGCGGCCGACGACCTCCGCACGGCGCACGGCATCGACTTCACCCGGGCTGAGCGGCAGTTCCACCTGGAGGTCGCGGCGGCCGCGCAGTCGCCGCGGCTGACGCACGAAGAACTCCAGCTGCAGACCGAGCGCGGCGGGCTGCTGTGGCTCCCGCTCGACCCGGGATCGCACGCCCACGAGGAGCACGCGGCGATCACGACGGCGATCGCGGCCGCGGACGGCGAGCTGGCCCGCAAGCTCACCGAGGAACACATCCTCGGCGCGCTGGACCGGCTCGCGGACGTGCACCTGGACTTGCTCACGCCCTAAACTCCGCTTTACTCCGCGCATCGAGGTGAGCACCGTGAACGACACCCGCACGCTGGCCGGCGACGAGGTCGTCGAGCAGGTTTCGGCGCTGGTGGAAGGGGTCTTCGAACGGCTGAAGCCCCTGCTGGCGGCGGCCGAGTCGGTGCTGGCCGACGCCCCGTCCGCAGCGGCGTTGCACCGGATCCGCCCGCAGGTCATCGAGGCGCTCGGCGGCCTGGTCATCGGCGCGGGCTTCGTCAGCGCCCCGCGCGTGCTGGCCGATTCCGAGTTCGGCTTCGAGTGGTGGACGTGCTCCGCGGGTGAGCCGCCGTCCCAGCTGTTCATCAGCCTGGACCCGGCGAGCGAGAACTTCCTGGACTACACGCGCCAGTCGTGGTTCACGGTCCCCCGCGACACCGGGCGGCGGCACATCAACGGCCCGTACGTCGATTACCTGTGCACCGACGAATACACGCTCACGTTCACGATCCCGGTGCTCCTCGGCGGCGCCTTCGCGGGAGTCGTGGGCGCGGACGTGTACGTGCGCGAATTCGAGCGCGCGGTGCGTCCCCGGCTGCGGTCGCTGGGCCGCGGGGCGGCGTTGCTGAACGCACAGGGGCGGGTGATCGTGTCCAACAGCGTGCGGCAGCCGACGGGGTCGCTGGTGCGCGAGGCGGACGTCCCGGCTTGGTGGTCCGCGGGCGCGGAACCGGGACCGGCCCTGCGGCGGTGCGGGGACTCGCCGATCGTCCTCGTGACCGGCTAGGGGCCACCCATCAACGCGTAGCCGACGAAGCAGTTCCCGTCCGCTCGCACGAGAAGCCGGATGGGGACGCCGTCGGTCACGGACTCGGCGGTGTAGACGGCGTGCGACGGCCCGAACCACGTGCCGACCTCGTCGACCTGGGTCAACGCCGTCTCGTCGCCGCCGAACGGCACGCAGTACGGCGAACCGGCGCACCAGCCGGCCCCGGCGCAGGCGGGGCCGCGGTAGTCGCGGCCGGCGTGGTGGATGCGGTACGGCAGCCCGTGCTCAGTGGGCAGCGCGTAGCCGAAGTGGTTGGCCGTCCACGGGAGGAAGGCGACCCCGCCCGCGGCGAGGACCAGTCCCCCGGCCACCGCGGCCGCGGCGAGTCGACAGCCCACGAAAAGGGGACGTCCGGCGCGGTGCCGACGTTGCTCACGTCTGCAGCGCCACCCAAAGTTCCGCGCGCACGCCCGGTGAATCGAGGTCGCGGCCCAGCAGTTCCCCCGCTTTCCGGATCCGGTTCCGCAGCGTGTGCCGGTGGACGCCCAGCCGCGCGGCCGCCACGTCCCAGTGGCCGTGGTGCTCCAGCCAGCAGCGCACCGACTCGACCAGGTCTCCGCGGCCGGCCTCGTCGTGCCGGCGCAGCGGGGCGAGCAGGTTCTCGCCGTAGATGCGGGCCACCACGGGATCGATGAGCGACAGCAGGCCCCGGGCCGAGTGTTCCGCGTAGGTGACGAGGGGTTTGCCGTCCGCCTCGGCCGCGCGGGCGGCCAGGTCCGCCTGTTCCGCCGCCACCGCGAAGTTCTCCAACGGCACCGGATCCACCAGGCCCGCGTGCATCGGGCCGGCGCTCGCCGCCGCGGTCAGCGCCCGGTCGAGCACGTCGCCGCCGGACCGGCCGATGACGAGCACCGCCGAGCCCGACTCCGCGAAGAACAGCGAGCTGTCCCCTTCCAGCGCGTCGCCGAGCCGGCGACGCTGCGCCGGCCCGCCGACCAGCGCCACCACCGCCCACGGCGGGTCCGGCGGGTCGCCCCACGCCGTGCTCAGCACGCCGAGCGCGAGTTCGTGCTGTCCCGCCGCCAGCAGGTCCACCACGCCGGTCCGCAAGGACCGCCAGGCGTGCGTGAGCTTCAGATCCTGTTCCAGCGCCAGGGAAAGCAGCGCGACCGCCGTGTTGACCACGTGCCGTCCGGCGGTGTCGAGGGGCTCGGCCGTGCCGACCGCGAGCGCCCGCCGTACCCGCGTGGGAAGGGTCTGCAGCACGACTTCGTGCCCGTCGAGTTCGAAGACCCGCGTACCCGAGCGAAGCTGCTTCAGCTCTTCGCGCACTTCGTCGGCGTAGGACAGCGCGTCGCCAGCTCCCTCGGCGCCCGCGGAGTCGAGGAGCAGCACCCAGCCGTCGACGAGCTTCGCCAGCTTGCGCAGCACCCCGGCCGGCCCGCCCTTGCCGACCGCCGTGCGGGTCAGCTCCTGCTGGGCGCGGCCGATCCGGACCGTCGTCGCGTACTCGTCGGCCGCCACCGCCCGGGAGACCGCGCGAGTGATCGCGATGAACGGCGTCTCGCGCGGCACCTCCAGCACCGGCAAACCCACCTCCGCCGCCGTCGCCACCAGCGAGCGCGGCACCGACTCGTGGCTCAGCCCGACGCCGAAGCCGAGTCCCGCGACGCCGGCGTCGACCAGCCGGCGCACGTAGGACGGTGACGTCTCCTCGTCCAGGGCCAGCCCGGTCGTGAGCAGCAGCTCACCGCCTTCGAGGAACGCCTGCGGGTCGGTCAGCTCCGTCGGGTGCACCCACCCGATCGGCCGATCGAGGACGTCTTCGCCGGTCAGCACCCGCAGCCCGAGCGGGCGGTCGGCAGCCAGTCCGGCCAGCGTGAGTGCCATAACGGCCAATCATACGCGCCGAAATAGCCAGAACGTCCAGCTGACGACCGTCCGGTAACCGCTCATCCTGAGGACGTCCACCGACTTCCCCGAGGAGCACGCCGTGACCGCAAGCACCACCGCCGAGCCGCAGGCCCCGGCGCCCCGGCAGCGCAGGCTGCGCACCGAGATCCCCGGCCCCGCCTCGCGCGAGCTGCAGGAGCGCCGCGCGAACGCCGTCGCGGCCGGAGTCAGCTCGGTGCTGCCCGTCTACGTCACCTCGGCCAGCGGCGGCCTGCTCACCGACGCCGACGGCAACGTCCTGATCGACTTCGGCTCCGGCATCGCGGTGACCAACGTCGGGCACTCCGCGCCGGCGGTCGTCGACCGCGTCCGCAAGCAGGCCTGCTGGTTCACCCACACCTGTTTCATGGTCACGCCGTACGAGGGGTACGTCGAGGTCTGCGAGGCGCTGGCCGAGCTGACGCCGGGCGACCACGCGAAGAAGTCGGTGCTGTTCAACTCCGGCGCCGAAGCCGTCGAGAACGCCGTGAAGATCGCGCGCACGGCGACCGGGCGCCAGGCCGTCGTCGTGTTCGACCACGCCTACCACGGCCGCACCAACCTGACGATGGGCATGACCGCGAAGTCGGTGCCCTACAAGCACGGCTTCGGGCCGTTCGCGCCCGAGGTCTACCGCGTGCCTGGCTCGTACCCGTACCGCGACGGCCTGTCCGGCCCCGAAGCGGCCGCGCTGGCGATCGACCGGATCGAGAAGCAGATCGGCGGCGACCAGGTGGCCGCGGTCGTCCTGGAACCGATCCAGGGCGAGGGCGGTTTCATCGAGCCCGCACGCGGCTTCCTACCGGCGATTTCGGCGTGGTGCCGCGAAAACGGCGTCGTCTTCGTCGCCGACGAGGTCCAGACGGGCTTCTGCCGCACCGGTTCGTGGTTCGCGTCCACCGACGAGGACGTCGTCCCGGACCTCATCGCGACGGCGAAGGGCATCGCGGGCGGCCTGCCGCTGTCCGCCGTCACCGGCCGCGCGGAGCTCCTGGATGTGGTGGCGCCCGGCGGATTGGGTGGCACGTACGGCGGCAACCCGGTCGCGTGCGCGGCGGCGCTCGGCTCGATCGAGACCATGAAGACCGAAGACCTGGCGGCGTCGGCGAAGCGCATCGAATGCGTCGTCCTGCCGCGGTTGCGGGCGCTGGCCTCGGAAACCGGCGTGATCGGTGACGTCCGCGGCCGCGGCGCGATGCTGGCGGCGGAGTTCGTCAAGCCCGGGACGTCGGAGCCGGACGCCGACCTCACCAAGCGCGTCGCGGCGGCCTGCCACCGGGCCGGCGTGGTGGTGCTGACCTGCGGCACGTACGGCAACGTCGTCCGGCTGCTGCCGCCGCTGTCCCTGTCCAACGACCTGCTCGACGAGGGCCTCTCGGTCCTCGAGCACGCTGTCCGCACGGAGGCTCGCGCATGACTTCCCCCTTCTGGGTCGCCGGAAAGCCGGTGACCGGCGGTGCCACCGCTTCGGTCCGCCACTCCTTCGACGGCT
Source organism: Amycolatopsis kentuckyensis (assembly GCF_041679295.1). Classification (GTDB taxonomy): domain Bacteria; phylum Actinomycetota; class Actinomycetes; order Mycobacteriales; family Pseudonocardiaceae; genus Amycolatopsis; species Amycolatopsis kentuckyensis_A. The sequence continues at coordinate 5,351 of NZ_JBGDMD010000024.1, read as the reverse complement.
CGGAGGCCGGGTCGCACTTCGTGCCCTCGGCTGACGACCTCGAGGCCGCGGTGCAGGCGGCGCACGACGTCGCCGACGAGTTCGCGACGCTGCCCGCGCACGTCCGCGCCGGCGCGCTGGACCACGTGTCCCGTTCGCTGGGTGAGCGGTCCGAAGAAATCGCGGCGTTGATCACCGCCGAGTCCGGCAAGCCGCTCAAGTGGGCCCGCGGCGAGGTCGGCCGCGCGGTGTCGACGTTCCGCTGGGCCGCCGAGGAGGCCCGCCGCTTCTCGGGCGAGCTGCAACGCCTCGACACCGACCCGGGCGGCACCGGCCGGCTGGCGCTGGTCCGGCGCGTCCCGAAGGGGCCGGTGCTGGGCATCACGCCGTTCAACTTCCCGCTGAACCTGGTGGCGCACAAGGTGGCCCCGGCGATCGCGGTGGGCGCGCCCATCGTGCTCAAGCCGGCGCCGGCAACGCCGCTGACGGCGTTGCTGCTGGGTGAGATCCTGGCTGAGACGGACCTCCCGGCGGGCTCGTGGTCCATCTTGCCGGTGGACAACGAGACGTCGTCGCGGCTGGTCGAGGACCCGAGGCTGCCGGTGGTGTCGTTCACCGGGTCGGTCCCGGTCGGCTGGGCGATCCGTGACCGCGTCCCGCGCAAGCACGTGGCTTTGGAGCTGGGCGGCAACGGCGCGGTCCTCGTCTGCCCGGATTGGCCGGACCTCGACTTCGCGGCGCAGCGGATCGCGACGTTCGCGATGTACCAGGCCGGGCAGTCGTGCATTTCGGTGCAGCGGGTGTACGTCCACGATGCTGTTTACGACGCACTGGCCTCGAAGATCCTCGAGCAGGTCGCGTCCCTGCGGACGGGCGATCCGCGCGCGGACGGCGTCGATGTCGGGCCGCTGATCAACGAAGCCGCCGCCTCCCGGGTGGAATCGTGGGTTTCCGAAGCGGTCTCCGCCGGCGCGAAGCTGCTGACCGGCGGCGGGCGTTCGGGAGCGACGGTGGAGCCGACGGTGCTGGCGGACGTCCCGGAAGACGCGTCGGTGATGGTCGAGGAGGTGTTCGGCCCGGTGGTCTCGCTGGTCCGGGTGTCCTCGGTGGCCGAGGGCGTCGAGCGGATCAACGCGTCCCGTTTCGGGCTGCAGGCGGGCGTGTTCACCCGCGACCTGCCGACGGCGTTCGAGGTGTCAGCTGCGTTGAAGGTGGGTGGCGTGCTGGTGGGCGACGTGCCGAGCTTCCGAGCCGATCAGATGCCGTACGGCGGGGTGAAGGACTCCGGGGTGGGCCGCGAGGGCCCGGCGTCGGCGATGGCGGACTTCACCGAGGAGCGGGTCACGGTTCTGACGGGATTGACGCTGTAAGAGCTTCGTGGGCCTCGACGAGTGACGGCCCGTACCACGTGAGGTGGCGGCCCGAGACCAGGACGTACCGCGCGTCCGGGAAGTGGTCCGGGCCGTCCTCCTCCGTGAACACGTAAGGCTCGTCCGGCAGCACCAGCAAATCCGCGTCGGCCGCGAAGTGCGCCCGCAGCTCCTCGACGTCCGGCCGCGGATACCGCTCCTCCGAGGTCGCGTACACGTTCGCCACGCCCACCCGGCGCAGGACGTCGCCGCCGAAGGTGTCGCGGCCCAGGACGATCCACGGCTTGCGCCACACCGGGACCACCGCGTGGAAGCGGACCGGCCGGGTCTCGCGCCAGAGCTCCTCCGCCGTTACGAGCCACTCCGGCTCGTCCAGCTCGTACGCCTGCGTCAGGATCCGCCGCAGCGAGCCCAGCGCCGCCGGCACCGACGCCGCCGCGGCCATCACCCACACCAGGATCCCGTTGGCACGCAGGCGTTCCACGTCCTCCTGACGGTTCTCTTCGGAGTTGGCCAGCACGAGGTCGGGCGCGAGGTCCAGCACCCGGTCGAGCTTCGGGTACTTCGACCCGCCCACCCGCGGCACGTCCAAAGTGGACGGATGCGTGCAGTAGTCCGTCGCGCCGGCCAGGCGGCCGGGCGCGCTCAGCTCGACCGCTTCGGTCAGCGACGGCACCAGCGAAACCACGCGCGAAGCCGGGCCGCCCAGCGGCACCGGCTCCCCGAGATCGTCGACGAGGGTCATGCGCGTTCGAACGACACCTTCCGCTTCTCGACGTCCACCGCGGTCAGCCGGACGCCGATCCGCTCCCCCGCGGTCAGCTTCTCGCCCGCGCACTTCGCCATCACCGTCGGGTCCTCGACGAGGATCTCCGCCTTGTTCTCGTCCGCGCGCAGCACCACCGCGCTGAACTCGCCGCCGATGTGCTCGGCCAGCACCCACGCCTCGACCTGGTCGATGCACGCGCGCTCGACCTTCGCGGCGAGCGTGTCCGACGCCATCATGCGGTCCGGGACGTCCGCGAGCGCCGCCCGCACCCACTCCGGCACCTCGCGCCCGGCCGAGACGGCAAGGCAGATCTCCGTCGCGAACCGGTCGACGAGCCGCCGGATCGGCGCCGTCACGTGCGCGTACGCGCCGCCGATGCCCGCGTGCGTCGTCAACGCGGGCAGCTCGCCGTCGAACGCCGTGTAGCCCGCGCCGCGCAGCAGCCGCGTCGTGTCGGCGTAGAGCGCCATCGACGCCGGCTGCCCCGGGTCCAGCCGGGACAGGAACTCCGAAACGGTCGCATCCGGCGCCCACGCGATACCCAGCGCGTCGGCGGACCGGCGCAGCCAGTCGACGGCCTCGGGTTCCGGGTCGGGCAGCGTGCGCAGGACGCCGACCCGCGCGTCGATCATGATCCGCGCCGCGGCCATCCCGGTGAGCAGCGAGATTTCGGCGTTCCACGCGTCGACGACGGTCCGCGGCCGGCGCGCGAGGACCCAGCCGCCGTCCGGGTTGCCGCTGATCTCCTGCTCCGGCAGCTGCAGCTCGACGGCGCCACGCCGGACGGCCAGTTCGCGTCGCCGCCGGCCCAGCTCGGGCAGCGCGGCCACCGACGGGTGCGGGTTGCCGGCGTCGAGCGCGGCCTGGACCGTCTCGTAGTCGAACTGCTCGGTGGACCGGACCAGCGCGCGGCGGACCCGGGTGGCCGTCGGCTCGCCCGCTTCGTCGGTCTCGATGGTCCAGAGCACCGCGGGCCGGATCTCGCCGGGCAGCAGGCTCGCGGCGCCTTCGGACAGGACCGGCGGGTGCAGCGGGACGTTCCCGTCCGGCAGGTAGAGCGTCTGGCCGCGCAGGCGCGACTCGCGGTCGAGCGCGCCGCCGGGCGGGACGAACGACGCCAGGTCGGCGATCGCGTAGTGCACGCGGAAGCCGTGCGCGGTCCGCTCGACGACCATCGCCTGGTCGAGGTCCTTGGCGCCGGGCGGGTCGATGGTGACGAAGGGCAGGTCCGTCGCGTCTTCGCGGCGTTCGGCCAGCGGGTCGAGGACCGCCGCCTCCGCCTCGGCCAGCACGTCGGGCCCGAACGACTCCGGCAGCGAGAACTCGGCGCGCAGCGGACCGAAGTCCCCGCCCGCCGAGTGTGTCCTGATCACCAGGGGAGGCACCCCCCAACCCTAACCCCGGAAGGGGCCGATGATCGCCCGATCGGGCGCGGGCCGGTCGGGTGTACGTTGACGGGCAATAATGAAAACCGTCTTCATTCTCAGGAAGGGTCTCCCGTGAAGATCGCGTTCGTCGGCAAGGGCGGCAGCGGCAAGACCACGCTGTCGTCGCTGTTCGTCGCGTACCTGGCCGACGCCGGCCTGCCGGTGCTCGCCATCGACGCCGACATCAACCAGCACCTCGCGGTGGCGCTCGGCGCGACCGAGGAGGAAGCGCTCGCCTGGCCGACGCTCGGCGACAACATGGCGCTGATCAAGGACCACCTGCGCGGCGACAACCCGCGGATCCCCGACGCGGCGTCGATGATCAAGACGACGCCGCCGGGCCGCGGGTCGCGGCTGGTCCGGCCGTTCGAGGACAACCCGGTGTTTTCGGCGTGCTTCCGGCAGCTGGGCGGCGTGCGGCTCGGCGTCACCGGGCAGTTCGACGAGGACGACCTGGGCGTCAAGTGCTACCACTCGAAAGTGGGGGCGGCGGAGCTGCTGCTCAACCACATGGTGGACGTCGAGGGCGAGTACGTCGTGATGGACATGACCGCGGGGGCGGACGCGTTCGCGTCGGGGCTGTTCACGCGGTTCGACGTGACGTTCCTGGTGTGCGAGCCGACGGTCCGCAGCGTGGGCGTGTACCGCCAGTACGCGGACTACGCGCGCGACTACGGCGTGCGGCTGGTGGTGGTCGGCAACAAGGTGACCGACGCCGACGACGTCGAGTTCCTGCAGGACCAGGTGGGGCCGGCGCTGCTGGGCTGGATGTCGGCATCGGGGCACGTGCGCGCGGCGGAGCGCGGCACGGCCCGGCCGATCACCGAGCTCGAGCCGCGCAACCTCTCGACGCTGCGTTCGATGCTCGCGACGGTGGACGCGGAGCAGCGCGACTGGGCGCGTTACCAGCGCCAGGCGGTGGAGTTCCACCTGCGCAACGCGCGCGCCTGGGCGGGCGCGGACTTGGCTGCGCAGGTGGACCCGGAGTTCGTGCTGGGGCCGAGGTTGGCGGCCCAGCCGTCTTAGTCGTCGTTCCAGGAGGCGTCGGCGGCGTCGGCCTGCCGGGTCCGTTCCTTGGCGATGTCGAGCGCCCGCCGGGCGGTGGCCTCGTCGGGGTAGGGGCCGAGCAGGTCGACGCTGCGGCTGCGTTCGAGGTGCTCGACCTGGTGGGTGCGGGTGTTGTAGTACCACCCCTGGTCCGGGTTCGGGTCTTTCGCCATGAACCCAGGTTCGCACCTCGGCGCCGGTTTTTCAGCGCTTGTACCGGTAGGGGATCTCGGTCGGCTGCCCGGTGGGGCCGAAGTCCTGCGGTTCTTCGGGTTCTTTGGGTTCGGAGAACTCGTCGAACCACCCGCGCGGGGTGCCGCGCGGCGGGGTGGCGGGCTCTTGCCGGTCTTTGGAGGGTTGCGGGAGAGGCGTATCCGGACCGGGAAAGACGGGGCGCGCGGTGGGTGGGGCCGGGGGCATGGTGCCGGGGCCCGGGAAGACCGGCCGCGCGGGGGCGGCGTGGCGGGCCGGGAAGGGCTGGGGGGTGGATTCCGGGCCGGGGAAGACGGGTTTGGCGGGCCGCACGGGACCGGTCTTCCAAGGCGGCGCGGCGGGTTGTTGGGGCGGGTTGCTGGCCGGCTGCTGAGCCGCGGCAGGGGGTTGCTGCGAGCCAGACTGCTGCGACCCGGCAGGCGGCTGTTGCGGAGCAGGCGGCTGCGATCCGGCAGGCGACTGTTGCGAGGCAGACTGCTGCAGCCCAGCAGGCGGCTGTTGCGGCCCGGCGGCGGGTTGCTGGGGCGTGGCAGCCGGCTGCTGCGA
>NZ_JBGDMD010000023.1:0-47362 GCF_041679295.1 Amycolatopsis kentuckyensis | reverse complement strand
GGCGAACAGGTCGCGGCGTTCGTCCGGCTCGCGCCCGGCGAGACCGCCGGCGAAGCGGAACTCTTCGCCCACGTGCGCCGGCACCTCGCACCCCACAAGACACCCCGGATCTGGCGGTTCGTCACGGAATTCCCGTTGACCGGTCCGGGCAAGATCCGCAAGCACGTCCTCCGCGACCGGCTGGGACGGTAGCCCCGGGCAGCGACCAGCCCCGTGCGACGATCTGCGGGTAACCCGGATCGGACGAAGGAGCCTCGGACCTTGCTCTTGGTGCACGCTCTGTGGTCTCCGGGCCGTGGTTTGCTGCTCTGGGCCGAGCGCGACCGGCGCCCGGCCGGCACGTCGAGCCGCTCGGCGCACATCGCGCTTCCGCATCCGTTCGCGGTCTCCAGCGCGCAGCTGACCGCGCTGCATCCCGGGAAACCCACGTCGGCGACCTTGCTGCTGCCGTCGCGGGCGAGCCGGCCGCTCGCGTCCTCCGAGCCGGCGACCGGCGCCCACCGGCGTGCGCCGTCCCTGCGGCCGTGGTCGGTGCCGGCGTTGATCGTCGACGCGACCGAGCTGGACGACCTCGACGACTCGGCGTCGTACGGCTCTTCGGTCGGCCACCTGCGGGCGGTGGCCCGCCTGGCCGCGGATCTCGTGCGGCGCGGGCGCGTGCTGCCGACGCTGGTCCGCCGGGGCGACGCGGCCGAGGCCCGCTGGCGGCCGGTCCTCCAGGGCGTCGACTTCGTCGCCTTCGACTCGCTGGTCGAGGCCATGCCGCCGGTCGGGCGGGCCGAGCAGATCGCGCCGCTCACCGGGGCGTCGCCGCGCGCGCTCGTCACCGATGCCCTGCACGCCCTGGTCGACGCGGCGGTCCGGGACCGGCTGGCGCGGGCGGAGCCGCCCGTCGACCTGCGCGGGAGCCGGGGCGCGGCCGGGGCCTGGCTGTCCGCGTTGCAGGGCGGCGACGCCCGCGTCGAGCTGCCGCTGGACGAGCTCGGCGTCCTGGCGGACGCCGTCGCGAAGTGGGACGCGGTCGCCGACACCGACACCGTCGACGGCCGGGCGTGCTTCCGGCTGGCCGAAGTCGGCACCCTGCGCCGGCCGGTCGACGACGATCCCGACGACCAGACCGGCGACGGCACCAAGTGGCAGCTGCAGTTCCTCCTGCGGGCGACGGCCGATCCGAGCCTGCTGCTGTCGGCCGGGCAGATCTGGTCCGGCGAGGCGAACGGGCTGGCCAGGGACCCGAAGGGGCTGCTCGTCGCCGAACTGGGCCGGGCCGCGCTGGTGGAACCGATGCTCGCGCCGGCGTTGCGCCGGACCCGGCCGTCCGAGTACGACCTGACCGTCGAGGAAGCCGAGCAGTTCCTCACCTCGGGCGCGACCCGGCTGATCGAGGCCGGGTTCGAAGCGCAGCTCCCGGCCACCTGGGACGGCCGGCGCCGGCTCGGGCTGCGGCTGTCCGTCCGCAGCACGCCGTCGGAGCAGGTCGTCGCCCGCAGCCGGGTCGGCCGTGACGAGCTGGCCGCGTTCCGCTGGTCGATCGCGGTGGGCGACGACGAAATCGGCGAGGAAACGCTGGCGAAGCTCGTCGCGGCGAAGACCCCGCTGGTGCGGCTGCGGGGCCGGTGGATCAGCGTCGACGCCGACCGGCTCCGCGCCGGTCTCGAGTTCCTGCGCCGCGACCCGCACCGGCAGACCGGGCACCCCACCGCCGCCGAACTGCTGGAGCTCGTCCGCCTCGGGCAGGAGACGCCGCTCCCGGTCACCGACGTCAGCGCGGACGGCTGGGTCGGAGACGTCCTGGCCGGGCGGGTCCACCAGGAGCTCCAGCCGGTCGAGCTGCCGTCGTCGTTCCGCGCCGCGCTGCGCCCGTACCAGCAGCGCGGAGTCGCCTGGCTGGCGTTCATGGCCGCGCTGGGGTTCGGCGCGTGCCTGGCCGACGACATGGGTCTCGGCAAAACCGTCCAGACGCTGGCGCTCGAGGCCGTCGAGCGGGCGGACGGCGAGCGCCGGCCGACGCTGGTGCTGTGCCCGATGTCGCTGGTCGGCATGTGGCAGCGGGAGGCGGCGACCTTCGCCCCGGGCCTGCGGGTCCTCGCCCACCACGGCAGCGCCCGCGCGCACGGGGACGCGCTCGCCGAGCAGATCGCCGCGGCCGACCTCGTCGTCACGACCTACGCCACCGCCACCCGGGACGCCGGCGAACTCGAGACGGTCACCTGGCGGCGCCTGGTGCTCGACGAAGCGCACGCCATCAAGAACGCCGACACCGCGACGGCCAAGGCGGTGCGCCGGTTCCCGGCCGGGCACCGGCTCGCGCTGACCGGCACCCCGGTGGAAAACCGGCTGGCGGACCTGTGGTCGGTGCTGGACGTGCTCAACCCCGGGCTGCTCGGCAGCAGGTTCGAGTTCCGGCAACGGTTCGCGGCCCCGATCGAGCGCGGCGGCGACACCGCCACGGCGGCCGAGCTGCGCCGGCTCACGCAGCCGTACCTGCTGCGCCGGGTGAAGACCGACCCCGCGATCGTCCCCGAACTCCCGGAGAAGATCGAAATCCGCCAGGAATACCGGCTCACCCGCGAACAGGGCACGCTCTACAGCGCGATCGTCGACGAGATGATGAAGAAGATCGAGGACAGCCAGGGCATCAAGCGCCGCGGCCACATCCTCGCCGCGATCACGAAGCTCAAGCAGGTCTGCAACCACCCCGCGCACCTGCTGCACGACGGATCGCCGATCGGGCAGCGCTCCGGCAAGGTCAGCCGCCTCGAAGAGATCCTGGCGGAAATCCTCGCGTCGGGCGACCGGGTGCTGTGCTTCACGCAGTACACCGAATTCGGCCACCTGCTCGTCCCCCACCTGACGGACCGGCTCGGCACCGAAGTCGGTTTCCTGCACGGAGGTCTCGCGAAAGGGGCGCGGGACGCGATCGTGGAACGCTTCCAGGCCGGCGACGGGCCGCGGATCCTCCTGCTCTCGCTCAAAGCCGGCGGCTCCGGGCTCACGCTGACCGCCGCCGGCCAGGTCCTGCACCTGGACCGCTGGTGGAACCCGGCGGTGGAGAACCAGGCCACCGACCGGGCCTTCCGGATCGGGCAGGGACGCACCGTCCAGGTCCGCAAGTTCGTCTGCCCGGGCACGATCGAGGAACGCATCGAAACCCTGATCACCAAGAAACGCGCACTGGCGGGCATGGTCGTCGGCGAAGGCGACAGCTGGCTCACCGAACTGTCCACGGACGCGGTGCGCGGCGTGCTCACGCTGGGGGAGGAGGCGATCGATGACTGAGCCGCTCCCGTGGTGGCCGACCCGGTTCATGCGGGCGTTGACGGCGATCGGGATCCTCCTGCCCGCACCCGCCGAGGGGCACGTCATGTCCTTGACGGTCGGCGCCGGGCGCGTCGACGCCGAGGTGCGGGACGGCCGGCGTTCTCAGGTGCGGATCGGCCTGACGGCGTTCGGGAAGACGGAATGGGCGGCGCTCACCCACGCGCTCGCCGCGAAGGCGTCGGCCACGGTCCAGCTGCTGCGCGGCGAGCTGCCCCGGGACGTCGAAGAGGTCTTCAAGGCGGTCCGGCTGCCGTTGTTCCCGTCGTCGGCGCGGGAGGTGTCGCTGGACTGCACCTGCCCGGCCACCGAGGTGCCGTGCGGCCACCTGAACGCGGTGTTCTCCGCGCTGGTGGCGCGGGTCGCCGAGGATCCGTTCACCGTCCTCGCTTTGCGCGGCCGGGACCGCGAAGCCCTCCTCGACGAGCTGAAGAACCGGCTGATGTCCGCCGAGCCGCTCGATCCGGACGACCGGTCGCCGGCCCTGACGGAAGTCATGGACACCTTCTTCGACTGCGGCGCGGCCCCGGGCCTGAACGGCGCGGCGCCACAGCACGGCCCGCGGACACCGGCCGAGGCGCTGGTGGATCAGGCCCCGCCGTTCACGATCACGGCGGGCGGCGAAGACGTCACCGAGCTGCTCCGGCCGGTGTACCGGGCGCTGGCCGGAGAGCAAGGCAGCTAGCTCGGGACAGAAGGGGAGGGCGGCAGAACATGGGCGAGTACCACCGGCGATTGATCACCATCGCGATTCCGGAAGCGGCGGCCTCGGCGGCCTTCCAGAGCGGACTCGACGCTCAGCTGGCCGCGGTCGAGGCGTGGTGGTGCGCGCCGGAACTCGGCAGCCGCATGTTCTCCGCGCATCGCGTCGCCGGGATCGGCTCTCGCGGACAGCTCGAGAACGCCATCCACGACCTCGGTTTACGCGATTTCGGGGCGGCAGATGTCGCGATCGTCTACGTAACGGGACACGGCAAGGGTGGCCCGTCCGGTCGCCACTACCTGGTTCTGCCGGATACGCCGCACGGGCGGCTGCTCGGACATGCGTACCCGACGGCCGACGTCGTGGCGGCGGCGCTGGACTCGGACGTCCGTCACCTGTTGGTCATCGTCAACTCCTGTTTCTCGGGTCATCTCGATGCCGAGCTTGCCGCGCTGCGCAAGGATCTGCCGCCCGAGCGTCGCCACCTCGCCTCGGTCAGCGTGTTCACCAGCGCGGATTTCGACGAAATGCCACGGGTTCGCGAGTTCGCCGAGTTGCTCGTCCGGCTCCGCGAGTGGCTGCTCGCCAAGGCCCAGTACACTGCGCCGTACCTCACGTTCGACGAATTCGAGAAGGAACTGGTCGACGCCGCCCGCCGTGAGCCCGCGTTGCTCGAACCGCGCCGGGTGTGGCGGACCGGGCCCGGCGACGAGCCGAGCCCGTGCATTCCCAACCCGGCGTACCGGCCGCCCGACGAGGTGGTCTCGCCGGCCCTCCGGCAGGTCGCCACCAGCGCGGAGGAGCTGGACTACTGGCTTGATCGTGCGAGTGGCCGTCTGTCGGGCGATGATCCGGGCTGGTACTTCTCCGGTCGTCGTGAGCTGACCGGCCAGGTCGCGGATTTCCTCCGCGACGGGGCAGGAACCCTGATCGTCACGGGTGCCGCCGGGACGGGGAAGTCGGCGATCATCGCTCGCGCCGTGACGTTGAGCGATCCGGCGTTCCGGTCCGACACGCGGTACCAGGACGCGATCGCCTCCGCGCCGCCCGAGACGGTCCCGCCACCCGGCGCCGTCGACGTCGCCGTGCTGGCGAGGAACAAAGGCGTCGACGAGATCGTCGGCCAAGTGCTGGCGGCGCTCGGCCGAAACGGCGCAGGGCCGAGGAATTCCTCCTTGCTACCGGAGCTCCTGGAGGAACGCTCCGGCCTCACGATCGTCGTCGACGGGGTCGATGAGGCCAGCAACCCGACGTTGCTCATCGTCGACGTGATCGGCCGTCTCGCGCGCTTGACCGACCGGGACGGCCGGCACAAAGTGCGGCTGATCGTCGGCGTGCGCAGCAGCAGGCCGCTAGGCAGGGACACCGCCGAGCCCGAGCTCGTCGACCTCCTGCGCGAGTCGGCCGACGACGTGGTGGAGCTGCGAACCGATGGCGCCGAAACCACGGGAGCCATCGCACAGTACGTCGAGGCGTTGCTCAAGGAGGAAACGGCTGCTTACCGAACCGCGGTGGCCACGGTCGTCGCGGACCGGGTCGCACCGTCGTTCCTCGACGCACGCCTGGCAGGCCAACGTCTCCGGGAAACTCCCGGAGCGCAACGGATCGACGATCCGCAATGGCTGGCGTCACTCGACGAGGGAACCGTCGGGCTGCTTCGGCAGGACCTGCTCGACGCGGGAACGCGGCAGCACTCCGCCGGCGAGCTCCTCGCGGTGCTGCAGGCCGCGGCGTTCGCGCAAGGCGCGGGTATCCCGTGGGCCGACATCTGGCCGGCGGCCGCGGCGGCGGTGCTGGGCGTCGCCGAGTCCGGCTTGGACGGCGCGATAGCCCACGTGGTGGGCGGTCGCCTGTGCGGCTACCTCGCCCGTGACAGCGAGGACGGGCGAAGCGTCTACCGCCCCGCCCATGAACGGCTCGCCCAGGTGCTGCGGGACGATCCGGAACGGATACTGGACAGCACCCCGGTCACCGAGGGACGCGTCCCGCACGGACGGATCGCCGAACGGCTCGGTGAGCTCGCGCGCCGGACGACCGGTCTCCCGCCGCACCCCTACCTCCGCCGCCACCTGGTCGATCACGCCGCGCTCGGCGGCGTGCTCGACGACCACGTCGTCAGCCCGTCCTTCCTCCCGTGGGAAACCGGCGGCCACGTGCGGGGCCTGCTGGGGCTGCCCGCGACCGACGCTCCGTCGAAAGCCACGTTGTCGGCGTGGGCTCGCATCGAGCCGTTCCTCGGTGCCGCCGACCTGCCCTCACGGGAGCTCAGCCTGCGTTTCTCCCGGCTCGCCACCGGTGCGACCGGTTCGGTCGAACCCGTGGTGGACGGGCGCCAGACGATCGCGCTACGGCCACGGTGGACCCGGTGGTCCGTCCTGGGGAACGTCGTGGCCGGTCTCGCGTCGCCGGCAGTCGCGTTACTGGCTTTCGAAGGTCCTGACAAGAAGGCGTTGCTGGCCACGGCGGATTCCGCAGGCACCGTTCAGGTGTGGGACCCGGCCACCGGACGAGAGGTCGGCGAGCCGCTGTCCGGCGACGCGACCGCTCTCGCCGCGTTCAGCGGGCCGGACGGCCGGGCGCTGCTGGCGATCGGGGGCCGCCGGGGAACCATCCGGGTGTGGGACCCCGCCACCGGCCGGCTGGGCGGCAGGCCCATGACCGGGCACACCAGCTCGATCAACGCCCTGCACACCTTCCGATCGGCCGGCCGAACCCTGCTCGCGAGCGCGAGCCAAGACGAGACAGTCCGGCTCTGGGATCTTGCTGCCCTGCGACAGTTCGGCAAGCCGCTGATCGGACACACCGGTGGGGTGCGCACGGTGACGTCGTTCAGGACTCAGAGCCGGAAAACCCACCTGGCGACCGGCAGCTGGGACCAGACGATCCGAGTGTGGGAGATCGGCAGGGGCAGTACGGTCGGGCACCCGATGACCGGCCACACCGGACCGGTGAACACTGTGCTTGCGCAATCCACGGGGGAGTGGCCGCGACCTGCGCAACTCGTCAGCTGCGGCGCGGACGGGACTGTACGCGTGTGGGATCCGCAGACCGCTGTCGAGGGCTCCAAGCCGATCGTGGGGCGGGGCGGTGGCGCGCATGCCATCGCCGGGTTCACGGCCGACGGTCAGGCCAGGCTGGTCACCGCCAACTTCGATGCCACCCTTCAGGTCTGGAATGCTGCGGGCAGCCCGATCGGAGACGCTCTCACGGGTACCACCCGCTGGGTCAACGCGATGACGACGTTCGCCGGCGACACCGGGCAGCTGCTGGCGGCCGGCACCCGAGACGGAACCGTCCGGGTCTGGGACGTCTCGGGCCGGACCGTCGCGCACCGCGGGTCTCGCGCCAGGCCGATGGACCGGATCACCGCGGTCACGGAATTCCGGGCTCCCGGGGGACGGCGGCTCCTGGCCGGCGCCAGTGAGGAAAGCGCGGTGCACATCTGGGATCCGGACGCCGGCGACCCGGTGCGGACCTTGACCGGTCGCTGGGGTTCGACCTGGTCACTGGCCGCGGTGCCGGGCCGCGACGGGCGGGCGCTGCTGGCCGTCGCCGCCGACGAGCACACGATCCGGATCTGGGATCCCGTGGCAGGCGAACCGGTGCGGAGCCTGGCCGGGCACACGAGCGGAGTCCAGGCGGTTGCCGCGGTGCCCGGTCCCGCCGGGCGGAAGTGGCTGGCCAGTGGCAGCCGGGACGCCACCGTGCGGGTGTGGGACGTCGAAACCGGGGCCGAGGTCCTGCCCCCGATGACCGGCCACGGCGACTGGATCAACGCGCTCGTGCCGTTCCGTACCGGCGCTGGTCGGCAGCTGCTGGCCAGCGCCAGTGACGACCATTCCGTGCGGATCTGGGATCTCGCCACGGGGACGACGGTGACCGAACTGACCGGTCATCCCAGCGCGGTCAAGGCGGTGACCACGTTCGTCGACGCGGACGGACGGGTCGCACTCGCGACCGGCAACCACGGCGAACACGAAGTGCGGATCTGGGATCCGTTGACCGGCGAGCGGCTGGGCTCGCTGCCCGGCCGTCACGTCGGGACGAACATACCGCCCGGACACGTCGGCGGAGTGAACGCGATCGAGGCGTTCATGGGGCCGCGGCGGCAGGTCCTGCTGGCCACCGGCGGCGACGATCGGACGGTGCGGATCTGGGACGTGGGTGCCAAGCGCGAGGTGATTCGCCTGGTGGTCGCGGCGCCGGTGGAGACGCTGTGCGTCGTGCGAGCCACCATTTCCGGCGGCCGGCCGACGGCGGGTCATCTCGCGATCGGCGGGGCCGCCGGCGTCGCGATCGTCGACGTCATTCCCGCGCCATGACGAGCTGCTCGACCGGTGAGCCGCCTCCGGAAACCGCCACCCGGTAAACGCCGGGCGCGGGCAGCGTGACGGCGATCGCGACTTCGCCGTCGCGACGGTGAAGCGACGGATGGTCGACGACGGTTCCGGTTTCGGCGTCGGTGACAGTGCACTGTGCCTCGTGCGGTTCGGCGCCGCTGATGGTCGCGGTCCATTCCGTGTCCGGCGTGACGACGTCGGGCAAGGCGAGGCCGATGTCTCCCGCGCCGAGCCGTGGCCCGAGGTCGGATTCGGTGTTGATCAGGATGTCGCGGACGAAGTCGATCGCTTCGCGTGATCGGGCGAGCGTGCCGTGCTGCTGTGCGACCGGCGTCGCGGCGATGGCGCGTGGTACCGCCGAGTTGCGCGGCACGGTCCCGTCACCCCGGCCGTCGACGCGCAGAAGCGAGCCATCTGCCTCGCGCTGGAACCCGCCCTCCGGGTCCGGCCGGAAGGTGTGAGACCGATGCTCGACCAGCCCATCGGCCAGCTTCAGGCTGCTGATGGTGGGTTGTCCGATGCCGATCAACGCCCGGTGCCCGGGAAGCGGAGCCGCTCGGCGATCGAAGGCCGCTCGGGCGAGTTCGGCCGAGCCGCCGAAGCGTGCGACGTCCGCCGGGGTCAGCCGCCGGACTGTGTCGCCCTCGTCGACGCAGCGATAGGTCGGGAGCAGGTCGTGAACCCCGGGAAAGCCGGCTGCCAGCTCACGCAGCTTGCCCCGCGGCAACGGCGTACCGCGGCCGGAGCCGAGGATGACCGCCGCTTTCGCGGCTCCGTCGAAGGGCGTGCCGAGGGTGATGACAGTCCGGGTCTCGTCGGTGATCCCGGAAATGCCGGAGAGCCCCTGGCAGAGCAGGCCACCCATCGAGTGCGCGACGAACACCAGCTTGGCGTCGGTCCGCCCCGACCTGGCCCGCCAGGTGGTCAGGTGCGCCGACGCGGCCTCGGCCAGCAATCGGGTGTTGTGGTCAACGGGCAGCCGCCAGTCGTAGGCGAACTCGAGCACCGCACCCGGATCGGTGGTGGCGTTCCGAATCCCGTTGACCAGCGGGGTATAGGGCTCGAACCCGGCGAGCCACGGCGCGAACGCGGGGAACCGGAGCAGCCCGGTGGCCTTCACCCGGCCGGTGCGACCTTCGAGCTCGTCCGGAGTGACCCGCAACGGGGCAAGGCCGTCGCCGGAACTCCACGCCCGTACGTACCAGCCGAGCCGCCGCAAACCCCAGAGCAGAGTGCCGGTTTCGGCGTCGACCAGTTCGCTCCCCATGATCCCCGGCACGACGACCACGGCGTCCGCGGTCGCCTGTTCCCGAACTGCTGCCACCGAAGGCAATCTACCGGCAACAGGCCACCCCCTGGGGATCTGCGCCCTACTTCCGCCGCCCCAGGGCTTTGGCGCGGTCGTGCGCCCAGCCGGCCAGCACGATCCCCGCCGCCGTCACCACCACGTAGCAGACCAGCGTCCCCGCGAACGCCGCCCCCAGCCAGGTCAGCAGACCCGTGTTCCCGTGGTCCACCAGCAGCCGGATCGCGCCCTGGGCGCCCAGGACCGTCAGAACCGCCCCCACGATCTGCAGCACGTCGAACTTCACGTCGTCCCCTCCCGGTTGTTGATACAAGTGCATCATAACCATGGGTGATATCGTCGGCGGCGTGGCGGGGAGCCGGATCACGGTGCGGGTGGGCGAGCGGCAGCTCACGCTCTCGAACCTCGAAAAGGTCCTCTACCCGCGGCACGGCTTCACCAAGGGCGAGGTGCTCGACTACTACACCCGCGTCGCGCCGGTGCTGCTGCCGCACATCCGCGACCGCGCCATGACCTTCGTGCGGTTCCCGGACGGCGTCGCCGGGGGCTCCTTCTTCGAGAAGGACGTCTCGCGCCACGCGCCCGACTGGGTCCGCACCGCGCGCCTCGCCGTCGGCGGGCGGGGGAAGGACTCCGAGGTCGTCGCCTACCCGCTGATCAACGACCTGCCCGAGCTCGTCTGGGCGGCCAACCTCGCCGCGCTCGAACTGCACGTCCACCAGTGGACCGTCGACGCCGGCGACGAGCGGAGCACGCCCGACCGGCTCGTCTTCGACCTCGATCCCGGGCCCGGCGCGACCGTCGTCGACTGCTGCCGCGTCGCCGAGCGGCTGCACGACGTCCTCACCGCCGACGGGCTCACCCCCGTCGCGAAGACCAGTGGCTCCAAGGGGATGCAGCTCTACGCCGGCGTCGTGACGACGGACCCCGGCGAGACGTCGCAGTACGCGAAGGCGCTCGCGGAACGGCTCGCCGCCGAGACGCCGGACCTCGTCGTGGCGCGGATGACGAAGACCCTGCGGCCGGGCAAGGTCTTCATCGACTGGAGCCAGAACAACCCGTTCAAGACGACGGTCGCGCCGTACTCGCTGCGCGGGCGCGACGAGCCGACCGTGTCCACCCCGGTCACGTGGGACGAGGTGCGCGCCTGCCGGCACGTCTCGCACCTGCGCTTCACTGCCGGCGAGGTGCTCGAGCGCGTCGGCGACCTCGGCGACCTGTTCGCGGACCTGGACCGGACGCGCGCCGCGATTCCCGCATTCGGCTGAATTTCGGAAACCGCAATTATCCGGTGTGGACACCCCGGTTCCGGAGGTGTCGATCGGACGGTTCGGCGGAATTGAGAAATCAACGTCCGACCAGGCGATTTCGATCGTCCCTTGTGGACTGCTGCACGTGCAGACGGCCGTGTCGCTGCACACCCCGGCGACCGGGCGGATCTTGTTGTGCGGCAAGGTGGACGAAGTGGGTACGGTCTACCCGTAAACGTTCGTCTTGAGCCGCCGGAGCCGGTCATGAAGATCCAGAAACCGCCACGGCTTTCGCGTGCTTTCGGCCGTTCGTCGCCGGGGGCGTTGTGCGAGCCGTTCTCGGTGACCGCGACGTTCCCCGCCGATCGGTGCACGCTTCTCGTGGTGGTGGGTGACATCGATTTGGCGACCGTCGCCACTTTTGTCGAATGCGCGGAAATGGCGCTCGCGCGCGGCGGCGCGCTCGTCGTGGACCTCGGCGGGACGGCGTTCTGCTCCGGCGCCGGCCTCCGGGCGCTGCACCGGGTGCAGCACCGCGCGGACGAGTTGACCGTCCCGGTCGCGTGGGTGGTGCGCACCCCGGCGGTCCGGCGGCTGCTGCGGGGACCCGGCGTCACCGGCTTCTCCTGCTACCGGGATCAGGCCGACGCACTGGCGGCGGCCGGCTGATCCGCTTCGACCCGCCGGGCAGGGTGCCCGGTGGGGTCCGGGAAGAAAGGAAACGGGTGTCCGTCCTGATCGACACCGATCTCGAGTTCTGGTTCCAGCGCGGCCTGCGCGCGTACCTCGGCGAGGTGGCGGGCGCGCTGGGCTTCGGCTTCGAGTCCTGCACCGTGGACGTCGACGTCCCGGTGTCGGCCTACGTCGCGGTGGACTGGCGGCTGCGCCGCTACCCCGACCGCGACGTCGCGCTGCTGTGGGACGAGGTGCACGGCTGGGCCGTCGCGGTCGAGGCGGCGTGCGGGGAGGAGATGATCGTGCTCGCCTACCTCGGCGGGGCCGACATCCTCCCGCCGCCGCGCGTGATCGTGCGGTTCCTGGCCGCGCTGCGCGCCGGGGACCTGGCACCGGACGGGCCCGGTTCCCCCGTGCTGCGCCGCGCGGGCAGCCACCAGGACCTGCTGCCGTTGCTGCCGGCCGGGTGACGCGAGGCGGGGCGATCCTCCACACTGGAGCGATGGGGACGGTGCCGGACGCGGTGGCGCCGATGCTGGCCGTCGACGGGACGCTCCCGGACGACGATCAGCACGGCTACGAATGGAAGTGGGACGGCTTCCGCGGCTGCGCCCGGGTCGCGGCCACCGGCGAAGCCCGGATCACCAGCCGCAGCGGCAGCGACCACACCCACCGCTACCCCGAGCTGCAGGACGTCTTCGCGCCCGCGCTCGGCGGCCACCCGGCGGTGCTCGACGGCGAGGTCGTCGCGCTGAACGCGGCCGGCCGCCCGGAGTTCGAGCTGATGCAGCGCCGCGCCATGCACGAGCCGACGGCGAAGCTGCGCGCCGAGGTCCCGGTCGTCTACTTCGCCTTCGACCTGCTGCGGATCGGGAGCGAGCCGCTGCTGGACCGGCCGTACGAACAGCGTCGCGAGCTCCTGGCCGAACTGGTCCGGCCCGCCGACGGCCGGCTCGTCGTCCCGCCCTGGTACACCCGCGCCGACATCGCGCCGGACCAGCTGCTGGCGACGGCGGCCCAGCACGGCATCGAAGGCGTCGTCGCGAAGCGGCTCGACGCGCCCTACCTGCCCGGCACGCGGTCGCCGTTGTGGACCAAGCACGCGCTGACCCAGACGCGCGAAGTGGTCGTCGGCGGCTGGCGGACCGGCGCCGGCCGTCGCGCCGGCACGCTGGGTGCGTTGCTGCTCGGTGGTTACGACGACGACGGTGCGCTCGTCTACATCGGCGACGTCGGCACCGGGTTCACCGACGACGCGCTCGACCGCCTCCGCGACGTCCTGGCCCCGCTGGCCCGAACGCGGTGCCCGTTCGGCACCGAGGTACCGCGAGACCGCGCCCGCGGCGCGCACTGGGTCGAGCCGGACCTCGTCGGCGAAGTCGTCTACCGCCGCGTCACCCCGGACCTGCGGTTGCGGCACACGTCCTGGCGCGGCCTGCGCCCGGACCGGACCCCCGCCGAGGTGCGCGTGCCCCGGCCGACGGGAGCGGCATGACCACCTCGGTGCGCCTGGTCGAGATCACCGACGCCAACCGCGACGCGGTGTGCGCCCTGCGCGTGCGGCCCGGCCAGGAGCGGTTCGTGGCGTCGGTGGCGAAGTCCCTCGACGACGCGGCGACGACGCCCGAAGGCGAACCCTGGTACCGCGCCGTCTACTCGGGCGACGAGCCGGTGGCGTTCGTGATGCTCAGCTGGAACGTCCCACCCGGGCGGGACGGCATCCTCGGGCCGTACTTCCTGTGGCGGCTGCTCGTGGACGGGCGGCACCAGGGGTGCGGGATCGGCCGCGCGGTGCTGGACGAGGTCGTCGCGCTGGTGCGGGCCGCCGGCGCGACCGAACTGCTCACGAGCCACCAGCCGGGCGACGACGGGCCGGGCGCGTTCTACCGCAAGTACGGGTTCGCGCCGACGGGCGAGATCGACCACGGGGAGATCGTGCTGCGGCTCGTGCTGTGATCGCCGTCACGGCCGGTCACATCGGCGCGGTGGGCGGAGTCGTGGGGGTGACGGACACCGAAACCCCGGTGTCCGCGCCCTCGAAGGAGTCCCCGATGTCCACCGCCTACGTGATCGTCACCCTGTTCGCCGCCGCGTTCGTCGGTTTCTCGGCCGTCTCGGTCTTCGCCCGCGCCAAGTGGGTCGTCGAGCCGATCACCTCCTACGGCGTGCCGCAGGCGTGGTGGAACCGGCTCGGCGCGGCGAAGGCCGCCGGCGCGGCCGGCCTGGTCGCCGGCCTGTGCTGGACGCCGATCGGCGTCGCCGCGGCGATCGGGCTGGTGCTGTACTTCCTCGGCGCGGTGCTCACCGTGGCCCGCGCGCGGTCGTACGGGCACCTGGCGTTCCCGGTGCTCTACCTGGCTCCGGTCGTCGCGTCGCTGGCGCTGCTGTCCTGACCGGCGAGCCAGGTGAGCGCGTCGGCGGCGTGGCTCAGGACGGAGATGTGCCCGTCGCCGGGGGAGACGCGGAGCTCGGCACCGGGGATCCGCTCGGCCAGCCACTTGCTGTGCGTGGCGGGGATCATCCGGTCGTCCTCGCCGTGCACCAGCAGGACCGGCGCGGTGATGGCGGCGAGGTCGCAGCCCCAGGGCCGGACCGCGGAGAGGTCGTCGTCGATCAGGCCGACGGCCCCGAGCGCGGGCCGGACGACGTCGTTGAGCCAGTTCCACGACCCGTTGAGGGCGGCGAAGTCAGCTTCGGTGAAGACGTCGGGATCGAACTCGGCGGCGGCTTCGTACTTTTCCTTGGCGGCCCGCCCTTCGGCGGCGGCACCCAGGGATTCGGCACTGGCGGCGGCCATGCCGTCGAACCAGCCCTCGGCCTCGAAGGGCGCGACGGCGGCGAGGATCGCGACCGCGACGACGCGGTCGGGGAGCAAGGCGGCGGTGGCGAGGGCGGGCGAGCAGCCCCCGGAGTGGCCCATGACGGCGAAGCGGCCGACCCCGAGCGCATCGGCGACGGCGGCCGCGTACTCGGCGGCGTCCCCGACGGTCCGGTCGGGCACGGGCGTGGACGAGCCGTAGCCGGGCCGGTCGTAGCCGATCCAGCGGATGCCGAGCGTCTCGGAGAGCGGCAGCAGCGGTCCGGGCGGGGCGCCGAGGTTGGGCGTGCCGTGGTGCCAGAGGACGGTCAGCCGGGCGGGGTTGCCGGTGTCGTAGACGTGCAGGGTGCGCCCGCCGGGCAGGTCGAGGTCGGCTTCGGTGATGGTCACCGCGCCAGCTTTCCGGCCAGCCAGGCCAAAGACAACGGGTACCGGTAGTCGATCGCGGCGTGCCCCGCCTCGAACAGCTCGAAGTGGATCCGCTCCTCCGGCAACCCCGCCTTGACGATCTCCGCCCGGAACGCCTCCGCGCCCACGTCGAGGAAGTACTCGTCGCTCGTGCCCGCGTCGATCCAGACCGCTCGCCACGAACTCACCGCCGAAGCGCGCGCCGGGACCATGCGGACCGGGTCCCAGTCCAGCCAGCGCTGCCACACCTCCGGGCGGAGCACCCCCGTCGCCGGGTCGAACGGCAGCTCCGGCGTCCCGTCGGTGCGGGCCGAGAAGCACGCCGAGACCCCGAGCAGCTGCAGCAGCGTCGGGTCGTCGGGGGAGGTGAACGCCGGGCGGGAGCGGAAGTCCGCCCACCACTCGTGGATGTCGCCGCCGTAGCCCCGCAGCGCGCGGACCGCCTTGCCGAAGTCCGGGACGTAGCACAGCTCGTACAGCGAGTCGCCCGCGTGCGTCGCCAGGGCGCCGAACAGGTCCGGGCGCAGCATCGGCGTGATCATCGCGCCGAACCCGCCGGAGGACTTGCCCGCGATCGCGCGGGACTCGCGGTCCGGGATCGTCCGGTAGTGCTCGTCCACCCACGGGACGATCTCGTCGCACAGGTACGAGTGGTAGCGGCCCGTGCCCGGCGAGTCGACGAACTGCGAGCCGCCGTACGCCGTCCACGCGTCGACGTACACGACGACGCAGCCCGGCGCGCCGTCCGCGAACACCGCGTCCGCCGTCTCGACGAACGGCTGCCGGAACGGCGTCCGGTTGGCCCACATCGACAGGTGCCCGGTGTAGCCCTGGATGACGTACACCGCCGGGTACCGCTCGGCGCCGTCGTCGTAGCCCGGCGGGACGTACACCCACAGCGGCCGCTCGTGCGGGTCGCCGAGCGGGTTGCCGCGCAGCAGCGCGGAAGTGACGGTGTGCCGGTCGAGCCGGCCGGCGAGGTCGCCGTCCCAGGGCAGCATGCCGCCAGTCAACCACGGCCCAACCGGTTGCGGGGGCTAAGCGATACCTCTTTTCCGCGCGTAGCGTTGAGCCGTTTCGCCCCGACCTCCGTGTTATGGGCACGGTGGTGGGTCAGGGGAATGCGGGGAAGAACCATGAAACATCCGGGGCCGTTGTTCACACTGCTCGCCGGTGTCGTGCTCGCCGGCGGGATCGGGATCGTCAACCTGGTTACCGGGACCGGTGTCGCACCGGTCGCCGGAGCCGCCAACGCGGCCGCCGCAAGCACCACGGCGGCGCCGCCCAAGCCGGCCGACGCGCCGAAAACCGAAGCACCCCAAGCGGATGCGCCCGCCCGGGCGGACTACGCGGGGCGCGTCACCGGCGGCGGCGCGTCCGTCGCGGTGTCGGTGCGCGACGGCCACGCCATCGCCTACCTCTGCGACGGCAAGAAGGTCGAAGCCTGGCTGCAGGGCGTGACGGCCGGCGGGAAGCTCGACCTCAAAGGGGCGAAGAACGCGAGCCTGACCGGCAGCTTCGACGCGGCCGCGGTCACCGGGACCGTGACGGCGGCCGGCAAGACGTGGCAGTTCACCGCGCCCACGGCGAAGAAGCCCGCGGGGCTCTACCGCGCGGCGCCCAAGGTCAAGGGCAAGCCGGCGAAGGTCGGCTGGATCGTGCAGCCCGACGGCAGCCAGGTCGGCGTCCTCACGACGGAGGCGGACTCGGTGGCCGCGCCCGCGCTCGACGCGGCGGCCGGCACCGCGACCGTCGACGGCGCGCCCGTGACCGCGGAGCCGGTCAGCGGCCTCACCGGGAACGGTGACTTCTGATGACCACGGCGGGCAACCGCGCCGCGGTCGCGCTCCTCGTGCCCCTCGTCGTCGGCGCCGTCGTGTCGGTGGTGCTCGGCGTCTACGGCAGCCTGCACACGCCGACCGGCGTCGCGGTGAACGTCGCCGGGTTCTCGAGCCCGATGGCGGTGAAGGCGTGGCTCGCGACAGTCGTCGTCGTGCTGGCCGTCGTGCAGCTGCTCTCGGCGCTGGCGATGTACGGCAAGCTCGGCCGGAACGTCCCGGCTTGGGTGTCGCCGGTGCACCGGTGGTCGGGGCGGCTCGCGTTCCTGGTGTCGATCCCGGTGGCGCTGCACTGCCTGTACGCGCTCGGGTTCCAGGCGTTCGACACGCGCGTGCTGCTGCACTCGCTGCTGGGCTGCTTCTTCTACGGCGCGTTCGTCGCGAAGATGCTGCTGCTGCGCAAGGACGGCGCGCCCGGCTGGTCGCTGCCGGTCCTCGGCGGGCTCGTGTTCACCGGGCTGGTCGGGCTCTGGCTGACCGCGTCGCTGTGGTTCTTCACCCAATCGGGCTTGACCTTCTAGGGGGACGATCGTGGGCAACGAGGACACGGACCCGGCGGTCACCCGCCGGACGGCGATCGCGGCGGCCGGCGCGGGCTTGGTGGCGGGTTGCAGCACCTACGGCGGCAGCACGGCCACCCCGTCCGCCGCGCCGGCACCCGCGGCACCGGGCGGCACCGAACTGGGCGCGGCCGCCGACGTCCCGGTCGGCGGCGGCAAGGTGTTCGCCGACAAGCAGGTGGTGGTGACCCAGCCGGCGGCGGGGACGTTCGCGGCCTTCTCGGCGGTCTGCACGCACCAGGGCTGTACGGTGGACACGGTCGCGGACGGCACCATCAACTGCCCCTGCCACGGCAGCAAGTTCAAGATCGCCGACGGCTCGGTCGCGAACGGCCCGGCGGCCAAGGCCCTGGACAAGAAGGCGGTCACCGTCGCGAACGGCAAGATCACGCTGGCCTGAGAAGTGGTGGGTGCATGACGTCCGGGGCGGGCGAGCGGCTCGCCGGGTCGACGTGGCGGGCCACCGTCATCGTCGAGCCGCACCGGTGGCTCGGGATGGAGTTCGAGGCCGCGGATCCGGCGACCGGCCGGGGCGCCACTGACGACATCGACACCGACGTCTCGCCGCCGCCCGGGCCGGCGGGGACTTCGCCCCGGTGGACTGACACCTCCTAGGTGTAAGCCTTCACGACGGTCAGCCCGTCGACCATCCACAGTGGACCCGACGTGTCCAACAGCCCCCGCGTGACGCGGCCGTCCGCGCAGGCGAACCGCGTGCCGGGGACGGAATCGTCCGCGGCCGCCGTGCACTGCACGCCGTCCTCCAGCGTCAGCAGGAACGGGTCGGCCGTCCCGCCGGGCTCCGGCGGCATCGGCAGCGCACCGCCGTACGTCAGCGCCACCGCCTTCACCGCCGACACCGGGCAAACCACCCGCGTGCCCGGCGCGGCGAAGCACGGGTCGTACGTCGTGCCGCCGCTCGTGCAGCGGTACGCGTCGTGGCGGCCGGTCACCGCCGACACCGAACCGCAGACCCCGGTCGCCCGGTTCGTCGTGGCCCGCGGCCGGTACTCGACGGTCTGCGTGAACCGCTGCGCCCGGCTCGTCGTCACCGGGACCTCGAACGCGGGACTCGCCCCGGCGAGACCACCGGTCACCGGCCCGATCCCGGGCGCGAGGAACCGGCGCACCACGTCGCCGCCGGCCGGGTGGCAGGACCGGAGCGCGGCCCAGACGGCGGCCTCCGGCCGGTCCGCGGCGAAGTGCCCCGCGCCGGCGTCCGCGGCGCAGGCCAGCACTTCGGGAGCGGGCTCGGCGGCGTCGGTCATGCCGAACAGCGCGGCGAGGCGGTGGGCGGCCGCGGCGAGCGTGGTGCCGATCGCGGGGCCGGGCTCGGCCTGACCGCGGACGGCACCGGGTAGCCGGCCGAACGGGACGTCGTAGGTCACGGCGG
This sequence comes from Amycolatopsis kentuckyensis, assembly GCF_041679295.1. GTDB lineage: Bacteria > Actinomycetota > Actinomycetes > Mycobacteriales > Pseudonocardiaceae > Amycolatopsis > Amycolatopsis kentuckyensis_A. Next base: position 28,753 of record NZ_JBGDMD010000023.1, on the reverse strand, counting down.
CACCCGGCCAGAGCAGGTCACGCTGCCGCGAACGGCCGGCGGTGACCATCCGGGCGGCCGGTTCGGGCCAGCTCGGCGGCAGGGCGATCCGGTAGGGCACGCGGGCGTTCGACGTCAAGGTGACGTTCGCGTGGCCGCTGCCGGCGCTCACGCAGAGGGACAGCGGAGCCGCCGGGTCGAGGGCGCCGAGGGTGACGACGACGCCGTCGGAGCCTGCCGAGCGGCCGGCGCAGCCCGGCCGGGGCGCCGGTGCCGGCCGGACTTCGCGGCCGAGCGCGGCGAAGTCGAGCAGCCCGCCCCAGACCGGGCCTTCCCGGGTGAGTTCCGCGACGATGCTCCGGCTCGCGGGGTCGTACGCCGCGGGGACGAGCGTTCGCTCCCGGACGACGACGGGCGCGAACCCGGCCGGCGGCGCCGCGGGCACGGGAATCCGCACCCGCACCGGAGCGGCGCCGTCGAAACCCAGGTCCGCGCCACCGCCGGCCCGCCGCGTCAACGGCGGCACGACGGCCGGTTCCGGCACCGGCCGCACGGAGACGCGCGCGCCGGCGGGCGCGTCGACCTCGATCCCGGCGACCGTCCCAGCCGGACCCGCCGTCGCGGGAAAACGGTGCTGCACCAGCACTCCGGCCCCACCGAGCAGCAGCACGAGCACCGCCGCGGTCAGTGCGAGCCGGGCCGGCCGGTCGTTCGTGGCCATCGGCGCCTCCCGGAACCCCCTACCTCCGGCAAGTCACCGGACCCCTCCCGGTCGTTAGCCGCCGTGGCCCAACCGTGACAGCGCCGGGGGCGCGCGGCGCGAACGACGCCGGCGCGACCGGGGTTCACCGCGGACGGCCGCCGCGGCCGGTAATCGGTCGCCGCCGGGCGGCTCGTTTGGCACCATCGGACCGGTGAGCCCGGTCGAGATCGCCTGCGACGAGTCGGGCTCCGAGGGCGAGAACCTCGTCGGCGGCGAAACGGACGTCTTCGCCCACGCCGGCGTCCGCCTGACCCCGGAGGCCGCGCGCGCCTGCGTGGCCGAGATCCGCGCGCGGATCGGCTCGCCCGCCGAGGAGTACAAGGCCAACCACCTGCTGCGCGCCAAGCACCGCCCGGTGCTCGAGTGGCTGCTCGACCCCGGCGGCCCGCTCGCCGGCCGCGGGCACGTGCACCTGACCGACAAGACGTTCTTCGCCGTGCGGGCCGCGGTCACGCTGCTGGCCGCGGACGGCACGGACGCGATGGCTCGCACCCTCCACCGCGCCGGCCCGGCCGCGTTCGGTGCCGAGCGCTGGGCGTACTTCCTGGCCGCGTTCACCAGCGTGCTGCGGCTCCGGCCGCGGCGCGGCGTCACGACGTCGCCGGCGGAGTTCTTCGCCCTGGCCGGCGAACTCGCCGCGGTTCCCGGCGAGGCCGGCGAAATCCTGGGCCACCTCAAGGACGGTGGCGGCCGCGTCGCCGGCTACCGCGTCCGGCTGGCGACCGACCCCGGGCTGATCCCGGTGCTGGACCCGCTGGTGCCCGCGGTGATCCACACCGTCCGGCACTTCAGCACCGGCGGCACCCCGGTCGCCCTGGTCCACGACGAGCAGCTGGCCTTGACCGGCGAGCGCGTGCTGCAGCTCAAGGCCACGCTCGGGCACCGGCTGGCCGGCGTCCGGTTCGTCGACTCGCGGTCCGACGCCCGCGTGCAGGTCGCCGACTTCCTCGCCGGGGTCGCCCGCCGGATCGCCTCCGACGCGCTGAACGGGCGCGGTGACACCCGGCTGACCGCGCTACTGAAGTCCTTTGTGGACGCCGAATCCGTGTGGAACGCTTTCAGCAGTTGACGACCTGCGTCGGCGACGTCGTGTTGTCGAGCCGCTTGACGTATGCGCCGCCGCTGCGATGGGCGCAGGCCGCGTCCTTCGTGCCGAACGGTCCACTGTAGACGGCGTACACGTCGGCGCCGTTCACCTGCCGCCGCAAGGAGCCGCACCCCGTGCTCGGCACGTGCAGGTACGCCGAACCCGGGTGGGCGTCGAGGAACCGCTGGACGTCGGCGCGGTAGCGGGCCGGGGTGATGGCCGAACCGAGGATCACGACGAACGAGCCGTCGCACGCCGGCGTGCTCATCGCCGTCGCCAGGCCGAGGTCGGCGCTGCTCGCGACGCTGGTGGCGATGGACGTCCGGACGGTGACCTGCGTCGTCGTGACCGGCGGGGCGGTCACCGGCGGCACCGCGGACGACGTCGACGACGGCGGCGTCGAGGGCGGTGTCGAGCCGGACGCGGTCCGAGACGACGGCTTGAGGACCGTGAACCACCCGACGACGGCCACGAGCGCGAGCAGCGCGACGCCCGCGACCAGCCACGGCGCCTTCGACGGCCGCCTCCCCTCCGGCGCCGGGGTCGTCCGGGTGGCCTGGCGGGTCGGGGGAGGGGCGACGTGGACCGGGGTGGTGCCGCCGAGCGCGGCCCGGGCGGCGTCCGCCAGCTCCGTGACGCTGCCGAAGCGCACTGCCGGGTCCTTCGCCATGCCCCGCGCGATCACCGCGTCGAACGCGGCGGGCAGCCCGGGCCGCAGCGCGCTCGGCAGCGGCGGCGGCTGGTTCAGGTGCGCGCCGATCAGCGCCGCGGCCGTCGTCGCCGCGAACGGCTTGCTGCCGGTCAGGCACTGGTGCAGCACGCAGGCGAGCGAGTAGACGTCGACCCGGTGGTCGGCCGGCGCGTCGGTGAAGCGCTCGGGCGCCATGTAGTCGAGGGTGCCGACGGCCCCGCCGGTGGCGGTGATCCCGGTGGCGGGCCCGGCCGCGCGGGCGATGCCGAAGTCGACGAGGTAGGCGAAGCCGGTGGCGCCGACCAGGACGTTCGACGGTTTGACGTCCCGGTGCACCAGGCCTTCGGCGTGCGCGGCCGCCAGGGCCTGCGCGACCTGCCCGACGACGTCGACCGCCTCGGCCGGGGCCAGCGCGCCGCCCGCGGCCAGGCGGGAGCCGAGGTCGTCGCCGTCGACCAGGCGCATGTCGAGGTAGAGGCGCCCGTCGATCTCGCCGTAGGCGTGGATCGGGATCACGTGCGGCTCGCGCAGCCGCGCCACGGCGTGCGCCTCCCGCCGGAACCGCTCCTGGAAGTCGCGGTCGGCCGCGAACTCCGGGGCGAGCAGCTTCAAGGCCACGACCCGGTCGTGGCGGGAGTCGTAGGCGCGCAGGACCTCGCCCATGCCACCGCGGGCGATCAACGACTCGACGCGGTACGGGCCGAACTGCCAGCTCACGCGCACCCTTTCCGCAAGGCACCCCGACACCGGGAAGTCTGCCACGGGCGCCGTGGCGTTACAGACGCCAGAGCACACGTACTCTGGCGTAGTGCGGACCCGCCCCACCCTGACCTGGACGTCCCCGGACGCGCCGCTGCCCCGGACCTCGAGCCTCGACGAGCTCACCGACGTCGTCGCGCGGCGCGGGGTCGCCGTGCTCAGCGGGGCCGGGCTGTCGACGGAGTCCGGGATCCCCGACTACCGCGGCGAGTCCGGCAGCCTGCGCAAGCACACGCCGATGACCTACGACGAGTTCGTCACCAGCGCCGAGGGACGGCAGCGGTACTGGGCGCGCAGCCACCTCGGCTGGCGCACCATCGCCCGTGCCGACCCGAACGACGGCCACCGCGCGGTCGCCGCCCTGCGCGACGGCGGGTACCTCGGCGGCGTCATCACGCAGAACGTCGACGGCCTGCACCAGGCGGCCGGCACCGCGGATGCGGTCGAGCTGCACGGCAGCCTCGACCGGGTGATCTGCCTGGACTGCCGCCGCACCAGCCCGCGCGCCGACCTCGATCGCCGGCTGCGGGCCGCGAACCCGGACTTCGGGGGCGCGGCCACCCGGATCAACCCGGACGGCGACGTCGAGCTGCCCGAGGACGTCGTGCGCCGGTTCACGCCGGTGCCGTGCACCGAGTGCGCCGGCGTGCTCAAGCCGGACGTGGTGTTCTTCGGCGAGAACGTGCCGCGGCCCCGCGTCGAGCAGTGCTACCGCCTGGTCGACGAGGCCGGCGCGCTGCTGGTGCTGGGCTCGTCCCTGACGGTGATGTCGGGCCTGCGGTTCGTCCGCCACGCGGCGGCCGCGGGCAAGCCGGTGGTGATCGTCAACCGCGGCGAGACGCGCGGCGACCGCCATGCCTCGCTCCGCGTCGACCTGCCGCTGGGTCGGGCGCTCACCGAGCTGGCGGCGCGTCTGGGGTGCGCGGTCCGAGGGGATCGCGACCGAAGCGCGTGAGCAGCCGGTCCTGCCGGGACGCGCCGGGCGCGGCGGCCGGCGGCTCGGCGAAGACGCGGGAATTCAGCGCGAGCCCAGCGAAGATGTCGTCGTAGCTGTCGTCGATCCACGCGACGAGGCCGGGGTCGAGTGTGACGTCGGCGCCGAGGGCGCGGGCGAGGTCCCAGGTGTGCACGGTGCTGTCGGTGGTGCGGACGGCCAGTGCGCGCCGCCCGGTCAGCTTGCCCAGCGGGTAGTCGACGACCCGGTCCAGCGCGCCCGCTTCGGCGAAGGCCTGGGCGCAGGCCCGCACCGACTCGGTGAACGCGGTCACGGGGTCGTCGCCGAGGGCGTCGGCGTCGCGCGCGGCCAGGAAGTCCTCGCGGGTGGCGCCGCGCAGGAGCCCGACGTAGTTGAGGTTGCCCCGGGTCATGTGGTTCACCAGTGCCCGCACGTCCCATTCGCTGCACGGCGTCGGTGCGGTCCAGCCGTTGGGCGGGACCGCACGGACCTGCCGTTCGAAACCCGTGCTGGCGGCCAGAAAGCGATCAAGGAGCATGCCCGCCAGTCTGGCCCGGTGCCGGGCCCGGCGCGGGCGGGTTTCGGACACCGTGGACGAGCCGGCCCGGGCGGGTTGGGGGAAACGCGCCGCGGGCCGGCTCTGCGACGGACCTCCACAGCCGGTCGTTGCCTGCAAGACGCCGCCACCGCCCCGGGCGTTACACCGGTTGCAGTCCCGTCCACGACCAGCGCGGCATGGCCAGCCCGCCCGGGACTTCCGAGGCCGGGCCGGGGTAGGTGAGCACCTCGGCCACCGCCCACTCCATGTAGGACCGCAGCGCGGCGCGGAACTCGGGATCGGCGGGCAGGCCGGCGTCGTCCGCGGCGCGCACGAAGCAGTCGACGAACCGGCGGCCGAGGTCGCTCATGTCGCCGTTGCCCGCGTGCATCCGCAGCACCGCCGAGTGGTCGTTGCACCCGGCGGAGAACCGCGGCGGGCCGCCCATGACCTCGGCCCAGTACCAGGCCAGCCGCTCCACGTGCCGGGGGTTCTGCCCCGGGTGCGAGAACGGGTGGTTCAGCTCGGGGTCGGCCAGGCAGCGCTCGTGGTGGGCGGCGGCCAGCGCGAGGAACGCGGGGTCGCCGCCGGCGAAGTCGTACAGCGTCGGACGCACGCGTCGAGCCTGGCACGCCCGGCCGCCGGACGCCAGGACGTCAGCGCGCCGCCGCGGCCGCGCGCTCGGCGGCCGGGGTGAACCCGCCGAACTTCGCCACCGCCCGCTCGACGTCTTCGGCGACGAGGTCGTGGTTCAGCGCGCCCGCGGCGGCCGCGCCCTGGGCCGCGGCGATGATCACCGTCGCCCGCGCGTCGACCACGTTCCCGGCCGCCCAGACACCCGGCACGTTCGTCTGGCCCATCGCGTCGGTCTCTTCGTAACCAAGCCTGCGCAGCAGGTCGGCGTGCGGAACGGTCCGCGTGCGGACGAACAGCGCCACCCGCGGCACGAACCGCGTGCCGAGCTCGATCCCGGTGAGGCGCCCGTCTTCGCGCCGCACCGCCGTGACAGTCCCCTCGACGACCCGGATGCCGCGCGCGTCGAGCCGGGTCCGGTCCTCTTCGGACAGTGGCGCGGTGTGCGCGAAGTACACGACGTCCGGCGACCACTGGCGCACGAGCAGCGCGTGCTCGACGCTCAGCGGCTCCGTGCCGAGGACGCCGAGCGGCTGGTCACGGACCTCGTAGCCGTGGCAGTACGGGCAGGTCACGGCGTCGGTGCCCCAGCTTTCGCGCAGCCCGGGGAGGTCGGGCAGGTCGTCGTGGACGCCGGTGGCGACCAGGACGCGGCGGGCGGTCAGCTCCCGGCCGCTCGCCAGCTCGGCCGTGAAGCCCGCTTCGAGCCGGGTCACCTGGTCGTCGAGGACCTCGACGCCGTAGCCGGCGAGCTCCTCGCGGCCGATCTTGAGCAGTTCGGACGGCGGCAGGCCGTCGCGGGACAGGAACCCGTGCATGTGCCGGGCGGGCGCGTTGCGCGGCGAGCCGCCGTCGACGACCGCGACGCGCCGCCGCGCCCGGCCCAGCATCAGGGCGGCGCTCAAGCCCGCCGCGCCGCCACCCACCACCAGGACGTCATAGCTGTTTTCGGTCATGCCGCCACCCTGGGCCCGGCTTCGCGAATCCGACAACAAATGTTGCCGTTTCCGCAACGAGCGCGTTTCCTGGAGACATGACCGACGCGATCACCCAGGCCCTGTCCGAGGTCGGCCCGCGCCTCAAGCGGGTCCGCACGCAGCGGCGGGTCACGCTGGCCGACCTCTCGGCCGCGACGGGCATCTCGAAGAGCACGCTGTCGCGGCTGGAGTCCGGCCAGCGCAAACCGAGCCTCGAGCTGCTCCTGCCGATCGCGCAGGCCCACCAGGTGCCCCTCGACGAGCTGGTCGGCGCCCCGGAGGTCGGCGACCCGCGCGTCCGGCTGACCGCCCGCCGCTTCCCGCGCAGCAACGGCGCGACGATGACCGTCCTGCCGCTGACCCGCCAGCCCGGCGCGCCCCAGGCGTTCAAGATGATCCTGGAACCGGAGACCGGCGAGCCCGAGCCCCAGGTCCACGAAGGCTACGAGTGGCTCTACGTCCTGTCGGGCCGGCTGCGCCTGATCCTGGCCGACCGGGACATGACGCTGGGCCCCGGCGAGGCGGCGGAGTTCGACACGCGGCTGCCGCACTGGTTCGGCGCGGTCGGCCGCCCGGCGGAGATCCTCAGCCTGTTCGGGAAGCAGGGCGAGCGGCTCCACCTGCGGGCCAAGTCCCGTTAGAACCCGATCGCTTCGCGCAGCAACAGCACGGTGGCGCGGCCGGGCCGGGGTTCCGCGTTGAGGACCAGCAGGCGGTTGACGGCGCTGGGCCACCCGTGGGCCTCCCGCGTGCGGACGCTTTCCAGCGGCAGGCAGTGCTCCTCGACGCGGCGCAGCGCGGTCTCCAGGTCGGGCACGATCTTCTGCGCGCCGACGACCCAGATCGCCCGGGCTGCGCCGCCGGCGTAGGCGGGCAGCTGGCTGCCGCTGCCCGAAGCGGCCACGAGCGAACCGGTTTCGGTGACCGCCGCGACGCTGCCCACGACGACGTCCGGGCTCGCGAGCAGCTTCCGGATCTCGTCGGCGCCGGTTTCGCGGTCGATGGCCAGCACCCGGGGCCGGATGGCCTGGTAGCTCCCGGTCGCGTTGATGTCGTCGGCGATGCCGGACCGGCGGAGGGTCTCGCTGGACCCGGTGAACACGGCGGCCCCCGCCGGGATCAGCTCCTTGACGCGGACGCGCGCGGCGGCGGCGTCGTCGAGGACTTCCGCGGCGAACCCGTGGGCGGTCAACGCGGCGGCGGCGCGCTCCAGGCGGCCGGCGGCGGCCGGCTCGGTGAAGGTGGTCATGCTGGCTCCAGAACGTGGTCGGATCGGTTTCCCCCGTTCGACCACGCAGCCGCCCGGAACGTCAGGCCTCACATTCCGGGGCGCTGTCCGGTCGTACCGGTGACGACGAAGGGAGCGCGATGACCACCCTGGCCGCGGTCATGGGCGAGCGGCGCCCGCTGATCGACCTCGCGTACCGGCTCCTGGGCAGCCTCGCCGAGGCCGAGGACGCCGTTCAGGAGGCCTACGCCCGCTGGTGCGCGCTGTCCCCGGCCCAGCGGGAGGAGATTGTGTCCCCGGGCGCCTGGCTGACGACGGTGACCGGCCGCATCTGCCTGAACGTCCTCGGCTCGGCCCGGGCCCGGCGCGAAACCTACGTGGGCGAGTGGATCCCCGAGCCGGTGCCCGAGGACCAGGGCGGCGACCCGGCCGACCGGGTCACCCTCGACGAGTCGGTCAGCATGGCCTTCCTGGTCGTGCTCGAGTCCATGACGCCGGCCGAGCGCGTCGCATTCGTCCTGCACGACGTCTTCTGCCATTCGTTCGCGGAGGTCGCCGAGATCGTCGGGCGGACGCCGGGGGCGTGCCGCCAGCTGGCGTCTTCGGCCCGCCGCCGGGTCCGCGCGTCGCGAGGTCCGGCGACTCCGGTCGCCCGGCAGGCGGGGATCGTCCGGGATTTCAAGCAGGCGTGGGAGGCCAAGGACATCGACGCCCTGATCGGGCTGCTCGATCCCGCCGCCACCGCGACCGCCGACGGGGGCGGCCTCGCCACCACCTTCCTGCGTCCCCTCGACGGCGGCGAGCGGATCGCTACGGCCTGGGTCGAGCTGGCCCGGCGCCGGCCGCCCACCACGGCGTTCCTGGAGCGCACGGTGAACGGCCGGCCCGGCTTGGTGGCGCTGGAGGACGGCGTCACGGTGACGGTGTTCGCGTTCGACGTCGCCGGCGACCGGATCCGGCACATCTGGGTCGTCCGGAACCCGGAGAAGCTCCGCCGCTGGACGAGCTAGGGAAGGGTCTCCGGCAGGCCGAAGCCCGCGTACATCCTCGGATCGAGGAAGCCGATGATCTCGGCGACGCGGTCGCCGCGCAGCGTCAGCACGTTGACGCAGCCGATGCGGAAGACGCCGTCCGGGTGGCGCTGGTAGCAGGCGAACGCGAGCTGGCCGGCGGCCCGGACCGGCACCAGCCGCCACGGCGTCGCGAACACGCTGCCGGAAAGGAAGCGGGCGACGTCGTCGCGGCCGTCGAACCAGGCGGGCAGCGGCGGCATCGTGAAGCGGGCGTCTTCGGCCAGGAGATCCAGCAGCGCCGGGACGTCCGCGCGTTCCCACGCGGCCACGAAGTCCGCCACCAGCGCGCGTTCCGCTTCCTCGCCGAGGGCGCGCAGCGTCGCTTGCTGGCTCTGCGACGGCGCGTGCTCGTCGAGGGTCTTGCGGGCCCGCTGCAGCGCGCTGTTCACCGAAGCGACCGACGTGCCGAGCGCGTCGGCGACTTCCGCGGCCGAGAACGCGAGCACCTCGCGCAGGATCAGCACGGCCCGCTGGGTGCCGGGCAGGTGCTGCAGCGCGGCGATGAACGCCAGCTCGACGCTTTCGCGGAGCTCGAAGCGGCGTTGCGGGTCCCAGTCGTCCTCGGGGTAGGGCTCGACGAACGCCTCGCCGTCGACCGGGTCGGCGAGCGGGTCGCCGGGGTCGGCCGCGGGGTGGAAGTCACGTGGCAGCAAGCGTTTCGGGCGTTGCTTGATCAGCCGCAGGCAGGCGTTGGTGGCGATCCGGTAGAGCCACGCGCGCACCGAGCTGCGTCCCTCGAACCCGGCCAGCCCGCGCCACGCGCCGAGCAACGCCTCCTGCAGCGCGTCTTCGGCGTCGTGCAGGGCGCCGAGCATCCGGTAGCAGTGGGCGCGCAGCTCGCTCTGGTAGGGCCGCACGAGCCGGTCGAACGCGCCGCGGTCCGCGCGCCGCGCCGCTGCCAGGAGGTCGGCTTCGGTGTCCATGCGCGCATCCTGCCCGATGGTCAGCCGAGTTCGCGTTGCATCAGGACGGTGTCGAGCCAGCGGCCGTGCTTGAACCCGACGCGCCGCAGTACGCCCGCGTCGGTGAAGCCGGCGGCGCGGTGCAGGTTCCGAGACGCGGGGTTGCCGGAGTCGACGACGACCGCGATCGCCTGCCGGGCACCGGCTTTCGCGCACCGCTCGAGCAGTTCGTCCAGCAGCCGCCGGCCGTGTCCGCGCCCGGCGGCTTCGGGCGCGAGGTAGATCGTGGTCTCCACGGTGTGCCGGTAGGCGGGCTTGGGCCGCCACGGCGCGGCGTACGCGAAGCCGTCGACCTTCGTCCCGCGCAGCACGAGGAACGGCAGGTCGGTGATCTTCGCGCGCCACTGGTCCGCGGTCGGCGGCGTGGTCTCGAACGTGACGACCGAGCCGGTGACGTAGGGCGCGAAGACCGCCGCGATGCCTTCGGCGTCGGCTTCGACGGCTTCCTCTATAGTGGACATGACAGGTATTATAGAGGAATGATCGATCCGGTTGTCCTCGGCCGCCGCCTGCACGACCTGCGGGCCGACCGCGGCCTGGCCCTGAGCGCGCTGGCCGCGCGGGCCGCCGTGAGCGTGAGCATGCTGTCGGCGATCGAGCGCGGCGAGAAGACGCCGACGGTGGTGGTGCTGTCCCGCGTCGCCGACGGCCTCGGGCTGTCCTTGTCGCGGCTGCTGGCCGGCCTCGAGTCGGACCGCGTGATCGTCCGCCGCGCGGCGGAGCAGGACCACGTCGCGGAGCCGGGTGGCTGGCACCGCACGGTCCTGACGCCGGTGGTCCCCGGCGTCAACTTCGAATGGATCCGCACCACGTTGCCGCCGGGGTGCGACGCGGGGAGTTTTCCGGCGTACGCGGCGGGTTCGCACGAGTTCGTGGCCGTCGAATCGGGGACGTTGTGGCTGGGCGTCGGCTCGGCGGAGTACGTCCTGACGGCGGGGGATTCGGTCTACTTCCCGGCGGACGAAACGCACTCGTACGCCAATCGCGGCGAGGAGCCGTGCTCGTACCACGTCGCGGCACTGGTCATGCGCTCGCGCTTGACTCATCCGATCACTTCCTCCTAGCCTGATTTCGCGCATTCCCGATCCGCCGTCGGAACACCGCGTGGTGTTTCCGCTGTGGCCAGGAAAGGGAGACTTGTGAGCAGACCGTTGAGCCGTCGTCGTGCCGTCACCTGGGGAGCGGCGGCGGGTGCCGCGCTGCCATTCATCGGATCTCCGGCTGCCAGTGCCCAAGAGCTGGCGGCGGACGGCCGCGTCTTCGACGTCACGAAGTGCGGCGCCAAGGGCGACGGCCTCACCATCGACACCGCGGCGATCAACCGCGCGATCGACGCGGCCGCGACCCGCGGCGGGACCGTCTACTTCCCGGCCGGCACCTACGCGAGCTATTCGATCCACCTCAAGAGCAACGTGGCGCTGTACCTGGCGGCGAACGCGACGATCCTCGCGGCCACGCCGGCCGGCGGCAAGGGGTACGACCCCGCCGAGCCGGGCGCGGGCAACCCGTACCAGGACTTCGGGCACAGCCACTGGCACAACAGCCTGATCTGGGGCGAGAACCTGGAGAACGTCACCATCGAGGGGCCGGGCAAGATCGACGGCAAGGGCCTCGTCGCGGGCGGCAGCGCGGAGTCCGCGCCGCTCAACGGCAACAAGACGATCGCGCTCAAGCTGTGCCGCAACGTCGCGATCCGCGACATCACGATCGTCAACGGCGGCCACTTCGGCATCCTGCCGACCGGCGTCGACAACTTCCGCATCGAAGGCCTCGTGATCGACACCAACCGCGACGGCATCAACATCGACTGCTGCAAGAACGTCCGGATCTCCGGCACGACGGTCAACTCGCCGAACGACGACGCGATCGTGCTGAAGAGCTCGTACGCGCTCAACCGGATGCGGGACACCGAGAACGTCACGATCGACAACTGCTTCGTCAGCGGCTACGACCTCGGGACGCTGGTCGACGGGACGTTCAAGACCTCGTCGTCGTACGGGCGGACCGGCCGTGTCAAGTTCGGCACGGAGGCCAACGGCGGGTTCCGCAACATCGCGATTTCCAACGTGGTCTTCGAGTACTGCCGCGGCCTGGCGCTGGAGACGGTCGACGGCGGGTGGCTGGAGGACGTGACGGTCAGCAACCTGACGATGCGCAACGTCCAGATGCCGCTGTTCCTGCGGCTGGGCGCGCGGATGCGCGGGCCGGCGGGCATCCCGGTCGGCTTCCTCCGCCGGGTGAGCATCAGCGACGTCACGACTTTCGCCGCGGACCCGAGGTACCCGTCGTGCCTCGCGGGGATCCCGGGCCACCCGATCGAGGACGTCAAGCTGAGCAACATCCGCCACCACCTGGCGGGCGGCCTCACCCCGGGCGACGCGGTCCAGAACCCACCGGAGCTGGAAACGGCGTACCCGGAGCCGTCGATGTTCGGCACGCTCCCGGCGTACGGGTTCTTCATCCGCCACGCGCGCGGGATCAGCCTGGACAATGTGGACGTCCGATTCGGAGCACCGGACACGCGCCCGGCGTTCGTGGCGCGGGACGTGGCCGACCTGGACGTGCACCACTGCCGGGCGGACAAGGTGGCGGGCACCCCGACGTTCGTCCTCGACGGCGTGGACGACTTCCGGGTGAGCGACGGCCGCCCGGTCCCGGAGGCGAAGGTGGAGCACGCGGACCACGAGGAGCTGTAGCGCCGTCCGGCCGGGCCCCGGCGCCGCCGCGGGACCCGGCCGGTTCCGGCCTCACCGGCGGCTTGCCGCTGCTAACGTCCGGTGGGTGAAGGCGCGGTGGTGCGGACTGGTCGTGAGCACGGCCGTGCTGGTGGCGGCGTGTGCCGGGGGCGGATCGGAAACGGGGCGGCTGATCCCGCCGCCACCGTCCACGACGGACTTCCCGGCGACGACCGGGCTGCCGGCGACCACGACTTCGCCGACAGCCCCGGCGACCCCGGCGCCTACGCAGACGCGAGCCCACACGCCGACGGCCACGACGAAGAAGCCGACGACTCCGCGGCACACGACAACCCGCCGCCGGCCGCGCTGACCTCAGCGGCCGCACATTGCGATCCGGCGACAACGACCGGACGACGGTAACCGTCGCAGTCTCTTCGGCGACCGAACTGCTGTCCGATCCGAATCGTCGAGGGTGCGCCGGTGAAGTCGTGGTGGTGGGGGATGCTGCTCGTCGCGGGCATGGCGACGGCCGCGTGCGACGCGTCTCCGAAAGTTCCGGGCGCGCCCGATCCGCCGCTCACCAGCGAATCGATCCTCACCATCGAGCCGACGCCGGTCGTGACCGTCACCGAGACGACGTCAAGTGCTCCGACGACGATTTCCCTGCCTGTCCCGGCGACTACCAAGAAGGCGCCGGTGCGCAAGCCGACGCAGTCCCGGAAACCGCCGCAATACGGCTACCAGTGCCGGGACGGCGACGAAACCAGGTACGAAGTCTGCGCCGGCCACAAAGCGTGGGTCGACGGGCAGCGGGAATTCACCGATTGCCTCGCCGGCGGCGGCACCTGGGACGTCGACACCCAGCGGTGCGTGCGTCCCTGAGCTCAGCGGCCGCGCAGGTCCGGGCGGGCCAAGCCGATGCCCGCCAACGCGATCAGCGCCACCGCCACCACCGCGACGATCACCTCCAGGACCGGCACCCGGGCCGCGGCCGTCGTCAACGTGATGATGCTCGACACCAACAGCAGCACTCCCGCCGCCAGGCTGAGCCAGCACAGCGGGGCGGTCCTCGGGATCACGTGCCAACGGGTCTGCCCGGCCATCGCGCCTCCTCGTTCGGGTGACCTCCCGAAGCTGCCCCGATCGCGTGTCGATCAAACTGCCGGCCCAAGAGTCGTCGCGTTCCTGCCGGCATCCCTGCGCCGCGGCCGTGACCGTCGGGATCTCCGCCGGGGAACGCTCGAAAGCGGAGGTGACGTGGCGTTCCGCTGGCCGGAACACCAGGCTGTCCCGCCCACCCGGCCCGGTGCGACGGTCGACCGCATGGCACCCGTGAAAGCGGCGATCGTCGGCCCCGGCAACATCGGTACCGATTTGCTGGCGAAGCTGCGACGCAGTGAAGTGATCGAAGTCGGATACATGGTCGGCGTCGTCGAGTCCGACGGGCTCCAGCGCGCCCGCGCGCAGGGGATCGAAGCGTCCGCCGAGGGCGTCGACTGGCTGCTGCGGCAGGACCCGTTGCCGGAGCTGGTGTTCGAGGCGACGTCGGCGAAGGCGCACGCCGCCAACGCGCCGCGCTACGAAGCCGCCGGCATCCAGGCGATCGACCTCACCCCGGCGCACCTCGGCCCGATGGTGTGCCCGCCGGTGAACCTCGGCGCGCACCTCGACGCGCCGAACGTCTCGATGATCACCTGCGGCGGCCAGGCCACGATTCCCATGGTGCACGCGGTTTCGCGCGTGACGCCGGTGCCGTACGCGGAGATCGTCGCGTCGGTGGCTTCGCGCGGCGCCGGACCCGGCACGCGGGCGAACATCGACGAGTTCACGCGCACGACGTCCAGCGCGGTCGCCGAAGTCGGCGGTGCGGGGCGCGGCAAGGCGATCATCATCCTCAACCCGGTCGAGCCGCCGATGATCATGCGCGACACCGTGTTCTGCGCGATCGGGCTCGACGCCGACCGCGACGCCATCACCGCGTCCATCCACGAAATGGCCGAAGAAGTCCGGAAGTACGTGCCCGGCTACACGCTGCGCGCGGACCCGCAGTTCGACGACGCGCGCGAGGAGTGGGACGGCAACGCGCGGGTCGGGATCTTCCTCGAGGTCCGCGGCAACGGCGACTACCTGCCGGAGTACGCCGGGAACCTCGACATCATGACCGCCGCGGCCGCCCGCGTCGGCGAGCTGATGGCCCGCGCGAAGCAGGAGGTGCCGGCATGAGTGAGCCTGCGAACGAATCAATGCACACCGGCCGCCCGGAACTGAAGCACGACGTCCGGATCGTCGACACGACGCTGCGGGACGGCAGCCACGCGATGGCCCACCGCTTCACCGAACAGCACGTGCGCGACACCGTGCGCGCGCTGGACCGCGCCGGCGTCGAGGTGATCGAGGTGACCCACGGCGACGGCCTCGGCGGCTCGTCGTTCACCTACGGCTTCTCCGCCGTCGACGAGCTGAAACTGATCGCAGCAGCCCGGGAAGAGGCGACGCAGGCGAAGATCGCCGTGCTGCTCGTGCCGGGGATCGGGACGGCGGAAGACCTCCAGCGCGCGTTCGACGCGGGCGCTGAAATGGTCCGCGTGGCGACGCACTGCACGGAGGCCGACGTTTCGCCGCAGCACTTCGGGCTGGCGCGCGAGCTCGGCATGGAGACCGCCGGGTTCCTGATGATGGCGCACCGGACGCCCCCGGAGGACCTCGCGAAGCAGGCGCGGATCATGGTAGACGCGGGCTGCCAGGCGGCATACGTGACGGACTCGGCGGGCGCGTTGCTGATGCACGAGGCCAGGGAACGGTTCGAAGCGCTGGTCGCCGAGGTCGGCGACACCGCGTGGGTCGGCTACCACGGCCACCAGAACCTCTCGCTCGGCGTCGCGAACTCCGTCCTGGCGTACGAGGCCGGGGTCCGCTACATCGACGGGTCGCTCTGCGCGCTCGGCGCGGGTGCCGGGAACTCGCCGACCGAGGTGCTCGCGGCAGTGTTCGACCGGCTGGGCATCGACACGGGCCTCGACGTCGGCGGTCTCCTCGACGCGGCCGAAGAGGTCGTCCGCCCGTACCTGAACCGCTGGCCGAAGATGGACCGCAACGCGATCGTCCAGGGCTGGGCCGGGGTGTATTCGAGCTTCCTGCTGCACGCGGAGCGCGCGGCCGAGCGGTACGGGGTGCCGGCGCAGGCGATCCTGCGCCGCTGCGGCGAACTCGCGCTCGTCGGCGGCCAGGAGGACATGATCATCGACGTGGCGGTGACGCTGGCCGCCGAGGGCTAACCCGCGAACCGGTCCAGCGCGGCGAGCTTCCAGCCGCGCTTGACGTCGCTGGCCCGGTGCCCGGAGTGGTCGTCGACCAGCAGCTCCGCACCGGGCCACGCCTCGGCCAGCTCCCACGCCGTCGTCACCGGGCAGCTCAGGTCGAGGCGGCCGTGGATCAGCACGCCCGGGATGCCGGCGAGGCGTCCGGCGTCGCGGATCACCGCGCCTTCTTCGAGCCAGCCCGCGTTCGCGTAGTAGTGCGTCGTGAGGCGGACGAACGCCAGCGCGGCTTCGTGCACCGGCGCGTCGCTCACCGGCGGCGCGCCGGGTTCGAGTGACAGGACCACCTCCTCCCACCGGCACCAGGCTTCCGCCGCGCGCTGCCGGACCGCCGGGTCGGGGTCGGCCATCAGCCGCGCGTACGCCGCGACGTCGTCGTCGGCGCCCGAGGTGAACCGCGCCCATTCCTCGGGGAAGAACCGCCGCAGGCCGCGGTAGAGCCAGTCGATCTCGGACCGGCGCGTGGTGCTGATCGCGCTCACGACGATCTCGGTGACCCGCTCGGGGAAGCTTTCGGCGTACACGAGCGCCAGGGTCGTGCCCCACGACCCGCCGGTCACCAGCCAGCGCTCGATGCCGAGGTGCTCGCGCAGTTTCTCGAGGTCGGCGACGAGGTGGCCGGTCGTGTTGTCCCGCACCGAATCGACGGCGTGCGGCGTGCTCCGGCCGCAACCGCGCTGGTCGAGCAGCACCACCCGGTAGCGGGCCGGGTCGAACGCCCGCCGCATGCCCGGCGTGCTGCCCTGGCCCGGGCCGCCGTGCAGCACGACCGCGGGCTTGCCGGCCGGGTTCCCGCTGGTCTCCCAGTAGATGCGGTGCCCGTCGCCGACGTCGAGGAAGCCCCGGTCGTAGGGCTCGATCGGCGGGTACAGCTCGGCCATGGCGGGTGTCCTCTTTCGGTCAACGACCGGTCTTGACCGGTCCGCGCCGCGCCGCCGGCCGACAGAATCGGTCCCGTTGATCATTCCACTCCAGCTGAGGGGACTTCGATGAAACGCAGGATCTTCGCCGCGGCCGTCGCCTGCGCGGCCACGTTCGCCGGGTTGCTCGGCGCCGCTCCGGCGGCCCAGGCGGCGACGGCGGTGACGTTCACCCCGCGCACGGTGACCTCGCCGCACGAGACCCAGTACGTCGCGGCGCTGGGCTCGGTGCAGCTGTCGATGACGGCCACGCAGACCGCGTACGTCTACTCGACGCTGCGCGTGAACAACGCGTCGAACACGACGCTGATCGACAACGAGGTCCGCTGTTCGAGTACGAGCGGCTGGACGAAGAACGAGGTGCTCGGCCAGAACGTCATCATCGCGAGCGCCACCGGCACCCCGGCCTCGCTGCGGGACATCAACGTCACGACGCGGTTCCTGGTGCACCCGGGCGCGGCCGGCACCGTGACCTGCACGACGTACCTGCGCAGCGCGAACCTCGGGCTGGGCAACTCGACCGTGAGCCTCGTCGGCGGCGAGCTGAAGTTCGCGGACACCAGCGTCGCGAACACGACCGCCGGCACGCCGCCGCAGGCCGACGATGGGGACACGCCTCCCGGTCGCGTCATCGGCCTCAGCTCCGCGGCCCCGACCGTGCGCGAGCCGGCCTCGGCTGTCTTCGAGACGGCGCCGGTGACCGGGCTCAGCGTCTTCGGCGACATGGAACTGATGGCGTGCTACCCGGAGCCGGCGGACTACGACTGCCCGGTGAACAGCATGACCGCCCGGGTGACGCTGTTCGTCAACCAGTGGAAGGCCGACGGCACGCTCTGCAAGTCGGACGCGTCGTCCAGCGTGACGGCGGTCGTCCGCCGCGACGTCCACCACATGGTGGTCCCGCTGAACACCCGCTTCACGGCGGCGACGGGCAACGGCTGCGTCCCGAAGTTCAACTTCTACGTGAAGACGGACTGGGTGAGCGGCTCGACCGGGGCGGTCCAGATGGCGTCGGGCGGTCTGCCCGACGCGAGCGGCTCGACGGCGAAGCACTACGACGCGATGAGCCACGCTTTCGCGGTCGCCTACTGAAGTTCGTGAGGGGCGCGCCGGTTTGCCCGGCGCGCCCCTTTCGGCGTCAGGCGGGCTCGCCGAACCAGCGGCGCAGCGACTCGGCCAAGCCGGTCGTCGTGCCGTCTTCGCGTGCCCAGGCGATGTAGCCGTCCGGGCGGATCAGCACGGCCGTCAGGGCCGGGGCGCTGACGCACTTCGCCGTCAACGTCGTCACGTGGGTGGCCCAGCCGCTCGCCGCTTCGCGCAGTTCGGCGTTCTCGGCGAGGTCGAGCAGGAGCGCCTTGCCGTCCTGGAGGTGCTCGCCGAGCCGGGTGCCGTCGGCGAACGCGAAGTCGGGCGCGCCGCGGCCGGTGAGGTCGTGCTCGCCGTCGATCGGGTACCGGTGCAGGACCCCGGAGAGCTTCTTCGCCAGGTAGGTGGCGCCGTCGTCGGTGAGGAGCAGGTCGGTGACGACCTGGCGCAGCGCCTTCGTCCGGACGTCGCTGCGCATCAGCGCGACCTGCGCGCGGGTCCACTCGAGGACCCACTCGCCGATCGGGTGGCGTTCGGTCGTGTAGGTGTCGAGCAGCCCGTCCGGCGCGGTGCCGTGGATGGTAGCGGCGAGCTTCCAGCCGAGGTTGACGGCGTCGCCGATGCCGAGGTTGAGGCCCTGCCCGCCGAAGGGGGAGTGGACGTGCGCGGCGTCCCCGGCCAGCAGCACGCGGCCCTGGCGGTAGGTGGCCGCCTGCCGCGCGTTGTCGGTGAAGCGCGTCGCGCTGTGGACCTCGGTCACCCGGATGTCGGCGCCGGACACCCGCCGGAAGCTCTCTTCCAGCTCTTCGGCGGTGATCGGCGTGTGCCGGTCCGCGGGCGGCCCGTCGAACTCGACGGTCAGCATCCGGCCGGGCATCGGCCCGTGGACGTAGAGGCCGCCATTGCCGTGCTGCCAGCCGGCGGGAAGCTTCTCGGCGCCGGTCAGCTCGGCGAGCGCCTGGCGCCCGGTGATCGCCGGATCGGTCCCGGGGAACTCGAACCCGGCGTGCTTGCGCACGAAGCTCCGGCCGCCGTCGGCCCCGACGAGCCAGCCGGCGCCGACCTCGGTCCCATCATCGAGCCGCACGGTCACGCCGTCGTCGCCGGCGTCGAACCCGGTCACCTCGACGCCCCGCCGGATCTCGGCCCCCAGCTCGAGGGCGCGGGCGCCGAGGATGGCTTCGACGGCCTGCTGCTGGATCACGACCACCCGCGAGGCCGGCCCGACGTCCCGGAAGGCGGGATCGCCGAAGTCGACGCCGTTCGACGCGACCATGATCCCGGCGAAGTGCCCGACCGGCATCGCCGGCTTCGGGCCGCCCCCGCCGCGTGATTCGAGGAACTTCTTGATCTGTTCGGCGTTCTGCCGCACGACCTCGTCCACCGCGGGCAGCAGGCCACGGCGGTAGAAGGCCTCGGCGGTCGTCAGGTTGACCGACCCGGCCTTGATTGTCAGGTCCGGCTCGCTCAGCCGCTCGACGACCAGCACGTCCACGTTCTTCAGCCGGAGTTCGCAGGCCAGCATCAGCCCGACCGGTCCGCCCCCGGAGATCACCACATCCCTGTTCATGGCTCCGATGATGCCGCGAAACTTTTACCGAGTCAAACTTTGTGTCCGGTCTATACTCTCGGCTCATGGCGGATCACGGATTGCGCGAGCGCAAGAAGCGGGCCACGCGCGAGCTGATCTCGAACGTGGCAACAGGCCTGTTCATCCAGCGCGGCTTCGAAGAGGTGACGGTGGCCGAGATCGCCGAGGCGGCGGGCGTCTCGAAGATGACGGTGTTCAACTACTTCCCCCGCAAGGAGGACTTGTTCCTCGACCGCCACGCCGACCGGCTGGCCGAGCTGACCGACGTGGTCCGTTCCCGCGCGGACGGGGTGTCCCCGGTGGCGGCGTTGCGAGCACATCAGCACGCGCTGTTGGCTTCGGGGCATCCGCTGTCGGGCGCCATCACCGGCGGACCGGGTTTCTGGTGGGTGCTGACGTCGAGCCCGGCGTTGATGGCCCGCTGGTACGAGCAGGAGCGGGAGATCGCTTCGGCGATCGCGGAGGTGCTCGCCGCGGAGACGGGCGAGGTGTTCCGGTCCCGCATGGTGGCAGGGTTGTTGACGACGGCGATCACGACGGTGTTTTCCCACGCCATGGGGCGGATCGTGGCGGGGGAGGACGCGGAGGTGGTGCGGCGGGAGCAGGTCGCGGTGATCGATCAGGCTTTTGACCTGGTGGAGCGGGGTGTGGGCGACTTCCCGGCTTCGTCGAGCTGACCGGAAACGCACTGCCGCGGCCGATGAGCTCACCCGAGCGGCGCGCCCATCGCGACTACCGCGGCGCGCCGGATCGTCCGCGGCACGTCGTGATCGTTCTCAGCGGAGAGCGGCCTTCGCGCCTTCGGCGACTGCTGCCGCCACGGCCGCCAGGGCGGGGGAGTCCAGCTTCCACTGCTGCCAGTGCAGCGGGACGTCCAACGGGCGGTCCGGGGCCAGGTCCACCAAAGCGTCGCCGCGGGTGGCCGCCTGGATTTCCGGGACCATGCCCCAGCCCAGGCCGGCTGCCACCGCGTCCGCGAACGACTCCGATGCCGGGATGTAGTGGCGGACCGGCGTGAACGTGCGGCGGCGGGTCAGGGCGCGCAGGAAGCGGTCCTGCAGGTCGTCCTTGCGGTCGAACAGGACCACCGGTGCCTGGGGGAGGGACGTGGTGAGGGGCGCCGTCAGCCGGCGGGTGATGAACTCCGGGGACGCCATCGCCCGGTAGCGCATGCGGCCCAGGCGGCTCGATGTGCAGCCCTGGACCGGCTGCGGTGAGGCCGTCACCGCCGCCATCACCAGGCCTTCGCGCAGCAGCGCCGCCGTGTGGTCTTGGTCCTCGCGTTGCAGGTCGAAGCAGATTCCCAGTGACTCCGGGACGTGGGCCAAGCTGGGGAGGAACCACGTGGCCAGGGAGTCCGCGTTCACCGCGATCGACAACGTCCGGGTCGACGAGCCGAGGCCCAGCTCGGCCAGCGCGTCCTGCTCGAGCTGGGCGAGTGAGCGCGCGAAGCGGATCAAGACCCGGCCGGACTCGGTGAGCGTGACCGGCTTCGTCCGCAGCAGGAGCACGCGGCCTGTGCGCTGCTCCAGGGCCTTCACCCGCTGGCTGACCGCCGACGGCGTCACGTGCAGCATCGCCGCCGCGGCGTCGAAACTTTGCTCGTCCACGACGGCCAGCAGCGTTCTGACCTGGTCGAGCGGAAGATCTGACATCACGAGCGCTAATGTTACGTAAGAATCTTTAGCTGGAGTAATCCAGCCGGCCGGTCATACCGTAGAGTGGTGCTGCCACTGCTCCTCGCCGGGTTCGGGACCGGTCTCTCCCTCATCGTCGCCATCGGCTCCCAGAACGCCTTCCTGCTGCAACAGGGCCTGCGCGGCGGCGCCGTCGCCCCGCTCGTCGTCATCTGTGCCGTGTCGGACCTCGTGCTGATCGGGCTCGGCGTGAGCGGGATCGGCGCCGTGCTGGAGCAGTGGCCGACGGCGATCGGGGTGATCGCCGTCGGTGGCGGGCTCTTCCTGCTCGGCTACGGCGCCCTCGCCGCGCGGCGGGCGTTCCGGCCGTCGGTCATGGCCGTCGGCGAGGAACGGACGCCGTTGCGCAAAGCCGTGCTCGCCTGCGTGGCGTTCACGTGGCTCAACCCGCACGTCTACCTCGACACGGTGCTGCTCCTCGGCTCGGTCGCGGTCGCCCACGGCGACGGGCGCTGGCTGTTCGGCGTCGGTGCCGGGATCGCCAGCGCCGTCTGGTTCAGCGCTCTCGGCTTCGGCGCCCGTCGCCTCGCCGGACTGTTCGCCCGGCCCGCGGCCTGGCGCGTCCTCGACGTCCTGATCGCCGTCACGATGACGGGCCTGGGTGCGACGATGCTCCTGAGCCACGTGTGACTCACCAGAGCTGCCCGCGCTCGTCGGCCGGCGGTCGTTCCAGCTCCAGCAGGAACTCCTTGCGTTTGACGCCGCCCGCGTACCCGGTGAGCTTCCCGTTCTTCCCGACGACCCGGTGGCACGCCACGAGGATGCTCAGCGGGTTCCGCCCCACGGCCGCCCCGACTTCGTGAGGCAGCGCCCCGACGGCCCGTGCGAGGTCGCCATACGTCGCTGTTGCGCCGTAGGGGATTTTCGCGATCTCGGCCCAGACCGCGCGGTCGAAGTTCGGCCCGTCGGCGTGGGTGGGCACGTCGAACTCGGTGCGCTGGCCGGCGAAGTACTCCTTCAGCTGTGCTACCGCGACCGGGAACGCCGAGTCGTCGCGCGGGCCGAACGCGGTGCGGTCCGGGCGGGTCCAGTGGTGCGGGAAGTAGAGGCCGGTGACGACATCGCCGTCGCCGACCAGGGTGAGCTCGCCGATCGGCGAGTCGATGATCGCGTGGTGCATCAGTCCTCCCAAGTGGTGCCGTCTGTTCGGGTGCCGCGCAGGCCGGGCAGCCGGACGTCGGCCGCTTTCGAGGTCACGACCGTCCGATGAGGACGCCACGACGTCGACCGCAGCAGCCGCCGGGTCATGCCCGCCCAGCCGGCCGGGGTGGCGCTGACCACCCAGACGTCCGGGTCGGGCGTCGCGAACCGCCGGGCCTGCCGCAGCCATGACGCCGCCGTTTCCGGCCACGTCACGGTCGCCAGCACCAGGCCACCCCAGGCTTCGGCGATCCGTTCGCCGTCGGCTCGCGAGGCCGGATCGGCGGCCGTGCCGAGCACGACGTGCCGGGCCGGGCCGATCAGCTTCACGAGTGCCTCGAGTTCCGCGTCGGTCATGCGGCGTCGTGGAAGACCAGGCCGAGGGTGTGCCGCCGGCCCGACCGCACGGCCGAGACGCCGTGCCGCACCGGCGACGCGGACCAGCCGCGGGCCGAGCGGACCGGGCGGTCGCGGGTGGTGAAGACCAGGCCGTAGCCCTGCGGGATGAGGGTCGCGGTGCCGCGGGACTGGGCTCGTGGGCGTTGCTCGACGAGCAGGAACTCGCCGCCGGTGTGGTCGGCGCCCGGTTCGTTGAGGTTGATCACGACTTGCAGCGGGAACACCTTGTCGCCGTAGAGGTCGCGGTGCAGGGCGTTCCAGCCGCCGGTTTCGTAGCGGAGGAGGATCGGGGTGGGCCTGCGTTGGCCGGCGTCGTGGCAGACCTTCAGCCATTCGTCCAAAGTGGACGGCCACTCGGGTTCGCGGCCGAGCCGGGTGTACCAGTCTTGGGCGATGGGCAGCAGGCGTGGGTAGAGCGCTTGTCGGAGGCGTTGTACGGGTTCCGGGAAGGGTTCGGCGAAGTAGTGGTAGTCGCCGTGGTCGCCGAAGCGGTGGCGCCGCAGGTTGACGGTCGCGCGGAAGTGTTCGGGCTGGTCCCAGAGGGCGACGAGTTCGGCGCATTCGGTGGGCGTGAGCAGCGGTGGAAGGAGCGCGCAGCCGTAGTCATCGACCTCGGCGGCCACTGCGCCCCAGTCCGCCGCGGCGACTCGTTTCTCGAAGGTGCTCATATTGGGTAGACGCGCCGGCGGGGTGAAACGTGAGATCGGGTGGGCGGGGAATTTCGCTTGGTGTTGTCGGCCGGTGCACAAGGGTGCGGTGGGGACGGGCGGTTGTGGCGGCTGCTCGGTGGCGGCCGGTGGGGTGTCGGCGGCGGTGCGGGCGCCGCCCGGGCGTGCGGGGTCGATGCCACTGGGTGCTTGAAGTGGCGGCGGGCCGGAGCGGCTATCGGCGCGCTGGGTGGTCGGTGCGACCGAGCGAGGTGGAGAGGAAGGCGGCGGCGACCGCACACCGGCTCCCACGGGGGCTGCCGGCCCGCGGCCCCCGGTGGGGGCCGGAGCGGCTATCGGCGCGCTGGGGTGGTTGGCGTGACCGAGCGAGGTGGCGAGGAAGGCGGCGGTCACCGCACACCCGCCCCCCGGCTGCGTCTACTCGTGCCTCCAGCCCCCCCGCCCCCGGCTCGCGGCCCCGGCCCCTCCGGCCTGGCCCTCCGGCCTGCGGGCCCCGGCCTCCGGCCAAGCCCTGCGGCCCGGCCCGGCCTGCGGCCTGGCCTTCCGGCCTGGCCCTGCGGCCTGGCCTTCCGGCCTGGCCCTGCGGCCTGGCCTTCCGGCCTGGCCCTGCGGCCCCCGGCCTGCGGCCCGGCCTGCGGCCCCCGGCCTGGCCCTCCGGCCTGACCCCGGCCGAAGCCTCTCACCTACTCCGCAACCTCAAGCCGCCTCCAAAGTGAGCAGGGTGCGCTTGGCTTCCTCGCCTCCCGCGTACTGCCCGTACGACCCGTCCGACCTCACCACCCGGTGGCACGGCACCACCACCGGCAACGGGTTCAGTGCACACGCCGTGCCGACCGCGCGGACCGCCCTTGGGCTGCCCGCCGCCGCTGCCACCTGGGCGTAGCTCTCCGTGTGGCCGTAGTCGATCTCCGGCAAGTGCTCCAATACCGACAGACGGAACCCGCGTGCCAAACGGAAATCGAGGGGCAGGGCGAAGTTCCTGCGCCCTCCCGTGAAGTACTCGTCCAGCTGGCGGACCGCCGCGTCGAGGCGGGCCGGGGCGTGGAGGATCCTCGGGCTGATCAGCGATGCCAGCTCGGCCAGCACCGCGTCGTGGTCCTGGCGGTCGAATGCCACCCTGACCAGGCCTTGCGCCGTCGCGGCCAGCAGTAGGGGGCCGACCGGGGTGTCGATCGTGTGGTAGGCGATGTCCAGCAGGCCCTCGCGCTCCGCGTCGGCCGTGAGCCGTTCGTGCATGTGGTGCGGCAGGACCTGGGCCTCGAACGGGAACGACCAGATTGCGTCGATCATGAGTGCGCTCCTTCCAGGGGGTAGACGGCCCGCAAGGCCTTGACGCCGTCGGCGGCCGCACGGCGGGCGGCGTCCGCCGTGCCTCCGGTGATCTCCGCGATTTCGCGGTACGGCAACCCCGCCAGGTAGTGGTAGGCGACGGCCGTGCGTTGCTTGTCCGGCAGCTTCGCGAGCGCGTCCCACAGGTCGCCGTTCCACGCGTCGGTGCGGCCGGGGCGGTCCGGGATCTCGCTCACCGGCAGGGGGCGGCGGGCCTGCGCGCGGGTGACGTCGACGGCCTTGCGGTGCGCGATCGTGACGAGCCACGCTTGGACGTTCGCGTCGGCGGGCAGCTCGGGGTACGCCTTGAGGGCCGCCAGGAAGGTCTCCGACCAGGCGTCTTCGGCGTCCGCCTGGCCGAGGACGGCCCGGCAGACACGCAGGACCATCGGCCCGTGCTCGGCCACGATCTGCTCGAACGGTTTCACGATCACACCCTGTAGACGTCCGGAGCGGCGCGAATGTGAGGTCACACCTTCGTGGTACCCGTGACGACGGTGGCGCCCAGCTCCTCCGACTCGTGCACCCGCGGCGCCAGCCCGGCCGCGGCGAAGATCCCGCTCAACACAGGTGCCTGTCTCGAGCTGGTTTCCACCAGCAGTGTCCCGCCTGGCGCGAGCCAAAGCGAAGCGCCGTCCGCGACGCGGCGCGCGAGGTCGAGGCCGTCAGAACCCCCGTCGAGCGCGACCCGCGGTTCGTGCAGGCGCGCCTCCGGCGGCATCGTCGCGACGGCCTCCGAGGGGACGTACGGCACGTTCGCCAGCAGCACGTCGACCCGGCCGCGCAGGGACGACGGCAGCGCGTCGTAGAGATTTCCCAGGTGGACCCGAGCGTCCGGGAGGTTCACCCGCGCACAGTCGACGGCCGCGGGTTCGACGTCGGCCGCGTGCAGCTCACGAGGGGCCACCGAAGCCGCGAACGCGGCACCCAGCGCACCCGATCCGCAGCACAGGTCCAGCACCACCGGGTCCGGCGGCGCCAGCGAGACGGCGACGTCGACCAGGAACTCGGTGCGGCGGCGCGGCACGAACACCCCGGGCCGCACGGTGATCCGCAGCCCGTGGAACTCCGCCCAGCCCAGCAGGTGCTCCAGCGGCAGCCCGGCGATCCGGCGACCGACCAGCGACTCGAGTTCGGCGGGGCTCGACGCGGCCGCGACGAGCAAGTCCGCCTCGTCCTCGGCGAACACGCAGCCCGCCGCGCGCAGCCGGGAAACCACAACCGAAGTGTCCACCAGGGAGGGAGCCTACTGGACCTGCACCGCGTCCCCCACGTTCAGGCCGTCGAAGAACGCGGCGGAATCGGCGTCGGTGAGGTGGACGCAGCCGTGCGACGGCGCGTCGAGCGGCCCGGCGTGGAAGGCGATGCCGCCGGCGGCGAAGAACACCGAGTTGGGCATGTCCGTGCCGTACACGCTGCTGGTGTGCTCGCGGTCCTTCCAGACGACGTGGAACGACCCGGCCGGCGTCGCCTGGTCCGGCGGGCCGAACCCGGCCGGGACCGGGCCGCGCACGACCCGGCCGTCGCGCAGCAGCCAGGCCAGGTGCTGCGCCAGGCTCACGCACGCGCCGGTCACTACCGTGCAGGGTGGCGCGGGCGGCGGGGTCGTGGTGGCCGGAGTGGACGTCCGCGTCAGCGGCTCGGGTTCCGCGATCGGGCTCGGCGTCGTCGCGCGCGGGGCCGCGCACGACGCCGTGACCAGCGTCAACCCCAGCAGGGTCAGCACCCCGGTTGCGCGCATCCGTCTTCCCCTCGCCGAAAGGTCTCCCGTGGTCAGTACGGGTGAGCGGCCCCGGAGGTTGAGCCGCGCGTGCACGCGGGTTGTCCCTGCGTGCACCGCGCCTACCGGAACGGGTACCCGGACGGACAAGGTCGAACCATGACGAAGCTGAGCGCCGAGCAGATCGCCCGGCACGCCTACGCGGCCGGGTTCCGCGGCCAGGGCCTGACCACCGCGGTCGCGGTCGCGCTGGCCGAGTCCGGCGGGCGGACGACCGCGCACAACGCCACCCCGCCGGACGACTCCTACGGCCTCTGGCAGATCAACATGCTGGGCGCGCTCGGCCCGGAACGGCGCCGCCAGTACCACCTGAAGTCCGACGACCAGCTGTTCGACGCGGACACCAACGCACGGGTCGCGAATCGCATCTCGGGCGACGGCCACGACTTCACGCCCTGGTCGACGTACACGAACGGCGCCTACAAGCACCACTTGAGGGCCGCGCGCGAGGCCGCCCAGGACGTCACGAAGCACCACGGCGCACCCCAGGCGCGAGGGGGTGGCGAGCCGCTGCGGGTGGACGACACGGTGCTGCACTCGTACGTGCACCGGACCCGGCACGTCGCCGACGCGCTGGGCACCGCGACCGGGCAGCTGCGCGACGTCCGCGAGATCGCGCGCGACAGCTTCGGGAAGATCGGCGAGGAGTCGGGCTTCGCCGACGCGCTCGCCGGGTTCGGGCTGGCGCTGCAACGCCAGGTGAAGGGGGTCGGCGCGCACGCCGACGGGCTCGCGTCGGCGGCCGGAAAGGCCGCGAAGTCCTATCGCGACCACGAGACGGCCACCGCCGCCGCGTTGAACGGGAAGGGCTGACATGGACACCGCCGCGCTCGCACGTTCCTTCGCGAAGGACCTCGTCGCGCACCGGAACAAGCTCGCCGGGAAGGCCGAGGACGCCGTCCGCGCCGAATACGCGCTGCACCAGGTCGCAGGGGCGCTGGACGCCCAGCACGACGCCTACCACAAGGAAAGCACCACGGTCCTGGAACACTGGCACGGACGCGGCGCCGACGGCTTCCGCCACAACAGCGCGAAGCTGACGAAGGAGCTTCGGGTCACCGGTGCGGCCGGCGCGGCGGCGGAGAAGGTCGTCGCGCATGTCGCGTCCACAGTGGACAGCGGGCACACGGCCGTGCAGCGGCTGGTCGACGAGTACACCGCTCGGGCCAAGCAGGTTCTCGACGCCGGGGTCGCGGCCGGGACGCAGGCGGCGCTGATGCGGGCCGTCGGGCACGCCGCCGACCTGGCGCCGCGGTATACCCGGCAGTCGGCGTCGACCCTGCGGCACGTCGACGCCGAACTCAAAACGGCGGCGGAGAAACTGCACGAGCTGCGGACGGACCTGACCCACGACGGCGTCGTGGACAAGACCGCGCCGACGAAGGCGGCTTCGGGGCGGGGCACGGAGATCGTCCACGCGGCGCGGAAGGAACTGGGCACGCGCGAGAACCCGCCGGGCAGCAACCGGAACCCGTACGGGCCGACCGCCGCGTGGTGCTCGTCGTTCGCGACGGCGATGTGGCGCAAGGCCGGCGTGAAGATCCCGGTCCTGCCCTTCAGCGGCGACGTCTACCACTGGGGCGAACGCAACGGGCACGCCTACGGCAAGAACGCGCTGCACGAAGCGAAGCCGGGGGACGTGCTGATCTTCGGCACCGGCCCGCAGAACACGTCGACGAGCACGCACATCGGCATCGTCGAGAAGGTCGACGGGAACCGGGTCACGATGATCGAGGGCAACTCCGGGGACGCCGTCCGCCGGAACACGCACACGCTGTCGGCGTCGACGTTCTACGGAGGGGTGCACCCGTGATCACCGGAAAAGCCGCCGACCGGACGGTCGCCGTCGAGGTCGCGCCCGGCGGGGCGCTGCAGGAGCTCACCCTGGAAGCCGCGGCGCTGCGGCTGGAGCCGGACGAGCTGGCGCGCCGCATCCTGCTGCTGACGGCGGCCGCGTCGGCGCGGGCCACGGCTTCCTTGTGGCGCAACCAGGACGGTGTCGAGGCCCTCGGCCTGCCCGAGCCGGGGGAAGCCGCGGAAGAGACCACACCGGACAGCTGGCGGTCGCAGTGAACCGGACGGCCGTGGAACTGGCTGACGACGCTTTCGCGGCCCCGGAGCCGGGATTCGGGGCACGGCTGGCGGCGATCCGCGCTGCCGCGGCGGAGGACGGGGTCGCGGTGGTGGTCGACCTGCACGGGGCACTGGTGGACCTGAGGTTCGACCGATGGGCATTGAACAAGCCGCCGGGGGAGCTGGCCGGGCTGATCCGGCGGCTGGCTTCGGAGGCAGGCTCGGATGCCTTGGCGCAGGGTCGCGAGCTGCTGGGCGACCTGCTGCCGGACGGCTCGGAAGGCCCGAAGATCGCGGACCGCCCGGCGAGCGTGACCGACGGCGGACCGAGGATCCGGCCACGTCGGCCGCCGGAGCCCGACGTAGACGCGTTCACGCCGGCGACCTGGGCGACCTAACCACGGGGTCGTGAGTGAGAAACAGGGTTAGA
>NZ_JBGDMD010000022.1:0-49915 GCF_041679295.1 Amycolatopsis kentuckyensis | reverse complement strand
CACTGCCTACGAAACAGCAGCTCAGCCTGCTAACGCGCCTGCGATAGCCTGACCTCACTCATCAACCCTGTCCGCCCAAACGGGGTAAGCCCAGTCCTGAATGAGTCATTCAAGACCTCCCAAGCCCTGAATGACTCATTCAAGACGTTGCCTCAGGCCTCCCCCACGTCCTTGCGCAGCAAGCAGAACTCGTTGCCCTCCGGGTCCTGCAGCACCTCCCAGGACTCGCTCCCGTCCTGGCCCACCTCCGCCCGGCGGGCACCCAGCGCCAGCAACCTCGCCAGCTCCGTCTCCTGGTCCGTCCCCGCCGGGCTCACGTCCAGGTGCAGCGGCAGCTTTCCCCGGCGCGGGTTCTCCGTCCGCGCCAAGATCAGCGTCGGCGGGCCGGAACCGAAGCGGCCGCCCGGTGGGCCCAGCTCGAGGCCGTCCGGCTCGTGGCCGATCACCTCGTAGCCGAGCACCGCGCACCAGAACTCGGCCAGCCGGTCCGGGTCGTGGCAGTCCAGCACCAGTTCCGTGATCCGGCAGGCCATCCGCTCAGCTCCGTTCGGTTTCCCTCGCCACGTCCGCGGCTTCGTCCTCGTCCATCGCCTTCGTGTCGCGCGGGGGCAGGAACGGCTCCGCCTGGTCGTCCTCGCGGCCCGCCTCGATCGCGCGCCCGCGGGCCAGCTCGGCGTCCAGTTCCGCCCCCAGCAGCACCGCGACGTTCGAGATCCACAACCATACAAGGAACACGATCACCCCGGCCAGCGAACCGTAGGTCTTGTTGTACGAACCGAAGTTCGCCACGTACAACGCGAACCCGGCCGACGCCAGCACCCACAGCAGCACGGCCAGCAGCCCGCCCGGCGTCAGCCACTTGAACCCCGGCAGCCGCACGTTCGGCCCCACCCAGTACAGCAGCGCGAACGCCAGGCTGACAAGCAGCGCGATCACCGGCCACTTCGCGATCTCCCACACCAGCACCCCGGTCGAGCCGAGCCCGATCGCGTCGCCGATCCGGCGGGCCACCGAACCGGTCGCGACCACGCCCAGCGCGCACGCCGCCAGCAGCACCACGATCCCGACCGTCAGCGCGATCCGCAGCGGGATCGTCTTCCAGACCGGCCGGCCCTCCGGCATGCCGTAGATCGCGTTCGACGCGCGCATGAACGCCCCGATGTAGCCGGACGCCGACCACAGCGCGCCGAGCAGGCCGATGATCGCCAGCGGCCCGGCCAGACCGCGCGAACCGGCCAGCTCCTTGATCGCGCCGACGAGGATGTCCTTGCCCTGCCCCGGAACCAGCTGGTTGATGTTGTCGATCACGGTCTGGATCGCGTTCGGGCCCAGCAGGCCGAGGATCGCGGTGAGCACGATGATGCCGGGGAACAGCGAAAGTACGCCGTAGTACGTGAGCGCCGCGGCCCAGTCGGTCAGGTTGTCGCGGTTGAACTGCTTGAAGGTGCGTTTGAGCACCTCGCCCCAGGTCCGCTTGGTCAGCTCGCCCGGTCCTTCGGGCGCCTTCCGTCGATCGGCTGCCATCGCCACCTCCTGCTTCCGCGCTGGCATACCCCGTCCGGGACGGGGTACTCCTCGTTCGTCCCGACCAGCAGGAGGAAGCCGTGACCGAGGTCAGCCGCGTGATCGACGTACCGCCCGAGGCCGTGTTCGAGGTGCTCGCCGACGGCTGGCTCTACGCCGGCTGGGTGGTCGGGAGCTCGCACATCCGCGACGTCGACGAGGATTGGCCCGCCGTGGGTTCGCGGATCCACCACAGCGTGGGCCCGTGGCCGGTGCACATCCAGGACCAGACGGTCGTGACGGCCGTCGAACCGGGCCTGTCGCTGTCTTTGGAGGCTCACGGCTGGCCGCTGGGCGCGGCCGCGGTCGGGTTGACGCTCGTGCCGCACGGCGAAGGCAGGACGCTGGTCCGGATGACCGAGCACATCGTCCGCGGCCCGGGCAAGGTGCTGCCGGCGGCCCTGCAGTCGCTGCTGGTGAAGCCGCGGAACACGGAGTCCCTGGCCCGGCTGGCGGATCTGGCGACCGGCAAGCACGCCCGGGCGAAGAGCGGCCACCCGCGCCCGTGATCAGCCGGCGGGCTCGCCGAACCAGCGGGCGAGGTGGACGTCCAGCTCCCGCTGGTGCTCGCCGATCCAGGCGACGTACCCGTCGGGGCGGAGCAGCAGCGCCGGCACGTCCACGGCCGCCGTGGGATCGGCGATGACGTCGACCCGGTCCGCCCAGCCCCCGGCGCTCAGCCGCTCGGTGCGGTCGAGCACCAGGCCGCGGCCGCGGCGCAGCCGGTCGTAGAGGCGTCCCTGCTTCAGCTCGACGTCGGCCAGGCGGCGGCCGACCGGGTCCGGGCCCGCGCCGAAGTCGTAGCGGATGCCGAGCGCGGTGATCTTCTCGATCAGGTACCGGTTGACGTCGGGGAAGTCCATCAGTTCGGTGAGCAGCCCGCGCACCGCCCGCGGACCCGGTCCGGCGGCGTGCAGTTCGACCTGGGCGCGGGTGTTGTCCAGCACGTCCTGGGCGACGGGGTGGCGTTCGGCGTGGTAGGTGTCCAGCAGGGCGTCCGGTGCCGAGCCGCGGATCCGCGCCGCGAGCTTCCAGCCGAGGTTGACCGCGTCCTGGACGCCCAGGTTCAGGCCCTGCCCGCCGGCCGGTGGGTGGATGTGCGCCGCGTCGCCGGCCAGCAGCACGCGCCCGACGCGGTACTGCTCGACGAGCCGGGTGGCGTCGCCGAAGCGCGACAGCCAGCGCGGGGAACGCACGCCGAAGTCGGTGCCGGCGAGGGCACGCAACGCTCGCCGGAAGTCTTCGATGGTGGGCGTTTCCGCACCGGGCTCCGACTCGGCGACGACGACGCGGTAGACGTCTTCGCCGAAGGGCCGGAAGTCGAAGGCCTTGTTCGTCTCCCGGACCTCGGCCACCTTCGCCGAGATCTCCTCCGGCGGCATGGCCGCTTCCAGTTCGCCCATCAGCGTGAAGGTGCGCGACGGTTCGCCGGGGAAGCCGACCCCGAGCAGCTTGCGGACGGTGCTGCGCGCGCCGTCGCAGCCGACGAGGTAACGGGCTTTCACCCGCTCCCCGTCGGCGAGTTCGACGGTCACCCCGTCGTCGTCCTGCTCCAGGCCGGTCAGGGGGCGGCCACGCCGGATTTCCGCGCCGAGGTCGGCCGCGTGGTCACCGAGCAGCCGGTCGACGACGGGCTGCGGGATGCCCAGCAGGTACGCGGATTCCAGGCCTTCGGGCGCCGGTTTGGGGATGGCGGCGAAGATCCCGCCGACCGGGCGCCGGCGTCCGTGTTCGAGGAGGCGGTCGAGCAGGCCGCGCATCGCCATCAGCTCGAGGCTGCGCACGTGCAGGCTCACGATGCGCACGAACGACGACGCGGGCTCGGGTTCCTTTTCCAGCACGAGAACCCGCACATCGTGCAGCCGCAGTTCAGCGGCCAGCATCGCACCGGTCGGCCCGCAGCCGGCGATGATCACATCGAACACGAACCACCCGTTTCCGCAGGTCCTGACACCGGCGGCCGAGTATGCGGGAGGCGGGGTGCGGCCGCAAGCGAAATATCGGGCCCGGGAAGGCCGCCGGGCTCGGCGGGGGATCGCGGGGCGGTGGTCCGGCGCTCAGCCGCGGATCGCCCGGCGAGGCGCCCGAACCACCGCCGCGTCCCGGCCCTCAGCCGCGGATCGCGCGGCGAGCCGCCCGAACCGGCCACACCCCGGCCTCAGCCGTAGATCGCGCGGTGGGCCGCTCGGATCACCGCCGCGTATCCCCCACCCAGCACGCCCGCCCGGGCCAGCGCCGCCTTGGCCGCGTTCGCGCCCGGGCCGCCGTGGACCGCGCCGCCCGGGTGGGCCGATGCCCCCGCCAGGAACAGCCGGTCCACCGGGGTGTCCGCGCGCCCTGTTCCGGGGACCGGGCGGAAGAACAGCTGCTGGTGGATCGCCGTCGTGCCCGCGTTGATCGCGCCGCCGACCAGGCCCGGGTTGTGGTCCGCGAGCTCGGCCGGCCCCTGCACGTAGCGGGCCTTGATCAGGTCGGTGAACCCCGGCGCGTTCGCCTCGACCGTCTCCTCGATGCGCTTCACCCGCCGCTCCAGCGCCGCACGGTTCTCCATCGTCCCGCGCGGCACGTGCGTGTACGCCCACGCCGCCTCCGTGCCCGCCGGCGAGCGCGTCGGGTCCGTCGTGGTCATCTGACCCAGCAGCAGGAACGGGCGGCGCGGGGTCCGGCCGCGCGCGAGTTCGCCGCCGAACGCCGACAGCCCGTCCAAATCCGTCCCCAAGTGGATCGTGCCGGCGCCGCGAGCCTCTGAGGCCGTCCACGGGATCGGGCCGGACAACGCCCAGTCGACCTTCACCGTCGCACTGTCCCATTCGAACTTGCCGAGGTCCTCCAGCAGCCGCGACGGCAGCCACTCCGCCCCCACCAGCTTCCGGTACAGCACCGGCGCCGGCACGTCGGCGAGGACGGCCTTGGCCGCCCGCACCGCGACCCCGGAGCCGTCCCGGACGCCGAGCGCCCGGCCGTCGCCGACGAGCACCTCGCGCACCGGACGTCCACAGTGGACTTGGCCGCCGCGGGACTCCAGCCGGCGCACCAACGCCGCGATCAGCTCCCCCGCCCCGCCTTCGGGCACCGGGAAACCCACGTCCTGGCCGATCATCGCGAGCAGCCAGCCGAAGACCGCGCTGCCCGCGTTGTCCACCGAAAGGTCGCTGTGCGCGGAGTTCCCCGCCACGAGCAGCTTCGCGCCCTCGCCGGCGAATAGCTCGTCGCCGAACCGGCGCGCCGGCAGCGTCAGCATCCGCGCCAGGCGCAGCGCGTCCCCGGTTCCGGTGCGCCGCAGCAGCTTCAGGGCCGGGCGGACCGGCGGGAACGGCGTGAACAACGCGTTCAGCAGCGGCTCGCGGATCCCCTTCCACTGCTCGAACAGCCGGCGCCACGCGTCGCCGTCGCCCGGGACGAACTCGTCGGCCGACGCCGCTGTGCGGTCGAGGTCCCGGGACAGGACCGCACACCGGTCGTCGGGCAGGATGTGCGCGAGGACGTCGGGGGCGTGCCGCCAGCGCAGGCCGTGCTCCTCCAGCTTCAGGCCCCGGATCACCGGCGACACCGCCGAGAGCGGGTAGAAGGCGCTGAACAGGTCGTTGCGGAAGCCCGGTTCGGTGACCTCGGCCGTGCGGACCGCGCCGCCCACGTGCTCGGTCGCCTCCAGCACGAGCACCGACCAGCCCGCGTCGGCCAGCAGGTTCGCCGCCACCAGTCCGTTGTGGCCGGCGCCGATCACCACGGCGTCGGCGGCTTCGGTGCTCACTGGCGGCCTCCCGTTCAGGCTTGTGACTGGTGGCTCGGCCCCACCCGCGTGAGCGAGCGCAGCCTGGACCCGACCCCACCGCGGCGCGGCGGGGCCAGGGGCGGGCTCGCCGCCCCCTCGCCCGACCGGAGCCCGGCGACCAGCTCGGCGACCGCGGACGCGGCGTCGTACCGAGGTTGCCAGCCCAGCGCGATCTCCGCCAGCGTGGTGTCCGCGAGCGCCGCGCGGTCGGCGAGTTCCAGCCAGCCCGGGTGGACCGGGAGCGCGCCGCCCGCCCAGGCCGCCCGGACCGCGACCAGCGCCAACGGCTTGGGGACCGGGAGCCGCCTGCCGCCGAGGACCGCGGCCAGCGCGTCGGAGTCGAGGACTTCGGGCGCCGCGAGGTTGACCGCGCCGGCGAAGCCGCGGTCGAGGATCAGCCGGATCGCTTCGGCGACGTCGGCGGTGTGCACCGCCTGGGCGCGCAGTCCCGTCCACAGCGGAACCGGCAGCCGCCGGCCGCCGACGATCCGCGCGGGCACCACCGGGTCGAGCAGCCAGCGCGCGAACTGCCCGGCCGCGCGCCGGTGGACGATCGCGCACGGCCGGATCCGGGCCACGGACACCTCGGGGTGCCGTTCCCCGAACCGGTCGAGCAGCGTCTCCAGCGCGGCCTTGCCCCGGCTGTAGGCGCTGTGCGGAATCCCGGTGCACGCATGGGTTTCCGGCACTTTCTCCCAACGCGGCGCCGGGCCGTAGGCCGCGACCGACGACGCGACGACCACGTGCGGCACCCCGGCCGCCGCGGCCGCGCCGAGGACGTGCCGGGTGCCGTGGTCGTTGGTCCGCCACATCGGCGGGTCGCCGCGCACCGGCGAGATGGCCCACGCGAGGTGGACGACCGCGTCCGCGCCCTCGAACAGCCGGGTCAGCTCCGGTTCGGCACCCCGGACCCCGATGTCGACGGCGCGCCAGCCCGCCCGGCGGTACGGCTCGGCCGTGGTGTCGGGCAGCCGGCGCGCCAGGCCGACGACGTCGCAGGCAGGGTCGAGGGCGGCCAGCAGCGCCGTTCCGACGTTGCCGGTGGCCCCGGTGATCACGATCCGCACACCGGGTGCGTACCCCGTCACGCGAACATGAAACTCAGACCAGGTCCCGGGGGATCCGCCGGTGCCAGTTCCGGGAGACGATCCGGCGGGCGCCGTCGTAGCCGTCGAGCCGGGCGTCGATCACGAACTCGGTGTCCGTGCAGGACACCCGCGTGCGGGTCTCGCTGCGCGCCAGCCACTCGCCGCGGGAGAACGTCACGACCCATTCGGTTTCGGCGACCGGCGAGCAGAAGTCGTCGGCCTCCCAGGTGTAGCGCTCCCGGACGTCACGGCTCACCTCGAGGTCGAGCTCGTCGAAGCGCACGGTGCCGGCGTTCTTCACGATGTCGAGCGCGGAGTGGTAGTCGACGAGGTCGCGCGAAACGGTCCAGCGCTGCTCCCCCGGCGTCAGCGCGGTCACCGGCATCGGCGGCGCGCCTTCGGGTTCGCCGAACGGCCGGGCGGGCAGCTCGTCCGGTTCGGCGACCGGCCGCACCGGCAGCTCCAGCGCGCTGTGTCCGGTGTGGACACTCAGCAGCACCGGCTTCGGCGGCGGCCACGCCAGTGGCCAGTACGAAGTGGACAGTGACAGCCGGATCCGGTGCCCCGCCGGGAAAGCCTGCGCGACGGCGTTCAGCTCGATCTCGACGGCGCACCGCTGCCCCGGCTCCATCGGCGCCGGCTCGTCGTGACCGTCCCGGTGGGTCAGGTTGAGCAGGCCGTAGGTGACGCGGGTGGCGCGCCCGTCCGGGGCGACGTCGGACAGCCGCGCCGCGATCATCGCCACCGGCTGGTCGGCCGAGACCTCCAGCCGGACGACCGGCGAGCCGAGGATTTCGCAGCGTTCGGTGAGCACGTCGGTGTCGAAGACCAGCGAGCCGCCGTCCTCTTCGCGCTGGTCGTAGGGCAGGTCCGGCGGGGCGCTGTAGGACGCCCACTTGCCGGAGAACTGCCCGACCGACAGCGGCGAGGACACCGTCAGCGCCTCGTCTTCGACGGTCTCCCCGGGCCGGGCGAGCCGGTGGCGCGCCAGCGGCAGCTCCTGCGGCTTCACGTGCGGCGAGGGCCAGGTGGCTTCGCCGACCCACCGGCCGGGACGGTCCTCGTAGGACGTCGACGGCGGCACGCTCTCCTGCATCCACGTCCGCAGCATCGGCCCGTCCATGGCCTCGTTCTCGACGCCGCGCAGCCAGTGGTCCCACCACGTCACGACTTCCTGGAGGTACCCGATGGCCGGCCCCGGCTCGCCGAGGTGCGGGTACTTGTGCGACCACGGCCCGATCAGCCCGCGCCGCGGGACGTCGAGGTGGGCGAGCAGCCGGATGACGGCGTTGGAGTAGCCGTCGGCCCAGCCGCTGGAGGCCAGCACGGGGACCTGGACGTCGCTGTAGTTCTCCGACACCGAGGCGTGCCGCCAGTAGTCGTCACGGCGCTGGTGGCCGAGCCAGTTCTCGATCCACAGGCTGCAGTTCTCCAGCCGCTCCAGCCACATCTCGCGCCACCGGTCGCCGACGACCGCCGGGTCCGGCGGGAGCGTGGCGTAGCCGAACATGGTGCCCGACTCGGCGACGTTGTCCGAGAGCAGGCAGCCGCCCATGTAGTGCATGTCGTCGGCGAACCGGTCGTCGGTGAACGACGAGATCACGATCGCGCGCAGGCTCGGCGGTTTCCGCGCCGCGACCTGCAGCGCGGCGAACGCGCCCCAGGAGATTCCCATCATCCCCGTGTCGCCGGTGCACCACGGCTGCGCGGCGATCCACTCGAGGACGTCTTCGGCGTCGAGCTGCTCGCGTTCGAGGTACTCGTCGGCCAGGACGCCCTCGGACTCGCCGGTCCCCCGGATGTCCACGCGCACGCACGCGTAGCCGTGGCCGGCGAGGTAGGGGTGGTGGATCGAGTCGCGCGGGGCGGTCAGGTCGCGTTTGCGGTACGGGATGTACTCGAGGATCGCCGGCACCGGCTCGGCGTCCGACGAAACCGGCCGCCAGATGCGGGCGGACAGCACGGTTCCGTCGGACGCCGGGATCCGGACGTGGTCCTCGACGGTGATTTCGTACGGCAGCGAGGTGACGGCTCGCAAGAGTCAGTTCCCTCCCGGGGTTACGCGTGGGGCTGCAACAGGATCTTCTGCGCGCCGTCGAGCTTCTTCTGGAAGATCTCGTACGCGCGCGGCGCGTCGGCCAGCGGCAGCTTGTGGGTGGCGAAGCCCTCGACGCCGAGCGGGTCGCCGTCGCCGGTGAGCACCGGCATGATGTCGTCGAGCCAGTGCCGGACGTTGGCCTGGCCCATCCGCAGCTGCACCTGCTTGTCGAACAGCTCCATCATCGGCATCGGGTCGACCATGCCGCCGTAGACACCGGACAGCGAGATGGTGCCGCCGCGGCGGACGGCGTCGATCGCGGCGTAGAGCACGCTCAGGCGGTCGATGCCGGCCTTCTCGGTGATCTTCTCGCCCAGCGGCTGCGGCAGCAGGCCGACGAGGGTGTGCGCGAGCTTCCCGACCGGGGCGCCGTGGGCTTCCATGCCGACGGCGTCGATGACGGAGTCCGCGCCGCGGCCGTTGGTCAGCTGCCGGATGCTGTCGCCGATGTCCTTGTGGTCGCGGGTGTCGAGGGCGGTGGCGCCGTGCTCGCGGGCCCGGGCGAGCCGCTCGGGCACGAGGTCGACGCCGATCACCTGGGCCGCACCGCGGTGCCGGGCGATGCGGCAGCTCATCTGCCCGATCGGCCCGAGCCCGAACACGACGACGGTGCCGTCCTTCGGGACGTTCGCGTACTCGACGGCCTGCCACGCGGTCGGGACGACGTCGGAGAGGTAGACGAACCGCTCGTCCGGCGGGCCGTCCGGCACCTTGATCGGGCCGTACTGCGCCTGCGGGACGCGCAGGTATTCGGCCTGGCCGCCCGGGACCTGGCCGTAGAGCTTGGTGTAGCCGAGCAGCGAGGCGCCCTTGCCGTGTTCCTTGACCTGGGTCGTCTCGCACTGCGACTGCAGGCCGCGTTCGCACATCCAGCAGTGGCCGCAGGAGATGTTGAAGGGGATGACGACGCGGTCCCCGGGTTTGAGGTTCGGCACGGCGTCCCCGACCTCTTCGACGACCCCCATGGGCTCGTGGCCGAGGATGTCGCCTTCGGTCATGAACGCGCCCAGCACTTCGTAGAGGTGCAGGTCCGAGCCGCAGATCCCGGTCGAGGTGACGCGGATGACGGCGTCGGTGGACTCCTCGATCTTGGGGTCCGGTACGTCCTCGACGCGGACGTCGCGCTTGCCGTGCCAGGTCACTGCCTTCATGGCTCTCCCTTTCCGGGTACGGTTCTCGAGGCCCGGTTTCCCGCAGGAGGAAGAGGCAAACGCGGCTCAGGCCAGAGCCTCGCAGCGGACTCCGCGCGCCGGCCCCACGGTCTTGAATGAGTCATTCAGGACGCCGGAAGACCTGAATGACTCATTCAAGACCTTCGCCCGTGCTGCTCAGGTCAGTGCGTCCGCCACCAGGTACACCGCCGCGGCCACGGCAGCCGCCGCCGGGAAGGTCAGCACCCAGCCCAGCACGATGTCCCGCGCGATGCCCCACCGCACCGCCGACAACCGCCGGGTCGCGCCCACCCCCATGATCGCCGCCGTGATCACGTGGGTCGTCGAGATCGGGGCCTTCACCACGAACGCCGTCACGTACAGCACCGACGACGCCACCGACTCCGCCACGAAGCCGTGCGGCGGGTCCAGCGGGAACACCCGGCGCCCCAGGGTCCGCATGATCCGGAGACCACCCGAATAGGTGCCCAGGGACAAGGCCGCCGCGCACAGCAGGGTCACCCACAACGGCACCGAAAACGTCGCCTGCTCCCCCGCCGCCACCAGCGCCAGGACGATCACGCCCATGCCCTTCTGGGCGTCCTGCAACCCGTGGCCGAGCGCGAGCGCCGACGCCGAAAGGATCTGGAACCGGCGGAACACCCGGCCGCTGCGGTGCGGGTTCGCCCGGCGCAGCAACCACAGCGCCGCCACCATCGCGCCGTAGCCCAGCCCCAGCCCCAGCAGCGGCGACGCCACCATCGGGATCAGCACCTTCTCGGCGATCCCCGCCCAGTGCACCGTGCTCGCCGCGGCCAGCGCCGCGCCCACCATCCCGCCGATCAGCGAGTGCGAGGACGACGACGGCAGCCCGAAGTACCAGGTGACCAGGTTCCAGGTGATCGCCCCGGCCAGCGCGGCGAACACCACCGTCAGCGCGTCCGGGCCGGGCGGGACGTCGATGATGCCCTTGGCCACCGTCGCGGCGATGCCCGTCGACAGCAGCGCACCCGCCAGGTTCATCACCGCCGCCAGCAGCAGTGCCGCACGCAGGGTCAGCGCCCGCGTCGACACCGCGCTCGCGATCGCGTTGGCCGCGTCGTGGAACCCGTTGGTGTAGTCGAAGAGGAGCGTCAGGACGATCACGACGACCAGGGCGGCCGTGCCCGTCACTCACGACTCCTTGACGGCGATGGTCTGCACCACGTCGGCGACGTGCTCGAAGGCGTCGGCCGCCAGCTCGAACTGCTCGACGACCTCCTTGGTCTTGAGCACTTCGAGCGCGTCCCCGCCGGGTTCGAACAGGTGGGCCAGCACTCGCCGGTAGACGCGGTCGGCCTCGTTCTCCAGCTCGTTGATCTCGATCCAGTACGGCTCGAGCTCGCCCACCTTCGCCAGGCCGGGCATCGAGTTCGCGGTCAGCTCGGCGCACCGGCACAGCACCCGGACCAGCAGGTCCGTGCCCGGCGGGAACGCGTCGATGCGGTACAGCACCGCCAGGTCCGCCGCGGTGTCCATGAAGTCCAGCACGTCGTCGATCTTCCCGGCCAGCGCCTGGATGTCCTCGCGGTCGAACGGCGTCACGAACGAGCTGTTCAGCTCGACCATGATCGTGTGCATCAGCTCGTCGCCGTGGTGCTCGACCTCGTGCAGGCGCTTGGCGAGGGGCTCCCGCTCCCCGGGCTCGGCGGCGACGAGCTCGCGCAGCACCGCGGCGGCGGTCACCAGGTTTCTCGCCGCGTCCGTGAGCAGGTCGAAGAACCGGGTACCCCGTGGGGTGAACCGCATGGATGGCCGTCCCTTCGTCGACGCAACCGCCGTGAGCCGGGTACCCCCGCCGGGGGCACGTTTAACAGGCGATCTCGGGGAAACCAGGGGGCCATGACCTCACCCGGATCCCGGCGCCTGAGAGTACTGCTCTGGCACGTGCACGGCTCGTGGACCGACGCGTTCGTCCGCGGCCGCCACGAATACCTCCTGCCGGTGTCCCCCGAGGGCGCGCCCTGGGGGCTCGGGAAGGCCGGCCGCGACTGGCCGTCGGTCACCGAGGTGCCGCTCGACGGCTTGGCCGAGGCCGAGCCGGACGTCGTCGTCGTACAGCGCCCGGAGGAGCTCGACCTCGTCGCGCGCCTGGGCGCGCCGGCCGTCTACGTCGAACACAACGCGCCGCGGCCGTACGCCGCTTCGAGCGAGCACCCCCTCGCGACGCGGTCGGACATCACCGTCGCGCACGTGACGCACTTCAAC
The DNA here is from genome assembly GCF_041679295.1 of Amycolatopsis kentuckyensis. Taxonomy (GTDB): domain Bacteria; phylum Actinomycetota; class Actinomycetes; order Mycobacteriales; family Pseudonocardiaceae; genus Amycolatopsis; species Amycolatopsis kentuckyensis_A. The sequence continues at coordinate 37,996 of NZ_JBGDMD010000022.1, read as the reverse complement.
GAGGCGATGTGGGACTGCGGCCGCGCGCCCACGACGGTCGTCCCGCACGGCATCCCCGACCCGGGCGCGCGCTACACCGGCGAGCTCGCCGCCGGCGTGTCGATGATCAACGAACCGGTGCGCCGTCGCCGCGTGACCGGCGCCGACCTGCTGGAAACGCTCGCCGAGGCCGCCCCGGTCGACCTGTTCGGCATGGGCACGGAGGAGGTCGGCGGCCGCGGCGACGTCCCCGCGCCGGCGCTGCACGACGAGATCGCCCGCCGCCGCGTCTACCTGCACACCGCCCGCTGGACGTCGCTGGGACTGTCCCTTCTGGAGGCGATGCACCTGGCCATGCCGGTGGTCGTCTTCGCCGCCACCGAGGCGATCGAGGCCGTCCCGCCGGACGCGGGCGTGCTCTCCACCGACGTCTCCGTGCTGGCCCGGGGCTTCCGCGAGCTGGTGCACGAACCCGACTTCGCCGCGCTGGCCGGCAAGAACGCCCGCGAACACGCCCTGAAAAAACACGGGCTGGACGCCTTCCTCGCCACTTGGGACCACCTCCTCGCCGAGACGGCCCGCTGAACCCCGAAGGGAACGCCTCACCGATGAAGATCGCGATGGTGTCCGAACACGCCAACCCCCTGGCCGCGTTGGGCGAAGCCGACGCCGGCGGACAAAACGTGCACGTCGCCGAGCTGTCGGCGGCCCTCACCCGGGCCGGCCACGACGTCACCGTCTACACGCGACGGGAGAGCCTCGACGAGCCGCTCGAAGTCCGGACGCCGCAGGGTTACGACGTCGTGCACGTCCCCGCCGGGCCGCCGCGGAAGGAGCCGAAGGACCGCCTCCTGCCGTACATGGGCGAGTTCGGCAGCTTCCTGCGCGACCGGTGGGCCGCCGACCGGCCGGACGTGGCGCACGCGCACTTCTGGATGTCCGGCCTCGCGACCGTCCTCGCGGCGAGCGCGACCGGGACGCCCGTCGCGCAGACGTTCCACGCCCTCGGCGTCGTCAAGAAGCGGTACCAGGGCGACCAGGACACCAGCCCGGCCGACCGGATCCGGCTCGAGCGGATCATCGGCAGGCAGGCCGGGCGCGTCATCGCCACCTGCTCCGACGAGGTGTTCGAGCTGTCGCGCCTCGGCGTGCCGCGGTCGCGGATCTCGATCGTGCCCTGTGGCGTCGACCTCACGCGGTTCTCCCCCGACGGGCCGATCGCCCGCCGCCGCGAACACCACCGCCTGGTGGCCGTCGGCCGGCTGGTGCCGCGCAAGGGCTTCGACATCGCGATCACCGCGCTCGCCCAGCTGCCGGACACCGAGCTGGTGATCGCGGGCGGGCCCGAACGCGGGCGGCTGTCGCAGGACCCGGAGGCCGGCCGCCTGCGGGAGCTGGCCGACCGGCTCGGCGTCGGCGACCGCGTCCGGTGGCCCGGTCAGGTGTCCCGTGCGGACATGCCGGCCCTGCTGCGGTCCGCCGACACCGTCGTGTGCACGCCGTGGTACGAGCCGTTCGGGATCGTGCCCCTGGAGGCGATGGCCTGCGGCGTCCCGGTGGTCGCGGCCGCGGTGGGCGGGCTGACCGACACCGTCGTCGACGGCGTCACCGGGCTGCTGGTCCGGCCGCGCCAGCCGAAGGAGCTCGCGTCCCGGGTCCGCCGCCTGCTCGACGACCCGGCGCTCTGCCACGCGTACGGCACCGCCGGGCACGACCGCGCGGTGGCCCGCTACTCGTGGGACCGCGTCGCGGCCGACACGCTCCGGGCGTACCACAAGCTGGTCCCGCAGCAGGCCGTCACCGCCGAAGCCCGCTGACCACTGTCTTGAATGAGTCATTCAGGGCCTCCGAGGTCCTGAATGACTCATTCAAGACATCCGGGAGCCGGTTCAGCCGACGTAGCGGCGGGCCTTCGAGTTCCGCTGGGGTTCTTCCAGCAGGTACAGGCCGTGCTCGACGTGCGGCGGGACCACGCGGCGGTCGCGCAGCACCCACGGCAGGCCGCGCAGCACGTCCAGCAGGGCCGCTGCCGTCGCGCGGTCGCGAGGGGCGGAGCGCAGCACCTCGCGACCGCGGCGGAAGACCGCCGGCCAGGGACGGCGCAGCAGGAGTGTCCACAGTGTGTTGCGGATGCCGAGGCGACGGCGGTGGCGCGGGTCGCGCAGCTTCGACGGCGCGTGGTGGATCACGACGTCCTCGGCCCAGCACATCCACCAGCCGCGTGCGGCGAGGTCCAAGGCGAACAGCTCCTCCTCGCCGCCCAGCCACATCCGCGTCGAGAAGCCGCCGACCTCGCGGAACGCGCTGACGCGCACCGCGGTCAGCCCGGCCATGACGCCCAGCAGCGCCGGCCCCGGCAGCCACGACGGGCCCGGCACCGGCGATTCGCGCAGCTCCGGCGTGATCGGATCCTCGGCCAGGCCCGGCTCGACCAGGCAGCGGCCGGTCACCGAACCCAGCCCCGGGTACGCGTCGAGCAGGTCCGCCGCCCGCGTGAGCGCGCCCGGCTGCCAGGTCGTGTCGTCGTCGCAGAACGCCACGTACGGCGTTGTGACCTCTTCGACAGCGATGTTTCGCGCCACCGCGCCGAGGTTCTCCCGCAACGGGAGCAGCCGGACGCCGGGGAATTCGCGCGCGACCATGGCGGCCGTGTCGTCCGCGGACCCGTTGTCCGCGACGAAGATCGGCGGGTCGTCTGGCAGGGATGTCATGTGCGCCAGGGTCTCCCGCAGCTGCTCACGCCGGTTGCAGGTGATGATCACGACCGAGATGCGCGCCATTCGGCGGTCCTTTCCAGAGTCCGGGCCTGGTCTTCGACGTGGGCGGGTAAGAGGCGGCGGGAGCCGAGTGCCCGGGGCAGCCGGGCCACGGCGCCGAGCACGGCGCCAGGCGCGGTGACGAGCGTCCGGGCCACTTCCCGGCGGCAGACGCGGGGCGGGCGGCGCAGCACGGCGATGAGCAGCCGGTTGCGCAGCTCCGCGCGGCGGCGCCAGGACGACGGCGGCCGCGACCGCGACGGGTGGTGGTGGGCGCGCAGGTGCCCGACGTAGCAGACGTCCCAGCCGCGCGCGGCCAGGTCGTAGGCGAGCAGCTGCTCCTCCGCCCCGAAGTGCAGGAGCGGGCTGAAGCCGCCCACCTGCAGGTACGCCGTCCGGCGGACGATCGCGGAGCAGGCGAGGAACCCGAGCACCAGCGGCCCGGGCGCGCCGTCGGGGCGGCCGAGCGGGCTGCGTTCCATGTCGGGCGTCACGGGGTCGTCCCGGCATTCCGGGCCGACGAGGGTGCGCGCGGCGAGGAGGCCGGTCCTGGGGTGCTCGTCGAAGATCCGTTCGGCTTCCGGCAGCGCGCCGGGCGCCCACCACGAGTCGTCGTCGCTGAAAGCCACGTACGGCGTCTCGGCGACGAGCACTCCGAGCGTACGGGCGGCGGCACCGAGGTTGTGCGGCAGCCGGATCAGCCGGACGCCGGGGAAGCTCGCGGCAACGTCGGCCGTGTCGTCCTCGGAGGCGTTGTCCAGCACCACGACCGGCGGCCGCGGGTCCAAAGAGGACAGCTGCTCGAGAGTGCGTGCCAGCTCGCCGGCGCGGTTGCAGGTGGCGATGACGACGGTCGTGCGCGCCTTCACCGCGAACCCGCCAGCTCGTCGAGCAACCCGGCCAAGGACGGTGCCGGCGGCGATGGGACCGCAGTGGACAGACACCACTTCAGGCGGGCGTCGAGCAAGGCGGTGTCCCCCGCTTCTTCGGCGGCGACGACCGGCCAGCCGAGCGCTTTCCCCTGCGCGGTCACCTTTCCGCCGCCGGCCACCGGGTCGACGGCGAGCACCGGGACCCCGGCCTTCAGGCCGAGCACCAGCCCGTGCAGCCGCGTGGTCACGACGGCGTCCACTTTGGACACGAGCGAGACGAACTGGTCCGGCGTGGCGCACCGCTGCCAGTCCTCGTGCGCCAGCCGCGTGTCGAGGGGCACCCGCGCGCAGTCCAGGCGGGCGACCCAGCCGGTCAGCGCGTCGTGGACTTCGTCGTGCCGTCCCGCGCCGCCGTACTCGGGCTGGTGCGGGGCGAGGACCACGCCGAGCACCGGGGTCTTCGAGACCGGCGCGGCCAGGGACAGGTCCGGGGTGACGCCGTCGTCGCGTGGGAAGACCCGGTGGAACCCGGTCACCGCCGGGTCGTCCGGGTCGGGCACGGACACCCCGATCGCGATCCGGCGGTAGGACGCGTACCGCTCGTGCAGCGAACGCACCTGCGGCCCGTGCAGCGGGCCGCAGGCGAACACCAGGTGTGTGTAGTCCTCGGGCGGGGCGTCGGGCAGGTGCCGGGTACCGGGGCGGAAACCGGGGCTCCACACGACGTCGTGGTCGATCCCCGCGCTCGCGAGCGCGGCCCCCACCGCCCGCAAGCTGAGGACGTCGCCCGCGGTCGCTTCGCCGTGCAGGAAACTGGCCCATCCGGTGAGCAGAACTCGCATGACGGCCGGGTACCCGGCCGGCGCGGCCTAAACGGGGTTTGCGCCCACTGCGCCCGGGTAGCCCCCACGGCATGACGGATCCGGGAGTGCCCAGGCGGTTCGAACGCGCGGTCGTGACCGGGGGTGCCGGCTTCGTCGGCGCGCACCTGTGCGAACTGCTGCTCGAAGAGGACGTCGAAGTGATCGCCGTGGACAACCTGGCGACGTCCTCGGCGGACACCCTCGACGCGCTGCGCCGGCACGACCGGTTCCGGTTCGTGCGCCACGACGTCACTCAGCCGATGCCGCTGAACTGCCGGGCCGACGTCGTCTTCCACCTGGCGTCGGCCGCATCGCCGCGCGACTACCTGGCCCTGCCGCTGGAGACGCTGCGCGCCGGTTCGCACGGCACCGAGCACGCGCTCGACCTCGCCCGCCGCGACGGGGCCCGGTTCGTCCTCGCCTCCACCAGCGAGGTCTACGGCGACCCGCTGGAACACCCGCAGCGCGAGGAGTACTGGGGCAACGTCAACCCGATCGGCCCCCGCAGCGTCTACGACGAGGCCAAGCGCTTCGCCGAAGCCCTCACCTCCGCCTACCGTCGCGAACACGGCGTCGACACCGGGATCGCGCGGATCTTCAACACCTACGGCCCCGGCATGCGCGCCCACGACGGCCGGATGATCCCCGCGTTCCTCGACCAGGCCCTCAAGGGCGAACCCATCACGGTCACCGGCACCGGCGAGCAGACGCGGTCCATCTGCTACGTCGAGGACACCGTCCGCGGCCTTGTGGCGCTGGCCCGATCCGGCCACCCGGGACCGGTCAACATCGGCAACCCGCACGAGCTGACGGTGCGCCAGGTCGCCGAGCGGATCAAGGGGATCACCGGCTCGGCCTCCCCCATCGAGGAGATCGACGCCGTCGTCGACGACCCGAAGCGCCGCTGCCCCGACATCTCCCTCGCGCGGGACGTCCTCGGGTGGGAACCGAAGATCGACGCCGACGACGGTCTCCGTCGCACTGCGGCGTGGTTCCGCCGGGCGCCGCTGCGCTGAGTAGCGACGCCCAGGGGTTTTGCGCGCGATCGTTTATGGGTGACTTCGCCGGGTAGCGCTATAGGCGAGAGCGGACCGGCGAAGAAGTCCGCACCGGAATGCCAGAGGCAGGTCGATGCGCATCCTCGGGATCAACGCCGTCTTCCACGATCCGGCCGCCGCGCTGGTGGTCGACGGCGAGATCGTCGCCGCGGCCGAAGAAGAACGCTTCAGCCGCCGCAAGCACGGCAAGCAGGCCGTCCCCTTCTCCACATGGGAACAACCCGCGCAGGCCGCGGCCTGGTGCCTGGAACGGGCCGGGCTGACCGCGAAGGACCTCGACGCCGTCGGCTATTCCTACGACCCCGCGCTGGTCGAGCCCGGCCTGCCCGGCCACGACCCGAGTGGCGAGGAGCTGCGGACCGAATTCGCGAAACGCGCCCCGCTGTTCCTCAAGGCCGCATTGCCCGGTCTCGACCCGGGCATCGTCAAGTTCGTCCGCCACCACGTCGCGCACGCCGCGTCGGCCGCGCTCGCCGCGCCCTTCGGGGACTGCGCCGTGCTCGTGGCCGACGGCCGCGGCGAAAGCACGTCCTACCTGGCCGGTGAGTACCGCGACGGCCGATTCAAGGAACTGGCCGCGCAGAAACTCCCCCACTCACTGGGGCTGCTCTACGAAGACCTGACCGAGCACCTCGGCTTCGCCCGCTCCAGCGACGAGTACAAGGTCATGGCGCTGGCCTCCTACGGGAAGCCGGAGTACCTCGACGAGCTGTGCGAGCACGTCCACGTCACCGGCGACGGCGGCTTCCACGCCTCCGGCGTGAACCTGGGTGCGCTGGCCCCACGCCGGGAAGCGGGCGAAGAACTGACCCGCCGGCACGCCGATCTGGCCTCGAGCGTCCAAAAGGTCCTCGAAGACATCCTGCTGGAGCTGACGGACTGGCTGCACGACCGCACCGGCCACCGCGACCTCGCGCTGGCGGGCGGGATCGCGCTGAACTGCGTCGCCAACAGCAGGCTGCACGCCGAGGGCCCGTTCGACCGGGTGTGGGTGCAGCCCGCGGCGGGCGACGCCGGCACTGCGCTGGGCGCGGCCCTGCAGCTCGCCGCCGACGCCGGGGAACGCGGCGCGCCGATGGGCGACGCCGGCCTCGGTCGCGAGTGGACCGACGAACAGCTCGAAGAGATCCTCATCAAAGCGAAGCTGCCCTACGAACGTCCCGACGACGTCGCCGAAACCGTCGCCGAAGCGCTCGCCGACGACGCCGTCGTGGCCTGGTTCCAGGGCCGTGCCGAGTTCGGGCCGCGGGCGCTCGGCCACCGGTCGCTGCTGGCCCACCCGGGCCGCAAGGCGAACCTCGAACGCCTCAACGACGTCAAGGGCCGCGAGCAGTTCCGCCCGGTGGCGCCGATGGTGCGGGCCGAGCGGGCGGCCGGGATCTTCACCCGCGGCCCGCTGCCGAGCCCGTACATGCTGTTCGTGCACGACGTCGCCGAAGACTGGCGGGAGAAGATCCCGGCCGTCACGCACGTCGACGGCACCGCCCGCGTCCAGACCGTCGAAGACCGCGAAAACCCCGTGCTGGCGCGGATGCTGGCCGGGTTCGAACGGCGCACCGGCCTGCCGGTCGTGATCAACACCAGCCTCAACACCGCGGGCCGGCCGATGGTCGACTCGCCCCGCGACGCGCTCGAGTGCTTCGGCTCGGCGCCGATCGACCTGCTGGCGCTGGGGCCGTTCGTGCTCCGGCGTCCCCGTCCGACACGAGCCGGCGCGGCGTCGCCGGAGGAGAAGGAGGTGCCGTGATGGAAGACCATCTCGCCGCTCTGGCCGAGGCCGCCCGGCGGACCCGCGAATCCGCGCCCAAGATCGTCGCGTGGGGCCGGCACCTGGCCGGGGTCTTCGAGGCCGGCGGCCGGCTGCTCGCCTGCGGCAACGGCGGCAGCGCGGCCGAGGCCCAGCACCTGACCGGCGAGCTCGTCGGGCGGTTCCGCCACGAGCGGCAGCCGCTGTCGGCGATCGCGCTGCACGCGGACACCTCGGCGACCACGGCCATCGTCAACGACTACGGCGACCACGAGGTCTTCGCCCGCCAGGTGCGCGCCCACGGGCGGCCGGGTGACGTCCTGGTCTGCCTGTCCACCAGCGGAACCAGCCAGAACGTCGTCGCCGCGGCCAAGGCCGCGCACGAGCTGGGCGTCACCACGTGGGCGCTGACCGGGCCCGCGCCGAACCCCCTCGCCGCGTTGTGCGACGACGCCGTGACGGTCGAGGCGCCGACCGTCGCGACCGTCCAGGAGATGCACCTGGCTCTGGTGCACGGCCTGTGCGCGGCGCTCGACGACGCGCTCGGGGTGACCGCGTGAGGCCGCTGGTCGTCCTCGGCGACACGCTGCTCGACGTCGACGTCGAAGGCACCGCCGAGCGGCTGTGCCCGGAGGCGCCGGTACCGGTGGTCGACCTGACCGCGCGGCGCCGCCGCCCGGGTGGCGCCGGCCTCGCCGCGTTGCTGGCCGCGCGGTCCGCGGCCGAAGTCGTGCTCGTGACGCCGCTGGGCGACGACGAAGGCGGGCACGCGCTCACCGGCCTGCTCGAACCCGACGTCACCGTGCTGCCGCTCCCGCTGCGGGGCACGACGGTGTGCAAGACGCGCGTCCGCGCGGGCGGTCAGTCGTTGCTGCGCCTGGATTCCGGCGACGGCACGGCCGCCGCCGGCCCGCTGCCCGCCGCGGTGCGGGAGGCCCTCGAAGACGCCGGCGCGATCCTCGTCGCCGACTACGGGCGCGGCCTGACGCGCAACCCGCACGTCCGGCGGCTCCTGCGGGAGCGGGCCGAGCGGATTCCGGTGGTCTGGGACCCGCACCCCCGCGGTGCCCAGCCGGTGCCCGGGATCGCGCTGGTCACGCCGAACCTCGCCGAGGCCCGCGCGGTGCTCGCCGGGCACGAAGACCCGGCCGAGCTGGCCAAGCTGCTGCGCGGGCACTGGCACGCCGGCGCGGTCGCGGTGACCGTCGGCTCCCGCGGCGCCGTGGTGTCCGACGGCCTCGGCGAAACGGCCGTGCCGATCCCCGCCGCGGCGCGGGTGCCGGGGCACGCCGCGCCCGACACGTGCGGGGCGGGCGACCGGTTCGCCGCGGCCGCCACCGCGGCCCTGCTCGACGGCGCCGACGCCGGGGAAGCCGTCACGACCGCGGTCGAAGCGGCCGCCCGGTTCGTCGCCGACGGCGGGGCCACGACGCTGTCCACGAACGACGGTCCGATGGCGGACCCGCAGCCGGCCACCGACGCCTTCGGGCTCGCCGAGCGCGTCCGGGACCGCGGTGGCCGCCTGATCGCCACCGGCGGCTGCTTCGACCTGCTGCACCCCGGGCACGTGAGCCTGCTGCGGCAGGCCCGCGCGCTCGGCGACGCCCTCGTCGTCTGCCTCAACTCCGACGCGTCGGTGCGGGCCCTCAAGGGACCCGGCCGCCCGCTCGTGCGCGACCGCGACCGGGCGCGGCTGCTGACCGCGTTGTCCTTTGTGGACGCCGTGGCCGTCTTCGACGAGGACTCCCCCGCCGCCGTGCTGGACCGGCTGCGCCCGCACGTGTGGGTGAAGGGTGGCGACTACGCGGCCGCCGACCTGCCCGAACGCGCGGTCGTCGAACGCCACGGCGGCGAAGTCGTGCTCGTCCCGACCGTCCCCGGCTATTCGACGTCGCGGCTGGTCGCCGCGGCGGCCAGTGCCTGATTTCCCCGATCTTGCGAAGGAGTGCGATGCGACCCCTCGGCAACGTCCTGATCACCGGTGGTGCCTCCGGCCTCGGCGCCGCGACCGTCGACGCCGTCCGCAAGGCGGGCGGCACCCCGTACGTCCTCGACCGCGTCCGCCCCGAAGACCCGGCCGAATACGTCGAGGCCGACCTGAGCGACACCGCCGCGACCGAAGCCGCGGTGCGCGAGCTGGCCGACCGCGCCGGCGGCTTGGACGGCGTCTTCACCGCCGCCGGCACCGACGCCTGCGGCCCGCTCGGCGAAGTGTCCACCGAGGACTGGGAGCGAGTCGTCAAGGTGAACCTGCTCGGCACCGCCGCCGTCGTCCGCGCCGCGCTGCCCCACCTGGAGCGCTCACAGGGCACGGTCGTCACGGTCGCGTCCACTTTGGGCATCAAGGCCGTGAGCGACGCGACCGCCTACTGCGCCTCCAAGTTCGGCGTCGTCGGGTTCACCCGCGCGCTGGCCGCGGAACTCGCCGGGCGCGTCGGCGTCACGCTGCTCATTCCGGGCGGGATGTGGACGCACTTCTTCGACGGCCGCACCGACCAGTACAAGCCGCCGCCGGACGCGAAGCTCAACCAGCCCGAGAACGTCGCGAACACCGTGGTGTTCGCGCTGCAGCAGCCACCCGGCTCGGAAGTGCGCGAACTCGTCGTGTGCGCGTCGGAGGAGGGGTCGTGGCCGTGAGCTCCGCGGTCCTCGTGCTGCGCGCGCTCGGGCTCGGCGACCTGCTGACCGGGGTCCCGGCGCTGCGGGCGCTGCGGGCCGCGTACCCGGACGAGCGCCTCGTCCTGGCCGCCCCGGACGGGCTGCGCGACCTCGTCGAGCTGATCGACGCCGTCGACGAGCTGCTGCCGACCGCGGGCCTGGGCGACCTCGCGTGGCCCGGGCCGCCGCCGAGGCTGGCCGTGAACCTGCACGGCAGCGGTCCGGAGAGCCTCCACGACCTGCTGGCCACCGACCCGGCCGAGGTGCTGACCCACCACCACCCCGACTTCCCCGACGTCCCCGGACTCGAGTGGCGCGACGATGTCCACGAAGTCGACCGATGGTGCCGGCTCGTCGAGTACGCCCACGTGGAAGCGGACCGCACGGCGCTGCGGCTGCCGGTGCCGCCGGGCCCGAGCCCCGCGCCGGACGCCGTCGTGGTGCACCCGGGCGCGGCCTTCCCGGCGCGGCGCTGGCCGCCGGAGCGGTTCGCCGGCGTGGTGCGGGCGCTCGCCGCGGCCGGGCACCGCGTGGTGCTCACCGGCAGCGCGGGCGAACGCGACCTGGCGTCGTCGATCGCCGACCGCGCCGGGCTCGGCGAAGACGCCGTGCTGGCCGGGCGGACGGACCTGGCGGAACTGGCCGCGCTGGTGGCCGGGGCCGCGCTGGTCGTCTGCGGCGACACCGGCGTCGGGCACCTCGCGACCGCGTTCGGCACGCCGTCGGTGCTGCTGTTCGGCCCGACCCCGCCGCGGCTGTGGGGCCCGCCGCCGGCCGCGCGGCAGCACGTCGTGCTCTGGGCGGGCAACGTCGGCGACCCGCACGGTTCGGAACCCGACGGCGGGCTGCTGCTCCTCGGCGAGGAACGCGTGCTGGCCGCGACCCGCTCGGCGCTGGAAGCGCGGGTCGCGCATGGCTGAGCACATCGGGATCGTCGGCGCGGGCTACGTCGGCCTGACCAGTGCCGCCTGTTTCGCGCGGCTCGGGCACCGGGTGACCTGCGTGGACACCGACGAGTCCAAAGTGGACGCCCTGCGCCGGGGCGAGGTGGCGATCGCCGAACCCGGCCTGGCCGAGCTGGTCGGGCAAGGCCTCGGCGACGGGACGCTCACCTTCACCGGCGCCCAGGCCGAGCTGTACGGCGCCGACCTCGTCTTCCTGTGCCTGCCGACGCCGCCCGCCGAGGACGGGCGGCCCGACCTCGGGGTGCTCGAACACGTCGTGCCGCAGCTGGGGCGCCTGCTGCGGCCCGGCTGCGCGGTGGTCACGAAGTCGACGGTCCCGGTCGGCACCGCGGCCCGGCTGCCCGTGCTGCTGGGGCGGGATGACCTGCCGGTCGTGGCCAACCCGGAGTTCCTGCGCGAAGGGCACGCCGTCGAGGACTTCCTGCACCCGGACCGGGTCGTCGTCGGGACCGACCCGCCGGGCTCGGCCGCCGGGCACCGGGTCGCGAGGCTGTACGAGCCGACCGGCGCGCCGGTCGTGGCGACCGACTCGGCCAGCGCGGAACTCGCGAAGTACGCGAGCAACGCGTTCCTCGCGGTGAAGCTGTCCTACGTGAACGTCCTCGCCGAACTGTGCGAGCGGTTCGGCGCCGACGTCCGCGAGGTCGCCCGAACCATGGGCCTGGACGCGCGGATCGGTCCGGAGTTCCTCGCCCCCGGCCCCGGCTGGGGCGGCTCGTGCCTGCCGAAGGACACCTCGGCGCTGCTGCACGCGGCCGAGTCCGCGGGCGTCGAGTTCGGCATCCTGCGTGACGCGGTCCGCGTCAACGCCCGGCAGCGCGCGCGGGTCGTGCGGGCCGTGCGCCAGGCGGTCACCGGGTCGCCGGCGGGTTCTCTCGCCGGCGCGCGGATCGGCTTGCTGGGCCTGGCGTTCAAGGCCGGCACCGGCGACCTGCGCGACTCGCCTGCGCTCGCCGTGGCGGCCGATCTCGCGCGGGCGGGCGCGGAGCTGGCCGCCCACGACCCGGCCGTGGGCGCCGTGCCCGGCCTGGACGCCGTCCAGGTCGTCGACGACCCGTACCTGGTGGCCAAGGACGCCGCCGCACTGGTCGTGCTCACCGAATGGCCGGAGTTCCGGGATCTCGACTGGGCCCGGCTGGCCGCGTCGGCGGCGCAGCCGATCGTCGTCGACACCCGCAACCTGCTCGACCCCGACGCCGTCGCGGGCTTCACGCACGTCGGCGTCGGAACCCCACCCAGGAGGCAGTCATGACCCTGCGCGTCGTCGCGCTGACCTGCACACTCAAGCCGTCGCCGTCGAAGTCGAGCAGCGACCTCATCGCGCGCCAGCTGCTCGACCTCTTCGCCGAGCGCGGCGTCACCGGCGAGGTGGTCCGCGTGGTCGACCACGACGTCCGCCCTGGCGTCGAAGCCGACATGGGCGCCGGCGACGAGTGGCCGGAGATCCGGCGCAAGATCGCGGCCGCGGACATCCTGCTGATCGCGACCCCGACGTGGGTCGGCCACATGTCGAGCGTCGCGCAGCGCGTCCTCGAACGGCTGGACGCGGAACTCTCCGAAACCGACGACGAGGGCCGGCCGGCGATGTTCGGCAAGGTCGCGGTGGCCGCCGTGGTCGGCAACGAGGACGGCGCCCACAAGATCATCGCGGATCTGTTCCAGGCGCTGAACGACGTCGGTTTCACCGTGCCCGCGCAGGGCGCGACGTACTGGAACGGCGAAGCCATGCAGGGCGGCGACTACCAGGACCTCGACGAGACGCCCAAGGCCGTGGCCTCGACGAACGCGACGCTGGTCCGCAACGCCGTCCACCTGGCGACTGTGCTCGGAGCGCAGCAGTACCCGGCCTCCTGACTACTCCTTTCGGGTGAGGTCCTTGCTTCGGACGAGTGTGGCGCAGGCCACGGGGTAGCCGGGCAGGACCTTCGATCCCGTCAGGGGGCTCCACCGATGCCGAACCGAGTCATGATCAGCCGCGACAGCAAGCCGATCCCCTGCGAGGAGTGCGGCCTGCCCACGCTGCACGTCGCCCGGCTGGTCGCCGGGGACGGCTCGCTGCTGGGCCAGACGATGGTCTGCACGGCCTGCCGCCGCCACCGCTCGGAAGCCGAGGCCATCGCGGTCCCGTGACGGCTCGGCCCGCTCCACCGACGTAGTGAATGACTCATTCATGTCGCCTGGCGACATGAATGAGTCATTCACGTCAGTTCAACGGTTCTCCAGCTTCTCCACGAGCAACCGGGCCGGCAGGATCATCGTGCCCAGGCCCAGCCGGGCCGGGACACCGTCTTCATCCGCCGTCACCAGGCGTTGTTCCAGCTTCTCCAGCAGCGCACGGCATTCGTCGAGATCCACGGGCTCCCCGGCCACCGCCACCGCCTGCACCGCGCCGGCCAGCAGGTGCATCAGGTCGGCCAGGGAGTCCCGCGCGTCCGGCCAGGGGTACTCGAACGGGTGACTGCCGGACCCGCTCGCCGTCGTGCGCACCGCCGCGACCAGCTGGGACACCGCCGGCCACAGCGAAATCAGCGTTCGCAGCGGGCGTTCGTGGCGGGTGCCGGAACTCGGCCGGCCGCGGCGCAGGTTGAGCTTGCGTCCTTCCTGCGTGAGACCGACAGCTTCCTCGGCCGCCAGCACCTGGCTGCGGGCGTCGCGGGACTGCGACCGCAGGTCGTCGAGTCCGCCCGGCTCGTCGTGGCGGACCAGATCCGACAGCGATTCCAGCAGGCCGGCCAGCGCCTTCGTGAGCCGGTCGGCCGCCGTGGCCAGGCGTTCGCCGTAGAGCGGCGGGAAGATCAGCGTGTTGACCGCGACGCCGATGGCCGCGCCCAGCGCCGTCTCCAGGAGGCGGTCGCCGAGCAGCGAAAGGTCGCGGGCCGTGCCGTAGGAGATCAGCAGCATGCCGGTGACGCCGACCCAGACGCCGGCGTCGCCGAACCGCCGCCAGCTGCCCGCGAGCAGGCCCAGGAAGACGACGACGGCCAGCGCGACCGCCTGCACCGGGATCAGCTGCCCGGCCACTGCCGCGAGCAGCACGCCGGTGGCCACCGAGCCGACCTGCTGGAGCCATCCCCGCAGCGACCGGTACACGGTCGCTTCCACCAGGAAGATGGCCGCGTACGGCGCGAGGAACGGCTGCGGCAGCTTCAGCACCAGCGTCGCCAGCAGCCACGCCGCCGTCGCCGCCAGCGTGGCCTTCGCCGTCTGGACGAGGACCCGGCGCTCGCGGCCGGGCACCCGCATCGCGCGGGCGAACCAGCCCACCGGCGTCCGGTCGTGGTGGTCGGCGTCCGTGCCGAACACCGCGACCAGGCCCCGTTTGACGTCCTCGCCCGCCTTCAGCCGGAGGGTGTGCCGGTCGGTCATCCGGGCGGCGCCACGTGCACGAGCTTCGTCTGGGTCAGCTCGTCGAGCAGCTCCGGCCCGTAGCCGTAGCCGTTGCCGCTGCGGCCGCGGGGGTGCGCCGCCCCGCCGGGGGCGCCGCCGAAGACGTTGTTGACCTTCACCGTCCCCGCCGGCAGCTCTCGCCACGCGCGCTGGGCGTTCGCCATCGACGCCGTGAGGACGGTCGCCGCGAGCCCGTAGTCGCCTTTGGCCGCTTCGGCGAGCCCCTCGTCGAAGCTCGGCACGACCTGGACCGGCGCGACCGGGCCGAAGGTCTCCTCGGCCATCACCCGCAGGTCCGCCGCGCAGCCCGTGAGCACCGTCGCCGGGTAGTGCGCGCCCGGTCCGTCGGGCACTGCTCCCCCGGTCAGCAGCCGCGCCCCGCGCTCGACCGCGTCCGCGACGTGCGAGTGGACGTGCTCGCGGTGGCGCCGGTCGACCAGCGGCGCGAGCGTCCGCGCTTCGGCCTCCTTGACCAGTGCGGCTAGGAAAGCGTCGGCGATGGCTTCGTGGACGTAGATCCGTTCGACGGCGACGCAGATCTGGCCCGAGTTGGCGAACGCGCCCAGCGCCGCCTGACCCGCCGCCCACGCCGGGTCGACGTCCGCGTCGACGACGAGAGGGTCGTTGCCGCCGTTCTCGAGCAACGTCTTCGCGCCGGTCGCGGCCGCGCTCGCGGCGATGGACCGGCCGGTCGCCGTGCTGCCGACGTGGGCGAGGACGTCGACGTCGGCACGCATCGCCAGGACCGCCCCGACCCCGCCGTCGCCCTGCAGCGTCTGCACCACCCCGCCGGGGAACACACCGCACAGGAGCTCGCCGAGCAGCTGCCCGGTGTGCGGCGCGCGCTCGCTCGGCTTGTGCACCACCGTGTTCCCGGTGACCAGGGCCGCGCCGAGCAGGCCGCAGGCGACCGCCACCGGGTCGTTCCACGGCGTCAGCGCGACGACCACGCCGCGCGGTTCGGGCACCATCAGGTCGGTCGCGCCCGGGTCGCCGAGCAGGCTGCGCCCGCGGTGGACCGGGCCGAGCTCGGCGTACTGGTCCAGGGTGCCGGCGCCGGCGAGGACGCCTTCGCGGGCTTCGTCGCGCGGGCGGCCGGTTTCCGCCTCGTTCGCGGCGGCCAGCTCATCAGCCTGGGCCCGCAGCCGGTCGGCCGCAGTGTGCAGCAGCGCGCCGCGCTCGGCGGCCGGCGTCCGCGCCCACGCGGCCCGGGTCTCGTTCGCCAGCAGCAAGGCGGCGTCGATCTCGTCTTCGCCCGCGGTGGGCACGCTGCCCACCACGCTGCCGTCGGCCGGGTTCCGGATTTCGATCGTCCCCGCGGTCATCCGCACCTCCTTCTCGTCCTCGCCCGGTTACCCGCCCGGACCCGATCGACACGCCGTTTGACCGGGCGCCACGCGGGTAGCCCGGTCCGGTGACTGCTTCGCTCGACTACACCGTGGTGATCCCCACGACGGGCCGGGAGACGCTTCGGCCACTGCTCGACACCGTGCTCGGCGGCGAAGGCCCGCGACCGGCGGAGATCCTCGTCGTCGACGACCGCCCCGGCGGGTCCGAACTGGACGTTCCCGCCGGCGTCCGCGTCCTGCGTTCGGGCGGGCGCGGCCCGGCCGCCGCGCGCAACCTCGGCTGGCGCACGGCGAAGAGCGAGTGGATCGCCTTCGTCGACGACGACGTCGTGCTCGCCCCGGACTGGCCCCGGCAGCTCGCCGAAGACCTGGTGTCGCTGCCGCCGGAGGTCGCCGCGTCCCAGGGCCGGATCACCGTCCCGCTGCCGGCCGACCGCCGTCCCACCGATGACGAGCGCAGCACGGCGGGCCTCGAAACCGCGCGGTGGATCACCGCCGACATGGCGTACCGGCGCGCCGCGCTCGTCGAGGCGGGCGGGTTCGACGAGCGGTTCCCGCGCGCGTTCCGCGAAGACTCCGACCTCGCCCTGCGCGTCGCCGAAGCCGGGCACCGGATCGACCAGGGCGAGCGGCTGACGACGCACCCCGCCCGACGCGCCGGATTCTTCTACAGCGTGAAAGCCCAGCGCGGCAACGCGGACAACGCCTTGATGCGCGCCAAGCACGGCGTCCTCTGGCGTCAGCGCACCGGTGCGGGCCAGGGCCGGCTCGGGCTGCACGCACTGTCCACAGTGGCCGGTCTGGCCGCGCTGGCGCTCCCGATCTTCCGCCGGCGCGGGAAAGC
Organism: Amycolatopsis kentuckyensis; assembly: GCF_041679295.1. Lineage (GTDB taxonomy): Bacteria > Actinomycetota > Actinomycetes > Mycobacteriales > Pseudonocardiaceae > Amycolatopsis > Amycolatopsis kentuckyensis_A. The sequence goes on along the minus strand of NZ_JBGDMD010000022.1, from coordinate 21,518 downwards.
CGTCCTCGCCGCCGGGATCTGGGCCGGGCTGACGGCGGAGTTCGCCACCCGCCGGATCCTGCCCGGCCCCCGCACGCCGGGCGAGATCGCCCGGATGGCCGTGACGAGCGCGCTCATCCCGCCGGCCGCCTGTTACCACCGCGTCCGCGGCGAAATCGCGGCGCGGCGCCCGAAGCCGCCGGTCGCGGTGCTGTTCGACCGCGACGACACGCTGATCGTCGACGTCCCCTACCTCAACGACCCGGCCGGGGTCCGCCCGGTGCCCGGCGCCGTCGAGCTGGTGCGCGGGCTGCGGGACCGGGGCGTGCCGGTCGGCGTGGTCAGCAACCAGTCGGGTGTCGCGAAAGGACTGATCAGCCCGGACCAGCTCGCGGCGGTGAACGACCGCGTCCAGGAGCTGTTCGGCCCGTTCGGCACGTGGCAGGTCTGCGTCCACGACGACGGCGACGGCTGCGACTGCCGCAAACCCCGGCCCGGCATGGTGTTCCGCGCGGCGGACGAGCTGGGCGTCGATCCGGCGTCCTGCGTAGTCATCGGCGACACCGGCGCCGACGTCGACGCCGCGCTGGCCGCCGGGGCACGTGCGGTGCTGGTGCCGACGGCCCGCACGCTCGAACCCGAGATCGCCCGCGCGCGCCGGCACGCCGCCGTCGCGCGGGACCTGTCCGAAGCGCTGCGCGTCGCCGGGGTCGCCGGATGAGCCGGGTGCTCGTCGCCCGCCAGGACAACCTCGGGGACGTCCTGCTCGCCGGGCCGTGCGTCCGCGCGGTCGCCGCGCAGGCCTCGCACGTGACGCTGCTGGCCGGGCCGCACGGGCGCGCCGCGGCCGAGCTGCTGCCGGGCGTCGACGAGGTGCTCACGTGGACGGCGCCGTGGATCGACCCCGCGCCGCCGCCGGTCACCGCCGAGGACACCGGCGAGTTCGTCGCGCGGATCCGGGCGAAGTCGTTCGACCGGGCGCTGATCCTGACGTCGTTCCACCAGTCGCCGCTCCCGTTGGCGCTGCTGCTGCGGCAGGCGGGCGTCCCGTGGATCGGCGCGATTTCCGAGGACTACCCGGGCAGCCTGCTCGACCTGCGCCACCGCGTCGACGGCGACCCGCCGGAACCGGTCCGGATGCTGTCCCTCGCCGAGGCGGCGGGGTACGAGCTCCCCCCGGACGACCACGGCGCTCTGGCCCTGCAGCGCCCGCTGCCACCCATCACGCGCCTGACGGGCGGCGGCGCGTACGTCGTGGTCCACCCGGCGGCGTCGGTACCGGCGCGCCAGCCGTCGCCGGCGTGGAGCCACCGGGTGGTGCAGGCACTGGCGGCGGAGGGACATCGCGTGCTCGTGACGGGAGCGCCGGGCGAAGCGCACCTGACGGCGGGGGTGGCGGGAACATCGGCGGTGAACCTCGGCGGCCGGACATCCCTGGCCGAGCTGGCGGCGGTGCTCTCGGGAGCACAGGTGGTGGTCGCGCCCAACACGGGCCCGGCCCACCTGGCCGCGGCGGCGGGCACCCCGGTGGTGTCGCTGTTCGCCCCGGTGGTCCCGGCCGAGCGCTGGGCCCCGTACGGCGTCCCGGTGGTGCTGCTGGGCGACCAGGCCGCGGCGTGCCGCGACAGCCGGGCCCGGGTGTGCCCGGTGCCGGGCCACCCGTGCCTGGAGGAGATCGACCCGGCAGAGGTGTGCCGCGCGGTGGCGGAGCTGGGCGCGGTGACCCAACCCCGGCCGGCGATCAGTTCGCTGCTGTAACCCGGTTTTCAAGTCGGTACCGGCCCGGGCGAGCGGCACCCGCCCGAGCCGGGTCCGGGGTCAGCCGCCGATCTCCTTGCTGACCCCGCTCGGGCCGTCGTAGGTCCGGTCGGGCAGGCCCCGCACGACATCGAGGGTGCGGTCATCGGCCCCGTTCCGTTCGGCCGCGCGCACGAGGTCGTCGCGCCGGGCGGGGTAGTCGACACCGGAGAGGTACTTCTGCAGTTCGATCGGATTCGGCTTGTTCACGGGAATCTCCATTCCGCTCGGGGAACGGCGCGGTTACCCGGTCGAAGCCCGGACACACGCGCGGTCGACGCGGCCGCCGCACTCGGTGGGAAAGCCGGCCGAGAGCGCGCTCAGCTCGGCGCCGGCTGCTCCTCCGCGGAACGCAGGTGCCGCACCACGGCATCCGGGTGCCGGGTCAACGGCTGCAACGGCAGCTCCGGCTTGTCCACCACCCGCTCCAGGTGCCGCAGCAGGATCCCCTCCCGCAGCGCCCATGGGCAGATCTCGACGCGAGGCACGTCCAGCGCCGACAGCGTCACCTCGGCCGCGAGTGCCCCGGCCACCACCTGACGGGCCCGCGGGCGGGAGATCCCGCGCCACCCCGCGCGCTCGGCCGCCGGGACGCGGGCCAGTCTCGGGAGCCACTTCCGCAGGTCCGCCACCGCCAGCTCGCGCGGCGCGAACGGGCCCTTGCGCTGCGGTGACGCGCCCGTCAACCGCGCCAGCTGCTTGAACGTTTTCGACGTCGCCACCACGCGCCGCGGCGGGCCCTCCCAGCGCAGGCGGTCCAGCACCTCGGACAACGTGTCGCGGACGTGGCGGCGCACCGCCTTCAGCTGCGCGCGCGTCGGCGGGTCGGCCGTGAGGAACTCGCGGGTGAGGCGGCCCGCGCCCAAGGGGAGGGAGATCGCCAGCTCGGGTTGCTCGTCGCGGCCGAGCACCAGCTCCATCGACCCGCCGCCGATGTCGATCAGCAGCAGCCGCCCGGCCGACCAGCCGTACCAGCGGCGCGCCGCGAAGTACGTCAGGCGGGCCTCTTCCTCGCCGGACAGGAACTGGGGCCGGATCCCCGAATCCGCCTGGATGCGGTCGATGACGTCCTCGCGGTTCGCCGCGTCGCGCACCGCCGCGGTGACGAACGGGTACAGGTGGTCGACGCCGAGCCGGACCGCCGCGTCGACCGACCGGGTCACCGCCGCCGCCACGCGCTCGACGCCGGTCTCGCTCAGCGTCCCGTCGGGCAGCAGCTCCTCGGCCAGCAGCGTCGGCTCCTTCACCGCGTGCGCCGGGAGCGGTGGTGCCCCGGCGGACACGTCCACGACCTGCAGCTGAGCGGAGTTCGATCCGATGTCCAGCACGGCCAATCTCATCCGGACGGGTTACCCCGCGCCGGCCGGGTTTAGTCCCGGGTGGACGTGGTAGCCGTCCGGGAACGAAAGGAGCCGCCCGTGTCCCTCCCGGCGCCACTGCCCGCCGACGCCGCTTCGCCGCGACGCGCCGTCGTGACCGGCGCGGACTCCGGCATCGGCCGCGCGGTCGCCGTCGCCCTCGCCGGCGGGGGCCTGGACGTGGGCATCACCTACCACTCCGACGCCGACGGCGCCGAGGAAACCGCTGCTGAGGTCCGCTCGCGCGGCGTGGCGGCGCACGTCCGGCAGCTCGACCTCACCCGGCTGCCCGGAGCCGCCGACGTCGTCGACGCGTTCGCTGCCGATCTCGGCGGCATCGACGTCCTGGTCAACTGCTCCGGCACCGGCAGCAGCCAGCGGGTGCTCGACCTGAGCTACGAGAAGTGGCGCGAAGTCCTCGACGTCGACCTCGACGGGGTCTTCCTGCTGTCGCAGCGCGCGGCGCGGCACATGATCGACGCCGGCCACGGCGGCCGGATCATCACCATCACCAGCGTGCACGAGCACGTCCCCCGCGTCGGCGCCGCGCCCTACTGCGCCGCCAAGGCCGGAGCGGGCGCGCTCACGCAGGTGCTCGCCCTGGAGCTGGCCGAACACGCCATCACCGTGAACTCCGTGGCGCCGGGCGAGATCTCGACGCCGATGACCGGGCAGGCCGACGCCGACCCGCGCGAGCAGCGGCGGCCCGGCATCCCGCTCGGGCGCACCGGGCACGCCGCCGAGGTGGCGGCCGCCGTCGCGTTCCTCGCGACCCCCGCGGCCGGCTACATCACCGGCACGTCGCTGGTCGTCGACGGCGGGCTGGTCCTGATGGGCGCCCAGCACGGCACCGCCCACGACGGGAACGCCTGGCGTTCCCCCTGAGACCAGGGGCCCGCGCCGTGGCTGCAGGGACACCGGCGCGGGTCCCGGCCGGTGGCCGGACGGCGGTCCCCCAGCCCGCCGTCCGGCCCCTTCCACCCCTCCCGTTTCCCGTCCGGTTCGCCGGGTATCCGCCCCGCAAGGGAAAAGGAGGCTTTTCATGACGTCCGCCGAGACCCGCTCCCGGACCGGCCCCGCCTGGCTCCGCCCGGTCGTCGCCGTGCTCGGGCTGCTCTACCTCGCGCTGGGGATCGCCGGATGGCTGACGCCGGAGACGGCGACGGTCGGCCACGTGACGAGCAGCCAGGTGGCCGGCCTGTTCAGCGCGAGCGTGCTGCTGAACCTCGTCCACACCGCGGTCGGCGTCCTCGGGTTGCTCGCCGCGACGCGCGGCGCCGGCGCGATCATCTACTGCTGGGTGCTGTTCGTGGGCTTCGCCGGCATGACCGCCTACGGCGTGCTCGCCACGGCGTTCGGCACGCCGGAGGACCCGATCAACGTCAACTGGGCGGACAACGTGCTGCACGGGCTCACCGCGATCGCCGGGCTGGTGCTCGGGATCGCCGGTGCCCGCGCGGTTTCGGCACGGCAGCGACGGGTAGCCGGGGAAGACGCCACGTGAAGGAGGCTGCCGTGCACCGCGAAAGCGATCAGCACTCGCCGCGCGAGGACGACGAGCTGAAGGCCGAACTGCAGGGGATGCTGCAGGGCAACGGCCCGTCGCGCGCCGAGGAGTGGCGCGACCCCGAAGGCCCCGCGGACGACGACCCCGACGTCCCGCCGATGGGCGGCGGCGCATGACCACAGGTGGCTCGGCGACGGTGCGAGAACCCACCGTCGTCGTGCACTACCGCCTGCACGCGGACTTCTGCGTCCGGTTCCCGCGGTTGCGCCGCGCGCTGGGCGCCCGCAGCGGACTGGACCTGGACGCCGACGGCCTGCGGGTGCGCTTCGGGCCGTGGCTCGTCACGACGCCGCTGGGCAACATCGCGGGTGCCGAAGTCAGCGGGCCGGTCAACCCGGTGCGCGCGCTCGGTGTCCGGCTGTCGCTCGCCGACCGCGGCCTGACGTTCGGCACGACCACGGAGGGCGGCGTGTGCCTGCGGTTCCGGGAGCCGGTCCGCGGCATCGACCCGTGGGGCCTGATCCGCCACCCCGGCCTGACGGTCACGGTCTGCGAGCCGGACCTGGTGGCCGACGCGATCAACCGGGTGGTGGCGGAGGCGTGACGAGGATCTTGGCCATCGCCGTCGACTGCCGCCGGCCCGACCTGCTGGCGGAGTTCTGGAAAAAGGCGTTGCGGCAAGGGAAAAGCCGGACCTGGACGGACTCCCACGGGCTGACCTACCGGCAGCTGGACTTCGCCGACGGTCCCGCACTGCTGTTCCAGCCGGTGCCCGAGGAGAAGGCGGTGAAGAACCGGCTGCACCTCGATCTGGCGCCGTCGGAGGGTGACCAGCGCGCCGAGGTCGAGCGGCTGGTGATGCTGGGCGCGAAGGTCCTCGACGACCCGCCCGACGATCCGTGGGTCGTGCTCGCGGACCCGGAGGGCAACGAGTTCTGCGTCCTCCCGGCGCGCTGATTCAGGCTTGGCCCTCGGGCAGGCAGACGGTCTCGTCGCTCGCGTAGGCGGCGAGGCGCTCGTCGAAGCCGTCCGGGGCCCCGGGTCTGCGGAAGTCCGGGGGATCCGGCTGGCCCGGGTAGCCGTCTTCGTAGAGGCCGCGCACGAACGCCACCACCGCCGCCGGGGCCGGCAGCACGTCCGAACCGAGGTAGGACAGCACGACCACGTCCTCGCCGGTGGCCGACTCGACGGCGGCGGCCCAGCCGTCGCGCTCGTCCCACAGCAGTGCCGTTTCGTGGTCGGGGAACCGCGCGAGCCGCCGCTCCAGCGCCAGGTACGCCGTCGCCGGCGCGTCCACCTCGCAGAACCAGGCGGGCGCGTCCAGCTCGGCCGCGACGGCCAGCAGGTACTGCCTCAGCCCGCGCGCCGCGGCGCCGAGCCCGTCCCGTTCGATCATCCCGCGCCTGCCCATCCGGTCGGTACCCCCGCCGGGTGATACCCCACCACCCTTCCGGTCAACCCCGGTGTTCCCCCAGGTGGCGCAGCACGTCCTCGTCACTCGTCTGGCGGAAGTCGGCGTACCACTGGCCCACCGCGCGAAAGTCCGGCGGTTCGGTCACGCAGACGACGTCGTCGGCTTCGCGCAGCAACCCCGCCGCCGCGCCCGGGGCGCCGACCGGGGCCGCGAACACGACTGTCCGCGGGTGCGCGGCCCGCACGTCGCGCAGGGCCGCCGTCGCGGTGACGCCGGTGGCGAGCCCGTCGTCGACGAGGATGACGTCCCTGCCGTCGAGCCTGGCCGCCGGCCGGCCGGACCGGTAGCGCTCGAGCCGGCGGCGGGCCTCCGCGCGTTCCCGGTGCTCGGCCCGCGCCAGCCGGGCCGCGGTGAGCTTCAGCCCGCGCAGGATGGCTTCGTCGTAGATCGCCGGGCCGTCCGGGGTGACCGCGCCGACGCCGAACTCGCGCCGCCCGGGCGCGCCGATCTTGCGCGCCACCGCGACGTCCAGTTCTGCGCCGAGCCGGCGCGCGACGACCGCGGCCACCGGCACGCCGCCGCGCGCGAGGCCGAGCACGAGCGGGCGGCCCCAGTGCCGGCGCAGTAGTTCTACGGCGAGGCGCCGGCCGCCGTCCTCGCGGTCGGCGAAGACGGGCCGTCCGTCATCCACCACGCGCATGAGTCTGCGCCGGCACGAACGGGCTGTCCTCCGCCGGCTCCCAATGGTGCAGCGGGGTGACCGCGGTGGTCTCGTCACAGTGGACGAACGCGTCGTACCGAGCCGCCGGGACGTACCCGTCGCCGCGGTGGACGACGCCGATCGCGCGCTGCTCGCGGGGTTCGCGCGCCCAAGCGTCGTCGTCGCGGAAGACGAACAAGCTGTCTTCGCCGGGCACCGCGGCGTGCAGCACGCCTTCGAGGCTGTCCGCGCGGGCCGGCTCGACCGTCATCCGGCGCGCCGGCCCGCCCCAGTGGCCGGCGGCGATCACCGACCCGCGGTGCGTGCCGAACCCGACCGTGACGACGCCACCGGCCTCGTGCCGGTCCCGCGTCAGCCGGCCGAGGGTGCCGCCGACGTGCGTGTTGTGCGCCCACACCACGGCTTTCGACCGCGGACCGTACGCCCGCAGCAGCCGGTCGAGGGTGTCGCTCAGGTGAGTGGCGCGGGCGGTGCGGGCCCGCCCTCCGCCGCGGAGGAATTCGCGGTAGTAGCCCTCGGCCCCCGGTACCCCGGCGCGAGCCGACGTCAGCAGCCGCACGACCGCGTCGCGGCAGTTCTCCGGCACCAGTCCGGCGAGGTCTTCGCCGCCGGACTCGAAGCGGCGGAACGCGCGGATCGTCGCCTCGACCTGGTCGGGCGCGTGCTCGCGGACGAAGCCCAGGATGCGACGCAGGGAGTCCCACAGGCTGTGGACGTCGAGGCCGTGGAAGCCGCACGGGACACCGTCGCCGGTGGCGTTGAACGCCCGCAGCCAGCCGGCGAACCCGGCGACCTCTTCGTTGGCCCACAGCCAGGTCGGCCAGCCGCGGAGACCCCACAGCGCCTGCCCGGCGTCGTTCGGCGCGCCGGGCGCCCCGGCGACGCAGGAGTGCACCCGGTGGCACTCCGCCCAGTCCCCTTCGACGGCGACGAACGAGAAGTCCCGTTCGGCCAGCAGCCGTTGCGTGAGCTCGGCGCGCCAGCGGTGGAACTCGGCCGTGCCGTGGGTCGCCGCGCCGAGCAGGACGACCCGGGCGCGCCCGATGCGCCGGACGAGCGGGTCGAGGTCCTGCGGGCTGCGCAGGGTCGTCGCCGCTTCGCGGATCGCCGTCACGTCGGTGAGCAGGGTTCCGGACATACTTCGCAGTTCCCGTTCGGGCGGTTCGCGAAACCCTCAGGGCCGCCAGCCGTCCTGCCAGTCCGGGTGGGCTTCGTACACCGAGGCGACGAGTTTCACGGAGGCGTCGTCGTGGGCGTCGGAGATCTCGCGGCGCAGGAACTCGGCCTTTTCGGCGAACGGCACCGGATGCCGGTCCTCCATCGCTTCGACCGGCCCGCCGGCGAGGATGAGCCCGTCGCCGTCGTCGGCGTACATGATCCGCAGCCTGCCCCGCCGTTCGGCCTCGTCGATCAGCGGCAGTTCGCCGTCGCGGACGCGCTGTTCGTCCTCCGCGAGCCGGGCGAGCACGAATTCGTCCAGCTTCGCGACCGGGGTGTCGTCGAGGTTCGTCATGGGCGGGGGTTACCCGCGCCACCGCGGACGCACACCCGCCCGCGGCTCACGCGCCGGCGCGCGCCACCCGCCGGGCGACCGCGAAACCGGTCCCGAGCAGGATCGCCCCGCCGGTGATCCACGGCCAGAGCGGCACGGCGGCGGCACCGGCCGGGCTCGCCGCGGTCGCGGCGGCCGGCACCACCTCCCCCGGGCCCGCGACGGTGAGCCGGAAGGGCACGGTGCCGGAAACCGGGTGGCCGTCGGCGGAGGTGACGCGGTAGCGGATCGCGTAGGCCCCGGCCGGGCCCAGCGGGCGCAGGGGCACCGAGACCCGTCCGTCCACAACGGACACAGGACCGGCTTCCCAGTGCGAAGCGCCGTCCGGGCCGAGCACCGCGAGCTCGGTGAACCGGTTCTCGACGGGTTCGCCGAACACGAGCACCGCCTCGGCCGGGGAGGTGGCGATGGCCGCTCCCTCGGCGGGCGAACTGGACACCAGGACGCTGTGCGCGGCCGCCGCGGGCGCGCCGAGCAGCACCGCGCAGCACGCGGCCGCCAGCACGGCGGCGATCCGGACGGGAAAAGACGAGCGGAGGGCCATGTTTTTTCCTCGCGTTCTCGCGAATTCGGGGATTGCGCGAACCGTAGCGAGCACGACGGGGACCACAAGAGGCCGTCCGGAAACAGCTGCGTTAAGCAATTCTCACCGGCTCCCGGACCCGGGCGCCGCGAACCGGTCGAATCGGACCGTTGCTCCGTCAGTCCGCCGTCCGAACCACCCGAATGGCGCAGCCGGACCGGCGTCCGGCCGAGCATCTCACCGCCCGACGGCGTCCGGCGGCCGCCGGACTTAACGCGGCCTTCACGTGAGGATCACGCCCGGTAACGCGCCGGCTGGTTTTCTGCTCCCCGCATCCCGTTGTTTCCCCGCCATTCCGGGGCCGTTCCCTTTCCGGGCGGACATCCGCTTTCCTTGGAGGACCACACCGTGCGAGGACCCGCACTGCGCCGAGACCACGTCATCGCCGCGAGCCTGGCCGGCGCGGTCGTGGTCGTGGTCGGCTACGCGTCCGGCATCGGCCTGCGGCCCGGCGGCGCCGCGGACGCGGCCACCCCGCCCGCGATCGCGGACGGCGGGCACCCCGCCGCGCCGGAAACGCCGGGCGCGCAGCCCGTTCCGTCCGCGCTGCCGCCGTCGGACGTCCCGGTTTCGCCGCTGCCCGCGGTTCCGGTCGGCGACCGGCCGGCCGAAACGATGCCGTCCGTGCCCGGCGGCGTCGACGCAACGCCGACACCGGCCCCGGAGCCACCCGCCCCGACGTCCCCGCCGGAACCGGCGCCCCCGCCGCCGGGGACCGAAGTGCCCGCCTGCCAACCCGGTGCGGCCCAACAGGTCCTGGACACCGTGGGCGCGTTGCCGCTCCTCGGCACCGTGACCACCGGCCTCGGCGTCACCGGTGCGGACGGGCTCGGCGCGCTCGTCCTCGGCTACTGCCGCACCGCCGACGGCGGCCTCGAACCCGCGATGGTCCCGGCGGACTCCGTGGGCATCCCGGCCGCCACCGTCGCGAGTGGACGGTGACGGGTGGACGACGTCAAGGCGTGGTACGTGTTCACGCGCACCGTCGACTACACCGGCCTGACGCTGTTCGCCGGCGGGCTGCTGTTCCTCGCCGTGCTCTGGCCCGCGGGCGCCGGCCACCGCGGCGCCCGGTCGGTGGTGGTGACGGGCTGGCTCCTCGGCCTGCTCGGCACCCTCGCCGGGCTCGGCCTGCAGGCGGCGTGGGCCGCGCAGCGTCCGGCCGGTGACTTCCTCGCCACGGACCTCCTCGGCCAGGCGCTGGACAGCCAGTTCGGCCGGATCTGGTTCGCCAGGGCGCTGTTGTGGCTGCTCGGCGGCGTGGTGCTCGCGTGGCTGCTGCAACGCGGCCCCGCCGCCGCGACCGCGTTGCCCTGGCGCGCCGGGAGCGGGGCGATCCTGCTCGGACTGCTGCGCACCACCGGCCTCACCGGCCACGCGGCGGAAAGCACCTCGCCGTGGCTGACGCAGCTCGCGGACTTCGCCCACCTCGCCGGGGCGTGCGCGTGGATCGGCGGCCTGGCCGTGCTCCTCTTCGGCGTCCTGGCCCGCCGCGACCCCGGCGAGCTCGCGTCGGTGATCCCCCGGTACTCGAAACTCGCCATGACCTCGGTCGCCGTCGTGGTCGCCGCGGGCGTGGTGCTCGCCTGGCAGACCGTCGGCAGCGTGGGCCGGGTCTTCGGCACCGCCTACGGCCGCACCCTGCTGGTCAAGCTCGCGGTGCTCGCCGTCGTGCTGCTCGCCGCGCAGGCCAGCCGCGGCTGGGTCGGCCGCCGGCTCGACTTCGCCGTCGTCCTGCGCGGGGACGCCGGCACCGTCCGCCCGTTCGTCTACTCCGTCGCCGCCGAGACCACCCTCGTCATCGTGGTCCTCCTCGCGGCGAGCTTCCTCGTCACGGCCAGTCCCGGCCGCTGATCGCACCCCGCGAAAGGAGTCCTCAGTGGACAACCCCAACCCCGCCGCTGCCGAACAGCCGGAGGCGGTGCGGCGACGACGGAACTGGCCCGTCGCCGTCGCGATCCTCGCCCTGGCCGCCGCCCTGGTCAGCATCGCCACGCTGCGCGGCGGGCAGAGCGAGCAGGCCGCCCCGGCCGCGTCGGCGAACGTCGACCTCGCCGCGCTCGCCAAGCAGGGCCCGCTGGCCGTCCCGCTGTACCAGGGTCTCGAGCAGGAACAGGCCGGTGGCGCGGCCGCGGCCGCCGCGCCGTCGGCGAAGTCCGTCGAGGCGATGGGCTACAAGTTCAGCCCGGCGAGCCTGACCATCTCGGTCGGCGACACGGTGACGTGGACCAACCACGACACCGCGCCGCACAACATCGTCGTCACCGACGGGCCGGAGAAGTTCACGTCCCCGACGCTGCAGACCGGGCAGACCTTCAGCCACACCTTCACGAAGGCCGGGACCTACTCCTACTACTGCGCCATCCACCCGGACATGAAGGCCACGGTCACGGTGACCGGCTCGGCGCCGACCAGCGCCCCGCCGACCTCGGCCCCGACGTCCGCGCCGACCTCGGCTCCGACCCATTCGATGCCGATGCCCTCCACCCCGGCGGGCGGTGGCTCCTGCGTACCGAAGTCGGTGCTGCAGCCGATCATCGACCACGTCAAGAGCGCGCACCTGGAGACCTCGCCGGGGCAGCAGGTGCAGGACATCCTCGACCTCGACCAGTACATCAAAACCCACACCGTGTGGCTGGAAACCGTGCTCGCGCCGGCCTTCGACGGGTCGGCGGACAAGGTCGTCACCGACACGCTCGCGCCGATCGTCGCCCACATCAAGAGCGCGCACCTGGAGACGTCGCTGGGCCAGCAGGTGACCGACCTGCTGAACCTCGACCAGTACATCAAGACCCACACCGTGTGGCTCGAAACGGTCCTGACCCCGCTGCTGGACCAGGCGAGCTGCTGACCCCCGCGGGTGGCCCGGTTCCCCCGCCGGGCCACCCGCCCCCTTTCCCGGAGGTCTTCCCGACATGCCCGACACCGCCGTCCTGCCGCGGACCGGCCACACCCTGCGCCGCGACCGGTGCGTCATCGAGCTCTCCCTGCGCGTGCTGGGGATCCCGCTGCTGCGCCGCCGGCTCACCGCGACGGACGGGCACTGGACGCCCGGGGCCGCGCTCGCCGTCACCCTGCGCAGCCCCGACGCCGTCTTCACCGCCGAAGAAGTCGCCGATCACCCCTTGGTGATCGACGGGAGCGTCGCCGGACGGGCGGTGCGGCTGCGCGGCGACGTCCGGCACCGCGACGAACACAGCCTGGTCGTCTGGGCCGCCGGTCCGGTCCTCCCGGCTCGGCGCAAGCCCCGGCGAGGCCGGGTCGCCCGGTTCGTGGCGGGGCGCCGGCTGCACGCCGAGATCGCGATCGAGTTCGTCCGATGAGGCGGGCCGCGGTGGCCGTCGCCACGCTGGTGCTGGCCCTGACCGTGCCGTTCGCCGCGCCGGCGGCCGCGGCCACGCAGGTGGTCATGATGCAGGGCTACGCCTACTCCCCCGCCGCGCTTACCGTCCGGGTCGGCGACACCGTCACCTGGATGCAGCACGACGACGCGCCCCACGACGTCGTCACGACGAGCGCGCCGGTCGCGTTCCGGAGCCCGCGGCTGTCGGCCGGCCAGAGCTGGAGCTACACGTTCCGGCAGCCCGGCACGTACTCGTACTACTGCTCGGTGCACCCCGACATGCGTGCGTCGGTGACGGTCCTGCCCGCGCCCACGACGGCGGCCCCGAAACCGGCGAGCACCCCGGCGGCGGCCAAGCCCACGCCGGCGCGGACGACGACCGCCGCGGCCGCGCCACCGTCGGCGGCGACTCCACCGGTCACGAGCGCGCCGGTCACGAGCACGCCTGCCGCGGCTCCCGCCACCGAGGCACCGGCCGTGCAGCAGGCGACGGCCGCGGCTCCGCCGACGTTGAGCCCGATGCTGCTGGTCGCCGGGCTCGTCACCGGGGTCGCCGTGCTGTGCCTGCTGCTCCTGAGCTCGCGCCGGGAGTGAATTCCTGTCCGAAACCTGTCCCGGTGAGGACTGGACCAATATTATTAGCTCCCGAGAATGGAGTCATCGCCCTTCAGCGCGGAAGGTGACCGATGAATCTCCTGACTCCCCTGCTCGCCATCGTCATGGCGGCCACCCCTACCCCCACTCCCACCGCGACGCTCGCGGTGATCTGCGACAAGTACTGCGACGCCCGGGATCCCGCTCTCTCCCCCGGCGACCGCGAAGGCGCGTCGGCGACCGTCGGCGGCCGCCGGCTGTCCCTGCACCTCGACGACGGCGACGACATGGGCTGGGCGGCGATCACCGGCGGGACGGCCGGCGACCACGTCTGGCTGGACCGCTCGTTCGACGCCGGGCGCACGTGGGCGTCGGGCAGCAAGCTCGGCGACACGGCGACGCCGTCGGGCGGCACCGGCTGGCGGACGTTGATGTACAACGTCGACGACTGGACCGCCAAGGGCGTCGGCCTGCTGCGGGCGTGCGGGCAGCCCGCCGGTTCGGGAACCATCGCCTGCACCGGCTGGGCCCGCACGACGTGGAACGCATGGGACCGCCGGACCGCGGCCGCGACGGCGTTGATGGAGCGGTACAACCAGAGCACCGGCCTGTTCGACACGACCGGCTGGTGGAACTCGGCCAACGCCCTGACCGCGATCATCGACAACGTCCGGATCAGCGGCATGAGCAGCTACCGCTACGCGATCGACACGACGTACACGAAGAACCTCGCGGCCCAGGGCGGCCAGTTCCGCAACGACTACATCGACGACACGGGCTGGTGGGGCCTGGCGTGGGTGGACGCCTACGACCTGACGGGCGACGGGAAGTACCTGAACACCGCCCGGGCGGACGCGGACCACATGTACGCGTACTGGGACGGCGTCTGCGGCGGCGGGGTCTGGTGGAGCACGAGCCGCACGTACAAGAACGCGATCCCCAACTCGCTGTACATCCAGCTGAACGCGGCCCTGCACAACCGCATCCCGGGCGACACGGTCTACCTGGCGCGGGCCCGCGCGGGCTGGAGCTGGTTCGCCGGCAGCGGCATGATCAACGGGTCGAACCTGGTCAACGACGGCTTGACCACGTCGACGTGCGCGAACAACGGCCAGGCGGTGTGGTCGTACAACCAGGGTGTGCCGTTGACGGCGCTGACCGAGCTGTACCGGGCCACGGGCGACGCGAGCTTGCTGACGAAGGCCCGTGCGATGGCGAACGCGTCGACGACGAACGGCTCGTTGAACCCCGGCGGCATCCTGCGCGACCCGGGCGAGAGCGCCGGTGGCGGCGGCGCGGACGGCCCAACGTTCAAGGGCGTGTACGCACGGGACCTGGCGGTGCTGAACTCGGCGCTGTCGGACCACCCGTACACGGGATACCTGCAGCGCCAGGCGAACTCGGCGTACGCCAACGACCGCAACAGCGCCGAGGCGTACGGGCTGCTGTGGGCGGGCCCGTTCGACCAGGCCGACGCGGCCCGGCAGCAGAGCGCGCTGGACCTGATGAACGCGGCCCCCTGACCCGCCTCGAGGGTCTTGAATGAGTCATTCAGGGCCTGGGAGGTCTTGAATGACTCATTCAAGACCTCCCAGGGGCCGCTGCCTCAGAGGGTCTTCTCCAGGCGGCCCGCCAGCAGCTTGATGAACCGCGACGGGTCGGCCAGCTCGCCGCCCTCGGCCAGCAGCGCCATGCCGTAGAGCAGCTCGGCCGTCTCGGCCAGCCCTTCGTCGTCCGGGCGCGCCGCGTGGGCTTCCCGGAGACCGGTGACCAGCCCGTGGTCCGGGTTCAGCTCCAGGATCCGCTTGATCGGCGGCAGCTCCTGGCCCATCGCGCGGTACATCTTCTCCAGCGTCGGCGTGAGGTCGTGGGTGTCCCCGACGATGCACGCCGGCGACGTCGTCAGCCGCGACGAGAGCCGGACCTCCTTGACGTCCTCGCCCAGCGCCGTGCCCATCCACGTCAGCAGGCTTTCGAAGTCCTTCTTCTGCTGCTCGCGCGCGACCTCGGTGGCCTTCTTGTCCTCGTCCGACTCCAGGTCGACCTGGCCCTTGGCGATCGACTGGAACTGCTTGCCGTCGAAGCCGCCGACGCCGTCGACCCACATCTCGTCGATCGGGTCGGTCAGGACCAGCACCTCGTAGCCCTTGGCCCGGAACGCTTCCATGTGCGGGGAGTTCTCGATCGCCGAGCGCGACTCGCCGGTCATGAAGTAGATGTGTTCCTGGCCTTCCTTCATCCGCGAGACGTAGTCGCGCAGCGAAGTCGGCTTCTCCGCGTCGTGCGTCGAGGCGAACGACGAGATCTCGAGGATCGCTTCGCGGTTCTCGAAGTCGTCGAGCAGGCCCTCCTTGACCGCGCGGCCGAACTCGCGCCAGAACGTCGCGTACTTCTCGGCGTCGGCGGTCATCATCGTCTTGACCGTCGAGAGGACCTTCTTCACCAGGCGACGGCGGATCAGCTGGATCTGCCGGTCCTGCTGCAGGATCTCCCGCGACACGTTGAGCGAGAGGTCCTGCGCGTCGACGACGCCCTTGACGAACCGCAGGTACTCGGGGACGAGGGACTCGCAGTCGTCCATGATGAAGACGCGCTTCACGTACAGCTGCACGCCGCGCTTGCGCTCCCGCAGGAACAGGTCCATCGGCGCGTGCGAGGGCAGGAACAGCAGCGCCTGGTACTCGAACGTGCCCTCGGCCTGGAGCCGGATCGTTTCCAGGGGGTCCTGCCAGTCGTGGCTGACGTGCTTGTAGAACTCGTGGTACTCGTCCTCGGTGACCTCGCTCGACGAGCGCGCCCACAGCGCCTTCATCGAGTTGACGGTCTCGACCTCGGCGTCGTCGCCCTCGCCCTGCATCCGGATGGGCCAGGTGATGAAGTCGGAGTACTTCTTGACGATCTCGCGGATCTTCGCCGGGGACGTGTAGTCGTAGAGGTGGTCCTCGGCGTCCTCGGGCTTGAGGTGCAGGGTCACCGCGGTGCCCTGCGGCGCGTCCTCGACCGGCTCGATCGTGTACGTGCCTTCGCCGGTCGACTCCCAGCGCACGCCCTCGCCGGTGCCGGCCTTGCGCGTCACGAGCGTGACCTTGTCCGCGACCATGAAGCTGGCGTAGAACCCGACGCCGAACTGGCCGATGAGGTCCTGCGACGCCGCGGCGTCCTTGGCCTCCTTCAGCTTGGTCAGGAAGTCGGCGGTGCCGGACTTGGCGATGGTGCCGATGAGCGCGACCACCTCGTCACGCGTCATGCCGATGCCGTTGTCGCGCACGGTCAGGGTCCGCGCCGCCGCGTCCGCCTCGAGCGCGATGTGCAGGTCGGAGGTGTCCGCGCCGAGGTCCTTGTCGCGGTACGACTCCAGCCGCAGCTTGTCGAGCGCGTCGGAGGCGTTGGACACGAGTTCGCGCAGGAAGGTGTCCTTGTTCGAGTAGATCGAATGGATCATCAGCTGCAGGAGCTGACGCGCTTCCGACTGGAACTCCAGCGTCTCGATCGGGGTGGTCACTTCCGGTCCTTTCCGGGTGCGTCGGCCGTTGGCTGGGTCGATCCTACCGAGGGGGTCCGACAGTCCCGGCCGCGCACTTTATGAACGCAATGCAGACTCCCCCGGCAGCCGGGGTGATGCTGACCACGCCCCGCTGCCGATCAAGGAGGATCGAGTGCCCGGACGCCTTCCCCGGTGGGCCGCCGCGTTCGCCGCGACCGCTGCCCTGACCACCGCCTTCGCCGCTCCCGCCGCCGCGGCGGGCGTCGCCGACCACCCCGTCCGCACGACCGGCTGCGGGCGCGCGGCCCCGGTTCCGGCCGGGGTGACGACGACGCAGCACGTCGTCTCCGGCGGCCTCGACCGCGAGTACACGGTCCACCTGCCGGCGCACTACAACCCGCGCCGCGCGTACCCCCTGGTGCTGTCGTTCCACGGGCACAAGCGCACGTCGCAGTACCAGGAGGAGCTGTCGGGCTTCTCGGCGCTCGACGCGATCTCGGTGTACCCGCAGGGCCTGATCGGCACCGACGGCGAGTCGGCCTGGACCGGCGCGCCCTACTCGGCGGCCGCGGACGACGTCCTGTTCACCAGCGACCTGCTGAACTCGCTGCAGCGCACGCTCTGCGTCGACAACAACCGGATCTTCGCGGCCGGCAAGTCCAACGGCGGCGGGTTCGTCGGCGTGCTGGCCTGCCGGCTGGCCGGCCGGATCGCGGCGTTCGCGCCGGTGTCGGGCGCGTTCTACCCGCAGGGCGGCGCGTGCGACCCGAGCCGCCGCGTGCCGATCCTCGACTTCCACGGCACCGCCGACACGACGATCCCCTACACCGGCAACCCGGCCAAGGGCCTGCCGGCGATCCCGGACTGGCTGGCGGCGTGGTCCACAAGGGACGGTTGCTTCGCCGGGCCGGTGTCGTGGTCCCCGGTCGACGGCGTGGTCGTCCAGAAGTGGCTCGGGTGCGCGCTCGACCACTACCGCGTCGAAGGCGCCGGGCACGTCTGGCCGAGCACGCGGCCGAACAACGACTCGGCCACCCCGACGGTCATCGACGCCACGCCGGTCATCTGGCGCTTCTTCCGCGCGCATCCGCTGCGCTGAAACACGATTGACGCACCTCTTTCCCCTCAGCGACGATTTCCGCCGAGAGGAAAGAGGTGCGTTGTGAAGGTGCTCGTCTTGAACGCCGGTTACGAGCCGCTGCATACGGTTTCGGTGCCGCACGCGATTCGCATGCTGGTGCGGCACGTCGCGGAGATCCACGAGGCCGAGGACGGTCTCGCGTACGGGCTGTTCCCGCGTCCGAAGATCGTGCGGTTGCTGCGTTATGTAGTGATGAAGTGGCGATATACGCAGCCGCCCCGCTGGTCCCGCAGAGGAGTGCTGACGCGCGACGGCCACCGCTGCGCGTACTGCGGCGGCCGCGCGACGACGATCGACCACGTGACACCGCTGAGCCGCGGCGGCGCGCGGACGTCGTGGCTGAACACGGTGGCGGCGTGCGGCGGGACGTCCCGCAGCTGCAACGCGCGGAAGGCGGACAAGCTGCCGGCCGAGGCGGGGATGAAGCTGCGGTTCACCCCGTACGTCCCGACGTGGGACCAGCTGCACGCGCTGAGCGCGTGACGGCGCGGCCCGCTCCCGTCGGCGGGGCGGGCCGCCCGTCGGCGGGCCGCGGAAGCGACGTCCGAGTGTCTTGAATGAGTCATTCAGGTCTTGGGAGGTCCTGAATGACTCATTCAAGACGATGGGCGGAGCCGCCGCCGTCCGCGCCACCGCGACTTCGCCGGTCCCTGGCTCCCAAGTCCATGCGGTGCCCTTCACCGCGATCCCCGCGCCCGTCGGCGGGGCTGCTGCCCGGTCGTTAAGCTCGAACCGATCGTCCCCCGCATCCGTGTGTTCCGGGGAAGGCCGGGAGGTCGTCTTGACCGACGAAGGACAGCTGGTCGCCGGGCGGTACCGCCTTGCCGAACGGGTCGGCCAGGGCGCCATGGGTGTCGTCTGGCGGGCTCGCGACGAGCGGCTCGACCGCGTCGTCGCCGTCAAGCAGCTCGGCTACGACCCCGCCCTCGGGCAGGCCGCCGGTGAGCAGGCCGCCCAGCGCGCCCTGCGCGAGGCCCGGCTGACCGCTCGGCTGCGGCATCCCCACGCCGTCACCGTGCACGACGTCGTCGAGGAAGCCGGCGAGCCGTACCTCGTCATGGAGTACCTGCCCTCGCGCAGCCTCGCCGACGTGCTGCTCGACCGCGAGCGCCTCCCCGCCGACGAGGTCGCGCGCATCGGCGTGCAGGTCTCCTCCGCGCTGGCCGCCGCGCACGCCGAGGGCATCGTGCACCGGGACGTCACCCCCGCCAACGTCCTGCTCGCCGACGGCGGGCTCGCCAAGATCGCCGACTTCGGCATCTCGCGTGCCACCGGCGAAGGCACCGTGACCGGCGGCGGCTTCATCGCGGGCACCCCCGCCTACCTGTCCCCCGAAGTCGCCGGCGGCGGCGACGCGGGCTTCCCCGCCGACGTCTTCTCCCTCGGCGCGACGCTCTACCGCGCCCTCGAAGGCCGGCCCCCCTTCGGCAACGACGACAACCCGATCGCCCTCCTGCTGCGGGTCGCCCGCGAGGAGCCGATTCCGCCGCAGCACCGCGGCCCCCTCGCCGAGGTGCTCGGCCGGCTCCTGCAGCGCGACCCCGCGCAGCGCCCGTCGATGGCCGAGGTCCAGGAGCTGTTCGAAGCCGTCACCGAAGGCCGTGCGCTGCCGCCGCCCCGCCCGCGGCCCCGCACCGAGACACGGCTGCTGCGCGTCCACCGTCCCCGCCGCCGGGTCGTGCTGGCCGGCGCCGCGGGAGCCGTCCTGCTCGCCGCCGGCGTGCTGATCGGGACCGCGCTCGTCCCGGACGCCACGCCGGTCGCCGCCCCGGCGACGTCGGCTACCCCATCGCGACCGCCGACGACCACCAGCGCTCCGCCCGACCTGGGTTGCGCCGCCAACTACCAGGTGACGAACACCTGGCCGGGCGGCTACCAGGTCGAAGTGACGGTCCGCAACGACCGCACGGACGACCTCACCGGCTGGAGCGTCCGCTGGACCCTGCCGGGCGGCCACCGCATCACCGGCCTGTGGAACGGCGACTTCACGGTCGACGGCTCGACCGTGACAGTCGGCAACGCGGCCTGGAACGCGAAGCTCGACGCGGGCGGCGCGACGACGTTCGGCTTCATCGCCCTCACCGGCAACGGCAACGCGACGAGCCGCCCGGAACTGACCTGCCGGACCGTCTAGGACCGGCAGAGCAGCGCGTCCGCCGTCCGGCTCGAACCGATCCGGCCGGTGTAGGCGACGCCGGCGACGTACTCCCCCGGCGCGCACTGGCCCTTGTAGTTCCCGGTCGCGAAGTCGCCGCCGGGGTCTCCCGACGGCCGGTTGTCGCCGCGGTCGAACCACACCGTCCGGCCGGTGCGGCCCAGCGGTGTGGCAGACCGGCCGCACAGCACGGCGGAGAAGGCGGCGCCCTGGACGCTGTACCCGACGACCGCGTGGTCGGGTGGGCACTGCGTCTTCGTGTAGCCGGACGCCCAGTCGGTGTCGACGTACGTCTCGTCGCGCACGACCACGTACCCGGCCGGCGCGGCGAGCGTCCCGGTGCACAGGCCGCGGTTGCCGGTGTGGGCCAGGCCGGCGAGCCGCTGGCCGTCGGCGCAGACGCCCTTGCGGGCGCCGGAGTTCCAGTCCGGCAGCGCGCGGACCTGGCGCGACTCCTGGAAGTCGCCGTAGTCGAGGTTCAGCATCGCCCAGTGCTCGGCGGACGGGATCGGCCCGGTCCGGGACGGCGCGGAGATCAGCCGCTGCCACGCGGGGCCGCGCCAGTCCGCGCCGTCGAGGACGTCGATGCGCCGGCCGGCCGAGTCGTAGCCGAGCAGGGCCCAGCCGTCGCCGGAGCCGTTGGTCTGGAAGCCGACCGCGGGCCAGTAGGCGAAGTCCGTGTCGGTCTCGGCGAGGTAGTTCACGAAGTTCTCGAAGAACGCGCGTGACGCCGGGTCGGTGGTGTTGCGGCCTTCGCCGAACTCGCTGATCCACAGCGGCGCGGTGTAGTGCTTGCCGGTGTCGGCCGAGACGAAGAACGCTTGCCGGTAAAGGACGTCCCGAAGTTCCTGGGGCGAGAGGTCGCGGTAACGCGGGTCGTGGGTTTCGCCGATGCCGGTCGCGCCGGAGTGGTTGGGGCCGGTGTAGCCGTAGAAGTGCGCCGAATAGACGAGCTTGCCGGAGTCCACGAGCGTGTGCGAGAGCGTCCGGGCCGGTTCCAGCGTGGGCCGCCCGTGCGCGAAGCCGTCGATCGGCAGCCCGGTCCAGTTGATGCCCTCGACGAAGATCAGCAGGTCCCGGTTGGCCTCGGTGAGGATGCGGTCGGCGACCTGCTGGCTTGCACGCTGCCAGTCGGTGCCGTTGCCCCAGCCCCAGTTGGGATCGTCGAAGGTGTTGCGGCGGACCTCGTTGTAGAGGTCGGCGCCGACGACGCGCTTGTTCGCGGCGTAGCGGCGCGCCATGAACAGCCAGTCGTCCTGCCACTGCTGCTCGGTCTGCGCGGTGTTCCAGCGCTCGTTGCCGTCGAGGCCGCAGCACCACCGCGAAGTCGTGGTGTGGTTGTTGAGGATGACGGCGAACCCACGCGCGGTCAGCCGGTCGACGACGCGGTCGTAGACCTGCAACGGCGTCAGCCCGTGCAGATCCGGGTTGGCGGGCAGGTCCGGGACCGGCCGGGTGTCGTGGAGCATCGCGTTGGAGAACTGCAGCCGGACGCTGTTGAGCCCCAGCTGCGCGAGCCCGTCGGTGACGGTGTCGATCGACGCGCGGTCCAGCCCGAGCGGCGTTTGGTAGGCGATCTCGCCGGCGTGGTGGTTCGCCGGGTCGTTCACGTCGCCGGAGCCGGTCCACGTGCCGCTCGCGCCGTGCCAGTTGGCGGCTTTCAGCTTGAAGCGGTCGCCGTGCGCGTCGACGACGTACCGGCCGCGGGTGCTGAGCGGCCCGGTCCAGGACGGCGGATCCGCCGCGGCGACGGTCACGGGGACCGCCAGACCGGCGGTGACGAGCAGGACGGTGAGCAGCGCACCCGAGATCCTCACCCGAGGAGTGAACCAACTCGCGGCCCGCCGGATAAGGGCCATAAGGAGGTCGTGAGTGAGAAACAGGGTTCTG
>NZ_JBGDMD010000021.1:0-53999 GCF_041679295.1 Amycolatopsis kentuckyensis | reverse complement strand
AGCGCAGCGCGTCCCGCTCGGTCGGGCCGGACACCGCCAGCCGCCACCACGACCGGACGCGGGTGGCCAGCGCGGTGAAGCCCGACGTCATCTCGTCGTCGATCTCCAGCACCCGCCCGGCCTGCCGCGACAGCGACTGCGGCGGTTCTAGCTCAGGCTGAAGAAGGCGTTCCTCCCTATCGCTGGCACGGCTTCGGGTGGCGTTCGCTGAAGCGTTCCCGGCGTACCAGGCATATAAGAGTTCCCGTACGCCATCCGGCGCCGCCGCGTCGACGCACCCGGCGAGGAGCGCGTCAGGCTGTCCGAGGCGCTGCGCTCGGTGCAAGCGGACCTCGCGTATCACGCGGCCTGGATCGTCATCGAATCCGACCAGGTCGGCAAGGCCTTCGCGGAGCTGATCAAGCAGGTCCGCGCGACCGCCGGGACGGCCATGCACGAAGCGGGGAACGCGCCGGCGAACAATACGGACAGCGCGATGAACATCCCTCCGTCGCTCGTCGACCTCGGGGAGCTGACGAACCACGAAACCGTCTACATCGACGCGGTCCGCGCTCACCTCCGACGGCTTGCTCCGTGGTGGTCGAGATGACAACCGCTTCGTCGGGCGTTCGACCTCAGCTGGCGGGAAGCACCTCAGGCCTGCGCAGGCGGGTGTTCGCGACTCTGCTGAAGGCCAGCGATAAGGCTGGCGGCGTCTTCGCCGGGGAAGATTTGATGCACGAGATCGACCACGTCGGCGAACACTTCGCCGTCCACGGCACGATTTCGTTCGCCCGGACAACGCAATGCCGGCCCGTCAACTTCCAGGCCAGCTCGTCGGAGCACGGCCGTGACAGGCCGCGAGGTACGCCGACGCGGTGTTCATCGCCCAGCGACGGAGCTGGCACTGCTGCCGGTGGGTGTTGCGTTTCCGGTCGCCGGTGCGACACCTGTAGGTGATCGAACCGACTGAGCCCGGGTCGCCGCGGCGTCCGGTGTTGACGCCGATCCCGCGGTGGGTGATCGCCGCCGGGCTGCCGATGATGATCGTGGTCGCGGTTGCCGCGGTCTGGCTACTGCTGGGATGCGGGTCGACGGCGACAGGCTCGACGCCATCCGGACCGGCGGCACGCTCGGCGTCGGTCTCGGCGGGGTGGTGGCGCTGTGGCTGGCGGTCCGGCGGCAACGGTCGACCGAGCTCGACGTGCTCCAGAAGTACGAGGTTCACCGGCTGGCAGAACGCGCCGCGCAGGAAGCCCGGGACGACGTCATCGACCGGCGGATCACCGAGCAGTAGACCAAGGCCGTCGAGCAGCTCGGTCAGAGCGCGCCGGTCCGGCTCGGCGGCCTGTACGCGCTGGAACGCCTGGCGCAGAACAACCCCGGCCAGCGGCAGACCATCGTGAACGTCCTCTGCGCGTATCTGCGGATGCCGTTCACGCCGCCGGTTCGCTTGGCCGAGACCTTCGACGTGACCGTGCGCCGGGAGCCCTCGGTGCGGCCGGGCAAGGTCGGCGAGGACATCGATCCGCGTCATCAGGAGCTGCAGGTTCGGCTGGCGGCTCAGCGAATCCTGGCCGACCACTTGATCACCGAGGACAGCGAGAAGCGGTGGGCGGACATCGATCTGGACCTTACCGGTGCCACGCTCGTCGACTTCGACTTCCACGACCGCCGGGTGCGTGAAGCCAAGTTCGCCGACGCGACGTTCATCGGTGACGCCGATTTCTCGAACACGGCGTTCGACGGCAAAGCCACGTTCAGCCGAGCGCAGTTCACCGGCCGGGCGGAATTCTCCAACGCAGTGTTCGCCGCGGCTGCGTGGTTCTTCAAGACGTGGTTTCTCGGGAGCGGCAACTTCCGGCTCACCTCCTTTCGGTACCTTCGCTTCGAAGGCGTGAGAGCGGACGGTCCTCTCGCCTTCGAAGAGGCGAAACTTGGGATGGCCTGGTTCGGAAGCGCTTGCTTTTTCAAGGCCGTGAACTTTGCGAACGCGTCGTTCGATGACGGCGACAACGATCTTTACCGTGGAGCCGCCCGGTTCCTGGCGTCGGTGGCGCTGGTTCCTGCGAACGATGCCAGCCGCTGGCCTCCCGGTTGGACGATCGATCGCTCTGGTGGTCGAGCACGCAAACGGCGCTCGCCACGGTACGTCTCGGGCTTTGACAGGTTCGACGCTTCCTGTGAGCACGACAGTGCCGCCGTGTTCACCTCCGTCGGCGAAATTTTCCGTGGTTGCTTGGAGATGTCGCCTCGTGATTGGTTCTTCGGCCAGAGTCGAATGGACTGACAGACGACGAGGCCGACTGTACGATCGCGCGGTGGCGAGCACACCTCACCGGGAGCGTCGGCCTGGGCCGGCTCGGTCGCCCCGCTGCTTCCGGCCGGACGGCCAGTGAGCGAGCCCGAGCGCATCCCGGCTCCGTGGAAGCGGAAAGCGCCGGACCGAGCCGTCCTGGGCACCCGGGTCGTCCTCGGGATCACCCTGGCCGGGCTCGTGCTCGCGGCGGCCGTCGGCCTCGGCGCGGTCGCCGTCCAGCGGTACGAGAACGACATGCGCGGCCGGGCGCTGGAGGCGACTGCCGTGGTCACGGAGCGGGTCGACATTCGTGGTGGGTACAACGTATGGGTCCGGTTCGTCACGGCTGCGGGGCGGGAGGTCGTCGCCCTCCTTGCCGACTTTCCTCGCGATCCCGGGTTGCGTCCCGGTGAGGCGCTGCGGGTCGGCTACGACCCGCAGCGGCCGGACCGGACGCTCTGGGACGCCCGCGAGCCCCTCGACCTCTCCGGCTCTAGGAACGCGATGGCGGGCTTGTCCGCGATCCTCGCGATCGCGGCGATCACGTTCTTCGTGTACGTCCGGCTCCAGCAGCCTTAATCGGGCCTGGCCGGCCAATCCGTGGGAAGACCGACCTGGCCCCCACGGCATCCGTGTCCCGGACTCCAGGAGGCCTGGTCAGGGCGAAGTGCTCGGTGTTCCGTCGCGCCAGACGCAAGGCGTGCTGTTGCCGATGGCCAGGCGGTGGTTGACGTTGGCGCGCAGGCTCATGAGGTAGCCGTCGCGGGTGGCGTTGATGAACATGTCCGCCGGTCGGCTGTCGGTGCTGAGCGTCCACCTGTGACCCTTCCACCAGGCTCTGAGTGCGTCGAAGTAGGTGTTGATGTCCTGATTGCCGGGAAGGTTGTTGACCCAGTAGGTCACCCCGAGCAGGACTTGGCCGGTGGGTTTGCCGGAGGAGTCGGTGCAGTTCAGCGGCTGGGGTGGCAACCCTTCCAGGGTGAACCCGGGCGGGAAGGTCCCGGCAGCGGCTTCTCGGATCTGGTCACCGACGGCCTGTTGGGCTTGAGCGAGGGTGATGGTGGGTTCCATGGGGTGGTCGTCTCCGCATCCGGCAGTGGTGGCCAGCAGAACTACGAGGACCACGAGCCACCGAAGTGTCTTCGGAGCCTCCCGGTGTCCTCGCGTCGTGGCGGTCACGGTGCCGACGCACCTGCTATCAACTTCGCCATTCCTTGCAACGACCTGGAGTTGGGATCCCAGTACTCGGTATGGCCGGTGGCCGGGTCGGAGTCGAACTGGTGCCCGCCGAACCAGCTGGTAGCAGGGTCAGGGCCGAGCGGGTCGATGCGGTCGAAGGCCGGGCTGTGCAGGTTGGTCAACGCCGGCACCGGGTCCACCGCCGATTTGGTGGCGAAGAAGTGGTTGCCCATCTGATCGGGTGAGACTCCGTCGAGGTGCAGGTCCGTGGCGTGCTGGACCCCGACGCCGGGGCTGGCCACCATGACCAGGTTGTCCACCGGGAGGCCGAGGTCGCGAGCGGTCTGGCCAACGACGGAGAGGAGGCCGCCCATGTGCGGCATCGTGGGCCTGCACCTGCGCGACCGCCGGCTGTACCCGCGGCTGGGCGTGCTGCTGGAGGGCATGCTCCGCCAGGTGGAGGACCGGGGCCCCGACTCGGCCGGGGTCGCGGTCTACGGCGACCACCGGCGCTGCCCCGACGGGCATTCGGCCGTGTCGGTGCTCGCTTCCGACCTGGCCGCGCTCGACCTCCCGGGCGCGCGGGTGACGGTCGCCGGCGACACGACCATCGTGTCCGCGCCGGCGTCGGTCGACGTCGTGGTCGCGGCGATCCGGCACGTCGCGCCGGACGCGGTCGTCATCGGCTCGGGCACCGACCTCACCGTCTACAAGGGAATCGGCCAGCCGAGCGACCTCGCGCGGACCTACGACCTGGCCGATGCCCAGGGGTGGCAAGCGCTTGCGCACACCCGGATGGCGACGGAGTCGGCGGTCAACCCCCAAGGCTGCCACCCGTTCTCCGTCGGCCCGGACCAGTGCCTTGTCCACAATGGATCGTTCGCCAACCACGCGACGATCCGCCGTGAACTGCGCGCCCAGGGGGTCGAGTTCGACTCCGAGAACGACTCCGAAGTCGGCGCGCGGTTCGTCGCGCACCGGCTCGCGCAGGGGGAGGACCTGGAGAAGGCGCTGCGGGCGGTGTGCGAGCGGTTCGACGGGTTCTACACGCTGCTGGTCACCAGCGCCGACGGGTTCGCCGTCGTCCGCGACGCCATCGCGTGCAAGCCCGCCATCATCGCCGAAACCCCCGGCTGGGTGGCGATGGCGTCGGAGTTCCGCGCGCTCGCCGGGCTGCCCGGCATCGTTTCGGCCCGCATCTTCGAACCCGAACCGGAAAGGGTCTATTCGTGGACACGCTGACCGCCACCACCTGGGACCTGGCCTCGGCCACCGTCCGCGAGGTCAACGCCGAACTCCAGCGACCGGGCTGGGACGCCTACGAGATCCTGAACCCGCAAGGCGCCCACGCGCTGGCGGTCGGCCTGGACTCCGCGGTCTCGGTCGACATCCGAGGACACGCCGGGTACTACTGCGCGGGCATGAACGACCGAGCGACGATCACCGTGCACGGCAGCGCCGGCACCGGCGTCGCGGAGAACATGATGTCCGGCCGGGTCCGCGTGACCGGCGACGCTTCGCAGTCGGCGGGTGCGACGGCGCGCGGCGGGCTCCTGGTGATCGAGGGCTCGGCGTCCATGCGGTGCGGGATCTCGCTGAAGGGCGCGGACATCGTCGTCGGCGGGGACATCGGGCCGATGAGCGCGTTCATGGCCCAGGCCGGCCGGATCGTCGTCTGCGGCGACGCCGGCGACGACCTCGGCGACTCGATCTACGAAGCCAAGATCTACGTCCGCGGCAAGGTCGGGACGCTGGGCGCGGACTGCGTCGAGAAACCCCTCGGCGACGAACACCGCGCCGAGCTGGCCGCCCTGCTCGCCGCGGCCGGATTCCCCTACGACGTCACGGAGTTCCGGCGCTACGGCTCCGCGCGCAAGCTCTACCACTTCGCCTCCCACAACACCTACTGAGAGGCAGCGTCGATGACCGACCCCGCCCTGCGCGAGTCCGCGACGTTCGACCGCGCGACGATCGCCGCGATCCAGCGCGCCGCCGAGACCGGCGTCTACGACATCCGCGGCTGGGGTGCCAAGCGCCCGCTGCCGCACTTCGACGACCTGCTGTTCCTGGGCGCCTCGATGTCCCGCTACCCCTTGGAGGGGTACCGCGAGCGGTGCGGCACCGACGTCGTCCTCGGCACCCGGCACGCGAAGTACCCGCTGCACCTGGACACCCCGGTCACGATCGCCGGGATGAGCTTCGGCGCGTTGTCGGCGCAGGCGAAGGAAGCACTCGGGCGCGGCGCGTCGGAGGTCGGCACATCGACCACGACCGGCGACGGCGGGATGACCCCGGAGGAACGAGGCCAGTCGAAGCACCTCGTCTACCAGTACCTGCCGTCGCGGTACGGGATGAACCCGGCCGATCTGCGCAAGGCCGACGCCATCGAGGTCGTCCTCGGCCAGGGCGCGAAGCCCGGTGGCGGCGGGATGCTGCTGGGGCAGAAGATCTCCGAGCGGGTCGCGGACATGCGGACGCTGCCCCCGGGCATCGACCAGCGGTCGGCGTGCCGGCACCCGGACTGGACCGGCCCGGACGACCTGACGATCAAGATCCTCGAGCTGCGCGAGATCACCGGCTGGGAGAAGCCGATCTACGTCAAGGTCGGCGCCACGCGGACGTACTACGACGTGAAGCTCGCGGTGGCGGCCGGGGCGGACGTCGTGGTCGTCGACGGGATGCAGGGCGGGACCGCGGCGACCCAGGACGTGTTCATCGAGCACGTCGGAATCCCGACGTTGGCCGCGATCCCGCAGGCGGTGCAGGCGCTTGCGGAACTGGGCCTGCACCGGGAGGTCCAGCTGATCGTGTCGGGCGGGATCCGGACCGGGGCCGACGTCGCCAAGGCGATGGCGCTGGGCGCGGACGCGGTGGCGATCGGGACCGCGGCCCTGATCGCACTGGGGGACAACCACCCGCGGCACGCGGCGGAGTACGAGCGGCTTGGCTCGGCGGCGGGCTTCTACGACGACTTCCAGGACGGCCGCGACCCGGCGGGGATCACCACCCAGGACCCCTCGCTGGCTTCACGGCTGGACCCGGTCGAGGGCGGTCGCCGGCTGGCGAACTACCTGCGGGTGCTGACGATGGAGGCCCAGACGTTGGCCCGGGCGTGCGGCAAGGCGCACCTGCGCAACCTCGAGCCGGAGGACCTCGTCGCCCTGACCATCGAGGCGGCGGCGATGGCGCGAGTGCCGTTGGCGGGCACGGACTGGATCCCCGGCCGAAGCGGCTGAGCGGGCTTCTTTTTCTCTGGTTCCTCGCAGCTCACGAGCCCCGGCTACGCAGCCGGGGCTCGTTTGCGCCAGCAGTCGGTGTTGACGTGAGACAGCTCTCGTCGTACCTTCATTGGACTGATATATCAGCGCGATGTCAGATCAACTTGTGGACGAAGAGGGGAACGGGCCCGTCCGGTCCGGGTTCACGGCCGTCATCGCGTGCTCGAACGACCGGTCCCGTACTGCTCGCCTGCGTCGAATGGACAACGTATGTCTCACGCACTCGACGACGCTTCCCTGTCGTCCTTTCACAAGCGGTTAGCGATCTACTCCTCCGGAGGGCCGTTCCTCGACGGCTACATCCTCAGCATCATCGGCGTCGCGATGGTGCAGGTGACGCCCGAGTTCGGCCTGTCCGCCTCCGAGCAGGGCCTGGTCGGCGCCGCCGCTTTGATCGGCATCTTCTTCGGTGCCTTCCTCGGCGGGCGGCTCACCGACCGCTTCGGCAGGCACCTGCTCTTCACCGTCGACCTGATCGCGTTGCTCGGCTGCTCGGTCCTGCAGGCGTTCGTCCAGAACGCGGTGTGGCTGATCGTGCTGCGGCTGCTCATCGGCGTCGCCGTCGGCGCGGACTACCCGATCGCCACTTCGCTGCTGGCCGAGTTCACCCCGCGCCGCTACCGGGGCAAGCTGCTCGGCGCCTACGTCACCATGTGGTTCGTCGGCGCGGCCGCGGCCTACGTCGTCGGGCAGTTCCTCCTCGAGGTCGACGGTGGCTGGCGGTGGATGCTGGCCAGCTCCGCCCTGCCCGCGCTCGTGATCATCCTGCTCCGGCTGGGCACGCCCGAGTCACCGCGCTGGCTGGTCAAGGTCGGCCGCACCGAAGAAGCCCAGCAGGTCCTCACCAAGGTCTACGGTCCCGGGGCCACCATCGACGACCTCGCCGACGAAGGCACCACGAACGTCGGCGTCCGCGAACTGCTGCGCGCCGGCTACGGCAAGCGGATGGCCTTCATCACGATCTTCTGGACCTGCTCGATCGTGCCGCTGTTCGCCGTCTACGCCTTCGGCCCGGCGATCCTCGACGCCTTCGGCCTCGGCGGCGACCTCTCGCACATCGGCTCGGCCGTCATCACCGTGCTGTTCCTCGTCGGCTGCCTGGTCGCCGTCGCGCTCATCGACCGGATGGGCCGCCGCGCGCTGATCATGCACAGCTTCGCCTGGAGCGGGCTCGCGCTGCTGGCCCTCGGCCTGTTCCCGGGCGCCGGCACCGGCGTGATCATCACGCTCTTCGCCGCCTACGCCCTGCTGATCGGCGGAACCCAGATCCTGCAGTGGGTGTACCCGAACGAGCTGTTCCCGACCGAGATCCGCGGCTCCGCCGTCGGGCTGGCGTCGTCGCTGAGCCGGATCGGCGCGGCGGCGGGCACCTACCTCGTCCCGCTCGTCCTCTCCGGGCTGGGCATCGGCACCACCATGATCATCGCGGGCGTCATCACCCTGCTCGGCCTGGTCGTCTCCTTCGCGTGGGCCCCCGAGACCCGCGGCAAGACCCTCGCGGAATGCGCCGCGCTCGAAAACGCTTCGGTGGAAAGGAAGGTCGCGTCGTGAAGGACGTCGTCATCGTCGGAGGCGGGCTCTCCGGGCTGGCCGCCGGCTGGAGGCTGCGGCACTGGGACGCCCTCGTCCTGGAGGCCGGCGACCGGGTCGGCGGCCGGATCCGCTCCGAACGCCGCGGCCGCTACTGGCTGAACTGGGGCGGCCACGTCTTCGCCGGCCCCGGCACTGCCACGGACGCCCTGCTCAGCGAGTCCGGCGTGACCGCGGCCAAGGTCCCCGGACAGCTCGCGGGGCTGTCGATGAACGGGAAACTGCTGCTCGACGGACGCGTCGCGACCTACCCGTTCCGCGTCCCGATGCCGCTCTCCTCGCGGGTCGCGCTGCTGAAGGCCGGGCTCAAGGTCGGGACCCGGGTCGCGGAGTACGCGAAGCTGGTGCGGCAACGGCCGGGGGAGGAGCCGGCCACCCGCCAGCAGCGGATCTACGACTTCGAGAACGGCCGCAGCTTCCGCGACTTCGTCGGCGAACTACCGGAAGACGCCGAGGCGCTGTTCCGCCCGACCGTGACCCGATCGGCCGCGGACCCCCACGAACTCGCCGCGGGGGCCGGGATCGGCTACTTCAGCCTCGTGCTGAACATCGGCCAAGGCCTCAACCGCGGGATCGTGGGCGGGCCGTCGACGCTCACCGAGAGCCTCGCCGCTGCGCTGCCGGGCAGGGTTCGCCTCGGTGCGGCGGTCACCGAGATCGTCCACAAGCGACAGTCGGTCGTGGTTCGCTACCGCCAGGACGGCGCCGACCACGAGGTCGAGGCGAAGTGCGTCGTGCTGGCGACGCCGGCCACGACGGCGTACCGGGTCGCCGTCGACCTCCCGGCCGACATCCGCGACGCCCTCGGGCAGGTGCGCTACGGCCCGTACGTGAGCGCCGCCTTCCTCACGGACGAGACGTCCCCGCAGCCCTGGGACGCCGCCTACGCGATCGCGACGCCTAAGCGGTCGTTCAACATCACGCTCAACCAGTCGAGCGCGGTGCGGGCCACCGAACGGGAACGCCTGCCGGGCAGCAGCATCATGACGTTCTCGCCGGCGAGTCTCGCCCGGACGCTGCTGGAGAAGTCCGACGAGGAGATCCTGCGGACCTACACCGACGACCTCGACCACGTCCTCGGTGCCGGCTTCGGCGGCTCGGTCGTCGAAGCGCAGGTGCAGCGCTGGGAAACCGGGGCGCCGTACTGCTTCCCGGGCCGCGGCGCGCTCCAGCCCGCGCTGACCCGCCGCGACAGCCGGGTGTTCCTCGCGGGGGACTACCTCGGCACCTTGTACACCGAAACCGCGATCCAGACCGGCTTCTCCGCGGCGCAGGAGGCCGTCAGCCTCCTCGCCACCGAACGACAGCAGAGCCCCGCCCGCCTCACCGCAGGAGACCCCCGATGACCGAGCTGCACGGAGTGCTCACCGCGCTCGCCACCCCCTTCACCGACGACGGTGCCGTCGACCAGGTCCGGTTGCGCGCCTTGGTGGACCGCTCGCTCGACGGCGGCGTGCACGGCGTCGTCGCGTGCGGCTCCACCGGCGAGTTCAGCGCGCTGAGCGGCGACGAACGCCGCCTGGTCGTGGAGACGGTGGTCGAGCAGGTCGCCGGGCGGGTGCCGGTGATCGCGCAGACCGGCGCCACCAGCACCGCCGAAGCGATCCGGCTGTCGCGGCACGCCCAGTCCGCCGGCGCCGACGTCGTCATGACGGTCGCACCCTACTACGAGCCCCTGTCGCTCGCCGAAACGCTGACCTACCTGCGCGCCGTCGCGGGATCGGTCGACATCCCGGTGATGCTCTACAACCTGCCGGGCGCCACCGGCGTCGACCTCGACCCGGACACCGTCGGCGCGCTCGCCCGCGAAGTCCCGAACATCCGCTACATCAAGAACACCACGGTCGACCTCGCGCAGTCGGCGCGGCTGATCCACCACCACGGCGACGTCATTTCGACGTTCGTCGGCTGGGACAGCCTGCTGCTGGCGTCACTCGTCGAAGGCGCGGCGGGCGTGATGGCCGGGACGGCGAACGTGGTGCCCGCCGAGCTCGTCGCCGTCCACGACGCGGTGCGAGCCGGCGACCTCGCTTCGGCGCGCGAAGCCTGGGCGCGGGTCTTCCCGCTCATCGACGCGATCATGGCGCAGCCGTTCATCCCCGCGGTGCGCGCGGGCCTGGAGGCCGCGGGCTTCCCGATCGGCAAGCCGCGCGCCCCCATCGCCGGGCTCGCCGCCGACGCGGCCGCGCACATCGCGGAACTCGTATCCGCGCTCAGCCGAGTACCGGCGTGACACCGGTCGTCCACCGGGCCCGGACGGCCGAACCGCTCGTCGGCCTGACCTCGCCCGGCCGCTTCGTCGACGGCGGGTTCCGCGCGGCGAAAGCACTTCTGGACGTCGTCGATCCCTGTTCCGGCAGGGTGTTCGCGCAGATCGGCGAGGGCACGTCCACGGACGTCGACGACGCCGTGGCGGCCGCCCGCGCCGCGGCGCCGCACTGGGCCCGGACGACTCCCCGACAGCGTTCCGAGCTGCTGCACCGCATCGCCGACCGCCTGGTCGAGCACACCGGCGTGCTCACCCGCCTGGAATCGGCCGACACCGGCAAGCCGGTGGCGGTGGCCCGCGACGACCTCGAGCAGGCCGTCGACACGTTCCGCTTCATGGCCGGCGCGGTGCGCGCGCCGACCTCCGCCGCGGCGGAGCGGTACGCGGTCGACCACCTTTCGGTGCTCCACCGCGAGCCCCTGGGGGTGGTCGGGGTCGTGACGCCGTGGAACTACCCCCTGCTGATGGCGGTGTGGAAGATCGCGCCGATCCTGGCCACGGGCAACACCGTGGTCCTCAAGCCATCCGAGTACACGTCCCTCACCACGCTCAAGCTCGCCGAGCTGACCGGTGACCTGCTCCCGCGCGGGGTGCTCAACGTCGTGACCGGCACCGGGCCGGTCGTGGGCGCCCGGCTGGCCGAACACCCCGACGTCGCGATGATCGCGCTGACGGGCTCGGTGGCCAGCGGCCGCGCGGTGGCCCGCGCCGCGGCGGACTCCCTCAAGCGCGTCCACCTCGAACTCGGGGGGAAGGCCCCGGTCGTCGTCTTCGCCGACGCGGACCTCCCGGCCGCCGCGAGCGCGCTGCGGACGGCGGGTTACTGGAACTCCGGCCAGGAGTGCGGAGCGGCTTGTCGCGTGTTGGCGGAGGATTCCGTCGCCGAGGAGCTCATCGAACTGCTGGCCGAGCAGGTCGGCGGCCTCGTGGTCGGTGAGCCCGGCGCCGGCGAGGATGTCGAGATCGGCCCGCTGGTCTCGCGGGCGCACTTCGACCGCGTCACCGGCTACCTCGACCGGGCCCGCGCGCAGGGCATCCGGGCCGCCGTCGGGGGAGCGGCCCTGCCCGGCGACGGGTACTTCGTCGCGCCGACCGTGCTCGCCGACGTCCCCGAAGGCGCGGAGTGCGCACGCGAGGAGATCTTCGGCCCGGTCGTCACCGTCGAGAAGTTCCGCGGCGAAGAGGAGGCGGTCGCGAGAGCGAACGACACCCAGTACGGCCTGGCCGCCTCGGTGTGGACCGAGAACGCCCGCCGCAGCCACGCCGTCGCGGCCGGGCTGGACGCCAGCACGGTGTGGGTCAACGACCACCTGGTGCTGGCCAGCGAAATGCCCTGGGGCGGCTTCAAAGGCTCAGGCTACGGACGGGACCTGTCGCTCTACGCGCTGGACGACTTCTCCCGCACCAAGCACGTCATGCACAACCTCGGCCGCTAGTCACGCGCGGTGCACGACCGAGCGCACCTGCTCGGAGAACTCCCGCAGGTGCGCCTCGGCGGCCTCCCGCGCGGCGGGCGCATCACGGCGGACGATGGCGTCGACCACCGCGCGCTGACTGGCCAGGTGCGCGGGATCGGCCTCGCGGTCGCGCAGGCTGAGGTTCCAGATCCGCAGGGCCAGGTTCACGTACTGGTTGAGCGAGGACTCGAGGAAGTCGTTGTGCGCGGCGGCGTAGATGGCCCGGTGCACGCGCGCGTCGAGCTCGGTGTGGTCCACCCGCTCACGGCTGCCGTGCACGAGCGCTTCGGCCAGCTCGACCAGCTCGGCGCGCTGGGCCTCGGTCGCCCGCTCGGCCGCCAGCGCGGCGGCGAGGCCCTCGAGTTCGAGACGGACCTCGGTCAGGCGAGCTTCGTCGGAGAGGTTGATGGCGGCGACGAAGGTGCCTCGCCGCGGGTAGATGACCGCGAGCTTCTCCAGCGTCAGGCGGCGCAGCGCTTCCCGGATCGGGGTGAGGCCGAAGCCCAGGGACGAGCTGAGCGCCTTCTCGTCCAGGGGAGCGCCCGGCGGCAGCTCGACCGCGACGATGGCGTCGCGGATCCGCCGGTACGCCTGGTCCGCCAGCCGTTCACCGCCGACGAGGCCTTCGCTCACGGTCCACCGCCTTATCACCGGGTTGGTATCTCTACCCAGTTTATGTGCACGTGGTCTGAAATTTCACAGCACCGCCTGACTGCGGTCGGCTCGACGAGGAGCGGGGGCATGCCCGCTCATCGAGCCCCGTGGTTCTCGGCGTCGAACCGGGCCGGATCGAGGTCGTGCACCACGATGGCGACCTGGAGTATCAGCTCCGACATGCGCGTCAGCGACAGCCCGGTGAGCTGCTCGACCTTGCGGATCCGGTATTTGACCGTGTTCGGGTGGATTCCCAGCGTCGAAGCCGTCTTGGCGATCGTGGTGCCGGTGTCGAGGTAGGTGCGCATCGAAGCCAGCAGCCGGTCGCCGCTCGGTTCGGCCAGGACGGGATCGAGCAGCTCGTGCGCGCGTCCCCGGACGTCGAGGCGACGAATTCGCGGATCAGTGGCCTGGTGGCGCCGCTCTCGGCGCGACGATCTCGGTCAGGCAGCACGGCCGAGCTGCTGTTGGGAGCGCGTTTAACCTATCGCTCGAGCCGTTGACGACAGTTGCCAGGACGCACCTCAGGCCCCGCGCTCGTCAGTTCAGTTGTCCGTTGATGGCTCGGTCCCGGAATGCATGTGCGATCACTCTGAGCTACAGTGACTGCATGATCTCCCCAAACACGGGAGATACCCCACGCGTGGGGGTTCAAGTCCCCCATTGAGCACAAATCCGTGGAAGAATTACCTTGTCTCGGTGGAGGTCTTTGAGGGCGATCGACGGCTGGTCTGTTATTCAAATCTAGTGATTCGCCAACTGCGTGGGGTCGCTTGAGCAGGAGCACGCCTCGCAGGACTACGGCACGGTCCGAGGGCTCGAGCAGCACCTGTATGGTCGCCGGCCAGACGTCGTTCGCGAGTTCGCCGTGGGCGGCGGCGTTCGCCAAGTACGGCGAAATGGAACAGGCTGGCTGTTTCCGGGCGAACCCGATCGGCACGAGCTACGAGGCCAGCCAGAAGCTGGCGGCGACTGGCAAGACCCTGGGCATCATCCAGAGCAACTGGATCATCGCGCTGCTCAAGAATTACAACCCGAGCGGCACGTTTACCCTCAAGCCGGTCCCAGCCACCGACGACTCGAGCCAGACGATCGTCCCCGCCGCGGCCGGCGCGGGCTACGGTGTCAACGCCAAGGCCAAGAACCCTGTGCTGGCGATGAAGTTCATCAGCTTCGTGCTGTCCTCTCAGGGCGTGAGCCTGTTCGTAGAGAAGCAGGGCGGTCTGCCGGCGCTCGCGGACACCGGGTACAAGCCCGACCCGTCGCTCACGGAGCTGCCGACCCCATCAACCAGAACAAGACCGTCCCGTTCATGGACCAGCTGTGGCCCAATCCGATGGTCCAGCAGACGATGCTGACCGGCATCCAGGACGTCTTCAGCAAGCAGTCGACCCCGGACAAGGTCCTCGCCGCCATGGACTATGACTGCAGGTCCGGCACCTGACCGAGGCAGATCATCGGCGTCGCGGGTCGGCATGCCGAGTCCCTCCTCGCTGAGCGGCGCGGATCGGCCTACGGTGCACATGCTATCTACGGCGGTGTTCGGGCAGAGATGGAAAACCGACGAGATAACGACTCCGCATGATCCGCTCCTTCGTGTCGCTGCCTCTACTGCTCTCGCAGTTTGTCGTTCGCGGTCACGTGGCAGGGTGGATCGAGGGTGAGACAAGGTATGACTTCGGACGCAATGAAATCACTTTCGGACCACGACTTCATTCGGCGCCATGAGAGGGCCAGGCTGGATACAAATACTGGGGGACGAGTCTCAAAACTCTTGAGATAAGCAAGCATGAAGTCTTGATCTTGAGAAATAAAGGTTACATCTTTATCTCCGCGTGCGGATGCTTCGCGTAGCATGGCGTGCATTCTGGAGAGTTGTTCCTCGCCTGACCTTGCTGGCCGAGGTTGGTTTATTTTCCTGAGCTTCCTCCAGGATCTCTTTGTGATCGGCTTCTCGAGGTCGTCGTCGAGGCGTGAGCAATAGTTGATCATTTCTCGGACCTCGGCGTAGTCGTCGGGTGTGGATGCCTCCATTTTCAAGGTGTATCCATCCCAGATGACCCTGAGCGCCCAAGACAGCGCTGCAGAAACATTATGATAATTGTGTGAGTTGGCTTTGAGTAAGTCGATGGCACTGCTTAGGACACTCTGAACTTCGTCGCGCACGGGCGGCCATTTAGTATCCCAGTCAAATGGTGGCTTCCAGCCGAGGTTCGATAACTCGGCGTGGCAATGGAAGTGCCATGTAGTGTCCATGGCTGCGAGCGCCTGGTTGTACCCTTTTCTCAGGTCTTCGGCTCTGCGTTGTTTTCCTTGTCCGCGTAGGTCGATGCTCTTAGCGCGCAGGGCTACGAATGCGGCTATCAGCGCGGCTGTCAACGTAACGGCGCCGCCGATGATCGCAACTTCCATGGTCTGGATGGTACCGAGGGGGTAGTTGTGTGTCACCAGGCATTTCCAATGTGGTGTACTTCGACCCGCTTCGCGTTCTGGGGTCTCGGTGCAAGCTCATTGGAGTCGTCCGGTTGATGGTGGTGAAGAGCCTGATTCCGGTCCAGGGTGTGCCCCGTCGGCGGTACTCATACACGGGTAAGGTCGTGAAATTGCCCCAAAGGGATTCAATGGTCCGTCCGCTTGGTCGATTGACATGCGTGGTATCAGTGCGTCGTGAAAAGCTGATGAAACCTACTTTCAATGCCGACGGCCAACGGATCCCTTGGATGTTGCGCGGCGTGCGCCTGCTGAATCCGTTGTCGGGTAGAAACGGTCGGCACGCGTCACCCGGTTCCAGTTCTGCCCGGATCTCTCGTTATCGCAGGCCAACGCGCTGGAGTCAAGCCGAAACAGCGTCGCGAGACTGGGGCCACCTCTTCGCCGCCCACCGCCAGGCCTTCGCCGATGGTCGCGCCGCGGCAGGCCTGCGCGTACTCCTCGGTCGCCCAGCCGAGGCCGCTCACGGCGTAGGTGGTCACCGGAAGGACGGTCTTGCCGGTGCAGTCGAGTCGCTAGGCGAAGGTTCGCGTGATTATCGGCGGGCGGACGTTCCACGGGCTGCTGGCCAGAAGGACAACGCCGTAGCTGGTGACGTCCGGGATTGGGGCCGGCTATGGCGGGCCCCTCGTCGTCGACGACGTGGAATCGGTGACCGCGCTTGACCGACAGCTGGAAGCCGACCTGCAGGTCGGCGCCCTGGTCGACGGCCTTAGCCTTG
The DNA here is from genome assembly GCF_041679295.1 of Amycolatopsis kentuckyensis. Classification (GTDB taxonomy): domain Bacteria; phylum Actinomycetota; class Actinomycetes; order Mycobacteriales; family Pseudonocardiaceae; genus Amycolatopsis; species Amycolatopsis kentuckyensis_A. The sequence goes on along the minus strand of NZ_JBGDMD010000021.1, from coordinate 38,083 downwards.
ATCTGCGCACCGCTGAGCCGGTGCTCGGAGAGGATCACTTGGTCGTCGTTGACCGTGACGGCGATCCGGACCGGGGGCCGGTCGTGGTGGCCGGGAGCGTGACGCTCGTCGGTGGTGGACATGGCGTTCTCCTTTGCATTGGGGCCTGGCGCACACCTTCGGGGATTAGGTGCCTATGTTCACTCGGTGCTCGACATGTCGAACACTGAGTGTCAGGCGAAGACGATCAGCAGGAACAGGGGCCCGGGTGGCCAACGCGAGCATCGACGTGATCGCTCTACACGGGGCGCTGGACGCGGCCCGGGAGGCCAGGGAGTTGTCATGGCGGCAGCTGGCCAAGCTGCTGGACGTCAGCCCGTCGACGATGTCGAGGTTGGCGAACGGGAGAACCCGGACGTCGACGCGTTCGCCGCGATGGTGCGGTGGCTCGATGTGCCGGCGGAGAAGTTCATGATCGACGACGCGGAGCTGCAGAGGCGGACCGAGGATCCGCCTGACTTGGTGGCCGAGCTGGCGCCCTTGCTGCGGGCCCGCTCGGATCTGCAGCCGCAGGACGTCGAGCACTTGGAGCAGCTGATCGGCTCGGCGGTGCGCCGCTTCAACACCGACCGGCAGGCGCAGGCGGACTGAGCCGTGGGGACGCGGTGGACTCAGGCAGAGATGTGGAAGGTCGCCGCGGAAGAACGAGCGGGTCTCGGGCTGTCCCGGCTCGCGCCCTTGGATCCGTACCTGCTCGCCGAGGAGCACGGCATCCGCGTGTACCCGATCGACGAGCTCGGCGACTGCGCTCGTGCAGACGCCGCGATCCGCCACTTCATGTCAGCCAGCTCGACGATCTGGTCGGCGGCCATCATCCCCGTCGGCAGCAGCCGCATCATCATCGAGAACACGGCCCATTCCGAGGCCCGTTGACGTGCCAGCCCGGCCCACAAGCTGGGCCACCATCTGCTCGAGCACGAGTTCACCGAGCTGCTGATGGGCGAGGACGGCTGCCGGCGCTTCGACGTAGTGAAGGAAAAGGAAGCCAAGTACCTCTCGGGCCAGCTGCTCATCTCTGACGACGCGGCAAAGCGCGCGGCATTCGATGACAGGACCAACGCCGAAGTCGCCGCGACGTACGGGGTGAGCGAGCAGTTGGCCCAAATGCGGATGTCCGGCGCGCATGTGATGGCCCGGCAGGCTCTCGCAAAACAAGCGCGCTTTCGGTAGCTACGCCTAGCACGGAGATGCCCCCATGAGGAACACGCGGTCAGGACGACGATCCCGGCGACGTCGCCGGCGCAAACAGGAAGCGTAGCCGAGTTACGGGTGCGGCCTGGCTGACTAGCCAGGCACACTTGAGAACGCCGGTCAATACGCGCCGTAAGCACTCGCGATCAGCACCGAACCCCCGCCTGGGCTGAGGTTGTGACGTCCGTCGCCTTCTACTTCAAGGGCGTACGCAAGAAACTAGGCCAAAGATGGCCACAACGAGGTCTTGGCTGCTCGCTTCGTGTCACGTAGCGTAGCAATTCAATGCTCTTGTGTGATCGTCTGGAGGGCGCGATGAACTACGAGCGGCCGACGCAACACCCGACGATCCTCGCTGTGGACGTCGAGGGCTACGGCGACCGACGCCGGACCACTCCACACCGCCTGGCGTTGCGCGAAGGGCTGTACCGCGCGCTGTTCCGGGCTTTCGACGACGCCGGCGTCCCGTGGCGGCGCTGCCGGAGAGAGGACTGCGGCGACGGCGTCTTCGTCCTCGCCCCCGCGGAGATCCCCAAGGCGCCCTTCGTCGAGTTCCTGCCCAACGCGCTCGCCGTGGCGCTGCACCGGCACAACCTCACGCACCACGCCGAGGCCCGGATCCGGCTCCGGATGGCGCTGCACGCGGGCGAAGTCGCCTTCGACGACCACGGGGTCACCGCGGCGGCGATCAACCAGACGTTCCGGCTCCTGGAGGCCGCGCCGCTGAAGGACGCGCTCAAATCCTCGCGCGGGGTGCTGGCGCTGATCACGTCGGCGTGGTTCTACGACGAGGTCGTCCGGCACAGCGACGGGCTCGACCCGACGACGTTCCGGCCGGTGCCGGTCGCGGTCAAGGATACCAGGACGACCGGCTGGATCGCGTTGCCCGACCGGCCATATCCCTCCAATGCGAGCTTGGCGGGCCCGGCAAGCGTCGCGGCAGTCGACGATCACCTGACCTGGCGCCGCTTTCGCCGCCACGCCCAGGCGGCCGTCGGCCAGGCGGAACCGGTCCATGCGCGCATATGGCAGTCAGCCGAGGTCGCCAGCACGTCAGGCCGACCCGCAGAGAGGGGCGACCACGTGCTGGGCGCTTCTCCAGCAGAGACCGACGTCGTGTCGGGCGACGAGCGCCGCAAACTTGCAGCAGCATCTGGTGGACCAACCGGGGCAGAGCCAGGTAAGAGCAGCTCTGCGCAACCGAGTGCTGGTGGTGGGCCCGCCGGTCCTGGAGGCCCGGACGAGAACGGGGCGGCCAGCACACCGAGAGGGGCGGATCCCGGGCCGGATCGCCTGAGTTCGCAGCGGTTCCTGCACGCCGGGCTGCCGTCACAGGCGCCGCTGTCGGCCGACATCAGCCTCGTCGTCCAGATCACCGGATCCGGCGCGGCGTGGTCCCGCAACTCGGCACCGATGGACAGTCTGGTCGTCGCCGAGGAGGGGCAGGCGGTCATGATCGTTGTGCAGGCACCTGCCGGCCTGGCCCCGGCTGGCCCATTGGAGCAGATGATTGCCGTACCCTTCACAGGCGATGCACCACCGGTGCGGTTCGGCTTCCACACCCGCGCCCCCGGTCCGCAGCGAATTCAGGTAACCGCGTGGGCTGGCGGCACGTTCCTCGCGGATCTCGAGATCGAGATCGCCATCGGAACTTCGAGCAGTTACGGCAGCAATGTCTCCGCGCTCGCGCGCATGAACGATTCGCAGGCGCGGACTGGTGAGGTCACGCTGCTCGTCCGGTCCGATGGCGAACGGTACGTCTTCCAACTGTTGTCCGAGGACTGTGTGTTCGAGCCGGTTGTCGCCCAGACGCTCACGGCAGATCCCGGCGTTGCGGTGGAACGCGCAGTCTCCACGTTGAAGCAACTAGCCGCCGGGCGCGGGCCCTACGTTGCATCCACCGCCAGGCGCTGGATGCGGGAAACCGGGATCGGTCTGTGGAACGACGTGGTGCCGGAGGTGATCAAGGATCAGTACTGGCAGCTTCGCCGCAACATCACCTCGCTCAGTGTCGCGACAACCGACGACATTCTCCCCTGGGAGCTGCTTTACCCCCTGCGTCAGGATGAGGATGATGGGTTCCTGGTCGAGCAGTTCCCGGTGCTGCGACGAGTCTTCGGACAACACCGGCCCCGCACGGTGGACCTGCGTGACTGCTCATACGTGGTCTCGTCGCGAGTCCCGGCCAACGCTCGCGGCGAGATCGAGGCCATCGCGAAAGTCCTCGGAACCGGTGCCGTGATCGACCAACTCGACACTTTGCTGGACCTCATCGCTTCCGAGCGCTGCGGCGCCCTGCACTTTGCCTGCCACAACAGCTTCGCGGCCGATGCCGGCGGGTCGTCGATCGGGCTTGACGGCGGTCCATTCGTGCCGGCCCTGCTTAACAGCGCAGCAACCCGACATAGCCTTGCCAAACGATCACCGCTGGTGTTCCTCAACGCATGCCGGACCGCCGGAGCAGTGCCTGAGTATGGCCGGATGATGGGCTGGGCCCAGCAGTTCATGGCGGCCGGAGCGGGCGCGTTTGTCGGCACGCTCTGGCCGGTCCGCAGCGAAACTGCGGCCGGATTCGCCTGCACGTTCTATGAAAAGCTGCGCGCTGGCCACACCCTGGGCGAGGCCGCTCACCACGCACGCCGGACGACAAGCAACGACGACGTCGATCCCACGTGGCTTGCCTACGCGGTCTATGGCGACCCGGCAGCTGTCGCCGCTGACCGGACGGAAGGGTAGCTATGCGCGTCACCGCGGACGGTGTAGCGGTCGGAGAGCTGCTCGCTTCGATCAAGAACGCAATCAAGCTGGCGCAGGTGTCCGCAACCGATGCGGACCGAGATCTCAAAGTCACCTCGATTCGACTCACCCTCAACACGGTGGCGACTTACAGCAGCGGCGGCAAGCTCGAATTCAAGGTGCCCGTCATCGGAATGGGAATTAAGATCGGCCGCACCACCTTGAGCAAGCACACGCACGCGATCGATCTCAGCATCATCGCACAGGAAGTCACCGCCGGACACGAGACTCGGGACGATCCTGTTGAGGCTATCCTTGTGGAGGCGATCAATACCATTCGCACCGTTCTGCGGGGAGCCGCCGATGGCGACGATTCATTCAGGCTCGACGAAAGCACAGTAGAGCTGGCTTTTGCCATCACCGCGGACGGCTCTGTTTCTATCGCGTTCGAACGCGACTCAGGTGACGAAGTCACTCACACGATGAAACTGACTTTGACGGAAGTTTGAGCAGCGCTCTCCAGCAGTGCCTACGCCCGGGTGATGATCGACGAGCCCCTGGGGGCGCCCCAGCAGTTGGCTCGATATGCGCAAACTGACAGACGAGTCCGCCGGCAGAGAACGCCGACGAGTTGGCCGAAAACGGCATCTACCAGCTCGCGCTGGTAGATGAGGTGGACGTCCCTACGAGCAGTTCAAGATGGACCGGTCGCCGGTGGCTTCGCATCTCGGTGCCCCGCCCGTGGTCTGCGCTCGCCAAGGTTGCGCTGGCTCGGGAAGAGATCAGTTGGGTCCTGTCGTTCGCGCTGCGAAGTTCACTAGCCGGCCGCGCTCACTAAAGCTGCAGGTCGGTGGCGAACTTCAGGGTGGGGTTATAGATCAACTCGGTCCTCCGACTGGGACCGAAGCCCCACCAGAGCAGGGGAGTACCGGCTTTGTGCTGGACCTGTGTCGAGAGGGTGTCGGGTCCTCATCGACGTGAAGAGTCGTTGCGAGCACGTCATCGGTGCCGGCCACCACGATCGAGCGTTCGGGCTGATGGGCGAGAACTTCGCCCTAACTGCGAGGCGACCTGGTGGCCACGTTATTCCTCTGGAAAAGTCAGCTTCTCAACGAGTCCGGCCAGCTCTGCGAAGCACGTCGGTTGGAATGGCGTGGGTCGTTGGGGTGGCCCGGTTGTGTCGGTGGTTCGCCACGAGAGTGTCGTTGTGCGATTGGCGACGTCGGTCGTGCCGACCCAGACCGCTGGTCGATCGGCGAACGGTGCTTCTGCGGCACCGAAGACGCGTCCGCCGAGGTCTGTGAACGCGAGGGGTATCGCAGTTTGTTTCCAGGTGAAGGAACCCCAGACCTCGATGGCCTTGATCAGGTGGAAGGTGCCCGATTCGGTGTTCTGGAGCTGGTAGCCGAGCGTTTCCAGCGCGATGCCGAGCGAGAAGCCCGTGAGGTCTTCGCGCTCTGGATGGTTGTGAGCAGACTTGCTGAGATGATCAGATATCGGCTGGAGATGGATCACCTCGTGAGCCAGAACTCCCAAGGAGCCGAGGAGCTTCCGATCGGTGGAGTAGACGTCAATGTCGGTTTGTCCTTCGACGGTGATCAAGCCGTCGTCCTCGCATACGTGGACACGGCAACCCGTGGCACTGTATGTCACGTAGTCCATGTAGAGGGTCGTGATTACGGCCTCGCCGTCAGCCTCGATCATCTTGGGCGTCAATGCCTGGACACGATCGCCTGCGCGCTCGACGGCGATGGCGGCTGATCGGCTGAAGCCTGCCTTCGAGACGAGCAGTAGCCGGTTGGTCGGCAGGTTGAGGTGCTTTTGCAGCATGCCTTGAACCCAGGTCACGTCGGCGGGTCGGCTGCGCTCGATCACTTCTATGCTGATGACGATGGGTTCTCCGTCGAGCTCGCCTTCGATGACGACGTCGACCTCGCGCTCGATGCCCAGCACCTTGTCGACGAGGAGCTTGGACTCCGTGACCGTCACTCCTTGCGTCGCGAGCTGCTGGCGAGCCAGGTGCACGATCGCCTGGAAGGGAGTTGACCGCTTCGGCATGTGCTGAGCATAAGCAGGGCGACATCGAGGCGACCGCAGGCGCGCGCAACAGCGGCGGAGTCGGACACACGTGTAGCCGCATGTCTCCAAACGAGCCGGCTGGCGGAGTTAGAGGCGTCAGCGTGCCTCACTCGCGACCACGAAAGGCCGTATTCGTTCCTAGTCGAGTCTCATTTGCTTCGCCGGGTCCGTCGCTTTGGCTTCGTTGCGATTCGAGGTTCTTGGATGGGCTTTGTTTTGCTCTCCTGACGAGAGGAGTGGAATGCCTCGACGATCGACTTGGAGATGCGACCTTGATCGGCTACTTCGTATCCGTTTTGTCGAGCCCATGCACGGATATCGTGGGCCGCCGCATAGTCGGTGCTTTCCTCCGGTTCTTCCTTCGTGCTTTGGGTCGGCTGGCCGACAGCAACCTTGATGCGGCGACCGCCGGTGCGCCGAGCGGCCGAAACGTAGGGTTCCATCGCTGCGCGCAGGGATCCGGCGTTCGCGTTGGACAGGTCGATCTCGTAGGTCACGCCGTCGAGTCCGAATGGGACAGTTTGGTCAGCGTGGCTGCCGTCTGTGTCGTCGGAGATATCGATCGAGATTCGCTTGGCCATTCTTTATCTCTTCCTTCGAGTTGGGGTGAATCTACTGAATCCGTCTAATGGTAGCGTCGTGTGATCGTGAGTGATCGGCGGGGATGTCCGCTGACGAGACTCTTTGCATTTCTTGCGCAAGGTTGTTGACTGCTTGTGCCCGTGTCGGCATGGATGGTTGTATGCGGCCGCGAACACTTCCCTTGAATTCGAGTCCTGCGGCTGTCGAAAGACGATTAGGAGAGACACGATGGGAACCGAGACGTGCTGGGAGCGCATCGATGGCGTTGCGGCCGCGATCAGGGAACTCGCCGCAGCGGTCCGGGCGGCTTCGCCCGAGCCGCCCGCTGACCCGGACGCACTGCTGACCGCGGAGGAGGTGGGGGAGTTGTTGCAGTTGTCACCGAGGACGTTGAAGGACCAAGCCGCCGCCGGGGTGTTGCCGCATCACCGGTTTGGGAAGCACTACCGGTTCACCCGAGCTGACGTGGCCGAGATCGTACGGATCAGCGCAGCGCCGGTGAAGCCGCCGCGGCGGTGGGTGTCCGTTGCGGACGTTGCCCAGGATTTCCGTGCCGCGTGAGGCGGGCGGAGTAACAGAGAAGAAGAGGAGCTGAAGGATGGCCCACGGCCAGGAAGAGCCCGGCACGGGCGAGTGGCGTGCCCGGTACAAGCGTCCCGACGGGACGTGGGGGAGCAGGTCAGGGTTCCCCACCAAGAAGGCCGCCGAGGACTGGGGCCTGGAGCAGGAAGCGTTGATCCGGCGGAACCTATGGCTGGACCCACGCGACGGTGAGACCCGGTTCGACGACTTCGCCGAGGAGTGGCTGGAGGCGGTGTCGCCGCGGCTGGAGCTGAACACGGTCGCGAAGTACCGATCGTTCCTGGACACCCAGCTGCTTCCGCAATGGAAGGCCTGGCCGCTGATTGCGATCTTCAACGGCTACGTCGAGATCGAGCGGTGGCTCTCGGAGCTACACGAGGACTATGCCGAGTCGTCGGTCTCGTCATACTTCGCGCTGTTCTCCACCATCCTCAACGCCGCGGTGCGCGCCCGGATGATCCCGGCGAATCCGTGCAGCGGTGTCCGGGTGTCCAAGGGCGAGTTCGACACCGAGCGGTTGGTGGCTACGCCGGCGCAGGCGTTGCGGGCCGCGATGCGGCTCTACGAGTTGGGTCTCGGGATGTCGGGTTTCGTGCTGTGCCTCATGGATTTCTATACCGGCGCCCGGTGGGGTGAACTCGTCGGGCAGCAACGGCATGAGTACGACTCCGAACGGCGCGGGATTGAGATCCGGACGCCGCTGAAGGAGGTGGCGGGGAAGGTCTACAAGGGAGGCCGGAAGAGTGATGATCACCACTCGGATGGCCGTCAGCGTCCGCCGACGCGGCGCGGGAACACCAGGCCCAAGAAGGGTCGGACGAAAACCCCTGCGGGGACTCGGTTCGTCGCCTTGCCGCCCGGTGTCGCGGTGCTCTACGAGGAACTGATGGACAGCCACCGCGAGCCGTTCGTGCTGTGCACGCCGGAGGGACATCCGTGGCGGCGGTCGAACTTCCGGATCCGGTTCTGGCGGCCGGCGTGGGACGGCGTCGAACTCGACGACGCGGGGGCGGGGGAGCGGCGTCCGCCGATCCTGCCGACGTTCACCTTCCATGAGGGTCGGCACACGCACAGCACCTGGCTGATCGAAGACGGGATCCCGGAGGTGGCGCGGCGGGCACGGCTGGGGCAGAAGATGAAGGGCATGGCCCGGGTCTACGACCACGTGACGCCCGCAATGGTGAACGAAATCCTGGACGCCCTGGAGGAACGCTGGCTGCGGTCGCTGGCGTCCCTGTACCCGGGCGAACGGGCGAAGCTGGTGTCGTGGTTCCCGCACCTGCGGTCCCAGCGCGTGATCGGGCCCGGTCCGGGGGCCGTCGCCGGATCGTCGCCGACTGACGACTGAAGCCCTGCCCCTCCGGGGAGGGACAGGGCTTGTGACCTGCAGATCTAGGTGGTGCGCGATACTGGGATTGAACCAGTGACCTCTTCCGTGTCAGGGAAGCGCTCTCCCGCTGAGCTAATCGCGCGAGGTGGAGACGGGATTCGAACCCGTGTACACGGCTTTGCAGGCCGTTGCCTCGCCTCTCGGCCACTCCACCGTGACAGGCCCGAGAGCCCTTCCGAGCGGATGACGGGATTCGAACCCGCGACCCTCACCTTGGCAAGGTGATGCGCTACCAGCTGCGCTACATCCGCACTTCCCGGCTGCGGTTCGGGAGCTCCGGGGCCGTGGCCCTGTCGCTCACCCCGTCGCCGTGGTGTGGGAAAACCATATCGGACCCCGGAAACGGCTCCGACACCGGGGTGTCACTGAGCCGTTGCAAGCCCGTCATCAGGCCAGATCGTGCGGGATCAGGTGCGTGAGCGCGTCGTCGACGTCGACCCACAGGTGCTCGTTGCCCGGCAGCACCACGTCGTACGTGCGGTCGAGGAAGTCGGCCAGCTCCTGGGCCGACGCCTCGAACATGGCGTGCCCGGACGGCGAGTTCAGCTCGATCAGCACGGACTCGGGGTCTTCGACCGAAGGGCGGATGCGGACGTCCCCGTCACCCGCGTCGGCCAGCAGGCCGTCCGCGAGGAGGTCACGCGCGTACACCCACTCGACCCAGCCGGCGCGGCCGGTGCGGAAGGCGGCGACGACCGCATACGGGTCGCGTGTGTCGTAGCGCAGCTCCACCTTCACCGGAACCGCGGGCGTCCGCGGCGCCAGCAGGTCGAAGACCGCCGTCGAGCGGAGCGTCACGTGATCGTTGCGCATCGTCCTACCCTTCGTCTCCCTTCCCGGCCCGGCCCGGCCGAGGGCGTCACCACATGGGACGCATCGGGAGGCCGATTCCGTCGCAGGTGCGCAGCACATCACCCGTACGGGCCCATCAGCCCCCGTTTGCGCCCGTGTTCACCCCCACGGCGCGCGATCGACCGGCGCGCCCCGTGTGAGCCCACACCTCCATACTGCGCGGTTTAGTCGCCGGGCGATAGCACCGTCGCACGGATGTCGAACGTCGTGTCGGGCGGCCCCCACCGGCCACAACCCCGGCTAGCTCGGGGTTGTTCGTTCCGTACTCGCCGGTAAGCGGAGTGTGGTCGCCCAGGACCACCCGTTTGCAGGCGCCCGGAAGTCGTAAGCTAGTGTTTCGTCCAACACCGCGAGCGGGCGATTAGCTCAGCGGGAGAGCGCTTCGTTCACACCGAAGAGGTCACTGGTTCGATCCCAGTATCGCCCACGAGTTCGCAGAGAGAGCCCCTATTCGCAGACAACGCGAACAGGGGCTCTCTGCTTTGTGGGGGCCGAGCCCCCACGCCCCCGCCGGGGGCGCGCCCCCGGACCCCCGTCGTGGTTGCCTTGTGAGGTTCGCCACGGCTGTGGTGACCGCCACCTCTCAAGCGGAGTGAACGATCCGTTCGGGTCCTCCGTATCTGTTCACGAGAGCTCTTCCGGCTCGGTCGCGCCAGTGCCGCGAAACTGCGTCAGCGGGCCGTCGTGACGGCAGTCTTTTGTGGAACGAGCCGGGCGCGTGACGGTTCGGCGACGATCGTCACGGGCGGGCCGTTCGCGTCCACTGTGGACGGGTGGCTGCACTCAGTGTCCACAGTAGAGCCGCGGGGCTCGTTCGGCCGTTCGGAAGAGCGTGGGTCCACCCGGGTGCGGGCATCGTCTTCTTGACTACATTCCGTAGTTTTTGCAGGGATACGCTCTATTACGCATCGTCATCATCTTGTTATCATGCGGCCATTTTCTGGCGGGAAAGACGCGCTGCATGTGGCTGGAAATCCTTGTAACGATGCTGAGAGGGTCGCCGATACCTTGCCGTGTGAAGCCCTCCGCGGGCACAGCGCGAGACCCAGTAGTGGTGACTCTACGAAATCACTTCCGGTGACGCAGCGTGCGTGCGGACCCAACGCGATCCCTGGTCCCGGGAGGTCAGATGGAAGAGTCGGTGCGGCCGTCGTACACGGTGAGCCAGCCACCGCCGCACATCGACCTCCAGGCCATTCCCCGCCCCACCCAGCGGGACGACCGGCAGGCCGAACCGGCCGCCACGCCGTCCCCCAAGGCACTCCCGGCGGCCTGGGAGGCGAGGTACAGAGCCTGGGTCATCGGCAGCGACGTCTTCATCACGCTGCTGGTGATCGCGATCAGCGCGTTCGTCATCGATCGCGTTGCCCCGCACGACATGCACGCCTTTGGCACCATCCTCGCCGTCTTCGTCTCCCTGCCCGCCAGCCGGGCCTGGAGCTCCCGCGTGCTCGGCGAAGGCGCCGAGGAGTACCGCACGCTGGGCCGCGGCTTCATCACCGCGGCCGTCCTGGTCGCCCTCGGCGGCCTGCTGTTCGGCGCGCTCGAGGTCCAGGTCTGGGTCTTCGTCGTCGTCCCGGCGATCGCGCTCGTCGCCTTCCCGCAGCGGTACCTGCTGCGCCAGGTGCTGCACCGCAAGCGCGCCAAGGGACTCTGCCTGCTGCCGGTGATGGCCGCGGGCAGCCCGGAAACCGTCGCCGACCTCATCGCGCGCACCAAGTCCGAGGTCCACGTCGGCTGGCGCGTCGAGGCGGCGTGCACGTTCACGGGCCACGGCGCCGACCGCGACAGCGGCGAGATCGACGGCGTCCCGGTCGTCGGCCGGCTCGAGGAACTGTCCCGCTACGTGCGGCGCGGCGGCTACCGCGTCGTCGCGATCACCGCTGACCAGTACTGGACGCCGAAGCGCTTGCAGCGCCTGGCCTGGGACATGGAAGGCACCGGCGCGGAGATGGTCGTGGCCCCCGTGCTGATGGAGGTCGCGGGACCCCGCCTCAACGTCACCGGCGTGCTCGGGATGCCCCTGCTGCGCGTCACGGCCCCGATGTTCACCGGCGGCCGCCGCGTGGTGAAGGAGATCGTCGACCGCGCCGGGTCGGCGTTCCTGCTGACGCTGCTTTCCCCGCTGCTGCTCGCGATCGCGCTGGCGATCAAGCTCAACGACCGCGGCCCGGTGATCTACCGCCAGCGCCGCGTCGGCCGCGACGGCGCGACGTTCACCATGCTCAAGTTCCGCACGATGGTCACGAACGCCGACGAAATCCGGAAGACCCTCGAGCAGGACAACGAGGGAGCGGGCCCGCTGTTCAAGATGAAGCGCGACCCGCGGATCACCCGCGTGGGTGGTTTCCTGCGCCGGTATTCGCTCGACGAGGTGCCCCAGCTGTTCAACGTCGTGTCCGGGAAGATGTCGCTCGTCGGCCCGCGGCCGCCGCTCCCGGAGGAGACGGCGCAGTACGCCCCCGACGCCCGCCGCCGGCTGCTGGTGAAGCCGGGCCTGACCGGGCTCTGGCAGGTGAGCGGCCGCAGCGACCTCACGTGGGCCGAGAGCATCCGGCTCGACCTGCGGTACGTCGAGGACTGGTCGCTGGCGCTCGACCTGGTGATCCTGTGGAAGACGTTCCGCGCGGTGATGGGCGGGCAGGGCGCCTACTGACCCGTTCCGGCCGCGCATCGCGCACCACGGCCGCCGATCCCCGCCGAGGGGGGTCGGCGGCCGTGTTCGCGTTCCAGGGGCGCGCTGTGGGATGCAGGGCACCCGACGCCTCCGGGGGAAATTGCTCCGGCCGCCGGGCCGGACCCGACTGCGGCGGGGGACCCCACTCGGCCGCGGGGCCGGACCCGACCGCGGCGGGGCACCTCACCGGGTCGCCGGGCCGGACCCGACCCCACCCGGCCGGCCATCCGGACCGGACCGCGGGCGAGGCGGCCACCCCTGCCGAGGGTGCTGCCGGGCGAGTGCAAAACCCGGCCGTCAAAACCGGGCCGCGGCTGCGAAGCGCGACCGGCTCCAGCCCCGGTTCGCGACCACGTCCCCCGCTGAACAGCCCGTCAGGCCGCCGGGGCACCTCTGTTCGCCACGCGGCCCCTGCGCCCGCCGCGCCGCCGGGATGCGCCGTTCGCCGCGGTTGCCCGCACCCATCGGCTGACCGCTGCTCGCGGACTGTGACCGCCGCGTCACCGTTGTGATCCACTTCACCGGACCGGCATGGTTGAACGCGAAATAGTTCAACGCTCAACCTGGTTGGACGGGGTAACCGACCCAACGGAAGGAATCCAGCCCCATGACCACCTTTGCCGAGCAGACCGAGGCCCTCGAGCTTCCCGCGGACGTCCAGAACCTCCTGTTCCGCGAGGCGCGCACGGCCAACAGTTTCAGCTCCGAGCCGGTGACCGAGGAGCAGGTCCGCGCGATCTACGACCTCGTCAAGTGGGCCCCGACGTCGCTGAACACCCAGCCGCTGCGCGCGCTGGTGCTCCGGACCGCCGAGGCGAAGGCCCGCCTGCTGCCGCACATGGCGCCGGGCAACCGGGACAAGACCGAAGCCGCGCCGCTGACCGTCGTGCTGGCCGCGGACGTCGACTTCCACGAGAACATCCCGCAGGTCTTCCCGCACGCCCCGCAGGTGAAGGACAACTTCTCCGACGAGCAGGGCCGCGTCGAGTTCTCGAAGCTGAACTCGCTGCTGCAGGTCGGCTACTTCATCATCGGCGTCCGCGCCGCCGGGCTGGCCGCCGGCCCGATGACCGGCTTCGACGCCCAGGGCGTCGACGACGAGTTCTTCGCGGACAAGAAGTGGCGCTCGCTCGTCGTCGTCAACGTCGGCAAGCCGGGGGAGAACCCGTGGTTCGACCGCCTGCCGCGGCTGGACTTCGACCAGGTCGTCGAAACCCTCTGATCCTCGATCGGACGGGCCGTCTCCGGAGCCGGAGGCGGCCCGTCCGGCGTTCGCGCCACGCGCGTGAGGCCCGAAGACGCCGCCGACTAGCATCGACGGCGTCATCTTTGTCACTCCAGCTTGAGGAGCCGATCGTGTCCCAGTCGCCCCCCGTTTCCCCCGTGGCCGCCTCCCGTGTGGTGGTACCGGCGGGCACTACGGCGGGCGCGGCGGTCCGCGAAGCCGGCCTGCCGACCAAGGGCGAGGACACGATCGTCGTCGTGCGCGACGCCGACGGGAAGCTGCGCGACCTCGCCTGGGCTCCCGAAGCCGACGCCGAGGTCGAGCCGGTCGCCGCGAACACCGAGGACGGCCGCAGCGTCATCCGGCATTCGGCGGCGCACGTGCTCGCCCAGGCCGTGCAGCAGCAGTTCCCGGACGCCAAGCTCGGCATCGGCCCGCCGGTGAAGGACGGTTTCTACTACGACTTCGCCGTCGACAAGCCGTTCACGCCGGAAGACCTCCAGGCGCTCGAAAAGCGCATGAAGCAGATCGTGAAGGGCGCCCAGCAGTTTTCGCGGCGCGTTTTCGACTCCGTGGACGAGGCGAAGAAGGAACTGGCGGACGAGCCGTTCAAGCTCGAACTCGTCGACCTCAAGTCCGAAGTGGACACCTCCGAGGTGATGGAGGTCGGCGAGGGTGAACTCACCATCTACGACAACCTCGACCCGCGCACCAAGGAACGTGTCTGGAGTGACCTCTGCCGCGGCCCGCACGTGCCGACGACGAAGTTCATCCCGGCGTTCAAGCTGACCCGCGTCGCCGCCGCGTACTGGCGGGGCAGCGAGAAGAACCCGCAGCTGCAGCGGATCTACGGCACCGCGTGGGAGTCCACCGAGGCGCAGGACGCCCACCTCGAGCGCATCGCCGAGGCCGAGCGCCGCGACCACCGCAAGCTCGGCGCCGAGCTCGACCTGTTCTCCTTCCCCGAGGAGATCGGTTCCGGCCTGCCGGTGTTCCACCCGAAGGGCGGCATCATCCGCCGCGAGCTGGAGAACTACTCGCGCCGCCGCCACGAAGAGGCCGGCTACGAGTTCGTGAACACCCCGCACATCAGCAAGGGCGAGCTGTTCCACACCTCCGGCCACCTGCCGTACTACGCGGACACGATGTTCCCGCCGGTGCAGTTCGACGAGGAGAACTACTACCTCAAGGCCATGAACTGCCCGATGCACAACCTGATCTTCCGCTCGCGCGGGCGGTCCTACCGCGAGCTGCCGCTGCGGCTGTTCGAGTTCGGCACCGTCTACCGCTACGAGAAGTCGGGCGTCGTGCACGGCCTCACCCGCGTGCGCGGGCTGACGATGGACGACTCACACATCTACTGCACCAAGGAGCAGATGCCGGGCGAGCTGCGGTCGCTGCTCAAGTTCGTCCTCGACCTCCTCGCCGACTACGGCCTCTCCGACTTCTACCTCGAGCTGTCCACCCGCGGTGACTCCGACAAGTTCATCGGCGAGGACTGGGAGTGGGAGGAGGCCACCGAAACGCTGCGGCAGGCCGCTGTCGACTCCGGCCTCGAGCTGGTCCCGGACCCGGGCGGCGCCGCCTTCTACGGCCCGAAGATCTCGGTGCAGGCCAAGGACGCGATCGGCCGTACCTGGCAGATGTCGACGATCCAGCTGGACTTCAACCAGAACAAGCGGTTCGAGCTCGAGTACACCGCGCCGGACGGCTCGCGCCAGACGCCGGTGATGATCCACCGCGCGCTGTTCGGCTCGATCGAGCGCTTCTTCGGCGTGCTGACCGAGCACTACGCGGGCGCGTTCCCGGCGTGGCTCTCGCCGGTGCAGGTGGTCGGCATCCCGATCACCGCCGACCAGGTCGAGTACCTGCAGGACGTCGAGAAGGCGTTGCGCGCCAAGGGTATCCGCGCCGAGGTCGACGCGAGCGACGACCGGATGCAGAAGAAGATCCGGACGCACACCACGCAGAAGGTGCCGTTCATGCTGCTGGCCGGCGCGAAGGACGTCGAGGCGGGCGCGGTGTCGTTCCGCTTCCGCGACGGCGGCCAGATCAACGGCGTGCCGGTGGCGAAGGCGGTCGAGGCGATCGCGGCTTGGGTCGAGCGCCGCGAAAACGCGTCGCCGTCGGCCGACGCGCTGGAGACGGTCGTTCGGTGAGCGAGGGTCCCGAGCTCGTCGAGCAGCAGGGCATCGGGGTCCAGGACGCGTTCCAGCGCCTCTGGACCCCGCACCGGATGGCCTACATCAAGGGCCAGGACAAGCCGGAGAACGACGAGGACACCGGCTGCCCGTTCTGCCGCATCCCGTCCCTGGACGACAAGACGGGCCTGATCGTCGCGCGCGGCGAAACGGTGTACGCGGTGCTGAACCTGTACCCGTACAACCCGGGGCACCTGATGGTGGTCCCGTACCGGCACGTCGCGGACTACACCGAGCTGACGGTCGAGGAGACGCGCGAGGTCGCCGAGTTCACCCAGCACGCGATGAAGGTGATCCGTGCGGTGTCGGGCGCGCACGGGTTCAACATCGGTCTGAACCAGGGCGTGATCGCGGGCGCGGGCATCGCGGCGCACCTGCACCAGCACCTGGTGCCGCGGTGGGGCGGCGACGCGAACTTCATGCCGATCATCGGGCAGACGAAGGTGCTGCCGCAATTGCTGGGCGAAACGCGGGACCTGCTGGCCGACGCCTGGTGAGCACCGATTCGGCGCACCCGGAAAGCCCTTATTGAGTGTTCAACCGAGGGTATGATGGGGGTATGTCCGAAACCCGATGGCTCAGCGACGACGAGCAGCGCGTCTGGCGTGAGTTCAACGCGGCCACCCGCATGCTCAGCGCGCACCTCGAAGGCCAGCTGCAGCACGACTCGGGCATGCCGCACACCTATTACGAGGTCCTCGTCGCGCTTTCCGAGGCCGACGGCCGCCGGCTGCGGATGAGCGAGCTCGCCGACGCCCGCCAGGCGTCGCGAAGCCGGCTCTCGCACGCCGTCGCGCGCCTGGAAGCCAACGGCTGGGTGCGCCGCGAAGCCTGCCCGACGGACAAGCGCGGGGCCTGGGCCGTCCTCACCGACGAAGGTTTCGCCGCGCTCGAGGCGGCCGCGCCCGGGCACGTCGAGGCCGTCCGCGAGAGCCTCTTCGACCCGCTGACGCCCGAGCAGGTCACCGCGCTCGGGGAAATCAGCGCCGCCATCCGGCAGCGGCTTTCGCCGAAGTGCGCCGCCGCGCAGGCCGCCGAGGAGGCGCGCGAGTACCGCGCCGACGTCGTCGCGCTGCCGAAATCGGGCTGAGCCGGGGCGGCGCGTCGGGTTCACCGGAGCGGGTGGATAGGCTGCATTCGCCCACCCGACCCTCGTAGCCAGGTGCCTCAGACGAACCGATGCTCAATATCTTCGCGCGTGCCTCCGTTTCCCGCGTCACCGACCCGATCGGCCAGGCGCTGGTCCGCGCCGGGCTGACCCCGAACGTGATGACCGTGTTCGGCACCGCCGGCGCGATCGTCTGCGCCCTCGTCTTCTTCCCGAACGGCTACCTGCTCTGGGGCACCTTCACGGTGTGGGGCTTCGCCATGCTCGACATCCTCGACGGTGCCATGGCCCGCGCCCGCGGCTACGGCACGCCCTTCGGCGCGGTGCTCGACGCGACGTGCGACCGGCTGGTCGACGGCGCGCTGTTCGCCGCGATCGCCTGGTGGTGCTTCGTCGTCGACGACAACCACCCGGCCGCCGCCGCGGCGCTGCTGTGCCTGGTGCTCGCCCAGGTCATCTCCTACGTCAAGGCCCGCGCCGACGCCTCCGGCCTGCCGGTGGACGGCGGGCTCGTCGAACGCGCCGAGCGGCTGATCATCGCCCTCGTCGGCACCGGCCTGCACGGCTTCGGCATCCCGTACACCGTGGACGTGACGCTCTGGCTGCTGGCCGCCGGCTCCGTGATCACCCTGGGGCAGCGCTTCGCGGCGGTGGCGAAGGCGGCTCGCGAAGCCGCCGCGGGGGAGCAGCCGGCATGAGTGCGCTGTCGGAACGGCTGAGCGCCTTCGGCTACGCGGCCGGGTGGAAGCTGGCCGGCTGGCTGCCTCCGGGGTTCGGCGGCACGGTCTTCTCGCTCGGCGCGGACCTCGCCGTCCGGCGCGACGGCGGCGGCGTGCGGCAGCTGCGGGCCAACCTCGCCCGCGTCGTGCCGCAGGCCGACCCGGTCGAAATGGACGAGCTGACCCGCCGCGCGATGCGCTCGTACGCCCGGTACTGGCACGAGACGTTCCGGCTGCCGTCGATGGACCAGAAGGAGGTCAGCGCCAAGGTCGCGGCCTCCATCACCGGCGTGGAGAACCTCGACGCCGCGCTCGCCGAGGGCAACGGCGCGGTGATGGCGCTGCCGCACAGCGGGAACTGGGACATCGCCGGCGTCTGGCTCGCCGACTACCTCGGCGGGTTCACCACGGTCGCCGAGCGGCTGAAGCCCGAGTCGCTCTACCGCCGGTTCGTCGAGTACCGCGAGTCGCTCGGCTTCGAGATCGTGCCGCTGACCGGCGACAGCTCGGCGATGCGCGTACTGCTGAAGCGGCTGCGCGAGAACAAGGCCGTCTGCCTGGTCGGCGACCGCGACCTGACGACCAGCGGGATCCCGGTGAAGTTCTTCGGCGAGCCGGCCCGCTTCCCCGGCGGCCCGGCGCGGCTGGCCGCCACGACCGGTGCCGCGCTGATCCCGGCCGGCTGCTGGTTCACCGAGGACGGCTGGCAGATCCGGCTGCACCCGCGCATCCGCGTCACCGCACGCGCCGAGGTCGCGGCCGCCACCCAGGCGCTGGCCGACATCTTCGCCGGCGACATCGCCGCGCACCCGGCCGACTGGCACATGCTGCAGAAGTTCTGGCCCGCCGACCTCGAGGCCGGCGAGCGGGTCAGCCTCGAGGAAGCGAGCTAGACGTGGGCGCGCGCCCGATGCGGATCGGGATCGTCTGCCCCTACTCGTTCGACGTGCCCGGCGGGGTCCAGGGGCACGTGATCGACCTGACGAAGGCGCTGCTCGCCCGCGGCCACCAGGTGTCCGTGCTGGCGCCCGCCGACGAAGACGCCGAACTCCCGGAGTTCGTCCACCCCGCCGGCAAGGCGCTCGGCATCCCGTACAACGGCTCGGTCGCGCGGCTGCAGTTCGGCCCGGTGTCCTACGCGCGCGTCCGGCGCTGGATCCGCGACGGCGACTTCGACGTCCTGCACCTGCACGAGCCCGCCGCGCCGAGCCTCTCCCTGCTCGCGCTGCTCATCGCCGACGGCCCGATCGTGGCGACGTTCCACACCGCGACCACGCGCTCGCGCACGCTCTCGGCGTTCCAGCCGGTGCTGCGGCCCCTGCTGGAGAAGATCACCGCGCGGATCGCGGTGTCCGCCCTGGCCCGCCGGGTCCAGGTAGAGCACGCGGGCGGCGACGCCGTGGAGATCCCCAACGGCGTCGACGTCGAGTTCTTCTCCTCGGCGACCCCGCTGCCGGGCTACCCGCGGGCCGGCGGCACGGTCGGGTTCGTCGGCCGGTTCGGGGAGCCGCGCAAGGGCATGGGCGTGCTGCTGGAAGCGCTGCGGCGGATCCTGCCGGAGTTCGAGGACCTGCGGCTCGTGGTGGTCGGCCGCGGCGACGAAGACCAGCTGCGCCGCGACGCCGGCCCCGAGCTGGCGCCGCACCTGGAGCTGCTCGGGCAGGCCGACGACGTCGTGAAGGCCCAGGCGCTGCGCAGCGTCGACGTCTACTGCGCGCCCAACACCGGCGGCGAGAGCTTCGGGATGATCCTCACCGAGGCGATGGCGGCCGGGACCCCGGTGCTGGCCAGCGGCCTCGACTCGTTCCGCCGGGTGCTCGACGACGGCCACGCCGGGATGCTCGTCGAAACCGGTGACCCCGCGGCCCTCGCGGACGGGCTGCGCGAGCTGCTCGGCGACCCGGCGCGCCGGGCGTCGCTGGCCGCGGCGGCGGGGGAGCGCGTCACGATGTTCGACTGGTCGGTGGTGGCCACGCAGGTGCTGCGGGTCTACGAGACGGCCGTGGCCGCCGACCCGCGGCGCGTCGCGGCGCCGGAGCGGGAGCCGGCCCGGTGAGCGTGCTCGGCTGGCTGCTTCCCCTGCTGGCGCTGGTCGTCGTGCTGGGCGGGCTCTTCCTGGTGGCGACGGCGAACCGGCTCGACCGCCTGCACGTCCGGATGGACGCGGGCTGGGCCGCGCTCGACGCCGCGCTGGCCCGCCGGGCGGTGGTCGCCCGCGCGGTCGCGGTGGTGCTGGGCGACACCGAGCTGCGGACGTCGGCCGAACGCGCGGAAGCGGCGCCGCGCGCGGACCGCGAGGCCGAAGAAGGCGACCTGACGCTGCAGCTGAGCCGCGTCGACCGGACGGGCCTGCCCGCCGAGCTGGCCGAGGAGCTGACCGACGCCGAGCACCGGGTGGTGATCGCGCGCCGCGTCCACAACGACGCCGTCCGCGACACGCTGCGCCTGCGGCGGCGGCGCAAGGTGCGGTACTTCCGGCTGGCGGGGACGGCACCGCTGCCGGAGTACTTCGAGTTCGCCGAACCGGAGGTCTGACATGTGGTGGGTGGTCGTCGAAGAGCAGCGCGGCGGCGGGGACGCCCGCGCCTGGAACGTCACCAAGACGAAGCCGGCGGGCGGCGACCGCGCCCACGCCGACGAGGTGGCCCGGCGGCTCGCGTTCGAGCACGAACCCGTCCACCCGTCGGGGGTCAAGGAGCGCAAGGTCCTGCGGGTCGGCGACGGCTACCTCGTCATCGCGACCGGCCGGACCGCGACGTTCCACTTCCGCGTCACGCTCGGCGAGACCGTGGCGGCACCCGAATGAGCTGGTGGGTGGTCGTCGAGGAACAGCGCGGCTCGGATCGGAACTGGTCGCTGTCGGAGACGTTCTCCTGCGCCGACCAGGAGACGGCGGAAGCCGATGCGCTGCGGCTCGCGCGGGAGTACGAGCCAGCCTACCCGTGGGCGCCGAAGTCGCGGAAGGTCCTGCGCGGGGCCGGCGGGTACCTGGTGATCGTCGAGGGCCGGACGTCGACGTTCCACTTCCGGCTGAGCGTGCTCGAAGAGATCTGAAGCTGACAGACTGGGCGGCATGAGCGAGACCTGCGACGTCGCCCACGGCACGGCCGAGGCGGACCCCGGTGTGCGGACCCTGGTGGCGGTGTTCGCGTCGCCGGTTTCGCGGTACCTGCTGAAGTTCGCCCGCGACCTCGGCTACCACGTGGCGCTGTTCGAGCCGGACGCCGCGCGCGCCACCGACGTCCCCGACGGCATCGAGGCGGACACGACGCTGCCGCCGCTCGACGCGTCCGCGGACGTCGTCGTCACCGACCACCACCGGCCCGAGCTCGGCGAGGTGCTGAAGGCGGCGCTCGGCGGGAACCCGCGCTGGATCGGCGTGCTCGGCAACCCGCGGCACCCCGGTCCGCACGTGGCCGCGTTGCGCGGGCTGGGCGTGACCGACGACGACATCGCGCGCGTGCACCGGCCGGTCGGCTTGAACATCGGCTCGCGCACGCCGCCGGAGATCGCCATCGCGACCCTGGCCGGTCTCCTGGCCGACCGCAACAACCGCCCCGGCGGCTTCGACTTCTGACCCGGTCGTGAGTGAGAAACAGTGTTAGAACACTGTTTCTCACTCACGACCGGGTCAGTGGACCGCCATCCCTTCCGGCATCGGCTCGAAGCGGGCGTGGCGACGGGTGAACGTCGCCGTGCCCGACGTCATCGAGCGCAGGTCGATCAGGTAGCGCACCAGCTCCGTCGCCGGGACCTCCGCCCGGATCACCGTCCGGCCGCCGTCGCCGGCCTCGGTGCCCAGCACCCGGCCCCGGCGCGAGGACAGGTCGCCCAGCACCGTGCCGAGGTGCTCGTCCGGCAGCCGGATCGCCACCTCCTCCAGGGGCTCCAGCATCGTGATGTGCCCGTTTGCCGCCGCCTCGCGCAACGCCAAAGCACCCGCCGTCTGGAACGCCGCGTCGGAGGAGTCGACGCTGTGGGCCTTCCCGTCGACCAGCGTCACCTTCACGTCGACCACCGGGTGCCCGTCGGCCAGCCCGCGCGCCAGCTGGGCCCGCACGCCCTTCTCGACGCTCGGGATGAACTGGTGGGGCACCGAGCCGCCGACGACCTTGTCGACGAACTGGAACCCGCCGCCGCGCGGCAGCGGCTCGACCTCGATGTCGCAGACGGCGAACTGGCCGTGCCCGCCGGACTGCTTCACGTGCCGCCCGTGTCCCTTGGCCGGCTTGGTGAACGTCGAGCGCAGGCTGACCTTCACCGGTTCGGTCTCGACGTCCGCGCCGCCGGCCCGCAGCCGCGAGAGGACGACGTCGGCGTGCGCCTCGCCCATGCACCACAGCACTAGCTGGGCGGTCTCGGCGTTGCGGTCCAGCCGCAGCGTCGGGTCGCCGGCGACCAGGCGGGAAAGGTTGCGCGCCAAGGTGTCCTCGTCGCTGCGGGTCTTCGCGACCACCGCCACCGGCAGCAGCGGCTCCGGCATCGCCCACGGTTCCATCAGCAGCGGCTCGTCCGGCGAGGAGACGGTGTCGCCGGTCTCGGCCGAGCCGACCTTCGTCAGCGCGCAGAGGTCGCCCGCGACGCAGTAGGGCACTTCGCGCAGGTTCGCGCCGAGCGGGGAGTAGAGGTGCGCGACGCGCTCGTCGGCGTCGTGGTCCTCGTGGCCGCGTTCGGCGAGGCCGTGCCCGGACACGTGCACTGGCCGCTCGGGCCGCAGCGTCCCGGAGAACACCCGGACGAGGGACACCCGGCCGACGTAGGAGTCCACGGCCGTCCGGACGACCTCCGCGGCGAGGGGGCCCGCGGGGTCGGCGGTGATGGCGGCGTGCTCCGCGCCGTCCGGCGTCGTGACGTCGGGTGGCTTGTGCTCCAGGGGCGAGGGGAACGCGCGGACGATCCCGTCGAGCACCTCGGCCAGGCCGATCCCGCTGGTCGCGCACACCGGGATCACCGGGTGGAACGACCCGCGCGCGACGGCGGTTTCGAGGTCGGCGATGAGGGTTTCCTCGGCGATCTCCTCGCCGGCGAGGTAGCGGTCCATCAGGGACTCGTCCTCGCTCTCGGCGATGATCCCTTCGATCAGCTCGTTGCGGGCCTCGGCCATCCGCTCGAGGTCGGCCGGGTCCGGTTCGCCGAGCTTCGGCGGGTGCCCGCCGGAGTAGTCGAAGTACCGCTGGGTGATCAGCCCGACCAGGCCGTTGCCCGCGGGCAGGTACAGCGGCAGCACGCCGTCGCCGAACGCGGCCTGGCAGGCGGCGATCTCGGCCATCGCGTCGGCCCGGTGGTGGTCGAGCCGGGAGACGACGACCGCGCGCGGCATCCCGACCGCCGCGCACTCCTCCCACACCGCGACCGTCGCCGCGTCGACGCCCTCGGCGGCGCAGACGACGAACAGCGCCGCGTCGGCCGCGCGCAGCCCGGCCCGCAGTTCCCCGACGAAGTCGGCGTACCCGGGCGTGTCGATCAGGTTGATCTTGTGGCCCTGGTGCAGCACCGGCGCGACGGAGAGGCCGACCGACCGCTGCTGGCGCACCGCCGCCGGGTCGTGGTCGCACACCGTCGTCCCCTCGACCACCGAACCCGCGCGCGGGACGGTGCCGGACGCCGCGAGCAAGGCCTCCGTGAGGGTCGTCTTCCCCGAGCCGGACGGGCCGACGAGCACGACGTTGCGGACCTTGGCGGGGTCGTCCACAGCGACGGCGGCCCCGGTGTCGGCGTTCTTGGCTTGTTTGTCTGCCATGACGACTCCTCGGCGAACGGCTCGTGTACGGGATGTGTCCTCGATCACACACCCGCTACCCTGGTCACGGCAAGGCAGGGCCCCCGGGACCAGCCGAATGCCCGGGGGGACACGGGGCAGGGGGAGTGACGTGGACAGGCGGGCTTTCTTGCGGATTTCCGGAGCGGTGCCGGTGGCGGGCCTGGCGGGGTGGCCGCCGCCGGACGACTGGGAACGGCTGCGGAAGCGGCTCTCGGGGCCGCTCTTCCGGCCGGGCGACCCGGGCTATCCCGAGGCCAAGCAGGGTTTCTTCACGATGTACGACGACCGGACGCCGGCCGCCGTCGTCGGTGCCGCGCGCGTCGAAGACGTCCAGGAGGCCGTCGGTTTCGCCGCGCGCCACCGCCTGCCGGTGGCGGCCCGCAGCGGTGGGCACAGCTATCCGGGCTATTCCACAGTGGACGGCGGGATCGTCGTGGACCTGAGCCGGTTTTCCGGCATCGAGGTGCGTCCGGACGGTCGCGCGGCGGTCGGCGCCGGAGCCCGGCTGGGCCCGATCTCGACGACGCTCGCCGCGGCCGGCCGGGTCCTGCCGGCGGGCAGCTGCGGCACGGTCGGCATCGCCGGGCTCGCCCTCGGCGGCGGGGTCGGCGTGCTCGACCGGAAGTACGGGCTGACGTGCGACCACCTGGAAGCGGCGCGGATCGTCACGGCCGACGGGCGGGTGCGGACGGTGTCGGCGACCGCCGAGCCGGACTTGTTCTGGGCGCTGCGCGGCGGCGGTGGCGGCAACTTCGGGATCGTCACCGGCTTCACCTTCCGGACGGTGCCGGTCGCCGACGTCGCCACCTTCGCCCTCCAGTTCCCGCCCGCCGCCGGGGCGGCGCTGCTCGCCGCGTGGCAGGAGTGGCAGCCGGCGGCGCCGGACGAGCTGTGGTCGGGGATGGGCCTGGCCTGGAACGAGGCTTCGCTCGGCGGCACCTTCCTCGGCCCGCGCGCGCGGATGCACGCGCTGCTCGAAGACCTCGTCCGCCGCGTCGGCACCGCGCCGACGAAGTGGGAGGAGGCGGTCGAGGACCACCTGAGCGCGATGCGCTCGTTCGACGACCAGGAGTCCCGGCCGTCGGCGGCCGCGGACCGGGGGACCTACATCGGCACGTCGCGGATGCTGACCCGGCCGCTCGCGGACCCGGGCGCGGTGGTCGGCGTGCTGACCCGCGACCCCGGCGTCCGCACGATCGTGGACTCGGCGGGCGGCGCCATCGCGCGCGTCGGCGCTCGGGAAACGGCCTTCCCGTACCGGAGTGCGCTCGCCAGCCTCCAGTTCCTGCACGGCGCGGCGCCCGAAGAAGGCGGGGAGGCCGGCGCGCGGCGGTCGCTCGCCGCGGTGCGCGACGGGCTCGGGCCGGAGTTCGGCCGCACCGGCTACGTCAACTACCTCGACCCGGAGATGCCGCACTGGGCGGAGGCCTACTACGGGGTGAACCTGCCGAGGCTGCTCGCGATCGCCCGGAAGTATGACCCGCGAGGAATTTTCGCTTTCCCGCAAGGGCTTTCGGCGCCCCGCTCGACTGTCCATATCGGAGAGACGTAAGCTCCGCGGCACTCGGCAGAGAGGCAGCGCGTGCTCGACCTGGCATTCTCCACAGAGGACCTGGCGCACACCCGGTTCGCGTTCTCCCCGGCGTGGGAGGTCGTGGCGAGCGTCCGCGTCCTGAACCAGCCGGGGGAGCACGCGCTGCACCTGCCGTGGGTCAAGCGGGCCACCGCCGCGCTCGACGCGGCCGGGCTGGACATCGGGCTGCTGCGCGAGCTCGTCCCGCTGCGGCACCTGCCCGGCTTCCTCGCCGCCACGCCGTCGACGCCGTTGCCCGAGCTCGCCGACGAGCTCGCGGACCTGCGCGACGTGCCGCCCCGGGTCGTCCGGCGCGAGCTGGACGCGATGGCCGGGCCGCGCACGCCCGCGCTGAACCGCTTCCACCGCGAGCCCGAGGCGGGGCTCGACCGGCTCGCGACGCTGATGGAGCGGTACTGGGACCTCGTGCTCGCGCCCGACTGGCCGCGCATCCGCGCACTGCTCGAGGCCGACGTGCTGCACCGGTCGCGGATGCTGGCCCAGGGCGGGGCCGCGGAGCTGTTCAACGACCTGACGCCGCTGGTCCGCTGGCAGGGCGGCACGCTCACGGTCGCGCACCGCCACCTGCACGCGGCCGTGCCG
Source organism: Amycolatopsis kentuckyensis (assembly GCF_041679295.1). Classification (GTDB taxonomy): domain Bacteria; phylum Actinomycetota; class Actinomycetes; order Mycobacteriales; family Pseudonocardiaceae; genus Amycolatopsis; species Amycolatopsis kentuckyensis_A. The sequence goes on along the minus strand of NZ_JBGDMD010000021.1, from coordinate 12,765 downwards.
CTCGACGGGCGCGGCCTGGTGCTCGTGCCCTCGGCGTTCGTCTGGCCGCGGGTGTTCTCGAAGACCGACCCGCGGTGGCAGCCGGTGCTGCGCTACCCGCCGCGCGGGATCGCCACGCTCTGGGAGACCGGCACCGCCACCGCGCCCGGCGCGCTGGCCGCCGTCGTCGGCCGCGGCCGGGCCATGCTGCTGACCGAGCTGACCGCGCCGGCGTCCACCGCCGAGCTCGCCCGCCGGACCCGGCTCAGCGCCGGGGCGGTGTCGCAGCACCTGGGCATCCTGAAGGCCGCGGGCCTGGTCAGCGGGCACCGTGCCGGACGTCACGTGCTCTACGCACGCACGCGGGCTGCGGAAGTCCTGGTCGCGGGGGTGCCGGAAGTGGACTCCTGAGATACCCGCGTACTGGCCTGCTTGAAGGGTCCACCACGGACCTACCCTCGGATGCGTACCCCCCCCCCCGATTTCGTGTCGAAAGGCCTCGTCGTGTCCGAGCAGCAGACCACCGCCACCGGCGGCACCGTCCAGTCCGTCACCGGCACCGCCAAGGTGAAGCGCGGCATGGCCGAGATGCTCAAGGGCGGCGTGATCATGGACGTGGTCACCGCCGAGCAGGCCAAGATCGCCGAAGACGCCGGCGCGGTCGCGGTCATGGCGCTGGAGCGCGTGCCCGCCGACATCCGCGCCCAGGGCGGCGTCGCGCGGATGAGCGACCCCGACCTGATCGACGGCATCATCGAGACCGTCTCGATCCCGGTGATGGCGAAGGCCCGCATCGGCCACTTCGTCGAGGCGCAGGTGCTGCAGTCCCTCGGCGTCGACTACATCGACGAGTCCGAGGTGCTCACCCCGGCCGACTACGCCAACCACATCGACAAGTGGGCCTTCACCGTCCCCTTCGTCTGCGGCGCGACCAACCTGGGCGAGGCCCTGCGCCGGATCACCGAGGGCGCGGCGATGATCCGCTCCAAGGGCGAGGCCGGCACCGGCGACGTCTCCAACGCGACCACACACATGCGTAAGATCCGCGCCGAAATCCGAAAGCTGACGTCGCTGCCGGAGGACGAGCTGTTCGTCGCGGCGAAGGAGCTGCAGGCGCCGTACGAGCTGGTTCGCGAAGTGGCGCAGAACGGCAAGCTCCCGGTGGTGCTGTTCACCGCGGGCGGCATCGCCACCCCGGCCGACGCGGCGATGATGATGCAGCTCGGCGCCGAGGGCGTGTTCGTCGGCTCGGGCATCTTCAAGTCGGGCAACCCGGCCCAGCGCGCCGAGGCGATCGTCAAGGCGACGACGTTCTACGACGACCCGGACGTGCTCGCGAAGGTCTCGCGCGGCTTGGGTGAGGCCATGGTCGGCATCAACGTCGAGGAGCTCCCGGAGCCCCACCGCCTCGCCGAGCGCGGCTGGTGATCCGCTAGACGTACTCGGAGATCTCGACGCCGTAAGTGCCCGGCTCGAGGGCTTCGAAGATGTGCGGGACGTCGCCCGGGTAGGAGATGTAGTCGCCGGGGTTCAGCTCCTCCGGGGCCTCCAGCACGCCCACCCGGGCGCGTCCCGCGCACAGCACGATGTGCTCCATCACGCCGGTCATGTGCGGGTCGGACCGCCGCGGCGTCCCGGGTTCCGCCCGGATGAGGTACATGTCCCGCCGCGCGGACGGGGGACAGGCCGACAGCAGCGTGCACGCGTAGTCGGCGTGTTCGGCGAACACCGTCGGGCCCTTGCCCGCCCGGATGACGCGGACCTTCGGCCGTTCGGGCTCGACCAGCCGCGAGAACGGGACGTCGAGGGCGACGCCGAGCGCCCAGAGCGTCTCGACGCTGGGGTTGCCGGTGCCGGACTCGAGCTGGGACAGCGTCGACTTGGCCAGCCCGGCGCGGCGCGCGACCTCGGTCAGGGAGAGGCCCGCGCGGGTCCGTTCGCGACGCAGGGACGCCGCGATGATCTCCAGCGGCGCGCCCGTCGTTTCCTGCGACATTGCTGTTCGCTCCATCGGTCGTTCTGTTCGCCTTGACGAACATGGGTCCCTGTGTTCACCATAGAACACATGCGTTCGATATGGCGAACACTCGATCGGGGCCTGGCCCGTGACATCGGCCTGGTCTGCTTGGCCGATTGTCTCGTGGGGGTGTCCTACGGGGCCATCGCGGTGAGCTCGGGCTTCCCGCTGTGGCTGCCGATGCTGATGTCGCTGCTGGTCTTCGCCGGCGCGTCGCAGTTCATGTTCATCGGGATCGTGGCCGCGGGCGGCAACCCGTTCGCCGCGGTGCTCGCCGGGCTGCTGGCGAACGCGCGGCACCTGCCGTTCGGCTTCGCGATCGGAGACGTGCTCGGCGAGCGGTGGGCGGCCCGGCTGGCGGGCAGTCACCTGATGATCGACGAGTCGGTGGCGTTCGCGCTGGCCCAGCGCGAGGTCGGCCGGCGGCGGGCGGCGTACTGGGCGTGCGGGATCGGCCTGTTCGCCTGCTGGAACCTCGGCGTGGTCGCGGGCGCGTTCGCGGGGACGGCGATCAGCGACACGGACGTGTTCGGCCTGGACGCGGCGTTCCCGGCGGTGCTGCTGGCTCTGGTGCTGCCGTCGCTGCGCGACCGGGCGGCGCGGCTGCCGGTGCTGGTCGGCGTGGTGGTCGCGCTGGCCGCGACGCCGTTCCTGCCGGCCGGGCTGCCGGTGCTGCTCGCGCTGGCGGGCGTCGTCGTGGGGGCCGTGGCGAAGGAGCCGGAACTGCAGGAGGTGAGCTGATGGACGGGGTGGAGCTGCTGGTCGGCACGGCGGTGCTGGCACTGGGGACGTTCGCGTTCCGGTTCGCCGGGCCGGTGCTGCGCAGCCGGGTGAAGCTGTCGCCGCGGGCGGAGAGGCTGATGGCACTGGCGGCGGTGGTGCTGCTGGCGGCGCTGGTCGCGGTGAGCGCGCTGACGGAGGGACACGGGTTCGCCGGCTTCGCCCGGCCGGCCGGGGTGCTGGTGGCGGGGGTGCTGGCGTGGCGGAAGGCACCGTTCGTGCTGGTGGTGGTGGCCGCGGCGGCGACGGCGGCGCTGCTGAGGCTGGCCGGGGTTCCCTGATCGGCCGGCGGAGGTCGCGAATGACGCTTCGGGACCTCCGGCGCCGCGAATGCGCCATTCGCGGCGATGCTCTCGGCCGGCGGCTCGGATGGCCGCGGCTCGGACAAGGCGTTGTTGGCGGGTTGCCAGCGTCCCAAGGTGGCCTTCGGTGCGTCTTACGCACCGAAGGCCACCTTGGGTGCGTGAGACGCAACCAAGGCCGCCTTGGGGCGCTCGGTGGGGTGCCGGACGTCTTGAATGACTCATTCAGGTCTCCGGAGGTCCTGAATGACTCATTCAAGACCCGGGCGGCGGGCGGCGGGACCGGGGTTGACCTGCCGCGCAAGTGAACTGACAGAGCGTCTAGGCTGGTGGGAAGGTCTTTCGGGAGGTCGGGTGTCGTCGGAACCGGTCATCGGTGTGCTCGCCATGCAAGGCGCCGTGCGGGAGCACGTCGCCATGCTGGAAGAAGCCGGTGCGCGCGCTGTGCCCGTCCGGCGGGTCGGGGAGCTGTCTGAAGTGGACGGTCTCGTGCTGCCCGGTGGCGAGTCGACCACCATGTCGCGGCTGCTGGAGAGCTTCGAGCTGCTCGAACCGCTCAAAGCGCGGATCGCCGAAGGCATGCCCGCCTTCGGGTCGTGCGCCGGGATGATCCTGCTGGCCCGGCAGACCCTCGACGGGCGGCCCGACCAGCAGCAGCTCGGCGGCCTCGACGTCGTCGTGCGGCGGAACGCCTTCGGCAGGCAGGTCGACTCCTTCGAGGCCGACCTGGACTTCGCCGGCGTCGAAGGCGAAGTGCACGCCGTTTTCATCCGGGCCCCGTGGGTCGAGAAGGCCGGTGACGGCGTCGAGGTGCTGGCCACCGTCAGCGGCGTGCCCGGTGTGGACGGCGGCACCGCTAGGATCGTCGCGGTCCGGCAGGGGGCGGTGCTGGCGACCGCGTTCCACCCGGAGCTGACGCCCGACGTGCGGGTGCACCGGCTGTTCGTCGACCTCGCGCGGAAGGCAGCCTGAGACGCGGTGCCCGGCCGGGGTACGGAACAGATGGAGGAGAGATGAGCGGCCACTCCAAGTGGGCCACCACGAAGCACAAGAAGGCCAACCTCGACGCGAAGCGCGGCAAGCTCTTCGCGCGGTTGATCAAGAACATCGAGGTGGCCGCCCGCACGGGCACCGGTGGTGGCGACCCGGATGGCAACCCGACGCTCTACGACGCCATCCAGAAGGCCAAGAAGAACTCGGTCCCGCAGGACAACATCGAGCGCGCCCGCAAGCGCGGCGCCGGTGAAGAGGCCGGCGGCGCCGACTGGCAGAACATCACGTACGAGGGCTACGGCCCCAACGGCGTGGCCGTGCTGATCGAGTGCCTCACCGACAACAAGAACCGCGCCGCGATGGAGGTCCGCACCGCGCTCACCCGCAACGGCGGCTCCCTCGCCGACCCCGGCTCGGTCGCCTACATGTTCAACCGCAAGGGCGTCGTGCTCATGCCGAAGGCGGAGGCCACCGAGGACGACGTCCTCATGGCGGTCCTCGACGCGGGCGCCGAAGAGGTCAACGACCTCGACGAGAGCTTCGAGATCGTCTCCGAGGGCGGCGACCTGGTGCCGGTGCGCAAGGCCCTGCAGGAGGCCGGCTTCGAGTACGAGTCGGCGGAACTGACGTTCCTCCCGACCGTCAGCGTCCCCCTGGACGCCGACGGCGCGAAGAAGGTCTTCAAGCTGATCGACGCCCTCGAAGACTGCGACGACGTCCAGAACGTCTACGCGAACTTCGACGTTTCGGACGAGGTGCTCGCCGAAGTCGGCTGAGTTTTCCCTTGCTCCGCAAGGAAACAGGGCCCGGGTCGGAAACTTTCCGGCCCGGGCCCTGTGTTCCCGCGGGATCCTCAGGCAGAATGTGCGCCGTGACCTCGACGACCCCCGCCTCCGCCGACATCACCGCCGAACTGTCCGCCGAAGAACTGCGCCTGATCGAATGGATCGAGACGCAGGCGAAGGAGCGCGGCAACGCGGTCATCACGGTCGCCGGGGACGACGAGGGTGCCGGCTACTGCTTCACCGCCTGCGCGTGGGCCCTGCACCACGTGCCGGAAGCCGTCGTGGTCGGGCTGCCCGACCAGATGGGCCAGGTGCTGCTCGACGCCTACGTCGACCGCGCGGCCAACGGCGAGATCTTCGAGGTCGGCCGCCGCTACGACGACTTCTTCGAAGGCGTCCCGGTCGTCCTCGAGCGCGTCAACAAGGGCCACTACCCGGAGTACTTCGGCACGGCCTTCTTGATCTACCCGGACGGCGACTTCCCGGCGCTGCAGCTGATCGTCGCGACGCCGGAGGGCAAGTTCCCCTGGCACCCGGACGCGCCCGAGGGCTTCGCGCAGTGGCAGCTGGTGCTCACCGAGAGCGGCGACCCGGAAAGCTGGACCCCGGGCGTCGACGGCCCTTAGAACTCCCGCAGGTCGGCGGCCGCTTCCGGGTACTGCAGAGCCAGGTCGGCGGCGGCGCGGAACTCCACGCAGTCGTCGGTGTACGGCGGCACCACGACCGTGCCCAGCAGGCTCCACGGACCGCGCGTGACCGCCGCCTGCCATGTCCCCGCCGGCACGACGACCTGCGGCCGCTCGCCGGCGGCGACGTCGGTGCCCAGCACCGGCCGCTCGACCGAACCGTCCGGGTGCAGCAGCAGCATCGCGGCCGGCGCCCCGGCGTGGTGCACCCAGACCTCGGTGCGGTCCAGCCGGTGCGGCGCCGAGCGCTCCGGCGCGGCGAGCAGGTAGTAGATCGCGGACCCGGCGGCCGAGCGCCAGCTCTGCGCCCACCGCCCGCCCTCGACCGGCAGGGGCGCCAGCCCCAGGTGGGTGACGAAATCGGACGGCTCCGGCATGTCTGCCATCCTGCCGCAGACGCGCCCAGTAGCCTGCAGGCTCGAACTGGTGTTCGCGGCGGAGGGAAAAGCGGGTGCGGGTGCTCGGGGTCGACCCCGGTCTGACCAGGTGCGGCCTGGGGGTGGTCGACGGCGGCAAGGGCCGGGCCGTCCGGTGCGTCGCCGTCGACGTCGTGCGGACGCCGCCCGACGCCGACCTGGCCCACCGCCTGCTCGGCATCTCCGACGAGGTCGAGCGGTGGATGGACAAGTACCAGCCGCAGGCCGTGGCCGTCGAGCGCGTCTTCGCCCAGCACAACGTCCGGACCGCGATGGGCACCGCGCAGGCCGGCGGCGTCGTCGCCCTGGCCGCCGCGCGCCGGGGCCTGCCGGTCGTCTTCCACACGCCGAGCGAGGTGAAGGCCGCCGTCAGCGGCTCCGGCCGGGCGGACAAGGCGCAGGTCACGGCCATGGTGATGCGGCTGCTCAACCTCGAGGTCGCGCCCAAGCCGGCCGACGCCGCGGACGCCCTCGCCCTCGCCATCTGCCACCTCTGGCGCGAGCCGATGCGGGCCCGGCTCGCCGAAGCCGAAGCCCGGGCGGCCGAGATGGCCCGTACGCACAAAGCCCGCCTCGCCGCGGCGGCGAAACAAGCCAAGAACCCTGGAGCAGCACGATGATCTCGTCCGTACGCGGAGAAGTCCTTTCGGTCAGCCTGGACCACGTCGTGGTCGAGGTCGGCGGGGTCGGCTTCGCGGTGCAGGCGACCCCGGCGACGCTGGCGACCCTGCGCCGCGGCGAAGAAGCCCGGCTGCACACCGCGCTGGTCGTACGCGAGGACTCGCTGACGCTGTTCGGCTTCGCCGACGCCGACGCGCGCGAGCTGTTCGGGCTGCTGCAGACGGTGTCCGGGATCGGGCCGCGGCTCGCGCTGGCCACCCTCGCCGTGCTCGACCCCGACAAGCTGCGCGCCGCGCTGGTCGAAGGCAACATCACCGTGCTCACCTCGGTGCCCGGCATCGGCCGCAAGGGCGCCGAACGGCTCACCCTCGAACTGCGCGACAAGGTCACCGCGCTCGGCTCCGGCGACGCGCCCGCGGTCACCGCGCCCGGCGCGCTCCGCTCGGAGGTCGTCGAGGCGCTGGCCGGGCTCGGGTTCCCGGCCAAGCAGGCCGAGGCGTCCGTCGACAAGGTCCTCGCCGACGGTGACGGCCACACGACCGCGAGCGTGCTGCGCGCCGCGCTGGCCACCCTCGGCCGGAAGCGGTAGGCGCGGCCGTGGAGTATGAAGCCGTGGAGGAAGACGAAGCCCTCTCGGCGTGGGCCCAGACCGGCGAGGACACCGTCGAGGGCACGCTGCGGCCCCGCAAGCTCGACGAGTTCGTCGGCCAGCCGCGCGTGCGCGAGCAGCTGGAGCTGGTGCTCGAGAGCGCCCGCCGCCGCGGGGTGCCGCCCGACCACGTCCTGCTCTCCGGCCCGCCCGGGCTGGGCAAGACGTCAATGGCGATGATCGTCGCCGCGGAGCTGGGCGCGGCCATCCGGATCACCTCGGGGCCCGCGCTGGAACGGGCCGGCGACCTCGCCGCGATGCTGTCCAACCTGGCGCCGGGCGACGTCCTGTTCATCGACGAGATCCACCGGATCGCCCGCCCCGCCGAGGAGATGCTCTACCTCGCGATGGAGGACTTCCGGGTCGACGTCGTCGTCGGCAAGGGCCCGGGCGCGACCAGCATCCCGCTGGAAATCGCCCCGTTCACGCTGGTCGGGGCGACCACGCGGTCGGGTTCGCTGACCGGCCCGCTGCGCGACCGGTTCGGCTTCACCGGGCAGATGGAGTTCTACACCGACGCCGAGCTGGAGCTGGTCGTCCGCCGCGCGGCGACGATCCTCGAGATCCCGATCGACCGCGACGGCTGCGCGGAGATCGCCGGCCGCTCGCGCGGCACGCCCCGGATCGCGAACCGGCTGCTGCGGCGCGTCCGCGACTACGCCGAGGTCCGCGCCGACGGCAAGGTGACCCGCGACGTCGCCCGCGCCGCGCTGGCCGTCTACGACGTCGACGAGCTGGGGCTCGACCGGCTCGACCGGGCCGTGCTCACCGCGCTGACCAGGTCGTTCGGTGGCGGACCGGTCGGCATCTCGACCCTGGCGGTGGCCGTGGGGGAGGAGGCGACCACCGTGGAAGAGGTGTGTGAGCCCTACCTCGTGCGCGCCGGTATGCTCGCCCGCACCCCGCGCGGCCGGGTCGCCACCGCGACCGCGTGGGAACACCTCGGCATGGTGCCCCCCGCGGACCTCCCGGGGCGCCCGGACCAGGGCGGGCCGTCGCCGTCCGAGCAGGACTGAACGGCCCGCACCGGCGGGTGGGTGCTGGCGTCCGCGCTGGTACCTGGCACACTTGACAGGAGCACATACCCAAAAACCGGACATTTCGGCTGGGCCCGGTGTCCGTCGAACGGAGAATCATGCAACAGCTATTGCTGCCCCTGCTGCTCGTGCTCGTCCTCGCCGTGCCGCTGGTGATGAGCACGCGGAAGCAGAAGAAGCAGCAGGCGGCGCAACAGGAGCTGCAGAACAGCATCGCCCCCGGTGACCGCGTGATGACCACTTCCGGTCTCTACGGCACCGTCGCCGACGCTTCGGGCGACACCACGATCGACATCGAGATCGCCCCGGGCGTCGTCACCACCTGGCTGCGGCTGGCGGTCCGCGAGAAGGTCGAGCCGGTCGTCGAGACCGACGAGGACACCGCGGACGAGGCGGAGGCCCCCGCCGAGGAGTCGATCATCGAGACGAGTTCCGGCATCAAGGACGAGGAGCCGCAGACCACGGCTCAGGTCGCCCCGCCGCTGGAGCACGGCAAGAAGTAGGCCCCCGCGGCACCCTGGGGCGGGCCGCGGAAACGCCCGACGAAAGTCGGTGTGGCCTCGCACGCCGGGCTCACGCAGCACCGAGTACTGTCTCGGTGCTGCGTGCGTGTCCGCCGTCATACCCGTGCCCGGGAGTGAATCGCACACAGTCCCTCCCGGTAACCCTCCGGGCGGGCACCGCATAGTTGGGGCAACCCAGTCCGAGGAGACCGAAGCACCGTGGCATCATCGGCCGGGCATCTCCGCCCGGGACGCTATCTCGCCTTCTTCGCCCTGATCGTGATCGTGCTGTACGCGCTGGTGTTCCTCACCGGCAACCACAAGCCGACCCCGAAGCTGGGCATCGACCTGCAAGGCGGCACCCGGGTCACGCTCACCGCCCGCACCCCCGACGGCGGCCAGCCCACCCGGGAATCCCTGAACCAGGCGCGCCAGATCATCGAGCGCCGCGTCAACGGGATCGGCGTCAGCGGCACCGAGGTCCTCCTCGACGGCAACAACGTCGTCATCACCGTCCCCGGCGAACAGGGCGACCAGGCGAAGAACCTGGGCAAGACCGCGAAGCTCGGCTTCCGCAAGGTCGTCGCGAACGCGACCCAGCCGGTCGTGCCGCCGCAGACCACGACCCCGCCGCCGGCCACCGGCACCCCGACCTCGGGCGCCCCGAGCAGCTCCGCGCCGCCCGCTTCGTCGAGCGCGCCGCCGTCGAGCCCGGCCGCCGGTGGTGGCGGTGCCGCAGGCGCCCTCGCGCCGCAGCAGAGCACCACGCCGGCCCCGCCGAGCAGCAGCACCACGCCGCCGCCGGCGTCGAGCCAGGCCCCGGCCCCCGCGGACGGCTCGGTGGACGCGCAGACCGCGCAGGAGATCCAGGCCGCGAAGGCGGTCCGCCAGAACAAGGACCTGATCGGCGCCGACGGCACCCCGAACCAGGACCTGCTCGCGAAGGCGATGGCGGCGCTGACCTGCGCACCCAACGCCAAGGATCCCCTCGAGGGCAACGACGACCCGAAGCTGCCGCTGGTCGCCTGCGGTGACCACGACACCTACAAGTACCTGCTGGAGCCGGAGTTCCTGCCGGGCACCGAGATCGCCGACGCGACCTCGGGCTACGACCAGCAGCGCGGCCAGTGGGTGGTGAACCTCAGCTTCAAGAGCGAGGGCACCAAGATCTGGGCGGACTTCACCTCGAAGAACGTCAACCAGCAGGCCGCGTTCGTCCTCGACACGCAGGTCGTGTCGGCGCCGAACATCCAGGTGGCGATCCTCGACGGCAACACCCAGATCACCGGCAAGTTCACCCAGTCCGAGGCGAAGGACCTCTCGGACATCCTCAAGTACGGCTCGCTGCCGCTGTCGTTCGCTTCTTCGGACGCCACGACGGTGTCGGCGACCCTCGGTCTGGCCTCGCTGCAGGCCGGCCTGATCGCCGGCGGCATCGGCCTGCTGGTCGTCTTCATCTACTGCCTGTTCTACTACCGGCTGCTCGGCGTGCTCACCATCCTGTCGCTGGCCCTGTCCGGCGCGCTGGTGTTCGCGGTGCTGGTGCTGCTCGGCCGCTGGATCGGCTACACGCTGGACCTCGCGGGCATCGCCGGCCTGATCATCGCCATCGGTATCACGGCGGACTCGTTCGTCATCTACTTCGAACGGCTCAAGGACGAGATCCGGGAGGGCCGGACGTTCCGGTCCGCGGTGCCGCGCGGCTGGGTCCGCGCCCGGCGCACCATCCTGGCTTCGGACGCGGTGAGCTTCCTGGCCGCGGCCATCCTGTACGTCATCGCGGTCGGCGACGTCCAGGGCTTCGCGTTCACCCTCGGCATGTCCACGGTGCTCGACCTGGTCGTCGTGTACCTGGTGACGCACCCGCTGGTGGCCATGGTGTCCACGTCGAAGAACGCGTTCCTGTCCAATCCGAGGCACCTCGGTCTCGGCGCCGTGCAGCAAGTGGGTTCGCAGCGTAAGAAGTCGACCACGGTCGGCCGCGCGAACGTGAAGGAGGCCTGACGTGGGGGTCGAAGAACTGGGCACGGACGCCGAAGGCAACACCAAGGTGGCCGCCAAGCCCGGCAAGAAGGAAAGCGTCTTCCACCGGCTCTACGTCGGCACCGGCGCCTTCGACGTCGTCGGCAAGCGCAAGCGCTGGTACGTCTTCTTCGGCGCGCTGGTGCTGGTGTGCCTCGCGTCGATGATCATCCGCGGGTTCAACCTCGGCATCGAGTTCGAGGGCGGCACGCAGATCCAGATGCCCGCCAACGGCACGCACGGCGTGATCACCGAGCAGCAGGCGAAGGACTCGTTCGAGAAGGCACTCGGCCGCCCGGCGGCCGAGGCGCAGAAGGTCGGCACCGGCGCGGCGTCGACCATCCAGATCCGCACCGACACGCTGAACGCGGCCGACGTCGCGAAGGTCAAGCAGGGCCTGTTCCAGGACCTGGGGCCGAAGGGCACCAACGGCCAGCCCAGCGTGCAGGCGATCAGCGACAGCGCGGTGAGCGCGTCCTGGGGCGGTGAGATCTCGCAGAAGGCGCTGATCGCGCTCGGCGTGTTCCTCGTCGCGGTGGTCATCTTCCTGGCGATCTACTTCGACCTGCGGATGGCCGCGGCGGCGCTCGTCTCGCTGCTGCACGACATCCTCGTCACGGCCGGCGTGTACTCGCTGATCGGTTTCGAGGTCACCCCGGCGACCGTGATCGGCCTGCTGACGATCCTCGGGTTCTCGCTTTACGACACGGTGGTGGTGTTCGACAAGGTCCGCGAGAACACGCGCGGCCTGCTCGGGCTGACCCGCCGCACCTACGGCGAGGCCGCCAACCTGGCGCTCAACCAGACCCTGATGCGGTCGTTCAACACGGCGTTCATCGCGCTGCTGCCGATCCTGGGCCTGCTGATCGTCGGGTACGTCCTGCTCGGTTCGGGCACACTGCAGGACCTCGCGCTGGTGCAGCTCACCGGTACGCTGGTCGGCGTCCTGTCGTCGGTCGCCCTGGCGACGCCGCTGCTGGTCGACTTCAAGATGCGCGACCCGAAGTACGCGCAGCAGGCCGAGCGGGTCCGCCAGCGCCGCGTCACCCAGGAGCGCAAGGCCGCGGGCGAAGAGGACTTCGACGCCTCGGACGACGACGCCTTGGCGAAGGAGCTGCGCAAGGAGCGGGCGTACGCGGCCGCGGCCAGCGTCCCCGCCCGGATCCAGAAGCAGCGCCCGTCCGGTAAGCCCGCGGGCAAGCGGAAGCGCTGACGTGGAGCTGGACGACGCCCTCGGCCTGATCGCCGAGGTGCCGGACTTCCCGGAGCCCGGCGTGCTGTTCCGCGACCTGAGCCCGCTCTTCGCGGACGCGGGCGCGTTCAAGGCGGTCACCGACGCGCTGGCGGAAACGCTGGAACCCGGTGTCGAGGCGCTCGCGGGTGTGGAAGCCCGCGGGTTCCTCCTCGCCGCGGCCGTCGGGTACGCCCGCGGCCTCGGCGTGGTGCTGATCCGCAAGCCGGGCAAGCTACCGCAGGTGGCGGGCCGGGTGGACTACGCGCTGGAGTACGGCACGGCGACGGTCGAGCTCCCGGCCGGCGTGGTGAAGCCGGGCCAGCGCATCGCGATCCTGGACGACGTCCTGGCAACAGGCGGCACGGTAGCGGCAACGGGCAAGCTCCTGGAGGACGCGGGAGCCGAGGTCGACGGCGTGTCGGTGGTCCTGGAACTGGGCGCACTCGGCGGCCGCGAGGTACTGGGCGGCCGAAAGGTCCACGCGCTGAAGACCTGCTGAGAGGGCTGCCAAGGCCGGGTTCTCGGGCCAGAGCGGCCAGGGCGGGGCAGGCATCAACCCGCACCGCACCCCACCCAGGCCTCCCCGCAACCCCGATCCGAAGCCAGAACACGGCCGGCGGTGCCGGGTCAAGGCATCTTTCCCGCCTTGACGCGGTACTGCCGGCCGTAGTCACAATCGGGCATCGGGGTGGTGGGCTTGTTCGTGGTGGGCTTGTTCGTGGTGGGCTTGTTCGTGGTGGG
>NZ_JBGDMD010000020.1:0-64883 GCF_041679295.1 Amycolatopsis kentuckyensis | reverse complement strand
GCTCCAGGCCTTCCCGATGCCGCCCCACCTCCCCCAGACTGGCCTCGAGGTTCCTCAGGGACTTGGCGAGGTCAGAGAGGTACCGATCAGGCTCGACGTCGGCCAGCCCACGGTAGATCGTGACGGCCTCTTCAGTCGCCTCCAGGGCTTCCCGATACCGCCCGATCGTCCACAGGTTGTGCCCGAGCCCGACCAGAGAGTCGGCGAGGTCAGGACGATACCTATTAGGCTCAGACTCGACCTGTGCGCGGTGCTGGGTGACGAGTAACTGGCTATGAGCAGCACTCAGGTGGGGAAACGCTGCCGGCGGGTTGAGTTCGAGAAGCCGTTCGCGGGCGCGGATGTCGTCGGCGACGTCGGTGGTGATCAAACCTGCCAGAGCGCGGTCAAGTAGGTGGCCGGTGACACCGGTGGCCAGGATTACGACCAGCGCTTCAGGAACCTGGCTGATTTGGTGGGCGAGCAGAATGGTGAGCTGCTCGAGCGCATCTTCGTACGTGGTGTAGGCGCGAGCTAGCACCGGCGCCGCGGCAGGAGCATCCTGATCTCGCAGCAGATGTGGGCACCGGCAAAGGGTGTCAAGGACCAGGCGTTCGGCGACGAAGTGCGGAACCAAGTTGGGCCGGTGATCTGGCCCCAGTGGGTAGCGTCGGTGCACCCAGCCGGCAATTGCGATGCGGGATTCCTGAGCAGTGTCGTGGGCGAACTGAAGTAGCCGCCTCAGCAGCGTCGCGGCCTCCTCAACATCGGCGGCCGGTGACAGCAGCAGCACCGTCAGGGCTTCGGCGAGTGTGTCCACGTCACACCCCACAGGCAGACGCGGCAGGTCGGCGGCCCAGCCGCGTTGTTCCAGGGCGACCAGCTCGGTGAACAGCTCGGCCGCTGGCTGGGTGCGGGAATGGATGCGCCCCAGCACCGCTAGCAGCGCACGAGCGTGCAGCACCAGCGGCGTATCGTCTTCCGCCCCGACCGGGCGATCCGGCACGTCTGGCGGGGAGACCTGCAGGGTGCGGGCGTAGGCTCGGACGGCCTCGCCGTACCAGCGCTGCCGGTCGCTGGCCTCGCCAACGGGTTCGAGTGTCTCGATCCGCCTCAGATGCGGTAAGACCGTGTCGGATAGCACCGGTACTGCCGCAGCAGTACGGGCAAGCAACAGCACGCGGACCAGACCCGGGTGGCGGATCGCGCCACCGAGCAGAGCTTCCAGTACACCGGCGGCGACGCGGTCGGCGTCGTCGACAATCACCAGCGTCGGGTCGCCGGCAGCGACGATCCGCTCGACCAGCCCCGCTCCATCACCCTGCAGGCGACCAGCCGCCCATCCCTTGCTGAGCAGAGACTCCGCCACCGCCAAAGCCAGACGACTCTTGCCCACCCCGGCCGGGCCGACCACCAGCCTCGCCACCTCAGCCCGCGGATCACGGTGTTCGCACCACGCCACCAGCCGGTCATGGACGGCGTTCCGGCCCCACAACGGCGTAGGACTGAACGAGGCGGTCAGCCAATGCACTACGCCTCGCGCTCCGGAACCCGCATCGTTGTGTCCAGGGGCAGTCTCATCGGCCGCAAGGTCGGGCGCGGGCGGCCGCAGAGGCCCCAGCATCGCATCACGCGCAGCCCGCAGATCCTGCTGGTCGCGCCCCGCTTGCCACACTGACAAGGCCACCTGGACCACCACCAGCACGACCAAGAATACGGTCAACGCCCACGAGAACCCGCCGGTAGCCAGATTTGTTAACACTCCGACCCCGGCAGCAACGACCACCGACACGAGCCCGTGCCACCATCGCATCCCGCGCAACCGACTCATACACCATCTGTCGCCCGGCGGCTCGCTTGCGTAACACACCCACAGTAAAGGCACCGTCAGTGAGAAAATGACATGTGCACAGAGACTGATCATGGCGACATCGCCGTGAGACAGCTCAGGAGCGCACACGTCACACAAGATCGACATGTCACACGCCGTGAGACCCTACAGTCGGTGTAGGGTCTCACGATTTGTGTCGAAATCTCACCGGTCGTGTCGTGTGAATGTCGTCAACGACACTCACGTGAGATTCTGTGCAGCGCAGATTGATATTGGGCCGCGTGGTGTCTCCAGACATCCAGCGGCTCAACTGGTACGCATACGCCACCACCGGGTGCTGTCTGACCGCGGAGGACTTCATGCGTCGTAGGCGCGGTCAATGGGTGAGACCGGCGCATCGAGACTGAGAGCTGCTGCTTCGTCATGGCGGCCGAGAAGGTCCAACTGCTGACAAAGGTGCGCCAGTTCGCTTCGGTACCGTCCTTCGTAAAGCTGTGGATCTTTTTCACTGCAGGCTCTCCACACTGCCAGCGCTTCACGTCTGGCAATGAGCGCGCCGTCGATGTCGTTACCCTCCTGTCGATAGATCCCGAGATTGCGCAACGAGCGGGCGAGGTCGGGGCGGTAACGATCAGGCTCCGCCTCGACCAGCCCACGACGGATCGTGACGGCCTCTTCAGCGAACCCCAAAGCCTCCCGATTCCGCCCCACGTCCCGCAGGTAGGCCCCGAGGTTGTGCAGCGAGCTGGCGAGGTCAGGGCGGTAACGATCAGGCTCCGCCTCGGCCAGCCCACGACGGATCGTGACGGCCTCTTCAGTAGCCCCCAAAGCCTCCCGATACCGGCCCACCTCCCGCAAGGGGGTCCCAAGGTTGTGCAGCGAGCGGGCGAGGTCAGAGCGGTAACGATCAGGCTCCGCCTCGGCCAGCCCACGATATATCGTGACGGCCTCTTCAGTAGCCCCCAAAGCCTCCCGATACCGGCCCACCTCCCGCAGGTAGGTCCCGAGGTTGTCCAGCGAGCGGGCGAGGTCAGAGCGGTAACGATCAGGCTCCGCCTCGGCCAGCCCACGACGGATCGTGACGGCCTGTTCAGTAGCCCCCAAAGCCTCCCGACTCCGCCCCACCTCCCGCAGGTAGGTCCCGAGGTTGTCCAGCGAGCTGGCGAGGTCAGGGCGATACCGATCAGGCTCCGCCTCGGCCAGCCCACGATATATCGTGACGCCCTCTTCACCGGCCCCCAAAGCCTCCCGACGCTGGCCCACCTCGCGCAGGTAGGTCCCGAGGTTGTTCAGCGAGCGGGCGAGGTCAGGGCGATACCGATCAGGCTCCGCCTCGGCCAGCCCACGATATATCGTGACGCCCTCTTCACCGGCCCCCAAAGCCTCCCGACGCTGGCCCACATCCCGCAGATAGTTCCCGAGGTTGTTCAGCGAGCTGGCGAGGTCAGGGCGATACCGATCAGGCTCCGCCTCGGCCAGCCCACGGCAGATCGTGACCGCCTCTTCAGCGAACCCCAAAGCCTCCCGATACCGGCCCACCGCCTGCAGGTAGGCCCCGAGGTTGTGCAGCGAGCTGGCGAGGTCAGGGCGATACCGATCAGGCTCCGCCTCGGCCAGCCCACGGTAGATCGTGACGGCCTCTTCAGTGGCCCCCAAAGCCTCCCGATACCGGCCGACCTCCTGCAGGTAGGTCCCGAGGTTGTTCAGCGAGCTGGCGAGGTCAGGGCGATACCGGTCAGGCTCGGTCTCAACTTGTTCGCGATGGTGGGTGATGAGTAGCTGACTACAGGCGATGCGCAGGTGGGGGAACGTTGCCGGCGGGATGAGCACGAGAAATCGTTCGCGGGCGCGGAGGTCATCGGCGACGTCGGTGCCGATCAAATCTGCCAGAGCGTGATCAAGTAGGTGGCTGGTGACGCCGGTGGCCAGGATCACGGCAAGTGCTTCGGGGAGCTGGCTGGTTTGGTGGGCGAGCAGGATGGTGAGCTGTTCGAGCGCATCATCGTAGGTGGTGCAGGCACGCACTAGGACCGGCGCTGCGGAAAGAACATCCTGCTCGCGCAGCAGCTGCGGGCAGCGGCGAAGGGTGTCAAGGACCAAGCGATCGGCGACGAGGTGAGGAACCAGGTCCGGCCGGTGGTCAGGCCCTGGTGGGTAGCGTCGGTGCACCCAGCCGGCAACGGCGATACGGGACTCCTGCGCAGTATCGTGCGCGAACTGAGGTAACCGACGCAGCAATGTCGCTGCCTCCGCAAGATCAGCGGCAGGCGACAGCAGCAGCACCGTCAAGGCTTCGGCGAGTGTGTCCACGTCACACCCCACAGGCAGTCGCGGCAGGTCGGCGGCCCAGCCGCGTTGTTCCAGCGCGACCAGCTCGGTGAACAGCTCGGACGGCGGCTGGGTGCGGGTATGGATGCGCCCCAGCACCGCCAGCAGCGCACGCGCGTGTAGCACCAGCGGCGTATCGTCCTCCGACCCGACCGGACGATCCAGCAAATCCGGCGGGGAGTCATCCAGCGTGCGGGCGTAGGCCCGGACGGCCTCGCCGTACCAGCGCTGCCGGTCGCTGGCCTCACCAACGGGCTCCAGCGTCTCGACTCGCCTTAGATGCGGCAAGACAGTGTCAGACAGCACCGGCACTGCCGCAGCCGTACGAGCAAGCAACACCACCCGGACCAGATCGGGATGGCGTATCGCGCCACCGAGCAGAGCCTCCAGTACAGGAGCACCAACACGCTCGGCGTCGTCGACAATCACCAGCGTCGGGTCGCCGGCAGCGACGATCCGCTCGACCAGCCCCGCTCCATCACCCTGTAGGCGACCGGCCGCCCAACCCTTGCCGAGCAGAGACTCCGCCACCGCCAGAGCCAGACGGCTCTTGCCCACCCCAGCCGGGCCGGTTATCACCCTCGCCACCTCAGTCCGCGGATCACGGTGTTCGCACCACGCCACAAGCCGGCCGTGGACGGCGCTCCGGCCCCACAACGGGGTAGGACTGAACGGAGCGGTCAGCCAATGCACCACACCCCGCGCTTCGGAGCCCGCATCGTTGTGTCCAGGGGCAGTCTCATGGGCCGCAAAGATCGGCGCGGGCGGCCGCAGAGGCCCCAGCGTCGCGTCGCGTGCATCCCGCAGATCCTGCTGGTCGCGTCGTGCTTGCCATACTGACAACGCCACCTGGACCATCACCAGCACGACCAAGGCCACCGTCAACGCCCACGAGAATTCGCCGGTGGCCAGATTCGTTAACACTCCGACTCCGGCGGCGACGATCACCGACACGAGCCCGTGCCACCATCGCGCTCCGCGCAACCGACTCATACACCACCTGTCGCACGGCGGCTCGCTTGCGTAACACACTCACAGTAACGACGCCGTCAATGAGGAAACGACATGTGCACTGAGACTGATCATGGCGACGTCGCCGTGAGACAGCTCAGGAACGCACAGGTCAAACGAGATCAACATGTCACGCGAGCCGAGAACCTACAGTCGGCGGTCCGCGCTCGGGCGCGCGCGGCGAATTCGGCGACCTGATCCCCCTTCGCCCCGGCACCGGCATCCCCGCCAACTGCCTGCGCGGGGACTTCCTCGTCCACTACGGCATGACCCGCCCCTTCAGCCACCGCTACCGGCTGCACTGCACCCTCTGCTTGTGGACCTGGTTGGAGCGTGACCGTTGACCACGATGAAGGGCGGCGGGCAGGCACCGCCCCGACACCGACAGCGGGCTACCAGTCCGCCCCGCGGGCACGCACACGAGGTGCCTGAACCGCAAGCACCACCTGGCCGCGAGCGCGCAGACCGTCAGCTACGACCACTGGGTGGCCCGCCACGGACTCGTGCAGTCGGTCACAGGAAGTCGCGGCCTCAAGGGGCGCTTCCTTCCGAACTGGGAGGCGTCTCGTCAGGTGGCAGTGCGTCGTGAGCAGTCGGGTCAGAGGAGCGCACCTCTCGGATCGCCTCGTCGAGCCACGCGCTGGTGGTTCGGAGCGCCTCGTTGAGCTTTGCGTCGCCGGTGAAGTTCGCCCCGCCAAACGGGGCGTAGTCTCTGAAGGTCGCCCCAACTGACCCAGGGTCGCGGGTGAAGGCCGCCCCGACGAACCCGGCGTAGCTCTCGAAGGTCGCCCCGCCGAATTCGGCGTGGCCGGCGAAGGTCGCGTCGCCGAACCTGGCGTCGCCGTAAAAGGTCGCGTCGCCGAACCCGGCGTCGCCGGCGAAGGTCGCCCTCGTGAACCTGGCGTCACCGTAGAAGGTCGCCCCGCCGAACTTGGCGTAGCGAGTGAAGGTCGCCCTGTTGAACTGGGAATCGCCGGTGAAGGTCGCGTCGCCGAACCCGGCGTAGCGGGTGAAGGTTGCCCTGTCGAACTGAGCGTGGCCCGTGAAGGTCGCGTCGCCGAACCTGGCGTCGCCGTAAAAGGTCGCCCCGCCGAACCCGGCATCGCCAGTGAAGGTCGCCCTGTCGAACTGAGCGTGGCCCGTGAAGGTCGCGTCGCCGAACCCGGCATCGCCGGTGAAAGTCGCCCTGTCGAACTGAGCGTAGCCGGTGAAGGTCGCGCCGTCGAAGGTTGCTGTTGCGAGTGCGCAGGCCTGGAGGGAGAAGTTGATGAGGATGGCGCCGGTGAGGTCCAGGTAGATGTCGTGCCAGAAGCTGGGTATAGGAAGGTCAGGGTCAGGTCCGGCGTGTAGGTGCAGTTGCAGGATGCGTTGGGCGGTGAGGCGGACCTCGCGTTCCTGCAGCAGAGCTTCGCGGCCACCATCAAGGGATGGCGTAGGCGCGGAGCGGGTGGCGGTGACAGATTGCACCAGCGGGCGTCGGATACCCAGCGGGCGTGGTTGACCTGTCTCCGACGGCGGGACGTAGGGATTGCGGAGATACGCGCAGATGACGTTCACCACGGTCTGCCGCTGGTGTGAATTGTCCTGGGCGACGCGTTCGAGGGCGTAGAGGCCGCCGTGGCGGACCGCGGCCTGCGGCGAGCCGAGTTGCTCGACGGCTTTGAGATACAGCTCGGTCAATCGCCGCTCAGCCGAATCATGTTCTTGGTGAGCGAGCGTGCGTTCAGCGGAGTCCTGGCGCCGCCAAGATAGGTACAGCGCGACAGCACCGCCGCTGCCGACCGCGACGCTCAAACCAACCTTCAGTGCGTCCAGCCGCGCCGACACCAGGTCAGGGCCGTTGAGTCCGGCGGTCGCCGGCCACCACAACACAACAACCGCAGCCACAGTCAGCACGGCGATCACGGCCGCGATCAGCCACATCGCCTTCGGCGACAACTCCCGCAGCCGTGCCCTCTGGGCCGACGCGCCGGATGACGGTGACGCAGGAACGCTCGTGCTCGAGGGCGGCGGCGCGGAGTCGTCGGTCATGCCTATGAGGGTCGCACTAGACGCCCCGGATGTTCCACGCCTCGAGGTCCGACGGTTCTGCTTCGGCTATGACCGGCGGTGCACAACTCTGCTTGTGGACCCGGCTGGAGCGTGACCGTTGACCGCTGGGCTGGCGGGCGGCAGCCTGAGGTCGGACAGTGGTCTGTCGGCGCGACCGGCGGTTGATTATGAGCGCTGTTTCAACGGGCATGATCTCGATGTCGCGGGACGGACCATTGGCTATGACCACTCGATCTATGTGTCGACCTCGAGCTGAAACCTGTGCCAGACGCTTGGTTTGCCCAGGTCGACCTGGTTCGAGATCGATCTGCAATTCGCGCACGAAACGCCGCGGACGCACGCCGAACACGCTCTGATCGCGAGGCCGCCGGCGAGAAGGGCCGGCGTGGGGCCACGTCGTGCTGCAACTACGGAGTGAGCAGATTGGTGTCCTCGACCTGTGGTTGTGCGGAATCGACCAGAGAGGCGTGGTCGGTCCGGTTCAGGTCGATGCCTCCTACCACCGCCGCGGATTCGGCGCGGTACTCGTCGCAGCGGCGTCGGCACGAGGCTCGTGCTATCGGCGGTCGACGACCACAATCGGCGAGTCAGTGGCTGCCCGGGCATTCTGCGCGACCCAGTGCTGGCCGGGTGGTGTGCAGCTGAGCAGTCCGTTCCACTACTCTTGCATGAAGCTCGCGAACGGCGACGACGTCTAGAAACGAATAACCATCTTGAACGAGCACTCCTCAGACTAGAGGGAGTTATCGGTTCAGACCGTGGCCTGGGTTCGATCACGCCACAGCCGCGGGCGTAGGCGGCGCTACCACGCGGCGGATTCGGGCAGGACGGGTGTGGACGGGGTCAACCGTGCTTCAGCTCGACGTAAACGTCGACTCCCGCGCCGGCACCACGGCGTCAGCCGGGTCTCGGCCCGCGCAGCAGCAGCCGGCGGTGCCGGGCTCAGCTGAGCGCAAACCCGACAGACAGGCAGGAAGCGGCCGCTTTCCGGGCCCAGATGGGGCACAGCCAGTACCGGCAAGTTGGTGCTCGCGCACCAGGACACGCCTGCACTGCGGATCGAACCACCTGCCGATGTGGTGGCTCAGACACCACTAACGGAGGCCGCATCTTTCGCTTGCCAAATATCTGCGCCAGACCGAATCTCATCCGGTATCGGAATCCTCCTCATGCCGTGTGATATCGCTCGCAACCGGACTGAACGCACGCCCCTCGTAGGTAGCTCCCTCGAACCGGGCGCCGCCAGCGAAAATCGCCTCGGCGAATCCCGCGCGTCCGGTAAACCTCGCTCCGGAGAACTCGGCGGTGTCAAGAAAGGTAGCCAAGCAGAATTCAGTGAAGCCGGCGAACGTCGCATATGTGAACACGGCGCGGTCGACGAACGTTGCTCTTTCGAACACCGTCACATCGGCGAAGTTTGCCAAGTTGAACACAGTGACGCCGGCGAACTCCGCTTTGCGGAACGTGGCGGCACCGGCGAACGTCGCGTGGTTGAAATCAGCACCTTTGGCGAACGTAGCGCCACCGAATACGGCGGCGTCGGCGAACGTCGCCTCGGCAAACGAGGCTGGGCCGACGAACGTCGCCTCATCGAACCAGGCAGTCCCGTCGAACGTCGTGTCAATAAACGAGCCGAAGACGACAAACACTGCGTTCCGAAAACTGACGTCGCGGACTTTGCAAGACTTAAGGGAAAAGTTGATAAGAGTGGCGCCAGTGAGATCGAGGTCGATGCCACTCCAGAAGAGATCGTGTTCGGGGTCCTCCCCGGGATGCAGATGACGCTGCAGGATCCCTTGTGCTGTCAGCCGCACCTCGCGTTCTTGCAGCTGAACTACTCGGGCTTGGGCGTCAGGGCGCGGTGTCGAGGGGTGAGGGGCTGCCGAGCGCAGCAGTGGGCGCCGCACGCCCAGGCGCCGTTGCGCGCTCGTCTCCACCGGCGGGATGTAGGGGTTGCGGAGGTAGGCGCAGATGACGTTGACCACTGTTTGCCGCTGGGGTGGGTTGTCCTGGGCAACGCGTTCGAGGGCGTAGAGGCCACCGTGGCGGACCGCGGCTTGCGGAGAGCCGAGTTGCTCGACAGCTTTGAGGTACAGCTCGGTCAGCCGCCGCTCTGCCGCGTCATGTTTAGTGGCGTCGGCGACCGCGTCCCGCTGTGCCAAATCAGCCGCATGGGACGCCTGCTGGTGTTGAAGTGCGCGTTCTCGGTTGTCGAGGTCGGCCTCGGTGGACTGCTGCCGACGCCAGGATAGGTACAGCGCGACTATGCCGCCGCTGCCGATTCCGATACTCAGTCCGATCTTTAGCGCGTCCAGCCGCGCGGTCACCAGGTCTTTGCCAGTGAGCCCGGCGGTCGCTGGCCACCACAGCACCAGCACAGCGCCGGCGGTCAGTACCGCGATGACAGCCGCGGTCATCCACATAGTCTTCGGCGTCAACTCTCGCAGCCGCGCCCGCCGCGCTGCCTCGGCGGCCCGCGACGGATTTGGCACACCGGGGTTATCAGGCCCTGGCATCGCATCGTCGGTCATACCCATCAACGTCGCTGGACCAGACTGGGATGTTGCAAGGCAACACAACACATGAGGCGCAAGCCGGATCCAGTCGTGACCACCCGCACCGCCCGTAGCGGCCGGGTAGGCTTCAGCGCCGCACATCGTCGCTGGGTCGCGCAGGCTCTGAACGGCGGAAAGCCAGCCCAGGCAGGCGTTGGTGGCGATCCGGCCCGTCGCCGCGCGCCAAGTAGATCCGAGCATTCCGGGTGTGGTTGACCACGACCGGACCTATCGACAACTTGCAAACCGTGTGATGCTGGGGTTGTTGCAACAGTGGAGGTTTCGATGGCGAACCAAGACAGACCGCAGCCTCGTACCGTGCGGCTCCCGCGCTTCCTTGTTCCCGAGCCGACGGGCCTCGGAGACATCGTCAAGCGTGTCACTATTGCTGCAGGTGTCCGCCCGTGTGGCGGGTGCGCGCAGCGAGCCGCCCGACTGAACGAGTGGATGCAATTTAGGCCGCGGCAATGACGCATCCCTCCTCCCCCGCCAGCGGAGACCGGACCAGCGAGGCAAGTCAACTTCCTGGCGTACCTGCCATGGACCGCCCGATCCAGGCCACGGCCGGGCCAACGCGATCAGGCCCAGAGATCGGCCGGTGGGTCTATGCGATCGGTCGGCTAGTACCCCGGTTCCCCGACCTCGGCGTGGAAAAGGAGTTCGCCCAGGCCGCGGGCGGGATCGCAGCCAACGAGTTGATCGGGACCGACCAACTCCGGGCGGTCCTGGTCCGGGCGGAGAACGCGTACCTTGCGCCGCTAATGTGTTGGGTATTCGCTACCAGCGAGGTCGAGACGTTCATGCTCAGGTGCGCGGACGCAGAGAATGCGACCCGCCTGGTGCAGGCGTTACCTTCCCAAGAAGACACCGACCGCACGGTTCAAGCCATCGTGGGTGTCGCGCGCCCGGCCGATCCGAGCGATCCGTGCGTGGCGACCGGTCTACCGCTGGTGTCGGTCGACCACATGCTCACTTTCACCGTAGACGAGTTCATCGAAGCGCTTGTGGCTGAGGTCGATGAAGAGCTCAAGGACGACGCCCGTCGCGCAGCGAACGATGTGTTCGTGCGTCTGACCCGGCGTTCTGGCAACTGGGGACTGACTGACGAGGACCGCGCGCGGAACTATGCTGCGCTGCGTTACGCACAGCTGTACCACCTTGTGTTCGCAGCGCAGCGCGACAACAAGTCTTTCCTGGGCTTCGAAGTGCGGGCGTCGGCCAGCCCAGGCACACGGCAGTTGGTGGCGATCAGGGTGGTGTTTCGAGAGCGGCGGACCGACGTGGTCGAACGCTACCAGTGCCTCATTGACGTCACCGACCGATTCCCGTTTCTCGCAACTTCGCTGACAGCCGTATACGACTGACGGTGGTGAACCCATGCACTTGCTGCCCCGGTTCACCGCCACCAGCGCGCTGGCACCATTCGGCATCGTCGGAATCCCTCACCCCAGCGTCGGCACCGCAGCATGGGGCGCCGCAAAATCGTGTAACAACATCGCGCTTGCTTCCTGCGAACATAGCGTACTGATCGACTTCGAGTACTGTCGGCGGCGAGTCACCAGCGCATGCTGGGCAGCTGGCTGCTCGCTTGGCAACACAAACGACCCCTACTGCCAGAGCTGCCTGGCTCGGGAAGGTGCCGCATGTACAACCGCCAACGCCGACGGCCTACGCGCGTGCTCCGACCAATACGGCTGCCCGTCTGGGGCCGGGTGGTGTCGCCCCGACTTGGCGAGACCGGTCGGAGACCCGATAGGGACCTGCTGCCCTCCCGACCAGATCGCATGCGCGGGCAACTGCCTACCACCGTGCGACGCGGCCCACGTGTTCAACCTGTCCAACTGTAGTTGCGACTGCCCGCTCACCCTGTGCCCACTGCACAAGCCGTTGAATCCGGCCACATGCCGATGCGAATGTCCAGCCACGCCGTGCCCTGACTACCGGATGACCCGGGACCCGAAGAGCTGCCAATGCCGATGCCCAGAAGGGTTGTACGACTGCGGCGGCTACTGCGCCGACTTGAAGACCGATGAGCTGTTCTGCGGCTCCTGCGATGCCGAGCCGTGCGACGCTTTCGAGGAACTCTGCTGCGACGGAACTTGCACCAACATCTGCAGTGACGCCAATTGCGGCAGCTGCGGCCGCGCCATTCAGCTGGGCGAGAAGTGCTGTCACCCTCAATGCACCCCTACAAAGCTAGGTACGGACACCAACTGTTCAGACTGCGGAGATAATTGCATAAGCAAAAATGGCAGGAACTGCGTAAGCGGCACCTGCCGATGCCCGAGCGGCACCAGGGACTGTTGCGCCAATCCACCGTGCATCAACTCGTGCTGCCCCAACGGCCGCGAATGCTGCAATGGTGTCTGCTGTCCAACAGGGATGGCCTGCTGTAACAACTCGTGCATCTCAACCTACTGGGACGACGCGCACTGCGGCGGCTGCAACCAGCCGTGCCCGACCGACCGAACATGTATTAACGGTGTCTGTGAATGCCAGGCTGACCTGAAGGACTGCGGCGGACAATGCATTCCGTTAAACACGCTGTGCTGTCTGAACATTCCATGTTCAGTAACAGCCACCGACTGCTGTTCCGGCTGCCGTGATTTATTTACAGTCCCAGCAGTGCCGGGTTGGTCACTTTGGCGCGCCGCCAATCCAAACGCCAAGTGGGGTATTTGTGTCAATGGAGTCGTAGAATGCAACCCTCCGGTCGTCTCACTGACCGCCACCAATGGAGTTTCGTTGTGCTGTCCGCCGGGGTCCACTGCCATTGACCAGAATGGTCTTTGCACATGACTATCAAGCTACGTTCCGAAGAGCAAGAGGCGAGCCATCCGGCCAACTAATACATCATGAAGAGGTGAGTATTATCGTCACCAGGGTTTACTGGGAGTCGTTCGATCACCTTCTTGCGGACGACGACCTCATCAACGTGTCGATCGAAGCCGACACAGTTGCACCGGACGCTGTCGAATTTCGACTGGTCGCCGGCGAGGGAATCACCTGGTGGAAGGGCCTGTACGTGCCCGACGGTGAACCTCACGGTAGCGGCTGGGAAATCTGGACTGAGGGCACCCGGACGTCGGATTCTGTTGCGCTCTGGGCTCACCAGGTTAACAATGGACAGGACATAGAGCTCCGAAAGGCAAAGTTCCTGACACAGTATCGGTATGCGCTCGGTGGCCTCGATCGACTTGCTCCCGGATCTCGGGTGACCTTTCAATGGACTCAAGACTCGGAGGCAGATCACGCCTGTTGGGTCGTGCGTGCCCACGTCGACCTTCCGTATCGCGACGGCCTATTCCGGGCCACTGCTAACGAGACGTTCCAAGCTAACGTGACCTATTGGAACATCACCGACAGCACCACGTGGACCTCGGATGCGCGTTATCGGCTCGGATCGTGGCTTCCCGCCGACAACATGACTTGGGGGCTGTCGCGGGTCGCCCTGCCTCATTCGGTTCCGGGGTTCGGCGACGGCGTCGAATTCACCTTCACCGCGCGAGCTCCGGCCAACCCCGGGCAGTACCCATTCTGCTGGCGGATGGTGCAGGACGGGGTCGAGTGGTTTGGGGAAAGGTGGCAACTTCGGGACGGGGTCATCGCGGTCGAGCCGCCGCCACCACCTACTTCAGGGGAACTGACGGTCAACCTGGTTCGGCAGGATCCGTCGGATCCGGCAGCGCTTGACTATGACGCCACGGCTACGGATCCGTCGGTGACACCGACATATCCAGATCCACGCCACGTGCTAATCGAGTCGGTGACGAATACCACAGGACACAGCCTGTACCTGGCACACCAGGACCGGATCCAGCAACAGACTAGCTACGTGCTGTTTCCGCCCCGCGCACAGGCAACAACGCCGTTCGCCATGCTGGAGGTCGAGGGACGTTGGCGCGCACGGTATCGAGGTACTGAACCGCCACCACCGACGCTGACGGTAATCGTCGCCTGGCGCGCTCCCTAGGCTCTCACGACGGCGGTCAAACTGTGGCCTGGTTGGCGTGCTCTGAGGCCAATCGCCGTATCCGTCAATTTGAATGGAGACCGCGAACATCCGCCCGTGCCGCTGAGCGCGAACTTTCTGGGCGGCCAGGACGGCCGCGGGCCGATCGGCGGCCACGGCGTGCCATCCTCTTGACCGTCGCCCCGTTCTGACTGAGCCATCTGATCGTCTCCGACTCCGCCAGCCGACGGCGTCCCGGCGCGTCGATGTGACAGGCTGGTGACGGTTCCCGGCCGTATTACCGGCGGGGTGGTCTGGTGCTGATGTGTCCGACGTTGCACACACCTTCGAGTTCGGCGCGCAGCTGATGGTTGTCGAGGCAGAGGCGTTGAATGGTGGCCATCGCGAGCGCCAACTGGTCGGTGAGTTCGCGGTTGATGTGCCGGAGCCGTGCGTTCTGTTCGGTGAGCCGTTGCAGCGTGGTACTGCCGCGCTGGCTGCTGGCTGGCTTGCCGCGGTCTTCGAGAATGCGGCCGATTTCGGCGACGATGGTGGGAAAGTTGCGACGGAAGGTGGTGTTCGCCAGCCCAACACGCCGAGCAAGAGCGATGACGGTCGGCGGCCCTCCGGTCGTGGTCTCGCCCTCGACGCACAGCGCTTCGAGGGCGGCTCGGACGTCGTTGTCGGTGGGCAGGCAGCTGTGGCGGGTCATGACGTCTCCGTGGCGTGACGGCTCAGGAACACGGTGATGCGGTCGCGTCGCTCGGTGAGGCGGTGCCGCAGCAGCGGCGGAAGAGTGTGTTTTCTTTCGAGTTCGTGCTCGATGTGGTGCACCTCGTCGCATAGCGCGGCGTGGTTCGCACTGGTGAGCGCGACGTTCGCGCAGTCCAGTGGCCGGCACGCTGCCAGGTTGGGGCGCGATCCGGCAGCATGCTTCCTGAGGCAAAAGGGCGGTGTCAGGTTTGAACACGCAAGTGACGTACTTGCCCGGGTAGACGGCCGGATCGGCGCGGCGAAGAATCCGCTTGAGACGCCGAGGATCGGTGACAACCGATCCGGCGAACGCGTCGGCGAACGTGTCGAGGCGCCAGGTGGCCTCGGGGGCGGCCGGTCCGGTCAGGCTGGGATGGTCGTGCTCGGTGGCCATGGCCAGCAGCGTTTCGCCACGGGTGAGAGCCTGTTCGGCTTCGACCTCGGCGCGGAATCCGGAGTCCGACGTGCCAGCGTAGCCCTCGAACATGTGAATGCTCAAATGACGGTACTGGATGGCACCGGCGATGGAGCCGCCCGGACGGCGGGCGATGAACCAGGCGAGGGTGCGGCGGAACTGCCGGGTTCGCAGTGGCCACGGGCGTCCGTCGACGTCGGGGATGGTGTCGCTGCGGCTGTGGGCGTGGCAGTAGCGGTTGATCCAGGTGATGAAGTCCTGCAGCTGCTGGTTGGTGGTATCCGTCCCGAAGGCTTCGCGGTACCCGCGGTCGACGGTTCCGCGGGCCGGGGTGGCATCGAATGCAGCGAAAAGCAGGTCCCCGCTGGTGTCCGGTCGTAGCTGTTCCAGCAGGGTCACGGCCAGGGCGGCAGGCTCGCCCACCGTCCAGGTTGCGGCTGTGCCCTGGGGGTCGTATTCGCCTTTGAACGCCAGGCTCCGCACGGACCAGCAATAGGGAGTGCCGTCCGGCGTGCGATGAACGTGCAGGCAGCCTCGGCGGAGATGCTTGATCTCGCTGTCGCGCATGCCGGACAGGTAGGCGATGGTGATGTAGCAGGCGATGAACAGGATCCGCGCGAGCGCGTCCACCGATTCGAGTGGATGGCTGACCGGGATGCCGTCCAGCCAGGGGCGTCCGTCGAGGCAGCCGCGAATGGGCACCGGCAGCTGGCTATGGGGCGCGACGCCGACGATCCGGGCAGCAGCCTCTACAGCGGCAGGCCGGTCGCCGTAGTAGAGCGACGACGTCCGGCACCTGGCCTGCCAGGCGAGAAACGTCAGATTGGGTCCGTGCTCGTGGCCGGGCAGCGGTGCTCTGGCGGCGACGTAGCCGTCGAGGACCGTTTGGATGCGCTCACCGACGCCACGGTTGTCGCCGCGACGGTTGAGTCTGCGCGGGTGCCGATAGTCGTGCGCGGCCCCGACCGCAGCGAGGACGTCGGGGGCGAAGTCGCGGACGAACCGCAGTGCCCACCCGACCAGCGGGCCGAGGACCTCCTCCGGGATCCGGTTCGTCGCGTTCTCGCCGCGGTGCGCGACGGGAACGCTCCAGCCGTCCAGGACCGCAGGGTCCATCGTCAAGCCGTCACCGAGCGACCTGCGGTACCGCCACAGCAGGCGGACCGCCGCGCAGGCCTGCGCCCGCACCATCCCCGAAGCGGCGGTCAGGCCAACGTGCTGCTGGTAGGCGGTCAATTCGGTCGCGGTGACCTCCTCGATCGCGAACTGTGTTGACCGGCCGGTCGTCGGCTGGCAGGTGTCGAGCCAGGTCAGGAAGCGCGCGACGCGGGCGAACGCCGCATGGATGGTGGAGATGGCCAGGCGAGGTTCGTCCGGCGGGAGCGGCCCGGACAGCATGGTGTGAAACAGCTCCTTCGCGGTACCTCGGTGGCGCGCGGGCACGACCGTGGCGAAGTCGAGCCGGGCGTCCCGGGCATGCTTCTGCAGGATCGCGGGGCCGAGCTCCCACACCGGATCGGCGAACCGGGACGTGGTCTCCAGCGCAACGCCGGGTCGCAGCGGCCGCCCAGCTAGCACGAGGTCTTCGCCGGCCGGGTATTGGGCAAGCGTGCGAGCAGTGAGTGTCACGGGTGCTCCCACGGGTCTTCAGTGAGGTCGAGCAGCACGTCAGGTGCGGGCTCGTGGCGAGCGCGCTCGACCTCGGCGGGGGTGAACTTCGGGAGGACGTGGTGGCGGATCGCGGCCCACGTGGGTCCGTACCGGGCCCACCAGCGGTCCGTGCCCTCGACGGTGCGGCGCTGGTCCAAGGTCTGCTGCAAGGCCACGATCGCGGGAAGATGCGCCGAAGTGATCACGCAGTTCCCGCAGTGGAAGCAGTCCAGAAATGACACCCGCTGGCACGGCTTTTGGGTGGCCGGGTGCGACCGCGGGTCCACACACGCGTTCCACGCCGCCTCGGCTGCACTTGCGACCTCGGGCGGCGACGAGGTGGCGTGAATTCGCAGGGTGGCGCGGCCACTCTCCGCCAACGCGCTCTGGTGCGCTCCCAAGGCCTCCCGCTCGGCGTCGACCAGCGCCTCGGCGGTGACGTCGTGGGCCCACTCGATCGTCGTCTGGTCGCCGCGTAGATAGTCGGCGAACAGCACGGCGACGCTGTTGGACCGGGCAGCCGAGGGCAGGTGACCGCCGACGGCGCGGGTACGGCGGACCTCCATGCTGGTGCGGACCCGGACACAGTCGATGGTCAGCGGGTCGGTCGAGCCGTCCGGTCGCGGGTCGGTGCGCAGTTGGTGGCGGGCACTCCAGGCGGGCAGCTTCAGGCTGGCGTCGAGCTTGTGTGCGAACGGGTCGCGATGCTCGCTGACCGTGGGTCGGCTGCGGTCGACGTTGCGCCAGATCGACCAGATCGAGCTCGCGGCGCTCCAGGTGCGGCCACGGGCCATCAGCCGGTGCGCGAGCAGGTAGAGCCCGCCCGGCGTGTGCAGCTCCCGGTGGGGTGGTCCGATCTCCCAGGTGACCGTCTCGGTCCAGCGCTGCCGCCCGCGGCGTCGTTTGATCACCTGCAGCTCGACCGCTCGGCCCTCCAAGATCCGGTGTTCGGCGGGCAGTTCCTTGATGGTTTCCACGTTCCGTTGCGTCAGCGCGGTCAGCAGGACCAGCAGCGGTTCCAGGTCGGGCCGGGTGATGAACAGCTGCCCGGCCAGCGCACGCCGGCCACGTTCCCGCGGGATCTCCCCCGTTGCAGCGATTCCCCGGACTGCGGCCCGGGCGCCGTCCGGATCGTCGCCGAGCGAGCTGAGGAGGTGTTCCCCGGCGTCGATGCGGTCCCGGAGTGCGGCGACGTCGGCGCGAGCTGCCTGCAGGATGCGGGCGAGCTCGCCGTCGCTGTAGCCGGACTTCGTCGTCGTCCGGGGGATCGTGGCTCGGCGGCTCAAGTAATCCAGCACCTCGGCCGCGAGCTGCGCCTGCAAGGGTGAGGTGCGAAACAGGCTGCGCAGCCCAAGCAGCTCGACACCGACCGACTGGGCGGACACCGATAGTCGCCGTCGCTGGAAATACGCCTCGACCTGGCTGCTCGTCAGCGCCCGCGGATGGGCCGGAGGATCAGCCGTCTGCGCGAGGGCGCGGACGAATCGGGCCATCGTCCCCCACACACCTCGCGCCGACGGCAACGTCCGGCGGCTGCCCGCCGGGCCGATCAGCTGCGCCAGCGCCGCGGCCAACATGGGATGCC
Source organism: Amycolatopsis kentuckyensis (assembly GCF_041679295.1). Classification (GTDB taxonomy): domain Bacteria; phylum Actinomycetota; class Actinomycetes; order Mycobacteriales; family Pseudonocardiaceae; genus Amycolatopsis; species Amycolatopsis kentuckyensis_A. The sequence continues at coordinate 46,772 of NZ_JBGDMD010000020.1, read as the reverse complement.
AGCCCGGCAGCGGAAACGCGCCGACGTCGAACACGTGTCGGCGCCCGTCCTCGCCGACGAACGGCACAGCCAGACCAACCCCGCAGTCTGCGCTCGGCTCGGGCCGAGGCTCGTAGCTGCTCGAGGCGGGCAGCTCGGCGCGGCGACCGCGACGTGTGCTCCCACGACCGTCCTTTCCGGTCACCAGACGGTTCCGTCCTCTCCGGCCAAGGCGATCAACGACGATTCGCGCGGGTCTTCCCACCCGTCCGGTACCAGCGCCATCCGGGTGTGCATCTCCAGCTCCGCCAGCGCGTGCAGGTAGATCTGGGTGGTCACCGCCGACCGATGCCCGAGCCGGCGCCGCACCCAGTCCAGCGGATCTCCGAAGATCCTCGTGTAGTGCGTGCGTTGCTCCGGGTTCAGCTCGCCGAGCGCGGCCAGATGACCGCGCTGCAGCTGCTCGAGCGTCACCACGGCGAAGGTATGCCGCAGCATGTGCGCGTGGCATTGCAGCGCCACCCCGGCGGCCCGGCACCGGTGATTGGCCTCGGCGAACACGCCTTTCCACCGCGACCTCGACAGCGGCCACCCCAGCTCACCGAGCCACAGCGCCGCCGGCTCGAGGCCGTGTTCACCGTCGACCAGCACTCGCTGCCGTTCGCCCGGCCCCAACCGGGCGATCTTCACCGTGCCGCCAGCACCGACGCGGACTGCGACTGGACGAGCAGGGTCCGCCACCACCAGCGGGCGCCGCACCCGCCGGTACTGGCCCCGTTCTTGTGCCTCGGCGACCACTGCGGCGCGATCGATGCGGACGTACGACCGCAGGTCAGACAGCACGGACCCGGCCAGGTACACCCAGCGGGCCGACGCCCCTTTCGCGATCGATTCCGGTAACCAGAACCGCCGATACCCGGGCGTTGGGCCGCCTGTGGGAGGTACGTCGAAGACCGTCAGCGCGGACTGCTCTTGCAGTCGCAGGCCGGTCCGCACCATCACGTCGCTGAATACGGTGTTGCGGGCTGCCCACCGGCCACGGAATTCTCGCCGTGGAAGGCCGTCCGCGCCGTAGCCGCGGAGACCGACGTCGCGCCACACCCGGTAGGACGCCGGCGGCAACCACGTCACCTCCCTGCGGCCGCCGCCGTGCGAATACGTGGCCGGACGCTGTTCGTCCAGCGTGCGCCGACTGGCCCACCCCGGGTCCAGCGGCACTGGCCGTCGGGACGTTTGCGGGATCGGGTTGACCTGAACATGCCCGCGCAGAAGGGCCCAGCGGTAGAACTGGTTCACCGCTGCGACCTCGCGATCCCATGTCGCCCCGGACACTCCGGGCCCGGCCAGGTCCTGGCGCCGCCACACCAGATACGCCAGATGATCGCCCTCGACCGCGTCTCGCCAGGACCGGCCGCCTCTCGCGGCCCAGAGGAACGACAGGAACGCCGCCAGGTCACGTGCATATCCCTGCTGGGTCAGCAACGACGTGTGCGCCATCGCCGAGGACCGGAAGAAATCATTGAGATCGACGTCGAACTCGAACGCCGGGGACAGCAGGTACGGTGTGCCGTCGGTCAGGCGCTGGCGTCGGAGCCACTCGGCACGGTCGACAACCAGGTCATCCGCGAACGGCACAGAGCCTGCGACGGCAGGCAGCTCTTCGCGGGTGAGAACGACCCGCCACACATCGGCGCTCATCGATCAAGATCATCCGGTCATGACCGGCAGTGCACAACTCTGCGAAACCTGCCGACGGGTCGAAGCCTGCGACCCCAACGAGCGACGCCTCTCCGAATGGGCCCAGCTCGACGTCACCGTCCGGCACCCGCCGGCCACCGCACCGCAACAGGGACTCGTACTCGTCGCCCATCCCGCCGCGGCCGGGGCAGAGCCCCAGCGGATCGAGCTGCACCTTGACGGCACCGTCGTCGCAACCGCAACCGTCAACTGTTGCGCGGCATGCCTGACATCGACACTGGACTACGTCCACGTAGTCGCGGGGTACCGGCGCCTGGGCTACGGCCGCACCCTCGTCGCCGCGGCCCACGCCGGCGCACCCGAATACCGGTGGACCGCGCCGCTGCCCGAGGGTGTCGTCGCGCAGGCCTTCCGCGCCCGCATCTCGTACCCGAAGACCGGCGCGCCGTGCGTACACCAAGAACATCGCGGCGGCACCGCGGCGCACTGAGCGGATCCACCGAGCGAACACCCTGACGACATGCGCGCGGTCGTGCGCACAGGACAGCGCCGCATCGAGGTCATCAGCTTCAGCTTCCAGACCTCGGGGTTGGGGTGCGCGCGCTCGTCGGCGGCCGGCGAGCGTGGGGTTCCACGCCGGCGTCGCGACGGCATGCACTTCGATACGAAGTCCGCAGGTCTACGTAATGACGTTAGTTACACATCCGACCCGATCCGGGCCCATTGCCGGACGTCGATCACTGGGACAGAGTTGATCAGTGCCCAGGAGGCACGCGCGCTGACCAGCGACGCAGAGGCCGGATGTCCCTGGGAAGTTGCAGGCAGCACGGAGCACACTTGCGGGTGATCTCGATTCCACGCCCCTGAACAGGCAAAATGCCACTTTCCGGCCTCCACTTTGGACCTGTCATTACTTTCCCTTTTCCGTTTCACTGGCAATATCAACGTAAGGTGCAATATTTTCTTCATTGCAGGGCTGAAGATTTTTTGATCGCTAGTCAACCGAACATTTTACATCCATTTACACGCGTAGCTAATGCAGCTACTGAGGACTTTCGTGAAATGAAGAAAGTGGTAAGATGGATGCGGCAGGCTCGGGCGAGCCGCAGGTGCTGCAGACACCGTACGGCTCGCCCGACACTGTCAACGAGGGCTACCGACTACCTCGCGCCCACCTGGCGACTACTCGGAGTCCGATCGCCACGAGCCTGGCAGCCTTGGCTGCCAGGCTCGTGCCGTCTTCGAGGAGCTCCATCGAGGCGGCTCCTACCTCTAGAAACACCGCCACACCCTCGCAGGTCTGCGCCAGTGCCCCCAAGGCTCCGTGGTGGCCCTCGTCGTTGACATCTCGATCGCCCATATGCCACTTCCCACTCGCCGTGGGGGCACCGCCGGTGGCGGCACTTCCTACCCCGCGTCGAATCCGCCCGCAGGGGCCTCCTGCCCTAGAGCGAGCGAGATGGGCCCACAAGAACCTAGATGTCATCTGCACAATACCTCAGCCGAAGCGCCTCTGACTATTCTTGTCGAAGGTCCTAGTCGGACGCTCGCCCCAGCATCCACGGGTCGATGGAATAACGTCGCAACACAAGGTGAATCAAGGTCCACTTAGGACATACCTTATTGGTCGCTACTGCTAACGGGGTATTGGTCGTTGAAATCTAAGACCTGGCCTTATCGCTAACGGTCACTGCTCGAACACGGTGAGAGGTCGGCCGAGCACGACGGTGAGTACCGGCGGCACCGCCATTAGGGTGACGCAGACGGCGAGTTGCCGTGACCGGTGACCAGAGCCTGCGGAACACTTCGTTCCGACTACCTGGACTACTGGGCGCTCCTCAGTCGCGCCGAGCAGCTTCACCGCCTTTGCGGTCGGCGCGGGCCCACAGCTTGACCTAAGGCCAGGGCAGCCGCAGCGGGCCTTGGTGGTGGAGATCGCCTCTCACAGCTGGCTGCCGGGCTGGTCGTCGTCGGCGGCCGCTAGGCGATCTTGCTGGTCTCGCTGTGGTGGATGCCGAGGGCGGCGCGCAGCAGGGCGGTGTAGGTGAAGGACGGGCCGCCGCCGGTGTAGCCGAAACCGAAGGCGTCTCGGCCGACCTTCGGCAGCGGGACTGGGTCGGTCCGTAGGCGCCCGTCCGGTTCGGGGGTTAGCGCGAGCAGCGTGGTGGTGGAGGCTGTGTCCGGGTCGGGACGTCCGGCGCCGGGACCCCACCGCCCTCGGACGCCGGTGGATGCTCGGCACGGGTTCGTTCCCCAGTCTCCAGGGTGGACCGTTGCCACCCTGGTCGAGCGTCGGCCCGCACTCCACGCCTCGAAGCGTCGGCGACACGTGCGCGCGGATCCGTGCCCAGATCCGTAGCGTTGGCCGTATGAGCGCGGAGAACTTGGACACCCACCCAATCGATGTCGCCCGGGCCGGCCTTCGGCGCCGAAGGTGGTGTGCCCCAGGGCGACGTGACCTGGCGGTCCTACGTCGATACCGACGAGCCGGGCACCATCATCGTCGAGGTCTTGCCCGACACCAACCCGATGAGCGGCGCCGCGGTCCCGGGTTTCCGCTACCGCGTCGAGTACCTCGGACCCGCACTGTCCGCCACCGAGTGATCGACCACGGGACCTGCTGATGAGCGACTACTTCACCCTCGATCCGACGACGAAGGCACAACGCGATCCGGCCGAGGTCGAGGCCGCCCTCCGCCGGGCCTGGAACGCGTGCGCCGGCGTGCCCTGCACGAAGTGCGGCATCGAGGCGGGGCAGTACTGCCGGGACAAGACGCGGGGAACCTGGTGGGTCACCAGGTTTCACAGGCCTCGACAAGACGCCGCCGGCACGCCGGGGATCCTGGCTCGGGTCGGGATTCACGGGCTCAGCTGGGCGAAGGGAAACGGGGCGTTCGCCTGGGATGACCGCACCGTGCCGACGATGTAGCAGGGCGAGGCGGCGGCGCCAGCTGGCCGACGCCGCGCCTTCGCGTGTCACGCGACACCGCTGCCGCCACTCGCCCGCATCTCGGCGGTGACACCTGCCCAGGGAAAGAACCCAAAAATGTGTTCAGCGCGTTGTCTAGCAGTTAAGGCAAATGTGCGGTCGAAAATGGCGCGGCAACGCGTTAGAGTCGATGTTGGGGAACGGGCCCGATCCCCAACATGACCCACCTAGTGGTGCACCAGGATGTAGATCAGCTGGCCGGCTGCGCATCCACCCTGGATCACCGCCACGAAGAGCCTGGCTCGCACAAGAGCCAGGCTCTTGTGCTTACGCCGTCTCCGCGGTTTCCGAGGGGCCATCGTCATCACCACCCTTCCTTGACCCCGCGGGAGCCCAGGAAGCGGAAGGCCGACGACGCTGACCTCTACACATCCAACGGTACCTACGATCGCCGACATGAAAAGGCCTTTCCGGAAGCGCAAGAACCACGTCGAGGCCCTGTAGGGCGGCCGCTGCGGCTCAGCGACCTCCTGCCCGGTGCCGCAGTCGATCTCCTGCCGACCCGCCGTCACAGGACGAAGGCCGTGGTCAGTCCCTGATCAGGGGCAGGGCGGAAAGCGGTGGGGAGCGCCGGGCAATGGTGCCGCCGAAGTGGCGGTGCGAGGTGCGATCCCCACCGTCGCGCTCCCAACTGGTCCAGGCCGAGGTCGATAGCGGTGTCGGGATAGCCGTCCTCGGTGAGGCTGCAGTGGTCCACCGCGGAGTGCACGAAGCGATCCTGTTGGGATCCCTCCACGCTCGAGTAGAACTACCGCGCCCGAGATCGCACTGAACGCGTCCGAGATCATCGTCGCCGGCGGTATCCCGGTCATCTGCAACGTTGTCGCTCTCGCGGCTGCTCCACCGGTTCGTAGCCGAACGCTCTGCGGTCAGGCCGGTATGTGAACCCGGGCGGCGAGATCGCGGATTCCTGGCACCGCTGCTCGGTTCTGCTCCAGCAGCGCGTCGACGATGGTGCGGACCGCCGCTCGCGTGTGTACCTCGCCTGGAGCGCGGCGTTCAGCGGCCAACAACGTGCTGTACGCCGGGCCCGGCTGACCAAGCTGCAACTGGACCGCGGCCAAGTCAACCAAGTAGCGCCCCTCCCGCTCGACGTCAGGGAACGCGACCCCGCGGGCCGTGCGAGCATGCTGCAGCGCAGCCCCCGGCTCGCCGAGCAGCTGCTCCACCGACACGCGGTGGCTCAACAGGTTCGCCCGGGCCCGCGCAGACCCGGCACCGTCGAGCCGATTCGCGGTCGCTGCGGCCTCCGTCAGCAGGTCACGTGCTCGCGCACCGTCACCGGCCCGGGCTGCAGAGTAGCCGCCGGTACACAGCAGACTGGCGTGCAGGAGAAGATGGCGAGGGTCCCGGCCGTCGAGCGCCAGCCGGTCGGCTGCCTGCACAACGAGTGCGCCGGCCCGATCGTGGTCGCCGGCGCGGCGGCACACTCCGGAGAGCATGCGTTCGGCTTCGGCGAGAATGAGCGGCTGACCTGCTGCTTCGGCGGCCCGAACGGCGCGGTCGGCGCTGATCCACTCCAGTCCCGCGGGACGGAGCTTGACCAGCGCGCGGGTGACCAGCGTGTACGCCTGGGCCGTGGCTCCGGCGTCTTGGGCCGCCTCGGCGGCGCGGACCAATGCCGGCAGCTGGTCGGCCAGCGCCAGGAAGTCAGACCTGCCGAACGCTGCACGCGCCCCCGCGAGTGCGCGGGTCAGACCGGCGGTCGGCACCGCCGGACCTGCGGAGGCCTTTGCGCCGATCAGGACGTCGGACAGCTGCGCGGTGAGCACGGCGGCCGGATCCGGCACTGCCGCGGGCACCGCCGTCGCGGCATCCGCGGCCGGGACGCCGGTGACAGCGGCACCGATGGCCACCCCACCGGCCTTCAAGAAGCTGCGTCGGCGCACGTCGTCCTCCTCCGGGGCGGGCTTGGTGCCCACCCTAGAAGGGACCGGGTCGCTGCGCCCGGCCGCCACGCCCCCGGGGCCCTCCAGCCCGAATGCCGACGCGGGAAGCCCCAGCACCTCGGCCAGCCGCCGCAGCGTCACCACGTTCTCCATCCGGCGGCGACGCGCCTCCATCTTCGAGATCACGCTCGGGTGAAACCCCAAGCGCCGGGCGAGCTCGGTCTGGTTCCAACCTGCTCGCTCTCGGGCGTGCTGCAGGACTGCGGGGTAGTCGCGGCGCTCGATCGCGTCGAACAAGGGCGAGGACATGATCGGAAGCATCAGGCGCCCTCCCGCCGCCGGAAACGAAGACTAACCCAGGGTAGCGGTTTCGTGACCCTGTCGAGGGCGCTGTGCCGGTTCGGCACAGCCCGTGCCGGGCTGGCACAAAACCCCACTTCACCTGCCCCCGAATTCCTAGCTTCGAGGTGTCGCGATGACACGCCGATTCGGGGAGGGCATGGGATGGAATCACGCGTCGAGCCGCTACCGATCTCCGGAGCGTGGAAGGTCACGCCCACGGCCTTCGTCGACGACCGCGGAAGCCTGCACGAGCCGTTCCACGGCGGGCAGTTCGCCGTGGCCACCGGCATCGACCTGGCGGTGCAGCAGGCGACCTGCTCGGTCTCCCACCACGGTGTGCTCCGCGGCATCCGGGTCACAGCGGAAACCGGGCCGGCGAAGTACGTGACCTGCACCGCCGGCGCGGTGCTCGACGTCGTCGTCGACGTACGGGTCGGCTCCGCGACCTTCGGCCGCTGGCACGCCGAACGCCTCGACCACGAGAACCGGACAGCGCTCTACCTCGCACCCGAACTCGGGCACGCCTTCCTCACCCTGTCGGACACCGCGACGCTGCTGTATCTGCTGTCCCGGCCGCATCAGGACGCCTACGAACGCACCGTCAACGCCCTCGACCCTGACCTCGCGATCACCTGGCCCCCAGGCATCACGCTGCAGCGATCGGCACGCGATACCGCCGCGCCGGGCCTGTTCGAAGCCCACCAGGCCCGCACCCTGCCCAGCTACGCCGCCTGGTCCGCCCTGCACCGCGACCCGGCCATGCACCGCAGCTGACCCCGCCCGCTTCTCGTCGCCCGATTCCACCGAAAGGATCACGATGCACACCGTCTTCGTCACCGGCGGCGCCGGATTCATCGGCTCCCACCTGGTCGACCGGCTCATCACCCGCCACGACATCGCACAGGTCACCGTCCTGGACGCGCTGACCTACGCCGGCGACCGACGCAACCTCGCCGACGCCGAATCCTCGGGCAAGGTCCGGTTCATCCACGGCGACGTCCGCGACCACGACACCGTCTCCGCCGTCCTGCCCGGCCACGACTGGGTCGTGCACCTGGCCGCCGAATCCCACGTCGACCGCTCCCTGATCGACGTCGGGCAGTCGGTCCGCACGAACGTCATGGGCACCCAGGCGCTGCTGGACGTGGCGATGCGCACCGGCGTCGCCAAGGTGGTCCACGTGTCCACCGACGAGGTCTACGGTCCCCTGCCCACCGGCGCCGCCGCCGAGGACACGCCGCTGCGGCCGACCGTGCCGTACGCGGCCACCAAAGCCTGCAGTGACCTGCTCGCCCGCTCCTACTTCGTGTCCTGCGGTGTCCCGGTGTGCATCACCCGCAGCTCGAACAACTACGGCCCCCGACAGCACCCGGAGAAGCTGATCCCGCGTTTCCTCGGGCTGCTGTTGTCGGGCCAGTCGGTGACCGTCCACGGCCACGGACGGCACATCCGCAACTGGCTGCACGTGGAGGACAACTGCCGGGCGATCGAGTGCGTGCTGCGGGCGGGCGTGCCCGGCGAGACCTACAACATCGGCGGCGGCACCGACCTGACGACCATCGAGCTGACCAGGCTCCTGCTCGAGGCCACCGGCCGCGGCGCCGACGCGATCAGCTACGTCCCGGACCGCCCCGCCAACGACATCCGTTACAGCATGGCCTGGGACAAGATCGCCGCCCTCGGGTTCGCACCCACTCACGAGCTGGAGGCCGGCCTCGCGGACACCGTCGCCTGGTACTGCCGGCACCCCGAACGGCTCGCGGCGACCGCGGCGACAACCGAACTGGACGGGGTGTCCGCGTGAGCACCGTAACGTGCCCGAGCGGGCCAGCCGCCAACGCGCGCCCGTACTTGCACGGCCCCGAGCTCGCTGCGATCGATCGCGCGCTGCAGTCCGGGCAATACGGGCACGGACCGGAGACCGACGCCTTCGAACTCGAACTCGCCGCCTACCTCGGTGTCGACGACGTTGTCGCGGTCGCCACCGGCACCGCAGCCCTACACCTGGCGCTGCTCGCCGCCGGCGTCGGGCCCGGCGACGAGGTCATCGTGCCGTCGCTGACCTTCTGCGCCTGCATCCAGGCGATTCTCGCCACCGGCGCTCGCCCCCGGTTCGTCGAGGTCGATCCTCGCACCCTGTGCGTGACCGCCGAGCACATCCGGGCCGCGCTCACCTCGGCGACCCGCGCCGTCATGCCGGTGCTCTACGGCGGCCGCGCCGTCGACCTCAGCCCCATCCGCGACCAGCTCGCCGACCGCGGCATCGCCGTCGTCGAGGACGCCGCCCACGCCTTCGGCTCCGTCAGCGGCGACCGCTTCGTCGGCGCCACGGGCGACCTGACCTGCTTCAGCTTCGACGCCATCAAAGCGCTCACCTGCGGCGATGGCGGCGCCATCGTCCCCCGCAACCCAGCCGAAGCCAACAAGCTGCGCGAGGGCCGGTTGCTGGGCATGGCCGCCGTCCGGGAGGAGCGGGTACGCACCGTCTCCTACCAGGTCAGCGCCCCGGGCTTTCGGTACCACCTCTCGACGCTGCACGCCGCCATCGGCCGTGTGCAGCTCGCCAACTTCGACAAGGTCGCGGCCCGTCGCAAGCACCTCTGGCGCCGCTACGCCGCCGCCCTCACCGACATCCCGGACGTTGCCGTGGTCGACCTCGACATAGCCAACACCGTGCCGTTCAACTGCGTCGTCCGCGTCCCCGCCAGGGTGCGCGACGGCGTGCACGCCCGCCTGCACGCCGCCCGTATCCAGGCCGGCGTGCACTACCCGCCCAACCACCTGCAGCCGGCCTTCGCCCGCTGGTCCTGCCCACTGCCCGCAACCGAGGACGTCGCCGCCGAGATCCTGAGCCTGCCCTTCCACCCGGACCTGACCGACGACGACATCGCCCTCGTCGCCGCCGAGCTCGCCGCCGCAATCGCCACTGAGTCCGCTGCGTGCGACACCACCGCCGTGCTGACCGAATCGGCTGGGGTGCGACGGTGACGCGGCGCATCGCTGTGCTCGGGAAGGGCACCCTCGCCGTGCACACCTGCGAGACCATCGCCGCCATGCCAGACCTCGTGCTCGACACCGTCGTCCCGACCACGCCCCAGCCGAGCTGGGACATCAGCCTCACCGACACCGTCGCCACCCGATGGCCCGAGGTTCGCCTCATCGAGTCCGGCGACTGGCGCGACCTCGAACCGGGCCGGTGCGACCTCGTCCTCAGCGTCCTCTACGACAAGATCATCGGCCCGGAGCTGATCGACGCCACCCCGCAGATCGTCAACTGCCATCCCGGCCGGCTGCCGCACTACCGCGGAGTCCGGCCCGTCAACTGGGCCCTGCGCAACGGCGACGACCTGGCCGGAATCACCCTCCACGTCATCGACACGGGCGTCGACACCGGCCCGATCCTCGCCGAGGCGTTGTTCTCCATCTGGCCCGACGTCGACGAAGTCCGCGACGTCTGGTCGCGGGCCGTCGCCCACGGCCGCCAGCTCATCACCGACCCCCTCCCCCGGCTCGATCACATCACGCCTCGACCGCAGAACCCACAGCTCGCGACCACCCACCACAGCCGCCACAACCACCAGCTCGGCGACCGAACCGAGTGGACACGAGCCCCGTCGAGCCCTCCTACATCGCACACCCGATGATCCGATGGCCGCCAGCCCTCCCAGGGTCAGCGGCCTCCGGATCGGGCAAGGTCCAGAACGACATCGACCAGCCGCTCACCGGCATCCGGGCGTCCATGCTCACGTGCCTTCCCGGCCATCTCCCGCCGGCGATCAGGGTCACCCAGCAGCGGCCCCAGAGCGTCGCGCAGGGCAGCCGGAGTGACCTTGCCCAGCAGCGCTGTGGCGGCGCCCGCCTCGGCAAGCTCGCGGGCGTTGTGCGCCTGCTCTCCACCGGCCGACGAGGCCAGCGGAATCAACACCGACGGCAACCCCAGCGCGGTCAGCTCGGCAATCGTCCCCGCACCACTGCGCGAGACCACCACGTCCGCCAGCGCGAACACATCCGGCAGCTCCGCACCCACGAACCCAACCGGCAGATACCGCCCGGCCAGCTCCCCCGACAAGGCCTCCGCAGCCGATTGCATCGCCGACACCGCACCCGGACCACACTGGTGGATCACGTTCGCTCGCTCCAGCAGCCACGGCAAGATATCGCCGACGATGCCGTTGATCTGGGCCGCACCCTGCGCGCCGCCCGTCACGTACACGGTCGGCCGCGCCCGGTCGAACAAGTCCAGCCCCAGCGTTGCGATCGCTTTGTCGGCGTGACCATCCAGGATTTCCGGCCGCACCGGATTTCCGGTCACGACCGTGCGCTTCCGCACGCGCGGCGGCAGCAATGGCAGCGTCGAGGCCGACGACACCGCGACGGCCGTCGCGGTCCGGGCCAGCAGCCGGTTGGCCAGCCCTAATCGCACCGTCTGCTCGTGTACCACCAGGGGCCGCCGGCAAACCCAGGCCGCCAGACTCACCGGAACCGAGACGTACCCTCCGGTCGCGAGCACGACGTCCGGCCGGAACGCTCTGACCGCGCGGACCGCCTGACCGATGCCTAGCGGCACCTTTGCCATGTCCCTCAGATTGGCCCACGACAGCATCTTCAACGGGTTGCGAGCACGTCGGACCTTGCCTGTCGCCACCGCCTTAAACGGGATGCCGTCACGCTCAGCGGTGCGTGCTTCGAGCCCACCAGCCGTCCCCATCCACAGGAACGCCGTCGACGATCGATCGACCTCGAGTCGGGACCGCGTTGCGCGAACAGCCGTCAAGGCCGGATAGGTGTGACCACCGGTCCCGCCACCCGTCACCAAGAGCCGCACAGGGCCATCGTTTTGAATTCCTTCGTCGGCACCGCGATCGATTTTCAAGGCGAAGCCCTTTCTTTTGCTCTTCTCCTTCCGGGAGAGGCGAATTGATTCTTGCAGACGCTTGACGGCTCTGCCGGACTGCCCGCTCTCGACCCTCGCCTACCGCAATGACGTTGCGCGCGATTGACGGCCGGCGTCGACTGTACGAGCTGGCGTTGCTGGGCGGCGTCACGTGTTCCCCGAGGCTGCGGAAATCGGCAGACAGCCGATGCCATGGCGCAGGCGCCCCGCTATCGGAGGCTTTCGACGATCTCGGTGGCCAGGCTGGCGGTCCCGGCAGCGACGAACCGCTGTCGGCGGTCCATTGCCGCGGAAATCTCCGCTATCGAGCCAAAGTGGTAGTCAAGCGGTACGGGCTCTCCGTCGAGGTCGAGCACGGTGCCACCGGACGCGTGGAGGATGTAGTGCCCAGGCGCGAGGTCCCAGACAGCGAATCCCTTGGCGAACTCGACGGTAGCTTCCGTCATACCCGCCGCAACATGGCAGAGGCTGACCGAGCCGAAGTCCACACCGATCCGTCCCCTGCTCTTGCCGTCGTTGCCTGGCGTGTCGAGTGCTTCGAGAAAGTTCAGCTTCCGGGCGAGCGGAAGAAACCGCTCGCCCGGACGCATCAGAAAGTTGGTCACCAGCGACTCGGAAAGTCGCCTGCTTGCATGCTGTTTCAGTTCGTACGCCTGAGAGTCGGCTGTCACGACGTAGGCGCGGTCGATGCCGTGCTCGTCACGCGCGCCGACGTAGAGCTGGAGGTGATGGAAGATGTCGCCAACCACCGCGACAACCGGCCGGGCGGCGGCGCGGGAGTAAACCATGACATGCGTGTAGCCGAGTAGCCCGCGTACGGCGAGTTCACTGGTGTCCAGAGGGTCGACCAGAACGCAGAGGTCTGGGTCAGGGTCAGCCCCGACGATCTCTGGTTCCGCCTCTTCAGAAGCGTAGACAAATGTACCGAGAACCGGAGCCAGAAGCTCGCGGTAGCGACGATGCATCCACAGGTCGTGCTCCGACAGGAAGTTGTCTACATGTCGCAGGTTCTCGCTTTCGCCGCGTCGGCCGGTCAGCGCCGCCTCGACTAGCTTGGGACGCAAATCCAGCATCACGTCGCGCACCATCTCGGCGAGCCTGCCGGCGAGATCGGGGATCTCGCTGACCCTCTTCACCACTGTCTCTCCCCTCTGCTCAGCGAAGCTCCAAAGGCGGCTCGATGCCTGGCGGGCTCATCGTCGCAGCGATGAACACCGCCTCGAACCTAGCCGCCTGCATGATCGTCGCGCCGGTGAGATCATCGAAGCTCTTCACCTGCAACGAATTGCCTTTGGTCATGGCGCCGAAGACTGCGAAGTACAACTCTGCTCCTGGGTATCGTTCGCGTAGCTCCCGCGCCACGAGCCCGACGACGTCAGCATGCTTGACCTCGAAGTCGCAGATCACGATCACCGGCGCTTCCACCGATTCGGGGTAGTGAGACTCGGCCGCAAAGGTGATCTCGTTCCGAACGCGGTTGCACCTCAGGTACCCGATAGAGCACCGATTGAACTGGGCGGACGCCAGGAAGGTCGCCATGACCAAACCCGCTTCGTTGATTCCGATGCAGATGTCCGCGTCGAGCCGTCGCCCGAGACTCTTGATCTGTCGCATCAACCGCTGGACGCCGTACCCGAAGGTGTTCCAGGTCAAGTCGAGCAGCTGGCCCGGATTTGGGTTCGGCAACGAGAACACGCAAATCGCCGGATTTCCGTGGTCGATAGTCGGCACGACTAGATTGAAGTCTTGTCCTACAGCATTGTCGGTCGTGTTCAGGTCGCCGACTAGGGCGCTGCGAACCTGCAGTGAGTCGCTGGCAACAGCGGCCGGCTGGTGGTCAGCTGCAGCCTTGAGCGCCAACTGATCTTCCGGAGCCAGCTTCTCGTACGCCTCTTGAACAAGGTCGCCCGCGAAGATGAACTCGCTAGCCGTGCCGTGCGGCCCGAGTCCGTACGCTTTTGCCAGGATGAGCAAGCTTGCAAATGATGGCGGAGAACCGACTCCAGAAGCTCCCCGCGTTCGCGCCCAACTTTCCCAGGCGTTGATCGTTGTTCCACCGAGCGTCGTCTGGTTGCCAGCAACCTCGTTGTAGCGGATGGCCGCTTGATCTTGCGACAACCCAGCAGAGTACCGGAACGCTTGGATGCTGGGCAGATCCCGATGTCGATTCATCAACTCGAGGGCTGCAGATTTGACCGATCCACAGGATGCAAACAACTCCCTGCCCTGTTTTGCAAGTTCTCGCCCGCGGGCTTGAGGAGATTCACTCTGCTTTTTCGCCATGTTTACGCACCCCCGTCGCCCCGTCTGCGGCTCGCCACTGAGGGACCGCCGACGTCCACACTACTAGTACCCATTGCGATGGGCAACCTGGCCGATCGACCATGAAACTGCAGGTCACAGCAGCACAGAGACCCGAGGGAACCCGGACCGTCTCGCAGGTGCGCGCAAGCCCCGGCTAATGGGACCGTTATCCGGGTTGATCAAGGATCGTCGAGCACGCAGGGCCTAGGCCCGCAACCAAGGATTAGCGCATGAGCACCTGGACTGACCAGCAAGCCCACCTTGGCGACCGTGTCGGAATGGGACTCGGCAATCGCGTCGTACGCGGCGGCACCGTGGTCGTCTTGAGCGGCGCGGCCCCGGGCATCACTGGCGATCCCCCGACTGTTGGCGAAGCGCTCCAACGGCTCGACCGCGGTGGCGGTGTGGCCGCCACGCAGCGACCGGGAGTCAACATCAAGCGCGGTAACGCTCATTCGGACGTGACGATCTCGCGACGCGACGGTTGGCGTCACGTCATGGGCGGGCAAGTCCCCGCCATAACGCAGCACGTCTGTCGTGCGGTGAGCTGCACTTCGCGGCAGTGGCCGTCATGATCCGGCTTCTGACGCATCGTCGCGAGCGGCGACGACTCGCCGTTTTACAGGCACGGCATGAGCTCGTCTCGTTGCCGCACGTCCGCTGGCAGAACGAAGTCTCCGAATGCCGCGCTCATGCCCGGCTCCAGGTGATCGCCGCGACCGTCGACCGAGCGTTGCGCCGCCTCCAGAGCTCCTCGGCTGACGCGCTCGCGTTCAAGTACGCCCACGCCCGGCTCACCGCGTTCCTGCAGGGCTGGGGTGACGCTGACCTGATCGCGCCCACCGAGCTGCCCGAGATGTATCAGAGCCTCGTCACCGCCCTGCACAAGCTCGCCCGTCGGTTGGCAGAGGAGGACGAGCGCCGACAGGCCCGCCCGGCGAACCCGTCCTCGATCGTGACGACGCCACCCAGCCCGGCCCGGACAGCCGGTTCACACACCTCCCTCCTGTCCGGTCCGCGCGTCTCGACCGCCAGCAGACATCGATTCCGCGGCGGTCGAGGCGCTCGAGCTTGCCCGACAACGAACCAACCAGGTGATCATGAACAACCCGTCAATCCCAACACGTATCGTCAGTCGCGCAGTGCCCATAGCGCCCGGGGTCGACGCCGCTAAGGCCGCCTCACCGGCCGCGGGCCGGGTGCCAGGTATCGTCGCCGCCCGGCTACGGCGCGGGGTCGAGCTGCCGAATGGGCGCATCGTTGGTGAGACCGATCGGACCGTCCATCTGATTCGGGTGACCGCTGCGGAGACAATGCCCGAGAAGCTCACGGCCCTCTGCGGGCTGAAGATCCGGCCAGGCGATGCTGAACAGGTCGCGGTCGGAACCGGAATGCCGTGCGTGCCCTGCGTCAGCGCCCCCAGGCCAGACGACGCCGCGGTCTCCTCGGCGGCAGGCCCGCGATGATCGGCGTCGCTGCGAATGCAAGCCGCTGGGCGCCGACTGACATCGCGGTCGCGCACGCCATCCGGTCAGGTGCTGCCCGGCGAGAAACGCGGCGGACGGCCGTCACCGCGGTCGAGGTGCGCAGATGACGGCCGGCGACGAAGACCGCGTTGTCGACGACCGGGACGCGCCCATGCCGTCCGTCGCGGTACCGGTGGAGCTGGATTCGTTCGTCGGCCGCGGCGGGCTGCTTGACCGCGTCAGGGAGCTGCTCTCTCGTTCCGACACCCGGTTGGTGACGTTGACCGGTTTCGGCGGGGTCGGCAAGACCAGGCTCCTGCACCGCCTCGCCCACGACCAGACTTCAACGCGCAGCTACCGGGACGGCGTCGTCGTGGTCAGCCTCGTCGAGCTGCGCGAAGGCGGCGACCGGCTGTACGGCGCGATCGCGGACGCGCTGGCGATCCACGACAGCGCATCGCAGCCAGGGCTGGACAGGCTCTGCGACTACCTCCGGGACCGGCAGATGCTGCTGATGCTGGACAACTGCGAACACCTGGTCGGTGCGCCCGGTACTGGTCCGGTACCGACGCTGTTGAACACGCTGCTGCGCAGGGCGCCCGGGCTTCAGGTGATGGCGACCAGCCGGGAACGGCTGGGCGTGCGCGGCGAGCGCCTGGTGCCGGTTCCGCCGTTGTGCGTCGGCGACGAAGAACGCTGCGACTGCGACGCGGGCACCGAGGGTGTGCACGAGGCGCTGCAGCTGCTGCTCGACCGAGCAGCGGAGCTACACGTCACGATCGGCGAGAACGACCATCCCGTCGCGGCGCAGCTGTGCCGCCGGCTCGACGGTATTCCGCTCGCCATCGAGCTGGCCGCGGCGACGCTGCAGGGCAACGCCATGACCGTCCGCGCGCTCACTAAGCATCCGGACCTGCTGTCGCTGCTGAACCACGGGACCTCAGGTCAGCACAGCCACCGCTCGTTGGAGGCGATGGTGCGCTGGTCCTACGCCCTGCTGGGCGAGCCTGAGCAAAAGTTGTGGGCCGCGGCCAGCATCTTCGAAGGTGGGTTCGACCTCGACGCCATCCACGAGCTCGTGCACCCCATCGGCCTCGACGACACCAAGGTGGAGACCCTTCTCGTCACGCTGGTCGGCAAGAACATTCTCAAGGCGGTGGCGCGTCGGGACAGCCGCCCGCGTTACCGCATGCTGGAGACGATCCGCCAGTACGGCCGGCTTGTGTCGGAACCCGACCATGCCCAGCTGCACCAAGCCCATACCTCGTACTTCGAGGCGCTGGCCACGCAGGCGAGCCGCGAATGGATCGGACCACAGCAGATCGAGTGGATGGTCCGGCTGAACGAGTTCCGGCCGGACTTGATCGCGGCCCAGCTGCGGCTCCTGTCCACGCCGCAGACCGCCGAGCGGGGGCTGGATCTGGCGATACAGGTCAGCCGGACATGCGCGTTCATCTTCAGTGGCCGGCTGAACGAAAACGTCCGCATGCTCACCGCAGGGCTGGACCGCCACCGCGGCAGTCCGAGCGTGAACCAGGTGGCCGGGTTGTCGCTGGCGGCGTGGATCGCGCTGATCCAGGGCAACCACGCGCGCGCCGATCCCTTGCTCCACCACGCCGAAGCCGCGGCCGCCGGGCTCGACCTCGCTGGCGCCTTCGGCCCGCTCGACACCGCCCGCGCGACCCGGCTGTGGCTGGTAGAGCAGGATCCGGCACGCGCGCGCGAGTCGTTGACGTTGTTCCGCCGAGCGGCGCGCGCGTACGCGGCCGTCGGGGCGGTGGCGGACGAGTGGATGGCTCGCCTGCTCCTGACGATGTCGGCGGCGTCATTGCACTGCCTGGACGTCGCCAAGGCCGACAGCGAGAGCCTGCTGGCAGACGCTGAGGCGGCGCATGCGCCGTGGAGTATCTCCTGGGCCCTGTGGTCGCGGGCGCTGGTCGAGCTGCTCGAGGGCGACCCGCGGCAGGCCGCGCGGTCGGTGCAACAGGCGTTGCGGATCCAGCGGGAGATCGGCGACGCGTGGGGGCCGGCCTGGAGCCTGTGGCTGATCGCGCTGATCGCCGCGCGGCTGGACGACTACGCGACAGCCGCCAAGGTACTGGGCGGTGCACGGGCGCGCCAGCAGTCGGCCCAGGCCAGCGTGCTCGGGCTGACGCCATTCCTGCGCCTGCAGCGGCTGGCCGAGACTGCGGGGCGGCAGGCGCTCGGAAAGGACCCGCTCGGCAACGACCTGTGGGATTGCCACGTCGCGGCCGGGCGGGACCTGTCCCCGCAGGACATGGACGCCCTGGCCCTCGCGCCGCTGGCAGCGCCCGGGACGGGCGGTCCGCCCGATGGTGTCACCGCCCGCGAGTTCGAGGTGGCCGGCCTCCTCGCTCAGGGGTTGTCGAACGAGGCCATCGGCGCCCAACTGGAGATGTCGCGCCGGACGGTGAGCACGCATGTCTCGAATCTCAACAAGAAGCTGGGCACGACGAGCCGGATCGAGATCGCCGCGTGGCACCTCCGCACCGGTGCTGAGCCTGCCACCGGGAGCGACCGTGACGAGCCATGAAAACGCAGGTCGCCGGCTCTCGCTAGCCCAGATACGCCGGCAGATCGACATAGCTGTTGGGGATCATCGCGGGTTGCCGTCGCCGCAGCTGCGTTGCCTCGACCGCAAGGCGAGCGTCGGGGAACCGCCGGGCGAGCGCGCCGATGACGATCTCGGCTTCCATTTGGCCCAGCTGCGCGCCAAGGCAGTAGTGGATGCCGTGGCCGAACGCGAGATTGGACTTGTCGCGGCGGATGTCCAGCTCGTCAGGACGGGCGTACCGGCGACCGTCGCGGTTGGCGCTCAGCAGGGAGATGAGCACGATTTCGCCTGGGGGGATCGTTGTTTCGCCGATCGTGACGGGGGTTGTGGTGAACCGATGGGTCGCGGTGGCCACGGGAGCGTCGAACCGGGAAACCTCCTTCACCGCGCCGGGCAGCAGCTGTGGATGTTGCCCCAATTCCCCCCAGACCTGCGGGTCGTCCAGCAGCCAGCGAATGCCGTTGCCGATGAGCGCGGTCGTCGTCTCATGGCCGGCGACGAACAACAGGAACAGGGTGCCCACCAGTTCCTCCAGGCTCAGACGGTTCTCGTCCTCGGCCTCTTGCACCAGCGCCGAGAGCAGGTCATCGCCCGGGTGGGCGCGCGCGATCTCGATCAGGTTGAGCAGGTAGTCCTGCATGCTCTGGGACGCGGCGTCGGCCCGGCCGGGCAGATCCTCCATCAAGGCGTACGTCCACGCGCGCAGCATCCCGCGTTTGTCCTCGGGCACGCCGATCAGCTCGCAGATCACGTACAACGGCAGCGGGAACGCCACTTCGGTGATCAAGTCGACTTCCTGATGCAGCGGGAGGTTCTCGACCAGCTCGGCGGTCAGCTGCTCAACCCGTGGCTTCAGGGCTTCGATCCGGGTTCGGGTGAAGTGCCGAACGAGCAGGTTCCGCAGCCGGGTGTGCCGCGGCGGGTCCGAGAAGATCATGTGAGGGGAGAACATGCTGCTGAGCGTGGTGTCCGCGCCCGCCTCCGCGAGAAGCTTGTGCAGAATCGCGGCCAGTCCGGCGACGTCCTTCGACAACCTGGTGTCGGTCAACGCCGCCCGCGCATCCTCGTAGCGCGCGACGACCCAGACCGGTATCCCCTTCTCCCCCTCCCCTCGCGGGATCATCGCGCGATGGACAGGACCCTGTTCCCGCAGCGCCGCTGCTACCTCGTGCGCATGGTCCCAATAGTAAGGGCTGAAAAACGCGTTGACGGTCATCACGACGCCTTTCTCGCATATACGTTCTACCGACGCGCCTCGGCGTCGACGACAGACCTACCAACTGCCAAGCAGGAGTGCCCACGCACGGCCTGCGGCACTCGACTAAGAATCTGCGAACCCCGGCGTGAGCGCAATGCGGAAAGCGCGCAATCATGACAGCCCAGGCCGCGTAGTGATTCCTCACCGCCGCGCAGCTTCCGCTGCGGACCACGTAGCGCCGCCCAGCGAACTGTATGCCGCTAACCCATCTGCGCCGCCACTACCCTCAGGAACGCCCAGGTCAGCTCATCCGACGTCGTAGTCCGGCAAAGGCAACTACGTATCAGCCTTGCCCGCGACTACGCGGTGCCGAGCATCGCGCTACGTAAACCCGCGTAGCCTATTCGTGGGACCCACGATTACCAGCACAGAAATGCGCTCTTCGTGTTGACAAACTCACATTCTGCCCTATTGTCGTCTGAGTTGATGAGCTTCGAATGGAGCACAGGCAGAGGTTGCCGGGTTCCATTCGGGACGAAAGTTCTCCGGCGCAGGATTCGTGCACGACCCGGGCCGGACCACCGTGATACTGGGCGCCGCGGCGGTACCAACCGCTGCCGGCGACGCCCGACCGCCAGGCAGATGGGGCACTCCGCACCACCCTGCCTACCGAGCCCGTGTTCCGTCGTCGCCCAGCGTCGCGAGATACCGCGACCTGGCCGACGCCGGACCGATTTGTCGACGAAGGACGTCATGACATCCGCCACCGACCCCACCCAGTCCGTGAGGCAGCCGACGCGGCACCTCCCGCGCGGTCGCTGCGCGGGAGACCAGCCCGGTCTGGCGCACCCGGTGGCGGCGACGACCGGTGCGCGGGCATGGCGCCGTCCGGTGCCGATGCGCGCGTCGCGAGGCGGGCGGCACGGAGTCCCGCCTTCGCGCGACTGGTGGATGCGGCCGCCTCCTTCTCGCGCAGCGTCCACAGTGTCCGGTTGGATTCCTAACCGGACTGGAGGTGGGGTGGTTACCCCTCGTCCTCGACAGCCCGCGAGCCACCGCCGCGCGGCTGTGCCACCCCACCTCCCCTTCACACGTACCTCGGCAGCGATCGAGCGGTGCCGGCTCGCGGCAACGAGAACACCGTCGGCACCGGACGGCGTCGACGTCGTCACGCCCACCGCAGGTTTCCAACCAGGACAGTCGGGACTAGATCACCCATGACTCACCAGACCCCTGCACGGCTCCGAACGGTCGGCCTCAATGCTTTGGCCGCCGCGGGCGATGTGCTGGCCAACGCCGCACGACGGGCCAACAACAATTTGGACCGGCGCCGCGATGCCGACCAGGGCCGTGACGAGTTGCTGCACGAACTCGAGCTGCTGGCCCACACCCGCGAGGTGGCGCTGAACGCGGTCGTCGGCCAGCTCGATGCTGTGAACCGCGGCGTCGAGCCGCCTTCTGTGCTGGAGGCGACCGGCGACGCTGTCGCGGACGCTGCGGTGGCGGCCGTCAGGGGCCTCGTCGAGCAGAGCCTGGACCGGGAGGCAGGCCTCGTCAGCGCGTTCGTGTCGCTGGCGCAGCGCTGGCAAACCACCGCCAACAAGATGGAGCACCTCGCCGATCAGATTCTGCGACGGTATTCCGACGACCCGGGCGCGCTGCGCGACTACTTCAGCATCAGCCACGCCGCAGCCACGCAAGCACGGGCAGCGCAAACGCTGACCGTGCTGGCCGGCAGATTCCCGGGCCGGCAGTGGCCTCAGCCGCAGCCGCTGGCCAAGGTCGTCCAGCACGCCTGCGCCCGGATCATCGACTACCCGCGGGTCCAGGTAACGGGCAACCCGGACGTCGCGGTGATCAACACCCTCGCCGAGCAGTTGATCCACCTGCTCGCCGAACTCCTGGACAACGCCACCCGGCACTCACCACCCGCAACGACGGTCACCGTCACCTTCGAGGCGGTCGACGCCGGATGGGCGATCACGGTCCACGACGACGGGCACGGCTTGGACGCCGAGCAGCTGCCCTGGGCCCAGGACCGTGTCTCCGGCCGCGTCCCGGTCAGCCTGCATGACCTGGGCGAACCGCCCCAGACCGGGTTGGCCGTCGTGGGAGTGCTCGCCCGGCGGCACGAGTTTCTGGTGCGGCTCGACAGCACCGCGAATGGCGGCGTCCGCGCGGTGACGACGGTCCCCGACCACATGCTCGTGCCGGTCGCGGCCGGTGTGGAAGCCCCGGTGACACCGGCGCCGCGGCAGTCGGACCCCAAGCCGCCGCCGGCCACGCCGGGTAGGCACCGCGAGGGCTTGGAGACCCGGCTCGCTCCCGCTACGCCCAGCGGCGGGCAGACCGCCCACGGGCTGCCGATCCGAATCCCGCAGCGGGAGCCGGCAGGCACGCCGACGAGCACCCGTGCCCCTCAGCCTGCACCACCACCGGACCCGGCCGAGGAAGCCAAGTTCATGGACGAGTTCGTGCACCAGGGCACGCTCTCCGATCCCACCGCCCACACGGACAGCGAAGCGTCTGACGAGACCGACAGCGAGGGACCACGATGACGTCCACAACGGATCCTTGGATGCTGGCGGAGCTGACCGAGATTCCCGGCGTCCGCTTCTGCGTCGTGTTGGCCAGCGACGGTCTCGTCGTGACCCACACCGACGGTGTCGACAGGGACAGAGCCGACTCGATCGCCGCGGTCTGCTCAGCTCTCGTCGCCAGCGCGTCCGCGGTGCAGGAGGTCGCCGGCTTCGCCGGCTCGTTCCAGCAGACCTTCTGCCAATGGTCCGACGGCTTCCTGTTCGTCCGCCGGGCCGGCGACCGGACGTGCCTGGCCGTGGCGACCGCCGCCGACATCAGCCCCGGTCTGATCGCCCACTCCATGGCCGAGCGGATCAAGCAGGTCGGCGAGTCCACATTGAGCACTCCCGCCCGCGGCTGATGCCCCACTCCGACGACGGGTATTGGCCGGGCCCGGTCCCGGCCTACGTGCTCACCGGCGGCCGCACCCAGCCGAAAGCCACCCTGCGGCCGGAGACCTTGCTGTCCGCACTGCTGCACCGGCCCGTTCCCGACCGGACGACGCCGCAGAAGCGGGAGCTGCTCGGGCTGTGCCGGGGGCAACTGAGCCTGGTCGAGACCGCCACCCACCTCGGGCTGCCGGTGAGCGTGGTGCGGGTCCTGGCCTCCGACCTGATCGACGAAGGACTGCTGTGTATCCGGGATGCCGGGCCGAAACGCGAACTGATGGAGAAGGTCCTTGCCGGACTCCGCCAGCTGTGACAGCGACAGCATCAGCTACGTGCCCGACACCGTGGGCGGGTCGGCGAAGCTGTTGGTGGTCGGTGCGTTCGGCGTGGGCAAGACGACCCTGATCGGCTCGGTCAGCGAAATCCCGCCCTTGCGCACCGAGGAACCGATGACCGTCGCCAGCGTCGGGGTCGACTCCCTCAACGGCGTCGAGAACAAGACGACGACGACGGTCGCGTTGGACTTCGGCCGGGTCACCCTCGGCGGCGACACGGTGCTGTACCTGTTCGGCACCCCCGGCCAGCAGCGGTTCTGGTCCCTCTGGGACGGCCTGGCCGAGGGCGCGATCGGAGCGCTGGTCCTCATCGACCTGCGCCGCATCGACGACAGCTTCGCCGTCCTGGACCAGCTCGAGGCCACCGGGCTGCCCTACGTCGTGGCCGTCAACGACTTCCCCGACTCTCCCCGCCCCGCCGACGACGAGGTGCGCCAGGCGCTCGCCCTGCCCGAGGCGGTGCTGCTGCACTGCAACGCCCTCGACCACCGCTCCTCGGTCTACGCCCTGATCACCCTGGTCAGCCATGCCCTGACCTGTCTCGACGCCGCGGAGGCCAGAATCCGATGACCACACCCTCGCCCGACCGCCGCCTCGACGAGCTGACCGGCCTGACCCCGCTGTCGGCGACTACGACCTGCCCCGTTCCCGAAGCCGCCTACCGACAGCTGCGCGAGCGCTGCGGGCAGGTCGCGCCGGTCGAGCTGGAGCCCGGAATCCCGGCATGGCTGGTCCTGGGCTACCAGGAAATCCGGGCCGTCGTCCGCAACGATCTGAGCTTCTCCCGCGACTCCAGCCACTGGCGCCTGCTGCGCAATGGCCGCATCGGCCCCGACTCCGGGCTCCTGCCGATCATGGCCCCGCGCGACAACGCGTACTTCTCCGACGGCGCCAAACACCGCCGGCTGCGGGCGCCGATCTACGATGGCCTGGCCGGGCTCGACGACCAGCGCACGGCCCGCCTCATCCGCGCGACCTGTGACCGGCTGATCGACCGGCTCCCCGCCGATGGACCGATCGACCTGGTCGCCTCCTACGCCGCGCAGGTGCCGATGCTCACTGTCGCCGGCCTGTTCGGCATCACCCCGGACCTCGGCGAGCGGCTGCAGGACTGCGTGATCGCGCTGTTCGGCTCCGGCGCGGACGCCCAGGCCCTGTTCGGCGAGATGGAAACCCTCCTCAGTGACGTCATCAGCGCGCACCGCACGGCGCCGTCCGACGACCTCACCACCACCTTCCTCGATCACCCCGGCCATCACCACGACGCCGAGGTCCTGGCCTCGATGTTGCTGACGCTGGGAGCAGGGTGGGAAACCACCCAGGTGTGGATCGCGCAGACGCTGCGGATCATGCTCACCGATCCCCGCTTCGACGCCCAAGTCCGCGGCGGGCACCTGGGCATCGACGACGCCCTGGATCACGTGTTGTGGACCGATCCGCCAATGGCCAACCAGCCCACCCGCTGGGCCACCAGCGACACCGTCCTCGCCGGCCAGCGCATCGCCCGCGGCGACGCGCTGATCCTCGGACTGGCCGCCGCCAACACCGACCCCTGGGCCGGTGCGCAGGACCGCCTCGACAGCGCCAACCGCGCCCACCTGGCTTTCGGCGTCGGACCGCACGCCTGCCCCGCGCAGCGGCTCAGCCGCCTCATCGTCCGCACCGCCGTCGAGACCGTCCAGCACCGCCTGCCCGGCGCGCGCCTGGACATCCCCGCCACCGAGGTGCCGCTGCACCCCTCGCCCTGGACCCGCGGCCCCGCCCACCTGCCCGTCACCGCGACCCGCACCCGCAGCTAGCAACGTCCGTGTCCCTCCTGCACTTCACCGAGGCATGACCACACCGATGACCCACAACGCAACCGCACTCCCCGCTCCAGCC
This sequence comes from Amycolatopsis kentuckyensis, assembly GCF_041679295.1. GTDB lineage: Bacteria > Actinomycetota > Actinomycetes > Mycobacteriales > Pseudonocardiaceae > Amycolatopsis > Amycolatopsis kentuckyensis_A. The sequence goes on along the minus strand of NZ_JBGDMD010000020.1, from coordinate 22,253 downwards.
CACCACCGCGCGGACGACGCACCATGGTGGTGGCGCCCGTGCGGAGTCGATCAGGCGCGGATCAACCTCGCCTACCTCTACGACGCGTTCCGCGAAGCCAAAAACAGCGACGGCCGGTACAAGCCCTGCGCCAAATTCGCCCACGACAACGAACGCGCCGCCGCCCACCGGCTCCACGACCGGGTGGAGAACGCCGGGTTCGTGTTCCGGTCCGAGCGCGCCTTCCTCGACCGCGCAGCCACCTACCTCGCCGGCCACCAGCGCGTCAGCAGCATCGTGGTCGCCGGCGCGGGCCTGCCGCACATCGCCGGTGACGACGACCTGCACTCCCAGGTCCGCCTCGGCGAGGAGATCGCCCGCAATCGCTTGCAGCGCACGGCGTGCGCGACGGTGATCTATGTCGAGCGCGACCCGCTGACACTGGCGCACTTGCGCACCATCGCCGATGCCGACGACGGCGTCCACGTGGTCGAGGCCGACCCGTGGAACCCGGCCGCGATGTGGGACACCCTCTACAACACCGGCAGCGAAAACCCCGGCCTCATCTGTCCCGACCTCGACCGCGTGGCGTTGCTGCTGGGCGGCGGGACGATGTCGTTCTACGGCGGCAGCCGCACCGACGCCGCCCGGGTAGTGCAAGAGCATCTCGCGCGGCTTCCCGCGGGCGGGTTCCTGGCCATGACCCACCTGTACGAGCCCGAGAATCCAGACCTCGCCGTCCAGGCACGTGAGTTCGAAACGGCGTTACATGCGTTGCAGGATCATGGTCTTGGCACCGGCAGCCTCGCCACCGAAGCCGAGATCCACGCGATGATCCAGGGCACCAGCGTGCTGCCACCCGGGATCGTCCCCGCGTTCACCTGGTACCCCGACGGGCCGCCCGCCGGCTCACCGGTGTGCGGACATTTCACCGCCGCGGTCCTCACCCAGAAACCAGGACCGGACCACGACCTACCGCAGCCCCCGTGGTCCGCAACCTCTGGCTCCCTGACCGCCCGTATCCCGACTACGCGGGCAGCCAGGGATCCGGAACCGATGTCGCCACGAAACTCGGGTTACCTGCACGGCGGCACCGGGCCCGGGCTCGACCGGTCACCGGGGGGTGGCCAGTCATGTCTCGCGCGCCCTCAGGGTTGAGAGCTCAGCCTCTGTGGTGTGCGGGATCCGTGGATGCCTGGCCGCGCACGGCCATCCTCGTGCGCGGCCAGGCAGCACGAATAGAGCTGACGCGTCGCATACCCGCGACCGCGCCAACCTTGTTACTGCGAAAGGGTATTCCGCTCGTGCGTTTCAGAAAGACAGTCGCAGTGGCGCTGGCAGCCCCGTCGATGCCGGCCGGTACCCCTGCCACCCGCAGGCGGGACCACGACCTTGTGGCCACCGCCGCCGCGCTCCTCCTGGCCACGCTGCTGAGCTGGACACCCTGACCCGGCACAGACCCGGCAACGCGTCCATCCCTGAGCGACCGCTGAACCAGGACCCACTCCGACACCTGACCCCCGCCGTTTCCGAACCTCCCCGCAGACCACTACGCGGACCGGTGACGCTGCGCGCACAGTCCAGCACAACGACGTCAACGCCAGTTTCCAACCGAGATAGGAGTTCTCCCAGCGTGACCAGCACGACGCAGCACCCGCAACTCGCCTCAGAACACGCGGATTCGCTCATTCCGCGCGTCGACCTGTTCGGCAATCCCGAGCGCGCAACCCCCTCGATCTCCCCCGACGGACAGTGGCTGGCCTGGCTCGCCCCCGTCGACGGCGTGCTGAACCTGTGGGTATGCCCCATCGAGCTCGACACCGACGATGGCGCCCGGCCCGTCACCGCCGACCGCGGCCGCGGTATCCAGCGGTACGAGTGGGCACCGGACAGCGACCACCTCCTCTACCCGCGCGACGAGGACGGTGACGAAAACACGCACCTCTACGCGGTATCGGTGCACACCGGCGACGTCCGGGACTTGACGCCGTTCGACGGTGTCATGGCTCTGATGGTCGGCCAGGCTGCGCAGATCACCGACCGGGTGCTGATCGCGCTCAACAAGAACCGCCCCGAGCTGTTCGACGTCTACGAGCTTGAGGTGGCGACCGGTGAGTTGACTCAGGTCCTGGAGAACCCCGGGTTCATGGGTTTCCTGGCCGACAACGAGCTGCAGGTGCGAGGCGCCATCTCCCCCGATCCCGAGGGCGGCCGGACGATCCTGGTACTCAAGGAAGACCAGTGGTGCCCCGTGCTGACGGTCGACCAGCCCGACGCGCTCAGCACGGAGCCGGTGGGGTTCGACCGCGACGGTCGCCGGCTGCTCGTCAAGACCTCGGCCGGCGCCAACGCCACTCGGCTGCTGTGGATCGACCTCGAGACCGACGAGCACGACGTCATCGCCGACGACCCGATCTACGACGTCCATTCCGTCTGGACCGACCCGACGACGAAACAGCCGTTGACGGTGTCGTTCCAGCGTGAGCGCCTGTACACCCACGCCATGAGCGGGGAGGTCCGCGACGACCTCGACCGGCTGGCCGAGGTCGATGACGGCGACCTGCAGATCGTCTCGGCCGACCGGGCCAACACCACGTGGATCGTGTCCTACATCCACGCCGACGACCCCACCGCCACCTACGTCTACGACCGGGCCAGCGGCGAGGCGACGCTGCTGTTCCACAACCGTCCGCGTCTCGCCGGCAGGCTCTCGCCCGTCCAACCGTTCTCCTTTCCCGCCCGAGACGGCCTCGACATCCACGGCTACCTGACGTTCCCGAAGGGCCGCACCGAGAACCTGCCGACCGTGCTCCTGGTGCATGGCGGGCCGCCGATGCGGGATACCTGGGAGCTGGACCCGCAAGCGCAGTGGCTGGCCGACCGCGGCTACCTCTGCATCAAGGTCAACTTCCGCGGCTCCACCGGCTACGGCAAGGACTTCACCGCCGCCGGCAACCGGGAATGGGGCGGCAAAATGCAGAACGACCTCGTCGACGCGGTCGCGTGGGCCGTGCAGGCCGGGCACGCCGACCCGGACAAGGTCGCCATCTACGGCGGCTCCTACGGCGGCTACGCGGCACTGGCCGGCGCGGCATTCACACCCGACCTGTTCCGCTGCGCCATCGCCCTGTGCGCGCCCAGCAACCTCGAGACGCTCCTGGCATCGATACCGCCCTACTGGGGCCCGATGGCCGCCGAGCTGTACGCATCGGTGGGGCACCCGAGCGAAACCGAGTTCCTGCGGTCGCGCTCACCGCTGTCCCACGCCGAAAAGATGAAGGTCCCGCTGCTGATCGCCCAGGGCGCCAACGATCCCCGGGTCCCCCAATCCGAAAGCGACCAGATCGTCGCTGCCCTGCGGAGCAACGGCGTACCTCCCGAGTACCTGTTGTTCGACGATGAAGGTCACGGGTTCGTGAAGCCGGCGAACCGGCTGAGGTTCATCGCGGCGGCGGAGCGGTTCCTGGCCGAGCACCTCGGCGGTCTGTACGAACCGGAGGCCGCATAACCCCACGGGCGGCGCATCCCAGGCCCGCAGCGACACCGCACTGGATGCGCCGCCCGCAGCACCTCCGACGTCCCCTGTCGCGCAGCCGTCGCGATGGGACCGCCGATCGTCGGTCGCCGCCGGTCCTCGCGCCGGAGTCCCGTCTCGCAGGAAGCTTCGTCCCATGCCCTACCACGCGCCAAGCGCTGGTTCCGCAGCTGCTTCGGACGATCAGCACTCGCCCGGGCTCGCCGCCCCGGCCGCGTTGTCCGCTTCCCGCCGCCGGCGGAACACGAGACCGCGCTGCGGTGCGGCGTCGCTGCCCGACCGCCGCGTCCGCGGACGTACCGCTGGCTGCTGCGCTGCTCCGCTCCAGGACCCGCCGCTGCCGCCGGGTCCGGCGACGACCAGGAGCAGCCTTATGACCACTAGCGTCTCCTGCGCCCGCTACGCCGCCGTCACCAGTGTCCTCGCCGACGGGACCAGCGCCGACGAGGCGCTCACCGCCTACGAATACGCCGCGTTCCAGGCGATGGCCTCCGGCGCGCGGTTCTCCGTGCGCCGGCACGACCCCGGTCACACCCCGGCCGAGGCAGCCGAGGAGTTCAGCAAGATCCTCCGACACCTGCGGATCACGTTGGCGCTGCTGGACAAGCAGGTGGCGGACAACCCGCCGGCCCAGCAGATGCCGGGCACGCTGGCCGCAGACCTACGATTCTGGGCCCACACATACGGACGGATCGCCGCCCGCCTTTACCGACAAGAGGCGCGCCGGGACGCGGCCATCATCGGCGAACCCCAGCCCACCGGACCCAGCTTCATAGCAGGCGGTGATCTGTGGTGACCGACGACAAGCGGTATCCCACGACACCGCGGCGCCCCCACGATCCAGCCGACCCGCGCCGTCCTCGCCGCCCTCGGCTGCCAATGACCACCCGCCATCCGCCATCCGCCTGCACGAGACGACTCTGCTCATGAATCTCCCCATCACCGTGCCGATCGGCCCCTCCGCCGCACCGGCTGGCTGCGCCGGACGCCGTCATCCCGGCAGAACACCCGCACGCCCCGCGCACCGGACCGACGCGCGTATCCGCGCGGCGCTGGTCGGTCTCGCGGTCCTCCTGTCCGCCGCAGCCTGTTCAGGCCCGACCGGCACACCCGCGCCCGGCACCACCTCGGCACCGGTCCCGATCACTGCGCAGCCGCTCGACCTCACCCGCTACCTCCCCGCGCCGTGCTCGGTCGTCCCGACTGCGCTGACCGAGCCTCTCGGGCTGACTCGACGCGAAGAACGACACGAGAACGTCCTGATCGGCGCCGGATCCCAAGCCCAGTGCCGGATCTCGACCGCGCCGCCACTCACCGGCCTAGTCGAAATCCGTCTGTACCCGGCATCCCGCCCCCTGCCCCTTCTCGCTGGGATCACCGCCGCCCTGACCCCGACGTCCGTGGCCGGCTATCCCGCCGGGCGATGGATCCTCAGCACCGGCAGCGACGGCAGCTTCACCTCCTGCCACAACATCGTCGACGTCGCCCCACACCAAGGACTCAGCGTGATGGTCAACGGCCCGACCGGGGAACCAATCGCGAACTCGTGTGCCACAGCCACAAAACTCGCCGAAGGCATCCTCGCCGGGCTACGCGGATGAACGCCTTCCAGTCCCCCGAGACCCTCGCGCATCGCGACAATCCCCAGCCAGGCAGGAAGTGTGACTCCATGCTGTTCCCTCCTCAGTGCGCCGATTCCTCGTCTGCCCCGGAGCCTGTGCCGACGTCCGGCATCAGCATGTCCACAACTCGTCCGTCGATCTCGGACAAGGCGTTGAAGATCGCGGCGGACGAGTGGACACCGCCGCCACTGGACCTGGAGAACGAGAATCCGTCCCGGATCAGGGACTTCTACCTGGGAGGCGACCGGTCCTTCGCGGTCGATCGGGACTGGTGCACCAACGCGACGCGTCTCGTGCCACCCCTGCCGCGGGTCTACCGCGACGAGCGCGACTTCCTGAGCCGGGCGATCCGCTTCGCCACACAACGGCGCGGCATTCACCGCTTCCTCGTCCTCGGCGCCGGATTACCCTTCGCCCGTCCGGTGCACGACGACGTCCTCCCGCACCCCCACGGCAGGGTCGTGTACGTCGAACCCGACGACTACGTCGCGGCGCACCTGAAACTGTTCGCGCAGAAGCTGCCTCAGATCGCCGCCGTCCAGGGCGACTTCCTGGAACCCGGAACGGTGCTCTTCCACGACTCCGTCCACGCACTGCTGCGCACCGGCACCCCGATCGGGTTGGTGCTCACCGGCGTACTGGAAACGATCGCCGACACCCGCGACGCGATCGCAGCGTTGAAATGCTTCACCGAGCGGCTGCCGCCCGGCAGCGTGGTGGTCGTGACCCACGCCACCGTCGACGGCCTCGACACTGGCGAGGCCGCGGACGCAGCCCTGGCCGAGCGACGACGGCTGCTCTGCCGCACCTACGGCAGGACCGCCCACCGTCCGCCGTGTCACCTGCGCACCGCCGAACAGCTACGGGAGATCCTTGCCGGCCTCAGGCTCGTCCAACCCGGCATCACTCACACCTCGGCCTGGCACAGTCCCCGCCCCGCGCGCGGGTTCCGTCCCGCCGAATCGCTGTGCCTGGCCGCTGTCGCCGGCGTGCGCAAACCCAGACCGCCACGCTCGATGTCGGCCGACGCCCGAGTCGTGGCGTGAGGAGGCGGGATGAGCGACACACGTAGGTCCGAAGACGCCACCCCGGGTACCAAGCCGGCCCGGCCCGGCCGCGCCGCTGGTCACGGCCTCGGCGAGCGGGACGACCGCGGCGCGCCGGCGGTACAGCCTCGCCAGGCGCGCGCGGCGGATCCGCGGCCGACCGTCCCTCGCCAGCTGCCACCGGTCGCCACGCATTTCATCAGCCGCGCCGACCAGCTCGCCGGATTGAACGCGCTGGTGGCGCCGACCACACGCGGGGCAGGATCGGGCGCGAGCGTGGCGGTGATCATCGGCCCCGGCGGGGTCGGGAAGACGGCGCTGGCGGTGAAGTGGGCCAGCGCGCACGCCAACCGCTTCCCCGATGGCCAGCTCTACGTCGACCTTCGCGGCTTCTCCCCCGACAGCAGCGTGGCAGCGGTCGACGCGCTCGGGCGGTTCCTGCGCGCGCTGGGCGTCGAGCCGGAGCAGGTGCCGGCCACCCTGGCCGAACGGGTGAGCCTGTACCGGACGATCACCGCGGGACGGGAGCTGCTGATGGTGGTGTTGCTGGACAACGCCGCCTCCGCCGAGCAGGTCCGGCCGTTGATCCCCACCTCGACCCGCAGCGTGGTAGTCGTGACCAGCCGGTTGCGGCTGGACGGGTTGGTCGGCGACGGCGCGCAGCTGGTGGAAGTCCCGCCGCTGGAGCAGGCCGACGCGGAGGCGCTGCTGGCCACGCTCGTCGGCGAGCGCCGAGCCGCGGGTGAGTCGGCCGCGCTGGCCGAGCTGGCGCAGCTGTGCGGCCGGTTCCCGATCGCGCTGCGGGTGGCGGCGGCCCGGCTGGTCACCCGCACGCGGTGGTCAGTGGCCCAGGTGGTCGTCCAGCTGCGCAACGAGCGGTCCCGGCTGGCCGCGCTGTCGCAGTCGGGCAGCTCGGCAGAGTCCATCACGGCGCTGTTCGACTGGTCCTACCGCTACCTCGAGCCCGACGCGGCCGAGCTGTACCGGCTGCTCGGCAGCCTCCCCGCGGCCGAGTTCGAGGTCGGCGTGGCGGCCGCGGTGGCCGGGCTGGCCGAGGATGAGGTGGACGTGGCCCTGCAGGTACTGGTCGATGCGAGTCTGCTGGAAGAGGTCGACATCGGCCGGTACCGCTTCCACGATCTGGTCCGGCTGCACGCCCGCGCCCAGCCCGAGCGCGGACGGCACGAGGTCGTCCCCCGCGCCGGCGCCTGGTACCTGCGGGAGATGACCCGGGCGAACCTGATCATCATCCCCGCGACGCTGCGCTGGCGGATCAGTCCCGTCGCCGGGCAGCTGGCCGGCAAGCCCGCGCCGTTCGCATCCGACGGTGAAGCCCTCGACTGGCTGGCCCGGGAGCTGCCGACCGTGCTGGCCGTGCTGGAGGAAGCCGCAGCCGACCGGCACGACGAGCTGGTATGGCAGCTGTGTGAAGCGCTCTGGGAGCTGATGCTCTACCGCAAACCGCTCCCGGAATCGTTGCGCGCGCACGAGCTCGGGACCACCGCGGCGCAGCGCTGCGGGGACCTGATCGCCGAATCCCGGCTGCGCTACCAGCTCGGCCGGGCCTACCTGGACCTCAGCGAATGGGCCTCGGCCGAGGCCGAGACACTGCGTGCGATCGAGCTGGCGCGGAACGCGAACGACCGCCGCACCGAATCCGCGGCCCTGGAACAGCTCGGCCGTGTGCACCACGCTCGCGATGACCTCGACGCGGCGATCGAGTACTACGCCGCGAGCCTGCACATCGAGGCCGAGCTCGGCATCGACCGCGGCGTGGCCTCCCGGCACCGCCGGATCGCCGACGCACTGCTGCAGGCAGACCGCGACAGCGAGGCCGCGTCCCACCTGGCGACAGCACGGCGCCTGTTCACCGTCGCCGGAGACGACAAAGACCTCGCCCGCGTGGCGATCACGCAGGCCCGGCTCGACGCCCGATCGGGCCGCCCCGGACTGGCCATCGAATCCCTGGCCGCTGCGCGTACGGTGCTGCGCCGTTCCGGCTCGGCGGCGTACGAGGCGACCGTGCTGCTCGCCCTGGCCGAGGTCGCCGAACACGCCGGCCACCCCGGCCACCCCGGTCAAGCCCGCGGCTACCTGACCGAGGCGGTCGAGCTTCTCCAGGATCTCGGCGGGGCGGCGCTGGACCAAGCCCGCGACGCCCTCGCGGCCCTCGACGACGCCACCCAGGCGCCACAACAAGAACACCATCCCGACGCCACGACCAGCGACACATGAGCCTTCGAAAGGACCACCATGCCCCAGGATCCGACCGTCCACGCTGAATCGCTCACCCAGGCCGAGGCGATGGCGGTGTCGCATCCCGAAGACCGGCAGCCAATCAACCTCGCCGAAGGCGGCCAGCGCTACGGCGAGTACTACGCCGCAGCCCACCACGCCGCCCAACCTGACGGGCAGATAGTGCACCCGGCAACCACGCAAGGAGACGGTCCGGTTGCGTGATGAGCCACCGGCCCCAGCGCCTCGGTTCCCGGTGGCCGGACCTCCGATCTGGGTCGACCGCGACGACCTCCTCGGAGCGTTTCGAGACCACGCCCGTGCGCCGGGGCCGACGCGGATCCTGCTGCATGGGTTGCCGGGCATGGGTAAGACCGCGCTCGCCACGACCTGGCTGACCAACCTCGACGCCCCCAGAGCCGACGTGTGCCTGGTCGCCACCCTTCGACCTGACCCTGAGCAGCCGGTGACCGTTCACGAGATCCTCGACGAGTGGCTCCGGACGCTCGGCGTCGCCCCCGAGCACATTCCGCCGAGCCTCCCCCAACGCAGCACCGCGTTCCAGGAACGCACCATGAACCGCGCCGTCGCAGTCCTCGTCGACAACGCGACCAATGCGGCCGACGTCCGTGCCCTGATACCCGGCGGGAACTCCAGCACCATCGTGGCCACCAGTATTCGGCGGCTCGGCGACCTCGTCCTCGATGGCTTCCGTCTCCACCTGCTGCCCGAACTGCCTGCGGACGCCGCCGTCGACCTGCTGACCGCCTACCTGCCACCGTCCGTCCTGCCGGATCCTCAGCCCGGCTTAGACGAGCTCGCCGGCCGCTGTGGCGGACATCCGCTGACGTTGTGCGTGGCGGCCGCGTACCTGTCGATGCACCGAACCACCACCCCAGCCGACCTCGCGGCCACCCTCGCCCGCCGCTCCGCCGACACCCTCACCGTCGGCGGCCGATCCCTGAAAGACCTGCTGACCATGGTCTACGACGACCTGCCCCCGCTCGCCCAGCAGCTCTACCGGCTGCTACCCGATCATCCCGGCCCGGACGTCGCCATCGACGTGCTCGCCACCGCGCTCGATGAGCTCGACCTCACCGTCGACGACGCCATGCACCAGCTGTTCCACGCCCACCTGGTCACCGAAACCGGCCCCGGGCGCTACGCGCTGGACAACAGCGTGCGCCCGCACGCCCACCGGCTTCGCCTGCAGATCGACGGCTCTGCACTCCGAGACGAGCAGCTGCGCCGGCTGATCACCTGGTACGCCGACCGGGCCGCCGGCGCCGCGAACACCATCAAGAACTCGGCCTGCCGCTACACCCGCGTCTTCACCGACCACCGCCGAGCCGATAGCCACCTCCACCCATCAGCCGGCCGAGCACAGGACTGGTTCGGCCGCGAACGCCGCAACGTCATGGCAGCTCAGACCGCCGCGGCAGAGCACGGCCTGGACGACCTCGTGGTCGAGCTGGCCGAAGCGGTGTGGGATCCCTTGCGCACCGGTTACCACCTCGACGACATCGTCACCAGCCAAACCCGCGCGATCACGGCCGCACGACGTGTCAACCCCGCCCTCGCCGCCGTCATCACCGCACGCGCCGCCTTCGCGCTCACCTCGCTCGGCGACGACCACGCCGTCGCGATCGCCACCGCCGACGACGCGGTACAGCTCGCCCACAGCGCCGATGACTCCTGGGCCAGGGCGATGGCACTGTCCACCCGGGCGCGCGCGCTCACCGCGGCCGGGCGTATCGCCGAGGCGATCATCGACTTGGACGCCGCGCTCGTGCTGGACCGGCAGCGCGGCGACCAGCGCAGCATCGCCCTACGGCTCCGCCGGCTCGGCCAAGCACACCTCGCCCTGGGCGCTTCGAATCGGGCCGTCGCGCTGCTGCAGCAGTCGGTCGACGCCATGGACGCCGCGGGCGACCGGGCGGGGCACGCGCGATCGCTGACGTACCTCGCCCAGGGACACCTCGCCGCCGGCGACCCGAGTCACGCGGTGAACGCGATCCGCCCCGCGAACAGCTACTTCGAGCGGTCCCGTTCGATCCGGCATCTCGTTGAGGCGCGGCTGATCCTCGCTCGGGCCTACCAGCGACTCGGCGATCTGGAGGCCGCCCACGACCTGTGCGGCGAGTTACTCCGGCTCCTGGACGACGGACCCGGCTCCCACGCCGATGCCTGCCGGACCGAGGTCGAGACGCTCAAGGCGGACCTCCGATGATCGGGCCCACGTCTCCTCGGTCGCGGTGGGACCGCTGCCAGCAGCCTTGCGGCACCGAAGCCTTGCCGCCGACCATTGGGCGCATCGGCCTGCTGCGTGCCGGGTCATCGTTCTCACTCCTCCGGGGGACGTATCGCGCTGCGGATAGCACGGTCAGGCTCTCGGAGTTAGCGTCGAGTGACACTGAACGATCGCGGGACAAGGAGGTCACCGTGGCCGGAAAGTTCGAGATCTACCAGGACAAGGCCGGTAAGCACCGCTTTCGCCTCAAGGCCGGCAATGGCGAAGTCGTTGCTGTCGGCGAGGCCTACGAGAGCAAGTCAGGCGCCCGGGCAGGCTGCGAAGCCGTACAGCGAGCCGCCGCAGGGGCACCGATCGTCGAAGCGGATTCCTGATTCGCATATGCCGGGCTTGAGCGTGATGTCTGCACCCAAGCCCGGCTTCTCTGCGCTGGATGCACAGCCGGCGACCAGCATCATTGCCCGGCCCACCTTCCCGGCCACCCACCCAACACCGAACCCGGACAGCTGGAGCTCGAAGTCGCCGATCCCTGGACGTGGCTTTGGCTGCGTGAGTTGACCGCAGACGTTTGTCGGTTATGACCGCACTCGCGGGTGGAAGTCATGATCAATGTCGGCGAGAAGTGACCGCGCTCGAGGGTGCCGGGGCAGCTGGTGTCAGCGGTTGATCCAACTGCGCATGATTTCGGTGGCGAGCCAGTGCCCGCGGATTTCTGCTTCCTCGACGACCGGCATGCCGTTGCAGCGTCGGAGTGGGTCGGCTCCGCGTGCGAGTAGGAACGCCGTAGTGTCGGCGTGCAGCGGCTCACCGGTCTGGACGTGACCGTCGTATTCGACATCGATGGCGTGGCGCAGAAGAGTCCAACCGTCCCCGTTGTCGTCCTCGACGTCGTGACCGGCGTCGAGGAGTGCTCGTAGCCGGGGCAGGTCTTCGAATTCGACGGCTTGGTGAGCTGGTGACCAGGACATATAGCGGGCCCCTATGAGATCGGTGCTGGTGCTGTCGCACGATATCTGGCCAGGCAACCGAGCCCCCCTTCAATCTCGGCGATCTCAGATCTCGCCGAGCTCTGCCCGGGTGATCGGGACGTCGTCGATCAGGTCGTAGCTGTCATCGCCGCTTCGCGGGCTTGGCTTGTTGTTGCTGGTCATGGTGATCTGCCTGGGCTCGGCTGTAGGCGAGGCGGTAGGAGTCGGTGCCGGTTTCGATGATGTTGCCGCCGAAGGTGAGCCGGTCCACGATCGCGGCGCAGAGCCGCGGGTCGGTGAACGTCTTGGTCCAGCCACCGAAGCTTTCGTTGGAAGCGATCGCGACCGAGGCCTTCTCCTCGCGTTCGGTGAGAACCTGGAAGAGGAGCTCGGCGCCGCGGCGGTCGAGTTCCATGTGGTGGGTCGGGGACGGGACGCCGTGCACCGTTTCTGGTGTCGGTTTTCCCGTCCCTGCCCGCCGAACCGGACGTGCACGTTCCCGCGCATCCGGCTCTCCACGTGTCCCGGTGGTCACGTGGCGAGTTCGCTGACCTTGCCGACGAAGGCCACGTCGTCGTGGCTGGTTCGGCGGAAGCGTGCTCCGTCGGGGTTGACCATGTCGACGTTGTCAGCCGATGAGGTAGCCGGCGAGTTCGTCGGGGCCGCCGGTCACGCGAGGCTCTTCACGCTCCTTCGCGGGCCACACCTCGAGCAGGTGCCGTTCCACCGGTTCGCTGATCTGGCCTGTCACCTGGGACGCCCGCAGCCGGCCGTACACGGACACGCGGATGCGAAGCCAGCCTGTGGGCATGTCGATACTGGTGGGTTCGTTGCTGCTGTAGATGTCCCGGATGAGCAGTTCACCCGCCGGGGACTCCAGCGACCACTCCGCGCTCATCTCCCACGCTGCCGCGGGCTCCTGCGCGGGACGCCCGGCGTAGCGGCGGACGGTGAGGCCGACCGGGCCGAACTGGGTTCCGCACAGAACAGTGAGCCAGATGTCTTCGCCGACCAGCAGCCCATCGGCGCTGCCCGGCCAGTCGTTGTCGACTCCCGGAGCGGTCCGGACGTGGTACTGGCCGTCCATCGCAGGAATGGTCAGTACCACGTCCGTGTCATCGTCAGGCACAGGCCCCATTCTTCCACCCACGTTTATGAGGCGGAAGCGCAGTCGGCTAGTACTTGTACACCTGCAGCGCCGTGACCGCGTTGTCCCAGCGTCCCAGCCCCGGGGTGGGCAATTGGAAGTAGCCGTAGTTGTAGTACTCGTCGTTGACCCGCACCCGGTCACAGCCGTTGTACCCGGTCATGGACGAGACACTGATTTCCACGGATACGTAGTTCACGAGGTGATAGCCCGCGGAATCGCACGGACCGGCGTTGCCGTAGTACGAATAGATGACCCCGCCGTTGTAGTTGGCGTCGGCGTACTCGTTCAGCAGCAGCGTCGCCTCCGGCGTGGCAAGCCCCGGCGAGCGAAGCCTGCTTGACCTGCTGCGATCTGGCCTCAGCGAACGCCTCGTCGATCGAAGTCGCAGAGCAGCTCTGCGCCACGACCTTCGAGTTACCCTTCTCGTCAAGTTCCTTGCCGACAATGACCGCGCAATGCTGCGACGCAGCCTTCGGCGCCGCCGAAGCCGTTGCCGCCGATCCTGCAAGAACAGCGATGGACGCGCAGAAAATGGACAGCAAGGAACGCGCACTGATGCGCATGAAACCCCCTCGGTTGTCGATGCGAACAACCGAGATCTTTTCACCGAGAAAGTAATCGCGTCAACGAATGCCCGTGGTGATCACTCGAACGCCGATCTTGGCAGCACCGTCGACGTAGTCACTCCCACACGACGTCGATGGAGCATGCTCCATGTACCGCCGAGCGGTCACAATTTCGCGACCGGAAGCCCCAAGGACGCGCACGTGGTCTCATTTCCCGGAAACACACCGATCGCGCCTTCTGTCGCATTCGCGGCGTTTCCGGTGAGCACGCAGGCAACGAGCTGTGGAGCGCGGAACGTGGTCCCTGCGGGCTGGCGAGGCTGGAAGTCGTAGACGTTGGACTGCCAGCTGTCGCTGCAGATCTGCATGATCTCCGCCGTGAGGTCGACTCGCCCATCACGGCCGCCGAGCCCGATCGCGACGTGCTGGTTGGGTGCGGTGCTGCCGATGTCGGCGCTTTGGTAGCAGTAGGCGATCTCCAGCTCGGTGGGCGCCACCAGGCTGCCCGGAGCCGCGGATTCCAGGGCGCTGGGAGCGCCGACGCCGAGCGCGACACCGCCGGCGATCGCGCCGACCCCGAGCACGGTGGCGGCGATCGCGAGGTGGCCGCGCCGGCGCCGGCGTGCGCGTCCCCGGGCCTCGATCGCGTCGAGATCCAGGTGCAGTGGCGGCTCGTCCGTGCCGAGCGCCTGAACCAGCAGGTCCTTGTCCTCTGATGTCATCGGTGACTCCCCGTGATCTGCCCGGTGGTTTCGGTCGGCTCGCCGAGGAGCCGACGCAGGGTGGCGAGGCCTCGAGCCGCTTGCGACTTGACGGTCCCCTCCGAAATCCGCAGCACCTTGGCCGCTTCGGCGTTGGTGAGGTCGCTGAAGAACCGCAGCACCAGGACAGCGCGCTGCTTCGGAGGCACCTTCTGCAGCGCCGCCCGGACGTCCAGTGCCACGGCGGACTCCGCGGCCCTCACCGGTGTCTCCGGTAGCGCTTCCCGCAGCTCGGCGCGGCGATAGGGCCGGCGGGCCTCGTCGATCGCCAACCGGGAGATCACCCGGCGGGCGTAGGCATCGACGCCGGAGGGGTCGATGCGGTGCCAGCGCGTGTACAGCCGCAGCAGCGCGGTCTGGACGAGGTCTTCGGCCAGCGGCCAGTCCCCGCACATCAGGAACGCCTCCCGTCGCCACACCACCGCGCGGTCCCGCACCACCTGACTGAACTCCCAGCGATCGGCCACGACCACCCCTCTCTCACCCGTACATACGAGACCGGGTCCTCAGACCGTTGCATGATCGGCTCGAGGATTTCCACACCACCACCCGGACGAGTCATCCGACACCGGGGCCAGCGCTATCGGTCAGCACGCGGCCGTGCCCTGCGATGCGGGCGGAGCAGGACCCGTCGGCGACCTGCACCCACACCGGTCGGCCGCGCAACGTGCGCGCAGTTTCGGCACGCATGCCCGACGCCGAATCATGCAGACCGTCACGGTCAGCGACCATGTCACGCCAGCGCACTCCCATGCCGCGAGTCGGCCGACGGCGAACGCGAGCGTGCATCCTTTCCCCCATGAGCGCGACCAGCCCGCCGAAGCGGTGGCGTCTACTACAGCAGCGCGCGTGCAGGCCACCCAGCACGACAATTGACGGCGGTGCGAGTCGCCGAACACGGCCTCGTACGTCATTCCCGGCGCGGCCCTGTGCGACCGCGCAACAGAGGCTCGCGATCACTTTCCGTAGCTACTAGACTGCATGACGACGTCAAAGACATTCGGAGGTGAGTGCGTGCGTGGGTGGCTGTGGGTGTCTTTCGCGGCGTCGGGCGTCGTGCTGCTGGTGACAGCCGGCGTGGTGTGGTGGTCGGCGGAGCGCGCGCTGGCCCCGGCCCCGGAAGTGGTGTCCTCATCACGGGGTGGGCTGTCCTGGTGTGCGTATGAGCATGTCGGGCAGCTCACGTGCGATCCGCAGCAGCTGACCAGGGGCACCGTAGTGATCATTGTGGCCCTCGGCGGGCTGGGTGTGGCGTTGCTGGCAGCTGGGGCGACGGGTCTGCTGCTGCGGCGGCGGGCGCGATCGCGACGCGGTTAGGCGGGCCAGAGCTGGATCAGCCAGCGTTCGATGCCCGTCGCGAAGCTGCCTTCGCCGAGCAGGGCGGTGTCGCTCTGGTTGCCGACATGTACTCGGGCGTGGTGTGGACCGGGCCGGGTGATGGGGAGCAGATGGTCGCCCGGGGTGGCGGTCACGGATTGCAACCGTGCTTCGGTGGCGAGGTCGCAGGCCAGCTCGAGGACGTGATCCCAGGCGTCGTGGCCCGGCTCGCTAGGCGCCGGGCTGTCCCAGAGCTCGATGCGGACGGCAGGTGAGTGATCGGTGGCGGCGCTGTGCAAGAGCAGGCCGCCGGGGCCGCCCACAGCAGTCCACGGTCCGGCGGGGACGGCGAGGGTGAGTGCGTTGCGGGTCATGGGGAGTTCTTGCAGCGCGAACTGGCCAAATTCGACGTCGACGGTGTCGTCGATGGCGGTGATCAGGCGTGACATCCGCGTCTCCCTGCGATTCGATCGTCTTCGGATGCTAGCGGGGCCCGCCCGAGGACGGCAGGCCCCGCTGTTCCGTGGTGGTTAGGGGACTATCTCGACGTAGAAGGGGTCGCCGTCGAGGATGTGGTCGTAGCCGAGCCATGCGCCGTAGAGACGGCCGGCGGTCTCATTGTGTTCTTTGGAGATGGCGCGGACAGCGTAGTCGAAAACCGTACTGTTGTTGACTCGCGCGGAATTCTCGTACGTCGTGGCGAACGGGTACTCGTCGCACTGGCGAGCTTGCCCGTTCGGCCCGACCGTGTACTTCGGGCCATAGTAGAGACGGCATGTCTTGGGGACGCGGCGACGTGAGGCTTTGATGTCTTTCTTGAAGTCGTAGGCCGAGTAGAGCCGGTGCAGCGCGGTACCGCTGCCCAGGACACCGGGGACGCGTTTGCCGGCCACACCGGGCTTGGTGAGCGTGATGTCGGTCTGGGCGTCACGAATGAACTGGGCCGACTCCGACAAGGTGGGGTCGGTCGCGCTGAACCGCATCACCGAGGTGGCGTCGGGGGCGACACATTTGCTGCCGCCGGCGTAGGTGGCGCTGTCGCAGCGCATCAGCACGCTCAGTGTGCTCGATGTTTCAGGGCCGAGAATCGGGGACTCCAGCACCATGTACACATTGGCGGAGAAGAAGCCGCGCATCTCCGCCTGGTAGGTGCCGGCGGGAACGGCGGTGGTGGCCATGGTCTTGGTGAAGCGGTACTCGGTGCCTGCTTCGGCTTCCCATTGTCCGATGGGCTTGCGGTAGACGACGGAGCCGCCGGGTTCGGTGCAGGTGCTGGTGCGTGCGGGGTCGGCGTTGACACAGGGCAGCTGGAATGATAGCGGCCACTCCTTGTAGGTGGTGCCCTCGTCCTTGAAGTCGGTCAACACCACGTCGAAGTTGACGGTGTTCTGGCCGTCGACGGCGGTGGCTTTGATGCCCAGTGTGACCGCGGTGTTCCCGACTTCGACGATGGTGCCGTCTCGTATCTCGTGGTAGTTCACGCCGAGCGTCTGGATGCGGCAGAAGTTGAACTTGTCCCGGTACCAGTAGGCGTGATCTTTGTTGTCGTAAGTGTGGGCTCGGCATTCTTCCCAGGTCACTGGGGTATAAGCGTTCACTTGCGCGTTGTCCTGCAGCCGGGGTGAGCGTGCATCGGTGATCACGGGGTGTTTGCCGTCTTCACCGAGATGGTTCAGCGCGTCGCCGTGCGGATGGTCCTCCAGCCGAGCTTGGGCGATGCGGACCTGCTCGTCCGGGGACAGTGCGCTGTTGCCGATGTCAGTGTGGGCGTAGCTGGTCTGATCCGGCGCAGGGGGCTGCCCATGTAGCGGTTCGGCGGCGGCAAGTGCGCTGAGGTCGGTGGCGAGGACTACGGCCGCGAGCGCGGCTGCCAAGATAAGGGTTCTGCTTCTGTGCATGATGATTCGGCTCCACGGTCTTGTTTGGATCGTGCTGGGTGTGATGGGCCGGTGGACTCAGGTGATGAGGTCCATGACGCCCCATCCGGCGCCGATCACCGTGGGAGTGCCGAAGGTGGCCAGTCCGCGGATCCCGGTGAAGGGGAACACGACCAGGGCGCCGTCGCGGCCGCGGACGACGACGTCGTCCTTGCCGTCGCCGCTGAAGTCGCAGAGCGACATGATGTCCACCAGGTCGCCGGTGAACTGTCCGGACGAGATCTGGGTGCTCGCGGCCAACCATGTCGCTGTGCCGGCGACGGTGCGGGTGTGTGCGGCGGTTTGCATGTCGCCGGTGGCGATGAAGTTGGTGGTCAGATTCGGGAAGTCATTGCTCCATTCGGTGGCCAGGAGCCAGCCGAGCCGGCCCTGCCGCACGAGAAGGCGGGCGCCGAAGGTGTTGGTGCCGTCGAAGGTGCGGGAGTGCGGGTAGAGCCAGAGGTTGTCGTTGAGGTCGTAGGCGAGGATGTCGTCGAACCCGTCGCCGGTGACGTCGGCCAGCACGATTTCGTGCATGCTGTTCCAGCCGGTCCCGATCACCACAGGCGCACCCAGGGTGTTGAACCCGTTGAGCGTGCCGCTGTGCGGATAGACCAGCAATGCGCCGTCGGAAGCACGGCGGGCCAGCACATCTGCCGGCATTTCCGGCACCGTCTCCGGGTCCTGGGTGTCTCCGGTGATCTCGGCGACGCCGATCCAGTTGTAGATGTTCCAGCCCCGCCCGATCTGCACCCGCGACGCCAGGGTCTTCGTCCCGTTCAACGCACCGGAATTCGGGTAGACCCACAAGGCGCCATTGTCCAGCCCCGGCTGGCGGGTAAGAATATCCGGAAGCCCGTCACCGGTCAGATCCCGGGAGCGTGACGAGGACCGCTGCGTGTAGTCGGCCGCAGCTGGGGTGGCCGAGGTCGCGCTCGGTGTCGCCGGGGTCGGTGAACCGGATACAACCGCGCTGGGCTGCAGAGCCACGGCGGCGAAAACCGCTGCCGCTATGCCTATTCGCCACGAATGCTGTCTCACGAGACTCACCGCCTCCCACTTCTGATCAGTACCGCGGCGATGCGTCTTGCTGTGCCGTATCGCGATGTTTTTGGCATGCAGTCTTCCCGATTCGCTCAGAACTCCGAGGTTGCCGGGAAGCGGCCGATGGGGACGACCGGGTTCGCCAAGGACGCGCGGTAGCACACCGGACGTTGTCCGGTGGCATGACGGTGATCCCCCCTTGCGCCCCTCCCCGGCGCTGCACCAACGATCCGTTGGCGTTCTGCACGCTATCGACCTAGCTGGTCGGCAAGCAACGTGCCGCCGGTGAGATAACCGCAGTGGAGTATGCGGCTCATCTGCGCGCCCACGCAGAGTCGATCACTCGAGCTTCAGAGTAGGCCCTACGTGGGAGCGCTGGCGGCTGCCGTATGAGATCGATCATTCTCCGCGCAGTGTTTGGCCAGCTCATGTGCAGCGACTGCCGTGCTGACCTCCGCTGACTGCAGACGCTGACCGGGCAGGCCGTGGCACTAGGCAGCGGAACGGTCGTCCCTTTCCATCTCCTAACTCCCAGACGTCCGCTCATGCCGATGAGCGGACGTTGTTGTCAAGTTGCGGTCGTCCGGGCTCGTCTCGGGCCGACTGCGCCGTTCAGGGGAAAGTTGGTTGCTGTTTGAGACGTCCAGTAACTGACCGGGGCGGTCTGGCGAACTTGGGGTGTTGCGTCAAGGCGGCGAACGACCCAGCGGGTGCTATGGCTGCCCAGCGGGGTGAGGGGAGGGATGGTGTTCGGACTTGTCGTGGGCGGTTCGGGGTTCGAGCTGGTCCTGAGTGACGAGCGAGTCGGCCCTCGGCGAGTCATAGGCGACCCGGATGTCGACTTTCTGAAGGGCATCACCGACCGGTACGCGCACGCGAGCTCCGCCGACGCACTGCTCGAGCTGGGGCGTGAGCTGTTCGGCTGGCTGGACGGCGACCAAGGGCAGCTGCACACCTGGCTGGAGCGGGCCGTAGCTCCGGCGGTACTGGAAGTGCGGGGACCGCAGTGGCCCTCCGATGCCCAGTGGCAGCTGCTGCGGGCACCGTTCGAACTGTTGGCGTGGCCGGGCGGAGGGTTTCTGGCCGAGAACGGAATCCTTCGGTTCGGCGTGACCCGCCGGCTGGGCGCAGCGTCCGCCCCCGCGGAGCTGGGCAGCTATCGGCTGGGTGTCGCGTTCATGGCGTCGTCCCCGACCGGGCAGTACGAGCTGGACTTCGAGGCCGAGGAGATGGCGATCCTCGACGCGGTGGGTGACGCGCGCATTGACCTGCTGGTCGAGGACACCGGAGACCCAATACAGCTTGGCGAGCGGCTGTCTGCCGCCAAGCTTCCGGTCGTCCACCTGTCCTGTCACGGGTCGAACAGCTGGCCCGGCAGGGACGGCGAACCAGGCGAGCCGGTGTTGCTGATGGAGGACGACACCGGCAGCGAACGCCCGACCACGGCGTCTGAGCTGGTCGCCCTGCTCCCCGGGGAAGCGACGCGGCTGGTGTTCGTGTCGGCCTGCCTGACCGCGACCGGCGCCGACAGCACCCCGCATCTGCCGTCAGGCAACGGACGCAAGGCCGGACCCGGGCCTGGGGGACGCGAGGAGTTGTTGGCGCATTCGCTGTCGACCAGTTTGGTCGCCGCAGGGGTTCCGGCGGTGATCGGCTGGGACGGCTCGGTACAGGACCACGCGGCCACGTTGTTCGCCGAGCGGCTGTATCAGCAGCTGAACAAGCAGGTGGATGTGGCGGAGGCGGTCGGTGATGCCCGCCGGGCACTGCTGACCTCGGACGATCCAAAGATCCGGCGGGACTGGCATCTGGCCCGGGTATGGCTGGGACCTGCCGGCGGCGGACCGGTCGTGGCAGGCAGCCAGAAGCGGTCGCTGGTGTCGGCCGTGCACGGCACGAAACGGTTTCTGGATCACAAGCAGCAGGTGCCGGTGGCCCGGCCGCAGATGTTCGTGGGGCGCCGGAACGAACTGCGGCACGCGCTGCGGGTGCTCAGGAGTAGTGAGAAGTCCGGGGTTTTGCTGCATGGGCAGGGCCGGTTGGGCAAGTCCAGTCTCGCGGCCCGGATCGCCGATCGGGTCGCCGGCCACTATGCCGTGGCTGTGGTGTTCGGTGACTACAGCGCCATGGCGGTCTTGGACGCCGTGCGGGACGCGGTGCGCACCAATCCCGCCGCGCGAGAGCTGATCGACAGTCAGTTGCCGCCGGTGCGGGAGCGGCCGGGAGCGGTCGGGGAGGTGCTGGTCGACCTGCTGACCGGACCGTGCGCCCAAGAAGGTGAGGGACACAAACCCCTGCTGCTGATCATCGATGACCTGGAACGGATCCTCGTGTCCCCGACAGAGGGACCGCACCGGGTCGCCCCCGAGCACGCCCCCGTACTGTCGGCGGTGCTGCGCGCCTTCCACCCCGAGGAGACCGACAGCCGGCTGCTGCTGACCAGCCGGTTCACCTTCGTCCTCGACGGCGCGGAAACGCGGCTCGAATCCATCCAGCTGGGGACGCTGCCTTCGGTGGGACAGCGGAAACTGCACCGCCGCCAGCAGGCCCTGGCCTCCCCCGAGCAGCGAGTCGAGCGTGCCGATCTGGCCCGACGGGCCGTCGCCGTGAGCCGGGGCAACCCCGGCTTGCAGGACCTGATCTGCCTGCGATTGGTCTACAACGAGCAAGTTCCCCGATCCCGCGCGGAAGCAGCGGTGACGGGGATGGAGCAGTACCTGCGCCAGGGAAGCCTTCCAGAGGACGGCGCGGTGCGGGAGTTCCTGGAAAACCTCGCCTTGGACGCGCTCCTGGAGGAGGCCGGCACGGCCAACAACGCTTTGATACGCGCGCTCACGCTGTTCGACCTGCCGATCCCGCACTCTGTGGTCGACCTCATTGCCCGCCTCGTCGGCGGATCCCTGACCCACCTGTCCGGCCTGGGGTTGGTGGAACCCCACGGCGACCACGTCGACCCGGGACGCGCCGCTTTCACCGTCAACCCTCTGGCAGCCGGTCGGATCACCCCGCTCGCCCCTACCGAACAGAAGGTTCTCGCCGAGGCCAGTGTCGGTGCTCTGCTGGCCGCCTGGACACCCTCCACGCCATCCCACGTCCGGGCGCCGGAGGAGGATTTGCAGCTGACCCGGCTGGCGATGCTGGCAGACAACCCAGCTATCACCGCTCTTTGTGCTGTTGGCGCTATCGCGCAGTTGCGGTCGGGCCCTGCGGCCACTGCTGCTGCGCTGGGCGGTGAGGTGGTCGCGCTGCTGGATCGGCATGACCATCCGGTCTCGCTGGTTTTGCTGCGTGTGGTGGCGGATGCCGCTCTCACCGACGGTGATGGGCCGACCGGCCACGCGTTGCTCGACCGAGCAGCGCAGGCAGCCACGACCGATGATCATGACGATCCCCTCGAGCGGGCCCGGGTCATGGCCGAACAGGCTCAGCGTCTGATTACCACAGGCGATTTGCGCAAGGCCGAAGAACTGTTGAGCCAGGCGCGCGATCTGTTCCTCACCTCAGGCTCCGCCGGCGAAGCCGCGGTGGCATCTGGCCGTATCGGCGACATCGTCGAACGACAGGGGGATTACGACGAGGCCTTGCGCATCCGCCGCGACGTCGAGCTGCCGGTCTATGAGCGGCTGGGCGACACCCGTTCCATCGCCGTCACCTGGGGCAGGATCGGCGACATCGCCGAACAGCGTGGGGATTACGACGAGGCCCTGCGCATCCGCCGCGACGTCGAGCTGCCGGTCTATGAGCGGCTGGGCGACACCCGTTCCATCGCCGTCACCTGGGGCCAGATCGGCGACATCGCCGAAAAACGTGGGGATTACGACGAGGCACTACGCATCCGCCGCGACGTCCAGCTGCCGGCCTTC
>NZ_JBGDMD010000019.1:0-93555 GCF_041679295.1 Amycolatopsis kentuckyensis | reverse complement strand
CTACCAGCTCAAGAGCGGGAAGAAACAAAACCCCACGCTGGAGACGATCAACTCACTGGCCAAGGTCCTCGGCGTCTCCGTCGCCTTCCTCACGGACTTCGACAGCACGCCCGAGGCCGCGGCCGCGGTGGCGGACGTCGAGACGAAGGCCGCGCTGAACATTTTGCAGCGCGACGCCGGCGTCAAGGAAGTCCTCTTCCGGATGGGGGAGATGACACCCGAAGCACGGACCGTCCTCGCCACCATGAGCGAACAGCTCGTCCAACTCAATAAGAAGCACGCGAAGCCCGAATAGGAACACAGCCGCACCATGTCCATCGACGCCAGATCTGCCGCCGACACCGCGCGTTGGCGGCCCGGCCTTCGCGGAGCCGCCGAGTACCGGCGCCTCCGCCGCCGCATCAACAAGCTCCTCGCCGAGGTCGGCATCCCCGACCCGTGGGACATCCGCGAGTTCATCCAACGCGTCGCCGACCACCGCGGCCGGCCGATCGAACTGCTGGCCGCCGAGATCCCGCCCAACGGGCCCGACGCGATGTGGGTGCCCACCGAGAACGTCGACGTCATCCTCTACGACTCCACCCTCCGCGAGGGTGACCTGCACTGGGAGCAAGTCTTGGCGCACGAGGCCGCCCACATCCTGCTGTGCCACCGCGGCGACGACGACGCCGTGCTCGCCCGCGGCCCGCTCAACGACCAGCTGCGCAAGCTGATCGTCGACAACGGCGGCGACCTTGACGGCGACGGCGTGCTGCACCGCGAGACGTACTCCCACCGCCAGGAGACCGAAGCCGAGGTCGCGGCGTCGCTGATCTGGCAGGCCGCCGGCCGGAAGCTCATCGAGCCGAAGCGCCGCCTGCGCGGCGCCGACCTCAACAGCGTCGACGCGCTCGCCTCCGTCATGGGGCGCGCCCGTGCGTGAAGCGATCCAGACCGCGCTGCAATGGGTGATGGTCCTCGCCGGGATCGCGGTCACCGTCTACCGGCTCGTCGACCTGATCCGCTCGCCGAAACGGCCCGCGATGTGGGCGATGTGGTCCGGCCTGCTGCTGCTGACCCTGTGTGTCGCGGTCGGCATGAAGGCCATCTGGACCCTCTCGGCGCCGCAGTTCCTTGTCCAGCACCTGCTGATCCTCGGCTCGCTGGAGGCCTTCACCTGGTTCTACCTGCTGTCGATCTACGGCAGCCGTGAACGGCCCGCCGAGATCCGCTGGTACCAGGCCGCGATGTACCTGCTCGCCGCCGGCATGGTCGTCACCTGGGGCCTCAGCGTCGCCTTCGAGAACCCCGACTACCTGGACCTGGACTACGCGGCCTTCCCGCTCATCCGCGCGTCGGTGCTTTGCTACACCGCTGCCAC
Source organism: Amycolatopsis kentuckyensis (assembly GCF_041679295.1). Classification (GTDB taxonomy): domain Bacteria; phylum Actinomycetota; class Actinomycetes; order Mycobacteriales; family Pseudonocardiaceae; genus Amycolatopsis; species Amycolatopsis kentuckyensis_A. The sequence continues at coordinate 92,195 of NZ_JBGDMD010000019.1, read as the reverse complement.
CGGCGTCCTGCTCCTTACGCTGAGCCGGCTGTCCTGGAAGTGGTCGCGCATCGCCGACCGCGTGTGGCTCCGCCGGAGCCTGGTGACGCTGACCATCAGCACCGGCCTCGGCCTGCTCTACACCGCCCACCACCTGGCGTACACGCTCCTCGAGGCGATCGGCATCACTCCGCCGTACCCGCAGGGCCTGGAAGTGCCCGTGATCGCAGGCGGCGTCCTCGCGGCCCTGATCGGTCTGTCCATGCCGGTCTGGGGCCCACGGGTCACCGCGCTTCGGATGCTGGTCGAATACCGGCGCTCCTACCGCGAGCTGGAACCGTTGTGGCAGGCGTTCACCGCGGCCCAGCCGGCGATCGCGCTGGAGGCCCGGCCGCCGAAGTGGGACAGCGAGTTCGCGCTTTACCGCCGCGCCATCGAGATCATGGACGGCCGCAGCAGGCTCCGCGCCTGGCTCGACCCCGAGGTGGCGCAGGCGGCCGAGCAGGCGGCGCAGGCCCGCGGCCTGGAGGGCGCGGAGCTCGTCGCTGCCGTCGAAGCGGAGGTGTGGCGTCACGCAATCGCTGCCCACGCTGCCCAGGCTCCGGAGCCGAGTGAGAAGGTGCTCACGGAGCCGGCGACCGGCAACAACCTCGCCGCGATGGTCCAGTTCCTGCGGCTGGTCGCGGCGGCGTGGCAGCGGCCGCCGCTCATCCCGAGCTGATCACGAGAAGGCCATGAGCACCGACACCGTTGAACACCAGCCCCAGACCGCCGCCGAGAAGGCCGGGAAGGTCGTCGGCGAAATCCTCGCGCCCTGGGTGGTGCTCGTGCTGCTGTCGCTGGCGGTGCCGTGGCGTGCCACCGGCTACAGCGTCGGGTTCACCCTGCTGTGGGGCTTCGTTATCGCGTTCTTCTGCGCTGCCGTGCCGATGGCGTTCATCGTGCGGGGCGCGAAGAAGGGCGCCTGGGATGGCCACCACGTCCGCAACCGCGAGGGCCGGGTGAAGCCGCTGATCGTGTGCTTCGCCTCCACCGCGGTCGGGTTGGCGATCATGTTGTTCGGACACGCGCCGACCGACCTGGTGTACATGGCGGTCGCCATGCTCGTGTCGCTCGTGGTCACGTTCGTGATCACGTTCCGCTGGAAGATCAGCCTCCATGCGGCCGTCTCCGGCGGGGGAGTCGCGACGCTCGCCGTGGTGTATGGGCCCGTGGCCCTGGCGCTGCTGCTCGTCGTGGCGCTGATCTGCTGGGCCCGCGTGGTCACCGGCGACCACACTCCTGCGCAGGTCGCGGCGGGTACGGCGCTCGGTTTCGGGATCACGATCTTGACGTTCGTGCCCACTTTTTGACCACTCGAACGGAGTAACTTTGATGTTGCATACCGTCGAGGATGTAATTTTTAGTTGACGTTGGTTCGGATGGGCGGATAGCTTGAAGACCTCGCCGGGTGATCAGCACTCGCACGGCGACGAGCAGGGGGGGATCCTGCTGGCGACACAGACCTTCCGACACGCAAACCCTGTGTCGCCAGCAGGGAAAACCCCACACCCGAACCGTCCGTCGCACTAGGACACGCGACCCGGCACCCTCGAACCCGGGCCGCCGCGACGAACGAGAAGCGCCCCGCCAGCCAAGAGCGATCTCCCAGGCCGGCGGGGCGCTTCGTCGTTCAGCCGCCGAGCGCCGTCTGGTACTCCTTCGCCTGGTCCGGCGTCAGGAACCGCGACACCCGCACCAGCACCGCGCCCTTCACGTAGTCGTACTCGCCGACCGCGGGCATCCCCTTCGCGACCGACTGGATGAAGTCCATCCGCGCCTTCGCGCCGGCTTCGTCGGCGAACACCTCCACCGAACCGCCGCGCTCGACCGCGTCCTCCTTCGAGTACTCGACGTCGTCGGCCTTGACGCGCGAGTCCGAGAACGCCGTCTTCGACGTGTAGCCGTTCGGCCGGCCGAGCAGGTGGTTCGGGTCGTCCTCCGCGGTGTAGGTCTTGAACAGCTTCACCGTGGGGATCTTCGCGCCGAGCGTCTTCGTGACGTCCTCGGCGGACTTCGGCCCGGCGGCGGCCTCGGCCGGGGCGACAACGCCCGCCGAGTCGGTCGCCGTGGGCGCGCCGCCCGAGCTGCTGCACGCGGCCAACGAGAGCGCGGCCGTGGAGACGGCAACGGCCAAGACGGTACGACGGATGATCACGGACCCCTCCTACGTGACGATGGTCAACGCCGGTATGTCTCGCCAGACAGATCTTGCGTTACTGCAAGCAATGAACTCGTGACCGTGGCGCTTGACGGCTGCCCGACGCCAGCCTGGTTCGATATCCGCCATGACGCCTGCGCCCGCCCCGCCTGAGCCCTGGTACACATCAGCCCTTTTCTGGACCATCGCCGGCGTCGCAGTGGCGATCCTCGCCATCGTCGTCAGCGGGTTCGTTACCTGGTGGGTGGCGAACCCCAAGCGACGGCTGTACGTGTACGCCGCGAACATCACCCCGCTCGTCCACCGGGCGGGAGCGATCCTTTCCCTGGAAGTCCGGTCTGATGGGGTTGTGCTAACCAACCCTCACGTGGTCACCGTGCACATCTCCGTGCGGAGCCGTCGAGACATCCGGAAGGATGCCTTCGACGGGCCGATCAAGTTGTTCTTCGGCGCGCACATCGTGGACGTGCTGGAGCAGATCCATCAGTCCGACGTCCCGGGCTCACCTTGGCCAAAATTGGTCCAACATAAGGACTTCCTCGAAGTCCAGCCCTCCTTACTACGTCGCGATGCCAAGCTGACTTACACCGTTCTGGTGGAAGGCGACAAGGCGCCGAGCTTCTGGTCCGAGGTGCCCGTCGACGCAGACATCCGCGAGAAAGGTCCTGCCGAGGCGACCGTTCTTGAAGGGGTCGCGATCAAGATCGCCACGCGGGTTGCAGTGGGAAGTGCGCGCCCGTGGGTGACAAAACGTTGACACGAAGCAGGTGCGTTATCGTGTCCGACCAGTTACGCTTCGTGTGGGGAAAGGTGAGCGCGGCCAGGCAACGAGCAGGGAGGAACACCCCCGCATGACCGCCTCTGTACAGAAGACCGCTATCCAGGCCCGGACCCTCGTCTCCGACGAGCTGTTCCGGAAGCTGACGAACGACGTCCTCCGCGAGGACCGCGAGCTGGACGCCGCGTGCTCCCACCGGGTCACCGACCGCGAGGTCGCCGAGCGGATCGTGGACCAGGCGATCGCCTTCGTAGCCTCCGCCGACCCGGACAAGTTCCTGCGCCCGAGCAAGCGGGTCGACAAGGGCTGGCACGCCTTCATGCTCCGCACCCACGAGTACGCCGAGTTCACCGCGCAGCGCCCCGGCTGGTTCGTCCACCACGACCCCGACGTCGACCCGGCCTTCGGCGACGAAGGCCGCGCCATCGCCGCCGAATCGGTGAAGGTGATCGAGGCCGCCGGCTTCGTCGTCGACCACGAACTGTGGGACAACGCCGCCAGCTGCGGCGAGTCCGGATGCGGCGCTGGCCGACCGCCCGCCACCCGGTAGCCGCCACCATGGACCGTCGACACTGGGACCAGCTTCCCGAAGGTGCTCGACGCGTCGTCGAATCCCGGTGCGGGCCGGTCGTCCAGGCCGAGCCCGCACCGTCCGGGGTCAACAACGCGTTCGCTGGCACGCTCCACCTACGTCACGGCACACCCGTGTTCTGCAAGGGGATACCCGACGACGTCGACCCGTGGACCCTCGCGATGTTCGACCGCGAAGCCGCCATCGGCCCCGACCTGCCCGCCGACGTCTCTCCGCGCCTGCTGTGGGACCTCCACGCAGACGGCTGGCGGCTCTTGGGATTCGAGTACGTCGAAGGTCGCCCTGCGGACTTCGCTCCGGGTTCCTCGGACCTCCCGCTGGTGGCGCAGACGTTACGCACTCTGGCCACCAGCATCCCGGCGCCCACGAGCGAGAAACAGCAGCTGATCGGTGAGCGCCTGGCCGGCATCCAGGTCTGGAACACCTACCTCCGCAAGGGCGTACCCGAAGGCCTCGACTCCTGGGCGTCGGACAACCTCGCCGAGCTCGCGGCCCGAGAAGCCGCCGCCCCGGCGCACACCATCGGCGACACGCTGCTGCACACCGACCTCAACAGCCACAACTGGATCATCGGCCCGGCAGGTCCCCGGATCGTCGACTGGTCGTGGACAGCCCGCGGAGCAGCGTGGGTCGAAGTCGAGTTCCTCGCCCCGCGCCTGCTTGCCGCCGGTCACACTCCTCGGGACGTCGAACGATGGGCCGACAGTGTTCACGAGACTCCGCCGCCAATCGCCGGAAGCGCCGCGTTCGCCGTCGCCCTGGCCGGCATCTGGACCCACCGGGCGATGAGCGGCGGCTTCAACCCGGCGTTCGCTGACGCTGCACGGGAATGGGCGCGGCACCAGCTCGCGCTGACCTGATCGAGCCGGCTACACCGGTCGGGGCGGGCTACTGCTCGTCCCGACCGGGCCCTTCTACCTGTCGGAAGCTCGGGCTCGACATCAAGGTCGCCGGCGAGATCACCGCCGGGTCGGAGAAGCCGCTGCCGTCGTAGCGCTCGAACACCGCCCGGTCGTCCAGCGCGTACCACTTGCCCTGCGCGATGTTTCGGCCGTCCGCCTCGACGAACACCCGCGCCCCCGTCACATCAGGAAACTCCGCCACCGGTCACCCCTTCCGCTCAAGCCCCTCCTGCATCCTGCCTCCGACTGGGCACCGGGCTGCAGCGGCCCCGCCGCGGCGTGACAAAGTGCCCTGGTGAACATGCTCGGCGAGCTGCTGGACCCACGAAACCGCCTCGACCCGTACCCGCTGTACGCGCAGTGGCGGGAGAAGGCGCCGGTTGTCCGGGTCGGCGGCCCGTTCGTCGCCGTGCTCGGCCACGACGAGGCGGACCAGGCGCTGCGCGGCACCGAGTTCGGGCACCCCGAGCCGGAGGTCATCGACGGCGGCGACCCGGACCAGCCCGTCGACGAGCAGGGCCGGGTGGTGCGCGCGTTCGCGTTCCTGAACCCGCCGGACCACACCCGGCTGCGTCGCCTGGTGTCGAAGGCGTTCACGCCGCGCGTGGTCGAGAACCTGCGGCCGCGGATCGAGCAGCTGGCCACCGACGCGATCGACCGGATCGTCGACGCCGGCGAGGCGAACCTCATGGAGGCACTGGCGGTGCCGCTGCCGGTGACGGTGATCGCGGAGCTGCTGGGCGTACCGGGGGAGGACCGGGAACGGTTCGGCGCATGGTCGGCCGCGATGGCGCGGGCCTCGGACCCGGGGTTCCTCCTGCCGCCGGATGTCGCCGAGCGCGCCGCGGCCGCGCGGCGGGAGTTCATCGCCTACTTCCGCGACCTGGCCGTCGAGCGCCGCCGCGCCCCGGGGGACGACTTGCTGTCCGCGCTGGTGGCGGTCTCCGACGACGGCGCGATGCTAAGCGAGGGGGAGCTGCTGGTCACGCTCACCCTGCTGCTGGTCGCCGGCCACGAGACCACGACGAACCTCATCGGCAACGGCGTCCTGGCCCTGCTGCGCAACCCCGAGCAGTACGCCGCCCTCGTCGGCGACGGAACGCTCGCGGAGGCCGCGGTCGAGGAGATCCTGCGCTACGACTCGCCGATCCAGCTCACCATGCGCACCGTGCTGGCCAACACGACCCTCGGCGACGTCGAGCTGAACGCCGGCGACCAGACACTGGTGTTCTTCGGCGCCGCCAACCGCGACCCCCGCGCGCACCAGGCGCCCGACACGTTCGACATCACGCGGGCCCCGGAGCGGCACCTGTCGTTCGGGCACGGCATCCACTTCTGCCTCGGTGCGCCGCTGGCTCGGCTGGAGGGCCGGACGGTGCTGCGGGAACTCGCCCGCCGCGCCCCGGGTTTGCAGCTCGCCGGCGATCCGGAGTGGGCGGCCACGATGACGTTGCGCGGGCTGAGCTCGCTGCCCGTCACCGTGGCCTGAGCCGCTACCGGGGCTCCCCGTACTTCTCGACGTAGGAGGCGTAGTTGTCCGCGATGACCTGCTGCCCCTCCGCCGCGGTGAGCCGCTGCACCTTGATGAAGGCCAGCACCCTGGGGCCGTCGAGTCCCGCCCCATGAGCGAGGGCCGTGATCGTCTTGACATGGTCTTCCAGCTGGTCGACGACGCTCGGCGCCGACTCGATGATCCAGCGGCCGTTCCGCCACCCGAACCGGACGCTCCGGCCGGTCTTCCCCTCGCGGATGCGGCCAGAGATCCAAGCGGTGCCGCCATCGGCCTTCGCCGGGTTCTCTGTGAGCAGCAGGTAGACCCGCTCGGGGTCGTCGGCGTAGCTGGGGAGTCCGCGGCATGGGGTGATCGAGCCGTCGTCGTTGCGCGCCACCACCTCGTATTCGCCGCAGTCCGAGCACTTGAACAGGTCGTTGAGGGACTCGTAGTCGAACCGGTGGCCGCCATACTTGTCGGCCGGTGGCCCGGCGGCGGCCTGCTCTCGGACTGCGCGGACCGCGGCGGTGTGGCTCTCCCCGGTTTTCCGGGCGCGAGCCCGCGCGGCCTTCTGGGTGTTGCGGCTGGTCATGGCGTCCTCCAGCGGAGCGCCCACGTCACCCCGCGAGGTCTGCCGATCACGGGTCTGCCTTGCTGCTGCGCGCCGAGGCCATGAGCCGTCTTGTCCGCTGGGTGCCGGGTGGCCACGTGGGGGCCCGTCCGGCGCGGAGAGTGGTCTGCGCGTGCGACCACCGCGATCATAGCGGGCCGCGGTGCTCGGCGGCGGCTTCGCTGAACGACGACGCGATCGCCAGGCCGGGGGAGCTGGCCGGGTCGAAGAACTGGTTGCCGTACCGGCCGGTGGTCTCCTTTTGCAGGTGTCCGATGAGCGCCTGCAGCTCCTCATCGGAGAGGCCTTGGCGGCGGCCCTCGGTGATCACCGTGTGCCGGGCGACGTGCGAGGTGACCGTCTCCGGCTCCTCGATGCCGGCCAGCCGGGCAATCCGCTCGAGCGTGGCGTTCACCGCGGACCGCGCCAGCGGCTTGCCCGTCGAGGTGACGAAGAGCAGCGGCGGGGCGGATGCCGTCCCACGCAGGGCGATGGCTGAGCCGATGCCGCGCGATTCGAGGTATCGCTCAAGCCGCTCGTATGCCTCCGGCGGCACTGTCAGTGTGTGCACCCGGTCGCCCTTGAGCACCAAGTCGACGACGCGGACGCCGTGCGTGCGCCGGATCTTGTTCACCCGCAACGTGATCATCTCGGTGACGCGCGGAGCGCAGGCGAAAAGGAACCAGATCATCGCCGACGTCCGGAGCGCGACGTCGGCCGCCGGGTCCTTGTCGGCGGCCGCGAGGAGCGCGCCGACCTCCTCCCGGGTCAGGGACCTGGTAGTGGACTTCGTGCCCCTGGGCATGTCGACCTTGAGGTTCTTCCGGTTGACCAGGGCCATCGGGTTCATCTCCGTCAGCCCGGCCTGCATCGCCCACGTGTAGAACGCCGACGCCGCGGTGAACGTGTGCCCGCGCGTGGAGTGGGGGAGCGGCAGCCCGGTCTCCGGGTGCGGGGTGTCGTTGAGCGCCTGCGCCCACTCGACGACGTGAACGCGCTTCGCCTCGAACAGGTGCACGCCGTTGCGGGCGCACCAGGTCAGCCACGTGACACCGTTGCGCAGCCGAGAGGTGTCGCGCCACGTCTCGTACTGGTCGTACGGGTAGCCGATCGCGTCGCGGTACGTGGCCTTGGTGTCGCCTCCGACCTCCTTGAGCCACGCGCCGACGATCGCCAGCTCGCGCTGCCACCGGTCGCCGGCCTCGTCCCGGACCTGGGCGGGAACCGCTTCCGCCCGGACGAGTTCGCCGGCGACGTCTGGCTCGCTCAACGCGGCCTCCTTGCTGTTCGGATCGCGCGCGGCGTCTTGCCGCTGCGCCAGGGCTTCCCGGGCTTCGAGGTGAGGTGGTAGCCGCCGCAGCTGCGGCACTCGCGGGCGTAGACCGGGCTGTAGAGCCGGTTCGGGTCCGGCGGGGCGTCCTGGATCTCGGCGAGCCGGTCGAGCGCGGCCTGCTCGGTGTCAAACCGCAGCCGGTGGCCCTTCGGGCAGAACCGCGCGGCCGGCCGCGCCTCCCGGGCGGGCTCGGCGAAGTCCGGGGCGGCCCACGCCGGGGGCGGCGCGAACAGCGCCGTCCCCTGGTTGCCGCGGATGGCCTCCTGCAGCTCGGCGAGGTCGGCGGTCACCACAAGGTCCCCTCGGGTGCGCTCTCCTCGAGGAGAGCGCGGACCTTGTCGGCGACGACCACGCCGGAGAGATTGCGGGTGGCCGGATCGCTCACGAGGGCGAGCACCGCGGCGACCCGCTCCTGGTGTCCCGGCTCCGCGAGCATCCCCTCCTGGTCGAGCACCAGGGCGTGGCGGCACGACATCGTGACGAGCTCGTCGCCGAAGCCCGCGGTCATCTTCACCCGGTAGGCGAGGCCGGCGGCGCGCTCAACCAGCGTCGTGCCGACGAGGCTCGGCGAGTGCTCGATGCCCCAGGTGTCGTTCTGCAAGCGCCAGTTCGTCTCGTCGAGCTTGGCCCGCTGCTCGGCGATCACCCTGCGCCACATGGCGCCGGTCGTCGTCATCGGGCACCTCCAGTGGCCGCGTCGTACGCGGCGAAGATCTCGCGCGCCTGGTTCTCGCCGACGTGCTCGATCAGGACGGTTTCGAGCAAGTCGGGGTCGAGCCCGGCCGGCTGCGTCACGTCGTTGATTTCGGGATCTTCGTGCAGCTGGTCGTAGTAGGAGCACGCCTGGAGCCAGATTTTGCGGCCGTCTTCGTGGCCCTCCTGGGCGACGAGGCGCGAGTAGAGGTCCGGGAAGCGGTGTTCGGCGGTGAACTCGGGGTGCTCGGCGATCGACTGGTAGGACGTCGTCAGTGGCGGGGTGATCTCGACGCCGGTCGGGGTCGCGCCCCAGATGATCTCGGTGCCTTCGGGGTGCGCGGTGTGGTCGAGCGCGGCGGTGAGGTGCCAGGCGGCCTGCTCGGCGTCGTGCCGGTACGTGTAGCCGAGGTGGACGGTGGGGTGCCCCGGGCACGTGATCGTGACCGCGAACGGGAAGTCGTGTCTGCTCGCCGGTTCCGGCGTGCTGGTGTCCGTTGTGGACATGAGGGTTCTCCTTCGCTGGGTGCTGACCAGCTCGGTGATGTGTTGGAAGGTGGTGTTTGTTCGCGGGGTGCTGTCCCGCCGGGTGGTGCTGGGTTATGCGCTCGCGCCTGGTGCGCGGAAGACCGGCAAGGTGCCGTACTGGGTGACCTCGGTGAAACCCTGGCGCAGGTGCAGATCGGCCAGCAGCGGCCGGGCCCTGTACCCGATGGCCTTTTCACTGTCGAGGATGCTGCTCTCCAGGAGTCGGATCGCGTACTCGAACAGCTCGATCTCCGTGTCGAAGATCGGGCAGAACTCCGGGACGGCGTGCACTGCCGCGGCTGCGCCCATCCGGCGGCTCAATTCCCGCGCGATCTCGTCGGGCCGGCAGTCGGCGCGCTCGCCGGTGGCGCCGAGCATCGTCTGCGCGGCACGGAGCACGCGGACCACGTCCTCGCCCTCGTCGGCCGCGATGGGCGCCGAGGTGCCGTTCGCGCCGGCCTGGCCGGGTTCGCCGACGACGCTGGTCATGGCGCGCTGGTTCCGCGCCTCCCGCTCGCGGCGGTGCTGCTCGGCGGCCGAGGCCTTGCCGCTCAGCTCGAAGCCGAAGATCTTCACTCGCTTCCTTCCTGGCTTGGATCGATCGGTCGGGGGTGCTCGAATGCCCGCGACGAGTGCTCTGGTCCGAGCGCGCGGTGGCAACTCCAGCAGAGGTCGTTGTCGTCGAAGGTGTCGACGATCTCGTGATCGCCCGTCACGCCGTCGAAGTACACGAGCGGCGCGCGGCCGCAGAGCGTCGGCACGGGTTTGCGGGTGAAGCTCAGTGCGGCCTGGAGCTTCGCCTCCTCGTCGAGGTCGTCTATCGGCACCGTCTCGGGCTTGATGTTGGGATCGTGCGGCACGGCGACGTGCACGCGGCCCCGGTGGCGGTGCCGGACGAACTCCAGCTCGATGTCGCTGCGGCTGGCCAGCAGGTCGTGAACGACGCCCACGGGGGTGTTCACCTCCTCTTGTCGGGTTACGCGGTCAGGACGATGGTGGTGACGCCTCCGGCGAGCGCGAGCACGCCGAGCGCGAGGATCGGGAGCAGCCGCCGCAGAGCGCGGCGGCGGACACCCATGATCACGCCCCACACGAGCACCGCGGCGTACGCCGACACGGCGATGATCTGTCCTGTCCACACCGTCATGGTGTGCGTCCCCTCGTCCGTAACAGTGTTCGGATACTCAGTTCATAATACAGATTATGTACTGAATCTGGAAGATTCCGGAGCCGCAATGGTCGCTACCGGTTAAGGTGCGTCCACAGCCGGATCGCATCACCGAGCGAGCCGCCCCCCAAGCAGGGATGATTCATGATCAAGTCCGGTTAACGCGTACGTCGCGGCCGTGTTGGGGTTGGGCACCCTCGCCGCCGTAGTGCGACTGACCACGATGGCCCAAGCACTGTGGTTCCTCCGCTGGTTGATCAAGACCGGCGCCGAGAACGAGCGAGTACTGCGGCTCGTCCTCCCGATTCTCAAAGCCCTGCCTGGCCTGCTCCGCGAAGACAGCCGCTGGGCCGCCTCCCTCCGACAGCTGCTCCCCCGGCCTCCGGAGGCCGGCGACGAGGACAGCGCGGACGGGGGTGATGCGCCCCGCTGATCTTCGCCCGGCGCGGCCCCCGTATCGAGCCGCGCCGGGCTCCCCTCCCCGTGTGGGTTCACTGTGGGACGACGCGCGTGAAACTGTCGGTGGCTCCTGCCATACTTGGCGCGGCCGTTGCGCTGGCCAGAGTCCGAGCATCATGCGATCGCCCACGCCGGTCGAGATGCGCCAGAGGACCGAAGGGGCTCCGACTCGCGCCAGCTTGACGCTGCGCTGGTTGTCGACTCCCGACCCGGGCGGGCTGCGTGGGAGCCCGTCGTAGAGACGAGAGATCGACCGTGACCGCGAACAAGAGGCTCAAGCGCGACGCCCGCGCGTACGCCGCCAAAGCTGGAACCTCCCACACCCGGGCGACCTTCGCCGTCCGCCGCCGACCGGCCGTGCAGGTCGCCAGCGGCATGACCATCGACGAAGACTTCGGGCTCCTGGGCAAGGTTGAGCAGACCGACGATGGCTGGCTGATCACCCCGATCCGCAACGCCGAGGCGTGGACCCCCTTGAAGCCGCTGGTCCCGGTCGAGCACCCGGACCCGGCAACCTGGGACTCGGTCGTCACCGAGCTGCCGCCGCTGGCCGTCTTCGGAGTGCACAACCCGCCATTCCGGCTCGCCGCGCGATGCTGGACCTGGGCCGCGACCGGCTGGGCGATGAACGACCCGGGCGAGATCGCCGACGCGCCCGCGGTGCCGCAGCCCGCCGCTGAACTGCCCTACGAAGTCCGCGAGTTCACCGTCCTTGACCTGGACGGCGTGCTCTCCGGGGGCTGGCACGGCGTCATGCCGCACTGGCGAACGGTCGGCTGGTGCGACGATCTCGACCGCGCCCGGGAAGTCGCAGCCGCGGGCATCCGCTGGAAGGACGGCGCGGTCATGCGCGCGCAGGTCTGGGGCCCCGACCCGACCGATCCGGCCAGGCGAAGCGTGCTGGACACCGTCGATCCCCCCGCCGGGCAACGGCCGGACCGCCCGCATCGCCCGTTCCGCACCCTGCCCGACCTGCCACGCCCGAAGTGCGCGCCACCGACCCCGGAACCCGCCTGGACGGTCGACGAGCGAGACGCGCCGCAGTACGCGGTGCGATCCTGGCGCCCGGACGCCGGCTGGCAGCTGATGCTCTGGACCTCCAGCCGCCAAGCCGCGGCGATCACGACGTCCAACCTGTGCATCGGCATCGACGACCACCCGTACCCGTACGGCGACGTCTGGGGCCCCGGCTGGCGCCCAGGCGAACCGTCGCGCGTGCTGATGGACCTCGAACCGGAACGCGTCTATGGCGAGGAATCAGGCGACTACCGGCCGGACGAACCGGCCTTTTAGACCGCTGGCGTGCGACATAAGTGCGACAGCAACCGGCCAGTTCCGTGCGACGCTCGAAGACATGACCACACCCGAGCACCCGGAGATCGCCGCGATGCGCACGGCCTACCTCGCGCTGGCCGGCCTCGACGAGACGCGACGCCGCCGGGCGGTGCGCTGGTTGCTGTCGCGCCTCGCCGACGACGAGACCGCCGAGCGGGCGGCCGCCGAGCTCAGCCGAGCCAGGTGACGTCGAGGACGTCGACGCGCTCCTGGTCCTCCAGCACCAGGTAGGTGACCAGGCCGCGGCCGCTGGCGAACTCCAGCATCCGCATGGGGCTCTTCGGCTTGGCCAGGTTGTAGGGCGGCCCGGTCAGCGGGGCCAGCTCGAGGAGGTCGTACACGGCGGCCAGCTCGGGCAGGACGTCGTCGGGGAGCGTGCGGATCTGGCCGAGGACGCGCGGGTCCGTCTCGATGCGGTACGCCACCAGGGTTCTACCGGCGGAGCAGGGCCCGGACGTCGGCGAGCGGCACAGCGCCGGCGGGCGGCTCGCCGGTGGCCAGGGTGCGCTCGGCCTGCTGGAGCATCGCGCGGTGCGCGGCCGGGTCGGCGATCGTCTGCCGGGCGATGCGGCGCCAGCTGGCCAGCGTCTCGAAGACGTCGGTCAGGTCCAGCTTCTCCCCCGCGTCGGCCAGCGCCTGCTTGTACGCGGCGTCAAACTCGCCGCGCTCTTCCGGCAGGAGGGCGTCCCGGATGGCCCGGGGCGAGTCCAGCTCGCCAGGCTCGTGGTGCTCGGGGTGGTGCGCGGCCGCGGTCACCCGCTCACCATAGCCGGTCCCGGCGGGCCCCAGGGTTACCGTCGAGCCCATGAGCACGCCGAACAGCACCGATCCTGCCGCCGACACGGTGTGCCCGGGGTGCCACGACGGCGACTTCCCCGACTTCGACCACTTCGTGGAAGCGCGCGAGATCGCGCCGGAGGACGTCGGCGCTGCCTTCGGCGCGTGGCTGAACCTCACGGCGGGCTGGGACGGCGACCAGGACCAGGTCGCGCCAGGCCGCTAGCGGCGCTCACGGGCCGGGCGGAAGTGCAGCGTCACCGGCCGGTCGCGATCCGGGCCGGAGTCCATGCCCGCCAGCGTGGCCACGACCTTCCCCAAGCAGCCCTGGCACAGCTCGTGCGGCGGCCGCCGCGGCTCGCCGGCGTCGTCGAGCAACTCGACGTCGGCGTCGAACTCCCGGCAGCCGACGCAGTCGTTGCGGGCGTGCGGGTACGGAAGCACCGGCTCGCCAGCCTGGCGCGGGATGGTCACCGCGAGTTCTTCTCGAAGTTGAGGATGACCTCGCCGCCTCGCGGGTCGTCGACGAACATCAGCTTCAGCTGGTCGAGCAGCGGCGCGAACATCTCCGGCCCGAACGCGGCGAAGGCCGGGGAATGCTTGACGATTCCTTGGATGCCGCGGATCAGCTGCATCGCGGCGAACGGTCCGATCGGCACTTCGGCGCGTTCTCCCGCCTTCTCCCGCCGGATCAACTTCCGCAGCTCGTCGTCCGGAATGACGTCCGGCTGGGGGCCGTTCTGGGTGACGTACCAGACGATGCCCGGCATCATCGCCCGCGTGAACGGCCCGACCACGAGCGTCAGGCGTTCTCCTGCAGTCTCGCGAGCGCGCAGCGCGACGGCGTACGCCGTCCGCTCCTCGGGTGTCACCCGCCGCTCCCCCGCAGCCGCTGGCCGGGGCCGAGCTGAGCCTTGCGGAACTGGTCGACGGCGCTGTGCTCAAGCTGCGCATAGCCGAGGAAGTCGGCGAGGCCGGCGAAGTCGCCGCGGTCGAGGTAACCGTGGCACTCGTTGCAGGCGACCCAGCCGTTGCCGAGCAGCGGCCCCAGGTCGAAGAGCACTTCGACCCCGCCGAGTTCGGACGCCAGCGTCGACTTGGTCGGGTAGTACCAGGCTGGCGGGTGTTGCTCGGGGGCGCGCTCGCAGAAGTCGCACACCTTGCTCAGGCCGGCAGGGACGTCGCCCGGCTGCTGCGGCGCCGCGGGCAGCCCGAGCGCGGCGAGGAGATCAGCCTCGGTGCGCTGGGGCTCCGGCTGGATGTTGCCGAGCGGGTGAGGCGGTGTCGTACGCGGCGCCGCCCGGTACTGGCGCGGGGTGCCGTCGTGGTCCGGGAACCTGAAGCTGTTCATCGTGCTTCCCGGTCAGCAGTAGTCGGTGTTGAGGTGGCTGGAGGTCGAGTACAGCACGCGGTAGCAGGCGCGGAAGTCGTCCTGGGCCAGGCTCTTCGGCTGGAGCCACTGGTCGGCGATCTTCGCCCAGCCGTCCGCGCCGTGCTGCTCGTCGGCGAAGCTGGCCACGATGTCGGCCAGGTTCTCGGCGACCTCGGTGTAGCCCTCGTCGCTGGCTGTCCAACGGCGTAGTACGGCTGCTATCCGGTCCCGGGCGGCGACGTCGACGCGCTTCGGGTTCGGGCCGGTGGCGCGCATCTCGTCCACGGGCGTGGAGTCCTTGTACGGCCACAGGTTGAGGCCATTGCCGAACACCACGATCGAGGTCAGGCCTACCGACTCCCAGGAGCCCGGCCGACCGGCCATGAGGGTGCGCTGGGCGTAGTCCCAGGAGTTCCCGCTGCTGTCGCGTTCGCGGGCTTCGTGGAAGACCTGTTCGAGCGCGGACGCGAGGCTGGTGATCATCTTGCGCCCCGCTGCGGCGAACGCGGCGTGCAGCTCGTCGACGTCCTCCTTGCGCGGCGGGACAACCGGGCGAGATCCGCCGGCCTCGTGCTCGATGTCGACCAACGCCTTCTCCACGTGGCCCGCCTGCTCGTCGAACCGCCAGTACCGGTCGGTGTCCGGGACGGACAGCCACCCGCGGTTCTGCCCGTCGACGATGCGGTACGCGAACTCGGTCTGCGGCTCGGTCATTTCGCCTCCAGGGCAACGTGTTCGGCGCGAACGTACACCGGCGTCGTGGTGATCTGGCCGGGGTTCTCGTTGCCATGAACGGCCACCACGCCCGGCTCGGGGTCGTCGCCGACGTCGGGCAGCGTGCCGAGGTAGACGACGCGGCCTTCCTCCACGGGCTCTTCGGTGGTGAAGCCGCCGCCGAAGACGGGGTACGTGACGCCGCCGGCCTGGCCGGGCCCGGGGCCCTTGGCCTGGACCTCGCCGCGGCGGTGGACGTCGTCGAGGCCTTCGATGGTGCAGGCGACCCACCACTTCGTCGTGGTGTAGCCGGGGCTTGTGCTCTTCGGGCGTCCGGGCGACAGCTCCCGGGCGCCGCCGAGGGCGCGGTAGCGCTGGCTCATCGTCTGCCGGGTGATGCCCTGCCGCTCGGCGAGCGAGGTGAGGGTGGCGCCGCGGTCGAGCGCGCCTTCGATCAGCTGTAACTCGATCCGGTCGAGCTGGCCTCGCTCCCTCGGCAGCAGCAGCAGGCCGGCTTCGCAGGCTTCCCGGCTGACCTCCTCGGGCTGGGGGAGGTTCATCAGCGCGCGGAACTCCGGGTTGGCGCCGGTGGCGGCCGCGCCGAGGTTCCGGAGGGCGTCGATGGTCGCGTGTGGGGTTCCGAGCGGCGGCCGGAACGGGCCGAGCTGGTCTTCGGGGTCGCTTTGGACGGTCACGACGGCCAGCTTGCTCCACCTTCACGAAAAACGCAGTAATCGACTGACAATCTACGGAGAGGTTCACCCATTCGCGCGCCTCTCGACGGTGGCGAGCACCCGCTTCAGCGAAACCGCGTCCGCGCCGGCCTCGTCCAGGTACGCGGCGAGTTCGTCATGCCCCTCGGCGGGCAACCAGCCCTGCCGCATCCCGGCGGTGAGCTTGGACATCATCGAGACCTGGCGCAGCGTCTCCGGCGCGAAACTGCTCCTCGCCAGCCCGACGTACACCTCGGCCAACTCGGGGTCGCCCGCGGTCTGCGCGTCGACGCTCTGCCGGAACAGGATCAGGGCCATCATGAAGTCCCGGTCCATGTCGGCCTCGGCCGCGAGGTGGTCAACGATCTTCAGCGCGGGGCTGAGGTCGCCGGTCTCACGGGCCTGCTCGATGGCGGCGCCCAGCGCGGTGCCCTGGCGGACTTCGTACACGTCGGGGAGATCGATCGGCGTATCCACCTGGCCAAGTCTTCCGGGTCGCGCTGGTCGGGCGCATCGCCCGACCGGTCGTGTCCTGTTTTCGTCAACTATTCGACCAGCCATGGCTACTTCGCCAGGCCGGCGCCCGGTCCCCCGCCGAAGATCTTCCCCGCCACCTCCGGGTAGCCGAGGACGAGCGCGAGCACGGCGACCAGGAGCGCGGCGAGGATGCCGATCAGCCACGGCGAGGGCTTCTCGCCCCAGATGCGCCGGAGGACGGCAGCGCCCAGCAGCGCAAGCACGCCGATGACGACGACGGCCTTGATCAGTTCCACGGGATGGCCCACTTTCTTCACGCGGGCAGGCCGGCGACCTGCTCTCGTGCCTTGGTAGGAGACGCGCGACGTCTGGCAGGCCGTCGCGGTTGCGGTAGCCGAACAATGCATCGGCCGTTTGAGGAAGGCTGGGCCCCTGCCTTCCTTGCCGCGGACTCTTACACCGTCACGCTGCGTTGCGGTTTCAGTGTCGGGCACACTCTCCGCGTCTCCCGACGCCGACAACAACGGCCATTCGTACGCTCTCGGGCACGAGCTGCGAAAACTCCCGGATTTGCCACTCGGCAGACTGGAATGCATTATCGAACGCGTGTTCGAGAACGATCCGCGGTTCGAGTGGACGCGCGAGGCCGTGCGCCCGAAAGACCCGCCGGTCGACGTCGAGGCCGACATGACCCTGGTCCTGCCGCCCCGGCGGATGCGCTGGGGCAAGGACACGCCGATCTGGGTGCGCGCAGCCGGCGTCGGTGGCGGCTGGGCACCCGGGCGCCTGGTCGAGCAGTTCCTCACGGTCTCCGGGGACTGGTGGTGCGTCGTCGAGCTGCAGCTGGTGTCCCAGAACGGGAAGACGAAGATCGACCTGCGGATGCCCGTGGACCCGGAGATGCTCCGCGAAGCGGAGCCCGGCGATGCGCCGCAGCCGGAGTGACTTCCCGCGCTGGCCTGTCCGCGCGCATCAGCACGGCGCACGGCCAGGCCGGCGATGTCGCCCGGTCGCGGCCGCGGGCACCTCGGCACACGATGATCAGGTGCCCGAATACGACTTCGCCCCCGCTGAGCAGCGCTTCATCGAGCGCTGCGCGAAGGCGCGGGTGCCGGTGAACGTTGTCGAGTACCAGCTGGATCTGGGCCGCTTTCGACCTCCGCGAGCGGCACTCGTCGACGGGCCGGGCGCGGGACGTGCACGCGCTGGCGTGGCGCCGGATCCGCGACGCCAGCTACGGCCGCCGCTCCCCCGCCCGGGAGCCGTACGCCGGGTACGCGTGAAGCGGCGGCGTTACGAGAACCAGGACAGCACGGTGGGCGTGATCGCGTTGACGACGATGCCGGACAGGAACGCGAGCACGAGGGCAGCCCACCAGTAGATCAATGCCGACCGGCCTTGTCGCTTGAACTGCCTGCCGATCAGGTCTTCGACGGCCTTGGCCTGCTCCGCCTTGAGCGACGCCAGCTGCTCGTACCGGTCGGCGTCCGCCTCGGCCTGTTCAAGCAGCGTCGTTCGGGTGGCGAGGTCGTCTTCGAGCGCGCGCAGCAGCGTGCTGGTGCGCGTGAGGTGCTCCTTGACCTCGATGATCCTGTCTCGGTAAGTCACCTCGCTGCGTCCCGCAGCGCGCCGGTTTTCCCGAGCGGCGGAGTACACCCCGCCTGCGGCGGCCATAAACAGGAATACCGAAGCGCCGACCTGGAACCAGGTCGAGGCCTGGGGAGCGCCGAACTTGACGATGTCCCTCGCCAGCGCCGCAAGCATGAAGGAGGAGGCGATCGCGACCGTAATTACGGCAAGGATGGCAAACGGCGACCTCCGGAAGCGGGGACGCTGGCGCGGTCCAGACGTGCGCTCGGCAGACATCAGCTCAGCTTCGTCTACCGGAGCGGGAACGGGTTGCGGGGGTCGCGGTTGACCTGGACGGCGATCTCGGCTACCTCGGCGGCCCCGGCGGCGTCGAACGTCGCGTAGACGGTGTTCATGCGCGTCATCCCAACGGCCCGAGGGTCGTGCATGGTGAGCATCCAGCCGCCGGTGCCGTCGATGGCGATGACCAGCTGGGCGTCGCCATCGCGCCCCATGCGCGGGCTGGTGTCGACGCGAGGGAGAGCCAGCGTCCACTCCGCCGGGCGCTCGGCGGTGACGCCGTGGTTCGCGGCGAGCGCGTTCTCCGCGTGCTGGAGCAGCGCGATCACGGCCGCCGCGGTCTCGGGCTTCTTGTAGTACCGGTCCTGGCGCCACAGGACATCCACGGCAGCAGCAGGCAGGTTGGCGACGTTGTCCCATTCGCTCGGCGCGACGCCGTGCCGCTGGCCGGCCTCCAGCAGCTCGCCCAGCAGCGAGGCTGCCTCCTTCAGGTAGGTCGGGCCGTACCAGCCTGCGTTCCTGCTGGCGGCCTTGGTGACGTCGGCGAGCAGCTGCGTGTCGACGGTGGTGGACATCCGGTTCCTCTTCTCGGTCGGTGGTCAGAGTCCGCCGTGCTGGTACAGGGCGTCGCGTGGCGCGGCGAAGGTGTTACGAGTCAGTGGCGGACAGCGGCGCTCTCCAACAGCAGGCCGGCCAGGTTCTCGGCGTGTGCCTGGAACTCCTCACCGCGGTCGCGGCGAAGCGCGGCTTCTTCGAGCAGGCAGGCCAGTGGCTCGGCGACGTCCGGCGAGAGGAGCAGCAGGTAGTCGTTCACGGCTTCGTACTGCGCGGCGTGCGTCTCGATCAGCACGGTGGGCCGTTCCCGGTCGTTGACGATCACGGGGTCGCCGAGGACTCCCGTGCGGCTGGGGACCCACTTGCCGGGCGGCACAGCCGCCGCGCGGCCGCGGAGCAGCCGGGCGGCGGCGCGAAGCTCGTCGGTCGGATTGGTCACCGGGCTCTCCCTCCGAGGGACGTGACGGGCGACGCGAAGACGTAGCCGCCGGGAACGCACTGTTTCGGCGCCGGGTCGGCGAGGCGCACCCAGTCGGAGGCCGGCAGCCGCAGGTGCGCCTCCCCCGCGTCGGGTTCGGTGAAGACGTACACGACGCCTTCGTCCGCGTCCGGCACGAACACGTCGCTCACCCGTTCCCGGATGCCTGCGGGCAGCTGGCCGGACGCGGCCTCGGTGATGATGTCGCGCTCGCGGAGGCTGAGCACGGGCACCCACTGACCCGGCCGGGCGGCGGCGCGGGTGGTGTAGCGGCGCGCGGCGCGGGCTCGGTGGTGGCGGCGGGCCCGCGCGGTGGCGCGGTCGAGCCGGTGCAGCAGCTGGGCGTACCAGCCGTGGTCGATGACGGGGTTGTGGCGAGGGCGGTCGGTCAGGGCCTTCACGTCGTCTCCTCCGCTTCGGCTGTCTCGGCGGCCTTCCGTGCCTCGGTGCGCATCTTGCTCAGGGCTTGGCGGGTGACGCCGAGCTTGTCGGCGACGGGCTGGAGGCTGCCGGCCTCGGCGATCCACGTGTCGATCAGCGCCAGGCGGGCGTTGACGATGACGCGGTGGGCGGCCTTCTCGACGTCGAGCAGCGCGGCGAAGTCGTCGTACTTCGGGGCGGCCGGGTCGAACGGCACGTCGTCGGTGAGCTTGAGGGTGCGGATGAGGGCGGCGGCCTGGCGGAGCGCGGGGTTCGTCGGCATGGGCGAAGCGTCCAGCACGGCCGCCAGGTCGTCAACTGCGGGGTTGACGGGCGGGGCGAAGGTGGTCACAGCGTCGCTCCGGTGAGGGTGGGCGTGTGGCGGCGGGCGCGGCCGAGGAAGAACCGGCGGGCTGCGCGCTCGCGGTGGTCGATGCTGCGTTCGGTCAGCTCGAGGAGACAGCGCCCCGCGGTGTCGACGTCCCCGGCGGCGGTGCCCGGGTCGGCCGGGGTGATGTCGAGCGTGGCCGCGATGTCGTCGAGGCCGGCCAGCTGGTCGGGCGCGGTGGCGAGGACACCGCAGGCGAAGCTGGTGAGGTCGAGCAGCCGGGAGTGCCACGGCTCGTTGGTGGGGAAGTCGCTCCCCCACTGCGGGCGCTGATGGGCGGGGACGAGGCTGTACTGGCGGGTGAGGAGCCGGGCGACGCGGGTGGGGTCGACGGCGGCGAGGGTGTTGTCGTACAGCTGGCCTTCGAGCCGGATCAGCGCGGCGTGGTCGAGGTCCTGGTCCTGCTCGGCGAGGCCACGTTCGACGTAGCGGAGCGCGCGCAGGGCTTGCGGGTCGCCGAGGTCGGTGACGAGGCGGACGTTGTGCTTGACGAGGAAGTCGCCGCGCGCGCCGGTGGTGAGGTTCCACCAGGCGAATTCGACGGGCACGTAGCCGAGGACGTTGAAGTCGTCGCCGGACGTCTTGACGTCGACGACCACGACGTTGCGGTGTCGGGGCATTGCTGGCCTCCTGGTGGGCGGCTGCGGGGCCTGCCGGCTGCGGGCGGGCCGTGAGTCGGTCGGGATGGTGCACCCCGGTCCCGCCACGCGAGGGGCGCGCGGAACCGGGGTGCTGGGCGGGCGGGTCAGTGCGGGTCGTCGAGGCCGAGCGTGTCCCGGACGGCCTCTTCCAGGTCAAGGCCGAGGGTTTCGCGGACGACGTCGGCCAGGTGGAGCACGGTCGTGACGTGGGCGATGGCGCGGGCCTCGTCGTCGCCGATGGCTTCCCCGATCTCGCCGAGGTGGAGGTTGGCGCGTTCGTCCTGGGCGGGGAACGCCAGGTAGATGCCGAACGGCGGGCAGAGGTCGAGGATGGTGTCGCTGGCCGGGTGCGTGTACCGGATGTTGCCGGTGGGGTCGTGGTACGTGCGGGTGAAGCCGCGCGCGGCGAGCAGCGGGGTCAGCTGGGTGTCGAGCTGCTTCCGGCTGGCGGTCCTCGCCCGGATCGAGTCCAGGTACTCGCGGCTCATGCGACGGCTCCGTGCTGCGCGTCGGCCTTGATGGCGTCTTCGACGGTGAACTCGGCGACGAGGGTGCGGGCGAGGAACACGATCGGCGCGACGTCCGGGGCCGTCAGGGGCAGGCCGCGCGTCGAGTGGCCGAGGCGGATGTGGTGGAAGTTCTGGCGGGACGTGGTTCCGCGCCCAGCGACGTAGAAGCCGAGCGACGCGCCGGAAAGGTCGATGACGATGGTGGTGCGGGTGGCGTCGTGCTGAATGCAGCGGGGGGCGTCGTCGTCGGTGCGGGGCTGGTCGGCGAAGCCGTGCGGGGCGAGCGCGGCCGCGATGTCGTCGGCGAGCTGGTCGAGGTGGGCACGCCGGTTGGCGACGGTGTTCGGGTGGTCTTTCACGGGGTGCTCCCGGGGTGTGGGCGGTTGGGTGGTGTGGGTGGGCCCGCGCCGGCCTGGGCCGTGCGCGGGCCCAGTGCGGCTAGCGGGGCGGCAGTCCGGCGCGCTTGCGGCTCTCCTGCAGCGAGACCGCGTTGACGACGTCGCGGACGATCTCGGGGACGGCGTAGCCGTCGAGGTATTTCAGGGCGGCGAGGCGGCTGGCCTCGGTGTGCGCGACCTGGTCGGGGAAGTCGACGTGCGCGTACTCGCGGGTGATGACGAGGGTGATGCGGTTCGCCTGGTGGCGAATGGGGCCGCGCCACCAGGTGCGGCGGAAGCCGATGTGGCGGAGTCGGCGCCAGGCGGTGGCGCGGATCTTGCGGGATTGGCCCTCGGCGGGGAAGTCGATGCGTGTGGTCAACGGGTTCTCCGTGGTCTCTCGTGTGTTGCTGACGGAGAGGACGTTACTCGCATCGGCTTTGCTTGTCAACCTTTCGGTTGACAGGGACCGCCCCCGGGGTGGCCGCCCGTTTGACGGCCACCCCGGGCGGTCAGCGGAGGTGGGGACCCGGGCCGTAGAGGCGGAAGTCGGGGCGCTCGTCCAGCTCCTGCCGGGACTGCGCGTGCGGCGCGCACATCGGGTCACCGGCGTAGACGGTGGTGGCCTTGCTGGAGCAGGCGGTGCAGGTCTGCGGCTTGTCGGTGTTGGTGTTGGCGGCCATGGGTTCCTCCGGTCTCGTGCGTTGCTGACAGGGAGGACGTTACTCGTGCTCGCCACAGCTGTCAACCCCCCGGTTGACAGCCGCTTCGGTGAGCGCTGCCTGGCCGTCGAGGCGCGCGGCCGTCGCCTGCACGACCTGGCGCCGCTCCCGGGCCGCCTCCTCGGCGGCGAGACGCTTCTTGCGCAGCTTCTCCCGCTCCCCCGCCGTCACCCCGCCCCACGTGCCGAACCGCTCGTCTGCGGCCCACGCGGACGCGAAGCACTCGGGGCGCACCGAGCAGCCGGTGCAGATCCGGCGTGAGGCCGCGTGGGCGTGGCGGACGTCGCCCATCTTCGGGAAGAACGCGTCCGGCCCGACCTCGGCGCAGGCGGCGTCGCGGCGCCAGTGCTCGTCGGCCAGACGGGCGAGCTTCGGGGTGAGCGCGGCCAGCTCGGCGCGCAGCGTCAGCTCCCGGGCGTCGTCGGTGGGCAGGCTGGTCACGGTGTCCCCCTTGGACGGTTGGCCGCGCGGCGCGCGGTGGTGTCCCGAGTGGAGCAGGTGGGCCCGCCACCGTGAGGCCGGCGAGACGCCCGCGGCCTGATTGCCCGCTGGCCGGCCTTCCCGGGGTGCCCGGGATGCAGGCCCGGCGGTGCCGGCCTCGGCCGCCCTGGGCGAAGCAGGACCGGCCCCGCCCGGGGTTGGGCGGGGCCGGTTGGTGTCACCAGGCGGTCAGGGAGGCGTCGTAGATGTGCACGCGCTTGGCGGGGCGGGTGGTCTGGAGCAGCTGGGCCCACCGTTCGGTGACGTCGTGGTAGCTGTCGACCAGGGCGCCGATGTCGATGGGCGTCTCGTCGCCCTCGGCGTGTCCGAGCGCGGCCGCGACCTTCCACAGCGGGAAGGGTTCGAGGACGTACTGGTCGTTGTCGACGGAGTACTCGATCTCGACGTTCTGGTCTCGGGGTGTGCGTTCGATGCCTGCGGCGTACTCGACGGGGATGGCGGCCAGCCGCTGGGCTTCGTCGGCGGGTAGGCGGCGCGCGCGGAAGGTGGTGGTTCCCGGGTGGAGCTGTTCGACGACGTGGTGGAGGTCGGCGAAGTCTCCGGCGGAGACGTAGATCTTGGGGTAGCCGCCGAAGTCGGCGCCGGTCACCTCGTACAGGCGGGTGGTGTCGGTGTGCACGTTGGGGTCCCTTCGGGGGGCCTGGTGGCCCGCTGGCGTGTCTGCACGGCCGGGCGGGCGGGTTGGTGCCGCCGGGGCGGCTGGGGGCGTTCTGGGGCCGTTCAGGGGCGCCGGCCTCGGTGGGCGACGGCGCCCCTGAACGGGGTCATCGAGGGGCGGGGATGGCGCGTCGGGCGATGTGGAGCAGGGCGGCGGTGTAGTCGAGCAACGACCTCGAGCTGAGGCCCCGGTCGTACTCGGCGAGCAGCGCCCGGTTGCTCTCGTCGGGGTGCAGGTACACCAGCTGGTTGAGCAGGTCGTGGTGCTCGTCCTGTTCGGCGCGGGTGAGCGCGGCGAGCGGGTGGCCGGTGGTGGGGCGTCCGGCCCGGTCGTTGAGCTCGGCGAGTCGAGCGACGACCGGGCGGACGTCCGTGGTGGCGGTCAGCACTGGCCGTCGCAGAGGAACAGGCCGGGGGTGCCGCGCCACTCGTAGCCGCCGATACCGGCGATCTGGACGCCCGCGTTGCCGGGCGCGTCGTAGAAGTGGACGAGGTGGCCGAGGTAGTCAAGGCCGTTGAGGAACCCGTTCCACACGTCGAGTCCCCAGCCGCCGATGGTGCTCGGGAGCTGCGCGTAGAAGTTGATGACGTTGGCCCCGAGCGGGGTGAGCATGGCGAGGGTGATGACGACTGCGGTCACGGCGATCGTGGCGGCGACGGGGATGGCGAGGTGCGTGCGCATCGGGGGTTCCTTCGGTTGTGCGTTGCTGACAGAGAGGACATTACTCGCACCATGCAGGGTTGTCAACCCACCAGTTGACAGCGCACCCGGCGCGCCCCGTGAAGGCCCATCCCTCTATGAAGGCCCAACCGCCCGCCAGGGGCACATGGGATCTCCGGCCGCTCGACGGCCCGCTGACGGGTCTTCGACCACTCGGCGGGACAGAGGCCGGCGGAAGCGGGAAGGCCGGCCAGCGGGCGACCAGGCCCGCGGTCTCCACTCCCCCGGAAACCAGGCAGCACGCGGCCCCCGCCGGACTGGTCGCTCGACGGGGGCCGCGCGTGGCTCACTCGCTGACGAGCAGCTGGCGCCTCTCCGGCTGGATCGCGTCGAGCGCGTCGTCGACGAGCTTGGCGGCCAGGCGGGTGCACGCACGCGGAATGCGGACGGCGGCACCCTCGGCGACCCCGGGGGGCGCGGCGAGCATCAGGGCGGACACGACCAGCTGGGCGGCCGGGACGATGGCGTCACCGGCGATCCGGAAGACCTGCGGGCCGGTGCTGGGGCTCTCGACGACGAGGACCTTCGGGGTGCAGGCGTCGTCGCCCGGGTTGCAGGCGATGACGGTCTCGCCGACACGGGCGAGCAGGACCCCCTCGGCGATGCCCCACGCGACGTTGATGGCGAGGCCTTCGGGCAGCTCGTCGATCTCGGGCAGGGCGTACACCGGCTCGGCGGCCAGGACGAGCGCGGCCGCGACCAGGCGGAGGGTGTCCTTCATGTCGTCGAGGTCGACGGTGAAGCTGACGGGGCCTTCGTCGGGGAGGCAGATTGTGAGCAGCGGCTCCTCGTTGCCGAAGGGTGCGACGGTGGCGACGATCAGGATGTCGCCGACGTGCACGCCCTGGTAGCTGCCGTACTCGTTGGTCCAGTCGGCGCGGTCGGCGAGTTCGATGGGAAGGGCTGCGATCTCGGGGAGGTTCATCGGGGTTCCCTTCGGCTTTGCGTTGCTGACGGAGAGGACGTTACTCGCACTGCCAGGGGGTGTCAACTGGTCAGTTGCAAGGCGTGGCATCAGCCCCAGTGCTCGACGACGGCCTGGCGCCCCAGTGCACCGAGCATCAGGTCCTCCGCCATCAGGCTCAGCAGGTAGTGCTCGGACACCGAGCGATCCTCGTCCGCGCGCCCGTTTGCGAGGACGATCGCAGCCGCGACCATCCGAGCGGCCGACTCGACGTCGCCGTCGTGCGCGCGGAGCTGGCGCCGTTCGTGCGGCGTGTCGATGACGAGAAGGGCGGGCTGCTCACCCGGGGGCTCGGGGTTGCATACGATCAGCGCGTCGCCGACAGCGGCCCACAGGATGTCGACCCCTCGTCCCCAGGAGCGGCACCAGTTGAGAGTGTCGGCGAGGTGGCGGGGCAGCTCGCGGACGTCGGGCAGACTGGTAGGCGCCTGGGCTTCCCGGGCGCGGCGCTCGATCTCGGCGGCCGCCGCCTCCTGCTCGTAGTAGGTGTCGCAGCAGATCGGGTCGTAGACGCCCGTGGGGCTTTCGCCGTTCCAGTCGTGGGCGAAGGCGAGGTGCAAGGTGCGGCCGTGCGTCGGGACGGCGAAGACCTCGCCGATCGTCTCGCCGTCGTTGGTGTAGGTGGTGCGGAAGATCTGCACGGTGGTGGTGGTCGATTCCACGTCGGTGTCCTTTCGGGCCTGGTGGCCCGCTGCGGGGCCTTCGGGGGGTGGCGGAGTGACGGGCCCGGCGGCCGCCGGCTGGTCGCTCGGCGGCCGCCCGGGTTGGTCAGACGTGGCGGCGGCGCGCACCGGCGGACAGCTCCGGGCCGTCCGACTCCTCCCACTGGTCGAAGGCCACCCGGTAGAGGTCGGTGCCGAGCGCCTGGTGGGCCATGCCGAGGCCGGTCGTGTGCCCGTGGCGGCGAATAAGGGCGCGCATCCACTCGACGGCGGTGGCGACCGGGTCGGCCGAGAAGCGCAGGGCCGCGATGGCGAGGAACGCGAGTTCGCGAGCGACGTGCGCCTCCCCCTCGGCGAGCAGGTGCAGCGGGGCCGCCATCTCCGGGTGGACGACGATCACGCGGCGGCCGCCGAGCTCGAACCCGACCGTCCAGCCGTCGACGGTGGTGATCGAGCAGTGGATGCCGTCGAGCTGGAAGAAGTCGAAGTCGCCGGAGATGGCGAGGCCGGTCGCGAAGTCCTGGTCGAAGCGGGCGATCTCGGGGAAGTTCATCGGGACTCCTTCGGGTCTGTATTGCTGACAGGGAGGACGTTAGTAGCACTCGCAGGGTTGTGTCAACCCATGAGTTGACGGGTTCTGGTGGCCCGCTGAGCGTCCTTGGCGGCGAATCGGGGCGGAGGCCGGCGGCCGCGGTGCAGGTCGCTCAGCGGGCAATCAGGCGGCGGAGACGGGCGCCGGCCTCAGCTCGCAGGTGGAACGAGGGGCGAGGTCAGCAGTAGGCGATCTCGCCGCGGCTCGGGACGGTGACCGGGCGGCCGCAGGCGTCGCACTCGAATCGCTGGTGCTCGATGTGGACGTCCTGGAGGTCGACGCCGATCTCGCCGTCGCCGGAGGCGCAGACCGCGTTTCGGCGCACGCACGCGTCCACTTCCACGATCCTGTCGACGGCGGTGCAGTGCGGGCAGGCCAGCGCCTCCTTGTCCGCGTCGTACGTAGCCTCGGCGATCGCGTCCGACTTGCGGGCGGCGTAGGCGTCGAGAATCTGCTGTGCGCGCGTCGCGTCGAACGCGCGTCGGATGGTCTTCCTGGCTTCCGTGGCGCCGAGTTCGGCGACGCACAGGCCGTAGGCCTTGGTGAGGAAGTCGAGTTCGCGGATGGGGTCGGACACAGCTGGGGTCCTTTCGGGACGACGGGGCGGCCCCGGCCGGCTGCCCGGGGCGCGGGTGGTCAGGCGGCGACGGCCTCGCCGTAGTTGCGGTCGACGTTCTTGGCCATCTCGATGTCCCGGGCGCGGCCGAGCATGTGGGCCATGTACTCGCGCCAGGTGATCCGGCCGTTCGCGTAGAACCACGACTTGAGCTCGGGGGACGCGTGCTTGCGGATCCGCGACGCCGGGCCGCAGAAGAGCGTGCGAGCGTCGACCCCGGCGGCCTGGGCTTCCTTGGTGAGCAGGTGGCCCCGGCAGTCGGTTTCGGCCTGCGCGAAGCGACGGTCAGCGTCTTCGGTGAACAGGCGGTCGACGGTCTGCTCCAGGGTCTCCCCGGGCAGTTTCTGGGCGCGGACGAACGCGGCGCGCTCTTCCTGGGCCAGCTGGTCGGCGTCGAGTCCGTGAGCGTCGGCGTAGGCGTCGCGGTACTCCCAGCCCTGGGCGACGAGTTCGGCGATGCGGGCCTCGGTGGCTTCGCGGCGCTCGATCTCGGCGAGGATGGCGGACGTGACGGCTTCACTCTTGGCGTTGGCCAGCTTGGCGAACAGCTGGTCGTCGGTGAGCTTGGTGAAGTTCGGCGTCTTGGCCATGGCTGGTGTCCCTCGGTGTTCGGTGTGCGTTGCTGACAGAGAGGACGTTAGTTGCACGCATCCTCGCTGTCAACCCCTCAGTTGACACTGGTTACGCGTCGAGATGATTCGCCAGGTCAGCGACGTGCGCCTGCGCGGATTCGAGGCTCGGGAACGGCTCCGGCTCGTCGTCGATTCCCTTCGGGTCGAGCGTCCAGACGCCGTCGACCTTGGCCAGGCGGTACTCGACGCTGTACTCGGTGCAGGGCTCCCAGTCGCCGTCGAGGGTGCGGGTCTCCCCCTGCCGCGGAGTGAGGGTGACGTACTCGGTGTCGCTGATGCGGGTCCACACGGGAGCGATGGCGGTCTGCATGGCTTCTCTCCGGTCTTCGGGAGTGGTCGAGAGTGGGAGGCCGGCCGGGCGGGGTCAGCTCCCGCTCCGGCCGGCCTGGGCCGGTCAGAACAGGGCGAGCGCGGGCTCGGGGGCGGTGGCGACGAACCCGAAGCCGGTCTCGGGGGTGCCTTCGGTGAGTGCGAGTCCGAACAGGCCGCCGTCGTGGGCGGGCAGCAGCTCCGGCGCGGTGCCCAGCTCGGCGACGTCCGGCGCGGCAGCGGGGGCAGGCAGCTCCTCGGCGGCGGGCTCGGCGTCCACGGTGAACGCGTCGGTGGCGACGGTCCACCCGCGCTTCTCGGCCTCGGCGAGGGCGACGGCGTACGCGGCGGCGTAGATCGGCTCGGTGCGCTCCTCGTCCAGTCCGGCGAACTCGGCGGCGGTCAGGTAGCCGTGGAACGCGCCGTAGGCGGTGGTGATCGCGGTGGGCCACGCCTGGATGAGGATGCCGACGACCTTGTCGGACTCGGCGACCAGGACCGCGCCGTCCTCAATGGAGTCGTTGGACTGCGACGCGTTGTAGGCCGCGCCGGTGTCGTAGAACTCCCAGACCATCGGGGCCAGCTGCGGCGCGACGTCGGCGACCGGCTCGACGTCGGCGCGCTCGGCGGCGTTGGCGGCGGCCTGCTCGACCTCCTCGACGATGGCTTCCTGAGCGTGAACGCGTGACTCGAAGAGGTCCCACGCCTCGCCGTTCAGCTCGACGTCCCACATGCGGCCGGACCGGAACAGGTAGAACTCGCCGATCGCGGTCTGCGCGACGTAGTCGCCCATGTCGTTGCGGGTGAACTCGACAGTGGCGGTGGTGTCGGTGCTGGTCATTGGGTTCTCCCGGTTCGGCCGTGTGTTGCTGACAGAGAGGACATTAGTTGCACTCGTGGGGTGGTGTCAACCAGTGAGTTGACACGAGTTTTTCGGAGCCCTGCGCGGCCGAGGACGGGCCTGTGCCGGCTGCGGGGTGACGGGCCCGGGGGCGGGGCGAAGGTCGGCCAGCGGGGACGCAGGGGCGCCGGCCTCGCCCGGGTGGGGCGAGGCCGGCGGGCGGTCACTCGGCGGCGGCCGCCGCGCGCTCCGCGCGGAGGGCCTCGATGCGGGCCTTGGTAGCGGCGGCGCGCTCGGCGTCTTCCTTCTCCCGGGCGGCCTTCGCGGCGGCCCACTCCTCGTCGCGCTTCTTCTTCTCGGCCTTCTGCTGGGCGACGCGGGCCTTGTGGTCGGCCTCGACCTTCGCCCAGTGCTCGGCCTCTTCCGGGGTGGCTTCCCGGACCTGCGTGGCCTGCTCGATCTGCACCGTGTTGGTCCATCCGTACTCGGAGCGAACCGTCACGGTCTTCTTGTTCACCCGGACGATGGGGCTCCAGCCGCCCCAGTAGCGGAGCATCTGGCCAGGCTTCATGGCGTCGCGGTCCGCTATCGCGAACTTGCCGGAGGCCTTCGAGGCGGCCAACCGCTGGCGGTCGTACTCCAGCTCCTGCTCGATGTACGGGACCCGCTCCAGGAGGTTTTCCCGGTACTTGCCGGTCGCGGGCTTGCTCTCCGAGACCATGTAGACGGTCTTGCCGTCGGCGCCGAGGTGCCGCCGGGTGTAGCCGTCGAGTTCGCGCCGGATGCTGCGCAGGTCGGCCTCCAGCTTGTCGATCTTCCGCTGGATCTTCGCGGGCGACTCGTGCTCGACGGCGAGGTTGGCCTGGGTGACGGCGGCCGCGCGGGCGGCGTACCCGGCCTTGTCCAGCGCCTCGACCTCCTTCCGCATCGCGGTGTGCATCCGCTCCTGCGCCTTGCGGGCGCTCCGCTCGGAGTGGTGACCCACGAGAATCGGCTGGCCCATGTCGAACCGCTCGGACAGCTGGTCATGCCGCGCGCGGTAGCTGTCCGCCGTGGACAGGTGCCGTTCGGCCCGTTCTTCGAGCCGTTCGGCGCGTTCCTCCAGGCGCTCGCGCCGGTCGGCGACGGCCTGGGCGTGGTCGCGCGGGGTGTTGTTGACCGACACCCACACGCTGAACCCGGCGGCGCGCAGGACCTCGGCGGACCTCTCGATGGTGTAGTGCTTGGCCGGCTTGTCGCGGGACATGTGGATGTACAGGGTCCCGCCGGGCAGGCCGGAGTTGCGGCGCGCGGTCTTCCAGTAGTGCCCGGCGTCGCGCAGCGCCTGCCAGCTGCCGTCGCCCTTGACGGACCCGAACAGGAGGGTGCCGTCTTCGGGGGTGTGCACGATCTGGATGTCGTACTTCTGCTCGGCCTCCTCGAACGTCAGCTCCGGCTCGGCGGCCACAGCCGGCTCCGGCTGGCCGGCCTCGACGGGAGCGGACCCCTCGGGAGCGGCGGCGGGAGCGTTCCGCGCGGCGTCGACGTCGAGCGGGCTGGGCGGCGGGGTGCACGGCATCGGCTCGAGCTGGATGGCCTGGACGTCGAGCCCCATGCGGCCCGCGGCGTCGGCCTGGTCGGTGAGCACGATGTCGAACAGGGCGACGGCTTCGCCGGGGTGGACCTTGCCGAGTTCGAACATCTCGGCCGGGCGGGTGGTGGTCTTCGTGGACATGGCGGGGGATCTCCTGGCGCGCGGGGTGGCTGGGCTACTTGACGTGGGCGGGCAGGTCGGCGTAGGCGATCGGCTGGACCCCACCGGCGAGCAGGTCCATGTCCTCTCGCGCGTTCCGGGTCTCCACCCAGGGGCTGTTCGGGTAGTGGAGCCAGGTGACCTCGCCGGCCTGCTCGCCGGGCTTGACGCGCCAGACCAGCTGGCCCGACCAGTTCGAGCTTTCGGCGAAGTACTCGTAGGTCGCGGCGTTGCGCTTGCGGCGGATCAGCTCGGCGTACCGCTCGGCGCGGGGCTCGCCGAGGTAGAAGCCGCGGAGCAGGCCGCCCGGCCGCTCCGGCAGAAGGAGGCGCCGGTGGTAGTCGGCGAAGCTCATCGGCTCGCCGTCCCGGCTGACGTGCGTTTCGACCCAGTAACGGCAGTGGGAGCAGACGCCCGCCGCGGTGTCCGGGTACGGGACGGCGTGCGGGGCGACGCCGAGGAAGAAGTCCGTGCCGCCCGCGGTGATGAGGTCCCACTGCTCGTTGAGCCGCCACGCTTCCGCTTCCTGTGCTTCGTCGGCGGGGGTGTTGTTGTCCATGTCGACCACGGGATTTCCTTCGCTAGTGCGTTGCTGACAGAGAGGACATTAGTAGCACTCGCCGAACGGTGTCAACCCGTGAGTTGACACCGCTGGGAACGCGGCGACGCCAGACCCGATCCGAGCCCGGCGTCGCGAGTGGCACTACTGGTCAGGCGGGTTCGGAGTAGTCGTGGAGCGGGATGGGACCAGACTGTCCGGCGATCTGCGACCAGCGGCTGTCGGGCGACCACAGGAAGGCGTTGCCGAAGCCGTACGGGAGGTTTCCCGGGCCGAGCTCGTCGACGGGCAGGGCACGCAGATTGCGGGGGCCGCCGTCGAGCACGACGGGCGGAGTTTTGCCGCAAGGAACGTTGATCCGCAGGTGGGCGGGCACGCCGGGGCCGGTGATGACGACGCGTTCGTGCCGCGCGAGTCGGTGCACGGGCCAGTGCGCGCAGCCGGCCCGGTAGATCGCGGCGGGGAAGCCCTGGAAGTCGGCGATCGCGGCGTCTCCGGGGATTCCGATGCGGCCAGGGATGACCAGGCAGGGGATGCCGTTGGTCTCGTAGGCCCTAGCGAACGCCTCGACAGCGGCCGGGTCTGCGGGGTGACTGATGGGGCCGATGTGCCCGAGGGCGTCGGGCCCGGGGTCGGTGGGTACGACGTAGAGAGGCATTGCGGTTCCTCACTGTGCGTGTTGCTGACAGTGAGGACATTACTTGCGAAGATCTCGCGTGTCAACTCTATAGTTGACAGACGAGAAGGCCCCCGCGCCGAGGAAGGTACGCGGGGACCGGACTCGGAGGCAGAGGCTCAGCCGAGGCTGTGGTGCGTGCGGGAGATCAGCCGGACTCCGAAGGGCAGGGCGGCATGCTCGACGAGGTCGGGGGCGCCATGCATCCAGGAGATCCGCCAGCGGCCGCGCACGAGCGAGACGTTCTGAACGAGGCCGCGCGGGCTCCAGCCCACGACGCGGGAGATCCCCCGCGGGTCGACGTCGACGCCGGGCAGCTGGATCACGTCGAGGGGCCGGACGAGGTCGAGCGGGATTCGCTGCTGGTCGTCGCCGGGGATGCTCTTCAGCGGGGGGATCGTGGATCCGGCGAGCCGGGAGGCAACCGTGAGCAGCAGGTAGCTTTCGGTGTACTCGGCGGTGATCCGGCGGTCGCCGGTGACGCGCTTGTCCAGGCGGGGCAGGTCGTCCAAGACGTCCTGGTACTCGGCGGCGTTCGCGGTGCGCGGCGCGGCGATGGTCGTGATGACGGTGGCGTCGCTCATCTGCGTCTGCACCTTGCGCGCGGCGAGGCCGGCGCAGCGGAGCCGGTGGCGCACCAAGCCGTTCTGTCGCATCGTGACGGGTTTTGTCGTGACAGGCTTTTTCCTGACGGACATGGGTTCCTCCCGTGGAATGTTGCTGACAGAGAGGACGTTACGCACAAGCATGGCCCGTGTCAACAGGGCGGTTGACACGGGCCCTCCAGGGCTCGATCGGGTGCGGCTACGGCTTGGTGGCCCAGATGGCGACGGTGCGCACGGAGGTGCCGGAGATGGCGAACGCGTCGTCCGGGAGGTCGTAGTGTCCGCCGTGCTGGGCGACGAGCGCGCGGATCTCGCGGTGTCTGCGGTCCTCGCGGAAGGTGAAGCCGCCGGGGACGACGGCGACGAGCGTGCCGCCGGTGACGAGCGAGTCCCATGCTTTGCGTACGTGGTCGATCCAGATGGTGCGGTTGCCGGGAACGGAGAACGGCGGGTTCATCAGCACGCCGTCGAACGCGAGGGTCGCGCCGTCCGGCTGGCTGTACACGTGCGGGCCGTAGTTCTCGAAGGTCATGCGCTTGACGTCGGTGCGGTAGTGCTTGTCGATGTGATCGGCCAGGCCGTGCTCCGGCTCGATCGCGGTGATGTGGTAGTTGCGCGGGTGGAACGCGTCTTGCATGGCGCGCACGAGGTTGCCGTTTCCGGCGGACGGTTCGAGCAGGAGCGGCCCGTCGCTGCGGACGTTGTCGGCCAGCAGCTCGGCCAGCTCGGCGGCGAGCTCGGGCGGGGTCGGGTAGAAGTTGGTGCGCTGCCGGTTCTCGCGGCCGCCGACCGCGGTCGCGAGTGCGACGGCTTTGTCGGCGGCCGCGGTGGCGGCGGCGTGGTCACCTTCGGCTTCGGCGCGGCGGGCCTGGACGCGGAGCATTAGCGCGGTGGGGCGCATCGGTGTCCTCACTTCGGTAGTGCGTTGCTGACAGCGAGGACGTTACTAGTAGCGTTTCCGCTGGTCAAGGGGGCCTAACCGAACAGGGAAAGCTGCTCCACTTTGGCTTTCGGCCTCGGCGCGGGAGCCTGGGCCACCTTGGGCGCCGGGAGCGCCGGCCTGGTGCGGCGCTTCGCCTTCCGCTTCTTCTTCGGCGGCTTGTGCCCGCACTCGCAGGGGCAGGACCAGCGGCACACGCGGTCGGCGAGCCAGACCTCGGCGCCGTTGATCACGGTCCCGTCCTTGCGGGTGATCCAGGTTTCGCTGCTGCGTTGCGGCGTCGCATCCGGCTTGGCGAACTGGCATTCCTCGTGCCCGTCGTTGCTCGCGCAGTGGCCGGTGACGCCGTATTGGCAGGCGCATCGCAGGTGGAACTTCGGCGCGCTGGCGTGGACGGCGCGCAGCTGCTTGGGCCACACGGTGTCGCGGATCCAGGCCGCGTCCTCTTCGGACATCGGCGGCCGCGGCTGGTGGGCGCGCTCCAGCACGGCGACGTCGGCGGCGGCGACGCCGACCTGAACGTGGTCCAGCCGGTAGCGAGACTGGCGTGAGCGGTCGTAGATCAGGTGCAGGTCCAGGAGGCGCCCTTTGGGCCGGTCGTGCGCCCAGAGCACTTCGCACCGGCCGTGCTCGGGGTGCTCGACGACGTCGCCGACGTTGGGCCCCTCGGGTAGCCAGGCCGGCGGGGAGACCTGCTGGATCGTCTTCATGGCCTCGGGGTCGCGCAGTGGCTTCCAGTGCTCGGGCAGGCAACTGCGGTCGAGCTTGTCCGCGATCTCGTTGACGGTTTCGTAGAACCAACGCTGGGGTTCCCAGTACATCGCGCCGTAGGCGGAGGCGACGCGGACGCCGTTGACCTTGATCCGCACTTCGTTGGGCTGGCCGTCGACGAACACTTCGTCGGCGTCGATGGCGTAGCCCTTGTACTGATTGAGGGTCGTCCGGTCGTACGGGATCTCTTCGTGGTGCTCGACGCAGTCGCAGCTGCAGGTGAATTTGCAGACGCGGTCGGCGAGCCAGACGGGGACGTCGGAGCGGTCGCGGAGTTCGCCGGTGTAGCGGTCGTGGAACTGGCCGAAGCCGGGGAGCTTCGCCGGGGTTTCGCCGTCCGCGCGGAGAATCTTGGTTTCCGGCGAGTCCCAGGTGTCCTCCGGGTGGCAGTGCTTGTGCATCCCGTTCTCGCAGTGCCAGCTGGTGTCGAGCTGACACCGGCAGGCGTTGAGGTTGCCGCCGCGCTTGGCGGCCTGCCGGTATGCGGCGCGGAGTTTCCGGGGCCACACCTTGTCGCGGATCCACGCCGCGTCCTCTTCGGACATCGGCGGTAGAGGTTCGAGCATGTCACTCTCCCGTGCGTGTTGCTGACGGAGAGGACATTACTTGCTCTCGGCTCGTGGGGTCAACCCGATGGTTGACAGGTCGGCGCCTGCCGGCCAGCCCCACCCCTGCAGGGGTCTCCAGCTGCACGACGAGGTGCCGAAGATCCGGGCCCCGGGAGCGAATCTCTACGGGAGCGAACCCCTGGTGTCCATTCGGGAGCGAACCGCGCCGGGGCCTGCGGGTCAGGCGCCAGCTTTCGCGGCCGCGGTCATCAGGGTCAGCTGTTGGTAGGTGGTGAGCAGCACGGTCGTGAGCGCGGTGCGCGCGGCACGGCTGAGGGTGCGGTCCTGGCCGATGGCGAGCATCGCGACGGTGATGGGGTCCTGGCCGAGCTCATCGTCGCCGGGTTCGGGCTCGTCGCCGGTGATGTACTGGGCGATGTCGAGGCGTCCCCAGCGGCAGAGGGCGGCGAGGCCGTCCGCGGCCGGGGCGGCGCCGTGCTTCATGCGGCTGAGCAGGGCAGTGGAGACGCCGGTGGCCTTGGCGACGTCGACCCAGCCCATGCCGCGGGCGAGGCGAACGGTGTCGAGGGCTGCGTGGAAGCCATCCGCGTCGAAGCGGCGATTGCCCACCTTGGACCCCCCTGCCGTGCAGGTCACCGCCTTGATCACGGTGACACGAGCGGAAGCTACGCGCGGGCCCCGCCACGTTGCCGGTGACAGGTAGCGGGATCGGCCGGCGAAGTAGTATCGTCCTCGCCGTAAGCAACTTGATTCGGGAGGTTTCCGCAGCCGCGGAGACAGGTCGGGCCCGCCACAAGGTGGCGGGCCCGGACTCCTGTCGAACCCCAAAATGTGACGTTGTCAGCAACACACCCGAGGAACCTGAGAGGAGTGAGCCGAGTATGGCACAGACGGAGAGCGCCATCGACGAGAGCATCCCGAAGCTGTGGAACATCCACGGCCTCGCCGACAAGTCTGGCGTTGCGCGAACGACGGTGTCGGACCTGTACCGGGCCGGCCTGCTCCCCGGCTTCCAGGTCAACGCGCGCCTGGCGGTCTTCCGCGACAGCGCGCTCAAGCGGCTGCGGCGCAACCTGACGCCGAGCCACCCGAAGTCGGACCCCCGTCTACCCGAGCTCGTCACCACCGCGTGGGTCGCCGAGGATTGCGGGGTGTCGATCTCGGCGATCGACGCGCGATACCGGGCCGGGAAGCTTCCTGGTGTCTCGCTGGGCAGGTACACGCTGTTTCGGCGGCAGCTGGTCGAGCAGGGCGGCGGGCCGGGTGACCGCGACGATCCGATGCGCGACCCGAAGATCCCGGACCTGGTGACCCGGGAGGGCGCCGCGGAGATCCTGGGCATGAATCCGCGCGAAGTCCTGACCTGGTTCCACTTCGGCCGCATCCCCGGCGCCCAGTGCGACCTTGGCGCCGGGGAGGGGCGCAGCGTGCTGGTGTTCCGGGAGTCGACCATGCACCAGCTGGACCCGGCGGAGATCACCGCGAGCGCTCCAGCTCGTGACCACGACATCCCGGACCTGGTGACGGGCTCCGAGGCCGGCGAGATCCTGGGCGTCAACGTCACGAAGGTCTTGCGGATGCACCGGGCCGGCGAGCTGCCCGGCCGGGACGTGATCGGCAAGGCCGGCGATTCCCAGCGCACGGTGTACCGCCGGGACGTCGTCGAGAAGATCGCTTCCGGGAGGTAACCGCAGGCGAACGCCACAGGGCCCCGCTCCCCCAGGCCGGGGGCGGGGCCCTGTGGCGTTCAGGCCGCGCCGGTCACGTGTTCTCTTCCTGGTGGTGGTCGCCGCCGGGGCAGCAGGTGCATCCGATTTGGACAGTGAGCCACAGCCGGCGGGTGTGCTGGGGTCCTGGGTGGATGACGGGCTCGAGCTTGCGCATGTGCTGCGGGCTGTCGTCGGGCACCAGCTGCAGCCCCACCCACGCGGCGCCGGTCGTTTTGCGGGTCGGGCGGGCAAGCGCGTCGTAGGCCGGTTTCGCCGAGGCGGCGAGGTTGTCGGTATCGGCGCTGCGGTTGTCGCCGGGCGCCCAGTGCAACTGGACGGTGAGGAACTTGGCCTTCGGGATGCGGGCGGCTTTCGCTCGCCACGTCACGCCGTCGGTGATCGTCTGCTTGTACTCGTGGTGTTTCCGCCAGTGGACCTTCCAGTTGAGGTTGTACGGGCACAGCTTCGGCGGATAGCTGCGGTTGACGGCCTTGCCGCTGCGGCGCTTGGGCTGCGGGGGCATGACGAGCGGCACGTCGATCTCGAAGACGCGCCCCAGGTTTGGGTCCGGAGCGTTCACGCTGCGACCACCTGGGCGGCGCGCCCGGCGCGCAGGCCGCGCCACCAGGCCGCGGTCGCGGCCGCGCTGGCTTCGCGACGCAGGTCCCGGCGGACCTCCTCGACCACGCGGCGCCGGACGCCGGTCCGCTCGGCGATCACCGCGACGTCCAGCGACGTCGCGGCGAGCTCGCGCAGCAGTCCCAGCTGGCCCGCCGGGACGTCTTTCGCGCGCCGGGCGGGCAGGGTAGTCACCGCGGCCGCTTCGCGGCGCAGCTCGGCGCGGACGCGCTCGACGGTGCGGCGGCTGACGCCGGCCTGGGCGGCGACGTCGACGGCGTAGCGGTCCGTCGCGGCGAGACGACGCACGACCTCGTCGCGCTCGTCCGAGTTGAGGCGGGCGACGTCGATGACGCCTTCGCAGGCCAGCTCGATCGCGAAGTCGTCGAGCAGGGCCTCCGGCTCGGCGGCGAACAGGGGGATCGTCATGCTGCGACTCCTTCCCGCTTGCGGGAGCACAGGGTGCGGGCGACGCCGGCGTCGACGCCGGCGTCGAGCAGCCGCTCGTACTCGGCGGGGTCCTGGAGCCAGCCGAGCAGGTCCGCGGGCGAGCGATCTTCGAGGACCAGGCCGGCGAGGATCGTGAGGACGGCGCGGGTGCCGAGCTCGATCCCGGCCGGGGCCGGGGCGCGGTCGTTCCTGAGGGCCCCCCGGAGGACGCGGTCGGCGTCGGCCAGTGCGAGCCCGATGCCGTCGACGTCGCCGCGGTGCACCAGGTCGATGACCTGCTGGGCGTGCGGGAGCACCTGGTCGAGGTGTCGGCTTCCGGTGAGGGCGGCGGCGTCGGTCGTGGTGGGGGTGTTCATCGCTGGTGGGCTCCCTTCGGGCTGGCGCTGGTGGCGGTGTCGCGCGCGTAGTGCTCGGCGGCAAGCCGGCAGGCGCGACGGTTTCCGTGGAAAACCGGGGCGGGGCCGAGGGGCCACACCCGGTTCTCGGGGAACTGGATGGGCCGCTGGTTGGCGGTGACGACGTCCCCGCACTCGGGGCAGCAGCCCGGCTCGGCGAACCGCAGGGCGCGCGCGTAGGCGAGTTCCGCGGCCCGGTCGGCTTCCTGAGCGAGGCAGGGCATCGGCTCGTGGCAGCAGCCGCACACCGCGTAGTGCCCGTGCGGGTAGATCCACCAGGCGACGACTCCGGCCCAGGTGCGCAGGCGGACGCCTTCGCCGTCGCCGGTGGCCGGCCTGATCGTGATGAGGCTCGGTGTGGCGTCGGGTCCGTGGACGTCGACCATGGCGTGGTCGGACTCTCGCCACTCCTCGGCCGGGACCGGGGTGATGGCCTGGACGATCCACACGCGACGGTCCCACGCGATGGTGTCGCCGATCTGCGGCGTGCGGTGCGTCTTCTCGGCGTCGGCCGGTTCCCACTTGGCAGTCGTGCTCATCGCGCTGTTGCTCCCGCCTGAACGGGCCCCTGGAGGAACGGGGCGTCGTTTTCGGGGTGAAGGGCCGGGGGCAGCTCGGCGAGGTCCGTGATGAGCCTCTGGCGGCGAACCGGCAGCTCGCGCGCGCGCCCGCGCGTGTGGTGAGTTACCTCCACGGCCTGAGTTTCGAGTTGACCACTGATTCGGTGACCACGATTTTCGAGGGCAAGCCGACCCGGACCGCAGGGAGCGGAGCGACCGAGGACCGGAAGCGGCGCGGCAGCGCCTCCGTTCTTCGGTTCGGGTTGTTCTTCTGTTCGGGTAGTTAGTACTTCGGGTAGTTGATCTCCCTCCTGAGGGAGGTCGGGACCTCCCTCAGGAGGGGTGACCGGACCTCCCGTGGAGCGGGTCACCGGACCTCCCTTGGAAGGGATGTCCGGCCTGACCTGCGCGTTCGCGGCGTAGAAGCTGGTCAGGGAGGCGTGGCCGGTGAAGGTGACGGGCGGGGCCTCGTGGACGGTGTAGATGTGCCGCTTGTACATGCGGTTCGGGCCCCAGCGGACCACCTCGATCTCGACGGCGCCGAGCTCCACCAGCGGCTTGGTGTACTTGCCGACGTCGGTGGCCTTTTTCAGTCCCATCAGGCCGGCGAGGGTGGCCTGCGTGGGCCAGCAGGTGTCGTCGCCGCGTTGCCCGTTCACGTGCATCCGTAACAAGGCGTAGAGCGTCTTCGACTGTGACGGGAGATCGGCAAGGAGAACCCACTGGCCGACCGTCGTGTAGGGGAATCCCCGACCGTGGCGGATGGCCATCTCGGTGTCGGGGTCGTGCGTTTCGAACAAGGTCGTGCTCCGGATGTAGGTCCGCGCGCGCGATGGGACAGCGAGCGTGCGGACGATGACCCGGCAGGCAGGAGGAAGCGCGCGTGTGCGGGCAGCTCGAGCTGTGCCGGAACTCGCGACGCGGCGACGGCGCGCGGTCCGGGCAGGTGCCCGTAGGAGTGGACCGCGGCGACGTGCTGGGCGTCGTGAGCTGGAGGAACCCCCTGCCCGGCTGGGTTGTCAGCTGGCGGGGGCTAGAAACCCGCGCGAGTGCGGGTTATCCGACGTTCGTCGGCTCTCTACGGCGCTAGTCCGGAGATGTGATCGTCGTATCGGCTTCGCTTCGGCGTGCCGTGGGTACGATCCACGCTGGCCCCCTTGGTGCTCGTCTGTGTTGGAACGAGTCCTCGGGCGGTGAGGCGGTCCTGGACCGTCTCGGCCCCGGGGGTGGGGTGCTGACCCACTTCCGGGGCTCCCGCCGGGAACCCGAGACTTGCTTACTCAACGAAATCTATGTGAGTAATCGTCTTCGTGGAATAACGGGGCCGTAACACTGTGGTCTCCTAGAATACTCGTCAGCCGCCATTCGGGTGACGAATTCCGCCGGAACTTCTGGGCCAAAACCTGTAACGCCTCCCTCCTCGCCGTCACTTACCAGCGACAACGCGTCACTACCGCCCGGTAGCTTGATCAAGAGAAACCGCAGGTAGACAAGGCTTGTCACCGTCCACAGTGACCACTCGCACACGTTGCACTCATGATCACCTGCGGTACCGAAGTGATCACCTCTGGTTACAGAGAATGCGTGGCCTAGTCGTTCTAGAGCATTTGCACTAGCCCCGCGAATTTCACAGTAACGCCGCAGCCCTGTTCGGCGATGAATAGAGTTCGACTCTGCATTTTGCGCTGCATTCACGGCCATAGGCGGTTGTCACATCACAGACCGTGACGGGCGAGGAAGGCGAAGTACCCGCCGCGCGGCTCGAAGTGCTTGCTCAGCTCGTCGAACAGCTCCTGCACCGCCTTGCGCTCCCAGCCCGGCACCTCGCCGTCCTGTGTGCCCTCGAGGTAGAGCCGGGCGCTCTCCCACTCCTCGAACGCCGTGAGTGGCCGGTAGATCAGCAGCCACCGGGCACGCGCGGCCGGGCTTCCGTGCTCCCGCACGGGCGCCAGACCGATCCGCTCAGCGTCCTTTTCGGACATGTCGAACGCTGCCCACGGGTCGGCGTCCGGGGCCACGCTGGGTGCCGCCCCGGCCGGGGCCGGTGCCCGCCGCTGAATCGCGGCGGGCACCGGCCATGCCCACTTACTGCTGCTCACCGGAGGCTTCCTCGTCGGCGCGCGCCTCGTCTTGCGTCGCCTGCTCGATCGCCGCGGCGATCACCTCGCGGCGCTCACTCTCGGGCATCGCGCTGTAGTTGCGCAGCTCTGTCAGGATCGTCCGCAGGTCCCCGATGGGCATCAGGTCGTTCACGCCGGGGACCCGGCGTTTGACCACATCGGACAACAGCAGTCGCTGAGCGGTCCGGTCCATGACTTCCAAGTGGGTCAGGCCGGCGCCAATGGCCGCGCGCAGCTGCTCGGACGTCATGCTCTCGACCGGCTTCCCCTTGGTCGCCGTGCCACCCTGGGGCGTCGGAGGCGGCGTGTCGGCCCGCACGCGGGCAACGCGGCGTTCCTGGCGTTGGTCGCGCTGCTCGGCGGGCTCCGGCGGGCGGCCGACGCCCTGGGCGCGGGCGTCGCGCTCGGCCAGGCGACGGTTTTCCTCCTCGCGGTCCTCGTCCGCGCCGTCGCGACGTACTTCCCGGCAGTACGCCTTGTCCGGGTCGCACTTCATGTAGTCGAAGATCAGCCACTCCAGCGGGTTCTGGCTCGCCGGGGTGGCAACGGCTTCCTCGTCGGACTGGATGCCCGCGAACACCGATCGGCAGCCGACGACCTCGACCTTCGGGCGCCGGCCGCTGGTGCTGCGCCGGACGCGCAGGACGGCCGTCGAGTCGAACGCCAGGTCCTTCTGCGCCTGCGTGCTCCAGATCTTCTCCCCGGTGGGGTTCCCGTCGTCGCCCATCGCGGCGACGTCGCGGCCGCGGGCGGTGTAGACGACGATGCCGGGGATCGCGGCGAGCAGGTTCAGGATCTCGTAGTGCTTGTCGATGACCGGGTTCCAGTAGTTCGGCCCGGCGTTGATCTCGGCGTTCGGGTCACGGCGGAGGATGGCCTGGTTCTTCTTGGACTGCCGGGCCCGCCACTTCGCCAGCGCGCCGAGGCTGCGCCACTCCCCCGACATCGAGTCGATGCACACGACGATCGGCGGCTCGCCGGCTGCGCGGGCGGCCAGGCCGACACGGCGCAGCCACGACAGCTTCTCCATGAAGTCGGCCAAGTTGGCGAACGGCACGATTTCGTAGTTCGCACCGGGAACCGCGCCGTACTGGTGCGCGGTTCCCTCGAACCCGAATTCGAGCCAGAACGCCCGGCCCACCTTTTCGCTGCCGGTGAACTCGGCGAGCACCCAGGACTTCCCGGCCTTCTCCTCGCCCTCGACCAGAACCATGGGCCACGGCACCGCGCCGGTCGGGGTCTCGGTCGGGACGGCCTTGAGCAGGCGTTCCAGCTCGGCGGTGGCCTTGTCGAGCGACGTCCCGGCACCGGTCGGTGTGCTGACCGGGGCGTCGAGCGTTGCGGTCATTTCTCCCTCGTTTCTGACATGACGGTTCCCCTAGCGCTCTTGGCAAAGATCGAAAATTCCCGCCAACGCACGCTTTATTGATAGCTTTTTTTGGGGATACCGAAACGCTATTCTGCCCCAACATCAGATGTCAATAAGCAATTATCGACGTCTGTTCTTAAATGAATTAGGCCCGAGACGGAATGCGTCTCGGGCCTAATTCGCGGGGTTTCGGGGAGGCGGGCGGGACGGTGCCGGCCTCGGCGCGAGCGGCCTGTGGGTACAGGTATGCCGTCGCGCAGGCCCGTACTTTAGCAGCTTTTCGCAGGTCCCCAGGGTGACTCGGCGCTCAGCTGATCTCCCACTGGGACCGCTCGGCCGCGGTGAGCATCCGAACTTCGCACGACACAGCGCCGTCTGCGGAGATCGCGAAGTCCCAGCGCAGCGGGTTCGGGCGGCGCGGCTTCACCGGGCTGCTGATCTCGGCGAGGCTGTTGGTCCAGACCCAGCCGCCTCCCTCGACGCGGGCCAAGTACGGGTTCTTCGACGGGAGGGTGTCGATGAGGACGTCGACGGCCGGGCCGGGCTCGGGATCCCCGGTGGTCCAGCTGCTCATGGCCAGTTCTCTCCTGGGTGCGGGGCGAAGTGGACGGTGCGGGTCATCCGCGCCGCGAGGTGGTCAAGGAAGGCCGGCAGGCGTTCGTCGTCGTGGAACGGGTCCAGCTCGCCGCCGCGGATCTCGTCGGCGATGTCGGGGCGCTCCCGCACCAGCTGGTTGAACGCGGCCTGGCCTTCGGCCTGGGCGGGGCGCTCGTGGTGGTAGAGGGCGACGCGTCGCAGGTACCGCTCGTACTCGGTCACGGGGCGCTCACCGACACCAGCGCCGACAAGCCCATCGGCGCGACGCGGAACGCAGTCCTGGTCAGCTGGTCGATCGCCTTGCGCCGAGCGAGGGCCCGCGCGGCGGCGGCCGCGACGATGCTGAGCCCGCTGTACTCGGCTGCGGCCGGGCCGAGCAGCATTCCGGAGAGAACCGCGGTCCGGACGTCCGGCGGGATGTCGAGTTCGCACATCGCGTCTTCGGCGGAGGCGAGCATCCCCGTGGCCTGCTTGAAGGTCATGGCCAGGACCGCGTCCTCCTCGAGGAGACGCTGCCCGTCGTCGCCGAGCAGCGTGGCCGCGGCCGCGCGCCGGATCTCGGCGTGCCGCTCGTCGATGCTGGCCGGCTCGCCCGGGTGCTCTAGCTGGTACGGCGTCGAGTCTTCGACCCGGTCGACCCGGTGCACCGGGATGCCGAACAGGTCCGCGCTCAGCACGCCGTAGCGCTCCGGCTTCGGCGTCGCCTTCGGGAGTGCGTCCATCTGGCGCCGAGTGAGCCGGATCGGCTTGGGCGGGGGCGGGAACGACTCGATCATCTCGACCAGCCGCTCGTAGCTCAGGCAGTCGCTGTCGCCGGTCACGTCGCCTCCGGAGCGAACAGCGTCGGTTCCGGCGCGAGGGCCAGGCGCGGCCCGGCGAGCCGGTCGTCGATCGCGAGGGCCCACCGCGCGGCGTACGCGCTGATCTCCAGCAGCTCCTTGCGCAGGGCAACCGGGTCGAGCTCGGCCAGGGCCCCGGTGACGTGCTTCATCAGCTCGGCGCGGTGGGAGAGGCGGCCGCCGGCCGTGTCGACGTCGACGAGCTCGGCCGCCTTCGTCGCGGCGTGACGGTCGAGCGGTCGGCCAGTGCCGTCCGGGAGCGAACCGAGGCCAGCGGCGGCCGCGGCCCGGTCCTGCGCGGTGACCGCGGTGAAGACCTCGCCGAGGACGCGGTGCTGCGAGTGCTTGCCGTCGATCACGCCTGCACCGCCTGCTCGTCGACGGGCACGACGACGTCCGGGCGGACGTCGAGCGGCATCCACGGGCGACTGTCGAGCTTCACGCGCACGGTACTGGCGGGCTCGACGACGTCGCCGAAGTTCGCCCCGACCTTGACGCGCTGGCCGGGCTTGAAGCCGCCGGGGATGACGTGCACGCCGTGGGCGATCAGCGCTTCGGCGATCGTGACGGCGGTCTGAGTGAGCGCCTCGGCCATGATCCCGGTGGCCGGGTCCGGCTCACCGTTGTCGTAGCCGGCGCGCTCGACCAGTCCGCGGAGCTGCGGCAGCACGAAGTCGTCGACCGCGGCCATGATCCTCTCGTCGCCGCGCAGCGTGCTGGTGATGATGTCGACCAGGGTGCGTTCGGTGGCGGTGGGCGCGGGTGCGTAGGTCATCGTCGGTTCCTTTGCTGGTTGAGCGAGCGGTCGCGGTTGGTGGCGCGACCGTTGAACAGGGCGTAGAGGCAGCGGCGCACGTACCGCTGCAGGTCGGTGATCACGGGATCTCCTGGGCCGGAACGGCGGCGGCGACGGCGGAGGGCAGGAACTCCAGCACCGGCTCGTCGTCGGGCGGCAGGTTCCGGATGTGGTGGACCAGCGAGGTCTCGGCGGCGCGCAGCAGCGGCTGGCCGCAGGCGAGGGTGAAGAACTCGACGGGGAAGTCGGTCAGCTCGGCGAGCAGGACCAGCGCCTCCCACGCCGGGTACAGCTCACCGGCCTCCCACATGTCCACCTGCGGCTCGGCGACGCCACACGCCTCGTCGACCTCGGGCCCGTAGAGGCCGCGCAGGTCCAGGGCCTGGGTGATGCGGTGCGGCACGACGTCGCCCGCAGCCCACGCCTGGTAGGCGCGTTGATCGGGAGAGAACCGCGCTGCCCGCCGCCGGGCGGCCACCATGGCGGCTTCGAGCCTGACCAGTGCGGCCACGCGGCGCCCGGCGAGGTCGCTGGCCGGGGCGACCGGCGCGGCCTCGGCGGCGAGCTGCTTGCGGGCGTCGTGGTAGTCGGTGAGGGTCTGCCGGCCGCCGCGGCGGAGCCGGAAGCACGCTTCCATCGGCGCGGCGCCGCAGGCCGGGCAGCGGCGGGTGCGCGGGTTGTCCCGCTCGGTGTCGCGGGCCGGACCGTGCGGGGTCCAGCGGATGCCGTTGACGGTCTTCACGCCGCGAACTCCTCCCCGAACAGGTCCAGCTGGCCGCCGGTGGGCTCCGGCGAGCGGAAGGAGTGGATCAGACGGTCCCGCCACAAC
Organism: Amycolatopsis kentuckyensis; assembly: GCF_041679295.1. Classification (GTDB taxonomy): domain Bacteria; phylum Actinomycetota; class Actinomycetes; order Mycobacteriales; family Pseudonocardiaceae; genus Amycolatopsis; species Amycolatopsis kentuckyensis_A. The sequence continues at coordinate 47,485 of NZ_JBGDMD010000019.1, read as the reverse complement.
AGGGCGTAGTCGAGGCAGGAGGTGCACTTCTGGTGCGTGCCGACGCACGCGGGAAGCGGGTCGCTGTAGCGGGCATCGACCGACCACGACTCGGTGTCTGAGGTCTTGATGAGGTGGCCGACGCGGCGGATCCCGAGGGTCTTTACGCCGTAGGCGTGGATGTCGATACCGGGCACCGCGGCGACGATCGCCGAGATGATCGCGATGATCTCGCGCGTGGACTGGCGTCGGCAGAGGGAGCCCACGCCGACCGGTCCGGCGAGCAAGTCGACGCCGGCGCGGCGGTACTTCTCGATGCACGCGACGTACGCCTGAGGCGTGTCGCCCTGCAGCGTGGGGACGAACTTCGAGGGCCCGAGCGAACGCAGGAACCACTCGTCCCAGCGGGCGGTCAGCTCGAGGTAGTTGGCGACGGTGCGGTCCTGGTGCTCGCCGACCGTGAGGCCGGTCTTCGCCAGGATGTGGTCCTCGCACATCCAGTCCTGGATGCCGACCATCGTCGGCGGCCCGATCCAGTGGTGGTACTCGGCGATGGCGGAGACGTACTCGCGCGGGTCGGTGCGCCAGTAGCCGTGTTCCTCCAGCTCGTTGCGGGGCGTGCCGTCCGGGATGGCGTCGAGCGCCGAGTAGGCGCCGGAGTCGACCATGTACGGGCCGCGGTCGGGCCGGTCGCGGCGAATCCACCAGGTGGTGCGCTGGAGGCGGTGATGGGCGATGCAAACCGGGACCGGCGCGATGAGCTGGCTGGGCTCGGAGATGCCCAGGTAGAGGTCGGTGGCGACGTTCACGGTCGTCTCCGCCGGGAATCCAGGTCGATGACTCGTGCGCCGGTGCCGCTGCGGGTGCTCTTGCGGGGGTAGGTCACGTCGAGCGCGGCTACCGCGGCGTCGAAGCGGTCATCGGCGATGCGAGCGGGGTCTTGCAGTCGCGCCCAGCGGGCCAGCAGCTGCTCCCCGGCCGGGGTGAGCTTGAGCCGGCGGCCGCGGAGCCACACCTTCCCAAAGCGGTGGTTCCTCATGTGGTCGAAGACGACGTACTGCTTGTTCGCGGCGAAGGCGCGGGCGGCGCGCTCCTCGGTGCGGCCGAAGAAACCGTCGACGCGGTCGGTGCGCTTGCGGGTGTCGGACAGGTCGCATTGCGGGTCCTGGAGATGGGCGCGGCCGGTGAAGATGTTGACCCTGAGCACGAGGTGGCCGCGGCCGATCAGGTAGAGCGCGCGGTAGGCCGGCCACGCGGATCGGGTGACGTGCTGTTCGGTGGGCGCCGGGGCCGCGGGGAGTTCGGCGACCTCCCACAGAGCCGGCTGCTCGGCGCCGGACGCATCGATCAGGGACGAAGTCATGCCAGAAAATCTGGCATACGAGTGGATCAGATGGCCAGGGTTTCATGCCAGATTTTCTGGCATTCTCGCCGCGGCTGAGCGCCAGGGAATCTGGCATGATGCGCCCGTGCCACGCGACGCCTCTCCCCGGAATTCCCGCCCTTCCCCGCCCGATCCCGTGGCCGCCCGGGAGTGGCTGGAAGCCATCCGCCAGGCCCGCGAGGACGAGCCCGCCGCGGTGGCTTACGCCGTCGCCGCGGGCCTCGGGAAGCAGCAGATCGCCGACCTCCTCGGCAGGAACAGGGAGACGGTCCGCGTCAAGCGCAAGCAAGCCGAGGAAGCGGGGAAAGCCCGGGGAACAGCAGGTCAAGGCGGGGATTCCCCGATCCCCGTCCCGGCCGGGGACGACGGGGAGACCGGGGAATCTCGGGGAGCTGGCGGTCCCCGCAAGCAGGCCGGCGAGGAGTCTTCCCCGGGGACGAGGACGACCTCGCTGCCGGGGAGCGAACCCCACTGAGCCATCCGCGTGTCCCCGCCCGCGGGGAAGGGGAACCACGCCAGCAGCGTTACGCTGGGGACGTACCTCTTCGCGGAGGAACGGCCCCCGGACTGGCCCCCGGGGGTTCGCGAAGAGGTCAGCTCTTCCTCCCGCGAACCGAGGTCACCCATGACTGACGACGACATCGCCGACTTCGGCCGGCGCATCCGAGAGCTCCGCTCGGCGCGACGTCTCACCCTGCGCGAGCTATCCGACCTGACCGGCATCTCCTACGGCCACCTGGGCAAGATCGAACGTGGCGAGCGTGAAGTCGACAGGCGACGCACCTTGGAAGCGCTCGCGCTCGGGCTGCGCGTAGCCGCGTGGGACCTCACCGACCAACCGGTAGCCAGCTACGACCCGGTCAGCAGGGAAGGCCACGCGGCGCTGCGCGAGGTCGAAGCCGCGCTCGAGATCTACGAGCTGGGCCACGACCCGGGCGTGGCCGCGCGACCGTGGCCGGAGATCGCCGCCGACGTGCGGCACCTGATCGACCTGATGCACGTTCATTCCGACTACGTCGGCCAGGGCCAGCTGCTGCCGAAGCTGCTGCCCGAGCTGCACGCGGCGTACGTGCGCTACCCCGAGCACCGCACCGAGATCCTGCGGGCGCTGATTCGCGCCTACGCCAGCGCGACCTGGACAACCAAACGACTCGGCGGCCGCGGCCTTCCCGCCATCGCGTCCCGGTACGCGCAGCAGATCGCCGGCGAACTGAACGAGCCGCAATGGATCGGCTTCGCGGCCTGGCTGCGTGGCGACGCCACCGGCCAGCTGAGCAGGCCGGACCAGTACCGGCGCAGCGTCAGCGCGGCGGACAACCTCGCCGGCCAGCTCGACAACGACCAGGTCGCCCAGGCGTACGGGATGCTGCACCTCTCGGCGGCGCTCGCGTCCGCAGCCCAAGCCGACCGGACGACGGCGAACACACACCTCGCCGAGGCGGCCGCCGTCGCCGAACGGCTCGACCCGGAAGTCGGCAGCTTCGCCCGGCTGTGGTTCGGCCGCCCGAACGTGAAGGTCTGGACCGTCGCGCTGGCGACGGAGTTCGGCGACGGGCCAAAGGTGGCCGAGGTGGCACGCAATGTCGCGATCGAGGCCATCCCCAGCCCAAGCCGCAAGGCCGAGTTCTGGAGCGACGTCGGCCGGTCCCTGTTGCCGCACGCCAAGACCCGCGAGGAAGGCCTGCACGCGATCCTCACCGCTGAGCGCCTGGCGCCGCAGCGTGTCCGCAACGACGTGTTCGTTCGGGAAGCCGTCGCTGCGCGGTTCCGCCGGGACCGACGTGAGGCCGGCGGCCGCGAACTTCGCGGCCTCGCGTACCGCATGGGCTTGCACACCGGCTCTACGTCGATCGGGTGAAACAGCTCGCTTGTGTCCTCCATGACACAAGCGAGCTGGTGCCACTTTTAATCTCTTCGCCGTGACCACCGAACAGCCTTCCACCAGCGCGAACATGCCGCATCAGCGGCACGCGCCGAGCGCTGACGGCCGGCGGCTCACCCAAGAGTCGCCCAACGGCCGAGCGCCGATCGACGCCGACATGGACGAAGACGCGTGGCGCGCCATGGCAGCTGCCTCGTCGAGCAGGTGCAGCGCATGAGCAACAACCCGATCGGAATCGGGATCCGCCACTACTCCGGGGACGCGCTTCGGCACGCGTACCGCATCGTGCCGTTGGCCAAGCTGGAACTTCGGCGCCAGCTTGAAATCCACTCGGTATGCCACGAGCTGCTGGACGGGATGCTCGGCCTGTCGCACATCTACGACATGGTCAATCGGACAAACTTCAAGCACTTGGGCGGCCCGTTCAACGGGTGCCCCCTGTGCGCTGTCTGGCTAGCGACGAACCCTCACGAGGTCATCGCTGACGGCTTGGTCGTCGCCGTGGGCGGCATACTCCCGGACATCCCCGAACCGAGGTGGCCGGGTCGAGAGCGAGTAGTCCGACGGCCCGCGAGGGCCGCCCCCTGAAGCAGCCTCCGGCTTGCGCGATGCGTCCAACAGTCCTCGGGCGCCCACCTTTCCCCAAAAAAGGTCGCGCGAGCCGGAGGTGTCCACCCTCCTCGGTACAAGGCTGCGGGACCGGCCTGGTGGTCCCGAGGAGGTCGGTGCACGCAGGCCGCTCCAGGTGGTGGTAGCAGGCCTGCCGCACCACCCCCGACCAACCGAATTCGATGGGTGGCCGCGCTTCGAGGCGCGGAGGTTGGTCGGGACGACGCTCCCGGCATTGCTCTCGTGTTGCGCGGACCTGACGCTCCCGCGCGCCGGGAGCGTCCCTAAAACTTCACAGCTCTCTCCCCCGGCAAACGGGCACGTGCGCCTTCAACTGCCGCGAGGAGAGACCGGTGCGGTCGGTACTCCTGACGATGCCGCCTGCACCACCCCGGTGAACCCCGCCATCACCTATCCAAGGTGTAGCGGTGTCGCAGCCAGTCGGTGGGGTTCACCGGGGATCCACAACTTCACAGCTCCTGCGAGCACCACGTCGGCCGGAACCTGGAGCCCCCCGTGGGGTTTCGACCGCCTTGGGGGCCGGAATCGCAGGAAACAGAAGGTAGCCGCCTCGTTCCCGATCGCCCCCCGGTGCGCGGGGCGGCGAACCCTTCGCCGGCCACTGTAGGAGTTGGCCGGTAGCGCCCCCGGACAGATCAGCATGCAGTCCTGTCCGGGGGCGCTTTCACGTCTCCCGGTCGTCCACCGCGGCTTCCACCACCGGCTCGACGTCAACCAAGGTGCCGGCCTCGCGGCTCAGCCGTTCGTACCGACGCCGCATCAGCTCGAGCACGGCGTCTGAGCCGTCCGGATGCCGCAGGTGCAACGTCCGCAGCCGGGACTGCCCCGCCGCTTTCGCCGCCTTCGCGCGCGCAGCCTCACCGAGCATCTTGTGGTCCGCGCCGCGCTCGTGCGCGACGTAGAACAGGTAGTCCTCGACCACCTTCAACGCCTCGAAACACCCGTGGACCTCGGCGAAGAGATCGACGACGTCCCCAGCTGTGCCCTGCCAGCACAGTTCGTGAAGTGACTGGTGAAGCTGAAGGATTTCCAGCTGCCCCGGCAACCCAAGGTGACCAAACAGCTCAGACCGCTCCATAAGGCGCCAGGGTATAGGACCCTATACCCTGGCGCCTAGGAAGAATTTTTCCTGTTCAGCCGGTTGCGCGACGTCCGGACCGTCCATTGTGGAGGCTCGCTTCGCTCGCGCCAGGACGGCATCAGCCGGCGTTCGCGACGTGCGGGTATTGCTCCGTTGGCCGCGGTGACGCGTGTGGGTGGCAGCTGCACTTCACGAACTTGCCGTCTCCGCGCTCGATCATCCGGGCGTGGGGGCCTTCGCCAGATCGCGCGCCGCAGTTCGAGCACGCTGGGCGATCCTCGACCACGGGAGCGATCGTTGGGGAGGGCTGCTCCGGCCAGGGCAGCTCGTTGTCGCGCAGCCGGTAGAGCCAGCAGCCGACGACGGACTTCGTAACGGTGTCGAGGTCGGCGGCCAGGTGAGCGCGCAGCTGCTCCAGGACCAAGCCGTACCGCTCGGGCGCGGCGAGGATGTCGTGGCAGCGCTGGGCTACCTCCTGCAGCTTTGCTGATCGCCGGCCTGGTGCCCGCTTGTCGGCGGGGACCGGGATGGCCGCGAGCATCGCCGTGATGGTGTTCATCAGCTCGGGATCTACCACCACCTCCACCGGTTCTGCGGGCGCGGGCACGGTGCCGAACTTCAGGCAGCCGTCGTTCCCGGTGGTGGTTAAGGGTTCGTCTGGTTGGACTTGGTCTGGTTTCTGTGCGGCGGGGCGCACGCTCCGAGGTGCGCTGGGGCGTGCGCTGCGGGGTGCGCTGGGGCGCACTTCGGATGGTGCGCTGGGGCGCACAACCGGTGGTGCGCTGGACCGTACTACCGGTTGTGCGCTGGGGCGCACAACGGCGTGAGCTGCACTTTTACCGAACTCGATGTAGTTCGGGGTCGGGCTTGGTGCCGAACTCGCGTCGAGTTCGGCGGTTGCGCGGCGGCGGGCGTAGAACTCCTTGAGTGACTTGGGCCCGGCGTAGTCCTCCGGAGGCTCCTGGTTGACGACGTACACGTTGCGGCGTCGCATCCCGTTTCCGTACGTCTTCGTGTACTTCTCGACGGCGTCGATCTCGGCCAGCTCGTCGATGTACCGATCGACCGACTGCGGCCGACTGAACCCGCACCAGTCCGCCAGGGTCTCCCGGGTGGGCCACACCGTGAAGTCGCCGTGATCACTGCGGGTCTGGTTGAGGTGCATCGAGAGGTGCCAGTACAGGGCCTTGGCGTGGTCGCTGACGCCGGAGAGAGCGACCCAGTCGCCGAGCTGCGTGTACGGGGCGCGGCGGCCGGAGGCGATCTCCAACAGTTCGTCCAGCTCGACGAGGTCGTCGGGCGGCGTGGCTGCCGGCCGCGTGGGGCCGGTGCGTGAACGGCGTGCTGATCGTGTGGTCACGGTGGTCCTTGTGCTGTGATGCACGGCCACCCCGGGGTGTCGCTTGCCTCCGGAATCGGGGCTGTGTGACACTGGAGATGCCGCGCAATGGCTCGGAAGGCACTGCTCGGTACTGCTTCACGGCCCGGCTGGAGTTCCCGCTCCGCCGGGCCGAGCTGTTTCTAGGAGGCTTTCGCCTCGTCCTCGCGCATCGGGCGTGAGTGGATCTCGTAGCTCCAGGTGAGCTGACCTCGGGCGTCGTGGCCGCGGTGCTGCGACAGGTAGCCGCCGGCCACCAGCTCGCGCCGCACGCGCGCGGCTTTGGTCAAGCCGATGCCGGTGCCGCTGGCGATCGTCTCCACGGTGATGTGTCCCGGTGCGACCTCGCACAGCCACGCGAAGAGGCCGCGGGCCTCCAGCGAGAGCCCGTTGTCCCGCATCGCGTAGGCGGGATCTGGTCGGTCGGTGCTCATCTCCACCCTTTCCCCTGGTCAGTCCATCTGGCGGAAACCCTAGCGTGGCAACGCCAAGGCGTGGTCATCTGCGGATCTTCGGCGTGTCGTTCACAGCTGCACCAGCACCGCGGTCGCGTCGTCGTACCGCTTGAACCGGCGCCCGGAGACCGGATCCGGCTCCGGCGGAGTGGCCAGTTCGGACGCTCGGACCCGGTTGATCAGCCAGTCCGGGCCCTCCTCAACGAGCACGGTCCGCAGCGCCGCCCAGTCCCCCAGCTTGAACAGCTCGGTGAAGCGGCTCGCGCCATCCGTGAACATCGCGAACTCGCCGGCCTTCTCCATCGGCACCGTGCCGACGACCGCCTCGGCGACGACGCCCGGGTCGGTCTGAGCGACGAAGAACCCGCCCGGCCCCGGCCTGTTCCGCGCGGCCTCGATCCCCTCGCGGGAGTAGTCCGGCAAGTACGACGTCCGGTCGTCGACGATCACCGTGCCGTCCTCCAGCACGATCGGCGAGTCCGCCAGCGCGAAGTAGTCCAGCTCCCCGCCGCGGCGACGCACGATCGCGACGGTGGCGGACGGCGACGCGTTGTTCGTCAGGTCGCAGTCGGGGCCGTGCTCGCCGACAACCATGGCGATCGCGTCGTGCACCGCCTGGCGCAGCTCGATCTCGTCCCGGGTGATGAGCAGCTGGGCGACCGCGGCCGCGAGGTGGCGCACGTACCAGGCGACCGTGTGCACGCAGCCGGAGTCGATGCCGGCCGGGGCGGTCGCGCCGTCGAGCAGGATCACAAAGTCGGGGCCGGCGAGCACGTAGTCCTCGTTGACCCGGCCCGGCTCGGGCGACGGCTGGGTGGCAAAGCTGATCTGCACCGGCCTCAGTCCTCGAACTCGAAGGGGTAGGCGAAGCTGGCCAGCTGCGGGTGCATCACCGCGAGCATGACCTCGACGGGGCGGCCGTGCTGGTCGAACACCGTGCGGACGAGGTCGATGACCGGCATCGTCTCCGGCAGGTCCAGCAGCTCTCGCTCTTCTGGACCCGGCGCGATCCGGACGGTGATCTCCTCCAGCCCTCGGGTCGGTTCGAACCCCGCTTCGTGCAGCCGGGCGAAGCCTCCCCCCGGGCCGGTGTTCTCCTCGCGCAGCAGCGGCGCGGCCTCGGCGACGTCGAGCGGGTAGTAGGAATCCGCCAGCTGGTTGGCGGTGTCGTCGACGAACGTCCGCCGCCGGCGAACCCACACGGCGGCGCCGCTTTGCAGCTCGAGCCGCTCGGCGACGAAATCGCTGGCAGGGACCTCGGCGAGTTCACGCACCTCCTGGTGCACGAGGTGTGCCTGGTCGCCGGCCTCCGCCTCGAGAATGGCGCGGCCGCCGTGCAGCCACACCGAGCGCCGGTACCGGTCGATGCCGTGCCGACGCAGGGGTGGGAGCTTGCGGACGTACACCCCGCTGCCCGCGCGTCCGAACAGGACGCCTTGGGTCTTGAGGATGTCGAGCGCACGCCGCACAGGCGCGTCGGAGACGCCGTAGGCCTTCGCGAGGTCGGCGATGGCTGGAAGTGACGTTCCAGGCTCGTAGACACCCTGTGCAACTTTTTGTCTCAGGTCGTCGGCGATGCGCTGGTAGAGCGCCATCTTCCCGCTACTCATAGTGGCCACCCTAGCGCTAGATCGAAAGCTTGTATACGAGCTCTTGCCTTCTTGATCACGGAGACGTACATTGGCCTCATGCAAAGCTCGTATACAAGCTTTCCTGGGGCGGTAGCCGACCCGGGACCGCTTGTCGAGGATGTCGACCCGCCCGGCGCGTCGGTCGACGAATCCGGCGCGCATTCACGCCACGATTCCGCCATGACCGAAACCTCCACGCCCAATCACGCGACCGACGCGGACGAGGCCGAAGAACTCGGCTGGTGGAAAACGAACAGGATCTTCCTGATCGTCGCTTTGCTGACCCTGCTCGCTGGCGCCGTAATCGTCGTCACGCAGCTCAACTTCTATCGCGATATCCCCGGCCTCACGATCGAGGTGGTGGGCCACAAGATCATCGTTTGGCCGCTGATTCCGATCATGGTCGAAGGCTTCACCTGGACCTTCGGCGCGATGGCGACCCACGCCGTCCGGACGAAGACCGGCGGGGCCGGGAAGTACATCCGCTGGATGTGGTTCTTCGCCACGATCGCCGCGACCGTGAACGTCTACCACAACGTCAGGACCACCCACGACATCCTGACCGGCGTCGTGCTCGGCGGTGCGAGCATCGCGGCGCCGTTCCTCTGGCACAGCTACGTCGGCATGACCAGCGCGATCGTCGAGCACCGCAGCGTCGAAGACGTGAAGCTCGCGGCCAAGCGCCGCCTGCAGCACCCGCGGCTCTCGTGGCGCGCGGACCGCATCCAGACCCTGCTGATGTGCGACCGGCCGACCGCGTGGGCTTACGCCCTGGTCTTCAAGACCTCGGAGATCCACGACAAGGTCAAGGCCGACCTCGGGCAGCGCCTCGACGAGACGCCGCCACAGGTCGGCGCGGTGCTCGCCGCCCGCGTCGTGCGCCCCAACCAGCCCGCCGTGCCGAAGGCCAAGGCCGTGGCCAGGCCGGCCGTCAAGGCCGCGCCGCCGCGCCGCCCCATCGCGCCCCTGGCCCCGCCGAAGCCGATCGAACCTGCCCCGGCGAAGGTTGCCGAACCGCAGGTCGACCAGCCCTCCGACGCCCCGGCTGCTCGCGACGAGCAGCCTGCGGAGACCACCGGCCAGCTCGCCCCCGTGATCAAGATCAACGGTGGCCCGGACGGCGTCGACGAGCAGGAGATGACGCTCGAAGCCGTGCTGGCACAGCTGCAGCTCCCGGAAAAGAAGGCGCACATCGTCCGCACCTTCCACGAACTGGAGCAGCGCGGCCCCGTCCGCTCGTACGCCCAGGTCGACCGCCAGGCCGGCACCAACGCCTACGCCAAGACCGTGCTCCCCGGCTACTTCGACGCCGTGGGCATCCCGAACCCCTTCGCAACCGCACAAGCCAGCGGGTAACCCCGCGCCCCCCTGGAGGAAGACGGTCATGACTCAGCCGAGCGCCCCGGCGCCCGACACCCAGCCCAAGCAGGCAGCACCGAAGAACCAGCCCCGCCGCTACGCGCCACAGCCGAACCGGGTCCGCACCCGGAACGTGGCAGTCGGCACCGGGGTCCTCGGCGGAGTCGCAGTCGCAACGCAGTCCCTGCTCACCCTCGGCCCCACCGCCACCGCGGTCGGCGGGGCCGCCACCGCCGCCGTCGCCGGCGGAACCGTGCTCGCCGCGAAGACCCGCGGCCGCGCCCGCCGCCGCGCCACCGCGGCCGGCCCCGGCAGCGCCGCCCGCCGATCCATGATCGCCCGCGGCCGCCAGCGCGCCGCCCGCAACGCCGCCGCCCACGTCGGCGCGACCCGCCGCATGAAGAAGGCCGGAAAGCCCGGCATCGCCGGATGGTCCGCCGGACGTCGCCCCCGCACCGGCGCCGCCACCCAGCGCGCCCTCGCCGGGCAGGGCGCCCGCAACGGCTTCTGGAAGCCGCTCGGCCCGCAGCGCCGCAACGCGCGCGGCCAGTTCGCCAGCGGCCACCACGCCCCCGGCGCCCGACCCACGACCAAGGCTCAGGCCAAGGCCGCCCGCAAGGCCGCAGCCGCGCGCCGCCGTGCGAACAAGGCCATCGCCCCGGCCGCGTACAGGTCGACGCCGTCCCGCCGGGCCCAGAAGCGCCTCAACCGCTCCGAAACCCGAGCGACCAACCGCCGCGCCAGCGCCGCCAACCGGGAACGACGCGCCACTGCCAAGGCCGACCGTCGACGACGTCGGCAGGTGAAAGCCGACAACGCCCACCGCAACAGCAGCTACCGCTCCACCCGCAGCGAGGTCCGCAGCGTCGAGCGCTTCGGCCGCCGCATGACCCGGCTCGCCGGCCGGATCGCTCGCATCCACCGCAGCCCCCTCGGTCGCGGCATCGGCACGTTCTGGATGTGGACCGCGACGCGCGTGGGCAACGGCGTCCGCTCGGCCAGCGTGCTCCAGGCCCTCGCCGTCCCGTTCCGCGACCTATTCATCCGCCGGCCTCGCCCCATCCCGGCCGTCCCGGTCGTCGTTGCCGTCCCGGCGGCCGCGACGCCGAAACCTGCCGACCCGCTCGGCATGAACCTGCCTGGCCACCCGCTCACCGGCATCGGCCTGAACAAGGTTCCCGCAGCTTCCCACCCCGTTTCACCTGCACCAACACCCGTATTCGGACCTGGCTCCGGATTCGGTCTCGTACGAAGGGACACCACCACCGTGACCAACCAGATGGACTGGAGCGCTATGGCCGACGCCGTACGCACCTGGCGCCCCGAGAGCCCCGAAGACACCCAGAACTTCCTGTCCGGGATGCCGGACGGGCTCACCGAGCTGGCCTCCGCACTGCACGCCAAGAGCGGCGAGCTGGCCGCCGAGTTCCCCTACGCGGCCACCACCGCGGACGGTCTCGACGCGCTCGGCAACGTCATCCGGGCGGCCGCCGCGACGGCCGACCCGCAGCGCAGCGACCACGACGCCGCGAACGCGACCGGGCAGGCCTTCCGCGACGAGGTCGCGCACAAGCCGAACGCCCAGCACTGGATCGATGGGGTGTAGCCGGTGATGCAGCAGCAGACCTGCCCGAACGGCCACCCCGCGAACAGCAACGGGAACTGCTTCGGCCACGGGTGCGTGTACGACAACTCCAAACGCCACGACGGGCAGAACTGACCCGTCCCGACCGGGGCCGGGCCCGCCTCTCCCTCGCGGACCCGGCCCCACCTCACCCACCAGAACCACCAGCACGGAAGAGGAGCCCATGACCGGCGCTCACGACGAACCGCACACGCTCCCCAGCGCGTTCGCCTACTCCCTTATGGGCGGCGTCGGCACCTGGGCGTGCAGCAGCTTCGTCCTGACCAACATCGAAGAGATCGCCACCTGGCACGTCGCTGCCGGCGGGGCCGGGGCCACCGTGCTCGCCGTCGTCGGCGTCCACCACATCTTCAAGAAGGACCGGCGCACCACCGCCTGGTTCCGTGGCCTGGCCAAGGCGGTCGCCGGAGCTGTCACCGGCGGCGCCGCCTACTGGACCACCATGGCGCAGGCAACCGGCCACCCCAACAGCCTCGGCAGCCTCGGCGCGCTCGCCGGGGGCACCCTGCTGACCTGGTACACCACCGGCCTGATGACGCACTGGCTCGACCGCCGCGGCGACATCCACCACACCCAGCTCGAGGCGGAGTTCAGGGCCGCCGAGATGAGCTTCTGGGACCTGGTCCTCACGAACGCCGGCGTCGTCGGCGCCAAGGCGGGCGCTCCGACCGAAGACCGACTCGGCAATGAGACCGTGCGGATCACCGTCCCCAGCGGCTCCCTCAAGGTCATCACCGCGCAGGGCATCGAAGAGCGCATCGCGACCGAAGCCAACGCCCTCGCCCGCGGCTACAACCTGGCGCGGGACGCGGTGAAGCTCTACAGCCACGGGCAGGCAGGGCAGTTCGAGATGCGGATCGAGCGCACTCCCGCCACCGCGGTCCTCGCCGAGACCATCCCGTACCAGTTCGAGCCGGGCCCGTTCGACATCGCCGACGACTTCGTGATCGGCCGCTGGGAGAACGGCGAGCCGATCGTGATCAACCTGCTCAAGCTCCACGTCGAGATCATCGCGATGACCCAGGCTGGGAAGTCCAGCCTCCTGAGCCTGCTGCTCGACCGTATCGCCGGGTCCTTCAACGCGACCGCGGTAGTTGGCGGTAACTGGAAGGTCAACGACCTGATGTCCCAGCACCTTGAGCCGCTGCGCCAGGGCCACCAGCCGACCGTGAGTCACGTCGCCACGAACACCACCGACACCCTGGAGATGCTGGCTACCTACTTCGAGGAGGGCGCCCGCCGCTACGCGATCCCCCGTCACCAGCGCCCCGCCCGCCCGACCCGCGAGATGCCGGCCATCTTCGTCGTCCTGGACGAGGCCAGCTTCCAGCTGCGGTCGAACGAGAAGGTGCTGTGTCACGACGGCGTGTACCGGACCGGCTCCGAGCTGATCGAGCTGCTGACCCGCGGCACCACCGCCGTGTTCATCCAGGTCATCCTCGCCACTCAGTCGGGCACCGTCCCCGACTACGGCAACTTCGGCGGCGCGATCAAGCGGAACATCAAGCTCAAGATCGTGATGCGGATCGAGGACATCGCCGAGCTCCCTCGCGTGCTACCCGGCTGCAACCTGCGCGACCTCAAGCCCGAAAAGCTGATCTACCCGGGCGTCGCCTACATCAAGCTCGACACCATCACGCCGATGGCCGGGAAGCTCACGTACCTCGACACGCAGCTGATCCCGCAGCTGGTGGTGCAGCGCCAGGCCACCCGGGTCGACATCCCCGAGGAAGCCGGCATGTGCCTGACCGTGGGCCAGCGCTGGGAGCGCCCGGCGGCCGCCGAGGGTGAGCCGCAGCGTGACCCCGTCCTGGTGCAGGAGTCGGCGTGGAGGCGCCGGTGGGTCGGCGACGTCGACCAGTTCCTGGACTACGTCTACACCGGGCAGCGGCCCGCCCCGGTGAAGACCGCCGCCGCGGCCGCGCTCGCCACCGCCGGCCAGCGGCGTCCGGAGGCGGAGCGGCCGAAGACGGTCGAAGAAGCCCTCTCCCAGCTCGGCGGTGTGTTCCAGCGGCACCGTGCCGAGACCCGCGAGCAGGGAGCCAAGAAGGTGCTCGGCGCCGACGAGGAGACGATCAAAGGGACCTTCGAGGAACTGGTCGCCGGCTTCGAGCGGCCGGTCCCCGAGCCGCTGGCGACCATCGTCGAGCGGTTCGGCAAGCGCGAGTTCGTCTCGACCGAGGACCTCGCACAGGTGGTCGATATGACCGCGGCCGAGCTTGGCCTCACGCTGTCCCGCCACCCCTTCTCCGTCGTGCGGGATTCGAAGGCGGTCCGCCGTCCCGAGTACGAGGGGAAGCCGACGCGGGGCTTCTTCATGGCCCAGCTGCTCGCCGTCGCCGAGGAGTTCCGGACGGGGAAGCGGCCCCGGCCCTGACCTTTACTGGCCGCCTGTCAACAGCGCCGCTCGGGTTTCCCCGGGTGGCGCTGTTGCGTTCCCCGCGGGGAACCGCCCGGGGAGTTTCCCCGCTCGATTCCCTACGTCCGCAGCCGCACCCCGGGGACTGCTCCCCAGCCTCCCCGGGGACACCGTCAGGGAGGCAGCTCGGCCGGTCGCCGGGGAACGGTGAGGCGTCCCCGGGGCGCGGCCGCGGCGACGGGGAACCGCGTTCCGCACTCCCCCGCGACCGTCCCCGCCGACCCCACCGAGGCGCGTCCCCGCGTCCCCGGAATCCGGTCACCGAGCGCCCCGGGGAGAGCAGCGCCAGGGAAGCCGCCAGGTGGGGATTCGGGCGTCGCGGGTGTCGCGGGTGTCCCCGCGCACGGACGTGAAATGGTCCCCGAAACACGCCACAAACCCGTCCCCGCAGCGTGGGGACCACGCCGACCCGTAACGGTGTTTCAGACCCGTCACACCCGATACCCGCAGGCTGCACCCGCGACGCCTCCCGTAACGCACCCGCGACGACCCGATACACCCGTCGCGGGTCGTCGCGGGTCCCGTGACGGGTCCCGTCACGGGACCCCGGCGAGCCGCCGGGGACGGCGCCGGGAGCCGTCCCCGGCCGCCGACGTCGACCGGCAGGGGAACCGCCGCGGCCGCGTGCGGGGAGCCCTCGCGGGGATCAGGGCTCTCCGGCCGGCCACGGGGACGGGAACCGGGGAAAGCGCACCCGACCTGCTGTTCCCCGCTCCCCGGGGAGCGATTCCCCGGCCTCCCCGGCTCCCCGAGCCGCGTCCCCGAGCAAGCCGGGGAGGACTCCCCGGCCGTCCCCGCGCCCGGCGACCGGAGCGCCGGGGACGGCGGGGAACGACTCCCCGGCGCGGTCCCCGCGGCGACGCCGAACGGGGAGCGTGCAGGGTGGCAGCCGTCCCCGTCGGTCGTCTCCGGCTGCGGGGAATCGACCGCCTCGACACCTCCCGGGAAGCCACCAGCGCGGCTCAACTCAGCCCGGCGTGAGCCCCGCGCGGGGAGTACTAAAACGTCGCCCGCGACGGCACGCGATCCGGCGGGAAGGAGGCGTCCCCGCCGCGGCCGCCGAGCCTCGCCGTGCCGGCCGGGGAGGCGGCATCGGACCCTTCCCCGGAGACGACGAAAGGCCCCCCGCACCGTCCGGTGCGGGGGGCCTCAGCGCTCACGGCCGGGATGGGAATCGGGGATCAGTCGGTCGGGCCGCTCTTGGCGGGCGCGGCCGCGTCGACGGCGTCGGCGCGCAGCTGGTGATCGAGCTCGGTCACGACGTCCGCGGCGATGCCTCCGGCGGGGGTCGCCGTCACCTTGTCGAGCGCGTCCCCGACGCCGGGCAGCTGCCGGAGCGAGCTGGCCGCGTTCTCGACGGCGGTCAGCGACGCCGTCGACACGTGGACGCCGAGCACCTTCAGCACGCACAGCACGCCGGCGACGATCGCGCCGACGAGACCGGGCCGCCAGTCGTCGACGACGCCGACGTGCAGGGCGTCGGCGACGTCCCCGGCGGCGACGACGCCACCGGCGGCCTGGAACACGGTCCAGAGCACACGGTCGATCAGGTTCAGGAGGAACGGGGGCATTGGCGAACTACTCCATTCGAGTGATAACGGGTTCATTGCATCGCGCTGCGCGAGCGGCCCGCAATCAGCGGGCCGAGAGCGCGGAGGTACGAGATGTGGATCGAGCTGGCCGTGAACGGCGCCGTGACCGTGGTGGCTACGGCCGGGGGCACGGTGCTGGGCATGGTGGCCGCGGACTGGTGGGCACGGCGGCGCCGCTGAGCGCGTTGCCCGCCGGGTCTCCATCCGGCGGGCAACGGGCCCCCGGTCAGGCGCGGGGCGTCAGCTGGATGAAGACCGCCACCTCGGAGGCGCACGAGTACTCGACGTGCGCCTTCGTGGTGCCCGAGGGCAGCCGGATCGGCTCGCCTTCCTTCACCTCGACGCGCCACTGCTTCGGGTCGCCGCCGGTGCCCTGCCCGTCGACGGGCGTCCAGCAGTAGATGTGGCCGCCGAAGATCACGGTCTTCGCCGCGAACACCAGCGTCACGTCATAGGCCTCCGGCAGCGCCAGGACGTCGTAGCCCGTGGTCATGGCGGGCGGGAACTTGACCATGCAGTCCTCCATCGTCTGGATCGCGGCACGGATCGATGCCGCAGTGCCGGGGGTCGGGGACGGGCGGCCGCCGACGAAGACGGTGCCCTCGGAGACGTCGACCTCGATGTCGTCGAGGTCGACCAGGCCGGCGATGCCGGGGACGCGGCCAGCAGAGGTGTACTGGTGAACCGCGACGTGGCCGCCGGTGTAGTAGCGGATCGGGTGCTCGACGCCGTCGTTGACGCCGTACTCGGCGTCCCACTCCAGGACGTCGGCGCCCGGGGCGGTGATCTCCCAGGCCCGCATCGCCTGCAGATCGGACCCGGAGCCGTAGAGCAGGTTCTTCGCCAGCTGCGGGATGCGGACGTTCAGCTGCGTCAGGAACGCCCGGATCCACGCCTGCGCGGCGGGGCCCTTGGGCAGCGAGTGGTCCTCGTAGTCGAGCGCGGGGGCCAGGTCGAGCGCGTTCAGCCGCAGCAGCTCGTCGGCGAAGGCGTTCGCCTGCGCGACCGGGTCGCCGCCGAGCGCGTAGTGGTAGCCGCCGACGCGCGCTCCGGCTCCTCGGGCGCCGTTGACGTAGTTGTCGCCGCGGACACGCGCCGGGCCGGCGCCGTTGGTGAGCTTCACGAACACGCGGCGCACGCCGGAGCCGACGACCTGCGGCCAGCTGACCTGGCCCTGGTACGCCTCGTAGACGTCGATCGCTCGGTCGCCCAACGGGCACCTCCTTCCTCGGGTTCAGCGCGCACGAGAAAGGCCCCCGGTGGTTGCCAGGGGCCTTCGGAGTGCGCGGGTGATCAGTGGTGGGGCAGGAGCTGGACGAGCGCAGCGACGACGCCGGACGCGAGTGCGCCGATGACGGCCACCCAGATCATCTGGCGGCCGACGCTCATGTGCTTCGTGTCGGCCGACAGGTCGCGGCGGATGTCGGTGACGTCGACTTCGACCCGGTCGAGGCGGACGCCGTGCTCGGCCAGCAGCTCGGCGTGCCGATCGATCTTGTCGTCGATGCGGTCGAGCTTGGCTTCTACACGGCCGAAGCCGTGAGCCAGCTGGGAGTCGTCGGGGGTGGGCACGGTTCACCTCGTAGGTCAGGGCGTGAGGGCAGGGTCGGGCGCGACGGGTTCTTGATCAGGGATCGGGGTGACGGTGACCAGCTGGTAGTCCTCGGCCGCGCCCGCCGAGCCGGTGTCGGGGTTGCGGTTGGGCCAGGACGTCGTCGTCACCTGGAAGTGCTGGTCGCCGACCGCGAGCCGCTGGCTGTCGTAGAACGGCGCCGCGTAGCGGCCGCGCTCGACCAGCACCTCCCCGGTGTCGGCGTGCACGAACTTCGCGCGGGCCGGCGGAACCCCCGCAATCACCCGCACGTAGCTGGCGACGTTCGGGACGTTCGGGGCCTCGGTCAGCACGGTCAGCCGCGCGGCCCCGCCGTCGACGACCTGCTCCACGTACCTGCCCGCCGCGACGTCGAGCACCATCCGCGGTCCCGGGATGATCTCGACGCTGAGCAGGGTGTGGTCGTAGGCGGGGTCGAGGCCGGCGACCCGGACCAGGTGGCCGACCCATTCGCCGATCGCGTCCGGCCGGAACACGCCGGTCGGCTCCTCCGGCGTGACGACCACAGTGGACGTCACGGTCGTTCCTGGGCTGAAGCCAGTGCTGCTGGTCATGCTGGTCCTCCGAGATCGTTACGGGCCCATGCGGCGGATGTTCAGCCGGGCGCAGGTGCGACCCACGGTCGTGCTGACGTTGCCCGACGCCGAGTGCCACACACTCATGTAGATCACGGACCCGACAGCGAGACTCGGGAAGAACGCGTTGGCGTGCAGCACCTGGCCGTCGTTGGTGTTGAACCCGGGTTTGTGGTCTTCGCCGCCGACGTTGTTCACCGACGTGCTGGTGCCGTTGACCAGCAAGAACAGGTAGATGTCGGACGCGGGGGTTTGCAGCGGGAACTGGCAGTCGACCTCGTAGGACCCGGCGGTGCGGATCGTGACCGTGTTCGCCACCGAGGGCACCCACATGTTGTCCGGATTGGACTCGGCGACGTCGAGGTTGATCAGCACGTCGGTGGCGGGCGGGATCGACTGCGAGACCGTCTGCTTCAGGCTGGCGTGCGGGACGTACGCCCGCGGCGCCGGCGCGCCCGTGACGATGTTCGACAGGTTGTTGATCCCGGTCGACAGCAGGTTCAGGTCCGCTTGGTGAACCAGGCTGCCGTCGACGAACGTCGGCATCGTCACGAGGCACCGCCCCGCTGGGCGTCATGGGTCGGCACCGCGGCCACCTCCAGTCAGGTTGACGGCCACGGCACTGGCCAAGGTTGATCAGTAGATCGGCGTCGTCGTCGAGCCGAGGACGCCGTACTGCGGGTCCCCCAGCACCCACGCCGAGGGGACGAACACCGGGGAGCACTGGAGGTCGATTCGCCACGTCCCGGCGTCCGGGTCGATGTCGTGGTTGATCTGCTCCACGTAGTAGTCCCCGCTCAAGACCACGCTGCCGGCGCGGCGGCGGATCGTGACGCGCAGGCCGAGCTCCAGCCCAAGCAGGGTCGCCCAGGCGGACGGGAACGCGATGGGGTTGATCGTCAGCTTCTCGATGCGCAGCTTCGCCCGCGCGTAGCGGCCGAGGTAGAACGTCCCGGCCTGCGTGAGGTCGAAGTCGTTCGTGCATTGCACGTTGTGGCTGAGGATCCGCTGCCCGTACTTCGCCTGCGCGGCCGTGTTCACCATCGGCGCGAAGTCGTTGTTCCCCGGCCGGGTCAGGTTGGCCTGGCTGAAGGTGTACGTCGGGTCGATGTCGCCTTCGTAGTCCTCGTACGGGATCTCTCCCGACGCGACGTCTTCGCCGAACACCGCCACCGGGATCTGGTGCACGTCCCGGTACCTCGAGCTGCGGTCGTCGAAGATCACCGTCCCGCCCTGGTTGGCGTACAGGAACCCGCGCTCCGACTCCTGGATCTCCTGGAGCACGTCCAGCAGCATCCGCCGGTTGTAGTCGTTGTCCGGTGCCAGCTGGAGGTAGCCGCCCGCACTCAGCCATGGCCCGTTCCAGTACTTCGCCAGCAGCCGGCCGACTCGGCCCCCGGAGAACTCCTTGTCGTTGCCCACCCCGCGCAGGTAGTGCTTCTTCAGCTGTGCGGTGGTGAGCGCGTACGGGTAGGTGGCGAAGTTCGCCCAGGACGCCGTCGACACGGGGTCGCCGAAGTAGGTGGTGGCGTTGAAGAACAGGTTGTCCAGCTGGATCGACGCTGAGGGAGTGAACCCGAGCGGTTGCGTGTCCTGCACGACGTAGTCATCGAGGTACATCGAGAACGACCCGTTGGAAAGGGTGATCGCGAAGTAATGCCACGTGCTGTCCGGATATGCTCCCGGGAAATTCGGCGCGTCGAAAGCGTAAAGAGGTGCCGCTCCTCCATTCGGGTCGATGAACCGAAAACACAGCGTCCCGCCGGTTGTGTACAGGCCGATGTAATGCGCCGGACCGAGTGGCTGGTTTGCTGTTTTTTCGCCGCGATTCATTGATGCTAGGCCGAAATACACGCAGCCCGACTGAAAGCGGAACCAGCCCTCGAATGTGAACGCCCTCGGGTTCATGGAAACAGCGCCGCCGCGCGTGCCGATGTAGGTCGTCTGGGTCAAGTCGCCCTTCACCGGAGGTGTGGCGTTCTGCTGCGTGATCGACACGACGGGCGAGCCGTCCAGGAACGAATCGCCCGCCCAGTTCACCGAGGAGGAGTTGCTGCCCAGCTCGGTGTACCCGGCCATCGGAGCGCCACCACCTGGCCGCTGAATCTGCTGAGGCCCGGAGGCGTCATTCAGCGGCGCGAACATGTTCGGGCCGTCCGCCGTGATCGTCGCGAGGTAGCTCTCGGCGATCTCCGTTCGCGACAGGACCGCGAGCGCGTCGACCACGGTCAGCGGCCGAATCCCCCGGGTCCCGTTCATGTCGTAGTGCAGCGGATACCGCTCGATGTACCCGCTGTAGACCCGGTACGCGGTCGGTCCCGTGGTGCTGAACGCGGTCGGGTTGCGCCCGTACTCCAGCTGCACGGCATCGACGTAGAACCGTGTCGGCGCTCCCCCGGAGCCGAAGATCTCCAAGGTCTCGGCGACGTCGACCGCTTTCCAGGACACGAACACCCGGGTCCACGCGTCTTGAGCGGTCGCAACGTTCGACAGGTGCTCGACGCCGGCCGCGTCGATGACCCGCAGCTGCACCGTTGTGCCCGAGGTAGGGCGCACGTACGCCGACACCACCATGAGCAGGTCGGGCCCGACGATCACACCGAGCGCCGTGCCGAAGCCGCGGCCGTCCGTGGTCTGCGTGACCTGCATCGACTTGGTGCCGGTCCAGAAGTGGGCCGTCGACGTCGCCTGAGTGGTCCCGGCGCCGCTCGGGTTGAACAGGCTGAAGCCCGTCTCGAACGACGGGTCAGCGCCGGTGCCGAGCATCGAGACGTTGATCATGTTGCCGGTGTTCGGCCACAGTGCGCTGATCCGCATCGCCCGGTAGGGCTCCAGCGTCTGGCCGTTCTGGTTGAGCGGCGACGCCGGGTTCTCCGGGTTCAGGCTCTCCAACGGGTCGGTGACCTCGATGTTCGCCGTGCCGGCCTGCACCTGGTCGAGCTCGTACTGGCGGCCGCGCTGTACGGAGATCTTCCGCGCGATCGTCCGCCGGGCCCGGGAGTTCAGCGATCGCCGTGTCGGGCCTGGCCCCACCACGTGCGGTGGCCCCACCGTGGGGTCGATGTACACCAGCAGCAGCGGCCTGTTCGGGTTCGGGATTTCCCCGGTCAAGCTCGACGGCTGCACCGGGAACGGCCCGGCCCCGCCCAGCGCCGAGGCCGGCGCCGCGGTCCGGGAGGCGGCCGGGACGTCGTTGGTGACGGTGTTCGCGATCGCCGCTGCAGGCGCGCCCGAACGGGCCCCGGCGGGGGCGTCGGTGAACAGGGTGACGCCGATGGCCAGCTGAGCGCCTGGTGCGCCCGTACGGGCCGGAACCGGGTTGTCGGGCACCGTCACGCCAATGAGGGCCGGGCCGTCCGCAGGGGCGCCCGTGCGAGCCGCGAACGGTGCGTCCTGCACGGTCACGCCGACCGCGACCTCGTCGACGGTCTCCCCCGTGCGCGCGGCCGCGGGGACGTCGCTCGCCACCGGGACATCGATTCCTAGCAACGTGTCCGGCGCGCCGGTCCGCGAGGCGAACGGGACGTCGAGCAGCGTGATCGGCTCGGGCACCGTCCCCGACAGCGTGCTCTCCGGCGCACCCGTGCGGGACGCCGCCGAGACGTCGCTGGCGAGCGAGACGTCGATCGCGATCTGCTCGCGCGGATTCCCCGTCCGCCCGGCCGCCGTCGTGCCCGTCACCGTGACCGGCACCAGCTGGCCCTGATAGATCACCAGGGTTTCCAGCGCCGTCTTCGCCGTGCCGAGCACCGGGGACCAGGTTTGGATGCCAGCCGTCGACCCCAAGATCGGGATCTTGTACGACGCCCGGACCGCCTGCGTGCTCGTCCCGGCCGGGCTGAACGCGCCCGGAAGCGTGTGCCACGAGTCCCCGCCTGCCTGGTCACTGCTCTCGGTGTAGGAGTCCGTGCTGGGCAACGGCACGAACAGCACCCCGAGGACCAACGTGTACGTCGGCGCCGGGGTGTTCGGGGCGATCGAGTTCGTCGGCGTGGCCGTGACGGCCTTCGTACCGGTCGGGTCCACCTGGAACCGCCACCCTGACGGCGCCACGCCGGTGAACTGGTCGACGCCCATCGCGTAGTTCGCGTTGTTCGCGCTGAACGCCACCGAGACCAGGTCGCCGGCCTGCAGCGGGGTGGTCACCACCGTCGAGTAGACGACGTTCATGCCGTCGCTGCTGGAGGTCCGCGAGTAGTCCTGCTGCCAGGTGTTCCCGCGCGAGTCCGAGACGGTCGGCGGGGTCGAGCCGGAGCGGTAGTTGAAGCTGGCGAACCGCAGCACCAGCAGGTCCCCGGCCGGGACGCCTCCAGCGGGGACCGACACCGACATGCCAACCGCGGTGGTGCTGCTGATCCCGTTGGTGCCGATGTGCTTGACGTACTGGAACGCCACGACCGCCCCTCTCCCCCGGTGCTGCTCCCCGAGGCGGCCACGCCTACGGGTGGTAGATCAGCAGCGCTCCCTGCGGTGACCACTGGTCGGTGAAGGTGCCGCCCTGGCCGGCCTGGTTGCTGCCGAAGTCGTGAATCCCCAGCAGCGGCTGCGTCGCGGCGGTTCCCGGGGTGCGATCCGACAGCACCAGGTAGCGGGCCCCGGAGAACGTCGCCGACGCCCACGCCGGGTTGCTGGCGAGGAACTGCGTCGCGCCGGAGCCGACGCACTCCCACACCACCGAGCCGTCCGTCACCGTGCCGCCGACGACGGTCGGCCACGTAGGCGCCGACGCGCCCGAGGTACCGCCGGACACGCAGCGGTAGAGGAACCCGTTGCCCGGGTTCGGCCGGACCGTGAACTCCGCGGCGTAGGCCGTCGCCCCGGCCCACGCGGTCGTCCAGCTGTTCGCCGCGATGTACGACACCGACTTGCCGGTGAGCGCCACCCCGCCGACGGTGTAGCCGTTGGCAGTGGCCAGCTCCCCCGCCAGCGCGGACACGAACGTGTCGGTGTCGAGGTTCGGCGTGTAGCCGGTGCCGTGCAGGGTCGCGACGATGTTGTCCGCCACCCAGTTCCACTTCGCCTGCGCGGCCAGCGCGAGCGCAGGCCGGTAGAACTTGGCCATGAGCGGCCCCCTTCTGGTCGATCAGGTGAATGCCGGGGTGAAGCCCGGCCCGTTGTTCCGCCCGGCGAAGCGGATGACGATCTTCTGGACGACCTTCTGCAGGTCGACTTCGCTCAACACCGAGCCGGCGACGTTCACCGCGACGTTGACGATCTGCGTTGTCCCGCCGCCGGAGACGGGGACGAGCGGGACCAGGCCGCCCGCGGTGACCGCGCTCGGCGCGGCCGCGCCGGTGCCGCTCGAGCTCGTCGCCGGGCGGCCGGCGACGCCGGTGCTGAGGTTGACCGCGACCGCGGAGGCCTTGGTCACGCGATCGGCCATCGCTGTAGCTGCGGAAACAGCGGTGTCGGCGTGGTTGTCGATGCCGACAGCGAGGCCTTGGGCGAGGAACTGGCCCAGTTCGATCATGAGTTTCGACGGCGAGGCGATGCCGAGGGCGTCCTTGAAGCCCTGGATCACGCCGCCGGCGAAGTCCTTGACCTTCTGCCAGAGCCACCCGCCCATGGCGGAGATGCCGTTCCAGAGGCCGACGATCAGGTCGTGGCCTGCGTTGAGCAGCCAGGAACCGGCGTCGGCAAGGAACGACTTGACGTTGCCCGGCAGGTCGTGGAACCAGCGCTTCACGCCCTCGTAAGCGTTGGTGATGCCGTTGCGCAAGCCGACCAACAGGTCGGCGCCCTTCTGCACCAGCCAGTTCCAGGCGTCCGAGAAAAACGCTTTGACCTTGCCAGGCAGCTCGACGAACCACTGCTTGACCGACTCGTAGGCGTTGATGATCCCGCGGCCCAGGCCGATCAGGAGATCCATGCCCTTTTGGACCAGCCAATTTCCAGCGTCGACCAGGAATGCCTTCACGCGGCCGGGCAGTTCACGAAAGAACTGGACAGTTGCGTTCCAAGCGTTCTTGATTCCGGTGGTGAAGCTGTTCCAGGCGTCGATCGCGGTCCGCAGCAGGAGGCCCGCCAGAAACCCGAGCGCATAGCCGATTTTCCGTGGCAAATCCTTGACGAATTGGATTGCCGCGTCGATCCCCCGTCGAGTCGCGTCGACGGCTGAGTTCCAGGCGTTTCGGAAAAAGTTTCCGATCATGCTTCCCAGGGAAGCTATCCCGCTGAGAATCTTGCCGGGCAGCGCCTTGATCCAGTCGATCCAGCCGGAAAGGAGGTTCACCACCCAGTCGATCGCCGTCGAGAAGGCGTTCTTGATCGCGTTCCAGATGCCGACGAAGAACGAGGCGACCGAGTCCCAGTTGCTGATCAGCAGGTAAACGCCGGCGGCCAGGGCCAGCACGGCGACCACGATCCCGGCGATGATCCACGTGACCGGGTTCGATGCGAAGCCCCAAAACACCGCCAGCAGCGCGGAGAACGCCACCACCAGCGCGCCGCCGACCACGACCGCGAGCACCTTCGCCGCGGTCTCGTGCCGCGACAGCCAGCCCGTCACGTCGGCGATGACGCCGGCGATCTTCGAGAACACCGGCAGCAGCTCGGTACCCACGGCGATCGCGAGCGCGCCCAACCCGTCCTTTGCCTGGGCGACCTTCGTGTTGAAGGTGCCCTGGATGTCCGCCCAGCCCTTGACGTGCCCGCCAGCCTCCGACGTCGCCTGGCTGATGGCGCGGACCTTGTCGTTGGTGATCTCGGCGTTTTCGCCGGTCAACATCAACGCCACGTTCAACCCTGTGGCGTCGCCTGTGGACTTCGCCAGGGCCTGGCCGTAGGACTGCATGACCTGCGCCCCGGTCATCTGGTGGCCGCCGAGCTGATGGAAGCTCGCCGCGAGCGTCGCGAACGACCGGGCCTGCGCCGCCGAGATCGGGTCCAACGCCTTGGTGTCAGCGGTGAACTGCTTCAACGTCGTGGTGCCGTTGATCACCGACTGGCCGAGCTTCTGCACCTCGGGCGGCAGGCCGCGGAGGGCGTTCTGCATGTTGAGGATCACCCGCGTGGCGTCCGGGCCCATCGACTCCCGGATCCGGTTGGCGATCATCTGCAGCGTGCCCGACAGCCCGCGCTCGCCGAGGGACTGCGCGAGGTCCTGGGAGTTGATCCCCAGCATCGCGAGTTCCTTTGCCTGCACCGAAGTGGGGCTCTGCATGTGCCGGATCACGTCGGTGAGGTTCTGCGCGCTTTGCTGCGCGCTCATGCCGTGCACCGTCATCGAGGAGAGCGACCCGAGGATGTCGTCCAGCGAGACGTGCGCGGCCGACGCGACCGGGAGCACGGCGGCCATCGATGCCGACAGCTCCTGGAACGTGCTCTTGCCGACCGACGTCGCCGCGACCAGTTTGGACGTGACGTTCGCGGCGTCCTCGGCCTTGAGGTGGTAGTCGACCATCACCGACGTCACCGCGTCGGCCACGGTTTCCAGCTCGGCGTTCTCCGCCTTCGCGCCCTCGGCTGCGGCCTGGAGCACCTTCAGCCCGTCCGCACCGTGCTGGCCGCCGGAGCCGATGGTGTACATGGCTTTCGCCAGCTCCATCGACGAGTAGCCCACCGACCCGGCCATGTCGAGAATGCCGCGGCGGACCAGCTCGAGGTTGTCGTGCGACTCCCCGGCAGAGGTGACCAGCCGCATCGTCGCGGCCTCGAAGTCGCCGGCCATCTTGACCGTCACCGCCGCGACGCCGATCCCGACCGCGCCGATCCCGAGCGCGGCCTTCTGGACCAGCGCGACCTTCCCGGCCGTCGTCGCCGCCGTCGAGGCGGCCGCGGCGTCGATCTTCGCGGCCATCGCCTCGGTCGAGGCGGCGGCGCGCGCGTTCGCCGCCTCCATCTCCGTGGTGGAGCGAATCGTCTGGGCGGCCATCCGCTGGTAGTCGATGGTGTACTGCAAAGCCATCTCGTCGGCTTTGGTGGTCATCGCGCCCATCGAGCGCATCAGCGCTTCGTTCTCCCGCAGGATCGAGGCGACCGACGTCGAGATCTTCGCGGCCATCGACTCCCCGGCCAGGCCGGCGGCCTGGAACTGGGGCAGCAGCTCGGCGGCGTTCGAGCGGAGCCGGATGTAGAGGTCGGCGACTTCCTGCACGCCGAACCACCCCCTCCAGGTCGTGAGCGAGCAGGGGAGTGGCGGTGCGGGTTCAGCCCAGGCGCATCCAGCCGCCGACGCCGTACATCTCGTCGTAGATCCACCGCGCGGGACCGTTGACGACGAAGAGGAACGCGGGCTCCAGGAACGGGTACTTCGCGCCGTTCCGGATCCCGGTTTCGAGGTAGAGCCCGTACTTCGACGACGACGTCTTCGACTTCCGGCCGCGGTAGGACGGGTACTGATTGGCGGCGATGCCGACCTTGATCTCCCAGCCAAGCGCCGTCCACGCGACGGCGGTGCGGGTGATCGAGCGGTACAGCGTCCCCGAGATCTCTGCTGGGCCGGTGCCCGGCCACGCCGGCGTCTTGGTGCCGTACGGGTGCTTCCCGACGCTGGCGTTGATCTTCGCCTGCTTCACGATCAGGTCCGCGATGGGCACGATCGTCGCGCGGGTCCGCAGGTTCGACTCCGTCGCGATGCGGTTGAACACCGCGGCGAGCACGCCGGGCGCAAGCTCACGGTCCACTGCCGACCTCCCGCCTGTGCTCGGCCATCGCGCGGTCGTGCGCGGCCTCCTCGGCGGCGAGCCGGGCTTGCATCAGGTCCCAGCAGTACCGGCGCACGTACTCCGGCGTCGCGTCCAAATCGGACCAGGACCAGCCCATGTACCGCATCAGCTCGAAGTCGACGAGCTCCGGCGGGGGAGGCCCGGAAGACCATGTGCCCTCGTAGATCGACTCTGCGGGCCAGAGCAGGTCTTCGAGGTATGGGCTTCCGGGCTCTAGCGAGGGTTTTGGGCGCTCTTGATGTGGTCGGTGATCGTGGAGATGACCTCCAGCGGCAGGCCCGCCGCGGTCTCGGCGGTCAGCGGGAACTCCAGCAGCGGCTGGTCGAGCGGTTCGAGGGTGGTCTCGTCGATGCCGTCCACACGGGCGTCGTAGAGGCGGCCACCGATGATCAGCCGGGCCATGAGCCCGTGCACGGCGGCGGTCGCGGCCGCCGGGTCCGGGGTGCCGTCCGGGCCGAGCGCGACCGCGTCGGCCTCCAGCTTGGACATCGTCTGCGTCTTCGGGTTGCGGAAGACGACGAACAGGTCTTCGCCTTCGTCGGCGAGGTCGGGGAAGTGCGCGGTGATCACGCGGTTGGCGTATCCGGCCATCGGGGGACTCCTCACGGAAGGTGCTGCGGGGACAGGAAAAGCCGCGGCCGGGGCCGGGTGCTGGAGGCCGGGCCCGGCCGCGGATCAGGGACCGTCGTCAGTAGACGGCGGGGTTGAAGTTCTTGAGCACGGCCGAGACGCTGCCGCCGTCCGTGCCGTTGTAGATGCCGGACAGGCTGTAGGACGCCTGCACGTAGTTGCCGCCGATGTCGCGGGAACCCTTCTCGACGCCGGTCTTCGACATCGTGATCGCCAGCGACGTCCCGCCCGCGGTGATCGGCTGCGTGAGCGTCGCCGTCGACGGCGTCTGCACGTTCTTGAGGTACAGGTCGTAGTCGAGCTGGTTCTCGAAGATCGCCTTGTACGAGGCGTCGACCTCGAGCGGGCCCTGGAAGATCTCGCGCGGGCCCTGCGTGCCGTCCGAGGACTGGATCGGGTCGACCGACCGCTTGATCGTGTAGTCGAGCGACAGGCCGCGGTTAGAGGTCGCGCCGGCGTTCTTCATCGTCCACTGCCAGCCCAGCAACGGCGGCTGCCCGTTGAAGGCCGGCGCGAACGTCGCCTGCGACGTCGCGGGCATCGAGGTCATCTTCACCGACATCGACACCGCGTTCTTCGGGTCGATCTTCAGCCCGAAGTCGCTGACCGTCGCGTAGGTGTAGCCCTGCGGGTTGCTGGTCGTGTCGTCGAGGGTGATCGCGTAGGACCGGCGCGGCACGAACGGGTTCTGCTTGAACGTGTGCGTGGTCTGCGACACCACCGCCACGCCGGCGTCGTGGGCCTTCGTCAGCCCGCCGACGGGCGTCACGATCGGGATGTCGTACGGGCCGGTGCCGGTCGCGGTGCCGGTGACGGCGTACTCGATGCCCTGGCCGGTGTCGAGCATGATGGTCGACCCGGCCGGGATCGACACCGCCGTCTGGATCGTCGCCGCTCCGGCCGCGGCCGCCGTCGCCAGCGTCGTCGAGACCCCGGGGGTGACGACGTCCGGGCCGATCGACCCGGCGAGGAACAGCCCCACCAGGTCGGGGTAGGCCATGACGTCGATCGACCACGTCGCGTTCACCGGGCCCTGGTACATGCCCTGAAGCACGGAGTCGTTGTAGCGGTAGGACTCGTCCTTGATGGACGCGATCACGTCGTCGAAATCCGCCTTGGTGAAGGGGATCGAGTACAGCGGGACGACGTAGGTTCCGGGCGTCACCTCGGGAGCGATACCCAGTTTCGAGAGCCGGGACAGCTGAGTCATCGGCGGCTCACTCCTTCACGTTCGCGTCGGCCGCCGCGCCGGAGGTCGGGGCCTCGGCGACGGCGCCCTTCTTCCGCGCGGCCGCGGTCGCCCGGGTCGGGCTCGACGTGCCGGGCGGCGGGGTGGACGGCTGGGGGAGCGTGGCCGGGTCCGCCGGCTCGGACTCCTCCGGCGGCGCGGTCTCCTGCGGCGGGTCGACCGGCGTCAGCCCGGTGATCGGGTCCGGCCAGTCGATGGTCTCGCCTGGCTGCACCTCCGCCGGGATCTGCGGGACCGTGACCGGCCACGGGGTGTCATTTCTCTGTCGCATGACGAAACTCCAAGCAGGGCAAGGGAAATCGGGTCAGATGAACGCTTGGTCCTGCGCCTGCCAGAGCACGTCGGCGCGGAGCAGCCCGTCGACGGCGGTGTTCTCGACCGGCATGTAGTGCACGCCGATCTCGGCGTGCGCGGGCGCTTCGGCGACGGCCAGGAACCGGCCGCCGTGGGTGTGGTCGCCGAGCTCGTCGCGGACCCGGTCGATCAGCAGCTCGATCGCCTCGTCGAGCGCGTCCTGCTCGACCTCGGCGATGTTCGCCCCGACCGTGGTGGTGCCGAGCGGCCAGTAGATCGCCGCCCGGAACGAGTACGTGCCGAGCTTCCGCTGGTTCGCCCACCGCGCATCGGTGTAGTTGCCGGGCACCAGGTACAGGCCGGCGACGCGGGTACTCGGGGTCCGCGGCATCCGGCCCTGAACAATCCTGAACGGGCCGCCGTCCGCCTGGAGCAGGGCAGGGAGCCCGTCACCGGAGCTGGTCAGCCACTCCGCTTCGCGCTTGATGGCGTCGCCGATCCCGGGCACGTCGGCCTCCGGTCAGCGCTGCGATGCGCAGGCGGGGTCGGGGACGGCGAATCCGCTCGAGTACGCCTCGTCGCCGTGGTAGCCGGAGTACAGGCGGAATCCGTCGTCGCACTTCACCGCCCAGTTGGTGAAGCCGTCCGGCATCGTGACGATCCGCGCGGGGGCGTCGTTGACGGCTTTCGAGCGGGGCGCGTCGTGGAACGGCTCGGTGTACTTGTTGTCGTCGCAGGCTGCCGAGCCGAACAGCAGCACGGGCACCAGGAGCAGCGCGGCGGCGCGGCGGTTCATGCGTCCACCGCCGGCTTCTCGTCCTCGGCGAGCTGGCGCGCCGCCGGGAGCGCGGCCCGGACGAACTCGTCCTTCGCGCCGAGGAGGGTGTTGAGGCCGCGGGTCAGCATCGGGCAGTCCGGCAGGGTGTCGATCATCTCCTGCGCGAGGTCGTGCACCGCCTTGCTCACCTCGCGGAGCCGGTTCGGCAGGTGCTCGTACTCGAAGTAGCGAGCGACGTCGACGACGGCCGCGTGGCGGCCCTTCAGGTTTTGCATGATCACCTCGAAGGTCGGGGGAGTGACGCCCCGAGCTGGGGCGTTAGGTTCTGCGCGCCCGCCGCTTCCGGTGCCGGGTCTTCTTCGGCGGCTTCCACACGCGGTGGTGCCGGACCCGGCGGTGGACGACGATGCGGGTGCGCCGCATCCGGTGCTCGGTCACCACGCGCGTCCGCTTCCGGTACGCACGTGCGCTGATCAGCCGGTACTTCTGGCCGTGGTGGCGGCCGCGGGTGACGTGCCGGGTGCCGCGGCGCTTCCCGGCGTGCGACTTCGTGCCCGGCCGGGCCGGGTGTCGCAGCCGCCTGGTGGCGCCGGTGTGCCCGCGCGCGTTGGCCAGCCGCCGGCGCGCGTTCGCGTCGAGCGCCTTCTTCGGCTTCGACCCGGCGGCCGCGCGCCGCTTCGCCCAGTACGCCTTGAGCGCGGCGGAGATCTTCGCCTTCGTCTCCGCCGACATCGGGTGGCCCTTGTGCGACTTGCCTTTCCGGGCCTTGTTGCGTTCCCGCGCCAGCTGGGCGAGCTTCGCTCGGCCTTCCGGGGTCAGGTGGTGCGTGGCCACCGGATCAGTCGCTGCGCGAGTACGGCGCCAGCCACGACACCGCCAGCGCCTCCAGCGCGTCGGGGTCGTGGCCGTGGTTCGGCTGCAACGGCGCCAGCTCGCGGCACGCGATCGCCGCGGCCATGTACTTGCACGCGCGCCGCAGGTCCGAGGGCACCGTGTGGTAGCCCCCGGAGTACTTCACCGTCGCGTACGTCCCGATCGGCAACCAAGTTCCCAACCTGAACCACAGGTGACCGGTGTCGACATCCGGGCCGTCGAACCCACCCGCCACGAACGTCTGCCCGCCGCCGTAGGAGCGGGTCACCGAGATGCTGAGGTCCGAATAGGACCAGAACTCGGGGTAGTGCGGGGCGCACTGGTGCAGCCAGATGTGCCGCACCAGGTCGGATCCGCTGTTGAGCGACGACGCCCACGAACGGCCGAGCTGCCCGGCGAGGTCGAGCGGCAGGCTCGCCGAGTCCGAGTACTCGTCCGGGTCCACACCGGACATCCGGTGCGACTCGACCAGGCCAGTGAACGGCGCCAGGCGCCGGCCGACCTCGGTTTCGCACGCCCGCGTCGCCTCGGCGAGCATGTCCGCCACCGCCGAGTCCGAGAAGCCCTGCACCAGGTCGGCGAACGCGCCATCCCGCAGCTGCTCCGCCGAACACAGCGGCGTCGGGGCGTCATCAGGCACTTCAACCACCTCCCGGGCACTAGGCCATTCGGGTGACCTGGAAATCGAGGAGGTCACACGAGGATCTGGGATACCTCTTACTAAGGACGCCGTTCACCAGCGGAAACAGCCAAGATCCTGTCCGGGATCCGGTGTCACCCATGAAGAACCGAAGGGCGGGAGAGCCCCGCTTACGGACCTGAACGGACTTACTCGTGACGCCCCTCGAACTGACCGAACTGCTTGCCGTTGCCGCCTTCATCGCGCTGACGCTGGCCGCTGGCGTGACCGCCATCGCGCGGAAGGAAAAGCCACTCCGTCTGCTGTGGATCGCCGGCTTCTTTCTGCTCGCGTCGATGTGCATCGCCGCCGGCAAGACGGACGCGCTGTCGGCCCTTGCCGAACTGTTCCAGCGGTGAGCCGACGTCAGCCCTGCGCGGTCTTCCGCCCGCCGCGGGCGCGGGGCTTCGCGGTCTCGGCCGAGGAGTCGGGCGCAACGGCGGTCGGGACCGGGGCGCCGGTGGCGGCGTCTTCACGGGCGGCCAGGCCGGCGAGGTCCGCCTCGGCCTCGGGCGCGGCTGCCGTCTCGGCCTCGGGTGCGGCGGCGGTGCCGATCTGGGCGTCCGGCTCCGTCACGACGGCACCCTGCGCGGCCGCCGCCGCGGCCTTCGCGGCGGCGAGGTGCGCGGCGAGCGCGTTCAGGTCGACCAGGCCGGCGGGCTCCGGCGCGGGCTCGTCGACGGGCTCATGCTCGTGGAACCCGCCGTCCGGGATCTCCAGCAGGCCGGCGGCGTGCTCGGGGGCGACGTCGACGACGTCGCCGTCCTCGGCCCAGGAGTAGCCGTGCGAGGCGGAGCCCGCGCGGTCCTTGCGGATCAAAACCATGGCTGTCCAATCGCGACAGAAGAGGCTGATGGGGGAGCGGGGCGGGCGCGGCCGCCGCGGTGGCGGCCGCGCCCGGGAGTCGTGTCAGAGCTGGGTGTTGACCCGGTTGATCACGCCGATGAACTTCGGCGCGCGCAGCGCCAGCGTCGTGTCGGCGATGATCGCGTACGGCATGGTGTCCGGGCTGTCGGTCGTCGGGTAGACGTCCAGCGGCTCCAGCTCACGCACGTACGGGCGGAACAGGTTGTCCCGGTCCCGGCTCACCAGGAAGATGCTCTCGTTGCCGGTGGCGGACGGGAACTTGTTCGCGTTCGTGCCGACGTACAGCGGCTGCGGCTGCGCCGGGGCGGTCGCGCCGTTCTTCGGGATCAGCGTGACGCCGTTGTCCACGATGGACGTGGTCTGGATCGGCGTCTTGCCGTCCGAGGCGAACCCGACGACGGCGTCGACGACGCCCAGCAGGGTCTCGTTCCCCGGGCTGGTGGACCGGTAGACCTTGTAGAGCAGCGGCTGCGCGCCTTCCAGGCCGCCCGGCACCGCGAACGACAGCGTCACGGTGTTGGCCGAGCCGGACAGCGCCGCGGTGGTCACCTCCGCCGACGCGGCGATCTCGCCCTGACGCTCCATGACCGCCGAGACGCGGTAGGAGTAGGTGCCCGCGGCGAGGCTGCCGCCGGACGCCGCGCTGGCCTGCGTGACCGTGCCCATCGTGTAGGTGCGGGTCGACAGGAAGCTCGACTTCACGATCGGGATGCCGCGGTAGCTCGGGACGATCAGGCCGGCCGCGACCTCGATCGGGCCCTCGAACCGCTGCTGAGCCTGGAGCAGCTGCGCCAGGCGGCTCTGCGCCGTGTTGCTCATGACGAACATCCAGTTCGAGTCGAACACGCTCATCGCGCTGTTCGTCTCGACCATGTCCGCGAGCTCGTCGAGGTGCGCGAGCGACATCGACGCGCCGGCCTTGTCCTGGGCGTTCTGCTCGGCGCCGGAGAAGTTGCCGACCAGGGAGTCCAGGCCGTCGAACTGCGGGTAGGCGCCGTTCGCGGTGGCCGCCGCGTTGCCCCACAGCACCGACGTCTCCATGTCCCAGTACAGGCCCTGGATGCTGCCTTCGATCTCCTTGCCGCGGAGGTCGCCGATCACCTGCCGGGTGACCGCCTGGGCGTAGCCGGTGACGCCGCCGATGGTCTGCAGGTGCGTCATCTGGAACGCGTACTGCTCGTACGTGCTGGCGGTCAGCGGTCGCGCGCCGCCGTCCTGCACGTGGCCGCCGCGCGGGTTCCGGCTCCGGCGGTTGAAGTAGTAGACGTCCGACTCCCACCGGCCGGACGGGATCGCCCGGACCAGCGGGGAGTAACGGCGCTGGTACTCCAGCAGCTGCGGGTCGATGATCTTCGGGATGAGCGCGCCGACACCGGCGGCGCCCAGGGCTTCCTTGAGTTCGTTGCCGTTCACGGCGATGGTCCTTCGTTCGAGCGGGCACGAAAAAACCCGCCACGGGGCGTGGCGGGTTGGGGTGGGCGACCATCGCTGCCGGACGGCACCAGCCAGGGGCTGGCGGTCAAGACGGGGGAATGAAGCTGGAGGTGGGGGACCGGCGCGGGCCTGCTCCCCCCGGGGCAAGCCCGCGCCGGAGTCGGGTTCTACTGCTGGCGGGTGACCGAGCGGGCGCCCATGATCGCCGCCTCCGTGTTGCGGCGCAGGAGACCGCGTTCCGCCTCGGTGTACTGGTGCAGCGGCTTCTGCGGCCAGTCCGCCGGCAGGCCGAAGTCGGTCCCCTCGTAGCTGGCGACGCCCGCGGCCGCGGCGGTCTCGGTGGCGCCCGGGACGAGGCCCTTCCGGGCGGGGAGGCCGCCGGTCGTGGCGATGTCCTGGAGCGCCGAGGTGATGCCGGCCTGCACGAGACGGGCGATGCGCTGCTCTTCGGTCTCCTGCACCGCCGGAGCCGCCGGTGCGGCGGCCGCGGGTGCTGCTGCGGCCGGGGTAGCGGTTTCGGTCGTGGCGGCCGCGGCCGCCGGCGCCGACTCGGCGGCCGGAGCCTCTTCCGCCGCGGCCGCGGACTTCGGCGCGCCGAGCCGGTCGAGCAGCTGGGCGAACTGGTCGCCGGTCAGGGTGACGCTGGGGGCCGCCGGGGTCTCGGCCGCCGGGGTGGTGGGCTCCGCCATCGCGGGCTCCTCTCCTGGTGTGTCGGCGACGGCCACCGGGGCGGTCACCGTCTCGTCGGGGGTGTCGGCCGCGGGCGCGGCTTCGGGGGTCTCGGCGGTCTCGGCCACCGGAGCTTCGTCAGCGGCCGCGGACTCGGCGGGCTCGTCGCCGCCGCCCGCGTCGGCGTCGCCGTCCAGGTCCGGGTCGATCGCCAGGAGCGCGGAGATCGCGCCGTCCATCGCGGCCTTGCCGATTTCGGGCAGTTGGCTGGCTTCGAGGTACCAGGACGACACACGCACGCAGATCGGGCCGTTGGTCAGCTCGACGCTGAACGCGCCGCTGTCGTCGCCGAACATCTCCAGCACGCTGGACTCGCCGACCTGGTGAACCGGGCCGGAGAGCACGCCGGCCGACGCGGTGAGTCCGTGACCCTCCAGAGCGCGGGCGATGCGCTGCCGGGCGCGCTTGAGCTGCGGCGGGGTGTACTCGGCGGTCACCGACTCCTGCGTGAACGCGTACCAGGCGTTCACCGTCTCGGTGGCCGTGGTGAGCGGGTACCGCTGGCCGCGGCCGGTGTAGCCGTTGTCGGCGTAGGTGACGCGCGGCTGCTCGTCGGTCGCGGGTGCGGGCGCTGGGGTCGTCACGGGGCTGTCCTCCTCGAGGATCGGGGTGGCCACCAGCGCTTCCTGCACGGACTCGTGGATGACGGTGCGGCCAGCGGATTCGGTGGTGCCGGCCTGGGCCGGTTCGGTGCGCTGCACGGCGTCGACGCGCGCGCCGTCCACACCGGGGTTCTTGGTGAAATCGAGCCCGTCCAGCTCCAGGTCGTCGCCGGTCTCGACGGGCCCGCCGTCCGGGCCGGGCTCGGTGCGGACCGGGCCGAGCCAGTACCCGCGGATCGACACCCCGCGCAGGAACTGGCGGCCGTCTGCGTCGGGCTCGATCAGGTCGAGGATGTCCCGGGCCGTGCCCGTGGGAGCCATCTCCGCCACGAAGTGCACGGCGCCGGTCTTGTCCATCGACAGCTCGACCAGCCGCCCGACGATCTCCGTGGAGTCGTCCTCGGCGTCGTGGTGGGTGAGCATCGTCAGCGGCAGCCCGTCCGGGTCGGCCAGGCGCTCCTGCGCCCGCGCGACCATCCGGGCGATCAGCTCCCGGGTGTAGAGCCGCCGGTTGCGGCTCATGCCCGGCTTGATCGCGATGCCGGTGGCAGTGGCGATCGGGCTAGCGGCCACGGCGGGCACCTCCTCCTCGAGCTGGGGCCGTCGCCGCGCGGATCGGCGCGGCCGCGGCGGGGAAGATCTCGCGCAGCTTCGCCCGGACCTCCGGGGTGTCGAGCGCGAGGAGAAGCAGATCCATGAACTCCTCGGCGTCCGCGTCGGCGAGCGGGTCGTCCCCGCCGCCGGGGACGTGGGGACGGGGACGCAGCCGACCCGGCCGGCGCGGGGACGGCGGGGACCCGGCGGGGGACGGGGAACCACGCGGGGACGAGCGGGGAATCGGGGAATCAGCCGGGGACACGCAGGTCACCGGCCATACAAGGCCACGTCAACGCCCTGAAGGCTCGGGGTCGTTCCGCCGACCGTGAGCACGATCCGTCCCCGCTCGGGGAGCACCAGCGGCTTCGTCGCGTGGTGCAGTCCGCTAGCTGCCTGCGCCGTCCCCGGGGCGGTCAGCTGGGGAGCGGAGAGGCCGCTGGGGAACCACTTGTCCCCGGCGCCCTTGATCTCCAGGGACACGTCCAGGGTCGGGGTGTCCCCGGCGACGGCGGCGACGGCGACCGACAGCCACAGGTCGGTGAACTCGCGCAGGCTGAACTCCATCGAGGTGACCGTCGCGGTCAGCGTCGAGCTGATGCCCGAGGTTTCCCGCTTCCACACCAGCCGCCCGAAGGGCAGGTAGTTCGACATCAGGGACCTCCGAGCAGGTAGCGGGTGACGTCGAGGGACGTCAGCGGCGAGGTGGGGATCAGGGCGCACCGGCAGTACGGGTGCAGCGGCGGCGCGGGGGCGCCCCCGATCGGGTGCGGGTTCGCGGCCTCGGCGTCCAGGCAGGCCGGGCACACCTGCGCGCCGCCCACGGTCACGAAGTCGACGAGAGTGGCGCCGTAGGTGCGGTAGAGGGCGAGGCCGGCGCGGGTGAACTCGACGCCCATCGCCACGTCCACGCCGACCGTGATGGCCCGCTGGTCGCCGGAGCCGAGCAGGTTCCAGACCGCGGAGACCATCGCGTCGTAGTCGGCGCCGTCGTCGGCGAGCCGCGCCAGCACGGCGGCAACGTCGGCGGCGGACGCGCGGATAAGGCCGGCGATCACCGCGGCGGCCGCGGCCGGGTCGCCGGGATGGTCGCGATAGGCGTCGGCAAAAGCCGCGGCGAAGTCGAGCGGCCCGTAGCCGGCTTGGTGTGCGGCGAGCGCGAGCGCCCCCGCATGGCCCTCGGCCCACCCCGCGCGCAGAGCGTCCGTGACGAGCAGCGCGAGGTCTTGGAACCTCGGGTCGTGCCGTTCGGCGGCGATCCCCGACAGCAACAGCAGCGCCGCCGCGGCCGCCTCGGCGCGGTGCCGGTCGCGGACCTCCTGGTCGGTCGACTCGGACGCCAGCGACAGCCGCCGCCGGAACGACGCCACCGACCCGGCTACGTCGACCGTCACCGCGAGTGACTTCCAGGCAGTGGTGATCAGGGCGGTGCGTTCGGCCGCGAGGGCTTCGCGGCGGGCGTACACCTCGGCCCAGGTGCCTTCCAGCTCGCCGAGCCGGACGGTCGCCTCTAGCACCCCGGGCTCGGTGTGGTGCTCGCACGCGAGCGCGACCGCGGTCGCGCACCCGGCCCGGACTTGGTCGGTGAGCGGGCCTCCGGTGGCGGCCCAGCCGGACACGAAAGCGAGCCGGGCGGCGTCGGCGAAGTCGGACACGGACACCTCCCCGGGGACACCGGCGGTCGGGGACGTGCGGGTCCCCGCTGCGGGGACCACGGCCGTTCGCGCCCTGCCGTCCGGTGGTGGCGGGGACGATCAGCGGGGAGGGGAGTGATCGGGGACTGAACGGTCGGCGCGGCGTCGCGGAGGCGTCGCGGGGACCGGTGAATCCCGGCTTTCCCCGCTGTCCCCGCGCCGGGGAATCCCAGGAGGGAAGTCGCTGACCTGCGGTTCCCCTGTCCCCGCCTGGCATGAGGAGGACCGGCTGGTCCCCGGCCGGGAAGGCGCGGCGTGGGGAGTAACCGGGGACTAACGCCTGCGCGCCGGCCGGTTGAAGCAGGGGTCCCAGCGGGGAATCGGGGCGATCCCGTCCATCCAGTTCGGGCCGTACATGTCGCGCGGTGAGCTGCCCCCGAGGATGCTCCGGGGGTAGCTGCGGTCGCGCAGCAGCGCGACCCCGGCGGGCTGGCTGTCGACCCGGTGGGTCTCGTCGGCGGCGAAGCCGTAGCCCGGGATCGTCACGGTCCACTGCCCGTCGCGCTTCCCGATCGACGGCTTGCGGCGCGGCACGTCAGTCCTCCACGGGCACGTGCCAGGTACCCGCCTCGTGGTCCCGTCCAGAGCACACCCGCGGGTACGGGCTGTCGGTCTCTTCGCCCTCATCCATCCGGATGTCGTCGACGAAGAAGTGACCACGCGGAGTGAACACCGTGAGGGTCACCGCACTGGCGTCGTCGTCCGTCACCGGCGCGATCGGAACGAGGGTGACGATGGCCGCGAGGCACTGCTGCGGGCCGTCCCCCTCCTGGGCGACGTAGTGGACCTTCTGCGCGACTCCGACGGTCACGGGCACCTCCAGCGGGGTTGGGAGCTGAGCCCGGCCGCCCCGCCGCACACGGCACGTGCGCGCGATCGGGGGGCCGGGAACGGCCGGCCTGGCGGAAGCACTCGTCCTTCACGGGGTGCTCGCCAGGGCGGCATGGGGCCGCGGACGCGGCGCGCTCGGATCCGCCATTTACGGGGGTGAGGTCCGGCGCGGCTCGCGTCCGCGGGGTCTAGGCGATGACCTTCGAGATCAGCGCGGCCACGTCCTGGGCGCGCAGCGGGTGCGGCCGCTCCGGAGCTGGCTCCGGCTCGGCCACCGTGTCGACGTCGTCCATCAGGCGGCCGCAAACTCCGCCAGGGCGGCGTCGCGGCGGGCGAGGTAGCGGCTGTGGAACTCCGCGAGGCGGGCCCGGTCGCCGCCGAACAGCTCAGTCGGCTCGTCGTCCTTCTTCGCGTCGTCCTTCTTGCCGCCGGCCTTACCTGGCTCGCCGGGGCCGGCCTGGTCCTCTTCGCCCCCGGCGCCGACGTCGTCGGGCTGCTCCTCGCCGGGCTCCCCGGCGAACGGCTTCAGCTCGTCCGGGACCGGCTCGGGCTCCGGATGCACCAGCTGCACGGGCGTCTTCTCGTCGGCCGGTTCGCCGGCCTCCAGCGACGTCCCGCGCAGCATCGCGGCGATCTGCGCCTGCCCGTGGGCGATGACGTCGCGCCACAGGAACATCCTCGTTCCGACGACGAACACCGGTTCGTCGCCACCGGGGAC
This sequence comes from Amycolatopsis kentuckyensis, assembly GCF_041679295.1. Lineage (GTDB taxonomy): Bacteria > Actinomycetota > Actinomycetes > Mycobacteriales > Pseudonocardiaceae > Amycolatopsis > Amycolatopsis kentuckyensis_A. The sequence continues at coordinate 9,225 of NZ_JBGDMD010000019.1, read as the reverse complement.
CGGCGGTTCGCCGACCTCGGCGCGGGCCCGGTTGAGGGTCCACAGACCGGTCGTGACCCGCTTCTCCCGGATCTCCTCGATCACCTTGGAGTCGCGCATGTCAACCTGCTGGAACTTCAGCGTCCAGCCGGTGATGTTGAACCCGCCGATCACCAGCGCCGACACCAGCTTCTCCAGCACGATCGCCGCGATCGGGTCGCAGGTGTTGACCTCGTAGCTCTTGCGCTGAGACTCGCCAGTGCCGCCACCGAGGTTGCCGGACTCGATCACGCCAACCTCGGCCGGCGGGACCCCGTAGCAAGCCAGGATCTCGTCGCGCTTCTGCGACAGCGTGTCCAGCGCTTCGGAGATCTTCGCCTGCTGGAGTTCGTGGATCGTGCCGCCGCCCTTGGTGGTGATCGGCGTGCCGATGTTCCGCGGCCCGACCACGCGGGTCATGTGCTGCGCGGTCCACTTCGTCACCTCGGCCGGGGCCATGTCCCGGGGAAGGTCTGCGTGGATGTTCGGCGGGTTCCCCTTGCGGTAGGTCTCCTTCAACGTTGCCGCCGTGAAAAGCCAGGTCGTGATCGGCAGCAGCGCCGCTTCGGTCGGGGACACCCCGAACATCCCCGAGCGGGGAGCGTCGAGGCTGATGTGGATCACCTCGTGCGGCGCGAACTCGGCGCGCTGCCCCTGGTCGGTCACCTGGACGTACGCGGTGATCTCGCCGTGCTGGTCGGCGATCGGCAACACGCTCGGCGCGTCCAGCGTGTACAGCGCCACCGGTACCCGGCCGAGCCAGACGACCTCGATGAACGCGTCGCCGAACACCAGCAGGTCCGCGATCGTCGAGCGGAGCAGCTGGCGGATGTCCTCGCGCGGGTTGCAGAAGTCGAGCAGCCGCTCCAGTGCCAGCACGTTCGCCGGCTTCTCCGGCTTCTCCTGGTCGCCTTCGCCTTCGTCGTTCACCCAGTCGGTGACCAGCCCTCCGGCGGTGATCGTGCGGGCGATCGCGTTGGTGCACGCCCACGACCACGGGCACGCCAGGAACGCCTCGTACAGCTGCTGCATCAGGCTGCGCCGGTCGGTCTGTGTTGCGGTGCCGATGCCTTGGTTGGCCTCGGTCATGCCGCCGGGGCCGACGCCGTACTCGTAGCCGCGGCGCGGCGCGGCGGGCCGCGCCAGCGCGGCCGGCGCCTTCGCCTCTTCGACCTGCTCGCCGCGGCGGAACCAGCTGGACCAGAAGGCCATCGCGCACCTCCTTGTTCAGATGTCGTCGGCGGTGACCACCGCTCCGCGCGGGGTGTCGGTGTCCCCGGACCAGCCGGGTCGGTTGTCGGCGCGGTAGGCGTAGTTGCCGATCGGCAGCACGGGGCCCGGCTCGTTCTCACCCGGTGGGGCCGGGACGAACTCGGGGCCGCCGCCGAGGTTGATCAGCAGGTACCGCAGGGCGTCCGCGGCGTGGTCCTCGGCCGCGGTGTCGATGTCCTCGGGGTCGCCGGTCGTCGCGTGCGGCAGCGTCGGCAACGTCCGGATCAGGTTCTCGACGGTCTCGAACACGTGCAGCCGTGGGCAGGTCTCCCAGCCCATCGCGCGGTGCAGCACGCACGCCGGGCCCTCGCCGAGGTAGGAGTGCACGCGCTGCCAGCCCGGGACGCGGCCGCCCTTACCGGCCGGGGTGAGGTACACCCCGTTGTCGGCGTAGACGTCGGAGATGGGCTTCGCGTCGCCGCGGGTCGCCCACATCGCGTCGTCGCCGAAGCGCACCCCAACGTGCTCACCGGCCGCCTCCGCGGCGAGGATTCGCCGCGCCTGGTCGCGCTCGCCGACGCGCTTGGCGTAGACCTCGCGGTACACCCAGACCCGGTCGTCCTCGTCGACCGCGGCCCACAGCACGCACCACGGGTTCGAGAAACCCCAGTCGATGCCGTTGTAGCGGCGCCAGCTCGCAGGCAGCGTCACCGGCTTCACCACGTGCCGGTCGAACGACCACTCGCTGAACGCCTGCCCGGCGAAGGTGTCCCAGTTGCCGTCGCGGAACGCTGCGCGCAGCTGCTCGGGCAGCGCGTCCAGGTCGTGCGCGTACTCGGCGTTCACGTGCGGGTTGTCCGACAGCTTCGAGGGGATGAACCGCACCTCGCGGCGCCGGACGTCGGTATAGGTCTTCGTGCCGTACAGCGTTGGCGCGATGAACCGGTCCTTCACGAACCCGTGCCCTGGGCCGCCCGGGTTGGTTCCCGACCGGATGCCGAGCACGGGGACGTCCTCCCGGCCGGACCGAAGCCGCGACTCCAAGAAGGACACGACGTTGGGTGGGGTGAGGGTCCGCTCGTCGAACAGCAGCAGCTGGTACTGACCGCCCTGCCTTCTCGTGGCGTCCGCCAAGGTCTCCGCGTAGCGGAACATCAGCCGGGACCCGTTGCTGAACGACAGGTTGTACTTGGTGCCGTTCCAGGCCGCGCCGAGCTCGCGGGCGAACCCGACCTCGGCCAGCTCGGCGAGCAGGCTCTCCTCGAGCTCCGGGTACGTCCGCCGGAACGCGCCGACCCGCAGGCCGGGATAGCGGACGCACGCCCGAAGGCCTTCCATCAGCAGCGCGCGGGTCTTGCCGCCGCCGGCCGCGCCGCCGTACAACACGTCGAACTCGGTGGCCGCGTGGAACTCCTGCTGGCGCGGTGTCGGGACGTACCCGAGCGCGGCGAACACGTCGACGCTGCGGAGCCGGGCGGTTTCGCGGCGCTCCTGCTCAGCCTTCAGCGTCCGCAAAAGGTGAAGCTTCTCCAGCTTCAACTCCGCCAGGCTGCTCGGCGGCCGCCAGCTCGGCTTCGAGCCTCCGGATCTCCTCGTCGACGGCGTCAAGGGTGATCACCTCGATCCGCGGCGGGCGGTCCAGGCCGAGCAGCTTCCGCCGTTCGACGATCAGCCGCCGGCAGGCGTCGATGGCCAGCAGGTCACCCTTCATCGCCGCGGGCCACGCGGCGGCCTGCAGCCGGTCGATCCGCATCAGCTCGGTGTGCCGCAGCTCTTCGACCGCGGCGGACGCCTCCTGGACGTAGGCCGTCATCGCGCGTTGGACGTCCTTCTGCGCGGCCTGGCGGGACGAGTACTCGAGCCGTTCGGCGATCGTCTCGTAGTCGAGGCCGGCCATCCGCAGCTTGATCGCGTCGGCCCGCCGCTTCGCGGTCGCCGCGCGTTGCGCCTTCGACGCACCCACGAGAGGTCACCCCCTCGCGGTCGAGCACCTACCAGAGCTGGGCGGGCTGGGGCACGCGCAGCGAGTCGAGGAACGTCGCGCCGGGCGCGTCCGGCCGGACGATGCCGGGGAACACCCCCTTCATCACCGTCCGCTGGAGCTCGCCGAGCGCGGTGCGCCGGTCGAGCACGGCGGGGTGCTGGTAGCCCGCCGCGACGCGGCCCCGGTACTCGACGAACCCGGCGGCGTTGCGGAACCGGCAGTGCAGCGCGAGGTGGCAGATCACGCACAGCGGGACGAACGTTTCCGGCTCGTCGTAGTTCTCCAGGTGGGCGTCGAGCACGCCCTCGGTCTGGCCGCACGCGGCGCACGCGGACGGCCGCGGCAGCGCGCCGGCGTCGAACTGCTGGTTGAGCCACCGTTGAACGCGTTCGCGTTTCTCGCCGGAATGGCCGTTGTACGAGGAAAGGCCCACGGGACTGTCCTTTTCGGATCGAGTGCGTTGCTGACGTAGCAACGATATCCGGCCCCACCGACAGATCAACTACGCGCGTTCCAACGTGCCGAGTGTGCCCCGTACGCGGCCCCGCCACGTCGGCGCGAGCGCGGCGACCTCGCGGGCTGCGTCGCCGAGCGGGTGCGTCGTCCGGCTGGACACCGCGCGCCCTTCGAGGAAGATCCGCTCGACGCCCGCGTCGGCGAGGCCTTCGGCGAGCTGGTCGAACCCGGCCTTGCCGCCGAGGGCGTCCCACAGCTCGGGGAACACCCGGCGCGCGATCACGGTGCGGACGTCCACCTGCTCGATCCACGCGACGAGCGTGCCGATCGTGTCCGGGGTGACCCTCAGGTCCAGCACGGGGATCGGGTCGAACACGCCGCGGCCGCGACCGAGGTCGTGCGCCGGGCCGGGTTCCTGCACCGCGAACACCGTGAAGCCGTTGTCGGCCAGCTGGCGCCCGAGCAGACCAGTGCACGCGCCGAGGTCGAGCACGTGCCCGTCGACGGGCTCGGTCTCGGTGAGCACGTGCTGGACGATGCCCTGGTGGATCCGCGGGAAGACGCCGGCGCGCCCCCAAGCGTCGACGTACGAGGGGTCGTCGAACCTCACGAGCGTCCCGGCCGCCGGCCGTCCTCCGCCGGGTACCAGGCTGGGCTGTACGCCCAGTCCTTGATGCCCTTCACCGCGAACACGCCGTCCTGCGCGAGCAGGTTGACCTCGTCGAGCGTCGCGCCCATTTCGGTGGCGATCTCCTGCGGGTCCATCGCGTGCTCCGCGATCAGCTCCCGGACGATCTCGCTCATCGACACCGCGACGTGGGTGCCCTTCGCGCGGTTGATCCGGATCGTCATCAGCATGGCGGTGGGCCGGTCGACGTCGAGCACCGCGACCGGCACCCGGCCGCCCCAGCGCTCCCGCACCTGGGCCGCGAGACGCTTCCACTTGCCGTGCCCGTCCGCGCCGCCGCTCGAGGAGAGCCGCCAGCGGTGGTAGCCGTCGATGATCAGCCCGTCCGGGTTCACCAGCAGCGGCTGAATCCACCCGGTGGTCAGCATCGAGCGGGCGAGCAGCTTGAGCTCGGTGCCGTGCACCCGGTTCGGGTTCCAGGTGTTCGCGTCGAGCTGGTCGGCGTCCACCCACCGGATGTGGTCGAGCGGGTCCGCGCCGGCCGGGGTCGGTTCGAGCGTCGTGGTCATCCTCGCGTCCCCCGTTTCGCCTGGTCGGACTTCGTCTGGTCGGCGAAGGCCTGCGGCAAGATCCGCCGCTTGTACGCGCCGCTGGTGAACTGCTTGAGCACGTAGGGCAGGGGGAAGCTGTCCGGCGCGCGCCGGGCGGCGACCTTCACCCGCGCCAGGGCCTTCATCGCGTTGGCCAGTTCCGCGGCCTCGTCGAAGTGGTCGACGATCCACTGCTCGATGCCGTCCCACGACTCGGCGTAGCGGGCGAGGATGCCGGCCCGGTCGATCTCCGCGTGGTACCGCTCCTGCAGCGCCATCTCCGGGAAGACCTTCATCACCGCGTCGTAGAAGTCCGGCTCGGTGGCGCGCAGGTAGTGCAGCGCCTTCGCCGACTCGGGGATCAGCGGCGTCGCGACCCGCAGCGCGTTCCCGGCCCAGGCCTGCGCGTCATAGATCGGGCAGTACCGGATGCCCTGGTCGTAGAAGTAGCGCAGGATGTCGTTCTCCTGCCAGTCGAACAGGGGCTTGCACAGCGACGCCTTGGGCGTGCTCGACGCGCAGATGTAGTTCTCGTTCAGCTTGACCACCGAGGACTGCCAGCGCATCAGCGACTCGGCGGCCCGGACGCCGGTCATGATCGCGACCTTGCCCTTGTACGGCGCCGCGAGCACCGAGTCCATCGTCAGCTGGGAGAACACGGTGTCGGGCGGGTAGCCGAGGTCGTCGAGCGTCGTCGCCCACGCCGGCTTCGGCCGCACGTGCTCCCGGTTCGGGTCCCACTGGATGTACCGGGACGTCTTGCCCAGCACGTACTTCGAGGAGATCAGCGGCACCGCGAACCACGTCATGTTCACCCACGGCAGCTGCCGGTAGGTGTCCACGAAGGACAGCACGGTGTCCGGGATGACCTCCTCGTCGCGGAACGCCACGTTGACCGAGGTGAGGCCGCGTTCCTGCGCGACCTCCCACGTCAGGTGCAGGAGCGCGAGGGAGTCCTTGCCGCCGGAGAACGCGACCACGACGTTGTCGACCAGGTCGTAGATGTGGTGGATTCGCCGGCGGGCCTCCTCCAGCACGTTCGCGTCGATGAACCGCTTCACCCTGGTCACCGGTCGGCACCGCCGATCCCCGGTACCCGGGCGTCGAAGAACTCCACCAGCCGCTCGCCCAGCGTCTCTGCGCCGGGGAACTCGCGCTTGAGCCAGCGCACGAACGCGTACCAGCGGGCCTGCTGCGTTTCGTCGTCAAACACCAACTGGTACGCCACGACCGGCTCGCCGACCCCGGCCGGCGACTCCTTGTCCTCGTCGTCGTCGCCGAGGTCGGGCGGTTCGAGCAGCCGGTCGACGGCCTCCTGCGTCCATCCGGTGCCCTCGTAGTCCTCGTCCAGGTAGGACAGCAGGTGGACCAGGGCGTCGTCGTCGTAGCCGCCCAGCTCGCTGGTGCGGTTGTCGACCAGGTTGATCCGGAGCGCGGTCTGGTCGTCGCAGGTGATGACCTCGCACCGCGCCGTCGTGTGCCGCTCCTGTCGGATCGCCTCGAAGGTGTGGTTCCCGGCGAGGATCACCAGCTGGCCGTCGTCGGCCTGGCGGACGACCAGCGCGCGGTACTGGCCGTTGCGCTTGATCGACTCGCGGATCTTCCCGACGTCGCCGCGCTTGGCGTTCCCCGGGTACTTCGTCAGCTCGCCGAGCGGGATGTCCCTGGTCGAGACGTATTCGCTGCTCACCGCCACCCCCTTGCTCGAGTAGTTGGCCCGGGGGCTAGCGGGGTGCCGCCCACCAGCCCCCGGAGTCCCCCGCCAGGGCAAGCCGCGAGCGGCAGCGGGCTAGAGTAAATAAAAAGACCTCAGGTGTTGGCCTACTTTGCGTTAACTACAGGTAGCGCAACGGAGTTAACGCCGATGAGGTACTGGGCCTGCATTACTCCGCTTTGTGCGTCAGCCAGGAGCACCGGAACCCCACCTACACCTGACCTGAAAGCCGAGCCCAGCGGCTGCCAGGTCAGGCCGAGTGGAGCGACCGTGCTTTCGGCACTGCTGTACACCCTGATCAGCCTGCTCATCGTTCTGCTGGCGTGCGCTGGGTACGTCTCGATCTTCATCGAAGATGAAGATCACGCGAAACGTGCCTTTGCTGTCCTGAAGTACCTCGGTTGGCTCCTGCTCGGAGGCGGCGGAGCCTTCGCCGCCTACCTCAAGCTGCACGAGTTGGGCCTTTTCTGAGGTGAGGCCGGGCGCGGGGCGCTGCCCAAGTCCCCACAAAGGCAGCGCCCCCGCGTCCGTTGAGGCTGACAAAGTCCTCGGTGGAGCACCGTAGCGGTCGGGACCGACAGAACCGTCCCGCTTAGGCTCGGGGCGTGAACCTCGACGCCATCGTCGTGAGCGCTAGCGTGCTCGACGGGCTGCCCTGCACTGGTCAGGCGCCCGTGCCCGTCGCCGTGGTCCAGGCCCTTGCGCTCGCTGGGATGACGGCTGACGAGATCGTCGGTGCGTTCCCCGGTGTCACCTCGGCCGGGGTGCAGCAGGCATTGGTGATGCCGGCCTGGATGGCGTTGCCGCCCGGCGGGCTCACCGCGGCCCAGTACGACCAGCTGGCCGAGGACGTGTGTGTCTGGATCGAGGTCGTCGACGGCCGGATCGTCGCTCGAAGGTGAGCTCCGGGACCGACAGAAACGGCCGCCCCCGGAGCTGAGGGGCGGCCGTTTCGCGGTTTGGGTACACGTCTCCCGTCGCGTAGGCGCCTATTTAGACACGCGGGGAGTCGATCACGCCACGGCCGAGACTTCCTCGGCGTGTCGCGGCCGCCGGTTCCGCGTCGGCGTCGCCAGCGCCAGGTCGACGACCTCGCGCACCGAGTACAGCGGCCAGCCGCGCCCGTTGCGGCGCCGGGCGACCAGCCGGCCGTTGCGGGCCCAGGTGTGGATCGTCTGCACGCTGAGCGAGTCGCGGAACGGCAGCAGCTGGGGAACGGCCTTCGAGATCTCGGCTGCGGTCAGCTCTTGGCCCATCGCCCGGAACAGCATCGACTTCAACCGCTCGTCGGAGTCGTAGGTCTCGCCGCACGCCGAGCAGCGTGCGAGCTTGCGGTCCGGCCAGCCGAACACGTCGCCGCCGCACAGCCCGTCGTCCAGGTCGCCGGCGACGCACTTGCCGCGGTACTGGCGGTCCGGGCGCCGGTCGATCGCTCGCCAGCAGCGGTTGATCTCGTTCATGATCATCGAGTAGAGGTTGCCGGCCTCGTCGGTCTCGGAGAGCCACGACGGGCGGAGCGCCAGGTACTCGGCCATGCCTTCGATGGTGCGGGCGCACCGCGGCTGGTGCTGGTAGCCGTGGGCGACGCGGCGCAGGCCTTCGCCGTCGAACACGCCCACGCACACCGCGGTCGGCATCAGCGTGTCGTGCAGGTACCGGATCCAGGAGACGAGGACCGTCTGCAGGTCGCGCAGCGCGTTGTCGGCGCGGTGGTCGGCCAGCGGCGCCTGCGGCTCGGTCGAGCGGACGGAGATGCCGATGGAGACCTTCGCGCCGCGGCCCTCGCGCTGGGCGGTGATCCGGACCTCCTCGGCGAGGGTCGGCATCTTCGCGCCGCGGACGTCGATCCCGTGCTCGTACAGCGACCGCAGCGCCTCGCGGAGCCGGGCGAGGTGCGCGGAGCAGATGACGGCGGGGGAGTCGGCTCGCAGCGCGGTGGAGCACTTGGGGACGTCGCAGACGCGGGACTCGACGGTGGTCACGGTCATCGGGCACCGCCGAACGTCGCGCGGTTCTGCTCGACGACCAGGGCGAACGCCTGTCCCACGCTGAACCCGGCTTGCTGGTAGGCGACGTAGAAGCCGCCGAGCATCTGCGCGTACTGCCGCTGCTCGGTGGTCGGTTCGACCGGGCCGGCCTGAAGCTTCGCCAGCTCTTCGACCGAGGGCCACGGCGTGCTGTTTTCCCCTTGCATTCGCCCCTCCGGGGTTCGTGGAATCCGTGCCTGATTCCGTCGAACTCAATTCCAAGGGAGCGGCTTAAATACGGCTATAGCCTCTTCTGAAACCCGATTTCGGATTCGAAATTAATTGTTATGAAGTCTGGTCGACGGCCGCGTCTGTGTGCGTGCGCAACGGGTCTGGCGACCGCCTGGTCCTGCGTTACGTCCCCGGCTAGACTGTCAACTAAATGTGACATCTGGGACGCCGTGTTCACTTTGAGTGACACGGACGGTCGCCGGGGGAGGCTCAAGAGAGGCGCGCGTTGACCACACCGAACGACCACGAGCCGGGGACTACGCTCCCCGAGCGGCTGAACTACGCGATACGCCTCAGCGGGCTCTCTGAGCAGCAGATTCTTGACGGCATCGTGGCCCACGGCGGCCACCTGAGCCGCAACGCGC
>NZ_JBGDMD010000018.1:0-129398 GCF_041679295.1 Amycolatopsis kentuckyensis | reverse complement strand
CCTGTTCGCCCCATTCGGCGTCGGGGGCGCCGACGACCGCGACCTCGTGCACGGCCGGGTGGCCGAGCAGGACGTGTTCGATCTCCCGGGGGTAGCTGTTCTCGCCGCCGCGGATGATCATTTCCTTGACGCGGCCTTCGATGCGGAGGTAGCCGCGCTCGTCCATGGTGGCGAGGTCGCCCGTGTGCAGCCAGCCCGCCTGGTCGATGACCTCGGCCGTCTGGTCGGGCCGGCCGTGGTAGCCGGTCATGACGTGGTAGCCGCGGGTGCACACTTCGCCGATTTCGCCTCCCGCAGGTGCGGGAGGCCGGGACGCACCCGGTCGAGCGTCGCCGCCATCGGGTTGCCGCGGTAGTCCGCCACCAGGAAGATCCCGGCCGCCTGCGACTGGCTCAGCACGTGCCGCAGCTCCTCCTCGCGCAGCGCGGGATTGACGGTGACCAGCGTCGTGCCGGCGAGGGCCGCCGCCAACCCGAACAACGACCCGCTGTGCCGGGGCGTGTCCATCCGGGTTTCCCACGACGGCCGGACGATCACCGTCCCCGTGGTCGACAAGTGCCCGAGCTGCGACAGCGCGCACATCGACCTCAGCGCCCCGGCCTTCGCCCAGCTGGCCGATCCCGGCTTGGGCACCATCCCCGTGACTTGGACGTTCGTGCGCTCCTGATGCCCGGACCGACGATGTACCAGCGCGCCTCCCGCACCGGTTCCATGATCACCTTCGCCCGTCAAACGGCGCCGCTGGAAACGACCCGCTCCACGAACCGCTCGGCGATCTCCCGCAGTTTCACGTTCTCCCGCTGCGACTGCTCGACCAGCACCGCGAACGCGTCGTCCGCGCCGATGCGGCGGATTGCCATCAGCATGCCCTTGGCCTGGTCGATGACCGCTCGGGACGTCAGCGCCGCCCGCAGGTGGTCGGCCGTCTCGCGGGCCTCCACGTACCGGTGGTACACGCGGAACACCGCTTCCACCGCCGTCGTGTACAGCTCGAGCAGCTGCGCTTCGATCTCCTCGAAGCCGTCGTCCTGCCGGCCGTAGCAGTTGATCGCGCCCGTGTACTCCTCGTCCGCCACCAGCGGCGCCGCCAGGAAGCTCCCGAAGCCCGCTTCCGTCGCCCCGCTCGCGAACGACGGCCAGCGCTCGATCGCGTCGGTCACCGACGTGCGGACGATCTTGCCGCTGCGGACCGCCTCCAGGCACGGGCCGTCGCCGAGGCGGTACTGGTCGGCGTCGAGCTCGCCCACGGTGGCCGCGGTCGCGGACGCCGTGTGCGGCTCCTCCGCGCGCACCAGCGTGATGGACGCTTCGGCGACCCCCGGGACGGCCTGGCGCACCTGCAGGCACACGTGCCGCAGCAGGATCCGGAAGTCGTCTTCCTGCCGCAGGACGGCGGTGAGGGCCTCCAACGCCCCGGTGACGTCGTCGAGCGGCGACGTAGCCGTCGTGGTGGGCTCCGGCAGTTCCATGTCCGCTCCTCCCGCTGGTGCGCCGAAGCCGTCCGGGTACCCACTTCGCGCCCCGCCATGTGCAGGTTTGACCGCGGCCTCCCTTTGGTATTCAGCGGCCATGGCGACTGAGCAGGCGGCCGGGCTGCCGCTGGACGGTGAGCTGGCGGCGGTCGCCGCGCGCATGTCGGGGCTGCTGCTGTCGCGCGAGACCGTCGACTCGGTGCTCGAACTCGTCGTCGCGCTCGCGGGCAAGACGATCGCCGGAGCGGCCGGCGCCGGGGTGACGCTCGTCGACGACGCAGGCCACCCCGCCACGACCAGCGCGTCGAGCCCGCTGGTGCGCGACGCCGACACCCTGCAGTACCAGCTCGGCGAAGGCCCCTGCATGGCCGCGCTCGCGGAGTGCTCGCCGATGCGGATCGACGACGTCACCACCGAACGGCGCTGGCCGCGGTGGTGCGCCGCGGCGGCCGCCGCCGGACTGCGTTCGGTGCTCACCACGCCGCTCGTCGCCGAGGACAGCTGCCAGGGCGCCATCAAGATCTACGCGACGACCGCCGGCGCGTTCGGCCACGCCGAGGAGCAGACCCTGGCGTCGTTCGCCGCCCGCGCCGCCACGTTGGTCGCCAACGCCCGCGCCTACGAGCGGGCGAGCCGCTTCAGCGAGCAGTTCAAGCACACCCTCCGCGACCGCGACCTGGTCACCATGGCGAAGGGGTTCCTCATGGGCCGCGACGGCCTCGACGAGGACGCCGCGTTCGACCGCCTGCTCTCGCTGGCCCGCGCGGACGGCCTCAGCCCGGCCGAGGCCGCCACCGGGCTGCTCGCGCCGCGGGGAAGGTGAGCCGCCGATGCGCTTCCTGCCCGAGGGCGAACAGCAACGGCTGCTCACCGCCTGCTTCGCCCGCAGCGGCCTGACCCTGGAACAGCTGTGGATGCGGTACTTCGCGCTCGGCGGCAGCCAGAGCCTGCTGGAGCTGGACGCCTACCTCAACGCCCTGACGACGCTGCCCCGCGTCGACCGCGACATGCTCGCCCACGCCGTCAACGAGCGGCTCGACGAGCTGGCCGGGCCGCCCCGCGCGCCCTACAGCCATTCGGTCCGCGACGGGAAGCCGTTGCACGGCCCGCTGAAGGCGCTCGTCGACCTCCTCGAAGGCGCCCACCGGGCACCACCCGAGCGGCTGCCCGCCGTCGTCGCCGCGGCGGGCCGGGCGCTCGACCTGCGGATCGGTGTCTACCTCGCCGACTACGACCAGCGGACGCTCGTGCGCGCGGACTCGGCCGCGGAGCTGGACATCGCCACCACGGTCGCCGGCGACGTCTTCCGCCGCGCGGGGACCGCGGTGACGCGCGACGGCCCCGGCCCCACCCTCTGGACGGTGCTGCTCGACGGCGTCGAACGGCTCGGCGTGCTGGAGATCGTCCCCACCGACGGCGCCGACCCCGACGACCCCGTGCTGCGGGAACAGTGCCACTGGCTGAGCTCGCTGCTCGGGCACCTGGTGACCATCACGACCCAGTACGGCGACGGTCTCGACGTGCGCCGCCGCCGGCGCCACCGCGGGTCCCCCGCCGAACTCCTGTGGCAGAGCCTGCCGCCGCTGACCGGAGCGACCGAGAGCGTGGTCGTCGGCGCGAGCGTCCAGCCGGCGTACGACCTGTGCGGGGTCGCATTCGACTACGCGCTCTCGGAACGGCGGGCGCGGCTGGCGATGTTCGATGCCGGCCCGCGCACCGGCGACCCGAGCTACGCGGTGGTGAACGCGCTGGCGGCCTACCGCGCGGCCCGGCGCGACGGGGCTTCGCTGGAGGAGCAGTACGCGGCGGTCGGCCGCGGTGCGGCCGTCACGGGGGTGCTCGCGGAGCTGGACCTGGTGACCGGCGCGGCGCGCTGGCTCGACGCCGGGCACCCGCCGCCGCTGATCGTCCGCGGCGGCGCCGTGCTGCCGGAAACGGGCGCGGTGGCCACCGGGTTCGAGCGGCCGCCGCGGGCCACGGAGGCGCGGCTGCGCCCCGGCGACGTGCTCGCGCTGTACTCGCGCGGCCTCACCGGGGCGGCCGACCGGGCGGGGACGCCGTTCGGACGGGAGCGGGTGGCTGAGTGCCTGGCGGGCGAGGCGCTGCCGCCGGAGACCGCGCGCTTGCTGACGCAGGCGGTCGTCGCGCACGCCGGCGGTGAGCTGAGGTCCGACGCGGGGGTCCTGGTGGCCCGCTGGGTCCCGCGCTGAACGTGAGCTGTGCGTAGTGAATGACTCATTCCTGTCGCCAGGCGACAGGAATGAGTCATTCACTACACGGGGAACCGGCCCCTCCGGACCGGCGGCGCTCAGCTCGCGGCGTCGCGAACCGCCAACAGTTCGCGCAGCGCATCGGACAACGACGCGAACATCGGGACGACCGCCGCCAGCCCCGTGACGCGGAACAGCCGGGCCAGCGTGCGGCTGTTCGCCACCACCCCGAACCGCCCGCCCTCGGTGCTCGCGAGCTGCGCGGCGGCCGCCAGGGCGCGGGCGCCGGCCAGGCCGAGGAACGCCACCTGCGTGAGGTCGACCACCGTCGTCCCCGGTGGGGACGCCGCCAGCTCACGTTCCAGGATCGGCAGGGTCAGGGCGTCGATCTCGCCGGCGAAGGTCAGCACCAGCAGACCGGGGCGGTACTCCGTCCGGCGCGCCGTGAGCGGCGCGGACCGGGTCGGAACCGGGGACGTGGGGGACACGGGTTCGGCAGGCCTTCCGCGCCGGCGCCCGGGGCCGGCGTCGCGGGTGGGGTGATCAAGGTCGGGGTCTTGATACCCAAACCGCCGAAACGGAAACGCCCTATTCCGCGGTGAACGCCGACCAGAGCCGTTCGGCCGCGTGCCGGGCCGGGGCGCCGGGGCGGATCTCCGGAGCGCCCTCGGGCCCGGGCGCGGGACCGCCGACGTGCTCGACCAGCGCGACGGCCAGCTCGCGGACCTTCACGTTGAACTCCTGGCTGGCCCGGCGCAGCGTCTGCCAGGCCTCGTCCGGGGCGCACCGCCGGACCGCCATGACCACGCCTTTCGCCTGCTCGATGGCGGCGCGTGAAGCCAGCAAGTCCAGCGTCTGGTCGGGGTCGCCCGCAGTGGCGGCCTGGGCGACCACCAGGGTCGTCTCGGTGAGTTTTTCGTAACGCCGCAGGACGCTCAGGACCGCGGCGTCGAGCGGCCGGTCGAACACCGCCGACAGCACGAACGCGCTGGTGTCCTCCCAGAGGCCCGGCAGGGCGGCCGCACCGCGGATCGCGCCGAGTTCCGGCCGGCCCGTGGCCGCGACGGCACCGGAGAGCCCCGGCCAGCGTCCGTCGGCGAAGAGGTCGTCGGTGGTCACCGGCTCGCCGCCGGCGGCCGCGACGGCGACCGGCCCGCCTTGCGCCAGCGAAACGGGCAGCAGGTCGGCGGCGACGCCCGCGGCGGCCAGCACCCGCGGCGGGCGACCGCCCTGGGCCACCGTGAGCCCCGCGCCGAGGCAGCCCGGCAGCTCGCCGGTGATCCGCTCGAGCAGCGCGCCCAGCAGGTCGGTCAGCGGTCTCCACCGGTCCGCCGCGTTCATCAACGTCTCGGTCACCCGAACCTCCGCTCTCACCCGTGTCGCCGTCCCCCTGATTTACCCGAAGACGCGCCGATCCACCTCCGGAGCGCGGACGAACCGGTACCGCCGTCCGGGGCAACGCCGGATCACCCGGTGACGCCGGCCGCGCGACCCGAACGTGCGGTTTATCCCCCGGCCGGAACGGGGTAGCCGATCTTCGCCAACCGAGGAGGCGTCATGACCGACGGGCGGTACCGGTGATGTACAGCGAAGTCGTGGTCGTCGGGCAGATCGCCCGCGACCTGGTGGTCGAGGTCCCGGACGCGCCCGACGCCGGCTCCTCGGCACCGGTGCGGCATCGCAAGGAGATGCTCGGCGGGAAGGGCGCCAACCAGGCCGTGGCGCTGAGCCAGCTCGGCGTGGCCGTGTCGCTGGTCGGCGTGGTCGGCCGGGACCGCACCGGCGACGCCCTGCGCGCGCAGGCCCGCGCCGACCGGATCGGCACGTCGCACGTGGTCCGCCGGCCGGGCACCGAGACGGCGCTGCTGATCGACGTCGTCGACGCCCACGGCCGCCGCCGCTACCTCGAGCACGTCCCGGAGGGGACGCTGCTGACCGAGACCGACGTCTTCGCCGCGTCCGCGCCGATCTCGGCGGCGAGCTCGCTGATCGTCCAGCTGCAGCAGCCGGCCCCGGCCGCGCTGCTGGCGGCGCGGCTCGCGCACACCGCGGGCACGCGGGTCGTCCTGGACGGGGCCCCCGAGGACCGGGCCGACGAGCTGCTCGCCCTGGCCGACGTCGTGCGCGCCGACGGGCACGAGGCCGAGCTGCTCACCGGGCAGCCGGTGGACGACGTCGCGAGCGCGGCCCGCGCGGCGGCCGACCTGCGGGACCGCGGGCCGTCGCTGGTCGTGCTGGAGGTGGCCGGGCAGGGAAACCTGTTCGCGGGCCCGGCGGAGTCGTGGTTCGTGCCGCACGTGGAGACCGAGGTCGTCGACCCGACCGGCGCGGGCGACGCGCTGGTCGCGACGTTCACGGCGGCGCTGACCCGCCGCCGCCCGCTGGAGACGGCGGCGTGCCTGGCGGTGGCGGCGGCCGCGGCGACGACCGAGCACGCGGGTGGCCGGCCGCATCTCTCCCGCCCCGACCTCGACCGGCTGCAACCCCGGCAGCTCGAAACGGTCCACGCCTGACGCCCTCGTCAGTGAGAAACAGTGTTCGAACCCTGTTTCTCACTCACGAGCGCGTTACAGGCCCGGCAGCTTCTGCTCGATCCCGAGCAGCGCCGCGAACGGATCGCCGTGCTTCGCCAGCCGCTTCGGGACGTCCCGGATCGTCCAGCGGTCCGGGGTGAGGCCGTCGTCGTCCAGCTCGTCCCACTCCAGCGGCACCGACACCGGCGCGCCCGGCCGCGGGCGGACGCTGTACGGCGCCACCAGCGTCTTGTTCAGCACGTTCTGCGTGTAGTCGAGCCGGGCGCGGCCCCGGCGCTTGTCCTTCGACCACGCCCAGCTCACCAGGTCCGGCAGGACCCGCCCGATCGTCTTCGACACGGTTTCCGCCCACGCCCGCGTCTGCTCGAACGTGCAGTGCGGCGCGATCGGCACCCACACCTGGATCCCGCGCTGGCCGGTCACCTTCGGCCGCCCGGTCAGGCCGAGGTGGTCGAGGGCCGTGCGGTGCAGCCGCGCCAGGTCCAGGACCTCGGCGAACGACGTCTCCGGGCCCGGGTCGATGTCGAACAGCACCCACGTCGGGTGGTCGACGTCGGCGGCGCGCGACGTCCAGGCGTGCAGCTCCAGGGCGCCGTAGTTCGCGAGCCACGCCAGTGTCGCGACGCTGTCCGCCACGACGTACCGCCGGCTCTCCCCCGCTTCGGCGCGCTCGTTGCGCCACGTCGTCAGCCACTCGGGCGCGTGCTTCGGGACTTCCTTCTGCCAGAAGCCCGTTTCGGTGACGCCCTGCGGGAAGCGGTGCGTGTTGAGCGGCCGGCCCGCCAGGTACGGCAGCATGACCGGGCCGGCGGTGACGTAGTAGCGGATCAGGTCCCGCTTGGTCACCGGCTCACCGGCCCCGGCCGGCGGGAACAGCACCTTGTCCAGGTTCGTCAAGGACAGCTCGCGGCCGGCGATCGACCACTTGCCCTTGGCGCCGAGGTCGTCGAGGGCGGCCAGCTCGTCGTCGGTGGCGGCGGTGAACCCGACGGTCTCCTCCGCCGACGCGGCCGGCCGGTCGCCGTGCCACAGCGCGCCGGGCGCGGCCGCCACCTCGTCGTTCGTGCGGCCGCTCTTCACCGAGCGCGGGTGGTCCTCGGCGTCCCAGCCGGCTTCGGCGTGCTCGTCCTCCTTGTGCAGGAGGAACCACTGGTCCTTCTCGCCACGGTTCGTGCGGACGAGCACGAACCGCCCGGCCAGCTTCTCGCCGTCGAGGTCGAAGTGCAGCGTGCCGTCTTCGATCGCCTTCGCCGGGTTCTCGTCGACCGGCCGCCACTCGCCGCGGTCCCAGACGATGACGTCCCCGCCGCCGTATTCGCCGCGCGGGATCACGCCTTCGAAGTCGGCGTACTCGATCGGGTGATCTTCGACGTGCACGGCCAGCCGGCGGGCCTTCGGGTCCAGCGTCGGGCCCTTCGGCACCGCCCAGCTGACCAGGACGCCGTCGAACTCCAGCCGGAAGTCGTAGTGCAGGCGGCGGGCGCGGTGCCGCTGCACGACGAACCGGTGCCCGGCCGGGCCGCCCGCGGCCCCACCGGCCGGCTCGGCGGTCCGGCCGAAGTCACGCATCTCCTGGTAACGCCGCAGTTTGCGGGCGGAGCCGGCTGCCATGCCGGAGGGGTACCCACTCAGTCCGGCGACGACCAGGGCGGATTCTTCTTCGCCAGCTCCTGGTACTCCTCGACCTCCTGCGGCGTCGGGTCGAGCCCGGCCTCCTCCGCGAACTCCTCCGGGTCCTGGGGCTCTTCGGACGGCACCGCCGTCACCGCCCCAGCGCGCCGCGGATGAGGTCGCGCGCCCGGTCCATGATCGCCGCGGGCGGGCCGAGCACCAGGTTCGCCGTCGCGCTCTCGACGCCGGGGTGCGGCCGGGACGGTCCGACGGCTTCGGCCAGCTTGGCGGTCGCGGCCATGGCGCGCAGCCGCTCCGGCGGCCGGTGGGCGCGCAGCAGCGGGAACTCCTCGCGCTCCTCGTGGCCGGCGTGCGCGAGCACGTCGTCGCGCAGCTGGACGAGCAGCGTGTCGAACCCGTCGGCCGCGGGCCCCATCTTCTGCAGGGTCGTCAGCAGTTCCTTGGCGCGGTGCTCCTCGCCGAGCCGCGCGTCGACGACCGCTCCGGCCGCGGGCTCGAGGTCCCGGATCTCCGGGTGCACCACCAGTTCTTCCGCCGTCTCGTGCACGGCCAGCAGCCGCACGAGGTCGGCGAACACCTCCGGCCGCCGGTCGTCCTCGGCGCTTTCCAGCGCGGCGAACAGTTCCCGGATCTCGCGGTGCTGCCGCTGCAGCAGTTCGATGACGTCCTCGTCGTGGTCGGGCACGGAAAGCCTCCTCGTCGATCGGTGTGGGAGGGGCTTTCCCGGTGGCGCGCCGGTTACTCGTGCCGGTTGCCCACCGTGAGCCACAGCACGCCGGCGGCGGTCAGCGCGATCCCGGCGACCGTCCACCACGACCACCACGTGAAGAACGCGACGACCAGCCCGACGGCGAGCAGCACGCCCCCGCCGACGGCGGCGGTGTCGTCGTGGCCCGCGCGCGAAAACCCGCCGGCGACGGCCATCAGCCCATCCTCCCGTCGACGGCGGCCACGACCAGCGCCGCGCACCGCGCCACCGTCAGGCCTCTCTCCTGGGCCATCGCCTTCAAGGCGGTCTGCGCGGCGGGACGGCTCATGCCTTGCGCGGCAAGGACTTCCAGCGCCAAGCCGACGACGTCGGTGGCGGGCGGGGCGGCGGTTCGGACGGGCATCGGACGACCTCCGGATCGGACGGCAGGCAGCGAACGCGACCGGGTACCCCACCGTTCGCGGTTTCACACCACCGAATCAACCCGGCCGGCGACGTCCGGTCACCTCCTGGCGAGCCACACCGCGGCGTCCGGCGGCACCTTGCCCTCGTCCAGGGGCACGCCGGACAGCAGAACCCGGTCGCCGCCCGGTAATGCGACCGGTTCCGCCGACAGGTTGACCACGCACCCGAAGCCCGGTTCCCGCGTGAAGGACAGCACGCCGGGAGAAGAGGGCGTCCACGTCAGCGTCCCGTCCCCCAGCGCCGGGTTCGCCCGGCGCTCGGCCAGCGCAGCCCGGTAGAGGCTGAGCATCGACGCGGGATCGCTCGCCTGCGCCTCGGCCGTCGCCGTCCGCCAGTGCTCCGGCTGCGGCAGCCACGTCCGCACCCCGTCGGGCGCGAAGCCGAACGGCGGCTCGGAGCCCGCCCACGGCAGCGGGACCCGGCAGCCGTCGCGTCCGCGACGCGTGTGGCCCGAACGTTCCCACGTCGGGTCGGCGAGCACTTCCTCCGGCAGGTCCTCGACCTCCTCGAGGCCCAGTTCCTCACCTTGGTACAGGTAGGCGCCGCCGGGCAGGGCGAGCATCAGCAGCAGCGCCGCCCGGGCCCGCTGCCGGCCGCGCGCGAGGTCGCCGCCGGGGGCGAACCGCGTCACGTGCCGGACGACGTCGTGGTTGGACAGCACCCAGGTCGCGGGTGCGCCGACCGCGTGCAGTGCTTCGAGGGTCCGGTCGACGACCTCGCGCAGAGCGGCCGCGTCCCAGTCGCAGCGCAGGTAGTCGAAGTTGAACGCGGTGTGCAGCTCGTCCGGGCGCACGTACCGGGCGAGGCGGTCGGGCCGGTCGACCCACGCCTCCGCGACGAACACGCGGTCCGGGCCGAACTCGCCGGCGATCTTCCGCCAGGCGCGGTAGATGTCGTGGACGCCGTCGAGGTCCCAGTGCGGGTGCGCGGCGCGGTCCGGCGGCTGCGCGATCTCCTCGTCGTCCGCGCCGAGGTCGGGGAAGGCGGGGTCCTTGAGCAGGCCGTGGGCGACGTCGATGCGGACGCCGTCGACACCGCGGGAGAACCAGAACCGCAGCAGCTCCTCGAAGTCGGCCCGGACTTCCGGGTTGTCCCAGTTGAGGTCGGGCTGCTCCGGGGCGAACAGGTGCAGGTACCACTCGCCGTCGGCCGCCCGCGTCCAGGCCGGGCCGCCGAAGACGCTGCGCCAGTCGGTGGGCGGGAGCTCGCCGCCGGCGCCGCGGCCGGGCCGGAAGTGGTAGCGGGCGCGTTCGGGCCCCCCGTCCAGGGCCGCCCGGAACCAGGGGTGGCGGTCGGAGGTGTGGTTCGGGACGACGTCGATCAGCAGCCGCAAGCCCGCCCGGTGCGCCTCGGCGACCAGGTCGAGCACGTCGGAGTCGGTGCCGAAGAGCGGATCGGGGGTCCGGTGGTCCTCGACGTCGTAGCCGCCGTCGACCATCGGCGACCGGTACCAGGGTGTGGTCCACACGGCGTCGACGCCGAGGCCGGCGAGGAAGCCCAGGCGCGAGCGCAGGCCCGCGAGATCCCCGGTGCCATCCGCGTCCGCGTCGGCGAAGCTGCGTACGTAGACCTCGTAGACGACGGCGTCGCGCCACCAGTTCGCGGAGTCCATGACACCCGAGTATCTACGCTGGGGGCGTGGCTGAGGTGTGGGAGTGGGATCCGTCCCTCTATTCGGGCAGTGCCGGGTACTACGCGCGGGGTCGCGCCGCGTATCCCCCGGAGCTCGCCGAGGCGTTCGTGGCGGAGCTGGGCCTGGACGGATCGGGGCGCCTGCTCGACGTCGGCTGCGGGCCGGGGTCGTTGACGTTGCTGCTGGCGGGGTCGTTCGAGGAGGCGGTCGGGCTCGACGCCGACGAAGGCATGCTCGCGGAGGCGCGGCGGCTGTCCGAGAGCTGCCGGTGGGTGCACCGGCGCGCGGAGGAGCTGCCGGCCGGGCTGGGCCGGTTCCGGCTGGTGACGTTCGCCCAGTCGTTCCACTGGTTCGACCGGCCGAGGGTCGCCGCGGCGGTGCGCGGGATGCTGGCCCCGGGCGGGGTCTGCGCCCACGTCCACGCGGCGACGCACGAGGGTGTCGGATCGGTGCCGCGGGTGGAGATCGCCGAGCTGGTGCGGGAGTACCTCGGGGCGGTGCGGCGGGCCGGGCAGGGGACGTTGCCGCGGGGGACGCCGGGCGGCGAGCCGGAGATCTACCGCGGCGCGGGGTTCCGCGGGCCGCGGCGGTTCACGGTCCCGGGGCGGGTCGTGACGCGGACGGTGGACGAGGTGGTGGCAGGCGTGTTTTCGCTGTCCAGCTCGGCACCGCACTTGTTCGGCGACCGCCGCGCGGAGTTCGAGGCCGGGCTGCGCGAGCTGCTGGAGCGCGCGAGCCCGGCCGGGGTGTTCACCGAGCGGCTGCGGGAGATCGCGGTCGACCTCTGGGAGCCGTGACGGCCGGGGCGGCTTGCTCGGCCGGAGCCGTCGCCGCGCAGCCGTCCCCCTTAACGGCTCACCAGGGGTTGTTGTCGAAATCGTCGTCGGCCTCCGCCGCCCGGGCCCGGCGGCCCCGTCGCGGGGCCTCGTCCCGCGCCGACGGCGGCGGTGCGGCCGACGGCGCGAACGGCGACCCTCCGCCGGGCTCGCCACCGAACGCGTCCGTGTCGAACGCCGACGGTGCTTCCGTGCCGCGGTCCGTGCTCCAGCCCGACTTCGTCTTGCGCTGCGCCATCTCGCGCACGTGCTGGACGTACCGCTCGGCCGCCTGGACCTGCTTCGTCATGTACTCCTGCGAGCGGGCCTTGATCTCCTCGCCCCGCTGCTCGCGCAGCGCGCGCCGCTCGGACTGTTCGCGCACCAGGCCGGCCAGCTCGGCCTTCAGCGCGGCGATGTCGGTCATGGGTCCTCCTACCAGGTCCGGCGCGCGGTCGGCGGGTCTTCGTCGTCGTTCAGGGAGCCGATGATCCGGCGGCCGGGCTCGCCGAGGTTGTCGAACACCGCGCCCTCGATCCGGTACGCGGGCGACCGCCGCTCGGTGTCGCCCCCGCCGCCGCCGTGGGCGCCGCCCATCGCGCCCATGCCCGGCATCCCGGACATCGACTGGCCGCCGGTCCCGGCCGACGCCCCCGCCGGCGCGAACGCGGCCGCGGGCTGCGCCTGCCCGACGCCGACGCCCGCGCCGGTGTGCGCGCCGCCGGACACCGGTGTCTCGCCGAGCCCGGCGTGCGAGTCGAAGCCGGCCGAGGACAACCCGGCTCCGCCGTGCGAGCCGCCGCCGATCCCGGCCCCGACGCCACCGCCGCCGTGGTGGCCGCCGGAGCCGCCGCCGTCGTGCCCACCCGGGCCATCGCCGGCGTGGTGCGCGCCCGAGCCTCCGTCGGACGGCGACCCGAGGTCCTCGAGCGTGCCGCGGTGGGTGGGCAGGTCGTCGTCGAGCTTCTTGCCGGGGGTGTCACCGAGGACGTCCGACGGCTTGTCGTCCTCGCCGAGCGTGTAGGTCGTCGGGGTGCCGCTGCCGTCGTCGACGGTGACGACGGTCGGCCCGTCCGGACCGTCCGGCCGCTCGGCGGTGATCTTGAGGTCGCCGTCCTCGATGTGGATCTTGCCGTCGGGGCCGGGGCAGTAGGTGTCGTCCGTCCCTTGTGGACTCTGCCCGTCGGCGTCCTTGGACCAGTCGAGCTTGAAGTCCTTGACGGCGTCGGTCCCCGCGCCGACCTTGATGTCCATCTTCCCGTCGTGGTCGGGTTCGGTCATCTCGAAGGTCTTGTCGCCCTGCTTGACCTTCAGGGTGTCGGGGGTGTCGTCGCCGTCCTTGCCGTCTTCGCCGAGCAGGCTGTCCGGCTTGCCGTCGCCATCGGTGTCCAGGCCGTCGGGCTTGCCGTCGCCGTCCTTGTCGACGCCCAGGGGGTTGTCCGGCTTGCCGTCGCCGTCCTTGTCGGCGCCGGGTTCGTCGCCGGAGCCCGTGTCGCCGAGGCCGGCCCCCTCGCCGGAGTCCGTCTTGATCCCTTCGCCGCTGAACTCCTTCAGCGCGTCGGCCGCCTTCTGCTTCGCCTCTTCCGCGGCCTGCTCGGCCGCCGCCTTGCCGTCGTCGCCGGAGCCCGAACCGGAGCCACCGCCCGAGCCGGAACCGCCGCCCGAACCCGAGCCGCCGCCCAACCCTTCGCCGCCGAGGCCGCTGCCCCCGGTACCGGAACCGGCGCCGTCACCGGACTCGGTCTGGATCCCCGGCCCGCTGAACTCCTTGAGCGCGTCGGCGGCCTTCTTCTTGGCCTCTTCGGCGGCCGCGGCCGCGGCGTCCTGACCACTGGACGACGGCGGCGGCACCGACGACGGCGAGGTGTCATCGGAACCGGAGCCGGAACCACCGCCCGAACCGGAACCGCCGCCGAGGCCTTCGCCACCACCGAGACCGGAGCCACCGCCGAGGCCGGCGCCCCCGCTCCCGCCGCCGTCGAACGAGCCCAACGCTTCCGAAGCCTGCTTCTTGGCCGCCTCCGCGGCCTCCGCGGCTTGCTTCTTCGCCGCTTCCGCGGCGGCCTGCTGGTCATCGCCCGACGAACCGGAACCGCCACCGGTAGAGCCGCCGCCACCGGTCGAACCGGAGCCGCCGCCAGGCGAGCCGGCGTCCGACGGGGTGTCGGTGTCCGGGATCGGCGGCACCGAGCCGCCGCCACCGGAACCCGAGCCACCGCCGGAACCCGCGCCGGAACCGCCACCCGAGCCTCCACCGGGAATGCCAGAGCCCGAACCGGAGCCGCCGGAGCCGGAGCCCCCGCCCGGGATGCCCGCGCCCGAACCGCCGCCGGTCCCGGAACCGCCGCCGGTCCCCGAACCGCCGCCGGTGCCGTAGCCGCCACCGTTCCCGGAACCGCCGCCCGCCCCGGAACCGCCGCCGGTGCCACCGGTACCCGGACCGCCGGCCCCGCCGGTGCCGGACCCGCCGGGCAGCGACACGCCCTCGAACTCGTTCTTCACCGCGCCCATGACCTTGTCGAGCGCGTCATACGCCTGGTCGACGAGGTCCTTCGTGTCCTTGCAGGTCTTCTCGAAGCCCTTGTACAGCCGGTCCCACATGTCGGGGTTGAACTGGTTCTGGATCCACTGCTTGGCCAGGTCCTGGCCGTGCTTCTTGATCTCGTCGCCGTCGCAGCAGCCCTGGTCGTTGAGGGTCTTGACCAGGTTGGTGCCGAAGTTGAGGTCCATCCAGCCCGCGATCTGGGCCAGGTCCTGCTCGTTGCCGTGCTCGCCGCTGGCGACCGCGACGACCTTCTGCGCCATCGTGTAGTCGGCTTTGCCGACCAGGTCGGTGTACATGCCGATGACGGCGTCGGCTTTGCCCTTGCACAGCTGGAACACGGTGGTCGCGGTGGTCTGCGTCGCTTCGCTGACGTTGCCGAGCGTCTGGGCGAGCTTGGCCGCCTTCGGCTGGATCTTGTCGTTGTAGGTGTCGGAGGCGGCGTCCGCGCCCGCGCCGCTCCACGTCTGGTACAGCGTGCCCAGCTGCGAGCCGGTGTCCTCGACCGTCCGGTCCACCGTCTCCGAGCCGGTTTTGAAGTGCGCGGCGTCCTGGACGAAGTGCTCGAAGCTGATCCCGCGCTGCTCGTCGAACGGCGCGCGGATGTCCTTGTCGAGGTCGAGCGCGCGCGTGTTGCCGCGGCAGTCGGCCGGGATCTTGGCCAGCAGCGACCCGAAGGTCTCGAACAGCTTCAGCGCGGGCGCGGCGGCGTCGAAGATCTCGTCGGACGTCTTCGTGCCGGTGGTGGTGCCGCCGTCGGCGGCCGCGGGCGGCTGGGTGCCGTCGAGCTTCGACTTGCCCTCGTCGACGGCCTTCTTTTCCTGGTCTTCGTTGTAGGAGTTCTGGTCACCGCTCGACTTGGCCTTGTCGAAGGCTTCGTCGACCGACTGCCCGGCGAAGAGCGGGTTGGCGTTGTACGCGTTCGCGTACTTCTCGGCTTCCTGCCGCTTCTGCTTGATGTCGTCCGGTTCCTGGTCGGCCAGGAACGGCGGGGGCGGCGGGTTCTCCCGCAGCCAGCTGCTGATCAGCGCGCTCTTCTGCTGGGCCGGGACGCTCGGGTCGTCCAGCAGCGCCTTGACGTCGGACCACTTCTTCTTGTTTTCGTCGGCCATCAGAGCGAGCCCCCGGCGTCCGTGATCGCGCCGGCCTGGTTGTCCTCGTTGGCGCTGTAGCTCGACCCGGCGGTGCCGAGGTTGGTGCCGAAGGAGCCGAGCGTGCTGCTGTAGCCGGAGACCGCGGCCCACAGCGCCTGCGCGCCGGCGGTGTACTTCGCCGCGTGGGCGTTGTGCGCCCGGCCGAACCCCTCCGCGGTCACCTGTGGGGTCTGCAGGTCCGGGTTGTCGTCCAGCAGGTGTTCCGCCAGGTCCCCGATGGTCTTGGACGCCGTCGACAACGCTTCCGTCGTCGCGGTGTACCCCCCGCCGCTCATTTCCGAGCCTCTCCTGTAGATCCGCCAGTTCCCAGGGCTTCCGCGAGCACGGCGGCCACCGAACCCACGTCGGTGAACCGATCGAGCTGGTCCAGGTCGATCGTCACGCCGTAGTAGACCTCCAGCGCCGCGAGGAGCTTGATCCGGCCCTTCGAGTCGATGCCCAGCTCCTCCAGCGGCGCGTCGGGCTCGACGAGGGCCGGGTCGAGCCGGAAGGTCTCGCTGACGACCTTCGTGACCTCGGCGCGGTGATCACCCACGGCCGCCACCATAACGTGCCTTGGCCGCCGACCGGGCGACCTTGCCACTCGATGTGCGCGGAAGTCCGCCGGAAGGGACCAGATGTACCGCACGGAGCGTGAGATCGTGCTCGCGCGACACCGCGCGCAGTACTGCCCGGGTCACCTCTTTGAGGTCGGCGTCAGCGTCGCGGGCCCACTCCGCCACCACCACCGCGCCTTCGCCGTGCTCGTCGGCGACGCCGAACGCGGCGACGCGGTCGCGGCGGACCGCCGGGTGGGCCTCGCCCGCCGCCGCCTCGATGTCCTGCGGGTGGAAGTTGCGGCCGTCGACGACGATGAGGTCCTTGAGCCGGCCGGTGACGTAGAGGTCGCCGCGGTGCACCACGCCGAGGTCGCCGGTACGCAGCCAGCCGCCGGCGCCGTCCAGCGTCGCGTCGAACGCGGCGGCGTCGCCGCGGCCCCAGTAGCCGGTGGCCACGTTGGGGCCGCGGAGCCAGATCTCGCCCACCAGGCCGTCGGGCTGCTCCTGTCCTTCGTGGACGATCCGCACGTCCTGCCCGACCGGCCGGCCGACGGACACCAGTTGCTGGCCATCGACGGTTTCGACAGCGCGGCCTTGGGCGAGCGTCTCGCGGTCGAACAGCGCGCTGGTCGGCCCTTCCGGCCCCGCGCTGGCGACGTACACGGTCGCTTCAGCGAGCCCGTACGACGGCCGGTACGCCTCGCGCCGGAAGCCGTACGGGCCGAAGACCTCGAGAAAACGCTCGACCGTGCGCGGGCGGACGGGCTCGGCGCCGTTGAGCGCGACCCGCACGTCCGACAGGTCGAGGCCGTCTTCGGCGCCGGCCTCGGCGGCGAGGTCGTAGGCGAAGTTCGGGGCGGCGGTGAACACGGCCGGGTAGTCCGCGAGCTGCCGCAGCCACCGCCGCGGCCGGTGCACGAACTCCGCCGGCGCCATGAACACCGCGCGCCCGCCGGCGAAGACCGGCAGGCACAGCAGCTGGATCAGGCCCATGTCGTGGAAGAACGGGATCCAGCCCGCGCAGGTCGTGCCCTCGTCGACGGCGTAGGCCCGGCTGCCCTGCCAGCAGGCCGCGACGATCGCCCGGTGCGGGATCACCGCGCCGGCCGGCTCCCGCGTCGACCCGGAGGTGTACTGCAGGTAGGCGGGGCTTTCCGGCGCGACCGGCACCGGGTCGGTGCCCGGCCCGCTCAGCTCGTCGACGACCAGCAGGTCGCCGGGGTCGCCGAACTCGCGGACCCGCGCCGCCGCGGCCGACGACGTCAGCCACACCCGTGCGCCGGAGTCGGCCAGCACCCCGCCGAGCCGCTCGGCCTGCGCGCGGTTGCCCGGCGGCATCAGCGGGACGGCGATCAGGCCGGCGGCGAGCGCGCCGAAGAACGCGAGCGGGTAGGCCAGTTCCTGCCCGGCGAGGACGGCGACCCGCTCCCCCGGCTCGGCGACCCGGCGCAGCTCGCCCGCGACGACGCGGACCCGCGCGGCGAACTCGGCCCACGTCACCGTGTGCTCAGCGGCGTGGGAGTGGTCCTGGTGGGTGAACAGCGGGCGCTCGTCGTCCGCGCGGGCGAACAACCGCTCCACGATCGAGACGCGCAGCACCGCCTCGGGCACGGTCGCGGGACGGGGCACGCAGCGAACCTACTGGACGTCCCGGAGGTCGCCGAGCCCGGCCACGTCGGTCCATCGCCTCACGGACGGTGCTCAGCACTTGCGCACCCGGATGTCGTCGCGCGGAGGTCGGCGGAAGCGGCGATCGGGGCGGTGCTCTTCGCGAGGGAACGGTCGAACACGGTGACGGCGAGGAAGACCGCGCCGATGCCGAGCAGGAGCAGCGCGAGGTCGTGCAGGCCGCCGGTTTCGGCAGCCGGTCCGTAGAAAGCGCCTTGCAGCGCGGAAGAGACGATCGCGCCGAGGTAGCCGGACGTGCGCAGCAGCCCGGCGGACGCGCCGATGTCGGCGGGATTCGCCTGGCGGTACACGGAGTTCTGCAGCGCGAGGCTGTTGAGCCCCTGCGGGATCCCGGCGACGAGCGCGACCACGACGAGCAGCCAGACCGCGGCGGAGGAGTCCAGCGTCAGCAGCAGCGCGCAGCCGGCGAGCTGCCCGAGCGCGGCGACGACCAGCTTGCCGCGCACCTGTTCGCGGCGCCCGCTGACCAGTGACACGAGGATCCCGGTGGCGAACAGCGGCAGCGTGGCGAGCCCGGCTTCGGCCGCCGACAACCCGCGCCCGTGCTCGAGCCACTGCGTGTAGCCGTAGAGGAAGCTGTACGCCACGACGTAGGCCAGCAACGAGCGGCCGTACGTCCGCAGCAGCGGGCCGTTGCGGCCGAGCAGCCGCAGGTCGATGAACGGGTGGGCGCAGGTCAGCTCGCGCACGGCGAAGCCCGCCGCACCCGCGACGGCGACGACCGCCAGGTACCAGTCCCCTGCGCCGGGGTGCATCAGGAACAGCAGCAGCGCGACGAGCGAGCCCGCGAACAGCGCCATGCCGGGCAGGTCGAGGTCGAACTTGCCCTCCGACGCCGGCTTGGGCGTCTTGGGGAAGCGGAGCGCGCCGAGGACGAACGCGGCCAGCGCGATCGGGATGTTCAGGGCGAAGGTCGCGCGCCAGCCGCCGACCCCGATCAGCAGGCCGCCCAGCGCCGGGCCGATCACCGAGATCGTCTGGGTCGAGATGGCCAGCACGGTGAGCACGGACGCGGGGCTGTCGCGGCCGGTGCGGTCGCTCTCGTCGCGGATCAGCCGCATCGCCGCCGGGTAGCCGGCGCACGTGCCGAAGCCGAGGACGACCCGGGCGGCGATCAGCCACCCCAGGTTCGGCGCGAGGGTGCCGAGCACGCCGGCGGCGCCGACCAGCGCGGTCGCCGGGAGGAACACCGGCCGCGGCCCGTAGCGGTCGATGAGCCGGCCGGCCACCGGCTGCCCGACGGCGGTGGCGAGGTAGAGCGCGGAGATCAGCCACGCGGTCGCCGACGCCGGCGCGCCGAACGCGACGCCGATCGGCACCAGCGCGACCGCGATGATGGTCGAGTTGACTGGGTTCAGCACCGCGCCCGAAACGAGCGGGGCCAGCAGCTTCCGGTCGAACCCGTCCCGCGTGCCCGGCCGGGCCGTCACGATTCGACGACCCGGCCGAGCAGGGCGACCGCCTCGGTCACCACCGCCAGCTCGTCCTCGGTGAGCCCCTCGGCGAGGGTCCGCGCCAGCCATTCGTGCCGGGACGCGCGGGCTCCTCGGGCGTACTCGCGTCCCTCGGCGGTCAGGAAGAGCAGCTGGCGGCGGCCGTCCTCCGGGTCGGCCTCGCGGCGGATCAGGCCGAGCTTCGCCAGCGCGGAAACGGTCGCGGCCATCGACTGCGGGCGCACCTTCTCGCCGCCGGCCAGCACGCTCGCCGTCGTCGGCTCGGTGATCGCGAGCCGGGCCAGCGCCGAAGCCTGCG
Organism: Amycolatopsis kentuckyensis; assembly: GCF_041679295.1. GTDB lineage: Bacteria > Actinomycetota > Actinomycetes > Mycobacteriales > Pseudonocardiaceae > Amycolatopsis > Amycolatopsis kentuckyensis_A. Next base: position 110,252 of record NZ_JBGDMD010000018.1, on the reverse strand, counting down.
CGGAGGTCAGGCCACCGACCGCCGTCGCGTCCATCATGCGCCGCCGCAACCGGCCGACGAGCACGCGCAGGTCCTGCGCGGCCGCCGCCGCGGCAGCCTTCTTCGAAGTCATATCGACAGGGTAGACTGATCAGGTAACCCTGTCGAATCTACTGTGGACTCAAGCCGGCCCGGCCGGGAAGTCGAACAGCGCCAGCACCGCGGGATCGGCGAACACGACGTTGTGCGCCACCCGCCCGCCGACCACGGTGAACACCTGCAGGGTGTGCAGCCGGTACACGCCGGTGTCGTCGCGGCAGTAGGCCACCAGCGCGGGCTGGCCGTTCGCGGCCGCGCGCGTCATGCGCCAGTCGCGGCCGCGCATCGCGAACAGTCGCTCCAGGAATCGGCCGTAGCCGTCCGGCCCGAGGTACCACAGCGGCACCGGCGGCATCTCCAGCACGACGTCGCCGGTCAGCAGCCCGACCAGGCCGGCGACGTCGGCGGCCTCGAACGCGCGGACGTACCGGTCCAGGACCGCTTCCACCGCCGAGTCGTCCGGCTCGGGCACTTCGTCCGCGGTCAGGCCGCCGAGACCCGCGCGGGCGCGCTGCAGGGCGCTGTTGACCGCGGCCGGCGTCGTCTCCAGGAAGCCGGCCACCTCCGCCGCGGTGAACTCCAGGACGTCACGCAGGATCAGGACCGCGCGCTGCTTCGGCGGCAGCGTCTGCATCGCCGCGAGCAGCGCCAGGCGCAGGGTGCCGCGGCGGGCCACGCGCAGGCCGGGGTCGTCGAGGCGCGCGTCCGGGAACGGGTGCAGCCACGGGATCTCGAACGACGGCGTCAGCGGCGCGGCCGGGTCGTCACTCGGCCGGCCGAGCCCGGACGGCAGCGGCCGCCGGGCCCGGCCTTCGAGCGCCGTCAAGCAGGCGTTGGTCGCGATCCGGTAGAGCCAGGTGCGCACGGACGCGCGGGCCGGGTCGTAGCCGTCCCACGCCTTCCACGCGCGGACCAGCGTCTCCTGCACCAGGTCTTCGGCCTCGTGCACCGAGCCCAGCATGCGGTAGCAGTGCACCACGAGCTCACGCCGGTGCGGCTCGGTGCTCGTCGCGAAGTCCGGCATGGCTCTCCCGTCGCTGGGGTACGGGAGCCGATTCTCTACAGGTCGTCGAAGTCCTCGGGACGCAGCCCGTCGAGTTCGGCGCGGAACCGGGCGACCTCGGCTTCGGTGTCCAGCACGTCGGCGGCGGGGCCTTCGGCCTCCTGCTCGACCTCCAGCTGCACCGACGCGACGTCGAGCACCTCTTCGGCGACGCTGATCGGCGCGCCCTGGCGCAGGCCGAGCGCGACGGCGTCGCTCGGGCGGGCCGACACGCGCGTGCCGGATGCGAGCACGAGGTCGGCGTAGAAGATCCCGTCCCGCACCTCGGTGAGCTCGACCGCGGCGACGCCCTGGCCGAACGCCGCGAGCACGTCGCCGAGCAGCTCGATCGTGCCCGGGCGCGGCTGCGCGATCTGCTCGCGCGCCCGCACGAGGGCCTCGGCCTCGCCGTACCCGATCATGATCGCCAGCCAGCGGCGGGCCCCGTCCGGCTCGCGCAGCAACATCAGCGGCGCCTCGCCGGGCACCGGGACGGCCATTCCCACCACCTCGATCGGGATCACGCTGACCACCGCACCCTCCGCTCGGGGACACTCCTCCGCGCGCGAGATACCCACAACCCGCGGTCGGCAACCCGGTTCCGCGCGGAAGTTTTTTCACCGCCGACTCTCCTCCGCTGCGGAGTCCCCCGGAACCCCTTGCCGGGGACTCGGGGGCGCTGTCACCGTCGGGGCGTGGAACCGACGATTTCGCGCGCCATCGACGTCCCGGCCGACGCGGGCACGGTGTGGTCGTGGGTCACCGACCTGCCCCGGATGGGCGAGCTGAGCCCGGAGAACATCGGCGGCCGCTGGCTGGACGAGCCGGGCCCCGGCGCGCGCTTCCGCGGCCGCAACCGCAACGGCGACCTGCAGTGGTGGACGCGGGTTCGCGTCGTGGCGTTCGAGGAGGACCGCCGGTTCGCGTTCGACGTGCGGACGCCGATCGGGTCGCGGGTGTCGAGGTGGGAGTACGTGCTGACCCCGACGGCGACGGGCTGCCGGGTCACCGAGAACTGGTACCGGATCGGCAGCTGGGTGGTCCGGAAGTTCATGGGGCCGCGGGTGACCGGCCGCGCCGATCGGCCGGGCTACAACGTGCGGTCGATCGAGCACACCCTCGCGGCGCTCAAGGCGCGGGCGGAGGAGCGAGCCGCGGCGGCGTGAGCCGCCTCGGCGTGACCTCCGTCGCGCTCAATTGGTCAGTCTCTTGTTGAGACCCACCTCATCCGGCTAGGTTGCTTTTTCAAACCTAGGAGGACCATGACCGACACCGCGCCGAAGCCCGGACTCGTGCTGCTGGTCGTCTCGACGGCGGCGTTCCTCGCCAGCCTCGACACGTTCATCGTCACGATCGCGTTCCCCGGCATCCGGGCCGCCTTCCCCGGCGACGACCTCGCCACGCTGTCGTGGGTCCTCAACGGCTACACCGTGCTGTTCGCCGCCTGTCTCGCGCCCGCCGGGCGGCTCGCCGACCGGTACGGCCGGAAGCGGCTGTTCCTGCTCGGCGTCGCCGTCTTCACGCTCGCCTCCGCCGCCTGCGCCGCCGCGCCGTCCATCCCCCTCCTCATCGCCTTCCGCGCCGTGCAGGCGGTCGGTGCCGCGCTCGTCATGCCGACGTCGCTGGCCCTGCTGCTGACCGCGTTCCCGGCGCACCGGCGGCCGATGGCGGTCGGCGTCTGGGCGTCCGTCGGCGCCGCGGCCGCCGCGCTCGGGCCGCCCGTCGGCGGGCTGCTCGTCGAGGCGTCGTGGCGCTGGGTGTTCCTGGTGAACCTGCCGATCTGCGCGCTGACGCTGCTGGCCGGCCCGCGCGTGCTGCGGGAGTCGCGCGACACCACCACCGGCGTCCCGGACCTGCTCGGCGCCGCGGGCCTGCTCGCGGGCGTCGGCGCCCTCGCCTACGCGCTGGTCGAAGCACCCGACCACGGCTGGACGGCGGGGCCCGTCCTGCTCGCCTTCGCCATCGCCGTCGTCGCGCTGGCCTGGGTGCCGGTGCGCTCGGCCCGGCACGCCGTGCCGGTGCTGGACCTGCCGGCCCTGCGCGTCCCGACGCTGTGGCTGGCGTGCGTGACGACCGGCGTGTTCGCGGCCGGGTTCGCCGCGATGCTGTTCGGCAACGTCCTGTTCCTGACGTCCGTCTGGCACGACTCGATCCTGGTGGCCGGGCTGTCCCTGGCGCCGGGACCGCTGATGGTGGTGCCGGTGTCGATCCTGGGCGGCCGGTTCGTGCACCGCTTCGGCCCGGGCCCGGTGGTCGCCCTCGGCGGCGTCTCGTTCGGCGCGGGCGCGCTGATCTGGTTGCTGCGCATGGGATCGACGCCCGACTACGCCGCGTCGATGCTGCCCGGTCAGCTCCTCACGGGCATCGGGGTCGGCCTGATCCTGCCGAGCCTGTCGGGCGTGGTCGGCACGGTCCTGCCGCCGGCCCGCTGGGGCGCGGGCTCGTCGATGGTCAACACGACGCGCCAGATCGGCACGGTCCTGGGGACGGCGGTCCTGGTGGCGGTCTTCGCGGGCACGCCGGACCTGACGGACTTCCGCCACGGCTGGCTGCTGGTCCTGGCCACGGCGGTGGCGACGTCGGCCGGCGGGCTGCTCATCGCCGCGCGCCGCCGGGTCGACCACTACGTCGAGCCCCAGGCCGCGTCCAGTGCCGCCAGCCCGTCGTCGATCCGCTCCACCGGGATCGAGCCGTAGCCCAGCACCAGCCCCGGTGACGGCGATCCGCCGCACAGATCGGACAGCGTCTGCACCGCCACCCCCGCGACCGCCGCCCGCGCGGCGATCGGCTCCAGGTCGGCGTCGGCCAGCGCGCACAGGTGCAGCCCCGCCGCCGACGGCACCACCCGGAGCCGGCCCGCGAACACCCGGTCCACAGTGGACACCAGACGCTCGTGGCGTTCCGCGTACACCTTCGTCGCACGGCGGATGTGGCGGGCGAAGAGGCCTTCGTCGACGAACCGGGCCAGCGCCGCCTGGGCCGGGACGTCGCCGTGCCAGTCCGAGAGCCGGCGCGCGGTGCGCAAGGCGTCGCGCAACGACGCGGGAGCCACCAGAAAACCCAGGCGCAGCATGGGAAGCAGCGTCTTCGAGAACGACCCGACGTACGCCACGCGCCCGCCGCGGTCCAGGCTCTGCAACGGCTCCAGGGGCCGGTCGGAGAACCGGAACTCGCTGTCGTAGTCGTCCTCGACGACGACGGCGTCCGCCCGCTCGGCCCATGCCAGCAGCGCCGTGCGGCGGGCCAGGGACATCGGCGTGCCGAGCGGGAACTGGTGCGACGGCGTGACGTACACCAGCTTCGTCCGCGACGGCAGCGCGTCGACGTCGAGGCCTTCGCCGTCGACCGGCACCCCGACGACTTCGGCGCCGTGCGAGGCGAACAGCAGCCTCGCCTGCCGGTAGCCGGGGTCTTCGACGGCGACGCGGTCGCCCGGCGAAAGCAGCACGCGGCACAGCAGGTCCAGGGCCTGCTGCGCGCCTTGGGTGACGAGCACGTCGTCCGCGTCGGCGCGCACCGAGCGGGAAACGCCGATGTGGCGGGCGATCGCCGCGCGCAAACCCCCGTGGCCACCCGGGTCGGCGTAGTGCGCGAAGCCGGTCCGCAGTTCGCGCCCGAGCAGCCGTCGCCAGGTCTCGAGCGGGAACAACGCCGGGTCGGGGACGCCGACGCGGAAGTCGAACTCCGGCTCCCCCGCCACCGCGGCGGCCGGCGGCGGCAGCGAGCGCCAGATCGCCTTCGGCCGCGGCCCGTGCGGCGAAGGGGCCTTGCGCGGCTTGGGCGCGGGCAGCGAACCGCTGACGTACGTCCCGGCGCCGACGCGGCCGGTGAGGAACCCGTCGGCGGTCAGCCGGTCGTAGGCGACCGCGACGGTGTTGCGCGAGACGGCCAGCCGCCGCGCCAGCTCCCGCGTCGGCGGCAGCCGCTCCCCCGCCCGCAGCCGGCCGTCGAGCACCGCGTCCCGCAGCTGGCGGTAGATCCGGACGGACAGGTCGCCGCGCCCCGCCAGGCTGACGTGGAAGTCCATCCGGCGACCCTACATTGGCCCAATCCGATGCGGGAGAATTGGATCTGGGATCGGGCCAAGTAGCGATCTACGGTAGAGCCATGACGCTGACCCAGGACCGCCCCGCGCGGCTGCTCGCCGCCGCCCAGCTGGCCGGCTCGCTCGGCGACGGCGCCTTCCTGACCTGCTCGGTCCTGTTCTTCACGCGGGTCGCCGGGCTGACGCCGGCGCAGGTCGGGCTGGGCCTGACGCTCGGCTGGGCGGCAGGCTCGGTCGCGGGCGTGCCGCTCGGCCACCTCGCCGACCGCCACGGCGCCCGCGGCTGCGCGATCCTGCTGGCGCTGGCGACGAGCGCGTCGATCCTGGTGTTCCCGTTCGTGCGCACGCCGCTGCTGTTCGCGCTGGCCGCGTGCCTCTACGGCAGCTGCCAGACCGGCCTGGCCGCCGTCCGCCAAGCCCTGCTGGCGGCGCTCGCCGACCCGGACCGCCGGACGCGCATCCGGGCCCAGCTGCAGTCGGCGGGCAACGCGGGTCTGGCGATCGGCGCCGGCCTGGGCGGGCTCGCGCTTTCGGCCGACACGGCATCGGCGTACGTCACGGTCTTCGCGCTCGACGCCGCGGCCTTTGTCGTGACGGCGGTGCTCATGGTCGCGCTCCCGCCCGTGGCGGCGTCGGTGCCGCGCGCGGGCGAGCCGAAGCTGGCCGTGCTGCGCGACCGGCCGTACGCGCTGGTCACGCTGCTGAACGCGGTCCTGCTGCTGCGGATGCCCCTGCTGAGCGTCGCGATCCCGCTGTGGATCGTCGAGCGGACCGCCGCGCCGGGTTGGACGGTGTCCGCGCTGTTCGTGCTCAACACGGTCGTGGTGGTGCTGCTGCAGGTCCGCGTGGCGGGGCGGCTCGCGAGCATCGGCTCGGCGGCGCGGATGGTCCGCCGGTCGGGCGTGCTGCTCCTGGCGTCCTGCGTGGCTTTCGCGCTGGCGGCGGCCGGGACGTCGCCGTGGACGGCGTTCGCGGTGCTGGTCGTGGGCGCGGTGGTGCAGGTGTTCGGCGAGATGCTGCAGTCGGCGGGCACGTGGGAGATCGGCTTCGCGCTGGCCCCGGCGGACCGGCAGGGGCAGTACCAGGGGTTCTTCGGCACGGGCGTGTCGGTGGCGCGCGCGGTCGGGCCGGTGCTGCTGAGCACGGTGGTGATCGGGTGGGGTCTGCCGGGGTGGCTGCTGCTGGGCGCGCTGTTCCTGGCCGCGGGCGCGGCGATGGGCCCGGCGGTCCGCTGGGCCCAGACGACCCGCACGACGGTCGGCGCGCACTGACCTCGGGCCGGCTTCGGCCACCGGTCAGACGACATCAATGAGTCATTCATGTCGCCTGGCGAAGTGAATGACTCATTCACTACATCCGCGGCGGGGCTACTCGGGCCGGGCTCGCCCGGCGCCGGTTCCGGCTGCCTCGAACCACTGGCAACGCGCGACACTAGGACTTCAGCTGCCGTGCGTTGAGGCCGTACTGCGCCATCTTCCGGTAGAGCGTCGCCCGGCCCATGCCGAGCTTCGCCGCCGCCTGCACGACCGTCGCGCCGGGCTCGGACAGGCACCGCACGATCTCGTCCCTTTCCAACGCCTGCAGCCGGCTCAACCGGTGGCCCACCGCGCTGAACACCTCGGCCGGCAGATGCCCCACATCGACCACGTCGGACCGCGAAGCCGCTTCGCGCACAACCCGACGTAGCTGCTTCGCGTTCTCCGGCCAGTCGTAAGCCGCCAACGCCCGCGAAGCCGCCGACGTGAACGTCACGTCCCGCCCGCGGTCGCGGCGGGCGAAGTGGTGGGCCAGCGGCAGGACGTCGTCCGGGCGGAAGCGCAACGCCGGGACCTCGACCACCCGGTCGACCAGCGGCCGCAGCGCCGCCGGCAGCGAACCGGCGTCCCCGGCGGTGAGCACGAACGGCGGCGGCCCCTCGCCGCGGACCTCGGCGAACCGCCGCGCCAGCTCCTCCGCCGCCCACGCCGGCAGCGCTTCCACGCCGGACACGATCACGCACGTGCCGTCCTTGGCCAGCTCCGGCGTCCACAGCGTCAGCCATGTGTCGACGTCGTCGGGCGCCGGCGGGCGCGCGTTCAGCACGCGCTCACGCGGTCGCGACTCCCGCCGCGCCAGGGACGCCAGCGCCGTCTTTCCCGCGCCCGGCTCGCCGACGACCGCGACGGCCCGGCCCGCCGCGAAGGCCGCCTGCGCCGAACCGACCGCGGTCGTCCAGGCGGGCGACAGCCGTGGCAGGTCACCGGGGTCGACGCGGTCGGCGTAGACGCGGAAGACCTCGCCGCGCGGGGTCGGCCGGGCGGTGCGGCCGGACGCGCGGGCCAGCATCAGCGCCGCGGTGTTGCCGGCGGCGGCCTGCGCGAGCGCCAGCAGCAGCTCCGACGACTGCTCCGACCACGTGGTCAGGTTGACGCTGCCGGCCAGCGACCCGGTGAGCGGGTCGAGCACCGGCACCGCCGCGCAGGTGTACCCGCGCAGGTCGGTGCAGTAGTGCTCGCTCGCCCGGACCAGTGACGGCGCCCGGTCGGCGAGCGCCAGCCCGAGCCCGTTGGTGCCCGCGTTGCTCTCGGCGAAGTAGAAGCCGGGCGCCAGGTGCACCTTGTCGAGCGAGCGGTTGATGGACGCGTCCGTGCACAGCCGGCTCAGCACCAGGCCTTCGCTGTCGGTGATCATCAGGCTGATCGGCTCGTTGGCCAGCGTCGCCTGCAGGCCGCGCAGCACCTCGGTGCCGCACTCGTAGAGCAGCGACCCGGTGTCGACCGCGCCGGAGAACACCGGCAGGACCTCGTCTTCGGGGACGCCGTAGCGCTCGCTGCGCTGCCAGGACGCTCGCAGCCGGGCCGCGTCGAACGACCGCGTGACGGACATCTGCGGGTTCTCCACTCGACCTCCTCCGGACGCGCCGCTGCGTCGGACTCCGTCCAGCCTACGTCCGCCGCCCGGGTGACGGCGGCCCGAGCTGTCTCATATCGAGACACCCGGCGGGTCCCTGACCAGCCCCGACGTCCCTACCGTCCCAGCAACACACGAAGACGTGGAGGACCGCATGTACAGCAAGGACGGCGAGACGTACTTCATCGTGGACGCGCACGTGGCGCTCTGGGACGCGCGCCCGGAGAACCAGCGGAACGTCCACGGCAAGCAGTTCATCGACTGCTTCTACGACTACCACCGCAACCTCAGCCCCGAGTCCGAGGTCTGGCCGTACGAGGACTACCTCTACCAGGGCGGCGAGCGGCTGATGCGCGACCTGTTCGAGAACGGGTACGTCGACCACGCGATCTTCCAGCCCGCCTACCTGGGCGCGTTCTACGAAAACGGCTTCGGGCAAACCGAAGAAGCCTTCACGCTCACGCAGAAGCACAAGGGCAAGCTGACCTACAACCACTTCTTCGACCCGCGCTTCGAGCAGGCCGGGATCGACCGGCTGCGCCGGGACGCCGAGCGCTTCAACCTCAAGGGCGTCAAGCTCTACACGGCCGAGTGGCAAGGCGATTCGCGCGGCTACAAGCTCGACGACAAGTGGACGTACAAGTACTTCGAAGCCTGCCAGGAACTCGGGATCAAGAACATCCACGTCCACAAGGGACCGACGATCCGGCCCCTCGACCGCGACGCCTTCGACGTCGCCGACGTCGACCACGCGGCGACCGACTTCACCGATCTCAACTTCGTCGTCGAGCACTGCGGCCTGCCGCGGCTGGAGGACTTCTGCTGGATCGCGACGCAGGAGCCGAACGTCCACGCGGGACTCGCGGTCGCCATCCCGTTCATCCACACGCGGCCGAAGTACTTCGCGCAGATCATCGGCGAGCTGCTGTACTGGCTGGACGAGGACCGCATCCAGTTCTCCAGCGACTACGCGCTCTGGACGCCTCGCTGGCTGATCGAGCGGTTCGTCGACTTCCAGATCCCGGAGGACCTGCCGGAGTACGCGCCGCTGACCGTCGACCAGAAGAAGAAGATCCTCGGCCTCAACGCGGCGGCGATGTACGACATCCCGGTCCCGTCGGAGCTCCAGCTCGCTCCGGTCGAGTCCCAGGCCGTCTCGGTGGCCTGACGTGGACGCCTACACCGCGCTGGACGCGGTCCTCGATCCGGAGCTGGACGAGCCCATCACGGACCTCGGTTTCGTCAAGTCCCTGTCCGTCGACGGCGGCCGGGTGACCGTCCACTTGCGACTCCCGACGTCGTTCTGCGCGCCGAACTTCGCCTACCTCATGGCGTCCGACGCGAAGGACGTCCTGACCGCGTTGCCGTGGACGACCGAAGTGGTGGTGGAACTGGACGACCACCACGATTCGGACCTCATCAACGCCGGTCTCGCCGCCGACGCGGGCTACCGGGGCACGTTCGGCCACGAAGCCGATCAGGACCTGGAAGAGCTGCGGGAGACGTTCCGCCGCAAGGCCCACCAGGCGGCGATGGAACGCGCCCTGACCGTCCTGCTGCGCGCCGACGAGGACGTCGACCTGCACGGCGTCACCCTCGCGGACCTCCCGGCCACTGCGCCTTCCCAGGCGTTGCTCCGACGGCGGGCGGCCCTCGGGCTGCCGGCCGACCCGGCGTCGCCCGTGCTGGTCGACCACGCCGGAACCCCGTTCCCCCGCGAAGAAATCCCGCTGCGGCTGCGGTTCGCGAAGTCCGTCCGGATTTCCCTCGAAGGCAACTCGCACTTCTGCCGCGGCCTGCTCCGCACCCGTTACCCCGAAGCTCCCGTGGAGGCAACAGCATGAAAGCGGTCCAGGTCGTCGGCTACGACTCGCCGTTGGAGATGACCGACGTCCCGTCGCCGGAGGTGACCGGGCCGTACGACGTGGTCGTCCGGATCGGCGGCGCCGGTGTCTGCCGCACCGACCTGCACATCCTGGAAGGGCAGTGGCGGGAGAAGTCGGGCGTCACGCTGCCCTACACGATCGGGCACGAGAACGCGGGCTGGGTGCACGCGGTCGGTAGCGCGGTCACCAATGTCGCCGAGGGCGACAAGGTGATCGTGCACCCGCTGATCACGTGCGGGCTGTGCCGGGCGTGCCGCTTCGGCGACGACGTCCACTGCGAGCAGTCGCAGTTCCCGGGCATCGACACCGCGGGCGGGTACGCGGAGTACCTCAAGACGTCGGCCCGCAGCGTCGTCAAGATCGACGACGCCCTGGAGCCGGCGGACGTCGCGGCGCTGGCCGACGCCGGGCTGACGGCGTACCACGCGGCGGCGAAGGCGGCGCGGCGGCTGCGCCCGGGCGACAGGTGCGTCGTGATCGGCGCGGGCGGGCTCGGGCACATCGGGATCCAGGTGCTCAAGGCGATCTCGGCGGCGGAGCTGATCGTCGTCGACCGCAACCCGGACGCGGTGAAGCTGGCGGTGTCGATCGGCGCGGACCACGGCGTCATCGGCGACGGCTCGCAGGTCACGCAGGTGCTCGACCTCACCGGCGGCCACGGCGCGGAGGCCGTGATCGACTTCGTCGGCGAGGGCGGGGCGACGCGCGACGGGATCGCGATGCTGCGCCGGGCGGGCGACTACCACGTCGTCGGCTACGGCGAGAACATCGACGTCCCGACGATCGACGTCATCTCGACGGAGATCAACCTGATCGGCAACCTGGTGGGGTCGTACAACGACCTGTGCGAGCTGATGGTGCTGGCGGCACAGGGCCGGGTGAAGCTGCACACGGCCCGGTACCGCCTGGAAGAGTTCCAGACGGCTCTCGACGACCTCGACGCCGGCCGCATCCGCGGCCGCGCGATCCTCATCCCCTGACCCCGGTCCCGCATGACGTGAATGACTCATTCATGTCGTCAGGCGACATGAATGAGTCATTCACGTCGTTTCTACTGGCTGGGCCGGGCCGCCGGGGCCTGGTGCAGCGAGAGATCCTGACCGGCGGCGGAGTCCTGGGCCCAGGCCCCGGACTCCGCCGTCCACGTCTGCCCGGCGAAGCTCACCTTGTCCACCCCCAGCGCCTCCGCGCGGCCGACCAGCCAGCTCGCGTACGCCCATCCCTGGGCCGCCGGGTGCGCGCCGCTCACCCGGGCCGTGCCCAGCTCAGCGGTGGCGGCCGCCGCCAGGTCGCCGGGCGCCGCCAGGGTCAGGTTGCGGCACGTCAACGCGGCCGGGAACTGGCCGTTGAACGCCGCCGCCATCGCGCGCGCCTGCGGCTCCCACTGCGCGTACGCGTCCGGGACGCCCGAGCGCTGGATCTCCTGGGCCGCCTCGGTGATCGGCAGCGTCTCCCAGCCCGGCAGCTTCTCGAGCTTCTCGTAGAACGCCGTCGCCGCGTAGACCGGGTCGCGCAGCTGCGCCACCGTGCCCCAGCCCTGGCTGGGCCGTTGCTGGAACAGCCCCACCGAGTCGCGGTCACCGCCCTCGAGGTTGCGCAGCTTCGACTCCTGCAGCGCCGTGGCCAGCGCGACCGTGGCCGCGTGCGGCGGGAGCCCGAGCTTCGTCCCGACACCCGCGATCGTCGCCGCGCTGTCCATCTGCTCGGGCGTGAAGGTGTACGACGTCTGCCCGGGCAGGGCCACCGTGCAACCCGGCGTCCGCACCGGGCTGCGCGTCAGCACCACCACGACGACGATCCCCGCGGTCAGCACGACGATCGCCCCCAGGAAGATCGCCACCTTCAGACCACACCCGCGCACCCTGCCCCGCTCTCACCCGTTCGCACCAGTCTGCCAAAGGCAGGACGCGGCGCACCGGGCGGAGGTTGGCTACTCCGCCCCGAGGAAGATCGGGTTCGACATCGCCACCATCGCGTTCGGCTGAGTGGTGTTCGGCCCTCCGGACGGGCGACGGACCTCGACGCGCACCCACCGCGAGTAGCGCGGATACGTCGTCCACGTGACCGTCGCCGCGCCGCCGTCGCCGATCGTCTCCGTGTGCTCCGGCCCCAGCTGGTCGAGGAACGTCACCGTCGTCCCCGGCACTCCGGCGACCACCGCGCGCACGGTCACCGGCGTCCCGGTGCCGGCCGGCAGCCGCTCGCCGATCCCCGCCGTGCGCCCGCTGCCGGACACCGTGAAGTCCAGCTGGACCGCCGACGACTCGGCCAGCCACGACCGGCCCGCCTTCAGCCCCTCGAGGAGTTCCTTGCGGCGCAGCCGGTCGGCGAGGACCACGGTGTGCGGCAGCGCGACGCGCTGGTCCGGGTTGTGCGCGTCGGAGTCGCCGATCGCCGGGATGAACCGGCCGCCGCGCAGGAGCCCGTCCCAGTGGATGACGCTCGCCTCGTCGTCCTGGGTCCACGGCCCGTTCCAGACCTCGACCAGGTCGGCGATCTCGTACGCGAACTCGTAGGTGCAGCCGAAGCAGTTGGCGAACGGGTGCGCGGCGGTGACCAGGCCGCCCGCGCGGTGCACCTGGTCGGTGAAGCGGCGGAAGTCCCGCGGGTCGGCGGCGCGGTAGCGCCAGTCGATCCACGTGCCGGCGGGCAGGCCGATCGCGGGCCAGTGCCCGGACCTCGTCGTCACCTCTTCGCCGTTGAGGATCAGCAGGTCGTCGGTGGCGTAGTTCCCCCAGACCAGCTGCGAGCTGGACGTGTTGTGGTCGGTCGAGACGATGAAGTCGAGACCCGCGGCGCGCGCGTCGGCGACCAGCTGGTCCGGGGTGCGGCGGCCGTCGGAGTGGACGGTGTGCAGGTGGCCGTCGCCGCGGTACCAGGCGCGGCCGCGCTCCCGGGCGGGCGCGGCCTCCGGCGCCGGCTTCGGCACGAACGGAGCAGCGTCGGGCCCGAAGGTGAGCGTGATGTCCACCTTGTAGTTCAGGCCCTGCGGCGCGACCGTGTACGGGCCGAGGATGACGTGCCAGCGGCCCGGCTTGATCGGACCGGCGAGGTAGCCCGGCGTGGCCTCGGACGCGCTGATCGAGAACCGGTCGCGGAAGCCGCCGGACCAGCCGCGGAAGCCGCGCGCGTTGCCCAGGTCGTGGCCCTCCGGGCCGAACATCCCGATGTCACAGGCGTTGCCGCGGGTCCCGGCGGGCACCGGCGGCTTGTCGTAGGAGTAGACGACGTCGATCTGCCGGACCCCGCGCGGGACGTCGACGGGCAGGTAGTACCAGTCCGGGACGTCCGGCTTCAGCGTGCCGGTGACCGTCCGGGTCTGGCTGCCGGTGCCGCCCGGCTGGTCGGCGAACGCGACGCCGGGAAGCAGCCCCGCTGCCGCCGCCACTCCACCCGCCAGCAGCGCGCGCCGGCCGAAGTCCCCAGAACTCATGCGTACCTCCGCATCGAAAGACAGCCTGACGCTAGGTGAGCGACGCGAACGCGGGCGCGAACCGGCGGTGAACTTCCGCCGTCGGGTCAGCGCCGCGAAAGGATCTTGGCGAGCGCGACGACGGTGACGGCGGCGGCCAGCCCGAGCCGCGTGCGGTCGACCGCGGGTACCCAGGTCACCGCGTCCCCGCGGACGACGAAGGCGCCGGCGGGCCGGGCGAACACCCCGAACCCGGCGCCTTCGCGCACGGGCAGCGCGCCGGTGTCGTCGCCACCGCCGCCCCCGCCACCGAAGACGGCCGCGGCCGGGATGACGACGGTCCCGTCGCGCTCCACCGGATCGCCGTAGACCAGCTTGGCGGTGAACAGGTCCCGCGCGGTCGCGGCCAGTTGCCCGAGTTCCATCAGGCCATGATGGCGGAGTTTTCACCACCATCGGGTGTAAACCCGAGGTATCCGGGGCATTAACTACCGACACCTCTTTCCAAGGGGTGTGCGTACCGAGGGGAGACCGCGATGACCTTCGATTTCGTCAGCCGTTGGCTGGGCAGGCATCGCGACCGGCCCGGGGTCAGCGTGGACCTGTCCTGCGGCGGCCGGGTGACCCTTCGCGAGATCGACGGACAGCCGGTGCTCGCCATCACGACGGCCCCGGGGCCGGACGGACGGTGCAGCGTTGCCGCGGTTCCGCTGTCGGAAGCCGAGCAGCGCGAGCTGAGCCAGGTGCTGGAGTCGGACGTCCTGCTCGCCTCCTGACCCACCCTTATCTTCGCTTCACCGGATGTTTCCCCAGCCGTCGCCGCCGTAAGCTGCGCAGCGTGCTTTGTGAGAGTCCTCGCGAGAAAAGCGGCCCCGGCGGTGTGGCGCGGGTCGCTTTTTGTGGGGTCTCCACAACGCAGCCGCCTCGGCATGCGCCATGGCGGACATTGGTCTACCCCTCGGTAATCCAGCAGGGTGTAGACAGGTGCAGGCGACGCCCCAGGACAGGTGCGTCGCCTTCTGTGCGTGGGTACTTGGGAGGCTCAGCCGGTGTTCAATCGTGTCGCCATCGTCAACCGCGGAGAGGCCGCGATGCGGCTCATCCACGCCGTCCGGGATCTGTCGGCGGAAACCGGCACGAAGATCGAGACGGTCGCCCTCTACACCGATGCCGATCGCACCGCCACCTTCGTCCGTGAGGCCGACCTGGCCTACGACCTGGGGCCCGCTTCCGCCCGCCCCTACCTCGACCTGGCGAAGCTCGAACGCGCCCTCGTCGAGACGAAGGCCGACGCCGCGTGGGTCGGCTGGGGCTTCGTGGCCGAAGACCCGGCCTTCGCGGAACTGTGCGAGAAGGTCGGCGTCACCTTCGTCGGGCCGAGCGCCGACGCGATGCGCAAGCTCGGCGACAAGATCGGCGCCAAGCTGATCGCCGAAGAGGTCGGCGTGCCGGTCGCGCCGTGGAGCCGCGGCGAGGTCGCCACCCTCGAGGACGCGCTGAAGGCCGGCGAGCAGATCGGCTACCCGCTGATGCTCAAGGCGACCGCGGGCGGCGGCGGGCGCGGCATCCGCATGGTCGCCTCCGGCGAGGACCTCGCCGACGCCTACGAGCGCACCAGCCAGGAAGCCCTGCGCGCCTTCGGGTCCGGCGTCGTGTTCCTCGAGCGCCTGGTCACCGGCGCCCGGCACGTCGAGGTCCAGGTGATCTCCGACGGCGGGACGGCGTGGGCGCTCGGCGTCCGCGACTGCTCGGTGCAGCGGCGCAACCAGAAGATCATCGAGGAGTCGGCCTCCCCCGTCCTCTCGCCCGAGCAGACCGCCGAGCTGAAGGCGTCGGCCGAGCGGCTCGCGGTCGCCGTCGGCTACCGCGGCGCGTGCACCGTCGAGTTCCTCTACCACCCCGGCGAGAAGCTGTTCGCCTTCCTCGAGGTCAACACCCGCCTGCAGGTCGAGCACCCGATCACGGAGATCACCACCGGCACCGACCTGGTCCGGCTGCAGCTGCACGTCGCCGGTGGCGGCAAGCTCGAAGGCACCCAGCCGGCCGAGCTCGGCCACGCCGTCGAAGCGCGCCTGAACGCCGAAGACCCGGACCGCGACTTCGCGCCCTCCCCCGGTCGCATCGCGCGGCTGGCGCTGCCCGCCGGCCCGGGCATCCGCGTCGACACCGGCGTCAGCGAGGGCGACACGATCCCCGCCGACTTCGACTCGATGATCGCCAAGATCATCGCCTACGGCCGCGATCGCGACGAGGCGCTCGGCCGCCTGCGCCGCGCGATGGCCGAGACCACCGTGATCATCGAGGGCGGCGCCACCAACAAGAGCTTCGTGCTCGAGCTGCTCGACCAGCCCGAGGTGATCGACGCGAGCGCCGACACCGGCTGGATCGACCGCGTCCGCGCCGAAGGCCGCCTGGTCACCCACCGGCACTCCGCGGTCGCGCTCGCCGCGGCCGCCATCGAGGCCTACGAGGACGAGGAAGAGGTTTCCGTCCAGCGGCTGCTGGCCACCGCGCACGGCGGCCGACCGCAGGTCCAGCACGAGACCGGCCGCCCGCTCGACCTCAAGCTCCGCGGCGTCGGCTACCGCGTCAGCGTCGCGCGCATCGGCCGGAAGCGTTTCCGCGTCGGCGTTTCGGCCGGGACGTCGGAGGTGCACCACGCCGACGTCGAGATCGACCGCTTCGACGCCCACAGCGGCCGGATCCGCGTCAACGGCCAGGCCTTCCGGCTGGTGGCGGCCACGCATGGGCCGATCCACCTCGTCGAGGTCGACGGCGTCACCCACCGCGTCAGCCGCGACGAAGGCGGCGTCGTCCGCTCCCCCGCGCCCGCGCTGGTCGTCGCGACCCCGTTGGCCGTCGGCGACGAGGTCGAGGCCAACGCGCCGATCCTCGTGCTGGAAAGCATGAAGATGGAAACGGTGCTGCGCGCGCCGTTCCGCGCCCGCGTCCGCGAATGCCCGGTGTCGGTGGGCAGCCAGGTCGAAACCGGCGCGCCGCTGATGCGCCTGGAGCCCTTGGCCGACGGCGCCGAGGACGAGGTCGCCGAGGAGACCGAGACCGTCGAGATCGACCTGCCGGCCGAGGCGGCGGACGTCTCCGCGGCCGACCGCGTCGAGCGCGGCCTGCAGGACCTGCGCAGCCTGCTGCTCGGCTTCGACGTCGACCCGGGCGAGCGCAAGCGCGTCCTGGCGGCGTACGTCGCGGCGCGGACCGAGCTGGGCGGCCGTCCGGTGGAAGGCGAACTGGAGCTGCTCACCGTCTTCGCCGACCTGTCCGAGCTGAGCCGCAACACCCCGGGCGGCGAGGACACCGTCCCGAACGGTGCCGTGCACAGCCCGCGCGAGTTCTTCCACAGCTACCTGCAGAGCCTCGACGTCGAGCGCGCCGGCGTCACCGAAGGCTTCCAGGCCAAGCTGACCAAGGTCGTCGGCCACTACGGCGTCACCGACCTGGAGCGCACGCCGGAGCTGGAGGCCGCGGTCTTCCGGATCTTCCTGGCGCAGCAACGGACTTCGGCCGACATCGCCGTCGTCTCCGAGCTGCTGCGGCAGTGGCTGACCGGGCCGCCGCCGGCGGAGGCGCTGAGCGACCGCGCCGGCCGGACGCTCGAGCACGTCGTCGAGGCCACGCAGGTCCGCTTCCCCGCGGTGTCCGACCTGGCCCGCGGCGTGGTCTTCCGCTGGTTCGCCCAGCCGCTGCTGCGCCGCCACCGCGCCGAGGTCTACGCCGCCGTCCGCACCGAGCTGCGCTACCTCGACCAGCACCCGGACGCCGCGGACCGCGCCGAGCGGATCCAGGCCATGATCACCGGCTCGCAGCCCCTGGTCCGGCTGATCGGGCAGCGGATCGGCCGCCCGGGCCGCGACCACGCGCCGCTGCTGGAAGTGCTGACCCGCCGCTACTACGGCAACCGCCGGCTGACCGGGGTCGCCGTCCGCGACGCCGGTGGCTCCCGCTGGCTGACCGCCGAGCTGAACACCCCCGACGGCGCGCTGCCGCTGGTCACCACGGCCGTCGACTTCGCCGCCCTGCCCGACGCGCTGCGCGCGCTCGGCGAGGTGGCCACCGACGGCGTCGTCGCCGACCTGTACCTGCGCTGGGAGGACCAGCCGGACGTCGACGCGACCGCCGAGCGGCTCGGCGCGCTGCTGGCCGAGCACGGGGTGCCCGCGAGCGTCCGCCGGATCGTGGTCACCGTCGCCGGCACCGGCGGCGCGGTGATGCACCACCACTTCACCTTCCGCCGCGACGACAGTGGCTCGACTGGCTTCGCCGAGGACCGGCTGATCCGCGGCCTGCACCCGCAGATCGCGAACCGCCTGCAGCTGCAGCGGCTGCACGAGTTCGACCTGACCCGGCTGCCGTCGGCGGACGAGGAGATCTACCTCTTCAAGGCCGTGGCGAAGAGCAACCCGGCCGACGAGCGGCTGATCGCGATGGGCCAGGTCCGCGACCTGACGCCGTTGCGCGAAGCCGACGGCCGGCTGGTGGCGCTGCCCGCGCTCGAGGACGCGGTCACCGCGTGCCTCGACGCGATCCGCAACATCCAGGCGCAGCGGCCGCAGAACAAGCGGTTCGACACCAACCGGATCATGATGTACATCTGGCCGCCGACGGACCTGACGACGGACGAGCTGAACACCCTCGTCCAGCGCATCCTGCCGACGTCGGTGGGCGCCGGGCTGGAGGAGGTCCAGTTCCTGGCCCGCCGGCGCACCGACGCGGGCAAGCTGGCCGAGCTCGCCGTCCGGATCACCTTCGACCCCGGCCACGGCGCGCGGCTGCACGTCGGGCCGCCGTCGACCGAGCCGGTCAAGCCCCTCGACGACTACCGCCTGAAGGTGCTGCGCGCGGCTCGGCGCGGCAACGTCTACCCGTACGAGCTGACCGACCTGCTCGCCGGCGCTGAGGGCACCTTCGCCGAGCACGACCTCGACTCCTCGGGTGTCCTCGTGCCGGTCGACCGGCCGAAGGGGCAGAACAGCGCGGCGATCGTCGCCGGCGTCGTCACGACCCCGACCGCGCGGCACCCCGAAGGCGTCACGCGGGTCGTGCTGCTCGGCGACCCGACCAAGTCGCTCGGGGCGCTGTCGGAGCCGGAGTGCTCGCGCGTCATCGCGGCGCTCGACCTCGCCGAGCGCATGCAGGTGCCGCTGGAGTGGTTCGCGCTGTCCTCGGGCGCGCGGATCTCGATGTCCTCGGGCACCGAGAACATGGACTGGGTCGCCGCGGCGCTCAAGCGGATCGTCACGTTCACCCAGGACGGCGGCGAGATCAACATCGTCGTCAACGGCATCAACGTCGGCGCCCAGCCGTACTGGAACGCCGAAGCCACGATGCTCATGCACACCAAGGGTGTCCTGGTGATGACGCCGGACTCGGCGATGGTCCTCACCGGCAAGCAGGCGCTCGACTTCTCCGGTGGCGTGTCGGCCGAGGACAACTTCGGCATCGGCGGCTACGACCGCGTGATGGGCCCGAACGGCCAGGCGCAGTACTGGGCGCCGAACCTGCCGGCCGCGCGCGAAGTGCTGATGGCGCACTACGACCACACGTACGTGGTGCCGGGTGAGACCGGGCCGCGCAAGGTCGGCACGAACGACCCGGTCGACCGCGACGTCTCGGCGTTCCCGCACGCGATCGTCGGCAGCGACTTCACGACGGTCGGGGAGATCTTCTCCGCCGAGCACAACCCGGACCGCAAGAAGCCGTTCGACATCCGCACGGTGATGCGCGCGCTGTCCGACCAGGACCACCCGGTGCTGGAGCGCTGGGCGGGCATGGCCGACGCGGAGACCGCGGCGGTGCAGGACGTGCACATCGGCGGCCGCCCGGTCTGCCTGGTCGGCATCGAGTCGCGGTCGGTCCCCCGCCGCGGCTTCCCGCCCACCGACGGCCCGGACACCTACACCGCGGGCACACTGTTCCCCCGCTCGTCGAAGAAGACGGCCCGGGCGATCAACGCGGCGTCCGGCAACCGGCCGCTGGTGGTACTGGCGAACCTGTCGGGCTTCGACGGCTCGCCGGAGTCGCTGCGCAAGCTGCAGCTGGAGTACGGCGCGGAGATCGGCCGGGCGATCGTCAACTTCGAGGGCCCGATCGTGTTCACCGTGATCTCGCGCTACCACGGTGGCGCGTTCGTGGTGTTCTCCAAGGCGTTGAACCCGAACATGACGGTGCTGGCGCTGGAGGGCTCGTTCGCCTCGGTGCTGGGCGGCGCCCCGGCGGCGGCGGTGGTGTTCGCCGGCGAGGTGGCCAAGCGCACGGCGAACGACCCCAGGGTGACGGAGCTGCAGGCCCGGGTAGCGGCGGCCGACGCGCCTTCCCGGGCGGCGTTGAGCGCCCAGCTGGCCGAGGCCCAGTCATCGGTCCGCGCGGAGAAGGTCAGCGAGATCGCGGCGGAGTTCGACAAGGTCCACAGCATCCAGCGAGCGGTGGAGGTCGGCTCGGTGGACGCGATCATCAGCACGGCCGAGCTGCGGCCGCGGATCATCGAAGCCATCGAGCACGGCTTGAAGCAGTAGGGAGTCGCTCGTGCCGGGGCCGGTCACCGAGGTGACCGGCCCCGGCTCGCGTACGGGATCTCCACGCCTTCCCAGGCCGGGAGGATCCGGCCGGGCGTGACTTCCGTTCCGGCGTCACCGATCTTCGTCGAGTAGGGCGCGCCGAGCGGATCGGTGTAGGAGAACCCGAACACGGCGACGCCGCGCCCGTACCCGGCCGGAAGGACTTCCTCGCCGCCGGCCGGAATCGGCGTCAGGTGCAGCGGATCCGCCCAGCCGCCGGACTTCCGGCCCGCGGCGAAAACGTTCGTCGCCGGTCCCCAGCCGACGTTGACCACCCGGATGGTCCCGTCCGGCTCGCGGAACGCCACGAGCACGGGCATCCGCTGCTGCCGGGCCCGGTCCCGCTCGGCCCGCCGCGCCATCCGGAAGAGAACGACGTTCAACACGACCGCGGCCAAGGCGATGCAGGCACTCGCGACCGCGGACACCGACGACCAGTTCATCGTTGCTCCTCACTACCGGTTCGCCTGTCGAGTCGTCCCGATCACCCGCTCCGTGACAACAGTCGCGACTTTCGGGGGTATGGCGGTTTTGTCCCCGCCGACACACTGTCCGTGCCGGTACGGTGACCACGGGTGCCGGCCTCCATCCGTGCGGCGTGAGGAGATCCCCCGATGGCGTCAAGGTCCCTGTCCCGGCTCGCCCTCGCGGCGACCGGTGTCCTGCTCACCACCCTGCTCGGGAGCCCGGCCACCGCGCAGCCCGCGGACACGCCGGTGTTCTGGCGCGTCCCGGCCACCGCCGCCCAGGCGCAGGCCCTGACGAACGCCGGCTTCGACGTCGAGGAAGGGGACGCCGGTGCCGTCTTCGTCGTCGGCGGGCAGGCCGTCGCGAACCAGTTGCGTGCCCGCGGTTTCCGGCCGTCCTACTACGACACCGTCTACAAAGAACTTCCCACGCAGGGGAATTCCCTGGCGGCGGACACCTACTACGGCGGGTACCGCACGGTCACCGCGCACGAGAACCACCTCACCGCCGTCGCCGCCGCGCACCCCGACCTGGCCACGAAGTACACCATCGGCCAGTCGTGGAAGAAGACGAAGGGCCAGGGCGGGCACGACATCCAGGCCCTCTGCCTCACCAAGAAGCAGTCCGGCGACTGCACGCTCTCGACGACGTCGCCGAAGCCGAAGTTCTTCCTGATGGCCCAGATCCACGCGCGCGAGCTGTCGACCGGCGAGCTCGCCTGGCGCTGGATCGACTACCTCGCCGACGGCTACGCCACCGACGCCACCGCGAAGTCCATTTTGGACACCACCGAGGTGTGGGTGGTGCCGATCGCCAACCCGGACGGCGTCGACATCGTCGCCTCCGGCGGCAACTCGCCGAAGCTGCAGCGCAAGAACGCGAACAACTCCCGCGGCAGCTGCACGGGCACGAACATCGGCGTCGACCTCAACCGCAACTCGACGTTCAAGTGGGGCGGCGACTCGAACTCCGCCTGCGCCGAGACCTACCAGGGCGTGAGCGCGGGCTCGGAACCCGAGGTGCAGGCGCTGGAGAAGCTGGCCCGCGCGATCTTCCCGGACCAGCGCGGCACCGGGAACAACGACCCCGCGCCGTCGACCGCCAAGGGCACGATGATCACGCTGCACAGCTACGGCAACGACATCATCATCCCGTGGGGCTTCACGCAGGCCACCTCGCCGAACGACGCGCAGTACCGGCGCCTGGGCGCGAAGTACTCGGCGTCGAACGGCTACCTCGTCGGCACCAACGAGGAGACCGTCGGCTACGACACGAGCGGCACCACCGACGACTTCACCTACGGCGAACTGGGCGTCGCGAGCGTGACGTTCGAGGTCGGCGGCTCCAGCGGGACGTGCGGCGGCTTCCTGCCGAGGTACACCTGCGTCGACAGCACGTTCTGGCCGAAGAACAAGGGCGCGCTGATCACCGCCGCGAAGGCCGCGGCGGCGCCGTACCAGCAGTGAGTCACGGCCGGCAGGCGTAGATGCAGTTCTGCGGACGCGGGGACTCGAGCACGCTCACGTGCCCGAACCCCGCGTCCGCGAGCATTTCCGTGGCTGTCTCGGTGCCCCACATGGCCCCGAGCGCGGCCCCGCCTTCCGCAAGCGACGTCGTGGTGCAGTACATCAGGCTGATCGAGTAGCACAGTGCGGCCATCGGGTTGCCGACGTTGTTCTCGACGTGGCTCGAGAAGTTGGTGTCCACCATGAAGAACAGGCCGTCTTCGTCCAGGGCGTCACGGATCCGGCGCAGCACGACGTCGGGCCGGTCCTGGTCGTGGACGGCGTCGAAGGCGGTGATCACGTCGTAGTCGCCGACCAGGTGCGCAGCGTCCCCGACGACGAATTCGGCGTTCGGCAGGTCTTTGGTGGCCTCCCGCGCCTGTTCGACGACGTTTTCGTTGATGTCGATGCCGGTGAACCGCGACGCGGGGAACGCACGCGCCGCGACGGCGATGGCGTTCCCCGTGCCGCAGCCCAGGTCGAGCACGCGCACCCCGGCCGTGAGCCGGTCTTTCAGGCCGGGGACCGCGCCGAAGAAGCCGTCGACGAGGTGCTCGCGGTAGATGTGCTTCCAGCTGTCGCCGGTCTTCGCGCCGAGTGTTTCGAGATGCGGCCCGTAGGCCGACCGCGGGACGCCGCCGCCTTCGGCGAAGCTGCGTTCGAGATCGGGCAGGATGCCGGTGAAGGCGCTCAGCGTGAGCAGCGACGGCATGAGGTTCGCCGCGGTCTCGCCGAGCAGGAACTTCGCGTGCTGCGGCGGGAAGGTGTACTTCCCGGCGTCGAGGGTGAAGATGCCCCCGGTGACCATGGCGCCGAGCCATTCGCGGACGTACCGTTCGTGGAGTCCGGCGCGGGCGGCCAGTTCGGGGCTGGTGGCCGGCCCGAGAGCGGCGGCGGCGAGCAGCCCGGTGCGGTGCCCGACGCCGAGCAGCATGGTCAGGGCGCTGCCGGTGAGGGTAGCCGTGAGGTGGGCCGCGAAGTCCTTTTCCTCCATGCGGCCTGAGTCTACCGGCCGGGCAGACCGTCCGAAGTGGACGATCCGCCCGGCGCGACTGCCTGCGCGGTCGGCCGTTTCGGCGACTTGGGCGCGCCGGCAGCCGGACTGCCCAGGGCAAGCTCAACCGCCGACCCGGCTCCGGGCCGGTTGCCGTCAGGCTTCCTCGTCCTCGAGGCCGGCGTCGGCGAGCACCGCGTAGACCCGGCGCCGCGCGTCGGCGAGGATCTTCTTCACCTCGGCCACCTGCGCTTCCGTGCCGCTGTGCCCCACCTGGGCGGCCGCGCCGGACAGCTCGCCCAGCGCGTGCCACAAGGCGGCGAAGCGGTCGGCGTTGGGCGCCTCCTCGGGCTCCTCCCACAGGGCGGCGAACTCGGCCTCCCGCCCGGCGACGTGCTCCCGCCCGGCATCGGTCAGCTCGGCCACGCGACGGCCGCCGGTCTCGGCCGTGTGCACCAGGCCTTCGTCCTCCAGCTGCTGCAGGATCGGGTAGACCGACCCGGGACTGGGCCGCCACCGCTCGTTGGTGCGGCGCCGGATCTCCTGCATGAGCTGGTAGCCGTGCATCGGCTGCTCGGCGAGCAGCGCGAGCACGGCCGGCCGCACCGGACGGCTCGGCCCCCGCCCGCGGAACTCCTGGACCCGCTGGAACGGACCCGCCCCGCCGAACCAGCCACCAGGCCCGCCGAAGGAGCCGGGACCACCGGGGAAGCCGGGAAAACCAGGCCCACCCGGCGCTCCGGGCGGCCCCGGCGGCCGAGGGGGCTGCGGCGGGTGGGGCGGGTGGGGCGGGAAGCCACCGCGGGCCAGGTGAGGGCCGGGGTCGAAGTCCTCGTGGCCGGTGAACCCGTGGTCGTGACCGGGGTGACCGTGCCCACCGAACAGCCCGCCCCCGAAACCCCCGAACATCCGGTTCGCGCCTGCGCTCATCTCCATGGTTGCCTCCTCAGTTCGCCGTATCGCCGACACTACGACGATATATCGCCGTCCGATCGACGGCAACCTCCGGCTCGAATCGAACGCACCACACCGGCGAACGCGGGCAGGTCGACCCGGCCACGACCTCCCACCACCGCGCGGTTCCGGCAGACCTCAGGCCGCGACCCACACATCCGCCCAGCCCAGCTGACCTCAAGCCGCCCCGGACTGCACCGCCAAGGTCAACAATTCCGCCGCCGGCCCCGTCAACCGCCGCCCCGCCGGCCACACCGCCCGCAGCACCCGGCCCAGCTCCACCCCCGCGACCGCCACCGGCACCAACCTCCGCCCCGCGACCTCACGCACGACATCCAGCTCACTGATCACCGCCGGCCCCGCCCCCGCGATCACCGCGTTCCGCACCGCCGATGCCGACCCCAGCTCCAGCAACGGCGTCACCGCCCCCGCTCCCGCCCGGCGCAACGCCGCCTCGACCGTGTCGCGCGTTCCCGATCCCGGCTCCCGCACCACCAACGGCGTCGCTGCCAGCTCCGCCGCCGTGAGCGGACGGCGGCGGCGCGCCCACCGGTGGCCCGCCGGGACCACGACCACCAGGCGGTCCGCCGCGACCCGGCGGGTCGCCAGGCCCGGCCACGGCCCCGGCGACTCGACAAACCCCAGGTCCACCTTCCCCCGCGCGACCAGATCCGCGACGTGCTCGGAGTTCACCACCTCGAGCCCGACGTACGTGTCCGGCCCGGTCCGCTTCACCTCGCCGATCCACGCGGGGACGAAGTGCTCGGCCAGCGTCATGCTCGCCGCCACCCGCAGCTTCGCGCCGCGCTGGGTGCGCAGCGCCTCCGCGCCCGTGCGCAAACCGTCCACTTCGGTCAGGACGCGGTGCGCCCAGCCCGCGATCACCCGGCCGTCCGGGGTCAGCGCGGAGCCGCGGCGCGTCCGGTCCACCAGGGACAGTCCCAATTGTCTCTCCAAAGTAGACAGACGCTTGCTCGCCGACGGCTGGGCGATGCCGAGCGCCGCGGCCGCCTGGCCGATGCTGCCGAGGTCGTCGACGAGCACCAGCAGGCGCAACGAGTCCAGATCCGGTCCGGTCATAGCCTCAGTCTATGACCTCCGGCCGGACTGACGGCTACCGCGCGCCCGCGAACCCGGCGACGCTGGCAGCATGGCCATGACGTCGGCGAAAACCTCCGGTCTCGCGATCACCGCACTCGGTGTCGCCGCGGCGTACGCACTGAGCTCGGTCTGGCCGGTCGCGGGCGCGCTCACCGTCGCCGTCGTGCTGGGCATCGTCGCCGGCAGCACGCCGTTGCTCACCGACGAGCACCGCAAAGCCGTCGCCCGCCTCACGAAACGCCTGTTGCGCGCCGGCGTCGTCCTGCTCGGGCTGCAGCTCGCCGTCCCCGCCGTGCTCGCGCTCGGCGCCGGCACGCTCGCCGCCGTCGTGGTGACGGTCACGGTCACCTTTTTCGGCACCCTCGCCCTCGGCCGGCTGGTCGGGGTGCGGCGCGGTCTCGCCCTGCTCGTCGCCACCGGGTTCTCGATCTGCGGCGCGTCGGCGATCGCGGCGATGGAGGGCGTCGTCGAGCGCGAGGACGAAGACGTCGCGACCGCCGTCGCGCTCGTCACCTGCTACGGCAGTCTCGCCCTCGGCGTGCTCCCCCTGCTCGCGCACGTCCTCGGCCTCGACGCGACCCGGACCGGCAGCTGGGCCGGGATCTCGGTGCACGAGGTCGCGCAGGTCGTCGCGGCGGCCGGGCCCGCGGGCGCCGCCGCGGTCACCGTCGCCATCGTGGTCAAGCTGAGCCGGGTCGTCCTGCTGGCGCCGGTGGTCGCGCTGGCCGGCGCCGCCGAACGCACCCGCCGCGGCGGGCACACCCCCTTGGTCCCGCTCTTCGTCCTCGGGTTCCTCGCGATGGTCGCCGTCCGCAGCACCGGGCTCGTTCCCGCGTTCGCGCTCGACGTCGCGAAGACGGCGTCGACGCTCTTGCTCGCCGGAGCGCTGTTCGGCCTCGGCTGCGCCGTCCGGCTCGGCGCATTGCTGCGCGGCGGCGGCCGGGCACTGCTCCTGGGTCTCCTGTCCACGCTTCTCGTGGCGGCGACCGGCTTCGGCACGCTGGCCGCGTTCACCTGATGTTTCCCACCCGGTCATGAATAGTTCGTTATACGCCGGGTTGTACGGGTCTTCTACGGGCCGCGTCGACGCTACCGCCGAGACGTAGGACGTAGAACGAATCCGTAGGGAGCTTTCACCGTGAAGATCACCCGACTCGCCCAGGGCCTCCTGGCCGGGCTGCTGGGGTGCGCCGCCGTCGCCGTCCCGGCGGCCGTCGGCGCCACCACCGCGTCGGCCGACGTGGCCAGCACATTGGTGTTCACCAAGAACACCGAGGGCCACGACTGCTACCGCATCCCGACCATCGTCAAGGGCAACAACGGCGACCTGCTCGCCTTCGCCGAGGGCCGCAACGGCGGCGCCGGCACCTGCGCCGACCTCGGCGAAATCGACCTCGTGCTGAAGCGTTCGAGCGACGGCGGCAAGACCTGGAGCGCGCTGCAGACCGTCATCAAGGCCAACGGCGACACCAAGGGCAACCCGGCGCCGATCGTCATCCCGGGCAGCAACCGGATCGTGCTGCTGTCGACCATGCAGTGCTACACCAACCCCTCCTGCGGCCGCATCCCGCGCGTGTCGATCAGCGAGGACAACGGGAAGACCTGGGGCGCCCCGAGAGTGTTGACCACCGAGCTCGGATTCGCGAGCGCGCCCGGCTGGCTGGCCACGGGCCCGTCGCACGGCATCGTGCTCACGCGCGGCGCGCACGCCGGGCGGATCGTCGCCGGGATGAGCTACACGATCAGCGGCAAGAACACCGGATCGCTCGTGTACAGCGACGACCAGGGCGCGACCTGGCACCGCGGCGCCACCGACACGTCCACATCGGACCTGATGAACCCGCAGGAGATCAGCGTCACCGAGCTGAAGGACGGCCGCGTCTACGCCGCGGCGCGCAACGACGCCAACAGCGACGACAAGTGCCTCTCGGACGGCACGCACAACCGCGCGTTCGCGATCAGCTCGGACGGCGGCGCGACGTTCAGCTCGAAGTTCGCCTTCGCGACCGACCTCGTCACCCCGACGGTCGAGGGCTCCACGGCCCGGATGAGCGCGACCGACACCGGCGGCAAGTACAACCGGATCGTCTTCGCCGCACCGTCCACTTGCGACCGTCGCAAGGAACTGCGCATCCACTCGTCGTTCGACGAAGGCGCCAACTGGACGGGCACGGCGGGCAGCCTGCTCGTCTGGGGCGACGACGCGGCGTACTCGGACATGGTGCAGCTGTCGCAGTCGTCGATCGGCGTGCTGTTCGAAGCGGGCCCGGAGTTCCACGCGAACGACACGATCCGCTACGCGGCGGTGTCGGAAGCCCAGCTGGGCGCCCCGGCGTGCGGCGGCGGGTACAGCGTGATCGACCAGGCCCCGCTCGGCACGGCGGGCACGGTGTACCTGTCGTACAACGCGTCGAACGGCAAGAACTGCGTGAGCGCGATGAAGAGCACGAACGCGGGAACGGCGACGCAGACGTCGGCGTACCTGGAGGTCCAGGGCTCGACGCGGGTGACGGACTCGGGAGCGTTCTCGTACTTCGCGGGCCCGGTGACGGCGGCCGCGGCGGACAAGTGCGTCAAGTGGGGCGGCGCGGTGGACGGTCAGGCCTACACCAGCGAGTTCGAGCACTGCAGCTGAGGTCCTCGGGGCGGCCGGGTTGCCGGCCGCCCCGGTCGGCACGGCGGCCGCCCGCCGCCGTAACACCGTCATTGGGCCGAGTGGGTGACCCCGATGTTGCGAATCGTGGCCCCGGAGCGATGTAACCGACATGGTCTGGCCCGAGGACGACGCCCGGCACCGCGAGGTGCTGGCGGCTCTCCGTGCCTGGGCCCGGGAGATCGACGCCGTGCCCTACCCCGCCGGCCTGGACATCGATGCGCTGATGACCCGCTACTACGACAGCCTGCGCCGTGACGCGGACCCCGGGATGGAGCTCGTCGTCACCACCACCGCCGAGGCCGCGGTGCTCTCCGCGCACGGCGACATCGACCTGGCCGGCAGCCTGCGCCTGCGGTCGCGGCTCACCGAGGAGCTCGACCTGGCCCCGCCGGTCCTCGTCCTGGACCTGGCCGGCGCCACCCACTGCTCCGCCCGGGGCGTCGCCGTGCTCCTCGAAGCGACCGCGGACGCCCGCAAGGCCGGCGTCCCCTTCGCGATCGCCGGGTGCACGCCGGTGGTCCGACGGGCGATCCAAGCGCTGGGGCTGGCCGAGGCGCTCCCGCTGCACCTCACGACGGCCGAGGCGATCGAGTGGCTGAAGATCCTGGCCCGGTTGACGACGCTTCGGTGACCGCCCGCTCCGGGCCGGTCACCTGCGCGAAAGCCGTCGCCGCCCGGGTCTACCGAGCCTCCGCCGGGGCCGTCGTCACCGCCGACTCGCCGAACCGGATTCCCTTGGCCTCCTTGCCGATCGCCGTCAGGACCGCGACCACCACCAGTCCCGGCACGACTGTCCACACGAGAGCCGAGGAGTACCCGTGGGACTCCGCGATCGCCTGCTGGATCGGCAGGTTCAGCGCCGCCAGCAGGTTGCCCAGCTGATAGGTCACGCCCGGGTAGAAGCCGCGGATCGCGTCCGGTGACATCTCCGTCAGGTGCGCCGGGATCACGCCCCACGCGCCCTGCACCATGATCTGCATCAGGAACGAGCCCAGCGCCAGCATCCCGGCGCCGTGGTCGAACGCGAAGATCGGGATCACCGGCAGGCCCAGCACCGCGGCCGTCACGATCGTGCGGCGGCGGCCCAGCCGCTCCGACAGCGTGCCGAAAGTCAGGCCGCCGATGATCGCGCCGACGTTGTACAGCACCGCGATCCACGTGCTCGTCGACGCGCTCAGCCCGGCGCCACCGTTGTCGTGGGCCTTCAGGAAACTCGGGTAGACGTCCTGGGTGCCGTGGCTCATCCAGTTGAACGCCGTCATCAGCAGGATCAGGTACCCGAAGCGGCGGATCACCTTCCCGTTCAGCAGCACGTCCTTGACCGACGTCCGCGTCACCTTCAGCTTCTCCCGGGTCGCTTCCCAGACCTCCGACTCGCGCACCCGCGCGCGGATCAGCAGCGTGATCAGCGCCGGGAAGATGCTCAGCACGAAGATCCAGCGCCACTCGAGGCCGAGCGCGGAGTGGAACAGCAGGTACGCGAGCGCGGCCAGCAGGTACCCGATCGAATAGCCGACCTGCAGCAGGCCCGAGAAGAACCCGCGCCGCTCGACCGGGATCTTCTCCATCGCCAGCGCCGCGCCGAGGCCCCACTCGCCGCCCATGCCGACGCCGTAGACGAACCGCAGGACCAGCAGCATCGTGAAGTTCGGCGCGAACGCGCAGAGCAGGCCGGCCACCGAGTACAGCAGGACGTCGGCGATCAGCGGGACGCGCCGGCCGACCCGGTCGGCCCACAGGCCGAAGAGGAGGGCGCCGACCGGGCGCATCACCAGGGTCGCCGTGGTGATGAACGCCAGCTGGGTCGCCGTCGCGCCGAACGACTTGTCCTTCGCGATGTCCGCGAGGACGAAGACGACGAGGAAGTAGTCGAACGAGTCCATGCTCCAGCCGAGCAGCGCCGCGAGGAACGCGTTGCGCTGATCGGATGTAAGCGCTTTCTTGCCTCCTGCGGGCGCCGCCTGCCGTTCCGTCACGTTTGCCCCGTCCCGTCGGTTCTTCACCGGAAGACCTCAGGGCTGGTCTAGCACCCACCGGCCCGCGCGGGCAAGAGGGTCAGAGCGTCACACGCGTCCGGACGCGCCGGCCGACGTCGCGGGCCCACGCCTTGATCCGGTCCCAGTCGCGGAAGTCGCCCGCGCGCTGCCCGGACGCCATCAGCCGCGGGATCAGCCCGCGCACGGTCGCCGGGTCCAGCCGGCCGCCGAAGGTCGCGGTGCGCTCCGCGTCGATGCGCGCGGCGAGCAGCGCCACGTTCGCCGGCAGGCTGACCTGGTGGGTGGCGGCCCCCGGGCCGCACGGTCCGCTGTGGAACAGCCACACCGGGCGTTCGGCGAGCGCCCGGGCGTTGCGCTCCAGCAGCCGGACGGCCTCGGGCCGCCAGCGGTGGTAGTACAGGGCGCTGCCGACGACGACCGCGGCGTAGTGGCCCACGGTGGCGACGTCGGCGGCGTCGCGCACGTCCACGCTCAGGCCGGCTTCGCCGAGTTCGGCGGCGATGACCTCGGCGATCTGCCGGGTTCCGCCGTGGCGCCCGGCGTAGGCGACGAGGACTGCGGTCATGCGTCCCATTGTCGGCCCTGTCGCGCCGTCCTGCGCCGCGGGCCGCCCACGATCCGCCATACGGGCGCTCCGGCGTTGCTCTCCGTGGCTCCCGGCCCGTCTCGGCAACTCAGTCCGGTGAGAGGAACGCGGGTCGCTCCTCGGGATCGGGCGGGTCGTAGTACCGGTGGAAGACCGGCGTCTGGCCGCCGGACAGCGGCGGGACGATCCAGCTCCAGTCGGCCGGGCACCGCCGGCCGGCCCGCTCCTCGCGGTCCAGGTGGGACAGGAACCGCCGCGATTCGGTGTGGTGGTCGGCCATCGTCACGCCGGCGGCGTCGAACGAGTGCTGCACGGCGAGCGTCAGCTCGACCAGCGCCCGGTCGCGCCACAGCGTCCGCTCCGACGCCGTGTCCAGGCCCATCAGCTCGGCGACGACCGGCAGCAGGTCGTAGCGCTGCTCGTCGGCGAGGTTCCGCGCGCCGATCTCACTGCCGACGTACCAGCCGTTGAACGGCGCGGCGGGGTAGGTGACGCCGCCGATCTCCAGCGGCATGTTGCTGATCGCCGGCACGGCGTGCCAGCGCAGGCCGAGCCCGGCGAACCAGCGGTGGTCGGGGTGGGTCAGCGGCACCTCCAGGACGGCGTCCGCGGGGAGCGTGAACAGCCGCGGCTCGCCCGGCTCGGCCTCGATCAGCAGCGGCAGGACGTCGAAGGAGCCTCTGCGTTCCGGCGGCCGCCACCCGAGTCTTCGCACCCGCTCGGTGAATTCGGCGTAGCGCGGGTCGCCGAGGACCGAACCGTCGTCCAGGCGGTACCCGGCGTACCGGATCAGCTGCTCGTTGTGGATGCGCGGCCCCGGCGTGGCGGGCGTGTCCGGGGCGAAGACGGTGATCGTCGGCCGGATCCGGCCGCCGCGGGTGGCCTGGCGCAGGTGGGCGACGCACTCGCCGGCGATCGCGGCGGCGCCGGTGACCCGGCGCCGGTCGCGGATCCGGAGGCTGTGCCAGTACAGCCGGCCGACGCAGCGGGCGGAGTTGCGCCACGCGACGCGCGCGCCGTACGCCAGCTCGGCCGCGGTGTGCCGGTAGGTGCCCGTTTCGGCGATTTCCGCGCGGACCTGGGCGAGCCGGGTCTCGAAGCGGTCGCCCTCGTCGGCGGCGCCTTCGGCGAACATCCGGTCCAGGAATTCCTCCGCCGCCGCGGAATTGACGTTCTGCTCCCCCGAGACGCGTTGGTAGATCGGCAGCGAGGGTGTCACCCGCTCGGGTGTAACCGTCATCGAGCTTCCCCACTCTCCGGAATCGTGTACTGCATCCCGACGGAAAGGTTCACCGTTCCTCCGATGGTCGCCGGCGACGAGGCAGGCCGGAAGCCGCTGCCACCGCAACGCCTCCGGCCAGGCCGGGGAGAGTACCCCACGTTCTCGCGGACGCAATCCACCGGACGTGAACGGCGTCCCGCCGCGTCCGCAGATTCCGTTCCCGCCAGCGAAAACGCCGGAAAAATAACTGCTACCAAGCGTTATCCGGACATGCCGGACCGCATTTATCGTGAATCGATCACTGTGGACGGTCGAACCGGCGTGATCCTTTGCCGACCGACCGGTTTCGTCTTTTCGAGGGTATTCGTCGAATGGCCTTCTCCGGTGCCGGTCCCCCGTGTACTCGCGTGCCCGCGCGCGGCGCTAGAGTCGTTTTGTGCGCAAGATCCCCGTGGTCCTCGTCGCCGGGTTCCTCGGCGCGGGCAAGACGACGCTGCTCAACCACCTGCTCGCCAACCGCGAGGGCGCCCGGGTCGGCGTCGTGGTCAACGACTTCGGCAGCGTGAACGTCGACGCGCTCGCCGTGGCCGGCCAGGTCGACACCATGGTCTCGCTCGGCAACGGGTGCCTGTGCTGCGCGGTCGACGCGAGCGGGCTCGATGCCATGCTGGGCCGGCTCTCGTCGGCCGAAGCGGGGATCGACGTCATCGTCGTCGAGGCCAGCGGCATCGCCGAGCCGCGCGACCTGATCCGGCTGATGATCGCCAGCGAGAACCCGGACATCCGCTACGGCGGGCTGGCGGAGGTGGTCGACGCCGCCGAGTTCGAATCCGCCCGCGAGCGCCACCCCGAGCTCGCCGACCACGTGCGGCTGGCCGACCTCGTGGTGCTGAACAAGGCCGACCGGGTGCCGGCGGAGGAGCTGGCGAAGGTCACCGCGACGGTCGAGGAGCTGGCACCGGGCCGGCCGCTGCTGGTCACCTCGCACGGGCGCGTCGACCCGCGGCTGTTCTTCGACCCCGAACCCCGCGGCGAGCGCGTCGGCCAGCTGTCGTTCGACGACCTGCGCGAGCACGACCACACCGAGCACCTGCACGCCGCGTACGAGACGGTGACGTTCACCGCGGAGACGCCGCTGGCGCCGAAGGCGTTCGTCGACTGGCTCGAGCGGCGCCCGGCCGGGCTGTACCGCATGAAGGGCCAGGCGGACTTCGGCGCCGACGCGCGCTTCCAGCTGCACACGGTGGGCGGGTTCGTGCAGCTGGAGCGGTCGGCGTGGCCCCCGCGCACGGAGCTGGTGCTGATCGGCGCGGGCATCGACGCCGACGCGGTGCTCACCGAGCTGGCGGCGTGCGTCGCGCCGGACCCGTCGGTGGTCGACGAGCGCGGGTTGCTGCACATCCTCCGGTACCTGCCCGACCAGGCCTGACGCCCCGCCACGCCGAAGATCGGCAAATGCGCCCCAGGCGCGGGAGCGGCGACGGAGACTGGCGGCCATGACGACCACCGCGGTGAGCGCGCCACGCTGGTACCGGGTCGGCGTGCTGCCCGAAGAAGTGCCGTTGGCGCACTTGATGACCCGCTCCGGCGACCTGCGTTACCGGCGTTCGGCGTGCGGTGAGCGGGAATCCCGCAGCTGGAAGCCGGTGGACCTGACGACGTCGGAGGTGGCGCCCTGCCCGGCGTGCGTGGCGACGCTGCCCGCGCCCCCGGCGGGCATCCGCGTCGCGCCGTCCGGCGATGACCTCGGCCAGCTCTCGCTGGACCTGGGGGTCTAGGCGGTCAAGGTCTCCGCGAGCCGCTTGGCCGTGCGGAACGGTTGCGCGTTCCGGGCGACCACGGCCGTGACCGCGGCGCCTTCGAGCAGCAGCATCAGCTCGTCCGCGAGCGTTCCGGCGTCGGCGCGGCCGCCGCGTTCGAGCTGGGCGCGCAGGAAGCCGTGCAGCGCGGTCTTGTGGTGGCGGACGACTTCGCGGACCGGGTCGTCGGGGTCGGGGAACTCCGAGGTCGCGTTGAGGAAGGCGCAGCCGCGGTAGTCGTCACGGGCCAGCCAGGCCTCGTAGGCGTCGAACACCGCCAGCACCCGGCCCCGCGGGTCGACGTGCGCCTCCGTGATCCGGTCGATCTCCTCCTGCCAGCGCCGGTCGCGCTCCCGCAGGTAGGCGACGACGAGCCGGGTCTTGGAACCGAAGTTGCCGTAGAGGGCCGCCTTCGTCACGCCCGCCTCGGCCGCCACCGTGTCGACGCCGACGGCGTGGATGCCGTCGCGGTAGAAGAGCGTCGACGCGGCTTCGAGCACTTTCGCTCGCGCGGCGCCGGGAGGGGTGCGACCCACGGATTCTCCCCACTGATCGGTATGCCTCTGGCCTGCACTGATCGTATCATCGATTGACAACAGACAGACCTGTCTGTTTGGTGACGGTATGGCTCTCGATACGGAACGGACGGCCGTGTGGTGGTCGACCGCCGCGGCCGGGGCGAGCGTGATCGCCCTTTGCTACGGCTTCGCGCGCTACGCGTATGGGCTGTTCGTGCCGCGGTTCAGTGAGACGTTCGGGCTCACGGCCGTCGGCGTCGGCGTCCTCGGCGGCTTGTCCACGGCGGGGTACGGCCTCGGGCTGCTGGTGTCGCCGGCCACGTCCCGCCGGTCGGCGCACGGCACGGTGGTCCTGGCCGGCGCGTCGGCGACGCTCGGCCTGGCGCTGATGGCGGCGGCCCCGGGGGTGGTGGTGTTCGGGGCGGGGATCGTCGTCGCGGGCGCCGGCGCGGGTCTCGTTTCGCCCGGCGTCGCCCAGCTGATCGGCCGCACGGTCGGCGCGAGCGTGCGCGACCGGGCGCAGACGTGGGCGAACACCGGGACCGGGCTCGGGCTGGCGGCGTCGGCGTTCACGCCGCTGCTGGCGTTCGGCTGGCCCGCGATCTGGGCCGCGTTCGCCGCCCTGGGCGTGGTGGTGACGCTGCTCGCTTGGCGGGTGCTGCCCCGGGCGCCGGCGGTGCTGCCGGATTCCGTCCCGGCGCGTGGGATGGCGCCGCTGGTGGTCAATTCGGTGCTGATCGGGGTGACGAGCGCGCCGTACTGGACGTTCTCGAGTTCGCGGCTGGTGGAGGCCGGTCTGAGCCCGGTTGCGGTCACGTGCTGCTGGTGCGTGATCGGCGTGGCGGGGTTGTTCGGCGGCCTGTCCGGCCGGTTGGCCTCGCTGGTGGGCTTGCGGTCCGCGAACGTGATGGTGTGGACGTTGGCGGCCGTCGGGATCGGCTTGCTGGCCTTGCCCCGGCCGGGGTTGCCTGGGGCGTTGGTGTCGAGCGCGCTGTTCGGTTTGACGTACATGGCACTGACGGGGTTGTGCATCCTGTGGGCGGCGCGGCTGTTCCCCGAGCGGCCGGCGCGTGGGGTGACGTGGTCGTTCGCGGGACTGGGCGCCGGCCAGACGGCGGCGGCGCCGTTAGCCGGCGCGGCGGCTTCGGGGATGGGGCAGGCTGCGGTGTTCGGCGTGACGGCTTTGGTGGCGCTGGCCGCCTGGAGCCAGCTCTCGCCGCGGCTCGCACCGCCGGAGTGAGCCGATTGCCGGCCCACGGCCGCCTCGGTCGCCCGACCGGCTCGTGTCTTGTAGCGCTCTCGTGACCGAGCCAGACCCCAGCCGGACCGCCGCGGGGTTCTGCCGCGGTCTTGAATGAGTCATTCAAGACCTGGGAGGCCCTGAATGACTCATTCAAGACGCCGCAGCATCCATCGCCGCCACCGAGAATGCGCCGATCCGGCCTGCCCTCCCGACTTCGACCGGCCGCCGAGGCCCGGCTAAGCCAACTCCTTCTCGTAACAGACCGACTCCGGATCCCCCTCGTGCGGCGGGAAATTCGGCACCCGCCGGTACCCCGCCCGCTCGTACAACCTCATCGCCGCCGGCTGGCGGACCCCCGTCTCGAGGCGGATCCGCACCCCTCCCCCGCTGCGGGCCAGGCGCTCGGACTCCGCCACCAGCGCCGTCGACACCCCTGTCCCCCGCGCGTCCGGCGCGACGAACATCCGTTTCAGCTCGTACACGCCCGGCGAAACCGGCTCCACCGCGCAGCAGCCGATCGCGCGGGAACCGTCGCGGGCCAACAGGAAACGGCTCGCCGGGGCCAGTGGCCGGGGGCGTGCGTCCGGGGGCAGGTCGTACGCCACCACCAGCTCGGCCGTCATCGCCGTCAGCAGGGCCAGCAGGAACCCGTCGTCGGCCGGGCACTCCGCGACCGTGGCCACCTCACGCCTTCTTCGCCCGGCTCGGCGCCACCCGCGGTGGCTCGTTCGGCATCTTCGGGTACACCGGCGGCCACGGCGCGTCCATCAGCCCGTTCGCCATGTCTACTTCGGACATCTCCAGCAGCGGCTCGATCGACTGCGGCCGCTCCCCCGCTCCGGCCCACGGGTCGCCGCGCTCGGCCACGCGCGCCGGCACCGTGCTCAGCGTGAACGCGTCCGGTTCGACGCCGTCCAGTTCGTCCCACGCGATCGGCGTCGACACCTGGCCACCCACCCGGGGCCGCACGCACCACGTGCCGAAGACGGTCTTGTGCGGCGCGTTCTGGTTGAAGTCGACGAACACGCGCGAGCCGCGTTCCTCCTTCCACCACTGCGCGGTGATCTTCTCCGGGTGCCGCCGCTCCAGCGCCCGCGCGAGCGCGACGGCCGCGGCCCGCACCTGGAAGCTGTCCCAGCGCGGCTCGAGCATCACGTACAGGTGCAGCCCCCGCGACCCGGACGTCTTCAGGTGCCCTTCGATGCCGTGCTCGGCCAGGAACTCCCGGGTCAGCAGCGCGGCCTCGCGCAGCTCGTCGAACCCGATGCCCGGCGACGGGTCCAGGTCGACGCGCAGCTCGTCGGTCACCTCCGACGTGTCGGCCCGGTACGGCCACACGTGGAAGCCGAGACACCCCAGGTTCACCGCCCACAGGATGTGGGCCAGGTCCTTGGCCACCAAGGCGTCGCTCGTCGTGCCGTTCGGTGTCGAGACGACCGTGGTGCTCAGCCACGGCGGCGCGCCCTTGGGCACGCGCTTCTGGAACCAGTTCTTGCCGCCCGCGCCGTCCGGGTAGCGCTCCAGCAGCAGCGGACGGCCGCCGAGCCGGGCCAGCAGCGGCCCCGAGATCGCCCGGTAGTAGTCGACGAGGTCGAGCTTCGTCTGGCCGCGCTCCGGGAAGTAGACCTTGTCCGGGCTGCTGATCTTGACCTCGACGCCGTCGACGTCGAGCAGCATCGCCTCGCTCATCTCGCCTCCCCGAACAGCTTCGCGAGCTCGGCGGGCGGTGCCTCGTCGAGCTGGGCGTACGTGCACGACTCCGGCGTGCGGTCGGGCCGGAATCGGACCAGCCGCCCGCCGTGGCGGAACCGGCCGCCCTGCAGGTGCTCGTAGCGGACCTCCGCCACCCACTCGGGGCGCAACGCCTCCCAGGACAGGTCCTTCTGCGGCGCCCACCGGCTGTTCGCGCCCGGCTGGCGCCCGGCCGGCGGCTCGTACTCGGCCCACGACCGCCACGGGTGCCCCTCGAGCGCGTTCTCCCGCAACGGCGCCAGTTCCTCGACCAGCTCGGCCCGCCGCGCCTTCGTGAAACTGCTCGCCACGCCGACGTGGTGCAGCACGCCCTCCTCGTCGAACAGCCCGAGCAGCAGCGAACCGACGCCGACGCCGTCCTTGTGCCAGCGGAAGCCCGTCACCACGCAGTCGGCCGTGCGCTCGTGCTTGACCTTCAGCATCACGCGCTTGTCCTGCTCGTACGGCAGGTCGCCGGGCTTGGCCATGACGCCGTCGAAGCCCGCGCCCTCGAACCGGGTGAACCAGTCCTCGGCCTGGGCGGGGTCGTCGCTCAACGGCGTCAGGTGGACGCGCTGGAGACCTTCGGCGTCGGTGCGCAGGATGCTTTCCAGCTGCTTGCGCCGCTCGCGGAAGGGCGCCTCGGTGAGGTCGGTGTCGCCGAGGGCGAGCAGGTCGAAGGCGATGAAGCTGGCCGGCGTCTCCTCGGCCAGCTTGCGCACGCGCGAAGCCGCCGGGTGCAGCCGCAGCTGCAACGTCTCGAAGTCGAGCCCGGCCGGGGTGACCAGCACGATCTCGCCGTCCACGACGCAGCGCGGCGGCAGCGCGGCCGCCAGCAGCTCCACCAGCTCCGGGAAGTAGCGGGTCAGCGGGCGGTCGTTGCGGGAGCCGAGCTCGATCTCGTCGCCGTCGCGGAACACGACGCAGCGGAAGCCGTCCCACTTCGGCTCGTACAGCAGCCCCGGGTCACGAGGCACCTCGTGCACGGCTTTCGCGAGCATCGGCCGCACGGGCGGCATCACGGGCAAGTCCACCGCGCGAGCTTAAAACACGGGTACGACAATTCCTTGAGAAAGACAGAGCCAGGCGTGATACACACTCCTTCGTGACCACCGAACGACCCGAACCGCCGCTGACCGGGGGCGAGCGCGAGATGCTGCGCAGGTTCCTCGACTTCCACCGCGCCACCCTCGCCATGAAGTGCGACGGGCTGTCCGACGAGGACCTCCGCCGAGCGTCGAGCCCGCCGTCGACGCTGTCGCTGCTCGGTCTGGTGCGGCACATGGCCGAAGTCGAGCGCACCTGGTTCCGGCGGGTGATCAACGCCGAGGACATCCCGCTGCGGTGGTCCCCCGAAGGGGACTTCCAGGCCGCGTACGACGCGAGCACCTCGACGCGCGCGGAAGCGTTCGAAGCGTGGCAGGCCGAAGTGGAGCAATCCCGCAAGATCGAAGAAGCGGCCGAGTCCCTGGACGTCACCGGGCACCAGGCGCGCTGGGGCGAGGACGTCTCGCTGCGGCTGGTGATGCTGCACATGATCCACGAGTACGCGCGGCACAACGGCCACGCCGACTTCCTGCGCGAAGCCATCGACGGGGTCACGGGGGCCTGATGGACCTGCTCGCCTGGTTGCGTGACTCCGATCCGGCCCTGCGCTGGCAGGTCGAGCGCGACCTGGCGGGCGAACCACCCGAAGTCTGGGAGGCGACGCGGGCCCGGGTCGCCGCGGACGGCTTCGGCGCGCGGCTGCTGGCGCTGCAGGACGCGGACGGCCAGTGGGCGGGCGGCGCGTTCTTCCCGGCGGGCTTCCGCGGCGACGAGGCCCAGCCGTGGACGGCGACGACGTGGACGCTGAATTCCCTGCGCGAATGGGGTCTGGACGCTGCAGCGTTGCGCGGAACCGCGGAGCTGCTGGCCGAGAACTCCCGGTGGGAGTACGAAAACCTGCCGTACTGGGACGGCGAGGTCGACTGCTGCATCAACGCCTGGACGCTGGCCAACGGAGTCTGGCTCGGCGCGGACGTCGCGGGGATCGCGGAGTGGTTCGTGACGCACCGGCTGCCGGACGGCGGCTGGAACTGCGAGTGGGTCGAGGGATCGACGCGCTCGTCCGTCCACTCGACACTCAACTCGCTGAAGGGCCTCCTCGCCTGGGAAAGGGCCACCGGCGGCTCGGCCGCCACGCGTGCCGCCCGCCGAGGCGGCGAGGAGTACCTCCTGGAGCGCCACCTCCTGCGGCGGCTCTCGACCGGCGAGCCGATCTTGCCCGGTGCGGGTGAGTTCTCCTACCCGATGCGCTGGCGGTTCACCGCCCTGAACGCGGCTTCGTACTTCCGCGACGCGGACCGTCCCGACCCGCGCCTGACCGACGCGATCGAGCTGATCCGCGCGGCCCGGCAGCCGGACGGGACGTGGCTGCAGACCGAACGGCACCCCGGCCGGGTGTGGTTCGAAGTGGACGTGCCGCCGGGCGAGCCGTCGAAGTGGCTGACGCTGTTCGCGACCCGGGTCCTGAACTGGTGGGACGCCCGCTCACCGGCCTGATGCCAGGGTCCCGGCAAAGTCGGGTGGGGCGATGCTCCGCCCGGCACCACTGCCCGCGGGGCGCCGGGCCGAAGAGGCGCTTCGGCGGGACGCCGAGCTTCGGTGGTCGTGAACGACTCGTTCATCGCATCTGGCGAGGTGAACGACTCGTTCATGACGTTGCCGGCCCCCGGACCGGCCGCACCGATCCGACTATGCCGGGACCCCGGCGTCGGACGCGACGAACGACCCGTTCATGCCAACCGCCGCCTGAACGACTGACTGCCCACCGCCTCGCCACAAAGGCCGACGCCAAAGGCGAGAGGCCCCCGAGAACGTGCACCGACGAGGACCCAGACTCCCCCGCACCCCGATCCGAAGCCAGAACACGGCCGGCGGCGCCGGGTCAAGGCATCTTTCCCGCCTTGACGCGGTGTTGCCGGCCGTAGTCACCATGACAGCTTCGGGGTGCCGGAAGGGCTTTGACAGGACAGCTGCCCCCACCCCACCTCACGCGACCCGAATGCACGTCCCCAAGCCCCACCCCAAACGCCATGACCCATTCCAGTCACCTGACACCAGGGCTCCAGCAAAGCCGGCCGGGGCGACGCTCCGCCCAGCACCACCGCCCACGGAACGCTGGACCGAAAAGGCGCTTCGACAGGATGCCGAGCTTCGACGGTCATCAACGACTCGTTCATCACATCCGACGAGGTAAACGACCCGGTCATGACGTCACCGGCCGCCAGACCGGCCGCACCGATCCGACTTCGCCGGAACCCTGGGCCTGATGCCATGAATGACTCATTCATGTCGCCTGACGTCATGAATGAGTCATTCACGTCATTTCGGGACGCCCGTCAAAGCTCCGCCAGCACCAGCCCACTGCGCGGCTTGGGCGTGAAGTACGTGGCCTTCCGGGGCATCCGCCGTCCCGCCGCGTGCACGGCGAGGACGTCCGCGAACGGCACCGGCGCCAGCAGGACCACCGCGTCCGCGTCGGCCGGCACCGGGCGGCCCGCCGGCAGCGGCCGGACGCCCGGCCCGTCCGGGTCCACCCCCAGCGCGTCGGCGAACAGCACCCGCTCGACGACCTCGTGGTCGATCACCGGCCGCGGCCAGTCCGGGACCGGGAGCGGGATCCGCAGCACCGCCGAACCCGCGCGGACCACCGCTTCGCCCGGGACCGGCACCGCGTGCTCGTCGTAGCGGACGTCGAGGCCGGCCGCGGACCAGCGCGTCACCAGGTCCTCCGGGCCGAGCCCGGTGCCCGTCAGCACCCGGTGGATCGCGCCGATCCGCAGCTGCGGACCCGCCGTGACCAGGGCCAGCAGCGCGCCGTGGCCGGCCGCCGCGGCGGCCGCGACCCGGTGGTTGCCGTCGGCGACCAGGAGGTCGGCCGCGGCGACCGCGGCCAGCAGCCGGTTCTGCAGCGGGCCCGGCGGCACCACCCACAGCTCGTGCCGCCGCCCGGCCGCGTCCGTGGTGGACAGATCGGGCAGGCCGAGCCCGGCGCAGGCGCGTTCGACCTGCTCGGTCAGCAGGTCGCCGCCCGAGGCCGGGACGAGCATCGCCGCGCTCGTCGCGCAGCCCAGCCCGGCCAGCACGGCGGCGCGCTCGGCCACGACGTCGGCGTAGACGTCCTCGGTGTGCCGGACCCGCGCGGCACCGTCGTCGGTGACGGCCGCCGGGTCGACCAGGCAGAGCAGGCCGAGCGCCACGCCGTCCGGCCCTTCGATCCGGTAGGGCGCGACGAACTCGCGCACCGGCCGGTAGGACCGCTTGCGGAGCCGTTCGAGCACGGCCCGGGCGACCGGGACCGCGTCGGCCAGGCCGAGCCCGCGCGCCAGCGCCGCCGGCGTCCGGGCCGGGTGCTGCACGGCCAGCAGGCTGTCGGCGGCGCCCGGCGCGGCCAGCGCGGCGACCACGCGGTCGGGTTCGGCGAACTCGTCGACGTCGGGGCCGGGCACCGCGTCGCGCACCACCCACCCCTGCCCGATCGGGCGGATCCAGTCGCTCATCCGACCCATCTTCCGGGATGCGGACTGTGACGGAAATTCACTGCGGTCCCGGGGACCCGGATGGAATGCTTAGGGCAGCAAAGTAGTTGACCCCGGTCATGACCACCCCGAGGAGCAGCCCGCCGATGACGACCGACGCCGCCACCAGCGTGAAAGGGGTGGGCTTCCGGTCGGACCGCGGCCCGGTGCTGATCGCGGTCATGCTCAGCACGGCGCTCGTCGCGCTGGACAGCACCATCATCGCGACCGCCGTCCCGTCGGTGGTGCGCGACCTCGGCGGGTTTTCGCAGTTCCCGTGGCTGTTCTCGATCTACCTGCTCACCCAGGCGGTCAC
Organism: Amycolatopsis kentuckyensis; assembly: GCF_041679295.1. Lineage (GTDB taxonomy): Bacteria > Actinomycetota > Actinomycetes > Mycobacteriales > Pseudonocardiaceae > Amycolatopsis > Amycolatopsis kentuckyensis_A. The sequence continues at coordinate 68,679 of NZ_JBGDMD010000018.1, read as the reverse complement.
CGTCCCGCTCTACGGCAAGTTCGCCGACGTCCTCGGCCGCCGTCCGGTGATGTTCTTCGGCATCGCGGCGTTCCTCGTCGGCTCGGTGCTGTGCGGCGCCGCGTGGAGCATGCCGGTGCTGATCGCGGCGCGCGCGGTGCAGGGCATCGGCGCCGGCGCGATCCAGCCGATGTCGATGACGATCATCGGCGACCTCTACACCGTGGAGGAACGCGCCCGGGTGCAGGGCTACGTCGCGAGCGTGTGGGGCATCGCGTCGGTCGTCGGCCCGACGCTCGGCGGGGTGTTCGCGGAGTACCTCGACTGGCGCTGGATCTTCTTCATCAACCTGCCGCTCGGCGCGATCGCCGCGCTGATGCTGCACCGCAACTTCGCCGAGAAGGTGGAGCGCAAGGCCCACAAGGTCGACTACACGGGTGCGGCGCTGCTGACGATCGGCTGCTCGCTGGTGATCCTGGGCCTGCTCGAAGGCGGCGTCGCGTGGGCGTGGGGGTCGGTGCCGAGCGTGGCGATCTTCGTCGCGGGCGCCGTGCTGCTCGTGGGGTTCGTGCTGGTGGAGAAGCGCGCCGCCGAGCCGGTGCTGCCGCTGTGGGTGTTCACCCGCCGGATCCTGGTGGGCGGCAACCTGCTGGCCGTGGTGGTCGGCGCGGTCCTGATGGGGCTGACGTCGTACCTGCCGACGTACGCCCAGGGCGTGCTCGGCGCGGGCGCGCTGGTCGCCGGGTTCGCGGTGGCCGCGCTGACGGTCGGCTGGCCGATCTCGGCGTCCCTGGCCGGCAAGGTCTACCTGCGCATCGGCTTCCGCGACACGGCCCTGATCGGCACGGTGTTCGTCGTCGGCGGCGGCGTCCTGGTGGCACTGCTGGACGCGTCGTCGTCGATCTGGGCGGCGGCGCTGGCGGCGTTCGTCCTGGGGCTGGGCCTGGGCATGACGTCGAGCCCGACGCTGGTGGCGGTCCAGTCGGTGGTCGGCTGGGACCGCCGCGGCGTGGTGACGGCGACGAACCTGTTCAGCCGGTCCCTGGGCAGCGCGGTCGGCGCGGCGGTGTTCGGGGCGATCGCCAACGCGACGCTGGCTTCGCGGTTCGCTTCGCCGCCGGCCGAGGTGGCGGGCAAGTTGCCGCCCTCGGTGGACGCGACGAGCCTGGTCCTGGGCAGTCATTCGGATTCGCCGGTGGCGACGTTCGTGCGCGGCGCCTTGGCGGAGGCGACGCACTACGTGTTCGTCGGATTGTTGATCGTCGCGGCGGTCTCGGTGGTCGCGCTACTGCTCATGCCGCGCAAGACCGAGCAACTGGAGTTCTAGGCGCTCCGGACGGCCAGCGAACGCAGCTCAGGCGGCACCGGGCCCGGGTGCACGACACCGAGTCCCCGGGTGGCCCGCGTCATCGCGACGTAGAGGTCGGCCGGACCGGCCGCGAGGATGGCCGCCGGGTCGGCGATCACGACCTCGTCGAACTCCAGGCCCTTGGCTTCCGCCGGCGTCAGCAGCACGACGTCGTCGGTGAGGTCCGGCGGCACCGGCAGTGCCAGCGCGGCCGCCAGTTCCGCCGTCCGCGGCGCGATGATCGCCAGCTTGCCCTCGGTGTGTGCGCCGGCCAGCGCGGCGAGCGTGCCCGGCACGTCCGTGGCTTCCACCCGCCACGGCACCTCCCCGCTCTCGCGCACCGACCGCGGCGGCCGCACCGCCGGGTGGTGCGCGGCGAGCAGCTCGGCCGCGACGGCCATGATCTCGGCCGGGGTGCGGTAGTTGACGGTCAGCTCGGCGAGCCGGTGCGGCCGCGGCACGCGGTCCCACGACGTCGCGCCCGCCGCGGTCCCGGTCTGCGCCAGGTCGCCGACGACCGTCATCGACCGGGACGGGCAGCGGCGCGCCAGCATCCGCCAGTCCATTTCGGACAGTTCCTGCGCCTCGTCGACCACCACGTGCCCGAACACCGGGACGCTCGCGCCGACCAAGGCGGCGACCTCGTCGAGCAACGGGACGTCCGCCGCGCTCCACGGCGCCGCGACGACGTCGGCGGGCGTCAGGGGCGGCCACAGCTCGTCGAGCGCGTCCTGGACGCCGGGGTCGCCGAGCAGCGCCGTCCGCACGGCTTCCCGGTCCACGTCGTCCAGCAGCAGGCGCGGGCCGTCGTCGTCCTCGAGGCCGAGCACGACGCCCGCGCCGGCCAGGGCCCGCAGGTCGGCTTCGCTCAGCCGGCCGTCGGCACTGCCGCCGTCGAGCGCTTCGCCGGTCTCGGTGAACACGACCGCCTCCATGCGGTCGACGAGCTCCCCGGCGAGCGTGCCCACGACCTCCCGGTGGAAGACCAGCCGCGCCGGGTTGTGCGGCAGCCCGGTCTCCCGCGCCTTCCGGACGGCCCGGCGGACCACGGCCGGCTCCAGGCGCAGCACCTGCTGCTCGAACTCGACGTCGACCGGCTCGTCGGGCACCCGGACCGTCGCGCGCACCCGCCCGGCCAGCTCGGCCGCCATGTCCGCGCGGCCCTTGCGGACGGCGTCCTCGGCCGAGTCCGCTTCGCTCACGACGGCGCCGGGGACGAGGTCGGGGACGGTCGCCGTGACCACGCGGTCCTCGCCGAGCCCGGGCAGCACCTGGCCGATGTAGTCGAGGAACACCCGGCTGGGGCCGAGGACGAGCACGCCGCGGGTCCGCAGGTGCTCGTGGGTGTAGAGCAGGTAGGCGACGCGGTGCAGGGCGACGGCCGTCTTGCCGGTGCCCGGTCCGCCCTGCACGACGAGCACACCGCGCGCGCCGTCGCGGACGATCCGGTCCTGCTCGGCCCGCAGGGTCGTGACTACGTCCCGCATGCGCCCGGTCCGCTCGGCCGTCACCGCGGCGAGCAGGGCCGCCTCGCCGACGAGGCCGTCGCCCGGGGCGTCGGGGTCGAGGAGCTCGTCGTCGAGGGCGACGACGGTCCGCCCGCGCGTGGTGATCCGCCGCCGGCGCACGACGTCGCCGGGTTCGGCGGCGGTGGCGGTGTAGAAGGGCCGGGCGGCGGGCGCGCGCCAGTCGACCAGCAGGGCCTCGTCGTCTTCGAACAGCCCGAGCCGTCCGATGTGGACCCGGCGGCCGCCGGTCAGGTCGAGCCGTCCGAAGCAGAGCCCGTCTTCGACGGCCGTCAGCCGCGCCAGCTCCGCCCGCCACACGTCGGCCGCGTGCCCGCGAGCGAGCGCGGCGGCCGCTTCCTCGCGCAGCGCGTCGAGGCGGGCGTAGAGGGTGTTCAGGTGGTCCTGCTCGGCGGCGAGTTCACGCATGCCGACGAGGGTGCCCGCGAACTAGCGAGAAGTGCAGTCTTGTTCTTCTTGACAGCCTCAGCCGTCAGTTCTGGAGCGGCACCAGCTCGGCCTGGAACTTCTCCAGGAAGTCCTCGAAGTCGCCGTGCCCGGGCCGGATCACGAACTTCGACAGGCCGGCCTCGATGTACGCCTCCACCAGCCTCCGCGCCTCGGCCCAGCTCGTCGCCACGAGGTCGGTCACCGGTGCGTCCGGGTTGCGCCGGGCCGCCGCGGCCACCAGCTCGGCGGGCAGGCCGTGCTCGGCCACCGCCAAGCTGAGCCCGAAGTGGTCTTCTTCGATCTCGCGGCCCGCCCCGGCCGCGGCCTCCTGGATCGCCAGACGAGCGTCGCGCGCCTGGGCCGGGGTGAGGAAGCTGCCCAGCCAGCCGTCCGCCAAGCGGCCCGTCCGCCGGAGCGCCGCCGGAGCGGACCCGCCCAGCCAGACGTCCAGGCGCTTGGCCGGACGCGGGCCCAGTTCGACCTCGGACACCTGGAAGAACTCGCCGTCGAAGGACACTTCGTCCTCTTCGAGGAGCAGGCGCAGCAACGCCAGGGATTCGTCGAACACCGCCGCGCGACGGCCCGGCGGCACCGGGAACAGGTCGTGCTCCGCCGCGCGGGCCGGGCGCAGCCCGAACACCGGCAGTACCCGCTTCGGCGCCAGCCCGGCCAGCGTCAGCAGCTGCTTCGCCACCAGCACCGGGTGCCGGCCGGGCAGGATCGCGACGCCGGTGCCGACCTTGAGCTTCGACGTCCGCGCGAGCGCGTGGGTCATGCCGATCATCGGGTCGACTTCGGGCGAGTACACCAGCTCGGACAGCCACAGCGAGTCGACGCCGGCGTCCTCCAGCCGTTGCGCCAGCCCGGCGAACTCCGCCGGCCCGGTCCCCGCCGCCGGCGCGACACCCAGCCTGATCTTCAGCACACTGGGCACAACCCGGCTCGGTACCGGGGCATTCCTCAGGCCGTGGCGTCGATGACCCGGGTCAGCACGCCGTGGAGCGCTTCGAGCTCGGCGACGTCCATCCCGAGCGTCTCGACCACCTTGTACGGGATCTTCTCGGCCTCGGCGCGCAGCGCGCGGCCCTTCCCGGTCAGCTCGACCGTCAGCTGCCGCTCGTCCTCCCGGCTCCGGCTGCGCGTGACGTACCCGAGCGCCTCGACCCGCTTGAGCAGCGGCGACAGCGTCGCCGGCTCGTGGCGCAGCGTCGTGCCGAGGTCCTTCACCGACCGCGGCGAGCGCTCCCACAGCGCGAGCATCACCAGGTACTGCGGGTGGGTCAGGCCGTAGGGCTCCAGCAGCGGCCGGTAGATCGCGATCACGCTGCGCGAAGCCACCGACAGCGCGAAGCACACTTGCCGGTCCAGCTTCAGCGGGTCTTCACCCAGGTCGATCATGGCGCGATCCTAACGTGGCCCACGAGACAATTAGTACACTAACTATTAGTGTACTGTAGTCCTCATGGAACGACCTGGTGCACTCCGCTGGCTCGGCTACGCGGTCGGCGTCAAGCTGCCGGCCCGCTTCAACGACTGGGCCCTGCACGACGCGACGTCGAAGCACTGGCGGGCCCGGTACGTGCTGCAGCGGTCGGTCGGCATCGTGCCGCTGTGCACGGTGTGGCTGCTGCTGCCCGGCTCGATCTGGCTGCGGCTTTCGCTGGTCCTCATGGCCGCGCTCGTGGCGTACTTCTACTCCTGCGCGTACATGGAGGAGAGCGTCGAGCACCGGCTCGGCCGGCAGGGCTTCCCGCACCACACCGGCCGCCGCATCCGCGCCGAGGCAGCCGAAGCGAAGAACGCCGAGGCGACCGCCCGCTACCTCGCGCGCTACCGGACGCCGTCGGAGGGTTAGCTACAGTCGGGAGACGATGAGACGCAAGCTCCGGCCCCCGATCCCGCCCCGCCACGGGCTCGAGCCCGCCCGGCTGAAACTGCCCGACGGCGAGTGGCCGACGCTGCTGGCGCACCTCGTCGACCGGCTGCCGCGGGTGACGCCGGGCCGCATCGAGCAGATGCTGCGCGAAGAGCGGATCCACGGCTCCGACGGCCCGCTCGGCGTCGACACGCCGTACGCGCCCGGCTCGTTCATCTGGTTCCACCGCGACCTGCCGGACGAGGTGCCGGTGCCGTTCGAGATCCGCGTCGTGCACCGCGACGAGCACCTGCTGGTCGTCGACAAGCCGCACTTCCTGGCGACGATCCCGCGCGGGCAGCACATCCTCGAGACGGCGCTCGTGCGGCTGCGCCGGGACCTCGACCTGCCGCACCTCTCCCCCGCCCACCGCCTCGACCGCGTCACCGCCGGGCTGGTGATGTTCGTGATCACGCCGGAGCTGCGCGGGAAGTACCAGACGCTCTTCCGCGACCGGAAGGTCCACAAGGAGTACGAGGCGATCGCGCCGTTCGACGCCGCTTTGGCGCTGCCGCGGACCGTGCGCAGCCGGATCGTCAAGGAACGCGGGGTGCTGGCGGCTCAGGAGGTGCCGGGCGAGCCGAACGCCGAGACGTACGTGGAGCTGGCCGAGCACCGCGACGGCCTGGGCCGCTACCGGCTGGTGCCCTCGACCGGCCGGACGCACCAGCTGCGCGTGCACCTGAGCGGACTGGGCATCCCGATCCTCGGCGACGACTTCTACCCGACGCTGCGCGAAAAGCCCTTGGGGGACTTCACGAAACCCCTGCAGCTGCTGGCGCGGGCGGTGGCGTTCGACGACCCGGTGACCGGGACGCCCCGCCGGTTCACCAGCGGGCTGCGCTTGACCGCCTGGGACGACCTCACCGCGTGGGCGGCGCCCCCGGCGTTACCCGGGGACGCCGCGGGACTCAGGTCACGAGGTCGAGGGTCGCGCTCCGCTCGTTGAGGGGGCTGACCACCAGGTCGGTCACGCCGGCGTCCTCGTAGCGCTTGAGCGCGTCGGTGATCGCCGTCTCGTCCCCGATGACGACCGTGTCGGCCGGGCCGGCCAATCCGGCGCGGCCCAGCGAAGCGCGGTAGGCGGGCAGTTGCCCCACCGCGGTGAGCCGCTCGGCCAGCTCCGCTCGCGCGCGGTCGGGATCCGGGCTCAGCAAGGTGATCAGCTGCGCCACGACGCGCGCTCCGGGAGCGGTGCGCGGGGTGATCGACTCGGCGATCATCCGCGGCGTCGCCCAGGTGACGACCACCCCGTCGGCGAGCTCGGCGGCCAGTTCGAGCATGCGGGGCCCCAGCGCCGACAGCAGCAGGTCGGGGGCCGGGGCGGTGATGTCCAGCCGGGTGTCGACGGTGAAGAACTCGCCCCCGAACCGGACCGGCTCGCCGCGCAGGAGGGCCCGCAGGATCGTCAGGTACTCGCGGGTGTGCCGCAGCGGGGAGGTGTAGCCGAGGCCGAGCTGCTCGCGGACGTACCAGGCGTGGCTCGGGCCGACGCCCAGGACCACCCCGCCCGCGGCGGCTTGGAGGGTGAGGGCCTCGGCCGCGGTGGTGACCGGGTGGCGGGGATAGGTGGCGACGATCGCCGTCCCGATCTCCGGCGGGCGACGGCGCAGGGAAGCGAGCAGGGTGAGCGGATCCCAGCCCCCGGGCAGCTGGTTGGTCCAGAAACCGGTGAAGCCGCGGTCGGCGGCGTCGGCCGCCGCGGCCGCCACCTCGGCGGGAGAGGAAGGCTCGATCAGAGCGGTACCGATGTGCATGGACCGATTCCAGCTGCCGGGACACCCGGGAACCAGACCCACCTAGACTGTTCAGCGATCACTTTTCGTCATCGTGAGGGCGAGGACCTGCCGTGGAGCTGCGCGCGTTGCGGTACTTCGTGACGGTCGCCGAGGAACTGCACTTCGGCCGGGCCGCCGAGCGGCTCGACATCGTCCAGCCCGCGGTGAGCCACCAGATCGCCCGGCTCGAGCGCGACCTCGGCACGCGGCTGCTCGACCGGTCGCCCCGGCACGTCCGGCTCACCCCGGCCGGCGAGCGGGTGCTCGCGGCGGCCCGGGACACGCTCGCCGCGGCGGCGCGCGTCCGCGTGGTCGCCGGCGAGCCCGCCGCCCGGGTGCGGATCGGCGTCACACCCGGGGTGACCGCACGGCTGGAACGGGCCGCGGAGCTCCTGCGCGAGGGCGAGCGACCGGCCGAAGCGTCGCTGGTGGACCTGCCGGTACCGGCACGGCTGGCGGCCGTCCGCGCCGGAGAGCTGGACCTCGCGCTGGTGCGCGGGCCGGTGGACCCGGCCGGGCTGCGCGTCGTGCGGGCGTGGTCGGAACCCCTGCCGGCCGTGGTGTCCGACGGGCACCCGCTGGCGGAGCGAACCGGCGTGACGCTCGACGAGCTCGAGAGCACCCCGCTGCGCTTGCCTGCCCGCGACGAGGACCCGGCCCTGCACGACGCGGTCATCTCGGCACTGCGGCAGGCGGGCAGCACGGCGAGGGCCCGCTCGGAGGGCTCGATCCTCACGATCCTCATCGAAATCGGCGCCGGGCAGAACGCGTGGACGCTGCTGCCCGCCGAGCAGCTCACGGGGTTCGCCGCGCGCCGGGTCCGCGCCGTGCCACTCGATCCGCCGCTGAGCGTCGACGGCCACATCGTCGCCTCGCTGAAGACGCCGGACGTCTGCGTGTCGTCGTTCGTGCGCGCCTTCGCCGACGCACCGCCGCGGCTCAGCGGGCCAGCAGGTCCCGGATCGCGGCCGTGATTTCGCCGGGCGCCTCCTCGGCCATGAAGTGCCCGGCCCCGGTCAGCCGGTGGTCCAGGTCGGGCGCCCACGCCTTCCAGACGCCGGCGGCGTCGTAGCCCAGCTGGGCGCCCCAGTCCTGCTGGACGACCGTCACCGGCATGGCCAGCTGCGAGCCGGCGTCGAGGTCGGCCTGGTCGTGTTCGACGTCGATGCCGGCCGAGGCGCGGTAGTCCGCGACGATCGACGGCACCGCGGCGGCGCTCGCCCGCAGGTACTCCGCGCGCACCTCGGCCGGGATCGCGGCCGGGTCGTCGGCCCAAGCGTCGAGGAACGAGCCGAAGAACGCGTCCGCGGCGGCCGCGATCATCGTCTCGGGCAGGCCCGGCGGCTGGGCCATCAGGAAGAGGTGGTAGCCGACCGCCGCCGGGACGCCGTGCAGGACGTTCCACATGTCGAGCGTCGGCACCACGTCGAGGATGCCCAGGTGGGTGACGGACTCCGGGTGGTCCAAGCCCGCCCGGAACGCGACCAGGGCACCCCGGTCGTGCCCGACGAGGGCGAAGCGCTCGTGGCCGAGCGCCGCCGCCAGCTGCACCACGTCGTCGGCCATGGTGCGCTTGGCGTACGTGCTCCGGTCGTCGGCGGGCGGCTTGTCGCTGGCGCCGTAGCCCCGCAGGTCGGGGCAGATCACCGTGTGGTCGCCGGCGAGGCGCTCGGCGACGTGCCGCCACATCAGGTGGGTCTGCGGGAAGCCGTGCAGCAGCACGACCGGGTCGCCGCTGCCGCCGACGGCGGCCGCGAGTTCGACGCCGCCGGCGCCGGGCAGGCGGAGGTGGTCGAACCCGGGGATGGAGAGTGTCATGGAGAGCCGTCCTTCTGCTGGGGAACCCGACCCGCTCAGGCTGGCCGGCGCCGATCAGCAACCGATCAGCACGAGGAGCGTGGCCGGCGCCCGACCGGCGATGATGGGAACATGCGGATCGACGTGCTGGGCGCCGTGCGGGCGCTGCGCGACGACGGGAGTCCGGTGGACCTGGGCGGGCCCCGCCATCGCGAAGTGCTCGCCCGGCTCGTCGCGGCCGAGGGGCGGCTGGTCACCACCGACACGCTCGTCGGCGACCTGTGGGCCGACCCGCCCGCCCGGGCGGTGGGTGCGCTGCGCACGTTCGTCGCCGCCCTGCGCCGCGCGCTCGAACCCGGCCGGCCGCCGCGCACCCCGCCCCGGGTGATCGTCACCGAAGGCCCCGGCTACGCGCTGCGGCTGCCGCGCGAGGACGTGGACGTCCACCGGTTCGAGGACGCCCTGGAACGAACGCGGCGGGCTCCCGGCGCCGTGACCGACCTCAGCGCGGAACTCGCGGCTTGGCGGGGAACCGCTTACGCCGATGTGCCGGACTCCGCCTGGGCCCAGCGCGAGCGGACCCGGCTGGAAGAACTGAGGCTGACGGCCGTGGAGCTGCGCGCCCGCGTGCTGCTCGACGCGGGCGAGGGCGGTGACCTCGTGGCCGGACTCGGCGCCCACGTCGCGGAACACCCGTGGCGCGAGCCGGCCTGGGGGCTGCTGGCCCGCGCCCTGCACCGCGCCGGACGCCAGGCCGACGCGCTGGCGACCCTCCGCCGCGCTCGCGCGATGCTCGTCGACCAGCTCGGGCTCGACCCCGGGGCCGAGCTCCGGCGGCTGGAGACCGAAATCCTGACCGGCACCGAAACCGGAGCGGGGAACGGGACCGCCTGGCCGGCTGCCGGGGCCCGGTTCGGCCCGCGCACCACCGTGGATCTGGCGCGCACGCTCGCCCTCGCGGGAGGCGACGCCCTCGTCCACTCGCGACGCGACCGCCTCACCGCGATCCAGGCGGCCGAACGCACCGGCGATCTCCTCCTGACCGCGCGGATCATCGGCGCCTACGACGTGCCCGCGATCTGGAGCCGGGCCGACGACCGCGAACAGGCACGCGCCGTCGTGGCGGCCGCCGAGCGCACGCTCGACGCCCTCGGCCCCGCCGGCCCGCCCGACCTGAAAGCCCGGCTCCTGGCGACGATCGCCGTCGAGAGCCGCAGTGGCGACCTCACCGCTGCCGGGCGCGAACGCGCACGGCAGGCCGCCGGGGAGGCCGAAGCACTGGCCCGCGCTCTCGGCGATCCCGCGCTGCTGGCGTTCGCGCTCAACGGGGTGTTCCTGCAGTCCTTCCACCGTCCCGGGCTGGCGGTGGTCCGGGACCGGATCGGCGCCGAGATCCTCGACGTGGCCACGCGGCACGAACTGCCGGCCTTCGCCGTCCTCGGCCGGCTCGTCCGCCTGCAGTCCGCTTCGGCTCGCGGCGACCTCGGCACCGCGGCCGCGCACGCCACCGCGGCCGACCGGCTCGCCGCGACCGCCGAGTCGCCGTTGGTCCCGGTCCTCACCGCGTGGTTCCGGGCCAGGGAGACGGCCGCCCGCGGCTCGGAAGCCGGCGGCCCGGCCCCCGCCACGGCCGCAGCCCTGTACCGCGCCGCCGAGGACGCCCTCCGGACGGCGGGGATGCCGGGCCTGCACCGCGGCCTGTTCCCGTTGGCACTGCTCGGTTTGCGCCTGCTGCACGACCGGGCCGCACCGACCGACCCGCACCTCGACTGGGGTCCGTACCACCCGTGGACCCGGCCCCACGTGCTGCTCGCCCGAGGGGAACGGGAAGCGGCCCGCGTCGCCCTCGCCGACGCGCCCGAACCTCCGCGCGACCACCTGCAGGAGGCGATGTGGTGCCTGACCGCCCGCGCCGCGGTCCGCGTCGGCGAGCGCGACATCGCGGCCACCGCCGCGGAAGCCCTGCGCGACGCGGCGGCGGAACACGCCGGCGCGGCGAGCGGGATGCTGACCCTGGGACCGGTGGCGCGGTACCTGGCCGAAGCGGCCGCGTTCGCCGGAGCGAGCTGAGCGCCGGTGGCCTGACCGCGTTCCTGCCGCGGCGGAACGACCGGCCGCTCACCGCGGCAGAGAGGCCCTCAGATCCAGCCGCGCCGGGTGGCCTCCATCGCGATCTGGAACCGGGTTTGCGCCCCGACCCGGGTCATGAGCTTGGTGACGTGGCGCTGGACGGTCCGCTCGCTCCAGCCCAGCGCCCGCCCGGCGGCCTTGTCGGTCGCGCCGGAGGCCAGCAGCATCAGCAGCTTCGCTTCCTCGGTGGACAGCTCTCCGGGCTCGGCGGAGCCGAACCGCACCGGCACGCTGCGGGTCCACACCGCTTCGAACAACGCGATCAGCGCGTCCAGCAGTGGAGACGGGTGGATGAGGTACGACGCGGTGAGCGCGGGGTCGCCGGGCCGCATGAGCGGGATGATCGCGAGCCGGTCGTCGGCGATCGCGAGCTTCATCGGGACGTCGCCGTCGATCCTGGCCTGCTCGCCGTGCCGCATCCCCAGCTCGATGTCGTCGATGCGCCCGGGCAGCTCGATCGCACTCTTGTCGTAGACCACCCGGCACTTCACCCCGCGTCCGAGCAGCCCCAGCTCGACCTCGTTCGAGTCCGAGGCGCCTCGTGGCGCGGCGTACGGCGGGCGGTCGAACCCGCGCATCTGCACCCGGATGTCCTGCTGCATCCGCGCCCAGCGCTCGTTGACCTCGTCCCGGCCGGTGATCACCTCGACCAGCTCGCCGGGGTGCGCGAACCGCGTGCTCGCGCGGTACATCTCCATGAGGGTGCCGATGTGGCGGCGCGTGTCGCGCAGCGCGGCCTCGCGTTCGCGCAGCACCGCCTCGATCGCCCGGTCCGGCGGGACGACGACGTAGCGCGTCGGCCGCCCGGCCGCCTCCGTCGCCAGGCCCAGCCCGACGAGCGTCCGCACCACGCGCCGTGTCACCGGCAGCGCACGGTGGGCGTCTTCGGCGAGTTCGGCAACCGTCGCCCGGGTGCGCCGGACCAGCGCGTCGTAGATCGCTTCTTCCGCGTCGGAAAGCCCGATCGGTTCCAGCACCCGCCGTCCCTCCCCTGTCGGGTTCCCGACACCTGGCGGGAATTCGCCGCCTCGGTGAGCTTGTCACGCGTTGATCACTCATGCACCGTTTGGACGTCGACGGCGCGCAACCTCACACGGGGCGCGCCGTCTCGCTTGTCCGCCGGAACCTGACGGAGCGAAGGAGTCTCCCCATGTCCCTGTCCGCCTCGCGGACCCGTGGCCGCCGGTTGGCCCTGGCGGTGCTCGTCGCCGCCGGCTCGCTCGGCGCCCTGCCGGCGGCAGCCGCCGCCGCCGCACCGCCGCCCCCGCCGGCCGCGCACCAGAAGATCGCCCAGGAGCTGCTCGACCGGATCGCCGGCGCCCGGTCCGGTCCGGGCACGCGCTTCGAGGCGGTCGTCGTGCTGAAGGACCGGGGCCTCGCACCGTCCTCCCCGGACGCCGCGCGCCGGACGCTCAGCGACTCGGCGAAGGCCATGCAGGCCCCGGTCACCGACCTGGTCGGCGCCCGCCGCGACCAGGTGGTGAACACGTTCTGGCTCAAGAACATGGTGCTCGTCCGCGCCACCCCGGCCACCCTGGACGCCGTCGCCGCGCTGCCGCTGGTCGACCGCGTCATCCCCAACTTCACGCTGAAGACGCCGACCGAGCCACAGCGCAAGCAGGCCAAGGCCCAGGCGAACGCGGCCGTCGCGTGGGGCGTGTCGAAGATCGGCGCCGACCGGGTCCAGGCCGGCGGCACCACCGGCGCCGGGGTGCGGGTGGCGATCCTCGACACCGGCATCGACACCGCCCACCCCGACCTCGCGGGCAAGCTCGTCAGCGCCGACCCGGCGAACCCGGAGCACCCCGGTGGCTGGCTCGAGTTCGCCGCCGACGGCTCGCCGGTGCACTCCACGCCCCACGACAGCTCCTACCACGGCACGCACGTGGCGGGCACCATCGCGGGCGGGCACAGCTCGGGCACGCAGATCGGCGTCGCCCCGGGCGCGGAGCTGATGGCCGGGCTCGTCATCCCGGGCGGCTCCGGCACGCTGGCGCAGGTGATCGCCGGCATGCAGTGGGCGATCGCGCCGTACGACGCCGACGGCAAGCCCGCGGGCAAACCGGCGAACGTCGTGAGCATGTCGCTCGGCGAAGAGGGTTACAGCAGCGAGATGGTCGAGCCCGCCCGCAACATCCACCTGGCCGGCGCGTTCCCGGCCTTCGCCATCGGCAACGACTGCGTCCCCGGCGGTTCGGCGGCGCCGGGCAACGTCTTCGAGTCGACCGGCGTCGGCGCGACGGACGACGGCGACAACGTGCCGGACTTCTCGTGCGGCGGCGTCGTGCGGAAGAAGGACTGGGTGGACGCCCCGTCGAACTGGCCGGACAGCTACGTCGTGCCCGACCTGTCCGCGCCGGGCGTGGACGTGCTGTCTTCGCTGCCCGGCGGCGAGTACGGGCTGCTGAGCGGCACGTCCATGGCGACCCCGCACGTCTCGGGCACGGTCGCGCTGATGCTGCAGGCGAACCCGAAGCTGACCCCGGACGAGACCCTGGAAATCCTCGCCGGCACGTCGTTCTTCGACGACCGCTACGGCGCGCGGCCGAACACCCGCTTCGGCGCGGGCCGGATCGACGCGGCCGCCGCCGTCGCCGAGGCGCGGCTCGCGAGCGGCATCACCGGCACGGTGACCGCGTCCGGGAAACCCTTGGCGAAGACCACGATCACGGTCGCGTCCACCGGCCGGTCCTACACCAGTGACGGCGAGGGGCACTTCAAGATCCGGGTGCCCGCCGGCGCCTACGACCTCACCCTGTCCCGGTTCGGGTACCACGACGAGCGCGTGCGGGCCGTGGTGACCGCCGGGAAGCAGACGGCGCTGCGCGTCGCGCAGAAACCGACCCCGCGGGGCACGATCAGCGGCCGCGTCACCTACGGGCCGACCGGTTCGACGGTGCCCGGCGCGGCGGTCCGGGTGCTCGACGTGCTCGACGAGCTCACCGCCGTCTCGGACGGGAACGGCGGCTACACCGTCCGGGACGTGCCTGAGGGCACTTACCGGGTGGCGGCTTCAGCGGCCGGGATCTCGGCCACCGCCCCGCGTCAGGTCGTCGTGACCGGCGGCCACCGGCCCGCCGCGGCCGACTTCGCGCTCCCGCGGCCACCCGCGACGCAGCGGGTCTCGACGACCCGGGACGGCGGGCAGATCCGAGCCCACACCTTCTGGCCGGCGATGAGCGGTGACGGTGGGGTGATCGCGTTCGCCAGTGACTCCGCCGAGCTCGCGCCTGGCGACACCAACGACGACATGGACGTCTTCGCGCGGGACGGGCGCACCGGCGCGATCGACCGGATCACGGTGGCCTCGGACGGCACCGGGGCGAACGCGTGGTCGCTCAGCCCGAGCGTCAGCCCCGACGGACGGTACGTCGGCTTCCTCAGCGGCGCGACGAACCTGGTGCCGGGCGACGCCAACGGGATCCCCGACTCGTTCGTCCACGACCGCCGGTCGGGCGCGACCGAGCTGATTTCGGTGTCGTCGGAGGAGAAGCAGGCCGACGGGCTGTCCGGGCAACCGGTGTTCAGCAGCGACGGCCGTCACGCGGTCTTCCTCAGCCAGGCCACGAACCTGGCGCCGGGAGACACGAACGGCAAGCAGGACATCTTCCTGCGCGACCGGGTGGCCGGGACGACCGAGCTCGTCTCGGCGGGCCTCGGCGGCGCACCGGCGGACGGCGACTCGCTCGAGCCGAGCGTCAGCGGCGACGGCCGGTTCGTCGCGTTCGAAAGCGGCGCGGAGAACCTCGTGCCCGGTGGCGGCAACGCCCACCGTGATGTGTTCGTGCGCGACCGGAAGACCGCGACCACGGAGGTGATCCCGGCGCCCGGCGGGGCGGAGGCGACGCAGCCGTCGATCAGCGCGGACGGCCGGAAGGTGGCCTACGTGGTCAGCCCGGCCGACGGGCCCTCGCAGGTCTACCTCTACGACCGGCAGGCGCACACGAACACGCTGGTGTCGCAGGCGGCGAGCGGGACCGGCGGGGCCGATTCCTACACGGCGAGCCCGAGGATCAGCGGAGACGGGACCGCGGTCGCGTTCTTCAGCTTCGCCGGCAACCTCGTTCCCGGCGACGGCGGCGGGGCGTCCGACGTGTTCGTGCGCGACCTGCGCATGAACAAGACGGACAAGGTCTCCGGCGCGCTCGGCGGCCAGGAAGGCGATGCCTACGCCGATTTCCCGTCCCTCAGCACCGACGGCAAGTACGTGGCGTTCGAGAGCGAGGCGACGAACCTCGTCGAGGACGACACGAACGGGCGCTCGGACATCTTCGTCCGCGACCGGGCTCCCGGGCCGGCGCCGCGCTTCGCCGTGGCCGACCTCCGCACCGACGAAGGCCACGGGTGGTCGCCCGCCCGGGTCACCGCGTCGGTGAAGGACGTCGGGGAGCTGGCCGGTGAGTACCAGGCGGTGCTGTGGGTCGACGGCGTGGTCGCCGCCGAACGGCCGGTGTCCGGGTGGCCGGGCCGGACCGCGTGCGTCACGTTCGAGCTGCCGAACCTGGCCCGCGGCACGCACACCGTGCGGCTCGGCCCGCTCACCGGTTCGGTGACCGTGCGCCGCTGAGCGCGATCCGGCCGGGAGGGTGGCAGGCTCTCCCGGCCGGGATCGCCCGAACGGGTGGGTCCCGATCCGCCGGTGGGTGGGTTGGCTCGGGCGCCCGACGAGAGGGGAAGTGTGGCTGCGGTCGGCCGGGCACATGTTGGCCGTGGTCGGCGCCGACCACCCGGAGCCGGCCCCGCGAGACGACACAGCGCGTCACGGCCGGCCGACTCGGTCCAGGGCGCTCGGTGCAGCCGCCAGGCCAGGGCGACCTACATCGCTCTCAGCCGGTGGGGACGATGCGCCACCGGTTGGCCGCGGCGCCGTTGTCGGGGCCCTGGACGGCGAGCGCGCCGGCCGAGGCCGAGCCGTTCGCCACGGTCAGCAGCTTGCCGCTGTTGACGTTGCGGATCTTCGCCGTGCCGTCGCCCTGGTCGACCACCGTCCACCGGTGGTCGGCGGTGCCGTTGTCCGACCACTGCAGGACCTGGGCGTTGTCCACAGTGGACATATTCTGCACGCCGAGCACCTTGCCGCTGTTGGCGTTGCGGAACCGGACCGCCGTCCCGTCGGTGATCATCTCCCAGTTGTGGTCCGCGGTTCCGTTGTCGGTCCACTGCAGCGCGCGGCCACCGTCGGCCGTCGACATGTTCTCGATGCCCAGCAGCAGCCCGCTTCCCGCGTTGACCAAGTGGTATGCCGGCCCGCCGATGTACCAGTAGGCCGTGTAGTTGAAGCCCTGTGCGTCGTAGAACGGCACCAGGCCCACCGTCGCGCCGTTGGCCTTGGCGCTGAAGGACAACGTGCTGCTGCCGGCCCGGGTGACCGAGCTCGGGTCGAGCGTGGGCAGCCCGGTGAGCGTGCTGTTCCCGTAGTTGCCGGCCAGGACCACCGGCCCGTAGGTGACCGCAGCGACGTTCGCGTTGTCGTTGGCCGGCCGCAAGACGACCTTCATCGGCAGCCGGACGGTGACCGTGTCGCCGGTGGCCCACGCGCGGGTCACGGCGGCGTAGCTGCCGGGTGCGGTGGCGACGTTCTGGGCCACGCCGTTGACGGCGATGGTCGCCCCGCTCGTCCAGCCCGGGATGCGGACGCGCAGGTCCCACGTCCCGCCGACGTTCCCGGTGAGCTGCAGCGTGGTCGTGTCGCCGGCCGGGAAGGACGTCGTCTGGGTGACCGTGATGCCGCGCTCGGTCCAGTTCAGCACCGAGGGCAGGAACTGGTTGACGATCAGCGTCGTGCCGGCGCGGAAGTAGATCGAGTCCGCCAGCTTGGTCTGGGTTTCCAGGCCGGTGCCCTGGCAGCACCAGAAGGAGCTGTAGTCGGTGCTCCACGTGCCGCCGCCCCACGCCGGGCCGAGGCCGCGGCGGCCACCGGGGTTGAGCGAGCTGAAGTAGGTGACGTGCCCGTGGCTGTCGGCCGGGTTCTGCTGGCCGATCATCTGGTTGAGCAGCGCCCGCTCGTAGTAGTCGGCCAGGTCGGCGCGGTCCGGGTAGAGCGTGATCAGCTCCCGGGTCAGCTTGAGCATGTTGTAGGTGTTGCAGCTTTCGCACGTGTCCTGGTTCAGGTACGCGGCGATGGCGTTCGGCGCGCGGAAGTGCTCGGCCTGGCTGTTGCCGCCGATGGCGTAGGTGTGCGCCCCGACGGTGATGTTCCAGGCGTTGGTGGCGATGTCCCGGTAGCGGGTGGTGCCGGTGGCCTGGTACTCCCGCGCGGCGCCGATCCACTTCGGGACCTGGGTGTTGGCGTGCAGGCCGTTGAGCTGGTCGCGCCCGGCCGCCAGCGGGTCGAACACGGCGGCGTGGTCGAACCGCTGGGCGACGGCCAGCCACCGCGCGTCGCCGGTGGCCTGGGCGAGGTCGGTCAGCACGGCGTTCATCCCGCCGAACTCGGTGCCCAGCACCGACTGCATCTGGCTGTAGCCGAGCCGGCCGGTCCGCCGGTCGACCCACGCCGCCAGGTTCAGCAGTACGTCGCGGGCCTGGGTACTGCCGACGTACCGCCAGACGTCGAGCAGGCCGGCCATGGTCTTGTGGACGCAGTAGTACGGCACGTTGCCGTTCGACAGGCGGCCTGCCTCGAGGTTGTCGAAGTCGGCTTCGGGAAAGCCGGACAGGTACCCGGCGGTGAACCCGGCCGCGGTGTTGTTGGCCTGGCACTTGGCCAGCTCGGCGACCAGGTACGTGGCCTTGTCCCGGCAGGTGGTGTCGCCGGCGACCGCCCACAGCTGCGCCCACGCCGTCAGGAAGTGGCCCTGCACGTGGCTGCGGAACGGGAAGTCCGGCGCGTCCCAGCCCCCGTTGCTCGCGGCACCGCCGGTGGCGAGCCGGTGGTTGGCCCGGAAGACGTAGAGCAGCCGGTCGACGTCGACGAACCGCAGGTAGTTCTGCGTCCGGTTCTGGTTGTCCAGCCACCGGCTCGCGGTGAGCCGCACCTGGCCGAGGGCGAACGGAGCCGCGGGCACCGCGACCGCCGAACGGATCGGATCCGCTGCCGCGTCGGCGAAGGCGCCGCCGAGGGCGGGTCCGGCGGAGGTGGCGATGGCGGTGGCGCCGACGGCTCGAAGCCATTGCCGCCGGGTGTAGGAAGAGGTCACCGAAGTTCTCCGTTCAGTGGGGACGTGGTCGGAAAGGCACCCGATCGCCGGGTCGTTCCCGCGGAGCCGGCGTCAGCTCCACGGAGTGGCCGTGAGCCAACTGGTGTCCTGGGCCCAGGACACCGTGGAGTCCCGGCCGCTGGCACCGCCGTTGCCGGCCAGGTAGCCGGTGCCGGGAGCCACATACCCGCCGTACACCTTGTGCCCGCCGACGGTGACCGGTGCCTCGAAGGCGTTGGCGAGGTTGTCGTTGCCGTCGGCCGCCGGTCCGGGCGAATGGCCCCTGAGCGCGCGGGTGAGGTGGTTTCCTTTGCCCGACTCGTCGTAGCTGACGGCAATGACGCAGCTGGTGTTGGCGCAGAAGGATTCTTGCGCGGCGACGCACGGGGTGCCTCCCGCTGCGTAGATGTCGCAGAGCCCTTGCGCAGCCGCTTGCGAAGCAGTGCCGGAGGCGATCAGACCGGCGAAGACAACCGCCACCACGGCGGAGGACGCGATCGACCGCCTGCGAAAAGTTTGCCACGCAGGCACCGTGAACTCCTTTGTTCATCGATACGGAACAGCGCGCCACCCGGCCGTGTTTTCAATGCGTCGAGCAGCGCCGATGACCTCGCCGTCGAGGTTCATCGGTGCGAATGTTAGCGCTAACAGTTTTGGGTGGTTCGTTCATGCTCGGGCGTTCGGGTTGAGTTATCACTATCGACCCCCAGCAGGCCAACGTCAAGACGTCGGTCCGGGTGACTGACGTGAGGCAACGTGCGATCGACTTACCTCGAGAACGCCGCGAGGACAGGAAAACGCCGTCAGCGCCACGGTGCTCGCGCCGGAGCCGGACCCGACCACCCTCCGCAACGAGAAGGAGCCGGTCGAACACCTCGGTCACCACGACCCGAGCGACGCGCTCCGGATCCATACCGACCTGGTCCCGTCGAGTCATCGCCGGGCGGGGGAGGCAGCCGACGGGATCGTCGACCGCCGGTTGCCGTAGCAGCCGCCTCCAATAAGGACCATATGGTCCTTTTTTGTCGGGGCGGGTGCGTACGGCCGGAGCGGGCGCGACTACTGTGCACGCCATGACGGCCGACTGGTACGACGGGCCCCGACCACGTCTCGACGGTTCAGAGCCGGACTCTCGCGCACGCGTTGTGGCAGCAGCGACTGCACTCCTGGCGTGCCACGGCGTCAGCTCGCTCAGTTCGGCGTGCATTCAAGCCGCCGCCGGTGTGAGCCGCGCGGAACTCGAGCAGTTGTTCCCGGACCCCGACACGATGGTGGAGGCGATCGTGTCGTTCCAGCTCGACGCCGTGTTGAGAGTTCAGCGGCCCAGCCTCGAGGCCGTTAAGCATCTCGCGGATCTGGAGCAGTGGCTGTCACGACTACTCGACCCATCCGCGCCGGAAAGCAGCTGCGTACTCGGTTCGCTGATCCACCACCTCGCCGACCGGCACGATCGCGGTCACCAAGCACTTGCCGAGGCGTTCTCCCAATGGAAGACACTGCTGGCTTCGGCCTTGTCCCGCATCCAGGCGGCCGGCGAGCTCGACCCCCGCGTAGCGCCCGAGACGCTCGCTGTCGGCCTCATCGCCGCCTTGCAGGGAGGTCACCTGCTGGCGCACGTCACCCAAGACGCCGGCCAATTGCGCGTAACGCTCGAGATGGCGTTCGACCAGGTTCGCGCCCACGCGAAATAGTGGACCATGAGGTTCAGGTGAGAGCGACGGCCGGCTCAGCCGGTCGGGCCGAACCTGCTGACACGGATTCGCTTCACGTCAGCCCCGATGTCGACGAGCAGGCTGGTCGCCGAGTCGCAAAACCCCTGTGAACCGCAGACGTAGATCTCGCGGTCCACCTCGAGAAGCGGCCGGAGGTCGTCGGCCGTGAGGCGGCCCACGGGCCGGGAACTGCGCGCCGGGGCCTGGCGAGTGTAGACGACGGTCGTCTCAGGACCGGCGATTTCCTCTGCGTAGTAAAGCTCTTCGGGCGAACGGACGGACACGATCAGCCGCATCAAGTCGGTGCGGTTCGCGCGCCGGGCAACCCGCAGCATGGACATGAGCGGGACCACCCCGGAGCCGCCGGCGACGCCCAGGGCCGGTGCCGCGCCGTCCCAGGAGAAGAACCTGCCGATCGGGCCGCGAACCTGCAGGACGTCACCGACTTCGACCGCGTTGTGCAGGAACGCCGACACCTCGCCGTCCGGGAGCTTCTCGACCGTGAGCTCGATATCGTCTCCGCCGGGGGCACTGGCCACCGAGTAGTCCCGCTGGGCGTGGTAGCCGTCCGGGGCGGTCAGCCGGACGACGTAGAACTGGCCGGCCCGGTGCGTCCGGGGTTCCGGGAGGCGCAGGCGGAACGTCTTCGCGTGGAGAGTCTCCTTGCCGATGGCTGTCACGACACCGGCCTGCCAAGACGAAGGGGCGGTCATCAGTCCCCCTGGTAACGCTGCTCGAGCCACGGGTCGCCGTGGTCGTGGTAGCCGTTTCGCTCCCAGAAACCCTGCTCGTCCTCGGCCCGGAAGTTCAGTCCTGACACCCACTTCGCGCTCTTCCAGAAGTACAGGTGCGGTACCAGCAGCCGCGCGGGGCCACCGTGGATGTCGTCCAGCGGGGCGCCGTTGACGTCCCACACCACCCAGGCGCGGCCGTCGACCACGTCCTCGATCGGCAGGTTGGTCGTGTAGCCGGTGTGCGACCGCGCCATGACGTAAGCCGCGTCGTCACGCAGCCCGGTGACCTCGAGCAGGGTGTCGACGGAGACGCCGTCGAACCTCATGCCGAACTTGGACCACGTCGTGACGCAGTGGATCGCGCCCTCGTACCGGTCGCCCGGGAGGGCGTGGATCTCCTCCCAGGTCCAGGCGGTCGGCGTGTCGACGAGGCCGTCGATGGCGAACGTCCAGTCCTCGGTGTCGATCGACGGCGTCGCTTCCGCGTGCAGCACCGGCCAATCGCCGCCGGCGTCGTGCTGTCCGGGTGGTAGCCGTGGATCCCGGCCGGAGCGCCCACGCCCGACGAAGCCTCTGGTGACCACCATGTGCGTCTCTCTTTCTCGATTTCGTGTGCGTCGTGTCGACGGGTCATTCCGTGACGATGTGGATCGCCCTCGGTCACCTGACGGTGTTGGCCATGGTTTCTCCTTCGGGGAGTGGACCCTGTCGTTCATTCGTGTCGGCTCAGCCTCGGATCTTTCGTCCTGACAGCGAGAACGCGCAGTCCTTACGAAACGAGAACGTCTTCGCGGGCCCGGGGAATAGCGCTGGTTCGCGGCGTGTCTGTACCTCTGCACGTCCAGGTGCGTTCCACCTGGTTCCCCAGCTTCACGCCGCAAGGCGCGGAAGGGAGAGCTGTGCCCCAGCAGGCCAACTACCACAAGAACCCCGAGGCCGTGTCGCGCCTGACCCCGGAGCAGTACCGCGTGACCCAGGAGGACGGCACGGAGCGTCCCTTCGCGAACGCGTACTGGGACAACCACGAGCCGGGCATCTACGTCGACGTCGTGTCCGGCGAGCCGCTGTTCGCCTCGGTCGACAAGTACGACAGCCGCTCCGGCTGGCCGAGCTTCACCAAGCCGATCGCCAAGTCGAACGTCGTCGAGCGCGAGGACTTCAGCCACGGGATGATCCGGGCGGAGGTCCGCTCGCTGCACGGCAACAGCCACCTCGGCCACGTCTTCGACGACGGCCCGCTCGACAAGGGTGGCCTGCGCTACTGCATCAACTCCGCGTCGTTGCGGTTCATCCCCCTCGACGACCTGGAGAACGCGGGCTACGGCGACTACCGCACCCTGTTCACGAGCGACGCCGACGGCAAGTGAGAAGACGGCACGGCACCAGCCGTGCTGGTGCCGTGCCCACCCGCGCCCAGCCGGCGTGCGCAAGGAGTGCCCCGTGCCCGACCAGCCCCAGGCGATCGAACCGCTCGTCACCACCATCGCGGTGGAGGTCGTCGCGCTGCTGGTCTCCCCCGCGCACGCCTTCGACGGCCGCCCCGCGGACGGTCCGCGCCCGGACCCGGAACCCGTCGAGCGCGACGAGGTCGCCGTGCGCGCCGGCCTCGGGCTCGTCGGCGACCGGTACTTCAACCACCCCGCCCACCGCCGGGCCGCCGTGACCCTCTTCGACGCCGAATCGCTCGACGTTCTCGCGCGAGACCTCGGCCTCGCCGCGTCGCCACGCCCGCACCTGCCACGACGCAACATCGTCGTGCGCGGGTTCCCCGTCGACGAGCTGGCCGCGCCGCGCGGCGGAACCGGGGCGGTCTTCGGCCTGGACTCCGGGGCGGGCGAGGTCCGGTTCCAGGCCTATCGCCCCGCCCACCCCTGCGCCTGGATGGACGTGGTCCTGGCACCCGGCGCGTTCCGTGGGCTGCGCGGGCGCGGCGGCGTGCGTTGCGCCCCTCTCGACGACGGGCTGCTGCGCGTCGGTCCCGCGACCCTCACCGTCATGCACTCCCCCGTGGCCCGCGATCCGGCGTAGCGGGTTTCGGGCACTGCGCGGCTACGGGTTCCGTCCACCAGGGATCCCTGCGTGGCTCCGGTGGGACTCGCTGCTGAGGGGGCGCGGCCGGTGTCAGGGCTGGAAGCTGCGGATGTGGTCGATGGCCATGTCGAGCGCGATGCGCATCGGCGTGACGTCGTGGTCGGTCTGCGCGAGCAGGTACCCCCCTTGGAGGGCGCCCATCAGGCCGATGGCGAGCCGTTCGGGATCGGCGTCGGACCGCAGCTTGCCGGAGTCACGCATCCGCCGCAGACCGTCGGCGATCAGGCCACGCCACGTCTCGAAGTGACCGGCGAGAGCCGACCGCGCGCGCTCGTTCTGGTCGGAAAGCTCACTCGCCAGCGAGCCGAGCCGGCAACCATGGGCCCCGTTGCGCAACGCGCTGCGCTGGACGAGCGCGTCCCGCCAGCGCTCGAGCCCCCGGATCGAGTTGAGCCGGCGCAGCTGTTCCCCCTGGAAACCCAGCACCTCCCCGGCCTGGTACTCGATGACGTCCTGGACCAGGGCGTCCTTGTCGGGGTAGTGGTGGTAGAGCTGCGACTTGCTGGTGCTGCTGGCCGCGCGGACGTCGTCGAGCGTGGTGGCGGCCACCCCTTTCACCGTCATCAAGTCGACCGCGGCCTGCAGGATCCGCGCCCGGGTCGCCTCTCCGCGCGCCGTGCGCCGGACAGGCCTCACAGTGCTCTCCGGTTCCACCACCGCACCAGGTTATCGCACCGGCGCCGCCCACGACGTCGGACGCAGCGGAAGACGGACTCCGCGGACCACTTCCGGCCCGGCGGGAACGCCCTGCCGCTTTCATCGTCGTCGCAGTGCGATCGAGACCCGGCGGGCCAGCTCGGGGACGACCTCGGCGTCGAACCACGTGTTCCTGGCGTGCCAGCGGTGGTTCAGCGGTGACGGGTGCACCAGCGGGAACTCGCCGGGAAGGTACTCACCGTAGGCCCGCACGGTCTCGGTGAGGTTCGCCTTGGTCCGGCCCGCGAGGTAGTACCGCTGTGCGTACGCGCCGATGAGCACGCGGAGGGTCACGTCGGGCAGGCCGGCCAGGATCCGCGGGTGCCACCGCGGCGCGAAGTCCCGGCGCGGCGGCAGGTCGCCCGTCCTGCCCTTGCCGGGAAAGTAGAAATCCATCGGCACGATGGCGAACAGCCCGGGATCGTAGAACTCGTCGTCGCGGACGCCGAGCCACGAGCGCAACCGCGCGCCGCTGGCGTCGTCCCACGGGATCCCGCTCTCCTGGGCGCGCCACCCCGGCGCCTGACCGATGATGACGACGCGCGCCGAAGGCGATCCCGCCCACACGGGACGGTAGCCGAGGTCACGTGCCCACGCGTTGGAGGGATCCGCCGTCAGCTCGTCCAGGACTGCGCGCAAAACGTCTGCCAACTGCACTCCGGATCTTCGTCATCGGGAACTTCGGCCGCCCGAGACGATACGCGAAGTGGACCATTCCGTCCAACTTGCGATCACGTACGGGGAGGGAACATGCTTGCGAGGGACGTCGCCCCGCTGCGGGACGAGCGGCACGGCTGGTCTGTCGCGATCGAGCACGACTCCGGGCAAGACCTGATGGTGGTCGCCTCCCTCGGGGGCGAGCTGGTGCCCGGCCGCAGCGGCTGGTCCGTTTCCTGGCGGCCGTCCGGCGTGGCGCGGTGTCGTCGGCATCTTTCACCACCTTCTCGTAAGCCAAGTGTTCCCATGCGTAAGAACAACCGAAGATCAGGTGCTAACGTCCAGGACCGCGGCTCGAAAACCCGAGGTAAGGCATGAGCGACTGGGACGCACTGAACGAGTTCCTCCGGACCGATCCGCGGGACATCGGGTGTGACCTCGCCCTCGAAGCACTCCCCACCTACGCGGAGGTGGCAGCCGCCGGGGAGAACCCCGAGGAGCTCTTCCCCGGGCTGGCCGCGCACCTGAAGTCGTGCCCCGCCTGTTCGGGTGATCACGAATCCCTGGTCCGCGCGATCCGCGACTTCGGTGGCGGCGAATTCCGCTGACCGGACGTGGTCGCTGCGACGCGGTTGATCAGGTGTCTTGGCATTCTGCTGCGGGTTCCTTTTCCGTGGTTCTCATTGTCCTTTGTGGAACAATGATTCGGAGGGCCGACTCAGATCCCCGGCTGCTTCCGGTCCACTCGCAGGACGACCGGACCGCCGTTGGCGCCGCGGACCGCACGCTCGAGCGCGGCCGCCGCTTCGGTCAGCGGCAGGATGGCGCCCACCGACATGGTCAACCTGCCCTCGCCGAGCAGCCCGCTCAGCTTCTCGAGCTGGGCGGAATCCGGGCGCACGTAGACGTCCGCGAAGCTGACGCCCCACCCGGCCGACCGCCGGTCGCCCGTGATCGTCGCCAGCCGGCCGCCTTCGCGCACCGCCCGGACGGCGTCGGCGCTGCCGCCGGGTACGGCGGTGAGTGCGGTGTCGACGCCGGTGCCGCCGGCCCACTCGCGGACCCGATCCGGCCAGCTCCGGTCGTGGTAGCCGACGACCTCGACCGCGCCGGCGCGCGCCACTCGTTCGGCGCTCGCGGGTCCGGCGGTGGCGATCACCCGGGCACCACGCAGGGCGGCGAGCTGCACCGCCAACCCGCCGGTCGTGCCTCCCGCGCCGTGGACGAGCAGCGTCTCGCCCTCGGCGACCCGAAGCGCTTCGGAGAGCGCTTGCTCGGCTGTCAGGGCAGGCACGGGGAACGCCGCGGCCGTCTCCCACGGCACGCCCGCGGGTTTCGTCACGACGTGTGCGGCGTCGACCACCACCCGCTGGGCCCAGCAGCCCTGGTGACGCAGCGGAAGGGGGTGAGCGAGAACCTCATCGCCCGGCCGGAAGTCCGGCACGTTCGAACCCACGGCCACCACCGTGCCGGCGACCTCCACGCCGAGCGCCATCGGCGGTGTCAGCCCGACGTCCCACGCCCCCGATCGGACGATGTCGTCCCAGTTGCCGACACCGGCCGCCTCGACTTCGATCACCACTTCGCGCGGACTGGGGCCGGCCGGCTCCGGCAGGTCGAGCACCTCCACCGGGCCACCGATTTCACGCACGCCGACACCGAACACCACAGTTCTCCCTTCGCCTCACGGACGCACCCGGATGATCGTTTTCCCCTTGACGCGTTCGGCCGGGTTGAAGGCGGCGACGGCGTCGTCGAGGCTCGCCACGGCGCCGATGTTGGTCCGCAGCCGGCCGTCGCGCACCCGCTGCACGATCTCGCCCAGCTGGCCGCGGTCGGCTTCCACGACGAAGTCGACCGCGCGACCGTCGGCGGGCCGAACCTCGGGCGGGCCGGCGATCGTGACCAGCGTGCCTCCGGCCCGGACCAGGCGCGCCGACCACGCCCCGAGGTCGCCCCCGAACACGTCGAACACGAGGTCGACGTCGCCGACGTCCGCCGGCTCGTCGTTCTCCAGGTCGACGAACTCGTTCGCACCGAACTCCCGTGCCGCTTCCCGGTCCGCCGAACGCCCCGTGCCCACCACGTACGCGCCTGCCTCGCGCGCGAGCTGCGCCACCACCGACCCGACTCCCCCGGTCACGCCGTGCACGAGGACGCTCTGCCCCGCTTCCAGCCGGCCGTGGACGAACAGACCCTGCCACGCGGTCAGGCCCGAGATCGGCAGGCTCGCGGCCACCGTGAAGTCGACGTCACCCGGCAGCGGCGCCAGGTTGCGCGCCTCGACGACCGCGAACTCCGCCAGCGTGCCGTCCCTGGTCCAGTCCGTCAGGCCGAACACCCGCTGACCGGCCGACCACCCCGCGGTCCCGTAGCCCAGGGCCGCGACCACGCCGGCGACCTCGTGCCCGGGGACCGACGGCGTCCGATCCCGGTCCAGGCGGTCCGTCCAGGTCGAGGGCCACGACAGCTCGCCCGGGGTGAACCCCGACGCGTGGACCTCGACCAGGACGTCGTTTCCCGCCGGCACCGGATCGGGCCGGTCCACCAGCTTCATCCCGGCCGTTCCCGCGGTCTCGTCCGACACCACAATCGCCTTCATCCCAGCACCTTCCTTTGCGTCCAGGGCTTTACATGAACGTGAACAGCCGGTCCGCTTCGAACCGCGAAATCGGTCCCTGGTAAGCCTTTTCCCGGTCGGGGTAGCCGAGCGCCATCAGGACGGTCGTGGTGTGCCCGGTTTCGCGGATCTTGAACGCCTTGTCGACGCTGGTCGGGTCGAACCCTTCCAGCGGCGTCGCGTCGAAGCCGAGTGCGACGGCCGCCATCATGGCCATCCCCATCACCATGTACGTCTGCTTTTCCATCCAGTGGTTCAGATCCTTGTACGCGTAGTTGCGCAGGTTCAGGAAGTCACGGGTCATGTACTGCCACATCGCGCGTTTCGCCGGGTCGGGGAAGCGGCCGTCGGCGTCTTCCTTGCCGAACACTTCGTCGAGGTGGCTGTCCGGCACGTCCGCCCGGGTGGTGAGGATGAGGGTGTGCGACGAGTTCAGGATCTTCCCGCTGTTGTCCTGGAACCGTTCGCCCAGGTTGTCCGCGAGCTGCCTCTTCGACTCGGCCGACGCGAGGACGTAGAAGTGGTTGGGCTGGATGTTCGTCGACGTCGGCGCCGACCGCATGAACCGCAGCAGTTGCTGGAGCGATTCTTCCGGAATGGTCTTGCTGCCGTCGAACGCCCTCGTGAGGTGCTGGTTCATGAGCTTGTCGAGATCCATGTCGATCTGCCTCTTCTTCCGAGTGGTGGTGGGTAGGTCAGTTCCCGGCACCGGCGATCAGCTCGCCGATCCGGTCGAAGCCCATTCCGGTGGCGGCGGCTTCGATGTCACCCGCTATGAGCGCTTTAGCGGCTCGTTCGAGTGCAGCCATCGCGCCGGCGTACAGGAACGGGCCCAAGCTGATGCGCTTGACGCCGGCCCGCTGCAGTTCCGCGACGGTCAGCACCCGGTCCGAAGGCGACACGAGAACGTTGACCGGCGTCGGCGCGACGGCCGCCACGATCGCGCCGAGCGCTTCGAGGTCGGGCGGGAACGGCGCGTACACCACGTCGGCGCCGACCTCCGCGAAGGCCGTCAAGCGCCGGATCGTGTCGTCGAGATCCGGCCGGCCCTGGATGAAGTTGTCGGTGCGGCCAGTGACGACGATGCGCCGCTTCGCCGCGGCCACGGCGGCGCGCACGCGGTCGACGGCTTCGTCGAAGCCGCGGATGGGACGGCCGGGATCACCTGAGGTGTCTTCGATCCCGATACCGGCCAAGCCGTGCTCGACGGCGGCTTCGACCGTCGCCGCGACGGCCTCGCACGTGTCGCCGTAGCCGTCCTCGAAGTCGCCGTTCACCGGCAACCCGGTGAGCCGCCCGAGCAGGCGGGCGTGCTCGAGGTGCTCGCCGCGGCTGACTTCGTGCCGGCCGTCGGGCCGGCCGAGCGTGGCGGCCAGCGCCGCCGACGACGTCCCGATGGCCTCGAAACCGGCATCGGCCAGCACCAGGGCGGACAGGCCGTCCCAGGCGTTCGGCATGACGAGGCCGCCATCGCGGGTGTGCAGCGCCATGAATCGTTCGTAAAGCTCGGTGCCCGGCATTTCGCGCCTTTCCCGGTCCTGCCGCCTAGGCGGCGGGGACATCGATGCCGGTCTGGTTGACGTTGTTGATGAAGTTGGTGAGCAACGCCTGCACCGCGACCGCGACGATCGCCAGGATCTGCGAGTCGGTGTAGCCGGCCGCGCGCACGCCGGCCAGGTCCTCGTCGCCGACCCGGCCGCGGCTGTCCACCAGCCGGCGCGCGAAGCCGGCGGCCGCGGCGCGCTTGGGGTCGACCGAGCTGCCGGCCCGGCCCAGGGCGATGTCCTCTTTGGACATGCCGCCGAACTCCGACGACACGTACGTGTGCATGGCCAAGCAGTAGTCGCAGCCGTTCGCTTCCGAGACGGCCAGCGCGATGCTGTGCCGGGTCCGCGCGTCCAGCACCCGGCTCAGGGTGGCCTGCAACGTCGTGACGACCTCGAGCACGGCCGGGTTCGACGCGATGACCTTGAACATCTCCGGGACGAAGCCGAGCTGCGCGCCGAGCCCTTCGAGGACCTGCCGCGAGCCGGCGGGGACGTCCTCGTCGGCTGGTACGTCCAATCGTGACACGGTGGATCAACCTCCGGTGGGTGTGTGTGGAGCAGTCAGCGTCGAGCCGGAGCGGGTTCTTACGGCCTATCGTGGACTATATAGTCCAACTAAGGGTGACGGTCGCCTCACACCGGCCCCGCCGAGGTCAACGCCGGCCGCCCGCTGGCCGGCGAGGAGGTCGAAGCGTTCCCCCTGCCGTGGCGGCCGCACCGGTACCGGGTGGTCCGCGTTCTCGGGCTCACGCCGCGCGCGGCGCGGGCACCGGGCACCGCGCGCACGGCCGTTCCGATGAGGACCCGTCGGGCGTCAGCGCCGCGGCGAAGGCACCCAGGCCCGCGGCCGCTCCCGAAGGAACCATCGCGCATCATCGCCGCGGCCCGGCCTCCGGATCGCGGGCGGCCAGCACGGTGACCACGGTGGCGACGAGAGCGAGCCCGCCGTAGCCGACGGCGATCTGCGGGAGCGAGAACGTTGCGGAAAGCCGGCCGGCGACGAGGGCGGGAATCGTCGCGCCGCAGTAGGACAGGAGGTAGACGACCGTGAAGATCGGTGCCCGGTCGGCCACCCCGCTGCCTGCCAGCAAGCCGCGGGTGACCGCGCTGATCGCGATGCCCTGGCTCGCGCCCGCGACGACGGTCGCCGCGAAGAACAGCATCAGCGCCCCGGTCGCGATCGCCGCGATGAGGCCGGCCATGCCGGCCAGGAAGCCGAGCATGCCGGCCCGCTGGGCCACGGCAGGCGCGAACCGGCCGCTGATCGGCGCACCGAGCACGCTCGGTCCCATGTAGGCGGCGAACACCAGTCCGAGGGCGAGCGGACTGCGCGTGTGGAGCCGGTCTTCGACGAGCGCCGGCACGAACGCCTGGTAGAACGCCCCGGTCGCCCAGGTCGCCGGCAACACCGCCGCCGCGACGGGGAGCAGGTGCTTGACCCCGGCCGGAACGCGAACCCGGGGACGCAGCGATCGCCGGAGGCCCGGTGCCGGCGTCACGGTTTCCGGGCTGACGACGACGAGCGCGGCGGAGAGCAGGAGCAGGCCGATCACCACCAGGTAGATCAGCTCGCGCGGCCAGGGACCGAACTGCACCAGCGCGCCGGAACCGATGGCCCCGACGGCGAGGCCGAGCATGACCGTCTGGCTCGACGCGACCGAGGCCAGCCAGGCCGGTTTGGCCGGTGCGGCGTCGACGATGTAGGCCGTGAGGCTGCTGCTGGCCAGGCCCGCACCGAAACCCATCAGGAGCCGTCCCGCGATCAGGACTCCGACGTGGTGCACGTTCAGCAGGAGCACGCAGCCCAGCGAGAGCAGCCCGAGGCTTGCGATCGAGATGGGCCGCCGCCCCAGGTGGCCGGAGGCCCGGCCCAGCACCAGCAAGGTGCCGAGGGTGGCGACGGAGTACGCGACGACGGTGATCGAGATGTCGGCGTTGGTGAACCCCTCCTCGGCCCGGTAGACGTTGAACAGCGGGATCGTGGAACCCACCGCGGCGAACGACGCCACGAGAGACACCACCCCGGCCGGGAACGCCGGCGAATGCCGTCCGCCGCGCCGGGCGAGGTCGGATCTCGATGTCACAGCGCACCTCTCTTGATTTGGGCTAGATGGTCCATTAAAGGCACGCGGAGGGCAGCCGACTCGCTTCCCCGTGCAAGTCAGGGTCACATCAGCAGCCAAACAAACTTGCGCCACTCTGACAAGATGGACTAAGTAGTCCTCTTTGAGGCATGATGTGCGCGAGCCCGTCCAGCAGGACGGTCAACCGAACCGGAGTGATCACCATGTCGGCACGTACGGTCCTGATCACGGGCGGCACCAGCGGGATCGGGAAAGCGGCCGCCGAAGCCCTGCACAGCTGCGGGTACGGCGTCGCCCTCACCGGGCAACGCGCGGAAAGCGTCGCCCGAGCACGTGAGGAGCTACCCGAGGACGTTCTGGTCCTGCAGGCCGACGCGCGGTCGCTCGCGGACACGGACAAGGTCGTGGCCGAAGCCGGAGCCCGGTTCGGTAGTCTGACGACGCTCTTCCTGAACGCCGGCGTCAGCCTTCCGATGACGCTGGAAAACTGCGACGAAGCCGCGTACGACGAGGTGTTCGCCGTCAACACCAAGGGCCAGTTCTTCACGCTGGCCAAGGCGTTGCCGCTGCTGTCCGACGGCGCTTCCGTCATCGTCACGGTCGGGATCGGAGCCAGCCGCAGCCTCACCGGCAACAGCGTCGCGGCCGGGTCGCACGGCGCGATGCTGGCCATGATCCCCACCCTGGCCCTCGAACTCGCCCCGCGCCGCATCCGGATCAACGCGGTGAGCCCGGGCTTCACCGACACCCCGATGACGCGTACCGCACTCGGCACGGTGTCCGACGACGTCGCGGCGACGATGAAAGCGATGGCGGAGAAGAACCCGTTCGGCCGCCTCGCCCGGCCCGAGGACATCGCCGGTACCGTCGCGTTCCTGGCTTCGGACGAGGCCGCCTACGTGACCGGGCAGGAGATCGTGGTGTCCGGCGGCGCCGGCTTGGCCATCTGAGTCCGGGGAGCCGACACCATGGACGGACAGCAGCTGCAGCGGATCGCCGGTGCCTGCGCCACGGACCTCCCGGACGCCGCCCTCGAGCACCGGTCCGCGCCCGACTGGGACATCTACAAGGTACGTGGAAAGGTTTTCCTGCTCATGACCGACCTGCCGGGTCACCCGGTCGTGATCCTGAAGTCCGATCCGGACCACGCCGCGGCCCTGCACGAACGGCACCCGGACATCACCCCCGGCTACCACATGGACAAGAAGCACTGGATCACGGTGGCAGGCGGCGGCACCGTCGACGAGGGGCTGCTGAAGGAACTCGTGGCCGACTCCTACCGGCTGGTCGTCGAGGGGCTTCCCCGGTCGCGGCGGCCGGGCGCCGTCACCAACCGTTGTTCACCCAAGGGCAGCGGAGCACGAAGGAAGTGGCGCGGATGAGGGCGATCGTGGTGACGGACGAGGCCGCGGGCCGGGCGGGGATGACGCTGGTGGAGCGCCCCGACCCGGACGTGGCGAAGCTCGCGGACCTCGCCGGGGCGAACTACGGCGACGTGGTCGTCGAGGTCCACGCGTCGGGGTTCACCTGGGACGAGCTGTCGTGGCCCTCGACCTGGGTCGACCGCCGCGGCCACGACCGGACGCCGTCGATCCCCGGACACGAGGTCGCCGGCGTGGTTTCCGCGCTGAGCTACGGCGCCGCCGGGCTGTCGGTCGGCCAGCGGGTGTTCGGCCTGACGGACTGGACCAGGGACGGAACCCTGGCGGAGTACGCGGTCGTCGAGGCACGCAACCTGGCGCGGCTGCCCGGCGACGTCGAGTTCACGACCGGCGCGGGCATCGTCATGTCCGGCCTCACCGCGTGGCAGGGCCTGTTCGTGCACGGCCACCTGGAGCCGGGCCGAAGCGTCCTCGTGCACGGCGCGGCCGGTGCCGTCGGCTCGATGGCGGCGCAGCTCGCGCGCGAGGCAGGCGCCTACGTCGTCGGCACCGGGCGCGCGGCCGACGCCCGGACCGCGCGGGATTTCGGGGCGAACGAGTTCGTCGACCTGGAGAACGAGAAGCTCGAGGACGTCGGCGACGTGGACCTGGTGTTCGACGTGTTCGGTGGTGACCTCGGCGCGCGGTCGGCGAGCCTGGTCCGGGCCGGCGGAACGCTGGTCACGATCGCCGGCCCAGCCGAGGTCCGGCCGGCCGACGGCCGCACCGTCGACTTCGTGGTCGAGGCCGACCGGGCCCAGCTGGGCGAGATCGTGCAGCGGGTGCGCGACGGGCGCGTGCGGCCCCACATCGGGACCGTCGCGTCGCTCGACGACGCCGTCGCCGCCTTCAACCCCGCAGAACGCAAGAAGGGGAAGACGGTCATCCGCGTGCGCCCGTGACCGGAGCGCGGCCCTCGCCGCGGATCCGGTCAGGGCAGGAAACCGTTGGCCACGAGGTGAGCGCGGATGTTGCGCCGGGCGTCGAACATCGCCTTGTAGATGGCGTTGCGGTTGCTGTCCAGTTTCGCCGCGAGGGCGTCCATCGGGATGTTGTCGACCGCCAGGGCGACGAAGACGGTCCGCTGGCGTTCGGTCAGCGCGTGCTCGATGGCGTGGTCGAGGGCGGCCCGCAGCTCGTTGGCCTCCACCTGGCGAAGGGGTTCGTCGCCGACGGCGGCCGGGGCGCGGTCGGTCTCGCCGCTGCCGTCGAAGGACACCCGGTGATCACGCCAGAAGTGGCGGCCGACCTTCGTCGACACCTCGAGAATGACGAACTTGAAGGCCCAGGTCCTGAACTGTGCCTCCCCGCGGAATTCGCCGATCTTGCCGGTGATCCGCATGAGTGCGTCGGCCGCGGCCTGGTGCGCGAGGTCCTCGAGTTCCGGACCGGTCAACCGCAGGGTCGGCGACCTGCGTCCGGTCTCCCTCCTCGCGATCTTGAAGAGCATCGCGTACAGCCGGCGGCAGGCGGCCTCGAAAGCCGGGCTGCCCGGGCTGAGCTCCCGGACCCAGGCGGCGGACTCGGGGTCGAAGCTCCGGCCGTCGACCAGGACCCGTCCGCCGGCGTGGAACACACCTGACGTCATGCCGCCTCCTCCTGCCTTCCCAGTAAAAGAGGACTAAAAAGTCGAAATTGTGACCGGGGTCCCGCCACTGCGGCGATGGCGCCCGAGACGAACATGGCGGCGGCGCAGATCACGCACGCCAGCCGGTAGCCGGGCAGGAACAGCCCACCCTGCGTGTAGGAATCACCGGCGAGCCCCACCAGTGGGGGAAGCCCTGCGACCCACACCAAGCCGGCGGTGCGCGCCACGGTGTTGTTGACCGCGGACGCGACGCCGACGTGACCGCCCGGCAGGGACGACAGGGCGACGGACGTCAACGGCGCCACCATCGCCGCGGTCCCGAGGCCGAACACGCACTCGAGCGGGATCGCCACGCTCCAGTAGCCGGTCTCCGGCCCGACCCGCAGCGCCATCAGCGCCGCCGTGCCGCACAGCACGGGACCGATGGCCAGCTGCGGTCCGGGCCCGATCCGGGCCGCGAGCCTCCCGCTGAGCCTCGACAGCGCGAGGCTGAGGACCGTGATCGGCACCGTGGTGCTGCCCGCCTCGGCGGGGCTGTACCCGGCGACCGTCTCGAGCGCGATCGTGAACACCATGGAGAACACGGCGAACGCGCCGTAGACGACGAACGTGATCACGTTGATGGTGATGAACGCCCGGGACTTCGCGACCGCCGTGGGCAGCATCGGCGACGCCGTCCGCCTTTCGTACCAGGCGAACCCGGCCCCCGCTCCGACGGCGACGACCGCGCTCGCCAAGCCCGATGGCCGCGTCGGGTCGGCCGGCAGCACGGTCAGCGCGTACGTCGCCGCCGCGAGCGACGCGAAAGCCAGTGCCGAACCGCCCCAGTCCATTCCGGACGAACCTTCGTCGCGGGTCTCCGGGAGGTGGCGCAGGCTGATCACCAGCACGACGGCCGCCACCGGCACGTTGATCAGGAAGATCCAGCGCCACGACCCCAGCGAGAGCAGCCACCCGCCGGCGAACGGCGCCAGAGCGCCCGCGATCCCGGCGAACCCCGACCAGGTCCCGATCGCCACCGGACGGTCGCCGGGCGCGATCGTCGCCTGCAGGATGGCCATGCTCGCGGGCGCCATCAGCGCGCCGCCGACGCCTTGCAGGATCCGCGCACCGACGAGGGTCAGCACGTCGGGAACGGCGGCGCACAGCACCGAGGCGAGGGTGAACCCCGCTACCCCGATGAGGAAGATCCTCCTTCGGCCGTACCGGTCTCCCAGCCCACCGGCGAGCAGGATGAGCGAGGCGAGGCTGAGCGTGTACCCGGTCACCGTCCACTGCAGCGACGCGAAGCTCGCGCCGAGGTCCCGCCCGATTTCGGGCAGCGCCACGTTCACGACGCTGGTGTCGATGCCCGCGATGCCGGCGCCGAGGACGGTCGCGACCAGAATCCGCCGGCCTTGCCGGGACCGGACCGGGAAGCCCGTCGGCCGCGGCAGGGTCACGATCGGGGCGCACACCGATCGAGTTCGGTGACTTCGGCTTCGGTCAGGCGGATATCGGCCGCGGCCACGTTCTCCCGCAGGTGCCGGACGCTCAGCGTCCCGGGGGTGGGAAGCAGCGCCGGCGAGCGGTTCAGGAGCCAGGCCAACGCGATCTGCGCCGACGAGACACCGTGCCGCCGGGCCGTCTCGGCCACCGGGCCGTCCTCGGTGGCCAGCGCCCCGGTCGCCAGCGGAAGCCACGGGATGAACCCGATGTTCGCCGATTCCGCGTAGTCCACAAGCGGTTCGGCGACGCGGTCGACGAGGTTGTACTCGGCCTGGACGGTTGCGATGTCGGCGTGTTCACGCGCTTCCCGCAGTTCGGCCAACGTCACTTCCGCCAGCCCGATCTGCCCGATCTTCCCGTCGTGCTGCAGATCGGTGAGGAGCCCGAGCTGATCGGCGATCGGCGCGTGCGGGCTGAACCCGTGCAGCTGGAACAGCGGGATGCGGTCGAGCTTCAGGTACCACAGCCGCGTCTCGATCTGCTTCCGGAGGAACGACGGCCGCGGCAACGGCTCCCACTCCCCCTGCGGCGTCCGGAGAAGCCCGCCTTTGACCATCAGCAGCAGATCATCGGGAAACGGGCTCAGCGACTGGGCGATGAGCTCCTCGTAGTCGAAGGGCCCCGACGACTCGGCGACATCGATGAGGTTGACCCCGAGATCGACTGCTTCCCGGAGGACGCGCGCCGCTTCAGCGGCGTCTTCGGGATGGCTCCAGACACCCGACTCGCTCATCTGAGCGGTCCCGAGCCCGAGCCGGGTGATTTCGTGGCCGCCGATCGCGTGAGTACCGCATCGGTCGGAAAGGGTTCCGGGCATGGTCGTTTCTCTTTCGGCGTGCTTCGGTCAGATTTCGGTGGGTTCTTCCGGCGGCGCCGGCTCGCCCGGAACGTCGAGGTCGTACCGGCGCAGCCGGAACACGTCGAGCCTCGTGTCGTAGTACTTGCCGGTCTGCCCGACCCAGTCCATGCCCATCCGGCGGGCGGCGGTCGCGGCGCGCCGGTTCGCGGGGCGCGCGACGGCGAAGATCTCGTCCACGCCGGCGTCGAACGCGTAGTGGGCGACCGCGTCGCCGGCTTCACCGGCGTACCCACGGCCCCACCAGGCTCGGGCGATCTGGACGCCGACCTCGAGGTCGATGTCGTCGGGCGGCAGCGGCAGCAGCGAGACCGCTCCCACCACCCGCCCGCCGGCACGTTCGGCGACCTTCCACCGGCCGGCCGGCGGCTCGGCGTCCGCACTTGCGGAAACCCAGCCGCCGAGCAGCTGCCGCATGGCGGCCAGGTCGGGAACCCGCGCCATGGCCGGCGCCAGCCACCGGGCCACTTCCCCGTCACCGAAGATGCCCAGAGCCGCTTCGGCATCGGCGGTCGTCCACGGGGCGAGCTGCAGGCGGGCGGTCCGGATCAGCGGTCCGTCGATTTCGACGGAATGCGACGCCCGGGTCACATCCGCGCTCGTGGCGCGCGCTCGGGCACGGTCGCCCGCCCGGGGAACCGGCCGTCGACCAGGTCCTTGTATTCGGGGTGATCGGCGATGTAGTCCGCGACGAAGGTGCAGTAGTTGGTGAGTTTCTCGTCTCGGGCGCGCAAATCGTCCAGTGCGTGCTTCACGAGCCGCGTCGCGATTCCCCGGCCCCGGTACCCCGGTTCGACGATCGTGTGGCTCAACGTCACCCGCCGCCCACCACGTGGCACGTGGTAGACGATCATGCCGACGACCTGCCCGTCGACCACGGCTTCGTACGAGCCGGTGTCGCCGTTGCGTCGGACGTCCATCTCGGCGGTCATTTCACTTCTCCTGGGGTCTGCTTCCGGCGTTTCGGCCGAAGGGCACGGTGAGGTGCCAGGGGGAATCTTCGAGCGGCGAACTCTCCGCGCCCGGCGAGGTGGAGCACGTCCGGGATCATGCTCAGCAGAACCGCGTTGACGTGGAGTTCGTGGTGGTCGTGCGCCGTGCTTCCACCCGGCCGGTGGGTCGTGGCGAGCATGATCTCGGTTTCGCCCAGCACCAACGCGCTGATCGAGAGTTCCCACGGCAGCAGGGCATCGTCGCCGGCGGGTGTCACGACAGCCGAGGACAGCTTCAAGGCCCCGTCGGCCGCCGGCCTCGCCGCGAAACCCAGCTGCTCAGTCACCGCGGTGGCCCTTCTCGCGACCGCTCGACGCGGCTCCGTTCTCCGCCGCTCATCATGCCCCAAAGAGAACCATTTAGTCCAGCATCTGTATCGGAACCCGCTACTTGGTCGGTCAGGTCACAGAAATACTGGACCGCAAAGTCCATGATTGGCGGATGAGAGCCCGGTCACGACTGCGGCCGCACCGCCGAGCGGAGGGCCGGAAAGCTGACCCGGCCGCGGTAGACGCGTCCGTCGACGAACAGCGCCGGGGTGCCCCGGACCCCCAGCTCGGCACCGGAGGTGTAGTCGGCCACGACGGCGGGACGGAACCGCTGCGCGGCGACGCCCGTGACGTCGCCCGCCCCGATCAGCGCCGCGTACGCCCGCAGGTGAACGTCCGTCAGCTCGCTCTGGTGGGTGAGCAGCAGGTCGTGCATCTCCCAGAACAGCTCCCCCGACGCCTCGGCGGCGAGCGCTGCGGTGAGGGCGTACGGGTGGAGCGTGAAGATCGGGAAGTGGCGGAACACCAACCGGATCGAGCCGTCCGACCCGTCGACCAGCTTGCGCAGCTCGGGTGCCGCCGCCGCGCAGTACGGGCACTCGAAGTCGCCGTACTCCACCACGGTCACCGGAGCCGAGGGATTGCCGTACAGGTGCCGATCCGGATCGACCTCACTCGGTGTCGTCACAGGCGATCCCTCCGCCGGGCGGGTCCAATCGGGACAGTGCTCGCCCGACGCTACCCGGTCGCCCGTCAGGCATACTCGGCCCGTGAAACCCGACTCGAGCCGGTTCACCGAAGGACTCCTCCCCCAGCTGCCGGCCATGGCTCGCCGCGTGAGTACGCCGCTGCCGTACGTGACGGCCGGGTTGCGCCGGTTCCTGCTCACCGAGGCCGGCAGCGCGGTCCTGCTCCTCGCCGCCACGGCAGCCGCGCTCGTATGGGCGAACGCGGCCGGCGCGAGCTACGACGCGTTCTGGGGAATCCAGGCGGGCGTGGAAGCCGGCGGCGCGCACTTCACGCTCGACCTTCGCGCCTGGGTGAACGACGTGGCCATGGTCGTGTTCTTTGCCGTGGTGGGCTTGGAGATCAGCCGCGAGGTGTCCGTCGGCGAGCTCCACGACCTGCGCTCGATCATCGTGCCGGCCTGCGGCGCGGTGGGCGGCCTGGCTCTGCCCGCGATCATCTGCTTCGCGTTCGCCGGCTCGGGCCCGGCCGCCGCCGGCTGGGGCATCCCGATGTCGAGCGACACCGCGTTCCTGATCGGCGTACTGGCGCTGTTCGGTCCCCGCTGCCCCGACCAGCTGCGGCTGTTCCTGCTCACGCTCGCGATCGGCGACGACATCGGGGCGATCACCGTGATGGCGGTGTTCTACACGCACCACGTGTCCGTCGTGGCGCTCGCCGCGGCGGCTGCGCTGGTCCTGGCGCTGTTCGCCCTGCGGGCGCTGGGCGTGTGGCGGCTGGTGCCGTACCTGCTCGTCGGCGCCGGGTTGTGGGTGGCGGTCGACGCGTCCGGGGTGCACCCGACCCTGGCAGGCGTGCTCATCGGCCTGCTCGTGCCGGCCGGCGAGGTCGACGGCCACGCCCGCGAACGCCTTCGCCTCTACGGGCGTGCGGTGATCGAGCGCGCGGACCCGACGCGGGTCCGGCTCGCCACCACCGCGATGAAAGCCACGCTTTCCGCGAACGAGCGCTTGCAGGCGATCTTGCACCCCATCAGCGCCTTCGCGATCATCCCCGCGTTCGGCTGGGCCAACGCCGGCGTGCACCTCGACGGCGACGCGCTGCGAGCGGCGATGTCCTCCCCGGTCACCCTCGGCGTCGCGGTCGGCCTGGTCGCCGGCAACACCATCGGCATTTCCCTGGGCGCGGGAATCGCACTCCGGACCGGGTTGGCGACCCTGCCCGGCCGCGTCCGCTACAGCCACCTCATCGGCGGCGCGATGCTGGCCGGAATCGGCTTCACGATCGCGTTGTTCATCACCGGCCTCGCGTTCGCCGACCCCGCGCTCCAGCAGCAGGCCAAGGTCGGCGTCCTCGGCGGTTCACTCTTTTCGGCGGTCCTGGGGTCCGTCGTGTTGCGGTTCCTCGGCGAACGCCTGCCGCTCTGCTCCTTCGACGAGCAGTTCGCCCTTCCGGAGCTGCCCGAAGGCCCGTGGCTGGAGCCGAGCTTGCCCTAGCGGCATCCCGCGCAGCCATTATCGTTGTGCCGTGAGCGACGGAGCGGCCGAGCACCGTCCCAGGACCGCGGGCCTCGACCTGCATCTGGGGCAGCTCGACGGGAACGTGCGGACCAGCCTCGCGGACGCGGTCCGCGACGCGATCCGCGCCGGCCGGCTCGCGCCCGGGACCCGGCTGCCGTCGAGCCGCGCCCTGTCCGCCGACCTCCGAGTGGCCCGCAACACCGTGGTCCGGGTCTACTCCGAACTCATCAACGAGGGCTGGCTGACCGGCCTTCAAGGATCCGGCACCAAAGTGTCCGAACGGGTGGCCGAATTCGTCGACGACCGGCCTCGGCCGGCCGGCACCCGCTCGCGGCCGGGACACGATCTGCGGCCGGGGCATCCGGACCTGTCGTCGTTCCCGCGCGACGAGTGGGTTCGCGCGGTGAAGAAGACGGTCGGCGCGGCGCCGTTCGAGGCGTTCGGCTACACGGATCCCCACGGCCGGGGCGAACTGCGCGACACCCTGGCTCGATACCTCACGCGGGCCCGCGGGCTGCGCGCGCACGCCGGCAACGTGGTCGTGTGCAGTGGCGCCGCGGAGGGAATCCGGCTCGTCGCGGCCGCGCTCGCCGCGGCGGGGGTGACGCGAGTGGCGGTCGAGGAGTTCGGCCTGCCGACCCAGCGCCGCACCTTGGCCGACGCCGGGCTCGAAACCGTTCCCCTCGCCGTCGATGCCGACGGCGTCGACCCGTCGGCACTGGAAGGACTGCCGGCGATCGACGCCGTTCTGCTCACGCCTTCACACCAGTTCCCGCTAGGGGTCACGCTGCGTTATGACCGGCGCGCGGCGATCGTCGAGTGGGCCCGCCGACGTCGTGCACTCGTCATCGAAGACGACTACGACGGGGAGTTCCGCTACGACCGCTCCCCCGTCGGCGCGCTGCAGAGCCTGGACCGCGATCACGTGCTGTACCTGGGCACCGCCAGCAAATCGCTCGCACCGGGCCTGCGCCTCGGCTGGCTCGTGGCGCCGGACCGCCTCGTCGAGGCGATCATCGCGCAGAAGGGGGACACGGAGGAAACCGTCGGGTTCGTGAACCAGCTGGCGATGACCGAGTTCGTGGAGTCGGGCGCCTACGACCGGCACATCCGGGCGATGCGCGCGCAGTACCGCCGCCGGCGACGGCACCTGGTCGAGACGCTCGCCCGGCACGCACCGGACGTGCGAGTGGCGGGGACGGCCGCCGGATTGCACGTGCTGCTCGAACAACCCGGACGCACGGGCCGCGAACTCGTGCGGCGGATCGCCGGCGAGCAGCTGACGGTCGAGCCCCTGGAGTTCTTCCGGCATCCCGACGCCGGCTCGGACCGCGACGGCGTGGTGATCGGCTTCGCCGCACCGTCGCCGAGCGGGTGGTCCGGAGTTCTGGACGCGTTGGTCCGCGCGCTCGCGTGAGCCGAGTGGTCCCCGCTCGCGCGTCCCAAGTGGACCCAGGTGCCGAGCCGGACCGGAGCTAGCCTCGCTGACAGGCCGGCGAACCCCGCGGCCACCAAGTTGCCCGCTCACCACGAGGACTCAGCATGAAAGCCATCATCGTCAAGGACCCCGCCGCCGGGGTCGACGGGTTGACCCTGACCGACCACCCGGCCCCGCACGCCGCGACGAACGACGTCATCGTGCGGGTGCACGCGGCCGGCTTCACCCCCGGCGAGCTGGAGTGGCCAGGCACCTGGGCGGACCGGGCGGGCCGTGACCGGACGCCCAGCGTGCCCGGTCACGAGCTGTCGGGTGTCGTCACCGAGCTCGGCTTCGGCACCACCGGCCTCACTGTCGGGCAGCGCGTGTTCGGGCTCGCCGACTGGACCCGCGACGGCTCGCTCGCCGAGTACACCGCCGTCGAAGCCCGCAACCTCGCGCCGCTGCCGGCCGACGTCGAGCACGCCGTCGGCGCCGCGTTGCCGATCTCCGGGCTGACGGCCTGGCAGGGTTTGTTCGACCACGGCCGCCTCCAGGCGGGACAGACAGCACTGATCCACGGCGCGGCCGGCGGAGTCGGCTCGATCGCGGTCCAGCTGGCCAAGCGAGCGGGCGCGATCGTGATCGGCACGGGCCGCGCCCACCACCGTGAGCTCGCCCTCGACCTGGGTGCCGACGCGTTCATCGACCTGGAGAACGACAAGCTGGAGGAAGCCGGCGAAGTCGACGTGGTGCTCGACGTGTTCGGCGAGGAGATCGGCGTGAAGTCCGCCGGCCTGGTGCGGGCGGGAGGCACGCTGGTCACCATCGCCGCCCCGCCGGAGTTCGAGCCTCGTTACGGGCGATCGGTCTTCTTCGTCGTGGAGGCAAACCGGGCCCAGCTCGTCCAGCTCGCCGCACTCGTGCGCGAAGGCAAGCTGCGCGTGCCGATCGGCTCCCGCCACCCGCTCGCCGAGGCATCGAAGGCGTTCGGCGCCGGACGGCAAGGTGGCGGGAAACCGATCGTCGTCGTCGACGAGTCCTAGCCGCCGCGGCCACGGAAGCGGGAGCCTTCCGGCCGCCGCCCCCGCCGTCGTTCCTGGCCCCGAAGGACCTGGCGGACCTGATGACCGACGCCCACGACGGAAACTCAACCGCCGGCGGGCTTCGTGCGTGAAGGGAGGAGCCGGGCCGTCACGTGTTGATTGTCTGGTGATTTCTGCTCTGTTCCGTTTGTCCGTGTTCCGTGTTACGTTCGGTTGACGGGCCCGCGGTAGTGCTCCGGGCTCGGCGTGCCCGCCCGCCCGGAGTGCTTCGCCGTCCCCGCCAGGCCGGTGCGCGGTTCCGTGCGCGTCCGAAGGGGAGTCCGATGCGCCGTCTCTTCGTCCTGGTTTTCGCACTGCTGTGCACGATCGTTCCCGTGGTGCCCGCGGCCGACGCCGCCGTCGCACCCAAGCCACCGCCGTTGTCCACGCCGTGGACCTCGCAGGTCAGCACCACGAACCCGCTGCCCGAGTACCCACGGCCGCAGCTGACGCGGCCCGACTGGCAGTCGCTCAACGGTGAGTGGGAGTTCCTCAACCCCGCCACCGGCGCGAACGGCAGCGTCGACCGCTACGCCGCGCCGCCGCTCGGGCAGACCCTGCCCGAGCGCATCCTGGTCCCCTACCCGGTCGAATCCGCGTTGTCGGGCATCATGCGCAACGACAACCGCGACCTGATGTTCTACCGCCGCACCTTCACCGTGCCGGCGGCCTGGGCCGGGCGGCACGTGCAGCTGCACTTCGGCGCCGTCGACTACGAAGCCACCGTGTGGGTCAACGGCGTCCAGGTCGCTTCGCACAAGGGCGGCTACGACCGGTTCGAAGCCGACATCACCGCCCGGCTGAACGGCGGCGCGAACGAGGTCGTCGTGCGCGTCTACGACCCGACCAACGGCCGCGACGAGAAGCAGCCGGTCGGCAAGCAGGCCACCACCCCGTCGGACATCTTCTACACCCCGACTTCGGGCATCTGGCAGACCGTCTGGCTCGAGCCGACCGCGCCGACGTCGATCTACTCCGTCGACATCCGCCCGAACCTGGCCGACAACACCGCACGCGTGCGGGTGTTCGGCCGCGGGGACGTCAGCGGCTACTCCGTGCTCGCCGAGGCGGTGACCGGCGGCGCCGTCGCCGGCAGCGCGACCGGCGGCTTCGCCGAGTTCTCGGTGCCGGTGCCGAACGCGCGGCGGTGGTCACCCGACGACCCGTTCCTCTACGACCTGCGCGTGTCGCTGCGCGACGCCGCGGGTACGACGGTCGACCAGGTCGTCGGCTACTTCGGCATGCGCGAGGTCGGCACGAAGAACGTCAACGGCGTGCTGCGCCCGACGCTCAACGGCGAGTTCGTGTTCCAGGTCGGCACGCTGGACCAGGGCTTCTGGCCCGACGGCCTGTACACCGCGCCGACCGACGCCGCACTGGCCTCGGACCTGCAGAAGCACAAGGACCTCGGCTTCAACATGGTCCGCAAGCACATCAAG
Organism: Amycolatopsis kentuckyensis; assembly: GCF_041679295.1. Taxonomy (GTDB): domain Bacteria; phylum Actinomycetota; class Actinomycetes; order Mycobacteriales; family Pseudonocardiaceae; genus Amycolatopsis; species Amycolatopsis kentuckyensis_A. Next base: position 25,734 of record NZ_JBGDMD010000018.1, on the reverse strand, counting down.
GTCGAGCCGGCCCGCTGGTACTACTGGGCCGACAAGCTGGGATTGCTGGTGTGGCAGGACATCCCGTCGACCACGAACGCGAACGCCGACCGCACGCCAGCGCAGATCGCCGAGTTCGAGACCGAAGCACGCGAGATCGTCGACGAGCACCGCTTCTCCCCCGCCGTCATCACCTACGTGCCGTTCAACGAAGGCTGGGGCGAGTGGAACCTGGCCGAGACCAGGCGCGTCACGACGAACATCAAGAACCAGGACCCGACGCGGCTGGTCGACGCGCACAGCGGGTTCAACTGCTGCGCGTCGAAGGGTGATCCGGGCACCGGGGACATCATCGACTGGCACGTGTACACCGGGCCGGACGCGCCACGGCCGGCCGGGGCGCGGGTGTCGGTGCTGGGCGAGTTCGGCGGGCTCGGCCTGCGCAACCCGGGGCACGAGTACAGCCCCACCGGCAAGTTCTTCGCCTACGAGCAGATGGCGAGCGCGGCGCAGCTCAACGACCGCTACACCGGCATGGTCCGGGACGCACGTCAGCTGATGACCACCAAGGGCCTGTCGGCGTTCGTCTACACCGAGATCACCGACGTCGAAGGCGAGTACAACGGGCTGCTCACCTACGACCGGCGGGTGCAGAAGGTCGACACCGCGCTGGTCCGCGCGGCGCACACCGACCTGATCAACGCCTCGAAGAACCTGAACGCCGCGGTGCCGCTGACGCTCGGGCACATCCGGTCGTTCCGGGTGACCACGCCCGGGTACACCGACCGGTACCTGCGGCACGCGGACTCCTTCGCCCGCACCGACGTGCTGACCACGGGCAGCGCCGACGGACCGCGGCAGGACGGCTCGTTCCGGACCGTCCCGGGCCTCGCGAACCCGCGCTGCTTCTCGTTCGAATCGGTCAACTTCCCCGGGAAGTTCCTGCGGCACGCCGACAACCGCGTCCGCATCGACGGCGACACCGGCGGCACGTTCGCCGCGGACGCCACCTGGTGCGACCGGCCGGGGCTCGCCGCCGGCGGGACGTCGTTCGAGTCGCTGAACCTGCCGGGCCGGTACTTGCGGCACTACGACGAAACCGTGTACCTGGCCGTGAGCGGCGGCCCGAACCCGTGGGACACCGCGACGAGCTTCGCCGCCGACGCGACCTGGGACGTCTCGGCGCCGGCGCTGTGGCGCAGTTCGGTGCCCCTGGCGGTGAACGCGCGGCAGTCGCTGCGGGTGACGACGTGGGGCTACACCGACCGCTACCTGCGGCACGCGGGCGGCCTCGCCTACACCGAGGTCGTGAACAGCGGCAGCAGCGCGTTGCTCAAGCAGGACGCGACGTACACGGTGCGGCGCGGGCTCGGTGAGTCGTCGTGCTACTCGTTCGAGTCGGTGAACTACCCCGGGCAGTTCCTGCGGCACCAGGACGGGCGCGTCCGCAACTCGGTCGACGACGGATCGGCCTTGATGCACGCGGACGCGACGTTCTGCACGCGGCCGGGGCTGGGTGGCACCGGCGTGACGTTCGAGTCGCTCAACATCCCGGGCGCGTTCCTGCGGCACTTCGATTCCGCCGTGTACATCGCTTCCGGTGGCGGAACGGGTTCCGACCGTCCCCAGACGGTGACGGCGGACAGCAGCTGGACCGTCGCCGCACCCTGGGCCCCGTAACCGGAGCCGGTCCGGTGTGGACACTCCACACCGGACCGGGCTCAGTGCCGCTCGGGCACGGCTTCGACCTCGGGCTCCGCGGGCGGCGCCCCGCGGCGCAGGTCCGCTTCGGTCCGCACCTGGATGCGGTTCGGGTTTGCGACGAGCCGGGGCGTGGGGTTCTCGTTCACGTCGGTCCTTTCGACTGCTTCCAGTCTCGCGAATACCCCGGCGCCGGCGCTTCGAACAGTGGCCAACAGCACTCCCGGCGGACGCTCCGACGGCCTGACGCCATCAAAAGCTACACAACAGCAGGTCAGGCTGGTTGAGGCTGACCAGGGCCGACCCGGGCCGGCCGAGCAGTGCCGAGGACATCACGCACGCGGTGCTCCCGCTGCTCTCCGCCGGCTTGTCTTTCACCACCGTTGCGGTGGTGCACTGAGGCGCGCCTGAACATGAACGTGAAACCGAAGCTGTAGCGGCTGAACCAAGAACCAGATCCGCGAACCAATCGGGCGGCTCGGTGACATCCGGAAGGTCGATCCGCACGTGGGGCGATGGTAAGTGTCCGAGGACCGAGTTGATCTACAACCCCACCTTGAGGTTCGCGGTTGACCTACAGCCGCTCAGCCACTGGGTGCCGGGCAACGGACCCCTGTCCGTTTGCTCAGGGGCCGCTGGCCGTTCTGCCCGCGGCGACCAGGTGCAGCATCTGAAGCCGCCGTCGGAGTCGTCCTGCGTTCGCTCACGGGCGGAGACGATCCGAGCGCACCGACAAATGGTCAGGGCGTGCAAGGTCCTCGGACAGTGCACGCCCTGACGTTCAGAGGTTGGTGTCGGCGCCTCCGGCCGTCAACGCAGAAACTCGAGCAGCAGCGCGGTGAGCTCCCGCGGTCGTTCTTCGGTGAGCCAGTGGCCGGTGCCGGCCATCACCCGGGTCTCGACGTTCGAAGCGTAGCCCTTCCACTGTGTACCGACGGCACTGCTCAGCGCCTCTTCGCCACCGACGGCCAGGACAGGCATCTTCAGTGGCCCCGACTCACGGAACTTCTCGTTCTGGGCAATGTCGGTGTGCAGCGCTTGGTACATGTCCATCCACGCCTTGAACCGGCCGGGCTCGCGGAGGTAGCGGGCGTAGAACTCGTAGTCGCCGTCGTCGAACGCGCTGTCCACTGCCAGGTACTGCTCGATGAACCCCTTGACCAGGTCACGCTCGTGCCCGCGGACCAGATCCTGAGCGAAGTCCTTCTGGAAGAAGCCCAGGTGCCACGTCGAAAGCTCACCCTCGGGCGAGAAGGCCGGGAACGTGTAGAGGGACCGGTCGGGGATGGGCCCCTCCATCACCACCATCCTGCTGACCTCGCTGGGCCACATCGCGGCGTACGGGTAGGCAATCCACGCGCCGATGTCGTGGGCCACGATCTGGATGCCCTTGTCGAGGTTGAGGTGAGCGAGCAGCGTGTGCACGTCGTCAGCCAACTGTGTCGTGTCATAGCCGGTCTCCGGAACTGAGGAGTCACCGGTTCCACGAAGGTCGACAGCGATCACGGTGTGGTTCTTCGCGAGCGCCTGAAGTTGCGGCTCCCACTCGGCGGACGTCTGCGGAAAGCCGTGCAGAAGAACGACCGGTGAGCCGCTGCCTCCCCGGAGGTAGTGCATCCGGAAACCGTTCACCCACGCGTAGTTCGACTGGTAACCGAGCGGCCGGGCGGACGATTCGTTGGTCTGGCCGGCGGCGCTCTGCACGGCAGCCGACTCCGGCCTTGCGGTCACGGCGGCATCGGCCGAGACCAGGCCGGTCCCCACGACAGCGGTGGCCGCAGTGACGGCGGCAACCACCGCCCTGGTCAAGACAGTCATTCTCTTGCTCATGTTTTTCCTCTGAAAGTGGGATCGGCCCCGGGCCGATCGGTTGGTCCGCGAGTTCGCTGTCGCTCAGCGGTCGAGGGCAGCCATGTTGGCTTCGTCGTAGCGGTCACCGACGGCAGACTCCAGGTTGTTCAGCCGGGCGACGTGGGCGTCGGTGAGCCCGACGCCGTCGGCGGCGGTGTTTTCCTCGAGCCGGTCGATGCGGGTGGTGCCGGGGATGGGGGCGATGTCGTCGCCCTGGGCGAGCAGCCAGGCCAGGGCGACCTGCGCGGGGGTGGCCCCGGCTTCGGCGGCGACCGCGTTGACCTCGTCGACGATGCGCAGGTTGAGTTCGAGGTTGCCGCCGGTGAACCGCGGGTTGGTGCGGCGCCAATCGTCGGCGTCGAGGCCGTCCAGCGAGCGGATGGTGCCGGTGAGGAACCCGTGGCCGAGCGGCGAGTACGGGACCAGGCCGATCCCGAGCTCGCGCAGGACCGGCAGCACCTCCGTTTCGAGGTCGCGGGTCCACAGCGAGTACTCGGATTGCACCGCGGCGATCGGGTGCACGGCGTGCGCGCGCCGGATCGTCGTGGGGCCTGCCTCGGACAGGCCGATGTGGCGGACCTTGCCCTCGGCGACCAGGCCGGCCAGGGCTCCGACGGTGTCCTCGATCGGGGTGTCCGGGTCGACGCGGTGCTGGTAGCAGAGGTCGATGTGGTCGGTGCCCAGGCGCCGCAGCGATCCCTCGACGGCGATCCGGATGCCGGCCGGGGTGCTGTCCGGACCGGGGCGCCCGGTGTGCGAGACGAGGCCGAACTTGGTGGCCAGGACAACTTCGTCCCGGCGCCCCTTGACGGCGTGGCCGACCAGCTCTTCGTTGACGAAGGGGCCGTAGACCTCGGCGGTGTCGAGGTGGGTGACGCCGAGGTCCAGGGCGTGCCGGATCGTGCGGATCGACTGGTCGTCCAGCCGGCCGGCTCCGGTGTAGAAGGCTGACATTCCCATCGCGCCGAGACCGATGCGGGAGACCTTCAGCCCTCCGAGTGACGTGGTTTGCATGGTGATGTCCTCTTCCTGAGGTGAGGTCGGCTACTTAAGTTCCGATCGGTACAGAACGCTAGCACATCAGGACTGATCGGTACTAAAGTCTGGGTCATGAGTGGTTCGCGGAGCGCGGCGTTCGGCCGCCCCAGGGAGTTCGACGTCGAGGAGGCGCTCGAGCGCGCCATGCAGGTGTTCTGGGCCCGGGGGTATGACGGCACGAGCCTGACGGATCTGACCGGCGCCATGGGAATCACCAAGTCGAGCATGTATGCCGCGTTCGGCAACAAGGAGCAGCTCTTCCGCAAGGCCGTGGAGCGCTACGCCCAGGGGCCGGCCTCCTACGCGACGCGCGCCCTGCACGAGCCCACGGCACGAGCGGTGGCCGAGGCGTTCCTCCGGGGAGCCGTCCGGACCACCACATCGCCCGGCGCCCCCGCCGGCTGCCTGTCCGTTCAGGGCGCACTGGCGCTGAGCGAGCAGGGCCGCCCGGCACACGACGTGCTCCTCGACTGGCGCAACGATGCGGGCGTACGGCTCGAGGAGCGCTTCCGGCGTGCTGTCGACGAGGGCGACCTCGGGCCGGACGCCGATCCGAGACGTCTCGCCCGGTTCGTCATGACGATGGGATTCGGCATCGCGGTCCAAGCCGCGAACGGCCTGGGGACCGACGAACTCGACGAGATCGTCGCCACGGCGCTGCTCGCCTGGCCGGGCCAGTAGCCCCGCACCTCAGCTGACGAACGAATCCGGAAGGAAAGCGGTGGGAGAACGCGAAAGACGGCCGACCGGTGTCGGGATCGTGGGCCTGAGCGCGTCGGGAGGATGGGCGGCCGGAGCACACCTGCCCGCGCTTTCGGCCGTCGACGGCATGGAACTGAGCGCTCTGGCGACGAGCTCCGAAGCCTCGGCGGTCGCGGCCGGCGCCGCGTTCGGGGTGCCCGGCTACGCGTCGGTCGAGCAGCTCGCCGACGACGAGAACGTCGACCTGGTGGTCGTCGCGGTCAAGGTGCCCAGGCATCGCGAGCTGATTTTGCCCGTGCTGGCGGCGGGAGTACCGGTGCTCAGCGAGTGGCCGCTCGCCGTCGATCTGGCCGAGGCCGAGGAAATGCACCAAGCCGCCCGCGGGACGCGGACCTTCGTCGGGCTCCAAGGGCGTTCCTCCCCCACCGTCCGCTGGCTGGCCGACCTCGTCGCCGGCGGATACGTGGGAAAGGTGCTGTCCGCGACGGTGCTGGCGTCCTCGGTCGAGTGGGGCACCCCCGTCTCGGAGCGCATGCGGTACACGCTCGACCGCGCACTCGGGGCCACGATGCTCACCATCGCCTTCGGGCACACCATCGACCTGGTGTCCATGATCGTCGGCGAGTTGCAGGACGTAGTCGCTTCGACAGCGGTCCGGCGACCGCTCGTCCCGTTGGACCGCACCGGCCGGACGGTCCCGATGACGGCCGAGGATCAGATCGCCGTCTCGGGCACGTTGCCGGGCGGAGCCGTTCTCTCCGTCCATCACCGCGGCGGAACGCTGTCCGGACCTGGGTTCTCTCTTCTGGTCGACGGCACCGAGGGAACTCTCGAGGTCACCGCCGCCGGCGGGTACCCGCACCTCGGCCCGGTCACGGTACGCGGGTCACGCGGTCGCACCCGGCTGTCGGAGCTGACCTTGCCCGACGGCTACGACGATTACCCCCAGCTGGCCGGAACACCGATTCACACCTTGGCGCACGCATACGCGGCGGTCCGCGACGATCTCACCCACGGCACCGCGACCGCCCCGGACTTCAGCCACGCCGTCAGACGTCACCGGCTCCTGGACGCGATCGGCCGATCCGCTGCCGAAGGACGACGAGTGTCTCTGCCCGGCCTCTGACAAGGAGGCCAAGAACAACACCGTCACACCGAACGCGATCCCGATCCCGGTAGCACACAGGCGCGCCTGGGCCGGAGTCGTCTCGCCGAGCCTCGGGGTCTTCGCCCTGGTCATCGCCGGACGTCACATAGTTCGTGAACCCGACTCGGAGGTCGGCCACGAAGTCGGGTTGCTCGGGCCCAAGCACGGCCGAGGTTGGGGTCGCCATGAGGAATGTTGCAGGTGGGCGATCAACCGCTCTTGACCGGCTTGGTGCCCGGCGCCACATGCGAATACACCTCCACCACTCGGCTCGGCAGGTGATGACCCAGCCGGCGGGCTTGCGCGATCTCGGCCGCTCCCCCGGCGATCAGCCATGTCTTGTGGCTGTGCCGCAGGCGGTGGAACGTCAACCCCGGCTGGACCGCATACAGCCGCACCCCTGCCCTGCCACCGCCGTCGATCGCTGGGCGCAGCACCCGCCGGGCGCAGCTCGAGCGCCACAATCAGGTGCCACACGCGTTGGTGAACACGAACTCGAACGGATGCGTCTCCAAATGCCGACGCAGCAACCAGACCAGGGCCGCGAGCTCACCCCACCGGCACCCGGTCCACGCCGCCGTGATGATCAGCAACCGCGCCACTGGTCCGCCGACCACGACGGCCTGATTCGCGATCCGCAGCACCTGCGCCGGACTCGCCCACACCCGCTCCGCCACCATTACCCGAGAACGGCGTCCGCGAACAGAAGCCGACAACCGAAGCACTTGCGTCCGAAACGCCACAGTGTCCGACATGCGCCAAATGCACCGCCTGAAACAGCGACATCCCCTGTCCGAATAGGTCGAAGGCGATGTCGATGTCGGACTCAACGGGAAGCGGAGGTCACAATCGCCGGTCAGGGCGCGAAGATCGACCGCGCGCGTACGTAGTGAACGCGGCCAGTGCCGCGAAATCGTCAACGGCGTCCCGGCTGACGACCTCCTCCAACCGGTGTCCTTGGATGAGCCGTTTGACCGGCACCTCCAGCCGCTTTCCCGTGCGGGTGTGCGGCAGGGCTCGGACAGCGATCACGTCGTCAGGCACGTGCCGCGGGGACGCTTCGGCCGCGATCGCCGCCTTCACCTCCGCCGCTGACTCCGCCGAGAACACCACCCCGGCGGCCGGCACCACGAACAGCACCAGCCAGTAACCGCCGTCGGGCAGCTCGGCGCCGACGACCAGGGAGTCGGCGATGGCGGGGAGCTTGTCGACGACGGCGTAGATGTCCGCGCTGCCCAGCCGGACGCCGTTGCGGTTGAGGGTGGCGTCGGAGCGGCCGGACACGATCACCGAGCCGTGATCGGTGGTGCGCAGCCAGTCCCCGTGCCGCCAGACCCCCGGATACGTCGAGAAGTACGCCTCGCGGTACCGCCGGTCACCAGGGTCATTCCAGAAGTGCAGCGGCATGGACGGCATCGGCTTCGTGACGACGAGTTCGCCGACGTCGCCGGCGACCGGCCGCCCGGCGTCGTCCCACGCCTCCAGCGCGACGCCGAGCAGCGGCGCGGAGATTTCCCCGGCCCACACGGGGGTCGTGGGCGCGCTGCCGGCGAACCCGCTGACGACGTCGGTGCCGCCGCTGGTCGAGGCGACCTGGATGTGCGGCCCGACCTCGTCGTGGACCCAGTGGTAGGACGGCGCGGGCAGCGGCGCACCGGTGACCCCCAGGGTGCGCAGGCGGGACAGGTCGAAGTCGCGGCCCGGGTGGGTGGCGGCCTTGGCGTTCGCCAGCAGGTAACCCGGGCTGACGCCGAGCACCGCGACGCCGTGGGCGGCGGCGATGCGCCACAGCCGGAGGGGGTCCGGATGGGTGGGGCTGCCGTCGTACAGGACGACGGGCGCGCCCACGAGCAGCGCGGAGACGGCGAGGTTCCACATCATCCAGTTCGTGGTGGTGTACCAGAACAACGGACGGCCGGGGCCGGCGTCCAGGTGCAGCCCCAGCAGCTTGAGGTGTTCGAGCACGACGCCGCCGTGCCCGTGCACGATGCCCTTGGGCACGCCGGTCGTCCCGGAGGAGAACAGCACCCACAGCGGGGCCGCGAAGTCGACCGGCGTGAACTCGAGGTCGGCCGTCCGGGTGCTGACGTCGTCCCACGCCACGGCGGTTCGCGGGTCGGCGTCGGTGCCGAGGTGCGGGACGTGGACGGTGACCCGCAGCGTCGGCAGCCCGGCCCGCAGCGCGGCGACTTCCGCGCGGCGGTCGTGCGCGCGCCCGTTCCACCGGTACCCGTCGGTGGCGAACAGGACGACCGGTTCCAGTTGCGCGAACCGGGAAAGCGCTCCGGCGGCAGCGTAGTCGGGGCCGCACGCCGACCACACGGCGCCGATGCTCGCGGTGGCCAGGAAGGCGACCAGGCCGGGGGTCGTGGCAGGCAGGTAGCCGACCACGCGGTCCCCTTCCCCGACGCCGACGCCGCGCAGCCACCGGGCGACGGAGGCGACCTGCGCCCGCAGCCCGGCCCAGGTGGTGGTCATCGTGGCGCCGTCCTCGGCGATCGCGGTCACCGCCACCGTGTCCTTTGTGGACGGATCAGTGCCGTGGCTCAGCGCGTGCCGGGCGTAGTTCAGCCGCGTGCCGGGGAACCAGCGGGCGCCGGGCATCCCGGCGTCCGCGAGCACGGCCTCCGGCTCGCCTTCGGCCTCGACGGCGAAGAAGTCCCGGACGGCGGCCCAGAACTCCGGCAGGTGGTCGACCGACCAGCGCCACAGCTGCGCGTAGGTGTCGGCCGGCCGGCCGACGTGACCGGCGAAGCGGGCGATGGCCGAGCCGGCCACCACGTCCGGGTCGGGACACCAGAGGGGAGCGTGCGAAACCATTTCAGCCGATCTCGAACCGGTTGTCGAAGAGGTTGATGTTCAGCCGCAGCGCGCCTTCGCTGAGCTGCCAGCCGTGCGCGGTGTTCACGCGCAGGCCCTTGGTGTGGAACGGTTCGGTCTCGGCGATCCGGCGGGCGTCCGCCAGCGACTCCGCGCGGATGATGGCCGTGCCGCTGCCGTCCCACTCCTCGTCGCACCGGTTGGGGCCGGACATGAACAGCGCGCCCGTCCGCTCCTGGTGGCGCAGCCACAGGGCGTGCTCGCGCAGGTGCGGCAGCAGGAAATCGATCGGCGACGCGACCGGCTCGATCATGTCCATCCGGATCATGTACAGCTGGACCTGGCGCAGATCGGGCAGCAGCTCCTCGAGCGTCCGCCCGTCGCCGTGCGGGTCGAAGGTCAGGTCATCGGACGCTTCGGTCATCGTCGGTCCCTTCCAGGTCGAGGAGGTACTTTTCGCCGGTGGCGCGCCGGCTGACGGCGCGCAGCGTTTCGGGGTCGGTGAGGGCGGAGAGCGAGACCGTGCCGGTGTAGCCGCTGGCGAAGGTCGTGCCGATCTCGTCGACGGCGCGGCGCCGGAGCCGGGCGGCGCGTTCCGGGCCGATCCGCTCGAGGAACGGGAACACCAGCCAGCCGCCGATCGACCAGGTGAAGCCGAAGCGGCGCTCGATCGTGCTCGGGCGGGCGTCGAGCCCGCCGTAGGAGTAGACCTTCTTGGGCACGGTCGTCCCGTAGCGGGGGCCGTGCGGGAAGCCGGCGCCGCCGCGGATCGCGGCCTGCTCCATGGCCGCCAGGATGTCGGCGGGCAGTGTCCCGCCGCTGACGGCGTCGAAGGCGAGCGTGGCCCCGGTGGCGCGCAACGCCTCCACCAGTTCCTCGAAGAACGCCGGCGAGGACGTGCTCACCACGTGTTCGGCGCCGAGCGAACGCAGCAGCTCGACCTGGTCGGGCCGCCGCACGACGTTCACCAGGCCGATGCCCTCGGCGAGGCAGAGCCGCTGCAGCATCCGGCCGAGGTTGGACGCGGCGGCGGTGTGGACGAGGGCGGTGAACCCCTCCTCCCGCATGGTTTCGACCATGCCGAGCACCGTCAGGGGGTTGATCAGGGCGGCCGCCCCCTGCGCGGGCGGGATGTGGCCGGGCAGGGCGACGCTGTCGCCGGCCCGGACCCGGACGTACCGGGCGAACGTGCCGGTGCCCATGACGCTGACGACCCGGCCGAGCAGGGCCTGCGCCGCGCGGCCGGCTCCGGCCGCGACGACCCGGCCCGCGCCCTCCAGGCCGAGCGGGCGGACCACCCCGAGCGTGGCCGGGTCCACCTCGGCCGGCCGCGGCACCTCGAGCACCAGGGTCCGCTCCCCCGTGCGCCGCGCGGTGGCGGGATCCGCGCCCCCGAGCAGCGAGCCGATGTCCGAGGGGTTGATCGGCGCGGCCAGCATGCGGACGACGATGTCGTCCGGGGCGGCGGGCAGGGGCAGCTCGACTTCGCGCACCGAGACCTCGACCCGGTCCGCCGAGCGGCGCGTGCTGAGCAGGGCGTGGTTGCGGTCGTTCGCGGTCATGGTCCCCCTCGGGGTGCCGGCGGCGGCCCACCGGCCGAGGACGGCGGCCGTCGACGGTTCGGGCCAGGTCAAGGTGGCGACCGCGAAGTCCCGGACCGCGGTGCGGGCGCGTTCGGCGGTCAGGTACTCGACGGGTGACGACCCGTCGACGCGGGCGAGCAGGAGCGCCGGGAGCAGCGTGGCGATCCGGCGGTCGAGCTCGGCGTGGGGTTCCCAGTCCACGTGCGCGAAGTAGGCCCGGTGGAAGCTTTCCGCCGCCGTCCGCAGCTCGGCTTCGCGGTCCGGGCGCACCAGGGTTTTCAGCACCAGGTGGGTGAGGCAGAACGCCGGGTCGAAGGCGGGGTCGCCGAACCAGGCGCACTCGGCGTCGAGCAGCACCGGCCCGGCCGGCCCGTGCAGGATGTTCTTCGGGCTGACGTCGCCGTGCACGAGGACCCGGTGGATCGCCGCGGTGCGGTCGGCGAGGTCGTAGAGCACGGTCGCCACCTCGGGACGGCGGCGCGCGGTGGTCCGCAGGTACGGGTCCAGCCGCAGGGCGGCGAAGGCCTCGTCGGTCGCGAAGGCCGCGGGCAGGCCGGGGTCGTGCCGGGACGCGGCGTGCAGCCGGCCGAGCAGGTCGCCCACCGCGGTGGCGAACCCGGTGTCGACGCGGCCGGCCATCAGCTCGGCCTTCCAGACCGGGTGCGTCGCCGGCGGCAAGTACTCCATGGCGAACACGCCGGCGTCGGGATCGTGCCCGAGCAGGCGCGGGACGGCGGTGGGCGCGTACCGGCCCGTCACCGACAGCCAGCGGTACTCGGCGCTGTTGCGCTCGATCGGGGCGTGCCATTCGGCGGCGACACGCAGCGTAGGCAGCGCGCGCTTGACGCAGATCGTGCGCCCGGGGAGGTCGACGCGCCACAGGTCGGCCGACACCCCGCCCGCCAGCGGTGTCCAGGTCGCGGTTTCGCCGGGTGCCTGCAGCCCGGCCCGGTGCAGGAACGCGCGGGCCACGCCCGGCTCGGCCCGGGTGTCCGTCACGACCGCGCTCCCGGTGCTCCGGCGAACGGAACGCGGTCGTCCTCGGCGATGCGCAGGAGCTGGTTGTACTTCGCGAGCCGGTCCGAGCAGCGCAGGGAGCCGACCTTGATCTGCCCGGCCGCGGTGCCGACGGCGAGGTCGGCCAGGAAGTCGTCCTCGGTTTCGCCGGACCGCGCCGAGACGACCGGCACGTACCCGGCGGCGCGGGCGTCCGCGAGCACGTCGAGCGTCCCGGACAGCGTGCCGTTCTGGTTGACCTTGACCAGGATCCCGGTCGCCGCGCCGAGCGCGGCCCCGTGCGTCAACCGCGCCGGGTTGGTGGTGAACAGGTCGTCGCCGATCAGGGTGACCCGCTCGCCGAGGCGGGCGGTCAGCGTCGTCCAGCCGGCCCAGTCCTCCTCGTCGAGACCGTCTTCGACGGACACGACCGGGAAGTCGCGGACCCAGCCCTCGATCAGGTCGATCACCTCCGGCGTCGTCCGGGTGACCCCTTCGCGGCCGAAGCGGTAGCGGCCGTCCGGGCCGGCGAGCGAGTGCGCGGCGACGTCGATCGCGATCAGCGCGTCCACCCCGGGTTCCAGGCCGGCCGTTGCGAAGATCTCGACCATCAGCTCGAGCGCCGTCCGGCTGTCGGGGCAGCCCGGCGACAGGCCACCTTCGTCCGCGAGCAGGGTCGGGAGGCCCCGGGCGGCCGCGACTTCGCTCGCGGCGGCACGCACCTTCGCGACTTGGTGCAGGGCCTCGCCGATGGTGTTCGCGGAGGCGGGCACCACCAGGAAGTCCTGGACGTTCATGCCCCGGCCGGCGTGCAGGCCGCCGGAGAGGATGTTGACCATCGGCATCGGCAGCACCGGGGCGGGCACCCCGGCGAGCTCGGCGATGTGCCGGTACAGCGGCCGGCCGGCGGCGAGCGCGGCCGCGCGGCACACCGCGAGCGACGTGCCGAGGACGGCGTTCGCGCCGAGCCGCGTCAGGTTCGCGGTCCCGTCGAGTCCGCGCAGTGCCGCGTCGATGCCCCTCTGGTCGGCGGGGTCGTGCCCGCGCAGGGCGGCCGAGATCTCGCCGTCGACCGCGGCGACCGCCCGGCGCACGCCCAGGCCCGCGAAGTCGGCCGGATCGCCATCGCGCAGCTCGTGGGCCTCGTGGGTGCCGGTCGAGGCCCCGGACGGGACCGACGCCCGGCCGAGGGTGCCGTCGGCGAGCCGCACGTCGACTTCGACGGTCGGCCGCCCGCGGGAATCGAGGATCTGGCGGGCGTGGATCCGCTCGATGGTCCGGCCGGTCATGCCGGTACCCCCGGTCCGGCCGGGGCGTTGCGCGGGTGCCGCGCGGGCTCGTCCCGCAGGACGCGCACGACCTCTTCGGCCGCGCCGCGTCTCAGGTCGAGCAGGGACCGGTCGGAGGAGAACGCGATGTGCGGGGTCAGCACGGCACCTTCCTGGGTGAGCAGCTCCGGCGGCACGTGGGGTTCGCTGTCGAGGACGTCGAGGGCGGCGCCGCCGAGGTGCCCGCCGGCGAGCGCGGCCTGGACCGCGGACGTCACGACGAGCCCGCCGCGGCTGACGTTGACGAGCAGGCCACCGGGCCGCATCCGGGCGAGCTGGGGCGCACCGATCAGCCCTTGGGTCTCCGGGGTCAGCGGCGCGTGCACGATCACGACGTCGCTCAGGGCGAGCAGCGTGTCGAGGTCGGTGAACCGGACGGGACCGGGGTCGGCCGGCGGGAGGGGGTCGGTGGCGACGAGGGTGCAGCCGAAGGCGCCGAGCTTGCGCGCGGTCTCCCGGCCGATCCGCCCGTACCCGACGATCCCGCAGGTCAGCGCGCCGAGCCGGCGCAGCCGGGCGGCGGCGGGGTCCCACCGCCCGGCCCGCACGGCCCGGTCCGCCGCCACGATCCCGCGGGTCCAGGCGAGCACCAGCGCGAGCGCGTGGTCGGACACCTCCGGCACGCAGTAGTCCGGGACGTTGGTGACGAGCACACCGCGCTCGGTCGCGGCTTCGACGTCGATGTTGTCGAGCCCCACGCCCATGCGGGCGACCACCCGCAACGCCGGCGACGCCTCGATCGCCGCGCGGGTCACCGGCGCCCAGCAGGTCAGGATCGCCGCGGGCCGGTGTTCGCGGACGAGGTCCTCGATCAGCTCCGCCGGGGCCGGTTCGCCGGGGCCGGCGACGAGGTCGAACCCGGCGGCGGTGATGACGCCGCGTTCGACCTCGTCGTCCGGCCAGGCCCGGTCGGTGAGCAGCACGGTGCCCGGCACGTCAGACCCACTGCAGCGCGTCGTCGTGGGCCAGGCGCGGCAGCCGCGGGAACCACGGGTTCTCCCCGGGGTGCCCGATGTTGACGACCAGGATCGAGCGGAACCGCCCCTCCGGGAAGAACTCGGCGTCGACGGCGGCCGCGTCGAAGCCCGCCATCGGGCCGGCCGCCAGCCCGACCGCGCGGACGGCGAGGATGAAGTACCCGGCCTGCAGGGTGGCGTTGAAGGTCGCGGTGTCCTCCCGCATCGCGGGGTTCGCCGCGAAGACCTCCTTCAGCTCCGGCTTGTAGGGCAGCAGTGCCGGGATGTGTTCGTGGAACCGGGTATCCATCGCGAGGACGGCCACCGCCGGCGCGGACTGCGTCTTGGCCCGGTTGCCTTCGTCCAGGTGCTTGACGAGCCGGTCGCGGCCCTCGCCCGGGCGGACGAACAGCACGCGCAGCGGCTGGGTGTTGGCCGCGGTGGGCGCCCACTTGGCGAGTTCCCAGATCTCCGCGAGCTCTTCGTCGCGCACGGGGGTCTCCGCGAAGGTGTTCGCGGTCCGGGCGCCGGTGAACAGCACCTGCTTCGCCTCCGGGTTCACCGGGTTGAGCGGCGAGGTCATCTTCGTTCCTTCCAAGGAGTTTGCTAGGACCGGTCGGGCATGCCGACGGGGTGTGCGATGTCTTCGCGGATGGCGTGCAGCCCGGTCAGGGGTCCGTCGACCTGCATCAGCCGGCCCATCGTCAGCGGCCCGAGGTCCACCGGCGCGTAGCCGAATTCCTCGGCCACCGCGCGGAAGCGAGCCTTGGCGTCCGCGTCGTCCCCGGCGTGGAAGAGGATGCGGCGGCCCACCGGGGTGACCGGGTCGGCCGCGATGACCGGCCCGTAGAGGTTGTCGAACGCCTTGATCACGTGGGCGTCCGGCAGGAGCGAGGCGACGAACTCGCTGCCGCCGACGTCCAAGTTGTCGAAGACGGCGGCCGGAGGCGGGTCCGCCCACTGGTTGGTCGCGTCGATCAGGATCCGGCCCGGCCGGTCGGGAAGCGCTTTCAAAGCTTCCCGCACGCGGCGCCAAGTCACGGCCAAGACGACGAAATCGGCTTCACCCGCTTCGGCGATGGTGCCGGCGGAGGCTCCCGGGCCGAGCCGGGAGACCAGCTCGGTCAGGGTGTCCGGCCCCCGGCTGTTGCTGAAGACCACTTCGTGGCCCGCCTTCAGCGGGTGGCTGGCGATGGCCTGGGACAGCGTCCCGGCCCCGATCATCCCGAACTTCACGTCAGTACGCCTCCGGCAGCAGGACGTCGGCGGGCGGGACCTCCGGCGGGTACTTGCCCGCCCGCGCGCCCGCGTGGATCTCGTCCTTGGTCAGGCCCTGCTCGCGGGCCTCGACCAGCTGGTCCGGGTCGAAGTACACGCCGAGCGGGTTCGCGGCGAACTCGCGCGAGGCCCACATCCATTCGGTGGACTCGCTCCAGTCGCCGAACGCGTCGACCTGGATCTCGACGCCGTTGCCTTCGGGATCGGCGTAGTAGGTCGACATGGTGACCCCGTGGTCCAGCGACATGAACGGGACGATGCCTTCGTCCTTCAGCCGCACGTAGTTGTCGAGCCACTGGTCGAAGTCGGTGTACTCGAACGCGGTGTGGTGCAGCCCGGCACTGGTCGGCTTGTCCACGGCTTTCTTGATCTTCGGGTGCGCGATCAGGGCGATGCGGTGGTTGGCTTCGTCGTTGGTCAGCCACGCGGCGCTTTCGCCGTAGTGGACCGGGGTGAGCCCGCAGACCAGCTCGTACCAGGACACCATCTCGTCGAGCTTGAGGGTGAGGAAGGTGGCGTGGTGCAGCTTCGGCGCGATGATCGGACGTCGCTTGCGGGGGTTGGGCATCACTTCTCCTTGCGTGGTGGGGTTTTCCGGAATCGGGGGTCAGGCCGGCCGCGCGACGAAGGTCGTCGTCATCGCGCCGATCCCGGCGATTTCGCTGCGCACTTCGTCGCCCGGGGCGAGGAAGCGCGGCGGACGGCGGGCGGTGCCGACCCCGGAGGGGGTGCCGGTGAAGATGAGGTCGCCGGGCAGGAGCGTGACGACGGCGGAGAGGTACTCGACGACCTCCGGGATGGTGAAGACGAAGTCGTCGGTCCGCCCGTCCTGCACCAGCTCGTCGTTGACCCAGCACCGCAGGCCGAGGGCGTGCGGGTCGCCCACCTCGGCGAGGTCGGCCACGACCGGCCCGATCGGTGAGAAGCCCGGGAACGACTTCCCCAGCCCGAGCTGCGGGGTCGCCGCCGGGCGCATCTGGACATCCCGGTCGGAGATGTCCTGCCCCACCGTGAAACCGGCGATCGCCGGCCACGCGTCGGCCGCGGCGATCCGGTGGCCGCCGGCCCCGATCACGACGACGAGCTCGACTTCCCAGTCCACTCGGGGTCCGGTGATCCCGACCCGCGCGTCGGGGCCGGTGACCGAGCTGGGGAACTTGGTGAACACGAGCGGGGTGTCCGGGATCGGCCAGCCGACCTCTTCCGCGTGCTTGCGGTAGTTGGTGCCCAGCGCGAACACCTGCCGCGGCGCCGGGACGGGCGCGCCCAGTTCCGTGGCGGGCGGGGCTTCGGTGAACCCGTCGTCCGGCTGGTCCGCCGCCCACCCGGTCAGCTCTTCCCACCGGGCGTAGGCCTCCCCCGGCTCGGCCGGGAACCGGCCCCCGCTCGCCTTGGCGACGTCGAGCACCCGCCCGTCGCGGACGAGGTGCAGCCGTCCCGAGACGTTCGCGACCTTCATGTCTGTCTCCCACATTTGGTTAACGTGTTAACCAGAAGCTACGCCGCAACTTGTTAACGTGTCAACCACTTCGGTAGGCTCGGACCATGACGCAGGTGCGGTGGCTGGACGACCGGGAAGAACGGGCGTGGCGGAGCCTGATGGCGATGCAGGAGGGCCTGACCGAGTTCGTCGACCGGCAGCTGCGGCACCGGTGTGGTCTGTCCAATGCGGACTACCAGGTGCTCGCGCACCTGTCGGAAGCGGCGGCACCGCTGCGGTCGTACGAACTCGGCCGGCTGCTGCACTGGGAGAAGAGCCGCCTGTCCCAGCACCTGACGCGGATGGAGAAACGCGGCCTGGTGCGCCGGGAACCCTGCGACACCGACCAGCGCGGCTCGGTGATCGCCATCACCGCCGAGGGCACGAAGCTGATCGAAGCGGCGGCTCCCCAGCACGTCTCGGACATCCGCGAGGTGGTCATCGACCACCTCACCCCGGAGGAACTCGACGCGCTCGCGGCCATCAGCGCCAAGGTCAACGCCCGGCTGGCGGCGCGGGAGCAGGGCTGACCGCGGCTACACCAGCTCTTCGACGTGCCCGCCGGGCGAGTATTCCGCCCACCCGGGGTCACCCGACCCGGCGAACGCGACCCACGAGCGGTGCGTCCGGGCGGCGAGTGCGGCGGGCGGTTCGCCGGTGCCGAGCAGCTTCCGCGGCCCGCGCAGCGCGGGCAGCGTGAGGGTGTCGAAGACGAACGGCAGCTCCATCACGTGACTGGCGCCCAGCTGCCCGTCGACCGCGTCCGACCGCCAGCCGAACTCGTAGCGGTAGGTCGGGCCGGCGGTGTGGGCCGTCGCCAGCGCGTGCGTGCCGGTGCGGAACAGGCCGTCACTGAGCACCCGCGTCCGCAGCTCGGCCGCGCCCGCCCGCGGGTACCGGTTCCGGTAGCCGCGCACGGCGTCGTCGGGGTCGCGGTGGAAGAGCGCGGCCGTCTCGCGGACGTCGAGGTCGGTGCTGCCCGCCAGTTTGCCCACGGGCGCGAGGTAAAGGCTGCCCTCGTCGCGGTTGTCGCCGATCAGCAGGTCGACGGCACTGCCACCGGCGGCCTCGACCGGCTGGCGTTCACTCACCAGGCTGAACGACGTGATGCCGCCCAGCGGATGGTGGTGCGTGGGCGTGCGCAGATCCAGTCCCGCCAGGTCGGCCAGGACCGCGACGAGCCGGTCCTCCGGGACGTCGGCCAGCGCCGCGGCGGAGGGCTCGACACCGAAGTGCCGGCCCACCCGCTCGGTGACCATGGCCGCCTGCTCGGGTGCGAAAGCGCCGGTGCCGCTGCCGCTCTGGACGATCGCCCGGTGGAAGAGACCGGCCGCGGCCGGCTCGGCGAGCACGCCACCGACGATGATGGCGCCGGCGGACTGCCCGGCGAGCGTGACGTTGCCCGGGTCGCCGCCGAACGACGCGACGTTGTCCCGCACCCACCGCAAAGCGGCGACGACGTCGAGCAGGCCCCGGTTGTCCGGGGCGTCCGGGAGGTGGAGGAACCCGGGGATGCCCAGCCGGTAGTTGACGGTCACCAGCACGACGCCGTCCCGCGCGAAGGCCGTGCCGTCGTACAGCGGTGCTCGGTTGGAGCCCGCGACGAACCCGCCGCCGTGGACGAACACCAGTACCGGGCGCGGCGAGCCGTCCGCCGGCGGGGCCCAGACGTTCACCGTCAGGTAGTCGTCGCCGCGCTGCCAGCCCGGGCCGAAGTACGGGGACATGTCGAGCACCCCGAAGGAGTCCCGTGCCGGCTGCGGCGCGGTGGGGCCCGGCCGCGTCCCGTCGCGCACTCCGGACCACCCCGGGTGGGGATCCGGCGGGGCGAACCGCCGGATCCCCAGGGGTGCCTTGGCGTAGGGCACGTCGAAGTGGACGGTGCCGTGGTCGTGCCGGCGACCGCGGACCGGTCCCCCGCTGGTGGTGACCGTGCTGGATCCGGTCGCGGCCATCGTGCGTCTCCTCTCTGCCGGTCCCGGTTCAGTACCGGGGGAACGGGGCCCAGTTCTTGATCCCGAACCCGCTGCCGCGGTGTTCGACCTCGAGCGCGCTGTGGCCGCTGAAGTGGGCGGGCAGGACCAGCGCGGCGGAATCCGCGGCCCAGCCCAGCAACCGGCGGCGCGTCGCCCGTGCTTGCGCCGGGTCCTCGCAGAAGCAGCTGTTGTGCTCGGCGTGGGTGACCTGCAGCGGGGTGTGCATCAGGTCGCCCGCGAACAATGCCCGGTCGCCGCCGGATTCCAGTTTCACCACGCTCGATCCGGGGGTGTGCCCGGGCGCGGCCTCCAGGCGCAGGTTGCCGTCGATGACGTGGCCGGTTTCCCACAACTGCACCTGGCCGGCGGCGTGCACCGGGGCCACGCTGTCCTCGAAGACGTTCTCGTTGACCCCGCCGGCGATCCCGGAGTTGTTCGCCGGGTTCCAGAACTCGAAGTCCGCCTCGGGCATCAGGTAGGTGGCATTCGGGAACGTGGGCACCCAGTTTTCCCCGTCCCAGCGGGTGTTCCAGCCGACGTGGTCGACGTGCAGGTGCGTGTTGACCACCAGGTCCACGTCCTCCGGCCGGACGCCGGCCCGGGCGAGGGCGCCCAGGTAGTCCAGGTCCAGGTGGTCCCACGCCGCCACCGCGGGCCGGGCCTTGCCGTTGCCGACGCCGGTGTCCACCAGGATGGTCCGGCCGCCGCTGCGCAGCACCCACGACTGCATGGCGACGTGCACCATCGTGTCGTCCGCCCCGAGGTGGTCGGGCACCAGCCACTCGCGGTGCTCCTGCCAGGCCTCCTCGGGCACGTCGGGGAAGAACTGATCGGTGGGCATGATGGGGCCGTGCGTCTCCTCGACGCGGGTGACGGTGACCTCGCCCAGTGCGATCTGGTCCATGACGGTTCTCCTTGCGGTGAAAGGGGTTCGGTCAGCAGCCGAGGTCGGCGACGACGAGGTTCGGGTCCTGCGCGGTGACGTAGGCGGCGCTGAACACGTAGACGGTGCGGCCGCGCACGGCCACCGAGGTGGGGTTCTGCAGGCCGTCGGCCGGGGTGAGCACGATCGCGTGGCTCCCGTCGGGCCGCACGAGCGCGACCTCGCTGGGGCCGTTGAGCGCGGCGAGCAGCTCGTCTCCCCGGCCGGTGAACGCGAAGTCGTCGATGCCTGCCAGCCCGGTGGCGACCGTCCGCACCGCGCCGGCGCTGCCGTCCCGCCGGATCGGGATGCGCAGCACGGTGCCCCGGTCGAGGTTCGTGGCCCACACCGCACCGTCGTGCAGCTTCAGGCCGTTGGCGCCGAGGAAGCCGGTGGAAGCCAGCTCCGGCGCGGTCGACCACGCGGTCGGAGTGCCGCCGGCCGCCGGCATCCGCCAGATGGTGCCGAGCACGGAGTCGGTGACGTACAGGGTGCCGGTGGCCGGGTCGAGGGCCAGGCCGTTGGGCAGTCCCTCGGCCGGGAGCGCGGCGATCCGCTGCGGCCGGCCGCCGGGCCGCAGCCGCCAAACGCCGGTGAGGTCGGACGTGCCGGTGGCGTAGAGGAAGTAGAGCGTGCCGTCGGCCGCGCGGGTGATCCCGACGGTGAGCGGGAAGCCGAGCACCGGGGTGTGGACGCCCCCGTCGGCGGGCGCGGGCAGGGTGGCCAGCACACGGACCGACCCGCCCGGGGCGATCTCGGCGATCTGCCGCCCCGCCGCGAACGTGACGTCGAGGGCGCCGCCGGGGGTCAGGGCGACGTTCTCCGGGGTCTGCCCGGTGGCCAGGTCGAAGTGGGTGGCGATCCGCGCGTCGTGCAGCGGAGCGGTGACAGCGGACGCGGGCGCGGCGGTCAGCGCGACGCTCGCGGCGGCCAGGACGGATGCCGAGGTCGTGTACCAGGGCAGCTTCTTGGACAACATGGTTCCTTCACTCGTTTTGCGGGCGCGCGCCGGCGACACACCGGCGCGCGGGGGTGTGTGGAGGGGTGGTGGACTCGGCCGGGCCGGGTCAGACCGGCGTCGAGGCCGGAGCGGTGTCGCGTTCGACCGCCTGGGCGAGCAGCGTCAGGGCGGCCTGGGCGGGCGAGCCCGGTTCCGCCGTCGCGACGACGACGGCGGGCCCCTGGCCGCTGCTCAGGGTCTGCTGCAGCACGGTGAGGGTGCCGACGAGTGGGTGCCGCATCTCGTACGGGGCGACCGCGCAGGCCTTGACCCGGTGGTCGGCCCACATGCCGGCGAACTCGGGGCTCTTGGCGCTGAGCTCGCCCACGAGGGCGTGCAGCACCGCGTCGTCCGGGTACTCCCCCGCCACCAGGCGCAGGTTCCCGACGACCGCGCGGGCTTTGCCCGTCCAGTCGGCGTAGAGCTCCCGGGTGTGGCTGTCGAGGAACACCAGGCGGGCCATGTTCGGGCGCTCGGCGGGCCGGCCCGGAGCGGCGAAGTCCAGGTGACCGGCGAACAGCCCGTGCCCCAGCCGGTTCCAGGCCAGCACGTCGGTGCGCCGGCCGAGCACGATCGCGGGCACCCCGGCCAGTGCGTCCAGCAGCTGCCCGGCCGCCTCGGTCACCCGCTCCGGCGCGGGCCGCCGGTTCCGGGGACGGCGCCGGTCGGCCCGGGCCAGGTCGTGCAGGTGCCGCCGTTCCGGGTCGTCCAGCCGCAGCGCCCCGGCGATCGCGTCGAGGACCTCGGCCGACGCGCTGAGGGACTGGCCCTGCTCCAGCCGGGTGTAGTACGAGGCGCTCACCCCGGCCAGCAGGGCCAGCTCCTCCCGGCGCAGCCCCGGCACCCGCCGGCGTTCGCCGTAGGTGGGCAGCCCGAGGTCTTCGGGCCGCACCTGGGCTCGCCGGGCCTGGAGGAAGGCTCCGAGCTGCGTCTTTCCGGTCATGGCTCCAGTATCGATCGCCTCGCCGCCGTCAGCCTGCCCCAGCTGGGGGTAGGTAACGGCGGGGCTGGCAACGGGGCGCTCGCACGGGTGGGCTGAGCTGGTGAACATCACCGAGGAACTCGACGTGACCGGATTCGCCTTCACCAGGAGCGCGTGGGTCGACGCCACCCCCGCCCGCGTCTACGACCTGATCAGCGACGTCTCCGCCATCGGCCGGTGGAGCCCCACGGCGAGCGCCGTGTCCTACGACGACGGCCACGGCCCGTGGCCGGGCGCGTGGTTCAGCGGCGCCAACCGCCGGGCCGACCGGGAATGGACGACCCGGTCCCAAGTGGAGCGAGCCGACCCGGGAAGGGCGTTCAGCTTCGTCGTCGGCGGCACCGAGGACGGCATCGTCCGCTGGGCGTGGGACTTCCGTGCCCGCGGACGCGGGACCCTGGCTCGGCAATCCTGGCAGCTGCTGCGCTTCGACCCGGTGCTCGGCCGGACCCGACCCGACCTGGAAGCGCTGCGCGAGTACATGGCGGCCAGCGTCGAGACCACCCTGGCGGCGCTCGCTCAATGGGTCTCCGAGCAGGGCGGATCGCAGCGATAGCAACGACGGAACGGCCGGCCGCGCGCGACAGGCGCGGCCGGCCGGACCGGTCAGCTCGGCTCGGTCCCGCCAGCGAAGCTCCACGCCGGCTTGCCCCCGGCGGCGGTCGAGGTGACCGCGGGCCCGATCAGCAGGAAGCGGGCCTCCTCTTCCGCCACCGGGCAGTGCTGCGTCCCGCGCGGGATCACGTAGAGGTCGCCGGGGCGCAACTCGACGTCGCCGGTGCGGAGCTGGATCCGCAACCGGCCGCTGAGCAGCAGGAACGTCTCGTCCTGGTCGTCGTGCTGGTGCCAGGTGGTCGAGCCGATGCCCTTCGCGACCTTGAACAGGTTGCCGTTGGCTTCGGCGAGCACCCGCTGCGACCAGAACTCCGTGAGCCCCGCCGCTTCGTGCGCCAAATCGATCGCCGTCATGGTCACCCTCCTCGTGGTTCTCGCCGATCGTGCCGCCGGAGCGGCCGGGAAAACAGTGGTAGAAATGGCGGATGCCGCGCGATTCCTACCACCCGATTCCGGTCGGCCTGCTCCTCGACGAGGGATCGAACCCCTTCGAGTTCGGCTGCGTGTGCGAAGTGTTCGGCGCGCGGCGCCGGCCGGAGATCGGGCGGGAGCTCTACACACTGCAGGTCATCGCCCCGCACCGCTCGATCCCCGTCCGCGACCGCATGTTCACCGTGGGGAGCACCGCGCCGCTGTCGGCGTTGCGGGACGTCCACACGGTGTTCGTGCCGAACCGGCCCGACGTGGACACCCCAGCCCGGCCCTCCGTGCTCGCCGCGCTGCGCGAGGCGCACGAGCGGGGCGCCCGGATCGTCGGGTTGTGCACCGGCGCGTTCACCCTGGCCGAGGCCGGTCTGCTCGACCACCGCCCGGCGACCGTCCACTGGCAGCTCGCCGACGAGTTCCGGCGCCGCTTCCCCGCCGTGGACCTGCGGGAGGACCAGCTGTTCGTCGACGACGGCTCGGTCCTGACCTCGGCGGGCAGCGCGGCCGCGCTCGATCTGGCCCTGCACCTCGTCCGCGCCGACCACGGCGCCGAGGTCGCCAACGCGGTCGGCCGGCGGCTCGTCTTCTCGACCTACCGCGAAGGCGGCCAGAAGCAGTTCGTCGAGAAACCGGTGCCGCAACCGCACCAGCAGTCGCTCAGCGACACACTGGCGTGGGCCCGGGAACGGCTGGACACCCCGCTCACCGTCAACGACCTCGCCGCCCACGCCTGCCAGAGCGTGACCACCCTGCACCGCCGGTTCCGCACCGAGCTGGGCACGACCCCGCTGGCGTGGCTGAACCTCGAGCGGGTCGAACTGGCCCGGCGGCTGCTGGAAACCGGCTCCGGCGGCCTGGACCACGTCGCGGCCCGCAGCGGCCTGGGCACCGCGTCGAACCTCCGGCGGCTGATCCGGCGCAGCACCGGCCTCACCCCGAGCCAGTACCGGTCGGCCTACTTCCGGCAGCCCCCTCCGCGAACCGCCGCGCGGTGACCAGCCTCGCCGCGGTGAGGTCGCCCATGGGCCGCCGGGCGGCGTCGACGATGTGCCGCGGCGCGGTCGCCGGCGTACCGCAGTCGAACGGCGGCTCGGGCGCGTACTGCAGCAGGAGCTGGATCGTCTGCGCCGCTTCGGTGCCGCGCAGGAGTTCCGCGACGCGGAGCGCGCCGTCGATCCCCGCGGTGACGCCGCCGGCACTCACCAGGCGCCCGTCGATGACGACCCGTTCGTCCGAAGCGTCCGCACCGAAGTACGGCAGCAGGTGCACGCACGCCCAGTGCGTCGTGGCCCGCACCCCGCGCAGCAGCCCGGCCGCGCCGAGCAGCAGGGCGCCGGTGCAGACGGAGAACACGGAGGTGGCGCCCGCGGCCTGGCTCCGGAGCCAGGCCAGCACCCGTTCGTCGTGCATCAGCTCCTGCTGCCCGGGGCCCCCGGGCACGAGCAGCACGTCGAGCTGCGGCGCTTCTTCGAGCACCGCATCGACCCGCAGGACCAGGCCGCTCGTGTCGGCGATCGGGCCGGCGACCGGGCCGTAGGTGGTGAACGTCGACTCCGACACCTTCGCCAGTACCTCGTATGGTCCGGTGAAGTCGATCTGGTCCAGTCCCTCGAACAGGAGCGCGCCGATCCTCAGTGGACGGTGGCCGGTCATGGCACCTACCGGCCGTCCCGCGACCGCGGCGCGGCGACCTGCTCGAGGCGGCCGGTCTTCACGTCGTAGCGGTAGCCGGAGACCTTGATCCGGCCCGACACGGTCGGTGCGTCGAGGATCGCCTGCACGTCGACCGGGACCGTGTCCGACGGCTCGACGACCGCGGTCCGCCGGATTTCCGCGTCGTCGAAACCGAGTTCCACGAACCCCTTGCGCAGCTCCGGATCGGCCATCAACGCCGAACCGCAGTCCGTGTGGTGCACGACCGCGATCTCGAACCACTCCGCGTCCGGGGTCTTGGTCTCGTGCAGGTAGCTGATCCACGCCAGGTCGTCCAGAAAGGACTGGTTCGCGCGGCCGCCGACCGTGCGGGCCACGATGGCGTCC
Source organism: Amycolatopsis kentuckyensis (assembly GCF_041679295.1). Taxonomy (GTDB): domain Bacteria; phylum Actinomycetota; class Actinomycetes; order Mycobacteriales; family Pseudonocardiaceae; genus Amycolatopsis; species Amycolatopsis kentuckyensis_A. Next base: position 914 of record NZ_JBGDMD010000018.1, on the reverse strand, counting down.
CCCAGCTCGAGGCCCATGGTGGCCGCCGGGTCCACCCGGGGGTCGATGCAGGTCAGGACGTAAACCTGCTTGTTCGGGATGAACGGGATGGCCGGCACCTTCTCCTTGGCGTCGGTCTCGGCGAAGCGTGCGTTGTTGTCCAGCAGTTCCTTGAAGTTGCTCATACCTCAAGCCTGCCGACGCAGCAGGAGCCCGGCGAGGGGCAGGACAGCCACTTCGCGAAAGGCTTCAGCCACTACGACGCGCGCAGCGGCTCCCCCGCCGCGCGCGACTTCCGGTAAGCGGTCGGTGTCGTGCCCAGCTCGCGCGCCATGTGCAAGCGCAAGTTGGCCGCCGTGCCCAGCCCGGTGCGTTCCGCGATGTCCTCCACCGGCAACGGGGTCGACTCCAGCAGCCGCTGCGCTTCCAGCAGCCGCTGCGTGGCCAGCCAGCGCATCGGGGTCATGTCCGTCCGGGCCCGGAACTTGCGCGCGAAACTGCGCTCCGGCATCCCCGCGTGCCGGGCCATCTGGGCGACGGTCAACGGCCGGTGCATCTCGCCGACCATCCACCCGAACGTCGCCGACAGGCCGTCGTCCTCGCTGACCTGGCTCGCGAACTGCGCCTGCCCGCCCGGCCGGTGCGCCGCGACCACCATGTACCGGGCCACCCGGGAAGCGGCCGCCGCACCGTGATCCTGCCGGATCATGTGCAGGCACAGGTCGATCCCCGCCGACAGGCCGGCGCTGGTCAGCAACCGGCCATTGTCGACGTAAAGCACACCGGGATTGAGCCGGACCGCGGGGAACCGGCGCCGGAACTCCGCAGCCTCCCGCCAGTGCGTCGTCGCCACATGGCCGTCGAGCAACCCCGTGGCGGCCAGCGCGAACGCCCCGATGCACACCGAGGCGATCCGCGCGCCACGCGCGTACGCC
>NZ_JBGDMD010000017.1:0-148442 GCF_041679295.1 Amycolatopsis kentuckyensis | reverse complement strand
TCGGATCCGACCAAGCTGGTCGAGGACCAGCTGGCGGGCCTGCTGTCGGAGCACGGCGACGAGCGCGTCGCCGACATCCGCAAGGAAATGCAGCAGACGATGGACTCGCACGCGTCGGTGTACCGGACCGAGGACACGCTGAAGCAGGCGCTGACCGACGTCCAGGCGCTGAAGGCGCGGTACCAGCGGATCACGGTGGCGGACAAGGGCAAGCGGTACAACACCGACCTGCTCGAAGCCGTCGAGCTGGGCTTCCTGCTGGAGCTGGCCGAGGTCCTGGTCGTGGGCGCGCTGGCGCGCAAGGAGTCCCGCGGCGGCCACGCCCGCGAGGACTACCCGACCCGCGACGACACGAACTTCATGCGGCACACCATGGCCTACAAGGAGGGCTCGGGTCTGTCGTCCGACATCCGGCTGGACTACAAGCCGGTCACCTTCACCCGCTACGAGCCGATGGAGCGGAAGTACTGATGACTGCGGCCACTGAATCTCCTGAGGCTTCCGTTTCGGACGAGCACACGCCGATCACGGTCACGCTGAAGATCCTCCGGTTCAACCCAGAGGTCGACAGCGAGCCGCACTGGGAGTCCTACGACGTCCCGGCGCAGCGCACCGACCGGCTGCTGAACCTGCTGTTCTACGTGAAGGACTACATCGACGGAACGTTCTCGTTCCGCCGCTCGTGCGCGCACGGCGTGTGCGGGTCCGACGCGATGCAGATCAACGGCATCAACCGCTTGGCGTGCAAGGTCCTGATGAAGGACCTGCTGGAGAAGGACGGCAAGAAGACCACGATCACGATCGCCCCGATCAAGGGCCTGACGACGTTGAAGGACCTGTACGTCGACATGGACCCGTTCTTCGAGGCGTACCGGGCGATCAAGCCATACTTGATCACGTACGGCAACGAGCCGACACGCGAGCGCATCCAGTCCCAGGCGGACCGGGATCGCTTCGACGACACGACGAAGTGCATCCTGTGCGCGTGCTGCACGTCGTCGTGCCCGGTGTACTGGAACGACGGCTCGTACTTCGGCCCGGCGGCAATCGTGAACGCCCACCGGTTCATCTTCGACTCCCGCGACGAGGGAGCGGAGGAGCGCCTGGACATCCTGAACGACGGCGAGGGCGTGTGGCGCTGCCGCACAACGTTCAACTGCACGGACGCGTGCCCCCGAGGCATCCAGGTGACAAAGGCAATCCAGGAAGTGAAGCGCGCACTGCTGTTCAAGCGCGTCTGAGTTTCCCGAAACGAGAAAGGCCCTCCGGCAAAGATCGCCGGAGGGCCTTTCCCATGGCAACGGACGGCCGGCAGAGCAAGAGGACCACGAGATCACCAGACCTCCCCCGCCCCTCATCCCAGCCGCAGTTCAGCCGACGGGCGGGTTTGTCAAGGCACGCTTTCCCGCCTTGACAAACCCGCCCGGCGGCTGAGAATCCCACCGGAGGGGCGGGGGAGGTCGGACCCGCTCAGCCGCGGAAGAACCAAGCCGCGGCAGAGACCGCCCGCCCGTCAGCGCACCGCATCCAGAGCGTTGACCAACCCATGCCCGTAGTAAGAGTTGTTCTTCGCCGGCCCAGTGCACTCAGTCTCCGTCGAAGCGCACTTCACGACATCGGCCTCCCCCTCAAGCAACCGCGCAATAAACGACGGCGGCGCCCCACGGAACCGAGAAGCCAGCAACGCGGCAACCCCAGCAGCATGCGGCGAAGCCATCGAAGTCCCACACTTCGACCCGTACAACCCACCGAACACAGTCGTCGACAACGGGCAAGAAGGACCCTCACCGGAAGGCGGCAGCTGCGAGAAGTCACCCCCAGGAGCCGTCACATCGATGGCACCGTAGTTGCTGAACGACGACTTGGTCCCCGCATAACCCACCGACGACACCTTCACCACACCGTCGATGGCCTTCGGCAAGATCCCACACGAAGAGTCCACCGGATGAGGCCGATTCGGGTCCGTAGTCTGCGAAGTCGTGTCGAACCCCGAATTACCAGCAGCCGACACGTTCAGCACCCCGCGCCGCGAAGAGAACTCGATAGCGCGACGCACGGCTTCGTAAGCAGCCGCATCCCCAGGCTCACGCGAGCAGAAGAACATCCCCGGGTCGACGTAGTAGCTGTTGTTCGTCACCTGGAAGCCGTGCTCGGCCGCCCAAACGAACCCGCACACCGCCGACTCCGGGAAGATGTAACCGTCGTCGTTGACAACCTTCACCGACGCCAGCCGCACGCCCGGCGCGATGCCCGTGAAGCCCGCCGCCGGGTCCTTGCCGGCGATCGTGCCCGCCACGTGCGTTCCGTGGTCGGACGTCGTCGGCGCCCACGACGCCGGCGTGAGGTCCGGCGCCCCGCTCACACACCCCGCCGAGGCAGCGGGGGAAACGGCCGCGCGAAGGGCCGGGTGCGTCGCGTCGATGCCCGAGTCGAGCACGCCGACCGTCACCGCGCGGCTGCCCTGGAAGATCTTGTTCGCCTCGGGCGCGTGGATCGCCTTCATGTCCCACTGCTGGGCCGACAGGTCACCCGCGGCGGCCACCGAACGCGTGTCCTCCAGCGTCTTCACCGCACCGAGTGAACGAGCCGCGGCACCGGACGTGGAGGCCACATCGCGACCGCCCGAATAAGCCCGGTAGACGCCGATCTTCTGCTGGAAGTCCGCGTTGCGCGAGCTGGCGATCGCGACGCCGATCTCGCCGTAGTACGCCACCTTCGTGCCGCACTTGGCCGCCAGCTCACGATCGACGGTCGACGCGCGCGTGCCCGGCTGGTACGTCACCACGTACGTGTACGGCGTGCTCGTCGTGTCGCACGCGACCGGCGCGGCCTCGGCGGCCGGGGCCGCGGCGAACAGGCCGCCCCCGACGGCCAGCACGAGCGGGGCCGCCATTCGGCGTAAACGGGACATTCCACCTCCAGAGTCGGTGGCGTCAACCTAAACCGGCCCCGGAAACCGCGCCACCGACCAAAGTCAGGAAGCGGCGCGCACCCCGCGCCACCCCAGCAAGCCGATGATGGTGCCCAGCACGAACGACACGACCGTCAGCACCGCGTGCACGATGAAGTACGCCGTGGGCGAGCCGTCGGGGGCCCAGGCCCGGTCGCTGTCCCACAGGTTCTTGGCGAACGTGATCCAGATGATCCACGACCAGACGCCGAAGGCCAGCAGGAACAGCGAGGTGCCTCGCGAAATGCGCATGCCCCTGAGTATGCGACGCGCGCCTCGGCGCTAGATTGCGTGGGTGCACTCCGCTGTCTCCCGGTCGCTCAAGGTCTTCACGACGACGCTCGCCGCCGCCCTCCTGGCCCTGAGCACCCCGGCCCTCGCGGCCGCGGCGCCGCAGCAGGGCCAGTGCGCGAACCGCCAGGCCCCGCCGGCCCCGGTCGACACGTCGGAGAAGCCCGCCCCCGGCAAGCTGGTCCCGCCGCCGCTGGCCGTGCCCGCCGAACCGGTCGGCGGCCCGCGGATGGCCGAGTGCGGCCTGATCACCCCGGACGGCGCGCTGAACCCGCCGGAGGGCAACACCGCGGCGTCGTGGCTGGTCCAGGACCTCGACACCGGCGCCGTGATCGCGGCGAAGGACCCGCACGCCCGCCAGCGGCCCGCGTCGCTGATCAAGACGCTGCTCGCGCTCGTCGTCGTCACCCAGCTGAACCCGCAGCAGGTGCTCGTCGCGACGAAGGAGGACGCCGAGCAGGAGTGCACCTGCGTCGGCCTCGTCGCGGGCGGCCAGTACACCGTCGACCAGCTGCTGCACGGCCTGCTGATGCACTCGGGCAACGACGTCGCGCACGCGTTCGCCACGGCGCTCGGCGGGGTCGACTCCGCGGTGGCCAAGATGAACGCGCTGGCGGCCCGCATCGGCGCGGAGGACACGCGCGCCGCGACGCCGTCGGGGCTCGACGGGCCGGGCATGTCGACCTCGGCCTACGACCTCAGCCTGATCTTCCACTACGCGATGAAGCAGCCGGAGTTCGCGCGGGTCGTCTCGACGAAGAACTTCGAGATCCCGGCGACCGGCGGCAAACCGGTCATCCCGATCTACAACGACAACAAGCTGCTCGGCGTCTACCCGGGCTTCCTCGGCGGCAAGACCGGCTTCACCGACGACGCCCGCCACACCTACGTCGGCGCGGCGCAGCAGAAGGGCAAGCGGCTCGCGGTCGTGATGCTGCGCGCCGAGCAGAAGCCGACGAAGGTCGTCGACCAGGCCGCGAAGCTGCTCGACTACGGCTTCGCGCTGGAGGCCGACCGCGCCGCGCCGGTCGGCCAGATCAGCTACCAGGCACCCGCGGCCACGCCGTCGGGCACCGACCCGTCCGTGCTCGCCGACGGCGGCACCGGCAACAGCGGGACGTCCTCGGCCGCGGCCGGCGCCAAGGAAGACCCGTTCGGCGTCACCGGCTGGATCATCACGCTGGTCGTGTTCCTCGTCATCGTCGGCGGGTTCGTCGTCGGGCACCAGCGCAAGAAAGCCGCGAACTAGCGGAACCCGGGGCCGGGCTCCGGGGTCACGTTGCCGGTGGCGATCTCGCCGCCGCAGTGTCCACAAGCGACGAACGTGCCGCCGATCTCGCCGCAGTCGTTGTGCCGCAACCGGATCGGCGGCCCGTCCGGCCCGGCGAGGTGCTCGTCGCCCCACTGCATCAGCGTGACGACGGCGCCGAAGAGGTCCCGGCCGGCCTGGGTCAGCACGTACTCGGGCACGGGGTCGACGCGGTCGAGCACCCGGGCGTCGACGAGGGTCTTGAGCCGCGCGGACAGCGTCGGGCGCGGGATCGAGAGGTTGCGCGCGAACTCGCCGTAGCGGCGCACGCCGAAGAACGCTTCGCGCAAGATGAGCAGGCTCCACCGCTCCCCGACCAGGTCGAGCGCGCGGCCGACCGAGTCGTTCGTGAACCGGTGCGACAGGTCGGTCACAGCTGCTCCGTGCGGGCCGGGACGCCCAGCAGGAGCTTGCCCGGCAGCTCGAAGCTGGCTGGGTTGACCTGGAAGTGGGCGGTCGCGGTGCGGGCGTCGCGGAACCGGCGCTGCAGCGGCGAAGTCTCGTAGATCGCCGCGCCGCCGCCCAGGTCGTACATGCTTTCGGCGACCTTCGCGGCCGTGCGCGTGACGTGCGTGGCGGCCAGCCGCAGGCCCAGCTTGAGCGCGTCCGGCACGGGCTCGGTGCCCTGCGCGGCCTGCCAGGCGTCGTCGATGCTGGTGTAGTAGAGCAGCCGCGCCGCGCGCAGGGCGGCTTCGGCCTCCGCGACGGCGGCCTGCGTCGCCGAGCGCTCGGCCAGCGACCGGCTGGAGCCGAGCGGCTTGCGCGTCGAGGCGAGTTCGACGAGGTCGTCGATCGCGCCACGCGCGTTGCCCAGCGCCGCGGCCGCGACCGACAGCGCGAAGTAGCCGAAGAGCGGGAAGCGGTGCAGCGCGACGGCGTCCGCGGGCGGGCCGCCCATGACCGAGAAGACGCGGTGCTCGGGGACGAACAGCTCCTCGGCCACGCAGTCGTGGCTGCCGGTGCCGCGCAGGCCGGTCGTGTGCCAGGTGTCGAGGACTTGGATCTCGGCTTTGGGGAACGCTCCGACGTAGAGAGCGCTTTCGTGCACGAAACCGGCGAAGAGCCAGTCGCAGTGCGGGATGCCGCTGCAGAACGCCCAGCGGCCGGACACGACGTAGCCGCCGTCGACCTTTTGACCGACGCCGCGCGGCGCCCAGACTCCGGCCGCGACGGTCCTCGGGTCGCCGAAGACCTCTTCCGCGCACTTCCGCGGGGCGTAGGCCGAGAGCAGGCTGCTCGTCACGGCGATCGAGACGCACCAGCCGGCCGAGGCGTCTCCGCGCGCGACCGTCTCCGCGGTTTCGAGGCTGAGCGCGGGCGGCGCTTCGGGGCCGCCCAGGTGCCCGGGGACGCCGCTGCGCAGGAGCTGGGCGTCGGTCAGCTTGGCGACCAGCTCGGCCGGCAGCGCGCGCCGCTGTTCGGTGACGGGCGCGAGGGTCTTGGCGAGGTCGGCGCACTCGCGGGCGGCGTCCAGCATGAAACCTCCGGTTCAGATTTCTTACCGGTTCAGTTTCTTTACTGGACGGATCGGTGTCAAGACTTGCGGCGGCCCCCGAGCCACGCCAGCAGCGCCCCGGCGCTGAAGGCCCCCGCGACGGCGCCGAGCCCGGGCCCGCGCTGCACGGTGACGCTCTGCTCGAGCCGCACCGGCGGCGGGGGCGCGACGACCTGGTGCTGGTTCTCCTTGGCCGTCGCGGTCCACGCCGTGATGAGCAGGAGGAAGCGCGAGACGAGGTTGGCGAACACGAGCAGGCCGATGACCGGCCCGAACAGCGCGGCCGACGGCGACTTCGTCACGCTGGCCAGGTAGATCGAGCCGACCTGCTGCAGGATGACGAACCCGATCGCGGCGACCACGGCGCCCTTGACGGCGCTGCGCAGCGCGACCCGCTCCCGCGGCAGCCGCGCGATGACCCAGACGAAGACGAGGGTGTTCGCGGCCAGCCCGAGCACGATGGTCGCCCCGCGCAGCAGGACGATCGCCCAGGTCTCGTGTTCGAGCCCGACGAGCTCGAGCAGGAACTGCCCGACCCCACCGCCGACGGCGGTCAGCGCGAAGGAGACGACGAGCGCGACCCCGAGCCCGATCAGCGCGACGAGGTCCTTGAGCGTCTGCTTGACGATCGGCTGCGACTGCTTTTCCTGGCCCCACTGCGCGGTGAGCGCGTCCCGCAGGTTCGACATCCAGCCGATGCCGGAGTAGAGGGCGATGAGCAGACCGAAGATCCCGATGCCGCCCCCGGAGTCGAGCGCGCCCTTGACGATGCCGTTGACGAGGTCTTTGAGGCCCTCGGGCACGGAGTTGTTGATGCCGTCGGCGATCTTGGTGATGATCGTCTGGTCGTGGTTGACGACGAGCCCGACCACCGCGAAGGCGACCATGAAGAGCGGGAAGACCGACAACACGCTGAAGTAGGTGATGGCGGCGGCGTAGTGGTTGCCGTACCGCTCGGTGAAGGCGTCGTTGGCGCGGATCAGGTGATCGAGCCACGGGTACTTCCGCCGCAGCCGCGGCAGGAGCTTTTCCTTCGTTTCTTCGTTCGCCACCGTGAAACGCTAACCACGCCCCGTGACTCCCGCAACGCGAGCGGCTCAGGTGAGGGAGGCGAGGAAGTCCTGGTAGGTGGTCGCGCCGTCGAGGATCGCCGCCCGAGGCCGCGTCGACGCGTACTCGGCCACGCGGTCGTACGCCGTGGCCAGGCCTTCCTCAGTGAGCGGTCGCGCCGTCTCGACTGCCGATTCCCCGCGCCCGGCGAAGCGCCGGCGCGTCTCCTCGAGCCCCGGCAGCAGCACGATCTCGTGGAAGCTCGCCCCGGTCTCGCCGGCCAGCGCTTCGAGGCGCTCGGCGAAGCCCGGGCGGGCCAGGAGCTGCGGCACCACGACGTCGTGTCCCGCCGACAGGTGCGTGCGCGCCGCCGCCAGCGCGATCTCCCGGGCCAGCAATCCCGCCGCGCCCGGTTCCGTTCGCCAGCCGCCGATCGTCGCCCGGACCCGGTCGACGTCCAGCGCCAGGGCCGGCGGGTGGTCGTCGGCGTAGCGCCGGGCCAGCGTCGACTTGCCGCTGCCCGGCGGGCCGTTCAGCAGGATCAGCTTCACCGCACCGGCGGCAGGAACCCGATCCGCTGGTACGTCTTGGCCAGCGTCTTCGAAGCCACTTCGCGCGCCCGCTCCGCGCCGGCGGCGAGGATCTTGTCCAGCTCGGCGACATCGTCCAAATAGGACTTAGCGCGCTCCTGGATCGGCGTGACCCACTCGACGAACACCTCGCCGAGGTCCTTCTTCAGGTCGCCGTAACCCTTGCCCTCGTACGCCGTTTCGAGGTCCGGGATCGTGCGGTCGGTCAGGGCCGAGTAGATGGTCAGCAGGTTCGAGACGCCCGCCTTGTTCTCCGCGTCGAACTTGACCTCGCGGCCGGTGTCGGTGACCGCGGAACGGATCTTCTTCGCCGAGCGCTTCGGGTCCTCGAGCAGCTCGACGATGCCGTTGGCGCTGGAGGCCGACTTGCTCATCTTGGCCGTCGGTTCCTGCAGGTCGTAGATCTTCGCCGTGTCCTTGATGATGTACGGCTCGGGCACGACGAACGTCTTGCCGAGCCGGTTGTTGAAGCGCTGCGCGAGGTCGCGCGTGAGCTCCAGGTGCTGACGCTGGTCCTCGCCGACCGGGACGGCGTCCGCGCGGTAGAGCAGGATGTCCGCGGCCTGCAGGATCGGGTAGGTGAAGAGGCCGACGCTGGAGCGGTCGGAGCCTTGCTTGGCCGACTTGTCCTTGAACTGCGTCATCCGGCCGGCCTCGCCGAAGCCGGTCTGGCATTCGAGGACCCAGCTCAGCTGGGCGTGCTCCGGAACGTGGCTCTGCACGAAGAGGGCGCTGCGCGCGGGATCGATGCCGATGGCGAGCAGCTGAGCGGCCGAGACGCGGGTGCGCTGCCGAAGCACCTTCGGGTCCTGCTCGACGGTGATGGCGTGCAGGTCGACGACGCAGTAGAAGGGCTCGTGGGTGTCCTGCAGCTTGACCCACTGGCGCAGCGCACCGAGGTAGTTGCCGAGGTGGAACGAGTCGGCGGTGGGCTGGATCCCGGAAAGGACCCGCGGACGACGATCGGCGGCGACGGTCTGCTCTTCGGACACGGGAGGATTCTTCCAGGCCGGGACCCGTGGTGGGCGCGGAGGGGGTTGGAGCTGGGGATTCTTCCAGGCCGAGTGGGCGACGTGGGCGCCGGACACAGGCTTCCCAGGCGGGGGCGGCTCAGGCTTGCGGAGGCGGAGCGGCGCGCCGGAATCGGCCACCAACCGGCGCCCCGCGGGGTCCTCGCGGGGGCGGCTCAGGCTCGCGGAGCCGGAGCGGCGCGCCGGAATCGGCCACCGACCGGCGCCCCGCGGGGTCCTTCGGCTCGGGTTGCCCACGGCGGGCTCACGTGTGCTGCGCTGCGGGAGGTCTGAGGCGAGCCGGCATGGCATCGGCCGCTGCCGATGCCGCGCGGGTTCACACACGTGGGGCGGCCAGAGTCTCTGGGCTCCGGGGCAACCCGGCGAGTTCAGGCGTGCACCGCTGCCCGAGAGCCGAGGCGAACCGCTGTGGCATCAGCCGCCGCCAGCGCCGGGTGGGCTCAGGCGCACAGGCGGCCTTCGGCTCCGGCGCGCGCGGCGGGCTCAAGCACGTGGGGCCGGGTCGGCTGTGGCCGGCGGGGTTCAGAGCGAGAGCACGGTGCAAGCAACCAGCCGCGGCCGGCGAGGCGTGCCGCTCAGGCGTGCGGGTTTTGAGTCAAAAACGGGCGGGTCGGCGTGGCGTCGGGCTCGCCGAGCACCGCCTCGGCCATCGCCGTGACCGGGCCCGGGGCCTCGGGCACCGCCGGGGCCGCCTCCGCCACGCGGGCCTTGCGGCGCTGGCGCAGCACACCCAGCGTCATCCCGACGATGCCGAGCGCCACCGCGACCAGGCCGACCGGGCCCAGCACGCCGAAGCTCTCCGCGTTCGTTTCGGCCTGCGCGGTGGTCACGTCGGCGAACGCGCTTGTGCCGCCGGCCAGCAGCAATGCCGCCGGGACGAGCGCGACCACCGCCGCCGCGCGGAATCCGCGCAGCGTGGACCGCATCAGGGATTGACCTGGGTTGCGCACCGGAGTGCCTCCCGCGAGTGACGAGCGCTGTGTGTCTCACCCAAAGGCTCACCCGTTTGAGTGAGACGCTGCGTGCTGCTGGTCAAAAAACTACCGAGCGTGTCAAGACCTGTCGTCCCGATCGACTCGGGGGCCGAGACTAGCGCCCAACCGAGAACACGGTCCGGCCACCCCCACGGTTCACTCCAACCGCCCAAGTGGGTGTTGCGCAGGGCGGAACGCTCATACCCAAAGTAGAGCGTGACCGATCCGTGTCCAGCCCGTCATCACCCGTTCATCGCAAAATCGGCTCACGCTCTGCCATTCGTCGCAGTGCGGACTGGTCCGATCGCGTCGTCTTATTCGGAAAACTTTTCACTCGATAGTGATTGGTCTATACCTCTTGGAGTAGCCCATTCGGCTCGGTCGGACCGCGCACGACCGGCGTGATCAAGAGGAGTCCCGAATGTCGATTGCCCGGTTCCTGAAGCGCGCCGGAGTGGCGGTGAGCGCGCTCGCCGCGGCGAGCGCCGCCGTCGTGCTGCCGGCCACCACCGCGTCCGCCGCCGCGGACGCCTCCTTCGTCGTCAGCGAAGCCCAGTTCAACCAGATATTCCCCGGCCGCAACAGCTTCTACACCTACAGCGGCCTGACCGACGCGCTGTCCGCGTACCCCGGCTTCGCGAACACCGGCGACGACACGGTGAAGAAGCAGGAAGCCGCCGCGTTCCTCGCGAACGTCAACCACGAGACCGGCGGCCTCGTCTACATCGTCGAGCAGAACACCGCGAACTACCCGCACTACTGCGACGCGAGCCAGCCCTACGGCTGCCCCGCCGGCCAGGCCGCCTACTACGGCCGCGGCCCGATCCAGCTCAGCTGGAACTTCAACTACAAGGCCGCCGGCGACGCGCTCGGCATCGATCTGCTGGGCAACCCCTACCAGGTCGAGCAGAACGCGGCCGTCGCGTGGAAGACCGGCCTCTGGTACTGGAACACCCAGACCGGCCCGGGCACCATGACGCCGCACGACGCGATGGTCAACCAGCGCGGCTTCGGCGAGACCATCCGCAGCATCAACGGCTCGATCGAGTGCAACGGCGGCAACCCCGCCCAGGTGCAGAGCCGGATCGACAAGTACACGCAGATCACCGGGATCCTCGGGGTTCCCACCGGAGGCAACCTGTCCTGCTGAGCCGGGCGCGGCGAGAAGGGCCTCCCCGGCCACTCGGGGAGGCCCTTTTTGGTGCTGTTACTGGGGATCGAGGTGGCCGAGCAGCTTGCGCAGGACGTCGTCGAGCAGGCTCAGTTCCTTTTTGGACAACCCCGACAGCAGCTCGGAGACGTTCGCGGTGTGCTCGGTCATCGCGGCGTCGACGGCGTCGAAACCACTGGCCGTCAAGCGGATGCGGAAGCTGCGGCGGTCGTTCGGGTCCAGCGTGCGCTCGACGAACCCGGCTTTCTCCAACCGGTCGAGGCGGCTCGTCATGCCGGCGCGGGACATCATCAGCGTCGCCGACAGCTCCGACGGGATCAGCGTGTAGGGCCGCCCGGAGCGGCGCAGCGCGGCCAGGACGTCGAACTCCCCGCGCTGCAGGCCGAACTTCCCGAACACCCGCTCCTGCGCCGGGCCGAGCACGAGCGCGAGCCGCCCCATCCGGCCGGCGACGCCGATGGCGGCCAGGTCGAGGTCGGGGCGTTCGCGGTGCCACGCCGACACGACGGCGTCGACGGCGTCTTCATCAGTCACAGCGCCACCCTATTCGACGCCAGCACTATTCGCCGCCTGATAGTTTGACAACGAACTATCAGGCGTGGAACCATCCTGGGCATGACGACATTGCTGGTACGCCACGACGAAGCCGAGCAGCTCGGCTCGACCCCCGACACGATGACGCTGCTCGCCGACGTCTCCCAGACCGGCGGGCACCTGAGCACGAACCGCGCGTCACTGGGCCGCGGACACGACGGCGCGACGCCCCACTTCCACACCTCGTCCGCCGAGATGTTCTTCATGCTGGACGGCGAACTCGAGGTCCTGAACGGCGACGACGTCGTGACGGTCCGGACGGGTGACATGCTGTTCGTGCCACCGCACACGAATCACGCGTTCGGGGCGACTTCGCGGTCCGGCGCCGACGTGCTGATCGTGTTCACGCCCGGCGTCGAGCGCTTCGAGTACTTCCGGATGATCGACCGGATCCGGCGGGGCGAGGCGTCGCCGGCGGAGATCCTGGCGTCGCAGGACCGGTTCGACAACCACTTCGTGGACAGCGCGGCCTGGCGCGCGGCCCGGGCCGCCTAGATGTCGTAGGTGGCGGTGACCGGCGCGTGGTCGGACCAGCGCTGGTCGTAGGACGCGGCGCGCTCGACGACGACGTCGACGACCTTCTCGGCGAGGCCCGGGGTCGCGAGCTGGCAGTCGATGCGCCAGCCGGAGTCGTTGTCGAAGGCCTGGCCGCGGTAGGACCACCAGGTGTAGGGGCCGGGGCCTTCGGGGTCGAGGCGGCGCTGGACGTCGGTGTAGCCGGCCTCGGTGTAGACGCGGCCGAGCCAGGCGCGTTCCTCGGGCAGGAAGCCCGAGTTCTTGCGGTTGCCGCGCCAGTTCTTGAGGTCGACGGTGTCGTAGGCGATGTTCCAGTCCCCCACGACGACGACCTCGCGCCCGGCCGCGGCGGCCTTGGCCCGGAGCTCGACGAGGTAAGGCAGGAACGCGGCCATGAAGCGTTCCTTCTCGTCCTGGCGTTCGGTGCCGACGTCCCCGCTGGGGAGGTAGAGGCTGGCGACGACGACCTTCGCGAAGTGGACTTCGAGGTAGCGGCCACTGTCTTCGAACTCGGGTTCCCCGAAGCCGATCCGGACTTCTTCGGGCTCTTCGCGGCTGTAGACGGCGACGCCGTTGCGCCCCTTGACGGCCGAGGGGGCGTGCACCGAGAACCAGCCGTCGGGTTCGACGACGCTCGCCGGGAGCTGGCTCGCCTCGGCGCGCACCTCCTGGCAGGCGACGACGTCGGCCTTCGTGGTGGCGAGCCACTCGACGAAGCCCTTCTTGGCGGCGGCGCGGAGTCCGTTGACGTTCACGGTGGAGACGGTCAGCACGTCCCGCACGCTACCTCGCTCTGCCAGACTGCCGGGCATGGGTGAGCTGACGGTGCTCGGCAGCTGCGGCGCGTTCCCCGAAGCCGGGCGGGCGTGCGCCGGATTCCTGTTGTCGCACAACGGGTTCCGCGTGGTCCTGGACCTCGGGTACGGCGCCGCCTCGCGCCTGTTCGGCCACGGGCTGCCGGACGCGGTGGTAGTGAAGCACGAGCACCCGGACCACTGCGCGGACGTGAGCGCGCTCGGGCGGGCCTCGTACTACGGCGACGGTCCGCGGCTGCCGTTGTACTGCACGCCGGGCACGGTCGCCCGGCTCGCGGCGATGGAGCCGCGGCCGCACCCGACGGAGGTGTTCTCGGTGCACGACCTCGAGCCGGCGACCGCGGTCGGGCCGTTCCGGCTGACGACGTTCGCGTTGCCGCACCACGTGCCGAACTTCGGCGTGCGGCTGGCCGCGCCTGGGCTGACCGTGGCATACACGGGTGACACGGGGCCTTCGCCGGTGCTAGCCGAGCTGGGGCGCGACGCCGACCTGCTCATCTGCGACGCGACCTACCGGACGCCGCCCCCGGGGGACGAGCCGCGGTACTTGATGACGGCCGCGGAGGCGGGCGAGTGGGCAGCCGCGGCCGGAGCGCGCCGGTTGATGCTGACGCACTTCTGGCCGGGCACCGATCGGTTGGCCGCGGCCGCGGAGGCACGCGCGCAGTTCGGCGGCGAGGTGCTGGTGGCGGAGGAAGGGCGCACGGTCGAGCTTTGACGCTCGGCTCGGCTCGGCTCGGCTCGGCTCGGCTCGGCTCGGCTCGGCTCGGCTCGGCTCGGCTCGGCTCGGCTCGGCTCGGCTCGGCTCGGCTCGGCTCGGCTCGGCTCGGCTCGGCTCGGCTCGGCTCGGAAGAGGATCCCAAGCGCGGCCTACACCTGCGCCTCATGGCCGGTCTCGCTCGGCCGCTGCCGGGCCAGGCCTCGCAGCGAACTCCCCCGCCCGCTCGGGCCACCCCTTGGCCCGCACAGCACCAGCCTCCAGCCGCGGCACCGGCCAACCTCCACCCCGGCGCACGCCGACAACAGGACGCCAGCCGCCCGAAGCCGCCTTCGCCTCACGGGCCGCCGTCCGGCGGGTCCGAAGGAGCCTCCACCCCGCACCCGGACCCCCGTCCAAGCGCGTTCCCCGGGCTCAACCCCTCCGGCCCACCGCACGAACCCCCGAAGCCCCTGCCCGCGGAACTCCCCCTGGAGACCCCGCGGACACCACCTCGAAACCCATGCCGCATTCAGTTGTCGCCCGGCCCCGGGCGTCGGCTCACCTCCGATCTTCGACCTACCGCAGTTCTAACACCCACCACCGACAAAAACCGGCCCTTGACCCCCAAAGCTATGACCATTAGCTTTAAAGCTATGTCAAGTAGCCACCATGTCTCCTAGAGCCGGCCTGACCACCGACGCCGTGGTCGACCTCGCTCTCAAGATCATCGACGCGTCCGGCCCCGAAGCCCTCACCCTCGCCAAGGTCGCCGAACGCGCCAACGTCGCCGCGCCCTCCCTCTACAAGCACGTCAAGAACCTCGCCGACCTGCGCCGCCTGATCGACCTCCGGGTCGTGCAGGAGATGGCCGAAACCCTGACAAAAGCCGCCACCGGGCGCGAAGGCGGCGATGCCGTCCGGGCCGTCGCCGATGCCTACCGGGACTACCTGCGGCGCCACCCGCGCCGCACCCATGCGCTCGCCACCGCCCCCGACGAAACCGACACCGAACTCAGCAAGGCCACCCACGCCGTCGCCGAGGTCGTCTTCGCCGTCCTACGCCCTTACGGCTTCGACCACGCCCGGGCCGTGCACGCCACGCGCTCCCTCCGCGCCGCCGTGCACGGGTTCGCCGGGCTCGAAGCCTCCGGCGGCTTCGGGCGGCCCGAAGACGTCGACCAGAGCTTCGAAGTCCTCAAAACCATGCTCGTCCAAGGCCTGACCACCTACTCGGAGCAGGAGCAGAAATGAGCTTCATCCTCGCCGTCCTCCTCTTCACCGTCGGGCTCGGCGTGCTCGACGCCCGCTTCCCCTGGACGGAGGCCCGCAGATGATCGCCGGGCACTTCGGGCTCGCCGCCGCCGTCAAGGCCGGCCGGCCCGCCATTCCCGTCTGGACGCTCATGCTCGCCACCGCCTGGCTCGACGTCGTCTTCGTGCCGCTCTACCTCAGCGGCATCGAGACCGTCGACGGCGCGGGCTACGGCGGCGGCGTCATCCACGCCGACTACACGCACTCCCTCGTCGGCGCGCTCGTCCTTTCCGCGCTCTTCGGCGCCGTCGCGAGCCGGTGGCTGGGCCGTGAAACGGGGCTCATACTGAGCGCGGTCGTCTTCTCGCACTGGCTGCTCGACCTCGTCGTGCACCGCGCCGACCTGCCGATCCTGCCGGGCAACGCCGGCGACCTGCCCACGTTCGGCTTCGGGCTGTGGCGGCTGCCCGCCGTCTCGGCCGTCGTCGAACTGCTGTTGCTGGCGGTCGGCATCGGCCTCTACTGGCGGGCCGCCGCGAAACGCGACCCGAAGCGCGCCCGGACACTGGGCCTGTCGGCCGCGGCCTTCGGCGTCGTCACGCTCGCGGCCGACCTGCTCGGCGTGTAAGGACTCAGCAGGCGGAACCGGCGACCGGCTCGGTGAACGCGGCGGCCACCCACTTGTCGTCGGCCACCTTCCGGAAGCCGTTCTGCACGCCCGGCAGCGCGTCGAACTGGGCGTCACGCAGGTACTTCCCGACGACCTTCGCGTTGCCGTCGGCCGTCTCGCGGGCGTTGAGGACGTCCGCGGTCACCGTCACCTTGCAGCCGGTGGCCGACGCTCCCGAAGCCTGCTTGTTCGTGTTCGTCACGTAGACGATGACGACCAGGACGATGGCGCCCAAGATGATCAGAGTCTTCTTCGACATGCCTTCCTCCAACCGCGAGCCCCGTCCCCCGCCAAGGGTAGGCAATCCTTTACCCACACGGACAGCGCCGGACGCAGCAACCACCCGGAGGCGCCAGTCCGCATCACCCACCGGTGACGCACGGTGTACGAAAAAGGCCCTCTTCCCGGCGAACCGGGAAGAGGGCCCCTTCAGACCACTCAGCCCTGGGCGATCTTCTTTGCCAGGTTGTCGTCCAGCGTCGCGAGGAACTCCTCGGTCGTCTGCCACGGCTGGTCCTTGCTGATGAGCAGCGCGAGGTCCTTCGTCATCTGACCGCTCTCGACGGTCTCGACGACGACCTGCTCCAGCGTGTTCGCGAAGCCGATCAGCTCCTGGTTGCCGTCCAGCTTGCCGCGGTGCTCGAGGCCGCGGGTCCAGGCGTAGATCGACGCGATCGGGTTGGTCGACGTCGGCTTGCCCTGCTGGTGCTGGCGGTAGTGCCGGGTGACCGTGCCGTGCGCGGCCTCGGCCTCGACGGTCCGGCCGTCCGGCGTGCGCAGCACCGACGTCATCAGGCCCAGCGAGCCGAAGCCCTGCGCGACCGTGTCGGACTGGACGTCACCGTCGTAGTTCTTGCACGCCCAGACGTAGCCGCCCTCCCACTTCATCGCCGCGGCGACCATGTCGTCGATCAGGCGGTGCTCGTAGGAGATGCCCTTGGCGTCGAAGTCGGCCTTGAACTCGTTCTGGAAGATCTCCTCGAACACGTCCTTGAACTGGCCGTCGTAGGCCTTGAGGATCGTGTTCTTGGTGGAGAGGTAGACCGGCAGGCCGCGGTCGAGGCCGTACTGCAGCGACGCGCGCGCGAAGTCCTCGATCGACTTCTTGAAGTTGTACATCCCCATGGCGACGCCGCCGCCCTCGGGGAACTGTGCGACCTGGAACTCCATCGGCTCGGAGCCGTCGTCCGGGGTGTAGCTGACGGTCAGCTTGCCCGGGCCCGGCACCTTGAAGTTGGTCGCCTTGTACTGGTCGCCGTGGGCGTGGCGGCCGATGATGATCGGCTTCGTCCACGTCGGCACCAGCCGCGGGATGTTCTGGATGACGATCGGCTCGCGGAAGATCACGCCGCCGAGGATGTTGCGGATCGTCCCGTTCGGGGACAGCCACATCTTCTTGAGGCCGAACTCTTCGACGCGCGCCTCGTCCGGGGTGATCGTGGCGCACTTGACGCCGACGCCGTGCTTCTTGATCGCGTTCGCGGAGTCGACCGTGACCTGGTCGTCGGTGCGGTCCCGCTCCTCGATACCCAGGTCGTAGTAGTCCAGGTTCACGTCCAGGTACGGGTGAATCAGCTTGTCCTTGATGAACTGCCAGATGATGCGGGTCATCTCATCGCCGTCGAGTTCGACGACGGTGCCCTGGACCTTGATCTTGGCCATGAGCAGCGGTGCTCCTTCCGCGGATCTTCGCGTTCTTCTTTTAAGTCTTCGCCGGTAGCGGTACAAGCGTACTGCTTGACGGACCTGGATGGTTCAAGTAGTGGTCGGTATCAAGTCTCCACCCGCGCGTTGTGGCGAGCCTCACGGGGCGGTACCGCCGTTCGCCCGATCCGACCGCTCGCCGAGCGACCGTCGCGCTACGGGGTGAACCAAGGCACGATGCCACCCGTGAACTCATCATGCGGGAGGTGACGGCCATGTCGACCCATCGGTACGCCGAGTACGAAGACGACTACGAGGACTACGACGACACGACGGAAGCGCTCGACGAACGGCCGCGCCGCGGCGTCGCCCACCTGGTCAGCGCGCTGGGCGGGCTGCTGCTCACCCCGGTCGCGCTGGGGCTGCTGAGCTGGGGCGGGCTGCGCCAGCAGCAGCTGATCCAGGCGACGCTGAGCACCAACCGCGACCCGCTGGGCATCGCGCTGCTGGCCGGCGGGGCGATCCTGCTGCTGGTCGTCGCCGCGCTCGGGGCGCTGTCGGCGGCGGGCCCGATCCTCGGCGGGCTGATCTACGGCGTGCTGCCCGGGGTGGCCGCGATGGCCGTGCCGGAATGGGGCTTCAAGCTGGTCAACCTGATGCCGAAGAGCGACATCGCGTACGGCGTCATGGACTTCCTGTTCATCGGCGGCCTGCTCGGCGTGGGCTTCCTGCTGGTCGGCAGCGGGCTGGCCAACGCGCTGGTCCGGCGGCGCCGCGAGGCCTGAACCGGGCCGGTGGGATCATCGGGCGATGGGTTTGTTCACCGTCGCGGAGGCACGCGACGAACTGGCGCGGCTGCGGCCGGTCCTCGACGAACTGGTGCGCGTCCGGGCCGACGCGGCCGAGCTCGCGGCGTCGTTGCGCCCCGGTGGCCGCGCGACCGAGCTGGGCGGGTTGCCCGAGTGGAAGGCCGCGCAGGCGCGGCTCGACGACCTGATGACGACGGTCCAGCACACCGGCGCCGAGCTCAAGGGGTTCGCGCCGCTGCTGGTCGACTTCCCGGCCGAGCTCGACGGCACCGACGTGCTGCTGTGCTGGCTCGAAGGTGATCGCGAGCTGTGCTGGTACCACCGCGCCGACCTGGGCTTCGCCGGCCGCCGGCGGCTGAAAATCGCTGGTCGGCCCGGCTAGGTTGGGTCCGTGGACCACGACTCGAGGGCAGCCCTCTTCGACAGCACGGCCGAGCACTACGACGAAGACGAATTTCACGCTTTGGTGGCCGACGCGCTGGTTTCGCCACTCCCCGACTCTCCGGGGCTCGTCCTGGACGTCGCCACCGGGACGGGCTTCGCGGCGTACGCGGCGCTGGGGCTGAAGCCGACGCGCGTGCTGGCTGTCGACTTGTCGCCGGCGATGGTCGAGCGGGCCACGGCGAAGGCGGCTTCGCTCGACCCGGACGGGATCATCGAGTGGCGGGTCGGGCCGGCGGTGCCGATGCCGTCACCGGACGGGTCGGCCGACGTCGTGCTGTGCGCGTCTTCGCTGCACTTCCTGGGCGCGGTCGCGTTCGCCGACTGGCTGCGGGTGCTCCGGCCGGGTGGGTGGCTGGCGTTCTCGGTGGTCTCCGGGGCACGGTTCAAGCCATCCGGGCCGTTCGCGGAGTTCGTGCCGGCGGACCTGTCGTTCCCGCTCGATGAGGCCGGGGCGGGCGCCCTGGCCTCATCGGCGGGATTCGTGGACGTGACCGCCCGAACGTTCACCGTCGACGGCGGTGACCGGGTCCGGAGCGTCTTCCTGGTGCACGCCACGGCCCCGTGACTCAGACGTGGAAGTGGACCTCGCCGCGGGTGGCGGGGCCGTCCGGGCTGCCGCAGTGCTGGACGAACGTCAGGTCGACGTCGGTCGCCCAGCCGTCCGCGTTCAGGTCGAGCCGGTCGATCGTGAAGTCGGCGTACGCCTCACTGCAGACGTTGCCCATGGTGTAGACGAAGATCCCCGGCGTGGTCTGCGCCTCATCGCTCTGCCCGCGGAACCGCGCGCCGGTGTACGTGCCGGTGTGCAGGGTCTCCCCCGCCGGTGCGCTCAGCTCGACGGTCAGGTACTTCAGCCCCGACGAGACGTCGATCCAGAGTCTGCCGCTGGTGGACTCGAAGACGGCGATCTCGTCGCCCGGCGCCGCGTAGTGGGCGCTGCCCTCCAGCGGCCAAGCGCCGTCCTCCGAGGTGTAGCTCACCGTCTGCACCGGGTCCGCCGACGCGACCGGCACGAGCGCCACGCCCAGCGCGGCCGCCGCCGTCAGGACCACGCACGCACGACGAAGTGAATTCACGGAACCTCCCCAGTCCGAGCCGCCCTCTGCGGCGCTGCCACCGATCATGGCAGCGAGCTCGTGCCCGGCAGGAGGTGTTTGCGCTGTTCACCACGCTTTTCCCAGTTGGGCAACCAATTCGCACGCCGGAGGCGTCTTAACTGTGCAGCGAAGCGCCCTTGAGGATCTTGTCCACCGCGTTCTTCGGGCCGTGCACCGCGAGCCCGGCCAGCGCCAGCTTCTCCCCCGGCACCGCGCGGACCGCCGCCCGGTTGTCGTCGTCGTTGCCCGTGTGGAACAGCTCGTCGGTGAAGATCGAGAACCGCAGCCCGCGGCCCAGGGCCCGCGCGTGCGCCGCCGTCAGGACGTCGCCGGTACCGCTGAACACCAGCACGGGCTGGCCGAACATCGGCAGGTACTCGGTGCCGTCGGCGTCCGCGTACGGCTCGCCCATCAGCTCCGGCGTCACGTGGGCGATTCCGCTCACCAGGAACGCGGTGACGTTGAGCCGCTGCCAAGACGCCAGGTCGTCGCGGAGCAGGACGGCGATCTTCGTGTCGAAGGAACTCATGCCGGACAGACTCGCCCGCCCGCCACCCGCGCGTCTTGTACGTTCTTGACATGGCGCACGTCGAAGCTTGGCGGCCGGCGGTCCCGGGGATCGCCGAGGTCTTCCACGCGCGCTTCACCACGCACGCCTACCCGCTGCACACGCACGACACGTGGACGCTGCTGATCGTCGACGACGGCGTCATCCGCTACGACCTCGACCGCCACCACCACGGCGCGCTCGGCCCGGCGGTGACGCTGCTGCCGCCGAACGTCGCGCACGACGGGCGGGCCGCCACCAGCAACGGCTTCCGCAAGCGCGTGCTGTACCTGGACACGTCGGTGCTGGGCGAGGACCTGATCGGCGCGGCGGTGGACCAGCCGAGCGTCGCCGACGGCGTGCTGCGCACCCGGATCCACCAGCTGCACGAGTCGCTCGTCCACCCGGGCGACGCGCTGGAGGCGGAGAGCCGGCTCGCGCTGGTCGCCGACCGGCTGCACACGCACCTGGGCCGGCCGGCCCGCCACGAGCCGAAGCGCGGCCTGGCCGACGACCTGCGTGACCTCCTCGACGCTCGCCTGCCGGACGCCCTGACCCTCGCCGAAGCTGCGTCGACGCTGGGAGCGCACCCGGCGCACCTGGTCCGCTGTTTCGGGACCCGGTTCGGGTTGCCGCCGCACCGCTACCTGACCGGCCGCCGGGTCGACCGCGCGCGCCGGCTGCTGCTGGACGGCGCCCCGGCGGCGGAGGTCGCGGCGGTCACCGGGTTCACCGACCAGGCCCACCTGACGCGGCACTTCAAGCGGTACCTGGGGACGACGCCGTCGCGGTTCGCGAGAACCCGGGTGAGCCCGGTTGTGTCAAGATGACCGCATGCTGCGCGAACTGCACCTGACCGGCGACCCGGCCGCCGACAAGCTGCTCAACGACGATCCGTTCGCCCTGCTCGTCGGCATGCTTCTCGACCAGCAGTTCCCGATGGAGCACGCCTTCGCCGGGCCGCGGAAGATCGCCGATCGGATGGACGGCTTCTCGCTCGCGAAGATCGCCGCGACCGACGTCGAGAAGTTCGTCGAGATGTGCGTGGTGCCGCCCGCCATCCACCGCTACGGCGGCTCGATGGCCCGCCGCGTCCACGCGCTCGCGCAGCACATCATCGAAAACTACGACGGCCGCACCGAAGGGCTCTGGCTCGATGGGCGCCCGAAGCCGGACGGGCCGGAGGTCCTCAAGCGCCTGCGGGCCCTGCCGGGCTTCGGCGAGCAGAAGGCGAAGATCTTCCTGGCGCTGCTGGGCAAGCAGCGCGGCATCCAGCCGAAGGGCTGGCGCGAGGCAGCGGGCGCGTACGGCGACCGCGGGTCGCGCCGGTCGATCGCGGACGTCACCAGCGCCGAGACGCTCGCCGAGGTGCGGGCGTTCAAGAAGGCGGCGAAGGCCGCGGCCAAGGCGGGTTAGCGCACCCAGACGCGCAGCGGGCCCAACGGCTCGGCGCCGTGACCCAGGGCGATACGCAGGGCGTCGCCGTGTTCGTAGCCGACCACCGGGTGGCCGGGGAACGCCGCCGCCACCGCCGCGACCGCGCCCGGCCAGCCCGTGGACGGCCCTTCGAAGTTCGACAGGCCGACGACGCCCTCGCCGCGGTGGGCCACGACCGTGTTCTCGCCGTGGGACAGCAGCGCGACCGCCGGGCCGAGCGGCGACGCGGAGCGCTGCCAGCCCGGCTCGGGGACGCCCGGCCCGCACGCCAGCCACGTCGCCTCAAACAGCAGCGAAAACCCCGGGAGCTCCAGCGTCGCGAAGCTGTCCTTCACCGAGCAGCCCGCCGAGCCGTCGACGAACGGGAGGACGTCGGCGGCCGTGGCGTCCGGGGTGAGCGTCACGGCGTCCGGGTAGTACTCCGGCGTTCGCGCGCGGCTCGTCCAGGCGCGCCGGCCGAACCGGCCGCCGCAGACCAGGTCGCACCAGGCCGCGTTCTCCGCGGCCGCTAGTTCCGCGCGAACCACAGCACGTCCGGCTCACCGCGCGGAACTTCCACCGCCACCTCGCGCACCGAAGCGAAGTGCGCCCGCAGCCGCGCCGCGAACGACGGGGCCGCTCCCGCGCTCCACACCGCCAGCACGCCACCCGGGTTCAGCAACGATGCCAGCCGCGTCAGACCCGATGACGAGTACAGCGCCACGTTGCCTTCCGTGACCGTCCATTCGGGACCGTTGTCGATGTCGAGACACAGTGCGTCGAAGCGGTCGGACGTCGAAGCCAGCCACCGCACGAGGTCCGCCTCCACCACCGTCACCCGCGGATCGGCGAGCGCGTCGCCGTGGACTGTCCGAAGTGGACCTGAGCGGTTCCACGCGATCACCGCCGGCTCGCGTTCGACGACCACGACCGAACCCGCGCCCGCGTCGAGGGCCGCGCGCAGGGAGAACCCGACGCCGAGGCCGCCGATCAGCACCGACGCGCCCGGGGTCAGCGCGCCGGTCACCAGGAGGCGCTCGGACTCGCCGTTGCGGGTGTCCATCAGGAACACGCCGTTCTCGATCACTTCGAACGCTTCGCCGTCGCGCCGCAGGACCAGCTCGCCGCCGCAGCCCGCGATCGTCTCCACCACTTCGACCACGTGCCGACCTTCTCACAGCAGGCCGGCGAGTTTGTACAGGACCAGACTCCCCGCCACCGCGACGTTGAGGCTCGCGCCGGTGCCGACCATCGGGATTTCGACGACCGTGTCGAGGAGGTCGAGCGCCTCCGGCGGGATCCCGGTCTGCTCGTGGCCGAGGACGGCGATCGTGCGGCCGCGGGCGGCCGGGAGGTCCCCCAGCCGCACCGCTTCCTCCGCCAGCTCGACGCCGACCACCCGGGTACCGGCCGCGCGTTCCCGCGCCAGCCAGCCCGGCGGGTCGTGCACCCAGTGCACGCATGCCGGTCGCCGCAACGTGTTCCCGCGCCGCAACGCTTCGGGCACCCAGGGGAACCGCGGCACCGCGAGGCACGCGCCGACCGCGTCGCACGTGCGCAGCAGCGTGCCGAGGTTGACGCCGTGCAACGGCCACAGGGGCGCGGCCACCAGGTGGCCCCAACAGGGATGTGCCTTGCTCCGCCGGGACTTCCGCAGCTCGCTCGGCGTGCGGACCCGGACCGCGGGGCTCACCGGCGCCGAGGCGCGGCGCCTCCGAATTCGGTGTTCATGCCGGGATTCTAACCCGTTCGCCGGGTCCACCGGGCGATGCGCGCTCCTACCCTGGACACGGAGGTGAAGGCCATGCACGCAGGAGTGGGAGACGAAATCCAGGTACACGGCCGTACCGTCGGATCGGCCGAGCAGCGCGGCGAGATCCTCGAAGTCCGCGGTCCCGACGGCGCCCCGCCCTACCTGGTGCGGTTCGCCGACGGGCACGAAGGACTCGTCTACCCCGGGCCGGACTGCGAAGTCCAGGCCCACGCCGACTAAGCGGCGACCGGCTCGCGGACCCGCCCCCACGCCGCCCCGACGAGCAGCAGCGCGAGCAGCGTCAGGGCGGCCGCGACCTCGGGCAGGACCAGCGGCCCGCCGGAGTCGAGCACCGCGCCCCCGACCACGCCGGACAGGCCGACGCCGAGGTAGATCGCCGACGCGTTGAGCGAGAGCACCAGGCCGGCGTGGGCCGGGGCCAGCTCGATCAGCCGGTGCTGCACCGGCGGGCTGAACGACCAGGTCGCCATGCCCCACACGAACAGCGCGACGCCCGCCGCGATCGGGGTCGTCGTCGCGATCGGCAGCAGCGCCATGACGACGGTGATCGACGCCGTCACGACGAGCAGCGGCGCGCGCGAACCCCAGCGGTCGGCCGCCCGGCCGCCCGCGAAGTTGCCGACCGCGCCGCCGACTCCGTAGCAGAAGAGCAGCACCGTGACCGCCGTGCCGTGCAGGCCCGCGGTCGCGGCCAGCAGCGGGGACACGAACGTGTAGACCATGAACGCGGCGAGGCACCCGAGGACCGTCACGGCCAGCATGACGAGCACGCGGGGGTCGCGGCCGGCGGCGAACCGCTGCGCCAGGGTGACCCGCGGCGGCGCGGCGACCGACGGCAGCGCCAGCCGCACGGCCAGCGCGCTCGCCAGCGAGAACACCGCGACCAGCGCGAACGCCGTCCGGTAGCCGAGGTGCTGCGAGATCAGGCTGCCCAGCGGGACGCCGAAGATGAGCGCGACGGTCAGGCCGCCGAACACGAGCGCGATCGCGCGGCCCCGGCGTTCCGGCGCGGTCAGCTGGGCCGCGACGGCGCTCGCCGCGGGGGTGAAGACCGCGGCGCCGATCGCGGTCACCACGCGGGCCAGCAGGAGCGTGGCGTAACCGGGCGCGAGTGCGGCAAAGAGGTTGCCGGCGGCGGTGACGACGAGCGCGGCGACCAGCAGTGTCCGGCGCTCCCAGGTGCCGGTGACGGCGGCGAAGATCGGGGAACCGATCGCGTACGCGATGGCGAAGGCCGTGACGAGCTGCGCCGCGGCGGTCGCCGAGACGTGCAGCTCGCCGGTCAGCGCGGGCAGCAGCCCGGCGACGATGTAACCGCTGGTCCCGACGCCGAACGCGCCGAAAGCCAGCACCGAGATCCTCGAAGACGAGGGTGTGGACATGGGTGGGTCCCCCAAGCGGAGCGGGCGATTGGTTCGATGAACGTCGTAGTTCGACGACCACCGTACTACGTCACTCCGACAATTTCGATCGGCGTCGTACAATGGGCTCATGGCCAAGACCGCCGCGCTGCCGCCGATCGTCCACCCGGGGCTGGACGAGATCACCATCGAAGGCGTGCTCCGCGCCCTCGCCGACCCGGTGCGGCTGGGCATCGTGCGCCAGCTCGCGGCCGCGGACTGCGAACTTTCGTGCGGCACGCTGACCGTGCCGGTGACCAAGTCCACAATCACCCACCACCTGAGCATCCTGCGCCAGGCCGGGGTCGTGGCCGGCCGCCAGGAGGGGACCACCCGGTTCAACCGGTTGCGCCGCAAGGATCTCGACGCACTCTTCCCCGGCCTGCTCGACGGCGTTCTGGCCGCTCGACGCTGATCACCGCGTTACGGTGTGGATCGTCACCCGATATCGGGATGACAACGACCCCCCTCCCTTGTTGGACTGTCGGTAGGCAGCTCACGGCGCTGGGGCCATCGGCTGCCTTTCCTTTTGAAGCTTCACTGAACCGATCCAGTGACCCCGACCACCCGATCGGCCAAGTAATCGATTTCTCAGATCTACCCTGGAAGGAGTGCCGTGCCCGTCGCGCTGCTCGCGCTCGCCATCGGAGCTTTCGGCATCGGGACCACCGAGTTCGTCATGATGGGCGTGCTGCCCCAGGCGGCCGCCGACTTCGGCGTCGACATCCCGACCGCCGGCTACCTCATCTCCGCCTACGCCCTCGGCGTCGTCGTCGGCGCCCCGCTGCTCACCGCGGTCGCCGTCCGGCTGCCGCGCAAGACCATGCTGCTGGCCATGATGGGCCTGTTCACGCTGGGCAACGGCCTGTTCGCGCTGTCGCCCAACCACGAGTTCGGCGTCGCGTTCCGGTTCCTCGCCGGCCTGCCGCACGGCGCGTTCTTCGGCGCCGGCGCGGTCGTCGCGTCCAGTCTGGTCGGCCCCGGCCAGCGCGCGAAGGCCGTGTCGATGATGTTCCTCGGCCTGACCCTGGCGAACGTCATCGGCGTGCCGCTGGGGACGCTGCTCGGCCAGCAGGTCGGCTGGCGCGCGACGTTCGGCGTCGTCGCCGTGATCGGCCTCATCGCGGCCGCGGCCATCTGGAAGCTGGTCCCGCACCAGGGCCGGCCCGCCGACGCGTCGCTGCGCGGTGAGCTCGGCGCGTTCAAGCGGCCGCAGGTGCACCTCGCGCTGGCGATCGTCACGTTCGGGCTCGGCGGCGTGTTCGCCTGCCTGTCCTACATCACGCCGATGCTGACCGACGTCGCCGGCTACTCGCCGTCGAACGTCACGCTGCTGCTGTCCCTGGCAGGCGTCGGCATGACGATCGGCAACCTGCTCGGCGGCCGCCTGGCCGACCGCGCGCTGATGCCGGGCCTGTACGCGGCGCTGCTGTCGCTGGCCTGCGTGCTCGGGATCTTCACGATCACGGCGCAGGGCAAGGTCGGCGCGGCGATCACGATCTTCTTCGTCGGCGTCGCCGGGTTCATGATCGGCCCGATGATGCAGGCGCGGATCATGGAGAAGGCGGGCGGCACTCCGTCCCTGGTGTCGGCCGCCGTCCAGTCCGCGTTCAACATCGCCAACTCGATCGGGGCGTACCTCGGCGGGCTGGTGATCGCGGGCGGGCTCGGTCTGGTGGCTCCCAATTGGGTCGGCGCCCTGCTCGCGGTGTTCGGGCTGTCGCTCGCGATCGTCTCGGGCACTTTGGACCGTCGCGAAGCGAAAGCCGAACGACGCGAACTCGCCATGGCGTCCTAAGAAGACGCGAACGGGCCGCCGATGATCGTCAAGGCCACGTACAGCACCGCTGCCGCCAGCCCGGTGTAGGTCACGATGTCCACGACCTTGCCGCGGATCGCGAGCAGCCCGGCCCTGGCGGTCGGCAGCACCGCCCGCAGCACCGCGGCGAGGAGGAGCGCGGCGCCGATGAGCGCCGCGCCCTCCCGCCAGTGGTACTGGAAGATCCGCAGCGCGGCCACGGCCACCACCAGCAGCACCACCGCGAACGGGAGCTGGGTGAACCGGGCCTGCCTCCGGCGGTCGGACGTGTCCCGCCGGTCCTCCGTCATCGTCATCAGCCTTGGACCGAGCGCTCGGCCGCCTCGACGACGTTGCTCACCAGCATCGCCCGCGTCATCGGGCCGACGCCGCCGGGGTTCGGGGAGATCCAGCCCGCCACCTCGGCCACGTCCGGGTGAACATCGCCGGTGAGCTTGCCGTCCACGTGGGACACGCCGACGTCGAGCACCGCCGCGCCCGGCGCGACCATGTCCGGCGTGATGATCCCCGGCACGCCCGCCGCGGCGACCACGATGTCCGCGCGCCGGACCTCGGCGGCCAGGTCGCGGGTGCCGGTGTGGCACAGGGTCACGGTCGAATTTTCACTCCGGCGGGTGAGCAGCAGCCCGAGCGTGCGGCCGACGGTGATGCCGCGGCCGACCACCGTCACGCGCGCGCCGTTCAGCTCGACGCCGTGGCGCTTGAGCAGCTCGATGATCCCGTACGGCGTGCACGGCAGGGAGCCGGGCTCGCCCAGCGCGAGCCGGCCGAGGCTGATCGGCGCGAGGCCGTCGGCGTCCTTCTCCGGGGCGATGCGCTCGAGCACCGGGTACGGCTTCAAGTGCTTCGGCAGCGGCAGCTGGACGAGGTAGCCGTGGCACGCCGGGTCGGCGTTCAGCTCGTCGATGACGGCTTCGAGCTTCTCCTGGGTGATGTCGGCCGGCAGGTCGCGGCGGATCGAGTTGATCCCGATCTTCGCGCTGTCGGCGTGCTTCATCCGCACGTACGAGTGAGAGCCGGGGTCGTCGCCGACCAGGACGGTGCCCAGGCCCGGCGTCACCCCCTTCGCGGCCAGCGCCGCGACGCGCGGCTCGAGCTCCGCGAAAATGGCGTTCTTGGTGGCCTTGCCGTCGAGAATCTTCGCCGTCACGGCCCCCATTCTGGCAAAGCGACCCCCGCGCGTCGCTTCCAGGCGTGGGTGGTCGCTGCCCGTAGACTGGCCGCTACCCCACACGGTCCATTCGCGACGCTCGCCGCGATCAAGCTGTGATCTACCGCACTTCGCATCACGCGAGGTCAGACCGGGTGCCGCCGGGTCGCCGAGCGGCAAAACCCACATGCGGGGTGCACACGCGCGCGCGAACAGTCAAAATGTGCGGGTGGCACAACCGACGACGCAGCTGAACGCGACCGAGCAGGACACCCTGGTCAAGCAGATCGGACTTGCCCTGCTGCGTGCCGCCCCGCGCGACTGGCGCAAGGTCACCGCGGAGTACCGAGCCGTCGGGAGGTACCACGAGCTGACCGGCGAGATCGTCACCGAGGACGGCACGGTCCACGAGTGGCTCGCCACCCACGACATCGCGACCCTCTTCGGCAGGCTGCGCGGGGGCATGTACCGCGACGGCCGCGGAACGTGGTTCAACGCGCGCTACCAGCTGGACCACCCGTCCAGCTACAACCTCGAGTACAACCGCGACGAACCGGTGTGGAACCTCGCGCCGCCGCCGCAGGCCTACTCCGACGAGCTGCGGATGTTCCCGCGCACCGAGGAGAACGTGCCCGAGTGGCTGATCCGGCGGATGTCCGGGCTCGGTCCGGAGCAGCCCGGGCCGCACTTCCGGATCGCCCGGATCTTCGACACGATCGGCCCGGCCGGCCGCCCGGTGATCAACCGCCCCGACCTCGAGGTCGAGGAGCAGGACCGGCTGCTGGAGTACCTGGACCACGCGCCGCTGGTCGTCACCGAACGCGGGTACGACATCGACCGGCTCGCCGCGACGCCCGAGGCCACCGTGCCGGTCGCCTTCCACAGCGACGGCCAGTGGATCTGGCCCGCCGCCGTGAACTTCTACCTGCGCAAGTACGGCGTTTCGCCGGAGCTGGACCTGGTCGAGCACGTCCGGGCGATCGGCTTCGCGCTGCCGCCGGTCGACGAGCCGACGCTGCAGGCCGCCGGCGCGTACCTGACCCGGGGCAACCAGCCGCCGCCGCAGCAGCAGCGCCCGGCCGGGCCGCCACCCCAGGGTCCGCCGCCGCAGCAGCAGGCGCCGCAGGGCCCGCCGCCGACCATGGTCGCGCCCGCCGTGCCCGTCGTGCCGCCGCAGCACCAGGAGCCGCCCGCGCCGGTGGAGGCGGCCCACGCCCCCGAGGCGCCGGCCGAGGAGCACGGCTACGCCGAACAGGCCGAGTTCACCGAGGAGGCCTACGACGAACGGGAGTTCGACGACCGCTTCGCCGAGGAGGACTCCTACGGCGAGGAGGAGTACGAGCACCCCGAGCACGCCGCGGGCTCGAACGGCACGTCGCCGGAGCCGGGCCGGGTGCCCGACCTCGAGGAGACCGCGGAGTACGTCCCCGACCAGCCGATCGGGCACGAGGACGAGCCGCGTGACGGCGTCGCGTTCGACGCCCCGCACGACGCCGAGCCGGCGCACGCCGAGGACGACGAGCACCCCGCGTTCGACGCCGGCCCGCACCGGGACGACGAGCACGCCGCGCACCGCGAGGACGACGAGCAGGCCGCGTTCGCGCAGGAGCCCGCCGGCTTCCCGGCTCGCGGCGACGAGGAGCCGCCCGGGTTCCAGCCGCGGCCGGACGAGCCCGCGCACGCGGCCTTCGAGCCCGGCCGGCCGCACCAGGAGGAGCCCGCGCACGCCGGGTTCCAGCCGCCGCGTCAGGAAGAGCCCGCGCACGCGGGGTTCCAGCCGCCGCGGCGCGAAGAGCCGCCGGCGTTCGACCCCGGCCCGCCGACCATGATCACCCAGCCCGAGGTGCCCGGCGTGCTGCCGGTGCCGGAACCCCCGGCACCCGAGGCCGCCGAGCCGGCGCCCCGCTCGGGCCGCCGCGCGCTGCGCCGCGAGACCCCGGACCACCCCGTGCTCGCCGGCCTGCAGGCCAAGCTGGACGAGCTCGAGGTGCCCGAAAGCGGCTACAAGCTGGGCGAGCCCGCCGAACACGGCTGGAGCGTCGAGGAGGTCGACGAAGGCTGGCGCGTCGGCTGGTACGACGGCAAGCTCAGCAACCCCGCGGTGTTCGGCGACGCCGAGGACGCGGCCGCGTTCATGCTCGGCAAGCTGCTGCTCAACCCGGAGGGCCACGTACCCGAACCGGAGCCCGAGCCGGAACCCGAACCCGAGCCGGAACCGGCGCCGCAGCGGGTCGTCGCGACGCTGTCGCCGGAGGTCGCGACCGGGTCGTACCCGGTCCGCAAGCCGGAGCCGGTGCCCCCGCAGGAGCAGACGGCGTTCACGAGCGCCGAGGAGCTCTTCGGCGACCTCGAGGACGACGAGCCGCCAGCCCCGCCGCGTCAGCCCATGCCGCCCGCACCGGTCCCGGCCGGGCCGCCGCCGCTGGCCCAGCAGCAGGCCGGTCCGCCGCCCGCGGCCCCCGCGCCGCCCCGGCGCGAGCCGCCGTCGGCACCGACCATCCTGGCCGCTCCGGTGCCGCAGGGTGCCCCGCCGGTGCCGCCGCCCGCTCCGGCCGCCCCGCCGGCGCCCCCGCGTCGCGAGGAGCCGGCCCGCCCGGCCGTCAACGGCGGTGGTGGCGGTGGTCAGCAGCAGTGGCCGATCGGGCCGCTGGCCGGCGAGCCGCCGCTGACGCTGTTCCGCGGCAAGGAGCTGCGCGAGCTGCCCGCGGGCAGCGAGCTGGACCGCTTCGGCGGCCCGAACGGCAACCTGACGTACGCGGCGGGCACGCCGTTCGCCGAGCGGTCGCTGGTGCCCGAGTGGGTGAACCGGCCGTACCACGTCTACCGCGTGCAGCGGCCGCTGGAGACGCTGGCCGGCGTCGCGATCCCGTGGTTCAACCAGCCGGGCGGCGGGTCGGCGTACCTGCTCCCGGCGTCGATCGAAGAGCTGCTCGCCGAGGGCGACCTCATCGAGCTCGACCCGGGCGAACCCCCGATCGACTGAGTCCCGCTCCGAAGGCCCCGGCGCTGCCGGGGCCTTCGTGGTTTCAGCGGACGACGAGTCCGTGCGCGGCGGCGAAGGCGATGGCGGTCTCGACGTCGACCTCGGCGCCCCGCAGGTCGGCCTGGACCAGTGCGTTCGCGTCGAGCCGCGCACCGCGCAGGTCGGCGCCGTCGAACTTGGCGCCCTGCAGGCGCGCGCCGGTCAGGTCGCTGCCGCGCAGGTCGACGCCGGTCAGGTCCGCTTCGGTCAGGTTGGCCTCACGCAGCCGCAGGCCGGACAGGCCCAGCCGGCGCAGCCGCGCCTTCGCGAACGACGCCAGCGAGAGGTCGCACTCGGTGAGGGCGATGCCGCCGAACCCGCTGTCGCTGAACGACGAGCCCAGCAGCGAGCACGCCGTCCAGCGGCTTTCGACGAGCACCGTCCGGTCGAAGGTGCACGAGCGGAAGGCGGAGGCGTCGTGCCGCGAGCGGGACAGGTCCGCCCGGCTGAACACGCAGTCGTCGAAGGTGCAGCCGCGGGTGCGCAGCCCGCTCAGGTCCGCCCCGGTGAAGTCGCAGCCGGTGAACCGCCGCTTTTCCCACCACTGCCCGGACAACACCGCTTCGCGGTAGTCCTCCCCCGTCTCCAGCACGGCCCCAGGGTGCCACACCGCCGATCAGGGCAGCGCACCCTGGACGTAGTTCATCGCCTCGACGTACTCCGGCAGCTGCGCGCGCCGCGCCATCTCGGCTTCGTCGAGGTTCTCCAGGCGGGTCTGGATCCACCACAGGTTGCCGAAGGGATCACGCACGCGGCCGACGCGGTCGCCGAAGAACAACACCGTCTGGCGGGTGACCTCCGTGGCGCCCGCTTCGATCGCGCGACGCTGCGTTTCTTCGCTGTCCGGCACGTAAAGCCGCAGGAAGGCCGGGGTGGCCGCCCAGCCGTCCGGCGAGTCGAACGCCATCACGACGGCGTCGCCGATGCGGACCTCCGCGTGGCCGATCTTGCCGTCCTCGCCGACGACCCGAGCGATTTCCTCGGCGTCGAACGCCTGCTTCAGGAAGTCGATCAGCGCGGCGGTGTCGTGGCCGATGATCCACGGGGTGACGGTCGTGTAGCCGTAGGGAACCATGATTTCCTCCTCGTTCGGTGTGGTCCCGACCGTAGAAGCGAATTAGGTCAGTTGTTGACCGCTGCGTATGCGGCTGGCACGGGAGCACCGGCTGGGCCCGGCCCCGGCGCGTCCTTCCCGACGGCTGCGCGAACCTCGTCTGGGACGGCGCCGCGCTCACCGTCGGCGTGCCGTGCTCGGCACGGCCATGTCGGAGCTGGCCGCCGTGACCAGGCTGAGTGACCTCTGGGGCACGGAAGCCCTGCTCGCCGAAGAACGGCTCGCGTCGTCCGTTCGATCGGCCGGGAATGCCGCCGCCTCTCCGGCTCCTCCCCGCCGAGCTGGCCGCGCGCCGGATCGGCCCGGTGAACCTGGAGACGACCGTGCGGTTCCACCGCGAGCTCGTCCCCGGCGGCGAGGTCTCGGTCGGCTGCGAATTCCATGGGGGCACGGGCAAAACCTCCCGCGTGACGCAGGAGTGCCGCGCACCCCGAACTGCTCGGCCTGGCCCCGAAAACCGCGTGATCTTTCCCGGCCCGCTCACTACCGTGGCGCCGTGCCCGATCACGACTACGTCGATCCGTACCTCGCCTCGCTCTACGACGCGCTGAACCCGCGGGAGAGCAGCGGCGACTTCGAGTTCTACCTGCCGATGATCATGGCCGCCGAGTCGGTGCTCGACGTCGGCTGCGGCACCGGTTCGCTGCTGCACTGGGCACGCGAGTCCGGCCACGAAGGCCGGCTCGTCGGGCTCGACCCGGCCGAGGGCATGCTCATCCAGGCTCGCCGCCGGGACGACATCGAGTGGGTGCACGGCGACTTGTCGACCGCGTCCTGGGACGCCGAGTTCGACTTCGCCGTGATGACCGGGCACGCGTTCCAGGTGCTGCTGACCGACGACGAGCTGCGCACGACGTTCGCGGCGATCCACCGCGCGTTGAAACCCGGCGGCCGGTTCGGCTTCGAGACGCGCAATCCCGCCGCCCGCGGCTGGGAGCGCTGGACGCCTTCGCACGTCTGGGAAACCGGCGAAGTGCGGTCGTGGAACGACGCCGGGCCGTTCGAAAACGGGTACGTCAGCTTCACGACGACGTACGAAAGCCCTCAGTGGGACGCGCCGCAGTACAGCGAAAGCACGTTGCGCTTCCTCGACGTTCCGGCGCTTTCGACGTTCGTCGAGGAAGCTGGGCTGGTCGTCGACGAGCAGTACGGCGACTGGGACCGCACGCCGGTGACCGACGCCAGTCCGGAAATCATCACGATCGTCCGGCGGCCCCTCACCTGAAGTCGCGCGACTTCGCCTTGATCCGCATCGGCAGCGCCTCGACGCGGTCCGCCAGCACGCTCACGACGCCGTCGGCCTTTTCCACCACCCCGCGGATCAGCAACGCCGGGCTCGCGCGCGCGACGCGGTGGTAGCGCTGCCACAGGCCGAGCGTGCAGATCACGTTGACCATCCCCGTCTCGTCCTCGATGTTGAGGAAGGTGACCCCGCCCGCGGTCGCCGGGCGCTGGCGGTGCGTGACGGCGCCGCCGATCAGCACGCGCGCGCCGTCGTCGAGGTCGGCCAGGCCGCTCGCCGGGACGACGCCGAGCGCGTCGAGGCGGTCGCGGATGAACTCGGTCGGGTAGCTGTCCGGCGACACCCCCGTCGCCCAGACGTCCGCCGCCGCGAGGTCGAGGCCGTCCATCCCGGGCAGCGTCGGGGCCTGCGTGCCGACCAGGCCCGGCAGCTTCTCCGGCCGTTCCCCGGCGACAGCGCCCGCGGTCCACAGCGCTTGCCGCCGGTCGCCGCCGAACCCGGCGAACGCGCCGGCCGTGGCGAGGGCCTCGATCTGCGGGGTCGTCAGCCGCACGCGGCGGGCGACGTCGGCCATGTCGGTGTAGTCGCCGTTCGTGAGCCGCTCGGCGACGATCCGCTTCGCGACGTCCTCGCCGATCATCCGGACGGTGCTCAGCCCGGTGCGCACGTCGTGGAACTGCCCGGTGCCGGGTTCCAGGGTGGCGTGCGGCAGGCTGCGGTTGATGTCGGGACCGTGCACGGTGACGCCGTGGCGCCGCGCGTCGGCGACCAGCGACTGCGGTGAGTAGAACCCCATCGGCTGGGCGCGCAGCAGGCCCGCCAGGAACGCGTCCGGGTGGTAGAGCTTGAAGTAGGCGCTGGAGAAGACCAGGTGCGCGAAGCTCAGCGCGTGGCTCTCCGGGAAGCCGAAGTTCGCGAACGCCTTGAGTTTCAGGAAGATCTTCTGCGCGAGCTCGTCTTCGACGCCGTTCGCGGCGGCGCCCTCGAGGAACCGCTGCCGCAGCCGGTCCATCTTCCGGTCCGACCGCTTCGACCCCATCGCGTGCCGCAGCTGGTCGGCCTCGGCCGCGGTGAAGTTCGCGACGTCCAGCGCGATCTGCATCATCTGTTCCTGGAACAGCGGCACGCCTTTGGTCTTGTGCAGTGCCTTTTCGAGCAGCGGGTGGTCGTAGCTCCACTCCTCGCGGCCCTGCTTGCGGCGGATGTACGGGTGCACCGACCCGCCCTGGATCGGGCCCGGCCGGATCAGCGCGACTTCGACGGCGAGGTCGTAGAACTCCCGCGGCCGGAGGCGGGGCAGGGTCGCCAGCTGGGCGCGGCTCTCCACCTGGAACACGCCGATCGCGTCGGCGCGGCAAAGCATGTCGTAGACCTTCTGGTCGGTGAGGTCGAGCTCGGCGAGGTCGACCTTCTCGCCTTTGTGCTCCTCGACGAGGTCGAGCATGTAATGCAGCGCCGAAAGCATGCCGAGGCCGAGCAGGTCGAACTTGACGAGCCCGGCGGCCGCGCAGTCCTCCTTCTCCCACTGGATGACGCTGCGGTTTTCCATGCGCGCCCACTCGACCGGCACGACCTGGCTCACCGGCTCGCGGCACATGACCATCCCGCCGGAGTGGATGCCCAGGTGCCGCGGGAAGTCTTCGAGCGCGAACGCGAGCTGGACGACCTCGTCCGGGATGTCGTGGTCGTGGTCCTTTTCGGTGCTGCGCAAGGAACCCCAGCGGTCGATCTGCTTGCTCCAGGCGTCCTGCTGACCCGGCGAGTAGCCCAGCGCGCGGGCGGCGTCGCGGACAGCGGACCGGGCGCGGTAGGTGATGACGTTCGCGACCTGCGCGGTTCTGAGCCGGCCGTGCTTCTTGAATACGTACTGGATGGCTTCCTCGCGGCGGTCGGATTCGATGTCGAGGTCGATGTCCGGGTAGCCGTCGCGGTCCGGGGCGAGGAAGCGCTCGAAGAGCAGCTTGTTGGCCACCGAGTCGACCTTCGTGATGCCCAGCGCGTAGCAGACGGCGGAGTTCGCGGCCGAGCCGCGGCCCTGGCAGAGGATTTTGTTTTCGTTGCAGAACCGGACGATGTCCCAGACGATCAGGAAGTACCCCGGGAAGCCGAGCTGCTCGATGATCGCGAGTTCGTGCTCGATCTGTTCTTGCGCTTTTTCTTCGTGTTCCTTGCCTCCGAAACGCTCCTTCGCACCTTCCCGCGTGAGGTGGCGGAGGTAGGTCGTCTCGGTGTGGCCGTCGGGGACGTCGAAGGGCGGCAGCTCCGGGGCGATCAGCTTGAGCGGGAACGCGCATTCCATGCCGAGGAGGGCCGAGCGGCGGACGGCGCCGGGGTAGCGCCGGAAGAGGACGTCCATTTCGGCGCCGCTGCGCAGGAAAGCGGTCCCGGCCGCGGGGAGCCAGCCTTCCAGCTCGTCGATGCCGCGCCGGGCGCGGATCGCGGCGAGGGCGTCGGCGAGCGGGGCGCGTTCCGGACGGGCGTAGTGCGCGGCGGTGGTGGCGACGGTGGGGAGTTTCAGTTCTTCGGCGAGTTTCGTGAGGACGTCGTTGTGGGTGCTGTCGAGCGGCTGACGGTGGTCGGTGAGCTCGACGTAGACGTTGTCGTGGCCGAAGCGGTCTATGAGGTGTCTCAGTTGTTCGGCGGCGGCGCTCGGGCCGTCCGTGACGAGGGCCGAGCGCACGGCGCCCTTGCGGCAGCCGGTGAGGACAACGCACTGCCCGGCAACCTCTTCGGCGACGGCGCCGAGGTCGTAGATCGGCCGGCCCTTTTCGGCTTTTTCGTGGATCTGCCCGGCGGTGATGGCCCGGCAGAGGGCCCGGTAGCCCTGGTCCCCACGGGCGAGGAGCAGGAGGTGCTCGCCTTCGGGGTCGGCGACGCCGTTCTGCGGATTGGTGAGGCCGAAGCTGAGCTCGGTGCCGAAGACGGTGTTGACGCCGAGTTCCCGCGCGGCTTCGGCGAAGCGCACGACGCCGTACATGCCGTCGTGGTCGGTGAGGGCGATGGCGTCGAGCTGCAGGCGAGCGGCTTCTTCGACGAGCTCTTCGGGGTGGCTGGCGCCGTCGAGGAAGCTGAAGTTGGAGTGGCAGTGCAGTTCGGCGTAGGGGACGCGGACGGTTTCGCCGCCATCGTCGTTGCGCCGGGTGGGGAGGTCCCCGGGCCGCCGGTAGGCCTCCCGGCGGCGGCCCCAGGCGGGGCTGTCGCCGTGATCACCGGGAGGGACCCCGCCGGCGAGGGTGCGGGCGAGGTCCTTCCAGGGGACGGGTGGGTTGTTCCAGCCCATTCAGTGGCTCCCGGGCTGGTCGGGTCGTTGTCCCTCGGCCCGGCGGCGGCGGTGCCAGTTGCTGGGGTGGTTCCAGCGGCTTCGCGCTTCGGCTTCACTCATGCCGGGCGGGCTGGCGGGCAAGCGGCGGGTTTGGGACCGCTCGGCGGTTTCGTTCGCGCCGAGCTGGTCGGCGGCCGGTTGGCCGGGCAGGCGCCGGGACCGCTCGGCAGTTTCGCTCGCGCCGGACTGGTCGGCGGACAGGCGTCGGGCCCGCTCATCGGCCTCGCTCGCGCCGAGCCGGCCGCCGGGCAAGCGGCGGTTTCGGGAGCGCCGCTCGTCGGCGCCGCTCATTCTGCAGCCGTTCTCCTCCGATGCTCGCGGGACCGGGAGCGCGGTGACCGGGCACACCCACTCCTCCTCGAGTTCCTCGAGTTCCGCGGCCGGCTCGCGCGGTAGCCGGCCGCGGACCGTCCACCGGTCCGGGTCCGCCTGCGGTGCCGGTACTTCGCGCAGCCACTCGCGCTCTTCCTCCGCGCCGCGCGGGGTTGCCTCCGGCTCGGCGCTCAACCAGGCGCGGAGCTTGCGTGCGTAGTCCTCGTCCATGCTCAGTCGTACACTCCCTCGACCGTCCACAGTGGATTTTCCGTGCCCGCGCAGTGCAGCAGCACCGCCTCGGGCGGGTCGTCCGGTTCGCCCGCGAGCAGCAGCTGCAGCCGCGCCCGGTGCGGGCCCGGTCTTCGGCGGTCGCCCGCCAGGGGCCACGGCCCCGCCCACCCCACGATCGCCCGCCGCGGACCGCCGGTGATGCTCAGCCCGTGCGGGACCGCCGTCAGCTGGTCGCGCGCCGTGATGCCGACCGGCGTGCCCTCGGCGTCGAACACCTGGGCCGGGACCGGGCGGTCGAGGACCGTCGCCGGGGACGGGGCCGGTAACCGTCCGGGCCACGTCGCTCCCGCCGGCGTCGACGGCTCGCGCGGGTCGCCCCACGGCACCAGCCGGACGCGGCCCGCCGGGTCGCGGCCGCCGTCGAGCAGCGGCGTCACCACGCCCTCCGGCCCGAGCAGGCCCTGGACGCGCACGAACGCCCGCGCCGCGCGCTCGTCCTCCTCTTCGGACCCGCCGTTCTGCCACAGGTCGAGCTGCAGCGACCGCCCCTCGACGACCTCCTCGGGCTCCAGCCGCAGCCGCACCACGCCGGACGTCGGGCGCTGCCCCGGTGCCGCGCGCAGCCAGCCTTCGAACTGCCAGCGCACGCGGTCGGCGACGCCGGCGGGCGTCAGCGGCTCCGCGCACCGCCACGCGCGGCCGAGGTGTTCGCCCTCTTCGGTGACCGCGTAGATGCCGAGCCGGGTGCAGGCCAGGCCGTGGCCGGCGAGCGCGGCGCAGAACCGCGTCGCGAGGCCCTTGGCGAGGAACGCGGCGACGTCCACCCGCTCGACGACCGGGTCGAACTCCTCGGTCAGCGTCAGCTCGGGTGGCGGGCTCCGGCGCAGCGGCGGCCGTTCGGACCGGCCCCGCGCCAGCCGGTGGGCCAGCACGCCGGCAGCGCCGAACCGGTTGACGACGTCGCGTTCCGGCAGCTCCGCGAACGCGCCGAGGGTGCGCAACCCGAGGCGCCGCAGCAGGTCGACGAGCTCCGCGCGGTCGGCACCGGGCTGGTCGAGCTCGGTGACGGGCAGCGGGGCGAGGAACTCGGCGACGCGCCCCGGCTCGACGAACTCCCCGCACCGCGCGGCGAGCGTCGCGGCGAAGAGCCCTTCGGCGACGCCGACCTGGCATTCGACGCCGGCTGCGGCGGACACCTCGTCGACGAGCCGTTCGACGAGCGCGTGCTCGCCGCCGAAGTACCCGGCGGCGCCGTCGACGGGGACGGCGACGAGCCCGGGCCGCACGACCTCGACCCCGACGACGAGCCCTTCGACCGCCCGCGCAACGGCTTCGAAGAGCCGCGCGTCCCGGCCGTCGTCGGCGGCGAAGACGGCGAGGTCCGGGCAGTTCGACTGCGCTTCCCGCCGCCGCATCCCCCGCCGGACGCCGTTGCGCCGGGCGCCGGCGTTGCTCGCGACGACGCGGTTCGCGCTGAAGACGGCGGCGGGCGCGGTGACGGGCACGCCACCGACGGCCGCCGCGGCGACGACGGGCCAGTCCGGGCACCAGAGGACGAGCATCCGGGTGGCGAGCTCGGCGGACCGCCGTTGCTCGGGGACGGTCACGCGGCCTCCCCGCGAGGAGTGCGGGAACGGCTCGCCAAGCCGGGTGATTGGGCAGTACACAGTGGACCGGCGGTGATCATGCAGTCGCCTCCTCGCGGAGGGGGATGGGAAGCGAATCCGCGGGGGACCCGGAAGCCGTGGCCGCGCGGCCGGAAAGCGGCGAGCCGGCGGCCGCGGGGACCGAACCGGGAGCAGCAGCCGAACCGGCACGGCCAGGAACCAAGCCCTTGGCACCGAGCGAGCCGGTAGCGGCGGAAGCAAGTCCGGCAGCCGCACCAGCGCTGCCCGCAATCCCGCCGGAAACACCCCGCCCACCGCCCGGACCGGGCAGCGCCAACGACGCCGTCACCGGGCGAGCCGCGGCCCCCCGGCCGCGGGCCCGCACTGTCACCTCCCGCTCGCGCAGGTGCCCGTAGCCGTCCTCAAGCCCAGCCCACGCCGAATACCGGCACGACAGCTCGACGTCGGCCCCCGGCCACGCGCCGAACGACAGCAGCACCGCCCCTCGGTGCCGGGCCCGGGCAGACAACCGCCGCGCCACGGCTGCCTGGACCGTCTCCGAGTGGACCGCCACCAGGTCGACCCCGTCGAGCAGCGCTGCCACCACCGCCGGGAGTTCCGCCCCCGGCCGCGGGACCAGCGCCACCCGGCCGAGGTCCACGCCGTACTCGGCCGCCGCCGCCAGCCCCAGCGACGGCATGCCGACCACGGCCGCCCACGACCCGGTGGCGGTCGCCTCGGCGAGCAACGCGAGCAGCAGCGACGTCCCCCCGTGGACCGCGACCGTGCTCCCGCGCCGGAGCCCGGCGGCCGGCAGCAGCCCGGCCAGCGCGGGGGCGACCGGGAGCACCCTTCCCGTCACCCGCGCACGCTCGGCCTGGGCCGCGACCCGGCTCGCCGTGCTGACCCCGGGCAGGGCCGCCAGCCGGGCCACCGGCGGCTCCACCACAGCGGTCACCGCACGCACCTCCCCACCACGGACTAGGCCGGCGGTCGGGCCTCTCCCAAAAACACGACCGACGGCACTGGTTCGCCGCGGGGAAGGCGGCGGTTCCACGTCGAACACTTGTTCGACGTGGACAAGTCAACCGCGAACCACCCGAGGTGTCAAGTCACCCACTAGTGGCTTCCCGCCCGGGAAACAAAGCAGTTGCCCACGCCGAACCCCGCTCGCTAGACACACTCCCGTGGAGCTCACCGAAGCCGGGCCCGAAGACTGCCCGGAACTGCTCGTCCTGCAACGCTGCTGCTGGGTCCAGGAGGCCGTCCTCAACGACACCCTCGACATCCCCGCGCTGCACGAAACCCTCGAAGACGTCCGCGACTGGACGAAGACCTGGTCGGTGTGGGTGCTGCGCGAGGACCACCGGCTGGTCGGCGCGGTGCGGGCCCGGCTCGAAGGCGACCGCTGGGAGCTGGGCCGCCTGATGGTCGCGCCGGACCTCGCCGGGCGCGGGCTCGGGAGGCGGCTGCTGGAGCACGCCGAAGCGCACGCGCCCGCCGAAGCGCGCCGGTTCGCGCTGTTCACCGGGGCCCGCAGCACCCGGAACATCACGCTCTACCAGCGGGCGGGTTACCGGCTCACCGACGCGCCCGAAGCCGACGGGCACATCAGCGGCGCGGTGTACTTGGAGAAGGACGTCACACTGCGCTAAAAACCCGGTCCGCCCGCCTGACGCTGCGGCGTCGGCTAGATTGCCCGGTGGACTTCTGGGGGTGGGCGATGACCAAACGGCCGGTTCTGTGGGTCGCCGGAGCGCTGGTCGCGGCGGGTGCGGTGGCGGCCGTCGTGCTGAGTGCGGGCGGCGGGGTGCCCGGCGCCAAAGCCGCCGCGCCCGGGCCGACGACGATGGGCGCCGAATGGCGCTCGTTCCGCGCCGACGTCACCGGGATCCGCCCCGGCCAGGACGACGTCAGCCTGTTCGTGCAGGTCGCGCTGCCCGGCAAGGATCCCGGCTGCGTCCGCGAGCCGCGCATCGAACAGGTCGTGGAGACCAAAACCGACGTGCGCGCCGACGTCGTCTATTCGACGCGGCCCGCGTCGGGCGGCTGCCAGGACAAGGTGCCCGCGGAGCTGCGGCTGACGACGTCGTCGCCGGTCGCGGACCGCACGGTGGTCCTCAACGGCGACAACGGCAACGCCTGGCACAAGCTCGGCGCCGGCTGGGGCCACTGCGCGCCCCAGGGCACCTGCGCCCCGCCCGCCGACCACTGCGACCCGGCGTGGATCGGCGCCGCGGTGTCCGCGACGGGCGCCGAGAGCGCGGGCACCACCCGCGCCTGCGACCCGGGCTGGCTGGTCCTCGACCTCCTGCTGCGCCAGACCGACCCGCCCGCCCGCGCGGTGTTCCGCTGGAGCGACACCGGCTGGACGTCGTTCGCGCAGGTCAAGACGGCCGGCTGCGCGGACATCCGGGCGGCGGACCCGAAGTTCCCGGTCGCGCTCTGCAAGACGCTGCCCGCGCCCGCCTAGCGCCCCAGCTTCTTGAGGACCTCCGCGCCGACCGCCTTCACCGCGTCGTCGGTCTCCTGCTGCGGCATCGGCGAGTTCGAGAAGAAGCCCTTGTCCCAGCCGGACACCTCGACGATGACGACCGTCGTGCCCTTCAGGATGTGCAGTTCCGACCCGCTGAACGCGCTCTGCGTCACGAGCCGGACCAGCGTCGCCTTGTCGCCGAGGCCCTTGACCTCCGTCGGCGGGACCGCCGGGGCGATCGGCTGGTACAGGTG
The DNA here is from genome assembly GCF_041679295.1 of Amycolatopsis kentuckyensis. Taxonomy (GTDB): domain Bacteria; phylum Actinomycetota; class Actinomycetes; order Mycobacteriales; family Pseudonocardiaceae; genus Amycolatopsis; species Amycolatopsis kentuckyensis_A. Next base: position 107,351 of record NZ_JBGDMD010000017.1, on the reverse strand, counting down.
GTTCGCCGAATCCCGCGCGTTCTCCCCGGAGTACGCCGTGAGCCGGACGCTCAACGTCGCGTCGCGGACGTTCTCATCCGGGCCGGGCTTCCAGCTGCAGTTGACCTGCTTCAGTCCGGGCACGTTCGCGGTGCCCGGGCCGCCCAGCGCGAAGCTCGGGAAACCCGCCTTCTCCAGGGTCTGGGCCGGCACCTGGCACTCGGCGGGCACCGGCGACGACGACGGTGCCGCGCCGGTGCTCTTGAAGTAGTCGCTCGCGAAGATCGCGCCCGGGATGCCCACGCCGAGCAGCACCACCACCGCGCCGACGATCCCGAGGACCAGCCCGGTCCGCTTCTTCTTCGGCGGCGGCATCGGCGCGCCGTAGCCGTAAGCGGGATAGCCCTGCGGCGGGTAGCCGGGCTGCTGGGGATAGTGCTGCCCGTAGCCCGGCTGTCCCTGCCCGTACGGCGGTGGTGGTTGCTGCATCGAGCCCTCCCTCTCGAAGCGCGCGGGATCAGTGCGCGAAGTGGCGCGTTCCCGTCAGGTACATCGTGACGCCCGCCTTCTCCGCGGCCGCGATCACCTCGGGGTCGCGGACCGAGCCGCCGGGCTGCACGACCGCGCGGACGCCCGCCTCGACCAGCACCTCCAGGCCGTCCGGGAACGGGAAGAACGCGTCCGACGCGCCGACCGAGCCCTTCGCCCGGTCGCCCGCCCGCGAGACTGCCAGCCGCGACGAGTCGACGCGGTTGACCTGGCCCATGCCGACGCCGACGGTCGCGCCGTCCGCGGCGAGCAGGATCGCGTTCGACTTCACCGCGCGCAGCGAGCGCCACGCGAACTCGAGGTCGCGCAGGGTCTGCTCGTCGGCCGGGGTGCCGGTGGCCAGCGTCCACGACGCCGGGTCGTCGCCGGGCGCGTTGATCGCGTCGACGGTCTGCACGAGCACGCCGCCGGAGATCTGGCGGAACTCGATCGGGGCCGGGCGCGCGATCTCCGGCAGCTTGAGCAGGCGGATGTTCTTCTTGCGCTGCAGGATCTCCAGCGCTTCGGCGTCGAAGTCCGGCGCCAGCACGACCTCGGTGAAGACCTCGGCGATCTGCTCCGCGGCCTCGCGGCTGACCGGCCGGTTCGTAGCGATGACGCCGCCGTAGGCCGAAACCGGGTCGCACGCGTGCGCCTTGCGGTGCGCCTCGGCGATGTCCGTGCCGACCGCGATGCCGCACGGGTTGGCGTGCTTGATGATCGCGACGGCGGGCTCGGCGAAGTCGAACGCGGCGCGGCGGGCGGCGTCGGTGTCGACGTAGTTGTTGTAGGACATGGCCTTGCCGTGCAGTTGCTCGGCGTGCGCGAGGCCGGCCCGGTGTCCCTTGTACAGCGCGGCCTTCTGGTGCGGGTTTTCGCCGTAGCGCAGCACTTCGCCGCGTTCCCAGCTGATGCCCGAAAACTCGGGGAAGCCGGAGTCGTCCGCAGGCGCGTACACGTTGGAGAACCAGGAAGCGACGGCGATGTCGTACGACGCCGTGTGCGCGTACGCCTGGGCCGCGAGGCGCTTGCGGTCGTTCAGGTCGAAGCCGCCGTCGGCGACGCGCTCGAGCACCCAGCCGTAGCGGGCCGGGTCGACGACGACCGCGACGCTGCCGTGGTTCTTCGCCGCCGCGCGGACCATGGCCGGACCGCCGATGTCGATGTTCTCGACGCAGTCCTCGGGGCTCGCGCCGGACGCGACGGTCTGCTCGAACGGGTACAGGTTCACGACCAGCAGGTCGAACGCCGCGATGTCCAGCTTGCGCAGCTGCTCGACGTGGTCGGGGTTGCCCTGGTCGGCGAGCAGGCCGGCGTGCACGCGCGGGTGCAGCGTCTTGACGCGGCCGTCGAGCGACTCGGGGAAGCCGGTGACGTCTTCGACCGGCGTGACCGGGACACCGGCGTCGGCGATGACCTTCGCCGTGCCGCCCGTGGAGACGATCTCGACGCCGGCCGCGTGCAGGCCGGTCGCGAGGTCCAGCAGGCCCGCCTTGTCCGAGACGCCGATCAGCGCCCGGCGGACCGGGCGCCGTCCCAGGTCAGTGCTCACGAAATGTCACCTTTCGTCCGTCCACGGTGCAGCCACCGCGGCCGAGTCGCTCGATCGTTTCCACCAAAAGCCTGCGCTCGACGGCCTTGATCCGTTCGTGCAGGACGTCTTCGGTGTCGTCGTGCTCCACGACGACGGCCTCCTGGGCGATGATCGGCCCGGTGTCGACCCCGGCGTCCGCGAAGTGCACGGTCGAGCCGGTGACCTTGACGCCGGCTTCGAGGGCGTCGCGGACCGCGTGCATCCCCGGGAACGACGGGAGCAGCGCCGGGTGCGTGTTGACCACGGTGAACCGGCCGAGGAACTGCTCGCCGAGGATCTTCATGAACCCGGCGGAGACGACCAGGTCGGGCTGGTAGGCCGCGACGGCTTCGGTCAGCGCCTTGTCCCAGGCGGCGCGGTCGGGGTGGTCGGCGACGCGGACCGTGAACGACGGGATGCTCACGCGTTCGGCGCGGGTCAGCGCTTCGATGCCGGTGCGGTCGGCGCCGACGGCGACGACCTTGGCCGGGAAGCCGGACCGCGCGGTGGCGTCCAGCACCGCCTGCAGGAGGGTGCCGGAGCCCGACGCGAGCACGACGAGCTTCACCGGGGTGGGCAGCTCCAACCGTTGAGACAGAGCGGGCTCCTTGCCGCGGGCGGTGCGCAGCCGGGCGCACGGCGCTTCACCAGGTCACGTCAACCCTAACGGTCGGTCTCGTCCGGCTCGACGTCGCCGCAGGTCTCGGTGCCTCCGGTCACAGCTTCGTCCTCGGCCGGGACGTCTTCGAGGCCGAGTTCGGCGTCGGCGTCGGCGTCGAACTCCGTGTCCTCGCCGGGTTCCTCGGTCTCTTCGGCTTCTTCGTCCTCTTCGGACGCTTCGGACGCTTCGAGTTCCTCGACGGCCTCGGCCGCTTCTTCGGCGTCGACCTCGTCGGCGTCTTCGAAGGCTTCGTTGTCCTCGAGGGCCTCCGGCGGCGCCGGCGGCTCGTGCTCGCCGGTGAAGAACGCGACGAACGAGCCCGGGATGACGATCCAGCAGAACGCGACCACCGACGCGACCCCGACCGGCACGCTCACCGGGTCGAACGGACCGTCGCCCAGCCGGCCGCCGGACAGCGTGCCCAGCAGGACGCAGCCGAGCGCGACCACCGCGCCGGCGACCGCGACCGCGCGGATGCGCTGCGCCGGGTCGGCGTCCACCTTGCGCAGCGACCAGCCGACCAGCGCGCCGGTCGCCGCGGGCAGCACCAGCAGCGCGGGCCACCACGCCGCGTGGTGTTCCGGCAGGCCGCCGAGCAGGGGGACGCCGGGTACGGCGCCGCCGCGGTAGCCGAACATCCCGACGGTCAGGTCGCCGATCGAGAACCCCGGGCCGGTGACGAACGAGAGCGTGGCCGCGACGGCGTTGGGCAGGTAGAGGACGGAAAGCAGGAACATCCCGAAGCTGCTGCCGAACCCGGGCTCGTACATGTCGGCCACCGTCCGCCAGGACAGCGCGGTCGCGACGGTGAACACGACGCCGCCGCAGGCCACCAGCACCGCGAGCCCGAGCGCGCCGGCCCGGACCCCGCGCACGGCGAGGGGGTCGACGCGCTCGGCGACGACCTCCGGCAACCCGCAGCACCAGACGATGCCCGCGCCCGCGGCCAGCGCGGCCAGCAGGCCGGGCACGGCGAACGCGACCAGCGGGTCGGCCGTCACCGGCGAGCCCTGCGCGCCGAGCGCGACGGCCAGCCCGAACAGCGCGTGCGCGCTCGCGATCGTGCCGAACACCGGCAGCGCTTCGCGGGGCGACCGGCAGCCGAGGCGCGTGGCGGCGCCGGCCGCCGTCCGCGCGGCCAGCGCGAGCGCGCCCAGTGTCGGCAGCAGCGGCAGCACCCCGATCGGGTGACCACCGAGGTCGAGGCGCACCTGGTGCGCGGCGAGCCAGCCGGGGCCGGCGGCCAGCAGCACGCCGGTGCCGGAGAAGACGGTGCGCTCGGCGGTGAGGGTGACCAGCGTCAGCACGGTCGCGACGGCGGCGTAGCCGGTGACCAGCGGGCCGAGGGCGGCGGCGAGCAACACCCGCACCCGCGCCGCCCGGGAGAGTTCGACGTCGGGTCCGAGGTCGCCCACCGGCTCCTCGCGGGAGTCGGTGAGCAGGTCCATGATCCGCACCCTGACATCCGCGCTGGTCCGACCGGGTGAGCCACGCCGCCGCCGGAGGGAGTGGGGAAGCTAACCCACCCGGTCGAGTAACCCCCGGAGTGCAAAACACCCGCTGTGACACTCAGCGTCACAGCGGGTGTTTCCGGAGGTGCGTCAGTTCGACTTGCCGAACCCGCCGGGCGGCGTGCCCGGGTTGTCCGACGGCGGCTGCTGGAAGAACGAGCCCTGCTGCGGGGCGTACGTCGTGGCCTGCTGCCCCGGCGGCGGCGTGGTCGACGGCGGGTTCGGCGAGCCGTACTGACCCTGCCCGAACGGGGCGTCCCCACCCGGGGTGACCGGCCCGTGCCCCGGCTGGCCGAACTGCTGGCCCTGCGGGCCCGGCTGCCCCTGCTGGCCGTACTGCTGCTGGCCGGGCTGGCCGAACTGGCCGCTGTAGGGCGCGGCGGCGGGCTTCGGCGCCGGCGGCTTGAGCACGTCGTAGTCGATCAGCAGCGCGGCGACCGCGGCGGCCATCTGCAGGATGCCCAGGATCAGGATGACGGTGACGATGCCGGGCGACGTCTGCATCCCGATCAGCTGGTCCAGGACGTAGAGCGCGCCGAGGACGCTGAACAGCGCCGCGAACGGCAGCGTCTTCGGGCCCTTCGGCAGCGCGTACATGGCGGCGAGCAGGCCGCCGCCCAGCAGGAACACGCCGCCGAGGCCGACGTCACCGGAGTCGGAGAAGCCGAGGAAGTACTGGACGACGCCGAACACCGCGACGCCGAGCGCGAGCATCAGCGGCAGGTTGTGCGTCAGGTTCGCGACACCCCCCGACTGCGCCTGGTGCGAGTGGGGCGGCTGCTGCTGCGCCGGGAAGCCACTGGACGGCGGTCCGGGGGGCTGCTGGCCGCCACCCTGCTGGGGGTAGCCGGGCCCACCGCTGGGGAAGGTCATCGGATGCACTCCTGTCGGTTCGACCGGCACTCCGGGGTACCAGGACACCCGGGGAAGACAAGGCGGCTCGTGTGCGCAGAACGCTAGCGCACTCCGAAGCCACCGACCCATCAGACGCGTGAATACCTCAGGAGGTTTCATCCCCAAACGAGGGAAGGCCGGGCACCCGTGTGGGTGCCCGGCCTCACCAGGAGTGATGCGTCAACCTCAGCCGAGGTTGTTGTACAGCTCACGCGCGAGGACGGCGGTCTCGCTCGGGGTCTTGCCGACCTTGACGCCGGCGGCCTCGAGGGCCTCCTTCTTCGCGGCGGCCGTGCCGGAGGAGCCCGACACGATGGCGCCCGCGTGGCCCATGGTCTTGCCCTCGGGCGCGGTGAAGCCCGCGACGTAGCCGACGACCGGCTTCGTCACGTTCTCCTTGATGTACGCCGCGGCGCGCTCTTCGGCGTCGCCGCCGATCTCGCCGATCATCACGATGACCTTGGTCTCGGGGTCCTGCTCGAACGCCGCGAGGGCGTCGATGTGGGTGGTCCCGATGATGGGGTCACCGCCGATGCCGACGGCGGTGGAGAAGCCGATGTCACGCAGCTCGTACATCATCTGGTAGGTCAGCGTGCCCGACTTCGACACGAGGCCGATGGCGCCGGCCTCGGTGATGTCGGCCGGGATGATGCCGGCGTTCGACTTGCCCGGGCTGATCACGCCGGGGCAGTTCGGGCCGATGATCCGGGTCTTGTTGCCCTTCGCGACGGCGTGCGCCCAGAAGTAGGCCGAGTCGTGCACCGGGATGCCCTCGGTGATGACGACGGCCAGCGGGATCTCGGCGTCGATCGCCTCGAGGACGGCGTCCTTGGCGAACTTCGGCGGCACGAAGATGACCGAGACGTCGGCGCCGGTCTCCTTGATGGCCTCCTCGACCGTGCCGAACACGGTGAGGTCCTTGCCCTCGATGGTGACGGTCTGGCCGGCCTTGCGGGCGTTGACGCCACCCACGATGTTCGTGCCGGACTTCAGCATCTTGGTCGCGTGCTTCGTGCCCTCGGAGCCGGTGAGCCCCTGGACGATGACCTTGCTGTTCTCGTTGATGAAGATCGACATCTCACGCACCTGCCGCGGCGAGCTCGGCAGCCTTGTCGGCCGCGTTGTCCATTGTGTCCACCACGGTGACCAGCGGGTGGTTCGCGTCCGCCAGGATCTTGCGACCCTCCACGACGTTGTTGCCGTCCAGGCGGACGACCAGCGGCTTGCTGGCCTCGTCGCCCAGGATCTTCAGGGCCTCGACGATGCCGTTCGCCACCGCGTCGCAGGCGGTGATGCCGCCGAAGACGTTGACGAAGACGCTCTTCACGTCGGTGTCGTTGAGGATGACGTCCAGCCCGGCCGCCATGACCTCGGCCGACGCGCCGCCGCCGATGTCGAGGAAGTTCGCCGGCTTCACGCCGCCGTGCTTCTCGCCCGCGTACGCCACGACGTCCAAAGTGGACATGACGAGGCCCGCGCCGTTGCCGATGATGCCGACCTGGCCGTCGAGCTTGACGTAGTTGAGGTTCTTGGCCTTGGCCTTCGCCTCGAGCGGGTTCTCCGCGTCCTTGTCCACCAGGGCCTCGTGGCCCGGCTGGCGGAAGTCGGCGTTCTCGTCGAGGGTGACCTTGCCGTCGAGGGCGATGATCTTGTCCTGCGGGTCGCGGACCAGCGGGTTGACCTCGACGAGGGTGGCGTCCTCGGAGACGAAGGTCTCCCAGAGCTTCACGACGACGTCGGCGGCTTCGTCGATGATCTCGGCCGGGAAGTTGCCGGCCTTCAGGATCTCGAGTGCCTTCGCCTTGTCGACCCCGGCGATCGCGTCGACCGGGATCTTCGCGAGCGCGTCGGGCCGCTCGACGGCGAGCTGCTCGATCTCCATGCCGCCCTCGGAGGACGCCATCGCCAGGAACGTGCGGTTCGCGCGGTCCAGCAGGAAGGAGAAGTAGTACTCGGACGCGATGTCCGAAGCTTCGGCCACGAGCACGCGACGCGTGATGTGGCCCTTGATGTCGAGGCCGAGGATGGCTTCCGCCTTCTCCTTCGCCTCGTCGGGCGTCTGGGCCAGCTTGACGCCGCCCGCCTTCCCGCGGCCGCCGACCTTCACCTGCGCCTTGACGACGACCTGGTTGCCGATCTGCTCCGCGGCGGTCTTGGCTTCTTCGGGGGTGCTAGCCACCGAGCCCGGCAGAACCGGTACTCCGTGGGCGGCGAAGAGATCCCTCGCCTGGTACTCGTAGAGGTCCACTACTCCAGTCTCCTGACGACACGCCACTGTGGTGGTCCGTTGCCGAACCGCGCTGTCGGACCAGTCGAGGTTAGCGACCTGCGCAGACGCCGGGGACTCCGCACCTGGTGAAGTCGGTCACCGTGCGCGGTCAGACGGTACGTCCACGGTGTGAGACCGCCCACCGCGCAACCATTCCACGGTCTTTTCGAGGTCTCCGCCGGCTTCGACGGTGAAGACGCGAACGCCGTTCAACGCTTCGGCGAGCCCGGGCGGCGGCCCGTCGCCGAGCACGCCGACGGCGTCCGGGTCCTCCTGTTCGGCGGTGCTCCGGAGCTGCTCGAGGGTGTCCAACGGACCGGCGTGGACGACTTCCATGCCTTCGTCGCGCAGGACGCGGCCCAGCGCGACGGCGGCCGGGTCGGGCTTCCCGAACTCGACGAGAAGCACCCGGAGGCGCTCACGGCTCACGGCGTCCCCCCGCTGCGGACAGGCCCGCCGCGACGAGCAGCGTCGCCACGGCGGCGAGGGTGACCCAGAAGCCGGTCGACGGGCTCGCGTCGCCGAGGGCGCCGCCGACGAGCGGCAGTTCGGCGGCGTGCAGCGCGGCGAGCAGGGCGGCCCCGGTCAGCAGGGCGGCCGCGGGCCCGGGCCGCGACCGCAGCGCGAGCGCCGCGGCACCGACGACGACCACGACGGTGGTCCACAGCCCCCACGAAGGCGTGTCGAGGTTCGACCAGAGGCCGGGTGCGACGTAGCCAGGCACGCTGAAGACGGGCAGCCCGAACCCCGCGACGGCCAGTACCGCGCCGGCGACGACCGGGGTGAGTACGCCCGCGTTGGGGGTGCCATCCCCGGCGGCGTCCTCGCGTTCGACGACCCCGGTCCCGACGGCGGCGAGCGCGGTCAGGGCGGCGAGCACGAGCGCGGCGAACGTCCAGGCGGCGCCGGCACCGAGGTCGTAGGTGAAGACGGGGGTGGCGCCGACGTCCGCCCCGCCGAAGCCGGCGAGGTTGCCGGCCTGGGTGGCGGTGAGCGCGGTGTTCAGGACGGCGGTGCCGGCCAGGACGATCCCGGCCCAGGCGACGCCGAGCACGGGCCGCGCTTTCGCGGCGGTCACCGGGACGAGCGTGAGCGCGGCGGTCACGGCGACGAGCAGGGCGGCGACGAGCAGGAACCACCGAGCGGGACTTTCGGCGGCGGCGGTGCTGGGAGCGGTGGCCCCGGGGTTGAGGGCGCTGACGGCGACCTGCGGCGCGAAGGTCCCGATCAGGGCGGCGACGGCGGTGGCGAGGCCGAGCGCGCCGGTCGTCAAGCGCCACCAGAAGACGCCGGGGATGGTGACGTCGCGTTCGGTGTTTTGGAGTTTTTCATTGAGCCGGGTGAAGGCGAGGCCGCCGACGAGGGCGGTGGCGACGAGCGCGAGGACGGGTCCCCAGGTGACGTGCAGATCTTGTCTCATCAGGCCGCCGAGGACGGGCGGCACGGCGACGGCTGCGGCACCGGCGGCGAGGCCGAGCAGCATGCCGCGGGCGGTGCTTTCGGAGGGAGCGGCGAGCGCGAGAGCGGCCCCGAGCGGCAGGGCGGCGGCGAGGAGGAGGTAGCCGCCGAGGGCGGGCCAGGGCCCTTCGAAGGCGGCGCGGGCGAGGAGGAAGCCGTTGTCGGAGGAAACGGGCGCGGTGAGCAGGCCGACCGACGCGGTGACGGCGAGCAGGGGGGCGAGCAGCCGCCAGCGCCGCCGTTCGGGTTCGTCGTCGTTCCGGCTGGCCCGCGCGGCGGCGATCCCGGCGGCCGCGGTGAGCACGTGCCCGGCGACAAGCAGCCAGAACCCGGCGCCGACGGCCGAGCCGCCGATGAAGCGGTCCGGGAAGTAGAGCTCCGGCCGGATGGCGAGGGGGGCGTTGACGGCGAACTGGAGGTCGAGGACCAACCGGCCGGGGGCCAGCGCGGCGAGGCCGAGGATGAGGCCGTTGGCGAGGGCGGGTCTTTTGCCGGCGAGCCCGGCGGCGGCCACGGCGGGGGCGAGAGCGAGGAGGGCGAGCCAGGGCCAACTGGCGAACCCGGGGGCGGCGGCCGGGGAGACGTGGGCGATGGCCGCGGCGGTGAGAGCTACGGCGCCGAGGGTGGCGAGGGTTACGGGGATGGTTGGTTTGGGGGGTTCGTCCTCGGCCCAGGTGGGGGTGGGGTCGGGCGCGGTGTTTTTGGGCCGGGGGGTGGTCACCGGGGCGGCCCCTGCGGGGCGAGGTGCGGCGGTGGCCGAGTCGGCGCCCGCAGTGCGGCCCGCGGAGGCCGGCTCGTTGCCTGCAGTGCGGGCTGGGGTCGGCTCGGTACCTGCCGGGCCGGGAGTGGCCGCCGAGTCGGCACCTGCTGGGCGGCTTCCAGCGGACGCCGGCCGCGCGCCCGCGGTGCGGGCTGCAGCGGTGGTCGAGTCGGTGCCCGCGGTGGTCGCGCGGTCGGCACCAGCGGCACGGCCCTCGGCGGAGGCCGACTGCTCGCCTGCGGAGCGGGCCGCAGCAGTGGCCGAGTCGGCGCCCGCAGTGCGGCCCGCGGTGGTCGCGGGGTCGGCACCAGCGGCGCGGCCATCGGCGGAGGCCGGCTGCGTGCCTGCAGGGCGGGCCGCGGTGGGGGCCGAGTCGGTGCGATCCGGGGCGGCCTGCACGTCTGGTGGACCTGAGGTTTCGGAGGAGGCCTGCCGGGAAGTCTGTGCGCGAGAGGGCTTCCGCTTGCCGGTGGGACGGGTGGCCGCGGGGTCCTGCGGGGAGGCCGGGGTGCCGGGGGTGTCCCCGGCCGGGGGCTCTGAGCGTGGGGGCATTGCCCGCGACGCTAGCAAGCCCGGGCGGTGAGGGACGTCCCAGCGGGGCGCGAGTCGTCGAGTGGCCTCGGCGAGCGGCGGGTGCGGGGTCGCGGAGGCCTGGCGCATCTAGGCGCCGACCGTCGCCGCGGGCCGCAGGTTGCGGGCGCGAAGTTCTGCGAAGCCGCGTGGCAGGCTGAGTCAAGAGGCGGAAATTCGGACAAATCTGGCGTCGGCGGGCCGCTTACACATGCGAGTCGGTGAACGGTTCGCGTGCGTCGATGAACGGTCGACTTCGGGCATGGCCCGCGTCGTCCAGAGCCGCTTGCTTGAGGGGCGCGAAACCCCACTGAGGCCGATCTACGCGTCGGAGATGCTTAAACATCCCCTGGCAAACCCTTATTCCGACCCTCTCCGCCCCCTCGCCCCTCAGTAGGTCCATAACCGCCCGCAAGACCTGTAAGGCAAGTCACAACCAAAGCAGTAAACCCTCTCTAACTTTGGGTAATTGCCACAGGTGAACGCAAGATCTCGTCCACCCGAACGGCCGACGCCGGGGGCAGATCTTGCTTACAGCGGTGCCCCTTCGTTACTGTCCCCCCGGTCCCCATTACAGTCAGGTCACGAAGTAGGACGACGAGCGAACCACCCCCGAGGTTGGCTCACCGGGTTCCCCCGCCCGCAGTCCTCGACCCGGCTCCCCGACGATGGAAGGCCCTGTCTTGGCTTCACACCGCTCCCCCGGCGGCCAAGCTCCTTCCCCGGCACTGAAGGACGCGCTCGAAGGCGCGGTCGTCCGTGTCCGGGGTGCGCACCGCATCGCCCCGCCCTCTTCGGCCCTTCGCGGCCGTGTCGTGGTTGCCGCTGTTGCGGCTGGTGCGTTCGCCGCCGCCGCTGCGGGCTCGACCCTCAAGACGGTCACCGACTCGAACACCGCCGTCACCCCCCTGGCCAACAGCCAGGACGCCAGCGCGTCGCTCACCGCGGGAGGTGCGGGCACCGGGGGCGCCCCCGAGCTCCTGCCCACCGGGCACGCCGTCGACGCCTCCGCCGAAGCCGCGAAGCTCTCCGACAGCGCCTCTGTCACCCAGGCCCGTGAGCAGCGCGAAGCCGACGCCGCCAAGAAGGCCGCCGAAGAAGCCGCTCGCCCCAAGACCTGCCTCCCGGCCCACGGGACCTTCACCTCGGGCTTCGGTGCCCGGTGGGGCACGAGCCACCTCGGCATCGACATCGCCAACTCGATCGGCACCCCGATCTACGCCGCCTCCGACGGCACCGTGATCGAGGCCGGCCCGGCCAGCGGCTTCGGCCTCTGGGTCCGGATCCAGCTCGACGACGGCACGATCCAGGTCTACGGCCACATGAACAGCTTCTCCGTCAAGGAGGGCCAGAAGGTCAAGTGCGGCCAGCAGATCGCCGAGATCGGCAACCGCGGCCAGAGCACCGGCCCGCACCTGCACTTCGAGGTCTGGCAGAACGGCACGAAGAAGATCGACCCCCGCCCGTGGCTCGCCGCGCGCGGCATCGTGCTCTGATCCACCCCTCGCGGACCTGAGCGGGATTCCCGCCGTAGCACCGTGATCCGCCCCTGAGGGCCGATGACGCCCCTCAGCCGGACGAACGGCCGGCGCACCGCGAAGCACGTCGGCGAACAACGCCAGCCGTGCTGCGACGCCGGGAGCCGACGCTCGCAAGCCGAAGTGGGCGAACCGCCCAATGGTCCAGGTCACCGCGGAGCGCGAACCGACTACGGGCGTAGCCGCACCAGGCCGCCCCGGCACCCGCCGGGTACCCGAGACCACCCTCAACGCCGCCGAAGCCGCCAGAAACGCCCTGAGCGCCCGGAAACGGCTACCGCTGCCCGCCCGGCAACCGCCGGATGAAGTACGCGACCGCGACCTGCCACACCGTGCACAGGTCCGCGCGCCGCCGCACCGGCAGCCAGCCGAAGACCACGCCCTCCCCGGCGCCCCCCGCGGAGCGGACACGCGCGGCACGCGTCGTCCAGCGGCGTCCCCGGCCGCAGGTGACACATCGGCCGTCGGCACCCAGCTCGTGCTGCCTGAGCAGCGCTCGCCAGGCGGCGGCCAGCCGGCACGCCTCCGCTCCCGCACGCGAAGGATTTCCTGAAGCCCCCGAAAGGCCCGGACCCCGATCCGGAACCCTCGACCCCAGGACTCCTCGCAGGTATTTCTGTACCCCTTCGGCCAGCAGGTGAAACAGCACCGCGTCCACACCGGTCTCCCCCTCCGTCGAACTCGTGTTCGATGACGGGGTCAGTTCTACCGGCGGGGTACGACAATTCCGGGGGCGATCGAAGGGATCGCCCCCGGGTTCACTCGGACGGGTGTTACAGCTTCACCATCGGGACGCTGCCGATCAGCATCAGCCGGACCTTGCCGGCCGCGCCGAAGTCGATCGTCGCCGTGGCGCGCGGGCCGACGCCGTCGCACGAGATCACCGTGCCCAGGCCGTACTTGTCGTGGCTGACGCGGTCGCCGACGTCCAGCTTCAGCGCCACCGTGTCCTTCCAGCCCTTGCCGAACGACGGCGTGCCGGAAGACGAAGGCGACGTGGTCCGCCGGCCGCCCCACGTGGTCGCCGCCCGCGGTGTCCCGCCGCCGCGCGAGCCGGAACCGAACCCGAACCCGGCGCTGGACGGCTCCAGCCGCCGCCAGTCGACGAGGTCGCCCGGCAGCTCGTCCAGGAACCGCGAAGCCGGGTTCATCGAAGGCTGGCCCCACGCCGAGCGCGTGATCGCGCGCGAGACGTACAGCCGCTGCCGCGCCCGCGTGATCGCGACGTACGCCAACCGCCGTTCTTCGGCCAGCTCGGTCGGGTCGCCCAGCGCGCGCATGTGCGGGAAAACGCCGTCCTCCCAACCGGTGCAGAACACCACCGGGTACTCCAGGCCCTTCGCGGTGTGCACGGTCATCAGCGTGACCACGCCCGCGCCGCCGTCGCCTTCCTCGCCACCGTCGGGCGAAGGGACCGAGTCGGCGTCCGCGACCAGCGACACGCGCTCGAGGAACGCGGGCAGCGAACCCGGCGCCGGGACCCCGGGTTCCACGACCAGCTCGGCGTTCTCGTCCGCGACGACCTCGGCCGTGATCTCGGTGAACTCGCGCGCGACCGTGACGAGCTCGTCCAGGTTCTCCACGCGCGTGTGGTCCTGCGGGTCGTCGGACTCCTCGAGCTCGACGCGGTAGCCGGTCTTGTCCAGCACGGCTTCGAGGACGTCGTGCACCTCGGCGCCTTCGGAAACCAGCGTGCCCAGCTCGTCGAGCATCGCGACGAACCCCTTGATCGCCTTGACCGAGCGCGGGTTCAGCAGCGCCACCTTGTCTTCGGTGACGTCCCGGAGCGCCGCGGCGAACGAGATCCGCTCGCGCTCGGCGTGCGTCGCCACGACGGCTTCGGCGCGGTCGCCGATGCCGCGCTTGGGCACGTTCAGCACGCGCCGCAGGCTGACCGTGTCGTCCGGGTTCGCCAGCACGCGCAGGTACGCGATCATGTCGCGGACTTCGCGCCGCTCGTAGAACCGCACGCCGCCGACGACCTTGTACGGCAGGCCGAGCCGGATGAAGATCTCTTCGAAGACGCGGGACTGGTTGTTGGTGCGGTAGAAGACGGCGACGTCGGAGTAGTCGGCTTCGCCTTTCTCCGCCAGCGAATCGATTTCGCCCGCGACGAACGCGGCTTCGTCGTGGTCGTTGTCCGCGACGTAGCCGACGATCTTCTCGCCGTCACCCGAATCCGTCCACAGCCGCTTGGCGCGGCGGTTCGGGTTCCGCTCGATCACGGCGTTGGCCGCGGACAGGATCGTCTGCGTGGAACGGTAGTTCTGCTCCAGCAGGATGGTGTGCGCGTTGGGGAAGTCCCGCTCGAACTCTTCGATGTTGCGGATCGTCGCGCCGCGGAAGGCGTAGATCGACTGGTCCGCGTCACCGACGACGACCAGCTCGGCCGGGTCGACGCCCGCCTCGTTCGGCGCGGTCCCGGCGAGTTCGCGCACCAGCGTGTACTGCGCGTGGTTCGTGTCCTGGTACTCGTCGACCAGCACGTGGCGGAACCGCCGCCGGTAGTACTCGGCGACGTCCGGGAACGCCTGCAGCAGCGACACCGTGCGCATGATGAGGTCGTCGAAGTCGAACGCGTTGGCCAGCGACAGCCGCCGCTGGTACTCGACGTAGACCTCGGCGACGCGCCGCTCGAGGTCGTTGGCCGCGTTCGCCGCCGCGGTCTCCGGGTCGGTCAGCTCGTTCTTCAGGTTCGAGATGTGCACGGCGAGCGTGCGGGCCGCGTAGCGCTTCGGGTCGATGTCGAGGTCCCGCGCCACGAGCGTGATGAGCCGCTTGGTGTCGTCGGAGTCGTAGATGGAGAAGTTCGACGACATGTCGAGGGTCTTGGCCTCGCGGCGCAGGATCCGCACGCACATCGAGTGGAACGTCGACACCCACATGGCGTTCGCGCGGCGCCCGACGAGCGCCGCGACGCGCTCGCGCATTTCGGCGGCGGCCTTGTTGGTGAACGTGATCGCCATGATTTCGCCCGGGTGCACGCGGCGTTGCCCGAGCAGGTAGGCGATCCGGCGGGTCAGCACCCGGGTCTTGCCCGATCCCGCGCCCGCCACCACCAGCAGCGGGCCACCGGCGTGGGTGACGGCTTCGCGCTGGGCGGGGTTCAGGTCGTCGAGCAGATCGGCCTGCCCGCCGGAAGCGGGCTTGCGCGCGGGGGTCTCGGCGGGGAGATCGAAGAGGGTGTCCATCGTCTGTCCACGCTACCCCGGGCGGGTGGGAGGGCGGCAGAGCGTGCCGACGCGGCGGGTCCGGCGGTTCGTGGGCGGCGGCGGGCAGCGGTCTTGAATGAGTCATTCAGGTCTCCGGAGGTCCTGAATGACTCATTCAAGACGCTGGGGAGGCCGGAATGCGTTGCCGGGCCTGCTACCGCGCCGGGCGTAGCGGGAGGTGTCGCCTGGCGCCCGACGCGCCGCGGGCCGTCCGCGCGGAGCATCGGTGCACATGGAAGACACCCGCATCCGCGCCGCCGACGCCGATCGTGACCGCGTCGCCGCCACCGTCCAGACCGCCGGCTCCGAAGGCCGGCTCACCCTCGAAGAGGTCGAAGAGCGCCTCACCCGCGTCTACGCCGCCAAGTTCACCGACGAACTGGCCGCGCTCACCACCGACCTGCCGCGGCCCGCGCCGGCGCCGCCCGGTTTCCCGCTCACCCGCGCCGCGCTGCGGCGGCACCCCGCGCTGCGCCTGCACCTCGCCGTCGTGGTGGCGATCGCCGTGCTGGTGGTCGTCCGGTGGGCGGTGCTGGGCGCCGGCTTCTTCTGGCCCGCCTTCCCGATGTTCTGGCTGGCGGTCAGTCTCTTCGTCCATGCCCGGGTGCGCTCGGTCCGGGAGCGCCCCGGCACCGCTGTGCCATACTGAAGCCATGCGGCACCACGCAGAGCGATTTTTCTACGGGACCCGGACTCCGGCTCCCGTGATCGCGTAGTGCCCGAACCGCCATCACGCCAGCCCCGGAGTCCACGGACCCGGGGCTGTCGCCGTCCCAGGGGCCGGATCCGGGTCCCGAGGGAGAGGTCCCGATGAACGCACAAGCGACGAACGCCGACGGCCAGCCCGCCGAGCACACCCCCGCCGGGGACGACATCGCGTCGCTCCGGGAGGAGATCGACTGGCTGGACAAGGAGATCCTGCGGCTGGTGAAGCGCCGGGTCGAGGTGTCCAAGACGATCGGGGCCGCGCGGATGGCCGCCGGCGGGACGCGGATCGTCTACAACCGCGAGATGGACGTGCTCGCGCGCTACCGCGAACTGGGTCCGGAGGGCCGTCAGCTCGCCATGGCGCTGCTGGAGCTGGGCCGGGGGAAGCTCGGCCGGTAACAGTTGGCCGAATTCCGGGTCTTCCCGGAGGCACCGGCGGCCCGGCTACGGGCAGACTGGGGCCATGGACTGGCTCGTGAACCTCATCGCCGTCATCGTCGCGCTCGCGAGCGTGCTGGCCGCGCTGGGCCATGTGGGGTATCTGGCGCTGCTGAACAACGCGGCGGGTAAGCGGGCCGGCGGCGCGCCGGTCGCGCAGTACGTCCGCAGCCGGTGGGCCGTTGCCGGCGGTACCACCGCCGCGTCGCTGTTCGCCTGGTTGCTCACGGCCGGGGGACCGACGCTCGACATCGTGGCGATCCTCGTCGCGGCCGGTAGCGGTGTGGTGGCGACGAAGGCGCTGCAATCCACGCGCGACCGTTACCGCACGGGAGGCTGAATTCCCTGAGCTGGGCCGATGGCGCTGCGTGAAACTCCGCAGCGTCACCCTCGCCCGATCGGTCGCGCCCGACCGAGTGAAACCTGTGCAACTTGCAGGTTTGGACGGGACTTTCTACGCCGGATGCTCCTAGGGTTGACGCCGTGAGGACCCTTGCGTTCGGGTCGGGCGGAGCCCGGAGGACGCGCGGGGGCATTGGCCCCGCGCGCCCGGTCTCGCATGCGCGTGCATTTGCGCAGGATTCGGAACGCGAACCCGCGCGTGAGGATGCTCCGATCGGGTTCTGTTGCCCCCCAACGGCATCAGAGACGAGCCGCCGGGTGGTCGAACCGACATGACCCACGGCACGGAGTTCCACGGACGCGGCGGCGCGCCCGCGCATCCCGGGCGGCACCGGCTCGGCGGCACGGAGAGCTGGACGCCCCCGCTGCCCCCGAACCGCGCGGGACGGCGCCACGCGGCCGGCCAAGCGCCGGTCGACCCGCCCGTGTCCGGGTCGCTCCCCCTCGCGCAGCCGGGCGCGGGTCCCCTGCCGCCGTCGTACTCGAGGTCCGGGACGCTCCCCCGGCCGGCGCCGGGGTCGTTGCCCTACGCGCAGCCGGGCTCCGGGGCGTTCCCCCGGCAGGCGGCGGAGTCGCTTCCCGCCGAGCAGCCGGGCGCGCTCCACCGGCCGATCCCGGCGGCGTTCCCCTACGCGCAGCCGGGCACTCTGCCTCAGCAGGGGTCCGGGTCCGTGTCCCAGCCGGGCGCCCTGGCCCAGCAGGTGTCCGGGTCCCTGCCCGTCGAGCAGCCGGTGTCCGGCACGCTGCCCCAGCCGTCGCTGCCGCAGCCGCGCGACCGGCGGCCCGCGGCCCCGCTCTTCCCCGCTTCGCACGGCGACCTCCCCCTCGACCCCCTCGACGACGAGGCCGAGCCGGTCGCCGAGTCCCGCGCCGACCAGGCCGCGCGGCGCACCCGCGTCTCGCTGGCCTCGCCGCAGCCGCGCCGCGCGGACACCGAAGACGACGACGTCCTCATCTACGCCGCGCCGCCGATCGACGGGCTCGGCGGCTTCACCATCGGCTCGGTGCCCGCGTCCGTGACCCCGCCCAAGACTTGGAAGAAGGCGGCCTGGTTCGCCACCGGCGCGTCCGGTGCCGTGGTCGTCGGGCTGCTCTTCGCCGGGTCCTACATGGTCGGGAAGCCACCGGTGGACCAGGCCGTGCAGGGCGCTTGGCCGGGCTACCAGGGCGCGCCCACCGTCATCGACCCCACCGGCGAGACCGGGCCGACGTCCCGGCAGGGCGGCTCCGCACCGGGCCCGGAGACGTCGTCCCGGCCGGACCAGCCCGCCGGGCGGACCAGCGGCGGTGGCGCCGGCCCCGTCGACGGCACCGTCCCGCCGCCCGCCGACGACAGCAGCGCCGTGCCGGGCACGACCGGGACCACGACGCCGAGCGCGCGGCCGCAGAAGCCCCCCGTCACGCCCGCCCAGCGCGAAACCCCGGTCAAGCCGCCGTGGTGGTACTCCTTCCCGCCGGACGCCCAGACCATGGGCGACAACTCGGAGAAGTTCTTCAACACCGTCACCACCGACCCCGCCGCGGCGGCCGCGGTGACGACCGGCGAGCTGCACGACCAGGGCCCGCAGGCGCTCGCCGACCGCTACGCCGGCATCGCCTACTTCGAGGTCCGCAAGATCAGCATCGACCAGCAGCGCGGCGTCACGGTGAACACCGTCGAGATCACCCACACCGACGGTTCCAAGACGATCGAGGAGCGCACGCTGACGTTCGGGGACGGCGACAAGATCGCGGCTGACGGCCAGTAATCGACCCTGCACGTGCGGTTCGCCCGTTCCGATGCACGTGCGGTGCGCCGAACGGTTACCCCTGGTCCGGGTGGGTGACATATGCTGCCGCTCGTCGTATCGCGACGGCATTCCGGCGACAGAGCCTGGTGATGCCCGTCCGCACAGGGTTACCTGACGACAGCGGATCCGGAACCGGCCACGAGTCGGCCGACCGGACCAACGGAAACCCGGCCGAACGGCCGAGTGGCCGTCCCCGGAACCCCAGAGCGAGGACATTCGTGCTTGATCGGCAGCGCACACGGCGTGAGGTACCCAACGCCGTCCGCGTCGAGGACGTGATCCCGGCCGAGATACTCGACGGCGTCGGCGACGCCGACCGCGACTATCTCGAGCAGGTCTTCCGCGATCCGCAGAAGTTCCTGCCGCCGCGCCCGGAACCCGTCCGCGAGCCGGAGCGGGCCGAGGACGACGGCGATCCCGAGAGCCGGTTCGTCCGCCGTGCCAAGCTGGCCGGGCTCGTCGCCGCCGGTGCGCTCGTCGCCGGCGCGGTGGTCGCCGCGCCGATGCTGACCAGCGCGCACCGCGCCGTCTCCGAAGGCGGCCAGTCCACGCCCGCCGGCTTCAGCGGCGCCGCGGAGCTCGGCGGCCTCGCCGTCCCGCAGCACCAGGCCGGCGGCGGCGCGCCCGAGCAGCCCAGCGCCCCCGCCCAGGGCACGCACTCCGGTGGCGCGCCCTCGGCGTCGGAGTCGACCGGCGGGACCCCGCGGACCGAAGCCGCCGCGGCTCCGGTGCAGGCGGTGCCGGACACGGCCGCCGACGCCCGCAGCGCCGCCCGGAAGATCCAGGCCGTCAAGGACTTCTACGCCGCCATCGCGAAGGACTCGACGGGCGCGCTGGCGCTGCTGAGCCCGACGCTGGCCGACGGCGCGGCCGGCGAGCTGGTGCGCACCTGGAGCTCGATGGACGCCATCGACGTCCAGGAGGCCGACACGCAGATCAAGCCGGACGGCTCGATCCTCGCGGTCGCGACCCTGCACCGGCCCGACGGCGCCCTCGTCCGCGTGACCCAGCTGTTCCGGGTGGCCGACACCGGCGGGCTGATCACCGAAGCCGAGCTCGTCTCGGCCCAGTACATGTAGCCCTCGGCGATCACCCCTTCACCCGTGGTTCAAGTGCCCGTACCGGATTCGTGTGCGCAGAGTGAGCGCCTAGCCTTGTCACGGGCCGGTCTCAGTGAAGCCGGCACACAGCCCACGACATGTGCATACGCTCCAGCGAAGCGGCGTGCGCGTGGCCGCGTCACCAGGCACCGATCCTCACGCCCTGGTGAAGTCGGAGCCCAAAGGGAGGTCGCGTGAGCGACGAGGGTCGTCTGGTCGCCGGTCGGTACCGCATCGTCGGCCGGATCGGCACGGGCGCGATGGGGGCCGTCTGGCAGGCGCACGACGAGGTCCTGGGCCGCACGGTCGCCATCAAGCAGCTGCTCCTGCAGCCGCACCTGGACGAGCACGACGCCGAGGACGCGCGCCAGCGGACGATGCGCGAGGGCCGGATCGCCGCCCGCCTGCACCACCCGAACGCGATCTCCGTGTTCGACGTCGTCACCGACGACAGCGGGCAGCCGTGCCTGATCATGGAGTACCTCAACTCCACCAGCCTGGCCGCCGTGCTGCAGGAACGCCGCACGCTGCCGCCGACCGAGGTGGCGCGCATCGGCGCCCAGGTCGCCGCGGCGCTGCGCGAGGCGCACGCGGTCGGCATCGTGCACCGCGACATCAAGCCGGGCAACATCCTGCTCGCCCCCAACGGCACCGTGAAGATCACCGACTTCGGCATCTCACGCGCCAAGGACGACGTCACGGTCACCAAGACCGGGATGATCGCCGGCACCCCCGCCTACCTGGCCCCCGAGGTCGCGATCGGCGGCGACCCCGGGCCGGAGTCCGACGTCTTCTCGCTTGGCTCGACGCTCTACGCCGCCTGCGAGGGCCAGCCGCCGTTCGGGCTGTCGGAGAACACGCTGAGCCTGCTGCACGCGGTCGCGGCCGGGCAGATCATCCCGCCGCGCCAGTCCGGGCCGCTGGCGAGCGTGCTGGCCGTGCTGCTGCACCCGGACGTCCAGCACCGGCCGACCGCCGAGGAGTGCGAGGAGCTGCTGGCGGCCGTCGCCCGCGGCGAGACGCCGCTCGGCGCCCCGGCGGACGAGACCATGATGGCGCCGGCCGCGGGCGTGCTCGGCGCGGCGGCCGTCGCCGACCCGAACGCCACCCAGATGTTCGACGAGGTCCCGGCGGGCCACTCCGGCAGCCTGCTCGACGGCGGCGCGGCGCCCACGCAGGCCGTGCCGTACTACGACGAGGACGACTACCCCGAGGGCACCGGCTACCCCGAGGACGACTACGACGGGTACGACCGCTACCCCGACGAGCGCCAGCAGTACGTCGGCGGCGTCCCGCCCGGCCTCGCCGCGACCCGCGCGGTGCCGGTGCCCCCGCACGAGCAGGGCGCGTACGCGGACGACCCGTACGACGACTACGAAGACGAGCCGGCCCCGCCGCCCCCGCCGCGGCGCCCGCAGGCCAGCCCGGTCGATGACGACGACGAGAAGCCCGGCGCCTGGAAGCGGCCGGCGATCATCGGCGGCGTCGTGGTCGTGGGCCTGGTCGCGCTCGCCGTGTGGCTGCTGAGCCCGAACAACCCGGAGGCGCCCGCGTCGCCGGTGTCGAGCAGCAAGCCGGCGCCGGTCGCGACGTCGGAGTCGCTGCCGTCGACGACGGAGGAGCCGACCACCACGGTGGATCTGACGTCCCCGTCGGAGACGCCGACGACGTCCTCGCGGCGCACGACTTCGCGGCAGACCGAGCCGCAGCAGACCACGACACCGAAGCCGACTTCTTCGAGGCCGACTACTTCCAGCCCGGAACCGCCGACGAGCAGCGACCCCCCGTCCAGTTCGACCTCGCAGCCGCCGGCTGGTGGATGATCAAGGATTTCGCTTGAGTTCTGAAGGAACCATCGTCGGCGGCCGGTTCCGGCTGGACCAGCCGATCGGCCGTGGCCGCGCGGGCATCGTGTGGCTGGCGTTCGACACGCGGCTGTTCCGCACCGTCGCGATGAAGCGGATGTACCTCCCGGTCGGCGCCGGCGACCGCGCCGAACAGGCGCGCGCGGGCGCCATGCAGGAGGGCAAGGACGCGGCCCGGATCGAGCACCCCAGCGCGATCAAGGTGTTCGACGTGCTGCCCGACGGCCAGGACGTCTGGCTGGTGATGGAGTACATCCCGTCGCGCAGCATGGCGACGTTCCTCGCCGAGCACGGCCGGCTCACCCCCGACCAGGCCGCGCACCTGGGCATCCAGCTCGGCAACGCGCTCATCGCGATCCACGCGGCCGGGTTCGTGCACCGCACGCTCGAGCCGGGCACGGTCCTGCTGGCCGACGACGGCGGCGTCAAGCTCACCGACATCGGCATCAGCGGCGGCGGGCCGCACGCGGCGTACGTGGCACCCGAGGTCGCGCGCGGGCTGCCGCCGACGCCGGCCGCCGACGTCTTCTCGCTCGGCGCGACGCTGTACACGTCCGTGGAGGGCGTGCCGCCGTTCGGGGAGGACGGGCAGTCGTCCGAGCGGCCGGCGCAGAACGCGGGCGTCCTGACCGCCGCGTTGCGCAAGATGCTGCGCGCGGACCCGACGACGCGGCCGACGATGGCCGACACCGTCCGTTCGCTGAACGCGATCACCGAAGGCCGCGAGACGGCGTTCATCCCGCCGACCAACCCCGGGATCCCGCCGCCCCCGCCGCCGCCGTTCAACCCGGGGCTGGCGCCCGCGGCGCCGCCGATGCCGCCGTCGGGACCGCAGTTCCAGCAGCAGATCCCGGTCGCCGCGCCCGGCTACTCCCCGGCGGAGGAGACCCAGCGGATGCAGCCGGTCCCGGCCCCGACGCAGTACGTGCCGGGACCGGGCCCCCAGCCTCAGCCGCAGGCCGGGACGTGGAACCTGCCCGTCTCGAAGAAGACGCTGATCACCGTGGCCGCGATCCTCGCGGCGGTGCTGGTCGGCATCCTCGTCTCGGAGCTGTTCTTCGTCTGACCTCTCAGGGGTCGACCACGATCACGCAGGTGTAGGTGCCCGGCTCCAGGTTCTGCGCGGTGACGGAACCGTCGCCGCCGGTGCCGGTGGACCCGCTCGCGACCGTGCAGTCGATCGTCGACGCGGTCCCGCCGTCGACCTGCGAGTTCACGCTGACTGTGAGGTCGGTGAGCGGCGTGTTGTGGAAGGACACGTTCTCACCGACGTACGGCGTGGCACCGCAGGTGGCGGTGTTGTCGACCGTCACGGACTTGTCGTTGCCGTCGACGTGATAGCCCGCCGGCACGGTCTCGTGCACGGTATAGCTGCCGAAGGTCAGGCCGTCGAAGCAGGCGACGCCGGTGCTGTCGGTCGCCTTGGTGACGCCGTTGACGGTGAAGTTCACCCCGGCGTGCGGGTGGTCGCCCGTGCCGTCGGCGGCGTGCTTGCGCGTCTTGGTCACCTTGACCGCCCCGAGCTGCAGGGTGTTGGTGAAGGTGCAGGTGACCGTTTCGCCGACGCTGACGTCGATGTTGGTCACCGGGCTCCCGTCGTCACAGGTGGCGCTGGTGAGCGTCCAGTTCGCCGGCACCGTCTCGGCGGCGTTGTAGCCGGAGCCCGCGAGGACGTTGCTCGTCGTGTCGGACTCGCCGTTCTTCAGGGAGAACGCCTTGTTCAACGCCGACGGCCCGCCGGTCAGGCTGAACGCGAAGGACGTGCCCGTCGGGTCCGGGGACGGCACGGTCACCTTCTGGATGACGATCTTGCCGCAGTTGGAAATGTTCACCGGGATCGGCGCGATGAAGTCCTTGAGCGCCGCGGTGAACGAGTCCGACGACCGGCTCTTGAGGTAGGCCCGCCCGAAGCCGGAGCAGCTGTTCGCGGGCAGGATCCCGGAGTCGGTCAGGTTGATCGCCGCTTCGCCGAAGGTGCGCGTGGACAACGTCCGCGGCGCGTTCGGCGCGATGGGGTCGGTGACCGGCGCCGAGTTGATCGAGCCTTCGAAGTTGCCGCTCAGCGTGTGCACCTTGTCCCAGCACGGGAGCGCGTTGCTGGCTTCGCAGACCGTCGCCGCGTTGCCCGTGGTGGCCCACAGGTGGTAGCCGAGCACCGGGTTGACGCCGCCCTGGGAGAGGTCGTACTTGATCAGGACGTCGCCCGCGGTGCGGACCGGTGTCACGCCGTTGCCGCTCAGCTGCGTGGACTGGTTGAACTCGAAGTCCATGTTCGTCGTGCCGGTCGGCTCCTGGACCCGTTCCCAGGCCAGGTACAGGAACTCCTTGCCGGCCACGCGTTGGTTCGCGACGTACAGCCGGGTGAGGTCGCTCTTGTTGTTCGGGATCGACCCGTCGACGACGGTCGGGACGGCGGTGTCCTCCTTGGTGCCCTGGCCGAAGGAGTCGTCGGTCTGGCCGGTCGGCTTGTCGAGGCCCTTGGCGAAGTTGGGCGCGTTCACCCAGTCCTGGGTTTCGTCGTTGAGGACGAGGTTGCCGTCGGCGGCGTCGAACGGGCTGCCGGGCAGGTTCGCTTCGGCGGAAGTCAGCACACCGAAGGTGAGGCCGATGGCACCCAGCAGTGCGATGCCGGCACGGCGCCGCACGCGTCTTGTCGTTTTATTGCTCATGGTGGTTTCTCTCTGCCGAAAAGGGAATAACGAAACGCCCTTCCACGGCTGCGCCGAAAGCCGCGGAGTCCACTGATCGCGCACCCACCGTACGCGGCGATCAGGCCCTTGAGCAGGGCCGATTGGCCCTGCTTCGGCAACAAAACGCATTCATTTAACCGACGTAAAACCTTGAAAAGAATGGGACGGCAGTTTTTCAGTCAGGCAACTTTCACCGTCGCCGCGCGCATGGCTTCCAGGAACGTCCGGACGGCCGGCTGTCCCCACGCGCGGGAGGCGACCGCCGCGTGGATCGCGCGGACCGGCTCCGGGTTGCGGATGCGGCGGACGACCACGCCGGGGTGCTGGGCGCCGAGCCCCAGCTCCGGGATGAGGCCGACGCCGATGCCGGCGGCGACGAACCCCTGCGCCGTCTGGTAGTCCTCGGACTCGACCACGACGTTCGGCGCGAACCCGGCGGACGCGCACGCGCTGTCGAGGATGTCGCGGCAGATGCCGGGCAGGCCGTCGACGCCCACCCACGGCTCCTCGGCGAACTCCGTCAGGTCGAGCACGCGCTTGCGGGCCAGCGGGTGGGTCTTCGGCAGCACCGCGCGGTAGGGGTCGTCGAGCAGGTGCACCAGCTCGACCCCCTTGCCGGGCGGCTTCTTGCGCGGGAAGACGGTGATCGCGACGTCGGCGTCGCCCGCTTCGACGTCGGCCATCGGGTCGTCCGGCTCGACCAGCTTGAGGTCGAGGCGGACGCCAGGGTGCTCGCGGCGGACCGCGGCGATGGCGGGCGGGACCAGGGACGCGCCGGCGGTCGCGAAGTAGCGGATGGCGACGCGGCCGGTGCGGCCCTCCTTGAGCTCGGTCAGCGCCGCTTCGGCCTTCGCGAGCTCGGTGCTCAGCTTCTCGGCGTGCTCGGACAGCAGCGAGCCCGCCGGGGTCGCCCGGACGCCGCGGCCGACGCGTTCGAGCAGCTCGGTGCCGGCCTCGCGTTCCAGGGCCGACAGCTGCTGGCTGATCGCGGACGGCGTGTAGCCGAGGTTGCGGGCGGCGGCGGTGATCGACCCGCTGGTGATGACGGCGCGGAGGACCTGCATGCGGCGGACGTCGAGCATGGTCCCGATCGTACAGCTGAGCTTAAGCGTCCCTGCAGTTATTTTCGCTTGTCCTTACGTCTCGGCGGCGCGAAGCTGGCGCTTGATCGGAGAAGGAGGACTGGGTGGGCGAGACGAAAACCCTGCTGAGGATCGGCGCGCTGGCGTTGATGTGGGGGTCGAGCTTCTTCTGGATCAAGCTGGGGCTGGGGATGTTCTCGCCGGTGCAGCTGGTGCTGGCGCGGCTCGTGCTCGGCGCGGCGATGCTGCTGGTGCTGTGCCGGCTGCAGCGCGCCCGCCTGCCGCGCGACCGGCGGATGTGGGGTCACCTGGCGGTCGCGGCGTTCTTCCACAACGCGCTGCCCTTCCTGCTGTTCGCGATCGGCGAGACGACGGTCGACTCGGGGATCACCGGGGTGCTGAACTCGACGACGCCGCTGTGGGTGCTGCTGGCGGCGCCGCTGATGGGGACGTCGTCGCGGATGACGGGGACGCGGCTGGCGGGCCTGCTGGTCGGCCTCGGCGGGATCCTGCTGATCTTCGCGCCGTGGCAGGCGTCGGGCCTGCTCAGCTGGGGCGCGCTGGCGTGCCTCGCGGCGGCGGCGAGCTACGGCTTCGCGTTCGTCTACGAGGGCAAGTACCTGTCGGATTCGACGTCGTCGCCGTACGCGGTCGCGGCCGGGCAGATGCTGCTGGCCAGCGGGATGCTGGTGCTGGCGCTGCCGGTGGGTGGCTTGACGCCGGTGCACGTCTCCGCCGGGCCGCTGCTGGCCGTGCTGGTGCTGGGGCTCGGGTCGACGGGGATCGCGTTCGCGCTGAACTACCAGCTACTGGCGAGCGAAGGCGCGGTGGCGGCTTCGATGGTCGGGTATCTGCTGCCGGTGGTTTCGGTGCTGCTGGGCGCGGTGTTCCTGGGCGAGCAGCTGAACGCGCGGGTGATCGCGGGGATGGTGGTCGTCCTCGGCGGGGTCGCGCTGACCCGCCTCCAGAAGCCGGAGCGAGGGGCTTCGGACGTGTCCGGTGACCAAGCGGATGGGCTTGGTGACGACACCGCCGGACGCGCGCCCCGGCCTCTCGCTCCCCTGGCGGACTGAGCGGTTACACCAGGCGGCGGTCGGACGCCCAGCGGGAGAGCTCGTAGCGGTTCGAGAGCTGGGTCTTCCGCAGGACGCTCGACACGTGCGTCTCGACCGTCTTCACCGAGATGAACAGCTCCGACGCGATTTCCTTGTACGCGTACCCGCGCGCCAGCAGCCGCAGGACGTCCCGCTCCCGGGGTGTCAGCAGGTCCAGCTCGGGGTCGTTGATCGGCGCCGAACCGGGGCGGTCGGCGAACGCGTCCAGCACGAACCCCGCCAGCCGCGGCGAAAACACCGCGTCGCCGTCGGCCACGCGGACCACCGCGCGGACCAGCTCCTTCGACGAGATCGTCTTCGTGACATAGCCGCGCGCGCCGGCGCGGATGACCGCGATGACGTCCTCCGCCGCGTCCGACACCGACAGTGCCAGGAACACCACGTCCGGCAGCTCCGGCCGGACCCGGCGCAGGACCTCGGCGCCGCCGCCGTCGGGCATGTGGACGTCGAGCAGCACCACCTGGGGCTTGGTCCGGGCGATCCCGGCCACCGCCTCCGCCACCGAGCCGGCCTCGCCGACCACGCGGACCTCGTCGGTGATCGAGTCGAGCTCGGTGCGGACCCCCGCGCGGAACAGCGCGTGGTCGTCGACGAGGAACACCTTCACCGGTTCGCGCTGGGTGTCAGTCACGAGTTCGAGCATAGCCGCCTCACGCTGCCCCCTTGCCCGCTTTCACCGGCATGGCGAGCTGCACTTCGGTGCCCTCCCCCGGCGCGGTGCGCACCTTGCACGTGCCGCCGTGGCGGGTCATCCGGCCGCGGATCGAGTCGGCGAGGCCGTGGCGGTCGTCCGGGACGAGGTCGGGGTCGAAGCCCTTGCCGCGGTCGCGGACGAACACCGTCACCGCCGTCGGCTCGACCTCGGCGAAGACGCTGACCTCCTCGACGCCCGCGTGCTTCGCCGCGTTGACGATCGCTTCGCGCGCGGCCTGGACCAGCGCCACGAGCGAGTCGTCCAGCTCGGCGTCGCCGACGACCACCTGGCCGACGGAGATCGCGAAGGTGTCCTCGACCTCGCCGCACGCCGTCGCGAGGGCTTCGGAAAGCTGGCCGCTCGCCTCTTCGGCGGTCTCGACGGGCTTGCCGTAGCCGTTCGGGCCGTAGAGCCAGCCGCGCAGCTCGCGTTCCTGGCTGCGCGCCAGCCGGGCCACCTCGCGGGGCTGCTCGCTCTGCTTCTGGATCAGGGCCAGCGTCTGCAGGACGGAGTCGTGCAGGTGGGCGGCGATCTCGGCGCGTTCGTCGGTGCGGATGCGGGCCTTGCGCTCGTCGGACAGGTCGCGGACCAGCCGCAGCCAGAACGGGATGGTCAGGACGGCGACCCCGATGAGCGTCGCGAGAACCGCGATCAGGGCGAACTGGACCTGGTCGAGCGTGCCGCTGCGCAGGACGACCACGGTGATGCCGGTGATGACCAGCGCGACGCCGGCGACGATCCGGATCGCGGCCGACCAGCCACCCCCGCCGAGGAAGGCGCCCGCGAAACCGTCCTTGGCCCCGACCCGCCAGCGGCGGCGCTGCGACTCGTCGGCCTCCCGCCAGACGACCGCGAGACCGATCATGGCGACGGCGAGCGGCACGGCGACCCAGCCGCTGATGAACCCGGTGAGCGTCCCGCTGGCGACGGCGAGGCCGACCCCCAGCGCGATCAGGCCGAACGCCTGCTGGCGTTCCTTCGACGTCGGCGCCTTCGCGGTTTCTTCGGTTTGCTGCTGGACGAAGACCCAGAGGAGGCCGTAGGCGAGCAGGCCGGCCCCGTTGAGGGCGGCGAGCAGCGCGAAGGCGGTCCGCACCCAGACGACGGGGACCCCGAGGTGATCGGCGAGCCCACCGGCAACCCCGGCGATCGCCCGCCCGGACCGGCGCCGGAACATCTTGGGCTTGTCCGGAACGGTCACCTGATCGGTGGCGACGTGGTCGAGGGCTTCTTGCACGTCGTCCATGGTCACACGCGCGGGCGTGCGCTTCCATCAGGGAAGCCCCTGATCCGCTCCCGGAGCCCCGCGCCTCCGGGAAACCTCAGGGACCATCCCGGATGTCCGCCGGCCACGGATCGCGCATGCTCTTCGGTATGAGTGGTGCGAGTGAGACGCGGGCACCGAAGCCGAGTCCGTTGAACGGCTTCGAGGAGACCGTGAAGGACTTCTGGGTCAGCCGGCCGCGGCGGCCGCACGCCGGGCGGAAGGTGGCCGGCGTTGCCGCGGCCATCGGGTACCGGTACGGGATCGATCCCGTTGTCGTGCGGGTCGCCCTGGTGGTCGCCACGATCTTCGGGGGCTTCGGGGTTCCCTTCTACCTGCTGGGGTGGCTGTTCCTGCCCGGGGAGAGCGACGAGGTCTCCGGCTTCGAAAGCCTGATCGGGCGCGGCCGGTCGTCGGTGTCGCCCGCCTTCGCCGTCGTTCTCTGCGTGCTCACCGTTGTCAGCGTCGGGGGCTCCTTCAGCGGCTCGTGGTTCGACGGTGGGGCCCTCATCTCCTTCGCGCTCATCGCCATCGCGCTCTACCTGCTGCACCGCAACCGCGGCCAGGAGAACCGGCCCGCACCGGTCGTCCCGCGGACTCGAGCCTTCACCGGGAACGGAGCCTTCACCATGACCGACACGGCCACGGCCGCCCCCGAGGCGAAGCCGGGCTGGGACCCGCTCGCCGCGGACCCGGCCGGCTGGGACCTGCCCGACCCGCCGTCGACGCAGCCACCGCCTCCGCCCACGCCGCCGATGCACCACCGCGACCGGCGGCCCGAACGGCGCCGCAACTCCAAGGTGGGCTCGGCGACCTTCGCGCTCGCCGTGCTGACCGCCGGTGGTGGCGTGCTGGCCAACCTCAACGGCGCGAGCTGGTTCTCCGCGCAGCACATCGTCGGCCTGGTGCTCGGCGTCGTCGGGATCGGGCTGGTCACCGGCGCCTTCGCCCGGGGTGGGCGCGGCCTGATCGGCCTCGCCGTGCCGCTGGCGATCGCCGGGATGGTGCTGACGACCGTGCCGTTCGAGAACTTCGACTTCCGCGGCGGGGCGGGCGACCTCCGGGAGACCCCGCACGCCGTAACCGACGTGAAGCCGCTCTACCAGCACGCCGCCGGCAACATCGACCTCGACCT
This sequence comes from Amycolatopsis kentuckyensis, assembly GCF_041679295.1. Taxonomy (GTDB): domain Bacteria; phylum Actinomycetota; class Actinomycetes; order Mycobacteriales; family Pseudonocardiaceae; genus Amycolatopsis; species Amycolatopsis kentuckyensis_A. The sequence goes on along the minus strand of NZ_JBGDMD010000017.1, from coordinate 78,115 downwards.
GACCGAGCTGCCCGCCGGCTCGCCGATCACCACCAGCGTGATCAACGGCGCGGGCGACACCACCGTCACCGTGCCGGACACCGCGGACGTCACCTACGACTGCCGCACCGGTGCCGGCAACGCGGAGTGCTTCAACCGCGAGACCGACGGCATCAGCCAGGACGCGCTGACCGGCGTCGACTACGGCACCGACGGCCCGGGCGGCCAGCAGATCACCCTGCACGTCAAGAACAGCGTGGGCAGCGTGGAGGTGCGCCGTGGCTGAACAGAACCCCTACGCCTACGACAACGCCACGGAAACCCAGCCGCCCGCGAAGCGCGGCGTGGACGTCTTCACCCTGATCGTCGGGATCGCGACGCTGCTGATCTCCGCCTACGTCCTCTCGGACGGCGCGAGCTGGCTGCCGCAGTTCGACTTCCGCTGGGTGGTCGCCGGCGGCGCGGTGCTCGTGGGGCTGCTGCTCCTCGGCGCGTCGTTCGGCAAACGCCGCCGCTAGCACCGAAATCCCTCGAGGCCCCGGATCCCACGCCGGGGCCTCGAGCCTTGTCTACAGTGGACTCATTCCCACTCGATGGTGCCCGGCGGCTTGGACGTCACGTCCAGGACCACCCGGTTGACCTCCGCGACCTCGTTGGTGATGCGCGTGGAGATCCGCTCGAGGACGTCGTAGGGCAGGCGCGTCCAGTCCGCGGTCATCGCGTCCTCCGACGACACCGGCCGCAGCACCACCGGGTGCCCGTAGGTCCGGCCGTCGCCCTGGACGCCGACGCTGCGGACGTCGGCGAGCAGCACCACCGGGCACTGCCAGATGCTGCGGTCCAGCCCGGCCGCGGTCAGCTCCTCGCGGGCAATGAGGTCGGCCGCGCGGAGGGTGTCGAGGCGTTCCTGGTCGACCGCGCCGATGATGCGGATGCCCAGGCCGGGGCCGGGGAACGGCTGCCGCTGGACGATCGTCTCGGGCAGGCCCAGCTCCAGGCCGACGCGGCGGACCTCGTCCTTGAACAGCAGCCGCAGCGGCTCGACCAGCTCGAACTCGAGGTCGTCCGGCAGGCCGCCGACGTTGTGGTGGCTCTTGATGTTGGCCGTGCCCTCGCCGCCGCCGGACTCGACGACGTCCGGGTACAGCGTGCCCTGGACCAGGAACTTGTAGTCGCCTTGCGCCTTGAGGTCGCGCTCGGCCTGCTCGAAGACGCGGATGAACTCGCGGCCGATGATCTTGCGCTTCTGCTCCGGGTCGGTGACGCCGGCCAGCGCGTCCAGGAAGCGCTCGCGCGCGTCCACGGTCACCAGGTTGACGCCGGTGGCGGCGACAAAGTCGCGCTCGACCTGGGTGCGCTCCCCCGCCCGCAGCAGGCCGTGGTCGACGAACACGCAGGTCAGCCGGTCGCCGATGGCGCGCTGGACCAACGCGGCCGCGACCGCGGAGTCGACGCCGCCGGACAGGCCGCAGATCGCGCGGCCGTCGCCGATCTGGTCGCTGATCCGCTGGATCTGCTCCTCGACGATCGACGACGTCGTCCACTGCGGCTTGATGCCGGCGATGTCGTGCAGGAACCGGCGCAGCACCTCCTGGCCGTGCGGCGAGTGCGCGACCTCCGGGTGGTACTGGACGCCGGCGAAGCGCCGCTCGACGTCCTCGAAGCCGGCGACCTCGGCGCCGTCCGAAGACGCGGTGACGACCGAGCCCTCCGGAGCCTTGGTGACGCTGTCGTTGTGGCTCATCCACGCCGGCTGGTGCGCGGGCAGGCCGGCGTGCAGAACGCCGCCGTCGCCGGCGACGCGGACCTCGGTGCGGCCGAACTCGCGCACCCCGGTCGGCTCGACGACGCCGCCGAGCGCGCTGGCCAGCAGCTGGTGGCCGTAGCAGATGCCGAACATCGGCACGCCCGCTTCGGTGAGCTTCGGGTCCATGCCCGGCGCGCCTTCGGCGTACACGCTCGACGGACCGCCGGAAAGGATGATGGCCGCGGGGTTCTTCGCGAGGATCTCTTCGGTCGACGCGCTGTGCGGGACGACCTCGGAGTAGATCTGCGCCTCGCGCACGCGCCGGGCGATCAGCTGCGCGTACTGCGCCCCGAAGTCCACGACGAGAACCGGACCGGTGGGGTTGGGCACCTGGCGACCTCCTGGCGAGAAGCGGGATTCCCCACCATCGTCCCAGGTGGGCCCGGTCACTCCCGATTCAGGGCCGCCCCTGTCCGCGATCGGGCCTACGGTCCCCGGTATGGCTGTGAACTGGACCAAGGAACTGACCGACCAGCTCGACTTCCACTGGAACATCCACACGCGACCGAAGCTCGAGGGCCTCACCGACGACGAGTACTTCTGGGAGCCCGTCGCGGACTGCTGGACCGTGCGGCCGCGCAAGTCCGACGACGAGCCTGGCACGGGCCCGTTCACCATCGACTTCGCGTTCCCCGAGCCGACGCCGCCGCCGGTCACGACGATCGCGTGGCGCCTCAACCACGTCCTGGTCGGGGTGCTGGGCATGCGGTCGGCGTCGCACTTCGGCGGCCCGCCGATGACGTACGACGACTACCCGTACCCCGGGACGGCCGCCGAGGCGATTTCGCTGCTCGACGAGTACTACGCCCGGTGGGTCGAAGGCGTGAAGTCCCTCGACGAAGAAGCCCTGGCGCGGCCGTGCGGCCCGGCGGAAGGCCCGTACGCGGAGTACCCGATGGCGACGCTGGTGCTGCACATCCACCGCGAGATGATCCACCACTGCGCCGAAGTCCTGCTGCTGCGCGATCTCCACCGCAACCGGTGAGCTGTAACGCGGAGTCATCATCGGCCCGATTCACCGGGTATCGAGGACAGCTCCGAGGGGGACTCGCGCATGCTCTACCGACTCCGTCCGACCGGCGTCGTGACCTGGTGTGACGTGCCGGGGTACGTGGTCTGCCGCGCCGACGACCAGCCGCCGCCCGACTGGGAGCGGCTGTCGTGGGTGCCCGCCGAGACACGCGCGTTCAGCAACGACCTCCTGCGGATCGCCGTCCGCTACGGCGCGCGCTCGGGCAGCGGGATCGTCCTCGACGCCCGGCACACCGAGGACCTGGGCAAGGCCGACGAGCTGCGGTGCGACCGGATCGCCGCCGCGGAACAGCGCGACGGTGTCGACGACGGCGACTGGGAGCGCACCGAGGAAGCGGCCCGCCAGGCCGAAGCGGATCTCGCCGCCCTCCTCGCGGTGCCGCCGCAGCCGCACCTGGTCGCGCACTGGTGCCGGCTCGGCGGCCGCTACCCGGACTGACCGGGCCGCGGGAGGAGCAGGAAGCCCAGCGCCATCCCCAGCAGCAGCGGCAGGCCGTGGTTGTCGTGGACGACCGTGTCGACCACGGCCAGCACCGGCAACGCGAACGCCAGCACCCGGAACTGGACCGGCAGCACCACGCCGTAGCGGCGCGAAGCCACCATGACGACCGCCGCCAGCCCACCGAGCAGGCCCGCCACGCACATCGAGTTGCCCGCCCCGGCCGGGTTGAGCCACAGGTAGCTCACGACCTGGCCGAACAGGCCGCAGCCGAAGTACAGGACGAGCCAGCGGCCGCGGCCGAAGACGCGCTCGGCGAGCGTGCCGAACACCGCCAGCCAGACCAGGTTCGACGTCAGGCCGAACGCCCAGCCGTCCTGGAAGAACATGCCCGTCACCAGGCGGTACCACTCGCCCGCGTCGATGCGCGCCGCGTCGCGGTGCATCGCGTCGTAGAGCGGCGGGTGCACCAGTTGCGCGATCCCGCACGCCAGCGTCACCGCGAAGACCACAGCCGTCAGGTACGGGCGGCGGCGCACCGGGGCGAGGGCCGCGAACGGGTTGCGGGATGCGGTGCGCGTGGTCATGGACGAAAATCTAGGCGCGCCACCGCCGTCGCACCCCCGACGTTTGTCACGAACCACCACGGGAAGGCCCCAGCATGCGAGCGACAGTCATCTACGGCGCCGGCGACGTCCGGGTCGAGACCGTCCCGGACCCGAAGCTGGCCGAGCCGACCGACGTCGTCCTGCGCGTCGTGCGGTCCTGCATCTGCGGCAGCGACCTCTGGCCCTACGCCGACATGCCGCCGCGCGAGCACGGGCGCCGGATCGGGCACGAGTTCCTCGGGATCGTCGAGGAGGCCGGCGCCGACGTCACCACGCTGAAGAAGGGCGATCTCGCCATCGCCCCCTTCGTCTGGTCCGACAACACCTGCGAGTTCTGCCGCGAAGGCCTCCAGACGTCCTGCCTGCACGGTGGCGGCTGGGGCGCGAAGGGCGTCGACGGCGGCCAGGGCGAGGCCGTGCGCGTCCCGCAGGCCGACGGCACCCTGGTCAAGGTCCCGCACACCGAGGACGACGACCTGCTCGCGTCCCTGCTGACGCTCTCGGACGTCTTCTCCACCGGTCACCACGCCGCGGTGAAGGCGCGCGTGAGCCAGGGCCAGAACGTCACGGTCATCGGCGACGGCGCCGTCGGGCTCTCCGCCGTCCTCGCGGCGAAGCGGCTTGGGGCCGACCGGATCATCCTGATGGGCCGGCACCGGGCCCGCACCGACCTCGGGCGCGAGTTCGGCGCGACCGACGTCGTCGCCGAGCGCGGCGACGAGGGCGTCGAGAAGGTGCGCGAGCTGACGAACGGCCGCGGCACGCACGCCGTCCTCGAGTGCGTCGGCACGCTGGGCGCGTTCGAGATGGGCGTCGGGGCCGTGCGCGCGGGCGGCGCGGTCAGCCGGGTCGGGCTGCCGCAGTACGAGGACGCCCCCGCCGGCGTGGGCGTGTTCCGCCGCAACGTCACGATCACCGGCGGCGTCGCGCCCGCGCGGCACTACATCCCCGAGCTGCTGCCGGACGTCCTCGACGGCAAGTACCAGCCGGGTCGCGTCTTCGACCGCACGATCGACGTCGAAGGGGTGCCGGACGGCTACCGCGCGATGGCGGACCGCGAAGCGCTGAAGGTGCTCATCAAGCCGTGACCCGTCCGGGTGGGGGTCCGGCGGCGAGTCCCCCGCTCGGATTACGTTGGTACGCATGGACATGATCACCCCCGAGCCGCGCCCCGCCTGGATCGCCGGCCGCCCGGAGCCGGGCGCCACCACCCTCGTCGTGCACCACCCGTACGACGGCAGCGAGGTCGCCACGGTCGCCGTCCCGGGGCCGGAGCAGGTCGACCGCGCGGTCACCGCCGCCGTGTCGGTCGCTCGCGAGTTCCGCGCCACCCCCGCGCACGTCCGCGCCGGCGCGCTCGAGCACGTGTCCCGCGTGCTCGCCGCCCGCGCCGAGGAGATCGCCGAGGTCATCACCGCCGAGAACGGCAAGCCGCTCAAGTGGGCCGAGGCCGAGGTGAAGCGCGCGGTGTCGGTGTTCCGGATCGCCGCCGAGGAGGCCCGCCGGTTCAGCGGCGACGTCCAGCGCCTCGACACCGACCCGGCGGGCGAGGCGCGGCTGGCGCTGACCCGCCGCGTCCCGCGCGGGCCGGTGCTCGGCATCGCGCCGTTCAACTTCCCGCTCAACCTGGTGGCGCACAAGGTCGCGCCGGCACTGGCGATCGGCGCGCCGATCATCGTCAAGCCCGCGCCGCGGACGCCGTTGTCGTCGCTGATCCTCGGTGAGATCCTGGCCGAGACGGACCTGCCGGAAGGCGCGTTTTCCGTGCTGCCGCTGGGGAACGAGGAGACGCAGAAGCTCGTCGCCGACCCGCGGCTGCCCGTCGTCTCGTTCACCGGCTCCGGCCCGGTCGGCTGGTCGTTGAAGGACGCGGCGCCGCGCAAGCACGTCGTGCTGGAGCTCGGCGGCAACGCGGCGGCCGTCGTGCTGCGCGACTGGCCCGACCCCGAGGGCGCCGCGCAGCGCATCGCCACCTTCGGCAACTACCAGGCCGGGCAGTCCTGCATCGCCGTGCAGCGGGTGATCGTCGACGCCGCCGTCGCGGACGAGTTCGTGCCCGCGCTCGTGGAAGCCGTCGAGGCCCAGCGGACGGGCGACCCGTACGACCGCAACACCGACGTCGGCCCGGTGGTCGACGAAGCCGCGGCCGAGCGGATCGTCGCGTGGATCGACGAGGCCGTCGCGGCGGGCGCGAAGGTGCTCACCGGCGGCACCCGCGACGGCGCGACCGTCGCCCCGACCCTGCTCACCGACGTCCCGCCGGACACGAAGGCGTGGGCCGAGGAGATCTTCGGGCCGGTGCTCGCGGTGTCCGTTGTGGACGGTGTGGACGCGGCCTTCCGCTCGGTCAACGAATCCGCGTACGGCCTGCAGGCCGGCGTCTTCACCACCGACGTCCAGCTGGCGTTCCACGCGTCGGCCGAGCTGGAGGTGGGCGGGGTGATCATCGGCGACGTCCCGTCCTACCGCGCCGACCAGATGCCCTACGGCGGCGTCAAGGGCTCCGGCGTCGGCCGCGAAGGCGTCCTCGCGGCGATGCACGACCTGACCGAGGAGCGCGTCACGGTCTTCACCGGCATCGACCTCTAGGCGATCACACCCTGCCCGAACCGGAAGACGTTGTTGGGGTCGTACTTCTTGGCGACGTCTCCCAGCCGCTTGGAGTTGTCGCCGTAGTAGGCAGCTCGCCAGTCGGGCAGGGTGGGGTCGATGTAGTTGACGTACCCGCCGCCCGCGCCGGCCGCCGCGAGGCCCGCGACGACCTCGCCCACCGAGTCCGCCACCTTCGCCCGGGTCTTCCCCGTCGCCGGCGCGTAGATCTGGACGCTCGCCAGCGCGTCGCGGTGCCAGAACGCCGTCGCGTCCTTCGCCGGCTCGGCGACCTTGCCGCCGAGGCCGTCGATGAGCAGGTCCATGCCCGCGCGGCCGTCGGCGAGGGCGACGACCTTCGCCGGGTCGACCGGGTTGGTGATGATCCGCGACGACGCGACGAACGACTGCCGGGCCGAGCTGCCGGAGAAGTAGTTCATCGCGCCGAGGTAGTCGAGGGCCTTGACCGTGCGCTGGGTCGGCCGCGCGCCGGCGTTGGCGGTGAGGTTGTTGAGCAGGGTGTTGAGCCCGGAGGGCGCGCCGACGTAGCAGCCGCCGACACGGCACTGCACCGGCGAGCCACCGGAGAGGACGATGTTGGCCCACAGCTCCGGCGGCATCGCGGCGATCCACTGCTGCCACGCGCCGAGCACGCCGGTCGCGGAACCGGCCGGGAAGTGCAGCGAGAACACCGTCAGGTTCGGCGCGGGATCGGTGTCGAAGGTGAACTCGGTGACGATGCCGAAGTTGCCGCCGCCCCCGCCGCGCAGCGCCCAGAACAGGTCGGGCTCGGAGCTCGCGGACGCCGTCACCAGCTTGCCGTCGGCGGTGACGACCTGCGCGGAGCTCAGGTGGTCGCAGGTCAGGCCGTACTTGCGGGCGAGCACGCCGATGCCGCCGCCGAGGGTCAGCCCGGCGATCCCGACCGTCGGGCAGGAGCCGGCGGGCAGCGCGCGCCCGGCCCGTGCGAGGCCGGCGTAGACGTCCTTCAGCTTCGCGCCGGCGCCGATCACCGCCTGGGTGCCCTGGACGTCCACCTTGTTCATCGCGGAGACGTCGATGACCAGGCCGCTCTCGGGGACGGAGTAGCCGGCGTAGCTGTGGCCGCCGCTGCGCGCGGCGAGCGTGAGGCGCCCGGCGGCGGCCTGGACGCAGGTCTGCACGTCCTTGGCGTTCGCCGCCGACGCCACGGCGACGGGGTTGTTGCCGTCGAAGAGCGGGTTGAAGGCGCGCTTGGCGGTGTCGTAGCCGTCGGCGCCCGGGCGCAGCAGGGCACCGGTCAGCTTGCCGCGCAGGTCGTCCCAGTTCGGCGGGCCGGTGGGCAGCCGCGTGGCGGGCGGCCCGGACGTCACGGGGGCGGCGGGCGTGCTCGACGCGACCGGCGTCGAGGGCGTGCCCGGCCCGCAGGCGGCGGCGACGGCACCGGCCGCCGAGACGCCCGTGATCCGGAGGAACGTCCTGCGGTTCACGCTGTCCACATCGGACTCCTCGCTGCCGGGGACGCCCAGTTTAGGGCCGGACACCGGCCTCCGCGCCCCTGATCACTACACGGAGGACGGCCGAAGTCAGTTCAGCCCCAGGCGGGGATGCGAGGAACGTCCCCGTCGAGGTCAGCGCCGTCGGAGCGGCCGCTGAGCCACGCGAGCAGCTGCCCGCTGGTACCGCGGACCGTCGCGCCGGGGGCGGCGCCCATCGTCCACTCGGAGCCGTCCGCGACCAGGCGCAACGCGGGGAGGTGCGCGGCCCGGGAGGTGATCGCGTGCTGGACGACGTCGTCGGCGAGCGGGCCGAGCAGGCCGAGCACGCGGTCGAGGTCGTAGCCGAGGTCGAGATCGGCGAGGTGGATGGCGAGCTCGGACAGCCGCATCCGCGCGACGACGGCCCCGGTGACGGGCTGGCCCTGCCGGTTGCGGGCTTCGCGCGCCCAGGCGTCGTCCGGCATGGCGGCGGCGTACTGCTCGAAGCGCCCGGCGGAGGCGACGAAGTCGGCGAGCAGGTCGGCGGCGGGGTGCTCGGAGCCGGCTTCGATGTCGGCGTCGCGGGCTTCGGGGCTGGCGTACATCGGCGTCTCGACCCCGGTGTTCGCCCAGGTCAGCAGGTTCTGCAGCCCATCGGCGTTGCGCGCGAGGTGCGCGAGGACGTGCGCCCGCGACCACCCGGGCAACGCGCTGGGGGCACGCAGTTCGGGCTCGCCGAGGCCACCGATGGCCTTGGCCCATTCGTCGTCGAGCTTCCGGATGCCCTCGAGGAGCGCGTGCGCCTTTTCCGATGCCGTCGTCACGGCCCCGATCTTAGGACCGCCGCAGGGCCGCCGGGGCGTCCGCGGGTACCGGGGTCGGTAGCCGGCTCGCGCGCGGGTCGCGCATCGCCGGCCGGGTGCCGCGTCTTGAATGACTCATTCAGGTCTTCTGAGGTCTTGAATGACTCATTCAAGACCTCAGCGGACCTGAGCGCCGGAACGCCGCGACTACGAGGACCGCAGGGCCGCCGGGGCGTCCGCGGGTACCGCCGGGTTCTTCGGTGCCACCGGCTCCAGCCGGACGTACGACGAGTCCTGCGCCGGGCGCTGGTCCGCCTCGCCCTTGTTCGGCCAGAACGAGAACGCCCGCTCTGCCTGGGCCGTGATCGTCAGGGACGGGTTCACGCCGAGGTTGGCCGTGATCGCCGCACCGTCGACCACCGACAGGCCCGGGTAGCCGAACACCCGGTGGTACGGGTCGATCACGCCCTCGTCCGCCGTGGCGCCGATCGGGACGCCGCCGATGAAGTGGGCGGTCAGCGGGATGTCGAAGATCTCGCCCCACGTGCCGCCCGCGATGCCGCCGATGCGCTCGGCCGTGCGCTCGTTGGCCTCGTGGCCCGCCGGGATGAAGCTCGGGTTCGGCTCGCCGTGGCCCTGCTTCGACGTGTACTTGCGGCGGCCGAACAGCCCGGGCCGCGTGTACGTCGTGATCGAGTTGTCCAGGCTCTGCATCACCAGCAGGATCACCGTGCGCTCGCTCCAGCGGTAGCCGTTGAGCAGCTTCGCCGCCTGGATCGGGTGCTTGACCATGAAGCTCACGGCTTGCCGCCAGCGCGGGACCGGCGAGGCGCCGTCGGTCGCGATCGTCTGCAGCAGGCTCATCGCGTTGCTGCCCTTGCCGTACCGCACCGGCTCGATGTGGGTGTTCTCGTCCGGGTGGATCGACGACGTGATCGCGACCCCGCGGCTGAAGTTGCGGCTCTCGTCGACGTCGGTCCGGGCCGCGCCGATGATCGCCTCGGAGTTCGTCCGGGTCAGCTCGCCCAGCCGGTGCGACAGCTTGGGCAGCGTGCCCGTGTCCTTCATCTTGTGCAGCAGGTTCTGCGTGCCCCACGTCCCCGCGGCGAAGACGACCTTCTCGGCCGTGATCGTCGTCCGGAACCGGCGGGACGTCGTCCCGGTCTTCTTCAGGCTGACTTCGTAGCCGCCGTCGATCGGCTTGACCGACGTCACGGTCGTCAGCGGGATGACCTTCGCGCCGTCCTGCTCGGCCAAGTACAGGTAGTTCTTGACCAGCGTGTTCTTCGCCCCGACGCGGCAGCCGGTCATGCACGCGCCGCACTCGGTGCAGCCGACGCGCTCGGGGCCGGCCCCGCCGAAGTACGGATCCGCCGCCTTCGAACCAGGCTTGCCGAAGTACACGCCGACCGGTGTCGGGTGGAACGAATCGGCGACGCCCATGTCCTTCGCGACGTCGCGCATCACGACGTCCGACGGCGTGATCGAGGGGTTCGTGACGACGCCCAGCATCCGGCTCGCCTGGTCGTAGTGCGGCGCGAGCTCGGCTTCCCAGTCGGTGATGTGGGACCACTGCCGGTCGCGGTAGAACGGCTTGAGCGGCCGGTACAGCGTGTTCGCGTAGACCAGCGAGCCGCCGCCGACACCGGCCCCGGCCAGCACCATGACGTCGTTGAGCATGTGGATGCGCTGGATCCCGTAGCAGCCGACCTGCGGTGCCCACAGGTAGCGCTTCAGGTCCCACGACGTCTTCGCGAACTCGTCGTCGGCGAACCTGCGTCCGGCCTCGACGACGGCTACGCGGTAGCCCTTCTCGGTGAGCCGCAGCGCCGCGACGCTGCCGCCGAACCCCGACCCCACCACGACGACGTCGTAGTCGGGGCCACCCGCACTGGTGGTGGTGTTACTGGCAGTCACACCTGGAGCGTAACCCGGGGTCCAGGTTCTGACCAGAGGTAAGTTACCGGCCAGTCACCCGTTTTGGCGCATCGCCGGAGATGATCGTGGGTAATCATCAAGGTGCTCGATGTCCACGTCGGCGAGACCCGTCGGCGGGACACGATTTCCGGGAGGGACCACGATGATCCCCCAGCAGCTCACCGGTTGGCGCAAGTCGAGCCACAGCCACTTCGAGGAGAACGCCTGCGTCGAGATCGGCGCCGGGCCCGGCGTGGTCGGCGTGCGGGACACCAAGCACCCGGTGCCCCGGCCGATCCTCGTCTACTCCGCGACCGCGTTCGCCGCGTTCCTCGAGCACCTCACCGCCGGACGGTGAGGCCCACCCGCTGGAACTCCTTGAGGTCCGAGTAGCCCGTCTTCGCCATCGCCCGGCGAAGCGCCCCGAAGAGGTTCACCACACCTTCCGCGTCGGACGACGGCCCGAACAGCAGGGTCTTGAGGTCGACGGCGTAGTCCGGCCCGGCCGCCACGCGCGAGCGCGGCAGCGACGGGTGCGCGGCCGCCGCCGTCCAGTAGAGGCCCTGCCCGGGCGCGTCCGACGCGGCGGCCAGCGGGGAGCCGAGCATGACGGCGTCCGCGCCGCACGCGATGGCCTTCGCGATGTCACCCGACACCGTCATGCCGCCGTCGGCGAGCACGTGCACGTACCGGCCGCCGGTCTCGTCGAGGTAGTCGCGGCGGGCGGCCGCGGCGTCGATGATCGCCGTGGCCATCGGGACGCCGATGCCGAGGACGCGGTCGGTGCTGGTGACGCCGGGCGTGTAGCCGTGCCCGACGATGACGCCGGCGGCGCCGGTGCGCATGAGGTGCATCGCCGTGCGGTAGTCGCTGACGCCGCCGGCGATCACCGGCACGTCCAGGCGGCCGATGAACTCCTTGAGGTTCAACGGCTCGGCGTCGCGCTGCACGTGCTCGGCGGAGATGATCGTGCCCTGCACGACGAGGATCTCGACGCCGGCCGCGATCAGGTCCGGGGTCAGCTCGGCGGCGTGCTGCGGGCTGACGCGGGCGGCGACCGTGACGCCGGACTCGCGGACGGTCTTGATGGCCTCGCTCAGCAGGTCGAGCCGGATCGGCGCGGCGTGCAGCTCCTGCAGCACGCGGCCGACCGCGGTCGGGTCCTCGAGGTCTTCGGCCGCGCGGACCAGCTGGAAGATGGCGTCCTCGACGTTGGCGTGCCGTGCCCAGAGGCCCTCGGCGTTGAGCACGCCCAGGCCGCCCAGCTCGCCCACGGCGACCGCGGTGCCGGGCGAGACGATCGCGTCCGTCGGGTGCGTGACGAGCGGCAGGTCGAAGCGGTAGGCGTCGATCTGCCAGGAGGTGGACACCACCGAAGACGACCGGGTCCGCCGCGACGGCACGATCTCGACGTCGTCGAGGTCATACGCCCGCCGCGCGGTGCGGCCCATCCCGATCTCGACCAGGTCCCGCACGTGAAGCCTCCTCCGACGACGACAATCTGCCGTGCCCCATTGTCGCTAGTCCGCGTGGGTGACCTGCGCACGGGGGTTGAAACCCGCGCGGAACCGGGCGCTACACCCGCACGAACACGGCGACCGGCGCCAGCAGGGCGCCCAGCGCCAGGGCCAGCCAGGTCGCGACCGGTGGGTAGACGTGCAGCCGGACCGCGCCGAAGTAGACCGCGCCCAGCGCGAGCAGGGCCGCGCAGATCAGCAGCACCGGCCGCACCACGCCGGGCCGCAGGTCGATCACGGCGCCGCCGGCGAGCAGGTAGGCGATGCTGCCGTCCGCGGTCGAGACGTCGAGCGCGACCGGCTGCCCGGCGGGCAGGTCCAGGCCGGGGCCGACGGCCGTGATCCGGTAGAGCCGGTTCCCGGCGTCGACCGCGATGGTGTGGCTGACGGCGTCTTCGTCACCGCCGACCGGGAGCGCGCCCCGCTCGTGGGACACGACGTGCCCTTCGGCGCGGTAGGTGGGCGCGTCGCGGCCGGCCAGCACCTGGCACATGAGGCAGACGACGCCGCCGAGGAACAGCGACACGAGCGCGACGGCCGTGAAGAAGACCTTGCGCAGCACCTGCGTGAAGCGGCCGACCGTCATGCCCTTCAGTGCACACTACGACGGGCACGCAAGGCGATAGACCGATTACCGTAAGCACGCTAGGTCACGAGAACTCAGAAGGAGACCTTCTCCACGGAGTCCGAACGCAGTACCGACTCCTGCTGGAACTGCTTTTCGTAGTCGGCGCGCAGGCCTTCGATCTCCCGCTCGGCATCCCGGTCGGCGAACGGGTAGAGCAATACGACCACGTGGGTGTGCTCCCGCACGATCGCGCCGGACGCGCCGCGCCACTGGCCGCTGCCGTCGAGGCGGGTGAAGCCGTCCGGGAAGGCCGGGGTGATCTCGGCGTCGGAGAAGGCCGCGAACTCCTTGTCGGTCACCTCGGTGCCGTCCGGCTTGCCGGTGCCGAAGTACAGCTCGGTGCGCTTCCACAGCTCGCCCGGCGACTGCGCCTGGGCCTGAGGAGGGGCTGAATCCGCCGACGCGGCCACGCCACCACCGACGCCGAGCAAGGCAGCCGTCGCGACCGCCACCATGGTCCGCCGTGAAGTCCTGGTCATGGGCCGAGTTTCGCGGCCCATGACCAGGAGCGGAATGATCGAAAGGGCGGACTACCGGGTGGTGTAGTTCGGTGCCTCGACGGTCATCGTGATGTCGTGCGGGTGGCTCTCCTTGAGGCCGGCCGCGGTGATCCGGACCAGCTGGGCCTCCTGCAGCTCCGCGATCGTGTTCGCGCCCGCGTAGCCCATGCCCGAGCGCAGGCCGCCGACGAGCTGGTGCACGACGTTGGCCAGCGGCCCGCGGAACGGGATCCGGCCTTCGATGCCCTCGGGGACCAGCTTGTCCTCGCTCAGCACGTCGTCCTGGGCGTAGCGGTCCTTCGAGTACGACTTCGCCTGGCCCCGCGACTGCATCGCGCCGAGCGAGCCCATGCCGCGGTAGACCTTGAACTGCTTGCCGTTGACCAGGATCAGGTCGCCGGGCGACTCGGCGGTGCCGGCCAGCAGGCTGCCCAGCATCACCGTGGACGCGCCGGACGCGATCGCCTTCGCGATGTCGCCGGAGTACTGGATGCCGCCGTCGCCGATCACCGGGACGCCGGCCGGGCGGCACGCCTGGTCGGCCTCGAAGATCGCGGAGATCTGCGGGACGCCGACGCCCGCGACGATCCGGGTGGTGCAGATCGAGCCCGGGCCGACGCCGACCTTGACGCCGTCCGCGCCCGCGTCGACCAGCGCCTGCGCGCCCGCCCGCGTCGCGACGTTGCCGCCGACGATGTCGACCGCGTCGCCCAGCTCCTTCTTCAGCAGCGCGACCGTGTCGACGACCGCCCGGGAGTGGCCGTGCGCGGTGTCGACCATCAGGACGTCGACACCCGCGTCGGCCAGCGCCATCGCGCGCTTGTGGCCGTCCGGGCCGACGCCGACCGCGGCACCGACGATGAGGCGGCCGTCCGGGTCCTTCGTCGCCTTCGGGTACTGCTCGGTCTTCACGAAGTCCTTGACCGTGATCAGGCCGCGCAGCTTCCCCGCGCCGTCGACGATCGGCAGCTTCTCGATCTTGTGCCGGCGCAGCAGGCCCAGCGCGGCGTCCGCGGAGACGCCGACCTGCGCGGTGACCAGCGGCGCCTTCGTCATGACCTCGGACACCGGGCGGCTGTGGTCGACCTCGAACCGCATGTCGCGGTTGGTGATGATGCCCACCAGCGCGCCGGAGGCGTCGGTGACCGGGACACCGGAGATGCGGAACTTGGCGCACAGCGCGTCGACCTCGGCCAGCGTGGCGTCGGGCGCGCAGGTGACCGGGTCGGTGACCATGCCGGCCTCGGACCGCTTGACCACCTCGACCGCGGCGGCCTGCTCGTCGATCGGCAGGTTGCGCTGGAGCACGCCGATGCCGCCCTGGCGGGCCATGGCGATCGCCATCCGCGCCTCGGTGACGGTGTCCATCGCGGCGGACACGAGCGGGATGCCGAGGGTGATGTTCCGGGTCAGCCGGGTGCTCGTGTCCACCGCGCTGGGGACCACGTCCGATTCCGCCGGCAGCAGCAGCACGTCGTCGAAGGTCAGGCCGAGCATGGCGAACTTGGCCGGAACGGGGGCGGTGATGCCGTCGCTGGTCATAGCGGGTGAAGGGCCTTCCTGGCGCGGGATGAGCGGGGTCGCTGTGGCGACTCGGAGCCTTCCCCTCATGATATCCGGCTCGCGCCCCCGCCCCGGGTGGTGGGCGAGCCGCCGGGGCCGCCCGGTACCGTGCAGGCCGTGGCGCACGATGTCCTGCCTCCAGACCCGTTCGCGGACGACCCGGACGACCCGGCCCGCGCTTTCGGAGACCCCGAGGACCGGCTGGACGAGCCGATCAGCGATTCCGAACGCACCGAGCTGCTGGCCGACCTCTCCGATCTGGCCGTCTACCAGGCGCTCCTCGAGCCCCGCGGGGTCCGCGGGATCGTCGTCGACTGCGGCGAGTGCGACGAACCGCACTACCACGACTGGCACCTGCTGCGAGCCAGCCTGGAGCAGCTGCTGGCCGACGGGCGGATGCGCCCGCACGAGCCGGCCTACGACCCGAACCCCGGCGACTACGTGAGCTGGGACTACTGCCGGGGCTTCGCCGACGGCGTGACGGCCAACGAAAGCGCCTACTGAACCCTTGAAAAAGGCCCTGGTGAGTTTCCTCACCAGGGCCTTTTCGCTGTGGTCCTACTGGCCTTCGCCGACGCTCTGGCTGCCGGCTGACGCCTCGCTGCGCCCGGTGTTCGTGCCCGGGTCGTTGCCGCTCGCGGCCGTCGTGGTCGGCGGGACCTCGGTGGTCGGCGGCGGCGGGGTGGTGGTCGGCGGCGGGGGCGTCGGGGTCGGCGTCACGGTGCCCGGCAGGCTGGTGGTGCCGCTGCCGCTGCCCGGGATCGACGTCGCCGAGCCGGCCGGCGGCACCTGCACCGACGTGGCGCCGGGCGGCACCTGCGTCGGGGTGGTCTGGGTCGGGCCCTGGACCGGCGCGTCCGGGTTCTGGAGCTGGGCGGCGAGCTGCCGGTGCTGCTCCAGCAGCTGGTCGCGGTTGTCCTCGTCGCTGACCTGCGACAGCGCGGCCTGCGCGGCGTCGAGGGCTTCGCGGGCGGCGTCGAGGTTGCCGCCGGCGATGGCCAGGTTGGCCTTCTCGAGGTCGAGCTTCGCGTTCGCGGCGGCCTCGACCGAGCGGGTGTGATCGGAGTACAGGACCTTCGCCAGGCCCCAGAGGGTGTCGCCCGGTTGCGCGGAGCGCGCGGCCAGCCCGGTGCCGGTGAACGCGATCGCCAGCACGGCGGCGGCGACGGCGACCGGGACGAGCAGCCTGCGGCGGCGTCCGCTCGAGGCGTGCTGTTTCGCGAGACTCGCGGTGGTGACGGTCCGCACGGCGGTGTCGACGTCGACCAGCTCGGCCAGCGGCTCGCTGTCGATGTCTCTTCGCCACGCCACCAGCAACGCGTTGAGCTCCTGGTCGCCGAGGCCGTCGGCCAGGGCCGGATCGGACCCGCCGAGGGCGTCGAGCAGCGCGTCGTCCGCCTGGACGGCCGACAGGTCGGCGGCGAACTCCGCCTCCGACGAGGACAAGCCACTACCGAACACGTCGTCGGGCTCGTAACCCTTCTCGTGACCGGTCACTCAGATCACCTCCTCCGCGGCCAGGACCTTTCTCAGCCGCGCGAGGGCGCGGTGCTGGGCGACGCGGACGGCGCCGGGCGTGGAGCCGACCGCGTCCGCGGTCTCCTCCGCCGACAGGCCGACGACCACGCGCAACACCACGATCTCCCGCTGCTTGTCCGGCAGCACCTGCAACAACTGGGACATCCGCTCGTTCAGCTCACCTTGCAGCGCCCGCTGCTCGGGGCCTACCCCGCCTTCGACCTCATCGGGGATCTCGGCCACCGGCTCGGCTCGGTTGCGCGCCGCCGCGCGGTGCGCGTCGGCCACCTTGTGCTGGGCGATCCCGTAGACGAACGCCAGGAAAGGGCGGCCTTGGTCGCGGTACGAGGGCAATGCCGTTAGCACCGCGAGACACACCTCCTGCGCAACATCGTCCGCCGAAGCGAACGATCGCTCCTGCCTGCCAACCCGAGCGCGGCAATACCGCACTACCAGTGGACGGATAGCAGCCAGCAGCCGCTCCACTGCCTGGGGATCTCCCTCGACAGCAGCGGCGACCGGCTCATCCAGTCCATCCCCCACATTGGCCATCGCAGACAACAGTCCCAGTGTTACGTGTAGGTGAGCAAAGAACCCGGCCCGTGGTCGCCTCCACCGCGCACCGGAGACCGCTACCGTACCTGCGGCCCCCGGCGGAGCGGCGCGCGCGGTGCTCCCGGGCGTGCCGCGGCCCCGTGAGGCGCGGAAATACGGTTCGTCGTGCAGACCCGCGGTCTTCTTCGCCGATTCAACGAGCGAGCGGCGTCACGGGTACGAGATCCGTCGGAGGGACGGTGACCGGGGCGGCGATCCGCCCCGGGGGCTGCCCGAGTGGGCGCCGGAGTGTGATGGGGACCACACAGGTACGGGCCAGGGCGGTGCGCCCTGGCCCGTCGTCACCTGTAAACCGGCCGTGTCAGGAACGGGGAGAGCGACGGGTCAGCTGACCAGGCCGCGGCGGAAGCCGTGGGCCACGGCCTGCGCGCGGTCGCGCACGCCGAGCTTCCGGAACAGCCGCCGGGCGTGGGTCTTCACCGTGTCCTCGGACAGGTAGAGCTCGCGGCCGATCTGGCCGTTGCTCTTGCCCTGGCTCATCCCGCGGAGCACCTGAAGCTCGCGCTCGGTCAGCTGGACGCCCGGGTCGGACGGCTGACGGGGCGCGGGCACCGAGGTGCTCGCCAGGGTGTGGGCCAGCGCGGCGACCAGCTCCGGCCGGGACGCGTCCCAGCGGAGGTAGCCGCGGGCACCGCCGGCGATCGCGGCGGCGATGCTGCCCGCGTCGTCCGGGGCGCCGAAGACGATGACGTTCGCCTGGGGGTTGGCCGAGACGAGCCGCCGGGTGGCTTCGACACCTGTCGGGACCGCGCGTTGCGTCCCGACCAGCACGACGTCGACGGGCTGACGGGAGTACCGGGCCAGCAGCTCGTCACCGTGCGCTACGCAGTCGATGCGACTGACCCCAGGGACCGCGGACATCACTCGGGTGAGCCCTTCACGGACACTGCGTCGGTCGTCGCAGATCAAGACCGTCGTCACGGGGTTTCCTTCCTGCAGCCGGGTGACATTCCACTTCCCCTATCGGACGCTTTAGCCCGAACCTTGACACGATCCGGTGGCTTTTTTTGAAGTTTCTTAGCCCGGATGCCGGAACAGCCCATTCCGACGGCTCAACCACCCGGGGCGGGCACCCATGGCGATTCCCCCGCGATCCTCCTCCCGCAAGGATCTGCGCTTCGTAACACTGCGTGCAACACCTCTGCCACTCTGAATCGATACTCCTCGGCGTGTCCTGGGCGCAGATCGGCCATGACGAGCGCCGCCGGCCACAAAAGTGAAAGCAGTTCGCATTCCTCGGCGGTCGCCATTGCGTTTCCGACAAGACCGTCCGAAATCTTCCGGTGATCGGGACGACCGGCGGCCCCCAGTGCGACGGCCAGCACAATCCCGGATTTCACGGCGTGCCGCCGCGCACCCCGCGCGACGGCGGTTTCGAAAGCCCGCTCGGCGGGTGCCACGGCGGCGGCGCCCTGACCAGCGGCGAGCTCGATCTCGGCACCGACCCAGCCCCCGCGGACGCAGGCCCGCCACCCGGCGTGCTGCTCGGCGGCCCGGGCGGCCAGCCTCCGTGCGGCTCGCTGGCGGCCCAGGGCGAGGTTGTCGGCGGCCAGGCCGAGCAGGGCGTCGGCCCGCGCACCGGCGGCGTCGAGGCCATCGGGGTCGTGCCCGGTGTCCAGGGCGGCGGCCTTGGCGAGGGCCTCGCCGTCGAGGGCCCGGGCGTGGCGGTGGCCGCCGAGCTGCCGCCGGTGGGCGCCGAGGGTGCTGGCGGCGAGGGAGGCGAGGACGGGGTCTTTCTCGCGCCGGAGGCCGTCCAAGAGGGTGGCAGCGGCCGCGTACCGGCCCTGGGCGCCGAGCACGATGGCGGAGAGCAGCCGTTCCCGCGGGGTGCCGCGGCCGCGCGTGACGGCGGGATCGGGCAGCGGATCACTCCCGAACGCGGCGGCCCTCAGGGCGGGTTCGTGCACCCGTCCTTTCTAGCGGTTCCCACCGACAGAAACATGATCGAAGTGACGGATCACCGGGGCGCGCCGACCAGGACGTGCTCGATGCGGTCCGCCGCGCCCGGCAGGTCCGTCAGCAGCTCCACCTTGTCCGGCAGCCCCGTCGGGTCCCACCCCGGCCCGCACGCGAACAACCGGCTCCGCTGCCGGCCCCGCGACACCCGCGCGAACAACCGCGTGTCCGCCACGCCCCGCCGGTGCGCCCACAGCACCACCGCCGCCGGTGCGCTCCGGCGGACCGCCACCGCCAGCACCTCCGCCGGCAGCGGGACCCCGAACAGCTGGGCCCCGATCCGGCGGCCGGCCAGCGACGCCGCCAGCGCGTACATCGGCATCGTGTCGCGTTCCTCCGGGACGCAGCCCAGCAGGACCGGGCGGGTGTTGCGCGGCTCGTCGAGCACCGGCGTCGCCCGGACCAGCGCCGCGAACACGCACTCCGCCAGCAGGTACTCGACCTCCGCCCCCGCGCTCGCGCCGCGCCAGCGCGCCCCCAGGGCCGACAGGACCGGCTCGATCACGCCCGTCCACGCCGGGAGGACGCCCAGCTCGGCGATCGTGTCCGCGAGCATGCGCTGGACCGCGCCGACGTCCATCGCCAGCGCCGCCGTGCTCAACCGGCGAGCCAGGCGGGAGCGGACCTCCAGGGCGTCGTCGGCCGCCGAGGAGTCGGTGGGCTCCGACGGCTCCGATGGCTGCGGCGGGCCGGTGCGCGGCATCTGCTCCAGCGCGTAGCGCGCCGCCTCGGCCGTCGACGCGCCGCTCAGCAACGCGCGCTGCATCAGTTCGAGCCGGCCGATGTCGGAGGTGCCGTAGCGGCGGTGGCGGCCGTCGGTGTGCCTGCTCGGGCCGAGCCCGTAGCGGCGGTCCCAGGTTCGGAGGGTGGACGGCGCGACCCCGAGCCGGCGGGCGACCGAGGCCACCGGCAGGGTGGGTTCTTCGGTGCCCGACCCAGCTCCCACGAGCCTCAATATCCAGGCAGACCGCGGGGTCGGCAACCGGAGGCGAAATCCCTGCTCACACATCCGGGGGATGCCTAACGGCTGAATCGGGCCGGATCGCTTGAACAACTATTGGCGCGCTTCTAACGTTACGGCCGTTGCACCGAATGGAGTATCGGCACCACAGCAGAGCAGCTAGCGGCATCGACCGATTGACGGAGGCGGTCAGGATGGCAGACACGCGCAGGCTCCCAGGACCCAACGCCGACATGTGGGACTGGCAGCTCGAAGGGTCGTGCCGGGGGATGGACAGCGCGTCCTTCTTTCACCCGGACGGCGAGCGCGGCCCGGCGCGGGCACGGCGGGAGGCCAGGGCGAAGGCGGTCTGCCTGAGCTGCCCCGTCCTGGAGATGTGCCGCAGCCACGCGCTGGCGGTGCACGAGCCCTACGGCATCTGGGGCGGGCTCTCGGAATCGGAACGCGAGCACCTCATCAAGTCCGACAAACGCGCGCTCAGCATGTCCGGCGGCTGAGCGCCCCACAGACATCGGAGGGCGGCACCGGGTGGGGTGCCGCCCTCCGTGCTGTTCCGGGCACGAAAAACGGGGCAGCACGAGTGCTGCCCCGTTTCGCGAACCACGTCAGTGCGAGTGGCCGTGGCCCGCCGCGGCGGGCTCTTCCTCGGCCGGCTTCTCGACGACCGACGACTCCGTCGTCAGCACGAGACGCGCGATCGAAGCGGCGTTCGCCACCGCGGACCGGGTCACCTTGACCGGGTCGACGATGCCGGCGGCCAGCAGGTCGGTGAGCTCGCCGGTGGCGGCGTTGAAGCCGTGGCCCCAGCTCTGCTCCTGCACCTTGTTGACGATGACCGCGCCCTCGTGGCCCGCGTTGGTCGCGATCCAGAACAGCGGGGCGGACAGCGCGTCGCGCACGATGCGGACACCGGTCGCTTCGTCGCCCTCGAGGCCGAGGCCGCCGTCGAGCTCCTTGACCGCGTGGACCAGCGCCGAACCGCCGCCGGGCAGGATGCCCTCCTCGACGGCCGCCTTGGTCGAAGCCACGGCGTCCTCGATGCGGTGCTTGCGCTCGTTCAGCTCGGTCTCGGTGGCCGCGCCGACCTTGATGACCGCGACGCCGCCGCCGAGCTTCGCGAGCCGCTCCTGCAGCTTCTCGCGGTCCCAGTCGGAGTCGGTCGTCTCGATCTCCTTGCGGATCTGCGCGACCCGCCCGGCGATGGCGTCCTTGGTGCCGGCGCCGTCGACGATCGTGGTGTCGTCCTTGGTGACGACGATCCGGCGGGCCTTGCCCAGCGCGCCGAGGTCGACGTCGGACAGCTTGCGGCCGATCTCCGCGGAGATGACCTCGCCGCCGGTGACGACCGCGAGGTCGTCCAGGAACGCCTTGCGGCGGTCGCCGAAGAACGGCGCCTTGACCGCGACGGCGGTGATCGTCTTGCGCAGCGAGTTCACCACGAGGGTGGACAGCGCTTCGCCGTCGACGTCCTCGGCGATGATCAGCAGCGGCTTCTTGGCCTCGACGACCTTCTCGAGCACCGGCAGCAGCTCGGCCAGCGACGAAACCTTCTCGCGGACGAGCAGGATGAGGGCGTCCTCGAGGATCGCCTTCTGCTCCTCCGGGTTGGTCGCGAAGTGCGCCGAGAGGAAGCCCTTGTCGAACTGGACGCCCTCGGTGATCACCAGCTCGGTCGCCAGGGTCGACGACTCCTCGATGGTGATGACGCCGTCCTCGCCGACCTTCTCGACGGCTTCGCCGAGCAGGGCGCCGATGTTGGCGTCGCGGGAGGTCACGGTGCCGACCTGGGCGATGTTCTCGCGGCCCTTGACCGGGGTGGCCTTGGCCTTGAGGACCTCGATGACCTTCTCCGCGGCGGCCTCGATGCCGCGGCCGATCGAGGTCGGGTTGGCGCCGGCCGCGACGTTGCGCAGGCCGACCTTCACCAGCGACTGCGCGAGCACGGTCGCGGTGGTGGTGCCGTCCCCGGCGACGTCGTTGGTCTTGGTGGCGACGCTCTTGGCGAGCTGCGCGCCGAGGTTCTCGAACGGGTCGTCGAGCTCGATCTCACGGGCGACGGTCACGCCGTCGAGGGTGATGGTCGGGCCGCCGAACTTCTTGTCGAGCACGACGTGGCGACCGCGCGGGCCGAGGGTGACCTTGACGGCGTCGGCGAGCTTGTTCACCCCGCGCTCCAGCGCGCGACGAGCGTCCTCGTCGAAACTGATCTGCTTGGGCATAGCGTGTTCCGCTTACCTTTCTCTGAACGCAAGAACGCCCCGCTCCCCGGCTTGCTGCGGGGCCCGGGGCGTCATTGCGCTGCGAGCGGACGTCAGTTGATGACGGCCAGCACGTCGCGGGCGGACAGGATGAGGTAGTCCTCACCGTTGTACTTGACCTCGGTGCCGCCGTACTTCGAGTAGATGACGACGTCGCCGACGCTCACGTCCAGCGGGACGCGGTTGCCCTTGTCGTCGATCCGGCCCGGGCCCACGGCCAGAACCTTGCCCTCCTGGGGCTTCTCCTTGGCGGTGTCGGGGATGACGAGGCCGGAAGCGGTCGTCTCCTCGGCCTCGCTCGTCTGGACAACGATCTTGTCCTCGAGCGGCTTGATGTTCACGCTCACCGGGTTGACCTCCACGGTCGTCGAAAGCGTTGGCAGGATGTGGTTACGGCTCTACCACCCCCGCCGTCGCGGGTGCCGGGGCTGTCGGGCCGTGCGATTAGCACTCTAGCCACGTGAGTGCCAGTCGTGCAAGGAGGGTGGTCACGGGCGCGGGGAATGCACCCGGAAGGGCTCCGACCGGCGGCTTGCCGGCCCCTCCCACCGGTCCAGCCAGTGCCGCAGGTCCAGCTCGGGGACGAGTTTCCCGACCTCGGTGAGACCCAGGATCGCCGCGGGGCGCAGGTGCTCGTGCCGATCCGCCAGCGAAGCGACCAGTTCGGCCGCCGCGGCCTGGGCCGCGCCCCCGACCGGCCCGTTGACCACCGCCACTTTGGCCAGCGCCTTCACCAGCTCCAGGTCCGCCCCGCCGGGCTCGGCGGCGTTCAGGGCGTCGGTGAACACGGCGTGCTCGGAGACGGCCTTCGCGATCGGTTCGACCAGGAGGGCCGGTCCGCGGGCGTTGGCGAGGTCCATGAGCTTGACGAACAGCTCCGCCGTCCGGAGGTCCCGTTCGAGCTCGGCCGAGGCGCTGAGCCTCGCTTCTTCGCGGCGCTTGAGGCGGTAGGTGACGAGCGAACTGACCACAGCGGACAGCAGCGTCGACCCCAGGACCGCCGTGATGATCGTCACCCAGACCGGCATGGGGGCACCTTAGAGAAGACCGCGGCTCGCCGGGACGGTTTTGCCGGAATGCCCGGTTGGCCGTCCCGGCGGGTGCGGC
Source organism: Amycolatopsis kentuckyensis (assembly GCF_041679295.1). Lineage (GTDB taxonomy): Bacteria > Actinomycetota > Actinomycetes > Mycobacteriales > Pseudonocardiaceae > Amycolatopsis > Amycolatopsis kentuckyensis_A. Next base: position 54,861 of record NZ_JBGDMD010000017.1, on the reverse strand, counting down.
GGACACTGCGAGGGTGGACAAAGCGGCCGTTCACGCGGAACTGGAGCAAGCGCGCAGGACCTTCCACGAGCTGCTGGACAGCGCGAGCCCGGCGGACTTGCGGCGACCCAGCGCGGGTACGCGGTGGACCAACCGCCAGCTGCTGTTCCACATGCTGCTCGGCTACCTGATCATCCGCGCCCTGTCGGGCCTGGTGCGGCTGTTCGGCCGCCTGCCCGACGGCGCGAGCCGCGGGTTCGCCCGGGTGCTGAACGCCGTGACGGTGCCGTTCGACGCGGTCAACTTCGCCGGCTCCTGGCTCGGCGGCACGGTGCTGCCGAGGCGGTGGATGCGGGCGCTGTTCGACCGGACGATCGCGGCGCTGCACCGCCGTCTCGACCGCGAGACCGACGACGCCCTCGCCCGCGGCATGCACTACCCGACGCGGTGGGACCCGTTCTTCCGCGACCACATGACCTTGGCCGACGTGTACCGGTTCCCCACGCAGCACTTCGGCTTCCACCGCCGGCAACTGACGCTCGATCAGTGACGGACGCTCAGGAGCAGCAACCCTCCGGCTGGGCGGTGTTGTCCTCGGACGTGCAGCAGGCGGCCGCGAGGGCCGCGCTGCCGGTGCCGTACGTCGGGGAATCGGCCTTGACCGTGTAGACCTCCCACGGCTCCTGGCCGGGACCGTGCACCCACACCTTGTCCTGCACCGCGTAGCAACACGTCGTGTCGTCCTCGGTCAGCGTCTCCAGGCCCTCGCCCGTGAGGCGCTTGCTCGCCTCGCTGACCTGATCTGTCGTCTCGACCTCGACGCCGAGGTGGTCCAGCACCGTCGCCTGGCCGGGCTCGCCCTCCAGCAGCACGAGCTTGAGCGCGGGCTCGGCGACGGCGAAGTTGGCGTACCCCGCCCGGCGCTTGGCCGGCTCGGTGCCGAACAGCTTCGAGTAGAAGTCGATCGAGCCTTCGAGGTCCCCCACCCGCAGTGCGAGCTGTACCCGTGCCATCGCGTCCTCCTTGAATAGATATCCATCGAAACAGAAACTTAGATTGCCCTCTACTTAGAAGCCTGTCAAGATAGACGCATGCCGAAACAGCTGCCCCTAGTCGCGATGGACGCCTGCTGCTCACCGCTCGCCCGTGAGCCGCTGAGCGAGGACCAGGCCGCGGAGCTGTCGAAGCTGTTCAAGGCCATGGCGGACCCCGTCCGGCTGCGGCTGCTGTCGCTGATCGCCTCCCACGCCGGCGGCGAGGCGTGCGTGTGCGACCTGACCGACGCCTTCGACCTGACCGGGCCGACGATCTCCCACCACCTGAAGGTCCTGCGCGAATCCGGGCTGATCACCGGCGAACGGCGTGGCACGTGGGTGTACTACCGCGTGCACCCCGAGGTGCTGGCCCGGCTCTCGGCCGTACTCGTCCCCGGCGACGCGATCGTGCCGGCGTGACCGGCACGATCGTCGGCCGGCTGTCCACTTTGGACCGGTTCCTGCCCGTGTGGATCGCGGCCGCGATGATCACGGGGCTCCTGGCCGGCCCCGGCTTGAAGCCGGTGCTGTCCGCGGTCCAGGTCGACGGGATTTCGCTGCCCATCGCACTCGGGCTGCTGGTCATGATGTACCCGGTGCTGGCGAAGGTCCGCTACGACCGGCTCGGCACGGTCACCCGCGACCGGCGGCTGCTGTGGCCGTCGCTGGTGCTGAACTGGCTGATCGGCCCGGCCCTGATGTTCGCGCTGGCCTGGCTGCTGCTGCCCGACCTGCCCGAGTACCGGACCGGGCTGATCATCGTCGGCCTCGCCCGCTGCATCGCGATGGTGATCATCTGGAACGACCTCGCCTGCGGCGACCGGGAAGCCGCCGCCGTGCTCGTCGCGCTGAACTCGGTGTTCCAGGTCCTCGCGTTCGGGCTCCTGGGCTGGTTCTACCTCACGGTCCTGCCCGGGTGGCTCGGTCTCCCGCAGGCCGGCCTCGCCGTCTCCGGCTGGCAGATCGCGAAGAGCGTGCTGATCTTCCTCGGCATCCCGCTGGTGGCCGGCTACCTGACCCGCCGTTTCGGCGAACGCGCCAAGGGCCGCGCCTGGTACGAGTCGCGGTTCCTGCCGAAGATCGGCCCGGCCGCGCTCTACGGCTTGCTGTTCACCATCGTGGTGCTCTTCGCCCTGCAAGGAGACCAGATCACCGCGCGGCCGCTGGACGTCGTCCGGATCGCGGTGCCGCTGCTGGTCTACTTCGGACTGATGTGGGCCGGGTCGTACGCGTTCGGCAAGGCCGTCGGCCTGTCCTACGAGCGCACGACGACGCTGGCGTTCACCGCCGCGGGCAACAACTTCGAACTCGCCATCGCCGTCGCCATCGCCACGTTCGGCGCGACCAGCGGGCAGGCGCTGGCCGGCGTCGTCGGGCCGCTGATCGAAGTGCCGGTGCTCGTCGCGCTCGTGTACGTGTCCCTGGCGCTGCGCCGCCGCTCCCCGGTGGAGGTCACCCCGTGAACACCCCCGAAGTCCTGTTCGTCTGCGTCCACAACGCCGGCCGCTCGCAGATGGCCGCCGCGCTGCTGGACCACCACGCCGCCGGGCGGGTCGCCGTGCGCTCCGCCGGGTCGGCTCCGGCGAGCGAGGTCAACCCGGCCGTGGTGGCGGTCATGGCCGAACTCGGGATCGACGTCTCCCGCGAGTTCCCCAAGCGCCTGACCACCGACGCGGTCGAGGCCGCCGACGTCGTGATCACCATGGGCTGCGGCGACGCGTGCCCGGTCTTCCCCGGCAAGCGCTACCTCGACTGGCAGCTCGACGACCCCGCCGGCCTGCCCGTCGAGCGGATCCGCCCGATCCGCGACGAGATCGACCGCCGGGTCCGCGCCCTGCTCGCCGAGCTGGTTGCCGCCTGACCCTTCATCGTTTATCGTCGATGGACGATGAAAGGGGCCGCCGTGCTGGATCGTGCCACTGCTGAGACCTACGCCGGCTGGTTCCGGGCCCTGGCCGACCCGACCCGGGTGCAGCTCCTCAACCTGCTGGCCGCCGCCGGCACCCCGATGACCGTCGGGGAGATCGTCGATCGCGTCGACGTCGGGCAGTCCACCGTGTCCGCCCACCTGAAGATCCTCACCGAAGCCCGGTTCGTGCTCGCCGAACCGCGTGGCACCGCCCGGCTCTACCGGGTCAACCAGCGCTGCGTGTCCTGCTTCCCGACCGCCGCCGACGTCGTCATGGGACGCGCCGCCGTCACGTTCGCGCAGGTGTGCCCGTGAGCCTCGACCGCTACGCCGACGCCGCTCGCCGGGCCCTGGCCGGGGAAAGCACCGGCCTGATCGCCGACACGGACCCGCTCGGTGCCGTCCACTACGCCGGCGAAGACGCCCCCGCCGAGGTGGCCGCGACCAGCCTCGGCTGCGGCAATCCGGTGGCCGTCGCCGACCTGCGGCCCGGGGAGACCGTGCTCGACCTCGGCTCCGGCGGCGGGCTCGACGTCCTGCTCTCCGCGCGCCGGGTCGGCCCGGCCGGCCGCGCCATCGGCCTCGACGTGACCGAGGAGATGCTCACCCTCGCGCGCCGCCACGCCGCCCGAGCCGGCGTCGCCAACGCCGAGTTCGTCCACGGCACCATCGAACGGATCCCGCTGCCGGACGCCTCGGTCGACGTCGTCATCTCCAACTGCGTGATCACGCTCTCCCCCGACAAGCCGGCCGTGTTCGCCGAGATCGCCCGCGTCCTGCGGCCCGGCGGGCGCCTCGGGATCACCGACATCGTCGCCGCCGGCACGCTCACCGACGCCGAACGCGCGGCCGCCACCGCCGAATGCCTCGGCGACGCCCTCACCGCCGAGCGCTACCGGGCGCTGCTCCGCGACGCCGGGCTGGCAAGCATCGAAGTCCGGCTCACCCACGAAGTCGGCGACCAGCTGCACTCGGCGATCATCCGCGCCGTCCGGCCGGCGCCGGCGGGGAGCTGAACCCCGCCGGCGCGACCACGGTCAGAACGCCGGGAGGATCCGGACGTCGTCCGCCTTGACGAACGCGATCCGGTGCCCGAACTGGATCTGGACGTACTTCAGCTTGCCCTTGACCACCACGTGGTCGGCCGGGTCGAACGTCACCGCGTAGTAGTACTCCGACCCCACCGTGCCGGCCGACGAGTACTTCTGGCCCGCCGACAGCGTGTACGGCAGCGGCGTGATCGCCTGCACCGGGACGTTCGCCGGGTAGGCCTCCGGCTCCGGGTACGCGCGCCCGAACACCGGTACCGTCGCCAGGCCCGGCTTCGGCGTCACCACCCAGCCGATCGCGGGCTTGGCCACGTGCGCCCCGCGCGGGTTGTGGAACCAGCCCTTCTGGCCGAGGTACCAGATCGCCGTCCAGTCGCCGCTGACGCCGGCGACCGCGTACTGCTGCCCGGTCGCCGCGCGGCTGCCCACGTCCGACACGTCCATTGTGGACGGCGAACCGTCGGTGTGCAGGCCGGCGTCCTTCAGCAGCGGCGCGGACTCACTGGGCTCCGAGTGCAGCACCACGGCCTCCGAACCCCTTGGCGCGCACGGGGTTCCGGGGCTGTCGCAGCCGGTGAACGCGGGCTGGTTCTTCGCGAAGTCCGGGTCGATCGTGACCAGCGACGAGCCCGGCAGGCCGAACCCGCCGAGCGGCGCGCCCAGCAGGTCGAAGTAGTGCGACCAGTCCCAGTACGGGCCCGGGTCCCAGTGCATGCCCTTGATCGTCGACGGGATCGTGCCCGGCACGTTGTCGTGGCCGATGATGTGCGCGCGGTCGAGCGGGATGCCGTACTTGCGCGCGAGGTAGCCGACGAGCTTCGCGCTCGACCGGTACATCGCCTCGGTGTACCAAGTCCCCTTCGCGGCGAAGCCCTCGTGCTCGATGCCGATGGACTTCGCGTTGACGTACCAGTTGCCGGCGTGCCAGGCGACGTCCTTGGTCGGCACGTGCTGCGCGATCAGGCCGTCGTTGGAGCGGATCGTGTAGTGCCAGCTCACGTACGTCGGGTCCTGGGCGAGCTTGAGGACGCTGTCCCAGTAGCCCTCGGTGTCGTGGATGACGATGTGGTCGATCTTCTGGCTGCTCGGCCGGTCGGCGAGGTCGTGGTTGCCGTAGTCGTCGTTCGGCAGCTCCTGGTACGGCGCCGGGACGGACTCGCAGGCGACGGTCCGCGGGCACTCGACGTTCGCCGGGTTCCCGCTGTGCGCCGGCAGCTGCACGTCCGGCGAAGCGGCGAGGGTGACCTGCTGGCCGTCGTCCGTGGTCCGGGAGATGCCGCTCTTGATGGTCTCGTAGACCTCGTCGGCGAACGTCTGCGCGGCGTCGCCGGTGGACCCGCTGTAGCGCGCGACGGCGTCGTACCAGCCGGTCTGGCCGGCGTGGTACTTCGCGAGCAGGGCGGCGCCGCCGCGGATGTTCTGGGTGGCGTCGGTGCGCAGGGTCGCGGCGTCGGTTCCGATGAGCTTCGCCGCTTCGTCGACCGTCTGCAGCCCGGCCGGCGGCGCGGCGGGCCCGGCCTGCGGGTGCAGCGCGGGCCGCGCGTCGTCGCCGCGCGGGTCTTCGGTGCCTTCGTCGTGGTGGCTGGTCGCGACCCCGGCCTCGCGCACGTCGGTGAGGTGCATCGGGCCGTAGCCGGCCGACGTGCTGGGCGTGCCGGCGTTGAAGTCCCAGCGGGATTCCAGGTAGGAGACACCGAGCAGGACGTTCTCGGGGACGCCGAACTCGGCGGCGGCGGCCGCGAAGTCGCGTTGCCGCTGGTCGCGGCCGGCGGCCTGGGCCGGTGCGGTGGCCAGGCCGGTCAGCAGCGCGACGGCGGCGACCAGCGCCGCCGATCTCGGGAGGGAACGGACGGACATGGGCATAAACCCCCAGGGTTCAGGTGCCAGACGGTGAGAACCTAACCAGAAACTCACCCCGGAGGTAAGAGCTCACGCGTCGAGCGCGACCTTCGCCCCCGCCGCCTGCTCGGTGTTGCGGCGTGTCTTCGCCCAGCCGTTGCGGCCGCGGACCAGCCGGAACAGCGCGCGCCACGACGTCACGTAGAACGTGTAGATGTACGCCGCGTACGCGAACCCCAGCCCGATGCCGCGCAGGACGTTCTTGCTGCGCAGGCACTTCAGCTGGTAGATCGGGCCCCAGACGAGGAACGGCAGCAGCCCGAACGAGCCGTAGATGGCGAACAGGATCCAGGCGCCGCCGGTGAACCACGTCCACATCTGCGCCGGGTCGCCCGCGGTGCTCACCACCAGCAGGACGAACGGGATCGGGTACAGCAGCGAGCCGAGCAGCTGCAGCCACGGCTGGGCGAGGTAGTACATCATCTCCGCCGCGCCGAGCGTGCTGACGTGCGGCGAATCCCAGATCCGCCGCAGGTAGCGCGCGCACTGCATGGTGCCCTGACCCCACCGCGTGCGCTGCACCAGGAACCGGCGCAGGCTGTACAGACCCTCCTGCGCCACGTGGGAATCCGGGGTGAACCCGGTGCGCCAGCCGGCCGTCAGCAGGTGGACGCCCAGCTCGAAGTCCTCCAGCAGCGACCCGCGCCACGGCTCTTCGGTGCCGCCCGCGATGGAGTCGAGCGCGGTGAGCCGGGTGAACTGGCCGTTGCCGCCCATCGAGATCGTGCCGGTGAAGCCGCGGGAGGTCTGGATCGCCGCGATCGCCGTCCGGAACTCGAGGTCCTGCAGCTGGGCGAGCTTCAGGCCGAACCAGCGGCCGACCGGGTTGCGCGACGGCGGCGGCGTTTCGACGTTGCTCATCCACACGTCGAGCTGGACCGCGCCGATCTCCGGGTCGCCGAAGAGGTGGTCCGCCGCGCAGACCTCCAGGCAGTTCGGGGCCGGGCGGCCGTCGGCGTCGACGACCACCACGACGACGTCGTCCCGCGCGGCGTCCGGGCCCATCCAGTCGTTGAGCGCCCGGTAGGCGGCGTTGAGCGCGTCGCCCTTGCCCGTCCGGGCTTCGGGCCGCACGCGCGGCACCAGGTGCAGGTACGGGTCGTAGCCGCCGTGGCGCCGCCACAGCATCCGGACGACGCGGGCGGTGCGGTCCTCCGAGTCGTCGTCGACGACCCACACGTGCGCCTTGCGGAACGTCGTGCGCAGGTAGCGGATCGTCTCGCGGATGACCGTCTGCTCGTCGCGGCACGGCACGAAGAAGTGCCACGTGAAGTCCGCCGGGTCGCCGACCGGGGCGGGCTTGCGGCGCAGGTAGGGCACCACGATGACGACGACGTACACCAGGAACGCCACGCTCATCGTGAGCGCGAACGCCTGCGTGATCGCCAGCAGGACCTTGACGCTCATGCCTTCTTCTTCCGGGTGGCGAGCCAGACGAACAGGACGATCGAGACGGCGCCGCCGAACACGCTGACCATCGAGCCGAGCAGCGTGTGGCCCCAGTAGTAGCCCTCGTCGGTGCCGAACCAGTGCACCAGCCCGACGATCGTCAGAATGCGCAGCTGGTTCACCAGCACGACGACGAGCGCGGAAATACCGAGGGAAAAGAACAGGCGTTTCGCATTCGACGGCCGGAAATACAACATGACCATGGTCACAACGAGCAGCGGGAGCAAAAGGAACGCCGAAGAGCATTCCGGAGTCATTCTCAACCCGAATGGAGCAGCGCTGCTCAACCCAAAGTAAACGGACTCCCGATCGGGAGCAACATAAACACCCGATGTAGTGATGACGTCGAGGATCGCGCCGGCCAGGCGCACTTCCAGTTCGCGGTAGAACCGCTCGGCCAGCACCACCACGACCCCGGCGGCCGCCAGCGCACCCAGCGCGATGACCAGCGGAAACCTTGCCATGCCAGTGTTCGGAGCGCTCGCTACGGCCACGACGGTCCTTTCGGTGTCGATTCTTCGTTCAAGCTGCGGACCCCGGGGCGAGCGTAGAACACAAGTGCCGAGCCGCTCCACTCGGAGGTGTGGTTTGGCGTCCCCATTCGGCTGTTTCCGCGGCTGACTTGCTAGACCGAACGGGTGATGTCACGGCGACCAGCGCAAACGGCGTCACGGAATACCCGATCCGGTGATTCGGGAAATTTCGTGTGCTATTCGAGCCGCACTTCGCGATAGTCGATTCGCGTGCCGAGTCGAGGCAAGCCGGTTCGATCCGCGCCACCGTCACGCGAACTCCAGGGAAACCCAGCGAATTCGGAGGACCAGTTGATGAAGAGCTCTCTCGCGCGCCGCGGCGGCCTGCTCGCCGCGGTCGTGGCGAGCTTCGTGCTCGCCGGCGCGGCGCCCGCTTCGGCCGCGCCCGGCGACGGATCCGCGTACGGCGTGAAGGTCGACGTGACGCTGCTCGGCCAGCCTGCGGTGCACGCCGGGCCGCTCGCGGCCGCGAACACCGCCGGCCCGACGACGAGCACGCTGGCGAGCGCCACCGTGCCGGGCATCCTGACCGCCGGCGTGATCGCCACCGAAGCCAAGCGCGACGACAACTCCGGTGCGGTGACCGCGAAGGCGAGCACCGCCGACGTCGGGCTGCCGCTGCTGAAGGCGGCCCTCGGCGACGTCGGCATCAAGGTCGTCGAAGCCGTCTGCACCGCGACGCAGAAGGGCGTCGAGGGCAGCACGAAGCTGGTCGGCGCGAACCTCGGCAGCGTCGGCAAGGTCGACGCCACGCCGGCCGCGAACACGCAGATCAAGGTCGGGCTCGGCGCACTCAACGTCGCGACGATCATCCTGAACGAGCAGGTGAAGAACCAGGACGGCAGCCTCACGGTCAACGCCGTCCACGTGAAGCTGCTCGGCGAAGGCCTCAACGCGCTGGGCTCGGGTGACGTGATCGTGTCGTCGGCGACCTGCGGGCCGGCCGCGCCGCCGATGCCGCTGGCGTCCGGGGCGGGCCTGTGGATCGGGCTCGGGCTGCTCGGCGCCGTCGCGGTGCCGGTCGGCACGCGCATCTACCGCCGCCGCTCCGCGCGGGCCTGAGCGAGGCCCGCATGTACAAGATGCCGGGCGCGGGCGTCGGCGTGGCCGGTGGCGGGGTGGGCACCCTCGCCGCCACCGGCGCCGACGTCGGGTGGTGGCTGGCCGTCGGCGTGCTCCTGGTCCTGCTCGGGACCGTCGCGTTGATCGCCGTCCACCGCCGCAACCGCCGTCTCTCCCAGGCGCGGGAGTAGCGGAAGAGGGCCGTCGGCGTGTGCCCCTCGCACGCCGGCGGCCCCGTGGTGGGAGTTTTGCTGGACACTGGACTATGTGGAGAAGGGGCACCGCGGGGTGGATGTCATGTTGCTGGCCGGGACGCGGCCGGAAGCGCTGAAGCTCGCGCCGCTGGCGCTGGCGTTGGAGGCGCACCCCGCGTTGCGGCCGATCCTGGTCCACAGCGGGCAGCACGCGGGCATGGTCGAGCAGGCGCTGACGCCGTTCGGCCTGAGCGTGGACGAGTGGCTGGCCGTGCCACCGCGCGTGACCGGCGGCCAGGCGGAGCTGGTCGCGGGCCTGCTGCCCGCGCTCGACGAGGTCCTGCGCCGGCACGCACCGGCCGCACTCGTCGTCCAGGGCGACACCACGACGACCCTCGCGGGCGCGCTGGCCGCATTCTGGCTGGGCATCCCGGTGGTACACCTGGAAGCCGGACTGCGCACACACGACCTCACGGCACCGTTCCCGGAGGAGGGCGCGCGCCAGATGGTGTCCCGCCTGGCGGCGCTGCACCTGGCCCCGACCCTCGCCGCGGCGGCCGAGCTGCGCGCGGAAGGCGTTGCGCGGCAACGAATAGCGGTCACAGGCAACACGGTGGTAGACGCGGTACTGGAGATAGCGGCGCGCGACCTCCCGGCCCGCGACACGGCGCTGGCGTTGCTGGAGATGGAGATAGCGGAGGCGGACGAGCGACTGGTGCTCGTGACGTCCCACCGGCGAGAGTCGTGGGGCGAGCCACTGGAGCGGACGCTGGCGGCGGTCCAGCTGATCGTGGCCGAGCACCCGGACGTCCAGGTGCTGTTCCCAGCGCACCCGAACCCCCAGGTCCGCACCCAGGTGGAGGCGGCGTTGGCCGGCCTGCCACGGGTGACGGTGACGGACCCGCTGGAGTACCCGGACCTGGTCCGCGCGTTGCGGCTGGCATCGCTGGTGCTGACGGACTCGGGCGGAATCCAGGAGGAGGCCCCAACGTTCGGGACACCGGTGCTGGTCCTGCGAGACGTAACCGAGCGGACCGAAGTAGTGGAAGCGGGCTGCGCATGGCTGGTGGGCACGGAGACATCCCGCATCGCCGACACGGCGGCCCGCTTGCTGAACGGCGAGCTGCGGCCGGCACAGGTCGGAAACCCGTACGGCGAAGGAAACGCGGCAGCGTTAGCGGTCGCGGCAATAGAGGAGCTGCTGGGCGTGGGCGCCCCAGCCCAAAAACACGCCGCGGCGTCCTAACGGGACAGGACACGAGCACCCAGAAAACTCGGAACCCAGACCCCCCGCAACCCCGATCCGAAGCCAGAACACGGCCGGCGGCGCCGGGTCAAGGCATCTTTCCCGCCTTGACGCGGTGCCGCCGGCCGTAGTCACAATGGGCGAGCGGGGTGGCGGATCACCACACCTGAGCGAACCAGCTTCTACAGCGACACCACGCTCACCGGCAAGGCCGGATTAGCACTGAAGTCCAACGGCGCAGTCGGCCGCTTGGCAGCAACAACATGCGCCCCCAAAGCCGCGATCATCGCACCGTTGTCCGTACACAGCCGCGGCCGCGGAACCCGCAGTTCGATCCCCGCCGCAGCACAGCGCTCAGCCGCCAGCGACGACAACCGCGAGTTCGCCGCCACGCCACCGGAAATCACGATGGTGCCGATCCCCTGCTCCTTCGCCGCACGAACCGCCTTCATAGTCAGCACGTCCGCAACAGCCTCCTGGAACGACGCGGCAACATCATCCACCGGGATCTCCTCGCCCCGACGAGAAGCACCTTCGACCCACCGAGCAACCGCAGTCTTCAACCCGGAGAAGGAAAAGTCGTTCTTGGCATCCCTCGGACCAGTCATACCGCGCGGAAAGGCAATCGCCGCCGGATCGCCGTTCTTGGCCGCCTTGTCGATCGGCGGCCCACCCGGATAGGGCAGGCCGAGCACGCGCGCAACCTTGTCGTACGCCTCACCGGCAGCATCATCCACAGTGGACCCCAACTCGATGATCTCCGAAGCGATGTCATCGACCCGCAGCAGCTGCGTGTGCCCACCGGAAACCAGCAGCGCGAGACACGGCGTAGGCAACGGCCCGTGCTGCAACGTGTCCACCGCGATGTGTCCAGCGAGATGATTGACGCCGTAAAGCGGCACATCCAACGCAGTCGCGTAGGCCTTCGCAGCCGAAACGCCAACGAGCAGCGCCCCCGCCAGCCCCGGCCCGGCCGTCACCGCGATGGCGTCCACATCGGACAGAGAAAGGCCGGCGGTAGCAAAAGCCCGCTCAGTCGTCGGCACCATCGCTTCCAGGTGCGCCCGGCTAGCAACTTCCGGAACCACACCGCCGAACCGCGCGTGCTGCTCGACACTGGAAGCGACCTCGTCGGCAAGCAACTCCACCGCGCCGTCGTCGTGCAGGCGGACCAGGCCGACGCCGGTCTCGTCGCACGAGCTCTCGATGCCCATGATGATGCGTGCCATCAGCCCGCCACCCCGTCTCGCGTCCGCGCGGGGCGGACCATCGTGTACGCGTCGGCGCCGGAAGGCTGGTAGTAGCGCTTCCGGATGCCGAGCCGTTCGAAGCCGTGGCTCTCGTACAGCGCGAGAGCCGTCTCGTTGTCCGTGCGGACCTCCAGGAACACCGGCGCCTCGAACTCGTCGGCCCGCTCCAGCAGCGCCCGCAGCAGCGCCTTGCCGATGCCCTGGCCCTGGTACTCGGGCGCGACGCCGATGGTGTGCACGGTCGCCTCGTACTCGCCGCGGCGCCGCCCGAAGACGGCCAGGCCGGCGTAGCCGAGCAGCTCGTCGCCCTCGTCCGGGCGCGCGGCCAGGTAGAAGTTGCCCGCGTCCAGCTCGGAGTGGAACGCGCGCGAGCTCCACGGGTCGTCGCCGGGGAACAGGATCTTCTCGATCTCGACGCACCGGGCGATGTCCCGTCGGCGCAGCGGCTCGAGTCTCACGGCGCGGTCACCCGTTTCGGCGCCGCGGGCTCGGCGGCGTCGGGACGGCGCAGGTACAGCGGCGTCAGCGGCGCCGGCGTCTCCTTCGCGAGCAACGCGGCGCGAGCGGCCTTCACCAGCCCGGCGGGTGACGGGAAGCGCGGCTCGATCGGCCGGACGTCGAGCGCGTCGGCGTACAGCAGGGCGCCGTCGCCCGCCGCGACCTTGACGTCGGTCTCGAGGTCGGCCGGGCGCTGGACGTGCGGGCCGTCGGTGCGGGTCCCGGCGGCGTCGTAGGCCGCCCAGTAGACCTCGCGGCGGCGCGCGTCGGTGAGGACGAGGAAAGCGCTGTCGCCCGGGGAGACGTCGGCGGCGAGCGCGTCGAGGCTGCAGACCGGGTACACCGGCAGGCCGAGCGCGTGCCCGAGGGCGGCGGCGGTGGCCATCCCGGCACGCAGGCCGGTGAACGGCCCGGGGCCGACGCCGACGACGATCGCGTCCAGGTCCTTGACGGTCACGCCGGCTTCTTCCGCGGCCGCCAGCGCGTGCGGCATGATCAGTTCGCCGTGGGCGCGGGGGTCGACCGTGACGCGGTCTCCACGCGTCTCGACCCCGCTGTCGTCCACCGCGACGACGCCCGCGGTCACCGCCGGGGTCGAGGTATCGATCGCCAGTACCAACACGGTGAGCAAGCGTACGACCAGGGCCTTCGGCCGCTTGCTGCAGGGGACTGATCCGCACGGTAACGTGCGGGACGAGTGCGACTCTGGGAGGTCCCCGCGGTGCCCGACCCGATGTTCCCCACCCTCTTGCCAGGTTCGGGCAAGGAAGCCCTCCGCTTCGGCGACCACGTTCTCACCTACGACGACCTCGCCGCCGTGGCCGGGAGCCTCGCGGCCGAGCTGCCACGCGGCCGCGTCGCCGTCTGGGCGACCCCGACCCTGCACACGAGCGTCGCCGTCGTCGCCGCGCTGCTGGCCGGCGTCCCGGCCGTGCCGCTCAACCCGAAGATCGGCGAACGCGAGCTCGCGCACATCCTCGCCGACAGCGAGCCCCAGCTGGTGCTCGCCGAACCCGGCGTCGAGCTGCCCGCGGGCCTGGCCGGCCTGCCGCGGCGAGACATCCCGCTGACCGGCGAGACGACGCCGATCGCGGACGAGCCCGACCCCGAGACGCCCGCGCTGATCGTCTACACGTCAGGAACCACCGGGCCGCCGAAGGGCGTCGTCCTCCCCCGCCGCGCGCTCGCGACCACGCTCGACGCGCTCGAAGACGCCTGGGGCTGGACCGAGGGCGACGTCCTCGTGCACGCGCTTCCCCTGTTCCACGTGCACGGCCTGATCCTCGGCATCCTCGGCCCGCTGCGCCGCGGCGGCTCGGTGCGCCACCTCGGCCGGTTCTCCACCGAGGGCGTCGCGCGCGAACTCGCGAACGGCGCGACCATGCTGTTCGGCGTCCCGACCATGTACCACCGCATCGCCGGCGAGGTCGGCACGGACACGGCGTTGGCCGAGGCCCTGAAGGGCGCGCGGCTCCTGGTTTCCGGGTCCGCCGCGCTGCCGGTGCACGACCACCAGCGGATCACCGCGGCGACCGGCCAGCAGGTCGTCGAGCGCTACGGCATGACCGAGACGCTGATGAACACCAGCGTCCGAGCCGACGGCGAACGCAAGCCCGGCACGGTCGGCGTGCCGCTGGGGGGCGTCGAACTGCGGCTGGTCGGCGAGGCCGGCGAAGTGATCGAGGACGTCGAGACCGTGGGCGAGATCCAGGTGCGCGGGCCGAACCTCTTCACCGAGTACCTCAACCGCCCGGACGCGACCGCGGCGGCGTTCGACGGCGGCTGGTTCCGCACCGGTGACATGGCCACGCGCGACACCGATGGCTACGTGAAGATCGTCGGGCGCAAGGCGACCGACCTGATCAAGAGCGGCGGCTACAAGATCGGCGCGGGCGAAATCGAGAACGCGCTGCTCGAACACCCCGGCGTCGCCGAAGCGGCCGTCACCGGCGAGCCGGACGACGACCTCGGCGAGCGGATCGTCGCGTGGATCGTGCCCAGTGGCGAACCGCCGGCCGCCGACGAACTCGCCGACCACGTCGCCAAGCTGCTCGCGCCGCACAAGCGCCCGCGGGTCGTGCGGTACCTGGACGCGTTGCCGCGCAACGACATGGGCAAGGTCATGAAGCGGGCGCTCGGTGCCTAGGCAGCCGGCGCGCGAGATCGTCGGCGCGATCGCGAACGCCTTCGAGGAGCTCCCGACGCGGTTGCGGGACGAGCCGGCCGACGGGCCGATCCACTGGCCGGGCTACCGCTCCGCACGCGCGGCCGCGGAGGAGCGCACCGGCGAGAAGGAGTCGGTCGTCTGCGGGACGGCGAAGATCGGCGACGTCGAAGCCGTGCTGATCGCGTTCGAGTTCGGGTTCCTCGGCGGCTCCCTCGGGCAGCGCACCGGCGACCGGATCGAGGCGGCCTTCGCGCACGCGCGCGACGCGCGGCTCCCGGTCGTGTCGCTGATTTCGACCGGCGGCAGCCGCATGCAGCAGGGCATGCGCGCGTTGCTGCAGCTCCAGCGGGTGGCGCGGGCGGCGGCGTTGACGCGGTCGATGGGCATCCCGCAGATTTCGGTGCTGCGCGACCCGACGACGGGCGGCGGCTGGGCGACGCTCGGCGCGGGCGCCGACGTCATCCTCGCGCTGCCGGACGCGCAGGTCGGCTTCGCGGGTTCGCGAGTGCGTCCGGCCGGCTCGCCGGAGGCCTACACCGCCGAAGCGAAGTACGAGTGGGGCCAAGTCGACGCTCTGGTGGAGCCGGACGAACTCGGCGTGACGCTGGAGCGCTGGCTGCGGCTGCTGACGGCCCGCTCGACGGCGGCGGCTCCCCCGCCTTCGGCGCTTCGGCCGGCTTCGCTGCCTTCGACGGGCTGGGAAGCGGTCCAGGCGGCGCGGTCGCCCCGGCGGCCCCGGGCGGTCGAGTACCTGGACGCGTACTTCGACTGGCGCGAGGACGTCAGCGGCGACCGCGCGGGCGGCGTCGATCCGGGGGTGGCGTGCGGCTTCGGCTGGCGCGACGGCCGGACGATCGCGTACGCGGCCCAGTGCGGCACGCCGACGTCACCCGCGGGTTTCCGCACGGCGGCGCGGCTGGTGCAGCTGGCTTCCCGCCTGGGGATCCCGGTGCTGACGCTGGTCGACACCCCGGGAGCGGCGAACGACGCGGCGGCCGAGCAGGCAGGCGCGGGCGGCGCGATCGCGGCGATGTTCGAGGCGGTCGCGACGGCGTCGATCCCGGTGACGACGTTGGTGATCGGCGAAGGCGGGTCGGGTGGGGCGCTGGCGTTCGCGGCGTTGGGTTCGACGTGGGTGGCGCCGGACGCGTACTTCTCCGTGACGTCTCCCGAAGCCGCGGCGGCAATCCTCAAGCGGCCGGCGTCGGAGGTCCCGGCGATCGCCGACCAGCTGCGGCTGCGGCCGCAGGACCTGGTGGACCTGGGTGTGGCCCGCGCGGTCGTGAGCGTGAAACAGGGTTAGAACACTGTTTCCCACTCACGACGTCCGTGGTTGGATCTTGCGATGGGGTATCGACTCAACAGGCGAGCGGCGTTCGGTTTGGGGTCCGCTGTCGTCGCCGGAAGCGTTCTGACCGGCTCTCCCGCGTTCGCGCAGGAAGCAGACATCGAAGCCAGCCCGGCCACCCCGGACCGGGCCAGGCAGAAGGTGAAGCGCGTCTACGACACCGCCGCCGCCGAGGCAGGCGGCATCTGGAACTCCTACATCAGCGTGGCCGACGAGGTGGCCGTCGACGTGGCGTCCGACGAGGTCGTCGAGGCGTACAGCGTCAACAAGGTGGCCGTCGCGGTCACCTTGATGGACAAGATCGACCGTGGCCTGCTCACGCTGGACCAGCAGGTCCAGGTGCCGGAGAGCATCGTCGTGCCGGGTGGTGACGGCATCATCATCCTCGACAAGGCGTACCCGAGCGCGTTCACGCTGGGCCACGTCCTTTCGCTGTTCCTCACGGTCTCGGACGACACGTGCGTCCGGCTGGTGGGGCTCGTCGTGCCGGCGGCCGAGATCAACCAGATCCTGGTGAGCAAGGGCTTCCCCAAGACCCAGGTCACGCCGGTGGCCAACCCGAACCGCTACTTCCTCGGCCAGACCACTCCGCGCGAGACCCACGACCTGCTGAAGGCGCTGGTCGCGGGCACCTTGCTGAGCCCGGCGTCGACGGAATACCTGCTGTCCATCCTGCGGTCGCAGGTGGCGTTCACCGACGGCATCCGCCGGGAGATGTCGTCCGTCGACCGGGCGAGGATCGCCACGAAGGCGGGCTGGCTGAACGACGGCCGCAACGAGGCGGGGATCATGTTCGACGCCGCGGGCAAGCCGGTGGTGATCTACTCGATGTTCGCCCACGGCCAGGCGAACCCGGAGGACTTCGGGGCCACGCACCCGGTCCGGCAGGCCACCGCGAAGATGGGGCCGAAGTTCCTGCGCGCGGTCGACAAGATCGCGGGTGCCGGCGCCAGGACGTTCCGGGCACCGGCCTACCAGCAGTACAACGGCGGCTGAGCGCACCTACCCTCGTGAGTGGGAAACAGGGTTAGAACACTGTTTCCCACTCACGAGGTCTTGGCGAGCTCCGGCACCCGGTCCGCCCAGGTGCCGTGGGGTTCGAGCGTGATCTCGCGGACGTCGTCCTCGCGGCGGTCCAGGCGGACGACGAGGTAGTCCGAAGACAGCCGCTCCGCCGAACCTTCGCCCCATTCGACCACGATCGCCGAGCGTTCCAGGTCCGTGTCCAGGTCCAGGTCGTCCAGCTGGGACAGGTCCCCGCCCAGGCGGTACGCGTCCACGTGCACCAACGGCACACCGGCAGCACCCGCCGGGTGGACGCGGGCCAGCACGAACGTCGGGCTGCTGACCCGGCCACCGACGCCGAGGCCGTCCGCGATGCCGCGGGTCAGCGTGGTCTTGCCCGCGCCGAGCGGGCCGGCCAACAGCACCAAGTCACCCGCGCGCAGCGCGCGGCCGAGAACCCGCCCGAAGTCCATCGTTTCTTCGGGCGTGGGAAAAACGAAGCTCAACGCTGCCACCACCAGGTTCGCCGGGACGAGGATTCGCCGTCCGCACCGGAACAGCGTTGCAGGAGATCGATCAGATGACTGTTCACCAGCTCGGGCTGCTCGAGCTGGACCATGTGGCCGGCGCCGCGGACGCGCACCAGCTCCGCGTCGGGCAGCTCGGCCGCGATCCGCTCGGCGTGCGAGAACGGCGTGAACCGGTCCGAATCGCCGCCGATGACCAGCACTTCCGCGTGCTTCAGCCCGGCCAGCGCGGCGTAGCGGTTGTGGCTGCCGAGGGTGTCGACGAAGTTCACGAGCCCGCGCACCGGCGTCACTTCCAGCATCTCGAGCATGAAGTCGACGAGCCGGGGCGCGACGTCGCGGCTGCCGAAAGCCAAGCGCCGCACGGCTTGGCGCGTCAGCTGGCCGCCCGCCGCGCGGACGAACTCGACCAGCCCCGGCTGCCAGCCGGCGAGACCGCCGGCCGCGCGTGTCAGCGGGTTGTACTTCGAGAGCAGCGAACGCGGCAACCCGCGTGCGCCCACTTCGCCCGCCGCCGTCGCGATGAAGGCAACGCCGCAGACGCGGTCTTCGAACAGCTGGGGGAACTCGGCGGCCAGCTCCATGATGACCATGCCGCCCATCGAGTGCCCCATCAGCACGATGGGCCCCTCCGGCACCACCGACCGCAGCACGACGTCGAGGTCGCGCGCCAGCTGCTCGATCGTCGAGTTCTCCGCAGACGCCGCGCCGGACAGGCCGTGGCCGCGGTGGTCGTAGTACACCTGACGCACGCGCGGCAGCCGCAGCTTCGCCAGGTCGCGACGCTGGAAGTGCCAGCAGCGCCGCGAAAGCGCGAAGCCGTGCACCCCCACGACAGTCAGTTCGGGCTCCCCGCCGTCCTCCGGGTCGATCTCCTCGACCGACAGCGGCGTGCCGTCCTCGGCCGCGACCGTGGAGGCACGGTCCGGCTTCAGCTCCCCCAGCGGCTCGTCCACGTACGGATCCTCACTGTGCCGCCGCTGCTGCGCGGCGACGATTGCGGCGGCGGCGGTCCCGGTGGCGAGGGCCCCGACCCCGCCGGCGATGGCCAGCAGTCGTCGTGAAGGTGTCACGAGCGCTCCCCCAGATACCGGCGCCGGACGCGCGGGCGGTACATCGAAGTCACGATCTCGTAGTCGATGGTGCCCAGCTTGTCGGCCCACTCCCGGGCCGTCGGCTCGCCGTGCGCGCCGGCGCCGAAAAGCACGACTTCGTCGCCGACCGCGGGCTCGTAGTCGCCGCAGTCGACGACCAGCTGGTCCATGCAGACGCGGCCGGCGACCGGCCGCCGCTGCCCGCCGAGGAGGACGTCCATCCGGCCGGACAGCGACCGCGGGACGCCGTCGGCGTACCCGGCCGGGACCAGAGCGAGGTTCGTGTCCCGCGAGGCCGTCCAGGTGTGGCCGTACGACACCGATTCGCCGGCTTCGACGCGCTTGACCAGCGCGACCGCGGACCGGAACGTCATGGCCGGGCGCAGGTCTTCGGGCTGCGGCACCGGGTTCAGCCCGTACATCGCGATCCCGGGCCGGACGACGTCGAAGTGCAGGTCCGGCCGGGTGAGGAGGGCCGCGGAGTTCGCCAGGTGCCGCTGCGGGTCGAGCCCGGCGGCGCGGGCGGCGTCGTAAGCCTCGGCGAAGCGCTTCGCCTGCAGGTCGGTCGCCGGGTGGTCCGGCTCGTCCGCGCACGCGAGGTGGGACCAGATCGCGACGACTTCGACCCGCGGTTCGGCGGCCGCCGCTTCGACCAGTTCGGCCCAGGCGGCCGGCGGGCAGCCGTTGCGCGAGAGCCCGGTGTCGATTTTGAGGTGCACACGCGCCCGGGTACCCACGGGCGCGGCGGCGGCGATGCGGCGTAGCTCACCCAGCGAACTGGCCGCCAGGTCGACGCCGGCTTCGATGCCCGGCGCGAAGTCGACGTCCGGGGTGTCCAGCCAGCTGAACAGCCGGGTCGTGATGCCGGCTTCGCGCAGGGCGAGGGCTTCGCCGAGCGAGCAGGTGCCGAGCCAGCTCGCCCCGGCCTCGACCGCGGCGCGCGCCACCGGCAGCGCGCCGTGGCCGTAGGCGTCGGCCTTCACCACGGCCATCACCTCGGAGCCGGGCGCGCGGGCGCCCAGCAGGGTGAGGTTGTGGCGGATCGCGTCGAGGTCGATGTCGACCTGGGCGCGGGGGAAACTGGAAGACATAACGCCCTCCAGTTTCCCATGACCCGAGGTCAGGGCAGGCGCAGCCCGGACGTGGCGGAGAACACGTGCAGCTCGTCGGGGCGGATCCGCAGGTTGAGCGTGTCGCCCATGGCGGGCGGCGTGCGCGGGTCGACCCGGGCGACGACGTTCGACTTGTTGTCGGCCGCGTCGGTCTCGGCGAGCTTGCCGTAGACGTAGGCGTCCGAGCCGAGCTCCTCGACCAGGTCCACCTTGACCGGCAGGGTGCCGTCACCGGTGGCGACCTCGAGGGCCTCCGGCCGGAAGCCGAGGGTCACGGTGTCGCCGTCGGCCGCGGCGATGGTCTCGCGGGTCAGCGGCACGCGCGCGCCGCCGACCTCGGCGCCGTCGGCCGTCAGCTTCGCGGTGACGAGGTTCATCGCGGGCGAGCCGATGAACCCGGCGACGAACGCGTTCGCGGGCCGGTCGTACAGCGCGCGCGGGGTGTCGCACTGCTGCAGCAGGCCGTCCGAGAGCACCGCGACGCGGTCGCCCATCGTCATGGCCTCGACCTGGTCGTGCGTGACGTACACGGTCGTGACGCCGAGGCGGCGCTGGAGCGCGGCGATCTGCGTACGCGTCGAAACACGCAGCTTCGCGTCGAGGTTCGACAGCGGCTCGTCCATCAGGAAGACCTGCGGCTCACGCACGATCGCGCGACCCATCGCGACGCGCTGGCGCTGACCACCGGAGAGCGCCTTCGGCTTGCGGTCGAGGTACTGCTCGATGTCCAGCAGCTTCGCGGCTTCGAGGACCTTCTGCTTGATCTCGGACGCGGGGCGGCCGGCGATCTTCAGCGCGAAGCCCATGTTCTGGGCGACCGTCATGTGCGGGTACAGCGCGTAGTTCTGGAACACCATCGCGATGTCGCGCGACCGCGGCGGCAGCTGCGTGACGTCGCGGTCGCCGATCCAGACGGCGCCGTCGTCGATGTCCTCGAGGCCGGCGAGCATGCGCAGGCTGGTCGACTTGCCGCAGCCGGACGGGCCGACCAGCACCAGGAACTCGCCGTCGGCGATCTCCAGGTCCAGCGCGTCGACCGCGGGGCGCTCCGAACCCGGGTAACGCCGGGTCGCCTTGTCGTAGGTGATGGAAGCCATCGGTCAGTCCTCTCCGAGATTCCGCCGGACCCCGTAAGCCGCTTCGCGGGCTTCGAGGTGGCGCTGCTGGATCCGGTGGCCCTCGGCGCGCTGCGCCTCGGTCGGCTCGTCCAGCTCGAGCCGGAGCTTCTGGTTCTTCTGCCAGGACGGGGGTTCCGCGCTGGACGCAAGGGCCCAGGCCGCCTGGCGCGCCGCCCCGATGGCGACGTACTCGGCGACTTCGGGCAGCTGCACGGGCACGCCGAACACCAGCGGCGCGACCGCGCGGACGGCGGCCGACTGCGCGCCCCCGCCGATCAGCAGCACGCGCTGGACGTCGAGACCGTGCGCACGCACCGCGTCGAGCCCGGCGGCGAGGCCGCAGAGCATGCCTTCGACGGCGCTGCGCGCGAGGTTCTGCGGGGTCATGTTGTCCCTGGTCAGACCGCTCAGGGAGCCGGTCGCGCCGGGGAGGTTCGGGGTGCGCTCGCCGTCCAGGTAGGGCAGGAAGGTCAGGCCCCCGGCGCCCGGTTCGGCGGTCAGCGCGAGGCGGTCGAACTCGCTCAGCGTCGCGCCGAGCATCGACGCCGTCGCGGTGAGGACGCGGGCGGCGTTGAGCGTGCAGGCCAGCGGGAGGAAGCGGCCGGTGGCGTCGGCGAACCCGGCGACCTCGCCGGACGCGTCGGCCGCGCCGGCTTCGGCGACGCCGAACACGGTGCCGCTGGTGCCGAGCGAGACGACGACGTCCCCGGGCGTGAGTTCGAGCCCGAGCGCGGCGGCCATGTTGTCGCCGGTGCCGGCCGAGACGAGCACGCCGTCCGGAGTGTGGCCGGCGGCGTCGGCCGGGCCGAGCACGGTGGGCAGCTCC
The DNA here is from genome assembly GCF_041679295.1 of Amycolatopsis kentuckyensis. GTDB lineage: Bacteria > Actinomycetota > Actinomycetes > Mycobacteriales > Pseudonocardiaceae > Amycolatopsis > Amycolatopsis kentuckyensis_A. The sequence continues at coordinate 33,562 of NZ_JBGDMD010000017.1, read as the reverse complement.
GGCGTCCGGCCGCCGAAGGCGTGGCTCAGGACGTCGAGGCGGTAGGCGTTGTCGGACGGCGAGAAGTAGCCGGTGCCGGACGCGTCGCCGCGGTCGGTGACCGGGTCGCCGCCGGTGAGCTTCCAGGTCAGCCAGTCGTGCGGGAGCAGCACGCGGGCGACGCGGTCGGCGAGCTCGGGCTCGTTGTCGGCCAGCCAGCGCAGCTTCGTGACGGTGAAGCTGGCGACCGGCACCGAGCCGACGGACTTCGCCCAGACCGACGGCCCGCCGAGCTCTTCGACGAGGTCGAGGGCCGAGCGCGCGGACCGGGTGTCGTTCCACAGCAACGCGGGCCGGACGACCTCGCCGGAATCGTCGAGGGTCACCATGCCGTGCTGCTGACCGCCGACGCCGATGGCCTTGACGTCGTCGAGCAGGCCCTTCGTGGCCTCACCGAAGGCGTCCCACCAGGCGGCGGGGTCGACTTCGGTGCCCTCGGGGTGCGGCGCGCGGCCGGTGCGGACGATTTCGCCGGTTTCGGCGTCGCACACGACGACCTTGGTCGACTGCGTGGACGAGTCGATGCCGGCGACCAGCTCAGCTGTCATAGGGCTGCCCCTCTGCGACGTGTTCGACGATCTCGATCGCGGTACCGGCGTTGAGCGCGGCCTCGATCTCCTCGGTGGGCGTGGCTTGGCCCGTGATCAGCAGGTCGTAGTCGCCGACGTCACCGTGCGCGTAGGTGGCGGTCCGGCCGAACTTCGAGTGGTCGACGACGAGGACGTTCTGGTTCGCGACGCGGAGGGCGGCCTTCTTCAGCTCGGCGTAGTCGCGGTCGGGGTGGAAGAGCCGCCCGACGGCGACGGCCGTCACCGAAACGAACGAGACGTCGGCGCGGATCGAGTCGAGCAGGTTGAGGACCTCCGGGCCGGCGCAGGAGTCGTACTCGGGCGAGTACCGGCCGCCGGCGAGCACGACGTCGTTGTTCGGGCCCAGCAGGCGCGCGGCGTGCAGCGAGTTGGTGACGACGGTGAGGGCGTCGATCTCGGCCAGGCGCTTGACCAGCGGGAGGAGGGTCGTGGAGTCGTCCACGAAGACGGTCTGGCCGGGCTGAACGTGCTTCGCGGCGGCCTCGCCGAGAGCGTCCTTCTCGTCGTGGTGGAGGGTGTCGCGGAAGCGGGCGGCGGTCTCGATGGTGAGCGCCGGGTAAGCCTCGACCTTGCCGCGCAGCTTGCGCAGGAGGCGGCGCTCGGCGAGGTCGTCGAGGTCGCGGTGCATGGTCATGAGGCTGACCTTGAACCGGCTGGTCAAGTCGTCGATGCGGGCTTCGCCGTGCTCGATGACGTGGTCGAGGATGTCCTGCCGGCGCTGTTCGACGACAGCGTCGGACGGCCGGGTCTTCCGGTCTCCAGGTGCTGTGCTGCCGCTCACACGGCATTCTTACCAGATTTCTCGCCCCGAGTTAACAGAGAACTCGATAACTCTTCTCAGGACGTCAGAGAGCGGATCGCCCGGATGGCCTCGGGGATCGCGTGCACCAGGCCGGATGCCGACGTCGGCGCGTTCTGGGCCGCGATCGCCCCGGCCAGCGAGTGCACGTGGGCCGCCGCCGCGGCCGCCAGCCACGGGTCCAGCCCGGCCGCCAGCAGCGAGCCGACCAGGCCCGACAGGACGTCGCCCGAACCCGCCGTCGCCAGCCAGGCTCCGCGGGGCGTGTTCACCGCGACGCGGCCGTCCGGCGCCGCGATCACCGTGACGTGCCCCTTCAGCAGCACCACCGCGTCGTACTTCTTCGCCGCTTCGCGTGCCGCCGTCACGCGGTCCGCGCCCGGCTTCCGGCCCATCAACCGCTCGTACTCGCCCGCGTGCGGGGTCAGCACCAGCGGCGTGTCCGGGTCGCGCGCGTCCAGGACCTCCGGGGACTTCGCGATGATCGTCGTCGCGTCGGCGTCCGCGCACACCGGGACGCCCTGGCCCAGCACGTGCCGCAGGACGTCGCGGCCCTCCGAGCCCGTGCCGATGCCCGGGCCGACCGCCCACGCCTGGACGCGGCCCGCGTCCGCGACCGTGCCCGTCGCGATGATCTCCGGCCACTGCGCCCGGACGACGTCGGCCGCGTGGCCGGCGTACCGGACCATGCCCGCCGTCGCGCGGACCGCCGAGCCCGCCGCCAGCACCGCCGCGCCCGGGTACGTCGCCGAGCCCGCCGCGATGCCCACGACCCCCTGGCTGTACTTGTCGTCCTCCGGGCCGGGGATCGGCCAGGCCGCGGCGACGTCCACGATGTCGAGCCTGCGCAGGTCCGGTTCGGCCAGCTCGAGGCCGATGTCGACCAGCACGACCTCGCCGCACTGAGCGGGCGCGAGCGCGTGCACCGGCTTCAGCGCGCCGAAGGTGACGGTTTTGGCCGCCTTCACCGCGGGGCCGTCGACCGCGCCGGTGTCCGGGTCGACCCCGCTGGGCAGGTCGACCGCGACGATCGGTGCCTCGACCAGCTCGACGAGCCGGGCGGCGTCCGGGCGCAGGCCGCCTTTGCCGGAGATCCCGACGATGCCGTCGACCACGACGTCGGCGCGTTCGATCCACTGTGGACCGTCCGCGGCGGACACGACCCGGCCGGCGGCCCGCTTGAGCGCTTCCAGCCCCTTGGTGTGCGCCTTCTCGGGTTTGAGCAGGATCGCCGTGATGGCCACCCCACGGCGGCGCAGGAACGCGCCCGCCCACAAGGCGTCACCACCGTTGTCGCCCGAGCCGACGAGCAGCACGACCCGGCGGCCGGAAACGCCACCGGTGTGGTCGTCGAGGAAGTCCGCGATGTGCACCGCGAGCCCGAACGACGCCCGCCGCATCAGCTCGCCTTCCGGCGTGACGGCGAACGCCCTGGCCTCCGCCTCGCGAATCCGTTCCGTGGTCCAGATTCCCTGCACGGCGAAGGCCTCCCGCTACTCGACGGTGACGGACTTCGCCAGGTTACGCGGCTTGTCGACGTCGTACCCGCGGGCGCGGGCGATCTCCGCGGCGAGCACCTGCAGCGGCACCGTGGACACCAGCGGCTGCAGCAGCGTCGGCACCGCGGGGACCTCGATGAGCTCGTCGGCGAACGGCCGGACGGTCTCGTCGCCCTCTTCGGCGATCACGATCGTGCGGGCGCCGCGGGCCTGGATCTCGCTGATGTTCGACACGAGCTTCGAGTGCAGCACCGCGCGGCCCTTGGGCGACGGCATCACGACGACGACCGGCAGGCCGTCTTCGATCAGCGCGATCGGGCCGTGCTTGAGCTCGCCGGCCGCGAAGCCTTCGGCGTGCATGTACGCGAGTTCCTTGAGCTTCAGCGCGCCTTCGAGGGCGACCGGGAAGCCGACGTGCCGGCCGAGGAAGAGGACGGCCTTCGAGTCCGCGATCCGGCGGCCGAGGTCGCGCACCTGCTCCACAGTGGACAGTACCTTTTGGACGGCCGCGGGCATGGCCTCCAGCTCGGCGAACTCGCGGGCGACCTCGTCCGGGTACTTCGTGCCGCGGGCCTGCGCCAGCGCCAGGCCGACCAGGTAGTTGGCCGCGATCTGGGCGAGGAACGCCTTGGTCGAGGCGACGCCGATCTCGGGCCCCGCGTGGGTGTAGAGGACGGCGTCGGACTCACGCGGGATCTGCGCGCCGTTGGTGTTGCAGACGGCCAGGACGCGCGCCTTCTGCTCCCGCGCGTGCCGGACGGCTTCGAGCGTGTCCGCCGTCTCGCCGGACTGGGACACGGCGACGACCAGCGTGTCGCGGTCGAGGACCGGGTCGCGGTAGCGGAACTCCGAGGCCAGCTCGACCTCGACCGGCAGCCGCGTCCAGTGCTCGATGGCGTACTTCGCGACCAGGCCGGAGTGGTAGGCCGACCCGCAGGCGACGACGAAGACCTTGTCGACGTCGCGCAGGTCCTGGTCGGAGATGCGCTGCTCGTCGAGGATGATCCGGCCGGACTCGAAGTGGCCGCGCAGCGTGTTGGCCAGCGCCTCCGGCTGCTCCTCGATCTCCTTGAGCATGAAGTACTCGTGGCCGCCCTTTTCGGCGGCGGAGAGGTCCCAGTCGACGGTGAACGGCTTGGCCTGGGCGGCGTCGCCGTGGAAGTCGGTGACCTCGTAACCCTCGCGCGTGATGACGACGAGCTGGTCCTGGCCCAGTTCGACGGCCTCGCGGGTGTGCTCGATGAAGGCGGCGACGTCCGAGGCGACGAAGTGCTCGCCTTCCCCGACCCCGACGACCAGCGGCGACGACCGCCGCGCGGCGACGATGGTGTCCGGCTGGTCGGCGTGGGTGACGACGAGGGTGAAGGCGCCCTCGAGCCGCCGGCAGACGGCGGCGACGCTGGCGGCCAGGTCACCCTTGGTGTCGCCTTCGGTGTAGGCGCGGGCGACCAGGTGCGCGGCGGTCTCGCTGTCGGTGTCACTGGCCATCTCGACGCCGTCGGCTTCCAGCTCGGCGCGGAGGGTGGCGAAGTTTTCGATGATGCCGTTGTGCACGACGGCGACGCGCTGCGAGGCGTCCCGGTGCGGGTGCGAGTTGCGGTCGATCGGCGCGCCGTGGGTGGCCCAGCGGGTGTGGCCCATGCCGGCGGTGCCGGTGAAGCTTTCCCGGCCGACCTTGTCGAGCTCGGCTTCCAGGTTGGCGAGGCGCCCGGCCTTGCGCTCGACGGTCAGTTCGCCGCCGTCCAGGACGGCGATCCCGGCCGAGTCGTAACCGCGGTACTCCATGCGCCGGAGCCCGCCGAGGACGACGTCCAGAGCCGGGCGGTGCCCGACATATCCCACGATTCCACACACGCGCACCAGCCTAACGAGGGATATTCGGCGGGGTGATGGGGTCTGGAAAGGGTGTTTGACCTGCGGATATCGCTATCTCTGTGGTCCGGACCAATGCGTTGTCACCCACACGTGGTGTGCTTGGTGACCCGCCACCCCGGCGCCCGATTGTGACTACGGACGGCTTCGGATCGGGGTGGGGGGAGGGGGCTGGGTGGAGTGCCTGTTCTGCTCTCCGGCTGCCGGTTTCGTGCTCCCCGGAGCGGGGCGGCGGCGACCCCGGCCGGACGTCATGAACGAGTCGTTCAGCGCGCCCGATGACATGAACGAGTCGTTCATGAGCTCGCAGGCCGAGCCGCCCCTGCTCGTCGGTGCGGCGGGCGCGCCTCTCCATCTCTTGGGCGCTAGGGTTCCCGCATGGCCAGCAAGCCCAAGCAGCTGCTCGCGGAGTTGACGCACCCGGGTCCGCACGAGGTCCTGCGGGGCAACCTCGCCCTGGTCGGGCTGCCCGGCGTCGTCTACACACCACGCTCCGGGCTCGGGTTGCCCGCCCTTGCCTTCGGGCACGGGTGGCTGCAGCCGCCCGATCGGTACCGGCAGCTGCTGCACCACCTCGCCAGCTGGGGCATCGTCGCCGCCGCGCCGGCCACGCAAAAAGGGCCCCTGCCCTCGCACCGGTTGCTCGCCGCCGATCTGCTGACCACCCTCGACGTCGTCACCACCGTGCGGCTCGGGCCGGACGGCATCAGTGTCGACCCGGCCAAGCTCGGCCTCGCCGGGCACTCCACCGGGGGCGGCTCCGCCGTCCTCGCCGCGGCTCAGGACGCCCAGGCCGAACACCCCCGGATCAAGGCCGTCGCCACCATCACCGCCGCCCAGACGATGCCGCCCGCCACCGAGGCGGCCAAGGCCATCACCGTCCCCGGCCTGCACCTCGCCGCCGAAGAGGACCTCGTCGCCCCCAAGGTCGGGCACGCCGAGGCCATCACCGATGCCTGGGGCGGCGAAGACGTCCAGCTGCGCACCCTCGGCAAGGCGACCCACCTGGGCGTCACCGAGGGCAAGCACTGGTCGCAGCTGATCATGCACGGCAAGCCGCACCGCAAGACCCAGCAGCTCACGCGGGCCCTGTTCACCGCGTTCTTCCTCACCCACCTGACCGGTACCGACAAGTACCGGCCCCTCCTCGAAGCGGACGTCAAGCGCGCCCCCATCGAGCGCGAGGAAGAACCCGCGCACTGACGAGAAGTCAGACCAGCCAGCTGGTGCTGGAGAAGTCGTCCTCGTCGTCGGGCTGACGCGCGTGGCGGCCCCGCTTCGCCGGCTCCGGCGCCGGTGGCGCGGGAGGCTCCGGTGCGGGCGGTGCCGCCGCGGCCGGGACCGGCGTCCCGTAGCTCGGCGTCGGGTAGGGCGTGCGGCCGGTGTCGGCCTCCTCGTCCTCGACGCCGAACTCCATCAGCGACTCGCGGCCCTTGTCGGCCAGCGTCTTCTCCGTCGCCCAGCCCCCCGCGCTCTGCTTGCGCTTGTTGAGCTCGTCCATGTGCTCGGCGTACTTCTGCGCGGCCGCCAGCTCGTTCTTCAGCCCCTCGCGGGCCTGCGTCTCGGCTTCGGCGACGCGGCGCTCGCGCAGCCCGCGCTGCTCGTCCTGCTCTCGCGCCGCGGCGTCCATCGTCGAGATCGCCGCGCGGTACCGGTCTTCGGCGCTGGTCATCGCCCCTCCTCAGGCCTTGGTCACCGGTCGTACCGGATCGAACGGTCACCCTCGTCGTCGAGCGAGCCGCTGATCCGGCCCTTGGCGCCGCTCGTTTCGAAGACGCCGCCCTCGATGCGGTACTGGCTTGGCCCGCGCTGCTGGTCGCCACCGCCACCACCCGGCGCGCCGCCCATGCCGCCGCCCATCATGCCCATGCCCCCCATGCCGGACATCCCGCTCATGCCGCCCGACGAGCTCGCGGCCGCGGCGTGCGCGCCCGGGTCGACCGGGGTCGCGCCGAGCCCGCCGCCGTCGGACATCGGGAGCGACGTGTCGCTGCCCGTCTGCGCGCCCGGGTCGAGCGACACCGCGCCGGCGAAGTCGGCGGACCCGCCGCCGGTGACGGCGGACCCGAAGTCGCTCGCCCCCGCCGTGGTCGTCGCGTCGCCGCCACCACCGCCGGCCACCCCGGAGTCGCCGCCGCCGGCACCCGCGTCGGCCGTGGCCACCGCCGGCTCCGCGCCGACGCTGCCGCCGAAGTCACCGGAGAAGTCCTGGCCGCCCGGGGCGACGAACCCGCCCTCGCTCGACGCGCCCCGAGTGAAGCCCGGGTCGGGGTTGTCCGGCGCCGGGTCCTTCGTCAGGGCCGACTCGGCGCCCGGGTCGTGCTTGATGTCCGCGCCGACGGCGCCCGGCTTGCCGGTGTCGGTCGCGGCAGCGGGGTCGGTCTTGAGGTCGCTCGCCTTGGGGTCGTCCTTCTCGTCGAGCGTGTACGTCGTCGGCTCGCCCTTGCCGTCGTCGACGGTCACGATCGTCGGGCCGTCCGGCCCCTCCGGCCGCTCGGCCGTGATCTTGAGGTTGCCGTCCTGGATGTGGATCTTGCCGTCCGGGCCAGGCTTGTAGCTGCCGTCGGCGGAGGGCTGCCCCTCCTTCACGGCCTGCGAGCCCTGCGGCCCGAAGCTGCCGTCCTTGGCGCCGTCCTTGCCGTCCTTGCCCGCCTCGGCCTTGTCGTCGTCACCCCAGTCGAGGTGGTAGTCCTTCTTGTGGCCGTGGCCGTCGTCCACGGAGATGTCCTGCTTGCCCTCCTTGTCGGGCTCGGACATCTCGATCGTGTTGTCGCCCTTCTTGACCGACACCGTGTCGGTGTCGTCCATGTCCTTGATGGCCTCGCCGGTCGTCGGGTCGATCGGGTACGGCTTCCCGGTGTCCGGGTCCATCTCGAGCGGCTTGCCGGTGATCGGGTTCTTGCCGTCCTCGGGCTTCGCCGGGTCCTCGGTCTTGGGCGGCTCGGTCGCCGACGGCGTCGTGCTGCCCCCGCCGCCCGTGCTGCCGCCGCCACCCGTCGACCCGCCACCGCCGGTGGAGCCGCCGCCCCCGTTGTCGCCGCCGCCGGTGTTGCCGCGGTGCGTGTCGCCGCCGCCGTCGTCGCCGCCCTTGCCGGGGTCGCTCTTGGCCTCGGTCAGCTGGTTGCGGTAGCCGTCCATGAACCGCGCGAGCGCGCCCCACTGCTGGTCGATCGTGTCCTTGGCGGACTTGCAGGAACCGTTGAAGGCGTTGATCAGGCCCTGGTACTCGGTCGTGAACGCGCCGTCGCGCCAGTAGCGGCAGACGTTGCGGCCGTACTCCTTGTTCTCGTCGTTGAAGCCGCAGTCGTCGTTCTGCAGCCGCTCGGCGAGGTTGGTCTGGTTGCCGTTCTTCGCGTTGACGGCGTCGACCCAGCCGGCGACCTTCATGAAGTCGTCGAACTCCTCGGTCTCGCCGTTGGCGATCTTGAGGACGTCGCGGGCCATGTTGATGTCGGCCTGGGCGATGGTCGTGCGGTGCAGCCCGAGGACCTCGTCGACCTTCTTCTTGACGGCGTCGAAGACGTGCGTGACGGTCTGCGGGATCAGCTTCGCGGCGCCGTCGATCTGCTTCGACAGCTCCTGGGCGTGCGGCTTGACCGTCTCGTCGTACTTGATCTCCGCCGCGTTCGCGCCCTTGCCCTTCCACTCCCCGAAGAGGGTCTGGAGCTCGGTGTCGCTCTTGCCCAGCGTGTCCTCGACGACCTTGTGCGCCTTGCTCAGGTCGTCGGCCTCGGTGAGGAACTTCTGGAACTGGATGCCGCGGTTCTCGTGGAACTTGTCCTTGATGTCCTTCTGCGAGTCGATGTGGCCCGACCCGCCCTTGATCTTGTTCCAGATCTCGTCGGTCCACAGGGCCAGGAAGTCGACCGTGATGTTGCCCTGGTCGAGCAGTTCGTCCGACGTCTTCGCGCCGACGCCCAGGGTGGGGGTCGCGATTCCGTCGAGATTCTTCTTCGCCTGGTTCTTGCGGTCGGTCTGGGCCTGCTGCTCCTTGTTCTTGGCCGCCCCGTCCTGCTGGGCTTCCTTGAGCGCGTTGTCGACGTCTTCGTCCGATCCGGACGGCGCGAGCGGGGTCGTCAGCCAGTTCCGGTCGGCATACCCGTCGACGTACTGCTTGGCGTACTTCTCTTCTTCTTCGTTGAAGTTCCAGGTCGCCTTGTCGTACGCCTCCATGAGCGCCGACTTCTTCTCCATGGAGACGTTGGGGTCGTCCAGGACCTTCTTGATTTCCGCCCAGTCGGCCATTACTTGCTCCCCGCCGCTTTCGCCTGCGCACTGGCGTCCTGCTCCTGCGCGCTGTACTTGGAGCCCGCGGTGCCGATCCCGGAACTGAGGTTCATCAGCGCGTTCGACAGCCCGGTCATGCCGGCGCCGATCTGGTCGATCCCGGACTTGTACTTGCCGAAGCTCTCCTGGTGGACGCGGCCGAAGTCCACGGCGGCGATTTCGGTCGGCGCGACCTTCGATGCTTCGGTTGCCGGGTCGTCGGCGGCGTCCGCCAGGCGAATCTGCGCCCGCGTCATCGCCTCCGAACTCGCTTCATAACCGTTTGGCATGGTCGCTGCCCCCTTCGATCCCACAGTCCTCGCTCGGTTTCCGGGACTGTGACGCGCCCGGCCGCCGTTCGGTGCCGTCGCAGATGCACACAGAGTCTAGCGTTCGGGCGAGCGGCCTACCTGGGCTTCGCCGAAGTGCACTCAGCCGGTGGGTCGCTGCGCGGCGACCGCTTCGGAGATCACTTCGGCGACACCGCGGACGTCCACCAGCCGGTCGAGCTCGTCCAGGTCCACCGACACGCCGTAGCGCACCTCGACCCGGGCGAGCAGCTGGACGCGCTGCCGGGACGTCATGCCGATGTCGTCGAACGGGGTCGTGTCGCCGAGCCGCTCCGGCGGGATCTCCAGCGCGGTGCAGACGATCTTGCGGATCTCGTCGGCGTAGGCGCCCGCGTCATCCATGGCGCCCATTCTCGCCCCACCACCGGTCGCGGGCCGCGGCGCGGGACACCTTGCCGCTGGAGGTCCGCGGCACCGCGCCCGGCGGGACCAGCCAGAGGGCGCGCAGCGGCAGGTCGTGGCCCGCGGACACGGCCCGCCGGACGGCCGTTTCGACGTCGGCGCCGGGCGCCGTGCAGCCGGCCACCACAGCGACGCCCTCGCCGCCGCCGTCCCGCACGGCGAACGCGGCGACGCGTGCCGCCCGGATGGCGGGGTGGGCGGCCTCGACGGTGGCCTCGATGTCCTGCGGGTGGTGGTTGCGGCCGTCGACGATGATCAGGTCCTTCAGCCGCCCGGTGACGTACAGCTGTCCATCGTGGACGAACCCGAGGTCGCCGGTGCGGAGCCAGCCGTCCGCGGTGAAGGTGTCCTCGCGAGCCGGCCGGCCCCAGTAGCCGTCGGCGACGTTCGGGCCGGCCACCTGGATCTCTTTGTCGACAATGCGGATCCGCTGCCCGTACGGCCGCCCCACCGAGACGCGCGGCTCGCCGTCGAACGCCGTGATCGTCGGCCCCTCGTCGCCCGCGCTCGCGACGAACACCGTCGCCTCGGCCAGGCCGTAGCACGGCTTCAGCGCGGTGCGCGGCAGCCCGAATCGCGCGAAGGCGTGGTGGAAGGCGTCGAGGCTTGCCGCGCGGATCGGCTCGCTGCCGTTGAGCACGGAGTTGACGTGCGAGAGGTCGACGTCCGCCAGTTCGCCCGCGGCCTCCGCGGTCAGGTCGAAGGCGAAGTTCGGGGCGGCGGTGATCGCCCCGGGGTGCTCGGCGAGCAGCCGGATCCAGCGCAGCGGGTCGCGGACGAACTCCATCGGCGTGAAGAACACCGAGTGCGCGCCCAGGAAGACGGGAGTGCCGATGAGCAGGACCAGGCCCATGTCGTGGAAAAACGGCACCCAGCCGGCCAGGTTGGTCGACGCGGTCGCGTGGTAGCACTCCGTGGTTTGCCAGCAGGCGGCCACCAGCGCGCGGTGCGAGATCACCGCGCCGGCCGGGCGGCTCGTCGAGCCCGACGTGTACTGCAGGTACGCCGGGTCGCTCATCGCCACGTCGGCGGGCGGCTCGGCGTCGTCGGGGTCGATGTCCTCGACGACCAGGGCGGTGACCGGCGGGAGCTTGTCCAGGAGGTCCTTCGAGGTCAGGCAGGCCGCCGGGGTGGCGTCGGCGAAGGCGGAGTCGATCCGCGCGCGGCCGGTCCGGCCGGTCGGGACGGACAGCGGCACCGCGATCCGCCCCGCGTAGAGCGTGCCGAGGAAGGCGACGACGTACCCGAGGTCCTGCCGGGCGACGATCGCCACCCGGTCACCGGGCCGTGTGCGGCGCCGCAGCTCCCGCGCGACCCCGCGGACGCGCGCGAGCACCTGCGGCCAGGTCAGGGTGTGGTCGGCGGGGCCGGGGAAGGTGCGGCACGTGAACGCGGGCCGGTCCGCGGCGGCGTTGCGGAGCAGGTAGTCCGTGAACGGGGTGGCCAGGACCTCTTCCGGGACGTCTGCGGGCGGCACGCGCCCATCCTGCCCTACCGTGTCGAACCGATGGACGACTTCGAGCGGCACGGGATCGGCGTGGTCTCCGGCCGCGACGCGTGCGCGCGGGCCCTGCGCTCCCCCGAGCTGACGTCGGATCCCGGCGGCGGCTCGCCGAGCGTGCTGCTGCGCGACGGCGACGGCCACACCCGGGTCCGCGGGGTGCTGCGGGAGATCATCGCCGGGCTGGAGCCCCTGCCGGCGCCGGTGCTCGCCGGGATCGAGGCCGTGGTGGCCGGGCTGGGTCCGTCGTTCGACCTCGTACGCGACTTCGCGCGGCCGGTGGCGGGGCTGGTGACGTCGGCGGTGCTCGGCGTCGACCTGGACGACGGCTTCCTGGACCGCCTGGAGGCGACGACGGCGAACCTCGACGTCTTCGGCGGCGCGGACCGGGTCGGCCAGGCGGCCGCGTTCCGGCTCGCGGTGCAGCTGAGCCGGACCCCGGCCGGGCCGGGCGGGCTGACGGCGTTGCGGGAGGCCCACGCGGCCGGCCGGCTCGACGAAGACGAGCTGGCGCTCAACGCCGTGGTGCTGGCGCACGCGGCGTACGAGAACTCGCTGAACTTCCTAGCTTGCGCGGGGTTGGAACTGGCGACTTCGGGGCCGCGGAGTGTGCGTGAGCTGGTGACGGCGGTCTGCCCGGCGCGGTACGTCCTGCGGTTCGGGCCGGACGGCCCGCTGGCGGTGTCCCTGGCCGACGGTCTCCCGTTCGGCCTGGGACGGCACGCCTGCCCGGGGTCGGGAGTCGCGCTGGCCGAGGGCGAGGCCGCGCTCACGGCGCTGGCCCAGCACCTCGACGGCGGTTGCGAAGTCGGCGAAGTGGTGTGGAAGACCCACCCGGTGTTCCACGGCCTGGCGAAGGCCGTGGTCACCCGGTCAGGAAACCGCTGAGACCACGCCGGCCAGGCGGTCGGCCGCGGCCTGGGCCGTCGACTGGGCCGGGGCCTCGACCATCACGCGGACCAGCTGCTCGGTGCCGGACGGGCGCAGCAGCACCCGGCCCTCCTCGCCGAGCTCGGCCTCGACCGCGCCGACGGCGTCGCGGACCTCGCTGGAGTCCGCCACCGCCGCCTTGTCCGCCACCGGGACGTTCACCAGCACCTGCGGCAGCCGGTTCATCACCGCGGCCAGGTCCGCCAGGGACTTGCCCGTCTCGGCGATGCGGCTCATCAGGCGCAGTGCCGTCAGCAGGCCGTCGCCCGTGGTCGCGTGGGCCGGCAGCACGACGTGGCCGGACTGCTCGCCACCGAGGGCGTAGCCGCTCGCGCGCAGCTCCTCGAGGACGTACCGGTCGCCCACCGCCGTCGTGACGACGTTCACGCCGTGGGCCTTCATCGCCAGGTGCAGGCCGAGGTTGCTCATCACGGTCGCGACCAGCGTGTCCTTGGTCAGCTCGCCGGACTCGGCCAGCGCGAGGGCCAGGACGGCCATGATCTGGTCGCCGTCCACGAGCTCGCCCGCGGAGTCGACGGCCACGCAGCGGTCGGCGTCGCCGTCGTGGGCGATCCCCAGGTCGGCGCCGTGCGCGACGACCGCCTCGCGCAGCTTTTCGGGGTGGTTCGAGCCGCAGTGGTCGTTGATGTTGATGCCGTCGGGCTCCGCGTGCAGCGCGACGACCTCGGCGCCGGCGCGGCGGTAGACCTCGGGGGCGGCGGCCGACGACGCGCCGTTCGCGCAGTCGACGACGACCTTCAGCCCGGCGAGCGAATGCGGCGTCGCGCCGAGCAGGTGGGTGGCGTAGCGGTCGAGGGCGTCGTCGACGTCGTGGACGCGGCCGACGCCGGCGCCGGTCGGGCGGACCTTGCCGTCCGCGAGGCCGGCTTCGATCTCGTCCTCGATGCCGTCGGGGAGCTTGTGCCCGCCCGCGGCGAAGAGCTTGATGCCGTTGTCGGGCATCGGGTTGTGCGACGCGGAGATCATCACGCCCAGGTCGGCCTCGAGCGAGCCGACCAGGTAGGCGACGGCGGGCGTCGGCAGCACGCCGACGCGCAGGACGTCGGCCCCGGCGGACGTGAGGCCCGCGACGACCGCGGCCTCGAGCATCTCACCGCTGGCGCGCGGGTCGCGGCCGACGACCGCGACCGGCCGGTGCGAGCGGTCGTGCGCGGCGAGCACGCGGGCGGCGCTGGCCGCCAGCGCGAGCGCGAGCTCCGGCGTCAGCTCGGCGTTGGCCAGGCCACGTACCCCGTCGGTACCGAACAGGCGTGCCATCGATGGACCTCCTCAGTGCGGTCACCAGTGAACCGCCACGACAACCTAGCGACCCTGACGGACCGCGGTGTTCCACCCCCGAGTGTCGCTCCCGGCAGGGGAAACGACACAGCCCCCGAAAGAAACAGGCCCCCAGAAAACACCGGAGCGCCCATCCGATGGACGGATGGGCGCTCCGGTGGGTTGCGCCAGGGGCGCGATCAGCGCTTGCTGTACTGCGGGGCCTTGCGGGCCTTCTTGAGGCCGTACTTCTTCCGCTCCGTGGCGCGCGCGTCACGGGTCAGGAAGCCGGCCTTCTTGAGGGCCGGGCGGTCGTCGGCGTCGACCTCGATGAGCGCACGGGCGATCGCCAGGCGCAGCGCGCCCGCCTGACCCGAGACGCCGCCACCGTGCAGGTTGGCGAAGATGTCGAACGAGTCCGGCTTCTCGACCAGGACCAGCGGGTCCTTGATGAGCTGCTGGTGCACCTTGTTCGGGAAGTACTCCTCGAGGGTGCGGCCGTTGAGCTTGAACTGACCGGTGCCCGGGACGACCCGCACGCGGACGACGGCTTCCTTGCGGCGGCCGACGGTCTGCGCGTTGCCGCCGGCGGCACGCGACGGGCGCGGCGCGGCGGCGGACTCGCTGGTGGCGACCGGGGTCTCGCTGGTCGCGACGGCGCCGGTCTCGGTCGCCTCGGTGGCCTCGACGACCTCGGGGGTCTCGGTCTCGGTGCTGGTCACAGACTGTTCCTCACTCACTGCGCGACCTGCGCGATCTTGGTGATCTCGCGCGCCTGCGGCTGCTGCGCGGCGTGCGGGTGCTGCGGGCCGGCATACACCTTCAGCTTCTTCGCCTGGGCGCGGCCGAGCTTGTTCTTCGGCAGCATGCCCTTGACGACCTTCTCGACCAGGTGCTCGGGCTTGGTGTCGAGCAGCTCGCCGAACGAGCGCTTCCGCAGACCGCCCGGGTAACCGCTGTGCCGGTAGGCGAACTTCTGCTCGCGCTTGTTTCCGGTGAGCGCGACCTTCTCGGCGTTGACGATGATGACGAAGTCACCGGTGTCCACGTGCGGGGCGTAGGTCGGCTTGTGCTTGCCGCGCAGCAGCGTGGCGACCTCGGTCGCCAGCCTTCCGAGCACGACATCCTCGGCGTCGATCACGTGCCAGGCACGAGTGAGATCGCCGGGCTTGGGGCTGTACGTGGGCAAGGGTCTACCTCGTCGTCAACATTGCGTGTGGGTTCTGTGCGGGCCTAGCGCTTACGCGCCGCAGCGCACAACGACATGTAAAGATACCCGCACGCCCACCGTACCCGTGCATCGGGGGTGGGTTGAAGCGCCCCCATCAGGCTCCGACCGGCCCGGGCGCAGCCGGACTCTACCCGGTTTTCCCGTCGAAGTGCCCGCACGCGTCGCCCCGACACGCGAGGATGAGACGATCCGGGCGGCACCATCCGAGCAGGGGACGCGCATGAGCAGACGACCGACGGCGATCTTCGTCCTGGGCGCCATCCTGGCCCTGGTCAGCGCCTGCGGCACGGCGAAGGCGGGCACCGCGCTGCCGAAGGGCGACGACGCGGCGGACTACGTCGGCGCCAAGTTCGAGCAGATCATCGGCAAGCTCGGCGACGCCATCACCGACACCCGGGACGTCACGAACTCGCTGGACGCCTACTTCAAGTTCGACGACAAGTGGATCCACAGCACCGTGACGTCGGCGCGCACCGGCAGCCCGGAGAGCCGGGCGGTGCGGCACCGGTCGCAGAAGAACCCGGACGAGATCATCGACACGTACACGCCCGCCGACGGCGCGGTCGAGTACACCTACCTCGGCCCGATGTACGTCCAGAAGGGCGTCTCGCCGACGGCGTGGGTGTCGATGCCGAAGCCGGAGGCCGGCCTGGTCCAGCCGTGCGTCTGGGGCGGGGTGCTGACCCCGTGCCGGATGGCGGACTCGACCGTGGACGCCTACAAGGCGGACAAGCGCGCGGTCCGCGGCGCGAAGAGCCTCGGGGACGGCAAGACCGCGCTGACGGTCAACGTGCCGTTCGGGATCTTCGTGAAGAACAAGGTCGAGATCCTGCCGCAGAGCCTGGTCGACCAGGTCGGGCCGGAGCTGAAGAAGGCCATGGTGCCGACCACGATCACGCTGAACCCCGACGGCAGCCTCGTTTCGTTCGTGATGGACGCCAAGTTCTCCGGCGACGGCCACAACCTGGAGCTCAAGTACGACTTCCGGTTCACCGGCAAGGCGAGCCCGCAGGACATGCCGAAGCTGCCGGACGCGGCGCAGATCACGGTGCTGCCCGACCGGGCCGCGATGAACGACTTCTACCGCCGGCTCGGCGAAGCGCAGGGCAGCTGACGCGTGGCCACGACCCGAGGTGATCTCCGATGACTCAGCCGCCCGGCCCCCAGCAGCAGCCGCAGTGGTGGCAGCCCCCGTCGAACCGGCCGGAGGGCGAGCAGCAGGCGACCGGCCCGCACGCCGGGCAGTGGCAGCAGAACGCCGACCCGGGCGCGGTTTCCGGTTCCTACACCGGCCAGTGGAACCCCGCGCAGCAGCAGGGCGGCGGTTCCGGGTCGTTTTCGGGACCGTGGCAGCCGGGACAGCCGACGAGCGGCCCGTGGCAGCCGCCGTCCCAGCCGACGCCGCAGCAGCCCGGCACGCCCGGTGGCGGGCAGCCGGCGCAGTTCCCGCAGCAGCAGTACGGCGGCGGGTTCCAGCCGGCGCAGTACGGCGGTCTGGGCGCGTTCTCGGTGGCGCCGGAGAAGAAGCCGAAGTCGAAGAAGCCGGCGCTGATCGCCGGCGCCGCGGTCCTGGTGCTCGCCGTCGGCGGCGGGCTGGCCTGGCTGCTGGGCGCGTTCCGCGGCGACGTGCTCGAGCAACAGTCCCTTGAGGACGGTGTGGTCAAGGTCCTCAACGAGAGCTACGGCGAGCCGGACGTGACGAACGCGCAGTGCCCGGCGAACGAAGCCGCCGAGAACGGCACGACGTTCGACTGCACGGTGAAGATCGGCGGCCAGGACAAGAAAGTCACCGTGCGGGTGCTCAACGACCGCCCCGAGTACGAAGTCGGCGCGCCGCACTGAGTTTTCCTTGCCGCGGATCGGCGAAGTGGCGGGCTGCCCCGAAAGTACGCCACGCGCCGCCGGGCCCGATCTCCCTTGCCGCGCAACAGAAAACGGCGGGCCCCGCACCGAAGTGCGGGCCCGCCGTGGTTTCCGGGACTACCGGCTCAGAACAGGCCTTCGACGGCGTTGTCCGTCGACTGGTAGCCGTCGGCGATCTGCGGCAGGGCGGCGGCGATCTGCGCCAGAACCTGCTTCAGGTCCTCGAACTTCTGGTCCCAGGTGCGCTGGGCCTGGTCGTAGGACTCCTTCGCGTTACCGGTCCAGGTGGTGACCAGCGGGTTGAGGTCGTCCTTCAGGCGGTCGAAAGCGGCCTGCAGTTCGCCACCGGTGGCCTTGCAGTCCTCGGCGGCCGCGTGGATGGTTGCGTAATTGACGACAATGCCGGCGCCATCAGGCATGATGTGCTCCTTCTGTGCTGAGAAAGTTCTGGTGCAGGAAAGGAAAGTTCAGGGACGAGCTCAGCCGAGCGCCTCGAAGCCCTTGTTCAGGGCCGCGATGGTCTCCTGCTGCTGCTGCTCGGAACGCTCGTACTTCGAACCGGCCTCGCGGAGCAGGTCGGCGATGCGCTGCAGCGCCTGGTTCATCTGACGGGCGTCGTCGTCGAACCGCATCATCACGTGGTCGAACGCCTTCTGCGCCTCGCCCTGCCAGCCGGCGCGGGTGGCCTCGATGCGGTCGCGCAGCGTCGCGAGGTTCTGGTCCATGCCGGTGCGGACCTCGGTCACGCGGCCTTCGGCATCGGTGAACTGTTGCGGTGTTCCCTGGAATCCACTCATGGTGGAACCCCCTTCGTAAGCGTGGTTGTCCGTACCGGGTCTTGTTCGTTGTACGGCCCTACGACGCAGACCCTGCCACGTCCGGTTCCCCCTTGTCGTGCTTTGCCCGCAAGTAGTTGCTTGCGTGAACGCTCCTCCCGGGAACCGATCGCGACGGGTATTGCGAGAACTCCCCGACTCGGCGACGAGTCACTCGAAAAAGCGTTCTCCACCAGCGGAGTTAGCACACGCACAGCAATCGGTGACGTGCCTCAGCCGTCGCGTTTCATGATTCGCATCTGGGAAAAGTCTTCGTCCTCGTCACCCGTTCGAGGGGCACGAGCGGTGGATTGCGAACGCGAAGGAACCGAATCGGCGGGATCGGGAACCGCCGGGACCGACAACCCGCGAGCGCGGCGGAACCGTTCGGCGGCGGCGCGCAGCGTTCCCGGCGTCGGGTCGCCCGACTTCGCGCCGCGGCCGCTGCGCTTCAGCAGTTCGACGTTTTCGCTGTGGTGCCGGTAGGTGCGTGCCTTCGCGGTGCCGGCGACGCGCCGGGCGTGCGTCACCGCGTCTTCGCCGGTGCGCCGGAAGGCCGCCGCGGCGCTGTCGAACTCTTCGGACGGCACCGGGTGCCCCCCTTTCTCTCAGCCGATGATCTCGACCGTGCGCACGGCCTGCGTGCACGCGGCGGCGACCCGGTCGCGCAGCTGCGCCGTGGCGTACTGGCAGCCGACGTGGACGCGGATCCGGCCCTTCGCGACGACGTACCAGTCGATCTGGAGGTCGGGCCGGTCCTTCTTGACCTCGTGGTAGCCGATCACCGTCTTGCCCGCGTACGACAGGCTCGGGTTGAACGCGCTGTACTGGTCGGGGTGCTGTTCCGCACCGCCGCGGAGGTAGTCCACCAGCTTCTGCGGATCCGCCGTCGCGTCGTAGTCCATCACGAACTCCTGCGCGACTACGAGGTCGTTGCCGTCCCGGGACTCCTGCGGGTGGATCACGACCTGCTTCTTGGCGACCTGGTCGTCGGTCTGGACCCAGTCCTCCGGCGAGACGAACTTGAAGTCGTACTGCGAAAGCGTCCGGCCGGTCTCCGCCTGGCTGCCCGAGTTCTTGAACACCAGGAAGCCGGCAACGAGCGCGGCCACGACGACCACGGCGCCCGCGACGATCCCCCAGAGCTTCCCGCGGCTCTTCTTCTCCGGCTGCGCGGTGGCGCCGCCGGGGCGGCGGCCGGGCGGCGGGGCCTGGGCGGGCTGGCCGGCCGGCGGGGTCCACGGCCGGGCCGCCGGCTGCCCGTGGGGCGGCGACGGCGGGGCCGCGCGGTTCGGGAACCCGGCCGGCCCGGGCGGGACCGGCGCGGCGGCCGGCGTGCGCGGCGGCGCCGGGCGCTGGTCCGCGGGGCGCGGGGCGACGTCGCCGGGGCGGACGACCTCCGTGCGCTGCGCGGCCGGGCTGAGGGCACCGCCGGGGACCGCGCCGAGACGTGCCATGGCTTCGCCGGGCAGTGCGCCCGTGCGGTCCGGGTCGACCAGCACCGCCCGCAGCGCGCCGCGCGCGACGACCGTCTCGGGCTGGTCGAGGCTCGTCGGCACGACGCCGGTGCGTTCGTGCACCAGCCGCGAAATCATCGGGATCCGGCTCGACCCGCCGACCAGGAAGATCGCCGTGAGCTGCTTCGGCCGCAGGCCGGCGTCGCCGATCGCCGCGACCGTCAGCTCCACCGCGCGGCCGAGCGGCGCCGCGATCAGCCGCTCCAGGTCTTCGCGGGTGACGTGCGCGTCGGCGAACGGCGGCGGCATCGGCACGTCGGTGTAAGCGTGCCGCGACAGCGTTTCCTTGGCGCCCCGCACGTCCTGGCGCAGCACGCGGCGACGGCGCCGGTCGACCATCTCCCGGCCTTCGACGAGCTGCCGCCAGGCGTCCTGGTCCGCACCGGCGACGAGCGAGCCGATGTGCTCCAGCAGCGCCTGGTCGATGTCCGCGCCGCCGAACGCGGGGTCGCCCCGGGTGGCGAGCACCTGGAAGCCGCCGCGCTGCGGACGGCCGGCCCGGTCGCGCGCGGCGTCCGGCGGCAGCCGCCGCACCACGCTGACGTCGACCGTGCCGCCGCCGAGGTCCAGCACCGCGAGCGCGTCGCCGGGGCGGCCGCTGAACTCGACGGTGCGGTCGTTCGTCACGTCCTGCGGCGCGAACGTCGCCGCGTGGTAGACCGCCGCCGCGACCGGCTCGGGCACCAGCGCGACCTCGCGCGCCAGCCCGCCGGCCGCCTGCCGCAGCAGCCGGGTGCGGATGGCGCCCCAGTCCGCGGGGTGGGTCAGCACCAGCAGGTCGACCTCGGCCTCGCCGGCCAGCCGACGCGCCTCGGCGACCGCGCGGCCCAGCACGGCGTGCACGACGTCGGTGACGCGCAGGACGCTGTCGCCGAGCAGCAGTTCGCCTTCGTCGATCCGCCGCTTCGGGTTCGGCTCGTACCGCGACGGGTCGACGGCCGCCTGCCGCTCGGCCTCCTGGCCGACGAACAGCGTGCCGTCGGCCGCCGCGAACACCGCCGAGGACATCAGCGGCTGGCCGTCGATCACCACGACCTGCGGGTCGCGCCCGTTCACCGAGGCGACGACGCAGGTGCTCGACGTCCCGAAGTCCACCGCAACCCGGACCGTCACCAGCAGCTCCCGCAGTACTTGTCGCGTTCCCCCACGTCCCGCCGGCGGGACGCGCCCTCGGGGAGGAACCTACCCACCCCGCCGGGAGCGCGTCCGGCCGCCGTCGTCAGTCGGGGTTGATCCACGACACCTGGATCAGCTGCTTGCCCGCCTTCCGGGTCAGCAGATTGCCCCGGCCCGGCGGCATCGCCGACGGCTTGATGTTGCCCACCAGCGCACCCTCGTCCCGGGAACCGTTCATCACCATGCCCGGCGCCGCGATCTCCTTCAGCTTCCCGATGATCGGGTCGTACATCGACTTCGACGCACCACCGGTGCGCCGCACCACCACCAGGTGCAGACCCACATCCTTGGCCTGCGGCAGGAAGTCGGAAATCTTCCGCAGCGGGTTGTTCGTCGACGTCGCGACCAGGTCGTAGTCATCGACCAGGATGAACAGCTCCGGCCCCTTCCACCACGACCGCGTCTTCAGCTGCTCCTGCGTCACATCCGGACCCGGCAACCGCCGCGTCATCGAATTGAAGACGTCCCCGACCATGCTCTCCAGCTGCGCCGCCGACACCGCATACCCCAGCAGCGAATCACCCTGGACGAATCCGAGCATCGTGCGCCGGTAATCCACCAGCAGGATCAACGCTTCCTTCGCGGTGAACCGCTCGGAAATACCGCGGGCGATCTGCCGCAGCAGGTTCGTCTTCCCCGACTCCCCGTCGGCGAACGCGTAGAAATGCGGCTCGGCGTTGAAGTCCAGATAGATCGGCTGCAGATCCTCCTCGTTGACCCCGATCGGGATCAGCTTCGAATCCCGGTGCGCGTCGAGCTTGAGCACCTCCTCGTAGGTGATCATCTCCGGCAGCAGCCGCACCTGCGGCGCCACCCGCCCCCGCCACGCCGCCTTGATCTTCGCCACCGCGTCCGCCACGCCGGCGGCGATCGTCTCCGGATCACTCGACCCGTCGATCCGCGGGAGCCCGCCCAGCATGTGCAGCTTCTCCCGGGTCAGGCCGCGGCCCGGGCGCCCGGCCGGGATGTTCACCGCCACCCGCCGGTCGATGTCGGACTCGGTCGGGTCACCCAGACGCAGCTCGAACCGGGTCCCGATCATGTCCTTGATCGCCGGGCGGATGTCCGCCCACCGGTTCGCGGCGATCACCACGTGCACCCCGTAGGACAGACCCTGCGTGGCCAGCCGGGTGATCGTGGTCTCCAGCTCTTCGAAGTCATCCCGCAACGCACGCCAGTTGTCCACGATCAGGAACGCATCCCCGAACGGGTCCTGCTCCGCCCGGATCTCCCCACGCCGCTTGCGGTTGCGGAACTCGGTCATCGAGTCGATCCCCATCGCCCCGAACCGGCCCTCCCGCTCGGTCAGCAGGGTGGTCAGCTCGGCCACGATCCGCCGCGCCTTGTCCGGCTCCCGCCGGGCCACCGCCACCCCGCCCACGTGTGGCAGGTCGGCCAGGCCGGCCAGGGTGCCGCCACCGAGGTCCAGGCAGTAGAACTGCGCCTCCTCCGGCGTGTGAGTCAACGCCATCGACATGATCAGCGTCCGCAGCATCGTCGACTTCCCCGACTGCGGGCCGCCGACGATCACGCCGTGCCCGGCCGCGCCGGAGAAGTCCGCCCACAACGGGTCGCGGCGCTGCTCATACGGCCGGTCGATGATCCCCAGCGGCACCTGCAACCGGCCGTTGCCGAAGAACCCGACCGGGGACAGGCCCCGGTCGTCGGTCGGGTTCAGGTTCGGCAGCAGCGTGTCCAGGGAGTTGGGGTCCTTCAGCGGCGGCAGCCACACCTCGTGCGCCGGCGGGCCCTGCCCGATCAGCCGCGACACGATCACGTCCAGCTCCGACGGTTCGACCGCTTCCTCCGACTGCGGCGTCGCCGCGACCGGGGCCGCCTCGATCTGCTGCGGTTCCGGTTCGGTGGGCAGCTCGACGAAGTCCGGGACGAACAGCTGCGGGCGCTTGTCCGCCCGCACCACCGTCGCCGCCGGCCCGGCCGCCTGGATCCCCGCCGGCCGGTACGGGCCGGAGACGTAGGAGGCTTTGAACCGGACCAGGGTCGAGGTGTCGTACTTCAGATACCCGCCACCGGGGACCGAGGGCAGCTCGAACGCGTCCGGCACCCCGATCGCCGCGCGGGACTCCGCCGCCGAGAACGTCTTCAGGCCGATCCGGTAGGACAGGTGCGAGTCCAGGCCGCGCAGCTTGCCTTCCTCCAGGCGCTGGGAGGCCAGCAGCATGTGCATCTGCAGCGACCGGCCCAGCCGGCCGATCGCGACGAACAGGTCGATGAAGTCCGGCTTCGCCGCCAGCAGTTCGGAGAACTCGTCGCAGACGATGAACAGCGCGGGCAGCGGGTCGAGGTCGGCGCCGTTCTCCCGCGCCTTCTCATACTCCCAGACGTTCTTGAAGTTGCCGCCGTTCTTCAGCGCTTCCTGCCGCCGGTTCATCTCCCCGGCCAGCGCGTCCTTCATCCGGTCGACCAGGGTGACCTCGTCGGCGAGGTTGGTGATCACCGCCGACACGTGCGGGGCCTTGTCCAGCCCGAGGAACGTCGCGCCACCCTTGAAGTCCACCAGCACGAAATTCAGGGTGCTGGAGGAGTGCGTGGCGAGCATGCCCAGGACCAGGGTGCGCAGGAACTCCGACTTACCGGACCCGGTCGCGCCGATGCACAGCCCGTGCGGGCCCATGCCTTCCGCGGCGGCTTCCTTGATGTCCAGCTCCACCGGCTGCCCGTACTCCCCGACCCCGAACGGGACCCGGTAGCGGTCCCGGATCGGACGCGGCCGCCACGCCTGCTGCACATCGAAGGTCATCGGGTCACCGGGGATGCCGAGCAGCTCCAGCAGCGACGGGTTCGACAGCAGCGGCTCTTCGTCGCCGACGTCCTGCCCGGCCGCGCCGCCGACGCGGTAGGGCGAGATCAGGCGGGCCAGCGACTCGGTCTCGACCACCGACAGGGTGTCCGGGCGGCCGAACCACTCGACCCCGCCGGCGCTGCGCGCGCCGAGGCGGTCGGGTTCGACGACCAGCCGCAGGCCACGGCGGGCGGCGAGGTTGCCGATGGAGTCGGACAGGTCGACCAGCGTGACGCCGACCAGGCCCTCTTCGAGGATGATCTGCTCTTCGCGGGTGACCTCGGCGTCGTCGACGATGATCACGACGTGCGGCTGGTCCGGCGCCGGGGTGGCGTTGCGGGAGAAGCGCTGGCGGTCACGCAGTTCTTCGTCGAGCCAGTTTTCGATCTGGGCGAGCGAACCGGCCATCATGCGGAGCTGGCCGATGCCGTCGGACAGGGTGGGGTGCTGGACGTGCGGCAGCCACTTCGCCCACTCCCACTCCTCCTTCGCGCGGCCCGCGGTGGCGATCGCGATCAGGACGTCGTCCGGGCTGTGGAAGGTGACCAGCTGCGCGAGCATCGCGCGGGTCAGGCCGCGGGTGAGGGCGCGGTCGCCCTGCATGCTGACGGCGGCGAACCCCCGGAGGGTGATCTGGGTCGGCAGGTCCGGCACGATCGAGTGCGCGCGCACGAACCGGCGCAGCGCGAGGGTCGCGATCGGCTCCAGCTCGTCGACCGGCCCGGTCTGCGGCGGGACCAGCCGCGTCGCGAGGCGGTGCGAGCTGCGCCCGACGCGCAGGTGCAGGAAGTCCTGGTCGTTCTGCCGGCGTTCCCACATGCGGCGGCTGGCGGCCAGCGGCCAGAGGGACTGCGGGTCGGGGTGCACCCATTCCAGGGCGGCACGCTGGTCGACCATCGCCTCGCGGGCGCGGTCGCGCATCTGGCCCAGGTAGCGGAGGTAGTCCTTGCGGTCTTCGTCCATCTCGGCGCGCTTGGCACCGCCACCCTTGCCCCCGCCGCCGGCCATCATCCCGAGCGTGCCGACGACCATCATGCCGCCCATGGCCATCATCATCGGGTTCCGGTTGCTGGCCTGGAACATGAAGACCATCATCCCGAGCGACGCGACGATCATGACGACCGGAAGCGCCTTCATGACGATGTTCCCGGGGATGACGCGCGGCACCTCGGGCGGCGGCTCGAGGTGCACCTCACCGCCCGGCGGCCGAGGTGCCGCCAGCCGCGGCGACTTCTTGAACTGCAGCGTGCTCATCGAAGGACCCCTCATTCAAACTCGACGATGGCGGCCACCGCTTGGTGCGAACAACCTATCGAACGCCTCGGACGAATTCCGGCGGATGCCGGAAGACCCCGCGTGCGCTGCCCCACCCTCGCCCCGCGAGTGTAGGGCCCACCACCGACAGTAACGCCGGGTTCCGGGAACCGACCGGCCGCTGCCGGTGATTTTCGGACGTTCGGTGATGCCCGCACCGGGGTTCGGTATAAGTTCCCCCGGGAGCAGTCTCGACCGAGCGGGGGCAGTGCAGTGGCTACGGGCACGACAGTTTTCAGCAGGGTGACGGTCGTCGCGCCGTCCACCCGGATCGACGTGGCGTTGCCCGCCGACGTCGCGGTGGCCGATCTCCTGCCGATGCTGCTGGACATGGCCAAGGAGTCGTCGCCGGACGGCGGGGCCCGGCACGGTGGCTGGGCGCTCGCCAAGCTGGGTGACGCCCCGCTCGACCCGAGCCGGACGCTCGCCTCGCTCGGCGTCGTCGACGGTGAACTGCTCCAGCTGCGCAAGCGCAACGAAAACCCGCCGCCACCGCTGTACGACGACGTCGTCGACGCCATCGCCGAGTCCTCGCCCGACAGCTTCCGGCCGTGGACCAAGGAGACGGCCAACCGCTTCGGGCACATCGCGGGCGGGCTGGCGCTGGTCGCCGCCGCCATCGCGCTGTTCATGAGCGGCTCGCTCTACGGCGGCAGCGCGCTCGGCGCCGCCATCGCCGGCGGCATCGGCGCCATCGCCTGCGTCGCGGTCGGCGCCACCCTCGCCAAGGCCTACCAGGCCGAAGCCACCGGGGTCCTGATCGCCGCGGCCGGCGGGCTGCCACTGGCGTTCGTCAGCGGCTTCTACATCGTGCCCGGCCTCTCCATGCGGGCGAACCTGCTGCTCGGCGCGGTCCTCGTGATCATCGTCGCGTCGGTCTGCATCATGGTCATCGGCGCCGGCATCACGACGTTCATCGCCGCCGCCACCGCGGGCACCTTCGGCGCGCTGGCCTTCCTCTTCGGCACGCTCGTCGCGCACCCGGCGGGCGGCATCGCGGCCGGCACCGTCGCGGTCGCCCTCGCCTGCATCTCGATCCTGCCGCGCGCCACGATCTGGCTCGCGAAGCTGCCGCTGCCGCACGTCCCGAGCAACGCCGAGGAGCTGAAGGAAGACTCCGGCTTCCCGGACTACCGGGCGATCGAGCGCCGCACGGCGGTCGCGCACAACTACATGACCGGCCTGATGATCGGCTGCGGCGCCACGGTCGCGGTGTCCGCGATCATCGCCGCCACCGCGCCCGGCGCGTTCGGGATCATCCTCGGCGTCGTCGCGACCCTCGTGCTGCTCCTGCGCGCCCGCGCGTACGCGAACGGCAGCCAGGCCATCGCCCTGCTCACCACCGGCCTGGTCGCGGCGACCGGCATCGGGATCGGCTGGCTCGTCACGGCGAGCGCGCAGAACCGCCTGCTCTACGTCTTCGGGGCGCTGATCCTGCTCGCCGCGGGTGCGCTCGTGGTCGGCGTGATCTTCCCGAACCAGCGCTTCTCGCCGCCGCTGCGGCGCACGGTGGAGATCATCGAAGCGATCTGCATCGCGTCGGTGCTCCCGCTCGCCCTGGGTGTGATGGACCTGTACACCACCCTGCGGCACCTGAACTTCAAGTGACCGGATCGGGTGACTCTCGGATGGCTCCAGGACGCCGGTTCGGCACGACCAGGCGAACCACGACGGCCCTGATCGCCGGCACGCTCGGCATCCTGGCCCCGGTGGGCGCGACGGTCCCGGTGTGGGCCCAGGCGGCCCCGGCCGACGGCTACTTCGCGACCCCGCCGCCGGTCGACATGAGCAAGCTGATCCCGGACTCCCGGCAGCCGGACAAGAAGTACAAGCAGTCGAAGGGCTGCGTCCAGCGCAGCACCCTCGGCCAGAACATCGTGCTGAAGAACCGGCCGTGGGGCCAGGACTACCTGCAGATCTCGAAGGCGCAGGAGATCGTCCGGGCCGCCACGAACGGCGGTGCCGGCAAGGGCGTCAAGGTCGCCGTGGTCGACACGGGCGTGACGAAGCACCCCTGGCTGCAGGACCGCCTCCAGTCCGGCGGCGAGTACGTCGCGACGGCGGCCGGCAAGCAGCCCGGCCTCGAGGACTGCGACGGCCACGGCACCGAGGTCGCCGGCATCATCGCGGCCCGGCCGGACAACCCGGAGGTCGGCTTCGTCGGCGTCGCCCCGGACGCCACGATCGTGTCCTACCGGCAGCTGAGCGAGAACTACGAGCCCGACACGTCGACCTCGACCCCGAACCCGCCCGCCAGCTCGAGCGGGACGCCGTCGTCGAGCACCAACCCGCCCGCCGGCTCGGAGTCGTCGCTGCCGCCGAGCACCGAAGGTGGTGGCGGCGGTTCCGGCGAAGGCGACCAGACGTCGCCCGGGCAGTCGAACGGCGGGCGCCAGCTGGAGAAGGCCGGCACGGCGGGCACGCTGAAGACGCTGGCCGAGATCATCCGCGGCATCGCCGAACGGCACGAGGCCGACATCATCAACATGTCGGTCGACAACTGCCGCGCCGCCGACGGGCGCATCACCGACGGTGAGCAGCAGGTCCAGGCCGCCGTCCACTTCGCCGCGTCGCAGGGCGTCGTGGTCATCGCCGCCGCGGGCAACGCGACGGACACCTGCCCCCAGAACGACCAGCCGGACGCGAGGAAGCCGAAGACGATCGTGACGCCGCCGTGGTTCGCCGACGACGTGCTGTCGGTCGGCGCGATCGACGAAACCGGCAGCGTGGCCCCGTTCAGCGTGCACGGCCCGTGGGTCGGCGTCGCGGCGCCGGGGACGCAGATCATCTCGCTCGACCCCGCCGAAGGCTCCGACGGCCTGGCGAACCTGACGTTCGAGAGCGGCGACAAGGCCAGCGCGATCCAGGGCACGAGCTTCGCGGCGCCGTACGTGTCGGGCCTCGCGGCCTTGGTCAAGGCCAAGTTCCCGAACCTCGACGCCAAGGGCATCATCAACCGCATCAAGGAGACGGCCCAGCACCCGGCGGCGCCGGGCGGGCGCGACAACTTCGTCGGCTACGGGGTCATCGACCCGGTGGCCGCGCTGACCCAGATCCTGCCGTCCGAGGTGGGGAACCAGGCGCCGATCCCGCCCCCGCAGCTGGCCCAGCTCCCGCCCGCGGGCGACAACAACAAGACCCCGATGGTCGTGGCGCTGGCCGGCACCGGCGGCGGTCTGGTGGCGTTGCTGATCACGCTGTTCGTGATGCGCACGATCCGCCGCAACCGCCCGGCCGAAACCGGCTCCACCCGCCGCTGAACGAAGTCCGGCCCGCGGGCCGGACTTCGTTCACTTCGCCGGCGGGGCCGGCGGTTGCTTCTGCTTCGGCGCGTTTTCGTCCTCGCCGATCACCGGCGGGGCGACCAGACCGGGCTCCCCCAGCAGCTCCGCCGGGGACGTCGTCGGGCGCGTCTTCGACTGGCGACGGCCGCCACCTCCGCCGCCGCCGAACGCGCCGAAGCCCATCATCGGCATCATCGGCATGCCCGACGCGCTGTGGTTCGCCGAGCTGTCCGGGGCCGGCGCCGGCTGCGGGGCCGCGTCGGCCGGCTGCGCCGCGTCGGGGGTGCCGACGCCCGTGTGCTTCGGTTCCGCCGGATCGCCGCTCGCCGACGACGGCGTCATCACCTCGTCGGCACCGCCGGAACCAGCGGCGGCCGCGGTGGTCGGCTCACCGGAGCCGGAGGCGGCCGTCGAACCGGATTCCGGTTCGTGCAGCTGGAACCGCTCGTCCGGGTACCGGTGCGCGATCTCGATGCTGCGCGTGGTCGCATCGGGGTCGTCGACGCCGTCGCAGAGCCGGTCGAACGCCTCCAGGACGTCCCGCGCGGTCTCGTACAGCGCCTTCGCCGAATCCTGCGTCTCCCGCAGCTGCGTCCGCGCCCGCTTGGTGCCGCCGCTGGGCAGCATCATCGTCTCGGAGATCAGGTCCGCGGCGTCGACCAGGACCTCGGCGAGGTCGACGACGACGTGGCGCAGCGTCGTCACCAGCTCGTCGAGCGCGCCGGCGAGGACCGTGAGCGCCTCCTGGAGGTCACCGCCCGCGGCGCCGATCTCCCGCATGTACGCGACGAACGCGTCGGCGTCCCGGCCCGCCCAGCCGGCGTCGAGCCGCCCGAGGCGGTCGTCGAGCCGCGTGGACACCTCGGCCGCCGCGGCCGCCGCCGAGCGCAGCCGCCCGGCTTCGGCGCCGAGGTCGCCCCAGCGGCCGATCAGTGGCCGGAAGTACGTCTCGACGGGGTCGATCAGCCCCAGCTGCCGGGAAACGTCGGTGAGGTAGGCCAGGTACGGCTCGGCCGTGGCGGCGATGTCGTCGCCTTCGGCGTCCGGCGCGAACGCCACCGCGGGCGCGGTGGCCGCCGGGGCGGCCGTCCGCTTCGCCAGCGGGTGCGGGATGGAGTCGGTGGAGCCCTCCGGCTCGGCGAACATCATTCCGGCCTGCCCGCGCGCTTGATGAGCTCCGCGGCTTCGGCGTCCTGCCCGCTGTGGCGGACCGTGACGTGCCGCAGCGCCTCCGCGGCCGACTTCAGCGCCTCGGCGCCGTCGACCAGCTGGCGCCGCAACGCGTCGGCCGCGCGGCCGTACGACTCACCGAGGCCGATCTGGGCCCCCAGCGCGCCGTAGGACTCGCCGGAGACGCCCCCGCCGCCCACGTCCGCCGCGGCCGCGTGCAGGTCGTCAGCGGCCTCCTCGGCGGTCCGGGCGTACTCGGCGACGACCACGCCGTCCATCCTCAAGCCGGCCATGGCACCTCTCCGCTCGCCGGAAGATCCTTCGGGCGTGTGACGTCCGCCGCCGCCCGATGGTTCCGCCTCAGCCGCCCGCCTGCTGCGTCTGGGTCGGGAACGAGCCGGCGTTCGGGTCGATCGGCACCGAGTCGAACTGCTTGAGCACGTCCTGGGTGTTCAGCGAAGCGCCGGTCGGGAGCAGGCCGATGATCGACTCGGGCGCGGGCTGGCGGTTGTTCAGCCCGATCGCGTCCGCGGTCGCCGCGTCCGGGACGCTGTAGCGCACCCCGCGGTCGGAGATCAGCTGGATCGCGCCCTTGCCGAAGCTGGCCTGGCCGGTGGCGGACTGCACCACCGCGGCGAAACCCGGCTGGAGGTAGAAGCCGGTGATCGGCACGCGGTTCGGGCCCGGCGTGGTGACCTTCGTCGTGGCGAACTTGGCGCCGTGGCTGTTCTGGCCCGGCAGCTGGGTGTCGATGTACACCGACGTGTGGCCGTCACGGTTGGGACCGTCGCCGACCACCGACCAGCCGAGGCAGGCGACCGCGGAGTTCTTCGTCGCGTCGAGCACCGTCGGGACCGACCGCGGGAAGTCGTCGACCGGGATGTAGTCGGGGTCGGTCGGCTGGAGGACGCGGACGCCGTTCAGCTTGTCGAGGCCCATCGTCTGGATCCGGCCGGAGCTGCCGTTCTTGGCCACGCGCATGATGTCGGCGACGGCGTTGGACACCTTCTGGATGCCGCCCGTGGTGATCGCCCAGAACTCCGGGTCCGCACCGGCGGGCTGCGTGGCGAAGACATCGCCCGCGCTCAGCCCCCCGAAGTTCCCCGGGGCCGCGCCGTCCGGGATCTGCGGCGGGGTCAGGCGCGAAACTTCGGGAATCGCGTTCAGCAGGCCCTGGGTGATCTTCCGCGGCTTCTGGTTCAGCTGCAGCGCCGTCGAAACCGCGTTGTGGGTGTCACTGGTGTCGATCTCGGCGCGGACGGTGTTGGCGTTGGGGCGGTTCTGCGTGCTCGGCAGCCGGTAGATCAGGTAGGTCTTACCGTTGTCCGCCTTCGCCAGCAGCGCTTCCTTTTCCCCGAGCTCGGTGCCGAGCGCACTCGGGGCGACGCCGCCGAAAACATAGGTGTTGGTCAGGTTCGCGTCGTCGGGCACCGGCCGCGTGGGGTCGAGCACGACCTGGTCGCACACCGACCAGTTGGGGGTAATGCGCTGGGAATCCGACGGCATCAGCTGCGGGCCGTCCGGAATTCCGGTCAGTTTTCCGCGCGGAATGTCCTTCAGCTGCTCGTCGGAAACGACCGTGGGATTCTTCACAGCCGCGGCACTCGGCGCGGCCGGCGCGGGAGCCGCCGTCGCCCCGCCGGCGCTGCCCGCGCTCGATTGCTTTTGCTGGGCCAGCAGGAGAAGCCTGGCCGAAGCCAAGTTGAACGTCGGGACAAGGGTTTTCGGGTTTCCCGCCATCACCACGTAGACCGTGCCGGATTGTTCGCCGATCACGATGTTCCCGGCCTCGGGCACCGACGGCGCCGGGCTGAGCAGGCCCCAGACGACGAACACGATCATGCCGAGCGCGCCCAGCACGACGCCCACGATGGTCGCCCTCGTGTGGGTGCGCATCGGGTCGTGCAGCATCACGGCGTCCCGCCGGACCAGCGCCGACTGCATCCGCCGCAGGACGAACTTGTACGCCTGAACCTGAGACTTAGTCGTGGGTGTTGATGGCATTCTCGACCTACAGCTCTCCCCGTCGCGGTACGGTTCCGCAGGATAGCCGTACGGGGACCGTCTGGTGTGGGGTTTCTACCAACTCAAGCTAGTGTCGGACACCCCGGGACCCGGCTTCCGGGTACGCAGCAAGCACGAGGGGAAGAGAAAGCGCGGATGTCCGTCACCAACCCTCCACGTCCGCCTGGCCCGCCCGGGCCCCCGCCGCCCGGCCGCCAGCCGGGCCCGCCACCCCGTCCGGTGAGACCCGGTGGCCCCGGCGGTCCCGGAGGTGTCCCGGGCGGTCCTGGTGGCCCCGGCGGACCCGGTGGTGGCCCCGGCGGACCGAGCATGCCCCCGCGCGGTCCCGGCGGCCCCGGTCCCGGTCCCGGCGGCCCGGGCGGACGTCCCGGTGGCCCGGGTGGACCCGGCGGCCCCGGTGGACCTGGTGGTCCCGGCGGACCTGGCGGCCCCGGTGGTGGCGGTCCCGGTGGTCCTGGTGGGCCCAGTGGCCCCAGCGGTCCCCAGGGGCCCGACGACGGCCCGGCCACTCCCCCGCCCGGCCCGGTGCGGATGGCACCGCCCGCCCGCCGGCGCTCCTCGGGCGTGAACCTCGGCCCGCTGCCCGTCGCGAACCTCGTCGTGCTCGAGGTCGGCCTCGCCGTCGGGCTCGTGCTGCTGGCGATCGACATGTCGCTGAAGTGGGTCGGCGTCGGCATCGTCGGCTTCGCCCTCATCGTCGCGCTGCTGCGCTGGCGCGGCCGCTGGTTCACCCAGTGGATCGGCCTGACGCTGCGCTACTCCTTCCGCTCCCACGATCGCGTCGCCGAGCCGCTGCCGCCGAGCACCGTCGAGGAGCTGGCCGCCGAAGAGACCACGGTGACCGGCCCGGACGACGCCCGCGTCAACCTGCTGCGCGTCGCGGTCCCGGACCTCGTCGTGGCGCACGGCGTCGACCACGAGCGCCAGCAGGTCGGCCTCGCGTGGAACGACGGCACGTGGACGGCGGTACTGCTCGTCGAACCGACGCCGGCGCTGATCACCCAGGCCGGCGGCGCGCCGAGCCTGCCGCTGTCGGCGCTCGCGCCCTGCCTCGAGGACCGCGGCGTGGTCCTCGACTCGATCCAGACGATCTGGCACTGCTACCCCGGCAGCGCGGCGCTGCCGGCGGACTCGCCCGCGCTCAGCTCCTACATGGAGGTGCTCGGCCCGCTGCCCGCGGCGGCGCGGCGGACGACGTGGGTGGCGATCCGGCTCGACCCGCGGCGCTGCCCGGCGGCGATCCGCGAGCGCGGCGGCGGCGTCGTCGGCGCCCACCGCGCGCTGATCGGCGCGCTTTCGCGGGTGCGCAACGCGCTGGAGTCCCAGGGCGTGCCGACCCGGCCGCTCGACCCGGACGAGCTGCTGCGCGCGAGCATTTCGGCCGCGGAGCTGACGTCCGTCGCCGGTTCGCCGAGCAAGGTGACGCTGCAGGAGCGCTGGTCCGGCGTGACGGCGGCGGGCATCGGGCACGCGAGCTACGCGATCACCGGCTGGCCGAAGGGCAAGATCACCAGCAGCCTGAACGCGCTGACGAGCGTCCGCGCGCTGTCGGCGACGCTGGCGATGTCGATCTCCCCCGCGTCCGACGAAGGCAAGATCGGGCTGCGCGGCGTGGTCCGGCTGAGCGCGCGCAACCCGCGTGAGCTCGAAGCCGCCGACCAGCGGCTGCAAGGCCTGTCGGAGCGGCTGGGCGTCGACCTGACGCCGTTGCGCGGGCTGCAGGTTTCGGCGTTCGCCGCGACGCTGCCGATCGGAGGGACAGCATGAGCACGCGGATGCGTGACGCCGGGCAGAACCTCGGGGTCGCACCGGAGTTCACGGTCGACCCGGCGATGCTCGACGCGGTCAGCCCGTCGGGCGACCGCGGCGGCATCGTGCTCGGCTCGGGCCTCAAGGGCGAGCCGCTGACGATCTCGGCGCTGCGCTCGACGCCGACGCGCATCGTGCTGGTGGGCGGGCTGTACCTGGCCCGCCAGGTGGCGATGCGCGCGATGGCGGTCGGCGCGTGGGTCGTGGTCGCGACCGGACGTCCGACGGAGTGGCAGGTGCTGTCCCGCGCGGCCGGCACCCGCGACGGCCGGCCGTCGCCGCTGGTCCAGATCCGCCGGCTGTCCCCGGTCGAGCTGCCGCGGCCGTCGGAGGACGCCCCGCTGCTGGTCGTCACGGACGGCGGCCCGACCCCCCAGGACCTGTTCCCGCCGCGGTCGCCCTGGCAGACGACGGTCTACGTGCTCCCGTACCTGCACCCCCAGGCGGGCGCGACGGCGAACGCGGCGGACCTGGTCCTGATGCAGCGGCTCCCGGCGGGCCAGGCCGAGCTGGCGGCGCGGATCTGGCGCCTGCCGCCCCAGATGATGCGCCAGCTGACGACGTTGCAGGACGACCAGGTGGTGGCCCTGGGCCGCAACCTGTGGCGGCCGCTGAGGCTGGTGACGACGGGCAAGGAGCAGCAACTGCTCGGCCCGGTCCGCCGCGGCGACTGACACCGCCCGCGGGACGGTTCCGGTGGTCATGAACGACTCGTTCATCGCATCTGACGAGGTGAACGACTCGTTCATGCCATCCGCCGCCTGGAACGACTGACTGCCCACCGCATCGCCAGGCCACAAAGGCGAGAGGCCCCCGAGAACAGACACCAACGAGAACCCAGACTCCCCCGCACCCCGATCCGAAGCCACAACACGGCCGGCAACACCGGGTCAAGGCATCTTTCCCGCCTTGACGCGGTGTTGCCGGCCGTAGTCACAATGACAGCTTCGGGGTGCCGGAAGGGCTTTGGCAGGACAGCTGTTCCAGCCCCACCCCGAACACCATGAACGACCCATTCATGTCACCTGA
>NZ_JBGDMD010000016.1:0-156583 GCF_041679295.1 Amycolatopsis kentuckyensis | reverse complement strand
TGGTCAGGCGTGGAGGGCCTTGGCGGCGTCGTCGACGGCCGCCCACGCGGCTCGCCAGGTCGCGCGGGCCTCGGCGCGGCGGGCCAGCTCGCGCTCGGCGATCCGGCCCGCGACGAACCCCAGCTCGCCGTCCGCCGTCGCCAGGACCGTGCGCATCCGCTCGGCCGCGATCACCGCGTCCTGGTGGTCGCCCAGCACGGTCTGGAAGTCCCTCGTCGCCTTGATCAGCTTCTTGATCCGCTTCGCGCGCTTCTTCTTCGCCGACGTCTGGGCCAGCTCGGCCGCGTACCGCAGCTTCTTGCCGTGGATGCGCAGGGCGTGCAGGTCGTCGTCCGGCGGGTCGGCCGGCAGCGCGCGGACCGCCTTGGCCAGCTTGCGGTGCGGTTTCGCCAGCCCGGTCACCAGGTCGTGCGGCTCGCCGGGCGCCTCACCGGACGACCGGGTCAGCAGGCTGACCTCCCGCAGCAACGTCGAGTAGCGGGCGCTCGACAGCGCCCGCGTCAGCCGCCGCTTCGCCGCCGCGCGCTCGGTGACGAAGCGGGACACCAGCCGGCGGCCGGCCGGCTGGTCGCGGACCTCGAAGTCGGCGATGACCTCGCGCAGGTGCCCGATCAGGACGTCGTGGTCGCGCACCTCGCCGAGCGACTGCCCGAGCCAGCCCAGCTCCGCGCGCACCGGCTCGGCGCCGTCGCCGACCAGCCGGCCCGACAGCTTCAGCACGCTGCGCATCCGCCGCAGGGCGACGCGCATCTGGTGCAGGTCTTCGGGGTCGGCGCCGGAGCGCGTCCCGGCTTCGTGCGCGAGCAGGGCGCGGATCTCCCGGTCGAGCTTGGCGCGCACGTGGTGGACCGCCGGATCCGCCGGGCCCACCTCGACCGGGAGCTCCGGCAGACCCAGCTCCGCCGGCGTACGAGGCAACGATTCGGTGGTCACCTCATGAATACTAAGTGAACAACCAGCCTCAGTCGTTCGCGTGCAGCATCGAGTTCAGCTCGACGCCGGAGCCCGTCCGCGGCACGACCTCGACCGCGCCGGTCGCCGAGTTGCGGCGGAAGACCGCGCCCGAGATGCCGTTGAGCTCGCGGGCCTTGACGACCTTGCCCTCGACGACGACCTTCGTCCCCGCCGTGACGTACAGGCCGGCCTCGACGACCGCGTCGTCGCCCAGCGAGATCCCGACGCCGCCGTTCGCGCCGATCAGGCAGCGCTCGCCCAGCGAGATCGTCTCCTTGCCGCCGCCGGAAAGCGTGCCCATGATCGACGCGCCGCCGCCGACGTCCGAGCCGTCGCCGACGACCACGCCGGCCGAGATCCGGCCCTCGACCATCGACGCGCCGAGCGTGCCGGCGTTGAAGTTCACGAAGCCCTCGTGCATCACGGTCGTGCCGGACGCCAGGTGCGCACCGAGCCGGACGCGGTCCGCGTCGCCGATCCGGACGCCGGACGGCAGCACGTAGTCGACCATCCGTGGGAACTTGTCGACGCTGTAGACGGTCACGGCGCCGCGCGAGCGCAGCCGCAGCCGGGTCGTCTCGAAGCCCTCGACCGGGCACGGGCCGTGGTTGGTCCACACGACGTTGGCCAGCAGGCCGAACATGCCGTCGAGGTTCTGGCCGTGCGGGCGGACCAGCCGGTGCGAGAGCAGGTGCAGCCGCAGGTACATGTCGTGGGTGTCCGCGGGAGCGTCGGCCAGCTTGCCGATCGTGGTGCGGACGGCGACGACCTCGACCCCGCGGTCGGTGTCCGGGCCGAGCAGCGCCGCGGCGGCTTCGCCGAGCAGCTCGGTGGCCTCCTCCGCGCTCAGGCGCTCGGTGCCTTTGGTGCCGGCAGTGTCGTTCTCGATCAGCTTCGGGTGCGGGTACCAGGTGTCGAGGACCGTCCCGTCGGTCGCGACGGTGGCCAGCCCGACGCCGCTGGCGCCGGTCGTTTCGGGGTTCGGGCTCTGCTCGCTCACGCCCGACACGGTAGTCGAGTGACGCGGATCAACCACTCGTGGGCCGGGCCGCTACCTGCTTCTTCAGGTCCCCGAGCGCGCCGGCGATGTCGACGAGCGCCTGGGTGCAGGGGCCGCCCGGATCGGGCACGGTCGTGCAGCCCGCGCTCCGGAAGGCCTTCACGGCGGTGTCGAGCTTGTCCGCTTCGGCGACCAGCTGCGGGTCGCGGTCGTCCCCGCGCTTGCGGGCCGAGCCGGGGACGTTGCCGACCTCCGTGACGTACTTCTCACAGCCCTTCGGCAGCTGGGTGCGCGGGCTCGCGTAGCACTGGTCGACGGTCAGCGCGTCCAGCTTCGTCGGGAGCGCGTCCGGGCCCGGCTCGCCGCCCTGCTTGGGCGTCGGGCCCGCTTCGTTGCCGCAGCCGGACAGGACCAGGACCAGCAACGCGCCGCCCACGGCGACTCCGAACCTACGCACACCCTCACGGTAGCGTGCCGGGCATGAGCCTCGACCTGCACGCCGACCCCGTCGACCTGACCGCCGCGCTCGTGGACACCTTCAGCGTGTCGGGCGCGGAGGCCGAGATCGCGGCGGCGGTGCAGAAAGCGCTCCAGGAGCAGGCAGCCCACCTCGAAGTGGTCCGCAACGGCGACGCCGTCCTCGCGCGCACGAACCTCGGCCGCGCGTCGCGGATCGTGCTCGCCGGGCACCTGGACACCGTGCCGGAGAACGGCAACCTGCCTTCGCGGCGCGAAGGCACCGGCGACGACGAGGTCCTGCACGGCCTGGGCACGGTCGACATGAAGGGCGGCGACGCGGTCTTCCTGCACCTCGCGGCGACGCTGCCCGAGCCCAAGCACGACGTCACGTTCATCTTCTACGACAACGAAGAGGTCGAAGCGGTCAAGAACGGCCTCGGCCGGATCGAGCGCGAGCTGCCGGAGTGGCTGGCGGGTGACCTGGCGATCGTGGGCGAGCCGTCGAACGGCGTGATCGAGGCCGGCTGCCAGGGCACCATGCGGGTCGAGCTGAGTCTCGCCGGCAAGCGCGCGCACACCGCGCGGGCGTGGATGGGGGAGAACGCGATCCACGCGCTGGCCGAGCCCCTGCGGCGGCTGGCGGAGTACACGCCGCGGATCGTCGACATCGACGGGCTGACCTACCGCGAAGGCCTGCAGGCGACTGCGATCGGGGGTGGGGTCGCCGGCAACGTCGTCCCGGATTCGGCGGTGCTGACGGTCAACTTCCGCTTCGCACCCGACCGCACACCGGAAGCGGCGGAACGCCACGTACGCGAGGTGTTCGACGGGTACGAAC
The DNA here is from genome assembly GCF_041679295.1 of Amycolatopsis kentuckyensis. Lineage (GTDB taxonomy): Bacteria > Actinomycetota > Actinomycetes > Mycobacteriales > Pseudonocardiaceae > Amycolatopsis > Amycolatopsis kentuckyensis_A. The sequence goes on along the minus strand of NZ_JBGDMD010000016.1, from coordinate 153,332 downwards.
TGTCCGTTGTGGACATGTCCCCGGGCGCACTGCCGGGCTTGTCGGCCCCGGCGGCGGCCGAGCTGGTGACGGCGGCGGGCGGCCGCGCGGCGGCCAAGCTGGGCTGGACGGACGTGGCGCGCTTCGCGGCGCTGGGCATGCCGGCGGTCAACTTCGGCCCGGGCAACCCGACACTGGCGCACACGAAGCAGGAGAACGTCCGGACGGCGGAGATCCGGCAGGTCGCCGAGGTCCTGCGCAAGTTCCTGTCCTGAGTGGCGGTCGTCACACTGACGGGTCCTGAGCTGCGGTGACGCTCCGCCACCAGGCGTCACCGCAACTTTTCCGGGTCCCCGGCCGTATCCCCCGGTGAAGCCGCTTCCTGGAGGAGTCATGCCCAAAACCGCGAGACGGGCCGCGGCCGTCGCCGTGCTCGCGTTGGCCGGGGTGCTCACCGCCTGTGAACAGCAGCCCGTTGCCGCGCCCGCGGCCGGGCCCGTTGTCATGGCCATCGGGGAGGCCACCTCCGTTCCGCCGCCGCCCGCCGAAGCCGCGCCCGTCACCCAAGCGGCTCCCGTCGAGGTCGCCATCAGCTTCCCGCGCACCGGCTCGGGCCAGTGGATGTTCACCCCGGGCAGCGACGAGGTCGCGGGCACGCGCGGCAAGCTCATGCGGTACCGGATCGCCCTGGAAACCGACATCGACGGCGTCGGCCCCGCCGCCTTCGCGAAGCAGATCCGCGGCATCCTCGGCGACCCGCGCGGCTGGACCGGCGGCGGCGAGTGGCGGCTGCAGCAGGTCGGCCCGGACGACGACGCCGACTTCACCATCTACCTGGCCACCCCCGCCAGCCGCGACAAGCTGTGCGGGGGCACGGCGGATGGCTACACCTCCTGCCGCAACGGCAGCAACGTCGTGCTGAACGTCGCCCGCTGGGCCAACGCCGTGCCGAACTACGGCGCGCCGCTCGACGTCTACCGCCAGTACATGGTCACCCACGAGACCGGGCACCGGCTCGGCCACGGCCACGAGCTGTGCCCGGGCGCGGGCCTGCCGGCGCCGGTGATGGAGCAGCAGACGCTCGGGCTGCACGGCTGCGTCCCGAACCCGTGGCCGTTCCCGGACGGCAAGTCCTACGCCGGCCCGTCCGGCGAGTACGACGACCCGATCCCGGCCGGCGACTCCTAGCGGCCCTGCAAGGACTTCACGTTGTCGCCGAACGTCCAGCCCTTCGAGCCGTCCCAGTTGATGGACCAGTCCATCAGGCCCTTCAGGCCCGGAACCGACCGCCACGCCTGGGAAACCAGGCTCGGCGACATGTACCCGCCGCCCGCGCCGGGCTGCGCCGGCAGGCCCGGGACCTGCTTGTCGTAGGGCACCCGGATCGTCGTGCCCTGGACGACCAGTCCGTTGTTCAGGCACTGCGTCTGGACGGTGAAGCCCTGTACGGTCCCGGCCTGGTACGAATCGCCGGAGCAGCCGTACATGGATCCGTTGTAGTACTGCATGTTCAGCCACCACAGCCGGCCGTTGTCCGCGTACTTCTTGACGATCGGCAGGTACGCGCCCCAGATCGAGCCGTACGTGATGCTGCCGCCGGTCACGTACGCGGTCTCCGGCGCCATCGTCAGCCCGAAGCCCGCCGGCATCTGCGCGAGCACGCCGTCGATGATCCGGATCAGGTTCGACTGCGACGCCGAGAGCGTCTTGATGTTGCCGCTGCCGGTCAGGCCGGTCTCGATGTCGATGTCGATCCCGTCGAAGTTGTACTGCTTCAGGATCGGGACCACCGTGGCGACGAACCGGTCCGCCACCGTCGACGACGACAGGTCTATCCCGGCGGCCGCGCCGCCGATCGACAGCAGGATCGTCGCGCCCGCGGCCTTCGCCGCGCACATCTCGGCGGGCGTGGACACCTTGACTCCGGCGTCCATCCCGTTCTCCCACAACACGGTCCCGTCGGACCGGATTACCGGGAAGGCGGCGTTGATGACGTTGTAGCCGTGCTGGGCCATGCGGCTGTCGGTGATCGGCACCCACCCCATGCCGGGGTGGACGCCGTTGGCGGCGCCGTCCCAGTTCTCCCAGTAGCCCTGGAGGACCTTGCCGGCGGGCCGCGGTTTCACCGCGCACGTGTCGGCCTGCACCGCCCCCTGCGCGGGGGCCGACACGAGCAGCGGGACGGCCAAGGCCGCTGCCAGAAGGGTTCCGAACAGGCGGTTTCTGCGACCGGACATACCGATTCCCATCGTCGTTGAGGGCGAACGCGGCGTGTCCGATCACGATATGGGGCGGCGGGAAGCGTTGACTACCTACGATCGGGTGGTGGTCTAGACAAATTTCGGGCCGGGGTGCCTTCGCGGCGAAGGCACCCCGGCGACGGGTCAGACGGTCAGCGTCCAGGAGGACAGGTACCCGGTGTCGGCCGGGCCGACGTCCCGGATCCGCAGCTGCCACGCCCCGTTCGCGGCCTCCGAGGAGGCGTTGACGGTGTAGGTGGTGTCGAGGTTCGGCGTCGAGTCGCTGCTCGAGTTCTTCAGCCGGTACGCCGTGCCGTCCGGGGCGACGAGGTCGATGACCAGGTCACCGCGGTAGGTGTGGGTGATGTGCACCTCGGCCTTGGTGGTGCCGGACGCGTTGCGCGCGCAGCCGGCCACGGTCGCGGTGCTGTTCACCGCGGCGGCCGGGTAGTCCGGGATGTCGAGGCGCGTCGAGTTGGTCACCGGCGCGCACGACGACGTCCCGACGCCGAGCGAGAACGACGCCGTGTGGTCGACGTTCGCGCCGTCGGCCGTCACGGTGACCGGGAACGTGCCGGTCGGCGTCGACGACGACGTCGAGATGGTCAAGGTCGAGGAACCGCCGGAGGAGATCGTCGCCGGGCTGAACGACGCCGTCGCGCCCGCGGGCAGGCCGGACGCCGACAGCGAGATCGACTGCGCGCTGCCGGACGTCGTCGTGGTGTTCACCGCGACCTGCAGCGACTGTCCCGGTTGGACGGTCCCGGCGGTGGGGTTGAGCGCGACGGAGTAGTCGTTGCCCGTCGTCGTCGCGACGGCGAGCTTCCAGAGCGCGTACCCGATGGCGTCGGAGTTCTTCTCCAGCGGCGGGTCCGGGATGTTGGCCGTCGTGTCGCACGCGCGGTGGTAGCAGTTGTCGAACGGCGAACCCGCGGTGCCGCCCCACTTCTGCGCCTGCGCCGAGCTCTTGATGTCGCCGGCGCCGGTCGCGAGACCGCCGACCGGGATGCCCGCGCTCTTGAAGGACGCGTGGTCGGAGCGGCCGTCGCCTTCGCTGTCGCCCTCGGTCTGGATGCCGATGGAGGAGAAGTACTCGTCGAAGATCGCCTTGACCGAAGCGACGTCGTCGTAGACGAAGTAGCCCCAGTTCTTCGAGCCGATCATGTCGAAGTTGAGGTAGGTCTTGATCTTCGTGCGCTCGGAGCTCGGCAGGTTGTTGACGTAGTACTTGGAGCCGACCAGCCCGGACTCCTCGTCGGCCCACCAGCCGAACCGGACGCGCTTGGCCATCGCCGGGTTTGTGCGGGCCAGCGTCAGCGCGACCTCGAGGATCGAGGCGCTGCCGGAGCCGTTGTCGTTGATGCCCGGGCCGGCGCTGACGGAGTCGAGGTGCGCGCCGAGCATGATGACCTGGCTCGCGTCACCCTGCGGCCACTCGGCGATCAGGTTCTGCGACTGCCCGATGCAGCTGGTGCACGTCTGGCGGGTCGTCGTGTACCCGGCGTTCTTGAGCAGGTTTTCCACATAGGACACCGAGGCCGCGTAGCCGCCGCCGCGCGGCGAACGCGTGCCGCCGTTGTTGTTGGCGATGGTCTGCAGCTGGTTGAGGTGGGTCTTGATGTTGGCCAGCGAGATGTCCGGCGCGGCGAGCGCGGTGACGGGCGCGGCGGTTGCCGCGGGCACGGACACGACGCCCAAAACGGCGGCCAGGGCGGTGACCCCGGCTCCGAATCTGGTCTTCCACTTCATGGCGGTGAGTTCCTTCGGTGGGGGTTGGGGAGAACGGCCGTGAAGGCCGCACCGGGCTGGTGCGGCCTTCACGGGGTGGGGACTGCTACACGGTCAACGTCCAGGAGGACAGGTAACCGGTGTCGGCGGGGCCGACGTCTCGGATGCGGAGCTGCCACGCGCCGTTCGCGGCTTCCGAAGAAGCGTTCACGGTGTAGGTGGTGTCGATGTTGGGAGTGGAGTCGCTGCTGGAGTTCTTCAGCCGGTAGGCGGTGCCGTCCGGCGCGACCAGGTCGAGGACCAGGTCGCCGCGGTAGGTGTGGGTGATGTGCACCTCGACCTTCGTGGTGCCGGACGCGTTGCGCGCGCAGCCGCTGACGGTGCTGGTGCTGCTGACCGCGCTCGCCGGGTAGTCCGGGATGTTCAGGCGGGTCGAGTTGGTCACCGGGGCGCACGAGCCCGTGGTCCCTACGCTCAGGGTGTACTGAGCGGTGTGGTCGGTGCTCGCGCCGTCGGCCGTGATGGTGATGGGGAAGCTGCCGGTCGGGGTCGACGACGTCGTCGCGATGGTCAGCGTCGAGGAGCCGCCGGACTGGATCGTCGCCGGGTTGAACGTCGCGGTCGCGCCGGCCGGGAGACCGGACGCCGACAGCGTGATCGACTGCGCCGCGCCGGAGGTGATCGCGGTGCTGATCGTGGTGGTCGCCGAGGCGCCCGGCTGCACCGAACCCGAAGCCGGGTTCAGCGCGACGGAGAAGTCCGGCCCGCCGCCGCTGCACGACGTCGGCTCACCGGTCGCCGCGGTGACGGAGATGGCGTCCCACGCGGCCTTGGTGGCGTTGTACTCGGTGCAGCTGCCGGGGAAGAGCGCGATCGCGGCTTCGAGGGTCGCCTTGCGGGCGGCCTTGTGGTTCCACGACGAGGTCTTCTTCAGCAGGCCGTTGTAGAAGATCTTGCCGGCCTTCTGGATGCCGATGCCGGTGACGGTCGAGTTGTTGCAGGTCGGGCTGGCCGGCTTGCCACCACCCGGGTTCGAGCCCTCGGCCAGCAGGTAGAACCAGTGGTTCTGCGGGCCGGCCGCCGCGTGCACCTCGGTGCTCGGGATCGACGACGAGTAGCAGTTCGGGTCGCCGACCTTGGACGGCTGGTACATGTAGCGGATCGGGCCCTGGCCGACCAGGTTGACACCCTCGCCGACCTCGTAGTCCGGGGTGTCCTTGGCGTTGTTCGCGTACGCTTCGGTCAGCGCGCCGAAGATGTCGCCGGTGGACTCGTTGAGGCCGCCGTTCTCGTTGCCGGACCCCGCGCCACCCGGGGTGGTCTGGAAGATGGCGTGCCCGTACTCGTGGGCGACGACGTCGATCGAGGTGGCCTGGCGCTGGTTGTCCTGCGAGTGGCCGAAGTGCGTCGACGAACCGTTCCAGTAGGCGTTGACGTCGGACAGGCCCACCGAGGCCGGGTAGCCGCCGCCGTTGCCGTTGATGCCGTTGCGGCCCAGCCAGTCGCCGAGCATCTTCCACTCGGTCTGGGAGCCGAACAGCGTGTCGACGCAGGCGGTTTCCAGGTCGGTGCCGGAGCCGTTGCCCCAGTTGTTGTCCGGTCCACTGTAGACGGATCCGCCTTCGCGGCCGCAGCTGAGGCCGGTGCGGGCGGGGTCGCGCAGCGTGTATGTGCTGCCGGACTGCGTGGTGTCGATGGAGACGGTGCCGACGTAGTAGCTGTTGCCGGTGCCCACGACGTTGACCGTGGCCGGCTGGGCCTGGCCCTTCGCCCCGGAGGCGAACACCCGGACGTCGTCCCGCTTGTCGAGCACCGCGCCGGTCGCCGCGTCGACGAACACGTGCAGGTTGCTCGGCGCGGTCGCGGTGCGCCCGGCGACGACGACCTCGTAGGCCAGCTTCGGGCTCGACCCGGCGAGCACGACCTTCTCCGGCGTGCTCACACTGTCCACAGTGGGCAGTTGAGCGCGCGCGGTGGCCGCGGCCTTCGCGGCGTCGACGAGCGCCTGCGTCCCGACGCTGATCGGGGCGGTCTCGGCGGCACTCGTGCCGCGCACGCGCCCGGCCCCGTCGGCGACGACGACGGCGTCCCCGCCCACGACCCGCAGGCCCTGGTAGGTGCGCTGGTAGGCGCCGTAGAACAGCCCGCCACCGCCGGCCGTCAGGCCGACGCGCTGGAAGGCTTCGGCGGGGCCGCGCTTGAGCGCGTCGAGGCCGCTGGCGGCCGCTTGGTCGGCGGCGCGGGCGGCGGCGACGTCCGGGGCGGCGGGCTGGGCCGCCGGGGTCGCGCTCGCCGGGGTCACCGGCAGCGCGAGCGACATGGCGAGCCCGGCGGCGGCCGCCAAGCCCGTTCTGAACCCACGATGGGTCATCGAGGTCTTCCTTCCACGAAGGATGGGGTGCGCTAAGGAAAAGGGGACGTGTCCCGGGGAGTAACAGGAGGTATGCGTCCGGACGCATCCGAGTAAAGGATCAGCGGTTCCGGGCGTCAATGCGCCGAACGGACCAACACCGCGTTACGGATTCACCGGTCAATTCGTACAAACCCCGCCGGTGCAGGGGATTCGCCCGGCATTCCGCACCGGAACGACTTTCGTAGGGACTGTCCCGGACACCATCCGAACGCCGGACGATCTCGATCATCGGGAATCCTCAGCACAGCTTAGGAAAACGATTCAGTCGGCTTCGGCGCCCAACGCGATCAGCCCGTTCCGCAGCACGTTCGCGGCCTCCTCCTGCTTTCCGGTTTCGCCCAGCAGCTCGCTCAACGGCCGCAAAGCGCGCACCAGCACCCCGCGCGCCCCGAGCCCGGTGGCGAGCTCGACCGCCGCCCGCAGGTACTCCGCCGCGCCGCGCGCGTCGCCGCGCGCCCGGGCCAGCGACCCCAGCTGCAGCCGCAGTTCCGCCGCCAGCGGCGTGCCCGCGACGACGGCCGGGCGGACCTGGTCGAGCAGCGCCGACGCCGTCTGCAGCCGGCCCGCCGCCAGGTACTCGGCCGCCAGCTCGACGGTGATCGCCGGGACGTCGTCCGGCCACGCCGTCTCCCGCGCCGCGCCGAGGTCGGCCAGCGCGCCCTCGACGTCGCCCGCGCGGCCGCGGACCCGGGCCCTGGCCAGCAGGCAGTGCGCCATCGCCGGGTGCAGCGCCCGCTCCTGCATCAGGTCGTAGGCCGCGGAGACGGACGCGGCCGCGTCGGCGAACCGGTCCGCCGCCAGGTGGCTGCGGCACACCTCGAGGTGGCTGCGGGTCAGCTCGGCCAGCACCGCCGGGCCGCCCCGGGCGAGCCGCAGCGCCGACTCGGCGTACTCCGCGGCCCGTTCCAGGTCGCCCTGACGCAGGTGCCGCTCGGCCAGGCAGGCCCGCAGGGTCAGCAGCATCGACGGCTGCGGGTACCCGTCACGCAACAGCTCTGCGTGGCAGGTTTCCAGCAGGTGCAAGGAATACTGCGCCTCGCCCCAGCCGGACAGCACCGCCGCCCGCAGCGGCACGACCATCGCGCGCACCGGCGGCGGCTCGCCCGACAACGCCGTTTCGGCCTCCGCGACGTACTTCGTGCGGACGTCGCCGGTCGAGTACCCGGCCAGCCACAGCAGCGCGATCCCCGCCTGCCGCGGCCGGTCCAGGCGTTCGGCCTGACGCCGGATCCGCTGCATCCGCGGGACCGCGCGGCGGGCGTCGCCGGCCAGGAACCGTTCCGCCGTCTCGATCAGCTCGAGGTCGAGCTCGAGCAGTTCGCGCGGCGAGCTGCCGCCGAGCAGCTCGTCCGGCTCGATGCCCAGCTGCTGGGCGAAGAACCGCAGCGCGTCGCCCGACGGCGTCCGCGCGCCGGTCTCGACCGACGACACGTACGCCGCCGAGTACTGCGGTCCGGCCAGTTCGCGCTGGGTGAGCCCGCGCTCGGTGCGCAGCTCACGCAGGCGTTCGCCGACGCTCTCGCTCACTCGGGTCGCCCTTCCACCGGTTCAGGGTAGGCCGCGCGGCGGCGGGGGAGTCGCCCGCCGCCGCACGGGGAGGATCAGCAGGCGCCGGCGTCGCTCCACACGGCCCACGAGCCGGGCGCGCCGGGCTCGGCACCGGTCGAGTACCAGGTGGACGTCCACTTGTGACCGTTGTGGCCGACGACGTCGTTGGGGACGTACGCCTTCGCGGAGTCCCACTCGGCGAGGCCGTCGCAGCCGGTCGGCGGGGTGCCGGTGCCGACGGTGAGCGAGAACTGCGCGGTGTGGTCGGCGTCGGTGCCGTCACCGGTGACCGTCACCTGGCTGGTGCCCTGCGGCGTGGTCGCCGAGGTGGTGATGGTCAGCGTCGCGCTGCCGCCGGACTGGACGCTCGCCGGGCTGATCGTCGCCTTCGCGCCCTCGGGCAGGCCGGTGGCGAGCAGCTGGACGGTCTGGGCGTTGCCCGAGGTGACCCGCGTGGTGATGGTCGTCGTCGCGGTCTGTCCGGGTTGGATGGACGCGGACGTCGGCGAGAGCGTCAGCGAGTAGTCGTTGCCCGCGGGCGGCTGGCCGCTGCAGGTCGGCTCACCGCTGACGGCCGCGACGCTCACGGCGTCCCACGCGGCCTTCGTGGCGGTGAACTCGGTGCAGCTGCCCGGGAAGAGCGCGATCGCGGCCTCGAGCGTGGCCTTGCGGGCCGCGCGGTGGTTCCACGACGACGTCTTCTTCAGCAGTCCGTTGTAGAAGATCTTGCCGGCCTTCTGGATGCCGATGCCGGTGACGGTCGAGTTGTTGCACGTCGGGCTGGCGCCGCTGCCCTGGGAGAGCAGGTAGAACCAGTGGTTCTGCGGGCCGGCGGCGGCGTGCACCTCGGTGCTCGGGATCGACGACGAGTAGCAGTTCGGGTCGCCGACCTTCGACGGGTTGTCCATGTAGCGGATCGGGCCCTGGCCGACGAGGTTGACGCCCTCGCCGACCGTGAAGTCCGGGGTGTCCTTCGGGTTGTTCGCGTAGAACTCGGTCAGCGCGCCGAAGATGTCGCCGGTGGACTCGTTGAGCCCGCCGTTCTCGTTGCCGGAGCCGGCTCCGCCGGGGGTGGTCTGGAAGATGGCGTGCCCGAACTCGTGCCCGACGACGTCCATCGGCGTCGCCTGGCGGCGGTTGTCCTGCGAGTGCCCGAAGTGGGTCGAGGAGCCGTCCCAGTAGGCGTTGACGTCGTTGAGGCCGACGCTGGCGCGGAAGCCGCCGCCGGCACCGTCGATGCCGTTGCGGCCCAGCCAGTCGCCGAGCATCTTCCACTCGGTCTGGACGCTGTAGAGCGCGTCGACGCAGGCGGTTTCCAGGTCGGTGCCGGAGCCGTTGCCCCAGGTGTTGCTGCTCTTGGTGAAGATCGAGCCGCCTTCGCGACCGCAGGCGATGCCGCGGCGGCCGGGGTCGGTCATCGAGTAGGAGCTGCCGGAGCCGGACGTGTCGATCGAGACGGTGCCGCCGTAGTAGGAGTTGCCGGTGCCGGCTTCGCGGACGTCGTCGCGGGTGTCGAGGACCTGGCCGGTCGCGCTGTCGACGAAGACGTGCAGCCTGGTCGGGTGGGCATCGGTGTGCCCGGAGACGACGACCTCGTAGGCGAGCTTGGGGGTGTCCCCGGCGAGCACGACGAGCTTCGGTGCGGTGGCGCTGTCCACTGTGGACACCTTGGATCCGGCGATCCTGGCCGCTTGATCGGCGCTGAGCGCGGCTTGGGTCTTGACGGTGATGGGCGCGGTGCGGGCGGCTTCGGTACCACGGACCCGGCCGGCCCCGTCGGCGACGACGACGGCATCCCCGCCGACGACCGGCAGGCCGTGGTAGGTGCGCTGGTAGGAGGCGTAGTAGAGGCCACCGCCACCGGGGGTGACGCCGGTGCGGACGAAGGTTTCGCCGGGGCCCTTGGCAAGCCGGTCGACACCGTTGAGCGCGGCCTGGTCGGCAGCCCGGGCGGCGAGCGCTTCGGGAGGAGCGGCTTGTGGTCCGGCTGGGACGGCGGCGGCCGGGATCGCCGGCACCGCAGCGAAGGTCAGGGCCAGGCCGGCGATCGCCGCCAGCCCTCGTGGGGATCTCATGGGGCACCTTTCCGGGGAACGCGGGGAGTGTGACCGGCGAAATAACTGCTGTTATTCCGCCGGACGCGTCCGAGTAAAGGTTCCGGTCGTGCGCCGGTCAATGGGCCGAATGGCCTAGCGGGTTCCTGGGAAGATCACGGCCTGGTGGGCGAAACCGCAGGAAATGGCGGGGTTGGCGACTGGTCTGAACCAATTCACCGACTTTGGTAGGGAGTTGGTTTGGTTCGGACCAGTGAGCCCAGTGGTCCGCCGCGGCGGGGTGGAGGCCGCGGCTGCGGCCGGAGACGGAGTCGGACCGGGAGTCGCGCCCGCGACCGGAACTCAGTCGCAGGTCGGAGCCGCTGCCGGGTCGCCTGCCGCCGCTATCCCTCGGTGCCCGCCGCCGAGTCGAGTCCCCGCCGGTACGCCTCGATGGCCTCCTCGACATGACCACGTTGTCGGAGCACGTCACCCAGTCTCAACGCCGTCGAAACCGCCGCCCCGTGCAGCGATGCCCCCGTCTGGATCTCCGCCGCCTCGCGCAACAGCCGCGTAGCCGTCTCCAAATCCCCCTCGGCCTGCGCGATCTGCCCGCGCAACCCCGTCGCTTCCCCCAGTCCCTCCACATCGTGCGCCAACAGCGGCCACACCTCCGAAACCAGCGAAGCCGCCTCCGCGGGCGCCCCTTGGCGGAGCCGGACCTCGGCCAACTCGACCGTCGCCCCCGCGACGCCCTCCTCCGAGCCGATCTCCGCCAGCTGGTCGCGCGCCGCCGTCAGCTCCGCGCGCGCCTCCTCCAAACGCCCCAGCCGTCGCAGCAGATACCCGCGCGCCCAGCGGCAACGGGCCGCATCGCGGTCGAACCCCACCGAAGCGAGCAACCGGCACGCCTCGATCAAATCCTGCTCGGCCCGCTCCGGCTGCCCGATCGCCTGCCACACCTGCGACGCCTGCCGGTGGAACCGCGCAACGAAGTCCGGCCGCGAAGCCACCCGCGTCAGCCGGACGCCGTCGTGTGCCGCGCGCTCGGCCCGGTGCAGCCCGCCCATCTCCATCAACGGGTGGATCAACGCGCTGAGCAGGCACAGCTCGGCGTCGGGATCGAGGCCGGGGGAAGCCAACGCCTCTTCGACGCGCGCGATCGCCGTGCCCGCGTCGCCGCTCAGGTACCGGCAGCCCGACCAGCGGTGCACGATCATCGCCCGCAGCCACGGCGCCGCCGCCTCTTCCAGTTCCGCCGCGTGCTCCAGCTCCTTCTGCGCTCCCGCGACGTCGAACAGCTGCCACTTCACCTCGGCCCGGCAGAACCGCGCGTAGCACTCGACGTCGTCGAGGCGGTAGCCCGCGGCCTGCTGCGCCACCGTCGCGAACCGCTCTTCCGCCACGGCGACCCGGCCCTGCTCGAGGTCGCGGTACCCCTCGTCGAGGGCCGCGCGCAGCTCCTCGGCGATGCCACGCGGGCGGCCGAACCGCAGCTCGTCGACGGTCAGCCCGAGCCGGCGCGCCAGGTAGGCCAGCATCTCCTCCGACGGCGGACGGCTGCCCGTCTCGACCTTCGCGAGGAAACCCCGGTCGTAACCCGGCTCGGCCAGCTCGCGCTGGGTCCACCCCCGGTCGGTGCGCAACCGCCGGATCCGCGCGCCGAGCGGTTCGGTCATCTCCCCACGGTAGGTCATCGCCGGTGAAGTCGAGGAAACGGACATATTGACGCCCCGCCCGCGCGCAGGCTAGCGTTAAATAGGAAACTTTCCTAACAAAGCGGAGGCCGATCATGCGCCTGCTTCCCCTCGCGACGGCGGCCGCGCTCGCCGTGCCCCTCGCTGCCACCCCGGCCGAAGCCGCGACCGCGGCCGTGGTGCGCGTCGACCAAGTCGGCTACGCGCTGGGCGAGGCGAAGCACGCATACCTGCTCGGCGGCGCGTCGGGGAAGTTCACCGTCGTCGACGAGCGCGGCCGCACCGTCCGGGAGGGCCGCACCGGCGCGAGCCTCGGCGCCTGGAACCCGCGCTACCCGAACGTCTTCGACCTCGATCTGTCCACTCTGGACCGTCCGGGCACCTACCGCGTCAAGGCCGCGGGAGCGACGTCGCCGCCGTTCCGGATCGACACCGCGAGCCGCCTGTTCCGCCCGCTCGTGCGCGCCACGACCGAGTTCTTCCAGGCGCAGCGCGACGGCCACGACGTCATCCCCGGCCGCCTCGACCGCAAGCCGTCGCACCTCGCGGACACGAAGGCCACCGTCTACGCCGAGCCGAAGTTCGCCGGCGAGGGGGGCGACGAAATCGTCGAACCGCTGAAGCCGCAGGGCGGTCCGGTCGACGTCGAAGGCGGCTGGGTCGACGCCGGGGACTTCGTCAAGTTCACCTCCAACACCGCGTACTCGCTGGCCGAACTCGGTTTCGTGCTGCGGGAGGACCCCGATCCGGTGCTGGCGAAGGAAGTCCGGTTCGGGCTCGACTGGCTCGACAAGATGTGGGACGGCCGGACCAGGACGCTCTACGCCCAGGTCGGCATCGGCACCGGCAGCGAGGAGTTCGGCTTCCTCGGCGACCACGACGTCTGGCGCAACCCCCAGGACGACGACGCCCTCGACGTCAAGCCCGGTGACACCGCGTACTTCGTCAAGTACCGCCCGGTGTTCCCGGCCGCCCCGGCGGGCGCGCCGCTGTCGCCCAACCTCGCCGGCCGCGTCGCCGCCGCCTTCGCGCTCGGCGCGCAGGTGCAGGCCCACCGCGACCCGAAGCTGGCCCGGCACTACCTCGCCGAAGCCGCCGCGGTGTTCGCGCAGGCCAAGACGACCGGCGTCGGCGAGCTCGTCAGCGCGTTCCCGCACGCCTACTACCCGGAGTCGTCCTGGGAGGACGACCTGGAACTCGGCGCGACGCAGCTCGCGCTCGCGGGACGCAAGCTGAACGACCCCCGCGCGACCGGCTGGGCCCGCGACGCGGCCAAGTGGGCGAAGGCGTACCTCACCAGCGACGACACGAGCACGTTGAACCTCTACGACACCAGCGCGCTCGCCCACGCCGACCTCGCCGGGCTGCTGCGCACCGGCGTCCCCGGTGCCGCGCTCGGCGTTCGCGAGCTGGCCGCGGACCTCCGCCGTCAGCTGGACGCGGGCGTCGAACAGGCGAAGAAGAGTCCATTCCGGACCGCGGTCGACGTCACCGACTTCGACGCCGCCAGCAAGAGCTTCGGCTTCGCCGCCACCGCCCGGCTGTACCAGCGCGTCACCGGCGACACCCGGTACGCGGCCTTCGGCGCGCAACAGCGGAACTTCACCCTCGGCGCGAACGCCTGGGGCGTGTCGCTCGTGGTCGGCGTCGGCACGACGTCGCCGCAGTGCCCGCACCACCAGGCCGCGAACCTCGCCGGACCTTCCAAAGTGCTGTACGGCGCGGTCGTCAACGGCCCCAACGGCGCGGACAGCTTCGCCGATCTGCCGTTCCCGGCGGGCGCGAGGGAATGCACCCGTCCGTATGAATCCTTCGACGGCCAGGGAAGCCGCTACGCCGACGACCTCAGTTCATGGCCCAGCAACGAGCCGGCCATCGACTTCACCTCCACGGCGCTGCTCGCATTTTCGCTGGCGGCGAGGCCGTAGCATGGCGTAGTGAGCGAACAGTCTGAATGGCCGGACGGCCAGTACCCCGAACGCCCGGTGGAGCGGCACAAGGGCCCGGTCGTGCTGCGCCGCGACCGCCGCGACCAGGGCAGCACCACCGACCAGCGGCTGCTGGACTCGCGCGGCCCGAGCGACTGGGTGCACACCGACCCGTGGCGCGTCCTGCGGATCCAGGCCGAGTTCGTCGAGGGCTTCGGCGCGCTCGCCGAGGTCCCGCGCGCGGTCACGGTGTTCGGCTCGGCGCGCACCAAGCGCGACAACCCGGAGTACGAGCTCGGCCGCAAGATCGGCGGCGCGCTGGCCAACGCCGGCTTCGCCGTGATGACCGGCGGCGGCCCGGGCGCGATGGAGGCGGTCAACCGCGGCGCGGCCGAGGCCGGCGGCTTCTCCGTCGGGCTCGGCATCGAGCTGCCGTTCGAGCAGGGCCTGAACCCGTGGGTCGACCTCGGCGTCAACTTCCGGTACTTCTTCGCCCGCAAGACGATGTTCATCAAGTATTCGCAGGCCTTCATCTGCCTGCCCGGCGGCTTCGGCACGCTCGACGAGCTGTTCGAGGCGCTGACGCTGGTGCAGACCAAGAAGGTCACGAAGTTCCCGGTCGTGCTGTTCGGCAGCGCCTACTGGGGCGGGCTGTACGAGTGGATCAAGAACTCGGTACTGGCCGAGGGCAAGATCAGCCCGCACGACCTGGACCTGCTGCACGTCACCGACGACATCGACGACGCCGTCCGCGTGGTGCAGGAGTCCTACCAGGCCTGGGAGGACACCCACTGATGAGCCGGATCTGCGTGTTCTGCGGTTCGTCGATGGGGTTCTCCCCGCGCTACGCCGAGCAGGCGGCGGCGCTGGGCAAACTCCTGGCCCAGCGCGGCATCGGCCTGGTGTACGGCGGCGCGAGCGTCGGCACGATGGGCGTGGTCGCGGACGCGGCCCTGGCGGCGGGCGGCGAGGTGATCGGCGTGATCCCGGAGGCGCTGTCGTCGGTCGAGATCGCCCACGCCGGCCTGTCGGAGCTGCACGTGGTGGCGGACATGCACGAGCGCAAGGCCAAGATGGCGGCCCTGTCCGACGGCTTCCTGGCCCTGCCGGGCGGCGCGGGCACCCTGGAGGAGCTGTTCGAGGTCTGGACGTGGGCCCAGCTCGGCCTGCACGGCAAGCCGATCGGCCTGGTCGACGTCGACGGCTACTACGGGCCGCTGCTGGCGTTCGCCGACCACATGGTGACCGAGGGGTTCGTCAAGGAGGGCTACCGCAAGCTGCTGATGGCGGACGCCGACCCGGCAGCGCTGCTGGACGCGTTCGAGACCTACGTTCCGCCGGCGCCGCCGAAGTGGGCTAAGGAACCGCCGGGGATCTGACGTCGGTGCTCGCCCGGACGAACGCGGCCACCGCCCGCGAGCGCGTCCGGTCGGGCCACGCCAGCAGCACCGACGTCCGGGGCGCGTCGAGCACCGGCAGGCACACGACGTCCGCGCGCACGTGGCGGCGGGCCGACTCCGGGACCACCGCGACCACCTGACCCAGGGCCACGAGCTGGAGCAGCTGTCCCGCGTCCCGCACCTCCGGCCCGCGCACGTCGCTGCCGGGCCAGCGGGGGAACGGCTCGCCCTCGAGGTCGGCCATGACCAGCGCCGCCCGGTCGGCCAGGCGGTGCCCGCGCGCGAGCATCGCCACCTGGTCCTGCTCCAGGAGCAGCTCGGTGTCGAACCCGACGGAGTCGTCGTGCGGGCCGTGCAGGAACGCCAGGTCGACGCGGCCGTCGCGCAGCATGCGGGACTGCTCGCCGATCCCGCACACGACGACCTCGACCTCGATCGCGTCCGGGTCGGCCCGGTAGCCGGGGAGGATCCGGGCGAGCAGGCCGGCGTCGCCGTCGGGCTTCATCGCCACGAGCAGCTTCGGCTCCTCCTGGCCCGCGCGCTGCGCCCGGCGCACCGCGGCCTCCACCGCGTCGAGCGCTTTCCGGCTCTCCGCAAGGAAAACCTCGCCCGCCGGGGTCAGGCTCGCGCCGCGGCTCGTGCGGTTCAGCAGCGGCACGCCCATGCGGCGTTCGAGCTGCTGGATGGCGCGCGACAGCGGCGGCTGCGCCATCCCGAGGCGCTGCGCGGCGCGGCCGAAGTGCAGTTCCTCGGCGACGGCCACGAAATACGCGAGCTCCCGCGTCTCCATACCGCCAGAGTATCGGCCGATGCGGCATCGGTGTTGGCTCGCGCGGGCGGCTCGCTGGTGTGCTGGAGCCATGGACGAAATCACTCTGGTCACCGGCGCGAACAAGGGCATCGGCCGCGAGATCGCCGCGCAGCTCGCCGCCCTCGGGCACACGGTCGTCATCGGCGCCCGCAGCGCGGAAGCGGGCGAGAAGGCGGCCGCGGAGCTGGGCGCGGATTCGGTGGTCCTCGACGTCACCGACCCCGCTTCGGTCGCCGCGGCCGCTTCCGCTCTCGAAGAGCGCTACGGCCGTCTCGACGTGCTGGTCAACAACGCCGCCATCGCCCGCCCGCCGGGCACCGACCTGGCGCAGCAGAGCCCGAGCACGGCCGACCTGGGCACCCTGCGCACGATCTTCGAGACGAACTACTTCGGCGTCATCACCGTGACGAACGCGCTGCTGCCGCTGCTGCGCCGGTCGGCCGCGCCGCGGATCGTCAACGTCTCCAGCAGCGGCGCCTCCCTGGCCCGGAACGCCGATCCCGCCACGCAGCTGCCGATTTCGGCGGGCTACACCCCGTCGAAGACCGCGCTGACGTCGTTGACCCTGCAGTACGCGAGGGAGCTGCGCGGCGACGGCATCCTGGTCAACGCCGTCTGCCCGGGCTACTGCGCCACGGACCTGAACGGCCACTCGGGGTTCCGGACACCGGCGCAGGGCGCGGTCTCGGCGGTCCGCATGGCGACGATCGGAGCGGACGGCCCGACCGGCACCTTCGTCGACGACGAGGGCCCGGTGCCCTGGTGACGCCCTAAACCGCCGCCGCGGTCCGCGCGTGGTGACGGCGACAACCGTCCGCCGATGGGGGAGGAACCCACATGGCCCAGCCGAAGCGCGCACTTCGCCGAGTGGCGGCCGTCGTGCTGGCACCGCTGGCCGCCCTGGCACTGGCCGCGGCACCCGCTGCGGCCGCGACCAGCGGTTATGCGACCACCAGCTCCTGGCAAGACTGCCCGGCGGGGTGGTTCTGCGCCTGGGAGAACGCCGACGCCACCGGGCACTGGGCCCGCTTCCAGGACGGTTCGTCCGACCTGACCAAGGCGATCAACGGCTACGTGTTCAACGACAAGTTCCAGTACGCGTACAACCGCACGAACAACCTCTGGACCCTGTACGAGAACATCGGCTACAACTACTACCAGGCGGGTCGCAAGCTGGTCATCGGCCGCGACTGGCGCGGTCCGCTGGCACCGAAGTACGACTTCGCGAAGATCACCAGCTCGCTGATCTGGATCCCCAACTAAGCGACTCCTTCGCTCGGCCGCTTGTGGTAGGTGTCCACGTACTCCTGGCCCGAGAGCTCCAAGATCGCGTACATGACCTCGTCGGTCACGGACCGGCGGATCGCCGGCGAGTAGTCCTGTCCCTCGTACCGCGAAAAGTCGAGCGGCTTGCCGAACGTGATGCCGATCTTGGCGCGCCGCGGGATGCGGGCTCCGCCCGGCTGGAGGCCCTCCGTGCCCGTCAACGCCACCGGCACCACCTTCGCGCCCGTCGCCAAGGCCAACGCGGCGACGCCCGTGTGGCCGCGGTGCAGCCGGCCGTCCAGCGAGCGCGTGCCCTCCGGGTAGATCGCGAACACGCCGCCCGCGTCGAGCACCTTGCGCGCCGCCTCCAGGGCGGCCAGGCCGGCCTGGGCGTTGCCGCGCTCGACCGGGATGTAGCCGAGCCCGCCCACGAACCCGGCCATCAGCTTGCCCTTCAGGCCCTTGCCGGTGAAGTACTCCGCCTTGCCGAGGAACTTGACCTGCCGCGGGGTCGCGAACGTGATCACGCCGGTGTCGAGCGCGGCGCGGTGGTTGGCCGCCAGCAACACCGGGCCGTCGGCGGGCACGTTCTCCACGCCGTGCACCTCGGGCCGGTACACCGCCCTGGCCAGCGGGCCCAGCACGAACCGGACAAGCAGCGCGATCAAGTGGTCCTCCTCCTCGGGTGCGGTGCCACCAGCATGGCACGATCGTTACCCGTGAGTTGGTTCGAGCGGCGTACGTGGCAGGAGCCCGGTTGGGCGCCCGGGGACATCGTGACCGCGAAGGGTGACCGGACGGTTTCGGTCGTGCTACCGGCACTGGACGAAGAGCGGACCGTGGGTGACGTCGTCGCGTCGGTGCGCCCCCACCTGGGGAGTGTCGTCGACGAACTGATCGTCATGGACTCGGGTTCCACGGACGCCACCGTCGAAACGGCCGAAGCCGCCGGCGCGCGGGTGGTGCGCCGCGAGGACGTCCTGCCGGACCTGCCGCCGGTGCCCGGCAAGGGCGAGGTGCTGTGGCGGTCGCTGGCCGCGACCAGCGGCGACATCGTCGTCTTCCTCGACTCCGACCTGGTCGACCCGGACCCGGCGTTCGTGCCGTCGCTGCTCGGCCCGCTGCTCACCGAAAGCGGCGTCCACCTGGTCAAGGGCTTCTACCGCCGACCGCTGCGGCTGGAGAGCACCGGCGGCGGCCGCGTCACGGAGCTGCTGGCCCGGCCGGTGCTCTCGGCGCTGCGCCCGGCGCTCGGCGGGCTGGTCCAGCCCCTCGGCGGCGAGTACGCGGGCACGCGCGAGTTCCTCGAATCGGTGCCGTTCGCGGCCGGCTACGGCGTCGAGATCGGGCTGCTGCTCGACGCCGAGGCGCGCTACGGCCTCGACGGGCTCGCGCAGGTCAACCTCGGTGTCCGCAAGCACCGCAACCGGTCGCTGCTGCAGCTGGGCGCGATGTCCCGGCAGATCCTGGGTACGGCCCTGGACCGCTGCGGCGTCCCGGCCGCGGACGCGCCGTTCACGCAGTTCGTGCAGGTCGACGAGGAGTGGCTGCCCGACGTCAAGGACGTCCGGGTCGCCGACCGGCCGCCGATGCGGGAAGTGCTCGCCCGTCCTCGAGGGTGACGACCTCGTCGAACCCGGCCAGGTGCTCGGGCCGGTGGGTGACGAGCACGACGCTGCCGCTCGCCTTCGCCAGGACCTTCGCGAGGACGGCGTCGCCGTGGGCGGGGTCGAGGCCTTCGACCGGCTCGTCGAGGACCAGGACCTGCGGGTCCGCCAGGACGGCCCGGGCGAGGATCAGCCGCTGGCGCTGGCCACCGGAGAGCGCGTCGCCGTCCGGGCCGGTGTCGCGGTCCAGGCCGAGGTCGAACCCGGCGGTCGCGCAGGCCGCCGCCAGCTCGTCGTCGGTCGCGTCCGGCTTGGCGAGCAGCAGGTTTTCGCGGACGGTCGTGTGGAAGACGTGCGCGTCGGCTTCGGCGCCCGAGATGATCCGCGGCAGGTCGGCGTACTCGGCGAGCGGGTGGCCGTCGAGGAGCACCTGACCGTCGGTCGGGGTTTCGCTGCCGAGGAGCAGCCGCAGGAGGGTCGTCTTCCCGGCGCCGCTGGGGCCGAGGATCCCGACCCGCTTGCCGGGCGGCAGATCCAGGTCGACGTGCTGCAACGCGGGCGCGCGACCCGGGTACCGGACGCCGGCGTCCCGGAGCGTGAAGCGTCCTTTTTGGACTTTCCGGGTGCCTTCCGGAGTGGCGGGCGCGGTGAGGACGGCTTTCACACGGGCGGCCGACGCCCGGATCTCCGGCACGCGCCGGGCGGCGCCGATCAGCGGGAGGACGACCTCGAAGCTCGTCAAGGCGGCGAGGGTGAGGGCCGCGGTCCACGGGGCCGAGGCATGGCAGAGCAGCGCGACGGCGACGGTGGTGACCAGCTGGACGAGCGTCCCGGCGGCGGTCGCCGCGGCGGTTCTGGCCGAAACGGCCCGTTCGTTGCGGGCGAGGTGGTCGACGACCGCGGTCGCCCGGTCCCGGTGGTCGTCGAGTGCGCCGGCGGCGATGAGTTCCCGGTGCCCGGTGACGAGTTCGACCGCGCGCTCGGCGAGTTCGGCCCGTTTCGGAGCGTCTTCCCGAGCGGCTCGCCGGGTGATCCGGATGACCAGCCACGGCAGCAGGACTCCGGCGACGAGCAGTCCGGCGCCGAGCACGGCGGCCGCGGACCCGGACGCGGTAAGCGTGACCGCAACGGCGGTCGTCCCGACGAGCGCGGCGACACCCGCGGGCAGCAGCCACCGCAGGACGGCGTCCTGCAGAGCGTCCACATCGGACACGAGCCGCGTGACGAGGTCGCCGCCGGAGAACCGCGACCCGGGCACGAGCGCCTGGTAGACGCGGGTCCGCAGGGCGCCGAGCCAGCGCAGGACGACTTCGTGCCCGGCGAGCCGTTCGGCGTACCGGAGACCGCCGCGGAGCAGGGCGAGGGTCCGGACGCCGACGATGGCCACGGTCAGGGCGCCGAGCGGCGGCTGTTCGGCGGCGCGGAGGAGCAGCCACGCGGCGGTGGCCATGAGCGCGAGGGCGGCGAGTTCGGCTCCGGCCCCGAGGAGAGCGGCGCGAAGAAGCCTGAAGACGTCCTTTGTGGACAGGGCCCGGATGTTCATGCCGCCACCTCCGCGCGCACCCGGCCGTCGCGCAGTTCGATCACCCGGTCCGCCAGCGAGACCATCGCCGGCCGGTGCGCGACCAGCACCGCCGTGCGGCCGGGCAGCAGCCGCCGGGTCGCGGACAGGACCGCGGACTCCGTGCGGGAATCCAGCCGGGCCGTCGGCTCGTCGAGCAGCACCAGCCCCGCCGAAGTCCGTGCCAACGCGCGTGCCAGTCCGACGCGCTGACGCTGTCCCGCCGACAGGACCTCACCCAGCTCGCCGATCGGCGTGTCGAACCCGGCGGGCAACCCCGCGGCCACCGAGTCCAGCGCGGCCGCCCGGGCCGCCGCGGGAACGTCCGCCGTCGAGCCGAGGGAGATGTTCGACGCCAGGGAACCCCGGAACAGCGTCGGCCGTTGCGGAACCCAGGCCACGTCGGCCAGCCAATCCGAAGGGGACAAGGAACGCAGGTCGACGCCGTCCACGAGCACCCGTCCCGAAGCAGGCGTCACGAATCCCAGCAGGACGGCCAGCACCGTGCTCTTCCCCGACCCACTGGGCCCGACGAGAGCCACCCGCGAACCGGCGGGCAGCGAAAGGTCCACTTCGGACAAAGCCGGAACGCCGTCGTAGGAAACCGACACCCGCTCGAAGACGATCGAAGGCGCACCTCGACGTCGAGTGAGAGCGGCCGAGCGCGGCGAAACCACCGGCACCGCGAGCGCCTCCCGCAACGCCGTCAACCCCTCCGCCGCCGCGTGGAACTTCGCGCCCGCCGCCCGCAGCGGCAGGTACGCCTCCGGTGCCAGCACCAGGATCAGCAACGCCGTCCGGGCGTCGAGTTCGCCCGCCAGCAGCCGGAACCCGATCGGCACGGCGACCAAGGCGACCGACAGCGTCGCGACCAGCTCCAGCACCAGCGACGACAGGAACGCCACCCGCAGCGTCTTCAGCGTCGCGTCGGCGTGGGCGGCCGCCATCGACCGGACCGTCGCCGCCTGTGCGGACGCCCTTCCGAAAACGCGAAGCGTCCCGAGCCCGCGCACGACGTCGAGGAAGTGCCCGCCCAGCTTCAGGAGCAACGCCCACTGCCGCGAAGTCCGCGCGGCCGTGTGCTTGCCGACGAGGATCGCGAACACCGGGATCAGCGGCAGCGTCGCCGTCACGACCAGCGCCGACACGACGTCCGTGGTGAACAGCCGCACGACCACCGCGATCGGCACCACCACCGAGACGACCAGCGACGGCAGGTAGCCCGTCAGATAGCTGTCCGTCGCGTCGACACCCCGCGTGACCTGCGTCGCGACGACGCCGGCGTGCTCCGGCGACGAGCCGAGCAGCCGCCGCCGGAGCCCACCGCGCACCTTCGCCGCAAACCGTCCACTGAGGACACCCTGGCCCCACGTGAGCGCGATCCGGCCGGCAACAGCGGCGACCAGGAACAGGGAGACCCCGCCGCCCGTGAGCAGCGTGGCCAGCCCCTCGGCTTGGAGCAGCACCGCCGCCGCGGAGAGCACCGCGAACAGGGCCAGCGCGGACAGGTACCGCCGGAGTCCAGGCAGAGCAGGCACGGGAACTCCTAGAAGTGCAGCAGCGAGCGCTGGTCGACGGGGTGGCGGTGCGCGCGCCAGGTCAGCCACTGCACCACCAGCAGCACGACCAGTGCCGGCGCGGCGAACCAGCCCAGGATCGTGAACGTCCCGGACGTCGTCGCCGCGTCGCCGACGGTCAGCGCGGATCCGGAAGACAGCAGCACGGTCGGGAACCGCAGCGTCCCGGCCAGCAGCGCCGGGCACGCCGCCAGCACCATCGACCCGACGAGCGCCACGCGGTACCGCCGGGTCCGCAAACCGAGCCAGGCCACGGCGAGAGCCGCGAAAGCCAGCACGGCCACGGCCGCGCCGAGCGCCGTCACGCCGTCCAGCGTGAAGAACCCCCAGCCCGTCGCGATCACCAGGAACGCGAACACCGGCGGCACGAACGAGCGCGCCAGCCGCACCGCGCGGCCGGTCAGCTCCGCCGGTGCGCGGACCGCGAGGAACGTCGCGCCCTGCAAGCAGAACAACGCGACGAACCCGAGCGCCCACAGTGCCGCGAACGGGTTGAAGAACGCGAGCACGTCGGCGATCGGCGGCAGCCCGAGCACCAGGTTGCCGAGGAACAGGCCCCACGACAGCGCCGTCACCAGCGCGCCGCCGACGATGCCGGCCGTCCAGGCGCCGCGCCGCGCGTCCGGGCGGCGGCTGCGCAGCTGCATCGACGCCGTGAACGTGACCAGGCCGAGCAGCAGCGTCACGACCAGGACGTACGCCCCGGAAAACACCTTGCCCTCCAGGTGCGGGAACGCGCCGAAGAGCAGGCCGACCGCCGCCACCAGCCACACCTCGTTGGCCAGGAAGAACGGCCCGAGCGCGCCGAGCGTCCGCCGCCGCTTCCGTTCGTCGGCCTCGAACGCGGGCAGCAGCATGCCGACGCCGTAGTCGTAGCCCGCCAGCGCGAAGTACCCGCAGGTCAGCAGGCCGAGCACGCACCACCAGAAAGTCGCCATCGATCAGACTCCGCTCAGGACGGGCAGTTCGGCGGGCTCGTCGACCGGGTCCGGGCCGCGCTTGGCGACGCGCGCCATGAGCACCCAGTCGGCCACCGCGAGCGCGGCGAACAGCACGGAAAAGGCGATGAAGGAGAACAGGATCTGGCCGGCGGGGACGCCCGCGATCGCGTCCGCGGTGCGCAGCTTCCCCCAGACCAGCCACGGCTGGCGGCCGAGCTCGCGCACCAGCCAGCCCATGATCGCGGCGACGAACGGCAACGGGATCGCCGCGACCATCAGGTAGTGCAGGAACCGGGCCTTGGTGATCCAGTTCCTGACCAGCAGCAGCGTGCCGAGGAGCGCGCAGAGGAACATCAGGAACCCGAGCATGATCATCGCCCCGAGCGGCGCGCCCACCGCGGCCTCGCCCAGCTTGTCCGGCTGGTACATCTTGAGCTGGCCGAACTGCGCGAAGCCCTGGTTGACGACGAAGATCGAGCCGACGAGCGCGGCGACCACGCCGATCCGCATCGAGCGGCGGAAGAACTCGACCTCGGCCGTGCGCTTGAGGAAGTGCCACGCGCTGACGCCGACCACGAAGAACCCGCCGGTCACCAGCGCCGCGCTGAGCACGTGCGGCAGCGACGCGGCCAGCGCCGGGTTCGAGAACAGCGCGCCGAAGTCGTCGAGGTGCAGCGTGCCGCCTTCGAGCCGGCTGCCGACCGGGTTCTGCAGGAACGAGTTGGCCAGCATGATGAACAGCGCCGACGCGTACGCGGTCAGCGTCACCAGCCAGATCAGCGTCAGGTGCAGCCACTTGTTCAGGCGCCCGAAGCCGAAGATCCACAGGCCCAGGAACGTCGACTCCAGGAAGAAGGCGACCAGCGTTTCGATGGCCAGTGGCGCGCCGAAGACGTCGCCGGCGAATGCGGAAAGCCCGGTCCAGGTCAGCCCGAACTGGAATTCCATCACGATTCCGGTGACGATCCCCAGCGCGTAATTGATCACGTACAGACGGCCCCAGAAGCGGGTCATCCGCAGCAGCTCCGGCTTGCTGCCGAGCGTCCAGCGCGTCTGCATCACGGCCACCAGCGTGACCAACCCCAGTGTGAGCAGCACGAACAGGAAGTGGAACGAGGTCGTCGTCGCGAACTGGAGTCTCGCGACCGGGAGTGCGTCCATGCCGAGCGACTATATACGTAGCCTGGCTACATGTAGCTGCCAAATCCATGAGATCCGGGTCATCTCCGGGAAATACCCCGGTGTGTCCGGAGTGTCCCGGTAATAGCGTGCCGGGGTGGGCATGCGTAGACTACGTACCTATGAAGGCGGACACCTTGCGCGGTCACCTCGACGCGCTGCTGCTGGCCGTGCTCGACGGCCGCAAGCTGCACGGCTACGCGATCATCGAGGCGCTCCAGCTGCGCAGCGACGGCGCGCTCGACCTGCCCACCGGCACCGTCTACCCGGCGCTGCGCCGGCTCGAGCGGGCCGGCTGGCTGGCCAGCGAGTGGGACGTCGTGTCCGGCCGCAAGCGCCGGACCTACCGCCTCACCCGCTCGGGGCACCAGGCCCTGGCCGCCGAACGCGCCGAGTGGCGGGAGTTCACCACGGTCATCGGGGGAGTGCTGGGGACATGATCGACGAATACCTGGGCGACTTGGACCGCAGGCTGCACGGCTGCGGCCGGTTCAAGGCCGACCTGCTGGACGAAGCCCGCGACGGGCTGCACGACGCCGCGGACGCCTACCGCGCGGGCGGCTGGAGCGACGAGGACGCCGAGCGCCGCGCGGTCGCCGACTTCGGCCCGGCGGCGGTCGTCGCCCGCGACTACCAGGCCGAGCTCGGCATGCTCAGCGGTGTCCGGACGCTGTGGAAGCTCGTCATCGGCGTCCCGCTGATGCAGGCGTCCTGGGACTACGCCCGGATCCTCACCTTCGGCGAGTGGACGAAGCTGTCGACGCCCACGCCGGAGTGGTACAAGGTGGTCGCCCACACCACCCACGGCGCCGTCTTCGTGGTGCCGGTGATCGGCCTGATCGCCCTGCTGGGCACCCGCTGGCTCAGCCGCCGCCTCGACGCCGTCCGGCTCGCCCGGTTCTGCGGCGTCCTGATCGCGCTGGCCGTCGGCATCAACCTCGCCTCGGTCGGGCTGGTCATCGGCTCGACCGGCCTGGTCGACGTCTCGAGGCTGTTCTTGAGCGTCCCGTGCGTCCTGTTGATGGTCGCCTGGGTGCTGCTTTCGCTGCGGCTCGTCGTGCTCGCGAGACGATCGTGGGGCGGGTATGCCACGATCGTCGCGTGACGACCGCGCTGATCTACCTCGTAGTCATGCTGCTGGTGGCCGCCGTGGTGTTCCTGCTCGCCGCGGTCGTGTTCGGCCGGGGTGAGGAGCTCGCCCCGCTGCCCCCGGGCAGTTCGCCGACGCGGCTGCCCGCCGAGGACATCACCGGCGAGGACCTGACCGAGGTCCGGTTCCAGCTGGTGCTGCGCGGCTACAAGATGTCCGAAGTGGACTGGGTGATGCGCCGCCTCGGCGTCGAGCTCGACGAGCTGCGCACCCGCGTCGCCGAGCTGGAGCAGCGTGAACGCGAGCGGGAGAGCTCGCCCGAAGGCGCCCAGTGACGGATCTGATCCTGTCGGTCGACGTCCGCGCGCCGGCCGGGACGACCTGGCTCGCGCTGACGGACTGGACGCGCCAGGGCGAGTGGATGCTCGGCACCGAGGTCGAGGTCGTCGAGGGCAACGGGCGCAGCGTCGGCTCGCGGATCGCGGCGTTCACCGGGCTGGCCGGCCTCGGGTTCACGGACACGATGGAGATCACCAGCTGGGAGCCGCCGGTGCGGTGCGGCGTCCGGCACCTCGGCAGCGTCGTGCAGGGCACGGGCGTGTTCCAGGTGGTGCCGAAGGGCGCGACGCGTTCGACGTTCGTCTGGGCCGAGCACCTGCGGCTGCCGTTCGGGCCGCTGGGCCGGCTGGGCTGGCCGGTCGTGCGGCCGGCGTTCGCGCTGGGGGTGCGCCTGTCGCTGCGGCGGTTCGCGCGGTTCGCGGAGGACTATTCGGTGGGTGGGGATGAGTGAGCTTGTCGGCGCCGACGGCGTCGCGCGGTGCAGCTGGGGCAATTCGACGCCGGACTACGTCGCCTACCACGACGAGGAGTGGGGCGTCCCGCTC
Organism: Amycolatopsis kentuckyensis; assembly: GCF_041679295.1. Lineage (GTDB taxonomy): Bacteria > Actinomycetota > Actinomycetes > Mycobacteriales > Pseudonocardiaceae > Amycolatopsis > Amycolatopsis kentuckyensis_A. The sequence continues at coordinate 127,450 of NZ_JBGDMD010000016.1, read as the reverse complement.
CACGGCCAGGACGAGCTGTACGAGCGGCTGTGCCTCGAGTCGTTCCAGTCGGGGCTGTCGTGGATCACGATCCTGCGCAAGCGGGAGGGCTTCCGGAAGGCGTTCAAGCACTTCAAGCCGGCGAAGGTGGCGAAGTTCGGCGACGCCGACGTCGAGCGGCTGATGCAGGACGCGTCGATCGTGCGGAACCGGGCGAAGATCCTGGCGGCGATCAAGAACGCGCAGGCGATCGCTTCGCTGGACACGCCGCTGGACGACCTGCTGTGGTCGTTCGCGCCTTCCTCGCACCAGCGTCCCGCGACGATGGCCGACGTCCCGGCCATCACCGACGAGTCCAAGGCGATGGCGAAGGAGCTGAAGAAGCGCGGGTTCGTCTTCCTCGGCCCGACCACGTGCTACGCGCTGATGCAGGCCACCGGCATGGTCGACGACCACGTCTCCGGCTGCTTCCGGGCCGCCTGACCCGGAAGCAGCCGGCGGCTACTTGCCCTGGAAGTTCGGCTTGCGCTTGCCGACGAAGGCCTCGACGGCCTCGGTGTGGTCGGCGGTCGCGCCGAGCGCGGTCTGGGCGGCGTCCTCGGCGTCGAGGGCTTCCTCGAACGTCGACTGCGCGGCCAGGTTGAGCACGCTCTTGATCTTCGCGTAGGCGACCGTCGGCCCGTTCGCCAGCTTCGCCGCGACCTTCTGGGCGCGGGCCGGCAGTTCTTCGTCCGGCACGACCTCGCCGACCAGGCCTAGGCGCAGTGCCTCCGCCGCGTCGACGGTCCGGGCGAGCAGCATCAGCTCGGCGGCGCGGCCGTAGCCGACCAGCCGCTGCAGCGTCCACGACGCGCCCGAGTCCGGGCCGAGGCCGACGTTGGCGAAGGCCATCAGGAACGACGACGACTCGGCGGCGATCCGAAGGTCGCTGGCGTAGGCGAAGGCGGCCCCGGCACCGGCGGCCGTGCCGTTGATCGCCGCGATCACCGGCTTCTCCATCGACACGATCGCCTTGACGATCGGGTTGTAGTGCTCCTTCACCGTGTGTAGCGGAGCGGGGTCACCCGCCTGGAGCAGGCCCACGTGCTCCTTCAGATCCTGGCCGGCGCAGAACGCCTTGCCGGAACCGGTCAGCACGACCGCGCGGACGGTTTCGTCGCCGGACGCCTCGCGCAGCGCCGCGAGCAGTGCTTCCTTCAGCTCGACGGTCAGCGAGTTGTACGCCTGCGGCCGGTTGAGGGTCAGGGTGCGTACCCCGTCGGCGTCGGCGGTCAACAGGACGTCGGATGTGGTCACGTCTTCTCCTTGCGCGGAAACGTCGGTCGTCCGACAGTCTTTCATCCGGTGCGAGCCGCATACCAGCACCGATACAGCGGCAAAAGATCGGTCCGCTGATGCGCCCGGCCGCTGATGAGGGACAATGGACACCAGACCCGGCTGGCTTTCACGCGAGCGCGACCCGGGCGCGCCGGTTGAGACGGAGGGAGCACGCTATGGCGGCCATGAAGCCCCGGACCGGAGATGGTCCCCTCGAAGTGACTAAGGAGGGGCGGGGCCTCGTGATGCGCGTACCGCTCGAGGGTGGTGGGCGACTCGTCGTCGAACTCTCCGCGGAAGAAGCGAAGGACCTCGGCGCCGCTTTGGCGGAGGTCACCGGCTAGCCGATCCCCCCGAACCGTCCTTCCGTCGCACCCCGGTCTCCCTTCGGAGGCCGGGGTCGCGGTTCCTCTGCGCCCGAAGGTTGCTCACTGTGCGTAATCCGCTACCCCCCGTTCCGACCAACCTGCTCGAGATCGAGGTCGCGGGCGACCTGCGTCGCGGCGCCCCGACGGCCCGGCTGGTGACGGCGCCGGCCGACGACGTCGAGTCCGAGCCGCTGGAGATCGGCGGCGTCCGGATCACCGGCAAGGCGGGCGACGTGCAGACGGTCCCGGCCGACGGTCCCCGGTGGGTGGCGGGCCTGGGCGACGGCGAGCCGAAGCAGTACCGGAAGGCGGGCGCGGCGCTGGTCCGCGCGGTCAACGCGGCTTTGGCCGACGACGTCGACCACGGCGGCAAGGCGTTCCGCGCGGTGCAGCTGGAGCTGCCGGAGGAGGCGTCCGGTGAGCACGTCACCGAGCTGGCGCTGGGCCTGCTGCTCGGCGGCTACAAGTTCAAGGTGACCGGTTCCGATCCCGCGCCGTCCGTGCGGACGGTCCGGCTGGTGACGTCCGATCCGGGTGTCGGCGAGCTGGTTTCCCGGGCGTCGGTGCTCGCCGCGGCGACGGCGCTGACCCGGGACCTGGCGAACACACCGTCCAACGTGAAGACGCCGGCGTGGCTGGCGGACACGGCGGCCCGCGTGGCCGGCCCCCGCGTCGAGGTGTCGGTCCGCGACGAGAAGTGGCTGGCGACCCAGGGTTTCGGCGGCGTCCTGGCGGTCGGCGGCGGGTCGTCGCGGCCGCCGCGGCTGATCGAGATGGCGTACAAGCCGTCGGGGGCGTCCCGGCACTTGCTGCTGGTGGGCAAGGGCATCACGTTCGACACGGGCGGCCTGTCGATCAAGCCGGCCGACGGGATGCACTTGATGCGCACGGACATGGCGGGCGGCGCGGCGGTGATCGCGGCCACGCGCGCGATCGCGGAGCTGGGGCTCCCGGTCCGGGTGACGGCGCTGGTCCCGTGCGCGGAGAACCACGTGTCGGGGTCGTCGTACCGGCCGGGCGACATCGTGCGGCACTACGGCGGCAAGACGACCGAGGTCGGCAACACGGACGCGGAGGGCCGCATGGTCCTGGCCGACGCGCTGGCGTACGGAATCCGCCGCTTCAGCCCGGACACGGTGATCGACGCGGCCACGCTGACGGGCGCGATGAAGGTGTCGTTGGGTCTGCGAACGGGCGGGTTCTTCACCTCGGACACAGCGCTGGCCGCCTCGGTAGTGGCGGCGGGCGCGCGGGTCGGCGAGGCGTGGTGGCGAATGCCGCTGGTGGAGGACTACGCGGAGAACGTCCGCGGCGAGTTCGGCGACGTGCGCCAGACCCCGGCGGGCCCGGGAAGCATCACGGCGGCGTTGTTCTTGCGGGAGTTCACGGAGGGCCTGCCGTGGGCGCACATGGACATCGCGGGGCCGGCGCGGTCCGAGAAGAACTACGACGAGGTGGTCCCGGGCGCGACGGGCTTCGCGGCGCGGACGTTGGTGGAGCTGGCGGCTTCGCTGGGCTGAGGGGTCGTCCACAGGTCGGTTGGGCTGTGGACAACCCGCTGTTCGGGGCCGGTGTTGTCGGTGGGGGCCGATAGACTGGACTCGGGATCGCCCCCCAGGGACGGGCGGGGCTCCGGCGAAGTCGGGTGGGGCGGTGCTCCGCCCGGCACCACCGCCCGCGGGGCGCCGGGCCGGAGAGGCGCTTCGGCAGGATGCCGAGCTTCGGCGGTCATGAACGACTCGTTCATCGCATCCGGCGAGGTGAACGACTCGTGCATGCCAGCCGCCGCCTGAACGACTGCCCAGCGCCTCGCCTCGCCCCAAAAGCCGACACCAAAGGCAAGAGGCCCCCCGAGAACAGGCACCGACGAGAACCCAGACTCCCCCGCACCCCGATCCGAAGCCACAACACGGCCGGCAGCGCCGGGTCAAGGCATCTTTCCCGCCTTGACGCGGTGTTGCCGGCCGTAGTCACCATGACAGCTTCGGGGTGCCGGAAGGCGCTTTGGCAGGACAGCTGCCCCCACCCCACCTCACGCGACCCGAATGCACGTCCCCAAGCCCCGCCCCGCCCCGCCCCACACGCCATGACCCATTCCAGTCACCTGACGCCAGGGCTCCACCAGCCGGGCGGGGCGAGCACCACCGCCCGCGGAACGCTGGACCGAAGAGACGCTTCGGCAGAATGCCGAGCTTCGGTGGTTATCAACGACTCGTTCATCGCATCCGGCGAGGTAAACGACCCGTTCATGACGTCACCGGCCACCGGACCGGCCGCACCGATCCGACTTTGCCGGGACCCTGCCAGGGTTGGGCGGGGGCCTGTCCGGCGGCGGCCCTGCTGGCTTCAACCTCCGGCAGCCGTCGTCAGCACGTGGTCGCGAAAGCCCGCCACCGCCGGGGTCATCGGCTCCTCCGCCCGCCACACCAGCCCAATCGTCCGGTACGGCCGCGGCTCCAGCGGCACCTCTGCCACCCCTGCCGGCGTCCCCGGCCCGAACCGTGGCAGCAGCGCCACTCCCAACCCCGCCGCCACCAGGCCCCGCACCGTGTCCGACTCCTGGCCCTCGAAAGCGATCCGCGGTGTGAACCCCGCCGCCGCGCACAGTTCGTCCGTCAGCGTCCGGACCCCGTACCCCTGCTCCAGCAGCACGAACTCCTCCGGCTCCAGCTCCGCTACCCGCACCGAGCGCCGCCCCGCCAGGTGGTGGCCTGCCGGGACCGATAGCAGGATCTCCTCGTCCACCAGTCCCGCCGACGCCAGTGACGGCACCGATGGCAGCGGCGCCACCAGCGCCAGGTCCAGCTCGCCGTCCGCCAGCCGGTCGACCATGTCCTGCCGCGAACCCTGGACCAGCGTGAACCGCACCCCCGGGAACCGCGCCCGGTACCCGCGCAGCAGCGAAGGCACCAGCGACCGCCCGAGCAGGTGCAGGAACCCCAGCACCACGTGTCCCGACTCCGGCGCCACCTCCTCGCGCGCCAGCCGGACCCCGCTCTCCACCGCCGCCAGACCGCGTTCAGCCGCTTCCGCCAGCAGTTCCGCCGCGCGCGTGAGGCGGATGCCGCGGCCGTCCGGGACCGTCAGCGGCGCCCCCAGTGCGTCGGCCAGTGCCGCGAGCCGGCGGCTCACCGTCGGCTGCGGCACGCCCAGCAGCTCGGCCGCGCGTGTGATGTTCCTCGTCTCCCGCAGGGCGGCCAGCAGCGGCAGGTGCGGCGCCACCTGCGCCGACAGCGAGTCATACGTCACCGCATCGATTCTGCCAGTCAAGTGCATTAGACGTATTGGTTAGGCCTGCTTACTTTCAGGTGGTGACTTCCACGCGCCGAGTCAAGACCGCCGTAGCTGCGGCCGGGATCTCCTCCTTCGCCCTGCTCTACGCGCCGCAGCCGGTGCTGCCCCAGCTCGCCGCGCAGTACCACCTCGACCCCGGCGGCGCGGCGCTGGCGGTCAGCGTTGCGACCGGCGCGCTCGCCATCGCCGTCCTGCCGATCGCGGCGCTGTCCGAGGTCGTCGGCCGGCGGCCGGTGATCCTGACGTCGGTGATCGCGTCCGTCGTCTTCGGCCTGCTGCTGCCGCTGATGCCGACGTACCCGGCGCTGCTCGTCCTTCGCGCTGTTCAGGGCGTCGCCATCGCGGGATTCCCCGGCGTCGCGGCGGCGTACCTGGCCGAACGGCTCGGCCGCGCGGGCGTCGCGGCGGCCGTCGGGGCGATGATCGCGGGCAACACCATCGGCGGCATGCTCGGCCGGCTGGCCAGCGGGTTCACCGCCGGCCCGCTGGGCTGGCGCGGCGCGCTGTACGTCGTCGCGGGCGTGGGTGCGATCTGCTCGGCGATTACCGTCGTGACGCTGCCGCCGGGCACCCGCCCCCGCGGCGACGCGCAGCTCCGCGCCGTCGCGAAAGGCCTGCTCACGGCGTTGAGCAAGCCGGTCCTGCTGGCGCAGTACGCGGTCGCGCTGCTGGCGATGGGCTCGTTCGTCGCGCTCTACAACGCGGCCGGTTTCCGGCTGACGGGCGACCCGCTGGACCTGTCGCCGGCGATCGCGTCCCTGGTGTTCCTGGCGTACGCGACGGGCTCGGTGTCGTCTGCGGCGGCCGGGCGACTGGTGGCACGCGTCGGCCGCCGTCGCGCGTTGATCGGCGCGCTGCTGCTGACGGCCTTGGGTGCGGCGCTGACGTTGCCGGACTCGTTGCCGCTGGTGATCGCGGGTTTCTTGGTCCTGACGTGCGCGTTCTTCGCAGCGCACGCGGTGGCGAACGGCTGGGCGGCGGCGGACGCCCCGGAGAACGCGCGCGGGCAGGTGGGCGGCATGTACACGGCGACGTACTACCTGGGGAGCAGCGTCGGAGGGGCGGCGGGAGCGTGGGTTTACGGGCACGTGGGCTGGCTGTGGCTGATCGCGCTGGTGGCGGTGTGGCTGCTGCTGGCGGCGGCCGCGGTCGGCGTTGGCACGCGAGTCCACGAAGGGCGGCGCGAGCTGGTGAACGCTGCCTGAGTCGCCTCAGCTCGACCGGACAGGGTCCCCGCCAAGTCGCCCGGCTCAACTCTCCCGGCGCCGGACGACGGGGTAGCGCCCTGGCCAAACGTCTTGAATGAGTCATTCAGGACCTCGCACGCCCTGAATGACTCATTCAAGACAGCTGCTGAAGAGGTCGCCGACCTGCGCCCACGGCAATCCGCCGGGCTCGGAGTTTGCCGGGTCCCGCCAGCGGACGGCCCAGCGACGACACGTCCACCGCCGAAGCGGCCGGGACCACTGCGCAAAGCCCCCAGCCCCACCAGACAGCCCCCGCCACTCCCAGGCAGGGTCCCGGCAAAGTCGGATCGGTGCGGCGGGTCCGGGGGCCGGTGACGTCATGAACGGGTCGTTTACCTCGCCGGATGCGATGAACGAGTCGTTGATGACTATCGAAGCTCGGCGTCCCGCCGAAGCGCCTCTTCGGCCTGGCGTTCCGCGGGCGGTGGTGCCGGGCGGAGCATCGCCCCGCCCGACTTTGCTGGAGCCCTAGCGTCAGGTGACTTGAATGGGTCATGGCGTTGGGGCGGGGCGGGGCTCGGGGAACGTGCATTCGGGTCGCGTGAGGTGGGGGCGGGGCAGCTGTCCTGTCAAAGCCCTTCCGGCACCCCGAAGCTGTCATGGTGACTACGCCCGGCAACACCGCGTCAAGGCGGGAAAGATGCCTTGACCCGGCGCCGCCGGCCGTGTTCTGGCTTCGGATCGGGGTGCGGGGGAGCCTGGGTCCTCGTCGGTGCCTGTTCTCGAGGGCCTCTCGCCTTTGGTGTCGGCCTTTGTGGCGTGGCGTGGCGAGGCGGTGGGCAGTCGTTCAGGCGGCGGTGGCATGAACGGGTCGTTCGTCGCGTCCGACGCCGGGGTCCCGGCATAGTCGGATCGGTGCGGCCGGTCCGGTGGCCGGCAACGTCATGAACGAGTCGTTTACCTCGCCGGATGCGATGAACGAGTCGTTGATGACCGCCGAAGCTCGGCGTCCCGCCGAAGTGCCTCTTCGGCTCGGCGTTCCGCGGGCGGTGGTGCCGGGTGGAGCATCGCCCCACCCGACTTTGCCGGAGCCCCCGCCACTCCCAGGGGGGCGTCCCCGCTCCAGTCTATCGGTCCCCACCGACAACAGACCCCGCCGAAGCCCAGTTGTCCACAGCCGGAGCGACTTGTGGGCAACTGCTCAGACAGCCGCCGCGACCAGCAACCCGCCACCCACCGGCAGCAGCGCCGGCACCAGCCGTTCGTCCTCCCGGAAAGCCCGCGCGACCTCGCGCAAAGCCAGCGTCTCCGGATCCCGGTGCGACGGGTCGATCACCCTCCCACCGGCCAACACGTTGTGGAACGCGATGATCCCGCCCCGCCGCAGCAACGACACACCCAGCTCGTAGCACCCCGGGTACTCGATGTGCGCGGAATCGACGAACACCAGGTCGTACCCACCCGGCGTCAGCCGCTGCAGCACGTCCAGCGCGCGCCCGATGATCAGCCGCGTCCGGCCCGGTGCGTAGCCCGCCTCGCGGAACGTCGCGCGCGCCGCACGCTGGTACTCCGGTTCCACGTCGATCGAGGTCAGGATGCCGTCGGGGGCCATGCCGCGCAGCAGGCTCAGGCCGCTCACCCCGGCCCCCGTGCCGACCTCGACCACCGCCTTCGCGCACAGCGTCGCGGCCAGGAAGCGCAAGGTCGCGCCCGCACCCGCGCTGAGCGGGGTGCAGCCCAGGTCCTCGGCCCGCGCCCGGGCCGTGGACAGCACCTCGTCGTCGGGCAGGTACCCGTCGACGAACCCGGAATCGGCCGGTGCGGCCGCAGGGGTGGGCGTGTTCACGCACGGAGGTTAGCGTTGGTTGTCGATAAATCCGCGCAGGCTCCCTGGTAAGCACCCGGGGAGAAGTTCTCAGCCTGCTCTCAGTCCAGTCTCACTAGAACCATAAGGAGTCCCGACAGACTCAGTGAGGAACACGGGAACACCGTGCCGACGACCCGCGTTGGGTGGAGCAGACAGGAGTTACGCAGATGGAGGTGCCTGCTCCCGCGATGCAGAACGCCGTTGCCGAAAACGACGCCGACGCGGCTCAGCCCGTGTCCCTGGACGAGGCGGTTTGGACGCCACCGTCCTGGGACGAGGTCGTCCGCGAGCACAGCGACCGGGTCTACCGGCTCGCCTACCGCCTTACCGGCAACACGCACGACGCCGAGGACCTCACCCAGGAGACCTTCATCCGGGTCTTCCGGTCGTTGGCGTCCTACAAGCCCGGCACGTTCGAGGGCTGGCTGCACCGGATCACCACGAACCTCTTCCTCGACATGGCCCGCCGCCGCTCTCGCGTGCGGATGGAAGGCCTGCCCGAGGACACCGACCGCATCGTGGGCGACGACCCGAGCCCCGAGCAGGTCTTCTCCGACACGCACCTGGACCCGGACCTGCAGGCGGCGCTCGACGAGCTGCCCCCGGAGTTCCGCGCCGCCGTCGTGCTGTGCGACGTCGAAGGGCTGTCGTACGAGGAGATCGGCGCGACGCTCGGTGTCAAGCTGGGCACCGTCCGCAGCCGGATCCACCGCGGGCGCCAGGCGCTGCGGGCGTCGCTCGAGCGCCGGCGCGCTTACGCACCGGAGTCTGCGAAGGTGACGGTATGACAGCACCGCGAGGCTGGGGACTCCCCGAGTCGCACCTGATGCCGGACGCCGTGGTGGCGTTCGTGGACGGAGAGCTTTCGCACGGCGCCCGCGACCGCGCGGCGTCGCACATCACGCGCTGCGCGGCGTGCGCCGCCGAGGTGCGCGCCCAGCGCCAGACGGTCGAGGCGATCCGGCGCGCGTCGGCGCCGTCTATGTCGGCCGGGTTCCTGGCGAGCCTGCAGTCGATCCCGCAGCACACGGAGCTCCCGAGCACGCCGGACAACCTGGCGATCACGGCCGACGGCCAGCTGGTCGCGGTCCAGCGCCCCGACCGCGTGGCGGGACTGCGCGACACGGGCGTGCTGGGTGGTGTCGCGCCGTTGGGATCATCGGCGCCGCTGGGCCAGTCCCCGAACGTGGTGGGCGGGTTCAAGCGCCGTGCCGCGCAGGGGGCCGGCGTCGTGGTGTCCGGCCTGGTGCTGAGCGCGCTGGCCCTCGTCGGGACGACGGCGGACAGCGGTGACGGCGCGCCCGAGACCGGGGGAGGGGCGCCGCAACAGGCGAACCTGCTGCCGGCCCAGATGGCGGTGCCGCAGCCGGTGGTGCCGACGTCGACCCCGGTGAGCCCGACGCCCGCCGCGGTGCCGGCGGGTATTCGCTGAGACTTGTTCCCACGAAGGCCGTCATGAGGATTCCTCGTGGCGGCCTTCGGCATGTCCGGGCGGGTGCGTCGCAGGCAGCGGCCGGTCTCGGCGGGTCAGCCGACCGTCCCCAGGAGTGCCTTCCGGCTTGCGACCGGGCCGGGCACAGCTCGAGGAGCGCGGCGCGGCTGCCGAGGCGTCGTGAACGACTCGTTCACCGCGTCCGACGACATGAACGACTCTTTCGCGACACGTTCGGCGGGCCGCCTCTCGGTGCGTGGGAGTCGATGCCCGGAGATCGGCGGCCCGAATGTCATGAAAGGGTCGTTCAGGTCGTCAGGCGCGGTGAACGACTCTTTCATGAGGTCGCGGTGGCGCCGGCCGGCCGGACAAGACTCGGGCAACAGCCATTTCACCGCCGGACCGGCAGACTCGGAGCACTGGGCTTGGGTATCGTCACGCCCAGCCACCTGATCTTCTGCACCGGGGAATGATGACCGAGCCGAACGTGAATCCCGAGCAGCCCGGCGCGCGCGATGGCGAGCGGCTGGGGCCGCGGCCGCTCGCGCGCCCGGCCGTCGATCCCGCTCAGGCCGCCGTCTTCGGCAGGCCCACCGGCGTCGACGGTGCGTTCGACAAGCTCTACACCCCGCAGAAGCCCAACGGCGTCTCTCTCGCGCCGCCCGCACCCGAGTCGCTGGCCGAGGCCTTCCGGCGGCCGCCCGGGGCCGAAGGCGTGCTGCTCGAACGGCCGCGGGAAGCCACGGCGGAACCGAAACCGCACGATCCGCCCCTCTGGAACACCACCAGCGACCCCTGGCGCGATCCCGGCGCCGGAGCCGTCCTCGCCGGGCCCGCGATGCCCGCCGAAGACGAAGAAAAGCCCGCGAAACGCCCACCCGGCGCGCTGCTCAGCCTGCCCGAGGTGCTCTTCGGCCGCCGCGTGCAGCCGAAGGCGCTCGCGCTGCTCGGTGTCGTCGCGCTGCTCGTCGGGGCCGTCGGGGGGCTCGTCGGGTGGTGGGTCGCCGACACCGGGAACGAGCTCACCGGCTCCGCCACCATCTCCGAAGCCGAGGCCGCCAAGGAACGCCCCGCCGGCTCCGTCGCCGAAATCGCCAAGCGCGTCGCGCCCGCCGTCGTCTCGCTCGAGGTCTACAAGCCCGGCGCCGACTCCGGGGAGCAGGGCTCCGGCGTCATGATCGACCCGCAGGGCTACATCCTCACCAACGAGCACGTCATCTCGTCCGCGAGCGCCGACCCGGGCGTCAAGGTCACCGCCGTCTTCATCGACGGCACCCGCACCGAGGCCAAGCTCGTCGGCTCCGACCAGAAGACCGACCTCGCCGTCGTCAAGGTCAACGTCACCAACCCGACCGTCCTGCAGATCGGCAAGTCCGCGGACCTGCAGGTCGGCGACACCGTGATGGCCATCGGCTCGCCGCTGGCGCTGCAGAACTCCGTGACCGCCGGCATCGTCAGCGCGCTCAACCGCCCGATCACCGCGGGCGGCGACAACGGCGCCCCGCCGGTCACCTACGAAGCCATCCAGACCGACGCCGCCATCAACCACGGCAACTCGGGCGGCGCGCTCGTCGACGCCACCGGTGCGCTCGTCGGGATCAACTCCTCGATCCGCTCCTCCGGCGCCGACGGCGGCAGCATCGGCATCGGCTTCGCCATCCCGAGCGACTACGCGGTCAAGATCGCGAAGGCGCTGATCAAGGACGGCAAGGTCCAGCACGCCGACATCGGCATCAACGCGTCGTCGACGGTCGCCGGCTCCTCGACCATGGGCGCCCAGGTGAAGAACGTGGCGCCTGGAGGCCCGGCCGCGAACGCCGGCATCAAGGAGGGCGACGTCATCACGAAGATCGGCGGCCGCCTGGTGCGCGACTCGGCCGAGATGACGGTCGCGGTGCGCGCCCACGACGTCGGCCAGGTCGTGCCGGTGCAGCTGGTCCGGGACGGCGCGAGCTTCGTCGTCGACGTAACCCTGGCTTCCGACTGAGTTCCCGCGTTCGGCCTGCCGGAGCGCGGGCCGGGGCGGGTACCCTGGGCGGGTAGGTTCCGAGCGGAGGTAGACGGGTGTTCGACAGTGTCGGATGGGGGGAAATCCTCGTCCTCATCATCGCCGGTCTGTTCATCCTCGGCCCGGAACGGCTTCCCGAAGCGGCGTCCTGGATGGCGAAGAGCGTGAAGAAGGTCCGCGACTTCGCAACCGGCGCGCGGGAACAGCTTCGCGAGGAGATGGGCCCCGAGTTCGACCAGCTCCGCAAGCCCCTCGAAGACCTGCGCGGGCTGCGCAACTTCGACCCGAAGCGAGTGGTGACGCAGCACCTGTTCGACGGCGACGCGGACCCGCTCGGCATCAAGGGCATCACGAACGGCAGCCCGAATCTGGGCGGTACCAACGGTTCCAATGGGACGAACGGAACCAACGGCTCGAACGGCTATGCGGCGAGCCAAGCGAAGCAGCCCGAGCCGCTGAAGCCGGGGGAGCGCCCGCCGATCGACCCGGACGCCACGTAGGAACACCGAAGGCCACCTCCGCGCGGAGGTGGCCTTCGTCGTTCGGGCTCAGCGGCCCGCGGGGGTCACGTTCAGCATCATCCCGGCCAACCCGCGCGCCTTGACCGTCAGCTTCTTCGCCGCTTCCTTCAGCACCACCGAAGCCGGCGCCTCCGGCTCGGTCAGCACCAGCGGCTCGCCCGCGTCGCCCTGGGCCACCATGCGCGGGTCCATCGGGACCTGCCCCAGCAACGGCACCTCCGACCCGATCGACTTCGTCAGCGAGTCGGCCACCGTCTGGCCGCCGCCCGCGCCGAAGAGCTCCATGCGCTCCCCGGAAGGCGTCTCCAGCCACGACATGTTCTCGATGACCCCGGCCACCCGCTGACGCGTCTGCAACGCGATCGCCCCCGCGCGCTCGGCCACCTCGGCCGCCGCCTGCTGGGGGGTCGTGACCACCAGGATCTCCGCGTTCGGGATCAGCTGGGCCACCGAGATCGCGATGTCGCCGGTGCCCGGGGGGAGGTCCAGCAGCAGGATGTCCAGGTCGCCCCAGAAGACGTCCGCCAGGAACTGCTGCAACGCCCGGTGCAGCATCGGCCCGCGCCACACCACCGGCGTGTTGCCCGGGGTGAACATGCCGATCGAGATCACCTTCACGCCGTGGGACTGCGGCGGCATGATCATCGTGTCGACCTTGGTCGGCTTCTCGCGCGCGCCCAGCATGCGGGGGATCGAGTGGCCGTAGATGTCCGCGTCCACGACGCCCACCGACAGCCCGCGCGCGGCCATCGCCGCCGCCAGGTTCACCGTCACCGACGACTTGCCCACGCCGCCCTTGCCCGACGCCACGCAGTACACCCGCGTCATCGAGCCCGGCTGCGCGAACGGGATCACCGGCTCGGCCGCGTCGCCGCGCAGGGACTTCCGCAACTCGGAGCGCTGCTCGTCGCTCATCACGTCCAGCTCGACGCGCACGTCCACCACGCCCGGCAGCTTCGAGACCGCGTCGCGAGTGTCGTTCGTCAGCGTCGCCTTCAGCGGGCAGCCGGCCACCGTCAGGTAGATCCCGACGGTGACGACACCATCGGAAGCCACCGAAACGTCCTTGACCATCCCCAGGTCCGTGATGGATTTCCGGATCTCGGGGTCTTGCACGCTCTTCAGCGCGCTGCGGACGTCGTCGACGCTGGGGAGCTGCTGGGTGCTGGTCACCCCATCCATGTTACGTACCGGTAGGCGTACGGGACTTCTTGGGCTTTACGTCCAGGTCCTCCCGCAGCCGGTCCAGCTCGCTGCGCAGGTAGTCGCGCGTCGCGACTTCGCCGACCGCCAGCCGCAGCGCCGCCAGCTCGCGGGCCAGGTACTCCGTGTCCGCTTTCGTCTGCGCAGCCCGGTTCCGGTCCTCCTCCAGGGAGACGCGGTCGCGGTCGTCCTGCCGGTTCTGCGCCAGCAGGATCAGCGGCGCCGCGTACGCCGCCTGCGTCGAAAACGCCAGGTTGAGCAGGATGAACGGGTACGGGTCCCACTGCAGCGACAGCGCTGTGAGGTTCAGCACGATCCAGACGATGACGATCAGCGTCTGCCAGAACAGGTACTTGCCGGTGCCCAGGAACCGGGCGATCCGCTCGGTGAACCGGCCGAAGGTGTCCGGGTCGATGTTCAGCCGGAACCGCGCTTGGCTGCGGGGCTGGTCGAGCCGCCGTCCCGAAGTCGGTTCAGGCACGGTCTTCCTCCAAGGTGTCGTGCAGCCCGGTCTCGCGCCAGTCCTCCGGCAGCAGGTGGTCGAGGACGTCGTCGACGGTCACCGCGCCGATCAGGTGGTCCTCGGTGTCGACGACCGGTCCGCAGGTCAGGTTGTAGGCCGCGAAGTACCGCGTGACCTCGGCCAGCGACGCCCCCGGTTTCAGCGGCGGCAGCCCGGTGTCGACGGCGCTGGCGACCAGCTCGGCCGGCGGCTCCCGCAGCAGCCGCTGGAAGTGGACGACGCCGACGTACCGCCCGGTCGGTGTCGCCGTCGGCGGGCGGCAGACGAACACCATGCTGGCCAGCGCGGGCGGCAGCTCGGCGTTGCGGATGTGGGCCAGCGCTTCGGCGATCGTCGTGTCCGGGGTCAGCACCACCGGCTCCGGCGTCATCAGGCCGCCCGCGGTGTCCGACGAGTACTCCAGCAGCCGCTTGACCGGTGCGGACTCCTCCGGCTCCATCAGCTCCAGCAGCCGGCTCTGCTCGGCCGGGGCCAGCTCGGCCAGCAGGTCGGCGGCGTCGTCGGGGTTCATCGCCTCGAGGACGTCGGCCGCGCGCTCTTCGGCCAGGTAGGCCAGCAGCTCCTTCTGGTCGTCGTCCGGCAGCTCCTCGATGACGTCGGCGAGGCGCTCGTCGTCCATCGCGTCGGCGACCTCGTGGCGGCGCTTGAGCGGCAGGTCGCGCACGGTCGCGGCGATGTCGGCCGGGCGCATCGTGTCGAACAGCATGAGCAGCTGGCCCGCCCCCTGCGGCTGCGCGCCGAGGTCGGCCAGGCCCAGCCCGGCCACCTCCGACCAGGGCAGTACCTGCATCGCCGCGCGCCGGCGGCCCAGCCCGACGCGCCGCTCGCGGATGGCGAGCTTGGCGAGCACCCAGTCGCGGGTGCGGGTCGGTTCCATCCCGGCGTCGACGACGGTGATCCGCGTGTCCGACCCGGCGAGCGTCGCGTGCGCGTCGAGCAGCTGGCCGAGCACCAGGACCTCGTTGGGGCGCTGGTTGAACTGGCGCATGTTGACCGAGCCGGTCGCGAGCGTCACGGCGCCCGGCTCGATCGCGGTGACGCGCAGCATCGGCACGAAGACCCGCCGCCGGGTGGCCAGCTCGACGACGAGACCGAGGATGCGCGGCGGCTGGGCGTCGAGGCGCAGGCCGGCGACCAGGTCGCGGACCCGGCCGATGGACTCGCCGTCCGGCCCGAACACGGGCAACCCGGACAGCTGAGCTGCGAAAACCCTGTTGACCGCGGCCATGCCGCTGACACTATCGGCTGGCCGCCCAGGGAGCGATTTCCGCCACTGTGACGAACGCCGGGTCGTCGCTCTCCTCGCCGGATTCGAGCTGCTCCTCGATCATCCAGATCCAGTTCTGCACGGCTCGCACGAGCGTCCACGCGCGGGCCTTCGAAGCGTCGAGCCCGTGCGAAGCGACGATCAGCGCGAACCGTTCGTCCAGTGTGGACTCGGTGAAGCGGTTCCAGAACAACGGGATCACGCCCCACTCGAGGTCACCGGAGAGGGGCTTCGGGTCGATGACCAGCCACGGCTCGCGC
This sequence comes from Amycolatopsis kentuckyensis, assembly GCF_041679295.1. Classification (GTDB taxonomy): domain Bacteria; phylum Actinomycetota; class Actinomycetes; order Mycobacteriales; family Pseudonocardiaceae; genus Amycolatopsis; species Amycolatopsis kentuckyensis_A. Next base: position 112,224 of record NZ_JBGDMD010000016.1, on the reverse strand, counting down.
GTGCCCGCCAGGACGTTCTGGAAGTGCAGGTCCTCGTTCACCAGCAGCTCGCCCGCCGACGGCCCCAGCTCGCGGCAGACCGCGACGGCGGCGTCGACCAGCCGCTTCTCGAACGGCTCGCCGAGTTCGGCCCAGCGGCGGGGGAGCTCCTCGACCAGCCCCGCGGCTTCGGTACGCAGGTGCCGTCGCATCGACGCCGGCGCGGGGACGGCCAAGCGCCGCGCCAAGCCGCCGATGAGCGGGATCGCCGAGCGCAGCGGGAGGTCGTCGAGCGTGCGGCCGGCGTCGAGCCGTTCGAGCAGCAGGACGCCGTCGTCCGGCGCGGACTCCAGCAGCAGCACCGCGCCCCGGCCGGCCCATGTGGACAGTGCGAGCGGCTCGTCGGCGGATTCTTCGTCGCGCCAGCCCAGTTTCAGCACCACCGGCGTGCCGTCGGGCAGCCGCGCGGGCTGGACGACGCCGACGTAGCCGTGCATCGCCTCGCCGTCGAACGTCAGGCCCCACTTCCGCGCGTACCCGGCGGCGAGGTCCGGCAGCGCCGCCAGCCACGGGACGGCGCCGGGGCCGAGCACCCGGGGCGCGCGAGCGGCGAACAGCGGCGGGACGCGGAGATCGTTCACCACCCCAGTCTGGCGGGCCGGTCCAGCGCATTTCGTCATGGTCGTCGCGGGCGTACGCTGGGTTTTCAGGGGAAAACGCAACCCCGGGAGCAGCCATGGTGGTGGAGATCCTCAGCGCCGTCGTCCTCGCGGGCGGGGTGTGGCTCGCGTCGAGCGTGCGCGTGGTGAAGCAGTACGAGCGCGGTTTGGTCTACCGGTTCGGCCGGGTGCGGTCGCGGGTCGCGGAACCCGGGCTGATGGTGCTGGTGCCGTTCGCGGACCGCCTGCAGAAGGTCAACATGCAGATCGTGACCATGCCTGTGCCCGCCCAGGACGGCATCACCCGCGACAACGTCACGGTCCGGGTCGACGCGGTCGTCTACTTCAAGGTGATCGACCCGGTCGTCGCGGCGGTCAACGTCCAGGACTACCGGTCGGCGGTCGGCCAGGTCGCGCAGACGTCGCTGCGCTCGATCATCGGCAAGAGCGACCTCGACGACCTGCTCTCCAACCGCGAGCGCCTCAACGAGGGCCTGGAGCTGATGATCGACAGCCCGGCGCTGGACTGGGGCATCCACATCGACCGCGTCGAGATCAAGGACGTCGCGCTGCCGGAGGCGATGAAGCGCTCGATGTCGCGGCAGGCCGAGGCGGAGCGGGAACGGCGCGCGCGCGTCATCTCCGCCGACGGTGAGCTGCAGGCGTCGCACAAGCTCGCGCAGGCGGCGGCGCGGATGGCCGACACCCCGTCGGCGCTGCAGCTGCGGCTGCTGGAGACGGTGGTGCAGGTGTCGTCGGAGAAGAACTCGACGCTGGTGCTGCCGTTCCCGGTGGAGCTGCTGCGGTTCCTGGACGCGCAGACACCCAAGCCGGCGGCCCCGGCGGCGCCCGCGGCTCCGGAGCCCGAACTCGAGCTGACGGACCCCAAGCCGGAGGCGAACGGCCACGCGACGCCGTCGCCGCGCAGCCCCGGCGACGCGGTGCTGCCGGCCGACTAGTCCAGCTGGCCCTTCGCGGCCAGGACGATCAGTGTCGTGAAGAAGCTGAACCACAGCGCGACCACGACGTAGCCGATGATCACGGCGGCCGTGGCCAGCCCGCGGCCGCCGCCTTCGCCGCGGTTCGTCTTGCCCAGCGCGATGTGGCCCATGATCAGCCCGGGGATTGCCGTGACGCCGGAGCAGAAGCCGAGGATCGAGCAGACCAGCGCGCCGGTCGCCAGCGCGTTGTCCTGCCGCTGCGGCGGACCCGGCACGTACGGCGGCTGGACGTAGGGCGCCGGGCCGCCGTACGGCTGACCGTAGGCCGGCGGGGGCGGCTGGTAGACCGGTTGGCCCGGCGCCGCGTACGGCGTGCCGGGGATGTGCGCGGCCGGGGTCTCGAACGACCCGGGCGGCAGCTCGGGGGCGACCGGCTCCGGAGCCGGCGGCTCGGGGAGCGTGCTGTCGCTCGCCGGCGGATCGTAGTTCTCCGGCGTGTAGGGCGCCGGATCCGCGGTGGGCGGCGGGTCGTAGGACGCGCGGTCCTTGCTCTCGGACGGGTCGGTCATGGCGGGTCCCCTCGATGCGTGCTGAGCCTCAATTTAACCGGTCAGCGGAGGAGCCCGTGTGCGACGCCGAGCCGGAAGAGCAGCACGAGCGCGACCGCGTTCAGCACGATCCCGAGGTAGCCCACGGCGAACGCGGCGATCGCGATGCCCCGGCCGGTGGCTTCGCCGCGCCCGGCCCGGCGGTGGGCGACGTGGCCGAGGACGATGCCCGCGAACCCCGCCGGCAGGCACCCCACGACGCCGGCGATCGAGCAGACCAGCGCTCCGGCCGCGAGCCCCGGTCCCGGCCCGCCGGGGTCCGGCTGGGCACCGTCGGCCGGGGACCGCCTGCCGAAGGGGTCGTCCGGGTCGTACGGGTGGCTCAAGATCGGCTTCCTCCGCGCGGGACTCTACGACGCGGAGCGTGAGCGCCCTCATAGCAGGGTTGGGGGATTCGGGTCATACTCACCGGTAACCCAGCGCCGGGAGCCGGCGTCGCAACCGGAAAGGGAGCCGTGATGGCCCGTCTCGCCCAGACCGCCGGCTTGACCGACGTGCAGTCGGAGATCCTCGCGACCGTCCGCTCGTTCGTGGACAAGGAGGTCATCCCGCACGCGCAGGAGCTCGAGCACTCCGACACCTACCCCGCGGACATCGTCGAGGGCATGAAGGAGATGGGCCTGTTCGGGATCACCATCCCGGAGGAGTACGGCGGGCTCGGCGAGTCGCTGCTGACCTACGCGCTGGTCGTCGAGGAGATCGCGCGGGGCTGGATGAGCGTGTCCGGCGTGATCAACACCCACTTCATCGTGGCGCACATGATCTCCCGCCACGGCACCGAAGCGCAGAAGCAGCACTTCCTGCCGCGGATGGCGACCGGTGAGGTGCGCGGCTCGTTCTCGATGTCGGAGCCGGACCTGGGTTCGGACGTCGCCGCGATCAAGACGAAGGCGAAGAAGACCGACGACGGGTACGTCATCGACGGCTCCAAGATGTGGCTGACGAACGGCGGCTCGTCCAACCTGATCGCGCTGCTCGTCAAGACCGACGAAGGTGCCGAGAAGGCCCACCAGAACCTGACGACGTTCCTCGTGGAGAAGCCGGAGGGCTTCGGCGAGGTGGCGCCGGGCCTGACCATCCCGGGCAAGATCGACAAGATGGGCTACAAGGGCGTCGACACGACCGAAGCGGTCTTCGACGGCTATCGCATCGGCGCCGACATGGTGCTCGGTGAGGCGCCGGGCAAGGGCTTCGCGTACATGATGGACGGTGTCGAGGTCGGCCGCGTGAACGTCGCGGCGCGGGCGTGCGGCATCGCGATCCGCGCGTTCGAGCTGGCGGTGGAGTACGCCCAGCAGCGCAAGACGTTCGGCAAGGCGATCGCCGAGCACCAGGCCGTGGCGTTCAAGCTGGCCGAGATGGCGACGAAGGTCGAGGCGGCCCACCTGATGATGGTGAACGCGGCCCGGCTCAAGGACTCGGGCGAGCGCAACGACGTCGAAGCGGGGATGGCGAAGCTGATCGCGTCGGAGTACTGCGCGGAGGTCACGCAGGACTCGTTCCGCATCCACGGCGGCTACGGGTACTCGAAGGAGTACGAGATCGAGCGCCTGATGCGCGAGGCGCCGTTCCTGCTGATCGGCGAGGGCACGAGCGAGATCCAGAAGACGATCATCTCCCGCGGTCTGCTGCGCGAGTACAAGTCCCGCAGCTGAGGTTTGTCGCTCTGTCGACAAACCCTGCCGGTCGGCGCTGTAGTGAATGACTCATTCATGTCGTCAGGCGACATGAATGAGTCATTCACGTCGTCTGGTGACCCGCCGCGGCCGCCGGCGACAATCGGCTCCGGCCTTTCGGGGTAAGCGGCTCGCACGGTCCGGGCGTTCTTGACAAGATGGACGCCCAGACCCACGAGTGCGCAGGTGATGATGGTGAGTAGTCCCTTCGGCGGGAGCCGGGCGCCCGGCAACCTGCCACGGCTGCCGACCCCGCCGACCGGCTGGCCGATCGGGTCGTACGCGACCTACGGCGAGGCGCAGCAGGCCGTCGACTTCCTCGCGGACAGCGAGTTCGCCGTCAGCGACGTCACGATCGTCGGGGTGGACCTGATGCTCGTCGAACGGGTCATCGGGAAGCTGTCCTGGGGTCGCGTGCTCGGCACCGGCGCCGTCTCGGGGGCCTGGTTCGGGCTGTTCGCCGGGTTGCTGCTCGGCCTGTTCGTCAACCAGGGCTTCGCGCTGCAGCTGCTGACCGGGCTCGTGCTGGGTGTCCTCTCCGGGCTGATGTTCGCCGCCATCGGGTACAGCATGTCGCGCGGGCGGCGGGACTTCTCCTCGGCGAGCCAGCTCGTCGCCGGCCGCTACGACGTCCTGTGCCAGCCGCGCACGGCCGAACAGGGCCGGGAGCTGCTCGCCAAGCTCGCCCTCAAACCACCCCCGGCGACGACCTGAAAAAAGCCGCCATTATCAGGGGAAAATCACAGTTCGAGCTGCAGTGGGCTGAATCGTTACCGATACTGCTTGCGGGGTGTGATCGCCCGGCATAAGTTGTCCGACACCAGTCGGGCGGCCTCGCCCAACCAGCGCGGCGGCCCGAGCACTAGCACGTCGGGGTGCTGGCGCGGTTCGCCTCATCGCGTCGCGGTGCCCACCGGGCCCCGCGGTATCCGGCGTGCACGCGGGTGAGGAGGCCTTATGGGGAAGAGGATCGGCGCGGGCAAACGGGGACGCTCGCCCGGCCGTACCGCGGTCCTGCTGGGGGCAGGGGCTTTGGTGACCGGCATGCTGGCCGGTTGCGGTTCGAGCGGCGGGCTCAAGATCAACGTCTACTACGCACCCGAGGACAGCTTCCAGAAAGTCGTCGACAACTGCAACGCGGCGGCCAACGGGAAGTACGAGATCGTCTACAACAAGCTGCAGCGCGGCGCAGACGACCAGCGCCTGCAGATGGCGCGCCGGCTCGCCGCGGGCGACACCGCGATGGACGTCCTCGGCCTCGACGTGACCTGGGTTTCGGAGTTCGCCGAAGCCGGCTGGGTCGAGGAGTGGACGGGCGAGCACAAGGCGGCCGCCACCGAAGGCGTCCTGCAGGGACCGCTGGAGACGGCGACCTACAACGGGAAGCTCTACGCGGCCACGAAGAACACCAACGTCCAGCTGCTCTGGTACGACGACCGGATCACGCCCACGCCGCCCAAGACGTGGGAAGAGATGATCGCCAAGTCCAAGGAGCTGAAGGCGCAGGGCAAGCCCTACAGCATCGTGTTCACCGGCGCGCAGTACGAAGGCCTCGTCGTCTTCTACAACACGCTGGTGGAGTCGATGGGCGGGCACATCCTGTCCGACGACGGCAAGAGCGTCGTCCTGGACGACGGCGCGGTGCAGGCGCTCGGGCTGCTGAAGCAGATCGCGTCGTCGGGCATCACCGACCCGTCGCTGACCAACTCGAAGGAGGACGACGTCCGCCAGACGTTCCAGCGCGGTGACGCCGCGTTCGAGCTCAACTGGCCGTTCGTCTACGCCTCCTACGCCAAGGAAAAGCCGCAGGACGTCTCGCACTTCAAGTGGGCGGTCTACCCCGAGGCGAAGGCGGGCACGCCCGCGAAGACCACGATCGGCGGCTACGACCTCGGCGTCAGCTCGCTGTCGCAGCACAAGCCGGAGGCGTTCGAAGCGGCGCTGTGCCTGCGCAACGCGGAGAACCAGAAGTTCTCGGCGATCAACGACGGCGTCCCGCCGACCATCGAATCGGTGTACCACAACGACACACCGCTCGACCCGTCGAAGCCGGCGAGCGCCGACAACCCGAACATGGCGCTGAAGTACCCGATGCGCGACTCGATCATCGACGCCATCAAGGACTCCGCCGTGCGGCCGCTGACCCCGGCGTACCAGAACATGTCGACCGTGATGTCGAAAGTCCTTTCCCCGCCGGGTGAAATCGACCCGCAGGCCACCGCTTCGAAGCTGCGCGAGCAGCTCAACGACGCTCTCCAGTCGAAGGGAGTGATCCCGTGACCGTCCAGGACCCGACCGCGGCGGGAGCCACCGCGGCACCGGAACCCGTGTCGCACAAGAAGAAGGGCAAACCCGCCCTCTCCGAAGGGAAGAAGGCCGAGCGCCGGCTCGGGCTGTGGCTGTGCGCGCCCGCGTTCGTCGTGATGATCGCGGTCACCGGCTACCCGATCGTCTACTCGATCTGGCTGTCGCTGCAGCGGTACGACCTGCGCTTCCCCGCGCAGCAGGAGTTCGTCGGCTTCGACAACTACGGGGCCGTGCTGTCCAATTCGTACTGGTGGACGGCGTTCGGCACCACGATGTTCCTGACCGTCGTGTCGGTGGCCATCGAGTTCGTGCTCGGCATGGCGCTGGCGCTGATCATGCACCGGACGCTCGTCGGCCGCGGCCTGGTCCGCACGGTCGCCCTGATCCCGTACGGCATCGTCACGGTCGTCGCGGCGTTCTCGTGGTACTACGCGTGGACGCCGAAGACCGGCTACCTGGCGAACTGGCTGGCCGCGGACGCGGCACCGCTGACCGACCAGTGGCCGTCGATGTTCATCATCATCGGCGCCGAGGTGTGGAAGACCACGCCGTTCATGGCGCTGCTGCTGATGGCCGGCCTCGCGCTGGTGCCGGACGACCTGCTCAAGGCCGCGGCGATGGACGGCGCGAGCGCGTGGCAGCGGTTCACGAAGGTGATGCTGCCGGTGATGAAGCCGGCGATCCTGGTGGCGCTGCTGTTCCGCACGCTCGACGCGTTCCGGATCTTCGACAACATCTACGTGCTCACCGGTGGCGCGCAGGACACCGGCTCGGTGTCCATGCAGACCTACGACAACCTGGTCAAGGGCCTCAACCTCGGGATCGGGTCGACGATGGCGGTGCTGATCTTCATCACGGTGGCGATCATCGCCTTCATCTTCATCAAGGTGTTCGGCACGGCCGCACCGGGTTCGGACGACGGGGGTAAGCGCTGATGGTGATGGGAACCGTCACGACGGGCCGCAAAGTCAGGTGGGGCCTGGTCGACATCCTCGTGCTGGTGTTCGCGCTGGTGCCGGTGCTCTGGGTCGTTTCGCTGTCGTTCAAGACCAAGGACACGCTGACCGACGGGTCGTTCATCCCGCAGTCGTGGACCTGGCAGAACTACGCGGACATCTTCCAGACGTCGGAGTTCCTGCTGGCGCTGGTGAACTCGATCGGCATCGCGATCATCTCGACGCTGATCGCGGTGGTGCTGGGCACGATGGCCGCGTACGCGATCGCGCGGCTGGAGTTCCCCGGCAAGCAGCTGCTCGTCGGCCTCTCGCTGCTGATCGCGATGTTCCCGCAGGTGTCGTTGGTGACGCCGCTGTTCAACATCGAGCGGAACCTGGGCCTGTTCGACACCTGGCCGGGCCTGATCCTGCCGTACATCACGTTCGCCCTGCCGTTGTCGATCTACACGCTGTCGGCGTTCTTCCGCGAAATCCCGTGGGAGCTGGAAAAGGCGGCGAAGATGGACGGCGCGACGCCGGCCCAGGCGTTCCGGCGGGTGATCGCGCCGCTGGCCGCGCCGGGCGTGTTCACCACCGCGATCCTGGTGTTCATCTTCTGCTGGAACGACTTCCTGTTCGCCATCTCGCTGACGTCCACCACGGCGTCGCGCACGGTGCCGGCGGCGCTGTCGTTCTTCACCGGGTCCTCGCAGTTCGAAGACCCGACCGGGCAGGTGAGCGCGGCCGCGGTCGTGATCACCATCCCGATCATTGTGTTCGTGTTGTTCTTCCAGCGTCGCATCGTGGCGGGGCTGACGTCCGGTGCGGTGAAGGGGTAGTCATGGCTGAAATCGTCCTCGACAAGGTGTCGAAGAAGTACCCCGACGGCGCGCTCGCGGTGTCCGAAGTGGACATCACCATCGCCGACGGCGAGTTCATCATCCTGGTCGGCCCGTCCGGCTGCGGTAAGTCGACGACGCTGAACATGGTGGCGGGCCTGGAGGACATCTCCTCCGGCGAGCTGCGCATCGACGGCAAGCGCGTCAACGAGAAGGCCCCGAAGGACCGGGACATCGCGATGGTGTTCCAGTCCTACGCGCTCTACCCGCACATGAGCGTCCGGGAGAACATGGCGTTCCCGCTGCGGCTGGCGAAGGTCGACGACAAGACCGTCCGGGCGAAGGTCGAAGAGGCGGCGCAGATCCTCGACCTGACCCAGCACCTGGACCGCAAGCCGGCCAACCTCTCCGGTGGCCAGCGGCAGCGCGTCGCGATGGGCCGGGCGATCGTCCGCAGCCCCAAGGCGTTCCTGATGGACGAACCACTGTCCAACCTGGACGCCAAGCTGCGCGGCCAGATGCGCACGTCGGTGTCGAAGATCCAGAAGCAGCTCGGCACGACGACGCTGTACGTCACGCACGACCAGACCGAGGCCATGACGCTGGGCGACCGGGTCGTGGTGCTGCGCGGCGGGTACGTGCAGCAGATCGGCGCGCCGCAGTTCCTCTACGACAACCCGGCGAACCTGTTCGTGGCCGGGTTCATCGGCTCGCCGTCGATGAACTTCGTCCCGGCGACGCTGGAGAACAACGAGCTGCGCAGTGCGCTGGGCACGACGCCGCTGACCGACCGCGTCCGCCAGCTGGTGGAGAAGGCGAACGCCCCGCGTGAGCTGATCGTCGGCATCCGGCCGGAGCACTTCGAGGACGCAGGCCTGGTCGAGGCCGGCCAGAAGTCCGGCGGGGCCACGTTCACCGCGCACATCGACGTGCTGGAGTCGATGGGTTCGGAGAAGTTCGCCCACTTCACGCTGGAGGGCGACGTGGCGACGTCCGAGGAGCTGGCGGAGCTGGCCGCGGACAGCGGTTCGTCCGACGTCCCGGGCGCGGAGTCCCAGATCGTGGCCCGCCTGTCGGCGGAGTCGTCCGCGACGGAGAACGCGGACCTCGAAGTCTGGTACGACTCGGACAAGATCAAGCTGTTCGACCCCGCGAACGGCAAGAACCTCACCTACGAGGACTGAGCGCAGTAGCGTGAAGGCCTCCTCACCGGCTTTTGGCTGGTGAGGAGGCCTTCACGGCGTTTCAGGGGTGGCGGGTGGGGTGGTAGACGAGTTCCTGGGTGCGGCCGTCGAGCGTCCGGAACTCCAGGAGTTCGAGGTCGAAGTCCTCGACTCCCGCGAAGACCGGGTCGTCTCCGGTTTTGCCGGTGAGGACCGGGAAGACCGTCACCTGGACGCGGTCGACGAGCCCGGCGGCGAGCAGCGCGCGGTTCAGCGACAGGCTGCCGTGCGAGCGCAACGGCACGTCGGACTCCTCCTTGAGGCGGGCCACGACGTCCACGGCGTCGCCGCGCACGACGGTCGCGTCCGGCCAGTCCAGCGGGCCGTGGAGCGTGCTCGAGATGACCGTGGCCGGCAGCGTCCGCATCTTGCGGACCCACGGGTCGAACGCCTCGTCGTCGCCGGCGAGCAGCTCGGCGTTCGACCGGAAGGTGGCGGCACCGAAGACCATCCCCGGGTTGTCGCGGTACTGCTCGAGGCGGTGCGCGAGCAGCTCGGGGCCCTGCTTGCCCCAGTAGCCGCCCCAGTCGCCGTGGTGGCTGCCGAAGCCGTCGAGGCTGGTGAAGACGTCGAACGTGTAGGTCGCGGTCATGGCGGTTCCTTTCCCGGGTGCCGGTCTGTCACCTGGGCTACGAACCGGGCCGGCCCGATCCGACAACCGCCGCGGACGGGTTTTACGCCTTCGGGAGCAGCGGCAGGATCGTGTTCGCCGCGGTGCGGGCCTGGGCGCACGTGCCGTCGCCCGCCGTGCCCGCCGTTTCCACCACGCTGATCTCCGCCAGTTCGCGCCGGCCCGGCAGGCCCGGCGCCGGCTGTGTCGTGTCGACCAGGCAGAACGCGCCCGACAGCCGGACGACGGCCGGTCGCCCGCCGAGCGTTTCGGGTGGTGCCGACGGCTCGTCCGTCTGGACCGTCAGCTTGAAGCTCACCTTGCCGCGGATGCAGCTGTGCCCGGACAGGCCCGTCGCCGGGCGGCTGCCCGCGCCCGCGACCGGTTCGAGGTCGGGTTTGTCCAGCATCACGCAGGGCGCCACCAGGCCCCACGAGCGGTCGGGGAACGTCAGCCGCCCGACCTTGTTCGACGTGATCGCGGCCAGCGCCGAGCCGACCGCCGCGTCCGCGACGCCGCAGCGCGCGGCCTGGTCGTCGCCGGCGTCGGTGACCGACAGGTCGAGCCGGTTGCCGTCGGCGAAGGTGATCGCGCGGGTGCACGCGCTGCGGTCGTTGAACATCGACTGCTGCACCGCGACGCCGTCCGGCACCGGTCCGGGATATTCGTAGGGCCGGATGTTCGGGTCGGAGTCGAAGGCCAGCGGCCCGACGAGGATCGTGCGCCCGCCGGCGTCGGCCCGGCAGGTCTCGAACGTCGGCGTCTCGACGGCGCCGGGCACGTCGAGCAGGCTGCAGTAGTCGACGGTCGCGTAGTCCCCGAGCGCGGCGGACGCGGTCAGCGGAGTCGGTCCGGAAGTCTGTTCCGGCGCGGCCCGGGTCTGCGCGCACCCGGCGGCGAGCAGGGCGCAGACCATCGCGACGACCAAGTGTTTCGGGCGCGGGTACACGGTGAGCCAGTATCGCCGCATCGGGCGGAAAAACCAGCCCTGACGGGGACATCTCTCAGTATTTTCCCAGCCTCGGACGGCGAAAGCGCAGGTCATCGGAGGACGGCCTGGTTTCCGCGGTTTCCCGAGGCCGTCCGAACGTTTTTCGCTTTTACCGTCCCCTAAGGGAGCGATCCTTCGCGCGGGCGATGCGGAAGCGGGTACTCCGGTGGTGAAGTGGAGATATCGGAACTTCGAGGAAAGGGAAAAACGATGAGCGCACCGGTCACCCGACGGCTGTCCCGTCCCCGCTACGGCCGCATGATCGGCGGGGTGTGCGCGGGTCTCGCCCAGCGGTGGGGCATGAAGACGAGCACCGTGCGGCTGCTGGCCGTGCTGTCGTGCCTGCTGCCCGGGCCGCAGTTCGTGGCTTACCTGATCATGTGGGCGATCATTCCGTCCGAGTGACGGAGGTGAGGAAGCCGCGCCAGGAAGAGGGGGCGATGGTGAGGTGCGGGCCGGAGGGGTCCTTCGAGTCCCGCACCGCCACGGCAGGGGAGGCGAAGGCGACTTCGACACAGGCGGTGTTTTCGCCTTGGCTGTAGCTGCTCTTGGACCAGACTCCCCGCTTCAAGACCACAGCCCCACCTAAGCGCTCATCTCGTTGGCCAGCGCGAAAACGAGATCTCTCGACTCGCTTTCGCCGAGAGCCATCCTACTCAGCTTGCGGAACTGGCGGATGAGCTCGGCGACCTGAGTCTGCTTCACCAACTGCAGGTGGCCGCCCGCGTGATCCACGTAGCCGAGGTCGGTGATGGTGTCCTCCGGGAACCGCAGCACCGAGAAGGCACCGCGCAGGCCCGGGTGCACTCCTGCCGCCGCCGAAAACCACCTGTACCTGCACATTGTCGAGCTCGGAGAGCTCGACAATGTGCAGCATCTGCGCCACGAGGGCGCTGGGCTTCGCAATGCGGCGGCGGAGAGCCACCTCATCGATGATCGCGTGGAGCTGAAGCGGCTCTTCGCTGTGAAGCCGCTTCGCGCGGTGCATGCGCACGTTGAGGTTCCGGTTGCGCTCGCGAGTGCCACTCTCGGCGAAGAAGGCGGCTGCGTAGTCCTCCGTCTGCAACAGGCCAGGCACCGTCGCGACCTCGAAGTTGCGGACCGAGACCGCCTCCGCCTCGAGCGCCGGGTAGCTGTTGACCGAAACCCCTTCGATCCGGTTCTGGTTGGGCCGCTTCGCCTCGCGCGCGATGTCGACCACCCGCACCAGATCGTCCTCGGGCAACCGGTACAACTCCGCCATCGCCCGGGCGTGCAGCGGATGGATCGCGCCCTGCCCCTTCTCCATCCGCGAGAGCGTGCTCTTGGAGATGTCCAAGTCGCCGCCCGCCTGTTCCAGCGTCAGTCCGGCCTTCTCCCGCCAGGCCTTCAGCTCGCGTCCGAGCTGCAACCGCCTGATCGCCGGAACGCTGTAGTACGCCACCGCACCTCCCCGTCGCCATGATCGCGCGGGGTGCAGTGTCCGGGCGGGAGGTCGGCGCCGGGATCCCGCGCCGATCACCCCATCAGGGGCGCCAGCAGGACATCGCGCGGTCGATCTCCTGCTCGTCGAGCGGCGGGCGGGGCAGCTCCGACGGCTTGCCGGGCTCGGCGCGGAGCCCGTCGAGCAGCATGCCGAGGCTGCGGCGCCACAGGTCCGGGTCGACCGCGCACGTGAACTCGACCACCGAGCCGACCATCATGTGCACGAGCGCCATGTCCGACGGCGCGAAATCCGCCCGCAGCCCACCGGCGTCCTGCGCCCGTTCGACGAGCTGTGTGATCAACGGCACCATGCGGGCTTTCTCTTCGGCGACGTGCTCGTGGCCGAACTTGTTGGACAGCATGATCTCGCGCAGACCGCGGTCGGCGGAGTGCATCTCGGCCGCTTTCCAGGTGAAGTCGACGAACGCCTGCCAGGCGTCGGCCGCCTTCAGCGCTTCCACGGCGAGGTTGCCGATCTCTTCCATCCGCTCGGCGAACATGGCCTCGACCAGGTGTTCCTTGCTGGGGAACCGGCGGTAGACCGTGCCGACGCCGAGGCCGGCGTGGTGGGCGATGTCGTCCAGCGTGGCTTCGAGCCCGCGCTGGCCGAACACTTCGCGGGCCGATGCCAGGATGCGGCGGCGGTTGAGTTCGGCGTCGCGCCGCAGCGGCCGCGCCGGTGCGGCGGGACCTGCGTCCCGTGTCATCTCCCCAGTCTAGCTCACAAAGTAGAGGCACCATCTCCGGTTTGTGTGTACCTTGGGTCGCGTAAGGGGAGATACCTACTCCACATACCTTCCTGATCACTCCCAGTGAGGGGACACCCATGTCCGAATCCACTCTCGAGGTCGCGCCGCCGGGGGACGCGCGCGCCGCCGAGAACCCCCACCACAGCCGTAGATGGCTGATCCTGGTGATGATCGGCATCGCGCAGCTGATGGTCGTGCTGGACGCGACCGTCGTGAACATCGCGCTGCCGTCCGCGCAGGTCGACCTGGGCTTTTCCAACGACGCCCGGCAGTGGGTCGTCACGGCGTACGCGCTGGCGTTCGGCAGCCTGCTGCTGCTCGGCGGTCGTCTCGCCGACCTCTTCGGTCGCAAGAACGCGCTGCTCGTCGGCCTGGCCGGCTTCGCCGCGGTGTCCGCGCTCGGCGGCTTCGCGACCAACATCGAGATGCTGCTGATCGCGCGCGCGGCCCAGGGTGTCTTCGGCGCGCTGCTCGCGCCCGCCACGCTTTCGCTGCTCACCACGACGTTCACCGACCCGAAGGAACGCGGCCGCGCGTTCGGCGTGTTCGGCGCCATCGGCGGTGGCGGCGCGGCGGTCGGGCTGCTGCTCGGCGGCGTGCTCACCGAGTACCTCGACTGGCGCTGGTGCATGTTCGTGAACATCATCTTCGCGGTCGTCGCGTTCGTCGGCAGCTCGGTCCTGCTGCGCAACCAGCGGGACGCCGGCCCGCGCCCGAAGCTCGACCTGCCGGGCACGATCACCGCGTCGGCGGGTCTGTTCGCGCTGGTCTACGGCTTCGCGAACGCCGAGTCGGACTCGTGGTCGTCGGCGTCGGTGTGGGGCTTCCTGGCCGGCGGCGTCGTGCTGCTGGGCGTGTTCGTGTGGCTGCAGCAGCGCGTCTCGCACCCGCTGCTCCCGCTGCGCGTCCTGCTGGACCGCAACCGCGGCGGCTCGTACCTGGCGATGTTCCTGCTGGCCATCGGCATGTTCGCGATCTTCCTGTTCCTCACGTTCTACGTGCAGCAGAACCTGCAGTTCACGCCGATCCAGAGCGGCGTCGGGTTCCTGCCGATGGTGGCGACGCTGATGCTGTCGGCGACGACGGCGACGGCCGTGCTGCTGCCGCGCTTCGGCCCGCGTCCGCTGGTCCCGACCGGCATGGCGATCGCCGCGGTGGGCCTGTTCTGGCTGAGCGGCATCGGCCTGGAGAGCACGTACGCGTCCGGCGTGCTCGGCCCGCTGCTGGTGATGGGCTTCGGCATCGGCCTGGCGATGGCACCGGCGATGAGCGTCGCGACGTTCGGCGTCGAGGCGCACGACGCGGGCGTCGCGTCGGCGGCGGTCAACACGATGCAGCAGGTGGGCGGCTCGATCGGCACGGCGCTGCTGTCGACGCTGGCCGGCAACGCGGCGACGTCGTACCTCGAGGGCAAGGTCCCGACCCCGCAACTGGCGGCCGAGGCGGCGATCGAGAGCTACACGACGGCGTTCACGTGGGCAGCGGTGATCTTCGCGGCCGGCGCGCTGCTCAGCGGGTTGCTGCTGCGCCCGGGCGTCCCGAAGGGCGAAGCCGCTCCCGGCGCTGTGCACATGTGAGATTCGCTTGAACCTTCCCGGCCCTCCGTTTCAGGCGGGCCGGGAAGGGACGGCTGTTAGGTTTTGAGCGTGCTCGAGCGATGGGGGACCGTGCCGGACCGCCCGGTCGTCACGTCCACTGTGGACGCTTTCGGCCGGATCATCGCGTTGTCCGCCGACGGTGACCTACTGGTGGACGGGACCTCGTGCGGCCGGGTGGCCGAGCCGGGGCGGTTCCACAAGATCGACGCGGCCGGCGAAGGGTTCGTCCTGGTCGACAGCCGGTGCCGGATCCGGCCCGGGTTCGAGCCACCGCGCAACGGCCGCGTCCTCGACGGTGCCGGACGGGTCGTGGCCGCTTTCCACGCCGGGGACGGCATCGAAGACCTGGTCACCGGTCCGGCCGGCGAAATCTGGATCAGCTACTTCGACGAGGCCGTGATCGGCGACCGTCACCACCCCGGCCTGATTCGCTGGACCGCCGCGGGCGAACCGGCCTGGTGGGCGGTCGACGACCCGATCCGCTTGTCCTGGATGGACTGCTATGCGCTCAACGTCGGCGAACGGCGGACGTGGGCGGTCCCGTACACCGAAGTCCCGCTGGTGGAAGTCGGCGGCGACGGCATCCGGTCGGTGCGGCGGTGCCCGATCTCACGAGTGCGAGGGGTCGCCCTCTCTGGCGCGGAGGCGATCTTCCTGGCCTTGGCGGGCCAACCCGGCGGCTACTTCCACCACCTCGTGCCCGCCCGGCTGACCGCTGACGAGGTCGTGCCGGAGCCGCCGGTCTCGCTCGACGTCCCGGACGGCGGCACCCTGCAGCGGTGGGTGTGCCGAGGCGACCGGATGTGGCTGCAGTTCGGCGACACCTGGTACGTCCTCGGGCTCTAGCGGCTGCGAGACCGCAGCGTCTCGATGACCTCGTCGTCCCACCGATGGGTGCGGATCAACCGGTACCGCTCCGCGGCCACCCACATGTACGCCTCGGCGTCTGTCCGGTCCCCGATCAGGTCCGCCTGCCTCAGCATGGCGACCACCGGCACGAACTCCTCGTCGAACCACCGCTGCGCCACACTCGCGCGGTCGCAGAACTTGCCCTCGTCCTGCATCAGCCGGAACCCCCACGCCTCCACGTGCTCGCCCAGCTTCGCGTAGTCCCACGGGTCCGACACGATCACCGACGCCCGCGCGTGCCCCGTCAACGGCACTCGCTCCAGGAACAGCCGCCGGTAGTCCTTCACGATCAAGTCGCCGCGGTGGCGGATGCCGCTCGGGTCCAGTTTGGTCCGGACCACCGTCACGAATGCCTCTATTGTGGACAGTCCCTGCGCGATCGCGACCGAAACGCGGTGGTGGCCGTCGATGATGAAGTGCAGCTCGCCCACCCGGTACACCTCGATCGGCGGGATCTCCTCGCCGCGCCGGGCCGCCAGGGCCAAGCGCTCCCAGCGCTCGCGCACCCGGGCCGACGTCGGGCGGAAGTGGCGGTCGAAGTCGCGGCTGCGGTCGACCGTACCGACGATCGAGTCCAGTTTGATCACCCGCAACCCGATCCGGTGCTCGCCCGCGTACCCGAGCGCCTCCACCACCTCGTGGAACGGCAGCATGATGTTGACGTCGTCGGGCTCGCGACGCAGCCACGTCGAAAGCCGCGAGAGCACTTGGCCCCGGCGCGCGCGGAGGAAGTCGTTCTCCGCGTCCGCGCGGGGAAACCCCGTCTCTTTCATGAGAACTCCATGATCCGGTGGCCCACCACGTTGCGGATCCGGGTTTCGCCGACGACCCGGTCCGGCACCGGCTCGCCGTGGGGGTGGATGTGCCCGTGCAGCAGCCACTTCGGCCGCAGCGCGTCGATCGTCCGGTGCAGGCACGCGAACCCGCGGTGCGGCGGGTCCGCCCGGTCACCGAGGTCCAGCGGCGGCGAATGCGTCAGCAGGACGTCGACGTCACGGCCGTCGCGACGCCGCCGCCACTTCGCGCGCCGCACCAGGCGCCGGGCCCGGCGGGCTTGCTGGCGCTGGGTCCACTGGTTCGGGCCGTCGTTGTAGCGGATCGAACCGCCGAGCCCGGCGAACCGCAGGCCGGCGACGTCGACGACGCGGCCGTCGGCGTTGATGCCGCCCGCCGGGCCTGGCCAGGGCGTCGGGAAACCGTCCTTCATGGACAGCCCGCCGTAGCGCGTGTAGCCGCTCAGGTCCGGGTCGTGGTTGCCGGGCACGAACACGCACGGCACGTCGAGCGCGCCGGCCAGGAACGCGAGGTAGTCGTACGGCAGGTCGCCGGCGCCGATGACGAGGTCGACGGAGACGGCGCGGACCGCGTCGGTCCACAACCGCTCGTCGACCTCGTCGGAGACGACCAGCGCTTTCGGCATGGGTCCAGGGTACGACCCGGGGCCGTCACTTCATGCCGTGCGCGAACCCGGGGTCGGCGACGATGACGAAAGTGATGACGAAGATCCAGACGAGGCTGAGCGCGAGGGCCCAGAACTTGAGGTTGGACAGCATGCGAGGCATCACGAACACTCCAGTGGGGAAGAAGGGGACCTAGAGCCAGCCGTTCTTCCGGAATATTCGGTACAGCAACAGGCAGATCCCGAGGATCACGGTGATCACCAGCGGGTACCCGAACTTCCAGTGCAGCTCGGGCAGGTAGTCGAAGTTCATCCCGTAGATGCCCGCGATCATCGTCGGCACGGTGATGATCGCCGCCCACGACGTGATCTTGCGCATGTCGGTGTTCTGCTGCAGCGAGATCTTCGCGACGGTCGCGTCGACCAGGGTGGACAGCAGCTCGTCGAACGCCGCCACCCGCTCGGACACGGTCGTGAGGTGGTCGGCGACGTCACGGAAGTACGAGCGGACCTCGTCCGGCACCAGCCGCGTGTAGCCCTCGGCCAGGCGCTGGACCGGCGTCGCGAGCGGCATCACCGCGCGGCGCAGCTCGAGGACCTCCCGCTTCATCAGGTAGATCTGCTCGGCGCTGATCTGCGAGCGCGGCGCGAAGACCTGCGCTTCCATGACGTCGATGTCGTTTTCGATCCGGCCCGTGACGTCGAGGTAGTGGTCGACGACGTGGTCGGCGATCGCGTGCACGACCGCGGCCGGCCCCAGCTGCAGGCGCTCGGGGTCGTCGTCCAGCTCGCGGCGCAGGCGGGCCAGGCCCGAGTGGTTCCCGTGGCGGACGGTGATCACGAAGTCCCGGCCGAGGAACACCATGAGCTCGCCGGTCTCGACGATCTCGTTCGCCGTAGTGGGTGATTCGTGTTCGACGTACCGGACGGTCTTCACCACGAGGAACAGCGTGTCGTCGTAGCGCTCCAGCTTCGGCCGCTGGTGCGCTTCGAGCGCGTCCTCGACGGCCAGCTCGTGCAGCCCGAACGTCTCCGCGATGCCCTGGATCTGGTCGGCGTCCGGCTCGTGCAGCCCGATCCAGACGAACCCCTCGTGCCGCTTCCGGACCTCTTTGATCGCTTCGATGTGCGTCCAGCGGCCGGGCAGGCGCTCGCCCGCGACGTACACCGCGCAGTCCACGACGTACGCGGACAGCGGCACCGGGATCGGGCGGACGGGAACGGCGCCCTTGTTGCCGCGGCCGCGCAGGCCGCCGAGCGAGGGAATGGCAGGCATGGGATCTCCTGGGCGTCGTGCGTTGGTCGTGCGAGACGACTGACCAGGGGCGGAACGCGTCCGCCCGGCGACACCAGCGTTCCCGGGAAGAGAGAAGGCCTACCTGGAGACGACCCGTGAGGTGGGAACGCTGGGACTACTAGGGAGCGGACTATCGCCACTACTCATCGGGGTTCCTCACCTCCTTCGGGCCGGGTGCAGAGTGGTGGGGCTCGCGTTGACGCGCGAGAACCAATGGTTGAGGGTACTCCTCACTACGGATGCGTGTCGTACCAGCCTCACGCGGTGTTACGCGACAGGAGAAGACGAGTGCAGTTCGGTCGGTACTACGAGGAGTTCGAGGTCGGTGCGGTCTACAAGCACTGGCCGGGCAAAACGGTCACCGAATACGACGACCACATGTTCTGCCTGCTCACCATGAACCACCACCCGCTGCACCTCGACGCGCACTACGCGGAGGAGACGACCGACTTCGGCAAGAACGTCGTGGTCGGGAACTACATCTACTCGCTGCTGCTGGGCATGTCCGTGCCCGACGTCTCCGGCAAGGCCATCGCGAACCTCGAGGTCGAGTCGCTGAAGCACGTCAAGCCGACGTTCCACGGCGACACCATCTACGGCGAGACCGAGGTGCTGGACAAGACGCCGTCGAAGTCCAAGGACGACCGCGGTGTCGTGTACGTCGAGACGCGCGGTTACAAGCAGGACGGCCTGATCGTGTGCACCTTCCGCCGGAAGGTGATGGTGCCCAAGCGCTCCTACGGCGAGACCCGGGGCGGCGAGCAGCCGGGCCGGCCGGTGCCGCACGAATGAGGTTCTGATGGACTTGGACGGGATCAAGGGCGTACTGCGCACGTTCGCGGAAGTCGAAGCGCGCGGGGTGTCGCCGCTGTACGAGCACCTGGCGCTGCAGGCGGCTTCCGACGACGACGTGGCGGGCCTGCTGACGTCGGCGCGGGACGGCGAGGTGCGGGCGACGCTGCTGATGGCGACCGCGCACCGGCTGGTGCAGGCCGACCCGATCCACCCGCTGTCGCGGTACTACCCGTCGCTGGGCGGCTTCGACGGCGTCGATTCGGAGACCTGGCCGCTGTTCCGGTCGTTCCTGCTGGAGCGGGCCGAGAAGGCGCGCGCGCTGATTTCGTCGCGGTACACGCAGACGAACGAGGTCCGCCGCGCGGCTCTGCTGTACCCGGGCGTGGCGCGGGCGGCTCGCGAAGCGGGCGGCAAGGTGTCCTTGCTGGAGGTCGGCTGCAGCGCGGGGTTGCTGCTGGGTCTGGACCGCTTCGGCTACCGCTACCAGTGCGACGGCGGCGAGCAGCTGACGGCGGGCCCGGCGAAGTCCGCGGTCGGCCTGCACTGCGCGTTGGACCTGGCGCCGGGCGCAGTGGCGCCCAAGCTGCCGAAGAAGCTCGCTCTGCTGGACCGGGCGGGCCTGGACCGGGCGCCGGTGGACCTCTCGGACGAGGACGAGCTGGCGTGGCTGGAGGCGTGCGTCTGGGCCGACCAGCCGGACCGCATCCGGCTCCTGCGCACGGCGGCGGCGGAGCAGGCGAAGCACCGCCCCCGGCTGATCGAGGGCGACGGCGTGGACGACCTGGCCTCGGCGGCCGCGACGCTGGAGGGGCCGCTGGTGGTGGTGACTAGCCACGCGCTGGCGTACTTCCCGGAGGACCGCCGGGCGGCGTTCGTCGACGGGCTCGCTTCGCTGGCGGCTTCGCGGCCGTTGTGGTGGGTTTCGGAGGAGTTCTACGGCGCCGGGCTCGAGACGGTGCTGCCGGGGCGTTCGGACCTCTCCGGGGCCGACGGCCTCGCGACTTTGGGCGTCGTGCGGTGGGAAGACGGGAAGGCGGAAGCGCACGCCTTGGCCCGGACCGCGCCCCACGGGCAGCGGATGACCTGGTTGCCGCTGTAGTCAGGCGCGGGGGAGCGCTTTCCAGTCGCGGAGCGTCACGTACAGGAGATCCACCAGCTCCCCCGCCGCCTCGAGGGCTTTCAGGTCTGCCGCATCGGACCAACGGACGTCCGTCGCGTCGTCACCCGCCGTGAGCGTCCCGCCGGCGACCTCGCACCCGTAGTCGAAGATTTCGTAGGGGCCCCTGGTCACCGACCCCACCAGTGTGCCGGGAATCACGTCGAGCCCGGTCTCCTCGAAGAGCTCCCGAATGACTGCCTTTTTGTCTGTTTCGCCCGGTTTCACTCGGCCACCCGGCAGCGACCACTGCCCCGAACCGGGGTCGTTCCGGCGGCGGATGAGCAGCAAACGGCCGCGTGCGTCGTACGCGATGCCGCCTACGCAGCGGATTGTGGTGCCGGTGGGGCTGTCCATGCCCGAAGGGTAGACGTGACCGAACTGAAAACGGATGTCCTGTACACGGAGAGTAGCCGTACGGTACACTTCGGACCGCGTGCTGACCCAAGCGCGGGACTTACCTCCCCAGCGCCTGTTCAGTGCGGTACAACGTAAAAAGTCAGGATTTTTGCTGTTGTCCGGTGTCACCGTAAGAGACGGGATTTGATCGCGGTGAACGTGAAGAAGATTGCGGGCCTCGCCGGTATCGCGTTGGTGCTGTTCTTCGTCATTGCCCAGCCGGGTCAGGCCGCGGGCCTTGTCGGCAACATCGTCGACTTCCTGCGCAGCTCGGCCGAATCGGTGATCACCTTCGTCAGCAACGTGTTCAAGGGCTGATCGGGGGCTACCCTCGAACCATGTTCGCGCCACGCGACCCCGACGAGTACCTCCTCGACACCGAGCGGCGGGTCATCCGGATCCGCCGCCACTGGGCGGTGCTGCTGTGGGACACCTTCGAGGCGGCCGCGCTGCTGGCCGTCTGCGTCCTGGTGTCCTACCTGCTGCCACCGGCGCTTTACATCGGCCAGAACATCCTCTGGTACGTGGCGCTGCTCGTCGTGCTGCGGTTCGCCTACCAGGTGATGGAGTGGTGGGTCGAACGGCTGGTGGTCACCGACAAGCGGTTCGTCATGACCACCGGGGTGTTCACCACCAAGGTGCTGATGATGCCGATCAGCAAGGTCACCGACCTCAGCTACGTGCGCACCGCCACCGGCCGCATGATGGGCTACGGCACGATGGTCGTCGAGTCCGCCGGTCAGATCCAGGCGCTGAACCGGATCGACTACCTGCCGCGGCCCGAAGAGTTCTACGACACGATCTCGGAGCTGGTCTTCGGCGACAAGCAGAAGCAGGCCGAGCGCTTCTCCATGATCAAGGCCCAGCGGGCGGCCCGGGGAAAGAAGCCGGTCGGCTGACAAGCCTCATCCCGCCGGGCGTGTGACCCAGCGCATCGTCGACAATGGACCCGATGCGCATCGACCTGCACGCCCACTCCACCGCTTCCGACGGCACCGACACGCCGGCCGGTCTCGTCGCCGCCGCGGCGAGAGCCGGGCTCGACGTCGTCGCCATCACCGACCACGACACCACCGCGGGCTGGGCGCCCGCCACCGAGGCCATTCCGCCGGGGCTGACCCTCGTCCCCGGCGCCGAGCTCTCCACGGTGTCGATCGATCCCGAAACCGGGCGCCAGATCAGCGTCCACCTGCTCGCCTACCTCTTCGACCCGACGTCGGAGCCGGTCGTCACCGAGCAGACCCGGCTGCGCGTCGAGCGCCGCACGCGGCTGCGCCGGATGGCCGAGCGGATGGCTGCCGACGGCCTGCCGGTCGACGCCGACGAGATCTTCGGCCTGCTGCCCGAGGACTCCCCGCCCGGGCGCCCGCACCTGGCCCAGGCGCTGGTCCGCGCCGGGCTGGTCAAGTCCGTCGACGAGGCCTTCGCCGACTACCTCAGCCCGCGCCGCGGCTACTACGTCGCCCGCCGGGACACCCCGGTCGAGGAAGCCATCGACATGATCGCCGCGGCCGGCGGCGTCACGGTCATCGCGCACCCCTTCGCCTTCAGCCGCGGCGCCACGATCAGCGAGGACACCCTCGCCGGCCTGGCCGAGCACGGCCTCACCGGCGTCGAAGCCGACCACCCGAACCACGACACGCCGACGCGGGCCCGCACCCGCGCGCTGGCCGGCGAGCTGGGCCTGCTCGTCACCGGGTCGAGCGACTACCACGGCACCAACAAGACGATCGCGCTCGGCGAGTGCACCACCGACCCCGGGCAGCTCGAAGAACTCGTTTCGCGGGCGACGGGGTTCCAGGTCGTGAAGGGCTGACATGGCGATCGCCGACGTCTTCGACGCGAAGCTCTTCATGAGCGCGACGATCACCCTGATCGTCATCATGGACCCGCCCGGCACGGTGCCGGTGTTCCTGAGCCTGGTCGGCCGCAAGCCGATGGCCGTCCGCGCCCGCGCCGCGCGGCAGGCGGTCCTCGTGTCGCTGCTGGTCATCAGCCTGTTCGCGGTCGCCGGCCAGGCGATCCTCGCCTACCTCGGCATCGGCATCCCGGCGCTGCAGGGCGCCGGCGGCCTGCTGCTCCTGCTCATCGCACTGCAGCTGCTCACCGGCAGCGGCCACGAACCCGAGGCGGCCGCGGAGGACGTCAACGTCGCGCTCGTCCCGCTCGGCACGCCGCTGCTGGCCGGCCCGGGCGCGATCGCCGCGACCATCGTGTTCGTCCGCCAGGCCGACGGCCACATCGGCGCGTACATCGCGCTGGCGCTGGCCATCGTCATGACGCACTTCGTGATCTACATCTGCATGCGCTACTCCGGCGTCGTCATCCGGCTGATCAAGGAAAGCGGCATCACGCTGCTGGCCAAGGTGGCCGGCCTGCTGCTCGCGGCCATCGCCGTCGAGCTGGTCGCGAACTCCGTGCGCGGCTTCATCGCCGGCGGCAGCTGACCCCGCCTTTCGGGTTGTCCTGCCGGACAGGAACGCCCGCGTTCGTTGACATCGTTGGCACCACTCGCGCAGCCTGAACCTCAGCTCAGCGGTTGAAACGATTCAAACGCCTTGCGGAGGCCTCGATGAAGTGGCTCAGAGCAGTCCTGCCGGTGACGGTGCTGGTGGCGAGCGGCGTGGTCGCCGCGCCCGCCGACGCCGCGCCGAGCTGGCAGAAGTACGTCGTCGCGCCGGCATCGCGCGACGTCCGGCCGGTGAAGGTGCTGTCCACGACCGGCGACGTCACGAACCCGGACGGCCTGCTCGGAAAGGGGGTCACGACGTTCAAGCGGCAGGCGCCGCCGCCCAAGCCGGCCTGGGCAGCGGGGACGACCGCGGCCGCGTCGTCGTTCCACGCGCCGAACAACGGCGGGAACGGCCAGCCGCGGACCTACGGCCCCGGCAACGCCGTCGACGGCAACAACGAGACGTTCTGGAACGACGACACGATCGGCGCCTACCCGGACGTCCTGACCATCACCTCGGCCGCGCCGGTCACGCTGCCCGGCGTCACCCTGCTGTCCAGTGTGGACGGTGTGCCGCAGGACTACACCGTCGAGGTGCTGGACGCGGGCGCGTGGCGGACCGCGGCCACGGTCACCGGCAACACCGCGCTCCAGCGGGCGGTGCAGTTCGACCGGCCGGTGACGACCACGCAGGTCCGGATCACCGTCACGAAGGACCAGAACACGCCGTCCGGCGAGTTCAGCCGCGTCACCGAGGTCTGGCCCGGCCTGGTCGCCGACCCGCCGGTGCCGGTCGCGGTGGTGGACTTCGGCAAGGTCGTCGCCGGCTACCCGAAGATCTCCTTCGCGGGAGCGTCGGCGAACCACCCCGGCGTCCGGTTGTCGTTCTCGGAAACCCAGCAGTACCTGGGCGAACGCTCCGACTTCACGCGTTCGGACTTCTCCGGCGGGCCGGGCAGCGACCAGTACGCCGTGCCCGCCGGGCCGACCGTCTGGAAGGACACGAAGGGTTGCCTGAGCGGGACGCAAATCTGTGCGGACGGCCTGCACGGCTTCCGCTACCTGCGGATCAGCCTCGACGCGCTGGCCTCGGACGCGCCGCTCGCCCAGCCGTCCGGCGAGGTGCGGATCAACGGCGTCTCGCTCGACTTCACGCCGTTCCTCGGCACGCCGGACACCTACCGCGGCTGGTTCGAGTCGTCCGATGACGCGTTGAACCGCTACTGGTACGCGGCTTCGTACACCAATGAGCTGGGCATGGACACGTTCCGCGAGTCCGATGTGGACCCGCGCGGCGCGTTCTCGCCGTCGCTGGACGGGAAACTGGTGCTGCACGACGGCGCGAAGCGCGACCGGGACCCGTACGTCGGCGACGTCGCGATGTCCGGGCTGACCGAGTACCTGACGCACCAGGACGGCACGGCGGCGCGCAATGTGCTCGCCGACCTCGCCGACCACCAGCGGGCGGACGGCTGGATCCCGCCCGCGTCGATCAACAACTACACGCTGCCGTTGTTCGACTATCCGCTCTGGTGGGTGACGTCGAGCTGGGACTACGTGCTCTACACGGGCGACACCGCGTACGCGGCTTCGTACTACTCGCACCTCGTGAAGACGCTCGACTCGTGGTACCCGTCGGTCACCGATTCGCGCGGGTTGCTCGCGAAGGGGCTCAACGGCACCGGCGGCTACGGCGACTACGCTTTCCTGCCGCGTACAGGCGAAGTGACGTACTACAACGCGTTGTACGTCCGAGCGCTTCAGGGCGCGGCGGGTCTGGCGCGGGCGACCGGGCATCCTGGCGACGCCGATCGGTGGCTCGCGCGCGCTGCCGGTGTCGCTTCGGCCGTGAACACCTACTTGTGGGACCCCGCGGCGGGCGCGTACCTCGACTCCGGGACGGGCGCGGTGCGGCACGGCCAGGACGGCAACAGCCAGGCCATTTTGGCTGGTATCGCTTCGCCTTCGCAGGCCACTTCGGCGTTGGCGCGGCTCGCGGCGGGTGCGTTGCCGTACGGGAACCCGTTCATGGACAACGACACTCTCGTCTCCGACGGCACGAAGCGCGTGTACGCGTTCACGTCGTTCCCCGAGCTGCAGGCGCGGTTCCGGAGCGGGCAGCCGGACTCGGCGATCGACCAGATCAAGCGGATGTACGGCTGGATGGCTTCGCACGACCCGGGCATCACGGCGTGGGAAGGCATCGGTGAGGGCGGTTCGCACTACGAGCAGGGGTACACGTCGGCAGCGCACGGCTGGTCGACCGGTGTCGTGCCGGCGTTGACGAACGAGCTGCTGGGCGTGTCGCCGGCTTCGCCGGGCTTCGCGACGTGGACGGTTGCGCCGCATCCGGGTTCGGTTTCGTGGGCGCGCGGAGCGGTGCCGACGCCTCGGGGTGCGCTGTCGGCTTCGTGGTCTCAGCAGGGTTCGGTGTTCTCGTTGACCGTCACGGCTCCTCGCGGGACTTCGGGTTCGCTGGTGGTCCCGTCGGGCCGGCTGGTTCTGCTGGACGGCCGTCCACTGCGTGCCGGTGGTTCCCTGGCTGTTTCCGGTGGTACGCACACGGTCTTGGTCGTGCGGTAGCTGCCTTCCGGGTGCCGCGCGGAAAGTGTCGGTGGTGGTGCGTAGCGTGGCACCCGTGAAGGAGCAGATGGGGTTCGACTTCGGCGTCGCGCAACCGGTGCGGCTCACGAAGGTGTCGCCGGCGCGGCTGGCCACCTTCGACGACTGCCCGCGCCGGTACCGGCTCGCGTACCTCGAACGGCCGACCCCGCAGCGCACCGGGCCGTGGGCGCACAGCACGCTGGGCGCGGTGGTGCACAACGCGCTGCGGGCGCTGTTCGACCTGCCGGTGCTCAAGCGGGTGCCGCAGCGGGCGGTGGCGCTGGTGGCGGAGTTCTGGAAGGACGCGGGCTTCGAGACCGAAGAGCAGGCGGCCCGCTACCGGGCGCGCGCGAAGGGTTGGGTGGCGGAGTACGTCGAGGACAACGACGTCACGCACGACCCGGTCGGGCTGGAGCGATGGGTGTCGGCGCCGGTGAGCCCGTCGCCGGGGGAGAAGCCGTCGATGATCATCGAGGGCCGCGCGGACCGGATCGACGCGCGGGACGGGTCGTTGGTGATCGTCGACTACAAGACGGGCCGGCGGCCACCGGACGAGTACGAGGCGCGCGCGTCGCAGGCGCTGGCGTTGTACGCGGTGGCGGGGGCGCGGACGCTGCGGATGCCGTGCACGACGGTCGAGCTGCACCACCTCCCGACGGGCACGATCGCGGCGGCCGAGCACACGCCGGAGAGCCTGCAGAGGCACCTGCAACGCGCGGGCGAGACCGCCGCGGACCTGAGGCTGGCCACGGATACCCTGGACGCGGGCGGCGACGCGGACGTGCTGTTCCCGCCCCGCCCGGACCGCCGTTGCGCCTGGTGCGACTTCAGGCCGAGCTGCGCGGCGGGGCAGGAAGCCGCCCCGCAGGCGCAGCCGTGGGACCTGCTCGCGCCTTGACAGGGGAGAGGAAGAGGTTGGCTTCACCGGACACGGACGAGTTGCAGACCGGGGCGGCTGGCAGGCCGGACCGGGGGCAAGGTGCGGCTGGGGAGCAGCAGACCGAGCCGCTGGCCACCGGCGCCGAGGCACCGAGGCGGCCTGGACCTGCAGCCGCCGGAGTCGATGCCGCCGGGGCGCAGCCGACCGAGCCGCTCGCCGCTCAGCCTGCCGCTGCCGGGGCGCGGGAGCGGGCCGAGCCGGCTGCTGCCGAGGCGCAGGAGACCGAGCCGCTCGCCACGGAACCCTCCGCCGCCGAGGCGCAGACCGTTCCTCAAGAACGCGTCGACCCCGAGCGGATCGAGCCCGCCGATGCCGATGCCGCCGAAGAACCCGCCCCGCCCGCCAAAGCGCGGGGCCGCTGGTGGCGCGGGTTCACCGGCTCCCTCGCCGCCGGCCTCACCGTCCTGGCCATCGGGGTCTTCGCCGTCGCCGGCATCGATCTCTACACCGGCGCTCCCGGCCCGGGACCCGCGCTTCTCATCGGCCACCCCATCGCCGCCGCGCTCGCCCTGTTCGCCCAGCGGGTCGCCGATCGCCGCAACGGCGCCACAGCCGCGGGCGCGGGTCTCGCCGTCGTGCTCTTCGCCGTCTCGGCGCTGACCCTCTTCTGGCTTACTTGAGCGCCGTCAGCGTTCCGCCGCGCTCCTCCAGGAGCACCGGACCCGCCGCACCGAGCCGGACCACTCCGGCGTAACCCCGCCGGTCCACCCCGACCGTCCGGATCGTCGACCCGTCGTTCTCGTTCAGCACCGCCAGCCCGCCCTTGATCGGCACCACCAGCTGCGACGCGAACACGATCCCCGGCCCGGAAGCGCTGCTCAACGTCCACCGCGGCGACAAATCGTCACGGGACAGCGCCACCACCTTCGACCCGCTGAACCAGTACACGTTCTGCGTGGTCTGGGTCGTCGCCTCGACCCCCGCCGGTGGGTCCTGCGCCAGGTCCGAAGCCGGCACGTCCAGCGGGTACGCCGCACGCTGGGAACCGTCGCCGTTGTAGACCACCAGGAGCTTCTGGTCCGGCAACACCACCGCCGCCAGGTCGCCCGACATCGCGATCACCCGCGCGCGCTTGCCCGCCAGCACGCTGCTGAACGCCACCTGCGGCTCGTCGTCCTTCTCCGGGGCCGCCTTGTAGACCGTCAACCGGTCCGCCGGGTCGCCCGGGCAGCGCTCGATCACGCCGACCTTGCCCGACGCCGCCGCGACCGTGCCGTACGTGCAGCCCGTGCGCGGCTGCTTGCCCGCGTTGACCAGCGCCGGGACCTGGCCGTACTCGGCGCTCTGCACCAAGTCGTCGCGCCACGTCGTCAGGAGCTTCTTGCCCGTCGCGGTCACGTGCGAGCCGTCGCTGACCAGCTGCGTGCCCAGCTCGGCGTTGCCGTTGCGCTGCGCCGTGATCCGGCCCGTGCCCGGGTCCAGCTGCGTGACCTCGCTGCAGCCCGAAGACTTCGAGAAGACGGTGTTCAGCCGCCCCCACGTCTCGTTCACCGTGCACAGCGGGAGGTCGCGTGTGTAGTGCCAGCGGATCTGGCCGGTCAGCGGGTCGCGCGCGTCGACCTCGCCGCCGTCGGCCGTCGCCACCGTGTCGCCCGCCACCACCGGGACCGGCGTCGCGCCGCTGCGGGCGCTCCAGATCTCGGTCAGCGAGCCGGGCACCTTGTCCGGTGCCGCGGGCAACGGCGGGGGCGGCGCCGCCTCGGTCCGGTCGGTGGCCGCGCTGTCGCTCGTCACGCCGATGACCAGCGCGACGGCGACCACGGCGACCGCGATCAGCGCCGCGATCACCCGGTCCCGCCCGCGGTTCCACGGCGATCGCCGTGCCTTGACCCGCGGGGCGGGCTCGGCGGCCGGAACGTCCTCCAGGACGTCCTCGGCGCCGTACTCGGGGGCCGGTGCTTCAGCGACCGCTTCGGGCGCGCTTTCGGGCGCCTTCTCGTCTTCGCTCACTTACCCGACCCCCGTGCGTAGGCCTCAGTCTGCCGACGCAGGTGTATCAGACGTCGCGGCGGGACGGCGACGGCGGCGCCGCCGAGCCGGCCGCTCGGCGTTCTCGCCGGCTTCCTTCTCGACCGCGGGACCGGTCGTCTCCGGCGCGGTGCCGCGGGTGCGGCGACGCGTCCGGGTGCGGCCCTCCGACGGGGCAGGAGCGTCGTCCGAAGAAGCGGCGGCGTTGTCCGCGGCCTCGATCGCCTCGGCGGCGCGCGAACCACCGCGGGTCCGCTTGCGCGGGCTCCGGGCGCGCTTGCGCGGCGCCTCTTCCGCAGCGTCGTCGGCGGCCTTGCCCCGGCCACGCGGGCCGCGGCGCTTGCCGCCCAGGTCTTCTTCCACCTCGGCGCCCAGGCCGGCGCGGGTGCGCTTGCCCAGCGGCAGGCGGCCGGTCGTGCCCTCGGGGATGCCCAGGTCGGCGTACAGGTGCGGCGACGACGAGTACGTCTCCACCGGCTCCGGCTTGTCGAGGCCCAGGGTGTCCGAAATCAGCTTCCAGCGCGGCTCTTCGTCCCAGTCGACGAGGGTGACGGCGACGCCGGTCCGGCCCGCGCGGCCGGTGCGGCCGATGCGGTGGACGTAGGTCTTCTCGTCGTCCGGGCACTGGTAGTTGATCACGTGCGTGACGTCGTCGATGTCGATGCCGCGGGCCGCGACGTCGGTCGCGACCAGCACGTCGACCTTGCCGGAGCGGAACGCGCGCAGCGCCTGCTCGCGGGCGCCCTGGCCCAGGTCGCCGTGCACGGCGGCGGCCGCGAAACCGCGCTCGACCAGGTCGTCGGCCACCTTCTGCGCGGTGCGCTTGGTGCGGCTGAAGATCATGGTGAGACCGCGGTCGGCCGCCTGCAGGATCCGGGCGATGACCTCGGGCTTGTCCATCGAGTGCGCCCGGTAGACGAACTGGGTGGTGCGCTCGTGGATCGCGCTCGCGTCGTTCTCTTCGGCGCGGATGTGCGTCGGCTGGCGCAGGAAGGTGCGGGCCAGCGTGATGATCGGGCCGGGCATGGTGGCCGAGAACAGCATCGTCTGCCGCTCGTCCGGCACCATCCGCAGGATGCGCTCGATGTCGGGCAGGAAGCCCAGGTCGAGCATCTCGTCGGCCTCGTCCAGCACGAGCCCGCGGACCTTGCCCAGCACCAGGTGCTGCTGCTCGGCCAGGTCGAGGAGCCGGCCCGGGGTGCCGATCACGACGTCGACGCCCTTGCGGAGCGCCTCGATCTGCGGCTCGTACGGGCGGCCGCCGTAGATGGCCAGGGTGCGGATGCCGAGGTGCTTGCCGGCGCCCTTGAGGTCGTTCGCGACCTGGATGCACAGCTCGCGGGTCGGGACCACGACGAGCACCTGCGGGGTGCCGTCGCCGGGGACCTGCACGCGGTGCAGCAGCGGGACGCCGAAGCCCAGCGTCTTGCCCATGCCGGTGCGGGCCTGGCCGATGAGGTCGTCGCCGGCCATCGCGAGCGGCAGCGTGAGCGCCTGGATCGCGAAGGTCCGCTCGATGCCGGCCTCGCCGAGGGCCTTGACGATCTCCGGCTTGACGCCGAAGGACGCGAAGGTCGGGGCTTCGGGCTCGACCTCGACGCCCGCCTGCAGCGGGTGCGACGTGTCGAGCGCGGCCGGGCCGGTCTCGCTGTGTTCCAGCGCGACGGCGGGGGTCTGTTCGGTTGTGGGAATTTCTGCGGTCAGGGTGATCGCCTCTCTCGTGACCAGCGCGCACAGCCGTGGGTCCGCTCGACACTCGACCGGGAGTAAACCCTGGTCCCTGGCGCTGATCTGGAGCGCGGAACCGGTCCGTCCCGGGAATGCCGGAAGAGGCGTGCACGCACATTGCAGTACGTCGGCAAGCCACGTGACCTGCCTGTTTCCCGACGCCGGTATGGCGTACGGAAGCTTCTCAATCTTCTGCAGTGTACCTGGTCAGCAGTTTTTCGACAGTACCCGGCGCGCCGGAACCAGTGTGATCGGTCTCGTCGCGGCACGCCCGGGCGCTTCGGCGATACCCTGCCCGGGTGACCGAGCCGAAAGAGATCTCAGAAGGCGTAGTCGACCTTCTGGGTGTGATCGCCTACCTCGAACTTTCCGCGTTCGACCGGATGGCCGAAGACGCGCGCAGCGCCCCGACCCTGGCCGGGCGGGCGGCGCTGGCGCGGATGGCGGCCGCGGAGATCGGTCACTACGGCCTGCTGGCCGACCACCTGGCCGCCCACGACGTCAAGATCGAAGACGCGATGACGCCGTTCGTGGCGCAGGTCGACGCCTGGCACGCGTCGACGCCGCCGAAGTCGTGGCTCGAGTCGCTGGTCAAGGCCTACGTCGGCGACGGGCTGGCCGCCGACCTCTACCGCGAGATCGCCAGCTGGCTCGACCCGGAGACCAAGGACCTGGTGCTCACCGTGCTCGCGGACACCGGCCACTCCGCGTTCGCCGAGCGCGAAGTCGCGGCCGGTATCGAAGCCGATCCCAAGACCCGTGACAAGCTCGCCCTGTGGGGGCGCCGCCTGCTCGGCGAGGCGCTCACGCAGGCCCAGTACGTCGTCGCCGAGCGCGACGGGCTGGCCGAGCTGATCATCGGCGGTTCGGGTGACCTCTCCGGAATTGCGGCGCTGTTCCGGCGGTTGCAACAGGGGCACACGAAGCGCATGCAGGCGCTCGGCCTGGGCTGAACCCGATGGAGTACCCGGAAGTGACGACGCGGTCGGGCGCGGACATGCGCCACCGGAACGAGCCGGTTCGGTTAGCCTTGGCCGGCACATCCCTTACGAATTTCCAGCGGAGGTCCCACGTGGAGGTCAAGATCGGCATCAAGGACACGCCGCGCGAGCTGGTGGTGTCCAGTGGCCAGTCTCCCGAAGAGGTGGAGAAGCTGGTCGCCGAGGCCCTGACGGCCGGTGACGGGCTCTTCCGCATCAACGACGAGAAGGGGCGCAAGTACATCGTCCCGTCCGACCGCATCGCGTACGTCGAGATCGCCCCGTCCGACGTTCGCAAGGTCGGCTTCGGCGTCGGCGACTGACCCATCGCGGCCAAGGCCACTCCGGGACGTTCCCGGGGTGGCCTTTCGCATGCCCGGGAATCACCGGATTGTGCTGTTTTGCTTGGAGTGTCGCTTTTTTGGCGCCTAGCTTCGCCGGGTGACCACTCTCGAACAGGCCGCCGTCGCGGACCTCGTGCGGAACACCCTTTCCGCGCACAAGTCGTTGTTCCTCGCCACCTCGGGCAGCACCGGGCCGTGGGTCGGCGGGGTCTACTTCGCCGAGACCGGCGAGTTCACGCTGAACCTGGTCCTCGAGGACCGGGGCCGGACGCTGGCCGCGATCCGCGAGAACCCGGTGGTGTCGGTGGTCGTCTCGACGGGCTCCCCGATGCAGCCGTTCCTGCAGGCCCAGGCCCTGGCCGAGGTCGTCGGCACCGACGAGGACGCGCGGGTGCGCGAGCTGCTCGTGGCGAAGGTCCCGGAGGCGGCGCCGTTCCTGGCCGCGCCGGTCACGGCGGTCCGGCTGACCGTGCGGAAGTGGCGCGCGACGGACATCGCGAACGGCCTGCTGCCCGGCGTCGAGCTGCCGGGACCCCGCTTGCCCTAGGCGTTCAGCTCTTCCAGGGTCGTGGGCACGTGGAACGGAGGCGTGCTCGTGCCCATGATCCGGTACCGGCCCCACGGGTCCGGGTCCGACAGCTCGCCCTCCGCCGTGTACGAACCCGCCTGGATCGTCACCGGCTTCTTCTTGCCGCCGGCCAGCTCGGTCAGCTCCTCGTTCACCGCCACCCGGCCGTACCAGCGGTAGAACCCGTCGATCGGCTGGAAGTAGCCGCGCAGCTCCACCGCCACCGGCAGCGAAACGCCGTCGACCACGAGGGTCGCCTCGCCGCTGTAGCCGTCTTCGTCGTGCTCGCTCATGACGTTTCCTCCACCGGCTCCGAAGCGCGGCCCAGCTGGACCACCTTGTTGGCTTCCAAGGGCAGGTTCGGGTCGATGACCACGCCGTTCTGGCGGGTCAGCCCGTCGATCGCCGCCCAGATGATCTGCGTCAGGTACTCGACGACCGCGTCGCGGCCCATCGACCGGCGGTCCAGCCACCATTCGCCGGTGTTCTGGACCATGCCGACGATGCCGTGCGCCCACGGCTCGGCCGCGCCGGAGTCCATGTTGAACATCCGCATGTAGTCGCCGAGCAGCGCCGTCAGCGCCGTCGCGATCAGTTCCTTGTCCTCGGCCACGACGTCCGACGAGACCGGCTTCTCCGGCCGTCCGTGCGCCAGCAGCCGGTACAGGTTCGGGTGCTCCTCGATCACCGTGAAGAACGCGTCGAGCGCCATCCGGATCCGCGGGACCGGCGCGAGCTCGGCGTTGATCGCCGGGATCAGGCGCTCGAACAGGATCTCCGTGCCGCGCTGGCCCAGCGCCACGTAGAGGTCGGCCTTGTCGTCGAAGTGCCGGTACAGCACCGGTTTCGTGACGCCGGCCTCCGCGGCGACGTCCTCCATGCCGAGGTCGGGGCCGTGCGTGTCGAGCGCCCGCAGCGCGGCCTCGACGAACTCCTTGCGCCGCGCGATCCGGTGCTTGCGCCAGCGGTCGCGGCGGGCGTCGCCGGTCGTCTCCTCGTCGCGCGACGAGGACCTGGGCTGCTTGCCGGAGCGCTTGACACGTTCGATCACGGGGCTCATGCTACGCACAGGTAACTGTTACCTCAAGTTACACATTGCGGAAGGGGTGTCGGCAATGACGCGGACGCTGAAGGAACCGGATCGCGAGAAGACCGCGGACCGCCTGCTGAAGTCGTCGGCGAACAAGTTCTACGACCCCGACGTCGACATCGACTGGACGGCGCCGCTGGTCGAGGGCAAGCGCTTCATCCTGGACGAGCGCTCCTCGCTGTACGGCACCGAACTCTGGGACAAGCTGACCCCGGAGCAGCGCATCGAGCTGGGCAAGCACGAGGTCGCGAGCGTCGCGACGACCGGGCTGTGGTTCGAGATCCTGCTGATGCAGATGCTGCTCAAGGAGGTCTACGAAGAGGACCCGACGTCCGCGCACGCCCAGTTCGCGCTCACCGAGATCGCCGACGAGTGCCGGCACTCGACGATGTTCGCGCGGATGGCGTCGCGGATCGGCTGCCCCGCGTACGGCCCGGTGCCGTGGCTGCGGAAGCTGGCGAAGCTGATGCCGTCGATCTCCTACGGGCCGGCCCGCTACGGCGCCATCCTGGTCGCCGAAGAGGTCCTGGACCGGCTGCAGCGCGAGCAGATGAACGACGAGGGCGTCCAGCCGCTGGTCCGGATGGTCAACCGGATCCACGTGCTCGAAGAGGCCCGGCACGTCACCTTCGCCCGCGAAGAGGTCACGCGCGGCATGGCGAAGCTGTCGAAGGCCGAGATCGCCTACCAGCAGTTCATCATCGCGCTGATCTCGTACTTCGTGACGCGGGCGTTCATCAACCCGAACGTCTACAAGGCGGTCGGCATCCGGCCGCGCGACGGCGTCGAAGCTGCGCTGAACAACCCGCACTGGCAGGGCACGATCGCGTGGGCCGGGGAGAAGATCATGCCGTTCCTGCAGGAGTCCGGCCTGGTCGGGCTGCCCGGGAGGTACTTCTGGCGCAAGTCGTTCCTGCTCCCGGCGGGCCGGTGACCACCGCGTCGCGGCTGCGCGACCCCTCGATCGAGCACCGGTTCGTCACGAGCGACGGCGCCGCCCTGCACGTCTCGCAGTCCGGGCCGGCCGACTCGGCGGTGACGCTGGTGCTCGTGCACGGCTGGACGCAGGACCACCGGACGTGGGACTTCGTCCTGCCGCACCTCGACCCCGGCGTGCGCGTGCTGCGCTACGACCTGCGGGGCCACGGCGGTTCGGCACACGCCCGCCCCGGCGGCGCCACGATCGCGCGGCTGGCCGACGACCTCGCCGAGCTGATCGCTTCGCGGGTCCCTTCCGGGCCTCTCGTCCTGGCCGGGCACTCGATGGGCGGCATGACGCTGATGGTGCTCGCCGAACGGCACCCCTCGCTCGTCCGGGAGCGGCTGGCCGGGGCGGCGTTCGTGGCGACGTCGTCCGGCGACATGGACAAGCTGACGCTCGGCTTCCCGGGCCTGGTCGGCCGGGGCGTGACGCGCTTCGAGCCGCGGGTGGCCCGGCTTTTGGCGGGCCTTCGGAGCGAGACCCTGCGGCTGCGGCCGGGGATGGTCCGCTCGGGTGCCCGGCGGCTGGTGTTCGGGGTGCGCCCGGGGCGTGCGCAGGTGGACAGCGTCGTCGAGCAGCTGCTGGCGGCGCATCCGGCGAGTGCGGGGATGTTCTTGGACGCGATCGCGGCCCATCGGGGAGTCGGTGGGTTGGGGGCGCTGTGTGACGTGCCTTCGGTGGTGCTGGCGGGGGAGCGGGACCGGTTGTGTCCGCTGGCGCACGCCAAGGTGATCGCCGATGAGCTGCCGCACGCGGAGTTCGTGCGGTTTCCGGGCGCTGGGCACATGTTGCCGCAGGAACGGCCCTTTGAGGTGGCTCGGCGGATCTCCGCGCTGGTTCGGACGGCCGCGCTGAAGTGACGTGAATGACTCATTCATGTCGCCTGACGACATGAATGAGTCATTCACGTCATCCGGGTCAGGCGTCCTTGAGCGGGAAGCCGCCGCCGATGCCGCGCCACGCCAGGTTGGCCGTCAAGGCGACGGCCTCTTCGCGGCTCATCGACTGGTGGTGCTGCAGCCAGAACCTCGCGCTGACCTGGCTCATCCCGACCAGGCCGACCGCCAGCAGCCGTGCCTTGTCCTCGTCGAGGCCCGCGTCCGCCGTGATCGTCTCGGTGATCGCGTCCACGCTCGCCGACGTCGCTCGGTCGACCGCTTCCTGGACCGCCGGCTCGCCGCGCAGGTCGGACTCGAACACCATCCGGAACGCGCCCGCGTCCTCGCTGACGAAGTCGAAGAACGCGCCGACCGTGGCCGGGACGCGCTGCTTGTTCTCCGTCGTCGAGTCCAGCGCGTTCTGCACGCGCTTCACGAGCTCGTCGACGTGGCTCTCCAGCAGCGCGATGTACAGGTCGAGCTTGCCGGGGAAGTGCTGGTAGAGCACCGGCTTGCTGACACCGGCCACTTCGGCGATCTCGTCCATCGCGGCGGCGTGGTAGCCGTTCTCGGCGAAGACCCGCTGCGCCGCCGCGAGGAGCTGGGCCCGCCGTTCCGTCCGGGGCAGGCGCACCCCACGTTGCTGCAGCCGCGTCATCTCCGTCATGCTCGTCCTCCCGTCATCGCTTCTTCGACGGGCGGGGTCGCCACCGCGTGAAGTCGACCTGAAGATTACTCGCCGGTATGTATGCCTTGCCACGGGTCGGGCATCCTGAATCCGTGAACACCGCCGCGACCACGCGGGCGCCGCTGACGCACGTGCCCCTCTCGACCAGGGAATTGCCGTCCCTCGAGCCGTTGAAACCGCCGTGGCCCGCGGCCTTCGAAGAGGTCGGCACCGCCCGCCTCCACGTCCGCCGCACCCCGGGCCCGGACGGCGTGCCCGCGGTCTACGTGCACGGCCTCGGCGGCTCGTCGACGAACTGGACGGACCTGGCCGCGCTGCTCGCGCCGGTCGCCGGCGGCACCGCGCCCGACCTGCCCGGCTTCGGCTGGTCCGAGCCGGAAGAAGGCTTCGACTTCAGCCTCCAGGCGCACGCGGAAGTCGTCGCGCGGCACATCGAGGACGTCGGCGCGCCGGTCCACCTGCTCGGCAACTCGATGGGCGGCGCCATCGCGCTGCTCATCGCCGAGCGGCGCCCGGAGCTGGTGAAGACGCTGACGCTCATCTCGCCCGCGATGCCCGACCGCCGGCTCGACCCGCGGCGGTTGTCCGACCCGCGGATGGCGCTGGCGTACCTCCCGCTGGTCGGCGCCCGGGTGCGCGCCCAGCTGGCCGCCCTCGGCCCGCGCGAGCGCGCCGCGCAGGTGATCAAGCTGTGCTTCGCCGACCCGTCGCGGTTCCCGGCCGAACGGCTGGACGAGCTGGCCGAGGAGCACGGCGCCCGCGCCGGGTTCGCCTGGGCCGCGCCGGCGATGGCGCGCAGCACGTTCGCGATCTTCCGCGCGTGGTCGACGCTCGGGAAGGCGTCGCTCTGGTCGGCGGCGCCGCGGGTCCAAGCCCCGACGCTGGTGGTCTGGGGGCGCGAGGACCGGGTGATTTCCGTGAGACGCGCCATGCGGACGGCCAAGGTGATCCCGAAGGCGCGGCTGCTCGTGCTGCCGCGGACCGGCCACGTGGCCCAGATGGAACGCCCGATCGTCGTAGCGAAGGCCGTCCTCGGCATGTGGGAGCACGTCGAAGCCGGTACTTGGTAGTCCGATCGGGTGACAACAAATCCCCGGGCGGTCCGCCAGTCGCCGATAACGGTTCGGTGGCGCTGTGGCACCCTGGTGCGGTGGATCGGGTGAAGCAGGACGCGCGAGGCGACGATCGGCGGGCTCCCCACCGCGCGTCGGCCCGCCGCGCGACCGGCGGCTCCGAGCCCGAGGACGCCCCGCGGACCGGGCAGTACCGGCCGGCCAAGCCGGCCGCCCAGCGCGTCGGCGAGGACCGCTACCGCCCCGGCGGCCGGCGCACCACCGCCGAGCCGCTGAGCGCGTCGTGGAAGCCGCGGGTCGAGGCCTCGCGCGAGAAGGCCGCGCCGCCGCAGAAGACGGGGATCGCGAAGCTCACCAAGACCTACGGCTGGCGCGTCTACGCCCTGCCGATCCTGGTGGTGCTGACCGTGCTCGTCGTGGTCAACACCGCGAACAGCCCGGCCGAGCCGATCGCCGAGCAGGGCGCTCCCGCCGGTATCGAGTCGGCGGGTGGGGACGCCGCGGGTGGCGCGATCGACGGCAACGGGGAGCAGGCCATCCCGGAGAACCCGGCCACGCCGGTCGACCTCAAGGTGCCGACCGCCGACCTGCCCGAGGGCACCCCGTTCACCCAGGCCGGCGCGGGAAAGTGGCACGTCGTGCCCGGCAACGGCCCGAAGGTCGGCACCGGAAAGCTCTACACCTACACCGTCGAGGTGGAGGACGGGATCGACCCGGCGAGCTACGCGGGTGACGACGCCTTCGCGACCGCCGTCCAGGGCACGCTGTCCGATCCCAAGAGCTGGACGTGGGACGGCAAGATCGCGCTGCAGCGCGTCGACGCCAACTTCCCGAACCCGTCGTTCAGGGTGAGCCTCACCACGCCCGAGACGACGCACCGCGCCGACGCCTGCGGGTTCCAGATCACCTTCGAGGCGTCCTGCTACCGCAAGAGCCTCGGCCGCGTGCTGATCAACCTGGCCCGCTGGGTGCGCGGCGCGAAGGCGTTCGGCGCCGACATGACCGGGTACCGGCAGTACGCCATCAACCACGAGGTCGGGCACGCACTGGGCAACCAGCACGTCGGCTGCGGCGGCAACGGCCAGCCCGCGCCGGTGATGATGCAGCAGTCCTTCGGGGTGTCCGACGACTACGTGTCGATGCTCAACGACATCCCCGGCGGCGACAAGGGCAAGGTGGCCAAGGACGGCCGCGTCTGCGTCCCCAACGCCTGGCCGAACCCGACGCCGAAAAAGCAGTAGCGCGTCTCACTGCGTGGACGCGGGAAGGCATGTTTGCCTGCGGGCGTTGTGCATAGTGGGATGGACGCGATACGCGCGCGAGATGGAGGACCCATGTCAGCACTGCCGCCGCTCGTCGAGCCGGCTGCCGAGCTCACCAAGGAAGAGGTGGCCCGGTACAGCCGTCACCTGATCATCCCCGACGTCGGGGTGAACGGGCAGAAGCGGCTGAAGAACGCGAAGGTCCTGGTGATCGGGGCCGGCGGCCTCGGCAGCCCCGCGCTGCTGTACCTGGCCGCGGCCGGGGTCGGCACGCTCGGCATCGTCGACTTCGACGTCGTGGACGAGTCGAACCTGCAGCGCCAGGTCATTCACGGCCAGTCCGACGTCGGCAAGCTCAAGGCCGCTTCGGCGCAGGAGTCGATCGCCGACGTCAACCCGTTCGTGAAGGTGCACCTGCACACCGACCGGCTGGACTCGTCGAACGCGCTGGAGATCTTCGAGCAGTACGACCTGATCGTCGACGGCACCGACAACTTCGCCACGCGCTACCTGGTCAACGACGCCGCCGTGATCCTCGGCAAGCCCTACGTCTGGGGCTCGATCTTCCGGTTCGAGGGCCAGGTCAGCGTCTTCTGGGAGGACGCGCCGAACGGCAAGGGCCTCAACTACCGCGACCTCTACCCGGAGCCGCCGCCCCCGGGCATGGTCCCCTCCTGCGCCGAGGGTGGCGTGCTGGGCGTGCTGTGCGCGTCCATCGGCTCGATCATGGTGACCGAGGCGATCAAGCTCATCACCGGCATCGGCGAGCCGCTGCTCGGCCGCCTGATCAGCTACGACGCGCTGGAGATGAAGTACCGCGAGGTCAAGATCCGCAAGGACCCGGAGACCCCGAAGATCACCGAGCTGATCGACTACGAGGCGTTCTGCGGCGTGGTTTCGGACGAGGCGGCCCAGGCGGCGTCGGGCAGCACCATCACCCCGGCCGAGCTCAAGGCCAAGTTCGACAGCGGCGAGAACTTCGCCCTGATCGACGTCCGCGAGCCGCACGAGTACGAGATCGTCAACATCAAGGGCGCGACGCTGATCCCGAAGGACCGCATCCTCTCGGGCGAGGCGCTGGCCGAGCTGCCGCAGGACAAGCCGATCGTCCTGCACTGCAAGTCGGGCGCGCGCTCGGCGGAGGCCCTCGCGGCCCTGCACGCGGCCGGCTTCAAGGACGCGACGCACCTCGGTGGCGGCGTGCTGGCGTGGGCCAAGCAGATCGACCCGAGCCTGCCGACCTACTGACAGTGGTCCTCCGTGAAGGCCGCCTCCAGCTTCGGAGGCGGCCTTCGCGGCGTTTCGTCCGAGTCGTGCCGGGAGTTCTAAAACACTCTGTGACCAGCGCGTCTTCTCGTTCGTGGAACACCCGGCCGGGTACCGTCACCAGTTGTGCGGTCAACCCTCGAACGCCCTCCGGCGCACGTCTGCTCGGCCTTCGGCGGCCCCGGCGACGTCGGTGAGCCGCTGCCGGACTCGACGGCGTGGCGCAGCGGCGACCTCGTGTTCAAGCCGGTCACGGACAAGGCCAAGACACTGTGGACGGCCCGCGCGCTGGACTACGTCCACGAGCCGGGCCTGCGGGTGGCGAAGCCGGTCCGATCCAGCGACGGCCGCTGGATCGTCGGCGGCTGGACGGCGTCCAGGTTCGTCCCGGGAACGCCGGAGCACCGCGGCGACGCATCGGTGCTGGCGGCGGTGAAGCTGCACCGCGCGACGATCGGCCTGCCCCGGCCGGAGTTCCTCGCGGGCCGCCGCGACGTCGACGCGATCGCCGACCGGGTGGCGTGGGAGGAACTCGAGGTCCCCCTGGAGGAAACGAAGGGCGGCCGCTGGTTCGAGGTCCTGGCGGGGGCGCGCCGCCCGATCAAGCTGCCGGCCCAGGTGGCGCACGGAGAGCTGCTGGCGGGATTGCTGTTCGACGGCGACGCGGCCCCGGGGGTGGTCGACTTCGTCCCGTACTACCGCCCGGGCGAGTACGGCGCGGCGATCGTGGCGGTGGACGCGCTGGCGTGGGGCGGGGCCACCCGGGAGTTGCTGGAGCGGTGGGCGCACTTGCCGGAGTGGCCGCAGCTGCTGCTGCGCGCGGTGCTGTTCCGGTTGGCGTCGAACGCGCTGAACCCTCGTTCGACACAGGCGTCGTTGGACGGCCTGCGCGTGGCGGCCCGGGAGGTCTCCGGCGTTCTGTAACCCAGGTCACGCACCTCACCGCCGAGGGCGCGTGATTCCCGCAGCAATGTCAACTGCCTGAAACATTCCGTCGATTTCGAGTAACACGGCCTCCTTAGCGTCAGGGCATCCGAACCGCCGAGGAGGTGCCCGTGCCGCAGGTCGACACCCACTGCCCGTACTGCGCGCTGCAGTGCGGCATGACCCTCGACGGCTCCCGCGTCGCGCCGCGGGACTTCCCCGTGAACGCCGGCGGTCTCTGCCAGAAGGGCTGGACCTCCGGCAGTCTCCTCACGAGCCCGAAGCGCCTCACCACCCCGATGATCCGTGTCGACGGCGCCCTCGAGCCCGTCAGCTGGGACTTCGCCCTCGACTTCGTCGCCCGCAAGCTGCGGGAAACGCAGGAGAAGCACGGCCCCGACGGCGTCGCGATCTTCGGCGGCGGGGGCCTCACCAACGAAAAGGCCTACCTGCTCGGCAAGTTCGCCCGCGTCGCGCTCGGCACCTCGCAGATCGACTACAACGGCCGCTTCTGCATGTCCTCGGCCGCCGCGGCCGGGACCAAGGCCTTCGGCGCCGACCGCGGGATGCCCTTCCCCGTCACCGATCTCAAGAACGCCGACGTCGTGCTGCTCGCCGGAGCCAACCCGGCCGAGACCATGCCGCCGTTCACCCAGCACCTGCGCGGGGCCGACCTGATCGTCGTCGACCCGCGGCGCACCCCCACCGCCGAGCTGGCGAGCCTGCACCTCGCCCCCGCGCCCGGCACGGACCTCGCGCTGGCGCTGGGCATCCTGCACGCCGTCGTCGAAGGCGGGCACCTCGACCGGTCCTATGTGGACGCTCGGACTAACGGCTTCGAGGACGCCTGGCGGATCGCCGCGAGCTGGTGGCCGGAACGGGCCGAGCGCGTCACCGGGGTCTCGGCCGCCGACATGCGCCTCGCCGCCGCGAAACTCGCGAACGCCCGCAACGCCTACATCCTGACCGCGCGCGGCACCGAGCAGCACGCCACCGGCACCGCGACCGTGGGCGGCTGGATCAACCTGGCCCTCTCCCTGGGCCTGCCCGGCCGCGAGGGTGCCGGCTACGGCTGCCTCACCGGCCAGGGCAACGGCCAGGGCGGCCGCGAGCACGGCCAGAAGGCCGACCAGCTGCCCGGCTACCGCAAGCTCGACGACCCCGCCGCGCGCGAGTACGTCGCCGGCGTCTGGGGCGTCGACCCGGACAGCCTGCCCGGCCCCGGCCGGTCGGCCAGCGAACTGCTCGAAGCGCTCGGCCAGGACGACGGCCCGAAGGCCCTGATGGTGTTCGGCAGCAACGTCGTCGTCTCGGCGCCGAGGTCGCAGCGCGTCCAAGATCGACTGTCCGAACTGGACTTCCTGGTCGTCGCAGACTTCGTGTTGTCGGAGACGGCCGCGCTGGCCGACGTCGTCCTGCCGGTCACCCAGTGGGCCGAGGAAGCCGGCACGCTCACCAACCTCGAAGGCCGCGTCCTGCTGCGCCGCAAGGCGATCGACGCGCCGCCCGGTGTCCGGTCCGATCTGGACGTCCTCAACGGACTGGCGAAACGACTGGGTCAGCCGGAAAACCGGTTCCCGGCCGACGCCGAGACGGTGTTCGAGGAGCTGCGGATCGCGTCCAAAGGCGGGATCGCCGACTACTCCGGGGTCAGCTACGACCGCCTGCGCGCCGGTGAAGCCCTGCACTGGCCGGTGCCCGCGGGCGACCACCCCGGTACTCCGCGGATGTTCCTCGAGTCGTTCGCCCACCCGGACGGCCGCGCGCGGTTCGTGCCGGTCGAGCACACCGGACCGGCCGAGCTGCCGGACGACGAGTTCCCGTTGCAGGCCACCACCGGCCGCGTCCTGCAGCACTACCAGTCCGGCGCGCAGACGCGGCTGATCAAGGAACTGAACGATGTCGTCCCGGAAGCGTTCGTCGAGGTCCACCCCGACACGGCCAAGCGCGCCGGGCTCGAAGAAGGCGACTCCGCACGAATCCGCTCCCGGCGTGGGGAGACGACAGCCAAAGTCCGGTTCGTCCAGTCGCTGCGGCCCGATCTCGTGTTCCTGCCGTTCCACTTCCCGGGTGAGCAGCGCGCCAACCTGTTCACCAATCCTGCGCTCGATCCGGTGAGCCGGATGCCGGAGTTCAAGGTGTGTGCCGTTTCCCTCGAGTCAAAAACAGTGGTGCGAAGCGCCTCCGTTGAGGGTGGTGGCGGGGGCATGGATGGAGTGGATGGTGCCGCGTGAGTCCCCGTGAAGTTGTCATAGTCGGCTACGGCATGGCCGGTGCCCGGCTGGCCGACGAGATCCGCCGCCGCGACCCGATCGCCGAACGCGTCCGCCTGACCGTCCTCGGCGCCGAAAAGCACGCCGCCTACAACCGCGTCCTCCTCTCGGCCGTCGTCGCCGGCGGGATGAGCGCCGAAAGCGTCCGCCTGCACGACGACGAATGGGCCGCGCGCCACAACATCGACCTGCGGCTCGGGGTCGACGTCACCCGCATCGACCGCGAGAAGCGCTGCGTCGAGCTCGGCGACGGGTCCACAGTGGATTACGACGCGCTCGTGCTCGCGACCGGCGCGAACCCGTGGATCCCGCCCGTCGAAGGACTCGAAGCCGGGCCGGGCGTGGTCGCCTTCCGCAGCCTCGACGACTGCGCCAAGATCCTCGACGCCGCCCGCTTCGGTGCCCCGGTCGCCGTCCTCGGGGGTGGCCTGCTCGGCCTCGAAGCCGCCCGCGGGCTGGCCGGGCGCGGCAACCAGGTGACCGTCGTGCACCCGCTCGGGCACGTCATGGAACGCCAGCTCGACCCGGCCGCCGGGCACGTGCTGGCCCGCCGGCTCACCGACCTGGGCGTCACGTTCAAGTTCGGCGCCACCGCCGCCCGCTACCTGCCGGGCGACGGCCTCAAGCTCGACGACGGCACCCTCGTCCCGGCCGACCTGGTCGTGGTCGCCGCCGGCGTCCG
The DNA here is from genome assembly GCF_041679295.1 of Amycolatopsis kentuckyensis. Taxonomy (GTDB): domain Bacteria; phylum Actinomycetota; class Actinomycetes; order Mycobacteriales; family Pseudonocardiaceae; genus Amycolatopsis; species Amycolatopsis kentuckyensis_A. Next base: position 68,988 of record NZ_JBGDMD010000016.1, on the reverse strand, counting down.
CGCCGAGACGGCCCTGGCCGCCGACGCCGGCCTCGACGTCGACCGGGGCATCCTCGTCGACGACGTCCTGCGCACCAGCGACGGCCGCATCCACGCGCTCGGCGACTGCGCCCGTCACCCCGGGGCGCCGGCCGGGCTGATCCAGCCCGCGTGGGAGCAGGCCGAAGTCCTCGCCGACGTCCTGACCGGCACCAACGCCGCCGCCCGCTACCGCGGCACCACAGCCGTCACCCGGCTGAAGGCCCGCGGCATCGACCTCGCCGCACTCGGCGAGACGCAGCTCGACGCCGGTACCCCGGACGTCGAGGTGCTCACCTTCAACGACCCCACCGGCGGGCGCTACGGCAAGCTCGTCGTCCGCGAAAACCGCGTCACCGGGGCGATCCTGCTCGGCCTGCCCGACGCGGCCGCCTCGATCACCCAGTTCCACGACCGCGGCACGCTGCTGCCCGACGACCGCCTGGCGGTCCTGCTGGGCCGGGCGCTGCCCAGCGGCAGCGCCCCGGCGGCCAGCCCGGCCGACCTGCCCGCGGCGGCGGTGATCTGCCGCTGCAACAACGTCACCAAGGGCCGGCTGGTCGAGGCCTGGAAGGCCGGGGCCACCGACACTCCCGCACTGGCGCGGGCCACCCGGGCCACGACCGGCTGCGGCGGCTGCGCGGACGCCGTCGGCGGTATCGCGAACTGGCTCGCGGCGCAATGACCAACCCGACCCGTCGCAAGGAGAACACCGTGGCACACCAAGGAAAGCACTGGATCGAGCACTGGGAACCGGAGAACGAGGAGTTCTGGGAGTCCACGGGCAAGAAGGTCGCGCGCCGCAACCTCTGGTTCTCCGTGTTCGCCGAGCACATCGGCTTCTCCATCTGGACACTGTGGTCGGTCATCGTCCTGTTCATGGGCAAGGACTACGGCTTCTCCGCCGCCGACAAGTTCCTGCTCGTCTCGACGCCGACGCTGATCGGCGGCCTGATGCGGCTGCCCTACACCTTCGCCGTGGCGAAGTTCGGCGGTCGCAACTGGACGGTCGTGTCGGCCGTCCTGCTGCTGATCCCGACGACCCTGGCCGCGGTCGTCCTGCACCCCGGCACGTCGCTCGGCACGTTCCTGCTGGTCGCCGCCCTCGGCGGGGTCGGCGGCGGCAACTTCGCATCGTCGATGACGAACATCAACACGTTCTACCCCGAGAAGCACAAGGGCTGGGCACTCGGCCTCAACGCCGGTGGCGGCAACCTCGGCGTCGCGGCCATCCAGCTGGTCGGGCTGCTGGTGATCGGCACGGCGGGCGCGACCGCGCCGCGGATCGTGCTCTACGTCTACATCCCGCTGATCGTCGTCGCCGCGGTGTGCGCGTACTTCTACATGGACAACCTCGCCACCGTGAAGGGTGACACCAAGGCGATGCGCGAGGTCGTCAAGGACCCGCACACCTGGGTGATGTCGTTCCTCTACGTCGGCACGTTCGGCTCGTTCATCGGCTACAGCTTCGCCTTCGGCCTGGTGCTGCAGAATCAGTTCGGCCGCACCCCGCTGCAGGCGGCCGCGGTGACGTTCCTCGGTCCGCTGCTCGGCTCGCTCTCGCGGCCGGCGGGCGGCTGGCTGGCCGACCGGATCGGCGGCGGCAAGATCACCTTCTTCACGTTCGTCGGGATGGCGCTGGCCACGGTCGTGCTGATCCTCGCGTCGACGTCGAAGTCCCTCGCGCTGTTCACGATCGCCTTCATCGTGCTGTTCGTGCTCACCGGCATCGGCAACGGCTCGACGTACAAGATGATCCCGGCGATCTTCCGGGCCAAGGCGAAGGTGGCGATTTCGAACGGCGCCGAAGAGGCGGCCGAACTGCTCAAGGCGCGGCGCCTGTCGGGCGCGCTGATCGGCCTGGCCGGCGCGATCGGCGCCGAAGGCGGGCTGTTCATCAACCTCGCCTTCCGGCAGTCGTTCGCCGACACCAAGAGCGGCGTCCCCGCCTTCATCGGATTCCTCGTCTTCTACGGGCTGTGCTTCGCCGTCACCTGGGCGGTCTACCTGCGCAAGCCCGCCGAACAGCCCACGAGTGAGCGCGGTCTGGCGCTCGCGGGAGCGGAGGTCTGAGATGCCCACCCTGGTCGTCGCCGGACACGGCATGGTCGCCCACCGGCTCGTGGAGGCGGTGCGCGCGGAAGACCCCTCCGGCAACTGGCGCGTCGTCGTCCTGTCCGAGGAGCCGCGCCCGGCGTACGACCGGGTGGCGCTCACGTCCTACGTGGACACCTGGGACCCGGCTTCGCTGGCGCTGCCCGGGTCGGACTACGCGGGTGATTCCCTGGTGGATCTCCGGCTGGGCGAACTGGCGGTTTCGGTCGACCGGAACGCGAAGACGGTCACCACGGCCTCCGGCGACGTCGTTTCCTACGACGCGTTGGTGCTGGCGACCGGCTCGCGGCCGTTCGTGCCGCCGGTGCCCGGCCACGACCTGCCCGGGTGCTTCGTCTACCGGACCATCGAGGACCTCGACGCGATCCGCGCGGCGGCCGTCGAAAAGCCGGGCCGCGGCCGGCGCTCGGCCGTCGTCATCGGCGGTGGCCTGCTCGGCCTGGAAGCGGCGAAGGCGTTGCGGGACATGGGTCTTTCCCCGCACGTCGTCGAGATGGCGCCGCGGCTGATGCCGTTGCAGGTCGACGAGGGCGGTGGGTCGCTGCTGCGGCGGCTCATCACGAACCTCGACGTGACCGTCCACACGGGAACGTCGACCGACGCCATCGAGGCGGACGGCTCGCGGCTGCTGGCTCGTCTCGGGAACGGCACCGAACTGGACGTCGACCTGGTCGTCTTCTCGGCCGGTGTCCGGCCGCGGGACGACCTGGCCCGCCAGTCGGGCCTCGAAGTCGGCCCGCGCGGCGGTGTGCTGACCGACGCTTCCTGCCGGACCAGTGATCCCGCGGTGTACGCGATCGGTGAATGCGCCGCCGTCGAGGGGCGCGTGTACGGCATCGTGGCGCCCGGGTACGCGATGGCGGAGATCGTCGCCGCCCAGCTCACCGGCGGGGCCGGCGAGTTCCCGGAGCCGGACACGTCGACGAAGCTGAAGCTGATGGGTGTCGACGTGGCGTCCTTCGGGGACGCGCACGCGAAGACGGAAGGCGCGCTGGAAGTCGCCGTCAACGACGCGGTCGCCGGGACGTACAAGAAGCTCGTCGTCACCGACGACGGCAAGACGCTGCTCGGTGGCGTGCTGGTCGGCGACGCGACCGAGTACAACACGTTGCGCGCGCTGGTCGGCCGTCCGCTGCCGGCCGAGCCGGGCGCGATCCTCGCCCCGGCCGGCGGCGGCGCCGCGGTCGGCGTCGACGCGCTGCCCGATGCGGCGCAGATTTGTTCGTGCAATGCGGTTTCCAAGGGCGCGATCACCCGTGCGATCCACGAGGACGGCTGCGACACCGTCCCCAAGCTGAAGGCGTGCACCCGCGCCGGCACCGCGTGCGGCTCGTGCGTCCCGCTGCTCGGCAAGCTGCTGAGCGCGGCCGGCGTCGAGCAGTCGAAGGCCTTGTGCGAACACTTCACGCAGTCGCGCGCGGAACTGTTCGAGATCGTCCAGGCCACGCGGATCACGACGTTCAGCGAGCTGATCGGCCGGTACGGCTCGGGCAGCGGCTGCGCGATCTGCAAGCCGGCGGTGGCGTCCATCCTGGCCACCTTGGGCAACGGGCACGTGCTCGGCGGCGAGCAGATGACGTTGCAGGACACCAACGACCGGTTCCTGGCGAACCTGCAGCGCAACGGCACGTACTCCGTCGTCCCGCGGATCCCGGGCGGCGAGATCACGCCGGACAAGCTGATCGTGATCGGCGAGGTGGCCCGCGACTTCGGGCTGTACACCAAGATCACCGGCGGTCAGCGCATCGACCTGTTCGGGGCCACTGTGGACCAACTGCCGCTGATCTGGCGTCGGCTGGTCGACGCGGGCTTCGAATCCGGGCACGCGTACGGGAAGGCGCTGCGGACGGTCAAGTCGTGCGTCGGGTCGACGTGGTGCCGCTACGGCGTCCAGGACAGCGTCGGGCTGGCGATCGAGCTGGAGCTGCGTTACCGCGGCCTGCGGTCGCCGCACAAGCTCAAGTCGGCGGTCTCCGGGTGCGCGCGGGAGTGCGCGGAGGCGCGGAGCAAGGACTTCGGCATCATCGCCACGGAGAACGGCTGGAACCTCTACGTCGGCGGCAACGGTGGCACGACCCCACGCCACGCCGAACTGCTCGTGTCCGATGTGGACACCGAGACGCTGATCCGGACCATCGACCGGTTCCTGATGTTCTACGTGCGCACCGCCGACCGGCTGCAGCGGACGGCGCCGTGGATCGAGGAGCTGGAGGGCGGCCTCGACCACCTGCGCGCGGTGATCGTCGACGACTCGCTCGGCATCTGCGAGGACCTCGACGCGGCGATGGCCAAGCACGTCGACAACTACGCCGACGAGTGGAAGGGCGTCCTGGAGGACCCGGAGAAGCTGGCCCGGTTCACCTCGTTCGTCAACGCGCCGGGCACACCCGACCCGGCGATCTCGTTCCGCGAGGAGCGGCAGCAGAAAGTGCCCGTGATGCTGGGCGTTCCGGAGGTGCGCCGATGACGACGTCGATCGAACGGACCTGGACGGCGGTCTGCGCCGCCGAAGCCGTGCCGGAGTACGCGGGGGTCGCCGCCTTGCTCGACGGCGTGCAGGTGGCGATCTTCCACCTGCCGGGGGACCGCTGGTACGCACTGTCCAACTGGGACCCGTGCAGCGGCGCGGCGGTGCTCTCGCGCGGCATCGTCGGGGACGCGGCCGGGGTCCCGGTGGTCGCCTCGCCGGTCTACAAGGAACGGTTCGCGCTCGAAAGCGGACAGTGCCTGGACGCCGACGACGTCTCGATTCCGGTGTACGAGGTGCGCGTGCGAGAGGGCGTGGTCGAAGTGGAGAGCCCGTGACCGCTGTTCTCCCGCTGACCGGCTTCGTGGTCGGCATCACCGCGGCGCGCCGAGCGGACGAGCTCGGCGCGCTGCTGGTGCGCAAGGGGGCGAGCGTCCGCTACGGGCCGGCGATCCGGATCGTGCCGCTGACGGACGACACCGAGCTGCACACGGCGACGTCGATGCTGCTGGAGTCGCAGGTGGACGCGGTGGTGGCGACGACGGGCATCGGCTTCCGCGGCTGGCTGGAGGCGGCCGAGGGCTGGGGCCTCGGCGACGCTCTGCTGACGTGTCTTTCGTCCGCTTCGCTGCTGGCGCGCGGGCCGAAGGTGACCGGGGCGATCCGCGCGGCGGGGCTGTCGGAGGCGTACTCGCCGGCGTCGGAGAGCAACGCGGAACTGTTGCAGCACTTGCTGTCTTCGGACGTGGCGGGCAAGCGGATCGCGGTGCAGCTGCACGGCGAGCCGCTGCCGTATTTCGTGGACGCCCTGCGCGCGGCGGGGGCGGAGGTCATCGAGGTGTCGGTGTACCGCTGGGTCGGCCCGGTGGACCCGGGCCCGGTGGACCGGTTGCTGGACGGGGTGCTGGACGGGACGATCCACGCGCTGCCGTTCACGAGCGCGCCGGCGGTGGCCTCGCTGCTGGCGTTGGCCCGCCGCACGGGCCGCCTGCCGGGGTTGGTTTCGGCGCTGTCGGGCCCGGTGGTGGCGGCGTGCGTCGGCCCGATCACGGCAGGCCCGCTGGCGGCGCTGGGGGTGCCGACGGTCCAGCCGCACCGGGCGCGGATCGGCGCGTTGGCGCGGACGGTATCGGAGACGTTGCTGGCGCGGTCGCCCAGGTTTTCGGCGGGTGGGCTGTCGATCGAGCTGCGAGGACAGGCCGCGGTGGTGGACGGCGAGTGGCGCGAGGTGGCCCCGGCACCGATGGCGTTGCTGCGTGCGTTGGCGGCTTCCCCGGGGCGCGTGGTGTCGCGGCGAGAGCTGATTTCGGCGTTGCCCGGGGGCGGGGAGGAGCACGCGGTGGAGACCGCGATCGGGCGGCTGCGGACTTCCCTGGGGGGCGGGAAGGTCGTGCAGACGGTGGTCAAGCGGGGGTACCGGCTGGCCGTGGACGCCTGAGCCGCGTGTCAGCGGCCGTGTCAGGGCGGTGGCTCTTCGCTGTCAGCCGCACCCGTGATGGTGGCTTCAACACCGAACACGAGCCACCAGGAGAACACGATGCAGAACTTCGCCACCACCGCCCCGATCACCGCCGTCCTCGACATCCCCGCGGGCCGCGTCCGGCTCGTCGCCGGCGACCTGGCCGAGACCACCGTCGACATCCTGCCCGCCGATCCCGCCAAGAGCCGGGACGTCAAGGCCGCCGAGCAGGTCAAGGTCGAGTTCCAGGGCGGTGTCCTGCGGATCGAAGGCGCGGTGAAGAACCAGTACTTCGGCCCGTCCGGCTCGCTGGACGTGACCGTCCACCTGCCCGCCGGCTCGGACGTCCGCGCCAAGGCCGCCAGCGTCGCGCTGCGGGGTGTCGGGCGGCTCGGGGACGTCACCGTCGAAGGCGCGCACGGTGAGGCCGTCTTCGACGAGGTCGCGAGCCTCCGCCTCACCGCCCACGCCGGCGACGTCTCGGTCGGGCGCCTCACCGGCCCGGCGGAGGTCAGCACCGGCAAGGGCGACATCCGGATCGCCGAAGCCGTGCGCGGTGCCCTCGTGCTGAGCACCCAGGCCGGCGACATCACCGTCGGCGCGGCCGCCGGTGTCTCCGCGTCCCTCGACGCCGGCACCACCTACGGCCGGATCCGCAACTCCCTCAAGAACACCGAGGGCGCCGCGGACCTGACCATCCGCGCGACCACCGCGTACGGCGACATCGACGCCGCCGGCCGGTAAGCCTTCAGCCCACCCAGGAGACGGCGTGCTTCTCGAACCCCCGGGCCGCCGCCACCCGCTCCGCCTCGGCTTCCGCTTCCTCGCGGACCGCCGGGCGGAGCGGGTCGAACGCCGTCACCGTGAACGTCAGCTTCGCGCCGCTGCCCTTCGTGCGCCACGTGCCCGCGATGTCGCCGTCCGCGATGAGCACGCCCGGGTTGCCCAGCATCTTCCAGACCTCCTTGCGGCGCGCCGGGTCCGGGACCAGCAACGCCTTGTCTCGGGCCTGGATGAACGGGTCCAGCGGCGGCAGCAGCCGCACCACCTCCGGCTCCGGCGGGTTCTCCAGCGCCGCCACGCGGTCCGCCGGCAGGTAGCGGGTCTTGCCGTCGACCTGCACCGACGCCAGGTCCGCCGGCCACGTCTTGCCGACCACCGCGCGGGCCGTCCCCGCGAACTCGGCGGCTTCGCCCGGCGAGGCGGGACCGTTCAGGCGCAGGTACGACTCGACCACCGCCGTCGCCGCGGCGACATCGGGTGTCTTGCGCATCCGGCCCCGGCCCTCCAGCGGCGCCAACGTCGCCGGGGACGCGCCGGCCACCAGCCGGACCCCCGCGTGGGGTGTCGCGATGCGCATCAGCTGCTCGTGGATGTGCGTCGCGTTGCAGCCGCGGCACCAGCGGGCGAACTCCGGCGGCAGCTTCTTCGTCACTGCCGTCGACACTGCGCCCTTCGTCATCGGTTCCTTGACCACCGCGCGGAGGGCGGCCGCCGCCGTGAAGACCACTTCGGACGCCGCGAGGCCGGTCGCCGCCAGTTCCTTGCGCTGCCAGAGCATCCGGGCCAGCGCGTCCGCGTCGTCCAGCGGGACCAGCGCCCGGATCACCTCGGGCAGGTCCGTGCGGAGGTGGTAGTGCGGCGCGCCGCGCAGCGTCCACGCGAGCACCAGCCGCTCGTCGTCCACAAGGGACACGTCGCCGTCGAGCCGGGCGGCGAGGGCCAGCAACGCCGTGTCGCGCATGCTGTCCTGCAGCCCGGCCCGGACGACCGCGAGGTCGGCCACGTCCCGCGCGGTGCGGTGCAGCCCGTGCTCGGCGATGCGGTAGGCGAGTACCTGACGACGGTCCACTTGCGACTCCTAGAACGCGTACTCGAACGTGTAGCCCACCTTGTCCACGCCGGTCGCGCCGCCGGCGGTCCCGCCGCCGGTCAGGCCGGCCAGCCCGCCGGTGGCCGAGCCGGGGACGACCTTGAACGTCGAGGCGAAGCCCTTGGCGTCGAACGTGTACTCGTGGCGCACGATGAACGTCCCTTCGCGACCGTCGACCTTGCCTTCGAAGCGCTCGAAGCTCGGCGACGTCGTCTGCCCGCTGTCGTAGCCCTCGCCCGCGTAGTACAGCAGAAGGTCGCAGATCGACTCACCCTCGATGACGCCCTCGTATGCGAACGTGACGTGCGCGTAGGCCACCCGCGGGCCGCCCTCGACGCCGCTGACGATCTTCTCGTCCCAGTTCTTCGTCATGAATTCGTTCATGGGGACCACCCTGCCGGGCATACCTGTCAGCTTGTGTCAGGTATTTCTGCCAAACTGGGATCCATGCGCGCCAGCCGGCTCCTGTCCGTCCTCCTGCTGCTGCAGAACCGCGGCCGGATGACGGCCGAAGAGCTGGCCGAGGAGCTCGAGGTCTCGGTGCGCACGGTCTACCGGGACATCGACGCGCTGTCGGCGTCCGGCGTCCCGGTGTACGCCGACCGCGGCCGGACCGGTGGGTACCGCCTGGTCGACGGCTACCGCACCCGGCTGACCGGGATGACCGAGGAGGAGGCGCAGTCGCTGTCGCTGGCGGGGCTGCCCGTCGCGGCGGCCGAGCTCGGGCTGGGCACCGTCCTGGCCGCGGCGCAGCTCAAGCTGTACGCCGCGCTGCCGCAGGAGCTGCGCGACCGAGCCGGCCGCGTCGCCGAGCGGTTCTACCTGGACGTCCCCGGCTGGCACCGGGGCATCGAAAGCCTGCCGGCGCTGTCGGCGATCGCCGACGCCGTCTGGTCGTCGCACCGGATCCGCATCCGCTACGAACGCTGGGGACAGCGCGTGGTCGAGCGGGACGTCGACCCGCTGGGCCTGATCCTGAAAGCGGGCAACTGGTACCTCGCGGCCCGCTGTGAAGGCACCGACCGGACCTACCGGATCTCGCGCGTGCTGGAGCTGACCGACCTGGGCGAGGAGTTCGAGCGCCCCGTCGGGTTCGACCTCGCCGCCTATTGGCAGGAGTGGTCCGAGCAGTTCGAACGCCGGATGTTCCCGCGGGTCGCGGTGGTGCGGCTGTCGCCTCGGGCGCAGGCTCTCGTACCGTTCTACGCGGGTTCGGTCGGCGCCCGCGCGCTGCGCGAGGCGACCGGGGAGCCCGACGCGGACGGCTGGCTCACCGTGGAGCTGCCGGTGGAGCCGGGCGAACCGGCCATCGGCGAACTGCTGCGGTTCGGGCCGCACCTGGAGGTTCTCGAACCGGCGGACCTGCGTGCGGAGCTGGCGGAAGCGATCGAGGAGATGGGCGCGTTCTATGGGTGAGCTGAGCGGGATCGCGATCGGGGTGACGGCCGAACGCCGGGCGGAGGACTTCATCGAGGCCCTCGAACGCCACGGCGCCGACGTCCGCCACGCGCCGACGATCACGATCGTGCCCCTGGACACCGACCCGGAGCTGCGCGCGGCCACCTCGACGCTCGTCGCGGCGCCGATCGACTTCACGGTGGTGACGACGGGAGCGGGCTTCCGCGGCTGGCTCGCCGCGGCTTCGGACTGGGGGCTGCGCTCGCCGCTGTTGGAGCGGTTGGGGGAGTCGCGGATCTACGCGCGCGGGCCGAAGGCGGTCGGTGCGGTTCGTGGTGCGGGGCTGCGCGAGTCCTTTTCGGCCGAGTCGGAGTCCAATGCGGAACTGTTCGGTTCGCTCGCTTGCGCGGGTGTTTCGGGGGCGCGGATCGCGGTCCAGCTGCACGGGACGCCGCTGCCGGAGCACACGGCGCCGCTGGTCGCGGCCGGGGCTTCGCTGGTCGAGCTGCAGCCGTACCGGTGGTATTCCCCGCCGGACGTGACGCCGGTGCACGAGCTGATCGACGCGGCGGTGGCCGGTTCGCTGGGGGCGCTGGCTTTCACGAGCGCTCCGGCGGCGGCGAACTTTCTGACTTTGGCCCGGGAGTACGGGCGGTACGACGAGTTGCTTGCCGCTTTGCGGGGGCCGTTGGTGGTCGCGTGCGTGGGCCCGGTGACGGCGGCGCCGCTGGAGGAAGCGGGCGTCGAGACGCTGCAGCCGGACCGTCAGCGTCTCGGCGCCCTGGTGAAGCTGCTGGTCACGACCCTTTCGCGGCCGGGCTAGCGCCCCAATGCGGCCTTGGTTGCGTCAGACGCACCGAAGGCCGCCTTGGGTGCGTCAGACGCACCGAAGGCCACATTGGGGCGCTTGGGCTCAGTCCTCGTCGGCCGGTGCATCGCCTGCTTCGGCCGCTCGGACCGCTTCCCGGCTCGCCGCTTCTTCGCTGATCCCTTGCCGCCAGTAGCCGGTGAAGCAGATCCGCCGCTTGTCGACTTCTCGCTCGCGCACCAAATGGCGACGCACCAGCTTCACGACACCCGCTTCGCCCGACACCCACGCGTACGGCGCTCCGCCGGGGAAGCTCGCCGCGCGCACCGCGTCGAGCAGCGCCTCGCCCATCGGGCGCGCCCCGCGGACCAGCCAGTGGACTTCGACCGCTCCGCGCGTCTCGAACGTCTGACGCTCTTCGCGCTCCGACACCTCGATGTACGCCGAAGCGCGCGTGCCGGCCGGGAGCCGCTCGATGATCGCGCCGATCGCGGGCAGCGCCGTTTCGTCGCCGACCAGCAGCTGCCAGTCCGTGCTGCCGGGCACGTCGTACAGCCCGTACGGCCCGGTGAACGCCACGCGGTCGCCCGGTGTCGCGCGCGTCGCCCACGCCGAGGCCGGCCCGGTGTCGCCGTGCAGCGCGAAATCGACGTCGATCTCCATCGACGCGGGCCGGTGCGCCCGGACCGTGTACGTGCGCATCGGCGGCCGGACGTCGTCCGGCATCGCCAGGTACATGCGGTACCACGACATGACGTCGGAGCCGGTCTCCGGCAGCCTCGGCTCCTCCTGGCCGGGCTGCGGGAAGAAGACCTTGACGTACTGGTCCGGCGCCCCGGGCGGCACTTCGCGGAAGCTCGCCGACTCGAACGTCACGCGCACCATCTGCGGCGTGATCGGCCGGACCGCGGTCACCCGGGCCCGGTGGTACGTCAAAGCCGGCCGCTCCACCTGTGTCGTCATTAGGCGAGGCTAACCTAAAAATCAGCGATCAGAACAGTCCCTCCTCACCGGGATCTTCGTCACCGTCGGGCTTCCAGCGGTACTTCCTCAGGTCGACGCGCTGGCCGTCGGCCAGCACGCCCTCCGCGCGCAGCCGTTCGAGCTGGTCGTGCACCAGGTGCGGCGCCGGAGTCCCGTTCGCGCGCAGGATCCGGTGCCACGGCAGGTCGTGCCCGTCCTCGGCCAGGATGGCGCCGACCATCCGCGGCGAGGGCGCGCCGGCGAGCGCTGCGATGTCGCCGTACGTGGCCACCGTGCCGGCCGGCACCGACTCGATGATCTCCCGCACGCGCTCGTGCAGAACGTCGTCCATGCCCCTACTGTGCCGCACACCACCGACACTTTTCGTGCCGCCCGCCGCACGCTGCGGCACCTTCGCCGAACGTGCGCGCGTTAAGGCGTGCCGGTGCGCCACCCGGGTGAGCGGGCGTGGTTCCATCGCTGGGTGAACGCGAGGCGAACGGGGCGGGCGGACGCGCGGCTGGTGCGCCCGCCGATCACCGACGCACCCACGTTCACCTGGGACGACGGTGCCCGGCGCGTGCTCTCCGCACCCGGGGGATTCCGCCGCGTGCTCGGCGGTCCCGGCACCGGCAAGACGTCGCTGCTCGCGTCGGCCGCCACCCGCCGCATCGCCGAGGGAGCCGACCCGGAGAGCGTGCTGGTGCTCACCACGTCCCGCAAGGCGGCGGACGCGCTGCGCGCCGACATCACCCGGCGGCTCACCTTCGACCCCGAGCAGGCGCGGCCGCTGCCCCGCACCGTCCGCGAACCGCTCGTCCGCACGGTCCACTCGTACGCGTACTCGCTGCTGCGGCTGGAAGCGATGGCCGAGGAGCTCCCGCCGCCGCGGCTGCTCGCCGGCGCCGAGCAGGACGTCGTCGTCCGCGAGCTGCTGGCCGGCGACCTCGACGAGGAGGCCGGGTACTGGCCCGAGCAGCTGCGGCCGGCGCTGCTGGTCCCCGGGTTCGCCGAGGAGCTGCGCGACCTGCTGATGCGCGCCGCCGAGCGCGGGCTGGGCCCGGAGGACCTCGCCGAGCTGGGCCGGCGCCGCGGGCGCGAGGAGTGGATCGCCGCCGGGCAGTTCTGGGCGCAGTACGAGGAGGTCACGCAGCTGCAGGGCGCGGGCGGCAACGCCCTCGGCGTGGCGAGCGCGCCCGCGCTGGACGCCGCCGAGCTGGTCACCTCCGCGCTGCTCGCCCTCGAGGACGACGACGAGCTCCGGATGCGCGAGCGCACCCGCGTGCGGCACCTGTTCGTCGACGACGCCCACCACCTCGACCCGCTGCAGACCAGCCTGGTCCGGGTGATCGGGCACACCGCGGCGGAGTTCGTCGTCGCCGGCGACCCGGACCAGAACGTGTTCTCCTTCCGCGGCGCGGACGCGAGCCTGTTCGCCGACGCCGACCCGGACGGCAGCCGGACCGTCACGCTCACGACGTCGCACCGGCTCGCCCCGGCTGTCCGCCTGGCCGTGGCGAAGATCGGCGCGACGCTGCCGGGCGCGTCGCAGCACCGCAAGATCCTCCCGCCCGCGGGGGCTTCCGGCGGGAACGTGCGGGTCCGCGTGATGCCGACCCCGGCGGCCGAGGCCAGCTGGATCGCCGACCAGCTGCGCCGCGCGCACCTCGTCGACGGCGTGCCATGGTCGGAGATCGCGGTGCTCGTCCGGTCGCCGGCCCGGACTTTCCTGGTGCTGCAACGGGCATTGCGTGCCGCCGGCGTCCCGATCGGCTCGGCGACCGAGGAGCTGCCGCTGGCGCGCCAGCCCGCGGTGCGGCCACTGCTGGCCGTGCTGAAGCTCGCGCCCGCGCCCGAACTCCTCGACGTCGACCTCGCCGAGATGCTGCTGTCGTCGGCGCTCGGCGGCGCGGATCCCTTGGCGTTGCGCCGGTTGCGTCGTGGTCTGCGGCGGCTCGAACTGGCCGGCGGCGGCCAGCGGTCGAGCGACGAGCTGCTCGTCGAAGCCTTGCGCGGCGGGGACATCCTCGCCGGGCTCGCGGACGCCGAGGCCGAGCCGGTGCGGCGGGTCGGCGGGCTGCTGCGCGTCACGCACCAGGCCGTGGCGCGCGGTGACGGCGTCGAGCAGGTGCTGTGGCAGCTCTGGACCGAAAGCCGGCTTCAGGACAAGCTGCTGAAGCAGGTCGAACGCGGGGGATCGCTGGGGGCGCAGGCCGACCGCGACCTCGACGCCGTCGTGGCGCTGTTCGACGCCGCCGGCCGGTACGTCGACCGGCTGCCGCGGGCGAGCGTCGCGTCCTTCGCGGATTACCTTGGAGCGCAACAGATCGCCGGTGACACGCTCGCGCCGGCGGCCGTGCCTTCGGACGGCGTCTCGCTGCTCACCGCGCACGCGGCCGCGGGTCGCGAGTGGACGGTCGTCGCCGTCGCCGGTGTCCAAGAAGGAGCGTGGCCGGACCTGCGGCTGCGGGGATCCGTGCTGGGCGTGGAACGGCTCAAGGACCTGATGTCCGGTGTGGACGACGACGCCGTCTCCCAGACCGCGCCGATCCTGGCCGAAGAGCGGCGGTTGTTCTACCTGGCGATGAGCCGGGCGAAGCAGACGCTGCTCGTCACGGCGGTGTCCGGCGAGGACGAACAGCCGTCGCGGTTCCTCGACGACCTCGAGGAGAACGGCGCCGACGACGGCGGCCTCGACTCGCGGATGAAGCCGCCCGGGCGGTCGCTGGTGCTGGCCGAGCTGGTGGGGGAGCTGCGTGAGGTCGTCTGCGACGACAAGGCCGACCCGGTACGCCGGCGTCGCGCGGCCAAGCAGCTGGCGAGGCTGGCGGACGCGAAGGTGCCCGGCGCGCATCCGTCCACTTGGTACGGCCTGCTGCCGGCGTCGACCGACGAGCCGGTGCACCGGCCCGGCGACCTGGTCCGGATCTCACCGTCCACAGTGGAAATCCTGACGAAGTGCCCGCTGCGCTGGATGATCGAGCGTCACGGCGGCTCCGACCCGGCGCAGCTGGCCGCGGTCACCGGGACGCTGGTGCACGGGCTGGCGCAGGCGGTGGCGTCCGGGCGCACGGACGCCGAGCTGCAGGCGGCGCTGGACGAGGCGTGGGTGCGCGTCGACGCCGGGGCGCCGTGGTTTTCCCGCCGGGAGCGGCGGCGGGTCGAGCAGATGCTGCAGAACTTCGTGACGTGGCTGGAGCGCAGCCGCGCGGAGCTGAAGGCGGCGGGGGTCGAGCAGGACATCGAGGTCGAGCTGCCGGCCGGCGGCGAGGACGAGGTCCGCGTGCTGCTGCGCGGCCGGGTCGACCGGGTGGAGCTGGACGCCGACGGGCGGCCGGTGATCGTCGACATCAAGACGGGCAAGGTCCCGGTGTCGGGCGCGGACGCCGAGGCGCACCCGCAGCTGGCGGCGTACCAGCTCGCGGTGCTGCTGGGGGCGATCAAGGGCAGCAACGAGCCCGGCGGCGCGCGGCTGGTTTACGTCGCGAAGGCGAACAACAAGACGGGGTCGACCGAGCGGTCCCAGCCACCGTTGGACGAGGTGGGCGGCAAGCAGTGGCTGGAGCTGGTCCGCGACGCGGCGGCTTCGGCGGCGGGGCCGGATTACCAGGCGCAGGAGAACCCGGACTGCGATCGGTGCCCGGCGCGTGGGTGCTGCCCGCTGCGGCCGGAGGGCAGGCAGGTGCCGGGCCCGTGACCCAGCCGAGCACGATGCCCGCGGCAGGCGCGCCGAACTCCCGCCCCGGTGTCTTGAATGAGTCATTCAGGACCCCGGAGGTCCTGAATGACTCATTCAAGACGTTGCCGGGGCGCTGTGGGGTGGGCGCGTGAGCCCGCTCGTCATCGCCAATCCCGTCGAGCCCGCCGAACTCGCCGATGCCCTCGGGCTGCACCGGCCGACCCCCGAACAAGCCACCGTCATCGCCGCGCCCGTCGAACCGTCCCTCGTCGTCGCCGGGGCGGGCGCCGGGAAGACCGAAACCATGGCCGCGCGCGTCGTCTGGCTCGTGGCCAACGGGATCGTCAGCCCCGATCGCGTCCTCGGCCTGACCTTCACCCGGAAAGCCGCGCGCCAGCTCGGCGAACGCGTCCGCGCGCGGCTGAGACGGCTCGCCGGCTCCGGGCTGCTCGACCGGCTCGATCCCTCCGGCGGCCTGCGGTCCACTGTGGTCGCCGGCGAGCCGACCGTCCTCACCTACCACGCCTACGCCGGCCGCCTCCTCTCCGAACACGGCCTCCGGCTTCCTGTCCAACCCGGCGTGCGGTTGCTGTCCGAAACGTCATCGTGGCAGATCGCGCACCGGGTCGTGTCCACTTGGGACAACGAGCTCGACACCGACCGCGTGCCGCCGACCGTCACCGCGGACCTCCTGCAGCTGGCCGGCGAACTCGGCGAGCACCTCGTCTCGGTCGACCAGCTCGCCGAGTACACGACGTGGATGTGCCGCGTCATCGAGAACGCCCCGCGCGCCAAAGGGCAACGGGCCGCGCTCCCGCAGAAGCTCACCGAAATCATGGCCGCGCAGCACTTCCGGCTCGCGCTGCTGCCGCTCGTCGAGGACTACCACCGCCGCAAGCGCAACGAAGGCGCCCTCGACTTCGCCGACCAGATGTCGCTGGCCGCCCAGCTGGCCAGCGGCTACCCGTCGGTCGTGCGTGGCGAACGGGAACGCTTCGGCGCCGTCCTGCTCGACGAGTACCAGGACACCGGGCACGCCCAGCGCGTCCTGCTGCGGGCGCTGTTCGGCGGCGTCGAGAACCAGCCGATGCCCGTGACCGCGGTCGGCGACCCCGCGCAGGCCATCTACGGCTGGCGCGGGGCCAGCGCGGCCAACCTGCCCCGCTTCACCACGGACTTCCCGCGCCACGACGGAGAAAGCCTGGTCCCCGCGCACGACTTCGGCCTGCTGACGAGCTTCCGCAACCCGCCGGAGATCCTCGACCTCGCCAACGCGATCGCCGAACCCCTGCGGGCGCGCGGCCTCGGCGTCGAACGGCTGCGGGCGCGTGACGGCGCCGGTCCGGCGGACATCGCGGCCGCGCTGCTGCCGGACATCCGCGCCGAGCGCGAGTGGGTGGCCGATGCGATGGCGCGGCGGTGGCACACCCGGCAAGAGGAGACCGGGAAGCCGCCGACGGCCGCCGTGCTCGTGCGGCGCCGGGCCGACATGGCGCCCATCGCCGCCGAACTGCGGGCCCGCGGATTGCCGGTGGAGGTCGTCGGGCTCGGCGGGCTGCTCGACGAGCCCGAGGTCGCCGACCTCGTGTCGACGCTCAAGGTGCTCGCCGACCCGTTGTCGGGCAGCGCGGCGGCCCGGCTGCTGACCGGTGCGCGCTGGCGGCTCGCGGCCGCCGACGTCGCCGCGCTGTGGCGGCGGGCCGGCGAACTTTCCAGTCCGGAGAAGGCAACGGACGAGCCGGAACTGGTCGTGGAGCGCGTCGAGCAGGCCGGGCTGATCGACGCGATCGACGAGCCGGGGGCGCCGGAGCGGTACTCCGAAGAGGGGTACAAGCGCATCCGGCGGATCGGCTGGGAGCTCGCGGCGCTGCGGCGGCGGCTCGACCAGTCGCTGCCGGAGCTCGTCGCCGACGTCGAACGCACGATGCTCCTCGACGTCGAATCGCTGGCGCGCCCGGGATCCGCCGGGCGCGCGCACCTGGACGCGTTCGCCGAAGTCGTCACCGACTACGCCGAAACGGCACCGACCGCGACGCTGTTGTCCTTTGTGGACTACCTGAACACCGCCGCGCACGCCGAAGACGGGCTGACGCCGGGCGAGGTCGAGGTCGTGCCGGACCGCGTGCAGGTGCTGACCGTACACTCGGCGAAGGGCCTCGAATGGGAGGTGGTCGCCGTCCCGCACCTGGTGCAGGACGTCTTCCCGGGCCGGCGGCGGTCGTCGTCGTGGCTGCGGACCGCGACGTCGCTGCCCGCCGCGTTGCGCGGTGACTCGCAGGACCTGCCGGAGCTGCGGATCGCGGAAGGCTACGACCGCAAGGAAGTCCAAGAAGGACTGGAGCTGCACGAAGCCGGGTTCGTCGAACGGGAACAGGCGGAGGAGCGGCGGCTCTGCTACGTCGCGCTGACGCGGTCCGAGCACGCGCTGATCGTTTCCGGGCACTGGTGGAACGAAAGCAGCAGCCGGTACAAGGGGCCGTCGGAGTTCCTGACCGAGATCGGCGACGTCCTCCGCGAGACCGGCGCCGGGCAGCTCGCGGAGTGGGCGCCGGAGCCCGAAAAAGAAGACGAGAACCCGCTGGTCTCCGACTCGAGGAAGGGGCGCTGGCCCGTCGATCCGCTCGCCGACCGCCGTACCGGCGTGCAGACCGGCGTGGAACTGGTCTCCGAAGCGATGGCCACTGTGGACGAAGAAGAGTCCGAAGAGGACGACCCGGACGGCTGGCTGACCGACACCGACGTCCTGCTCGAGGAGTGGGCGCGCAAGGACGACCACGTCCACCGGGTCCCGCTGCCGTCGCGGCTTTCGGTGAGCCAGCTGGTCAAGCTGGCCGACGACGCGGGCAAGCTGGCGGCGGACCTGCGCCGCCCGCTCCCGGTGGAGCCCAACAGCTTCGCCCGCCGCGGCACGGAGTTCCACGGCTGGCTGGAGCGCCGCTTCTCGGGCGACCAGCTGATCGAGATCGACGACCTCCCGGGCGCGGCCGACTTCGGTGAAGCCCCGGACGCGGACTTCGAAGAGCTGCAGGCGGAGTTCGAGAAGAGCGAGTGGGCCACGCGGGTGCCGCACGCGGTGGAGGTGTCGTTCACGGCCGACGTCGAGGGCATCACCCTGCGCGGCCGGATGGACGCGGTGTTCCAGAACCCGGACGGCACGTGGGAGGTCGTCGACTGGAAGACGGGCTCGGTGCCGCCGGAGTCGAGGCAGCCGGCGCTGGCGGTCCAGCTGGCGGCCTACCGGATGGCGTGGGCCGCGCTGAAGAACGTCCCGGTGGAGCGGGTCGGCGCGGCGTTCCACTACGTCCGCGCGAACCGCACGATCCGCCCGGCCGACCTCCTGGACCCCGAGGGCCTCCGGCGGCTGCTGCGGGACATCCCGGAAGCGTGACGGGAGGGCGGGTCGAAGTCGCGGTGGCGTGGTCGGCGGCTCCGCCGACGTCCTGAATGACTCATTCAGGTCTTGGGAGGTCCTGAATGACTCATTCAAGACGCTCCGGCTGCGTCAGGCGCGGTCGCGGACCTTGAGCGCCCAGGTGATCAGCGGCCACTGCAGCGGCAACCGGGCCCACGCGAGCGCGCGGCGCGGGGCCGGGGCGGAAGACGCGTCCAGCGCCATCTTCACGTTCCCCGGGAACACCCCCAGGAACAGCAGCGCCGCCGCCAGCCCGCCCAGCCGGCGCGTCCGCGGGACCGCCACCGCGGCCCCGATCGCCAGCTCGGCCGCGCCCGACCCGTACGTCCACGCCCGCCGCGACCCCGGCAGCGAGGCCGGGATCAGCCCGTCGAACGGCTTCGGGACGGCGAAGTGCAGGACGCCCATCGTGCCCAGCACGCCGGCCAGTACGTGGGCCGGTCGTTGTGAGTTGGCCATGATCTGATCGTTCCACGCGGCGGCCGGGTACTCCGTTCGGCTATCCTCCGGGCGTGAGTGACGCTCGACACCCGCCGCTGGGAGCGGGTGCATGAAGGCCCTGAAGCGGTTGCCGCTGGGCAGTCTCACCGATCGGCCGGACCACGAGCTCGTCGGCGTGCTGCGCATGCCCGAGCTGACCGTCAGCCCGCTCCGCTCGATCTTGAAGCGGATCATCGGCGCCCTGCTCGCGCTGCTGGCCACGGTGGTCATCGTGTACGTCGACCGCGACGGCTACCGCGACGCCAACGGTGACGGCCTGTCCTTCCTGGACAGCCTGTACTACGCGACCGTCTCGCTGTCGACGACCGGCTACGGCGACATCGCGCCCGCCACGTCGTCCGCCCGCCTGGTGAACGTGCTGGTGATCACCCCGCTGCGGGTGCTCTTCCTCATCGTCCTGGTCGGGACCACCCTGGAGGTGCTCACCGAGCGCTCCCGGCAGGCGTTCAAGATCCAGAAGTGGAGGACGAAGGTGCGCGACCACACGGTCGTCGTCGGGTTCGGCACCAAGGGCCGGTCCGCCGTCAACGCGCTGCTCGGCGACGAGAACGTCGCCCCCGGTCAGATCGTCGTCGTCGACACCGACCAGCAGGCCCTCGACGCGGCGAGCGCGCTCGGCCTCGTCGCCGTGCACGGCTCGGCCACCCGGTCCGACGTCCTGCGCGTCGCCGCGGTGCAGCACGCCCGCGCGGTCGTCGTCGCCCCGAACCGCGACGACACGGCGGTCCTCGTCACGCTCACCGCCCGCGAGCTGGCGCCCAAGGCACACATCGTCGCGTCGGTGCGGGAGGCGGAGAACGTCCACCTGCTCAAGCAGTCGGGTGCCAACCAGGTCGTCGTCTCCAGTGAGACGGCCGGGCGGCTGCTCGGCATGGCGACGTCGACGCCGCTGGTCGTCGACATCATGGAGGACCTGCTCACGCCCGAGTCGGGCCTGGCGATCGCCGAGCGGCCGGTCGAGCCGTCCGAAGAGGGCGGTTCGCCGCGGCACCTGTCCGACCTGGTCCTCGGCCTGGTCCGCGACGGCGTCCTGTACCGCGTGGACTCCCCTCAGGCCGACGCCATCGAGCCCGGAGACAAGCTGCTCTACGTCAAGAAGGTGACCCAGGCGGAGAAGATCGAGCAGCGCTGAGGCGGCCTGGGATTCGGCCCGGGGATCTGGAACCATGGCGAGGTGCCCCCGCGATCCCTCGCCCTGAAGTGGCCCACGGTGGCGATCCCCGCCGCGGCGGGCGTGCTCGTCGTGCTGCTGGCCTGGCTGGCCGGGCCCGGGTTGCTGGGCATCTCCAACGACGACCTGGGCGCGCCGGTACAGGCAGAGGTCACCAAGCCCGCGCCGTGTGACCGGCCGGACGCCGTCGAGACCGTGAAGTTCACCGTCGCGGGCAAGACGCACGAGGGCACGCTGAACGGCTGCGGGCACGGCCAGAACGAGCGCGTCGAGGTCGGCGTGCCGGACGTGCTGCCGGACCAGGGCACGGTCACCGTCCGGGCCGCGGACACCTCCGCCGGGGCGTCGGACGCGCGGCGCCCGGTCGGCCTGTTCCTGCTGGTGTTCGCCTGCTTCTCCGGCGGGATGTTCGCCTACCTCTGGCTGAGCATCCCGCTGCGGCCCAAAACCGCTAGCTGACCTCGGACGACGGCGCCGCGAAGGTGTTGCAGTCGGCGATCCGGTTGCTCGTCGCCCCTGCCCGCCACCAGGACGCGTAGTGCGCGTTCGTCCCGTGGTCGTGGCTGCGGGAGGTGTTGTCGCCGCGGGTCTCCTGGTCGTTCCAGGCCTTGTTGTACATGTCGCGGCTGATCGTGCCGCCCTGGTCGACGTGCGCGCCGAGGAACATGCCCGAGAAGCACTGGGCCTGCAGCTCCTTGCGCCGCGACATCTCCAGCCCGGCCGGGCTGTTCTGGCCGGCCTCGTAGATCTTCTGCCAGGCCGCGTCCATCAGCCCGGCGACCTCCTGGACGTGGTGGCCGTACTCGTGGGCGAACAGGGCCAGGTAGACGCCGGGGTTGTTGCCGTACTGGTCGGTCTGCAGCCCGCGGAACGGGACGTACAGGTTGTTTTCGCAGTAGTACGCGGCGGTCGCGATGCCGACCTGGATGGTGCCGCACTCGGTCTCGAAGCTCGCGCCCGTCGGGAAGTGCAGCGCCGGCGGGGTGAACGGCAGGTGGTAGGCCTCGAGGAACGGGCCCCACGCCGCGTCGAGGCACTTGCTCGCGGCGGTGAAGAACGCTTCCGCGCCGTCCTGCGTGCTCTGCCAGGCGGGGAGGTTGCAGACGCGGTTCTGCAGGCCGGCGTTCGGGTCCTGCAGGATCGGGTGGTCGGCCAGCTTGAGAATCTTCTGCGGGCCGGTCGGGCTGGGCGTCGACAGCTCGGACGTCGGAGGCGACGCCGACGCGGGCGCGCCCGCGCCCCCGGGCAGCTGCGAGGGGAGGTCCTGGGACGTCGGCGTGTCGCGGAAGTTCGCGTTGGCCGGCGGCGTCTCGCCGCGGTTGAGGGCCACGATCGCGACCAGCCCGAGCACCAGCACGGCCACGGCCCCGAGGCACACGCCGATCACGGCCGCCGGGGAGCGGCGTCGCGGCGCGGAGACGGTGTGAGGACGGCCCAGCCAGGGAAGATCCGGTTGCGCATCCGGCACCGGCGGCGGCTGGACGGTCCCGCGAGGCGGTACCCGGCCGTGGGGCGGTTGCGTCACTAGGCAGTCCCGAAGGGTCTCGGTACGGACCGGGGGTACCCGATCCCGCCATTCAGCATATCGGGGGAACGGGGCCTCTCGCACCCGTCCGTGCGCACGGTGTCACCGCGCGCGGACGTCACCCCAGGTCTGGCCGGGTGCAACGGGCTCTGAAAGAGTGTGGGCAAGCAGGCACTGCAGGCGAGGGGCTTCGATGACAGACACCGGTGGCGCGCCCGGCGGCCAGGGCGACGACACGCCGACACCCAGCCAGGGCGTCCCCCAGATTCCCGCCCCCGGAACGGGTGATCCGAAGCCCGCCGAAGACCACTCCGCGTCACCGGCGACGCCGCCGCGCGGGTGGCAGCCGCCGGACGCCCCGGCGAGCCCCGGACCGGCGACGCCGCCGGGCTGGGAACGCCCGGCTCCGCCGCCCCCGCACGGCGGCCAACCGCAGTGGGGTCCCCAGCCGCAGTACCAGCAGGTCCCGCCGTACCAGCAGCAACGGCCCTGGAGCCCGCACGGGCTCGGCAAGCCCGGCGTGATCGCGCTGCGGCCGCTCAACATCGGCGACATCCTCGACGGCGCGATCACCACGATCCGCCGCTACCCGCTGGTGGTCCTCGGCATCGGCGCGGTGGTCGCGGTGATCACCGCCGCTCTCAGCTTCGTCGTGCAGAAATTCGTCTTCGCCGACCTGCAGAACCTGGCCACGACCGCCGAGCTCGGCCCGGGTGCGACGGAGGAGGAGCTGCGCAACGCCGTGTTCGGCGCGTTCGGGGACGTGCTGATCGCCGTGCTGCCGACGGCACTGCTCACGACGTTGCTGACGACGGTGGCGAACGGCTTGCTGGCCGCGGTGATGGGCCGCGCGGCGCTGGGCCGGGAAGTCACCTTCGGCGTCGCGTGGCGCGAGGTGCAGCCGCGGCTGCTGCCGTTGCTGGGCGTCGGGTTCGTCTACTCGATCGCCACCACGATCGGCGTGATGCTGTGCATCGTCCCCGGCGTCGTCGCCTACGTGTTCTGGGCGCTCGCCAGCCCGGCGCTCGTCCTGGAGCGCGGCACGTTCCGGCAGGCGTTCTCGCGGTCGGTGAGGCTGGTCAGCGGCTCGTTCTGGCGGGTGTTCGGCATCCTGCTGCTGGCCGGGGTGATCGAGTACCTGGTCAACAACATCATCCAGCTGCCGTTCAGCCTCGGCAGCGGCCTGTTCAGCGGGCTCTTCAACCCGTCGGCGCAGGTGGTCGTGCCCGGCACCGGCGACCTGCTGCTGCAGTCGGTGGGCCAGATCATCTCCGGCACCATCGCCACGCCGTTCGTCGCGCTGGTGACCGTGATCGTCTACCTGGACCAGCGGATGCGCCGCGAGGGCATGGACATCGAGCTGGCGCGGGCGGCCGGCGTCCAGCCGCCGCAGGCATGGTGACGCTGCTGCTCACCGACGTCCCGGTCGACATCGACCGGGACTCAGCCCGCCGCGCCGCCGCGGAGGAGCTGTCCGACCCGAAGTACCAGGCCGCCCGGCCGGGTCCGTTGCAGGAGTTCGGGCAGTGGCTCGGCGAGCAGGTCCAGAAGCTGCTGAACGGCGTGTCGAACGTCGTCCCGGGCGGGATCTTCGGGGTATTGCTGGTCCTCGTCGTGCTGATCGTGCTCGTCGTGGTGGTCCGGCTGCGCACCGGCAAGATCGCCCGCTCGTCCCGGGCCGACCGGGTCGTCTTCGGCGGGAAGCGGCAGAGCGCGGACGACTACCGTCGCGCGGCCGCCGAAGCCGCGGCGGCCGGCCGATACGACGACGCCGTCCGCGACCGTTTCCGCGCCGTCGTGCGGGCCCTGGAGGAACGCGCGCTGCTCGACGCCCGTTCCGGCCGGACGGCCGACGAAGCCGCTGCCGAGGCCGGGGTGCTGCTGCCGAACGTAGCCGCGGACCTGCGGCAGGGCGCGCGGCTCTTCGACGACGTCCACTACGGCGGCCGCGCAGGCACCGAAACCGCCTACCGCACGCTGACCGAGCTGGACGAGCGTTGCCGCCGTGAACGTCCGATCGCCATGGCGGCCTCGTGAGCACCTCTATATCGCCGGACGTGCGCCGGATCTGGCGCGGCGCGCGGATCCCCCTGGGCTTGGTGCTGCTCGTGTTCGCCGCCGGTGCCCTGCTGCTGCTCGGCCGCGGCGAGCAGACCCACGGCGCGCTCGAGCCCGGCTCCTACGAACCCGGCGGCGCGCACGCGCTCGCGAAACTCCTGGACGATCAAGGCGTCGACGTCCGCGTAGCGCACTCGATGGCCGAAGCGGACGCGGCCGTCCGCGAAGACGCGACGCTGCTGGTCACCCAGCCGGACCTGGTCCCGGCCAAGCGGCTCGACGCGCTGCGGCAGCACGCCGCCGACGTCGTCCTCGTGACGCCGGGAGCGCCGACGCTGCAGGATTCGCTGCCGCTGGTGCAGCCGGTCGGCCAGAGCGACGTCGGCACGCTGCGCCCGGAGTGCACGGTCGCCGCGGCGGTCGCGGCCGGCGACGTCACCCTCGGCGGGATCGGCTACGCCTCGCCCGGCGCGCGGTCGTGCTACCCCGGCGAAGACGGCGGCGGCACGCTGCTGCAGCTCGCCGACTCCGGCGGCACGACGACGCTGCTCGGCTCGTCGGCGCCCTTGACGAACGCCCGGCTCGCCGACGACGGCAACGCGGCGCTGAGCCTGCGCCTGCTCGGGCAGCACCCGACGCTGGTCTGGTACCTGCCGTCGACGGCCGACCCCGGGCTCGACGACACCCGCAAGTCGATCTTCGACCTGATCCCGGACGGCTGGTACTACGGTGCCGGGCAGGCCATCATCGCCGTCGCGCTGCTGGCGCTGTGGCGGGCGCGCCGGCTCGGCCCGGTGGTCACCGAGCCGCTGCCGATCGTCGTCCGCGCGGCCGAGACGGCGGAAGGCCGCGCCCGGCTGTACCGGCGGGCGAAGGCCGCGGACCACGCGGGCGAGACGCTGCGGGAGGCGTCGCGGACCCGGCTGCGGACCGTGCTCGGCCTGCCGCGCGACGCCGACGCGGCCGCGCTGGTGCAGTCGGTGAGCGAACGGACCGGCCGGCCGGCGAACGAGATCGGCGCGGTGCTCTACGGCCCGCCGGTGCCGGACGACCCGGCGCTGGTTCGGCTGGCCGGCGAACTGGACGGGGTGGAACGAGAGGTGGGGCGAACTTGACCAGCGAGAACGCGACGGGGGCCCGGGACGCGCTGATCGCGCTGCGCGCCGAGGTCGGCAAGGCCGTCGTCGGCAACGACGCCGCCGTCACCGGGCTGATCCTGGCGCTGCTGTGCCGCGGGCACGTGCTGCTCGAAGGCGTCCCGGGGGTGGCGAAGACGCTGCTGGTGCGGGCACTGGCCGCGGCGCTGGACCTGGAGACCACGCGCGTGCAGTTCACGCCGGACCTGATGCCCGGCGACGTCACCGGCTCCATCGTCTACGACGCCCACAGCGGCGAGTTCTCCTTCCGCGAGGGGCCGGTGTTCACGAACCTGCTGCTCGCCGACGAGATCAACCGGACGCCGCCGAAGACGCAGTCGTCGCTGCTGGAGGCGATGGAGGAGCGGCAGGTCTCGCTCGACGGCAAGTCGCGGCCGCTGCCCGACCCGTTCATCGTGATCGCCACGCAGAACCCGGTGGAGTACGAGGGCACCTACCCGCTGCCGGAGGCGCAGCTGGACCGGTTCCTGCTGAAGCTGACGATGCCGGCGCCGTCGCGCGAGGACGAGATCGGCATTCTTTGGCGGCACGCGCAGGGTTTCGACCCGCGCAACCTCGCCGCGGCGGGGCTCAAGGCGGTCGCCGGGGCCACCGAACTCGCGGCGGCGCGCGAAGCCGTGGCGCGCGTGACGATCGGGCCCGAGGTGATCGGGTACGTCGTCGACCTGTGCCGGGCGACGCGGCAGCTGCCGTCGGTGCGGATCGGCGTTTCTCCCCGTGGAGCCACGGCGTTGCTCGCGGTGACCCGCGCCTGGGCGTGGCTCGCCGGGCGCGACTACGCGACGCCCGACGACGTCAAGGCGCTGGCCAGGCCCGCGCTGCGGCATCGCTTGGACGTCCGGCCGGAGGCCGAGCTGGAAGGCGTCACCGCGGACGGCGTCCTCGACCGCGTGCTCGCGTCCGTGCCCGTGCCGCGCTGACATGGCCGTCACCGGAAGGCTCGGGCTGCTCGCGCTGTTCGGCGCGCTGGTGGTCGGGCTGCTCGCGCCGTCGGATCTCGGGATCCTGGCGGTCGGCGGGGTGCTCCTGCTGCTCGTGGTCGTCGACCTCGTGCTGGCGGGA
This sequence comes from Amycolatopsis kentuckyensis, assembly GCF_041679295.1. Lineage (GTDB taxonomy): Bacteria > Actinomycetota > Actinomycetes > Mycobacteriales > Pseudonocardiaceae > Amycolatopsis > Amycolatopsis kentuckyensis_A. Next base: position 43,322 of record NZ_JBGDMD010000016.1, on the reverse strand, counting down.
AGCGTGCGGCCGCTGGTGTTCCGGCGGTCGGGCGACACGTCGGTGCGGCTCGGCGAGCCGTGCGAGGTGACGCTGGTCGTCGCCAACCCCGGCCGGCGTGCGGTGCGGGGTTTGCTGCGGGACGCGTGGCCGCCCAGCGCCGGTGCTGACGACCGGCACGCGCTGCGCGTTCCGCCGGGGGAGCGCCGGGCGTTGGTGACCGCGTTGCGGCCGTCGCGGCGCGGCGACCGGATGGCGGCGCGCGTGACGGTCCGGTCGGTGGGGCCGTTGGGGGTGGCCGCGCGGCAGGGTTCGCACGAGGTGCCGTGGACCGTGCGCGTGCTGCCGCCGTTCCACAGCCGCAAGCACCTGCCGTCGCGGCTGGCGCGGCTGCAGCAGCTCGACGGCCGCAACGCGGTGCTGATCCGGGGTCAGGGCACGGAATTCGACTCGCTGCGCGAGTACGTGATCGGCGACGACGTCCGTTCGATCGACTGGCGCGCGACGGCGCGGGCGGCGGACGTCATGGTCCGCACGTGGCGTCCCGAGCGCGACCGGCACGTGGTGCTGGTGCTCGACACGGGCCGCGTGTCGGCGGGCCGGGTCGGCGACGCCCCGCGCCTGGACGCGGCGATGGACGCGGCGTTGCTGTTGGCAGCGTTGGCTTCCCGGGCCGGCGACCGCGTCGACCTGCTGGCGTACGACCGTCGGCTGCGCGCGGCGGTGCAGGGTTCGTCGGGGGCTTCGCTGCTGACGTCGCTGGTGAACGCGATGGCGCCTCTGGAACCTTCTCTGGTGGAGACGGACTCGCGGGGGATGGTCGCCGAGGTGCTCCAGCGCACGCGGCGCCGGGCGCTGGTCGTCCTGCTGACCGGGCTCGACGCGGCGCCGTTGGAGGAAGGGCTGTTCCCGGTGCTGAGTTCGCTGACCGCGCGGCACGAGCTGATCGTGGCGTCGGTGGCGGACCCGCGGGTGGCGGAGATGCTGGCCGGGCGCGACGACGCGGAAGCGGTGTACGACGCGGCGGCGGCATCGCGGACGGTGGCGGAACGGCAGCGCGTGACGGAACGCCTGGGGCGGCACGGGGTCAGCGTGGTGGACGCGGTGCCGGAGGAACTGCCGCCGGCGTTGGCGGACCGGTACCTGGCGCTGAAGGCCGCGGGGCGGCTCTAGGCCGCTTCGGGTAGGGCGTCCCCGGCGTCGCGCGCGTCGAGGTCGCCGACCTCGCCTTCCTTCGCCGCGCGCCTGCCCAACGTGAACACGTAGACCAGGAACAGCACCTCGACCAGCACGCCGATGCCCACACGGAGCCACGTCGGCCAGCCCGACGGCGTCACGAACGCTTCGATGATCCCCGTCACGAACAGCACGCACGCCAGCCCGAGCGCCATCACGACGACCGAGCGGCCCTGCTCGGCCAGTGCCGTCGTGCGGGACCGGCGGCCGGGGTCGACGACCGTCCAGCCGAGCTTCAGCCCGGTGCCCGCCGCGACGAACACCGCCGTCAGCTCCAGCAGGCCGTGGGGGAGCAGGAGGCCGATCATCACGTCGCCGCGGCCGGCCGCGCTCATCGCACCGATGATCACGCCCGCGTTCAGCGCGTTCATCCACAGCGCGCCGATCACCGGCAGGCCCAGCGCGACGCCGAGGAACAAGCACGTCGCCGCCACCCAGGCGTTGTTCGTCCACACGCGCGCGGCGAACGACGTCGCCGGGCCGGTCGAGTAGTAGGCCTCGGCGTCGCCGCCGGGCTTCGTCAGCTGGTTCAGCTCGTCGGCGCTCCCGAGCGACGCGCGGACGTGCGGGTCGCCGGCGACCCAGACGGCGATCACCGCCATCACCGCGATCGACACCAGCGCGGCCGGGATCCACCAGCGTCGCGAGAGGTAGACGGCGGCGGGGAAGCGGCGCGTGAAGAACAACGCGACTTCGCGCCACGCGGAGTTGTGCGACCCGGAAATGGCGCTCCGGCCGCGGGCGACCAGCCCGGACAGCCGGCTGACGAGCGCCGGATCGGGCGCGACCGAGCGGACGATCGACAGGTGCGTCGCGGTCCGCTGGTAGAGCGTCACCAGTTCGTCGGCCTCGGCACCGGTCAGCTTGCCGCCGCGGTGGGTCAGCTCGCCGAGCCGGTTCCACTCCGCCGTGTGCGTCGCGACGAAGACGTCCACATCCACACCGGTCACCCTATCCGGTCGCTAGGCTGGGCCGGTGCACGAGGAATCCGAGCTGGTCACCGGCGAAGCCGTCGTCCTGGACCTGCGCGTCGCGAAGCTCGCCAGCCGCGCGCTGGCGATGCTGCTGGACGTCCTCGTGCAGTTCGCGCTGCTGCTCGGCACGTTCTTCGTCCTGACGCTCACGGTGCCGGGCGAGGACGAATCGCTCGCGCTGACCCTGATCCTGGTGTTCCTGGTGCTGATCCTGGTCGGCTACCCGGTCCTGTTCGAGACGCTCTCGCGCGGCCGGTCGCTGGGCAAGATGGCGGTCGGGCTGCGCGTGGTGCGCGTCGACGGCGGCCCGATCCGCTTCCGGCACGCGCTGACCCGCGGGCTGGCGGGGTTCGTCATCGACTTCTGGGCGCTCGGGATCTTCGGGGCGGTGGCGGTGATCGTGTCGCTGTGCTCGTCCGACGGCCGCCGGGTGGGCGACTTCCTGGCGGGCACGCTGGTGATCCGCGACCGCGTCCCGGAGAGCGCGGGCTACCCGGCGATCGGCATGCCCCCGGGCTTGGAGGGCTGGGCGGCCCAGCTCGACCTGACCCGGCTGCCGGACGACCTCGCGCTGGCGAGCCGCCAGTTCCTGGCGCGGTTCAGCCAGCTGGCGGCGGACGCGGCGCACGCGCTGGGGTGGAGTTTGGCGCAGCAGGTGGGCAACGCGCTGGGGACGCCGGTGCCGCCGGGGGTGCCGCCGTGGGCGTTCTTGGCGGCGGTGCTGGCGGAGCGGCGCAACCGCGACCACGCGCGCGCGATGCAGGCGTACGCGGCGCAGGTGGAGGCGGCGCGGGGGCACGTTCCGACCGGGAACGGCGGTGGACCGGCGCCGGGATTCATGCAGGCGGGCTACGCGGCGAACGCCCAGCTCGGAGCGGTGGTGACGGGCGGGCAGCCGGCCGCGCCCTCACCGTGGTCGGCCGCCGGGGCCGCGCCGGATCCCGCCGGACCGTCGGCGTCCGCCGTTGCAGCCGAGGCGGAGCCGCCTACTCCGCCGTCCGGCACTCCGGCGCCGGCCGCCGAAAACCCGTTCGCGCCACCGAGTTAGGACACGTCTCCCGAGGCCGAGAGCCACGTGTTGCACTGCTGGTTGCGGTTCTTCGTCGCGCCGTGTTGCCACCAGGCGATGTTGTGCTTGGCGCTGCCGTGGTCGCGCTTGCCGTTGCGGGCGTAGTCGTCGCCGCGGTCCTGGGCGTTCCACGCCTCGTTGTAGATGTTCTTGTCGACCGAGCCGCCGGACACCGACGCCGAGCCGAGGAACATGCCCGAGAAGCACTGCGCCTCGAGCTCCATCCGGCGCGACAGCTCCAGGCCGATCGCCGAGTCGGCGCCCGCGTCGTAGCGCTGGTTGCCGTACGCCTCGGAGATGCCGGCCAGGTTCTGCACGTGGTGGCCGTATTCGTGGGCCAGGATCGACAGGTACGGGCCGGGGTGGTTGCCCCACACGTCGATCTCGATGCGGTCCATCGGCATGTAGATCGTGTCGTTCGACGGGCAGTAGAACGGCGTGACACCGGTCGTCGTGCCGCCGCTGCCGCACGGCGTCGACGATTCCGACAGCGATCGCGGCACCGACAGCTTCGGCGACCGGAACGGCAGGTCCACGGCGCCGAGCATGCGCGACCACATCGCGTCCAGGCAGGCGATCCCGGACTGGAAGAAGCGGGTGGCGCTGCCCTGGTCGGTCGCCCAGCGGCTCAGCGAGCAGGGGACGTTCTGCAAGCCGTAGTCGGGACTGCCGAACATCGGGTTGTTCCCGGTCGCGACGACCGAACGCGGGCCACTCGGTTGTTCGGACGTGCGGGTCGTGCGCTCGGTGGTCCGGCTGGTGGTCGTCTCTTCGGTGGACGACGTGGTTTCGGTGGTTTCGTCGGCGGAGGTGGTTTCGTAGGTGTCCGACGGGTAGGTGCTCGAGTACCCGGCATCGGCGACGTGCCGGGTGTTGCCGCCGATGAGCGCGACGGCCGCGACGAGCCCCCCGACCACGGCGACGATCCCGATGATCGCCACGGCGACGATGACCCCGGTGTTCGACTTCTTGGCGACGTAAGGCCGGTAGCCGGGCGCGAACCGCGGGCCGAACGGAGAGCCCGGGGGTGGGCCGGCGTAGGCGGGGGTGAAGACGGGCGGCGCGGCCGCGGCCGGTGGGGGGAGCGGTGCGCGGGCGGGGAAGCCGGGGCGCGGGTAGGGGCCGGACGCGGGGAAGCCCTGCGGCGGCTGACCCGGGAACGGCGGCTGGCCGGGGGCGCCGGCGGGACCCTGCGGACCTTGACCCGGGGCGCCGCCCTGCCATGGTCCCGGCGTGCCGCCGGGACCATGGCCTTGCTGCGGAGCGCCGCCCGGCGCTCGGTAGGGCTGAGTGTGCGGTGCTTGCCCCGGGCCGCCGGGGCCTTGCTGCGGAGCGCCGCCGGGCGCTTGGCCGGGTTGGGCCGGCCGCCCGCCGGGGCCTTGCGGGGAAGTACCGCCGGGTGTCTGCCCGGGATACGCGCCGGGCCCTTGTCCTTGCTGCTCACCGGGGCCTTGCGCAGGCGGCCCAGGTTGCCCGCCCGGCCGCCCCGGCGGTAGCGGCCGCACCCCGGGCGGCGGCAACGGCCGCGCCCCCGGTGGCGGGACCGGCCGTCGCGGGTCGTGTGGACCAGCGCCGAAACCTGGACCCTGCGGGCCGTGCGTCATGAAAGCGGAACCCCCCGTGCGATTTCCCCGTCGGAACCGGCGTACCTGCGGTGATCTCGCCGTTCCGGGCGTCAGCATAGATCGGGTGCTCTAGGGTGTGGTGCTGTGTCGATGAAATGGGGGGTGGCGGTCACCGCCGCCGTCATGGTCCTGGTCACCGCCGGGCCCGCCGCCGCGCAGGGGCCGTCCGCCGGGCCCGTGCTGCCGAACGCACCCTCCGACCAGGTCAAGAAACCCCAGCAGCTGAGCGGCCAGGACGTCCAGCCGCCCGAAGGCGCCACCGCCGACGTCGCCCTCAAAGTCCTGCGCGACGGCTCCCTCGAAGTCACCGAGCACGTCACCGTCCCCGGCGGCAGGCAGCTCACCTCGCGCGTCCCCCTCAAGGTCTCCGCGAGCGACGACCAGGACCGCGTCTTCGCCGTCAAGAACATCAAGACCGAAGGCGCCGCCACCAGCCGGCTGACCGGCGACCAGCTCGTCCTCACCTTCACCGGCGGGACGTCGACCGTCACCTACTCCGTCGACGGCGCCGTCGCCGACCAGAGCGGCCGCCAGCAGGCCCGCTGGCAGGTCGCCAGCGGCTTCGACACCCCGCTCGCCAAGCTCACCGCCTCCTTCCTCGCGCCGTCGCCGCGACTGTCCCCTGTGGACTGCTTCGCCGGCCCCATCGGCTCGAGTCAGCGCTGCACCCTCGCCGAGCTCGACCACACCGGCGTCGTCCGCCTCGAACAGAACGACGTCGCCCCCGGCGACCGCGTCGACCTCCTCGTCGGCCTGCCCGCGAACACCGTGCCGGCCACCGCGAAGTTCGCCGACGTCGGCCTCTTCGCCACCGCCTTCGCCTTCACGCCGCTGACCGGTATCGCCTTCGCGCTCCTGCTCGTTTTCCTGGTCGCCGGCGGCATCCACGTCCTCCGCCGCCGCAAGGAGGACGCGGGCGCCCTCACCGCCGCCACCGGTCCGGTCGAGGTCCTCCTGCGCGACGGCGACCGCGTCTTCTTCGCCAGCCCGGACGGCGTGCTGCCCGGCCAGGTCGGCACGGTCGTCGACGAGACCGTCGACGTCGTCGACATCAGCGCCACCGTCGTCGACCTCGCCGTCCGCAACTACCTGTGGCTGGCCGAAGTACCCGGGGAGGACTGGCAGCTCGCCCGCCGCAACCCACCCGACGAGCACCTCCACGACTTCGAGCGCGCCGTCTACGAGACGCTGCTGCCGGCGGGCACCGACGCCGTGCTCGTCTCGCAACTGCGCGCCCGCGGCACGCTCGACCTGCGCAAGATCAGCGACGCGATGTACGCCGACGTCGTCACCAAGCGCTGGTTCTCCCGCCGCCCCGACACCGCCCGCGGCCGGCTCACCTGGCTCGGCGCCGGCATCTTCGCGCTCGGCGCGGCCGCCACCGCCGTCCTCACCTTCACGGTCGGTGAAGCGCTGCTCGGCGTCGCGGTCGCCTTCGCGGGTCTCGCCGTCGCCGCGGCGGCCGCGCTGCTGCCGTCGCGCACCGCCCGCGGCCGGGCGCTCGTCGGCCAGGTCCGCGGCCTGCTCGACTACCTGCACACCGCCAAGGCCGAGGACATCCCGCCCGCCGACCGCGAAATGGTGTTCTCGCGCTCGCTGCCGTACGCGGTCGTGCTGGGCGACACCGAACGCTGGCTCGGCGCCTTCGCCGCGCTGAACCCCGCGTCGGACGGCTCGGCCGGTCTCTACTGGTACGGCGGCATGGAGGCCGACCACGACCTGCGCCGGTTCGGCGCGCACTTCCCGTCCTTCCTGACCGCGCTCGACGGGCTGCTCACCGCGGCCGGCCGCACCGCCCGCTGACCGTGCTCGCCGGGGCGGTGCTGGCGCTGGTCCTGGCGGCGGCGCCGGTGGACCAGCCGCCCTTGCCGACGGTGCCGCAGAGCGCCGAAATCCAGCTCAAGGTCGAGCGGGACGGCTCGCTCTCGGTCGCCGAGGCGATCTCGGTGCCCGACGGCGTCACGATGGACCGCCGGGTCCCGCTGCGGGTCGCCGCTCCGCACCACCGCGACCGCGTCTACGGCGTCCGCGACGTCGTCCTCGAAGGCAGCGGGAACGCGCGGGTGGACGGTGACGCGCTGACCGTCCACCTGACGTCCGGCACGTCGATCGTCCGGTACACAGTGGACGGTGCCGTCGCCGGCGACCGGGTCACCTGGGAACTGGCCGGTGGCTGGAGCGCCGAGCTGAAGTTCATCCGGGCCTCCTTCGCGGCGCCCCGGATCCCCACCGCCGTCGACTGCCAGGTCGGTGCCGTCCCGTGCGCCGCGGCGCAGATCGACCACGCCGGGCTGACCCGGTTCAGCCAGCAGAACCTCGCGGCGGGCGACCGCATGACGGCGACGGTCCAGCTGCCCCCGGGCACGGTCCCCGGGAACGAAGTCCTCGTCCCCGCCAAGACGATCGCCGGCGCGTTCGTGCTCACCGCCCCGGTCGCGTGGACCTGGGCGGGCTTCGGCGCGCTCCTGCTGGCCGCGGCCGCCTGGGTCCTGTTCGCCCGCCGCCGGGACACCGGCGCCCCGCCGAAGGCCGGCCTGATCGCGAAGAACGGCGAGTTCGCGTCCCCGGAAGGAGTGCTGCCCGGGCACGCCGGCGTCCTCCTGCACGGCCGCGCCGGGCCCGTCGACCTCGCCGCGACCGTGCTCGACCTCGCCGTCCGCAACTACCTCTGGGTGAGCGACGGCTCCCGGCTGACTCGCCGCAACCCACCCGACGCCCACCTCACGACCTTCGAACGTGCCGTGTTCGAAGCGGTCCTGCCGGAGGAGTCGGTGACCCTCGCCGAACTGCGCCAGCAGCACGTCGAGATTCCCCGCGCGGAACTGACTGCGGACCTCGCCGCCCGCGGGTGGCTCGCGACCGGACGGCTCCGGCGCGCGGGGATCCGGGTCGTGTTCTACGGCGTGTTCCTCACCGTCCTGCTGGCCCTGACCGTCGGGTACGCCCAGCTCGGCGTCATCCTCGCCCTGGCCGGGGTCGCCGCCGTCGCCGTCTCGGCGGCGCTGCCCGCACGACGGCACGCGGGCGCCGAGGTCGCGCGGCGGCTCCGCGGCGTCGCCGAAGAACTGGCCACCACCCGGGCGAAGGACTTCGACAAATCCCAACGCGAGCTGGTGTTCTCGCGCGGGCTCCCGTACGCGCTCGCTCTGGGCGAACTAAGCCCGTGGGTGGCCGCGTTCGCCGGTCTCGAGCACGCGCCGCCGGTGTACTGGCACGACGGTGACATCGCCCCTGACCAGGCCGGATCCTTCGCCGTCGCGCTCGCGGGCACCTTCGCGGGCGCCCACCGCGGCCGCCTCCAGGACCTCGTGAGCGGGAAACAGGGTCAGAACACCGTTTCTCACTCACGAGGTGGCACGCGGGGAACCGGTGGGTCGTCGTAGGGTGGGGCCATGGCCGATCCCGAGCTCGTCCGATACACCCTCGACAACGGTCTGCGCGTGGTCCTCGCACCCGACGCGACCGCGCCGGTGGTCGGCGTCAGTGTCCACTACGACGTGGGCTTCCGTTCCGAGCCCGAGGGGCGCACCGGTTTCGCGCACCTCTTCGAGCACTTGATGTTCCAGGGCTCGGAGAGCCTCGAGAAGCTCGCCCACTTCCGGCACGTCCAGTCCAGCGGCGGCACCTTCAACGGGTCGACCCACCCGGACTACACGGACTACTTCGAGGTGCTGCCGAGCGCCGCGCTCGAGCGCGCGCTGTTCCTCGAGGCCGACCGGATGCGCGCGCCGAAGCTGACCGCCGAGAACCTGGCGAACCAGATCGACGTCGTCAAGGAGGAGATCCGGCTCAACGTGCTGAACCGGCCCTACGGCGGGTTCCCCTGGATCACCCTGCCGCCGGTGCTGTACTCGACGTTCCCCAACGCGCACAACGGTTACGGCGGTTTCGAAGACCTCGAGAGCGCGACGGTCGACGACTGCGCGGCGTTCTTCGACACCTACTACGCGCCTGCGAACGCCGTGCTCACCGTGGCCGGTGACTTCGAGGTCGACAACGCCAAGAAGCTGATCGAGACGCACTTCGGCGACGTCCCGCACCGGCCCGCGCCGCAGCGGCCGTCGTTCGCCGAGCCGCTGCCGACCACCGAGCTGCGCGGCGAGGTCGAAGACCCGCACGCCCCGCTGCCCGCGCTCGGCATCGGCTACCGGATGCCGGACCCGATCAACGACGTCGACGGCTACCTCGCCTACCTGGTGCTCGCCGGCGTCCTCACCGACGGCGACGGCTCCCGCCTGCAGCAGCGGCTGGTGCACCGCGAGCCCCTGGTGGTCGACATCGGCGCCGGTGCCGGGCTGTTCGGCCCGTTCGAGGCGCGCGATCCCGACACGTTCACCATCACCCTGATCCACCCGCACGAGGTGCCGCGCGAGCGCGTGCTCGCCGCGCTGGACGACGAGCTGGAGAAGCTCGCCGAGACCCCGCCGAGCGAGGAGGAGCTGCGCAAGGTCACCGCCCGCTGGACGGCGAGCCTGCACTCCGAGCACGACCGGCTGGTGTCCCGGACGCTGGCCCTCGGTTCGTTCGAGCTGCTCTACGGCGACGCGTCGCTGGTGTACAAGCTCGCGGACCGGATGTCCGCCGTCACCTCGGAAGCCGTTTCGGCGGCGGCCAAGGCGCTGCGCCCCGACGCGCGCGCCGTCCTGGTGGTCAAGCCCGCTTCGGAAGGGACCAACGAGCAGTGACTTCAGCAACGCACCGCAGTGCGGACGAGATCGGCCGCACCACGCGGGGCCCGCGTCCGCTGCCGCCGCTGGGCGAGCAGCGCGCCGCCGCCGATCTGTCCCATGTGGACACCGAGCTTTCCAACGGCCTGCGCGTGCTGGCCGTGCGCAAGGCGACCGTGCCGCTGGTCGAGGCCCGGCTGTGGATCCCGTTCGCGGGTGACGACGCGCTGCACCCGGCCACGGCCGAGGTGCTCGCCGAGACGATCCTGACCGGTACCGCGCGCCGCAACCGCATCGAGATCGACGCCGAGCTGGCGCTGATCGGCGGCGACATCGGCGCCGGCGTGGACCCGGAACGCCTGGTGCTGACCGGATCCGCGCTCGCCGACAAGCTGCCGACGTTCCTCGACGTCCTCGGCGACGTCCTCACCGCGGCGACGTACGCGGACGAGGAGATCGCGCGCGAGAAGGAGCGGCTCGTCGAGCGGATCGCCGTCTCGCGGACCCAGCCGCGCACGATCGCCCGCGAAGCGCTGCAGAAGCACCGCTACGGCGACCACCCGGCCACCCGCGAGGTTCCCCGTGCGGAGGACGTCGCGGTCGTGACGCCGGAGCAGGTCCGGGCGCTGCACCAGGCGTCCGTGCTGCCGCGCGGCGCGGTCTTGGTGCTGGTCGGCGACATCGACCCGCAGGCCGTCGTCGGCGAGCTGGAGAAGGTGCTCGGCGGCTGGGCGTCCGACCGCTCCGCCGTCCGGCTGCCGCCGCTGCCGGAGCTGACCGGGCCGAACGTGCTGCTGGTGCCGCGCGCCGGGGCCGTGCAGTCGCAGATCCGGCTGTCGGCGCAGACCGTGCCGCGCACCGACCCGGGCTACGCGGCGCTGCAGCTGGCGAACCTGGCCTACGGCGGGTACTTCTCGTCGCGGCTGGTGGAGAACATCCGCGAGAACAAGGGGTACACGTACTCGGCGCACTCCGGGTTCGAGTTCACCGACGGCACCGCGGTGGTCAACGTCGACGCGGACACGGCCACCGAGGCGACCGCGCCGGCGCTGCTGGAGACCCGCTACGAGCTGGGCCGCCTCGGCCAGGTCCCACCGTCGGGCGACGAGCTGGAATCGGTGCGGCAGTACGCGATCGGCTCGCTGCTGACGTCGACGTCGTCGCAGTCCGGACTGGCCGGCCAGGTCCTGGCGCTGGCGTCGACCGGGCTGGGCCTGGAGTGGCTGAACGAGCACCCGGCGCGGGTGGCGGCGGTGACGGCCGACGAGGTGGCCGAAGCGGCGCTGAAGTACTTCGCCCCCAAGCGGTTCACGGGCGTGGTGGTCGGCGACGCGGGCGTGTTGGAGCGGAAGCTGCTGTCCCTGGGCGACGTCGTCGTGGGCGAGCCGGCCTGATGTCCGTCCCGTTCTCGCTGGGGGATCTGCCCACCCTGTCCCGGTCCACTGTGGACCGGCAGGAAGGCTTGCGCACCAACCCATCGCGGCTGCTGTCGCGCTGGGCCGACGCCCGGGTCGTCCTGCTGGACGACACCGGGCGCACCCCGGTCGTCGAGGGATCGTCGGTGCTGGCGTTCCGCAAGGCGATCGACTTCGGCGCGTCGCCCCCGGCGGACGCGGTGTTCCTCGGCGAGTGGCAGGACGTCGACTACTGGTCGCTGCCGGGCGGCCCGTCGGGCTCGGCCGACACCGTGAAGATGGCGGGCAGCTGGGGTTTCGTCGAGGAGGTCCCGCGCGCGGACGGCGAGGTCTGGGTCGAGCTGCGCGGGTACGGAGACCTGCTGGACGACACGTCGGCGGGGCTGTTCACGACAGCGCAGGCGTTGCGCTTTTGGCGTCGCCAGGCGAAGTTCTGCACGCGCTGCGGCCATCCCACGGAGCTGATCCAGTTCGGCTGGGCGAGCAAGTGCACTCATGATGGACGTGAGGAGTACCCGCGCACGGACCCGGCGGTGATCTGCCTGGTCCATTCTTCGGAGGGTGTGAACGGCTCGCACGTGCTGCTCGCGCGTCAGCCGATCTGGCCGGCGGGGCGGTATTCGGTCTTGGCGGGATTCGTCGAGGCGGGGGAGTCGCTCGAGGCGTGCGTGGTCCGGGAGATCCGCGAAGAGGTGGGGGCGTCGGTGTCCGACGTCCGGTACCTCGGGAGCCAGCCGTGGCCGTTCCCGCGGTCGATCATGCTGGGCTTCACGGCGCGGGCGGATCGCTCGTTGCCGTTGGTGCCGGCTGATGGGGAGATCGAAGAGGCGCTGTGGGTCTCGCGGGCCGAGGTGCGCGAGGCGTTCGCGAACAGTTCGGTGCGAGGCGAGGGTTCCAAGCCGACGCCGATCGCCGATGGGGCGGCGGAGATCATCCTGCCGGGGAATTCGTCCATCGCCCGCGTGATGCTCAAGGCCTGGGCGGACGCGGAGGAGTAGGCCAGTACGGCTCGGCCCGCGCCGCGGCCGCCGCGATGGCTCGGCCGTCGATGGTGGTGGCGGTGCGGGCGAGGCCGACCTTGCGCCACTCGACGCTGAACTCGACCGGCTCGGCCGGCAGCGCGCTCAGCCACAGTTGCCGGTCGCCGCGGTAGCGGTGGTCGTCGTAGCTCGCGCCGCCGCCGATCTCCACCACTGACCCCTCGCTCACCCGGAACTGCAAGCCCTCGTCCGTCGGGCCCGGGTAGCCGCCCGCGTGGCTGTCGGCGATGTTTCCCCAGGTCACGGCGTCGAGCGAGCCCCGCCGCACGGTCAGGTGGACGACGAAGCTGCAACCGCCGGGGTAGGCGACGACGTGCTGCAGCGCGACCACGGCGAGGCCGGTCCGCGCGACGAACCGCGCGATCGGCACCGGGCAGCCGAGCACGTCCTCGGGCGGCCCGGTCGTCTCCACGCCTTCAGCATCCCAGGGTGCGCAACCAGATACCGGGCTCCGGGGAACCGGCGCCACTCGTTCACCGGTGTTTCCGCCACGTGGCCCAACGCCCCTCGAGGCGTTACCTGCTCGTTTCACCAGACCGTTGACGGCTGTGCTCCGGCTCACTACAGTCCTGCGAAACCGTCTGTAAAGTATCCTAATTAAGTCGGGAGCAACGAGTGCGAGCCGGTAGCCCGCGGATGCTGCGCGAGATCAACGATCGCGCCGCCATCGAGGTCCTCCTTCGGGAAGGCCCGCTGACCCGCGCCGAACTCGAACTCGCCATCGGGCTGTCCAAACCCGCCACCGCGCAGCTCATCACCCGGCTCGAGCTGGACAACCTCGTCGTCAAAGCCGGCGTCCGGGGCGGTGGCCGGGGGCCCCGGGCCCAGCTCTGGGCCGCCAACGGCAGCCTCGCCTTCGTCGCCGCCGTCGATCTCACGCCGCACGTCGCGGACTTCGTCGTCGCCGATGTCGCCGGGGTCGTGCTCGCCGAATACCGGACGCCGCTGCCCGTGCACGCCGGGGCCGATGTCGTCGGGACCTTCGGCGAAGCCCTCCAGAAAGTCGCCGAACAGGCCGGGATCCAACGGGAGGACCTGGCCCACGTCGTGATCGGCGCGCAGGGGGCGTTCGATCCGCGGACCGGCCTGCTCTCCTCCGCCCCGCACATCCCCGGCTGGCTCGGCTTCGACGTCCCGCAGAAGCTCTCCGACGAGCTCGGCGTCGACGTCCTCATCGAGAACGACGTCAACCTCGTCGCCGTCGAGGAGATGAGCGTCGGGCAGGCCCAGGACGTCGACGACTTCGTCATGGTCTGGCTGTCCGAAGGCGTCGGCGGCGCCGTCGTCATCGGACGGCGGCTGCTGCGCGGGGCCACCGGCGGGGGCGGCGAGATCGACTGGATGCGCGTGCCTGATCCGGCCACTGTGGACACCGGGGACGTCTGGCCCGAAGCCGGCGCCCGGTTCGGCAACCTGGTCGACTCGCCCGCCATCTGCCGGCTCGCCGCCGCCCACGGAATCCAGGCCGACACCGCCTGGGAAGCGGTCGAAAAGGCCGGGAAAAGCCCGTTCCTCGACGATCTGGCGAGAAGGGTCGCCGGCGGCGTCGCCAACCTCGTCGCCGTCGCCGACCCGCAGCTCGTGCTCCTCTGCGGGGACACCAGCCGCGCCGGCGGCGAGCAGTTCGCCGCGCTGGTGCAGGAAAAGCTGCACGAACTGGTCCTGCCGCGCACGCCCGTCGGCTGCGCTTCCGTGCAGGGCAACGCCGTTCGCGCCGGCGCGCTGCAGTCCGCGCTGGCCACCGCCCGTGAGGACGTCTTCGGCGTCGTCACCCCCACGCTCCTCGGGTCGCAGGCCCGAGGCCGGAAGCACCCGTCCCCGACCGAGTAGACCGACCGATGAGGAGGAGGGCCATGCCCCCTACCACCCGGACCCGCCGCGGCGCCCTGCTGGTGGCCGCCGCCGCGGCGTCCGTCCTGCTGACCAGCGCCTGTTCCGGCGCCGCCGCCCCGAGCGGGGGTGACGCGGCGGCCGCGCCCGGCAAGGACGACAAGATCACGATCACCGTGTACTCCAAGTTCACCGACCGCGAGTACGGCGTGGTCACCGCGGGCCTCAACAAGCTCAAGGCGAAGTTCCCGAACATCGAGATCAAGCACGAGGGCAACCAGGACGACGACAAGCTCACCCAGTCGATCCGCGGCGGCAACCCACCCGACGTCGCGATCTCCTTCTACACCGACAACCTCGGTGCCTGGTGCTCCACCGGCAGCTTCCAGGACCTGAAGCCCTACATCGACCGCGACAAGATCGACCTCACGCAGATCCCGGACGCGGTCCGCAACTACACCGAGTACCAGGGCAAGCGGTGCGCCATGCCGATGCTCGCCGACGTCTACGGCTTCTACTACAACAAGGACATGTTCGCGGCGAAGGGCGTCACCTCGCCGCCGAAGACCACGGACGAGCTGCTCGAGGACGCCAAGAAGCTGACCGAGTACAACGCGGACGGCTCGATCAAGGTCGCCGGCTTCCTGCCGTCGATGCCGTTCTACGCCAACCAGGCCCAGTACTGGGCGCCGAACTTCGGCGCGCCGTTCCTGGGCCCGGACGGCAAGTCGGACCTCGCCACCAACCCCGGCTGGAAGGCGATGTTCGAGTTCCAGAAGAAGCTGATCGACGCGCTCGGCGGCCACGACAAGGTCGAGAAGTTCAAGGCCGGTCTCGGTGACGAGTACTCCGCCGACAACGGCTTCCAGAAGGGCAAGCTGGCCATGATCTACGACGGTGAGTTCCGCACCGCGTTCATCAAGGACCAGGCGCCGACCCTGAACTACGCCACCGCGCCCGCCCCGGTGCTCACCACCATGGCGGACAAGTACGGAAGTGCCTTCACCACCGGCACGATCATCGCCATCCCCAAGGGCGCCAAGAACCCCGGCGCCGCGTGGGAGCTGATCAAGCAGGTCACCCTGGACACCGACACCCTGGTGGACATGGCCAACGGCCTGAAGAACGTGCCCAGCACGAAGGCCTCGCTGACGTCGCCGCGCCTCGACCTGCAGCCGCAGTTCAAGACGTTCCTCGACATGTACGACAGCGGCAAGCTCGTGTCGAACCAGACCACGCCGATCGGTGACGCGCACCTCAAGGCGGTCAACGACTTCGCCGAGAAGTGGCAGGCCGGCGCCGTGCCGGACCTGACCGCGGGCCTGCAGAAGGTCGACGCGCAGATCAACGACGAGCTGAAGCAGAAGGGCGCGGGCGGATGACGTCCACCCTTGCGGAAAAGGCTTCCCCGCCCGCACCTGCCAAGGTGCGGGCGGGGGCCCGCCGGGCCAAGCGCCGCCGGACCGTCTTCCTCTTCATGGCCCCGGCGTTCCTCGGGTTCCTGATCTTCTTCGGTTACCCGCTGATCGCGACGGTCTACTACTCCTTCACGCGGTACGACCTGATCAACCCGCCGGTGTTCATCGGCTTCGACAACTACGTCCGGATGTTCACCACCGAGCCGCTGGTCGGCACGGCCGCGTACAACACGCTGTGGCTGGTGGTCGTCCTGACGGTCTGCCGCGTGGTGTTCTCCCTCGGCATCGCGTCGGTGATCTCCCGGCTCAAGTCGGGGGTCGGCCTCGTCCGGACCCTGTGCTACCTGCCGACGCTCGCCCCGCCCGCGGCCGCGACGCTGGCGTTCGTCTTCGTGTTCAACCCGGAGTTCGGCCCGGTCAACCGGTTCCTGCGGCTCGTCGGCATCGACGGCGGGCTCTGGTTCAACAGCCCGGCGATGTCGAAGCCCGCGCTGACGCTGCTGGCGCTCTGGGGCTCCGGCGAGCTGATGATCATCATCCTGGCCGCGCTGCTGGACGTCCCGACCGAGCAGTACGAGGCCGCCGAGCTCGACGGTGCCGGCCCGGTCCGCCGGTTCTGGCACGTCACGCTCCCGTCGATCTCGCCGGTGCTGCTGTTCGGCGTGGTCAACTCGATCATCTACGCGCTGCAGTTCTTCACCCAGGCCATCGTCGCCGCGTCCGCGTCGGCGGGCACCGCGGACGTCGCCGGCAACTCGAAGCTCATCGGGGCACCGCAGAACTCGACGCTGACGTACCCGATCTGGCTGTACGTCCAGGGTTTCCGCTACTTCAACATGGGCTACGCGGCGGCGATGGCCGTCCTGCTGTTCATCGTTTCCGCTGGTTTCACGTGGATTCTCGTGCGGCAGCTGCGGAAGTCCCAGCACCAGGAGGAGGGCGCATGACCGCCGTGGCCGAAGCGCCGCAGCGCGACGCGGGGGTACCGCCGAAGGTGCGGTTCAAGCGCAGCTGGGACAAGCGGCTGTCCTACATCGCGACGCACGCGATCGGGATCGCCCTCGGCGTGATCTTCATGCTGCCGCTGCTGTTCGTGTTCCTCACCGCGGTGATGAAGAGCGACCAGGCGATGACGGCGAGCCTGTGGCCGTCCGAATGGCACTTCGAGAACTTCGTGACGGTGTTCAAGAAGGCGCCGTTGCTGGAGTACTTCGGCAACAGCCTGCTGTACTCGGCATTGGCGACGGCGGGTGCGTTGCTCTCGGCGATCCCGGCCGCCTACGGTTTGGCCAAACTGCGGTGGCGCGGGCAGAACCTGTTCTTCATGCTGACCGTGGCCGCGATGCTGCTGCCGCCGCAGGTCACCGTCGTGCCGCTGTACGACCTCTGGGTCCGGATGGGGCTCACCGGCACGCTGGTTCCGCTGATCGTGCCGTACTTCTTCTTCGACGCGTTCTCGATCTTCCTGCTCCGCCAGTTCTTCCTCACCATTCCGAAGGACTACATCGAAGCGGCGAAGATCGACGGCTGCAACGAGTTCCAGGCGATGGTCCGGGTGCTGATCCCGATGGCCAAGCCGGGAATCGCGGCCACCGCGATGTTCTGCTTCCTGTTCACCTGGAACGACTACTTCGGGCCGCTGCTCTACACCGGCGAGAACCAGGACCACTGGCCGCTTTCGCTGGCGATCGCGTCCTTCCGCGGCATGCACCACGTCGAGTGGAACATGACGATGGCGGCGACCGCGCTGATCATGGCGCCGGTGATCGTGCTGTTCGTGTTCGCGCAGAAGTCGTTCGTCAAGGGCATCACATTCACGGGAGTCAAGGGATGAAGCTGGCAGTCGTCGGTGGCGGGTCCACCTACACGCCGGAGCTGATCGACGGGATCGCCGGGCGCCGGTCCACTTTGGACGTCGACGAGATCGTGCTGGTCGACCCGGACGCCTACCGCGTCGAGGCCGTCGGCGGGTTCAGCCAACGCCTGCTGTCGCACGCCGGGCACCCGGCGCGGGTGCGGACCACGCAGTCGCTGGAGGAGGGCGTCGACGGCGCTTCCGCCGTGCTGATCCAGCTGCGCGTCGGCGGCCAGCGGGCGCGGCGCTCGGACGAGACGTTCCCGCACGCCTGCGGCTGCGTCGGGCAGGAGACGACCGGCGCGGGCGGCCTGGCGAAGGCGTTGCGCACGGTCCCGGTGGTGCTCGACATCGCCGACCGCGTCCGCAAGATCGCCGGCGACGACACGTGGATCGTCAACTTCACCAACCCGGTCGGCATCGTCACCCGCGCGTTGCTCAACGAGGGCCACCGCGCGGTGGGGCTGTGCAACGTCGCGATCAACCTGCAGCGCCAGTTCGGCAAGCTGCTCGGCGTCGGCGCGGACGACGTCAAGCTCGTCCACACCGGACTGAACCACCTGAGCTGGGAGCGCGGCGCGCTCGTCGACGGCGTCGACCGGCTGCCGGAGCTGCTCGAGGAGCACCTGGACTACCTGTCCAATGAGGTCAGTGTGCCGGAGAAGTGGTTGCGGCGCATGAACGTCGTGCCGTCGTACTACCTGAAGTACTTCTACGCGCACGACGAGCAGGTCACCAAGCAGCGCACCGAGCGGCCGCGCGCGGACGTCGTGTCCGACGTCGAGGAAGAACTGCTGAAGATCTACCTCGACCCGGAGCAGAACACGAAGCCGGAGTCGCTGGAGAAGCGTGGCGGCGCGTACTACTCCGAGGCCGCCGTGCAGCTGGTGCACGCGCTGACCGCGGGCGGGCCAGCTGAGGAGCACGTGGTGAACGTCCGCAACGACGGGACTTTCCCGTTCCTGCCGGACGACGCCGTCATCGAGGCGCGATCCATTGTGGACTCGAAGGGTGCGGTGGCGATCCCGCAGCCGCCGGTGGAACCGCAGTTCTCGGGCCTGATCTCGGCGACCACGGCGTATGAATTCCTGGCTTTGGAGGCGGCGGTCAAGGGTGGCCGTGACCGCGTGGCCGACGCGCTGCTGGCGCACCCGCTGGTCGGCCAGTATTCGAAGGCCGACACGCTCGCCGATTCGCTGGTGCAGATCAACCGCGAGTACCTGCCCTGGGCACGCGGATGAGGCCTGCGATTATCGCGATCGACGGCGGCAACAGCAAGACCGAGGTCCTGGTGATCTCGGAAGACGGCGTGGTGCTGGGGAAGTCCCGCGGCCCCGGCGCGTCGCCGCAGAACATCGGCGTAGCGGCCTGCGTCACGGCGCTGGAGGGCCTGGTGCTGGAGGCGTACCCGGACTTCGGGGAGAAGCCGTTCGCCGTGCACACTTCGGCGTACCTGGCCGGTCTGGACTTCCCGCGTGAAGAGGAGGCGCTGCACGCGGCGCTGTCCGCGCGCGGGTGGAGCGACACCCTTACGGTCGGCAACGACACCCTCGCGCTGCTCCGGGCGGGCAGCGCGGGGGTGGGTGTCGCGGTCGTGTGCGGCGCCGGGATCAACGGCGCCGGCGTCGGCCCGGACGGCCGTGTCCACCGCTTTCCCGCGCTGGGCAAGATTTCCGGCGACTGGGGCGGCGGCTACCGGCTCGGCGAGGAGGCCCTGTGGTGGGCCGTGCGCGCCGAGGACGGCCGCGGTCCGCGGACCGCGCTGATGCCGGCCGTGGCGGCGTACTTCGGCAAGCCGACGCTGCTGGACGTGGTGCAGGGCCTGCACTTCGAGGAGATCGACCCGGCGTCGATCCACGGCCTGTGCCCGCTCCTGTTCGAGGTGGCCGCGGCGGGCGACGAGGTCGCGCAGGAGATCGTGACGCGGTTCGTCGAGGAGGTCAGCGTGTTCGCGGCGGTGATCCTGCGCGAGCTGGACCTGACCGAGGACGCGCCCGAGATCGTCCTCGGCGGCGGCGTCCTGACCGGCATCGGCGCACCGGTGATCGCGGAGATCGAGAAGCGGTGCCTGAAGGTGGCGCCGCGCGCGGTGGTCCGCGTCGTCGACGTGAACCCCGTGGTGGGGGCGGCGTTGTTCGGACTCGACACGCTGGGCGCGTCGGAGGCTGCGAAGGCGGCCTTGAAGGCGGCGACCCAGCGCGTCTGAAGACCCTGGCGGGGCCTGCCTCGAAGCGGCGCGAGACAGGCCCCGCCAGACCCCCTCAAGGAACGAGGATCTCGCCGGTCTCCAGCAGGGACTTGAGGTCGGAGAGCACCCAGGCCCAGCCGCCCCCGGCGTTCTCGCCCGGCCCGGCGTTGATGTCCTCGTGCACCCCGGCGACCATGTCGGCGGTGAGCGGCGCGCCGGTGACGTCGTGGGTGACGGTCAGTCTGGTGCCGGCGGTCTTGGTTTCTTCGATGTCGTAGGTGAGCGTGGTGTAGGGCTCGGCGCCCATCTCTTCGGGGCCCATCAGCAGTTTCCAGGTGATGACGAGCTTGCGCGGCGGATCGACTTCGAGGACTTCGCCGTCGACGAGGTCCCCGGTGAACCCGGCGTCGATGAACTCCTGCGTCGGGCGGGTCCGGTGCTTGCCGCCGACCTTGAGGTCGAAGTCGGCGAGGCCGGTGTAGCCGTACTTCCGCGTCCACTCGGGCTTGGTGATGGCTTCCCAGATGCGCTCCGGGGTGGCCTTGATGTAGACGCGGTGGACCTGCACGGTGGTCGTCATGGTTCTTCGCCTTCCAGTTCGTTCTTGAGGTCGAGCAGCGCGGTGACGTGGCGTTCGGTGTACTTGTCGATCCACCGGTCGTGGATCTGCCGGATGGGCACGGGGTTGAGGAAGTGCAGCTTTTCCCGGCCTTCCTTCCGCGCGACGACGAGCCCGGCCTCTTCGAGGAGCTTCAGGTGCTTCATGACGCCGAAGCGGGTCATGTCGACCTGGGTTTCCAGCTCGGTGAGCGTGCGGCCGTCGCGCTCGAAGAGCAGGTCGAGCAGGAACCGGCGGGTCGGATCCGCCAGCGCCTTGAACACCAGGTCGTCGTCGGGCACGTCAGCGAGGATAGGTGACCAAAAGGTCACATGTCAACGGGTGAAGAAGGCCGCCACCCGCGGTGGGTGACGGCCTTCGTTCGCGCGGGTCCTAAACGACCAGGGACAGCGGCAGGATCAGCGCGATCGCCACCACCGAAATCAGCGTCTCCATCACCGACCAGCTCTTCAGCGTCTGCCCGACCGACAGCCCGAAGTACTCCTTCACCAGCCAGAACCCGGCGTCGTTGACGTGCGAGAAGAACAGCGACCCCGCGCCGATCGCGAGCACCAGCAGTGCGCTGTGCGACGGGTCCATCCCCGCCGCCAGCGGGGCGACGATGCCCGCCGCCGAGACCGTTGCCACCGTGGCCGAGCCCGTTGCCAGGCGGATCGCCACCGCGACCAGCCAGCCGAGCAGCAGCGGTGACAGGTGCGCGTCCTTCGCCAAGCCCGTGATGACGTCGCCGACGCCCGCGTCCACCAGCGTCTGCTTGAAGCCGCCGCCCGCGCCGACGATCAGGATGATCCCCGCGATCGGGCCCAGCGACTCACCGACCACAGTGGACAGCCGCGCGCGGTCGAGGCCGGCCGGGCGGCCGAGCAGCACCATGCCGACCAGCACCGCCGCCAGCAGCGCGATCAGCGGGTCACCGACGAAGTCCAGAATGCGGCGCGCCTGGTTTTCCTTGCCGAGCAAGATGTCCGAGAGCGCTTTCGCCAGCATGAGCACGACCGGCAGGAGCACCGTCGTGAGCGTCGCGGCGAAACTCGGGCGCGGCTTGTCCGTGTCGGCGTGCTCCGGGATCAGGCGCTCCGGCGGCGTCGCGTCCGGGACGAGCCGGGCGGCGACCTTGCCGAACAACGGTCCCGCGACGACGAGCGTCGGGATGCCGACCAGCAGGCCGAACGCCAGCGTCACGCCGACGTTCGCGTTCAGTGCGCCCGCGGCGGCGAGCGGGCCCGGGTGCGGCGGCACCAGTCCGTGCAGCACGGAAAGCCCGGCGACCGCCGGAATTCCCAGCAGCATCAGCGGTTTCCCGGTGCGCTTGGCTGCGAGCAGCACGACCGGGATCAGCATGACGAGCCCGATCTCGAAGAACATCGGCAGCCCGATCAGCGCCGCCACCAGCGCCATCGCCCAGGGCAGCGCGCCGCCGCGGGCCTTGCCGAGGACGGTGTCGACGATCTGGTCGGCACCGCCGGAGTCGGCCAGCAGCTTGCCGAGCATCGCGCCGAGGGCGATCAGGATGCCGACCGACGCGACCGTACTGCCGACGCCCGTCGTGAAACTCTTCAGCAGCTTGTCGACCGGCATCCCGGCGGTCAGGCCGAGCACGAGCGAGCCGAGCACCAGCGACAGGAACGGGTGCAGCTTCACCTTCGTGATCAGCACGACGATGACGGCGATCGCGACGACGGTCGCGACGATCAGGCGGGTGTCGTGGCCGGTCCAGCCGGCGGCGAGGACGGTGTTCACGCGTGCTCCCGGAAGGCGGTCAGTGCGGCTTCGGTGATCTCGGCCGGCGTTTCCCGGATGTCGAAGATCGCGCCGGGCTCGTCCGCTTCGAGGGGTTCCAGGTCGGCGAGCTGGGAGTCCAGGAGGGACACCGGCATGAAGTGGCCCGAACGCGACTTCATGCGTTCGGCGAGGATCTCGCGGTCGCCGTGCAGGTGGGCGAACCAGACGTCGCCGCCGGTCCGCAGTACGTCGCGGTACCGGCGCTTGAGAGCGGACGACGTCACGACGCCGCCGGAGTCCTGGTGGTCGCGGATCCAGCCGGCGATGGCCTCGAGCCAGGGGGCGCGATCCTCGTCGGTCAGTGGGTGGCCCGCGGTCATCTTGTCGATGTTGGCCTGCGGATGGAACGTGTCGGCCTCGGCGTACTCGACGTCCAGCGCGTTCGCGAGCGCCGTGCCGATCGTCGTCTTGCCGGAGCCTGACACCCCCATCACCACGATGACGGTCATCCGCACCTCCCACTTCGTTGTGCCCAGGTGAGTGAAACTCAAAAGTACTACTTATTCAAGATGAAGTACTACTTAATCGAGTCAGACGGCTAGGTTGGGCCTGGTGAGGCACGAGCAGGTACTGGACGCGCTGGGCGCGGCGATTGCGAACGGGTCCCTGGCGCCGGGCACCGTGTTGCGCTCCGAAGAGCTTCAGGAGCGCTTCGGTGCTTCGCGGACGGTGGCGCGCGAAGTCGTCCGGGTGCTCGAGACGATGCGGCTGACCAGCAGCAAGCGCCGGGTCGGCGTGATCGTGCGGGACCAGACGGAGTGGAACCACTACGACCCGCGGCTGATCCGCTGGCAGCTCGACGGCCCCGCGCGCCCGGCGGCCCTCGCGACGCTGAACGAGCTGCGCTCGGCGATCGAGCCGTGCGCGGCGCGGTACGCGGCCCTGCGCGCGACCCCCGAGGAGCGCGGCCGGCTCGGCGCGCTGGGGGAGCGGCTGGCGCGCACCGGCCGGGCCGGGGACCTCACGACGTTCCTGGAGTTCGACATCGCGTTCCACGACCTGCTGCTCACTGCGTCCGGGAACCCGATGTTCGCGCAGCTGTCCGAGGTCGTCGCGGAGGTGCTGACCGGCCGGACCGGCCACGGGCTGATGCCGCCGGAACCGCAGCCCGAGGCCATCGCGTGGCACCTCGAGGTGGCGGCGGCGGTGGCGGCGGGGGAGGCGGACCGCGCGGAGCGGGCGATGCGGGACATCGTCGTCCAGGCGCGTGACGAGATCGCGGCGCTGGTCGAGTAGGGCTTTCCGGACGGCGTTGCCGGGGCGAGTAGCCTCCTCGGGTACTGGAGTTTTCTTCTGCCGGGGGGCACGGGTGAGCGCGGCGCGCGCGATCGGACTGGTGTTGGGCGTGGCGGCCGACGGCGCCCTGGGCGACCCTCGCCGGCGGCTCCCGGTGACGGCGTTCCGCCGCCTTCCGCAGCGCGCGGGCGCGGTGGTCGCGGGCGTCGCGGTGGCCGGCGGCCTCCTGCTCGAACGCGCCGGCCGCGGCCGCCCGCTGGTGCAGGCCTCGGCGACGGCGGTGACGACGTGGGCGGTCCTCGGCGCGGCCGGCCTGGCCCTGCAGGGCACCGAGCTGGCCCGCGACCTCGAGGAGTCCCGCTTCGACCCGGCCCGCGCGACACTGTCCGAACTGGACCCCCGCGTGGCCGACGGCCTGGACCTGGTGGGGCTGTCCCGCGCATCGGTGGAGACGGTCGCGGAGAACACCTCGGACGCGGTGGTGGCGCCGCTGGTCTGGGGCGCGGTGGCGGGCGTCCCCGGCCTGCTCGGAGCGCGCACGGTGAGCCTGCTGCGCCGCGCGCGCATGGGCCGGCAGGGGCATTGGGCAATCGACCGGCTCGACGAGCTGGTCCACCTGGTCCCGACCCGCGTGGCGGCGGGGCTGACCGTGCTGGCGGCCCCGGTGGTCGGCGGCTCGGCGGGCGGCGCGTGGCGGGCGTGGCGCCGCGACACGATCGCGCACCCGAGCCCGAACGCGGGCCGCGTCGAGGCGGCGTTCGCGGGGGCGCTGGAGGTCCGCGTCGGCGGGCGGACGGTTTACCCGCACGGGGTGGCGGAGCTGCCGGTGCTGGGGGTCGGGCGGAATCCGGACGCCGGACACGTGACGCGGGCGGTGGAGCTGTCCCGGGTCGTCGGCTGGCTGGCGGGGGTCACCTCGGTGGTGCTCGCGGTGGTCGCGGGGCTCTGGCGCCGGTCGCGCTGACTCAGCCGCGGCGGCGCAACTGGGCCAACGCCTCCGCGTCGAGCCGCGCGTCGCGTCCGGTCAGCTTGCCGGCGATCCGCTCCCGGTCCTCGGCCGTCTTGTTGCCGCCGAACTTGAACTTCGCCCGCACCCCCGTGATCGTGAACTCGATCCCGCGGATCCCCGGCAGCAACCGCCGGTCCGAAGACTCCGGCGCGGCGCTCACCGGCGCCCGCGCGCCGTCCGGCTCGAAGTGGCGCAGCTGCTTGTCCAGCAGCGCCGCCTTCGCCTCCGGGTCGTCGACCAGCCGGACGTCACCCTCCAGCTGCACCGTCGCGTAGTACGACGTCGGCACGCCGACCGCCGGGTCGCCGGCCGTGTTCCAGTCCGCGCGGATGTAGGTGTAGTCGTCGACGACCGTCAGCAGCGCCCGCGGGTGCTCCGCCAGCAGCGGCCAGATCGGGTTGGGGCGCGCCAGGTGCGTGATGATCGTGTCGGCGCCGTCGAACGCGAAGTGCGCCGGGGTCACCACCGGCAGGTCGCGGCCCGCGCCGCCGGCGATCAGCTGGCCGAAGTCGTGCGTGGACAGCCACTCGCGCCACTCCGCGTCCGCGGCGGCGTCCCAGGGGTGGATCAGCATGACCCCAGTGTCACCGCCGCAAGTGGCCCGGAAGAAGGGCCATTTCGGAGCTACTTCTGATGGCCACTTTCGGCGAGCTCGTCTTCGGCCAGGATCTCCGCGACGGACTTCCGGCGCTGCGTGGGGGTCGCATCCAGCGCCCCGCCCGGCTTCAGCTCACGGACGGTGAAGTACAGCCAGCCGAGCAGCGCCATCGCGCCGAACGCGATCCACTGCAGCGCATAAGAGAAGAACGGCCCGGAGTCCGTCTGCGGCAGCGGCAACGCGCCCAGCACGCCGGGCTGGCCGGTGTCGAGCTGGAAGTACCCCGGCCGGATGTCGAGCTTCCCGGCCCGCGCGACCACCCGCGAGTCGACGACGTAGCTCTGGAGCTGCCCGCCGGTCGACGCGTCGGCGAAGGCGTCCCGGTTCTTCGGGTCGGTCTCGTCGGCCCGCACCCGCGCGGTGACCTGCACGATCCCGGGCGGCGGCGGCGCGTACGGCAGCACGCCGGACTTGCTGTCGAGCCGGACGTACCCGCGGTCGATCAGGACGACCGTGCCATCGGTGGTCCGCAGCGGCGTCAGCACCTCGAAGGCGCCCTCGCCCTGGACCGTCCGCAGCCGCGCGACGACTTCCTTGTCCGCCAGGTACTGGCCGCTGATCGAGACGAGGTGCCACTCGGTGCGCTGGTCGGGCACGCTGCCGGGCGGCAGCAGCTGCGCCAGCGGCAGGGGCGCGGCGGTGAACGACGCCTCGAGCGCGGAGTTCTGCTGCTCGCGTTCGGCGTTGCGGCTGAACTGCCACGGCGAGAGCAGCGTGAAGCAGCAGATGGCGAAGGCGAACACCACCACCGTCAGAGCCAGCCACCCGGGCTTGAGCAGGAACCGCAACCGCACCCCACCACGGTAGGCCGTGCCCCGGTGCGCCCGCCCGCCGACCTCCGCCGGTTGTGACCGCTACCCGCGCGAACGGACCCAATCCAGCAAACCGGGCACCGCGCGTTCGATCATGCCGAGGACGTCCTCGAAGCCGTCGTCACCGCCGTAGTAGGGGTCCGGGACCTCGGCGCCTTCGGGGGCCGACGGGTCGAAGGACCGCAGCAGCCGCACTTTCGCCGGATCGTCGACGCGGGCCCGGAGGAACTCGGCGTGCCCCTCGTCGGCGGCGAGCAGGAGGTCGGCTCGGAGGTCTTCGTCCGACACCTCGGAGGCGACGTGCGCGGTGGGGTAGCCATGGGCTTCGAGCGTCGCCCGGGCGCGCTTGTCGGCGGGCTCGCCGGCGTGCCAGGGGCCGACGCCCGCGCTGGTCACTCGGACGGCTTCGGCGAGGCCGGCGTCGTCGAGCTTCGCCCGGAAGACGAGCTCGGCCATGGGGGAGCGGCAGATGTTGCCGGAGCAGACGAAGACGAGGTGCGTCACGTCGCGAGCGTAACCGGGCGGTTCACCCGGTCACCCGCTCGCTCGGCGGTACCCGCCGCCCCGAGGGGTCACTTAGCGTCGATCAAGCGAGGACGCGAACCGGAAGGAGAGCGATCATGCACGGATGCTGCTCGAAGTGCACCGGACAGGGATGCGGCTGCTGCGGCAACTGCAACTGACGCTGCGCGCGGCGCTCGCGGCGGCGGCGTGGACCCGCCGCCGGGGCGCCCCCCAAGAGCCACGCCCAGTACCCGCGTGGCCCGCGACCGTACGTGCGAAGATCCCTCGGTGCCCGCGCTTTCCGAAATCATCACCGTCCTGGAGCAGGCCTACCCGCCCGCGCTCGCCGAGTCGTGGGATGCCGTCGGTCTCGTCTGCGGCGATCCCGCCGAGCCCGTCACTCGCGTGCTCTTCTGCGTCGACCCCGTCGCCGAAACCGTCGACGAGGCCGCCGCGCTCGGTGCGCAGCTGATCGTCGCCCACCACCCGCTGCTGCTGCGCGGGGTGCACGGCGTCCCGGCCGACACCGCCAAGGGCGCGCTCGTCCACCGGATGATCCGCGACGGCATCGCCCTCTACTGCGCGCACACCAACGCCGACTCGGCCGACCCCGGCGTGTCCGACGCCCTCGCCGAAGCGATCGGGTTGCGCGTCACCGGCCCGCTCGAACCCAACCAGGACGGCGTCTCCGGCATCGGCCGCGTCGGCGAACTGCCCGAGGCCGAGCCGTTCGCGCGGTTCGTCCAGCGCGTCGCCGACGCCCTGCCGGCGACCGTGCCCGGCGTCCTCGGTGCCGGCGACGCCGACCGCGCGATCCGCACCGTCGCCGTCTCCGGCGGCGCCGGAGACTCCTACCTGAAGCAGGCCACCGCGGCCGGTGTCGACGCCTACGTCACCGCCGACCTGCGGCATCACCCCGCCGGCGAGCACCTGGCGAACCCCGGCGCCGTGCCCGCGCTGGTCGGGCTGACCCACTGGGCCAGCGAATGGCCCTGGTGCGGGCAAGCCTCGGCGGTCGTGGCGCGAGCGTTTGCGGGTAACGTCGACAGCTACGTCTCCACGCGGAACACCGACCCGTGGAACGTCCGCGCCGAGCGCACATCGATTTAGAGGAGCACCGTGAAGGCCGAACCCGCCGTGCAACGCCAGTTGCTCGAGCTCGCCAAGGTGGACGCCGAGCTCTCGCGCACCGCGCACCGCCGCCGCACCCTGCCCGAGCTGGCCGAGATCGACGCGGGGGAGAAGACCGCCCGCGAACGCCGCGACGCGCTCGTGTCCGTGGAGACCGCCGCCTCCGACCTCGACCGCGAGATCGCCCGGCAGGAGAAGGAGATCGAGTCGGTGCGCGCCCGCGAGGACCGCGACCGCAAGCTCCTGGCGTCCGGGTCGGTCAACTCGAAGCAGATGACCGACATCGAGCACGAGCTGCAGACCCTGCAGCGCCGCCAGAGCGCGCTCGAGGACGACCTGCTGGAGCTGATGGAGCAGCGCGAGGCCCTCGGCCTGGACGCGCAGCGCACCGGCGCCGAGGTCGACAAGGCCGAGGCCGCGGTCGCCGCCGCGGTCGCCCGCCGCGACGAGGCGTTCAAGGACCTGGACACCACCCGCGCGCGTCGCGACGAAGACCGCGCGAAGCTGCTGCCGCGCTTCCCGGAGCCGCTGCTCAAGCTGTACGAGCGCGTCCGCGAGCACAAGGGCATCGGCGCCGCGCTGCTGCGGGCCCGCCGGTGCGGCGCCTGCCAGCTGGAGCTGGACCGCAACACCATCGCCGAGATCAAGGCCGCGCCGGAGGACGACGTCATCCAGTGCGAGAACTGCGGCGCGATCCTGGTCCGGACCATGGAGTCGGGTCTGTGACGTCGCATGTCATCGTCGAGGCCGACGGCGGTTCCCGGGGCAACCCGGGCCCGGCCGGCTACGGCGCGGTCGTCAAGGACACCGACGGCGAGGTACTCGCCGAGCGCAAGGAAAGCCTGGGCGTCGTCACCAACAACGTCGCCGAGTACAACGGGCTCATCGCCGGCCTGACCGCCGCGGCCGAACTCGGGGCGTCCACTGTGGACGTCCGGATGGACTCGAAGCTCGTGGTGGAGCAGATGTCCGGACGCTGGAAGATCAAGCACCCGGACATGCAGCCGCTGGCCGAGCGCGCCAAGCAGCTGGCCGCCGGCTTCTCGCGCGTCAAGTACGAGTGGATCCCGCGGGCCCAGAACTCCCACGCCGACCGGCTCGCCAACGAGGCCATGGACGCGGCGGCCGGGAAGCCCACGCTGCCGAAGCTGCCCACCCGCAAGCCCGACCGCGCGACGACCGCGTGGACCGGCGCGAAGGGCACCCCGACCCGGCTGCTCCTGCTGCGCCACGGCCAGACGGAGATGTCGGCGCTGCGCCGCTACTCCGGCCGCGGCGACGTCCCGCTGACCGAGCTGGGCCGCTCCCAGGCCGCCGCGGCGGCGAAGCGGCTGGCCGCGATGGACGGCCTGGTCGTCGACGGCGAGGCCGTCCCGATCGTCTCCTCGCCGCTGACCCGGACCAAGCAGACCGCGCAGGCCGTCGCCGACGCGCTCGGCGGCCGCGTCGAGACCCACCCCGGCCTCATCGAGACCGACTTCGGCGACTGGGAGGGCCTGACGTTCGCCGAAGCCGCCGACCGCGACCCCGAACTGCACTCCTCGTGGCTGGGCGACAGCTCGGTGCCGCCGCCCGGCGGGGAGAGCTTCGACGTTGTCCACCGGCGCGTCCGCAAGGCCCGCGACGAGCTGATCGCCCAGCACGGCGGCCGGACGTTGGTGCTGGTCAGCCACGTGACGCCGATCAAGACGCTGCTCCGGATGGGCCTCGACGCGGGGCCGCAGCTGCTGTTCCGGCTGCACCTGGATCTGGCGTCGCTGTCGATCGTCGAGTTCTACCCGGACGGGAACGCTTCGGTCCGGTTGGTCAACGACACCTCGCACCTGGCCTGACCGGCTGAAATGTGGGGTGGATCACGGTCAATGCCGACGCGTGGCCGACCCCGGATGGGGTATTGGCTACAGTGTCTCGACCGCGTCGCCGCGGTGGCGGATCCACAGCTGGGTCCACTTCAGGGGGCGCCAGCTCGCGCGTATCCCACCGGCAGAAGCCTGCGGGCGGAACAGTGACGAGGACATGACGGCTAGCGCACTCACCGAGACCTCCCCGAGCGACGTCCCCGAGGACCCGGCACCCGCGACGACCACGCGCGGCTGGGGCGCGCGGCTGGCGCCGGTGCTGGCCGTGCTCGCCGGCGTCGCGGCGGTCGCCGCCCACGCCACCCGCTACGGCCACTGGATCGTCGACGACGCCGCCATCACCTTCTCCTACGCCCGCAGCTTCGCCGACGGCCTCGGCCCGGTGCTGCAGCCGGGCGCCCCGCCGGTCGAGGGCTTCTCCGACCCGACGTGGATGGTGCTGCTCGGCCTCGGCAAGCTCGTCGGCCTCTTCGACCACGGCGCGATCTTCGGCATCCCCGACTACGTGCTGTTCCCGAAGGCGCTGGGCCTGCTGTTCACCGGCGGCATCCTGACCGCCTGCTACATCGCGGCGAAGCAGATCTTCACGCGCTTCGCGTGGCTGGCGACGCTGATCGCCGGCCTGACGCTGGCGACGGTCCCGTCGTTCGTCATCTGGGTCGTGTCCGGCCTGGAGAACTCGCTGTTCGCGTTCGCCGTCGTCACGCTGGCGGTGACGCTGTTCGTTTCCGTGAAGCGTGATGTGTTGCTGACCCCGAAGGTCGCTTTGTGGGCGGGCGTGATGGTCGCGTTCGCGGCCCTGACCCGGCCCGAGGGCCTGATCTACGCGGGCGCGTACCCGCTGGCGGCGCTGTTCCTGCTGCGCGGCGGCCTGTTCTGGAAGAGCTTCCGCCTGGCGCTGCTGTCGGTGGCGGCGTTCGCCGTGCCGTTCGGCGCGTACGTCGTCTGGCGGCACGCGGAGTTCGGCCGGCTGCTGGCCAACCCGTCGGTGGCCAAGCAGCAGGGCCTGCCCGGCATCGACGCGCTGAAGCGGCCGTTCGAGCTGGCGGGCTACGCGGGCTGGGCGGGCGTCGTCCTGCTGGCGTTGGTGATCGTGTTCGCGCTGGTCAAGGCGCCGTGGCGGCGGTCGTTGATCGCGCTGCTGGTGCCGCTGGGCCTGGGGATCGTCGCGTACGGCGTGATGGTCGCCGACTGGATGTACCAGCACCGGTTCGCCAGCCCGATCTGGCCGCTGGCCATCATCGCGGGCACGCTCTCGGCAGGCGAACTGCTGAAGCACCGGCGGGCGTTGCTGCGGATCGGGATCGTGGTCGTGCTGGTGGGGGCGTTCGTGCCGACGGCGGTCGGGTTCGCGGCCGCGGCGGACAAGTTCGCGAAGAACCCGAACATCACGGCGTGCCTGGTGGCGGACCGCTTCGGCCGCGGGTTCAACACGTACGCGGACATCCTGGGCATCCAGAAAGCGTCGCTGCTGCTGCCGGACCTGGGCGGGTCGTCGATGACGAGCCGGCTCGAGCTGGTGGACATGGCGGGCCTGGTCAACAAGCCGATCGCGGACCTCGTCCACGACAACGACCTGGCCGGCCTGCGCAACTACGTGTTCGACACGGTGAAGCCGACGTTCATCCACTCGTGGGGCCCGTGGGCGGCCGGCAACGGCATCGCGCTGGACCCGCGGCTGGACCGCGACTACGTGCTGATCTATTCGTCGCCGATCGAGGGCCTGCGCAACGGCGACTGGGTGCGTAAGGACGCCGTGACCGACCCGGCGAAGCTGAAGGCGGCCCAGGAGTACGCGGCGAAGACGATCCCGGCGGTGGCGGCGGACCGCTTCGGCGGCCCCCTGGACGACTGCGGCGCGACGATGAAGCCGGGCCAGACCATCACGATGCCCGGCTGACCGTCACGTCACCAGACCCAGACTGAGCCACAACGCCCCGGTCGCCGCTACCAGGCACAGGGGCGTTGTGATCGCCCCCAACGCGTGGAACGTCTTCGCCGATGGGTGCTCCGGCAGCGTCCGGCGCCACAGCAGCGTCGCCAACGAGCCCAAGTAGCTCGCGTTAGGCCCGATGTTCACCCCCAGCAGGACCGCCAGCAGCACGCCCGGCGCCGGGTGCGGGCCCAGGACCGACAGCAGGATCAGCGTCGCCGGGAGGTTGTTGACCAGGTTGGCCAGCAGGGCCGCCACCCCCGCCGCCACCAGGAGGTCGAGCAGGCCCGTCGACGTCGGCAGGACGTCGCGCAGCAGCCCGCCGAGGACGTGCTCCGACACCGCCTCCACCACCACCGCCAACCCGAGCACGAACAAGATCAGCTGCGGCGACGCCTCGGTGACCAGCTGCCACGGCTTGATCTTGCCCATCGCCAGCGCCCGGACGCCGAGGATCAGCGACGCCAGCGTCGCGATCCAGACCGGCTCCACGTGCCCCAGCTGGCCGACGCCGAAGCCGACCAGGGTCAGGCCCAGGATGACCAGCGCGAACGTCGGCGTCTCCAGGTGCTGCTTCGGGTCGGCCGTCTCGCGCGGGCGCAGGTCGGTGGCGAAGAAGCGAAGGAACACCAGCAGCTCGATGGCGATCGTGACCAGCCACGGCAACGCCATCGCCGCGGTGAAGCCGGCGAACGTCAGCCCCGACGCGGCGAAGGCCAGGAGGTTCGTCAGGTTGGACACCGGCAGCAGCGTCGACGCCGAGTTGGCCAGGTGCGCGCACGCGTAGACGTGCGGGCGGGGCGGCAGCTTGAGGCTCGTGGCCGTCGCGAGGACGACCGGGGTCAGCAGGACGACGGTCGCGTCCAGGCTGAGGATCGCGGTGACCCCGGCCGCCGCGGCGAAGGTGAGGACGAGCAGGCGGCGGGGCTTGCCGTGGCACGCCTCCGCCAGGCGGTTGCCGAGCCAGGTGAAGACGCCGTCCACACTGGCCAAAAAGGACAAAAGCAGGATCGCGGCCAGGAAGCCCAGGGTCGGGAGGATCTCGACGGCGCGGTCCCCGGCCGCCTCCGGCCGCACGAGGCCGAGCAGGAGCGCGAGCCCGGCGGCCGGCACCGCGGCGACGGCTTCGGGCCAGCCGCGCGGGCGCACGATGGCGAAGACCAGCACGGCGGCGAGGAGCGCCAGGCTTCCCGCCCCGGCCCAGAAGTTCACGCACCCACGCTAATCGACGCCGAGCCCGCCGGTTTTGTCGGTGCCCTCGGGTAGCGTGGAAAACGGGGGGCGCCCCCGCGGGCGAGGGTTCAGACCCCCAGCGGCTCCGGGGTGGCCGCGCCGCGGGCGAGGTCCTGTTCCTTCGCCCGGATCACCGGCAGCACCTCTTTCCCGAAGTGCTCGACGTCCTCCAGGTAGTGCAGGAACCCGAGCAGCAGCAGGTTCGCCCCGCGCTTCTTGTACTCGATCGCCCGGTCCGCGATCTGCTCCGGCGTCCCGATCAGCTTGGTCCGGAACCCGTCGTTGTACTGCACGAGGTCCTCGAACTCCGAGTCCGCCCACATGCCCTTCGAGTCCGAAGTGGACTTCCCGGCCTGCGCCACCGCCGACCGGAACCCCTCGACCGCCTCGACGTTCGCCTTCGCGACGATCTCCTTCAGGACCGCGCGAGCTTCGCTCTCCGACTCACGCGCGATCACGAACCCGTTCAGTCCGAATCGGACGGTTCGCGCATTCTCCGAGGCGTAACCCCGCACCTCGGAGACCTGCTCGCTGAACCCGTCGAAGTCCTTGCCGTTGCTGAAGTACCAGTCCGACACGCTCCCCGCCAGCTTCCGCGCCGCCGTGGAATTGCCGCCCTGGAAGATCTCCGGGTGCGGGGCCGCCACCGGCTTCGGCTTGATGTCGAAGTCGTGGATGCGGTAGAAGTCGCCGCGGAACTCGGCGTGGTCGTTCGTCCACAGCTCCCGCAGGACGCGGATGAACTCCTCGGACCGCCGGTAACGCTCGTCGTGCTCCAGCCACGGTTCGCCCAGGCCGGTGAACTCGCCCTTGAACCAGCCGCTCACCACGTTGACCGCCGCGCGGCCGCCCGAGATCACGTCGGCGCTCGCGATGAACTTCGCCAGTACCCCGGGGTGCCACAGTCCCGGGTGGACGGCCGCGATCACCTTGAGCCGCTGCGTCGCCAGCAGCAGCGCCAGGCTGAAGCCGGTCGACTCGTGCTGGTACGCGGCACCGTAGCTGGCCGTGTAGCGCACTTGCGAGAGCGCGTACTCGAACCCGCTGTTCTCGGCCAGCACAGCCAGATCTCTGTTGTACTCGTAACCCCAGTCCGTCCGCTGTTCGATGTCGGACGTGACGAGGCCACCGCTCACGTTCGGGACCCAGTAGGCGAATTTCAACGGCTCTTCGAGGGACATGGCCCGAGTAGAGCAACGGCGCCGGAGACGGTCAACGCGCGTCCACGCGGTGGGAACTCACCCGCCGCGCTGCGACTTCGCCAGTGCGCCACCGAGTTCCGCGCGCCCGGGGATGCCGAGCTTGCGGTACGCGCCGGACAGGTGCAGCTCCACCGTCCGCCGCGTGAGGTGCAGCGCCGTCGCGATCTCGCGGTTGGTCAGCCCCTGCGCGGCCATGACGGCGATGCGGTTCTCCTGCCGCGTCAGGCCGTGCTCGTTGTCCTTCGCCGGGGTCAGCGCCCGCCGGGCCGACCGCAGTTCCTCCGCCGCGCGCCGGGCGAGCGGACGCGCGCCGCAGTGTTCGCTCAGCTCGACGGCCTGCCGCAAGGTTTCGATGGCCTTCTCGGACTGGCCGTGCCGCGCCTGCAGCGTGCCGAGCTCGGTCAGCGCCGTCGCCAGCTGCAGCCGGGCGGGTGACGAGCGAAGCGTCGTGATCGCCTTCGTCAGCGCGCGCTCGGCTTCGTCGTCCTCGCGGACGAGCCCCATCGTCGTCAACGCCGTGCCCAGTGGACGCGCCGCGCCCCAACGCGCCGAGGCGTTGATGTCCTCTTCGGCCAGCCGGGCCGCGTCGTCGGCCTGGCCCAGCGCCAACGCCGCCCGCGCCGCGTGCGCGCGCCACGGCACGAACCCCGGGAACCGCATGCCGTGGTGCGCGAGCCGGCGCCCGCAGCTGAGCAGGTCCTCGAACCCGAACCGCGTGTACCCGGTCGCGACGCGCAGGCGGCCGCGCGCGTACAGGAGGTAGGTGTGGGTGAACAGGCCCTGGCTCGCGACGAAGTCCATCCGGTCCAGCAGCGACGTCGCCGCCTCGAACCGGCCCAGGTCCACCCAGCATTCGACGAGCTTCGCCGCGCACAGCACGCCGACCGGGCACGTCGTCGTCCCGCCGCGCTCGTCGAAGCGGCGCAGCAGCGACTCGAAGTGGACGCTCGCCCGCTGCAGGTCGCCGCTGGCCTGCAGCGCGATCCCGCGGGCCAGGGTGGGGAGCGCGCCGTGCGGGACATGGACGTCCCACGGCTCGCGCTCGACGTCGAGGACGCGGCACAGCCGGTCGACGTGCGTGGGCTCGTCGGCGAGCACCGACGTCGCCAGCGTGAAGAAGTAGTGCTGCTCGAAGAGTTCGCCGTCGTCGCCGGTCATCGCGTCCGCGAAGTGCGCGACGGCGTCCTGCGCGGACTCGCCGCTGCGGACGGCGTCGAGCGCCAGCAGCGCCGAGCGGCTGCGCTGCGCCGCCGGGTCGGTCAGCGGCGCCCACTGCTCCTCGAAGTCGCGGAACTCCGGCGGCGGCCCGAGCCGGCTGCCGGCCTCGGCGAGGTAGGTCATGCACAGCAGCGGCCAGACGGCGTCCGGCCCGCCCGCGTCGAGCCGCGCCGCGATCTGGCCCGCCGCGCTGATCGCGAGCCGCGCGTCCTGGCCGCCGCACAGCGACAGCAGCATGGCCGACGCGATGAACGCGGCCGTGTCGCGGTTGCCGATCGTGTCGACGGCCTCCCGCACGCGCTGCGCCGCGGCGGGCGGGTCGACCTGGAACTCCGCGTGCGCCAGCTGCAGCAGCACGGCCACCCGGCGCCCCGACGTCAGCCGCTCTTCGAGTGCCCGCCGCAGGTACCGCGCGCCGAGCTCGGACCGGCCGGAGAACACGGCGTTGCGCGCGCTCAGCCGCAGCACGTCGACTCCCCACGGGATCCGGATCGACGTCGCGTCGAGCAGGTGCGCGGCCACGCGCTCGGCCGGCGCGCCGGCTTCCGACAGCAGCTTCGCCGCCCGCGCGTGGTTGACCGCGCGCGTGGTCTTCGGCATGTCCTTGAGGACGGAGTTGCGGACGAACGGGTAGGTCAGCGTGGGCCGGTTGCTGTTGTTCAGCACGTGCAGCCGGACCATGGTGTCGATCGCCTGCAGCGCTTCGAATTCGTCGACGCCGGCGAGCTGGGCCAGCAGGTCGAAGCCGGCGTCCTCGCCGAGGATCGCGGCGGCGTGCAGGATCGCCGGCGCGTGCGGGAACTCCGCCATCCGCGTGTGGAGCACCTGGCCGATCAGCGACGACCCGAGGTCCTGCGGGTCCGCGCCGGGCAGCAGCCGCGGGCGCAGCGCCTGCAGCAGGTACGGGTTGCCGCCGGTCGCCTCGCGGCACGCGGTCGCGAGCTCGCCCTGGGCGAGGCCGAGGATCTCCGCCGCGCCCGCGTCGCCGAGGCCGTTGAGGGTGATCGTCGCCGGCGTGCAGCCCGCCATCTCCAGCAGCGCGACCTCGCGGTGCGGCGGGTGGCCGATCAAGGACGTGAGTATGATCAACACCGGCAGGTCGAGCACGCGGTGCCGGATGTAGGCGAGGCAGCGCATCGACCAGGCGTCGGCGAGGTGCACGTTGTCGATGCCGAGGAACAGCGGACCCCGCTCGGTCGCGTCGCGGACGATCCGGAAGAAGCGGTCCAGCGCTTCGCTCTCGCCGGCCGGGCCGCACTCGGCGGGGAGCCGCGCCGAGCCGGGGTCCAGCGCGTCGGCCAGCTGGCGGGCGAGCCCGCCGGGCAGGTGGCTCTCCAGCCGCGACCCGGTGGCGATCGCGACGGTGAAGCCGGCGTCCGCGGCCAGCGCGGCGGTGGCGTGCAGGGTGGCGCTCTTGCCCATGCCGAACTCGCCGACCAGCACCGCGCTCGCGGCCGTGCCGCCGAGCGCGACGGGGAACAGGCTGGTCAGACGGCTGAGCTCGGGCTCGCGGCCGGGGAGCCGCGGGGCGGGGCGCTTCGGTACCGAAGCCCCGCTGACGGGGTGCTCGGGATTTACTTCGGTATCCACCGTAAGGACTTTCATGTTGGGTTGGGGCAGACTACTGGAAACCGGCCCGCCACGGGGGATCCCGCAGGTCACGGCCGGTTCCGGCCACGACCTGAGCAGGGGAGACGATGGACGCAGCGGTTGCGAACCAGGCTCTCGCGGTGGCCGGCCGGGCAGCGCGGGCGACCGTCGAGGTCGCCCCGAGCGCGAGTAGCAGGAGCGCGCCGGCGGCCATCCCCCGCCGGCGCGAGAACACACCCGGTTTCCGGCCCCGGGCCGCGCCGCCGCTCGGCGCCGGGTAGCCGGTGTCAGGCTGCGGGACGGCGCCACCGGACGCCGGGTCGCTGTCGGCGGAGGAGCCACCGCTGGCCGGGAGACCGGGACCGGAGGTCGGAACCTCGCCGGCGGAGGAGCCACCGCTGGCCGGGAGACCGGGACCGGAGGCCGGAACCTCGCCGGCGGAGGAGCCACCGCTGGCCGGGAGACCGGCACCGGAGGCCGGAACCTCGCCGGGGGCCGGGAACCCACCGGCCGGCCCGCCGCTGTTCGGCAGGTACCCGAGCCGGACCGCCGCATCGAGGGCCTCGGTCACCGGGTGGAGCTCCGCCAGGAGTTCGCGGCAGCGGGGGCACCCGCGCAGGTGGGTTTCGAACTCTTCCGCGTCGTCGAGGACACCCAGTTCGTAGGCCGCCGCCGTCCGGTGTTCCGCCCTCATCCGACCGCCACTTCCCCGAGCGCTTTCCGCAATTGCCGCATCGCCGTGTACAACCGCGATTTGACGGTTCCCTCGGGAATTCCCAGAATTGTCGCCGCCTGCCGAACCGTGTTTCCGGCGAGGTACGTCTCGACGATGACGGCCTGATATTTCTCATCCAGTTCCGACAATGCCCGGCCAATCGTTAGTGCGGCTAACGAACTGTCCGTACGGTCGGTGGGTTCGGCGTTTTCCGGGATCTCCAGAGCGACCTCCTGCGGGCGGACCCGGCGATTTCGCCAGCCGTCGATGACGATCCGGCGCGCCACCGTGAGCAGCCAGCCGCGCAGCATTCCGGGCTCGCGTTCGAGCGTGCCGGAGTGCTGCCACGCGCGGATCATGGTCTCCTGCACCACATCCTCGGTCCACTGCCGGTCATGGTTGGTCAGGGCCAGTACCTGCGCGAACAGGGTCGCGCGGAAGTCCTTGTAGAGCAGCGGGACGAGGTCGTCTCCCGCGTCGGGGCGCGCTGCGACCGCGGTCGCGGACGGGGCGAGGCCGACGTGGCCGTGACTTTCTCTGCCCGGTGCTTCCATAAAGCTCGCAACCTCACCTGACTGGCGGACCGTGGGGCCTTCGGAGCGTAGCGCACAAACACTTAATAGGCCATATGCATTAGTTTTCGTGCCCCATTAGCGGTGGCCATAACCGGACTGGTTCAAATTCTGTCCTGTGACGCACGTCACAGTCACTAAAAGGTGACGGCGAGAACCGCGTCACACCTTTTCTCCGTAACCCCCAGTGAGGACTACTTCGCGAAGGGACAACGGATGCCGTTCCGATTCGTGGCCTTGTTCGCCGCCACGACCGCGCTCGTGCTCGGCTGCGTTCTCCCCGCTTCCGCCGGAGAGCTGCAGCAGACCGACCGCACCCTGCTGACGCGCCTGAAGCAGCACGCGCTGTGGGCGACGCCGGCGAGCAGGCAGGCCGCCGAGCGCGCCACCAACCGGCGCGTCCGCGCGGTCGCCGTCCGCATCGCCGACGACCAGGCCCGCCTCGGCGTCGCCCTGCGCGCGGTCGCCGACCGGCTCGCCTTCACCCTCCCGTCCGAGCCGACCGAGCAGGAACGCGCCTGGGCGGGCGAACTGGCCGCGGACTCCGGCGACGCGTTCGACCACGCCTACGTCAACCGCCTCCGCGCCGAGTACGGCACCCTCTTCTCCCTCGCCTCCGCGGTCCGCGCCGGCACCCGCGACGACGACGTCCGCGCGTTCGCCCAGACCGCCGTCGACACCGCGCTCGGCCACCTGACGCTGCTCGAAAGCACCGGGCTCGCGGAAACCACGTCCCTGCTCGTCTCCGCCACCGGAGACGACACCGGCGACACCCTCGGTGCCGGGGACATCGCACTCGGGGCCGGCTTCGTGGCCGTCGCCGCCGTCGCCACGTTCGGCCTGCTCCGCCTGCTCGGAACCCCCGGCAGGACCCCGCCGCGCACCCGGAGGTAAGCCCGTCCATGTCCCCGACCGCCGCGCTGTTCCCGGTGTCGCCGCACGACACCGGGATCGCCGAGGCCGCCGCGCTGTCCGGCCGCCTCACCTACCTCTGCATGTGCCTCACGCTGTGCTGGGGCGTCCTCGCCGCGACCGGCTGGGTCCGCCGGTTCAGCGGCCGGGACGCGCTGCGCACCGGCCACGGCCTGCTCGCCGCGTTCACCCTCGCCACCGGCACGGTGCACGGGCTGACGTTCCTCTTCCTCGAGGACGACCCCTTCGGCGTCGCCGACCTCCTGCTGCCCTTCTACGACGGCTCGCCGCGGCACGCCCTCGGCATCGCGGGCCTCGAGCTGGTCGTCGCCGTGTCGGTCACCGCGGGCCTGCGCCGGGCGCGGGAAGGCCGGTGGCTGCGCTTCCACCAGGCCGGCTACCTCGCCATCGGGCTGCTCGCGGTGCACGCGTGGCTCGGCGCCGTCTCCAGCGGGCACCTGGCGGCCGTCTGGCTCGCCGGGATCACCCTGCTCGTGCCGCCGGTGCTGCTGTCGGCCCTGCGGGTGCTGCCCGAGGCCGTGCTCGTCCGGGCCGGGCTCATCGAGCCCGAACCCGAGGTCGCCGCGCTGCGCGTCGACGTCGACGACGACCGCTGCCACTCCTACGGCGTCTGCCAGTCCGAGGCGCCGGGGGTCTTCCAGCTCGGCCACGACGGCCGGCTCGAGTACGAGAAACGGCCCGGTGCCGGGGAAACACCGAACGTCCGCGCGGCCGCGCGCGCCTGTCCCACGAGAGCCATCCACGTGTTGGGAGCCACCCGATGAGCGAACGCATCGTCATCGCCGGAGCCGGCCTCGCCGGCCTGCGCGCCGCCGAACGGCTGCGCGAACTCGGGTTCGACGGCGAAGTCGTCGTCCTCGGGGCCGAGCCCGACATCGCCTACCACCGCCCGGCGCTGTCGAAGAGCCTGCTGACCGGCGCGGTCAGCCGCGCGCAGACACTGCTCGCCGACCCCCTCGAAGTCGACGCGGAGTGGTACTTCGACAGCCCGGTCACCGCGCTGTCGCCCAACCGGCAGGTCGTGCACCTGCGCGACGAGGAGGTCCGCTACGACGGCCTGATCATCGCCACCGGCGTCGAGCCCCGCCGGATGCCCGGCGCGCCGCACGGCCACCCGCGGGTCGTCGTCGTCCGGACCCTGTCCGACACGACGGCGCTGCAGCGGGCGCTGGCCACCAGCGGCGGCCCGGTGGCGGTCGTCGGGGACGGCTTCATCGGCTGCGAGGTCGCGTCGAGCCTGCGCGAGATGAACCGCGAGGTGGTCCTGATCGGCCGGGCGCGGGCGCTGATGGCCGACGTCCTCGGCCCCGACATCGGCGAGTGGCTCACCGCGCTGCACACCGCCCGCGGCGTCCGGCTGGAGCTCGGGACGACGATCCGCCGCTGGCGCCCGGGCACGACGTCGGTCGGCCTGGAGTTCGCCGACGGGCGGGCGATCGACGTCGCGTGCGTGGTGGTCGCGGTCGGGAGCGTGCCGGCGGTGTCGTGGCTGCGCGGGGCGAAGCTGCCGCTCGACGACGGCGTCGTCTGCGGGCCGACGTGCCACGTACTGGGCTCGGACACGATCGTCGCGGCGGGGGACGTCGCCCGCTGGCCGAACTTCCGC
This sequence comes from Amycolatopsis kentuckyensis, assembly GCF_041679295.1. Lineage (GTDB taxonomy): Bacteria > Actinomycetota > Actinomycetes > Mycobacteriales > Pseudonocardiaceae > Amycolatopsis > Amycolatopsis kentuckyensis_A. Next base: position 3,414 of record NZ_JBGDMD010000016.1, on the reverse strand, counting down.
TACGACGCGACGCCCCGGCGCGACGAGCACTGGCTGAACGCCGTGGAGATGAGCCGCGCGGCGGCGGAGAACCTGCTGGCCGGGCCGACGGGGTCGCCGGCGTACACACCGGTGCCGCGGTACTGGTCGGAGCAGCACGGCGTCCGCATCCAGGTCGCCGGCCGGCCGATGCTCGGCACGGACACGGTGCTTCTGGAGTCCCCGGTGCCGGGGACGCGGCCGATCACGGGGTTCGTGCGGGACGGGCGGTTGATCGGGCTGATCGGGCTCGACAGCCCGGCGGCGGTGCTGCACTGGACTGCGGAGCTGGCCCGCCAGCACCCGGCGCCGGCGGTGGTGCCGCCGCAGCGGCCCCCGGAACTCGACCGGCCGAGTCACCACAGCCGGGCCGCGGCCGGGTACTGAACCGACATGAACGACTCGTTCAGTGCGCCGGACGCGATGAACGAGTCGTTCATGACGTCCGCGGCCGAGCCGGACCCGCCCCCGCCCCCGACCCGCGCCTACCCGCCCCCGCCGAGCCGCGCCCGCCCGCCTTGAACGACTCATTCAAGACCTCCCAAGACCTGAATGAGTCATTCAAGGCGTCCGCGGCCGAGCCGGATCCCGGCGCTGGGCTACCATCCTCTCCGCGGACGAGCAGGCAGGGCGGTCGCGGGCCGGGGACACCCGGCCCGAGGAAAGTCCGGACTCCGCAGGGCAGGGTGGTTGCTAACGGCAACCCGGGGTGACCCGCGGGAAAGTGCCACAGAAAACAGACCGCCGCGGCCCGCGAGGGCCGGGGTAAGGGTGAAACGGTGGTGTAAGAGACCACCAGCGTCCCGGGTGACCGGGACGGCTGGGTAAACCCCACCCGGAGCAAGGCCAAGAGGAAGCCCCCGGGCTTCTGCGCAGGCGTTCGAGGACGGCCCGTCCGAGCCTGCGGGTAGGCCGCTGGAGCCTGCCGGCGACGGCAGGCCGAGATGGATGGCCGCCGCCCCGCGAGCCGTGAAGCGACCGGGGAACAGGATCCGGCTTACATGCCGGCTCGTCCGCCCCGGGCCGAAGGGGACGCAACGTCCCCTTCGGCCTGTCCACGCGTGGTTACCCGGTAGTAGGGTGCGCCCATGGCGGGTGACGAGAAGCGGTTCAAGTCGGCGTTCGACTCACTTCACGCTCTGGCGTACTTCGCGCCCGAGGTGGACCAGGCCCTCACCGGCATCGGGCTGCGGCCCGGCCGGATGCCGTACTTCGCGAGCCGCTCCGCGGCGATGGGCACCGTCGGGCCCGAGGTCGTCGCCGCCACCTTCTACAACTTCAACCCCGAGGTCGTCGCGCGCGTGATCCCGCGCGCCTGGACCCTCGCTACGCCGGAGCAGGTCCTCGCCGCCCGGCTCGAGGGCGTCGACCAGGCCCTGACCCGGCTCATCGGCGAAGACGAGATCAAGGGCGACCAGGTCGTCGAGGCCGCCGAGCTGGCCCGCGAGGCGACCGCCGGGTGCGCCGTCGAAGGCCGTCCCCTCTACGCGGCCCACGCCGGGCTGGACTGGCCCGAGCCGCCGCACCTCGCGCTCTGGCACGCGATCACGCTGCTGCGCGAGCACCGCGGCGACGGCCACATCGCCGCCCTCCTCCTCAACGGCCTGAGCGGCGTCGAAGCGCTCGTCACGCACGTGGCCACCGGCGCCGGGTTCACCGTCGACTCCGCCAAGCTGACGCGCGGCTGGAGCGACGAGCAGTGGACGGCCGCCCAGCAGCGCCTGCGCGACCGCGGGGTCCTCGACGACGAAGGCGCGCTGACCGACGAAGGCGTCGCTCTCCGCGACCGCGTCGAAGAAGCCACCGAGGCCGCCGCGAAGGCGCCGTGGGACCACCTGGGGGCGGAGAAGCTGGCCCGGCTGGAGGAGCTGGGCCGCGACCTCACCCGCCGCGTGGTCGCGGCCGGTGCGTTCCCGAAGGGCGTTTTCGCCCAGCGCCGCTCCTGAGTGCGAAGATCACGCTATGTAGTGAAAAGCGTGTGAGGTTTTGAGCGCCGTGTGACGGACAACTCGGGGCACCAAGATCGACATGGCCGCCGACCGGCCGGAGGACGGTCACAGAGCGGACTCGGGCGACGGGGCCGTTCGGGTCATGTCACACTGTCTCAGGCCGCACAACGGCCACGGTGCCAGTACCCACAGTGAGCAAATCCCGGGCAATGGGGTGAGTTCGTCAGCACACTGAGAATGATGGGTGCCCTCTCTTTAACCCGAGGGCCCTTGCCGCGATGATGGTGGGCGTGGAGTTTTCGTGTGCCCTGCCCGCCACACCGGTTGACAAGCCAGCCGTCATCTACGCAGCGCGCTTTGACCACTACCCCTCGTAGCCCCCATTATGTTCGAAGCACCGCCTGAGCCACAGCCGCGCGGGCCCCACCGCGCACCGGGAGTATCGCGATGATGACCTTGACCACCCTCGACACGCTGGCCGCCGGCGGCGAACTGGGCACGGGCAACGTGCGCCAGTGGCTGCTCGACAACATCATCCCCCTGGTGCTGCTGGCCGTGGCCCTCCTGCTCCTCTGGCTGGGCGGCGGCAAGGGCGACAACGCCGGTGTCATGCGGCGACTCGCCGGCGTGGTCATCGCGCTCGCCATCATCGGTCTCGCGGTCAGCGGCGCGGGCGTGAACGTGGGCCAGTGGATCGCCGGCCTGTTCACCGGCTGAGGCGGCGGCGTGCGGATCAGGACTGATGACGAGGTCTACCGGGTCGACGCCGTGTGGCTCGGCCCGCCGAAAGCGACTTTTCCCTGGAGAGCCCGCTACGTCGCGTGGCTCATCGGCATCCCGGCGTTCTTCGTCGTCCTCGGCATCGAACGCTGGGCGGGGTGGAGCTTCGGGTTCTTCTCGACGGCTTGGGCGTTCGTCGCCACCATCGTGATCACGCGGCTGCTCACCGCCAAGATCAGCCACGAGCGCCCGCTGGGCACCGTGGTCGCGATGGCCGGGCGCGAGCTGAACACCCCCAGAGAGGTGACCACGGGCACGGGTGGCGCGGTCAGCGCCAGCCGCGTCCGGGTACGGGCCGAGCGCCCGCTGCCGAAGCACAAACGGAGGCGGCAGTACCAGCACCACGGCGGGCCGCCGGGTGCTGCCTTCACCCAGGGAACACCACGAGCGCGCCGGAGCCGCGGCAACGCGGCTCGGGCCGGGAGGTAGTCGTTGTTCGGTCGCGGCGGTAGCCGAGGAAAACGGGGTCGGGAGACGCACTCGGGCGCATGGCAACCGCCCGAGCAGGTCCGCGCGCCGCGGAACGGTTCGGCGGCCGGCAAGGGCCGTCGCCTGACCGGCGAGCAGGCGATCCCCGCGTATACCCCGTCGATCGCGGTGCGAAGCATCGACGGGCACCTCGTCCGCACGGGGTACGAGGTCTACGCCTGGTACCGGCTGGCGCCGC
>NZ_JBGDMD010000015.1:0-183002 GCF_041679295.1 Amycolatopsis kentuckyensis | reverse complement strand
GAGCTTGGTGAGGACCGCGGTGCGGGCGCGCTGGCCGGACTCGATGGCCGCGCGCATGCCGGCGCCGCCGGCGCCGACGATCACCACGTCGTACTTGTGGAACTGCATGGTGGGAGGTCTCCGGGGTCAGTTCGCGGGCATGTTCGGGTCGAAGGTGAAGATCACCATCGTGCCGACGGCCAGGATCAGCACCATCGAGACGTAGAGCAGGATCTTCAGCCAGAACCGCGTGCTGTCCTTGCGCGCGTAGTCGTCGATGATGGTGCGCAGGCCGTTGCCGCCGTGGATCTCGGCGAGCCAGAGCATGGCCAGGTCCCAGAACTGCCAGAACGGCGAGGCCCAGCGGCCGGCGACGAAGCCCCAGTTGATCCGGTGCACGCCGCCGTCGAGGATGTTCATGATCAGCAGGTGGCCGAGCACCAGGATGATCAGCGCGAGGCCGGAGATCCGCATGAACAGCCAGCTGTAGAGCTCGAAGTTGCTGCGGCGGGCGGCGGGGCGCTTGGGCGTGCGGGGGTTCGCGAGCGCGAGGTCGGCCATGTCAGTTACCCCCGAAGAGCGTCTCGGCGGTGCGCTTCAGCATGAAGAACGCACCGGGGACCATCACGACGACCCAGACCACGCCGATGACCCACAGCATCGCCTTCTGCAGCTTCGGGCCCTTCGACCAGAAGTCGACCAGCATGACGCGGATGCCGTTCAGCGCGTGGAAGAGGACCGCGCCGACCAGGCCGACCTCCAGGAGGTTCACGATCGGCGTCTTGTAGGTCTCGATGACCTGGTCGTACGTGTTCGGCGACACGCGCACCAGCGCGGTGTCGAGCACGTGCACGAACAGGAAGAAGAATGTGAGCACGCCGGTGATGCGGTGCAGCACCCAGGACCACATGCCGGGGTCACCCCGGTAGAAGGTCCCTTGCCGGCGTGAGGCACCCGCCCGATCGCTCGCGCCTGCCGCAGTGGCAGTGCTCGCCGTGGTGGACATCGGTGAACGGCCTCCAACGTCTGACTGTGCGCCCGGTGGCCGTGAGGTCCGCTGTCGCCGCGGGAACGGCGGCTGTGCCGAGATCAACGTCATCGAGCCTGGATGAATCGGATGCTAGACCCGCACCCGGCACCCGGCTCACCTCCGGGTTCCTGTCTGTGATGGACCAGACACCGGTACCGGCGCACCGCCACCCGGTGGTGTGGCGCAGCGCACTCGGCGGCGCCGCGGTCCCGATCACCGGAAACTGCTGAGGTCGGACCTCTGAGAAATCTGATATCTGATGCGCTACGCCAAAAGGCTGGCGAAGTCCGTTAATCATTGACCGGCCGGAGCACTGTTCTTACTGTCGCTCGCACATACATCGGACCTTTCACGATGGGGTGACGTTCTGGTGAGACGACTCGGCCTGGTGATCGCCGTCGCGGCGCTGCTGCCCGTGGTGGCGGTCACTCCCGCGCAAGCGCTGCCGGACGGACTGGCGCTGACTCCACCGATGGGCTTCAACAACTGGAACACGACCGGCTGCGCCGTCGACGAGCAGCTCATCCGCGACACCGCCGACCTCTTCGTCGACAAAGGACTGAAGGCCGCCGGTTACCAGTACGTGAATGTCGACGACTGCTGGGCCGAGCCGGCGCGGGACGCCGACGGCCGGATGCAGGCGAACAAGGCGCGCTTCCCCAGCGGGATCAAGGCGCTCGCCGACTACGTCCACTCGAAGGGCCTGAAGTTCGGCATCTACACCAGCGCGGGCACGCTGACCTGCGCGAAGACCCAGCCGGGCGCGCTGGACCACGAAGACGTCGACGCGCAGACGTTCGCGGACTGGGGCGTCGACTACCTCAAGTACGACAACTGCAACAACCAGGGCCGGCCGGCGCTCGAGCGCTACACGAAGATGCGCGACGCGCTGAAGAAGACCGGCCGCCCGATCGTGTACTCGCTCTGCGAGTGGGGCGAGAACAAGCCGTGGAACTGGGGCGCGGACGTCGGGCACCTGTGGCGGACCACCGGCGACATCAAGGACAACTGGGCGAAGGTCGTCCAGATCCTCAAGGCGAACGCGCCGCTCGCGCCATACGCCGGGCCGGGCCACTGGAACGATCCCGACATGCTCGAGGTCGGCAACGGCGGGATGACGACCGACGAATACAAGTCGCACTTCTCGCTGTGGGCGATGATGGCCGCGCCGCTGCTCATCGGCGCCGACCTGCGCAAGGTGTCGCCGGAGAACTTCGACGTCCTGCGCAACACCGAGGTCATCGCGCTCGACCAGGACCGGCGCGGGGTCCAGGCGCGCGTGCTGTCCAACCAGGACGGTCACTGGGTCTTCGCCAAGCCCCTCGCGAACGGTGACGTCGCGGTCGCCCTCTTCAACGAGACGACGTCGAGTGCCGCGATCGGCACCACCGCGGCCGCCGTGGGTCTCCCGAAGGCCGCCGGCTACACCGCCCGCGACCTCTGGGCGCACCGCGACCTGCAGACCGCCAGCCGGCTCTCCGCGGTGGTCCCGCCGCACTCGACGGTCGTCTACCGGGTCCACGCGGGTGGCGCGTGGCTGCGTGCCGAACCCCTGGTGAGCACCGGCCTCGAGCTGGCCGCGCCCGTCTCCGGCGTGCCGGGGGAGATCACGCCGGCCGGGAAACCCTTCGAGGTGACGGTGTCCGCGACCGACGAGGCCCGCGTCCCGGTGTTCGACCCGCGCGTCACGCTCACCGCGCCCGCCGGCTGGCGGGTCGAGCAGCTGGCCCGGCCCCGGGAGTTCGTGCTGGGCACCGGGGACACCGCGGCCGGGCGCTGGCGCGTGACCCCGCCGGCCGGCACCGAAGGCACGGCGGCGGTCCTGCGCGGCGGCGTCACGTACCGGGCGCTCGGCTTCGGGCAGCGCAGCTGGGCCGGTTCCCAGCAGCTGACCGTCCCGTCGGCGCCGCCGACGGCCCCGGCCTGGGCGAGCGACCTGCGCTGGGCGGCGGAGAAGAACGGCTACGGCCCGGTCGAGCGAGACATGTCCAACGGCAGCATCCCGGCGGGCGACGGCAAGCCGCTGACGATCAACGGCGTCGGCTACCCGAAGGGGCTCGGGGCGCACGCGCCCAGCGAAGTCGTCTTCTACCTGGGCGGCCGCTGCACGGCGTTCAGCGCCGACGTCGGGGTGGACGACGAACGCGAGGCGACGAACAAGCAGGGCTCGACGACGCTCGAGGTCTACGCCGATGGCGCGAAGGCGGCGTCGACCGGCGTCCGGACCTGGCAGGACCCGGCGCTGCCCGTGGCGGCCGACCTGCACGGGGCTCAGTACCTGCGGCTCGTCGTCACCGACGGCGGCGACGGCAACTCCTACGACCGCGCCGACTGGGCCGCCGCACGGCTCACTTGCGCCTGAACGGACGTCATCTCACAGAGTGACCGGGCTGGCCCAACCTTCGGCCGGCCCGGCACACTGAGTGACACAAAGCGGCAATAAAGCCTGCCCAGAGCGCGGCCACCCGCCGAAAGTAGCGCCGAACGGGGTCGATGATCACGTTCGGTGTCCAGTTCGTCGCGCGCAAGACTGCTGAGTAAACGTTTGTGTTACGTAGCGTGCCTTTCCTATGGCGCATTCCTGTCCGGCGGGTACGGTCTGGCGGTCGACCCGGCAGTGGGCCGGGTCGTGCCCTGATCGTCCGCTGGATCAGCGGGGAGGGAGAAACACGTTGCGTCGCATGCGTGGAACCGCGCTGGCCGCCGCGGCCATGGCCGGGGTGCTCGTCCTGGCCGGGTGCGCCAAGGACTCCGGCGGTGGTAACAGCTCGAACAACACCGCGGCCTCGTCGGGCACCGGCTCGGACTGCGTCACCGCGCAGAAGCCGCCCGCGGCGCCCGCCGCGTCGAGCAGCACCGCCGCCGCCGGTGGCAAGGTCGACGGCAGCCAGCTGAAGATCGGCCTGGCCTTCGACGTCGGCGGCCGGGGTGACGCGTCGTTCAACGACGCCGCCGCCGCGGGCACCGACAAGGCGAAGAGCGAGCTCGGCGTCACGACGGTCAACGAGAGCACCGCCAGCGCCAGCGAAGCCGAGTCGGCCAAGCAGCAGCGCCTCGACCAGATGGCCTCCTCGGGCCTGAACCCGATCGTCGCGGTCGGGTTCGCCTACGCGGACTCGGTCAAGGCCGTCGCCGCCAAGTACCCGAACACCAAGTTCGCGATCGTCGACGACGACTCGATCACGCTGCCGAACGTGACGCCGCTGGTGTTCGCCGAGGAGCAGGGCTCGTTCCTGGCCGGCGTCGCCGCCGCGTACAAGAGCAAGAGCTGCCACATCGGCTTCGTCGGCGGTGTCAACACCCCGCTGATCCAGAAGTTCGAGGCCGGCTTCCTACAGGGCGCGAAGACGGTTTCGTCCAAGATCAAGATCGAGGACGAGTACCTCACCCCGGCCGGTGACTTCTCCGGGTTCCAGGACCCGCCGAAGGGCAACGCGAAGGCCGCGGCCGAGATCGCCAAGGGCGCGGACGTGATCTACCACGCCGCCGGCGCCTCGGGCAAGGGCGTGTTCGACGCGGCGAAGGCGGGCAACGCGCTGGCCATCGGCGTCGACTCCGACCAGTACAACCAGAAGACCGTCGCCGCCGACAAGGACGTCATCATCACGTCCATGCTCAAGCGCGTCGACGTCGCGGTGTTCGACTACATCCAGGCCGTCGCCAAGGGTGACCTGAGCGTCCTGCCGAAGCGGTTCGACCTCAAGGTCGACGGCGTCGGCTACGCCACCTCCGGCGGCAAGGTCGACGACATCAAGGACGTCCTCGACGGGTACAAGGCCCAGATCATCTCGGGCGCGATCACCGTTTCGGACAAGCCGCAGAAGTAACTCATTGCGCGTCGGGGCTCGGAGGGAATTTCCCTCCGGGCCCCTCACGCGTTCCAGAGATATGGAATCCTCCCGCCCATGAGCACTGCCGAGGCCCCGGCCGAGGCCGTCCCCGACCGGGGCGCGCCCGCCGTCCAGCTGACCGGGATCACCAAACGGTTCCCGGGTGTGGTGGCCAACTCCGACGTCAACCTCACCGTCGCCGCCGGCGAGGTGCACGCCATCTGTGGCGAGAACGGCGCCGGCAAGTCCACCCTGATGAAGATCCTCTACGGCATGCAGCCGCCGGACGAGGGCACGATCGCGATCAACGGCGAAGAGGTGAAGCTGCGCAACCCGCAGGACGCCATCCGCGCCGGGATCGGCATGGTGCACCAGCACTTCATGCTGGCCGACAACCTCACGGTCGGCGAGAACGTGTTCCTCGGCGCCGAGGCCCTGCACGGCATCGGCCGGGCCGCCCGCGCGCGGCTGGCCGAGCTCGCCGAGCGGACCGGCCTGCACGCCAAGCCGGAGACGCTGCTGGAGGAGCTCGGCGTCGCCGACCGCCAGCGCGTCGAGATCGTCAAGGTGCTCTACCGCGGGGCGAAGATCATCATCCTGGACGAGCCGACCGCGGTCCTCGTGCCGCAGGAGGTCGACGCGCTCTTCGCGACCGTCCGGGAGATGAAGGCCGACGGCTACACGTTCCTCTTCATCTCGCACAAGCTCGACGAGGTGCGCGCGATCGCCGACACCGTCACGGTGATCCGGCGCGGCACCACCGTCGGCACCGCGGACCCGAAGACCATCACCTCGCGCCAGCTCGCGGAGATGATGGTCGGCTCGGAGCTGCCCAGCCCGGAGACCCGCGAGTCCACGGTCACCGACCGGGACGTGCTGCGGCTGACCGGGCTGACGCTCGGCGCCGAGGGCTCCGACCGCAACGCGCTCGACGACGTCTCCTTCACCGTGCACGCGGGCGAGGTGCTCGGCGTCGCCGGTGTCGAGGGCAACGGCCAGACCGAGCTCGTCGAGACGATCATGGGCATGCGCAAGCCCTCCGGCGGCACCATCGAGCTGGTCGACGCCGAAGGCAAGGCGCGCGACATCACCAAGGCGGGCACGCTGGCGCGGCGCGAGGCCGGCATCGGCTACATCGCCGAGGACCGCACCCGGCACAGCCTGCTGCTCACGCAACCGTTGTGGGTCAACCGGATGCTCGGGTACCAGACCCGCGAACCGGTCTCCAAAGGACAGTTGCTCGACATCGCGGGCGCCCGCGCGGACACCGAACGGATCGTGCGCGACTACGACGTCCGCACGCCCGGCATCGACGTCCCGGCCGCGGCGCTCTCGGGCGGCAACCAGCAGAAGCTGATCGTCGGGCGCGAGCTGTCGGGCGAACCGGTGCTGCTCATCGCGTCGCACCCGACGCGCGGGGTCGACGTCGGCGCGCAGGCGCTGATCTGGGAGAACATCCGCCAGGCCCGGGCCGCCGGCCTCGCCGTGCTGCTCATCTCCGCCGACCTCGACGAGCTGATCGGCCTGTCGGACACGATCCGCGTCATGCTGCGCGGGCGGCTCGTCACCGAGGCCGATCCCGCGACCGTGACGCCGCAGGAACTGGGCTCGGCGATGACCGGCGCCGGGGAGGGTGAAGAAGAGTGACTTCCTGGCGCACCAAACTGCTGCCACCGCTGCTGGCGATCGTCTTCGCCGTGCTGCTGTCGGCGATCGCGCTGATCATCTCCGGTGCCGACCCGCTGCAGGCGTACGGCACGATGATCGGCCAGATGTTCAAGGGCTCGACCGCGGTCGACACCGTGAACCTCGCGACCGTGTACTACCTGTCCGGGCTCGCGGTCGCCATCGGCTTCCAGATGAACCTCTTCAACATCGGGGTCGAGGGCCAATACCGCTTCGCCGCCGTCGTCGCCGCCATCGCGGGCGGCGCGATGAAGCTGCCGCCGGTCATCCACGTGCTCGCGATCCTGGTGGTCGCGGTCGTGGCGGGCATGGCCTACGCGGCGGTCCCGGCGATCCTCAAGGTGACCCGCGGGGTCAGCGAGGTCATCTCGACGATCATGCTCAACGCGATCGTCGCCGGGATCATCGCGTTCCTCATCAACGCCGACCAGTTCGGCGTGCAGCGGGGCAACAACATCGGCACCCGCGTGATCGAGCCGTCGGGCCGGATCCCCGGCATCCCGCTCGGCTCCGGCACGTTGTTCGGGTTCGTCTTCATCGCCGCCATCGTCGGCGGGGCCTACTGGTTCATGCTCAACCGCACGCGGTTCGGCTTCGAGCTGAAGGCGTCCGGCGAATCCACCACGGCCGCGGCCGCCGGTGGCGTCAACGCCAAGAAGATGACGCTCATCGCGATGCTGCTCTCCGGTGGCGTGGCCGGCCTGGTCGCCATGCCGGAGCTGCTCGGCCGCGACTACAGCTACGGCATCACCGCGACCCAGATGTACGGCTTCACCGGCATCGCGGTCGCGCTGCTGGGCCGCAACCACCCCGGCGGCATCGCGCTCGGCGCGCTGCTGTGGGCGTTCCTCGACACCTCCGCGGTGTCGCTGGAGCAGATCAACGTGTCCAAGGAGATCGCGACGATCATGCAGGGCATCATCGTGCTTTCGGTCGTCGTGGCGTACGAGGTCGTGCGCCGGGCCGACCTCGCGGCCGAACAACGGAGGGTGGGCCGCGCGCTCGCCGGCCGCAAGGGTTCCTCGGTCGCCGAAGGGGGTGCGGTGTGATCACCGACGTCGCTCCCGAATCCGGCTCGACGATGCCGGTGCAGCGCCGGCGCCGGGGCCGGGTCCCCGGCTGGCTGCGCGGGGTCATCTGGGCCGTGATCGCCATCGCCGTCATCTCGACGGCGTCGTACTCCACCGGCGTCTCCGCGCTGACGTCGTCCAACACCGCCCAGACCGCGTTGCGCCTGGCGCTGCCGATCCTGCTCTGCGCGCTCGGCGGCCTCTGGGCCGAACGCGCGGGCGTGGTCAACATCGGGCTCGAGGGCATGATGATCCTCGGGACCTGGGGCGCCGCTTGGGGTTCCTACTACGGCGGTGTGTGGTCGGGCCTGCTGGCCGCGCTCGCGTTCGGCGCGCTGGGCGGGCTGCTGCACGCGGTCGCGACGGTGACGTTCAACGTCAACCACATCGTCTCCGGTGTCGCGATCAACCTGCTGGGCCTCGGCGTCACGAAGTACCTGGCGAACCTGATCTTCGCGCCGATCTCCGGCAACCCGCGGCAGTCGCCGGTGGTGCCGAAGTTCGACACCTACTCGGCGACGTTCCTCTCGGACTGGCTGGGCGACCTGGAGAAGGAGCAGCGCGTCGGGATCTCCGACGTCGCCGGCATCCTGCGCGGGCTGGTCACCGAGGTGGCGCCGCTGACGATGATCGCGATCATCCTCGTCCCGGTGAGCTTCTGGGTGCTGTGGCGGACCCGGTTCGGCCTGCGGCTGCGGTCGTGCGGCGAGAACCCGGTCGCGGCGGAGTCCCTGGGCGTCAACGTGTACCTGCACAAGTACGTCGCCGTCGTGATCTCCGGCGCGTTCGCCGGGATGGGTGGCGCGTCCCTGGTGCTGCTGCGCGGCGGCGCGGACTACCTGGAGAACCAGACGAACGGCCGCGGGTACATCGGTCTCGCGGCGATGATCTTCGGCAACTGGCGGCCGGGCGGCCTGCTCGGCGGCGCGGCGCTGTTCGGCTACGCGGACGGCCTGCAGCTGGCCGGCGGCGGCGAAGCGGTGCTCGCGCTGCTGTACGGCGCGGTGATCCTGGTCGCGGTGATCGTCGTCGTGCAGCTGTTCCGGCGGCAGTGGATCGCGGCCGGGCTCGGCGTCGTCGGCGCGGGCGTGCTGTACGCGATCTACTGGGCGAACGACACGCTGCCGTCCGACCTGATCCCGTACACCGCGCACTTCGTGACGCTGATCGTGCTGGCGGTGGCTTCGCAGCGGCTGCGGCCGCCGAAGGCCGACGGGCAGCCGTACCGGCGGGGTGAGGACTAGTGTCTGCTGTGGACTGGGACGCGCTGCGTTCCCAGGCGATCGAGGCCGCTTCCCATGCGTACGCGCCCTATTCGGGCCTGCACGTCGGGGTCGCCGGGATCGTCGACGACGGCCGGGTCGTGACCGGGTGCAACGTCGAAAACGCTTCCTACGGGCTCGGGCTGTGCGCGGAGTGCACGATGGCCGGCCAGCTGCGGCTGTCGGGCGGCGGCCGCCTGGTCGCCGTCGCGTGCCGCAGCGGTGCCGGTGACCTGCTGATGCCGTGCGGGCGCTGCCGGCAGATCCTGTTCGAGCTGGGCGGGTCTTCGTGCCTGGTGGACACGCCCAGCGGGATCCTGCCGATGTCCGACGTCCTGCCGGACGCCTTCGGCCCGGACGACCTGCCGTGACGGGGTTCGCCGCGGTCGACGTCATCCGCGTGAAACGGGACGGTGGCACGCTTTCCGACGAGCAGATCGACTGGGTCGTCGACGCCTACACCCGCGGTGAGGTCGCCGAGGAACAGATGTCGGCGCTGGCGATGGCGATCTTCTTGCGGGGCATGGACTCCGCCGAAATCTCGCGGTGGACGCACGCGATGATCGCGTCGGGGGAGCGGCTGTCTTTGGACGTCTCCCGGCCGACGGTCGACAAGCACTCGACGGGTGGGGTCGGCGACAAGATCACGCTGCCGCTGGCGCCGCTGGTGGCGGCGTGCGGGGCGGCGGTACCGCAGCTGTCCGGACGCGGGCTCGGCCACACCGGCGGGACGCTCGACAAGCTGGAGTCGATCCCCGGCTGGCGCGCCTCACTGTCCACTTCTGAAATCCAGGCGCAGCTGGAGGACGTCGGCGCGGTGGTCTGCGCGGCGACGTCCGGGCTCGCGCCGGCGGACAAGAAGCTGTACGCGCTGCGGGACGTCACGTCCACTGTGGAATCGATCCCGCTGATCGCCAGCTCGATCATGAGCAAGAAGATCGCCGAAGGGGCGTCCGGGCTGGTCCTGGACGTGAAGTTCGGGTCGGGCGCGTTCATGAAGTCCCTCGACCAGGCGCGTGAGCTGGCGTCGACGCTGACGTCGATCGGCCGCGACCACGGCGTCCCGACGACGGCGTTGCTGACCGACATGAACGTCCCGCTGGGCCGGGCGGTCGGCAACGCGGTGGAGGTCGCGGAGTCGGTTTCGGTGCTCCAGGGCGGCGGGCCGGCGGACGTCGTCGAGCTGACCCTCGCGCTGGCGCGGGAGATGCTGGCCCTCGCCGGGATTTCGGCGGACCCGGCGGCGGTGCTGGCTTCGGGCGAGGCGTACGAGACGTGGTGCCGGATGATCTCCGCCCAAGGCGGCGACCCTTCGGCGCCGCTGCCGACACCGTCCCACGTCCACACGGTCGTTGCCCCGGCTTCGGGCGTGCTGGCGTCGCTGGACGCGTACGCGGTGGGCGTCGCGGCTTGGCGGCTGGGTGCGGGCCGGGCGCGGAAGGAAGACCCGGTCCAGGCCGCGGCGGGCGTGCTGTGCCTGGCCAAGCCGGGCGACGCCGTCTCGGCGGGCGAGCCGCTGCTGGAGCTGCACACGGACACTCCGGACGCGGTCCCGTCGGCGCTGGCGGCGCTCGAAGGCGGGTTCTCGATCGCCGCCGAGGCACCCGAGCCGGGACCGATCGTCCGGGAGACCGTGCGCGGCTAGGACACCTGCGTGGTGGCGGCGACCGGCGTCGCGCCGCCACCGCAGGAGAACCACATCCCGGACGGGGCGAACTGGACGTAGCCCGTCGTCGCGAAGGTGACCGGGCCGGCGGCGGGCAGCGTGACCTGCGCGGTGCCGCCGGTCATCCGGAACGGCGCGCCGGCGTCGATCGCGGGGTTGGTCAGGCCGGTGGCGTCGACGTGGCCCGACGCCGCCCCGCCGAGGTCGAGCCCGACCCGGCCGGTGTACTTCCCGGCGGGCTCGGCGGACCCCCACGGCGTCACGAAGGTGACGTCGGCGTGCACGGTGACGGACTGCCCCGCGGCGGCGGTCGCGGGCGCGGTCACGGTGATCTCGAAGGTCTTGATCCCGGCGGGGCCGCCGAAGGTGCCGCAACCCCAGGTGACGGTGATCGTGCCGGCTTCGGCGACGCCGGGGCCGAGCAGCCCCAGCCCGGCGGCGGCCACGACGGCGACGGTCTTCTTGAGCTTCATCCCGGTTCCCCCTCTTGATCGGTCCTCCGAGGGTGGCGCGGGTGGCGGGCGGCGAACGTCTTCCGGAATGCCCGCTTGGCTGTGATGACCGTCGCGAAGATGATCACCCGGTCGAGTGACTACGAACGTTCCCGGGCACGAAGAAGGCCCCCACCGGTTCGCCGGCGGGGGCCTTCTTCGTGCGGTCTTACTCCGTGGCTTCTTCCGAGCCTTCGCCCGTCTTGGCCTTGGCGTCGGCCGGCTTCGGGGCGCGGCCGTTGCGGGAGCTGCGGCGCGGCTGGCGCGGGGCCGGCGGGGGCGGGGCGATCTGCTGGACGGTCGGGCCGCCGCCGAGCATCAGCTCCGCGAACGTCGCCATCGCCTCGTCGAGCTGGCCGCCGATGCGGCGGACGCTCTCGTCGTTGCTCTTGCGGACCAGCGAGTCCACCGAGTCGGAGTCCGGCTGCTTGGCCAGCGTGTCCTCGACCTTCGACAGGCCGCTCTTGAGCGCGCCGTCGAGGTCGCCGATGCCGGAGAGGAAGCCGTCCTCCACCTTGTCGAGGCGGCCGGCCAGCTCGTCGAGGCGGGTGGTGACCGTCTCGAGCCGGTTGCCCAGGTTCTCCAGGCGGTCCGAGGCGTCGATCATCTCGCCGGTCTCGGTCAGCGCCGTCTTGAGCGCCTCGGTGTTCGCGCCGATCCGCTCCTTGGTGGCGCGGTCCAGCTCGTCGACCTTCGCGCGCAGCTCGTGGTCGGCGGTGTCGACGCGCTCGCGCAGCGTCGACTCGGCCTGCTCGATCCGCTCGCGGACCGGGCCGTGCACCGACTGCGGCAGCGAGTCGAGCTTGCCGTCCTGCTTGTCGAGGTGCCCGCCCAGCTCGTCGAGCCGGCGGTGGATGTTCTGGAGCTTGTCCTCGAGCCCGTCCATCCGCCCGGCGACGCCTTCGAAGCGCGCGGCGACGCCGTCGAGGCGGCCGTCGAGCTGCGCGAAGGGCTTGGCGAGCTTGTCCGGGAGGGCCTCGATCGCGCGGGTCAGCGCGGCGAGCGCGTTGTCCTGGGCCTCGAGGCGGGACATCGCCTCGTCGAGGCGCTCGGCCAGGACGCCGACCTCGGTGCGGTCGGGCATCTCGGACAGCCGCTTGCGGACCGCGCCCAGCGAGTCCACCGGCGCGAGGCGGGCGTAGATGTCGTCGAGCGCGTCGAAGATCTGCTGCTGCTCGCTCTCACGCACTTCGGCCGCGCGCACCAGCATGTTGCGCATCCGGTCGAAGGACGGGGCGGCAATGTGGTTGTCAGTGGTCACTGCTGTGTGTCCTTCGTCGGCGGGGAAATGGAGGGACGTGCCACGAAGCTTATCGATTGCAAAAATTGCTGTCTGTATGGCCCCCGTGAAGAGCCTATTGCGGAGGCTGCCCCCGGATGGCCGATTCGTCGCATGATCGTCAACGCTGAGGGTTAGCCCGAGCCTGAGACTTACGGCCATGTAGGGGAATGACAACGAGGTTACCGTTGGGGGATGCCTGACGAAAGCCCTGTTCTGACCAGCGAGACGCTCCGCCGCGCGCCCAAGGTCCTGCTGCACGACCACCTGGACGGCGGCCTCCGCCCGGCCACCGTCGCCGAGCTCGCCGAAGCCACCGGTTATGCCGGTCTGCCCACCACCGACCCGGCCGAGCTGGGCACCTGGTTCCGCCGGGCGGCCGACTCCGGCTCACTCGTTTCCTACCTCGAGACGTTCGCGCACACGTGCGGCGTGATGCAAACGGAGGAAGCGCTGGTCAGGGTCGCCGCCGAGGCCGTCGAGGACCTGGCCGCCGACGGCGTCGTCTACGCCGAGGTGCGCTACGCACCGGAGTTGTTCGTCGAACGCGGTCTGTCACTCGATGCGGTGGTCGAGGCCGTCCAGGCGGGGTTCACGGAGGGCGCACGCCGGGTGGCCGCGAACGGCGGCAGCATCCGGGTCGGGACGTTGCTCTGCGCGATGCGCCAGCACGCCCGCGCCCTCGAGATCGCGAACCTGGCCGTCCGCTACCGCGACGCCGGCGTCGCCGGCTTCGACATCGCCGGACCCGAAGACGGATTCCCGCCGACCCGCAATCTCGACGCTTTCGAGTATTTGCGGCAGAACAATGCGCATTTCACCATTCACGCCGGCGAAGCGTTCGGGCTGCCGTCCATTTGGGAGGCGATTCAGCATTGCGGCGCCGAGCGGCTCGGGCACGGCGTGCGGATCGTGGAGGACATCAAGACCGACGCGGACGGCACGGTCCACCTTGGACGGTTGGCCGCGTACGTCCGCGACCGCCGCATCCCCCTGGAGATCTGCCCGACGTCGAACGTCCAAACAGGCGCGGCGCGCTCGATCGCCGAGCACCCGCTCGCCCTGCTCAAGCGGCTGCGCTTCCGGGTGACCGTGAACACGGACAACCGGCTGATGAGCGGATGCACGATGACCAGCGAATTCACCACTCTGCACGAGACCTTCGGGTACGGCCTCGACGACTTCCGCTGGTTCACGATCAACGCGATGAAATCCGCGTTCATCGATTTCGACGCCCGGCTCGCGCTGATCGACGACGTCATCAAGCCCGGGTACGCCGCGCTGAGCTGAACCCCCCGCTGGGTGCTTGCGGTCCTTAGCCTTGCCAACTATCGTTCACCATATAGGAAGTTGTTCTCAGATATTGAGACGGTGACGAAGATGGCGCAGGTCGCGGACGGTTCGGTCGAACGGGTGCAGGCGAGTTCACGGCGGTGGCTCATCCTCGCGCTCGGCCTCGCCGCGCAGACCGCGAGCTGCTCGTTCCTCTACGGCATCCCGTTCCTGGTCCCGGCCATGCGCGAGGCGGAGGGGCTGACCCTGGCCGAGGCCGGCACAGTCGTCGCGGCGCCGAGCATCGGTCTTCTGTTCACCCTGATCGTGTGGGGCGCGGCTGCGGACCGTTACGGAGAGCGTCTGATCATGGCCCTCGGACTGGCGGCCTCGGGGTTACTCCTGGTGTACGCCGGGGTCGGAACTCACCCGGTCGGGCTGCTCTTTGGGGTGTTCTTGGCAGCCGGCGCGTGTACGGCTTCGGTGAACGCGGCGAGCGGTCGCGTCGTGATGGGCTGGTTCGCGAAGTCCGAGCGCGGCGTGGCGATGGGGATCCGCCAGACGGCCCAGCCGCTCGGCGTGGGCGTCGCGGCGCTGGGGCTGCCGCCGCTGGCCGCGCACTTCGGGTTCCGCGCGGCGGTCCTGCTGCCGGCCGGGCTGGCGATCGCCGTCGCGCTGCTGGTGGCGTGGCTGGTGACGGACCCGCCGCGGCCGCCTGCTTCGGCTTCGGGTGCGAAGCCGCCGTCGCCGTACCGGCACGCGACGCTGTGGCGGGTCCACGGCGCGAGCGCGCTGCTGGTGGTGCCCCAGTTCGCGGTGTCGGCGTTCGCGCCGGTGTACCTGGTGGCGGTGCAGCACTGGAGCCCGTTGTCGGCGGGCTGGTACCTGGCGGTGGTCCAGGTGCTGGGCGCCGCGGGGCGGCTCGGCTCGGGGTGGTGGTCGGACCGGGTGGGCAGCCGGTTACGGCCGATGCGCCAGCTGGCGGTGCTGAGTTGCGCGGTGATGCTGCTGGTGGCGGTGGGGGACGCGTCCTGGCCGTGGCTGGTGCTGCTGGCGTTGGCGCTGGCGGGGGTGATCACGGTGGCGGACAACGGGCTGGGCTTCACGGCCTCGGCGGAACTGGCGGGCCTGGCCTGGTCGGGGCGCGCGATGGGGACGCAGAACACGGGCCAGAACATCGCGGCGTCGTTGACCCCGCCGTTGCTGGGGTTGGTGATCGGGGACAGCCGGTACGCATTGGCGTTCTGCGTGGCGGCGGTGTTCCCGGCGTTGGCGGTGTTGGTGGTGCCGGTGCGCGCGGAACACGCTTCGGAGGGCTGAGGGCCCGCGGGGGCGCCCCCCGTCTCCAGCGTATCGGCCGCCACCGACACGAACCGGCCGCGGCTGAGACGGGCGGGCCGAGTTGTCCACAACCGGACCGGGCTGTGGACGGATGCGGCCGGCCCGGGCGGCGACGTCATGAATGAGTCATTCATGACGCCAGATGACATGAATGACTCATTCATGGCACCGCAGACGACGAAGGCCGCCTCCCCAACCACGGGAGGCGGCCTCCGAAAAAGATCAAGCCACCGTCAGCCGGTTCTCGAAACCCTCCACGAGCTTCCGCCAAGCGCTCTGCTCCGCGTCGAACGGCGCCGACGGCTCGAGGCGCGTCGGGTCCGGGCGGAGCACGAACGACACCAGCCAGCCCAGGCTCTCGTTGCCCGCCAGCGCCGTCTCGGCCGAGTCGTCGCCCGCCCAGTCCGCCGCGTCCGTGATCAGCTCGACCGCCAGCTCCAGCTGCGTCGGGTCGATCGACTCCGGGCCCTCTGCGATGTCCGCGTCCAGGCCCGTCAGCACGTACGTGTTCTCCGGGTCGACCTCGATCTCCAGCTCGCCGGCCGTCGCCTTGGCCAGGACCTCGTCCCACGTGGACACGTCCGCGAGGTCCGTGTCGGCCAGGTCCTTGCCGTCGGCCAGCGCGCGGGCCAGGGCCTTCTCCGACGTGAACACGTCGATCTCGCCCTCGCTGCCCAGGAACACCGGGGTGTCGTCCAGGTAGCAGCGCAGCGTGTAGTACTCCGCGCCGGACGTGATGATCTTGATCGGGTCGATGCCCACCTCGGCCCAGAAGCCGACCGGGCCCTCTTCTTCTTCCTCGTCGTCGTCTTCGGAAGCCGAGTCCAAGGCCTCGAGGTCCTCTTCGCCCTCGGCGCCGGCCTCGGCCTCCGCGGACTCCTCGTGGAACGCCGCCAGCTCCTCGGCGGTCTGCTCGAGGACCTTCTCGTCGACGTCCGGCACCGTCACCAGGCCGTCGATCGCGTCCAGCACGGTGTCCCACTTCGTCGACACCGTCTCGGACAGGTCGTTCCACACCTGGACGCCGACGCTCCCGGTGAACGGGAGGGTGCCCTGGTCCAGCAGCGAGAAGCCCTCGGTCGAGTCGAGGATCTCGTGCACCTCTTCGAGGTCGCAGACGTCCGCGAGCGACCGCACGATGCCGACGATCTCCGCCAGCTCGGCGATGTGCCAGACGTCCGGCTCCTCGGCGACGAGCTCGGGCACGCCGACGAGGTCGTACGTGTGGTCCTCGTCCGGGATCAGCTCGGGCACGTTCAGCGACGGCACCGCGTCCCACGCCGGGTGGTCGATCAGGTCGTGCCGCTCCGACGTGCGGACGAAGGCGGCCAGGTGCGCGGCGTCCGGGAAGGCGTACAGGTCGTCCTCGTCGCCGAGGAACGCTTCCCACTCCTCGCCGTCTTCCCGCCAGCGCGGGGCCCACAGGGTGACGACGTCGCCCTGCGGCAGCCCGAGTTCGATCGGGATGATGTCCTGTGCCATTCCTAAGCCCTCCGGTGTACCGCCCGTGTGCGCGCGACACCGTATCTCCCGGTCGAAGCGCGGTAACGCGAAGCCTACGGGTTTACCACGCGCGATGCGATCGCCCCTGCCGACTTTGCGACGAGCGGATGGCACGATGGACGTCTGATGACACTTACAGACCTCCTGCCTGCGGATCCCGACCCCGACGCCCTCTTCGAAGCGTTCACGACCTGGACGGCCGATCGGGGCATCGAGCTGTACCCGGCGCAGGAGGAGGCGGTGATGGAGGTCGTCTCCGGATCGAACGTCATCCTCTCGACGCCGACCGGCTCCGGGAAGAGCCTCGTCGCCGTCGGCGCGCACTTCACCGCGCTCGCGCAGGGCCGCCGCAGCTACTACACCGCGCCCATCAAAGCCCTCGTCTCGGAGAAGTTCTTCCAGCTCATCGAGATCTTCGGCGCCGACAACGTCGGGATGATGACGGGTGACTCCAGCGTCAACCCGGACGCCCCGATCATCTGCTGCACGGCCGAAATCCTGGCGAACATCGCGTTGCGGTTCGGTGCCGAGGCGCCCGTCGGGCAGGTCGTCGCCGACGAGTTCCACTTCTACTCCGAGCCCGACCGCGGCTGGGCGTGGCAGGTGCCGCTGCTCGAACTGCCGAAGGCGCAGTTCGTCCTGATGTCGGCGACCTTGGGCGACGTGTCCTTCTTCGAGAAGGACCTCACCCGCCGCACCGGCAAGCCGACCGCCGTCGTCACGTCGGCGCAGCGCCCGGTGCCGCTGACCTTCCGGTACGCGCTCACGCCGCTGCACGAGACGATGTCCGAGCTGCTCAACGGCGGCCAGGCGCCCGTCTACGTCGTGCACTTCTCGCAGGCCGCGGCCATCGAGCGCGCGCAGACGCTGATGAGCATCAACGTCACGACGAAGGCCGAGAAGGAGTCCATCGCCGAGCTGATCGGCGACTTCCGGTTCTCCGCCGGCTTCGGCAAGACGCTCTCGCGGCTGGTCCGCCACGGCATCGGCGTGCACCACGCCGGCATGCTGCCCAAGTACCGCCGATTGGTCGAGACCTTGGCGCAGTCCGGGCTGCTCAAGGTGATCTGCGGGACCGACACGCTCGGCGTCGGCATCAACGTGCCGATCCGGACGGTCGTGTTCTCCGCGCTGACCAAGTACGACGGCGTCCGCCAGCGCCACCTCAAGGCGCGCGAGTTCCACCAGATCGCCGGCCGCGCCGGGCGGGCGGGCTACGACACCGACGGCTACGTCGTCGTCCAGGCGCCCGACCACGTCGTCGAGAACGCGAAGGCGCTGGAGAAGGCGGGCGACGACCCGAAGAAGAAAAAGAAGATCGTCCGGAAGAAGGCCCCGGAGGGGTTCGTCAACTGGACCGAGAGCACGTTCGACCGGCTGATCGCGGCCGAGCCCGAGCCGCTGACGTCGAGCTTCAAGGTCACGCACTCGATGCTGCTGAACGTGATCTCACGGCCGGGCAACGCGTTCGACTCGATGCGCCACCTCCTGGAGGACAACCACGAGGACCGCGCGTCGCAGCGCAAGCTGATCCTGCGCGCCATCGCGATCTACCGCGCGCTGCTCGCCGCCGGCGTCGTCGAGCGGCTGTCCGAACCGGACGATCAGGGCCGGATCATCCGGCTCACCGTCGACCTGCAGTTCGACTTCGCGCTCAACCAGCCGCTTTCGCCGTTCGCGCTGGCCGCGATCGAGCTGTTCGACCTGGAGTCGCCGAGCTACCCGCTCGACGTCGTGTCCACTGTGGAAGCCACGGTGGACAACCCTCGGCCGGTGCTGTCGCAGCAGCAGTTCAAGGCGCGCGGCGAGGCCGTGAACGCGATGAAGGCCGAGGGCATCGAGTACGACGAGCGGATGGAGCTGCTCGAGAACATCACGTACCCGAAGCCCCTGGAAGAGCTGCTGCAGGGCGCGTTCCACAGCTACCGCCAGGGTCACCCGTGGGTCGACGACTACGAGCTGTCGCCCAAGTCCGTCGTGCGCGACATGTACGAGCGCGCGATGAACTTCGTGGAGTACATCGGGTTCTACCAGCTGGCCCGGTCGGAAGGCCTGGTGCTGCGCTACCTCGCCGACGTCTACGACGCGCTGCGCCACACGGTGCCCGACGAGGCCAAGACCGAGCCGCTGCAGGACCTCATCGAATGGCTGGGCGAGCTCGTCCGGCAGGTCGACTCGAGTCTCCTGGACGAGTGGGAGGCGCTGCGGCACCCGACGGAAGAAGGGCCGCCGTCGCACCAGCCGCCTTCGACGCCGCCGGGCGTGACGCGCAACGAGCGCGCGTTCCGCGTCCTGGTGCGCAACGAGCTGTTCCGCCGGGTCGAGCTGTTCGCGCGGCGGGCGTGGAACGTGCTGGGCGAGCTCGACGCCGCTTCCGGCTGGGACGCCGAGGCGTGGCAAGACGCGATCGAGGACTACTTCGAGGAGTACGACGCGCTCGGCACCGGCCCGGACGCGCGCGGCCCGAAGCTGCTGATGATCGACCAGCAGCCGGACGTCTGGAAGGTCCGCCAGATCTTCGACGACCCGGCGGGCGACCACGACTGGGGCATCAGCGCGGAGGTCGACCTGGCCGCGTCCGACGAGGCGGGGATGGCCGTGGTGCGCGTGACGGAGGTGGGCGCGCACTGACCGTTGCGGATTCCTGACTGGTCAGTCATCGTGATCCCATGGTGGCGACAGTGCGGGAGCACCGGATCGGCGACGTGCGCTGGACGATCGTCCGAGGTCCCCGGGAAGCCGCTTTCCACGCGCTGGGTGCGCACGCGGCGGCCGACATCCGGACCGTTCTGGACGGACTGCCGGCCTGGCCGGTGACCGCGCGGGCCCGGCGGTCACCGGTGCTGTTCCGGGCGATCGAGTCGGCGTCCCAGGTCGAGCACCCGGACGCGTACGCCGAGCTGACGGCGCTGGCCGCGGGGGCGGGCGTGCCGTTCGACGACCTGCTGCTGGCCAACCTGCGCGGCGACTTGGGCGCGGGCGACGGGACGGGCTGCACGGACCTGGCGTGGGCGCCTTCCTTGCTGGGCCACAACGAAGACGGCGCACCGGTGTTCGACGGCATCGGCCGCCTGCTGACGCTGCTGATCGACGGCGAGCCGGGTGTGTGCGTGTGGTGGTACCCGGGGTTCCTGCCGTCGAACACGTGCACGGTGACCACGCACGGGCTGGTGTGGGGGATCGACAGCGTGAACGTGGTGACGCCATCGCCGTGCGCGGGCCGCCACTTCGTGGCGCGGACGGCCCAGCGCGCGACGTCCGTCGCGGAAGCGGTTTCCGTGCTGCGGTCGCACGCTTCGGCCGGCGGGTTCGCGTACACGATGGGCCAGGTCGGTTCGCCTTCGTTGGTGGTGGTCGAGAAGGCCGGGCACGATACCGCCGTGACCACTGTGGATAGTGGTTTTTCGTGGCACACCAACCACTTCCGCCAGTTGCCGCCCTCACTGGATTCGGCTTCGGAGGAGAGTTTGGCGCGTGCTGAAGTGTGCGCGCACCTGGCTCCGGTGGCGCCGGACGCGAAGTGGCTGGTTTCGGCGTTGACGTCGGCGGTCCACCGCAACGCGTCCGACGGCGACGAGCTGATGACGCTGAGCACGGTGGTGACGGATTTGGCTTCGGGTGAGGTGACGGTGGTTCCGCGTGGCGGCGGGCCGTTGCGCGCCCGGGCGGCGGATCTGGCGCTGGGCGACATCGACGCAGTCACTGCGCTCAACGGCGCAATCCCGGGGGAGTAGCCGGGAATCCGGGCTAGCGTGGAGGGCTCCGGAGCCTGGGAGGGACTATGAAGCGCTTGCTGGCGGGGATCTTCGTGGCGGCGGCGGTGGCGGTGGGTTTGGCCCCGGCGGCGTCGGCGGCATCGATGGTGGAGTACGCGTTGCTGGCGCCGGCTCCGGTCGAGTACGGAACCGACGCCACCGCTATCGAATACGGCCTCTGACGCTCAGCCCATCGGCGTCAGGATCGCCTGGGCGTCCTCGCCCGCGAACCACAGCCCGATGGCGAACGCCGCCGTCGCTTCGAGCAACGCCGCGCGGTCCAAGCCGCCCGCGAGCACCGGCTTTGCGCCGATGTCGCGGGCCAGGGTGCTCACCGCTTCCAGCGCCGCCGGGTCGTCGCCGCACAGCGGGACCGACAGCGGGCGGCCGGCGAACACCGGTGGCGTCATCCGCCAGACGTCCACGTGCGCCAGGTTGAACGCCTTCACCACGTGGGCCTCCGTCACGATCCGCGAAGCCACCGGGGCGCCGGTCAGCGCCGGGTCGTTGGTGCAGTCCACCAGGACCTTTCCGGCCAGCGGCCCGGCCTTCGCGAGGACCTCGCCGATGGCCGCCGACGGGATGGCGAGCAGGACCACGTCGGCGAACGCGGCCACCTCGCGCCACGTTCCGGTCCGGCGCCCGGCCACCCTGATCTCGTGGCCCGCGCGCGCCCACTGGGTGCCGAGCGCGTCCGCCATTCCGCCCGTGCCGAAGATCCCGATCCGCATGCCGCCTCCTTGTGCTTGGCTGTACCAGCACGACGGTAGGAACCCGGGAAGGAACCGAACGGTAACCATGGACTTCCTCGCCGACTGCCGGACGCGGCTCGCGTTCGACCTGGTCGCCAACACCTGGCACCCGGTGGTGCTCTGGGCGTTGCGCGACGGCCCGCGCCGGCACGTCGACCTGCGGCGGACGATCGGCGGCATCAGCGCCAAGGTGCTCACGGAAGCGTTGCGGCGCCTGGAATCCGACGGTCTCGTCGAGCGCCGCGAAGGCGCCTACGCGCTCACGGCGCTGGGTTCAAGCTTCCTGGAGCCGATCGAGGGCTTTGGGCGGTGGGCCGCTGAGCACGGCGACGACGTCGTCGCCGCTCAAAACCGAGCGCGATCAGCGTGACCAGCGACAACGCCGGGAGCGGGTAGCCGAGCAGCAGCCCGGCGGTGACGTCGACCGCGGGTGCGCCGATCCCGGCCACGAAGATCCAGGTCGGCGCGGTCGGCGGCTTCGCGGTGGGGGACCACGGCGTTCTGCGGCCCGGTTTCGCGACCGAAAGCCAGGCCTGGAACGCCAGCGCGCTCGCCATCAGCGACGCCCCGGCGATCTGCGGCCACGCGACGGCGCCGGTGTCGGCGGACTCGCGCAGCGCGGGGGAGAGCAGGAAGATCCCGGCGTAGAGCTGGATCAGCGTCAGGGCGAACTTGATCAGCACCCACCAGTGCCGGAAGTAGCCCCACGCGGTCGCGCCGGCGAGCAGGAGGCCGGTGAACGCGGAGACGTTCGCCATCGGCGCGAGCAGGACGGAGTCGAGGCGGTCGGCCGGCGCGGGCGAGCCCGACGACATCAGCACGACGAGCGCGAGGGCCTGGCTCATCCAGGCGACCGACGAGACGACGTGCAACCAGACCACGGCGTGGCGCCAGCGAGGGGAAGTTTTCACGGGTTCCAGGCTCGCGGAGCGCCGACGCGGGCACATCGGGCGCGACCCGGGTTTCGCCCCGGAGCCGGGGAAGAGCGAACTGCGCCAGGGGAAGTACGCGGCCGGGGTGGGGATACTCCCGCGGGAGTAGGTCGGCCGCGCGGGTGGGCTCGCGTGGCATGGCCGGGTGAGAAAGCCTCGCCTCGCCTCGCCTCGCCTCGCCGCGGGGCGGGGCCGGCCGGGGCGGGTGGTGCAGTTCGGGCACCAGGCGCAGCCGGGCAGGTGGGCCGCGCCGCTCGGCCGCCAAGCGGGCGAGCCCCTGTGCTCAGCTACCCGGCGTGGGCGGGTTCTTAGCCGCCAGCGCCAGCAACGGCACCGCCGCCGCCGCGTCGGTGATCAGCGTCGACACCATCCCCGACCTCAGCACCGCGTCCACCGCCGCCGCCTTCGGCCTGCTGTACCCCAGTGCGATCACCTCCGGCACCGCCATCAGCTCCTCATGGCTGATCGCCAGCACATGATGAGCCAACCCCGTCGACAAGGCGTTCCCGGACGCGTCGAACAACCGCGCCGCCACCTCCGCCGTGGCCCCGCGAGCCGCGATCGCCGCGCGCTCGGCCTCGTCCAACGCGTCGTACACCGTCGACTCGCCCGGCTGCCACGCCCCGATGCTCACCACCGCCTTGGTCAGCGACCGGAACTGGCCGAACGTCTCCGCGATCCCCGGCTGGCGCCGCAACGTCTCGGTCGTGCGCCGGTCCGGGAGCACCAATGGCCCGAAGATCGGGTACGCGTCGCCGCCGGACACCGACGTCACGCGGCTGACCGTCTCCACCGAGCGGCCGCGCATGTCCATCCCCGCCTGGACCCCGCACAGCTGGACGATCGGGCACCGCGGCAACGACCGGATCGCCTCCGTCATCGCGTTCACCGACCGGGCCCACGACAAGCCGATCACGTCCGACGGCGTCGCGATCTCCTCCAGCAGCCGGGCCGCCAACGTCCCGATCTTGGCCCGGACCACCTCCCGCGGCTCCCGCTCGGTTGAGCGTTCGAGCACCAGCGCCTGCTTCAGGCCGTACGCCGAGCGCACCTCGTCCGACAACGCCAGGTCAACCGGCGCCGGCAGCGAGAACTCCACCCTGACCAGGCCCGACTCCATGGCCGTGTCGAGCATCCGGGCCACCTTGAACCGGCTGACGCCGAACTCGTCGGCGATCTCCAGCTTGGAGCGTCCCTGCACGTAGAAGCGCCGGGCGACGGTGGCGAGCAGCATCGCTTCCGAGAGCGAAGCACCCTTGCGAGAAGCGCTCATCTGAGCACTATAGCGCGAAATCTGCCCGAAAGGTTGACGTAACACCGACGTCAGACCTCTAATGCCTTCACATGTTCTCGACGCCATAGGTCAACGCCGCTCATATGAGCGCGAGAAAGGGGCTAGGCATGCGTGCCGCCATCGTCGACCGGCCCGGTGAGATCAGGGTCGGCGAGGTGCCCGATCCGAAACCCGGGGAACGTCAGGTCGTCGTCAAGGTCGGAGCGTGCGGGATCTGCGGGACCGACCTGCACATCGCGGACGGGCACTTCCCGCCCACCCCGTACCCCATCGTCCCCGGGCACGAGTTCGCCGGGGAGATCGTCGAGCTCGGCGCGGACGTGCCGGGCGAGTGGAAGGTCGGCGACCGCGTCGCCGTCGACCCGTCCCTGTTCTGCGGCTACTGCGGCCCGTGCCGCGCCGGCCACGGGAACCTCTGCGCGAACTGGGGCGCCACCGGCGACACCGTCAACGGCGCCTTCGCCGAGTACGTCGCCGTCCCGTCGTCCACCTGCTACCGCATGCCCGACTCGATGACCTGGGAACAGGGCGCGCTGGTCGAGCCCGTCTCCTGCGCGGTGCACGGCGTGCGCCGCGTCGGGGTCGAAGCCGGAGAGCGCTTCCTCGTCGTCGGCGCCGGGACCATGGGCCTGATCATGCAGCAGCTGCTGCAGCGCTCCGGCGCGCAGGTCACGGTCGTCGACCGCAACGAAGCCCGCTTGCCACGGGCGAAGAGCCTCGGCGCCGTCGCCACCGCGAAGGACGTCAGCGACCTGAACGGCGAGAAGTTCGACGTCGCCGTGGACGCCACCGGCGCCGCGCCCGCCATCGAAGCCGCCTTCGACTCGATCCGCCGCGGCGGCCGGCTGCTCGTCTTCGGCGTCGCGCCGGCGGAAGCCCGCGTCGCGCTTTCGCCGTTCCGCATCTACAACGACGAGATCACCATCGTCGGCTCGATGGCCGTGCTGCACAGCTTCGGCACGGCGCTCGACCTCGTCGCGAATGGTGCGATCGACACCGACTCGCTGCTCACGGACCGGTTGCCGCTGGAGCAGTACCCCGAGGCGCTGGCCAAGATGCGCAGCGGCTCGGGCCTCAAGGTGCAGGTACTCCCGGGAGGCGGCCGTGCGTAAGCTCCTCACCCTCTTCGCCGCGACGTCGCTGCTGGTCACCGGCTGCGCGGGCGCGGGCTCGATCGGCCAGGGCAACAGCACGCTCGTCATCGCGATCGTGTCCAACCCGCAGATGAAGGACGCGATTTCGCTCGCGCCGGAGTTCGAGAAGGCCACCGGCATCAACCTGAAGTTCGTGTCGCTGCCGGAAAACCAGGCCCGCGCGAAGATCACCGCGTCGACCGCCACCGAGGGCGGCGAGTTCGACGTCGTCATGATCAGCAACTACGAGGCCCCGCAGTGGGCGGCCAACGGCTGGCTCGAGAACCTCGAGCCGCACATGGCGTCGACCCCGGGCTACGACGAGGGCGACTTCATCCCCAGCATCAAGCAGTCGCTGTCGTACCAGAACCAGATGTACGCGGTGCCGTTCTACGGCGAGTCGTCGTTCCTGGCCTACCGCAAGGACCTCTTCGACAAGGCCGGGATCACCATGCCGGCCAAGCCGACGTGGCAGCAGATCGCCGACTTCGCCGCGAAGCTGGACGACAAGGCGGCTGGTGTCAGCGGGATCTGCCTGCGCGGCAAGCCCGGCTGGGGCGAAAGCCTCGCGCCGTTCACGACCGTGGCCAACACCTTCGGGGCGCAGTGGTTCGACAAGGACTGGAACGCCAAGCTGACCTCGCCGGAGTTCACCGAGGCCGCGAACTTCTACGTCAACCTGATCCGCCAGCACGGCGAAGTCGGCGCCTCCAGCGCCGGGTTCTCCGAGTGCGGCACCCGCTACACCCAGGGCCAGGCCGCGATGTGGTACGACGCGACGGTCATGGCCGGCACCAACGAGGACCCGTCGAGCAGCAAGATCGTCGGCAAGTCCGGGTACGCGCCGGCGCCGGTCGTCAAGACCCAGGCCAGCGGCTGGCTCTACACCTGGGCGCTCGGCATCCCGAAGGTCGCCAAGGACAAGGACGCGGCCTGGAAGTTCATGGCCTGGATGACCGACAAGGCGTACGTGCAGAAGGTCGGGGCGACCTACGGCTGGAACCGCGTCCCGCCGGGCGTGCGCCAGTCGACGTACGCGATCCCCGACTACGCCAAGGCCGCGGCGGCCTACGCCAAGCCCACTTTGGACGGTATCGCCGACGCGAACCAGCAGAAGGCCATGGCGAACCCGGTGCCCTACCCCGGCATCCAGTTCGTCGGCATCCCCGAGTTCCAGGACCTGGGCACCCGGGTGAGCCAGCAGCTGTCGGCGGCGATCGCCGGCCGCGAGTCCGTCGAAGACGCCCTGAAGCAGTCCCAGGACTACGCCCAGACGGTGGGCGACTCCTACAAGGCGGTGCAGTGATGTCCACGCTCTCCGTAGATGCCCCCACCTCCCACACCCACGCGAAGGCCGAGGAAAAGAAAGGCCTGAGCACGGCGGCCAAACGGCGGCTGCCGCTGCTGCCCGCGCTGATCTTCGTCGTCGCGGTGACGCAGCTGCCGTTCCTGCTCACCGTGTTCTACTCGTTCCAGTCGTGGAACCTCGTCCGGCCCGGCTCCCGGCACTTCGTCGGCCTGGACAACTACATCGACGTCTTCAGCGACACGACGTTCCTGGTGGCGCTGCTCAACACCGTGCTGCTGACGGTGGTGTGCGTGCTCGTCGCGCTGCTGCTCGGCCTCGGCCTGGCGATCCTGCTCGACCGGAAGTTCTTCGGCCGCGGCGTCGTCCGGACGCTGCTGATCACGCCGTTCCTCATCCTCCCGGCGGCCGGCGCGCTGCTGTGGAAGACGACGGTGTTCGACCCGACGTACGGGCTGCTGCACTTCGTCTTCGGCACCGACGTCGACTGGCTTTCGGAGTTCCCGCTGGCGTCGGTGATGGCGCAGATCGTGTGGCAGTGGACGCCGTTCATGATGCTGCTCATCCTGGCCGGCCTGCAGAGCCAGTCCAAAGAGGTCCTGGAAGCGGCCTCTGTGGACGGTGCCAGCCGGTGGCGCACGTTCGTCTCCATCACGCTGCCGCACCTGTCCCGGTTCCTGCAGCTGGCGACGCTGCTGGGCGCGATCTACATCGTGAACAGCTTCGACGCGATCTTCCTGATGACGCAGGGCGGGCCGGGCACGGCCAGCACCAACCTGCCGTACTACATCTACCAGCGCGCGTTCGAGGGCTTCGACGTCGGCCAGTCGTCGGCGATGGGCGTGATCGTCGTGATCCTGACGATGATCGTCGCGACCTTCGCGCTGCGCTTGATGTTCCGGACCTTCTCGGTGAGCGGAGGGATCAAATGACCACCATCGCCCCTCACAAGCGGCAGTACGGCAAGGGTTCGCTGACCGTCGCGACCTGGATCCTGGCCATCCTGTTCGTCTTCCCGCTGCTGTGGATGATCCTCACGGCGTTCAAGCAGGAGGCGGACGCCTACACCGACCCGCCGAAGCTGTTCTTCACCCCGACGTTCGAGCAGATCGGCAACGTCCTCGGCGGCGGGTTCCTGCCCTATCTGTCCAACTCGGCGTTCGTCACGATCATCTCGACGGCGCTGGTGCTGCTCTTCGGCGTCCCGGCGGCGTACGCGCTGTCGCTGGCTCCGGTGAAGGGCACGTCGAACGCGCTGGGCTTCTTCCTCTCGACGAAGATGCTGCCGATCGTGGCGGCGATCATCCCGCTGTACATCATCTCCCAGAACACCGAGCTGCTGGACACGGTGTGGGCGCTGGTCATCCTGTACACGTCGATGAACCTGCCGCTGGCCATCTGGATGATGCGGTCGTTCTTCCTCGAGGTGCCGCACGAGATGATCGAGGCGGGCCGGATCGACGGCGCGAACCTGCCGACGCTGCTGCGCAAGATCATCATGCCGGTGGTGGCGCCCGGGATCGCGGCGACCGCGCTGATCTGCGTCATCTTCTCCTGGACCGAGTTCTTCTACGCGGTCAACCTGACGGCGGCGCGGGCCGGCACGGTGCCGGTGTTCCTCGTCGGGTTCATCACCAGTGAGGGCCTCTACTGGGCCCAGCTTTCCGCCGCCGCGCTGCTGGCCTCGCTGCCGGTGATGATCGTCGGCTGGATCGCGCAGAACCACCTCGTCCGCGGGCTGTCGATGGGAGCGGTGAAGTAGCCATGGCCGGAGTCAGTTACGAGCAGGCGTCGCGGATCTACCCGGGCGCGCAGGAGGTTCGCGCGGTCGACAAGCTCGACCTCGCGGTCCCGGACGGGGAGTTCCTGGTGCTGGTCGGACCGTCGGGGTCCGGCAAGTCGACGGCGCTGCGGATGCTCGCGGGGCTGGAGGACATCGACGAGGGCGCCATCCACATCGGCGACCGGGACGTCACGCACCTGCCGCCGAAGGACCGGGACATCGCGATGGTGTTCCAGTCCTACGCGCTCTACCCGCACATGACGGTCGCCGACAACATGGGCTTCGCGCTGAAACTGCGTGGACTGTCCAAAGCGGACATCGACGCCAAGGTGGCCGAAGCCGCCAAGATGCTGGACCTGACTCGGTTTTTGGACCGGAAGCCGAAGGCGCTGTCCGGCGGGCAGCGGCAGCGCGTCGCGATGGGCCGGGCGATCGTGCGCGAGCCGAGCGTGTTCCTGATGGACGAACCACTGTCCAATCTGGACGCGAAGCTGCGCGTGGAGACCCGCGCGAACATCGCGAAGCTGCAGCAGCGGCTGGGCACGACGACCATCTACGTCACGCACGACCAGGTCGAGGCGATGACGATGGGCGACCGGGTGGCGGTCTTGAAGGACGGCGTCCTGCAGCAGTGCGCGACGCCGCGGGAGCTGTACGAGAACCCGAAGAACAGTTTCGTGGCGGGGTTCATCGGCTCACCGGCGATGAACCTGGCGACGCTGCCGCTGACCGAGGGCGGCGTGCAGCTGGGTGACGTCGTCCTGCCGCTGCCGCGTTCGGTGGTCGCCGCGGCCGGTGACCTGCGCGAAGTGGTCTTCGGTGTCCGGCCGGAGTCGCTGGAGCTCGTCTCCGAAGGCGGCTTCGAGCTGGTGGTGGAGCTGGTGGAGGAGCTGGGCGCGGACGCGTACCTGCACGGCAAGGTGGGCGACGACCGGTTCGTCGTCCGGGTCGACGGCCGCACCCCGCCCCGGATGGGCGACAACGTCCGGGTCGGATTGCGCGGCGAAGGCGAGACCCACGCCTTCCACCCGGAGACCACGCTGCGTCTCTCCTGAAAAGTTCAGGCCACGGCCACCTCGCGGGAACCCCTTACCCGCGAGGTGGCCGTTCCCAGGTCACTCCTGCAGGGAAAGGGCCTGGCTGGGGCACACGTGCACCGCTTCGCGGGCCTTCTCGACCAGCTCGCCCTCGGGCGTCTCGTTCAGGACGATGACCGTGCCGTCGTCCTCGCTCTGGTCGAACAGCGCGGGCTCGGTGAGCACGCACTGCCCGGCGCCGACGCACTTGCCGGTGTCCGCGATGATCTTCATGGTCCTTCTTTCCTGTGGTGGGATGGCAGTCCGATCTCTACCAGGTCACCGGGAGCCGGTACAGCCCGTAGATGTTCGCGTCGTCCTTGAACGGCAGATCATCCACCGAAGCGGCCAGCGCCAGCGTCGGGACGCGGCGGAAGAGCGTGTCGAAGACGATCTGCAGCTCCATCCGGGCCAGGTTCTGGCCGAGGCACTGGTGCGGGCCGAAGCCGAACGCGACGTGGTGCCGCGCGCCGCGCTCGATGTCCAGCTCGTCGGCGTTCTCGAACGCCCGGGGGTCGCGGTTCGCCGCGTAGCCCAGCGCCAGCACGCCTTCTCCGGCGCGGATCAGCCGGCCGCCGACCTCGACGTCCTCGACGCACAGGCGCGCTGTCGCCGCGTCGACGATCGTCCAGTAGCGCAGCATCTCCTCGACCGCGTCGAGCGTCTTGCCCGGGTCGGTTTTGATCGCCGCGAGCTGCTCCGGGTTCTGCAGGAACGCCACGGTGGACAGCGAAATCATGTTCGCCGTCGTCTCGTGCCCGGCCACCAGCAGCAGGAAGCCCGTCGCGGCCAGCGACTCCCGCCGGTAGGTGCCGTCCTCGCGGAGCTTGACGATCTGCCGGCCGAGCAGGTCGTCCGGCGGGTTGTCCTCCTTCTTCGCGATGAGGTCGGCCATGTAACCGCGGATGGTGTCGAACGCCGCCCGTCGCTCCTCGGGCGGCGTCGCGCGCTTGATCAGCTTGGCCGTGTGCTCCTGGAAGAAGCCGTGGTCGGCGTACGGGACGCCGAGCATCTCGCAGATCACCAGCGACGGCACCGGCAGCGACAGCGCCTCGACCAGGTCACCCGGCTTCGGCCCGGCCAGCAGCGCGTCGATCTGCGTGTCGACGATCTCCTGGATCCGCGGCCGCAGCGCCTCCATCCGGCGGACGGTGAACTCGCCGAGCACGGCCTTGCGCGCCGGCCCGTGCTCGGGCGCGTCCATGGTGATCATGGTGCGCTCGTCGCCCTGGCGCCGGAACCCGCCCTTGACCAGCTGCGGGAAGTCCGGGTGCTGGCGGTCGGCGCTGAACCGGCGGTCGTTCAGCACGGTCCGGACGTCCTCGTGCCGGGTGACCACCCAGGCCCAGCCGCCGTCGGGCAGCCCCACCTTCGAGACCGCCTCCTCTTCCCGGATCTCCTCGTACGCCGGCGGCGGCGCGAACGGGCAGGTGCGGGTCATCGGGAACTCGTGCTGTTCGACGGTGGTCATGGCGTCCCCCTTCACCAGGTCACGGGCAGGCAGTAAAGACCGAAGATCTGCGAGTCGTGCTTGAACGGGAGCTGGTCGACGGGCGCGGCCAGCTTCAGCTCCGGGATGCGGCGGAAGAGCGTGTCGAAGACGATCTGCAGCTCCATCCGGGCCAGGTTCTGCCCGAGGCACTGGTGCGGGCCGAAGCCGAAGGCGACGTGGTGGCGGGCGCCGCGCTCGAGGTCGAGCTTGTCGGCGTCCTCGAACGCGGTTTCGTCGCGGTTGCCGGAGTAGCTCAGCCCGAGGACGCCCTCGCCTTCGCGGATCAGCTGCCCGCCGATCTCGACGTCCGCCGTGGCGACGCGGGAGGTCGCGAACTCCGCGATCGTGAAGTACCGCAGCAGCTCCTCGACGGCGTCGAGCGTCTTGCCGGGGTCGTTCTTGATGATCGCCAGCTGGTCCGGGTTCTCCAGCAGCGCGACGGTGCCGAGCGAAATCATGTTCGCCGTCGTCTCGTGGCCGGCGAGCAGCAGGAGGAACGCGAGCGAGACGAGCGAGTCGTGGTCGACGTCGCCGTGCTCTTCGCGCTGCTTGAGGACCTGGCGGCCGAGCAGGTCGTCGGTCGGGTCGGCCTCCTTGGCGCTGACCAGCTGGTCGAGGTAGCCCTGCATCTCCTCGACGGCTTGCATCCGCGCTTCCTGCGTCACCTCCCGGTTCAGCAGGGTGGAGCTGCGCGACTGGAAGAAGTCGTGGTCGGCGTACGGGACGCCGAGCTGCTCGCAGATGACCAGCGACGGCACCGGCAGGCTCAGCGCGGAGACGAGGTCGGCGGGCTTCGGGCCGGCCAGGATCGCGTCGATGTGCTCGTCGACGATCTGCTGGATCCGCGGCTGCAGCGCCTTCATGCGCTTGACGGTGAACTCGCCGACGACCTCGCGGCGGGCGGTGGTGTGCTCCGGCGCGTCCATGTTGATCAGCGACGCGGTGAAGCGGCGGCGCTGCGGCCGGCCCTGCTTCGTCAGGATCGGGAAGCCCGGGTTGAACCGGTTCGAGCTGAACCGCGGGTCGGTCAGCATCTGCCGGACCTCTTCCAGGCGGGTGATGGCCCAGGCCTCGGAGCCGTCGGGCAGGCCGACGCGCCGGACCGGGCCCGCTTCGCGCAGCTTCTCGTACGCCGGTGGTGGGGCGAACGGGCAACTGCGGGCGAGCGGGAAGACGTCGCCCTGGGTGGTGGGTTCGGCGACTTCGGTCATTTCGGGCCCCCTAAAGCGGACGTAAAGTATGCGGAGGATTACATTCCGGTTCTAGGCCCAAGGTACCGAAGCGGAAGGAAGTCGTCCACTAGCTAACGGGTGACCCGATGCGGATCCGGTGCGTGGCCGCTTGACCATGCGAGAATCAGGCCGCGCGATTCAGCGGAAGGCGAACGGCATGACGGCAGACCCCGAGACCACCCTGCGGGCGGACGCGCGCCGCAACCGCGACCAGATCCTGGCCGCCGCGAAGACCATCTTCGCCGTCTCCGGGCCCGAGGTGCCGATGGAGGAGATCGCCCGCGCGGCCGGCGTCGGCGTCGGGACGCTCTACCGCCGGTTCCCGGACCGGGACGCGCTGGTGCGCGCGGTCGCGATGGACAACTTCGAGCGGGTGCTGGTCGACGCCCGGACGATCGCCGCCGAGGAGACGTCGGCGTGGCGCGCGCTCGAGCGGCTGCTGCGGCAGTCGGTGGAGCTGCAGCTGAGCATCCAGCTGGCGATGGTGTCGCACCGGGCGCTGGTGATCCTGAAGAACGACCCCGAGGTCCGGCGGCTGCGGGACGAGATCCTCGAAGTCCTCGACGAGTTCGTCGACGGCGCGAAGGCCGAGGGCCGGCTGCGGCTCGACGTCGGATCGGGCGACATCGCGATCCTGCTCGCGACGCTGCTGCGGCAGGTGCGCGCGAAGTCCCCGGACGTGGCGGAGATGGCCGCGCGCCGGTGCGTCGGCATCATGATCGACGGTCTCAGCGCGCGGCCGGGCACCGAGCTGCCGGGCCGCCCGCTCACGTCGCACGATCTGGACCCCGTGACCGACCACGCCTGATTCCGCGTTTTTCGTGTTAGGGTTCCGCCTCGTTCTGCCGAATTGTGGCTTGCGGGCGGGAAAATGCGACGAAGAATTTTGTTGTTGGCGATTCCCTTTCTGGTCGTGACGGGCTGTGGCGCGGGTCCGGTCGCCGGCGCGGCGGCTCCGGCTTCTTCGCCTTCGTCCCCGTTGCCGTCGCCGTCTTCGCCCTCGCCTTCGTCGAGTACTGCTCTCGCACCGCCGACGTCGGTCGCTTCTCGTTCGGTGGTACCGACTCCGACCCCGCCGTCGACGACCCCGGTGCGCGGCTGCCGCAGCCCGGAGTTCACGACGTCCGAGCCCGACGGCGGCTGGTCGGACGGCGGCTACTACGTCCACAACAACATGTGGAACACGGACGAGGCGGGCCCGGAAACACTGCGGGCGTGCGCGTACGACAACTGGTACGTCGAATCCAGCCAACCCGACTCGACGTCGGTGAAAACCTATCCGAACGTCCACAAGGACATAAACGACCAGAACGGGAAACCGGTCAACGACTATTCGGTGATCCGTTCGACGTTCGCCGGCCGCGGCCCGGGCGTGGGCATCTACGACGTGGCGTACGACCTGTGGCTGAACGGCGTGGGCGACGGACCGGGCGTCAGCGAGCTGATGGTGTGGACGGAGAACCTGAAGCAGCAGCCATCGGGCGACAAGCTGACGACGTACACGGCGGGCGGCTTCACGTACGACGTGTGGGCGGACGACGACGGGTACGTGGCGTTCGTGTCCCGGTCGACGCAGTATTCGGGGAGCATCGACCTGAAGGCGATGATCGCCTGGGCGATCGGCAAGGGACTGCTCCCGCCCAATCCGACGGTGAACCAGATCGGGTACGGGATCGAGTTCTGTTCGACGGGCGGGGGCAAGGCGCGGTTCACGCTGACGGACTTCTCGGTGACGATGAGCTAGCGGGCGTACCGCTGGATGGTGCGCGGGGAGGGCCGGAGGACAGGCCACCCGACGACGACGTCGACGACCCCGAGCGCGAACGCGATCAGCGGCATGATCAGGAAGACGAAAATCCCGAAGGTGATCTGGACGTCACCCTCCGCCTGAGGCTCCGACCAGGTCAAACCGCTGCTGTAGAAGAGGTAGAACAGCGGGAGGACGACGACCGAGACGCCGCCGCCGCACAGCGGGCCGACGGACATGGAAGCCGGCCGGAGCCGCAGGATGTGGCCGGTCCCGCCCGGGTGGTGCCCGACCTCGACCCAGGTCGGCGCGAACAGCAGCGCGATGCCGGACATGAGCAGCAGCACGGCGCTGAACATGCCGAGCATGACGGAGATGCCGTTGGTGACGTTCTCGCTGGTCGGCAGGGTGTAGCCCATGACGGGGACGGCGACGCACATGGCCAGCGCGACAACCGTGGTGACGGCGCCGAGGAGCGGCAGGGTCCGTTTCAGCTTGGCGGCGAGGCGGGGAGGGATCCAGACGTAGGCCCGCGGGTCCATCCGGAAGTCGGCCATGGTCACTCGTTGATCCGCCAGTCGCCGGGGTGCGACATGGTCGTGGTGTTCGTCCGTTCCCACTGGTCGCCGAGAGCGTCGACCTTGGCTTGGATGGAGTTCTGCTCGGTCTCGATCACGTCCAGCAGCGTCTCGATCGCGACGACGGTGCCGGCGATCGCGGCGACGGCCATGGAAATCGCTGCCGAGATGATCCCGAGCGTCAGCGGCAGGCCCACGACGGTGAGCGCGCTGAGGATGGCCGACACGAGAGCGGCGAGAAGTCCGCCGACGATTATCTTCATGGCGAGCCAGAAGGATTCGATGCCGTTGGCGAGGCTGGTGAGCGAGTCGCGCATCTGCTCGCCGAGGTCCTTCATTGGGTCCAGGTGCTCGAGTTGCGCCTGAACCGCGACCTTGTAGGTTTCGGCGCCCCGGCCTTTCCATTGGATGTTGGCCTTCAGCTTGTCCAGGTGCAGCGTGCTCGCGATCTCGTCGACCGTGTGCGAGAACTCCTCGATCCACTGCTGCCCGACCTGTTTGAGCTTGTCGGGATCGCCTCGTTCGGTCCAGAACTGCTCGGTTGCCCGCCGGTAGGCGGCGAACTTCTCGTTGATGTGGTTCACGAGGTCGATCACCGGCTGGACCAGGGCCTCGAGGGCGCTGGGTACCCATTCGAGGAGATCGCGGACCTTGTCCATGAACTCCCCGAACTTCTCTTCGATGGCGCGCAGGTCGTCCAGGGTCCGATCGATGATCGCGGTACCGCCGGGTGCAGTCATGATCTTCCCCTCAGTGCCCGTCGAGCTTGCCGAGGCGGCTCGCGTGGCCGGCTTCGGCTTGTTCGTAGATGGTGGCGCCGTTGAGCAGGCTGCCTGCGATGCCGCGGAAGTTCTCGGAGCCTTGAGCGAGCAAGCGGTCGAGCTTCGCGCGCATGTCGTTGTAACGGCGGTCGAAGCCCCTGACGGACGCGTAGCTCATGACGTCCGCCGGGGTGAGTTCCAGCGGTGCCACGATGCCACGCACCTGGTTGAGGTTGTCGGCTGCCTGATCCCAGGTCGCGGCATCCGAGCGGAGGGCTTCGAGGGCGACTTCGACGTCGCTCATCGGCGATCACGTCCTTCGAGGTGGCCGGTGGGCGGGGTGAGGCCGACCCGGCGCAGGAGCCGGGCGGGGTCGGCCAGCAACCCCATCAGTTCGGTGTAGGCGGGACTTTGCGGCTGCGGTGCGAAGTCCGAGGGAGCCGATCGGCGGTGCAGGGTGCGCAGCACGTCGAGCAACTCGCTCTCGACCTCGGCATTGCGGGCGATCGAAGCCCAGGTCGCGTCGAGGTCCAGGCCGAGGTAACGGCCGCTTCGGGCGCTGCCGCTCACATGGCCGCCGCTGCTTTCCGCGGTGACGACGCCAGTGCCGGCTGCGGACATCCGGGTCGAGAACTGTTCCAGTTCGGCTCGCACCGCGTCCTCGAGCCGGAGGACGTCCTGAGCCGTGAGCGGTGTCTCGTCCGCGTCGGCCGGTGGTCGCGGCAGCGGGTTCTCCTGGACTTCCCGGGCGCGCTGCGCCAGGGCGTCGATGGTCGCCGCGTTGGCGGCGGTCAGCACACTCGAGTGCAGGCCTCGGGGGTCGACCTTGCTCTTCCAGTCCTCGGCGAGCCTGACCTGCCGGACCTCGCCCCCGGGTGAGACCGTCACCGTCACGACCGAATCCTCGTCACGTCCGGCAGGGCCGTCCGGTTCCGGCTCGGCTTCGGACGGCGGTGGGCTTTCGCCGTCGTCCCAGAGGTCGGTCTCCGCCTCGAACGCCCATTCTTCGTCGTCCGGCACCTGCACCCTCCCCGATGCGTCACGCTGCGTACCTGGCAGGGACTGTACCGGTGATCGGGGTGAGCGTCAGCCGATCGGGCCCGAGCGCGACGGAGGCCACCACCCGGCGTGGGTGGTGGCCTCCGTTCGGGCAGCTCAGACGCCCAGCGGGTGCCAGACCGTCTTCGCCTCCAAGTACCTCCGCAGGCGGGTGATGTCCGGCGCCGCCGTCCAGTCCGGCTCTGCTGCCGGGACCGTCAGCACCCTCTTCACCGTGTTCGCCGCTTCGCGCGCCAACCCCGCGCGGTCCTCCGGCGACGCTCCTGTCGGGTCCAGCGCGTTCACGTCACCGTGCGACGCCAGCCACGGGCCCAGCTCCGCCGCCCGCCCGGTCAGGATGTTCGCCACGCCGCCCGGGACGTCCGACGTCGCCAAGACCTCCGACAGCGTGATCGCCGGCAGCGGCCGCTCCGCGCTCGACACCACCACCGCCGTCGAGCCCGTTGCCAGGACCGGGGCCAGCACCTCGACCAGGCCCAGCAGGGACGACTGCTGCGGTGCCAAAACGCCCACCACACCCGTCGGCTCCGGGACCGTGAACGAGAAGTACGGGCCCGCCACCGGGTTCGCCGCGCCGAGGACCGTCGCGATCTTGTCCGTCCAGCCCGCGTACCAGACCCAGCGGTCGATCGCCGCGTCCACAATGGACTCGGCTTTCTTCGGGGCCAGACCCTCCGAAGTGGACACCTCCGCGACGAACTGGTCGCGGCGGCCCTCCAGAACCTCGGCCACCCGGTACAGCACCTGGCCGCGGTTGTACGCCGTCGCCGCGGCCCAACCCGGGAATGCCTTGCGGGCCGCCACCACCGCGTCGCGGACGTCCTTGCGGGACGCGTGCGCCGCGTTCGCCAGGAACTTGCCCTTGGCGTCCGTCACCGGGTACACCCGGCCGGACTCCGAACGCGGGAACTTGCCGCCGATGTAGAGCTTGTACGTCTTCGCGACGGAAATCCGGTCAGACATTCAGGTACGCCTCCAGCCCGGTGCGGCCGCCTTCGCGCCCGAAGCCGGATTCCTGGTAGCCGCCGAACGGGGCGGCGGGGTCGAAGCGGTTGAAGGTGTTGGCCCAGACGACGCCGGCGCGCAGCTGGTTCGCCATCCACAGGATCCGGGAGCCCTTTTCGGTCCAGATGCCCGCCGACAGCCCGTACGGCGTGTTGTTCGCCTTCGCGACGGCCTCGTCCGGCGTGCGGAACGTCAGCACCGACAGCACCGGGCCGAAGATCTCCTCGCGCGCGATCCGCATCGACTGGTGGACGTTCGCGAACACCGTCGGGGCGAAGAAGAACCCGCGGTCCGGCACCGGGCACGGGCTCGTCCAGCGCTCGGCGCCTTCGGCGTCACCCGACTCGACCAGCCCGCGGATCTTCGCCAGCTGCTCGGCCGAGTTGATCGCGCCGATGTCGGTGTTCTTGTCCAGGGGATCGCCGATGCGCAGCGTCGAGACGCGGTGGTGCAGCTTCTCGAGCACCTCTTCGGCGATGGACTCCTGGACCAGCAGGCGCGAGCCCGCGCAGCAGACGTGGCCCTGGTTGAAGAAGATGCCGTTGACGATGCCCTCGACGGCCTGGTCGAGCGGCGCGTCCTCGAACACGATGTTCGCCGCTTTGCCGCCCAGTTCGAGGGTCAGCTTCTTCGGCGTGCCCGCGACCTGGCGCTGGATCGCCTTGCCGACCTCGGTCGAGCCGGTGAAGGCGATCTTGTCGATGCCGGCGTGCTCCACAATGGACGCGCCGATGTCGCCGGCGCCCGGCAGGATGTTCACCACGCCCGGCGACAGTTCGGCCTGCTGGCAGATCTCCGCGAAGACCAGCGCGGTCAACGGCGTCGTCTCGGCCGGCTTCAGCACGACCGTGTTGCCGGTGGCGAGCGCCGGCGCGATCTTCCACGCCAGCATCAGCAGCGGGAAGTTCCACGGGATGATCTGCCCCGCGACACCGAGGGGACGCGGGTTGGCGCCGTACCCCGCGTACTCCAGCTTGTCGGCCCAGCCGGCGTGGTAGAAGAAGTGCGCCGCCGCCGTCGGGACGTCGGAGTCGCGCGACTCCTTGATCGGCTTGCCGTTGTCGAGGCTTTCCAGCACGGCCAGTTCGCGCGAGCGCTCCTGGATCAGCCGCGCGATGCGGAACAGGTACTTCGCGCGCTCGGTGCCCGGCAGCTTCGACCAGACGGAGTCGTACGCCTTGCGCGCGGCCTTGACCGCGGTGTCCACATCGGACTTCGACGCGGTGCCGACCTCGGCCAGCACCTCTTCGGTGGCCGGGTTGATCGTCTTGAGCGGCTCACCCGAGCCGTCGACGAATTCGCCGTTGATGAAGGGCTTGTAGGAGTCCTTCAGGTTCGCGATGGCGCGCGATTCCGGCGCCGGTGCGTACTCGAAAACAGGCATCAGTCCACCGTCACGTAGTCGGGGCCGCTGTAGTGGCCGTCCACCTGGGTGCGGCGCTGCAGCAGCAGGTCGTTGAGCAGGCTGGACGCGCCGAAGCGGAACAGGTCCGGGGTCAGCCACTCTTCGCCGGCGACCTCGTGCAC
This sequence comes from Amycolatopsis kentuckyensis, assembly GCF_041679295.1. Taxonomy (GTDB): domain Bacteria; phylum Actinomycetota; class Actinomycetes; order Mycobacteriales; family Pseudonocardiaceae; genus Amycolatopsis; species Amycolatopsis kentuckyensis_A. The sequence goes on along the minus strand of NZ_JBGDMD010000015.1, from coordinate 145,161 downwards.
GGCGACCAGGTACTTGATCGCGTCCTTCGTGGTCCGGATGCCGCCCGCGGGCTTGACGCCGCGCAGCTCGCCGGTGCGGACGTGCCAGTCGCGGACGGCCTGCAGCATGATGTGCGTGACCGGCAGCGTCGCGGCGGGGGAGACCTTGCCGGTGGAGGTCTTGATGAAGTCCCCGCCGGCCAGCAGCGCCAGCCACGACGCGCGGCGCACGTTGTCGTAGGTCGCCAGCTCGCCGGTCTCGAGGATGACCTTCAGGTGGGCGTCGCCGCAGGCCTGTTTGACGGCCTGGATCTCTTCGAAGACGTCCATGTAGCGGCCTTCGAGGAAGGCGCCGCGGTCGATCACCATGTCGACTTCGTGCGCGCCGGCGTCGACGGCGATCTTGGTGTCGGCCAGCTTGATCTCGCGGCTGGTGCGCCCGGCGGGGAAGCCGGTGGCGACGCTCGCGACGTGCACGCCGCTGTTGCCCAGCGCTTCGACGGCGGTGGCGACCATGTCCGGGTACACGCAGACGGCGGCGACGCGCGGGGTGTCCTGCCGCTCGGGATCGGGGCGGACGGCCTTCGCGGCGAGCGCCCGGACCTTGCCCCGGGTGTCGGCGCCCTCCAGGGTGGTCAGGTCGACCATGGAGATGGCGGTGTCGATGGCCCACCGCTTGGCGGCCTTCTTGATGCTGCGCGTGCCGAGGCCCGCCGCGCGCTGCTCGACGCCGACCTGGTCGACACCGGGCAGCCCGAGCAGGAAGCGGCGCAGGCTCGCGTCGTCGCGAGTCGCGTCCACCAGCGGTGCCGGGGTGGCCGGCGCCGCTGACGTGCTGGTCGTGGCTGTCATGCGCCTGAGTCTAGGCGGCGGGTCCGACAGTGCGAGCCCCCGTTGGTTGTGACGCTGGGTGCGTGCCGCGTCACAACGTCGAGGTCAGGCCCCTTCGATCTGCGGCGGCTCGTCCCGCTTCGCCGGCTTCCGGTACACGACCACGCCACCCCAGAACCCCAGCCCGTTGATCTTCACGGTCGGCGCGGTGGGCGGTGCCGGTGGTGCCCCCGACTTGTCCTCCAGCACGAAGCCGCCCATGAACCCGATCCCCGTCACGTCGACGTTGATGTCGTCCGGGACCGTGATCGTGATGCCGCCCATGATCGCCACCGCGGTGATCGTGCACTGGCGGTCGGCGAACCGGGCCTGGCGCAGGTCGATCTCCGTGCCGCCCCAGAACGCGAAGCTCGTGTGCTGCGGGGGGAGGACCCAGCTGCCCTTGCGGACCGCGCCGGACATCACGCCGATCGACACCGGGCTGCCCGGGTGGCCGCCGATGCGCTGGTCGGGGAAGCCCAGGGCCCGCGTGGTCGCCGGCTGGACCGCCCCCGACGTCGACGGCAGGTCCTCCGTCACCGGTTTGAGCTCGCCGACCGTCTTCGCCGCGTAGACCGTCGAAAGGCGCTCTTCCAGCTCGTTGACCGTGATCCGCCCTTCCGAGAGGGCGTTGTGCAGCACCTGGGCGACGCGTTCGCGGTCCGCGTCGGAAGCCCGCATCTGGTCGGGCGTCAGTTCGCTCACCCGGCGGAGCTTAGCGGCGAAAACCACCCACGGTGTCCATCTTCCGGAGGACACTGACCCCTATGGTCGACTTTCCGGACGGCACCCGTATCCGAGGGCGAGGACTGGCCCGCCCCAGACCCGCCGAACCCGAGCCGGATTTCGGGCTCTACCTGGGCACGAGCCGGCTGCGGCGCAAGCACGGCGGGGGCATCACCTGGCCGCACGAGTGGGTGACCTGGCCCGACTTCCTGCTGCCGGCGAATCCCGGCGAAGCACGCCGACAGATCAAGGCCCTGCACAAGAGGGCGCAGACCGAGACCGTCGAAGTCGCCTGCTACGGCGGTGCCGGCCGGACCGGCACCGTCATGGCCTGCCTCGCGATCCTCTCCGGCGTCCCCGCGGACCGAGCCGTCGCCTGGACCAGAGAGCACTACCACGAACGCGCCGTCGAAACCCCCTGGCAGCGCGGCTGGGTGAAGAGCTTCGCGAAACGGCTAGATTGACCCGCATGGATGTGCACGTCGTCGATCACCCCCTAGCGAAGGCCCGGCTCTCCACGATGCGCGACGCGCGCACCGACAGCGCCGCGTTCCGGGCCGCGCTGCACGAGCTGACCGTCATGCTGGTTTACGAAGCCACGCGCGACGTGCCGGTCAAGACCGAGCGGATCCACACGCCGGTCGCGCGCACCGAGGGCTACACGCTGGCCAAGCCGCCACTGCTCGTCCCGGTGCTGCGGGCCGGCCTCGGCATGGCCGACCAGGCGCACAAGCTGATCCCGGACGCGCAGATGGGCTTCGTCGGCCTCGCGCGCGACGAGGAGACGCTGAAGCCGACGCCGTACCTCGAGTCGCTGCCGGAGTCGCTCGCCGACCGGCCGGTCATGGTGCTCGACCCGATGCTCGCCACCGGCGGCTCGATGGAGTACACGATCCGGCTGCTCACCGACCGCGGCGCCGACGACGTCACGGCCATCTGCGCGCTCGCCGCGCCGGAAGGTCTGGCGCACCTGGAAAAGACCGGCCTGCCGGTCCGCGTGGTCACCGCGAGCATCGACGAGCGCCTCAACGACTCGGGCTTCATCGTCCCGGGCCTCGGCGACGCCGGTGACCGCCAGTACGGCGCCGTCTGAGCCTTGCCGGTCCTCAAGTGGCGGTGGGTCGCCGTGGCCGGCGGGGCCGTCGCGCTCGTCACGGCCGGGCTGCTCTGGCTGCTGCTGGGCTGGTCGGGAGCGCCGGACGCGCCGGTGCGCATCGACGCCGTCAAGACGGCGTTCGGCGTCGGCGCGGGCGCGGGCGGCGTCTTCGCGCTGTGGCTGGCGACGCGCCGCCAGCGCACGATGGAGCTGCAGCTCGCCGAGACGACCCGCGTCGCGGGCGTGACCGAACGCGACCTCGAAGAGCGGCGGGTCACCGAGCTGTACGCCAAGGCCGTCGAGCAGCTCGGCAACGACAAGGCGCCGGTGCGGCTCGGCGGCCTCTACGCGCTGGAACGGCTCGGGCAGGACAACCCGAAGCAGCGCCAGACGATCGTCAACGTGCTGTGCGCGTACTTGCGGATGCCGTTCAAGGCCCCGGTCGTCGGGCTCAGGGGCACTGCGGCACGCGACCTGACCGACGACCCGGAGGACGGTGAGCTACTCGTCCGGCTGGCCGTGCAGCAGCTGCTCAAGACGCACCTGAGCCACGACGAGGCCGGCTACTGGCCGGGGATGTCGATCGACCTGCAGCGAGCCACTCTCGTCGACTTCCGGCTGAGCGGCTGCACCCTGGCCGCCGCCGACTTCAGCCGCGCCAAGTTCGTCGGTCAGCTCCACATCCGCGGCACGCGCTTCACCGGCCTGGTGGGGTTCTACGGCACGGAGTTCCGCGACATCGTGAACTTCGACCGGTCGGTCTTCGAGGAAGGCGCTTTCTTCTCCCGGGCGCTCTTCACCAGCAGTGTCCGTTTCACCCGGACCCGTTCCGGGGGCCGGTTCGAATTTTCCCGCACGGTCTTCGAAGATGAAGCCGACTTCGAGGGCGGCGAGCACGCGGAGCTCGATCTGACGGAGGCTCAGTTCGGCACCAAGTAGAGCTCCTGTTTCCCGAGTGTCGGCGCGTCGAGCGTCCAGTGGGCGAGCGCGTCCGGCGGCGGGGACGGCAGCCGCCGCAGCACCAAATCGGGACGGCGTGGCCGGACGTCGAAGTCGAAGAACGCGTAGTCGACGCGCAGTGCCGCGCGGACCCAGCGATTCCCTGCCCCGCGGGCTTCGATGGCCGCGGGAAGCAGGCCGCGGTCGGCGAAGACGTCGACGATCGCGCACTCGCACGTGTACGCCAGGACACCGATTTCCCCGGCGCTGCCGATCACCCGGCCACCGGCCAGCGCACGCAGATCGCGGCCGATCTCCTCGTAACGAGCGGTCGAGGCGTAGTTCGACGTCAGCGGCGCGAACTCCCGTGACGAGCCGGCGTACCCGACCACGGAAGCGGCCACCACCGCGAGGACGGCTCCGGTCGCGACGCGACGAGAAGCCGCCCACGCGCAGGCGCACACCGTCGCCACGGTGATCACCGGCCCGTAGTACCAGTGGTAGGGCGGAACGTTCAGCAGCACGTACGCGCCGTAGTAGAGCGCGCCGCCCAAGGCCAGCGGCTTGAACGGTGGCCGCAGCCGGAACGCGAGGGGCAGCGCCGCGAGCGGCAGGAACGACAACACGGTCTGCCACCAGGCGGTCCGGGCGTAGAAGAACGGGCCGTTGCCGAAGTTCCAGTCGCCCCACGCCCGTTGCGCGCCCTGCAGCGTCTTGATCACGACGGTGTCGGGTACCGCCGCGCCGAGCACGACCCAGCTGAACGCGAACCACGGCAGCGCGACCAGCGCGGCGCCGAGCACCGCCCGTCCGGACCGCACCGAAAAGCCCAAGACGACGGCGAAGATCAGCAGGTCGAGCCGCACGAGCGCGAGCGCGCCCGCGGTGAGCCCGAAGGCCAGGGGCCGCCGTTCGACCGCGAACACCGTCACCCACCCCAGCACCGCCGAGCCCAGCGCGACTTCCAGGCCGATCGACGACAGCAGCAGCGGGTTCGCGGTGAGCGCCGCGAACGTCAGCGCGGGGAACCAACGCGGCAACGCCGTGCCGAGCCGACGCAGGGCCAGGACGAGCGCGACCTGGCTCAGCACGTACAGCACTCCGGCCGCGAAGACGGCGTCCCGCACCACGAACGTCACCGCCGCCAGGGCGAGGACGTTCGCCGGCGACGTCGCGGAGTTCGACGTCGCGTCGGCCAGCAGTCCCCAGTGGCCGTGGAACGCGAGGTTGCGGGCGTAGGCGAGCGTGATGAACGTGTCGTCGACGAGGTGCGGGCGCGCCAGCAGGAACACGACTGCCGACACGCACGCCGTGGCCGCGGGCAACCGCAGACGAAGGTTGTCCGTGGACCGGACCTGCTCCATGATCACGACCGGAAGTGGCCGCCCCGCACGCGGAAGTTGCGCGCAACGTCCCGGCGGGTGCCGGCCACTGAGGGGTGTGACCAGCCATGCGACGGGGGCGCCGGTGGACGATCGGGTCCTGTGGGACCGGGCCGCCGGCGGCGACGAAACGGCGTTCGGCGAACTGTTCGAGCGGCACGCCGAAGCCGTCTGGAACCACGCCTACCGGCTGACCGGGTCGTGGAGTGCCGCCGAGGACCTCACCTCGAACACGTTCCTGACCGCGTGGCGCCGCCGCGCCGACGTGACGCTGGTGCGCGACAGCGCCCTGCCGTGGCTCTACACGGTGGCCTGCAACGCCGCCCGTGACGAGCACCGCGGCGCCAGCCGGCGGTTGCGGCTGCTCCGGAAGATCCCGGACCCGCCGGTGGTGTCCGACCACGCCGACGCGGTGGCCGAGCGGCTCGACGGCGAGCAGCGGCTGCGCGCGATCGTCGACGCCGTGCGGACGCTGCCGAAGGCACAGCGCGCGGTCGTCGAGCTGTGCCTGCTCGGCGACCTGAGCGTCGCCGACGCGGCCGCCGCGCTGGCCGTCGCCGAGGTCACCGTCCGCGCCCACCTGTCCCGGGCCCGCGCCCGCCTGCGCACGCTGCTGGAGGAGAAATGAGCGACGACCTCCGAGGCCTCCCGCCGCGGCGCGCGCTGCCGGACGACGTCCGCGACCGGCTGCGCGCCGAAGTCCGCGCCGGACTCGAGAAACCACGGCGGACCAAGCACGTCTGGTACGCCGCGGCGGCCGCGGTGCTCGTCCTGGCCGCGGGCGCGGTCGTCGCGACGAAGACGTTCCGGCAGCAGCCGGTCGCCGGGCCGCCGCCGGACCCGGGCAACCGGCTCACCCTCGACCCGAAGGTGGCGACGGCCGCGTTGGACCGCTGCTGGGCGGCCGTCCAGGCGGCGGGCAAGACGGACCGGGTGCCGCCGCGCGACGAGTGGGTCCCGCTGTTCACCGAGGTCGAGCAGGCGGACGCGGTGGTCGCCGCGACCGCGGCGGGCAAGCCGATGTTCTGCGAGACCACGGAGACGACGGTGACGCTGTCGGACCCGGCGGCCGCGCCCGCGTACGCGCCGGGCACGCACGTCGGGGTGCTGCTGCACAGCCCGACCGGGACCGTCGCCGGGATCGTGGACCCCGGGACCGCACCCGGGTTCCTCGGGTCGCGGACCGCGGGCGGGGACACCATGTCGCAGTCGATCCGCACGTCCCCGGTCAGCGGCCAGTTCGTCGCGATGACCCGGACCGCCCTGTGGACGACGACGCTCACCGTCGAAAACCCGGGGGCGCCGCGTGCGGCCGTGCTGCCCCAGCCGCCGTCGTGGCTGGTCATGGCGGTCGACCGGCCGGTGACCGCCGAGCGGACGTCACCCGCGGGCCGGGTACTGGGCGAGTGCCTGAACACCGCGGAGGAGGTGATCCCGGACGCGGCCGCGTACACCCCGGGGCCGCTGCTCGAAACCGGGGACTTCCAAGTCGTCACGGGCCGCCGGGGCGACCGGGTCGTGGTCTGCGAGACCCAGCCCGACTACCAGCGGCCGGGACGGACGAAGTACCGAGCCTTCCCCGACTTCGCCGGGCCGCGGACGCTGCCGGCGCGCACCCTGACCGTGGACACGCTGGGCGCGGCCGAGTCGGGTGCCCCGCGGGGGCAGTCGCGGCACCCGTTCGTCGCGGCGCTGCCGCTGACGGCGGCGAAGGCGACGATCGACTTCGGCATCGGGACGAGCATCGAGGCCGATGTCGTCGACGGGATGGTCGCCGCGTGGGTGCCGCAGAGCATCGACCTGCTGCCGGATGCGACGGTCCACGTCCAAGCCCGCGACCCGCAGAACCAGGCCGTCTACGAAGGTTCGCTGCCGCTGAGGTGAGGCCGCAGCCAGCCGGAGGCGTTCGCGCGCAGGGCCGTCTCGTACGAGCCCGTGACGTCGAACTCCTCCGGCAGGTTGCCGGTCAGCTCCAGGGAGACGAGCCCGTGCACGAAGGCCCAGCAGCCGACCGCGACCGTCTCCGGCGGGACGTCGAGGAAGACGCCGTCGGCGATCGCGCGGCGGATGATCGCCTCCAGGGGTTCCAGCGTCTTGCGGGCGAGTTTTTCGGCGTCTTCGTTGGGCTCGAACCCGGGCACCGACCTGGTGAACATGATCCCGTAGAGGTTCGGGTCGGCCAGCGCGCTGGCGCGGTAGGCGCTGCCGAGCGCGACGAGGTCCTCGACCGGGTCGCCGGTCAGCTCGGTCCCCGCCATGCGGGCGCCGAACCGGCGGAAGCCTTCGGTGTAGAGCGCGTTCACCAGATCGGGTTTGCTGCCGAAGAGGGAGTACACGGCGGTGGTCGACGTCCCGGCGTCGGCGGCCAGCTTCCGCAGGGAAAGCGCCTTCGGCCCGTCGGCGGCGATGAGCTCGCCGGCGCGGTCGAGGAGCTTCAGCCGGAGGGCTTCGTCATGCGTGCGTGGCCGGGCCATCCACAGAGCGTAGCGCAACGGTGTTATTTTAGGCGAGAGCCGGGAGTTGACCTGGAGTGCACTCCAGGTCGTAGTGTCGGCTCATGAGCTACTCGATAGCGGAAGCCGCGCGACGTAGCGGACTGTCCATCGACACCCTCCGGTACTACGAGCGCATCAAACTGCTCGACCCGCCCGCCCGGGACACCGCGGGCCGCCGGGCGTACTCCGACGAGGACCTCAGCTGGCTGGGGTTCCTGACCAAGCTGCGCACCACCGGGATGCCCATCAAGAGCATGCGCGAGTACGCGTCGCTGCGCCGCCACGGCGTCGCCAGCGCGGGCCGCCGCAAGGCCCTGCTGGTGGAGCAGCGCCGGTCGGTCGCCGAGCGGATCGCCGAGCTGCAGGGGTGCCTCGACATCCTCGACTACAAGATCGACAACTACGCCCAGGTCGAGCGCAACGTGCTCGGCGTGGAACCAAGCAGGGAGGAGATTTCCGCGTGAAGACCAGGAAGCTCGGCGGTCTGGAGGTCGGCGCCCAGGGGCTCGGCTGCATGGGGATGAGCCAGGCCTACGGCGTCCGCGACAACGACGACGAGTCGATCGCGACGATCCACCGGGCTCTCGACCTCGGCGTCACGCTGCTGGACACCGCGAACGTCTACGGCAACGGCGTCAACGAGGAGCTGGTCGGCCGCGCGATCGCCGGCCGCCGCGACGACGTCGTGCTCGCGACGAAGTTCGGCATCGTCTGGACCGACGGCGCGATGGGCGCCCGCGGGGACGCCGCGTACGTGAAGCAGTCGTGTGACGAGTCGCTGCGCCGGCTCGGCGTCGACCACATCGACCTGTACTACCAGCACCGCGTCGACCCGGCCACGCCGATCGAGGAGACGTGGGGCGCGCTGGGCGAGCTCGTCGAGGCCGGGAAGATCCGGTACGCCGGGATTTCCGAGGCGAGCGCGGCGACGATCCGCGCCGCGCACGCGGTGCACCCGGTGACGGCGCTGCAGAGCGAGTGGTCGCTGTGGACCCGCGGCATCGAGGGCGAAATCCTGGACACGTGCCGGGAGCTCGGCATCGGCGTCGTGCCGTTCTCGCCGCTGGGCCGCGGGTTCCTGACGGGCGCGGTGAAGTCGGTGGCGGACCTGCCCGAGGACGACATGCGCCGCGGCCTGCCCCGGTTCGCGGAGGACAACTTCGCCCGCAACATGGCGATCGTCGACGCGCTCCGCAAGCTGGCGGAGGAGAAGGGCGTGACGGCGGGACAGCTGGCGCTCGCGTGGGTGCAGTCCCAGGGCGAGGACGTGGTGCCGATCCCGGGGACCAAGCGCCGCAAGTACCTGGAGGAGAACGTGGCGGCGGCGTCGCTGGAGCTGACGGCCGACGACCTGGCGGCCATCGCGGCGGCGGCCCCCGCGGACGCGGTGGCAGGGGAGCGTTACCCGGAGCGGCTGGCCCGCGCGGCCGGCAAGTAAGCAACTCCTTCTGAGCCTTTTCTGAGATCTCCGGAGCAGGCTCGGCGCCGATCAAGGTCGGTGCCGAGCCTCGGGAGGTCGTGGTGGAGGAAGTGCTCGATTATCTGGTCGTCGGGGCGGGGCCCGCGGGGGTGCAGCTGGGGCAGCACCTCGGACACGCCGGGCACCGGTACCTCGTGCTGGAAGGCGGGTCCGCGCCCGGCCACTTCTTCGAGACCTTCCCGCGGCACCGGACCCTCATCTCCATCAACAAGAAGCACACCGGGTACGCCGACCCGGAGCTGCGCCTGCGGATGGACTGGAACTCGATCCTGGCCGCGGGGGACACCGAGCCGGTCCTGTTCACCGACTACAGCGAAAAGCTCTTCCCGGACGCGCCGGACCTGCTGCGCTACATCGCCGACTACGCGGCGAAGCACAAGGTCAACGTCCGCTACGACACCCGGGTGACGCGCATCGGCCGTGACCCGGAAAGCGCTCTCTTCGTCGTCACGGCCGGTGACGAAGAATTCAAAGCGCACCGGCTGATCATGGCCACCGGCGTCACGAAGCCGTACATCCCGCAGTTCCCCGGCGTCGAGCTGATCGACCAGTACGTGGACGTGGACGTCGACCCGAAGAGCTTCACCGACCAGCGCGTGCTCGTGCTGGGCAAGGGGAACTCCGCGTTCGAGACCGCGGACAACCTCATCGAGACGGCCGCGGTCGTGCACGTCGGCGGCCCGCGGCCGGTGAAGCTCGCCTGGCGCACGCACTTCGTCGGCCACCTGCGCGCCTACAACGCGGGCATCCTCGACATGTACCAGCTGAAGCTCCAGCACGCGATCCTCGACGGCGACGTCCGCGAGATCCGCAAGGACGCCGACGGCTACCACGTCAAGTTCGCCTTCGCCCGCGCTGACGAGGTCATCAAGGAGATCCGCTACGACCGCGTGATCGGCTGCACCGGCTTCCGCTTCGACGCGTCGCTGTTCGACGAGGACTGCCGTCCCCAGCTCACCATCAACGACCGCTTCCCCGCGCAGACGCCGGACTGGGAGTCGGTCAACGTGCCCGGCCTGCACTTCGCCGGCACGATCACGCAGGTCCGCGACTTCAAGAAGGCCACCAGCGCCTTCATCCACGGCTTCCGCTACGGCGTCCGGGCCCTGGCCAAGGTGCTCGACGAGCGCTACCACGACACCCCGTGGCCGAGCACCGAGCTGCCCGCCAAACCGGACGCGCTGACCGACGCCGTGATCACCCGGATCAACCGGACTTCCGCGCTGTACCAGCAGTTCGGTTTCCTCGGCGACGTACTCGAGATCGACGGCGACACCGCCCGCTATCTCGAAGAGGTGCCGGTCGACCGGGTCCTCGCGAACCCGCCGGCCGACGCCTACGTCGTCACCCTCGACTACGGCCCGGACCACGACAAGATCGACCCCTTCGACTTCGTCGCCCGCGCCGCCCAGGACCAGGCCAACGACAGCGGCGAGGGCCACTACCTGCACCCGATCGTCCGGCACTACCGCCGCGGCGAGCTCGTCGCAACCCACCACGTCACGGAGAACCTCGAAAACGAGTGGGACAAAGAAGTCCACGTCGAGCCGCTGACCGCGTTCTTCACGCGGGAGCTGTGATGCGCACGATCGCGGAGTTCGAGGCGGCGGCCCGCCAGCGCCTCGACCCGGTGCACTACGACTACTTCGCGGGCGGCGCGCAGGACGAAATCACCGTGGCGGAGAACGAATCCGCGTTCAAGAAACTGCGGCTGCTGCCCCGCGTCCTGCGCGGCAGCGACAAACGCGACCTGAGCATCGACCTGCTCGGGACACCGTCGTCGATGCCGATCGTCGTCGCGCCCACGGCGTTCCACCGGCTCGCGCACGCCGACGGCGAACTGGCCACGGCACGGGCGGCGGCCCGCGCGGGCACGATCATGATCGTCAGCATGGCCGCCACCACGGCGATCGAGGACATCGCCGCGGCAGCGCGCGAGGTCGCGCCGGACCCCGGCCTGTGGTTCCAGCTCTACCTGCAGCCGGATCTGGAGTTCAGCGAGGCGATCGTCCGCCGGGCCGAAAACGCCGGGGTCAAGGCGTTCGTCGTCACCGTGGACTCGCCGGTGCTCGGCCGCCGCGAGCGCGACGACCGCAACGACTTCCACGACCTGCCGCCGGGGCTCGCGGTCGAGAACCTGCGCGACATCGGGGAAAACCGCAGCGGCGGCAACGCGAGCCACGTCCGCGAGATCGTCATGTCGGCCGGGCTGAACTGGGACCACATCGCGTGGCTGCGGTCGAAGACCAAGCTCCCGGTGCTGATCAAGGGCGTGCTGCACGCCGAGGACGCGCGGCTGGCGGTGCACCACGGCGTCGCCGGGATCGTCGTGTCCAACCACGGCGGCCGCCAGCTCGACACCGTGCCCGCGACCATCGACGTGCTCCCCGAGATCGCGTCGGCGGTCGGCGGGGCGATCCCGGTGCTGCTGGACGGCGGGATCCGCCGCGGTACCGACGTCGTCAAGGCGCTGGCCCTCGGCGCGGACGCGGTCGGCGTCGGCCGGCCGGTCGTGTGGGGGCTGGCCGCGTGCGGCCGCGAAGGCGTCACGCAGGTCCTGGAGCTGCTGCGCGACGACTTCGACCAGGCGCTCGCGATGTGCGGCGGCCGGCACCCGGCCGACCTGACCCCGGACCAGGTGCGGCGATGATCGGCAAAGCACTCGCGGCCGCGGCGGTGGCAACCGCGCCCGCCTGGCTGCCCGCCCGGGTCGTCGCGCTGCGGATGAAGATCTTCGCGCTGGTCAACGGCCAGGACGTACTGACGATCCCGGGCGAGCAGGTCGGCGTCGGGGACTTCAAGCGCGTCTACGCCGACCCGGCGGCGAACGGCCGCAGCCGCGGCGCCGCGCTGTCCGACCTGTTCTGGTACTGGCTCGCGCCCGGTCCCCAGGTGCACCAGGAGCACCTCGAAGCCGGGCCGCGCTACGACGAGGTCGCCAAGTGCACCCGGCACATCCTCGTCCGGTCCAAAAAGGACTCCGAAGAGCTGGCCCGGCGCGTGGCCGCGCACGTCCTCGACGACGTCGGACCCGGGCTCGTCCGGTTCCGCGACGCGATGATGCCGATCTGGGCCGAGCTGTACTACGAGCTGGTGTTCGAGGAGCCGTGCCCGCCCGAGGCGCGGGACCTCATCGTCGGCCACGCCGACGACGTCGTCTCGGCCCTGAAGTGCGTGCGGCCGCGCAACATGCGTCGCCGCGCCCGGCTGACGAAGTACCTGCGGCGGCGCCTCGCCGACGTCCCGCACCCGCTGCCGGAGTCCCTGACCCCGGAGGAGCAGGCCTACTACCTGCAGGGGACGTTCTTCAACACCGCCGTCGTGCAGATGTCCGAGGCGATGGCCCACCTGCTGATGATCGTCGCCCAGCGGCCGGACGTCCAACGCCGGCTCGCCGAGAACCCGGACGACGACACCTACCTCGACCGCGTCATCGACGACGGCCTGCGCGAGTACCCGCTGTTCGGCATCGCCCACCGGATCTCCACCGCCGACATCGAGCTGGAACACCTGACGATCCCGGCGGGCACGGTGCTGTGCTTCAGCTACCCGGGCTACGCCGCACAGTCCGAAAAGGACGCTTTCATCCCGTTCGGCGTCGCGCAGAACCGCGCCTGCCCGGCCCGCGGGCTGGCCCCGCCGACGATGCGCGTCGTGACGCGCGAGGTGCTGCGCCGGTTCAGCCTCGCCACGACGGCCGGGCACACGCGCTCGATCCCGAACCGCGGCCCGGCGCTGCTCACCCCGCGCGGCGCCCGCACCCGGCGAGCGCCGCTGGTGTGGCTCGCGGTCCGCGACCGCTGGGAAGACGTCTGGCGCAGCTTCGCCCAGCTCCTGTTCGGCACCTACATGGTGCTCGACGCCCGCAAGCAAGCCCTCTGCTCGACCTACTTCGCCGGAGGTAACCGATGACCCCGTCCGAAGCGGCACCGGCGTTCTTCCTCGCCGTCGCGGTCATCCTCGTGGTGTGCCGGCTCGTCTGCCTGGTCGCGGTGCGGCTGGGGCAGCCACCGGTGGTCGGCGAGATGATCTCCGGCGTGCTGCTCGGCCCGTCCCTGCTGGGGCTGGTCCTCCCGGGCGTGCAGACGGCGCTGTTCCCGGACGGCATCCGCCCGCTGCTCTACGTCGGTGGCCAGATCGGCCTGGTCATCTACATGTTCGGGGCGGGGTACGAGTTCAGCCTCCGCAGCATCCGCGGCTCGGCGAAGTCGGTCGGCGCGATCTCGGCCGCGGGCACGGTGGTGCCGCTCGCGCTCGGGGTCGGCGTCGCCGTGTTCGGCACGAGCTGGGCCGGCATCGCGAAGGACGGCGTCTCGCTCGCGACGTCGGCGGCGTTCGTCGGGGTCGCGCTGGCCATCACCGCGTTCCCGATGCTCGCCCGGATCATCACCGAACGCGGTCTCGGCGGCACCCGGTTCGGCTCGCTCGCGCTGGCCTGCGGCGCTCTCGACGACGTCCTGGCGTGGATCCTGCTGGCCGTCGTGCTGGGCATGCACGCGGACTCGGCCGGGCCGGTCGCGCTGGCCGTGGGCGGTGGCCTGCTGTTCGCGTTGCTGCTGGTGCTCGTCGGACGCCGGGTGCTCGCGAAGGCGATGGGCAGTGACCGGATCTCCGCCGACCAGAAGATGCTGATCACGGCGTTGACGCTGTTCGCCGCCGCCTGGTTCACCGACATCATCGGGCTGTACGCGGTGTTCGGCGCCTTCTGCGTCGGCATCGTGTTCCCCCGCGTGCCCGCCGCGGACGCCGTGCTCGCGAAGATCATGCCGATCGGGCGGATCGTGTTCCTCCCGCTGTTCTTCACCTATTCCGGCCTGAACACCCGGTTCGCGCTGCTCGCGGACCCGAAGCTGCTCGCGTTCGCGGTGCTGTGCGTGGTCGTCGCGATCGTCGGCAAGCTCGGTGCCTGCTGGGGCGCGGCGCGGCTGGTGGGGGAGTCGCAGCCGGTGGCGTTGCGCGTCGGCACGCTGATCAACGCCCGCGGGCTGATGCAGCTGATCGCGCTCAACGTCGGGCTGGCGGCGGGGATCGTCTCACCGGCGTTGTTCACCGTGCTCGTGCTCGTCGCGCTGGTCACCACGATCATGACCGCGCCGGTGCTCGCCTGGCTCGACCGGCGCGATGCCCGCAAGGGGAGCAGCGAACTGCTCCTGACGGCGGAACCGGTGCCGGTCACCGGGAAAAGTTGACAGTTCAATTTCGGAAAATCACTGCCAGTATGGATGCGTGCACGATGGGGCAACGAAACCGCGAGTGCTCCTGGTCGAGGACGACCGGGAACTGGCGGGCATGCTCACCGAGCTGCTCGCGGACGAAGGCTACGAAATCGACGCGGCGCACGACGGGCAACGGGGGCTGCACCTCGGGCTCACCGGGCACTACGACGTGCTGATCATCGACCGCCGGCTCCCGGTGCTGGACGGCCTGGAGCTGCTGCGGCGGCTGCGGGCCCGGGCGGTGACTACGCGCGTGCTGGTGCTCTCGGCGCTGGGCGAGCTGGCCGACCGGGTGGGCGGGCTCGACGCCGGCGCCGACGACTACCTCGTCAAGCCGTTCGAGGCCGACGAGCTGCTGGCCCGCCTGCGCGCGCTCGGCCGCCGCGACCTCGAAGGCGCGGAGTGCCTGCCACTCGGCGCGGCGGCGCTCGACCTGCAGCGGCACGAGGTCGTGCTGCCGCGCGGGGAGCGGATCACGCTGTCCGGGCGGGAGTTCGAGCTGCTGCGGACGCTGGCGCAGCGGCCGAAGGCGATCCACCCGCGCGCGGCGCTGCGCACGAACGTCTTCGCCGACTCGACCGGGGAGTCCATTGTGGACACGTACGTCTACTACCTGCGGCGCAAGCTCGGCCGCGACGTCGTCCGGACCGTGCACGGCCTCGGCTACCAGATCGGCGCGGTATGAGAGCCGACCCCGAGGAGCGGGCCCTGCGGCGGGCGCGGTGGGCGATCACCGCGCAGGTCGCCGTGGTCGTGTCGCTGCTGGTCGCCGTCGCGGGCGGGATCGCCTACGGGATCCTGCTGTCCCGCCAGCACGCCGAGGCCGACCGCACGCTGGCCAGGACGGTCGAGCTGGGCCCGGCCGAGACCCCGCCCGGCTGCGTCTGGCTGTTCACCCCGGTCCTGCACGCGCCCGCGGGCCGCCCGCCGGCCGGGATGCCGATCGCGGCGCTGGACGCGACGGTGCCGGCGGCCGGGGACGTTCACACGGAACGGCGTTCGATCGGCGACATGACGTACACGATCCGCGTCGAGAACCGCGGCGGCGTCGTCTCGCAGGCGTTCTTTGAGGAGCTGTACCAGATCCAGGACCGCTCGTCGCTGGTGTCCGGGCTGGTGGTCGCGGAGGTGCTCGCCCTGCTGGCCGCCGTGCTGTGCGGCCGGGTGCTGGCGTGCCGGGCGATCCGCCCGCTGGCCGACGCGCTGCGCCGGCAGCGGACGTTCGTCGCGGACGCGTCCCACGAGCTGCGCGCCCCGCTGACCCGCCTGCACACGCGGGCGCAGCTGCTGGCCCGGCGCGCGTCCGGCCGCGACGCGGCCGACCTCGACCAGCTGGTGCGCGGCACGCGCGAGCTCGGCGAAGTCGTCGAGGACCTGCTGCTGTCGGCGCGGGCGTGCGACCGGCAGACGCTGGAGCTGGTGGAACTGGGGTCGCTCGCGGAAGAAGCCGTCGCGGCGGAGGCGGTCCGCGCGGGGGAGGGCCAGGTCCGGCTCGCGGTGTCGAAGGAACGGCGGCCGTACGTGGTCCAGGGCGTGCCGACGGCGTTGCGGCGCGTGCTGTCGGCGTTGCTGGACAACGCGTTGGGCCACACCCCGCCGGGCGGGTCGATCGAGGTGTGGCTGGGGGTGCCGGACGAAGCACACGTGGAGCTGCGGGTCCGCGACACGGGAGCCGGCTTCCCGGCGGCCGACGCGGATCGGATCTTCGAGCGCTTCGCCCGTGGATCCGATGGCGACGGCCGCCGGTTCGGGCTGGGGCTGGCGTTGGTCCGCGAAGTGGTGACGGGCCACGGCGGCACGATCGCGGCGGCGGGCCGCCCGGGCGCGGGCGCGACGTTCACCCTCCGGCTGCGCCGCGCCGGCGAGGTCAGCCCGTGATGCCCAGAGCGAAGCGGATCTCCCGCGCCAGCGCCGGTTCGAGCTGATCGCAGAGGACTTCCATTTCGGCTCGCCGGCCGGCCGGCGGTGGGGTGTACACGCCGGTCACGTGCTTCTGCCAGGAGTGGATGTCCTGGTGGGCCGCGGCGGCCAGCTCCGGGTCCGCCAGCAGGAGGAGGTCGGTGTGCAGCCGCGTCCAGCTGTCCTGGGCACGGAGGAGGGCCGCGGCCGCGCGCCGGGTGTGCAGCGGCCGGCCGGCGGCGAGCAGATCTTGGAGCGTCGCCGGGTCGATGAACTTGCCGCGCAGGAACTCCACCACCTGACGGGTGACCGCGGGGGAGGGGTCCGTCAGCAGGGGCAGCACCGCGGCCGACTCCGGCGCGATCCGGCGCAGGCCGCGGACCGCCACCCGCCGGATCCGGGGCCGGTCGTCGCCGAGCCGGCTTTCCAGCAGGCCGGCGTCTTCGGCCGTGCCGGTCTCGCCGAGCCCGGCCAGCATGCCGAACGAGACCGGCATCGCGCGGTAGCGGACAGCTGGGTCGCCACCCGCCTTGAGCACCAGGGCTTGGGCCATCGACCGCACGGCCGAAGCCGGGTCGGCCAAGTACTCCTCGGCGCGGCCGACCATGGTGAGCGCTCGCATCCGGACCTTCGGTGCTCCGGCGGCCAGGAGTTCCTCGACGCACTCGCCGCGGTCCAGCAGCGCGGTGCCGGTGATCGCGCGCACGACGAAGTCCTCGTCGCGCGTCGCGATGTCCAACAGCCGGTCCCGCGGAAGGAGACCGAGCGCCTCGCGGTGGGCCCAGCGGCGGGTTTCCCGGTCCTCGACGGCCAGCGCGGCGTCGAGCAGCCTGGGCAGGTTTTCGCGCAGCAGCGCGATCATCCAGTCGTCGACCTGGCGGCGCCGCAGGACGCCGAGGAGCGGGAGCATCGCGCGCAGCGACGATTCGTCCAGTTTGGACACCGCGGCCCGGCGCGCCGCCGCGCGGACCGGCGCGACCCAGTCGACGCAGCGGATCAGCAGCAGCGGCAGCGCTTCGGGGTCCGGGCTGACCGCGAGCCGGTGGACCGCCGCCTCCCGCAGGTAGCCGTCGGACGAGCAGGCGGCGACGACCAGTGCTTCCCTCGGGGTGCAGCGAGTGCCGGCGGGCCAGTAGGTCCGCCGGAGCTCCAGGTCGAAATCCGCCCACCGCCGCACGTCACCGTCGATGAGCTGGTCGAGGTCCAACACCCCCTCAGCGTGCCAGGGGCGTCGACTCGTTTTCAGCTCAGCAGGGCCTGCACCGCCGCGGGGGCGTCGGCGATCGCGACCGGGTTCTGCTCCCGGGTCGCGAGGCTGCGGACCGTCACGTTGCCCGCCGCCCAGTCCTCCTGGCCGACGATCACCACCGCGGCCGCGCCGGCCTTGTCCGCGCGGGTCAGCTCCTTGCCCAGCTTGCGGTGCTCGATCGGCGTCGACGTCCGCAGGCCCGCGCCGCGCAGGGACGCCGCCACCGAGCGGGCCGCGTCCGAGAGGTCCTCGGTCACCGGGATCACCATGACGTCGACCTCGCTGCGCGGGGCCGGGGTCAGGCCGTGCGTGTCGAGGAAGTCCATCAGCGTGACGTCACCCATGCCGAAGCCGATGCCCGGGATCTGCTGCGGCGTGAACATCGACGCGAGGTCGCTGTAGCGCCCGCCGCCGAACAGCGCGCGGCGGTTCTCCGGCGAGGTGTCGAAGACCTCGAACACGGTCGACGTGTAGTACGCCAGCCCGCGCACGATCATCGGCTCGTACTTCACCAGGCTGCCCGCGCTGCTGTTCAGCACCTTCACCAGGTTCGACTGCTCGCGCACCTCGGCCGGGAGCTCGTCGAGCAGCGCCTCGCCCATGTCGAGCGTCTCGGCCAGCTTCTCGAACTGCTTGTCCGACAAGCCGATCTCGCCGGCGCTCTCGGCCAGCTTCTCGCGCGGGTACTTCTCCCAGCGGTCGACGAGCGCGAACACCTGGGCCAGGTGGTCTTCGGAGACGCCGGCGACGTCGGTCAGCGCCGACGTCAGCAGGTTCCGGTCGTTGACGCGCAGCACGAACATGTCCGGCGTCGCGCCCAGCGCAGCCATCATGTCGTGCACCAGCTCGAAGATCTCGATCTCGCAGTTGGCGCTGTCCGACCCGAAGATGTCGGCGTTGATCTGCCAGTGCTCGCGGACGCGGCCGCGCTGCGGCGCCTCGTACCGGTGGCAGTTCGGGTGGCTGTACCACCGGACGGGGAACGACAGCGACTTCGCGCTCCCGGCGATCATCCGCGCGACCGACGGCGTCATCTCCGGACGCAGCGCCAGCCGCCGGCCGCCCTTGTCGGTGAGGGTGTAGAGCTGCTTGTCCGCGAGCTCCTGCCCGGACTTCCGCTCGTAGATCTCGGCCGACTCGAGGATCGGGCCGTCGTAGCGGAGGAAGCCGCGGCGCTCCAGGACGTCGTAGAGATGACCGAACACCTGGGTACGCACGGACATTTCGGCGGGCAGGAAGTCCCGGGTCCCCTTGTAGGGCGCGGTCGGCAGGTATTCAGGCACGTGACCAGCTTAACGACCGGTTCAGAGGACTCCGTAGGCGGTGATGAGGACGGCGGCGGCGAGCAGCACGGCGCCGACGCTGGTGACGCGTCCGCCTCGCCGGCCCTGGTTGGGGAGCAGGTGCAGGAAGAAGCCGCCGGACTGGGCGAGGATCCCGAAGAGCAGCAGGAAGCAGGTGATCCACAGCGTGGTGTCCGACAGGGTCGTGCGGCTGAGGATCTGCAGGACGACCAGGGCGAGGACCAGCAGGACACCGGCGTGCGCGTGGCCGGCGCGGAACATCGCGCGCTGGTGTTCGGTGAGCTTGCGGTCCCGCAGGACGCCCATCAGGGCGTAGCCCCCGTACATGACGGTGGGCAGCGAGACCAGGGCGATCACGGTGAAGAGCTGGGTGGGTCCGTGCATCGGGGGACTCCTTCTCGGGGTGGTGGAGGCTACCGTAACACTGTTTTAAAACAGTGTCACCAAACCAGGCATTCCCCGATCGGGAAACTAGGCTTCGCGGCCCTGGGCCAGCACCAGCAGCGGGTTCCGCAGCGCGGCCAGCGACGCCAGCGGGTCACCCTCGACGACGAGCACATCCGCCGCCAAACCGGCCTCGAGCCGCCCGGTCACGTCGGCCAGCCCCAGCCCCGCCGCGGAATCGCACGTGGCGATCTCCAAGATCCGCCGCCGCGAAAACCCGAGCCACTCGTACAGCTCCAGCGCCCCCACCGGATCGTCGAAGACCGACCCCGGCAGCCCCGCGTCCGTCCCCGCCAGCAGCCGTACGCCGTGCTCCTCCAGCCACGGCAGGCGGCCGTACATCGCCTGGGCGACTTCGTCGCCGAGCTTCTCGACGATCGTTCGCCAGTTGCGGCTGCTCGTCGAACACGCCGAGATGCCCGAAGCCGCCATCCGCGACGCCACCGCGTCCCGCCGGTCGAACGACCGTGGTCCCGTCAGAAAACTGCAGTGCTCGACCGTCGACACCCCGGCCTCGACGGCTGCCTCGATCGCGTCCGCGCCGTGGGCGTGGGCCGCCACCGGCAGGCCGTGCGACGCCGCGTGCGCAACCACCACCGAGAGCTGCCGCGCGTCGAACTGCGATTCCCACATGTCCGCGCCGCCCTCGGTGATCTGGCCGCCGCTGGCCATCACCTTGATCACGTCCGCGCCCGCTTCCGCGTTGGCATCGATCAACGCGCGGATATCGTCGTCGGATGTCACCGCGCCGCCGAAGAAGTGGCAGTGCCCGTCCGGCACCGTGATCGGCGGGCCCGACACCAGCAGCCGGGGCGCCACCTCGTCCGAGAACGACCGCCGGACCGAAGTGCCCAGGTGGCCGCGGTCCCCGAGGTCCCGCACGGTCGTGACGCCGCTGCGCAGCATCGACGACAACCGCGAACGCGCGTCTTCGACCGAAGTGCCTTCGGAGAAGTGCGCCAGCATCTCCCGGGAAGCGTCGAAAGCCAGGTGCACGTGGACGTTGAACAACCCGGCCAGCGCGGTCCCGGTCGGGAAGTCATGGCGGACGGCGTCCGGCGCGGCCTGCGGCAGCACCTCCGCGCGCGGGCCGGCCGCCACGATCACGCCGTCGCGCACCAGCACCGCGCCGTCGACGACCGGCGCCGAGGGGCGCGGCAGCACCCGGCCGGCGGTGATCACCGTGTCCACGTCACGACTCCATGGCCGCCGACAGCGCCAGCAGCGGCCGGACGTCGGATTCGATGTCGTCCGCCGGTGCGGGCAGGACCTGCTTGGCGTGGCCGTCGTTCTCCTCGCCCGCCGCGTGCCGCGCCAGCGCCGCCTTCAACGCCGCCGCCGCGGAGCGGGGATCGGTCGCGACGACTTCGCCGAACCCTTCGTCCAGGTACGGCGACAGCTGCACCAGGCCGTCGCGGATCTCGATCACCCGGCGGTAGTGGACGCGGTGGATGCTGCGCGGCGACAGGCGTTCGCCGCGACTGCGGGGCGGGGTCCGCAGCACGATGCTGGGGAACGCCTGCACCAGGACCGTCCACAACGGACCGAGTGCCTCGTGCTCCCGGCGGTGCTGACGCCGTCGCCGCAACGCCGAAACCCGCGCCCGCACGCCGGGGTAGGTGACGCCGAGCAGGAACAGCATCCCGCCGACGATCACGAACGGCACCCCGAGCAGCAGCAGGATCTTGACGACCGGGCCGAACACCCACGCCACCACGATGTACAGCGCGCGGAAGATGCTGCCGATCGCCGCGCTGGCCAGGCCGATCGCGCCCAGCCGCAGGCCGATCCGCAGGTTCCGGTCGGCCACCCGCTGGTAGCGGACGATCCACGTCGTACAGGCGATCAGGCCGTAGATCAGGTACAGCCCGGCGCCGAGGTAGAAGCTCGCGACGCCGCTGTCGTGGATCGTCGACGGCCCGAGCGGGAGCCCGCGCAGCTCGGGCGCCGTCAGGGCCATCGTCACGACCATCAGCGTGATCGCCGCGGCCAGCGGCACCAGCTCGACCGCCACCCGGCGGTAGCGCCGCGGGCCCAGCGCCGAGCCGAGGAAGAAGATGACCAGCGCGCAGACCGCGCACGCCAGCAGCGCGTTGTTGGCGACGCGCGCGGCACCGCGGCCGAACACCGCGTCGACCTCGTCGGACACGACCTGCTGCTGCAGCAGGAACGCCGCGGCGAACCCGGCGACGCACGCGGTGACGGCCCAGTTCGGCACCGTCGGCGCGCGCTGCACCTGGTAGATCCGCCACGCCAAGGCAGCGGCGAACAGCACCATCGCGACAACGTTCACGGGGCTGAAAAGTGTGCTCACAACCACCCTTGGTGATCGCCGAGCGTCCCCTGGATCCGGCGGAGATCCCGGTCCGCAGCACGCCGCGGGATCGTGTAGTTCAGGACCGACGCCCACTCGAGGATGATGGTCGCGACGGTCTCGGCTTCCCACTCGTGGGCGTCATCGTAGGACGAGCGACGCAGTGCGCGGTGTACTGCATCCGGGTCAAGATCCGGAACCGGACCGCGCAGGAAGTCCGCCGGCTCGGCGTCGCCGTGCGGGTGGTGGTCGGCCAGCATGTGGCCGAGCTCGTGCAGGATGATGTGGTCCTGGTGGGATTTCGTGGTTTCGGCCTGATAAAAGATGTAATCCGCGGAAGAAGTGGCGATCCAGCAACCGAACGGGCCCGGCACCTCCAGCGGATAGGCCATCAGCCGGATCGGCTTGCCCCGTTGTTCGCCCAGCCGCGCGCAGAGCACTTCGACGTCGAGCGGCGGGCCGATGTCCAGCTGCTTCAGCAGCTTGCGGCAGCGGCGGCGCAGCTCCCGTTCCTTCATCGCGCGGCGTCCTCCGGGTTCCGGCCCTCGCGTTCGGCCCGCTCGTAGCGCTCCACCAGCTCCAGCAGGTCCATCACCTGCCGGCGCCCCTGCGGCGAAAGCTCCTGCGCCCGCATCGCCATCAGCTGCGCTTCCCCGGCCGGGGGCGCGGCCGCCTCTTCGTCGAAGAAGTACGTGACGGGCACGCCGAACAGTCTCGCCAAGGCCTCAACATAGTGGATCTTCGGGTTGACGCGCTTGCCCGTGGCCAGCTGCTGCAGGTAGGCGGGCGACATCGCCGGCCCACCCGCCCGCTCGACCGCGGCCGAGATCTCCCGGTAGCTGTGCGGCGCGCGGCCGTCGACCCGAGCCGCCTCGATCAGGGCGCTCAGCCGTTCCGCGAAAGTGCGTTCCCGTGCCATACCCGCCCCCTAGGTTTCCACCGTGAAAATTCTAGCCCGGAAACCACTGTACGCACATGTTGACAGCTATCGTATGCAGTGGTTTACAGTTGGCACGCCTCTCGTCTTGCTCTCCGTACCCTGGGGGTGTACGGAACCGCAAGACGAGAGGCTGTCGTGTCTTCTCGACTCGTCATGATCGCCCCGGTGTAGTACGCTTCAGCTTGCCAAGGTCGAACGCCCTCGCGGCGATCCCTTGGCCACGGCCTGTTGCCGGAGGTCGACCCCCAGGGCTTCCGGTGACAGGCCCCTTACTTTTCAGGACATCAGCGTGGCGGCCACGGTGCCGCCCAGCTCGGTGCACGCGTCCAAGGTCTTCTTGTCCGGCTCGCCCGTGCTGATCACCGGCGCCGCCACCTTCTCCCAGGCCAAGCCCGTCGTGATGGCGAGCAGCTGGCGTTCGGTTCCCGACGTGTCGCTGCCGCCGTGGATCCAGTAGCCGAACGGCCGGCCCCGCGTCGCGTCCAGGCACGGGTAATAAACGGTGTCGAAGAAGTGCTTCAGCGCCCCGCTCATGCTGCCCAGGTTCGCGGGCGTGCCCAGCAGGTAGCCGTCCGCCTCGAGGACGTCGGGGACGGTCGCCGCCAGTGCCGCGCGGCGGACCACCTCCACGCCCTCGATGTCCGGGTGCGTCGCGCCCGCCAGCACCGCCTCGAACAGCGCCTGCGTCGACGGCGACGGCGTGTGGTGGACGATGAGCAGCCGCGGCATCAGGCGAGCAGCTCCTCGACAGCCGTCCGCAACGCGCCCAGCCGCGCGGTCGCGGCGTCACGCGCCTCCGCGAGCGAACCCGGCACCGGGGCCACGACCTGCAGGTACGCCTTCAGCTTCGGTTCCGTCCCGGACGGGCGGACGACCACGCGCACGCCTTCGCCGGTCAGGCGCAGCACATCCGCGTCCGGCAGCAGGTCTTCGAGCGTGACGGCGACCCCGCCCAGCTCGGCCGGCGGCGTCTCCCGCACCTTCGCCATCAGCTGCCCGCGGACGGCGAGGTCGGTCACCCGCAGGGAAACCTGGTCGGTGAGGTGGACGCCGTGGCGCTCGGCCAGCTCGTCCAGGACGTCCAGCGGCGTGCGGCCCCGCGCCTTCAGCCGCGCGGTGTAGCCGGCCGCCAGCGTCGCGGCGGCGATGCCGTCCTTGTCGCGCACGAAACCCGGGTTCACGCACAGGCCGAGCGCTTCTTCGTAGGCGAAGACCAAGCCTTCGCCGGCGCGGACGAGCCACTTGAAGCCGGTGAGCGTCTCGGCGTAGCGGGCGCCTTCGGCTTTCGCGATCTCGCCGAGCATCGACGACGACACGATCGTCGTCGCGACCAGCGGGTCCGGCAGGACCGTGCGGTCCACTGTGGACAGGACGTACGAGCCGAGCAGGACACCGGTCTCGTCGCCGCGCAGCATCCGCCACCGGCCGTCCCGGTCGCGGACGCCCAGCGCGCAGCGGTCGGCGTCCGGGTCGAGCGCGATCGCCAGGTCGGCGTCCACTTCGGACGCCAGCGCCAGCAGCAGGTCGGTCGCGCCGGGTTCTTCCGGGTTCGGGAACGACACGGTCGGGAAGTCCGGGTCCGGCGCGGCCTGGTCGTCCACCAGGTGCAGGTCGGTGAACCCGGCCCGCTCGAACGCGGCGCGCAGCGTGTCGGCGCCGACGCCGTGCAACGCCGTCGCGGCCACGCGCACCGTGCGCTCGGCGCCCATCGGCAGCGTCGCGACTTCGTCGAGGTAGGAGTCGAGCAGGTCGACGACCTCGGCACCGGGCGCCCGCGGCACGCTCACCGCGGCGGGCGCGGCCTGGATGGCCCGCTCGATCTCGCCGTCGGCCGGCGGGACGATCTGGCCGCCGGTGGCGTCGTAGAGCTTGTACCCGTTGTCGGCGGGCGGGTTGTGCGACGCGGTGATCTGGATGCCGGCCACCGCGCCGAGGCGCCCGACGGCGAACGCGAGCACCGGCGTCGGCAGCGGCTTCGGGAACACCTTGACGTCGAACCCGGCCGCGACGAGGACCTCGGCGGCCGCGGTCGCGAAGGCTTCCGAGCCGTGCCGCGCGTCCCGCCCGACGACGACCAGCGCGCCGGCGTGCCCGTGCGCCTTCAGCCATTCCGCGACACCAGCAGTCGTCCGCGTGACGACGGCGACGTTCATCCCGTTCGGCCCGGCGCGCACCGGCCCGCGCAGCCCCGCGGTGCCGAACTCGAGGGGCCCGGCCATCCGGTCGGCCAGCTCGTCGGCCGCACCGGCGTCGCCGCCCGTCGCCTTCGCGAGAACGTTCTGCAGCTCGGCGCGCGCGTCGTCGTCCGGGTCGTCGGCGATCCAGCGGGAGGCGGCGTCGCGCAAGGTCGAATCCATCGTCACCGCGCCAGCCTACGGGCTAGGGTCGGGAGAGTGCGCTTGCTCTTCACCTCACTGGGGTCCTTCGGTCACACGTTCCCGCTCGTCCCGCTGGCGGTCGCCGCGCGGGACGCGGGCCACGACGTCGTCTTCGCCACCTCGGAAGACTTCCTGCCACAGCTGACGAAAGCCGGCCTGGAGACGGCGGCCGCCGGGCTCGCCATCAAGGACGCGTTCGGGCAGGCCTTCGCCGAGGCCGGGCCGCCCGGCCCGCGGCGCCCACCGGGCGAGGTCCCGCCGGAGGTGCTCGGGCCGATCGTCGGGAAGGTCTTCGGCGAGCTGATGCCGAAGACGTTCGTCGCCGACCTGCTGCCGCTGTTCTCGCGGTTCCGGCCCGAGCTCGTCGTGAGCGAGGCCGGCAACTCCGGCGGCGCGTTCGCCGCGATGAAGGCCGGGATTCCCGTGGTGGCACACGGGTTCGGCCGCGTGTCGAGCGACGACCCGATGGTGACGAAGATCCGCGACGCGATCCGCGCGCACGGTTCCGAACTGGGCATCACGCTCGGCGAAGACCTGGCGTTCGGCGGCCCGTTCATCGACATCTGCCCGGAATCGGTGCAGGACCCGGGTTTCCTGGCGCGGACGAAGCGCGTCCCGCTGCGGCCGGTGGGCTGGAGCGAGCCGGGCGAGCTGCCTTCGGGGGTGCTGGACCGCTCGCGGCCGTTGGTGTACCTGACGCTCGGCACGGCGATGGGCCACGCGGGCGTGCTGGGCGCGGCGATCGCCGGTCTGTCCGGTTTGGACGTCGACGTCCTGGTCGCGACGGGCCCGACGGTCGACCCGGCGGCACTGGGCGAGGTCCCGGCCAACGTCCGGCTCGAGACGTGGGTCGCGCAGGCGGCGTTGCTGCCGCACGTCGACCTGGTGGTCCACCACGGCGGCAGCGGCACGACGCTCGGCGCGTTCGGCGCGGGCCGCCCGCAGCTGCTGCTGCCACAGGGCGCGGACCAGTTCAGCAACGCGGCCGCGGTAGTGGCGGCCGGCGTAGGCGACCGCCTCTTGGCCGCCGACGTCTCAGCTGAAGCGGTGGCCGCGAAAGCCCGTCACCTGCTCACGGACTCCGCGGTTCGCGACGCGGCCCGCACCTTGGCCGGGGAAGTCGCGGCGATGCCGTCCCCGGCCGAGGTGGCCGCCCAGCTCCCGACCTTGGCCTGAAGCGCCCCAATGTGGCCTTGGTTGCGTCTGACGCACCCAAGGTGGCCTTCGGTGCGTCAGACGCACCGAAGGCCACCTTGGGGCGCTCGGGTCAGGCGCGGGTGACCAGCTCGCGCAGCAGGGAGCCCATCTGCGTCGCCGCCGCGCGGCCCGCTTCGAGGACTTCCTGGTGGTTCAGCGGCTCGCCCGTCATGCCGGCCGCGAGGTTCGTCACCAGCGACAGCCCGAACACCTCGACCCCGGCCGCGCGGGCCGCGATCGCCTCGAGGACCGTCGACATGCCGACCAGGTCCGCGCCCAGCGTGCGCAGCATGTGGATTTCGGCCGGCGTCTCGAAGTGCGGGCCGGTCAGGCCCGCGTAGACGCCCTCCTCCAGCGACGGGTCGATCTCCCGCGCGATCTTCCGCAGCCGCGCCGAGTACAGGTCGGTCAGGTCGACGAAGTTCGCGCCCACGATCGGCGAGCGCGCGGTCAGGTTCAGGTGGTCGGAGATCAGCACCGGCTGACCCACCTTGAAGCCCTGGCGCAGCCCGCCCGCCGCGTTCGTCAGCAGCACCGTCCGGACGCCGGCCGCCGCCGCGGTGCGCACGTTGTGCACCACCGGGTCGATGCCCTTGCCCTCGTAGAAGTGCGTCCGCCCGAGCAGCACCAGGACGTTCTTGTCGCCGATCTTCAGCGAGCGGATGGTGCCGCCGTGCCCCACCGCGCCGGGCGTGGTGAAGCCGGGCAGCTCGGCGAACGGGATCTCCGTCTCGCACTCCCCGATGACGTCCGCCGCCGGGCGCCAGCCCGACCCCAGGACCACCGCGATGTCGTGCGCGTCCACGCCGGTGCGCTTGGCGATGGCGCTCGCGGCCTCGTGTTCACTCATGCGAGGGAGCGTAACCGGACACTTCGCGCCACCAGGAACACCACCAGCCCGAACGGCGACAGGAAGATCGTCAGCACCAGGATCGGGCTCACGATCCACACCGAAAGCCCCGCTGACCGGCCTTCGAAGTACATCCACCGCGCGATGAACAGGTCGAACGCGATGAGGTGCGCCCAGACGAGCCCGGCGCCCCACGGCGTGGCCAGCAGCGTCTGCAGCACGCCGAGGTCCGGCGAGAGCATCGCCCGCCCCCACTCGCCGAAGTGCGGCAGCTCGAGCGCGAAGTAGCAGGCCAGCGGCAGCAGCGGCACCCACGGCGACGCCATGATCCGCGGCGTCCACCGCCAGTTCGGCGCCAGGATCATCACCGCCCAGAACGGCACGGCCAGCGGGAACGCGAGGTCGAAGAGGATCATCGGGTCACGGCCCACGAGCTGAGCCCGACGGCCGCGACCAGCGCCGCGAACGCGCCCAGCGTCGTGGCGTCCGGGTGCACGATCGACTGCGCCCGCAGCGCCTGCCACGTCACCAGCGCGGTCAGCCCCGCGTACCCGGCGGCACCGACCAGGACGAGCCGCGCGCGGACGGCGTCGTCGCGCAGCCGGGCGAACCGCGGGGCCAGCGCCGCGAGCGCGATGGCCAGCAGCGGCAGCACCTGCAGCGCGTGCATCCCGACGAAGTGCGGGATCCGCAGGTCGCCCGCCACCGTGCTCCAGCCGAGGATGGGCAGACCGGGGCCGCCGTCGGCGAGCCCGACGGTGTGCGCGCCGACCGTGTCCGGCGTGCCCCCGGTCTGCCACTGCGCGAGCTGCTGCGCGGTCGGCGACGTCATCAGGATGCCCAGCGAAATCCCCACCAGGGACAGCACGGCGCCGGCGCGCACGGCCCAGAAGCTCGCCCGGTCCTCGAGCTTGGTGAAAAGGACCAGGACGGTCAGCACGAGCGTGGCGACCCACAGACCCATGATCATCTTGCCCATGACGTTGTAGATCAGCGCGTCCTGCGGCGTGGCGTTGTTGAAGTGGCTCGCCCGGCCGCGCGCCGCCTGGAAGACCAGCAGGACGTACTCTGCGGCGAAGATCAGGACCAGGAAGTTCGTCAGCCAGGACGCCGTGCGCCGGAACCGCGGCAGCAGCGAGACGAGCCAGCTCCAGGTGGCGAAGTAGAGGGCGCCGGACACCGCGAACTTGAACGGCTTCGCCCAGATCGGCGCGCCGGCCAGGGTTCGCTGGTCCACGAGCAGGGCGGCGACGCAGAGCACCGCCACCACCCCCAGGGCGGCGGCCGCGATCGCGGACGGCCGGTGCCACCCGCGCGTTCTGCTCCGGACGTCGGCAAGGATGGTCATGGTTCCTCCCAGAATGGATAGTCAAGCTCTCCGTTATGGGAAGCTAAACTATCCATGCTGAGAAGTCTTCAGGGTTCCCCCGGAGACCGACCCGGGGATCGGAGCGGATGCGCATGCGGATGGCGGAACTGAGCGCCGAGTCGGGGGTGCCGGTCGCGACCGTCAAGTACTACCTGCGGGAAGGCCTGCTCTTCCCGGGCGAGCGCACCAGCCCCAACCAGGCCCGCTACTCCGCGGCCCACGTCCAGCGGCTCCGGCTGGTCAAGGCGCTCACCGAGGTGGGCGGGCTGCCGCTGGCGTCGGTCGGAGCGGTCCTCGCCGCGATCGACGGCGACGCGACCCCGCACGAGACGATGGGCGTCGTCCAGCAGGAGCTGGCGGGGACCCCGCCCAAGGTGTCGGACGAGGCCGCCGAGTGGGCGTCCGAGCTGCTCCACGACCTGGCCGACCGCCACGGCTGGGCGTGGCACGGGACGGAGGACCACACGATCGGCAACCTCATCGCCGCGCTGGCCACGGCGAAGGAGCTGGGGCACGAGAAGCTCGCCGACCGCCTCGACGAGTACTTCGCGCTGGCGATGCGCGTCGCGGAGCTCGACGTCGAAGTCGTGACGGGCCTGACGTCCTTCGACAAGATCATCGAGGCCGGCCTGGTCGCGACGGTCCTGGGCGACCGGATCTTCACCGGCCTGCGCCACCTCGCGCAGGAGTTCGCGTCCCGCGAGGTGCTGGACCGGGCGCCCTAGTCGGTGACCTGCAGCGTCCCCGCGACGCGCTCGAAGACGTCCTCCTGGCCCGACCGCTCCTGCTCGGCCGGGACGGTGACCGACAGGAGCCACAGGCTCGTCCCGGCCTGCAGCAGCTTCATGAAGGTCACGCGGGTGCCGCCGCTGCCGTCCTGCTGGGGCAGCGCGCCGCCCTCGGCCAGGCGGTAGGTCAGCGTCTCGCTCTTGTCCGGCTGGGGCCAGGGGCCGTACAGCTCGAACGTGTTGTCCGGGTAGGCCTGCCGCAGCCAGCTGACGTAGTCGTCGTAGCCCTCGGTCTGGTCGAAGTACTTCGCGAGCCGCTCCAGGCGCAGCGACCGGCGCCCGTCCGGGGAGACGTACTGGACGACCAGGCTCAGCCCGAACCTCGAGTTGTGCGGGGCGACGAACTTCTGCCAGCCCTCCGGCACCTGGAGGGTGTACTGGCCGCCGTCGTTGTTGAGGTAGCTGCCGTTGCCGGTCAGGGGGACCAGGGTCGGCGGCGGCACCTGCGTCGGCCCGTTCGACGTGGGCGCCGGCTCGGCGGCCGGGGGCAGCAGCGACTGCCCGCCGACCGTCCTGGCCAGCGCGAACCCGCCGCCCGCGGCCAGCAGGAAGAGCAGGATCGCCACGGCGACGAGCACGGCCGTCGCCCGCGCGGTGCGCCGCCCGGCCCGCGGCGGCGCGACGAACAGGGTCGCCGGCTCCGGCGAAGGCGAGGACGAGGACGAGGACGAAGGGGCCGGCGGTGTGGGCGGCCGCAGGAACGGCAGCGGCCCGGGGTCGGTGGCGAGCTCGCTGCTCGACTCCTCGGACTTCTTCTCCGCCTTCTCGGGCAGGACGGTCTTGATCACCTGGGTGTCGGTCGCGTCCGGCTGCGCGGACGTCTTCTTCCCGTCCGGGGTGCGGAACAGCTCGGGCCCGAAGAGGTCGAGCGGCGTCTTCGTCTGCAGCGGGTAGAGCCGGTGCCGGACCTCGCGCAGGGTGATCCGGTCGCCCGGCTCCTTCTTCATCAACGCCGTGATGACGGCGGCCAGCGGGCCGGCCTTCGGCTTGGGCACCTTGCCGTTGACGACCTTGCCGACGGTTTCCAGGGGGTCGCCGTCGGCGTCGTACGGCGGTGCGCCCTCGACCGCGGCGAACAGCGTCGCGCCGAGGCCCCAGAGGTCGGCGGCCGGGACGACCGCGCCGCCCGAGGCGACCTCGGGCGCGATGTAGGCGGGGGAGCCGAGCATGATCCCGGTGCGGGTCATGGTCGCCTCGGAGACGTTGCGGGCGATGCCGAAGTCGGTCAGCTTGATCCGGCCGTCGCTGGCGACCAGGACGTTGCCCGGCTTGACGTCGCGGTGGGTGATGCCGGCGGCGTGCGCGGCCTCCAGCGCGGAGGCCACGGCGATGCCGACCGCGGCGGCCTGCTCGACGGTCAGCGGCCCGTGGTCGCGCAGGATGTGCGCGAGGCTGCGCGAGGGCAGCAGCTCCATGACCACGAACGGCTGGTCGTTCTCGCGGGCGACGTCGTGCAGGATGATCACGTTCGGGTGGGACAGGACGGCGATCGCGCGGGCCTCGCGCAGCGTCCGCTCCCGCAGCTCGTCCGCCTGGGACGCCGGGATGCCCGGCGGCACCTTCATCTCCTTGACGGCCACCTGCCGGTGCAGGAACTCGTCGTAGGCGGACCAGACGGTGCCCATCGAGCCGGAGCCGAGCACCGAACGCAGCCGGTAGCGACCGGCGACCACTCGTGTCTCTTCGCTGGAGGGGGGCACCCCCTGATTGTGTCGTACCCGAATCACCCCTGACCGCATAGGGGCGCGACTAGAGTCACAGGTCGGACGCGGCCCGTGCCTCTACCATCACTGGGTATGACTGAAGTGGCCGGTCCGGAGTCAGTGCCGATCTCCGAACTCGACCTGGCGGCCGAGTTCCCCCAGGCGACGCGCGAGCAGTGGCAGGAGCTCGTCGCCGGTGTCCTGCGCAAGAGCGGCAGGCTGCCGGAGGACTTCACGGGCGCCCCGGAGAGCAAGCTCGTCACGCGGACCTACGACGGGATCGAGATCCAGCCGCTGTACACGGCCGAGGACGCGCCGGGCGACGCCGGCTTCCCCGGGCTGCCGCCCTACGTGCGCGGCGCGCGGCCGGAAGGCCAGGTCAGCACCGGCTGGGACGTCCGGGCCCGGTTCACCGGCGACGACGCCCGCGAAGTCAACAAGGCGATCCTCGCCGACCTCGAAGGCGGCGTGACGTCGATCTGGCTGACCGTCGCGCCCGCAGTGCTGGCTGACGCGCTCAACGAGGTCTATCTCGACTTGGCGCCGGTCGTCCTGGACGCCGGCGCCGGCTTCGAAGCCGCCGCTTCCGAGTTGTTCGCGTTGTTCGACGAGCGCGAGATCCCGGCGAGCGAGGCCACCGCGGTGCTGGGCGCCGACCCGATCGGGCTCGCCGCGCGCACCGGTTCGGCCGCCGATCTCGGACCGGCCGCCGCGCTCGCCGCGCGTGTCGCCGGGAAGTACCCGAAGGTGCGCACGCTCGTCGCCGACGGCCTGCCGTTCCACGAGGCGGGCGGGTCGGACGCGCAGGAGCTCGGCGCGCTGATCGCCGCCGGCGTCGCCTACCTGCGGGCGTTGACGGACGCGGGTCTCGACGTCGAGGCCGCGGCCGGCCAGCTCGAGTTCCGGATCGCCGCGACCGCCGACCAGTTCTCCACCATCGCCAAGCTGCGCGCGGCCCGCCGCCTGTGGGCGCGCGTCGCCGAGGTGTGCGGCTTCGCCTCGCCGATGCGCCAGCACGCCGTGACGTCGCCGGCGATGCTGACCCAGCGCGACCCCTGGGTGAACATGCTGCGCACGACGGTCGCCTGCTTCGGCGCCGGTGTCGGCGGCGCGGACGCGGTCACCGTGCTGCCGTTCGACGCCGCGATCGGCAAGCCCGACGCGTTCTCCGCGCGGATCGCCCGCAACACCCACGCGGTGCTGCTGGAGGAGTCCAAGCTGGCCGGCGTGGTCGACCCGGCGGGCGGCTCCTGGTACGTCGAGAAGCTCACCGACGACCTCGCGCACGCGGCCTGGGCTGAGTTCACCGCCATCGAAGGCGCGGGCGGCCTGGTCGACGAACTCGCTTCGGGCGCGCTCGCCGGGCGGCTCGCCGAGACGTGGGAGAAGCGGTCCCAGCGGATCGCCACCCGCCGCGACCCGCTCACCGGCGTCAGCGAGTTCCCGAACCTGGCCGAGAAACCGGTGGTCCGGACGCCGCTGGAGTCCCCTGTGGACGGTGGGCTGCCCCGGCACCGGTACGCCGAAGGCTTCGAAGCCCTGCGGGACGCTTCGGACGCGTACCTCGCTTCGCATGGCGAACGGCCGAAGATCTTCCTGGCCACGCTGGGCCCGGTCGCCGCGCACACCGCGCGGGCCGGCTTCGCCGCCAACCTCTTCCAGGCCGGCGGGATCGAGGCCGTCAACCCGGGCGCGACCGACGACCTGCCCGGCGCGTTCCGCGCGTCCGGCGCGAAGGTCGCCTGCCTTTGCGGCACCGACGACGCCTACGCGGCGCAGGCGGCCGACGTCGCGAAGTCGCTCGGTGCCGACCACGTACTGCTGGCGGGCAAGGGGTCCTACGACGGCGTGGACGGCAACGTCTTCGCCGGCTGCGACGCCCTCGACGTCCTGAACGGCCTGCACGCCAAGCTGGGAGTCACGCGATGAGCATCCCGAACTTCGCCGGTCTCGACCTCGGCACGCCGTCGCCGGCCGACCGCGACGCCTGGGCCAAGGCCGTCCAGGAAGCCACCGGCAAGGGCCCCGACGCCCTGGCCTGGGAGACGCCCGAAGGCATCGGCGTCAAGCCGGTCTACACCGCCGATGACCTGTCCGATGTGGACTTCCTGAGCACGTACCCGGGCGTCGCGCCGTTCCTGCGCGGCCCGTACCCGACGATGTACGTCAACCAGCCGTGGACCATCCGCCAGTACGCCGGGTTCTCCACCGCCGAGGAGTCCAACGCCTTCTACCGCCGCAACCTCGCCGCCGGCCAGAAGGGCCTGTCGGTCGCCTTCGACCTGGCCACCCACCGCGGCTACGACTCCGACCACCCGCGCGTCTCCGGCGACGTCGGCATGGCGGGTGTCGCGATCGACTCCATCTACGACATGCGCCAGCTCTTCGACGGCATCCCGCTCGACAAGATGTCGGTGTCGATGACGATGAACGGCGCGGTGCTTCCGGTGCTCGCGCTGTACGTCGTCGCGGCCGAGGAGCAGGGAGTCAAACCCGAACAGCTCGCGGGGACCATCCAGAACGACATCCTCAAGGAGTTCATGGTCCGCAACACCTACATCTACCCGCCGCAGCCGTCGATGCGGATCATCTCCGACATCTTCTCCTTCACTTCGCAGCACATGCCGAAGTACAACTCGATCTCCATCTCCGGCTACCACATGCAGGAAGCCGGGGCGACCGCCGACCTGGAGCTGGCGTACACGCTCGCCGACGGCGTCGAGTACATCCGCTCGGGCGTCGACGCCGGCCTGAGCGTCGACAAGTTCGCGCCGCGGCTGTCGTTCTTCTGGGCGATCGGCATGAACTTCTTCATGGAGGTCGCGAAGCTGCGCGCGGCGCGGCTGCTGTGGGCGAAGCTCGTGAAAGGCTTCGACCCTCAGAGTTCGAAGTCGCTTTCGCTGCGGACGCACTCCCAGACGTCGGGCTGGTCGCTGACCGCGCAGGACGTCTACAACAACGTCGTCCGCACCTGCGTCGAGGCGATGGCCGCGACCCAGGGGCACACGCAGTCGCTGCACACCAACGCCCTCGACGAGGCCTTGGCGCTGCCGACGGACTTCTCCGCGCGGATCGCCCGCAACACGCAGCTGCTGCTGCAGCAGGAATCCGGCACCACGCGCGTGATCGACCCGTGGGGCGGCAGCGCGTTCGTCGAGAAGCTGACCTACGACCTCGCGCGCAAGGCGTGGGGCCACATCAGCGAGGTCGAGCAGGCCGGCGGCATGGCCAAGGCGATCGACGCGGGCATCCCCAAGCTGCGCATCGAAGAGGCCGCCGCGCGCACCCAGGCGCGCATCGACTCCGGCCGCCAGCCCGTCATCGGCGTGAACAAGTACCAGGTGACGAGCGACGAAGACATCGAAGTGCTCAAAGTGGACAACGCGGGCGTCCGCACGCAGCAGCTGGAGAAGCTGCGACGGCTGCGCGAAGAGCGCGACGGCCAGGCGACCGAGGACGCGCTGCGGCGGCTCACCGAAGGCGCCGGCAACGGCGGCAACCTCCTGGAACTGGCGATCGACGCGGCCCGTGCGAAGGCCACGGTCGGCGAGATCTCCGACGCGCTGGAGAAGATCTGGGGCAGGCACTCCGGGCAGATCCGGACGATTTCGGGCGTCTACCGCGAAGAGGTGGGTAAGTCGCAGAACGTCGAGAAGGCCCGCGCGCTGGTCGAAGAGTTCGCCGCGGAGGAGGGCCGGCGGCCCCGGATCCTCGTCGCGAAGATGGGCCAGGACGGCCACGACCGCGGCCAGAAGGTGATCGCCACCGGCTTCGCCGACATCGGCTTCGACGTCGACGTCGGCCCGCTGTTCTCCACCCCGGCCGAGGTCGCGCGGCAGGCGATCGAGGCGGACGTGCACGTCGTCGGCGTCTCGTCGCTGGCCGCTGGCCACCTCTCGCTGGTGCCCGCGCTGCGCCACGAGCTCGCCGAGCTGGGCCGCGAGGACATCATGGTGGTCGTCGGCGGGGTCATCCCGCCGCAGGACTACCCGGCGCTGCGCGAGGCCGGCGCGGCCGCGATCTTCGGGCCCGGCACGGTGCTCGCGGACGCCGCCATCGACCTGCTCGGCCAGCTGACGGCGCAGGAGTCCTGACCCTTGCCGCGCAAGATCGACGTCACCGCCTACGCGAAGGGCGTCTTGGCGGGGGACCGCGGGACGCTCTCGAAGGCGATCACGCTGGTCGAGTCGCAGCGGGAGGACCACCGGGCGCTGGCCCAGGAGCTGCTGGTCGAGCTGCTGCCGTCGGCCGGCGGCGCGCGGCGCGTCGGGATCACCGGCGTGCCCGGTGTCGGCAAGTCGACATTCATCGATCAGCTGGGCACGGACCTGACGGCGGCCGGGCATCGCGTCGCCGTGCTGGCGGTCGACCCGTCGTCGACGCGCACCGGCGGCTCGATCCTCGGCGACAAGACCCGGATGGCGCGCCTGGCGGTCGACGAACGGGCGTTCATCCGGCCGTCGCCGACGTCCGGGACGCTCGGCGGTGTCGCGCGGGCGACCCGCGAGACGATCGTGCTGATGGAGGCCGCCGGCTACGACGTCGTGCTGGTCGAGACGGTCGGCGTCGGGCAGTCCGAGGTGACCGTCGCGAACATGGTCGACTGCTTCCTGTTCCTGACGCTCGCGCGCACGGGCGACCAGCTTCAGGGCATCAAGAAGGGCGTGCTGGAGCTCGCCGACGTCATCGCCGTCAACAAGGCCGACGGCGACCACGAACGAGACGCCAAGCGGGCGGCGCGAGAGCTTTCGGGCGCGCTGCGGATGATCTACGGGCCCGAAGCGTCGTGGACCCCGCCCGTGCTGACCTGCAGCGGCCTGCACAACCTGCGTCTCGACGAGGTCTGGGGCGCGATCGAGCAGCACCGCGAAGCGCTCACGGCGTCCGGTGAGCTGGCCGCGCGCCGCCGGCAGCAGCAGGTCGACTGGACGTGGGCGATGGTGCGCGAACAGCTGCTGAGTCGCCTGGCGGCGCATCCGGACGTGCGAACGGTCGTTCCCGACGTCGAACGGGCGGTGCGGGACGGTGAACTGACGGCTACCCTCGGTGCTCAGCGGATCCTCGACGCGTTCAATCCACCCGCTGGTGGCTGACGCCCGGGCGGTCCGCGGGCAGAATGCCTGGTGGCGGCGAAGGGATGACATGGCGAAGCTGCGGGGTCTGGTCCTGGCCGGAGTGCTGGGCGCGGTGCTGTTCACCGCGTCGCCGGCGGCCGCCGAACCGGTGCGTTCGGACAACGCGGTGGCAGTGGCGGTGGCGCACGCGGCCGTCGGGCCGGTCCTGGCGCAGACCCAGCCGCCCGGCCCGGTCCTCGACCCGGCCCAGACCGACAAGGCGAACACCGAGAAGACGAAGAACAAGCTGATCGCGGGCGTCGTCGCCGTCGCTTTGCTCGGCATCGTCATCTGGGGACGGCGGATCCGTTCGAAGAAGGCCAAGAGCTCCTGACGCGTTCGGGTCTGCCGAAGTGGTGCACGCCGTTCAACGCAGATCCGGTACCGGCCATCTAGGACGGCCGTTTTCGAGGCGCGCGTTGCCGCCTGCATGGTGCACGATCGTCTGCAAATGCGTACGACAGATCGATCGGCACGTTGCGTGACCCCAGCCGCTGCCCGGGTTACCCGTGTTGCGGGAGGAGGTGCGGCGTGACGGTGTTGGACTCACGACCGGACGTTCCAGGCGACCCCCATGGGCGCATCATCAACCCCATGGAGGGGTCCGAAGCGCTCATTTCCGAAGCCGGCGTAAGCATGGCTCCCGTGGAGGACCTTGGTGCGGGCCGCGGCCCGTTCTGGCTCGACGACTGGCTGCGCGCCAACGCGACCGACGTGCTCGCCTGGCGCCGGCACATCCACGCGCACCCGGAACTGTCGCGGCACGAGTTCGCGACCACGGAGCTGATCGTCACGCTGCTGCGCTCGGTCGGGCTCAAGCCGTGGGTGCTGCCCGGCGGCACCGGCGTCGTCTGCGACATCGGCAGCGGCGAGCGGTGCGTGGCGCTGCGCGCGGACATGGACGCGCTGCCGCTCACCGAAGCGACCGGGCTGCCCTACGCGTCGACCGTCGAAGGCGCGGCCCACATGTGCGGCCACGACGCCCACACCGCGATCCTGCTGGGCGCGGCCCGCGCGCTGGCCGGCGCGCCGGAGCTGCCCGGCCGCGTCCGGCTGGTCTTCCAGCACGCCGAGGAGGTCATGCCCGGCGGCGCGCTGGACATGATCGCGGCCGGTGCGCTGGACGGCGTCGAGCGGATCTACGGCCTGCACGTCGACCCGCGGCTCGAGGTCGGCAAGATCGGCATGCGCGTCGGCGCCCTGACGTCGGCGGCGGACCTGATCGAGCTGCGCCTGACCTCGCCGGGCGGGCACACGTCCCGGCCGCACCTGACGGCCGACCTGGTCCACGCGCTGGGCACGGTGATCACCGGGCTGCCCGCGCTGCTCTCGCGGCGGGTCGACCCGCGCTCGGGCACGGTCCTGGTCTGGGGCGCGGTCCACGCGGGCCAGGCGGCCAACGCGGTCCCGCAGGACGGCGTCCTGCGCGGCACCCTGCGGACCGCCGACCACGAGGTCTGGACGGCCCTGGAGCCGCTGGTGGCGTCGTCGGTGGAGTCCCTGCTGGCGCCCACGGGCGTCGGCTTCTCGCTCGACTACCGCCGCGGCGTGCCGCCGGTGGTGTCCGATCCGGACTCGACGGCCCTGATGCGCGCGGGCGCGGAAGCGGCGTTGGGCGAGGGCGCGGTGGCGCCGACGGAGCAGTCGTCCGGCGGCGAGGACTTCGGCTGGTACCTGGAGCACGTCCAGGGCGCGTTCGCCCGATTGGGTGTCTGGCCCGGCGAGCCGGACCCCCAGTCCGACATCCACCGCCCGACCTTCGTCCTCGACGAGCGAGCCCTGCTGTGCGGGGTCCGGACCCTGGTCCACACCGCTTTGACGTCCCTCGCCTGAGCGGCGGGGCCGGCGAAGCCGGGTGCCGCGGCCGCTTCTGGCCCTGGTGAGTGTCTTGAATGACTCATTCATGTCGTCCGACGACATGAATGAGTCATTCAAGACGTTTGCCGGGCGCGGGGTTGTCCACAGCTTTTCGCAGTTGTCCACAGGTCGTGAACCGGTCCTTCCCCTGATCGGGGGAGGGTCGTTTTGCGTGCCCGCGATCATGGCGGCAGACTGGACGGCGGCCTGGCTCGAAGAGCCCGGTCCACCTGCGGTTTTCCTTGTGCGGCAACGTGAATCACGTTCGCGTGACGGCGGGTCGAAGCGCGCGCGACGGCCTGGGGGCGCGTGGTCGCGGGGGTGCCGGTGCCGGCCGGCAAGGGGTCGTGGTAGCGCTCAGGCGGCCGAGTTGTCCACAGGGTGTGGAGTCAGCCGGTGATGCCCGAACAGGGGCGGGTCCGCAGGTCGTCGACGTAGTCCGCGGGCGCTCCGGCGGCCTCCGCGGCGTCGGCCAGCACGCCCAGGTACCGCGCCGACGGCAGGCCGCCCTCGTAGGCGTCCAGGACGTACAGCCAGGCCAGCGCCGAGCCGTCCATCGTCTGCACCCGTAGCCGGATCTTCGAGTGGATCCCGAGCTCGCCGCCTTCCCAGCGGTCCAGCCCGGTCTCGTCCAGCGGCGTGACGTCGTACAACACGACGAAGACCCGGGAACCCGGGTCCTCGACGATCGTCGCCAGGGCACCTTCCCAGCCGAGGTCCTCGCCGCCGAAGGTCAGGCGCCACCCCTCCAGCCAGCCGGTGCCGGCCATCGGAGAGTGCGGCGCGCGCTCCAGCATCTGGGCGGGCTCCATGTTCGATCCGTACGCGGCATACAACGGCACGCCGACAGCGTAGCGACACCTGGCTGACCCGAGTGGACGCACTCGCCGTGTTCGCCCACTTCAGTGTCCGGACACCTGCGCCGCGTACGGTGAGAGCACCGCACGGACTGCCTTGAGGAGGACCCAGGTGACCAGGATCGTGATCATGGGCGGAGGCCCGGCCGGCTACGAAGCCGCGCTGGTGGCAGCCCAGCACGGAGCCGACGTCACGATCGTCGAAAAGGACGGCCTGGGCGGCGCCTGCGTCCTCTACGACTGCGTCCCCTCGAAGACGTTCATCGCCAGCTCCGGCGCGCTGGCCAAGATGCACGACCTCGGCGAGCTCGGCATCAACACCGACCTGGCCGACACCAGCATCGACCTCCCGACCGTGCACGGCCGGGTGAAGGGCCTCGCGCTCGCCCAGTCCGCCGACATCCGCGCCCGCGTCCAGCGCGAAGGCGTCCGCGTCCTCATCGGCGAAGCCCGCTTCTGCGACGAAGAGCCCGGCCTGGCGACCCACAAGGTCGCCGTGACGACGGCCGAGGGCACCGAGAAGCTGCCCGCCGACGTCGTCCTGATCGCCACCGGGGCCACCCCGCGCGTGCTGCCCGGCGCGGTGCCCGACGGCGAGCGCATCCTCGACTGGCGCCAGCTCTACGAGCTCCAGGAGCTGCCCGAGCACCTCGCCGTGATCGGCTCGGGCGTCACCGGCGCCGAGTTCGCGTCCGCCTACACCGAGATGGGCGTCAAGGTGACCGTCGTCTCCAGCCGCGACCGCGTTCTCCCGCACGAGGACGCCGACGCCGCCGCGGTGCTCGAAGAGGTCTTCTCGCAGCGCGGCACGACCGTCGCGAAGCAGGCGCGCGCCGACCGCGTCGAGCGCACCGAAAAGGGCGTCGAGATCTTCCTCGCCGACGGCCGCGTGATCGAAGCCAGCCACGCGCTGATGACCGTCGGGTCGGTCCCGAACACCAAGGACATCGGCCTCGACAAGGTCGGCATCTCGCCCGGCCCCGGCGGGTTCATCACCGTCGACCGCGTTTCGCGCACCTCCGTTCCCGGGATCTACGCCGCCGGCGACTGCACCGGCGTGCTCATGCTGGCCTCGGTGGCGAGCATGCAGGGCCGCAT
This sequence comes from Amycolatopsis kentuckyensis, assembly GCF_041679295.1. Classification (GTDB taxonomy): domain Bacteria; phylum Actinomycetota; class Actinomycetes; order Mycobacteriales; family Pseudonocardiaceae; genus Amycolatopsis; species Amycolatopsis kentuckyensis_A. Next base: position 105,617 of record NZ_JBGDMD010000015.1, on the reverse strand, counting down.
CGCGATGTGGCACGCGCTGGGCGAGGGCGTCGCGCCGATCAAGCTCAAGACCGTCGCCGCCAACGTGTTCACCCACCCGGAGATCGCCACTGTCGGCATCAGCCAGCAGGCGATCGACTCCGGCGAGGTGCCCGCGCGCACCATCATGCTGCCCCTGGCCACCAACGCGCGCGCGAAGATGGAGGGCCTCCGCCGAGGCTTCGTGAAGCTGTTCTGCCGCCCCGCCACCGGCGTGGTCGTCGGTGGTGTCGTCGTGGCGCCGCAGGCGAGCGAGCTCATCCTTCCCATCGCGCTCGCCGTCCAGAACCAGCTCACAGTGGACCACCTGGCACTGACATTTTCCGTTTACCCGTCGCTCTCGGGCTCGATCACCGAGGCCGGGCGGCAGCTCATGCGCCACGACGATCTGGACTAGATCGGTAGGCAACCCGTCGCGCCCCGTCGCGTCTTGTCGGTTGTACGGCTGAAGGACGCGAAGGGTGCGAAGGTGCGCAAGACGGTGGTTTTCGTTGTGGCAGCGGTGATCGGAGCGACGACGCTGGCGGGGCCCGCCTCGGCGCAGCAGAGCACGGTCCCGGCGCCGAGCAGCGCTCCGGCCAAGGGCAGCGTCCAGCTCAACGTCAACACCGCGATCAACCAGACCCTCGTGGACAAGTACGTCCGGGACGCGCCGAACGTCGCGCTCGCGAAGTGCGAAGGCGCTTCGCCCGCGTTCTCCTCGCCGGCGCTGACGTTCTTCAACTACACGCCCGGCCCGTTCATGGGCGCCGACGCGAACATCAGCGCCGACGCCGCCCTCAAGCCGGGCATCGGAGCCGGGACGTACCCGCTGACCGTCACGTGCGGCGGGCAGACGTACCGCACGCAGTTCACCGTGCCCGCGCCGCAGGTTTCGAAGGTGCCCTCCGGCGCCGCGAAAGCCGGCGACGGCAGCATGGCCGGCTGATTCCGCTATTGCACCGAACCGCCCCGGAGATCGCCTCCGGGGCGGTTTTGTTTTTCTGCGGGCGCAACCTTCCGCAGGTAGCGGCGTCTTGGGAGGTATAGGCAAGCGGGCGACGCCGAGGCAGGGGGAACTGCGAACGGCGCCGGCGGGAATTGCCGTGCCGAATCATTCCACAGGGGAGAAAAGAATGAAGAAGACCGCTGTAGCCGCGGGTGTCGCCGCGGCTTTCCTCGTCCTCGCGCCCGGTGCGGCGCTCGCGAGCACGACGCCGGCCGCCGCGCCGGAACCCGTCTCGGAGCAGGCGGGCGTGCCGAAGGCGTACCTCCGCGTGCTGCCGAAGGTCGCCCGGCCGGGTGCCAAGGTGGAGATCCGCCTCGGCTGCGCCCCCGAGAGCACGCAGGGCCTGACGTCGCCGGCGCTCACGATCAGCACGCTGCGTCGCACCGGCCCGCAGACCGACCCCGCGACGGCGCCGGCCGCCGTCGCGACCGCCGTCGTGAAGCAGGTCAAGCCGGGCGTCTACCCGGTGTCGTTCTCCTGCGGTGGCGCGGAGATCAGTGCGAAGTTCACCGTGCTGGGCGCGTCGGCGGCGAAGCAGGTCACCAAGGTGCCGGCGGGCGCGCCGCAGACCGGCGGCACGGACGGCCCGGTCGACGACTCCGGCACGCCGCTCGCGGCCGCGGCGGCCATGGGCGTGCTCGCGGTCGGCGGCGGTGGTCTCGTGCTGGCCCGGCGGGCCCGGCGCCGCTGACCGGGGGAGGGGGTAGCGTCCGGGCGGCCCCTGAACGGGGGTCGCCCGGACGGGTAACCGGCACGAGGGGGTGCACATGACCACGAGGACCACCGGCCGCCGGGGGTACTGGATCGCGCTGATCGTGGCGTTGCTGGCCGCGTTGGTGGTGCTGGCGCTGACGCTCGGCGGCGGCCCCGAGCCGACGACCGCGCAACCGCCGCCCGCGCAACCGGTCGCGGTGAACCCGGAGCCCGCCGACGCCGTGGCGGCGTTGCCGAAGTCGGACCCGGTGTCGATCGACATCCCGAAGATCGGCGCGCACTCGTCGCTGGTCCCGCTGGGCGTCAACGCGGACAACACGATCCAGGTGCCGCCGGTGACGACGCCGCTGCAGGCGGGCTGGTACACGTACGCGCCGACGCCGGGCGAGGTCGGCCCGGCGATCGTCCTCGGGCACGTCGACGGCAACCACCAGAAGGGCATCTTCTTCCGGCTCAAGGAGCTGACGCCGGGCGACCGCGTCTCGATCGCGCGCGCGGACGGCACGACGGCGCTGTTCGAGGTGACGAAGGTGCACCAGGTGCCGAAGCAGGAGTTCGAGAAGGAGGGCGTCTACGACGACACGGCCGGTCCCGAGCTGCGGCTGATCACCTGCGGCGGCGTCTTCGACCGGAGCGCGCACAACTACGTCGACAACATCGTGGTGTACGCCCACCTCATCGGGCGTTGAGAGTTTTTCGGCCCTGGTTTTGTCGGTGGTGGGTGCCAGACTGTGTCGGCCGTCACCCGAGGCGGCGCGGACGAGGGTTGGGAGTCGACATGTTGTTCCGGGACGAGCGGTGGCCTGACGGCACGCCCAGCTGGGTGGACCTGATGGTGCCCGACCAGGCGAAGGCGGTGGCGTTCTACAGCGGCCTGTTCGGCTGGGACGTGCAGACGGGCGGCGAGGAGACCGGCTTCTACGGCATGGCGGAGCTGCGTGGCCGGCCGGTCGCCGGCATCGGCCAGATCCCGCCGGGACAGAACCTGCCTCCGGTGTGGACGACGTACCTGTCGGTGTCCGACGTGGACAAGACGGCCGCGTCGATCACCGAGGCGGGCGGGCAGATCGTCATGCCGGTCATGGAAGTCATGAAGGAAGGCCGGATGGCGGTGGCCGCCGACCCGGCGGGTGCGGTGTTCGGGCTGTGGGAGCCGGGCCACCACCTGGGCACGCAGGTGACGGCGGCCCCGGGCACGCTGGCGTGGAACGAGTGCATGAGCCGCGACTACCCGGCGGCGAAGGCGTTCTACGAGCAGGTGTTCGGCTACGGCTTCCAGGACCTGTCGAATGACGACTTCACGTACGCGGTACTGCTGATCGACGGCCGCCCGGTCGGAGGATTGGGCGCGCTGCCGGATTCCGTACCGGCGGAGGTGCCGTCGAACTGGTCGACGTACTTCTCGGTGGCGGACGCGGACGCGAGCGCGGCCCGGGTGACCGAGCTGGGCGGGCGCGTGCTGGACCAGCCGTTCGATTCGCCGTACGGGCGGCAGGTGCGGGTGCTGGACGACCAGGGGGTCCCGTTCCTGGTCATCGCGCCCAACGAGCAGTCCGGGAAACCGGAGGGCTGGGAGGACTGAGGGGCCGGTTGGGGAGGCCGGCCGGTCGCCCGGCTTGGTCGCGCGCGGCCAAGCCCGAGCGGGGTCGGAGGCGCCCACCGGCGCCCCCGACCCGCTCGCGGTCAGTCCTCGTCCTCCACCCAGTCGAAGGTCTTCGTCACGGCCTTCTTCCAGTTCCGGTACTCGCGCTCGCGGCGGGAGTCGTCCATCGACGGGTCCCACTGCTTGTCCTGCGCCCAGTTGGTGCGGATGTCGTCCTCGGACTCCCAGAACCCGACCGCCAGCCCGGCCGCGTACGCCGCGCCCAGCGCCGTGGTCTCGTTGACCACCGGGCGGATCACCGGCACCCCGAGGATGTCGGCCTGGAACTGCATCAGCAGCTCGTTGACCACCATGCCGCCGTCGACCTTCAGCGACTTCAGCGGGACACCCGAGTCGGCGTTCATCGCGTCGATCACCTCGCGGGACTGGAACGCCGTCGCCTCCAGGACCGCCCGGGCCAGGTGCCCCTTGTTCACGAACCGGGTGAGCCCGACGATCGCGCCGCGGGCGTCGGACCGCCAGTAAGGAGCGAACAGACCCGAGAACGCCGGGACGAAGTACGCGCCGCCGTTGTCCTCGACGCTGCGCGCGTGCTCCTCGATCTCGGCCGCCGTCGTGATCATGCCCAGGTTGTCGCGCAGCCACTGCACCAGCGACCCCGTCACCGCGATGGAACCTTCCAGCGCGTACACCGTGTCGTTCGAGCCGATCTTGTAGCAGACCGTCGTGAGCAGGCCGTTCTGCGACATCACCTTCTCGGTGCCCGTGTTGAGCAGCATGAAGTTGCCGGTGCCGTAGGTGTTCTTGGCTTCGCCGGGCGAGAGGCAGGCTTGGCCGAACGTCGCGGCCTGCTGGTCGCCCAGGATGCCCGCGATCGGCACGCCGGCCAGCGCGCCCTTCTCGCGGACCTTGCCGTACTCCTCGGACGACGACCGGATTTCCGGCAGCATCGACAGCGGGATGCCCATCTCGCCGGCGATGCCCTCGTCCCACCGCAGGGTGTCGAGGTCCATCAGCATCGTGCGCGACGCGTTGGTCGGGTCCGTGACGTGCACGCCGCCGTCGGCGCCGCCCGTCATGTTCCACAGCACCCACGTGTCCATGTTGCCGAAGATCAGGTCACCGGCTTCGGCCTTTTCGCGCGCGCCTTCGACGTTGTCGAGGATCCACTTGACCTTCGGCCCCGAGAAGTACGTCGCGAGCGGGAGGCCGACCTTGTCGCGGTAGCGCTCCTGGCCGCCGCCGAGGTTGCCGAGCTCCGTCACGATCCGGTCGGTGCGGGTGTCCTGCCAGACGATCGCGTTGTACACCGGCTTGCCCGTCGTCTTGTCCCAGACGAGCGCGGTTTCGCGCTGGTTGGTGATGCCGACGGCGGCGATGTCCTTGGCGGTCAGGTCGGCCTTGGCGAGCGCGCCCGCGGCGACCCGGCGCGTGTTCTCCCAGATCTCCTCGGCGTTGTGCTCGACCCAGCCCGCCTTCGGGAAGATCTGCTCGTGCTCGCGCTGGTCGACCGAGACCACGCGGCCCTCGTGGTTGAAGATCATGCACCGGGTCGAGGTCGTGCCCTGGTCGATCGCGGCTACGTACGAAGTCATGTGTGCTCCAGGAAATTTCTTTTCGGACGGGCGATCAGGTCAGGTTGTGCACGACGAGGTAGAGCAGCGCGGCGAGCGCGCCACCGACCAGCGGGCCGACGACCGGGATCCACGAGTAGCCCCAGTTGGCGTTCCCCTTGTTCCGGATCGGCAGCAGGAACGCGTACGCGATGCGCGGGCCGAGGTCACGTGCCGGGTTGATCGCGTACCCGGTCGGGCCACCGAGCGAGGCGCCGATGACCAGCACGACGAACGAGACGCCCGCGTAGCCGAGTGCGGAGTTGCCGAAGTTCGGGGTGCCGCCGTCGCCGGCCGCGAAGACCGGGCTGAGCAGGATCCAGGCCACCAGCACGAACGTGCCGATGACCTCGGTGACGAGGTTCCAGACGGTGTTGGGGATCTGCGGTGCGGTGGAGAAGATGCCGAGCGTGTTCTCGGGCTCGGGGTGGTCGTCGAACTGCAGCTTGTAGGCGGCCCAGCAGAGCACGGCGCCGATGATCGCGCCGGCGAACTGCCCGATGAAGTAGAACGGCACGTCCTTCCACGGCGTCTTGTCCGCGATCGCGAGGCCCAGCGTCACGGCCGGGTTGAGGTGGGCCCCGCTCGGGGCGGCGATGCTGGCGCCGGTGAAGACGGCGAACGCCCAGCCGAAGTTGATGAACAGGAAGCCCGCTTGGTGCCCGTTGTTCTTGCGGAGCACGTGGTTCGCGACCACACCGTTGCCGAGCAGGATCAGCGCGGCCGTTCCCAGTAGTTCCCAGACGATTATTGCCCCAGCACTCACCGCTGCACCTCCACACTGGACACTCTGCGCAGGGTCGATCACGGCGTGCCACGGCACCGTTGCCGACCCACGTCGAGGGGACGTTACCGGTGTGCCGAAGATCATTCCAGGCGCCGGGCAGCCGAATCTTTTCAAGATCGTGGGGGGTTACGCCACACGTGTCATCCGCGAACGGGCGGAGGATCACCGGGTCGTGCGATGCTGGAAGCCTCGCCAGCACGAGGAGGACTGTCACGTGGCGCAGCACGCAGCGGAGACGAACCCGGCTCGACTGGGCCCGGCCAAGCGGGAAGAGACCTGGCAGCGGCTCGGCAACGAGACCTTCGACCTCGTCGTCATCGGCGGCGGTGTGGTCGGCGCGGGCACGGCGCTCGACGCCGCGACCCGTGGGCTGCGCGTCGCGCTCGTCGAAGCCCGGGATCTCGCTTCGGGGACCTCGAGCCGGTCGAGCAAGCTGTTCCACGGCGGCCTGCGCTACCTGGAACAGCTCGAGTTCGGCCTGGTCCGGGAAGCGCTGCGCGAACGCGAGCTGATGCTGACGACCATCGCGCCGCACCTCGTCAAGCCGGTCAGCTTCCTCTACCCGCTGACGCGCCGCGTGTGGGAACGGCCGTACACCGCGGCCGGCCTGCTGATGTACGACACGATGGGCGGCGCCCGCAGCGTCCCGGGCCAGAAGCACCTCACCCGCGCGGGCGCGCTGCGGATGGTGCCCGCGCTCAAGCGGTCGGCGCTGATCGGCGGGATCCGCTACTACGACGCGCAGTCCGACGACGCCCGCCACACCATGACCGTCGCGCGGACGGCGGCGCACTACGGCGCGGTCGTGCGGACGTCGACCCAGGTCGTCGGCTTCCTGCGCGAGGCCGACCGGGTGTCCGGCGTGCGCGTGCGCGATGTCGAGGACGGCCGCGAGACGGAGATCTCGGCGGCCGCGGTGATCAACTGCACCGGCGTCTGGACCGACGAGCTGCAGCGCTTGTCGGGCGGTCGCGGGCGATTCCGCGTGCGCGCCAGCAAGGGCGTGCACATCGTCGTGCCGCGCGACCGGATCGTGTCGGAGTCGGGGATGATCCTGCGCACCGAGAAGTCGGTGCTGTTCGTGATCCCGTGGCGCAACCACTGGATCGTCGGGACGACGGACACGGACTGGAACCTCGACCTGGCGCACCCGGCGGCGACGAAGCACGACATCGACTACCTGCTGGAGCACGTCAACAGCGTCCTGGCGACGCCGCTGACGCACGACGACATCGAAGGCGTGTACGCGGGCCTTCGCCCGTTGCTGGCGGGGGAGAGCGAAGAGACGTCGAAGCTGTCGCGCGAGCACGCGGTGGCGCGGGTGGCACCGGGCTTGGTCGCGATCGCGGGCGGCAAGTACACGACGTACCGGGTGATGGCGGCCGACGCCGTCGACGCGGCGGCGGTCGACCTGCCGGGGCGCTCGCAGCCGTCGATCACGGACAAGGTGCCCCTGCTGGGCGCGGACGGCTACCACGCCCTGGTCAACCAGGCCGACCACCTGGCCGCCGAGCACGGCCTGCACCCCTACCGGGTGCGCCACCTGCTGGACCGCTACGGCTCGCTGGTCAACGAGGTCCTGGCGACGGCGAGCGGCCGCCCGGAGCTGCTGAAGCCGATCGAGCACGCACCGGACTACCTGGGCGTCGAGGTGGTGTACGCGGCTTCGCACGAGGGCGCGCTGCACCTGGAGGACGTGCTGGCCCGCCGGACGCGGATCTCGATCGAGTACGCCCACCGCGGCGTCGACTGCGCCGAGCAGGTGGCGGCCCTGGTGGGTGAAGTCCTCGGCTGGTCACCCGAAACGGTGAAGCGCGAGATCGAGGTCTACAACGCGCGGGTGGAGGCGGAGCGGGAGTCGCAGTCCCAGCCGAGCGACGAAGCGGCGGACGCCCTGCGGTCGGCGGCCCCGGAGGCCCGCGCGGGCATCGTGGAGCCGGTGAGCTGAGGGAGGTTGTCCCCAGCCCCCGCGGGTTGTGGACAACGACGGCTTCCGGCCGACCGGAAACGGGGTTTGTCCGGGGGCGCGGGCGGGCGCAGGTCGGCGGATTCCGGCGGACGCAGGTCGGTGGCCTCGCCGGCGGTTGTCTTGAATGAGTCATTCAGGGCGTAGGAGGTCTTGAATGACTCATTCAAGACGGTGGGCCGCCGCGCCGGGACAGCTGAGCCGGGCGGCTTTGCCGGGGCCCTGCCTGGGAGTGGCGGGGGCTGCTTCAGGCCGTCCGGTGCCAGCGGATCAGCCGCTCGCCGGTCGGGGCTCGCTCGGCCTCCGGGCCCACCAGCGTGAACCCGCAGCGCTCCGCCACGATCGCCGAGGCCGCATTGCTCTCTTCGTACCGGTATGTCACCTCGGTGAGCCCCAGCCCGCCGAAGCCGAAGCGCAGGGCCGCGTTCAACGCCGTCGTCGCGATGCCCTTGCCGCGCTCGGCCGGGTGGACCCAGATCGTCGCCTCGGCGTAGTCGGCGGACAGGTCCAGCTCGCGCAGTCCCACCTCGCCCAGCAGCCGGCCTGACGTCGGTTCCGCGATCGCCCACGAGCAGCGCTCGTCACCCGCCCACTGGGCCGCCCGCAGCGCGACGTACTCGGTGGCCTCGTCGAGCGTGCGCAAGCGGTAGTTCAGCACGTACTTGCGGTGCGTCGGGTCGGCGAACGCCTCCATCAGCAGCGGGCGGTCGTCGATGTGCCGGTCGGCGCGCAGCTGGCGCAGGTAGTACGTGCCCGCGTTGATCTCCACCGGTTCCACTCCGCCCAGCCTAGCCAGGCCGGGAGCAGGCCGCTCCCGGCCCGGTGATCAAGGCTCCGATCAGGGCGCGAAGCGCCAGACGACCGGCACCCCGCCTTCGTCCAGCGGGCCGTTCGACGCGGTGCCGGCGAACGTCCCGTCGTCGCTCACGAGGCGGGCCTGGAAGTTGGCGTACGTCCCCGGCTGCTTCAGTTCGCCGCCGGGCGTGCTGCCGCGCCACGCGATCGGCTTACCGCGGAACGACCCCGGGACCGGGGCCGTGCCGGCGGTCAGGCCGGCCCGGTTCAGCGCGTACGCGCCGTCTCCGCCGGGCAGCGGCGTCATGGCGCCCGCCGGATCCCACCGCGCGGCTCGCGAGCCCTCGACCGTCCCGTCCGAGGCCGAGCCGACCACCACGCCGTTGCGGATCGCGTACCCGTTGGCGTAGGCGAACCCCGGGGCCGTGAGCTGCCGGTAGCTGCCGTTCTTCCACAGCAGCGTGCCTCCGTACACGGAGAAGAGAACGGTGCCGTCCTCGTCGATGTCCATCGGGAACTCGAACTCGTGGGTCATCGGGATGATCACCGGCGCGCTGCCGTCCGCCGGCCAGACGATCGCGCCGTCTTGAGCGGGGTCCTCGTGGAAGACCTGGCCGAGCACGTCGCCGCGGGAGTTGACCGCCCTGCTCTGGGTCTCCTTGTAGCCGGCGGGCGTCTCACGCAGGTGGAACCCGGAGGAGTCGAGCACGAACGCCCGCGTGACGCTCGTGTCGTAGTCGGTCGCCGTGCCGACGATCGTGCCGGCGCTGTTTTCGTCCTCGGCCATCGCCCACTCGTAGCCCTCCGGCACGCCGCGCAGCACCGGCTTGCCGCCACGCCAGCTCACGACCTGGAACTTGCCGGCGACCTGGAACGAACCGGTGTACTCGCCATGGCCGTCCGACCCGGTCAGGTACCCCAGCGAGTTCGGGCCGTCCGCCAACGGCAGGAGCGTCGGCTTCCACGACAGCCGCCCCGCCTGGGCCTGCGCCGGAACCCCCAGCGCGGTGACGGCGATCGCCACGGTGGCGAGCACCCCCGCCCGCAACCACGTCTTCTTCATTTCGTCCCCTTTCCCCCGACCTGCGTGCTCACCACGTCCGGGAAGGGGAACCGGTTGCCCCGCGAATGGAGCAATCTCAGAGCGCCGGGACCTGGGCGCTCACCGCCGTGCCGCCGCCCGGCTCGCTCTCGACCGTCAGCGTCCCCGCCACCCGCCGGACGCGCTGGCGCATCGCCTCCAGGCCGAAGCCGGTGCCGTCACCGCGGTCGCCGGGCCGGAAGCCCACGCCGTCATCGACGACGTCGAGGAGCACCAGGTCGTCCGAATAGGACAGTGTCACCCCGATGCGGGACGCCTTCGCGTGCTTCTCCGCGTTCGCCAGTGCCTCCTGCGCGACGCGGTAAAGTGCTTCCTCCAGCTCGGGCAGCAAGGGCCGGGCGTCGCCGGTCGTCTCCACGCGCACCGCGACCCCGGACGTCGAGGAGACCCGCCGGGCCAGCCGGGAAAGCGCTTCCGGCAGCTGGGCCGAATCCAGGGGTTCCGGCCGCAGCGCCTGCACCGCGCGCCGCGCTTCGTCGAGGCTGTCGCGGGCGAGCGTCCGGACCTGCGCCAGCCGCCGCTCCCGGTCCGGGCCGTCGGCGGCCTGCAGCTGCGTGACGATCCCGGTCAGGCCCTGGGCGAGCGTGTCGTGGATTTCGCGGGCCAGCCGCTGCCGTTCGTCGAGCACACCGGCTTCCCGCGCCTGGACGACCAGCTGGGCGTGCAGGTCCGCGTTCTCCTCGAGCGCGGCTTCCAGCCGGACGGTCGCTTTCCGCCGCTGCTCGCTCTCCACCCCGACGAACCACGCGGCGTACAGCAGCGGGCCGGCCATCGACAGGACCAGCACCCAGGTCGGGCTGGGCGAATCCGAGTTGGCGACCACCAGCGGCACGGTCGCCGTCGCGGCCACCGCGAAGAACCCCCAGCGCGCCGGGAAGAGCACGAAGGCGAGTGGGTAGCCGAAGGACGCGAAGCCCATGAACGTGTCATCGCGCGCCACCAGCACCGTCGCCGCCGCGAGCACCCCGGCGTAGTAGCCCGCGGCGAGCCACGGGTGCGTCCGCCGGTGCGGGAACAGCGGGACCAGCAGCGGCACCCACCCCGCCGCGAGCACGACGACGACCAGGGTGGCACCCCGGATCCCGGGACCCCAGACCACGCACGCGGCGAGCGCGGCCAGGCCGACCCCGGTGAAGATCGGGCCCGCCAGCCGTTCGCCTCGGGCGTCCAGCGCGCCCGGAACCACGCCCATCACGGGCCGATTCTCGCAGGCTCAGCGCCGCCTGCGGGCCCCCGCGAGCATCGCGATCACCAGCGGCAGGGCGACCGAGACGATCAGCAGCCGGCCGCGGGACAGGATGAGCACCACGATCGCCAGGACGATCGCGATCGGGACCGCGCCGCGCGTCAGGAACGTGACCAGCGGGCTGTCGCCGGAGAGCACCGGCACCTGGGGTGCGGTGGCCCCGTTGAGCAGGGCGCTCGGGCGCGGCGACGGCAGGTCGTCGAACAGCGGGACGAGCTCGCTGACCCGTTTGGCCGCGGTGACCTTCGCGGACCGGGTCCCGTACTCGTCGATGTCGAGCCGTCCGCTGCGGACGTGCTCTTCGAGGACGTCCAGGGCGTCCTGGCGTTCGGCGTCGCTCAACCGCATGTCGCTCACGGCGGGCTCAGCGGTCCAGGCCGCGCCGGTGGTCGCGGAACGAGTCGCGCAGCTCGCGCCGGCGCTCCCGGTCGCGCAGGTGCCGGTCGTGGCGGTCGCGGTGGTGCTGGTCGTGGTTCCAGTCGTGGCCCCACATCGACTTGCCGAACACGGTCAGCCCGATCGGGACGAAGATGATCGGCCAGGCCAGCGTGCCCGTGGCGATCAGCGCGATCGCGGCGATGAAGGCCAGCGGCACGATCGCGGCGAGGAACCGCTGCGGCGGCGACCAGTTCTCGGGCGTCCCCGGCCGCGCCGGCACGGGTGCCGAGGCCGGCTCGGGCGCCGCGACGGCCTGCTGGACCTCTTCGTACCGGGGGTGCGGCGCGGGCAGGTCCGCGAAGATCTCGACGAGCTCGCCGCGCGTCTTGGCCGCGGTGATCCGCGCCGAGCGCTCGCCGTACTCGTCGATGTCGATCCGCCCCGCGCTTATGTGCTCACCGAGCGCGGACAGCGCGGACTCGCGGTTCTGGTCGCTGATCCGCAGCTGCGGAGACGGGACTTCGGTCACGTAGTCGATGGTAGGCCGCCTTGGGGGCGGCCCACCACGACATCTGTAACGAACTGCCCTACTTGATCTCGAGAAGCTGCGTGCCCTGCGTCACGGCGGCGCCGACTTCGACCGACAGGCCGGTGATCGTGCCCGCCTTGTGCGCGGTGACCGGGTTTTCCATCTTCATCGCCTCGAGGACGACGATCAGCTCGCCGGCTTCGACGCTCTGGCCCTCTTCGACGGCGACCTTGACGATGGTGCCCTGCATCGGCGCGGTGACGGCGTCGCCGCTCACCGCGGCCTTGCCGCCGCCGGCGCGCTTGCGCGGCTTCGCCTTGACGGCGGTGCCGCCCCCGCCGCCGCCTTCGAGCGCGAACCCGCCCGGCAGCGACACCTCGAGCCGGCGTCCGCCGACCTCGACCACGACGTTCTGGCGCGGCGACTCTTCGGGCGTCTCGACGTCCGGCGCGACGAACGGCTCGATCCGGTTGTCGAACTCCGTCTCGATCCAGCGCGTGTGCACGCTGAAGCCGTTCTCGTCGCCGATGAACGCGGGGTCGTCGACGATCACGCGGTCGAACGGCAGCACCGTCGCCATGCCCTCGACGACCATCTCGGCCAGCGCGCGGCGGCTGCGCTCCAGGGCGTTGTTCCGGTCCGAGCCGGTGACGATCAGCTTCGCCAGCATCGAGTCGAACTGGCCGCCGATCACGCTGCCGGACTCGACCCCGGAGTCGACGCGCACGCCCGGCCCGCTCGGCGCGACGAACTTCGTCACCGTGCCCGGGGCGGGCAGGAAGCCGCGGCCGGCGTCCTCGCCGTTGATGCGGAACTCGATCGAGTGGCCGCGCGGCTCGGGGTCCTCGGTGATCCGCAGCTTCTCGCCGCGCGCGATGCGGAACATCTCGCGCACCAGGTCCAGACCGGTGGTTTCCTCCGAAACCGGGTGCTCGACCTGCAGCCGCGTGTTGACCTCGAGGAAGGAGATCGTGCCGTCGGTCGCGACGAGGTACTCGACCGTGCCGGCGCCGTAGTACCCGGCTTCCTTGCAGATCGCCTTCGCGGACTCGTGGATGCGCTTGCGCTGCTCGTCGCTCAGGAACGGCGCGGGCGCCTCTTCGACGAGCTTCTGGTGACGGCGCTGCAGCGAGCAGTCGCGGGTGCCGACGACGATCGCGGTGCCGTGCATGTCCGCCAGGACCTGGGCCTCGACGTGGCGCGGCTTGTCCAGGTAGCGCTCGACGAAGCACTCGCCGCGGCCGAACGCGGCGACCGCCTCGCGGGTGGCCGACTCGAACAGCTCGGGGATCTCTTCGCGGGTGCGCGCGACCTTGAGGCCGCGGCCACCGCCGCCGAACGCGGCCTTGATGGCCACCGGCAGGCCGTGCTCGTCGGCGAACGCGATGATCTCGCTCGCGTCCTTCACCGGCTCCTTCGTGCCCGGCACCAGCGGCGCGCCCGCGCGCATCGCGATGTGGCGGGCGGTGACCTTGTCGCCGAGGTCGCGGATGGCCTGCGGGCTCGGCCCGATCCAGGTCAGCCCGGCGTCGAGGACGGCCTGGGCGAAGTCCGCGTTCTCGGAGAGGAAGCCGTAGCCCGGGTGCACCGAGTCGGCGCCCGCGCGCTTGGCGGCGTCGAGGAGCTTGTCGAAGTTCAGGTAGCTCTCGGCGGCCGTCGTGCCGCCGAGCGCGAACGCCTCGTCGGCCAGGCGCACGTGCGGTGCGTCGCGGTCCGGGTCGGCGTACACCGCGACGCTGGCCAGGCCGGCGTCCTTGGCCGCTCTGATCACGCGTACCGCGATCTCGCCCCGGTTGGCGACCAGGATCTTGGTCACCGGACCACCGGTCGATTCGCCGACCTGCTCGGCCACCCCGCACCTCCTGCGTCCCGACAGCTGCATTGCTGACCGCTTTCGCGGTACGGGGAAGTCTACGGATATGGCGTCGGGAGTCCCTTGAGTGAGAGCTGAACCACGCTCAGACGTGGTGGCGCAGCTCCTGGGGCAGGGGCGAGTCCAGCACGATGACGTCGTACGGGTTCGCGGCGTGCACCTTCGGCAGGTGCTCGGTGTTCACCAGCACCCACGGCTGGTGCTCGCCGCAGCAGTCGATCAGCCGGTCCAGCGCGGTGAAGGCGACCAGCGCGGTGCGGCCGTCGGGCGTGCGGCGCAGCTCGATCGACGCGCCCTCGGTCTCGGCGCTGGCCGGGCCGGTGGGCAGGTACAGGGCGGGAGGAAGATTCGGGTTGGTCACCCGGACAACATAGACGGACACGGTCCGTTAGGCCGGGTTGACCTGGTGGGGTGCCCGGCCGGGGGATTTCGGCCACACCCCGCCGGGGCGCCGCCCACACACAGTCGCGAAGCGGCTTACGCTCTGTCTCATGCGGACTTCGGCAGCGCGGACGCCTCGGTCGGCGTTGCTCACCGCGGTGCTGGCGGCGGTGGTGACGCTCGGCGCGATCGGCGCGGTGTTCCTGCTGCGCCCGCGGCCGGAGGCGCCGTCCGGCGCGGCCGAGCCCGCGGCGGCCCCGGTGTCCGCGGTGGCGACGTGCGGCGGCGGCCCGTGCCGCCAGCTCGCGGCCGTGACGGTCGGCGGGACGCCGGTCGTGCTGCTCACCGACGCGGCGGGCGGGGCGGCGCGGGTGCGCGTCGGAGCCGAGCCGGGGACGGTGTTCGAGCTGACGATCGCCCAGCTGGGCGTCCGGCTGGACCAGAACTCGCTGCGCTGCATCGACGGCGCGGCACCGACGTGCCTGGTCCGCGGCGACGTCGGCGACGAGGGCAAAGCGGCGTACGGCGAGCTGCTCGTGGCGAGCGCGGGGGTGTGGCGCGCGCCGGGCAAGCCGTACTTCGCGGACGCGGGGACGCTGTCCCTTTACGACGTCACGGCCGACGGGCGCCCCGACGTGATCGTGGTCCGCCACGACTGCCGGGGCGCGGACTCGGGCACGGCCAAGTGCGACGCGGCCCCGGTGCTGGGGCAGGTGTACGACCTGACGGGCAAGTCGGTCGGCTGCACACGCCGGTACACCTCGCCGTCGGACCTGCGCGGCTGGCCGGACATCCGCCTCACCCGCGCCGACCTCCGCACCTGCCCCAGCACCTGAAAGCGGGTCAGGCGGGGGCGGGTTCCGTGTGCCGCGCCGCCGAGCCGTCGTCGGTGGTTTGCGGGCGGTCGGTCGGCGCGTTGAGGACCTCGTCGTCGAGGAGGCCCTCGCCGCGCGCCACGATCGTCGGGACCACGATCTGGCCGGCCACGTTCGTCGCCGTGCGCATCATGTCCATGATCGGGTTGACCGAGTAGATCAGCGCCAGGCCGATCGCCACCTGCTTCGCGTCGAGGCCGATGAACGACGTCGTCAGCGTGAACGCCGTCAGCCAGCCGGTGGTCCCGGCCGTCGCCAGCGCGCCGACCACGGCGACCACCACGATGCCGGCGTACTGCCAGAAGTTCAGCGACACCCCGGCGATGTTCGCGACGAAGATCGCCGCGATCGCCGGGAAGACCGCCGCGCAGCCGTCCATCTTCGTCGCGCTGCCGAGCGGGGTCGCGAACGCCGCGTACGCAGGCTGGACGCCGAGGTTCACCGCGGACTGGCGGGTCAGCGGCAGCGTCGCGGCCGAAGACTGCGAAGCGAACGCGAACTGGATCGCCGTGCCGGCCTTCGCGAAGAACTTCAGCGGGCTGACCTTCGCCACGAACTGCAGCAGGATCGGGTAGACGACGAACAGCACGAGCAGGCAGCCGACGTAGACCGCGAGCGTCGTCGAGAAGAGCGGGCGGAACAGTGCGTCGCCGTAGTTGGAGACGGCCGCGCCGATCAGGCCGATGATGCCGATCGGGGCCAGCCGGACGATCCAGCCGAGGTAACGCTGGATGATCTCGAACACGCTCGTCGTGAAGTCCACGAACGGCTTCGCCTTGTCACCCAGGCTGTACGCGGCCGCGCCGATCACCAGCGCGAGGAACAGCACCTGCAGCGTCTCGCCGTCGGCGAACGCTTTCATGAAGTTCTCCGGCAGCAGGCCGTTCACGAAGGCGCTCCACGAGCCCCAGTGGTCGACGCTGGCCGCGGCCTTGTCGGCGTTCTTGGCGGTCGCCGTGACGCCGCCGAGCCCGCCCGCGCCGGGGTTGAAGATCCGGCCCACGGCGATGCCGATCAGCGAAGCGATGAACGACGTGATCGCGAACCACAGGACCGTCTTGCCGCCGAGGCGGGCGGCGGTGCGGCCGCCACCGAGCTTCCGCAGGCTGTTGATGCCGACCACGATCGCCGTGAAGACCAGCGGGATCACCGCGATCTGCAGCAGCGTGGTGAAGATGGTGCCGATCTGGTCGAGGAGATCGGTCAGCCAGCCGGCCTCGGTCTGCCGCGCGACGACGCCGAGCAGGGCGCCGACGACGAGGGAGCCGAGAACCGCGGCCGCGAACACCCGCGGCTTGGTGTATGTCCGTACGAAAGACACGGGGCTACTCCGGTGCTCGAAATTTCCTGTCTTGCCTCGTCAAAAGAACGTTAGGCAAGGCAGGACTCTTCCGGATCACCCGTTCGTGTGGCGCCTTTCTCAGGATGCGGAACGTCGCCAGAGATCCACGACACTCACGCCGACCTCGGCGAGCAGCCGGCGCGTCAGCGGCAGGCTGAGGCCGATGACGCTCGTGTGACCGCCGTCGAGCCCGTCGACGAACCAGCCGCCCAAGCCGTCGATCGTGAAGCCGCCGGCCACGTGCAGCGGCTCGCCGGTGGCGACGTAGGCGTCGATCTCCTCGGGGCTGGGCGTGCCGAACCGCACGGTGGTCGATTCCCAGCCGCTGGTCTCCTTCGCGCGCGTCCCGCCGTCGAGCCGGACGATCGCGTGCCCGGTGAGGAGTTCACCGGATGACCCGGCCATCGCGGCCCAGCGCTGCCGCGCGGTGTCCGGATCGGCCGGTTTGCCGACCATCCGCCCGCCGATGTGCAGCATCGAGTCGCAGGCGACGACGACGGCGTCCGGGTGGACCGCGGCGACCTGGTCGATGACCGCTTCGGCCTTGGCCGCCGCGAGCGCGGCGACCAGCTCCGACGGCGACGGGTCGGTCAGCGAAGCCGCGACGGCGTCCTCGTCGACGCCGGAGACGAACACGGCCGGATCGAGGCCCGCGGAACGCAGCAGGGCGAGGCGGGCGGGGGACTGGGAGGCGAGGACGAACTGCACGGGGTGAACGTACCCGGGCGCCCGTCGTGACCGAATTGTGACCGGCGCCACTCCGCAACGGAGTTAGTTTGTTGTTGCTCGCAACATATGGCACCGGGATGCTCGGAGGTGACCGATGACCGTACGGGTGACGGCCACGTCAGCCACCAGGTCGCAGCCGCTGTGGTGGGCCAGGCTCCGGACTCCGAAGGGGCGCGAGACCCTCCGTGCGGACGCGGCGTCGACGCCGAAGACCGCGCGCTAGAACCACCGCTCCCGCGGTCCGTGCGAGCCTCCGGTACCCGACCACCGGAGGCTCGCCCGGTTTACGCCGCGGCGACCTCGGGGGCCGGCGCCGGGGTCGCCCAGCGCGGCTTGACCCGCCGGAGCATCGCGGCCGAGATGACCCCGAGCAGCAGCACGACCATCGGCAGCAGCATCGTCACACGGGCCGCGTCCGTGAGTCCACTGTGGACCGCATCGGTGGCCAGCTTGCCGGCCTGCGCTGCGACTTCGGCCGGCAGCCCGGGCATCGGCGACGGCCCGCCGGCCGACCCGAACTCGCCGGTGCTCGCCGCGGCCTTCGCGATCCCTTCGGCGAACGGCGCCCGGTACTGCTCCGGCAGCTGCGTCGCCGCCTTCGCCGCTTCGTCCGCGATCGACGAACTGACCTGCGCCTGCAGCAGCACGCCGATCGCCGCGGACCCGAGCACGCCGCCGACCTGGCGGGACGTGTTGAAGATGCCCGACGCCGTCCCGGCCAGCCGGGGTTCCACCGAGCCCATCGTCATGTTGCTCATCGGCGAGAAGATGCAGCCGATCCCCAGGCCGCACACCAGCAGCGCCGGGACGAAGCTCCACGGGCTGCTGTCCGGCGACGCCTGCAGCGCGATGATCCCCAGCCCGGCCGCCAGCGCCGCCAGGCCGAACATCACCAGGTACTTGCCGTTCACCTTGTCGGACAGGTTCCCGACGAACGGCGCCACGATCCCCGACAGCAGCGACATCGGCGCGGTCAGCAGGCCCGCCATCGTCGGGGTCAGCCCGAGCACCGACTGGATGTAGATCACCAGCGGCAGGAACATGCCGGTCATCGCGAAGCCGACGGTCGTCGCCGTCAGCGTGCCCGCGGAGAAGTTGCGGTTCGCGAACACCTGCAGCGGCAGCAGCGGCTCGCGCTTGTTGTACTTCTGCCACACCAGGAACGCGATCAGCAGCAGCACGCCGGCGCCGATGATCTCGAACACCGTGATCCCGCCGAAGACCGTGCCCCAGTCGTACTGCTGCCCGTTCTGGACGCCGAACACGATGCAGAGCAGCGCCGCGCTGGAGAGGAAGATGCCCAGCAGGTCGAACGAGTGCGAGTGCTTCGGCTGCCAGTCCGGCACCAGGACCAGCGTCATCCCGATGGCGATCACGCCGATCGGCACGTTCACGTAGAAGATCCATTCCCAGCCGAAGTGGTCGACGAGCACGCCGCCCAGCAGCGGGCCGGCGATCGTCGCCAGGCCGGCGACGCCGCCCCACATGCCCATCGCCGGGCCGCGCTTGGCCGGCGGGAACAGGTGCGTGATGAACGCCAGCGTCTGCGGCGTCATCAGCGCGGCGCCGAGCCCCTGCACCGCACGCGCCGCGATGAGCATTTCGACGTTGCCGGACAGGCCGCACCACAGCGACGCGCCGGTGAACACGACCAGCCCGGCGAGGAACACCCGCTTCGGGCCGAAGCGGTCGCCGAGCCGGCTGGTGAACAGCATCGGCACGGCGTAGGTGAGCAGGTAGACGCTGATCACCCAGACGACGGAGTTCAGCCCGGCGTTCAGCTCGCGCAGCATGGTCGGGATCGCGATCGACACGATGGTCGTGTCGAGCAGGATCATGAAGAAGCCGAGGCACAGCGCGCCGAGCGCCGCCCAGGGGTTAGCTTGTCTTGCGTTCATCGTCGTCTTCCCGGGTGATGAGCGTGAGTTTCGGTTGTTCGCAGTCCTGGAACGGGATCCGTCCGGACGCGAGGTCTTCGTGCAGGCGCTCGGTCCACTCGAGCTCGAACTTCCGCTGGTCGCACTTGTACCGCCAGTCGAGCCAATAGATCGGCGGCGTCTGGTCCTCGGCGAGGCGCTCGAACACGGCCTGGTCGGCCGCGACGGCCGCGCGCAGCCGCATGATCCGGTGTTCGAGCTCGATCAGCGACGTCTCCTTGCCGAGCTCGTCGATCACGGCGAGCCCGGACAGGTACGCGGGGAACTCTTCGACGAGGTCGCCGAGCAGTTCGCGGCCGCGCTGGCTGAACTCGTCCAGGCCGGCCTGCGTCATGCCGTAGACGGTCCGTTCGGGCCGCCTGCCGTCGCGCTGGGTGTCGACGACCTCGATGAAACCACTGCGCTGCAGGCGTTCCACGGTGTGGTAGAGCGACCCGGCCTTCACGTTGACGCGGATGCTCACGTACCGCTCCCGCATCAGTGACGCCATCTCGTACGGGTGCATGGGCTTCTCGTGGAGCAGCTCCAGCACGGCGAGACCGAGCGGGGTCAGCTTGGCCGAGGCCATGATCATTGGTCCCTTCGGATGACTCCAGGTCGTTTATTCCACGTGGACTATACGGCGCAGGCCAGTGTCCGGTCCACGGCCAATCCTGTGACGGTCCGTACACAGCGCGGAGGCCCCCATGATCCCGTCATGGGGGCCTCCGCGGCTTCTCTCAGAACGGCCAGTCGGCGTTCGTCCCCGCCTCGAGCAGGGGAATCATCCGGAAGCCCTGGTCGGTCAGGCCGCCGAACACGTGCCGCGACGCGTGGTATGTCTGCTTGGCGTTCCGGGAACGCCTTGACTTCCACCCGCTTCCCCCAGATCTCGTAGGCGCGCAGCACGTCGGTCAGCGGGTTGCGTTGCCACCGCTTGAACGGAAACCGCATCCGCACGGCCTTGCCGTTCGGGTACTCGCGGACCCCGCAGCCGTGCTTGCCGGCGTAATCGCGCATGAAACCGCCGTATTCGGGATCGCCGTGGAACTCGGGGCGTCACGGATGTCATGCCGCCATCTCCGAGCATCGCCCCGACGAAGTAGCCGTCCCAGGCGTCGCCCTCGGTGCCGAAGCAGGAGGCGGTGAGCGGAGCCGGGATGCGGTCACCGACGACGAGCCCGGCGTCGAGGCGGGCCTTGGCGAACTCGGCCGCACCGACGAGCGACGCGGTCCGCAGGTTCGCCCCGGAGCGCAGCCAGCGCAGGAACCGAGCGGTCCACTGTGGATCCTCGAGCGTCGCGGCGCGGACGAGCGCGGTGTACCGCGTGTCGCGCGCTTAACCGGCGCCACCCTCGTGGGTGACCCCGGGCGCGTCGCTGCGGACGGGTGAAGTCGCGGCGGGCGCGCGTGCGGTGTTGAACTTGCTCATTTCTCCCCCTGATTTCTCGCCTGCGCACCGGGCGAGAGCAACGTCAGCCGCCGCGGCGCCTGGGCGAAACCGAATATCCGGCTGGCCATCTGGCGAGCGGGCGTTAGTTCGTGCTAAGAACTATGTATAGTCAGTTCGCAGCACGAACTACCACTGGGAGGAATCATGACGCACTTCGGCATCGGCGTCTCCACCGCGGTCGCCGCCGTCCCGAGCACCCTGGACCTCGGCGTCCAGGTCGATCGCGCCGGCTTGGACCTGCTCACCGTCTCCGATCACCCCTACCACGCCGACCGGCTCGACGCGTACGCCGAAATCGGCGTTCTGCTCGGGCGTACCGAACGGATCTCCGGCCTGGTCAGCGTCACCAACCTGCCGACGCGCCCGGCGCCGATGCTCGCGCGCACCATCACCAGCCTGTCCGCGCTCACCGGCGGGCGGATCGTGCTCGGGATGGGCGTCGGCGGCCTCTGGGACGACATCGCGCGGCTCGGGTTCACCAAGCTGACCCCCGGTCAGGCCGTCCGGGCCTTCGAAGAGGGCATCCGGCTCGTCAAAATGCTCGGCGGAGGCGGCGACCCCGTCACCTTCGACGGCGAGTTCCACCAGGTCACCGACCTGGCACCGGCAAATGAAGCGGTACCGCCGGTGTGGACCGGGTCCGTCGGGCCGAAGTCGCTCGCCGTCACCGGGCGGGTCGCCGACGGGTGGATGCCCGGGCACGCCGCCGACTGGCTCAGCGAGCGCTTCCGCACCTCGCGGCCGCTGATCGACAAGGCCGCCGTCGACGCCGGGCGCGATCCCGCCGACATCGCCACCGTCTACAACTTCCCCGGCCGCATCACCGACGCGCCGCTGCCGAAGACCCGCACCGAAGACGGACGTTGGATCGGTGGCTCGCCGGACCAGTGGATCGAGGAGCTGACCGGTGCGGTCGTGGAGCACGACGCCGCCGGGTTCGTCCTCTTCGGTCCCGGCGGCAGCACGCCCGACGCGGTGTCGGCCGCGCGCTGGGCCGGCGAGATCGTGCCCGCCGTGCGGGAAGCCGTCGCGAAGTAGGCTGGTGCGATGGGGAAACACGGGGAGGACCTCGGCGTGGTGGCCGGGCTCGTGCGGGCGTCGTTCCTGGTGAACGCCGTCTACGCCGAGTCGGCCCGCGAGTACGGGCTGACCGTCCAGCAGGGGCAGCTGCTGTGCGTGCTGATGGGCCGGCCGTACGGCATGGGCGACCTCGGCGCGACGCTCGGCCTGGAGAAATCCAGCCTGACGGGCCTGGTCGACCGCGCGGTCCGGCGCGGGCTCGTCCGCCGCGAGCCCGACCCGGACGACCGCCGCGCGGTGCACGTGGTGCTGACGGGGGAGGGGCGCGACCTGGCGGAGGAGTTCTACGCGGCGACGTGCCGGCGCGTGGACGAACTGGCGGCCGGCCTGCCCGCATCGGACCGTGACCGGCTCGCGGCGCTGCTGGGCCGGGTGGTGCGGGACAACGAGGTTCCGACTGTTTTCCTCGACGTCATCTGATCCCGACTTTCGTCGGACCGTCGCCGGGTGACAGTGGGAGCGCCCGGTTTCCCTGCCGCCGAGGAGCACCATGAAGCGCCTCATCCCGTTCGCCGTCGCTGCCCTTTTCGCCGGATTCCTCGCCCCTCCCGCGCACGCCGCAGCCGTGCACCGCGTTCTGTTCGACAACACCAAAGCCGAGACCGCCGGCAACGCCGACTGGATCGTCGGCACGTCCCAGCCCGACCCGACGGCGCAGAACTCCGCGCCGCAGAAGGAAACCGACTGGACCGGCGCGCTCTCGGCGTGGGGTGTCGCGCTGCAGAAGACCGGGCAGTACAGCGTCAAGACGCTGCCGGCCGGCAACACCATCACCTACGGCACGGGCGGCGCGCTCGACCTCCAGAACTTCGACGAATTCGTGCTGCCCGAACCGAACGTCGTGCTGAGCGCGGCCGAAAAGTCCGCCGTCATGCGGTTCGTCCAGAACGGCGGTGGCTTGTTCCTCATCTCCGACCACACCGGCAGCGACCGCAACAACGACGGCTGGGACTCCCCGGAGATCATCAACGACCTGATGACGAACAACGGCGTCGACAACACCGATCCGTTCGGCTTTTCGGTCGACCTGAAGAACATCTCCAGCGACCACCCGGTGGCCATCAGCGACACCACGAACCCCGTGCTCAACGGCGCGTTCGGCACGGTCAAGCACAGCTTGATCGCCAACGGCACGACGTTCACCCTCAAGCCGGCCGACAACCCGAACGTCAAGGGCCTCGCGTACCTGAGCACGTCGTCGCCGGGGAACTCCAACGCCTTCTTCGTGACGAGCACGTTCGGCTCCGGCCGCGTCGCGATCTGGGGCGACAGCTCGACGATCGACGACGGCACCGGCCAGTCCGGCAACACGCTCTACAACGGCTGGACGGACTCGACGGCCGACAACGCGGCCCTTGGCCTCAACGCGACCGCGTGGCTCGCGGGCAGCGGCACCACCACGCCGCCTGGTACCTGCACCGCCGGGCAGCTGCTCGGCAACCCGGGCTTCGAGTCGGGCGCGACGACGTGGACGGCGTCCTCGGGCGTGATCGGCCAGCACGGCACCGACGAACCCGCCCGCACCGGGACGTGGAGCGCCTGGCTCGACGGCTACGGCTCGGCGCACACGGACACCGTGAGCCAGACCGTGACGCTGCCGAGCGGGTGTGCGGCGTACACGTTCTCGTTCTGGCTGCACATCGACACGGCGGAGACGGGCACGACCGCGTACGACAAGCTGACCGTGAAGGCGGGCAGCACTGCGTTGGCGACGTACAGCAACCTCAATGCGGCCAGCGGGTATCAGCAGCGAAGCTTCTCGTTGTCCGCGTACGCGGGCCAGTCCGTGACGCTCAGCTTCAGCGGCGTAGAAGGCTCACAGCTGCAGACGTCCTTCGTCGTCGACGACACCGCCGTCACCGTGAGCTAGCTGGGGAAGCCCGAAGCGCGCCAAGCACCTTCGCCGGGGTGGAGCGGTCTACGCAGCGAAGCAGCGTGATCGCCCCACCACGACGTACGCGGCTTCGGCTTCTCCGGCGCCTTCGCGACCGACGCCGCGGCGACGACCGCCGTCAGCGCCGCCAGTTCGGCGTCGCTCGGGTTCCCGCGGACCACCCGCAGCAGGGGCTTGCTTTCCTCGCTCACAGCGGGATGTTCCCGTGCTTCTTGGGCGGCAGCGACTCGCGCTTGTTGCGCAGCAGCGACAGCGCCCGCGCGACGTGGCCGCGGGTGTGCGCCGGCACGATCACCGAGTCGACGTAGCCGCGCTCGGCCGCCGCGTACGGGTTGAGCAGCGTGTCCTCGTACTCCTGGATCAGCTGTGCGCGGAGGGCGTCGACGTCCTTGCCCTCGTTCGCCGCGTTGGCGAGCGTCTTGCGGTGCACGATGTTCGCCGCGCCCTGGGCGCCCATCACCGCGACCTGCGCGGTCGGCCACGCCAGGTTGATGTCGGCGCCGAGGTGCTTGGAGCCCATGACGTCGTACGCGCCGCCGTACGCCTTGCGCGTGATGATCGTGACCAGCGGGACCGTGGCTTCGGCGTAGGCGTAGATCAGCTTCGCGCCGCGGCGGATGATGCCGTTCCACTCCTGGTCGGTGCCCGGGAGGAAGCCCGGGACGTCGACGAAGGTGAGCACCGGGATGTTGAACGCGTCGCAGGTGCGGACGAACCGCGCGGCCTTCTCGGAGGCGTCGATGTCGAGGCAGCCGGCGAACTGCGTCGGCTGGTTGGCGACGACGCCGACGCTCTGGCCGTCGACGCGGCCGAAGCCGACGATGATGTTCGGCGCGAAGAGCTCGTGGACCTCGAGGAACTCGCCGTCGTCGACCACGCGGTTGATGACCTCGTGCATGTCGTACGGCGTGTTCGGCGAGTCCGGGATGAGCGTGTCGAGCTCGCGGTCGGCGTCGGTCACGTCGTCGAAGAACCCGGCGGGCGCGTCCGAGGGCTCGAACACCGGCGCGTCGGAGAGGTTGTTCTGCGGCAGGTAGGAGAGCAGTTCCTTGACGTAGGCGATGGCGTCTTCGTCGTCGTTGCCGAGGTAGTGCGCGACGCCGGACTTCGTGTTGTGGGTGCGGCCGCCGCCGAGCTCCTCGAAGGTGACGTCCTCGCCGGTGACCGTCTTGACGACGTCCGGGCCGGTGATGAACATCTGCGAGGTCTCGTCGACCATCACGACGAAGTCGGTCAGCGCGGGGGAGTAGACGTGCCCGCCGGCGTTGGCGCCCATGATCAGCGAGATCTGCGGGATGACGCCGGACGCCTTGACGTTCCGGTTGAAGATCTCGCCGTAGAGGCCGAGCGAGACGACGCCCTCCTGGATGCGCGCGCCGCCGCCCTCGTTGATGCCGATGATCGGGCGGCCGGTCTTGATCGCCAGGTCCATGACCTTGACGATCTTCTCGCCGTAGACCTCGCCGAGGCTGCCGCCGAAGACGGTGACGTCCTGGCTGAAGACGCAGACCGGGCGGCCGTCGACGGTGCCGTAGCCGGTGACGACGCCGTCGCCGTAGGGCCGGTTCTTCTCCTGGCCGAAGTTGGTCGAGCGGTGCCGGGCGAGCTCGTCGAGCTCGACGAACGAGTTCTCGTCGAGCAGCAGCTCGATGCGTTCCCGTGCGGTTTTCTTGCCCTTGGCGTGCTGCTTCTCCACCGCACGGGCCGAGCCGGCGTGCACCGCCTCGTCGTAACGGCGATACAGGTCGGCCAGCTTGCCGGCCGTGGTGTGGATGTCCGGTTCATCCTCGGGCGGCGTCCCGAGCGGCTCCGTCGCACTGCTCATTCCCGGGAGCTTAGCTACTTGCCGGTCACTTCGCGTGTGGCGTAGGCAACGTCCCTGGAGATCCGGACGCTGGGAGCGGCGCGATCGCGGCGCAAACGCTTGCGCCAGGGCTCACCGACTTGGGGTCGGGAGCGCGGGCTGCGCCCGGGACGGCCGGCACCTCGCCTGGTCTGGGCTAGAGGGCGGGCTCGGGGGTTCCCGTGATCGCGGCCTGTTCCGCGCCCGTGATGCCGAATTCGATCGTCTTCGCGATCCAGTAGGCGCTGAACACCCAAAGCCCGGCGGCTTCCACCCAGAAAAGGTTGACCCAGCCGGCCAAGTCGAAAACGCCGATCAAGGCGGGCAGCACGATCATCAGCACGCCGATCGTGCGGTACGTGATGCGGAAGACCTTCCGTTTACCCGGCGGGAGCAAGCCGATCGTGTTGTTCGCGCAGAAAATGGCGGTCAAGCCGATGCAGACGAAGGTGATGATCGCGAAGACCGCGTGGCCGACCGGGAAGGTGAACTCGGCGGGCGGCCTGCCGTCGGGCACCGCGCACGGCAGCATGGCGACCAGGACCGCGCTGACCCCCGCGACGTTCAGCAACCAGTTCTCGAGTGGGGTGAAAATCTTGTACAGGACCATGAAGGTCCCCGTGGTGACCAGGGCGCCGACGAACACGTCCCGCAGCGGCGTGTGGTAGTAGCCGCTGATCGAGTCCGGCTGGGGGAGGCTGTCGGTCAGCGGGCCGACGAAGAGCAGGAAAAAGGGGAGCAGGAAGGCGATACCCGCCATTCCCCAACGCAAGGCGTAGTACGTTTTGGCGATGTAGGACCGCAGGGTTTCGCTGTTCGGTGGAATGTTCATGGCCGGCACCTCGATATCTCGTGTGCCGGTGAGTCGCCCGCGGCGCGATCGCGGTTACGTCATTTACTCCGCTGACAGCCGAATGGAAACACTCCCGTTACTGCGCCGAGGGTCTGATCAATCCCGACTCGTACGCCGCGATCACCAGCTGCGCCCGGTCCCGCGCCGCCAGCTTGTGCAGCAGCCTGCCGATGTGGGTCTTCACCGTCGCGATCCCCAAGTGCAGCCGCGCCGCGATCTCGTCGTTCGACAACCCGCGCGCGATCAACGCCAGTACCTCCTGCTCCCGCGCCGTCACCCCCTCCAGCCGCTTCACCGGCCCCGTCGGCAGCCGCGCGAACTCCGCCACCAGCCGCCGCGTCACCGATGGCGCCAACAGCGCCTCGCCGGACGCCACGATCGAGATCGCCGACAGCAGGTCCGCCGGCCGCGTGTCCTTCAGCAGGAACCCGCTCGCCCCCGCGCGCAACGCCGCGTACACGTACTCGTCCAGGTCGAACGTCGTCAGCATCAGGACCCGGACCTCCGACCCGGCGCAGATCCGGCGCGTCGCCTCGATGCCGTCCATCGACGGCATGCGGACGTCCATCAACACGACGTCCGGGGCGAACCGCCGGGCCAGCGCCACCGCCTCGACGCCGTCCGAAGCCTCGCCGACCACCTCCAGGCCCGGTGCGCTGTCGACCAGCACGCGGAAGCTTCCGCGCAGCAACGCCTGGTCGTCGGCGATCAGGACGCGGGTCATCAAGCCACCGCCGTCTCGTAGGGGAGCCGTGCGAACACGCGGAAACCGGGGTCGGCCGGGCCGGCGGAGAACTCGCCGCCGTAGACCGCCACGCGCTCGCGCATGCCGATCAGCCCGTGGCCCGGCGTCGCGGATCCGCCGCGGCCGTCGTCGCGGACCTCGATCGTCACCTCGCCGTCGGACCCGGTGACGCGGATGTGGCACGTCGCCGCGCTCGCGTGCTTGACCACGTTGGTCAGCGCCTCCTGGACGATCCGGTACACCGACTGGCCGACGCCGCCCGGCAGTTCCTCGAGACCGTCGACGGCGAGGGCGACGGCCAAAGCACCCGCCTGTTCCGCGCGTTCGGTGAGCGCGCGCAGGTCGTCGAGCGTCGGGGCGGGCGCCAGGGCCGGGACGCCGGTGCCGTCGCGCAGCACGCCGAGCATCCGCCGCAGCTCGGCCAGGGTCTCGCGGCTGGTGTCTTCGATGACGCGCAACGCTTCGCGCGCTTCGGCGGGCTGCTCCAGCGCGACGTGGTTGCCGACCGCCGCCTTCACCGCGATCAGGCTCATGCTGTGCGCGACGACGTCGTGCATCTCGCGCGCGATCCGCAGCCGTTCCGCCGAAACCGCCTCCCGCGCGTGGTTTTCCCGCTCGGCCGCGGCGTATTCGCGACGGCCGTGGACGGCGATGCCGAGCGCGAACCCGACGATCAGCGCCGACACCCCGAAGTTCACGGTGGTGGCGACGCTCGGGTTCGGCACCGCGACGCCGAGCAGGCCGACCGCGAGCAACCCGGCCACGAACCCGACCCTTGACGCCCGGCTGCCCCGCGCGACGACGAACGTGTAGAGCGCGCACCCGGCCCCGACGACGGCGACCGCGAGCACCGGCCCGCCGATCGGGATGGCCGCCGCGGTCAGCACGAGGGAGAGGATGTACGCGGGCCGCGGCCACCAGCGCCGCAGCAGGATCGGGCTGACGCTCGTCAGCAGGATCGTCCAGCCCAGCCAGCCGGGCAGCCACGGCGGCAGCGCCCACGCCCCGGCGGCGAGGTTGCCGCCGGCCCCGAACGCCAGCACCACGACCGCGAGCGCGTCCAGCGCCACGCGAATTCGCATGGACCGAACGTAATGCGCCACGCGCGCGCCCCGCGTCAACCCTGGGTCGGACGCTCCGCGTAGTGCTTCTTCACGGCCTCGACGCGGTCGGCCGGCCAGTCCGGCAGGTCGACGCCGTGCGTCGCGGCGAACAGCTTGTCGAGCTGCTCGTGCCGCCGCGCCAGTTGAGCGGGGACGTCCGCTTCCGCCGCTTCGGTGAGTTCGACGCGGGTGCCGTCGAGGGGATCCTGCAGCACGTGCCAGCCGGGCTCGTCCGGCAGCAGCGCGCGGACTTCCTCCACCGGCTTCCAGACCAGATCACGGCGGAAGCGGATCGTCCCGTCGCCGAGCACTTCCCCATAGCCGAGACCGAATTCGTCCACATAGGACGCCATCCGGGCGTGCCAGTCCGTCGGCTGCTCGGCGTCCCGGCCGGACAGCCGCGCGTCGAGCGCGTCGAGGCAGACGTCCCAGCCGGCGGCGGTGCGGCCCGCGGCCAGCTTCGCGATCGCCGGTTCGCCGCGGCCGAAGGTGTGCGTGAACTCCAGGAGGCTGCCGTCGCCGTCCGGGGTGATGAGCCAGCGCAGGGTGTCGTCGTTCCAGACGAAGGTGAACTCGCGCGGCGGTTCGGCCGTGACGACCCGGCCGGTCGTCGAGGTGTCCTCGCCGGGGAAGGTGAACCGGATGGCGCCGCCGGCCCGCAGCTCGACGTCGACCTTCGCCGGGAACCAGTGCTCGAGCTCGCCCGGGTCGGTGATGGCGCGCCAGACCTGCTCGGGCGCGTGCTTCAGCCGGCGTTCCAGCCGGAGGGCGGGGCGTTCCTCGTCGGTCAGCAGTTTCGCGGGCATGCCTGTATATAACCACCGAGGCATATACGGGTCAAGCGCCGCGGACGGCGGCGACCGCGGCGGTGAGCTCCGGGTCGCTCGCGGCCTTGTCCAGCGAGGTCCGCAGCACCGCGCAGTACGTGGGCTCGGTTTCGGCGTAGCGCTTGCGGCCGGCGTCGGTGATCACCGAGTAGACGCCGCGGCGGTCGTCTTCGCACAGGTCGCGGATGGTCAGGCCGGCGTCCTCGAGGCGCGCGCACATCCGGCTGACCGAGCTCTGGTTGAGCCCGATCGCCTCGGCGAGCTCCTGCATCCGCAGGCCGCCGCGCGGGCCCGCGACCAGCTTGCCGAGCGCGCGGTACTCGGAAAGGCCGAGCCCGTGGCGCCGCTGCAGCGCCTTGCCCAGTTCCTGCTCGATGCGGGCGTGCAGCACGAGCATGCGGCCCCAGGACTGTTCGTCGACGGTCATTTCCCGCCCTCCTCTTGACGCCAGGATAGTCCATGGGCAGTCTTTATATGTACATGCAAGTAACTGAGGGGATCTACGATGACGCGGAACTTCCTCTTCCTGGTCGGCGCGGCGCGGGCCGGCGGGAACACCGAGATGCTGGCCCGGCGGGCGGCGAAGGAGCTGCCCTCCGACGTCGAGCAGCGGTGGCTCCGGCTGCCCGAGCTGCCGCTGCCGCCGTTCGAGGACCGCCGCCACGGCGCCGGCTCGCACCCGGCGCCCGGCGAGAACGAGCAGCTGCTGATGGACGCGACCTTCGCGGCGACCGACCTCGTGATCGTGTCGCCGGTGTACTGGTACTCGGTCGCGGCGAGCGTGAAGCTCTACCTGGACTACTGGTCCGGCTGGATGCGGCTGCCGGTCGAGTTCAAGCCGAAGATGCGCGGCAAGACGCTGTGGGGCGTGAGTGTCCTCAGCGAGACGGCGCGCGAAGCCCAGCCGCTGATCGGCACGCTGGAGCTGTGTGCGGAGTACCTGGCCATGAACTGGGGCGGGGTGCTCCTGGGCAACGGCAGCCGTCCCGGCGACGTGCTCCTCGACGCCGACGCGATGTCGGCGGCCTCGACGTTCTTCGCCGGTGCGGACCTCGTCACCGCGTAAGGACGTCCTGCGCGATCAGGCGCAGGCCGCGCACCAGGTCGGCGCCCGAGGGGGCGCGGTCCGGGTCGATCAGCCACTGGAGCATCACGCCCGACAGCAGGGCCTGGTGCACGGTGCCGACGGCCCGGGCCTCGTCGCTCCCGTCGTCGAGACCCTGGAAGAGGTTCGCCAGGCCGAAGCGGGCCAGCTCCAGTGCGTTCGCCAGCTGCGCGCGCACCTCGGGGTCCAGGTCCGGCTGGGAGTACGCCTCCATGCTCACCGCCCACATCCGGCGGTGCTGCTCGAACGACTCGATGACGCGGCGCCAGATCAGCTCGAACCGCTCGGCGGGTGACGCGCCCGCGGGCGTCTCGACCTGCAGCACCTTGGCCAGCGTCTCACCCCACTCTTCGTTCGCTTCGATCAGCGCGGTGTTGAGCAGGGCTTCCCGTGAGCCGAAGTGGTAGCCGATCGCGGCCATGCTGACGTCCGCTGCGGAGGCCAGGTCGCGCACGGTCGTGCGGGCGTAGCCCTTGTCGTTGAGACAGCGCTTCGCGCCGGCCAGCAGTGCTTCCTTGTTGCCCATGCCGACAGCCTAGCACGAACGCCTTAGGCGATCGTCTTGCGCGATCGCCCAAATCGCGGTTATGGTTCTCGGCATGACGAACCGACGAGTCCTCATCTCCGGCGCCGGCGTGGCCGGCCCCGCCCTTGCCTTCTGGCTGCGCCGCCACGGCTTCACGCCGACCGTCGTCGAGCGCGTCTCCGGCCTGCGCGACGGCGGCTACGCGGTCGACTTCCGCGGCGCGTCGCTGCGGGTCCTCGATCGGATGGGCCTGCTGGCGCAGGTCGAAGCGGCGGCGACCCGGATGGGCGAAGTGACCTATGTGGACGGTGCCGACCGGCCGCTGGCCGTGACGCCGGCGTCCTTCCAGAGCGGCGAGCTGGAGATCCTGCGCGGCGACCTGACGCGAATCCTGTTCGACGCCACGAAGGACGACGTCGAGTACGTCTTCGGCGACTCGATCACGGGCATCGCCGAGCGCGGTGACGGCGTCACGGTCGCGTTCGAAAACGGCGCGCCGCGAGAGTTCGACCTGGTCGTCGGCGCCGACGGGCTGCACTCGGCCGTGCGCTCGCTGGTGTTCGGCGACGAATCCTGGTACCGCCGCGACCTCGGTTACTACGTCTCCATTGGCACGGTGCCGAACCACCTCGGCCTCGACCACGCCGGCCGGTTCTACAACGAGCCCAACCGCACGGTCGGCGTCTACAGCGCGCGGGACAACGCCGAGGCGAAGGCGCTGTTCTGGTTCGGCGCGGACTCGCTCGGCTACGACCACCGCGACGTCGCGCAGCAGCGCCGGATCGTCGAGGAGAAGTTCGGCGACGTCGGGTGGGAGACGCCCACGCTGCTCGCCGCTCTCCGTGAGGCACCGGACTTCTACTTCGACTCGGCCAGCCAGATCGTGCTCGACACGTACTCACGCGGCCGCGTCGCGCTGGTCGGCGACGCCGCGTACTGCGCCTCGCCGCTTTCGGGCATGGGGACGAGCCTCGCGATCGTCGGCGCGTACGTGCTGGCGGGCGAGCTGGCGGCGGCTCGGGGCGACCACGTCATGGCGTTCCGCGCGTACGAAACCGAGATGCGCGGCTTCGTCGACGCGTGCCAGAAACTGGCCCAGGGCAACGGGAAGTGGTTCGTCCCGCCGACCCGCGGCTGGATCCGGCTGCGCAACCTCAACTACAGGCTGCTGCCGTACCTGCCGTGGCGCAAGGTGATCGAGCAGCTGCCGCTCAAGGCGGGCAACGCGATCACGCTGAAGGAGTATGCGGGGGCGCCGGTGTGACGCCGCGGCGCTTCGCGATGCCGGTCATGTTCTCCTCGCCCCAGTCGCCCAGCGGCAGCAGCGCGGTGTTCAGCCGCTGACCCAGCTCGGTCAGCGAGTACTCGACCTTCGGCGGGATCTCGTGGAACACCTCGCGGTGCACGACTTCGTCCGCCTCCAGCTCCCGCAGCGCCTGGATGAGCATCTTCTCGCTGATGCCGGCCACCTTCCGCTTCAGCTCGCCGAACCGCAGCGGCTCGGCGTGCAGCGCCCAGAGGATCAGCGCCTTCCAGCGGCCGCCGACCACGTCGATCGCCGCGTCCAGTCCGCAGCGGTAGGTTCTCGCCAGCATCCAGGATCCTTACGTTTTGGTGGGTACCTGACTTATTAGTCGGTACTTGTCCATCGTAAAGCGCGTCAGCAGCATGATCGCCATGGGAGAAAGCAAGAAACAGGTGGGCGTGCTCGGCCTCGGGCGGATGGGCGCCGCCCTCGCCGGAGCGCTGCTGGGGGCGGGCCACGACGTCGTGGTGTGGAACCGGTCGCCGCTCAAGGCGGGACCGCTGCTCGACCGCGGCGCGCGTCTCGCGGCGTCGCCCGCGGAGGTGGCCTCGGCGGACGTCGTCCTCAGCTGTCTGTCCACATACGACACTCAACGGCCGGTGCTCGAAGTGGCCTCGCCGAAGGTGCTGGTCAACTTGACTTCGGGGACGCCCGCGGAAGCTCGCTCGGCCGCCTCGTGGGCGTCGTCGGCGGGTATCGAGTACGTGGACGGCGTGATCATGGCCGTCCCGCAGGGCATCGGGACTCCCGCCGCGCGAGTTCTGTACTCCGGTTCGCCGGCGACGTTCGACGGTCAGCGCGACGTGCTGACGGTGCTGGGGGAGCCGGTGTTCCTCGGCGAAGACGCCGGGCTGGCGGCGCTGTACGACCTGGCGCTGCTGGGCATCATGTGGTCGACGATGGCCGGGTACCTGCACGCGCTGGCGCTGGTCGGCACGGAAGGCGTGGCGCCGTCGACGTTCACGCCGATGGCGTTGTCGTGGCTTTCGGCGGTCGAAGGATTCCTGCCGGGGATCGGTGCGCAGGTGGCGAGCGGTGATTACGAAACGGATGTGTCGGCGTTGGACATCAACGCGGCCGGGCTGGGGCTGCTGGTGGAGACGAGCCGCGCGCAGGGCATCGGGGCGTCGGTACCCGCGGCGGTGCAGGAGTTGTTCGATCGCGCGGTGGCTTCCGGCCACGGCGCGCACGCGATCGCGAGCGTCATCGAGGAGATCCGGTGAGGTATTCGGGCAAGAAGGCGGTCGTCACGGGCGGCACGCACGGAATGGGCCTGGCGGTGGTGCGCGCGTTGCTCGACGGCGGCGCGGAGGTCCTGGCGACGGGCCGCGACGTCTCGGGCCTGGACATCCCGGGGGCGCACCTGGTGTCCTCGGACGCTGCGTCGCTGGCGGACATCGACTCGCTGGCCACGGTCGCTCTCGACCGGCTCGGGGCGGTGGACCTGGTGTTCATCAACGTCGGGTTCGCCACACTGACGCCGTATTCCGAGGCAACGCCGGAGATCTACGACCGCACGTTCGACGTGAACGCGAAGGGCGCGTACTTCACGGCCCAACGGCTGGCGGGGCTGGTCCGGCCCGGCGGATCTTTCGTGTTCACGACCTCGGTGGCGGCCGGGGCGGGAATAGCAGGGATGGGCCCGTATTCGGCGGCGAAGGCGGCGGTCAGGTCGTTCGCGCTGACGTACGCGGCCGAGCTGGCACCGCGCGGGATCCGGGTGAACGTGGTCAGCCCGGGCTACACGGACACCCCGACGATGGGCGTGACGGGAGTGCCCGCTTCGGTACTGGCGGCGTTCAAGCAAGCGGGCGACGAGGTGACGCCGCTGAAGAGGCACGCGACGGTCGAGGAAGTGGCGGCGGCGGTGTTGTTCTTGGCGTTCGAGGCAACGTTCACAACGGGAGCGGACTTGCCAGTGGACGGCGGCTTGGGCCAGCGGCTCACCCTGCCGGCCTGAGGTGAACTCCCAAGCCCGTCGCGCCTGCGGCGTGCTCGGGGCGCAGCACCAGGTCGTCGTCGTAGTCGCCGCCGTTCTGCGTGCGGAACGGGATCGGGTGCGCCGTCTCCAGCGTGCTCAGGCGCGTGCGCAGCCTTTCCCTCGCTTCGGCGAACTGCTCGGCCGGCAGCCGGTCGGCGCCGTACACCGGGACCGGTGTCAGGACTGACATTCCGGCGTAGAACAGCGTTCCGTGGTGCAGCGGCCACAGGACCTCGTTCAGCTCGCCGTTCACCCCGCGCGGGCCCATGGCCGGCTCGCGGGCTCCCGCGGTGAGCACCACCATCGCGCGCTTGCCTGCGAGGCGGCCTTCGCCGTAGCGTGCCGTGCGGCCGTCCTCGGCGCGGACGCCGTAGCCGAAACCCTTCACGAACACGCGGTCGAACCAGCCCTTCAGGATCGCGGGCAGGCCGTACCACCACAGCGGGAACTGCACGACGAGCGCGTCCGCCCAGTCGAGTTTCTCCTGCTCCGCCACGATGTCCGGGCTCAGCTCGCCGTTCGCGTGCGCGCGGGCCGACGTCGCTCCGATGATCAGCCGCTCGTCGCCGGCCTCCGCGCCGAAGTCGGCCGCGTCGACCACCGGGTTCCACTTCATCGCGTACAAGTCCGACTCGCAGACGTCGTGACCGAGTTCGCGGAGCGTCCGGACGCCGTCGTCGCGGAGGGCACTGCTCAGCGAGCGTGGCTCGGGATGCGCGAAAACCCACAACACGTTCATGACCTCGATGGTCAGGCCGGCCACTCGTTCGATCGAGTGGCCTGATAGCCAACATGTGTAAGAATCGAGCCATGGCCGAATTCGCGCACCCGGACCGTCACCACGTCGCCGTGCTGGTCAGGCACGGCATGCTGGTGATGGAGCTGGGCATCGTCCACCGGCTGTTCGGGCAGGCGCGCTCGGCGTCGGGCGAGCCGCTGTACGAGGTCGTGACCTGCGCCCTCGAACCCGGCCCGGTCCGCACCGACTCGGACTTCACCATCCCGATCGACCGCGGGCCCGAGGTGCTGGCCGAGGCCGACACAGTGATCGTCCCCGCGTCCCGGGCCGAATACGAACCTTTGGCGCACGTGCTGACCCCACCGCTCGCGGCTGCGATGGACCGCATCCCGGCGGACGCGCGGATCGCGTCGATCTGCACCGGCGCGTTCGTGCTCGCCGCGGCCGGCCTCCTCGACGGCCGCCGCGCGACCACCCACTGGCGCTCCGCCGACGAGCTCCAGAACCGGTTCCCGGCGGTCGAAGTCGATCCGTGCGTCCTCTACACCGACGACGGCAACGTCCTGACGTCCGCCGGCGTCGCGTCGGGCATCGACTTGGTGCTGCACATGATCCGCCACGACCACGGCGCGGCCGTCGCCAACGAGGTCGCCCGCGGCACGGTCGTCTCCCCGCACCGCGAAGGCGGCCAGGCCCAGTTCGTCCGGCGGCCGGTGCCGGAGCCGCGCACGTCGTCGACGAAGGCGGCCCGCGCGTGGGCGCTGGAGAACCTGCACCGCCCGTTGACGCTGCGCGAGCTCGCCGCCCGCGAGGCGATGAGCACCCGGACGTTCACCCGCCGCTTCCGCGAGGAGGTCGGCATCTCGGCGCTGCAATGGCTGACGCAGCAACGGATCGAGCGCGCCCGCCAGCTGCTGGAGGAGTCGGACCTCCCGGTCGACCGCGTGGCGGCCGAAGCCGGTTTCGGCACGGCGGCCTCGCTGCGCCAGCACTTCCAGGCCGCGCTCGGGGTGTCGCCGAGCGCGTACCGGTCGACGTTCCGCGGCGAACTGGCGGCGCAGGCGGGCTGAAGTTCCGCCGCCGGTGAGCCGATCGGTCACCCCGCCGGGACGGCTCCCCGTCGGGGCTGTGCTTCGCTGACCTCGACGGCGGTCCGCACGAACCGCGCGATCCGCAGGTCTCGCGCGCCCGCCGGCCAGGCGAGGGCGAGCGAGTACGGCGTCGCGTCGGTGACCGGCCGGTAGACGATGTCCGCCCGCTGGTGCCACTCCGCGAACGACACCGGCAGCAAGGCGATCGCCTGTCCGAGCGCGACCGTCTCCAGCAGCTGAGCGCTGTCGCGCACCACCGGTCCCGGGGTGACCGGGCGGCCGGTCACGTCCTGGCCCGACCAGTAGGCCCGGTCCGCGGCCGACGTGTCCGGCCAGCACGGCGTCGGCCGCCCGGCGAAGTCCGCGCACGTCAGCGCCGACCGGCCGGCCAGCTCGTGCCGGAAGGACAGCGCGGCGACGCGCGGCTCGGTGAACAGCACCTCGACGTCCAGGTCGCCGTGGTCGCCCGGGCAGCCGAGCAGGGCCAGGTCGGCCCGGCCGTCACGCAGCACGCTCGTCTGCTCGCCGAGCCCGCTGGTCCGGATCTCGACCGGGCCCGGGAACCCGTCGGCGATCCGCCGCAGCAGTTCGGTGGCCACACCGGTTTTCGCGGTGACGACGAGCGCCGGCGGCTGCTGAGCCACCCGCCGCGTGCGCCGGACGGCGTTCGTGACCGCGTCGAGTGCCTTCGCCGACTCGGCGAACAGGACGTTCCCGGCCGGCGTCAGCTCGACGTGCCGGCTGGTGCGTTCGAAGAGCTGGACGCCCAGCCGCCGCTCCAGCAACCGGATCGCGCGGGACAGCGGTGGCTGCGCCATCCCGAGCCGCTCGGCGGCGCGGGAGAAGTTCAGCTCCTCGGCGACCGCGCGGAAGTACCGCAGCTCACGGACCTCGACGTCGTCCATACCGCGAGGGTATCGCGGCAGAGTCCATCGGTCTTTCCCTTCTTTCTCGGCGGATGGTGGGGTTGGTGTCGAGAACTCCACAAAGGACGGACGGTGGGTCGCGGCCGCGGAGGAGCGTGGTGGCGGACGCGATGCGGGTGCGGGACGGGCGGATCGTCGAGCGCTGGGACACGGCGCGGGTCGGCGGCCCGAACGCGAGTGGCCGGTCCGGTGGGCGCGACCGGCGCGAGCCGGGGCCGAAGAGCTCGGCCGGATCGGGCCGGGGGAGCGGGGTCCGGGGGCTACGGCGCGATGCCCTCGAGCATCGCCCGCACCACCGACTCCGGTGTCGGCGGGTCGAGGGGGCCCGTGTGCGGGAAGACCGCCGCCAGCACCGACGCGTGGCAGTAGCCGACCAGCATGGCCGCTGCCGCGTCCACTTCGGACTCCGGGCGCAGCCTGCCGAGGGCCTGCTCCTCCTTCAGGTACACCAGCAGGCGGTCGCGCCAGTACCCCGATCGCTCGCTGATCTCCGCGAAGCGCTCCAGCACCCTCGGCTGACCGAGCAGGCCGCTGAACGCCGGCACGATCACCTTGTGCAGCGCCAGCCCGAACTCCAGGTGGCGGTGGAGGTTCCCCTCGACGGTGCCTTCGCCCGCCACCGGCAGGTCGCCCAGTTCCGCTTCCGTCGTGCGCACGTGCTCCAGCAAGGCCCGGGCCACCAGCTCCTCCTTGTCGGAGAAGTGGTTGTAGAGCACGCCGTCGGCGACGCCCGCCATGCGCGCGATCTCGCGCACGGTCATCCCGGTCGTCCCGTGCGTGGCGATCATCTTCTGGGCGGTCTCGACCAGCAGGTCGTGCAGCGACTGGCCGTCCCGCTGCGCCGCGGCTTTCCTCGGTGACATCACCGCCATCGTAAGGGCCTCATGGCCTCCTCCCCGTGACCAGCCACGCCGTTCCGCGCAGGCGGACCGCGTCGGGGCCCGCGTACGGCGCCAGTGTCGCCGTCAGGGCCTCGATCGCCTTGGCCGCGGTCTCGCCGTCGACCATGGCCAGGTGGTGGCGGACCGGGCCCCAGTCGCCGATGAACCGGGCCGCGTCCGGGATGTCGCGACCCCAGACCTGGTCGGCCTCGACGCGGGTGCACACCACGTCCGAGAAACCGGCTTCGGTCAGGATCGCCGTCGTGTGGTCCGGGTCCGCGAACGACGTCGGCCCGCTGCCGTCGGGACCGGTCGGCTGGGGCAGGTACTCGGCCAGCGCGCCGAACACCCGGCCGAGGTCGGTGCTCGCCAGTGCCGTCAGGCACAGGAACGCCAGCCGCCCGCCGGGGCTCAGGGCCCGCCGGACGTTGGCGAACGCCGCCACCGGGTCGGCGAAGAACATCACCCCGAACCGGCTGACCGCCAGGTCGAACGCGCCTTCGGCGAACGCGTGCACCTGGACGTCCCCCTGCTCGAAGGTCACGTTCGGCACGTCCGCCGCCCGGGCCCGCGCGGTCGCCAGCATCGGCCCGGACAGGTCGACCCCGGTCGCTGACCGGGCCCGGGCCGCCGCCAGCCGCGTCAGCTGGCCGTTGCCGCAGCCGATGTCGAGCACCCGGTCGTCGGCGCCGACCCGGTCGAGCAGGTAGCCGTTGAACCCGCTGTTCACGGCGTCGTACCGATCGGCGTGCGACGCCCAGTGTTCCCCTTCGTACCCGTTCCACGCCTCGGCCTGCGCGGTGTTGACGATCCCGGTCATCCCCATCTCCTCCGTAGTGAACACGCGTTCATGAACACCTGTTCATCGTCCCGGGAACCGCAGGACCTGTCAAGGCATCGGCCACCCCGGAGCGGGAAGTCGGCCAGGTGGCAGATCTTCCGGCCGGGGAAGGGCGGAAGACTTCCCTTCAGCGAGGCAAACCGCCTCCCACCAGCACAAAGGAGCTAGCAATGGCCGACGTCATCGCCAACATGTCCATGTCCCTCGACGGCTTCGTGGCCGACTCCGAGGACCGCATCGACCACCTGTTCGGGTGGTTCGGCAACGGCGACGTCGAGGTCCCGACCGCCGTCGAGTGGGCGACCTTCAAGACCTCCGAAGCCAGCGCCGAGATGCTGCGCGACGCCATGGCCAACGTCGGGGCGCTGATCACCGGCCGTCGCCTGTTCAACCTGACCCAGGGCTGGGGCGGCGCGCACCCGATGGGCGTGCCGGTCTTCGTCGTCACCCACGAGGAGCCCGCGGACTGGCCGCACCCCGACGCGCCGTTCACGTTCGTCACCGACGGCCTCGAAAGCGCCGTCGAGCAGGCCAAGAAGGTCGCCGGCGACAAGAACGTCGCCGTCGCCAGCACGACGATCGCGCAGCAGTGCCTCAACCTCGGGCTGCTCGACGGCATCCAGGTCGACCTGATCCCGGTGCTGCTCGGCGAAGGCGTCCGGTTCTTCGACAACCTCGACGCCACCATCACGCTGACCGGCCCCGAGGTCGTCGAGGGCACCGGCGTGACGCACCTGACCTACCGGGTCACGCGAGGAGCGTGACGTGCAGCGCGGCCAGGCGGGCGGGATCGGCGACCACTTCGTACGCCGCCACCCGCTCGCCTTCGACCGCCACGGCGAGCGCGAGCAGCAGCCGGCCGCACGGGGCCACGACGACGCCGACCGCGCCGTCCACCAGGGCCGCTTCGGCGAAGTGAGCCCGTTTCCCGAACACCTGCGTCTCCTCGGCGACCCTCCGCGCCCCGCGCACTTCGAGGGCCGCTCCGACCGGCAACGCGGCCGCGTCGGCGCGGCGGACGACGTCGGGGGCCAGCACCTCCAGGAGCTCGTCGAGGTCGCCCCCGCGGGCCGCGGCGAGGAACGCGTCGACCACCCGGCGGTGCCTCGCCAGGTCGGCAGGGGGCAGCGGGGACGTGCCCCGGACCCGCTGCCGCGCACGGCTCGCGAGCTTCTTCGCCGCGACCGGCGTGCGGTCCAGCACCGGCGCGATCCGCTCGAACGGCACCGCGAACAGGTCGTGCAGCACGAACGCGATCCGCTCGGCCGGGCCCAGCGCGTCGAGCACGACGAGGAGCGCGCGGCCCACCGAATCGGCCAGCTCGACCTCGGCGGCCGGGTCCGCGTCGCCCGCCGGCTCCGGCAGGACCTCGAACGGGTCCTCGCGACGGGCCTTCCGCGAACGCAGGACGTCGAGGCAGACGCGGGAGACGACCGTCGTCAGCCAGGCCGCCAGGTTGTCGACCGAGTCCACGCGGTTCAGGCGCAGCCAGGCCTCCTGGACGGCGTCGTCGGCCTCGGTCAGTGAGCCGAGCATCCGGAACGCCAGCCCGCGCAGCCTGCCGCGTTCGGCCTCGAACTCCCCGGCCAGCTCGTCCATCGGTCACCTTTCGCCCGCACCCACCGTCGCACTCCCGACGAATCCCGGCGACCAGAGGTGACCGATGACCTTGCTGACCCCCGTCGACCTGCAGGCCGCCTACTACGCGCAGCGCGCCGGCGCCGGGCTGATCGTCACCGAGGGCACCTGGGTGAGCGAACGGGCCGTCGGCTTCCAGGGCGTTCCCGGGTTGTACACCGACGACCAGGTCGCCGGGTGGCGGCCGGTCACCGACGTCGTGCACGCGCTCGGCGCCCGGATCGTGGCGCAGCTGTGGCACACCGGCGCGGTGTCCCACCCGGACTTCCTCGGCGAGCGGCCGGCCGGGCCGTCGGCGGTCGATCCGGAGGAAACCGTGTACACCGCCTCGGGCCGGCAGCCGACCGTGACCCCGCGCGAGCTGAGCGCGGCCGAAATCCAGGACGCGCCAACGGCGTGTACCTGCTCGCGCAGTTCCTGCACCCACGGCTGAACCGCCGAACCGACGCCTACGGCCGGTCGCGGCGCAAACTGCTGCTGGACGTCGTCGACGCTGTGCGCGCGGCCGGGATCGCCGTCGGGGTATGGCTTTCGCCGTGGTGGGCCGGCGGACTGTTCACTGTGGACGAACCGGTGCGCGCCGAGTACGACGAGCTGGTGGCTTCACTCGATGTATCGGCGGCTGTTTCGCGGCTCGCTGATCGTGAACAACGGTTTTGATCGCGACTCGGGGGATGCTGTGGTTGCGGCCGGGATCGCGGACGCGGTGTCGTACGCCCGGCACTTCGTGGCGAACCCCGACCTCGTGACGCGGTTCGCGCTCGGGCTGCCGCTGGATGCGGGGGATCCCGCGACCTACTACGGCGGTGGGGCCGCCGGTTACGTCGAGCAGGCGGCCGCGGTGTCCCGGTAGAGCGGTCGCCTCGAGGCTAGCGGCGACCACCGACAAAACCGCGCGAGCGAGCCAGTGCCAGGCCGCCCAGCGCGGCGGCGGCCAGCCCGATCACCAGGGCCGCCCAGCCCCCGACGATCCCGTACCCGGTGCCGGGACCGCCCTTGGCCATGGCGACGACGATCCCGCCGCCGGCCGCGCCGGCGATCCCCGTGCCCAGCGCGACGACGGCTCCGCGGCCGCGGGTCATGGCCAGCACGCCGGCGACGACGCCGGCCACTCCCACCACCGCGGCGACCACGGACCACACGCGCCCTGGCGTAAGGGCGTAAGTACTGACAGCGGCAAGGGTCATGGCGTACTCCCATCTTCGGTGTCCGGGAAGCATGTCCGCCGGACCCGCCGCCCGTCGTCGTGCGGACGCGGGCACTTCGCACTGCCGCGGCCGGCGCAGGAACGGCGGATGTACTGCGCTCGCGGTAGTCCTCGAATGCTCTCCGAGCCGGATTCGCCGTCCGGGACATCCGGTTAGGGTGCGGGGATGCGGGTCGTGGACGGAGTGGTCGCCGCCGGGGTGGCGGCGGCGTTGCTGGTCGCCGGGCTCTCGGCGCAGCACGCGCCCACGGACCTCGACGTGCTGGGTTACGCGCTCCTCGTGGCCGGCGGGCTGGCGCTGGTGGCGCGCCGCCGGGCACCGGTCGTCGTGCTGGCGGTGACCGCGGCGTGCGCGCTGGGCTACCAGGCCGCCGGGTTCGAAGTTCCCGTCGTCGCCTACCTGTTCGCGGTGTACGCCGCCGTCCGGGCGGGACACCGGATTGCCGCGGTGGTCGCTTCGGTGCTCATGCTCGGGGCGGTTCCGCTCGCGATCCTGGCCTCCGGCCTGCACGACACCGCCCAGGCGTTCACGCAGTCCCGTGACGTCCTCCAGATCGCGTGGCTGATCGCCGCCGGCGCCGCGGGGGAGGCGTTGCGCCAGGCCGAGCGCCGCGCCGACGAGGCCGAACGAACGCGCGAGGAGACCGCGCGACGGCGTGCCGACGAGGAACGGCTGCACATCGCGCGTGAGCTGCACGACTCGCTCACCCACCAGATCTCCGTCATCAAGCTGCAGGCCGAAGTGGCCGTCCACTTGGCGACCAAGCGCGGCGAAGACGTGCCGGAAGCACTCTTGGCGATCCGCGACGCGGGCCGTGACGCGGCGCGCGAACTGCGGGCGACGCTCGAGGCGTTGCGCGACGACGGCAAGAACCCGCCGCACGGGCTCGACGACGTCCCGGACCTGGTGGACCGGGCCCGCTCCGGCGGTCTCGACGCGCGGCTGACGATCGAAGGCCGGTGCGACGACGTGCCGGCGGCGGTCGGCCGGACCGCCTACCGGATCGTCCAGGAGTCGCTGACGAACGTCGCCCGGCACGCCGCCGCGGCCACCGCGTCGGTCCGGATCGACCACCGGCCCGGCACGCTCGTGGTCCGCGTCGACGACGACGGCAAGTCCACAGTGGACAGCAAGCCGGGCGTCGGCCTGACCGGGATGCGCGAACGCGTCACGGCGTTGGGTGGCCGGCTCGAAGCCGGACCACGTCGCGAAGGCGGCTTCAGCGTCCAAGCCGAGCTGCCCGTGGACCACCCGGCATGATCCGCGTCCTGCTGGCCGACGACCAGCCCCTCATCCGCAGCGGGTTCCGCGCGCTGCTCGACGCCGAGGCCGACGTCGAGGTGGTGGCCGAAGCCGCCGACGGCGGCGAAGCCGTGACGCTCGCGCTGCAGCACCTGCCGGGCGTCGTGCTCCTCGACGTCCGGATGCCGGGCGTCGACGGCCTCGAAGCGACCCGCCGGATCGCCGCGGACCCCGCGCTGGCCGCGGTGCACGTCGTCATCCTGACCAACTACGGCTTCGACGAGTACGTCTTCGAAGCCCTGCGCGCCGGCGCGGCGGGGTTCCTGGTGAAGGACATCCGCCCGGAGGACTTCCTGCACGCGGTGCGCGTCGCGGCCCGGGGCGACGCGCTGCTCGCGCCGTCGATCACCCGCAAGCTGATCGACCGGTACGTGACGCAGCCGCCGGTGCCAGGGGCGGGGCTGGCCGAGCTGACCAACCGGGAGCGGGAGGCGGTCGCGCTGGTCGCGCGGGGGCTGTCCAACGACGAGATCGCGGCGCGGATGGTGATCAGCCCGTCGACCGCGAAGACGCACGTCAACCGGGCCATGGTGAAGCTGCGGGCGCGGGATCGGGCGCAGCTGGTCGTGTTCGCCTACGAGTCGGGCCTCAGCTCGCCGGCGAATCCGTCGACCGGCTCACGGTGAGCAGCAGCGGAACACCCGCCCCCTCCCGGGCGGCCAGGTCGGCGAGGAACCCGCCGAGCCAGCCGATCGCGTCCAGCGACCACTCGCTCAGCGTGCCTTCGAACGTCACGCGGTGCCGCGGCGGACCGGCCCAGAGTGCGTCGGGCAGCGGCGGGGGCAGCGGAGCTCGCTCGGCCGGGGCCCCGGAGCGGAAGACGTTCTGCGGCAGCTCGCCCAGCCAGTGGCGGATTCGTTGCGCCGCAGCGGGAATGGCGGGGTCCTGGCCGCTGTCCAGTGTGACGTGCACCGGCGTCGCGGCCTCCACGTCGTCGAACCAGGCCGCGGTGGACAGCGACGGCATCCGGGCGTGCTGGGGCCGCGCCGAGACGTCCAGGTTCTGCGCCGGTACCAGCACTTGCGCCGTCCGAAGCTCCAGCGCACCGAGCCGGGCCGTGACGTCGCCGGCGCAGCGGAGGAACTGCTGCACCGGCAACGGCCGGTCGCCGGGCACCGGATCGACCCCCGCCTGGAACCACGAGACCAGCGAAGACCCCGGTACGGCGAGGGGATGCTCCCGGCCGGCGTCGTTCATGCTCCACAGGCTGTCGAGCCAGCCCATCGCCCGCGCGCGGTCGTGGAACTGGATGTAGGGGTCGCGACCGGTGCCCGGCGTGCGGTCCGGGCGCGGCGTCAGCTCACCGTAAAGCGCGGCGAACAAAGTTCCCGCGATACCGCGGGAACCCGGCGCCGAACCGGGGTGAGCCTCGCCGCTGACCAACGGATTTCCTCGCTACTGATCGGCTCCGGTGATCACGCAGGATACATCAGCCTGCCGTTCGAACACCTCCGAAGTGTCCCATTCACCCTCGACGTCGACATCGACGCGGTTGCGCCACGAAATCGCCTGTCCCTGGGAATCGCACGGCCGGTTGGCCGCGGAACGATTGGCGCTGCCGCCGCCGGGGTAGATGCCGCTCGCCGTACCGTGCCCGGAAATGACTCCCGGGGTCGACGACAGATGCGGGTTGTCGGCGTAGGTATCCGGTGTGCAGACCAGCGCTTCCGGTGTGCGCGAGTCCTTTCCGGACCCGCCGACACCCGGCGCTCCCGGCGGCGCGAGGCCGGGAACGGCGTCCGCGTAGGACACTTTCCGTGGCGCCGCAATTGCCGTGGACGGGAGCAGCAACCCCGCCGGTACGAGCACTGCGATGGCGAGAATGATTCGAGTTGAATACCTCTTCGCGCGACTGGACATACGATCTCCCCTTCGTATGCGGGAGGCCGTGCGCCGATTGTTCATTTACGCGGACGAATTGATGGCTCACGACCCCCAGCGACGCGGACAGCTCCTCAGGCCGGGCGGCCCGCGCCAGCGTAGTCGTCGCCCTTCGAGTGGTACGTGTGGATCTGGATCGCCTGGCCCTCGGTCGGCGCGTTGATCATCAAGCCGTTGCCCAGGTACAGCCCCACGTGGTGGATGCGCGTCGCCGGGCTGCCGTAGAACACCAGGTCGCCCAGGCGGGGCTCCTGCGTCGCCGGGACCGGCGGCAGCGCGCGGAACTGGCTGTCCGCCGTCCGCGGCAACGCCACCCCCGCGCTGTCGTACGACGCCTTCGTCAGGCCCGAGCAGTCGAAGCCCGCCGCGCCCGCGTCCGGGCCGTTGCCGCCCCAGACGTACGGGAGGCCGAGCTGGCCCAACGCGAACCGGGTCGCCTGGACCCGCGGTGAGGACGCCGACGCCGGGTCCAGGGAGAGCGTCGCGTACAGCTGGGCCATGCCCAGGATGCGCTGGCGGAACAGCTCCGTGTCGCTGCCCGGGTGGTACGCCGCGATCGCCTTCCACCAGCCCGGGCCCGCGCCCAGGTCCGTGCCGCCCGCGCACAGCGCGCGGCCGGCCGCGATCGGGGCCTCGCCGCCGTACTTCTTGGCCTGCGCCGACGTCAGACCCAGCAGGTTTCCGCCGCCGCGGCCGTGGTTCGACGCCGCCGAGCCGACGCCCGCCAACGTGACCCACGAAAGGTGGCACGACGGGTCTTCGCTCCGCAGCGCCAGCTCGCCGTTCGCGTAGCCGATCAGCGCGTCGGCCGGGATGTCCAACGGCCCCGCCAGCTGGTCGGCCCACTGCTGCAGCGGGCTCTTGCCGCCCTGACCGGACGCGCCCTGGCCCGGCTCCTGCGCCTTCACCGGTGCGCT
The DNA here is from genome assembly GCF_041679295.1 of Amycolatopsis kentuckyensis. GTDB lineage: Bacteria > Actinomycetota > Actinomycetes > Mycobacteriales > Pseudonocardiaceae > Amycolatopsis > Amycolatopsis kentuckyensis_A. Next base: position 60,622 of record NZ_JBGDMD010000015.1, on the reverse strand, counting down.
GACTTCGAGGACCGACGGGCCCGACGCCGCGTCGCGCGCAACCGGGAGCGCCGCTACCGGCGCGGGGTCGGGTGACCGGTCGGCCAGCAGCCAGCCCGCGGTGACCAGGCCCGCGACGAGCGGCAGCGCGACGAGCCCGCGCAGGGCCGCGCCACGAGCCCAGGAGGTCGGCTTGGTCGTCACGGGTTCCAACTTAGAAGAGCGCACCTCTTACTGAACGACTGAGTAGCTTGCACGTTAGGGGGACTCTCATATGGTGGACACATGACTGAGATCGACGCTGCCCGCCTGAGTGCGGCGCTCAAGGATCGGTACGCGCAGATCGACGTCGTCGAGCGCACCGGCTCCACCAACGCCGACCTGCGGAAAGCCCTCGAAGACGGCGCCGCGGACCGGACCGTTCTGCTGGCCGAGGAGCAGACCGCGGGCGTCGGCAGGCGCGCCCGGCAGTGGAGTTCCCCGAAGGGCGCCGGGCTGTACCTCAGCGTCGCGCTGCGGCCGGACGTCCCGTTCACGGCGCTGGGCTCACTCTCCGTCGTCGCCGGGCTCGCCGTCCGGGCGGCCGCGGCCTCCGTCGGAGTCGACGCCACGCTCAAATGGCCCAACGACGTCCTCTCCGGCGGCGCCAAGTGCGCCGGGATCCTCGCCGAGGCCGTCGCCGGGAACCCGCCGTCGATCGTGCTCGGCATCGGCCTCAACGTCCTGCCGCTCGGCGACGTCCAGCCGGGGCCGGGCGGCCTGCCCGCGACGTCGCTCGCCGAGCTCGGCGCCACGAACACCGATCGCACGGACGTCGCGATCGCGCTGCTCACCGAGTTCGACGAGCTCGAGCAGCGCTGGCGGCTCGCGGGCGGCGACCTCACCGAGGCGGGCCTGCTCGGCGAGTACCGCGCCCACTGCGCGACCCTCGGCCAGGACGTCGAGGTGCAGCTGCCGGACGGCACGTCGCTCACCGGGCGCGCCGCCGACATCGACGCCGCCGGCCAGCTCCAGGTCGACATGGTGGGCGGCCAGCGGCACACCGTGTTCGCGGGTGACGTGGTGCACGTCCGCCCGGCCTGATTCTTCGGGGCGTTGCACTCACCGGCCGGGCGTCTCGCCGGTACGGTGAAGCGACACCGCCGCACCGACCTTGGGAGCGTCCGCCGTGGCTTATCCGGACGATTTGCTCAGCGAGCAAGAGCACGTCGTGGTGCACAGTCACCCCCACTTCAAGATGCTGATCTTCCCGACGCTCGCGTTCCTGGTCACCCTGGGCGCCGGCATCTGGCTGGCGATCCTCGCGAAGGACGCCGGCTCGCCGTGGAACACGGTCGGGCTGATCGCCATCGCGGTCGTCGCCCTCGTGCTGATCGTGTGGCTGTTCCTGGCGCCGCTCGTCCGCTGGCGGACGACCCACTTCATCGTGACCACCGACCGCCTCATCGCCCGCGAAGGCGTGCTGAAGCGCACCGGCATCGACATCCCGATGGGCCGCATCAACAGCGTCCAGTTCGAGCACGGCCTGCTCGACCGGGTCTTCGGCTGCGGCACCCTGATCATCGAGTCGGCGTCGGACGAGCCGCTGCGGTTCGAGGACATCCCGCACGTCGAGAAGGTGCACACGGTCATCTACCGCGAGGTCAACGACAACCCGTACGACGACTACCGCCCGGGCACCCAGCAGCCCCAGCGGACCGAGCCGCTGCCGCCCCAGGGCGGGCACCCGCCGCGCGGCGATCGCCGGCGCTGATGGGTACGCGCGAACTGGGCCTGCCGGAGCGGGTCCCCTCGGCGGGGGAACTGCCGGAGCGGGTGACCATCTGGGAGGTCGGCCCGCGGGACGGCCTGCAGAACGAGAAGACGATCGTCCCGGTCGAGGTCAAGCTGGAGTTCCTCGACCGGCTCGCGGGCGCGGGCCTGACGACGCTGGAGGCGACGAGCTTCGTGCACCCGAAGTGGGTGCCGCAGCTGGCCGACGCGGAGCAGCTGCTCGCCGGGCTGGACCGCCGCGACGGCGTCCGCTACCCCGTGCTGGTGCCGAACGAAAAGGGCCTCAACCGGGCCCTCGACGCCGGCGTCGAGCACATCGCGATCTTCGCCAGCGCGACGGAGACGTTCGCGCAGAAGAACCTCAACTCCTCGCTGGACGAGCAGTTCGGGATGTTCGAGCCGGTCGTGACGCGGGCCCGGGAAGCCGGTCTGGACGTGCGCGGCTACCTCTCGATGTGCTTCGGCGACCCGTGGGAGGGCGCCGTGCCGGCCAAGCAGGTCGCCGACGCCGGCCGCCGCCTGCTCGACATGGGGTGCTCGCAGCTTTCGCTGGGCGACACCATCGGCGTCGCGACCGCGGGCCAGGTGGAGAACCTGATCGGGCTGTTCGGCGATGTCGGTACTTTGGCCGTGCACTTCCACGACACCTACGGTCAGGCTCTCGCCAACACCCTGGCCGCGCTCCGATGTGGAGTGTCGACTGTGGACTCTTCGGCGGGCGGGCTGGGCGGCTGCCCGTACGCCGAGTCGGCGACGGGGAACCTGGCCACCGAAGACCTGGTGTGGATGCTCGACGGGCTGGGTATCGCTCACGGAGCCGACCTGGACGCGCTGGTGGCGGCCAGCACGTGGATGGCGGGACAGCTCGGCCGCCCGAGCCCGTCCCGCGTGGTCGCCGCGCTGAGCTGACCTCGCCCGCGCCCGCGCCAGAGGGGTGCGGTATCAAGGGGGACCGGCAGCACCGCGGCCGCGTCGACCAGCACGTGCCCGCGGGCACCGACCGAGCCGGAGGATGGGTGTGACCGAGCCTTCCGAGGCGGGCTCCGAACCGGTCGAGGCCGACCTCGACACGGGGCCGATCCGGCTGCCCGATTACGGGCTGACGGATTCCGGTGCCTTCGAGGAGGCACCGACCCCGCCCTCGGGCAACCCGGCGGCGTGGCCGCACGCGGTGTCGCCACTGCTGCCGCCGTTCCCGCTACCCCCGGCCCCGCCGGCCCCGGTATCGGCTCCCGCGCCGGTCGCGCCGCCGCCGCCGGTGGCGGGCCCGCCGCTCAGCCCGGGTGCGCCGTCGCCGCTGCCGCCGCTCGGGTCGCCGCGCACGGAACGGGAAAGCGTTGTCGCGCTGTTCCTGGTGCACATGTTCCCGATCGGGCACCTCCCGGTGGCCATGGACAAGCCGGCGCTGCAGCTGCCGCTGCCCGACGACCCGGACGGCTTCGGCCCGAACGACCACCCGGACGCCCGGCTGATCTTCGACGACCAGGCGCTCACCAACGTCACCGCCGGGTTCCGCCGCTCGCCGACCGCGCCGTCGCGGCCGGTGCCGCGGCACCTGACCGACGGGTACGTGCCGTACGCCCACGCGACGCAGGCGGTGTGGATCCGCCGGTTCGTCGTCGGGCACAGCGACCTCGGACCCGAGTACGCGTGGCCGCCGGGCGACTACTACCCCGAGGGCAGCGTCGACCACGCCGAGCCGGTGATGGTCCCGATGAACACCGTGCTCGACCGCTTCGGCCCGGCGTACGGCCGCGTGTTCTTCGCCGACGGGACGCCCTTCGCGGAACGCTCGCTGCCGCCCGGGATGCTGGACGCCGAGTACCGCCGGTACGTCGTCGTGCGCGCCGTGCCGATGTGGCGGTCGGAGACGGCGAACTGGTTCGGCCAGGTCGGTGGCGGCACCCGGTACCGTGCGCTGCTGGCGGCCGACGAACTGGTGACCCTCGGCTACCTCGCCGAGGCCAAGGGGGATGATGACTGATGAACACGCAGTCGATCCAGCGCTGGCTCGGCGTGCTGGGCGTGCCGCCGGAGGTCGTCTCGCTCGGCGCCGAGGTCGACAACGCCTGGTGCCTGATGCAGGGCGAGGACGAGGCGTGGGAGGTCTTCTGGCGGGAGCAGGGCAACCGCTACGACTGGGCGCGGTTCACCAGCGAACAGGTGGCGTGCCACTACCTCTTCGGCCGGCTGGCCTGGGCACAGGTCGCCCGCGGCGCCGTCGGCCTGCTGCCCGGGTCGTGAGTGTGAAACAGGGTTCTGACCCTGTTTCACACTCACGACCACTCAGCCCACCGCGAAGGTGAAGATGTGCGCCTGACCCGCGCCGGTGGACGTGGGCAGGGTGAGGCTGCGAACCTGCTTCGCCGGGTCGAGGGCCACCGGCGCCGTCGCGAACAGGTATGACGTGTACGGCCGCTGGAGCCGGAACATGTACCGCGGGAATCCCGAGTTCACATACGGCACCGTCGCGACGACCGAGTTGCCGAACTGCGGTGTCTCCTCGCCACCCCGCAGCAACCACTCCGACAGGCCCAACGGCGCTTGCTGCGTCGAGCCGTCGGTGTAGGTGACCGTCACCGTGCCCTGCGCGTCACCGCCGGTCGCCGAACCGAGGAACGACAGCTTCGTCGCTCCCTTGGCCGCGTTCACCGCAAGCGTTTGCCCCGCGGCGATCACGTTGTCCGGCGACCCCGCCGGACTCGACGGCCAGGTGAACTCCCGCACCTTCGCGCCCGGCTCGATGCCACTCTTCGCCAGACCTTGGGCGGAGTAAGCGAACTGGCCCGGGTAGAGGTCGGTTTCGCCGAAGTCGCCGTACTGGACGAACCGATCGTCCGTGACGCCGACGTTCGTGTTCGCCGCGTGCAGCGTCCCCGGTGTCCCGACGGTGACCGGCAGCTGCGCGGGCAGTTGCCCGCCGAACTCCACAGGCACGCTCGTGTAAGCGTCCGGACTTCCGGTCACCGCGGTCACGCGGATTCGCTGCGAAGCGGACCCGTGCGCGCCCACGGTGAGCGTCCCGCTCGACGGCGTCACGGTGATCCCCGCCGGCGGTTTCGCCTGCCACGTCACCGAGCCGGCGCCGGTGATGCCTTCTGCGATGACCGTCGCCGTCGTCGCGGAGCCCGGCGCGACGACCACACGACCCGGTCCGACACGTCCGCGCACCGGAACTTCACCGTCGCGGAAGGACGGTGGGACGTCGGAAGTGCCCGAACCCCACGATGTCGGCGACGCGCCGAGCGTGAAGTCGAGCCGGCCGCCGTCGACCGCGAAGGACTCCGGCAGCCACGGCTTCGTGCTCGGCTTGCCGTTCACGCGAAGACCCTGCACGTACTTCACCGAGCTGGACGCGCCGGGCGCGGTGATCGTGATCCGCTGCCCGGTCGCCCGGGTCAGCGTGATCTTCGGGAACATCGGGCTGGCCAGCACCAGTTCGGCGCGGCCGGGCGCCTCCGGGTACATGCCGAGCGCGGCGAAGACGTACCACGCCGACGTCGCGCCGAGGTCGTCGTTGCCGGGCAGGCCGTCCTCGGTGGGCTTGAACAGCAGCTCCGCCGAGCGGCGCACGATGTCCTGCGTCTTCGACGGCGCGCCCGCATACGCGTACTCCCACGGCACCTCGAACGACGGCTCGTTCGACATGAACGCGTACGGCGAACTGGCGTCGCTGTTCAGCTTCGTGAAGAAGAAGTCGAGCCGCTTCTTCGCCGCGTCATCGCCGCCCATCGCGTCGAAGAGCCCGCGGACGTCGTACGGCACCATCCACGTGTACTGCGCCGCATTGCCTTCCTGGTACCGCATTTCCTGGTACTGCGCGGGATCGAACGGCGACAGGAACCGGCCGTCGCGCATCCGGGTCTGCAGGTAACCCGTCGCCGGGTTGTAGACGTTTTCCCAGTACTGGGCCCGTGACATGAACCGGTGATAGGTGTCGGAAGCACCGAGTCGTTGCGCGAGCTGGGCGATGCCGAAGTCCGCCGTCGTCTCCTCGAGCATGTCGGAGACGTTGTTGGGGTGGTACCCGAGCGTCAGGTAGTCCGACAGGCCGGGCCGTTCGAGGGCGCGTTCGCCGGCCTGCTGGACGCGGGTGGCGCCGGTGACCATGGACTTCAGCGCGTGGGACGCGTCGAAGTCCGTGGCCCCGAAGGCGTACGTGCTCGCGATGATCGAGTGGTACGGATCGCCGCCCATCACGCCCATGAAGTCGTTGTTCTGCGACCACCGGTCCCAGATCCCGCCCGCCTGGTCCGCCTGGTTGAGCATCGACTGCGCCATGTCGGCGGCCTCGTGCGGCGCGAGCATCGACAGCAGCTGGACCTCGTCGCGGTAGGTGTCCCAGCCGGAGAAGTTGGCGTACTGCGCGTGACCCGGTTTCGCGAGGTGGACGGCTCTGTCGAAGCCGGCGTAACGACCGTCCACATCGGAAAAGACGTTGGGCTGCATGAGCGTGTGGTAGAGCGCGGTGTAGAACGTCCGGGTCGCCGCGTCCGTGCCGCCTTCGACGGTGATCTGCCGCAACCGGTCGTTCCAGGCTTGCCGCGCCCGCGCCTTCACCGTGTCGAACGAGTCGTGATGTTGTTCCAGCAGGGCGTTCAGCCGCGCACCGGCCAAGTCCACATAGGACACTCCGACGCGCACCTGCACCGGCTTGGCGGGGTCGAAGGTGAGGTAGGCGCCCGAGCCGCCGTCGGCGGTGACGACCTGCTTGTCCCACGTCGTTTTGCTCAGGTTTCCGCCACGGGCGCTGGTGCCGCCGGGCGTCACGGTGGCGTTCTGCCAGGTCCCGGACGTCGTGAACGGCTGGTCGAACGACGCCGTGAAGTAGACCTTGTACGTGTTGGGGCCACGGCAGAAGTGCCCACTGGACACCCACCCCTCGACGGTCCGCCGAACCGGGTCGACGGTCACGGCCGCGTCGTCGCTGCCCATCGCCGACTGCGCGACGTCGATGAGCAGCGTCGCGGGGGAGTTCTTCGGGAAGGTGAAGCGGCCGAGTCCGGAGCGCTGGGTCGCGGTCAGTTCGGTCGTGATGCCGGAGTCCGTCGTCACCTTGTAGTAGCCGGGCGACGCGGATTCGTCGGCGTGGCTGAAGGTGGGGAAGTACTTCGTCGCGTCGACGGCGGGTGACGTGGTGATGTTCCCGGCGAACGGCAGGAACGGGACGTCTCCGGCCGCGCCGCCGCAGCCGGCGCCGTTGAAGTGGGTGAGGCTGAAGCCGCGGAGCTTGTTCTCTTCCCAGGCGTAGCCGCCGTCGCGGTCGCGGGCGTAGTAGCGGCCCTGCCCGGCGGGCGGCTTGGGCTGCAGCGGCGTGTCGGGGCTCCACTGCACCATGCCGAACGGGACGTCGGCGCCAGGGAACGTGTCGCCGGCGTAGGTGTTGGTCTCGGGGGTGTCGCCGGCCTTCGCGCCGACGAACGGGTTGACGTAGGACGCGAGGTCGGTCTCGTGGGCGGCCGCCGGAGTGGCCGCGACGGCTGTGAACAGGGGAATGACCAAAGCCGCGGTGACGACTCTGCGCATGCTCTTCCTCCCGGGGTGAGCGGGCCGCCCGGGCTGACAACGTTGTCAACGGACCGGGTGACCCGGCGAGCACTGGGAGTGAACCACCGGCGCTTCAGACCGGTCAAGAAGTTCCCGCCGAGCGGCCTACCCGGTTACCTCTTGAGGAGCGCGAGCGCGTCGTCGTGGAGCAGCCCGTTGGTCGACAGCGCGCTCCCGTTGTCGTACCTCGCCGCCCCGCCGAGGTCGCTGAACCGCCCGCCGGCCTCGGTGACGATCACCTGCGCCGCCGCGACGTCCCACGGGTTCACGATGCACTCCGCCGCGACGTCCAGGGCGCCCTCGGCCACCAGCACGTGGTGCCAGAAGTCGCCGAACGCGCGGGTCTCCCAGCACGCGTCCACCAGGCCGAGGTACTTCTCGCGCGAGTGGTACTCCGTCCACGAGTTCAAGTCCGTAGTGGACAGATAAGCGTCCGAAAGGGACGAAACCTTCGAAACCGACAGCTGCCGCGTCCCGGCCGAGTCCGAGGAGAAGGCCCCGGAACCGGTCGCTGCCCACCAGCGGCGGCCCAGCAGCGGCGCGCTGATCATGCCGACGACCGGGTCGCCGTCCGCCACGAGGGCGATGAGGGTCGCCCAGACGGGTACACCTCGGAGGAAGTTCTTGGTGCCGTCGATCGGGTCGAGCACCCACGCCCGGCCGGTCGCCGCCGAGCCGCCGCGCTCCTCGCCGAGCACCGCGTCGGCCGGCCGTTCTTCCGCGAGCACGGAGCGGATCGCGTCCTCCACCGCGGTGTCCGCGTCGGTCACCGGCGTGCGGTCGGGCTTGCGCTCCACCGCCAGGTCCAGAGCGCGGAACCGCGCCGTCGTGATCGCGTCGGCGGCGTCGGCCAGCCGGGTGGCGAGGGCCAGATCATCTTCGTAGCCAGGCACGGTCACGATGGTTTCACGCCCGCGCGCCGTAGAGTTGGCCAGGTGAGCATGGTCCTACTTGCCGAAGACGATCCGGCCATCGCCGAACCGCTCTCCCGCGCCCTCGAACGCGAGGGATACGAGATCCACGTCGTCACCGACGGCCCTTCGGTCCTCGACGCGACCGCCGCCCAGAAGGTCGACCTGCTCGTGCTCGACCTCGGGCTGCCCGGCATGGACGGGCTCGAGGTCTGCCGGCGCCTGCGCGCCAACGGCACCGAGCTGCCCGTCCTGATGCTCACCGCCCGGACCGACGAGGTCGACTTCGTCGTCGGCTTGGACGCGGGCGCCGACGACTACGTCGCCAAGCCGTTCCGGCTCGCCGAGCTGCTCGCCCGGATCCGCGCGCTGCTGCGCCGCCGGGTGCCCGAGGTGCTGGAGGCCGGCGGGGTGCGGATGGACCTCGGCGCGCGACTGGTCACCGTCGACCTGCACGAGGTCCAGCTCGCGAACAAGGAGTTCGAGCTGCTGCGCGTCCTGATGAGCCGCGCCGGGCAGGTCGTCAGCCGCGACGAGATCCTCGCCGAGGTCTGGAACGACCTCGAGTCGAAGACGTCCAAGACGCTCGATATGCACATGTCGTGGCTGCGGCGGAAGCTCGCCATCGCCGCCGACGAGGCCGCCGGGCGCACCAGCAAGGCCCACGACGGCGAGCGGCGGATCGCGACCGTCCGCGGCGTCGGCTTCCGGTTCAACGCCGAATAAGCCGTGCGCCGCCGCATCCTGCTGGCCATCCTGCTGGCCGTCGCCGTCACCGCGGCGGTGCTGGGCATCCCGCTGGGCATAGTGGCGAGCTGGCAGATCGAGTCGAGCTACCGCGAGACGCTCGCCGAGAACGCCCGCGCGGCGGCGGCGATCCTGGACACCGAGATCGCCAACGGCCAGGCGATCGACCTCGACCAGGTGCGTGCGGCCGTCCCGGCGAACGGCCTGCTGACCGTGCAGGTCCCCAACCAGCAGGAAAAGCGCTACGGCAACGATCCCGGGCCCCAGACCGTGGCCGAGACAGCCGACCTGGCCCGCGACGGCAAGGTGGCGATCGCCGTCCCGGCCGGCCCGATGCACGAGCGCCAGACGACCGTGACGCTGGTCGTCGTGCTGCTGGTGCTGCTGTCGGTCGGCACCGGCGCGGTGGTCGCGATCGCGACGGCCCGACGGCTCGCGAAGCCGCTGCGGCACGTCGCCGAACGCGCGTCCCGCCTCGGCGGCGGCGACTTCCGGCCCGACCCGAGCCGCTACGGCGTCGGCGAGCTCGACATGGTCGCCGAGGCCCTGGACGCGTCCGGCACCGCGCTCGCCCAGCTCGTGCAGCGGGAACGCCAGCTCGTCGGCGACGTCTCGCACCAGCTGCGCAGCCGGCTGACGGCGCTGCAGCTGCGGCTGGAACCGCTCACCGTGCACCCGGACGAAGAGGTGGCCGACGAGTCGAAGGCCGCCCAGGAGCAGGCCGACCGGCTCGCCGAAGCGCTGGACGAGCTGCTGGCCGCGGCTCGCGCGGCGCGCGAGGTCGGCGCCGAACCGGTCGACCTGCCGACCCAGCTGCCCGAAATGGCGCAGGAGTGGCGAGAGCTGCTCCGCTCGGAAGGCCGCAACCTCCGCATGCGGGTCGCCGACGGCCTGATGGCCCGCGCGACCCCGGGACGCCTGCGCGAGGTGGTCGGGGTGCTGCTGGACAACGCCCTGCGCCACGGTTCGGGCACGGTCATGGTGTCCGCCCGCCGCGGCGACGCCGAGGGCACGGTGGTGATCGAGGTCAGCGACACGGGGTCCGGGGTGCCGGACGAGCTGGCCCCGCACATCTTCGAGCGCGGCTTCTCGGGCGGCGGGTCGACCGGCGTCGGGCTGGCCCTGGCACGCGCCCTGGTGGAGGCGGACGGCGGGCGCCTGGAGCTGTCGAACCGGCGGCCGGCGGTGTTCAGCCTGTTCCTCAAGGTGCCGCGGCCGAGCGACGTGCCCGAGGTCCGGTGGCCCGCGGAGCGCGTCCCGCGTTAGTCGGCGTCGGCCGTGACGAGCAGGACGAACCCGGCTCGCGCGGGCATGCCCAGGCTCGTCCACAGCCCGGTCGGATCCGTTGCGGCCAAAGACATCCGTACTGGGGAAGCGCTTTCCGAGGGCAGCTGCCCGGCGTCGAGGACCGCGTGGAGCGCGGCGTCGAGCAGGGCGTGTTCGTCCTGGATCGCCCCGGCTCGCGCCGTGACGAGGTAGGAAAGCGCGCAGCGCCGGGCCGCGCGCTTCCCTTCCCCCTCGTTTCCCTCCCCGACGGCGTCGCGCAGCGCGAAGAGGAACAGCTCCACGCTGCGCACCTGCGACTCCGTCTGCCAGGTCGGTTTCGGCGGATCGAGCCGGATCTGCGTCCCCGCCGGCAAGCGGGGCCGCAGCAGCCGGCACAGAGCCTCGTCGACCTGGGCGATCATGGGTCAGATCAACCCTTCGCGCAGCGCGTACGCGACCGCGTGCGACCGGTTGCGCAGCTGGAACCGGTTGGTCACGTCGTGCAGGATGCTCTTCACCGTGCGCTGCGAATAGCACAGCTCGTCGGCGATCTCCTGCGTCGAGTACCCCGCCGCGACGAGCCGCAGCACTTCGGTCTCCCGGTTGCTCATCCCGCCCAGGTGCAGGCCACGCGGCTGGAGCACCTGGCGTTGCAGGCGGGACACCCGGCTCAGCAGCCGGCCGAGCAGGTCGGGCGGCAGCGCGCCCTCCCCGGCCGCGGCCGCCTTGATCAGCCGGACGAGCACCTCCGGCCCGGCGTCGGCGCGGCGGGCGACCGCGCAGACCCCGTGCTCGACGGCGTTCAGGATCTCGTTGTCGTCGACCTCGCCCGCGACCAGCACGATGCGGGTGAAGCCCTGGTGGTGCAGCGCGGACAGCAGCTGGGTCATCGTCTCGTCGAGCCGGTCGGCGACCAGCAGTGCGACCATGGCCGAGTCGGCCGCCTCCCCGTCGACCACCCGGACTTCGTCGCGCGAACGCAGCGCCATGCAGACGCCGTTGTGCAGGATCGGATCGGTGGCGCGGACCACCACCGGCGTCCTGTCGGATTCGAACATCGTCACCCATTCCCCTCGAACGGTGCGAGGGTTTCCACCCCTCACCCTGTCCACAGTGCCCGCTCGGGTGTCCCGAGCGCATGGGACCGGGGTCCCGAATTGCCCCCGGGTACTGCCCGTCAGGACCGGCCGAGCCCCGCGTCCCGTGCCCGGACGATCGCTTCCGCGCGGTCGGCGACGTGCAGTTTGGCGAAAACGTTGGAAATGTGGTTGCGCACCGTCTTCGGGCTGAGGCACAGCGTGTTCGCGATTACGCCGTTGCTGTGCCCGGCCGCGATCAGGGACAGGACCTCGCGCTCGCGCCCGGTCAGTTCCGGGAACACCGGCTCGCTCGTGGGTGGCGGCTGGTTGAAGAACCCGAGCACGCGGTTCGCGATGTCGGGGCCGAAGATGGCCTCGCGCCGCGCGACGGCCTGGACCGCGCGGATGATTTCGTCCGGCTCGGCGTCCTTGAGCAGGTAGCCGCGGGCACCGGCGCGCATCGCCGCGAAGACCGACTCGCTTTCGTCGGCCATCGTCAGCATCAGCACGCCGGTGTCCGGGCTGACGGCCGCGATGTGCCGGGTCGCCTGGATCCCGGACAGGTCGGGCAGGTGCAGGTCCATCACCACGACGTCCGGCAGCAGCGCGCCCGCGGCCTCGACGGCCGCGGCGCCGCTGGCCGCCTCGCCCACGATCTCGATTTCGGGCTCGGCGTCCAGCAGCGTGCACACGCCGAACCGGAACAACGGGTGGTCGTCCACGACGAGCACGCGCAGACCCATCCGGTCACCTCCCCGCTGTCACCCCCCGTAATGGTAGGTGAATGCGGCCACGTTCTCACGTGCCCATTTCGCGAAGGTCAGCGGCGGCCGCCCGAGCAGGCGTTCGACGGTGTCGAAGACGACGTGTTCGCATTCGGCGGATTCCCGCTTCAGCGCGAAGATTCCGTCGACAGCTTCGGCGGGCCAGCCGAATCGGTGCAGCATGCGTTCCCTGGCGGCGGTTTCCGGTTCTTCGACGAATTCAATCGGTCGGCCGATCGCCTTGGCGAGGATCGCGACCTGCTGTGCGGGGGTGAGGGCTTCACCGCCGGTGAGCTCGTAGGTCGCGCCGTCGTGCCCGGACGTCGTCAGGACGAGGGCTGCGACCGCGGCGATGTCCCGGACGTGGACCAGCGCCGACGCGGGGTCGCCCTCGGGCACGTACACGGCGTTCTCGTCGCGGATCGAGCCGAGCCAGGCGAACCGGTTGTCCATGAACGCGCCGGGCCGCAGGATCGTCCAGGCCGGTCCGGCTTCGCGGACCGCCTGCTCGGCTTCGGCGTGGGAGCGGGTGATCGGGTCGTTCTGTCCGAAGTGGACACCGGTGGTGGACAGCTTGACGAGGTGGGCGACGCCGGCGCGGGCGGCGGCCCGCGCGACCGCCGCTTCGAGGTCGGCGCGGTGGCCCTGGGTCAGCACGAAGACGCGGTCGGCGCCGTCGAGCAGAGCCGGCAGGTCCGCGGTGTCGAGGTCGGCTTGGACGACTTCGGCGCGCGGGTCGATGCGGGCCTTGGCCGCGTCTCGAGTGAGCGCGCGGACGGCGGTGCCGGCGTCGAGCAGGGCGGGGACGAGGGCGCGGCCGACCTTGCCGGTGGCGCCGAGGACGAAGATCATCGGGGTTCTCCTTTTCCGCGGAGCGGGACGTGGGGGAGCGCGAACGCCGTGACGAGGGCGAGCGCGAGGACCGGCAGCAGGGCGAGGAAGACGCCGTGGGTGCCGGCGGTGTAGGCGAAGCCGAGCGCGACCGGGCCGAGGCTCGAGCCGAGCGCGCGGGCGAGGTTGACGCCGGCGGCGACCGCGCCACGGTCTTCGGGTGGCGCGGTGTTCTGCGTGGCGAGGGCGAGGACCTGCAGGTTCAGCCCGGCCGCGAGGCCGAAGACGACCAGGCAGGCCACGGTCGCCGGGAGGCCGTCGACGGTGAGCAGGCCGAGGACGGCGAGCAGGCCGAGCGCCATGCTGAGCCGCGGGGCCCAGCGGTAGTGCCCGGTGCGGGCGATGACCTTGCTCGCGACGACGGAGGAAGCGGCCACGGCGAGCGTCATCGGGGCGAGCAGGAGCCCGCCTTCGGCCGGTCCCGCGTCCTGCTGGAGGAAGACGGCGACGTAGTTGACCGAGCCGAGGAAGGCGAACCCGGCGAGGACGCTGAGCAGGACGGACACGGTGAACGTCCGGTCGGTGAAGAGCCGCAACGGCAGCACCGGCGCTCCGGCCTTGCGTTCGACGAGCACGAACGCGACGGCGGCGACCGCCCCGAGCGGGACCGACCACGGCGTGAGCAGGGTGAACCCGGTGATGGCGCAGCCGAGCAGGACGACACCGGCGAAGTCGAACGGTGCTTCTCGCCGTCGTCTCGGCAGGTCGAGCTTCAGGAGGAGGGCGACGGCGACCAGGCCGAGCGGCAGGTTGACGAGGAAGATCGACCGCCACCCGGCGAAGCCGGTGAGCAGCCCGCCGGCCACGGGCCCGGCGAGCGACGCTACGGCGAAGCAGATCGAGAACCACCCGAAGTACTTCGCGCCTTCGCGGGGCGTGAACATCTCGCCGAGCGAAGCGCCGACAGAGACGAAGAGGCCACCGGAGCCGGCGCCCTGCAGCACGCGCCCGGCTACGAGCGTCGCGGCGGATGGCGCGAGCCCGCAGGCGAGCGAACCGAGCAGGAAGAGGGCGAGCGCGCCGAGGAGCACGCGCTTGCGGCCGAAGACGTCGCCGAGCTTGCCGTGGAGGGGAGCGGTGACGCTCCCGGCGAGCAGGTAGGCGGTGGTGACCCAGGCGTAGGTCCCGGTGGTGCCGAAGTCGGCGGCGACCCGGGGGAGTGCGGTGGCGACGACCTGGGCGTCGAGCATCGCCAGGAAGACGGACAGGAAGAGCCCGGCAAGGGCCGGTGTTTGGGCGCGTTTCAGCGCAGTGGTGCTCAAGAGAAGTCCTTGTTTCGTCAGAAGGGACGAGAGATGCGGACGTGCTTTTACGCACGTCCCGTCGAGTCGGGAAAAGGCTCCATCGTCACCTGCGGAGCAGGTGCGACCTCTTCGCGCTCGGAAACCACCTCGAATCGTCCCGCTCGCCCGGCCGAACCCGGACGGCGTCCTCACGAAGGAACACTGACGAAGATGACTGTAGACAACTACATGTCAGAAGACAAGTAGTTTACCGGCCGTCCGGGTGAACCGGGACCGGTGGGCTCAACCGCCGGTCGAGCCAGGGGGTGTCCATCGCGTTGCCCTCGGAACGACCGAGGGCCCGGCCGGAGGGAAACCCCCGATGACCTTCACAGGACGAGCCGCGCGGAATGGCACGGTGGTCTCCGGAATCGCGCTCGCCGCGGCGGCGGCGCTGGGCACGCCGGCGACGGCCGGCACTCAGGCGACCTGGCCGAACGACACGTTCCGGATCTGCACCACCCAGGGCTGCGGCGGCCAGGCCATCGGCGGCGTCGTCTGGGGCAACCGCACCGCGACGGTGCAGGGAAGCATCGCGGACTACCTCGGCCGTGGAACGACCGTCTACTTCGAGGCCTACGCCGGAGCAACCAAGATCGACAGCGACACCAGGACCGCACCACCCCACGACGACGTGTCCTACAACTTCTCGATCGGCAACCCCGACCTGGTCGGCGGCTTCGACCGGCTCAAGATCACGGTCTGCGAGAGCGGGAAGACCTACTGCAGCACGCCCGTCAACGCCGATCGCGACGATGATCCCGAGTACCTCGTGTGGCCTTAGGAGAGGTGGGCCCGGCTCAGTGCAGCCGGGTCACGTCGCCCGTGTCGCGCCGGCGCTCGCCCAGTTCGTCCGGGAACACCCACTTCTTGAACCCCCAGAAGCGGAAGAACATCGCCATCAGCATGCCGATGATCGAGCCGCTCGCGAAGTCCGCGACCTCCTGCACCAGCCGCGTCACGTGCGGGACCTCCAGATCCAGCACGTACCGGGACACGTACAGCGGAATCAGGTTCACCACGACCGCGATCCCGCTGATCACGAAGAACAGCGCGGCCTCGTGGTGGCGTTCGCGGCCGCCGCGGGTGCGGAACGACCACTCGCGGTTGAGGATGTACGACACGATCGTCGCGACGATGATCGCGATCGCCTTCGCCGTGGTCGGTTTCGACTCCAGCACCGACAGCTTCAGGAAGTACCAGACGCCGTTGTCGACCAGGAACGTCGTGCCGCCCACGATCGCGAACTTCAGCAGCTCCCGGTGCTTGATCAGCACCGAACGCAGTGGCTCCGGCGTGCGCTTGAGCACGGTTTCCACAACGGTCACACCACGCAGTCTAGGAGCACACCGCGTTGACCTGTGGTTCAGGCGGCCTTGCGGTCCTGAATGTCCGGATCTTCCGCAACCTGGAGGAGGCGGGCCCCTTCGGCCGGGAACACCCACTTCTTGAACGCCCACCAGCGGAACACCGTGCCCAGCAGCGTCCCGATGACGATCCCGCTCACGAAGTCGGCCACCTCGACGCCGAACGGCGACAACCGCGGCGCCTGCAGGTCCAGCACGTACCGCGAGAACCACTGCGGCAGCGCGTTCAAGCCCAGCGCGATGCCGCTGATCAGGAAGAACAGCGCCGCCTCGTGGTGGCGTTCGCGGCCGCCGCGGGTGCGGAACGACCACTCGCGGTTGGCGACGTAGGAGAAGATCGTCGCGACGAGGACGCCGATGATCAGCGCCGTCACCGGGTGGGTCCGCAGCACGGTGAATTTCAGGCCGTAGTTGACGGACATCGTGATCACGAAGCTGATCCCGCCGACGACGGCGAAGCGGAGGAGCTCGCGATGCTTCTTCAGCAGCTCGCGCACCGCGCGGACGCTACCCGGTCAGCCAGCCGAATCCCTTCTCGGGGGTGACGGTCGGCGGCTGGTTGCCCGGCTTGGTGCCCGGCCGCGGCGGCGCGCTGGTCGTGGTCGACGACGCCGGTGGCTCGGTCGTCGGCTCGGTCTCCGAGGTCGTGGTCGGCGGGGTCGACGTGGGCTTCGAGGGCTTCGTCGGAGCCGGCTTCGACGGGGTGGCCGACGGCGAAGTGGACGTCGTCGGCAGCGGGTCCTTGCCGCACCAGTGGTGGTAGCAGCCGAAGTCGATCGTCACCGGTTCCGCCGACGCCTTGCCCAGCTGCGCGCCGATCGTGACGCGCCCGTCGTCGGGACGGCCCTTCAGCCGCACCCACAGGTTGACGTGCTGGCCGGGGGCGACCGCGGTCTTCGTCGTGCAGGTCGCGCCGTCGGACGTCGTCGTGCAGGGGAAGCCACGCAGGCTCCACCACTGCCACAGCGGGTGGTCGAAGGTGACCGTGACCGGCCGGGTCGTCTCGCCGGTGTTGCGGACCCGCAGGTAGACCAGCGGGTTGCGGGTCCACGGGAACGCCGAGAGCCCGTCGCCCTGCGCTTCGAGGACCACCGCGTCCGGCGGCTGCCTCACGGTGACCTTGACGCTCACCGTGACGTTGATCTGCACGCCGGCGGTCACCGACCCGGTCACCGTGCCGCCTTCGGCGTCCTGGTCGGCCTGGAGCCGGAAGTTCAGCGTCGCGCTCTGGCCGGGCTGCAGGCCGGTGCCGGTCTTGCACGTCACTGTGCCGTCCCCGCCGGGGCAGTTCACCGAAATCGGGGCGCCGTCCTGGGCGAACGCCATCGGCGCGCCGCCCCCGCCGGTGTCGACCGCGTGCACGCCCGGAGGCAGCTTCAGTGCGACGGCGACCGGCTCGGACAGGGTCCCGCCGTCGTTGCGGACGGTGATCGGCAGGTTCGTCGCGGAGCCGGGGCTGAGCTCGACGCCGTCCGGCGGGGTCGTCGCGGACACCGACGGCGGGGCCGGCGCGGGTGGGGCCGGGGGCGCCGGTGCCGGGGCGGGCGGCTCGACCGCGGGCGGCGGGGGCTCGACCGCCGGCGCCACGGGCGGGGGCGGCGGCTGCGGTGGCGCGGGCGGGGCCGGCGGCGCGGGGGGCTGCGGGGGCGCCGGCGGCTCGACGGGCTGGGCCGCGGGCGGCGGCTGCTGGGCCGCGACGGGGATCTCCTGCGTCCCCCCGCCGGCGGTGAGCGCGATGACGACGGCCGCGACGATCGCCGTGCCCGAGGCCGCGACCCCGGCGAACTGGCGGGGTCCCGCGGCGGCGGCGCCCGCGGCCGCGCCGGCCTTGCCCCCGGCCGCGGCGGCACCGGCGGCCGCACCCGCGGCCGCCGCGGTGACCGCGCCGGCTTTCGCCGCGCCGATGGTCGCGAGGTAGCCGAGCGCCGCGCCACCCAGGACGATCGGGGCGATGATCGCGCGCAGCCCGCCGTTGACGTCGGCGAGCTCCGCCGCCAGCGCGCGGCAGTTCTCGCACTCGTCGAGGTGGTTCTCGACCTGGTTGCGTTCGCGTTTGGACAGTCCGTCGCGGGTCCACGCGCCGAGCCGCTCGGCGCACGCGCGGCAGCGTTCTTCGGCGTTCTCCTGCAGGTGGACCTGCAGGTACGCCTGGCGCAGGCCCTCGCGGGCGCGGTAGGCGAGCGCGGAGACGCCGTTCGCGGTCAGGCCCAGCAGCGGCGCGACCTCGGCCGGGCTCTGCTGCTCGATCTCGGTGTGCCAGAGCACCGCCTGCCAGCGTTCGGGCAGCCGCGCGAACGCCTTGGCGGCCATGGTCCGCTCGAGCCCGGCGACGGCGGTGTCGGAGAACGGCACGGTCAGCGCCTCGGACGGGACGTCGGCCATGTCCTCGTTGAGGTCGACCCGGCGTTCCTTGCGCGTGCGGTCGTACGCGGTGTGACGCAGCGCAGTCAGCAGGTACGCCCGGAAGGCGGTGTCCGGCCCCTTGCCGCCACGGAGAGTGTCCAGCACCTTCGAGAACGCCTCGGACACCAAGTCGTCGGCCTCGGAGCTCGAACGAGCCAGCTGACGAGCGAGGTTGTGCGCCGCTCCGGTGTGCCGTTCGTAGAGCGGGCCGTACGATTCGATCTTCCCGGCGCGGACCTCGGCGATCAGCTCGGCGTCACTCTTTCCGCTGAGATCGGCGGGAACGGTGGACACGGCACTCCTCGGTCGGTTAGGGCCAGGACCTGCCATTACAGGCCGGTCCGGGGCGCGAGACAAGTGTGACTGACCCACCCCGGGCCGTCACGCGGTGGTCGGGGTGTTGACTCCGACGGCGGAGCAAAATCACCCATCCCCGGGTCGCGCCGTGGAAAAGCTTCTTAACAAAACTCGCGAGTACGCGTCACGGGATCCGGTGGGGCACGTCCTCACCGTGAAGCACCGAGCAAGATCGACACGGACCGGATGGAAGGGACAGGGGGCCAGTGGACGTTCCGGCTGCGCGTTCCGGTCCCGGTGACGCTCCACCCGCCGACCGCGCCCTGCTCGCGCTGCGGGCCCGCTGGCGCACGGCCAGCATGGCCGCGGGCTGGCGCTTCCCCAGCGACTGGGCCCTGCCCGAGGTGGACGCCGTCTGCGCGGCGGTGATGGCCAAGGGCCGCGTCGAAGCCGCCGAAACCGCGCTGGCCGGGCTGGCCAGGGCCCGGGCGGCGGCCGGTGCCGGCCTCGCGGAAACCCTCGCCGACCTGGCCGCGCTGCACGCGGTGCTCGGCCACGGCGACGACGGCTTCGTCTCCCCGGACGTCGACGCCACCCCGGCGCGGCTGCTCCGGACCACCGCGCTGGCCTGGGCCGACGTCGCCACCGACCAGCTCGCGCACACCGAGGTCACCGACCCGCTGACCGGCCTGCCGTCGGCCGCCTACCTACGCACGCGGCTCGCCGAGGTCTACCAGGCCGCCGCCGCGCGCGAGCGGCCCGCCGCCGAGGAGCACGTCCTGCTGGTCGTCTCGATGGACCTCAGCACGGTCGCCGGGTTCCCGCGGCTGACCGGGATGATCCTGGTCGCCGACGCGCTGCGGGCGGTCTTCGACAGCGGGCAGAGCGTCGCGTCCCTGGGACCGTCCGTAGTCGCCGCGCTGGTCCCGAAGGACGAGGGAGTCGCTTCACACGGCGTCGCGCTGCGAAGGGCGTTGCACGAGCGGCTGTCGGTCGATTCGCAGCTGGCCGACGCCGGCCGGCCGCGGGTGTCGGCCGTGCGCCTGCCCGCCACCCACGAAATGGCGTGCGACCTGCTGGCACGTCTCGCTCGGGTGTAGAAGGCACGAAAAGTCTGGTTTGCCCCGGACCCTTCTGACCCGGATCGGGCCGGTCATGATTTCCTGGTGAGGTGACCCGGACCGTACCCACCGACGTCGACGGCCCAGTCGCGGCCAGACCGCAGCACCGCCTGGCCCTGCGCAAGTCACTCGCCCGCCTGTCCGTCCGCCCGCGGTCGATCCTGATCCTCGCGGTGATCCCGCTGGTCGCGATCGGGTACGGCATCTGGGGCTGGCAGCACGACTGGGTGCTCGGCGTCGACAGCGCGGTCTACCGGGCCGGCGCGCTCACGCTGCTGCACGGCGACTCGCTCTACGACGCCAACACCCTGACCCCCGAGCCGTGGTGGGCGCTGCTGCCGTTCACCTACCCGCCGACGGCCGCGCTGATCTTCGTGCCGCTCGCCGCGTTCCCGACGCAGATCTCCTGGGGCCTGATCACTGCCGTCTCGCTGGCGGCGATGGCGCTGTCGATCCGGATCGCGATCGGCGCCCTGCCCCGCCCGGCCGCGGACGGACCGCGCTGGTGGGCCTCGCCCGCCCGCTCGACCATCGTGTTCTTCCTGGTCTGCCTCGGCCTCGAACCGGTGTGGCGGACGATCTTCCTCGGCCAGATCAACCTGATCCTGATGGCCATGATCCTGCTGGACATGCTGGTCATCGGCGCGCGGGGGAGCCGCTGGGGCGGCGTGCTGGTCGGCGTCGCGGCGGCGATCAAGCTGACGCCGCTGGTGTTCCTCGGGCACCTGTTCGTCACCGGCCGCCGGATGGACGCAATCCGCGGCTTCGCGACGTTCCTCGTGCTGCAGGGCCTGATGTTCCTGATCAACGCCCACGACGCCGCGAAGTACTGGACCGTGACGCTGCCGGACACCGGCCGGATCGGGCCGGTGCACTGGGCGGGCAACCAGTCGCTGAACGCGCTGATGAACCGGGCCACCGACCTCGCGCCGTGGGCGTCGAAGGCCGCGATGGGCATCGGGTTCCTGCTCGCCGTCCCGGCGCTGTGGCTGCTGATCCGCTTCCACCGCAAGGGCCAGGCGCTCGCAGCGCTGCTCGTCACCGCGTTCTGGACGCTGCTGATCTCGCCGATCTCGTGGACGCACCACTGGGTGTGGGTCATCCCGCTGGTCGTGCTGCTGGTCTCGCGGCTGCCGAAGACCACGCCGAAGACGGCGTGGAAGCGCTGGGTCGGGACCGGCCTGGTGGCGTTCGTGTTCGTCAGCTGCGTGCTGCTGATCCTGCCGAACGGCCGCAACGTCGAGCTGCACTGGAAGGTGTGGCAGAACGTGCTGGGGGACGCCTACATCCTGATGCCGGTCGTCCTGGCCGCGGCGCTGATCCTGCGCTGGGGCCTGCAGCGGCGGGCGCGGAAGAAGGCCGCTTCGGACGAGCATGTCGACGTCGCGACCGGCGTCTGAGGCGCGCGCCGGCCGCCTCGTCGCCGGCGGGATCGCGCTGCTGGTGCTGGTCTTCGGTGTCGTCGGCTGGCTGGCCGGGTGGCACCTGGGGGCGGACAGCGCCGTCTACCGCGCCGGTGCGTTGACGCTGGTGCACGGCGATCCGCTCTACACGCGGGACGTGCTGACCGCGCTGCCGGACTGGGTGCGGCTGCCGTTCACCTACACGCCGGCCGCCGCGCCGCTGTTCCTGCCGCTCGCTCTCGTGCCGTCCGGGCTGGTGTGGGGCGTGCTCGCGTTTTTGTCGGTGGTCGCCCTTATGGTCGTGATCACGGTGGTTTCGTCGTCGCCGGGGAGCGCATCCCTTCTGGGAAGAAGGTGGTGGGCGCTGCCGGCGGGAACGGCCATCGCTCTGGTCCTGGAACCGGTGTGGAAGACGCTGTTCCTGGGCCAGATCAACTTGATACTGATGGCGTTCGTGGTGCTGGACGTCCTGGTGCTGTCGCTGCGCGGGTCGCGCTTGGCGGGCGTGCTGATCGGCGTGGCGGCGGCGATCAAGCTGACCCCGCTGATCTTCGTGCCGCACCTGTTCTTCACGGGCCGGTGGAAGGACGGGCTGCGGGCGCTGGGCACGTTCGTGGCGCTCGAAGCGGTGATGTTCGCGGTCATCCCGGTCGACGCGGCGCGGTTCTGGCGGGATTCGGCGACCGACCCGAGCCGGGTCGGGTCGGTGCACTGGATCTTCAACCAGTCGCTCAACGGGCTGGTCAACCGGGCCACGCACCTGGCGCCCTGGTCGCTGGCGGTGGCGGTCGGGGTGGCGGCGGTGCTGGCCGTGCCCGCGGTGTGGCTGGTCGTGCGGCTGCACCGGCGGGGCGAGGACGCGGGCGCGTTGCTGGTCACGGCGTTCTACGGGCTGTTGCTGTCGCCCGTGTCGTGGTCGCACCACTGGGTCTGGTGCGTGCCGTTGCTCACGCTGCTGGTGGTGAAGGCGCGGTGGTGGGCCGCGGCGGCGGTCGCGCTGCTGTTCGTCTCGCAGATCGTGATGCTGGTGCCCAACGGTGGCGACACCGAGTTCGGCTGGGGCCTCGGCTGGTCGGTCCTCGGCAACGTCTACGTGCTCGCGGCGGCGGCCGGGATCCTCGGGCTGGCGGCGCGTGAGCTACGTCTGGTCCGGCGGTCACCCCAGGTGGTCACCGTTTAGTCTGAGCGGGCTATGGACAAACACACCGGTCTGCCCGTCGTGGGCATGGTGGGCGGCGGCCAGCTGGCCCGGATGACCCACCAGGCGGCGATCTCCCTCGGCCAGTCCCTGCGCGTGCTCGCCGCGAGCGAGAACGAGGCGGCGGGGCTCGTCGCGGGTGACGTCACCCTGGGGCACCACACCGACCTCGACGCGCTGCGGAAGTTCGCGGCGTCGGTCGACGTGCTCACGTTCGACCACGAGCACGTGCCGGGCGAGCACCTGCTGACGCTGGCGATGGAGGGCTACGCGATCCGGCCGGCGCCGTCGGCGCTGGGCTTCGCGCAGAACAAGCTGGTGATGCGCGAGATGATGGCCGGTCTCGGCGTGCCGGGTCCCGCCTTCGCCGAGGTGTCCACTGTGGACGACGTGGTGGCGTTCGGCGGCGAGCACGGCTGGCCGGTGGTGCTCAAGGCGTCGACCGGTGGCTACGACGGCCGCGGCGTCTGGATGCTGGACACCGCGCGGCACGCCCGGGAAACCGTGCCGGAGCTGCTCGAAGCGGGCACGGCGCTGCTGGTCGAGGAGAAGGTGGCGATGCGGCGGGAGCTGGCCGCGCTCGTCGCCCGCTCGCCCTTCGGGCAGGGTGCGGCGTACCCGGTGGTCGAGACGGTGCAGGAGGGCGGCATCAACACCGTGGTCCTCGCGCCGGCGCCGGGCCTCGCGCCCGAGCGCGTCCACGAGGCGCAGGACCTCGCGCTGCGGGTGGCGTCGACGCTGGACGTCACCGGGCTGCTCGCGGTCGAGCTGTTCGAAACCGACACCGGGCTGCTGGTGAACGAGCTGGCGATGCGCCCGCACAACTCCGGGCACTGGACGATGGACGGCTCGCGGACGTCCCAGTTCGAGCAGCACCTGCGCGCGGTGCTCGACTACCCGCTGGGCCGGACGGACCTGGTCGCGCCGGCGTGCGTGATGGCGAACGTGCTGGGCGCGCCGGAGCTGCCCGAGATGGGGCCGGACGAGCGGCTGCACCACCTGTTCGCGCGGTACCCGGAGGTGCGCGTGCACCTGTACGGCAAGCAGGAGCGGCCGGGGCGCAAGCTCGGGCACGTCAACTTCACCGGCGAGCGCATGGACGACCTGCGCGACCGCGCGCTGCTGTCGGCGCACTGGCTGTCCCACGCCGTCTGGCTCGACGGCTACGAGATCCACTGACGGGAGTATCGGCTATGGCGCCGCAGGTGGGCGTGATCATGGGCAGCGACTCGGACTGGCCGGTGCTGGAGGCGGCCGGCGCGGCGCTGGACGAGTTCGGCGTCGAGTACGAGGTGGGCGTGTATTCGGCGCACCGCACGCCGCAGCGCATGCTGGACTACGCGACGTCGGCGGTGGCGCGGGGCATCCGCGTGATCATCGCGGGCGCGGGCGGCGCCGCCCACCTCCCGGGCATGGTGGCGTCGGCGACGGTGCTGCCGGTGATCGGCGTCCCGGTCCCGCTGAAGTACCTGGACGGGATGGACTCGCTGCTGTCGATCGTCCAGATGCCGGCGGGCGTCCCGGTGGCGACGGTCTCGGTGGGCGGCGCGCGCAACGCGGGCCTGCTGGCGGTCCGCATCCTGGCGGCGTCCGACGAGGGCCTGCGCTCGAAGATGGCGAAGTTCCAGCAGGACCTGGAAAAGCTGGTCCTGGACAAGGACGCGGCGCTGCGCGCCAAGGCCGGCCGCTAGCGGGTCACCACGGCACGGTCTCGCCCGTGCGGTCGAGGAACTCGAGGCCGGGCTTGCCGAGCTTGGCCAGCAGGACGTCCACGATCAGCGGCACGGTCTCCTCGAGGGTGAACGGCGCCTGGTCGCCGCCGAGAGCGGTGCGGATCCAGCCGGGGGCCATGAGCAGCAGGGCCCGGTCGGCCTGCCGCGCGGCGAAGCTGCGCATGAGCATGTTCAGCGCCGCCTTGCTGGCGCGGTAGACCTCGCGCGAGCCGGCCGTGTTGTTGGTGATGCTGCCCTGCCCCGACGACATCGCGCCGATGAGGCCGTCGGCGGGCACGAGGTCCTGGAGCGCTTCGATGACGCGCATCGGGCTGAGCGCGTTGGTGACCATGACGTCGACGAAGTCGGCGGTCGGGACTTCGCCGATCGGCGTCGCCGGGTTGTTCGTGGCGCCCGCGTTGACGAAGAGCACGTCGAGCCGGCGGCCGGCGAGCCGTTCGCGCAGGGGCGGCAGCTGGCCGGGCTCGGTGATGTCGAGGTGCTCGACCTCGACGCGTCCGTCCGACGCGTCCGCCAGGCCGTGCAGCGGCGTGCGGGCTGCCGGGTCGCGGACGGTGCCGATCACCTGCCACCCGCGGGTGGCCAGCTCGGTGGCGATGGCGTGGCCGAGGCCGCGCGAGGCGCCGGCGATGAAAGCTGTCTGTGGCATGGGGTCCTCCTGAGAGCCGCTCCGGATCCGAGTGTCCGCGCCGGCTGTTCGGGAAGGCGGGTTCAGGAGGCCGATCTGTAGGATTGCCTCGCTGAGAGGAGCTGCGATGGCTGAATCCGTCTCTGTGCAGCCCAACGATGTGCGTCTCATTCGGGCGCTTCAAGTGGCTCCGCGGGCTTCGTTCGCCTCGATCGCGGCCGTGCTGGGGGTTACCGAAGCCGCCGTCGGACGGCGGTACCGGCGGTTGCGGGCCGAAGGGATCGTCCGGGTCGCGGGCATCGTCGACCCCGGGATGCTCGGGCAGAGCAAGTGGCTGGTGCGGCTGCGCTGCCGTCCCGGCGCCGTCGAGACGATCGCCGACGCCCTCGCGAAGCGGGACGACGTCAACTGGGTGGCGCTCTGCGCGGCCGGCTCCGAGGTCACCTTCGCGGTCCGGTCGTGGACTCGCGAGCAGCGTGACGACCTGTTGGGCCGTCAGCTGCCGCGGACGGCGGCCGTGCTCGACATCCACGCGGCCGCGATGCTGCGGCAGTTCCTCGGTGGCCGCGGGCACTACTGGGCGGCCCTCGACGGCACGTTGACGCCCGCGCAAGAGGCGGCGCTGGGGGCCGATGGCGCGCCGTTCACCGAGTCGCCGGTCGTCGACGGCGATCCCGTCCGGCTCACGCCCGAAGACGAGCGGCTGCTCGCCGTCCTCGCCGAGGACGGCCGCGCCGCGCTGGTCGACCTCGCCGAGGCGGCCGGCCTCACGCCCGGCCGCGCCTCGCGCCGGCTGGAGGCGTTCCTGCGACGGCGGGTCGTCCACATCGACGTCGAGATCGCGGCCGGGGCGCTGGGCAAACGGGCCGGTGCGAACCTCTGGCTGCGGGTGCACCCGTCGGCGGTGAAGGAGGCCGGGCGCACGCTCGCGCGGTGGCCGGACATCGCCTTCGTGGCGGCCGTTTCCGGGCCGCACAACCTGCACGCCGTCGCGCACTGCCGGGACCTCGACGAGCTGTTCGAACTCACGTCGGACCGCATCGGCTCGCTGCCCGGGCTGCAGAGCCTGGAGGTCTCGCCGCTGCTCCGGCACGTCAAGCAGGCGGGCACCCGCCTGGCGGGCGACCGCCTGGTGGCCTAGTCGAGCTTGCCGGTCAGCTGGTCCCGCAGCTGCCGCTTGAGCACCTTGCCCGCGGCCGACACCGGGATCTGCTCGACCACGTGGATCTCCCGCAACCGCTTGTAGGGCGTCACCTTCTCGTTGACCGCGGCCATGAGCTCATCGGCGTCCAGCGAGCCGCGCGGGACGACGAACGCCACCGGCAGCTCGCCGACCTCGACGTCGGGACGGCCGACCACGGCCGCCGCCGCGACGCCCGGCATCGTGATCAGCAGCTCCTCCAGCTCGCGCGGGAAGACGTTGTACCCCTTGTACAGCAGCATGTCCTTCTTGCGGTCCACGATGGACAGGTAGCCGTCCGCGTCGAGGATGCCGATGTCACCCGTGTGGAGCCAGCCGTCGACCAGGGCGGCCGCCGTCTCCTCGGGACGGTTGCGGTAGCCCTGCATGATCTGCGGGCCGCGCAGGCAGACCTCGCCCTTCTCTCCCGCCGGGAGCGGGTCTTCGCCGCCTTCGGCCGGGACGACCTTGACCTCGGTGTCGAAGATCGGCACGCCGACCGAGCCGACCTTGCGGGTGCCCGAGGCGTACGTCGGCGAGATCACCGCGCCCATCGTCGCCTCGGTGAGGCCGTAGCCCTCGCTCACGACCACGCCCGGGAACCGCTCGCGCAACGCGTTGATCATCGCGTGGTTCATCGGCGCCGCGCCCGAGCCGATCGCGCGCACCGACGAGAGGTCCGCCGTGTGGAACGACGGCGTCGCGAGCAGCGCGGCGAACAGCGCGGGCGCGCCGCCGATGCCGGTGATGCGCAGCCGTTCGGCGTCGGCGACGTAGGCCGGCGGGTCGAAGCGCGAGTGCAGGACGATCGTCGTGCCGGCGATCACCGCCGCGTTCATGCCGCCGATGATGCCCATCGCGTGGAACCAGGGCGTCAGGTTGATCGCGACGCCGGTGCCCAGGCGCGTCGGCCACTCGTCCGGGCTGCCGACCTCGTCGAGGGTGACGTCGCCGCGGGAGTCGAGCGCCGGGACCGAGCCGCTGCCCCAGCACGAGTGCTGGAGGGTGTTGACCACGACGTTGCGGTGCGTGAGCCGCACGCCCTTCGACCGGCCGGTGGTGCCGCCGGTGTAGGCGAGGTGCGCGAGGTCTTCGTGGACGTCGATGTCCGCCGAGGGGCGCGTATCGGGGTGGCCGGCCTGGAACGCCTCGAACTCGAACCCGCCCTCGGGCAGGTCACCGGTCGGCCCGACCACGACGGTCAGCCGCGCCGGGATCCGGTCGGCGACGCTCGCCAGCGCGCCCGCGACCGGGCCGAACGTCACGACGGCGGCGGCCTCGCAGTCGGTCAGCTGGAAGGCCAGGTCGTCCGGCGGGAGCAGCGGGTTGGCCGGGCTGAAGGTGGCCCCGGCCAGCAGCGTGCCGTAGTAGGCGACCGGGAAGGCGAGGCAGTTCGGCAGGTGCAGCGCGACGACGTCGCCGCGGCCGATGCCCTGCGCGCGCAGCGCGTGGGCGAAGCGGCAGGCCGCGCGGTAGGTCTCGGTGAAGGTGAGGCTGCGGCCGTCGTGGGCGAAGGCGGTCCGGTCGCCCCAGCGCGCGGCGCCCGCGGCGAGGATCGAACCGGCCGGGACTTCGGGGTAGTCGAGGGAGGCGGGCAACCCGGGCGGCGTCGTCGGCGCGGTGAGCGGCATCACTCGACCTTACGAATTCTGCGGTCCACGACACAAGGACGCAGCCGGTCGGTGAACGAGCGCTAACATCGAGCAGGACTCTCCCGACGTCGTAGAGAAGGTGACCCGAAGTGACCGACGGCCTGTACCAGCTTGCCGAGGAGCACGAGGAGCTGCGGGCCGCGGTCCGGGCCCTGGCCGAGAAGGAGATCGCGCCGTACGCGGCCGAGGTCGACGAGAACGAGCGCTACCCGATCGAGGCGTACAACGCGCTGGTCAAGTCCGGGTTCAACGCCGTCCACATCGGCGAGGAGTACGACGGCCAGGGCGCGGACGCCGTCGGCGCCTGCATCGTGATCGAAGAGGTCGCGCGGGTCGACGCGTCGGCGTCGCTCATCCCGGCGGTGAACAAGCTCGGCACGCAGCCGATCATCCTGTCCGGTTCGGAGAGCGTGAAGAAGCTGGTGCTGCCGTCGATCGCTTCGGGCGAGGCTTCGGCGTCGTACGCGCTGTCGGAGCGCGAGGCGGGTTCGGACACGGCTTCGATGCGGACGCGAGCTCGGCTCGACGGTGACCACTGGGTGCTCAACGGCACCAAGTGCTGGATCACCAACGCCGGCGAGTCGTCGTGGTACACGGTGATGGCCGTGACCGACCCGGATGCCGAGAAGAAGGCCAACGGGATTTCGGCGTTCGTCGTGCACAAGGACGACCCGGGTTTTTCGGTGGGGCCCAAGGAGAAGAAGCTCGGTATCAAGGGCTCGCCGACTCGTGAGATCTACTTCGAGAACTGCACGATTCCCGAGGACCGGATCATCGGTGAGCCGGGTACGGGGTTGAAGACGGCGCTGCGGACGTTGGACCACACCCGGCCGACGATCGGTGCTCAGGCTTTGGGTATTGCCCAGGGTGCTCTCGACGCGGCGATCGCGTACGTGAAGGACCGCAAGCAGTTCGGCAAGTCGATCGCGGAGTTCCAGGGTGTCCAGTTCATGCTGGCCGACATGGGGACCAAGATCGAGGCTGCCCGGCATTTGGTCTACGCCTCGGCGGCGGCGAGCGAGCGTGGGGACAAGCGGGCTGGGTTCATGGCTTCGGCTGCCAAGGCTTACGCGTCGGATATCGCCATGGAGGTGACTACCGATGCCGTTCAGCTCTTTGGTGGGGCTGGGTATACGCGGGACTTCCCCGTCGAGCGGATGATGCGGGACGCCAAGATCACGCAGATTTATGAAGGTACCAACCAGATTCAGAAGGTTGTCATGGCTCGGGCTCTGCTCAAGGGCTGATCTTCGGAAGACCGGAAACGGCTCTCGGTGCGGTGATCGCGCTGGGGGCCGTTTTTGTGTGAGTGGGGGTTGGGACGGCTTCGCCGTCCCGAAGCCTTCTTTGGTCTTCGCCACCCCGCTCGCCCATTGTGACTACGGCCGGCAGCACCGCGTCAAGGCGGGAAAGATGCCTTGACCCGGCGCCGCCGGCCGTGTTCTGGCTTCGGATCGGGGTTGCGGGACGGTCTGGGTCTCTTCGCCTTCGGCGTCCCGCGGCCCTCGGTGGGATCCGCGCCGAGGGTCGTGGGTTGCCGGCAACTGCTGGATAACCACGTCACGTGCGGCGTGCTCCGGCTGGGTGCGGCCACCAAGCCGCTGTCGGAGAACTGTCGTGCGAGACCTGGCTACCCGCCCTCGAGTCTCCCGGACCCTCACCGCGGGCCGCAAGCCGTCTACCAGGTGCGTCTGCGCGCAGAAAGTCACCCACTAGGGGGAGTGTCCGAACAAGTTACCCGCGCGTTAAGTCACTGGTGACGCGGATCACCATCGGTTCACAGAGAGGTGAAACGGATGGGCGCAACGACGCGCGGGTGGCTCATGGCCGCCGCTGCCACTGTGGCGGTTCTCGTACTCGGGGGTGGGACCGCTCATGCGGCCGAACGAGAACCCACCGGGCCTGTTCAGCCCAACATTCTCACCGCCGCCGTCTACTCGCTCGGGAACCCCACCATCGCTCCGCCCGGGGCGAACGACTGGAACTGCAAACCCACCGCTCAGCACCCCAACCCCGTCCTCCTCTCCAACGGGACCACCGCCAACGCCTACGAAAACTGGGCCAACCTCTCCTGGAAGCTCGCCAACGCCGGCTACTGCGTCTTCGCCGGGAACTTCGGTGGGGCGCCCGGGTCCTTCCTGCAGACCGTCGGGCCCATCGCCGACACCACGAAAGCGCTTGCCGCCTTCGGGGACAAGATCCTCGAAAAAACCGGGGCCGCCAAGCTCGACGTCGTCGGGCACTCGCAAGGCGGGATGAACGTGCGGTACTGGATCAAGTACCTCGGGGGCGCCGACAAGATCAGCCGGGTCGTCGGGCTCTCTCCGTCGAACCACGGAACTGACCTCTTCGGCCTGCTCAGCACCCTCGAAATGATCCCCGGCGTGCCCGCCGCGCTCGGGACCGTCTGCCAAGCCTGCAACGAACAGGCCGTCGGCTCGGACTTCCTCACCGCGCTCAACTCCGGGGGCGAGACCGTCGACGGCATCCAGTACACCGTCATCCAGACCCGGTACGACGACGTCGTCACGCCCTACACCAGTGCGTTCCTCCCGGCAGGACCCAACGTCAAGAACATCCTGCTGCAGAACGTCTGCGTGCTCGACTTCACCGACCACCTCGGCATCACCTACGACCCCGTCGCCGAGGGGCTAGTGCTCAACGCGCTCGACCCCGCCCACGCCAAGACGCCGCCCTGCGTGCCCGTGCCGCCGGTGATCAGCTGAGTTTCGCCACATGAGACATAACCCACCGCCGGGGCGGATTTCCGCTCCGGCGGTGTCACTCTCGAAGCATGTACTGGCCGGTTCCGGCGTCCTGGACGCCCCACGACGAAGCCGAGCTGGTCGCCGGCTGGCGGCTGTGGCTCGAGCTGTCCGACCGCGCCTGGCCGACGGCCGCCTGGGACGGGACCCCGGCCGGCGCCGTCCGCCAGCTGCGTGACCTGCTCGCCGCCTGTGACGAGATCGAGACGGCCTATCGCGCCGCTTCCGCCGCGCCGTCGCCCGGGTTCCTGAGCCTCACCCAGGGGCTGGCCGTCACCGCGGGCTCGGCCATCTCGCTCTGGTGGGACGACTTCGACCAGCTCGACGGCGAACGCGCCGCTCTGCTGCACGACGACCTCGCGCGCTTCGCCGAGCAGGCCGAACAGGTGCTGACGCTGCTGGCCGTCAACGGCGGCTGGGCGCGCCTCGACGAAGTCCGGCGCCGGCCCGCCTAGGCCAGTGTCGGGTCCGTACCGCCGCCGTCGACCGGCCGGAACCGCGTGCCGCCCAGGAACTCGTCGAGCGGGCGGTCGAGCGTCAGCTCCGGGCCCGGCTCGAGGGCCCACGCCAGCTCGATGAGCTCGTCGACGTGCTGCCGGTGCTCGACGCGGTGGGTGACCTCGGTGCCGGCCAGCGACCACGTGCCGTCGAGCTGCAGCCGCAGCCGCAGGGCTAGCCGGCCCGGTTGCGGTTCCGCCCAGTCGAAGCGGTGGACGGCGAACTCCGTGCTCCAGCTCGACCAGTACTGCCAGCCCGTCCCGTCGGCGCGGAAGCCGAGTTCGGTGTACTCGGGCGAGCCGGGGTACAGCTCCGACTCCGACCAGTAGCCGACCAATCGCGCGTTCACAACGCGATCGTTCCACAGGCACAGCAAGTGATTAGTCCGCTTGGCCCAGCCGATCGCGGCCCGGAGTGGGTATCCGAGCAGGCATGAACCGGACATCAGACGGCACGAACCGGACCGAGGCGAAGGCCGAAAGAGGAGTGCACCGGACCGAGGCCGACGCCCAGCGAGGCGAGAAGAGCAACACCGCGCAGCTGCTCGGCCGGATCGGCATGGCCTGCTACGGCGTCGTGCACCTCGTCATCGCCTACCTCGCCGTCCAGGTCGCCTTCGGCGACAGCGAACAGGCCGACCAGAAGGGCGCGCTGCAGCAGATCGGCTCGACGGCGTTCGGCCAGGTCCTGCTGTGGATCGTGGCCATCGGCCTCGTCCTGTTCGGCCTCTGGCAGTTCCTGATGGCCGCCACCGGCTACGAGTGGGTCAGCGGCGGGAAGCGGACGCGCAAGCGGATCGGCGCCGCCGCCCGCGGGGTCGTCGTCATCGTCCTGGGCTTCACCGCCTTCCGGATCGCCACCGGCAGCGGGGGTGGCGGGTCGAGCAGCCAGAAGCAGCAGGAGTTCACCGCCGAGCTGCTGAAGCTGCCCGCCGGGCCGGCGCTGGTGGTCATCGCCGCCGCGTGCATCCTCGGGGTCGCCATCGCCGCCGGGGTGAAGGGCTTCAAGAAGAAGTTCCTCGAAGACCTGAACACGTCCGAGCTACCGGGCAAGACCAAGCGCTGGATCGGCGGGGTCGGCCGCGTGGGCTACCTCGCCAAGGGCGTCGTCCTCGCGATCGTCGCGATCCTCCTCGCGATCGCCGGGTTCCAGGCCGACCCGAACAAGGCCGGTGGGCTGGACAGCGCTCTCAAGACGCTCGCCGCCCAGCCCTTCGGCACCGTGCTGCTCACCGTCGTCGCGCTCGGCCTCGCCGCGTTCGGCGCGTACTGCTTCGGCGCCGCCTGGGCGCACAAGCGCTAACGCCGGGCCACCTGGGCGAGGTACTCCTTGCGGTCCAACGGGTTCTCACCGGTCCGCGGCCGCGTCGGCGGCGGACCGGGGTACGGCCGGTAGTCGGCGAACTCGCTGAGGAACACGCCCTCGCCCTGGCTCAGGGCCGGCAGCGCCTGCTCGAACGCGTGGACGTGCTCCGACGGGATCGTGCCGTGCAGCGTGCACGACGACGGCCCCACGACGGGTTCGCCAGGCACCGCGCGCAGCTGCCCGAGCTTGAGCAGCACCGCGCTGACGGCGTTCGCCGGGATCTCCAGCTCGAACCGGTGCACCGGCTCGTGCACCCGCGTCCCGGCCTCCTGCAGCGCCGCCATCAGCACCAGCGGCGTCATCTTGCGGAAGTCACTCGCCGCGCTGAGCGGGCTGAAGAACGCCGTGTGCGTCAGCGTGACGGCGACGTCGAGCACCTCCCAGCCGTACAGCCCCTGCTCGAGCGTGCGGTGGACGGTCTCCTCGATCGCCTTGTGGAACGCCAGGGGCAACGAGCCCAGCTCGACCGAGAGCCCGAACTCGACGCCGGAGCCGGGCTCGACCCGCAAGCCGACCGTGGCGAAGAAGTACAGCCGCTGCGCCGGATCCAGCTCCTCGACCGCTTCCCCGGCGCCGATCGGCTTCTCGACGTACAGCGTGCGCGTCTCTTCGAACGTGACGTCGATGCCGGCGCCCTCGGCGAGCATCGAGCGCAGCACCTCCTTCTGCACCTCGCCGTAGAGCCGGACCGAGACGTCGTGGCCGCGGCGGCGGACGTCGATCAACGGGTCCTCTTCGGACAGCCGCGTCAACGCCGTGAACAGCGCCGCGGCCTCCTCGGGCCGGACCGGCCGCACCACGGTCTCCAGGCTCGGCGGCGCGAACACGCCGTCGCGGCCGGTGCCGGGGGAGCCGAGCCGGTCGCCGATCCGGACCTCGCGCAGCCCGCGGATCCGGGCGACGTCGCCGGCGAGCGCCACGTCGTCGCCGGCGACCTCGACCGCCGAGACCCGGCCGGTCAGCTCGGTTTCGCCGCGGTAGAAGGGAATCCGCTGCCGCGCGGCCAGGGAGCCGGAGTGCAGGCGCGCGTAGGCGATCTTCTCGCCGGCTCGGCCGCGGTCGATCTTGAACACCGTCGCGGCCAGCCGGCCGGCGCCGGTGCGTTCGGTCGCCGGGAGCAGCTCGGTCATCGCGGTGACGAGCTCCGCGACGCCGGCGCCGGTGATCGCCGACCCGGCCAGGACGGGGTGCGCCAGGCCGCACGCGACCTGGCGGGCCAGCTCGGTGCGGCAGGCGGCCTCGTCGACGCGGCCGTCCACATAGGACTCCAGGAACAGGTCGTCGCCATCGGCGAGGAATTCGGGTGACGTCGCGTCGTGCACCGCGACCGCCCGCGGCGCCAGCTTCGCGCGGATGTCGCCGAGCTGGTCGCGGGCGCCCAGCCGGTCGATCTTGTTGACGAAGACCAGCGTCGGGATGCCGAGCCGGCGCAGCGTCCGCATCAGCACCCGGGTCTGGGCCTGGACGCCTTCGACGGCGGACACCACGAGGACGGCGCCGTCGAGCACGCGCAGCGCGCGTTCGACCTCGGCGATGAAGTCCGAGTGGCCCGGGGTGTCGATCAGCGTGATCCGGGTGTCGCCGGCCAGGAACGAGACCACCGCGGAGCGGATGGTGATGCCGCGACGGCGCTCCAGCTCGAGGGAGTCGGTCTGGGTGTCGCCGCCGTCGACGCTGCCGAGGTGGTCGATCGCGCCCGCTTCGAAGAGCAGGCGCTCGGTCAGGCTGGTCTTACCGGCGTCGACGTGCGCGAGGATGCCGATGTTCAGGGTTTTCACGGTCGTGGGAGGTCCTTTGTGATGCGGGTGACAGGCCGGGCAGGACGGTCTGTCGGCGCATCGGGGTCTCCTCACGGTCGTTGACGCAGGTCAAGGCGAAGGTAGCGCTCCTCGCGGCGGTCGCCAACCGAGTTTCCGGTCCCTGTCGGTTCCCTGTCGATCACCCTCCGATGCTTCGATCGGACGTTCCGGACCCCTAACTTGGGGCGGGTCAGTTGAAAATTCACCCACCGGGGAGCTGAAACCGATGTTCGGACGATTCAAGGACGTGGCGCTGCTGCTGGGGAGGATCGGCGTCGCGGTCGTCTTCCTCGCGCACGGGCTCCAGAAGTGGAACAACGGCATCGACGGCACGGCGAAGTTCTTCGAGATGACGGGCATCCCGCTGCCCACGGTCGCCGCGGTCTTCGCGATGACCGTCGAGATCCTCGGCTCGATCGCGTTCATCGCCGGGTTCCTGCTGCCGCTGGTGGGCATCGGGTACGTCGTGATTTCGGTGGGCGCGCTGCTTTCAGTGCACATCGACAACGGCCTGACCGGGCAGGGCGGCTACGAGCTGGTCTTGGTGCTCGCGCTGGCCGGGCTCGCCCTCGGCTTCAACGGCGGCCGCCTCTCGCTGGACCACCTGCTGTGGGGCCGCAAGCGGGCACGCCGCGAAGCCGAGGCCGGCGAGCTGCAGACCGCCTAGGCCGGGAGGTCCGCCGTGGTGCGCTCGGCATCGCGGCGGGCCTGCAGCTTGCCCTGGTCCGCGTTGCTCACGTGGACCAGGTGGGCGCCCGCGGCGAGGGGGACGAGCAGGCCGTCGAGGATGCCCTCCGGCCCGCTCCAGTCCCGGGTGGACAGCACCCGGTCGTCCGCGGTGAGGCCGAGTTTCGCTGCCCGGGCCCGGGCTTCGGCCAGTACTTCGTCCACAGTGGAATCGAAGAGCGCGGCCGTGTCGCCCGGAATCGGGAACAGCGGGCGGTACTGGTCGCCCGCGGCGCGTGACTCCGTCAGGTAGTCGAACGCGCCGCCGCCGGGCGGCTCGGCCAGCCCGCGGCCCATCGGGTCGAGCGTGACGACGGCCGTCGCCGCGGCGCCGGTCGGCTCCGGGTCGTCCGGCCCGACGAACGCCACCCGCGCGCCGGCGCCCTCGGTCACGACGCGCGCCCCGCACCACCACGCCCCGAGCAGCACGCCGACGGTCTGCCAGTGCGCCGGGAGCTGCACGGCCACCGCGTCGCCCGGCTCGACGTCGAACTCCTCGGTCAGCCAGTTGGCCGTCTTGGCCGCCCAGTTGGCGGTCGTCACCACGGACAGCTCGACGCGGCTGCCCAGCTGGTCGTCGTAGTGGGTGATCAACGGTTTCGCGGGCGAGGCCAGCAGCGGGCGCAGCAGCTCGTCGGTCAGGCTCATGCGCACAGGCTAAAGCGCGGACCACGCGCTTCGCCGGTTGACACCACCACGCGAAGCTCAGTACGTTTGCTTTGCAAGCAAATGCAACTGGAGAGCTGGGGGACAGCCATGACCGTTCTCGTCACCGGTGCGCGCGGGCACGTCGGCCGCGCCGTGCTCGACGCGCTCGTCGCCGCAGGTCAGGACGTGCGCGCGGCGAGCCGCGACGCCACCACGCTCGACGTGCCCACGGCGAAGGTGAGCGCCGACCTCGAAGATCCGTCCACACTGGACGCCGCGCTCGACGGCGTCTCGTCGGTGTTCCTGTACACGCGGCCGTCGGGGATCGAAGGCTTCGTGAAGGCGGCCGAAGCGGCCGGCGTGCGGCACGTAGTGCTGTTGTCGTCGATCGCCACGCGGGAGCCGGAGTCGCGCGGCCGGCTCGCGACGCTCCACCGCGCGGTGGAGCAGGCGCTGATCGCGGCACCGTTCGGGGAGACGCTGCTCAACCCGGGCGCGTTCGCGACGAACGTCCTGGGCTGGCGCGCGGACGTCGCCTCGGGCGTCATCCGCACGGCCCACCCGGACGCGCGGATCGGCGCCATCCACGAGCGGGACATCGGCGACGTCGCCGCGAAGGTCCTGGTCGACGGCTCGCACGTGGGCGAAGCGCTGCCGCTGAGCGGACCGTCGCCGATCTCGTTCCGCGAGCAGGCAGAGGTGCTCGCCGACGTGCTCGGCAAGCCGCTGCGGGTCGAAGAGCTGAGCACGGAGGAAGCCACCGCCCGGATGATCGCGCTCGGGTGGCCCGCCGACGTGCCGCCCGACGTCCTGCGGGCGTGGGAGCGGTCGACGCGCGAGCCGTCGGTGGTGACCGGTGTGGTGCGCGAAGTGACCGGGCACGCGCCGCGGACGTTCCGGCAGTGGGCGGAGGACCACCGCGCCGACTTCAGTTGACGCAGGGGACTCCGTCGGAGGCTTGGAGCAGCGGTGCCGCCGCGGGGGCGGCGCCGCTGCCCGAGCCGCCGCCCGCGGGGACCGCGCCGCCGGCCGCCGGGGAGCCGCCCGGGGCCGGGCGGCCGGCCAGGCCCGCCACGAACGCGCGGACCGCCTTCGGGTCGATCTCCACGATGCTCTGACCGTCTTCGCTGCGCCCGTTCGCGGTGATCACCGGGATCGTCGCGAACGACAGGTCGCCCGACGCGATGCCCTTCGCCTGCTGCGCGAACTGCAGCAGGTCGAGGCCCGGGTCGAGGACCAGCGACCGGTGCACCGCGTCCATCAGGTTGTTGAGCGTGCCGGGGCTGGTCAGCGTGCCCGCCGACAGCACCTGGTGCAGCGCCGAGGACAGGAACGCCTGCTGCCGCACGATCCGGTCGAGGTCGCCGCGCGGCAGGTTCTTGCGCTGCCGGACGAACGAAAGCGCTTCACCGCCGGACACCGTCTGCTCGCCGCGGCGGAAGTTCGCGCCCGAGTCCTTGTCCTCGGTCGAGTGGTTCAGGCACACCTTGACCCCGCCGAGCGCCTCGGTGAGCAGGTAGAAACCCAGCAGGTTGATCTCGGCGTAGTGGTCGACGCGCACCTGCGTGAGGTCCTGCACCGTCTGCACCAGGACCCGGCGGCCCTCGGTGTCCGAATCGCGCTCGATCTTCGCCTGGTCGCGCTCGCCCTGCGCGCGCAGCTGCTGCGCGAAGTGGGCCTTCGCGATGCCGTACGCCGAGTTGATCTTCGCCTTGCCGCGGCCGGGGATCTCGGTCCACGTGTCCCGTGGCACCGACACCGCCGACGGCTTCGAGCCGTCCTTCGGCACCCGCAGCAGGATGACCGTGTCGGTGTTCACCGCGCCGCTGTTGGCCTCGGTCCGCAGCTCCTTCAGCACGCGCAGCGGGAGCTGGTTGCCCTGCGCGTCCGTCCGCGCGTCGCTGCCGACGAGCAGGATGTCGTCGGCGCCGTCGTCGGCGGGCGGCGGCGCGGGCTCGCCGGCCCGCGGGGTGAGCGCGTCGGTCGTCGGGACGTTCTCCTGCAGCTGGTCCTTGGTGACGTAGGCGTAGCCGCTGGCGCCGAGCGCGAGCAACGAGACGAGCCCGACCGCGATCCGGCGCGTCACCCGCCCGGCGCGTCGCACCCGCGAAGGCGCCTCGGCCACCGGAGCCGTGCGCGGGAACGGCGACGGCTTCCACTCCGGATCGTCGCGCTGCGTCACCGGCGTTTCGACCGGTTCCGGCTGTTCCTGCTCGTCTTCCATCCCCTGCTTACCTCCCCCGACCACCCTGCGTGCTCAGTCTAGTTGACGCAGGGAACGTCGCCCGCGGTGATCGGCGGCGCGGCGGGAGCGGACGAAGCCGCGGTGGACGGCGGCGCCTTCGGGGCCGACGACGTCGGCGCGCCGCCCGCGCCGGCGGCCGAGCTGCGGAAGTCCTTGCCGAGCAGCACGCGCACGTGCCCGGCGGTGACGTCGCGGTCCGGCTCGGCCTGGACCGTCGTGCCCAGCGCCTGCTTGACGAGGTCCAGCGCGGTGCTGTCGGCCGGGTTGTACCGGACGACCGTGGTGTTGCGGGTGCTCAGCTTCTGGTCGGCGGCGAGCGTGAACCCCTTGGTCTGGAGCAGCGTGTGCGTCTGGCCGGCCAGCGCCGCCGAGCCCGTGCCGTCGAACAGCTCGATCGTGACGGCCTTCGCGCCCGGCAGCTGCGTCGACGTCGGCTGGGCCGGGGCGTCGCCGTCCGAGGTCAGCCGCGTCACCTCGGCCTGGACCGCGGCCTGGTCGACGCGCAGCACGTCGGCGCCGCCGATCACCGCGTTGCCCAGCGTCGGGATGGTGTGGAACTCGATGTTGCCGCCGGTCAGGCCGCGCATCTGCTCGGCGAACTCGGTCAGGTCCCAGCCCTGCGAGACCACGACGGACTTCTTCACCGCCGACACGAGGTCGGCGATCTTCGCCGGGCTGGTCAGGACGTCGGACGAGATCACCTTGCGGGCGAGCCCGGAGAGGAACGCCTGCTGGCGCGCGATCCGGTCGAGGTCGTAGTTCGGCAGGCCGTAGCGCTGGCGGACGAACGCGAGCGCCTGCACGCCCTCGATCGTCTGGCGCCCGCCCGGCAGGTCCACGCCGGACTTCACCTCTTTGACCGGTCCGTTGAGGCAGACCTCGACGCCGCCGATCGACTTGGTGATCTCGTAGAAGCTCGCCAGGTTTACCTCGGCGTAGCGGTCGATCATGCCCGGCTTGCCGATGAACTTCTCGATCGTCGCGATCAGGTTCTTCCGGCCGGCGACCTTGGCTTCCGCGTCGGCCTGCTTCAGGTCGGTCATACCCTGGCGCTGCAACGTTTTGTAAGTGTCCGTGTACGCGTAGACAAAGGCGCTGTTGAGCTTGTGCTTGCCGTAGCCGCCGGCGAGTTCCACCCAGGAGTCGCGCGGGAACGAGATCGCGATCGCGTGCTTCCCGTTCTGGGGGATGTGCACGAGGATCATCGTGTCGGTGTTGAGCTCGCCGTCGGAGACGCCGGCGTGCAGCATGTCCAGCACCTCGCGGGGCAGCGGGTTGCCCTGCGCGTCGGTGCGGCTGTCCTGGCCGACCAGGAGGATGTCGATCGCGCCGTCGAGCGGCTTCGCGTGGGCTTCGGTGTCGGCGAAGACGTTCGTCGTGGTCAGGCCGGTGTTCGGGTCGCCGATGTAGTGCCAGCCGTACCAGGTCAGGGCCAGGATCGCGACGGACAGCAACGAAACCACTACCTTGCCACCGCGGCGGGCGAAGACCGCGGCGCCGTGGCTCCGGCGCGCCGGGACGGTCGGCGCAGGCCATTCGGTCACGCGCTTCCTCCCCTGTGAAACCCCGTGCTTCCCCCAGGGCACCGATGTGCCTCCACCATGACTCTACTGAGGGTGTTGTCAGGCCTCCGTAGGCTGGGGGCCGATTGCCCCGGTCGGGGGCCGAGGAAAGGCGGGAAGATGCGGGTCCTGGTCACCGGTGGTGCCGGCTTCATCGGGTCGCACTACGTCCGGCAGACGCTGAGCGGCGCTTACCCGGCGCTGCGCGACGCCGAGGTGGTGGTGCTGGACAAGCTCACCTACGCCGGCAACGAGGCCAACCTGGCCCCGGTCGCCGCCGACCCGCGGCTGCGGTTCGTCCGCGGCGACATCTGCGACGCGCGGAAGGTCGCCGAAGTCATGCGCGGGGTGGACCTGGTGGTGCACTTCGCCGCGGAGTCGCATGTGGACCGCTCGATCCTCGGTGCCGCCGACTTCGTGCTGACGAACGTGCTGGGCACGCAGAACCTGCTGCAGGCGGCCCTGGAAGCGGGCGTCTCGAAGTTCGTGCACGTGTCCACCGACGAGGTGTACGGCTCGATCGAGACCGGGTCCTGGACCGAAGACCACGTGCTGGAGCCGAACTCGCCCTATTCGGCGTCGAAGGCGTCGTCCGACCTGGTGGCGCGGTCGTTCTTCCGCACCCACGGGCTGCCGGTGTGCATCACGCGGTGTTCCAACAACTACGGTCCGTACCAATTCCCCGAGAAGGTCATCCCGCTGTTCGTGACGAACCTCCTCGACGGCCGGAAGGTGCCGCTGTACGGCGACGGCCTCAACGTCCGTGACTGGCTGCACGTGGACGACCACTGCCACGGCATCCAGCTGGTCGCCGACGGCGGACGGCCGGGCGAGATCTACAACATCGGCGGCGGCACCGAGCTGACGAACCGCGCTTTGACGGAGAAGCTCCTTGCCGCGGTGGGCGCGGGCTGGGACAGCGTCGAGCCGGTCGAGGACCGCAAGGGTCACGACCGCCGGTACTCGGTGGACATCACGAAGATCGGTTCGGAGCTGGGGTACGCTCCGCGCGTGTCCTTCGAGGACGGTCTGGCCGCGACAGTGGCCTGGTACACGGACAATCGCGCGTGGTGGGAGCCCCTGGCGGAGCGGGCCGCGCTGAAGAAGTAGGGGTTTTCGTGCCGCTGACGGTGCTTGTGCCCGGGGGTTCCGGGCAGCTCGGCCGGGACCTGGCCGCGCTGGCTGGTTCCGGTCTCGACGTCGTCGCTCCGGGCTCGGCCGAGCTGGACGTGACTTCGACGGGTCAGGTCCTGGCCGCGGTCGGCGCGCTGGCCGACCGGGCCCGCGAGAACGGGTCGTCCCCGGTGGTGATCAACGCGGCGGCGTACACGGCGGTCGACAAGGCCGAGACGGACGAGGAGCGGGCGTTCGCGGTGAACGCGGACGGGCCACGCGTCTTGGCGGCGGCTTGCGCTTCGCGGCGGGTGCCGTTGATCCACGTGTCGACGGACTACGTGTTTCCTGGGGACGCTTCTTCGCCGTACGAGCCGTCGGACGAGCTGGGACCGCGGTCGGCGTACGGCCGCACCAAGGCGGCTGGTGAGGACGCTGTGCTTGGTTCCGGTGCTTCCTCGTGGGTCGTGCGGACCGGGTGGCTGTACGGGCGGTCGGGGTCGAACTTCGTGAAGACCATGGTGCGGTTGGAGTCTTCTCGTTCGGAACTGTCTGTTGTGGACGATCAGGTCGGCGGTCCTACTTGGACTTCCGATCTGGCCTCGGGACTTCTCGAGCTGGCTTCGCGCGTGGCTGCCGGGGATGGGCCGGAGCGGCGGATCCTGCACTGCACGAACGGCGGTGCGGTGAGCTGGTGCGGGTTCGCTCGGGCGATCTTTTCCCATTTGGGGGCGGATCCGGCGCGGGTGAAGCCGTGCACGTCGGCGGAGTACCCGCAGGCAGCGACGCGGCCGGCGTACTCGGTGCTGTCGCCGGTTTCGTGGAATGAGGCCTGGCTGACCCCGATGCGGCCGTGGGAAGAAGCCCTGGCGGCCTACTTCGAAGCTCAGTGACGGCCTGAGGCCATCCGGTAGGCGCCGACGGTCAGCTCGGCGCAGGTCCGCCACGTGAAGTTCGCCGCGTGCGCTCGCCGGGACGCCGATGTCGCCACCGCGTGCGGGTCCGTCACCGCCGTTCGCAACGCCTCCGCCAGCCCGTCCACGTCGCCGTACTGGACCAAGCTCGCGCAGTCGCCCGCCACTTCGCGCAGCGCCGGGATGTCCGTGCACACCACCGGGACGTCCGAGGCCATCGCCTCCAGCACCGGCAGCCCGAACCCCTCGTCGCGCGAGGGCAGCACCAGTGCCGATGCCCCCGCCACCACCGTGCGCAGGTCCACATCGGACAGATAGCCGGTCTGGGACGTCCGGGACGAGCGCGGGAACGGGCCCGGGCCCGCGAACACCAGGTCCGGCAGGTCCGGGGCGGCCTCGTGCGCGCGGGTCAGCCAGTCCAAGCCCTTGCGCGGGCCCGCCGCTCCCGCGAACAACAAGTACCGCGCCGGCAAGCCGAGGCGCGCTCGGCGCTCGTCGTCGGGCGGGCGGGCGGTGAACCATGCCGGGTTGACCCCCAGCGGCGTCACCACGATCTTGTCGCGGGAGACGTCCAGGCGCTCCGCCACCGAGTCGGCCACCGCCGCCGTCGGGGTGCAGATCACGTTGGCGCGGCGGGCGCCGCGGCGGACCAGCTCGGGCAAACCCCGGTCACTCGGGGCCAGCTCCGCGGGATTGTCCAAAAAGGCCAGATCGTGGATCGTCACCACGCCTGCCGCGCGCAATCGCCCCGGCAGCACGAAGTTCGTGCCGTGCACGACGTCCGTCGGGCCGGCGAACAGCTCCACCGGCGGGAAGTCCGAACGCTCCCACGCCGCCCGCAGCAGCCGCGCCGCCACCGGCATCCCGCGCGCCCGGGCGCCGTACGGGAGCACGTGCCGCAGCCGGCGCCAGCCGCGCAGCGTGAACGCCACCGCGCGCGTGTCCACCTCGGGGATCGACACCAGCTCTTCGATCAGCGCCGACGTGTACCGGCCGATCCCGGTGCGCGCGCCGAGCAGCGGAGTGCCGTCGAGGAGGACGCTCAGGGACCTAGCCACGGCGGAGCCGCTGCTTCACGATCTTCAACGCCCGGCCGCCCGCGCGCCGCGCCAGCTCCGACGGCCCGCCCGCGGCGAGGTACTCGCGGATCAGGTCGGCGTCGCGGCGCAGCATCGCGCGGCCGCGGACCGGCGCCGTCGTCGTCAGGTCCGCCGAGCCGGGCAGCCGGTCGGCCGCCGGGCGCGGGTCGCGGCAGAACTCCACCAGCGGCTTCAGCGCCTCCGGCCAGGTGTACCGCTGCGCGACGACGGCGATCCGCTCGACGCAGCCGGCGGCGAACTCTTCGTCGTACAGGCACTTCTCGAGCGCGTCGGCGAGCGCGGACGCGTCTTCCGCCGGGACGACGACACCCAGCCGTTCCGCCCGCACGAGGTCGGCGAACGAGTCGCCGTCGGTCGTGACGATCGGCAGCCCGGCCCACAGGTAGTCGAGCACCCGGGTGCGGAACGCGAACGTCGTCTCGACGTGCTCGTAGTGCGTGGTGACGCCGCAGTTCGCGTCCAGCAGCCAGTTCTGGCGCTCGTGGTAGGGCACCCACTGCTCGTTGAAGTAGACGTGCTTCCCGGTCAGCCCCAGCGAATCCGCGAGCCGGATCGTGCGCGTGCCGATGTCCATCTCGGCGACCTCGGGGTTCGGGTGCTTCATGCCGAGGAACACCAGCCGGACGTCGGCGCGGCGGCGGCGCAGCTCGTCCACCGCGCGGATCAGCGTCAGCGGGTCGAACCAGCTGTACACCCCGCCGGCCCACAGGATCACGTGGTCGGTGCCGCCGATGCCCAGTGACGAGCGCAGCCCGGGCCCGGTGCGCACCGGGGCCTGCGGCGACAGTCCGAAGGGGACGACCGCGAGCAGCGACTGCGTCGTCGGGTCGGCGTCGTAGAGCCGCGGGGAAAGCCGGCCCAGCGCGGCGAGGTGGCCGAGCCACAGGTGCCGCTGCCGCTCGGACGCGCAGAGGAAGAAGTCGCCGCGCTCGATCTGTGCGTCCAGCACGCGGGTGACGCCGGCGAGGTCGGCCGCGCGCCGGTCGTCGGCGACGCCCTTGCCCTGCTCCAGCAGCTCCAGGTGCATCGGGTCGTAGAGGTCGGCGACGACGATCTTGCCGCTGTGCTCCTTCTTCAGCGACGGCGCGAGTTCGAGCACGTGCCCCTGCAGGACGACGACGTCGGCCCAGGCGACCGGCGCTTCCAGCTCGCGGTGCTTGCCGGCGCTGACGCGGAACGGCGCGGGCGGCGGCGTCGCCAGCGGGTTCGTGGTGACCAGGTGGACGTCGTGCTCGGCGGACAGCGCGAGCGCGATGTTCCACGCGCGGATCGCCGGCCCGGCCATCCGCTCGGTGAGCGCGTCACCGGTGATCACGAGGATCTTGCGGCGCTGTCCGAACGCCTTCTCGATGCCGAACGCCTCGACGAGGATGTCGTGCGCGGCGAGGTAGCGCGGCAGCGGGTAGGCGGGCTCCAAAGCCTTGCGCAGCAACGGAAGCAGGTCGGCATCGGTGCGAACGCGGGCGGCTTGTTCGACCGCACGTGACTCGGCCAGCGAGGGCAGCTGCTCGACGAACTGGTCGATCGCGAGGAGCCCGGCGAGCGTGGTGCGCGGGATGGCGACGTCACCGGATTCGATCGGGCCGACGCCCTGCTCGAGGTCGAGCTGGGTCGCATCCAGCTCGCCGCGCGCGGTGGCGCGACGCACGGCCAGGGCGAGCGCCGCGGGCAGCGCGCGGGCGAGTGTCTCGTCGGACAGGTTCTTGTAGAGCGCGGCCAGGGCGTTGCGCTCCAGGAGGAAGGTCTCGCGGCCGGTTTCCGGCGCGTCGACCGCGGCCATCGTGCCGTGGTGGCGGTGGTACGTCAGCGATTCCGGCACGTACCGGACGCGCCAGCCGCGCAGGTTGAGCCGCCAGCCGAGGTCGACGTCCTCGTAGAACATGAAGAACCGCTCGTCGAAGCCGCCGAGCTCGGCGAACACCGAAGCGCGCACGAACATCGCGGAGCCCGTGCCGAAGAGGACGTCCTTCGCGACTTCGTGCTCGGCGGCGGGGACGTCGGCCAGCGGCGAGCCCGCGTGGCGCTTGTAGCCCATGCCGAACCAGGTGAGGCCGCCGTCGACGAAGTCGGTACCGGTGCCGTCCCAGTCGAGGACCTTGCTGGCCACGGCGGCGACGCGGGGCTGCGCGCGCAGCTCGGCGACCGCGGCGGAGACCCAGCCGGGCGCTGGGCGGGCGTCGTTGTTGAGGAAGCCGAGGACGGTGCCCTTCGCGTGCTTCGCGCCGAGGTTGCAACCGCCGGCGAACCCGGTGTTGCGGCCGGCCTCGATGACGTTGGCCTGAGGGACGGCTTCGCGGATGCGCGCGGCTTCGTCGGAGTTGACGGAGTTGTCCACGCAGATCAGCTCGAGCTCGGGGCAGTCGTGCTCGGCGAGCGCGCGCAGGCAGGTGATCGTGTCGTCGGCACCGTGGTAGTTGACCACGATCACCGAGACGAGCGGTTGCGGTTCCCCCTGCGCCAAAGCCAGCTCCTTCGTCGGGATCGAGCGCCAGCTTAAAGGCCAGCCCAAGCCTCCCAGACCGCGCCTCGGCTCAGCGCGGCCTCGCGGCCGATCTTGCGGCGGGCCGCCAGCGTCGCCGGCAGCCGCGTGACCACCTCGGCCAGGACGCGGCAGCGCAGGCCGAACCGGAAGTTCGCCGCCTGGGGACGTCCCGGTCGCAGCGGCAGCACCGCTGTCAACACGGCGAACTTCACCAGCTGGTTCACCGCGATCCCGCGAGGTGCGCAGCGCAGCAGCATGAGCAGCCGGTTGCGCTCGTTCCAGCGGTGGAACAGCGGGGAACCCAGCTCGCTGCTGACGCCGTGGGCGTGCCGGACGCGGGCTTCGGGCGCCGCGACGACGTCCC
Source organism: Amycolatopsis kentuckyensis (assembly GCF_041679295.1). Classification (GTDB taxonomy): domain Bacteria; phylum Actinomycetota; class Actinomycetes; order Mycobacteriales; family Pseudonocardiaceae; genus Amycolatopsis; species Amycolatopsis kentuckyensis_A. Next base: position 15,819 of record NZ_JBGDMD010000015.1, on the reverse strand, counting down.
AGCCGGCCAGCCGCAGGCGCCACGCCGTGTCGGTGTCTTCGTAATAGCAGAAGAACCCGGCCGGGACGCCGTGCACGCTCGTCAGCACGTCCGACCGCAGGAGCGCCGCGCCGCCGCAGAAGCCGAACACCTCGGCGGCGGGCTCGGTGAGGTCGGCGCCGTGGCCGTCGGCGGTCAGCCGGACGCCGGCGGACTGCGTGGTGCCGTCGGGGCGCACGAGCCGGGACGTCGCCGCGCCGGCCAAAGGCGCCTTTTCCAGGGTGTCTTCGAGCGTCGCGAGCCAGTCCGGCTCGGGTTCGGCGTCGTCGTTCAGCCACGCCATCAGCGGCGTCTCGATGCGTTTCGCGGCGACGGCGAGCGCGCCCGCGTAACCCGTGTTGCGCGGCAGGCGAATTACTTGCGGGTGCGAAGGATGGGCTGCGAGCAGGGCGGCGGTGCCGTCGTCGGAGGCGTTGTCCACCACGAGCGTCCGATGTGGACGCGTCTGCGCGGCGAGCGCGTCGAGGCAGGCGGTGACGTGCCCGGCACCCCGCCAGGTCACGACGACCACCGTGGTGGCGGGATTCGCGGTCACGTCCCGCACAATAGCCGCGTGCCCGAACTGGTCGTGCTCGCCGAGCAGCTCCTCGCGCCCGTGCCCGGTGGCACCGGGCGCTACACGGCCGAGCTGCTGCCCGCGCTCGCGCAGACCGCGCCGCGCGGCTGGACGGTGTCCAGCGTCGTCGCGCGGCACGCCGACGTCGGCGCGGCCCGGCTGGACGGCGTCGAGGGCCCGCGGGTGCTGCGCATCCCGCCGCGGGCGCTGGTCGCCGCGTGGCAGCTGGGCCTGCGCTGGTGGCCGGGCGGCGACGCGGTGCACGCGCCGACGCCGTTCGCGCCGCCGCGGGCGCCGGCCGGGAAGACGTTGAGCGTCACCGTGCACGACACCGTGCCCTGGACCCATCCCGAGACGCTGACCGCGCGCGGGGTCAGCTGGCACCGGTCGATGATCGCGCGGGCCGCGCGGCGGGCGTCCGGGCTGGTGGTGCCGACGCGGGCGGTCGCCGACGAGCTGGCGGTGCTGATCGACGTCGACGTCCCGGTGCGCGTGGTGCCGCACGGCGTGCGGGTCCCGGCCGGGTCGGCGCCGCTGGACCTGCCGCCGCGGTACGTGCTGGCCGTCGGGACGATCGAGCCGCGCAAGGGGATCGACGTCCTGGTCGACGCGGTCGCGGCGCTCGACGACGTGGTGCTGGTGCTCGCCGGGCAGCCGGGCTGGGGCGGCGTCGACCCGGCCGCGCTGGCGGCGGACCGCGGGCTTCCCGCGGACCGGTTGCGGATGCTGGGGAAGGTGTCGGACGCCGAGCTGGCGACGGCGTTGCGCCAGGCGAGCGTCCTGGCGGTGCCGAGCCTGGCCGAGGGGTTCGGGATGGGCCTGCTGGAGGCGATGGCGGCCGGGGTTCCGGTGGTGCACACGGACGTCCCGGCGCTGGCCGAGGTGGCGGGCGGCGCGGGCCGGATGGTTCCGCGCGGCGACGCCCGGGCGCTGGCTTCGGCGTTGCGAGAGGTCCTGGGATCACCCTCCGTGGCGGCTGACCTCACTCGATCGGGGCGCGAGCGGGCGCGGACGTTCACCTGGCGCCGCGCGGCGGAAGCCGTCTGGGCGATCCACACCCGTGCCGCCCCTGACCGGTTTGCCAGTTCCTCACCATGACACCGGGTCACCGCCGTACCCTGCAGGGGTGAGCGATGACCCCCGGGTGCTGATCGACGCGACCGCGGTTCCCGCGGACCGCGGCGGGGTCGGCCGGTACGTGGATTCGCTCGTCGCCGCGCTCGACGCGGACGGGGCGCGGCTCACCGTCGTGTGCCAGCCGCGGGACCTGCAGCTTTACGATCGGCTGGCGCCGAGCTCGCGCGTAGTGCCCGCGTCCCCGACGACGACCACCCGCACCGCGCGGCTGACCTGGGAGCAGGCGACCCTGCCCCGGTTGGTGCGCCGCCTGGGCGCGGACGTCGTCCACTCGCCGCACTACACGATGCCGCTGGCCACGTCGGCGGCATCGGTCGTCACGCTCCACGACGCGACGTTCTTCACCGACGCCGTGCTGCACTCGTCGGTGAAGGCGCGGTTCTTCCGGGCGTGGACGGCAACGGCGTTGCGCCGCGCGACGCTGTGCGTGGTCCCCTCGGCGGCGACGGCGGCGGAGCTGGCCCGCGTGGGCCCGGTCCGGCACGCGTCCTTGGAAGTGATTCACCACGGCGTCGACAGCGAGCGGTTTCACCCACCGTCACCATCGGAGGTCGAGGCCGCCCGTTCGGCGGTAGGCCTCGGACGGACGCCGTACGTGGCGTTCCTGGGGGCGCTGGAGCCGCGCAAGAACGTGCCGGCGCTGATCCGCGGGTTCGCGCGGGCGGTGGCCGGACAGCGTGACGCGCCGGCTTTGGTCTTGGCCGGGCAGCCGGGGTGGGACACCCAGGTGGAGCGGGCTTTGGACGCCGTTCCGCACCGGCTTCGCGTGATTCGGGCAGGGTATCTGCCCTTCGGGACGCTGGCCGGGTTCCTCGGGGGTGCCGAGCTGGTGGCTTACCCGTCGCTGGGCGAGGGGTTCGGGTTGCCGGTGCTGGAAGCGATGGCGTGCGGGGCCTGCGTGCTGACCACGCGGCGGTTGTCGTTGCCCGAGGTGGGTGGTGATGCCGTGGCGTACTGCGGGGTCGGGGCCGGCGACGTGGCGGCGGGGTTGTCGGAACTGCTGGCCGACCCCGGGCGGCGGGCGGAGCTGGCGACGGCGGCTCAGCAGCGGGCCAAGGAGTTTTCCTGGGCCACGACTGCGGAGCGGCATCGGGAGGCTTACGCCAAGGCTTGGTCCCGGCACCTCCGGACCCGCTGAGCAGCGCTCGGCTGCGGCAGAGGTGAAAGTGGTAAAGTGACATTGCGAGGCCCCGGTGGGGCCGAGTATGAAAGCCCGCGACGCGTCCGGACGGTCGTCTCGCGGGCTTTTCGCCGTTCTCAGACGGTGACGATGTCGGTGATCAAGGTGCCGGCTCGCTTGCGCCAGTCGCCACCCGCCCCGTAGCACCACGCCACCGCGTCGGAAATCCACAGCAGCGGCTCGGCCGTCGAATCGACGTGCTCGTAGGTGAGTTCGGTCTTGGAAGGTCGGTGACCGAGAGCTTGCTGCAGAGTTCGGCGGTCCTGCCCGTCGCGGTGGTCGCGGGTGTCGAGGACCAGCCGATGTGCTTGCAGCGCGAGGAGCTCCTGGGCCAGGCGGTCCAGTCCGCGCTGGCGGGCCGATTCCGCGGTTTTGGGGGAGCACTCGGCGATGTAGAGCCTGGACGAGACGGTCATGGCCGCCATGCGGTCGATGAGCATCCGGCGGCGGGGTTCCTTTTCCTTCTTGAAATGCAGCTCGCGTGACCCCCGCAACAGCAGGGACATCAATGCGCGGCGGGTCGAAGACAGGTGAGCGGGCTCCACGATCGTCGCGCAGAGCAGGTAGCTGCCCGCACGTGCGGATTCGTCGACGAACGCGTGCACCGTCATCGCTTCATCATGGCGTTGTCGATCACACGTATCGCAGTCGGGTCACTACTTGGCGTGACAGTTCGGCGAAGGGTCACCGTCGACGGGGTGGCGGGGTCGCGATCCGTGACCGGTGGACAATGGCCGGGTGACTGAGCACCCCCGCTATGGCGACGAAGTCGGCGTCGTGACCGTGACCTACTTCTCCGAGGACACCATCGGACGGTTCCTCGACACCCTCGAGAAGGCCACCGAGCGCGAGGTCAAGGTGGTCGTCGCCGACAACGCCTCCGTCGAAGGTGCCCTCGAGGAGGCCACCGCCAACCGGAAGAACGTTCAGCTGCTCAGCATCGGCGAGAACGTCGGCTACGGCACCGCCGCCAACCGCGGGGTCGCCGAGCTGGACGACCGCTACGGCTGGGTCGTCGTCGTCAACCCGGACCTCGAATGGGAACCCGGGTCGCTCGACGCCCTGCTCGAGGTCGCGAGCCGGTGGCCTCGGGGTGGGGCCTTCGGGCCGCTCATCCACGATCTCGACGGCACCGTCTACCCCTCCGCCCGCCTGCTGCCCTCCTTCGGGCGCGGCATCGGGCACGCCGTCTTCGGGAAGGTCTGGCCCGGCAACCCCTGGACGCGGCAGTACCGCCAGGAAACCGGCACCCCGGTCGAGCGCACGTCCGGCTGGCTCTCCGGCTCCTGCCAGCTGATCCGCCGGGAGGCGTTCGACTCCGTCGGGGGCTTCGACACGCGCTACTTCATGTACTTCGAGGACGTCGACCTCGGTGACCGCCTCGCCCAGGCCGGCTGGCTGAACGTCTACGCGCCCTCCGCGCGCGTCACCCACGAAGGCGGCCACTCGACGTCGCAGGCGTCGGCGAAGATGCTCAAGGCACACCACGACAGCGCCTACCGCTTCCTCGCCGACCGCCACCAGGGCTTCGCCTGGAAGCCGGTGCTCGCCGCCGCGAAGCTCGGCCTCGCGCTGCGGCTGAAGCTCGAGACCCGCTAGATCCCGTCGAGCCGGCGCGAGAGGTCGGATTTGCCGTTCGTCTGCGTCACCGTCGGCACCAGGCCGGTGTCCTCCGGGTCCGGCTCCTTCAGCGGGCTCGTGATCGGCTCGGCCTGGGGCCGGCGCGCGAGCGGCGTGGTCACCGGCGGTGTGGGCAGCGGGGTCGTCTGCGACGGCGTGCTCAACGGCGTCGTCGCCTGCGGGCGGCGGCCACCGCGGGCCTCCAGCCGCCGCGTCGGCGCCGCGCCGGCCAGCGGGTGGTCGTTCTCCTCGATCAGCGACGCCGGCAGCTGCGTGGTCGTGTCGGGGTCCTGGCTGCGGTCGAGCCCGTCGATCTGCGCCCGGGGTATCTGCTGGGTGTTCGACGAGTCCATCGGTGACGTCGCGCTGTCGGGTGTCACGACGAACACACCGCGCGCCTGGGCTCGTGCGAGCAGGGCGTCCGCCCGATCGCGGGGGTCCATCCCCTCGGCCTCCCGACTGACCCGGGGCCCTCTGGGGAAAGGCCCGCCTGTTTCCTGTCTAGGGTAGGCCCTCCGGGCGACCTCCGTCAGGGTTTCCCGCGGCTTGTCGCTCAGCGGTGCGTGATACAAGAGGAGATTTCCGTGACGTCCGAGGTCGAGATCGACGCCGTCGTGCTGGTCGGGGGCAAGGGCACGCGCCTGCGGCCACTGACCCTTTCGGCACCGAAGCCGATGCTCCCGACAGCCGGGACGCCCTACCTGAGCCACCTGTTCTCCCGGATCCGCGAGGCCGGGATCCGGCACGTCGTGCTGGGCACGAGCTACCGTGCGGAGGTGTTCGAGGAGTACTTCGGCGACGGCAAGTCGATCGGTCTGGACCTCGAGTACGTCGTCGAGGAGGAGCCGCTCGACACGGCCGGCGCCATCCGCAACGTCTACGACAAGCTGCGCGCCGACCACGTGATCGTCTTCAACGGCGACATCATCTCCGGCTCCGACCTCGGCGAGCAGCTGCGCGTGCACCGCGAGTCCGAGGCCGACGTCACGCTGCACCTGCAGCGCGTGCCCGACCCGAGCCGGTTCGGCTCGGTGCCGACCGACGAAACCGGCCGCGTCCAGGCCTTCCTCGAGAAGACGCCGAACCCGCCGACCGACCAGATCAACGCCGGCTGCTACGTCTTCCGCCGCCCGGTGATCGAGGCGATCCCCACCGGGCGTCGGGTTTCCGTCGAGCGCGAGACATTCCCGCAGCTGCTGGAGCAGGGTGCGCACATCCACGGCTTCGTCGACGCCTCCTACTGGCTGGACGTCGGCACGCCGGAAGCGTTCGTGCGCGGGTCGGCGGACCTGGTGCGGGGTGTGGCGCCGACGTCGGCGCTGCCCGGCCGGCCCGGCGACTTCCTGGTGCTGGACGGCGCTTCCGTCGCCGAAGACGCCCACCTGTGCGGTGGTTCGACCATCGGCGGCGGCGCGGTCGTCGGCTCCGGCGCGAAGATCGACGGTTCGGTGCTGTTCGACGGCGCGGCCGTCTCCGAAGGCGCGATCGTCGAGCGCTCGGTGCTCGGCCACGGCGCGCGCGTCGGCGCCGGCGCGGTGCTGCGCGGCGTCGTGCTGGGCGACGGCGTGTCCGTCGGCGCCGGCTGCGAACTCCTCGACGGGGCCCGGATCTGGCCGGACACCGTGCTGCCCGACGGTTCCGTCCGCTTCTCGAGCGACGCGTAGCGATGTACTGGCGTCCCGCGTTCGAGGTCGACTTGGGCAGCGTCCTGAGTCCGCTGAAGCGCGGGCGCGGGTCGCTCAACATCCTGACCGACGAGCGCGGGATCACGTGGCTCGCGTCGAACACCCCGGACGGCCCGGGCACGCTGGCCCTGCGCAAGCTCACCGACGGCCGGATCGAGGCGGCGGCCTGGGGCGACGGCGCGGACCGGCTGCTCACCGGCGTCCCGGCGCTGCTCGGCGCGGACGACGACGATTCGGAGTTCGTCGCGCACCACGACGTCGTCGCGCGCGCCCGCCGGGAGAACCCGGGGCTGCGGCTGGGCGCGACGGGCGTGGTGTGGGACTGGCTGGTGCTGGCGGTGCTGGAGCAGAAGGTGACCGGCAAGGAGGCGATCCGGTCGTGGGCCGAGCTGTGCCGCCGGTTCGGCGCGCCGGCGCCCGGGCCGGGGCCGGAGCGGCTGCGCGTGCCGCCGACACCGGTGGCGCTGCGGTCGTTGCCGGACTGGCACTGGCACCGCGCGGGCGTCGACATCAAGCGGCGGACGGCGTTGCTGAACGCGGCGCGGGTGGCCGGCCACCTCGAGCGGGCGGTCGAGCTGCGCGGGCTGGCGGGGCGCCACCTGCTGCGGAACGTCCCGGGCATCGGGGTGTGGACGGCGGCGGAGATCGCGCAGCGCGCGTGGGGCGACCCGGACGCGGTCAGCTTCGGCGACTACAACATCCCGTCGATGGTCGGGAACGCCGTGCTGGGCGCGAAACTCGACGACGCGGGGATGGCGGAGGTTTTGGCGCCGTACGCGCCGCAGCGGCAGCGGGCGGTGCGGTACCTGGAGGCGGCGGGCCACCGGCGGCCACGGTTCGGACCGCGCATCGAGCTGCGCGACTACCGCGCGATGTGATCAGCCGAAGTCGCTGCGGCGGCCGGTTCGAAGCAAGCCGCCGCACACAAGCTCTCCTCACAGGGCAGGAAAGTCGCTACGCGTGGGAGGGGCTTACTGCTGGGGCGGGTAAGGCGGTTGCTGGCCGGGATAGCCGCCCTGCTCGGGCGGGTAAGGCGGTTGCTGCCCGGGATAGCCGCCCTGCTGAGGCGGAAAGCCTTGCTGCGGCGGATAACCCGGCTGCTGCTGCCCCGGATACCCCTGCTGCGGCGGATAACCCTGGTACGGCGGCTGCTTCGGCTTGTTCATCTTGAGCACCAGCACCACCACGGTCACGACCACCGCGACCGGCACCAGGATGATCAGCAGCGTCAGGACGCTCAGCACCAAGATCAGCCCCTTCCTTCGTCGAGCGCCGCGCGGATGATCGCCAGCGCCTCGGCGTCGTCCAGGCCGAGCTTACGGGTGAGGTCCGCGTAGCCGGCCGCCGCCTGCTGGGCGCGGCGGCGGGTCTGGTCGCCCGCCGCCGCGACGAAGCTGCCCGCCCGGCCGCGCGTCTCGATCAGCCCGGCCTCCTCCAGCTCGCGGTACGCGCGGGCCACCGTGTTCGGCGCGATCCCCAGGTCGGCCGCCAGGGCGCGGACCGTGGGCAGCTTCGTGCCGACCGGCAGGCTCCGGTCGTTGATCCGCGTCGCGAGCCCGGACCGCACCTGCTCGAACGGCGGGACCGGGGAAGCGCTGTCGAAGGGGACGATCACCAGCTCTGCGGACCCGCTCCCGGGCCCGGCGGCCGCTGCCCGTACGGCCCCTGCGGCACCGGTTGCGACGGCGGGAAGCCCGGCTGTTGCGGAACCGGTTGCGACGGCGGGAACCCGGCCTGCTGCGGCGCGTACCCGGCCTGCGGACCCGGCGGGTACGCCGGTTGCGGCGCGGGGAACCCGCCCGACCCCGGCTGCGGCGGGAACGCGGCGGTGCCCTGCGGCCCGGTGAACCCGCCCGGCGGCGGCGCGAACCCTTGCTGCGGCGGGAAGTTCTGCTGCGGGAACTGCCCGCTCTGCTTCATCGCCTCTTCGCGGCGCATCTTCGACACCCGCACCGCCACGACGATCACGAACACGATGATCGCCAGGATCAGCAGGCCGACGACGATGTAGCCGAACACCCCGTCGCCGCCGCCCCCTCCCGAGTGGTAGTGCACGCGCTGCGGAAACTGCGTAGCCATGTGGTCCCTCCCTGTCCGCACCCCAGGCTAGTGCCCGGCACCGACAGGAACGGCCGCTTTCACCAGATCGGCGAGATCTTCGGACCCCGCCGGCAGCGCGTCCACCGGCCACCACCGCAGGTCGTCGGACTCGTCGCTGCGCACCGGCGAAGCACCCGCCGGGGCGTGCACCGCGAACCGGACGTCGAAGTGCCGCGTGGGCACGCCGAGCGAGCACGTGATCGGGTGGACGTCGAGGTGCACCGGCTCCGGGTCGATCCGCAGCCCGGTCATGCCGGACTCCTCGGTCGCTTCCCGCAGCGCCGCGTCGGCCAGCGAAGCGTCCGCGGGCTCGCAGTGCCCGCCCAGCTGCAGCCACCGGCCGACGCGCGGGTGCAGCGTCAGCAGCACCTGGGTCCCGGTGTGGTCCAGGACCACCGCCGACGCCGTCAGGTGCCCGGCCGCGCACGACCGTTGACACGAGTCCTCGCGCGCCGCCAGGAACCCCAGGAACGCCTGGCGCAGGGACTCCTGGGAAGCGAGCGCGGGCCGCCACGAACCCAGCGTCGCGACGGCTTCCGCGTGCAGGCTCACAGCTCCAGCAGCCCTTCGCCGGGCGTGATCGGCCCGCGCGGGCCGGGGTCGTCCAACGGGACGCCGATCGCGACCGAACCCAGCGGCTGCCAGCGTTCGTCGAGGCCGAGGACGTCCCGGACGATGTCCGCGGCGAAGATCGTCGACCCGATCCAGCACGAGCCGAGCCCTTCGGCCGCCAGCGACACCAGCAGGCCCTGCACCGCGGCGCCGCCGGCGACGGTGAACATCGTCTTCTCGCAGTCGTTGCGGCGCTCGTCGCGGTAGGTGTGCGCGCCGTCCGGGACCAGGAACGGGATGACGACTTCCGGTGCGCGGTAAAGGATGTCGCCGCGGCTGAGCCGCTTCGCGATCTGCTCCGGCGTGAAGTCGTCGCCCTCGAGGTCGGCCCGCCACGACTCGCGCATCGCGTCGAGCAGCTTGTGCCGCAGGCCGGCGTCGCGCAGCCAGACGAACCGCACCGGGTGCGTGTGGTGCGGCGCGGGCGCGGTCAGCGCGGACGCCACCGCGCGGCGCATCGCGGCCGGGTCGACGGGCGCGTCCGCGAACTGCCGCACCGACCGCCGCGACGGCACGGCCGCCCGCTTGCCCTGCGCGATCGCTTCGTTCGTGCCGAGCCGGAAGAGGTCCTCCTCCAGCGGCCGGACGAGGTTCCGCGCGGTCGAGCCGTCGTCGAAGAGGTCCAGCCCGCGCACGACCGCGACCGGCGTCCCGCCGAGCTTGCCCTTGACCAGGTCGGCGGCCGCGGCCAGCTCGTCGGCGATCGCGACCTCGGTGACGGCCAGCTCGTTGCCCTGCCCGTCGACCTCGCCGCGGTAGGCGTGCAGCACGCGCAGCCCGGACGAGCCGATCGCGGCGTCGGTCTGCCCGACCCGCCACGCGCGGCCCATCGTGTCCGTGACGACCACGGCGACCTCGACGCCGAGCCGTTCGCGCAGCCCGTTGCGCAGGGCCAGCGCCGACGCGTCCGGGTCCGCGGGCAGCAGCGCGACCTCGTCGCCTTCGACGTTCGACGCGTCGATGCCCGACGCCGCCTGCACGATCCCGAGGTGGTTCTGGGTGATCACCGTGCGCGCGATCCGCGCGACCACCCGGATGGCCTCGCGCTCGACGAGCTTCCGGCGTTCGGCGTCGCGGGCCTCGGGATCCTGGGGCACCTTGACGAGCCTGCCTTCGGCCTTCGAGACGATCTTGCTGGTCACGACCAGGACGTCACCCGAGCGCAGCCACGGCGCGGCCTTGACGATCGCGCCGGTCAGGTCGTCGCCGGGGCGGAACTCCGGCAGCCCGGTGACGGGCAGGATCTCCAGCTTGGGGGAGGCGTGGTCATGCAACGGGGGCTCCGGCCAGGTCGAGGGCGGCGCGGGCCATCGCCGCGGTCGCGTCCACATCGGACATCAGCAGCGGCACGTCGCGGACGGTCACGCCCGGCACGTCCGCGGTCTCGCCTTCGGCGATCAGCCAGCCGTCCAGCACACCGCCGTCCTGGCGCGAGCCGTAGTGCCGGCCCACCGCCTCCGCCGACGTCTCGACGCCGATCGCGGTCAGGCACGCGTCGGCCATCCCGCGCAGCGCCTTGCCGCCGATGATCGGCGACACCCCGACGACGCCCGCGGACGTCTTGCGCAGTGCGTCCCGGACCCCCGGCACGCCCAGCACGGTCCCGACCGAGACCACCGGGTTCGACGGCGCGAACAGCACCGCGTCGGCGTCCTTGATCGCGTCGAGCACCCCCGGCGCCGGCTTGGCCTCGTCGGCCCCGACCGCGACGATCGAGTGGGCCTTCGGCTCGGCGCGGTAGCGCACCCACCACTCCTGGAAGTGGATGGCCTTCTGCTGGCCGTCCTGCTCCGGGTCGTCGATCACGACGTGCGTCTCGACGCGGTCGTCGGACATCGGCAGCAGCCGGACGCCGGGCTGCCAGCGGTCGCACAGGGCCTCGGTCACCGCCGAGAGCGGGTAGCCCGCGCGCAGCATCCGCGACCGGATGAGGTGGGTGGCGATGTCCTTGTCGCCGAGGCCGAACCAGTCCGGGTCGGCGCCGTAGGCCGCCAGCTCCTCCTTGACCACCCAGGTCTCGCCCGAGTGCCCCCAGCCGCGTTCCTTGTCGATCCCGCCGCCCAGCGTGTACATGCAGGTGTCCAGGTCGGGACAGATCCGCAGCCCGTGCATCCAGACGTCGTCGCCGGTGTTGACCAGCGCCGTCACCTCGTGCTCCGAGTCCCCGGAACCCTCCGCCGGCATCCCCAGCGCTGCCTTGACACCCAGCAGGAAGCGGGCCCCGCCCACTCCGCCGACCACTACCACGATCTTCACGACGTCGAATCCTCGCACGAGCCGGGTGCGGGCACCCAGTACCGGTATCTGTGGTGCGGGGCGTAGCCGAGCCCCGCGTAGAGCGCGAGCGCGCCCGCGTTCCCCTCCGCCACCTGCAACACCGCGTGGTCGGCCCCGTGTTCCGCGCCCCACGTGTGCAGGGCGCCCATCAGCGCCTTCGCGAGCCCGCGGCGGCGGAAGGCGGGGCCGACCTCCAGACGGCCGACGTGCAGCCAGCCGTCGACCAGGGCGCCGCGGACGACGCCGGCGGTGGCGCCGTCGAGCGTCGCGACGCCGTAGCCGACCTTCCCGCCGGTCAAGACGCTGCGCGCGGCCGGGACGTCCTCGCCGGGCCCGAGCGTCAGCTCCCACCACGCCGGCGTCGGCTCGTCGTGCACCTCGACGCCGTCGACCGGGGACGTGCCGGTGAGCGGGGTGGTGAGCACGACGACCTCGTGGCCACGGTGGTGGCGGGTCGCCTGGAACCAGCCCTCGGCGACGACCGCGCGCTCGTTCGGGCTGTCGCGGATCACCTGCACCATCGGCTGGATCCCCCGATCGTGGGCGAAGTCACACACCGCGCGCAGGGCGTCCGGGATCGGCCGGCCGGGGTCGCCGACCGCGAGCGCGCTGTTCGCGCGGCCCGTGAAGCCCCCTGCCCAGCGCAGCCGCCAGTCGTTCAGGGGTTCCTCGACCAGGGGCGGCCATGCTCTGCTGCAGACGATTTCGAGCGCTTCACGTGCGTTCACGACTAGATTGTGACGGAGGCCGTGAAAGGCGCGGAGCGGATTTCCGAGGAGGTGGCCGTGGGCATCCAGCGCAAGGACGAGCGGCACAACGAGAAGCTCGTCGACGAGATCTCCGAGGGGTTCAACCGCGCCGTGGGGGAGAAGAAGGCCGAGAGTGACGCAGGCGAAGCTCCGAAACCCCGCTTCGTCATCACCGGCGACGCCCGGGCCACCCCGCCCCCGCGCCGTCGGCGGAGGTGAGCGCCATACCCCGGGTATGGCTAAGGCTTGCCTCACCAACCGAACGGGTGGCCGAACCGCGTAGTGTCGGCCACGACTGGCTGTTTGCAGAGAAAAGCAGGAGTGCGCAGTGACCTACGTGATCGCCGAGCCCTGCGTCGACGTGCTCGACAAGGCGTGTATCGACGAGTGCCCCGTGGACTGCATCTACGAGGGCGAGCGGATGCTGTACATCCACCCGGACGAGTGCGTCGACTGCGGCGCCTGCGAGCCGGTCTGCCCGGTCGAGGCGATCTACTACGAGGACGACGTCCCGGACAACTGGTCGGACTACACCAAGGCCAACGTCGACTTCTTCGACGAGCTGGGCTCGCCCGGCGGCGCCTCCAAGGTGGGCAAGACCGCGCACGACCCGGCGTTCATCAAGGCGCTGCCCCCGCAGGGCGAATGAGCCCGGTCGCGCTGCCCGACTTCCCCTGGGATTCGCTCGCCGAGGTCAAGGCCAAGGCGAGCGCCCACCCCGGCGGGGTGGTCGACCTCTCCATCGGCACGCCGGTCGACCCGGTCCCGGCCGGCATCGGCGACGCGCTCGCGTCCGTCTCGGAGATCCCGGGCTACCCGACCACGCACGGCATCCCGGCCCTGCGCGCGGCGGCCGTCGCCGCGCTCGGCCGCCGGCACGGCGTCACCGGCATCGAGCCGGACGCCGTGCTGCCGACGATCGGGTCGAAGGAGGCCGTGGCCTGGCTGCCGCGCCTGCTCGGCTTCGGCCCCGGCGACCTGGTGGTCATCCCGGAGCTGGCCTACCCGACGTACGAGGTCGGCGCGCTCCTGGCGGGCGCGTCGATCCTGCGTGCCGACAGCACTGTCGCGCTCGGCCCGCAGAAACCGGCGATGATCTGGCTGAACTCGCCGTCCAACCCGACCGGTCGCGTGCTCCCGGCGGAGCACCTGCGCAAGGTCGTCGAGTGGGCCCGCGAGCGCGACGTCGTCGTCGTGTCCGACGAGTGCTACCTGGCGCTGGGCTGGGAGACGTCCCCGCTGTCGGTCCTGCACCCGGACGTCAGCGGCGGCCGCACGGACGGCCTGATCGCGGTGCACTCGCTGTCCAAGTCGGCGAACCTGGCCAGCTACCGCGCCGGCTTCCTGACCGGTGACCCGCGGCTGATCAAGCGGCTGCTCGACATCCGCAAGCACGCGGGCATGATCGTGCCGCGCCCGGTCCAGGAGGCGATGGTCGCCGCCCTGACCGACGACGAGGCCCTGGCCGCCCAGCGCGAGCGGTACGCCCGGCGCCGGCTGTCACTGCGGAAGGCGTTGCAGGACAACGGGTTCCGCATCGACCACTCCGAGGCCGGCCTGTACCTGTGGGCAACCCGGGACGAGGACGCCTCGGCGACGGTCGAGTGGCTGGCCGATCGCGGGATCCTGGTGGCGCCGGGGACGTTCTACGGCCCGAAGGGCGACACGCACGTCCGGGTCGCGTTGACGGCGACCGATGAGCGCGTCGACGCCGCTGTGGAGCGGCTGGCTCAGTAGTCCCGGCCGGTGAAGCCCCGGTAGACGAACCGGGTGAGCGCCTCGATCGCTTCGTCGTCGGTCGGTGGTGTCCACGCCGCGGGGACCGGGTCGAGCAGCCACATCTGCGCGAAGCTGTCGACCAGCTGGTACATCATCGCGATCGACAGTTCCGTGCTCGCCGGCAGCCGCAGGCCGGCGGCCGTCACCTGGGCGAGGTGGCCGTTCAGGTCCGCCGCCTGGGTCGCGCCGAAGCTCGCCATCGTGCGGGCGAACGCCTCGTTCACCATCGCCGCCTGGCGCAGCGCCTGCATCGTCGACGCGTGCTCCTTGTAGAAGTCCCAGTACTGGGCCACGTGCCAGCGCACCGCCGCCGGGTCGCTGAAGTCGGAGAGGTGGCCCTCGGACAGCGCGCTTTCGTCGCCGGACGCCGCGATGTCGGCCAGGAGTGACTCGAGCAGCTCCTCCTTGCCCGCGAAGTGGTTGTAGAACGATCCCGCGGCCCGGCCCGCCTCGGCGGTGATGTCCGTGATCTTCGTGTTCAGGTAGCCCTTGCGCGCGAACACGCGCCGGGCGGCCGCCTTCAGCGCGGCCTCGGTCTCCGCCGCCTTCTCCTTGCGGTTCACCGGCACCTCCTTGACGCGGGACGCTAGCAGTGTCATTCTGAATCCAGATTCACTGAATCGCAATTCACTGGGAGGGCGACATGGACACACGGGTGCTGATCGCGGGGGCGGGACCGACCGGGCTGACGCTGGCCATCGAGCTGGCGCGGCGCGACGTCGGAGTCCGGATCATCGACAAGGCCGAGACCTTCTTCGTGGGCTCGCGCGGCGACGGGCTCCAGCCGCGGACCCTGGAGGTCTTCGAAGACCTCGGCGTGCTCGACGAGGTGCTGGCGCAGGGGGCCGCGCCGGTGCCGATCAAGATCCACCTCGGCGGCGAGGTGGTCGGCGAGCGGATGATGTTCGACCCGGTCGAGCCGACGCCAGACAAGCCGTACCCGACCGGCTGGTTCCTGGGCCAGTCGCAGACCGAGGGCATCCTGCGCGACCGGCTGGCCGAATTCGGCGTCCATGTCGAGCTGGCGACCGCGTTGACCGGCTTCGAGCAGTCCTCTGACGGCGTCACGGCCACGCTGAGCACGGGCGAGACGGTCCGCGCGGAGTACCTGGTCGGTGCCGACGGCGGCAAGAGCTTCGTGCGCAAGGCGCTGGGGATCGCGTTCGAGGGCACGACCGACGAGTCGATCCGGATGCTGCTCGGCGACGTCCGGGCCGACGGGCTCGACCGGAGCTACGGCCACTGGTTCGCGACGCCGGATGAGCCGATGAGCGGCATGGTGTTCAGCCCGCTGCCGGGGACGCCGCACTTCCAGTTCGGCGCGTCGCTCGCCGAGGGCGAGACCGACGTCGAGACGGCGCTGCCCGCGGTCCAGGCCCGGCTCGACGCACTGAGCGGCGGCACGGTCCGGCTGTCGGACCTGGCGTGGTCGACGGTGTGGCGGCCGAACGTCCGGCTGGCCGCGCGGTTCCGCGACGGGCGCGTCTTCCTGGCCGGCGACTCCGCGCACGTCCACCCGCCGACCGGCGGCCAGGGCCTGAACACCGGCGTCCAGGACGCGTACAACCTGGGCTGGAAGCTCGCGGACGGCTCACCCGAGCTGCTCGACAGCTACGAGGCCGAGCGCCGGACGGTGGCGGCGCGGGTGCTGGGGGTCTCGACCGGGCTGATGCAGAAGTACGTCGACGGCGACGAGGACGCCCACCACCGCGGCGAGGAGACGCAGCAGCTGGACATCAGCTACCGCGGCGGCCCGCTGTCCCCTTCGGGTGCTGGCGCGCTGCGGCCTGGCGACCGGGCGCCGGACTCGCCGTTGGTCTCCGCCGATGGCAAGCGGGTGCGGTTGTTCGAGGTGTTCCGGGGCCCGCACGCGACGCGTTTGGTGTTTGGCGACGGGCCTTCCGAGGGGGTCCGGATCCTGCCCGCGGGGAGTGTCGCGACGGGTGCGGACCTGGTGGACGACGGCGGGTTCGCGTACGCGGCTTACGACGTCAAGCCGGGTGCCGAGGTGCTCGTTCGCCCCGATGGTTACGTCTGGTCGGTCCGCGCTTGAAACGACGTGAATGACTCATTCATGTCGTCAGG
>NZ_JBGDMD010000014.1:0-222568 GCF_041679295.1 Amycolatopsis kentuckyensis | reverse complement strand
CCCGTTCTCGGGGGCCTCTCGCCTTCGGTGTCGGCTTTTGGGGTGAGGCGGTGGGCAGTCGTTCAGGCGGCGGTTGGCATGAACGGGTCGTTCGTCGCGTCCGACGTCAGGGTCCCGGCCCCCGGATCGGTACGGCCGGTTCGGGGGCCGGTGACGTCATGAAGACGAGTCGTTCACCTCGCCGGATGCGATGAACGAGTCGTTGATGACCACCGAAACTCGGCGTCCCGGCGGCCTTGTTCGCCATCGGCCTGGTCGCGCTCCGCTGAGCCGGTGCATTCCTGCGCTGCCGGCGAAGATCTCCCCAGGAGTGGCCCCGCCACTCCCAGGGGGCTGTCCCTGGTCCAGTCTATCCGCGCCCACCGACGAAACCGGCGTTCAAGCCGCCGAGCCCCGCAGTTGTCCACATCGCGACATCCCTGTGGACAACCCGAAAACCGTGAAGGCCTCCTCGCCGGTCACAAGAGCCGGTGAGGAGGCCTCCACGGACCGTCCTACTTGCCGAACCCGGCGCGCCGCAAGGCGTCCGCCATCGAGCCGTTGCCGCCGGAGCCGCCGGAGTTGCCGCCGCGGTCCCGGCCGCCACCACGCCGATCACCGCCACCCGAGCCGCCGGACCCGCCGCGACGCTGACCGCCGCCACCCTGCTGACCTCGATCACGACCGCCGCCGCCACCACCGCGGTTACCCGCGGGGGCACCCGGCTCGTCGTCCAACCGCAGCGTCAGCGAGATCCGCTTCCGCGGCACGTCGACATCGAGAACCTTGACCTTCACGATGTCCCCGGGCTTCACGACTTCCCGCGGATCCTTCACGAAGTTCTTCGACAGCGCCGAAACGTGGGCCAGGCCGTCCTGGTGCACGCCGACGTCGATGAACGCGCCGAACGCGGCCACGTTCGTCACCACGCCCTCCAGCCGCATGCCCGGCTTGAGGTCGCCGATCTTGTCCACGCCCTCGGCGAACGTCGCCGTCTTGAACGCCGGGCGGGGGTCGCGGCCCGGCTTGTCCAGCTCGGCCAGGATGTCCGTGACCGTCGGGAGACCGAACGTCTCGTCCACGAATTCCGCGGGGCGAAGAGACGACAACGTCCGCGTGTTGCCGATCAGCGAACGCAGGTCCGTGCCCGTCTTCGAGAGGATCCGCCGGACGACCGGGTACGCCTCCGGGTGCACCGACGACGAGTCCAGCGGGTCGTCGCCGTCCGGGATGCGCAGGAAGCCCGCGCACTGCTCGAACGCCTTCGGGCCGAGCCGCGCGACCTCCTTCAGCGCCGTCCGGGAACGGAACGGGCCGTTCGTGTCGCGGTGCGCCACGATGTTCTCCGCGAGCCCGGTCGTGATGCCCGAGACCCGGGTCAACAGGGGAGCGGACGCCGTGTTGACGTCGACGCCGACCGCGTTCACGCAGTCCTCGACCACCGCGTCGAGCGAGCGCGACAGCGAAACCTCGGACAGGTCGTGCTGGTACTGCCCGACGCCGATCGACTTCGGGTCGATCTTCACCAGCTCGGCCAACGGGTCCTGCAGCCGGCGCGCGATCGAGACCGCGCCGCGCAGCGAGACGTCCATGTTCGGCAGCTCCTGCGAAGCGAACGCCGACGCCGAGTACACCGACGCGCCCGCCTCGGACACCACAGCCTTCGTCAGGTTCAACGAAGGGTGCTTCTTGATCAGCTCCTGCGCGAGCTTGTCCGTCTCGCGCGACGCCGTCCCGTTGCCGATCGAGATCAGGTCCACCTTGTGCCGCGCGCACAGCGCCGCGAGCTCGGCGATCGACTGGTCCCACTTGTTCGCCGGCTGGTGCGGGTAGATGACGTGGGTGTCGACGACCTTGCCGGTCGCGTCCACGACGGCCACCTTCACGCCGGTGCGGAAGCCCGGGTCGAGGCCCATCGTGGCGCGGGTGCCGGCCGGCGCGGCGAGCAGCAGGTCGCGCAGGTTGGACGCGAACACGCGCACGGCGTCGTCCTCGGCCGCCTGGCGCAGCCGCATCCGCAGGTCGATGCCCAGGTGCAGGAGGATCTTGGTGCGCCACGCCCAGCGCACGGTGTCGCCGAGCCACTTGTCGCCCGGACGCCCCTGCTGCTTGATGCCGAACTTCGCGGCGATGCGCGCCTCGTAGTCGGTCGGGCCGACCTGCGGCTCGTCGGTGGGCTCGTCCGGCGACATCGTGAGGTCGAGGACCTCCTCCTTCTCGCCGCGCAGCATCGCGAGGATCCGGTGCGAGGGGAGCTTCGTGTACGGCTCGGAGAAGTCGAAGTAGTCGGAGAACTTCGCCCCTTCCTCCTCCTTGCCCGCCCGGACCTTGGCGACCAGGTGACCCTGGCCCCACATCTTTTCCCGCAGGTCGCCGATGAGGTCGGCGTCCTCGGCGAAGCGCTCGACGAGGATCGCGCGGGCGCCGTCGAGCGCCGCCTGCGCGTCCGCGACGCCCTTGTCCGCGTCGACGAACACGGCGGCCGCGGCCTGCGGGTCCGTGTTCGGGTCGTTCAGCAGGCCGTCGGCCAGCGGCTCGAGACCCGCTTCGCGCGCGATCATGGCCTTCGTGCGGCGCTTCGGCTTGTAGGGGAGGTAGATGTCCTCCAGCCGCGACTTCGTGTCCGCGGCGAGGATCGATGCCTCGAGAGCCTCGTCGAGCTTGCCCTGGCTCCGGATGGACTCGAGGACGGCGAGCCGGCGCTCGTCGAGTTCCCGCAGGTAGCGCAGCCGCTCCTCGAGCGTGCGCAGCTGCGCGTCGTCGAGCATGCCGGTGACTTCCTTGCGGTAGCGCGCGATGAACGGCACGGTCGACCCGCCGTCGAGCAGGTCGACGGCGGCCTTGACCTGTCCTTCGCGCACGCCCAGTTCTTCGGCGATCTTCTGCTCGACCGACACGCTCACTGCAACACGCTCCTGCTTCGCCTGGTTCCGATCGTCTCATTCTGCCGTTTCCGCCACCCCGACTTTCGGATGGGGCTCCTTGACAATCAGATTGGTCTAGTCCACTTTGTGGTGACCTGCCTCACCACCTTCGTGGAGGTCGCCCGTGGTCCCCAAGGTCCGGCTAGCCCTGCTTTCGTTGCTTTCCGTGGTCGCGCTGAGTCTCGGCGTGACGTTCGTCCTCGCCGGCAACGCCGCGGCGGCGAACATCCTGGCCAACCCGGGCTTCGAGTCCGGCACCTCGGGCTGGACGTGCACCGCCACGCCGACCGCGGTGAGCACCCCGGTGCACAGCGGCAGCCGCGCGCTGAACGTGACGCCGACGTCGTCGGACAACGCGCAGTGCTCGCAGACGCTCACCGTCTCGGCGAACACGGCGTACAAGCTGTCGGCGTGGGTCCAGGGCAGCTACGTCTACCTGGGCGTTTCCGGCTCGGCGACGACCAGCACGTGGACGCCGGGCACGAGCGGCTACCAGCAGCTGTCGCTGAGCTTCACGACCGGCTCGAGCACATCGCTGACGGTGTACCTGCACGGCTGGTACGGCCAGCCGACGTACTACGCCGACGACGTCAACCTCGACGGCCCGGGCACCCCGCCGCCGACGACGCCGACCACGCCCACGACGCCGACCACTCCGACGACGCCCCCGACCACCACGACCCCGCCGACGACGACCACGCCGCCGCCCACGCAGGGTGACCTGCCGAAGCACGTCCTGACGGGCTACTGGCAGAACTTCTACAACGGCGCGAAGGCGCTG
Source organism: Amycolatopsis kentuckyensis (assembly GCF_041679295.1). Lineage (GTDB taxonomy): Bacteria > Actinomycetota > Actinomycetes > Mycobacteriales > Pseudonocardiaceae > Amycolatopsis > Amycolatopsis kentuckyensis_A. Next base: position 218,884 of record NZ_JBGDMD010000014.1, on the reverse strand, counting down.
AAGCTGGCCGACGTCCCGACGAAGTACAACATCATCGCGGTGTCGTTCGCGGACGCCACGGGCACGCCGGGCGCGGTGAGCTTCACGCTCGACTCCGGCCTGTCGTCGCAGCTCGGCGGCTACACGGACGCGCAGTTCAAGGCGGACATCAAGACGGTCCAGGCGCGCGGCCAGCGGGTCATCATCTCGGTCGGCGGCCAGAACGGCACGATCAGCGTCGGCGACTCTTCGTCGGCGAACAACTTCGCGAACAGCGTGAAGTCGCTGATCTCGAACTACGGCTTCGACGGCGTCGACATCGACCTCGAGAACGGCATCAACGCCACCTACATGGGCCAGGCGCTGCGCAGCATCTACAACGGCGGCGGCAAGGTCATCACGATGGCGCCGCAGACGATCGACATGCAGTCCACGCAGGGTGGCTACTTCCAGCTGGCGCTGGGCATCAAGGACATCCTGACGATCGTCAACATGCAGTACTACAACTCCGGCTCGATGAACGGCTGCAACGGCAACGTCTACTCCCAGGGCACGGTCGACTTCCTGACCGCGCTGGCGTGCATCCAGCTCCAGGGCGGCCTGCGCGCGGACCAGGTCGGCCTCGGCCTGCCGGCGTCGTCCCAGGCGGCCGGCGGCGGCTACCAGGCCCCGGCCAACACGGTGTCGGCGCTGAACTGCCTGGCGCGCGGGACGTCGTGCGGCTCGTTCAAGCCGTCGGCGACGTACCCGTCGATCCGGGGCGCGATGACGTGGTCGATCAACTGGGACGCGTCGAACGGCTACGCGTTCGCCAACACGGTCTCGGCGGGCCTCGCGGGCCTGCCTTGATCGTGCGCTGAGGAAGGCCCTCCTGCCAAGCGCGGCCGGGAGGGCCTCTTCGCGTTTCTAGCGGTACGGACGGAAGAACTCACGCAGTTCCGCCGCGTACAGCTCGGGCTCTACGAACGGCGCGAAGTGCCCGCCCCGCTCGGGTTCGGTGACCCGCACGGTGTTCGCCGTCCGTTCGAGCCACGCCCGCGGCGGCGGCAGGATGTCGCCGGGGAACAGCGAAAAGCCGGACGGCACCTCGACGCGCTCGGCGCGCCGCGCGGGCGGGATCCCGGTGTTCGCGTGGTACATCCGCATCGACGAGCCGATCGTCCCGGTGAGCCAGTAGAGCGTCACGTTGGTGAGGATCTCGTCCTTGGTGAAGCTGCGCTCGACGTCGCCACCGCAGTCGCTCCACGCCCGCAGCTTTTCGACGATCCACGCGGCGAGCCCCACCGGTGAATCGGTCAGCCCGAAGGCGGCGGTCTGCGGCTTCGTGCTGTGCATCGCCGAATAAGCGCCTTCGGCCGCGCGCCAGGCCGGCCACGCGGCCAGCCAGTCGCGTTCTGCCGGCGTGAGGTCCGCCGGATCGCCGGTGAACGTCGGCGCGATCGCGTCCATCCGGTGCAGCGCCACCACCCGCTCGGGGTGGTCGAGCGCGAGGAAGCGGCCGACGTGGCTGCCGATGTCCCCGCCCGCCGCGCCGAACCGCTCGTAGCCGAGCGTGCTCATCAGCTCGGCCCACATCCCGGCGACGGCGACCGAGTCGAGCGGCGTGGCCGGCCGGTCCGAATACCCGTACCCCGGCATGTCCGGCACCACGACGTCGAACGCGTCGGCGGGGTCGGCGCCGTGCGCGCCGGGGTCGGTCAGCAGGGGGACGACCTTCGAATAGCGCCAGAACGAGTCCGGCCAGCCGTGTGCGAGCACCAGCGGCAACGCGGTCCCGGACGCCGCCTTCGCGTGCACGTAGTGGATTCCGAGGCCACGCACCGGCGTGCGGAAGCGGGGGAGGCGGGCGAGCGCGGCTTCCTGTGCGGGCCAGTCGAAGCCGTCGGCCCAGTAGGCGACGAGCTCGCGGAGGTAGCCGACGTCGGTCCCGAGTGACCAGCCGGCGTCGTCGGGCGCGTCCGGCCAGCGGGTCGCGCGCAACCGGGCGCGGAGGTCTTCGAACGCCGACGGGGTGGTCTCTGCGGTGAACTGCTCGAGGGAATTCGACACCAGTGAAAGTTATAACCGGTGTCGTAAATCGTCAACACCGGTATCGAGTTACACTGGTGTCATGGGTGGTGACCTGACTTTGGTCGAGCAGTTCCTCAACACGCTCGACGAACGGACGTTCCGCCGGCACGGGCGGCAGCACGTGGTCGCCGACCACCTGACCTCGGTCGAGGATCTGTCCGGCTGGCTCGAGGAGCGCGACCTGGCGGGGCGGCCGCTTTCGCCGGCCGACCTGACCGCCGCCGTCACCCTGCGCACCGCGCTGCGGGCGGCGCTGTCGGACGACGCGAAAGCCGCGGAAGCCCTGGCCGGCTTTCCGCTGCGGCTGACCCCGGACGCCTCCGGGAAGCTGCGGGTCACCGCCGTCAGCGGCGTGCCCGGCCTCGACGCGGTGGTCGAAACGGTGGCGGCGAGTGTCGCTTCCGGCGGCTGGCACCGCATGAAGCTGTGCGCGGCGGAGGACTGCCGCTGGGCGTTCCACGACACGTCCCGCAACGGCGGCGGCCGCTGGTGCCACATGGAAGCGTGCGGCAACCGCACCAAGACGCGCACGTACCGCCGCCGCGCTGACTGACCTCCTAGACCGGCGTGATCGGCAGCCTCAGCGCCCCCGGGGCCTCCGACGGGACCACCGGGTTCTTCGGCGCCACCGGCGCCACGCGCTGGTACGGCGACCCCAACGCCGGCCGCGGGTCCGCCTCGCCCCGGTTGGGCCAAAACGCCATCGCCCGCTCGGCCTGCGCCGTGATCGTCAGCGACGGGTTCACCCCGAGGTTCGCCGTGATCGCCGATCCGTCCACCACGTGCAGCCCCGGGTACCCGTACACCCGCTGGTAGGGGTCGATCACTCCCGAGGAAGCCGAGTCCCCGATCGTGCAGCCGCCGATGAAGTGGCCCGTGATCGGGATGTTCGCCAGGTCCGTCCACGCTCCCTGCGGGAGGCCGCCGATCTTCGCCGCCACCCGGCGCGTGACCTCGTGGCCCGCCGGGATCCACGACGGCGATGGCGCCCCCGCTCCCTGGCGCGTCGTCATCCGGCGGCCGAACAGCCCCCGCTTCGTGTACGTCGTCACGGAATTGTCCAGCGTCTGCATCACCAGCAGCCCGATCATCCGCTCCGACCACCGGCGCGGGTTGTGGATGCGCAGCAGGTTGCGCCGCGAACGCCACAGTTCACGCAACCCCAGCACCCACCGGCGGCGGCCTGGTTCGCCGTCCACCAGCACCGTCGCCATCAGGCCCATCACGTTGCTGCCGCGCCCGTACCGCACCGGCTCCACGTGTGTGACGTCGTCCGGGTGGATCGACGACGTGATCGCGACTCCGCGCGTGTAGTCCGTGTCCGACCGCAACGACCGTGCTGCCAGCACCGCTTCCGAGTTCGTCCGGGCCAGCAGGCCCAGCCGAGGCGACAACGCAGGCAACGTCCCCGTGTCGCGCATCCGGTGCAGCAGCCGCTGCGTGCCCAGCGCCGCCGCCGAGAAGACCACCTGCGTCGCCGTGAACGTCCGGCGGGAAATGCCGCCGGTCCGCCGCGTGTCCACCGCGTAGCCGCCGGGAATCGGCCGGACGGACACCGCGGTCGTCAACGGGTGCACCGAAGCACCCGCCTGCTCGGCCAGGTACAGGTAGTTCTTGACCGTCGTGTTCTTCGCCCCGACCCGGCACCCGGTCATGCACTCGCCGCACAGCGTGCAGGAGGACCGCAGGGGACCCGCGCCGCCGAAGAACGGGTCCACCCCGGACTGTCCGAAGTAGACTCCGACCGGGGTTCGGCGGTACGTGTGCCCGATGCCCATGTCCTCGGCCACCTCGGACAGTACCCGGTCCGCGGCCGTCGTCGCCGGGTTCTCGACTACGCCCAGCATCCGCTTCGCCTGGTCGTAGTACGGTGCCAGCTCGTCCTTCCAGTCCGTGATGTGCGCCCACTGCGGGTCTTCGTAGAACTTGTCCGGCGGTTCGTACAGCGTGTTCGCGTACACCAGCGAACCGCCGCCGACGCCGGAGCCGCTCATCACGAACGTGTTCTTCAGCAGCGTCAGCCGCTGGATGCCGAAACAGCCCAGCGCGGGCGCCCACAGGTACTTCCGCAGCCGCCACGACGTCTTCGCGAACTCGTCGTCGGCGAATCGGCGGCCGGTCTCCAGCACGCCGACGCGGTAACCCTTTTCGGTCAGCCGCAGCGCCGTGACGCTGCCGCCGAACCCGGACCCGATCACCAGCACGTCGTAGTCCATCACGCCATCACTCGGAAGTCCGTGGGATCCAGCCGCCGGGTGCGGCGGTCGTACTCGGTGACCAGGCCGGGCCAGTTGGTCGTCACCCGGCCGTCGGCCTGGCGGTACCAGCTGGTGCACGCGCTCCACACGCTGTGGCCCAGCCGCCGCTGAACCTCTTGGTCGTAACGCTCTTCGACGTCCGGCCGGACGTCTACATAGGACACGCCGGGCCGGGCGAGCTGCTCCACCGCCTGGCGGATGTAGCGCGCCTGGCGCTCGATCATGTAGATGATCGACCCGGCGCCGAGGTTGGTGTTGGGCCCGTAGACGCAGAACATGTTCGGGAACCCGGGCACGGCCATGCCGAGGTACGCCCGCGCGCCACCGGCCCACTCGTCCTGCAGCGACCGGCCGTCGAGGCCGGTCACCTTCATCCGGCCGAGGAACTCCGTCGCGGCGAACCCGGTGCCGTAGACCAGGACGTCCGAGTCGAGCTCGGTCCCGTCTTCGACGCGCACGCCGCGCGGGGTGATCGACGAGATCCGCCGCGTCTCGACGTCGACGTTCGGCTGCGCCAGCGCGGGCAGGTAGTCGTTGGTGAACAGGATCCGCTTGCAGCCCAGGGGATAGGCCGGCTTCAGCTTCGCGCGCAGCTCGGGGTCCTTGATGTGCCGGCGGCGCAGCTGCGCGGTCCGCAGTTCGAACATCTTCGCCAGCACGGGGTGCTTCGTCATCGCGTACGTCGCGTACTCGGCGAGCAGGAAGATCCGCAGCCGGCCGAGCAGCTGCGTGGGCGGCAGGTGCTCGAACAGCCAGTGCTGCCACCGCCGGTACGACGGGTCGGACTTGGCCATGACGTACGGCGGCGTCCGCTGGAAGACCGTGACGTGCTTCGCGTACTTGCGCAGCTCGGGCACGAACTGGACGGCGCTGGCCCCGGTGCCGATGACGGCGACGCGCTTGCCGGTCAGCTCGACGCCGTGGTCCCAGCGCGCGGAGTGGAACGCGTCGCCGGCGAAGCTCTCGCGGCCGGGGATGTCCGGCAGCACCGGCCGGGACAGCTGCCCGACGGCCGGGACGAAAACGTTTGCTTCGTACGTTTCGCCCGTGGTTTCGACGCGCCAGACGCCGCGGCCGGCGTCGAACGCGGCCCCGGTGACTTCGGTCCGGTACCGGATGTGCGGCTCGAGGCCGTACTTGACGATGACGCCGCGCAGGTAGGCCAGGATGTCCGGCTGGTGCGAGAACCGCTTCGGCCACCGCGGGTTCGGCTCGAAGGAGTACGAGTACAGCGGCGACGGGATGTCGCACGCGGCGCCGGGGTAGGTGTTGTCCCGCCAGACGCCGCCGGCCTCGGCCGCGCTCTCCAGGATCGTGAAGTCGGTGAACCCGGCACGCTTCAGCTCCACCGCCGTCCCGATGCCGCCGAAGCCGGTCCCCACGATCAGCACCGACGGTCCGCTCGCCGAACTACTCATGAGGAAAAACTACGCAGCGGGGGCCTGTGACAACAGGCCACGAACGGTCACCCGATCGAGAATTCCGGCCAGTCTCAGGATGGTGCGTTGATCCGCACCTCCCGGCTCTCCGCGGCCGGCTCCGCCCAGCTCAGCAGGCGTCCTGCGGCGCTCTCCAGCGCCGCGAGGTCGCGCTTCGGCAGCTTCTCGAACGGCGACAGCTCCACGACCGTGGCTTTGCGCTCCCAGAACCCACGGACGTACCCGCCGACCAGCAGCGTGCCCTTGACCAAGCCGTTCTGGGTGATGACGCGCTTGCGGTACGCGTCCGAGACCACCCGGGTGCGGTCCGCGTAGGAGAGGATCATCTGATCGAACGGCCCGAGCAGCCGGGGCGGCGCCGGAACGTCCTCGTCCGGGATCGCCAGCTCCGGCAGGTCGATCAGCTCGCGCCCGTCCGGGTCGCGGTACCGCCGCAGGTCCATCGCGGCAGCCACCTCGCCGAGGCGGGTGATGCCCGCCCACGCCTGAACGTCGGCCACCGTCGCCGGGCCGAACGCGCGCAGGTATCGCGCGATCAGCGAAGCCGGCGCCGGCGGCGGCAGCTGGGCACCGACCCACTCGTCGAGACACGCGTACGTCGTCTGCCCGGCCTTGCCCCAGATCGCCCGTGGCGGCGTCTGGACCAGCGGTAACCGCCCTCGGGCCAGGTGCGTCAGCGACGCGGCGGGGACGTCCCAGCGCCGCGCCAGCTCGGCACCCAGAGCGGTGCCGGACAACGCCGACGCGGCCAGCAGCTCACGCGCCGCCGAGGCGACTTCGGCGTGGTCGAGGCCGGCCAGCGCGGCGGCGTGCTGGGTGTTCTGCTTCAGGTCGCGGTCGTAGAGCACCTGCACGACCGGCCGCCACGCCAGCGCGTCCGCCGCCGTGACCAGGTGAACCGTGCCGCGCATCAGCGCGATCCGGACCACCCGCCGGCTCTCCAGCAGCGTGGCCAGGTCTGCGGGCCGGAAGCCGTGCAGCCGCGCCCACAGCGCGTAGTACGGCGGAAACGGTGCTTGCGCTTGAAGGCCCGCGAGGTGCTCGACCGCGTCGAACGCGGACATCTTCGCGCGGCGGAGCAGCAGCTGGCGCTCCAGCGTCGCCCGGTTGAGGGCCTGTCGGCTCACCGTCGTGGTCACCACGCCACCCTAACGAGCGGCACCGACGGTTTCGGGTCCATAATCCGGGCCATGGCCGAGCTCGCCGCGCCCGCCGTCGGGGACTGGGACTTCCCGCGCGGCACCGCGAGCATCGAGCTGATGACCCGGTTCGCCGCCGGCCGCGGCCTGCCCGCCGGGCAGCTCCTGACCGCGACGACGCTCTCGCCGGAGCTGCTCGCCGACCCGTCGGTGCAGGTCGACGCGCGGCAGGAGCTGGCCGTCGTCCGCGCGCTGGCCGAGCTGGACGGCTCCGACGCGACGGCCCTCGAGCTCGGCCGCCGCTACCGCGTCAGCACTTTCGGCATCTTCGGGTTCGCCTGCATCAGTAGCCCGACGCTGCGCGACGCGATGCTGTTCGCCCTGCGCTACTTCGACCTCAGCTTCGCCTTCTGCATCCCGCACGTCGAGCTGGCGGGCGGGAAGCTGACGCTGGAGCTCGACGACAGCCGCGTGCCCGCCGACGTCGCCCGGTTCCTCGTGCTGCGCGACCTGGCCGCGATCTTCTCGGTCATGCACGACCTGGTGCCGGGCATCACCCTGGAAGACCTGAGCTTCCGGCACGAGCCGTCCACAGTGGACCCGTACCGCGCCGCGTTCGGGCTGGTGCCGCGGTTCGGCGCCGACGCCTGCCGCGCGACGCTCGACCCGGCGCTGCTCGCGCTTCCGTTGCCGCAGGCCAACGACCAGACCGTCGCCCTGTGCGCCGCGCAGTGCGAAGCACTCGTCGCACGCAAACGCCGGCGTTCGGGCATTTCACAGCAGGTCCGCGAGCGCCTGGTGCGGCTCGGCGGCGTCGACGCGGGCATGGACGAGATCGCCCGTCAGCTGACGCTCAGCACGCGCACGCTGCGGCGGCGCCTGACCGAGGCCGGCACCAGCTACCGCGCGCTCGTCGACGAGGTCCGCCAGACGCTGGCCGAGGAGCTGCTCGACACCGGCGTGCTGTCCGTCGAGGACGTCGCGTACCGGCTCGGGTACGCCGAGGCGTCGAGCTTCATCTACGCGTTCAAGCGCTGGACCGGGATGACCCCGGCGGCGTTCGCCCGGCGCTTCCGGGCCGCTCGGCAAGCACCGCCGGGTAGGTGAGCTTCAGCAGGTTGAGGATCGAATCGGTGAGGAAGGTGCGCAGCGCCGCGCGGTCGAGCGTGCCGCGGATCAGCCATTCGCGCGACGCGGCCCGCAGCAGCCCGCCGAACGACCGGATCATCGCGCGCAGCTCGTCCCGCCCTTCGGTGACGTCGGTCATCAGCGCGGCTTCGAGGACGCGGTCGGCGGCGACCTCGTCGGCCTCCAGCATGATCCGCTCGATCTCGGGGTCGCGGCCCGCCGACTCGGGGCCGATGACGGTCAGCCAGGCGTCGCGGTTGCGGTCCACGACGTCGATCCAGCGTTCGACGCCGATCGCCAGCCGTTCCTCCATCGTGGTGTCCGGCAGCGCTTCGGTGACCGGCGCCGGCACGATCATCAGCTGCCGCACGACTTCCAGGTAGAGCTCGCGCTTGCCGCCGAAGTAGTGGTTGATGAGCGGGCGCGCGACCCCGGCGGCTTCGGCGATGTCCGAAGTGGACACCGACGCGTAGCTGCCGGCGCCGAACAGGTGCCGCGCGGCGGCGAGGATCTCCGCCCGCCGTTCGGCCGGTTCGAGGCGGCGCCGCCGCGGCCGCGTCCCACTGGTCATCCGCTCAGCCTCGCCGGGGATCGGCATGCTGTCAACAAGTAGTTGACCCTACGTCAAAAGGTTCGTTTCGGGTGGGACGCCGTCGTTACGCAACCGGAACAACCGGCCGGTAACTCCCCGGCGTCCGGATGCGACGAGACGGCAGGGACCCGCGACCGGGGGCAGGAGCAGATGACCGAAGAAGACGCGCCGATCCGGCCGGCCGGACGCTGGGTGAGCGTCCGCCTGCAGCATCGCCACGTCAGCTTCGACGAGGGCTTCGAACCGGACGAACCCCTCCCGGACGGCGACTGCGCGGACGAGGGATCGCTGTCGTACTCCGGAATCGTGATCACGGGCTACGACGAGGGTGCGAAGGTTTCCGAGCGCTGGATCCCGCTGGGGGTGGACCCGTCCGAAGCGGACGACGAGCGGCTGATCGGCCAGCTGCGCGACGCGCTCCTTTGGCAAGCGGGGCGCCCGCCCCAGACCGCCGGCGACTGACCCGGTCGTGAGTGAGAAATAGTGTCAGAACACTGTTTCTCACTCACGAGGTGGTGCGCAGGCCCTCGAACGCCACCTTGCACACCGCGTCCGCCACCTCGGTCGCCGCCGAGCCGCGCCGCGGTTTGTACCACTCGATCAGCGAGTTCACCATGCCGAAGAGCAACCGCGCGGTCACCGACGGGTCGACGTCGGGCCGGATGTCGCCCTCCGCCTCCGCCTGCTTCACCAGGTCCGTCACCAGCCGGTCGAACTCGCGACGCCGGGCCAGCGCCGCCCGCTCCACCTTCGTGTTGCCGCGCACGCGCAGCAGCAGCGTCACGAACGGCAGCCGGTCGGCGAGCACCAGCACGCTGCCGCGCACCAGGTGCTCCAGCCGGTCGATCGCGCGGCCGTCCAGCTGGTCGGTCGACGCGGCGACCTCGAACAACCCGTCCAGCGCCCGGTCGACCGACAGCCGCAGCAGTTCCTCCTTGCTCGGCACGTGGTGGTAGATCGCCGACTTCGTGATGCCGAGCTTGCGGGAGAGGTCCTCCATGCTCGTGCCGTCGTAGCCGCGCTCGTTGAACAGCTTCACCGCCACCTGCAGCAGCGATTCCAGGTCGTAGCCCGGGCGCCCGCGGCGCGGGGCCGTCACAGCTGCTCTCGCTGGTCGACGATCCGGCGCATCTTGCCCATCGACCGCTCCAGGGTGTCCGGCTCGACGACCTCCACCGACACCGTCACGCCGACGCCGTCCTTGACCTGCGAAACCAGCGAAGCGGCGGCGTCCTCACGCGAAGTGGCCGAAGCGTCGTGACGCGCCTCCACCCGGACGGTCAGGTGGTCGAGCCGCCCGCGCGTGGACCGGACGAGCTGGAAGTGCGGGCTCAGCCCGTCCGTCCGCAGCACGATCTCCTCGATCTGCGTCGGGAAGACGTTGACCCCCCGCAGGATGATCAGGTCGTCGGTGCGCCCGGTGACCTTCGCCATCCGCCGGAACGCCGGCCGCGCGGTGCCCGGCGAGAGCGCCGTCAGGTCGCGGGTGCGGTAGCGGATGATCGGCAGCGCCTGCTTGGTCAGCGACGTGAACACCAGCTCACCGGTCTCGCCACCGCCGAGGACCTCCTCGGAGTACGGGTCGATCACCTCGGGGTAGAAGTGGTCCTCCCAGATGTGCAGGCCGTCCTTCGTCTCGACGCACTCCTGCGCGACGCCCGGTCCCATCACCTCCGACAGCCCGTAGATGTCGACGGCGTCGAGCGCGAACCGCTCCTCGATCTCGGCGCGCATCTGCTCGGTCCACGGCTCGGCGCCGAAGATGCCCACCTTCAGGGACGACGTACGAGGGTCGACGCCCTGGCGCTCGAACTCGTCGAGCAGCGTCAGCATGTACGACGGCGTGACCATGATGATCTCGGGCTGGAAGTCGGTGATCAGCTGCACCTGCCGCGCGGTCATGCCGCCGGACGCCGGGATCACCGTGCAGCCCAGCTTCTCCGCGCCGTAGTGCGCGCCGAGCCCGCCGGTGAACAGGCCGTAGCCGTAGGCGACGTGCACCTTGTGGCCCGGCCGGCCGCCGGCCGCGTGGATCGAGCGGGCCATCACCGTCGCCCAGGTGTCGATGTCCTGCTCGGTGTAGCCGACGACGGTGGCCTTGCCGGTCGTGCCGCTCGAGGCGTGGATGCGCCGCACCTGGTCCTGCGGCACCGCGAACATCCCGAACGGGTAGTTCTCGCGCAGGTCCTGCTTGGTGGTGAACGGGAACTTCGCCAGGTCGGCGAGCTCCTTGCAGTCGTCCGGGTGGACGCCGGCCTCGTCGAACTTCCGCGTGTAGGCGGGCACGTTCGCGTACGCGTGCCGGAGCGTCCACTGCAGACGTTCCAGCTGGAGGGCGGCCAGCTCGTCCGCGCCGATGTTCGCCTCGATCATGGTCGGTCCCGTTTCGCGGAGATGGCGCGGCTGCGGCCGCGGAATTCGGCGACGACCTCGGGCCCTTCGGGGGTCTCCCGGTGCACCGTGACGTCGTAGATGCCGTTGCGGCCGTAGCGGGTGCGCTCGGTGGCCGTGGCGACCAGGTGGTCGCCGAGCCGGCCGGCCGCGACGAAGGAGATCTCGGCACCCGCGGCGACCGTCACCGGGCCGTGGGTGTTGCACGCGCAGGCGAACGCCGTGTCGGCGAGCAGGAAGACGTAGCCGCCGTGCGCGATGTCGTGGCCGTTGACCATCTCGCGCGTGATCGTCATGGTCGCCACGGCCCGGCCGTCGCTCGCCTCGGCCAGCTCGATGCCCAGCGCGCGCGACGCCTCGTCGGCGGCGAACATGGTGTGCGCGGCGTTGGTCATGCGTTCTCCAGACTGACCGAATGGACGGTCACCTCGGGGTGTCGCTCAGTAAAGGCAGTGCTCGGGGCCGTGTCAAGCGTCGCCCCTTCCGATCTTCGGGCCGGGCGGTTACCATGCGATTAACTGAACGTCCGGTAGGTAATTCGGCGGGAGAGGTCGGACCTGATGGCATTGCTGCGCAGCTACGTCTCCGGGGAGTGGCACACGGCGGCGGACGAAGGCACCCCGCTGCACGACGCCGCCACCGGCGAAGAGGTCGCCCGGATCTCGTCGAAGGGGGTCGACTTCGCGGGCGCGCTGGAGTACGGCCGCCGGGTGGGCGGCCCGGCGCTGCGGGAGCTGACGTTCCACCAGCGCGCGGCCCTGCTGAAGGCGCTGGCTTCCCACCTGCGTGAACACCGCGAAGAGCTGTACGCGCTCTCCGCTCGCACCGGCGCCACGCTCGGTGACTCGAAGTTCGACATCGACGGCGGCATCGGCGTCCTGTTCAGCTACGCCTCGAAGGGCAAGCGCGAGCTGCCCAACGACACCGTCCACGTCGAGGGCAACGTTGAGCCGCTGTCGCGCGGGGGCACGTTCGTCGCCCAGCACATCGCGACCCCGTTGCGGGGCGTCGCGGTCCAGATCAACGCGTTCAACTTCCCGGTGTGGGGACCGCTGGAGAAGTTCGCGCCCGCGTTCCTCGCCGGGGTGCCGAGCCTGGTCAAGCCGGCCAGCTCGACGGCCTACCTGACCGCGCGGCTGGTCGAGCTGATCATCGAGTCGGGGATCCTGCCCGAGGGCTCGCTGCAGTTCGTCGCCGGCAGCGTCGGCGACCTCCTCGACCACGTCACCGCGCAGGACCTGGTGTCCTTCACCGGCTCGGCGTCGACGGCGCAGAAGCTGCGCGCGCACCCGGCGATCATCCGCAACGCCGTCCGGTTCAACGCCGAGGCCGACTCGCTGAACTGCTCGATCCTCGGTCCGGACGCACGGCCCGGGACGACCGAGTTCGACCTGTTCGTCAAGCAGCTGACCACCGAGATGACGGTCAAGGCGGGCCAGAAGTGCACCGCCATCCGCCGCGCGTTCGTCCCGGCCGCGCTGCTGGACGACGTCGCCGCGGCCGCGTCCGCGCGGCTCGCGAAGGTGACCGTCGGCAATCCGGCGTCCGAAGGCGTCCGGATGGGTGCGCTGGCCAGCCTGGAGCAGCGCGAAGAGGTCCGGCGGTCGCTGAAGGCACTGCTGGACGCCGGCAGCGTCGTCTTCGGCGACCCGGAGCACGTCGAGGTCGTGGACGCCGACGCCGAGCGTGGCGCCTTCATCTCCCCGGTGCTGCTCAAGGCCGACCCGGAGCGCACCGAACCGCACGAGGTCGAGGCGTTCGGCCCGGTCTCGACGCTGCTGCCGTACACGTCCACCGAGCAGGTCGTCGACTTCGCCGCGCGCGGCGGCGGCAGCCTGGCCGGGTCGATCGTCAGCGCGGACAAGGAGTTCGTCCGCGAGGTCGTCCTCGGCGCGGCGCCGTTCCACGGCCGCCTGCTGGTGCTGGACGCCGACGACGCGAAGGAGTCCACCGGCCACGGCTCGCCGATGCCGCAGCTGGTCCACGGCGGCCCCGGCCGCGCGGGCGGCGGCGAGGAGATGGGCGGCGTCCGCGGCGTGCTGCACCACATGCAGCGCACGGCCGTGCAGGGCTCGCCCGCGGTGCTGTCGGCGGTCACCGGCCGCTGGGTCACCGGCGCGCCGCGCACCGAAGGCGACGTCCACCCGTTCCGGAAGTCGCTGGCCGAGCTGCGCATCGGCGACTCGGTGACCGCCGGGCCGCGGACCGTGAGCCAGGAGGACGTCGACCACTTCGCCGAGTTCACCGGCGACACGTTCTACGCTCACACCGACCCCGAGGCGGCGGCCGCGAACCCGCTGTTCGGCGGGATCGTCGCGCACGGCTACCTGGTCGTCTCGTTCGCCGCGGGGTTGTTCGTCTCGCCCGAGCCGGGCCCGGTGCTGGCCAACTACGGCCTCGAGAACCTCCGCTTCCTGACCCCGGTCAAGGTCGGCGACTCGCTGACGGTGACGTTGACCGCCAAGCAGATCACCCCGCGGATCGACCAGGAGTACGGCGAGGTCCGCTGGGACGCCGACGTCACCAACGCCGAGGGCGAGTCCGTCGCGAAGTACGACGTCCTGACCCTGGTTTCGAAGGAGCAGCCGTGACCGCTGTGGCTTCGCTCGAAGAACACTTCGAGCACACCATCGAGCGCGACCAGCGCATCGAGCCGCGCGACTGGGTGCCCGAAGGCTACCGCAAGACGATGATCCGGCAGATCGCGCAGCACGCGCACTCGGAGATCATCGGCATGCAGCCGGAAGGCAACTGGATCACGCGGGCGCCGTCACTGCGGCGCAAGGCGATCCTGCTGGCCAAGGTCCAGGACGAGGCCGGCCACGGGCTCTACCTCTACTCGGCGGCGGCGACGCTGGGCGCGGACCGCGCGGACCTGACCGACAAGCTGATCACCGGCCGGCAGAAGTACTCGTCGATCTTCAACTACCCGACGCTGACCTTCGCCGACGTCGGCGTGATCGGCTGGCTGGTCGACGGCGCGGCGATCTGCAACCAGGTGCCGCTGTGCCGGTCGTCGTACGGGCCGTACGCGCGGGCGATGATCCGGATCTGCAAGGAGGAGTCCTTCCACCAGCGGCAGGGCTATGAACTGCTGATGACGATGATGCGCGGGACTTCGCAACAGCGTGAGATGGTCCAGGAGGCCGTGAACCGCTGGTGGTGGCCGTCGCTGATGATGTTCGGGCCGCCGGACGCCGATTCGCCGAACACCGCGCAGTCGATGGCGTGGAAGGTCAAGCGGCACACCAACGACGAGCTGCGGCAGCGGTTCGTGGACATGTCGGTGCCGCAGGCTGCCGCGTTGGGCGTCACCTTCCCGGATCCCGATCTCAGGTGGAACTCCGAGCGCGGGCACTACGACTTCGGCGCGGTCGACTGGGACGAGTTCAAGAACGTGCTGAAGGGCAACGGCCCGTGCAACGCGTCGCGGATCGAGCACCGGCGTCGCGCGCACGAAGACGGCGCCTGGGTCCGCGAAGCCGCGGTGGCGCACGCTGAGAAGAAGGGTTCGCGATGAAGCACGACTGGCCGTTGTACGAGGTGTTCGTCCGGGGCAAGCGCGGCCTGAACCACGTGCACGTCGGGTCGCTGCACGCGGCCGACGACCAGATGGCGCTGCACCACGCGCGTGACCTCTACACCCGCCGCAACGAGGGCGTGTCCATTTGGGTCGTGCGCGCCTCGGACATCACCGCGTCGTCGCCGGACGAGAAGGACCCGTTCTTCGCGCCGAGCGGTGACAAGGTCTACCGGCACCCGACGTTCTACGACATCCCCGAGGAGGTGCCGCACATATGAGTTTCGACAACGTCTACGAGTCGCTGACCGAGGAGAACGACGCCCGCTGGGCGTTCGGCACCGGCTTCGAGGATCCGCTGTCCGGAGTGGACACGTCGGTGCCGTCCGGGGTGGACGGTGCTCAGCTGGCCGCCTACTGCCTGATGCTGGGCGACGACGCGCTGATCTTCTCCCACCGGCTGCAGGAGTGGTGCACGAACGCGCCCGAGCTGGAGGACGAGGTCGCGATCGCGAACATCGCCCTCGACCTGCTCGGCCAGGCGCGGTTGCTGCTGGCACGGGCCGGCAAGGCTGACGGCTCTTCGCGCACCGAGGACTCTTTCGCGTTCTCGCGCGCCGAAAACGAGTTCCGCAACGTCCGGCTCGCGGAGCTGGGCGGCGGCCACTTCGGGCACCTGATCGCGCGGCTGTTCGTATTTTCGACGTGGCGGCTGGCGCTGCTGCAGCGGCTGGTGTCGTCGGTGGACCCGGTGCTGGTGGCCATCGCGGACAAGGGCGTCAAGGAGGTGACCTACCACCGCGACTACGCGGCGCAGTGGCTGGTCCGCCTCGGCGACGGGACCGAGCTGTCCCACTCGCGCATGCAGGAGGGGCTGGACGCGGTCTGGCCGTACGTCGGCGAGCTGTTCCGCACGCACCCCCTGGAGCTGGTGGACGCGGCTTCGCTGCGGCCGGAGTTCGACGCGGTGCTGGACCAGGCTTTCGCGGCTTCCACGCTTTCCCGTCCATCGGCCGGTGAACTGGCCGGCGTTTCGGGCCGGACCGGTCGCGACGGCGTCCACACCGAGCAGATGGGGTTCCTGCTGGCGGAGCTGCAGAGCGTCGCCCGCGCGATGCCGGACGCGAAATGGTGACGGCGCAAGCGGTCGCGGCGACGGTCACGGACCCCGAGCTGCCCATGCTGACCCTGGCCGACCTGGGTGTGCTGCGCTCGGTGTCCGAAGAGGACGGTCGCGTGGTCGTGGCGATCACCCCGACGTACACGGGCTGCCCGGCGATGGACACCATGCGCGACGACCTGGAGCACGCGCTGGTGTCGGCGGGCTACGCGGAGGTCGAGATCCGGACGCAGCTGACGCCGGCGTGGACGTCGGACTGGATTTCTTCCGCGGGCCGCGAAAAGCTGGCCGCGGCGGGCATCGCCCCACCAGGTGCGGCACCGCGGCGGTCGGGCCCGATCCCGCTGACGCTGTCGGCGCCGGTATCGCGGGTTTCCTGTCCGTTGTGCGGCTCTTTCGACACGGAGGAGCAGTCCCGCTTCGGCGCGACGGCGTGCAAGGCGCTGCGGCGCTGCCGTTCGTGCTCCGAGCCGTTCGAACACGTCAAGGAGATCTGAGGTGGCGTTCCATCCCCTGAAGGTCGCGGACGTCTCGCGGTTGTGCGACGACGCGGTAGCGGTGACGTTCGACGTGCCTGCTGGGTTGTCTTCCGAGTTCGACTTCAAGCCGGGTCAGTCGCTGACGTTGCGCCGTTCGATCGACGGCCGCGACGAGCGCCGCTCGTACTCGATCTGCGCCCCGGCGGGAGCGGCGCCTCGGGTGGGCGTCCGCCTGGTCCCGGACGGCTTGTTTTCGTCCTGGCTGGTCAACGAGGTCCGTCCCGGCGACACGATCGAGGTGGCGACACCGACGGGATCGTTCACCCCGGATCTGTCCGCGGGCGGTCACCACGTGCTGATCGCGGCGGGCTCGGGGATCACCCCGGTGCTGTCGATCGTGTCGTCGTTGCTGCGCTTTTCCGAGGCCACAGTGACGGTGCTGTACGGCAACCGCCGCACGGACACGGTGATGTTCGCGGACGAGCTGGCCGACCTGAAGGACAGCGCGCCCTCGCGGTTGGAACTGATCCACGTGCTGTCGCGCGAGCCGCGCGAGGCGGAGCTCTTCACGGGGCGGCTGGACGTGCCGAAGCTGCGTTCGCTGTTCTCGTCTTTGGTGCCGGTGTCCACTGTGGATCATTGGTGGCTGTGCGGCCCGTTCGAGATGGTTTCCGGTGCCCAGGAGCTGCTGACTTCCCTGGAGGTCCCGCGCGCACGGATCCACCAGGAGCTGTTCTACGTGGACACACCGCCGGAGCCGGTGGCCCACCTCGACCCGGCCGTGGCGGGGGAGTCGTCAGAGGTCCGCGTGGTCCTGGACGGCCGTTCGTCGACGATGACGTTGCCACGGTCGTCTTCGGTGCTGGACGGGGCGCAGAAGTTCCGGCCGGATTTGCCGTTCGCCTGCAAGGGCGGAGTGTGCGGGACGTGCCGGGCGCGGGTCACGGAGGGGAAGGTGGACTTGCGCCGGAACTTCGCACTGGAGGAGTCGGAGGTGGCGGCGGGGTTCGTGCTGACGTGCCAGTCGTACCCGGTATCGGAGGAAATCACCGTCGACTTCGACGCGTGAGCGTCGAGGACTTCAGGTCGGCGCCCATGGTGTCTTGATCGGTGGCATAAGGACGGACCACCACCTTCAGGGACGGCAGCCCCGCCCATTCGAGGATCTGTTTGCGCAGCTGCTCGGCTTCTCCCGGCGGTGCCCCGCGGACGACCAGTTCGACGCGTGGCGCAGTGGGCGGGAGGTTGCGCGCGAAGCGTCCGACGGCCCGGGCCGCAATGTCGAGTCCCTTGACCTCGGTGTCTTCGAGCCGTCCGGCGACGAGGATCTTCCAAGGTGCACCGGGCGGTGGAGCTGTGCAGGTGTGCTCGGCGACATCGAATCCGGGGACCAGGTCGTGGACCAGGACGTGCTTGTCGGGGGAAGGGTCGCGAAGGTAGCGGTTGTACAGCAGCAACCCGATGGTGATCGTGGCGTGCGCCGTGCGAGCGAGCCGGCGGCTCCACCCCGTCGCTGAAGAGGAGGATCGCCGCAAGTCGCGGATGGCCGAGTCAGAGGATGCGTCGCCGGCGCCGGCGGCGGGGTGGCTCGGTTACCTCGTCCTCCGGCGCGGTCTTCGGTTCCGCCGGCACCCGCGCCGCCGGGTCCGTCAGCCCCAGCATCTCCGCTGCCAGCTGCTGCGAACTCGCGAACATCCCGCTCGGTGCCTCGCTGGCCCGCCGCAGGGCTGCCGGGCGCAGCCGGTTGTACCCGCGGACCGTCACCGGGCGGCGCATCCGGAGCTCGTACGCCTTCTCCTCCGAAAGCTCCGCAGCCAGCTCTCGGTCCACCAAGATCGTGCCCGGGCGGGCCACCGATGTCAGGCGGGCCGCCAAGTTGACCACCGAGCCGTACACGTCCCCGAAGCGCGACAAGATCCGGCCCGAGGCCATTCCCGCGCGGACCGCCGGCAGGCTCTCGTCCGCTGAGGTGCGTTCCGTCAAGGTCAACGCGATCTCCGCCGCGTCGACCGCCGCGTCCGCGACGAACAGGACCTCGTCGCCGATCATCTTCACCACTCGGCCGTGGTGCTCGGCGATCACCTCCGTGGCCAGCGTCTCGAACGCGTCCAGGACCCGGCTCAGCTCTTCCTCGTCGATCTGGCGCGTCAGGCGCGTGTAGCCCACCATGTCGACGAAGCCGACCACCTCGGTGCGCGTCTCCACGTTGTCGCCCGCGGCCGCGAACGCCCGGCCCGCGTACGCCGCCAGGTGCCGGCGCCAGACGAAGTTCTGGACGCGCTCCAGCTCCGGCAGCAGCCGGTCGACCAGGCGCGCCACCTGGCGTTCGTTGCGGCCCAGCTCCGGCTGTTCGCGGACCAGCTCCCACAGCATGTCGACCTGCCACTCGGCCAGCCGCGACAGGTGCTGGCCGAGCGCGCGCGTCACCGGCACCTCGATGCTCGGGTCGATCAGTCCCGACTGGACCAGCTGGTCCGCCGTGCGCATCGCCTCGACGTCGGCGTCGGTGAAGACGACCTCGTCGTCGCGGACCGTCGCGAACCCCAGTGCGCGCCAAAGCCGGCGTGACCGTTCTTCGGGCACGCCGGCCTTTTCGGCCACTTCGAGCCGGGTGTACTTCCGCCTGCCGCCGAGCAGGACGCGCTCGAGCCGCTGCTGGAGCTCCTCGCTCGGGTCGGTCACCGGCTCAGGTCGTGTGGACGATCAGCACGTCCACGCCGGACTTGCGCGCCACCTCCGACGGCACCGAGCCCAGGATCCGGCCGGCGATCGTGTTCAGCCCGCGGTTGCCGACCACCAGCAGGTCGGCCTCGCGCTCGTGCACGACCTTGCGCAGCGAGTCGACGGGGTCGCCCTTGACCGCGACCGTGTCGATCTTCTCCGCGCCCGCCTTCGTCGCGCGGTCACGCGCCGACTGCAGCGTGTCCTCGGCCGGCGCCGAGCCGACGACCTGGTACGCCTCGTCGCCGAGGACGTCCTGGGCCTTGTCGACGTCGGACTTGCTGGCCGGGTAGTACGCACACGCGATGACGAGCGTGGCGCCCGCGTCGCCGGCCACCGCCGCCGCGCGGTCCACCGCCGCGAACGAGGACTCCGAGCCGTCCGTGCCCACCACCACGGTCCGATATGCCGCACCCATGCGCAAAACCTCCAGGTGATCCCGCGTGAGCAGGGACGATAGCCGGTCGGTTCCGACCGCGCAGGCTCGTCCGCGCCCGTGTCGGGTGGAAGGTTACTCGCCAGTCGCTTTCTGCGCTCCGCTCGCCCGCGGCGCGGGCTTGGGAGCCGGTTTGGGGGCCTGCTTCGGCTTCGTGACGTCGGACGCCTTGATCCGGATCGTCTCCTCGACGTCGCCCACCGGCGCCGTCTTCCCGGTGTCGGCCTTCAGGTCTTCCGCCTTCAGATCGGCCGTGACGTCCGCGGGGACCTTGACCTCGTCGCCGAGGACGGTGTGCGCCTCGGCCAGCACCGCCCGCGCCGCGCGGACCTGCTCGGCGAGCCCGCCGCGCACCTTCCGCAGCGCGTCGACGCGCTCGTTGGCCTGGGTGATCCGCCGGTTCGACTCCTCGGTCGCCGTCGTCACGCGGCGCCGCGCCTCGTCGGCGGCCTCCGCGAGCCGGGCGTTCGCCTCGGTGATCGAGTCCTGACGGCGCTTGTTCGCCTCCGCGACGGACTCGCGCTGACGGCGGTCGATGTCCGCCTTCGCGGCCTTCTCCTCTTCGAGGACCTTCGCGCGGATGTCGGCGGCGTCCTGCGTCGCCTCCTGGACGCGGCGGGCGGCCTCGGCCTTGCTCGCGGCCTCCTGCTCGGCCAGCACCCGCATCGCCTCGGTGCGGCGCGAGGCCATCGCGATCTCGAAGTCCTCTTCGACCTTCGTGCGGCGGTCCGACGACTCGGTGTCGAGCCGCGTGCGCTCCGCCTCGGCCTCGTCAGTGATCTTCTTGGCCTCGGCGCGGGCGTCCTCGAGCACCTTGCGGTGCTCCGCCTCCATCTCCTTGCGGCGCAGGTCGAGCTCGGTGAGCAGCTGCTCGTAGCGGGCGCGCATGGCGCTCGCGTCCGTCTCGGCCTTGGCCCGGATGTGGCCGGCCTCGGCCTCGGCGCGGGCGCGCGTGTCGGCGGACTCGTCCTGCGCGAGGCGCAGCATCCGCTGAAGTCGTTCGGAGAGGCCTTCGACGCTCGTCGGCGGCTGGGCGAGGCGGTCGACCTGCCCACGCAGGTCCGCGATCTCGCCGCGCGCGATCTCCAGCTGCCGGGCCAGGTCGCCGGCCTGCGCGATGGCCGCGTCCCGGTCGGCGGTGAGCATCTTGAGGTCGGCGTCCAGCCGTTCGAGGTGCTCGTCGACCTGCGCTCGGCTGTACCCGCGCTTCGCCACGTCGAAGCCGGCTCCCAGCGGCACAAGCTCCCGTTCATCGCCAAGGCTCATGGGCCTACCGTAGTCGCAGCCGGGTCACGGAAGGGTGAGCACCCGTGCGGTGCGCCGAACGTGCCGTGTGGTGCGGCGGGAGGAACTGGCCCGATCGGGCCGGACCCCGGCGGTTTCCACCACCGGGGTCCGGCTCGACGGCGCGGCTCAGGCGCCGCGGAACGCGTTGATCCCCTCGATGTGCTTCGCGCGCTTCTCCTCGTCGCGGACGCCGAGGCCCTCCTGCGGGGCGAGCGCGAGCACGCCGACCTTGCCCTGGTGGGCGTTGCGGTGGACGTCCAGCGCGGCCTGCCCGGTGTCTTCGAGCGCGTACGTCTTCGACAGCGTCGGGTGGATCAGGCCCTTCGCGATCAGCCGGTTGGCCTCCCACGACTCGCGGTAGTTCGCGAAGTGGGAGCCGATGATCCGCTTGAGGTTCATCCACAGGTAGCGGTTGTCGTACTGGTGCATGTACCCCGAGGTAGACGCGCACGTGACGATCGTGCCGCCCTTGCGCGCGGCGTAGACGGACGCGCCGAACGTCTCGCGGCCCGGGTGCTCGAACACGATGTCCGGGTCGTCGCCGCCGGTCAGCTCGCGGATCTTCGCCCCGAAGCGCTGCCACTCCTTCGGGTCCTGCTCGGTCTCGCTCTTCCAGAACTTGTAGTCCTCGGCGCTGCGGTCGATGATCAGCTCGGCGCCGAGCTTGCGGCAGATCGCGGCCTTCTCCGGGCTGGACACGACGCAGACGGGGATCGCGCCGCCGTTCAGCGCGTACTGCGTCGCGTAGGAGCCGAGGCCGCCGGACGCGCCCCAGATCAGGACGACGTCACCCTGCTTCATGTCCGCGCCGTTGCGCGAGACGAGCTGGCGGTAGGCGGTGGAGTTGACCAGGCCGGGGGAGGCGGCTTCCTCCCAGGTCAGGTGGTCCGGCTTCGGCATCAGCTGGTTGGCCTTGACCAGCGCGACCTCGGCGAGCCCGCCGAAGTTCGTCTCGAAGCCCCAGATCCGCTGCTCGGTGTCGAGCATCGTGTCGTTGTGCCCGTCCGGGCCTTCGAGCTCGACGTTCAGGCAGTGCGCGACGACCTCGTCGCCCGGCTTCCAGTTGTGCACGCCGACGCCGGTCCGCAGCACGACGCCGGACAGGTCCGAGCCGACGACGTGGTAGGGCAGGTCGTGCCGCTTGGCCAGCGGCGAGAGCTTCCCGTACTTCTTGAGGAACTTGAAGGTGGGGATCGGTTCGAAGATCGACGTCCACACGGTGTTGTAGTTGATGGCGCTGGCCATCACGGCGACCAGCGCCTCGCCCGGGCCCAGCTCGGGGACGGGCACGTCGTCGACGTGCAGCGACTTGCGCGGGTCCTTGTCCCGGCTCTCGAGGCCCTCGAACATGTCGACCTCGTCGGCGTGGACGGTCACCCCGCGGTAGCTCTCAGGCACGGGCAAGGACCCGACCGCGGCGGATTCGCCGTTCAGGATGGCTTGCTGGATCTCGCCGAGCTGCGTCATCGGTTCCTCCGCGGAGATGGGGGTCAACGGCGTTGGCGGCAGAAATTACTCGCCGGTAACTCGCGGACACAACTGTACGAGACGGAGGGCACGATTACACGTCGAACTGTGACCGATCAGTCTTGACCGGCCGGCCAGTCAAGCGGATCATCGGCCGTGGGTACACCCACCCGACCAGCAGTTTCACCGACGGAGGTGAGCACGAATGAGTGAAGTCTCTACGCGCGCCTGGGCCCGGCCGCACGATTGGGCCGAGGTCGTCATCGGGGTGGTCGCCGCTCTTTCACCCCTTTGGCTGAGCACGGACACGACCGCGATGTGGACGATGGTCATCTTGGGCGCCTTGATCGCACTCGACGGCCTGGTCTCACTGGCGATGCCGGGCATGGTCTACGGCGAAGGCATCCAGATCGCGCTCGGCGTGCTGCTCTTCATCGCGCCGTGGGTGATGGGGTACACCGAGTTCAACGGCGCTTCCTGGACGTCCTGGGTCGCCGGGGTGCTGACGGTCATCGCCGGCGCGGCAGCCATGCCGGTCGCGAACGCCGCGCACCGCACCGCCGGCCAGCACTGAGTCATCGAGGCACTGACGCCGCAGGAGGCACGCATGACCGAGGATTCGGCGAAGGAGCGCATCCTCTGCGCCGCCGAGGCGCTCTTCGCCGAGTCCGGCTTCGACGCCACCCCGACCTCCCGCATCGCGGAGCAGGCCGGGGTGCCGAAGGGGCTGGTGCACTACTACTTCCGGCACAAGGCGGACCTGCTCACCGCGCTCGTCGAGCGGCTGCCCGACGAGCGCATCGAGCCGGCCGTGGTCGTCGTCCCCGGCGACCTGGCGGGCAGCCTGCGGCGCCTCGTCCGCGAACTCGACCACCGCTTCAGCCGGTCGCTCGGGCTCTCGCACCTGCTGTGGCGCGAAGCCGACACCCACCACGTCGTCCGCGACGCCCTCCACGAGCGCTTCCAGGTGCTCGTGCGCCAGGTCCGCGCGGTGATCCTGGCGGCGACGGGCGGCGTCCTGCCCCCGGCCGACGTCGACCGCGCGTCGGGTCTGCTGGCCCGCGCGGTCAGCCACCGGCACGCGACGGCCCGCCATTCGGACGACGACCTGCCCGCCGAGTTCGACGGCGAGCTGACGTTCATCGCCGACGCCCTCGTTTCGAAGACGGCGCCTGCTTAGCGCTTTTGTCACCGGCGCGCGGCTCGCGCGGGCCGGAGTTGTTGCGCCCGAACGGGTTCGCGTCAGTGCGCGGTGCCGTCCTTCGCCGGCTCCACCAGCTCCACCAGGACGCCGCCCGCGTCCTTCGGGTGGACGAAGTTCACCCGGCTGTTGGACGTCCCGCGCTTCGCCGCCTCGTACAGCAGGCGCAGGCCCTGCTCGCGCAGGGCGGCCGCCGCCGCGTCCACATCGGACACGCGGTACGCCAGCTGCTGCAGGCCCGGGCCGCTCTTGGCCAGGAACTTGCCGATCGCCGAGTCGTCGCGCAGCGGGGCCAGCAGCTGGATCTGCGTCTCCGTGCCCGCCGTGCCGGGCGCGCGCAGCATCGCCTCGCGCACCCCCTGCTCTTCGTTCACCTCCTCGTGCGCCACTTCCAGGCCGAAGTGCGTGCGGTGGAACTCGATGGCCGCGTCCAGGTCCGGGACCGCGATGCCGACGTGGTCGATGGCCGTCACGAACGGCCGCAGGGCGTCATTCATGGAGGCAGGATAGGGCGCTCCCGACGGGCGTCGACCCCGATTCTTCGCGTGCCCCGCCTCACACTGGCTCCATCAAGAAGCCCACCCTCCGGGTATGGTCGGAAAAACTGCCCATGCGCCGATGCTTGGAGGACGCCGTGTCCGGTTCCGTGATCCTGGGTGCCGCCCGTACACCGATCGGGCGCCTGCTCGGATCCCTCAAGGACTTCACGGGGGCACAGCTGGGCGGGGTCGCGATCAAGGCGGCCCTCGAACGCGCCGGGGTCGCCCCGGACGCGGTGCAGTACACGATCATGGGCCAGGTGCTGACCGCCGGCGCCGGCCAGATCCCCGCGCGCCAGGCCGCGGTCGCCGCGGGCATCCCGATGAGCGTGCCCGCGCTGACGATCAACAAGGTCTGCCTCTCCGGCCTCGACGCCATCGCGCTCGCCGACCAGCTGATCCGCGCGGGCGAGTTCGACCTCGTCGTCGCCGGCGGCCAGGAGTCGATGACCCAGGCGCCGCACCTGCTCCCGAAGTCCCGCTCCGGCTTCAAGTACGGCGACACCACGCTCGTCGACCACATGGCCTACGACGGTCTCTTCTGCGCCTTCGACCAGGTCGCCATGGGCGCCTCGACGGAGAAGTACAACTCCCGCTACGGCGTCACCCGCGAGCAGCAGGACGCGTTCTCCGCCCGCTCGCACCAGCGCGCCGCCGAGGCGATCAAGAACGGCTACTTCGCCGACGAGATCGCGCCGGTCTCCATCCCGCAGCGCAAGGGCGACCCGGTCGTCTTCGACACCGACGAGGGCGTCCGCGCCGACACCACCGCCGAAGGCCTCGCGAAGCTGCGTCCCGCCTTCGCCTCCGACGGCACCATCACCGCGGGCTCGGCGTCGCAGATCTCCGACGGCGCCGCCGCGGTCGTCGTGGCCAGCAAGGCGAAGGCCGAGGAGCTCGGCCTGACGCCGATCGCCGAGATCGGTGCGCACGGCGTCGTTTCCGGGCCGGACGCGAGCCTGCACGAGCAGCCGTCCAACGCCATCCTCGCCGCGCTGGCGAAGGCGAAGCTCGGCGCCGACGCGCTCGACCTCGTCGAGATCAACGAGGCCTTCGCCGCCGTCGGGCTGGTTTCGACCGAGAAGCTCGGCCTCGACCCGGAGAAGGTCAACGTCAACGGAGGTGCCATCGCTCTCGGCCACCCGATCGGCGCGTCCGGTGCCCGCCTCGCCGTGCACCTCATCCACGAGCTGCGCCGCCGCGGTGGCGGGCTCGGCGCGGCCGCGCTGTGCGGTGGCGGCGGCCAGGGCGACGCCCTCCTGCTGCGGGTGCCGTCCGCGTAAGTGGCCGGTGAACTCGACCTCGACGACCTGGTCGGCCGCGCGCGGGACGGGCAGCACCGTGCCGTCGCGCGGCTGCTGTCGCTCGTCGAGGACGCCCATCCCCGCGTCGCCGAGATCGCGCGGGCGCTGACCCCGCACACCGGGCGGGCCCGGGTCGTCGGGCTCACCGGTCCGCCGGGCGTCGGCAAGTCGACCTCGACGTCGGCGCTGCTCACCGCGTTGCGCGCGGAGGGCAAGCGGGTCGGGGTGCTCGCGATCGACCCGTCTTCGCCGTTTTCGGGCGGTGCCCTGCTCGGTGATCGGATCCGGATGACCGAGCACGCCACCGACCCCGGCGTGTTCATCCGCTCGATGGCCACCCGCGGGCACCTCGGCGGGCTGTCGTGGGCGACCCCGCAGGCGGTGCGCGTGCTCGACGCCGCCGGCTTCGACGTGGTGCTGATCGAGACCGTCGGCGTCGGACAGTCCGAAGTGGACGTCGTGAAGCTGGCCGACACCACGGTGGTGCTGCTCGCGCCGGGGATGGGCGACGGGATCCAGGCCGCGAAGGCCGGGGTGCTGGAGATCGCCGACGTGTTCGTCGTGAACAAGGCCGACCGCGAGGGCGCCGACGCGACGGTGCACGACCTCAAGCAGATGATCTCGCTGGCGCGCCGCGAGATCCGGGGCGCGAGCTGGCGCCAGCCGATCGTGCGGACGGTCGCGGCCAAGGGTGAAGGGGTCGACGAGGTGGTGGCGGCGCTGGCCGCCCACCACGACTGGCTGGTGGCGCACGACGAGCTGGCCCGGCGCCGGATCGCCCGGGCGCGCGACGAGGTGGAGGCGATCGCCGTGCGGCGGTTGCGGGCCGAGCTGGCCGACCTGCGGGGTGGTGGGCGGCTGGCCGGGGTGGCCGAGCGGGTGGTGGCGCGGGAGATCGATCCGTTCGCTGCTGCGGATGCGCTGATCGCGGATCTGCGGGGTTGAGGTTTCGCCTCGCGGGGGCTGGTTGGTGGGGTGGTCGTGGGGCCAGGGGTTTGCCGCGCGGGGCTGATCGGCAGGGCGGTCGTGGATCTGCGGCGCTGATGCCTCGCCGCGTGGTGACAGCCGGCCGCGGATTTGCGGGGCGGGCGGGAAGAGTCTGCGCTGGCGGGCGGTCTGCGGAGGCTGTCGCCGCTTCCGGACTGCCACCGCGATCCCGACCAGCAGTGAAAAGGCCGTCGCCGCAATGGTTCTTCGGCGGTTTGCCATGACTTCCCCCTTCTTGGTGCGGCGGGTTTGCCGCGTGATCCACATCGTGCGCCGGGGGTCCGACAATTTCCGGGGTTCCGGCCTTCCGATTCACCCGATGGGCTGACAGGGGCGACTTTCGCCGGTTATTCCTGTCGGTGGCGGGCCCTAGACTGCGGGACGCTCCGGAACCGGGCGATCACTGGGAGGGCGTGCAGGATGAAGAAGACACTCGTCACCGCGCTGGCGGCCGGCGCGTTGTTCGTGGCGGGCAACGGCGTCGCCACCGCGGCCGATGCGCCGCCGCCGAAGACGACGCACGGGCCGTGCCAGTACACCGAAACGCCGGATGAGCCGGCTTCGCGGCCGGTGCCGTTGCCGCCCGATCCGCGGCACACGCCGAGCCGCGGGAAGGTGGACGTCGCGGTTCCGACCAGTCAGGGCGCGCTGCCGCTGACGCTCGATCGCGCGAAGGCGCCGTGCACCGTGCAGAGCTTCCTGCACCTGGCGCGGCACCGGTTCTACGACCACACGGTGTGCCACCGGCTGACCGCGTACCCGACGTTGAAGGTCCTGCAGTGCGGCGACCCGAGCGCCACCGGGGAGGGCGGGCCGGGGTACAAGTACAAGGACGAGCTGCCGGTGGACCTGCCGCCGGCGCCGACCGATCCGACCGGCGCGCGCCGGGTGTACGCGCGCGGGTTGCTGGCGATGGCCAACGCCGGGCCGGACACGAACGGTTCGCAGTTCTTCGTCGTGTACGGCGATTCCGCGCTGCGGCCGAACTACACGGTCTTCGGCACGGTCGGGGCCGAAGGGCTGAAGACGCTCGACAAGGTGGCCGCCGGGGGGATCCAGCCGACCGCGGAGGATCCCGCGCCGGTCGATGGGACGCCGGTGCTGCGGACGGAACTGATCCGGGTCCGGCCCGGCTGCTGGTTCTGACGGTGACCGCGGGCCGCTCCGGTGGGGCGGCCCGCGGACGGCCGGGCGGGCGGCGGTTTTTGGAGGGCCGGAGTGAGGGCGCCGGTGGCAGCAACAGCCCGCGCGGGAGGACGGCGGGTAAGAAGGGCCGATGAGCGGCTGAAGCGGCCTGCGGTCAGGTGGCTGGAGGCGGAGGCGGCATTCGCCGCGAGCGCGGCGGGGAAGTAGATGGCGGGGGAACCGGGAAGCGTGGCGCGCGGCTAGGCGGTGATCTCCCACAGCGCCTCCACCAGCGTCTGGGTCGCGCCCGCGAACGCGTGCTTGGGCGTCGCCGCGTAGCCGACTATCAAGCCTCCCTGACGCTCGTTGCCCATCCAATAGCCGTCCAGCCCCTCGATTCCGATCGCTCGCCGGCGGCACGCCGCCAATGCCGTTGCCTCCGACGGGCCCTCCGGGGGCAGCATCAACAACAAGTGCAACCCCGCCGCGATGCCCTGAGGGCGGACCGAATCAGGCAACGCCGCCAGCAGCCGGACCCGGCGCGAGCGGTACTCCGCCCGGCTGCGGCGCACGTGCTGGTCATACGCGCCCGAGTCGATCAGCTCCGCCAGTGCCAGCTGGTTCAGCAATGCCGGGCGGGAGCCGGTGTCGGCCATCGCCGCGCGGACCGGCTCCACCAGCTTCCGGGGCAGCACCAGCCACGCGAGGCGCAAGGCGGGCGCGAGGGTCTTGCTCGCCGTTCCCGCGTACACCACCCGCTCCGGGGCCAGCGCCTGCAACGCCCCGACCTGCTGGTGGTCGAAGCGGAACTCGCCGTCGTAGTCGTCCTCCAGGACTATCGCGCCGGAGCGGGTCAGGGCCGCTCGGCGGTGCGGGGCCAGCGTCACCCCCGTCGGGTACTGGTGCGCCGCCGTCACCACCACCGCCGGACTGTCCAAAGCGGACACGTCCAGGCCGTCCTCGTCCACCGGTACGCCGACCACCCGGGGGCCCTGCGCCGCCGCGATCGAGCGGTACATGCCCAACGACGGGTTCTCGAACGCCATTTCGCCGATGCCCAAGGAGAACAGGACCCGGGACAGCACCGCGATCGCGTGCGAATACCCGTGGCACACCACGATCCGCGCCGGGTCGGCGACCACCCCGCGGGCCCGGGCGAGGTAGCCCGCCAGGGTGTCCCGCAGCTCGGGCGCGCCCAGCTCCGACTCGTAGCCGAACGCCGACGCCGGGGTCCGCAGCAGGGCGCGCCGGGTCGCGGTGATCCACGCTTGGCGGGGGAACGCCGTCAGGTCCGGCCGGCCCGGTCGCAGGTCCCAGCGCGGTGCCGGGTCGCGGGGTGCCTGCCTCGGCGCGGACTGGGGCAGCGAGCCCGCCGTCGCCACGCGGGTCGGCGCGCCCTGGGCCGTGCGCAGGTAGCCCTCGGCGGCCAGGTCGGCGTACACCCGCGTCACCGTGCCGCGCGCGATGCCCAGGTCGGACGCCAGCGCGCGGGTCGAGGGCACCGCCGCGTCGGGCTGCCACCGGCCCTCCCGGATCGCCGTCCGGATCGCGTCGGCGAGGCCGCTCCGGCCGGTCGACGGCTCCCAGCCGAGGTGGACGTCGAGGCCGGAACTGGACCACGAATCTGCCATGTCACTGGACCATACCCGTGGACCAGTTCGCACTAGCGTGGACACCATGACGAAGCGAATCGGTCTCGGGCACGCGCCCGAGCTCTACCAGGCGATGGCGAACCTGCAGGCCGAGGTCAACAAGGCCGGGGCGAACGCCGGCCTCGACCCCAAGCTGCTCGAACTGGTGAAGACCCGCGCGTCCCAGATCAACGGCTGCGCGTACTGCCTCGACATGCACTCCCGCGACGCCCTGGAGCTGGGCGAGTCGCCGCGTCGGCTGTTCGTGCTCGACGGCTGGCGCGAGACGGACCTCTTCACCGAGCAGGAGCAGGCCGCCCTCGCCCTCACCGAGGCGATGACCAAGCTGTCCGCGACCCAGACCGTCCCCGACGACGTCTACGAAGAAGCCGCGCGAGTGTTCACGGAGGAGCAGTACCAGGCGGTCGCGTGGGAGGTCATCGCGATCAACAGCTGGAACCGCATGACGATCACCAGCCACACGCCGCTCCCGAAGCGCGACTCGTGACGGCCGCCGCGCTGAAGGCGCTGCACGTCCCCGGTAAGCCCCTGATCCTGCCGAACGCGTGGGACGCCGACACGGCCAAGCTCGTCGAGGCCGCCGGGTTCGCGGCCGTCGCGACCAGCTCGGTCGCCGTGGCCGCCGCGCTCGGGTTCGCCGACGGCGAGCAGGCTCCCGCGGACGAGATGTTCGCCGCGGCGAGACGCATCGCGAACGCCGTGAGCGTGCCGGTGACCGTCGACGCCGAGTCGGGCTACGGCCTCTCCGGCGCCGAGCTGGCCGGACGGCTGGCCGACGCCGGCGCGGTCGGCTGCAACTTCGAGGACACCGACCACGCCACCGGCGGGGTGCGGCCGGTCGCGGAGCAAGCGGAGCGGATCGCCGCCCTGCGCGACGCGGCGGGTGACGGCCTGGTGATCAACGCCCGCGTCGACTCCTTCCGCGGGGTCGACCCGAAGGACCACCTCGCCGACGGCATCGCCCGGGCGCGGGCGTACCTCGACGCGGGCGCCGACTGCGTCTACCCGATCCACCTGCGCACCCCCGAGGTGCTCGCGGCGTTCGTGCAGGGCGTCGGCGGCGCCGTCAACGCGCCGGCGTGGCCGGGCAGCCCGGGGCTCAGCGGCCTCGCCGAACTGGGGGTGGCGAGGATTTCGCTCGGCGGCGGGCTGTGGCAGTACGTCCGCAAGCAGCTCGAAGCGACGCTCGCGGGGGTCGCCGAAGGAAAACTGCCGTACTGATGGCCGAAGGCCGCCGCGAGGGGATCGGGAACACCCTCGCGACGGCCCTTCGGGGTCGGTGCAACTAGTGGACGACAGCCTTCTCGGCGCCCGCGCCGGTGAGGGAGCGGACCTCCATCTCGGCGTACTTCTTCTCGTCGTGCTCCTTCGACAGGATCGTGCCCAGCCAGCCCAGGATGAACGCGGCCGGGATCGAGACGATGCCGGGGTTGCTCAGCGGGAACCAGGCGAAGTCCACCGTCTTGATCATCGACGTGCTCTTGCCGGACACCGCCGGCGAGAACACGATCAGCACGATCGTGATGGCCAGGCCGCCGTAGATCGACCACAGCGCGCCCTGGGTGTTGAACCGCTTCCAGAACAGCGAGTAGAGGATCGTCGGCAGGTTCGCCGACGCCGCAACCGCGAAGGCCAGCGCGACCAGGAACGCGACGTTCTGCCCGTTGGCCAGGATGCCGCCGCCGATGGCGAGGGCGCCGATGACCACCGCGGTGATCCGGGCGACCTTGACCTCGGAGTCCGGCGACGTCTTGCCGCGCTTGACGACGTTCGCGTAGACGTCGTGGGCGAAGGACGCCGACGCCGTGATCGTCAGGCCGGCGACCACCGCGAGGATCGTCGCGAAGGCGACCGCGGAGATCAGGCCCAGCAGCACCGGCCCGCCCAGTTCGAGCGCGAGCAGCGGCGCCGCGGAGTTGACCCCGCCCGGTGCCTTCTTGATCGTGTCCGGCCCGACCAGCGCACCGGCGCCGTAGCCCAGCACCAGCGTGAACAGGTAGAACACGCCGATCAGCACGATCGCCCAGACCACCGAGCGCCGCGCGTCGCGGGCCGTCGGCACCGTGTAGAAGCGCATCAGCACGTGCGGGAGACCGGCGGTGCCCAGCACCAGCGCGATGCCGAGGGAGAAGAAGTCCAGTTTGGACGTTCCGGTGGCGCCGTACTGCTTGCCCGGGCCGAGCAGCGTCTCGCCGGCCTTGCCCGCCTTGTCCACGGCGGCCTGCAGCAGGCTGGAGAAGTTGAAGTTGTACTTGCCGAGCACCCACAGGGTGATCACGAGCGCGCCGACGATCAGCAGCGCGGCCTTGATGATCTGCACCCAGGTGGTGCCCTTCATGCCGCCGATCAGGACGTAGGCGATCATGATGATGCCGACCACGGCGATCACGATGGCCTGCGCGCCCCCGCCTTCCACGCCGAGCAGCAGCGCGACGAGACCACCCGCGCCGGCCATCTGCGCCAGCAGGTAGAAGAACGACACGGCCAGCGTCGACGTCGCGGCCGCGGCCCGCACCGGGCGCTGCTTCATCCGGAACGCCAGCACGTCGCCCATCGTGAACTTGCCGGTGTTGCGCAGCAGTTCCGCGACCAGCAGCAGCGCGACGAGCCACGCCACGAGGAAGCCGATGGAGTAGAGGAAGCCGTCGTAGCCGTTGATGGCGATCGCGCCCGCGATGCCGAGGAACGACGCGGCCGACAGGTAGTCGCCCGAGATCGCGATGCCGTTCTGCGGGCCGGTGAAGGCGCGGCCGGCGGCGTAGTAGTCCGACGCGGTCTTCGTGTTGCGGCTGGCCCGGAACACGATCACCAGCGTGATCACCACGAACGCGGCGAAGATGAGGATGTTGAGGAGCGGGTTGCTGCCTTCCACACCCGCGGCGATGTTCGTCATGCCTGCTCCTTCGCAGAGTCACCCTCGATGTCCTCGCGGATCTTCTCCGCGACCGGGTCGAGCTTCCGGTTGGCGTACCGGACGTAGAGGCCGGTGATCACGAACGTCGAGACGAACTGCAGCAGGCCGAAGATCAGGCCGACGTTGATGTTGCCGA
The DNA here is from genome assembly GCF_041679295.1 of Amycolatopsis kentuckyensis. Taxonomy (GTDB): domain Bacteria; phylum Actinomycetota; class Actinomycetes; order Mycobacteriales; family Pseudonocardiaceae; genus Amycolatopsis; species Amycolatopsis kentuckyensis_A. Next base: position 187,000 of record NZ_JBGDMD010000014.1, on the reverse strand, counting down.
AGACCTTCGTGCTCATGAAGCCGTGCGCGTAGTCCGCGAGCAGCACGTACAGCAGGTACCAGAGGAGGAAGACCGCCGTCATCGGGAAGACGAACCGGCGCAGGCGGCTGCGCAGCTCCCGGAACTCGGTGCTTTCGTGGGCGCGTTCCCAGACGGTCTCTGACGTGTCCGGTGGGCCGCCGCCGGTGTCCGTCGTGCTCATCGCTTGCTCCTCGCGACGCTGCGGAAAGTGACCTGCGACACCGTAGGGACGTGTGAGTCTCGCGTGAAGATTCAGCGGCTCAACAGCCTCGCCAGACGACGAACGGTTGACGAACGGTCGCGCGGTCCCGTCGAACGGGGTTCGTCCAGGTGCAGGCGGAGCATCGCCGCCGTCGACCAGGCGGGTGGCCTGCCGCGCAGGGAGACCAACGCCATTACGCCGAATGCCAGCGGTACGGACCATGGTGCCGGTTGCTGCACCAAGATCGCCACCCAGCCGTGCAGGTCCGGGCCGGCGAGGGCGAACAGGATCGAGCCGGACGACGCGACGAGCCCGGTCAGCACGCCGGCGATCCCGCCGGCCGCCGTCAGCCGAGGCCACCAGATGCCGAGCACGAGCAGCGGGCAGAACGTCGACGCGGCGACGGTGAACCCCCACGTGACGAGCACCCCGGCGTCGAGCTCGGCCGAGCGCAGCGCGAGCAGCACCATGATCGCGGCGACGCCGAACACCGCGATCCGCAGCCGGCGCAGCCCGCCGGGGACGAGGTCGTGCGCGATCGCGCCGGACATCACCAGCAGCAGCCCGAGCGACGTCGCCAGGAACGCCGCGAACGCGCCCGCCGTCAGCAACGCCGTGAAGAGACCGCCGGCCCAGCCACTGTCCACTTGGTACGGCAGCGCGACGACCACCGTGTCCGTCGCGCCCGACAGGTAGAGGCCCGGCACGAGGACCCGGCCGAGGACGCCGTAGACGCCGGGGAAGAGGTAGAAGATCCCCAGCAGCGCCACGGTGATCGCGGCGGTGCGGCGCGCGGCACGGCCGTCCGGGCTGGTGTGGAAGCGCATGAGGACGTGCGGCAGGCCCATCGTGCCGAGCATGGTCGCGATGAGCACGGCCCACGTGCCGAGCAGCGGGTAGCCCTCGTCGCCGAGGTCGAGCAGCGGCCGCTGCCAGTCGTGCCCGCCGAGCGGGGCGCCGCCGCGGACCGCCGGAACCGCCGCACCCGAGCCGAACACGACGTCGTCCTGGCTGTGCGCGGTGAACTCGCCCGGCGGCAGGGTCCGCGGGACGCCGTTGACGCGCACGGCGGTCGGCTCGCGGATCTCCATGGTGACGTCGACTTCGAACCGCACCGGCGTCTCGCGGGTGAAGTGGGTGAACTCGACGGGGTGCAGGGCGTCGGCCCGGTTGACCGCGCCGGCCTGCAGCACCAGCCAGATCGCCGGGATGAGGAACAGCAGCAGCTTCAGCACGAACTGGAACGCCTGCACGTACGTCGCTGCGCGCATCCCGCCGAGGGCGAGGGTGACGCTGACCGCGGCGCCGGCCAGCACCACGCCGACCCAGTACGGCGTGCCGCCGACGGCGGCGAGCACCAGGCCCGCGGTGCGGAACTGCGGGACGACGTAGATCGTGCCGATCACCAGGACGACCACCGCGGCCAGGCGGCGCAGGGCGGGGGAGTTGAGGCGCGCTTCGGCGAAGTCGGGGACGGTCAGCGCGCCCGACCGGCGCATCGGCGCGGCCACCAGGACGAGCATCGCGATGTAGCCGGCCGTGAAGCCGACCGGGTACCAAAGAGCACCGATGCCGTCCTTGACGACGAGCCCGGCGACGCCGAGGAAAGAGGCGGCGGACAGGTACTCTCCCGAGACGGCGGCCGAGTTGACCAACGGCGAGATCCGGCGGGACGCGACGAGGAAGTCCGACGTCGTGCGCATGGCGGCGACCCCGCGGACGCCGATGAGCAGCGTCACGAGCACGACGGGGGCGACGGCGAGCGCGACCCCCACTAGTCGTCCTCGAGGCGTTCGGCGCGGCGCAGCTGCCAGCGGGCCAGGACGGCCATCGCGGGGTAGGGGAGGACCGCGATCATCAGCCAGGACACCGGGATTCCCAGCAGCCGCAGGGTGTCCAGGCCCGGGAAGATCGCGAAGAGGCCGGGCAGGCCGAGGAGGAGGGCGAACATCAGGACCAGGGCGGGGATGCCGCGACGGCGTTGCGCGCGGTAAAGCGCGGTCGCGCGCTGGGTGTCGCTCGCGGGGAGCCGGGGCTGGCGCCAGCGGTGCCGGGACCGGCGGCGCGCGTGGGCGAGGCGGGTCTGCGGGCTGGTGACGGCGACCCGGCGGATCTTGCTCATCGCGCGCCCGGCCCGAGCTGGCCGCGCTGGGCCGCTTCCAGCAGGCGGTCGCGCAGGTCCCGCGCGTGCCGGCGGCTGACCGGGACGTCACCCGCCTCCGTGTGGGCCAGCAGCCCGCCCGCGCTGTCGCTGCGCAGCTCCAGCACCGCGCCCACCGACAGCAGGAACCCGCGGTGGACCCGGCTGAACCCGGTGCCCTCCCAGTACTCCTCCAGCCGCGAGATCGGCATCCGCACCAGGTGGACGCCGCCCCGCGTGTGCAGCCGGACGTAGTCGCCGTGGGCCTCCACGAACAGCACGTCGTCGCGGCGGACGTACCGCGTCCGGCCGCCCGACTCCACCGGCAGTGCCGCCATCGCGTCCGGGGTCGGCCGCGCCGCCGGGGTCGCCATCCGCAGCACCTTCGCCAGCGCCGCCGACAGCCGTTCCGCGCGGACCGGCTTGAGCAGGTAGTCGACCGCGCCGATGCCGTACGCCGTCACCGCGTGGCCGTCGTGCGCGGTGACGAACACGATCACCGGCGGCTCGCTCAGCTTCGCCAGCAGCGACGCGAGTTCGAGCCCGTCGAGGCCGGGCATCGAGATGTCGAGGAACACGGCGTCGAAGCGGTCCGCCTGAAGCAGCTTCAACGCCTTCAGTGCGTCGCTCGCGCCGACGACTTCGCCGACTTCGGGCGCTTCGCGCAGCATGGTGCACAACTCGTCCAGGGCGGGCGCGAGGTCGTCGACGGCCAGTACCCGAAGCGAAGTCACGGCAGCACCCCCGGCTGGAACCGCGGCACCCGCACGATCACCCGGGTCCCGGCGCCGACCTCGGTCTCGACGGTCAGGCCGTACCAGGCGCCGTAGACGTCCCGCAGCCGTCTGTCCACATTGGCCAGTCCGAGACCGGCGGGGTCGTCCTCGCCGGTGCGCCCGGCCAGGATGTCCGCCGCGCGCTTCGGGTCCATGCCGACCCCGTCGTCCTCGACGAAGATCACGCAGTCGTTCCCTTCCGCCTGGCCGTGCACCTGGACCAGGCCCGTGCCCGAGCGCGGCTCGATGCCGTGCCGGATCGCGTTCTCCACCAACGGCTCCAGCACCAGGTAGGGCACCGCGACGGCGAGGATCTCCGGCGCGACCCGCACCTGGACGCGCAGCCGTTCGCCGAGCACCGCCCGCTGCAGCGCGAGGTACGTCTCGATGGCGCGGAACTCCTCGGCGACGACCGTGTACTCGCCGTGGCGAGCGAGGCTGTAGCGCGTGTAGTCGGCGAAGTCGAGCATCAGGTCGCGGGCGCGGTCGGGGTCCGAACGCACCAGCGACGCGATGACGGTCAGCGCGTTGTAGACGAAGTGCGGCGACATCTCGGCCCGCAGCGCCCGCAGCTCGGCCTGCGCCGCCTGGTCCGCCGACGCCTCGAGCCGCCCCCGCTCGAGAGCCTGCACGACGAGGTCCGCGGCCTGGGCGGCGACCGCGTCCCGGACGTCGCCGACGACCAGCAGCGCCCCGGCCAGCTCGTCGCGGACGTGCAGCGGCAGCACGAGGACGTCCGGCGCGGAGCCGGGTTCCTCGCTGTGGAGCACGCCGTCGAGCACGGTCGCGACGACCGCGTCCGGCCCGGGCCGCCCCGACCACAGCAGCGAACCGGAGAGGTCTGTGAGCCCGAGCCCGGGGAAGCCGAACAGGCGCCGCAGGCCGTGGGCCGCGCGGCGCGCGCGGGTGCCCGCGAGGCCGTCGCGCAGGTCGTCGGTGATCCGGCGGGCGGCGGCGAGCACCGGCAGCGGGTCGGCGCGGGACGCCGCGCGCAGGTGCACGGTCAACGGGCCTCCCCTCGGCGACGGTGTCCAGGGCAGTAGATCCTACGGCTACGGGGGCCCTTCCCGGTCGGCGAGCACCTTGGCGTGGCGGCGCAAGCGACGCCAGGTCCGGTAGTCGTTCGCCCCGGGTGCGCGCTCCGGGACGCCGGTCAGCAGCCGCGGGTCGACGGGGTAGGGCCGGTCGGGCAGGGAGATCCACCCCGTCGTACGGGTCTCCTTGACCGCCACCGGCACCGGCCGGAACGTCCTCGGGTCGAGGCCGTCGCTGTGCCGGACGACCTCGTCGTAGAACCACGCCGACGTGATCAGCGCCAGGACCCCGCGCGAAGTCTTGAGCGCGTCCTTCAGCGGCGCGGCCTCCAGCAGCCGGAACGTCTGGTTGATCGCCGGCGCGGTGACGCCGTGGTCGTCGTAGGCGACCTCGCCCGCGTGCAGCGCCATGCGCAGCCGGATGCGGGCCTCGGCGTGGTGGGTCAGGTTGTGCCGGTGCACTGCCACGGCGAGTGCCGTGGGCAGGAACTCGACGAAGGGCCCCTTCGGGATCTCCGCCGGGGCGAGGACGAAGACGCCGTCCCCGCAGTCTTCGCGCCGGCAGGCCGCCCACGGGACGCCGGCGTCTTCGAAGGCCCGGCAGAGCGCGCGGTACAGCCCTTCGCGCAGCTCCAGCCGGTGTGGTGTCGTCCTGCGTAGGTCGCCGTAGCCCTCGACGTCCACGGCGAAAATCGTCCGGTGCCTGGCCGGCCGTTCGTAGTTCATCGCACCCTCCCTGCGATCATGCATGTGTAAATGCATGTGCAGATGAGTGTGACGGGGGACACCCGCGCGGGGGAACGGTTCGTGCGGTGAGCGGTGCTCCCGCCGCGGTGACCGGTGGTGACCGATCACCGGCGGTGAAACACCTGGTCAGAACCCTGCGGGCGGTGCGCACACCACCCGCAGGGATCTGACGGACACCTCAGCAGGACTGCTTGTAGAAGTACTGCGAGTTGGCGTCCATGTCCGCCTTGGTGATCGAGTGCAGCTCGGCGGTCAGGTTCCGCGTCACCGGCTTGCCCTCGACGGCGGCCACGGCCTGCTGGACGCCCTGGGTGCCGATCGAGGCCGGGTCCTGGGCGATGAGCGCCTGGTACTGGCCGTTCTTCAGGCCCTCGACCTCCGACGGGCTGGCGTCGAAGCCGATCAGGTTGACCGCGCCGACCTTGCCCGCGTTGCGCAGGCCGGTCGCCGCGCCTTCCCCGGTGTTCAGGTTGGTCGCGAAGACGCCGATGAGGTCCGGCGTCGACGACAGGGCCGCCGTCACCTTCGCCGCGGCCTGCTCCGGCTCGTTCTGGGTGAACTGGACGCCGATCGACTTCAGGTTCGGGGTGTTCTTCAGCTCGTCCTCGAAGCCCTTCGCGCGGGCCGCCGTGGTGGACGTGCCGGCGATCGTGTCGAGGACCAGCACCGAGCCGCTCTTGCCGGCGGCCAGCTTCGCCATCGTCTGGGCGGCGAGCTTGCCGCCCGAAGCGTTGTCGGAGGAGACGGACGACGCGGCGACGCTCGTGTCCTTGAGCGACGTGTCGACCTCGACGATCTTCGCCCCGCGCGCCTTCACCTGCTGGATCGGCGCGAGCATCGCCGTGTCGTCGGTCGGGGCGATGAGCAGCGCGGCCGGCGGGTTGGAGCCGAGGGCGTTGACGAGCTGGGTCTGCATCGCGGCGTCGAACTTCTGCGGCGCCTGCGTGGTCAGCTCGTAGCCGAGCTTCTTGGCTTCGGCTTCGGCGCCGCACTGCAGTGAGATGTAGAACGGCTCGGCCTGCACGCCCGGGATGAGCGCCAGCTTCTTCGAACCGGCCGAGTTGGCCTGGCTGTCGCCGGACCCGCTCTGCCCGACCGTGCCGGACCCGCAGGCGGTGAGCAGCGCGGCGGCCGAGGCCAGCGCGCCGGCGGCTACGAGAGTCTTGGAGAAGTTCATGACAAGCACCTCTTTGTACTCGGGGAACTCAGCGGGAGTTGCGACGGCGGCGGCGCCGCTGGTCGAACCAGACGGCGGCGATCAGGACCGCGCCGACGGCGATCATCTGCCAGAAGTCCTGGACGTGGGTGATGTTGAAGCCCTTCTTCAGCACCGCCGGGATGAACACGCCGATCACCGTGCCCAGGACCGTGCCGACACCGCCGAAGAGGCTCGTCCCGCCCATCACGACCGCGGCGATCGCGTTGAGGTTGTCGGTGGTGTGCGCCGAGATCGTGGTCGACGCGTAGTACGCCAGCGAGAGGAACCCGGCGATCCCGGCCAGGAAGCCCGTCAGCGTGTACACCTTCAGCAGGTGCGCGGTGACGCCGATGCCCGCGCGTCGCGCGCCTTCGGCGTTGGAGCCGACCGCGTAGGTGTAGCGGCCGAACTTCGTGGTGTGCAGCAGCCACGCGCCGATGAGGGTGATCACCACGGCGACGATGACCAGGTTCGGCACGATGCCGAACGAGGTGCCGTAGCCGAGGGTCTGGTTGAGCACCAGCGGGATGCTGCGGACGTCCGAGCCGTTGTTGAGCAGGTAGGCCGAGCCGAGCGCCGCGCCCATCGTGCCGAGGGTGACGATCAGCGGCGGGATCCCCGCCACCGCGATGAGGAAGCCGTTGATCAGCCCCCACGCCGTCCCGGCGACGACCGCGGCGATCAGGCCGACGGTGATGACGCCCCAGCCGGCGTTCGACGCGTTGCCGCCGGACATCGCTTCCATCACCTTGCCGGCGACCATGCCGGCGAAGATCAGCACCGACCCCACGGACAGGTCGATGCCGGAGGTGATGATCACGAACGTCATCCCGACCGACAGCACCAGCAGCACCGCGGTTTCGATGAGCAGCGTCTGGAAGGTGAACAGCGTCGCGAACTCGCCGGGGGCGATCGCGCTGAACACGATGATCAGCGCCACCAGCACCAGCGCGATCCAGAACGTGTTGGCGCCGACCAGCCGCTTGCCCAGCGGCCGCTTGCCGAAGCCCGCGTCGGGCGACTCCTGGATTTCTTTCGAGGGAGTGGACACGCTCACGCCGCCTCCTCCTGCACGAGTGCGCCGGTCATCGCGGCGACGAGGTCTTCGAGCTTCGTGTCCGGCCCGGTGAACCGGGCCACGCGCTTGCCGAGCCGCAGCACCTCGACGCGGTCGGCGACCGACAGCACCTCGGGCATGTTGTGGCTGATCAGCACGACGGCGATGCCCTTGTCGCGCACCTTCTTGATGACGTCCAGCACGCGCTCGCGCTGCACGACACCCAGCGCCGCGGTCGGCTCGTCCATGAACACGACCTTCGACGCCCACACGACCGACCGCGCGACCGCGACGCTCTGGCGCTGCCCGCCGGACAGCGAGCCGATCGGGACGTCGGTGCTCTGCAGCGTCACGCCGAGGCGCTGGAACTCCTCGACGGCCTGGCGCCGCATCTCGGCTTTGTCGAGCATGCCGAGCTTGCCGAGGATGCCCTTGCGGTGGATTTCCCGGCCCAGGAACAGGTTCGCGGCCGGGTCCAGCTCCGGCGCGACGGCCAGGTCCTGGTAGACGGTCTCGATGCCCATCCGCCGGGCCGTGGTCGGGGAGTCGAAGCGCACCTCCGACCCGTCCAGGACGATCTTCCCGGACGTCGGCTGCTCCGCGCCGGAGAGGCACTTGACCAGGGTGGACTTGCCGGCGCCGTTGTCGCCGATCAGCGCCGTCACCTCGCCCGCGCGCGCCTGGAACGACGCGCCGCGCAGGGCCTCGACGGATCCGTAGTGCTTGGTCAGGTCGACCGCGTCCAGGAGGATTTCGCTCATCCGTGCCTCTCTTCCGGCGCCGGCGGACGGCACCGGATCACCGTCGCCGCACCGGACAGCTCGGTCTGGCCGGCGTCGAACGGGACGACGTAGGTGTCGCCCTTCGCCAGCGCGTGCTCGCCGCCGTGCTCGGTGCGCAGGGTGCCTTCGCCGTCGAGGACGACGAGCACCGCGAACGACGGGTCGAGTGACAACGTTGTCACCTTGTCCGTGCGAAGCTGCTCGGCTCGGAAGAACCGCTCCGATCCGCCGGCCAGCAGGTCCATAGTGGACGCGTGGTCGCCCGCCGTGCGCTTGATGATCGTCTCGAGCCGCTCGGTGTCCCAGCCGGACGTGTCCAGCGCCTGGATCGCCGTGTCGAAGCCGATCCCGAGGTGGCCCTTCTCCGGGGACGCGAGGAAGTCCCGCCACTCGATCGTCAGGGAGAAGTCCGTCGGCTGCTGCAGCTCGACGACGAAGACGCCCTCGCCGATCGCGTGCGGCAGGCCCGCCGGGATGTAGACGGTGTCGCCGGCGGTCACCGGGACGCTGTTCAGCGCGCCCAGCATCGACGGCACGTCCTGCTCTCGCGTCCACTCGGAGACGGTGTCCTTCGACAGCGTCTCCTTGAAGCCCGGGTACACGCGCGGGTCGTCGCCGTACGTGCCGACCACGATCCACGCCTCGGTCTTGCCGAAGTGCGAGTCGAAGTGCTGCTTCGCGAACGCGTCGTCCGGGTGGAAGTGCACGGGCAGCCGCTGGCCCGCGTCGAGCAGCTTGACCAGCAGCCCGGTCGACGTCCCGAGCGCCTCGACGTGCTTCGCGCCGAGCCAGCCGTTCGGGTTCGCCACGACGGCGTCGCGCAGCCACGCGCCGTCCGGGAGCCGGGTCAGGCCGTTGGTGTCCTGGCCGAACATGGTGGTCGCCGAGGCGACCCAGTCCTCCGGCCCGAACTTCTTGTCCGACGACGCGCCGCGCAGCGCCGCGATGGCGTCGCCCCCGCGGTAGAACTGCGGCGGCTGGTTGGCCGGGAGCCGGATGGGTTCGAGGGTCACGGGGCGACCTCACCGGAACCACGGGCGACGAGATGCACGGGCAGGACTACCTTTCTGGGCGGGGACTGATCTCCTTGGACGCGCGCGAAGAGCAGCTCGGCCGCGGCGTGGCCGAGCGCGCTCACGTCGTGCGCGATCACGGTGACCGGCGGGTCGAGCAGGTCCGCCAGCTCGAAGTCGTCGAAGCCGACCATCGCCGGGCGGTACTCGGCGTGGGCCAGCGCGCGCAGCAGGTGCACGGCGACCCGGTTGTTGCCCGCGATCACGGCGGTGGCCGCGTCCGGTCCGTGCAGCAGCCGCTTCACGGCGTCGCCGATGCCCTCCTGCGTCGGCGTCCGCATCGAGACCAGCGACTCGTCGTAGGAGATGCCGTTGCGGACGCAGCCCTCGCGGAACCCGCGCAGGCGCTCGGCCGCGGTGAAGATGTCGGGGCTGTCGCCGAGGAACGCGATCCGCCGATGGCCGTGCTTCGCCAGGTGGGTGACGGCCTCGATGGTGCCGCCGAGGTTGTCCACCAGCACCGTGTCGGCGACGATGTCGCCGGCCGGCCGGTCGATGAACACCACCGGCGTGCCCGCGCGCATCTCCGGCACCAGGTAGCCGTGCTGCAGGCCGGCCGGGACGACGAGGATGCCGTCCACCCGCCGCGCGCAGAACTCCAGCACGAGCTCGCGCTCGCGGTCGGAGTTCTCCTCGGACGAGCCGGTGAGCACCTGGCGGCCGAACGACGTCGCGATGCGCTCGACCGCGCGGTTCAGCTCGGAGTAGAAGGGGTTGCCGACGTCTTCCACGATCAGCCCGATGGTGCCGGTCGTCGACCCGCGGCGCAGGTTGCGCGCGCCCAGGTTGCGCCGGAACCCCAGCTGCTCGATGGCCGCCATCACCCGCTCGGCGGTGTCCGGGTGCACCGCCGGTTCGTCGTTGACCACGCGCGAGACGGTCTTGATGCTCACGCCCGCCAGCCGCGCCACGTCGCTCATGGTGGCGCGCCTGCTCGCGGTGCGCGGGGCACCGTCCCGGTCCCGGCCGGGAGGAGACAACGTTGTCATAGTGACCGGGATTGAACGCCACCCGTCGGTGGCTTGTCAACGCTTCACGCGCGAATTGTGCCGATTCGGCTACTGACGTCGTAGGTCAGACGGCTGATCATGCTGTCCCGAAGTGGACAGGTCTTGACGCGACCCTTGACTGTCTGGTGAGCCGCTGCCCAAGGTTGCCCCGTTCGACCGACTGCGCGACAAGGTTGTCATTTCGGTCGCGCTGACGAGGTGAGAGGCGATGGCCATGGCGCGATTGCGCTTGAGAGCCGGTATGACCTTTTTGGCATTGGCGGTGACGGCAGCGGTGGCTCCCGCTGTCCCCGCAGCGGCAGCTCAGAACACCGATTTCGCGAAGTGGGTCAACCCCTTCGTGGGCACCCGGCCCGGCGGGGCCGACCACGGCACCGGGGGCGGTGCCGGCAACACGTTCCCGGGCGCGGTCGCGCCGTTCGGCATGGTCCAGTGGAGCCCGGACACGGTGAAATCCCAGCCGGGCGGGTACTTCTACGACGACAACGCCCTCACGGGATTCAGCCTGACCCACCTTTCGGGCGCCGGCTGTTCGACCTATGAGGACATCCCGTTCATCCCTTATGTCGGTGAAGTGACGACTTCCCCGGCGACCGACCCGGCGCACTACACGTCGAAGTTCTCGCACGCCAACGAACACGCGACCGCCGGCGCCTACGACGTCACCCTCGACAGTGGAGCGAAGGTCGAGCTGAGCGCGACCCAGCGCACCGGCTCGGCGCGGCTGACCTACCCGGCCGGCGCGTCCTCGACGCTGCTGGTCAACACCTCCGGCTCGGTCAACGGCACCGACGACGCGTCGATCACCATCGGCAAGGACACCATCAGCGGCTGGGCCACCAGCGGCCGCTTCTGCGGCGCGCAGAACAGCTACCGCGTCTACTTCTCGGCCAAGTTCGACACGCCGTTCGCGTCCATCGGCACCTGGAAGAACGGGGCCGTGACGCCGAACAAGGCCGCGGAAACCGGTGGGGCCAAAGCGAAGGTCGCGCAGCCCAACGGCGTGAACGCGTCGATCGCGCGCACCACCACCGCCAAGCAGCAGAACACCACGGTCAGCGGCCCAGGCAGCGGCGGGTACGTCACCTTCGCCAACCTCAACGGCGCCCAGGTGAACGTCCAGGTCGGACTGTCCTTTGTATCCGTCGACGGCGCGAAGGCGAACTTGAAGGCGGAGAACACCGGCAAGTCCTTCGACACCGTCGCGGCGGGCGCGCGCCAGGCGTGGAACACGCAGCTGGGCAAGATCGCCGTCACCGGCGGCTCGGACGCCGACCTGACGACGTTCTACACCTCGCTGTACCACTCGCTGATCCAGCCGAACGTCTTCTCCGACGTCAACGGGCAGTACATCGGCTTCGACGGCCGGATCCACACGGCCGACAAGGGCCACGCGATGTACACCAACTTCTCCGGCTGGGACATCTACCGCTCGGAGATCCCGCTGCTGGCGACGATCGACCCGAAGGAGACTTCGGACATCGTCCGGTCGATGATGGCCTACGCCGAGCAGGGCGGCTCGTGGGACCGCTGGACGGTCGCCAACGACTACACCGGCGTCATGAACGGCGACCCCTACCACATCATCGTCTCCAGCGCGTACGCGTTCGGCGCGCGGGACTTCGACGCCCAGAAGGCGTTGCTGCTCATGATCAAGGGCGCCACCCAGCCGACGCAGGGCTACACCGAGCGGCCGGGCCTCGACGACTACCAGAAGCTCGGGTACGTGCCGGGCGCCGGCGCGGACACCCTTGAATACACCAGCGCCGACTTCTCCATCGCCCAGTTCGCGAAGCGGCTCGGCGACAGCGCGACGTACACGACCTTCATGAAGCGCGCGCAGAACTGGCAGAACCTCTACAACCCGGGGACCGGGCACCTGCAGCCGCGCAACGCGGACGGCTCGTTCGCCGGCACCTACGACCCCGCCAGCTCGCAGGGCTGGGTCGAGGGCAACGGCGCGCAGTACGAGTGGATGGTGCCCTACGACCTCGGCGGCGTCGTGACGGCGTTCGGCGGCGACACCGCGACGCAGTCCCGATTGGACACCTTCTTCACGCAGCTGAACGCGGGCACGCAGGAGCCGTACGCCTTCATGGGCAACGAGCCGAACTCCAATGCGCCGTACGTGTATTCGTACGCGGGCGCGCCGGCCAAGACCCAGTCGATCGTGCACCGCTCGATGGACGAGCTGTACAACCCGCGTCCCGAAGGCCTGATCGGCAACGACGACCTCGGCCAGATGTCGGCGTGGTACGTCTGGTCGGCGCTCGGCATCTACCCGGAGATCCCGGGCCGCGCCGAGACGCTGCTCGTCACCCCGCGCTTCGAGCACGCCGTGCTCACGACCGGCGCGGGCAAGAAGATCACGATCAACGCGCCGGGCACCGGCGACTACGTGGGCAGCTTGAAGGTCAACGGTGGCGCGGCGGCGAAGGCGTGGCTGCCGGAGGCGCTGATCTCCAGCGGTGGCACGCTCGACTACACGCGGTCCGCCACGGCGACCTCGTGGGGCAGCGCGACGGCCGACGCCCCGCCGTCGTTCCGCGAGCAGGAGAAGCCGAGCCTGTCCTTCGTGGACCCGGCCCGCGCGGTGACGCCCGCGGGGTCGACGTCCAAGGCATCCGTGGGGGTCCAGGACCTTTCGGGCGTCGCCCGGACCTGGACCTACAGCGCGGGCAGCGTCGACGGGATCACGCTGACCCCGGCGACGGGCAGCATCGCGGTGCCCGCCGCGGGCAAGGCCCAGGCCGAGCTGACGGTCAGCGTCCCGGCGGGCCTCGCCGACGGCGCCCGCCGCATCCCGGTGACGTTCTCCGCGCCGGGAGTCGCGTCCTCGCAAGCCGTCCTGACGGTGCTGGTGGCGCAGCCGAACAGCTGGCTGGCCACGGTCAACAACGCCGGCATCTCCCCGGATTCGAACTCGGGCGCGGCCAACTTCGACGGCGGCGGCTGGAGCTACTCGGCCGACGCCCTCGCGGCGGCCGGCGCCACCCCGGGCGGCACGGTCACCAGTGACGGCATCAAGTTCACCTGGCCGTCGTTCCCGGCGGGCGACCCGGACAACGTCGTCGCCGGCGGCCAGACGGTGAACGTGACCGGTTCGGGCCGGCTCGCGCTGCTCGGCTCGGCGTCGAACGGCAACGCGTCGGGAACGCTGACGGTGACCTACACCGACGGCACGACGTCGACGGCCACGATCGGGTTCTCCGACTGGACCCTCGGCGGCGGCGGAGCACAGCCGGCCTTCGGCAACCGCATCGTGCTGTCGACGCCGTACCGCAACGCCTCGGGCGGCGACCCGCAGCAGATCCGCACGATGGTGTTCGGCACCAACCCGATCACGTTGGACGCGGGCAAGACGGTGGCCAGCGTGACGTTGCCGGCCAACGTCAGCGGCGGCGCGTTGCACGTGTTCGCGATCGGCGTCGGAGCGTAGTGATTCCCCTGTGAAAGGCCGCCCGCCTCGCGCGGGCGGCCTTTCCTGGCATCGAGAGGAAGCTCAGTGAAGAGCAAGGTCCTGGCGGGCGCGCTGACGCTCGCCGTGGTGGCGACGGGGGTGAGTCCCGTCGTGGCCGAAGCGTCCGGGGGCGACTCCCTCGACGCCGTCAACACGTTCATCGGCACGCAGGACGAAGGCAACACCTTCCCGGGCGCCTCGGCGCCCTTCGGGATGACGCAGGTCAGCCCGATCACGTCGCACTACGCCGGCTACCGCTACACCGATACCGCCATCCGCGGGTTCGGGCACTTCTTCCTGTCCGGTGCGGGCTGCTGGGAGCAGGGCGGGCTCGTCTCGACGCTGCCGACGACCGGGGAAGTGGGCCCCGGCAAGGCGTTCGACACGACGAAAGCGTCCACTTTCGACCAGAAGCTCTACGCGGCGCCGTTCACCCACGACGGCGAAGTCGGCAAACCCGGCTACTACAAGGTCCACCTGACCGGCTACGGCGGCGTCGACGTCGAGACGACCGCGGCCACGCGTGCCGGCGTCGAGCGGTACACCTTCACGAAACCCGGGGACGCGAACGTCTTCGTCAACGTCGGGCAGGCCAACGACAAGGAACCCGTCACCGGCAGCAGCATCCGGGTCGTCGACGACCGGACCGTCGAAGGAACCGTGGAGTCGCAGGCGTTCTGCGGCGGCAAGGCCTACACGACGTACTTCACGACGAAGTTCGACAAGCCGTTCAACTCCTCCGGTACGTGGTCGCCGGACGGGGGGACCCCGGGCAGCCGCGAGTCGAAGGGCGGCGCCGGCTTGCGCGGCGCGTGGCTGACGTTCGCGGGTGGCGGGCAGGTCACCGCGACCACCGCCATCTCCCAGGTGGACGCGCAGGGCGCGCGGGTCAACCTGGCGTCGGAGAAGATCCGGTCGTTCGACGCGGCCGAGGACGCCGTCCAGCGCACCTGGCGGCACGAACTGTCCACTGTGGATATCAAGGGCGGCTCGACCGACGACCGCACGGTCTTCTACACCTCGCTCTACCACGCGCTGCTGCAGCCGCTGACGGCGAACGACGCCGACGGCCGCTACTACGGCTTCGACAAGAAGATCCACCGCGCGGTCGGCTGGACCTACTACGACTTCTTCTCGCTGTGGGACACCTACCGCTCCCAGAACCAGCTCCTGGCGCTGCTGCGGCCCAGCCGCGCCAAGGACATCGCCAAGAGCATCCTCGCCATCCACGACCAGGGCGGCTGGCTGCCGCGGTGGGCGTACGCGAGCCAGGAGACGAACACGATGACCGGAGACCCGGTCACGCCGTTCCTGGTGGACCTCTGGCGGTTCGGTGCGCTGTCGGGCGAAGAGATGCACGCTTACCAGGCGCTCCTGCAGAACTCGACGCAGATCCCGCCGGCGTCCTCGCCGTTCCAGGGCCGCTCGGGCAACGCCGGCTACCAGGCGGACGGCTTCGTCCAGTACGACCCGGACTTCCCCAAGAAGGGCCAGGACACCGACCCGAACCACGGCGCGTCGGCCACCTTGGAGTACGCGCTCGGTGACTGTTCGCTGTCGGTCATGGCGGCCGCGCTCGGCAAGAAGGACGACGCCGCCGCGCTGAAGGAGAAGGGCCGGACCTACCGGACGCTGTGGGACGAAACGCAGACCGACCGCGGCTTCACCGGCTTCTTCCGGCCGAAGGTCCTCGGCGGCGCTTGGTTCTCACCCGCCGACAAGCCGTACAGCCCGCAGAGCCAGGACGGCTTCCACGAGGGCACGGCCTGGCAGTACCAGTGGCTCGTCCAGCAGGACGTGCCCGGCCTGGAGCGGCGCATGGGCGGCCCGGCGGCCATCGGCAAGCGCCTCGACGACTTCTTCGCCTACGACGAACTGGTGAAGAACCCGGCGACGGCGGTGCGCGAGAACTGGGTCGTCGGCCCGTACGACTACTACGACCAGTTCCGCTACAACCCGAACAACGAGCCCGACTTGCACTCGCCGTGGATGTACGCGCTCACCGGGCAGCCGGCGAAGACGTCGGCGGTCGTGCGGGCCGCGCACACGCTGTTCACCAACGCGCCCAACGGCGTCACCGGCAACGACGACCTCGGCACCATGTCGGCCTGGTACGTCTTCAGCGCGCTCGGGCTCTACCCGGCCGTCCCGGGGACCGGGAACTTCGTGCTGAACGCGCCGCGGTTCGAGAAGTCGGTGCTGCACCTGGAGAACGGGCGCGACGTCACGATCAAGGCACCCGGCGCGGACGGCTCGAAGCTGCAGTACGTCTCGGGCCTCGAGGTCGAGTCGCGTGCCAGTGACCGCGTGTACGTCAACGTGGACCAGTTGAAGCGCGGCGCGACGCTCGACTTCCGCCTGACCGCCGACGCCGCCGCGGCGACGTGGGGGACGTCACCCGCGTCCGCCCCGGTTTCGCCCTGCGCGGAGTAGACAACGGACCCTCACGGCCGTGGTCCAGACCACAATGGACCACGGTCGTGAGCAGGGTCACGGGCCCCGGTGTTCCCGTGAGGGCCGTCACGCCTCACACTGGTACCAACACGTCCGACAGCGCCGTTGACGTCCACAGGCAGTCCGCCTTGGACGGTGCGTCGGGCGTTTTTTGCGCAACAACCACAGTGGTGAGACCCCACAGGAGGAAGAAGTGTCCAGCAAGGCCGCTCTAGTTTTCCGCGTGGCCGCAGTCGCCGAAGCCCTGTCCTGGGCGGCGCTGCTTGTCGGGATGTTCCTCAAGTACGTCGTCCACTCCTCCGGCGAGGGCGGCGTGCCCGTCATCGGCATGGTGCACGGCGTGATCTTCGTCCTCTACGTGGTCGTCTCCCTGTCCGTGGCGAAGCCGCTCGGCTGGCGCCCGAAGACGCTGGTCCTCGCCCTGCTCGCGAGCATCCCGCCGCTGTTCACGTGGCTGTTCGAGAAGTGGGCGCTGCGCAACGGCAAGCTCGACGGCCCGCAGCGGCTGACCCACGGCGGTGTCGGCCTGTTCCAGGTCAAGGAACCCGTCGCCGCCTGATCCCAGTGCATGAGAAAGGCCCGCGCTCGCCGAGCGCGGGCCTTTCCGCGTTATTCGGTGAAGTCCCCGGCGGCGCGGCGGACCTTCGTCAGCAGGTCGGTGAGCTGCTCGGTCTGCCGGTCGGTCAGCCCGCTGAGGCCGAAGTCGATCTCGGTGACCGCGGCCGTCGCCGACTCCCGGCGCTTGCGGCCTTCGTCGGTGATCTCGACGAGCGTCGTGCGCCGGTCCGTCGGGTGCGGGACGCGCTTGACGAGACCGTCGCGCTCCAGCCGGTCGACTATGTTGGTGACACTGGTGGGGTGCAGCTGGAGCCGTTCGCCCATCACCCGCATCGGCAGGCTGGCGCTGCGGGCGAAGGTGAGCAGCACCAGTGCTTCGTACCGGGCGAAGGTCAGGCCGTGCGGCTTGAGCGCGCCGTCCACCGCGGACTGGATGATCTGCTGGACGCGCATCACGCCGGTGACCGCGGCCATGGTGCCGGACGGCCCGATCCGGGCTTCCCAGAGCTGTGCCGCGCGGGCGATCGGGTCGAACGGCAGCGGACGGTTCATGACACGCGAAGTTACCAGCGGGTACCGGCGGGTGTCGCACGACCGGCGGAAAGAACACCGAAGAAGGGACTTCCGAGCATGATCGTCGCGTTCAGCGTGAGCCCGTCCGGGGGAGAGCCCGACGGCGGGGTGAGCGAGGCCGTCGCGAAGGCGGTCAAGGTGGTCCGGGAATCGGGCCTGCCCAACTCGACCAACGCGATGTTCACGAACATCGAAGGCGAGTGGGACGAGGTGATGGACGTCGTCAAGCGCGCGGTGGAGGCGGCGGGCGAAGGCTCGGCGCGGGTCGGCCTGGTGTTGAAAGCGGACATCCGCCCCGGCTTCGAAGGCCAGCTCCAGGCCAAGGTGGACCGGATCGAAGCCCACCTGCGCGAGGCGTGACTACGGGAGTGGCGGGGTGAAGGCGACCGTCCAGCGGCCGTCTTCGCTCGTCACCGTCAGCGGGTAGCTGAACGGCTTCCCGTCGCCGAGCGCGCCGGTGACCGTCGCGCGGGCCGGGGCCGCCGCGTCCGGGCCCAGCTCCACGCGCACGTCGTGGACGCCGTGGTCGGCCAGCACCGCGACGTAGTCCTTCGCGAAGTCGTCGCCGCCCGAGCCGGGGTAGTCGAGGAGCTCGCCGAACGCGTCCGGGTCGTGGGTGCCGAGCGCCGCGGCGAGCTTGTCGCGCAGTTCGGCGGGCGAGGCGGCACCCGGGTCCGGCTCGTGGACGATGAGCAGCGTCACCGCGCCGATCCAGGCGACGGCGGCCGCGATCGACAGGCCCACCTTCACGTCACGCCGGATGTGCACCCGGCCGAGCCTGCCCCAGCGGCGCCGTCCTGCCAAGCGGACCGGCCGGGGCACCCGGTGAAACACTCCGGCGCGCGTGCCAGGATGGAAGCGTGACACAGCCACGCGGATCTGCAGCGAAGTCAGCGGCCCTGTCCGCCGCCCTCTCCGGCGCGGTCGACCTGTCCGCGCTCAAGGCCCGCGCCGAATCGGCGCAGAGGCAGCCGGCCCCGTCGGCCGGCCCGCCCGGTGCGGACGGCCCGCCGAAGCCGGCGTCGGGCGGCGCCGTGATCGATGTCACCGAGGCCACCTTCCAGGCCGAGGTCGTGGAGCGCTCCCTGCGCCAGCTGGTGGTCGTCGACCTGTGGGCCGAGTGGTGCGGCCCGTGCAAGCAGCTGTCCCCGGTGCTGGAGCGGATGGCCGGCGAGTCCGGCGGCGCGTGGGTCGTCGCGAAGGTCGACGTCGACGCGAACCCGCGCATCGCGCAGCTGTTCGGCGCGCAGTCCATCCCGACGATCGTCGCCATCGCCGGCGGCCAGCCCGTCGACGCCTTCTCCGGCGCGCTGCCCGAGCCCGAGATCCGCAAGTGGATCAACTCCCTGCTCGACGCGCTGCGCGACAAGCTGCCGGCGATCGCCGAGGCCGAGGCCAACGGCGCCGGTCCGATCGAGGAGCCCGAGGACCCGCGCTTCACCGAGGCGGAGGAGGCCTTCGAGCGCGGCGACTTCGCCGGGGCGCAGGCCGCGTACGAGCGCATCCTCGACGTCGAACCGGCCAACGAGCTGGCGAAGAACGCGCTGGCCCAGGTCAAGTTCACCGCCCGCGCGGAGAACGCGGACCCGGACGCCCGCGCGAAGGCCGACGCCGACCCGTCCGACCTGGCGGCCCAGCTCGACGCGGCCGACCTGGAGATCGCCTCCAACGACGTCGAGGCGGGCTTCAAGCGCCTGGTCGACGCGGTCCGCCGCACGGCGGGCGACGACCGCAACAAGGTCCGTGAGCACCTGGTGGCGCTGTTCGACCTCTTCGACCCGGCCGACGACCGCGTCATGAAGGCCCGCCGCGACCTGGCGAGCGCCCTCTTCTAGACCGCACGGGAAAGGCCCCCACCGCGGTGGGGGCCTTTCCCGTGTTCAGGCGTGGCTGCGCGCGAAGATGACGGCTCCCGGGACGTCCTCGTCGGGCCCCATGACCAGTTCGGCCTCGATCGTGAAGCCCGCGGCACGCAGCCAGCCCGCGATCCGGTCCGGCGGGCGGTGGTGACTGTCCACGTCGACCGGGCGACCCGTGTAGCCCTCGGACGTGTGCTGCGTCCCGTCACCGACGTGAAAGCCGACCAGCAGCGGACCGCCTGGCCGCAACACCCGGCGGAACTGCTCGAACACGCCGGGCACGGCGTGGTCGGGCACGTGGATGACGGACCAGAACGCGAGCACGCCGGCGACCGAACCGTCCGCCAGGTCGAGGTCGGTCATCGACCCGACCTCGAAGCGCAGGCCGGGGTGGTCGCGCCGCGCGATGGCGACCATCTCGGGCGAGAGGTCGATGCCGAAGGCGTCCACGCCGAGCTCTTGGAGGTGCGCGGTGACGTAGCCCGGCCCGCAGCCGACATCGGCGACCGGCCCACCGCCGGCGCCGTGCACCGACTCCGCGAACAACGCCAGGCTCGCGCGCAGGTAAGGCCGCTCATCGAGCAGCCCGCGCACCTTCTCGAGGTATCCGGGGGCGTCGGTGTCGTACGAGGAGCGCGTATCCGACAGCCACTTGTCAGCCATGGGCGACCTCAGGCGTACTGCTTGGAGCAGACCGACGAACCTTCGAGGTAGCCCCGCCGCAGGGACTCGACGCGGTCGAAACCGCTGTCCGGGCGTTTCCCGTTGACGTCCGCCGAGATCAGGCTCTCCGGCTGCAGCAGGTCCGCGATGGCCTCGTCGAGGTCACCCGCCGACAGCCGCAGGTCGCCCGGCCGGTTCGTGAACGCCGCCCACGCGCCGACCAGGCACGCCGTCCGCAGGCCCGCGTTCGCGTTGTCGATCGACGCGCCGACGCCCTTCTGGATGCCCAGCGCGTACCGCGACGCGACCTCCGAGAACGCCGCGAAGTCACCCATGCCGCCCGGGTCCTCGCCCTTCATCTCGGCCTCGCGGTCGATCGGCTGGGCCAGCTGCGAGAGCTTCGAGAGGTCGATGGCCACCGTGTTGTCGTTCGGGCAGTACGACGCCGGCGGCGTGGTCTGGCAGCTGCCGCCGTCGGCGATCTCCGGCGCGGCCACGCCGGCGCCCTTGAAGGCCTCGTCGAGGCTCTTCTTCAGCAGCTGGACGGCCTGGTCGTTGAACTTCGCGTCACCCTTGCCGGTGTCGCCCTTGTCGAACGGGCGCTCGGTGAGCCGGGCCTTGACGTTCTCGGTGTTCATCGCCGCGCACTCCTTCGGGCCCTTCTCGAACCCGGTCTGGAACGCGAAGGTGCGGTCGAACGCCGTGCCGTGCGCGCCGCGGTCGGCGCCGCTGGTGCCCGCCTGGTCGCGGATCAGGAACATCGCCGCCATCACCTGGTTCAGGCCTTCGGACGTCGACACCTGGTAGTACTTGCTCTTGTTCTCCGCGACCCACCGGAAGTACCCGCCGGCGAAGCAGTCGGCCTGCTGCTCCTTAACGACGGTCGGGGTGCTCTTGGTCATGTTGGCCTTGTCGCCGAGCCGGTACTGGACGGCGTGGCCGAACTCGTGCGCCAGCACGACGACCACGGACATCGGCCCGAACCGCTGGCGCAGCATCGGCAGCAGGACACCGCGGTCCCACGCCACCGAGTCGTCGACCGAGCAGTAGAACGCGTTCACGAGCTTCTTCACACTGCCGCAGCCGGTCTTCTCGGTGTCGGTCTGCGAGTCGTAGGACAGCAGCGACTTCACCGGCTCGAACTGCTCCCCGAAGTCGGCGGGCAGGCGCTCGTTCCAGTACGTCTGGACGTCGTCGATCGCGGCGGTGGCGAGCTTGTCGTCTTCCCCGCCGTCGGCGTTCTTGACGTCGATGGCCGGCGTGGGCGCGTCCGGCTTGAGGCCGCTCTCGAAGTGGGTCACCGGCAGCCCGGCGACCGATCCCGCACCGGTGTCCTTGCCCGGGTCGCCGCTCGCGCCGCCGCTCTTGGTGTTGCACCCGCTCACGGCCACCGCCGCGACGGCCAGCAACGCCACCAGCGTGCGCCGTCCTCCCCCTGGGATCATTCGTTCACTCGCTCTCGTGCCCCGGTACCCGACGGGCAGGACCATACCCAGGGCATACGCGGAGCGTGCACGTTATCCCCGAACTCCTCCTGCGCAGGTCGGGCCTCGGCCCGATATCGTCGCTTCCCATGCGTGCAGTCCGCCGGTTCACCGTTCGCGCCAGCCTCCCGGAGTCCCTGTCCGGCCTGGGCGCGCTGGCCACCAACCTGCGCTGGACGTGGCACCCGCCGACGCGCGACCTGTTCGCGTCGATGGACGCCGAGCTGTTCAACGCCGTGCGCGACCCGCTGCGGATGCTCACGGCGCTGCCGCCGGCCCGGCTCGACGAGCTCGCCGTCGACGACGACTTCCTCGCCCGGGCCCGCGAAGCGGCCGAGGACCTCGACAAGTACCTCTCCGAGCCGCGCTGGTACCAGCAGCGCGACGACGCCGACCTGCCGCCCGCCGTCGCCTACTTCTCCATGGAGTTCGGCGTCACCGAAGCCCTGCCGAACTACTCCGGCGGCCTCGGCGTGCTGGCCGGCGACCACCTCAAGGCCGCGTCCGACCTGGGCGTGCCGATGGTCGGCGTCGGGCTGCTCTACCGCAACGGCTACTTCCGGCAGTCGCTGTCGCTCGACGGCTGGCAGGTCGAGCACTACCCGGTGATCGACCCGAACGCGTTCCCCCTGGAGCTGCTGACCGCGGGCGGGCGGCCGGTGCTGATCGGCGTCGCGATGCCGGGCGGGCGCGAGCTGTGCGCGCAGATCTGGCAGGCCCGCGTCGGCCGGGTGCCGCTGCTGCTGCTCGACACCGACACCGAGGCCAACGACGAAGACCTGCGCGGCGTCACCGACCGGCTCTACGGCGGCGACGCCGACCACCGGCTGCGGCAGGAGATCCTGGCGGGCATCGGCGGGTTCCGCGCGGTCCGCAAGTACTGCGAGCTGACCGGCCACCCGCAGCCCATGGTGTTTCACACGAACGAGGGACACGCGGGCTTCCTCGGGCTGGAGCGCGCCCGCGAGATCGTCCAGGCCGACGGGCTCGCGTTCGACGAGGCCATGCCCGCCGTCCGCGCCGGGACGCTGTTCACCACGCACACGCCGGTCAGCGCGGGCATCGACCGGTTCCCGGTGGACCTGGTGCAGCGCTACTTCGCCGACGGCAGGCTCGTCCCGGACATCGACCCGCGCCGCGTGCTCGCGCTCGGCGCGGAGGACAACCCCGGGCTGTTCAACATGGCGCACATGGGCCTGCGGCTGGCGCAGCGCGCGAACGGCGTCTCGCAGCTGCACGGGCGCGTCACGCGCAAGATGTTCTCGCGGCTGTGGCCCGGGTTCGACCACGACGAGGTGCCGATCTCGTCGGTGACCAACGGCGTCCACGGCCCGACGTGGGTGGCACGCGAGCTGAGCACGCTGCTCGGGCGCGAGTGGGGGCTCGACGTCGGCGAAGGGCCGATGCGCGACGGCGTTTCCGACACCCAGCTGTGGGGGTTGCGCCGCGACCTGCGCGAGAAGCTGGTGCACGAGGTCCGGCGCCGGGTGCGGGCGGCGTGGCTGCAGCGCGGCGCGTCCCCGCTGGAGCTGGGCTGGGTGGACTCGGTGTTCGACCCGGACGTGCTGACGGTCGGGTTCGCCCGCCGCGTCCCGACGTACAAGCGGCTGACGCTGATGCTGCGCGACCCCGAGCGGCTGCGCACGCTGCTGCTGCACGAGGACCGGCCGATCCAGGTGGTCGTCGCGGGCAAGTCGCACCCGGCCGACGAGAACGGCAAGCAGCTGATCCAGCAGATCGTCCGGTTCGTCGACGGCGCGGACGTGCGGCACCGGATCGTCTTCCTGCCCGACTACGACATGTCGATGGCGCGGTACCTGTACCGCGGCTGCGACGTCTGGCTGAACAACCCGGTGCGGCCCCTGGAGGCGTGCGGCACGTCCGGGATGAAGTCGGCGCTCAACGGCGGCTTGAACCTCTCCATCCGCGACGGCTGGTGGGACGAGTGCTACGACGGCAGCAACGGCTGGGCGATCCCGACCGCGGACGGCGTCACCGACCCGCTGCGCCGCGACGACCTCGAGGCGGCGGCGCTGTACGAACTGCTCGGCCAGCAGATCGCGCCGCTGTTCTACGACCGCTCGGCCGACGGCGTGCCCACCGGGTGGCTGTCGATGGTGTGGCACACGCTGGAGACGCTCGGGCCGCGCGTCCAGGCGTCCCGGATGGTCCGGGAGTACGTCGACAACGGCTACCTGCCGGCGTCCCGCATGGTGGCGGCGGCGACGGGCGACGGCTACCGCGGCGCGCTGTCGCTGGCGGACTACCGCACCAAGCTGGAGGTGTCGTGGCCGCGGCTGCGCATCTTCGACTCGGAGCTGCTGATCGAGGCGGCCGAGCCGCTGGTCGTCGGCACCGAGGTGACGATCCGGGCGCGCATCGACCTGGCCGGCCTCGATCCGTCCGAAGTGGACATCCAGGCGGTGGTCGGCCGCGTCGGCGACGACGACGAGCTGCGCGACGCGGTGACGGTCCCGATGACGGCGGACGGCATCGGCGCCTTCGCGGCCCGGCTGAAGCTGCCGAGGCCGGGGTCGATCGGGTATACGGTCCGGGTGCTGCCGAAGCACGGGTTGCTGGCCGCGCCGGCCGAACTGGCGCGCGTGGTGCTGGCCTGACCTGGAGTTACTCCAGCCGGAAATCGCTGCGCACCCCGGCGTGAGCGGCGTTAGGTTGGACGCATGCGCTTCGGAATCTTCGTCCCGCAGGGCTGGCGGCTCGACCTCGCCGGCATCGACCCCGCGGACCACTGGAAGACCATGCTCGGCCTCGCGAAGCACGCGGAAGCCGGGCCCTTCGAATCGATCTGGGTCTACGACCACTTCCACACCGTGCCCGTCCCGACCGAAGAGGCCACGCACGAGGCTTGGTCGCTGATCTCGGCGTTCGCCGCCGCGACGGAGACCGTGCGGCTCGGGCAGATGTGCACGTGCATGGGCTACCGCAACCCGGCCTACCTCGCGAAGGTCGCCGCCACCGCGGACACGATCTCCGGCGGCCGCGTCGAGATGGGCATCGGCGCCGGCTGGTACGAGCACGAGTGGCGGGCCTACGGCTACGGCTTCCCCAGCGCCGGCGAGCGCCTCGGGCAGCTCGACGAGGGCGTGCAGATCATGCGCGACCTCTGGACGACCGGGACGTCCACACTGGACGGCAAGCACTATCAGACGGATGGTGCCATCCTGCGTCCGCTGCCGCCGCAGGAAGGCGGCATCCCGCTGTGGATCGCCGGCGGCGGCGAGAAGAAGACGCTCAAGATCGCCGCGAAGTACGCGAAGTACACGAACTTCGCCGGCGACCCCGAGACGTTCACCCGCAAGTCGGAGATCCTCGCGCAGCACTGCAAGGACGTCGGGACCGACTTCGACGCGATCGTCCGCTCGGTCAACCACAACATTGTCCTGGGCGAGACCGAGAAGGACGTCCAAGACAAGCTGGCCTGGCTGAAGTCCCACCTCGACAAGTACGCGCCGGCGGACGCGGCGGAGCGGTGGCACGGCGTGTTCGTGAACAGCCCCACCACCGGCACGCCCGAGCAGGTCACCGAAAAGCTCGCCGCGCTGGGCGAGCTCGGCATGTCCTACGCGATCTTCAACTTCCCGGAAGCCGCGTACGACCGCTCCGGCATCGACCTGTTCACGGAGAAGGTCGCGCCCGCGCTGGCCTGACAACCGCCGCGAATGACTCATTCGGGACGTGCGAGGTCCCGAATGAGTCATTCGCGACCTTGGTGGACTCGCCGCTGCCAGAGCCGTTGCGCTGCCGACAACTCCCCGCCAGGTGACGTGAATGACTCATTCATGTCGCCAGGCGACATGAATGAGTCATTCACTACATCCGGACCGGACCGGCCGGCCGAAACTGTCGGTGCTCCCCAGTAGCGTGGAAAACGGGGCTGCTAAGGCACCGCCGGGCTGCCGCCGGTCTGCACGGGCAGGCCGGCGGCAGCCCACGCGCGGAAGCCACCTTCGAGGTCGGTCGCGTGCGGCAGGCCCAGCCGCTGCAGGTCAGCCGCCGCCAGGCTCGACGAGTACCCCTCGTTGCACAACACGACCACGGTCGAATCGGCTGTCACTCCCGGCAGCCGCCACTCGCTGTCCGGCGCCAGCCGCCACTCCAGGTGGATCCGCTCCACGACCACCGCGCCCGGGATCTCACCCTCGGCCTGGCGGTTCGAAAACGGCCGGATGTCGACGAGCAGCGCACCCTCTTCCTGCAGCTCGCGGGCCCGCGCGGGGCCCACGCGGGCCAACCCGGACCGCGCGGCGGACAGGAAGGAATCGATGGCGCTCATCCGTGGACGATAGCGGGCAGCGGCGGGATTTCGGCCGGGACGTCGGCGAGCGTCGCGTACTCGCGCGTCGGGACCAGCGGCGGCGAGTACGCGTGGACGCTCGCCGCGGGCGCGTCGCCGATGCCGGTCACCTGGTGGGCGCGGCCGGCGCCGAAGCCGATGCCTTCGCCGGCGACGTGCGTGCGCCGCCGGATCGGGCCGCCGGGGTAGCGGTACTCCTCGCCGAGCTCGCCCTGCAGGACGGTGAACGAGCCGGACGCGCCGCCGTGGTCGTGCGGCTTGGTCTGCTGGCCGGGCAGCCACGACAGCAGCCACAGCTCGACGCCGTCGGTCAGGGCCAGCCGGGCCCACCAGCGGCCGTCCTCGTCGAACCGCAGGATGTCCTTGACGCTCGACGTCAGCTCGGTGGTGACGGTGGCCGTCAGGTCCGCCAGCTCGCGCGGTGTCCACAGCAGCCGTGCCGGGTGCAGCAGCTCGGGCAGCAGCGGGTCGGTCAGCTGCGGGTGGATTTCGACGGCGGGACGGACGATGGAAGTGGTCAACGCGGGTGCTCCTCGGACGCGAAGGTGATCAGGACGCGAGGCAGCGCGGCACCGCAGAGAAGATCAGCGAAGCCGCGCCCGCGTACACCCGGCCGAAGCGACGAGGAGCAGGTCGATCGCGCGACGGCGCCAGAACGAGCCCCGGGTGACCGGGGTGGCGTGCACGTCGGCTGACATGAACGCGATCCTGCCACACCGGAGTGGCGCGCGGCACTTCCGGCGTGCGGCGTTCCACTTCGTGGACGCGCTCCGACCAGCCGGTTCGCCGTCTCACCCGGGCGGGTGCGCACGCGCGCGCGACGGAAGACAGAATGGGCCTCGTGAGCGAGCCGATCCAGCCCAGCGAACTTGACGACCTCGTGGTCCGGATGGCCGGTGTCGGCGTCCGCCGGGGGACCAACGACCTCCTCGCCGGCCTCGACTGGACCGTGGAACTGGACGAGCGCTGGGTGGTGCTCGGGCCCAACGGGGCGGGCAAGACCACTCTGCTGCGCCTCGCCGCGGCCGAGCTGCACCCGACCACCGGCGAGGTCGACCTGCTCGGCGACCGGATCGGGCGGGTCAACATCTTCGACCTGCGCCCGCGCATCGGCTTCACGTCGGCGGCGATCGCCCAGCGCGTCCCGGGTGACGAGCTCGTCAAGGACGTCGTGGTCAGCGCCGGCTACGCGGTGCTCGGGCGCTGGCGTGAGGAATACGACACCCTCGACACCGCCCGCGCGACCGAGCTGCTCGACGCGATGGGCATCGGGCACCTGGCCGAGCGCACCTTCGGCACGCTGTCCGAGGGCGAGCGCAAGCGCGCGCTGATCGCCCGGTCGCTGATGACCGACCCGGAGCTGCTGCTGCTCGACGAGCCGGCCGCGGGCCTCGACCTGGGCGGCCGCGAGGACTTGGTCGCGCGGCTGTCCGACCTGGCGATGGACCCGGACGCGCCGGCCCTGGTGCTGGTCACCCACCACGTCGAGGAGATCCCGCCGGGGTTCACCCACGCGCTGCTCCTGCGCGACGGCCACGCGGTGGTCTCCGGGCTGGTCGACGACGTCATCACCAGCGAAAACCTCTCGAAGACGTTCGACCAGGACCTCGTGCTGGAGCGCTCCGGGGATCGCTTCTTCGCCCGCCGTCGCTAAGGTGTGGCTTACCGGCGGGTAGCCTGCTGGCACTTGTTCAACGAGGAGGAGTGACGTGGGAGAGTTCGTAACCCTCGAGGTCAAGGACGGGGTCGGCACCATCCGGCTCGACCGGCCGCCGGTCAACGCCCTGAACGCCCAGGTCACCGCCGAGCTCGCCGAGCTGGCGAAGGAGGCCACCGAGCGCGATGACGTCCGCGCGGTGATCCTCTACGGCGGCGAGAAGACCTTCGCGGGCGGCGCGGACATCAAGGAAATGGCCTCCCGCGCGTACCCGGAGATCGCCAAGTTCGGCGCGAACCTCACCGGCACCCTCGCGGCCATCGCGAACATCCCGAAGCCGGTCGTCGCGGCCATCACCGGGTACGCCCTCGGCGGCGGCCTCGAACTGGCGCTCACCGCGGACTGGCGCGTCGCCGGCGACAACGTCAAGGTCGGCCAGCCCGAGATCCAGCTCGGCGTCATCCCCGGCGCCGGCGGCACCCAGCGCCTCGCCCGGCTGATCGGGCCGAGCAAGACCAAGGACATCGTCTACACCGGACGGTTCGTCAAGGCCGAAGAGGCGCTGCAGCTGGGGATCGTCGACCAGGTTGTCGCCCCGGACGACGTCTACGCGGCCGCGCACAAGTGGGCGGCCCAGTTCGCGAACGGCCCGGCCGTCGCGCTGCGTGCGGCGAAGGCGGCCATCGACGGCGGCCTCGACACCGACCTCGCGAACGGGCTCAAGCTCGAATCGCACCTGTTCGCCGCGCTGTGGGCGACCGAAGACCAGCGGAACGGCATGAAGTCGTTCATCGAAAACGGGCCCGGCAAGGCCACTTTCGAAGGGAAATGACGCCTTGACCGACGTGAACGACCCGGCTCCGAACCCGCACGCCACCGCCGAAGAGGTCCAGGCCGCGTACGCCGACCCCAAGCTGGCGAACGTGCTCTACCACGACTGGGAAGCCGGCACCTACGACGAGAAGTGGTCGATCTCGTACGACGAGCGCTGCATCTCCTACGCCACCGACGTGTTCAACGCCGTCGCGGGCGAGGACGGCCAGCCTTACCAGCACGCGATGGAACTGGGCAGCGGCACCGGCTTCTTCCTGCTGAACCTGATGCAGGGCGGCGTCGCCAAGAAGGGCTCGGTCACCGACCTCTCGCCCGGCATGGTCCAGGTCGCGCTGCGCAACGCCGAGAAGCTCGGCCTCGACGTCGACGGCCGGGTCGCCGACGCCGAGCGCATCCCGTACGACGACAACACGTTCGACCTCGTCGTCGGGCACGCGGTGCTGCACCACATCCCGGACGTCCAGGCGGCGTTCCGCGAGGTGCTGCGCGTGCTCAAGCCGGGCGGCCGGTTCGTCTTCGCGGGCGAGCCGACCAAGGTGGGCGACTTCTACGCGCGCAAGCTCGGCCAGTTCACCTGGTTCCTGACGACCCGCGTGACGAAGCTGCCCGCGCTGAGTGGCTGGCGCCGTCCGCAGTCCGAACTGGACGAGTCGTCCCGCGCGGCCGCGCTGGAAGCCGTGGTCGACATCCACACGTTCGACCCGTCGGAGCTGGAGTCGTGGGCCCGCGGCGCCGGCGCCCAGGACGTCCGCGCGGTCACCGAGGAGTTCGCCGCGGCGCTCGCTGGCTGGCCGATCCGGACGTTCGAAGCCGCCGTGCCGCAGGAGAAGCTCACCGTGCGCTGGCGCCTGTTCGCCTACCACCTGTGGCTGCGGCTGTCCGCTGTGGACAAGAAGGTGCTGTCGAAGATCCTGCCGCGCGAGCTGTTCTACAACGTGATGATCACCGGGACCAAGCGGCCGTCCTGAATTGGGTTATTCGTTCAGCCTCGGCGACGTCGCCTACCTGCGTTCGGGCGCGGGTGTGGCGGCGCTCGCCGAGGTCTCGGCCCTGCCGCTGACCGACCGGATCGCTTCGGTCGCCGCTGTTCGCCGTCTCGTGGGCGAGGAGCACGCGGCCGCGGTGCTGGAAACCGTTCTGCTGCGCCGGAAAGCCGTGTCCAAAGTGGATTCGGACGGCTGGCTGTTCACTTCGGACGCGCTCCAGCAGGCGAGCGCGTCGATCGTGGCGCGGCACCGGGCCGCGCGGCTGGCGGGGCTCGACGTCCACGACGTCACGTGCTCGGTCGGCGCCGACCTCGTCGAAATCGCCCGGGTGGCGCGGCGCGCGCTCGGGTCCGATCTGGACCCGGTCCGGCTGGAGATGGCGCGGCACAACGGAAGCGCGGCCGGTGTCGCGTTGGGGCTCGTCCGCGCCGACGCGCTGCGGCCGGTGAGCCGTTCGGGCGTCGTCGTCGCGGACCCGGCCCGGCGTGACTCCGCCGGACGGCGCGCGTGGAAACCCGCCGACTTCGCCCCGCCCCTGGACGGCTTGGTCGACGCCTACCCGGGACGGGCGCTGTCCGTGAAGTGTGCGCCCGGCCTCGACTTCGCGCTCACGCCGTGGGCGGACGAGGTCGAACTGGTTTCCCTGGACGGTCAGGTCCGCGAATCCTGCCTCTGGCGCGGCCTGGGCACCGGTGTCACGCGCCGGGCGACCGTGCTGCGCTCGGACGGGACACAGTGGACGGTCACCGACGCCGAACCGGACGAACTGCCCACGCGCGAGCCGGGGGAGTGGATCGTCGACCCCGACGGCGCCGTCGTCCGGGCCGGGCTGGTCCGGCACTACGCGGCGCGGCACGGCTTGTGGCAGCTGGACGAGCGCATCGCGTACCTGACCGGTGACACCCCGCCGCCGGGTGTGCGGGCCTTCCGTGTCCTGGAACACGGGCCGTACACGGAGAAGGCGCTGAAGGCCGTCCTCAAGAGACACGACGTCGGGCGGCTGGAAATCCTGGTGCGGGGCCTGGACGTCGACCCGGACGCGTTGCGGCGGCGGCTGAAACCCCGTGGTGGCGCGGAAGCCTCGGTGGTGCTGACGCGGGTCGGGCGGTCGCCCGTGGCGTTCCTCTGCCGCGCCGAGAGGTGAACGGAAACTTTCGAGGGGTGGAACTCCCGGTGAACGTGACGTAGGTTCCCCGGGTCGTCAAAGTTCCACTGGAGGGTTCGCCGTGTCCGGAAAATGGTCAAGTCTCGTCAAGCTCGCCGCCGCCGCGGCCATCGGCGCCACCGTCGCCTCGGGCGCGACCGCGCTCGCCGGGTCGGACGACGCGACCGCCGCCCGCTCGAAGGAGCCGGCCAACATCGGCCAGGTCAAGAACGACGTCAAGGCCTACTACGGCGACTACCTCGACGCCGCGGGCAAGCACCACTACTCCGAGACCAGCCAGTTCGCGAAGGACAGCAACCGCGTCGTCTCCGACGCGAAGCGCTACCTGCAGCAGCAGCTCGGCCGCGTCAAGAACCCGGCGATCGTGCTGGACGTCGACGACACTTCCGAGATCACCTACGGCTGGGAGGCCGACAACGACTTCGGCTTCGACCCGGTCAAGCAGCAGCAGGCGATCGACAACGGCACGTTCGTCGCCAACAAGCCGGTGCTGGAGCTGGCCAACTGGGCCTCGCAGCGCGGCGTCAAGGTCTACTTCCTGACCGGCCGCAACGAGTTCCAGGGCCCGCAGTCGCTGAAGAACCTGGCCAACGAGGGCTACCCGGCCCCGGCGGGCGCGTTCTTCAAGCCGAAGACGACCGCGCCCGACTACCTGCCGTGCGGCCTGACCTGCAACACCGTCCAGTACAAGTCCGGCACGCGGGCGCACATCGAGGCGACCGGCGCGAAGATCGTGCTCAACGTCGGTGACCAGTTCAGCGACCTCGAGGGCGGGTACGCGCTGCGTCCGATCAAGCTGCCGAACCCGATGTACTACCTGCCCTGAGCCGGAATAACGGCCGGGCCCGGGGTGCTGCTCCTGGTACACGATTCTCTCGAGGAGCTGACATGCCGGAGAAGAAGGTGCTGGTCCCGGGCCCGGACCACCCGATCACCGTCGAGCCGACCAAGGCGCGCGTCGTGGTCAAGGCGGGCGGGCGCGTCATCGCGGACAGCCGCAACGCGTACACCCTGCAGGAGTCCACGTACCCGGCGGTCCAGTACATCCCGCTGGCCGACGTCGACGCGAGCGTGCTGGAGCGGACCGACCACGAGACGTACTGCCCGTACAAGGGCGAGGCGAGCTACTACTCGCTCAACGCGGGCGAGGTGAAGGGCGAGAACGCGGTCTGGACGTACGAGAAGCCGTACGACCCGGTCGCGCCCATCAAGGACCACGTCGCGTTCTACCCGAACGTCGTGGACTCGATCGAGCTGGTCGAGGACTGAGCTGGACCTCGATCTGCTGCGGACGTTCCTGGCCGTTCACCGGGCAGGTTCGCTGACCGGCGCGGCGCCGTCGCTGGGACTGTCCCAGCCGACGGTGACCGCGCAGGTCAGAGCCCTGGAAGAGGAGCTCGGGCAGCAGCTGTTCGTCCGCCGGGCGAGGGGCGTGACCCCGACCTCGGCGGCCGACGAGCTGGCGGCCCGCATCGCCCCGCACGTGGACGCGCTTTCCGCGTTGACGGTCGGCGAAGCCGACCCGTTCGCGGCGCCGGTGCACCTGGCCGGGCCGGCCGAGCTGACGACAGTGCGAGTCCTGCCGGCTTTGTCGGGCCTGGTCGCATCCGGACTCCAGCTGAGGGTGACGTTCGGCCTGGCCGACGACTTGCTGGCGGGCCTTTCCCAGCGCCGGTTCGACCTGGTCGTGTCGACGATCCGCCCCCGCGGCCGCGGTCTGACGGCGACCCCGCTGACGGACGAGGAGTTCGTGTTGGTGGGCCCCCGCGGCTTCACCGGCGACCCCCGTTCGGCGCCGCTGGTGGCCTATGCGGAGGACTTGCCGATCATCCGCCGTTACTGGCGATCGGTGCTGGGCGTGCGGCCACCGTCCGGGCCCGCGGTCGTCGTCCCCGACCTGCGGGGTGTGTTGGCGAGCGTGCTGGCCGGGTTCGGGGTGAGCGTGCTCCCGCGGTACCTGTGCGCGGCCGAGCTGGCTTCGGGGTCGCTGGTCGCGTTGCTCGAACCGGAGGAACCCCCGATCAACACGCTGTTCGTGGTCACCCGAGCGGAGCCCTGCCGGGCGGGGCCCGCGGCAGTACGGGACGCACTGCTCGCGGACGCCGCCCGCTGGTGACTCAGCCGGTGTACCCGGCGAAGATCTTCGCGAACTCGTACTTCGACTGCGGCACGTTGGTGCACTTGTACAGCGCGCCGGTGCACGCGTTCGCGTCGCGGCCGGCCTCCCAGAACGACAGCATGCCCAGGTGGACCGTCTTCGCGAACGCCACCAGCGCCTTCGCGTCCTTCTGGTAGAAGATCTCGTTCTGCGAGTCGTTGACACCGATCATCGGGGTCACGCCGACCTTCTTCCACGCCGCCGCGTCGCTCAGCCCGTACAGCGACTTCAGCTGCGCCTGCGTCGCCTTGGCCGCGGAAATCGCTTTCGCGCCCTGGTCGCCCGCGCCCTGGTAGTAGTCCATCGCCATGATGTTCACGAGGTCGAGGTTCACCCCGGCGTCCTTGGCCGACTTGATGACGTTGAGGCCGTCGGCGGTCAGGCCGCTCGGCAGCACCGGCAGTGTCAGCGAGATCTTCAGGCCCGGGTGGTTGTTCTGCAGCGTCTTCAAGGCCTGCGACCGGCGGGCGATCGTCGTCGGGTCGGCGATCGCCGCGCCCTCGATGTCGAAGTCGGCGTACTTCAGGCCGTACGCCTTGACGACGGCGTCGTACTCGGCCGCGACCTGCGCGGACGTGCTGCACGCCTGCGCCAGTTCGATGCCGGACGCGCCGCCGAAGGAGATCTTGACGTCGCCGCCGCCGTCCCGGATCTTCGTGATCTCGTCCTTCTGCCAGGCCGTGCGCGGGTCGTACGCGCCGAACCAGCTGGCCTTGCAGCCGTAGGAGTTGACGAACGCGAGCGTGAAGCCCTTGATGCCGCTCGCGGCCGACATCCCGGACAGGCTGGGCGACGGCCACGCGCCCATGTCGACGTAGGGCCCGACGGGGATCGGCGACCCGGCGGCGGCCTCGGCGGGGGTGCCGAGCCCGGTGCTCACGAGCGCGAGGCCGGCCAGCCCGGCCAGCAGGGAACGGAGACGCATGGTGGAACCTCCACGACGACGAGCGCGGCGGCGGGGACTTTCTGACCTGATTGGTATAGACCATTAACCGTGGTGTGGACCATCGGCCGAACGGGCTACCCCGGTGACCGGCGGTGAACACCAGTCGGTTCGACAGATGGCTGCGCGGCCGGCTCCCGTCACGCTGGGGGCATGAGCGAGAGCAACGAAGAGCCCCGCCGCTACAGCCGTCGCCGGCTCCTGGCCACCGGCGGGATCGCCGCCGGGGTGGGCGCGGTCGCCGGCGTCGCGGGCGGGGTCGCGTTCGTGCAGGGCGGGGCGTCGACGCCGCAGATCGGGCCGTCGGCGGCGCGGCGGTTCGCCGGGAAGGTCGTGCTGGTCACCGGCGCGACGTCGGGCATCGGCCGCGCGGCCGCCGTACGGTTCGCGGCCGAAGGCGGGAAAGTCGGTTTCTGCGGGCGTCGCGAGAACCTCGGCGCCGAGGTCGAGCGCCGGATCCGGGACGCGGGCGGCGAAGCGACGTACGTGCGCGCCGACGTCCGGTCCGAGGACGACGTGAAGCGCTTTGTCGACACGGTCGCGGCGAAGTACGGCGGCCTCCACGTGTGCTTCAACAACGCGGGCGTCACCATCCAGAAGCCGGTGCACGAGTACACCGCAGCCGAGTGGGACGACGTCGTCGGCACGAACCTGCGCGGGAACTTCCTGGCGCTGAAGTACGAGGTCCCGCACCTGCTGGCGGCGGGCGGCGGCACGGTGGTGGTGACGGCGTCGTCCAACGCGCTGGCCACCGACGCCGGCCGCGGCGCGTACACGGCGTCCAAGCGCGGCCTGGTCGGGCTGGTCCAGACCGCGGCGCTGGACTACGCGGAGCAGGGCATCCGCGTCAACGCGCTGGTCCCCGGCACAACGAACACGGAGCTGGTGCGCCGCGCGGGCGGCGCGATGAACCTGCCGGACGCGGTGTGGGACGCGATGGCGGCGAACTGGGCGAAGACGAACGTGCCGGGGCTGAAGCGGATGGCGACGGCGGACGAGATCGCGGTGTTCGCACTGGCGCTGGCCTCGGGCGACTTCCCGTACATGACCGGGGCGCAGCTGGTGATCGACGGCGGGAAGACCGCGCACGCCTAGACTTCCGGTGGTGCTGATCACGACGGAACGGCTCACGCTGCACGAGTGGGCCGAGGAGTACTTCGACGACTTGTTCGCGCTGGCCCAGCTCCCGGAAACGGTCCGGTACGTGGGCACGGGCGAGCCGTGGACCCACGAGTACACGCTCGCCAAGCACCAGGCGACGCTGGCCCACTGGGCGGCGCACGGTTTCGGCTGGTTCGCGGTATCGGCATCGCCCGGCTCGTTCGACGGCGTGGTATCGCTGGTGAGCCGCAGCGCGACGGAGTCCGGCTTGGCGGCACCGGCGGTGGAGATGGGCTGGTGGATCGCCCCATCGGGCTGGGGCCGCGGGTACGCGACCGAGGCGACGGCGGCGGTGCGGGACCACGTGTTTTCGTCCGGTTTCGCGGACCGGCTGCTGGCGGTGTACGAACCGGTGAACAAGGCGTCGGCGCGAGTGGTGGAGAAGCTGGGATTCGTGCCGCACAGCCGGTTCACGCTGGACGGGCGGGTCGAGCAGCGGGCGGTCTTGGACCGCCCGCGCTGACCCGCCCTCATCCCACTGATTCGAGCATCGTGATTTCGACGTAGACGTGCCCCTCGGGAACGACGACCTGGTAGGACACCTTCGGCTCGACCGAGATCCCGAGCAGCACTTTGCCGTTCGCGGTGATGTAGTAACCGTGGTGAGCCCGCGTGTACCCGGCCGAGATGGCCTTGTTCGCGAGCGCCCGGCGGACTTCGGTTTCGGTGCCGGGGCGGATCGTCTGGAAGTTCATCTGGGCCTGGTGGCCGATGACCGCCCAGCGCCGCCGGCTTTCCCGGACCAGTTCGCCGTCGCGGGCGCCGATCCGGTCGGCGAGCTTCCGCATCTCGCGCCACCGCCGGCGGACCGTGAATTCGCTGCTGTAGCCCGACAGCATCAGCACCGTCGTGAGGAAGAGGGCGATCGGGAACGCCCAGAGCAGCCACGGCCAGTAGCCGGTGGTCAGCCACAGCCCGCCCGCCACCAGGACGTACCCCACCAGCAGCCAGTAGCGTCCCCGCATGCGCCACCTCCCCCGGCCGAAGGATACGCCCGGATCAGGCCGGCGCCGGGATCGGCGCGTCGCCGATCCAGCGGTGCACCGCCTCCGCCAGCCCCTCCCGGTCCGCGCCGGAAGTCACCCAGGCCACGTGGCCGTCCGGCCGCAGCAGCACCGCCCCGACGTCCGAAGTGGACGGTGACTCGGCCGGCACGACGTCGAGTCCGGACCACGCGCCGAACGAACCGGTCAGGTCCAGCAACACCGGGCGCCCCGGATGCAGCAACGCGGCCAGGTGCGTCTCGCGACCGTCCACCACCAGCGGCACGTCCGGAGCCAGCCGCCCCGACCACGGGTGTCCGCCCGGCTCGTAACACGCGTCCAACCCCGTGATGATCTCCGCCAGCGCCCGGTTTCCCGCCGGGTGCGCGGCGATCCGGCGCAGCAAGTCGGCCCACGGCTCCGACGCGCACTCCTCCAGCGCCACCTGCGCCCGGGTGTTCGCCAGGATCCGCTCGCCCGCCGCGTGCCGCTCGGCGTGGTAGGTGTCCAGCAGTCCGGCGGGCGCCGTTCCCAGCACCGTCGCCGCGAGCTTCCAGCCCAGGTTGAACGCGTCGTCGAGGGCCACGTTCACCCCGATCGCCCCGGCCGGCGGGTGGATGTGCGCCGCGTCGCCCGCCAGCAGCACCCGGCCTTCGCGGTACCTCGACGCCAAGCGCGCCGCGTCGCCGAAGCGGGTCAGCCAGCGCGGTGACCGCAGCTCGACGTGCCGTCCCAGCACCGCGTCCACCTGCGTCTGAAGCTGTTCCAGCGTCACCGGCGCGTACTTGTCGGCCGGCGGGTCGTCCTCGCGGACCACGATCCGCACGTACCCCGGCCGCGGGATGACGAACAGCGTGCGGCCGTCCGGTCCGGCCGAAACCCCGTACGGCAGCTCGCATTCGACGTCGCCGAGCAGCGCGTACCAGCGCGCGTCGACGCCGGGGAAATCGATCCCGGCCTGCTTGCGCACCGTGCTGCGCCCGCCGTCGCACCCCACCAGGAAGCGCGCGGTGATCGTGCGGCCGAATCGTCCATTGTGGACGACGCTGGAAACGCTTTCCGGCGACTGCGTGAACGACCGCAGCTCGTGCCCCCGCAGGATTTCGACGCCGAGGTCGGTGGCCCACCCCTCCAGCACCTCCTCGACGCGGGTCTGCGGGATCCCCAGCGAGAACGGGTGATCGGTGGCCGCGCCGGCGAGCAGCAGCGGCCCGGGCAGGCCGGTGGCCGGCGCGTGCGGCACCTGGTGCCCCTCGGCGACCAGCCCGTCGGCCAGCCCGCGGCGCGCCAGCAGGTCCAGCGACCGCGAGTTGAGGTTGAAGCCGCGGCAGTACGGCGGCCGCGAAGGGTGGCGTTCGACGATCGTGGTGCGGACGCCCGCCAGCGCGAGCTCCCCGGCGACCAGCAGGCCGGCGGGCCCGGCCCCGGCGACCAGGACATCGGTTTCGAGCACGGTGGTTCCCCTCAGGAGTGGTCGGGCCACGGCAGCGAGCCGGAGCGGATTTCCGCGGCGGTGGCGCGGGCCCAGTCGAGCTCCGCCTGCCACGAGTGCCGGACGAACTCGACCTCGATCATGAACAGCCGCGGCGCACCCTTGCCGACGGTCTCGTCGAGCGCGGTGTTCGCGCCGTCGATGCGCTCGGCGAGGTGGCGCGCGCGTTCCTCGAGCGCGTCGGCCGCGCGTTCCGGGCCGAGCGCGCCGAGGTAGCTCACCGCCGCGACGAACTTCGGGTACTCGGCGACCGGCCGGCGGACCAGTTCGTCCAGCCAGGCGACGAACTCCTGGCGGCCGAGCTCGGTGTGCGCGTAGACGGTCCGCTCCGGCCGGTTGCCCTCCCGGACCGTCTCGACGGGCTCGATCCAGCGGTGCTTCGCCAGCGACTCGACGGTGTCGTAGAGCGAACCCGGGTTGATCTTGAAGCTGCTGTCCTTGTAGCGCTCGCGCAGCGTGGACGCCATTTCGTACGGGTGCATCGGGCGTTCCAGCAGCAGGCCCAGCAGGGCCAGCGCGAGGGTGTTGCGGATCTTGCGTGACGGCACTAGTCGCTCCCTATTACTCGGAACCGACTATACGGCGTTCGTCAAGACAGGCGGTCAGGCCCGAGATTGCTCCCGCAATCGCGCGGCTTGCGTCAGGAGATACCGCTGTTCCGGCGTGTTCGTCGTCCGCGCCGCGGCGGCGTCGTAGTGCCGGACGGCGGCACCGACGTCCCCGGCCAGCTCCAGCAGGTGCGCGCGGACCGCGTCGAGCCGGTGCCCGGTCAGCTCCAGCGTCTCCAGCAGCGCGAGCCCGGCCGCGGGGCCGTCCACCATCGCCGTCGCGATCGCGCGGTTGAGCGTCACCACCGGGTTGTCCGTCAGCCGCTCCAGCAGCCGGTAGGTCCGCAGGATCCGGTCCCAGTCGGTGTCCTCGACGCGCGGCGCGATGTCGTGCGCGGCGGCGATCGCGGCCTGCAGCCGGTACTCGCCCGCGTCGCCGAGCGCGAGCGCCTCGGTGACCAGCGCGACGCCTTCGCGGATCTGCGCGCGGTCCCACTTCGTCCGGTCCTGCTCGGCCAGCGGCACCAGCTCGCCCGCCGGCCCGGTCCGCGCCGGGCGCCGCGCGTCGGTGAGCAGCATCAGCGCCAGCAGCCCGGTGACCTCGCCGTCGGCCGGCAGCACCGCGTGCAGCAGCCGCGTCAGCCGGATCGCCTCGCCGGACAGCTCGGTCCGCTGCAGCCGCCCGCCCGCGCTGCTCGTGTAGCCCTCGTTGAACACCAGGTAGAGCACGTGCAGCACGGACCGCAGCCGGGCGTCGCGCTCGTCGGCGGCGGGCAGCCGGAACGGGACGTCCGACGCCTTGATCCGCGCCTTCGCCCGGGTGATCCGCTGGGCCATCGTCGCTTCCGGGACCAGGAACGCCCCCGCGATCTCGGCCGTGGTCAGGCCGCCGACCGCGCGCAGGGTCAGCGCGATCGCCGACGCCGGCGTCAGCGCCGGGTGGCAGCACAGGAACAGCAGGACCAGGGTGTCGTCGCGATCCGGGACATCGGCCGGCGGCGGTTCCCACGCGACCGCGTCCTCCCGGCGGCGCCGGGCCCGGTCGCTGCGGAGCTGGTCGGTCAGCCGGTTGACGGCGGCCTGGATCAGCCACCCGCGCGGGTTGTCCGGCAGGCCGTCGGACGGCCAGTGCCGAGCGGCCGCGAGCAGCGCCTCCTGCACGGCGTCCTCCGCGGCGTCGAAGTCGCGAAAGCGCCGCGCGACGACGCCGAGGACCTGCGGCGCGAGCGTCCGCAGCAGGTCCTCGACCACGTCGGCGGCCATCAGGCGGGCGCGCTCATCACCTGGCGGACCTCGATCGGCTGCCGGATCGGCACGCCACCCGGCCCGGGCGCGGCCGACGCCTTCGCGGCGATCTCCAGCGCGCGCTCCTCGCTCTCGACGTCGACGACCCAGTAGCCGGCCAGCAGCTCCTTGCCCTCGGGGTACGGCCCGTCGGTGACCACGGGGCTGGTCCGGCCGTCGGAGACGACCGTCTTCGCCAGGTCGGGCCCGGCCAGGCCCTGGGCGTCGACGAGCTCGCCCTTGTCGCGCAGTTCGGCGTCGAGCGCATGCTGGAAGTCGATGTGCGCCTTGATGTCCTCCGGCGGCCATTCGCCCATCGGCAGGTCGCAGCCCTCGGCCGCGGTGTAGCTCATCAGCAGCATGTACTTCGCCATGATCGGCTCCTTCCCGCGCCCCGGTGGCGCGTTCACGGGAAAGGACGGAGCCCGCCCCGCGGTCTCTACGTGGTTTGCCGATTTTCCGGCCAAATCTTCGCCAGCCGCTTCGGCGCCCGGCACAACCAGGCTTCGACCAGCACTTCTTCGAGCGTCGGGAGGTCGATCCGGTCGAGCTCGACGAGGATCGCGGGGAAGCCGCGGAAGTGCGGGGTCGTGAAGAAGACGGCCGGGTCGTCGGCGATCAGCGCGTCCTTGACCCCGACGTCCGGCAGGTAGGCGCAGAGCACCGGCCCGGTGGGTGCCCGCGCGCCCAGCGCCTCGACGTCGGCCTTGCGCAGCGGGCGCTCCCAGGCGAACCCCTTCTTGCCGATTTGCCAGGCCAGATACCCGCGGGAGCTGTCCTCGACGACCTCGGGCAGCCCGCGCGCGATCCGGCCGGCGTCGTCCCAGCCGGCCATGGAAGTCAGGATAATCGCCGAAGTGACGGGGGAACTGAAACGCGCGCGCCTGGGAGTCTCGATCGTCTTCGCCGTGTGCGGGGCGGCGTTCGCGACCTGGCTGGCGCGGGTGCCGGCGGTGCAGGAACAGCTGGGCCTGACCACGGGACAGCTGGCCACCGGCCTGTTCGGCCTGGCCTTCGGATCGGTGGTCGCGCTGCTGGGCGCGGGGGCGCTGCTCACCCGGATCGGCAGCCGCGCGGCGGTCGTGCTCGGCGCGGCCGTGCTGTGCGGCGGGCTGCCGCTGGTGGCGTTCGCGGGGTCCGCGCCGGTGTTCGTGGCCGCGCTGGTCGTGCTCGGCGTGGGCAACAGCCTGCTCGACGTCGCGATGAACGCGCACGCGGCCCGCGTCGAGGAGGGCTACGGGCGGCCGATCTTCGCCGGTTTCCACGCGTTCTGGAACATCGGCGGCCTCGCGGGCTCCGGCGTGGACGCCCTGATGGAGGCCCTGCGCATCCCGGTTTCGGTGCACTTCCCGGTGGCCGGCGCGGTGCTGCTGGCCCTCGCGCTGTGGGGCCGCGCGCTCTTCCTGGCCGGAGCCGACCGCGGCCAGGGCGAAGCGGCGTTCGCGTGGCCTAGCCGGGCGCTGGTGCCGCTGGGCGTGATCGCGTTCTGCGGGTTCGTCGCCGAAGGCGCGGTCAACAGCTGGAGCGCGGTCTACCTGGCGGACGTCACGGGCGCGACGCCCGCGCTCGCCTCCCTGGGCTACTTCGCGTTCTCCGGGACGATGATCGCGGTCCGCCTGGTCGCCGACCGGATCGTGGGCCGCGTGGGCGCGGTGCGGTTCGTCCGCGTGGCGACCACGGTCGCGGTGCTGGGGTTCGCCGTGGTCCTCGCGGCGCCGTGGCCGGTGGCGGGGATCGCCGGCTTCGCGGTGGTCGGGCTCGGCGTGGCCGGGATCGTGCCGATCGCGTGGAGCGTGGCGAGCCGCAAGCAGGCGGACGCGCCGGGCCGCGCGGTGGCGGCGGTCGCCGCCTGCGGGTACCTGGGCTTCCTGGTCGAGCCGGCGCTGGTGGGCGCGCTGGCGACGCGGGTCGGGCTGCACTGGGCGTTGTCGTCGGCGGTCGTGGTGACGTTCGGGATCCTGTTCCTGGCGCCGTCGCTGCGGGTCCGCGAAGGAGCGCTCACACGCTGAGCAGCCGCTTCAGCCCCTCGGCGGACGGCGTGCCGGGCGCCGCCGTGTAGACGAGGAGCCGGTGCTCGTGGCCGGGCACGGCGAGGATCTCGCAGTCGAGTTCCAGCGGGCCGGCGACCGGGTGCACGGTCCGCTTGGTCAATGTCCGCTGCACGACGACTTCCCGCTCCGCCCACAGCGAGGCGAACTCCGGGCTCTCGGCCAGGAGGTCGTCGACGAGCGCGCGCACGGCGGGATCGGCCGGGTAGCGCCCGCTCGCCCGCAGGTCCGCGACGCACAGCCGGGCCAGTTCGAGGCGGTTGCCGGTGATCGCGTCGCCGGTGTCGAACAGCCGCCGCAGCCGGTTGCGCCGCCGCGGCGGCCACGTGGCCGGGTCGCCGATCAGCGCGACCAGCATCCGGTTCCAGGCGACCAGGTCGTACGCCGCGTCGATCACCATCGCCGGCACGTCACCGAGGCGGTCGAGCAGCCGCAGGACGTTCCCGGGCACCGGCCGCGGCGAGGCCGCGGGAGCGGGACGCGCCAGCCGCAGCAGGTACGCGTGCTCGTCGCCGGTCAGCCGCAGCGCGCGCCCGAGCGCGGTGAGGACCTGCTCGGACGGCTGTGGCCCGCGGCCCTGTTCGAGCCGCACGTAGTAGTCGACGGAGATGCCGGCCAGCAGCGCGACCTCCGTGCGCCGCAATCCCGGCGTCTGCCGCCGCGCGCCGGGCACCAGGCCGACGTCGGCCGGTTGCAGCCGGGCCCGGCGACTGCGCAGGAACCCGCTCAGCTCCACCCTGTCCACGGTGCCATCATCACCCCGCGCCGGGGTGGTACCGCCAGTGCCTACCCCGGTCCGCGCGGCGGCGGCGAGCCTGGACGCATGACGATCTTGGTGACCGGCGCCCGCGGGAACGTCGCCCGGGCGCTGGCTTCGAATCTGCTCGAAGCCGGACACGACGTCCGCGCGGCCGGCCGCGACCCGGGGCGGGCCGAGCTGCCCGCCGGGGTCGAGGTGGTCGCGGCCGACCTCGCCCGGCCGGAGGGCTGGGACGCCGCGCTGGCCGGCGTCACGAAGGCGTTCCTCTACGCGGGTACGGCGGGCCTCGGCGGGTTCCTCTCCCGGGCGACCGGCCTGACGCAGGTCGTGCTGCTGTCCGCGCTGGGCGCGGACCCCGCGTCGGCGGACGCCATCACCCGCGCCCACGGCGAAGCCGAGCAGGCCGTGCGGGAGTCGGGGCTGCCGTGGACGTTCCTGCGGCCCGGCGGGTTCGCGGCCAACCGGCTGCTGTGGGCGGACTCCGTCCGCGACGGAGTGGTGCGCGACCCCTTCCCGGACTCGCACTCGGCGTTGATCCACGAAGCCGACATCGCCGCCGTCGCCGCTCGCGCGCTGACGTCGTCCGGGCACTTCGGCGCGACGTACTCGCTGACCGGGCCCGAGTCGCTCACCGTGCGGCAGCAGGCAGCGGTGCTCGGCCGGGTGACCGGAGCGCCGGTCCGCGTCGAAACCCAGGACCTCGACGACTACCGCCGGGAGCTGACCGCGGCGTTCGCGGCCCGCGGGCTCGGCAGCGTCGGGTCGGCCGAAGTGGTCGAAGCCCGGATCCGGCGGCTGGCGGCGCTGGTGGACCGGCCCCAGCCGACGACGGAGACGGTCCGGGACGTCACCGGCCGCCCCGCCCGGGGCTTTGCCGAGTGGGCTGCCGATCACGCCGCCGCGTTCACGCGCTGAGCGTCTCGCGCAACAGCCGCCGGACGGCCTTGCGGTCGCCGTCGACCGTCACCCGGCCGTCGGCGATCGCCGCGTCCAGGTCGGACGGCACTTCGAGCAGCGCGTTCAACGTCGGCGGGTCGGTCTGGATCGTCGCGTCCGGCGCGGCGGGCTCGCCCGGCTCGACCGTCAGCCGGCCCGGCTCGGTGCGGACCGTCCACACGCGACTGTCCAGCTCGACGCGGTGGCACGCCGTCGACCGCGGGCGGGCGAAGCCGCGGAGGAACAGCAGCACGGACGTGGTGCCCAGGTGCGCCGACGGGGGGAGGGAGAGCCGGGCGCCCCACGCGCCCAGGGACAGCACGATCGGCTCCAGCTCGCGGCCCCATTCCGTCAGCTCGTAGACCGTCGAGGCCGCCGGGGGTGGCAGTTGCCGGCGGGCGACGACGCCGTGGCCTTCCAGCTCGCGGAGCCGGTCGGTGACCAGGTTCGAGCTGGCGCCCGGCAGCGCGCGGCGGACGTCGGAGAAGCGTTGCGGCCCCAGCAGCAGCTCGCGCACGACGAGCAGCGCCCAGCGTTCCCCGACGACGTCCAGCGCGCGGGCGATGGTGCAGGCGTCTCCGTAGCTGCGGCTTGTCGGCATGGTCGTAATCTACAACTTGATGGTTGTTTTTAACAACTATAGCGGCGTACGGTGGCCGCCATGGGAAATCCGGTCGTGCACTTCGAGATCATCGGCACCGACCCGGCGCGGCTTCGCGGGTACTACGGCGAGCTGTTCGGCTGGGAGTACGACACGTCGGGGCCGGTGTCGGCCCAGGTGTCCGAAGCGGGCAACTACGGCTTCGTGGAGACGGACGGCATCCCGGGTGGCGTCGGCGGCGGGACGGAGTACGAGAGCCACGTGGTGTTCTACGTGGGCGTCCCGGACGTCGCGGCCGCGCTGGCCGACGCCGAACGCCTCGGCGGCACGCGGCGGATGGGCCCGGACCGCGCGCCCGGGCGCGACCTGGTCGTCGCCCACTTCACCGACCCGGAGGGCAACCTGATCGGCCTCGCCGGCCCGGCCTGAGGAGTCAGTCCGCCGCGTTGGCCCGGTCGATCTCCGCCATGTGCTCCTCGGCCCAGTTCCGCAGCGCGGCCAGGGGGATCTCCAGCGACCGGCCCAGGTCGGTCAGCCGGTAGTGGACCTTCGGCGGCACCGTCGGCTCGACGCGGCGGGCGACCAGGCCGTCGTTCGTCATCGAGCGCAACGTCACCGACAGCATCTTCTGCGAGACCCCCGGCATCCGCCGTTGCAGCTCGGCGAACCGCACCTCGCGGGGGTCCGCCTCGGCCAGCACCTTCACCACCATCGACGTCCACTTCGTGCCGATCCGGTC
The DNA here is from genome assembly GCF_041679295.1 of Amycolatopsis kentuckyensis. Lineage (GTDB taxonomy): Bacteria > Actinomycetota > Actinomycetes > Mycobacteriales > Pseudonocardiaceae > Amycolatopsis > Amycolatopsis kentuckyensis_A. Next base: position 143,299 of record NZ_JBGDMD010000014.1, on the reverse strand, counting down.
GAGCAGCCGGCGCGTCGGGCACGCCGGGTCGAACAGGTCGCCGCGCGGGGAGGGGGTCACCTGGAGCTCACCACCTGTCGGGAAAGTGCCGTCTTGGCCGTCGCCGGCAAGTTACCTACGGTTTTCTGGTAACCAATGGTAACTGCTCAGGGAGAGACATGCTGGTGAACGGCATCGAAGTCGGCGTCACGGTCACCGGGGAGGGCCCGGCCGTCCTGCTGCTGCACGGCTTCCCGCACACCCGGCGGCTGTGGACCGAAGTCGTCCCACGGCTGGCGCGGCGCCACCGCGTCATCGCGCCGGACCTGCGCGGCCTCGGCGAGTCGGAACGTCCGCCGGACGGCTACGACGCGGGCACCCTCGCCGCCGACGCCGAAGCGCTCCTCGACGCGGTAGGGGAGCCGACGGCGGCCGTCGTCGGCATCGACGCGGGCGCGCCGCCCGCGTTCATGCTGGCCATGCGACGCCCCAAGCGCGTCCGCCGACTCGTCCTGATGGAGTCGCTGCTGGGGCGCCTCCCGGGCGCCGAGGACTTCCTCGCGGGCGGGCCGCCGTGGTGGTTCGGGTTCCACGCCGTCCCGGGACTCGCGGAGACCGTCCTGACCGGACACGAAGGCGAGTACGTCGACTGGTTCCTCAACGCGGGGACGCGGGGCCGCGGGCTGCCGCGCGAGCTCCGCGACCACTTCGTCGCCGCGTACACCGGACGCGACGCCCTGCGTGCCGCGTTCGCCCACTACCGCGCGATGCCGGTCAGCGCCGGGCAGATCGCGGACGCCGTCGCGGCGGGCCGGGTCACGGTGCCCACGATGGCGATCGGCGCCCACCCGGTGGGGGACGCGCTCGCCCGCCAGCTGCGGCCGGTCGCCGACGAACTCGTGACCCACCTCGTCGAGGACTGCGGCCACATCATCCCGCTCGACCGGCCGGACGCCCTGCTCCCGCTGCTCGAGCCGTTCCTTGACCTCGACCTCGCTGGAGCTCCGACACTCGTGTCGTGACGATCTGGATCTGCGGAACCTGCGGGGTCGAGCACCCCGACACCGAACGACCCCCGGCCGGCGACTGCGCCATCTGCGCCGACGACCGCCAGTGGGTGCCCGCTTCGGGCCAGGTGTGGACGACCCTGGACGACCTCTCGGCCGGCGCTCACGAAGTCGTCCACGAGGAACTGGAACCGGGGCTGCACCGGTTCAACCGGGAGCCGCCGTTCGGCATCGGCCAGTGGACGCACCTGGTGCGGACGCCCGAGGGCAACCTGCTGTGGGACCCGCCGAACCACCTCGACGCGGCGCTCGCCGACCGGCTCGAGGAGCTGGGCGGGGCCGCGGTGATCGTGGCGAGTCACCCGCACATGTACGGCTCCCAGGTCAGCTGGAGCCACCGGCTCGGCGGCGTCCCCGTGCTGGTGCACGCGGCGGATCGGCGGTGGGTGCGGCGCGAGGACCCGGTGCTGCGCGAGTGGTCCGGCACCGAGCGGGTCCTGCCGGGCGTGACGCTGATCGAGGCGGGCGGGCACTTCCCCGGCGCCGCGGTGGCCCACGTCGCCAACGAGACCGGCGGCGTCTTGCTGGTGGGCGACACGATGGTCCCGGTGGCGGCGGCCGGCTGGGTGACGTTCATGCGCAGCTACCCGAACAAGATCCCGCTGTCGGCGGGCCTGGTGCGCCGGATCGTGGACCGGCTGGAGCCGTACGAGTTCGACCGCCTCTACGGCCTGCTGGGCGGAACGATCCTGGGCAACGCCAAGGACGCGGTCCGGCGGTCGGCAGAGCGGTACATCGCCTGGGTGAGCGGGGAAAACGACCACCTCGGCTGAGTCGCGCCGGCGGGCGTCGAGGGATGCGGCTCGCGAATCGTGGGCGCGTCAGCCGCGCAGGCGGGTGTTGAGCCGCGCGGCCTGCCGGGTCAGGTGGTCCCGCTCGGCCAGGTTCGGCGCCTTGCTGGCCGCCTCGGAGTACAACCGGGCCGCGGTCACCAGGTCGCCGTCGCGCTCGTGGAGGTACGCCGCCACCGCCGTGTGCCGGGGCAGCGTGTCGTCCACCTCCGCGAGGGCCGCGAGCCCCGCGCGCGGTCCGTCCGCTTCACCGACCGCGACCGCGCGGTTCAGCCGGACGACCGGGCTGTCGGTCAGCTTCGCGAGCTCGTCGTACCACTCGACGATCTGCACCCAGTCGGTCTCGCCGGCCGTGGGCGCGTCGGCGTGCAGGGCCGCGATGGCCGCCTGGGCCTGGAACTCGCCCAGCCGATCACGGGCGAGCGCGGCCTGCAGGATTTCGACGCCCTCCGCGATCGCCGTCGTGTCCCAGCGGCCGCGGTCCTGCTCGGCGAGCGGCACCAGGCTGCCGTCCGCCGCGATCCGGCCGGCGCGCCGCGCGTGGTGCAGCAGCATGAGCGCGAGCAGCCCGGCGACCTCCGGGTGGTCGATCGCGGCCGCGAGCTGCCGGGTCAGCCGGATGGCCTCGGCGGCCAGGTCGACATCGCCGGAGTAACCCTCGTTGAAGACGAGGTAGAGCACCCGCAGCACGGTCGCGACGTCGCCGGGCTGGTCGAACCGCACGCTGCTGACCGTGCGCTTCGCCCGGCTGATCCGCTGCGCCATGGTCGCTTCGGGGACCAGGTACGCCTGCGCGATCTGGCGGGTGGTCAGCCCGCCGACCGCGCGCAGCGTCAGCGCGACCGCCGACGACGGCGTCAGCGACGGGTGCGCGCACAGGAAGTACAGCTGGAGCGTGTCGTCCACGGTGGACACCGGCCCGGGCGCCGGCTCGACGACGTCTTCGCGCCGCCGGCGGGCGCTGTCCGACCGGGCCGCGTCGAGGAACTTGCGCCACGCCACGGTGACCAGCCAGCCCTTCGGGTCGCGCGGCGGATCGGCCGGCCAGACGCGCAGGGCCTCCACCAGCGCGTCCTGCACGGCGTCCTCGGCCGACGCGAAGTCGGCCCCGCGCCGGACGACGATCCCGAGCACGTGCGGCGTCAGGCCGCGGAGCAGGACTTCGTCCATGCTCAACCGACCCTTTCTGCCAGCTCGACGATGAGCCCCGCCGGTCCGCGCAGGTAGCAGAGGCGGAAGCTGTCCTCGTACTGCGCGATCTCGCCGACGAGCTCGCCACCGTGCTTGGTCAGGCACCCGACGCAGTCCGGGGTCCGCATCATCGCGATGTCCGAGCGGACCCCGTCCAGCCCGTTGATGAGGTCGACCACGCGGCCTTCGACCGTCATGTCGCCTTCCGGCCGGAGCCCGAGCTCGGCGAAGAACGCCGTGGAAAGTTCCCCATGGTTCCCCCTGTCAGACGGACTGGCGCTCGTCGCGCCGGCGGACGAGCTCTTCGACGGCCGACGGCAGTGTCGTCTCGAAGTCGATCAATTTCGCCCACGTCGGCGTGACCACGATGCGGACCATGCCGTCGTAGAGCGACCGCACACCCGCCTCCCACTCGACGCGCTGCTCGGGCGTCATCTCGTAGGTGCCGTTGAACTGCAGGTATTCGTCCGGGATGCCGTCGACGACGTCCAGCTCGACCGTGCCGCGGATCAGCAGGATCTTCGGCGGGTGCACCTCGGTGTCGATCGTCAGGGCGACCGCCGGGTTGCGGCGCAGCGCCGGCAGCTTGGGCGCGTTCGTCGACGTGCACAGCACGAGCTGCGAGCCGTTCCAGGTGAACCCGATCGGGATCGAGCGCGGGGTGCCGTCGAGGGCGGTGTAGGCGAGCCGGGTCAGGTCGCGGGCCAGCAGCTCGCGGCTCAGCGGGCGGTTCAGGACTTCGTCGATGGCGCTCTGGTCCATGGCGTCACTCCGTGATGGTGGTCGCCGGGCCCCAGAACGGGCGAAGCTCGAGCCATTCGGCGACCGGCTCGCCGCCCTTGCCCGGAGCGGCCGACAGCTCCGCGGCCAGCTCGAGGGCGCGCTCGTAGCTGTCGACGTCGATGATCGTCCAGCCCGCGATGAGGTCCTTCGTCTCGGCGAACGGGCCGTCGGTGACCGGCGGGCGGCCCTCGCCGTCGAACCGGACCCAGGTGCCCTGCGGGGCGAGCGCCCGGTGCTCGACGAACTCGCCGGTCTCCTCGAGCCGCTTCCCGAAGTCCTCCATGTACTTGATGTGAGCCGAGATTTCCTCCGGCGTCCACTGGTCCATGGGTGCGTCGTTGACCGATGCCGGAGCGCCTCGGTAGTGCTTCAGCAGCAGGTACTTGGCCATCGCGGTTCTCCTCGGTGCGGGTGCGGCCCATTTTGGCCGCGTTCGCACCGGGGACGCACCCGATCGCGCGTTCTCGACATCGCCCGGGAAAGTTTTTTTCAGGCGGTCGGGCGGCCCGCGCCGGCGTAGTCGTCGCCGTCGCGGCGGTAGGAGTGGACCTGCACGGCCTGGCCGGTCTGCGGCGCGTCGATCATCTGCTGGTTGCCGATGTAGAGGCCGACGTGGTGGATCTTCGTCGCCGGCTCGCCGTAGAAGATCAGGTCGCCGAGCTGCGGATCGGTCACGTGCGGGACGCTCCGGAACTGCGTGTCGGCCGTGCGCATCAGCTTGACGCCGGCGCTGCCGTACGCCGCCGTCGTCAGGCCGGAGCAGTCGAAGCCCGGGTCGTTGCCGCCGGTGCCGTTGCCGCCCCAGATGTAGGGGAGCCCGATCTTGTCGATGGCGAAGTTCACCGCGCTCAGTACCGCCGGGTTCGGCGCGGCGGAGCCCTGGCCGACCGTGCCGTAGACGTTGACCGTCGCCAGCGTCCGGTGCAGGAACAGCGGCGCCGACTGCAGCTTCGCGACCGCGTCCCACCACGGCTGGCCCTGCGACAGGTCGGTCGCGCCGTCGCACAGCGCGCGGCCGGTGGTCAGCGCGGCGTCGTCGATGTTCTGGACATCGGGCTTCCCGCCCGCGTAGCTCGCCTGGTACTTCGCCCAGAGCGCGGGGGAGAGCTGCATCGGCCCGGCGGCGTTCGGCGTCGAGACGACCTTGTTGTAGAAGTCGTGCACCTCGATCGTGCCGAGCGGCTTGTCGAGCACGCCGGTGGTGCCGATCTGCCCGCCCCGCGCCCGGCCGTGGTCGGAGGTCACCTTGCCGACCGCGGCGAGCGTCACCCAGGAGAGGTGGCAGCCGGGGATGTCCTTGCCGATTTTCGTCGTCGCCTTCGCGTAGCCGACCATCGCGCGCAGCGGGACGTCGAGCCACTGGCTGGTCTTGGACGCCCAGGCGTCGAACTCGCTCGCTTCCGGCACCTTCGGCGGCGCCGACGTCTGCGGGGGCGTGGTCGATTTCGGGACGGACGGCGTCGGCGAAGGCGTCGACGTGACCGTCGCGGCGGCGTTCGTCGTCTCCTGCTGCTTCGGCGCGAACTGGACACCGACCACGAGCGCGGCGGCGACCACGACCACCGCGGCCACCACGACGGCGGCTCTCCGGCGACGCGGCTCCTTTTCGGACGATTCTTCGGGCACGATCTCGGGCTCGTCGCTCACCGCGCGGCCCCGGTCAGCCGGTCGAGGACGAAGCCGCGCAGGCCGTCGAGGTCGGTGTCCATCGCGACCTCGATCGGGCGGCCGGGACTGAACTGCGGATCGTCCTCGCCGAGCTTCCGCCGGTCGACGAGCGTCTGCCCGCGCGCCGGCCCCAGCCCGCAGTCGACGTCGACGCGGTAGGTCTCGGTGTGCAGGATCCCCGGCGAAATCGCCTCGGCGACCGCGACGGCGTCGTGCATGACCATCCGGTCTTCGCCGAATACGCGCGTGTAGTGCTGCCGGTAGGTGGACGTGAGGCCTTCGAGGGTGGCGCCGACCGGCCCCGACGCCGCGAGCTTGGCCAGCCACTCGCCGTCGACGGCGCAGCGGTGCGTGAGGTCGAGCGGCACGAGCACGACCGGGACGTCCTCCTCGACCAGTACCCGGCGGGCCGACTCGGGGTCGCTCCAGATGTTGAACTCGGCGGCGGTGGTGCTGTTGCCGAACGTCACGCCGCCGCCCATGATCACCAGCCGCCCGATCTTCGCCGCCGCGCCCGGGTGGGCCGCGAACAGGGCGGCGATGTTCGTCAGCGGCCCGATCGGGGCGATGGTCACCGGCTCGTCCGAGGCTTCGAGGATGTCCAGCATCAGGCGGACGGCGTCGCGCTCTTCGAGCGGACGGGTCGCCTCGGGCAGCGTGTAGGAGTGGCCCGAGAGGCCGTCGCCGCCGTGGACCTCCTTGGCGTCGCGTGGTTTCGAATGGACCAGCGGCCGGCTCGCCCCGGCGGCCACCGGCACGTCGGTGCGGCCGAACAGCTCCAGCAGGCGGCGCGCGTTCGACGTCGTGCGGTCGAGGGGGACGTTGCCGAAAACCGACGTCACGCCCAGCAGGTCGACGTCCGGGGACAGCGCGGCCAGCGCGATCGCCAGCGCGTCGTCGACGCCCGGGTCGGTGTCGATGATCAGCTTCGTGCCCATCCAGCTCCCCTTGCCCGTGAACCCGTCCCGTACACAGGTTACGGTCACGGGCATGACGTCGATGTGGGGTGCGCCCGCGCTGTCGCGGGTGCGGGCCTGGCGCCGCGCGCGGCAGGACCCGCGGCAGGCGAAGTTCCTGACCGCCGACTCGCTGCGCTGGGTGCTGCGCAACCGCGCGTACACGCCCTGGTACCTGGTCCGGTACTACCGGCTGCTCAAGTTCCGGCTCGCCAACCCGCACATCATCCTGCGCGGGATGCTCTTCCTCGGGAAGGACGTCGAGATCCACTGCCGGCCGGGCTACGGGCGGTTGGAGATCGGCCGCTGGGTCCACATCGGCGACGGCAACGCGATCCGCTGCCACGAGGGTTCGCTGCGGATCGGCGACAAGTCGGTGTTCGGCCGCCAGAACGTGATCAACTGCTACCTCGACATCGAGCTCGGCGCGGCCACGCTGGTCGCCGACTGGGTGTACATCTGTGACTTCGACCACGTCATCTCGGACATCCACGTGCCGATCAAGGACCAGGGCATCGTGAAGTCGCCGGTCCGCATCGGCCCGGACACGTGGCTGGGCACGAAGGTCAGCGTGCTGAAGGGCACCCGCATCGGCCGCGGCTCGGTGCTGGGCGCGCACGCGGTCGTCCGCGGCGACATCCCGGACTACTCGATCGCGGTCGGCGCGCCGGCGCGAGTCGTGCGTAACCGCGAAGAGGACTACGCGGCCGACGCGGCCCGTCGCGAGGCTGTCGCGGACATGGCGCGGAAGGCGAACAAGGCGCTGCAGAAGACACTCGAGCAGTAGATCTACTCAGGACTCGTGGTCCTTTTCCGGGCAGACTGGCCGGGTGGGGGATCTCCGGACCGCGTGGTCGTCGGTCGTGGTGGCGTTGTGCGCCGTGGGGCTGCTGCTCGTCGTCCCGTTCCTGGTGCTGCTCGGCTTCCTGGCGAGCATCCCTGTTTTCGGCGAAGTCGGCGACGGCGCCCGTGGATATCTGACCTGGGCGTCCTGGCTCGGCGCGGGACTGCCGCTCGTGGGCGTGGTCGTTTCGGCGACGACGAGGCGGCGCGGTTGGACCTGGTTCTTCGGCAGCTGTCTCGCGGTGGCGGCGGTGGTCGCCGTTTCGAGCTGGATCGACCACGTCCGGCACGCGCCGCCACCGCCGGGCCCGCGCCACTGCGTCGAGCGCAGCGGCGGCGGCACCGACTGCCCGGGCGGCTGACCTACTCTTCGAAGGTCATCTCCGGCGGTGGCCGCCGGAACCCGCGGGTGATCGCCGCCAGGACGGCGATGCCGATCGCCAGCCAGACCAGGCCGAAGACCAGCGCGATGCCGTCGAGGTTGACCAGCAGCCACAAATCGACCACGGCACCGATCACCGGGAAGACCACCCAGGTCAGCACGCGTTTCCCGGTCCGGTCGCGCAGCCACGTCGCCAGCACGCTGACGTTGACGAACGTGAACGCGGTGAACGCGCCGAAGTTGATGAACGACGTCGACGTGCTGACGTCCAGCGCCAGCGCGACCAGCCCGACGAGCCCGGTCAGGACGATGCCGAACACCGGCGTCGCGAACCGCGGCTGCAGCTTGCCGAAAACGCGCGGCAGCACGCCGTCGCGGCCCATGGCGAACATCAGCCGCGACGCGCTCGCCTGCGCGGCGATCCCCGACGCGAACTGCGCGACCACCAGACCGGCGAGGAAGAAGGACGCGAAGAGGTTGCCGCCGATCGTCGTCGCGATTTCGAACGCGGCGGACGACTCGTCGGTGAACGCGCTGCCCGGGTGCGCGAGCTGGGTGAAGTAGGCGAGCACGATGAAGATGCCGCCGCCGATCAGCGCGGTCAGCAGGATGGCGCGGGGGATCGTCCGGCGCGGTTCGGTCGTCTCCTCGGTCAACGTCGTGACGGCGTCGAAGCCGAGGAAGGAGTACGTCGCGAGCGCGGCGCCGCCGGAGATCGTGCCCAGCGTGCTGCCCGGGTGGAAGAACGGCTGCGTGCTGGCCAGCGAGCCGCCGACGTGCAGCACCTGCTTGACCGAAAGAACGACGAAGAAGCCGATCACCAGGATCTGGAAGGCCATGAGGACGAAGTTGGCCTTTTCGGCGATCTTGATGCCGAGCACGTTGAGGATGGTCGTCACCGCGATAAAAGTGATCAACCAGAGCCAATTGGGTACGGACGGGAACTCGGCCGAGAGGTAGGCGCCGCCGATCAGCCAGATCACCATCGGCAGGAAGAAGTAGTCGAGCAGCACCGCCCACCCGACGAGGAACCCGGCGCGCGCGTCGACGGCTTTCCGGACATAGGTGTAGGCCGAGCCGGCGACGGGGTGGGTGGCGGCCATCTTCCCGTAGCTCGCGGCCGTGAACAGCATCGCGACCAGGGCGAGTAGGTACGCCGAGGGCACGGTGCCGTCGGTCGTGGTCGCGACGATGCCGAAGGTGCCGAGCACGATCAGCGGGGCCATGTAGGCGAGCCCGAACAGGACGACGCCGGGCAGCCCGAGCCGGCGCTGCAGGGTGGCCGGGGCCGCGCCCGTGGTGGTCATCGGTCGTCTCCTTCTCGTGGGCTCCAGCGGTCCGGGTCGATCCGGCCCTGGTAGAGCGGTAGCCGCAGGGGAGCGTCGGCGGGGGTGAACTGCGCCCAGAGGCGGTTGGTGCCGGCGGTCCCGTCACGGCGGACGCGCGCGACCTCGTCGAGGTCGATGGTGTGGGCGAGGACGCCGTGGCCGTTTCCCGGCAACGCGCCGAGGACGTCGCCCTCGGGGCCGACGAGCAGGCTGTCGCCCATGCCGAACGGGCCGGCCGTGTTCACGCTGGCGACGAACACCTGGTTGACGATGGCGTTCGCCCGGGCCAGGACGAGCTCCTGCGCCCGGTCGGGGGTCGTGGTCTGGACGGGGTTGAGCACCAGCTCGGCACCCATCCAGGCGAGGTGGCGGGTCACTTCGGGGAACCAGGCGTCGTAGCAGATGGAGAACCCGACGCGGCCCGCGTCGGCCAGATCGGCGACGACGAACCGGTCGCCGGGGTCGTACGGCTCGTGCGGCCGCCAGGGGAAAACCTTCCGGTACCAGCCGGCCAGCTCGCCTCGCGGGGAAAAGACCAGGGCGGTGTTGAACAGCTCGCCGTGGTCGCCTGCTTCGCAAACGGTGCCCGGCGCGAGCCAGATCCCGAGGTCGCCGGCCAGTTCGGCGAGTTCCGTGGTCCGTTTTCCGTGCAACGGCTCGGCGGCTTCGCGCAGTTGACGAGTGCGCTCGTCGCCCTCGCCGTCGACGCCGCAGAGGTGCAGCTCGGGGAAGGCGGCCAAGCGCGTGTCCGGAAACCGGCGAAGGACCGCTTCGACCTCGCCCGCGAACCCGCCGTCCCCGACGGGCCGGGGCGGCGCTTGCACGAGGGCGATCGGCAGTGGTCGCGGCATGGACGAAAAATAGTCCACCTTGAACACTTAAACAAGAGTGCTCAAGATGAGCAGTTTGTGCGGTACGGTCGTTTCATGGCGACGGCAGACCTGAGCGCCCCGGCCCTGACCGGCATCCGGCGGTTGTCGGCACTGGACACCGTCCGCGCCCGGATCGCGCTGGCGGTGGAGCTCGGCCTGCTGAAACCGGGCGAGCGCCTACCCGCGAACGCCGAGATCGCGCGGGCGTTGGGCGTCGCGGAGATCACGGTGCGAAGGGCTCTGGAGTCCCTGGTCGGCGACGGGCTGATCGAACGCCGCCGCGGCCGGGGCGGCGGGACATCGGTGGCCGCGGACCCACCGGCGGAGCGAGTCCGCGAGGTCGGCGCCTACCGCGAGTCGGCGGCGGAGGTTCGTGACCTGATCGACCACCGGATGGTCTTGGAGTCGGGCTTGGTCCAATTGGTGGCGAAGAGGTCCCCGAACCTGCCGCACCTGCGGACGTTGGTCGCGCGCATGGACTCGGCGAAGGGCTGGGCGGAGTTCCACGAGCTGGACGCGGAGTTCCACCGAACGGTGGCGGCCCCCGGCCCGGCGGCGGCGGTCGCGCAGTACGAGGTGGTGCTGGCGGAGCTGTACCGGTTCTACCTGCCGTACCCGATGGCGAAGCTGCGCGAGTCGAACCGCGACCACGCAAAGCTGGTGAAGGCACTGTCGGCGGGCGACCCGGACGCGGCGGCCCGGGTGACGCGGAAACACGTGCGCGGCCTGCACCAGACGATGTTCGTCGGCCTCGAGCAGTAGCGATGTACTGCCCGGGCGCGGCGACGTGACTCAGCGGGCCCGCAGCTGGTCGCGGACCTCCATCAGCGCGAAGCCGAGCAGGTTCAGCCCGCGCCAGTAGTCCGGCTTGGTGGCGTTCTTCTCCTCCTTCGCGAGGCCGGAGCCCCAGACGAGGTCCTTCTTGGACGCCTCGACGAGCACCGCGTCGCCGGTCCCCAGCAGGAACCGGCGCAGGTCGCGGTGGGCCTTGAACTTGGCCAGGTTGCCGTCGACGACGATGTCGAACCGGTGCCGCTCCCAGGTCGCCGCGTCGAACCCGGCGACCTCGCGGCCGAGCACTTTCGCCGTCTTCGGGTCGGGCGTCGACCGGATGAGCTCGGCCTTCTCGACGTCGCCGAACAGCAGCGCCTTGCCCGCCATCATGTAGTGCTCGGCGGTCGGGTACTCGACGCCGTCGGCCTCGAACGGGTCGACCCACCACTGGCTCAGGCAGCTCGCCGTGACCCGGCCGGACTTCGAGGGCGCGTGCCCGTAGAACAGCAGGTATTCGGGCTCCGCACCCTCGTGGACCTTTTCGCGCAACGCCTCGACACTGCGGACACCGTCGACCTTCACCATCCGCCTAGTGGACCACGCGGTCAGAGCAGGAAGTGGAACAGGGGGCTGCCCGGCTCGATCCGCTCCACCTGCAGCGGGCTCGCGTCCATCCGGGCGAGCAGTCCCGGCAGGTCGGTCGCGCGGGCGATTTCGATGCCGACCAGCGCCGGGCCCATCTCGCGGTTGGTGCGCTTGACGTACTCGAAGCGCGTGATGTCGTCCTCGGGGCCGAGTACCTGCTCGAGGAACCGCCGCAGCGCGCCCGGCTCCTGCGGGAACCCGACCAGGAAGTAGTGCTTCAGCCCTTCGTGCATCAGCGAGCGTTCGAGGATCTCGCTGTAGCGGCTGACGTCGTTGTTGCCGCCGGAGACCACGACGACGACGGTCTGCCCCGGCTCGACCCGGACCACCGAGCCGAGCGACGCCGCGGCCAGCGCGCCCGCGGGTTCGGCGATGATCCCGTCCGACTGGTACATCGCGAGCATCTCGGTGCAGATCGCGCCCTCGGCGACCGCGGTCAGCTCGGCGCCGCTCTCGCGGATCAGCGGGTAGGTGACCGCGCCGGCCTCGCGGACCGCGGCGCCGTCGACGAACGAGTCGAGCTCGGGCAGCCGCACCGGGTGCCCGGCCGAAAGAGCGGCCGCCATGCACGCCGCGCCCGCCGGTTCGACGCCGACGACCCGGACGTCCGGGTGCCGTTCACGCAGCCAGCTGCCGACCCCGGCGAGCAGCCCGCCGCCGCCGACCGGGACGACCACGACGTCCGGCACGAACCCGAGCTGCTCGACGACCTCCAGCGCGACCGTCCCCTGGCCGGCGACCGTCCGGACGTCGTCGAACGCCGGCACGAGCGTGGCGCCGGTGCGCTGGGCGTCCTCGTTGGCCGCGGCGAAGGCGTCTTCGTACGTCTCGCCGACGACGATGACCTCGATGTGCGCGCCGCCGAGCGTCGCGATGCGCTCGCGCTTCTGCCGCGGCGTGGTGCCCGGGACGTACACGCGGCCGTCGGCACCCAGCCGTCGACACGCGTACGCGACGCCCTGGGCGTGGTTCCCGGCGCTCGCGCAGACGACCCCGAGGGCGCGGGTCGGCTCGTCGAGCTGGACGATGAAGTTGTACGCGCCGCGGATCTTGTACGACCGGACGGTCTGCAGGTCCTCGCGCTTCACCCAGACCTGGGCGTCCACCCGGGACGACAGCCGCGCGCTCGGCTCCAGCGGCGTGCGGGTCACCACCCCGGCCAGCCGCTCGGCGGCCTTCTCGATGGTCGCCGCGGTCACCGTGTCGATGTCGTGCACCCCGTTGAATCTACGACTCGCGCGCGCCGGGCAACCGTCCGGGCCTCCGGGCGCATCAAAGGGGTGACGAACAGGATGGGGGTTCCATGGAGGCGGGCTTCACCGACTACGTGACGACACGGGCCGGCTGGCTCCGCAAGGTCGCGTACCTGCTCTGCGGCGACTGGCACCGGGCCGACGACCTGGTCCAGACGGCGATCACCCGGCTCTACGCGAACTGGCCGCGGGCCGCACGGGCGGACAACCTCGACGGCTACGCACGCCGGACGCTGGTCAACGCGTTCCTGGCCGAGCAGCGGACGTCGTGGTGGCGCCGGGTCGACCTGCGGGGCGCCGACCACGAGCGGCCCACGCCCGGTTCGGACGTCGAAGCGGCGCTCGACCTGCGGGCCGCGCTGGACCGGCTGCCCGCCCGCCAGCGCGCGACCGTCGTCCTCCGCTACTTCGGCGACCTGCCGGTCGCGGACACCGCGCGGGCGCTCGGCTGTTCGGAAGGCACGGTCAAGAGCCAGACCGCGAAGGCCGTGGAAACGCTGCGCGAGCTGCTGGGCGACCCCATCCGGGAGGGACGAGCATGACCGACCACGAGCTGGCCACCAAGCTGAAGGAACTCGCCGACGCGCCCGCGCCGCCGCCCCGGATCGACCTCGACCGGGCCCGCCGGCTGGGGGGACGTCGTCGTCGCGCGCGGACCACGGCGCTGGTCATCGGGTGTGCCGCGGTGGTGACGGCCGCAGGCCTCACGGCCGTGTCGGTATTCCGGACCACGCCTCCGCCCGCGCCGGCCGCCGTCCTGCCGACGGCCACCCCCACCCCCGTCGCCCCGTCGCCGACCGACAACCCGCTGGTCGCGAAGGCGAGCTTCGGCTGGCTGCCGGAGGAGGTCACGGGCATCGAGTACGCCGCGGGTGGACACGGCGACACGGTCTTGGCCATCGGCCGCGGTGACCTGGCCCCGATGATCTGGCTCTCGGTCTACGACCGCGAACCGGCCGCGCCGCGCAACCTGAGCGGCACGCCGAAGCAGGTCCCGCAGCAGGTCGGCGGCCGCGACGGCCACTGGATCACGGCCGACGCGAACGACCCCCTCAACCACGGCGACAGCTACCTGCGCTGGCCGACCCCGGACGGGCGCTGGGCCCAGCTGCACACGTACTACCTCGCCCGGCCCGACCTGCAGCAGGCGCTGGTGCGAGTGGCCGGCGAAGTGACCTTCGGCCCCCGGGCCGTACCCCTGCCGCTGCACATCAGCAGCCTCCCGCCGGCGTTCCACCTGTCCGACGCCTACACGTCCCGGCGGCCGGACCAGGACGGCGTCCCCTGGAAGCTGGTGCTCCAGTACTCGGCGAACGGGGCGCTGGTGACGATCAACGTCGCCCCGCCCGGATCCAGCCGCAAGGACGGCCTCGGCGTGCCGCGGTGCGTGAAGAAGAACGGGCTCGAGGCCTGCGTCGGGATCGACAAGGAGAAGGCCGCGGGCATCACGGCGCAGGACCTGCTGAGCCGGATCACGCTGCTCGGCCCGGACGAATCGAAGTGGACCACGCACGTGATCAGCCCTTAGGCACCGCCGGGTAGGGGACGAAGGTGCTGGTGTTCTCGTCGACGGTGAGCTGCTTGCCGATCGTCGGGAACGCGCGCTGGGAGCAAGCCGGCCGTTCGCAGACTTTGCAGCCCATCCCGATGGGCGTCGCGGCGGCCGGCTCGTCCAGGTCGAGCCCGGTCGAGTAGACGAGCCGACCGGCGTGGCGGAGTTCGCAGCCCAGGCCGACGGTGAACGTCTTGCCCGGGCTGCCGTACCCGCCGATGTTGCGCGACACCGTGCGCGCGACCCAGAAGTAGCTCTTGCCGTCGGGCAGCGTCGCGATCTGCGTCAGGATCTTCCCCGGCTGGGTGAACGCCTCGTAGATGTTCCACAGCGGACAGGCGCCGCCGACCCGGGAGAAGTGGAAGCCGGCCGCGGACTGGCGCTTCGACATGTTCCCCGCCCGGTCCACCCGCACGAACGAGAACGGCACCCCGCGCTGCTTCGGGCGTTGCAACGTCGACAGCCGGTGGCACACGGTCTCGAAGCCGACGCCGTAGTGGTCGCACAGCCGCTCGATGTCGTAGCGGAACCGCTCGGCCGTGGCCAGGAACGGTCCATAGGGGAGGATGAGCGCCCCCGCGAAGTAGTTGGCCAGGCCGACGCGGGCCAGCGAGCGCGCGGCCGGGCCGGAGAACGCCCACGAGTCGGCCAGCTCGGTGATCAGGTCGTCGTACTCGAGCAGCGCGATCTGCGAAGCCATGCGAAACGCCTGCTGCCCGACCCGCAGGCTGGGCGCCAGCCGCAGCACGCGCGTCACCGGCTCGTAGCGGTGCTGCTGACCGGCGGATTCGTCGATCCCGTCACTGGTCACCTCGACGCCGTAGCGCTGCCAGAGCCGTTCCTTCAGCGCGCCGAGCACCTGGCCGCGCTGCAGCGGGATGTCGGCGGCCATCTTCTCGGCGCGTTCGTCCAGCTCGGCGACGTAGTTCTCGCGCTCGTAGAAGAAGTCGCGGACCTCCTCGTGCGGCAGCGGCGCCGCCGCGCTCCCGTGCAGGCCCAGGCCGTTTTCCGTGGTCAGCGCGGCGGTGCTCTCGACGGCGTTGCGGTAGCTGCGGTGCAGCTTGACCAGCGCCTGCGCGATCGCCGGCAGGTTCGTCGCCAGCTCGTTCAGCTCGCTGGTGGTGACGTCGACGCCGAGGACCTCGTCGAGCAGGGCTTCCTTGACGTCGGCGACCAGCCGGGACGTGTCGTTGTTCGCGAAGAACTCGGTGTCGACACCGAACGCCTGCGTGATCCGCAGCAGCACCGGGACGGTCAGCGGGCGCGAGTTGTGCTCGATCTGGTTGAGGTAGCTGGGTGAGATCTCCAGCACACGAGCGAGGTCGGCCTGGCTCATCGCCCGGCTTTCGCGCAGATGCCGCAACCGCGCTCCGGCGAAAGTCTTCTCCATTCGTGCCCTCTTCTCCGGAAGGTTTCCGGTCCTGAACGGTTACGTGAACGGTCAAGAACGCGAATTTTCGAGCCGTTGCGAATCGGCTGATTCGCAACCTTTGCAAGGAGTCTACGGACCCTTCGCACAAATTGGCAACTTGGACAGCTGGACCGGATTTTCCCTGCCGTGCGAGGGTCGGATCAGGCAAGGCGAGCAATCGCAAACTTCGCAACACCGGGAGAACCGATGACGGAACAGGCCAAGCAGGCGGCCGCGGAGCTGGCGGCGCAGTGGGCGAACGACCCGCGCTGGGCGGGCGTGCAGCGCTCCTACTCGGCCGAAGACGTGATCAAGCTGCGCGGCAGCGTCGTCGAGGAGCACACCCTGGCCCGCCGCGGCGCGGAGAAGCTGTGGAACCTCCTGCAGACCGAGGACTACATCCACGCGCTGGGCGCCCTGACCGGTAACCAGGCCGTCCAGCAGGTCCGCGCGGGCCTGCAGGCCATCTACCTGTCCGGCTGGCAGGTCGCGGCCGACGCCAACCTGTCCGGCCAGACCTACCCGGACCAGAGCCTCTACCCGGCCAACTCGGTGCCGGCCGTCGTCCGCCGCATCAACAACGCGCTGGGCCGCGCCGACCAGATCAACTGGGCCGAGGGCAACACGGACATCGACTGGTTCGCCCCGATCGTCGCCGACGCCGAGGCCGGCTTCGGCGGTCCGCTCAACGCGTTCGAGCTGATGAAGGGCATGATCGCCGCCGGTGCTGCGGGCGTGCACTGGGAAGACCAGCTCGCGTCCGAGAAGAAGTGCGGTCACCTCGGCGGCAAGGTCCTCATCCCGACCAAGCAGCACGAGCGCACGCTGAACGCCGCCCGTCTGGCGTCCGACGTGCTGAACGTGCCGACCCTGGTCGTCGCCCGCACCGACGCGCAGGCCGCGACGCTGCTGACCAGCGACGTCGACGAGCGCGACCAGCAGTTCCTCACCGGCGGCCGCACCGCCGAGGGCTTCTACGAGGTCCGCAACGGCATCGAGCCCTGCATCGAGCGCGGCCTGGCCTACAGCCAGTACGCCGACCTGCTCTGGATGGAGACCTCGGAGCCGGACCTCGAGGTGGCGCGCAAGTACGCCGAGGCGATCAAGGCGAAGTTCCCGGACCAGATGCTGGCCTACAACTGCTCGCCGTCGTTCAACTGGAAGAAGCACCTGGACGACGCGACGATCGCGAAGTTCCAGCGCGAGCTCGGCCACATGGGCTACAAGTTCCAGTTCATCACGCTGGCCGGCTTCCACGCGCTGAACTACTCGATGTTCGACCTGGCGCACGGCTACGCCCGCGAGGGCATGACCGCCTACGTCGACCTGCAGGAGCGCGAGTTCTCCTCGGAGAGCCGTGGTTACACCGCCACCAAGCACCAGCGCGAGGTCGGCACCGGCTACTTCGACAACGTCGCGACGGCGCTGAACCCGGAGAGCTCGACCACCGCGCTCAAGGGCTCCACCGAAGAAGCCCAGTTCCACTGATCCCGGCCGCGGCCTGACGGCGGCACCCCCCTCCCGTCGTCAGGCCGCGTCCCTCCCTTCTTTCCTTCCCTGCACAGCTCGTGGAGGCACCCCATGGTTGATCGGCTGAACTACCGCATCGAGGTCACCGGGCCGGTCGAGGGCCGGTTCGCGGAGATCCTGACCCCGGCGGCGCTCGACTTCCTGGCCAAGCTGGACAACACGTTCGCCGGCCGCCGGCGCGAGCTGCTCGACGCCCGCCGCACGCGGCGCGAGGAACTGCAGTCCGGGGAGAAGCCGCTCGGCTTCCTGCCGGAGACGCGCCGGGTGCGCGAGGACAAGTCGTGGCAGGTCGCCCCGACCGCGCCCGGTCTGGAAGACCGCCGCGTCGAGATCACCGGCCCGACCGACCGCAAGATGACGGTCAACGCGCTGAACTCGGGCGCCAAGGTGTGGCTGGCGGACTTCGAGGACGCGACGTCGCCGACGTGGCACAACGTCATCGACGGTCAGATCAACCTCTACGACGCGATCCGCCGCAACATCGACTTCACCACCGAGGCCGGCAAGCGCTACACGATCGGCGACGACCCCGCGACGATCGTCGCGCGTCCTCGCGGCTGGCACCTGGTGGAGAAGCACATCCGCATCGACGGCCGGCCGGTGTCGGCGAGCCTGGTCGACTTCGGCCTGTACTTCTTCCACAACGCGCGCCAGCTGCTCGCCCGCGGCGTCGGCCCGTACTTCTACCTGCCGAAGCTGGAGAACCACCTCGAAGCGCGGCTGTGGAACGACGTCTTCCTGATGGCGCAGCGCGAACTCGGCGTCCCGCGCGGCACGATCCGCGCGACCGTCCTGATCGAGACGATCACCGCCGCGTTCGAGATGGACGAGATCCTCTACGAGCTGCGCGAGCACGCGGCGGGCCTGAACGCCGGCCGCTGGGACTACATCTTCAGCCTCATCAAGAACTTCGCCGCGCACGGCGCCGACTTCGTGCTGCCGGACCGCGCGCAGGTCACCATGACCGTGCCGTTCATGCGGGCCTACACCGAACTGCTGGTGAGCACCTGCCACCAGCGCGGCGCGCACGCCATCGGCGGCATGGCCGCGTTCATCCCGAGCAAGGACCCTTCGGTCAACGAGATCGCCGCCGAGAAGGTCCGCGCGGACAAGGAACGCGAGGCCGCCGACGGTTTCGACGGCTCCTGGGTCGCCCACCCGGGCCTGGTCCCGATCTGCCGCGAGGTCTTCGACGGCGTGCTCGGCGGCTGGCCCAACCAGCTCGGCAAGCTGCGCGAAGACGTCCACGTCACCGCCGAGGACCTGCTGGACGTGGCGAGCGCCGGCGGCGAGGTCACCGAAGCGGGCGTGCGCGCGAACATCAACGTGGCGCTGCGGTACGTCGACGCGTGGCTGCGCGGCACCGGCGCGGCGGCGATCCACAACCTCATGGAGGACGCGGCCACCGCGGAAATCGCGCGCTGCCAGGTGTGGCAGTGGATCCGCAACGGCACGAAGCTCGAGGACGGCACCGCGCTGACCCGCGAGCTCGCGGTCGAGTTCCTGGACGACGAGCTGGCCTCGGTGCGCGCCGAACTCGGTTCGGAGAACCGCCTCGACGACGCGTACGAGATCTTCACCGAAACCGCGCTGGGCGAGAAGCTGCCGAGCTTCCTCACCACGGGTGCCTACGCGCGGTACCTCACGGACGCCCGGTAGCAGGGCTCTGTTCGATGCGCTCTCAGCGGTAACGAGTGCTTCGAGCGACCGGCCTCCCCTACCTGACGAGGGGCGGCCGGATTCCACACCGTTTGGGATGGTGTGGGTCCGGACTGACCCGGCGACGGTGGCTCCCCGTCGCCGGGTCAGTTCACGTTCAGCCCACAGCGTAGGCGCGGATCACGGTCTGCCGCAAGGTGTTCCCGTCGCCGTCGGCCGCGCTGGCCCGCAGTGAGACGTACCCGCTCGCCGGATTCCGGACCGCAACAGTCCAGTGGTCGCCGGTCCTGAACGCGGCGGCGGGCTGCCAGGTGCGTCCGTCGTCCGTGGACGTTTCGACGGACAACCGGCCGCCTTCGACGTACGCCGGGAACGTGAAGACGCGGTTGCCCGGTGCGCGGTTGCGGACGTCGACCGCGGGATCGAACCGGACGGTGAGCAGCGGCAACGCTTTGCCGTCGGCGGCGGCCGACGAGCGGAACGCCCACTCGGCCGAGACGTCCGTCCACAATGGCCACCAGTCGGCATGCCGGTGGACGTCCGCGGTCAGCCGGTACGCGCCGTCGGCGTCCGGCACCGGGATCCTCGCCTGGGTCGGCGCTCCCGTCGGCTCGACGGGGATCGCGACGCCGTCCTTCGAAAGCGTCACGGATCCCGGCTCCCCGAAATCGGGTGTGCGCGGGTGCCCGGCGGCGTCACCGAACATCGGCAGCCACAGGTCGAAGACGCCGTCCTTGCGCCACGCCCACGGCCGCGGCTGCTCGCCCGCGTGCGTCACGGTCAGGCCGCGCAACGACGGTCCGGCGACCGCTTTGTTCCAGGTCAGCCGGTACTTCCGGCCCGCGGCCACGTCGAGGTCCTGGCTCAGCTCACCGCGCAAGCCTGCCGTCCACACCGCGTCCCACTTTCCGGGGGTGTAGTACTCGACGCGTTCCTGTTGCGCGGCAACGGGTTCGGTGTAGCCGTACCCGATCATCCGGCCGAAGAACCCGTACCCGGCGACGTACCGGACCTCGCCGGGCGCGCCGTCGTGGTAGGCCGTGCGCACCTCGGCGAGGTCGCGGGTCTTCGGCCGCTGCACGCGGGGAGCGCTCAGGCTTCCCTCGACGCCGTCGGCGAGTTCGTAGCGGAACTCCGGTGACGGACGGCTGACGACCGTCGCCGTTGCGCCGCCTTTCTTCGCCAGCTCGGTGAACCGCTGCGCGGTGACGCTCTGACCGCTCCAGATCACCGGCAGGGTCAACGCCGGCAACTGGCCGCCGAGGACCGTGGTCGCGGCCGCGTCACCGGACAGGTCGACCATGCCGAGCTTCGCCCCGGCCTTTTCGACGTCCGCCAGCCGCCGGTAGGCCTCGTCGATCGGGATGCCCAGCGGGAACCGGACGACCACGAGCTTGCCGTGCGCGTCGATCTTCGCGAGGTCTTCGGGCGTGCCGGCGCCGCCGGACACGACCGGGAGCGTGCTGGTCCCGGCCGGGGCGGCCGACTCCAGCCACACGCCCCGGACGGCGAACGGCTGCCCGTCGTCGGCGGTCAGCTCCAGGTCGGGCTGGGTGGCCCGGCGCGTCTGGCTGAAGGCGAAGGTCGTCGACGAGGTGCCCGGGACCGTCGCGGCGAAGGCCTCGTGGAAGCGCGGGTCGAGGTCGAACCCGTTGGAGAAGACGCACGCGCACGCCGTGATCCGGCTCAGCCGCTGGACGCTGTGGGTGCCGCCGCGCGCGGCCAGGTTGTCCGGCTCGAGCGACACGGGCTTGCCGTCTCGGGCGTCGAAGGTTTGCGTGACAGCGTGGTCGAGGACCAGCTCGGGGTGAGTGAGGAAGCTGTACGACCGTTCCTGGCCCGGCCGCGGCGTTTCGATGACGCTGTTCACGACGTACCGGCCGCGTGGCAGCCGGAAGGTGCCCGGTTCGCCTTGGGTGAGTGCGCCGGTGTCCAGGTCGACGATCGTCACCGGCGGGTAGCCCGTCGGCGTCCACGGCTTCCCGTCGCGGTTCACGAGACCGACGGTCAGGTCGTACGTCTCGTCCTCTTGCCTGAGGGACAACGCCGTTCTGGTGCTGACGCCGTCGCCGCGCGCGGTGAGGATGCCGGCGAAGGTGCCCGGGTGCCCGTCCCGTGCGGGGAAACTGAGTTCGACGGGGGTGCTGCCGCCAGCCGGCACGGTCACGGTCGCCGGGAAGGTGAGGTCCTCGACGGACGACTCGAGCGTCAGCGTCACCGGCGCCGCGCCCGAGTTGTACCAGGTCACGGCCGCTTTGCCGGTCATCCCATGGTTGGGCCATGGGAGGAATGCCGAGGCGCTGCCGGTGGCGGTGACCGTCGTGGTCGTCGCGCGGGCGACGTCGACGCGGCCGGTGCCGACCGCGGCCGGGCCGGCGTCGATCGGGGTGGCGGTGCTGGTCAAGGCCGCCTTGAGCCGGTCGGCGGTCCAGTCGGGGTGTTGCTGAGCGAGGATCGCGGCCGAGCCGGCCACGTGCGGCGACGCCATCGAAGTGCCGTCCAGCGTCTGGTAGCCGCCGCCGGGCCAGGCCGCGGTGATCGACTCGCCCGGCGCGGCGACGTCCGGCTTGGCCGCACCGTCGCCGACCCGCGGGCCCCGGCTGGAGAACGGGCTGAGGACGTCCTGTTTGGACACCGCGGCCACGGCGAGCGCGGCGTCGGCCGCCGCCGGCGTCGCGACGGACTCGTCCTGCCCGAAGTTGCCCGCGGCGACGACGAAGAGCGTGCCGTACTGGCGCGACAAGGTGTTCACGGCTTCGGACACCGGATCGGTCCCGTCGGACGGGCCGCCGCCGAGGCTCATGTTCACGACGCGGGCGTGCGCTTCGGACGCCGCCCACTGCATCCCGGCGAGGATCTGGTCGAACGTTCCGCTGCCGGAGTCGTCGAGGACCTTGCCGACGGCGAGTGTCGCGTCGGGCGCCACGCCCCGGTACTTCGCGCCGGAGCCGGCGATCGTCGACGCGACGTGCGTGCCGTGCCCCGCGCCGTCCTCGACGCTGCCCTTGCCGGTGAAGTCCTTGCTCAGCGCCACGTGCCCGGCCAGGTCCGGGTGCCCGGCGTCGATCCCCGTGTCGAGCACCGCGACCTCGACGCCGCGGCCGGTCAGCCCCGCTTGCCACGCCGCGGGCGCGCCGATCTGCGGCACGCTCTGGTCGAGGCTCGCGCGCATCTTCGCGTTCAGCCACACCTTCGCGGTGCCCGCCGCGAGCGTGGCGGGTTCCGCGGCGAGCCGGTTCCAGAACGCCGCGGCGCCCGACTTCGGCTCGTCGAGCGCGGTGTAGCCGAGCGCGGACGGCCGGGCCGCCACGCCGGTCCGCGCGGCGATCGCCGGTCCCGCCTGGCGGACCAGCAACGGCACGTGCGGCGTCCGGGCGTCGTCGTAGCCCTGCCGCAGCAGGCCGGTGACGTTGAACAGCTGCTCGTCGAGCCGCCCGGACCGGACCAGTCCGGCGGCGTCGCCGGGCAGGACGTACGCGTCGCCGCGGCGCGTGTACTGCTGGAACGGCACCGGCCGGTCTCGGCGAGCGGGCAGCACCCGCACGTCCGCGCCGCTGACGAGCACCTGGTCGCCGGTGACGAGCGTGATCCGGCTGGGTGTCACGGGTGCTTCGCCGGCGGCCACGGCGGCCGGCGCGGTGAGCACGGCCGCGGCCGAGGTCGCCGCGAGGATCGCGGCGAAAGGTCGTTTCATGGGATGTTTCCTCACTGTCGTGGGTCCCTCGGCTGGAGGAACGGCCACCGCGCGCCCGCGGGTTGCCCGATTTCCGATCTCCGAGCAACCCCGGTGCCCGCCGGTCCCGTTGGAGAGGGTGTGGGGGCGACGAGGAGGAACGCGTGAAACGGTCGGAAGAGACGGGGTTCCGCGACTACGTCACGGCGCGGATGGACGTGCTGCGGCGGACGGGGTTCCTGCTGTGCCGGGACTGGCACCTCGCCGACGACCTGGTGTCGATCACGATCGGCAAGCTGTACCGGCACTGGCCGCGGGCGCGGCGGATGGCGCACGTCGACGCGTACGTGCGCCGGATCCTGGTGCGGACGTGGCTCGACGAGAAGGCCAGGGCGTGGCGGCGGGAGGAGCCGGCGGAGACGCTGCCGGAACCGGCCGTGCTGCCCGGCGACGACGTCGTCGAACGGCTCGGCCTGCTCGAGCTGCTCGACGCGCTCCCGCCGCGGCGCCGGGCCGCGGTGGTGCTGCGCTACTACTGCGACCTGTCGGTCGAGGAGACCGCCGAGATCCTCGAATGTTCGCCCGGAACCGTCAAGAGCCAGACCGCGCGCGGGCTCGACTCGCTGCGCGCGCTCGTCGCCGCGAGCCGAAGCTGAAGGAGGGGTCATGAGCAAGGAGCAGTTCGACGCGGCGATCGGCGTCGTGCCGGTGTCCACTGTGGACGTCGAAGCGGTGCTGGACCGCGAACGCCGTCGCGCCCGGGTGCGGCGGGTGGCGATCCCGTGGACGGCCGCGGGGGCGGGCGTGGCGGCGGTGGTCGTCGGCGCGGTTTTCGTGTTCGCGCCCGGTGAGCCGGTCAGGGCGCTGGTGCCGGCCAACACGCCTTCGGCGCCGGCGTCGCCGGATCCGTGCGCCGTCAGTCCCTACCCGCCGCAGACCGGCGCGCCGATCCCGGAGAAGACGGACGTCGCGGCGAGCCGGCTCTCCGGGGTGCTGACCGCCGCCGTCCAGCAGCGGGTCGCGGCCGGGACGAAGCTGCAGCCGCACGCGCAGGGCGAGTACCCGAAGGGGAAGCAGCACGGGCCGCTGGGCTTCTACCACGTGTTCTCCGCGCGGGTGGCGCACGAGAGCTCGTGCAGCGGCGGCGAGGACTACTTCATGGCCGCGGCGACGACGGTCGACGGTTCGCGCAAGGGCAACGTCTGGGCGATCGTCACCCGGTTGGGCGGCACCGCCACCCCGGCCACCGAGTGCGGCAAGCCGCCCGTGGACACGCAGCAGTCCTGCGAGCGGAAGGCCGGGCCGCACGGCGAGACGGTCGTCGAGGAAACGCTCAGCTCCCCGGGATACGGGACCGCCAACCGGACGAACGTCACCAAACCCGACGGCACCGGTGTCATGGTGGAGGCGCAGAACGTCGCCGACGACGCCAAGCAGCCTCACCCGGACGGGCCGGACATGCCGTCGCCGCCGCTGAGCCTCGCCCAGCTGACCGCCATCGCGCTCGACCCCGGGCTGACGCTCTACCCCTGAGCCAGGAGGACCTTCGCGGCTTCGCGGGCCGTGCTCGCTTCGCCCGGTTCGCCGGTGATCGCGGCGAGCACGGTCGCGCCTTCGACGAGTGAGAACAGCTGGTCGGCGACGGTTTGGCCGGAGACGAGACCACGCAGATAGGCCCGGACTTGGTCCTTGTGCTCGCGGATCGCCGCCGCGACACCCGGTGCCGGCTCGCCGAACTCGCCGAAGGAGTTGACGAACGCGCAGCCGCGGAAGCCGGGCTCGGAAAACCAGTCCCGCAGCCAGTCGAACACGGCGAGCGGGTCGTCGCCGCGGGCGTGGACGAATGCGCGCAACGACGCCCGCCAGCGCTCGTCGCGGCGCCGGAGGTAGGCCTCGACCAGGTCGTTCTTCGCCGGGAAGGTCTGGTAGAGCCGTTTGAGCGAGACGCCCGAACGCGCGCGGACGGCGTCCATCCCGACCGCCTGGACGCCGTGGGCGTAGAAGAGCTCCTCGGCGGCCTCGAGCAACCGGTCGGTCGCCTCCGTGGGGGTCATGTCACCTGCCTCTGGTGCGGAGAATGAGCGTTCTCTAGACTACCGGAGAACGCACGTTCTCCACGTCTTCGAAGGAGTGCTCATGAGCCCGCGTCCGCCGTTCCCGCCGTTCGACGAGGACACCGCCCGCCAGAAGGTCCAGGCCGCCGAGGACGCGTGGAACACCCGCGACCCGGAGCGGGTCTCGCTCGCGTACACGGAGGATTCGGTCTGGCGCAACCGCGACCAGCACGTCGTCGGCCGCGCGGAGATCGTCAGGTTCCTGACGGCCAAGTGGGAGCGCGAGCTGGACTACGCGCTGCGCAAGGAGCTGTGGGGCTTCCGCGGCAACCGCATCGGCGTCCGGTTCCAGTACGAGTCCCGCAACGCCGACGGGCAGTGGTTCCGCAGCTACGGCAACGAGCTGTGGGAGTTCAGCGACGAAGGCCTGATGCGGCGGCGCGAGGCGAGCATCAACGACGTGCCGATCGACGCGTCGGACCGCCGGATCTTCGGCCCGCGCCCGGAGTCCGAGCACGGCGTGCTGCTGCCGGTCTTCTAGGCGGCCGAGCCGTCCCCGGTCCGGGGTGCACCCTGCGGGAGGACCTTCACCTGGCCGGGCCGGGACTTCGCCGCCAGGACCGTGAAGTGCACGGTGACGGGCTTCCCCGCGCAGCGGAAGGAAACCGGGTAGGTGCCGGGCGCGACGGCCGCGACGACGCTTTCGCCGAACAACGCCCACGGCTGGTGTCCTTCGGCGTCGGGGGCCGGGGGTGTCGTGATGCGCAGCGCCTTGGTCGTGACCGGGCCCGCTGCACCATCGCAGGCGACGGTGACGGAGACCTTCTCGCCGGGATGTCCGCTGTAGCCGGACAACTTCAGCCAGGTGGGCAGTGGTGGCGGTGACGTGGTCTGCGCGGCGGCCGCCGGCGTGAGCGCGAGCAGGAACGCGGCGGTGAGCGAGAGGATCTTCATGATGACCTCACGGAGTTCGGTTCGTGTAACCAGGGCGTTTGCGCAGGCCACAGGGTTGCCGGTCGAGATCCGACTGTGACGCTCGAGTCCGCCCTGAGCGGAACGAGGACCCGCCGGCGGCCACCTCGGCCAGGCTCGGGGCATGACGGAACCGGCGTTCGGCGGCGAAGTGAGCGAGTACTACCAGCGGTTCCGCCGCGGCTACCCGCCCGCGGTGGCGGATGCGCTGACGACGTCGTTCGCGTTGACCCTCGAGGACGTCGTGCTCGATCTCGGCTGCGGCACCGGCCAGCTCACCCGGGTCCTGGCGCCCCTGGTGGGCGCGGTGCTCGGCATGGACCCGGAACCGGCGATGCTCGCCCAGGCCCGTTCGGCGACGTCGTCGCCGAACGTGAGCTGGCTCCTGGGCGCGGACGCCGACATCGAGGCGTTGACGCCGGTCGTCGGCCCGGGCCGGCTGGCCGCGCTGACGGTGGCGCAGGCGTTGCACTGGATGGACCACGAGCGGCTGTTCACGACGGCGCGGACGTTGCTGCGCCCGGGCGGCGGCGTCGCGGTGGTGACGAACGGCGAGCCGCTGTGGCTGCAGGACACGGCGTGGTCTTCGGCGCTGCGGGAGGTGCTGTCGTCGTTTTTGGGGACACCGCCGCACCGGACGTGCGGCACGGACTCGGCGAGCCAGTCGAGCTACGCGGACGCCCTCTCTGCAGCCGGGTACGTGGTCGATTCCCGGGTCATCTCGTACGACGCGGCGTTGAGCATCGAGGAGATCGTCGGTGGCGTTTTCTCGGCCATGAGCCCGGCGCAGCTGCCCGCCGTCGACGAGCGGCCGGCGTTCACCGAGCGCGTCCGGGAGGCGTTGTCGTCGTTCGGACCACTGCGTGAGGAGGTCCGGGTCCGCGTCTTGACGGGGACCCGCTGACGATCACGCAAGGCGAATGCGTACCGGCCCGTACTGTTCCGCTGATTGTTTCCCCGGGAACCGGCGCGGATGCTCGCTGCCAGGCGCGTTCTTGCGCCGGCCTTCCCGAGGAGTCCCCATGACCAGCAGGTTGAGAGCTGTCATCGCCGTCGTTTTCGTCGCGTTGTCATTTTCGTTCGGTGCTGTGATCACGACGGCGGCGCCCACCGAGGCCCGCCCGGACTGCGTCCGGCCCTGTCACTTCTGAGCGGGCCGCTACCTACAGTTCGGGCTTTCGTCGTCGATCGACCACGGCCTACAGCTCGGGCATCCCGGCGGCAACGGGCTCGAAGGCGTTCCCGGTCGCGATCTTCGGCCGCGGCAGCTCCACCGGCTCGCCCGGCTTGGCCCGCCGGTAGACCGCGACGGTCGCCTCCGCGATCCGGCCCCAGTCGAAGTCCGCGGCCAGCCGGGACTGCGCCGCGCGCGCCCGCTCGGCCGCCGCGTCGGCGTCGCCGAGCACCGCCGTCACCGCGTTGGCCAGTTCCGCGACATCGCCGGGGCTGAACGCGAGCCCGGTCTCGCCGTGCACGACGACCTCGCCGAGCCCGCCCGCCGTCGACGCCACCAGCGGCGCCTTCGCGGCCGCGGCCTCCAGCGCGACGATGCCGAACGGCTCGTACCGGCTGGGCAGCACGACCGCGTCGGCCGCCGCCAGCGCCGCGCGCAGGTCGCGGTCGGACAGGTGCCCGACGAAGTCGACGGCCCGCCGCACCCGCAGCTTCCGCGACTGTTCGACGAGCTCGTCGAAGTGCCGTCCTTTTCCGGCGACGACCACGCGCGTCCCGGGGTGCCGGCGCCGGATGCGGGGGAGCGCGGCGAGCAGGTCCTGCACGCCCTTCTCCCACTCGAGCCGTCCGAAGTAGAGCAACAGCGGCGCACCGGCCGGGCTGTAGACCTCGCGGGCGCGAGCGATCTCCTTCGCCGGGACCTGCCAGCCGCGTTCCTCGATGCCGTTGTGGATCACCGTGACGTCCTCGGCCTCGACCTCGAAGAGGTGCGCGACCTCGCGGCGCATGGCCTGCGAACAGGTGATCAGCGCGTCGGCCCGGTTCGCCAGCCACCACTCGACCGAGTGAACTTGCTGGTTCAGCGGGTGCGACAGCCAGCCGGAGTGCCGCCCGGCCTCGGTCGCGTGGATCGTGCCGACCAACGGCACCCGCGCGGCCTCGGCGATCGCGATGGCCGGGTGCGCGACCAGCCAGTCGTGCGCGTGCACGACGTCGGGCTGCCAGCCGCGCAGCAGGTCGTGCGCGGCGCGGATCATGGCGTGCCCCATGGCCAGCGTCCAGGCGACGAGGTCGCGTTCGAACGTCACGTGCATCGGGTCCTCGGCGACCCGGATGATCCGCACACCCTCGACGACCCGGTCGGTGCGCGGGTGCGTCCCGGCGTCGGTCCCCGCCGCGTGCCGGCAGAGGACGACGACCTCGTGACCCTGCCGGGCCAGGTGCGTGGCGAGCGCGTGCACGTGCCGCGCCAGGCCACCGATGGCCACTGGCGGGTACTCCCAGGACAGCATCAGCACACGCATGGGCAGAGGTTACTCGCGAGTCGCAAGGGGTCGGCGCCGCCCGGTGCCAGCCGACCGGCCAGGCGTGTGACCAGGCTCACTGGCGACCCCGCCGATCTCTGCCACCATCGGCGGGGATGACTGCACCGGAGGACACCGGCTGGCGCCGGCTCGGCCCGCCCTTGACCACCCCGTGGACCACCGAGGTCGGCCCGGGCAACGCCCTGCCCGAGTACCCGCGGCCCCAGCTGACCCGGCCGCGCTGGCTGAACCTCAACGGCGTCTGGGAGTACGCGGGCTGGCCGTCGTCGCCGGACGAACCACGACCGTCCGGCTACGCCGAGCGCATCCTGGTCCCGTTCCCGCCGGAGTCGGCGTTGTCCGGAATCGGCCGACGCGACGAGGTCCTCTGGTACCGGCGCCTGGTCGAAATCCCGCCGGACTGGCGTGACCAGCGGATCCTCCTGCACTTCGGCGCGGTCGACCAGACGGCGAAGGTGTGGGTCAACAACCAGCTCGTCGCGACGCACGAAGGCGGCTACACGGCATTCAGCGCCGACATCACCGACGTCCTGCGCGCGTCGGAGCCGCAGGAGCTGACCGTCCGGGTCGAGGACCGCACCGACATCGAGCCCTTCCCGGTGGGCAAGCAGCGCAACGCACCCGGCGGGATCTGGTACACGGCGTCGTCCGGGATCTGGCAGACGGTGTGGCTCGAGCCGGTGCCCCAGTCTCGTGTTGAACGACTTGATCTTACCCCAGACCTCACCGGCGTGACAGTGTTCGCGCAGCTCACAGGTGGCGCGGAGGTCGTGGTCGTCGTTTCGACCACGGACGGCGAGGTCGCCCGAGGCTTGGGCGCGGCGGGGACGTCGGTGCGCGTGGACGTTCCCGAATCACGCCTCTGGAGTACCGACGACCCGCACCTCTACACGCTGCGCGTCCAGCTGCTCGACCGTCATGGCGCGCTTCTGGACGAGGTCGGCAGCTACGCCGGGCTCCGGACGATCGGCCTGCTCCCGGATTCCGAAGGCCGCCCGCGGATCGCGCTCAACGACCGGCCGACGTTCCTCCACGGCCCGCTCGACCAGGGCTACTGGCCGGACGGCATCTCGACCGCGCCCACCGACGACGCCCTGCGCTTCGACCTCGAGAAGACGAAGGAACTGGGCTTCAACTTCGTCCGCAAACACGTCAAGGTCGAGCCGGCGCGCTGGTACTACTGGGCCGACACGCTGGGCCTGGTCGTCTGGCAGGACATGCCCTCGCTGACGGTGTCGTTCGACGGCCCGCCCGGTATCGCGCCGGACCCCGTCCCGCGAGCGCGCGAGCTGTTCGAGGCGGAATTGATCAAAATGATCACGCAGCTGCGGGCGGTCCCGTCGATCGTCGGCTGGGTGCCGTTCAACGAGGGCTGGGGCGAGTACGAAACGGCCCGTGTCGCGGAATTGGTCAAAGCCCTCGACCCGACCCGGCTGGTGATCGCGAACAGCGGGGCCAACTGCTGCTTCTCCCGCCCGGACACCGGCGCGGGTGACGTCTACGACGACCACACGTACGTGGGCCCGGGGGAGCCGGCGGTGGTCGACGGCCGGGCGATCGTCGACGGCGAGTACGGCGGCCTCGGTCTCGTCCTGGAGGACCACTGCTGGCCCGGCCCGCCGAACGCGTACGAAATGACGCCGAACCGCGAGCGGCTCACCGAGCGCTACGCGGAGGTGAGCACCGCTCTGGAGCGAGTGGTGGCCGAGCGAGGTCTGTCCGGCGCGGTGTACACCCAGACGACCGACGTCGAGAACGAGGTCAACGGCCTGCTGACGTACGACCGCCGGGTGGTCAAGGTCGACGCCGAGGTGGTCGCGAAGTGCGCCCGAGCGGTGATCGACGCCGGCTCGGCCTGAGGCAATAGTCGACCCCCGGCAACGGTCGCGCCGAGCGCGGGCCGGTCGCGGCTTGGTCGGGTTTCGGCGACGGGACTCGAGCGGGCCGCGGTTGTGGTCGAATGCGGCGAAGGTGCTGCTCCTCGCCCTGCGGTCTCGCCGGCTTTGGGCGACGGCTCTGACCGTCTCGTTTGTCGTCTGGTCGGCTTTGGGCGACGGCTCTGACCGGGCCATCTCGTGTTGTCGTCTGGCCGGCTGTGGGCAACGGCCCCAACCGGGCCATCTCGCCTTAACGTCTGGTCAGCTTTCGGCGACGGCCCTGACCAGGCCATCCCGTCCGTGGTCGAGAGCCGACAACAGCGCGCCGCGCAGGGCGGCCGAGTCCGTCACCGCGCCGGCCTCCACTCGGACCGGCCCGGGCGCCGCCGCGCGGACCGTTCGCCGGATCTCGGCCACCAGGCCCGGCCGGCTCCCCGCCGGGCCGCCCAGCAGCACCAGATCCGGGTCGACGATCGTGCAGATCGCGGCCACGGCCCGCCCGAGCGTCGCGCCGAGCAGCCGTAGCCGTTCGGCGGCCACGGCGTCGCCGTCCGCCTGGCCGAGCGTGGTCAAGATCGCGTCGACGTCCAGCGAAGGCGCGTCCGGCCTGCCGAAACCCTGGTCGGCGAGCGCCGAGGCGAGCGTCGACCCCGAACTGTCCAGGTACCCGATCTCGCCCGCGAGCCCGTGCGCGCCTCGCACGAGCTGGTCGCCGACATAGAGACTGACGCCGAGCCCCGCGCCGACGTAGACGTAAGCGAAGCTCTTCGCCTCCCGCGCGGCGCCTTCACGCCGTTCGGCGAGCGCGGAGAAGTTGACGTCGTTGTCGAGCAAAACGTCACGCCCGATATCCCCGGCGCGGAGCCGCCCCTCGGGAAACGGCGACCCCGGCAGCTCGACGACCTCGTGGGTGACGGGGTCGACAGGGTTGGCCACCGAGATCGCGGTCGCCCGCACCGGCCCCGACCCGGCTCCGCCCGCCGCGGCGACGGCGTCCCGGACCGCCACGGTCATCGGCCGGTCGTCCTCCGGGGGATGGTCGCCGGTGGCCAGGACCGTCCCGGTCAGGTCGGTCGTCACCGTCCGGATGCCCTGCTGGTTGACCTCCGCGGCGACCACGCGCCCGGCGTCGGCGGCCAGTTCGTAGAAGGTCGCGATGCGACCACGACGACCCGTCTGGTCGGTGCCGGTGGCCCGCAGCGCGCCCGCTGTCTCCAGGCGGCGGACCGACTCGGAGATCGTCGGCTTCGAGATCCCGGTGGTCGCGGCGAGCTCCGCGCGCGTGGTCCGGCCGTGGACGAAAACGTGGTCGAGCATCGCGCGGTCGGTCATGGCCCGCAGCATCGCCAGGCGCGGAAGCGGCCGTTCGGGGTGGGACATCGCACCTCTTGTGGCGGGAGACGGACAGGGGTTACCGTAGCCGGGACATTCTAGTAAGGAGTCCTAACCAAAAGATCGCGAGGGACACCGATGACGACCACAGAGCTGCCCGCGAACATGTCCGAGGCCGTCTCGCGGACCAAGCACGAACTGCGTGCGAAGATCGGCGACGTCGCCGGCGCGTTCGCCGGCGTCCGCGATCGGATGCGGCGCGAGGTCGACGCCGTCGCCGCTGACCAGGACGCCTTCCCCGTCGTCCGTTATCGGGACATCGCCGACGGCACCGTGCCGCAGCGCACGCTCGACGCGGTCCGGCGCCGCGGCTGCGCCGTCGTCAAAGGCACCTTCGCGCGCGAAACGGCCGAGACCTGGGACGTCGAACTGGCCGCCTACCTGGAGCGCAACGACTTCGCCGCGACCTACCAAGGCCCGGCCGACGACGTCTTCGCCGGTCTCGCGTCGAGCCAGCCGCAGATCTACCCGGTCTACTGGTCGAAGCCGCAGATCCAGGCCCGTCAGCACGAGCACATGGTCGCGGTCCGGCGGTTCCTCAACTCCTTCTGGCGGCACGAGTCCGAGGGCCGCGTCTGGTTCGACCCCGATCGCGACACGGCCTACCCCGACCGCATCCGCCGCCGACCGCCCGGCTCGGCGTCGCTCGGCCTGTCCGCGCACACCGACTCCGGCTCGGTCGAACGCTGGCTGCTGCCCGCCTACCAGCAGGTGTTCCGCCACGTCTTCGCCGGAAACTGGCAACAGTACGACCCGTGGGACGGCGCCTACCGTACCGAAGTGGACGAATACCCGTCGACGGTCATGTGCTCGGCCTTCCGCACCTTCCAGGGCTGGACGGCGTTGTCGGAAATGCGCCAGGGCGACGGCGTGCTGCACGTGGTGCCGATTCCGTCGGCGATGGCGTACGTGCTGCTTCGCGCGCTACAGGACGACATCCCCGACGACGACCTCTGCGGCGCGGCCAACGGCCAGGCGTTGCCGGTGAACGACAAGTACCACGACGACCTGCTGCCGGCGCTGACCTCGATCCCCGACATCGAACCGGGCGACACGGTCTGGTGGCACGGCGACGTCATCCACGCGGTCGCCGACGGCACCAACCCGGACCGCTGGGGCAACGTCATGTACATCCCGGCGAGCCCGCACTGCCCGAAGAACGCGGCCTACGCCGAGAAGTGCGGCCGCGCGTTCCTGACCGGCGCGAGCCCGGGAGACTTCGCGCCCGAAGACTACGAAGTGACCTGGACCGGCCGCGCCACGGTCGACGACCTCACCGCGATCGGCCGCGACCAGCTCGGCCTGTGAACGGCGCCGCGCCGGGCCCGAAAGCCCGGCGCGGCCGGATCACGCCGGGAGCGCGGCCTCGATGGCCTTGACGACGTTCTCGTCCTCGGGCTCGGTCCGCGGCCGGAACCGCGCGAGGACCTCGCCGTCCGCGCTGACCAGGAACTTCTCGAAGTTCCACTGGACGTCGCCGGTCTCGCCGTCGGCGTCGGCGGTCTTGGTCAGTTCCGCGTACAACGGGTGCCGGCCTTCGCCGTTGACGTCGATCTTCTCGAACAGCGGGAACGTGACGCCGTAGGTCGTCGAGCAGAACGTCTGGATCTCCTCGGCGCTGCCCGGCTCCTGCCCCGCGAACTGGTTGCACGGAAAACCGACCACGGAGAAGCCCTGGCCGCCGAAGCGCTCCTGCAGCCGCTCGAGGCCGGAGTACTGCGGGGTCAGGCCGCACTTCGACGCGACGTTGACCACGAGCAGCGCCTTGCCCGCGAGCGAGCCCAGCGAGCTGTCCTGCCCGTCGAGCGTCTTGACCGGAATTTCGTGGATCCCCATGAAGGTCCCTTCAGTCGTGCTTCAACGCCCGGGCGTCGAGGTGCCCGAACGGTCCGTCGTCGGCGCGGTAGGCAGCGGCCAGCCGCTCGGCCCGCGCGCGGTCGCCGCGTCGCAGCGAATCGGCCAACGCGTCGAAGCGCTCGGTGTGGACCGCCGCGCGACGACGCGCGTAGTCCGCGGCCGAGTCCTTGGTGACCATGAACGCCCAGTCGCTCTCCAGCGCCAGCATCGCCTCGGCCACGGCCTGGTCGGCGACGGTGTCGCGGGCCGTAGTCGGCAGACCGGCAACGAGGTCGAGCAGCCGTCGCTGCAGCGCCGTGTTGGCGTCGACCATGTCCTTGACCTGCTCGCCGTCCCAGACGCGCCAGTCCTTGCCCGATCCCCACGAGGACGCCGGCAGGTCGATCGGCTCGCCGACGAGCCCGGCGTCGAGCGCGCCCTTCAACGTCGTCACCCGCACGCCGGCCTCGGGCAGCGCGCGCAGCACGCCTTCGAGCCACGCCGGGCCTTCGTGCCACCAGTGGCCGAACAGCTCCGTGTCGTACGCGGCGACCACGAGCGCCTCACGCCCGTGTTGTGCCTTCAGCGACCGCAGGCGCGTGACCACGGTGTCGACGAAGTCCTTGACGTGCAGTCCCAGCACGTCCGCGGCCAGCGACGGGTCGTACGGCGCCTTGTCCACCGGCTCGACCGTCTTGCCGGTGACGCGCGACGCCTTGAGCCCGACTTCGTGCGCCCAGGTGTGGAAGTCGCGGTACGCCGCGTGGCCGGGGTAGCCGGCCTTCGGCGACCACACGCGGTAGGTGACCTCGAGGTCTCGTCCGAAAGCGACCACGTCGCTGTCGCCGACCGGCCGCGCCGCCCACGTCTCGCCGCGCAGCGACGGCCCGTCGACCATGAACCGCCGCACGCCGGCCGCCGCGTAGTCGTTTTCCATACCGGGCGCGTAGCCGCACTCCGGCGCCCAGATCCCCTCGGGCCGCGACCCGATCCGCAACGCCGTGTCGGCGAGGCCCGCGGTCAGCGCGAACTCGCGCACCCGCGGGTCCAGCAGCGGCTGGAACGGGTGGGCCAGCGGGCCGCCGAGCAGCTCGATCGTCGAATTGTCGACCAGCGAACGAAGGAGGGGCGAGAAGCCGTGCCGCCAGCGCGTCCCCAGCTCCTCGGCCGCGCGGACGGCAGTCCGGTGTTCGGCCGCGGCCAGCTCGCGCAAGGTCGGGTCGCCCCGCCACAGCGTCGACGCGTGCTGGGCGCGCAGCTGCCAGTGACCGAGCCAGTCGTGGAACGCTCGGATGCTGTACGGGTCGTCGAGCTGCGCGGCGAGCACCGGTGTCACGCCCAGCGTCAGCACGTCCTCGCGGCCTTCGGCGGCGAACCGCTCGAGCAGGTCGACCATCGGCAGGTACGAGTGCGCCCACGCCTGGTACAGCCATTCCTCGCCGACCGGCCAGCTCCCGTGGTGCGGCAACCACGGCAGGTGACTGTGCAGGACCAGGCAGAAGGTGCCTTCGTTCATCGGCGCACCGCCACGGCGACCAGGTCGAGGCTCGCGTCGAGGTCGTCGCCGTGGATGGCGAAGCCGGTGGCCTCGATCGCGGCGACGTCGGCGAGCAGCGCGGGCGGCCACACGGCCTGGCCGGGCAGCGAGCCCATGACCACGTCGAGCTGGGCGTCGATGATCGAGCCGCCGTACCGCTCGTCCAGGGCGCGAACGGCGTCGCCGTGGTGCAGGCCGTGGAGCGATTCGACGTCGAATCCGGCGTCGGTGAGCAGCCCGGCCAGCTCGGCCGGCGCCAGCTCACGCGTGTGGAACGGGTTCAGCGGCGTGTCGCTGTCCGGGGTGAAAGTCAGCCGGTTCGGGGTCGTGACCAGCAGTTTGCCGCCCGGCGGCAACACCCGCCGGCACTCGGCGAGGAACCCGGCCTGATCCCACAGGTGCTCGATGACCTGGAAATTGGCCACGACGTCGACCGCGCCGTCCCGCACCGGCAGGAACGCCAGGTTTGCCCGCGCGACGGCGACGTCGGGGTAGCGGCGGGCGACGTGCTCGGTGGTCGGCACGTCGTAGTCCAGGGCGAGCACCCGGCGGGCCGTCGTCGCGAGGAGGCTCGCGCCGTAGCCCTCGCCGCAGCCGGCTTCGAGCACCGTCGCGTCCGCGCAGTGGGGGAGCAGGGCGAGGTACGCGGCTTCGTGGCGGCGGAACCAATAATTTTCCTCGGCGATGCCGGGGACGGTCCGTTCGCCGGTCAGGTGCAGCGCCTCGGCCCGGGTGGCTGGGGTGGTCACCTCCGCGACCCTAGCGGGTGTCACGTCCGGCCCGGCCGTCTCGTTCCGTGGGCATGCAACGGACAATCACCCGCGTTCTGCTGGTCGTCTTCGGCTTGGTCGAGGCCGTGGTCGGAACTTGGCCACTGGTCTCGCCGACCGGCTTCTACCAGGACTTTCCCGGATTCCGCACGGGCTGGGTCGCCATGGACGGGCCGTTCAACGAGCACCTCTTGCGCGACTTCGGCGGCCTCAACCTGACGCTCGCCGCGCTGCTGGTCGGAGCAGCCGTGATCGGCACCACAGCCGTGGCGCGCCTGGCCGGCGTGGCGGGGCTGCTGTTCGGCCTGCCGCACTTCCTCTACCACCTCGGCCACGTGGCGCACTTCGAGCGGATCGACCAGGTGCTGATCATCGTGACGACCGGGCTCGGCGTCGTCGTGCCGCTCGTGGTCTTGGCGATCCCGGGGCGGCGGGTCAGTACACCGGCGACACCGTGATGCCGAGCGCGCCGGGGCCGAGGTGGGCGCCGATGACCGTGCTCGCCTCGACGACCATGCTCTCGGCCATCGCCGGCACCCGGCGTTCGATCTGCCGGCCGATCTCGAGTTCGTGGTCGCTGGCACCGAAGCGGGTCACGGCGATGTCGGCGCGGAAACCGCCGGACTTCTTGACCGCGAGGTCGACCATCTTGGCCAGCGCGCGCCGCGTGCCGGGGACGCGGGCCAGTGGTGCGACCTCGCCGTCCTTGACCGTGAGCAGCGGCTTGATCGAAAACGCCGTGCCGAGCATCGCCTGCGCGGCGCCGATCCGCCCGCCGCGGCGGAGGTACTCCAGCGTGTCGACGTAGATGAACTCGGTGCTGGTGAAGCAGCGGCGTTCGGCGGCTTCGATGACCCGGGCGGCGTCGGCGCCCGCGGCGGCCGCCCGGGCCGCGGACACCGCGGCGAAGCCCAGGCTCATCCCGGTCGTGCGGCTGTCCAGGACGTGCACCGGGATGCGGACCTGCTGGGCGGCCTCCCGGGCCGCGCGGACGGTGTCGGACATGCGGCCGGAGATGTGGATGCTGACGATCGCGGTCGCGCCGGACGCGGCCGCTTCCTGGTAGGTCCAGAAGAACGCCCCCGGGTCCGGGGGCGAAGTGGTCAGGACCTGGCCGGCTCTCAGCGCGTCGATCACGTCGCCGCGGTCGAAGCGGTTTTCGTCGTCGAAGTGACCACCCAGGTTCAGCTGGATCTGGACGACTCCGATGGCCCAGCGGGAGGCGACGAGGTCGGGCAGGCAGGAGCTCGAGTCGGTGATGACGGCGATGCGCGCGGGCATGGTGGGGGAGGTTAATGCCTTACACCCACTGCGAGTAGGCCGTGGTTGGTCCGATCGGACGAACGGCAGTTCAGGCGGGGTAACCGGTCGACTACCGGGACGATAGTCCCATTAGATTGCGCATCCAGGTGAATGGCGTCACCTCGACGGGTCCTGCGCGCCGATTGGCCCTAATCTACCGGCCAGTAGAGCACTGTCCCGTGGTCTTCCGCGGGCCACGAACCGGGAGGTCGAAGCAGACCCATGACCAACATCGTCGTCCTGGTCAAGCAGGTACCGGACACCTACTCGGAGCGGAAGCTCAACGGGTCCGACCACACCCTTGACCGCGAATCCGCCGACGCCGTGCTCGACGAGATCAACGAGAAGGCCGTCGAAGAGGCGCTGAAGATCAAGGAAGCCGGCGAGGGCGAGGTCACCGTGATCTCGGTGGGCCCGGACCGCGCGACCGACGCCATCCGCAAGGCGCTGTCCATGGGCGCCGACAAGGCCATCCACGTCTCCGACGAGGCGCTGCACGGCTCCGACGCGATCGCCACCGCCAAGGTGCTCGCCGCCGCGATCTCCAAGGTCGAGGGCTTCGACCTGGTCATCGCCGGCAACGAGTCCTCCGACGGCCGCGGCGGCGCCGTCCCCGCGATCCTCGCCGAGCTGCTCGGCCTGCCGCAGGTCACCTACGCCCGTGAGGTCACCGTCGACGGCACGACCATCAAGGCCGTCCGCGAGACCGAGGACGGTCTCACCCGCCTCGAGGCGACCCTGCCCGCGGTGGTGAGCGTCGGCGAGAAGATCAACGAGCCGCGCTACCCCTCCTTCAAGGGCATCATGGCCGCGAAGAAGAAGCCGGTCGAGACGTTCACCATCGCCGACCTGGGCGTCGACGCGGGCGAGGTCGGCCTCGGCAACGCGTGGTCCACCGTGACCGAGTCCTCGCCGAAGCCGCCGCGCACCGCCGGCGAGAAGGTCGAAGACGAGGGCGACGGCGGCACCAAGGTCGCCGAGTACCTGGTCGGCCAGAAGCTCATCTGACAACGGCTCTTCGAGGAGGAATCAAGAACATGGCTGAAGTACTCGTCCTCGTCGACCACGTCGACGGTGAGGTCAAGAAGGTCACGCTCGAGCTGCTGACCGCCGCCCGCGCGCTCGGTGAGCCGTCGGCCGTCGTCGTCGGCCCGACCGGGACCGCCGCCAAGGCGAAGCAGGCGCTGGCGTCGCACGGCGCCGCCAAGGTGTATGTCGCGGAAGGCGACGACGCCGCGAACTACCTGGTCACGCCCAAGGTGGACGTGCTCGCCGCGCTCGCGCAGCAGGCGTCCCCGGCCGCCGTGCTCGTCACCGCCAGCGGTGAGGGCAAGGAGGTCGCCGCCCGCCTGGCCGTGCGCCTGGGCTCCGGCCTGATCTACGACGCCGTGGGCGTCAACGGCGACGGCGTCATCGACCAGTCCATCTTCGGTGGCGCGTTCTCGGTGAAGTCGAAGTCCGCGAAGGGCGCGCCGGTCGTCTCCATCCGCCCGGGCGCGGTCGAGGCCGAGCCGGCCGAGGGCGCGGCGGCCGAGGAGACCGTCGAGATCCCCGCCGTCGACGCGGCGAAGTCCACCCGCATCACGGGCGTCGAGCCGGTGACCGGCGGTGACCGTCCGGAGCTGACCGAGGCCTCGATCGTGGTCTCCGGTGGCCGCGGTGTCGGCTCGGCGGAGAAGTTCGACGTCGTCGAGAAGCTGGCCGACTCGCTCGGCGCGGCTGTCGGCGCGTCGCGTGCCGCGGTCGACTCCGGCTACTACCCGGCGCAGTTCCAGGTGGGCCAGACCGGCAAGACCGTGTCGCCGCAGCTGTACATCGCGCTCGGCATCTCCGGCGCGATCCAGCACCGCGCCGGCATGCAGACGTCGAAGACGATCATCGCCGTCAACAAGGACCCGGAGGCG
Source organism: Amycolatopsis kentuckyensis (assembly GCF_041679295.1). Lineage (GTDB taxonomy): Bacteria > Actinomycetota > Actinomycetes > Mycobacteriales > Pseudonocardiaceae > Amycolatopsis > Amycolatopsis kentuckyensis_A. The sequence continues at coordinate 104,800 of NZ_JBGDMD010000014.1, read as the reverse complement.
CCGATCTTCGAGATCGCCGACTTCGGCATCGTCGGCGACCTGTTCAACGTCGCGCCGCAGCTGACCGAAGCGGTCGAGAAGCGCAAGGGCTGATTGCCTCTTCCGAAGGGCCTTCCGGGACTTCCCGGAAGGCCCTTCGCGCGTTTTCGGGACCTGAGAGGAGCCTGAGAACCCGCCATTAACTGAACGTGCACTAATCGGTCATCGGATGGCACTCTCCGCGGCTTCCAACGCGCAGGTAAACCTTGACCATGACGACGTCACAGCTCCTCGTCAGCACTGATCAGGCGGGTGCCGACCTCCCCGCGGACGCTCCCCGGTACTCCCTTCTCGTCGCCCACGCGAACGAAGAAGTGGTCGCCGCGCAGAAGCTCCGGCACCGGGTTTTCGCCGAGGAGATGGGCGCGCGGCTGCACTCGCCGGTCGCCGGTCTCGACGTCGACGAGTTCGACGAGTTCTGCGACCACCTCGTGGTCCGCGACGACAACACGGGCGAAATCGTCGGCACCTACCGGATGCTGCCGCCGGACCGCGCCGCCCAGGCCGGGAAGCTCTACGCGGACAGCGAGTTCGATCTGAGCGCCCTCGACGCGCTTCGTCCGTCCCTGGTCGAAACCGGCCGGTCGTGCGTGCACCCGGACCACCGCAGCGGCGCCGTCGTCAGCCTGGTCTGGGCCGGGATCGCCCGCTACATGCTGCTGTCCGGCCACCGCTACCTCGCCGGCTGCGCGTCGGTCCCGCTGGTGGACGGCGGGTCCTTCGCCGCCGGCGTCTGGGACGTCCTGCGCACCAAGCACTACTCGGACGAGGCCAAGCGCGTCTCGCCGCTGATCCCGTGGGACGCGTCGGCGATCGAACGTCCCGGCCGCTCGATCCTGCCACCGCTGATCAAGGGCTACGTCCGGCTCGGCGCCAAGGCCTACGGACCGCCCGCGCTCGACGCCGACTTCGGCGTCGCGGACTTCTTCGTCGTCCTGGACCTGCACAACGTCGACGAGCGGTACCTGAAGTTCTTCCTCGGGGTCCAGGTATGAGCCACGCGTGGATGCCGACGTCGCCGTGCGGCGACGGCTGCCTGACCGAGGGCGACCCGGTGGTCGGTTTCCCGCGACGCATCCTGCGCGTCACCGCGGCGATCCTCGTCGTCATGGCGGCGCTGGCCTCGGCGCCGTTGCTGCTGGTGTCGTGGGGACGTGAGCGCCGGGTGCGGCTGATCTTCCGCGGCATGCTGCGGGCGTTCGGCGTCCGCCTGGACATCCGGGGCGGCGCCGACTTCCTGACCGCGCCCGCCGGCCGTGGCGCGCTGGTGGTCAACAACCACATCTCGTGGCTGGACATCGTCGCGATCAACGCGCTGCGGCCGATGCGCGCGCTGGCCAAGAAGGAGATCGCGGGCTGGCCGGTGCTCGGCGGCCTGGTCCGCCGCGGCGGCAGCATCTTCCTCGACCGCGAACGGCTGACGACGCTGCCGGCCACGATGGCGTCGCTCGCGGACGCGCTCCGGACGGGCTCGCTGGTGAGCGTGACCCCAGAGGGCACGACGTGGTGCGGCCTGGCATCCGGCCGGTTCACGACGGCGACGTTCCAGGCGGCCATCGACGGCGGCGTCCCGGTCCGTCCGATCGCGCTGAGGTACCGCCTGGCCGACGGCCGCGAGACGAGCCGTCCCGCGTTCATCGGCCCGGAGTCGCTGATCGCGTCCCTACGCCGGGTCGCGGCGTTGCGCGGGCTGGTGCTCGAGGTCCACATCTGCCCGGAGATCGCCCCGGGCCGCGCGGAGAACCGCCGCGAACTGGCGGCGCTCGCCGAGGCGGCCGTCCATTCGGCGCTGGGGACGGTGCAGATCCCGGCCCAGCAGCGGCGCCGGAGCACCCAGCGGGTCCCACTGGCTTCGCCTCCCGCGAAGTGATCCGGGCCCTGTCGCCGCGATCCGGCGACAGGCCCGGGTCGGGAGGCTTTCGCGGTTTTGCGAACACGGGCCTGTCATCGTCATCCGATGACAGGCCCGTTCGCCAATCTTCCGCATGGAGTTCGACGGCGGCTTGCTTGGCCGGCTCGGCTCGGTCCAACCGGCTGGTTCGGACTCGCCCAGCTGACTCGGCGTGTCGGCCTGGTCGGTCGGTGGGGCGTCCGGCGCTCCCGTTCAGCTGATGGCGAGCGTGAGCTTCCCACCGGGGTGGCCGTCCTCGCTCTCGATCTGCGCGGCGGCCGCGTCCTCGAGCGCGTAGCTCTTGCCCTGCGCGATCCGGACCCCGCGGTCGGTCACCCAGCCGGCGATCCCGGTCAGCACCTCCCGCGACTGCTCGCCCCCGCTCGAGAACGGGATCCCCAGCTCGAAGGCGGCCCCGTCGGCGATGGTGACGATCCGGTCCTTCGTGCCCCGCAGCTCGACCGACCCGGGCAGCACCCCGTGCCCGGCGGCGTCGAACACGGCGTCCACCGGTCCCGGCGCGGCCTCGCGAACCCGCTCCTCCCAGCCGTCGCCGTAGAGGACGGGCACGACCCCCAGCGACTTCAGGTCGTCGAGGTTCCGGCTGCCGGCGGTGCCGATGACGGTGGCGCCCTGCGCGACGGCCACCTGCGCGGCGAAGCGCCCGACCGTGCCGCTGGCGCCGTGCACCAGCAGCGTTTCGCCTTCGCGGACCTTAAGCAGCCCGAGGACGCGAAGCGCGGTCTCGCCGGCGACCGGCAGCGCCGCCGCGTCCGCCCACGAAAGGCCGGCGGGCTTGGGCGCGAGCGTCTTCGCCAGCGCGTACTCGGCGTAAGCGCCGGTCTCGGACCAGCCGAACACCTCGTCGCCGACGGCGAAGTCCGCGCCCTCGCCGACGGCGTCGACGACACCGGCGACTTCGGCACCGGGGGTGTGCGGGAAGGAAACCTGGAAGTTCTGCTGCATGTAGCCGTTACGGATCTTCCAGTCGATCGGGTTGATCCCGGCGGCCCGGACGGCCAGCCGCACCTGCCCCGGGCCGGGTTCCGGCACCGGGACCTCGGACAGCTGCAGGACGTCCGGCCCGCCGTAGGCGGAGAAGGTGATCGCTCGCATGGGTCCTCTGCGCTCCTCGAGTTGTGACTTCGAATGTCCTCCCCAACGAGTCAACGCGCGTGGTATTCCGGCCGAACCACTCGGACGAGCAGTGTTCACTAGCCGGACGAGCAGGCCGTCGCGCCGCGCTCGCGCCTACGTTGGACGGCATGGATGCTTCGTGGTCGGATCCGCGACACGTGCTGGACGTCGTCGAACGGCTCCTTTCGGCGCCGCGGCCCCACCTGCTCGGCCGGTTTTCCGACGAGCTGGACAAGCTGATCCCGCACCACGCGGCGGCCATGCAGACCGGCGACTGCCCGCGCAGCCCGTTGAAGGTCGTCGGCGACCAGGCGATCGCGGACGCCGTGACAAGCGTCGAGCTGCAACGGCTGGTCGACCGCAGCGAGCCGGGCAAGGCCTTGGTGGTCGACGGCGTGCTGGGCGGCGTCGAGCGCCGTCTCGTCCTGTTTTCGTCGATGCCGGCGGTCGGCAAGGGCGCCGTGCTGGTCGTGGTGCCGGCGAAGGGCGAGCTGCCGACGCCCGAGCTGGAGCTGGCCGCGCAGCTGTGGCACATCCTCGGCACGGACGCGGGCCAGCGCGCGACCGACCCGGGCCCGAACGTCCTGGCCAGCAACCTCGCGGCGGCCTCGGCACGGGCCCAGGCGATCACGGACCTCGGCCAGACCCACGCGGCGACCCTGACCACGCTCCTGTCGGTGCTGCGCTCGGGACGTCTTTCCGACGTCGTCGCCCGCCGCACGGCGGCAGACCTGGCCCGCGACGCGTTGCTCGAACTGAAGGGTGTCGTCGATCGCGACCAAGCCCTGTCCGAGGAACGAGCGGCCGCCGCGTTCGCCCTGCTGAGGACCCAGCTCGCCGACCTCGTCCGCCACACCGACGTCGACGTCGACCTGGTCGACCCGGTCGGCGAAGCCTCGCTTCCGCAGGACATCGCCCACACGGCGCGGACGATGACCCGAGACCTGGTGCTCGCGGCGTTGGACCGCCCGGCGACCACGCGGCTGCGGGCGTCGTGGCGGCTGGACGGCCCGGTGCTGCGCATCACGGTCCGCGACGACAGTCCCGAAGTCGCCGACGCGATCCCGGCCCGCGGCCTGACCGAGCGGCTCACGGCCCTCGGTGGCCACTGGGAGGTCGACGCGGTGCCCGGCTGGGGGACGACGGTCACGGCGGTCCTCCCGCTGGGCGTGGCCGACCCGCCGGAGTTGCGTCCCCTCGACCGGCTCAACCCGCGCGAGGTCGAGGTCCTGACGGGGATCTCGCAGGGCCTGCGCAACCGGCAGATCGCTGAGCATTTGCAGCTCAGCGAGCACACGGTGAAGTTCCACGTCCGCAACATCCTCGACAAGCTGGACGTGACCTCCCGCGGCGAGGCCGCCGCCCTGGCCCGCGACCTGCGCCTGGAGCCGGTGGCCCACCGCACAGCCTGAACCGGCTTGACCTCCAGCGGGCTGGAGGTTGCACGCTGCTGATCATGGCCTCGACGCTCGACTCCTCGCCCCGTCGCCGCAGCGTGCTGTGGAGCGCGGACCACCGCCTGACCACGATCGCGCTGCTGCTGGTGGTCACGTTGGTCGCGTTCGAGAACATGGGCGTGGCGACGGCGATGCCGACCCTGGTCGCCGACCTCCACGGGCTGTCGCTGTACTCGTGGCCGTTCACGATCTTCCTGATTTCGAGCGTGGTCGCGACGGTGCTGTCGGGCCGGATCGGCGACCGCCGCGGCCCGGCACCGGCGTTGCTGGCGGGACCGATGCTGTTCGCGGCGGGCTTGGTCGTCGCGGGGACGGCGACCGGGATGCCGACGTTCCTCCTCGGCCGCGCGCTGCAGGGCTTCGGCTCGGGGCTGCTGCTGGTGTCGGTGTCGTTGCTGATCGCGCTGACGTTCACCGACCAGGAACGCCCGGTGATCTACGCGGCAAACGCGGCGGCGTGGGTCCTGCCGGCGGTGATCGGGCCATCCGTGGCCGGCGTGGTGACGGTCAGCATCGGCTGGCGCTGGGTGTTCCTCGGCTTGGTCCCGCTGGTGGTCGTCGGCGTGGCGATGCTGGTGGTGGTCGTCCGCCGTCTGCCTGCGCACTTGCCGTCGACGGGCGGCCGCCGCGCGGGCGTCGTCCAGGCGATCATCGCAGCCCTCGGCGTCGCGGCGTTGACGTGGGCGGCCCAGCACCAATCGCTGCTGGCCCTCGTCTACGGCACGGCCGGTCTCGTGGCCCTGAGGTACGCCCTCCGGACGCTGCTCCCGACCGGAACGCTGACCTCTCGCCGCGGCCTGCCGACGGTGGTCGCGTCCCGCGCCCTGATCGCCGGCGCGTACGCGGGGATGGAGGCGTACCTCCCCCTGACGATGACCGCGGTCCACGGCTACAGCCCAGCCCTCGCGGGACTGCCGCTGACCATCACGGCGCTGGGCTGGTCTGCCGCGTCGGCAGCACAAGGCCGGTACCTGAACTGGTCTCGCGAGGCATCGCTGCGCACGGGGTTCTGGCTGGTCGCGGCCGGTCTGGTCGTCTTCGGCCTGGTCTCCCAACCCTGGTTCCCCGCCTGGCCGGCATTCGTGGCCTGCGCGGTCGGCGGCGCGGGCATGGGGATCGCCATGCCCGCGATCTCCGTCCTCCTGCTCCGGTACTCACCCGAGGGCGAGCGGGGCTTCAACACCTCGGCGGTGCAGCTGGCCGACTGGGTCGGGTCGGCGCTGCTCATCGGTCTCGGCGGTGTCCTGCTCAGCGTCGTCGGTTCGGTTCTCGCCCCGTCGCCGGCGATGGCCCTGCTCACGGTGGCCTTGGTGGCTCTGGCGCTGCTGGGGGTCCGGCTGACCGGACGCTGGCCGTCGAAGGTGTGACAGCCCACTTCCAGGACCAGGGTGGGCTTCGTCACGCGGTGGAGCGGACTACCCTGAAGAAGCGATGACCTATCTCGACCACGCGGCGACCACTCCGATGTTGCCCGAAGCCGTAGCGGCGATGACCGAGGCGCTGTCCAACGTGGGCAACGCCTCTGCGCTGCACTCTTCGGGCCGCCGCGCCCGTCGGGTGGTCGAGGAAGCCCGCGAAACCATCGCCGACGCCCTGGGCGCCCGTCCGTCCGAGGTGATCTTCACCGGCGGCGGCACCGAGAGCGACAACCTCGCGCTCAAGGGCATCTACTGGGCCCGCCACGATGAGCAGGAGCAGCGTCGGCGCATCCTGTGCGGGGCAGCGGAGCACCACGCCGTGCTCGACACCGTCGAATGGCTCGAATCTCATTGCGGCGCCGAGATCACGCTGCTGGAGGTCGACAGCCAGGGCCGAGTCTCGCCCGACGTCCTCCGCACCGCCATCGCCGCGGATCCCGAGGCCGTCGCGCTGGTGACGGTGATGTGGGCCAACAACGAGGTCGGCACGATCAACCCGATCGCCGAACTGGCAGCGGTCTGTGCGGAGTTCGACATCCCGCTCCACACCGACGCGGTTCAGGCCGTCGGCGCCGTCCCGGTCGACTTCGCGGCCAGCGGTGCCGCTGCACTCACGTTGACCGGGCACAAGCTCGGCGGCCCGTACGGCGTGGGCGCGCTCCTGCTCGGCCGCGACGTGACCTGCGTGCCGCTGCTGCACGGCGGAGGCCAGGAGCGCAGCGTTCGCTCCGGCACTCTCGACGTCCCGGCGATCGTCGGGTTCGCGGCGGCCGTCCGAGCCAGCGTCACGACCCGAGCCGAGTACGCCAAGCGTGTCGAGGAACTTCGAGACGGACTTGTCGAAGTCGTCCAGCGCGAGGTACCCGACGCCATCCTCAACGGCGGCGACGGCGAGCGGCTGCCCGGCCATGCTCACTTCACGTTCCCCGGTTGCGCCGGCGACAGCCTCTTGATGCTGCTGGATGCCAAGGGCATCGAATGCTCGACAGGCTCCGCGTGCACGGCCGGCGTTGCCCAGCCCAGCCACGTGCTGCTCGCCATGGGCGCCGATCCGGCGGCGGCCCGGGGCTCTCTCCGATTCTCCCTCGGTCACACGTCCACTGCCGCGGATGTCGAGGCCGTCGCCGCCGAGATCGGCGGAGTCGTCACACGCGCACGACAGGCCGGCCTGGCCGGAATGCGCAAGCAGACCCAGAAGCAAGAGGTGTAAGGCAATGCGGGTTTTGGCCGCGATGAGCGGAGGAGTGGACTCGGCGGTCGCCGCCGCGCGTGCGGTCGACGCCGGGCACGACGTCGTCGGCGTGCACCTGGCGCTGTCGGCCAAACCGGGCACCTTGCGGACCGGTTCGCGCGGATGCTGCACGATCGAAGACTCGCATGACGCCCGGCGGGCCGCCGACATCCTCGGAATCCCTTTCTACATCTGGGATTTTGCGGAGCGCTTCACCGAAGAGGTCGTTGAAACCTTTGTCGGTGAATACGCCGCCGGGCGCACGCCGAATCCCTGCGTCACCTGTAACGAGAAGATCAAGTTCGAAGCTCTTCTCGAAAAGGCGATGGCTCTCGGCTTCGATGCGGTCGCTACAGGCCACTACGCGCGCCTTTCCGTGGTCGACGGCGTGCCGGAGTTGCGCCGCAGCGCGGACAGCGGCAAGGACCAGTCCTACGTGCTCGCCTCCCTCACCGCGGAGCAGCTCAGCCACGCCATGTTCCCCTTGGGCGGTTCTTGGAAGACCGAGGTCCGGGCGGAGGCCGAGCGGCGCGGTCTGTCCGTCGCCAACAAGCCTGACAGTCACGACATCTGCTTCATCCCGGACGGCGACACCAAGAAGTTCTTGGAAGACCGCCTGGGGCAGCGTCCTGGCGAGCTCGTGGACGCGGAGACCGGCGCTGTGCTCGGCCAGCACACCGGAGTGCACGGATTCACGGTCGGACAGCGCAAGGGCCTTGGGATCGAGGCTCCCGCCCCTGACGGTCGTCCTCGTTACGTCCTTTCGCTCGAGCCGGTTTCGGGCTCCGTCAAGGTCGGTTCCGCCAACGGGCTCGGGGTCAAGGTGATCGAGGCCGATCGCGCCATCTGGCCCAGCGGCGAACCGCTGACCGAACCGACCGAATGTGTGGTGCAGGTCAGGGCCCATGGAGGCATCGTCGACGCGGTCGCCGACGTGGACTCCGACGCGATGACGCTGCATCTGCGCGAACCCCTGCGCGGGGTAGCCCCGGGCCAGGTCGTCGTGCTCTACCGGCCGGATGCAGACGGCGGGGACGTCGTCCTGGGCAGCGCGAAGATCTCCGGCACGCGCTGACCGTCGGTCATTGGCGTGACTTCTTGCGAGTACGGTTCGTTCGCCGTCGGCCGGAGTGAATCGACGGCGGCTCCGTCGAGTGCACTCGGCCGGCGGGTGTCGCGACGTTCACCGTGCCGTCCGGCGTGACTTCATAGTCCCAACCGGGCTGGCTCTTCAGCCGGCGGTGCCGCGTGCAGTACGTCACCGGCTGATCTGCGGCTTCCTCGGACTGGCCGTGTGCCCGAGTCGGTTCCACCCCGCAGTTCTGCGCGGGACGGGTGCATCCGGGCTGCCGGCACTCGCGGTCCCGGACTCGGATGAACTCGTCGTGAGCCGGGTCCAGGGGATACCGCGTCGGCGACAGTTCGATCACCTGGCCGTTGCGCGGATCGGTGAGGACTCGCCGGATCGTCGTGTCGGACCCGCTGATGATGCGGCGGGCCATCGACGCCGCGATGGGTCCGCGGCCGGCCAGGGCCGCCGGCAAATCGTTCATGCCGAGGTAGGTCGCCAGGTCGACGTGCAGGAAGACCTCGGCGCGACTGTTCGGGCCACCCGTTCCGCTGAGCAGCAGATCCATGGCCACGTCCGCGCGGAGCTGGTCCAGCGTTCGAGCCTCCTCGGGCGTCTTCAACGCTCGAGCGGCTCGATCGATACGGTTGTAAGCCGCGGTCGCCTTCTCGGTGGGGACGTTGTTGACGGACAGGCTGGTCACGCCGGTGTCTTGGTGGTGCAGGGCAAGGCGTCGTTCGACGAGACTCCGGTCGGTGCGTTGCGCAGCGCCTTCCGGATCCACCTTCGCGGCCGCGTAGACCGCGGCTCGGCGGACCTGGGTGGCATTGCGTCCCAGCACGCGGCTTTCGAGTTTCGCATCGACGAGGCGTACGTGGTCTCTGGACAGCCATGCCGTCGCGTCCGTGACTTTCATGGCGCGGTACAGGTCGAGCCGGCCGTCGTCCATGAGGTTGAGCATGCGGGGAAGCCGGGCGATCAGTGCGTTCGCAGCCGAAACGATGGCGCCGGCGCGGTGTTCCGTTATGGAGAGCGCCAAAGCCACTTCCGAAGCTGCGCTGGGTGCCCGTCTCCGGCGCACGCTGAGGTTCGCGATCGCCCGTAGCTGAAGGGCTTGCAGCTTGGAGATCTCGGCGTCGGTGTGACGGATCAGATCGACGACTTGTTCGTCTTTCATGTGCTGCAACGTCTCCGGGTCGGTACGGACCGTCCTCAGTGCGGACGGAAGCTTGTCGCGGGTGTTCCGGGGATCAGCCGCAGGGGCGAGCTTGCGGAGTGGTTGTGAAGATGCCATGAACGCGACCGTACGGGGCCTGCGCAAGAAATGTCACCGAGGTTCGTAGGAATGGGTGACAAGGGGAGCGAACGGTCCTTTCGCGCCCTTCGCGACTTGACTTTTTCCCGATTGTTTCGAGATGGTCGCGTGTGTGTACGCGTGCGTCGCCGACTTGGGAAGGATCTCCGGTCATGAAAATGTCTGATGTAGACAGACGAAATGCTGTTTTGCGCCAACGTAATCGGCGCTCAGAGCTTGAGCTTGAAGCCGGTGTGACTTGGAACGAAGCCGAGGCGTTCATAGAACCGGTGCGCGCCGGTCCTCGCGACGTCCGAGGTGAGCTGGACGAGCGCGCATCCGCGTCGTCGAGATTCGTCGATCGCCCAGCGCACGAGATCCGCACCGAGTCCGGACCCCCTGTGCTCGGCGTGAATCCTGACGGCCTCGATCTGCCCGCGAAGCGCACCGCGCCTGGCGAGACCGGGAATGACCGTCAGCTGCAGCGTCCCGACCGGTTCGTCATCGAACGTCACGACTGCAAGGAACTGGTTCGGGTCGGCGTCGATGTCTGCGAAAGCCCGCTGGTAGGGCTCGAGGTCGCCGGGATCGTCACGGGTCGCGCCGAGTTGGTCGTCCGCCAGCATGCGCACGATCGCGCCGATGTCGTCGCGCCGTGCCCTGCGGATGCTGTAGTCGGTCACGGCGCCAGTATCACAGGACGCGGGTGAATCCTTGATAGCTGTGCTCGAATCCGAAGCGCGCGTAGAAGTCTCGCAAGTCGGCGCGGGCAAGACCGGAATCGAGGTGGACCCGGCTGCAGCCGCGGCGGCGGGCTTCGTCGATGCCCCAGGTCAGGAGCGCGCTGGTCACTCCGCGTCGAGCTGCGCGGATGCCTTCGAGCAGGCCGCGGGTAGCGCCTTCCCACATGAGCCCTTGCAACACCGTCAGTTGCGCGGTGCCGACAACGCCATTGTCGTCTTCGGCGACCACCAATGTGACGTGCGAGGTGTTCATGAGCTGGCGCAGCGCGGTGGCCAGCGGCTCGCCCGGTGCGCCGAACAAGCGCCCGAGCGCCTCGATGTCCGAAGCCCTGGCGCGTCTGATGACATCCATTACGCCCAGTATGCAGGAAGCCGTTCGCGGACCGTAATTTGCCACGACGCGACTACGCGCGGTACTGACGGCGATGGTGCTCAGGTCGTCGTGTAGTGGCGAACGCCGTCGACGACCTGGGCGGCCAGCTTGCCCTGAGACACCAGGAGATCGAGGTGTGCGGCTGTCTCGAGAACGGCCAGCATCTGGTTGAACGAGTCCATTTCGGACAGTTTCCGATTGCGGCGGGTCCAGCCGATCCGATGCGCGGCCTCGTATGCCGTGCTCGCACCGGCAGTGATCTGGGAGCCGACCGTCTCGAGGCGTTGCCGGTGGTGGTCCAACAGTTCGTCGACCCGTGTGTGCACGCTTTCGGATACCGGACCGTGCGCGGGAAGCATGCGTCGGTCCGGCATCGCCCGCACCAGGCGCAACGAGTCCATGAAGTCGTTGAGCGGCAGTTCGGCCGGCACCGGCTGGAAGCCGATCGAGGGCGTGATGTGCGGCAGCACGTGGTCACCCGAAAACAGCAGATCGGCGGTGTCGTCGACGAACACGACATGGCCGGCCGTGTGCCCGGGAGTGGCGACGACGTCGAACTGGCGGCCGGGCAGGATCGGGCGCGGTCCCGGCGTCAACCACTCGTCGGGCGCTTCCCAGAGATCGGCCTCCGTGTGCCGGCGGTTCGTGCCGAACTCGCGGGCCAGGGCTTCGACGACTTCGCCGGCGCCTGCCTGGGCCAAGAGTTCGACCTGAGCTTCCATCGGCAGCCGGTCGGGGTTGCCGGAAGCCTTGAGCGACGGCTCCTCGTCCAGCCCCAGGGCGATTTTGGAGCCGAATTCGCGACGAAGGACGACTGCCTGCGAATAGTGGTCACGGTGGACGTGGGTCACGAGGAACTCGCTGACGTCGGCGAGCACCGCGCCGATCCCGCCTAGCGCGTTCGCGAGTTGTTGTCGCGCGACGGTCAAAGCCCAGCCGGAGTCGACCAGGACCAGCTTTTCGCCATCAGTGACTGCGTAGACGTTGACCGCGCGCAGAGCGTCGTTGGGCAGCGGCAACGGGATCCGGTAGACGCCGGTCGAAACCTCGTAGATTCCGGGCTCGGTCCAGTTCCTGTCGCTGCTTTCCGGCAACGGTTCCACGATGACCTCCCGTCCCGGCGAGACTCCGGCGTCCCGGCCTTCATTCACCCTGAGCCGTGCCGGGCTCGCTGTCCACCGGGAGGAGCTGAGACACCGGTCACTCGCTCAGTCGGTGTCCTGCTTCAAGGCGGTGTCGATCGTGAGGGCCGCGGCGACCACCATGCTGGCCAGCGGATCCGGTAGCGGGTGAGGGATCTCCACGACGTAGTTGTCGGCGGTAGTGAAGGCGGCTTTGAGAAACCCGCCCCAGGTCTTGGTCACCCGGGCAACCTCGGTGCCGGCGTGGTCGCGGATCGAGAAGTTCCAGGCGCGCCAGTTCTCGGCGAAGATCCCGCCGACCGAATGGCCGTCGACGACGAAGCCGAAACGGATCTTCCCGAAGACGTTCTCCTGGACGATCTCGCCGATCGGGGTCTCGTCGGCCCTCGTGACCAGGAACCGTGACTTGAACACCTTGGCGGGGCGGGTCACCTTGAGCACGGTGCTGTGGTTGGCGTCCCGGACCTCGAACTTGTGGGTCAGGAACTGGTCGTAGTTCGTCAGCAGCCGGATCGCCTTCTTCAGCGTGCTCTGGCCCACCTCGACTACTCCGCCGAGCCGGTTGCCGTTCTGGTCGAAGACACCGAACTCGTTGGCCATCTCGATCAGCTTGGCGCGCTGGTTGACCACCAGAACCGGCTCGGTGAACAGCGTCCCACTGCCCGTGCGTGCAGCACCTCGGCCGCGCGTCGCGCGGTTGACCTGGTCCTGGATCCGGGCCGGGTCGTGCGCCCGCTCGATGTCCAGCTCGATCGGCGCCGAGTCGCTCGGTGGCGGTGCCTGGTAGGCCGGTCGGGTGTTGGCCGTCCAGGCCTGGCCGTCCCACCAACGGTGCAGACGGGGGTCCCGCGCGTCGGGGTACCAGCCCGGCTGCGGTGGCGAACTCGTCATGGCGGGTGAGCCTATCCGCGCGGACCGCGTCACGGTGTCGGTAAAGGCAAATGCGGCGTATGTCTGCCTCGGGACGGCGAGACGCGGTAGCCCGGTCGGCGCCGCCGGCGGGTGGTCGACCAGAATCGGACGTCGTGAACGAGCGAGCTTGGCCCAGCGGTGCCGCGACGGCGATCGGTTCGATGCCGGGCACCGACCCCGCGGAAGCCGCGGCGATCGTGTTCGGCGAGCTGCCGGACTTCCCGCACCTGCCGGAGCTGCCCGCCCGCGGCGTCGGCGCGGACATGCTCGGCCGGACCGCGGCGCTGCTGGTGGACTTGGCCGTCGACGTCGTGCCGAGCGGCTACCGCGTGGTCGCGCGGCCGGGACACGAGCACCGACAGGCCGTCGACCTGCTTCGCTGGGATCTCGACGCCGTGCAGGAGGCGCGGGAGAAGGCGGGAGCCACCCCGCCGGTCTTCAAGGTCCAGCTGGCCGGGCCGTGGACGCTCGGTGCCGGGATCGAGCTTCCCCGCGGTCACCGGGTGCTCACCGACCGCGGTGCTTTGAGGGACTTCACGTCCTCCCTGTTGGACGGCCTCGCCGGCCACATCGCCGAGGTCCAGGCCAGGACCGGCGCGCCAGTGGTCGTCCAGTTCGACGAGCCGTCGCTGCCCGCAGTGCTGGCCGGTGGCCTGTCGACGCCGTCCGGCTACGGGAACGTCTCCGCGGTGCCGGCGCCCGAGGCGCGTGACCTGCTCTCGACGGTGATCGAGGGCGCGAAGGCGATCACCGGCCAGCCAGTGGTCCTGCACTGCTGCGCCGCGAAACCGCCGCTCGGCCTGCTACGCGAAGCCGGTGCGGACGCTCTCGCCTTCGACCTCGCCGCGCTCGACGGCGCATCTGCTGCGTTCCTCGACGAGATCGGCGAAGTCTGGGACGGCGGGGCGACGCTGTTCCTCGGCGCGGTCCCGTCGACGGCGCCTGCGTCACCGGTGACTTTGAAGGACGTCGGTGAGCCGGCGTTCCGGCTGGCGGACAGGCTCGGCTTCAACCGCAGCGTCCTCGCCGAACGCGCGGTGCCGACCCCTGCCTGCGGCCTCGCCGGCGCGACGCCGGATTGGATGCGCCGCGCCCTCTCGCTGACGCGAGACCTCGGCAAGGCCTTCGTCGAGCCGCCGGAAGGCTGGTGACGGAATCCGGCAACTCGCCGACGTCCGCCTCACCGGGCAAGTAGCGTGGCGGCGTAGCCGATCGAACGAGGACCATTCCTGACCATGCGCCTGTTCCGCCGCAAGAACGCCGACCCGCCCGACCCGCGCACCGCGTGGCCCGAGCAGCACGTGCCGGACGACCCGGCGGCCGCGGCGGAGGCGTTCTGGCAAGGCTGGTACGACCTCCTGCCGATGGTCAGCGCGGCGCTCGGTGAGGGCGAGCCGCACCGGGTCGAGCACGAGCTCTGCCAGCTGGTCGAGGCGCTGCACCCGCGGCTGCACTTCTCGCTCGAACGTGGTCGTCGATCGATCTACGCGCTGGTCGTGACCGGCCAGGAGGACCCCGAGCTGCGGCCGTTCACCGACGCGTGGCGCGCCGCCGCTCCGCCGGACGACGCGATCTGGGAGTACCACGACTCGGTCCCGCCCGTGCCCGACCCGACCGAAGTCACCGTCAACCTCGGCGAGCACCGGATCGCGCTGGCCGATGTCCGGGTCGTCGCGCAGGTCGACGAAGACGAGCACGTCGTCGACGTCGCCGTCTTCCACCCGGGCTTCGCCGACCTCGACGACGCCGCGCGGCAGACCATGACGTTCCTGCCGCTGGACGCGACATTGGGTGAACGGCTCGCCGCCGAACGACTACGGCGCGTGGAGACCGCGGCGGCCGAGCCGGCCGGTGCGATCACCCTTCTGGAGCTTCGTGAACTGGTCCGGGGCCTGGGCACCGACGGGCACGAAAATGTCGGACCCCCCGACTAGGGTTACCACCCGTGAGCAGCACCGAACTTCCCCAGGACCCGGCCGCCGCCCCGGTGGCCGCCGAGGACGTCACGGACGTCCCGGCCGACGTGCGCGAGCGGCACGGCGCCCTCGCGGAGGAACTGCGCGACCACCAGTTCCGCTACTACGTCCTGGACTCGCCGATCGTGTCCGACGGGCAGTTCGACGAGCTCCTGGGTGAGCTGCAGCGGATCGAGGACGAGTACCCGGGCCTGGTCACGCCGGAATCGCCGACCCAGCGCGTCGGCGGCACGTTCTCGACCGAGTTCACCGCGTACGACCACCTCGAGCGCATGCTCAGCCTGGACAATGTCTTCGACAAGGACGAGTTCCTGGCATGGTGCGAACGCGTCGAGAAGGAGGTCGGGCGCACCGAGTTCCTGGCCGAGCTGAAGATCGACGGCCTGGCGATCAACCTCTTGTACGAAAACGGCCACCTCACCCGCGCGCTCACCCGAGGTGACGGCCGTACGGGCGAAGACGTCACGCTGAACATGCGCACGCTCGACCAGGTGCCCGAGACGCTCACCGGCACCGACCAGTTCCCGGTGCCGGCTCTGGTGGAGGTCCGCGGCGAGGTCTACTTCCGCGTCGAGGACTTCCTCGAGCTGAACGCGAAGATGGTCGAAGCGGGTAAGCCGCCGTACGCAAACCCGCGGAACACCGCGGCCGGCTCGTTGCGGCAGAAAGACCCGAAGATCACTCGCGAACGTCGGCTCCGGCTGATCTGCCACGGCCTCGGCAAGCGCGACGGTTTCGAACCACAGCGTCAGTCGGAGGCGTACGACGCGCTGGCCGCGTGGGGCCTGCCGGTGTCGCCGCACAGCAAGGTCCTGACAACGGCCGAGGAGCTCACCGAGCACATCACCTACTGGGGTGAACACCGGCACGACGCCGAGCACGAGATCGACGGCGTCGTGATCAAGGTCGACCGCGTGGCGCTGCAGCGGCGGCTGGGCACGACGTCGCGCGCGCCGCGGTGGGCGATCGCGTACAAGTACCCGCCGGAAGAGGCCATCACGACGCTGCTGGACATCCAGGTCAACGTCGGGCGGACCGGACGGGTGACCCCGTTCGCGGTCACCGAGCCGGTGAAGGTCGCGGGGTCGACCGTCGCGCGGGCCACCCTCCACAACCAGGAGGAGGTCAAGCGCAAGGGCGTGCTGATCGGCGACCGGATCGTCATCCGCAAGGCCGGTGACGTCATCCCCGAGGTCCTCGGGCCGGTCGTCGACGCGCGCACCGGCGACGAACGCGAGTTCGTCATGCCCACGCACTGCCCCGCCTGCGGCACCGAGCTCGCGTACCAGAAGGAAGGCGACAAGGACATCCGCTGTCCGAACAGCCGCTTCTGCCCCGCGCAGCTGCGGGAGCGGCTCTTCAGCCTGGCCGGGCGCGGCGCGTTCGACATCGAAGTGCTCGGGTACGAAGCCGCGGTCGCGCTGCTCGACGCGCGCGTCGTCGCCGACGAGGGCGACATCTTCGACCTCGACGAAGACAGCCTCGCCGAGGTCGAGCTGTTCCGGACCAAGGCCGGCGAGTTGTCGGCGAACGCGCGAAAGCTGCTCGCCAACCTCGACGTCGCCAAAGATCGACCGCTCTGGAAGGTGCTGGTCGCTTTGTCGATCCGGCACGTCGGTCCGACCGCGGCGCAGGCGCTCGCCCGCGAGTTCGGCTCGATCGACCGCATCGAGCAGGCGACCGAGGAAGAGCTGGCGGACGTCGACGGCGTCGGCCCGACGATCGCGCGCGCCACGCAGGAGTGGTTCGAGGTCGGGTGGCACCGCGAGATCGTCGAAAAGTGGCGACGCGCCGGCGTGCGGATGGAGGAAGAGCGCGACGAGTCGATCCCGCGCAACCTCGAGGGCCTGTCGATCGTGGTGACGGGGTCGCTCGACGGCTTCTCCCGCGACGAGGCCAAGGAGGTCATCATGGCCCGCGGCGGCAAGGCGGCCGGATCGGTCTCGAAGAAGACCGCCTTCGTCGTCGTCGGGGACTCGCCTGGTTCGAAATACGACAAGGCCGTGCAGCTGAAGGTGCCGGTGCTGGACGAGGGCGGGTTCCGCGTCCTGCTGGAGCAAGGACCCGAGGCTGCGCAGGAGGTGGCGCTGCCGGCCGAAGACGAATCTGGGGAGACGGATGAGTGATGTCGAGATCCGGCCACCGCGGCCCGACGAGTACGCCGCGGCAGGCGAGGTCACGGTGCAGGCCTACGACGGCGATGGTCACTTGGCCGGCGACGTCGGGTACGACGCGGAGCTGCGGGACATCGCGCGGCGGGTCGAGCTGGCCGAGGTGCTCGTCGCCGTCGATGCGGCGGGGGAGGTGCTCGGCACGGTGACCGTCGTGCAACCCGGCTCGCCCTATGCCGAGATTTCGCGTCCCGGCGAGCTGGAGTTCCGGATGCTGGCCGTGGCGCCGTCGGCCCGCGGGCGGGGCATCGGCGAGGCGCTCACCCGGGCCGTGCTCGACCGCGCGCGGGCGCTGGGCATTCGCAAGGTCGTCCTCAGCAGCCTCGAAGGGATGCGCAGCGCGCACCGGCTCTACGACCGTCTCGGGTTCGCGCGCCTGGCCGAACGGGACTGGCGGCCGTACCCGCACATCAGCCTGATCGCCTACCGGATCGACGTCTGACCTGGGCGTTGCCGTAACTCGGCAACGCGAGTCAGCCGTCGAGGACGACCGCGACGATCCCGGCGAGGTGGGCGAGCCGGGCGACCTCGGCGGCGCGGAAGGCCGGGCCGCCCGGTCGCGCGACCAGGAGCGCCTTGCCCGGCTTGCCGAGCGGGGTCGCCGCCAGCTCGGTGCCGAGCTCCTTCCATGTCTCCGGGATCCAGGCTTCTTCGCCGTCGAGCACCGTCGCGCGCTCGAGTGGCAGCCACGGCAGGTCGGTGATCGGGGTCTCGGGCGCGGCGCTCGACGACGCCAGCCGGAGCGCGCCGGTCTCCGAGTGTTCGACGATCATCGCCCAGCCGGCGCGCACGATGCGGGGCACGCCTTCGGCCAGGATGTCGAGGCCGGACTTCGGCTGCGCGGCGATTTCTTCGACGAGTTCGAGCTCGCGGTGCGTGTCGAGCACGCCCGCGTAGGGGCGGACCGCGTCCACTTCGACGCCGTCGACGCTTTCCGCCGCCGTGATGAGCGCGTCGGGCAGGCGACCGGACGGGAGCTCGACCACGAGGTCGTCCACCGCCATTCCGGTGCCCCGCTCGACGACGTCCACGCTGAGGATGTCGGCGCCCACCGTGCCGAGCGCCGTGGCGACCGCGCCGAGGGTCCCCGGGCTGTCCGGGAGGATGACCCGGATCAGGAACGACACCACGCGCCCCTCTCGCCTCTGGCGTCCCAGCCTTGCCGTGGGACGCTCGATGCCGGTCGCCGATTGTGACAGACCCACCCGGTCCGCGGGCCTGCTGTCCGCCGGGCGGGAGTCGAGCGTCGCCGGACGGCACCCGGCCTGCGCCGGGCGTAACCCAGTCGAGTCCGCCCGCGCCGTCACCATAGACTTGCAGCTTCCGAGACAACCCGCACAGCACAACCCGGGAGTCACCCGCGTGCCCAACATTTCCCGAGACGAGGTCGCGCACCTCGCGAAGCTGGCCAGGCTGGCCGTGACCGACGACGAGCTCGACGTCTTCGCCGGCCAGCTCGACCAGATCCTGGACTCGGTGGCCAAGGTGAGCGAGGTCGCCGCCGACGACGTGCCGCCGACGTCGCACGCCGTGCCGCTGACGAACGTCTTCCGGCAGGACGTCGTCCGTCCCGGGCTGACGCAGCAGCAGGCGCTGGCCGGTGCGCCGGCCGCCGAGGACGGACGGTTCCGGGTGCCGCGGATTCTGGGGGAAGAGCAGTGACCGAGCTCATCAAGCTGACCGCCGCCGAACTGGCGGAAAAGATCCACGCGCGTGAGGTGTCCGCAGTCGAGGTCACGCAGGCCCACCTGGACCGGATCGCCGAGGTCGACGACCACATCCACGCGTTCCTGCACGTCGACACCGAGGGCGCGCTGGCCGCGGCCAAGGCCGTCGACGAGGGCATCGCCGGTGGCGGCGCGCCCGCGTCGGCGCTGGCCGGCGTGCCGCTCGCGCTGAAGGACGTCCTCACCACCGAGGGCATCCCGACGACCTGTGGTTCGAAAACGCTCGAAGGCTGGATCCCGCCGTACGACGCGACCGTGACGCGCAAGCTGCGCGAGGCCGGTGTCGTGATCCTCGGCAAGACGAACATGGACGAGTTCGCCATGGGCTCGTCGACGGAGAACTCGGCGTACGGCCCGACGCACAACCCGTGGGACCACGCTCGCATCCCGGGCGGGTCGGGCGGTGGCTCGTCGGCGTCGATCGCGGCGTTCGAAGCCGCCATCGCCATCGGGACCGACACCGGTGGGTCGATCCGGCAGCCCGGGTCCGTCACCGGCACCGTCGGGGTCAAGCCGACCTACGGCGGGGTGTCGCGGTACGGGCTCGTCGCGTTTTCGTCGTCGCTCGACCAGGCCGGCCCCTGCGCGCGGACGGTGCTCGACGCCGCCCTGCTGCACGAGGTCATCGCCGGGCACGACCCGCTCGACGCGACCTCCATCGACGCGCCGGTGCCGCCGGTGGTCGCCGCCGCCCGCCAGGGCATGACCGGTGACCTCAAGGGCGTCAAGGTCGGCGTCGTGAAGGAGTTCGGCGGCGACGGCTACCAGCCGGGCGTCGAGCGGTCGTTCCAGGCCGCGGTCGAGCAGCTGCGCGCGCTCGGGGCCGAGGTCGTCGAGGTCTCGTGTCCGCATTTCGTCTACGCGCTGCCCGCGTACTACCTGATCGCGCCGAGCGAGTGCTCGTCGAACCTCGCCCGGTTCGACGCCATGCGCTACGGCCTGCGCGTCGCCGACGACGGCACGCACAGCGCCGAAGAGGTCATGTCGCTGACCCGCGAGAAGGGCTTCGGCGCCGAGGTCAAGCGGCGCATCATGCTGGGCACCTACGCGTTGTCGTCCGGCTACTACGACGCCTACTACGGCTCGGCGCAGAAGGTGCGCACGCTGATCACGCGTGACTTCGCCGCCGCGTTCGAAAAGGTCGATGTCCTCGTTTCGCCCACGACGCCGACCACGGCGTTCAAGATCGGCGAGCGCGTGGACGACCCGATGGCGATGTACCTCGCCGACCTGTGCACGATCCCGTCGAACCTGGCCGGCAACGCCGCCATGAGCGTGCCGAGTGGTCTCTCCGAGGACGACGGCCTGCCGGTCGGTCTGCAGATCATGGCCCCGGCGCTCGCCGACGACCGGCTCTACCGGGTCGGTGCCGCCTACGAGGCCGCCCGCGACGCCGCGGCCGGCGGGGCGCTCATCCACAAGGTCCCGGAGCTGGGAGGAACGAAGTGACTGCCGTGGCCGAGTTGATGGACTACGCCGACGTCATCGAACGCTTCGACCCGGTCCTCGGGCTCGAAGTGCACGTCGAGCTGAACACGAACACGAAGATGTTTTGCGGCTGCCCGAACGAGTTCGGCGGCGAGCCGAACACGAAGGTCTGCCCGACCTGCCTCGGCCTGCCCGGGGCGCTGCCGGTCGTCAACGGCAAGGCCGTCGAGGGCGCGATCCGCATCGGCCTGGCGCTGAACTGCGAGATCGCCGAGTGGTGCCGGTTCGCCCGGAAGAACTACTTCTACCCGGACATGCCGAAGAACTTCCAGACGTCGCAGTACGACGAGCCGATCGCCTTCAACGGCTACCTCGACGTCACGCTCGACGACGGCGAGGTCGTGCGCGTCGAGATCGAGCGCGCGCACATGGAAGAGGACACCGGCAAGTCGCTGCACGTCGGTGGCGCCACCGGCCGGATCCACGGTGCCGAGCACTCGCTGCTGGACTACAACCGGGCCGGCGTTCCGCTGATCGAAATCGTCACCAAGCCGATCGAGGGCACCGGCGAGCGGGCTCCCGAGGTCGCGCGCGCGTACGTGACGGCGTTGCGTGACCTGCTTCGCGCGCTCGACGTGTCCGACGTCCGGATGGACCAGGGCTCGCTGCGGTGCGACGCGAACGTGTCGCTGATGGCGAAGGACGCGACCGAGTTCGGCACCCGCACCGAGACGAAGAACGTCAACTCGCTGCGCAGCGTCGAGCGCGCCGTTCGCTACGAGATGACGCGGCAGGCGGCGATCCTCGCCGAGGGCGGTTCGATCAAGCAGGAGACGAGGCACTTCCAGGAGGCCGACGGCTCCACGTCGTCGGGCCGGACCAAGGAGACCGCCGAGGACTACCGGTACTTCCCGGAGCCCGACCTGGTCCCGATCGCGCCGTCGCGCGAGTGGGTCGAACAGCTGCGCGGCACGCTGCCGGAGATGCCGTCCGAGCGGCGGAAGCGGATCCAGCAGGAGTGGTCGCTTTCCGACGAAGCCCTGCGTGACCTGCTGAACGTCGGTGCTGTCGACCTCGTCGCGGCCACGGTCGAGGCCGGCGCGTCGCCGGACGAGGCGCGTGGCTGGTGGGTCAACACCCTGGCCCAGGAGGCGAACACGCGCGAGGTCGAGCTGGCCGACCTGACGATCACGCCGAAGCAGGTGGCCGAGGTCATCGGGCTGGTTTCATCCGGTGAGCTGACGAACAAGCTCGCCAAGGAGGTCGTCCAGGGCGTGCTCGCCGGTGAGGGCGAGCCGCGCGAGGTCGTCGAGAAGCGCGGGCTGAAGGTCGTCTCGGACGACTCGGCCCTGCTCGCGGCAATCGACGAGGCCCTGGCGTCGCAGCCGGACGTCGCGGACAAGATCCGCGGCGGCAAGGTCGCCGCGGCGGGCGCGATCGTCGGCGCGGTCATGAAGGCGACCAAGGGGCAGGCCGACGCCAAGCGGGTCCGCGAGCTGATCATCGAACGCGTCGGTTCCTGACCGTTGTCCTTTTCCGTCAAGAGCGTCACCTGGCGCGAGTGGCTCGGCCTGGCGGCCGGGCTGCTCGCGCTGGGCTCGACGTTCCTCCCGTGGACGACGCTGAGCACGAACAAGCCGGACATCGAGGTCGTGCTGTCGACGTTGCCGCGGGGTGACGTCGTCCGGGACGCGTGGAATTCGAGCTTCTTCGCCTGGTGCCCGCCGCTGGCGCTGGTGCTGGCCGGGGTGGTCGTGGTCGTCTTCGGACGAATCCGGAAGGCGCGGGTCAGTGGCCTGCCGCACCTGTGGCTGGTGGTCGCCGCCGCGGCGCTGCTGCTGATGGCGATCGGCTGGGCCACGCTGGACTGGGAGTTCGACGCCGACCAGCGTGGCATCTTCGACGCCGCCGGGATCGCCATCGGCGCCGGGTTCGGGCGGTTCCTCGGGGTGCTCGCCGCGCTCGTGTCGGGCGTGGCCGCTTTCTTGGACATGCGGGCCGCACGGGCTGAAAGCCGGCAGCCGCGGAAGCGTCAGCCTCGGAGCCAGCGCCGCTGACCGGTTCTCGGTGAACTGGCTTGGGCGGTCGCGGCGGGTCGGTGTCCGGGTTTGCTGCCTCGGTGACTGAGTCGTCCGTTCCGGTTGTGGGACTGTGGTGACAACGTTGACATCGTCGGCGGCCATTGCGCGAGAAAGCGCTTTCTGCGACGGTCGAGGCGAAGGGCGCCGGAGGTTGCGGGCGGCCAGTCGGAGGCGTCGGTGACCGGGAAACCCATGACGGTGATCGCCGGCCGCCGCAGCGCGTTGCTCGGCGCCGCGCTGTCGAACTGGGCCGGCCACGCGGTGATGTGCTGCGGCGGAATGGTTCGGCAGCAACGAGGTCCGCGCGGCGATCGACGGAGATCGCGGTGGAGCCGGGCCGGGGTTCGGTGGTTGCCGCGCGAGGGTGGTGCGTGCGGCAGAAGCCGCACGGGTGCGACGAGGTGCGAGAGGTGGCCGCGCGGTGCGGTGAGGTACGGCGGTGGCCGTGTGGGTGCTCCGGCGAGTGTGCGGGCGCGGGCGTCGCAGGTGTTCTGGTGGGCGTGAGTCGGGCTGTCGAGGAGGTTCCGGTTGGCTCAAGGAAAGCGCTTGCGGACTGCCATCGTCGGGGTTGGGGCCATTGCCGGCAGCCATCGGGCCGCCTTTCAGGCCCATCAGGACGTTGTCGACCTCGTGGCTGTCGCCGATATCGATGAAGCTCGGGCCCTCGCCTTCTGTGCCGAGACCGACCAAGCCAAGCCCTACCGGGATCTCGATACCTTGCTCGCGGAGCAGGAACCCGACCTCGTCTCGATCTGCACGCCGCCCGGGCTGCACGTCGAACAGACCAAACAGGTCCTCGACGGCGGCGCGTGGGTCTGGTGCGAGAAGCCCCCTTGCCGTTCGCTCGCCGAATACGACGACATGACCTCCGCCGAACGAGACGGCGGCCCCTACGTCTCCTTCGTCTACCAGCAGCGGTCCGGCTCTGCCGCCGCCCACTTCCGGACGTTGCTCGAAGACGGGGAACTCGGCCGTCCTCTCGTCGCGCATTGTCAAACCACCTGGTACCGCGACCACGCCTACTACGCGGTCCCCTGGCGCGGACGGTGGGCGACCGAAGGCGGTGGGCCCGCCATGGGCCACGGCATCCACCAAATGGATCTGCTGCTCCACCTCCTCGCCGGCGAAGCGAACGAGTGGGCCGAAGTCCAGGCCATGACCGCGCGGCTCGTGCACGACGTCGAGACCGAGGATGTCTCCACCGCTCTCGTCCGGTTCGAGTCCGGGGCGCTGGCCACCGTCGTCAACAGCGTTCTCTCGCCCGATGAAGTGAGCCGGATCCGGATCGACTGCGAACGCGCCACCGTCGAGCTCACGCACCTCTACGGCCACGTCGCCGAAAACTGGCGATACACCCTCGCACCGAAGGTCGGGCCTATCGAGACCGGACCGAAAGAGGACGTCGGCAGCTCGCACGCCGCCGCGCTGGCGCCCGTCCTCGACGCCTACCGGGCCGGTCAGCGGCCTCCCTGCAGCGGGGCCGATGGGCGGCGGGTGCTCGAGTTCGTCGCCGCTCTCTACAAGGCCGCCGCGACCGGGCGGGCCGTGCGTCGCGGGGAGATCGGGCCCGGGGACCCCTTCTACGCGGGGATGGCCGGATGAGCGCCGACATCACCGTCACGCACCGGCACGGGGACCGCGTGGTCGTCGAAGCGGCCGGGGTGCCGCTCATGTCCTATGTGTACAAGCCCGACCCCGTCGCCTACG
This sequence comes from Amycolatopsis kentuckyensis, assembly GCF_041679295.1. Taxonomy (GTDB): domain Bacteria; phylum Actinomycetota; class Actinomycetes; order Mycobacteriales; family Pseudonocardiaceae; genus Amycolatopsis; species Amycolatopsis kentuckyensis_A. The sequence continues at coordinate 81,004 of NZ_JBGDMD010000014.1, read as the reverse complement.
AGTCGCGCAAGCCCTACACCCACCCGCTGCGCACCCTGCGCGGGCGGCGCGTCAGCGGGTACCGGCCCGCCGACCACCGGTGGCACAAGGGCCTGCAGATGACGTCGAGCCACCTCTCCGGCGAGAACTTCTGGGGCGGCCACACCTACGTCCCGGGCCGGTGGTACCAGGACCTGCCCGACCGCATCGGCTCGATGCGGCACGACGGGTTCACCGGCTTCACCGTCGGCGGCGACCGGCTCACCTTCACCGAACGGCTCACCTGGGTGACGCACCGCGGCGACGAATGGGCGCGTGAGCGACGTGACATCGTCGTCCACTCCGTCGAACCCGACGAGGGCGCCTGGGCCATTGACTGGGGCATCGAGCTGACCAACGTCCGCGACGCGCCGCTCGTGTTCGGCAGTCCGACCACCGCCGGTCGCGAGCAGGCCGGGTACACCGGGCTGCACTGGCGGGGCCCGCGCGACTTCAGCGGCGGCCGCGTCCTCGGGCCCGGTGACCTCGGCGGCGACGACATGATGGGCACCCAGGCGCCGTGGCTCGCCTTCGTCGGCGAGCACGACGACGTCGACGCCCACTCGACGCTCGTCTTCGCGCACTCGCCGGAAAACGACCACGCGATCCACGAGTCGCACTGGTTCGTCCGGTCCCAGGACACGCCCATGGTGGCCTTCTCGTGGGCGTTCTTCGAAGAATTCGCCCTGCCGCCGGGGGAGAGCTTCACCTACCGCTACCGGGTCGTCGTCGCCGATGGAGCGTGGGACCGCGATCGGGTGACCGACTACCTCGACAGGCACGGATGGTCATGAACGAATTCACACTTCCCGGTGGAATCGGTATTTCTCACTTACGCGCCTACGAGTGGGAAGCCGAAGATGGTGTTCCCGGCGGCAGCCCACACGTCCACCTCGCCTGCACCGAGGCCTACGTCGTCACGACCGGACGTGGCGCCGTCCAGACGCTGAGCACCGGCGGCTACGCGGAGACGCCGCTCGAGGCCGGCGTGATCGCGTGGTTCGCGCCCGGGACCGTCCACCGGATGGTTCAGGGTGGCGGCTTGCGCGTCACCGTCCTCATGCAGAACAGCGGTCTGCCCGAGGCCGGCGATGCCGTGTTCACGTTCCCGTCCGACGTGCTCGCCGACCCGGCCGCCTACGCCGAGGCTGCCGCGTTGCCGAAAACCGACGACGCCGCCCGAAAGCGCCGTGACCTGGCCGTTCGCGGCTACCTGCCGCTGCGCGAAGCGCTGCTGGACGGCGACGCGGAGCCGCTGCGGGCGTTCCACCGGGCGGCCGTCGCGCTCGTGTCGCCGAAAATCGGAGACTGGGTACCGCGCTGGCAAGCCGGGGCCCTGAAGGCCGCCGAACTGACCGGCGCGCACCTCAAGGCCCTCGCCGACGGCGACGGGAGCCACCTCGAGCAGTCGGGTGTGCGGGTCGCGACGCCGTCGGACCCGGACGGCTACGGCATGTGCGGGCGTCGCGCGGAATACGACATCGACCAGGAGGGTCGTCAGCGATGAACCAGAAGAGCATCGGAGTGCTGCTCAACGGGGTCACCGGCCGGATGGGCTACCGGCAGCACCTGCTCCGGTCGGTGCTGGCGATCCGCGAGCAAGGCGGGGTCGAGCTGCCGGACGGCACCCGCGTCCAGCTCGAGCCGATCCTCGCCGGACGCAACGCGGCGAAACTCCGCGAACTCGCCGAACGGCACGGCCTGACCGCGTGGACGACCGACGTCGAATCGGCGATTTCCGACGTCGGGATCTACTTCGACGCGCAGCTGACGTCGGCGCGCGAGCCGTCGGTGCGGGCGGCCATCGCCGCGGGCAAGCACGTCTACGCCGAGAAGCCCCTGGCCGAGACGCTGCCGGCGGCGCTGGAGCTGGCCGGCCTCGCGCGCGACGCCGGGATTTGTCACGGCGTCGTCCACGACAAGCTGTTCCTGCCCGGCCTGCGGAAGCTGCGGCGGCTGGTCGACGGCGGGTTCTTCGGCCGCGTCCTGTCCGTGCGCGGCGAGTTCGGCTACTGGGTCTTCGAGGGCGACTGGCAGGAGGCGCAGCGCCCGAGCTGGAACTACCGCGCCGAGGACGGCGGCGGGATCGTGCTCGACATGTTCTGCCACTGGAACTACGTCCTCGAGAACCTCTTCGGCCGCGTCGAGGCCGTGACCGCGAAAGCGACCACGCACATCCCGCGTCGCTGGGACGAGCAGGGAGACGCGTACGCCGCGACGGCCGACGACGCCGCGTACGGCATCTTCGAGCTCGAGTCGGGGGCCATCGCGCAGATCAACTCGTCGTGGTCGACGCGGGTCTTCCGCGACGAACTCGTCGAGTTCCAGGTCGACGGCACCGAGGGCAGCGCCGTGGCCGGTTTGCGACGATGCCGCGTCCAGCACCGCTCGGCGACGCCGAAGCCCGTCTGGAACCCGGACCTGCCGGCCACCGAGCCCTTCCGCGACCAGTGGCAGGAGGTCCCGGACAACGCCGAATTCGACAACGGCTTCAAGGCCCAGTGGGAGGAGTTCGTCCGGGACGTGGTCGCCGGACGGCAACACCGCTACGACTTCTTCTCGGCCGCGCGCGGGCTTCAGCTCGCCGAGGCCGGGCTGACGTCGTCAGCGGAAGGGCGCCGCGTGGAGCTCAAGCCGCTGAGCTGATGGTCGCGAATCGGCGAAACTCCGGCGTCAGTCCTTGCCGTTGCCGCCGCCGGAGGTCGCCGGGGTGATCAGCACGACGCGGTCGTCGCTCGACACCGGCGTGCCGCCGTCCTTGTTGACCGTGCCGGCCACCGCGAGCTGGGGGTTGATCATGCTCATGCCGGCCAGCCGCCCGAACGTCTCCGGCGGCTTGCCGGTCTTGCCGTCCAGGCTCACCGACGGCTTGCCGCTGATCGCGCCGTCCGCCGTCACCGGCAGGTTCTGCAGGTTCCCGGCCAGCGACGTGGCGACGCCGAGGAGGCCGTTCGCGTCGACGAAATCCGCGCAACCCGCGACCCCGGGCTTCTCCGGCCATGTCCACGCCGGCGTCGTCAGCGGCTGGCCGGCCTGCACGCGGTAGAGGACGTCCTTGTCGGCGAGCCGGTCGGTGACCCAGACGCGGCCGCCGTCCGCGGACGTGCACAGCCCGCCCGGCGCGTGCAGCCCGGCCGCCACGACCAGGGAACCGTTCGGGTTGCCCGCCGCGGCCTTGCCGGACGTGTCGATCCGCAGGACCTTCCCGGCGAGCGAGTTCGGGTCGGCGGCGGCGCTCGGGTTGCCGCCGTCGCCGGTCGCGACGAGCAGCGCGCCGCGGTTGTCGGCGCTGATCGTGCCGCGGTTGCCGGTCGCGCCCTTCGGGATGCCGGTGAGCACGGGCTTCGCCGCTTGGCCCTTGGCGAAGCGCACGACGCGGTTGTCGGTGGCCGTGGTCACATAAGCGAACACGAGCTGGTCTTCGACGTACGACGGCGACAGCGCGAGGCCGGTCAGGCCGCCGTCGCCGGCCGCCTGGACGTCGAGCTTCGCGAAGTCCGTGGCGTCCTTGCCCGCCGTCGCGAGCAGCACGCGGCCGCTCTTGCGCTCGCCCGCCAGCGCGCTCGGCGTGGAGCCGTCACCCGGCAGGCCGGCCACCGCCGCGACGGTGTCCAGGCAGGTCGCGATGACCGCCGGGTCGAAGTCCTTGCAGCCCTGCGGCGGCGGGACGGGGGTGTTCGACTGGCCGGGCCGCACCTGCTTGCCGTCGCCGCCGGAGTCCGCGCCGGGGCCCTGGACCTCGGGCGGCGACTCGGGGCTGGGCACGGGCGCCGGGCTGAACGTCTGGCCCGCCGCGGTGTCGTCGAACCGCGCGCACCCGGCGGGCAGCAGGACGCCGCAAGCCAAGATCGCCAGCAGGGCCGACCGGTACCGAGTGCGCATGATCCCCCAGCCTAGGGGCCGCCGCGTGAACCATGGGTGAGTACACCTGGATTACGTTGGGGATCATGACGCTGACCGTGCTGGTCCCCGACGACGAGGGCATGACCGTGCTCGCCGAGGTGCCGCGGGTCCTGCCCGTGCGCCACCAGTGGGGCGAACCCGTGCCCGCGGAAGCCGCGAAGGCCGAGGTGCTGATCCCGGGCAAGCACCCGCCGGGCGAGGAGCTCTGGCGCACGCTGCCGAACCTGAAGCTCATCCAACTGCTGTCCGCCGGCGCCGAGGACTGGGTCGGGAAGGTGCCCGACGGCGTCCTGCTCTCGACGTGCCGGGGCGCGCACGGCGGGAGCACCGCCGAGTGGGTCGTCGCCGCGCTGCTGTCGATGTACCGGAAGCTGGACGTCTTCGGCGCGGCGCAGCGCGAGGGCCGGTGGGAGCGGCAGAGCACCGACACGCTGCAGGGCAAGCGGGTGCTCATCATCGGCGCCGGCGACCTCGGGCAGCACCTGCGGCGCCGGCTCGAGCCGTTCGACGCGCGGTGCACGATGGTCGGGATGACCGCGCGGGAGGGCGTCCACGGCGTGAAGGAGCTGCCGTCGCTGCTCGGGCTCCACGACGTCGTCGTGCTGATGGTGCCGCTGACCTCGCGCACGCGCGGGATGGTCGACGCGGCGTTCCTCGCCGAGATGCGCGACGGCGCGGTGCTGGTCAACGTGGCCCGCGGCGCCGTCGTCGACACCGACGCCCTGGTCGCCGAACTGACCACGGGACGGTTGCGCGCCGCGCTCGACGTCACCGACCCCGAGCCGCCGCCTCCGGGGCACCCGCTGTGGACGGCGCCGGGGCTGCTGCTGACGCCGCACGTCGGCGGGGCCGTGCGCGGCGTGCGGGGGCGGTCGTACGCCGTCGCGGCGGCGGAGATCGCGCGGTACGCCGGGGGCGAGTTGCCGGACAACCTGGTCCACGGCGAGTACTGAGCTCGCCAGGGTGTCGCGGATCCCCTACCCTTCGCGCGTGAGCAGTGGAGACGACTTTTCGCAGCAGCCCACCAGCCTCCTCTCGGACGTCCAGGACGACGGGCCCGACGACACCCCACGCCAGGGCGGGCTGGGCCTCGGCCTGCTGATCCTGCGGGTGGGGCTCGGCGCGACGATGGGCGCGCACGGCCTGCAGCACCTGTTCGGCCTGTTCGGCGGCCCGGGCATCGGCGGGTTCGCGCGGGTCCTGGAGACGTTCGGGTACCACAAGCAGACGACGTTGCTGTCGTGGATCACCGGGATCGTCGAGCTGGGCGGCGGGGTGCTGGTGGTCGTCGGGCTGTTCACGCCGCTGGCCGCGGCGGGACTGCTCGGCGTCGCGGCGAACGCGGTGTACGCGAAGGTCCACGGCGGGTTCTTCGAGGGGCAGGGGCAGGGCTTCGAGTTCGAGCTGCTGCTCGGGATCTCGGCGCTGAGCCTGCTGTTCACCGGGGCCGGGCCGATTTCGCTGGAGCGGAACACGCCGTGGCGGAAGCGGCCGTTGCCGCTGGGGCTGGTTTCGCTGCTGCTGGCCGCGGCGGCGGCTGTGGTGGTCATCGTTTTGACGCGGTAGCGGCCTGGGGACAACTCGGGCCGCGCCGCCGGAAACTGTCGGTGGGCTCGGTTAGCGTTGAAAACGGGGGTCCCCGGGGCTGTGGACAACTCGGGTTCGCGGGCCTGGCCTGGGGACAACTCGGGTTCGCGGGCCGGAACTGTCGGTGCTTGCCGGTAGCGTTGAAACCGGGGGTCCCCCTCGTGGTTGGGGGCCCGAAAAGCCGAAAGGCCGCCCCGGGAACGGGACGGCCTTCGCAGCTCGAACCTGGCTTACTTGTTCACGTCCCGGACCGCGCCGGTGTCTGCCGACGTCGCCATCCGCGCATACGCGCGCAGCGCCGCCGTCACCGGGCGCTGGCGCTCCTTCGGCTGCCACGGCCGCTCGGATGCCTCCATCTTCGACCGGCGCTCGGCCAGGACCTCCGCGTCCACCAGCAGCTCCAGCCGGCGCTCGTGGATGTCCAGGAGGATCCGGTCGCCGTTCTCCACCAGGGCGATCAAGCCGCCCGCCGCGGCCTCCGGGGAGATGTGGCCCACCGAAATGCCCGATGACCCGCCCGAGAAGCGGCCGTCCGTGATCAGGGCGCACTTCTTGCCCAGGCCCGACCCCTTCAGGAACGCCGTCGGGTGCAGCATCTCCTGCATGCCCGGGCCGCCCGCGGGACCCTCGTAGCGGATCACCAGCACCTCGCCCGGCTGGATCTCCTTCTTGAGGATCGCCGACACCGCCTCCTCCTGGCTCTCCAGCACCCGCGCCGGGCCCTCGAAGTGCCACAGGTCCTCGTCGATGCCCGCGGCCTTGATCACCGCGCCGTTCTCCGCGAGGTTGCCGCGGAGGATCGCCAGGCCGCCGTCCTTCGTGTACGCGTGCTCGACGTCGCGGATGCAGCCCCCGGCAGCGTCGGTGTCCAGCGACGACCAGCGGTTCGACGTCGAGAACGCCTGCGTCGTGCGCACGCCGCCCGGCGCCGCGTGGAACAGTTCAAGAGCGACAGGCGAGGGCGACGAAGCCCGGATGTCCCACGTGGAAAGCCACGAGTCGAGGTCGTCGGAGTGGACCGAACGGACGTCGGTGTTCAGGAGCCCGCCGCGGTACAGCTCGCCCAGGATCGCCGGGATTCCGCCCGCGCGGTGGACGTCCTCCATGTGGTAGTCCGAGTTCGGCGCCACCTTCGACAGGCACGGCACGCGGCGGCCGATCGCGTCGATGTCGGCGATCGTGAAGTCGACCTCGCCCTCCTGCGCGGCGGCGAGGATGTGCAGCACCGTGTTCGTCGAGCCGCCCATCGCCATGTCGAGGGCCATCGCGTTCTCGAACGCCGCCTTCGACGCGATCGAGCGCGGCAGGACCGAGTCGTCGTCGTTTTCGTACCAGCGGCGGCACAGCTCGACGACCGTGCGGCCGGCCTCCTCGAACAGCGCGCGCCGCGCCGCGTGCGTCGCCAGCGTCGAGCCGTTGCCCGGCAGTGACAACCCCAGCGCCTCGGTGAGGCAGTTCATCGAGTTCGCGGTGAACATGCCGGAGCACGAGCCGCACGTCGGGCACGCCGAGCGCTCGACGACCGACAGCCCGTCCTCGTCGACCTCGGGGCTGGCCGACGCGGCGATCGCCGTGATCAGGTCGGTCGGGGCCTGCGCGACGCCGCCGACGACGACCGCCTTACCGGCCTCCATCGGGCCGCCCGACACGAACACCACCGGGATGTTGAGCCGCATCGCGGCGTTGAGCATGCCGGGAGTGATCTTGTCGCAGTTGGAGATGCACACGAGCGCGTCGGCCTGGTGCGCGTTGACCATGTACTCGACCGAGTCGGCGATGATCTCGCGCGAGGGCAGCGAGTAGAGCATGCCGGAGTGACCCATCGCGATGCCGTCGTCGACGGCGATGGTGTGGAACTCGCGCGCGACGCCGCCCGCTTCCTTGACCGCGTCCGCGACGATCTCGCCGAGGTCCTTGAGGTGCACGTGGCCGGGCACGAACTGCGTGTAGGAGTTGGCGATCGCCACGATCGGCTTGCCGAAGTCGCTGTCGGTCATGCCGGTGGCGCGCCAGAGCGAGCGCGCGCCCGCCGCGTTGCGGCCGTGGGTGGTGGTCCGGGAACGGAGAGGCGGCACGGAAAACTCCCAGGTCAAAGGATGGCCGGCGAAACTGGTAGAACCAATTTACGCCGCTGGGCGAAGCCCGTCCGCCGAGGGGTTACTCCGCCGGCGACGCCTTGGTCTGGCCGGGCTTGATGTCGTCGGGATCCAAGAGCCCGCTGGGATCCGCGACGAGACCTTCGCTGACCAGCGAAAGCACCGGCAGGTGCCGGGTCCGCACGGTCGGCAGCGGCACCTTCGTGTCGTCCTTCAGCACCGCCTGCACGCGCGACTTCTTCGTGATCGCCAGGCCCTTCAGCGCCGACCACGGGACGTCGCGGTGGCCGAACATCGTGCGGGTCGCCAGTCCTTCGCGGGTCGCGATCGTGCGGGTCCGGATCACGAACACCGCGAGCGCGATGGGGAAGAGGTACAGCCACTGCAAGTACGGGATGTCCCCGAGCGCGACCGGCGTCACGCAGATCGTCAGGAGGGCGATCGCCATGAACGACGTGCGGGGGATGCGGAAGACGGCCTTCCGGCCCTCGTCCTGCTCTTTTTCGGCCACCCGGAAATGGTGCACCGCCGCGCGGACCGGCCCGAACCCGGGTCGCGCGGGTGTGACCCGTGTCCACGATGCGGACTGATCATCCCGCAGAGTTGACACCTGAGAGACCTTCGGACTAGCGTCAGCGTCGTGACACCGCTGACCGGCCTCGTACTTCCCAAGCGCGTCGACGCTTAGGGAAGACTTTCCGCTGCGTCGACGCGCGAACCCTCGTGCGACCTTACGGTCGGCGAGGGTTTTTTGTTGCCCTAGGGAAGAGATTCCCCGCCCCACCGCACCGATAGAGCTCAAAAAAGACCCGAACGAGTGACACCGAGACCCACGAGGCAGATCCGATGACCAGTGCCACGTCGCGCAGCGACGCGAAACCCGGGCCGACGCCCGGAACGCCCGGAGCACGTCCGAAGCCGGCGCCACCGGCGGGAACCCCGGTGCGCGTCACCGGCGCGCAGTCCCTCGTGCGCTCGCTCGAGGCGGTCGGCGCCGAGGTGGTCTTCGGCATTCCGGGCGGCACCATCCTGCCCGCCTACGACCCGCTGCTGGACTCGACGAAGGTCCGTCACGTCCTGGTCCGCCACGAGCAGGGCGCCGGCCACGCCGCCACCGGCTACGCGCAGGCCACCGGCAAGGTCGGTGTCTGCATGGCGACGTCGGGCCCGGGCGCGACCAACCTGGTCACCCCGCTGGCCGACGCGAACATGGACTCCGTCCCGGTCGTCGCCATCACCGGGCAGCAGTCCCGGGCGCTGATCGGCACGGACGCGTTCCAGGAAGCCGACATCTGCGGCATCACCATGCCGATCACCAAGCACAACTTCCTCGTCACCGACCCCGTGGACATCCCGCGGACGATCGCCGAGGCGTTCCACCTGGCGTCCACGGGCCGACCCGGCCCGGTCCTGGTGGACATCCCCAAGGACGTGCTGCAGGAGATGACCTCGTTCTCCTGGCCGACGGAGCTGCGGCTGCCGGGCTACCGCCCCACGCTGCGCCCGCACGGCAAGCAGGTCCGCGAAGCCGCGAAGCTCATCGCGAAGTCGCGCCGCCCGGTGCTCTACGTCGGTGGCGGCGTCATCAAGGCGGAGGCGCACGAGCAGCTGAAGCAGCTCGCCGAGCTGACCGGCATCCCGGTCGTCACGACGCTGATGGCGCGCGGCGCGTTCCCCGACTCGCACCCGCAGCACCTCGGCATGCCGGGCATGCACGGCTCGGTCGCCGCGGTCGCGTCGATGCAGCGCGCCGACCTGCTGGTCGCGCTCGGCGCCCGGTTCGACGACCGGGTCACCGGCCAGCTGTCGTCGTTCGCGCCGGACGCCGCGATCGTGCACGCCGACATCGACCCGGCCGAGATCTCCAAGAACCGCAAGGCCGACGTGCCGATCGTGGGCGACTGCAAGGAGATCATCGGCGAGCTGATCGCCGCCGTCACCACGGAGTTCGAGCACGGCAGCAAGCCCGACCTCGCCGACTGGTGGACGCTGCTGGACGACTGGCGCAAGACCTACCCGGCCGGTTACGAGTGGCCGGACGACGGTTCGCTGTCGCCGCAGTACGTCATCGAGCGGATCGGCGAGCTCGTCGGCCCGGACGCGGTGTACGCCGCCGGCGTCGGCCAGCACCAGATGTGGGCCGCGCAGTTCGTCAAGTACGAGAATCCGCGCACCTGGATCAACTCCGGCGGTCTCGGCACGATGGGCTTCGCCGTGCCGGCCGCGATGGGCGCGCAGTTCGGCGTCCCGGACACCCCGGTGTGGGCGATCGACGGCGACGGCTGCTTCCAGATGACCAACCAGGAGCTGGCCACCTGCGCCATCGAGGGCGCGCCGATCAAGGTCGCCGTCATCAACAACGGCAACCTGGGCATGGTCCGGCAGTGGCAGAACCTCTTCTACTCGGAGCGGTACTCCAACACCGACCTCGGCACGCACAAGCACCGCATCCCGGACTTCGTGCTGCTGGCCGAGGCGCTCGGCTGCGCCGGCCTGCGCTGCGAGACGAAGGAAGACGTCGACGCCACCATCCGCCGCGCGATGGAGATCAACGACCGCCCCGTCGTGATCGACTTCGTCGTGGGGAAGGATGCCCAGGTGTGGCCGATGGTCGCCGCGGGCACCGGCAACGACGAGATCATGGCGGTCCGGGGCATCCGGCCGCTGTTCGACGACGACGAGGTTTCGGTCGAGACGACCGAAGCCGCCGCGGAAGGTGAGCGCTGACGATGAGCGTCCACACCCTGAGTGTCCTGGTCGAGAACAAGCCCGGTGTGCTCGCGCGCGTCTCGGGCCTGTTCTCCCGCCGCGGGTTCAACATCGAGTCCCTCGCCGTCGGGCCCACGGAAAACCCCGAGGTGTCCCGCATGACGATCGTGGTCGCCGTGGAAGAGCTACCGCTCGAACAGGTGACGAAGCAGCTCAACAAGCTGGTCAACGTGATCAAGATCGTCGAGCTGGAGCAGTCGACCGCCGTGCAGCGTGAACTGCTGCTCGTGAAGGTTCGCGCCGACAACACCGTGCGCAGCCAGGTCCTCGAAACCGTCCAGCTCTTCCGGGCCAAGGTGGTGGACGTCTCTCCTGAGGCGCTCACCGTCGAGGCCACCGGGACGTCCGACAAGATCGGTGCGTTGCTGCGGATGCTGGAGCCGTATGGCATCCGCGAGCTCGTGCAGTCCGGCATGGTCGCGGTGGGCCGAGGCGCCCGTTCGATCACCGCCACCTCCCCGCGTTGAGAATGTAAGTCAGGAAAGGAAGCAGTACCCCCATGGCAGTGGAAATCTTCTACGACGACGACGCCGACCTCTCGATCATCCAGGGGCGCAAGGTCGCTGTCATCGGCTACGGCAGCCAGGGCCACGCCCACTCGCTGAGCCTGCGCGACTCCGGCGTCGACGTCCGCATCGGCCTGCCCGAGGGGTCCAAGTCGCGGGCGAAGGCCGAGGAGCAGGGCCTGCGCGTGCTCACCCCGGCCGAGGCGTCGGCCGAGGCCGACCTGATCATGATCCTGGCGCCGGACACCAAGCAGCGCTTCATCTACGAGCAGGACATCGCGCCGAACCTCAAGGACGGCGACGCGATCTTCTTCGGGCACGGCTTCAACATCCGCTACGACCTGATCAAGCCGCCGGCGAACGTCGACGTCGCGATGGTCGCCCCGAAGGGCCCGGGCCACCTGGTCCGCCGCCAGTTCGTCGACGGCAAGGGCGTCCCGGCGCTCATCGCCGTGGAGCAGGACGCCTCCGGCAACGCCCAGGCGCTCGCCCTCTCCTACGCCGCCGCCATCGGTGGCGCGCGCGCCGGCGTCATCAAGACGACGTTCAAGGAAGAGACCGAGACCGACCTCTTCGGTGAGCAGGCCGTGCTCTGCGGTGGCGCGTCCGCGCTGGTGCAGACCGGTTTCGAGGTGCTCACCGAGGCCGGCTACGCCCCGGAGATCGCCTACTTCGAGGTGCTGCACGAGCTGAAGCTGATCGTCGACCTCATGTACGAGGGCGGCATCGCCCGCCAGCGCTACTCGATCTCCGACACCGCCGAGTACGGCGACCTGACCCGCGGCCCGCGCGTCATCTCGCCGGCGGTCAAGGAAGAGATGAAGAAGATCCTCGGCGAGATCCAGGACGGCACGTTCGCCCGCGAATGGGTCGCCGAGGACGAGGCCGGCCGGCCGAACTTCACCAAGCTCGAGGAGCAGGGCAACCAGCACCCGATCGAGGCGACCGGCAAGAAGCTGCGCGACCTGATGTCGTGGGTGGACCGGCCGATCACCGAGACCGCCTGAGTCACACCAGCCGAAGGGGACGTCCGTTGCGGGCGTCCCCTTCGGTGCGTTCGGTGGTCGTTTCGCTACGCTTGCGACATGAGTGAGCAGCCGGTCGACGACAAGGCGCACATCCGGCACCACCTCGACTTCACGAAGGCGGAGTGGATCCGGGCGGAGCCGGAGGGCGTCACCCTCGACGACTGCGTCGAGTACGCCTTCATCGAGCACACCGACGGCGTCACCTACACCGCCATGCGGCAGTCGGCGAAGCCGGACGGCGTCATCCTCGTCTTCACGCCGTCGGAGTGGGACGCGTTCGTCAAGGGCGTCCGCGACGGCGAGTTCGACCTGCCCGAGGACCTCGCGGAGGCCTAAAGCTTCGCGGCCAGCTCGGGGATCGTGCCGAGGTCGCCGGCGATGCCGAGGTGGTCGCCGTAGTCGCGGGACTCGACGACCAAGCCGTCGCGGATGCGCATGGCGAAGATGTTGGCGATCCGTACCGGGCGGCCGGCGTACTCGCCCTGGTAGGCGAATTCGGCGATCAGCACCTCGGGATCGGTGCCCTCGTAGGTGACCAGGTCGGTCGCCTCGAAGTCGACGCCCATCCCCGCGGCCTGCTTGAAGTGCGCCCGCAGCTCTTCGCGCGTCCGGACCACGGCCGAGCCCGGCTGGAACGGGTGCGTGACGTGCGTTTCCTCGGCGTACAGCTCCGCCAGCTCTTCGCCGCGCTTGTCCGAGACGCCGTAGACGAGCCGCTCGAACACCCCGCGCCGGCTCGCCGGGTCGCTCGACGTCCGTGGCCCGATCGGCGACAACTCACGCGGCGGTGCCTGCTCGTACGCCTTCGCGAGCTGGTCGACGCCGTCACGGATCGCCGCGAGGCGCAGGTAGTCGTGGTAGTCGCGGGAGTGGACGATCAAGCCGCCCGAGACGCGCAGCACCTGGATGTTGGCCGTCGCGATCGTGCGGCCGGTTTCGACCGACTCGGCGTCGTAGTCGTATTCGGCGACGATGACCTCGGGGTCGGTCGTCTCGTGGACGACGACGTTCTTGCGCGTGAGCCGCAGCGCGCCGGCGAGGACGCCGGTGAACCGCTCGTGGACCGCCGCGCGGCCGGTGATGCGCGTCGGCCGCGGCACGGCCTGCGGGTGCTCGACGACGGTGTCTTCGGCGTAGAGCGCGGACAGGTCGGCGAAGCGTCCTTCGCTGATGCCGTCGGACAACGCGGTGAAGACGTCGCGAGGTGTGGTCATGGATCCTCCCAGTGGGCAAAACGGAGTCTGTAGTCCGTCTATAACGATACGGACTACAGACTCCGGTTGTCTAGCGAAGGAGGGCCCGGGCGGCCGGCTGCTCGCACACCTCCGCCCACGTCGCCGGGGTGCTGTCGAAGCGCGCGTCGCGCGCGCCGACGTCCGCGCCGTTTTCGACCAGGGCGCGGATGACGTCGAGGTGCCCGGACTGCGCGGCGAGGTGCAGGGCTGTGACGCCTTCGCCATGGTTCGGCCCGCCGAACGTGCTCCGGTGGTTCACGTCGGCGCCGAGGTCCAGGAGCGTCCGGACGGCGGCGAGCCTGCCCTGCGCCGCCGCCCACGTCAGGGCCGTGCCGCGGTAGACGTCGGCGTTCACGTCGGCGCCCCGCGCGACCAGCGCTCGCAGAGCTTCGACGCGGTCGTTGCGGGCGGCCCAGGACAGGGCTTCGTCCACGACCTCGGCGGGGTCATCGGTCGGCTGCCAGGCCGGGAAACCGCTGTGGGGCCGGTAGAAACCCCGGTGGGCGCCGGGATTGCCCGACGTCAGGAGCTCGTCGATGAAGGCGGTGTCGCCGAGCCCGGCCGCGACGCGCAGGTTGCCCGGCGCCCGGCTGTGCTTCGCGAGCGTCTCGGCGGCTTCGCGGTGGCCCCAGAACAGGGCGACGACCAGGGGAGTGCCGCCGTCGCCGCGGGCCGGGACGTCGACCGGGGCGCCGCGCTCCAGCAGCAGGCCGAGCAGGTGCGGCAGGTTGCTGTAGGCGGCCTGGTGCAGGGGTGTCCAGCCGTGGACGTTGCCGCGCGCCGGGTCGGCGCCGTGGTCGAGCAGGAGCCGGCTGAGCCGTTCGTCGCACGTCGCGCCGGCCATGCCGAGCAGGTCGTTGCCGTTGGTGCCGCGGGCGGTGACGAGCCCGGGGAACTCGTCGAGGAGCTTTCCGAGGCCGTCGAGGTCCCTGGCTTCGACCGCCCGGTACGCGCGGGCGAACGGCTCGCCGCTGTCCACAAGGGACTTGACGTGCGCGCGGAGTGCTTTCCAGGAAACGAATCCGTGTTCCCGGGCGACGACCGCGCGGGCGCCGTCACGAGTGAATGGCTGTTCCCAGCGGTCGAACGGCTCGCGTGCGCCGGGCGTCTCGTCCTCGGCCGAGGCGAGCAGGCCGAGCGCGCGCTCGGCGTAGTACTCGACGTCCTGGTGGTACGGGTGCTGCAGGGTTTCGCCGTGTTCGGTGACGCGCCGGACGTACGCGCGCAGCTTCGGCCAGCTCGGGAAACCGTGGTCGCGGGCGATCCGGAACTGCGCTTCGGCGAGCTGGACGCCTTCGGCGCGCGCGAGCTCTTTCGCGCGCTTGCGGAGTTGTTCGAGGTTGAGTCCACCGGGCACGGTCGTGCCTCCTTTCCTCATCGCCCGTGGTCCGCCGGCACCGGGCAGGAAAGAAGGTGCGTAGCTGGTGGTGCGGTGAAACGGGGGTGGGCTCGGCCCTTTCCGCGGACGGGACGCGGCCCCTGCCGCGCCCCGCCAGCCTACCCCGGTCAGGGCCGGAGATCGGCCAACCGGCGGTAGGACTTCTCCGTGCGGGCCAGCACCTGGACGCAGACGTGGTCGGCGCCCGCGTCGAGGTGGGCGCGGATCCGGTCCGCGACCGCCTGTTCGCCGGTCACGACGATGGCGTCGACCAGGCGGTCGCTGCCGCCGTCGGCCAGGTCGTCGTCGGTGAAGCCGAGCCGGCGCAGGTTTTGCTGGTGGTGCGGGGCCTGCCGGACGTACAGGCCGACGTGCTCCCGGGCCACGTCCCGGGCGTCCGCGTCGAGCACCACCGCCTGCTCGACGGCGAGGTACTTGCCCGGTCCGAGCCGCTCGCGCGCCATCGCGGTGTGCTCCGGCGGGACGAAGTACGGGTGGGCGCCGTCGGCGCGTTCGGCCGCCAGGTCCAGCAGTTTCGGGCCCAGCGCCGCGAGCACCCGGCGCGGGCGGGGCGACGGCTGGGGCAGGCCCGGCAGCTCGGCCGCGTCCATCCCGTCGAGGTACTCGCGCAACGCCGTCAGCGGCCGCGCGCCCGGCCGGTGCCCGCCCAGCCCGGCGACGAACCGGCCCGGGTACGCCTCGCCCAGCGCCCGGACGGCGCCTTCCGCGGCGAGAGGGGAGCGCTGGTCGAACCGCGCGACCCCGGTGGCGACCGTCAGCTTCGACGTCGCCGCGAGCAGCAACCCCGCCTGCGTGAACGCTTCCCGGCCGGCGAACTCGCCGAACCAGATCGCGTCGAAGCCGAGTTCCTCCACCTCGGCGGCGGTTTCGCGCAGCTCGGTGCTCGAGGCGCCGTCGAAGAACCGCCAGATTCCCACGCTCATCGGAGCACCTCCGGGGCCAGGTCGAGCAGGGCGTCCACAGTGGATTCGAACGAAGCCGCGGACGGGGTCAGCAGCACGTGGTCCGCACCCGCGTCCAGGAGTTCGCCGAGGCGTTTCGCGATGGTCGCCGCGTCGCCCCACAGGACGAGGTCGTCGACGAACCGGTCGCTCGGCCCGGCGATGTCGGCTTCGGTGTAGCCGAGCCGTTTCCAGCCCGCGAGGTACACGGTGACGGAGTACTCCCGCGACTGCGCCACCCGACGCCGCACGCTCTCCCGGGCGTCCTCACGGCTGCCGAGCAGCACGGTCTGCTGGGGGATCAGCAGCTTGTCCGGTCCGAGGATTTCCCGTGCGTACGGCGTGTGCGAGACGGGCTGGGCGAACGGGTGCGCGCCGTCGGCGTGGTCGCGCGACAGCTCCAGCATCCGCGGCCCCACGGCGGCCAGCACGCGCGGAAACGCCACCGGCGAAGGGCTTTCGGCCGCAGCTTCGTCCATTTCGGACAGGTAGTCCCGCATCCGGTCGATCGGCCGGTAGTCCTCGCCGAGCTTCGCCGCCTGGAACGCGTGCCCGACGCCGATGCCGAGCACGAACCGGCCCGGGTGGGCCTGGGCGAGCGTCGCCCCGCCCTTGTACGCGGTCGTTCCGCGCCGCAGCCAGGTGTTCGCGATGCCGGTGCCGAGCACGACGTCCGGCACCGTGGCCAGCAGGTCGCCGAAGTGGGCGAACACCTCGCGGGTGCCGGGTCCTTCGCCGCTCCACACCGAGCCGTAGCCGGCTTCGGCGAGCCGCCGGGTGGCCGCGCGTTCGACGTCCGGGGGTGGTGCCAGGGGCGCGCTGGGCAGCCAGGCGCCGACCGCGCCGAGCCGCGCCCGCGTGTCTTCGATCAAGGTCATCCTCGTTCCCTCCAGTAATGTGAGGCTGCCTCCGGTTAATATACGGAGGTAGCCTCCGATTGGCTACCCGGTAGGGTCGGAAGGGCGATGACCGAAGTCAAGCCGATGCGCGCGGACGCCCGCCGCAACTACGAGCGCCTCCTCGAAGAGGCGCAGCGCGCCTTCGCCGAGCACGGCGTCGAGGCGTCGCTGGAAGACATCGCGCGCCGCGCCGGGGTCGGCATCGGCACGCTCTACCGGCACTTCCCGACGCGCGACGCCTTGCTCGAGACGCTGCTGCGGGCCCGGTTCGACGGCCAGGCCGAGCGCGCGCGGGAACTGCTGGCCCACCCGGAGCCGCTGAACGCGCTGCAGGCCTGGCTGGCCGGGCTCGGCGACGCGACCGGCACGTTCCGCGGCCTGGTGGAGCTCACCGCCGACGCGCTCAGCGACGAAACGTCCCGGTTGTACGAATCGTGTCACGCGATGCGGGAAGCCGGTTCCCATCTGGTGGAACGCGCGAAGCGGGAAGGCGAACTTCGCCCCGACGTCACCACGCACGAGCTCCTTCTGTTGCTGCACGCGGCATCCTGGGCGGGCGGGCACCTGCCGAGCCCCGGGGGCATGCAACGCCTCCTGGCTCTTGTTTTCGAGGGATTACGGGTGAGTTAACACCGGGAGAAGCCAGCGGACGGTCCTGCGGGTTAAACTCCGCCTCGACCGGGGCACAACGGCGTGCTGAGACCCTTTGTCGACACAGAGCGTCCTGGAAATGACCAGATAGTGGGAGCCGCATCGTGAGCAAGCCCAGCAAACCCGTCGTCCTCATCGCGGAGAAGCTCGCCCCCTCCGTGCTGAGCGTCTTCGGTGACGAGGTGGAGGTCCGGCACGTCGACGGCACGGACCGATCCGCGCTGCTCGAGGCGGTGAAGAGCGCCGACGCGCTGCTGGTCCGCTCCGCCACCCAGGTCGACGCCGAGGTCCTCGGCGCCACGACGCACCTGAAGGTCGTCGCCCGCGCCGGCGTCGGCCTGGACAACGTCGAGGTGCCCGCCGCCACCGAGCGCGGCGTCCTGGTCGTCAACGCGCCGACGTCCAACATCGTTTCCGCCGCCGAGCACGCCGTCGCGCTGCTGCTGGCGGTCGCGCGCCGCGTCCCGGCCGCCAGCCAGAGCCTGCGCGGCGGCGAGTGGAAGCGCAGCTCGTTCTCCGGCGTGGAGCTGCAGGGCAAGACGATCGGCGTGGTCGGCCTCGGCAAGATCGGCCAGCTGTTCGCCCAGCGCCTCGCCGCGTTCGACACGAAGATCATCGCCTACGACCCCTACGTCTCGGCCGCGCGCGCGGGCCAGCTCGGCATCGAGCTCGTCACCCTCGACGAGCTGCTGTCGCGCGCCGACGCCATCTCCATCCACCTGCCGAAGACGCCGGAGACCAAGGGCCTCATCGACGCCGAGGCGCTGAAGAAGACCAAGCCGGGCGTCATCATCGTGAACGCCGCCCGCGGCGGGCTGATCGTCGAAGAGGACCTGGCCGACGCGCTGCGCTCGGGTCACGTCGGCGGTGCGGGCATCGACGTCTTCGTCACCGAGCCGACCACGTCCAGCCCGCTGTTCGAGCTGGACAACGTCGTGGTGACCCCGCACCTGGGCGCGTCGACGGCCGAGGCGCAGGACCGTGCGGGAACGGACGTCGCCCGGTCGGTGCTGCTGGCCCTGCGCGGCGACTTCGTCCCGGACGCGGTGAACGTCTCCGGCGGTGGCGCGGTCGGCGAGCACGTCCGCCCGTACCTGCTGCTGACCCAGAAGCTCGGCCAGCTGCTCACGGCCCTGAACCCGAAGGCGCCGACGTCGGTGACCGTCCAGGTCAAGGGCGAGCTGAGCAGCGAGGACACCGGCGTGCTGCAGCTGGCGGCGTTGCGCGGGGTGTTCACCGGCGTGGTCGAGGACCAGGTCACGTTCGTCAACGCGCCGCAGCTCGCGGAGAAGCTGGGCGTGCAGGTCGAGCTGGAGACCGAGTCGGAGAGCCCGAAGTTCCGCAGCCTGGTCACCGTGCGCGCGGTGCACGCGGACGGCCAGGTGCTGACGGTGTCCGGTTCGGTCACCGGCAAGGACGAGGTCGAGAAGCTCGTCGAGGTCAACGGCCGCGGGTTCGACCTGCGCGCCGAGGGCACGGTCCTGCTGGTCGAGTACGGCGACCGCCCGGGCGTGATGGGCCGCGTCGGCACGCTGCTCGGCGAGGCCGGCATCAACATCGAGGCCGCGCAGATCAGCCAGACGACCGACGGCTCCGACGCCGTGATGCTGCTGCGCGTCGACCGCCACATCGACGCGCACCTGCTGGAGCCGATCGGCGCCTCGGTCGGGGCGCACACGATCCGTGCGGTGGACTTCAACTGAAGTAACACTTTCGAAGGCCCCTCGTCACCCGACGGGGGGCCTTCGTGCGCCAATCACATTCACGTAACGGAGTCCTTTGCCTACGTAAGTAGGTGATTTGGGGCATTAAGTTCTCCCCGCGAGGTTGAACCACGCGTCGTCGAGGGCACGGCGCTGTGCCGCGCTTCACCGTCGGGGGTGTCCGGAGCGGCAGGCAGGTTCGGGTCCAGACCTCGGGTAAGGGGCCGACTGATGAGCAGATCCCGCCTACCCGCGCGCGCGACCACGGCGGCCTTCGCCGTGGTGCTCGCCGCCGCGCTCGGGGCGCCGGTCGCGACAGCGGCGGATGCGCCGCTGGCCGATCCAGTGGCGCCGGCGAAGATCGACGACGCCAAGCTGCAGGGCAAGGTTTCGCCCCGGCTCGGTGCCGCGCAGGGCCGCGTCACCGCGTTCGTCGAGCTGGCCAAGAAGCCCGCCGTCGACGCGTTCACGTCCGCGCAGCCGCAGGGCAAGGAGGCCGCCAAGCGGGCCGCCCGGGTCGCGAAGGACGACACCGCGGCCGCGGTGAACTCGGTGCTGGGCCAGCTGCGCTCGGCCGATGCCAAGCCGCAGGTCGTCACCCAGACCGCCAACGCGGTCCCCGGCGTGGTCGTCACGGCCGACGCCGCGAAGCTGCGGGAAGTCGCCAAGCGCGCGGACGTCGTTTCGGTGCGCACGGTCGTGCCGAAGACCCGCACCAACGCCAGCGCCGAGCAGCTGACCAACACGCTCGCCGCGTGGCAGCAGACCGGCAGGTTCGGCGACGGCGTCCGCGTCGGCGTCATCGACGACGGCATCGACTACACCCACGCCGACTTCGGCGGCCCGGGCACCAAGGCCGCGTACAACGGCGTCGACCGCACCAAGCCGACCCCGCTCTTCCCGAGCGCCAAGGTCGTCGGCGGCACCGACCTCGTCGGCGACGACTACGACGCCGCGACGCCCGGCAAGACCACCCCGGCGCCGGACCCGAACCCGCTCGCCTGCGGTGAGCACGGCACGCACGTCGCCGGCACCATCGGCGGCTTCGGCGTCACGGCGGACGGCAAGACCTTCAAGGGCGACTACAAGAAGCTGGACGCCAAGAAGGTCGACGCGATGCAGATCGGCCCCGGCACGGCGCCGAAGTCGCTCCTCTACGCCATCAAGGTGTTCGGCTGCGCGGGCTCGACGAACGTCACCTCGCAGGCGCTCGACTGGGCGCTCGACCCGGACGGCGACGGCGACTTCACCGACCACCTCGACATCGTCAACCTCTCGCTGGGTTCCGACTTCGGCGCGCCGGACGACCCGGATTCGCTGTTCGTGCGCAAGCTCGCCGCGAACAACGTGCTCCCGGTGATCTCCGCGGGCAACGGCGGCGACATCAACGACGTCGCCGGCTCCCCGGGCAACACCCCCGAGGCGCTGACCGTCGCCTCGACGCGCGACGCGGGCGTCCTGCGCGACGCCGCCGAGGTCAAGGCACCGACGACCGCCGCGGGTCAGAAGACCGGGCAGTACAGCCAGAACTACACCGGTTACGACACGCTCGACCTGACCGCTCCGGTCGTCGCGCTGTCCGCGTCGAACGCCGCGGGCTGCGCGCCGTACTCCGCCGCGGACAAGGCGAAGGCGGCGGGCAAGTTCGTCTTCCTGGAGTGGGACGACAACGACTCGACCCGCGCCTGCGGTTCGGCCGCGCGCGCCAACAACGCGCAGGCCACCGGGGCGAAGGGCGCGCTGCTTTCGTCCACTTTGGAGCACTTCAGCGCGGGCATCGCGGGCAACGCGGCGATCCCGGTGTTCCAGTTCACCGGCTCCGCGACCAAGACGCTGCGCGCGGCGCTGACCGCGGGCACGCTGCAGGTCCGGCTCTACGGCGCCGGGCGCGCCTCGATCCAGACCTACGACAAGACCATCGTGGACACCCCGAGCTCGTTCACCTCGCGCGGCACCCGCGGCCCGGCCGTCAAGCCGGACGTCGCCGCGCCCGGTGACACGATCACCTCGGCGTTCCGCGGCAGCGGCAACGGCCGGACCGTCCTTTCGGGCACGTCGATGGCCGCCCCGCACACCGCGGGCATCACGGCGCTGGTCCGCCAGTCCCACCCGGACTGGTCGGTCGAGGAGGTCAAGGCGTCGGTCATCGACACCGCCGGCCACGACGTCTCCGACGGCGCCGGCCACACCTACGCGCCGCAGCGCGTCGGCAGCGGCCGGATCGACGCCAAGGCGGCGCTGGACAACCAGGTGCTCGCCTACGTCGTCGACGACCCGGGCGCGGTCAGCGTCAGCTTCGGCACGGTCGAGGCTTCCGGGCCGGTGACGCTGTCGAAGACGATCAAGCTCGTCAACAAGGGCGTCACGGCCGCCGAGTACTCCGTGGCCTACCAGGCGGTCAACGCGCTGCCCGGCGTCGAGTACACAGTGGACAAGCCGACGGTGAAGCTGACCCCGCGCGGCACCGCCAAGGTCAAGGTGACGCTGAAGATCACCGACCCGAAGGCGCTGCGCAAGGTCATGGACCCGACCATGCAGGCCACCCAGGCCGGCCTGGCGCGGCAGTTCGTCGCCGACGCTTCCGGTCGTGTCGCCTTCACGCCGGTGAGCGGGGCGAAGGTGCCGCTGCGCGTGTCGGTCTACTCGGCGCCGAAGCCGGTGTCGACGATTTCGACGCCGCAGTCGGTGAAGTTCGCGCCGGACGCCACCCAGGCCGTGCTCAACCTGACCGGCAAGGGCGTCGACCAGGGCACCGGCGCGCAGCGGTACCGCTCGCTGATCAGCGTGCTCGAGCTGCAGGCGGAGTCCCCGCAGCTGCCCGAGTGCGACGCGGACGTGGTCACCGACTGCACGGTGAACAAGACGGCCAAGGGCGGCGACCTCCGCTACATCGGCGCGGCGTCCACCGCGCCGCTGGCGAAGGAGCAGGGCGAGCCGGAGAACGCGATCCTCGCGTTCGGCCTGTCCACGTGGGGCGACTGGGCGAACATCGGCAGCAACACCTCGCCGTTCGTCGACATCGACACCACCGGGGACGGCACGCCGGACTTCGAGACCTACGTGACCAAGGCGACGTCCACGGACGTGCTGCTGGCCGTCACGGTCGCGCTGACCCCGGGCTTCCCGCAGGTGGACGTCCAGGCCGTCAACGGGCAGCTCGGCGACGTGGACACGAACGTGTTCGACACGAACGTGGTCACGCTGCCGGTTTCGCTGGCCGCGCTGGGCATCGACGCCAACGCCGAGTCCCACCGCATCTCCTACACGGTGGGTGTGAGCGGTTTCTACGTCGCGCCGGGCACGACGAACGGGCTGATCGACTACGTCGGCACGCCGCTTTCGTTCGACGCGCTGGCGCCGGGCTACTCGGTGCAGGGTGGCGGCGACGCCGCGCTGGGCTACGTCGCGAAGCCGGGAACGGCGCTGGTCGTCAACCGCGACGCCGCTTCGGCCGCGGCCGACAAGGCCCTCGGGCTGCTCGCCATCGAGCACCACAACGCCGCGGGGAACCGGGCGAACGTGGTCAAGGTGGACGCCGCCCAGGGCGCCCGGCCGGGGAACGAGCGTCAGCCGATCGGGGCTGGTCACCGCTAGTCCCGGCCAAGATCGATCAGTGCAGGAACAGGGGCGTTCCCGGCGGGTTTCCGCCGGGGACGCCCCGCTGCTGTTCCCCCGATCGGGTGTCTCACCCTGCGGGAGGATGCGGCATAAGGGTGGTGCGGCTACGGCCGTTTGTCTACGGCCGGTAACCTTCCGGCTGCTGGCGTTTTGTTGCGGTGGGCCATCGGTGCATCCGGTGGCCTCGTCGACGGAGGTGTGTGGATGCGGCTCGCGGTGATCCCAGGAGACGGGATCGGGCCCGAGGTGGTCTCCGAGGCGCTGAAGGTGCTCGGCGAAGTAGTACCGACGGCGGAGATCACGAACTACGACCTCGGCGCCGCGCGGTGGCACGCGACCGGTGAGCTGCTCCCGGAGTCGGTGCTCGGCGAACTCCGCCAGCACGACGCGATCCTGCTGGGCGCGGTCGGCGACCCGACGGTGCCGAGCGGCATCCTCGAGCGCGGCCTGCTGCTGCGCCTGCGGTTCGAGATGGACCACCACGTCAACCTGCGCCCGGCGCGGCTGTACCCGGGTGTCCGGGGCCCGCTGGCCGACGCCGGCGACGTCGACATGGTCGTCGTGCGCGAGGGGACCGAAGGCCCGTACGCGGGTACTGGTGGTCTGCTGCGCAAGGACACCGAGCACGAGATCGCGACGGAGGTCAGCGTCAACACGGCGTTCGGCATCCGCCGCGTGGTCGCGGACGCGTTCAACCGCGCCGAGGCCCGGCCCCGCAAGCACCTGACGCTGGTGCACAAGACCAACGTGCTCGAGTACGCGGGTTCGCTGTGGTCGCGGATCGTCGAAGAGGTCTCGCTGGAGCACCCGGAGGTGACGGTCGCGTACTCCCACGTGGACGCGGCGACGATCCACCTGGTGACGGACCCGTCCCGGTTCGACGTGATCGTGACGGACAACCTGTTCGGCGACATCATCACGGACCTGGCGGCCGCGGTGACCGGTGGGATCGGGCTGGCGGCGAGCGGGAACCTGGACATCACGCGCCGGAACCCGAGCATGTTCGAGCCGGTGCACGGGTCGGCGCCGGACATCGCCGGGCAGGGGCTCGCGGACCCGACTGCCGCGGTGCTGTCGGTTTCGCTGCTGCTGGACCACTTGGGTCAGAAGGAGGCGGCTCGGCGGATCGAGGCTTCGGTGGCTTTCGACCTGGCTACCCGGGACCAGTCTTCGCCGGGGGCCACCACGGCCATCGGGGATCGGTTGGCGGCGCTCGTTTCTTCCAACGTGCGGACGGCCGGCTGAGTTTTTCGCTTCGGAAAAGCCCCGCGCCTCGACTGGTGCGGGGCTTTTTCGTGTCCGGGGTTGCGGCTTTTGCGCCGTGCCGGGCGGTCGTGTTTTGGGTGGGTCCCGGCTGCGTTGGTGTCGTGAATGACTCATTCACCTCCTCCGATGACGGGGTCCCGGCAAAGTCGGGTGGGGCGATGCTCCGCCCGGCACCACTGCCCGCGGAACGCCGGGCCGAAGAGGCGCTTCGGCGGGACGCCGAGCTTCGGTGGTCATGAACGACTCGTTCATCGCATCCGGCGAGGTGAACGGCTCGTTCATGCCATCCGCCGCCTGAACGACTGCGCCTCGTCTCGCCTCGCCACGAAGGCCGACGCGAAAGGCGAGAGGCCCTCGAGAACCGGCACCGACGAGAACCCAGACTCCCCCGCACCCCGATCCGAAGCCAGAACACGGCGGGCAGCGCCGGGTCAAGGCATCTTTCCCGCCTTGACGCGGTGTTGCCGGCCGTAGTCACCATGACAGCTTCGGGGTGCCGGAAAGGCTTTGGCAGGGCAGTTGCCCCCGCGCCACCTCACGCGACCCGAATGCACGTCCCCAAGCCCCACCCCGCCCCACACGCTATGACCCATTCCAGTCACCTGACGCCAGGGCTCCACCAGCCGGGCGGGCGATGCTCCGCCCGGCACCACCGCCCACGGAACGCTGGACCGAAGAGGCGCTTCGACAGGATGCCGAGCTTCGGTGGTCATCAACGACTCGTTCATGACGTCACCGGCCCCCGGACCGGCCGCACCGATCCGACTTTGCCGGGACCCTGTCCTCCGATGAGGTGAATGAGTCATTCACGACACCAGGGACTCCGCAGCGACCGTCCCCGGCAGGTTGTCCACAGCATCGCTGTGATGTGGACAAGCGCACCGCGACACGCCTTTCCGGCCGGGTTTGTCGGTGGGCGCCGATAGACTGGACCGGGGTCAGCCCCCAGGGAGCGGCGGGGTTTTGCTTGTCCGGGCGGCCCGGCTTTGCTTGTCCCGGGCGGCCCGCACTTCCCGGATGGTGGGAGCTTGACCCAGCTTGTGGACTTCTCCCGAACCCCTGTGGCATGATGCGACCATGACCAGCTTCGCGATCATTATCGACGAGCGCGCCGGACGATAGCTCCACAAGAGCCCCCGGCGCGCAACCTCTCGCACCCATGCGGGAGGTTTTTTTGTTGCCACGAAACGATTGGGAGAAGACCGTGACCCGCCAGGAGCCCGCCGATACGCCGCTCGGCGATGCCTTCCACCTCTACGACACGACCCTGCGCGACGGTGCGCAGCGGGAGGGCATCTCCTACTCCGTCCAGGACAAGCTCGCCGTCGCGCGGCTGCTGGACGAGCTCGGCGTCGGGTTCATCGAAGGCGGCTGGCCCGGGGCTCTTCCCAAGGACACGGAGTTCTTCGCCCGCGCCGCGAAAGGCGAACTGAAGCTCGACCACGCCGCCCTCGTCGCCTTCGGGGCCACGCGCAAGGCCGGCACCACCGCGGACGCCGATCCGCAGGTCCGGGCCCTGCTCGCCAGCGAAGCCCCCGTCGTCACGCTCGTCGCGAAGTCCGATCTCCGCCACATCGAACGCGCCCTCCGCGTCGACGTCGACGAAGCGTGTGCCATGGTCAGGGACACCGTCGAATTCCTCGTCAAGGAAGGCCGGCGCGTTTTCCTCGACGCCGAGCACTTCTTCGACGGCTACGCGTTTTCCCCCGAGACCTCGCTCAAGGTCCTCGACGCCGCCGCCCACGCGGGTGCCGACGTGCTCGTGCTGTGCGACACCAACGGCGGCCAGCTCCCGCTGGGCCTCGCCGAGACCGTGCGGGCCATCAAGGAAAAAACCGGATTCCGCCTCGGGATCCACTGTCAGGACGACACTTCCTGCGCCGTGGCGAACTCCGTCGCCGCGGTGCAGGCCGGCGTGACGCACGTCCAGTGCACCGCCAACGGTTACGGGGAACGGGCCGGCAACGCCGACCTCTTCGCCGTGACAGGGAACCTCGTGACCAAGCTCGGCATGGACGTCCTCCCGACCGGAGGAGCGGCCGAGCTGACCCGGGTCTCCCATGCCCTTGCCGAAATCGCCAACCTCGCCCCCTACACCCACCAGGCATACGTAGGGGCGTCGGCCTTCGCCCACAAGGCGGGACTGCACGCGAGCGCGATCAAGGTGGATCCGTTGCTGTACAACCACATCGATCCGTCTTCCGTCGGCAACGACATGCGGGTACTGGTCACGGAGATGGCCGGCAGGGCCAGCCTCGAGCTCAAGGGACGTGAGCTCGGGGTCGACCTTGCCGGCCGGCCCGAAGCGCTGACGAGCGCCATCACCAAGGTCAAGCGCCTCGAATCCGAAGGCTGGTCCTTCGAAGCCGCCGACGCCTCCCTCGAGCTCCTGCTGCGCCAGGAGGCCGACGTGCCCGCCGAGGCGCCGTTCGAGCTCGAGTCCTACCGCGTGGTCCTCGACCACCGCGCCGACGCCGAGGTCGTGTCCGAAGCCACGGTCAAGGTGCACGTCGGCGGGCAGCGCGTCATCGCCACCGCCGAGGGCATCGGCCCGGTGCACGCCCTCGACGCCGCGCTCCGGAAAGCGCTGAGCCCGCACCTGTCCTGGTTGGACAGTGTGGAGCTCGCCGACTACAAGGTCCGCATCCTCCAGGGGCACCCGGGCACCGACGCGGTGACGCGCGTGCTGGTCGAGAGCACCGACGGCGAACGCGAGTGGACCACCGTCGGCGTGCACGGCAACATCGTCGAGGCCAGCTGGCTCGCCCTCTGCGACGCGCTCGTCCACAAGAGCACCACCGTGGCCCCGGTCACGGAAACAACGGACGTAGACTGACGCCGTGCGCCTAGCCCGTATTGCTCATCCCGGTGGTGTCGCGTTCGCTTCGGTCGAAGGGGACGGTGACGACGCCCAGGTCCTGGAAATCGCCGAGCACCCGTTCGGCAACCCCAACTTCACCGGCAAACGCTGGCCGCTGGCCGACGTCCGGCTGCTCGCGCCGATCCTGCCGTCCAAGGTGATCGCCGTCGGCCGCAACTACGCCAAGCACGCCGCCGAGTTCGGCAACGAGGTGCCCAGCGCCCCGATGCTGTTCCTCAAGCCGTCCACCACGGTCGTCGGCCCGAACGCCCCGATCCGGCGTCCGTCGGGCGTCGGCCGGGTCGACTTCGAGGGCGAGCTGGCCATCGTCATCGGCCAGCCGGTGAAGAACGTGCCCGCCGCGCGCGCCGCGAGCGCGATCCTCGGCTACACGATCGCCAACGACGTCAGCGCGCGCGACCTGCAGAAGTCCGACGGCCAGTGGGGCCGCGCCAAGGGCTTCGACACGTTCTGCCCGCTCGGCCCGTGGATCGAGACGTCGCTCGACGCGTCCGACCTCTCGCTCAAGGCCGAGGTCGACGGCGAGCTGAAGCAGGACGGCCGCACGTCGGACCTCGTCCACAAGATCCCCGAGCTGGTCGAGTTCGTCTCCGGCGTGATGACGCTGCTGCCCGGCGACGTCATCCTCACCGGCACCCCCGAGGGCGTCGGCCCGATCGAGGGCGGCCAGAGCGTCTCGATCACCATCGAAGGCATCGGCACCCTGACCAACCCCGTCGAGAACGTCTAGCCTCGCGAGACCGGCTCCATCGGCCGCCGGGCGAACGCCGGAGCGTGCTCCGGCCGCAGCCCGAGGCCGAGGAGCCGGGCCGGGAAGTACGACAGCCGCGGGAAGCGCGCGAACGCCTTGATCATCGGCAGCGGCGGGCCGTTGCGCTTGCCGCTCATCACGCCGCGCACGACGGTCCGGTGCATCAGGCGCTGCAGCCCCTGCACCAGCAGCGTCGGCGCCAGCCGCCGCGAGCGCACCTTCGCCAGCTCGGCCTGCGTGGGCCGGCCCCGGCGCAGCGGCTCGGCCAGCAGCGTCGCCGCCGCGACCGCGTCCTGCACCGCCAGGTTGATGCCGACGCCGCCGATCGGCGACATCGCGTGCGCCGCGTCGCCGATGCACAGCAGCCCCTCGACGTGCCACTTGCGCAGCAGGTTGAGCCGCACGTCGAGGAACTTGACGTCGTCCATCGTCTCGAGCTCGTGCACGCGGTCGTGGAACTCGGGGCAGATCTGCGTGACGTTCTCGCGGAACGCCTCGATGCCGTGGGCGCGCAGGTCTTCGCCCTTCGGCGCGAGGTAGGCGACCTGGTAGAAGTCCGGCCGGGGGAGCGGCACCGCGAACCGGCGGTCCCGCATCTTCGGCAGCAGCATGCCGCCTTCCTCGCCCTCGCCGCGCGAGAGCCGGAACCACCAGACGTCGAACGGGCAGTCGTACTCGCGCGGCACCAGGCCGGCTTCACGACGCGCGAGCGACCAGCGCCCGTCGGCCGCGATCACCAGGTCAGCGCGGATTTCGCCGGTCTCGCCCGACACGGTGCGGTAGGTGACGCCGGCGACCCGGCCGTGCTCGCGGACCAGGCCCGTGCACTCGGTCTCCATCCGCTGGACGAACGTCGGCTCCTTGCGGGCGCTTTCGGCGAGCAGGTCGAGGAAGTCCCACTGCGGCACCATCGCGATGTACGGGTGGGGGACCTTCAGCCGGGTGAAGTCGGCCAGCTTCATCAGCTCGCCGTCCTCCTGCGGGAACCCCGCCGAGCGCAGCTCGCTGTGCGGCAGCGCGTGGAACCTCTCGCCGAGACCCAGCTCGTCGAGCAGCGTGAGCGTCGACGGGTGGACCGTGTCCCCGCGGAAGTCGCGCAGGAAGTCCGCGTGCTTCTCCAGCACCGTCACCTCGACACCGGCCCGCGCCAGCAGGAGTCCCGTGACCATTCCGGCGGGCCCGCCACCGATGACGACGCAGCCCGTGCGCTCGGTCATCTCCACCATCTCCCCATCTATTCATCGCTTGTTGAATAAACCGAGGATGCACCCGGCCGGTCCCCGGCGTCAAGCGATGTGGCGACGGATACGCTGATCGGGCTATGAGTGAGACATCGGTGGTTCGCGCGCGCTTCTGTCCTTCGCCGACCGGCACCCCGCACGTCGGGCTGATCCGCACGGCGCTGTTCAACTGGGCCTTCGCCCGGCACAACCGGGGTCAACTGGTGTTCCGGATCGAAGACACCGACGCCGCGCGCGACTCGCAGGAGTCCTACGAGCAGCTCCTCGACGGGCTGCGCTGGCTCGGCATCGACTGGGACGAGGGCCCGGAGGCCGGCGGCGAGTACGGGCCGTACCGCCAGAGCGAGCGGCGCGCGATCTACGCCGACGTCGCCGCGAAGCTCCTCGAGGCGGGGGAACTGTACGAGGCGTTCTCGACCAACGAGGAGGTCGAGGCGCGGCGCAAGGCGGCCGGCCTGGACCCGAAGCTGGGCTACGACAACTTCGACCGCGACCTGACCGACGAGCAGATCGCCGCGTACCGCGCCGAGGGGCGCGCGCCGGTGCTGCGCCTGCGCATGCCGGACACCGACCTCGGCTGGACGGACCTGGTGCGCGGGGACATCACCTTCCCGGCGAACACGATCCCGGACCCGGTGCTGGTGCGCGCCAACGGCGAGCCGCTCTACACGCTGACCAACCCCGTCGACGACGCGCTGATGAAGATCACGCACGTGCTGCGCGGCGAGGACCTGCTGCCGTCGACGCCTCGCCAGCTGGCGCTCTACGCGGCGCTCGAGCGCGTCGGCGTCGCGGAGTTCACGCCGCGGTTCGGCCACCTGCCGTACGTCATGGGCGAGGGCAACAAGAAACTGTCCAAACGCGACCCTTCGTCGAATCTCTTCAACTACCGCGACCGCGGTTTCATCCGCGAGGGCCTGCTCAACTACCTGGCCCTGCTCGGCTGGTCGATCGCCGACGACCGCGACGTCTTCAGCGTCGAAGAGATGATCGCCGCCTTCGACGTCACCAAGGTCAGCGCCAACCCGGCGCGCTTCGACCTCAAGAAGGCCGAAGCGATCAACGGCACCCACGTGCGCGCACTGCCGGCGGCCGAGTTCGTTTCCCGCGTCACGCCGTACCTCGTCACCGCGGGTGTCCTTCCGGAATCGCCGAGCGAGCAGCAGCTGGCCCGGCTGGACGCGATCGCGCCGCTGGTGCAGGAACGCGTCACGGTGCTTTCGGACGCGGCGCCCATGGTGCGTTTCCTGTTCACCGACGAGGACGCTTTCGCGCCGGAAGAAGACGCTGCGGCGAAGAACCTCGGCGAGGCCGCGCGGCCGGTGCTCACCGCGGCGGTCGACGCACTCGAAGCGCTGCCGTCGTGGGAGACCGAGGCCATCGAGCAGGCGCTCAAAGACGCCCTTGTGGACGGTCTGGGTCTCAAGCCCCGCAAGGCTTTCGCGCCGGTTCGCGTCGCCGTGACCGGCCGGACGGTTTCGCCCCCGCTGTACGAATCGATGGAACTGCTCGGCCGCGACGTCTCACTGGGACGTCTTCGCCGTGCGTTGGTCGGATAACCGATAGAAGACGGTTCGCCAACTGGGAGTAGAAGCGGTGCGCCGGAACAGGGGATCGGCAATCACCTCTTTGGCAGCGTCGCGAACGCGGCGGTTGCCCTAGCCTCACTGGGTGGATTTCCCTGTGGCACCCCGGACCCCGTCGCGAACCGCCCGCACCGAGGCGGCGCCCGAGCCCTGGGCGCCGCCTCGGCTGCGTCTGGTGTGCTTGGACATCGACGACACGCTGATCGACTGCACGGCCGCGATCCGCCGCAGCCTCCACATCCTGACCGGCCGGGGCGACCTGTGGCCGTTGTGGGACTTGATCACCGAAGAGCACGTGGCGCTCGTCGTCGCCGGCGAAATCGACTACGCGACAATGCACCAGCGGCGGACCGACTGCTTCCTCGCCGAGATCGGCATCCTCGCCGACGCCGAGCAGGTGAGTTCGTTCGAGCGGCGCCGAAGAGAGCTGCTGGACCACTCGTGGCAGCTGTTCGCCGACGTCCTCGACTGCCTGGAGTGGCTGCGCGCGGCCGGCCTGATGCTGGCCGCCGTGACGAACGCCTCAGGGGGCCACCAGCGCAAGAAGATCGCCGACCTGGGGCTGGCGCCGTTCTTCGACCACGTCGCCATCGCCGGCGAGCTGGGCGTGGCGAAACCCGATCCGGTGATGTTCCACACGGTCTGCCTCGGCCTGGACTGCGCACCGGCCCAGGCGGTCCACGTCGGGGACAAACTGGACACCGACGCGATCGGCGCCCGCGACGCGGGTCTCGGAGCGATCTGGCTCGACCGCGACGGCATCGGCGAGCGGGTCCCGGAGGGCGTCCACCGCGTCGCGGGGCTGGCCGAGCTGCCTGAGCTGCTGGTTTCGGAGTACGCGACGATCGGTGTCCCCGCCCAGCGCGTGAGTGGGACCCCCGCTTTCACGGTGCGGAACGGCGTGCTCTAGTATTTCTCCTCGTGCGGTGCTGAACCGGCCAAGCCGGAACGGTACCTCACTGGGGTATGGTGTAATTGGCAGCACGACTGGTTCTGGTCCAGTTAGTCTAGGTTCGAGTCCTGGTACCCCAGCTGCGGAGAGTGACCCCCCTGCGGAGCGAGAAATCGCCTCTGGTAAGTTCTCTCCAGCAAGAAAAACAGAAAAGCCCCTGGGAGACCAGGGAAAGATCCTAAGCCCCCGTCGTCTAGCGGCCTAGGACGCCGGCCTCTCACGCCGGTAGCGTGGGTTCGAATCCCATCGGGGGTACCTCCGGAAGCCCGTCTGACTCAGGTCAGGCGGGCTTTTCGGTGTTCCGCGAGTCATCGCGTCGGAGATCCTTTCCGCAGTTCGCGCGGTCTTGGGCAGGGCCGCAAGGCTTGTCGAGTGGGGATGCCGCAATCCTGCAAGTGACCGGCTGACTGGTCAGGAACCGCTGTGTTTCTTGCCCTTACCTTGCCCTTTGTCCTTCACTTTGTCTTTGGCGGGCTCGTTCGGCACACCGGCGGAGCGCACGGTGCCGGAGGTCGCCGCGTCCGGTTGGTTCGCGGCCGCGAACGGCGGTGAGCCCGTTCCGTCGCCGTGCGGTGCGGCGGCCATGGTGGTCGAGGCCGGCGGCCTCACGGACGCCGAGGTCGCGGGCGTGGGGCCGGGTGAGAGCGCCTGTCCGGCGGCGGGCTCCCGGCCGGGGTCCGGGATCGGGGCATCCGGGCCGGTGATCAGCACCGCGGCCGTGACCGCGGCGGCGGCCGTGAGCCCGACGGCCGCGAACAGGGGGAATCGACGTTGCCTCGAAGCTGCGTTCGTGACCGCCGCGGTGGCCGGCTGCCGCAGCAGCCGCAGGACCTCACCGGCGGTCGGGCGCTGCCGCGGCTCGCGGGCGGTCATCCGCTCGAGGGTGCGGGCCAGCGAAGCGGGCAAGCCGTCGGGAACGCGGGGTACGCGGTTGAGCCGGGCGACGGCCGACTCGGCCAGCGTGCCGGGGTACGCCCGCTCGCCGGTCAGGCACTCCAGCAGGATCAACCCGAGGGCGTAGACGTCGGCTGGCGGGCCGGCTTGCTCACCGGTGACCTGCTCGGGCGCCAGGTAGGCGGCGGTGCCGGTGACCAGGCCGGTGCCGGTGACGTGCGTGGCGTCCAGCTCGTGCGCGATGCCGAAGTCGGTGATCAGCGGACCGTCCGCGCCGAGCAGGACGTTGGCGGGCTTGAGGTCGCGGTGCACGACACGGCGGGCGTGGACGTGGTCCAGCGCCTCGGCCAGTCCGGTCGCGAGGTCGTGCACCCGCTCGGCCGGCAGCGGCCCGGCCAGCAGGTGGTGGGCGAGGTTCTCCCCGTCGACGAGCTGCATCACCAGGTAGGGCCGGTCGCCGTCGGTGCCGCTGTCGAACAGCGCCACGACACCGGGGTGGTCGATGCTGGCCTGGATGGTCCGCTCCCGCACCCGCCGCAGCTGCTCGACGGGCACCGCGCCGCGTTCGTAGACCTTGATCGCGACGTCACGGCCCAGACGCCGGTCGAAGGCCCGGTAGACCCGCGCCGTGGCGCCGCTGCCGAGCAGACCGGCCACCTCGTAGCGCCCGGCGACCACGTCCGGGTCGTCTCGCCGCCACGGCGTCGCGTCGGCCACGTCCAGCGCGACGCGGGGTGAGGTCAGCCCGCCGTCGCTGCTCGGCTCACCGGGCATCGGCCACCCCGGCTCTTCCGAGGGAAAGCCGAAAGGCGCAGCGGAAGCGGCGCGGCGGGTCGATCGTCGGTGGGAGCAACTGTTGACCGCGCATCGGGAACGACCTCCGCAGGCAGTGCACGAACACCGGCCACGCGAAGCGCGGCCCAGGACTACGGCTGCTGGGCTGAACCGTGCGATGCGCGCTCACCCTACGTGCCGCGCCGGTGGTCTTTCGCCTGTTGTGCGGATCCCGACAGATCTGTTTGGCCGCACGCCGACTGGGCATCCTTGTTCGTATCGGCTGAAGGACGGCCTCGCCCCGCTGATCGCCGGCGGGAGCCGCGAGTCGGTCAGCGGTCGACGTTCCAGCTGGCGTTCGCCCGGCTGAGGAAGGAAGTCCGGCTGCCCGCGCCCAGCGCGGCGGCACGGGTCGGGTAGCAGTCCAGCACCGCCGCGAACCCCGTTGCCCGCAGGACGTTCTCGACCGTGTGGCTGCCGCCGGTCACGACCCGCAGCCGGGTGGCTCCGGCCGCGTCGTGGGTGAGCCGGATCGAGCGCGCTCCGGCGACCGCCATGAACGACAGCCCGGACAGGTCCAGGACGAGTACTTCGCGTTCTTCGGCCAGGACGCGCACCACGGCGCTGGACAGCTTGGGCGTCGTTCCGGCGTCCAGTTCCCCCGACAGCGCCAGGGCCACGATTCCCGTGCTCGTCTCCAGGCGCACGATCTCGAGGCGCTCCGGTTCGAACGACATGCCCACCGCGCCACCTCCCCGCAACCGCGGATGAGTACCCCATCGGGTGATGCGCGAAACGGTTCGTCACGGAACCGCCGTCCGGTCAAGCAGGTGGCCGGCGGCGACCGTGCCCGGCCGACCGTGGCAGGGCGCCGAGCCACTCCACCGCGCCGATCAGCTCCCGGTGCAAGGGGAGTACCTGCGTGAGCTGCAGGACCCGCACCGGGCGGGTCACGGCGCTGTGGCCGGCGACGATCGCGACGGGGACGCCGAGCAGACGGGCTTCGCCGGTGAAGTTCAGCAGCGCCCGCAACCCGGCGGCCGCGCAGAACGTGACACCGGACAGATCGACGAGGATCGCTCTGCACCCCGGGTGGAGCGTTTTACCGAGGCATTCTTCGAATGGCGCTGTCGTGGCGGCGTCCAGTTCTCCGGCCACGGTCACCATCGCGTGTTCGGCGGCTGTCGCGGTAACGCTCACCACGAGCCGTTTCGACGCGGTGACGTGGTTGCCACTGATGTCCATCAAGGGTCTCCTGGCGCCGGAGACGAGGCGAACCAGCGTCGTCGCGCAGCTCTGGCTTCGCCTCGCAAAGTTGCGAATTCGATGCAGCGGCTTTCGGTTTCGGCCGCAGTTCTCGACGTTATCGACTGGGCCGCGGACGGCACAAACTGTGCTGCTTCAATCAGCTCATCGAGCTATGCGGCGCGGTTTTCCGGTGGCATTCGGTGAGCCACGGAGAATCGCACCCGCGATCGCGTCAGCCCGGGGGCCGCGACGATCCGGAGGACCACCCCGCCGCACGAAACCGACGACCCCGGCTACCCGGGCGCAGCCTGTTGCGTGGCGGACGTATCGGGTGCCGAGCCCGGCAGTGATCCCGTGGACCACGGAGGAGACCCGCCGCGCCGGCTCAACCGGCCGTCAGCACGTCGGCGCCGGGCAGGCCGCCGGGGACGCGCATCGTCGCCCAGACGACCTTGCCGCCGCTCCACGATCGGGAGCAGCCCCACACACGGGAAAACTGGGCGACGAGCTTGAGCCCGAGGCCGGGGTCGGTCAGCGCCAGCTGCTCGTGCAGCACGGCCGGTCGCGGGTCGTCGTCGGCGACGGCGATCGTGCAGATGCCGCGCCGCAGGTCGACGCGGATCTCGGGGCGGGAGCCGGTGTGCTGCAGCGTGTTTTCCACCAGCTCGGTGACGATCATGCGCGCGTCGTCGAGGAGCTCGGTCGTGCCCCACGCCCGGCACACCTCGGTGACGAACTCCCGCGCGAGGGCGGAGGTCGTGTCGGTCCGGGGGAGCGCGCGGACCGCCCGGCGGCGGACGGGCGCGCTGAACCCGCGTTCGGCTTCGGCGAGGCCGGGGTGCACCGGCGCGTAGCGGGCGACCGGTGCTCGCCGGAGCAGCAGCTCGTGGCTCGGTCGGCGGGTGACGAGGGCGAACGGTATGCCGGGCCAGTCGCCCAGCCGCATGGCGACGAGCGCGAAGACGCTGAGCCCGGCGTCGTCGGCGACGGTGAGACCGGTGATGTCGGCGATCAAGCCGTCCGGCGCTTCGGTGGCGGCCTTGAGCAAGCCGTCGCGCACGCTGCGATGGGTGCTCACGTCGAGGGTGCCGTCGAGCGTGAGGACCGCCGAACGGGTCCGATGGGCCAGTTCCATGAGAATTTCGGCCATGCCCTCGCCTTCATCCGACGAAAAGAACGGGTAGCCGATTTTCGCGGAGTCTATGCATCCTTTCCGGCGTTTGCCCGGCCAGGCGGCCGGGAAACCGCGCGAGGGTGGCAGCCAGGAGGGACGGCGACCAGGCGGCGTGGTCGATCAAGCCGGTGCGGGACGCCGGCGTGCTGGTCATCGCGGTGGCCGGGGAGGTCGACGCCGGTGCGCACCCGGCCTTTTCGGAACAGCTGTTCCGGCTCACGGCCGGTGTGCTCGAGCCGGTCGTCGACCTCAGCGGTGTGCGGGTGCTCGGGGCGACGGGGCTTCGCGGCCT
This sequence comes from Amycolatopsis kentuckyensis, assembly GCF_041679295.1. Classification (GTDB taxonomy): domain Bacteria; phylum Actinomycetota; class Actinomycetes; order Mycobacteriales; family Pseudonocardiaceae; genus Amycolatopsis; species Amycolatopsis kentuckyensis_A. The sequence continues at coordinate 45,592 of NZ_JBGDMD010000014.1, read as the reverse complement.
GCTCGTGCTCGCGGAGACGCTCGCCGCGACCGGTGGCCGCCTGCGCGTGGTGACCGGCGTCGGCGTCGTGCGCCGGGCGCTGCAGGCGACGGGGGCGGCGGACGTCCTCGAAACCTACGAAAGCTTGAGCGTCGCCCTCGGTGCCAAGTCCACCGGTGCTGCCGCGGATGACCACCGGGACGCGCTGATCGAGCGGCTCCGCGAGGAAATCCGCGTGTTGCGGGCGAAGCTGGCTCACCGCCCGCGGATCGCCCGCGCGCTCGGCGTGGTGCAGGAGCGGTACCGGCTGCCCGACGAGGAGGCGGCGTTCCGGCTGCTGCGGTGGGCCTCGCAGCGGCACAACGTGAAGGTCCAGCAGCTGGCCCAGCTGCTCGTCGACCTGCCGCGCCCCGGCGAAGGCGAGTGGCCGCCCGCTGGGCCGCGACCGAGAGGGCAGTCCGGCGTCCCGTGGCCGGTGCGGACCCCGGCCGAGCTGGCGCGGTGCTTGCTCGACGTCGCCCTCGAAGACACCGGGGCCCGGGCCGGGTTCGTCCAGTTCGCCGACGGGGACCGGCTCCGGCTGGCCGCGCACCGCGGGCTCAGCGGGGAGGTGTCCTGCCTGGACCTCGACGGGACGTCGAGCGCGCTCGCGTCGACCCGCTTCCTCGCGGTGATGAGCGGTGACGTCGGCGCCGATCCCTTGTTCGCCGGGACGGCGACACTCGACCTCCTGACCGGCTCGGGGGTGCGCGCCGCGCTGAGCCTGCCCTTGCCGGCGCCGGGCGAGCGGTGCGCCGGCGTGCTGACGGTGCTCCACGAGCGGCCCGGTCACCAGCCCGGCGGGCCGGGTCGCGAACGGCTGGACGGGCTCGTTCGCGGCGCCGGCTCGTGGCTGCACCGGTACCACCAGGACCGGGTCCTGGCCGCGCTGGCCGAGTTGCACCGGCAGGCCACCAGAAGCGGCCGCGCCGACCTACGGCTGCCCGACTGACCGGCGCGGCCGGAAGTCGCGTTCGCTTTCGATCTCCCCGTCGGCGCCGTGCAGCACGTGGCTCACGCGGCGCTTCTTCGCGGCCTGCCGCCCGGCCACGACGGCGTCGGCCCGGCGCGGAGAGGTGTTGGAGGCGCGGACACCGCCCTCGACGCGGTTCTTCCACTGGCCGTCTTCGTAGTAGGTGTGCACGTCGCCTTCGGCCACGATCATCCTTCCCGGACCCTCAGGAGCCGTGCCGTCGGGCGGGCACGGCTCGACCGCCGGGCCGGCGGGACCCAGCGGGCCGGGCGTCCGGATAGCTGAAGACGCACCTTCGTCATTCAGGTGTCCCCCGCGTGGCGGCGTGCCAAACACGCGGGCGGCGCCGGGAGGGGCGAGGCCGGGAGCCGAGGCGCGGACCCTGGTGGGTGCGGTACCGGATCTCGTCGATGGCCGGGTGGCGCCGACGTCCGGCTCGGCCTGCTCTCGCGGGACCAGCGTGGCTAAATGTCGCCGAGCAGCCTCGCCGCCTTGATGCCGAGGTGCAGGACCAGGCGGCGTTCCCCGTCGTCCAGGTCGAAGCCGGTCAGCTCTTCGATGCGGCGCAGCCGGTGGTAGATCGTCGCCCGGTGCACGCCGAGCCGCTCGGCGACCGCGCGGGAGTCACCCGCGCGGTCGAGAAACGTCTCCGCCGTCACGAGGAGCGCGGGGTCGGCGTCCACGAGCGCGGTGATCGCCTGCGCCACTCCCACGTCGCGGAGCTGCTCGCGCGGCTGAGCGGCCAGCAACGCGTAGATCCCCAGCGCGTCGTGGCGGGCGACCGGCCGGAACCGGGGGATGACATCGGCGACCCGGATCGCGTCGAGCGCCTGCTGGTACGACGTCGCGGCGTCGGCCAACCGCGCTGCCGGACGGCCCAGTCCGGCGACCACGGCCCGCCAGCGCTCAGGACGTCCCAGCCGCCGCGTCGCCGACGAGCACAGCTCGTCCGCGAGCCGGGGGACACGTTCCAGCGCGCGTTGCGTCACGACGAGCAGGCCGTGGCCGGGCCGGATCAGGACCATGCTTTCGCGGACCGGCACCGCGCCGGCTGCCGAGCGCAGCGCCGCTCCGAGCGCCAGGCGGTCACCCGCGTCGACCTCCTGGCCGGCCACCGGCAGCGGCGCGACGACGATGGCGACGACGCCGCCGCGCGCCGCGAAGAGGTCCGATTCGACAAGCCCGTCGGCCGCGAGGGCGCGAGCCACGTGATCGTCCGACAGCAGATCCCGGAGGAACTCCCCGACGCGGGCGTCGTGCAGCTCGCCCAGTGCCCGCTCGCGGAACAGCACCTCCGCGGCTTCACCGGCCGCGACCCCGGCGAGGGCGAGCCCGGCGTCGTCCACCGGCTCGTCGGCGTCGATCAGCCACAGGTAGCCGAACTGCACGCCCTGCAACCGGATCGGGATCGCGACCCGCGGCAGCAGGCCGAGCTCCGCGGCGGCGGGGAGGCGGACCGGCCCGTCGGCGCGGGGCAGCCGGAACCGCCGCAGCCAGGCAACCCCCTCCGGCGGAGCCTCGCGGTCCAGGATGACCCGCGCGCGCATGTCGTCGATCGGACCGGCCTGGGCGCTGTAGGCGAGGAGCCTGAAGTGGACGTCGTCGATCGCGACCGCCCGGCCCAGCTGCCGGGCCAGGGTGTCCACCACCCGCTGCAGGTCCTCGCTCACGCCCGCGAATGTAACTTCAGGGCGTGTCGCCCAGCCACGCGACGACGTCGAGCTCGACGCGAAAGGGCGTAACCAGCCGGGCGCCGATCGTCGTCCGGGCGGGCCGCCGGTCGGGGAACTCTTCGGTCCAGACCTCGTTGTAGGCGGTCCAGTCGTCGAGGTCGGCCAGGTACGCGGTGATCTTGAGGATCCGGTCCGGCCGCGCGCCCGCGTCGGCCAGCACCCGCCGGACGTTCGCGAAGGCCGCACGGGCTTCGTCCTGGAACGTCCCGATCACCGGCCGCCAGTTCTCGTCCACGCCGACCTGGCCCGACAGCAGCACGAGGTTGCCCTGCCGCCGGAACGCCGGCGCCGGCGGCGGGGTGACGCTCATGAAAGCCTCCTCGCGGGCTGTAAGGGGAGTAGCTCGGTAACAGCGGTGCCGCTCACGATCTGGCCGGCCAGCAGCTTTCCGGTGATCGGTCCGAGCGTCATGCCCCACATGCCGTGGCCACCGGCGACGTGGACGCCGGGGACCTTCGTCGCGCCGATCACCGGGAGGCCGTCGGGGGTGAGCGGCCGGGACCCGACCCAGGGTTCGCGGACGTCGTCCCAGCCGGCGTCGATCAGGGGGCGGAGCGAGCGCAGGAGGGAGTCGAGCCGGCGGCCGTCGAAAGGCGCGTCCTGGTCGGCGACCTCCATCACGCCCGTGACGCGTACCCGATCTCCGTACGGCGTGAGCGTCACGCGGGCCCCGGGCAGATAGGCCGGACCCGGAAGCGGTTCGGCGAGCCGGATGCTGCAGGAGTACCCACGGCCGGCCTGCACCGGTATCCGAACCCCCAGTCGGCGCGCCAGCTCCGGCAGCCACGCGCCCGTCGCGAGCACGACGGCGGCGGCCCGGTGCGGCCGCCCCGCCCAGGTGTCGACCTGCAGCCCACCCGGCCCGAACCCGATCGACCGCGCGTGGGCGCCCTCGACGATCTCGCCCCCTCGCTCCCGCACCGATCCGGCGAGCGCGTCGAGGAACGCGCCCGGTGCGAGGAACCGCTGCCCTTCCAGGTGCAGGACCCGCGTGATCCGGTCGGAGAACGGGACTTCGCGGCCGGCCGAGATCCGGTAGGGCGCGCCGGTGACGGCGAGTTCGTGTTCGAGCCCCGCGGTGTCCTGGCCGGCGGTGAACCCGATCCGGACGGTCCGCTCGTGGACCTCCGCCGCGACCCCGCCCTTCACCAGTTCGTCGAAAGCGTCGTGGCACTCGGCCGCCAGCGGCGCGAGCGCCGCCATCCCGCGCCGCCACCGGGACGCGGTCGCGTGCCGGGCGAACCCGGCCAGGAACGCCGCGGGCGGTCGCCCGCGCACCGAGACCGGCGAACCCGGGGCGAGCAGGCTACGCAGGCCCTCCCGCAGCAGGGCCGGCTCCGCCAGCGGCGCCACCATGCCGGGCACGAGGTAGCCGGCGTTGCCCCACGACGCTCCCGCCGCCACTCCCGACCGATCCAGGACGGTGACCTCCGCGCCGTGCTCCTGCAGGAACCACGCACACGAAAGGCCGACGACGCCGGCGCCCACGACCACGACGCGGGTCATCGCCACACCTTCTCCGCCACGCGCAGGAAGTTCCCGCCCAAGATCCCTTCGACGGCCTCCGGCGGGTAACCGCGGTCCCGCAGGGCCTCGGTGATGGCGGGCAGCCGTTCCGGCTCGATGAACTCCAGCCGATCCCGCTGCGCATAGCTCGCGGGGAACAGCTCGGGGTTCGCGGCCAGCTCGTCGCCGACCTGGTCGAAGCAGTAGTCCAACCCGAGACCCACGTGCTCCCAGCCGGTCACTTCCACGGCGTGGTCGATGTGGCGGACGAGCGCTTCGGTGCTCGCGTCGTTGTCGCCCAGGAACATCCCGACGCCGTTGATCCCGACGACGCCACCGGTCGCCGCACACGCGCGCATCTGGTCGTCCCGGATGTTGCGCGGGTCGTCGTGCACCGCCCGCGCCGCCGTGTGGGACACCACCACCGGCGCCGTCGACGCCGCGAAGACGTCCATCGACGTCCGGTACGAGCAGTGCGCGGTGTCGACCACCATCCCCACCCGGTTCATCTCCGCCACCACGTCCCGGCCGAACTCCGTCAAGCCGCCGTCGGTTTCGTCGTGGCAGCCCGAGCCGGCGGCGTTGCGCTGGTTGTAGGTCGGCAACATCGTGCGCACACCCAGGTCGTAGTAGGTCTGCACCAGGGCGGTCCGCCCGCCCAGCGGGTTGGTGTCTTCCAGGTCGAACGCGACGGCCAGCCGCCCGGTGGCTTCGGCCGCGCGCACGTCTTCGGTCGTGCGGACCAGGACGTACCGCTCGGGACGGTCGAGCAGCTGGTCCCGGAACCCGGACAGCACGCGGATCGTGTCCGCGATGCCGTGGGGCGCGTAGCCGACGTTCACCGACACGAACGACGCCCCCGCCTCGGCGTAGCGCCAAAGCATTTCGACGTCGGTGTCCGGGTCGAGCGGAAGGCAGCAGTGCTGCTCCCACACCAGCATCAGGGGTGTCCGTTCACGCAGGAGGGGCACCCCGGCAGGCGCGCGCCGTGGTGGAGGGCTTTCCGGTAGCGGGCCTCTTCGTCGAGGGCAGGCGGGAGGTCCGCGGTCAGCAGCGGCCGCTCCGGCAGCGCGTCCCGGTCCACGACGGCGCCGTCCTTGATGACGGCGTGGATGCTCTGGTAGTTCTTGGCGCCCCGCAACGGATCCGCGTCGAGGACGACGAGGTCGGCGATCTTGCCGGCTTCCAGGGTCCCGAGGTCGGCGTCGACCTGGTAAGCCCGGGCGATGTTGCGGGTGGCCGCGTGCAGCAACGCCATCGGCGACATGCCTTTCTCCTCCATGGCGCGAAGCCAGACGAAATGGCCCGTCGCCAGGCGGTTCAGGCCCTCGTCTTCGGGCAGGCCGTTCCAGGTGCCCTTGATCATCGGCTCGTCCATGACTTCCGGGGCGAAGATGCCGCCGTCGTTGGCGAGCAGGATCGACGCTCCCGACTCGACGAGGTTGCGGGCGTTGACGTCCGAGGCCTTCCAGATAGTCCATTCGGGATCCGAAATGGACTCCTTGAGGATCTTGAACCCGTTGTCGGTCAACGGGAAGACGACGGCACCGCAGTTCTTCTCGGCGAAGAGCTCGAGCGTCTCGCGCGGGATTCCGGTGGGTCCGGTGGTGTTGGCGTGCTGTACGAGGTCGCACCCCGCCTCGATCGCCATCCGCAGGCCCTCGACGCTCGAGGTGTGGGCTTGTGCGGTCAACCCCGCGCGATGGGCTTCCTCGACGATGACGCGCTGCGTGCGCTCCGAGAACGCGATGAAGGCCCCGGCCGAGGCCCCGCCGTGCTCGTTCGACGCGTACTTGACGAAGTCGACCCCGCGCTCGATGTACGCGCGGACCTCCTTGCCGACCTCCTCGGGCGTCAGCCACATCAGGTGCCGCCCGACGTTCTCGACCCACGTCGCGTTCACCCGGTCGACGAAGTGGGAGCTGCCGACGCCGGGGATCCGCTTGTCGAAGTCGTCGGAGAACGGGCCGTCGAACCCGATGATGTTGCCGGCGCAGCGGATCCGGCTGCCGGGCGTCTCGCCCCGGTCGATCCGGTCGCGGGCCGCCATCAGCGCGCGTCGTGGCCCCCAGGTGTCGAAGACCGTCGTCAGCCCGTTCTTCAGCGCGACCTGCGCGGCCTCGACGATCAGGTCCTGGTAGCGCCCGTCGTACCGGACGAGCGTCTCGAACATGACGTTGACGAGGAGGTGCACGTTGGCGTTCATCAGGCCGGGGATGACGAACTTCCCGCTGAAGTCGACGGTCTCGGTGTCATCCGGGACGGCCAGCCGGTCCGGGCGGTCGATCGCCGTGATGCGGCCGTTTTCGATCAGGATCGCGCGACCGTCGATGCCTTTGTCGGCGACGCCGTCGATGACGGTCGCGCCGGTCAGCAGGAGTGACATCGTCGTCTTCCTTCCGTTCTCCAGGACGTGACACCACGTTAAGCCCGGGGGCGCCACCCAGGAATGGACAGGAGTCGCACGATCGCAGGCTTCCGTGCGACAGCTGTCGCATCCAGTACGGCCCTTCGCGTGACAGGATCACCTCATGCTCACCTCGAACGAACTGGCCGACCGGCTCTCGCGGCTGGCGGAGAAGTTCGCTGTGACCGGCGCGTCGGCCGCGCTGTGGCACGACGGCACGCTCGTGCGGGCGGAGACCGGGACGGTCAACGTGCTGACCGGCGCCCCGGTGCGGCCGGACACGCTCTTCGCGGCCGGATCCGTCACGAAGGTGCTCACCGCGTCCCTGGCGATGACCCTGGTGGACGAGGGGCGGCTCGACCTCGACGCGCCGGTGCCGGAGTACCTGCCCGGCTTCACCACGGCGGACCCGGACCGCTCGGCGGCGATCACCGTGCGGATGCTGCTCGATCACTCGTCCGGGTTGCCCGGCAACTACCTGCCGGACCTGGCGCCGGGCGACGACGTGCTCGAGCGGTTGATGCGAGAGCTCGCGGTGCTGGAGGTCACGGGTGTTCCCGGCCGGCGGTTTTCCTACAGCAACATGGGGATGAGCACGCTCGGCCGGGTGGTGGAGGTGATCACCGGAGATCGTTTCGACGTCGCACTCCGGTCCCGTGTCCTGCAGCCCCTCGGTATGAACGCGACCGCGGACGCCGAGGAGATGCTCCTCCACTCGACCGCCGTGGGGCACGTCGTCGACCCGGCGAGCGGGGTCGTCTCCCGGGTGCCCCGGCTGCGGGTCTGGCCCGAGTACGGCCCGGCCGGTTCCCGCTTGTGGCTCGACGTCGAAGCCCTGATCCACTTCGGACGGATGCACCTCGACGGGCATCCGCTCCTGTCGCCGGCGGCGGTGGAACAGATGCGCACGCCCCGGTACGACGAGTTCTGGGGGTGCCTGCGCGGGTGCGTGAACTTCGGGCTCGGCTGGGGCATCTTCCGGGAGGGTGACGACCCGGTCCTGACGCACTCGGGTGCCAACCTCGGCATGCATTCGACCCTCTACGTCATTCCCGGGCAGAAGGTCGTGCTCGCGGTGCTCACCAACAGCACCACCGGGGCGATGCTGCATTCCACGCTGTGCACGGAGCTCCTCGACGAGTTCTTCGACGCCCGCGGCCCGGCCGCGATCGCGCCACCCTCGTCGACCGCGAAGGTCGAGAACGAGCGGTTCACCGGGCGCTACCGGGCGCCCGACGGCGAGGTGTCGGTCGAGGTGCATGGCGGGCGGCTCCACGTTCGCTCGACCCCGGACGCCGGACTGGCGGAATGGGACCGGCTGATGGGCAGCCCGGTGGGAGGAGGGCGGCCTATGCCGATCACTTGTGTCGACAGCGAGCGGAGCCGTTTCGTGCTGGACGCCGGCAGCCCGGGCGGTTTCCTGCCGGTGCAGTTCGCCGGGCCGGCCGCGGACGGCCGCCCCACCCTGATCCGGCTGGGAACGCTGTACGAGCGGAGGTTGTGAGGGCGGACCTGTTCTGCCGCAAGGAGACTTACCGGCGCCGGATGCCCGCTATCAGGTTTTCCCAGTTCTCGTAGGCGATCCGCGCCCGGTCGGCGTCGCTGATCGGCGCGGTCTCCACGAAACGGCGGGCGGAACCGCCGTGCTCGCGGTTGAACGGGTGGTCCGAGGCGTACATGATCCGGTCCGCGCCCACGGTTTCCAAGCTCCACCGCAGGTACCGGTGGCTGGCGACGCCGCCCGGGGTGATGAAGACGTTCGTGCGGAAGTACTCGGCGATCGGGCGCTCCAGCGCGATCACCGCGTCGAGGGCCGCTACGCGGTCGAGGTAGAACAGCACGACCTCGCCCCAGTGTCCCAGGATCAGCTGCAGTCCCGGGAACCGGTCGAAGACCCCGGCGACGATCAGCCGGAGCGCGGTCAGCCCGGCGTCGTAGTGCCAGCCGAACGTCCCGGTGGCCAGCAGCTCGTCCACCGGACCGCCGAAGCGCCGGTAGTAGGCCTCGGTGACCGCCGGGACCGGCGCGCTCGGGTGCAGGTACACCGGGGCGCGCAGGTCCTCGGCGGCCTCGAAGATGTCCCAGAAGCGGGCTTCGTCGAGGGCCTGGCCGCGGGAGTTCGCGTTCACCAGGGCCCCGTCGAACCCGAGGCCCGTGACGGCCCGCCGCAGCTCGTCGGCCGCCGCCGCGGGTGTGGACGTCGCGAGAGCCGCGAACCCTCGGAACCGCTCGGGAAACCGGCCGACGGCGTCGGCGAGGACGTCGTTGGCGGGACGTTGCAGGGCGACGGCTTCGGCGGGGTCGAGGTCCTGCAAGCCGGGCGTCGTCAGCGACAGTACAGCGGTGTCGATCCCGGCGTCGTCCATCGCGGCGACGCGGCCTTCGCCGAGGTCGAGCAACGCGGCACTGGCGGCGGCCCGGCGCATCATCGGCGCGGCGAGCGCGGGGTCGTGCCGCCGCCACGCCGCGACCACGTCGGCGGTGGCGAAGTGCTCCTCGAGCCCGTAGAGCCTCATCGGATGCTCTTGAGCGCGCTGGCCCGGGGTTCGAGCTGGTTCGGGTGGGTGCTGCCGAGGGTGATCGCGGTCTTCACAGAGCGTCCTCTCACTTGAACATTCAAGTCGGACGCTAGCACTCTGACGTGAATTTTCAAGTCAGCTAGACTGGGCGGATGGCGGACCCCGGGCAGCGTCGGCTCACCACCGACGAGCTGTCGGCGTGGCGCGCGTTCATGCGGCTCGCCCAGCGTCTGCCGGCGTCCCTGGAAGCGCAGCTGCAGCGGGACGCGCGACTGAGCTTCCTCGAGTACTACGTGCTCGCGCACCTGTCGGAGCAGCCGGGCCGCCGGGCGCGGATGAGCGACCTGGCGGCCTTGGCGAACACGGAGCTGTCGCGGCTGTCCCACCTGATCGGCCGCCTGGAGAAACGCGGCTTCGCCTGCCGGGGAACGGATCCGGACAACGGCCGGTACACGCAGGCGATCCTGACGGACGCGGGCTTCGCGTACCTGGAGTCGGTCGCGCCCGGGCACGTGGAGCGGGTGCGGGACCTGTTCGCCGACGTCTTGACGCCGGCGGAGCTGCGCACACTGCGCCGGATCGCGGGCAAGGTACTGGCCCGCGTCGACGACCAAGCCGGATAGCGGCTGGGCGAATCGGGAAAACCGTTGTGCGGCAACCACCGGTTGTGTCCGCCGGTCAGGCGTGCGCGCAGGCGAACCGGGCCAGGCCGAGGTCGGCCTGGCCCGGTTCGCGCTCGGCCCGGGGGCTGCTCAGTCGCCGACCCCGGCCGGCTCGGCCGGTCCGAACACCGCCTTGATGAGCCCGCCCAACGCCGCGGGGAACACTCCCGCCGGGTCGGTGTCCCCGGTGGTCAGCGTGGCGGTCAAGGTCCTGCTGCCGTCGGGCGTGCTGATCATCAGCGCTCCGTAGCCTCCCGGAGCGCTGCCGTTGTGGTGGACGATGGTGCCGGCATCGGGGCCCAGGTCCTGCACCCAGAGTCCCAGGCCGAGCCCGAACTTCCCGTGCGGCGTGCGCATTTCGGTCAGCAGCGCGGCGGGCAGGAGCCGGCCGCCCAGCAGCGCGGAGATGAAGGTGCCGAGATCCTCGGCGGTCGAGATGAGGTCGCCGGCGCCGGCCAGCAGCGAGGGGTTCTGGCGGCTGACGTCGGCCACCTTCCACTCGCCGGCGTCCTGGTAGCGGTAGTAGCCGTGGGCGTGCGGCCCGGGCAGCTGCGGCGAGGTGGCCGACACCACGGTGTCCGACAGCCCCAGCGGCCCCAGGATCCGCCGCTGCGCCTGCTCGGCGTAGGAGAGGCCGGTGACCTTCTCGATCAGCAGCATGGCCAGCGTGTAGTTGGTGTTGGCGTAACTCTGGTCGGTCCCCGGTTCGAACCGCGCCGGCCGGGACAGCGCGAACCGCACGAGCTCCTCGGGGCGGTAGGTGTGGAACCGGTTGTCCACCCACGCTTTGCCCTGGGAGGGCAGACCCATCTCGAAATTGCCGTCGGCGTCGAGTTCGCCGGTGTAGTTGTACAGCCCGCTGGTGTGCTGCAACAGCATCCGCACCGTGATCCGCTGGTCCAGCCCGAGCTCGGGCAGGTGCCCGGCCACCGGGTCGTCCAGCCCGATCCGGCCCTCGGCCACCAGCTGCAGCACCAGGGTCGCGGTGAAGGTCTTGGTGACGCTGCCCGCCCAGGCCTGCCCGTTGGCCGGCGGCTCGGCGGTGCCGCCCAGCTCGCTGACCCCGGCGCGCCCGGCCCAGTCGCCGTGCTCGTCGTGCACGCACACCTGCGCACCGGCGAACCCGGCGTCGACGAACGCCCGGACGGCCTCCTGCAGCTCGGGCCGGGCCTCGACGGTGGCGGTGGTGTCGAACTTCTGCATCGTGCTCTCCGAAGAGTCAGGCGTCCCCGTCGGTGGTGACGCATCCGGTGGCTGCGATCGATGACCTGATCACGAGAACCACGATCGCGTCCGGCCCTGACACCGGACGGCCACTGCGCTGACACAGCCTCTGACAGCGATTCCGGCCCCCAGGCGGGTGTACGGTTGGCCCACCCGACGGGACCGGAGGGTGACGTCATGCCACTCCTTTCCGTAGAACGCGCGTGGCTCCGCCCCGACCTGCTGATCATCAGCGTGGCCGGGGAGATCGATGCTGTTTCGGTGCGGGGGTTGCAGCACGCGACCTGGAACGAGCCGGCGCCGGTGACCGTTTTCGACCTCGCGAAGGTGACGCTGCTCGGTGCGGCCGGACTCCGGGTCCTGGCGCAGGTCGCCCGGCGCGCACACGCCGAAGACCGGGTCGTCGCGTTGACAAGCCCGCCGCACCCGGTGTCGGTGGTGCTGCTGACGTTCTGGAACGACCGGCGGGTGCTGCTGTATTCGACGTTGCCCGAGGCGTTGCGCGCCCACCCGGCGGCGACCGGGCCGTGAGGAAGCCCGCGCACCCGGGCGAAGGATGTTCCTTCGCGATCGCCGTCGCCGCTTCCGGGGGAGGGTGCTGGTCCGGGACCACCCGGTCCGCCGGGACCCGATCCACGCGGTCGCCGAACCCCGTTGATCCGCTGTCAGCCGGAGTGGCGGTCCGAGGTCAGGATGGCCCGGACGGCCTTGCCGCCGGACCACCGCGGGCCGCAGCCCCAGTGCGTGGCCGGCTGCGCCACGATGTGCAGGCCGAGCCCGGACGCACCGGGCGTCGGCCGCGGCAGCAGCACGGCCGCGTGCGGATCGTCGTCGAGAACGGCCACGGTGAGCCGGCCCCGGCGCAGGTCCAGCCGCAGGGTGGGGGTCGAGGTGGTGTGCCGGATGGTGTTCTCCGTCAGTACCTGGCGCGACACCGGTGTCACGGTCAACGCCGTGCACCCCGGCATCGTGAGCACGGGCATCATCGACGACCTCGTGCCGGGCGCCCTCGCCCCTTCCGGACGCTGATCCACCGCCGCCTGCTCACCCCCGGGCAAGGCGCATCGGCCGCACTGCGGCTGGCGACGGACCCCGATCTCGCCGAGACGACCGGCCGCTACTTCATCCGCGACCGGGAAGCGGCTGGGCAACCGGCACGGCGTGAGGCGCGGTCCGATCCCCGGGTGCGCGGTGACCTCTTCAGCGTCTCGATGGCGACTGATCTGGTCTGCGGCTCGCGGAGCACGACCGTGATGGCCGAACTCGCTCGCGTTGGTCCCTGAACCGGCCGGGTGGTCGCGACCGTCCGATCCGGTCTGGTCAAGCGGGTTCGGCCAGCAGGTCGGTGAGGCCGGGTCCGGCGAGTCGCCGGTAGGTCCCGGCCAGCCATTCGGCGTCGTGTGGAAAGCCGTTGTCGATGGCCCAGCCGAGCAGGCCGAGCGTCGCGCTCGTGCAGAACTCGGCAACCACGTCGGCCGGAACGGGTGGGTCCACGGCGTCCAGCCGCAGGTGCGCGGTGAGCAGCTCGGTGAGCAGCCGGTGCAGGTGGCGCTGGACGACTTCGCCTCCTCGCTTGCCGCACAACGCCCGGAACGCCGGCTGGCGGCGGTAGGCGAACCGGAACACAGCCTCGGCGAGCAGTCCGGGACGGCCACCCGGCAGCGGGGGATCGAGTTCCTGCCGCAAGTCCGCGCTCAGGTCGTCGAACGCGGCGAGGAGCAACGCCTCCTTGTCCCGGTAGTGGGTGTAGAACGTCGACCGGCCGACATCGGCGCGATCCAGTACGTCCTGGACGGTGAGCCGGTCATAGCCCTTCTCGAAGATGAGCTCGAACAACGCGTCGCGGAGCACGCGACGAGTCCTGCGCACCCTCCGGTCCTGATCGGCCATGGTCCTCCTCGACCGTTCCCGGACAGTTCGCGGCACCTGTCCGGTAGTGAACAGCAGCTCTGGTTTTGGTTGTTGAACCACGACCACACAACCGAACAGAGTGTTCATCAACGGACTTTGTGTTCACAAGAGAGGTACTCCGAATGCCGATCTACATCTGGGTTTTCACGCTCCTGGCAGCACTGGGCATTCCCGCGGTGACTTGCGTGGCGCTCTACCGGGGCGCGCGGACCATCGGCCGGTCGAGACGGTCGGCGGCGCGCACAGCCATGGTTGCCGGCGCTGGGTGGGCAGCGTGGACCGCGGTGATCTGGGCACTGGCCGCGGCCGGGCTGTTCCACCTGCCGCCGGCGCGGCAACAACCGTGGATTCCGCTCGCGTTCACCCTCGGGACCGCCCTCGCCTTCGCAGCGAGCAAGCTTCCCGGCGTCCAAGCGATCCTCGCCGCGCCCGGTGCGCTGCGCCTGCTGGCGTGGCCGCAGGTGCTGCGCGTCGCTGGTGTCGTGTTCCTCGCGGCGATGGTCATCGGCAAGCTCCCTGCCGCGTTCGCGTTGCCTGCAGGCCTCGGCGACATCGCGGTCGGCCTGGCCGCGCCGTTTGCGATCCGCAGCGGCCGCGTGCTCTGGCTCAACATCACGGGCTTGCTCGACCTGGTCGTCGCCTTGACGCTCGGTATTCTGACCGGGGTCGGCCAGCGGATGGTTCTCGACGTGACGCCGTCCGCCGAGCAGGCAGGGACGTTGCCGCTGGTGCTGGTTCCGTTGGCCGCCGTGCCGTTGGCCGTCGCACTGCACCTGGTGAGCTTCGTCGTGCTCGCACGGGAGAGCCGGAAGCGCTCAGTCGTTCCAGCGTGATTCGACGGGTGTCGTGGACGCATGCATAGGCGCGCACGGGTTCGGGTCGGCGCGGCGGAGAAGCCGCTCCCGCGTCGGCGAAACCCGGGGCGTTTCGCTCAACGGATCGCGCAGCAGCCGCGAGAACCCGAGCTCGCCGGCGCCGATGAGGGTGGCGTCGTCCCCGAGAGCCGACACGCTCAGACGCACTTTTTCCTTCGCCACCGGCAGCACATTGCGTGCGACGCGACTGCGTACCCGCGGCAATACACCGGCGTACACATCCCGCAACATCCCACCGAAGACGACCACGGCCGGATTGAAGAGATTGATGAGATTCGCCACGCCGATGCCCAGCCAATCCCCGACGTAATCGAGCGCGTCGCGAGCGGCGGCATCGCCCGCGGCCGCGTCGTCGGCCACCGCCCGCACGGCGTCACGACCGAAGACCTCCGCCGGTCGGCCTGCCGCGTCCAGCAAGGCCCGTTCACCGGCTTCGGCCTCCAGGCACCCGCTGGAGCCACAGCCGCAAGGTCGCCCGCCGTGCGGGTTGACGACCATGTGGCCCAGCTCGCAGCCGTAGCCCGCGTCGCCGTCCAGTACCGTGCCACCCACGATGATCCCGCCACCGACGCCGACGTCGCCGTGCAGGTAGACCAGGTTCTGCTCCCCCATCCCGGCCCCACGAAGGTGCTCCGCGAGCGCTCCGAGATGCGCCTCGTTTCCCACCGGCACCCGCAGTCCCAGCCCCAGCCTGCGTGCCAGTTCAGCGCCGAACGCCTGGTCGACCCAGCCGAGGTCGGGGCCGAAACGGACGGTCCCGTCGCCGGGACGGATCATTCCGCAGTACGAGGCCCCGAGCCCCACGCAAGTCGACGTCGGCGGCGCCGCCTCGGTCAGCTGGTGGCCGAGCTCCGCAAGCGTCGTGACCACGTAGTCGAGATCGACTCCGGACCGGCGGCGGACAGCGACCTTGCGGTCCAGGATGACCCCGCCGAGGCCGATCCGGGCGGCGACCAACCGGTCCACCGCGACATCGAACGCCAATACGTGGAAACGCCGGGTTTCCGGCCACACGATGAGCGACGGGCGCCCCTGGTGACGATTGTCCGTCTGCGACACTTCGCGGACCAGGCCCGCCGCGCTCAGTTCCGCCGTCAACGCCTTGATGGTGCTTCGGTTGAGGTTCATCCGTCGCGCGAGTTCGGCTCGCGAGATTCCGTCGCTCAGGTGCACAAGGCGAAGAAAAGCCCCGCGATTGTGTCGACGCATCTCCTCCTGGTCCAACCCGACCCTCGAGCCGTCCCAGGGCGTCAGCAATTCCATGTCGTGTCCGATGCGTAGACTTGTTGCGGCCAGACTCGCACCAACGCGCCCTTCGCGCAATCCCGCGATGCGGCTGCTCAGCCGGCCGCCGTAGTTCAACCCGGATGCGGGACGACCGCAGTCGAACCGCGCGGGATGAGGGTGGGCGATGCCACGACCGTGCGTGGCATCCTCGGCGGACCACGCGTCGAGATCAAGTCAGCGGCACGAGCGGAAGAACGCGCGGACGTCCTCGACGAACAGCCGCGGTTGCTCCATCGCGGCGAAGTGGCCGCCGCGGTCGAATTCCGTCCAGTGGGTGATCGTCGGGATCGCCCGCTCGGCCAGCGAGCGCACCGGCCGGACGAAGTCGCGCGGGAAGACGGCCACCCCGACCGGTGCCCGCCACGGCGGCTCCGCGGCCGGGGCGTGGCGGAACTGCGCGGCCACCTCGAAGTAGAGCTGTGCGGACGATGCGCCGCTCGCCGTCAGCCAGTAGAGCGACACGTTGGTGAGGAGCTGGTCGCGGTCGACGGCCTCTTCGGGGAGCTCCGCCGAGTCCGTCCACTCCTGGAACTTCTCGACGATCCAGGCGAGCAGCCCGACCGGCGAATCGGTCAGCCCGTAGGAGATCGTCTGCGGCCGCGTCGCCTGGACCCGGATGTACGCGGGGGGATCGGTGTCGAAGCGCACCGCGTCCCGCAGCCGGTCCCGGTCGGATTCACCGAGCTCGCCCGGCTCCGGGTGCGGGCGGGTGATCAGGAAGTTCACGTGGGCGCCCAGCACGTGGGCCGGTTCCGTCCGGCACAGGTCGAGCGAGATCAGCGCGCCGAAGTCGCCGCCCTGGACCGCGTAGCGGTCGTAGCCGAGCCGTCGCATGAGCTCGGCCCACGCCCGGGCGGTCCGGGCGAGGTGCCAGCCCGGTTCGGCGGGCCGGCCGGAGAACCCGAACCCCGGAATCGACGGGACGACCACGTGGAAGGCGTCCCGTGGGTCCGCCGGGCCGGTCAGTGAATCGATGATTTCGACGAATTCCACGAAGGAGCCCGGCCAGCCGTGGGTCAGGATGAGCGGAACCGCGCCCGGGTGTTTCGAGCGCACGTGGAGGAAGTGTATTGAGGTTCCGTCGATCTCGGTGGTGAACTGCGGAAAAGAGTTCAGTCGCCGCTCCGCGCTGCGCCAATCGAAGCTCGTCCGCCAATACTCGGCGAGATCCTTGAGGTAGGCCAGCGGGACGCCGCGACTCCAGCCACAGCCCGGAATCTCGGCTGGCCACCGGGTGGCGGCGAGCCTGCGGTGCAGATCGTCCAGGGCTTCCTGGGGAATGTCGACGTGGAACCACTCCATGGAAAGTCAGCGTACCGTCGACGCGGTTTCCGCCTGCCGAGAGCGCAATCTCGGAGTTGAACCGGTGGAGCAACCTCGAAGAAGAGAATTGCGGGCGGACTGCATAAAGTGAATGGCAGGCCTGCCATTGCCGAAAAACGCCGGAGGTGTCCGATGGATGAGCAGCAGTGCCCGATCGTGCTCGACAGAGCCGGCACGGACGTTCACGCGGAGAGCGCCCGGATTCGCGCGAGGGGGCCGGTCACCCGGGTGGAACTGCCCGGCGGTGTCCTCGCCTGGTCCGTCACGAGCCTCGAACTGGCGAAGCGGGTGCTCGGCGACGAGGAGCGGTTCGCCAAGGACGCCCACCGGCACTGGCCCGCCCTGATCAACGGCGAGATCCCGCAGGCGTGGCCGCTGATCGGCTGGGTCGCGATGGACAACATGACCACCCACGACGGTGCCGACCACGTCCGGCTGCGCGGGCTCATCTCCCGCGGGTTCACCGCGCGCCGGATCGAGTCGAT
This sequence comes from Amycolatopsis kentuckyensis, assembly GCF_041679295.1. Lineage (GTDB taxonomy): Bacteria > Actinomycetota > Actinomycetes > Mycobacteriales > Pseudonocardiaceae > Amycolatopsis > Amycolatopsis kentuckyensis_A. Next base: position 28,669 of record NZ_JBGDMD010000014.1, on the reverse strand, counting down.
CCGGCCGTCGATCGAGAAGATCGCCAACGAGCTGCTGGACGAACTGGCCTGCGTGGACCACGGCGAGGTCGTCGACCTCAAGGCCCGCTACGCCTACCGGCTGCCGGCGAGGGTGATCTGCGACCTCTTCGGCGTGCCGGACGAGCTCCGGGCCGACGTGCTGCGCGGCGGCGAGGTCAACATCGACACGAGGATCACCCCCGAGGAAGCGGTGGCCAACGTCGAGCAGTGGCACGAGGCGATGCACGAACTGGTCGCCGCCAAGCGCCGGAAGCCGGGCGACGACCTGACCAGCGCGCTGATCGCGGCTCGGGACGAGGACGGCTCGCAGCTGACCGACAAGGAGCTGGTCGGAACCCTGCACCTGATGCTGGGCGCCGGTTCCGAAACGTTGATGAACCTCCTGAGCAAGGCCGTGCTCTCCCTGCTCACCCACCCCGCTCAGCTCGAGCTCGTCACCAGCGGCGGGATCGGCTGGAGCGAGGTCGTCGAGGAAGCGCTGCGCGTCGAGTCGCCGGTGGCGCAGCTGCCGTTCCGGTTCGCCCGGGCGGACACCGAACTGGGCGGGGTGACGATCGCCAAGGGCGATCCCGTGCTGATCGGGTTCGCCGCCATCGGCCGTGACCGGGCCGTCCACGGCGAGACCGCGGACCGGTTCGACATCACCCGGCCGGTCAAGACGCACCTGTCGTTCGGGCACGGCGTGCACTTCTGCCTCGGGGCGCCGCTCGCGCGGATGGAGGCGTCGATCGCGCTGCCGGCCCTGTTCGACCGCTTCCCCCGCCTGCAACTCGCGGTCGCTCCCGACGAGCTGGAACCGCAGGGCACCTTCATCATGAACGGCAACCGGACCCTGCCCGTCCGGCTGACGGCGTGAGCCGGATTTTCCCCGAGTACCAAGGAGAACACTGATGACCCGCCCGCACGTCGTATCCGCGGCCGAGTGGCTGAACGCGCGCAAGGAGCTGCTCGCCAAGGAGGAGGAGTTCGCCGCGGCACGCGAGGCCGTCAGCGCGGCCCGGCGCGACCTGCCCATGGTCGAGGTGGAAAAGGACTACGTGTACGACGGGCCGGACGGCAAGGTGCGCCTGCTCGACCTCTTCGAGGGCAGGCGGCAGCTGATCGTCTACCACTTCATGTTCGACCCCGCCTGGGACGAGGGCTGCAAGCACTGCTCGTTCATGATCGACAACGTCGGTCACCTCTCGCACCTGCACGCCTTGAACACGACCTTCGCGGTGATCTCCCGGGCGCCACTGGCGAAGATCCAGGCGTTCAAGGACCGCATGGGCTGGCCGGTGCCGTGGTACTCGTCGTTCGGCACCGAGTTCAACTACGACTTCCACACCACTTTGGACGAAGCCGTCACGCCGGTCGAGTACAACTTCAAGGACAAGGCGGCCCTCGAAGCGGCCGGCGAGTTCTGGTTCACCGAGGGCGAGCAGGGTGGCGTGAGCGTGTTCTTCCGCGACGGCGACACGGTGTTCCACACCTATTCCGTCTACGGGGACGGCACCGACCTGCTGCACGGCACCTACAACTACCTCGATCTCACCCCGCTGGGCCGGCAGGACGGTCCGGGGCGGCCGTGGCTGCGCCACCACGACAAGTACTCGAACTAGGACGTCGCTTCACCCCGGAGGTGGACAACCCGTGGCCACGCCCAAGGTGTCGGTGATCATCCCGACCTACAACCGCAGGGAGCTGTTGCGCCGCTCGCTGTTCCACCTCACGAGGCAGCGGCTGCCGGCCGGCGAGTTCGAGGTGGTCGTCGCCGACGACGGCTCGTCGGACGACACCAAGGAGATGGTGGAGTCCTACCGCGACCGGCTGCCGGTCAAGTACTGCTACCAGGCGGATCTGGGCTACCGCGTGTCGGCGGCCCGCAACGCCGGCGCGCGGCTGGCCGAGGCTCCGATCCTGGCGTTCCTCGACTCGGGCGTGCAGGTCGGGCCCGACTGGCTGACCCGCCACCTGGCGGCGCACCGCGCCCGGACCGAACCGATCGCCGTCACCGGCTACGCCTTCGGCTACAACCCGCCGAACCCGATGCCCGGCATCGGCGAGGCCCTCGCCGAAATGCTGCCGGAAGAGGTCGTCGAGCGGTACCGGGACGACCCGGCCTTCCTGGACATCCGGCACGAGCAGATGGCGCGGTGCGGCTTCGAAATGGACCGCAGGCTGTTGCCGTGGACGTTGTTCTGGCCGATCAACTGCTCGCTGCGCGCGGCGGACTTCCACGCGGTCGGCGGGTTCGACGAGGACTACGTCGTGTGGGGCCTCGAAGACATGGAGTTCGGCCTGCGCCTCTGGCAGCGGGGCGTCTCGTTCGAGATCTCGCGCGACGCCTGGGCCGTCGAGTCACCGCACGAGCGCGACGAAGCGCGCAACTGGGAATGGATGCGGCGCAACATCCGGATCTTCCTGGCCCGGCACCCGGAACCCGTCGTGGAGATCGGCTGGGCGCTGCTCGACTCCGGGCTGATCTGGGAGTGGGAAGACGAATACCGGCGGCTGCTGGACTGGACCGGGCGGATCGCCGACCGCGATGTCACCGCCGAGGTCGTCGCCGCGGTCTCGGACGTCCCGGCCGGCCACCGGATCGCGGTCGTCGGCTGCGGCGGCCTCCGGCCGGAGGCGGTACCGGGCTCGGTGCTGATCGACTTCGACCGGACGCTGCTGCCCGAGGGCGGACTGCACGCCATCGGGCTGCGGACGGCGTTGCCCGGCGAGTCGGTCGACACGGTGGTGCTCACCTCGCGGCTGGCCGGGCTGTGGGAGCGCTGGTCGCCGCAGCTGCTCGCGGAAGCCCGGCGGCTCGGCCACGACGTGCGCGTCTGCGACGGGCTCGGGGAGGCGGCATGAGCGACGTGGCCGTGCGGGCCCGGTGGGCCGTGACCGCGGTGTTCCTGTGCAACGGCCTGACCATCGCCAGCCTGCAGATCCGCGTTCCCTCGCTGAAGATCGGGCACGCGCTGACCGAGGCGCAGCTGGGCCTGGTGCTCGCCGCGTTCGGCGTCGCCGCGATGGTGGCCATGCAGCTCATCGGCTCCCTCGCGACGCGGCTCGGCAGCGCGCCGGTCATCCGGCTGGCCACGGTGCTGCTCCCGGTGACGCTGCTCGGCGTCGGGCTGGCGGGCACGGTCACCGAGCTGGTGGCCGCCGTCGTGCTGCTGGGCGGGGTGCACGGCATGCTGGACGTCGCCATGAACTCGCACGCGGTCGCCGTGGAGCGCGAGCGCGGCCGGCCGATCATGAACGGGTGCCACGCGGCCTGGGCCATCGGCGCGCTCAGCGGTTCGGTGCTCGGCGGCGGGCTGACCCAGGCCGGGGTTTCCGTGGCCACGCACTACCTGTGGCTGGCCGGTGTCCTCGTGGCGCTCGCCGTGGTGATCGGTCTGCACCTGCTGCCCGCGTCGGTCGACCGCTCGCCGCGTCCGGAGCGCGGCCGGCGGGCGCGGGGTGCCCTGCGCGCCGGCTGGAGCCGCCGCGTCCTGCTGTTCGGCGCGATGGGCGCGACGGTGCTCACCTGCGAAGGCGCGGTCTTCAACTGGGCCGGTGTCTTCCTGCACGACCACCTCGGTGCCGCGCTGGGCGTGGCGTCCTTCGGCTACATCGCGTTCACGACGTGCGAGACCGCGGGCCGGCTGGTCGGCGATCGGCTCCGGCAGCGGTTCGGCGTCCCGGCGCTCATCCGGACGGGCGGCGTCATCGCCGTGGCCGGGCTGGCCGTCGTGGTGCTGAGCCCGGATCCCTGGGTGGCGGTCGCCGGGTTCGCGGTGATGGGTATCGGCATGTCGACGCCGTTGCCGCTGATCTTCAGCACGGTCGGGCACATCGGGGCGAGCGGGGCCGGCGCGGCCGTGTTCGTCGCCCGGTTCACGACCTTGACGTACTCGGGCACGCTGATCGGCCCGGTGTTCATCGGCTGGCTGGCCCAGGGCTTCGGGCTGACGCTGACGCTGGGTCTCCTGATCCCGCTGCTGCTCGCCGTGGCCTGGAGCGCGAAGGCGACCGCGGTCGCCGACCGGCCGCTCGCGGCGCCCGCGGAGCTCAGCCATCAGTAGGAGGGGAAGCGCACCATGAAGGTTCTGGTCATCGGCGCCACCGGCTTCACCGGTTCGGTCGTCGCCGCGGCGTTCGCCCGCGCGGGCCACGACGTCGGCGCGCTGCAACGGCCGGGTGGCCGCCCGGTCCCCGCCGCCTACCGCGCGGTTCCCGGCGACCTGGCCGATCCGGCGTCGCTGCTCGCCGCGGCCGCCGGGTTCGACCTGGTGCTGCACGTCGGTGCGATCCTCAGCGAAGAGATCGACGTGCCCGCGGTGGACGCTTTGCTGGCCAGTGGCGTACCGCTCGTCTACACCTCGAGCGTGGACACCCTCGGGCCCGGTTTCGTCACCGAGGACAGCCTGCCCGACCCGCACCCGGTCGTCGGCTGGCGAGACGTCGTCGAACGCCGGGTACTCGCGGCGGGCGGCCGGATGATCCGGCCCGGGCTCATCTACGGCGAGGGTGGCGGCGTCGTCGACGACATGCTGAAGCCGCTGGCCGCGCGGGTCGGCGCCGGGGTGTACATCGGCGAGCCCGGCGTCCGCTGGGCGGCGGTGCACGTGGAAGATCTCGCCGAGCTGTTCCTCCTCGTCGCCGAGCTGGCCCCGCCCGCGTCGGTGTGGCACGCGGTCACCGAAACCGTCACGGTCGACGCGATCGCCACGGCGGTGGGCGACGGCACCGCGGTTTCGTGGCCGGAGGACGACGAGCCGCCGTCCGAGATCGCCGTGATCGCCGGGCTGTTCCGATACGACCAGGACGTGTCGTCGGAGAAGACGCGCCAGAAGCTGGGCTGGCGGCCCGTGCACACGTCACTCATCGAGTTCCTCGCCCGCTGAGCGCTCGTCAGGCGGCACGGGGGTTCTCGGTCGCGCCGGCGATCTCCCGGGACATGTAGACCGCGTCCGGGCCGTACCCGGCGGGTACCGCGACCTCCGGGTGGGCGCGATATCCCTGTGCCGCCCAGAAACCGGTGGTTCCGCCGACGGCGATCAGCGAGATCCGCTCGTACCGGAACGACCGGGCGGTCTCGGTGAGGTGCCGCAGCAGGCGCTTCGCCCAGCCGCGGCCGCGCAGCTCGTCGCCGACGACGATGTCGTGCAGGTGCAGGTTCGGCGAACGGAAGACGGTGTCCTCGGCGCGGGCCGGATCGGGGAACCGGAACCGCGGGTAAGGCAGGGCGAGCAGGTAACCGCCGACGCGGTCGCCGGCGTCCAGCACGAACGACGTCACCGGCGAGCTGCGGCCCCGCGACTCGAGCACCGGGCGGCTCTCGGAAAGCCCGCGGCCGCCGTACGCACGTGCCTCGAGCGCCGCGATGCCGGTCCAGTCCTCGGCGCTGATCGGCCGGACCCGCTCGGCGCGGACCGTCACGCAGGGCAGTGGCGCGTAGCCGTTGAAGCCTTGCGTCGTGTAGCTCGTGGAGTACGCCCCGGCGGAGTGGATCCACACCGGGTCCCCCGAGACGAGGTCGGCGGGCACGGACACCGGTCCGCCGCCGAACCGGTCGTCGCTGTCGCAGGTCGGTCCGGCGACGACAGCCGGTACGGCGCGGCCGCCGGTACGCGTGGGAAAGGTCAGGCGGTAGCGGAGCTGGTCGGTCTCGTACAGCCCGTTGAACTTGCCGCAGCTCAAGTACAGCCACCGCTCGTGGCGCACGGTCAGCCGGGCGACGTGGGCGCGGATCGTGCCGTGGTCGGCGACGAGGTGGCGGCCCGGTTCCGCGACGAACGCCAGATCGTGGCCCGACGCGTCCCGCAGCCGCTGCATCCCGGCCCGGATGGCGGCGAAGATCTCGGCGGACGGCGGAGCCAGCCGGCTGCCTTTGCGGGCGAAGTAGCCGCGGGCGGGCAAGCCGCCACCGAGGTTGACGTGGTCGAGCCGGATGCCCCGGGACTCCAGCCGCGGCAGGACCGTGGTGAGGCCGTCCAGGGCCTGCTGCCACGCGCGCACCGTCATCTGCTGCGAGCCGACGTGGAACGCCAGCCCGGCCGGGACGAGCCCGCGTCGCCGGGCCTCGGCCAGGACGCTCACCGGGTCGTGGCTGCCGTGCTTGTCGACGAGTCCCCACAGCGCGCCCTCGCCGGTGGTGGCCACGCGGCAGAACACCCGGGCTCCCGGCGCGTGGCAGGCGATCGCCCGCACGTCCTCGACGCAGTCGGTGGCGAACGTCGTGACACCGAGGCGGTGGGCGGCGGCGATCTCGGCGTCGGACTTCACGGTGTTGCCGTAGTGGACGTCCCGCGGGGACACCCCGGTCCGCAGTGCCTGCCGGATCTCGCCGGGGCTGGCCGCGTCGAAGCCGGCCCCCCGCTCGGCGAGGCACGCGAGCACCTCGTCCACCGGGCAGGCCTTCATCGCGAACCGCACCACGACGCCCGGCAGTTCACGGCGCAAGGCGTCGTACTGGCTTTCGATGCCGGTCAGGTCGAAGACGATCCGGTCGTCCTCGGCCCGGGTGAGGGCGGCACGCACGTGCCGCCGCTCAGCCATGGCGCACGCTCGTGGTCCGGGCGGCCTCGACCAGCCGTGCCCACGCGTCGATCAGCGTCGCGTGGTCCTCGACGTCTTGGCGGGCTTCGGTGAGCAGCCGGTCCCGGCCGTCCCGGATCTCGTCCGCGACGAGCGTGAACCGGCCGCCGAGCTCGCGGTACGCACGCTCCAGCCGGAAGCTCTTGGCTTCATTGGGTTTCCGGTCCTGGCAAGCGCTTTCCCGGACGATCGCCGCGATCGTGGCCGGATCGTCGTCGGTCATCCGCCGGTAGACGAAGTGGAGGTGGTACATGGACAGGATGAACTTCGCGAACCGCAGCTGGTAGGCGAGGAACCCGGCGTCGGTCTTGCGTTCGGGGGTGTGGAAGTTGACGATGTGCCGGTTGTGCCGGACGCCCGGCAGCCGGGCCTTGTCCGCCACGTGGATGAGGAAGTAGTCGCTGCCGATGGTGTCCGTGGCGGGCGGCAGCGGAATCCGCTCGTGCAGCCCGTGGAAGCTGATGTTGTGCATGTCCACCTCCATCGGATCGACGACGGCGAGCTCCGACCAGTCGCCGGTGAAGGGTGCCGAGCCGGTGAACGACTCCTCGACCAGTGCGCGCTTTTCCGCTTCGGGGACGTCGTCGGCGGCCCACAGCCCGACCAGGTCGTAGTACGCCGCGTGGTCGCGGACCTCGCCGAGGTCCACGGACATCTCGCCGACGAACGACGCGCCGACCATCGCGACGGTGCCGTCGCGCAGCGACGGATCCAGCCGGTTCTTGGTGGTCCGGACCAGGCGCGCGCGTTTGCCGAGGTAGCGCAGCTCCGCTTGGATCGGGAAGATCTTCTTCCCGTTCCACACCTGGAAGGAACTGTCCGAGTCGCGGCGGTGCACCGACTCGCACCCCAGCGCGGCCGCGATCAGGAAAGCCCGGTTGGTGCAGGCGCCGTACGAAAGGCGTTGTGGGAGCATCAACTCGGCCAGCAGGCCGGGTTCGGCGACGGCGGAGCGCTTGATCACCCGCGACAGGAACTCGCGCTGGGCGGCTTCGTCCAGATGCCAGACGTTGTCCGCTTCGCTCAGCACGCGGGCGTGCGCCGCGTACTCCGCCGACGAGTCGAGGACGAGCAGGTGCACCTCGACCGCGAAGTTCTTCGCGGCGTAGGCGGCTTCCTCGACGACCTCCGCGAGCGTCGCCGCGCACTCCCGGTTGGTCGGCACGGTCAGGCAGACGCGTCGCGTCTGCGCGGCTCGGGCGCTCACCGCTTGCCCCGGCCGAGTACGCGGGCGGCGATGTCCGGCCGCAGCAGTGCCTGGGGCGGGTCGACGAGTCCCGCCGCGCGCAGGAACGCGCGGCTGAGCCGGCCGTCGGTGACCGCGGCGGCCTGCAACCGGGGGATGTAAGCGTTTGCCAACCGCACCTTGAGGGTCCGGCGGCCGCCGACACCGGGGAAGCCGAGATCGGCGCCGGCGGACATGTCCCAGGGCGCGTCGATCGCCCGGGCGAGGTCCCGGAGGTAACGCCGTGGCTCCGGGGCGCCCTGCGCGAGGTGCCGGCCGAGCACGGTGGCTTCGATCGCCGCCACCGTCATTCCCTGTCCGTAGACCGGGTTGAACACGCAGGCCGCGTCGCCGAGCACGAGCAGGCCGTCCGGGAACCGGCGCAGCCGCTCGTAGTGGCGGCGGATGGACGCCGGGAACCGGAACGAGACCGGATCGCCGAGCGGTTCCGCGTCGCGGATCGCTTTGTGGATCTCAGGGACCGGCAGGGAGCGGGCGTAGGACCGGAAGCCGTCCAGATCGGCCGGCGGCCGGTCGCCGAGGATGCCGGTCAGCGACACGGCATAGCGGTCGGGCAGCCGGGCGAAGACGGCGCCCCGCGGCATTTCCGGTGTCGCGACCGGGATGATCGCGATGTTCCGGCCGATCGGGTCGAACGGCAGGGGCGCGGCGAAATCGCACGTCGTGTAGGTGAGGTCCATCGAGACCAGTTCTTCTTCGACCGCCGGGTAGCCCAGTTCCACCAGCCACCTCGGCGTCCTCGTGCCGCGGCCGGTGGCGTCGACGACCAGATCGCCGTCGATCACCTCTTCGGCACTTCCCTCGAATTGCGCGCGCACGCGCGCGCCGGTAATCCGGATTCCTCGCGGCGAAGCGGCCAATCCCACGATATCCGTCCGGTCCCGGAAGGTGACATTGGGCAGCGCCCGTACGCGCGCGCGAATCCGGTCTTCCAGCAGCGGCCGTCCGGAAGCCGCGCAGATCAAACCGGTTTCGGTTTGCTCGAGCATGCGTCCGTTGAAGTACCAGCTCAGGGTGGTGCCGAAATCGCCGGTCGGTGCGCCGAGGGCGGCGAGCTCGTCGGTCAGCCCGGGGAACAGATCGTCGAGGATCTGCTGCCCCTTGGCCAAAAGCGCGTGGATGTGCCGCCCCTGGGGAACCGCGCGCCGGGGCGCGGCGCCCGCCGGGAAATGGTCTCGATCCAGGACTGTCACTTTTCGAAAGGTTTCGGACAGCACGCGGGCGGCCAGTGTTCCCGCGATGCTTCCGCCGAGCACGATGGCATGGTTGCGAGCCGGATTTCGCACGAGCTGTCCCCCTTGGATCGTCAGAATGAGAGTTCAACGTTACTAATGGGTGCTCGTGCCTGTTCTCCAGTAGTGCGAGAAAATCCTGGAGCGTCCCACGGCGGTGCTAGCCTGGCTTGCGGAAGACGTGCGCTTTCAGTTGTCGAAGGAGCTGTTGATGAAGCCATTCCGCATCGCAATTCCCGATGCAGATCTGATTGACCTGGATCGCCGGCTGGCCGAGACGCGCTGGCCCGGCGAGATCCCGGACAGCGGGTGGACCAGGGGTGTCCCGCTGGGCTACCTGAAGGAACTCGTGGAGTACTGGCGGACGAGCTTCGACTGGCGGGCGGCCGAGGAAAAGATCAACTCGTTCCCCCAGTTCACCACCACGATTGACGGTGCGAATATCCACTTCGTGCACGTGAAGTCGCCCGAGCCGGACGCGACACCGCTCATTCTGACCCACGGCTGGCCCGGTTCGTTCGTCGAATTCATCGATATCATCGAACCGCTGACCAATCCGCGAGCGCACGGCGGGAAACCGGAGGACGCCTTCCACGTCGTCATTCCGAGCATCCCGGGCTTCGCCTTTTCCGGGCCGACGGGCGAGCCCGGCTGGGACCTCGCCCGGATCGCCAAGGCGTGGGCGGAACTCATGAGCGGGCTCGGCTACGACCGCTACGTCGCCCAAGGCGGGGACCTGGGGTCCTGGATCAGCGTCGGGCTCGCCGGCGTGGACTTCGAGCACGTGGCCGGGGTGCACCTGAACTTCCTGCCGACGCCACCGCCGCCGGATCCGGCCGCGCTCGCCGGGCTGACGGAGCAGGAGTTCGGGCGGCTGGGCAAGCTGGCCCAGTTCGTCGAGGACCAGTCCGCGTACATGAAGCTCCAGTCGACCCGGCCGCAGACGATCGCCTACGGGCTGACCGACTCGCCGGTCCTGCAGCTGGCGTGGATCATCGAGAAGTTCCGGGAGTGGAGCGACTCGGAGAAGGTGCCCGAGGACGCGATCAGCCGGGACACGCTGCTGACGAACGTCGCGATCTACTGGTTCACCGCGACCGCGGGGTCGGCCGCCCAGTTCTACTTCGAGAACGCGGCCATGCTGCCGACCGCGCCGACGCAGCCCGCGCCGCCGCCGCCGCTGCCGGTGCCCCTCGGTGTCGCGGTGTTCCCGCACGACCCGGGGCAGGCCATCCGGCGCTTCGCGGAACCGTTCTTCCCGAACATCGTCCACTGGAGCGAGTTCGACCGGGGCGGGCACTTCGCGGCCCTCGAGCAACCGGAACTGTTCGTCGGTGACCTGCGCGCCTTCAAGCGCGCGCTCGGCTGAACGACAACGTCGTGGAGCCGGCCCCCTTCCCGGGGGCCGGCTCCACGACGTCGGGTGCGGTGGCGGGGTCGGGTCAGACGTACGGCGAGTTGGGTTCGAGCCCGCAGAGGACCCGGCCGTAGAGCTCCAGGTTGACCTGGGGGTTGTTGAGCGCGTGCACCCCGATGGCGTGCAGGTCGCGCTGGATCCGCTGGATCGGCACGGCCCGGTGGATGGACGAACCGCCGCTGGCCAGGCTGAGCGTGTCGACGGCATCGGTCGCGAGCTGGCACACCCGGCCCATGGTGACGCGGACCCGGGCTCGTTCCTCGAGCTTCCACGGCGCGTTCAGCAGTCCCTTTTCGTCCACTGTGGACGCCAGGCGGCGGGCGTGGAACTCCGCTTCGTCGATGCGCAGGGCCGATTCGGCGACCTGCAGGTGCGTCAGCGGCGCTTCCCGTTGGCTGGTGTAGTCGGTGTAGGTGATGCCGCGCTCCGACGACCGCCGGCAGAAGTCCTCGTGGGCGGCTTTCGCCAGGCCGACCACCTTGCCGACCGAGGAAGCCGTGACCGCGGCGATCAACGGCACCCGGAACATCGGCAGGTCCCGGTTGTGCACGGACGCGTACTGCTGCTGGAGAACAGGGCCCATCGCCAGCACCCGCTCGTGCGGCACGAAGACGTCCTCGGCGACCGCGGTGACGCTGCCGGTGCCCTGCAGCGCCGACGTGTGCCAGTCGTCGAGCAGCTCGACCTGGTCGATCGGCACGAGGGCCATGATCGGCGCCGGGCCTTCGGCGGTCATCGAGATCGCGGCGAGCAGCTTCCACCGGCTGTGCGCGGCACCGCTGTTGAACGCCCATCGCCCCGACACGAGCACGCCGCCGTCGCACGGTTGCGCGGTGCCGGTCGGGCCGAGCGTGCCGCACACGCGCACGTCGGGTGTGGCGAAGACTTCCTCCTGGACCGCGTCCGGGAACAGGCCCACCAGCCAGGAGGTGATCCACCACAGGGCGACGGTGAAGGACGTGGCCCCGTCGCCGGAGCCGAGGTGCATGCCGACGTCGACCAAGGTGGACGTGTCGCACTCGTAGCCGCCGTAGCGCGCGGGCACCCGCATCCGGAAGATCCCGGCCTCGGCCAGCGCGTCGACGGTCCGGTCGTGCAGGCGCCCGTTCTGTTCGTGGCCGAGGGCGTTCGCGCGCAGCAATGGCACCAATTCCGCGGCCCGCCCGGCTAGTTCCGCTCCGGATGGCTGGACAGCTCCCATTTTTCTCCCCGTTCGACCGGTTCTTGTGCGGTTTCCGCAGGATTGGCGTGAATTTCTCGGTGAGATCTGCTATTCACGCGCTTTCGACTGTCGCAGCGATCGGCGGAGGCCCACATCTTCCGCATTGCTCGGTTTTCGCGTTGTTCAGCCGGTGGCTGCTTTACTGAAAGTAAGCGCTTGCACTGCGGTCACAAGGGAGAAGATTGCTGATGTCGGCCACCGATTTCGCGCCGTCGAGCCGCATCGCGGACTCGCGCGCCAACGCCAGGGGAGTCCGTGCGCTGCTGCCGGTAGCGGTCGTGGCGGTGGTCGCGGCGGCGCTCACCGTATTCGCTGTGCTTTCGACGAGTTCGACGATCTACTGGCAGGTCGATTACCTGGTGTACCGGGCGGGCGGTGACGCCGTCGTGCACGGCGTGCCGCTCTACGACATGGTCGTGCACACGCCGGCGTTTCCCACCATGCAGTTCACATACACCCCGTTCGCCGCGTTGTTGTTCGTTCCGTTGTCATTGTTCGGCACGGGTGCTTCCGGGACGCTGTGGCTGTTCCTGAATTTCCTGGCGCTCGGTGCGGTGATCTGGCTGGCGCTGCGCAGTGTGGATTCGCTGACGCGCCGTCAAATGCTGCTGCTGACCGTGGTCGGGATGGCGGTCGCGAGCCGGCTGGACCCGGTCTGGTCCAACAACCAGAACGGGCAGATCAACGTCCTGGTGCTGCTGCTGGTGCTTTTGGACTTCTCGCCGGTGCTGCCGAAGCGGTGGCGCGGCGTGGCGATCGGGCTGGCGGCGGGGCTCAAGCTGACCCCGCTGATCTTCGTCGTGTACCTGCTCTTCACCAAGCGCGGCCGTGAAGCGGGACGGGCCTGCCTGGCGTTCGCCGGTTCGGTGGCCCTCGGGTTCGTCGTCCTGCCCGGGGACGCCGCCTCCTACTGGTTCGGCGGGCTGTTCATGGACTCGCAGCGGATCGTCTCGGTGAGCGACGTGGTGATCAACCACTCGGTGTCCGGGCTGTTCGCTCGCCTGTCCCACTCGCCGCTCGCGCCGACGTGGGTACTGGCGATCAGTGCGGCCGTCGCGATACTGGGGCTCGCCGGGGCGGTGTGGGCGCACCGACGCGGGCAGGACCGGATCGGCCTGCTGGTCGCGGCCTTCACCGCGCTGCTGGTGTCACCGGTGTCCTGGCCGCACCACTTCGTCTGGATCGTCCCGGCGCTGGTTTGGCTGGGGTTCGCGGCCTGGCGGGCCAAGAGGATGCTGCCGGCGGTCGTCGTCGCCACCGCGGGCGCGTTCTTCCTCAACCCGATCTACCCGCCGCTCCAGCAGGCCGGCGCCGACGGCGAACCGGTCCAGTGGACGACGGCCGGCGAGATCATCGCCACCCTGGGCGGCTACCTGACGATCACCGTGGTGGCGCTGGCTCTGCTGCCGGTGTGGCTGCCCCGGCTGAGCCGTGCCCCCGAGCCCGCCGAGCAGATCGCCGACCCCGGACGGTGACCGACTGGGCCCGCATCGGCTTCGGTGTCAGCGGGTTCGCGCCGATCATGCGCGCGAACCCGCTGGTCCGCCCGCGGACCTGCATACTTCGGCCAGGCCGAGGTCTCGGGCGCCGGTCTGCCGCGCGGTTGCCGGTCTGACCTTCACCTTGGGCGGGGCGCACTGTGGGCCCGAACCGCAGGCGGCACCCGCCGGAGCCGGGAGGCAGCAGACCGTCCCATCGTCGCGGGCCCAGGCGTGTTGTGGACGGCCGCCGCGGCACCGACCGCCGGTAGGGTGCGGTCGGGAGACGGCGCCGTGTTCGGATTCGCCGCCGGGGTCCGCCGTCCGGAGCGCCGGGCCGGGCGGCTGTGGCTGCTCGGCGTGCCGACGACGCTCGCGTGGGCCGCCGCGGGCTGGTCCGGCGCGCTCGGGCTGCTGGACGGCTTCCGGCTGATGTCGCTGAACCGCGTCGACGTGTGGGGGGCCGACGCGGGCCCGGCGGTTTCGCTGGTGCTCTTCTTCGCCGCCGCGATCACGGTGGCGTCGTCGCTCGGCTTCGCGATGCTGTGGGCCGCCGGCCTTTCGCTGCACCGGGTGGGTATCGGCTTCCGGGCGGGCTCGCTGACCACGGCCCTGGGCGTGGCGCTGGGCAGCGGGCTGGCGATCCCCTCGTGGACACCGCCGGAGTCGGTGGGGCGGCGGCTGCCCTTCCTCGACGGGAAGGCCGAGCCGTGGTCCGACGTGGACTGGGTCGTCTACTACGAGCCGTACCTGGTGCCGGCGGTGTCCGCGCTCGTGGCGCTGGTCCTGATCGTGCTGCTGCTGCAGGCGTTCCTCAGCGAGGCGGAGGCGGACGACCGCGAGCAGGCGCTGCGCCACCGCGGCCGTCAGGTGACCGGCTCGGTGACGCACGTGGAGTTCACCGACGTGTGGGTCATGGGGCACCCGAAGTTCGTCGTCCACGTCCGGTTTCCGACGGAGACCGGGGAACGCGAAGTCGTGACGACGATGGTCACCCCGTTGTTCCAAGCCCCGTGCCGCGGTGCGGCGGTGCGGGTCCGCTACGACCCCCGAGACCCGGAGGCCGTGCTGGTCGAACCGGATCCGGCGGGGTCGCTCTTCTAGCACCGGGAGTGCTGCCGATGTCCGTTGTGCCCAGCCCCGTCCGTCCGGCCGCCCTCGTGCTCGAGAAGGTTCCGCTGATCCTCTTCAGCCTGGGACTTCCCGTCGGCTGCATCGGTCGTTCCGCGGGTCGCGCTCGCCAGGATCGAAAGCCTGCGCGCCGGCGGCACCGAAACGGGCGACGTCCCGCTCGGCTTGGTCCTCACGATCGCGCCCGGGGACGTGCCGTGGTTCCGCACCGGGATCACCCACCACGTCAACCTGGTCGACCTCCCGCGCTACCGCCCGGGTGACGTCCTCGTGGTCGAGTATCCGCCGGACCGGCCGTGGCGGGCCGAAGTCGTCCCGCACCCGACCGCGGAGTGGGAGGAACGCGTCGCCGGCGCGGTCGTCCAGCCGGCGCCCGAGTCCATTTTGGTCCGGGAGCCACCGGAGGGATGGGGGTTCGCGTCCGCCGCCCTCGCCGGCCTGTTGCTCGGCGCGGCCCTCGTGCTCGGCCTGTTCCGCGTCGAGCTGTTCGGCCCGGAGCCGTCGTCGTCCTCGAGTTCCGGCACGGTCACCGTCGGCCCGCACGAGTCGGCCCCGGACGCGGAGGAGCTGCGCGCGATCGTCGAGTCCTTGCCCGGGGGCAGTGCGTCCCCGGTCGTGCCGCCGCGCTGACCGGCACTCGTTGCGCCGGTTGGGTTTCCCGGCAACCGGGTCGAACAACTGATCGATCATCGACCTCGTCCTATATGGACTCGATTCGCCCGCGGGTCGTCAAACCGCAGGTCAGGGGCCGCTTCCTGGATTTGGATCACCGCACCGGTGGCGGAGTCGCCGGGGGCGCGGGAAGACTTTCTCGGCGACACAACAGAGTTCGGGGTCACCCTGTTTGGATTTTGTGCCGTCCTGGTAATACTCTGTGTGATGTCGGCCGATGGGCCTGACGGCTAGTTCCACTATGGAGGACTGGAATGACGAACAAGGCCCAGCTGATCGAGGCGCTGTCGGAGCGTCTGGGCGACGACAAGAAGGTGGCTGCGCAGGCCGTTGACGGTCTCGTGGACATCATCATCCGGACGGTCAACAAGGGCGAGAAGGTCAACATCACCGGCTTCGGCGTGTTCGAGAAGCGCGCCCGCGCCGCTCGGACCGCGCGCAACCCGCGTACCGGTGAGGCCGTGAAGGTCAAGAAGACCAACGTTCCCGCCTTCCGCGCCGGCACGACGTTCAAGGACGTCATCTCCGGTTCGAAGAAGCTCCCGAAGGCCACCCCGGTCAAGCGCGCCACGGCGACCGCGACCCGGGCGACGGCCACGAAGACCGCGGCCGCGGCTTCGGCCAAGGCGACGACGGCCCGCACCACGCGTGCCGCCGCGGCGAAGCCGGCCACGACGACGCGGGCGGCGACCACGCGGACCCGCGCCACCGCGGCGAAGCCGGCCGCGAAGGCCACCGCCACCAAGGCCACCGCCGCCAAGGCGGCCCCGAAGACCGCGGCGGCGAAGACCACCGCGGCCAAGGCCACCACGGCGAAGGCGACCACCACGCGGGCGAAGGCCGCCGCCAAGCCGGCCGCCGCGAAGAAGCCGGCCGCTGCCAAGGCCCCGGCCAAGCGCACGTCGGCCGCTGCCAGGAAGAAGTAACACCCGCTTCACCTGGAAGGGCCCCGCACCGGCTGGTGTGGGGCCCTTCTTCGTGCCGGCGGGAGGGGCCGCGGTGCGGCGCGCGTCTCCTGCGGAACCAGTGCGCGCGACGCGGGGGCCGGGCAGCTGTTCCAGTGCACCAACACCGACGCTCGGAAGTGGCTGGTCGGGTTCGCGTGATTGCGGGGCGTGCGCCCGCGTGATCGGGCGGGAATGGCCTCCGTTGGCGGCGAGGACGGGTGGTCCTTGCCGCCAACGGGCCGCGCGGCTCGATCTCTCCCCAGTGATCTTCCGGCCACCGCCGTTACTTCTTGGCGGCGGCGACCTTCTTGCGCGGGGCGCGCTTGCGCGGCGCCGCCGGGGCCTCGGCCTCGGCCACCTGGGCCTGCTCATAGGCCGCGATCACCTCGGACGAGAGGCGGCCGCGCTCGGAGACCTCGTAGCCGTTCGCGTTCGCCCAGGCGCGGATCTGCTGGTTGCGCTCGCGGTCGGTGGTGCTCGTCGTGGTCGACTGCCCGGTGGCGACGCGCACCTTGCGGCCGCCGATGCGCCGGCCGGCCGCGATGTAGCGGGCGAGCTCGTCGCGGAGGGAGGCGGCGTTGTCGTCCGAAAGGTCGATTTCGTAGGTGACGCCGTCGAGGCCGAACTGAACGGTCTGGGCAGCGGTGCTGCCGTCGATGTCGTCCAGGATCTCGACGAGGACTTTCTGGGCCACGGGAATGCTCCTCAAGCTGGATGTGCGTCCGGGGAACGTGACGTGTGACAAGTTGCACAATGACCGACGTTCTCCGGTGGAGTGTATCCACCCGAGGATCGGTACGGCAATTTCCCGGGGACTTCCCGCGATTCGGTGGTCCTGATTGGACGGGTGCTAGGTCCCGGACGGCGTCGAACCCTGCTCGCCGTGGTGATAGGGCGGATCCGTCTCGAGGGCCTCGTCGGCCTTCTCTTCGACGGGATCGGCGACCTCGGCTTCCTGAGCCGCTTCTTTGGCTTCTTCGATGTGCTGCCGCGAGCGGGCGAGGTCCGCTGGGGTGTCGTCGTGCTTGTCGTTCGCCGCCATCACAACTCCTTGCCGGGGGCAATTCCGTGGTGGGTGGTTACCCGCCTGGCGAGACGGCAACCGTCGGGGCGGGGGCGATTCTTTCCGGGGCATTGCGGAAACGGGGTGGGGAATCGCGGCCCGGGTGGGCTTTGGGGCGGGCGGGGTTCGGCCGGACGGGCCATTCGGGCGGCCTGGGGGCCGCTGTGGTGGCGCTGGGGCGGTTGGGACAGCCCAATCGGCGTTGTGGTCCACCTGGGCGGCGGGAGCGGCTGTGGGGTCGTTGCGGGGGAGTTCCGGTGGAGTGGGGCCGGACCGCAGGAGCGAAGTGGGGAGGGCTGCGCCGGGAAGTCCGACTTGGCCCGGCCTTGGCCGGAGTCCGGCTTGGCTCAGCTTTGCTGGCGTCCTGCTCGGCTCAGCTGCGCCGAGTCCGGCTTGGCTCGGCCTTGGCGGAGTCCGGCTTGGTCGCCTCGCGTTCCCTGCGGCGGAGTCCGGCCGTGAATTCTTCCGCTCTGCACCTGCCGTCTGGTGAGCGGATGGCCGGGACCGGTTCCGCCTTCCCCGATCGCCCAACGCGGTGAACGCTGTTCCCCTGAAACGCCGAAGGGCCCCGCACCAGCTGGTGCAGGGCCCTTCCGGGGTGAAACGGGAGTTACTTCTTCTTGGCAGCCGACGTGCGCTTGGCCGGGGCCTTGGCGGCCGTGGTCTTCTTCGCGGCGGCGGTCTTGGTCGCGGCCGGCTTGGCGGCGGCCTTCGCCCGCGTGGTGGTCGCCTTCGCCGTGGTGGCCTTGGCCGCGGTGGTCTTCGCCGCCGCGGTCTTCGGGGCCGCCTTGGTGGCGGTGGCCTTGGCGGCCGGCTTCGCCGCGGTGGCGCGGGTCCGCGTGGTCGTCGAACGCGTGGTGGCCGGCTTGGCGGCAGCGGCGCGCGTGGTGCGGGTCGTGGTGGCCTTCGCCGGAGCGGCGGCGGCCTTGGTGGCGGTCGCCCGGGTCGTCGTCGCCGCGGTGGCGCGCTTGACCGGGGTCGCCTTGGGCAGCTTCTTGCTGCCGGAGATGACGTCCTTGAAGGTGGTGCCGGCGCGGAAGGCGGGCACGTTGGTCTTCTTGACGCGCACGGCCTCACCGGTACGCGGGTTCCGGGCGGTGCGGGCCGCGCGGGCACGCTTCTCGAACACCCCGAAGCCGGTGATGTTGACCTTTTCGCCCTTGTTGACCGTCCGGATGATGATGTCCACCAGACCGTCAACGGCCTGCGAAGCCACCTTCTTGTCGCCCAGACGCTCCGACAGCGCCTCGATCAGCTGGGCCTTGTTCGTCATTCCAGTCCTCCATAGTGGAACTACTAGTCACGGCCCATCTCGGCCGACACTGCACACGGTATTACCAATACCGCACAAAATCCAACCGGGGGTCGAAATATTTCCTTGCGAGGGCGCTGGTTCCGCCTCCCGAGGGACGTTCGTGAGACAGGACCCGGAATGGAACCCGGACATCGACCATGACCCTGAGCAGGCAAAACACGGTAGCGGCGCCGTCCACTGTGGTCGTCCATATAGGACCCAGGGCCGTTCGGGCGACTTTTTGCGCGACACGCCGACAAGGGGTCTCCGGGCCTGTGTCCGGGACCACGCGGACCCCGATCCCGCGCAGCGGCGGGGGTTCCCGTGCCCGCCGGCGGCCCCCGGATCAGGCTTGCCGGGGCGCCGCCTGGGATCCCGCCGCGGCGCCCGGGAGCGTCACCCAGCCGATCGCGTAGGTCTCCTTCACCGCAACTTCGACGGGGCGGAAGGCGGCCGCGTCGATCGACGGTGTCTGTCGGACGACTTCCTCGTGGAACCAAGCGGAAGTGATCAAGGCGAGCGGAGTCGGTGAAGACAGTAAAGCGGCTTTCACCTGCGCGGCTTCCAGCAGCCGGAAGGCGTGGTTGATCGACGGGGCCGTAACGCCGTACTCGTCGTGGACGACCTCTCCGGCGTGCAGGGCCATTCGCAGCCGCAGCTGTTCCTCGGTCCGGTGCCCGGCATTGTGGCGTTCCAGCCTGCGCACCAGTGCGTGCGGCAGGGAAGCTGCGATGGCTCCTTTGGGGATTCCGGGCGGCACCAGGACCAGCACGCCGTCACCGCAGTCGACGTGCCGGCAGTCCTTCCAGGGCACGCCCGAGTCGGTGAAAGCCCGCCGCAGGGCCTGGTACAGCACCTGCCTCAGGACCAGCCGGTGCCCGCTGGTCCGGCGAGCGTCCCCGTACCCGGAGACGTCGACCACCACGATCGTCCGGTGAACCGCCTGGCAGGGCCCGGTTTCGCGCCTGCCCACTCAGATCACCTCCTGCGCGGTCAGGACCTTCCTCAGCCGCGTGAGGCCGCGGTGCTGGGCGACGCGGACGGCGCCGGGAGTGGACCCCACGGCATCGGCAACCTCCTCGGCGGACAAGCCGACGACCACGCGCAGCACCACGATCTCCCGCTGCTTGTCCGGCAACACTTCGAGCAACCGCGCCATTCGCTCGTGCAGCTCCCGCCGAAGTTCGTGCTGTTCGGGGCCGATATCGCTGTCGACCTCGTCGGGGAGCTCGGCCGTCGGTTCGGCTCGGTCGCGCGCCGCGGCACGGTGCGCATCGGCCACCTTGTGCTGGGCGATCCCGTAGACGAACGCCAGGAACGGGCGGCCTTGGTCGCGGTACGAAGGCAATGCCGTCAGCACGGCCAGGCACACCTCCTGCGCGACGTCGTCCGCGGATGCGAACGAATGTTCCCGCCTGCCGATCCGGGCGCGGCAGTACCGCACCACCAACGGCCGGATGGCCGCGAGCAGCCGTTCCACTGCCCGGGGATCTCCCTCGACCGCGGCGGCGACCGGCTCGTCCAGCCCGTCGATGACGGCCGTCGAGCCGGCTCGACGGTCCGCGGAAGCCGTGGCGGCAACAGGCACCGCGACGGTGCGCAGGGCGGCGACCTGCCGCAGGACATTCCGCCGGAAGGCTTCCGTGCGCACCTCGTTGTCCAGGTCGAGGGTGAAGAGACTGTCGAGGTAGCCGTCCGCGATGGTCATGCGCCGGGTGAGTTCGTCGTCGTGTCGTCGGCTGATCATCGGTCCCTCCCTTCGAGCTTCGCCAGCAACCGTCTGCGGCCCCGGGAGACCCTCTGCTTGGCCGCGGAAAGCGAGATGCCCAGGATCTCGGCGATGGCTTCCCGCGAGTGGCCGGCCAGCGCGAGCGCCACGGCGTGGGCTTGGTCTTCGGGCAGCGCGCGGATCGCGTGCAGCGTCTCCACCACCTCGAGGTGCAGGTCGGGCGAAGCCCAGGTCGTCTGGCACAAGCGGTCGCCGAGCTGGTCGATGTCCGCGTTGTCGAACCGCCGCTGATGCCGCCGTGCGCTCATCACCATGTGCCGCACCGTGCGGTACAGCCAGGCGCTCTCGTTCCGGACCGGATCCCGACCGGGCCGCTTCAGCGGGCGCATGACCAGTTCGGTAACCGCGTCCTCCGCGAACGTCTGCGCGTCCGAGGTGGAGCTGCCCAGCCTCACGGCGAACTTGGCGAGGTCGACGTAGTAAAGCTTGCGGAGGCTCATCGCGCGCTCGGCCAACGCGCGGTCTGCTTCACCTGGACCGTCCCTCACGCCGGATCCGGATGTTCGGGCACCGGTGGGGCTCCGTGGGAACACTCGGTGCACCATGCGGTGTCGGACATCTGTTCGGCCGGTCTGCTCACCGTGGACTCCTTCGTCACTCCCATGTCGGTAAGTGACGGAAAAGGCCTGCGGTGACCGAAGATCTTCCCGTGGGGTGAACTCACTCGTTCGGCCCAGCGTGACCACTCCGGTACGCAACAGCCGCAACGCCGTGTTGGGCGCGGGACTGTCGGTGCGGCGGGCTAGTCTGCCGCGGGAGGAAGACCCGGGTGCGACAGGGAGAACCGTGGACCAGGAGACGCTCACCACCGTGGTCGGCCGGGTGGCCGGGACCGAGGACTCGACGCCGCTGCAGTTCCACGTGGCCATCGATCCCGAGGCGTACCTGCAGCTCGACGACGTCGTCGTCACCCGCAGGCAACTGCCCGGCCTCGGCGAAGTCACCTCCTACGGTGTCGTCACGCAGGTGAGCGCGCGGCACGAAGGTGCCAGCTTCGGCAGCGACGTCTTCCTGATCTCCGACGGTGTCCTGCCCGCGCAGGTGCAGGAGATCGCCGAGATCGCGACCACCCGCGTCGAGCCCGAGTGCTACGTCCCGCCCAAGCCGGGCAGCCAGGTGTCCAGGGCCGTGGGGGAGGATCGCGCGCAGGCGCTGTACTTCGACAACATGACCCGCCAGGTGGCGGTCGGCCTCGGCCGGGACGGCGAACCCGTCTACCTCAACATGGACTTCCTCGACGGCACCCGCGGCGCGCACGTCAGCATCTCCGGCGTCTCGGGCGTCGCCACCAAGACGTCGTTCGCGTTGTTCCTGCTGCACTCGATCTTCCGCGGCGGGGCCCTGCCGAACGCCCACAACGCCAAGGCCCTCGTCTTCTCCGTCAAGGGCGAGGACCTGCTGTTCCTCGACACCCCGAACCGCGCCCTAGACGAGAAGCTCCGGGACGAGTACCTCAAGCTGGGCCTGCCCGCGGAGCCCTTCGCCTCCGTCGGCTTCTACGCGCCGCCCACGCCGTCGGACACCACCGGGAAGCCTTACGTGACCGGGCGCACCTCCGGCGTCGGCGCCTTCTGGTGGACCATCGCGGAGTTCTGCGCGAACGACCTCCTGCCCTACGTCTTCGCCGACGCCGAGGACGAGCGCAACCAGTACACGATGGTCATCCACCAGGTCGCGAACCGCCTGCGGCTGGACAGCACGCCCGCGGGCAAGGACGGCGCCGCCACCGTCGACGGCGTCCTGTGCCGCACCTACGCCGAACTCGTCGACGTCGTCTGCGAACGCGTCACCGACGAGGAAACCCGCGCGAGCTGGGCAGGTGCGGTCACCGGCGCCGGCACGGTCAACGCCTTCATCCGCCGCCTGCGCTCCAGCCAGCGCGCGCTGTCCGGCCTCATCCGCGGCGACCTCACCGACCACGCCGCGCGCAAGCTGTCCACGGAGAACCAGCAGGTGACCGTCGTGGACATCCACAACCTCGTCGAGCGCGCGCAGCGGTTCGTCGTCGGTGTGACGCTCGCGACCGAGACCGCGCGCAAGGAAGCGGCCGGCCCGGGCGGCTTGCTGTTCACCATGCTGGACGAGCTCAACAAGTACGCGCCGCGCGAAGGCAGCAGCCCGATCAAGGAAGTGCTGCTGGACATCGCCGAACGCGGCCGCTCCCTCGGCGTCATCCTGATCGGCGCGCAGCAGACCGCCTCCGAGGTCGAACGCCGGATCGTCAGCAACAGCTCGGTGCGGATCGTCGGCCGCCTCGACGCCGCCGAGGCCTCGCGCCCCGAGTACGGCTTCCTCCCGGCCAGCCAGCGGGTCCGCGCGACGCTCGCCACGCCCGGCACGATGTTCGTGAGCCAGCCGGAGATCCCGGTGCCGATCGCCGTCGGCTTCCCGTTCCCGGCCTGGGCCACGCGGCTTTCCGAGGCCGGGAAGATCCCCGAGACGACCACCGGGCTGTCCACGTCGAAGAAGTCCGATCCCTTCGCCGGCCTGCCGACGCGCGGCAGCGACCCGTTCGGCGACGACCCGCCGCCGTTCTGAGCCCGCCGACACCCCCAGGGAAGGACGAAGCGTGAAGTTCCTGCACACCTCCGACTGGCACGTCGGCAAGACGCTCAAGGGCCGCAACCGCCTGGACGAGCAGCGTGCGGTGCTCGGCGAAATCGTCCGGATCGCGCGGGACGAGCAGTTCGACGCGATCCTCGTCGCGGGCGACCTCTACGAGACGTCGGCGCCGTCCGCGGCCGCGCAGGAGCTCGTGGTGCGGGCCCTGATGGCGCTGCGCGAAACCGGTGCCGAGGTCGTCGCCATCGCCGGGAACCACGACCACGCCGCGACCTTCGAGGCCTACCGTCCGCTGCTGCAGGCGGCGGGCATCCAGCTCACCGGCGACCCGCGCCCGGTCCACGACGGCGGCGTTCACTCGTTCGACGCACGGTCGACGGGCGAACGCGTCAACGTCGCCGTGCTGCCCTTCCTTTCCCAGCGCTACGCGGTCCGCGCGGCCGAGCTGCTCACCGGGACCCCGGCGGACAACGTCGGCCAGTACGACCAGCGCGTGCGCGACATCCTGGAGCACCTCAAGACCGGGTTCACGCCCGGCGCGGTGAACCTCGTCATGGCGCACCTGACGGTGACCGGCGGCACGATGGGCGGCGGCGAGCGCGCGGCGCAGTCCATCTTCGAGTACCACGTGCCGGCCACGGCGTTCGGCGCCGACCCGCACTACGTGGCGCTGGGCCACCTGCACCGGCGCCAGTCGCTGCCCGCCGCATGCCCGGTGCACTACAGCGGTTCGCCGTTCGCCGTCGACTTCGGCGAGCAGGACAACAAGAGCGTCGTCCTGGCCGTCGAGGTGACGCCGACGACGCCCGCGAAGATCACCGAAATCCCGATGACCAAGGGCCGCCGGCTGCGGACCGTCCACGGCACGGTGGCGGAACTCGTCGGCCGCAAGGAGGAGTTCGGCGAGGACTACCTCCGCGTCTACGTCCGCGAAGCGACCAGGGCCGGGCTGCGCGAGGAGATCCAGGAAGCCCTGCCCCAGGCTCTGGAAATCCGCATCGACCCGGAGTTCGCCGCCCCGGTGACGACTTCGGGCGGCGAGCGCGCGGTCGCGGACCGTTCGCCGGGGGAGCTGTTCGCGAGCTACTGCGAAGAACGGACAGTCGAGGACAAGCGCGTCCAGTCGCTCTTCGCGCGGCTGCACGACGAAGAGACGAGCGGGGTGTGACATGCGGCCTGTACTGCTGGAGATGACCGGCTTCGCGTCGTTCCGCGACAGGACCGAAGTCAGCTTCGAGGACACGGACTACTTCGCGCTCGTCGGGCCGACCGGTGCCGGCAAGAGCACGGTCATCGACGCGCTCACCTTCGCCCTCTACGGTTCCGTCGCCCGCTGGGACCACGAAGGCCTCGTCGCGCCCGCGCTGGCCCCGACGGCGAACCGCGCGACCGTGCGGCTGGTGTTCGACGCGGGCGGCGCGCGCTACCACGTCGTGCGCGAAGTCCGGCGCAGCGGCGGGAAGAAACCCACGGTCAGCGTCAAGAACGTGCGCCTGGAACGGCTCGTCGACCCCACCGCGCCCGGCGGCCCGGAGGACGACGCCGACCCGGTCGCCGCGGACTCCGAGGTCACCCCCGCCGTCGAGCGGCTGCTCGGGTTGACGTTCAAGCACTTCTGCACCTGCGTCGCGCTGCCCCAGGGCGACTTCGCCGAGTTCCTGCACGCCAAGGCCGCCGACCGGCAGAAGATCCTCATCAAGCTGCTGGGCCTCGAGGTCTACGAGCGGATCGGCCGCCGCGCCGGCGTCACCGCGGAGCAGCAGAAGCAGCGCGCCGCCGTCCTCACCGAGCAGCTCGGCAGCTACGCCGACGCGACCGAGGAAGCCGTCGAGGAGCTGGCCGCGCGGATGACGGCCCTCGCCGACTTGGACGCGCGCGTGACCGCGGCGCTGCCGGGGCTCACCGAAGCGACCCGCGCGCACGACGAAGCCCGGCAAAGCGTCGCGACGCTGACCAAAGAGCTGAGCGTCCTCGACGCGCTGGAACGCCCCGAAGGCGTCGAAGACCTCGAGACCCGGCGTCGCGCCGCGGCGGACGCGGCGACCACGGCCCGAACCGGACTGGAGACGGCCGAAGCGGCGGACGAGACGGCCCGGGCCGCGCTCGCGGCCGCTCCCGCGCGCGGCGAACTGGAACGGATCCGCGCCGCCCGCACGGAGCTGGCCGAGGCCGAGAAGGCCCTCCCGGGCCTGGAAGAGGCGGCAAAAGCGGCGTCGGAGGCGAAGACGGCTGCCGTCGCGGCGGTGACCGAAGCCGTGGCCGCGGTGGACGTCGCTCGCCGGACGCGGGACACCACCGCGCGGGCGGCCGAGGACGCGGCCGCCGAAGCGGCGCGCGCCCGTCAGGACCGCGATCGGCTGGCCGGGCTGAAGCCGCCGGCGGATCTCGGGGACCTGGCGAAGGAAGCGGCGCGAGTGGCGAAGCGCACAGCGGACGCCGACGCCCGTCTGCGTACCGCCGAAACCGCCGACGCCGAAGCGCGCGCGGCGCTGGCCGCCCAGCCGGACGTCGCGCCGCTCGCCGCCGCCCGTTCCGACGCCCGGACGCTCTACACGGTGTGCGACACCCAACGGAAAGCCGCGCCCGAGCAGGCCGCGCGTCGGACGGAACTCGAAGCGGCGCGAAGTGTCTTCGCCCGCGCTGACGCCGAAGTCGCCGCGGCGAAGACGGCGGTGACCGACGCCGAACGGGCCGGGCAGGCGCTGACGCTGCGGGCCGGGCTCGCCGTCGGGCACCCGTGCCCCGTCTGCGAGCAGGAAGTCGCGACGCTGCCCGACGCCGGCGGCCACGCCCACCTGGCCGAAGCGGGGGAACGCCTCGAGCGCGCAGAACGAGACCGCGCCGCCGCCGAGTCCGTGCTGCGCAAGCTGGAGCGGGCCGTGGACCGCGACGCCGACTCGGCCGCGTCGGCGGCCGCGCAGGCGGAAGAACTGCGTGCGGTGCTCGCCGACGTCGACGGCCCGCCGGAGTCGCCGGTGCTGCGCCGGCCGGTCGAGGCGGGTTTTTCCGAGCAGGACTACGCCGATCTCGTCACGGCCGTGCGTGAGCGGGGCGAGTGGCTGTCGGCGACGATCGACGGCCGCACCCGCGTCGCTGAGGCCGCGCACGCCGCCGACAAGGAGCTGGCGGCGGCCCGCGCCGACCGCGCGTCGGCGCAGCACGAGGCCGGCGTCGTCGAGAAGTCGTTCGCGGCGGCCAGGGAGGCGCTGCGGGCGGCGCGCGATCCCCTGGTTGAGCTGGGCGCGCCCGCGGTCGACGACGGCGACGTCCCGGCGGGCTGGCAGCGGCTCACGGCCTGGGCGGCGGCCAGCCTGGAAGACCGGCGGACGGCACTGGCGGCGCGGGAAACGGCCGCCGAAGCCGCGGGCAAGGAAGCCGTCGTCGCGGCGGACGACCTCGCCTCGGCCGAGCGGACCGCCGAGCAGCGGCGGAAACGGGCGGGAGAGGCGGCGCTGGCCGAGCAGTCGGCGAGCACCACGCTCACGACCACCCGCCGCCGGCACGGCGAACTGGGCGAGAGCCTGGCGGACGCGCCCGCCGCCGAGGTCGTCGCCGAGCAGCTGGCGAAGGTCGCTTCGCTCGAAGAAGCCGCGAAGCGGGCGGACGCGGAGCTGCGGACCGCCCGCGGCGCCGCGAAACAGGCCGCCGAAGCCCAGGCGCGCATCGCTTCGCAGGTCGACGCCGAACGGCAGCGGCTGTCGCGCGCCCGCGACCCCTTGGTGAGCCTCGGCGCCCCGCCGATCGACGGAGACAGCCTGCTCGGGGCGTGGACCGCGTTGACGGATTGGGCGGCCGGGCAGGCGAACGAGCACCGCGACCGCCTGGCCGTCGCGACGACGGCCGAGGGCGAAACGGCCGAAGCGTTGCGGGCGGCCGAACGCGCGGTCGTCGACGACGTCACCGCGCTGGGCGTCGCCCTGCCCGAGGGGCCGGTGCGCGACCGGGTGCCGGTCGCGCTGGCCACCGCGCGGGCGCGCGCGGAAGCCGACCACACCGAGATGAAACGGCGCGTGGCGCGCGTGGCGGGCCTGCACGGCGACATCGCGGCCGCGGAGTCCGAAGCCCAGGTCGCGCGGCTGCTCGCGGATCTGCTGCGCTCGGACAAGTTCCCGCGCTGGCTGATCGCCGGGGCGCTGGACACGCTCGTCGCGGAGGCGTCGGCGTCGCTGCTGGAGCTGTCCGGCGGCCAGTTCGAGCTGACCCACGACAAGGGCGACTTCCTGGTGGTGGACCACAACGAGGCCGACGCCCGCCGGCCGGTCAAGACGCTGTCGGGCGGCGAGACGTTCCAGGCGTCGCTCTCGCTGGCCCTCGCGCTGTCTTCGCAGCTGGGTGCGATGGCCGCAGAAGGGGCGACCAAGCTGGAGTCGATCTTCCTCGACGAGGGCTTCGGCACCCTGGACGAGGCGACCCTCGACGTCGTGGCGTCCACATTGGAGAACCTGTCCGCGACCGGGTCGCGGATGGTCGGGGTGATCACGCACGTGCCGGCGCTGGCCGAGCGCGTGCCGGTGCGGTTCCTGGTCACCCGCGACGGCTCCGGCTCGCACATCAGCAGGGAGGGCGCATGACGGCGGTGGCCGGGATGCACTTCAGCGTCGACTCGTGGGACCCGGGCTACGGCAGCTCGATGGAGGCCGAGGAGCTGGCGCGCTCGGGCGCCGAGGTCGAGCTCGAAGTCGAGGTGCCGACGGAGGAATGGGCCCCGATCGACCCATCGCCGGTCTCGCCGCCCGACGCGGTGTTGTTCGTCGACGGCGTCCGCCGCATCGACGCCCGCGTCTGGATCGACGACCCGGCCGGGACGAACTCGGCATCGATCGGGCTGTGCGCGTCCTACGCGGCGGGGGTGGTGTGCTGCTGCGACGGGCGGGCGCACGTGGTCGGGACGGACGTCCGGCGCGGGGTGTTCACGGTGGCGTCCGAAGCCGCCGGCATCCCGACGTCGGCAGGGGTGTACGAGGCCTTCTCCACGACGGCCAAGGACGACAAGCCGCTGGCGGTGGTGCTGTCGTCGTTGCTGCAGGAGCGCCTGGCCGAGACCGAGCTGAAGACGGCGATGGACGCCCGCGAGGCGATCGCGGGCCACGTCGGGAGCGACTTGCTGGTGGTGGACGGGCCGTTGAGCGGCCGCACGCACCTGCCCCGGGCGGTGGGGTTCATCAAGAGCCACCAGACGACGTACTTGCCGGGCGAGCTCAACGCGATGGTCGGCCGCCTGGCGCCTCACCAGCGGACACCGGTGTTCCTGATGGGGACGACGTGGGTCCGGCATTCGTGGTACTTGAGGCTGCCGTCGGTGGGCGGACCGCCGTGGTCGGGGGTGGTCCGCGTGGAGGCGGCGCCGCATCTGGGGCGCGCGGAGGTGGCGGCGTTGGCGAACTTGACGCAGTCGGTGCTGGGGCGGTTCGCGTCGGTGGAGTACAAGGACTCGCGGGCGCCGCAGAATCTGTATCCGATCGCGGGGTTGGAGCGGGATCTGCGGCATCGGCTGGGGGATCAGCAGTTCGTTTATCGGGCGTTGCGGGTGGCCGCTTCGCGGTGAGACCCGGCTCGGCTTGCCGATGTCTTGGATGACTCATTCAGGGCTTGGGAGGTCTTGAATGGGTCATTCAGGGCTTGGGAGGTCCTGTATGGGTCATTCAGGACGCTCGGGGCTTCTCGGCGGTATCGGCTGGGGACACGTAGCTGGTCCCACCCGGCGCCGCGGGTGGCCGTGGCCCGCTGAGCCAGGACCGGGCCTCCGGGGCCCCCGCCCTTCCCTGGCAGGGCTCCGGCAAAGTCGGGTGGGGCGATGCTCCACCTGACACCACCGCCCGCGGAAGGCTGGGCCGAAGAGGCGCTTCAGCGGGACGCCGAGCTTCGATGGTCATCGACGACTCGTTCATGCCATCCGCCAACCGCCGCCTGAACGACTGCCCGCCGCCTCACCACGAAGGCCGACGCCAAAGGCGAGAGGCCCCCGAGAACGGGCACCGACGAGGACCCAGACTCCCCCGCACCCCGATCCGAAGCCAGAACACGGCCGGCAGCG
>NZ_JBGDMD010000013.1:0-241564 GCF_041679295.1 Amycolatopsis kentuckyensis | reverse complement strand
CGAGCGATGGCCCGGTCGGCGGTCGGTGCTTGGAGGTGCCCGGTGATGCCGTGGTGGTTCGGTCGGCCGGACGCCAAAGCCCGCGGCGAGCGGCGGCCCAGCCGGTTGCTCAGCGCCTCGGCGCGCTCCGAAGCCCGCGGCGAGCGGCGGCCCGGCCGGTTGCACACCGCCTCGGCACGCTCCGAGGTGTGGGTGCCGGCTCGGCAAGCCACGCGTCAGCTGATGCCCGGCCGGCGTCGAACACCCGCCCGGCCGCCGGCCTCAACCCGCGGTGCCGCTCGGAGGCCTCGGCATGACTGACTTCCTCGGCGAGCGGACCCGCGCGGTCCGCGTCACCCTCCAACCGGCGCTGGTCCTCGGGGTCGCGACCGTCCTCGGCCTGGCCATGTTCTGCTGGCCCCTCTTCGCGCACCCGCAACCCACCGCGGCCGCGCACACCGCGGATGCCCCGTTCGTCTTCATGGCGACCCTGCCGGTGCTGATCCTGGTCGTCCTCGCCGAACTGTCCCGTGGCGGCATCGACGCCAAAGCCCTCGCCCTGCTCGGCGTTCTCTCGGCCGTCAACGCCGGGCTACGACCCCTCGGCGCCGGCACCGGCGGGATCGAGTTGGTCTTCTTCCTGCTCGTCCTCGCCGGGCGCGTGTTCGGAGCCGGATTCGGCTTCGTGCTGGGCTCGGCGTCCCTGTTCACCAGCGCGCTGCTCACCGCCGGCGTCGGGCCGTGGCTGCCGTTCCAGATGCTCGCGTCTTCGCTCATCGGGCTCGGGGCCGGGCTGCTGCCGCGGAAACCGCGCGGCAAAGCGGAAATCGCCATGCTCGTCGCGTACGGGGTCTTCGCGGCCTACTTCTTCGGGCTCCTGATGAGCCTGTGGTCGTGGCCGTTCCTCGCCGGCACCAGCACCCAGCTCGGGTTCGTGCCCGGCGCGCCGCTGCTCGACAACCTGCAGCGGTTCGCGGCGTTCACGATCCTCACGTCGACGCTCGGCTGGGACACCGGCCGCGCGATCACGAACGCCGTCGCGATCGTGCTGCTCGGGCCGGCCGTCCTCGCCGTTCTGCGGCGCGCCGCCAGGCGGGCCGCCTTTGACGCGCCCGTCGAGTTCACCCGAGGTCAGCCGTAGGAGTAGAAGCCCCGGCCGGTCTTCTTGCCCAGCAGGCCCGCGTCCACCATGCGCAGCAGCAGCGGCGGCGACGAGTACAGCGGCTCCTTGAACTCCGCGTACATCGAGTCCGCGATGGCCTTGATCGTGTCCAGCCCGATCAGGTCGGACAGGCGCAGCGGGCCCATCGGGTGCGCGGTGCCCAGCTCCATGCCGCGGTCGATGTCCTCCGCCGACGCGAAGCCCGACTCGATCATCCGGATCGCCGAGAGCAGGTACGGCACCAGCAGCGAGTTCACGATGAACCCGGCGCGGTCCTGGGAGCGGATGACCGTCTTGCCCAGGGCCGTCGTCGCGTGCTCCTCCGCGCGGCGGGCCGTCTCCTCGCTCGTCAGCAGCGAGGGCACCAGCTCCACCAGCGGCAGCACCGGCACCGGGTTGAAGAAGTGGATGCCGACCACCTGCTGCGGCCGGCTCGTCGCCATGCCCAGCTTCATGATCGGGATCGACGACGTGTTGGACGCGAACAGCGCGTCCTCCGCCTCGACGATCTTGTCCAGCTGGCGGAAGACGTCGACCTTCGCCTGCTCCTGCTCGAGGATCGCCTCGACGACCAGTTCGCGGTCGGCGAACTCGGCGATGTCCGTCGTGAAGCGGAGCCTGCCCAATGCCGCGTCGGCGTCTTCGGGGGACAGCTTGCCGTTCTTGACGCCGCGCTGCAGCGACTTCTCGATGCGGGCCTTGCCCGCGTCGAGCGCCGGCTGGTTCACCTCGGTGACCACGACGTCCAACCCGGACCGGGCGTGCACCTCGGCGATGCCGGACCCCATGAGGCCCGCCCCGACGACTCCAACCCGACTTACCACCGGCTCACTCCTTCATCGCTTCGCAGGCCCCGTACTTGGGCAGCACGCAGCGCGCGAGGGCGGTGACCAGGTCGTGCCCGGCTCGCCCTCGCGCGGTTACGCGTGCTCAACGACGGTACTCGTCGTACCCGTCGTCGTACGGGTCTTGATCTTCGCTGTCGGACTCCTCGTAATGACTGCTGGAGGAGTTACTCGACAGCTCGCGCTGCAAAGCATCGAAGTCGGTCTCGTGCGAGCTGTACTTGAGCTCGCGCGCCACCTTCGTCTGCTTGGCCTTAGCCCGGCCGCGCCCCATGGCTCGACCCCCTCGCACAGGGGCGGGGCGGCCGGGGGAATCGGCGGCCCCGCATCGTCTCGACAATTCTTTCCTGCTCACACCGTACCGTGTCCGGGGGGTTGGATGCGACGTGGCACGGTGTGCCGGTGGTGACAGTGTCCGGCGGACACCGGTTACCGGCCGGTCGGTGGCGATCGGCGCAGGTAGGCGTGCCACGATCTACTCGTGCTCCGTCCCTTCGCGGCCTACTTGCGGGTGTACGAACCCCTGCTCGCCCTGGGCGAGCCGCCGGACGAACGGCTGCGCGCGGCCGTCGCGGCGGCCAAGCTGCGGCGGACGGACGCGGGGGTGCGCGAGCAGGCCATGTGGCTCAAGTCACAGGTCGCGGCGCCGCGGCGGCTGCTGCCCGCCGAGCTCGCCGACGGGCGTCCCGCACCGAGCCTGCTGACCGACGTCCTGGTGCTCGCGCCCGAGGACCTGCCGGACGGCCGGGCCGGGCAGGGGCCGTTCGTCTGCCCGCTGGAGCTGCGGGCCCGTTCGGCCGCGGCGCTGGTCACGTTCCTCGGGGACGCGCACCCGGCGCTGAAGAACGTCGTCCTCGACGAAGGCGGCTTCACGCAGGAGACGATCCGCGCGCGGACGAAGTCGGCGATGGCGGACCTGAGCACGACGGCCGCGCACACACTGTCGACGACGTGGACCGTCCCGCTGCCCTGGTTCGTGCTGATCGACCCGGACGAGCGCCGGCTGGTGCTCGGCAGCGGCCGCGACGACCCGAAGCGCGAACTCTCCTGGCGGACCACCCTCGCCGACGCGCAGCACCGGGCGCGCGAGGCCGGCGAGCTGCTGGAGCAGACGTTCGGCGACTCCGGACCCGGGCGCGTGCTGTTCGAGACGCGGCGGTGGCTGGACAACTTCCACGCGGACTCGGTGGTCGAGCTCGACTACGGCGGGCTGGTCCAGCTGTTCGCCGACCCGATCCTCGAGTCCGACAACACCGCGGACGAGGTCCACGACATCCTGGACGCGCTGCGCTCGGGCAACGTCGAGGAACTGGCCGAGCTGTTCTCCGACCTGCGCGAGTTCTGGGGCGACCTGGCGTCGAAGGAACGTTCGAACTAGCCCGGCGACGCCTTCCGTTCCCCAGAACTGTCGGTGCCCACCGGTAGCGTGGAAAACGGGGGCTGCTCAGCGCAGCTCGGGCACCCGCACCTCGCCGACCGGACGCCCGGCCCCGAGCACCGAGCCGCGGGCCAGCTCGTCAAGCCCCGAGACGTCCACGCCCAGGTACCGCAGCGCCTCGACGGCCAGGGGCGCGCAGGCCCGCTTGTTGCCGTCGTCGATCTTCATCGCCACCGCGAACCCGTCCGGGAGCGCGAACGCGTGGACACCTTCCGCGCCACCCTTGGCGACCAGACCGTCCACGGTGGACATCAGCACGGTGTCCTCGCGGCCCGTCCCCGCCACCAGCCACGGGTGCGCGCGCATGGCAGAAGCGACCTCCGACGCGGGACCCGAAGCCGCGGCCGCCACCCGGCCGAACGCGCGGGCCAGGCCCGTCAAGGAGAACGCGAAGAGCGGCGCGCCGCAGCCGTCGACTCCCGTGTGGGCGATCGGTTCGCCCGTCAGCTCCGCCACCGTGGCCGCGAGCGCCTGCTGCAGCGGGTGGTCCGGGGACTCGTACCCGGACGTCGGCCAGCCGGCGCGGACGCAGGTCGTCAGCATCGCCGTGTGCTTGCCGGAGCAGTTCATCATCACGCGCCGCGGCTCGGCGGCGTCGCGCATGCTCGGGATATGCAGCGGGAAGTCCGGTGGGCACGCCAGGTCGTCTTCGCGCAGCCCGGCCGCGCTGAGCAGTTCGAGCACCCGCTTCACGTGCCCCGGCTCGCCGGAGTGCGACGCGCACGCCAGCGCCAGCTCCTCGCCCGTGAAGTCCAGTCCGGACCGCAGCATCCCGATCGCCTGCAGCGGCTTGTTCGAGGAACGCGGGAAGACCGGCGAAGTCACGTCGCCGAGGGCAAGGCGCGCGTCGCCTTCGGGGCCGGTGATCACGAGCGCGCCGCGGTGGACGCTCTCCACGAAACCGGATCGGACGACTTCCGCGAGGACGGGGTTCGTCACTCGCCGTGCCCGCCTTCGCTCTCCAGCAACTCGTCCACAGTGGCCGAACCCTGCTGGTAGCGCTTCGCGATCTCCGCGTTGAGCGTGTCCATCACGCCCTGCACTTCGCGCCGGAAGGACGAAACCGACAGCTCTTCGCTGGCGTAGGTGTCCAAAGCGGAGGCGAGCTTCTCGTCCGTCAGAGACTCGACGTCGGTCAGGTCGGTGTCGCCGATCAAGGCCTCCGCGTGCCGCCGGTGCTCGCCGGCGCGGGACGGCTCGAGCTGCTGGTGGCGGCCGGAACCCGCGGCCGGGCCCAGCGCGTTGTCGGCGAGGATCGTGGCCAGCTGGTCGACGATGCTCGACTCGCCGCCGGAGCTGCGCCGAGCCTGCTCCGCGCGCACGATGTCGATCCGCGCGTGCAGTAGCCGGCGCAGGTAGGACAGGTCCGTCTCTTCCTGCGCGGCTTCGTCGCGCCGCTCGCGCAGCACCTTCAGCGGCAACTCACCCAGGCCGCTGAGGTACCCCGGGCCGAGCACGCGGTCGATCCGCCGCCTGCCGCCGGGCCGCACTTCGATCACAGCGCAGTTTATCCCGGTTGAGCGTGATCTCGCTGTCAGGGGCTTTGGTTCAACCACGAAGTTGCGCCGCCGCCGCACGGCCGGGTGCAGGCTGCTCCGACGGGACGGAATCGGGGTCGATCGCCGCCTGGACGAGGTTGTCTTCCGAGCCGGTCAGCAGCTCGGCGCCTACCGGAGTGGACCGCTTGACCAGCGCCAACGCGATCGGGCCGAGCTCGTGGTGCTGGATCACCGTGCCGATCCGGCCGACGGTCCGGCCGTCGAGCAGCACCGGGTCGCCGGTCTCCGGCGTGACCTCGGGCGAGCCGTCGAGGTGCAGCAGGAGGAGGTTGCGCGGCGGGCGTCCCACGTTGTGGACCTTCGACACCGTCTCCTGGCCGCGGTAGCAGCCCTTCGCGACGTGCGCGGCCGAGCCGACCCAGCCCACCTCGTGCGGGATCGTGCGCTCGTCGGTGTCCACGCCCAGCCGCGGTCGCAGCGACTCGACGCGCAGGGCGTCGAACACCCAGCTGCCCGCCGCGCGGGCGCCCGCGTCGGTGAGCCGCTTCCACCAGTCCAGCAGCGAGGCGCGCGGCACCGCCAGGTCGACGCTCCACCGGCCGGGCCACGGCATCCGCCGCGCGAACCCGCCGTCCGGCAGCGCGGCGACCGCGTACGGCTCCGGGCCGATCTCGACGCCGGCCGCGCTCAGCACGCGCTCGGCGTCCGGGCCGAGCACGGTGAGCAGCGCGAGCTCCTCGGTCGCGTCGCGGATGTCCACCTTGGACCAGAACTTCATCGCTTCGAGGTACTCGCGCAGCGTCTGGGGGCCGCCCTTGGGCAGCGCGCTGGTGACGCTCGTGCCGGGGTCGGTGTCGAGGTAGACGGTGCCGTCGAGGTGCGCGACGACCATGTGCGTCTCGACGCGGCCCTGGCTGTCCAGCACCAGCGCTTCGGTGCCGGAGCCCTCGGCGAGTTCGGTCACGTGCTGCGAGATCACCAGGTGCAGCCACGACAGCCGTTCTTCGCCGCTGACGGCGAGGAACTCGCGGTGCGACCGGTCGATCACGACGGCGCCGCGCGACGCCGTGCGCTGCTCCGCGAAGGGGTCTCCCCAGTGCCAGGGGACGCCGGCTTCGGGGTGGTCGTCAGGAGGAGGGATCGATCCGGGCACGTCCAGCAGCGGCGAGCGGTACGGCATACCCCCAAGCCTAGGTGAGTACGGTGTCGGCATGCGCGTGCTCGTCCTCCTCGACGGAACCCCGGCCGACCCCGAAGCCGCCCAGATCAAGGTCGACGACCTCGGTCTGCTGCGCGGCGACGGCGTCTTCGAGACGATCCTGGTCGTCGACGGCAAGCCCCGTGAACTGCGCCCGCACCTCGAGCGGCTGGCCCGCTCGGCGGCCATGCTCGACCTGCCCGAGCCCGACCTCGCCGCGTGGGAACGCGTGGTCGCGCAGGTGCTGGAGCGGTGGACCGGCGGCCGCGAAATGACGCTGAAACTGGTGTACACCAGGGGATCCGACGGCGATCCGGCCGCCGCCCCGACCGGGTTCGCCCTCGGTTCCGAGGTGCCGGCGTCGATCTTGAAGGCGCGCGCCGAAGGCGTCGCCGCGATCACCCTCGAACGCGGGTTCACGCCGGACCTCGCCGAGCGCGCGCCCTGGCTGCTGCTGGGCGCGAAGCCGTTGTCGTACGCGATGAACATGGCGGCCGTGCGCGAAGCCGGCCGCCGGGGCGCCGATGATGTGATTTTCACCGCCGCCGACGGTTCGATCTTCGAAGGGCCGACGTCGACCGTGGTGCTCGCGAAGGGGCGGACGCTCTATACGCCGCCGTCGAGCATCGGCATCCTGCCGGGCACCACCCAGGCCGCGCTGTTCCGCGGCGCGGAGAAGGCCGGCTGGGTGGTCAAGGTGGAGCCGCTGACCGTGCGCGACCTCGTCGAGGGCGACGGCGTCTTCATGGCGTCGAGCGTGCGCAAGCTGACCCGCGTGCACACGCTGGACGGCGGGCGGCTGCCGGACTCGTCGGCGGTGTACGCCGAGCTCGTGGCGGCCTACGAGGCCGAGTACGCCTGACCGAGGCGGATCCGGACGACGGCGGGCGCGACCGCTTCGGCGCGGTAGGCGGCGATCTTGTGGTGGCCGTCGATGATCAGCTCGCGGTCGCCGTCGGCCAGCAGGACCGCGACCGGGCGGTGGCCGGTGCGGATGGCGGTCCGGTAGTAGCCGACGCGGGCCTCGTCGGACGGCGGCCAGGTGTCGGTCGGGGTGACCGGCTGGTCTTCGGACAGCCGTTCCGGGCCGCTGACCCGGTAGTCGCCGTCGACGAGCAGGTCGAGGACCGGCCCGAGCGTGGTGGCGAGCGGGCGGCGCAGCTGACCGGTGGCCAGCGCGATCCGCAGCGACTGGGGCAGCTCCGCCCGCACCCGCGTGTTCACGTCGAGAAAACCCGTGCCACCGCTGATCGTCACCTGTTCCACGCCTATCAGGACGGGTGGCGGCGCGACATGGTTCCAGGACTCACGCGGACGGGTGCACCGGGTGATCCGGGTCTCACTCGCGTAGCGGTACCGGACTTTCAGGACAGCCGGAACCGGACGCGGGTGCCCGGCCGGGCCTGGGCGAGCGCGCTCAGCGCGGTGGGCCGCACGACGGCCGCGACGGGGTAGCCGCCGGTCGTCGGGTGGTCGGCGAGGAACACCACCGGCAGCCCGCTCGGCGGCACCTGGATCGCGCCCGTGACGACCCCCTCGCTGGGCAGTTCGCCGTCGATCGCGCGGCGCAACGGCGTCCCGTCGAGGCGCAGGCCGACGCGGTTGGACTCCGCCGTGACGGTCCACCACGCGGAGAGCCCGCGCGCCGGGTCGTCGAGCCAGTCGTCGCGCGGGCCGAGCGTCACCGGGACTACCAGTTCGGCGGGTGCCGGCGCCGGGACGACGACGTCCGCGCCCACCGGGATGCCGGGCTCGCCGAGCGGGAGCACGTCGCCGCCCGTCAGCGGTTCGGGACCGATACCGGACAGGACGTCGCGGGAGCGGCTGCCCAGCACCTCCTCGACGGCGATCCCGCCGGACACCGCGAGGTAGCAGCGCAGGCCGGTCGACGGCGTGCCGACCGTCAGCGTCTGGCCGGCGCGCACCGGCACCGGGACGTGGGAGCCGAAGGAGCGGCCGTCGACGGCGACCTCGACGGCCGGCCCGGTCACCGCGACCGTCGCCGAGGCGGTGAGCCGCACCTCGATGCCGCCCAGCAGGGCTTCGATGCCCGCGGCCGCCGCGGGGTTGCCGACCAGCCGGTTCGCGAGCCGCAGCGACGCGATGTCCAGCGCGCCGGACGGCGCGACCCCGAGGTGCGCGTAGCCGGGCCGGCCCAGGTCCTCGACCAGCGCGTACCGCCCCGGGTCGAGCACTTCGAGGGACCTCACCGGACGCACCGGAAGCGGACGCGGTCGCCCGGCGCGAAGAGCGCGGGCGGGTCGGCGTGCGGGTCGAACAGCGTCGCCGACGTGTGGCCGAGCAGCCGCCAGCCACCCGGCGATTCGCGCGGGTAGACGCCGGTGAACTCGCCCGCCAGGCCCACCGACCCGGCCGGGACGCGGGTGCGCGGGGACTTCAGCCGCGGCTGCTGAAGCTGGGTTGGAAGCCCGGTCAGGTAGCCGAAGCCGGGCGCGAAACCGGTGAACGCGACCGTGTAGACGGCTTCGGTGTGCAGCTCGACGACGGCGTCCACGGACATCCCGGCGTCCGACGCGACGAGTGCGAGGTCTTCGCCGTCGTAGCGGACGTCGAGGGTCACTTCGCGCGGTTCGCCGGCGGGCGGGTGCGTCAGATCGGCGTCGTCGAGCAGGGCTTTCACGGCGGCGACCCCGCCGACGACGAGCAGGCTGCGGGCGCCGGGCACGAGGTCGACGACTCCGGCCGGGCGGGCGGCCGCCACGGTCGCGTGGGCCGCCCGCATCTGCTCGAGGGAGTCGCAGTCGAGCAGGGCGGCGTCCGCGCCACACGGCCGCCAGCGCACGGCGTCAGCCGACGACGCGGCGCAGCAGGGCCGAGGAGTGCGGCTGCATCTCCTGGCCCACCATCGCGCGTTCCTCGACGTAGCCGAGGGAGCCTTCGATCAGGCCGTACAGCCGCTGGGCCGCGGTGACGTCCTTGGCCGTGGCCGTGCGGATCACCGCGTCGGTGCCGAGCTCCCAGGACGTCTGGTTGCGCGGCTTGCCGTAGTACAGCTCGACGATGCCGGTGTTGTGGGTGAGCAGCAGCTCGATGGTGTCGTCCTCCTGCGGCCGCCAGAACCCGGACTCGCGGGCGGCGGGGCGGATGACGTTGCCGTCGTCGTCCAGCAGCCAGGCGCGGGCCTCGTGGATCAGGAAGGGGCGGCCGTCGTGGGAGATCGTCAGCTGCTGCGCGAACTTGCGGGGGCCGTCGATGGTCGGGTAGTCGACCTCGCCTTCCCCGCGCCAGACGCCGACGAGCGGCAGCAGCGCGAGACAGGCGTCGTTGAGGTTCGGTCCCTCACGCAGGTTCGCGGTGTCGTTCGGGATGGGCAGGTCGTCCCACAGCGGGAGGTTGCGCGTGCGGGTGCTCTCCGCACGGGCCTCCGCTGCCGCGATGGCTTCGTCGCCGCTGGCGGTCATGGGTCAGCGCTGGTCCGCGTACAGCCGGTAAACGACGTAGACGGCGAACCAGGTGATCGCGACGCCCGCCAGCACCAGGAGGGTCGTAAACAAGGCTTCCACGGCTGGCAGCTTAGTCCGCCGCCCCGCCCCCGGCGCCGCCCAGGGTCGGCACGGTGAGCACAGTCACCCGGCCGGAAACGCCAGGAAGGGCACCTCCGCCGGTGTGGAGGTGCCCTTCCCGAAGAACGAACGTCAGCCGACCGAGATGGCCAGCTGGTGCAGGCCCGGCCCCTCCGCCGTGACGGAGGCCTCGCCGTTGCCCGTGCGGTGCAGCGCGCGCACCGTCCACTCGCCCGGCGCCGCGTAGAAGCGGAAGTCGCCCTCGGCCGAGGAGACCACCTCGCCGGTGAAGTCGCCGCCGCCGTCCAGGAGCCGGACGAACGCGCCGCCGACCGGCCCGTCCGCGCCGGTCACCTTGCCGGCGAGCACGACCTGGCCCCGCGTGTCGAAGTCGGCCGGCGTGGCCTCCTGGACCGGTGCGCCGCAGCTGTCGTCTACCGCCATCACTTGGCTCCCAACTCGACCGGCACGCCGACCAGCGAGCCGTATTCCGTCCACGAACCGTCGTAGTTCTTGACGTCCTCGTAGCCCAGCAGCTCGTGGAGCGCGAACCAGGCGATGGAGGAGCGCTCGCCGATGCGGCAGTAGGCGATGGTGCCCTTGCCCTCGTCGATGCCCTCGTCCTTGTAGAGCTCCTTGATCTCTTCCTCGGTCTTGAAGGTGCCGTCCTCGTTGGCGACCTTCGCCCACGGCACGTTCAGCGCGCCGGGGATGTGGCCGGGAACCTGGGACTGCTCCTGCGGCAGGTGCGCCGGGGCGAGCAGCTTGCCGGAGAACTCGTCGGGCGAACGGACGTCGACGAAGTTCTTCGAGCCGATCGACTGGACGACCTCGTCGCGGAACGCCCGCAGCGAGAGGTCCTGGTCCTGGGCCTGGTACTGGGTCGCGTCGCGCTTGACCTCGTCCGAGTTCAGCTCGCGGCCGTCGAGCTCCCATTTCTTGCGGCCGCCGTCGAGCAGCTTGACCTTGTCGTGGCCGTACAGCTTGAAGTACCAGTACGCGTACGCCGCGAACCAGTTGTTGTTGCCGCCGTAGAGGACGACGAGGTCGTCGTTCGAGATCCCCTTCTCCGACAGGAGCTTCTCGAAGCCCTCCTTGGAGACGAAGTCGCGGCGCACCCCGTCCTGCAGGTCCTTGCGCCAGTCGAACTTCACCGCGCCCCGGATGTGGCCGGCGTCGTAGGCGGTGGTGTCCTCGTCGACCTCGGCGAACACGACGCCGGGGGTGTCCAGGTTCTCCTCGGCCCACTGGGTGGTGACCAGGACGTCTTCACGGCTCATGAGAACAGAACTCTCTTTCTGGGTTGGACTTTCAGGACGCGCGGGCGGGGGTGAAGCGTTTGATCAGCAAGTACATTTCGCAGCCGAGGCAGAAGTTGAAAGCCGCGTTGAGGAAGGCCGCGAACAGTGCGAACGCCGTCGCGACGATGCCGAGCGGGGTGATCCCCACCGCGAAGCCGATCGTGCCGACGAGGGCGAAGACGAACCCGACGGCCTGGGCGAACCGCAGCGGCGCCGCGTCCTCGCGCTCGTCGGTCGGGCCGAGGCGCGGAGCCACGAGCGCGCGGTACACGATCGAGTAGGGCGCGGGCTTGAGCCCGACGAACGCGCCGATGGCGAACACGACGGTCTGGATCGCCAGCAGCGGCCACCACTGGGTGACCAGGACGACCGCGAGCACGATCGTGGTCAGGATGGCGGCGAACCGCGGGCCACGCGGGTCGACGGCCGGTCCGGCGGACATGGTTCCTCCAGCTGGAGCAGGGCAGGGTGCGTGCGAACGGCACGCGTCAGCGGCATCGGGGCTGGTGAAGACCGGACGTGCGTCAGCGCCGGTCGGAGGAAGCGCGACACAGGCTGCTGCGGACGCGGCAGAGGTCGACTGCGCGTCGCTGCGTCAAGAAGGTGGTCAGCCCGGTCACGGGTGCGAGGGTACCCAGAGCTCCCTCAGAGTGGGAACCACGTTCATACCTTGGGACGATTCCCAGAAGCCGGGACAATCCCTGGTCAAGCCGTCCGGGTCGTGAGATGAGGCTGGAGCGCGGCCAGCAGTTCGGGGCCCTTGGGGACGCCGCCGACGCGCAGCAGCTCCCGGCCGTCCGGGGTCAGCGCGATCGTGGTCGGCGTCCGCAGCACGGACAGCGACTGCGCGACCTCCGGGGAGTTCGTGACGTCGAGTTCGACGTGGTGCAGGCCGTCGGTGCGCTCGGCCAGCGGCTCGAGCACGGCCTTCGCGTGCCGGCAGGGCGCGCAGAAGGTGGTGGAGATCTGGACCAGCGTCACGGCGGACGCCGGGTCGAGCACGTCGGTGACGGGGCCGGGCAGCTCACGCACGGGCTTCGCCTCGCGCACGCGGCCGTTGCGGGCTTTCAGCAGCAGGCCGACGGCCGTAGCCACCACCAGCACCGCCACGAGCACCCACAGCCCCGTCACCGGCCGCTCCTTACCTGCTCAGCTCCGCGAAGGACACGTTGGTCGCTTCGCCCTTGATCGTCACCGATCCGCTCTGCACCCGCACGCCGGTCGGGGTGACCGACAGCGGCAGGTCCTTCGTGCTGATCGACGCCTTGAAGTTCGGCAACAGCGCGTTCTGCACCGCCTGGGGAACGACCGTGGTCTCCTGGTCATTCCCGAACTGCAGCCGCTTGGGGACGAAGTCGATCGTCCCGCCCTTCGCGTCGGCCTCGATCATCGCGAAGCAGAAGATTTCCAGGTCCTTGCCCGCGAACGGAAGGTGTCCCGAAATGCGGACACCCGTGCTCGACTCGTCCTGCTCGACCTGGCCATCGGTGGTCGTCGTGGTCGGCGTCGGCTCGCTCTGCCCGCTGTCGCCGTTCTGGACGTACTCGGAGGTCGACGGCTCGATCCGCAGGTCCTTGATCTTGTCCAGCGGCGACAGGCGTGCGAGGTCGGCGGCCTTGATGGTCACCGAGCCGGTCAGCTTGCCGATCGTGATCGCCTTCGTGTTGCCGTTCGTGAGGTCCGACAGCGGCGCGGTGACGTCCTCGAGTTCGGCGTTCACCGCGACGTCCTGGAGCTTGTCGGCGACGGGCACGCCGGCGGCGGACACGCTGATGTGACTGTAGTCACCGCCCAGCGCCTGGGTGAGGAACGGGAAGCCGTGGATCGTCACCGACGGGTCGTCGGTCAGCTGCAGCTGGGTGCGCGCCTTCTGCGAAATCATGTGCTCGGCGTACGCCGCCGCCCCGAAATCCGCGCCGACCAGCAGCAGGACCAGGACGACGAGCGCGATCACCCAGCGGCGGGCCCGGCGCCCGCGGCGCCGCGCGTCCGGCCTCGGTGCGGGTCGGTCGTCCCGGGTCACGGGCCTGCTCACCATCGCGTCCGTACTCCTGTTCGTCGGGGACACCGGGGGTTTCTCCAGGTGTGATCGATCCAGCAAGGGTTAGGTGCCCGGCCGTTCAGCCGCTATTCTCACTTAGCACCGGCGAACGCCACCCGTGAGGCGACGACTTGTGAAGGCGGTGCGGCTGATGAGCCTGGACCTTCTGGTACTTACCGCGGAAGCCGATGCCACTTCGGTGCTCCCCGCACTGGACCTGCTGCCGCACACCGTACGCGTCCGCGCTCCCGAAGTGACGGCCCTGCTCGACGCGGGCCACCGTGACGTCATCCTCCTCGACGCCCGCAGCGACCTGGCCTCGGCGAAGAGCCTCTGCCGGCTGCTCAAGGGCACCGGCGAGGACGAAGCCGCGACCCCGATCATCGCCGTCGTCGGCGAGGGCGGGCTCGTCGCCGTGAGCGCCGAGTGGCGCACCGACGACATCCTCCTGCCCACCGCGGGCCCGGCGGAGGTCGACGCCCGGCTGCGGCTGGTCACGACCCGCGACGGCGGCTCCCAGCAGGTCGACGCCGAGCTGCGCGTCGGCGAGCTGGTCATCGACGAGGCGACCTACACCGCCCGCCTGCGCAAGCGCACCCTCGAACTCACCTACAAGGAGTTCGAGCTGCTCAAGTACCTCGCCCAGCACGCCGGCCGGGTGTTCACCCGCGCCCAGCTGCTGCAGGAGGTCTGGGGCTACGACTTCTTCGGCGGCACGCGCACGGTCGACGTGCACGTCCGGCGGCTGCGCGCCAAGCTCGGCCCCGAGCACGAGCAGATGATCGGCACCGTGCGCAACGTCGGCTACAAGTTCGAGCGGCCGGCCAAGGGCGGCGTTCCGCGCCAGGCGCCCGTCCCGGCCGAAGCACCGGCGGAGACCCCCGAGCTCGCGCACTGACGCCATCACACTTTCCAGGACGCGGTGACAGCCTTCGCGTTGCCTCTGTCGCGGGTACGGTCGCAGGGTGA
This sequence comes from Amycolatopsis kentuckyensis, assembly GCF_041679295.1. Taxonomy (GTDB): domain Bacteria; phylum Actinomycetota; class Actinomycetes; order Mycobacteriales; family Pseudonocardiaceae; genus Amycolatopsis; species Amycolatopsis kentuckyensis_A. Next base: position 227,608 of record NZ_JBGDMD010000013.1, on the reverse strand, counting down.
CTGGAGACGGCGAGTGGCGCCAGGAACTGGACGACAAGCAGCTCGACGACGTCCGCGGGCTGCTGCTGGCCGTCCGCGACGCCGACGGGCGGCCGGAGGTCGAACCCGAGGGCGCGCTGCCCGGTGAGTTCGACGGCGGCGAGCACCTGGTCGCCTGCGTCGAAGGCGAGGTCGTCGGCTACGCCCACCTCGACACCACCGGCGACTCGTTCGGGCACCAGGTCGCCGAGCTGTTCGTGCACCCCGCCCACCGCGACCGCGGTTACGGCGCGAAGCTCCTGCAGGCGGTCGACGAGCGCGCCGCCGTCGGGTTCCGCATCTGGGCGCACGGCGACCACCCGGCGGCGCGGAAGCTGGCGCTGAAGACCGGCTTCGAGCGCAAGCGCGAGCTGCTCATCCTGCACACGGACGTCGAGGGCGCGGACTGGCCGGAGCCGCGGCTGCGTGACGGCGTCTCGCTGCGCACGTTCGTCCCGGGCCAGGACGAGGACGCCGTCGTCCGGGTCAACGCGCGGGCCTTCGACTGGCACCCCGAGCAGGGCGCGCTGACCGCCGACGACATCCGCGCCGACGAGGCGCGCGCCTGGTTCGACGCCGACGGCTTCTTCCTCGCCGAAGAAAATGGCGAGGTCATCGGCTTCCACTGGACGAAGGTCCACGAGCCCACGCCGGGCCGGTTCGGCGGCGAGCGCGTCGGCGAGGTCTACGTCGTCGGCGTCGACCCGGCGGCGCAGGGCAGCGGGCTCGGGCGGGCGCTGACGCTCGCCGGCCTGCGGTACCTCGCGAGCCGCGGGCTGCGGCAGATCATCCTGTACGTCGAGGGCGACAACGCCCCGGCACTCGCGGTCTACACCAAGCTCGGGTTCACGCGTCACGAAACCGACGTCCAGTACGGTCGGTGACCACGATGGACGCCGCGCGAACACCTCGTCACGGTGTGCGAACGCGCAGGTCACGGCCCGGACACGGCACCCTATCGGGGTAGTAGCACTCCTCACATCCGTAGCCTTGTTCACTTTTCGTTCACCTGGAGAGGGTCACCCGTCCACCGGCGCTGCCTAATGTCCGGATCCGGCGCGGCAGCACGCCGCGACGACCCGGTCAAGCTCCTGATGGAGGAAACAGCAGTGAAGATCATGCGGCCCCTGAGCGCGGTGGGCATCGTCGCGAGCGCCGCCCTCGTGCTCGCCGCCTGTGGCACCGACCCTGCGGCGTCCAACAGCGGTAGCTCGAACTCGGCTTCGGCCCCCGCTGCCACCGGCACCGCCGACGTGGAGTGCGGTGGCAAGAGCCCGCTCTCCGCGGAAGGTTCGTCGGCCCAGAAGAACGCCATCGACATCTTCACGCAGCAGTACAGCAAGAAGTGCGCCGGCCAGCAGGTCAACTACAACCCGAGCGGCTCGGGCGCGGGCGTCAAGCAGTTCAACGCCAACCAGATCGACTTCGGCGGCTCGGACTCGCCGATCAAGGACGCCGACGCCGCGGCCGCCAAGGCCCGCTGCGCCAGCGACGCCTGGAACATCCCGCTGGTCGTCGGCCCGATCGCGGTCGCCTACAAGCTGTCCGGCGTCGACAAGCTGACGCTGACCCCGTCGGTGACCGCCAAGATCTTCAGCGGTGGCATCACCAAGTGGAACGACCCGGCCATCAAGGCGGTCAAGGGCAACGAGAGCCTGAACCTGCCGGACAAGCCGATCCAGGTCGTCTCCCGCGCCGACGAGTCGGGCACCACCGACAACTTCCAGAAGTACCTGGGCGCGGCCGCGAAGGCGGACTGGACCAAGGGCGCCGGCAAGAAGTTCAACGGTGGCGTCGGCAACGGTGCGCAGGGCTCCAACGGCGTCGCGACCGCGGTGAAGGCCTCCGACGGCGGCATCACCTACGTCGAGGGCGCGTTCGCCAAGGACGGCCTGACCCCGGCCCTCATCGACAGCGGCTCCGGCGGCGTCGAGCTCAACGCGGCGAACGTGGCGAAGTCCCTGGACGCGGCGAAGTTCCTCAAGGACGGCTCGAACGACCTCGCGCTCGACCTCAACGGCATCTACGCCAGCAACACCCCGGGTGCCTACCCGCTGCTGCTGACGACCTACGAGATCGTCTGCTCGAAGTACGCGGACCCGAACGTCGCGAAGGCCGTCAAGGCGTTCCTGACGGTGGCGGCCACCGACGGTCAGCAGCCGCTGTCCTCGAAGGGCTACGTGCCGATCCCGCAGTCGCTGCAGACCAAGGTGCTGGCCGCCGTCAAGGCGATCTCCTGAACCGGCATTGCGACTGATTACCGAGTGATAGAGGCTGGTCAGAAGTAGCTGATGAGCGAGTCATCCTCGACGCGAACGCCCACCGGCGACCCCGGTGGGCGTTCGTCGTCCGCCACGACGCCCCCGGAGGTCCCGATTTCGGAGCAAGCAGCCCCGCCGGCGGCGCCCGAGCCGCCCGCGAGCGAGAAACCGAAGAAGCGGCCCGGTGACCGCATCTTCCAGAACCTGACCACCGGGGCGGGTGTCTTCGTCGTCGCCCTGATCGGCCTGATCGGGCTCTTCCTGCTGATCCAGGCGATCCCGGCGCTGCAGGCCGACAACGCCAACTTCCTGACGAACCACGGCTGGTCGACCAACGACCCCGCCAACATGTCGTTCGGCATCCTCGACCTGCTCGAGGTGACCGTGGCGACGTCGGTCGTGGCGCTGATCATCGCGATGCCCGTCTCGCTGGGCATCGCGCTGTTCCTGACCCAGTACGCGCCGAAGCGGCTCGCGCGGCCCTTCGCGTACGTCATCGACCTGCTCGCCGCGGTGCCGTCGATCATCTTCGGCCTGTGGGGCATCCTGGTCTTCGCGCCGGCGATCGAGCCGTTCTCGCAGTGGATCAACACCACGTTCTCCTGGTTCCCGCTGCTGGCGCCCGGCAACGTCGCGCCGAGCGTGCGCGGCACGATCTTCACCGCCGGCATCGTGCTGGCCGTGATGATCCTGCCGATCATCACGTCGCTCTCGCGCGAGGTCTTCGAGCGCACGCCCACCCCGCACATGGAGGGCGCGCTCGCCCTCGGGGCCACCCGGTGGGAGGTCATCCGCACGACGGTGCTGCCGTTCGGCAAGGCCGGGTACATCGGCGCGTCCATGCTCGGCCTCGGCCGCGCGCTCGGTGAGACGATCGCGCTGGCTGTCATCCTGCTGATCCCGCAGGGCAAGAACTTCGACTGGAGCCTCTTCGACGGCGGTGCCACCTTCGCCTCGAAGATCGCCGCGAACTACAGCGAGTTCAACAACGAGATCTCGGCCGGCGCGTACATCGCGGCCGGCCTGGTGCTGTTCGTGCTCACGTTCCTCGTCAACTTCGCGGCGCGTTCCGTCATCGGCAAGAAGGGAGACTGAGCATGACCACCACGCTCGAAGCCCCTGCCACGACCCCCGCGTTCCAGCAGGTCAGCCTGGCCCGCAAGGTCAAGAACGGCATCGCGACGACGCTCGTCTGGCTGTCGTTCCTCATCGCCGTCGTCCCGCTCGTGTGGGTGCTCTACACGGTGGTCGCGAACGGCATCAAGCGCATCCCGTACAGCAACTGGTGGTCGCAGGACCTGGGCAACTACCTGTCCGACGAGGTCGGCGGCGGCGTGCTGCACGCGATCATCGGCAGCCTGCTGCAGGGCCTCGTCTGCGCGGTCATCGCGGTGCCGATCGGCATGCTCGTCGCGATCTACCTCGTCGAGTACGGCCGGGGCAAGCTCGCGAAGGCCACGACGTTCATGGTCGACATCCTCTCCGGTGTCCCCTCGATCGTCGCCGCGCTGTTCATCTACGCGCTCTGGATCACCACGTTCGGCCTGCCGCGCAGCGGTTTCGCGGTGTCACTGGCCCTGGTGCTGCTGATGATCCCGGTGGTCGTCCGCTCGTCGGAAGAGATGCTGCGGATCGTCCCGGACGACCTGCGCGAGGCTTCCTACGCGCTGGGCGTGCCCAAGTGGAAGACGATCATGAAGATCGTGTTGCCGACGGCGATGTCCGGCATCATCGGCGGCATCATGATGGCGCTGGCCCGCGTGATGGGCGAGACCGCGCCGCTGCTGGTCCTGGTCGGCTACTCCGCCTACACGAACTGGGACATCTTCAGCGGCGAACAGGCGGCGCTCCCGCTGTTGATGAACAACGAGCGCGTCACCAACTCGATGGATCCCGGCTCGGTCGGCTTCGACCGGATCTGGGGTGCGGCCCTGACCCTGGTGCTCATCATCGCGCTGATCAACCTCCTCGCCACCGTGTTCGCGCGCCTCGTCGCCCCGAAGAAGAAGTGAGCTGTTCCTGATGGCCAAACGACTCGATGTCAAGGACGTCGACATCTACTACGGCAAGTTCCACGCCGTGGACGGTGTCACCCTTTCCGTGCCGCCGCGCAACGTCACCGCGTTCATCGGCCCGTCCGGCTGCGGCAAGTCGACGGTGCTGCGCACGCTCAACCGCATGCACGAGGTCATCCCCGGCGCCCGCGTCGAGGGCGACGTCCTGCTGGACGGCGAGAACATCTACGCGTCGTCGGTCGACCCGGTGCAGGTCCGCCGCACGATCGGCATGGTGTTCCAGCGCCCCAACCCGTTCCCGACGATGTCCATCAAGGACAACGTCGTCGCGGGCCTGAAGCTGGGCGGCACCAAGGGCAAGAAGACCCTCGACGACATCGCCGAGCGGGCCCTGCGCGGCGCGAACCTGTGGAACGAGGTCAAGGACCGCCTCAACAAGCCGGGCGGCGGGCTTTCGGGTGGCCAGCAGCAGCGTCTGTGCATCGCGCGGGCGATCGCGGTCCAGCCGGACGTCCTGCTGATGGACGAGCCGTGCTCGGCCCTGGACCCGATTTCGACGCTCGCGATCGAGGATCTGATCGGCGAGCTGAAGAAGGACTACACGATCGTCATCGTGACGCACAACATGCAGCAGGCGGCGCGGGTTTCCGACCAGACGGCGTTCTTCAACCTGGCGGGCGTGGGGCAGCCGGGCCGGCTGGTGGAGCTCAACGACACGGAGAAGATCTTCTCCAACCCGGACGAAAAGGCCACGGAAGACTACATTTCCGGCCGCTTCGGCTGAGTCGTCGTTGGGGGGCAAGGCCTTTCTCGCCGGTGCTCGGGGCCGGCGAGAAAGGCCTTTTCTTTTGTCCTTTGTGGATCACGCCGGAACGTGGCGCAGCGTCAGGAATCCCGATTCCCACGCGGTGCTTTCCACCAGCATCAATTCCCGCCGATCGGTGAACATCGGCTGCCCCGCGCCGATCGCCGTCGGGTAGAGCTTGGTCCAGTATTCGTCCACCAGTCCCTCGCGGACGAACTGCTGCACGATCGACACCCCGCCGAAGAGGACCATGTCCTTGCCGGGCAACGCCTTCAGCTCGGCGACCGTTCCGGCGAGGTCAGCTGCCAGGCGGTGCGGCGCGGCCACCTCGGTCAGCGACCGCGAGAACACCACCTGCGGCGTCGAAATCATCCACGTGGCGAAGTCCACCAGCTCGGCCGGGCTCGCCGGGTCCGTTGCCTGCGCGCGGAAGTTCTGCTCGATGCCGTGGTGGAAGGTGCGTCCGGTCAGGATCGTGTCGACGCGGGACCGCAGCTCGTCCGACAGGGCGATGTTCAGCTGCGGGTCGGGCGTCATCCAGTCCAGCTCGCCCGCCGGGCCGGCCAGGTGGCCGTCGAGGGTGAGGTTGACGTAGGCGATGACCTTGCGCATGTCCGGCTCCTTCGTGAGTGTGCTCCTCATCCGTTGAGAGACACCGGCCGCGCGAAACTCATCGGTCCCCACGAAAAAGGCCCCTGACCTGCGTCAGGGGCCTTTTCGAAGAGGGTGCTCAGATGTCGTCGTCGGAGCCGTAGCCCGGCATCTTGCCGGTGACCACGAAGATCATCCGCTTCGCGACCGACACCGCGTGGTCGGCGTAGCGCTCGTAGAAGCGGCCCAGCAGCGTCACGTCGACCGCCGCGGCCACGCCGTGCGGCCACTCGCGGTCCATCAGGACCGTGAACAGGTGGCGGTGGATGTCGTCCACCTGGTCGTCGTCGGACTCGAGCGTCTTCGCCGCCTCGACGTCCTTCGTCTTGATGACCTGCTCGGTCGAGCGGGCCAGCTTGACCGCGACCTCGCCCATCTCGGCGAAGTACGGCCGCACCGCCTCGGGCAGCACCGGGTCGGGGTGGCGGCGCCGCGCGGCCTTCGCCACGTGCAGCGCCAGGTCGCCCATCCGCTCCAGGCTTTCGGCGGCGTGGATCGCCGCCAGCACCGTGCGCAGATCGGTGGCCACGGGCGCCTGCAGGGCAAGCAGGGCGTACGCCTGCTCCTCGCACTGGGCGCGGGCGTCGTCGACCTTCGCGTCGTCGCTGATCACCTGTTCGGCGAGACTGAGGTCGACCTCCAGCAGTGCCCGTGTGGCGCGCTCCATGGCGTCGGCCACCTGGACCGACATCGCGGCCAGGTGGTCGGCGAGCTGTTCGAGTTCGACATGGTAAGCCTCACGCATGGCCCAACCCTACGGCCAACCGTGACCAAACACCGCATCGCCGGGTGAACCGCACGTGAACCCGGTCTAACGATCCTCGCGGATCAGCCCGTGCTGCTGCTCTTCTTGCTCGTCGTCGTCTTGGACGTGCTGGTCTTCGACTTCGACGTGCTCGTCGGCGGAGCCTGCTCGCTCTGCGGGACCGGCGCGTTCGGGTCCGGCAGCGGGGTGTTGTTGCGCAGCGCGTCGAAGAGGGCCTTCGTCTTGCTGCGGACGAGCACCTCGTTGCCGCGGCTGTTGGGCAGGCCGACCGTCGGCACGGTCAGGAACGAGATCTTCGACGGGTCCAGGCCCTTCATCGACTGCGCCAGCGTCATCATCTGCTTGACGCCGAGGTTGTCGCCGAAGGTGGCCTTCGCGAACGCCGTGATGAAGTCGCTGAGCTTGCCGGGGTCGAGCACGACGTCCGACGACATGACCTTCTTCAGCAGCGCGCCGATGAAGGCCTGCTGCCGCTTGATGCGGCCGTAGTCCGAGGTCGGGTCGCCCTTCACGTGCCGCGCGCGGACGTAGTTCAGGGCCTGGTCCCCGGAGATCGTGACGTCGCCGGTCTCCAGCAGCACCTTGCCGAGGACGGTGTCGTCGATCGGCGTCTCGTTGTGGATGGTGACGCCGTGGACCGCGTCGACCATCTCCTTGAAGCCGTTGAAGTCGATGCCGACGAAGTGGTTGATCCGCAGCCCGGTGATCTGCTGGATGACCTTCGTGACGCACGACGGCCCGCCGACGGCGTACGCGGTGTTGAGCTTCGCGATCTTCTGGGCGGGGACCTTCTCGTCGGTGTTCTTGCTCTGCGCGGGATCCCAGCGCTGGCACTCGGGCCGGTCGATCTCGAGGTCCCGCGGGAACGACGTGACGACGACCCGCTTCCGGTCGGCCGGGATGTGCGCGACCATCACGGTGTCGCTCCGGGCGCCGGGAGTGCTGTCGGCGGTCCCGACGCCTTCCTCGGCGGACGCGCCGTCGCGGGTGTCGGAGCCGACCATCAGGAAGTTCTCGTCGTTGGCCTGGGCGTCGGCGTCCTGGATGTCGGACGAGTTCTCGTCGAGCGCGGAGACCTGCGTGAACTTGGCGTCGAAGTAGGTCTGCGCGCCCCAGGCACCCCCGATCCCGAGGAAGACGAGCCCGGCGACGACGGCCGCGGCGATCCGGCCGAACCGCACCGAGCGTTCGATCTTCCGGGCTTTCTTTTCCTGCAGCCGGGTCCGCTCGGCATCCTCTTCAGAGGCCGGCGCGGGCGCGACGACGCGCTGCAGGGCGGTGCGCGTGCTCTCGATGAGCGAAGTGGGCGAGAGGCGTTCGCGGCGTTCGCGGCGCTTGGCTTCCTCGGCTTCCATCTCGTCGTGAGCGGCGGAGAAGCGGGCGAGGGTGTGGTCGATCTTGCGGCGGTACTGGGTGGCCTCGTCGATCGCTTCCATTTCATCGGTCATGGTGAGCGGATCAAGCTCGGCCCGAGCCGGCACGGCCCCGGGACGCCGCTTGGGCGGTTCGGCGACCGGAGGGCGCTTTTGCGTAGGAGCATCGACGGCTTCGGCACCGTTTTGAGCGGGTGCGACGGCGCCCTCGGCGGCGCGGCGCGGGCCGGGGCTGTCGGGCGTGGTGCGCCGGGGCGCTTCGAGGCTCGGGCGGCGCGAGGCAGGTCCTTCGGCCGCGGTCCGGCGGGCCGGCCGCGGCGGAGCGGCTGCCTCGGCGGCTGAGCCCTCGGAGGCGGCGCGCCGGGCGGCGGGTGCTTCGGCACGGCGAGCCGCGGGCCCACCGGCGGCCGGCCGCTGCGGTGCGGCCGCTTCGGGGGCGCTTTCGGTGCGCCAGGAGGCGGCGGGGCCATCGGCTGCGCCACGCCGAGTGGCGCCAGGTCGCTGCGCTGCCTCGGGAGTGCCTTCGGCGGCCCGGCGGGCGGCTGGGCGTGGTGCCGAGTCGGGAGCGCTTTCAGCGGCGCGGCGGGCCGGGCCCGCTGCGCGCGGTGCTGCTGCCTCGGAGGAAATGTCGGGCCCCGGGCGTCCCTCAGCGGCACGGCGTCCCGGGCGGGCCGCGGCGGCTTCGGGCGAGCTGTCCGGAGCTGGGCGGCCCTCGGCGGTGCGGCGAGTGGGGCGCGATGCGGCCACCTCGTCGAGAGCCGGGCGTCCCTCGGCGGCGCGTCGGGCCGGGCGTGCCTCAGCAGCTCCCTCGGGAGCCGGGTGTCCCTCGGCGGTGCGGCGAGTGGGCCGCGGTGCGGCTGCCTCAGCAGCTCCCTCGGGAGCCGGGCGTCCCTCACCCGCGGCACGGTGACCACCGGTCGCGGCCGGGCGCTGCGGGGCAGCTCCCTCGCCCTCCGGGGCCGGCCGCCTCAAGCGTCGCGGGGGCTGGGGGGCCGCCGCCGTCTGCTGGGGGCCTGGGTTGGCTGCCGGGGGCCTGCGCTGGAGCGGGGCCTCGGGGGCCGGGGCCGCCGCCGTGGTGCGGCGCGGCTGGCGTGGCCTCGGCGCGCGCGGTTGACGAGTCGCGTCCGTGGGTACTGGGTCCTCGCCGGGGTCCGACGGCCGCCGCGGCGGGACGGGCGGCTCGGCCGCGCGGGCACGGCGTCCCGGCTGCTCGGGCCGGTCCTCGCGCGCCGGGAGCGGGCGAACGCCGGTGGACTTGGCGACGACGTCCGAGACGCTGATCCCGCCCTGGTCCTCCATCGACCGGCGTCTGCCGGTGCGGGGCCGCGCGGGACCGTCCGAACGGCGACCGGTTCCCGGGCTGTCGTGCTCGTCCGGCACTCGGTCTCCTTTCGCGCGATCGAAGGCGGGGTCGTGACTTGGCCGTCTTCCCCCGCGAGAGGTGATCGTTCCCCCGGAGGTTTTCGTTATCGTACGGATACCCCCCGTTCGTGACGACACCCTCCCGGAATTTTCTTCACCTTGAGTCGACGAACGGCCGCTGGCCGTCGACAAACGGGTGACCGATGCCCGCAGCTTTCCGGTGTAATGCGCGGTTTACGTTACTCAGAGTGGGTTATTAACCGCGTGCTTTGCGCGTCCTGATAGGCGACTTTGTTCCGTCCGGCCCGTTTCGCGGCGTAAAGCAGGTCATCGGCGTCGCGCAGCTGGCGCTCGGGCGGCGCCGGGACGTCCGCTCCCTCGTGGGCGAGGCCGGCGCTGATCGTCACGCGCAGTCCCGGCTGCAGTTCTGACCAGGGGTGACGGGCGACGCGCACGCGGGCGGCGTCGACGATCCGGAGCGCGTGCCCGGAGTCGACGCCGGGCAGCCACAGCACGAACTCCTCGCCGCCGTAGCGGGCGCAGAAGCCGTCCGGCGGCAGCTCCTCCTGGAGGAGGTCGGCCACCCGGCGGAGGACGCGGTCGCCGACGAGGTGACCGTACGTGTCGTTCACGCGCTTGAAGCGGTCCAGATCGACGAGCGCGATGCCGAGCGGACCGGGTTGCCGATCGGCGAACGGTCGGTACAAGCGCTCGTCGAGGTAGCGGCGGTTGTAGCTCGACGTCAGCGCGTCGCGCAGGCTGCCGTCGCGCGCGATGTCCAGCGCGGAGCGAAGGTGCTGGTAGGCGCGCCGCCAGTCGCCTTGGGTGGCGAAGAGTGTCGCGACGGCCTCGTGCAGGCGGAGCAGGTCCGGCGCCTGCGGGCTTCGGCGCAGCACGGCTTCGTCCCCGGCGACCATGCCCACCTCCACCACGCATTGGTTGTCGTCGTAGCGGAGGCCGCGCTTGAGGCGCGCGTGCGGACGAAGGTGAATTTCGCTCAAACGGGAGTACCTCGGTGACGCTCCGAAGTCATGTCGTCAGAGGCCGGAGAACGGCTCGATGCCCTTGAGCTGGCGGAACTGGTCCTTGGCCCAGTAACTCACATTAGCTGTTTCGTCGTTCAGTAGCTCTTGGTAGTCGGTCCACGGAACCCAGCGCCACTCGCCGACCTCGGCCGGGTTGGGCTGGGGCTCGTCGTCGGCCCAGGCAGCGAAGACCGGGCAGAACTCGTTCTCGACGATCCCCTGGAACGGCGGCGTGCGGTAGCGGTACTTCGGCAGCACGCAGTGCAGGCCGGACAGCGACGGCAGCCCGAGCTCGTAGCCGGCGCGCCGGCGGACGGCGTCCTCGAGCGACTCACCCGGCGCCGGGTGGCCGCAGACGCTGTTGGTCCAGACCCCTGGCCAGACCTTCTTGTGCGGCGCACGCTGGGTGATCAACAGCGCGTTGTCGCCGCGCCGCAGGACGTAGCACGAGAAGGCCAGGTGCAACCGGGTGTGCTCGTGGTGGCTGGCCAGCTTCGGGCCGGTTTCGCCGGTGGGCACGCCGTCTTCGGTGACGAAGACGACCTGCTCGGTCTCGGGTTCGGTCGCGATGTCCACAGGCCCCAGTGAACACGACGGATGGGCGGCCCCCGTACCGCGATGCGGGTGGGTTACCGGCGGTCCGCCCGGCCGGGTGACGGCCCGTTACCGCGCGTCGAGATGCTCGACGATGAGCGTGGTGACGGCCTCCGGCGCCTCTTCCGGCGCCCAGTGCGTCACGTCTTCGAGCATCTCGAACCGGTAGGGCCCGGTGACCCAGTTCGCGGTGTCGAGCGCGGCGGTCGAACCGAACGAGACGTCCTCGGTGCTCCAGACGTAGAGCGTCGGCACGGAGATCTTGCCGATCTTCCCGCCGGGGCGGCCGGCGCGGTACCAGTTGAGGGCCGCGGTGAGCGCGCCCGGCTCGGACAGCCGCTGCACGTAGTCGTCGACCTTCGACGGCGGCAGCCGCCGCTCGAACATCTCCCGCAGCGCGCGGCCGTCGTTCTCCAGCATCCGCCGCTCGGTGACGCGGGTCTGGCGCCACTCGGTCATGTACCGCGTCCGCAGGTGCTGGTCCTCGTCGGTCTTCATGGCATTGGCGAGCGCGGCGGGGTGCGGCGTGGAGACGACGGTGAGGCTGCGCAGCCGTTCGGGGTGCGCATCGGCGGTCCACCAGGCGACGGCCCCACCCCAGTCGTGCCCGACGAGGTCGAACTGCTTCCAGCCGAGCTGTTCGGTGATCGTGACGACGTCCCCGACGAGGTGATCGATGGAGTAGTCGGAGGCGGCTTCCGGGCGCACATCGGGCGAGTAGCCCCGCTGGTCGGGTGCGACGGCCCGGTAGCCGAGAACACCGAGGGTGGCGACTTGGTGCTCCCACTCGACGGCGGCTTCGGGGAAGCCGTGCAGCAGCAACACGGGCCGGCCGTCTTCGGGGCCGGCCGCGATGGCGTCGAAGGAACCGGCCTCGGTGGGGATGCTGATGTGGTCGATCACGAGGCCGAATCTACTTCGCGCGGTTGAACGGCCGGTGTCAGCCCAGCTCCTCCTCCGTCGTGGCCACCTTCACCAACGGTCCGTACAGCTTCATGATGTCCAGGGCCTTCGCGTGGCTCTCGTCGTCCACGCCGGCGCACGCGTCCGATACCACCGTTACCGATACCCCTGCGTCGGCTGCCGCCAGCGCCGTTGACAGCACGCAGCAGTCCGTTGACACGCCTGCCAGCACCAAGCGTGCGCCGCCTACTCGGGTGGCCATGCGGGCCGTCCACTTGCCGAATGTTGTCGCGTCTACTGTGGACTGTGGCTGGAACTCGGGGATCACTTGGTAGAGCGGGTCGTCCGGTGGCCGCAGCGCGAACGGCCACTGCTCGTAGTACTGCTTCCACGCCCCTTCCGGGCGCGCCGGGGCGATGAACCTCGTGAACACGACGTCGTCGCCGAAGGCCGTTACCAGGCGGTGGATCTGCGGGAGTATCTCGGCGAAGCGCGGGGTGAACCATTCGCTCGCCGGGGTGGCGAAGACGTTCTGCAGGTCGATGACCGCCAAGACCGATTTCACGCCGCCTCCTGTGCGCGGATGCGTTGGCGCGTCGACAACGTCACCACGAAACCGAGTGCCAATGCCAGCAGTACGCCGAGGTTCGCGTACGCCCATGAGCCGTCGCGGCCGCCAAGGCCGAGCGGCTCCAACAGGTAGCCCTGCCATTTCAGCCAGTCCGCCGACGTGTTCGTCACCAGGCCCCAGCCCAGCGCCGTCGCCACCAGGACCAGTGCGATCGGGCCGACGCGGACGTCGCCGTAGCGGCCGGCCGGGTCGAACAAGTCGCGCTCCGCGTAGTCGCGCCGGCGGAGGAGGACGTCCGCGAGCATCACGCCGCACCACGCCGCCACCGGGACGCCCAGCGTCACCAGGAAACCCTGGAACTGGCCGAGGAACTCGCCGCCGAAGAAGACGATGTAGATCGTGCCCGCCACCATGAGCACGCCGTCGACGAACGCCGCCACCGGGCGCGGTACGCGCAGCCCCGCCGAGAGCAGCGCCAAGCCCGAGGAATAGATGTCCAGCACCGCGCCGCCGACCAGGCCGAGCACCGCCACGATCGCGAACGGCACCAGGAACCACAGCGGCAGCAACGTCGTCAGCGCGCCGATCGGGTCGGCCGCGATGGCCTTGTTCAGGTCCGGCGACGAACCGGCCAGCAGCAGCCCGAACACCAGCAGCACCAGCGGCGCCACCGACGCGCCGAACGTCGTCCAGCCGACCACGCCCCGACTCGACGACGAGCGCGGCAGGTAGCGCGAGTAGTCCGCGGCCGCGTTGACCCAGCCGAGGCCGAACCCGGTCATCAGGAACACCAGCGCGCCGACCCACTGCTGCGCCGAACCCGACGGCAGCGCGCTCACCGCGTCCCAGTGCACGTCACCCGCCACGAGGACCACGTAGACCACCGTGAGCACACCGGTGATCCAGGTGATCCACGTCTGCAGCTTCATGATCGCGTCGAAGCCCAGCACACCGGCCGCGACCGTCAGCGCGGCGACCACGACCAGCGCGATCACCTTCGTCGCCGTCCCGCCGCCCCAGCCGAGGCGCTCGAAGACCGTCGACGTCGCCAGCGTCGCCAACGCCGTCAGCACGGTTTCCCAGCCGACCGTCAGCAGCCACGAGATCGCCGACGGCAGCCGGTTGCCGCGCACGCCGAACGCCGCCCGCGAGAGCAGCATCGTCGGCGCCGAACCGCGCTTGCCGGCGATCGCGATGAACCCGCACAGCAGGAACGAGAACAGGATGCCGACGACGCCGGCGACCAGCGCCTGCCAGAACGAGATGCCGAAGCCGAGCGTGAACGAGCCGTAGCTCAGCCCGAGCACCGACACGTTCGCGCCGAACCACGGCCAGAACAGCTGCCGCGGGCGCCCGCGGCGCTCGGCGTCGTCGATGACGTCGAGGCCGTTGGTCTCCACCTCGAGCCTGCGGGTACCGCTCATGTCGTGGCCTCCACCAGCTTGTCGATCTCCGCCCGGCGCGGTGCCGTCGCCGGGCCGCGGCGGGTCACCGAAAGCGCGGCCGCCGCGTTGGCGCGCACGGCGGCGTCGAGGAGGGTACTGCCGCGCAGCAGTTCCGCGGCCAGTACGCCGCAGTGCGTGTCGCCGGCGCCGTTGGTGTCCACCGCGTCGACAAGGAAGCCCGGCACGTCGGTGACGCGGCCGTGGTCGTGGACGCGGCAGCCCTTCGCGCCGTCGCGGACGATGGCCACTTCCGGCAGCTCGCCGAGCACGTCGGCTTCGCGCGCGTTGCAGCTCAATATGTCTACAAAGGACAGTAAGTCGTGAAGGTCTCCGGGGGTGAGGTCACCGGCCAACGGGCCGGGATCGAAAAGGGTTCTCGAGCCAGAGGTGTGGGGAAGCCACTCGGCGAGAGCCCTGCGATTGCTCTTATGCAACCAACTGTAGCCGGATACGTACACGACGTCGTCACTCTTTGGGAGGACGCTGGCGAGCGCCGCGGGCGTCAGCCGCCCTTCGGCGCCGGTGCCGGTCGCAAAGGTGCGTTCACCGCTCGCGTCGACCAGCGCGACGACGACGCCGGTGTCCAGCTCGGGCGTCGGTTCGTGGGCCAGTTCGATGCCTTCGGCCGCCAGGGCGGCACGCACGAGATCGCCGAACGCACCAGTGCCGTGGCTGCCCGCGTAAAGCACGCGAGCACCGGAGCGCGCGGCCGCGGCCATCACGTTGAAACCGCCGCCGGGCAACAGATTCGTCGAGGACGCCAGCACGTCGCCACCGGGCGGGGGCAGGGCCGGCACCGCCATGACGAGGTCGAGGACGACCTGCCCGGTGTGCACCAGCCGCCCGGTCATCGGCGGCGCAGCTTGAGGAGCTCGTCGACCAGCGGGCCGAATTCGAGGCGGTTGACGGCCAAAACAGTCTCGACGACGTCGGGGCGGAAGGCGCCGACGCCGTGCGCGGCGCCGAGCATCGCCCCGCAGATCGCGGCGACCGTGTCGGTGTCGCCGCCGAGCCCGGCGGCCAGCCGCAACGCCGCCGGCGGGTCGTCGCCCATGGCCTCGGCCAGCGCGAACGCGGCCACGACGGACTCCTGCGACGCGACCGACGTGCCGATGACCCGGGCGACCGCGTCGGCGACGGCGTTCGGCGCCATGCCCCGCACCCAGCCGCGCGCCCAGCGGATCCGGGCGGCGATCTCGCCGCCGGGCGCCCAATGGCCGCGTTCCCCGCCGACCACGGCGGCGCGCTCACCCGCGTCGAGCGCTTCGGGCAGGCTCGCACCGTCGACGCCGGCGGACACGGCGGCCGCGACCGCGGCGGCGGACGCGATGCCGAGGCTCGTGTTGTGCGTGACGCGCGCGCTCGCGACGACGGCGTCGACCAGCCGGTGCAGGTCCTCGGACGGCGTGGCGATGCCGACCGGCGTGACGCGCATGGCGGCGCCGTTGGTCGTGCCGGTGCGGCCGGCCTCGTCGGCCGGAACGCCGTCCTGTAGCCGGGAAAGCGCGCGTTTCGTCGACGGGCCGAGCAGGTCCGCGGAGCCGCGGCGGACCATGTCCGCCTCCCAGATGAGCAGGGCGTCGGCGAACACGTGCGGCTCGACGGTGCCGCGGCCGTCGATGAGCAGCCGGGCCAGCAGGACGGCCTGTTCGGTGTCGTCGGTGACCGACCCGGCGGGCATCGACGGCGCGACCGGCTGCTCGGCGACGGCGGTCAGCAGGCCGGTGACCGGCCCGTAGGTCGCGGCGATCGCGGCGCGGGACATGGATTGCGTCGGCATGCCGAGCGCGTCGCCGACGGCGAGGCCGGTGAACGCGCCGACCGCCCGGTCCCGCGCGCTCACCGGTGTCCGAAGGTGAGGTGGAACTGGAACCGGTCGGGGTCCAGCAGGCTGACGACGCGTTCGACGAGCCGGCCTTCGACGTCGACCGAGGTGCGCTCGGCGCGGAGGAAGAGCTCGCCGATGCTGCGGCCGAGGAGCTCGGCGGCGCAGGCGTCGAGGCGTTCGGTGCTGATCCACTGGTCGCCGCCGACGGAGATCCGTCCGGCGGCTTCGAGGGTCTTGGTGAGGGAGCCGTCGCGGAGACCGGTCTCGGGGAGGTCGGCGAGCAGGCCGACGGCGGGGACGGTGGCGGTTTCGAGCGAGACGCCCCGCTCGTGCTCCCGTCGCAGCCGCCGCACGGCGACGTAGGCCGTCTCGCCGAACTCCTCTTCGAGGGCCTGGTCTTCGACGGCCTCGATGCCGAGGAGCTCGGTGGTGACGGGCGCGCCGGCGTCGGCGAGGGCGCGGGCCCAGCCGATCCGCTGGTCGAGCTGGACGCCGTCGAAGGTGACGAACGAGCCGACGCCGGCCTGGGTGGAGATGAGCTCGAGCTGCTGGAGCTCGGAGAGGGCGCTGCGGACCGTGCCGCGGCTCACCTGGTACTGCAGGGCGAGCTGGTTCTCGCCGGGGAGCCGTTCGCCGTGGGCGAGGCGGCCCGAGCGGATCAGGTCGGAGAGGTCACCGACGAGCTGCTGCCGCTTGCTGTACATGTACACACCTGTACACCCTGACGTTGTCGCAGGTCAAGCGGCGACCAGCTGCTTCGCGTCGGCCTCGATCATCTTGCCGGCCTGTTCGGCCGTCTTCCCGCCGATGACCATGATCACGGCGAAGGCGCCCACGAAGATGACGGTGCTCAGCCACACCATGGTTTCGATCGGCAACGTGAAGGCCCCGACGATGCGAGCGGCGGACTCGAGCACGAAGCCGACGCCCCAGATGACACTGGTGTGGCGCATGATCTTTTCGAATCGCGGGGTGCCGGCGAGGCGTTCCCAGGCGGCTTCGTTTTCGGCCTTGCCGCGGGTGAGGAACGGTTGGATCGTCTTGGTCATGATCGGCGCCGCGGTGAACGCGGAGGCGAGGATGACGAGCCCGGTGATGCCGCTGCCGAGCGAGTCCTTGGCGATCATCATGCGGGCGTCGCCGGAGACGAAGGTGAGCAGCATGCCGACGACGTTCGTGACGAGGACGACCAGCGCGAGGCCGTTGAGGGTGCGGTGCTCGGCGAACTGCTGGAGCGTCCGCGCGAGCGGGACGACGCCGCTGAGGGCGAGGCTCAGGAAGACGCTGACGCCGAGCGCGTGGAGCCCGTAGTAGACGCCGATCGGGACGGCGATGTCGATGGCGAGGGACTTGAGCGGCGATCCGGTGTTCGTCATGGGAAAAGCTTGTCGCGGCGGGGAGTCCGGGACGGATGCCGTCCGCCACGACTTCGGCCTGACAGATGTCAGGGGTTCGGGCGTCAGCCGCCGGAGTGCATGTCTTCCGCCTCGGGGACGCAGTCGTCGTCCGGGTCGTCGAGCCAGCCGTGCGGCAGCGTGACCTTGCCCGGCGAGCCCTGACGTCCGCGCGGGCCGGTGGCGGCTTCGGGGAAGGGGGCGTCGTGGTCGAGCTGGGCGATCAGGTCGTCCAGCTGGTCCATCGACGACACCATCGCGAAGCCGCGGCGCAGTTCGGAGCCGACGGGGAAGCCCATCAGGTACCACGCCATGTGCTTGCGGATGTCGCGCATGGCCTTGTCATGGCCGTCGTGCTCGATGAGGAGTTCGGTGTGGCGGCGCAGCACGCGGGCGACTTCGCCGAGGTTCGGCGGGGTCGGCAGCGGGCGGCCGGCGAAGGCCGCTTCCAGCTCGCCGAACAGCCATGGCCGGCCAAGGCAGCCGCGGCCGACGACGACGCCGTCGCAGCCCGTCTCGGCGACCATGCGGAGGGCGTCGTCGGAGCTGAAGATGTCGCCGTTGCCCAGCACCGGGATGCTCGTGACGGCTTCCTTCAGCTCCGCGATCTTCGTCCAGTCGGCTTGGCCGGAGTAGCGCTGCGCGGCGGTGCGCGCGTGGAGGCTGACGGCGGCCGCGCCCTCGGCTTCGGCGATGCGGCCGGCGTCGAGGAACGTGCGGTGGTCGTCGTCGATGCCGATGCGGAACTTGACCGTGAACGGGACGTCGCCGGCTGCGCGAGCGGACTCCCGGACGATCGCCTCGAACAGCTTCCGCTTGTACGGCAGCGCCGCCCCGCCGCCCTTGCGCGTCACCTTCGCGACCGGGCAGCCGAAGTTGGAGTCGACGTGGTCGGCGAGCCCCTCGCCGACGATGATCCGGACCGCTTCGGCCATGGTCTTCGGGTCGACGCCGTAGAGCTGCATGGACCGGGGCTTTTCGTTCGCCCCGAAGGTCATCATGTGCATGGTCCCGGGGTGCCGTTCGACGACGGCCCGAGCGGTGATCATTTCGCACACGTAGATGCCCGCGCCGTACTCGGCGCACAGCTGGCGGAAGGCGACGTTGGTGATGCCGGCCATCGGGGCGAGCACGACGGGAGGATCGACCTGGTAGGGGCCGATCTTCAGGGCGGGCTTGCTCAGGGTGGCGGTCACGTCCTCCATTGTCGCCTGTGGTGTCGATCACGTCGACCAGGGGCGGTCAAGCGACGAGGTCGTCCCAGCGGACCAGGACCGCCGTCGCCAGGACCCCGGCCACGATGATCTTGATCAGGACCGCTCCCGTGCTCAGCCCGGTCAGCGCCGTGAAGTCCAGCAGCACGCTCGCCACGAACGCCGCCGCGAGCACCTTCGCGCCCCAGCGGCGCTTGAAGCCGAGCGCGACCACCGCGACCAGCTGGATCGCCGTCGCGAACGCCGACAGCACCAACCACGGCGAGCGGTCGGAGTCGCTCGCCAGGACGCGGATCTCGGCGACCAGGAGCACCAGCGTGCCCAGGCCGAAGACGACCAGCATCACCGGCAGGAAGATCCGGCCGGCACCGACGGGGGTGGCGCGTTCAGGCACACGGCGACGGGGCACGGCGAGCCTCCGCTCGAGTCGGGAACCTCCACCGTGCCCGACCGCGGGGCGGGCACCCACCGTGCTTTTGCCGACATAGGGTTCCGGCATGACCGACAAGCCCCTGCGCTGGGGAATCATGGGGACCGGCGGCATCGCCGGGGCCTTCGCGGAAGACCTGAAGCTGACGGACTCCGGGGTCGTCGCGGCCGTCGGGTCGCGGACGGCCGAGAGCGCCGAGCGGTTCGCGGACGCGCGCGGTGTTCCGACCCGCCACAGCAGCTACGAAGCCCTCGCCGACGACCCTGACGTCGACGTCGTCTACGTCGCCACGCCGCACCCCCTGCACCACGGCAACGCGCGGCTCGCCCTCGAAGCCGGCAAGCCCGTGCTGGTCGAAAAGCCGTTCACCATGAACGCCGAAGAGGCGCGGGACCTCGTCGCGCTGGCGAAGGACCGGAACCTCTTCCTCATGGAAGCCATGTGGACGCGCTTCCTGCCGCACATCCGGCACATCCGCGAACTGCTGCCGAGCCTCGGCGACGTCGTCACCGTCGCCGCCGACCACGGGCAGTGGTTCGCCGAAGACCCCGCCTTCCGGCTCTTCGCGCCCGAACTCGGCGGTGGCGCCCTGCTCGACCTGGGGATCTACCCCGTCTCCTTCGCTTCGATGGTCCTCGGCACCCCCGACCGCGTCGCCGCCATGGCGACCCCCGCCTTCACCGGTGTCGACGCGCAGATGTCGATGCTGTTCGGCTACCCGAGCGGGGCGCAGGCCGTGCTGAACTGCACGTTGAGCGCCGTTTCGCCGACCACTGCCGTCATCGTCGGCACCGACGCGCGTATCGAGGTCGACGGGCCGTTCTACGCTCCCGCGTCCTTCACGCTCGTCCCGCGCGAAGGCGAGCGAGTCCGCCATGAGTACGTCGACGAGGGCCGTGGCCTGCGGCACCAGGCCGACGAGGTTGCGCGGCGGCTGGCGGCCGGTGAGATCGAGAGCCCGCTCATGCCGCTCGCCGAAACCGTTTCCATCATGACGACCATGGACCAGGTACTCAACGCGGTTGAGTAGTGCTACGGATCCGCTGGTGGGCCGTTGTGAGTGACTCTGTCCGGTATGACCACCGAAGCAGATGTGCTCCTCCGGCTCGCCGGCGAGATCGACGACTTGGGGCGTCGTCTTGCCGTGGTGGGCTCCGAACTCCGTTCCGTCCGCGCTGAGCAGCCGAAACCTGCCGAACCGCAGGCTGCGCAGCCGCAGCCGCAGCCGCAGCCGCAGCCGCAGCCGCAGCCGCAACCACAACCACAACCCTGGCCGCAGCCGCCGCAGATGCCGTCCTGGCCGCAGAACCCCTGGCAGCCGCCCCGGCAGCAGTACGTCCCGCCGCCGTCGCCCTACCTGCCGCCCCCGCCGCGCCCGACGCTCGGCGAAAAGCTCGGCAAGGAAGGGGCCGGCAGCCGCGTCCTGGCCTGGGTCGGCGGTGCCGTCACGCTGCTCGGCGTCGTGCTGCTGCTCGTGCTGGCCGTCCAGCGGGGCTGGCTCGGGCCGCTGCCGCGCGTGCTCGTCGGGGCCGCCTTCGGGCTCGCGCTGACCGGGGCCGGCGTCTGGCTGCACCGCAAGCCCGCCGGCCGCACCGGGGCGTTCGCCCTCGCCTGGACCGGCATCGCGACGCTCTACCTCGACGCCGTCGCCGCGACGTCGCTGTACGACTTCCTGCCGGTGCTCGCCGGGCTCGCCGCGGGTCTCGCGATCGCCGCCGGCGGCCTGCTCGTGGCCGTGCGGTGGGAGTCGCCGCTGCTGGCCTCCGTCGTCGTCCTCGGGTGCGCGGTCTGCGCGCCGATGATCACCCGCGGCTTCACCGCCGAACTCGTCGCCTTCCTGCTGATGGTCCAGCTCGCGACGGTGCCGGCGCAGCTGCGCCGCGACTGGTCGTCCCTGACGCTCGCCGCCGGCGTGCCGCCGCTGTTCGCCTCCCTCGTCAGCACGGCGGTGGTGCACAGCAGCTGGCCCAACACCGCCGCGGCGCTCGCCGCGGGACTCGTCGGCGTCACGCTCGCGCTCATCGTCCTGCGCCGCCGCCAGAACGACCCCGCCGCGCTTTCCCTGCTGGCGACGGCGATCCTGCCGACGCTCGTCGCGGCCGTGCTGCTGCCCAAGGCGCAGGCGGTGCCCGTCGCCGCGGGTGCCGGGGTCGTCCTGCTGGCCGTGTGGGCGGCGCGCCGCTGGTGGCCGGGTCTCGCCGGGCAGCTGGCCGGCCTCGCCGGGCTGCTGGCGATCCTGCAGGCGACCGTCACGCAGTTCGACGGCCCGGCCCGCGCCGCCGTGCTGCTCGGCGAGGCGCTCCTGCTCGTCGTGGCCGCGCTGGGCGGGCGCAACAAGGTCGCGCTGGGCGCCGCGCTCGGCTTCGCGACGATCGGCGGCGTGATCGGCGTCTTCTTCGACGTCACCCCGGTTTTGCTGACGGTGTACCGGGTCCGGCCCGTCGGTGACGTCGCCGGCGCGCTCGCGGTCGCCGCGCTGCTCCTCGCGGTTTCGGTCGCGCTGCCGTGGGCGGCGCTGCGCCTCGAGGTCTTCCGCGGGCCGGCCGACGACCTGCCGATCTGGCTGGTCGCCGGGGTTTCCGCGCTGTACGGCGCCGCCGGGGTCGTGCTGTGCGCGTCGCTGCTGGCCGTCCCCGGCCGCACCGGCTTCCTGCTCGGCCACGCGCTGATCACCGTGTCCTGGACGATCGCGGCGCTCGTGCTGCTCCTGCGCGGGATCGACGTCGTCGCGCTGCGCGTGATCGGGCTGGTCCTGGTCGGCGCCGCCGTGCTCAAGCTGGTGCTGTTCGACCTGGCGACGCTGGACGGCCTCGCGCGCGTCGGCGCGTTCCTCGGCGCGGGTCTGGTGCTGCTCGCGGCCGGGACGCGGTACGCGCGGCGGGTCGCCTCGCGCTGACGCGGAAGAATTGTCGTACCCCTGTGGTTACCTGGATCACAGCCCGACGACCAGGGGGAGCGATGACCCAACCGAACCTCGCCGACCGGTCCGCGGAACGGATCGGCTGGCTGACCACCGTCACGCCGAAGGGGCGGCCCGCACCACGACCGGTGTGGTTCGTCCTCGACGGCGACGACATCGTGGTGTTCAGCAAGCCGGACACCGCGAAGCTGCGGCACATCGAAGCCAACCCCGAGGTGAGCTTTCACCTCAACGGCAACGAAAGCGGCGGCGCGATCCTCGTCGTGAACGGCAAGGCGCACGTCGAAGAAGGCAAGGCGTCGGACGCGCCCGGCTACCTCGAGAAGTACGGCCCGGCGTACGCCGCCATCGGGTTCGAGACGCCCGATGCCTTCGACGCCGAGTACTCCGTCCGCATCCGTGTGGTGCCCGACCGCTCCTGGGGGTGGTGAGTATCAGTCCACTGTAGACAACTCAATACGCATGACCACGCGTCGCGGTGTGGGGTGGCTGACTTCGGTGAACCCGGCGTCGGCGAACACCTGACGGGCGCCGACGTGTAGCTCGCCCCACGTGATCTCCTTGCCCGGCTGGGTGATCATCGGGTACGCCTCGAGCGCGCGCACCGCGTTCGCGGGCGAAGCCGATCGTCGCCTCGGCCAGCGGGTAGGTGAGGCCGCGGCCGCGGTAACCCTTGCGGACGGCGAAGCACGTCACGGCCCAGACGCCGTCGTCGTCCTTGTCCTCGGCACGGCCGGACCACGGGACGCGCGAGCCGCGCAGCTTGGGGTAGGCGGTCCGCGGCTCGACGGCGACCCAGCCGGCGGGTTCGCCGTCGACGTACGCGACGAGCCCGCTCGTGGCGGCGTCCCGGTCACCGCACCGCGTCTGGCTCCGCAGCATGGCGGTTCGCTGCTCCTGCGTGGAGTCGCGCCAGATCCAGCCGGCGACCTTGAACCGCTGGCACTGGCAGCGGCCGGGGTAGTCGGCGGTGCCGAAGATCGCGACGAGGTCGTCCCAGGACGCCTCGTTGGCGGGGACGACCTCGACGTCGGCCGTCATGCCGGCGCGTCCTCGCCGACGAGACCGTCGACGGCTTCGCGCAGCAGGTCGGCGTGGCCGGTGTGGCGCGCGTACTCCTCGATCATGTCCGCGATGATCCGCCGCAGGTTGGGGGTCCGCCCGTCAGGCCAGGTGAAGCGGCCCGGCAGGCCGCCGTCGCCCTCGGCCCGCGCGGCGGCGACCATCGCGCGTGACCGGGCGACCGCGGCGTCCCAGAGGGCGTAGAGCTCGGCCGGGCTGTCCTTGGCCGCCGTCCGCCACTCCGAGCCCGGCTCGGCGGTGTCCCACGGCGGCCCGAGCGGCTCACCGCGCAGCTTGACGGCGAACCAGTCGGCCTCGACGAAGGCGAGGTGCTTGAGGAGGCCGCCGAGCGTCATCGTGCTCGCCGCCGTGGTCGCGCGCAGCTGGTCCGCGTCCAGGCCGCCGCACTTCCACGCGAAGGTGCGCCGGATCCGGTCGAGTGTGCTGAGGAGCGTCGCGATCTCGTCGCCGTCCACCACGACGGTCGCGTAGGAGTCGGTCATGGCCGCGCAGCCTAGGATCGGTTCCGGACGATCCACTTCCGGAATCGGGAATTCCCATGGCGGACGACACGAGCCCGACAGCGCGGGCGCTGCGCACGCTGGAGCTGCTGCAGGCCGGTCCGGGCATCACCGCCGACCGACTGGCCGGCAAGCTCGGCGTGTCCGAACGCGCCGCGCGGCGGTACATCGGCATCCTGCGCGAGGCCGGCATCCCGGTCGTCGCCACCCGCGGGCCGTACGGCGGCTACCGGGTCGGGCGCGGCCTGCGGCTGCCGCCGTTGACCTTCAGCCCCGCCGAGGCGCTCGGCCTGGTCATGGCCGTGCTCGACGGCCACCACGATGCCCGGGACGCCGCCACCCTGGTCGGCGGCGCGCTCGGGAAGATCGTGCAGGCCCTGCCGGAGCCGGTCGCGGCGCAGGCCGAGGCCGTCCGGCGGACCGCCGCGCCCGCCCCGGACGCCGCCGCCGCGCGGCCCGACCCCGACACCACGGCGACCCTAGTGCACGCCTGCGCCGACCACCGGCGGGTCCGGCTCGGCTACCGCTCCGAGGCGGGCAAGGAGTGGACCGGTGAGGTCGACCCGTGGGCGGTCGTCGTCCGCCACGGCCGGTGGTACCTGCTCTGCCGCACCCACCCGAAGGGCGCGCGGCGCGCGTACCGGATCGACCGCGTCCGCAGTGTCGAGATCGGCGACGACACCTTCGAGCCGCCCGATGACCTCGATCCGGTCGCGACAGTCGAGGAGCACCTGGCCGTCGGCTGGGAGTACGACGTCGAGGTCGTCATCGACGCGCCGCTCGACCGCGTGGGCCGGTGCCTGCCGCGCGCCGTCGGGAAGCTCGAGCGCGTCGACGACGAGACGACCCGGCTGACCGGCAGCACCAGCAATCCCGCGTGGTACGCCGAGCAGCTCGCCCGGCTCCCGGCGCCGTTCCGGGTCGTGCGGTGCCCCGAACTCCGGGACGCCGTCCGCGTCCTCGGACAACGCCTGCTCGCGGCCACCGAAAGTCTCCCTTCCTGAGCGGAAAGCAACCTTCGTTTCCCAGCGGGTGGCCGCCGGGGAGTCCACGTATCGTTTTTCCGTGGCCGAACACACCGGCGAGACCCGCAACGAGCAGCTGACGCGCAACGTCGGCGAGCTGCTGCAGGAGCTGCGCGTCGCCCAGGCGGGCGTGCAGATCCTCTTCGGTTTCCTGCTTTCGGTCGTGTTCACCGACCGCTTCCACGACGCCAGCGGGTTCGAGAAGTCGCTGCACCTGTCCGCGGTGGCGCTCGCGGTGGCCGCGACGGCGCTGCTGACCGCGCCCGCGGCGTGGCACCGCCTGCTCTTCCGCACCGGGAGCCGCGAACGGATCCTGACGGTCGGCAACCGCCTGGTCCTGGTCGGGCTGGTCTGCCTGGCCCTGGCGATCACGTCGACGGTCGCGCTGATCGCCAAGGTCGTCTACGGCGAGATCGCGATGGTCGTCATGGCGGTGCTGTGCGTGCTGATCTTCGGCGTCCTCTGGTTCGCCATGCCGTTGCGGCTGAACCCGGAGAATGGCGATCAGCCGACGGGACCGCCCAAGTAGAGCGTGTCCTCCTGGACGAAGCAGAGCGGGTTGCCGAAGGGGTCGTCGGCGTAGAAGGACCGTTCGCCCCAGAACTGCGTCTCGATCGCTTCGTCGATCCAGCGAGGACCGGCGCCGCGCACGCGCTCGAACGTCTCCTCGACGTCGTCGACCGCCAGGTAGACGATCCGCGGGTCCTTGCGCGGCCGCGGTTCGCGGTGTTCGAGCGGTGCCTCGACGCAGGCGAGCACCACGCCGCCGCAGGTGAAGTAGTGCCGGTTGACCGAGATCCGCTCGCCGGGGTCGCCGAAGACGGCGGCGTAGAAGGCGACCGCGACCTCGATGTCGTCGACGGGCTGGATCAGCCGGAAGACCCGCATGCGCGCACAGTACCGCTGTTCATCCCGTGTTCGGCAGCAGTTGCCGGGGCGGTCGGGCGGCGCCCGTAGCTTCCCGCCCGTGACTGACACTTCTCGCCGGACCTTCCTCCTCGGCGCCCCGGCCGTCGCCGCCGCGGCGACCCTGCCGGGCGTCCTCGGCGCGCCGGCCGCCGAAGCTCAGGGCCAGCACCGCCCCGACGCCGAAGATCCGCGCTTCACGCTCGTGGTCATGCCGGACACGCAGTACCTGTTCGACGAGGACCGCGGCGACGCGGCTCCGCTGGACGCCTCGCTGCGGTACGTTCTCGACGAGGCGGATGACAACGTTGTCTTCCTCGCTCACCTCGGAGATCTCACCCAGAACGGCCGCGCGGACGAGTTCGCCCGCATCAGCAAGTCGTTCCAGGCCCTCGACCGCCGCCGGTTCCCGTACAGCACCCTCGCGGGCAACCACGACATCGACGGCTCGAAGGACGACCAGCGCGGCCCGTCGCCGTACCTCGACGCGTTCGGCCCGCAGCGCCAGCGCAACTCGCCGACGTTCCGCGGCGCTTCGAAGGACGGCTACAACACCTTCCACATCTTCCGCGGTGGCGGCCGCGACTGGCTGCTGCTCGCCCTCGACTGGCGGCCCTCGGCCGGCGGCTTGAACTGGGCGAAGCAGGTCCTCGCGCAGCACCCGACGCTGCCCGCGATCCTCACCATCCACGAGCTGGTCTGGGCCGGCGACGACGCCCAGGCGCAGTTCTCCACCTTCGGCGAGCTGGTCTGGAAGGAGCTGGTGAACGGCAACGACCAGATCTTCCTGACGCTGAACGGCCACTACTGGCCGACCGGCCGCACGGTCCGCAAGAACGCCGCCGGGCACGACGTCCACGTCCACATCGCCAACTACCAGGACCGCTACTACGGCGGCAGCGCGATGGTCCGGCTCTACCAGTTCGACCTCGCGCGCGGTGTGATCGACGTCCGGACTTTCTCGCCGTGGCTCGCCGCGCAGGACCACTTGAGCGAGATGCAGCGGGTCGAGGTCGAGCGCAGCGGCACCGCCGACTACTTCAGCCTGGAGATCGACTTCGCCGAGCGGTTCAAGGGCTTCGCGCCGGTGCCGGTGCCGCCGGGACGTCCGGCGAAGCAGCTGCTGGTGCCGGGCACGGTCGCCTACTGGCGGTTCGAGGGTGGTCAGGACGGCAAGCCCGTGCCGGACAACGTCGTCGTGCGCGACCAGACCGGGCGCGGCAACGACCTCATCCGCGTCACCGCGCCCGGCAGCGGGCCGGACGCGCTGAAGTTCTCGAGCGAGTTCTCGCCGCGGCAGCCGTCGCGGGCGAGCCTGCGCTTCGACGGCGGCCGCGACCCGAGCCGGGGCGCGTACCTGCGCACGGTCGACGCCGCACCGATGAACAAGCTGAAGTTCGAACGCGGCTACACCGTCGAAGCGTTCTTCTGGCTGCCGGCGAACTTCAAGGACGGCCACCACGGCTGGTGCGGCCTGTTCGCCCGCGAGGGCAGCGGCGCGGCCGCGGGCAAGACCGGCGACGACCCGAAGGAGTCGGCGGCCACACTGTCCCTTTCGGACGGTGGCGAGCTGCAGTGGGCGGTGTTCCCGCTGAACCAGGACCGGATCTCGACGAACTGGGGCCACGAGCTGCCGGTCGAGCGGTGGTGGCACGTCGCGGTGGTCAACGACGGGCGGCGCACGGTCGTGTACGTCGACGGCTGCCCGGTGGTGCGGAACCCGGCCACGCCGGCGATCGGGCTCGCGAACCCGGGCGGGTCGTGGCTGGTCGGAGCGTCGTCGTACGAGGGCAAGGTGGACCGGAGCTTCGCCGGTTTGCTGGGCGACGTGCGGGTGGCCGACCGGCCGCTGAACCCGCGTGAATTCATGCTGGGCTGAGGCCCTTGACAGCGGGTGGACAATAAAAAATCGACGTGCCTTCCGAATTGAACAGGAAGATCCGTCGAATGTAGCGTCAGTCTAACCGCTGTGAGGGGAATTTGTCAAATCAGGGGTACGACGAGGAATTGCGGGCGGAGCGCGCGTACGTCGAGGGGCTGTACGCGCGCCTCGACCGTGAACGTGCCGAGGCGCGCGTCCGCTACGACCGCGCACTCGGGGAACCGGGGACCACACTGGTGGAGCGGGACGCGGACGTGCGCGTCCGGGCGCGCGAGACGGTCCGGCTGAACGTCGCCGACAACGGGCTGTGCTTCGGCCGGTTGGACGCCCTTTCGGGCGAAACCAGCTACATCGGCCGGATCGGTCTCTTCGACGGCGAAAACGACTACGAACCGCTTCTGCTGGATTGGCGGGCGCCGGCGGCGCGCCCGTTCTACGTCGCCACCGCGGCGACGCCGGAAAACACGCGCCGTCGTCGTCAGTTCCACACTTTGGGGCGAACCATCGTCGATTTCACCGACGAGGTGCTCGGCCGGCCGGGCGGCCACGAGCGCGGCGACGCGGCGTTGCTGGCCGCCGTCAACGCCCCGCGCGGCGAGGGCATGCGGGACATCGTCGCGACGATCCAGGCCGAGCAGGACGAGATCATCCGGCTCGCCCACCCGGGCGTGCTCGTCGTCGAGGGCGGGCCGGGCACCGGCAAGACGGCCGTCGCGCTGCACCGCGTCGCCTACCTGCTCTACACCCGGCGCGAACGGATGTCGCGCAGCGGCGTCCTGGTGGTCGGGCCGAGCCCGCTGTTCCTGGACCACATCGGCCGGGTGCTGCCGTCGCTCGGCGAGTCGGACGTCGTCTTCCGGACCACCGGCGACCTCGTCCCGGGGCTGCGCGTGACCGCCGAGGACACGCCGGAAGCGGCGCGGCTCAAGGGATCGCTGAAGATCCTCGACGTGCTGAAGGCGGCGGTCGCCGACCGGCAGAAGGTGCCCGACGAACCGGTGCCGGTCGAGCTGGCGGACGTCACCGTCGACCTCGACGCCGATGTCGCCGACGAGGCCCGGCTCGAGGCGCGCCGGTCCGGGTTGCCGCACAACGAGGCCCGCGCGGTCTTCCGCGAGCACGTCGTGAGTGCGCTCGCCGAGCGGGCCGCCGCACGCATCGGCGAGGGCTGGCTGACCAGCGAAGATCGCGGAGCGTGGGCCAACTTGCGCGCCGACGTCCTCGACGAGCTGGCCACCCACGTTGGCCTCGACGCCGCGCTGGCCGCGTTGTGGCCGGAGCTGACGCCGGAGACGCTGCTGGCCCCGCTGTACATGTCACCGCGCCGGCTCGAGGCCGCCGGGGCCGGCCCGGCGCTGTTCCGCGCGGACGGCGCGGCGTGGACCGTCTCGGACGTGCCGTTGCTCGACGAGCTGGTCGACCTGCTCGGTCACGACGATTCGGCCGAACGGGCCGCCGCTCGCCGGCAGGCGCGGGAGGACGCCGAGTACGCCGAAGGCGTCATGGACCTCATCAAGCTCGACCGCGAGGAACTCGACGAAGACCTCGGCCTGGTCGCCACCGACCTGCTCTACGCCGAAGACCTCGCCGGCCGGTTCGTCGAGCGGGACGCGCGTGACCTCGCCGAACGCGCGGCCGCCGACCGCGACTGGACGTACGGGCACGTCGTCGTCGACGAGGCACAGGAACTGTCCGAAATGGACTGGCGGGTGCTGATGCGCCGGTGCCCGAGCCGCTCGTTCACGATCGTCGGTGACCTTGCGCAGCGTCGCAGCCCGGCCGGGGCGACGGCGTGGGGACCGGTGCTGGCGCCGTACGTCGCCGACCGGTGGGTGTACCGGGAGCTGACCGTCAACTACCGGACCCCGGCGGAGATCATGACCGTCGCCGGCGCGCTCCTCGCGGAATTCGCGCCGGACGCGCGGCCGCCGGAATCGGTGCGCGCGTGCGGGATCCGGCCGTGGGCGCGGCGGATCGCCGACGGCGAACTGGGTGCCGCCATCGACGAATTCGTCCGCGACGAAGCCGGGCGCGAAGGCACCAGCGTCGTCATCGGCCCGCCGGGCGTGCCCGGCGCGGTCCCGCCGTCGGCGGCCAAGGGCCTGGAGTTCGACGCCGTCCTCGTCGTCGAACCGGAGCGGATCCTGGCCGGAGGCGCGCGTGGCGCGGCCGAGCTGTACGTCGCGCTCACCCGCGCCACGCAGCGCCTCGGTGTGCTGCACCGGGATCCGCTCCCGCCGGTGCTGGCCGGGCTCGCCGAAGCGGGCTCGCCCGTGCGCGCCGGGCACCGCCGGTTCCTGTAGCGGCCTCGTGAGTGTGAAACAGGGCTAGAACCCTGTTTCACACTCACGAGCGGCTACGCCGTGAGCCGGCCCCAAGCGTAGTTCTGCTTGGCCAGCTTGAGGTAGACGAACAGCTCGGTCCCGGACACGCCGTCGATCTTGCGGATCTCTTCGCCCAGCACCTCGAGCATGTGGTCGTCGTCCCGGCAGACGAGCTCGGCCAGCAGGTCGTAGCGCCCGGCGCACAGCACGACGTAGTGCACGTGCGCGAGCTCGGACAGCTTGTCCGCCACCTCGCGCGGATCAGCGCCGTCGACGCTGATGCCGACCATCGCCTGGCGCGTCAGATCGACGTTGACCGGGTCGGTCACCGCCACGATCTGCATGAGGTCGTCGCGCAGCAGCCGCTGCACGCGCTGGCGGACGGCTCCCTCCGAAAGCCCCACCGCCTTCGCGAGCGCGGTGAACGACGCGCGGCCGTCCTGCTGCAGCAGGGCGATGAGCGATCTGTCCGTGTTGTCCAGTCCGCGCGCACGTGAATCGTCACCCATGCCGTCCCTCCCTGTGTTTCGGCATGTGATTTGTCAAGTGCGCAGCGTATCGAGACCTGACCAGAAAGCGAGACCCCCGCGGCAGCTTCACGTGATCCGGCGCCAGGATCGTGATTTGCCGAGGATTCGGTGGCTGAGGGGGAAACTCACGAGTCATTCCGAGGCGGTTTTGTGCGCCCGCGCACAGCCGGACCCGCTCGCGGGGCGGCGGCGGGTACCGTCTGGCGGCTCTGCCGTCTCCCGCGACCCCAGGAGGACCAACGCAATGACCGTGGCACTCGCCCCCGCCGTCCCGGCGAAGGGACTGCGCGGTGGCGCGCTGGGCATGGTGTCGTCGATGGTCATCGGGATGTCGTCGACCGCGCCGGCGTACTCGATCGCGGCCACGCTCGGCCTGATGGTGCTGGCCGGCACCGGCTTCAAGGCGGCCGCGTTCGTGCTGCTCTCGTTCGTCCCGGTGCTGTTCGTCGCGTTCGCGTTCCGCGAGCTGAACACCGCGGAACCCGACTGCGGCACCAACTTCACGTGGGCGGCCCGCGCGTTCGGCGCGCACGCGGGGTGGTTCACCGGCTGGGTCGTCACGGTCGCGCAGCTCCTGGTGATGAGCAGCCAGTCCGCGCTGACCGGCCGGTACACGCTGCTGCTGTTCGGCGCGTCCGGCGCGGCGGACAACCGGTGGCTCACGACGGCGATCGGTGCCGCGTGGCTGCTGGCGCTGTGCTGGCTGTGCTACCGCGGCATCGAGGTGTCCGCGAGGGCGCAGTGGATCCTGCTCGGCGTCGAACTCGCGGTCCTGGTGCTCTTCTCGGTCGTCGCGCTCGTCCGTGTCTTCGACGGCACGGCCGGGCCGCAGGCGTCGGTGCCGCGCCTGGACTGGCTGTGGCCGGGCGGGGTCGGCGCGGGGACGGCGGTCTCGGCGGTGCTGCTGGCCGTGTTCATCTACTGGGGCTGGGAAAGCTCGCTGTCGGTCAACGAGGAGTCCGCCGACCCGCGGCACGCGCCGGGCCGCGCCGCCGTGCTCTCGACCGTGTTGCTGGTGCTGAACTACCTGCTCGTCACGGTCGCCGCGCTCGCCTTCGCGGGCGTCGGCACCGAGGGGATCGGGCTGGGCAACGAGGCCAACTCCGGCGACGTCCTCGCCGGCCTCGGCGGCGCGGTGTTCGGCGACGGCGCGGCCGGCAAGGTGCTGGGCGTGCTGCTGATCGTCTCGGTGCTGACCAGCGGTGCGGCCACCAGCCAGGCGACGATCATGCCCGCGGCACGCACGACGTTGTCGATGGCCAGCCACGGCGCGCTGCCTCGCGTTTTCGGGCGGGTGCACCCGAAGTACCGGACGCCGTCGGTGGCCACCTGGGCGTTCGGGCTCGTGTCCTTGGCGGTGTACGTCCTGCTGGCGCTGGTCAGCGACAACGTGCTGGCCGACTCGGTCGACGCGGTCGGGCTGACCATCGCGATCGAGTACACGATGACGGCGCTGGCCTGCGTCTGGGTGTTCCGCCGGACGCTGCTGGCGAGCGCGCGCAACTTCGTGCTGCGTGGGCTGTTGCCGTTCGCCGGCGGGGTGTTCTTCTTGGCCGTGCTGGTGTTCGCGCTGGTGGAGTACGCGAAGCCGGACGCGGGCGAGACGACGGTGTTCGGGATCGGCGGCGTCGCGGTGATCGGCGTGGTGTCGATCGTGCTCGGCGTGCCGCTGATGTTCGCCGTGCACCGTGCGTGCCGCGACTTCTTCGCCGGCCGCCGGTTGCCGCGCGGGGTGGTGCGGCGCGGCGGCGACGTCATCGAGCCGGTCTAGAACCAGGTGTCCAACGCGGTTGCCGGTGAGCCTTCGCCCGCCCACGCGATGACGCCGTCGGGGCGCAGCAGCAGCGGGCCGGTGTTCGTCGCGCGGACGACGTCGACCCGCGGTTCGGTCACGGGCTCGGTCGTGAGCAGGAGGCCGCGGCCGGTGCGGGTGTGCTCGGGCAGCCGGGACGTGCGGCCGTGCTCATCGACGATTTCGATGTCCGGGCAGTGCTCGCCGACCGGCTTTGCGGCGGGATAAGGGAAGTCGTAGCGGGTGTTGACCCCGGACAGGAGGTCCGCGAAGTACTTGTTCGCTTCGGGCAGGTCCATCAGCTCGGCGACGATCTCGCGCAGCGCGTCGACGTGCGGGCCGGGAGCCAGCAGCGCGGACTGCGCCCTCGTGTTGCGTAGCACCGCTTCGCCCGCCGGGTGCCTTTCGCGCGTGTACGTGTCGAGGAACGCTTCGGGCTTGTCGCCGCGAAGGACGGCGCCGAGCTTCCAGCCCAGGTTGAGCGCGTCCAGCAAGCCGAGGTTGAGGCCCTGGCCGCCGCTGGGCGAGTGCACGTGCGCGGCGTCGCCGGCCAGGAGGACGCGCCCTCGGCGGTAGTCGTCGACCTGACGGGCCTGGTCGCCGAACCGCCGTTCCTCGCGGAACTCCTCGACGACGACGTCCGCGCCGGTGATCCGCCGGATGCTCGCGGCGAAGCCGGCCGCGGTGACCGGCTCCGGGTTCGACGCGGGTTCGGTGATCCCGACCATGCTGCCGCCGTGCAGGAAGGCGCCCCCGGCGTACCGCCCGGCCGGCGGGACGGGCCCGGCGAACCGCGCCTGCCCGGCGACCGTGCGCAGCAGCGCCGGCGTGCCGGGGAAGGCGAAGCCGGCCAGCTTCCGGACGGCGCTGCGGCCGCCGTCGCAGCCGACGACGTACTTCGCGCGCCACGTCCTTCCGGCGGTCACGGTGACACCATCCACATCGGACTCCAGCGCGGTGACCTCGTGGCCCCGCACCACCGGGACGCCGTCGGCGTGCTTCGCGAGGACGCGTTCCAGCTCCGGCTGCCAGATGTTGGTCCGCGGGCGGTCTTCGCGCGGCTCGATCTTGAAGATGCTCGCGAAGTGGCCGCGAGTGGTGCCGTGGTCGCGGGCGAGGTCCTTCGTACCTTCGACGTCGGCTTCGGCGAGCTGGTCGCCGAGACCGCGTCGCCAAAGCGCTTCGGTCGCCAGCGCGCCCAAGCCGCGTGCCTTCGGCTCTTCGGACGGTTCCGTCAGCCGTTCCAGGACCAGTGGTTCGGCGCCGGCCAGCTGGAGTTCGGCCGCGAGGAACAGGCCCACCGGGCCCGCGCCCACGACGATCACGTCGGCATCCACGGTTCCTCCTTAACTTGTTAAGGGCTAGGATGTCCTTAACAAGTTAAGGCGTCAAGGAGGAACATGTCGCTGGACGTCGACGGCGCGGTGCGCGTCGCGCTTCGCCTGCTCGAAGCCGAGGGGCTGGACAAGCTGACCGTCCGGCGGCTGGCGACCGAGCTGGGCGTCAAGGCACCCGCGTTGTACTGGCACTTCCGCAGCAAGCGCGCGCTGCTCGACCGCATGACGGACGCGATCGTCGCGCCGGTGGTCGCCGGGTTGCCGTCGTCGGGGCCGTGGCTCGAGTGGCTGGAAGACGCGGGCTTCGCGCTGCACACGGCGTTGCTCGCGCACCGCGACGGCGCCCGCGTCGCGCTGGGCGCGGACCTCACCGTGGCCCGCGCGCTCGGCGAGTTCGCCGAGCGCGCGGTCGGGGTGCTGCACGAGGCGGGCTTCCCGCTCGGGGAGGCGACCCGCGCGGCCGGGGTACTGGTGCACTTCGTGCTGGGCCGGGCCGTCGAAGACCAGACGCGGCCCTCGCCCGCCGAAGAGGCGGTGGTGATCGAGTCCGATGCCTTCCCGTTCCCGCTGATGGCGCAGGGCCTGCGGGAACGCGCCGGTTCGACGGTCGACGAAGACTTCCGGTACGCGCTCGGCGTGCTGCTCGCCGGGCTGGCGGTGACTAACCGAGGTCGCGGCGGCTGAGGTCCTCCTCGGTTTCGCGACGCACGAGCAGCGTCGCGACGCCGTCCTTGACGCCGACCAGCGGCGGCCGGCCGACCTGGTTGTAGTTCGACGCCAGCGAGTGGTGGTACGCGCCGGTGCACGGGACGGCCAGGAGGTCGCCGGCGTGCAGGTCGCCGGGCAGGCTGATGCCGTCGGCGAGGACGTCGCCGGATTCGCAGTGCCGGCCGACGACGGTCATCGGGACGCGCTTTTCCCTGGAGCGGCGGCCAATCAGGCGTGTCGTGTACCGGGCGCCGTAGAGCGCCGGGCGGGCGTTGTCGCTCATGCCGCCGTCGACCGCGACGAACGTGCGGCTGCCGCGCTTGACCGCGCACACGCGGTACACGGTGATCCCGGCCGGCCCGACGATCGCCCGGCCCGGCTCGATCGTCAAGCGGGGCAGCGGGAAGCCGTGCGCCGCGCACTCGTAGGCGAGGGCCACGCGTAGCCGTCGTGAGTAGCCGCCGAGGTCGAAGGCGGGCTCGCCGCCGACGTACGGCACCGCGTGCCCGCCGCCGAGGTCGAGTTCCCGCAGCGTGACGCCGTGGGTGTCGCGGATTCGGACGAGGACTTCGGCCATCCGCCGCGCGGCGGCCTCGTACCGGTCGATTCTGGTCACCTGCGAGCCGATGTGGCAGTGCAGCCCTTTCAGCCGCAACCCGGGTTGTCGCTTCACCGCTTCCACGGCGGCGTCGACGTTGTCGGGTACGCCGTCGAGGAGTGAGAAGCCGAACTTCTGGCCTTCGGTGCCGGTGCTGATCGACGCGTGCGCCCCGGCCGCGACCCCCGGCGTCACGCGGATCATGACCTGCTGCCCGCCCTGCGCGAGCGCGCCGAGCTGCTCGATCTCGTCGAGCGAGTCGACGACGATCCGCCGGACGCCGTACTCGAGAGCGGCCTTCAGGTCTTCGGGTGTCTTCGCGTTGCCGTGCAGCAGCATGCGCTCCGCGGGGAAGCCGACAGCGCGCGCGACGGCGATCTCACCCGCGGAGCAGGTGTCGAGCGACAACCCCTCTTCGGCGACCCAACGCAGTACGGACCGCGTACACAGCGCCTTGCTCGCGTACGCGACTTCGACGTCCGGCAGCGCTTCGCGGTACTCGCGGGCGGTGTCGCGCACCTGCCGCTCGTCGAGGAGGTAGGACGGCGTCCCGAAGCGGGCGGCGAGGTGGCTGACCTTCGCGCCGGCGAAGAGGAGTTCGCCGTCTTCGCCGAGTCGGGTGCTTCGCGGCCAGACTCCTGGCTCGAGGTGATCGGCGGCTTCGCAGCCGAGGCTGGGAAGAAGCTCGCTGAGCGTCACGGGGTGCCTCCGGGCATTCGCGGCGGATCGGACTTCGCCAGAACACCGCTGTTCGGGCTGCCGGTGCTCACCCGTGAATGCCGTCCTGATGGGTTTCCGTCGCCCGCTGACGCGTTGTTAACGCGCGAGTAACTTCGGCCACACCTCGGTTGACCTGCGAAGAGCTGAATCCGGACGGCGTCACACGGGAACGAGCGAGCGCTCGGCTTGCCGCGTACTGCCCAGGGCGCCTCAGCGAGCTTCGTCGCCGTCCCAAGCCGTGTCTCCCTGACCGCGCGCTGTCAAGCCGGCTTGTGGTCCGCCGCTGTGCCGCAGACGCAGCCTCGGTCCGTTCCCTGGCCTGCCGCCGTTGCCGCGCAGTAGCGGCGGGCTATCTCGTCGTGCGCTGCCAGCGGGTGGGGGCAGCTCGGGCAGCGTGTGCCGGATCGCGAGGCCTCAGGCGCGTCGGGTAGCGGGCCTGTCATGCCGCCACCCGCGGCTTTCGCAGCGGCTCGCTCGCCTCGTGGAGGTGCTGGAGCACGTACCCGTACGACCGCGCCCAGCCGCACTGGGCGTACGAAATCCCGCGCCGGGCGCAGAAGTCGCTGACGATCACCTGCGCGTGCCGCAGGTTGGGCCGGGCCATGCTCGGGAACAGATGGTGCTCGATCTGGTAGTTCAGCCCGCCGAGCGCGAAGTCGACGATCCGGCCGCCGCGGATGTTGCGGGACGTCAGTACCTGCTTGCGCAGGAAGTCGAGCTTGTGCCCGGTCGCCAGCATCTCCATGCCCTTGTGGTTGGGCGCGAACGAGCAGCCCATGTACAGGCCCCACAGGAACTGGTGCACCAGGATGAAGATGATCCCGGTCAGCGGCGACAGCACGATGAACACCGCAGCGAGGTACGCCACGAGGTGCGCGATCAGCAGCGCGGCCTCCAGCTTGCGGCGTCGAAGATCCTTGTTCAGCACCGCTTTCACGCTCGATACGTGCAGGTTCAGCCCTTCCAGCAACAGCAGCGGGAAGAACAGGAACGCCTGGTACTTCGCCATCCAGCGCAGGAACCCGCGCTTGCGCGAGCTCTGCGCTTTGCTGAACGCGAGCACGGTGATGTCGACGTCCGGGTCCTCGTCCTCGTGGTTGGGGTTGGCGTGGTGCCGCGCGTGCGTCGCGATCCACCAGCCGTAGCTCAAGCCGGTCAGTCCACCGTGGACGATCCCGGTGGCGTCGTTCGCCCGGCGGCTGCGGAAGATCTGCTTGTGCCCGGCGTCGTGGCCGATGAACGACAGCTGCGCGAACATCATCGCGAAGAAGGCCGCGAGGAACAGCTGCCACCACGAGTCGCCGAGGTAGGCGAACGCGACCCAGCCGCCGCCGAACGCGGCGAGGTTGAGCCCGATCCGCACCGCGTAGTACCGCCGGCGCCGGCGGAGGAGCCCCGCGTCCTTGATGAGCCGGGACAGCTCGGCGAAGTCGCTGCCGTGCGAAGTTTCCGGTGCTTGAAGCGAAGTCATGTCCGCCGTTCTGGTCAGCTGAAATGCTTGTCCAGCAACGGCTCCCGGCACTGAAGTGCCGGACCCGATCCCGAAGAAGGGCACTGAGGCCTGACCGCGGGCTCGCTCCGCGGCATGCCCCCAGCGTGACACCAGAAGCGCCCGATGACAATTCCCCGCCGGTCACCGAAGAGGTGTACAGTCGGCCACATCGGGATGACGGTGACGTACCGCACACCCGTCTCGTGGTCATGCCGGCCG
The DNA here is from genome assembly GCF_041679295.1 of Amycolatopsis kentuckyensis. GTDB lineage: Bacteria > Actinomycetota > Actinomycetes > Mycobacteriales > Pseudonocardiaceae > Amycolatopsis > Amycolatopsis kentuckyensis_A. The sequence goes on along the minus strand of NZ_JBGDMD010000013.1, from coordinate 190,917 downwards.
ATCGGCTGGCAGGGCTGCCGCGGCGCCGTTCGCCAGTTCTAGGAAAGCCCCCAGGACGAAAGCAGTCCGAAGAGCCGTTCGCGCTCGGCCCCCGTCAGCAGCCGGCTCGGCGGCCGGACGTCGGGGCGGCACAGGCCGAGCTGGCCGAGCGCGTCCTTGACCACGCTGACGTTGTTCGCGTTCCCGTTCGCCGCACGCAGTTCCTCGAACGGCCGGATCCGCTCCCAGACCGTCATCGCCGCCGGGTAGTCCGATGTGGACAGTGCGCGGAACATCTCCAGCGAGATCGCCGGGTCGACGTTCACCAGGCCCGACGTGAACCCGGTCGCGCCGACGGCGAAGTAGCCGGGCGCCGAGAGCTCGGCCAGGCCGGCGATCCACACGAACCGTTCGAAGCCGGCGTCCCGCGCGACCGAGCCGAACCGCACCGGGTCCGGCACGGCGTACTTCACGCCGACGACGTTCGGCGCCGCCTCGCCCAGCGCCCGCAGCTGCTCGCCGGCGATCGCCGGGTTGCGGACGTAGAGCACGACACCGAGTTCGGGCACCGCGGACGCGATCGCGGCGTGGTAGTCGACCCAGCCGTCGCCCGAGATGTACGGGTGCACCGGCTGGTGGACCATGATCATGTCGGCGCCGGCGTCCCGCGCGTGCGCGGCGGCCCGCGTCGCCGAAGCGACGTCGTGGCCGATCCCGGCGAGCACGCTGGCCCGCCCGGCCACGGCTTCGACGGTGACCTCCAGGCACTGCCGGGCTTCCGCCGCGTCCAGCGCGTAGAACTCGCCGGTGTTCCCGTTCGGCGTCACGACCTCGATGCCGCCGGTGACCAGCCGGTCGACGAGTTTCGCGTACGTCTGCCCGTCGACGGCGCCCTCGGCGTCGAACGGCGTGACCGGAATGGCCACCACCCCGGACAGCCGCCGCCTCTGCTGCTCGAACGTCATCGGGCTCCCTTCGTCTCGGTGCTGTGCTCACCCGGCAGGCCGTACGCGACCCGGTCGAGGAAATCCGTGATGTGCCGGCGCAGCAGGTGCTCGGCCTGCCGGGCGTTCCCGCTCTCGGCGGCGGCCAGGATCGCCCGGTGCTCGGCCGCCTCGCCCTGCCACGTCGGGCTGATGCCCCAGCCGGTGACGGTGATCAGCGCCGCCTGGTCGCGCAGGCCGTCGAGGAACTCGACCAGCAGCGGGTTCCCGCAGCCGGCGTAGAGCGCGCGGTGGAACAGCCGGTTGGTCAAGCTCGCCTTCGCGCGATCGGTGGCGTTCGCGCCCGTCTCGACGCCGGCCAGCACCTGCCGTGCGTCGCCGAAGTCCGCACCGCGCTCGACAGCGCGTCGGACGGCTTCGGGCTCGAGGAGCGCGCGCAGGTCGTACACCGCGTGAGCGCTTTCGGCGTCCATGACCCGGACCGCCGCCCCCTTGTACGTGCTCATCGTGACCAAACCGGAACCGGCGAGGATCCGCAGCGCTTCGCGCACCGGCGTCTTCGACACCCCGAGCAGGGCGCCCACCTCGGCTTCGACGAGCGTTTCGCCCGGCCCGAACTCGCCGCTCAAGATCGCTTCTTTGATCGCGTCACGCACGAAATCCGTCCGCGAGACGGGCGGCGGCGGCCTCCTGGCCGAAGAAGTGCTCGCCACTGGCATGTCCGATCTGATATACGATGCGACATACAACATTATCACGGACCCAGGGAGCAGCCATGCAGCGTCGCACCGGCTTCCGATTCCGACGAGTGCTGCTGGCGGCGAGCCTCGCCGCCGGTCTGGCGGCCTGTGGCGCGCCGGGTGGAGATGGCGGCCAAGCGGCGAATCCCTCGGCCGTGCCGGACAAGCCGAGCAAGCCCGTCGACCTGAACATCCTCGACATCGCGGGCAACCTGCAGCTCACCAAGCAGATGATCGAGAACTTCAAGGCCGCGCACCCGGAAGTGCTCTCGAAGGTCACGTACTCGACAGCGCCCGCCCCGAGCATGGCGGGCAAGCTGAAGGCCGAGCAGGACGGCGGCGTCGCCCAGACGCACCTCGTCCTCAGCGGCACGGACGGCCTGTCCGCCGGCATCGCGAACGGCACGCTGGCGAAGGTGCTCCCGGACTTCGCCGGCCGGTTCCCGAACCTCATGCAGAACTACCTCGAGCCCGCGGCCAAGATGCAGGAGCTGGCCAACGGCTACGGCGTCGAGGTCGTCTACTACCCGTCCGGCCCGCTGCTGGAGTTCAACCCGGGCGCGGTGCCCACGGCGCCGGCGTCACCGCAGGAGCTGCTCGACTGGGCCAAGGCGCACCCGGAGAAGCTCCAGTACGCGCAGCCGTCCAACTCCGGCCCGGGCCGCACGTTCCTGATGGGCCTGCCGTACCTGCTGGGTGACAAGGACCCGAAGGACCCGGACAAGGGCTGGGACAAGACCTGGGCGTTCCTGCAGGAGCTGGGCAAGTACGTGAAGTACTACCCCTCCGGCACCACCGAGACCATGAAGAACCTGGCGTCCGGCTCGGTGGACATGATCATGTCGACGACCGGCTGGGACATCAACCCGCGCAAGCTCGGCACGGTGCCCAACACGGTCAAGACCGCGATCATGCAGCCGATGCACTGGGTCACCGACGCCCAGTACGCCCTGATCCCGAAGGGCCTCTCGCCCGACCAGGAGTCGGCGATCCTGCAGCTGATCGCGTGGATGCTGAAGCCGGACCAGCAGGCGATCGCCTACGACGACGGCTACTTCTACCCCGGCCCGGCGGTCAAGGACGTCACCCTGCAGATGGCGCCGCAGAAGAGCCAGGACACGATCAAGCAGTTCGGGCGCCCGGAGTACGAGCAGTGGATCGCGCAGTACCCCAAGGAGACCTCGCTGCCGGCCGAGCAGCAGGTCAAGGCGTTCGACAAGTGGAACCAGCTGGTCGGCGGCTCGAAGGTCGGCAAGAAGTGACGTTCGGGCAGCTGCGGCTGGACGGCGTCTCGCGCAGCTTCGGCACCGCGAACGCCCTGAGCGGCCTCGACCTCGCCATCGCGCGCGGCGAGTTCGTGGCCCTGCTCGGCCCGTCCGGCTGCGGCAAGTCGACCGCGCTGAACTGCCTGGCCGGCCTGCTGCCCCTGACGGGCGGCAGCATCTGGCTCGACGACACCCGCATCGACGGCCGGCCCCCGGAGCAGCGCGGGTTCGGGATGGTCTTCCAGAACTACGCGCTGTTCCCGCACATGTCGGTCCGCGCCAACGTCGGCTTCGGCCTCAAGATGCGCAAGGTCGGCCGCGCCGACGCCCGCCGGCGCGTGGACGAGGCCCTGCGCCTGGTCCAGCTCACCGACCACGCGGCGAAGTTCCCCGCCCAGCTGTCCGGCGGACAGCAGCAGCGCGTCGCCATCGCCCGCGCCGTGGTGCTCGAGCCACCGGTGGTCCTGATGGACGAGCCACTGTCCAACCTGGACGCCAAGCTGCGGCTCGAGATGCGGATGGAGATCCGCCGGCTCCACCAGACGCTCGGCCTGACCACGGTGTACGTCACCCACGACCAGGAGGAGGCCCTGTCACTGGCCGACCGCCTGGTGGTGCTGCGCGAAGGCGCGGTTCAGCAGATCGGCACGCCCGAAGAGGTCTACGCCCAGCCGGTGAACAGTTATGTCGCCTCCTTCATGGGGTATCGCAACCTGCTGGACATGACGGTCACCGGAACCGCCGGCACTTCGGTCACCGTGGAGGGCGCGGGAGTCCGCCTGACCGGCCGCGGCTCGCTCACCGAGGGGCCGGCCAAGGTGGCGATCCGCCCGGAGGACTTCGTCGTCGGCGACGGTGCGGAGAACGCCCTCGACGTCACGGTCGAGATCGTCGAGTACCACGGCCGCGAGCTGTCGGTCTCGGCCCGTCTCGAGAACGGGACGCCGGTGTACTTCCGGACCGACAAGCGCCTGGCCCCCGGCGACGCCACCCGGATCGGTGTCCCGGCCGAGCGCGTCCTGGTGTTCGAGCCGTGACGGCCGTCGCGACTGCCCGTCCGGCACTGCGCCACCGCCTGGCCGAACGCGGCATCGACCGCACCCTGCTCCTCCTGGTGCCCGGCCTGCTGGTCACTGCCTGCTTATTTCTGTACCCCTTCCTGTACGGCCTCCAGTTGTCGTTCGCCCCACGCCAGGGCGGCGTCTTCGCCAACTACGCGCGCTTCTTCGGCGATCCGTACCTCCGCGACACCATCTGGACGACGCTCGGCATCGCGCTGCCCGCGACGTTCATCAACGTGCTCGCCAGCATCCCGATCGCGTACGTGATGCGCGGCCGCGTCCGCGGCAAGCGCCTCCTGACCACGATCCTCGTCGTGCCGATCACGCTCGGCACGGTGCTCACCGCGCAGGGCCTGATCATGTACGGCGGCCCGGCGGGCTGGCTGAACAAGCTGCTGACCGTCCTCGGCGTCACCGACCAGCCGCTCCCGCTGATCCACAACTACACCGGCGTGCTGCTGTCCCTGGTGATCACCGGCTTCCCGTTCTCCTTCCTGCTGACGTTGTCCTACCTCTCGGGCATCGACCCCTCCCTGGAGAAGGCGGCCGCGACGCTCGGCGCGAGCTGGGTCCAGCGCTTCCGGCGGATCACGCTGCCCCTGCTGGCTCCCGGCCTGGCGATCACCTTCTGCCTGTCGTTCGTGATGGCGTTCTCCGTGTTCCCCTCCGCGCAGCTCGTCGGCGACCCCGCGAACGAGACCCGCGTCATCTCGATCGCCGCCTACCACGCGGCGTTCGAGGAGTACGACTACTCGATGGGCTCGGCCGTCGCGATGCTCATGGCGGTGGTCATGCTGATCGTGATCGGCCTGGTCATGGCGTGGCGCGGCACGCTGTACCGCGGAGCGACCGGAGGCAAGGGATGACCGGTTGGGTCGCGCGTCCCGGACATTGGGTCGTCTGGGCTGTCGTCGCGTTCTTCTTCGTCAACCTCGCCGGCGTCGTGCTCTCGGTGGTCGTCGACTCGTTCGGGGTGCAGTGGTTCGGCACCTGGCTCCCGGACGGCTTCACGACCCACTGGTACGCCGACGCCTGGCGCGAGTTCGGCCTGTCCGACGTCCTCCTGACCACGGCGATCGTCGCCCTGGTGGTGATCGCCGTGTCGGTTGCGGTCGGCGTCCCGGCCGCCTACGCGCTGGCCCGCCGCTCGTTCCCCGGCAAGCGCCTGGTGATGCTGCTGTTCGTGCTGCCGATCCTGATCCCTCCGATCACCTACGGCATCCCGCTGGCCACCGTGCTCTACAAGTTCCACCTCGCCGGCACGATCACCGGCGTCATCCTGGCCAACCTGGTGCCGTCGGTGCCGTTCGTCGTGCTGACCATGACGCCGTTCATCGAGCAGATCGACCCGAAGATCGAAGCCGCCGCGCGCATGTCCGGCGCGCGCACGGTCTCGGTGTTCACCCGGATCCTCGGCCCGCTGCTGCTGCCGGGGATCCTGGCCGCTTCGATCCTCGTGCTGGTCCGGACGGTCGGCATGTTCGAGCTGACGTTCCTCACTGCCGGCCCGGACTCGACGACCCTCGTCGTGGCGCTCTACAACTCTGTGTTCGCCGCGGGCATCCGGGCCAACCAGTCGGTCGACGCCATGGCGACCATTTACACCGCCTCCATGCTCGTGCTCCTTCTCGTCGCGTTGCGGTTCGTGAACCCGACCCAGCTGGTCACCCGGATTCGGGAGGAGACTTAGCTCGTTCGCTCATGCGTTCGACTCTACCGCGAAAAGTCGAACGCATGATCGACACGATCGAGCGAACCCGCAGGTCTTGCGCCTCCCCCGAGGGGAGCTGCCACTCTTGCGGCATGCGGTATTCGATCGGCGAACTCGCCCGACAGACCGGGCTGACGGTGAAGGCTGTCCGGTTCTACTCGGATCGCGGCCTCGTGCCGCCGTCCGGGCGCAACACCGCGGGCCAGCGCCGTTACGACGACGCCGCGCTCGCCCGGCTCGACGTCATCCGGATCCTCCGCGACCTCGGTGTCGACCTCGCCACGATCCGGCGGGTGATCGACGGCGAGACCACCGTCGCGGAGGTGGCGGCGGAGCACGCCGCGGCGGTGGAGGTGCAGATCGGCGTGCTGCGCCGGCGAAGGGAGGTGCTGAACGCGGTGGCGGACCGCGGCTCGGACCCCGAGGAAGCGGGTCTATCGCACCAGCGGGCCCTGCTGTCCGAAGTGGAGCGGCAGTGCCTGATCGGCGACTTCCTCGCCGATGCGCTGGGTGATCGTCCCGAGCTGGCGGGGATCGCCCGGACCCTGACCCCCGACCTGCCCGAGGACCCCAGCCCCGAGCAGGCCGAGGCGTGGCTCGAGCTGGCTGCGCTGATGCGGGACACGGAGTTCCGCGCGAACCTGCGCCGGTTCGCGGACCGTCACGAAGCCGGGTTGCGTCGCGACCTGGCGGCCGAGGTGCGGGACGCCGTCACCCCGGCCGTCGTGACCGGGATCGTGCCGAGGTCCCCGGCGGCGAAGGCGATCGTCGAAGGGTTGGGGCGCGATCCCGGCGAGCTCCGGGAATGGCTCGGCGCCGCCAACGATCCGCGCCGCGAGCGCTATATGCAGCTATTGGGGGTGATCAACGGCTGGGCGGCACCGGAAAGCCTGGCTCCCGCCTTCGACTGGCTGGCCGAGGCCATGGCGGCCTGACCGCCTCCAGGATCGATGCCAGCGCGTCCTCCACCGGTTGGGCATCCATCCGGCGTCCGTCGCGCAACCGCAGGGAAAGCTGTCCGGCGGCGGCTTCCCGCGGTCCGATCACGGCCTGGTACGGCACCAGCCGGCCGTCCCGGATCCGCGCGCCGAGGCTGCCTTCGGACGCGATCTCGACGCGCAGATCGTCGCAACTGTCCGAAAGCGACTGCGCGTAGGGGATCTCGGCGGCGGAGAGCGGCAGCAACCGCAGCTGCACCGGCGCCAGCCAGGCCGGAAAGGCGCCGCCGTGGACTTCGACCAGCTGCGCCACCGCGCGTTCGACGCTGCCGATGATGCTGCGGTGCACCATGACCGGCCGGTGCTTCGCGGCGTCCGCGCCGACGTACTCGAGGCCGAACTGTTCGGGCTGGTGGAAGTCGACCTGGACGGTGGACAGGGTCGACTCGCGTCCCGCGCTGTCGGCGACCTGGACGTCGATCTTCGGGCCGTAGAAGGCGGCTTCGCCCTCGACCGCGTCGTACGGGAGGCCGTCGAGGACCGAACGCAGGATCGCCACAGCGCCGTCCCAGTTCCCGGGCACGTACTTCCCACCGGGACCGGGCAGGGACAGGCGGTAGCGCGCGGGGCGGATGCCGAGCGCGTCGTAGGCCTGCCGGATCAACGCGAGCGCGGCGGTGGCCTCGGCTTCGACCTGGTCGAGGGTGCAGAAGACGTGCGCGTCGTTGAGCTGGATCGCGCGCACCCGGTTCAACCCGCCGAGCACGCCGGACAGCTCACTGCGGAACATCCCGCCGAGCTCGGCGATCCGCAGCGGCAGTTCGCGGTAGCTGCGGCCGCGCGAACGGTAGATCAGCGCGTGGTGCGGGCAGAGGCTCGGCCGCAGCACGAGCTGCTCGCCGCCGACGTCCATGGGCGGGTACATGTCGTCGCGGTAGTGCGCCCAGTGCCCGGAGATCTCGTACAGCTCCCGTTTGCCGAGCACGGGCGAATGGACGTGCCGGTAGCCGGCGCGCCGTTCGAGTTCGTGGACGTACTGCTCGAGGCTGTGCCGGACGACGGCGCCGTCGGGCAGCCAGTAGGGCAGGCCGGCGCCGATGAGCGGGTCGGTGCCGAACAAGCCGAGTTCGCGGCCGAGCCTGCGGTGGTCGTGCACTGTGGACTCCTCGTGGACGGCGAGGCGGAGGACCACAAGGCGAAAGCCCGGGGCGACCGCCCCGGGCTTTCGTGAGCAATGAATCAGCGCGCCGGGACACTTTCCGGCGTCGTCGTGTTCGCTGCGCGCTTCATGAATTCGACGGTAGCAGGATCGTCCAGGCGTTATTCCGACACGAGCCGGAAGGTGTCGAACTCCGGTTTTCCGGCGGGCCGCAGCACGAGCACGGTGCCGCCCGCGCCGGTGCGCCGGGTTTCGACGTGCTCGAACTTCTTCGGCACGACTCCGTCCGGGAAGAGCCGCCGTCCCTTGCCGAGCACGACCGGGAAGAACCACAGCCGGTACTCGTCGACGAGGTCGTGGTCGATCAACGTCCGCAGCAGCTCGCCGCTCCCGTGGACCTGGAGCTCGTCGCCCGGCCGGGACTTCAGGTCGCGGACGGACTCGACGACGTCGCCGGCCACTATCGACGTGCCCGACCACGGAGAGTCCTTCAGCGTTCGCGAGACCACGTGCTTCGGCAGGCCGTTGAGCCCGGACGCCAGCGGGTCGGCGGGGTCGGTGACCTTCGGCCAGTGCGCGGCGAAGATGTCGTGCGTGCGCCGGCCGAGCAGGAAGGCGCCCGCGCGGGCGATCCACTCCTCGGCGAGGGCGGCCATGCCTTCCTCGTAGAACGGCGTCACCCAGCCGCCCAGGTCGAACCCGCCGGACGTGTCCTCGTCGACGCCGCCTGGGCCCTGGTAGACGCCGTCCAGGCTCAGGAACGTCGTGGCGATCAGCTTGCTCAAGGTGCCTCCTCGGATGCCGGGTACCAGTACGTCACCCGGGGAGGCGCCGGATCGACATCAGGACGCCAGGAACAGCTCCAGCTGCTCGACGACGAACGCGTGGTCGTCGGCCTGCGGGAGCCCGGACACGCCCACCGTCCCGACCGGACCGACACCGCGGACGAGCACCGGGAACACCCCGCCGTGGGCCGCGTACTCGTCCGGGTCCAGGCGCGAGTCCGCCTCGAACGAGCCGCCCTTCGCGCGGAACTGCGTGCCCACGTAGAACGAACTGTGGCCGTAGCGGTCGACCACCCGGCTCTTGCGGTCGATCCACGCGTCGTTGTCCGCGGACGTCCCGGGCAGGGCCGCGTGGAAGAGGCGCTGGCCGCCCCGGCGGACGGAGATCGTCACCGGCAGCCCGCGCTCCCGCGCCGCGGCCAGCAGCTGGGCGCCGAGAGCCAGCGCCGTCTCGTTGTCGAACTTCGTGAACTGGAGACGTTCTTCCTGGTCAGCGAGCTGGGCTAGGCGGTCGGCTTCGGTCATCCACCCATTAAATCAACACTGTTGTTTAATCGCCAGTGAACTCGGTCAGGGACAGCACGTTGCCGTCCGGATCGCGGAACCAAGCGATCCGCCCGCCAGGCGTGGTCCAGATTTTGTCGGTGTCCTGTGGCAGCGTGTCGAACGTGAGGAACTCCACGCCCCGGTCGCGCAGGCCGGCCACCGCGACCCGGATGTCGGCGACCGCCCAGCCGAGCACCGTGAACGGCTGGGGCGTGAACTCGGCGACGGCGGTGACGCGAAGCATGGTCGTTCCACTTCGGAACACGCACGCGAAGGGGGTCTGCTCGATGAACTCGAGCCCGGCGACATCCGTGTAGAAGGCACGTGAACGTTCCAGGTCGGTCGACGGTGCGAAGGCGACCAGTTCCGCTGAACCGAGCATGGCTCCACCTCTCTCTCGGCGGCGAAGCTACCTGGATCGCCGACGTGGGAGAACCTCGTGCGAGGAGGCAGGCATGGGCCGCATCCGGCGGCGCACGGTGCTCGGCGGCGCGGCCGCGGCCACCGTCGCCGGCTCGTTGACGGCCGCGTGCGCCGCGCCACCGCGCAAGGGGACGATCGACGACGTCCGCCACGTCGTGGTGCTCATGCAGGAGAACCGGTCGTTCGACCACTACTACGGGACGATGGCCGGCGTCCGCGGCTTCGGCGACCGCGCGGCGCTGCGGGACGTCTTCCGCCAGCGCGGCAAGGGCGCGCCGGTGCTGCCGTTCCGGGTCGACACGTCCGTTGTGGACGGCCAGGACCTCGGCGAGCTGCCGCACGACTGGAACAGCACGCACCGCGCGTGGAACGGCGGCGCGTACGACGCCTGGGTCGCCGCGAAGAGCCCCATGACGATGGGGTACTTCACGCGCGACGACATCCCGTTCCAGCGCGCGCTGGCGAGCGCGTTCACGCTGTGCGACCACTACTTCTGCTCGATCCAGGGCCCGACGCAGCCGAACCGGCTGTTCCACTGGACGGGCACGATCGACCCGGACGGCGTCGCCGGCGGCCCGGTCACGCACAACTTCCCGGACTACGAGCCGTCGTTCCGCTGGACGACCTACCCCGAACGGCTCGAGTCCGCCGGGATCACGTGGCGGATCTACGCGAACGACGAGGAGCGCGGCGTCCCCGAGCACTTCGTCGGCGACTACGGCGACAACCCGCTGTGGCTGTTCCAGAACTTCCACGACTCGCTGTACTCGATGGACCCGGTGAAGCGGCGGCTGGCCGAGCGCGCGAACCTGCGCACGAAGCTGCTGCCCGACTCGGGGAAGGGCAAGGAGCTCGACCACGTGCTGGCCGAGTTCCTCGCGGACTGCACCGCCGGGACGCTGCCCGCGGTGTCGTGGGTCGTGGCGCCGTACGGCTACTGCGAGCACCCCGCCGCCCGGCCGGTCGACGGCGCCGCCTACATCCAGCGGATGCTGAAAGCGTTGTGGGACAACCCTTCGCTGTGGGAGTCGACGGTCGTCTTCATCAACTACGACGAGAACGACGGCTTCTTCGACCACGTCGTCCCGCCGACGCCGCCACCCGGGACCCCGGGCGAGTACCTGCCGGGCAACCGGCCCGAGAGGGGCGGGGCGTCCGGCGCGCCGCTGCCGATCGGGCTGGGGCCGCGCGTGCCGATGACCGTCGTCTCGCCGTGGAGCCGCGGTGGCTGGGTGAACTCGCAGGTCTTCGACCACACGTCGGTGCTGCGCTTCCTCGAGACCTGGACCGGGGTGCGCGAGCCGAACATCTCGGCCTGGCGCCGGGCCATCTGTGGTGACCTGACCAGCTGTTTCGACTTCCGCGCGCACGACACGACGATCCCGCTGCTGCCGGACGCGGACGCGTTGCGCGCCGAAGCCGACCGGACGCAGTCCCGGCTGCCGAAGCCCGGCTTGGGTCCCGAGGCGCTGGTCCAGGACCCAGGCACGGCGAAGGCGCGGCCGCTGCCGTACCAGCCGGTCGCCTGGGTCACGGCCGGGCCGGGCGTGCTGAAGCTGCACCTGGCCAACCACGGGACGCAGACGCTGCAGCTGGCCGCGTACGCCTACCACGCGGGCGGAGCGTCACAACGCTTCGACGTCGGCCCGAAGACCGAGATGACCGGCGAAGTCGCGTACGCCGAGTCGTACGACATCGCGATCCACGGGCCGAACGGCTTCGTCGTCGAGGCTTCCGGCAAGGCGGGCCTCGACGCTTCCGTCACGTTTACGCCGGCGCCCGCGCTACGCGTCACGGTGACCAACAGCGGGCCGGCGCCGGTCGCGCTGAACGACGTCACCCTCCCGCCGGGTGGGTCGCACGACTACCCGGTGCCGGCGAAGAACGGCTGGTACGACCTCGTTTTCGAGACGCCGGGGTGGCGCCGCCGCTTCGCCGGCCACCTGGAGGACGGGAGGCCATCGAGGACGGGGCCTTAACGCAGGGCGTCCAGCGCGAACGCGGCGAGCATCGCGACGCCGCTCGGCATCGCGTCCTCGTCGAAGAGCACGCGGTTGGAGTGGTTCGCCGCCGCTTCGGCCGGGTCGACGCCGGGCGGGCACGCGCCCAAGAACGCGTACGCGCCTTGGACGCGTTGCAGGACATAGGAAAAGTCCTCCGCACCCATCAGCGGGTCGGCGAGCAGCTCGACGTTGTCCTGGCCGAGCACCTCCGCGCCGAGGCGCAGGACCTCGGCGGCGACGCGGTCGTCGTTCACCGTCACCGGGTAGCCCGGCTCGACGTCGGCGACCACGCGGCACCCGTACGCCGCGCCGACCTGCTCGCAGACCTTGGGCAGCTCGGCGCGGACCAGCGCGCGCGTCTGCTCGGACAGAGTGCGGATCGTGCCCTCGAGCTCGGCGGTCTCCGGGATGATGTTGGACGTCGTGCCGGCCTGGATCCGGGTCACCGAGAGCACGGCGGGGTCGAACACGCTGACCCGGCGCGTGATCATCGTGTGCAGCGCCCCGACCATCGCCGCGGCCGCGGGCACCGGGTCGATCGTGTGCTGCGGCGCCGAGCCGTGGCCGCCCTTGCCGGTGACGCGCACGTGGAACGAGTCCGCCGACGCCATCAGCGGCCCCGGCCGCACCTGCAGCAGCCCGCTGCGCGCATTGGCCAGGATGTGCACGCCGAACGCGCGCTCGACCCGCGTCCCGGCGGCGTCGAGCACGCCCTCGTGGATCATGAACCGGGCGCCGTGGTGGCCCTCCTCGCCCGGCTGGAACATGAACACGACCGACCCGGCCAGCTGGTCCTTGCGCTCGGCGAGCAGCCGGGCCGCGGACGCCAGCATCGCGACGTGCGTGTCGTGCCCGCACGCGTGCATCGACTGCTCGTCCTCGGACGCGAAGTCGAGGCCGGTCTCCTCGGTAAGCGGCAGCGCGTCCATGTCGCCGCGCAGCAGCACCGCCGGGCCGGGCTTCCCGCCGCGCAGGACGGCCGTCAGCGACGTCGTGGCCTTGCCTTCGGTGATCTCCAGCGGCAGGCCGTCGAGGGCTTCCTTGATCGCCGCCTGGGTGCGCGGGAGGCGGAGCCCCTGCTCCGGTTGGCGGTGGACGACGCGCCGGAGCGCGACCGTGCGGTCCTGCAGCGCCCGCGCGTCGTCGAGGAGGCCGGCGAACGGCGTGCCGGGCAGGGTGGGCAGGTCAGTGGGGCCGGTCATGGTCCCGATAGTGCCCCATGCGGCGCTTCGGGCGCACCGTGCGTGCGTTCGGTCGAGCGGCGGAATACGGTGTGCGCATGGCGGTGGATGAGCCGGTCACGGGCTTCGCGGTAGCCGTGGTCCGGGAAGACGGTCGATGGCGGTGCAGCGCGCTCGACCCGGGGGCGTTGACCGAGCTCGACGCGGCGATCACAGAACTGGGCAAACTACGTTCCACCGGCGCGTCCTTCGGGCTGCTGGCGGTCGACGACGAGTTCTTCGTCATCGTCCGCCCGAGTCCACGGGGGCCGTCGCTGCTGCTCTCGGACGCGGCGGCGGCGCTGGACTACGACATCGCGGCGGACGTCCTCGACGTCCTGCGCGTCGATCCACCGGACGAGGAGGACGACTCCGTCTGGCCCGAAGGCGACCTGGCGATCCTCGCGGACCTCGGGCTGCCGGGGCCGGAGCTGGAGGTCATCGTCGGCGAGGTCGACCTCTACCCGGACGAGCAGCTGCAGATGGTCGCGCAGCGGTGCGGGTTCGGCAGCGAGTTCGCCAAGCTCCTGGACGAGCTCTGAGACGGCTGTCCGACACCGAGGCCGTGGAGGCCGCGCTGGAGGCAGCGCGGGCTCCGGGCGCGGACGTGCCGATCGGGGCGGTCGTGTTCGGCCCCGACGGCGTCCCGCTGGCGGCGGCGCGCAACGCGCGTGTGGAGCTGGGCGACCCGACGGCGCACGCGGAGATCCTGGCGTTGCGCGCGGCGGCGTCCGTGGTCGGCGACGGCTGGCGTCTCGAGGGCTGCACGCTGGCGGTGACGCTGGAGCCGTGCACGATGTGCGCGGGGGCGCTGGTGCTGGCCCGCATCGCGCGGCTGGTGTTCGGGGCGTGGGAGCCGAAGACCGGCGCGGTGGGGTCGCTGTGGGACGTGGTGCGTGACCGCCGTCTCAACCACCGGCCTGAAGTGCACGGAGGCGTCCTTTCGGTGGAGTGCGCGGCGGTCTTGGAGACGTACTTCGCGACGCGTCGCTGATTTTTGGGTACTCCTCCGGTATGACGATGAAGCACAAGATCCAGCAGGCAGTGGGTAGTGCTCGCGAGAAGGCCGGCGAGCTGACCGGCAACCGCCGTCTGGAGTCATCGGGCCGAGCCCAGAGGCGCTCGGCCCAGTTCCGCTCAGCGGTCGGCGACGTCCGGGTACGGGCGGGCCGCGCGGTGCGGGAGGCGCAGGTCAGGCTCCGGTCGGGGCGCCGTATCGACCCCTCGTGAGGCTGCGGTCGGCCCTCGGGTATTGTTCTCGGCGGTGGCGTGTCCGAGCGGCCGAAGGAGCACGACTCGAAATCGTGTGACGGCTAATCCCCGTCCGTGGGTTCAAATCCCACCGCCACCGCTCTCATCCGGACCCCCGGTCAGCTCAGCTGGCCGGGGGTTCGTGCTTGTGTGGCGACCCTTCTGCCCGGCTTGACTTGAAGGGGACTTGAAGTGTGAGCGTGGTCGGTACCAGCCGATCACCAAGGAGCACCACATGAAGGTCCTCGTCACCGGAGCCACCGGCAACACCGGCCGCCACGTAGTCAGCGGCCTGCTCGACCGACGCATCGATGTCAGAGTTCTCGTCCGAGACCCGGCCAAAGCGCCCGGAGGAGAAGCCGTCCAAGGCGACATCACGGACCCCGCCGAAGCTGCCGAAGGGGTTGATGCCGTCTACTTCGTCTGGCCCTTCTACTCCTCCGAAGGAATCGACAAAGCCGTAAAACCCTTCAAAGACAAGAAAATCGTCTACGTCTCATCAGCAGCCGCAGAGGATGGCGGGTTCTGGGGTGAAGTCGAAACCGCCATCGGGAAAGTCACCGATGACTGGACCTTCCTCCGCATCACCGGCCTCGCCACCAACACCCTCGGCTGGGTAACCCAAGCCGAAACCGGCAAGGTCCGAGCCCCGTACGGGCAAGCCAAGCGATCGCTCGTGCACGAAAAAGACGTCGCCGACATGGCCGTCAGAGCCTTCACCGAAGACCACGCGAAACAGATCTACTTGGTGACCGGACCGGAGGCCCTGAGCCAGGCAAACCAGGTGAAGATCATCGGGCAAGCGATGGGAAAGCACGTCCGCTGGGAAGAACAACCCGAACAGGAAGCAATAATGCAGCTCGGCGAAGAATTCGCGGCACAAGCGCTGCCCTACTGGGCGTCGCTCGTTGACAACCCGGAGCCCGTCTCGCTCGACGTTCCCACCGTCACCGGCCACCCCGCGCGGTCCTTCGAAGACTGGGCGCGGGAACGGTTCAGCTGAGCTCGACCGCCGGCGACGTCAGGGGCTCCAGCTCGGCCACCAGCGACGACAACGACGCCACCTGGGCGAACACCGTTCGGACCACCGCCGTGCACGTCGAACTGACCGTGCTCACCACCTCGGCCGAGCGGTCGCCGGCCAGGACCGCCGCCACCGACGCCGACGCCGCCGCTGCCAGCTCGCGCACCTGCGCTGCCGTCGAAACCGCCAACGTGTCCAGTTCCGAAGCGATCCGGGCGCCGAACGCGGCCGTGGCGGCGGCCGCGCGGGCCGCTGCTCCGTACTGACCGTCCACTGTGTCCGCCCAGATGCCGAACGTCTCCGCGCTGCCGCCCGTCTCCGCGTGCTCGACGCCCGTGCGGAACTCCGTGGACGCCGACGTCACCAGCGACGCCCCCGCGTCGACCGCCGTGGCGGACGCGTTGATCGAGGGTGGCGCGCAGTCCAGGTGGCGCAGGGCCGCCACCGGGTCCGGGGCGCCGATGCGGCCCGCCGCCGCTCGCAGCTCGGCCAGCGCGGATGCCGCCGACGTCAGGGCCGGGTGTTCGAACACCTCGACGAGCGAGGTCACGGCGCCACCGCGATGCGGCCGCGGAAGCCCGTGCTGCGGGTCCTCTCCGCCGTCATGCGCAGGCGGCCGGCCAGGTCGGACGTCGCGTCGCCGAGGACCCGCGCGTCGGCTTCGCGGGCCGCCAGGGCCGCCGCCCAGCGGGCCGCCAGCTCGCGGGCCTGGGCCGAGATGCCGAACGGCGTCGAGTCGACGCGGGCCTCGGCGAACCGTCCCGCCGCCTTGTCGTCGGCGGCCGCGGCCTGGTCGAGCAGGTCGGCGGCCGTGCGAAGCCGGTCACTGTCGATCCGCGAGCCTCTGCCTTCCGGCATGGGGACCTCCGTCGTCAAGGGCGCTCACCCGATCGTGGAAGATCTTGCCTCATGGCCCCGAGCCGCCCCGCATCGCGGTGACCTGCGGCGTTGAACAGCGTTCCACCAAGTGGACGTCTTGACCGCGTGCCGGGAAGAAAGCGACCATGAACGCATGCCCGTCACCTCGGAAAGCACGCCGATCCGGGCCTTCGAGCGGTCGATCGGGGAAGGCACCGTGGAGCTCCTGCTGCGCCGCGGCCGCCTGGGCTCGCCCCCTGCCTGACGCGAGCCCGGCGTCCGAACCCTCCCGAAAACCCTTGGAGCACAACCATGTCCGTAGCCGTCCCTGCCCGGATTCAGCTGCGCGAGGCCCGCACGCCCGCCGACGGCATCGTCGAAGGCCCGCGCGTCCTGCACGACCCACGGGAAGCGTACGAACTCTTCCGGATCCGCCCGCTCGGCCGGGTGATCGGCGCCGAGGTCGACGGCGTCGACCTGCGCGAGCCGCTCACCCCCGAGCTGCGCGAAGAGCTCAACCGCGCCCTGCTCGAGTGGAAGGTGCTCTTCTTCCGCGACCAGGACATCACGTCGGCGCAGCAGCGCGCGTTCGCCGCGAACTGGGGTGAGCTGGAGACCAACCCGTTCATCCCGAAGGGTGACGACGACGCCGTCACGCGCTTCGAGCGCACCGCCGCCATGCCCGGTTACGAGAACATCTGGCACGTCGACGTCACCTGGCGCCCCAACCCGGCGCTCGGCTCGGTGCTGCGGCTGATCGAGGTGCCGCCCGTCGGCGGCGACACGATGTGGGCCGACATGGCCGCCGCCTACGACAACCTGCCCGAAGACGTCCGCGCCCGCATCGACGGCCTGACCGCCGTCCACGACTACCTCCCCGGCTTCGACCGGTTCTCCGATCCCGCGCTGCTCGCGCGGTGGCAGGACGAGTTCCCGCCGGTCGAGCACCCAGTGGTCCGGACGCACCCGGAGACCGGGCGGCGCACGCTGTTCGTCAACCAGGCGTTCACGACGCACATCGTCGGGATGGACCGCGACGAGAGCGACCGGCTGCTGCGGTACCTGTTCCTGCAGGCCCACACGCCGGAGTTCCAGGTCCGGTTCAGCTGGCGGCCCAACTCGGTGGCCTTCTGGGACAACCGCGCGACGCAGCACTACGCGGTCAACGACTACCACCCGCACGTCCGGATCGCGGAGCGCGTCGCCATCGCGGGCGACCGGCCGTTCTGAGCCTTAGCCTGGGGTCATGACCGATGAACCCCAGGCAGTGGTGACCGGTTTCCTCAAGGCCCTCGAAGACCTCGACGTGGACCGCGCGCTGACGTTCGCGGCGAGCGACATCGTGTACCAGAACGTGCCGTTGCCGCCCGCTCGCGGCGTCGCCGCGGTCGAGAAGCAACTGCGCCTCATGGCCAAGTACGGTTCCGGGTTCGAAGCACGCACCCACCACATCGCCGCGGACGGCAACGTCGTGCTCACCGAACGCACCGACGTGCTGCGCCGCGGCGCGTGGGAAGCGGAGTTCTGGGTGTGCGGCACGTTCGAGGTCGAAGCCGGCCGGATCGTGCTCTGGCGCGACTACTTCGACTGGACGACGGTCCTGGCCGCGAGCGCGAAGGGCGCCGGGCGGGTCGCGCTCGCCGGCGCGCGGTCGCTTCTCGGCCGCTACAAGGCGAAGCAGGCCGTTCGCTAGACCCGGTGTTCGCCGCGGTCGTGGTCCCGAAGGTCCACGACCGCGGCTATCCCCAGGACCAGCACGAACACGCAACTGAGAACAATCAGCCCCCACATGATGGTTCTCCCTCCCCCACGTGTTCGTGCTGGTCGAGAGCTGTCGAGGAGTGGTCTGTGCCACTTTTCCGGCGGCTCACGCAGACCGTACCGCCGCTTCACGCGGGTTGTTCCCGGTCTTAGGGAGCATTTAAGGCAGATGCGCCGGATGGGTGACAGGCGCACCGCGTCCTGTAACAGCTCGCGCGCGATCAGTTATGTGCCAACGCTTACCGATGCGATTCCGTCCCTGATGGTGACGGTCGTCGAGCGCCGAGCCGAAAGATCCGCGACGTACTGCAGCACCTTGCCCGCTTCGTCCCCGGCGAGCGGTACGCACTCGTTGTCGGCGTTGCGCCGCACCGGGATCAGCTCGAGGCGGGGTTCGTCGCCGAACATGCAGCCGGCCAGCAGCCCGTCGACGTGCCGCCCGCGCATCCCCGGCCAGTCGAAGACGAGGTTGCCGAGGCTGTAGAGGATCGGGCGGCCGCGGTGGACCTCGACGGCCTGGATCGTGTGCGGCCCGTGCCCCGCGACCAGGTCGGCGCCGGCGTCGATCACCGCGCGGCCGTACGCGACCTGGTACTCGGCCAGCTCGGGGCCCGGCAGGCCCCAGTGCATCGAGACGACGACGTGGTCGTGGGTCGCCTTGGCCTGCTTGACGTCGGCGACGAGCCGGTCGAGGTGTTCGGGCACCGGCGTCGTGCGCACCAGCGGCGGCCGGCCCGGGATCTCCGCGACGCGCGGGTCAGGCTGGTACGCCGTGGTCGCAAACGCTTGCGCGACGCCGGGAAAGTCCAGATGCGTGCCGTAGGGGCGAAGCGACGTGTAGGCGAGAAACGCGACTTTCTCCCCGGCTCGTTCGAGCACGGCGGGCGCGTGCGCGGCGGCGAGGTCCGGGCCGGCGCCGCAGTGCGCGATCCCGGCCTGGTCGAGGACCGGGAGGGTCGCCGGCACGGTGAGGTCGTTGGCGCACGAGACGACGTCGATGCCGCCCGAGGTCAGCGCTTCGGCCATCGCCGCGTCGAGAGGACCCTCGAGGTTCGCGAACCGGACATCGGCGCCCTTGAGCAGCGGTTCGAGCCGCTCGAACGCCGTGGACGGCGTCGCGCGCCCCTGAACATTGACGTCTCCGCCGAGTACCAGCGTGATCACGAAACCTGCTCTGCCGAACGAGTGACGACGAAAGTAGTTGTTACGAATCGTTGCATCTTTGTCTTCCTCCTCCTCACTTGCCCGGGGGACTATGCCACGACTGTTCAAGCACAAAGGGGACTCAGGGTGACCAAGACCCACAGAGGCAAGGCCGCGCTCACCGCGGCCGTCGCGTCCGGCCTCGTACTCGGCGGGGTGGCCGCACCGGCCGCGCTCGCCGCGCCGAGCGCCGACGCGGTCATCGCCGAGGTCTACGGCGGTGGCGGCAACTCCGGCGCCACGTTGACCAACGACTTCGTCGAGCTCGCCAACCACGGTACTGCGGCCGCGAGCGTCGACGGGTTCAGCGTCCAGTACCTGCCCGGTTCGCCGAGCGCGTCCAGCACGTGGCAGGTGACGCAGCTGACCGGCAGCGTCGCGCCCGGCGGGCGCTACCTCGTCGCGGAGGGCAAGGGCAGCGGCGGCACGGTCGCGCTGCCGGCCCCGGACGCGACCGGCGCGATCGCGATGTCCGCGACCGCGGGCACGATCGCCCTCGTCTCCGGCACCACCGCGCTGACCTGCAAGACCGCCGCGGACTGCGCGGCCGACGCGCGGATCAAGGACCTCGTCGGCTTCGGCACGGCGACCGTGCGCGAAGGCGCCCCGACGGCCGCGCCGTCCAACACGACGTCCGTCGCGCGCGGCACCGCGCTGGCCGACACCGACGACAACGCCACCGACTTCGCGGTCGGCGACCCGACCCCGACCAACAGCAAGGGCGAGTCGACCGGCGGCGGCACGCCCGGCGACCCGGGAACCCCGGCGAAAATTCACGAAATCCAGGGCACCACGCGCATTTCGCCGTTCAAGGACAAGAAGGTCAGCGACGTCACCGGCGTCGTGACGGCGACCCGGACCTTCGGTTCCTCGCGCGGGTTCTGGCTCACCGACCCGAACCCGGACAGCGACCCGCGCACCAGCGAGGGCCTGTTCGTGTACACCGGCTCGACCAGCCCGGCCGTCGCGGTCGGCGACGCGGTGGTCGCGGCGGGCACCGTCCGCGAGTTCTACCCGGACGCGCCGGCGACGTCGAACTACCAGTCGCTGACCGAGCTGAGCAGTGCACAGTGGACGGTCGGCTCGCACGGGAACGCGCTGCCCGCGCCGACCGTGCTGAACCCCGACACCGTGCCGACGACGTACGCGCCGTCGCCGGGCGGGAACATCGAGCCGCTCACGCTGGAGCCCACCCAGTACGCGCTGGACTTCTGGGAGTCGCACGAAAGCGAGATCGTCTCGGTCACCGACGCCCGGGTCGTCGGCCCGTCGAACTCGTTCAACGAGCTGTACGTGACGTCCAAGCCGGACCAGCACGAGTCGGTCCGCGGCGGCAGCGTCTACCTGGGCTACGACCAGCTCAACAGCGGCGTCATGAAGGTTTCGTCGCTGATCCCGTTCGACCAGCGGCCGTTCCCGAAGCTCAACGTCGGCGACGTGCTGACCGGCACCACGTCGGGCCCGGTCGAGTACAGCAACTTCGGTGGCTACACGCTGTTCGCCAGCGTGCTCGGGACCGAAAAGGACAATGGGCTGCAGGCCGAAACCACGCGCAAGCAGCGGTCCGGCGAGCTCGCGGTCGCGACGTACAACGTCGAGAACCTGGCGCCCGGTGACCCGCAGGCGAAGTACGACCGGCTCGGCGAGGCCATCGTGACGCACCTCGCGACGCCGGACATCGTGAACCTGGAAGAGATCCAGGACAACACGGGCGCGACCGACGACGGCACCGTCGCGGCGGACCAGACGCTGCAGAAGTTCACCGACGCCATCGTCGCCAAGGGCGGCCCGCGCTACCAGTGGCGCTCGATCGACCCGGTGAACGACCAGGACGGCGGGCAGCCGGGCGGCAACATCCGCGTGGCGTTCCTGTTCAACCCGGCGCGCGTGTCCTTTGTGGACCGTCCGGGTGGGACGTCGACGACCGCGGTCGGTGTCGTCCGCGAGCACGGGAAGACGCACCTGACGGCGTCGCCGGGCCGCGTCGACCCGGCGAACGAAGCCTGGACGACCAGCCGCAAGCCGCTCGCCGGCGAGTTCGTCTTCAAGGGCCGCACGGTGTTCGTCATCGCCAACCACTTCAACTCCAAGGGCGGCGACCAGCCGACGCACGGCCGGTTCCAGCCGCCGGTGCGCAGTTCCGAGGTGCAGCGGGCGAAGCAGGCGACGGTGCTGCGCGGGTTCGTCGACTCCTTGCTGGCGTCGGACAAGAGCGCGAACATCGTGGTGGCCGGTGACTTGAACGACTACCCGTTCTCGCCCGCGGTCCAGACGCTCACCGCCGGCGGCGCGCTGAAGGACCTGATCGCGTCGGTGCCGGAAGCCGAGCGGTACAGCTACGTGTTCGAGGGCCAGTCGCAGGTGCTGGACCACATCCTGGCGTCGAAGGCGCCGCGCGGGGTGGACTACGACGTCGTCCACATCAACGCGGAGTTCGCCGACCAGGCCAGTGACCACGACCCGCAGGTGATCCGGTTCCGGCCGGGTTCGGGCAACGCGATCGAGGACGGGCTCAACGACCTGCTCGACTACCTCGAGCAGCTGCTGGGCAAGTACTTCCCGTAAGCCACTGCCGGAAAGGCCACCATCGGGTTGCCCCGATGGTGGCCTTTTCCGTGTCCACGCCAATGGGTGACCATGGAACCACGGAGCGTGGAGGGCCGTCCGAGCTTTCGACGGACCACAGGGGAGGGTGGCGTGGACGGGTATGCGGTGAAGGTCGACGAGCTGGGCAAGCTCATCGGCGACCTCGGCACGGCGGCGGGCCGGATGGCCGACGCCAACAGGAAGCTGGGTGGCGGCGGGGCGTTCGGCTCGCTGGGGACGGCGGAGCTGGGCCAGGCGGGCGTCGAGTTCGAGGAGGCCTGGGGGTACGGCATCGGGCGTCTCGGCGACGCGGCTTCGGACATCACGGATCGGCTTCGGCTGGCCAAGGGGAAGTACGAGCAGATCGAAGCGGAGTTCGGCGAGGGGTTGTCGAAGTTCGTCGCCGCGGTGCTGGGGGACGGGCCGAGGGTCGAGCAGCCGATCGGCGACGACGGCATGGTCGGCGGCGGCGCGACGGGTGGCATCACGGGCATCCTGGACGGACTGGACCGATGAGCACCCGCGACTTCCCGGCCCTGGGCTTCGACCCGGCGCCGGGCGACCTCGACGGCATCACCGACCTGGCTGGCAAGTACCGCGCGGTGAGCGAGGACCTGACCGAGGCCGACGACTCGCTGCGGCAGATCGTCCGGAAGCAGGGCATCTGGCAAGGAGAGGCGAGCGAGGCGTTCGCCCGCCGCATCGGCCCGTTGCCGCAGTACCTCGAGGGCGCGGCGCGGTCGATGGGCTCGGCGGCCGACGCCCTCGAAAGTTGGTCGCACGACCTCGGTGACCTGCAGAAACGGGCAGCGGACCTGGAGGCCCGAGCCGAGGCGGCGGCGAAGGCGGCCGAAGCGGCGCGGGCGAACCCGGACCTGGCGCTGGCGAACCGGACGTTCCCGGATCAGCAGTCGCTGCGGATCGCTCAGCGGTTGTTGGACAACGCGGGCCAGCAGCTCCAGACGGCGATCGACGGCTGCCAGAACGTCCAGGACGCGGCGAAGCAGCTCCAGCAGGAGCACGCGGAGTCGGCGAGCCGGGTCGCGGAGGCGCTTCGGAAGGCGAAGGAGCTGGCGCCGCAGGAGCCAGACGTCCTGGACAAGCTGAGCGACGCCGTCGGCGGGGCACTTGTCGACTTGTCGAACACCCTTGCCGACGGGGTGGATCAGGCTTGGGACTTCGTCCAGGACCACGCGGAGCTGATCTCGAAGCTCTCGGATGTGATGGGCGACATCGGCAACGGCCTGGGCATCTTGAGCGACTTCACACCGCCCCCGGCCGACAAGATCATGAGCGGGATCGCCACGGGACTGGGGCTCGGCGCGCTCACGGGCCACGCAGTGGCGAAGGCGGCCGGAGCGGACGTCTCGACCGAGACGCTGACCTTCGACGCCCTCGGTGCGGCGACGTCGCTGGCCGGCATCGCGGACGTCCTTCCGGACACCGCGATCAAGGTGGTGTCCTACAGCCTGCTCACCGAGCAGGGGATCGGTGAGGTCCTGGGGGGCAAGAACTTCGAAAGCCCCTGGGACGACTTCCAGAACTACTGGGTGCCGAAGGACGCGGGGCAGGCGGTGATGGCCGGGGGCACGCTCTTCGTCGGTCCCGCGGCGTGGGCGGGAGTGGCGGTCGTGAACGCCGCCGACGCCGGTGTGCAGGCCGACAACGCGCCGGCACGTCGGCGTGAGCGGGCGGAAGACGAGGTGTGGAACTGATGCCGCTGCAGATCGACCTGCCGCCCGGCTTCTCGGGCGTGCCCGTCGGCGCCGACGACCGGCTGAACCGCAGTCACGCCTGGATGGTGGCGGAGAACGTAGCTGCCGGGGCGGGGACGTCCATCGAAGAGTTCGGCAGCTACCTGATGGCGTTGGTGCCGACCATGCAGGCCAACGGCATCCGGGTGTTCGGCAAGTTCGCCGTCGGCACCCGGAAGGGCGAGGTCGCGACCTTGGCGCTGGGCGTCACGCAATGGCCCGGCACCGCCCCCGGCGACCGGAATGCCGTGGTGGCGGCGCTGGCCGAGCAGTACCGCGGCCGGCACAAGCTCGCGGTGGTCCAGCCGGTGCGGCTCCCGATCGGACCGGCGATCGTCGCCATCAGCGGGGGCGAGTTCCACCTTCCCGAGGGCGACGTGCGAGCGCAGATCAAAGCCGAGTACCAGATTCCCCTGCCGGACAACCGGTCCGTGGTGATCCTCTCGGTGGTCGCGGAGTCCGAAGACGCGTGGCCCGCGGTTGCCGAAGCGACGGCGAAGGTGGCCTGGAGCCTACGCAGCGGCGAAGGTGGGTGAGGCGTGGAACTGGTCGTCGCGGCTGGTACCGCTCCGTCTTCGTGGACGGACTGGCTGTCCTTCGGCTTCCTCAGCGGACTGGTCCTCCTGGGGATGACCTTGACCGCCGTTCGCATCGTCCGGTCGCGCCAGCCACGGGAGAAGCAGCTGGCGAGGGTGGCCGCGGAACTGGACGG
The DNA here is from genome assembly GCF_041679295.1 of Amycolatopsis kentuckyensis. Taxonomy (GTDB): domain Bacteria; phylum Actinomycetota; class Actinomycetes; order Mycobacteriales; family Pseudonocardiaceae; genus Amycolatopsis; species Amycolatopsis kentuckyensis_A. Next base: position 166,994 of record NZ_JBGDMD010000013.1, on the reverse strand, counting down.
CCGGCCCGCGGTCTACTTCCGCACGATGGAAATCGGGCTCTCGATCGAAGACCTCGCGTGGGTCGCGGGCAGTCGCGGGTACAGCCTGATCGTCAACCGGCCCGGCAGGCACTACAAGTTCGTCTACACACCGCATTACCCGGGGAGGGTGGCATGAGTGACAACGCGCAGCTCATCGAGGAAATGCGCTGGCAGCTCAAGCAAATCGAAGACCGCAGGGCCGAAAACCAGCGCCTCATCGCGGCGAGCGAGCACACCACGCGGATGGTCACCGTGCTCGCCGGGCCGGATGGGCGGGCCAGCGAGGTGCGGCTCGCGCCCGAAGCCATGCGGCTCGACGCCGACACGCTCGGCCGGACCATCACCGCCGCCATCCGGGAGGCCGCCTCCGGACGGCCTTCCTCCCCGCCGCGCAGGGCGGCGCCCACCGACGAAGACGAGCCCTACGACACCGTCTACGACGTCTAGACCGGCGGCTGGTCCCCCCGCTTCGGCGCTGCCCGCTTGGCGCGCCAGCCCAACGCGAGCACCGCCTGCACCAGCTCCTGGTAGCTCGGCTTGACCTCCTCGAGGTACCGGTCCAGGTACGCCGGACGCGCCGTCATGACCGGGCGGGGTTCGTCGCCCGGGTCGAGCCACAGCAGGCCCTGGATGTTGTGCAGCGCCATCTTCCACCAGCGCGTCGCGCGCGCGGCCGCTTGTGCCTCGCGTTCCGCCGCCGCTTCGATCGCGGTCCGAGCTGCCTCGATCTCCGCTTCCAACGCCTCCGCGCGCTGCAGTTCCCAGTCGCGCAGGTTCTCCGCCGAGCCGCGGGACAGGGCGATGATTTCCTTGTACCGCATGGCCGCGGTGGCACCGTCGTCGGTCACTGGACGTTCTCCGGGCGCTGGAACGGGATGATCACTTCGGGGGCGCCGTGGGTCGTGCGGTCGAAGAACAACGCGCGGCCCGGGCGCGGGGACCAGTGCACCACCTGGCCCGCCGCGAACGGCGCCAGCTCGTTGCCCTGGACGTCGAGCGCCGCCCACGTGCCGATGTCGTCGGTGCCGGCGAAACCCAGCGTGTCCTTCAGCCGCGCGATGCTGCGCCACCAGCCGATCGTGTGGATGCCGTGGCCCGGCCCCTGCTTCAGGATCACCCGCAGGTGGTCGAGACCGCTCTTCAGCTGGCCGACGGCCTTCGCCTCCAACGCCGGCAGCGCCGCGTCGACCCCGTACAGCAGCAAGATCTTCGCCCCGCCCGCCATCCCGCCGGTCATCGACTCCAGCACGCCGGTCAGGTCGTCCACCAGCGTCGCCGCGTGGCCGTCCGTGCGCAGGCGCTCGGTCAGCTCCAGCGCCGCCGGGGCGCACGCCTCGATCGGGCAGCTCAGCAGGAACTCGACCTCGCCGGTTTCGTACTGCCGGGACAGCGACCGCGCCGCCGAGTCCATGATGGACAGTGCCTCGGCCGTCGCCGATCCGAGCACCGCGACGTTGCGGCCCGGCGCCCGCGGCAGGTCCACTCCGCACGCCGTCTCGGTCACGTCGATCGACTGGCCCAGCAGCGCCCGCGGCTTCGAGTTCGTCTTGAGGTCGAGGTACGCCGGGAACTGTTCCAGGATCGGCGAATGCGCGCCGTCGAACAGGCGCGGCCGCGGGAAGTACCCCGCGTACGCCTCCCACAGCCGGTGCTGCAACCGGACGAACACGTTCTTGCTGCTCGCGTCCGGGATGTGCGCGAGCTGGTTGCCGTGCGCGACGCCGGAGTCGTGGTTGATCACGGCGTGCCACTTCGGCGCCGACACCGCCGCGTTGTTCGTCTCGGCCAGCACGCGCCGCGCCTTCGGCATCGCGATGCGCAGCGTGCACTGCTCGAACACCGCCGGCTTGCCCCAGAACGCCTCGATGCCGGCGACGTCCTGGCTGGCCAGCACCAGGTGGATGCCCTGCGACCGGCCGCGCCGCGCGATGTCCTCCAGCAGCTGGGTCGCCGCCGCCGTCACCTGGTCGCGGCCCGCGAAGAGGTACTGGAACTCATCGATCACCGCGACGATCCGCGGCCAGTGTCCACCCGGGTCGGCTTCGCGCAGGTCGGCGAGGTTGGTGACCTCGTGCTCCTTCGCGGCCGCGGACCGGCGCCGCAGCTCGTCGGCCAGGAACCGCAGCAGCGCCAGGCCGAACTCGCGGTCGGTGTTGACGTTGACGCCGACGAGCCGCGCGTGCGGCAGCCAGCTCGCGTCCTTGCGCCCCGGCGCCAGCCCGGCGAACGAGACGCCTTCCTTGAAGTCCAGCAGGTACAGCGCCAGCTCGTCCGGGGTGTACCGCGCCGCGAGACTGCCGAGCAGCGCGTACAGGAAGTTCGTCTTGCCCGAACCGGACGGTCCGCCGATCAGCGCGTGCGGGCTCGCGTCGCCGATGACGACCTCGACCGGCTCGCCCTCGTAGAACCCGACCGGCGCCCGCAGCTCCCGCGCGGAGCTCTCGTGCCCGATTTCGGCCGGCAGCAGGTCGTCGAACGACCGCGGGCCGCCCTGCTTGGCGATCAGCGCTTCGGCGATCTTGGCGACGGCGCGGATCACCTGCCCCGACGGCATCGCCGGGTCGAGGGCGACGGTCAGGTCGGTCCCGGTCATGCTGCTGATCGCGTGCCGGTCGTCGATCAGGCTCAGCGTCTCGACGGGCGCGCTCACCGCCGTCGGCACGTCGACCATGATCAGGCAGATCCCGGCGGCCAGCGCACCGCTCGCGACGCGCTTGAGGTCGCGGGCGCGTTCCGGTTCCAGGGTTTCGCCGTTGCCGTACAGCACGACGACGCGGTAGGGCTCGCTCCGCTGCCCGGTCTTCTGCCGCATCTCCCGCAGCGACGTGAATCCGGCGGACATGCAGCTGGCGTGGATGCGGCGGATGTGCCCGGCCAGCTCGTCGAGGAGGTCCTCGAGCCGGCCCGGGTCGTACAGCGAAAGCGCGCTCGTGCGGCTGAGCGGGTAGAGGTCGGGCAGGATCGCGGTCAGCTGCCCGATGTCCCAGAGGTGCACGCGCACCGCGCCGGCTTCGAACGTCGAAAGCACGCGGAGCAGCAGGTTCTGGACGATGCCGTCGATGACGGGCCGCGTCTTCGGCGCCGACGTGATCGCCAGGTGCGACTCGTCGAGGAGCGGGACGGCGACGTCGAACGTGCGGCTGGGGTCGTTGCCCGCGGCCGTCGCGGATCCGACGCGCCACAGGCCGGGCGAGGTGAGGCCGGCGTTGTGGCCGACGCGCCCGAGCCAGTCGCCCGGCGGCAGCCCGGCGGGGCCCGGCGCGTTCTGCGCGACCAGCTCGCGCAGCGTCGACGGACCTTGGCTCCAGTCGGTGTAGAAAGCGCTTCGCGCGCTGCCGAGCGCACCGAACACCTCGTGTGCGGCGGGGTGTTTGGCCCATTCGTTCTGCTGCTCGGTGGTCGCGTGGTTCATGCCGACGCGGACGATGTCCCGCTCCAGCTCCAGCTTCGCGAGGTCGGCCTCGGCGGCTTGGCGCGCACCGGCCGCCGCGCCCAGCACCAGTCCGATCTGGTGGCGTACCCGGTCGAGCGCGGTTTCGACGCGGTTGCGTTGTTCGGCTGCCCTGTTGGCCATCGGCGTCCCCAAAAACGGTGTCCCCTGCAAGGATTACAAACGCGACCGGTATCCGCTCACCAGATCTTCCGCGGAGGCCAGGCGGCCGAGGAGCTCGTCCAGCCCCTCGCCGGCCTGTGCGTACTGCGAAGGGAGCCAGGGATCGGCCTTGGCCTGGGCGTCCACGAGAGCCTGTCGGGCTTCTCCGAGCAGGCTGGTGGCGCGCTCGGAGTGGGCTCGCGCGTCGGCGAGCCCGGTGACGACAGCGGTGAGCAGCTGGTGGAGTTCGGCTAGCGTCATCCCGCTAGAGACGCGCCGAGTAGGAGTCGGCGGAGGAAATGCTCGCTTGGACGGTGCTCTGCAGACCGTTGATGCCCTGCAGGGCTTCCGCGAGCAGACCGTGGGCCTGGCTCACTTCGTGCTGGCTGCTGCCTTGGGTCGCCTGCGACAGCGACTGCTGCGCTTCTTCGAGAGACTGCGCTGCCTGTTGCAGGGCGGCGATGCTCGCGGACGCCTTTTCGTTGGCGAGTGCGATGCCAGCGCGGATCTCTTCGACTCCGGCCATCGGGCCTCATACTCCTCGGAATCGGGGTGGTTGAGAGGGGGACTTCTATTGAAACAGATCCAACGACTGAGCGTGATCATCTGATTGTGCGGAGTGATCGCGATTGCTAAATCGACAAGGCCCCGGACGTGGGAACGTCCGGGGCCAGGCCGATCACGGTGTGTGCTGGGGGTGGCCCGGCACCGCAACCGCGCGCGTAACGTCGTTGGCCGGCGCTGTCGCAGGTCAGAGCGGTTTTCGTGCCACTGCTGGCCTTTCTGGAAGCGTCGGGCTTGGTTCGGGGTGAGACTAGCGCGACCGGAGTAGCGGCCTGCGATCAGCCCCGCTCGTAACTCCGTGTGGGCGCAAGAAATTTGTCCGTCAGTCTGTCGAAGACATTTCACCTTCCGGCCGGTGGCTTGCTCCGACCGGCGGCACGGCACTAGGCGGTTCGCCCCGCAACGACGAAACGCCGGGCACGGGGCCCGGCGTTCCGACTGTTCAACGGCGGAGGATACAGGATTCGAACCTGCGAGGGCGTGAACCCAACACGCTTTCCAAGCGTGCGCCTTAGGCCGCTCGGCCAATCCTCCGCGGGAGACGATACCGGATGGCTCCGCTCTCCCGTGCAGGTGGGTCAGCTCGTGACGTCGGCCACCACGCAGGTGATGTTGTCCGGCCCGCCGCCTTCGTTGGCGAGGCGGATCAGCTCCGGGATCACGTCCGCCGGCTCGCGGTTCGAGTCGAGGACGTCGCGCAAGGTCGCTTCGGTGACCGGGCCGCTCAGGCCGTCCGAGCACAGCAGGTACCGGTCGCCCGGCTTCGCCTTGAACGTCCAGATGTCGGGCTCGCCGGAGCCGGTCGTCTGCAACGCTTTCATCAGCAGCGACCGCCGCGGGTGGGTCGCCGCGTCCTCGGCCGCGACCCGGCCGTCCTCGACCAGTGCCTGCACCAGCGTGTGGTCGCGGGTCAGCCGGCGCAGGTCGCCGCCCCGCAGCAGGTAGCCGCGGGAGTCGCCGATGTGGGCCGCCGCGAACTCGGCGCCGTCGAACATCAGCACCGTCAGCGTCGTGCCCATGCCTTCGGTCGTCGGCTCGTTCGAAGCGACCTCCGCCAGCCGGTCGTCGATCGACTTGACCACGCCGGCCAGCGTCGCCGCCAGGTCGACGCCCGTGAGGTCCATTCTCCGGAGGTCGACGTCGAGTTCGCGCAGCACGTCGACCGCGGTCGCGCTGGCGACTTCGCCGTGCGGCTGGCCGCCGATGCCGTCGGCGACGGCGAGCAGGCGGGAACTCGCGTACAGCGAGTCCTCGTTGACCTTGCGGCGCCTGCCGACGTCCGACCCCGCGGCGTACCGGAGGACGTACCGATCGTGTGTCATGCCACCCATGAAAGCATTGGTTGACTGAGTTCACAAGCAACTCGGCTGATTGGAGTACTCTCCGATAGAGTGCCCGCCATGGACGACGACGCCACGGTCAGCGCGGCCGACATCGCGCGGCTCGCCGGGGTCGGCCGGGCCGCGGTGAGCAACTGGCGCCGTCGCTACCCGGACTTCCCGGCGCCCGTCGGCGGCACGGCGTCCAGCCCGTTGTTCGGCCTGTCCGCCGTCGCCGGCTGGTTCCGCGCCCGCGGCAAGAAGTTCGAGCTGTCCGCCGGTGAACGCGCGTGGCAGCGCCTGCGCGCGCTGGGCGACGACCTCGACCTGGCCGAGCGCGTGAGCCGCGCCGGCGTCTTCTTCGCCTTCCAGGCCGGGCTCCTCGACACCTTCGACAGCCGGCTCGACGACCCCGAGCTGATCACCCTGCTCAGCGAGATGACGCACCGGGCGGGCCCGCTCGAGTCCTTCGAGCTGTTGTGCCACCGGTACTTCGAGGCGCATTCGCGGCGGCTCTCGGCGACGCCGGAGCCGGTCGCCGAGCTGATGGCCCGGCTCGCCGGTCCGGTGTCGACGATCCTCGACCCCGCCTGCGGCTTCGGCGCGCTCGCGCTGGCGAGCGGCGCGAAAACCGTGCTGGGGCAGGACAGTGACCCGCTGACGGCCTCGATCGCGACGTCGCGGCTGCGGTTGCGCGGCATCGAGGCGGAGGTCCACGCGGTCGACGCGCTGCGCGAAGACGCCTTCGCCGGCCGGACCGCCGAAGCCGTGCTGTGCGATCCGCCGTTCAACGAACGGGCCTGGGGGCACGACGAGCTCGTCGGCGACGCGCGCTGGGAGTACGGCCTGCCGCCGCGGGGCGAACCCGAGCTCGCCTGGGTGCAGCACTGCCTCGCGCACGTCGGACCCGGTGGCACGGTGGCGATCCTGATGCCGGGCGCGGCGGCCGGGCGACGCAGCGGCAAGCGCATCCGCGGCAACCTGCTGCGCGCGGGCGCGGTCCGCGCGGTCGTCACACTGGCGAACTCCGATCTTTGGCTGCTGCGACGGCCGATCCCCGGCGAGCGTCCGCCGTCCACCGTGCTGCTCGCCGAGGCGGGCGACGAGCTGTCCACAGTGGACGCGATGTGGCGGGAGTTCCGTGAGCGCCCAGAATCCGGCGTCCGGATCATCGACCTGCTCGATGACGATGTCGACCTCACGCCGGCCCGGCGCCGCGGTCGCGACGAGGACCTCGGCCGGACCTTCCGGATCGTGCAGGACCGGTTCGCCGAACTGGCCCCGCAGCTGCCACCGCTCGAGACGACCGACAGCGAGCCGGCGTTCACGACGATCGGGGAACTGGTCAAGGCCGGCGTCGTCGAGGTCAAGCACGCGGCCCGCACCGACGGCGAGCACCCGATCGCCGAGGACGGTGATGTCGTCGCGTCCGTGACCGGGATCGCGTACGTCCACAGTGGAGCTTCCGCGCCGGTCGGCGCCGGGCTCACCGTGTACCGCGTCGACCCGGACCGGCTGGACGCGGACTTCCTGGCCGGCTGCCTGCGCGCGGCCGACCTGCCCGCCGCGTCGGCTTCGACGCGGATCGACGGCAGGCGCGTGCGGATCCCGCGGGTGGCCATCGACGTCCAGCGCGAGTACGGCCTGGTCTTCCGCCGTCTGGCCGAGTTCGACACCGTCCTGCGCCAGACGGCGGAAACGGGGCGCGAGCTGGTCCGGCTAGGCTTCGCGGGACTTGTCGAAGGACGGCTCAGGCCGGGCCGTTAGGGGAACGGATGCTGATCGCCGACCGCTACGAGCTCGACGAGCTGCCGCTCGGCCGCGGCGGGATGGGCGCGGTGCACGGCGGGCACGACCGCCGGCTGGGCCGGCGCGTGGCGATCAAGCTGCTCAGGCTGCCGGGCCGCGACGAAGAGCTCGAAGCCCGCTTCGCCCGCGAAGCGCGGATCCTGGCGACGCTCGACCACCCCGGCGTGCCGACGCTCTACGACTACGGCACCCACGACGACCGGTTGTTCCAGGTCATGCAGTTCGTCGACGGCGTGACGGTGGCCGACCTGCTCGCCGAGCACGGGCCGTTGCCGGTGGCGTGGGCCGCGGCGATCGCGGCGCAGGCGTGCGCGGTGCTGGCCGCCGCCCACGCGCTCGCGGTGTGCCACCGGGACCTCAAGCCGTCCAACCTGATGCTCGGTCCGGACGGCGGCGTCAAGGTGATGGACTTCGGGCTCGCGGTGCTGCGCGAGGCGGACGCCGCGCAGTTCACGCGGGCCGGGCAGCTGCTGGGGACGCCGTCGTACATGGCGCCGGAGCAGATCCAGCGCGGCGGCGCCGAACCGCGCAGCGACCTCTACGCGCTGGGTTGCGTGCTGCACGAGATGCTCACCGGGCGGCGGCTCTTCGACGGGCCCACCGCCTACGCCGTGTTCGAGCGGCAGGTCAAGGAGCTGCCACCGCCGGTGCCGGGGGTGCCGAAGCCGCTCAACGCGCTGCTCGCCGAGATGCTGGCGAAGGACCCCGAAGCCCGGCCGCCGGGCGCGGCCGTGCTGTACGAGCGGCTGGGCGCGTTCGTCGGCGCGCTGCCGCCGCTGCCGGGGTTCCTCGTGCCGCCGTCGGTGCCCAGCCCGGGCCGGATGTACGCGCGGATGCTGGGGCGCGTCAGCGGCTGAGCGCCGCCGGTCGCCGGTCGGCGAGCGGCAGGCCACGCCGCTGGATGCGGTAGTAGGTGGTGGCGTTCTGCACGGCGATGCTGACGCCGAGGGTGAGCGCGATCGACGCGGAGGTCAGCGGCCCGGCGACGCCGAGTGCGGTGCCGAGCGCGACGAGCCCGACGCGCACGGCGATGGTCAGCACCCACAACCCGATGGTGACGGCCGAGCCCTTCTGGAAGGTGGTGCCGTTGCGCTCGGTGAGCGTGGTGGTGGTGCTGCGCAGGACCCCGAGCCCGGCGAGGACGACGAGATCGGCGGCCAGCAGGCCCAGTTCGGCGGCCGACGCGCCGGGCAGCGCTTTCGCGGCGACGTACGCGCCGACGGCGACCAGGACCAGCGGCATGACCGTCAGCGTGCGCCGGTCGAGCAGCGTGCCGCGGACCTGCTTGTAGACGACCCGGTAGCAGACGTAGGCGGCGATGGCCACGTAGAGCAGGACGTTCGCGGCGCTGGACATTGCGGGCTCCTTGGTTCTGTCGGTGCTCCCAGCTTCGCCGCGCCGGGCGCCGGTTTCGTCGGCGCGGGGATCGGGGCGGGGTTGATCCCGGGGTCAACCCACGGGTGGAGACTGACCGAATCGTGACCTTCCCGGACGAACCTCGACCGGGTGAACGCCGTCTTTACGGGTGTCCACAAGCGAGGATCGACACTGGGGGTTACGGATCGTGAAGAGGCTCTTGGCGGGAGCGGCCGCGCTGGCCACCGCGTTCGTGCTGGCCGCCTGCTCCGGGGGCGGGGCGGCGACGCCGAACGCGGGCGGCGGGGCCGTCGCCGCGGCCGGTACCGGGGGTGGGACGCCCACCACGTCGAGCACCACCGCGGCCCCCACCACCACGACGACCAGCGCCACCCCGACGCCGTCCACCACCAAGCCGGCGCCGACCACCACCACGACCAAGCCGAAGCCCAAGCCGAAGCCGGCGGCTCCGGCGAGTGACCCGGGCGTCCCGTGCGCCGCCGCGGCGGCCGCGTCCGGCACCGCCGCCTGCGTCGACATCTCCGCGCACAAGGCGTGGATCCTGCAGGGCGGCAAGGTCGTCTACGGGCCGGTGCCGATGCTGCCGGGCCGCAAGGGCTACGCGACGCCGACCGGCACGTTCCACGTGCTGTCGAAGGAGAAGGTGCACCTGTCGAAGGAGTTCGACAATGCGCCGATGCCGAACTCGGTGTTCTTCTACCCGGGCGACGCCTTCCACACGGGCAGCCTCTCGGTCTACTCGCACGGCTGCATCCACCTGTCGGCGAGCGCGTCCCTGAAGTTCTTCAACACTTTGCACGTCGGTGACGTCGTCCAGGTCGTCCCGTAACCGAGTTTGTCCGAATACGGACAGTAGGTCACGAACAGATAAAATCACTCGGCCGAGTGCAACTGGCCCCCCTCTTCAGGCGATAAGTGATCGCTTGGGAAGGGGGGCCAAATGGCCTTGGGAAAGCTCAGAGCACTACGCCACGCCTTCGTGGCGGCAGTACTGACCGGCGCGCTTCTGCCCGTCGTGTCCACTGGGGAAGCGGCAGCGGCGACCACGCTGCCGGCGGGGTTCGTCCTGCGGGACACCTCCACTGGGGTGGGGAACTACCAGCTCACCGACTTCGCGTACCTGCCGGACCAGTCCGTCCTCGCCACGGCGAAGAACGGCCGCGTCCAGTGGGTTCCGACGAGCGGGACACCGCGGACCATCGCGACGCTGCCGACTCGCGAGATCAGTGACATCGGCCTGGTCGGATTAGCCGTCGCGCCGGACTACGCGACGTCGCACACGATCTACACCACGCGTTCGCTGAACGTCGGCAGCGGCTTCGTCATGCGGCTGTCGAAGTTCACCGTGGGCCTGGACGCGGCCGGCGCGCCTGCGTCGCTGGCCGGCGAGCAGACGCTGTTCGAGGTGCCGGGCATCTCGGAAGTCCACGGCATCAACGGCGTCGTCCCCGCCGCCGACGGGACACTTTGGCTGTCCATCGGGGACAACGGCGACTTCACGAAGGTGGACCCGGGCGCGCTGCGCTCGCAGGACATCACCCAGCCGTACGGCAAGATCTTCCACCTGGCCGCCGACGGCAAGGGCGTGCCGGGCAACCCGTACTACGACGCGGCCAACCCGGCGTCGACCGCCAGCAAGGTCTTCGCGCGCGGGTTCCGCAACCCGTTCCGGATGACCGTCGACGCGAACTCCGGCCTGCCGGTCGTCGGTGACGTCGGCTGGAACACCTGGGAAGAGGTCGACGTCGTCCAGCGCGGGTCCAACCAGGGCTGGCCGTGCTGGGAAGGCAACCACGCGACCCCGGGCTACAGCACGCTCGCGGGCTGCGCCGGCGTGCCGAACCAGGCGCCGATCTTCGAGTACCAGCACGGTACCGGCGCCATGCAGGGCAACAGCGTCACCGGCGGGATCGTCTACAACGGATCCAGCTACCCGGCGTCCTACCGCGGCTCGTACTTCTTCGGCGACTACGTGACCAACAAGATCTGGACGTTGCGCTACGACGACCAGGGCAAGCTCACGCAGGCCCCGGAGAACCCGCCGGTCTTCACCGGCATCGGCGGCCCGGTCAAGTTCGCGGCGGCGCCGAACGGCGACATCGTCTTCGCCGACATCCTCAGCGGCAACCTGCGCCGGCTGAGCTACTCGGCGGGCAACACCGCGCCGGTCGCCAAGGCCACGACGACCACCGACCCGGACACCCGCACGGTGTCCTTCGACGGCTCCACGTCCGTCGACTACGACAACGACCTGCTGAAGTACGACTGGGACTTCGGTGACGGAACCACGGCGGCCGACGCCGGGCCCACCACCAGCCACCAGTACGCGGCCGGCACCGAGTCGTTCACCGCGAAGCTGACGGTCCGGGACCCGCTGGGGCTCACCGGCACGGCCGACATCAAGGTCGCGCCCGGCAACCACACCCCGCAGCTCACGCTGACCACGCCGGGCGACACCGCGACGTTCGCGGTCAACCAGCAGGTCGGCCTGAGCGCCACGGCGACCGACACCGAGGACGGCCCGCTCACGGTCACCTGGACCAGCGCGGTCCGGCACTGCCCGAGCGAGGCGACCTGCCACTCGCACCCCGGCGCCGGCGGCACCGGGGCGAGCTTCGCGCAGCCGTTCACCGAGCACCCGGACTCCCGGATGGAGTTCACCGCGGCGGTGACCGACAGCGCGGGCGTCACCACGTCCAAGACGTACACGGCGTGGCCGCGCCAGCACCGGATCACCCTGCTCAGCACGCAGCCCGCGGCGCTGAGCATCCCGGTCGAGGGCGGCGTCAGCACGGCGCTGGTGACCGAGGGCGCCAGCTTCGACGTCGAGGCCTCGCCGCTGGGCACCGACGGCGTCTCGAAGTTCACCGGCTGGCAGGGCGGCCCCACGGACACGACGTGGGTCGTCACGGTCGGCACGAGCGACCTGACGCTGACGGCGAACTACGCGACCCCGATCGACCAGCGCTACAACGCCGACCCGGCGTTGCAGGCGAAGCTCGGGGCGCCGACGGCGGCCGAGGTCACCGACGGCGCGGTCCACTACCGGGCGTACGCGAACGGCCGCCTGTACTGGAGCGCCGTGGGCGGTACGAAGTTCATCACCGGCCCGGTGCTGGACAAGTACGTCGCCATGGGCGGGCTCACCAAGCTCGGCCCGCCGACGACGGACACGGCGTCCACTTCGGACGGTGCGCAGTTCAACGATTTCAACAACGGCGGCAACGTCGGCTCGATCTACTACACGGCCGCGACGGGTGCGCACGCGATCTACGGTGAGATCCGGAAGAAGTGGGCGGCGCTCGGCTACGGCGCGCTGCTGGGCTACCCGACGAACGACGAAGACGGGACGCCCGACGGCATCGGCCGCTTCAACCACTTCATCAAGGGCACCAACGTCGGTTCGATCTACTACACGCCTTCGACGGGCGCGCGGGCGATCTACGGCGAGATCCGCAAGAAGTGGGCGGCGTACGGGTACGAGCGCGGCCTCGGCTACCCGACGAACGACGAGGACGGCACGCCGGACGGCGTCGGCCGGTTCAACCACTTCAGCCTCGGGCACTCGATCTACTTCACGAACGCCACCGGCGCGCACGTGATCAAGGGCGAGATCCGCAAGCGCTGGGCGGCGCTGGGCTGGGAGCGGTCGTACCTGCGCTACCCGACGACGGACGAGTACGTCACGGGCGGGGTGTACCGCAGCGACTTCCAGGGCGGTTACATCACGTACACGCCGCAGACGGGAGCGGTCGACCGTCCTTGGTGACGGGTTGCCCCTCTGCGTGAACGAAAGCGGGCCGTCTCCGGTTTTCCGGAGGCGGCCCGCTGTCCTTTCAGGACCGGAGATCGGCGGGTGCCGTCCCGGCCGACGTCAGCGGCAACCCGAGCGCGACCCGCTCGGTGAGCCACGGGCTCGGCCGGTACCGCGGGTCCCCGGTCGTCGCGGCCAGGCCGCGCAGGATGCGCAGCACGATGTCGCCGCCCACCAGGTCGCCCCACTCCAGCGGCCCGCGCGGGTAGCCGAGGCCCAGCCGGACCGCCGTGTCGATGTCCGACGGCGTCGCCAGGTGCTGGCCCGCGATGAAGCACGCCGTGTTGACGATCGAGGCCAGGAGGCGCTGGGCGATCGGGGCCGGGCCGTCGCGGACCACCGTGACCGGCCGGCCCGTCGCCGCCAGCGCGCCCCACGCCGCGCGGCCCGCCGCCGGGTCGAGTCCCGGGTGGACGGACATCGTCAGGCGCCTTTCGTAGCCGCCCAACGGGTCTACACCCGCGACGCGGTCCAGCGGGAGCCCCGCGCGGGTGCCTGCGTCCACTGTGGACTCGCCGTAGAGCGGCACGAGCAGGACGGCGTCCGGGTACGCGTCCGACACCACCTGCACGCCGGCCGCCGACAGCACGCGGGCGAGGTGCTCGTCCGCCGTGAACACCGGGCTCGACGGCTTCGGCGGCGCGGCCGGCTCGTCGGGGACCTGCTGCTTCCCGTCGGCGTAGGTGTAGAAGCCTTCGCCGCTCTTGCGGCCGAACAGCCCGGCGGCCACCCGCGGCCGGGTCAGCCACGACGGCCGCAGCCGCGGGTCGCCGTGGAAGCCGCTCCAGATGCTCTCGAGCACGGCGTGGGAGACGTCGAGGCCGGTCAGGTCCAGCAGCTCGAACGGCCCGATCTTGAGGCCGAGCGTTTCCCGCGCGACGCGGTCGACGTCGGCGGGCTCGGCCAGCGCCTCGGCGAGGATCTGCAGCGCTTCGGTGTTCAGGCCGCGGCCCGCGTGGTTGACCAGGAAACCCGGCGCGTCCTTGGCCAGCACCGGCTCGTGGCCCCAGCTCCGGACCAGCTCGAGCGCCTCGGCGGGCAGCCAGTCGTGCGTGCGCGTGCCCGGGACGACCTCGACCAGGCGCATCAGCGGCACCGGGTTGAAGAAGTGCAGGCCGATCAGGCGGCCGGGGTCGGCCAGCTCCGCGGCGATCTCGGTGACCGACAGCGAACTGGTGTTCGTCGCGAAGACCGTCTCCTGTGGACAGACGCGCTCGAGCTCGGCGAACAAGGCTCGCTTCGTCGCCAGGTCCTCCCGCACGGCCTCGATGACGAGGTCGACGCCGTCCGCGGGCGCGTCGGGCGCGTCCACCGGCACGAGCCGCGCGCGCACCGCCGCCGGGTCGTCGAGCTTGCCCTTCGAGGCCAGCTTGTCCACCATCGCGCCGACGTGGTCGATCGCCTCGGTGACGGCCTCGCGCCGGACGTCGGCCAGCTCGACGGTCACCCCCGCGGTCGCGGCCAGCTGGACGATCCCGCGGCCCATCACCCCGGTCCCGATCACCCGGATCCTGTCGACCTTCCCGGCCCACCCCGTCACGTCGTGCCGCCTTCCGCCGTTGGACTCCCGCCCCCAGCCTAGAGGCCGACGAACTCCGCCATCCGCTTCGCCGAATGGGCGAAGAACGCGTCGGCCGGGTCGACGCTGCCGACGTACTGGCCGAACAGGTCGAAGCTGATCGCGCCGAACAGCTGGGTCCACGCCATGAGCAGCCGGCTCACGGTTTCGGGGCCGGCGACGATCCCGAGGGCCTTGGTGAGCACCTCGGCCTGGGCGCGCAGCTCGGGCGGGACTTCGCCGTCGATGTTCCGCAGTTCGGTGTGCGTGAGGACCTTGACCAGGGCGAGCGCGACGCGGGCGGCCGGCACGACGGTGTCCTGCGGCGCCGCGTACCCGGGGATCGGCGAGCCGTAGATCAGCGCGTACTCGTGGGGGTGCGCGCGCGCCCAGTCGCGGGTTCCCTGCCAGATGGCCAGCCATCGGTCGCGGGGTTCGCCCTGGCCCGGGTCCGCCTTCTCGGCCGCTTCGCCGATCGCGTTGTAGGCGTCGACGATCAGGTCGGTCAGCAGCCGGTCGCGGCTGGGGAAGTACCGGTACAGCGCGGACGACACCATGCCCAGCTCCCGCGCCACCGCGCGCAGCGAAAGCCCGTGCGCGCCGACCTCGGCGAGCTGGCGGCGGGCTTCGTCCTTGATCTCCTGGGTGAGCTCGGCGCGGGCTCGTTCGCGCGCGGTGCGGGTCGCGGTCATGCGGATCAGTGTGCCATGACGAGAGCGGCGCACAAAACCGAGAGCACTGCTCTTGACAGCGGCGCTCTCATGGGTGTTCACTGCTCTTAACCGAGAGCACTGCTCTCCCAAACTTCCGGAGGACATCATGACCGCCGCCCGCTACATCGAGCCGAAGAAGGCCACCAACGCGTTCAACGAGGTCGTCGCGAAGCTGACCAGGATGGGCGTGAGCGTCTGGGGCAGCCGGGTGCTGACCGTCGTCGGGCGCAAGAGCGGGGAGCCGCGTTCGGTGCCGGTCAACCTGCTGACCGTCGACGGCGTCCGGTACCTCGTCGCTCCGCGCGGGGAGACGCAGTGGGTGCGCAACCTGCGCGTCGCCGGCGAAGGCACGCTTCGCGTCGGGAAGCGCGTCGAGGCGTTCACCTTCCGCGAGCTGGCCGACGACGAGAAGCCGGGGATCCTCCGCGCGTACCTCAAGCGCTGGAAGTTCGAGGTCGGCGTGTTCTTCGACGGCGTCGACGCCAAGGCGTCGGACGGGAAGCTGCGCGAGATCGCGCCCGGCTACCCGATCTTCGAGATCTTCACGAAGTAGGTTTGCGCCGCGTCAGGTTCGCCGCGACCAGGACCACGCCCACCAGGAACGCGACGAGCCCGATCAGGAACCACAGCTTCTGGCCGGTCATGAAGCTCCCGGTGACAACGCCGATGCCCTGCAGCACCCAGACGGCACCGACCAGCACGAGCACGACCCCGACCGCGAGGGTGATCCACCGCCTCATCACCCCAGCTTAGGCGCGCAGGAAGCCCAACACGAGTCCGAGCGGCGGCGGGCGGGCCGGCTTGGCCGGGTAGGTGTCGCGCGTGGGGGCCTGCTCGGTCGGGCGGCTGCCGCGGGTGGGCTCGGCCGGGCAGCCGCGGTCTGCGGGATCGGCTTGGCCCGGCAGTCGCCGCGCATGGACCGGCTTGGCAGGGCAACTGCCCGCTCGCGGACTCGGCTTGGCCGGGCGGTTGCCGCGGGTGGGGCTCGGCCGGGTAGCCGCGGTCCATGGGATCGGCTTGGCCCGGCAGCCGCCGCGCATGGACTGGCTTGGCAGGGCAACTGCCCGCTCGCGGACTCGGCTTGGCCGGGCGGTTGCCGCGGGTGGGGCTCGGCCGGGTAGCCGCGGTCCGCGGGATCGGCTTGGCCCGGCAGCCGCCACGCATGGACTGGCTGGGCCGGACAACCGCCCGCCCGCGGACCCGGCCCCGCCGGGCAACTGCCGCGGATGGGCCGGCTGGTCCTCGACCAGCCGGACCTCGCCGGCACCATCGGGCCGGCAGCCGGCCAGTTCTCCCCACGCAGATACCCAACTCCACTCCCTTCGGCCGCGGCTTCGGGCACAGTGGCAGCTGTGCACGACATCCGCGGCTCCCTGCGACGCCAGTCGCTGCTGGTCGCGCTCGTCTGCGTTGTCTGCGATGCCGCCCTCTTCGCCCTTCGCGGCCCGATCGGCGGGGGCGGTGCCGACTGGCGCTCCTGGGTCGTCCTGCTCGGTGGCATTGCCGTCAACGCCGCCCTCGCCGGGCCCGCCCGCTATTCCGGCTGGGTCGCCCTCGCGCACGCCGTTCTCTTCGCCGGCTCCCCTCTTCTCCTCTGCACCTGCACCGGCTACGTCGTCGGCAACAACGCCGGCATCCTCATCGCCGGCTACCGGGCCGGGGCCTGGCTGCGCCCGAAACCCGCCGTCCTCGCGCTTCTCGCCCTGCTCGCCGGGGTCGTCGCCGGGTGCATCGAAGGGGGCGGGCGTACCGCCGCCGACTGGCGGCTGACCGCCATCAGCGTCAGCGTCAGCGCCCTCCTGCCGTGGCTGGTCGGCCGGTACACGACGGCCCGTCGCGCCTACATCGCCGACCTCGAACGGGAAGCCGACGAACGCCGCCAGCACGAGGAAGAAGCCGTCCGGCGAGCCGTCCTCGAGGAGCGCACGACCATCGCGCGCGACCTCCACGACGTCATCTCCCACCACGTCAGCGCCATCGGCGTGCACGCCGGCGCCGCCCGGCTCGGCCTGCCCGACGGCGACGGCCCGGTCCGCAAGTCCCTCGGCGCGGTCGAGTCCGCGAGCCGCTCGGCGATGGCCGACCTGCGCCGGCTCCTCGACCTCCTGCACGCCCAGCCCAACGCCGAACAACCCGGCCTCGACAACCTCGACGAGCTGGTCGAGACCGTCCGCGCGGCCGGCCTGCCGACCCGGCTGACCCTGCGCGGCGAACCCCGAGAGCTGCCCGGCTCGCTTGACGTCGCCCTGTACCGGATCGCCCAGGAAGCCCTGACCAACGCGCTGCGCCACGGCGAAGGCCCGGTCGAGGTCGAGCTGAACCACGGCCGCACCGAGGTCGTGCTCACGGTGACCAACGGCCTGCGCGCCGGCCGCGCCCCGCAGAAGGAGCACGCCCACCGCGGCCTGGCCGGCATCCGCCAGCGCGTCACCCTGTTCGGCGGCCAGGTCTCCTACGGCGAATCCGCCGACCAGTGGCAGCTGCGCACGACCTTCCCGGTGGAGAGCACATGATCCGCGTCCTGCTGGCCGACGACCACGCGATGTTCCGCTCCGGGATGCGCGCGCTCCTCGACACCCAGCCCGACTTCACCTGCGTCGGCGAGGCGTCCGACGGCCGCGAAGCCGTCGCCGAAACCGCGCGCCTGCGCCCGGACGTCGCTGTCCTCGACGTCCGGATGCCCCGCCTCGACGGCCTCGCCGCGACCGAAGCCATTCTTGCCGCGCCGGGCAACGACACCCGCGTCCTCGTGCTCACGACCTACGACGCCGACGAATACGTCTACCGCGCGCTGCGCGCCGGGGCGAGCGGGTTCCTGCTGAAGAGCCTGGCGCCGGAGGAGCTGGTCGCGGCGATGCGGGTGGCCGCGCGCGGGGACGCGCTGATCGACCCGTCGGTGACGCGGCGGCTGGTCGCGAAGTTCGCCGCGGTGCTCGAGCCCGCGGCCGCCGAGCCGCCCGAGCTGGCCCGGCTGACCTCCCGCGAACGCGAAGTCCTGCTGCTCATCGCCAACGCCTGCAGCAACGCGGAGATCGCGCGGCAGCTGCACGTCGGCGAGGAGACGGTCAAGACGCACGTGTCGCGCGTGCTCAGCAAGCTCGGGCTCCCCGACCGCGTGCACGCCGTCGTCTACGCCTACCGCCACAAGCTCGTGCCGGACGGCTGAGGGCGGGAACGCCCCGGTGCGGCGGGAGGGGGACGCGGCACCGGGACGTTCCCTGGCGGTCGGGTGCTCGGAACGAGGTGGCCGGCAGAACCCGCCCGCCCGTCAGCTGATCGGCCGAGCCGGAACCCGCCGCGGCCGTTCAGCCCGTCAGTTGGCCGGCCGAGCCGGAGCCGGGCCGGCTCCGGCCGCTCAGCCCGTCAGTTCGTCGGCCGGGCCGAGTACTCCCCGCCGCGGCGCTGGCCCGGCTGGCGCTGTCCCTGCCCCGCCTCGAACCCCTGCCCCAGCGACGTCGCCGTGGCCGTGGTGCCCTCGACCTTCGCCACCACCGTCACGTTCGTGTCGCCCTGCTTCACGTCGCCCGTCTTCTGCGTTGACGAACCGATCGTGTACGTCTGCTTGTAGCCGTCCTTGCTCGTCAACGTCACCGATGTCGCGCTCAGCTCCGTCACGTCACCCGTCTGGAGCCGCTCGGTCGTGTAGCCGCCGCTGCCGTTCGACACCACGAAGTCGCCGTGCAGCGCCTCACGCAGCGCTGCCATCCCGCCGCCGAAGCCGCCGCCCGGGAAGCCCTGGCCCTGGCCGCCGCGGGGGAACTGGCCGCCGCCGAAACCGCCCGGGCCCTGCTGGGCCGAATTGTCCGCGCTGCTGGTTCCCGCCCAGATCGCCGCTCCGCCGCCGGCCGCGATCACCACGGCGATGCCCGCCGCGATCGCCGTCTTCTTGCCGGACCAGCCCTTCTTCGGTGCGGCCTGGGCCGGGTCGCCCCAGTTGGCCGGGGCCGGCTCACCCCAGGCCGGGGTGTTCGCGGCGCCTTCGGGCGGCGTGTTCGGCTCGGTCGTCATCGTGTCCTCCGGTGGTGCCCACACTGGTCCCGGCCAGGTTCTCCGCCGTGGCTGTGTTTGAGCTGTGCGGGGCGTCAGCGGGCGCTGTGGCTCCCTTACCCGGGCGAACGACCTTCACAGGAAACGCACAGCGGTGTCACAGTGAGCACTGAAGCACCGCCGAGAAGATGGCACTATGACCGCTATGAACGCCACGTCACCCGGCCCTGGCAAGGCCGACCTGCGCCGCGCCGACGGGAGCCCGGTGCGGGTCCTCGTCGTCGACGACGAGGCGACGCTGGCCGAGCTCGTGTCGATGGCCCTGCGGATGGAGGGCTGGGAGGTGCGCAGCGCGGGCGACGGCACGGAGGCCGTCCGGATCGCGCGCGACTTCCGGCCCGACGCCGTCGTCCTCGACGTCATGCTCCCCGACTTCAGCGGCCTCGAGGTGCTGCGGCGGATGCGGTCCGAGGTGCCGAACCTGCCCGTCCTCTTCCTGACGGCGAAGGACGCGGTCGAAGACCGCATCGCCGGGCTCACCGCGGGCGGCGACGACTACGTCACCAAGCCCTTCAGCCTCGAAGAAGTCGCCCTGCGCCTGCGCGCGCTGCTGCGCCGGGCCGGCGGGGTCACCGGCGCGAGCGGGTCGACGCTGGTCGTCGGCGACCTCACCCTGGACGAGGACAGCCGCGAGGTGCACCGCGGCGGCGACCTGGTGCCGTTGACCGCGACCGAGTTCGAGCTGCTGCGCTACCTCATGCGCAACCCCAAGCGCGTGCTGTCGAAGGCCCAGATCCTGGACCGCGTGTGGAGCTACGACTTCGGCGGCCAGGCCAACATCGTCGAGCTCTACATCTCCTACCTGCGCAAGAAGATCGACGCCGACCGCGAGCCGATGATCCACACCATGCGGGGCGCCGGGTATGTCCTCAAGCCCGCAGGCTGAACCCGAGCGCGCCCGCCGGCCGTGGTCGCTGCGACGACGGCTGATCGTCCAGCTCGCCGCGCTGCTCGCGCTCGTGTGCCTGGTCGTCGGCGTGGTCACGGAGTTCGCGCTGAGCGAGTTCCTCGTCGGCCAGCAGGACAAGCGGCTCGCCGCGGCGAGCGACCGCGCCGCGCACGGCGGGGAACGGCCACCGCCGTGGACGTACGGCGAAACGCCGCCACCGCCGGACGCGCTGCGCGTGCTCGGGCAGGGCGACGGCACGCTCGCCGTCGTGCAGTCCGGCTCGACCGCCTCCGCGGGGGTGCTCGATTCCAGCGTGGGCGCGCCGTCGAAGCGCAAGCCGCCGTTCAAGAGCGTTCCGAAGGAGCAGGTGCTGACCCTGCTCGCGCTGCCGTCCGACGGGAAGCAGCGCAGCGTCGACCTCGGCGGCACCCTCGGCGAATACCGCGTCGTCTCCACGATGTCGCCCAACGGCGAGAAGACGGTCATCGGCCTGCCGCTGAAGGACGTCAACGAGACGCTCTGGCGGCTGGGCTTCATCCTCGGCGGCGTCGCGCTCGCCGGGATCCTGGTCGCGGGCGCGGTCGGCGCGGCCACGATCCGGCGCACGATGAAACCGCTCGACCGGCTGGCCGCGACGGCGACGCGCGTCTCCGAACTGCCGCTTGACCGCGGCGAAGTCGCGTTGTCCGAACGGGTTCCCGAGGCGGACACCGACCCGGGCACCGAGGTCGGCAAGGTCGGCTCGGCGCTGAACCGGATGCTGCAGCACGTCGCGAACGCGCTGTCCGCGCGGCACGCGAGCGAGAACCGCGTCCGCCAGTTCGTCGCGGACGCGAGCCACGAGCTGCGCACGCCGCTGGCGGCGATCCGCGGGTACGCCGAGCTGACCCGGCGCAGCGGCGAGCAGGTGCCGCCGGACGTCGCGTTCGCGATGGGCCGCGTCGAGTCCGAGTCGCGCCGGATGACGACGCTGGTGGAGGACCTGCTGCTGCTCGCGCGCCTGGACTCCGGGCGACCGGTGGTGCACGAGTGGGTGGACCTGTGCCGGCTGGTGGCCGACGCGGTCGCGGACGCGCACGTCGCGGGCCCGGACCACAAGTGGCTGATGGACGTCCCGGGCGAGCCGATCGGCGTCCTCGGCGACGCGGGCCAGCTGCACCAGGTGGTGATCAACGTGCTGGCCAACGCGCGCACGCACACCCCCGCGGGCACGACGGTGACGACCACACTGTCCACATCGGACGGAGTGGTCCGGCTGCGCGTGGCCGACGACGGCCCGGGCATCCCGCCGGACGTGCTCCCGGACGTCTTCGAGCGCTTCGCCCGCGGGGACAACTCGCGCTCCCGCGCGGCGGGCAGCACGGGCCTCGGGCTGGCGATCGTGGCGGCGGTGGCCGGCGCGCACGGCGGCCGCGTCGGGGTGCAGAGCCGGCCGGGGCGGACGGAGTTCGAGATCACCTTCCCGGCGGCGCCGGCGCCCACGTGAGCCGGGCCACGACCGTGGCGGAATCCGGCGCCAGGCGCAGTTCGGTCGCCAGCAGGTCCGGGTGCCGGAGCCAGTGCAGGCGTGCTTCGTCGGCCTCGCCCTCGAACGTCGGCGGCCACGACGTCATCGGCGTGAAGTCGTCGACGACCAGGGTGCCCCGCGGCCGCAACCAGCGGTGCGGGTCCAGTGGTGGCTCCGCGCCTTTGCCCTGCCCGCCGCCGTCGAGGACGAGCAGGTCGAACGGCCCCGCGGCGGCCAGGTCGGTCCAGTCGCCGAGCAGGAGCCGCACGGCGGGCACGTCGGCGAACACTTCCGCCGCGGCCGCGTGCCGCCCGGGGTCCCGTTCGACGCTGACCAGCGTCGTCCCGGGACGCGCTCCGGCGGCGAGCCAGGCGAGGCCGACTCCGCAGCCCGTCCCGGTCTCGCCGATCGCGCCACCCGCGACGCCGCCCGCCAGCAGCTCCAGCAACCGGCCCTGGGCGGGGCGGCAGGACCACCCGAACCCGGTGCGCCCGGCGGCCGCCACGGCCCGGCGCACCACGTCGGGCAGGCCGTCCTCGGCCGCGTACTCCGCGGTGCCGTTCTCCGCCATGACCTCCACCACCCGATCGGGGCCGATGCACAGCCGGCGCACAGCTTCGGCACAAGTTCACCACATGCGGCGCCGACACGGTGAACGCCATGACGACCACGCTGTCGGCGCCCGAACACGCCCAGCCCGCTCCCGAAGCCGTCCGGAAACCGCGGTGGGTCAGGCCTTCCGTGGCCGCGCTGCTGCTCGGGACCGGCCTGCTCTACCTGTGGGACCTGGCCAAGACGGGCTGGGCCAACGACTTCTACGCCATGGCCGCCCAGGCCGGTACGTGGAGCTGGAAGGCGCTGTTCTTCGGTTCGCTCGACCCGGGCAACGTCGTCACCGTCGACAAACCGCCGTTCTCCCTCTGGATCATGGGGTTGTCCGGGCGGATCTTCGGCTTCTCGAGCTGGAGCCTGCTCGTGCCGAACGCGCTCGCCGGGGTCGCGTCGGTCGGGCTGCTCTACCTCGCCGTGCGGCGGCTTTCCGGGCCCGGTGCCGGGCTGCTCGCCGGGGCCGCGCTCGCGTTGACGCCGGTCGCCGCGCTCATGTTCCGTTACGACAACCCCGATGCCTTCCTCGTGCTGCTGCTCGTCGCCGGCGCCTACTGCGTCGTGCGTGCGCTCGAGCGCGGGAGCACGGCGTGGCTGGTGCTCGCCGGGGTCGCGATCGGGTTCGGCTTCCTCGACAAGATGCTGCAGGCCTTCCTCGTCCTGCCCGCGTTCGTGCTGGCCTACGCCGTCGCGGCGCCGACGTCGCTCGGGCGCCGGATCGGGCAGCTCTTCGCCGCGGCCGGGGCCGTGGTCGTCTCGGCGGGCTGGTGGATCGCGGCCGTCGCGCTGTGGCCGGTCGCCGATCGGCCGTACATCAGCGGTTCGACCGACAACACCGTGCTGGAACTGGCTTTCGGCTACAACGGCCTCGGCCGGATCTTCGGTGAAGGCCGAGGGGGCGGCACCTCCGCACCACCGTCTGGAGCCGGCGGTCGCGGCTTCGGGGGCTTCGGCGGCGAAACCGGCCTGACGCGGCTGTT
The DNA here is from genome assembly GCF_041679295.1 of Amycolatopsis kentuckyensis. GTDB lineage: Bacteria > Actinomycetota > Actinomycetes > Mycobacteriales > Pseudonocardiaceae > Amycolatopsis > Amycolatopsis kentuckyensis_A. Next base: position 144,198 of record NZ_JBGDMD010000013.1, on the reverse strand, counting down.
CGGCGGCGAGTTCGGCGGGGAAGCGTCGTGGCTGCTGCCCGCCGCGGTCATCGGCCTGGTGGCCGGTCTGTGGTTCACGCGCCGCGCGCCCCGGACCGACCGGACGCGGGCGGCGCTGCTGCTGTGGGGCGGCTGGCTGGTCGTCACCGCGGTCGTCTTCAGCTACATGAGCGGCATCATCCACCCGTACTACACGGTCGCGCTGGCCCCGGGGATCGCCGGCACGCTGGGCATCTCCGCGCGGGAGCTCTGGCGCGGCCGGGCGAACTTCGCGGCCCGCGCGGTGCTGGCCGTCATGCTCGCGGTCACCGCGGTCTGGGGGTTCGTGCTGCTCGCGCGGACGCCGGAGTGGCAGCCGTGGATCCGCTACGCGCTGCTCGCGCTCGCCGCGGCCGCGGTCCTCGCGCTGCTCTTCGGCGCCGACCGCGTCCGGCGGCTGGGCCCGGCCGTGGCCGCGGTGGGCCTGTGCGGCGCGCTGCTCGGGACGGCGTCCTTCACCGTCGCCACGGCGGCGACCGCGCACTCCGGCGGGACGCCGTCGTCCGGCCCGTCCGTCGCGAGTGGACGCGGGTTCGGCCGCGGCTTCGGCGAGGGGCAGACCGACACCGCGGTGATCGACCTGCTGAAGAGCACGACGACGAAGTGGGCCGCGGCCCAGAGCGGGGCGATGCAGGCGGCCGGGCTCGCGCTCTCGAGCGACCGCCCGGTGCTCGCGATCGGCGGCTTCTCCGGCAGCGACCCGGCGCCGACGCTCGCGCAGTTCCAGGAGTACGTCGCCGCGGGCGACATCCACTACTACGTCGCCGGCGGGCGCGGTGGCTTCGGCGGCGGCCGCGGAACCTCGGGCGAGATCGAGTCGTGGGTCGAACAGAATTTCGCGCCGGTCACCGTCGGGGGGACGACGGTTTACGACCTGACAAAATCGGTCAATTGATCGAAATTAGGCCGATTGTTTCAAACGTGTTAACAGTCGGGGAACCATTCGCGGATCCGGAGCCGGTGCGCTATCGACGGAGGCGCACACCTGTTCGAACGCGGTCCCGGTGACCGGGGAATCGCGAACGATTGTTCGGCGCCGGTCGGTTGCCCTCGGTGATGATCACGGGGCGGCGTAACGACGAGGGACTACGGCCCGTGCAACTGCACGCGCCCGCGGCCGAGATCTTGGCCGGGCGGCCGACAGAAACATCGGTGTCCTTGATCTTCGAAGTTGTCGATGTTGCTGGTTGACACGGTTGACGGTCACTCGTTCGGCGGCATCCGCTGGGCATTGTGGTGATCTTGTGCTCCTCGCTAGGCTCTCCGCCGGGTGAGGGACAAGGGGTGGCTGATCCGGTGCGTTGAGAGGCCGGATCTCACTGGGTGTGGTGATCCCTGTCCGCGTTCTCTCGCTCATGACCCGATCAGGTGCGTCTGGAAGAGAGCAGCGATGACTGTGCGCTTTCGGCGCCGCAACACTCCACTCCCCCCGCCTTTTGGAGTTTCGCTGTGACTTCCCGCCCCCGTCTGCTGACGGTGCTCCTCACCTTGCTGACCCTCGCCGGCGTGACCGCCCTTTCCGGGTGCAGCGACAGCGACGCCTCCGGCACCGGCGGCAAGATCACCCTCGGGTTCAGCGCGTGGCCGGGCTGGTTCCCCTGGCAGGTGGCGCAGGAACAGGGCCTGTTCGCGAAGAACGGCGTGAACGTCGACCTGAAGTACTTCGACAACTACACCGACAGCATCAACGCGCTGTCCAGCGGGGCCATCGACGCGAACAGCCAGACCCTCAACGACACGCTCTCCTCGGCCTCCGGCGGCGCCAAGCTGTCGATCGTGCTGGTGAACGACAACTCCACCGGCAACGACAAGATCATCGCCCGTGAAGGCATCAACGCCGTCGCCGACCTGAAGGGCAAGAAGGTCGCGGTCGAGCAGGGCACGGTCGACCACTACCTGCTGCTGCTCGCGCTGCAGGAGGCGAAGCTGACCGAAAAGGACATCGAGCTGGTCAACCTGCCGACCGACGCCGCCGCGGCCGCGTTCGTCGCCGGCCAGGTCGACGCGGTGGGCGCGTTCGCGCCGTTCACCTCGAAGGCCCTCGAGCGCCCGGGCAGCCGCGCGATCTCGACGTCGGCGGAGTTCCCCGGCGCCATCCCGGACCACCTCGTCACGTCGCAGAAGCTGGTCAAGGAGCGCCCGAAGGACGTCCAGGCGCTGGTCAACACCTGGTTCGAGACGCTGACCTGGATCAAGAACAACAAGGACGCGGCCATCGGGATCATGGCCAAGCGCGGCGGGGTGTCCGACGCGGACTACAAGACCTACGACGCCGGCACCACGATCTTCACGCGCCAGCAGAACATCGACGCGTTCACCCCGGGCGTCACCGCGCAGCACCTCGACTTCCAGGCGAACAAGATCGTCGACTTCATCGTCAGCACCGGGCTCGCGCAGCAGCGGCCGTCGCTGGACGGCCTGTTCGACGACCAGTTCGTGAAGGCCGCGCCGCAGTGACCGGTCCGACCCAGCGGACCACCCCGGCGGACACGGCCGACGAACGCGCCGCCGAGGCGCTGGAGGCCGAGCAGCGGCTCGCCGAGGAGCAGGAGTCCGGCCGGGGCCGTCCGGCCTGGGCGCCGCTGCCGCGCCGGGCCGCGCCCAAGACCGCGTCGCCGCTCTTTTCCTTGCGCACGCCCATTTCCGCGGGGGCGCGCTGGACGCTGGCGGTGCTGTCCTTCGCGATCCCGTTCCTCGCCTGGGTCGTGCTGAGCGTCAGCGGGGCCGTCGACTCGACGTTCCTGCCGTCGCCGGCCGCGGTGGTCAAGGCCGGTGTCGACATGGCCGGCACCGGCGAGCTCTTCGACGACCTCTGGGCGACGACCCAGCGGGTGCTCGAGGGGTTCGGCCTCGCCGTGCTCGTCTCGGTGCCGCTCGGCATCCTGATGGGTACCTTCACGGCCGGGCAGGCGTTCTTCGAACCGCTGATCGGGTTGCTGCGCTACCTGCCGGCGAGCGCGTTCATCCCGCTGCTGATCATCTGGCTCGGCCTCGGCGAGCCGTCGAAGATCGCCATCCTCTTCATCGGGACGGTCTTCTTCAACACGCTGATGACCGCCGACGTCGTCCGCGGCGTGCCCGGCGCGCTCATCGACGTCTCCTACACGCTCGGCGCGCGCCGGGGCGAGGTGCTGCGCAAGGTCGTCGTGCCGCACTCGCTGCCGGGCATGATCGACGCGATCCGCGTCAACGCCGCCGCCGCGTGGAACTTCGTGGTCGTCGCCGAGCTGATCAACTCCTCGGCCGGCCTCGGCTACCGGATCGTCCGCGCGCAGCGGTTCCTGCAGACGGACAAGATCTTCGCCGTGCTCGTGGTCATCGGGATCGCCGGGCTGGTCATCGACGTCCTGCTGCGCCTGCTGCGCACGCGGGTCGGGAAGTGGGCGGCATGACGCTGGAACTGCGGAACGTCGCCAAGGACTACACCGTGCGCGGCAAGGTGACGCGCGCGCTCGACGGCGTCGACCTCGAGGTGCTGCGCGGCGAGTTCGTCTGCGTCGTCGGCGCGAGCGGCTCGGGCAAGTCGACGCTGCTTTCGCTGGTGGCCGGGCTCGGCAAGCCGACCGAGGGCGAGATCGTGCTCGACGGCGTCCCGGTGACCGGCCCCGGCCCGGACCGCGGGCTCGTCTTCCAGGCCGGTGCGCTCTACCCGTGGCGCAGTGTCGAGAAGAACGTCGCGTTCGGACTGGAGCTGCTGCCGGTCGACGCGGCCGAGCGCGCCAAGCGCGTGGACTGGTACCTCGCCGAAACCGGGCTCGACGCCGTGCGCAAGTCGCTGCCGAAGCAGCTTTCGGGCGGCCAGAAGCAGCGCGTCGCGATCGCGCGGGCCTTGGCGTGCGAACCGGACGTGCTGCTGCTGGACGAACCCTTCGGCGCCTTGGACGTCCAGACCAAAGAGGACATGCAGGTGCTCATCCGCCAGGTGTGGGCCGACACCGGCACCACGGTGCTGATGGTCACCCACGACGTCGAGGAAGCGGTGTTCCTGGGCGGCCGGGTGGTGGTGCTCGCCTCCGACCCCGGCCGGATCGCCGCCGACGTCGAGGTGACGCTGCCCGCCGAGCGGGACCTGGCGGTGAAGCGCGAACCGCGGTTCCTCGCGCTGCGCGCCCGGATCGAGGACCTCGTCCGGGAGCAGCACCGCGGGCACGTGAGCCGGGTGGCCGCGGTCGAGTGAGAACGGAAGACGGGAAGGTGGCGGGATGAGGCACGGCGGGGCGACCGCGGAACGGGCCGGCGGCGGGGGAATCCTGGCCCGGCTCGGCATTCGCGGCAAGCTGAACCTGCTGCTCCTGCCCCCGCTCGCCGCGGTGGTGCTGGTGTCGGTGCCGTTCGTGCTGACCCAGGCGAGCAGCGCGACGGCCTCGGCGCAGTCGGCGACGGTGGCGCGCCAGGCCCAGCAGCTCGGCGGGCTGATGTGGCAGCTGCAGCGCGAGCGGCTGCTGACGGCCGCGTTCGTGGCGACGCCGTCGGCGAGCCCCGACCGGATGCTCCAGCAGCAGAAAGCGGTCGACGCGACGATCGCCGACGTCCGCCGGTCGCTCGGCGCCGACGCCCCCGACGAGCTTTCCGCGGCGCTGACCCGGATCGGCTCGCTCGGCGAGCTGCGCGAGAACGCCGTCCGGCGCGGTGTCGCGCTCGACAGCGTGGCCCGCACCTACCACGCCGTGATCGACGCGGTGATCGACTCCCTGCGCCTGGTCCCGCAGCTCACCAGCGACGCCGAGGGCACCCGCGAGCTGACCGCGCTGGACGCGCTGCTGCGGGCGAACGAGGAAAGCTCGCTGCGGGCCATGGCCCTCATCGTGACCGCCGTGTCGCCGGACGCCGGTCAGTCCATCCTGGACGACGCGACCCAGCAGGTGCCGATCTTCATCGACCGGTTCGTCAAGCAGGGCGACGACGGTGACGACAGCGAGCGGGCCGCGCTGGTCGTCCGGGTCGAGCAGAGCGACGCCGGCCGGCGCGTCGACGAACTCGCCGCCCAGGTCGGCAACCCGCGGGACGCGGCGGGCACCACGCAGTACGTCGCCGACGTGCTCACCGCGGCGGAAACCCATGCCGGGCAACGGAAGCTCGTGCAGGAACGCGCCACCGGCGAGATCGCCGACGCGGCGACCGGGCGAGCTGACGCCGGCACCCGGCTGGCCTGGACGGTCGGTGTCGGTGCCGGGCTGCTGTTCCTGCTCGTCGCCTTCCTCGCCGTCGCCGTCTCCCGGTCGATCGCCCGGCCGCTGCGGCGGCTGACCACCGCGGCGACGTCGGTCGCCGACCTCGCCGGCACCGAGCTCGTCCGCGTGACCGACACCGAGGAAGCCGAGGAGCAGATCCCGCGGCTGGCCACCATCGACGTCGTCTCCGACGACGAGCTGGGCAAGCTGGCCGCGGCGTTCAACCGGGTCCAGACCACCGCGGCCGAGCTGGTCGAACGGCAGGCGCTCACCCGGCGCAACACCGGCCTGATGTTCGCGAACGTCGCCAAGCGCACGCAGAACCTCGTCGGCCGCCAGCTCGCGCTGATCGACGAGGTCGAGCGCAACGAGCAGGACACCCGGCTGCTGGCCAGCCTCTACCGGCTCGACCACCTCTCCACCCGCCTGCGCCGCAACGCCGACAACCTGCTCGTGGTGTCCGGCACCCGCGACGAAGCCCGGATCGCCGGCCCGATCGAGCTGTCCACGGCCCTGCGCTCCGCGCTCGCCGAGATCGAGGACTACCAGCGCGTCAAGCTCGGGGTCGTCGCGGAGATCCTGCTGTCCTCGGCCCTCGGCGCCGACCTGGTGCTGGTGTTCGCCGAGCTGCTGGAGAACGCGACGTCGTTCTCGCCGCCGGGGTCGGTGGTCGAGGTCGACACGATGCTCCTCGCCGACGGCTCGTGCCTGGTGAACATCGTCGACCACGGCATCGGCATGACCGCCGAGAAGATGGCCGAGGAGAACCAGCGGCTCGTCGAGCGCGAACGCCTCGAGCTGGCCCCGACCAGCGTGCTCGGCCTGTTCGTCGTCGGCCGCCTCGCGCGGCGCCACGACCTGGGCGTCGAACTGCTCGCGACGCCGACCACCGGCGGCGTGACCGCGCGGCTGACGATCCCGCCGTCGCTGTTCAGCCACCGCTCCGGGCTGCGGCCGCCGAAGGAGGCGCCGTCGATCCCGGCGCAGGCGCCCGCCCCGGTCCACGCGCGGCCCGCGGAGGCCGTCGCGGTGTCCACTTCGGACGGTCCGCGGCCGGTCGAGCCGTTGCCGGCGCCGGCGATCCCGGCGCTGCTCAGCGTCGCGCACGCCAACGGCTTCCGCTGGTTCAACCAGCTCGAACCGGTGTGGCCGGACACCGAACCCGCCGAGCCGCCCGCGGCCGAACCGGACGCCGAGACCCGCGGTGGCCTGCGCCGCCGCGTCCGGGGCGCGCAGCTGCCCAGCCCGGGGACGACCGCGCCGGTGGCCGGGGAGAAGCCGCGGCACGACCCGGACGCCACCCGGGCCGCCATGGACGGGTTCGAGAGCGCCTTCGCGAAGGCCGCCGAGGTCAGCGCGATGGAGCACGACCCGCCGTCCGCGCCGCCGACCGTCGTGACGGCGCCCGTGCCCGCACCGGGCGACGGCGCGTCGCTGCCGGTGCGCGTGCCCGGGGACTCGGCGATGCCCGCGTCGCACCACCTCGCGACCCCGCCGGCCGGCGTCCCGGCCGCCCCGCAGTCCCGGGACGGCCTGGTCCGCCGCGTCCCGGGTGCCCAGCTCGCCCCCGGACTGCGCCAGCAGCCCGCGGGCAGGCCGATCGCCCGCGCCGTCGTGAACCGCACCAGGCGGGACCCGGCGGCCGAGCGAGCGGCGTTCGACGCGTTCGCCGCCGGCCTCGCCAAGGCGGACGTGGTGACGGCAGACAGCCCGCCGCGAGGCGTGGTCGCCGGTCGTGTGACGGAACGAGCAGAAGAGAGCAGGAAATGAGCATCCCCGCAGCTGGCGTCAGTGTCGAAGCCCAGAACTTCAACTGGCTGGTGAGCCGCTTCGCGCAGCACACGGCGGGCGCGATCGCCGCCATCGCGGTTTCGGCCGACGGCTTGCTGATCGCCGTGTCGTCGGAGCTCGAGCGGTCCAACGCCGACCGCCTCGCCGCGATCTCCTCCGCCATGCTCGGCCTCGCCCACGGCGTCTCCGAAAGCCACCCGCTCGGCTCGCCGGACAAGGTGATCATCGAGCTGGAGCACGGGTACCTGCTGGTCTGCACCATCAGCATCGGCTGCTCGCTCGGCGTGCTCGCCAACAAGCAGGCGAGCCTCGGCACGATCGCCTACGAGATGGCGATGTTCGCCAACCGCGCCACCGAAGTCCTCACGCCGGGGCTCATCGAGGAGCTGAAGAACACCGTGGGGTCGTGATGACCGAAGAACCTTCGCTCCTGCGGCCCTACCTGATGACCTCGGGGCGGGCCCAGCCGGTCGACCAGAGCCTGGAGATCGAGGCGCAGGTCATGACGTCCCGCCTGGGGGCGGCGTCGCACCCGAAGCTCACCTTCGAACGGCAGGAGATCGTCTCCCTCTGCCGGAGCACCATGTCGGTCGCCGAGGTGGCGGCCATGCTCGGCCTCCACATCGGCGTCGCCCGCGTGCTGGTGGCCGACCTCGCCGAGCTGGGCTACGTCGTCGTCCGGCGGCCGGCGAACCACACGTCGCAAGACCTCGGCATGATCGAAAGGGTCATTCGTGGACTCGAAGCCATTCACTGAACCGGCGGCCCGCCCACCGGCCCCGGTCAAGATCGTCATCGCGGGCGGCTTCGGCGTCGGCAAGACGACGGCGGTCGGCGCCATTTCGGAGATCAAGCCGCTGACGACGGAGGCGGCGATCACGTCGGTGGCGGCTTCGGTGGACAGGACCGGCCACGTCCCGGCGAAGACCACCACGACGGTGGCCCTGGACTTCGGCTGCATCACGATCGACGACGAGGTGAAGCTGTACCTGTTCGGCACGCCCGGCCAGGACCGCTTCGGCTTCATGTGGCAGGACCTGGTCCACGGCGCCCTGGGGGCGCTGGTGATCGTGGACACCCGCCGCATGGACGACTGCTACCCGGCGGTCGACTACTTCGAGAACGCGGGCCTGCCGTTCGTGGTGGCGGTGAACATGTTCGACGGATCGCTCGGGCACAACCTGGAGGACGTCCGGTGGGCCCTGGCGGTCAGCGAGGACGTCCCGCTGATCACGTTCGACGCGCGGCAGAAGCTGTCGGTGCGGGACGCGCTGCTGGCGGTCCTGCACAACACGTTCAAGAAGGCCCGGGCCCAGGCGGGCGCGGGGGCCTGAGGGGCCCGCCGGGCCACCGAGGGTTCTCGGTGGCTACACTGATCCACGGACCCCGCGCGGCGTCCACCCTGTGAACCTCCCCAGGGCCGGAAGGCAGCAAGGATAAGCAGGCTCTGACGGGTGCGCGGGGTCCCCTTCTTTTCGGGCTCCGGCTCTCGGGGCTTCGCCCCTTCGCCGGACCCCTTCACTCCGTCCTTTCACCCGGGGGCCGAGCCCCCGGACCCCCACGGTGCCTCTCCTGCGGGTCTGCGGGTCTTCCGCGGCCTTCCTTGCGGGTTCGTGGGTCTGCCGTGGCCTTTCTCGCGGGTCTGCTGGTCCTTTAGAACAGGCCCAGTACGTCGTCCGGGGGTTGGGGGGACGGGGGCCGGTCCTCGTCTGTGAGCGGGACCGCCCTGCCTGCCAGCTTCCGCAGCTCCGCGCCCTCCACGCACCTCGTCGGGAACGCCGCCGAGGCCGTGCGGCGGGCGATCTCCGCCGTCGGCAGCGGGGCGGCCGAGGCCGCGAACACCAAGTTGCCGAAGCGGCGCCCCTTCAGCACCGCCGGGTCCGCCAGCAGCAGGACCTCCGGGAACACCTCGCGCAGCGTCGCCAGGAAGCGGCGCGCGAACGGCAGCCCCGAGCCGTCCGTGATGTTGGCCAGGTAGATCCCCGCCGGGCGCAGGATCGTCGCGATCGCGCTCGTCGCCTCCAGGGTCGCCAGGCCGCCCGCCAGCGTTGCCCGCTCGAACGCGTCCACCACCGCCAGGTCCGCCGTGTCCTCGCGGCGGGTCGCCAGGCCGGCCCGGCCGTCCGTGATCCGGACGCGCAGGCCCGGCACCCGCAGCCCGAGCTGGGCGCGGACCAGCTCCACCAGCTCGCCGTCCGCGTCGAACACCAGCTGCCGCGAACCCGGGCGCGTCGCCGCCACGTACCGCGGCAACGTGCACGCCGCTCCGCCGATGTGCAGCGCGTCCACCGGACCCGGCGGCAGCTGGTCCACGACGTCGCCGAAGCGCCGGACGTAGTCGAACTCCAGGTTGGCCGGGTCGTCGAGGTCGACGTACGACTGGGCGACGCCGTCCACCGACACCAGCCAGGCGTTGCCGCGGTCGGCGTCGCGGAGCAGCTCCGCCGTCCCGAACCGGACCGGGTACCGCCCGGGCACCGGACCGGGCTTCCGCGAACGACTCACGAAGCCGCAGCGTATCGGAAACATTCCGACCGGCCCGGCGATAAGGGAGCGGAACGATCATCGATCGAGGGGGTTTTCCTTGCGTGCGAACGCAGTAATCGTCGCCGCGGCGCTCGCCGCCGGTGTCTTCGCGACGCCGGCGGCCGCGGACGTCCTGCCCGACCGGGCCCAGGCCGTGGGGTACCTGGAAACCGGTGGCCCCGGCGTCGCCAGAGCCGCCGAGGCGGCGTTGCTCGGCAGCCCGGCCGACCTGCAGGCCTTCCTGGCGACCGGCCGCCAGCAGGCCAGGGACGACGACGACCGGGTGCTGGTCACCCAGGTCCTGTCGACCGGCGGCCCGGTCACCAAGCGCGCCGCCCAGCAGGCGCTCAGCGGCACCATCGAGGACGTCCGCGCGTTCCTGGCCACCGGGCTGGCCCAGGCCCGGATCGCCGACGACCGCATCGCCGTCGGCCAGGCCATGAGCATCGGCGGCCCGGTGGTCAACGAGCGCGCCCAGAAGGCGCTCGACGGCACGCCCGCCGACGTCCGGGCGTTCCTCGAGACCGGCCTGCAGCAGGCCCGCGACACCGACGACCGGATCACCACGGACCAGGCGCTCGCCGCCGGCGGTCCCGAGGTCCAGGCCGCCGCGCAGACCGCGCTCGACGGCACCCCGGCCGACGTCAGGTACTTCCTCGCCGTCTGGCGGCAGGTCGCCGCGAACGGGGACGCCGAGCTCGCCGCGGTCCAGGGCCAGCTCGACGGCGCCAAGGCGGGCGCGGCCGCGCACCACCCGCTCATCGTGCGGCTCGCCGGGGAACGGGCCCGGAAGATCGCGTCGGACGCGCGGCAGGCGAACACCGACCGGCTCGCCGCCCAGCAGTCCGCGGCCCAGCACGACGCCCAGGTCGCCGCGGGTGCGGCCGCCGACGCGGCGCAGCAGGCGCGTGACGCCGCCGCCCGCGCGGCGCAGGCGAAGTCCGACAACGACAAGCTGCTCACCGACGCGGCCGACCCGGCGCTGACCGTGTCGAACGGCCGTCGCGCGTCGGTCTACCTGCTGCGCAACGGCGGCGCCGCCGTCAAGAACGCCGCGCGAACCGCGCTGTCCGGTTCCGACGACGACGTCGTCACGTTCGTGCGTAGCGGGTTGGCCGCCGCGCAGGAGTCCGACGACCGAGCCGCCGTCGCGGCGATCGCGGCCGACACGACGGCTCGTCCGGGCCTGCGCCAGGCCGCTCGCGACGCGCTCGCCGGGCCGTACGCCGGGGTCGCCGCGCTGCTGCGCACCGGCGACTACCCGGGCCGCGACACCGACGACCGCGTCGAGGTCGCCCAGATCATGGCGGCCGGCGGCCCGGCGACGAAGTCGTGGGCGCAGAAGGCGCTCGACGGGACCGTCGCCGACGTCCGCGAGTTCCTGGCCCACGGGCAGTACACCGCGCACCTGATCGACCTGCGGGTCAAGGTGACGCAGACGCTGTCGAACGGCCCGGAGGTCAACGCGGTCGCGCAGGGCGTCCTGGACGGCCCGGACTCGTACCTGCAGCCGTACCTGGACGGCGAACTGGGCAAGGCGCGGGCGCGTGACGCCTTCACCGCGGCGCACGTCGCCAAGGTGAATGGCCTCCTGGCCCAGCTGCCCTGACCGCACGGCGAAGGTTGTCGGTGGTGCCCGGTACCCTCGCGACGTGGCTCTCGCGCTGTACCGCAAGTACCGTCCGGCAACCTTCGCCGAGGTCGTCGGGCAGGAGCATGTGACCGAACCCCTCCGCACGGCGCTGTCCGCCGGGCGGATCAACCACGCGTACCTGTTCTCGGGGCCGCGGGGCTGCGGCAAGACGTCCAGCGCGCGCATCATGGCGCGCTCGCTGAACTGCGCCAAGGGCCCGACGCCGGACCCGTGCGGCGAGTGCAACTCGTGCAAGGCGCTGGCGCCCGAGGGGCCGGGCAGCGTCGACGTCACGGAGCTGGACGCGGCGAGCCACGGTGGTGTCGACGACGCCCGCGAGCTGCGGGACAAGGCGTTCTACGCGCCGGCCGAGTCGCGGTACCGGGTGTTCATCATCGACGAGGCGCACATGGTCACCACGCAGGGCTTCAACGCCCTGCTGAAGATCGTGGAAGAGCCGCCCGAGCACGTCATCTTCATCTTCGCGACGACCGAGCCGGACAAGGTGCTGACCACCATCCGCTCGCGCACGCACCACTACCCGTTCCGGCTGATCCCGCCGAGCTCGATGCGCGCGCTGCTGGAGCGCAACATCGCCGCGGAGGGCGTCGAGGTCGAGCCGTCGGTGTACCCGCTGGTCATCCGCGCGGGCGGCGGTTCGGCGCGCGACACGCAGTCGGTGCTGGACCAGCTGCTGGCGGGCGCGGGCCCGGACGGCGTTTCGTACTCGCGCGCGGTCGCGCTGCTGGGCGTCACGGACGTCGCGCTGATCGACGACATGGTCGACGCGTTGTCGACGGAGGACGCCGCGACGGTGTTCTCGACGGTGGAGAAGCTCGCGGAAGCAGGCCACGACCCGCGCCGCTTCGCGACGGACCTGCTGGATCGCCTGCGGGACTTGGTGCTGCTGCGCGCGGTGCCGGACTCCGCGGGCGGGCTGGTGTCGGCGCCGGAGGAAGAGCTGACCCGGATGGTGGCGCAGGCGGAACGCATCGGCCTGGCGACGCTGTCCCGCTACGCGGACATCGTCCACAATGGACTTTTGGAGATGCGCGGCGCGACTTCGCCGCGGCTGGTGCTCGAGCTGTTGTGCGCGCGGATGCTGCTGCCGTCGGTGACGGAGGCGGAGAAGGCACTGCTGGCGCGCATCGAGCGGTTGGAGCGCAGGGCGACGCTGGCGGGTGGGGGTGGCGCGCCCGCGGAGGGTGGTGTGGAGCCTCCCGTGCGGGCGATGCAGGAGAGCAAGTTCTCGCGGCCTTCGCAGCGCGCGGGTTCGGCTGGGCCGGCGCCGGTGGCGGCTCCGGAACCCGCGCCCGTACCGGCTGCGGCGAGCGCCGGTGCTTCGGCTCCGGCCGCCGGCCCTGACACCGCGCCGGGGCAGCTCGCCGATGGCGGAGCTTCCCGCCCGTCCGCTCCCACGGCTCAGCCGCGCACGCCGGCCGGCGGCACGCCGGCGGCCGCAAGCGCCGGTGCCTCGGCTCCGGCGGCGGGGGCACCCGCTGCCGAGTCCGGCGATGGTGGTTGGGGTACTCCGCGTACCCCGGGCGGCGGCACTCCCGCCCCTGCGGCGGGGCAGCCCGCTCCCGCGGCCCAGTCCGGCGATGGCGGTTGGGGAACCCCGCGCACGCCAGGCGGCGGCACTCCGGCCCAGCCAGCGCCCCCAGCTCCGGCCGCGCCCGAACCCAGCACGCCGGCCGCTTCCGGTGCGCTCGATGCCGCCGGGATCCGGAACGTCTGGCCGCAGCTCATGACCGCCCTGCGCAAGTTCACCGGCGGGCGGAGCCTCGAGGCGATGCTGACCCAGGCCACCGTCGCGAGCGTCGAGGGCAACTCCCTCACCCTCACCCACAAGTCCGAACCCCTGGCCCGCCGCCTGTCCGACCAGGACAACGCCCGCAAGATCGCCGGCGCGCTGTCCGACGTCCTCGGGGGCGACTGGCAGGTCCGCTGCGTCCACGGCAACGCCCCGGCCGCGCCCGCCGCCCGTGCGCAGCAGGCCGCGCCCGCCCCGGAACGGTCGTTCACCCGGCAGTCCGCGGCCGCTCCCGCGCCGGCTGTCGAACGGCCCGCGCCCGCTCCGGCCCCCGTCGCGCCGGCGCGGCCGAAGGTGACCACCAGCGAGCCGGACATCCCGCTGCCCCCGGAACCCTCCGACGAGGACGACGAAGACCTCTACAACGAGGACGCCAGCCCCGCCCCGCCGCCGCCCCCACCGCCGCCGGACCAGGACCCCGATGAGGTCGCCCGCAAGCTGATCTCCGACCACCTCGGCGCCCGCCCGCTGGACTAGCCCGAGGGGCCGACGCCCGTCACCCGGTCCGCGGTGACCCGCACGATCACCGCGGTCGGCGAGCCCTGGTTGCCCCGCGGGTCGCGGCGGATGTTGTGCACCTCGGGCCGCGGCCCCTCCACGCCCATCACGAGCTCATTGACCTCATCGGCGACGCCGTCGTCGCGGCTCAGGAAGCCAGGTATGCCTCGATCGCCGCCGCGATCGCGGACGCGTACTGCTGGCGCCCCTCCGCGCTCGTCATCCGGGCCGCCTCCGCCGCGTTGCGCATGTTGCCGCACTCCACCAGGACCGCCGGGCGCGTCGACAAGTTCAGCCCGGCCAAGTCCGCGCGCGCCGACAGGCCGTTGCCGCCGATGTAGTTCGACGTGCTGAAGCCGCCCGTGCGCAGCGTGTCCCGGACCACCTGCGCCAGCCTCGTCGACGGCTCGCCCTGCGCCGCGTTCAACGGCGGTGACGAATACGCGACGTGGAAGCCGTTCGCGCCCGCCGCGGTCGAGCCGTCCGCGTGGATGGAGACGACGGCGTCCGCGTTCGCCTCGTTGCCGATCGCCGCCCGGCGGTCGACGCAGGGGCCGACGCCGGTGTCGTTCTGTCGCGTGTAGACAACGCGGATTCCCTTGGCGGCCAACGCCTTCCCGACGCGCTGCGCGACGTCCCAGGTGAACGCGTGCTCGGGGTAGCCGGCGTTGGTCGCGGTGCCGGTGGTGTTGCACGGCTTGGTCTGCCCGCGGCCGGCGGGCACCTGCCGGTTGATCTCGGCCGGGTGCGAGCCGTTCCCGCCGTTGTGCCCGGGGTCCAGCACGACGACCTTCCCGGCCGCGACCGGTGGCGGGACGGAAGACGGCGAAGCCGACGAAGACGGCGAAGGCAGCGGAGACGAAGAAGCCGCCGGACTGGAGGTCACGGTCGTCGGCGTGACCGTCCTGGTGGTCAAGGAGGCCGGCGCCGCCGGGACGTCGTCGGCGCAGCCGGTGAGCAGCAGGGCACCGGCCAGCAGGAAGGGGACAATCGCGCGTCGCACGGCGACCACGGTGCCACAGCCCGGCACCCCGCGTGGCGCGACTACCCTGGTGGCTGACACAGGCGTGCAGAGAGGACCGAGCGAATCATGGCGCAACCCGGCGGCGGCTTCGACATTTCCCAGCTCATGCAGCAGGCGCAGCAGATGCAGCAGAAGCTCGTCGAGGCCCAGGAAGAGCTCGCCAACACCGAGGTCACCGGCACGGCCGGCGGCGGGCTGGTCACCGCGACCGTCTCCGGTGACAGCCAGCTGAAGAGCCTCCAGATCGACCCGAAGGTCGTCGACCCGGACGACGTCGAGACGTTGTCCGACCTGATCGTCGCGGCGGTGCGCGACGCGTCGGCGAGCGCGCAGAAGCTCACCGAGCAGAAGCTCGGCCCGCTGGCCGGCGGGCTCGGCGGCGGTGGCGGCCTGCCGGACCTCGGCAGCCTCGGCTTCGGCGGCTGACGAACTTGTACGAAGGTGTCGTCCAGGACCTGATCGACGAGCTCGGGCGCCTGCCCGGGGTCGGGCCGAAGAGCGCCCAGCGGATCGCGTTCCACCTGCTGGCCACCGACCCGGCCGACATCGCCCGGCTGCAGGACGTGCTCGGCAAGGTCAAGGAGGGCGTGCAGTTCTGCGAGGTCTGCGGCAACGTCTCGGAGCAGCAGAAGTGCCGCATCTGCCGCGACGAGCGCCGCGACCTCACGGTCATCTGCGTGGTCGAGGAGCCGAAGGACGTCCTGGCGGTCGAGCGGACGCGCGAGTTCAAGGGCCGCTACCACGTCCTGGGCGGCGCGCTCGACCCGCTGTCGGGCATCGGGCCGGAGCAGCTGCGGATGCGCGAGCTGCTCAAGCGCATCGGCGAGGCGGACATCAAGGAGATCATCATCGCCACGGACCCCAACACGGAGGGCGAGGCGACGGCGACGTACTTGGTCCGCATGCTGAGGGACTTCCCGGGCCTGAGCGTGACGCGGTTGGCATCGGGCCTGCCGATGGGCGGCGACCTGGAGTTCGCGGACGAGCTGACCCTGGGCCGCGCCTTGTCGGGCCGCCGTGTCCTATAGCGGGCTCCCGGTCGAGCCGGTCCGGACGTTCCTGTCCGTCGAGCGGCGGCGGAGGGAATGGGAACTCGTCGACATCCGGGACTGCACCGAGCTGCCCGAGGTGCGGTACAGCGCCGATCTGACCGGCGTGATCGAGCTGACCGTCGGCCAGGTTCCCCTCCTGGGACCCACCTGGGAGTCGGACATCGAGCTGCTTTGGCTCTCGCTGGCCGATCTCGTGGCTCAGTACCGCGACCACGGGCACGCCCAGGGTGGCTTCCCCGACCAGCCCGCGGACATCACGCTCGAGCCGGTGCCGCCGGAGCTCATCCGGATCACCGTGGCCGGCGGGGAGTACCGCCAGACCGCGGTCACCGTTGAGGAGAAGCTGCTCTCCGCGCTCGCGGCGGGCGGTGTCGAGTTCTTCGAGAAGTTCGCCGACCTGACCGGCCGGAACTTCGACCGGGGCATCCGGAGGCTCACTGGTCGAAGCGGCGCAGGTCGTACAGGTCCATCAACCTGATCACCTTGTTCGCGTACTCCGGGTCGGTGGCGTACTTCCGCGCCACCGCCCGGACGAACGCGTCGGGGTCGTCCCGCACCGGCAACGCCGCCGCGTAGTTCGACGAAGTCGTCAACAGCCGTCCGTAATCGCGGAACGAGTCGGAAATCGACGCGTACGAGCGGAAAAACGCGTCCACCGGGTGGCACGGCGCCGGAATGCACTCCGTTGTCGGGTACGACGCGCACCGCAACGCGAGAGGCCCCGGGCTCGTCGGCGTCACGCACTTGAAGCCGAAGTAGTTCAGCTCGTTCACCGACAGCCGGCTGCGGCCCCAGTTCGACTCCAGGATCGACTGCGCCACCGTCACCGATGCCGGGATGTCGTACGCCTCGTGGATCGCGCGCGCGATCGGGCCCGCCGAGTCGACGTAAGCCGACTGGTACCCCGAGGAAAGCGCCGCGTCGTGCACCGACGCCTGGTCGATGGGCGGCGGGACCACCGCCAGCAGCGCCGCCAGTCCGATGTGGATCATGGCGACACTTTGCCCGGCTCACCCCCGGAAAAACGCGGGGTCACCCCAAAGAGACCTCAGCAGTAGCCGAGCTGGGCCAGCGTGTCCACGACGATCTCGGACGGGTGGTACTTGTCCATCCAGGACTCACCGCGCCGGTTCTGGTACGTGTCGAGGAAGTTCTGCAGCTTGTCGCCGCGCATCTCCGTCAGCACGACCGTCTCGCCGAGGTGCTGGGGCGTCTCCGTGCGCTCGCGGTGCACCGCGCACGGCAGGCCGAGGTAGTAGCACTCCGCCGAAAGACCACCCGAGTCGGTGACGACGTACTCGGCGCGCGCCACCAGCGGGAGGAACTTCAGGTAGCGCATCTTCGGCTGGACGATGAACTGGTCGTCGAAGATGTTCCCGATGCCCAGCGCGCGGATCTTCTCGCGCTCCGGCGCGCCCGCCATGTACAGGATCGGCATCTTGCGGCTCTGCTCGCGCAGGATCTCCAGCGCCTCGCGGTACTTGTCCGGGCGCGAGACCAGCTCGAAGCGGTGCAGCGTGGCCAGGCCGAACTTCTCCGGCAGGTTCGGCACGTCCAGCGGCCCGTTGATGGCCAGGCGCATCGCGTCGATCGCCGTGTTGGCCTCGGTGTCCACGACCACGCCGCGGGCGTGGCGGAGGTTGTTCACCTCGCGGATGCTCGGCGCGAAGTGGATGTCGACGATCTTCGCCGCGATCTTGCGGTTGAGCTCCTCGGGCAGCGGCGACAGGATGCTGCCCGACCGCGCGCCCGCCTCGACGTGGCCGACGCGGGACTTGAGGATCCGCTTCCCGATCAGCGAGCCGTACGGCGTCGTGAACGTGTCGCCGTGCACCAGCACCAGCGGGGGACGGCCGTCCTCGGTCAGCGCGGCGCGCAGCTCGTGGCGGCGGCTCCACGCGGTGCGCAGCACCTGCGCGGCCCAGCCCGGCACCTGCGCCGGCGACTCGAGGTTGTGGGCCTTCTCCTCCGGCACCAGCCAGACGTCGGGCGCCGGCATGTTCAGGTCCGCGAGGACGTCCGCGACCTCGTCGACGTGCTGCGCGGTGAACCAGATCTTCGGCCGCATCCCGCGCTCGCGGATCCCGTGGTAGACGGGCGCGATTTTGATCAGTTCCGCGGTGGTGCCGAGAATGAAGGAAATCACCAGAGGAGCCCATTTCAGGTCGGGTGCGGTGGCGTAAGGATACTGGCCGACCTCCCGCGGGGGCCGCCGGGTAGCCTCGGCCCGGTGAGTGCGAACCCGCTCCTCCCCTCGCTCAGCGTCGTGATCCCGGTCTACAACGAGCAGGACTGGATCGAACGCAGTGTCGGCGCGCTGCTCGCCTCGGCCGAGACGGCGAACTGGCCGATCGAGGTCGTCGTCGTCGACGACGGCAGCACGGACGCCACGCCGGCGCGGCTCGACGAGCTGCGCGAACGCCACGGCATCACCGTCGTCAGCCAGGCCAACTCAGGCCGCTTCGAAGCCCGGCGGGCGGGCATCGCCAAGGCCGGCGGCAACCAGATCCTGCTGCTCGACAGCCGGGTCGTGGTGGACGAGGGCGCGCTCACCTTCCTGCGCGACCAGCTCGTCGACCACCCCGAGCGCACGGTGTGGAACGGCCACGTCAACGTCGCCTCCGAAAACAACCCGTACGCCGGTTTCATGGCCGGGCTGGTGAAGATTCCCTGGCGCCGCTACTGCGCCGATCCGCGCCTGATGTCCTTCGGCATCGAGGAGTTCGACCTCTTCCCGAAGGGCACCGGATTCTTTTCCGCGCCGCGCGGCGTTCTCGAAGCGGCTTCGGACGCTTTCGTCTCGCTGTTCGACGACGTGCGCTTCGCCAGTGACGACACCGGTGTCCTGCGCTGGATCGCCGAGCGCCACCGCATCTTCCTCGCGCCGGAGCTCTCCGCGACCTACCACGGGCGAGACAGCTTCAAGAAGTTCGCCGCGCAGGCCTACTTCCGCGGGACGACCTTCGTGGACTCCTACCTCGGCTCGCCCGGTCCGGCCCGCAACGGCCTGTTCGCCGCGTTCGGCGTCGGCCTGCTCGGCCTCGGCGTCGCGGTCAAGCGCCCGAAGACGGCCGTGCTGCTCGCGGCCGCCGGTTCGGCCGCGGCCGGGGCCGCCGTGACGCGCTTCGGCGCGACGAACGCGGAGGCCAAGGCCGTCGCCAAGCTCGCCCCGGTGTTCGGGGCCGGCTTCGGCGCCGGTGCGGTCCGCGGCCTGGTCATGGCGCTGCGCGCCCGCCGGCGGCGGGGACGATGAGCTCACCGATGACTCGCGAGCCCCACGAGGCAGACGAGGCGGAAGGGCGCAGTCTGGCGAAGGAGACCGGGCGCTCGGCGGGGAAGATCGGCGTCTCGCTGCTCGTCGCGATTGCGCTCGGCTACGTGCTGACGCTGCTCGCCACCCGCTGGCTCGGCCCGGAGAACAGCAAGGTCTACCTCTCGTTCTGGGGCATCCTGATGGGCCTCGGCAGCGCGCTGTCGCCGCTGGAGCAGGAGCTGTCCCGCCAGTCCGCGGTGGCCGCGCTCGACGGCGGCAAGGCCGGCAAGCCCGCGTTGCGCGCCCTGACCGTCGGCGCCGTGACCGTCGCCGTCGTCGCCGGGCTGACGATGACCGTGCCGGTGCTGTCGGACCGGCTCTACGCCGGGAACACCGCGCTCGGCGTCATCGTGCTGTGCGGCGCCATCTCGTTCGCCTGCCAGTTCGCCGCCCGCGGCCTGCTGGTCGGGCAGCAGCGGATCAAGCCGTACTCCTGGCTGGTCGTGGCCGAGGCCGCGGTCCGCGTGCTCGTGCTGTTCGGCATCGCCGCCGCCGGGCTCACCGGCGTGACGTCGTACGCGATCGCGGCCGCGGCGGGCTCGTTCGCCTGGCTGCTGTTCGTCAAGCCGGTCGCCGGGCTGGTCGACCCGCACGCCGACGGCGACGGCTGGGGACCGGTGACCGGCCGGATCCTGGTCCTGCTGACCGGCGCCGCGCTGACCGCGAGCGTCATCACCGGCTACCCGGCGCTGGTGAGCCTGCTCGCGCCCGGCGGCTCCGAGCGCGACGTCGGCGTCCTCTTCGCGACGCTCACCGTGTCCCGGGTGCCGCTGCTGCTGCTCTCGCCGCTGCAGGCGCTCGCCGTACCGACGGTCGTCCGGCTTTCGGGCACCGAAGACGGGCAGCACCGGCTGCGGAAGCTCCTCGCGGCCGGCGCGCTCGGCACGATCGCCCTCGGCGTGGTCGGCGCGCTGGTCGGCTGGCTGATCGGGCCGTGGCTGGTCTCCCTGCTCTACGGCTCGGGCTTCGTCGCCCAGGGCTGGTGGGTGGCCTGGATGGTGTGGGGTGCGGTGCTGCTCACGGCGCTGCAGCTGATGACCGCCGTGCTGGTGGCCCGCAAGGAGGCGAACAAGGTGCTCGTCACCTGGGCGGTGGTCGCGGTCGCCACCGCCGCGACGCTGCTGCTCGTGCCGGGCGACCCGATCCTCAAGGCGGTCGCCGGGCTGGCCGGGGGCCCCACGCTGGGCCTGGTGGTCGTGTTGGTGTTCGTCCTGCGGCGGCCGGGCAACGTGCGGCCCGTCCCGGACGTCCCAGTAAGGTGACCCGGCCGGAATCGGGACTGGATCGGCGGGGAACGCCGGTGAGGTTGGACAGCGGAAAACCATGAACGTACTTCTGGTCGTGCTCGCCTTCTGGCTGCCGGGCCTCGTCTTCGGGGCCGCGATCCGGCTGCGGGGCTGGCTGCTCGCCGCCGCCGCGCCGATCCTCACGTTCGGCATCGTCAGCCTGGGTGTCCCGGTCCTCGGCGGCCTCGGCATCCGCTGGACCACGCTCGACGTCGCGCTCTGGACGCTCGTGCTGTCGGCCGTCGGCTTCGGGCTCGCTTTCCTGGTGCAGCGGTTCACCGCGCGCCGCCACCCGGACTGGGCCGAGCAGGACGCCGCCGCGGCCGCGCCCGCCCGCTCGCTGCGCGAGCACCTGCTGATCGGCGCCGGCGTCGGGGCCGGCAGCCTCGTCGGGATCGTCACGTTCCTGCGTGGCGCCCGCGGCCTCAACCAGGTCCAGCAGGGCTGGGACGCGCCCTTCCACGCCAACCTCGTCCGCTGGATCGCCGAGCACGGCGACGCCCGGCCCTCGACCGTCGGCACCATCGCGAACCTGCCGAACCAGACGAACTACTTCTACCCCGACACCTACCACGCGCTGCTCGCGCTGGTCTTCGACAAGGCCGGCCTGGCGATGATGCCGACGCTGAACATGGGCGCGCTCACCGTCATCCTGTGCGTGCCGATCGGTGTCGCGGCGATGTGCCACGTGTGGCGGATGCCCACGCTGGCCGTCGCCGCGGCCGCCGCGGTGTCGGCGTCGTTCACCAACTTCCCGTACGACTCGCTGTGGCGCGGCCCGCTCTGGCCGTACGTCGCCGGCGTCGCCCTGATCCCGGCGATGCTCGCGCTCGCGCGCCGGCTGCTGGAGCCGCGCGGGATCGCCGGCCCGGTCGCGATCGGCGTCGGCGTCGCGGGCCTGATCGGCCTGCACACCAGCGTCGCGTTCGTCGTCGTCGTGTACTTCCTGCTGATCCTGCTCGCGGTGCTCTTCAAGTTCGAGCGGATCGACTGGCGCCGGTCGGCGGCCTCGCTCGGGGCCACGGTCGCGCTCGCCGTTGTCTGCGGGCTGCCGCTGGCGCTGCCCTCGCTGTACAACGCGGGCGGTGTGACCAGCGCGTTCTGGGCGTCGGAGGCCACCGTCACCGGCGGCCTCGGGGAGACCCTCACCTTCTCGCCGATGGCCGCGTTCCCGCAGTGGTGGATCGGCGTGCCCGCCTTGATCGGCATCTTCCTGCTGGTGAAGCACCGGCGGATGCTGTGGATGGTCGCCGCCTACGTCGTGTTCGGCGGGCTGTTCGCGGCCACCGTGTCGCTCGAGACGCCGCTCATCCACACCCTCACCGGCATCTTCTACAACGACCACTGGCGGATCGGCGCGCTGGTCCCGCTGGCCGGCGCGGTCGCGTTCGGCGAGTTCACCGACACCGCCGCCCGCTGGATCGCCCGCAAGGCGGGTGGCCGGCTGCCGAACGTCTCGCCGGCGACGCTCACCGCGGTCGGCGTCGTGCTGCTCGTGGTCGTCATCGGCGGCCTGAGCCGCGGCGGCTACATCGGCCGCAACGCCGCCCGCCTGCAGATGAACTACAACGGCGGCCCGACGGTCAGCAACGACGAGCGCTCGGCGTTCGACTGGCTCGCCGGCCACGTCGCGCCGGGCGAGCGGGTGATGAACGGCAAGGCCGACGGCTCGGTCTGGATGTACGCGCTCGACGGCGTCCAGCCGGTCGAGTGGACGTTCTACGGCGCCGAGGGGAACACCCCGGCCGGCTACCTCGGCGTCTACCTCGACGACATCGACAAGTTCCCGCGCGTGCGGGAACTGCTGACCGACCTCAAGGTCCGGTACGTCTTCGTCGGCCAGGGCAAGGTCACCAAGGACACCTACAACGGGCCCGGCCTGAGCCACCTCGACACGACCCCGGGCTTCAAGGTCGTGTTCCGCAACCCCGGCGCGACCGTCTACGAGATCGAGGGCCAGCAGGGCGTCGTCGCAGCTGGTGCGGCTCCAGGGTCCGCGGCCGGTAACGGGCAGTGAAAGGCTAGAGTGATCGCGTGTCCAGCACCTCCGTGACCAGCCGCCGCGTGCTCATCGTGATGCCCGCGCTGAACGAGTCCGCGAGCGTCGCTTCGGTCATCGACCAGGTGAAACGCGCTCTGCCGAGCGGTGACCTGCTCGTCGTCGACGACGGTTCGGTCGACGAAACCGCCAAGCTCGCCCGCGCGGCCGGGGCCGAGGTGGCCCGCCTCGCGGTCAACCTGGGGGTCGGCGGCGCGATGCGCACCGGCTTCCGCTACGCCGCCGCCCGCGGGTACGACGTCGTCGTGCAGGTGGACGCGGACGGCCAGCACGACCCCGACGAGCTCGACGCGCTGCTGCGCGGCCTGGACGACGCCGACATCGTGATCGGCTCCCGGTTCGCGGGCAAGGGCTCCTACAAGGCGAGCGGGCCGCGCAAGTACGCGATGGTCGCGCTCTCGCTCGTGTTCTCGCGGCTGGCGAAGACCAAGCTCACCGACGTCACGTCGGGGTTCAAGGCGATGGGGCCGCGCGCGATCCGGCTGTTCGCCGGCTACTACCCGGCGGAGTACCTCGGCGACACCGTCGAGTCGCTGGTCATGGCCATCCGGGCCAAGCTGACCATCAAGGAAGTTCCGGTCGTCATGCGGGAGCGCGCGGGCGGCACGCCCAGCCACTCGCCCGTCAAGTCCGCCGTCTACCTGAGCCGGGCCGGGCTCGCGCTGCTGCTGGCGCTGGTGCGCCGCCGGCCCGCGGTCGACTCGTCCGACTCGGCGTAAGGGGAAGCAGAAATGCAGGGTTGGCGCATCCTCAGCATCGTCGTCGCCTGTGTCGTGCTGTTCGTCGTCCTCGAGATGATGCGGCGGCGGAAGCTGCGGGAGAAGTACGCGGGCGTGTGGCTCGTCGTCGCGGTCGGCGTGGTCGTCCTCGCGGTGCTGCCGCAGGCGGCCGAGTTCCTCGCCAAGCACACGGGCGTGCAGACGCCGTCGAACTTCGTCTTCCTCCTCGCCGGCGTCGTGCTGGCCCTGGTGTCGCTGCACCTCTCGACCGAGGTCGGGCACCTGGAGGAGGAGGTGCGCACGTCGGTCGAGGAGATCGCGCTGCTGCGCTGCGAGCTCGAGGACGCCAAGCGCGAGCTGGCGGGCCGGATCGGCGAGCTGGAGGCGCGCACGACCGCGCCGGACGACGTCAAAGGGCTCCCCGAGGTCGAGCGCGTCAGCAAGTGACCGCGTGATCGATGCCCTGCTCGCCGCGCCCGCGCGGCTCGGGGCGGTGCGGCTGCTGGCCATCGACGGCCCGTCGGGCGCGGGGAAGTCCACGCTGGCCGCCCAGGTCGTCGCCGACCTGCGTGCGCGCGGCTGCCGGACCGGGCTGGTGAGCACCGATGCCTTCGCGACCTGGGACGACCCCGTTTCCTGGTGGCCACGGCTGGTCGACGGCGTCCTGCGGCCCCTCGCGGCCGGCGTCGAAGGCGCTTACCGGCGGGTGGACTGGACAAGTGGGACGCCCCGGCCGGGTGAAGTCGTCCGGGTGCCCGTGCCGGACGTCCTGGTGCTGGAGGGCGTTTCGAGCGGCCGCACTTCGGTAAGACCCCTGCTTTCGCACCTCTGCTGGCTTTCCGGCGGCCCGGAGGCCGATCGGCTGGCCCGGGTCGTCGAACGCGACGGCACGGCCGCACAGGGCGAACTGGGCCGCTGGCAACGCTTCGAGCGCGGCTGGTTCGCCGTCGACGGCACGGCGGCGGCTGCCGGAACCCGACTTTCGTAGGGGTTCGTTCGGTCACGCTGCGTGCGCGCTTGCCTCCGGATCGATCAAGGTGGAACGGTTGCGCCACCACGACCGGGCTAACGTTGGTACCGCCATCTGAGTTAGTGATCCGGCACCGGGCGCAGTTGCGGGCCACAAACGGTCACATTTTGTCACGATTTACGGACACATTGCGGTCAAATCGGTGCCCACGTAGCGCGATCGTAACCTCACGTACTTAAGCCCAGGCCGACTTCCCGCTAGTGTCGCTGGGCACACCGACCGTCCGTCGAGTTCCTGACCGACCGGACGGTGACTTTGAAACCCGAACATCTCCCAAGGGGTGCCAGATGCAGCAATTGCGGCTGACCCGAACACGCCGCGTGGCCCTGATCGGGCTCGCCGGCGCGCTCGCGGTTTCGCTGTCCGCTTGTGCGGAATCCAAGCGTGAAGAGGGCGCGGGGGGTGGTTCCGGGGGCACGATGATCTTCGGTGCGGCCGGTAACCCGAAGTTGTTCGACCCGATCTTCAACGACGAGGGCGAGACCTTCCGGATCACGCGGCAGATCTTCGACACGCTGATCCAGAACAAGCCGGGCACCGCCGACCTCGAGCCCTCCCTCGCCGAGAAGTGGGAGCCGAGCAACGACGGCAAGACCTGGACCTTCTCCCTCAAGCAGGGTGTGAAGTTCTCCGACGGCACCCCGTTCGACGCGACCGCGGTCTGCTTCAACTTCGACCGCTGGTACAACATGAAGGGCGCCGCCGCCCAGAGCCAGATGATCTACTACGCCGACGTCTTCGGCGGGTTCGCCAAGAACGAGAGCGACGACTACAGCGACCCGGTCTACAAGAGCTGCGAGGCGAAGGACCCGGCGACCGCGGTCGTCAACCTGAACAAGGCCAAGGGCGCGTTCCCGGCCGCGTTCACGCTGCCGTCGTTCTCGATGCAGAGCCCGGCCGCGCTGAAGCAGTACAACGCGGACCAGGTCACCCAGAGTGGTGACTCGTTCACCTACAGCGAGTACGCGAACAAGCACCCGGTCGGCACCGGGCCGTTCAAGTTCGACAGCTGGGACCAGGGCAAGGGTGAGATCACCCTCGTCAAGAACGACACCAGCCCGACGCAGACGGCGAAGCTCGACAAGCTGATCTTCAAGGTCATCCCGGACGAGAACGCCCGCAAGCAGGCCCTCAAGGCCGGCGACATCCAGGGCTACGACTACCCGGCGCCCGCGGACTACAACCTGCTGCGCGGCGACGGCGAGCAGGTGCTCGTGCGGCCGCCGTTCAACGTGCTGTACCTGGGCATCAACCAGTCCGGCCCGGCCGGGGAGAAGCTGAAGGACGTCCGCGTCCGCCAGGCGCTGGCCTACGGCATCAACCGCGAGCAGTTCGTCAAGAGCAAGCTGCCCGAGGGCTCCGAGGTGGCCACCGAGTTCGTCCCGAAGACGATCTCCGGCTACACCGACGACGTCACCAAGTACCCGTACGACCAGCAGAAGGCCAAGGACCTGCTGCAGCAGGCCGGCGCGACGAACCTGACGCTGAAGTTCTACTACCCGACCGAGGTCACGCGTCCGTACATGCCGAACCCGGCGGACGTCTTCACGTCGATCTCCGAGGACCTGAAGGCCATCGGCATCAAGGTCGAGGCCGTCGCCAAGCCGTGGAACGGTGGCTACAAGGACGACGTCCAGAAGTTCGGCAAGCAGGACCTCCACCTGCTCGGCTGGACCGGTGACTACAACGACGCCGGGAACTTCGTCGGCACCTTCTTCGGCCGCAAGAAGCCGGAGTTCGGGTTCGACAACCCGCAGCTGTTCCAGGCGCTGGCCGCCGCGGACGCTTCGCCCGCCGGCGACGCGCACGCCAAGGCGTACCAGGAAGTCAACAAGCAGATCATGGACTACCTGCCCGCGATCCCGATCTCCTACGGCCCGCCCGCCATCGTGGTCGGCCCGAAGGTCAAGGGCCTGGTCGCCAGTCCGCTGACCGACGAGCGGTTCAACACCGTTACCGTCAACTGAGTTCTGCCTAAAGGGCATGGGGTGGGCGCTACCGCGCCCACCCCATGCCCGTACCTCCCGGGCTGGCCCCAAAGGACACCAAGTGCTCCGTTTTCTCGTGCGTCGGCTGCTACAAGCGATACCGACGCTGCTCATCCTGTCCATCCTGGTCTTCGCCTGGCTCCGCTCACTGCCCGGAGGGCCCGCGGCCGCCCTCCTCGGCGACAAGGCAACGCCGGAGAAGATCGCCAACCTCAACCACGTGCTGGGGCTCGACCAGCCGGTCATCATCCAGTACTTCAAGTTCCTCGGCCGCGCGGTCACCGGTGACTTCGGCGCCTCGCTGGTCTCGACCCAGCCGGTGATGTCGGAGATCGGCACGTTCCTGCCGGCCACCATCGAGCTGGGCATCTCCGCCATGATCGTCGCGGTGCTCATCGGCATCCCGGCGGGCTACCTCTCGGCGCGCTACCGCGGTGGCGCCGCCGACAACGTGATCATCGTGCTGACGCTGATCGGCGTCGCGGTGCCGGTGTTCTTCCTCGGCTACATGATGCAGGACCTGCTCGCCGGCCCGCTGGGCCTGCCGTCGCAGGGCCGGCAGACCGCCGGGCTGGACGCCACCGCCATCACGAACTTCGCCGTCCTCGACGGCATCATGACGAGCGAGTGGGACGCCGTCTGGGACGCGATCAAGCACCTGATCCTCCCGGCGTTCGCGCTCGCGACCATCCCGCTCGCGGTGATCACCCGGATCACCCGCGCGTCGGTGCTCGAAGTGCTCAACGAGGACTTCATCCGCACGGCCAACTCGAAGGGCCTCACGCAGCCGGTGGTCCGCCGCCGGCACGTGCTGCGCAACGGCCTGCTCCCGGTGGTCACCACGATCGGCCTGCAGACCGGCGCGCTGCTCGGCGGCGCCGTGCTGACCGAGCGCGTGTTCAACTTCCGCGGCCTCGGGTTCCTGCTGGCCGAAGGCATCGAACGGCGTGACTACCCCCGGCTCCAGGCGCTGCTGCTGTTCGGGGCGCTGGTGTACGTGCTGGTGAACATGCTGGTCGACGTCTCGTACGGGATCATCGACCCGAGGGTGCGTGTGCGATGAACACTCTGCTGAACAAGAAGAAAGAGCCGATCGACAAGCTCGCCGCGGCGAGCGGGCACAGCCTCGGCGGCGAAGCTCTGCGGCGGATGCTGCGCAGCCCGGTCGCCATCACCGGCGCCGCGATCACCGGCTTGTTCGTGCTGCTGGCGGTGTTCGCGCCGCTGATCGCGCCCAAGGACCCGTTCGAGCGGTACCTGCAGGACCAGGTCGCCCTCGGCCAGGGGATCATCCCCGGCGCCCAGCCGGGTTACCCGCTCGGCGTGGACGACTTCGGCCGCGACGAGCTGTCGCGGCTGATCGTCGGCGCGCAGAACACCCTCCTCGTCGGCGTGCTGGCGACGGTGATCGGCGTGCTCCTCGGCGTCGTGATCGGCGGCCTCGCCGGCGCGTTCGGCGGCTGGGTCGACACCGTCCTCATGCGACTGGTCGACGTCATGCTGTCGGTGCCGTCGCTGCTGCTGGCCATCTCGGTCGCGGCGCTGTTCGCCAAGCCCAGCCAGTGGACGGTGATCCTCGCCGTCTCGATGATCGGGGTACCGATCTTCGCGCGGCTGCTGCGCGGCTCGATGCTGGTGCAGCGCAGCAGCGACCACGTCCTCGCGGCGACGTCGCTGGGCGTGAAGCGCGGCGCGATCGTGTTCCGGCACATGCTGCCGAACTCGCTCGGCCCGGTCATCGTGCAGGCGACGCTGACCCTGGCGACCGCCATCCTCGAGGCCGCGGCGCTGTCGTTCCTCGGCCTGGGCGACCCGGACCCGAACCGGGCGGAGTGGGGCATCATGCTGAGCAAGGGTGCCCGGCAGTTCCTCGACGTCCGGCCCGAGCTGGCGTACTACCCCGCGATCGCGATCATCGTCGTCGCGCTCGGGTTCACGCTGCTCGGCGAGTCCCTCCGCGAAGCCCTCGACCCGAAGAACAGGCGGTGAAAACCGATGGCACTCCTTGAAGTCCGTGACCTCACGGTCCAGTTCGTCCGCCGTGGCGAGCAGCCTTTCACCGCGGTGGACAACGTCAGCTTCGACGTCGAACCGGGCCAGACGGTCGGCCTGGTCGGCGAGTCCGGCTGCGGCAAGTCCGTGACGTCGCTGGCGATCATGCGGTTGCTCGCCAAGCGCGGCAACAAGGTCAGCGGTTCGGTGCGCTTCGAAGGCACGGACCTGCTCAAGCTGTCCAACAAGGAAATGAGCGACCGCCGCGGCCGCGACCTCGGCATGGTGTTCCAGGACCCGCTGTCCTCGCTCAACCCGGTCATCCCGATCGGGCTGCAGATCACCGAGGTGCTGGAGCGCCACCGCGGGATGTCGCGCAAGGCGGCGTCCGTCGAAGCGGTGGACCTGCTGGACAAGGTCGGCATCCCCGACCCGTCGCGCCGGCTTTCCGAGTACCCGCACCAGCTTTCCGGCGGGATGCGGCAGCGCGCGCTGATCGCGATCGCGCTGGCGTGCCGGCCGCGGCTGCTCATCGCCGACGAGCCGACCACCGCGCTCGACGTCACCATCCAGGCGCAGATCCTGGCGCTGCTGCGGGAACTGGTGCAGGACACCGGCACCGCGCTGATCATGATCACGCACGACCTCGGCGTCGTCGCCGGGCTCTGCGACGAGGTCAACGTGCTCTACGGCGGCAAGATCGTCGAGCGCGCGCAGCGGCACCAGCTGTTCGCCGAGCCGCGCCACCCGTACACGCATGGCCTGCTCGCCTCGATCCCGCGCCTCGACGCGGGTCGCGGCGAGAAGCTGATCCCCATCCGGGGTTCGGTGGCCGACAACATCCCGTGGGACCACGGGTGCGCGTTCGCGCCGCGGTGCCCCAACGCGCTGCAGGTCTGCCGCGAGGTCCAGCCGCAGCTGGTACCCGACCGGAACGCGCTGCTGCGCTGCCACAACCCCGTGCGGCCCACGGTCGCGGCGGGAGGAGGAGCCCGATGACCCGTCCTGCTGGTGATGTGCTGCTCGAGGTCGACGACCTCAAGGTGCACTTCCCGATCAAGCGCGGCGTCGTGTTCGACCGGACGGTCGGGCACGTGTACGCGGTCGACGGCGTCGACCTGGCCATCCGCCGCGGCGAAACCTACGGCCTGGTGGGCGAATCCGGCTGCGGCAAGTCCACTTTGGGCCGGGCGATCCTGCGGCTGAACGAGCCGACGTCCGGGTCCGTGAAGTTCGACGGCACCGATGTCGCCCAGCTCAAGGGAGAGGAGCTGCGGAAGGCCCGGCGCCGGATGCAGATGATCTTCCAGGACCCGATGTCCAGTTTGGACCCGCGCCAGTCGGTGGAGTCCATCCTGCTCGAGGGCATGCACGCGCACGGCCTCGACAAGGACAAGGAAGCCACCCAGCGGCGGCTGCGGCAGCTGCTGGCCGCGGTCGGCCTGCCGGAGACGTCGCTGCGCAAGTACCCGCACGAGTTCTCGGGCGGGCAGCGCCAGCGCATCGGCATCGCGCGGGCGCTGGCGGTGGAGCCGGACCTGATCGTCGCCGACGAGCCGGTGTCCGCATTGGACGTTTCGGTGCAGGCCCAGGTCGTCAACCTGCTGGAGGACCTGCAGCAGCAGCTCGGCCTGACCTACGTGGTGATCGCGCACGACCTCGCGGTGGTGCGGCACATCTCCGACCGCATCGGCGTGATGTACCTGGGCGCGCTGGTCGAGGAGACCGACGCGGACTCGCTGTACCGGGACCCGCTGCACCCGTACACGCGGGCGCTGCTGTCGGCCATCCCGGTGCCGGACCCGCAGGTCGAGGACACCCGCGAGCAGATCCTGCTCGCCGGTGACCTGCCGTCGCCGGCGAACCCGCCGTCGGGCTGCCGCTTCCACACGCGCTGCCCGTGGCGGCAGGCGAGCCTGTGCGACACCGACCGTCCGCAGCTGCGCGAGATCGGCGGCGGGCACCGGGTGGCGTGCCACTACGCGGAGGACATCCGCGACGGGCGCATCCAGCCGCACGAGGTCGAGCCGGAACTGGTGGAGCTCACCGGGGCGCTGAACCCCGACCTGGGCCCGCCGGACGTCGGCACGGCCGCCGAGATCCTCTGAGTTCCCGTGTCGCGGGGGCCGGCCGGGGTTTTCGCCCCGGCCGGCCCCTTTTTCACGGCTTGAGGTCGAGCGCGGCGCTCATCGAGCCGTCCATGTAGAACGGCGTCGAGTCGTGGACGTGGGTGATCCGCCAGTCGCCGTCCTGCCTGCGGAAGCAGACGGTGGACCGGAACCACAGCTCGAACGGCTGCGGCAGGCCCTTCGGCGTCGTCGACAGCCGGGTGAGCGCGTGGCAGTACGCGATGTCCCCGCCGACGGTGACTTCGAGGTCGCGGGTCTCGTACTCGATCGGGCCGTCGAAGCCCGCGAACCACGCTTCGCGGGCTTCGACGTCTTCGCCGTGGTGCACCAGCGGCGGGGCGAGGGTGAACGCCACGGCGTCCGGTGTGTACTGCGCCGCAAGCGCCTTGGCGTCGCGCGTGGTCATCGCCGTTGCCCGGGCTGTCATCAGTTCGCGAATCCGCTGCTCGGTCATGCCATCCTCCTGGGGTGCGGTGGTCGTTCGGAGGAGACGTAGGCGCCGCCGGGCGGATTTCGACATTCTTGCGGAGGCGATCGTGAAATACGTGGTGCTGATCTACGGCAACCCCGCGTCGCGCCAGGCGTGGGAGGGGATGAGCGAGGAGCAGCGGGCCGCCGGGCTGGCGTACTACCAGCAGCTCAACGACGACCTGGACGAGTCCGGCGAGCGGATCGTCTCCGAGCGCCTGGCGTACCCGGAGCTGGCGACGAGGATCAGCGCCGGCACGACGACCGACGGGCCGTTCGCCGAGGCCAAGGAGTTCCTCGCGGGCTTCTACCTGCTCGACTGCGAGAGCCGGGAGCGCGCGGTGGAGATCGCTTCCCGGATCCCGGAGGCGGCGTTCGGGGTGGTCGAGGTGCGGCCGGTGATGGGGCTGCACGGGCCGGAGCTGTGAACCCGGAACTGCTGCGGACGCTGGCGCCCCAGGTCCTGGCGGCGCTGGTCCGGCGCTACGGCGACTTCGAGGCGTGCGAGGACGCGGTCCAGGAGGCGCTGCTGGCGGCATCGCAGCAGTGGCCGTCGTCGGGGATTCCGGATCACCCGAAGGGGTGGCTGATCACGACGGCGTCCAGGCGGCGCATCGAGCAGTGGCGCAGCGATTCGGCCCGGCAGCGTCGTGAGGAGGCGGTGGCCTTGGCTTCGCCGCCGGACCCTTCGCCGGTGGCGGTGGACGACACGCTGACGTTGCTGCTGTTGTGCTGCCACCCGTCGCTTTCGCGGCCTTCACAGGTGGCGTTGACGTTGCGGGCGGTGGGCGGGTTGACGACGGCGGAGATCGCCCGCGCGTTCCTGGTCCCGGAGGCGACGATCGGCCAGCGGATCAGCCGGGCGAAGCGAGCGCTGCGCGACGAGCGGTTCTCCGTCGATTCTCGAGAAGAGCGGCTGACGGCGGTGCTGCAGGTGCTGTACTTGATCTTCACGGAGGGGCACACGGCCAGTTCGGGCGGTGCGGTGAGCCGAGTCGAGCTGACGGCGGAGGCGATCCGCCTGGTCCGCGCGTTGCACGCGGAGCTCCCGGCCGACGGCGAGGTCACGGGGTTGCTGGCGTTGATGCTGCTGACGGAGGCCCGCCGCCCGGCGCGGGTGTCGGCTTCGGGGGCGTTGGTGCCGTTGGCTGTGCAGGACCGGACGCTGTGGAACGCGGGGTTGATCGCGGAGGGGACGGCTCTGATCACGAAGGCGCTGGTCTCGGCCCCGATCGGGCCATACCAGCTCCAGGCGGCGATCGCGGCGGTCCACGACGAGGCGGCTTCGGCGGAGGCTACGGACTGGGCGCAGATTTTGACGCTGTACGACTTGCTTCGGGTGGTGGCTCCGGGGCCGATGGTGACGTTGAACCGGGTCGTGGCGTTCGCCCAGGTCCATGGGGCTGAAGCGGGGTTGGCGGAGCTGGCGGGCGTGGAGTTGAAGGACCACTATCGGGTGGATGCCGTGCGGGGGCATTTGCTGGAGGAGGTGGGGGACTTCGCCGGGGCCCGGGAGGCGTATCTGGCGGCCGCTCGGCGGACGTTGAGTTTGCCTGAGCAGGGGTACTTGCAGGGGCGCGCGGCGAAGCTGAAGGCCGGTTGACTGGACTGGCCTTGCCTGCCGGTGCGGCTCGCACTCTCGCGGGGTTTCGGCGGAGTCCGCGCTGCCCAAGGCGGCTTCGGTCGCGTTCGCGAGGTTCGGCTGGGTCGGGGACCCGGGCCGGCCCTGGCTGATGTCTTGAATGAGTCATTCAGGTCTTCGGAGGTCCTGAATGACTCATTCAAGACGTTCGACCTCGGTCATCGGCGGCAGCGTGCTCGGTCGCTCGAGGTTGTAGGGGCGGGGTTGCCTGCGGGCGAGGGTTGCGATGCCGAAGTCTTGACCGGCGCCGCCGGGAATCCACTCCGCAGGGATCCGGCTCCGGTTCGGGGCCCGCCCCACGGGGATTCGTGTCCGCTGGACCTCGGCTTCGCCGTTGTTTGCTCCGCCGGTCCAGCTTCGCCAGGTCTTCGCCCTGCAGGGCCTCTGGCTCCGCGGGACCCGCCCGGCCAGGACCCCGCCCGGCCAGGACCCCGCCCGGCCAGGACCCCGCCCGGCCAGGACCCCGCCCGGCCCTGGCAGAGTCCCGGCAAAGTCGGATCGGTGTGGTCGGTCTGGCGGCCGGTGACGTCATGAACGAGTCGTTCATCTCGCCGGATGCGATGAACGAGTCATTGATGACCGTCGAAGCTCGGCATTCTGTCGAAGTGCCTCTTCGGTCCGGCGTTCCGTGGGCGGTGGGGTCGGGCGGAGCATCGCCACGCCCGACTGCCGGAGCCCTGGCGTCAGGTGACATGCATGAATGGGTCATTCATGGTGTTCGGGGCGGCCGAGCGGCGTCGAGTGGGGCGGGGCTGGGACAGCTGCCCTGCCATAGCCCTCCGGCACCCCGAAGCTGTCATTGTGACTACGGCCGGCAACACCGCGTCAAGGCGGGAAAGATGCCTTGACCCGGCGCTGCCGGCCGTGTTGTGGCTTCGGATCGGGGTGCGGGGGAGTCTGGGTTCTCGTCGGTGTCTGTTCTCGGGGGCCTCTCGCCTTTGGCGTCGGCTTTTTGTGGCGTGGCGAGACGGTGGGCAGTCAGTCGTTCAGGTG
The DNA here is from genome assembly GCF_041679295.1 of Amycolatopsis kentuckyensis. Classification (GTDB taxonomy): domain Bacteria; phylum Actinomycetota; class Actinomycetes; order Mycobacteriales; family Pseudonocardiaceae; genus Amycolatopsis; species Amycolatopsis kentuckyensis_A. Next base: position 111,032 of record NZ_JBGDMD010000013.1, on the reverse strand, counting down.
GCGATTGGCGGCCGGCATGAACGAGTCGTTCACCTCGCCGGATGCGATGAACGAGTCGTTGATGACCACCGAAGCTCGGCGTCCCGCCGAAGCGCCTCTTCGGCCCGGCGTTCCGCGGGCGGTGGTGCCGGGCGGAGCATCGCCCCACCCGACTTTGCCGGAGCCCTGCCCGGCCCTGGGGGCCGTGCCCAAGCCCAGCCTACCGACGCCCCCCGACCAAAACCCCCGCTCGCCCCCAACCATCCACAGGTTGTCCACATGGGGGTGAACCCTGTGGACAACTCCGAACCCACCGGGTGACCCCCGACTGAAGTAGTACCCCTGGCAATACCTGAGTAGGCCGCCCGCACCACCCTGCCCCCGGTACCCTGCGAAAAGCAGATTCCGCGACAGCAGGGGGTACGGGCAGTGCACATCGACCAATGGCTGGAGGCGATCCCGCCGCTTTCGGTGTACCTGATCGTCGGCGCGGTGATCATGATCGAAAGCCTCGGCATTCCGCTGCCCGGCGAGATCGTGCTGGTCAGCGCCGCACTGCTGGCCTCGCAGCACAGCAACCTGAGCCCGCTGTGGATCGGGATCCTCGCCAGCGCCGGCGCCATCATCGGGGACAGCATCGGCTATCTGATCGGAAAGACCGGCGGGCAACGGCTGTTCGCCTGGGCGGGCCGGAAATTCCCGAAGCATTTCGGCCCGACGCACATCGCCAACGCCGAACGGATCTTCAACAAACGCGGTGTCTGGGCCGTCTTCCTCGGCCGCTTCATCGCTTTCCTGCGCATCCTCGCCGGCCCGCTCGCCGGCTCGCTGCGGATGCACTACCCGAAGTTCCTGCTCGCGAACGCCGCCGGTGGCATCGTCTGGGCCGGGGGCACCACCGCCGCGGTCTACTACCTCGGCGTCGTCGCCGAAGAGTGGCTCGGGAACTTCTCCAAGTACGGCCTCGTCGCCGCCATCGTGATCGGCATCGTCGTCTTCTTCGTCATGAAGAAGCGGCTCGGCAAGAAGCACGAGGGCGAAGAAGTGACGCCGAAGCAGGAAGAGAACGCGGCCTAGACCGTCACCAGCTCCGGCGGCGCCGGCTTGCGCACCGGCCGGAGCGACCCCAGCAGCACCCCCGCGATCACGACGACGGCCGCGCCGACCTCCAGCCAGGTCGGCCGCTCGCCGAGGATCGCGAACGACGCCGTCAGCCCGACCACCGGCACCAGCAGCGAAAACGGCGACACCACGCCGGCCGGGTTGCGGCGCATCAGCGTCGTCCACAGGCCCGAGCCGACGACCGTCCCGATCAGCACCACGTAGGTCAGCCCGCCCAGCGCGGTCAGCCCGGTCGGCGTCCCGAGCGTCGTCAACGACCGCCACTGCGCGGCCGGGCCCTCCATGACCAGCGAAAGCGCGAACATCGGCAACGGCGGCACCACCGACATCCACAGCGTGAAGTGCAGCGGGTTGTCCGGCTCGGCCTTGCGCGTGCTCAGGTTGCCGAACGCCCAGCTCAGCGCGGCCAGCAACGTCAGCACCATCGGCAGCAGCGCCGCGTGCCCGGACTGCTGCCACGCGATCGCCGCCATCCCGGCGACGGCCAGCGCGATGCCGGCCAGCTGGTGCGGCGTGACACGTTCGCGCAGGAAGACCGCGCCGAGCAGCACCGTGAACGGCGCCGACGCCTGCAGCACCAGCGACGCGAGCCCGGTCGGCATCCCGGTGTCCATCGCGATGAACAGAAACGCGAACTGCCCGGTGCCGAAACCGAGGCCGTAGCCGAGCAAGTACCGCACCTTCACCTTCGGCCACGGCACGAACAGGATCGTCGGCACGGCGATGACGGCGAACCGCAGCGCGCCCGCGAACACCGGCGGGAACTGGCCAAGCGTGGCGTGGATGGCGAGGAAGTTGAGGCCCCAGAGGACGGCGACGAGCACGGCGAGCAGGCGGTCACGGGTGGGCATGCCTCCACTCTCGCAAGGCCGACAGTGAAGGACCAGCGAGATTATCTGCACGAACCTTGTAGCTCAGCTTCACAAAAACCACCCGTGACCTGGGCCGATCGGTGGACGTCACCTCTCGGGCCTTGCTCACCCCGCCCGGACGCTATTGCCCGGGATGTCCGGATCCGGTGACGATGGGCGTCCGCCGACGACTGGGGAGCTTCCGATGCTGCGAGGCGTACTGCCACTGACCGGGTTCGCGGCGCTGACGGCGGCGCTCGACGTCTTCGCCGGCAACCAGCTGGAACAGCTGCGCCCGGCGACCGTCGCCGCGGTGTCGTTCACCCTCGCCGCCGTGTTCTTCCTGGCGTTCGCGCTGGTGCGCGACGGCGTCGCCGTGACCTTCCGGCCGTTGCGCGACCTGCGCCGCGACGTCGTGATGATCAACGTGACGACGGCCGCGACCTGGCTTTCGATGCTCTTCGCGCTGCGCTACCTCGAACCGGCCGTGGTGAACGTCGTCGGCATCGCGCTCGGCCCGGTGCTGACACTCGCGTTCAACCCGTTGCTGCGCAAGGGAACCGCGATCCTGCGCGCGGAGGCCTGGGTCGCGGTCGGGATCGGCGTGCTGATCGGGCTGCTGGTCTGGGGTTCGTTCACCGGCCACAGTGGACTCGACCGGACGCCCGGCGAGACGCTCATCGGTGTGGTGCTCGTGCTCATCACCGGCGTCGGCTCGGTCACGAACGTCATCTACTCGAAGCGGCTGAGCGACGCCGAGCTGCCGCCGCGGCGGGTGCTCGCCGTGCGGTTCTTCCTCATCCTGGCGATGACCTGGGCGCTCGTCGCCGTCGACGACGCGCCGGCCGTCGGGGCGGCGTTCGGGCCGTCCGCGCTGATCGCCCTGTTCGGCGTCGCGCTGCCGCTCTACCTGCTGCAGGTCGGGATCCGGCGGACCGAGCCGATCACCGCGTCGATCCTGCTGACGCTGTCGCCGCTGTTCGCGTACGTGCTGCAGCTCGCCGACCACCGCCTGACGCCGTCGGTGCTCACCCTCGGCTGCGTGGCCGGGATCGTCGCGCTGGTCAGCGCCGGGACGGTCGCGCGGCTGCGCCACGACCGTGAAGCGAGGGCCACCGAAAGCATCGCCACTGTGTAGCCGCGCTTCAACTACGCTGGGGCCGTGGATCTGGGTCGCCTGCGCACGCTGCGCGAGTTCGCCGACCGCGGCAGCGTGACGGCGGCCGCGCGGGCGCTGCACTGCACGCCGTCGGCGGTTTCGCAGCAGCTGCGCGCGCTCCAGGGCGAGGTCGGCCTGCCGCTCACCGAGCCGGCCGGGCGCGGGCTGCGGCTGACCGACGCCGGCCGGGCGCTGGTCGCCCGCGCCGACGAGGTGCTGGCCGCGCTCGAACGCGCGGAGTCCGAACTGGACACCTACCGCAGCGCGCCGCGCGGGCGCGTGCGGATCGCGATCTTCCAGTCGGCCGGGCTGATGCTGCTGCCGGGCCTGCTGACCCGTGTCGCCGGGTACGACGGCCTGGAGGTCGACGTCCGCGACGTCGACATGACCCCGCCCGAGGTGCCCGGCCTGGTCGCGGACTACGACGTCGTCGTCGCGCACCGGGACGAGCACGCGCCGGAGTTCGACCAGGAACGCCTGGACGTCGTGCCGTTGCTGCGGGAGCCGCTCGACGTCGCGCTCCCGGCCGGGCACCGGCTGGCGGCCAGGCGGCGGGTGGACCTGGCGGAGCTGGCCGACGAACGCTGGATCGGCGTCGACCACGGCTTCCCGGTGGACGACGTGCTGCGCTCGCTGACCGTCCGCACCGGCGTCCGGCCGGTGGTGGTGCAGCGGATCAACGACTTCCGCATCACCGAGCGGCTCGTCGCGGCGGGCCACGGGATCGCGCTGGTCCCGCGCTACACGATCGACACCCGCCGCGGCAGCGGCCTGGTCAGCAGGCCGTTGGCGGGGATCCGCGCGGCCCGGCTGGTGGAGGCGGTCTGCCGCACCGGCGCGCTGCAGCGCCCGGCCGTGGCCCAGGTGATCGACGAGCTGCGCGCGGAGGTCGCCCAGCTCACCGCTTGAAGCCGCGCAGGTAGGCCAGCGCGATGCCCAACGCGTCCTCCAGTGCGGTGAGGTCGTGCCGGATGTGGGCCAGCAGCAGTCCACCGTGGACGGACGTCATCGCCGCCTGGGCCAGCCGCGCCGGGTCGGCGTCCGCGGTGAGTTCACCGTTGTCCCGCAACGTTTTCAGACCACGCTCCAAGTGGGACTCCCACGTCCGGTAAGCCTGGTCGACCAATGGCGCGAGCTGAGCGTTGTCGCCCACCTCGCCGGCGAGGTTGCCCAGCGGGCACGCGATCGGGCCGCCCGCCCGGCGGTGGACGTCCAGCAGCTGCTCGGTCCACGTTTCGAGGTCGGCCCACGAGGACAGCGTGAAGATCGCCGGCTGGTTGCCGAGGATCTGCTCGAGGTACCGGTCGATCACGGCCCCGACCAGCTGTTCCTTGTTCTTGAAGTAGTGGTACATCTGCGATTTCCCGGCCCCGCTCGCGGCGAGCACCTTGTCGACGCTCGTGCCCGCGACGCCGTCGACGTACATCAGCGCGGCCGCCGCGTCGACGATCGCGTCGCGGGTCCGCTTGCCGCGCGGGGTCGAAGCCGCTTGCGCCTCCATGTACTGGATAGTACAGTTCGGCCCACTGTACCGATCAGTACAACAAGCAAGGGGGATCCATGACGCTCAACAACGCCCTGGCCGGGGTGAACGACCACCTTCGCGGCGCCCTGCCGCCGGAGATCTTCGAGGTCCTCGAAGCGGACCGGCGACGTGCCGCCGGGACGAAGTTCGCCGAGGTCGGCGCCAAGATCGAAGACTTCACGCTGCCCGGGGCCGACGGCACGCCGGTGAGCCTGGGCGACCTCGTCGCCGACGGGCCGGCGGTGCTCGTGTTCTACCGCGGCCAGTGGTGCCCGTACTGCAACCTGACCCTGCGCACCTACCAGCAGGAACTCCTGCCCGAGCTGACGACGAGGAACGCGACCCTCGCCGCGATCAGCCCGCAGAAGCCGGACGGCCCGCTCCCGGACCTCGAGTTCCCGGTGCTGTCGGACGCCGGCAGCACCGTCGCCCGCGGACTCGGGCTGAGCTACCCGGTTTCCGCGCCCGTGCGCGAAGCGATGCAGACGCTCGGGACGGACCTCGAGCAGGTCAACGGCACCTGGGAGCTGGTCCACCCGGCGGTCGTCGTGGTGGACCAGGACCGGGTGCTGCGGTTCGTCGACGTCCACCCGGACTTCGTCACGCGCACCGAGCCGGCGGACATCCTCAAAGCGCTCTAGCGGATCGCTTGACGCCGTAGGTGATCACCGAACCCAGGACCAGGGCGACGCCCAGGGAGAGCAGCATGCTGATCCCGGGTTCGGTGATGATCCGGCCGCCCGCGTAGCCGAGGAAGGCCACATAGGACGTCCAGAGCGTGACGCCGACGGCCGAGGCGGTGAAGAACTCCGCCATCGGCCACCGCAGGGACCCGGCGAGCAGGGCGCCGATCGTCCCGCCTGAGGGCAGCCAGCGGGCCACCACCAGCACCGGCCGGGGGTGGCGCTGCAGCCGGCCGTCGAGCCAGCCGATGCCGGCGGCGATCTTCCGCCGCCGGCTCAGCCGGTTCAGCGCCGCCCGGCCACCGAACCGGCCGAGGGCGTAGAGCGCCTGGTCCGAGACCAGGCACCCGGCCGAAGCGACCGCGATCACGACCGCCAGCGACGTCCCGCCCTGCGCCGCCGCGACACCCATGCCGAGGAGCGTCACCTCGGTGGGCAGCAGCGGCACCAGCGAGACGACGAACAGCACCAGCAGTCCGGCCGTAGTCGCGTCCACACCTCCATTAACCGCCCGCCGGGCGCGGAAAACTCCTGATCACGGAGGACTCACAGGAACCCGACAGGCGGCCCACAGGTTCAGCGGTCGGCGCGGTTCACCGCCGAGACGACCGCGCGCAGCGACGCCGTCACGATCGACGGGTCGATGCCGATGCCCCAGAACACCCGGTCCGAGATCGCGCACTCGATGTACGACGCGGCGCGCGCGTCGTCGCCCGGGGAGAGCGTGTGCTCGGAGTAGTCCAGCAGGCGCAGGTCGAAGCCCACGGTCGACAGCGCGTCGAAGAACGCCGCGATCGGGCCGTTGCCGCGGCCGGTGACCTCGTGCTCGTCACCCTCCACGCGCACGGTCGCGGTGATGTCGTACTCGCCGTCGCCGTTGTCGCGGACGTGCTGGCGGACCAGCTCCAGCGGCGTCTTCAGCTCCAGGTACTCGGCCGAGAAGGCGTTGTACATCGTGGTCGGGTCGACCTCGCCGCCCTCGGAGTCGGTGTAGCGCTGGATGACCTTCGAGAACTCGATCTGCAGCCGCCGCGGCAGGTCGAGCTGGTGCTCGGCCTTCATGATGTAGGCGACGCCGCCCTTGCCGGACTGCGAGTTCACCCGGATCACGGCCTCGTACGTGCGGCCGACGTCCTTCGGGTCGATCGGCAGGTACGGGACCTCCCACGGGTACTCGTCGATCGGGACGCCCGCCTTGTCGGCGGCGTCCTTCAGCGCGTCGAGGCCCTTGTTGATCGCGTCCTGGTGGCTGCCCGAGAAGGCCGTGAACACCAGGTCGCCGCCCCACGGCGAGCGCTCGCCGACCGGCAGCTGGTTGCAGTACTCGACGGTCCGCTTGATCTCGTCCATGTCGGAGAAGTCGATCTGCGGGTCGATGCCCTGGCTGTAGAGGTTCATGCCCAGCGCGACCAGGTCGACGTTGCCGGTGCGCTCGCCGTTGCCGAACAGGCAGCCTTCGATGCGGTCGGCGCCGGCCTGGTAGCCCAGCTCGGCGGCGGCGATGCCGGTGCCGCGGTCGTTGTGGGGGTGCAGCGACAGGATCACCGAGTCGCGGCGCTCCAGGTTCCGGCTCATCCACTCGATCGAGTCGGCGTAGACGTTCGGCGTCGCCATCTCGACCGTCGCCGGCAGGTTCAGGATGACCGGCTTCTCCGGCGTCGGCTGCCAGATTTCGGTGACGGCGTTGCAGACCTCGAGCGCGTAGGACAGCTCGGTGCCGGTGTAGGACTCCGGCGAGTACTGGAAGCGGAAGTCGGTGTCCGGCTGCTTCGCGGCCAGCTCGACGACCATTTCCGCGGCCTGCGTCGCGATCTTCTTGATGCCTTCGCGCTCTTCGCGGAAGACGACGCGGCGCTGCAGGATCGAGGTCGAGTTGTAGATGTGCACGATCGCCCGCGGCGCGCCTTCGAGCGACTGGAAGGTCCGCTCGATCAGCTCGGGGCGGCACTGGGTCAGCACCTGGATGCTGACGTCGTCCGGGATCGCGCCCTCTTCGATGATCTCGCGGACGAAGTCGAAGTCGGTCTGGCTCGCGGCCGGGAAGCCGACCTCGATCTCCTTGTAGCCCATGCGTACGAGCAGGTCGAAGAACTTCCGCTTGCGCGCGGGCGACATGGGGTCGATCAGGGCCTGGTTGCCGTCCCGCAGGTCGACGGCGCACCACAGCGGCGCGCGCTCGATGCGCTTTTCGGGCCAGGTGCGGTCGGGCAGGTCGATGTTCTCGACCAGGTCGTACCAGGGGCGGTAGCGGTGCACCGGCATGGAGGTGCCGCGCTGGGTGTTCCAGGCGGGCTGCTCAGCGGGCGCGGGACGCGAAGGCTTGCGGATCTTGCTCATGGGATTGGGGGTGTCTCCAGCTCGACGGGTGCGACCGGCACCACGAAGCCCCGCGACGAGGAGCCGGTCCGATCAGGCCCCGTCGCGGCAGCGAAGCAGGAGAGCACGCGCCACGCCCCCACCATAACCACGGAACGCCGGAGGAGGGAAGCCGGGCGGCCCGTTCCGGGGGTTACCTGTGGGTAGCCATCGGTCGGTCGCCGTGCGAAACTGCGAGCATGGGTGAGCACGCAGAGTCGTCGTCTTCTTCGGCGTCGTCGTCGGAGGAGGAGACGAAGGTCTCCCGCCGGGCCCCGGTCGACTGGCGCGGCGCGAGCGGCCGGGCGGCCTCGGTGCTGGCGTCGATCGTCCGCTGGGTGGGGTTGGTCTTCGCCGCGCTGCTGGTGATCCACGTGATCTTCACGGTCGGCTCAGCGAACCCGGACAACGGCATCGTGTCGTTCGTGAAGTCCTGGGCGGATTCCCTGGCGCTGGGCTTCAGCGACTTGTTCACGCCGAGTGACGAGAAGCTGCGGGTCCTGGTGAACTACGGCATCGCGGCGATCTTCTGGCTTGTGGTGTCCGGGATCCTCGCGAAGATCATCCGCCGGGTGGGCGGCGGGTCCTGATTTCGCGGTGATCACGATCGGCGCGGGCTCGTAACGCACGGTTGTCGCGGGCCGACTTCAGCACACCGGAAGGGGTGCTGATCATGTCCGTTTCACAGCCTGTCGTGACGAAGCCGAACGCGGTCGTCCGCGTGGGCAGCCGCTGGTACTTCGTCGTCACCATCGCCACGGTCGGGCTGTTCGCCTGGGTCCCGTTCGTGCACGCCGCCGTCCGCCTCGGGCGCAAGTCGCTGTACATCCGCGCCGGGGTCTTCGGGGCGATCGCCGCGGTCATGTTCACGCTGCTGTCCCTCGCCCCGAAGGACGCGGCGGGCAACACGGTCGGCACCACGGGGAACTTGCTCACCTCGATCGCCGTGGTCATCGGACTCGTCGTGGTCGTGGTGGCCTGCGTCCAGCAGGTCAAGCTGCGCCGGCAGGTCCTCGGCCTGGCGCCGGTCGAGCAGGGTGACCCGGCTGTCGCCGCCGCGCTCGCCGCGCGGGAACGCCGGGCCGAAGCCCGCAAGCTCGTCGCCACCGACCCGCTCATCGCGCGCGACCTGCGGATCGGCCGTCCCGACCTGCCGCGGAACTACGACGACGGTGGCCTCGTCGACCTCAACAACGCGCCCGCGGCCGTCATCGCGTCGGTGTGCGGGCTGGACCACGAGACGGCCGCCGCCATCGTCGACATCAGGGCGGAAGTCGGTGGGTTCGCCGCTGTGGACGACGTCGGTACCGTCGTCCCCTACGCCGCTTTGGACCGCGTCCGGGACCGGGCGATCGTCCTGCCGAGCTAAAGCGCCGGCTCGCCCCACCGGTCGGTGAACGCGAACTCCGCCAGCGGCAGCCGCACGCGTTCGGCCTTCTCCCGCTCGATCCGCCAGTCCTCTTCCAGAGTCTCCGGGTCGCCGGGCGAGCCCACCGCGATCGCCACCTTCGGGACCGCCTCGTCGGGGAGCGAAAAGGCGGAACGGACCGCGTCCGGCGAAAACCCCGCCATCTGGTGCGCCACCAACCCCAGCTCCACGGCCTGCAGCACGAGGTTCTCCGACGCCAACCCGAGCCCGTACTCGGCGTAGGGCACGTCGCCCTTCGAATTCGTCGTCACCATCACGCCGATCAGCAGCAACCCCGCCCGGTGCGCCCACGCCCGGTTCCCCGAGTTCAGCGTCGCCAGGATCGCGTCGAACGACGGGGTGCCGCGCAGCCCCACCAGGTAGCGGGCCGGCTGGGTGTTGCCGAACGATGGCGCCCAGCGCGCCGCTTCCAAGAGGGCCCGGACCTGCTCCGAAGTGACCACGGCACCGGCGTCCAGAGCCCGCGGGCTCCACCGCTCGGCCATCAAGGAAGCGATCGGGACGCTCGTCACAGCTGGCTTTCGCACGATCTTGACCATACCCACGAGTGCTGTGCGTCACTCGGGAGGAAGGGCTCCGCGCATTTCCTTGGTGTTACGGAAGATTTACTTCCGGGCGGTCCACGCCGGGGGTTCGCCCCACGTCAAGAGGGTGGCGGGCCGTCCCGGCCCCGGTAGGCTCCACTGCAAATCATGGGACGCGGGGGCTCTCCGGTGCCCACCAGGGAGCCGCCCGGCCCGCGAGGAGGTTCGGGCGTGGCCCTCGTGGTCCAGAAGTACGGCGGATCGTCGCTGGAAAGTGCCGACCGGATCAAGCGCGTCGCGGAGCGGATCGTCGCCACGAAGAAGGCGGGCAACGACGTCGTCGTGGTCTGCTCGGCGATGGGTGACACCACCGACGAACTGCTCGACCTGGCGCAGCAGGTCAACCCGGCGCCGCCGGAGCGGGAGATGGACATGCTGCTCACCGCGGGTGAGCGCATCTCGAACTCCCTCGTCGCCATGGCCATCGCGGCCCAGGGCGCCGAGGCCTGGTCGTTCACCGGTTCGCAGGCCGGCGTCGTCACGACGTCGGTGCACGGCAACGCGCGCATCATCGACGTCACCCCGAGCCGCGTCACCGAGGCGCTCGAGCAGGGCTACATCGCGCTGGTGGCGGGCTTCCAGGGCGTCGCGCAGGACACCAAGGACATCACCACGCTCGGCCGCGGCGGCTCGGACACCACCGCCGTCGCGCTGGCCGCCGCGCTGAACGCCGACGTCTGCGAGATCTACTCCGATGTGGACGGTGTGTACTCCGCCGACCCGCGGATCGTGCCGGACGCGAAGAAGCTCGACGTCATCCCCTACGAGGAGATGCTCGAGCTCGCCGCGAGCGGGTCGAAGATCCTGCACCTGCGTTCGGTCGAGTACGCGCGCCGCTACGGCGTCCCGATCCGAGTCCGCTCTTCCTACAGTGACAAGCCGGGCACGACGGTGACCGGTTCTATCGAGGAGATCCCCGTGGAACAAGCCCTGATCACCGGTGTGGCGCACGACCGCTCCGAAGCCAAGATCACGGTCACCGGGGTGCCGGACCACGCCGGCGCCGCGGCCCGGATCTTCCGCGTGATCGCCGACGCCGAGATCGACATCGACATGGTGCTGCAGAACGTGTCCAGCACGGTGTCCGGCCGCACGGACATCACCTTCACGCTGTCGAAGGCCAACGGCGCCAAGGCGGTCAAGGAACTGGAGAAGGTCAAGGCGGAGATCGGCTTCGAGTCGGTGCTCTACGACGACCACGTCGGCAAGGTCTCGCTGGTCGGCGCCGGGATGCGCTCGCACCCGGGCGTCACGGCGACGTTCTGCGAGGCGCTGGCGCAGTCCGGCGTCAACATCGAAATCATCAACACGTCGGAAATCCGGATCTCGGTGCTGATCAGGGACGCGCAGCTGGACGACGCCGTGCGCGCGATCCACGCCGCATTCGAGCTCGGTGGCGACGAGGAAGCTGTGGTCTACGCGGGGAGTGGTCGCTGATGGCGGAAGGTCTGCGGGTCGGGGTGGTCGGCGCGACCGGCCAGGTCGGCGCGGTCATGCGCAAGCTGCTGGCGGAGCGGGAGTTCCCGGTCGCCGAGCTCCGGTACTTCGCGTCGGCGCGCTCGGCGGGTTCGACGCTGCCTTGGCGCGACACCGAAATCACGATCGAAGACGCGTCGACGGCCGATCCGTCCGGTTTGGACATCGCGCTGTTCTCCGCGGGCGGGTCGACGTCCAAGGCGCAGGCACCGCGGTTCGCCGCGGCGGGTGCGACGGTGATCGACAACTCCTCGGCGTTCCGGATGGACCCGGACGTGCCGCTGGTCGTCAGCGAGGTCAACCCGCAGGCGATCAAGGAGGCGCGCAAGGGGATCATCGCGAACCCCAACTGCACCACCATGGCCGCGATGCCGGTGCTGAAGCCGCTGCACGACGAGGCCGGCCTGGTCCGGCTGGTCGCGTCGACGTACCAGGCGGTGTCCGGCAGCGGGCTCGCCGGCGTCGACGAGCTGGCGGGCCAGGTGAAGGCGGCCGCCGAGCACGCTTCGCTGCTGACCCACGACGGCGCGGCGATCGACTTCCCGAAGCCGGAGAAGTACGTCCGCCCGATCGCGTTCAACGTCCTCCCGATGGCCGGGTCCATTGTGGACGACGGCGAGTTCGAGACGGACGAAGAGAAGAAGTTCCGCAACGAGAGCCGCAAGATCCTCAGCATCCCGGGCCTCGGCGTCTCGTGCACCTGCGTGCGCGTGCCGGTGTTCTCGGGCCACTCGATCTCGGTGAACGCCGAATTCGAGCGGGCGCTGACGGTCGAGCGCGCGACGGAGCTGCTGACGCACGCGCCGGGCGTCGAGCTGTCGGAGGTACCGACCCCGCTGCAGGCGGCGGGCAACGACCCGAGCTACGTCGGTCGCATCCGCGTCGACCAGGGCATCGAGGACGGCCGCGGGTTGGCGCTGTTCATCTCGAACGACAACCTCCGCAAGGGCGCGGCGCTCAACGCCGTGCAGATCGCGGAGCTGATCGCCGAGCAGCGCTAGTACACAGTGGACGAATAAACTCGCTTGGCCGTTTCGCGGTGCCCGGGGGATCCTGGGCACCGCGAAACCTTTTCCAGGGGAGGAAACCATGTACACCGCTGTCGACGGCGCGCGCGTCCCGATCCGGATGTGGGCCGATCCCGCGTCGGTCGAAGACCAGGCCATGCGGCAGCTGCAGAACGTCGCGAACCTGCCGTGGGTGCACGGGGTCGCCGTGATGCCCGACGTGCACTACGGCAAGGGCGCCACCGTCGGCAGCGTCATCGCCATGCGCGACGCCGTTTCGCCCGCCGCCGTCGGGGTCGACATCGGGTGCGGGATGAGCGCCGTGCGGACGTCGCTCACCGCCGCCGACCTGCCCGACGACCTCGGCAAGCTGCGTCGCCGGATCGAGAGCGCCGTGCCCGTGGGCTTCGGGCTGCACAAGACGCCCGTGAACCCCGCGAAGGTGCACGGCGTCGGCGGCTGGGACGCCTTCTGGAAGGGCTTCGGCCAGCTGCACGAAGGTGTCCAGGAGCTGCACGACCGGGCCGCGCGGCAGATCGGGAGCCTCGGCGGCGGGAACCACTTCATCGAGGTCTGCCTCGAGCAGGGTGGCGCCGACGAAGGCCGCGTCTGGCTGATGCTGCACTCGGGTTCGCGCAACATCGGCAAGGAGCTCGCCGAGCGGCACATGGCCGTCGCGCGGAAGCTGCCGCACAACGCCGACCTGCCGGACCGGGACCTCGCCGTGTTCGTCGCGGGCACGCCCGAGATGGCGGCGTACCGGCGCGACCTGTTCTGGGCGCAGGACTACGCGGCGCGCAACCGCGCCACGATGGTCGCGCTCGTGAAGCAGGCGCTGAAGGACGTCGTCCCGCAGACGACCTTCGACGACGCCATCTCGTGCCACCACAACTACGTCGCCGAGGAGACCTACGACGGCGTCGAGCTGCTCGTCACCCGGAAGGGCGCGATCCGCGCCGGATCGGGTGACCTCGGGATCATCCCGGGCAGCATGGGGACCGGTTCGTACATCGTCCGCGGCCTCGGGAACGAGTCCTCGTTCCAGTCGGCGTCGCACGGCGCCGGCCGCCGGATGTCGCGTAACAAGGCCAAGAAGCTGTTCACGGCCGAGGACCTCGCGGCGCAGACGGCGGGCGTCGAGTGCCGCAAGGACTCGGGGGTCGTCGACGAGATCCCGGCCGCGTACAAGGACATCGAAACGGTGATCCAGGCCCAGACGGACCTGGTCGAGGTCGTGGCGCACCTCAAGCAGGTGGTCTGCGTCAAGGGCTGAGCGGTACCTTGGCGCCATGACGAGGGGTGGAACGACGGCCGCGCTGCTGGCCGGGGCCGCACTGCTGCTGAGCGGGTGCGACCAGGTCAGCAACGCGGTCGACCAGGGGTCGAAGACGGTGGACAAGGTGGGCGTCTGCACCGAGGCGCTCGGGCTGGCGGACCTGAACCCGCTGGTCGACCCGGACAAGCTCAAGGCGCGGGCCGCGGACAAGGAGAGGCGGCTGCGCGAGCTCGCCTCGGACGTCCAGGACCAGGACGTCAAGAACGCGCTGCTCGGCATGGCCGGGTCGTACGTCGAGGTGCAGAAGGAGCGCATCGAGGACGCCGGCGTCGTGGCCCAGTGGGTTCAGCGCAACGTCAAGAAGCTCGACGCCCTCCGCGCGGCCTGCGGCTAAGCCCTCACGACGTCCGGGACGGCGAAGCGCGGGTTCGCGCCGGCCGCGACCACCCGCATCACGAAACCGGCGGCTTCCTCGGCCTGCCGGGCCGCGGTGAGCCCGCCCAGCACCGCGGTCCGCGCGCCGAGGTCACGGATCAGCTCGGCGGTCCGGCTCAGGGCGTCGGTGTCGTCGCCGCAGAGCGCGACGACCGGCGACGCGGCCGGATCGCCGGTGAACGGCCAGGACGCGCCGGCGAACAGGTGCAGTGCCTTGACCACGTGGGCGCCGGCCGCGACGCCCGCCACCAGTTCGGCAGCCGAGCCGGTCTCCGGGAGCAGTCGCCCGGTCGCGTAGTCCACGGCGTTGGTGCAGTCGACGACGGTCTTTCCCGACAGCAGCCCATCCGCTCCGCCGACGAGCCTCAGCGCCTCTTCCAGCCCGTCCCAGGCGATCGCCACCACGATGGCCTCGGCTCGGCCGGCGAGCTCGCGCGGATCGAGCGGCGTGGCGGCGGCACCGATCCGCTCCGCGGCGGCCTTCGCCCGATCGGGGCGACGGCCGGTGACGACGATCGAGTGCCCGGCGCTCGCCCACGCGCTGCCCAGTGCCACCGCGAGGTTCCCGGTCCCCAGCAGTCCGATCTTCACCTTGGTCTCCTTCGTCTCGTGAGGTCTTACGACGACGCTAAGAGCCCGCCTCCTACCCATCGGTAGGAGCGCGGGTGGAAGGTTGGACAGGTGAACGAACAAGGCTGCGAGACCTTCATCTCGGACTGCCACGTACGAGCCGCGGTCGAGCTCATCAGCCACACGTGGGACCCGGTCGTCGTTTCCGCCCTGCGCATGGGGCCGACCCGGCGCAGCGTTCTGCTGGATCGCATCGCCGGAGTCAGCGACAAGGTGCTGACCGAGTCCCTCCGGCGCCTGGCCTCGCGCGGGCTGGTCGCGCGAACGGGGCGCGACGCCGCCGTCTACGAACTCACCCCGTTGGGGGCGTCCTTCGCCACGGGTCCCTTGGCTCACCTCGCCGAGTGGGCCGCGGAGAACCAGGGCGAACTGTCCTGACCCGCTAGCTTTCGGCCAGCGCCGGGACCGGTTCCGCGGCCGGTTCCGGCGCGCGCCGGCGCAGCAGGCCGGCCGAGGCGATCACCAGGCCGCCGAGCCCGGCCGCGGCGAAGCCCCACGCCGGGTTCGAGTGGTCGATCGCGAAGCCGACCACCGGGCTGCCCAGCGCCAGGCCGAGCCGCGTCGACGCGTCCTGCAGCCCCATCGCCTCGCCGCGGACCTGCGGCGGGGCGATCCGGCTGACCGTCTCGGTGGTCGCCGCGAGCGTCGGCGCGCAGAGCAGGTTCGTCGGGATCAGCACCAGCATCAGCAGCCACCACGGGTGGTCGGCCAGCCCGACCGGCACCACCAGCAGCGCGAGCAGCAGCATCAGCAGGCCCTGCGGCAGCGACTTCTTCACCGCGCCGTGCACGATGCCGCCGATGATCGATGCCACGCACATCACCGCGATCACCAGCCCCGTCACGCCGATGTCGCCGTTCGCGCGCAGGGCCGCGAGCGTCGCCAGCTCGGTGCCGACGAGCACGAACAGCGTGCCGGCGGCGATCAGCAGCGTCGCCACGAGCCGGCCGGTCAGCCAGCTCCGCAGCGGCGGCCGGGTGGTGGACGCGCCGGGCTCGACCGACTCGCGGATCGGCGGGTCGATGAACCAGATCAGGAACGCCGTGCCGCCGAACAGCGCGCCGAGCGCGCTGAGCGTGAAGGTCGGCGAGAGCGTGGTGATCGCCGCGATGCCGATCGCCGGACCGATCATGAACGTCGCTTCGACGGAGATCGTGTCCAGCGAGTACGCGGCGCGGCGCTCCTCGACCGGGACGAGCGCGGCCAGGACCTGCCGCGCCAGCGAGCCCGCGGGCACCGAGAGCATCCCGGCCGGGACCGCGACGGCGGCGAGCACCTCGTAGGGCAGGTGCGGCGCGGCGAACCAGAACACCGTCGTGCCGATCCCGCAGACGGCGACGACCGGACGCAGGCCGTAGCGGTCGAAGCAGCGGCCCAGCAGCGGCGCGCCGAGGGCCATGCCGAGGGTGACGCCGGCGCCGACCAGCCCGGCGGCGCCGTAGCCGCGGCCCAGCCCGGTGACGACGTACAGCGTCATCATGACGCCGTTCATGGTCATCGGCAGCCGCGCCGCGAACATCAGCGCCATCGTCGACGGGACTCGGGGGACGGACAGGACCCGGCGGTACGGCTGGAACGGCACGTCTCGATGAGAACCCAAGGTGGTACGCGCGTGCAAGTTATTTCCGGGTGGACCCCGGAGATTTTGAGAGCTACTCTCATTTAGTAGTCACTATCAAATGGGGGTCGCTATGACTGAACTCCAACCCCGCAGGTGGTGGGCGCTCGGCGCGCTCGCGGTGAGCCTGCTGACCGTCGGGCTCGACCTGACGGTGCTGAACGTCGCCGTGCCGACGCTCGCCGTCGATCTCGGCGCCACGACCACCCAGCTGCAGTGGTTCGGCAACGCGTACACGCTCGCGCTGGCCGCCCTGCTGCTGCCGGCGGGCCTGCTGGGCGACCGGTTCGGCCCGAAGAAGCTGCTGCTCGGCGCGCTCGCGCAGTTCGGGCTGGCCTCGTTGGCCTGCGCCTACGCGAGCACGCCCGGCCAGCTGATCGCCGCCCGCGTGGTGCTCGGCGCGGGTGCCGCGTTCCTCATCCCGCTGTCGCTTTCGCTGCTCAACATCCT
The DNA here is from genome assembly GCF_041679295.1 of Amycolatopsis kentuckyensis. Taxonomy (GTDB): domain Bacteria; phylum Actinomycetota; class Actinomycetes; order Mycobacteriales; family Pseudonocardiaceae; genus Amycolatopsis; species Amycolatopsis kentuckyensis_A. Next base: position 94,453 of record NZ_JBGDMD010000013.1, on the reverse strand, counting down.
GTTCCCGCCGGAGGAGCGGGCGAAGGCGCTGACGACGTGGGTGCTGGCGACGTTCGCCGGCATCCCGCTCGGGCCGCTGCTCGGCGGCTGGCTGCTCGACCACTACGCGTGGGGCTCGGTGTTCCTGATCAACGTCCCGCTGACCGTGGTCGGCCTGGTCGCGGTGCTGGTCCTGGTGCCGCTCACGCCCGGCTCCGGGCGGGGCCGGATCGACTTCCCGGGCATCGCGCTCTCGGCGGCCGGGCTGGTCGCGCTGACCTACGGCTTCGTCCACGCGGGCGAGCACGGCTGGGCCGACCCGGTGACGTACGGCCTGATCGCCCTCGGGGCCGCGGTGCTCGCGGTGTTCGGCTGGACGCAGACGCGGACGGCCGCGCCGCTCACCGACCTGGCGCTGTTCCGCGAGCCGCGGTTCGTCTGGGGCGCGGTGCTCGCGACGATGGCGTCGTTCGCGCTGATGGGCCTGCTCTTCGTGCTGCCGCAGCTGTTCCAGGCGGTGCAGGGGGCCGACGCGCTGCAGACCGGCGTGCGGCTGCTGCCGCTGATCGGCGGGATGCTGGTGTCGGCGAAGATCGCCGAACGGCTGGTCGCCGCGGTGGGCGTGCGGGTGGTCGTCACGGCGGGGTTCGCCCTGCTCGCGGCCGGGCTGGCGTGGGGTTCGGCGACGTCGCCGTCGGACGGCTACGGCGTCACCGTCGCCTGGGAGAGCGTCATCGGCCTGGGGACGGGGTGCACGCTGCCGCCGCTGATGTCGATGGCGATGGGCGCGCTCACCGAGGGGCGGTCGGGGGCCGGGTCGGCGCTGATCCAGGTGCTGCGCCAGGTCGGCGGCACGATCGGGGTCGCGGTGCTGGGCACGGTGCTCAACGGCGTCTACCGCGACGGTGTTGCTGTCGCAGGCCTGCCGGCGCCGGTGGCGGACGCGGTGCGCGGCAGCGCGTCCGGCGCGGTGGCGGTCGCGGAGAAGCTGCACCTGCCGTCGCTGGCCGGCTCGGCGCGGGTGGCGTTCACCGACGGCATGGCGGCGACGCTGTGGGTGTGCGCCGGACTCGGCGTCGCCGGCGCGCTGCTCGCACTGCTGTTCCTGCCCGGGCGGACGGCCCCGGAGGTGCGGCCGCGAGAATCGGAGCATGACGTCGTCGCCAGGTGAGCCCTCGGGGCTGCGGGAACGCAAGAAGGCCAAGACGCGCGCCGCGATCCAGCGGCACGCGTTGCGGCTGTTCCACGAGCAGGGCTACAGCGCGACGACGGTCGACCAGATCGCGGCGGCGGCGGAGATCTCGCCCAGCACGTTCTTCCGCTACTTCCCGACGAAGGAAGAGACGGTGCTGTACGACCCGTTCGACCCGGTGCTGATCGCGGCGGCGCTGGCCCAGCCGGCCGAGCTGAGCCCGATCGGCGCGTTGCGCGCGACGGTGGACGTGATCCGCGAGCAGCTGTCCGGCGAAGCGTGGGAGCAGGAACGCCGGCGGCAGCTGCTGGTGTTCCGCGAGCCGGAGCTGCGCACGGCGGTGATGGACAAGTTCGCCGAGGGCATCGACCTGCTGGCGGGGCTGGCGGCCGAGCGAACGGGCCGCGCGGCCGACGACTTCGAGGTGCGCAACTGGGCGGGAGCGGTGGTCGGGGTGGTACTGGCGGCGTTCGTCGGCGCGGCGGCGGACCCGGAGATGGACACGCTGCTGGTGCTCGATCGCGCGGTGGCGCACTTGGAGGCGGGGTTGCCGCTGTAAGGGGACTGCGGCGGTGCTCAGGGGCGGCGCCTGCCTGCGGCTGGTCGGTGGGCTGGCCTGCTCGGCGATGGTGCAAGCAGATGGCGGCGCCCGGGAAGCCTGCCCGCTCGGCCCACCCACCGCTCCCCAACCGCGGTTTCCCGCCTTTCCCGGCGTCCGATTCCGGAATTGATTTCGCATTCCTGCCCCCACCTCGGGCAACACCGTGTGGGTGGCGGTGCGAGCGTGGGGGACGACCCGTCTGGAGCAGTCGCGACACGCGGTCCGACGGAGTGATGAAGCTAAATGATCACCGTTTACACCCGCGTGAGTGACCCGACTGCTCCACAGTGGACATCCGTTACCAGCAGTGACGGGAAGAATCGATCAGGATGATCTTCAGGGGGACGGGCAAGCTTTCGACGTTAATCAATTGCGGGCCAGTTCGCCTCTCGCGCATCCGGCACGTAAGGGTTAGAAAACGTCCCCAACCGGTGATCGGGTGGCTTATCTCCGATACGGGGGGTATCGATTTACCCCGTCAGGTCTCGACGCCAGGAGGTAGGAATGAAAGGCAAGTTCGGGCGAACCATCGCCCTGGTAGCCGCGAGCAGTCTGCTGGCGGTCGGAATGGCGGGGATCGCTTCGGCGAGCCCGGCGCGCCCGGACGGGGGCAAGGGTTCCTCCAGCACCCAGGCCCTCGCCGCACAGGTGCTGCAGATGCGCGACGACCTCACCAAGGTCGCCTACGCGGGCAACGTCGGCGCCACGCGTGCCGACCTCGGTCAGCTGAGCCCGGTGCTCGCGGACATCGCCGCCGGGAAGCGCTACACCGTCCAGACCGACACCGAGCAGCTCGCCGGCCTGGCCAAGGGCCGGGCGGACGAGTCCAGCAGGCTCCTGACCGACCCCACGGCCAAGGCCCGCCAGCTGCCGCCGCTGCCGGTGCCGATCCCGGCGCTGCCGGACCTGCCGGGCCCGCTGAAGATCGTCAGCGACCTGGTGAAAGCCCTGCTCGCCGCCGTCACCGGGATCCTCGGCGGGATTCTCGGCGGCCTGCCCGTGCCGCCGCTGCCGGTGCCGCCACTGCCGGTTCCCGGCTCGTAGCCACCGAAAACTCGTAGCCCCCGAAAACTCGTAGCCCCCGAAAACTCGTAGCCACCGAAAAACAGGGGGACCCGGAGCCCGGTCGCGGACATTCCTCCGCGCCGGGCTCCGGGTTCGTCCGTCAGGCGAAGGACAGACCCTGCCGCAGCGCGCCCGCCGTCTCGGCCAGCGCCTCGCGGAACCGGGTGCCCACCCCGGTGAAGTTGATGAACCCGTGGATCAGGTCCTCGTGCCGGCGCAACGCCACTTCGACACCCGCTTCGCGCAGCTTCGCCGCGTACGCCTCACCTTCGTCGCGAAGCGGGTCGAAGCCCGCCGTGACGACCAGGGCCGGCGGCAGGCCGCTCAGGTCGTCCGCGTGCAACGGCGACAACCGCGGGTCGGTCAGGTCCGTGCCCTCCGGCACGTAATGGCCCTCGAACCACTTCATGTGCACGTCCGTCAGGAACAGGTCCTCGGCGAACAGGTCCTGCGAGCGGTAGCGCCGCGCGAAGTCCGTCGCCGGGTAGATCAGCAGCTGGAACGCCGGCGCCGGGCCACCCCGCTTCACAGCCTGCTGCGCCGTGACCGCGGCGAGGTTGCCGCCCGCGCTGTCGCCGCCGACGGCGATCCGCGCCGGGTCCGCGCCGAGGTCGCTCGCCTTCGCCACCGCGTACTCGAACGCCGCGAGCGCGTCCTCCGTCGCCGAGGGGAACGGGAACTCCGGGGCCAGCCGGTACTCGATCGACAGCACCCGCACCCCGGCGTGCTTCGCCAGGAACCGGACGGCGTTGTCGTGGCTTGCGCGCGTCCCGATCACCCAGCCGCCGCCGTGGAAGAACACCAGCAGCGGCGACTTCTCGGGCAGTCCGACCGGCGTGTAGAGCGTCGCGGGCAAGTCCCCGTCCGGAGTCGGCACGGCGATCTCACGCACTGAAACCGGCTCGATCGGCTTGCCGCTGACCAGGTGCCGCCCGACGTCCAGCAGGGCGCGTGACTGCTCGACCGACCCCTGCACCAGTTCGGCGCCGGACAGCTTCTGTAGCCGGAGCAGCAGCTGGGCGTCGAGCGCGAGGTCCTGGCCGTCGATGCGCACCGGGCGCCCTGCGACCGCCCGCCGCACCGGCGTGGGCAGCCAGAACGCGAGCTGGGACGCCGCGGCCTGGGCGCGGACCGGGAGCGGGATCGCCATGGTTGCCTCCTGAGGGTCGCCCGGGACGTTACTCGCCAGTAGGTAACAGGTCCAGCTGTGACGCGCCCCTCGGTCCCAAACTCTGGATATCCACTTAAGTGGAGGGGTTAGCCTGAAAGGCGTGACTTCAGCCAGGACGCTCAACGTGCTCGGGATCGGCGGCTCTCTGCGGGAGGGCTCCCAGTCCGAACGCGCGCTGCGGATCGCGCTCGAGGGCGCGGCGGAAGTCGGCGTCCGGACCCGGATGCTCTCCGGGCCGGATCTGGTGCTGCCGTTCTACGACGCCGGCGAGCCGGACCGCGACGACCGCGCCGCCACCCTGATCGAAGCCGTGCGCCAGGCCGACGGGCTCATCGTCGTCTCGCCGGGCTACCACGGCGCGCTGTCCGGCCTGGTCAAGAACGCCCTGGACTACGTCGAGGACCTGCGCGACGACCAGCGTCCGTACCTCGACGGCCGCGCCGTCGGGCTGGCCGCCGTCGCCTACGGCTGGCAGGCCGCCGTCACCACGCTCGAGCAGCTGCGCACGATCACGCACGCGCTGCGCGGCTGGGCCACCCCGCTGGGGGGTTCGATCAACTCGGCCGAGACCAAGTTCGACGAAGGCGGCGGCGCGTCGGACGAGAAGAGTGTCCGCACGCTTCGCCTGATCGGGCGGCAGGTCGCCGAATTCGCGGTGACGCGCGCCGCATGACGTTTCGCCCGGTGGCCGCCGGGTAATCGATCCACGTGATGCCTGCCATGTGGGGGCACTGTTCCGCGGGTGCGGGATGTTGTGCTCAGTGAGACGCTCGCTGTGGAGCGTCCGGGACAGAAGGCAGGCTGAGCATGGGTCAGGCGATCTACACCGCGGTGGCGACGGCACGCGGCGACGGCCGCAACGGCGAGGTGACCTCGTCCGACGGCGTCATCGACGAGTCCCTGGCCATCCCCAAGGAGATGGGCGGCCCCGGCGGGGACAAGACCAACCCCGAGCAGCTCTTCGCCGCCGGCTACTCGGCCTGCTTCCACAGTGCCCTGCAGCTGGTCGCGCGGCAGGCCAAGGTCCCGCTGAACGGCTCGACCGTCACCGCGGAGGTCAGCGTGCTCAAGCAGGAGGTCGGGTTCGGCCTCGGCGTCGCGCTGAACGTCTCGCTGCCGGGTCTCGAGCAGGCCCAGGCCGACCAGCTGGTCGAGCAGGCCCACCAGGTGTGCCCCTACTCCAACGCGACCCGCGGCAACATCGAGGTCGCGCTTTCCGCCACCGTCTGACCACCCCTTTCGCACGAGTCCAGGAAAGGATCACCAGAGATGAGCAAGTCTCCGATCAAGAGCCCGCTTTCCGAGGCCGACAAGGAGATCACCGGTAACGCCCTGCAGGCGACGCTGGTCGACCTGGTCGACCTCTCCCTCATCGCGAAGCAGGCGCACTGGAACGTCGTCGGCGCGAACTTCCGCAGCGCGCACCTGCAGCTCGACGAGCTCGTGAACACCGCGCGCCAGTACGTCGACGAGGTCGCCGAGCGCGCCAACGCCATCGGCATCTCGCCGAACGGCAAGGCGAAGACCGTCGTCGAGAGCTCAGGCGTGCCCGAGTACCCCGACAACTGGCAGTCCGTGGAGTCCACGGTCGCCGCGATCGTCGACATCCTCGCCGCGCTCATCGAGCGGCTGCGCCAGCGCATCGACGAGACCGACAAGAGCGACCTCGTGACGCAGGACCTGCTGATCGAGATCACCCGCGCGCTCGAAGAGGCGCACTGGATGTGGCAGGCCCAGCAGGCTTGATTTTCCCGCCAAAGGGGTCGTTCCGGACGGAGCGGCCCCTTTCGCGTTGCCGGGCTCAGTACGTTCGGTGACATGGTCTTGCATCAGGGGAAAACCGACCGCCCGGACCGCGCCGGCGGCACGAACCCGCTGTACGCCGGGGTGAACCCGGCGCTGGCGGCGACGTTCGTCATGCCGCACGACAAGCTGCGCGACGACCCGCTGCCGCCGGACACCGCGCTGCAGCTGGTGCGCGACGAGCTGATGCTCGACGGCAACGCGCGGCTCAACCTCGCCACGTTCGTCACGACGTGGATGGAGCCGCAGGCGCGCGAGCTGATGGCCGAGTGCGTCGACAAGAACATGATCGACAAGGACGAGTACCCGCAGACGGCCGAGCTGGAGCGCCGCTGCGTGAACATCCTCGCCGACCTGTGGCACGCCCCCGACCCGACGGACATCATGGGCTGCTCGACGACGGGGTCGTCGGAGGCGTGCATGCTCGCGGGGATGGCGTTGAAGCGGCGCTGGTCCAAGCTCGGGCGCGCCGGGAAGCCGAACCTGGTGATGGGCGTGAACGTCCAGGTGTGCTGGGAGAAGTTCTGCGAGTACTGGGAAGTCGAGCCGCGGCTGGTGCCGATGGACGGCGACCGCTACCACCTGACGGCCGACGAAGCCGTCGCGCGCTGCGACGAGAACACGATCGGCGTGGTGGCGATCCTGGGTTCGACGTTCGACGGCAGCTACGAGCCGGTCGCGGAGATCGCCGCGGCGCTGGACGCCCTGGCGTCGCGGACGGGCTGGGACATCCCGGTGCACGTCGACGGCGCGTCGGGCGCGATGATCGCGCCGTTCCTCGACCCGGACCTGGAGTGGGACTTCCGGCTGCCGCGGGTGGCGTCGATCAACACGTCGGGCCACAAGTACGGGCTCGTGTACCCGGGTGTGGGCTGGGTGGTGTGGCGCGACCAGGCCGCGCTGCCGTCGGAGCTGGTGTTCAACGTCAACTACCTCGGCGGCGACATGCCGACGTTCGCGTTGAACTTCTCGCGCCCGGGCGCCGAGGTGGCGGCGCAGTACTACACGTTCGTCCGGCTCGGCCGGGAGGGCTTCCGCGCGGTGCAACAGGCTTCGCGCGACGTCGCCATGCACCTTTCGTCCGGGATCTCCGAGCTGGGCCCCTTCGAGTTGTTGACTCGCGGGGACCAGCTGCCGGTGTTCGCGGTCACGACCCGCGAGGACGCGGGGTTCGACGTCTTCGACGTGTCACGACGGCTGCGCGAACGGGGCTGGCTGGTGCCGGCGTACACGTTCCCGGAGCACCGGACCGATTTGGCGGTGCTGCGGATCGTCGTCCGCAACGGCTTCACGCACGACCTGGCGGACCTGCTGCTGGCGGACTTGAAGCGGGTGCTGCCGGAGCTGGCGAAGGAGGGCGGCCGCCCGAAGGACCCCGCGAAGGCGACCGCCTTCCACCACTAGTGCCAGGACTTGGCGCGGGCGTACTGGTCGGGCCACGGCACGTCCACGCCGAGCGCGTTCGCCGCGCGCAGCGGCCAATGCGGGTCCCGCAGCAGCGCGCGAGCCAGGAACACGACGTCCGCCTGGTCGTTTTCGATGATCTCCTCGGCCTGGTGCGGATCGGTGATCATGCCGACCGCGCCGGTCGGGAGGCCGGCTTCGGTGCGGATCCGCTCGGCGAACGGCACCTGGTAGCCGGGGCCGAGCGGGATGTCCGGGTTCGGGGTGTTGCCGCCGGTCGAGGTGTCGATCAGGTCGATCCCGCGCTCGGCCAGCAGCTTCGCCAGCCGGACGGAGTCGTCGATCGTCCAGCCGCCGTCGGTCCAGTCGGTGGCGCTCAGGCGGGCGAAGAGGGGCAGGTTCGTCGTCGCCCGGACGGCGTCGGCGATCTCCAGCGCGAGCCGGGTGCGGCCCTCGAAGTCGCCGCCGTAGCGGTCGGTGCGGGTGTTCGACAACGGGGACAGGAACTGGTGGACGAGGTAGCCGTGCGCGAAGTGCAGTTCGAGCACGTCGAACCCGGCGCCGACCGCGCGCCGGGCAGCTTCCGCAAACGCTTGCGGCAGGGCTGCCACTTCGTCCGTGGTCAGCTCGCGCGGGGTGGCGTACTGGCCGAACGCCGTCGCGGACGGGCCGACGCTCGGCCAGCCACCCTCCGCGGGCGGGACGCTGCCGGGGCCTTCCCACGGCCGGTGCGCCGAGCCCTTGCGGCCGGCGTGGCCGAGCTGCATGCCGATGGCCGTGCCCTGGCCGTGCACGAAGTCCACGATCCGGCGCCACGCGCCGGCCTGGGTGTCGTTCCAGATGCCGGTGTCCTGGGGACTGATCCGCCCTTCCGGGACGACGGCGGTGGCTTCGGTCATGACGAGCCCGGCGCCACCGGTGGCGAACTGGCCGAGGTGCACGAGGTGCCAGTCGCCGGGAACGCCGTCGGTGGCGGAGTACTGGCACATCGGCGACACCCACGCGCGGTTCGGCAGGGTCAGGCCGCGGACGGTGATCGGGCTGAAGAGTCGGCTCACGTCTTGGATCAACGACACGTGCCCGGCGTCTCTTCCCGTCGCCAGGAGCTTGTACCGACGGGTAACGTCGACCACATGGGTGTCGCTGCTGACGAACGCCAGGCCTTGAGCTCCCTCCTCGCCGAACTCGGGCCCGACGCGCCCACGTTGTGCGAAGGGTGGACCACGCGGGACCTCGCCGCGCACCTCGTCGTGCGCGAGCACCGGCCCGACGCCGCTCCCGGGATCATCGTGCCCGCGCTCGCCGGGTACACGCAGAAGGTCCAGGACCGCTACGCCGCCAAGCCCTGGGACACCCTCGTCGAGCAGGTCCGGAAGGGCCCGGCGAAGTTCTGGCCCACCGCCGTCGGCCCGCTCGACGAGCTGACCAACACCGCCGAGTTCCTCGTCCACCACGAGGACGTCCGGCGCGCGCAGCCCGGCTGGGAGCCCCGGCCCGCCGACGCCACCCGGGACGCCGCCGCCTGGAAGTCCGCGCGGCAGGCTGCCAAGCTCAACCTCCGGAAGGCGCCCGTCGGCGTCACCCTGCGGACGAAGGACGGCCGCGAAGCCGCCGTCAAGACCGGGCCCGACCCGGTCACCGTCGTCGGCGAGCCCGTCGACCTGTTGCTGTTTGTCTTCGGCCGCGACGCCGTCAACCTCGACTTCGAAGGTGACGCGGCCGCGGTCAGCCGTCTTCAGTCGGTGCAGCGCGGCCTCTAGGCTGCGCGTCATGCCGATGATCAGCGTTGCCATGTTCCCCGGCCGCACGCCCGCCCAGAAGAGCGCCCTGGTCCGGGAGCTGACCGACGCGTTCGTCCGCACCTGCGGCGGCAAGCCCGAGGGCGTCCAGGTGACGCTCGTCGAGATCGGCGCCGACCACTGGGCCACCGGCGGGGTCCTGCACTCCGAACGCTGACCCGCCGGGAGACCGTCCGGCCTCCCGGCGAGTGCGTCAGCGCAGGCCGAGCGCTCGCAGCGCGAAGTGGACCTCGATCGACGTCTGCTTGATCGTCTCCGCGATCACCAGCGAGCCGTGGCCCGCGTCGTAGCGGTAGAACTCGTGGTGCAGGTCGCGGCCGCCGAGGCGGTCGAGGTAGTTCTCGATCTGGCGGATCGGGCAGCGCGGGTCGTTGTCGCCGGCCAGCACGAGCACCGGCGCCGTCACCGCGTCGACGTACGTGATCGGCGAGCACTCCCGGTACACCGCCGGCACGTCCTCCGGCGAGCCGCCGAAGAGCGCGCGGTCGAACGAGCGCAGCTGCTCCATCTCGTCCTCGTACGCGGCGACGTAGTCCGCCACCGGCACCCCGGCGACGCCCGCCGCCCACCGCGTCGGCTGCGTGCCGAGCGCGAGCAGGGAGAGGTAGCCACCCCACGAAGCGCCGTTCACGACGCACTTCGCCGGGTCACTCAGTCCACTTTGGACGGCCCAGTCGTGCACCGAGGCGACGTCCTCCAGCTCGGTCAGTCCGGGCCGGCCTTCGATGGCGTCGCGCCAGGCCGAGCCGTAGCCGGTCGAGCCGCGGTAGTTGACCTCGACGACGGCGAACCCGGCGTCGAGCCAAGTCGCCCGGTAAGCGGAGAAACGGTCTTCGTCGGCCGCGTGCGGGCCGCCGTGCAGGGAGAACACCGTCGGCAGCGGGCCTTCCGGTGCGCCGGACGGCCGCGAGACCAGCGCGTGGATCCGGCCGCCGACGCCTTCGACGAACGCGTCGGTCACCGGCTCGGACCCCGGCGCGCGCTCGCCCGGCGGTTCGAGCAGCACCGAGTCGGCGCCGTCGGCGGTGCGCACCCGGACCGCGGCCGGCTCGGCGGCGCTGGACCACGAGTACTCGACCGTCCCGTCCGGACGGACGCCCGCCCCGCCGATGCGCCCGGCCGGGGTGTCCACAGAGGACAGTTCGGCCGAGTGGAGGTCGTAGCGGTACAACGAGCTGCGGCCTTCGTGGAAGTGGACGACGAGCAGGGCGCGCGCGTCCGGGTACCAGCCGGCGACGACTTCGCCGGGCAGGTCGAGCTCGATCTCCGTCTCGGTGTCCGCCCGGACGTCCCAGACGAGCAGCTCTTCGCGCCCCCGGCGTTCGTGCAGCACCAGCAGGCGCTGGTCGCCGGGCAGCGGCGAGAACTCGAGGGCGGTCAGGCCCTTGCCCTCGCCGTCCCACTTCTCCGCGACGGTCCCGAACCCGTCGGTGGCGAGCACCCGCAGGGCGGGGTGGCGCGAGTCGCCGTGCTCGGAGTGGGAGATCGCGATCAGGCTCTCGTCGCGGGACAGCGACGCGATGCCCGCGTCGTCCGCGTGGCTGTAGAAGCGGTGGGTCTCGCCGCCGATCCGGGCGAACAGCTCGCTGCCGTCGTCGGTCGAGACGCCGACCGCGACGAGGTTCGCGCCGATCTCGAGGCCGGCGGGGTAGCCGTCGTGGACGTCCGGCACGGCCTTCTCGGGCTCGCTGCCCTCGGTCGCGGCGAAGGGCTCGCGCACCCACGAGCCGAACTCGTCGCCGTCGGTGTCGTCGAACCACCAGATCCATTCGCCGTCCGGGGACGGCGTCGCGTGCAGGGTGCCGTTCGGCCGGTCGGTGACGCGGCGGTGCTCGCCGGTCGCGCGGTTCCAGGCGTAGACCTCCCAGACACCGCTGGAGTTGGAGACGTAGATGTTGGCGTCGGGGGCGTCGCGGGCCCAGTCGGGGGTGGAGATCCGCGGGGCGTGGAAGCGGGCGCGCCAGCGGTTCTCGGCTTCGGCGTCGTCGAACAGCCGGTCCGGGACCACCGCGGGCGGATATTGGTTCGCTGACTGCGTGCTCACCCCTCGATCCTGCCACCTTCTGGCCGTACTGTGTGCGGGGTGCTGGAGGGTTACGCGCCGGGCTACGGGCGAGACGCGGTTTCGATGATGTCCGCGCGCACGGCGGCGGAGCGCGCGACGTTCGCCCAGCCGCTGTTCGCCCCGGGGATGTGGGTGGTCGACCTCGGCTGCGGCCCGGGCTCGATCACGCTCGGCCTCGCCGCGGAGTCCCGGGTGACGGGCGTCGACCTCGACGCGGGGCAGATCGCGATGGCCCGCGACACCGCGCGCCGGGCCGGCCGGTCCACAGTGGACTTCCTGGTGGCGTCGGCGTACGACCTGCCGTTCGCCGACGGCAGTGTGGACGTGGCGTTTTCCCACGCGCTGTTCGAGCACCTGGCTCATCCGCTGGATGCTTTGGCGGAACTGCGCCGGGTGCTTCGCCCGGGCGGCAGGCTCGCTTTGTCTACATCGGACTGGAGCAAGGCCCGCCTCCGCCCCAAGACGGCGAACGTCGACGCGGCGCTGAGAGGGCACTACTTGCTGCGCCGCCAGGCGGGTGGCAATCCCTTCGCGGGCCGCGTGATCGCCGACCAGTGCGTCACGGCGGGGTTCACGGAGGTCGTGTCGAGAGCCCGCTACCGCTCGGACATGAGCTACCGCGACCTGGCGAAGTACGTGGAGTCGCGGCTGGAGGCGGCGCTCGCGGGCGAGGGCCGCGACCGCGACCAGCTGGCGAGCGCGGCCCGTTCGGCCTGGATGTGGACCCGCGGCGGCGACGGTGATTTCAGCCAATGCTGGGTCGAAGTGACGGCGACCCGCTGAAAGAGCTTCGAAACCAGAAGAGCCGGTGTCCGAAGACACCGGCTCTTACTCGTCGGGGTGGCGGGATTCGAACCCACGACCTCCTCGACCCGAACGAGGCACGCTACCAAGCTGCGCCACACCCCGAGGTACTGCTTAACGGGTCGTGGAGAAGTCTAGCGGACGGTGTCGCGGGCTTTTCGGGGGGCCGACTTACGCGACTTCGGCGACCCCGAACCGCGCGGGACCAGGGTCAACAAGCTGGTCTCGGGCGGGCACGCGAACCTGGCCGGCGCCCACGGCGACGTCCCCAGCCCGGCCGAAACGTGCAGCCACATGTGCGCGCCCCACCGCGAGGCACCACGCGCCCGGCTGCGATCCAGCTCACAGTTCGTTACCAGGGCGCCGTAGCCCGGGAGCCGGAGCTGGCCGCCGTGCGTGTGGCCCGCGAGGACCAGGTCGTAACCGTCCGTGGCGAACGTGTCGAGGACCCGCGGCTCCGGCGAGTGCGTCACGCCGATGCGGACCGCCGCGCCGCTGTCGGCCGGGCCCGCGATGTCGGGGTAGCGGTCGCGGCGCAGGTGGGGGTCGTCGACGCCGGCCGCGAACACCGCCTGGCCGCCGACGTCGATCGTGCGGCGGACGTGCGTCAGGTCGGTCCAGCCGTGCTCGACGAACGCCGCGCGCAGGTCGCGCCACGGCAGCTGGACCCCGTGGATGCGCTTCTTCTTGCCCTTCGGCATCAGGTACCGGGCCGGGTTCTTGGGCTTCGGCGCGTAGTAGTCGTTGCTGCCGAAGACGAACAGCCCGGGCCGGTCCAGCAGCGGGCCCAGCGCGCGCAGCACCGACGGGACCGCGGTCCGGTGCGACAGGTTGTCGCCGGTGTTGACGACGAGGTCGGGGTTCAGCTCGTCGAGCGCGGCGACCCAGCGCTGCTTGCTGCGGTGGCCCGGCAGCATGTGCAGGTCCGAGACGTGCAGGATCGTGAAGGGCCGGGACCCGGGCGCCAGCACCGGGAGCTCGGCGGTGCGCAGGGTCCAGTGGCGCCGTTCGATGCCGACGGCGTAACCGAGGGTCGCGACGCCGAGCGCCACCGTCCCCGCGGCGAGGCGCTTCGCGGTCGCCCCCGACGTGCTTGTGTTACTGAGCGTGCTCACGAAGTCCAGGATACGTGCTCAACGGTTGGGTGAACTCGCCGCCGTTCCGGGGAACCTGCCGCTTAGCATTTGCGTCGGCCCGGAGAAGGGTGACCAACCGGGGGGTTGGGGAGAACGATGGAGCAGTTCGGGCCGTACAAGATCGAAGGCCTGCTCGGCCGAGGGGGAATGGGCGAGGTCCACCGCGCCTACGACACGGCGCACGACCGCGTCGTCGCGTTGAAGCTGCTGTCCGGGCCGAACGCGGGTGACGAAGCCTTCCGGGCCCGGTTCCGCCGCGAGTCGCAGATCGTCGCGCGGCTGCGCGAACCGCACGTGATCCCGATCCACGCCTACGGCGAGATCGACGGCCGCCTGTACCTCGACATGCGGCTCGTCGAAGGCAAGGACCTCAAGGAACTCCTGGAAGACGGCCCGCTCGAGCCCGCGCGGGCCGCCGGGATCGTCGAGCAGGTCGCCGGCGCGCTCGACGCCGCCCACGAGGACGGCCTGGTGCACCGGGACGTCAAGCCGTCCAACGTGCTGGTGACGAGCGCGGACTTCGTGTACCTCGTGGACTTCGGCATCGCGCGGTCGATGACGGCCGAGGGGACGTCGATCACCGGCACGGGCAACGTGATCGGCACCCTCGACTACATGGCGCCCGAACGCTTCGGCGACGCGCCGATCACCGGGCTCGTCGACGTCTACGCGCTCGCGTGCGTGTTCTTCGAGTGCCTCACCGGGCGGCGCCCGTTCCCGGCGGAGGGCGCGGCCGCGCAGATGGGCGCGCACCTGAACGCGCCGCCGCCGGTGCTGTCGCAGGAGCGGCCCGGGCTGCCGCCGGCGCTGGACGCGGTGGTGGCGCGCGGGATGGCGAAGAACCCGGCCGACCGCTACCCGACGGCCCGGGCGTTCGCCGACGCCGTCCGGACGGCCCTCGCCGCGCCGGCGCCGCCGCTGCCGACGTGGCAGAAGACCTTGCCGGGCCCGGTGACCCCGCCGCCGACCCTGGCCGCCCCGCCGCCCACGTTGGCCGGGCCGCCGCCCACCTTCTCCGGGCCGATCCCGCAGCAGCAGGCGCCGAGGACCCCGCCGCGTCCGATGCCCGCCCAGACCGGGGCGTACGCGGGCCCGCGGAGCGCCCCGATCCCGGTCCAGCCGCAGCCGGCACCGCGGGCGAAGTCTCAGCGGAACCGGTGGATCGCGTTGTGCGCCGCGTTGGCGGGAGTCGTGGTGGTCGCGCTGGTTATCACGTACGTGGTGACCAAGGACCGGACGACCCAGACCGGCGGGCCGGGGCCGATCACGCCGGAGACCGTCACGAGCTCCCCGCCGTCGACGACGCCCGAGCCGACCGCACCGTCCACTTCGGAATCAAAACCGGCCCACGACGAGAAGCTCTACGCCGCGCTTCCCGCGGTGTACAAGCAATACACGTGCGAAGACGCGACCGTCCCGGCCGGAGCGGTGGCCGCCGTCGCGTGCGGGGACTCGAACGTCGGCGACGTCAAGGCGGGCAACGTGGTGTTCCCGCAGCCGACGGGAGCGAAGTTCCTGCGGTTCGCCGACGCGGCGGCGATGGACAAGTGGTTCCAGGACATCGTGAAGAGCCAGGGCCTCACCCGCAACGACGCCCAGGGCGCGTGCCGCCCGTTGAAGTTCCCGAAGATCTGGGGAACGTACTACCGGGCGGAGACGCGCGCACCGGTGCCGGGCGACTACCTGACGTGCTTCCTGGGCGACCCGCCCCAGCTGGCGTGGACGGACGCGAAGAAGCTGATGGGCGGGGTCCTGCTGTCCACGACGGTCACGAACAACGACCGGCTGGACCAGCTGTACTACTGGTGGAACATGGAGATCCTGTCCGACATGCCAGGGGGGAGTTGAGCAATTGCCTCGCGAGCCGATCGGAGCATCGCCGCTGGTCCGTACGCTGCTGTTCACCCTGGTGGTCTATTGAACGTTGATCAGCGAACTGGCTGAATACCACTGAGGAGGGGATCACGGACTACCGATGTTCTTCGGTAGCCATTTACGGCGTTCGAATCTGGCCTTTTGGGCGTGGTCTTCCGTGTCCATTCTCGCGGCTGATAATCCAAACGGACGCCATTCGGTCGCGCTCCCTCCTGGTTGGTCAACTCGGCATAGGGGGATCGGTGAAACTCAGTCGCCCACGTTCGCTACGACTCAGATGGACGGCCGCGGTCGCGGTCGCGCTCTCGGTCACCGGTGCCGCCGCCGGGCCGGTCTCGGCCGCGCCGAACACGCCGGGCCCGGACGTCGACACCAAGGTCGCGGCCCCTCCGAAGGTCGCCGCTCGCAGCGTCGCACCCGTCGAGCGGGCCGGCACGCTCGCCGCCGGCTGGGAACGTTCCACCGACCGGGCCTGGACGACCAGCGGTGACGCTGACGGCTTCCACCTCCTGGTCGCCGACGAAGCCAAGGCGTACGAGTGGCGGACGGTCGCCACACTCGCCGAGCCGGGCTTCGACACCGACATGTGGATCGGCAACATCTGCGTGACCGGGTCGGCCCACCGCGCGGTCGTCGCCTACGCGCCGCGCACGTTCACCAACAAGACCGAACTCTTCGACCGCGGCGCCTTCACCGCCGTGGTCGACCTCGACACCGGCTCGGTCCGGAAGCTGCCGATCCGGACCAGCCTCGCCTATTTCAACCCGTCGTGCGGGGTCGGCGATACGGCCGTTCTCACCCAGGCCGGCGACGAAGACCTGGGGAAGACGAGGCTGCTGCGCTTGGACGCGGCCTCCGGCAAGATCGCCGCGCCGGTCGACGTCGCCGGACAGCTGACTTCGGCGGTGCCCACCGCGCACGGCCTGATCGGCGCGACCGCTGACGCTCTCGTCCGCGTCACCGACCAGGGTGTTCTGCAACGGGTCGCGCCGGCTTCCGGCGTGCCCTACGCGCTGGCGGCCGACGCCGACGGCGGTGTCGTCTACCTCGACCACGACGGGACGGAGAACGCCAAGGCGCGGCGAGCCGTGATCAGCGGTGACGGTTCGGTGCGCACGCAGACGCTCGCCACCGGACGGCGGACCGCGCTGGGCGTGACCTCGGGTCGCGGCGGTCGCGTCTACGTGACCGGCGAGAAGAAGGCGACCGGGGCGACGCTGCCCGCCGCCGTCTCGCTGCTCGACGTCACCAAGGACGCGACCGTATCCACCGAAGGCAGGCTGGCGGTGACCGACGTCGCCCGGCCGGAGGTGCCTGATCCCCGGGTGGCGCCGGCCGACCCCGAGGCCGCCCAGGCCGTGAACATCACCGCCACCGTGCTGGCGAACCACAAGCAGATCACCCTCGCGGCCGAAACGGACGCCGCGCCCGCGGCCGGCCGGGAGAGCAGCCCCGGTGCCGGGGTGCCGGCTCGGGTGACCACCAACGGCAGCCCCACCGATCCGTCCGATCTGGACGATCGTTACTGCAGCGTGCCCCGCAACGACCCGCGGAACCAGGCGATGCAGCCGAAACCCCGGCAGGTCGAATGGGCCGTCGACCAGGCTCTGCACGGCACCCTGACCGTCCAGCGACCGGCGAACTGGAAAAACCTCGGTATGCCGGCCTACACGCCTCAGGGCCTGTTCCCGAAGGTCGATCTGGCCGGTGGTGGGTTCGTGCCCGCGCAGGTCATGCTGGGCATCACGGCGCAGGAGTCGAACATGTGGCAGGCCGCGCGGTCCTCGGTGCCGGGGACCACGGGCAATCCTCTGATCGGCAACTACTACGGGATCAACTACTACAACGGCACCGAGACCGACGACTGGACGATCGACTGGGAGAAGGCCGACTGCGGGTACGGCGTCACCCAGGTGACCGACCACATGCGACTGGCCGGCCGGGAGAAGGGGTCGGCCGACACCGCATGGCCGTACCAGACGCAGCGTGCCGTGGCGCTGGACTTCGCCGCCAACATCGCGGCGGGCGCCCAGATCCTGTCGAACAAATGGAATGAGGTCCGCGCCGCGAACCTGATCGTCAACAACGGGGACGTCTCCCACCTCGAGAACTGGTTCTTCGCCATTTGGGCCTACAACTCCGGCTTCCACCCCGCGTCGGGTTCGGCGCCGTGGGGCCTCGGCTGGGGCAACAACCCCGCGAACCCGCGCTTCCCCGCCAGCAGGCAGCCGTTTCTCGAAACCACCTACGCCGACGCGGCACACCCGCAGGACTGGCCGTACCCGGAGAAGGTGCTGGGCTGGGCCGGGCACCCGCCCAACCTGATCGAAACACCGGGCACGATGATCGCCGGGTTCCGACCCTCGTGGTGGCTCAACGACAACCTGCGGGCCTCGGTCAAGCCGCCGGTGAACCAGTTCTGCGACGCCAGCAACGACTGTCACCCGGGTGAGAAGAACCTGCCGGACTACGCCGGCACCGGCCCGGACGACCCGAACAACGTCGTCGGCGAGCCGGCCGGCCCGTGTGCGCACAAGACGGGCACGAAGTTCGACCTGAAGTGCTGGTACCACCAGTCCAACTCGTGGAAGGCGGACTGCAACTCGTCGTGCGGTTTCGAGGTGCTGCGGTTCGATCCCGGCTACGCCTACCAGGAAGACGCCGACAGCTACCCGCCGAACTGCGGCACGGCCGGCCTGCCGTCGAACGCGCTGATCATCGACGACGCCAACGGTGCACCCCCGGTGCGGAACAACTGCGCCCAGACCTGGACCAACGCGGGCACCTTCCAGCTCAGCTATTCCGACGACGGCACCGGGCACTACCCGGGGAAGGTCGACACCCACCAGTTCGGCGGCGGATTCGGCGGCCACTTCTACTTCAGCCACACTCGTAGGTCCGACGTCGAGGGCGGCAGGGTGAAGGCGACCGGAACCTGGTCACTGACGAACCCGCTGAACGCCTGGGCCAGACTGATGGTCCACCTGCCGGACGTCGGCGCGCAGACGCAGCAGGCGCGCTACGACATCAACCTCGGCGACGGGCAGAGCCGGCACCGGTACGTCAACCAGCAGATCCAGCGCAACGGCTGGGTGTCGATCGGGGTGTACCCGTTCGCCGGGCGGCCGAGCGTCACGATGAGCTCGCAGACCGAGGACGGTACCGGCGACCTGGACGTTGCCTGGGACGCGATCGCGTTCCAGCCGTTGCCCGGCAAGCCGGCGAACATCGTCGCGGCGCTGGGTGACTCCTACTCGTCCGGGGAAGGCGCCGGCAACTACGCGAAGGAGAGCGACGCCAACCACGGCAACGCGGAGTGGAACGCCTGCCGCCGCAGCGTCAACGCCTGGCCACGCAAGATGGTCATCCCCGGCTCGGGCGGCGCGCTGGGCACGCTCGCCGACCAGTGGAACACGAACAACGAACTCGGGTTCGTCGCTTGTTCCGGGGCTTGGACGTGGAACGTCTCCGGGAGGTGGAACGGAACGGGGACGGTGCCGACATCCTGGCAACAGCCCGAGAAGTACGAGACGGGTGAGGGGCAGTTCCACGAGATCAACCAGGTCAAGTCTGGTGTTCTCACACCGGAGACAACCCTGGTGACCTTGTCCATCGGCGGCAACGACGAAGGCGCGTTCACGAGCGCCCTCACGGACTGCGCCGGCCTCGGCGACTGCTCCGGTGACAGCGATTACCTGCCGAAGTACAAGACGATCTTCGATCGGACGAAGACGCGGATCGCCGACACCATCCGTGCCATCCACACCGAAGCTCCGAACGCGCGCATCGTGCTGGTGGCATACCCGGAACCGCTCAGCCGTACGGTCAAGTGTGCCGGTTCTCTGTACTTCGACCTGACCGAGGCTCACGCGATCGCGGAGTTGACCGGCTACGTCCGGGACAAGGAAGCCGAGGTCGTCAACCAGTTGCGAGGGGAGGGCATCGCGATCGACACGGCCGATCCGATCAACGATTTCGCCGGGCACAGTGGGTGCGACAACCCCGAGTGGATCAACAAGATCGTCGTGGGCCCCAACGGGGAAGGCGACTTCCACGTCGGCGACAAACCCTCGCAGGCCTGCATCGCGGCCGCCGGAGCCTGTCTGAGCCGCGAGATGTTCCACCCCAATTCAGACGGTACGACGGGCTATGCTCACCTGATGGAGAAGCGGTTTGCCGAGATCCACTACCCGGGCTGATCCGGTGACCACGCCTCGACGGCCGATGAAACCGCTGCTGGTCGCCGCTCTGTGGCTGGGTTTCGCGGTCGTCGTGGGCGGGGTGGTCGGATTCCTGTACCTCTTCGCCGGAGTTTCGGATCGTTCGGAGCAGAGCGTGCAGGACCATCTCCCGGTGGTGTCCGGGGACGGTTCCGAGCCCGCGAAGATCGCGGGGCGGCTCGGCGGGCTGACCGAAGCCGAACGAGCCACCGACGACCCGATTCGCCGTGCGGTGCTGGCCGCCGGTGCGACGGCGTTGCGGATCGGGCGGGCCGGAGCCGGGATCACCGTGACTGTCCAACTGAATCCGCAGGAGCCGAGCCACGTCTGCTATGCCTTCGAATTGCCGACGGCCGGCGCCGCGAGTTCTGTCCCCTACAGTCGTTTGCCTGGTTGCCCAAAGTTCTGAATTGTTCGCGCTCGGCCGGTGTCGACAAGCAGAACCGAAGGAGGGCCCGCGTCTCGCGTGGGCCCTCCTCGCGCCATGGGGTGAGGAGGGCTGCGAGGCGTGTCGCCCACGGTGGTCACCGCACGGTCGGGTGCCCGGCCGCGAGCGCGGAGATCAGGGTGACGGCCTCTGACAGTGGCAGCCATCTCGGCGACCGGGACACAGGTCTGCGAACCTTGCGCATGAATGTGAGCCTTTCCGAGCCGGGTGAGGTCGAAAGTCGTCACGGAAATGAAAAGCGAAGACGGCGCCAGGGTCAGGTGAATGCCGGTTGAAAACGCGTCGCGAGGGCGCGAGTGGGCACGGCCAAAGGCAGTCTTCGAACATATGGTTGGCTCGCGGTTGGGCGCGATTGAAAGTTGCTCACCCCCTCCCCAGGGTTGGTGGCCGCGGACGCCATGACGACGTTGTCGCAGCTCGTGACACTAGCAGTCGATCTGCGTCCCGAGCAGCGGCCTTACGGGTGATCAGCTGGCTGGCTGTGCGTGATCTTCGTGAGGGTTCGACTTCACTCGGATGGTCGATTGAGGGGAAAGGGGTGAGCACCTCAAGCTCTTCATGTTCGGCGATCGGGATTCATCGCCGCATTCCATTTCATTTCCCACGAGGGGGTTTACTGTGAGTTTGCTCAAGCGACTATCGGCCGTGGCGGCAATTATTACCGCTTTTTCCGGATTCGGCGGGGTGGCCATGGCCTCGACCGACTCGGCGGAAAGTGTCGAGGCCTGCCCCGGTGGGATCTACGGCACCTGGTGTGCGCTGACGGTCGCCGCGGTGAACGTGCGGGCGCAGCCGACTTCCCAGTCGCAGTACATCGTCACGCTTCCCTACCAGAGTTGGTTCTCGCTGGACTGCTGGACGACCGGGGAGTCGATTCACGGCGACAACGTCTGGTACCGCGGCACGTACACCGATTACGCGACCAGCGTGCCGGTCGCCATCGACGGGTGGGTGACCGGCTATTACCTGGCAACCGGCCACGACCCGGCTGCGCCGATCGGTCACTGCTGATCCGGACCGTCGATATCAGGAGGTTGCAGTGCGAAAAAAGGCAATGCAGGCCGTGCTCTCCCTGGCTGTGGTCGTGGCGGGACTGGTGCTGCCGGTGGACGCGGCATCCGCGAGCACCAGCGACTGCACCGGAGGCAGGAACGGCTTCGTCGACATCCCTGACAACCAGGACGGCTACTCGGCTGCCTGGAACTCGACCATCACCATCGGGAACGCCGAGGAGCACCTCGACCTCGAGTTCGCGCCCATCGGCGGTAAGACGCGGGGCTTCGCGATCTTGTGGGCGGACGGGACGAACGGCGGCCCGCCGCCCTACGTTGCCTTCGACTCCGTCTGGATGGACTGGACGCAGGACGGCGGCCGGACCTGGATCCAGTGCGGGCCGTTCGGCAATCCCAAGGGCCGGGCGAGCATCACGTCGGCGGCGATGGTGACGAACCCCAGTACGGCCTGGCGGTTCCGTGCCGGCGCCATGGCGCACGGCACGATGTACCTCACCGGCTGGTACTGACCCGAAAGCAGAAGGGCCCCGCGGCGACAGCCGCGGGGCCCTTCTCGGCGGTCAGCGGCCGGGGCCGCCCATGTACTGCGGGTCCGGCTGCGGCAGCGGTGCCTCCGGTTGCCCGGCGAGGATGTTGGACACGGCTCCGAACCACGTCCTGGCCGGGGCGTGCCCACCGAAGATGTTGCCGTCGCGGCCACCGGGGCACAGGCTGACCCGGCCGGGTCCGGCGTCGCAGATACCACCTTGCCCGCCGCCGAACTTGAACGTCATGGCCGCACCGGCGATCTGCGGAGTTCCGCCGACGAAAGCCGCCGAGACGTTCGACTGGGTGGTTCCGGTTTTGCCGATCAGCGGACGCGTCCAGTGCGCCGCGTTGGCCGCCTGGAAAGAAGTCCCACCGCCGGGCTGGTCGTCCTTGCTCATCCCGACCGCGAGCGTGTTCGCGAGACCTTCCGGTACCGCCTGCTCGCACGGCGCTTCCTTGACCGGCACGGGCTTCCCGTTGCGATCGGTCACCGCCCCGATCGGAGTCGGCGGGCACCAGACGCCGCCGGACAGGATGGTTGCGGCCACGTTGCCCATTTCCAGGCCGCTGACCGGGCTCACCCCGAGGGTGAACGAGCCCAGGCCGGGGCTGTTGCCCTGGGGGCCGTAGAACTTGGCCTGCGGATCCCGCAGCTCGGCCTTGGCCGCGTTCGGATCGGGCGTCCGGCCCGCCGCGCTGGTGGCCATCGTGTCGCGCAGCCCCAGGCGGTGCGCCATGTCGATCGCCGGGCCGGTGCTGCCGATCCGGTCTTCGAGTTCGACGAACGCGGTGTTCGGCGATGTCGCCAAGGCCGTCTGGATGTTCGCGCCACTGGCGAGCCTGCTGTAGTCGCCGGCGTTGCCGACGCAGTACCAGAAGGTTCTCGGTTTGCCGGTCGGGCCGCCGCAACCGCCTGGCCCCGTCGTGAAGACGTGCGAGGTGTACCTGTCCGGGATGTTGATGGGCGAGTAGATCCCGACGATCCCCTTTTCCATCGCCGCGGCGGTGGTGAAGATCTTGAACGTCGATCCGGCGCCGCCGGTGTTGTAGACGCCCGCGGGCAGGGTG
Organism: Amycolatopsis kentuckyensis; assembly: GCF_041679295.1. Taxonomy (GTDB): domain Bacteria; phylum Actinomycetota; class Actinomycetes; order Mycobacteriales; family Pseudonocardiaceae; genus Amycolatopsis; species Amycolatopsis kentuckyensis_A. The sequence goes on along the minus strand of NZ_JBGDMD010000013.1, from coordinate 72,282 downwards.
TAAGTCGTCTGGCCGGCGTCCTGATTGCCCCCGTAGTCGCGGTTCGCCGCCAGTGCCACGACCTCGTGCCGGTCCTTGCCCGGGCGGATCAACGAGAGCGTGTTCGCGATGTATGGCTGGGTTTTGTCCACCTGCGCCTCGGCCGAGACCTTCGCTTCGTGGTTCGCCTTTTCGTCCAGCGTGCTCTTGATCGTGTAGCCGCCGGTGTAGAGCTGGTCCTTCGTCATCCCGCCGGCCTTGAGCAGGTAGTCCTCGACATACTGGCAGAAGAACCCGGACTCCGGCCCGGCGCCGATGCAGTTGGCCGCGGGCTTCGCCGGGAAGTCCGGCACGACGCCCAGTGGCTCGCCCTTGAAGCGGTCGGCGTCGGCCTTGGCCAGCTTCTTGTTCTCCACCATCCGGTCGAGCACCAGGTTGCGGCGCGCGGTCGCCTTGTCCGCGTGCTTCCACGGGTCGTTGTTGATCGGGTTGTTCACCAGGCCGGCCAGCAGTGCGGCCTGCGGCACGGTCAGCTTCTCCGGCGTGGTGTTGAAGTACGCGTGCGCGGCGGCGCCGATGCCGTAGATCTGCCGGGAGAACTCGACGATGTTCAGGTAGCCGGCGAGGATCTGCTGCTTGGTCAGCTTCGTCTCGAGCTGGATCGCGATCCGCGCTTCCTTCAGCTTGCGGGCGATCGACTGCTCCTGAGCCTTCTTCTGGCCGACCTCGTCGTTCCGGTAGACGACGTTGATGAGGTAGTTCTTCACGTACTGCTGGGTCAGCGTCGAGGCGCCCTGCGTGTCGGCGCCCGTGCTGTTGCTGACGGCCGCGCGCAGCGTGCCCTGCCAGTCGACGCCGTGGTGGTCGTAGAACCGCTTGTCCTCGACCGAGACCAGTGCCCACTTCATGGCTTCGTTGATCTGGTTCTCGTTGATCGGGAGCCGGTACTGGTCGTACAGGGTCGCGATCGGCTTGCCGGTGCTGTCGGTGACCGTCGTCACCAGGGGCGGCGGGATGTCGGCGAGGTCGGAGGAGGTCTTCTCCACCGTCTCGCTGGCCTGGTTGGACATGACCCCGGCGGCCCCCACGACGGGGAAGAGCATGCCGGCGACGAGCACCCCCGCGAGCAGACAGAGGCCGATGAGCTTGAACAAACCATCCGCTTTTCGCACGAGGGCCAGGCTACCCGGGACGGGTGGGGTGCCGGTGACGCCGTGTCTCCGAGGGTGTGAATTCAGTGACAAAACCGACCCCCTTCGGTGACATCTGGTAACGGAAGGCATCCTGGGTCTCGACGGGGGGAACCGAGGGCCCCTACAGTCCGTCAACGTCTCACGAAGACAAGCCGACGGATGGATCAACGCGGGTGGGAGCTCGCTTGGTCCGAACGGCGGCACCGGCACCGGGGAGGTGCCCGGAACCGACGTGAGCAGAGGGAGACACGCTCGCGGGGGCAAGGAGCGCAGTGCCTTTCCCCGCTGGTGCGTCATCACCAGGGTAGGGAGCTGGGGGTATGGAAACCAACCAGTCGAGCTGGCGAATCAACGCGTCCTGCCGGGACGCCGACCCGGACGGCCTGTTCGTCCGGGGCGCGGAGCAGAACCGGGCCAAGGCGGTCTGCATGGGCTGCCCGGTCCGGACGGAATGCCTCGCCGAAGCACTCGACGGCCGGATCAACTTCGGCGTGTGGGGAGGCATGACCGAGCGGGAGCGGCGGGCGTTGCTGCGCCGCCGCCCCGACGTGGTGAGCTGGGCGGACCTGCTCGAAGCGGCCAAGAGGGACGCGGAGGAGCGGGTCGAAGTCGGCTGAAGCCGTCGTGGGTGGCGCGGCCCTGCCGCCACGTCACCCACGGCGCTTCTCTCACCGGGCCGGGTCACCTCGGGAGCCGGTTCCGGCTGTCTTGAATGACTCATTCATGTCACCAGACGACATGAATGAGTCATTCAAGTCATCTGGCGCCGTGAAGCGTCAACCGGCGAGCTTCACGCCGATGTCGCGCAAACCCCCGAGGTCGTGCACGTCACCGGCGAGCGCGGGAACCCGGGCCAGCGCCACCTCGGGGTGCGCCCGGGTGAACCGCGCCAGCAACCGCTCCTCGCGCGCCGCCAAGCTGACCCGGTCCGCGTGCAGCCGCAGCACTGCCTCGGCCAACGGGGCGTTCTGCAGCGTCTCGGCCGCGGCCAGCGCCTCCGCGCCCGAGAGCGACGCCAGCACCGGGTGCGTCCGGTTCGCGATCAGCCCCGCCAGCGGCATCGACTCCGACGACAGCCGCTCGACGAAGTAGGACGCCTCGCGCAGCGCGTCCGGCTCCGGTGCCGCCACCACCAGGAACGACGTCCCGGACGAGCGCAGCAGCTCCGCCGTCTTGCGGGCGCGCTCGCGGAAGCCGCCGAACATGCTGTCGAACGCCTGCATGAACGCCGACGCGTCGGTCAGCAGCTGGCCGCCGATGATCGTCGACACGGCCTTCGCGAACATCGAGAACCCCGCGTTGACGACCTTGCGCAGGCCCCAGCCGCCGGCCTTCGCCGGGCCCGTCAGGAGGCGGATCATCCGGCCGTCCAAAGCGGACGACAGCCGGGTCGGCGCGTCCAGGAAGTCCAGCGCGGACCGGCTCGGCGGGGTGTCGACGATGATCAGGTCCCAGTCGCCGGTCGCCGCCAGCTGACCCAGCTTCTCCATCGCCATGTACTCCTGCGTGCCGGAGAACGACGTGGAAATGGTCTGGTAGAAGGGGTTCTTCAGCAGCTGCTCGGCGCGTTCCGGGCCGGCGTGCACGCGCACCATGTCGTCGAACGTGCGGCGCATGTCGAGCATCATCGCCCACAGCTCGCCCTTGGGCTCGAACCCCTCGACCTGCACCTGCTTCGGGTGGTTGCCGAGTTCGCGCAGGCCCAGCGCCTGCGCGAGCCGCCGGGCGGGGTCGATGGTCAGGACCACCGTCTGCCGTCCGCGCTCGGCCGCGCGCAGGGCCAGCGCCGCGGCCGTCGTCGTCTTGCCGACGCCGCCGGAGCCGCAGCAGACGATCACGCGGCTCTCCGGGTCGTCGAGCAGCGCGTCGATGTCGATGGTGGTCACAACCGCACCCCCTGGTCGGTCAGGGCCTCGGCCAGGTCGTAGAGGGCCGCCACGTCGACGCCGTCGGTCAGGTCCGGCAGCTCCAGCGTCGGCAGGTCGGCCTCGGCGAGCTGCTCGCGCGCCCGCTGCTCGGCGGCGACCCGCACGGCGTGCTCGACGGTCTCGTCGACCAGCGCGTCCAGGGTTTCCTGCGGCAGCTTCAGCCCGGCCGTCGCGAGCCCGTCGCGGACGCGGGAGGCGTCGACGCGCCCGTCCGCGGCGGCGGTCACCGACCGCGCGGGCAGCCGCGGCGGTCTGACGCGGTTGACGAGCACCGCGCCCGGGCGCAGGTCGGCGCCGTCCAGCTCGGCGACGGCTTCGACGGTCTCGCGGACCGGCATCTCCTCCAGCAGCGTGGCCAGGTGGATCACCGTCTCGCCGGAGTGCAGCAGCCGCACGACCCCCTCGGCCTGGCCGCGGATGGGGCCGGTCTTCGCGAGGTCGGTGAGGGCCTTGGTGACGTCGAGGAACTTGACGACCCGGCCGGTGGGCGGCGAGTCGACGACGACGGCGTCGTAGGTGTGCCGCCCGTCGGACTCGGTGCGGCCGACGCACTCCTTGATCTTCCCGGTGAGCAGGACGTCCCGCAGGCCCGGCGCGAGCGTGGTCGCGAACTCGATCGCGCCCATCCGCCGCAGCGTCCGGCCGGCGAAGCCCAGGTTGTAGAACATCTCGAAGTACTCGAGCAGCGCGGCTTCGACGTCGATGTGCAGCGCGCGCAGCTCGCCTCCGCCGGGGACGGCGGCGATGCGCTGCTCGGCGTAGGGCAGCGGCTCGGTGTCGAAGAGCTGGGCGATGCCCTGGCGGCCTTCGACCTCGATGAGCAGCACGCGGCGGCCTTCGCGGGCGAGCGCGAGGCCGAGCGCGGCGGCCAGCGTCGTCTTGCCGGTCCCGCCCTTGCCGGTGACGAAGTGCAGCCGGGCGCGGGCAAGCTCGTCGGTCCAGCCGGCATGGGGAATGGTCACTTCTTCACCCTAAATCAGCTCTCAGCTGGCCAGCAGCATGACGCTGACCGCAGCCGCGACCGCCGCGACCAGCACCCAGGCGACGAGCCCGGGCAGCACGGTGAGGGTGAGCACACCCACGACGAGCAGCAGCGTGAAGGTGATCACGCCGCCGAGCGCGACCTGGCCCGAGCTCTGCGTCCGGTCGCGCACCTTCGCCATCACGACGAGCACCAGGGGCAGCCCGGCCGCCGCGAGCAGCGCCGTCGCGATCACGCGCCACGTTTCCACGTGCCCACGCTAGCGACGTGAGATGGACCACACCTCGGCGCGTCGCGGGCCGTTTTCCGGCGGGGGCACCCGGCGGTCTTGCCCGCTTGGCTACGCTCCCGTTTCATGAGCGCCACCAAGTGGGAGTACGCGACCGTCCCCCTCCTGATCCACGCGACGAAGCAGATCCTCGACCAGTGGGGCGAGGACGGCTGGGAGCTGGTCACCGTGCTGCCGAACCCGAGCGGCGAGCAGCACGTCGCGTACCTCAAGCGTCCGAAGGGCTGACCCGCGTGAGCTGGAGCGAACGGCTGAAGGAGCTCGGCATCGAGCTGCCCGGCGTGGCCGCCCCGCTGGCCGCCTACGTGCCCGCCGTGCAGAGCGGCAAGCACGTCTACACCTCCGGCCAGCTGCCCTTCGTCGACGGCGTCCTCGCCGCGACCGGCAAGGTCGGCGCGGAGATCAGCCCCGAAGAGGCGAAGGGCCACGCCCGCACGTCGGCGCTCAACGCCCTCGCGGCCGTGCACGCACTGGTCGGCATTGACAACGTCACGCGGATCGTCAAGGTTGTCGGCTTCGTGGCTTCCGCGGAGGGCTTCACCGGCCAGCCGGCGGTCGTCAACGGCGCGTCCGAGCTGCTCGGCGAGGTCTTCGGCGACGCGGGCATCCACGCCCGCTCGGCCGTCGGCGTCGCGGAGCTGCCCATCGGGTCGCCGGTGGAGGTCGAACTGATCGTGGAGGTGCAGTGATGGACCCGGACATCGAGCAGTCCACCCACGAGCTGCTGCTCCGGCTGGCCGGGCGGCTGCCCGACCAGCTGCTGTGGCGGTTCCGCGACTGGCTCGGCGAGGGCGCCATGGGCACCCTCGCCCGGACCCTGCCGAGGTCTTTGCTTAAGCACAGGATTGACCTCGACCAAACGGAGTACCGCCTGCTCGTGGCGGGTCTCATCCCGCACGGCGCCGACTGGCACCAGGTCAGTTCGACGCTGGGGGTAGACGACGTTGCCGAGAACCGGTACACATTCACGGCGAGTGCGCCCGAATGGGTTAACTCGGTCGACTCCGTGTCCGTGTTGATCCACGCAACGTTGCGAGGACGCCCGGACGTGGGGGAAGTGCGGCAGAGCTGGCGACACGTCGGTGTGGTCGGGCAGGGCACGGCCAAGCGCGTCCTGCTGATCACCGCGCTCAACGGTCTGCCGAGGTTGACCGGCGAACTGCAGCGGGTGCTGCGCGTTCTGGGCGACGAAGAGCCCAGCGTCGAGGTCATCCCGCCGCGCTTCGACCTGCCGGAGTACCACCGGGCCGCGCTGGCCGATTCGGAACTGGTCTGCGTGGGCGCCGCTGCGGGGAACCGGCTAGTAGCCGCATAACGCTCGCCCGCCAGCGAGCTGGGAGGGAGCAAGGCAATGGTGGAGGTCCACGACGGCCCGCCCATGGACGGGTTTTCGGTGCCCCTGCGCCTGCACAACCTGTTGCTGGCCCTGGCGGGCCGGATCGACGACAGCGCGCTCACCGAAGCGCGTGAGCTGATCGCCCGGGCCCACATCGACGAGGCGGTCGAGCTGACCACCGGCACGCTCATCGCGGGCCGGATCCCGGTCAGCTCCGCCGAGCAGCGCGAGCTCGCGCTCGTCCTCGAGATGAGCCGGTCGGACGCGACGCTGGCGAACGACCTGCTGGTCGACGAGGCCGAGCCGGTCAACACGCACCGGTTCAGCGGCGAGAACTCCCCGGAGTTCGGCATCGCCGAGGCGCTCGACCGGACGCTGCAGGTGCTGCCGGACGTCCGGTCGGTGCACGCGGTGTGGCGCAACACGCCGGCCGGCAGCGTGCCGGGCGCGCTGCCGCAGCGCGTGGTGCTCGTCGAGCTGGGACCGGAGGGCAACCCGCCCGCCGTCGCGTTCCGCGTCGACACGGCGCTGCGCCGGGCCGGGATCCACTCCGTCGTCGAGGTCAGCGGTCCGGGCGTCGCGCACTCCGAGTACCACCAGGCCGCTTCGGCGGCCGCGTCGCCGGCGTGGGTGACCGGGAGCACGACGTCGTCCACCTCGGTGTACCGGCCCGAACCGGCCAAGCCGCCGGTGACGGTCAAGGCCGAGCCGGTCGCGGAGTCGTCGGGCAGCAGGCACAGCATCCGGTCGAGCACGGCCACGACGACCCCGCCGGAGCCGGTGGCCCCGGTGGTGCCGATCGTGTCGCCGCCGCCCGCCCCGGAGCCGCCCCGCCAGTCGCGGGCGGACCGGTCGTCCGACCGGTCCGAGACGCGGGCGGAGCGCACCGCCGACCTGACGCCGGCCGAGGTCGCGCAGCTGCGGCAGGCGCTGGCCGAGGACCCGGAGAAGGGCCGCGAGATCGCCGCGGGCAAGCCGTCGATGCACGAGGTCGTCGAGCTGCCCGCGCTGGACCTGGACGACCCGAGCCTGAGCGAGCGCGACCGGGCACTGCTGCGTGAGCTGCACGCCGAGCTGGCCGAGCGAGAGCGGGCCGAGGCGGCGAAGATGCGGCTCAACGGCGCTTCCCGCTCCGGCGGCGACCAGCGCGGCTGGACCGCTCCCTGAGTTCGATTTCGGCGAAGGCGGCACTTTCCCGGGAAAGTGCTGCCTTTCCGCTGTCTGGGATGCCACAACCGCGTGACGGAACGCGGGGGGCCGGAGGTATGTTCCGGTGGTGGAGCAGCCAACGGAGTTTGTCTTCGACCTCCCCGTCGGTGCCGGGGTAGCCACCCGCGCCAACGCCGACGGGCCGCCCGTCGTCCCGAAGGACGCGGCCACCGTGATCCTGGTCCGGGACGGCGCCGACGGCGTCGAGATCTTCCTGCAGCACCGGGTCAAGGGCATGCCGTTCGCGGGCGGCATGACCGTCTTCCCCGGCGGCGGGGTCGACAAGCGCGACGCCGACGCGTCCGTGGCGTGGGCCGGCCCGGAGCCGTCGTGGTGGGCCTCGCGGTTCGGCTGCGACGACGCGCTCGCGCGCGCCCTGACCTGCGCGGCCGTGCGCGAGACGTTCGAGGAGTCCGGCGTGCTGCTCGCGGGCAGCGCGGACGCCGTGCTCACCGACGTCACGCCGTACGCGGCCGCCCGCCAGGCCCTCGAGACGCGCGAGGTGTCGCTGGCCGGCTTCCTCGCCGACGCGGGCCTGACGCTGCGGGCCGACCTGCTGCGCCCGTGGGCGCACTGGATCACGCCCGAGCAGGAGCCGCGCCGGTACGACACCCGCTTCTACGTCGCGAAGCTGCCGGACGGGCAGCAGGCCGACGGCGCGACGTCGGAGGCGTCGAGCTCCGGCTGGCAGCGCCCGGAGGACGCGATCACCGACGCGCGCGAAGGCCGCCGGATGCTGATGCCGCCGACCTGGCTGACGCTCAGCGAGCTGGCGAAGTTCTCGACCGCCGACGACATCCTGAACGAGCAGCGCGAGATCGTCCGCATCGCGCCGACGCTCGTCCGCGAGAACGACCACGTCCGCGTCGTGCTGGAGAAGCGATGACTGCCCCCGCGTACGGCGTGCTGCGCCAGGTCTCCGAGACGGCGTCGGTGCTGCTGGAGAACAACCCGTCGTCGATGACGCTCGAAGGCACCAACAGCTGGGTGCTGCGGGCGACGCCGGACTCGCCGGCCGTTGTCGTCGACCCCGGCTACCGCGATCTCGAGCACCTCGAACTGCTGGCCGGTGTCGGCGACGTCGAGTTGGTGCTGCTCACCCACTTCCACCCCGACCACGCCGAGGGCGCGCCGTGGTTCGCCGAGCGCGTCGGCGCGCCGGTGCGGGCGTTCGACCCGTCGCTCTGCATCGGCGCTTCGTCCTTTGTGGACGGCGACGTGATCACGGCGGGCGGTGTCTCCCTCCGGGTCCTGCACACGCCGGGGCACACCGCCGACTCGGTGTCGCTGGTGCTCGACGGTCAGGTCCTGACCGGCGACACCATCCTCGGCCGCGGCACGACCGTGCTGCACGACCTCGGCGACTACCTGCGCTCGCTGCGGAAGCTGATCGAGCTGCCGGCGGGCACGCTGGGGCTGCCGGGGCACGGTCCAGAGCTCCCCGATCTGCCCGCGACCGCGCGCGAGTACCTTGCCCACCGGGAACAGCGGCTGGACCAGGTGCGTTCGGCTCTGAAGGAGCTGGGTGCGGACGCCACCCCGCGCCAGGTCGTCGAGGTCGTGTACGCCGACGTCGACCGGGCGCTGTGGGCGCCGGCCGAACTGAGCGTGCAGGCGCAGCTGGACTACTTGCGGTCGGAGGAACAGGGATGAGCAACGTCGAGGTCGAGTTCTACTGGCGCCCGGGGTGCGGCTTCTGCGCCGCGCTGGATCGGCCGATGTCGAAGAGCGGCTTCACCGTCCGCAAGATCAACATCTGGGAGGACCCGGCCGCCGCCGCGCGCGTGCGCGAGGTCGCGAACGGCAACGAGACGGTGCCGACCGTGATCGTCGGGTCGACCGCGCTGGTCAACCCGTCCTTCGCCGAGGTCGAAGCCGCGGTCAAGGCAGCTTCGGCGGGCTGAGCGTGTCGGGCCGTTCTCCGTGGAGGAAGGCGGCCCACACTTCGCGCAGCCCGGTCGCGTTCTCCAGGCCCTCCGGGGCGCCTTCGAGCATCGGCGCGTCCCAGACGTCGTGGGTGCCGAAGAGGAACGGGATGTCGATGCAGTGGCAGGCCCCGAACCGGTTGCCCGGGGCCTGCCAGTCGAAGCGGTAGGTGAAGGCGTTGAGTTTCTTCGCCAGCCGGTCGCTGGTGAAGAAGCCGTTCGCTTCGTCGATCACTTCTCGGGGCGCGTCGGGGACGAAGGCGCGCAGTTCTTCGCGCGTCCAGCTGATCAGCGCCGGGCCCTCGGGCGCGGCTTCGATGAGGTCCTCCGCCACGAGGTCGTCGTCGGCGACCAGCTGGAACGGCGGTTCGATCGAGCCGGGCTTGCCGGGTACGGAGAGCTGCGCGGCGAGCAGCTGGTCGATCGGGGCCGTGCGGATGTCGTCTTTCACGGCTTCGGTGAACCGTTCGGCGGACACCGCGGCTTCGTCCGGTGTGGACGGTCGCATTCCCAGCGGCGCACTCTGCAGCGCGATCCGCTTGATGTCGGCGCGCGGCGACGACCACAGGGCGAGCGTCGACTGCGCGCCGGCCGATTGCCCGCTGAGCGTGACCTCGGCCGGGTTCCCGCCGAACGCGGCGATGTTGTCCCGGACCCATTCGAGCGCGGCGAGCTGGTCGGCGATCCCGAGGTTCGGCGGAATCCCGTCGGCGTGCAGGAATCCGAGCACGCCGAGGCGGTAGTTGAGCGTCACGACGACGACGTCCGCCTCGCGGGCCAGGCGCGTGCCGGTGTACCAGACCTGACCGCCCGAGCCGCTGGAGAACCCACCGCCGTGGAGCCACACGAGCACCGGCCGGCTCCCGCGGGTCGACGGCGTGAAGACGTTGAGGCTCAGGCAGTCCTCGCTCTGCGGAAGCGGCATCGGGCCGAGGGCGTGCTCGAGGCGTGACGGCGGTTGCGGCGCCGCCGGGCCGGGCTCCAGCGCGTCGCGGACGCCGGTCCACGGCTTCGGTTTGGCCGGTGATTCAAAGCGTTTCGCAGTGGCGTAAGGGATTCCTTTGAATTCTTGCGCGGTGCCGCGGATCCGGCCGGCGGTGGTTTCGACGATCATCGTGCCTCCGGTTCGAAGTAGACGGCGGCTCCGAGGGCGTCCTTGGCGCCGACGAAGAATCCGTTGTGGTGGGTCGTGGTCGGGACGTGCTGCTCGATCAGTGTCCGCGCTTTCGCCAGATCCGCGACCACGACACCGTGCGCGGCGAAGTAGGGCAGTTCTTTCGGGGTTTCGCCCGGTAGGAGGTCGTTCACGCCGACGATGTCGACGAGGTCCCGGCCGTCGGTGATGAGGTCGTAGCGCTGCCGGTAGGCGGCGATTTCGTCGTCGGGGACGACGAGGACGATCCCGGCGACGGCTTTGGCGCCGTTGGGGTGGTCGAGGTAGCGCGGCTGGTGGACGTACTCGGGAGTGAGGTGCTCGGCGGTGTGGAGGATGCCTTCGGGAGTGCGGTCGCGTCTGATGTGGACACTGCGGAAGCGGGCGGTGCGAGTGCCTTCCGGCAGTTCGACGTCCCGGTGCAGGTTGAGCACTCCCGACGTCGAGAGGCCGGTTTCTTGCAGTCTTCTGGAGGCCTCGTCGGAGTCGTCGACGCCGAAGGAGCAGCCGTGCAGGCCGTCGCCGCGGGCGTCGAGGATCGGCAGGACGCGCCACGGGTCGCCGGCGGCTTCGTCGACGATGCCGATGAGTTCGAGGAAGGAGCCGCCGAAGTAGGCGCAGCGGTTGGCGGTGCAGCTCGGGAGGGGTTCGCTCGTGCCGGTCGGAGCCGCGAAGTGCCGTGACGGCGGGCTGAGCGTGAAGCCGAGCTGCTCGTAGCGTTGCCAGGTGCGTTCGTAGTCCCTGGTCAGGAAGACCGTGTGGTCGATGTGCATTACTCCAGGATTCGGGCTCACGGTCTTTTGTTCCCTCCGCGCTCCTGTTGTGCGCGGAATCCGACACCGAATAGGCTGATTTGGTGGAATCCGGCTTGCTCGACGACCTGGACCGCAGCCTGGCGCACGCGTTGCAGCTGGACGGGCGGGCGTCGTTCAGCACGATCGCGTCGGTGCTGGGGGTGTCGGACCAGACGGTGGCGCGCCGCTACCGGAAGCTGCGCTCGGCCGGCGTGCTGCGGGTGGTGGGCGTCCCGGAGGCGGCGCCGCTGGGGCAGGTGCACTGGCTGGTCCGGTTGCGCTGCGTCCCGGACGCGGCCGGGGCGATCGCCGCGGCCTTGGCCCGGCGGTCGGACACCCAGTGGGTGAGCCTGATGTCGGGCGGCACGGAGATCGTGTGTTTCATCCGGGCGCCGCTGCGCGAGGAGACGGACGGGCTGCTGCTGGGGCAGTTGCCGCGGACCCCGCGAGTGGTGTCGATGACGGCGTACCGGCTGTTGCGGCGCTTCGCCGGCGGGCCGGCGGGCTGGCCGGGCCGGGCCGGCGCGTTGTCTTCCGCTCAGGTCGTCGCTTTGCGGCCGGCTCTGAGGCCGGTTCCGTATGTCCCGGAGCCGGGCGACGTGGGCTTGCTGACGGCACTGGCCCACGACGGCCGTGCCGACATGTCGACATTGTCGGCAGCGTCGGGCCGTTCGGAGTCGACGGTCCGTCGTCGGTTGTCGGCGTTGCGGGGGTCGGGAGCGTTGTACTTCGACGTGGAGGTGGACGCGGCCCTGCTGGGCTACCCGCTGACGGCGACGTTGTGGTTGACGGTGGCCCCATCGGCGCTGGAGCCGACGGGGCGCGCGCTGGCGAAGCACCCCCAGGTGGCCTTCGCGGCGGCGACCACGGGCCCGGCGAACATGGTGGCAAACGTGGGCTGCCGCGACGACGCGGCGTTGTACGCGTATTTGGCGGATGACTTGGGTGGGTTGGCGGGGGTCCAGCGGGTGGAGACGGCCCCGATGATCCGGACGTTGAAGCGCTTCGGCACCCTGCAGCCGGTGTAGCAGGAGAAGCGGCGCGCGCGACTCACAGCCTGTGAACGACGAGCGCGCGATCGACTTCGTACTCAACGGCGAGCAGCACCGGCTGACCCGCGCCGACGTGCTGAGCGCGGCGGCGCGGGGTGGTCCAGAGCCGATCCGCACGCATTGGGTCGTCATCGGAGACCAGCGGTGGCCGCCGAGGCAACTCTTCGAGCGCGCTCTGGGGGTGTCGCGGAACGAGTTCATCTCGCACACGGCGATCCGGCACCTCCGCCGGCTCGGCTTTCCCACCAGTCCGCTGCCCCAGGAGCCCACTGGTCAGGAGTTTTCAGACGCCGGGTCCGACTTGGCGAAGCCGGGGAGAGCCTTTGCTTCCCTCGTCGAGTTTCTGACAGCCGAAGACCTCACCGCTCGCATCGGCCGCATGGAGCAGCAGCTCGACGGAGCCGATCTCGGCAAGGTCGATGACTGGGACGGCGGCATGACTGATGAGCTGCTTGAGGCCGCGTTGTTGGTTCGTCAGCACGCCGGCCGCATCAACGACCTCATCCACGCAGCGGTGATCGTCCGCGCATTGCCGAAGATCCTCGAACCCGGCGAGCGGATCGTTCGCCGTCCCTCCCTAGCTGCTGGGAACGACCCGAGCCGGAAGTTCGACCTCGAAACAGACCGTCGGGTGGCCGAGTTCAAAGCGGGGCAGTGGAAGGGCAAAGACGCGATGCGCAAGCGCGGGCTCGTAGCCGACCTGGTGGGCCTCGTCCTGCATCGGGGGAAGCTCAATGCGGAGCTCTATGTCCTCGGCCAATTGCCGATCGACTACTTGCGGAACAGTAACTCGACCATGGCGTGGACGCTCGGCCGTTCGTCACCCCACCTCCGGGACGCCTATGAACAGCGCTTCGGGAGCGCCAATCTGACCGTCAGCCAGTTCACCCACGGACCGGCCGCGGATGTCGCCCTCAAGGACCTGACCGAGATCATCGGCTGAGCATGGGCATGAGGTAGTACGTCAGCTCCACCTCCCCGGGCTCCGCCGACCGCAGGACGCACGCCCGCATCCCCGGCTGGATCGACAACTCCACCCGCTCGCCCGCGAACGCCTGCAGCGCGTCCAACAGGTACCGAGCCTGGAACGACGGCGACGTCCGACCTCCGCTGACCTCGGCCTTCAGCGTCTCCTCCGCTTCGCCCGTGTCCTGGCGCGCACTCGCCAGGCGGACCTGCGCGTCGCCGACCTCCAACGTCAGTACTCGGCGGTCCTCCGCGTACACCCCTACCCGGCGGACCGCCGCCGCCAACGCGTCCGCCGAAAGCGTCACCCTCGTGTCGACCGCGGAGGACGGGATCGCGTCCTCCGACAGGAACCCCGCGTCGAGGACCGCCGTTCCCACCAAGCCGCCCGGCCAGCTCAGCCCGAACCGGCCCGGGCCCGCGTGCAGGCCGACCACGCCCTTCGCCTGGCGGGCCGCCTCGGTCAGCAGCGTTGCCGGGACCAGGACGTCCAATGCGCCCGGGGAGCGCAGTGGCAGCCGGGCCACCGCCATCCGGTAGCGGTCCGACGCCGTCAACGTCAGCCGGTCGCTCGCCTGCAACCGGACTCCCGTGAACAGCGGGAGCGGGTCGTCCTTCGATGCCGTTCCCGCGACGATCCGCAGCGCCGACGCGAACGCCGTTCCGTCCACTTCGGACACTCGGGGCGGCTCGGCAACCGGTGGGCCGGCCTCGGTGGACAACACCGGCAACGCGAACCGGGCGTTGTCGACCCTCAGGGCCAGCCGGCTGCCTTCGACGACCAAGCGCACGAGGCCGTCGAGCGTGCGAAGCGTCTCGGCCAGCGGGGCCGCCGGGACGGTGACCGAGCCGTCCGTGTGAGCGGTCGCCGGGCAGTCGAACCGGACGGCCAGATCCGGGTCGCTGCCCGCGACCGTCAGCCCGGCCGCGTCCGCCCGCAGCCGCAGCCCGGCGCGGGCGGGCAGCAGCCGCGAAGCAGCGGAAACGGCCGCCGAGAGGCGGTGGGCAGGCGCGGTGACGTCCATGCCGCAAAGCTAGCGGCGACCACCGACAAAAACGCCGCCAGCCGCCGCTGACCTGCGGTAATGCCTAGCTGACGCCGACCAGCTGCCGAGCCTCGGCGGCCGAAGCGGGCTCCCGGACGGTCCCCCGCAGCAGCCAAACCAGCAGTGCGAGCACCAACCCGGCCACGCTCGCCGTCAAGAACGCCGCCGACGGACCGGCGTGCTCCACGACGTACCCGCTGACCGACTGCCCGGCAGCCAGCCCGAGCGTCACCGCCGTCAGCACCCAGCCGAACGCCTCCGCCGCCGTCCCGGACGGCGCGACCAGCTCGATCGCCGACGAGTGCGCCGTCGACTGGGGCGTGATCAACGCGCCCGCCAGCAGCATCATCAGCGCCAGCCCCCACAGCGACGACGGCCACGCGAGCAGCGCCACCAACGCCCCGAAGCCACCGAGCAGCGCCGGCAGCCGCAGGCCCATCCGGCGCGGCCACGGACGCAGGCTGTACGCCACACCGAACGCCACCGAGCTCAGCGACCACGCCGAGAGCAGCAGCCCACCGAATGACGGAGCGCCGGCTTCGGTCGCCGATGCCGGGACCGCCACCTCGACGAACCCGATCACCATGCCGAACCCGAGCGCGGCCAGCGCGAGCGTCCGCATGCCCGGGCTGGCCAGCGCGCCCAGCAGCGAGCCGGACGAACCCGCGGACGGACCCCACGCGCGGACCGCCGGGCTCAGCGCGAACAGCACCGCGCCGGTGAACTGCACCGCGACGCCCAGCACCAGGCCGGTGCCCGCCCACGGGGCCAGCACCAGCAGCCCGGCGACACCGGGGCCGAGGATGAAGAACACCTCCATGCTGATCGCCTCGTACGAGAACGCCGCGTTGCGCGCGCCACCCGGGGGCAGCAGCCGCGTCCACAGGGCGCGGGACGCCGAGCCGACCATCGGCTCCGACAGGCCGGTCGCCGCGGCGAACGCCACCAGCACCGTCGTCGGGGCGTGCGACTCGATGGCCGTGACCAGGGCGGTCATGGACAGCGCGAGGAGCGCCGAGACGATGAGCAGCGGCCGCGTCGGCCCGAACCGGTCGATCAGCCTGCCCTGGATCACCGCGCCCACCGAGACGCCTACGAGCGAACCGGCCGAGACGAGCCCGGCGGCGGCGAAGGACCCGGTCTCGCGCTGGACGTAGAGCAGGGCCGAGATGCCGATCATGGCGATCGGCAGGCGCGCGAGCACGGACGCGACGGCGGGCCACCGGGCGGCGCGGGTCGTCAGCGCGCCGCGGTAGTCGGCCAGAGACGTACGACCTTCGGAGTGGGACACGCGTACCAGTATGCCGCAGAGTGGTACGTGAGTACCAGTTATTTACGGGTCGCGTGCGTCACCGGGTCTCGATCGGGTAACAGTCACGATATTCTCCGTGAACTCGTGCAACGAAACGGCCGGGACGGCGTCCTTGAGAGTGAATGGCCTTGAATTCGTGGGTATGGGCCGTGATGGTTGAACAACAGCACAGAACCCAGCTCCCTCCGGCACTTGGGTCGGGGCCTGATCCCGGAGGGCGGGGAGCGCGGATCGTCGGGGGATGGTCCGCGCGACAAACGAAGAGCCGGTGCGCCACGTCGGGGGTGGCGCCCGGCTCTTTGTTTACATCAAGACACGTCGAAGGCCCCTCGGCAAGCCGAGGGGCCTTCGACGTGAGAACTCAACGAGCCCGGCGAGCCAGCCGCTCCGGGTCCAGGATCAGCACGCTCTTGCCTTCGAGTCGCAGCCACCCGCGGTGGGCGAAGTCGGCGAGCGCCTTGTTGACGGTCTCGCGGGACGCGCCCACGTACTGGGCGATCTCTTCCTGCGTCAGGTCGTGCGTGACCCGCAGCAGGCCCGCCTCCTGGCTGCCGAACCGCTGCGCGAGCTGCAGCAGCGCCCGCGCCACGCGGCCCGGGACGTCGGTGAAGATCAGTTCCGCGACCATGTTGTTCGTCCGGCGCAGGCGGCGCGCGACCACGCGCAGCAGCTGCTCGGCGATCTCCGGGCGGGTCGAGATCCACTGGCGCAGGGCCGGGCGGTCCATGGTGACCGCGCGGACCTCGGTGACCGTGGTCGCGCTCGACGTCCGGGGGCCGGGGTCGAAGATGGACAGCTCGCCGAACATGTCGGACGGGCCGAAGATGCCCAGCAGGTTCTCGCGGCCGTCGGGCGACTTGCGGCCGATCTTCACCTTGCCGGACTGGATGATGTACAGCTTGTCGCCGGGTTCACCCTCGTTGAAGATGACATGGCCGCGGGGGAACTCCACGGATTCCAAGGTCTGGGCCAGCGCCTCCGCCGCTGCCGGCTCCACACCCTGGAAAATGCCCGCACGGGCCAGGGTTTCGTCCACCTCGGGTGCCTCCTCGTCGAGAAACGTTCACGCTCCCCCGTGTGTGGAAGAGCGTGACGCCGATCACTTGCGCGTCAGTCTAGGGCGTACTCCCGAGATCGCCCGTCGGACGCGCGCCCGCCGGATGATCTCGTTCGAACGTGGAGCCTAACTCCGCACGCGACGCGCGCGTAGCCTGGCTGCCCGTCCGCCCAGCCTACGCAGCCGGAACAGCTCCAGCGCGCGGCCGATGCCGTGCCCGTAGAGCGCCCGGACTTCGTTGGGTTGCGCCTGCTCGAGGAACTCTTCGACCTCGTTCTCCTGCACCGCGACGTGCTTGAGCCGGCTTTCCACGCGCTCCATGAACAGCGCGAAGAACATGATCACCAGGGGGACCAGGATGACGAACCAGACAGTCATGACCGGACCCCGAAACACTCAGTGAAAAGCATCTACTCCAGATCCTCGCTCATGGCGGCCGGAAAACTGCGCCGAGGTGGTGCTCTGGCGTGTCGGTCGTCCACCGGTGCACTGACCGGCTCGTCCGACGGCGCCCGTAGGCTATCGGGGTGCCACCTGCCACCACGAACGCCCCCCAAGAGGGCGCTGGTGAAAGCCGGTTAGCTCTGGTGAGACGCGCCAGGCGGATGAAGCGTTGCTTGGACGACGTGTATCCGGACGCCCACTGCGAGCTCGACTTCACCACTCCACTGGAACTGCTGGTCGCGGTCGTGCTGTCCGCGCAGACCACCGACGTCCGGGTGAACCTCGTCACGCCCGCGCTGTTCAAGCGCTACCGGACCGCCGCCGACTACGCGGGCGCCGACCGCACCGAGCTGGAGGAGTACCTCCGCAGCACCGGCTTCTACCGGGCCAAGGCGAACTCCGTCATGGGCCTGGGCGCGGCGCTGGTCGAGCGCTTCGACGGCGAGGTGCCGGGCAAGCTCGAGGACCTCGTCACTCTCCCGGGCGTCGGCCGCAAGACGGCCAACGTCGTGCTCGGGAACGCCTTCGACGTCCCGGGCATCACCGTCGACACCCACTTCGGCCGGCTGGTCCGCCGCTGGGGCTGGACGGCCGAGGACGACCCGGTCAAGGTCGAGCACGCGGTCGGCGAGCTGATCCCCCGCAAGGAGTGGACGATGCTCTCGCACCGGGTGATCTTCCACGGCCGGCGCGTCTGCCACGCCAAGAAGCCCGCCTGCGGCGCCTGCCCGCTGGCCCGGGACTGCCCGTCGTACGGCACCGGCCCGACCGGCTTCGAAGAAGCCGCGAAACTGGTCAAAGGCGTCGAAAAGGACCACATCCTCAAGCTGGCGGCGCCCCGGTGACGACCGTCACCAAATGGGCGCTCGCCGCCGCCGTGCTGGCGGTGGCACTCATCGTCGCGCTGCTGCCCCGCGGGGGTGGCGACAGCGCCGCGAAGCCGGCCGAAGACCTGGGCCCGGCCCGGTCCGGGGCGGCGCTCCAGCCGTGTCCGGCGCCGAGCGCGAAGGAGCCGGTGAAGCAGCTCGAAGGCGTCAAGGCGGACTGCCTCGGCGACGGCGCGAGCGTCGACGTCGGCAAGGCCCTCGCCGGGTCTCCGGTGCTGGTCAACGTGTGGGCGTCGTGGTGCGAGCCGTGCCGGACCGAGCTGCCCGTGCTCCAGGAGTACGCGAAGCAGCCGGGTGCCGTGCGCGTGCTCGGCGTCCAGGTGCAGAGCCCCGCGAAGGACGGCTTGGAACTGCTCGCCAAGCTGGGCGTGCACCTGCCGTCGATCTACGACGGTGACGGGCAGAGCGGGCCCGTCCGGACGGCGCTCAAGGTGCCCTCGGCGCTGCCGGCGTCCTACTTGGTCACCGCGTCCGGCGAAGTCCGGTTCATCGCGAACCCACGGTTGTTCGGTAACACTGACCAGGTGCGCGCGGCAGTGGGAGGGACTTCATGATCGGACCGCTGGTCGAGCCGGAGTCCGTCCCCGAGTGGCTCCGGCCGCTGGTCAAGGTCAGCGGCGAGGTCGATTCGAAGACGTTCACCCGGTTCAGCCCGCCCGAGGGCACCTATACGCGCGCCGCCGCGGTGCTCATCCTCTTCGGCGAACGCGAGGCCGACGGCGAGCCCGACGTCCTCCTGCAGCGCCGCGCCGACACCCTGGGCTCGCACGCGGGCCAGGTCGCCTTCCCGGGCGGCGGCGCCGAGGACGGCGACGACGGCCCGATCGGCACCGCGCTGCGCGAGGCCGAGGAGGAGACCGGGGTCGTCCCGGCCGGGGTCCGGCCGGTCGCGGTGCTGCCGGAGCTGTTCGTCCCGGTCTCGAAGTTCGCGGTGACGCCGGTGCTGGCGCACTGGGACACGCCGTCGCCGGTGCACGCCGTCGACCCCGGCGAGACGGCGTCCGTCGCCCGCGTCGCGCTCGCCGACCTGGCCGACCCGGCCAACCGCTTCATGGTCCAGAAGGCCGGCGCACCGTGGAAGGGCCCGGCGTTCGAGGTCTCGGGCCTGTTCGTCTGGGGTTTCACCGCCGGGTTGCTGTCCGTCCTGCTCGGCCTGGGAGGCTGGGAGCGCGAATGGGACTCGGGCGACGTCCGGGACCTCGACGAGGCGCTCGCCGCCTACCAGGCGCGGTTGACGGAAGGGTGACGCGGTGAACTGGGTCGATGTGCTGGTCCTGCTGCTGGCCGTGCTGGCGGCGGTGTCCGGCGCATACCAGGGCGTGATCGTCGCGCTGCCGTCGCTCGTCGGCGTCGTGCTCGGCGCGCTCGCCGGGATCAAGCTCGCGCCGGTGGTCGTCGCCTTCTTCGACGACCCGGTCTGGAAGGTCGCCTTCGCGGTCGCGACCGTCGTGTTCCTCGTCGCCTTCGGCGAGGCGATCGGCGTCTACGTCGGCCGCAAGCTCCGCCAGAAGATCAACCCGGACCGGCTCTCCGGCATCGACAAGACGCTCGGCGCGATCGTGCAGGCCCTCGTCGTCTTCGTGGTGGCGTGGCTGATCGCGACGCCGCTGACGACCGTGTCCGGCGTGCCGGGGCTCGCCAAGGCGATCAACGGCTCGGTGGTGCTCGGCAAGGTCAACGACGCCATGCCGGAGGCCGCGCAGGGCTTCCCGAGCCAGCTGCGCAAGCTGCTCGACGCGTCCGGCTTCCCGTCCATCGTCGACCCGTTCCAGAAGGCCCCGACGGCCGACACCTCGCCGCCGGACCCGGCGCTGCAGAGCAGCGGGACCGTCCAGCAGCTGCACGGCAGCATCGTCAAGATCCGCGGCAGCGCCAGCTCGTGCTCGCGGTCGCTGGAAGGCAGCGGGTTCGTGATCGCGCCGCAGCGGGTGATGACGAACGCGCACGTCGTGGCCGGCACCGACACCGTCGGCATCGAGACGACCCAGGGCGACTACCCGGCCCGGGTCGTCTACTTCGACCCGGAGGTCGACATCGCGGTGCTCGCCGTGCCGCGGCTGCGCGCCCCGGCCCTGCAGTTCGCGTCCGAGACGGCGCTCGCGGGCGACAGCGCGATCGTGCTCGGCTACCCGCTCGACGGCCCGTACCGCGCGACGCCCGCCCGGGTGCGCGGCCGGATCAACCTGCGCGGCCCGGACATCTACGACGCCAACACCGTGCAGCGGGACGTCTTCACGGTCCGCGCCGAGATCCGCAGCGGCAACTCGGGCGGCCCGATGGTGACGCCGGACGGCCGGGTCATCGGCGTCGTGTTCGGCGCGGCGGTCGAGGACCCGGAAACCGGCTTCACGCTGACGGCCGAGCAGGTGCGGGCCGAGGTCGACGCGGCGCCGTCGCAGACGACGAACGTGTCGACCGGCTCCTGCGCGGCCTAACGCCCGAACCGCAGCGCGAGGCCGTCCAGCAGCGCCCGCATGCCCGACTCGACGATGTCGTCGAGGACGAGGTCGTAGCCGGTCTCGGTCAGGTCGGCGAGCATCTTGGCGAACGTCGGGTGCCCGGCCGTCATCGCCGCGACCGCGGGGCCCTGGTGGTCCATCCAGTCCTCTTCGGTCAGCCCGGACGACGCCAGCGCGCTCTGCTCGCGTTCCAGGTGGACTGCCATGCCCTGGACGTGGCTGAAGAACAGGACGTGCAGGTCGCACAGCGTCGCGGCGTCGACGTCCAGCTCGGCCAGCGCGGAGAGCGCCCACTCGCCGTGGACGGCGAGGTTGCGCAGCGGCAGCGGGCGCGTGATCGGCCCGAGCTGCGCCAGCCACGGGTGGCGCTTGAAGAGCGACCAGAGCGTGCGGCCGCCGAGCGTCAGCCGTTCGCGCCAGTCCCCGGACGGCTTCGCCGGGTAGCCGTGCTCGCCGAACGCGGCGTCGGCCATCAGCAGCACCAGCTCGTCCTTCCCCCGCACGTACCGGTACGGCGCCATCGCCGCGACGCCGAGGCGGGCCGCGACGCCCCGCATCGACACCGCGGCGAGGCCTTCGGCGTCGGCGATCGCGATCGCGGTCCGCACGAGCTGCTCGCGGGTCAGCCCGCGCCGGCCGCCGCCGCGGTGGTTGCGGCCGGCGACGACCGTGCCGGACCGCGGCTCGGCGTGCACCAGGCCTTCCTGGCCCAGCAGGGCCAGCGCCTTCGCCGCGGTCGCCATCGCGACGCCGTGCTCGGTCGCGAGCCGCCGGGTCGACGGCACCCGTGCGCCGGGAGCGAGCTCGCCGCGGGCGATCCGGCCACGCAGCTCGTCGGCGATGGCCAGGTACTTCACGGCGGTCTCCTGTTCTAGTACAGCGGCCCATCTGTGCTAGCACAGAACTTGGCTTCCAGCTGGGGCAACTCCAGGCTGAACGGAGGAAGTGTACGACTCTGGAGGACAAGATGCGGAACGTGCTGATCTCGGGGGCCGGCGTCGCCGGCGGGACGCTCGCCTGGTTCCTGGCGCGCCAGGGCTTCGCCGTGACCGTGGTGGAGCGCGCGCCCGGCCCGCGCACCGGCGGCCAGGCGATCGACGTGCGCGGGGCGGCGCTCGACGTCGTCGACCGGATGGGCCTCGGCGACCGGATGCGCGCGCTGCGTACCCGGATGCGGGGAATGTCCATGGTGGACGGTCAGGGCCGGGAGCTGTTCCGGTCGGAGGAGTTCACCTACAGCAGCGGGCGGCTCGACAGCGCCGACTTCGAAATCCTGCGTGACGACCTCGTCGCGATCCTCCACGAGGCGACCGACGTGGAGTACGTCTTCGGCGACGCGATCACGGCGTTGACCGAGGAGCCGCACGGCGTGCGCGTGGAGTTCGAGCACGGCGGCTTCCGGACGTTCGACCTGGTCGTCGGCGCGGACGGCCTGCACTCGGCGGTGCGGCGGCTGGCCTTCGGGCCGGAGGAGGAGTTCGTCCGCCACCTCGGCCAGTACCTGGCGATCTTCCCCACGGCCAACTTCCTGGGCCTCGAGGACTGGCAGGTCTGGTTCCGGCACGACGAAACCGGCGGCGTGGTCTACCCGGTCCGCGACAACACCGAACTGCGCGTGACGCTCGGCTTCGGCTCGGAGCCCCTGCCGCGGATGGCCGTCGCGGAGCAGAAGCGGCTGATCGCCGAGCGGCTCGGCGGCGTCGGCTGGGAGGTGCCGAAGCTGCTGGAAGCGATGGCGGACGCGGACGTCTTCTACTTCGACGCGATGGCCCAGATCCACCTGGACCGCTGGTCGGCCGGCCGCGTGGTGCTCGTCGGGGACGCCGGCTACTGCGCGTCCGCGTTGTCCGGCCAGGGAACGAGCCTCGCGCTCGTCGGCGCGTACGTCCTCGCGCAGGAACTGGGCCGCGCGGAGCACGAAACCGCCTTCGCGGCTTACGAACGGCGGATGCGGCCGTTCGTGACGCTCAACCAGGCGCTGGCCACGGAGAACCCGACCGGTGGTCCGTCGGAGGAGTCGACCGAGCGGGCGAAGAACGCCATCTCACTCGAGGAAGTCCACTAGCGCCGCCGACGTGCGGTCCGGTGCCTCGAGGTGGGGGAAGTGCCCGACGCCCGGCCAGAGCTCCGGCTCGGCGTGCGGGCCCGCCCATCGCACCGACGCCGTCGCCGTCTCGGGGAGGATGCAGGTGTCGTCGGCCCCGTGCAGCTGCAGGGTCGGCGCCGCGATCCGCCCGCCCACGACGTCGGTGAACCGGCGGCCCTCACCGCGGAACTGCGCGCGGAACGCCCACCGGTAGTACTCGAGGGCGCTGTGCGCGACGCCGGGGACGAGCATCGCCTGCCGGAAGGCCTCGACGCTGCCGTCGAAGTCCGGAGTGGACCGCCAGCGGCTCCCGGCCCAGGCGCCGAACAGGTCCGCGACGGCTTGGGCGTCGTTCTTCACGAGCCACTTCTCCGGCGCCATCGGCAGCTGGAAGCGGAAGAGGTGCCCGGCCGCGCGGCCCTGGCCGCGCCACGGGCGGACCGACGAGCGCAGCGCGAGGGGGTGGGCGGCGCCGATCGCCGTCACCGACGAGACGAGCCGGGGGTGCAGCGACGCGACCGTCCAGGCGAGCAGGCCGCCCCAGGCGTGCCCGACGAGGTGGGCGCGGCGCGCCCCCAGCGACTTGATCAGGCCGCCGACGTCACCGGCGAGCGTCCACGCGTCGTAGCCGCGCGGCGGCTTGTCCGAGTCGCCGTAGCCGCGCAGGTCGACGGCGACCGCGCGGAACCCGGCTTCGGCGAGCGCGCGCAGCTGGTGGTGCCAGGTCCACCAGAACTCGGCGAACCCGTGCAGCAGCACGACGACGGGCCCCTCGCCGAGCTCGGCGACGTGCAGCCGGATGCCGTTCGCGGACACGTCGCGGTGCGCCCACGGGCCGTCGAGCCGGACGCTCGACGGGTCGGGGGACGGGTGCAACGACTCAGTCGCGCGTGGTGGTCAGGTCGGCGTCGGGCGCCTTCTGCGGCTTGAGCGCGGCCGCCGTCTCCTTGACGCTGGCGATCGTCCGCTCGGGCGCCTTGAACTTCTTCACCTTGCGGTAGCCCAAGAACCCGGCCACGGCCACGACCAGCAGCATCAGGACGAACACGATGCCGAACGCGCCCCAGCGGTGCAGCGGCCGGAACCAGTCCGCGAGGCCTTCGGACAGGAAGAAAAAGAAGAAGAACGAGCTGTACAGCAGGACGGTCAGCGCGATCAGGAAGTAGACGGCCCCCTTGAGGCCCTTCTTCACCTCGCCGACCAGCTCGGACTTCGCCAGCTCCATCTCCGCCCGGACCAGGGTCGAGATGTGCTGGGTCGCGTCGCCGACAAGCCTGCCGATCGACTGGTCGCCGGGGACGTCGGTGTCGGAGGACAGCGGGAGGTAAGGCACGGCCCCCACGCCGTCGGGGCCGGTGCGTTCGTGCTTGGGGCTGCTCACCGGGTCATCGTGCCATGTGTCCGGAAACCGGGCGCGGCGGCGTCACAGTGTGTCGGAGATTCGGGCGTGCACTTTGCTACGGCGGAGTAGCAGGGCCGCCGCCAGGAGGGACGCCGTCGCCGACGCGATCAACACCGCCGCCTTGGTCAGCTCGCTCGTCCCCTCGGGCAGGGCCAGCTCCGCGATCAGCAGGCTGACCGTGAACCCGACCCCGCCGAGCACGGACAACGCGGCCATGTCCCGCCAGCCCATCCCACGCGGCTTCTCCGCCACGCGCAGCTTCACGGCCAGCGCGCTCGCGCCGAGGATCCCGACGACCTTGCCGCCGAGCAGCCCGGCGAACACCGCGAGCGGCAACGCCGTCGTGAACACCGCGCCGAGCGCACCCCCGTTGACCGAGATCCCGGCCGCGAACAGCGCGAACACCGGCACGGCGACGGCCGCCGACCACGGCTGGAGCCGGTGCTCGAGCCGCAACGCGGGCGCCTCGGCCTCACCTTCGTCGGGCCGGACGCGGGTGAGCAGGCCGAGCGCGACGCCGGCGATCGTCGCGTGGATGCCCGCCGAGTGCACGGCGACCCAGACGACCAGCGCGAGCGGCACGTACAGCCACGCCGTGCGGACCCGGCGGTGCTGCAGGAAGGCGTACAGCGCGAGCGCGGCCACCGCCACGGCCACCGCGACCAGGTCGAAGCCGGTCGTGAAGACGACGGCGATGACGACGATCGCGCCGAGGTCGTCCACCACGGCCAGCGACAGCAGGAAGACCCGCGCGCTCGAGGGCAGGTTCGACGCGGTCAGCGCGAGCACGCCGAGGGCGAACGCGATGTCCGTGGCCACCGGGATCGCCCAGGCCCGTTCGATGCCCGGCGTGCCCCAGCCGACCGACAGCGCGACGAGCGCGGGCACGACCATGCCGCCGAGCGCGGCCACGACCGGCAGGATCGCCTGCTTGAACCGGGACAGCTCGCCGATGACGAGCTCGCGCTTGAGCTCGAGGCCGGCGACGAAGAAGAACAGGGCGAGGAGGCCGTCCTTCGCCCAGTCGCCGAGCGTCAGGTTCAGGTGCAGGAACTCCGGACCGAGCCGGAGGTCGCGCAGCGCGTGGTAGCTGTCGCGCAGCGGGGAGTTGGCCCAGACCAGGGCGATCGCGGTCGCGCCGAGCAGGATGAGGCCGCCGGTCGTCTCGGTGCGCAGGTAGCGGGCGAACTCGGTCAAGGGGCGGGACACGGCGTCTCCTCGGGTCGTCGATCACCATTGCCGACCAGACTTCCCGGCGCACCTTTGACGGTATTTTAATACACCTTTGTCACCGACTGTTATGGCCACTGCCACAAGGGGTACCGGTGGTGAGTTCACCGGAAGTGCTCATAGCATGCCAAGCGACAACGAAGTCCGAGACAAAGGAAGACAGAGTTGTGAGCACCTCTACCGAGGTCCAGCAGGACACGAGGTTCTTCGGGCACCCACGAGGGCTGGCGAACCTCTTCGGCGTGGAGATGTGGGAACGCTTCTCCTACTACGGGATGCTCGGCATCCTGCCGATCTACCTCTACTACAAGGTCGACCAGGGCGGCCTGGGCCTGGCGCAGGAGTCGGCGCTCGGCATCGTCGGCGCGTACGGCGGCCTCGTGTACCTCTCCGCCGTCGTCGGCGCGTGGGTGGCCGACCGGCTGCTCGGCTCGGAACGGACGTTGTTCTACAGCGCCGTGCTGATCATGATCGGCCACGTCAGCCTGGCCCTGCTGCCGGGCCTGACCGGCATCGGCGTCGGCCTCGTGTGCGTCGCGGTCGGCAGCGGCGGGCTGAAGTCCAACGCGACGGCGATCGTCGGCACGCTCTACGCCGACGGCGACGAGCGGCGCGACGCCGGCTTCACGATCTTCTACATGGGCGTCAACCTCGGCGGCTTCGTCGGCCCGCTGCTGACCGGGCTGGCGCAGACCGAGGTCGGCTTCCACCTCGGCTTCGGCCTCGCCGCGATCGGCATGGCGCTCGGCCTGATCCAGTACACGTTCGGCCGCAAGAACCTCGGCGACAAGGCCAAGGAGATCCCCAACCCGCTGCCGTCGTCGCAGCGCGCGCTCGCGATCGGGGCCGCCGTCGTGCTGGTCGCCGCGATCGTCCTGCTGGTGGTCACCGGGGTCGTCAACCCGGGCAACCTCGCCGATGTCGTCGTCGTGGTGGTCGGCGTGATCTCGGTGATCTACTTCCTCGTCATCCTGACCAGCCGCAAGATCACGAGTGTCGAGCGCAGCCGGGTGTTCTCGTTCATCCCGATGTTCATCGCCAGCGCGGTGTTCTTCTCGCTGTACCAGCAGCAGTTCACGGTCGTCGCGGCCTACACCGACCAGCGGCTGGACCGGAACCTGTTCGGCTGGGAGCTGCCGGTGTCCTGGGTCAACTCGATCAACCCGGTGTTCATCATCGTCTTCGCGCCCATCCTCGCGGCGCTGTGGACGAGACTGGGTGAGCGCCAGCCGTCGACGCCGATGAAGTTCGTCCTCGGCACCGTGCTGATGGGCGCGGCGTTCCTGCTGTTCCTGCCGATGGTGGGCAGCGGCAAGAACGCGAGCCCGATGCTCGCGATGGTCGGCATCCTGTTCGTCTTCACGATCGCCGAGCTGTGCCTGTCGCCGGTCGGGCTGTCGCTGTCGACGAAGCTCGCGCCGGAGGCGTTCCGGACGCAGATGGTGGCGCTGAACTTCCTGTCGATCTCGTTCGGCACCGCGATGTCCGGCAAGCTCGCCGAGTACTACTCGGTGGACGACGAAGCGCCGTACTTCAGCACGGTCGGCGGCGTCGCGATCGGCGTCGGCGTGCTGCTGTTCCTGGGCATCCCGTTCATCCGCAAGCTGATGAAGGGCGTCCACTAGCCGACGGTGACTCCGAAGATCACCCCGACGAAGTAGGTCACCACCATCGTGAGGGCGCCGACGCCGACGTTGCGGAGGATCGCGCGCCCCACGTTCGCGTCGCCGAGCCTCGCGCTGACCCACCCGGTCAGCGTGAGGCCGACGACGACCGCGGCCGCGCACGCCCACACCCGCAGGGAGACGCCGGTCCAGGCGATGGACAGGATCGGCAGCAGCGCGCCGACGGAGAACGCGAGCAGTGACGCCCACGCCGCCTGCCACGGGCTGGTCAGGTTGTCCGGGTCGATGCCGAGCTCGGCCTCGGCGTGCGCCTGCAGGGCGTCCTTTTCGGTCAGTTCGCGCGCGACGCGGCTCGCGAGGTCCGGCGAGAGGCCCTTGTCTTCGTAGATCCCGGCGAGCTCGCGCTCCTCGGCCTCCGGCATCGTCCTGAGCTCCTGCTTTTCCAGCCGGAGCAAGGCCTGTTCGGTGTCGCGCTGGGTGCTCACGGAGACGTATTCCCCGCCGGCCATGGAAAAGGCGCCGGCGACGAGCCCGGCGATTCCGGCGGTGAGGATCGTGGTGCTTTCCGTGGTCGCGCCGGCGACCCCGACGACGATGCCCGCGACGGACACGATCCCGTCGTTGGCCCCGAGAACCCCGGCCCGCAGCCAGTTCAGCTTGCCGCCCACGCCCTGGTGCGGTTCGTGGGCGTGCTCCACGGCGATATCGGTCACGGGACAAGTGAAACACGAATGGGGAATCGTGGCGAGACTTGTTCTTTTTGTCAGGTACGCCTAATTGATGCGTGCCTTACCTAAGCCGTCCTGTGTGGACTCTCAGCCGCGATGGGTCATGATGTCGGGCATGGAGGACCAGGTGTGGCAGCCGCTGCGGACGGTGGAGGGCCTCCCGCTGAACGGCGGCGAGGGCCGCTTCCGGCTGCTGGAGACGGCGTCGAGCGGGCTGGCGTATTTGATCCACTACCCGGCGGGGGTGGCCTCGCCGACGCACGCGCACGACCACGACTCGATCGTCTACGTGCTGTCGGGCCGGCTGCGGGGCGCGGTGGACGGCGTGGAGGCCGTCCTTGAGCCCGGCGATTCGGTGGTCCACCCACGCGGGGTGGCCCACCATGTGGAAGCGCTGACGGACTCGATGTGGGTGGAGTTCAAGTCACCCTTGCCGGAGCGGCCACCAATCGCCTGAAAAGCGGAAACGCCCGGCCCCGCTCGAGGCGGAACCGGGCGTTTCTTGGAGTGAAGCCTCAGGCGTCCAGCTCGGCGAGGGCCTGCTTGGCCTTCTCGAGCTCGGCCTCGAGCGCCGCGACCTTCGCCGCCTGCGCCTCGCGGGCCTGGTTGATCACCTCGTCGATCGGGCCGGACAGGTCCGCGTGCAGCTCCTTGGCCGCGCGCGACACCGCCGCCGCGGGGATCTCCAGACCCTTCGCGACCCACTTCGAACCGTTCTTCAGCTCGGCCTGCCACTCGCCGTCGGCGGTGCCGGTGACCGTGAGGATCAGTTCGACCGTGCGGGTCTTCTTCGCCGTCGACGCCGTCGCACCCTTCGGGCGGCCGCGCTTGGGCTTGGGGGCCTCTTCCTCGGCGGCCGGCTCGGGCGAGCCTTCCGGAGAGGGGGACGCGGACTCGGCGACAGCGGCCTCGGCAGCGGGAGCCTCCGGAGTGGAAGCCGGAGCGGAAGCCGTTTCCTCGTCGTGCGTCAGGACATCCACGGTCATCGTCGTGTCGTCTCCTTGCCCGGGGAAGGGGGTGTGGTTCGCGGCACAGCGTAGAACATGCGTTCGAGCCGTGCCACTCGGGGGGTCATGACAGAGCCCTCCCGGCGCGAAGCCGGAAGGGCTCTGACGGGGAGAACGCTAGCTCACTCCTCCGACTTGCCCGACTTCAGGCCCGACGAGATCAGGTCCATCACCGACGAGTCGGCCAGCGTGGTGACGTCGCCGACCTGCCGGTTCTCCGCGACGTCGCGCAGCAGCCGGCGCATGATCTTGCCCGAGCGCGTCTTCGGCAGCTCCGGCACGACCATGATCTGCCGCGGCTTCGCGATCGGTCCGATCTCCTTGGCGACGTGGTTGCGCAGCGCCTGGATGGCCTCCTCGCCGCCGTCCACGGCGTTGCCGCGCAGGATCACGAACGCCACGATGCCCTGGCCGGTCGTCGGGTCGGTCGCGCCGACGACCGCGGCCTCGGCGACCGTCGGGTGCGAGACCAGCGCCGACTCGACCTCGGTCGTCGAGATGCGGTGGCCGGACACGTTCATCACGTCGTCGACGCGGCCCAGCAGCCAGATGTCACCGTCGTTGTCGTACTTCGCGCCGTCGCCGGCGAAGTAGAAGCCCTGCTCCTTGAAGCGCGACCAGTACGTCTCCTTGAACCGCTCCTCGTCGCCCCAGACCCCGCGCAGCATCGACGGCCACGGCTTGTCGAGCCCCAGGTACCCGCCACCGCCGTGCGCGACCTCCGTGCCGGTGTCGTCGACGACCTTCGCCGAGATGCCCGGCAGCGCCTTCTGTGCGGAACCCGGCTTGGTCGACGTGACGCCCGGCAGCGGCGAGATCATGATCGCGCCGGTCTCGGTCTGCCACCACGTGTCGACGATCGGGGCCTTGCCCGCGCCGATGTTCTCGCGGTACCAGATCCACGCCTCGGGGTTGATCGGCTCGCCGACCGAGCCCAGCACCCGCAGCGACGACAGGTCGTACTTCTCCGGGATCTCCGCACCCCACTTCATGAACGTGCGGATCAGCGTCGGCGCGGTGTAGTAGAGGGAGACCTTGTACTTCTGGACGATCTCCCAGTGCCGCCCCTCGTGCGGGGTGTTCGGCGTGCCTTCGTAGACGACCTGCGTGACGCGGTTGGCGAGCGGGCCGTAGACGATGTAGCTGTGGCCGGTGATCCAGCCGATGTCCGCGGTGCACCAGTAGACGTCTTCGCCGGCCTTGTGGTCGAAGACGTTGTGGTGCGTGTATGCCGTCTGCGTCAGGTAGCCGCCCGACGTGTGGAGAATGCCCTTCGGCTTCCCGGTCGTCCCGGACGTGTAGAGGATGAACAGCGGGTGCTCGCTGTCGAACGCTTCGGGAGTGTGCTCTTCGGACTGTCCGTCGACGAGCTCGTGCCACCACAGGTCGCGGTCGTCGGTCCACGGGACGTCGCCCTCGAGCTTGTCGCCCGTGCGCTTCACGACGATGACCTTCTCGACGGTTTCGGCGCCTTCGAGCGCTTCGTCGACATTGGCCTTCATCGGCGCGGCCTTGCCGCGGCGGAACTGGCCGTCGGAGGTGATCACGATCTTCGCGGCGGCGTCGTCGACGCGCGCCCGCAGCGCCGTCGGCGAGAAGCCGCCGAAGACGACGTTGTGCAGCGCGCCGATCCGCGCGCACGCGAGCATCGCGAAGATGGCCTCGGGGACCATCTGCAGCTGGATCGCCACGACGTCGCCGGCGGTGACGCCCAGCGACGTGAGTGCGTTGGCGGCCTTGGAAACCTCGGTCTTCAGCTCGGCGTAGGTGATGTCCCGCGTGTCACCCGGCTCGCCGACCCAGTGGATCGCGACCTGGTCGCCGTGCCCGGACTCGACGTGCCGGTCGACGCAGTTGTACGCGACGTTCAGCTTGCCGCCTACGAACCACTTCGCGAAGGGTGCATTGGTCCAGTCCAGTACCGTGGTCCACTTCGTGTCCCACGTCAGCCGCTCCGCCTGCTTGGCCCAGAACGCTTCGCGATCGGCGTCCGCCTCGGCGTAGAGATCGGCCTTGGCGTTGGCCTGGCCAGCGAATTCGTCACTGGGCGGGAACGTGCGGCTCTCGGTGAGCAGGTTGTCCAGAGCGGGGGACTGCTCGGTCATGGTTGCAAGGCCTCCTGTAGTGCGCCGACATGACGGCTAGCGGCACGCTAGCGACGTTAGTCCGCCTTGTAAAAGGTTGCACCCACGTTGCCCGGCCGTTTCACCGAGGCAGGCGAGCCGCGGTGACTAAGCGTTCGTTCAGCCGGGCCTTCGCGGCCGGCCATTCCGGCGCCAGCATCGAATAGGTGACGGTGTCGCGGGACGACCCGTCCGGCCGGATCCGGTGTGCGCGCAGGACGCCTTCGCGTAGCGCGCCAAGCCGTTCGATGGCGCGTTGCGAACGCAGGTTGCGGATGTCGGTCTCCCAGGCGACCCGTTGCGCGCCAAGGGTTTCGAATGCGTGCCGCAGGAGGAGCAGCTTCGCCTCGGTGTTCAGCCCGGTCCGCTGCCAGTCCGCGCCGATCCACGTGTGCCCGATCGACAGGATCCGGTGCTGCTCGACGACCTGGTAGTACGACGTCGTCCCGGCGACGCGCCCGGACGCGGCGTCGATCTGCGCGAACGCCCGGCGCGCGGGGTCGGCGAGCGCGTGCGCGACCATCCGCTCGGCCGCCGGAAGATCCCCCGGCTGCCGGATGCTCAGCCACGCCCAGATGCCCGGATCGGCGCCGGCCTCGAGCAGGCCCTTGGCGTGCTCGAGCGTCAGCGGCTCCAGGCGCACGTGCTCGCCGGACAGGGTCGGTCGGGTGTTCCAGTCACTCACCTGCTCACCGTAAGCGGCGCATTGGCTTCCTGTGATAGCCAATTTTCGAGCATTGTCAAAGGCCACTTCGAGGTTGCCTATGCTCAGTCGACCACGACGAAGGGCAAGTTCGATGGGCGAAGAGCGGGAAGAGCTGAGCTGGGAGCTGTTCGGCACGGCGAGCCGTGAACTGGCTCACACCATCGCCGACGACGGCTTCGCGCCGGACCTCATCCTCTCCATCGCCCGCGGTGGCCTGTTCGTCGCCGGCGCGCTCGGCTACGCGCTCGACGTGAAGAACCTGCACGTGATGAACGTCGAGTTCTACACCGGCGTCGACCAGCGCCTCGACCTGCCGGTGATGCTGCCGCCGGTGCCCAACGTCGTCGACCTGACGAGCAAGAAGGTGCTGATCGCCGACGACGTCGCCGACACCGGCGCGACGCTCAAGCTGGTCCGCGACTTCTGCCTCGAGCACGTCGCCGAGGTGCGCTCGGCCGTCGTCTACGAGAAGCCCCACTCGACGGTGAAGTGCGAGTACGTCTGGCGGCACACCGACCGCTGGATCAACTTCCCGTGGTCGGTGCTGCCGCCCGTGGTCTCCCGCGAAGGCCAGGTCCTCGATGCCTGATCCGCTCAAGCCCCTCCTCGACCTCGAAGGCGTCGCGGCGGCGGCGAAGTCCGCGCAGGACGCGGTGTTCGCGGTCCACCGCCTCCCGGCCAACCTCCGCGGCGGCGCGGCGACCGCGGCCGAGGCGTCGGTCCGTGCGGCCCGCGCGTCCGCCGGCATCGAAGGCGCGAACCCCGAGCTGCCCGCCGACGGCGCGGTGGCGGACCCCGTGCTGGCCGGCGCGCTGCGCGTCGCGGAGACTCTCGAAACGTTGCTCCCGACGTGGCGCCGCGCGCCTCTGCAAGCCCTGGCGCGCTTGCACGTTCTCGCCGCGGCCGACCTCGTCGACGACCTGGATGCGTTGGGGCGCCCGCATTCCGGCGGCGGTCGGCTCGAGCTGCTGGCCCAGCTGGTCACCGGCGCGACGTCGGTGCCTGGCCCGGTGCTGACGGCCGTGGTGCACGGAGAACTGTTGGCGCTCAAGCCGTTCGGCAGCGCGGACGGCGTCGTGGCCCGCGCGGCCGCCCGGCTGACGATGGTCGCGACGGGCTTGGACCCCAAGGCGTTGAGCGTCCCCGAAGTCGCGTTCTTCCGCCGCGTCCCGCGCTATCTCGAAGCAGCGGAAGGCTTTGCGAGCGGTGAGCCCGAAGGTGTCCGCGCGTGGCTGCTCTTCTGCTGTGAAGCGTTCGAAGCCGGTGCGCGCGAAGCGAAGTCCATTTCGGACGCGGCTTCTTAGGCCAGAACGGCGTTCAGCAATCCCGGGAACCGCTTCTGCAGATCGTCGCGCCGCAGCACGATCCACCGCCGGCGGCCTTCGACGGTAGTCGTGGTCAACCCCGCTTCGCGCAGCACACGCCAGTGGTGCGACAGCGTCGCGGCGGTGATGTCGAGGTCGTACTCCTCGAGCGCGCAGCTGCGCGGCTCGGTCTCCTGCGCCAGCTCGCGGACGATCTCCAGGCGCACGGGGTCGGCGAGCGCCTGCAGCACCGTCACGATCTCGATCGCTTCGCGCGCCGGCTGGGGCAGTGTCCGGGCCACCGTGGTCTCCCAACACTTGGATCGTTTGACAACGATCAAAGTATAGCTCCATCATGACCGCATGACGATTCGACGATCATCTAATGATCGGCTGGGGGTCCTGCTCGTCCTCGCGGTCGGCACGTTCACCGTCGGCACCGACGGGTTCGTGCTCAACGGCCTGCTGCCGGTCATCGCCGCCGACCTGCACGTGACGGAGCCGGTCGCGGGTCAGCTCGCCACGGTCTTCGCCCTGACGTACGCGGTCGCGTCGCCGCTCATCGCCGCGTTCACCGGCACCTGGGACCGCCGGTGGGTGCTGGCCGGCGGCATGGTGCTGTTCACCGCCGGCATGGCCGGGCAGGCACTGGGGACGACGTTCGCCGTGGTCGCCCTCGCCCGGGTGGTCGCGGCGGTGGGCGCGGCCGCGTTCCAGTCCAACGCCTACGTCCTCGCCGGCGCCCTGTCCTCCGACGAGCGGCGTGGCCGGGCGCTGTCCACGGTCGCCGCCGGGATGAGCGTCTCGATGGTGCTCGGCGTCCCGATCGGCGTGCTCGCCGGGCAGTGGCTCGGCTGGCGCGCGGTGATGTGGGCGATCGGGGTCGTCGCGGTCGTCGTCGCGGTGCTGATCCCGGTCATCCCCGAGGTTCGCGTGCCCGCGGCGGGACTGCGCGAGCGGCTCGCGGTCGTCGTGCGGCCGGCGGTCGCCCGCGTCCTGCTCATCACGGTCCTCGGCACGCTCGCCGGGTTCACCGTGTTCGTCTACCTGCCGGTGCTGGTCGCGCCGGTCGCGAGCGGCGCCGTGCTGTCGTGGGTGCTCGTCGGGTTCGGGCTCGGCCAGCTCGCCGGGACGACGGTCACCGGCCACGCGACCGACCGCCTCGGCCCGGTGCGGGTCCGCGCGCTGTCCCTGGCCGGCACCGCGGTCGTGCTCGCCGTCGTGGACCTCGCGGTGCGGTCCCTGCCCGGTGCGCTGCTGTTCGCGGTGTTCGCCGGTGTCTTCGGCGGGATGCTGATGGTGCCGCAGCAGCACCGGCTCTTCACGATCGCGCCGGACGTCCCGACCGTCGCGCTCGGCGTCAACGGCTCGGCGATCTACGTCGGCGGCGCGCTCGGCCCGGCGCTCGGCGGGATCGTCCTCGCCGCCGCGGGGCCGGGGTGGGTCGGCCCGGCCGGGGCGCTCGCCGCCGTCGCGGCGCTCGCGCTGAGCGTCAACCGGACAGCTTCGCCGACCACTTCTCCTCGATCCGCCCGAACCGCCACACCGCCAGCGCGATGACCCAGGTCAGCACGAACAACCCCACGATCCCGAAGCCGACGTAGTCCAGGTTCACCGACGCGATCGCGGCCAGCGGCCCCGAAGTGATGTCCAGCTTCTCGGCGAGGATCGACACCAGCTCGATGGTCCCGATCACCAGCGCCACCGCGACCGACAGCGCGGTCACCGTGATGTTGTAGAAGATCTTGCGCACCGGCTTCGCGAACGCCCAGCCGTAGGCGAAGTTCATGAAGCAGCCGTCCACGGTGTCGAACAGGCTCATCCCGGCCGCGAACAGGATCGGCAGCACGAGGATCGCGTACCAGGGCAGGGCGAACGTCGCGGCGCCCGCGGCCAGCACGAGCAGCCCGATTTCCGTCGCGGTGTCGAAGCCCAGCCCGAACAGCAGGCCGACGGGGTAGATGTGCCACGGCTTGCGCACGGCCTTCGTCGCCCCGCGCAGCAGCCGGTTCATGACGCCGCGGTTGTCCAGCTGGTGCTCCAGCGCGGCTTCGTCGAACTCGCCGTGGCGCATTTTCCTGAAGACCCGGAGGATGCCGACCAGCACGACGAGGTTGAGGATCGCGATCACGTACAGGAACACGCCGGACACCGACGTCCCGATGAGGCCGGTGGCGTTGTGCAACGCCGAGGAGTCGTCCTCGACCTGCCCGGCCAGCGCGCGGACGCCGAGCGAAAGCAGCAGGCACAACGCGAACACGATCGTCGAGTGCCCGAGCGAGAACCAGAACCCGACCGACAGCGGACGCTGGCCGTCGGCCATCAGCTTGCGGGTCGTGTTGTCGATCGCCGCGATGTGGTCGGCGTCGAACGCGTGCCGCATGCCGAGCGTGAACGCCGTGACGCCCAGCCCGATCCCGAACACGCCCGTCGTGCCCAGCGCGTAGTGGTGCGGTGCGACGAAGGCCGCCAGCACCACCCAGCCCACGACGTTGAGGAGCAGGACGAACCCCGCCATCCCGCCGATCGACACCCACTCGCGGCGCGAAAGCCCGCGCCGCGAGTCGTCCGTCCCCGCCATCGCCCACCCGCCTCCCTCTCATCTGAGAGGTTAGACAGGTGAACAGATGAACGGCAATGAGTCTCAGCTGGCGCGCACGCGCACCAGATCAAGTGCCTTCCGCACGTGCCCACCGGACGCGTGCAACGCCTTCGCGGCGCTCTTGACGTCCTCGCCGGACAGCAAGTGCACCAGCGCCACCTTGAGGTCGCCCCCGGCCTCGGTGAGCGCGTCCGAGCAGTCCGCCATCGTCATGCCGGTGGCTTCCTGCAGGATCCGGATGGTCCGGCCGCGCAGCTTCGCGTTCGTCGCCCGCATGCTGACCATCAGGTTGGAGTAGGTCCGGCCCAGCTTGATCATCGTCGCCGTGGAGAACGACGTGAGGATCATCTTCTGCGCCGTGCCCGCCTTCATCCGGGTCGAGCCGGCGATCGCCTCCGGACCGGTGTCGACGGCGATGAGCACGTCGACGCCGGCGGGCTTGGCGGCCTTCGGGTTGCCCGAGACCAGCCCGGTGCGGGCACCCTGGCGCGACGCCGCGGCCAGCGCACCCAGCACGTACGGCGTCCTGCCCGACGCCGTCAGCCCCAGCACGAAGTCGCCCGGCTGGACCATGGCGGCCATCTCGGCCGCGCCGGCCCCGTCGTCGTCCTCCGCGTTTTCGACGGCGCTGCGCAAGGCCTTCTCGCCGCCGGCGTGATGCGCGATGAACCAGTCCGCCGGCACGTTGAACGTCGGCACCAGCTCGGCCGCGTCCAGCGTCGCCAGGCGCCCGGACGTCCCGGCGCCGACGTAGTGCACCCGGCCGCCGGCTCGCAGGGCGTCGACCGCGTAGTCCACCGCGCGCGCCACCTGGGGCAGCACCGCGGCCACGGCGCCGGCGACCGTGCGGTCCTCGGCGTTGATGGCGCCCAGGATCCCCGCGGTGGACATCAGGTCGATGTCCGTGGTGCGGGGATTGCGGGTTTCGGTCGGCGAATCGACGTGCACCGCCTGGGTGGGGACGGTCATCATGCGCCTCACATTTTCTCCGGTCATTACTTGCCGGTTTCCCGCGGACGGCGACGACCGTCCGGCCTGACCCCCAAGCGGTGCGAGCCGACCGCGTCCCTGGTCGCGTCCAGGGCGCTGACCGACGCGTCCATGTGCCGCTGCGCGACGCCGATGAACAGGCAGTCGATGACGGTGAGCTGGGCGATGCGGCTCGCCGTGGCCCCCGAACGGAAGGTGGTTTCCCGCGCCGCGGTCGTCAAAACGTAGTCGGCGACCTCGGTGATCGGAGACCGCGGGAAGTTCGTCACGGCGATGGTGATCGCGCCGTGCTCCCGGGCCACCCGCAGCGCCTCGACGGTGTCGGTGGTCGCGCCGGTGTGCGAGACGCCGATCGCGACGTCACCGGGGCTCAGCACCGCGGCCGAGGTGAGCATGATGTGCGTGTCCGACCACGAGAAGCAGACGCGGCCGATGCGGTGCAGCTTCTGCTGCAGGTCCGCGGCGACGAACGCGCTGGCGCCCACGCCGTAGACGTCCACGCGGCCGGCGCCGGCGACGACCTCGATCACGCGCTCGAGCGTGGCGACGTCGAGCTGGTCGGCGGTCTCTTCGACGGCGCGCGCGTCGGCGAAGCTGACCTTGCCGATGACGGCGGCCAGGTCGTCCTCCGGGCCGATCTCGCCGCCGAGGTTGCGCGTGGTGCGCGCCTCGGTGCGGGCGGTGTCCGCGGCCAGCGCGATGCGCAGCTGCGGGTACCCGCCGACGCCGACGGCCTTGCAGAACCGCGTCACCGTCGTCTCGCTCGTGTTGGCGGCCAGGGCCACCTCGGTGATGCTGCGTCTCGCCACCGAGGCGGGATCTTCCAGCACCACCTTCGCCACGCGCTGCTCGGCGCGGGCCAGGCCGGGGAGCAGGGACCGGATCCGGACCAGCGGGCTGGCGTCCGCGTCGCGCACGGTCGGCTGGACCGCGACGGCTTCGGACGGTGCCGCGCTGATTACGGATTCGGTATCACTCACCGTCGGAAAGTTACTAACCGTTGGCATCTGCGACAAGGCTACCCACACCCTTCGGTCGGATCGCAACCCGTCCGTGTCTGCGGATCTGGATTTGCGATTAATCACTGACCAGAAAGTCGCCAACCAGGTCGGTCTTGTTAACGAGGTCAAGCTAACGACTTGGCAACTTAGTGTCGCGGTGCAAGCGGCAAGCGGACGGTAAATTCGGCCGGATGTTCGACGGTCAGCGACAGCGCTGTCACCTAGAGCTCAAGTGCCAACCCTCCGCGACGAACGCGGCGGGGTTTCGTTCACCGTCGAGGAGTGATCGGCCGCTCTCGGTGACTTTCACACCGTCGACCGAAACACCGCGGCCCGTGTAACTCGGGTCGGTGCTGTAACGCCAGCGCAGGCTCACCGCCGTGCCGCGCGGCAGCGTGCCCGCGGCCCGCCACCAGGCACGGTGCCCGTGTCCGGAGAGCGACGTCACATCTCCGGAGGGTGCGCCCGGACCGGAAACCGATAGCGCGATCGGTTGCCAGTTCACCCCGTCGGTGGACGCCTGCAGCTGAAGTGGATCAGTGCTTCCCTCGGTGTCCACGAAGGCGTAAAAGGACACGCGTGCTTGATCACTTTGCGTAGTAAACGGGCCGGTACTCAGCGTGGCGGCGCTCGCATTACCCAGCGTGCTCGTCCAAGCGTCCTTCCCGGCTTGGGGCTCGACGGCCATCGCCCTGGCCAGCGACGTCGCCCAGACCTGGCGCGCGGTGTTGATCGAGCCCCAGTTGCGGGTCGGGTGCACGCGGTTGGTGAGCAGGATGGCGAAGGAGCGCGACTCGGGGTCGATGACCAGCGTCGTCCCGGTGAAGCCGGTGTGCCCGGCGGTGACCGGCGACGCCAGCGCGCCCATGTACCAGGGCTGGTCGAGCTCGAAGCCGAGGCCGTGGGAGTCGTCCGGGAACTGCTGGTTGTAGTTCGTCAGCATCTGCCGCACGGTGTCGCCGCCGAGGATCCGGTGCCCGCGGTAGGTGCCGCCGTTGAGGATCGTCTGGGCGAGGACGGCCATGTCGTTCGCGGTGCTGAAGACGCCCGCGTGCCCGGCGACGCCGCCCAGCGACCACGCGTTCTCGTCGTGCACGCTGCCGCGGACCATCCCGCGCGGCGGGTTGGCCTCGTACTCCGTCGCGGCGATCCGGTTCAGCTTCGACGCGGGCGGGTTGTAGCCGGTGTCGACCATGCCGAGCGGCGCGGTGATCCGGTCGTGGACGACCTTGTCGAGGCTCTGCCCGGTCAGCTTCTCGACGATGAACCCGAGGGTGAGCAGGTTGATGTCGGAGTACAGGTAGGTCGTGCCCGGCTTGTTCTTCAGCGGGCTGTCGAGCACGGCCTGCCGGCGCGACGGGATGTCCGGATAGCCGGCCCACAGCGACGGGATCGGGTCGGCGTCGAACCCGGAGACGTGCGTGAGCAGCATCTTGACCGTGATGGCGGCCTTGTCGCCGGTCGCGAACTCCGGGAAGAACTTCGACACGGGCGTGTCGATGGTCAGCTGCCCGCGTTCGACCAGCTGCAACACGGCGATCGAGGTGAACAGCTTCGAGATCGACGCCATGTCGAAGATGGTGTCGTTGCGCATGGGCACCTGCTGGTCGGCGGGCAGTTCGGTGCCCGCGGCGTCGGCGTAGCGCAGCGCGCCGCCGACGGCGTAGCGGTCGACGACCACACCTTGGTGGGCCAGCAGGCCGACCGCGCCGGAGAAGTGCGGGTGCCCGGTGGCGTCCGGTTTCGTCCAGCTCGCCAGGAAGTCCTCGGCGGCCTTGAGCGGCGCCGGGTCGAGGTTGACCTCCTGCGGCCGTCCGTCGCGCAGGGTCGTCCACGGCGCGGCGAAACCGTGCTGCGGCCGGTCGAAGCGGCCCGCGTCGTCGTCGTGACGTCCGATGGCGCTGGCTCCCGAAGTGAGTGTGGTCAGCGCGACCAGCACTCCGGTGGCCGCGGCGATGACCTTCCTAGCACGCACGAGTTCCCCCTCAGCGGTAGAGCAGGTGGCGACGACGTTTCCGGTCGAACTCGGCGAGCTCGGCCCGCCAGGCCCCGGTGACCTCGTCGACGCCCGCGCCGGCGTCGACCATGGTCCGCAGCCGGTCGGACCC
This sequence comes from Amycolatopsis kentuckyensis, assembly GCF_041679295.1. GTDB lineage: Bacteria > Actinomycetota > Actinomycetes > Mycobacteriales > Pseudonocardiaceae > Amycolatopsis > Amycolatopsis kentuckyensis_A. The sequence continues at coordinate 33,359 of NZ_JBGDMD010000013.1, read as the reverse complement.
GGAGAGCTTGTCGATGTAGTTGTCCGGGCGCCAGGCGAAGACGTCCGGGTGCAGCGCCTTCGCCGTCACGAGCATGGCGACCGCGGTGCGGATGGCGTCGAAGGACCGCGGGTCGGCGACGCCGACCTGCACGCCGCCGCAGGTCTGGTTGACGAACTTGCTGAACGTCGGCACGAAGTAGATCTCGCGGAACGTCGCCCCGGGCAGCCGCAGGTCTTCGAGCTTTTCGCGCCAGCGCCAGTCGAGCCCGGGTGCGCCGATGATCTCGAACGGCCTGGTCGTGCCGCGGCCTTCGGAGAACACCGTGCCCTCGAACATGCCGGTGCCGGGGTAGACGAGCGCCGTGTCGGGTGTCGGCATGTTCGGGCTCGGCAGCACCCAGTTCAGGCCGGTCTGCGCGAAGAGCGTGTCGCGCTGCCAGCCGCGGACTCCGACGACGTCGAGGTGCTCGAGCTGGACGCCCTCGCCAGGCAGGAACTCCGCGGCGAAGAAGCGGGCGAGTTCGCCGACGGTCATGCCGTGCTGCTGGACGATCGGCTTCCGCCCGATCCCGGACGCGAACTTCGGGTCGAGCAGCGGGCCCGCCGCCCGGCCGCCGATCGGGTTGGGCCGGTCGAGCACGACGAACGCCGCTTTGACCTGCGCGGCGGCGACCATCGCGGTGTAGAGCGACCAGATGTAGGTGTAGAAGCGCGCGCCGACGTCGGCGATGTCGAACACGACCGTGTCGACACCCGCCTTGGTGAACAGCGTCGCGAGCTTCGTCGCGTCGACGCCGTACGCGTCGTACACCGGGACGCCCGTGCGCGGGTCGGTGTAGTCGCCTTCGGAGCCGCCGGCCTGCGCGCTGCCGCGGAAGCCGTGCTCGGGCCCGAAGGCCGCGACCGGCTTGACGCCGGCCGCGACCATCGAGTCGACGATGTGGTCGCCGTTCAGCAGGACGCCCGTCGGGTTCGACAGGACGCCCAGCTTGCGGCCCTGCAACGACCGCCAGCCCTGCGCGGCCAGCTGCTCCGCGCCGGTGAGGACGCGTCCGGCCCGGTTATCGGGTTCGGCTCCCGCCACCGCCGAGCCGCCCGCGAGAGCCGGGACCGCGAGCGCGCCCGCGCCGAGGAAGTGGCGCCGGTTCAGGTTCACCAGGTCAGCCCGTGGCCGAAGGGGTACTTGACGGTGTGCACGTCGGCGCCCGCCGGGATGTCGACCGGCAGCTTCCCGACCGGCTTCGTCTCGCCGAGGATCACCTTGGCCAGGGCTTCGAGCGTCGGCCCGATGTAGCCGTAGGTCGCCAGCCAGGTCTGGACAGCGCTCGGGTAGCCGGCGTCGTACGGGATCTGCGCGGCGACCGCGACGACCGGCTTGCCGGTGGCCTGCAGCGCGTTCAGCAGCTTGGTCTGCAGGGGGAAGCCGCCGATGTTGTTCGTCAGCACGACGACCAGGTCGGCGTTCTTGGCGTTGGCGACCGACTGGGCGATCTGGGCGTCCGTCGGGGCCTGACCGGTCTGGTACGCCGTCGCGGCCGTGCCGTGGGCGGTCAGCTTCTGCGCGAGCGTCGCCGTCGTGGTGGCGCCCCAGCCGGTGACGAGGGCCGTGGCGGGCTTCTGCTTCAGCGGCAGCAGGCCGGCGTCGTTGGCGACGGCCGTGATGCCGCGGTCGGCGATGTCCTGCGCGGTGGCGAGGTTCGCCGGCGTGCCGACGGTCTTCATCACCCGGTTCGGGTCGACGAACGGCGCGAACAGCATGCCGCTCTTGAACTTCAGCTTCAGCACGCGCAGCACGCTCTGGTCGATCCGCTGGATCGGGATGTCACCGGTCCTGACCGCGTTGAGCACCGAGTTGATGGCGACGTCGAGGTGCACCGGCATGAGCAGCTGGTCGACACCGGCCTTGAGCGCGAGGACCGGGATCTCGGCGTCGGTGTGCAGCTCGCGCACGCCCTGCATCTCGAGGGAGTCGGTGATGACGACGCCGTTGTAGTGCAGTTCGTTGCGCAGCTTGCCGGTCACGATCGGCTTCGACAGCGTCGCCGGCTCCAGCGACGGGTCGAGGCTGGGGAACTGGATGTGCGCGGTCATGATCGAGTCGACGCCGGCCTTGATGGCGGCCTTGAACGGCGGCACGTCGGTGGCCCGCCACTGGTCCTCGGTGCTGTCGATCCGCGGCAGGCCGGTGTGGCTGTCGGTCGGCGCGGCGCCGTGGCCTGGGAAGTGCTTCGCGGTCGCGGCCACGGACTTCTGGAAGCCGCCGACCTCGGCGGTGACGAAGTCGCCGGCCAGGCCGGGCTGCCCGGCGAAGGACCGGACGCCGATGACCGGGTTCACCGGGTTGGAGTTGACGTCGGAGTCGGGCGCGAAGTCCTGGTTGATGCCGACGGCCCGCAGCTCCTGGCCGAGGATGGTCGCGGCCTTCGTCGCGCGGCCGGTGTCCCGCCCGGCGGAGATGGCCATGGCGTTCGGGAACTCGGTGGCCGGCGCGCCCATCCGGGTGACGGTGCCACCCTCCTGGTCGGCGGCGACCTGCAGCGGGATGTGCGCCCCGCTGGTGATGGCGGCCTTCTGGAGCCCGTTGGACAGCTTCGCGACCTGGACGGGGTCGTCGAAGTTGTCGCGCGAGTCGTTGTTGAAGTAGATGACGCCGCCGAGGTGGTACTTCCGGACGACCTGCGCCGGGGTGTCGACCCCGAAGTCGGTCTGGTTCTTCGGGTTCACCTCGTCGGCCGACTTGCCGTTCACCCACGTGACGAACAGCTGCCCGACCTTTTGCTCGAGCGTCAGCCCCCGCAGCACCTGCGACGCCGCGGCTTCCGCCTGCGCGTCGGCGCTCACCCGCGGTGCGCTCGCCGCGGTCGCGACACCCACACCGGTGAGGGCGAGCACCCCCGCGACGGGCAGGGCGAGCGCATGGAACCTCCGATTTCGGGTCGTCACGACCAGCCTCCCAGAAAGTTGCGGGCGCCCGGCGGACGTGAGAAGTCCACTCGGAGGCGCCAGTATCGGGAAGCTACTCACCGAATCCGTCGATGTCCATCGACCGACCGCGCGAACGGTCCAGTCGTACCCGGATCGGTAGGAAAGTCGCCGTTCGCAACATGTGCGGCGGCCGAACGGACGGCGGACCACCTCGGCGTCTGGGCTGTACCCGGCTTTCCACATAGACGAGGCGGGGCCCGTGGCCTAGGGCCAACGGGCGCCGCCTGCAAGCGCGAACTTCTCGGGCGACCAAGCGTGCAACTCTGGTCGTACCTACATGGACTCGGCGTGTGGCGTCCCACTACGCAGTCCCTAGACGACGAGCCTCCCGCGGCGCGCTGCGCGTGGGTACCCGGAGTCCGCGCACGGAGGTTTGCCGGGGTGGAACAGGCTTCTCTTCTACCTGCTCCCTGGCCGACCGAACGTCCGCACCTACTTTCTACGCCGTGAGCCCGGTCACTTCAAGTGCGCGGATGGGTGCACCGGTACAGAGGCTGGATCGGGTGACACCGGCACCCTGCGCGACGGACAATTCGAGGCTGGGCCAAGCAAACCGGAAGCCCTGCGGCCGTGTGGGTGGCGGCTGATCGGCTATCGGGACCGACGGCGACGGTTGAGGCCGTACCAGGTCGCCCCGGCCGCCACCGCGCCGACGCCGAGCGCGACCATCCCCGCCGATCGGGCCGGGAGCCGGCTGCGCAGCGACATCGGCCGGTCGAACGCCAGGATCGGCCACCCGCGCTCGAGGGCCTCCCGCCGCAGGAGCTTGTCCGGGTTGACCGCGTGCGGGTGCCCGACGACTTCGAGCAGCGGGATGTCGGTGCTCGAATCGGTGTAAGCGAAGCACTCGGCGAGGTCGTAGCCGTGGGTTGCGGCGAGCTGCTTCGCGGCGACGGCTTTGTTGGCGCCGTAGCAGTAGAAGTCGACTTCGCCGGAGTAGCGGCCGTCGACGATCTGCATCCGCGTCGCGACGCTGCGGGTCGCGCCGAGCATCTCCGCCACCGGCGCGACGACCTCTTCGCCGGTCGCCGACAGCACGATGACGTCGTGCCCGTCCTCGCGGTGGCGCGCGATCAGCTCCGCCGCCTCCGCGTACACGAGCGGGTCGACGACGTCGTGCAGGGTTTCGCGGACGATCGCCGAAACCTGGGCGACGTCCCAGCCCGCGCACAACGCGGAAACCTCGGCCCGCAGCCGCTCGGTCTTGTTTTCGTCGGCGCCGGCGAGAGAAAACACCAGCTGCGCGTAGGCGCTTCGCAACGCGGCGCGACGGTTGATCAATCCTTCTTTCAGCAACGGTTTGCTGAACGCCAGCGCGCTCGACGAGGCGATGATCGTCTTGTCCAGGTCGAAGAACGCGGCCACCGCGTGCTCCGGGCCCGGCTTCCGGATGCGCGACGGGGCGCTGCTCGGTTCGGCCACTTGCCCAGGATAGGAGCTTGATCGCGGCGCGTCCCGTCGATCCGCCACCCGCGCGGCGCGGCGGGCGGAAAATCCATGACAGTCAGGCACTTCCGGCGCGCTGTGCCGTTACCGAACTGTGTGCCTCGCCCGGCGCGCGAACCGGCCACCGGCGGAGTTACAGTGATGGAGCCCGGTGTCCAACCGGGCCGGTTCAGTCCGACCCCCCGGGGCTGAACCCACGGCGGCCCCCGTCCCTCCCCCCTGGCGGGGGCCGCCCTCTTAACTCTCCTCTTACCTTTCGGCCTGCGCCTTCGGCGCAGGTCTTTTTGCCTTCGTCTAACCTTTCTCGATTCCGTTTACCCAGGCCCTCTCGGCCATTCTCGGATTTGGTCGAATTCGTCGAATGCGGATATTCGTCCGGCTTTCCCGCCGCATGTGCGTCGCGGGCGGGCGCGATCTTGCCACACCCCACCGACGAAACCGGCTCGCGAGCCGCGTCCCGGGCGGCAGTTGTCCACAACACCCCGGTTGTCCACAGCCGCCCGTCCGCCCCGTTGCGCCCCCGCACCGCCCCCCGCGACGGTGGAACCCGGGCCACCCACGGCCCCCACCGACGACGGGGGAGGAACGCATGACGGGGGAACGACCGCTCGTGGTCGCCGCGGACGAAACCGTGCTCGACGAAATCCTGCGCGTGGCCGCGGTCGCGGGCTGCGAGCTCGACCGGGCACCGGACCTGACGGCGGCCCGCGGCCACTGGGCCCGCGCGCCACTGGTGGTCCTCGACGAAGAAGCCGCACGGTTACCACCTGTGCTGCCTCGGCGAGGTGGGATCCTGCTGGTCTGCAAGGGCAACCCGGGGCCGCGGACGTGGGAGAGCGCGTTCCGCGGCGGCGTCGAGCGCGTGATCTCGTTGCCGGACGAGGAGACCGAACTCGCGGGCGCTTTCGCCGACGTCGTCGAGACCCCGGCGGAGGAAGCCGGCCTGGTGCTCGGCGTGGTCGGCGGCCGGGGCGGCGCGGGCGCGTCCGTCTTCGCCGCGGCGCTGGCGCTGGCGGCCGACCGGGAACCGGGTGGCGCCCTGCTGGTCGACTGCGATCCCCTCGGCGGCGGCCTGGACCTGTTGCTGGGACTGGAAAAGACGCCGGGACCGCGCTGGTCGGAGGTCCGGCTGAGCGGCCGCGTCTCGGTACCGGCGCTGGCGGCGGCGCTCCCGCAGCGAAGACATCGCGGCGGCAGCCTGCCGGTGCTGGCGTGCGGCCGGGAGGGCGAAGGCCCGGCGGTCGAATCCCTGTCGGCGGTCCTCGCGGCCGGCCGCCGCTCGGGCCGCACGGTGGTCTGCGACCTCCCGCGCACGCTGACCGACGCGGCGGCCGAGGCGGTCGCGGTGGCCGACCTCGTAGTCCTGATGGCACCGGTGGAGTTCCGCGCGTGCATGGCGGCGAAACAGGTGCTGCGACCGCTGTCGGCGTTGACGGCCCGCCTCGGCGTGGTCGCGTGTAGACGGTCCCGGTCCGGCATCGCGGCAGCCCAGACGGCCGGCCTCCTCGGCCCGCCACTGCTGGCGACGATGGAGCCGGAGCGAGGCCTGGCAACGGCAATCGAGCGCGGCGAGTTCCCGGCAAAGCCGGCAGGCCCGCTGGCGGGGGCGGCAGCGACGGTCCTGTCGGTAGCACGCCGCGAAGCCCGGGCGGCGGCCCGATGAGCCCCCGCATCCACTCGCCGGCCCCGCTGGTCCAGCCGTCCTCGTCGGTCCAGCTGTCGTCGGTCTCGGTGGCCGCGTCGCCCTTGCTGCCGTCGTCGGCTCCGCTGGCCCAGCCGCCGGCGTCGGTCCCGTCGCCCTCGCCGGCGCCGGCGGCCTCGCTGGCACCGCTGGTCCAGCTGCCCTCGTCGGTTCAGCCGTCGTCGGTCTCGGTGGCCCAGCCGCCGGCGTCGGTCTCGCCGTCGTCGCCGGTCCCGTCGCCCTCGTCGGCGCCGGCGGCCTCGCTGGCACCGCTGGTCCAGCTGCCCTCGTCGGTTCAGCCGTCGCCGGTCTCGGTGGCCGCGTCGTCCTTGGTGCCGTGGTCGGCCCAGCCGCCGGGCCAGCCGCCCTCGTCAGTCCAGCCGGCCTCACCGCCCTCGCCGCCCTCATCGGCCCCGCCGATCAAGGTGGCCGAGCTCCTGCTGCCCACGGTCCTGGCCCTCGCCGGCCGCGGCCCGGTGAGCGCGGAGACCTTCCTGACCGCGCTGGCGGGCACCCGCGTGACAGCCCACCCCGGCACCACCCAGCCCCCGGCGGTGCGCCCGTGACCACCGACTTCGTCGACCGCGTCCGCAACCGCCTCGCCGGCGACCGCCGCCAAGCCGATCCGGTCGCGGTCGCGACGGCCGTCCGGGCCGAGGCCGGCGGAGCCCTCGGCCACGACGCGGTGCTCGACGCGGCCCGCCGGGCCAGCGCCGAGTTCATCGGCGCCGGCCCCTTGGCCCCGCTCCTGGAGAACCCGGCGACGACCGACGTGCTCGTCACCGGCCCGGCCGAGGTCTGGACGGACGGCGCGGAAGGCCTGACCCGCACCGAAATCCGTTTCCAGGACGAGGAAGCCGTCCGCCGGCTGGCCCAGCGTCTGGCGCTCGCGGCCGGGCGCCGGCTCGACGACGCACAGCCCTTTGTGGACGGCTGGCTCCCCGGCGCCGGCCCCCACGGCCGCATCCGCGTGCACGCAGTACTCCCGCCGGTCGCGGCGAACGGCACGTGCCTGTCGCTGCGCGTCCTGCGCCCGGCGACGCACGACCTCGCGAAGCTGCAGGAGCTCGGCGCGTTCGACGAGAACGGCGCGAAGGTGCTGCGGACGGTCGTCTCCCGGCGGATGGCGTTCCTCGTCACCGGCGGCACGGGCGCGGGCAAGACGACGCTCCTGGCCGCGCTGCTCGGCGCGGTGGAGCCGGCCGAGCGAATCGTGTGCGTCGAGGACGCCGGCGAGCTGCACCCGGCGCACCCGCAGTTCGTCAGCCTCGTCGCCCGCCCGGCCAATGTGGAGGGTGCTGGCGCGGTGGGCCTGCCGGAGCTGGTCCGCCAGGCGCTGCGCATGCGGCCCGACCGCCTGGTGGTCGGCGAGGTCCGCGGCGCCGAGGTGGGCGCGTTGCTCGCGGCGATGAACACGGGCCACGACGGAGGCGCGTGCACGGTCCACGCGAATTCACCGGCCGAGGTCCCGGCCCGCATGGAGGCGCTGGCGGCACTGGGCGGCCTGGGCCGCGACGCCGTCCACAGCCAGCTCGTCGCGGCGATCCGCGTGGTCCTCCACATGAGACGCGACCCGGGCGGCCGTCGACGCCTCGCAGAAGTGGGCGTGCTCCGAGCAGAACACGGCCGAGCACGAGTCGTTCCAGTATGGCGAGCGGGCCGCTGGACGATCGACCGCCACCTCTTCACCACGACGGGAGCGATCGCGTGCTGAGCGCGCTTCTCACCCCTTGGTTCCCGCTGTGCTTGGGAGCGGCTCTGGCCTGCTGGCCCGCGGCACCGACCCGCCTCCAGGCCGCGGTAGAGCCCCCGGCGACGGTCCGCGTCCCCAACGTATGGGCGCTGCTCCGCTGGCTACTACCCACCGCGTCGGCAGGGGCACTGGCGGGCGCGGGAGGCGCGATCGCCGCAGCCGTCCTGACGCTGGCATGGCACCAGGAGCGCCAAGCCCACCGCCGAACGACGGCGGAAATCGAGCTGGCAACCCACACGGCAACGGCATTGCGAACCATGGTCTCGGAGCTGCGTTCCGGCGCCCACCCGGTAACGGCGGCAGAGGCGGCAGCCGAGATGGTCCCACCGCTGGCAGGCGACTTGCGGTCCTTGGCAACATCGGCCCGCCTGGACGGCAACCTGAAGTCACCGGCCCTCCCAGAACTGGCCGCGGCGTGGACGCTGGCCAAGCGCCACGGCCTCCCGATGGCGGACGTCCTGGAAGCCACCCGCCGAGATGCGGAGGCAACGTTGACCTTCGCGCGCAGAACTCGGGCAAAGCTGACAGGCCCCCGAGCAAGCGCAGCGGTCCTCACCGGTCTCCCGATGCTGTGCATAGCGCTCGGCCAGGTGATGGGCGCATCCCCGCTGGAGGTTCTGACGCAGAGCACGCCAGGCCAGCTGCTGCTGGTGGCTGGCAGCACCTTGCTCTGGGCAGGGACAGCTTGGTGCAGAGCCTTGACGGGCCGGGTGCACCTCCGATGACCGCGACCTCACACACCACCCGCGCCCGGCTCGGGCGGCCGCGAGCGTCATGTCCGTGCCTGCTGGGAGCGACACTCCCGCTCGTCGCGCAACGTCCCCTGAACGACCGGAGGCGAAGCCGATGACTGCAACCGCTCTCCTTCTCTGCGGCGCTGCTCTCCTCATCTGGCCGAACGAAGCCGCGGCAAGACGATTCACCTGGCTGTCCGGCACCACCCCCAAACCCCGCAAGCGGCCTCGAGCGATCCCCGAACTCGCAACCACCCTCGGCGGCATCTCGACCGCAGTCCTGATCGGCGGCCTACCCGGAGTGGCCGTAGGAGCCCTGCTGACCGCCGCCGGGTGGTGGGCGGTCCGCCGCAGCCGCCGGCCGCGCGCACCGACCCTCGACATAGCCGCCAAGCTCCGGCTCGCCAGAACACTCGATCTCCTCGCGGCCTGCCTCCGCGCCGGGCTACCGGTCCCCTCGGCTCTCGACGCGGTGGCCGATACCGCCTCGCCCGACGCGAGTGCGGCCCTCCGCTCGACCGCCGGCCTGCTCGCCCTCGGTTCCTCGGCGGAGGAGGCCTGGGTCCAAACCGTCCCGGGCCTCGGCGAACTGGCGGCGGCGGCGATCCGGACGTCCCGTTCGGGCGCCGCGTTCGCCACGGCGGCCGCCGACCTCGCCGGCCGGTTCCGCGACGAACTCGCCACCGAAGCCGAGGAACGCGCGGAACGAGCCGGAGTGGCGCTGGCACTGCCCGTCGGCCTGTGTTTCCTGCCGGCCTTCTTCTGCCTGGGCGTGCTGCCGGTCGTCCTCGGCCTGGCCGGACGGCTCGGCCCGCTCTTCTGACCACCGACAAGTACTGAAGGGAAACCCCATGCGCGCGCCCCGGTCCGACGACGGTTCCACCACGGTCGAGTACGCGATCGTCACGGTCGCCGTCGCGGCTTTCGCGGCCGTCCTCTACACCCTGCTCACCGGCGACTCGGTCGTCTCGTGGCTGACGAACCTGGTCATGAAGGCCCTGACGGTGCCGTCGTGAGCCGAAGAGACGAAGGAGCGATAACGGTCGAAGCCGCCCTCGGCCTGGCCGGCCTGACGGTAGCAACGGTCCTGCTGGTCGCAGCCCTGACGGTCATGACGAGCCAGATCCGCTGCACAGACGCAGCCCGCGAGGCCGCGCGGCTCGTGGCCAGAGGCCAGCCACACGAGGCGGCGTCGGCGGTCCACCAGATCGCCCCACCGGGCGCCAACCTCGCCATCCGCCGAGACGGCGATGCGATAAAGGTCGAGGTGACCGCTTACCCGACAGGCGGGCTGCTGCCCGCGCTCCACCTGAACGCGACGGCCTACGCGGTCGCCGAACCCGGAACGGAGGCCACTGATGAAGGAGGCTGACCCAAACCAGGACAGCGGCGTGGCCACCATCTGGACAGCAATGGCGGTGGCAGCGCTGACGGGAGTGGCGGTCCTCGGCTGCTGGCTGGCGACGGCGGTCCTCGCCCGTCACCGTGCCGAGACAGCCGCCGACCTGGGCGCGCTCGCGGCCGCCTCGCACGCAGTGGAAGGCCCAACCCGGGCTTGCGAGCGCGCCAGATGGATCGCGGAGCGGATGGCGGTCACGCTCCTGACCTGCAGATGGCAGCAACTGGACGCGTTCGTCGAGGTGCAGGCACCAGGCCTGGCGTTCGGCGGACTGCCCGGTCCCTCCGCCCGGGCCCGAGCCGGACCCGCGGACCGGCCACCGTGACCGGCTCGCCGGCCAGAGCTGGGCCAGTCCGCCAACAGGCCGTTGTGACTGGCTTTCGGTCACGGCTCACGCGGGGCCCCGCCGGCTGGCCGCGGTGGCCGGCTCATCGGCGGGAGCCTGGGCTGGCCATGGCGACCGGCTCATCGGCCAAGGCTTGCGTCGGACTCACCCGCCAGGCCGCTGCGACCGGTCGGTCGGCTGGTCCATCGACTGGAGCCCGCGCGGCCCCAACCGGCAGCTCCTCGCACGAGGCCCCCGTGCGGGACCGGCGCCGGATCGCCGTGCCGGCTGACCGCTCACCGGGACCCCACAGCACGCCCGCTCGCCGGACGCCGACCGGTCGGTATGCCACGGTGACCGGCTGATCCGTCCGGGCGGACGATAAGTGGCCAATTGTCACGGGCAGCGGTCGGTAGTGCACGGTGAGCGGTCGACCACGCTGCTCACCTGGGCCGATACCCCACGCGAAAGCCGCCGCTCGCCCCATCGACAGGCCTCCGCTCCAGGGGATTCGCGCGACGAACGGTCCTTGGGCGGCTGCCGTTCACCGTCGATCCGCGCCGATGGGTTCGGTCGGGCCGTAGGGACTACCGGGCGTTCATCGCCGCGTAACCACCGGTTGTCGCGCGGGGGTTCCGGGCAATGTGCAATTTGCCGTTAAGTGAGATGTGCGACACCACGGCAGGGTCCCAGGCGGTCGCGGAGAACCGGAACCTAAGGCAGGAAAGACAATGTTGGACGCGAATTGGCCGGACAGCTGGCGCGGCGCCTTCCGCATCGAACTGCGGGCGGAGGCGATCGGTCTCGCCTGGCGTGGCTGGCCGGTGCTCCCGGGCGTCAACCCCGCTCCGCTCACCGACGGCGACGACCTGACCTGGCGTCGTCCGGTCCCGGCCAGTGACACCTGGCGCGAGCAGATCGGCACCCACGCCCACGAGGTCGCCACCTGGTTCTCCGACCGGACCCACAGCCTCCTCGTCGCCACCGGCACCGTGCTCGACGCCATCGAGGTCGACGACGAACTCGGCAAGCGCGCCTGCCGCCTGCTGCGCGCCATCGGGCACCCCGCGCCCATCATCGCGCTGCCGAACGGCCGGTGGCTCTTCCTGACCACCGTCGCCGACCGCATCCCGGCCGAGCTGGCGGCGCGCGCCGACATCCAGTGGCACGGCAAGGACAGCTACATCCCGCTGCCGCCGTCGCCGTTCCAGCACGGTGTCGTGCACTGGCGCGTCAAGCCCGAGGTCTGCGGCTGGCAGCTGCCGGACGCCGGCGAGGTGCACGACGTTCTCGTCCGCGCGCTGGCCGGTGCCGAAGCCCCGCAGCTGGTCCAGTCCACCGCGGCCTGAACCACCCGAACCACCGCCGCCGGCCGGTCCCAGCCCGGCCGAGGCGGAGCACGACACAACTCCATGAACCACCAAGTGGCCGTCTAGGCACCGTGTTGACGCAACGCCCCGAGCACGGTTCCCAAGACAGCCACCGCCCCCGCCTTGTCCAGCGGATCGTTGCCGTTCCCGCACTTCGGCGACTGGACGCAGGACGGGCATCCCGTCGGGCACTCGCAGGAGACGATCGCCTCCCGCGTTGCGGCCAGCCACGGGACAATCGCGGCATAACCGCGTTCGGCAAATCCCGCACCCCCGGGATGGCCGTCATGCACGAACACCGTCGCCTCCCCGGTGTCTTCGTGCCACGCGGTACTCACCCCGCCGATGTCCCACCGGTCGCACGTAGCGAACAGCGGTAGCAGGCCGATCGCCGCGTGCTCGGCGGCATGCAGGGCACCGGGGACTCGTGCCGGAACCAATCCGGCACTCCCCGGTGCCCTGCCACCCTCGTGAACGGGCCCCCGACCGTTCGCCAGGGGTTCCTCCCCGGTCCCCACCGGCCCCGCAGATTCGGTCCCCACCCGATGGCCCCCGGTCCCCACCTCGCCATCAGCGGAAGCCGAGGCCGAACCCGAAGTCGAAACCCGCGGACGTACCGCCGGACCCAGCAGCGGCGACGAGATCGTGTACCAGACCGCCCGCGTGTGCAGGCTTTGCTCCGGCAGGTCCAACGGCGTGCTGTCCAGCACCTCGCCCGACGGCCGTCGCCGCAGGTAGCCGACCACCTGCGACGTCACCGCCACCTCGCCGAGGCACACGCTCACCCCGCCGAACTCCTGCTTCTCCTGCGTGCTCAGCACCGCGATGTCCACGATCTCGCGCGGCGTCGTCGTCCAGTCCGGGTTCTCCGCGTGGACCATCGCCAGCCCCTGGTCCAGGTCCAGCTCGTCGACGACGTACGACGACCCTTGGTGCAGGTAGACCGCGCCGGGGTGGACCGCGAAGCACGCCGACCCCGGGTCGACCGTGCCCAGCATCCGCCCGGAGTCCGACTCGACCACCGCGATCTGCTCGCCGCCTGTCCCGCGGATCCCGACCTCGGCGTGCGGCCGGTCGCGGGACGTCCAGTACCAGCCGCTCGACCGGCGGCGCAGCAGCTTCTGCTCCGCCAGTTCGGCCAGCACCTCCTGGGCCGCCGCGCCCCCGAACATCTCCAGCTCGGGGACGGTCAGCGGCAACTCCGCCACCGCGCACGCGAGCTGCGGCGCCAGCACGTACGGGTTCGCGGGGTCGAGTACCGCCGTCTCCACCGGCCGCGAAAGCAGCGCCTCCGGGTGGTGCACCAGGTACGTGTCGAGCGGATCGTCGCGCGCGACGAACACCACCAGCGCCGAGTCGCCGGAGCGGCCCGCCCGGCCGGCCTGCTGCCAGAACGACGCGAGCGTGCCCGGGTAGCCGGCCAGCACCACCGCGTCCAGCCCCGCGATGTCGACGCCCAGCTCCAAGGCGTTGGTCGTCGCGACGCCCAGCAGCCGTCCCGACAGCAACGCCGCCTCCAACGCGCGACGCTCTTCCGGAAGATAGCCAGACCTATACGCCGCAACGGTTTCCGTCAACGCCGGGTCCACTTCGGACAGTATGCGACGCGCACCCAGTGCGGCCAGCTCCGCGCCCCGCCGGGACCGGATGAACGCCAGCGACCGCGCGCCTTCGACGACCAGGTCGGCCAGGATCCGCGACGTCTCCGCGCCCGCCGAACGCCGGACCGGCGCGCCGTTCTCCCCGGTCAGTTCCTCCAGCAGGGGCGGCTCCCAAAGGGCCACCGTCCGAGCGCCGCGCGGCGACGCGTCCTCCGTCACGGCCTCACAAGGCACGCCCGTCAACCGCGAAGCGAATGAAGCAGGCGAAGCCGTCGTCGCTGATGCGAGCACGAACACCGGCGAAGCACCGTAATGCTCGGCAACGCGCCGAAGCCGCCGAAGCAGCAGAGCGACGTGCGAGCCGAAGACGCCGCGGTAGCTGTGGCACTCGTCGACGACCACGCAGCTGAGCCGCCGGAAGAACGCCGCCCACCGCCCGTGCTGCGAAAGGATCCCGCGGTGCAGCATGTCCGGGTTGGTGAACACCCAGTTGGCGTGCGCGCGCACCCAGTCACGTTCCACCATCGGCGTGTCCCCGTCGAACGACGCCGCCCGGACGCCCGGGACGTCCAAAGAGGACACCGACCGCAGCTGGTCCGCGCCCAGCGCCTTCGTCGGCGACAGGTACAGCGCGTTCGCCTTCTCGCCCGCGGCCAGCCGGGACAGCACCGGCAGCTGGTAGGCGAGCGACTTGCCCGACGCCGTGCCGGTCGAAATCACGACGTGCCGGCCCTCGTACGCGTGCGCCGCCGCCTCCGCCTGGTGCGCCCACGGCAGCGACACCCCGCAGTCACCGAACGCGCGCACCACCGCCGGATCGGCCCACGACGGCCACGGCACGCACGTCGCGGACCGGCCCGGCAGGTCCGCGACGTGCGTGATCGGGTCGTCGCGCGCGGGGATGCCGGCGGTCACCCGCCCCAGCAGCCGCCGCCCCCGTGATTCGTCCACCCGCCGAGCTTGGCACAGGGGTACGACAGTTCCGCCAGATCGCCGGAGCCCCAACGGAATCCGGCCGGAGGGATCGATCAAGTGAGGAGGCTCACAAGGTAACGGAATGTACTGTCCCGGGGACGCCTTAAAGGCGCTGGTTGCGATACCAATACACTCCCGCAATCCACACCCTCTGTGGTGAGCGTCATGCGAGACGTGCATCGCCGCACGGCTAGCGTGTCGCTCGGTACAGGGTCCATGCCAGCGTCGGCCGTGTCGAACCCCCGGCTTGCCGTCGACGCTGGCGATCGGCGACGTCTCCTGGAGGACGAATGTCACGGCAGTTCCTCGCGGAGGGCGGGTCCATCACGCTCTCCGGAGGTGGCTACACGATTGTCGGTGTAGTCGCCGTGGTCGCGCTTGCCGCACTCGTCATCGGCTACGTCCTGCTCAAGGAGGTGCTGGCCGCAGGCCAGGGCACCGCCAAGATGCAGGACATCGCCAAGGCGGTGCAGGAAGGCGCGGCCGCTTACCTCAAGCGGCAGCGGAACACCCTCGCCATTTTCGGCGTGATCGTGTTCCTCCTGCTCTTCGCACTTCCCGCCGACGACTGGAACGAGAAGATCGGTCGCTCGATCTTCTTCCTGGTCGGCGCGGCGTTCTCGTTCGCGATCGGTTACCTCGGCATGTGGCTGGCGACGCAGGCGAACCTGCGCGTGGCCGCCGCGTCGCGCGAGGAAGGCGGCCGCGAGGTCGCCATGCGCGTGGCGTTCCGCACCGGCGGCGTCGTCGGCATGATCACCGTCGGCCTCGGCCTGTTCGGTGCCGCGGTCGTCGTGCTGGTCTACACCGGCCAGGCGCCCAAGGTGCTCGAAGGCTTCGGCTTCGGCGCCGCCCTGATCGCGATGTTCATGCGTGTCGGCGGCGGTATCTTCACCAAGGCCGCCGACGTCGGCGCGGACCTGGTCGGCAAGGTCGAGCAGGGCATCCCGGAGGATGACCCCCGCAACGCCGCGACCATCGCGGACAACGTGGGCGACAACGTCGGCGACTGCGCCGGCATGGCCGCGGACCTCTTCGAGTCCTACGCCGTCATGCTCGTCGCCGCGCTGATCCTGGGCAGCACCGCCTTCGGCGTGCACGGCCTGATCTTCCCGCTGATCGTGCCGGCCATCGGCGTCATCACCGCCGTCATCGGTGTCTACATCACCAAGGCGCGCGCGGGCGAAGGCGGTCTGGTCACGATCAACCGCTCCTTCTACATCTCCGCGGTCATCTCCGCCGTCCTGTCGGCGATCGCGGCGTTCGTGTACCTGCCGAGCAGCTTCTCCGACTTCGGCGCGGGCTTCGAGAACTCGGGCAACCCGGCGGTCATCGCGACCATCGCGGTGATCATCGGCATCGTGCTCGCCGCGGTCATCCTGAAGCTGACCGGTTACTACACCGGCACCGAGTACAAGCCGGTCAAGGACGTCGCGGAGACGTCGGAGACCGGTGGCGCGACCGTCATCCTGTCCGGCATCTCGGTCGGGTTCGAGTCCGCTGTGTACACCGCGCTGGTCATCGGCGCGGCCGTGTTCGGCGCGTACCTGCTGGGCGGCGGCGTCGCGCTGTTCGCCGTGGCGCTCGCCGGTACCGGCCTGCTGACCACCGTCGGCGTCATCGTCGCGATGGACACCTTCGGCCCGGTTTCGGACAACGCGCAGGGCATCGCCGAGATGTCGGGCGACGTCGACGAGAAGGCCGCGCAGATCCTCACGGAGCTGGACGCGGTCGGCAACACCACCAAGGCCATCACCAAGGGCATCGCGATCGCGACGGCCGTCCTCGCGGCGACCGCGCTCTTCGGGTCCTACTCGGACGCGATCACGAAGACGCTCACGGGCATGGGTAACGGCGTGGCCACCGGCCTCGACGCGGCCAAGTCGTTCGTCAACGAGATCGTCAGCCCGAACACGCTGGTCGGCGTGATCATCGGCGCGGCCGTGGTGTTCATGTTCTCGGGTCTCGCCGTCAACGCGGTCTCCCGCGCGGCCGGCGCGGTGGTCTACGAAGTCCGCCGCCAGTTCCGCGACATCCCGGGCATCATGGAGGGCACCACCCGCCCCGAGTACGGCAAGGTCGTCGACATCGTCACGCGCGACTCGCTGCGCGAGCTGACGACGCCGGGTCTGCTGGCCGTCTTCGCCCCGATCGCGGTCGGCTTCGGCCTGGGCACCGGCGCGCTCGCCGGCTACCTGGCCGGCGCGATCGCCTGCGGCACCCTGATGGCGATCTTCCTCGCCAACTCCGGTGGCGCGTGGGACAACGCGAAGAAGCTGGTCGAGGACGGCAACCACGGTGGCAAGGGCTCGTCCGCGCACGAGGCCACCATCATCGGTGACACCGTGGGTGACCCGTTCAAGGACACCGCCGGCCCGGCGATCAACCCGCTGATCAAGGTCATGAACCTGGTCTCGGTCCTGATCGCGCCCGCCGTCGTGCAGTTCTCGATCGGTCCGGACGAGAACGCCGCGGTGCGCATCATCATCTCGCTGGTCGCGGTCGCCATCATCGTGGCGGCGATCGTGGTCTCGAAGCGCCGGGGAACGGTCCTTTCCGACACCCCGACGGAGATCAAGGCCTGACGCACCACCGTTCCCGGGCCCGGCACGCAGCGTCGCGTGCCGGGCCCGGGGCGTGTCCGGTCTTCCCACACTGGCTCGGCGACTTGCGAAGCAGCACCGAATCGGTACCGTCGGCCCTTCCGGGACGTCGTCGAGCAGGAGGTGTTCAGGTGCGGCCGCGGTCAACCGTCTTCGCCGCCCTAACCACGACGATCACGATCGGCCTCGCCGGCTGCGGGCAGCAAGCTCCCGCGCAGTCGCCGGCGCGGGACCAGGGTCTGTCGGTGACGACCGTGGTGCCGCAAGCCGATCCCGCGGCGAGATGGGCGGACGCTTACTGCGGTGCGGTGACGCACCTCGTCCGCACCCTGGCGGACCTGCCGACCGTGGACCCCAGCACGCCGCAGCAGGCGTCGAGGACGTCCAGCGACCTGCTTTCCTCGGTGGTCGGCGGGCTCGACCAGAGCCTGGCGGGGCTGAACGCGCTCGGCGCGCCCCCGGTGCCGTCCGGGGACGGCGGCCGCGAGCACGTCATCGGCCAGTTCTCCGAGATCCGCACGCAGGCCGAGAACGCCCGTCAGCGCATCGACGCCGTCCGTGGCGACGCGGTGGCGACGAAGGAGGCGCTCGGCGAGGCCAAGGCCACGCTCGACCGCATCGATGCCCTCGACTACCTCAAGGGCCTCGAGGGCGTGCCCGCGCTGGCCGCGGCGGAGCAGCGCGCCCCGGCGTGCCGCCAGCTCGATCAATCTCCCAGGTGAAGATCTCGCGCAGAATCGAACTTGTGTTCTAGTATGGCGCGGTGGATCGGACGATCTCGCTCTTCTCCGCCGAGGCCAGCGGGCCGGGTCTGGGCGACCTGGCCGGCCTGTTGTGCTGCCACGGCCAGATCACCGGCTTCGGGCGCACGGCCGCCCGGCTGTCGGTCGTCGTCGAGGAGCCGTGGCGGGCGCACGTCCTGGCGCGCGAGTTCCGCTGCCGCGGTGCCGACGCCCAGGTCTCGAAGGCCGATTGCGGCAATCCGCAGGTGCGCACGTCCTTCCGCGTCGACCTGCTCCCGCTGGCGCTCAGATGGCTGCGTGAGGGCTGCGCGGGCCCGGTGGAGGACGACTCGGGCAAAGCCGTCCCGGACGGCTTCCGGCTGAGCGGGGCGATGCTGCGGATGTGGGTGCTCGCCGGCGGCCGCCCCGGCACGCAGGGCTACCTGCTGGGCGTCGACCCGCTGGCGCCGGGCATGCACGAGCGGCTGGTCGAGGCGTTGACGCCGCTGGGCGTCGCGGCGAAGCTGACCGGCCCGAAGGCCGAGGTCCCGGCCGTCAAGGTCACCGGGAAACGCCGGTTGGAGGCGCTGCTGGAACTGATCGGGCAACCGCCACCGGGCGCCGAAGCGGCGTGGCCCGGCGCGGCACCGCAGCCGGTCCCGCACCCGGAGGCCGTGACGAGCACGGCCTGACCGGGCGCGGGCGGCGCGTCACGGCCGGGGCAGGGTGCAGCCGGCCTGCGTGAGGGCGATTTCGTTGGCCGAAGTGAGGCACGCGGGAATGCCGTACGTCTCCTGGCCGTAGTTAGTCTTGTAGTGCACGGTGACGTTCCCGGCCTGGTCGACCTCGCACGGGTTGTTCTCGGTGCAGCGAGCGCCGTCCTCGTTGCCGGTGTTGTTCACGCCGACGACCTTGCCGCCGGAGACGATCGGCGAGCCCGACGTGCCGCCGATGGTCTGGCAGGCGGACGTGTAGCGGATCGAGTCCTTCCAGGTCCAGCTGCCCTCCTTCAACCGGAAGACGAAACCGTCGATGGTGCAGGAGTAGATCCGCTTCCAGTAGCCGGAGACGACGTCGATCGCGGCGCCGGCGGTCGGGTGCGCGTTGGACAGCTCCAGCGGCGAAATCCCGTAACTCGACTTGATCTGCGCGTAGGTGGTGGTGAGCTGGTAGAGCGACACGTCCGTGTCGGTCATCGTCCCGTAGACGATCTTCTTCGCGCGCAGGGTGCCCGCGTTGCCGCCGCTGGCGTTGAGCAGCGTGAACGTGCGGCTCGACGACCGGTTGGTGATGACCTGCCCGGGCGCCGGGAAGCCGGTCTCGAGGCAGTGCCCGTTGGACATGACGAGCGCGGGGGCGGTGTCGGGCGTCGCGGCCGGCTTCACCACCGAGCCCGAGCAGTTGGACAGCGCTACCGTGCCGGCGAAGTTCGCCGCGGCCGCACTCGCCGGGGTCGTCCCCAGTAATACTGTGGCGGTCGCGGCGGTGAGCAGGGCGCCGAGGAGGCGTCGGGTCATGGCGGATCCTTTCGGCTGAGCGGGGAAACCAGTGAAGCGGTCACGTCCCCGCGCCCACCACCGTCGAACGGAGGGTATCCGGACGGTCACGCGCTAGGCTGCGCGGGACGTGGCCGAAATCACGTGGCAGGTACGTTGGGGAAACATCGTCGAGGTCAGCGGCGATGCGCTGGGCACAGGACCGGCGGCGTGTTGGGCCACCTCCGCGCCGTCCGGGCCGGAACAGCGTGCACACTGGCAGGTCGAGACGCGGGCCCTGGGCAGGGACGTGGTGCAGTTCCGCCTGGCGGGACGAGATGAGCGGAGAGCAGGACAGCGTGGCAGGAGCACGGACCAAGAAGAACGGAGCCTCGGCGGACAACGGCGCCGGGCACCGGCGGCTGGTGATCGTCGAGTCCCCGACGAAGGCCCGCAAGATCGCCCCCTACCTGGGCGGCGGGTACGTCGTCGAGTCCTCCGTCGGGCACATCCGCGACCTGCCGCGTGGTGCCGCCGACGTGCCCGCCCAGTACAAGGGCGAGTCCTGGGCGCGCCTCGGCGTCGACGTCGACAACGGCTTCAAGGCCCTCTACGTGGTCACCCCGGACAAGAAGTCCAAGGTCACCGAGCTCAAGGGCCTCCTGAAGGACGTCGACGAGCTCTACCTCGCCACGGACCCCGACCGCGAGGGCGAAGCCATCGCGTGGCACCTGCTCGAGACGCTGAAGCCGAAGGTCCCGGTCCGCCGGATGGTCTTCCACGAGGTCACCGAGCAGGCCATCCGCGCGGCCGCCGACTCGACCCGCGAGCTGGACGCCGACCTCGTCGACGCCCAGGAGACCCGCCGCATCCTCGACCGCCTCTACGGCTACGAGGTCTCGCCGGTTCTGTGGAAGAAGGTCATGCCGAAGCTCTCGGCGGGCCGCGTGCAGTCGGTGGCGACCCGGATCGTGGTCGAGCGCGAACGCGAGCGCATGCGCTTCACCTCGGCGTCCTACTGGGACATCTCGGCGACGATGGACGCGGGCGAGGAAGCTTCGCCGCGGAACTTCCCGGCGCGCCTGGTCGCCGTCGACGGCGCGCGCCTGGCCACGGGTCGCGACTTCGGTTCGGACGGGCAGCTCAAGGCGTCGAACAACGAAGTCCGCGTGCTCGCGGAGGCCGACGCTCGGCGCTTGGCCGACGCGCTGAAGCAGCGTGACTTCAAGGTCTCGAGCGTCGAAGAGAAGCCGTACACGCGGAAGCCGTACGCGCCTTTCATGACGTCGACGCTGCAGCAGGAGGCCGGCCGCAAGATGCGGTTCACCTCCGAGCGCACGATGCGGATCGCGCAGAAGCTGTACGAGAACGGCTACATCACCTATATGCGTACCGACTCCACGACGCTGTCGGAGTCGGCGATCTCGGCCGCGCGCAGCCAGGCCACGCAGCTGTACGGCAAGGAGTACGTCTCGCCGTCGCCGCGCCAGTACACGCGCAAGGTCAAGAACGCGCAGGAGGCCCACGAGGCGATCCGGCCGTCGGGCGAGGTCTTCCGCACGCCGGGCCAGGTCGCGGGCGAGCTGGACACCGACGAGTTCCGGCTCTACGAGATGATCTGGCAGCGCACGATCGCGTCGCAGATGGCGGACGCCAAGGGCACCACGATGTCCGTGCGCATCGTCGGCAACGCGACTTCGGGCGAGGAGTGCACCTTCGCCGCTTCGGGCCGCACGATCACCTTCGCGGGCTTCCTCAAGGCGTACGTCGAGGCGGTCGACACCGAGACCGGTGGCGAAGCGGACGACAAGCAGAGCCGCCTGCCGGTGCTGGAGAAGGACCAGGCGCTCACCGCGTCGGACCTGAACCCGGACGGCCACACCACCTCGCCGCCGGCGCGGTACTCGGAGCCGAGCCTGGTCAGCAAGCTGGAAGAGCTGGGCATCGGCCGCCCGTCGACGTACGCGTCGATCATCAAGACCATCCAGGACCGCGGCTACGTCTGGAAGAAGGGCTCCGCGCTCGTCCCGTCGTGGGTCGCGTTCGCCGTGATCGGCCTGATGGAACGGCACTTCGAGCGGCTCGTCGACTACGACTTCACCGCCGGCATGGAGGACGAGCTCGACCGCATCGCGGCCGGCAACGAGCAGCGCGCGCAGTGGCTGTCGAAGTTCTACTTCGGCGGTGACATGGGCGTCGACGGCTCGATCGGCCGCCTGGGCGGGCTGAAGAAGCTGGTCGAGGGCAGCGTCGAGGACATCGACGCGCGCGAGATCAACTCGATCCCGCTGTTCAGCGACGCCGACGGGCACACGGTCGTGGTCCGCGTCGGGCGCTACGGGCCGTACCTCGAGCGCGAGGTCAACGGCGAGTCGCAGCGCGCGAACCTGCCCGAGGACCTGCCGCCGGACGAGCTGTCGCAGGAGATCGCGGAGAAGCTGTTCGCGACCCCGCAGGAGGGCCGCACGCTGGGCACCGACCCGGTGAGCGGGCACGACATCGTCGCGAAGGAAGGCCGCTTCGGGCCGTACGTCACCGAAGTGCTGCCGGAGATCGAGATCCCCGAAGACGCGACGGCCGCGCAGAAGAAGGCCGCCAAGGCGAAGGCGCCGAAGCCGCGTACGGGCTCGCTGTTCAAGTCGATGGACATCGAGACCATCACGCTGGACGACGCGCTGAAGCTGCTCTCGCTGCCGCGCGTGGTCGGCAAGGACCCGGAGTCCGGGGACGAGATCACCGCGCAGAACGGGCGCTACGGGCCGTACCTGAAGAAGGGCACGGACTCGCGCTCGCTCTCGACCGAGGACCAGCTCTTCTCGATCACGCTCGAAGAGGCGCTGAAGATCTACTCGGAGCCGAAGCAGCGTGGGCGCTCCGCGACGGCGAAGCCGCCACTCAAAGAGCTCGGCGAGGACCCGGTTTCGAAGAAGCCGATGGTCGTCAAGGACGGCCGGTTCGGCCCGTACGTGACCGACGGCGAGTACAACGCCACGCTGCGGAAGGGCGACGAGATCGAGTCGCTGACCGCGGAACGGGCGTCCGAGCTGCTGGCCGAGAAGCGGGCCAAGGGCCCGGCGCCGAAGCGGAAGGCGCCGGCGCGCAAGCCGGCTTCGACGACGGCGAAGACGGTCAAGGCGGGCACGAGCAAGACCGCCAAGGCCGCGGCCACCAAGTCCACCACGACGAAGCGCAGCTCGACCGCGACGAAGGCCAAGTAAGACCGCTCGTGAAGGCCCCTGGTGCGCCGGGGGCCTTCATGGCGTCCGGCCACACTTTCGGGTGGCACCTCGAACGGATGTTCGGGAAATTGTCGGTGGTCCCGGGTCCAATGGACGCGTGACCAAGACACCACGCACCGTGCACACGGTGACCACCAAGATCCTCAAGCCGGTCCGGGCGGCGGCCGCCGGCAGTGCCACCGCCATGGACATGATGGAGTCGCTGACCGGCTTCATCGGCACCGGCGGCGTGTGCGGCATCGCCGTCGCGATGTCCGGCGAGCCCTGGACTTCGGCGTTCTACGACGACCGGTCCGAGTTCGGGATCGCCGGGGACGGCCTCAGCCTGTCCGGGCGCTCGCCGGGTGGAGTCGCGGAGCTGCTTCGCCTGGCGTTGACGCGCCTGTCGCCGCTGCCGCCCGCGCCGGGTGAGGGGCTGTACCTCGACGCCGACGAGCGGGGCGTGCTCGAGCCCGAGCAGGAGTGCCTCGTCCTCGATCTGATGGACGACCTGCGGCGCCCCCGGCGCGGCACCGTCCAGTTCGACATCGCCCGCGATGGCTCGCCTTCGCGGTGGGAGGTGCTCGCGTTCGTCGACGACGACCGCGGACGGCACCTGGCGGCCCTGAGCAGACCGCGGGGTGGCCACCGTCGGCTCTGGTGGCTGCCCGGGAGTGTCGACCGGCTGGCGGAGTTCGTCGAAGGTCGGGTGCCGGAGCATGCGTGAGCCGCTCGCCGACCGTTCACCGACCCGCGTCACCCTCTCGAACATATGTGCGAGAAATTGTCGGTGCCAGGGTGTTCAATCTAGGGGTGAACACTTCAGTCGCCGTCTTCGACGTCATCGACGAGGTCATCGCCCCGCTGTCGGCCGAGGTGCCGGAGCGGCCCTCGGTGATGGAGTTCTACGACCCCGAGTTCGAGATCCCGCCGGTGCTGGCGGACACCGAACCGCTGCCGGGGCGTCGCTCCTCGCCCGCGTCGAGCCTCGCCGACGAGGTGGAGCAGTACACCCGGTTCGTCGCCGGGATGTCCGCGATCGGCCTCGCCCCGGGCGGCGAGGTCACGGCGGAAGCTGTCGGGCTGTACCGGGCGCTGCGCGGCGGGTTCATCCGCGGTGTGGTCACCGGTGTGTTCCCGGCCCGGCGGGAGCCGTGGGAGGTGCGGTTCTTCGGCGACGAGGACTACACCACGGTGCTGCACAAGCTGGGCAACCGCGCGCGGCTGCGGTCCGGCTTCCTGAGCGAGCTGCCGGGCTGGGTGTTCGACGGCCTGCCCGACCGGCCGCCGGGGCCCGGGGCGCACCTGCGCATCGAGACCGACGAGGGCGGCCTGATCCCGCGCCGGTGCGAGCGGGCGGTGGAGCAGATCCGGGAGTGCGCGGCCCGGCCGCGGCTGGGCACGGTGCTGGTCGACCTCGCGGTGCGCGACGCGATCTTGGCCGAGTACCCGCACGGCGCGTTCGGGCTGGTCGACAACGACCTGGGCCGGTACCAGTTCAGCGCGGCGGTCGGCCGGACCGGGCGCTGGACGGTGACGTGGGGTCCTGCTTCGCGGAGCACGGCCGAGCAGTGGATCGTCGAGGCGGTGCAGAGCCATGCCTGAGCGGGAGGCGGTGCGGACGACGTCCGGGGAGGGGGTGGACAGGGTGGTCGCGGCGGCTCCGCGGGACCTGACGGTGCGGGACGCGATCCTCGAGGCGGCCGAGCTGAACAGCGGTGTCCCGGAGCCGCGCGCGGACGACGAGTCCGGTCCGAGCGAGAGGGGAAGGAATGGCTGAGCGCACGGCGGCCCGGGAGCTGCTCGAGCTGGCGGCCGGCCCGGTGCTGGTGGCGATGCCGGACCGGGACCCGGTCGACCGGCTCTACAACCCGGAGGTCAGCGACCACGACATCCTGGTCCACGGCCCGGTCTCGGACGACCCGGCGGACCTGGTGGCCGAGGTCGAGCGGCACACGGCGTGGGCGGCCTGGATCGACGGCACGCCGTTCGGCGAGGACGGCGAGCTCAACGAGGTCGGCTTCGAGGTGGTGTCGCTGATGCTGCGCGGTTCGGTGCGGGCGGCGCTGTGCGGCGTGTTCGACGGCGAGCCGGAGACGGCGGACATCCGCTGCTACGCGGACGGCGAGCGGGCGTTCATGATGGGCGCGCTGCCGGGCCGCACGGCGATCCACCTGGCCGACTTCGAGGAGCTGCCGGAGATGCTGGTGGCGGAGCTGCCGGAGGCGCCGTTCGGGGCATCACCCCGGGCGATCTGGCTGTCGGTGGACGACGACGGCCTGGTCCACGACGGCCAGGACGACGACGTGTGGGCAATGCGCGAGCTCCTGGCCAGGCCCCGCTCGGGCACAGCGGTCCTGGACATGCTGGCGTTCGGAGGCTTGTGCGCGGAGTTCCCCGACCACGGGTTCGTCCTGGTGGACACGGACCTGGGGAGGTTCGCCCTAGCCGCCCTGGACCGCGGCGACGGCTTCCGTCAGCTGGTACTGAGCCCCTTCAGCCGCGGCATGCTGCGCGACTGGTGCCGGAAGATGATCGACCTGGGACAGGAGGAGATGCCCTGACCGGAAGGTAGCTTCGCCCGGGCCGGGCCGGGCCGGGCCGAGCCAGACCAGGCCAGGCCGAGCTGACCTGAGCCGAGTCGGGCTGGGCCGAGCCGGACCGAGGGGTCCGGATCGAGCCGAGCCGAGCCAAGCCGGGCCGAGGGGTCCGGATCGAGCCGAGCCCAGCCCTGCCGAGCCGGACCAAGCGGGGCCCGGCCGGGCCGAGCCGGGCCGGGCCGAGGGGTGCGGATCGAGCCCAGCCAGGTCGAGTCGAGCCATGCCGAGCCGAGCCATGCCGAGCCGGGCCGGGCCGGGCCGGACCGAGCCGAGCCGAGCCCGGCCGAGCCCGGCCGAGGGGGCCGGACCGAGTCGAGCCCAGCCCAGCCAGGCCGGGCCGATCCCGAGTCGAGCCGGCCCAGGCCAGTCCGGCCGAGCCGGCCCCGGGTCGAGCCGAGCCCGGCCCAGCCGAGTCGGGCAGTCGGGACCCGAGCCGAGGCCCTTCCGGCCCAGCCGGGCCGGCGGCAGCGCGCGAGCCGAAGCGCGGTCCTCCGCGGGCCGAGCGCGGCCGCAACCCCGTCCCCCGGCCGAACGCCCCTGCCACCCGCCGTTCGCTCCCAACCCGCCACTGCTCCAACCGGCCAACCCGCACCCCCAACCGGCCCACCCCCACTACCCCTGTCTCCAGGCAAACCCATGCCCAACCCGACCAGAACCCCGCAAACTGGTCGCCAATGGCCACCCGCCGGCCACCTGCCCGCCGGAAGCCGCTGTGATCGGACTCACTACAATCCGTCACCATTGGCGGTCGACCGGACCACCGGCGGACTGGACACTGCAGGGGGTTCGGGCGCGGGCTTGCGCTGCGTGACCGACCCTCCAATGGAGACAGAGCCATTGGGCGGATGCGTTATCCGCCAGCGTCGCTACCCTGGAAAGGCGAGGACATTCAGTAGTGAGGTGGTCACCATGAGCGCGAACGGTGAGGCTCCCTTCTTCAATGCCCCCGAGCTCACTCAGCGCGACGGCACTCTGTCCGCAGCACCCGGCGAGATGTTCGCCGACCCCGTCTCGGGGCTGGTCACGGCCGACCCCGAGCCACGTACCGCGGTCGCGAATGGCCACGAGCCCGTCGCCGTCCCGGTGGCGGGGCCGGTGCCGCACGACGATGAGGCCGTGCGCCGGATGGTCGAGGAAACCCTCCGGGAGGAGGACGCCAAGACCCCGGAGGCGATCCCGCCCGCGGGCACCACGAGCAGCGTCGGCGAGGAAGTTGCCCCGCCGATGGGGCTGCTCCCGCGGCAGCGGAACCGGCGGCGCACCTGGCCGAACCGGCCGCCGCTGCAGCGGCCCCTGAAGCGGAAGCCGCCCGTGGACACCGGCGACGACTTCGACGAAGACCTCGAGGTGGTGCCCGTCAAGCGGCGGCGGCTGCCGGCGATGTCGATGCCGGCGTTCAACCGGCCGTCGTCGAGTGCGGCCGGGGTCATGCTCGCCGTGGTGTTGCTGATCGTGTTCGGATTCGTCGCCATCGAGATGGTCTCCAGCCTGGTCAGCAGCGTGACCGGGCTGTTCGACTAGCGTCCGCTCGCTGGTCCCTGCCCCGGCGGGACCTCGGGGCCGTCCGCGCGGCAAGGGCCGATCGGGCTACCCTGACTTCACGGTCGGGCGACCTCACGAGGGCGTCCGGCACCGCCGTGACTAGTGGGGTGGGCGTATCAGCGAGGGCGTGCGATCGGTACCCGGGGCCGGCCCGGGTGGGTCGTCGGGCGCCGAGGCGTCCACGATCAACCGGGTCCGGCGGGTACTGGCGATCAAACCGTTCCGGCGCCTGTGGGGCGTCACGTACCTGTGCAGCGTGGCCGACTGGCTGAACATCCTCGCCCTCACCGGCCTGGCCACGAAGCTGACGGACAACTACTTCGCCCAGAACTTCGCGTTCGTCGGCGTGGTGCTCACCGGCCTGGCGCCGGGGCTGCTGTTCGCGCCCGTCGGCGGGCTGCTCGCGGACCGGTTCGACCGCCGCAAGGTGATGGTCGTCGCCGACCTGCTGCGGTGCGGGTTCCTGCTGTCGATCGCCTTCGTCAGCGCGCCGTGGTGGCTGCTCGTCGGCAACTTCCTCGTCGGCAGCGCGGCGAGCATGTGGATCCCCTCGAAAGAGGCCGCGGTCCCGAACCTGCTCCGCCGGCCCGACCAGGTCGAGACGGCCAACCAGCTCGGCATGGTGATGACCTACGGCCTCGCCGTCATCACCGCGGCCGGCGCCAACGCGATCATCACCGGCGTCAACACGACCTTCCACCTGTTCCCCGGGGACAGCGCGAGCCTGAGCATCGCGAAGCTGGTCGTCATCATCACCGGCCTGCTCTACCTGGCCAGCGCGATCATCATCGCCACCCGCATTCCCGAGCTGTCGCTGCGCAACGTCCACGCGCTGCCGGAGCAGAAGGTCAAGGCCGCGGACGAGGAGAAGCTCGGCGTCGGCGCGATGATCGCCGACGGCTTCCGCTTCATCCGCAGCACGCCGCTCGTGCGCGGCCTGCTGGTGGGCGCCTTCGGGGCGTTCGCCGCCGGCGGTGCCGTGATCGGCTCGGCCAAGCCCTACTCTTCGAGCCTGCTGGCCGGTGACTCGGCGTTCAGCCTGCTAGTCCTCGCGGTCTTCCTCGGCCTCGCCACCGGCATGGTTTTCGCGCCGAAGCTCGCCCACCGGCTCCCGCACGACCGGCTCTTCGGCCTCTCGATCATCGCGGCCGCGGTCTCGCTCCTGCTGGTGGCGTTGTCACCACACTTGACGATCTCGCTGATCGCCGTCGTGCTGGTCGGCGTCTGCGCCGGCACCGCGTTCCTCACCGGCGTGACGATCATCGGCTCCCGCGTCGAAGACGCGATCCGCGGCCGGATCAACGCGATCTACCAGCTGATGATGAAGCTGGTGCTGTTCGGCACCACGGTCACCGTGCCGCTGCTCGTCGGCGCGGTGCAGCGGCACACGATCACCGTCTGGGGCAGCCCGCTCACGATCGACGGCACCCGCCCGGTGATGATCGGCGGCGCCGCGATCGCGCTGGTCGCGGGCCTCTTCGCCTACCGGCAGATGGACGACAAGCGCACCGAGCCGATCCTGTCGGACCTGCGCAACGCGCTGCGCCGCACGCCGCGGCGCGTCAACGGCTTCCTCATCGCCGTCGAGGGCACCACCGCGATCAACACGGCGATCCAGGCCGTCAACCTCGCCGACTGGATGCGCGGCGGCACCCGGCCCGTCGTCGTCGCGGCCGACCCGGCCCTCGACGACAAGCGGCTCACCGCCCTCGTCTCCGGCGCTTCGCTGACCGGCGCGCGGGCCCAGGCGCTGGCCGCCGCGGCAGTGCGGGCCGACATCGTCGAGCGGCACGTCCAGCCGGCGCTCGACGCCGGTTCGGTCGTGGTGATGGAGCGGTTCGTCGACTCGCCGCTGGCGCACCTCTCGGCCGTCGCCGGCCTGGACAGCGACGAGCTCGAAGGCCTCGCCGACTGGGCGACCGGGCGGCTGCGCCCGGACCTGACCGTCCTGCTGGACTCCGCGCCCCACGGCGCGCCGCGCGACCGGTCGACCGCGATGAACGACCAGTGGCGCGTCCAGCACCTGCTCACCGAGATGGCCGCCGCCGACCCGGACCGGTACGTCGTGATCGACGCCGACGGCACCGACGCCGAGGTCGCCGAGCGCATCCGCACCGCGCTGCGCGCCGTGTTCATCGGCCGCCTGTCCGCGCTTGCGCCGACGACGGAGAAGCCGGTGACGCTGCCGCTGGACGTCGACGTCGACGTCACCCTGCCCGTCGAAACCCCGGAAGAGCCTCGCGTGGAGGCGAAGTGACGACGACCGAGCGCATCGGCGTCTGGAACCAGGTGGTCGGCCAGGAGGCCGCGGTCGAAACGCTGACCGCGGCCGCGTCCGCCGCCGCGAAGATCGTCGCCGGCGAGCCCGCCCCGCCCGGCGCGATGACGCACGCGTGGCTGCTCACCGGCCCGCCCGGGTCCGGCCGCTCGGTGGCCGCGCGGACGTTCGCCGCGGCCCTGCAGTGCAGCACCGGGACCGGCTGCGACGCCTGCCCCGGCTGCCACACGGTGATGGCGGGCACCCACGCCGACGTCCGGCTCGTGGTGCCGGAAGGCCTGTCCATCTCGGTTGCCGAGATGCGCGCCCTGGTGCAGGCGGCCGCGCGCCGCCCGACCACCGGCCACTGGCAGGTCGTGATCATCGAAGACGCCGACCGGCTCACCGAAGGCGCGTCGAACGCGCTGCTGAAGGCCGTCGAAGAACCGCCGGACCGCACGGTCTTCCTGCTCTGCGCGCCGTCGGACCACCCTGAGGACGTCTCGGTGACGATCCGCTCGCGCTGCCGCCTGGTGGCGCTGCGGACCCCGCCGCCGGAGGCGATCGCGGACGTCTTGGTGCGCCGCGACCACGTCGACCCCGAGCGCGCGCAGTGGGCTGCTTCGGTGTGCGGCGGTCACGTCGGCCGCGCGCGCCGGCTCGCCACGGACGAGGCCGCGCGGCAGCGGCGGGCGACCGTGCTGCGGATCCCGCTGGGGCTCAGGCGCCCGAGTGACGTCTTCACGAGCGCCGACCAGCTGATCAGCGCGGCCGAGGCCGACGCGGGCGAGGCGAGCAAGACCCGTGACGAAGACGAGCGCAACGAGCTGCGGACGGCAATGGGCGGCGACGGCGTCGGCAAGGGCGTCGCCGGTGCGAAGCGGGCCGCCGAAGCGGCGGTCAAGCAGCTGGAGAAGAAGCAGAAGTCCCGCGCGACCCGCACCCAGCGCGACACGCTCGACCTCGCCCTGATCGACCTGGCCGCCTTCTACCGCGACGTCCTGGTGACGACGACGCGGTCCGGCGCGACGCTCAACCACCCCGACCACGCCGACCAGATCCGGGAAGCGGCGCAGGCGTGGACGCCGGAGTCGACGCTGCGCCGGCTCGAAGCGGTGCTGGAATGCCGTGAGGCGATCGACTTGAACGTGAAGCCGCGCATCGCCGTCGAGGCGATGGTCACGACTCTTCGCCAAGGCTGAGGTCCGCCCGAAAGGACATTGTTCCGGGCACGCATTGCGGTGACGCTTGTTCCGTTGCGGTTTCCGCGCGGAAGGACCGGAAAATGCCCCACCGAGATGGTGACATAGAGGTCAAAGTCAGTCAGCAAATCCTCTGGGTGGGCGGCGAGGCGTACCCGCTGCGCAACATCGCGCGGGCGCGGGTGGTGCGCCTGACGGTCCGCCGCGGCGCCGCGTTCGGCCGCTTCATCGGCTTCGCGCTGCTGTGGCTCGTCCTGGGCCTGGGCGCGACCGTCGCGTTGCGAGCCGCCCGGAGCCAGGGAGTCCGCCTCGACCGGGACCTCGACCAGGCCGTGGTCATCGTGACGGGCGTCCTGATCGCGCTGGCCGTGCTGCGGTTGCTCTACCTCCTGCTGCGCCCGGCTCTTTTCGCGCTCGTGATCGAAACGGCGGGAAATCCGCACACCGCGTTGATCACCACCGACGAAGCCATTGTCGCGCAAATCGTCCGGGAAATCATGGCGGCGATCAACAATCCCGCCGCGCGGTTCCGCTACACCGTCAACAACATCCACAACGGGAACAAATACGGCGGCGACCACGTCTCGGTCAGCGGTCCCGGTATCGGCAAGATCGTGCACTGAAAGAGAAGGGACCGATCGATGAGCGGTAACTACCAATACGGCGACACCTACGGTGGCGACCGCGTCGAGGTCAGCGGTCCGGGCATCGGCAAGATCGTGTACCAGGGGCCGGCGGACCAGAAGGTGGCGCTGCGGGAACTGCTCGAGGCCGTCCAGGCGTTGCGCCCCCAGGTGACCGGCACCGACCGCCAGGTCATCGACGAGTCGCTGGCCACCCTCCAGGCGCCGCGGCCGGAACCGGCCCGGCTGCGGCGGGCGCTCGGCGCCGTTTCCGGCGTCGCGATGATGGTCGGCCAGGTCGGCGCCCCGGTCGTGGAAGCCGTGCGCAAGGTCATGGCCGCCCTCGGCAGCTGAAGACGAAGGAGCCCGCCAGGCGCGCCTGGCGGGCTCCTTCACACCCCTCGGGTCACTCGCGCGGACGCGGTGACGGCTTGAACGGCTTCTCCTCGGCCGCAACCGCGACCGCGAGCGGACGCCGGCGCGTGCCCGGCATCGCGGCCACCATCACCACGCCGAGCAGCAGCATCGCCGTGCCCGTCCAGAACAGCGGCACGGTGTCGTACGCGCCGCCGGTGTAGGCGAGGTTCTTCACCGGCCCCTTCGGTGCCTGACCGCCCGCGGGCGGCGTCGACGTCGACCCGCAGACGACGCCGCCGGTCGGCGCGTAGGCCCGCGCGACCTGCTCGCCCAGCGACAGCTGGGCCAGCGACGACGGCAGGTTCTTCGCCTGGTCGTCCGGCAGCAGGCTCTTGAGCTTCGTCGTCGGCAGCAGCTGCAGGTCGAACAACCGCGCCGACGCGCCCAGCTGGAAGCCCTTGAACGGCGTGGTCATCTGCGCCGACTTCTGGTCCAGCCCGGCGATGCTCAGCCGCAGGACGCCCAGGTCCAGCACCGTGCCGGCGGTGTTGCCGACCTGCTGGATGCCCTTGGTCAGCGTCGAGACCAGCCCGCCGACCACCGGAATGTCGTTCAGCTGCCCGAACTGGTCGCTCAGGCCCTTCAGCGGCAGCCCGATCGGGATGTCCTTGGTCGGGTGCGCCGCGTCCAGCGTGTACAGCGTCTTGCCGCCCGCGGCGATGGTCAGCACCGGCGCGGTGTACTCCACTTTGGACGTCTTCGCGTCACCGGTGGACGTCACCTTCAGCGTCGGCTGGCTGGCCACCTTGATGCTCAGCGCCAGCGGCGTGCCCTTGAGGATCTCGATGTCCGCGGCCTGCAGCGTCGACGTCGACTGCACGGCCTTGTTCTTCGAGCCGGGCACGTCGACCAGCTTGACCTGCGACCGCGACGACAGCGTGTTCGGCAGGCTCAGCAGCGAGCCGGTGCCGTCCTTCGCCGTCTGCCCGCCGCCCTGCAGCAGGCCACCCAGGCTCTGCAGGCCCTTCGTCAGGTCGAACCCGCTGGCCAGCGAGCCCGGGTCGAGCTTCGGCTTCAGCGCGTCCAGCCCCAGGTTCGGCATCGACGGGATGACGTTCAGCAGCGACAGGCTCGCCACCGACGTGCTGGCGTCCGCGATGGTGTCGACGCACGGCCCGAGCGTCGGGCTCCACCGCGCGTGCGCGCTCCCGTTCAACAGACCGACGTTGAGCAGCGGGTTCGACGGCGCGTTGAGCCCACCGCTGATCGGCTGCGGGTTGTCGGGCAAGGCGGTCTGCACGACGCTGCCCGGCGTCTGCGGCGCGTTCCCGCCCACCGACAGCCCGAACGGCGACGCCTGCGCGATGGCCTTCTCGTAGCTCAGGTAGGCGTCCGAGTTCGCCGACGCGCTCGACAGGCCCATGCCCGCCTCGAGCGCCGACTGCTTCGGCAAGGTGTCCCCGAACCCGGGCAGGATGGTCTTCGTCGGCACGGCGTTGGGCAGCAACCGGATGATCCCGAGCGCGGTCCCGGCATCCCCGACGGCCTGCCCCAGCGGCTGCGGCCCGATCGGCGCCGAGATCGGCGCCTGCCCCGGGTTCGCCGGCTGCGGGATCGGCGTGGTCGGATAGGTCGGATCGGCATTCGCCGGCGCCGCGCTGAACAGGAGCAACGCAGCAGCCGCCGGCAGCGCCACCGAGCGGGGCAGTCTTCGCCGCATGTGCCAGAGCCTCCAGATAGGTCGACCGGGGAGTGAGACCGACGTCATAGGGCCCTAACGACAGTCCCCCCGGAAAGTGACGCGCACAGCCTCCGCTACACTTGCTATCGTCGCCAGCGCGAGCCGGAGACATGCCGCCTTAGCTCAGTCGGCCAGAGCGATTCACTCGTAATGAATAGGTCGGGGGTTCGATTCCCCCAGGCGGCTCCGCAGGTCAGGCCCCATCCGAGACATCTCGGATGGGGCCTGACTCGTACGGTGGGTGACTAAGTGGGTGACTACGGCACCTGGTCGGTGGGCGAAGAAAGTTCCGCAGGTTCACCCGTCGCGGGGAAGGTCAGATCTGCGCGATCGCGCCCAATTCAACCATCGGTAGACCAGCTTCGTCGCGGTCGTGCCGCTATGCTCAACCAACTGCGAGATCTCTTGCACGGAGTACCCCAGTCGACCCCGCCACGTCGACCTCCAAGCGCAGGCGCCCTGGAACTCGCATGTTCAGAGATTCCTTACTTGCCAACGCGGCCCCGCCAGGGGCTGAGTACTACGTTCATCTGTGGTTTGCCGCCGTCGTAGGACCACGCATGGCGCGCCACGGTACGAGTCGCTTACTCTTCAGCCAGAGATGCGACCAGTTCGGAAGCGCGTTCCGCTCGCAGCCCGAACCGGTTGGGATCGATGCGAGCCAGTTCCCGGTAGAACTCGACGGCTTCCTGAGCGGCGGCCAGCGCTTCGGGTCGTCGACCCGCGTCACTCAGCCGGTTCGCGAGGTTGTTGATCGACATGGCCAGGT
>NZ_JBGDMD010000012.1:0-342069 GCF_041679295.1 Amycolatopsis kentuckyensis | reverse complement strand
CGTAAAGCCGGTGCAGCCGGCGCCGGCCGCGCCGGATCGCCCCGCCTGCCCTGCCACCTCTGCCACCCCGGCCTGCCCACTGCCCGCGTGCCCGGCCCGTTCGGCGTCGGCCAGCCGCGCGTACTCCACGTACGCCGCCAACGTCCCGGCTGCGCCGCCCAGCGAGACCGGCAGCCCGCCGTCCAGCACGCGGCGGATGCGGACCGCCGCGTCCAGCACCAGCTGCCGCCAGCCCGCGGCCTTGAGCCCGAACGTCGTGGGCACCGCGTGCGCCGTCAGTGTCCGGCCGGCCATCGTCGTGTCCCGGTGCTCGCGCGCCAGCGCGGCCAGCGCCTCGGCCGTCGCGTCGAGGTCGGCCACGAGGAGCCGTAGCGTCCGGTCGGCGACCAGCATCATCGCCGTGTCGAAGATGTCCTGGCTGGTCGAGCCGCGGTGCACGTACTCCGCGGCCTCGGGCGCGATCGCGCCGACGGCCGACGTCAGCGCCTTCACCAGCCCGACCACCGGGTTCGCGGTCGCCCGCGACTCCCGCGCCAGCTCGACGACGTCGATCCGCGCACTGGCCGCGGCCTCCGTGATCGCGTCCGCGGTCTCGGACGGCACCGTCCCGAGCCGCGCTTGCGCCCGGGCGAGCGCCGCCTCGGCGTCGAGCATGGCGCGCAACCAGGCCTCGTCGCCGGTCGACGCTTCGGCCGGCGTACCGGCCCTGACCGGGGACAGGAGTCCGGAATCGGGGTCGACGCTCATGGCCTCAGCATCGCACGCACCCAGCCGTGACTGCCTTCTCACGGCCGCCTCTGGCAAGCTCACCCGCCATGAGCAGCGCCACGCCCGACGCGGACACCGCCGCCGGCGAGACCCGCGGGTTCGCCGCCGAGCGCCTCACCTTCTTCTCGGACGCCGTCGTCGCCATCGCGATCACCCTGCTCGCGCTCGAGCTGCCCCTGCCGGAGGGCGCCACCAGCGCCGAACTGCTGCGATCACTCGGGCATCACCGTTCCGAATACATCTCCTTCCTGATCAGCTTCGCTGTGATCGGCGGCCACTGGCGCGCCCACCACCGCCTGTTCCACTACGTCACCACCGTGCGCGCCGGGCTCCTGCGGCTCACCTTCGGCTGGCTGCTGATGATGGTCCTCATGCCCTTCGCCACGAAGGTGCTCGCCGAAGACGGCGGGTTCGAGTTCCGCTTCGTCCTGTACGCACTCGTGCAGGTCGTCGCGCTCACGCTGTTCGTCGTGATGACCCGGCAAATCCAGCGTCACGACCTCTACCGCGCGGACACCCCGCCGGAGCTCTTCGGCGAGTTCTACCGCGGGCTCGGCACGATGATCGCCGCTTTCGCCGCCTCGATCCCGGTGGCCTTCTGCACGCAGTGGGCCTACGCGTGCTGGATCGTCATTCCGCTCGTGGGTGGCCTCCTTGTCCGGCTTCGCCGCCCGGCGGCGCGAGCCTGAGCCGTCATTCGCCGGTAGCGCCGTCGATCCGTTCGCGGACCAGGTCGGCTTGGCCGATGTGCCGCGCGTACTCGCCGATCATGCGCAGCATGAGCCACCGCAACGTGAACGGCCGGCCCGTGCTGATCCGCGTCCCCGTCTGGTCCATCGACGCGGCCGCCACGATCTCCCGGGAACGCGCGCATTCCGCGTGCCACAGGGAAAAAGCCTCGCCGACGTCACCGTCGAGCGCCGTGAAGTCCTGCTCCGGGTCGTCGTCGGAGTAGTAGAGGTTCGGGAGGTCCTCGCCCGCGAACTGGATCCGGAACCACCAGCGTTCGACGCCGGTTAGGTGCCGCAGCAGGCCGTGCAGGGTCAACGTCGACGGTGGTACCGAGCGTTCGGACAGCCTGGGCGGGTCCAGGCCTTCGCACTTCATCTCGAAGGTGCGCCGGTAGTAGTCGAGGCTTTCGGTCAGGGCCTGCCGCTCGTCGGCGACCGGCGTCGGGTCGGTCCGGTCGCCGGTCAGGCGGGCCGGGGTAACCACCGGGGTCGTGTGTTCGGTCATGTGCGGAGCGTGCCACGGGGGTCCGACAATTTTCGCGTCGCCGCCGTGCCCGGTGACCCGGCAACGGCGTGAAACCCCAGTTCAGACACGGTTTCAAGAACCTGGTAACGAAAGCCGGGGTGGGGCGATCTGATCTTCGTCAGCTGCTGCGATCACCCGTCCCCAACCCGGTTGGAGCGGCACCCCTCGTCCGGAATCAGGAGATCACGACCATGGAGCGAACCGGTCGAAGAGCCGCCGTGCTGGCCGCGTTGAGCGCAGCGGCCCTCTTCATGGCCCCCGCCGTCGCGTCCGCGGCGCCCGCCCCCAGCACGCTCGACGTCAGCGACGCCTCGCTGCACGCCGGCGATACGTTCACGGTCACCGAGCAGCTGTACAACCCGACGGACTTCACCGTCACCGGCGCGAAGGCGGCGGTCTATGCCAAGGAAAAGCCGATCGTCGACGTGGTGGACCTGGTCTCCTGCGCCGGCACGATCGGCTGCGACCAGTACCTCAGCAGCTACCGCGGCGGCGTCGGCGACCTGGGCGCGGGCGAGAGCCGCACCGTGACGTTCACCTTCCGCGTGAAGGAGGACGCCGCCGGCCAGTTCACGCTGCAGCACCAGTTCGCGGGCGACAACTACGCGTTCGCCGTCGAAGACGGCCCGGCCGTCACGATCACGCCGCCCGCGAAGGCCGACGTCAAGGTCGCGCTGACCGGCACACCGCGCGTCGGCCTGGTCGCGCGCGTCGACTACGTGATCACGGTGTCGAACAGCGGCCCGGCGTCCGCGACCGGCGTCCGCGTGACGGCCAACGCGGGTTCGGGCCGCACGATCACGTCCATGACCGGCTGCACCCGCTCGGGCGCGAGCTTGAGCTGCGCGATCGGCACGCTGGCACCGGGCGCGTCGGCCACGGCGAAGTTCACGTCGGAGGGCGGCTTCTTCGCGTGGGGCGCGTTCACGGCAACGGCCCAGCGAGCGGCCAGCACCCCGGCCGACCCGGCGGCGGCCAACGACACGGCGTCGAAGAAGTGCACGGCCTACACCGGGCTGTACGTGACCTGCTGAGTCCACATCAGAGCGAGTACGGCGCCGAGCGAGCTCGGCGCCGTACTGCGTTCGCGGTCTCTTCGACGGTCTCCTCGCTGGTGTCCATGACGTTCTTCTCGAGCTCACCCAGGTCGGCGAAGGCGCCGTGCATGCTGGTGAGCGCCTCGACGTCGGTGAGTTCCGTGGCATCGCGAGCGGCCCCCCGGGCGAGGGTGACCTCGAGACGCGGCCGCAGGACGACGTAGAAGAGGTCCAGACCGTCCCGCTTCGCGGCATCCCGGAAGGGTTCCAGCGCCCAGGGCCCGACAACCCCGTCGAGGACGACGTCGTAGCCGCCACGGGCGAAACCGCAGGCGGCCTCGGCGATCACCCCGAGCACGACGTCGTTCTGCCGCTCGGCCTCGGGCAGGTAGGGCGGAACGAACCCGGTCCGGATCCAGACGTAGAAGCTGTCGGTGTGCAGGTGCACGGCGGGTCGTGGGGCGCGTTCGGTGACCAGCCGGGCAACGGTGGACTTCCCGGCCCCGGGCGGGCCGGTGAGGATCAGCAGCGAACCGGACATGCAGGCATCATGCGGCGCGGGCGGGTTTCGAACCAGTCTTGACCTTGCCGACGCCGTCAGCCGGACCCGGCGTGCAGGTGGGTGCCGGACCCCTGGCTAGACTTGGGGCGCGGGCCGTTAGCTCAATTGGTAGAGCTGCGGACTTTTAATCCGTAGGTTCTGGGTTCGAGCCCCAGGCGGCCCACTCAAACTCCCTGGTCAGCGGCCTGTCGGCCGCCGCCGGTCAAGATCGGCTCCCCGGGTTATCCCCGGAATTGGGGGCCGACGGTTTATCCAAGAGCCCTTCGAGGGCCTTCGCCGTGATCGGGTCAACCGTCTTCCTGCCCAGGTAGGTGTCCTGCGTCATCGACACCCGCGAGTGGCCGAGGTGGTCCGCGATCAGCCGCGTCGGGACGCCCGCGTCGTCGAGGGCGGTCGCCGTGGTCTTGCGGAAGTTGTGCGACGTGAGCCACAGGAAGTCGTCCGATCCCCGGATTTCACGGAGCACCCGCAGGACGTTGTTCGGGTCCCGCAGGGTGCCGACCGTGCTGGCGAAGATCGGGCTAGCCAGAGGCCGGCCATCTGCCTTCGCCTCAGCCCAGCGCCGCTCCAGCAGGGCCAGCGCCCAGGAGGGTAGGGGGAGTGCGCGCATGCTCGACTCCGTCTTCGGCCGAGGCTTGCGGAGCAGGCCCTCACCCTTGACCCGGACGACCGTGTGCGTGATGTCCACCGTGCCTGCCACGAAGTCGACGTCCTCCCAGGACGTCGCCAGCGCCTCGCCGACCCGGACGCCCGCCGCCATCATGAAGCGCGAGAGGTCCGGCAGGTCCCAGCGCCGCGCCTTCTCGTTGGCCTCGACCCTCGCCAGCCACTTCGTACGCTCCTCAGCGTCCAAAGCCCGAGGCTTCTTCTTGCTCTTCGGGATACGGCGGGTGTCCCGCGTCGGGTTGCTGTCGATCGCGTCGTACCGCGCGGCGAGCCCGAGCATTCCCGACAGCGCAGTCCTCGCGGTCTTGGCCGTCGACGCCCCGACGGTCCGTTGAAGCGCGCCCAGGAACCGGTCCAGTCGCATCACCGTCGCCTCGCGCACCCGCAGCTCACCCATCCCCGGGATGATGTGCCGCTTGAGGATGGACTCATAGGTGTTGACGGTCGTCGGCGACTTGATGCCCTCCCGGACGTCCTGCTGCACCTGTTCGATCCATACAGCGGCCAAATCCTTGAGCCGGGTCTCTCGGGTGATCTCGCCAGTCGTCGAGCCCGACCAATCGAGGAACGCGTCCCGAAGTCGTTGCGCCGCTTTGCCTTTCGTCTTCCCCGAGCGCTCGACCTCCCGCGTCTGGCCGTCGAAGTCGCGGAACAGCGCGCGAGCCCGCCAGCCCTTCGCAGTTGCCGAATAGCGGATCTCCCCGTACGTCCCGATCTCCAGCTGAGGGCGAGGCATCACGCCACCTCATCCGACAGCTGGTCCACCCACGAACGGACGTCCTCCTGGCGGTACCGGACGTACTTCCCGATCCGACGGCCGGCCGGACCGTAGCCCTTGGTCCGCCACTGGTACAGCGTCGAAACCGGTACGCCCAGGTAGTTCGAGACGTCCTCGACCGTCCACAGCCGACTGAACCCCGCGTAGTTGTTCATGCCTCCCCCTTTCAGATCAAGCCGCGAGCTGAGTTGCCGAAGTTTCCGGACCGTCCCCTGGTGGTCCGGCGGCGGCGAGTAGCGCCCGGTCGTACTCGGCCTTCCATGTGATCCGTTCCGCGATCGCGCGCATGACCAGGTGTGGCCGGGGTGGGACCTGCGGGTCGCCGGGCTCGACCTTGCGCCAGACCAGTCGGGCCGGGTCCGGTTGTGGCTTCTCGATCCCGATCGCGGCCAACGCCTGCTGAACGAACGCTTTCCGGTCGGCTTTGTGGTCGTCGAGGGTCTTGCCCGACCACTTGCGCGAAACCAGCACCCGCCGCCCCGGCAGCCCGAGCGTGGTCCGACGGTGAGCCCGTCCCTTGCAGTGCCCCGGCGTGGTCTTGCTGCTCGCGCCCTTGGGCTGGACCCCGTAGAGCAGCCAGACCGCGCACCGGGGCGAGCACGGCGTGACCGACAGTTCGGCGTGGAGCCGGTCGTGGTGGTCCCGCAGCCGCGCCGTGTCCGCCTCGACCACTTCACCGGTGGACTTGGTGAGGTACTTGGTGAGGTAGCCGATGTGGCGGCCGGCCTCTTCGGTGCCGCCGAGGATGCCCTTGGAGTGCACCTGCCGTCCGAACACGACGACGTGCGCCGGTTCCTCCGCCTCTTCTACGGCGTCGTCCCAGGTGGTCAGCGGCTCGCGGGTGTCCGGGTCGAGGAACGCCCGGGTGTCGGCGTCCCAGACCGGCAGCCGGTCGACATAGACGATCTCGTCGTGTAACGGCCACCAGACCTGGTGATAGGTCGCTTCGGTGACCTGGCGGATGACGTCGTGCGGGATCGCCCCGCGGATTGCTGCGTGCAGGTGCGGAGCTGTGCGCTTCTGTGGTTCGA
The DNA here is from genome assembly GCF_041679295.1 of Amycolatopsis kentuckyensis. Taxonomy (GTDB): domain Bacteria; phylum Actinomycetota; class Actinomycetes; order Mycobacteriales; family Pseudonocardiaceae; genus Amycolatopsis; species Amycolatopsis kentuckyensis_A. The sequence goes on along the minus strand of NZ_JBGDMD010000012.1, from coordinate 335,970 downwards.
CGGTGGCGAAGTACTGGGCGTCCCAGCCGACGACCCGGCGGAGGTTCTGCCACCAGCGATCCACCAGCGCGGAGAAGTGCACCGCGTCCCGGGCGGCCCGCCGGTAGTTGTACCGGGACGGATCGACCGGTGCCCCGTCGCTACGGACTGGGCCGTAGCTGTCGCAGGTCAGCGTGACGAACATGGACGGCCGGAACTTGCCCGCGTACTCCCGGCCCACAGTGGTCTTCGCGACCTTGCGCCGAGGCAGGTTCGGCGCGTCCTGCCGACGACGGGTCGAGCGCTTCACCGCCCGCTTGGTCGGGACGTCGAGGGCGGGCAGCCGACCGCGTATCCCGAGTTGCCGAAGTTCCGCATCAACCCCAGCGACCTCCTCCCGCAGCTCCTCGGCTTCCGCCTGGTCGTGCTCGACCACCTCCCGGTAGGCCGCTACCAGGTCCGCGCGGTAGGTCAGCAGCTCTTTGTGGTCCTCCGAGGGCGACTCGGCGTTAAGGACGGGCTCTTCGGTCATGTGCCAGCCCTCGCGGCACTGGGCCTGCCGAAGCGCCTTCGCCTTCCGCGCGCAGGGCAGGCACACCGACTCCACAGTGGAGCCGCACGGCACCGGGACATAGCGCAGTTCGCCGGTCTCGGTGTCACCGACTTCCATCGTGAAGGGCCGGATGCAGACGCCGTGCTTCTCTGCCGTCGCCCGGATCACGTCGGCAGCAAGAGGCGTGCGCATCCGTTCGGCCCGGGTGGTGGCCGGCTGGGTCTGTTCTTCGGTCATCAGGCGGCCACCTCCCTGGGGCGGGACCATTGCCGAAGCTGAAACACCGGCATGTCCTGTCGTTGCCCGGCGGGCAAGTCCGGGAACACCGCTGAGTCGTACGCGACGCCGCTGTAGACGTGCACCGGGATGCCGCACGGCGTCCGGCCGTTGACCGACAGGTGCACCGAGTCGCCGTCGTGGACTCGCCACAGCGAGGCAGACACGTCATCGAGCGTGTTCGCCCAGGTCAGCAAGGCCCCAGCTACGTCGGGCAGCCGGTGGGCGTCGAGCTGGACCGTCAGCGGATCTGACCACGTCCGCACGGTCAGCGCTGCCACCGAGGGCAGCTGGTACAGGTCGAGGTGATCGCGGATGGTGTCGAGGAAGACCATCAGCCGGTTCACGCGGCCACCCCCTCGCCGCCCAGCACCGGACGGGCCACCCCGCCGTTGGTGACGTACTGCTCCAGCGCCTTGACCGTCTCGTCGGACACCCAGCCAGCGCGGATACGCAGGGGTTCGCGGATACCTTCGCCCCACACGAACCCGACCCCGGCTTCGGAGTCGCCGATGCGGTTGGCCCACGCGCCCCGTTCGTAAGCGCCGTCGCCGAGGACCATGCCGACGTGCGTCTTCGACGTGACCCGCAGGCAGACACGGCGGGTGAACAGCTCCCTCACCGGGACGGTGTCCTTGGTCGGCTCCTGCACATACCCGCGCACTGAGATGTTGAGCGCCCGCCCTTGGGTGTTGAGCAGGGCGACGCGTTCGACGATCTGTTCCCGAGTCTTGCGGTCGGTGTACTTGGTCAAGGCGCCGATCTCGTCGAACTCCAGCAGCTCAAGCGGGTAGTCAGTGGATAGGGGGATAGTGCGGACGTGGCCGGCGAACTCGCGCTTGCGGGTCTCCATCTCCTCGACCAGGCCGTCGAGCACCTCGAGCGCGTCCTTTCCGGACACCGCGTACCGGGTGAAGATCCCGCGCCCGTACGCGAGCTCCATCCCCTTGGGGTCGATTCCGGACATGCGCACCAGGCCAGAGCGGATCGCCGGGGCCGCCGCGACGAGCGGGCACCACATCACGCTGTTCTTGCCCGCACCCGAGGCGCCAGCGGTCAAGCAGTGCGCACCAGAGCCGAGCAACGGGACCCGCCAGTCGTGCCCGTACTCGGTCCGACCGGCCCACACCTTGCGGAGATCCACCGAGAATTGCCCCTCCGGAAGCGCGGGGGAGTGCACGAGCGCCGCCAGCTGGTCACGGCGCTGGAAGTCGACGGAGACGATGTTCGGAGCCAGTTCCCGCACCTGACACCGCGCAACCTTCCGCGCCGAGGCCAATGCCCGGGCCGCGTCGTCGAAGTCTTCGGGCTTCTGGCCGGGCACGAGTTGCACCCGGACCTCATCCCACGACGGACCCGAACGGACGCCGAGGACCTTGGGTACCTGCACCCCGGACTGCCTAGCCGTCGCCCGCGACGCCTTCCGGCGACCGACGAGATTCACGGTCACCTCGACCGGCAGCGCGGCGTCCCGGACGCTCAGTCCACAGGCGTGCAGCCAGCCGGGCAGCTTGAGGTGATAGACCGCCCAGCGCAGCCACCACGACCGCAGCGGCCGGCCGCACCACTGATCGAACGAGGTCACGTCGAGCAGCCGCCACACACCGAGGATCAGGGCCAGGCCGCCGAGGTTGACCACGAGCCAGACCCAGCCGACCCAGACGCACCACAGGTAGACCGCGATCACGGTCAATGAGGTGCGCCAGTGGATCACGACCTGGGAGAACAGCCAGAACACGACCTTGCAGGCCCACCACAGGGCCACGAACACGACCACCATGGCGGCCAGCGCTTCAGCCCACGACGCCAACGCGCGCCCGATCTTGGCCAGCACCCACACCCCGAGGCCGAGCCCGGCCAGGGCGATCACGAGCATTCCGGGGGAGGTCATCGCCGACCACCCCGCAGCGCCGCCGAGAGGTCCAGCGGCAACGCCCCCAGGCACGGGGCGCACTTGGTTTCGCCGGGCAGCAGCCGAGCGAACCGCTTGCATTCCGAGCATCGCGAGCGGGTGACCCCCACTGGCGTTGGTTGCTTGTCATCGTCTAGCGTCTGCATTGTTCACACCTCGCGGTTGTGGACAGCGCAGGAGCGGCATGGTTGGTAGCCGAGTTTCCGCTTCTGCGCCTTGCCTTTTGGTCGCCGCATTTGGGCGTGCGGCATCGCCGTGCGTCCCCAGCGCACGTTTTGTCTAATGTGGACTGATCTAGTTGGACTTGTGCTGTTCTCGGTACCGTCGCTCGCGGTCGGCTATCGCCCGATCGATATGGGCGACGCAGTCGCGGCAGACGTGGTAGCCGTCCACCTGGAGGAACGACCCATGCCCGCACATGCGGCAGACGAGCCACTTGAGCCGGACGCGGCGCAGGCGCTTGTCCCGGTACGGGTGATCGCGTCGCCAGCGGGTGAGCCGTAGCCTGGCACTCACCGCTTCACCTCCTTTGTGGAGTGTGGACGGGAGGCACGGGGACGGTGGCAGGGCCAAACTTCCAGCCGTCCCCGTGCCGGACTTAGGTGCCGGGCTCGCTCGGCTCGGTCTGCAGAACCTTGATCATTTCGTCAGCCGCGTCGCGGAGTTCGCGGAGGAACCTGACGAACTCCGGCCACGTCGCCGGGCCACCCGGTGTCGTGATCGCGATGCTGTCCTGGTCCAGGTACATCACGAGCGCGGGTTGGTTGTGGTGGATTCCGACGACCTGCATTCCCGCGACCGCTTCCGGCCCCGGGGCCCACGTCGCGTTGAACGCCATGGCTTTGTCCTTCCTCGCTGTCTGAGCGCGCCTGCCACAGGAGCGCCTGTTCCTCGAACCCCTCGATTGCGGCGGTGACGGCCGCGAGCACCCACCAGGAGAGCTGGCCCTGACTCGCGAGGTTTCGCCAGGCAGCCGCGACGTCGACCGAAGCGGCAGCCAGTGCCTGAGCGGTACGGCCGTCGGCCTGGTCGCCTGCCCGTGTCGACAGGTCTCCATAGCGCCGGTAGGCCGCCTCCCAGGCCTCGACCAGGTGCCCGGGTGCCAGCGCGATACTGCCGTTCCTGGGCACCAGGGCTCCCATCACGCGGCCTTGGGCGTCGACTCGGTGTTCGCCCGCGTCGACTTCGCGCCGCCACCGGAAGCCGCGGACTTGAAGCCTGTCGCCCGGTACACGTACGACTGGTACTTGAACTCGCCCTGACCAGCGACTTTCGGTTCGGCGGTCAGGCCGTCAAGCTCGATCGGACGCATCCCCGGCAGGGCTTCCACCGTGGTCGGCACCGGCTGAACGTCGGCCAAGAGCGTGATCTCGAACGAAGCGCGCTTCGCCTTGGTCTCGTCCGGGTCCGTGACGGTGGCCTTCCACTGCCGCTTCCCGGTGACCTCGTCGACGCGCTGCCGAGTCGGCCGGCCAGCCGCCTTGTCCTCCCTGGACTGGTACTCGTTGTCCGGCGAGACGTCGCCGACCAGCACCAATCCCTGAGGGAAGGCGTCGTCGAAGCCGATCTCGAACCGGTGTCCCTTGGTGATCGCCATCGTGTGTCCCTTTGCTCTTCGTGGTGCCCGCCGTCCGGGCCTGCGCTGGTCCGTTCGAACCAACCTCGTATACGAAGGTAAACCTCGTATGTGAAGCTGTCAACATACGAGGTTCATGAGACGATGACCGCCGACGACCAGGAGGAGACATGTCAGAGCTGCTGTTCGGCGATCACCCGGAGTTCCCGGACAACGACGAGCCCCGCTATAAGCAGATCGCGAAGGAGTACCGGGCCCGGATCATCAGCGGCGAGCTGCAGGACGGGGAGAAGCTGCCGAGCGAGGCTCAGCTCTGCGAGATCCACGACGTCTCACCGATCACCGCGCGCGCAGCGATGCGCCTGCTGCGGGAGTGGGGCTTCGCGAACGGTATCCGGGGCAAGGGAGTATTCGTCCGCCGCCTGGACAAGCTGACGCGGATCGCGCCGCTGCGGTACTTCCGGGGTCAGGAGGCTCGCACATACGTGCGCGAGGCCGAGGCCGCGAACGTCGAGATGCAGGTCGAGCACAAGACGACCAAGACGACGGCGCCGGCCAACATCGCCGAGCGGCTGGGCATCAACGAGGGCGACCCGGTGACCTGCACGCGCTACTTCATCCGGATGGGGAACCCGCCGCAGCCGGTCACGAGCAGCCTGGCGTGGGAGCCGCTGGCGATCACGGGCGGGACGGACATTGAGCTGCCGCACGAGGGGCCGCACGCCGACAAGGGCATCGTCGACCGATTCTCGGCCGTCGGGCATGAGGTCAACCAAGTCGAGGAACGCCTCGACATCCGCACGCCGACCGCCGAGGAAGCGAAGCTTCTCGACATCCCGGCGAACCGGCCGGTTGTTCAGATTACCCAGACATTCCGCGTCGCTGACCGATTCGGCGCCGAAGACGACCTGGCAGTAGAAACCGCAGATATCCTCTTTCCTGCGGACCGCTATGAGCTTCGCTATGTGATGGACGTGCGCTAGCAGTATCAGCATCTGGCTTTGGCCAGATTTCGAGGTCGGCCAAGGGGGCACGACCTGACAGGTCGTCGATGTCCAGGATCTCGCTGCGGCGACAGCGTGAAAGCGGGAACTCGTCGTCGCTCCACAGTTGTGCCTCCACGCTTGCAACAGCTTCCCTGACCTTTGGATCTTGTGCTTCACGATCCGAAGGTTTGCATAGCCGGGCGAGCGCCTGAGCTAGGCCATTCCAGATATTATAGAGCTCAAAACTGTTAAAAGAGCCGGGCTGGTCGAAGTCGATAGAGTATAGGTAGTCGGCGACCTGGGCAGGAGTTTTCTCAATTTCTCCCCCTAGATTGAGAAAGTTGACCAGCCCTGGTCGCACTTCGCTGTCATCCTCATCGTCGTCGTCGAGATTGAATTCAGGAACTGAGCCTGCCTTCATGATTACGTGGACGATTAGATTAAGTGGCCGCGATGTCCAGTCCGGGGATTCAATCCGTACCTCTACGAGCTCCTGGAGCGCGCGTCCAAGTGGCGAGGTGGCACGATCGTACTTTTTCCGAATCTCAGAACTGAGCGGTCGAAGCCATGGATTTACTTCATCGGGGAAGGCAAATCTGCTGAAGCGCCTGCCGATCGCAAGGCCTACACGGCGAACTTCGTTTGCGTTTTTCTGGTCTACACCTTGGGCAACCAGAAAGTCTGTCAGTTTCGACTTCTCAATAGTTGCAATATACTCAAGGTCAATGAATGCGTCAGTGTGGTAGAAGGGTATTTCAATATATCGACTCTGTGCGCCGTCGCGTGCCTTTTTGGCTTCGCCTCCGGTTAGGAACTTGATGGCAGCAACGGAGATGTTCGGGCGATTTTCCAGAACGATGTCACAGGCCTGCGAGACTATTGCAACGCCATAAGGCGTCTTGTAATTATTCGCTCCATTGGAGATGATATTAATCTCTCGAATGGTGACAACATCTCCTTGTCGAAGCGTAGCGCAGCTGCGAATCGGCTCTGGTGTGGGCACGGCCGGTTCGTCCGTTGCTGCAGTAGCTTCGCGCTCGCTCACTCGTGCACTGCCCCCTCCGGGCCCGGTTCATAGCTTCTGTTGATGTCGTCGGGACGTGACGCATGCCTGCTTCTGATTTCGTCATACAGGCTTCGTCCATTTGACCTCGGAAGAAGCAGGTTTGCCTTTCTTTCGGCTGGCGACGTTCCTGGCAGGCTTGAAACTACAGAAGCGATCTCGGATAGCAACTCAAGATTCGAACTATTCATCTTCCCGCCGGCTGCCCAAAGGTGAGCCGCTCGACGCGATACGCCAAATAGACGAGCTAGTTGATCCCATGTTAAGGCTGTACTCTTTCGGATCTCTTGAATGAGAGAGGCGGGAGATTGTGTCTGCGATGATTCGTACTGCTCTGCTATAGTGGTAATAGCGAGGCTAGGTAAGACGATCTCGTGTTGATCACTGGAACGCTCAAGCCGACGAGACTGTCCATAGCCCGACGAGTATTCGAGGCCGACTAGTCGCGCGTTGGGCTCAACGGCGGTCCCGGTAATTGTCGTTGCGAACAGGCTTATCCCAATTACGCCGCTCTTTACGGCAGGAATCGAGACCGTTGCTGTCATACGTCCCCTCCGTACATTCGCAAAAAGTCGTCGTCGATCGCCCATCGAAAGAAGCTATATGCAATAGAGGCGAGGTCTGACATCTTTGTTGCCAGGCTCGCAGTATCAAATTCTATCTCACCCTCTTGGAATGCGTCTAAATCTAATATCCAACTCCGATTGCTCGAAGGAGATATAGCAGGATCGGTAGTTGCTCCGGGGGGCAAGTGTGCTGATCGTGCTAGAAGCTGCACGTCCCCTTTCTTGTATACGGCCTCGCTGAGAGAGTGATTGAGTTCGACACCCTTTGCGAGGGGCACCGCTCCGCCTCCCAGTGCGGCAAACTCGACATGGTCAGTGAGTTGGGAGTATTCATCGGATTTCTCAATGCGATTAACGTACCGAAATCCAATGCGCGAAGAGAAGGGAATCTTGACGGCAGAGTCAACGGCTTGTAGAACTTGTTCGAATCTACCGATAAAGTCTTTGCGCGATGTGTAATTTTTGACGTCGAGGGTGATAAAGGATTGCGAGAGTGACACCTTCCAGTTTTGATCTGCTGACTTAAACTGGTAAATCGTCCCACTCTCTTGCTGCATGGGGCCGCGCGGAGTTATTGCGAGTTGAAATTCTTTTTCGCGCGAATAGAGGGGGTAGTCGTCTGCCAGTCGCTCACCGACTCGGGTCACTACGTCGTCAATATTCAACTTGAGATGAGTAACTTCAGGCCAGCGAACCTGGGACAGCACCGTGATCAGCGGGGCGTGCGGGAGCAAGACCTCCTCGACGGGGGCCAGATCAAGTGGTCTATCCATCGAGACTCCTCATGCTTCACAGTCTACTTCACACATGAGTGTCACTCTTACTCGTTCAAGCGCATACCGCCAGTCAGCTCACAACTTGTCTCACTCAGTGGTACTACCCGGGTAGTGACGAACGTTCGGTTCTCGCTGCCGAATTTGGCTCTATGGGATCAAGAGGGCGCGCCGCCGGGCGGCGCGCCGGTCGCCTGGTGTAGCTGCTCGCGTTGGCGACCACGCCCGTGCCCGGCACGGCCGGCTCCGCTCCGCTCTGCCGACCGGCCGCGCGGCGTGGCCGCCTTCGATGCAGCTGCGCAGCGCCGCCGACCGACGGCGCGTCTATGCCATTCAGTCAACGTCGAGCCTCCCTCGCCGATGAGTCGTACAACCCGGGTCGCCGTCGGGCGCCACCGTGTTACGCCCGTTCGGCGGTAAGCACCATCCCGAAGCTTGATCGTGACAACGGCCGGTGACGCCGCGTCAAGGCTGGGAAGCGTGCCTTGACCCGACGCCACCGGCCGCGTGCTGGCTTCGTATCGGGATGGCGGGGGAGCTGTGGGCGGTACAGTGGGGACGCGCGAGCCGGTAACAGTGGCCGCGAAGAGGGCATGATCATCTCCCCGGTGTTCCCCCGGGAAACGACGCAGAACGACGAGAACCAGCGACCGACCATGATCGTCTCGCGCGGACGTTCATGCAGGTGAAGACTGGTATCGACAAATGACGAGAACTAGCCGCTGACCTGGGCTTATTCTCCGTAGGTTCTGGGTTCGAGCCCCAGGCGGCCCACCATTCCCGGCTTCATCGACCGGGGCGACAGGCGGTGAACATGGACGCGACGACCAGGCGGCTGATCGTCCTCCGGCACGCGAAATCGGACTGGTCCGACGACCTCCCCGACCACGAACGTCCCCTCGCTCCGCGTGGCATCCGCGACGCGCCCAAGCTCGGCCGCTGGCTCGCCGAAAACGGCTACCTCCCGCAGCAAGTCCTCTGCTCCACCGCTCGCCGTACGAGGGAAACCTGGGAGCGGGTCAGCGAAGCACTCTCAGAAAAGCCGCCGGTCGAGTACGACGATGACCTCTACGGTGCCGGTCCCGAAGAGTTCCTCAAAGCCGCCCGTCGGGTGCCGGTCGACGTCACCACGCTCGCCCTCGTCGGGCACGAACCCGGCGTCAGCGAACTGACCCTCGACCTCGCCGGCTACGGGGACGACACCCGCCTGGTCCAAGCCAAGTTCCCCACCGGCGCTGCGGCCGTGCTCGTCACCGCCGACACCTGGACGAACCTCGGCGCCGCGAAGCTCGAAGCCTTCTTCCGTCCCCGCGACTGACTTCGGCAAGGGCATTGCCGAAGCAGAGTTCACATGCGTACTCTCCATTCACTCACAGGTCTGATGTTCATATTTGTGAATGGAGCGGACATGGTTCTCCGCCACACCGTCGTGGCCGCGCTCGCCGTAGCGGGCATCGTCACCTCGACAACGACGCCCGCCGAGGCCGCGACGACGTCGCATGGCTGCACCGTCCCGGTCGTCGGGGCGATCTGCGCGCCGCAAACCGTCGTCCTCGACGGCACCCAGCTGCTGCGCACCAAGTTCGCCGCCCTCGTCGGGGACAAGACCGCCAAGACTGCCCTCGGCAACCTGCTCAAGCAGGCCAAGACCGACCTCACCACCGGGCCCTGGAGCGTCACCACCAAGAAGCAAGTCCCGCCCAGCGGCGACAAGCACGACTACCTCAGCCTCGCGCCCTACTGGTGGCCCACTACCCAGCCGACCGCCGAAAACCCCTGGGGCTGCCCGTTCGTGCAGAAGGACGGCCAGCGCAACCCGATCGTCGACGAGATCACCGACCACGCGTACCGCGGCGACGCCTTCGCCGCGATCTACCGGCTCGCCCTCGCCTGGTACTACACCGGCGACGCGCGCTACGCCCAGCGGGCGGCCCTCGACCTGCGTACGTGGTTCCTCGACGCGGCCACGAAGATGAACCCGAACATGAACTACGCCCAGGGCATCCCGTGCAAGGTGGACGGCCGCGGCATCGGCATCATCGAGTTCTCCTACACGCTCACCCAGGTCGTCGACGCCACCGCGATCCTCGCCACCGGCGCCCCCGGCTGGACGAACACCGACCAGGCCGGCATGACCGGCTGGTACACGCAGTTCCTGACCTGGCTGCGCACCAGCAAGAACGGCACCGACGAGGCCAAGGCCCAGAACAACCACGGCAGCTTCTACGACATGCTCGCCGCGGCGCTCGCGCTCGGCACCGGGCAGCGGGACCTGGCGAAGACGATCACCCAGGACGCCGGCCCGAACCGGATCGCGCCGCAGATCAACGCCGACGGCTACCAGCCCGCCGAAGCCAGCCGGACGCGCAGCTGGCACTACTCCAACTTCAACCTCGTCGCGCTGACCCGGCTCGCGCAGATCGGCAAGCACGTCGGCGTCGACCTGTGGCACTACACCGCACCCAGCGGCGCGACGCTCTTCAAGGCGGTCGACTTCCTGATCCCGGGTGCGACGACCGGGCAGTGGCCCTACCCCGAGCTGGACTTCCGGCAGTACGCCGCGCTCGACGTCCTGCACGCGGCGGCCGACGCCGGCGACAAAGCGGCGCGGACGGCGTTGCCGCGCGTGCCCGTCCAACCCGGCGGTGACCTCTACCCGGTCCGGCCCGCCGCGGAACAGCTCGACGACATTTCGACGTCCTGAGCAGAAAGGGCCCGGCCGACCGGCCGGGCCCTTTCCCGCGGGAAATCAGACGCCCGCGACCTGCGAAATCCAGCTGCGATAACGCGTGATGTTCGTGTACGCCGTGTTGTTCGACCGGTCGCTCGTCGACGCGACGCCGACCTGACGGCCGGAAGCGAACATCGGGCCGCCCGAGTCGCCGCCGGCGGTGATGCCGTTGACGCGGTTCGCGCACACCGCGACGCCGCCGGTGTAGTCGCTGCAGCCGATCGAATTGACGCGCACCGTCGCGACCTTCAGGTACCGCGACTGGCAGTTGATCTCGGAGCCGCACTGGCTGGTCGCGCCCCAGCCGTAGACCGAGACGTTCTGGTCGACCGAGACGTCGCCGACGCTGCCGAGCGGCGAATAGGTGGCGTTCACGGAGGTTGTGAGCCGGACGATCGCCAGGTCGGCGCTGCCCGGGTACCGCGTGATGGTGGAGCCGGTGGCCATCGTCCCGCCGCTGGACTGGTCGAGGCTGCCGATCCGGAACGTGTACGTCCCGGAGCTGCTGACGCAGTGCTTCGCGGTCAGGATGTACTGGGGCGCGATGATCGTCGCGGTGCAGTTCTGCTGGCCGTTGACGAACAGCCGGGCCGCCCACGGACCGCTCGTGGCGGTGCTGCCACCGATGATCGACGGCTGGGCCTGCGGGGTGGTCTGGGCCGCCGCCGGGCCGCCGAGGCCGACAACGGCCAGCGCGGTACTCGCGGCCAGCAGCACGAACTTGCCGAATTTCACGCTCACTCCTTTTCGTGCGGAGAACCCGCACGGGAAAGCCGGTGGGGACCGAACGAGAAGAGTGTCCGAGTTTTCGGGGAATGTCCGGAACCGACGAAAGTCCGGTGGCGTCCGTATTTATTTCGCGGAATGGACTACGTGCTGTTCCCGTACTGTTCCGCGCTCAACCCACGGGTGGACACCCACTTCAATCCGGAGCTTGAGAACTCCGGCGCCGCGCCGCCCTGGCGTGCTGCTGCTCGCCGCCTACTGCGTCACCCGCGCGCTCGAGAACCCGAGGTGGCTGGTGTGGGCCGGGCTGTCCGTGGGGCTCGGGTTTCTGACGAAGATGCTCGGCGCCCGGTCCGCTGCGGCTGTTCGACGCCGAGGTCGGCGGGCAGATCGCGTGGCCGCTGCCACTCGCGCCGGTGTCCGAAGGCGGTACGTACGGCGCGGACCCGTTCCTGCTGAACACTGACGCTCGACTCGCGCCGCTCGGCGGTTACCTCGGCTTCAGTCCGGCGCCGTCGGCGGCCGATCTGCCGCGGCGCCTCGAGGCAGCGGACGTCAGCCGCCGCGACCGACGCCGGCGAGCTCACCCGGCGGATCGGGTGGGAGGCGAAGAACTGCCGTCCGGTGCCGCCGGCGCTGATCGGCCCGGACGCTGCCGGCGCGGGGTGCTGTTCGACTGCGGGTCAGGCGGTGACCTTGGCCGGTGCGGTGCGGCGCAGCCAGTACAGGCCGACGACCGGCAGCACCAGCGGGATGAACAGGTAGCCCTCGCCGTAGACCGACCAGACGGTCGGGTGCCGGAACGCGGCCGCGTCGACCAGGCTGAGGGTGCCGATGGTCAGCACGCCGAGCAGCTCGATGGAGCACGCGGTGAGGGCGACGCGCCACCAGGCGTCGCCGCGCTTGGCCAGCGCGATCGTCGCGACGATGTAGACGACCGCGGCGAACGCCGAGAGCAGGTAGGCCAGCGGGGCTTCGTGGAACTTCGTGCCGATCTGGACCCCGGCGCGCGACGTCGCGGCCAGCGCGAAGATCGCGTACACGGCGACGAGCACCCGTCCGGGGCCGGAGGCCGTCCTACGCTGTTGCTCCACTCCACACCTCGTTCAGTCGCAGCACCATCACCGGGATGGCCAGGCAGGCGATGCCGAGCACGACGGTGCTCGACCGGCTCCGCTCGGCCAGTGCCCAGGCGGCGCCGACGGGCAGCACGACCAGGCAGCCGATCAGGTAGGCCAGGTAGGTCGCCAGGCTGCCCGGCCGGTCGCCGCCGGCGAGCAGCACGATCCCGATCACCAGCTGGACGACCAGCAGTGCCTCGACGACCGCGACCCCGATCAGGAGCGGGTTGTCCGGCAGCCGGTTGCGGGCCGACTGGACGAAGCTCCAGAGCGCGACGAGCGTCGCCGCTCCGGCGACCGTCACGGCGAATCCGAAGATCACCCGTTCCTCCTTCCGGTCCGCCGGCCGCCAACTTACTCCGTGGTACCGGCGGGTCCGTCGGCCGAGGTGCCCGGGGCGTGGCCTGGGCCACCTGGCCCGCTCCACAGTGGACAACGTGGTGTGCCCGTGCTTGGAAAGTTGATCACCGGAAGACGTTGATGGCATTCTGCCAATTCGCTGGTTTATTCCGGGTAATCCTGGTGTGGACCTGGGGGAATCTCGTAAAAAGCTTCGTGTTACACCCCGACAGGGTGGTTGGCGATCAGTCAAGAATCACGCTGGGTTCGGCTACCGACTGGTAAGTGACCTTTTTGCCTACCTCGGATAGCCCAGTTGAACCGCCGGGTTGGCGGATAGGCGCGAGGCCGTCCGGCATGGGGGAATATTCCTCGTCCCGGAGCCGCGGCGCCCCGGGAGAACGCACGAAGGGGAATCTTCCGATGGACCTGCGCTACGAAGCTTACTGCTTCGCCGACCCGTTGTTCTACGACGAACAACAGGAAATCGGTGCGCCGGTCGACGATTTCGCCCAGGCGCTGCCGGCGCCGGCCGGCTGGATCACCGCCGATCGCGGGGTCTGGCGAGCGCTGAGCCCCGAAGGCCGACGGCTTCCCGGCCAGGGGTGGAAAATCCACGTTTCCGCTGGTCTGGACAACGCGCGGCGCGTGCTCGTGCAGGTGCACGAGTACTGTGTCGAGCACCGGATCTCCTACAAGCACCTCCGCTCGCCGATGATCCTGCTCGCCCGGAATTCGAAATACGCTCCCCGTGACGGCAGCGCCAAGCTGATCACCATTTACCCGGCTGACGAGGACGAGCTGGAGCGTGTTCTGGAAGATCTGGCGGTCCGGCTCGAAGGTGAACACGGTGCCTATATCCTCAGCGACCTCAGATACGGCACCGGCCCGCTCTACGTCCGTTACGGCGGATTCGCCGAACAGTGGGTGGAGCACGACGGCAACCGCGTCCTGGCGATCCGCAAGCCGGACGGCAGGCTCGTCCCCGACAAGCGGGAACCGACGTTCTCCGTCCCCGACTGGGTGAAGATTCCGGCCTGTCTGCAGAGCAGCGTCGCCGCGCGCAAGGGTGGCGACCCGGACCAGTTCCCCTACCGCGTGACGCGTTCCCTGCACTTCTCGAACGGCGGCGGCGTGTACCTGGCCGACCCCAAAGCGGGCGGCGACGAGGTCGTCCTCAAGGAAGCCCGGCCGCACGCTGGCCTGGACAAAGCGCGCATCGACGCCGTCCAACGCCTGCGCCGCGAGCACGAGGTGCTCGACCGGCTGGCCGACGTCCCCGGCGTGCCGCGGGTGTTCGAGCACTTCACGGTCTGGGAGCACCACTACCTGGCCATGGAGTACATGCCGGGCAACTCGCTGGGCAACTGGCTGGCGCGCAACTACCCGCTGACCAGGCGCGGCACGACGGACGCCGACCTCGCCGCGTACGCCAAGCGCGCGTTGGACGTCGTCGCCCGCGTCGAGCGGACGGTCGAGGCGATCCACGCTCGCGGTATCGTCTTCGGCGACCTGCACCCGCTGAACATCCTCATCGACGAGGACGACGACGGCCGCATCTCCCAGATCTCCTTGATCGACTTCGAGATGGCCTTCGACGTCGAGTCCGGCGACCGCCCGGCGCTGGGCGCGCCGGGGTTCCGCGCCCCGGCCGACCGCACCGGCTTCGAGATCGACGAGCACGCGATCGCGGCGTTGCGGCTGTGGCTGTTCCTGCCGCTCTCGCAGCTGATGGAGCTCGCGCCGTCGAAGCTGCGCGGCATCGCCGACTTCGCCGAACGACGGTTCGCGCTGCCCGCGGGGTACGCGGACGCCGCAGTCGCGGTGCTGGCCCCGCGTGACGTACCCGCGGAGCCGGCACCGGTCCACACGGAGCTCGACCAGTCGAAACCCGACTGGCCGCTGGTCCGCAAGCAGATCGCCGAGGCGATCCTGGCCAGCGCGACGCCCGAGCGCCAGGACCGGCTGTTCCCCGGCGACATCGAGCAGTTCCGGGTCGGCGGCGCCTGCTTCGGCGTCGGTGCTGCGGGCGTCCTGCACGCCCTCGACGTCATCGGCGCCGGCCGGTTCCCCGAACACGAGCGCTGGCTGATCGACTCGGTCCGCCGTGAACCGCCGACCCGGCCCGGCTTCTTCGACGGCAGCTACGGCATCGCCTACGTGCTGGAGAACTTCGGCCACCACGCCGAGGCGACCAAGCTGCTGGCGTCGTCCGCGGGGCTCGTCGAGCAGACGACCGACCACGCCCTGGAGGGTGGCCTCGCCGGCATCGGGCTGACGATGCTGCACTTCGCGACGGTCCGCCAGGACAACGAGTTCGGCCGCCAGGCGCTGACCACGGCCGTCCGGCTGGCCGAGGCGCTGGAAACGGCGGCGCCGCCGGGGAACTTCGCCCGCGCCGGCCTGCTGTCCGGCTGGTCCGGACCCGCGTTGCTGTTCATCCGGCTCTTCGAGCGCACGGGCGAGCCGGCGTGGCTGTCCTTCGCCGACCAGGCACTGACCCGCGACCTCGAAGAATGCGTCGAGTCCGACGACGGCTCACTGCAGGTCCGCGACGGCGCGGCCCGCACGTTGCCCTACGCCGGCATCGGCAGCAGCGGAATCCTGCTGGTCGCCGAGCAGCTGGCCCGCCACCGCCCGGACGCCGAAGCCTGCGAGAGCCTCCCCGGCCTGCGCGAATCGTGCCGCGGCGAGTTCGTCATCCACCCCGGCCTGCTGTTCGGCCGGTGCGGGCTGGCAGTCGCGCTGGGCATGGACCCGGACCCCTCGCAGCCGATCCGCGCGGCGATCGACCTGCACCTGGCGCGGCTGGCCTGGTACGCGGTGCCGTTCAAGGGGGGACTCGCCTTCCCCGGCAACCAGCTGCTGCGCCTGTCGATGGACGTCAAGACCGGCAGCGCGGGGATCCTCCTCGCGCTCGCCGCCCTCCTGGACGGCAAGGAGGTGCTGCCCTTCCTGGGCGGCACGCCGTCCCCCCAGACCACCGGTCGCTGACCGGCGGACCCCGAAGGAAACGAAGGAAGGAAGTTCGATGGAACTCGTTCTGGACCTGCAGGCCATGGAGACCCCCGAGGTGCTCGACGGCGGCCACGGTGGCGGTGGCGGCGGCACGTCGAACCTCAGCCTGCTGGCCTCCTGCGCCGACAGCACCATCAGCCTGCTGACCTGCCACTGACCCTGGCGGATCGCCGGCAAGTAGTGCCGAGGTGAAGGGTGCGGGAGCGGCACAGGCCAAGTGCGCCGCTCCCGCCTCTTCATTCTGGCCCCGGTACCGCCTCGGCGGTACCTCGTCCGAAGGAGTGAGATGCGCGGCCCCGCCGATCGGTTGCTGGCCAGGGTGGCCGGACTCGATCGCCCCCGGCTCGCCGCCGTCGTGGGTACCGCGCTGGTCGCCACCGCGGCCGGCCTGCTCCTTCCCGGCGCGCTCGCGGCAGCGGTCGACAGCGTTGTCGCGGGCCGCCGGAGCTGGCCCGAGGTCTCGTGGCTGCTGCTGGTCGGCGGCGCGGAGATCGCGGCCGACGTCGTGGGCGGCATCCTGACCACACGTCTGACGGCGACGGCGTCAGCCTGGCTGCGCCGCACGGTGTCCGACAAGCTCTTCGCGCTCGGTGCCCGTTCCCGCTTCGCCGAGGGCGACGCGATCAGCCGCCTCACCGGCGACTGCGTCGGCGCGGGCGGAATCGTGACGATCGTCGTCCAGTGCGGCTCGATGCTGGTCATCTCCACCGGCGCCGTCGTGCTGCTCGCTCTTCTGGATTGGCGGCTCGCACTCGTCTTCTTGGGCAGCATCCCGTTCGCGTTGCTGCTGGCCCGCAGCCACCTCCGCCGCACCGCCGACGACGTCCTCACCTACCAGCGGGTTTCCGGCGAATTGGCCGCCCGGATGGTCGACGCGGTCGCCGGCCTCCGCACCATCGCCGCGTCCGGCACCGCCGACCGTGAAGCCGAGCGGGTCCTGCGTCCCTTGCCGAAGCTGACGCTCGCCGGCCAGGGCCTCTGGCGCACCCAAGCCCGGATGGTCTGGCGCGCCGGCCTGCTGACGCCGGCGGTGGAGCTGTCCGTGTTGGCCGCGGCGGGCTTCGGCGTCCTCGCGGGCCGGCTCAGCATCGGCGACGTCGTGGCCACCCTCGGCTACGTCGCACTCGGCCTCGGCCTGGTCACCCAGATCCCGCTGCTCACCATGCTGTCCCGGGCGCGCGGCTGCGCCGAGCGGCTCAACGAGGTTCTCGACGAACCCGAACCGGTGCCCGGCAAGCTCCCACTGTTGCCCGGCGACGGCACCGTCGACCTCCGCCACGTCGGCATCACGGGCGCGCTGACGGAGATCGACCTCCGCATCGACGGCGGCACGTTCGTCGCGGTCGTCGGCCGTTCGGGAGCGGGCAAGTCCGCGCTGGCCGCCGTGCTCGGCGGGCTGAGCACACCCGACGAAGGTCAGGTCCTCCTCGACGGCCGCCCGCTCGAGCGCCTCCGCCGCGAGGAGCTGCGCGCGGTCGTCGGCTACGCCTTCGAACGGCCCGCGCTGCTCGGCGCCACGGTCGCCGACGCCGTCGGCTACGGCTCCTGGGCCGGCGAGTCCGCCATCCGCAACGCATGCCGGATCGCGCAGGTCGACGAGGTCGTCGTCCGCCTGCCCAGCGGCTACCACACGCCCTTGACCGAGACGCCGCTTTCCGGCGGCGAAGCCCAGCGGCTCGGGCTGGCCCGCGCGATCGTGCACAACCCGCGCGTCCTGATCTTCGACGACGCCACTGCCAGCCTCGACACGGTCACCGAGGCCGCGGTCGAGCGCGCCGTGGCCAGCGCGTTGCCCGGACGTACGCGCGTCGTCGTGACCCATCGCGCCGGCACCGCTGCCCGAGCCGACCTGGTGGTCTGGCTCGAGGAGGGCCGGATCCGCGCGGTGGCCCCGCATGCCGCGCTCTGGCAGGAGCCCGGATACCGGGGCGTGTTCACGGAGGACGACGAGTGAGCCTGCGCCGGTTGTACTGGTCCGCTCTCGCCGGGCAGTGGCGTGGCGGTGTCGTGCTGCTCGTGTGTTCGCTGCTCGAAGGCGTACCCGCCTTCTTTTCGGGTCGGCTGGTCGAGCTGTCCGTGGACCGCGGGTTCTCGGTCGGCGACCCGGCCGCCGGCCTCGGCTGGCTGGCGTTGTTCGGGCTGGCCGCCGTACTCGGCGCGTTCGGTGCGCGGATGGTGTGGCACCAGCTCGGCAAAGTGGTCGAGCCGCT
Organism: Amycolatopsis kentuckyensis; assembly: GCF_041679295.1. GTDB lineage: Bacteria > Actinomycetota > Actinomycetes > Mycobacteriales > Pseudonocardiaceae > Amycolatopsis > Amycolatopsis kentuckyensis_A. The sequence goes on along the minus strand of NZ_JBGDMD010000012.1, from coordinate 318,141 downwards.
GCGGGACGCCTTGGTGACCGCCGTCGTCCGCGGGGTGCTGCACGACGAGTCCCCACCGCGCAACCAGCCGGACTCCAGCGGCGTCGCCCGGATCACCCAGCACGTCGAGGTGGTCCGCGACGCGACCGCAGGCCTGCTCGTCCAGGCCCGCGGCATGCTGGTGACCACGGCCTCCGCGCTAGCCGGGCTCGTGACGGTCGCCGGCGCGCTGGTCCTCCCGGTCGCGGTGCCGGTGGTTGCTTCGCTGGTCGCGTTCGTCTGCCTCCTTCCCTCCCTTGCCCGTCGGCAGCGCGCCTTGGCGCTCGCCGACGAGCACACGGCCGCGACGGCCGGTGCGTCGCTGGCCGGGATGCGCGACATCGTGGCCTGTGGCGCCGAGCCGATCGCCGCGCTGGCGATGTACAACGCGGTCGACAAGCAGGCGAACGCCGCGATCCGGGTAGCGCGGGCGAGTGCCCTCCGGTCGCTGGTCATCTCCCTCGGCGGGTTCGTCCCGTTGTTGCTCGCGCTCGCGTTGGCGCCAGGCTTGGTGGCTCGTGGTGAACTGACCGCGGGCGCGGCTTTGGGCGCGCTGGTCTACCTGGCCACGACGATGCAGCCCGCCCTTCGCGGACTCGCGGCCACCGCAGGCACCGTCGTCCTCCGGTTGCTGGTCGCACTCCGCAGGCTGGCGGAGACGGCCGCGCTGCCTGACGTGTCCGAGGGCACGGCGACCCCGCGGGGCACCGACGTCCAGGTCACCGGCCTGACGTTCGGCTGGGGTGCGACCGCCGAGCCCGTGGTCCGCGGGTTGGACCTGAGTCTGCGGCCGGGGGAGCACCTCGCCGTCGTCGGGCCGAGCGGCATCGGCAAGTCGACATTGGCCGGCTTGCTGACGGGGATGCTGACGCCGCAGGAGGGTCGGGTACTGCTGGGTGGCGTTCCGGTCCGGGACGTGCCCGCGGCACTCCGCCACGAGCTCGTGGCGCTGATCCCACAGGAGGCTTACGTCTTCGCGGGAACCGTGCGGGACAACGTCGGCCTCTTTGCTTTGTCCGCTTCGGACGACGAGCTGTCGTCAGCTTTGGACGCGGTGGGCGCGGGCGCGTTGGTGCAGCGCCTTGGCGGCCTCGACGCCGAAATCGGTCACGGCGGCGAAGGAATCTCCGCAGGCGAAGCGCAGATGCTCGCGCTGGCCAGGGTCTACGCCAGTTCGGCGGAATTCGTGATCCTCGATGAAGCCACCTCCCATCTCGACCCGGTGTCGGAAGCCCGTGCGGAGCGGGCCTTCGCCGCGCGGGGTGGTGTTCTGGTTGTGATCGCGCATCGGCTTTCGTCGGCTCTGCGCGCGGATCGCGTGCTCGTCATGGACGGTCGTGAGACCGCTTTGGGCGGCCACGCCGACCTGATGACCAGGTCGGCGCGGTACGCGGAACTCATGCAGGCCTGGACGACACCGGTGGCTGGGGATTCAGCCACCGGTGCCGTCCCGGACGGGGACGCAGACCGCCGACCGGCCCCCGGTACCGGGGGCCGGCGGCCTGCAGACAGAGGTGGGGCCGTTGGCGGGGCGCCTACCGGCAACGGACCCTTGACCAGTGCGCCTCCGTCACTGGGCATGGCAACTGCGGCCGCCGCCGGGGCGCCTTCCGGCGACGGAGCTGCAGCTGCGGTTGGTCCGCGGGTTGACACGGAGTCCGTGGCCGACATGCCTGCCGGCGACGGGTCCGCGCCCGGGTTGCCTTCTCACAACGGTGCCACCGGATCGACGCCTAGGTCGCCATCCGTGTCGCGAGCCGCTCGAGTGAGCTGACCACCCGTCCACTGTGGACCGATCTCATGCGCTTCCCAGCTTATCGCCGTCGTGGAGGTGCGGAAGCCCTCGATGCGAATCTGTGGACAACTCGCCGATCTGAGGACTACTTGTGGATAACTCGCGGCGATCGACCGGTTCTGTCGGTGCCGTCGTGCATGATCGGAAGTGCGGGAAGAACCCGCCCGGAAACCGGCACCGTCAACGAGGAGGTGAATCGCCGGCGGTGGACGTCATCCGGGCTGTAGTGCTTCCAGCGCCTCACGCAGCTTGCCGGAGACCGGTGTCGGCCGGCGGGACTCGCGGTCCACGAAGACGTGCACGAAGTGCCCTTCCGCGACCAGGGACTCGTCGGCGGCGTACATGCCGATCTCGTAGCGCACGCTGGACTTCCCGAGGTTCGCCACGCGCAAACCCACCCGCAACGCTCCAGGAAAGGAAACCGATGAGTGATACCCGCAGTGCGACTCGACGCACAGCCCGATCACCTCCCCGGCTTCGATGTCGAGACCGCCCTGTTCGATGAGCCACGTGTTGATCACGGTGTCCATCAGCGAGTAGTGCACCACGTTGTTGACGTGCCCGTAGACGTCGTTGTCCTTCCAACGCAACGGAACCGTCTGCCAGTGCGGGTACCCCGTCACCACAGCGACACCGACTCGCGCAGGATGCCGGACAGGTCGTCCGCGGATGCCTCGCGGGGTGCGGTCGCCAGCAACCGTTGCTGCTTCAGCGTTCCCTCGACCAGCGAGTCCACATCGGACTCCGTGTAGCCGACGGCGCCGATGCCGTCCGGGATGCCGATCTGGCGCATCAGGTCGATCAGCACCGCGGGCAGGTGGTCGGCGAAGTCGCCGGGCCACTCGAAGTCGGGCGCCAGCAGGCGGGCGACGCGCAGGTGGCGGTCCGGTGCCGCGTCGAAGGTGAAGCGGAACGCGGCGGGCGCGGTCAGGGACACGGCCATGCCGTGCGGCACCATGGGCTCTTCGCCCGGGTAGCCGTCCGGGTGGAAATCGCGGACCTGGCCGGCGATCGGGTACGCGTTGGCGTGCGGGATGTGCACGCCGGCGTTGCCGAAGCCGAGCCCGGCGAACGTCGCGGCCAAGGCCATGGCTTCGCGCGCCTTGAGGTCTTCGCCGTCGCGCACGGCGGCGGGGAGGGCCCACGACAGCAACCGCAGCGACTGCTCGGCGAACATGTCGGCCAGCGGGTTCGAACCGCAGTACGGCACGCGCTGCTCCGGGCGCTTGCGCTCGAACTCGGTGTACGGCTTCGCGGTGTAGCTCTCCGCGGCGTGGCAGAGGATGTCCATGCCGCTGGCGGCGGTCACCCCGGCCGGCTGGCTGACGGTGAGGCGCGGGTCGACGACGGCGAGGGTGGGGCGCAGCCGCAGGTGGCTGATCCCGCTCTTGACGCGCAGGGAAAGCACGTCGAGGACGCAGACCGTGGTGCTCTCCGAACCGGTGCCGGTGGTGGTGGGGACCGCGACCAGCGGCTTCAGCGGGCGATCCGGCGCGCGGCCGCCGCCGACCGGTGCGTTGACGTAGTCCATCAGCTCGCCGTCGTTGCTGGTCAGCAAGTTGGCGGCCTTCGCGGTGTCGATGGCCGACCCGCCGCCGACGGCGACGAAGGCGTCGTACGGGCCGGTTCCGCGCGCGAAGTCAACCGCCTTCTGCATGCTGACATCGGTGGGCTCGACGTGTACGCCGTCGAAGATCTCGGTCTCGATGCCGTAACCCGCGATGCCGTCGGCGATGCGGCGCGGCCAGCCGGTCGCGGCGACCTGTGGATCCGTCACGACGAGCACGCGGTGCGCGCCGTACTGGGTCAGGTCGTAGCCGATCTCGTCGCTGGCGCCGGTGCCGTACTTCAACGCCGGTGCGCCATAAGTAAAAACGGTTTCATGTTCGGTCGCGGTCAAGACTGCGGTCCTCGCTCCCTTGATCGGCTAGCAGTCGGTCAAAGCGGACATTCAGTCCATCCTTACCGGGTTTCGGCGAAGATCACTTGACTGCACTGAACGGTGCCCGCCTAAGCTCTCCTCATTAGATACCAACTGGGAGCGACCGTCGCCCAGACGGCCGTGCGGATCCTGACCGAGGCGCGTGTCCGCCGTGTGTACGCGGTGGTCGGTGAGTCCTTCCTCGAGCTGCTCGACGCCTTGCAGCGCGAACGGGAGATCACCGTGGTCTCGGCGCGTCACGACGCGGGCTCGGCCTTCATGGCGGAGGCCGAAGGCAAGCTCACCGAACGGCCGGCCGTGCTGCTCGCCAGCCGGGGGCCGAGCGCGGCGAGCCTGGCTATCGGCGTCCAAACGGCGTACCAGGACGAGACGCCGATGGTCGTGCTGCTGGAGACGCCGGCGAGCGAACCGGTGCCGTCGTCGTCGGGGGAGCTGCCGACCTCGGACCTGACGGCCATGTTCGAGTCGATCGCCAAGTCGACGCTGCGGGTGACCGACCCGGACAGCCTGCCGAGCCTGCTCGCGCACGCGCTGACGACGTCGCAGGAGGGGCGGCCGGGGCCGGTTGTGCTCGGCGTGCCCTGCGACGTCTGGGGCATGCCCTACGACGCGGCGAAGCCGATGGCGCGGGTTCGGCCGCCGGCGTCGGGCACGCTGGGCCGTTCGGCGGACGCCGTCGCGCAGCTGGTGGACGAGGCGAAGTACCCCGTAGTGATCGTCGGTGGGCGGGCGCGGTCCGCGCGCGACGAGCTGATCGCCGTCGCCGACGAGCTCGCGCTGCCCGTCTACAACGCCTTCCGGCGGCAGGACGCCTTCCCTGAGAACCACGCGCGGTATGCCGGTCACCTCGGGCTCGGCATTCCCGCGCGTCAGCTGGACGCCTTGGAACGTGCGGACCTGGTGCTCGCGCTCGGCACGCAGCTCGACGAGGTGACCACGCAGGCCTACCGCTACCCGACCGCCCAGCAGACGTTGGTCATGGTCGGCACCGGGATCGACGTCAGCCCGAAGCGGCGCGGCCTTACCTTCCGGGTCGACTCGGAGGTCGAGCCGTTCCTGCGAGAGCTGCGTGAGGTCGCTTCGCCGCGGACGCGGCGGGCGTCGGCGGCCAACGCCGCCGTCCACACCTTCATGACGCCGCCGGACACCAGCGGCAACACGCGGGTGCACCCCGTCGACGTCGTCCGCGCGCTGCGGAAGCTCGCGCCCGAGGACACCATTGTGACCAGCGATGCGGGCAACTTCGCGCAGTTCATGCACCGGTACTGGTGCTTCACCGCGCCGCGCAGCCAGCTCGGGCCGAGCAACGCCGCGATGGGCTACGCCGTGCCGGCCGCCGTGGCGGCGAAGCTGGCCGAGCCGCGGCGGACCGTCGTCGCCATGGTCGGCGATGCCGGTACGTTGATGACGGGGCAGGAGATCGAAACGGCCGTCCGGTACCGGGCGCCGGTGATGGTCGTCGTTTTCCAGAACGGCGTGCACGGCGCGCTCGCCATGCACCAGGCCCGCACGCACGGGCGGCTGTCCGGCGTGTCCATCCCGCTGACCGATTTCGCGTCGTGGGCGCGTGGACTCGGCGCCGCCGGGTACACGGTGGACGATCGGGAGGAGCTCGAGCCGATCATCGCCAGCGCGCTGGTGCGGCAGCGGCCGTGCGTCATCGACGTGCGCACGGACCCGGACGTCGTGACCCCCGACGTGCGGCTTTCGGCCCTGCTCGGGCAGGCCCGTCCGCAACCTCCCGCCCAGTAAGGGTTTTGCTCGGTTTCGCTTCGGGAAACGCCGGGAAAGTTGTGTGGTAGCACAGCGATGGCTCGGGTAATCTGACGGTGTTCCGGTGGTGGTTCGCCGCTGAACGTTCCCGGCCGGGTCCCGGCGGGAGACAACCGGTTTCTGTCGGTGCCGCATGGCACCATCGCGGTCATCACCCGCAGGCAAGCGGGTAGGGAACGAGGGGAGTTTCGACGTGACCGAACACCAGCACGCATCCGAAGCAGCGCGGAAGTCCTCCGGCGTCGTGCCGGTGCTGTTCAGCGCCAGTGCCGAGGCCCACGACGACGCCGTCGTCGCCGCGGAGCACGACACCGCGTGGCGCTCGCCGTTTGGCGGGGAAGGGCTGCGTCCGGCGAGTGGCGAATAGCTCACCCCGCCCGGGTGAAGACCGCTTGTCCGCCCTGCTCAAGGTGTGCTTTACTGGTCATGGTCTCGATTTTTGTGTTCGTGTTGAGTCACGCTCGCAGAACTCAGCGGGCGTAGTGTCTCCTCGCCGAGGAAGCAAACCGTCCGGGTGTTGACCCGGGTCGCCGAAGTGGCTTCCTGTTTTTGTGTTGCATATGGAGATTTTTGATGACTCAGGGCACTGTGAAGTGGTTCAACTCCGAGAAGGGGTTCGGCTTCATCACCCCCGACAACGGTGGCGGCGACGTCTTCGTTCACTACAGCGAGATCCAGGGTAGCGGCTTCAAGAGCCTCGAGGAGAACGCTCGCGTCGAGTTCGAGATCGGCCAGGGCCAGAAGGGCCCGCAGGCCACGTCGGTCACCGTGATCTGACTTTGATCTTGGGAAAGGGCCGTCACCCGTTCGGGGTGGCGGCCCTTTTCGTATGCTGCGCACCATGATCGAGCACGGTTACACCGTCTCCGGGATGAGCTGCGGACACTGCGCCCAGTCGGTCACCGAAGAACTCACCGGCCTGCCGGGAGTGACCGAAGTGGACGTCGACGTCGCGACCGGCCGGGTGGTCGTTCGCGCCGAGACGGCCTTGGCGGAGGACGACGTGCGTGACGCGGTCGAAGAGGCCGGCTTCACCTATGAGGGCACAGCGAGTCTCGTCTCGTAGCCTTTCGCCAGGGGTTCGCCCTCGGTTGGTTCTTCTCCGGCGGTCCGGTCTCCAGGTTGGACAGTCCATTGGAGATCGAAACGCCGGTGTGACGTTCGGCTCAGTCGAGCGGCGCGGTGCGGTCGGCGCGACCGGAATTGGGGCGGCCGCCGGTCGGTGGAGTCGGCACCGGGGGCAGCGGCAGAACGTGGCGCGGCCGTGACCGACGTCGGTGCGGTCGCCGCCGGACGGCCACCACGCCGGGGGCACGGCGGCGACACCGTCATCCTGCACACTGCAACGCCCTGCAACCCTTCCGCTACCACCCGGTTCCGGGATCTCCTGTCCTCCAGTGGCAGTCTCAGGAGGTCAGGTGGGCGAAACGGTGGCGGGGATCGTCGCGAATCCGGCTTCGGGGCGGGACATCCGCCGGCTGGTCGCGCAGGCTTCCGTGTTCCCCACCGCGGAAAAGGCCAACATGGTGCAGCGGCTGCTGGCCGCCTTCGCCGTCACCGGGCTTGACCGGGTCCTCGTCTCCACCGATCTCGGGGGCATCTCCGCCTCCGTTCTCAAAGCCCTCGGGCGGGGCGGGAACTGGCCCCAAGTCGACTTCTGTGACGACTACCCGCTCACGGGCACCGCCGCCGATACGACCAATGCCGTGCGGCGGATGGTCGAGGCCGGGGCCGGGGTCATCGTTGTCCTCGGCGGGGACGGCACCGCTCGCGTTGCCGCTGCTGCCTGCGAGGACGTGCCGATTCTCGCCCTTTCCACCGGGACCAACAACGCTTTCCCGCAGATGCGGGAGGCGACCGTCGCCGGGTTGGCGGCCGGGCTCATCGCCTCCGGGGAGGTCGATCCCGATCTCGTCACCCACCGCGTCAGCGTGCTCGAAGTCGTCACCAAAGCGCGGCGGGAGATCGCGCTCGTCGACGTCTGCGTCTCGCTCAGCCGGCACATCGGAGCCCGGGCGCTGTGGGATCCGTCCTCGCTGACCGAGCTCTACTGCACCTTCGCCGAACCCGACGGCATCGGCCTCTCCAGCGTTCCAGGACAGCTTTGCCCGAGCCCACGTTCCAGCCCGACAGGCGTTGCGTTGCAGCTCGGGCCCGTCGGGGAGACGCCGTACGTCGTGCACGCACCCATCGCGCCCGGGCTCGTTCGGCCCGTCGGGGTTCGCGGGTGGGGCGTTCTCGAACCCGGCGTGCGCGTCGAACTCGCCGCCGCCGGGGGCGTCATCGCGCTCGACGGCGAGCGCGAACTCGAACTCAAGACCGGCGAAAGCGCCTTCGTCGAGCTCAAGCCGGACGGTCCCTGGGTCGTGGACGTCCGGGCGGCGATGGCGGAGGCCGCACGGAAAGGGCTGTTGCGCACGGAAACCGAGCTGGGGAAGGAGCGTCGAAGATGACGGACACCCTGCGGGAGGCGTATCGCGTGATGCGCACCATCCGGGCCTTCGAAGAGCGCGTGCACGAGGAGTTCGCGACCGGCGAAATCCCCGGGTTCGTGCACCTCTACGCCGGTGAGGAGGCCTCCGCCGCAGGGGTCTGCGCCCACCTCGACGACCGGGACGCCATCGCCAGCACCCACCGCGGCCACGGCCACTGCATCGCCAAGGGCGTCGACGTCAAAGCCATGATGGCCGAGATCTACGGACGCAAGACAGGATCCTGTCACGGCAAGGGCGGCTCGATGCACATCGCCGACCTCTCGAAGGGCATGCTCGGCGCGAACGGCATCGTCGGCGGCGGGCCGCCGCTCATCTGCGGCACCGCCCTCGCCGCCAAACAACAGCACACCGGCGGCGTCGGCGTCGCCTTCTTCGGCGACGGCGCCAGCAACCAGGGCACGACGCTGGAAGCGCTCAACCTCGCCTCCGTCTGGGACCTGCCCGCGATCTTCATCGCCGAGAACAACGGCTACGCCGAAGCGACCGCGAGCACCTGGTCCGTCGCCTCGGACAACATCGCCGACCGCGCCGCCGGGTTCGGGATGCCCGGCGTGATCGTCGACGGATTCGACTTCTTCGCCGTCCACGAAGCCGCCGGTGAAGCCGTCGAACGCGCCCGCGGCGGCGGGGGCCCGACGCTCATCGAAGTCAAGTTCACCCGCTACTACGGGCACTTCGAAGGCGACCAGCAGACCTACCGCGCCGGCGAAGTCGCCAACGCCCGCGCGAACCTCGACTGCCTCAAGAGGTTCCGAACCCGCGTCACCGAAGCCGGTGAGCTGGACGAACAGGTCCTCGACGACATCGACGCCGAGGTCGCGAAGCTCATCGAAGACGCCGTCTCCGAAGCGAAGGCCGCGCCGAAACCCACGAAGGACGACCTCGAAACCGACGTCTACGTGTCGTACTGAGGGAGCGCACGTCATGGTCAGGACGATCAGCTACCGCGAGGCCATCAACGAGGCACTCGCCCAGGAGATGGCACGCGACGAGTCGGTCATCGTCATGGGCGAGGACAACGCGGGCGGCACCGGCAGCCCCGGCGAGGACGACGCCTGGGGCGGTGTCCTCGGCGTCACCAAGGGCCTCTTCCACCAGTTCCCCGGCCGCGTGCTCGACACGCCGATCTCCGAGTCCGCCTTCGTCGGCGCGGCGATCGGCGCCGCGACGCGCGGGCAGCGGCCGGTCGCCGAGCTCATGTTCATCGACTTCATGGGCGTCTGCTTCGACCAGATCTTCAACCAGGCCGCCAAGTTCCGGTACATGTTCGGCGGCAACGCGCGCACTCCGGTGGTGATCCGCACGATGTACGGCGCCGGCCTGCGCGCCGCGGCGCAGCACTCGCAGTGCCTGTACCCGATCTTCACGCACATCCCCGGCCTGAAAGTCGTCGTCCCGTCGAGCCCGTACGAGGCGAAAGGCCTGCTCATCCAGGCCATCCGCGACGACGACCCGGTGATCTTCTGCGAGCACAAGGCCCTCTACGACACCAGCGGCGACGTCCCCGAGGACAGCTACACGATCCCCTTCGGCGAGGCGAACGTCGTCCGCGACGGCGGTGACGTCACGATCGTCGCGTTCGGCCGCATGGTCGCCGTCGCCGAAGAAGCGGCGAACGAACTGAAGAGCAACGGGATCGAAGCCGAGATCATCGACCCGCGCACCACCAGCCCGCTCGACACGGACACGATCCTGGAGAGCGTCGAGAACACCGGACGCCTGGTCGTCGTCGACGAAGCCTCGCCGCGTTGCAACCTCGCCACCGACGTCTCCGCGCTCGTCGCGAAGGAGGCGTTCGGCTCGCTGCGGGCCCCGATCGAGATGGTCACGCCGCCGCACACGCCCGTCCCGTTCTCCGACGCGCTCGAGGACCTCTACATCCCCGACGCGCAGAAGGTCATCAACGCGGCGAAGGCGGTCGTGGAGTACCGGCGATGATCCAGCCGGTCACGATGCCCAAGTGGGGCCTCTCGATGGAACGCGGCCGGATCACCGGCTGGTTCGTGCAAGAAGGCGACGAGGTCAAGGCGGGTGACGACCTCGCCGACATCGACACCGACAAGATCAACGGCACCCTCGAATCCCCGGGCGACGGCGTCCTCCGGCGCGTGGTCGCCGCGGCCGGGGAGGAGGTGCCCGTCGGCGGCACCATCGCGCTGATCGCCGAAAGCGCGACACCGGACAACGAACTCGACGAAGCCGCGAGACGAGCCCGCGAGGAGATCGACTCGGGGACAACCGAGCAGCCGGAAGGTCCGGTCACCGGCTTCGTCGAGGTCGACGGCCGCAAGCTCGCGTACGCGACCATGGGCACCGAAGGCGACGACATCGTCCTGGTCCACGGCTACGGCGGAGACAAGAACTCCTGGCTGTTCGTGCAGGAACCCCTCGCGAAAACGCACGTCGTCCACGCCCTCGACCTGCCCGGACACGGCGAATCGACCAAGGACGTCGGCGACGGCTCCCTCGACACCCTCGCCGACGCGGTCCTCGGCTTCCTCGACGCCCGGGGCATCGCCAAGGCCCACCTCGTCGGGCACTCGCTGGGCGGCGCGGTCGTCACGAAAGCGGCCGCGAAAGCGCCCGAGAAGATCGAAAAGCTCACGCTCATCGCCCCGGCCGGCTTCGGCACCCCGATCAACGCGGCCTACCTGCGCGGATTCGCGCGCGCGACCACCCGCCGCGAGCTGAAACCGCACCTCACCGCGCTGTTCGCCGACCCCGCCCTGGTCACCCGCCAGCTGGCCGACGACCTGCTCAAGTACAAGCGCCACGACGGCGTCGGCAAAGTCCTCACGATCCTGCTGGACACGCTCCTCGACGGCGACGAGCAAGCCATCGACGCAGCTCACCTGCTGTCCACAGTGGACGTACCGAGCAAAACCGTGTGGGGTAGGCAAGACGCCGTCCTGCCGCCCGGACCCGCGGACGTCCACGTCGACGACGCCGGGCACCTGGTCCACCTCGAAGCCCCGGGCGCCGTGATCACCGCGATCACGGGCTGACCCACCCCGCCTCCGGTGGCTCTTGGCCCCGCCGGAAGGCACCGAAGGGCTCTTCGCCGGCACCTCCCCGGCCGGCGAAGAGCCCTTCGCAGAGATAGTCGCCACCTTCCGATCAGCGAACCGAAAAGGCAGACTGTGGCGGAGCGCAAGGAGTGGCGGTTTGGGGCAGCGAGACCTCGAGGCAGCGTTGCCGGCCGGGGCGGACCCCCGGCGGTACGCCCGTGTCCTCGCCCAGGTGCACGAAGCGGCCCTGTCGGGCAAGGAACTGCCCAGCAGGCCGCGACCGGTCGTCGACGCCTCCTGGCAGCGGATGCGCCGCCTCGGCATGGACCCCGACAGCCGCGCCGCCGCGCCCGTCCTGACCGTCGAACAGCTCGAAGCGCGCCGCCGCACCAGCGGGCTCGCCGAGGCGCTGCCGACGTTGCGCGGCGGCCTGACCAGCGTCGCCGAGCAGGCCGCGCACATCATGGTGATCGTCGACGCGGGCGGCCAGGTCCTCTGGCGCGACGGCAGCGCCGCGATCCGCCGCCGCGCCGACAGCCTCGGTTTCGTCGAAGGCGTCGACTGGCAGGAGGAAGCCGTCGGCACCAACGCGATCGGCACCGCGCTCGTCGCGCGCCGCCCGGTCCAGATGTACGCCGCCGAGCACTACGTCCGCTCGCACCACTCCTGGACGTGCGCCGCCGCGCCGCTGCACGACCCGCGCGACGGCAGGCTGCTCGGCGTCGTCGACCTCTCCGGCCCGGCCTCGACCGTCCACGCGACGACGTTGGCGCTGGTCGACGCCGTGACGCGGCTCGCGGAGTCCCAGCTGCGCACCACCCACCTCACCGACCTGGAACGCCTTCGCGGCTTCGCCGTCCCCGTGCTCGCGAAGGTCGGCGGGCGCGCCGTTGTCGCCGACGAACACGGCTGGGTCGCCGCGGCCGCCGGGCTCGCCCCGGTCGACCGGATCGCCCTGCCCGCGAACCTCGCGCCCGGCGGGGTCTGGCTGCCGGCCTACGGGCACTGCGCGGTCGAGCCCGTCCCCGGCGGCTGGCTGATCCGCCCCACCGAGACCGACGCCGCCCCGCCGACCCGCGTCGTCCTCGACGTCCGGTCGCCGCGTGCCCCCGAGCTCACCGTGGCCGGCGCGGCCGGGACGTGGACGCACCGGCTCAGCCCCCGCCACGCCGAGATGCTGTACGTCCTGGCCAGCCACCGCGACGGCCGCTCGGCGTCCGAGCTGTCCTCGGACCTCTTCGGCGACGCGAGCCGCGCGGTCACCGTCCGCGCCGAGATGTCCCGGCTGCGCCGCCACTTCGGCGGCATCCTCGGCGCCAAGCCCTACCGCTTCGCCGACGACGTCGAAGTGCTGGTCCGGCGGCCGCCGAGCCCCGAAGCCGTGCTGCCGCACTCGCTCGCCCCGGCCATCCGCGGCTGACCCCGCCCGGGAAGATGGGGCCGTGCCGAACCGCCCCCTGCTCCCGGACACCATCGCGCCGAGCTGGCTCGTGGTGCAGGTGCTCGGCACCCTCTTCGTCGCCGGAACGCTGGTCACCGCGCGTGAGCCGAACCCGTGGATCTGGACCGCGTACGGCGTCTCGAGCGCGTGCTGGCTCGGCTTCGTCGTGCTCGCGTCGCGGCGGCCGAAGACGGCGGCCGCGCTGCTCGCCGTGGCCAGCGCGCTGCCCGCGGCGCTCGTCGGCCGGGCCGCGGACTCCTCGGCGATCCTGATGGCCGTCATCCCGCTCGGCCGGCTCGCGGCGCTCACCACGGTCAGCGTCGGCGCGATCGTCGGAACCGGCCTGCTGGAGATGGTCCTCGCGGTGACGGCCCACCTGGTCGCCGGGCACTCCGCCGGCGCCGCGCTCGCCGACGCCGCCGTGATGCTGCTGCTCGTGCTCGTCGGCCTCAACCGGCGTCAGTACGAGGTCCAGGCGGGCCAGGCCGAGGCGCTGCTCGACCAAACCCGGCTCGCCCAAGCCGAACACGCGCGCGCCGCCGCGCTCGACGAACGCACCCGCATCGCCCGCGAGATCCACGACGTCCTGGCGCATTCCCTGGGCGCACTGGGGGTCCAGCTCGAACTGGCCGAAGCCCTGCTGACCGAACGGTCCGATGTGGACGGTGCGCTGCGGTCGGTCCGGCGCTCGCGCCGGCTGGCCGCCGACGGGCTGGCCGAAGCGCGCAACGCCGTCGCCGCGCTGCGCCGGGACGTCCCGCCGCTGGCCGAAGCCCTCGCCGCGGTAGCCGCCGAGCACGCCGCCAACCACCGCGTCGACGTCGGTTTCGAGGCGGAAGGCGAACCCAGGCCGCTGCCGTCCGCGGCGGTCGTCGCGCTGGTCGGCGTGGCGCGGGAAGCGCTGACGAACGCGGGCAAGCACGCGCCTGGCGAAGACGTCCGGATGCGGCTGGAGTACGCCCCGGAAGAGGTTCGGCTCGAGGTCCGCAACCCACGAAGTGAATTCACTCGGACGAGTGAAGGTTTCGGGCTGGCCGGCATGCGCGAACGGCTCGCCCTCGCCGATGGCACGCTGGAATCGGGAGCCGAGGACGGTTACTGGCGCGTACTCGCCGAGATCCGGGGCTGACGGCGCGCCTGGAGATCACGTGCTGGTGACGGCGGGCGGTGCCCGTGCCCGCGCGGAACGCCACTCGGCTACCTTCTCCGGGTAAGGCTTTCGGGGAGGAATCGGGGATGACCAGCACTGCGACGGCCCCGGGTCCCACGGCGCCCGCGCCGGGACCCCCACCGCCGTCGCCACCGGACGGCCGGGACCGCCCCGGGGGCCGCAGCGGCCTCCTCGGGCTGCTGGACCTGCCCGGTCAGGCGGTCCGCGCGATCATCCGGTCCGCCGCGACCACCCCCGGCCGGCTCACCGTCATCGCCGTGGCGCTGGTGCTGCTCGCGCTGGTCGCCGGCACGGTCGCGACGCTGTCGGTGCAGGACCGCGACGACACGATCAGCGGCGTCATCGATCACCGCGAGCCCCTGGCCGCCGCCGCGCAGCAGGTCTACAAGTCGCTCTCGGACGCCGACGCGACCGCGGCCAGCGCGTTCCTCTCCATCGGCACCGAGCCGCCCGAGCTGCGCTCCCGCTACGAGCGCGACATCGCCGAAGCCGGCGCCGCGCTCGCGAAGGCCGCCTCCGACTCCTCCGACGTCGCCGCCGCGGCCTCCCCGGTCGACGTCCTCAACCAGTCGCTGCCCGTCTACACCGGGCTCGTCGAGACCGCCCGCGCGAACAACCGCCTCGGCTACCCCGTCGGCGCCTCCTACCTGCGCGAAGCCTCCGAGCTGATGCGCGCGAAGATCCTGCCCGCCGCGCAGGACCTCTACCGCGTCGACACCGAGCGGCTGATCGAGGAGCAGGACACCTCCACCGGCTTCCCGTGGCTCGCCACGATCCTGATGGTCGCGCTGCTGGCCGCGCTCGTCGTCGCGCAGGTCTACCTGACCCGGCGGACCAACCGGGTGCTCAACGTCGGGCTGGTCGTCGCGACGGCCGCCGTCGTCGTGTCGCTGCTCTGGGGCTCGGTCGCGCTGATCGTGCAGGGCAGCCTGGTCGGCAGCGGCCAGGACGACGGCTCGCACCGCGTCGACGTGCTCGTCCGCGCGCGCATCGCCGCGCTGCAGGCCCGCGCCGACGAGACGCTGACGCTGGTCGCCCGCGGCGACGGCGCCGCGTACGAGAAGGACTTCGGCGCCAACGCCGCCCAGCTCGTCGGCCCCGACGGCCAGGGCGGCCTCCTCGGCGAAGCCCGCGGCCTGATCACCGACGGCGACGGTGCGAAGAAGGTCGCCGACGCGACCAAGGCAGCGCAGGACTGGCTGGCCGCGCACAAGCAGGTCCGGACCCAGGACGACTCCGGCCAGTACCAGGAAGCCGTCGACACCGCTGTGCTCGAGGACCGCAAGACCGGCTCGGCCCCGGCGTTCCGGCGGCTCGACGACAGCCTCCAGTCGGCGATCGACGTCGGCCGGCAGCAGTTCCTCGACGACACCCACAACGGCGACGCCGCCCTGACGCTGCTGGCGCCCGGCCTCGCCGTGCTCGCGGTGGTCGCCGCGGCGGGTGTCACCATGGGAATCCGGGAACGACTGAGGGAGTACCGGTGAGCAGGCGGGGGAACACGGTCCGGGCGGGCGTGCTGGCGGTCGTCGCGCTGCTCGCGGCGTCCTGCGGCAGTCCCGGGAAACCGGTCGACCCGGCCCCGGTGAGCAACGCCGCCTGGCCGCAGCCCGCGCACGTCGGCGGACCCGACGCGACCGCCGGCGGCGGCGCCGACACCAGCTGCAACCCGCTGGCCAGCCTCCCGCCGAACGGCACCATCGCCAGCGGCTCGACCATGGCGAAGATCAAGGAACGCGGCAAGCTGATCGCCGGCGTCGACCAGACCACCTACCTCTTCGGGTTCCGCAACCCGACCTCGGGCAACCTCGAGGGCTTCGACATCGACATGGTCAACGCGATCGCCCGCGCCCTCTTCGGCACCTCCGAGGGGCACGTCCAGTTCCGCGCGATCCCGTCGTCGCAGCGCGAGGACGTCCTGAAGGCGCACCAGGTCGACGTCGTGGTCCGGACCTACAGCATCACCTGCTCCCGCAAGAAGGACGTCGACTTCTCGTCCGTCTACTACCAGGCGGGGCAGCGGATCCTGGTCGCCAAGGAATCGAAGGCGGAGAAGCTGTCCGACCTGGCCGGCAAGCGGGTGTGCGCGGCCAAGAAGTCGACGTCGCTGGCGAAGATCGCGACCGACCCGGCGAAGGTCGTGCCGGTCTCGGTGGACAACTGGTCCGACTGCCTGGTGATGCTCCAGCAGGGCCAGGTCGCCGCGGTGTCGACCGACGACACGATCCTCGCCGGGATGGCCGCGCAGGACCCGACGCTGAAGGTCGTCGGCGAGCAGTTCACGCAGGAGAACTACGGCATCGGCATCCCCAAGGACAACGACGACATGGTCCGGTACGTCAACGCCGTGCTCGACGAAATCCGCGGTACCGGGGTCTGGCAGGACAGCTACCGGAAATGGGTGGAGCCGTCGCTCGGGCCGGCCTCGCCGCCGTCGCCGCAGTACCGGTGAGCGCGTCGCGACTAGGATTGGTTCCCGCAGGCCGGGGATCTGGGAGGTAAGCAGTGTCGGAGGAGCCGCGCCGTCCTCGGCACGCCGCGCCGGACGAGGAGCCGAAGCCGGCCGCGCCGAGCTGGCAGCCGCCGCCACCGGTGCGGTGGGAGACGCCGGAGCCGTCGATCTCGGGCCGCCTCGACGACGGCGCGCCGCCCGCGGGCTCCCGCGGCGAGGAAACCGTCATCCACGCGCCCGTCCGCCGGCCGCCGACGCCGCCGGGCGGCCACCCCGCGGCCGTCCGCGGGACGATCCCCGGTGCCGAGGACCCGACCCGGCCGCCGGGCAGCATCAACCCCGTCCTGCCGCCGGTCCAGGCCACGCAGGCGGTGGCGCCCCCGACGCAGGCCGTCCGCCCGGACCCGAACGCGCCGCAGCCGACGAGCGTGCTCGCCGCGCCCGCGCCGGAGACCCAGAGCATCATGCCGCCGGCACCGCGGCCGGACCACGGCCCGGACACACCGCTGCCGGACCCGGGCACCGAAAGCGTGCTGCCCGAACGCAGCAGCGAAGGCCGGCACACCGGAACCGGAACGGGCAGCGGTTCGGGCTCGGTGTCCGGCTCCGGCTCGTTCCCCGGCACTTCGCGGCGGACGTCGTCGCGGACCTCACGCTCCCGCCGAGGCCGCCTCGGCGCCGGGCTCGTCGAGGTCCCGCCGGTCCCCGCGCGCGACCCGGCGTCGGCGGTGCTGACGAACCCGGTGGTGTCGGAGGAAAAACGCTTCTGCGGCAACTGCAGCGCCAAGGTCGGCCGCGGCAAGGACGGCAAACCCGGTGCGCCGGAAGGGAAGTGCGAGAACTGCGGCACGCCGTTCTCGTTCCTCCCGAAGCTGCAGCCGCACGAGCTCGTCGGCGGCCAGTACGAAGTGCTCGGCGCGATCGCCTACGGCGGGCTCGGCTGGATCTACCTGGCGCAGGACCACAACGTCAGCGACCGCTGGGTCGTCCTCAAAGGACTGATCGACACCGGTGACCAGACGGCGATGGCGGCCGCGGCCAACGAACAGCGGTTCCTCGCCGAGGTCGAGCACCCGAACATCGTCAAGATCCACAACTTCGTGCAGCACCCGGACGCCCACAGCGGGACGACCGTCGGCTACATCGTCATGGAGTACGTCGGCGGCCAGTCGCTGCGGCAGCTCGCGCTGGCCCACCACCGCGAAAGCCGCCGCCCGGAACCGCTGCCGATCGGCCAGGTCATCGCGTACGGGCTGGAGATCCTGCCCGCGCTCGGCTACCTGCACAGCCAGAACCTGCTCTACTGCGACCTCAAGCCCGACAACGTGATCCAGACCAACGAGCAGCTCAAGCTGATCGACCTGGGCGCGGTCCGGCGGATGGACGACTACGAGAGCCCGCTGTTCTTCACCACCGGCTACAGCGCGCCGGAGCTGGCGAAGCAGGGCGCGTCGGTGGCGTCGGACCTGTTCACCGTCGGGCGCACGCTCGCCGTGCTCAGCTTCGAGTTCACCGGCTACACCACCAAGTTCAAGACGACGCTGCCCGGCCCGGACGCGGTCCCGTTGTTCGCGCTCTTCGGCTCCTACTACCGGTTCCTGCGTCGCGCGACGCACGCCGACCCGGACCGCCGGTTCCTCTCCGCCGAGGAGATGGGCGACCAGCTGACCGGCGTGCTGCGCGAGATCATGGCGCTCGGCACCGGCAAGCCGCGGCCTGGCGCGTCGACGGTGTTCGGCCCGGAGAGCCGCACCTTCGGCGTGCAGCTGGTGGTGCCGGAAGCCGGCCAGAGCGTGCCGCTGCCCGGCTCCGACGAGGTCGTCGCCGGCCTGCCCATCCCGCAGGTCGACACCGACGACCCGGCGGCGGGCGTGCTCGCCACGACGACCGCACTCGACCCGCGCGGCGCCATCGAGGCACTGGCCGGCGCGCCACGGGAGTCGATCGAGGTGCGGCTGCGGATCGTGCGCGCCCGGATCGAGCTGGGCGAGCTCGCCGAAGCGCAGCGGCAGCTGCAGGCGGCGCAGTACCTGGCGATCAAGAACGGCTTCCCGCACGACTGGCGGATCGACTGGTACCGCGGCCTGATCGAGCTGGCCGGCGGCCGCTCGCGCGTCGCGCAGGTCGCGTTCGAATCGGTCTACGACGACCTGCCGGGCGAGATCGCGCCGAAGCTCGCGCTGGGCATCAGCGCCGAGGGGGTCGGCGACTACTTCGCCGCGGCGCGCTTCTACGAGCTGGTCTGGCGGACCGACCGCACGTACGTCAGCGCGGCGTTCGGCCTCGCGCGGGTGTACCTCGCGCAGGGCGCGCGCAACAGCGCGGTCGAGGTGCTCGAGACGGTCCCGCCGTCCTCGACCCACTACGTCGACGCGCAGGTCGCGGCCATCAAGATCAAGACGACGGCGACCAAGGCCAACGGCCGCGAGACCCCGGTGACCGAGCACGACCTGCTGGACGCGTCGTCCCGGCTGGAACGGCTCCGGCTCGACCTCGAGCGCCAGACGCGGCTGTCCGCGGGCGTGCTCGAAGCCGCGCACGACTGGATCAAACAGGGCAAACCGACCCCGGGCGCGCGGGTGCTGGGGTGCTCGCTGGAGGAGCGGGAGCTGCGGTTCGGGCTGGAACGCTGCTACCGCGCCCTGGCCCGGCTGGCGAGCACGGTCGACGAGCGCGTCAAGCTCGTGGACCGCGCCAACGCCATCCGGCCGCGGACCCTGACCTAGGGGTTGATCTCCCAGTCGCGCTCCTGGCGCTGGCGGTTCTTCTCGTGCTGCGCCGCCAGCTTTTCCAGCGCTTCCGGGTCGCCGTGGGTGCTGAAGTGCTCGAACCCGACCACGATGAACAGCGCCCGGGCGCTCACCGCGATCGGGCCGTCCTCGGCGTCCAGGCGGCCGTCGGCGCTCACGTAGATCTTGCGGCCCGCGATGCCGTCCAGGCGGGCCTCGATGAACAGCGTCGAGCCCACCGGGACCGGACGGCGGAAGTCCGTCTCGAGCTTGCCCGTGACCGCCGGGCGGCGCATCAGGTTGCCGACCGTCGAGCCGAGCGCCTCGTCGAACGCGCAGGCCAGCAGCCCGCCGTGGGCCAGCCCGGGCGCGCCCTGGTGGGCCGCCGTCACGGTGAACCGCGAGTGGATCACCTGGCCCTCGCCGACCGTCGAACGCAGGTGCAGGCCCGCGTCGGCCTCGTCGCCGCAGCCGAAGCACTCGCCGAAGTGCACGCCGAGCTCGGTGCCCGGCGCCGGCGCCTTCGGGTGCGGGACGGCCGGCTCCACCGGCACCGGCGGCCAGGGTTGAGAAACACGACTCATGCGCTGACGTTAACTCGCCGGTAGCGGCTCGCCGCGCGCGACCCGGCGGCGTGAGCAGGCAACGCATATCTCTCAGTAGCCGGAAAGTTCCCCACCGTAGAAGATTCGCGGCTCAGGCTGCCGAGCGCGGAGAGCCGGTCAAGACTGGGCTGATGAGCTCGAACGGCCCAATGGGCACTGCACGGAGGAGGTCGTCGCCGGCATGAGCGAACCAGCAGCAACGACGGGCAAACCGTCAGTGGACGAGAGAACCGTCAAGCGCGCCGTGTGGGCGTCCGCCATGGGCAACGCCACCGAGTGGTACGACTACGGCGTCTTCACCTCGGGAGCCATCGCCACCAGCATCGGGACGCTCTTCTTCCCCGGTGAAGGCAACGCCGTCCTGAAGTCGCTCGCGCTGCTCGCGGTCGGGTTCATCGTGCGGCCGTTCGGCGGGGCGTTCTTCGGGCCGCTCGGCGACAAGATCGGCCGCAAGCGCGTCCTCGCCATCACGATCCTGCTGATGTCCGGCTGCACGTTCCTCGTCGGCGTCCTGCCGACGTACGCCGGCGGCTACAGCATGGGCATCGCGGCGCCGATCGCGATCCTGTTGCTCCGGATCATCCAGGGCTTCTCCACCGGCGGTGAGTACGGCGGAGCGGCGACGTTCATCGCCGAGTACTCGCCGACGAAACGCCGTGGCTTCTTCGGCAGCTTCCTCGAGCTCGGCACGCTCGCCGGGTACGTCCTCGGCAACCTCGTGGTGCTGTCGGTGACGCTGTCCCTGACGGCCGACCAAGTCGACGCCTGGGGCTGGCGGATCCCCTTCTTCGTCGCACTGCCGCTCGGCCTGATCGGGCTCTACCTGCGGAACAAGCTCGAGGACACCCCCGAGTTCCGCCGGATGGAAGCCGCCGGCGAGGCCCCGAAGAAGGCGCCGCTCAAGGAGATCTTCGTCCGCAACTGGCGGATGATCCTCAACCTGATCGGCATCGTGCTGCTGCTGAACGTCGCGGACTACCTGCTGCTGACCACGATGCCGACGTACTTCACCGACACGCTGAAGATCAACGACAACACCTCGACGTTGATCATCATCGCGGTGGAAATCATCCAGATGGCGATCATCATCCCGCTCGGCGCGCTGTCCGACCGGATCGGGCGAAAACCCCTGTTGCTCACCGCGGCCATCGGGTTCCTGGTGCTGAGCTGGCCGTGCCTGAAGCTGATGCAGTCCGGCAGCATCCTGTGGCTGTTCGTCGGCTTCCTGGTCGTGGCGATCCTGCTGGTCTTCATGCTGGCCGTGATCGGCTCGACGTTCCCGGCGATGTTCCCGACGCGGGTGCGCTACGGCTCGTTCGCGATCGGCTACAACATCTCGACGTCGCTGTTCGGCGGCACGTGCGGGGTCATCGTGACGGCGCTGATCAAGAGCACCGGCAACGAGGACTGGCCGGCGTACTACCTGATGGCGGCGGCGCTGATCGCGATCATCCCGATCATCAAGATCCCGGAGACGTCGCAGGTGCCGATGGAACAAATCGACACCGAAGACAGCGGCGGCAAGCTGGCCTCCGCGGCCGCTCAGCGCTGAGTGGTCACCGGATAGCCGTGTGCCCCGCCCGGATCACCGGGCGGGGCACACGTGCGCCGTGGGTCAGTTCGCTTCGCTGCGAGGAGTGAAGCGCTTGCGGGACCAAGCGGCGAGCGCACCCGCAGCCACGACAGCGATTCCGGTTTCGACGATCAGTGCGGCGAGCACCATGTGCTTCCTCCTCGGGTTCTCGGGCCGGCGGCGAAGCGCCCGGCTGAGCAGTTCCTGCGGTGTCCGATCGGAACACCACAGGGCATATCGCCCCGACGCGGGCGGGTATTTCGTCAGAAACCCACATCGCGGCGGTGATCTGCGGCACAGGGCCTGAGCTGCGGAAACGTCAGCGGGACGTGGTCGCCGACGGTGCGTCCGTCTCGGTCGGCCCCGACGAAGGCCGGCTGCTGACCGGCACGGACCGCTGCGTGGTCCGGCCCGCCGCCGACGGCGGCTGCGGAGCCCGCGTGGCGCGCGAGGGCGTGCGGCTCGGCTCGGCCGCCGGCGGCGCGACCGACGTCGCCGGCGCGACCTCGGGCGACGGCGGCACCGAGGGGGCGCTGGTGCCGATCGTGGACAGCACGGGACCGGCGGGTTCCACCGGCTCCGGCGGCCCCGCGCGGTGACCGGCCAGGAAACCGGCCACCGCCAGGACGACCGCCGTCGCGGCCGAGGTGCCCGCGACGGCGAAGCGCTTGCGTCGTCGCCGGACCCGGCCGCCGCGCTCGATCACGTCGGCGGCTTCGAGGCGCATCGGCGGCGTCGGGCCACCGGCCGCGCCGGTCAGGAACGCGCGGACGTCGTCTTCGGAGTCCATGTTCGTCACCTCCCCTCCGTGGTCGCGCTGAACGTCAGCGCACCGTAGTGCGGGCCGAGCCGGTTGCGCAGCGTCGCCAGGCCGCGTGAGGCCTGGCTCTTCACCGTGCCGGTGCTGCAGCCGAGGGCCTTCGCCGTCTCCTCGACGCTCAGGTCCTCGAAGTACCGCAGCACCAGCACGGCGCGCTGCTTGGGGGCCAGTACGGCCAGGGCCTGCCGGACCAGTTCGTCCTGGTCGCCGGCGGCCGGTTCCGCCGGGAGCTCCGGCGGGGTGTCGGTGAGCCGCTCCCGCTTCCACCTGCTGCGCCGGTGCTCGGCGAGGAACGTGCGCAGCACGACCTTGCGGGCGTAGGCGTCCAAGGCGTCGTGGCGCGACAGCCTCGGCCAGGCGAGGTAGAGCTTGAGCAGCGCGGCCTGCGTGAGGTCCTCCGCCTGGTGCCAATCCCCGCAGAGCAGGAAGGCGGTGGAGCGCAGGCTGTGCGCGCGCTCGCCGAAGTACCGGGCGAACTCGCCGTCCCACGGCGAGCCCGGCCCGGTCGACGGACGGGAGCGGGAGATCACCTGGTTACCGGGCCACCCCGATGGCCGGCAGGTGGAGGTCACCGGTCGGGCCGGCCGGCACGGCACGGGGGACGCGCGGGGCCGGTCCGGTGCGGGCGGGCCGGGTCGTCTCGCGCGGCGCGGGCGCGGCGGACGGCGCCTGCGGGGCGCGGGTGACCGTCGGGACCGCGGACGGCGCCTCGGTCGGCCGGACGCTGGTCGGCGGCGCCGGCTGCGCCTGGCCGGCCAGGGCGATGCCACCGGACAGGGCACCACCGGCGAGCACGAGCGCGCCGAGGGTCAGGGCGATGCGGATACGCAAGACAGCTCCTCATTCTCGCGGGCGCGACCGGGATCGTCGCGCCTCTGCCCGTAGTCATGCGGTGGGTGCGCACCGGGGTTGCACCGAGTTTTCCCGGATAACGCGAACGGCCGGGAAGTCCGCGCTGGACTTCCCGGCCGCTCGGTGTTCCTCAGTGGTCTCAGCCCGCGAGCGCGGACAGCTTCTGCCAGCTCGCCCAGTCGTACGTCCAGTCGCTGTAGTCGCCGTCCTTCGCGGTCAGCGTCTGCGTGCTGCCGGTGATCTCCACCGGGTCGCCGGTGAGCACGCCGTCGTAGTACTCCTTCGCCCGCGCCGGCGAGAGGTTCAGGCAACCGTGCGAGACGTTCTTCTTGCCCTGCGCCCAAACCGAGGCCGCCAGGCCGTGGATGAACTCGCCGTTGTTGGAGATCCGGACCGCCCACGGCACCACGACGTTCTCGTAGTGGTACTTCGGGTTGCTCATCGCGTACGTCGCCTGCTTGCCCATCACCACGTGCACACCGCTGTGGGTGACGCGGCCCGGGTCGGAGTCGAGGCCGTAGCTCACCGGGTAGTCGGCGATCTGCTGGCCGTCGCGGATCACCTGCATCGTGTGCTGCGTGGTGTTGCCCTTGACGATCTGCGAGCGGCCGATGGTGAAGCTGGCCGACACGTCCTGCTTGCCGTACACGCCGTCACCGACCTTGACGCCGTAGATCTTGGCGTTGACCTTCACCGTGGTGCCCGGCTTGTAGTACTCCTTGGGCCGCCAGTGCACCGAGGTGTCGCCGTTCATCCAGCCCCACGAGCCCTCGGTCTTCGGCGTGGTCTCGACCGACAGCGCCTTCTCGACCGAAGCCTTGTCGGTGACGCGGCTCGGGAAGGTCAGCGCGATCGGCATCGCGATGCCGTACGTCTGCCCGTCGCCGACGTTCAGGCTCGCCGACATCTGGCGCTTCGGCTTCACCGTGGTGAACGCGCCGCCGATCGCCACGTTCTTGCCGTCGGAGCCACTGACCTGGCCGGACCAGGTGTAGGTCTTGCCGTAGCCGAGCTGCTCGGTGGTGTTCCAGCTCTTCTTGTCCGCCGACGTCTGGCCTTGGACCTGCTTGCCGTCCGGGTTGGTCAGCGTGACCGAGACGATCGTGCCGTCCGCGACCTGCACGCCGACCGGTTCGCCCGGCGCCACGTCCTGGGCGCCGCCCGCGGGCGTCACCGTCAGCTTCGCCGGCTGCGCGGTGGGCGCCGGCGACTGGGTCGGGCCCCCGCCCGAAGTCCCGCTCGCCGACACGGTCGGTTCGCTGCTGCACGCCCCCAGCGTGAGTACCGCGACCAAGCCCAGTGCCACTGCCGCGCCCCGGCGCCGCGTGGAAGTCCTCACCGTCACACCCATTCCCCTTTGCCCCTTTGGTGCTTCCCCTCATCGAGACGTCCCGCCCACCGGCGACGTTGAGCAACATCGGCGTGACGAAGGTCACAAAAGTCCGGGAGGGCTTTCACAGAGGGGGCACGGGCGACTCCGAGCCGTATCCGGTGATCACGGAGTCGCTGTGCTGCGCAAGACTATCCGGTGGGTCCGGCAGAACGTGCCGGGAGCCCTACGACGTTCCGGTGACCTTGGCCCGGACAGGCGGTTTTCGCCTCGATCACGGGGTTCAACTTTGGCCAGATCCCGGTAGTCTGCTCTCAGGCCGTCGTTTTGCGTGTTAGTGGCTTCACACTCGCGGAACTTCTGACGCGAGCCATGGAGCCGACACGCTCTTGACTCGACTCGTTGGAACCGCCCGGGACGGTCGGGGTGCCGCTTCGGTGGCATTCGAAGCGGATCTGTGTAACGAGGAGTACAGCGGTGGCGCAAGGCACTGTGAAGTGGTTCAACGCGGAGAAGGGCTTCGGCTTCATCGCGCAGGACGGCGGCGAAGGCGACGTGTTCGTTCACTACTCGGAGATCGAGGGCCGCGGCTTCCGCACCCTCGAGGAGAACCAGCGGGTGGAGTTCGAGGTCGGCCAGGGTCAGAAGGGTCCGCAGGCCCAGAAGGTCCGCGCGATCTGACAAACAGGCCCTCTGCGTTAACAAAGGCCTGAGCGAAGGGCCCCCGGCGATGCGATCGCCGGGGGCCCTTTCTCGTGTCTTTTTCAGCGGCGTCCGAGGGCCGGCGCGTCGAAGGCGTCGGCGGGGAAGTGGAACTCGTCGGTGAGGTCGGTGAGGTCGCCGGCCTGCTGCTGCCGCTGGTCCTGCAGCGACGAGGCCTGGCCTTCCCAGTTGAGCCGCTCGAGGATCCATTCCTGGGCGAGGGCCTGGGGCGAGATCTCCCGCTCGGCGGCGATGTCCTTCAGCTGCTGGTTGGCGATGAGGCTCATCCGCAGCTGGATGACCTGCGCCTCGCCGAAGCGCTTGCCGGAGCCGGTGCTCTCGTTGTCGGCATCGGGCGCGAGTGCGGCGAGGTAGGAGGTGAGTTCCTTGTCCTCGACAACGCCATCGTCCGCAGGCTTCGCGGCACCACGGTGGCGTCCGGAGGACGCGGCTTTGAGGTTCGTCCGGCTGCTCAAGCGGCCAAGGGAGGGAAGAGGCACGCCAGCCACGGTAACGGTTAGATCTCGCCAGACAAACCACTGTGAGCCACAACACGCCAAGCGGTCGCCCCAATCAGCCCAGCGGCAACCCAAACGGAGCAGCGCACGATAAACGCAGAGCAACTGGCCTCTAACACAAAGAGTCGATCACGGCGCCAGGCTGCGATTACCCGAGCCAGCAACGCCGGGGCGGCGGAGAGGTAGATGCCGCCGCGAGCGGTGAGCGGTCGAATAGGGCGGCGAAGCGGCCGCAAGGCGGCGAGAAGGCGCCGCCGAGAGGCCGCCTCCGGAATGCAGCGGAGGGGCTATGGCGCGGCGGAGGGCTATGGCCGAGGAGACCGCAGCCAAGGGGCGACGAGAAGGCACCGGGGTGGCAACAGGGACCGTGAGGAGAAGGGCGACCTGACCGCGCGAGCAGACCGCCAGGGCGCGCAGCGCCCGAGGCGAGAGAAGCAACCACCCCGAAAAGCCGCAAGGGACGCACCGTGGGGGGTCCGGGGGGCTCGGCCCCCCGGGTCAGCACCCCGAAATGAATCGGGCGAAGCGAAGGGCGAAGCCCGAGCAGCCCGAGAAATGGAGGACCCCCGCGCCAGGGGGAGGAACGCGGGGGTCGGAGGGGATCTCCACAGGCGCTGACCGGGGGTGTGTCAGCACTTCGATTGTTGCACGAGTTCCCCTCTTGGGCGAGTGGAGAGCGGGAAATTTCCGCGTGCGGTGTCACTTCCGGCCCAGGTGACCGTCGTTCGGGTGGCGGGCTTCTTCCGCTGTGCCGATTGCGCTGCGTTGAGCGGAGCGTGGCCTCAGGTTCACTCTCCGGGGGGCTGTGTGTGGCGGCCGGCGCTGGTTAGCCTCGCGGCCAAGCTGTTGTGAGCCGTGTGGAGGGGCTATGAGCGGGTCTGTTGAAGTGCGGCAGTTCCTCCTTCGGTACGAAGGTGCCGATGGGGGGAGTGCTCCGTTCGCCGGGGGGTTGCCGGCTCAGCGGAGTGGTGCCGCGGATGCGCAGCGGGTGTCGGATGATCAGGTCCGGCGGGCTCGGCTGGCCGTGGCGAACGGTGCGCTGGGGGTCGAGGACTGTGTGCAGTTGCTGGAGATGCTGGGGTTGAACCTGGACGAGGACGGGCAGGCGCCGGTCCAGCGCTGAGGCCGGGGGCCTGGCGGTGCGCCGCCGGGCCGGTCCGGTGATGTTCCTGCTGGTTGTCGCCGCTTTCGGTGAGTGATTCGCGAGGTCGTCGAGGTTCCTTGACGCGGGTTTTGTAACAGTGTTACATTTGCCGTGTCGAAAGGGGACGGACATGACGACGATCGAAGGCGTGGCGGGGCTGGCGAACCGAATTCGGCCGGTCGTGCAGGTGCTGGGCGGCAAGTTCATGACGTCGCCGGAGCTGGCGGCGGTCGAGGCCGAAGCCGGTCTGCCGCCGCGCTCGCTCTACGTCCGGGGGCGGTCGGCCGTGCTCGGGGACGTCCCGCCGAAGGTCACCGCGGAGCTGTTCGGGATCTTCCCGCACTGGCTGTTCGAGTTCGTCCTGCCGCCCGCGACGGCGGCGTTGGACGCGGCTGCGTCCGTCCGTGCCTACGCGGAGTCATCGGCTCGGTGGTCGCGCGTCAACCTTTCGGCCGTATCGGAGCCCGGCCGTCTGGCGGAGCTGCTGTTCCGCGTCGTCGACGCCGCGGACGCCAGCGGGCTGGCGCTGTTCGCCGGGTGGAAGAACGCCGAGCGTCCGGCTGGGGACGTCGAACGGCTCGGGTTCGCCCTGATGCTCTTCCGCGAGCTGCGCGGCGGCCTGCACTTCGCGGCGCTGCGGGCGGTCGGCCTGACGGTGCCGGAGGCGGTGATCGCGGACCCGGAGGGCGGCCGCGAGCGGCTGCTGCGCACGGCGTGGCCCGCGGAGGCCGCCGACGACCTCGTGGCGGCGGCCGAGCGCAAGCCGGATCTGCGCGACCGCTGGCGCCGCGCGGAGTCCCTCACCGACGACCGGATCGACGAGCTCGTCGACTCGACGTTGACCGATGTGGAGCGGGCCGAGCTGGATCGCCGGCTGGAAGAGCTGTTTGCGCAGGTCGTGGCTTCGCCCGGGGCTTAAGGAACCCCCGCTGCAAAGCGGTGGTGGCGTGCCCTATGCTTGTAATCGCTCCCGGGGGGACCTGAGAGCGCGGTCGGTCGGTCACCCGAAACCGGCCGGGCTCCCATCGTCCAGCGGCCTAGGACTCCGCCCTTTCAAGGCGGCAACGCGGGTTCGAATCCCGTTGGGAGTACGCAGTACTGTAGTGGATAGATGCAAGGCCCTGTGGCGCAGTTGGTTAGCGCGTCGCCCTGTCACGGCGAAGGTCGCGGGTTCGAGTCCCGTCAGGGTCGCAAGATCGTTCGGCTCCTTGCCGGCGTTCCCGGCCAGGTAGCTCAGTTGGTACGAGCGTCCGCCTGAAAAGCGGAAGGTCGCCGGTTCGACCCCGGCCCTGGCCACCGCAACGAAAACCGCCCCGAAGGCTCGGGGCGGTTTTTTCGTGCGTTCAGCGGACTTCCGCGACGTGGAAGTACCCGACCGGCCGCGGGCCTTCGGTGAGCACGACGATCGTGCCCTCCCGGATCCGGTACGGGCCGGAGTTGCCGACGATCAGCCAGCACCCCGAAGCCGGCGAGACGAGCGCTTCCGGCGCGAAGTCGCGAAGTGCGAAGGACGCGAGGCCGGAGTGCGCGGTCCTGGGCGGCACGAACGCGTTCGCGAGGTAGTCGGTTTCCGCGTCGGCCAGCGGGGGCCCGGTCGTGCGGCCGCCCTGCTCGGCGGTCAGCCAGACGACCCGGCCGCGAAAAGGGAACGGCCTGTCGGCCGGAAGCTTCGCCACCGCGCGAGTATTCCACCGTGACACCGAACCCTTGGGACGCCGAAGCCGCGTCCTTCGACGAGCAACCCGACCACGGCCTCAAGGACCCCACCGTCCGGCGAGCCTGGGCCGACCTCCTGCTTCCGCTGATGCCCGGCCCCCACAGCAAAGTCGTCGACCTCGGGTGCGGGACCGGGAGCCTCTCCGTTCTCCTCGCCGAGGCCGGCCACGACGTCCGCGGCATCGACTCCTCCGCCGCGATGCTCGACGTGGCGAGGATGAAGGCCAACGGCACCGTCGACTTCCGCCAAGGCGACGCCGCCGATCCGCCCGCCGGCGAAACCTACGACGTCGTCCTCGCAAGGCACGTCCTCTGGGCCATGCCCGATCCGGGAGCCGCCCTCGACAAGTGGATCAAGCTCCTCGACCCCCACGGCCGGCTGGTCCTCGTCGAAGGTCGCTGGTTCACCGGCGCCGGGCTGACGGCGGACGACTGCCGCGCCCTCGTCGGCGCCCGGCGGGGTGAGGCCGACCTGCGGATGCTCGACAATCCGGCCCTCTGGGGCCGGGAAATCGACGACGAACGGTACCTGCTCCTCAGCCGGCACTAGGCCGAACGAGTGAACCCGAAATCCCCGTGTCCGGTCCACGCACGCCGCGCCGACCACCCGGCGAAAGGCAGCCCACCCCGGGCCGCCACCCACACGGGGAGCCGACGTGCGATACCTCCTTACCCTCCACATGAACCCGACCCTCTGGGACACCCTCACCGACGACCAGAAGAACGCCGTCTACGAAGGACACGGCGACTTCACCAAGCTCATCACCGACACCGGCGAAATGGTCGGGACCAAGGCGCTCGCCGAGCCGGCCGAGACCAAGACCGTGCGCGTCAAGGACGGGGCCACCCACGTCCAGGACGGTGCCTTCATCGAGACCGAAGCCTTCTTCTGCGGCTACTACATCGTCGACGTCGAGACCGAGGGACGTGCCGTCGAGCTGGCCGCGATGATTCCCGATGCCCAGTACACCGCCGTCGAGGTGCGGAAGATCGTGCACGAGGGTTGACCTCGATCAAGGTCGAGGGTGCACGCTGAACCCATGACCAGCGAGTGGGGCACCGATGCCGTCGACCTGGACGCCTACCTGACGCGCGTCGGGCAAGAACGACGCCCGCCGTCCGAACAAGCGCTCGACGACCTCGTGCGCGCCCACGTCCAGGCCATCCCGTTCGAGAACGTCGACGTCGTTCTCGGGCAGCACCAAGGGATTTCGCTCGACGTCGTGCACGCGAAGCTCGTCGGACGGCGGCGGGGCGGCTACTGCTACGAGCAGAGCGGCCTCTTCGCCGCCGTCCTCGAGCAGCTCGGGTACCGCGTCCACCGGCTCGCCGCGCGCGTCCAGCCGCGGCGACCCGGGCCCTACACGCACATGACGCTCGTCGTCGAAGCCGAAAACCGGAAGTTCCACGCCGACGTCGGGTTCGGGGCCGGGATCCTCGCCCCGATGCCGCTCGTCGACGGCCAGGAAACCGACCAGGCCGGCTGGCCGCACCGGCTCACCGAGAAGAACGGCTGGTGGACGCTCGCAAAGGGTGACGAAGACCTGCTCGACTTCCGGCTCGACGGCGTGCACCCGATCGACTACGAGGTCTACCACCACTACACCTCGACGCACCCGAAGTCGCCGTTCACCGGCCGGCTGGTCATCATGACGCTCGAACCGGGTGTCAGCCGGAAGCTGCTCGGCCGCGAACTCACCGTCGAAAAACCCGATGGCACCAAGGAAACCACCACCGTCGCACCCGACGAACTGGACGCGACCCTCAAGGACTTCGGGATCGAACTGACCGCGGACGAACTGGCCAGGCTCGAGAAGATCTACTGACCGAACAGCTCGGCCGCCGCGACCGGGCGGCCGAGGTGGTAGCCCTGGGCTTGGTCGCACCCCAACGCGCGGAGCAGTTCCAGCTGCTCCGCGGATTCGACGCCCTCGGCGATCACCGTCAGGTCGACCGCGTGCGCCATGGCGATGATGCTCGTGACGATCGCCTCGGCGTCCCGCGACTCCGCGATCCCGGTGATGAACGAACGGTCGATCTTCAGCGTGTCCAGCGTCAGCCGGCGCAGCTGCGCGAGCGACGAATAGCCGGTGCCGAAGTCGTCGATCGCCAGCAGCACGCCCAGCGAGCGCAGCGACGCGAGGACTTCCGCGGCCGCCTCCTGGTCGCGCATCAACGCGCTTTCGGTGACCTCCAGGCACAGCGCGCCGGCCGGCAGCCCGGTGCTGGCCAGCGCGTCCTGCACCGCGGGCACCAGGTGCGGGTCGTCGAGCTGGCGGGTCGACAGGTTCACCTTCAGCGTGAGGTCCAGGCCCTGCTCGTCGCGCCGCGTGGCGAGTTCGCGGGTGGTCGCGCGCAGCATCTCCTTGCCGATCACGTTGATCAGGTCGCTCTCTTCGGCCAGCGGGATGAACTCCGCCGGCGAGATCGCGCCGTGGCGGGGGTGCGTCCAGCGCAGCAGCGCCTCGACCGCGACCATCTCGCCGGTCCGCAGGTCGACGACCGGCTGGTAGGCCGGCCAGAGCTGGCCGTCGTGCACCGCGTCGCGCAGGTCCTGCTCCATCCGCAGCCGCCGCTGCATCCGCTCGCGCAGGCCCACGTCGAAGAAGTGGTGGCGGCCCCGGCCGAGCGTCTTCGCCTGGTACATCGCCACGTCGGCGTCGCGCAGCAGGTCCTCGGCGCTGCGGCGGTCGGCGGTCCCGACGAGCACCACGCCGATGCTCGCGTCGAGGTGCAGCTGCCGGCCGAGGACGCCGATCGGCTCGGCCAGCGCGGCCCGCAGGTGCTCGGCCAGCGCCCGCACTTCGCCGGGTTCGGTGACCTCACCGGTGACGACGACGAACTCGTCGCCGCCGAGCCGCCCGACCAGGTCGTCGCGGCCGGAGGAACGGCGCAGGCGCTCGCCGACGATCCGCAGCACCTGGTCGCCGACCGAGTGCCCGAGCGAGTCGTTGATGACCTTGAACTTGTCCAGGTCGAGGAACAGCACGGTGACCGCGCCGCGCCGGTCGGCGGCGAGCCGGTCGAGCACCAGCGTCCGGTTGCCCAGCCGGGTCAGCGGGTCGTGGGTGGCGTCGTGGGCGAGCTGCGCGCTGATCGCGCGGGTCTCGGTGATGTCGGTGAACGACGTCACCACGGCCAGCGCCGCCGGGTCGTCGGGGTTGAGCAGCCGCGAGGTCAGCGACACCCAGACGTCGCGGCCGTCGGGCCGGCGCAGCCGCACCACCAGGCCGTTGTGCGTGACGCCGGTCCGCCGCGTCTGCACCGACGGCGTCTCGTCCGGCGGGATCCAGTGCCCGGACTCGGTGAACAGCACCAGCGTGTGGCACGGGACGCCGATCAGGTCGGTTTCGGGGACGCCGATGATCCGGCACGCGGCCGGGTTCGCGGCCTCGATCAGCCCGCCGGCCCCCATCACCAGCACGCCTTCGTCGAGCGACGCGACGACCGTCCGGTAGTTCTGCTCGGCCCGCCGCCGCGCGGTTTCGTCGGCGCACACGAGCACGTACCCGTCGTTCATCTCAGCTGCCGAAACGCGGACCGCCAAGGGTGCGCCGTCCCGCCGCCGGTGCACCGCTTCGGTGACCCCGCCGCCGCACAGGTCCAGCGGCGCGCCGACCAGCTCGCTCGCCCGCCGGCCGACGGCTTCGGCCGCGGTCCAGCCGTACACCGCCTCGGCGGCCGGGTTCCAGCTGGTCACGACGCCTTCGCCGGTGGTCGCGATCAGCGCGTCGCTGACGTGCGACACCAGTGCGGCCTGGTAGCGCAGGGCGTCCGCGGCCGCCTTCTTCGCCGTGATGTCCCGCATGACGACCTGGTAGGCGAGCCGGCCGCCGAGGCGCACCGACACCGCCTCCACGGCGAACTTGCTGCCGTCCAGCCGCGACATGAGCGCTTCGACCGGCTCGCTCGCCTGCCCCGGTTCGGTCAGCCTCGCCAGCTTCCCGACCACGGCCGCCCGCGACTCCTCGGCGACGAAGTCGGTGAACCGTCGGCCGACGACCTCGTCGGCCGAGCACGCGGCGAACGTCTCGAGCGCGGCGCGGTTGGCGTAGGTGAGGACGCCGTTCTCGTGGACGCAGATCGCGTCCGGACTCAGCTCGACCAGTTCGGCGAGGGAGTCTGCCTGCATGAGCGTCCGTCCCCCCGGCAGTCGGCGTGTGGCTCGGTCGATTACACCACCGACTCCGGCGCCTGCCTACCCGCCGGAATCCCGGTCCGGCCTGCGGAAGCGCCACGCAGCCGCGGCCCCCAGAACAGCAGGCCGAAGTGCGCGGCGAACGCGTGCCCGAGCAGCGTGACGACCGAATCGAGCGTCGTCGGGTCGTCGCTCAGCCAGATCACCGCGATGAACGCCTCCATGACGGCCAGCGCCACCAGCCGGGCGCGGCCGCGCAGGAGGAAGACGAGCGCGCCGGCCGTGGTGAAGAAGCCGTAGCTGACGCCGATGTCGAGCCAGTGCCCGGCCGAGTTCGGCAGCACGTGGGCGCTGATCAGGGCCATCACCGGCAGCTCGGTGACGAGCGTGGCCAGCACGTGGCCGGAGAAGAACACGGTCGCCGCGCGGCGGGCGCCGAACCTGCGTTCCAGCGGCGCGACGGCGATCGCGAAGATCACGACGTAGGCGAGCCAGCCTTCGTCGGACAGCCAGAGCGCGCTGGTCAGCAACGAGGTCAGCGGCCGCCGCCACAGGTTGTGGGCGTCGGTGCTGGACAGCTGCAGCAGCCGGGCGGTCAGCTCCGGGTCGGCGAACTTGAGCAGCAGCGTCGTGCCGAGCAGGAGGACCAGGTAGCCGAACGTGAAGGGGGTCGCCTTCGGGTTCGGGACTAGCTGCAGCAGGCCGCGGCGCGGCACGGCGATCCGGGGGACCGGCCGATCGGCTTTCAGCAGCATGGACTGAGCTTCGCCGGTCATGCTGGGAGCATGCCGAACCGCAGCTGTGAATCCGCTGTGGATTGTCACTCACCGTCAAGGTTTTCGTTACGTGACGAGTTTTTGCCAGAATCTCACCCGTTCGGGGGTCTTGTGCGGTAAAAATACGGCCACGATGTCGGCCGAAAGGCCTCTCGGGAAGGTCTGTCGGGGTGAACGACGAGGTATCGGTCGCCGAGCTGCTCGTGCGCGAGGGCTGGGGTGAGCGTTCAGGACCGGGGCAGTCGCGGTGGCGGGTGCTCGCGGTGATGCTCGCCGTCGTCATCGGCTGCGGGGCCGCGGCGGTGCTGGTCGGGCTCGGCGGCAAAGGCACCGAGAACGCGTCCCCGGTCGACCAGATCCAGGTCATCCCGTTCCCGCAGCGCACCACCGGTCTGGGTGGCGCCGGCCAGGCCACGGACTCCCCGCCCGAGGGCGGTACCGGCGGCGGCGACGTCGTCCCCGGCGTCGGCGTGCCCCGCGAGACCGTCACCGAGGTGCCGGGCACCGATCCGACCACCGAGAGCAGCACGGACCCCACGACGACGTCCACCACGCCGACCAGCGGCGACCCGTCCGGCTCGGTCACCCCGACCTCGACGATCCCGCCCGGCGGCCAGCAGCCGCCGCACACGACGACGACCCCGAAGCCGAAGCCGTCGTGCATCCTGATCATCTGCTGGTGATCAGGCCAGCTGTTCCGCGAAATCGCTGAAGTCCCGCGTGTTCCAGCGCTCCGGGCGCATCACGATCGCGATGTTCTTCCCGTGGGTGCCGTCAGTCGCGTCGGTGTAGGCCTCGCTGATGCCCGGGGGCAGGTAGCGGGCCGCCATCTCGTGCCGCTCCGCCTTCGTCATCGGCCACGTCTTCACCACCGGGCCCTCGACCGAGACGTACTTGTAGTCGCCGTCCTGCTGCTGGACGCACAGCGCGAACCGGCCGGCCGCCTCGATCAGCCGGTTCTTGCGCGAGCCCGGCGACGTCATCACGACGACGTCGCCACCTGGCTCGTAGCGGTACCAGATCGGCGTGGTCAGCGGGGCCCGGCCGGGCTCGGCGGCGACGCTGAGCACGCCGACCTGCGGCCGGGCGAGGAACTCTGCACGCTCTTCGACTGTCATCTTGCGGGGCACCGAGGCCTCCCTAAAGCCATCCGATTTGCCTTAACGGTAGCGGTGGCCGGACTGCAAAAGCAAGCATGTTTGCTTTAGGCTGCTCCCATGACCCGACCCGGCGGCCGCAGCGCCCGCGTCCGAGACGCCGTGCACGACGCCGTCGTCGAGCTGCTCGCGATCGGCGAGATCAACGCGGCGATCCCCAAGATCGCCGAGCGGGCAGGCGTGAACCCGACGAGCGTCTACCGGCGCTGGGGCAGTCGCGAGCAGCTGCTGCTCGACGCCGCCGTGACGCGCCTGCGCGCGACGTCACCGATCCCGGACACCGGCTCGCTGCGCGGCGACCTGCTCGGCTGGGTCGAGGGCATCGAACGCTCGATGTGCGACCCGCGCGGCCAGATCCTGCTGCGCGCGCTCGTCGCCACCCTGGGGCCGGACCGGCAACCGGTCGAGTACCTCAAGGCCCGCGGCGAAGACCTGCAGGCGACGCTCGACAGGGCCGCGGCGCGTGGCGAGGAGGTGCCGACGGTCGAGGAGCTCCTCGACTTCGTCCTGGCCCCGCTCTACCTGCGCGTGCTGTTCAAGCGCCCGGTCGAGCCGGGCACGGGGGCCCGGCTCGTCGAACGGTTGCTCACGGCGCTTCCAGCAGATCCGGCTCCGCACGTCGGCCGAGGTGGTTGAACAGCAGGTTCAACGCGAACGCCAGCACCGCCGCCACCGTGATCGAGCTGCCGCAGATCGTCTGCAGCCACGCGGGGAAGTGCTGGAAGATCTTCGGCGCGAACGCCGGCAGCAGGCCGACGCCGAGGGCGACCGCGACGATGAAAGTGTTGTGGTTGCCCGAAAACTCGACCGTGCGAAGGTTCTGCGCGCCCACCGCGGCGACCATCGCGAACATGACGACCGCGACCCCGCCGACCACCGGCTGCGGGATCGCCGCGATGAACGCGCCGATCTTCGGCACCAGGCCCATCAGCACCAGGATCCCGCCGGTCACCGCGACCACCCAGCGGCTGCGCACGCCGGTCATCCGCACCAGCCCGACGTTCTGCGCGAACGCCGTGTCGGGGAAGGAGTTCATGACGCCACCCAGCACAGCCGAGAAGCCGTCGGTGGCCAGGCCGCGCGCGAGGTCGGAGTCCGTCGGCGGGCGCCCGGTGATCTCGCCGACGGCGATCATGTCGGCGGTCGACTCGGTGAACGTCACCAGCATGACCACGCACATCGACAGCACCGCGGCGACCGGGAACGTCGGCGCCCCGAAGTGGAACGGCGACGCGAACCCGAACCAGCTCGCCGCACCCAGGGCGTCCCAGTGCACCAGCCCCATCGGGATCGCGATCACCAGCCCGATCGCCAGCGCCAGCAGCGGCCCGATCTGGTTGGCGAAGCCGCGCAGCACCCGCGTGAACAGGATCAGCAGCGCCAGCACGCCGAACGCGAGCAGGATGTGCGACAGGGCCGCGTAATCGGCCGCGGTGGGATCGTTGCCCGCGATCAGCCCCGCGCCCGGGCCGAGCAGCGAGACGCCGATGACGAGCAGCAGCGTCCCGGTGACCAGCGGCGGGAAGAACCGGATCAGCTTCGCAAACGGCTTCGCGATCAGCAGCCCGAACACGCCGGACGCCAGCATCGCGCCGTACACCGCGGGCAGGCCGTACTGGGACGCGATCAGGATCATCGGGTTCACGACGCTGAACGTCGCGCCCGCCACCACTGGCAGCCGGATGCCCAGCAGCTTGCCGATGCCGATCGCCTGGATCAGCGTCGCGACGCCCGCCACCAGCAGGTCCGCGTTGACCAGCAGCCCGATCGTCGCCGGGTCCAGCTTCAACGCGCTGCCGACGATCAGCGGTACCGCGACCGAACCGGCGTACATGATCGACATGTGCTGCAGGCCCAGCAGCGCCAGCCGCCCGGCGGGCAGGACTTCGTCGACCGGGTGTTTCGTCATGCACAGGCCCCTTTCACCGGGGGACAGCCAACGCTCCGCGCGTGACGGTAGCAAGTCTCGCGAGTCATGATCTTGTTTCCGGGGGCGGCGGAACGGTCCCGGATGTGTGACCATCGGTGCATGACTTCGGGCGGTATTTCCCAGGTGGGCCCGCCGTTTCGCGCCGATCACGTCGGGAGCCTCCTGCGGCCCCCGGTACTGCGTGACGCGCGGCGGCGGCGCGAAAGCGGCGAGATCGGCGTGGAGCAGCTGCGCGCGGTCGAGGACGACGCGATCCGCGACGTCATCAAGATGCAGAAGGCGGCCGGGCTGAGTTCGGCCACCGACGGCGAATTCCGGCGTGCCTCTTGGCACATGGACTTCATCTACGCACTCGGCGGCATCTCGAAGAGCGACGAGCGGCTGCACGTCAAGTTCCACAACCTGGCGGGCGACCTCGAGTTCAGCCCGCCGGGCCTGCAGGTCGACGGCAAGGTCCGGCTCGACGAGCCGATCTTCGCCGAGCACTTCGAGTTCCTGCAGTCCCATGTGGACCCCGGCGTGACGCCGAAGCTGACCATCCCGTCGCCGAGCATGGTCTACTACCGCGGCGGCCGGGCGGCGGTCAGCGAGACCGTCTACCCGGACCTCGAGGAGTTCTACACCGACCTCAGCGCGGCTTATAAAGCGCAGATCGCCGCGATGGCCGGCCTCGGCTGCCGGTACCTGCAGCTCGACGACACCAGCCTCGCCTACCTCAACGACCCGGCGCAGCGGGAGCTCGTGGCGCGGATGGGCGGCGACCCGGACCGCCAGCACCTGCGCAACATCGCGACGCTGAACGCGGCCCTGGAAGGCCGGCCCGAGGGGCTGGCGGTGACGACCCACCTGTGCCGCGGCAACTTCCGGTCGTCGTGGGTCGCATCCGGGAGCTACGAGTTCGTCGCCGAGGCGCTGTTCGGCGACCTGGCCGTCGACGGGTTCTTCCTGGAGTTCGACGACGAACGCTCCGGCGGCTTCGAGCCGCTCCGGTTCGTGCCCAAGGACAAGAAGGTCGTCCTCGGCCTGGTCACGACCAAGCGGCCGGAGCTGGAGGACCCGGACGTCCTGGTGCGGCGGATCGAAGAGGCGGCGCAGTACGTCGACATCGACCAGCTTTGCCTGTCGCCGCAGTGCGGGTTCTCCTCGACCGAGGAGGGCAACGACCTGACTCCGGACGACCAGCTGCGCAAGCTGGAGCTGATCGTGGCCACGGCCGACCGCGTGTGGGGCGGCAAGTGATCACCTGCGTCGTCGACTACGTCATCGACCCCGCGAAGATCGCCGACTTCGAACGCTTCGCCGCCGCGTGGATGCGGCTGGTGCAGCGCGAAGGCGGTGTCCACCACGGCTACTTCCTGCCGTCGGAGGGCGCGAGCGACGAAGCCCGCGCGCTGTTCAGCTTCGAGAGCTTCGCCGCGTACGAGCGCTACCGGACGCTGTTCGGCGTCGACCCGGACTTCATCGAGGCCGACAAGATCCGCGAAGAAAGCGGTTGCGTGGTGCGGTACCGGCGGTCGTTCATGCGCCCGCTGCTCCCGGACGACGATCTCTGACGTGCGACACAGCGCGAAGCGGCCGCCGTCGGTCGTGGACCGCGTCCTCGACCTGCTGGGCGCGTTCACGGCCGACCGGCCGCAGCTCACGCTGTCCGAGCTCAGCCGCCGCGCCGGGCTCCCGCTGTCGACGACCCACCGGATCGCCGGCGAGCTGACCAAGCGCGGCGCGCTCGTGCGCGACGAGGCCGGCGTCTACCGCGTCGGGCTCTGGCTGTGGGAAGTCGCGTCGCTCGCCCCGCACGGCGCCGAGCTGCGGGAGGGCGCGATGCCGTTCCTCGAGGACCTCTACGAGGCCACGCACCAGAACGTGCAGCTCGCGGTCCTCGACGGGCCGGAGGTCGTCTACGTCGAACGCATCTCCGGCCGCGGCGCGGTCAACGTCCTGACCCGCGTCGGCGGCCGGCTGCCCGCGCACGCCACCGGCGTCGGCCAGGTCCTGCTCGCGCACGCCCCCGTCGAGGCGCAGGACGAGGTCCTGGCCGGGCCGCTCAAGACGTTCACGCCGAAGACGATCACCGCGACCGGGCAGCTGCGGCGCGTCCTGGCCGACGTCCGCCGCGACGGCTACGCGATCAGCGACGGCCAGATCGAGCTCATCTCCCTGTCGGTGGCGGCCCCGGTCTACGACTCGACCGACGAGGTCGTCGCGGCGATCTCGGTGGTCGTCCCGGCCGAAGGGACGGACCCGCGGACGCTGGTGCCGGCCGTCCGGGCCGCCGCGCGCGGCATCTCACGCGTGCTCGGGGCGCCGCGGGCCCTGCGGTCGTCGGGCGGCTCCTCGACGGCTTAAGGCTCGTGTGATCGGATGGCAGGCATGGGTGCAGAGAACACGGTCCTCGTCGCCGGAGCGGGGCAGAGCGGGTTCCAGGCCGTCGCGTCGCTGCGGGACCGCGGCTTCGCCGGCCGGGTCGTGCTGGTCGGGGACGAGCCGGGCGTGCCGTACCAGCGGCCGCCGCTGTCGAAGGCCTACCTCGCCG
This sequence comes from Amycolatopsis kentuckyensis, assembly GCF_041679295.1. GTDB lineage: Bacteria > Actinomycetota > Actinomycetes > Mycobacteriales > Pseudonocardiaceae > Amycolatopsis > Amycolatopsis kentuckyensis_A. The sequence goes on along the minus strand of NZ_JBGDMD010000012.1, from coordinate 279,523 downwards.
GGACCGCCGGGCTCGAGCAGCTGCACCTGCGCGGCGAGGACTTCTTCGCGGAGAAGGACATCGAGCTGGTCGCCGGGCGGGTCGCGGCGATCGACCGGCCCGCGTCGAAGGTCCGCCTCGAAGACGGCACCGAGCTGGCCTACGACCACCTGGTCCTGGCCACCGGCGCACGCAACCGGACGCTGCCCGTGCCCGGCGCGGACCTGCCGGGCGTGCTGACCCTGCGCACCCGCGACGACGCCGACCGGCTGCGCGCGTCCCTGACCGATGCCGAGAACGTCGTCGTGGTCGGCGGCGGGTTCATCGGGCTGGAGTTCGCCTCGCACGCCGGCCGCCCGGTGACGGTCGTCGAGGCCCAGGACCGGCTGCTCAACCGCGTCGCGACCCCGGAGATCTCCGCCTACTTCGCCGCGCTGCACCGCGAAGCCGGGCACACGGTCCTGCTCGGCCAGGGTGTCTCCGCGCTGCATGGCGACTCGCGAGTGCGTGAGGTCGAGCTGTCCGACGGCACCCGGCTGCCCGCCGACCTCGTCGTGGTCGCGGTCGGCGTCGTGCCGGAGACGACGCTGGCCGCCGAAGCGGGCCTCCCGGTGGACAACGGCGTTGTCGTCGACGCGCACCTGCGGACCGCGGACGAGCGGATCTTCGCGATCGGCGACTGCGCCAACTTCCCGTGCGTGCAGGCGGGCGCGTCGACCCGGCTGGAGTCCGTGCAGAACGCCGTCGACCAGGCCCGCTGCGTGGCCGCGGCGATCACCGGCGCGCCCGAGCCGTACGCGAGCCTGCCGTGGTTCTGGACCGACCAGTCGGGCGCGAAGCTGCAGATCGCCGGGATCCTGTCCGGCGCCGACAAGACGGTCGTCGCGGGCGACCGGGCCGCGGGCAAGTTCTCGGTGCTGTCCTTCCGCGACGGCGTCCTCATCGCGGTCGAGTCGGTGAACCGGCCGGCCGACCACATCGCCGCCCGGCGCCTGTTCACCGCCGACCCGCACCCGGCGTACGCGGACCTCGAAGCGAGCGCGTTCGACCTCAAGGCGCACCTGAAGTCGCGAGCGGCGTGACGCTGGGGCTCGGCGACCGGCCGGCCGCCGAAGGCATCGTCCGATGTGGACACCGGGCGGCCGGTTGTGCGCGTGCGAAGGGCAGCTAGGTCGTCAACCTGTGGTTGACGCGACGAGTGCGTCAACCTACAGTTGACGCATGACCTTACCGACCAACATCAAGCTCGACGACCTCATCAGCGCCATCAAGAGCAACAACGAAAAAGACGCCCTCGCCCAGCTCACCGACGCCGTCTACGTGGGCCAGCACCTCGGCGAGGTCGCCGACCACCTCATCGGCCACTTCGTGGACCAGGCCCGGCGGTCCGGGGCGTCCTGGACCGACATCGGCGCCAGCATGGGCGTGACGAAGCAGGCCGCGCAAAAGCGGTTCGTGCCCAAGGTCGACCCGGGCGGCGACCCGTCCGGGACGATCGAACGCGTCTACGGCCGCTACACCGACCGCGCGCGGCACGTCGTCGTCGAGGCCCAGAAGGCGGCCGTCGAGCACGCCAGCCCGGCGATCGACACCGTGCACCTCGTGCTGGGCCTGCTGACCGAGCCGGCGGCACTGGCGGCGGGGGCGATCCTGGCCCAGGGCGTCCAGCTGGACGCCGTCCGGGAAGCCGCCGAAGCGCGGCTGCCGGCGCCGGTGGACTCGGTGCCGAACGTGGTTCCGTTCACCCCCGCCGCCAAGAAGACCCTCGAACTGACCATGCGCGAAGGCCTGCGGCTCGGGCACAACTACATCGGCACCGAGCACCTGCTGCTGGCGTTGCTGGAACAGGGCGAGGGCGCCGGCTTCGAGGTGCTCGACGGCCTGGGCGTCAAGAAGGACAAGGCCGAGGCGAAGATCCTGGAGGTGCTGGCGGAAATCCTCGCCGCCCGGGGGCAGTGAGGCTCCTGGTGGCGGCCGCGCTTCTCGCGTTGCTGCTGGTGACGCTGCTCTGACCGGGCGGGACCAGGGGGTCTTCCCGGTCAGAGCAGCGGCTCGTCAGGCGTCGGACTCCGGGCGGCCGTCGGCGGCCCAGGCCGTGTGGAACGAGCCTTCGCGGTCCACGCGGCGGTACGTGTGCGCCCCGAAGAAGTCGCGCTGGCCCTGCACCAAGGCCGCCGGCAGGCGGTCGGCGCGGAGACCGTCGTAGTACGCCAGCGCCGTCGAGAAGCCCGGCGTCGGGATGCCGAGCTGGACCGCCGTCGAGATCACCGACCGCCACGAGTCCTGCGCGTCCTCGACGGCCTTGCGGAAGCCGCCCGACGTCAGCAGCGTCGGCAGCTCCGGCTCATCGGCATAGGCCGAGGTGATGTCGTTGAGGAACTTCGCGCGGATGATGCAGCCGCCGCGCCAGATCGAGGCGACCTTGCCCAGGTCGATGTCCCAGCCGTACTCGGTCGCGCCGGCCTGGATCTGGTTGAAGCCCTGCGCGTACGCGACGACCTTCGACGCGTACAGCGCCTGCTCGACGTCGTCGGCGAAGCGGTCCAGCGCCGAGCCGGTCAGCGGCGACGCCGACGGTCCGCCGAGCCCGCGGGCGGCCGCGCGCAGCGGCTTCGAGCCGGACAGCGAACGCGCGAAGACGGCTTCGGCGATGCCCGAGATCGGGACGCCCAGGTCGAGGCCGATCTGCACCGTCCAGCGGCCGGTGCCCTTCTGCTCGGCGGCGTCCTCGACGATGTCGACGAACGGCTTGCCGGTCGCCTGGTCGACGTGCGCGAGCACCTCGGCGGTGATCTCGATCAGGTAGGAGTCGAGCCGCCCGGTGTTCCACGTGCGGAACACGTCGGCGATCTCGGCGGGGGAGTAGCCGCCCGCGTGCCGCAGCAGGTCGAACGACTCCGCGATCAGCTGCATGTCGGCGTACTCGATGCCGTTGTGCACCATCTTGACGAAGTGGCCGGCGCCGTCCGCGCCGATGTGCGTGCAGCACGGCTCGCCGTCGACCTTCGCCGAGATGTCCTCGAACAGCGGGCCGAGCGACTCGTACGACTCCTTCGAGCCGCCGGGCATGATGCTCGGCCCGTGCAGCGCGCCTTCCTCGCCGCCGGAGACGCCGCTGCCGACGAAGTGCAGCCCACGCTCGCGCAGCGCCTTCTCGCGGCGGCGCGTGTCGGCGAAGTGCGCGTTGCCGGCGTCGATGATGACGTCGCCCTCTTCGAGCAGCGGCGCGAACTCCTCGATGACGGCGTCGGTCGGGCCGCCCGCCTTGACCATGATCACGACCTGCCGGGGCCGCTCCAGCGCGTCGACGAACGCCTGCGCGGAGTACGCCGGGATGAAGTCGCCCTCGTCGCCGAACTGCTCCACCAGCGCGCGGGTCCGCTCCTCGGACCGGTTGTGCAGGGCCACCGTGTGCCCGTGCCGGGCCAGGTTGCGGGCCAGGTTGCGGCCCATGACCGCCAGGCCGGTGACCCCGATGCTCGCCTTCTTGCTCATCCGAATCCTTCCGAAGTCTCTCTCGATTCAGACAGTAGTCCGATCGACGCCTCAAGGGAGGCCACGGAGGAGCAGCTCACCTAGTTCAGGAGAAGCAGCGGATCGGGCCCTTGTTGAAGGCGAGCATGTCGGTGATCGCCGCGACCAGGTCGATGTCCGCGCCCCACTCGGCGCCGTCCAGTTCGGCGTATGCGCGGTGCAGGTTCCCCGGCAGCCGCTCCTGCTCGCTCAGCGACGCGAACTCGCCGAGGTCCGTCTCCTTCGCCACCTCCAGCGGCGACAGCCCGGCGGCCTTCCCGCGTTCGGCCGTCCGCTGGACGAACGCGAGGTATTCGTCCACTTTGTCCACGACGTCCAGCCCGCAGGGACCACCGTGACCGGGCAGGATCACTTCCGGCTGGAGTTCGCGGATGACGTCGAGGCCCTGGCGCCAGCCGGCCACCGAGCCCATCAGCGCGAACGGGCTGCCGCCGTGGAACACCAGGTCACCCGCGTAGAGCACGCGCTGCTCGGGCAGCCAGACCAGGACGTCGTTGGTCGTGTGGGCCGCGTGGCCGGGGTGGATCAGCTCGAGGGTGACGTCGCCGGCGTGCACGGTCAGCCGGTCGTCGAACACGACCTCCGGCGGCCGCGACCGCAGTTCGCCCCAGTCGCTGCCGACGAAGATGCCCTCGAACTTCTGGATGCCCTCGGCGACCATCAGCTCGCGGGTCTTGCGGTGGCCGATGACCGTCGCGCCCCCGACCAGGTAGTTGCCGTTGGTGTGGTCGCCGTGGTGGTGGGTGTTCACCAGTGTCGTCACCGGGCTGCCGGTGGCGGCCCCGGCCGCGGCGAGCAGCGCCCGCGTGCGGCGCTCGGTCGAGCAGGTGTCGATGAGGACGGTGTGGTCGCCGGCGTCGACGACACCGCAGTTGTTGATGTACCAGGAGCCGTCCGGCTGGACGTAGCCGTGGACCCGGTCGGCCAGCCGGGTGACGGCGGCGGCGGAGGGCGAGCGATCGGTCACGGCGCCCACTATGCCCCAGCGCGGGCTCCGCCGGTTGGCCGAATAATTCGGAATTTCGCTGGTCCAGGCGAGTGATAGCGCAGGTGACTGGCATTCCGCGGCGTTTCCTGGAACGCTGCGCGATGTCATCATCGAGATCCGCAAGGTGAAGCACTAACCTGGGTGGGTTCGATAGTTCGCGCGCGACGGCGACCGGGAGGCCGCCGTCGCTTGGTAGTGGTCCGGGAGAGCAGGGCGATGGCCAGCACCGTCACCTCGCGCCGGAAGCAGCTCGGGAACGAGCTCCGGCATGCCCGCACCGCGGCGCGGATGACACAGCAGCAGGTCGCCGAGGTCCTCGGCTGCACCCAGGGCAAGGTCAACAAGATCGAGTCCGGTGCCGTCGGGGTCAAACTCGGGGATGTGCGATCCATGCTGAACGCGTTCGGGATCAACGGCGAAGAGGCCGACACGCTGATGAACCTGGCGCGGGCCGCCGCCGGGCAGCGCGGCCACTGGTCCGGCTACCGCTCGGTGGTGCCGCACTGGTTCCGCACCTTCACCGACCTGGAGCCCGCGGCCGCGGAGATCCTCACCTGGCACGGCGAGCGCATCCCGGGCCCGCTGCAGTCCGAGCACTACATGCTCAAGCAGTTCACCGAGGCCGGCGCGACGGACGTGACGTCGCTGGTGCGCAACCGGCTCGACCGCAAGGCCGTGTTCGAGCAGCAGCAGCCGCCCTACTACCGGTTCATCATCAGCGAGGGCGCGCTGCGCCGGGCCCCCGGCGGGTACGCGCCCGCGGTGATGCTCGACCAGGTCGAGCACCTGCTCTCGCTCGAGAAGCACCCGCGCGTCTACGTGCACGTGCTGCCGTTCGGCGCGCGGCTGGCCGCGGTGCCCAACGACTTCACGATCATGCGCTTCCCGGACCGCACCCGGGACTTCGTCTACATCGAGCACTCCGCCGGCGGGCTGTACCTCGACGACGTCAAGGACTTCAACATCTTCGTCGACTCGTGGGACCGGCTGCGTGGAGCCGCGCTGGAGCGGCAGGAGACCCGGCAGTTCCTCAAGGAGCTCGCGGAGGGTTACCGCGGCCAGATGCAGCAGCTCCAATAGGGCGAACGGCCGCCTGAGGTATCCCGGCCGGTGAACAACTTTCGGTAGAGTCGGTCTGTTGCGCTCGAATCCACCGGAAGTTTCGCCCGAAGGGGACATCGTGGACCCCGACTTCCTCCCCGACGCCGTCGACCTCGACCGGCCGAACGTGGCGAGGATCTACGACTGGGCGCTCGGCGGCACCGCGAACTGGGCGGTCGACCGGCAGTACGGCGAGCTGGCCGTGAAAGCGTTTCCGCTGGCGAAGACCCTGGCGCGGGGCAACCGCGACTTCCTCGGCCGGGCCGTGCGCTACTGCCTGGCCGAAGGCATCACGCAGTTCCTCGACCTCGGCTCCGGCATCCCGACCGCCGGCAACGTCCACGAGGTGGCCGACGAGTACGCCGACGACAGCCGCTGCGTCTACGTCGACAACGAGCCGGTGGCCGTCGCGCACGGCCGGATCCTGCTCGACGAGGAAGGCGACCCGGAACGCCACGCCGTCCTGCACGCCGACCTGCGCGACGCCGAGGAGGTCTGGGACGCCGCGCTGGCCACCGGCGTGCTCGACCCGGACCGGCCGATCTGCCTGCTCAGCGTGGCCGTGCTGCACTTCCTGCCGGACGTCACCGGCGTCCGCGAAGCCATCCGTGACTACCGGACGCTGCTGGCGCCGGGGGCGGCGTACGTCCTCTCGCACGCGACCGAGTCCGGCGTCGAAGGCGACGAACTGGAGCAGATCCGCAAGCTCGTGAAGCTGTCCGAGCGGTCGAGTTCGCCCGCGGTGTCGCGGACGCTCGACGAGATCGCCGCGTTCTTCGGTAACTTCGAGGTGGTCGAGCCGGGAATCGTGCCTGTGGGAGAGTGGCGTCCCGAGCCCGGCGCCGCCACGGTCCCCCTCGCGAGCGTGGTCGGCGGTGTCGGCCGCAAGCCTGGAGGATGGACATGACCACGCAGGATCCCGAGGCCCCCGAAGGCGTCGACCTCGAGCGGCCCAACGCGGCCCGCATCTACGACTGGTTCCTCGGCGGCAACGCCAACTGGGCCATCGACCGGCAGTTCGGCGAGCAGGCGGTCAAGACGTTCCCGATGATCAAGACCGTGGCCCGGGTCGGCCGCGACTTCCTCGGCCGCGGCGTCCGGTACCTGGCCCGCAACGGCATCGACCAGTTCCTCGACCTCGGGTCGGGCGTGCCGACGGTCGGGAACGTACACGAGGTCGCGGCGGCGGTGAACCCGAACGCGCGCTGCGTGTACGTCGACAACGAGCCGGTCGCGGTGGCGCACTCGCAGATCCTGCTGGAGAAGGAGGGCGTGGCCGACCGGCACGCGGTGCTGCAGGGCGACCTGCGCGACCCGGCCGACATCTGGAAGCGCGCGCTCGACACCGGCGTCCTCGACCCGAACCGCCCGATCGGCCTGATCATCGTCGGCGTCCTGTACTTCCTCGGCGAGGACGAGCCGGTGGCCCAGACCATCCAGAAGTACCTGTCGCTGCTGCCGTCCGGCTCGTACTTCCTGTCCTCGCACCTCACGAGCGACGGCCTCGAGAACATGGCCGACTCGGAGAGCCGCGAGTCGATCATGGCGCAGTACAACAAGTCGAGCACACCGCTGCACCTGCGCAGCCGCGCGGAGTTCACGACGTTCTTCGACGGCTTGGAGCTCGTCGAGCCGGGCATCGTGTACCTGCCGGAGTGGCACCCGGAGGAGATGGAGTCCCGGGCGACGAAGAAGCTCGCGAACGACCCGGCGTTCGTCGGCCACATCTGCGGCCTCGGCCGCAAACCGTGACGGCTGCCTACGACGCGGTCGCGGTCCAGTACGCCGAGTTCGTCCGCGACATCTGGGACTCCGACGCGCTGGACCGTGCGGCTTGGGTGGCGTTCGCCGACCACGTCCGCGGCCGGGGACCGGTCGCGGACCTCGGGTGCGGCCCGGGCCACCTGACGGCGCACTTGAGTTCCCTGGGGGTCGACGCGTTCGGCATCGACGTGTCCCCGGCGATGGTTTCCCTGGCGCGCGCGGCTCATCCTTCACTGCGCTTCGACGTCGGCTCGATGGCGGCCTTGGACGTGCCCGACGCGTCGCTGGCGGGGATCCTGACGTGGTACTCGGTGATCCACACGCCGCCGGCGGAGGTGCCAAGGTACTTCGCCGAATTCACCCGGACGTTGGCGCCCGGTGGTCACGTTCTGTTGGGGTGCTTCGAGGCGGGAGTGGTTTCGGAGTTCGACCACAAGGTGACCACGGCGTACGTGTGGCCGCTGGATTCGCTGGCGTCGATGGCTGCCGAGGCGGGGTTGGCCGAGGTGGGCCGGATGTACCGGGAGCACGTCGAGGGGGAGCGGCCATACCGTCAGGGGCGGTTGTTCCTGCGGAAACCGTAGCCCAGGGCCGGTTCCGGAGGTCTTGAATGACTCATTCAGGACCTCCGACGACCTGAATGAGTCATTCAAGACGCCGGCCCCTCGCCGACCTCCGGCAGACTGACCCGGCCGCGCACCTCTACCGAGCCGGCTTCCTGCGGAAACCGTAGCCCAGCAACGGTTCCGGAGGTCTTGAATGACTCATTCAGGACCTCCGACGACCTGAATGAGTCATTCAAGACGCCGGCCCCTCGCCGATCTCCGGCAGACTGACCCGGCCGCGCACCTCTACCGAGCCCGCTTCCTGCGGAAACCGTAGCCCCGCAACGGCAAGAGCCCCGGTCCCAACGGGGAACCGGGGCTCTGCTGTGGTGGTGCGGCAGTTCAGGCTTTCAAACCCGCGACCCGATCCGGCCGCGCAGCAGCGGGGTCAGGTCGATCGCGGTCTCCAGCGGGCGCGTGGTCCGGACCCCGTCCGAGTGGCGCTGCAGCGGGAGGTCCTGGTCCGTTGCCCAGGTCGTCGTCTTGCGCAGTGGTGCCTGGATCAAGCTGAAACCGAAGCGGTTCCGCAGCTCGTTGCCGATCCCCCGGCGGCCACGGTGCACTTCTTCCTCGCGGCGGAAGAGCGAGTTCAGCCGGACGGCCATCGTCTACACCCCCAGCTCTGGTCGCGGTGGCAGCACCGGGGAAAGCGCTTCCCGGCGCAGGTTTCGGACCAGCTCGTTCGTGCCACGGTGGGCGCCCGGTCGGCGGGCGTGGCCCACGCTCGGTGGCGCGCTGTCCTCGACGATCACGCTGATCCTCCCCCATGAGGTCCTGCGGTGGTGGTTTTGTCGTTCGTCAGCCAGTGGCCTGCGGTCGGGGACCGCCCGTCGCATGCAGGCAGTCATTCACCGACGCCAGCGCCCCGGCCGATGCGATTAATCCTACTCCTGGAATAATCTTCATGTCGAGGCCGGACCTAGTTGATCACCCGCTTGGCCGTGCGGCGTACTCCATTGAGACACTGAGTAGCCGGACGCGGGCACGTTCGACCAGGTCGCGACCGCGCCCCCCATCGATCCTCGGAGGTACGACCCATGGCGGATTATCCGTCGTTCGCGGATTACGATCCGAACACGGCCGTGTCCCTGTTCGAAGAGGCTGCCTGGGAAAAGTCGTTCGCCAGCGAGCCCAACGGCGGCAGCTGCGTCGAGGTCAACCTCGGCCGGGAAGGCCTGATCGGCGTCCGCGACACCAAGCTCGCCACCAGCCCCGTGTTCGTGTTCGACACCGCCGAGTGGGAAGCGTTCCTGGTCGCCGTGAAGGCCGGGCAGTTCGACCTGCCCGCCTGAGTCATCCCCTGCGCGGGTGATCATGATCACCCGCCCGTGTCCAGAAATCGCGAAGGCCCCCTTTCCCGTTCTCACGGTGAAGGAGGCCTTCGCGACAGCCCGGATACGCCTGAGTGCTCGATGTGAGCGGAATCTCACCCGATTGCCGGAAGTTCACCTCCGCGCAGCCGGGTCCGCGTCCGGCGCCAGGCCACCACGACCAGCACCACGAGCCCGATCAACGGCAGCGTGCTGATCGCCCAGCTCAAGCCCATCGGCGGCCCCGGCTGCTCGAGCACCGGCAGCGCCTTCAGGTCGCCGGTGCCGGGCCCCGCCGGGCCGTTGACGGTGAAGCGGAACGTCCATTCGCCCGGCCGCGGCATCGACCGGACGTCCAGGCCCCAGACGTCGCGCTTGCGCGGGTGCCGGACCAGCGGCTGCTTCCGGTTCTGGCCGCCCTCGGGGTTGATCATCGTGAGCGTGCCGGACTTGTCCTCGATCCCGCCGTCGGGGATGAAGGTGAAGTCCAGTGACTGCATGGCTTTCAGCGGCCAGGTGCTGAACCCGATCGTCAGCCCGTACGGCCCGGCCTGCACGTGCTCGGTGTGCACGATGTTGACCGGCTCGTAGGCGTTCGCCGGTGCCGCGGTCGCGAACAGCAAGCCGACGACGGCTGCCAGAGCCAGAAGTGTTTTACGCATCAGCGGTTTCCCCCTTCTTCGCGGGCGCCAGCAGGCAGAGCATCCCGCCGAACCGCCACCCGGCGAACCCGCCGAGCAGCCCGAACAGGCCGGCCAGGACGGCCGTCGTCGTCAGGTACCAGGCCGGCGGCAGGTGCGCGCCGGTGTAGAGCAGGGTGCGCTGGACCGGCAGGCTCAGCCCGATCAGCAGCCCGGCGATCCCGCCGACGACCACGGAGACGCGCCCCGCGCGCCACCCCCGGCGCCGCCCGGCGAGGTAGCCCAGCTCCATCAGCGCGGCCACCGGCAGCAGCGCCAGCGGTGTCAGCGACGGCATCTCCGGCACGCCGGAAATCGCGTCCCGCAGCGGCAGGTCGACCAGATCCGCGTACGCCTTCGCCGCCCACGGCGAGAACCACCAGAAGACGCCCTGCACGGCCAGGACGAGCGCCGCGGTCCCCGCCGCGCCCCCGGGACGGCGCAGGAACCCGGCGCCGACGGTGACCAGCAGCACCGCCATCATCGAGCAGCCGATCGAGACGGCGTCGGCGTAGTCGTCCGGCACCTGCTGCAGCCCGAGCGCGAGCACCGGCCCGAACGTGAGCAGCACGGTCAGCGACGCCAGCGTCCCGATCCGGCCCCAGCGGTGCTCCCGCGCCGCGGCGAACACCGCGGTCGTGCCGATGAGCGACACCGTGATCGACAGCAGCAGCCCGATGTGCGGCGGCGAGTCGATGACCGCGTCGAAGCCGTAGAGCCCGTGCCACCACTGGTCCCACAGGCCGTACAGCAGGAACGTCGCCGCGCCCACGCCCGAAACCAGGTAGCCCAGCGGCGCCGCGAACGTCCTGCCGAACACGTTGACCACGCGCCCGCCGACCCGCGGGTCGACCGGCCGGCCCGCGCGCCGCGCCGCCGTCGTCAGCAGCACGACGGCGAGGCTCGCCAGCCCGACGACCGCGCTGCCCGCGTACAGGAACAGGTGCGGCAGCGTGAAGAACGTGTCCGGCCCGACGTCGCTGTGCCACTGGATGTCCCAGGTCAGCCCGACCAGTGACAGCAGCGACCCGCCGAGCACGACGTTCGCCGGCAGCAACCCCGTTCGCGCCTGTTTCGCCACCGGCGTGGTGCGCACGCCGGATGCGGTGAGATCCATTCCCCCGAACCTTTCTACTTGACGAGCAACGGAAAAACGACTTGGGCGGACCCGCCGGGACCGCGCAGCGACACGGTGATCTCCCACTGCCCGGACATCGGCAGCCCGACGCCGGTGGCCCGGAAGTGCCCCGGCCCGTCCGGTGCCGCGGGGACCGCCGGGAACGCGTGCCCCATCTGCGCCATGACCGGCGCGACCGTGACGGCGTCGGGCGCGGGCCCGGTGACGGCCACCGCTAACGTGTTGGCGCCGATGCGGGGCTCGTCCGCGGAGAACTGCACCGTGTACGGGCCGGAAACCGCTTGCTGCGTCGAGGCTTTCGCGCCGCCGCTCGGCCAGAGCAGCCAGGTGGCGCCGGCCGCGACGAGCAGCACGACCACCGCGATCAGCACCGTCGGGCGCTTCACCGGCCGGCTCCGGTCGCCGGGACGTCCACCACGGCGGGGATCGTCAGCACGCGGTAGCCGCGCTCGGCCTGCAGCCAGATCCGGTACCGGCCGGGCGCGGCGAAGGTGTAGGTGAAGCTGACGTCCGGGCCGTAGGCGGCGACGGTTTCGTCGGGGCGGTCGAGCTGGCCCGCGACCGGCGGGATCATCGCGTGGACGTGTGCCCACGTCGGCGCCTTCGCGGCGCTTTCCCCGACGGGACCGGTGATCGGACCGGCGATGATCAGGTGGCCGAGCATCCCCAGCCACGGCTGGAGGTCCTGGGTCTTGAAGTGCGCGGTGACGGTGGTCGGCGTGCCGGGCGTGACCGTGAGGTCGACCGGGGTGCCGTCGACGGTCCGCGGTCCGGCGCCGGGCGGTTCCGGCGCGGGCGCGGCGGTTCCGGCGAGGTCCACAGTGGACCGGACGAGCTGGACCCCGCCGCCGCGCCGCACGAGTTCGGCGGCGACCGCGTACGTGCCGGCTTCCGGTTCTGCAACGCGGACGCGGTAGTCGCCGGGGCCGACGCGCACCGGGTGCAGGTGGCTCATCCGCCCCGACGGCGAGACCAGGACCAGGTGCACGAGTGCGTTGTCGTGGATCAGCAGGTCGTCGACCGGGCGGCCGGTGGCGCCGTCGGTGAGAATCAGCTTGAGCCCACCGGGTTCCGCCTGCGCCACGAGGTTCACCGGCGGCCGCGAGTAGTCCACTGTGGACAGCTGCGCGTTCGCGTACGGGTCGGTGACGTTGTCGAACGTCGGGTCGAGCTGGCTGCCGGGCGCGGGCGGCGGGGGAGTGCTCGCCGACAGCAGCGCGCCGGTGACCGCGACGGCGATCGCGGCGACCGCGCCACCGGCCGGGACCAGCGCGAACGCCGTCCGCCTCGCCTTGAGGCCGACGATCAACGCCAGCAGCAGGAACACGCCCGCCGCGACGAAGCCGCCGTACGTCGCCTTCTCCCACGGCGGGACGACCCGGGCGGGCACGATGAACGGGATCGTCGCGGCCGGGCCGGTGCCGTCGCTCAGCGACAGTTCCCACGGTCCCGGTTTGTCGACTTGGAGATTTCCCGCGTACACGCCCGGTTCGGCACCGAGCACGACGTCGGTGCGCGCGCTCGGGACGCCGTCGGCGGCGACGGCCAGGTGCAGCGTCCCGGCTGGCGAGCCCTGGTGCGTCACGACGTCGACCCGCAGCGGCGACGGCGTGACGTCGACCCGGCGGATGATCACGGTCAGTTCGCGCGCGCCGAGCGTCTGCGCGACTTGGACGTCGGTGCCGGACGGTGCGCCGTCGGCGTGCGCGGTCCCGCCGCCCACCGCGATCCCCAGCGCGGCCAGCAGCATCAGCAAGAGCACTCTTGGTTTGGTCCCCATCGTGGGTCCGAACCTAGCGACGGCCGCGGGTGGCGGGCGTCACGGCGGGGAGGGAACTCCGGTCCCCAGCGCGGGGGACCGGAGCCCCCGGGGGTCTCAGGGGCCGAGGAACTTCCGCAGGTGGGCGACGACTTCGGCCGGCTGTTCTTCGGGCAGGAAGTGGCCGCACTCGGCGATCGCCTCACCGGTGGCACTGGTTGCGTACTCCCGCCAGATCTCGAGCGTCGGCAGGGTGCCGAGCAGGCCGTTCGCGCCCCAGAGCGCGAGAAGTGGCTGGGTGACGCGCTTTCCGGCCTCGAAGTCGGCGTCGTCGAGTTCGGCGTCGTCGGGGAAGGAGGCGCGGTAGTCGTCGAAGCCGGCGCGCAGGGCGCCGGGCTGGGAGAAGGCGCGGACGTACTCGGCTTGGGCTTCGGCGTCGAGGGCGTGGCGCTGGTAGGTCCAGCGTTCGAAGAAGTAGCCGAGGTAGGCGGCGATGTTCTGGCCGGCGAGCAGCTCCGGCAGGTCGGGCTGGAGGTGGAAGAGCCAGTGCCAGTAGGCCTTCGCGACGCCGGTGTCGAGGCGCTGCCACATCGCGCGGGTCGGGGCGATGTCGAGGACGGCGAGGCGGTCGACCTGGTCGGGGCGGTCGAGGGCCCAGCGGTGCGCGACGCGGCCCCCGCGGTCGTGCCCGACGACGGCTGTTTTCGTGAACCCGAGGTGCTCGGCGAGCGCGGCGACGTCGGCGGCCATCGTGCGCTTGTCGTAGCCGGTCTTGGGTTTGTCGGTGCGGCCGTAGCCGCGCAGGTCGGGGGCGATGACGGTGTGCGTCTCGGCGAGCGGCGCCAGGACGCGGTGCCAGCAGTGCGAGGTCTGCGGCCAGCCGTGGAGGAGGAACAGCGGCGGCCCGTCGCCGGCCCGCTGGTAGTGCATCCGGAGTCCGTTGACCGTGGCCGTGCTTTCTAACCGGTTCATGGGGTTAGACGGTAGCCGACGTTCTAACTGTCGGCAACGGTTAGAATGGTGAGATGGAGTGGGCTTTCGACGGCGGACGGCCGTGCCTCGACCTGGTCAACACGCTGCGCGCGCGGTACGCGGACGGCGTGGAGCTGCTGACGGGACCGGACGCGCTCGCGGAGTGGCTCTCGCTGGCGGGGTTCACGACGGGCCCGGTGCCGGTGACGGCCGGCAACGTGCTGGCGGCGAAGGCGCTGCGCGAGGCGATCGACCGGGTCCTGCTGCCGCCCGAGGTGCCGGACAAGATGGACATCGAGCTGGTGAACAACGCGGCGGCCTCGGCCCCGGCGCCACCGCCGAGGCTGGTGCTGGTGGACGGCCGGCTGCGCCGTGAAGTCCCGGCCCCGAAGGACCCGGTGGCCACGGCATTCGCGGCATTGGCGGCGGACGCGATCGACTTGGCGACGAGCGACGCGGAAGTGCGCGTGTGCGCGGCGGACGATTGCGGGATCCGGTTCTGTGACGCGTCTCCGCGGCGGAACCGGCAGTGGTGCTCGATGTCGCGGTGTGGGAACCGGGCCAAGGCCCGCGCCCACTACGCCCGGCTCAGCGGTCGTGAGTGAGAAACAGTGTTCTGACCCTGTTTCTCACTCACGACCCCCTTGCGCCGTTGAGCCGGGACCGTTGCCGCCCACCAGGCGTTCGTAGACCTTCGGGTGGGCGCGGAGCCACACGTTCAGCTTGCCGATCCAGCGCATGTGCGCCGTCCGCAAGCCCACCGGGATCGGGGTGGCCAGGATCCGCACCAGCCGAGCGAACCGAAGAAACCGGCGCTGGTCGCGAGCGGTCCACTGTAGACCCAACCGCTCCCCAAGCAACGGCGGCAAAGTGGCCCGGATCAAGAACATCTGCCCACGAGCCTGCAGGTCCCGTACCGGCCGCCACCACGAATCGCGCAGCCAGGGCACCGGCTTCCGGACCGTCCGGATCGTCTCGAAGAGCTGCTCGATCGTCGCGTTCGTCGCGAAACCGGCCACCATCGAGTCGTAGTAGCGCGTGAACCCCGCCCAGTCCGGAGGCAGGTCCCGCGCCCGCACCCCGAGCATCCGCCCGACGTCGCACATCTGCGCGTAGTACTCCTCAAGCTCCGAAGAGGACAGTGGCTGCCCGAAGAACCGTTGCACGTCAACCGGAACCATCACCAGCGTCGCGTGCACCCACGCGTAAGCCAACGGATCCAGTGCGCTGTAGCGGCGTCCATCCGAGACGCCGGTGAAAGCCCGGTGTAACGACCGCAATCGGGCCGCCTCGAAACGCGCGCCGGCCGCGCCGCCGTAAACGTAAATCGACAGCGATGCTCCCGTCCGCATCAACCGCGTCCACGGGTCCGCCGTGTAGTCCGAATGGTCCCGGACCCCCGCCCCGACGACCGGGTGCGCCACCTGCAGCACCAGCACCTGGCCCGCCAGCAGCACGTCGCGGAAGTCGCCGAAGTACTTCCACGCCGCCGTGCCGCGGACGATCGGCCGGGCCATCAAGCCCCGCGGAGCAGCATCATCAGGGGCTCGGCCACCGGGGTGTCCGTCTCGCCCGTCGCCAGGCGCCGCAGCTGCAGCCCCGCGATCAGCGCGACCACCGGGCCCGCCAGCCGGCCCGGGTCCGGGACGCCGAGGGCCGACAGGATCGTCACGGCCAGCTCGTCGTACGCCGCGAAGCACCGCGAAGACGCTTCGTGCAGTTCAGGATCCCGGGCGGACTGCAAGTACAGCTCGTGCGCGCCCAGCTCGTCGGCGCCGAAGGGCAGCTGCGCGATCACGTGCTCCACCACCGACGCCGCCTGCTCGACGCTCAACCCCTCCGAGCGGTAGCCGTCGACGATCGCGCCGAGCTTCGCCGTCTCCTCCTCGACGAACAGCAGCATCGCTTCGCGCAGCAGCGCCGTCTGGCTGGGGAAGTGGTAGGTCAACGTGCCGAGCGAGACGCCGGCCGCGGCGACGATCCGGCGGTTCGTCAGCCCGCCGACACCGTGCTCGCCGACGACGGTCAGCGCGCCGCGCAGGATGGCGTCCCGGGTGCTTACCAGCTTGTCTCGGGATGCCGCTCCGGCCACCGTTCGACCTCTTCCAGTTGCGCGGCGAGCGAAACCAGCCGCTCCTCGGCGTGCGACGGGCCGAGCAGCTGGGCCCCGAGCGGGAGCCCGCCGGCCGTGAGCCCGGCCGGGACGTTGACCCCCGGCCAGCCCAGCACGTTCCACGGCCAAGCGTACGGGCAGGCGGCGATCATGGCCTGGTCGGTCTCCCAGCCGGACAGCCCGTCGAACGTGCCGATCGGCGGCGGCGGGGTCGCGGTCGTCGGGGTCAGCAGGACGTCGACGCGGCCGAACACCGAGCCGATCCGCCGGTGCAGTCCCGGCTCGAGCGCGCGGGCGAGCCGCAGCGCGGGGCCGGCGAGGAGGCGGCCGTGGCCGGCGTTGCTGCGCGTGCGCGGGTCGAGCCCGGCGCGGTCGGGTACTCGCAGCGTCCAGTCGCGGACGCCGGTGAGCGAGCGCGGCAGGAACGTCAGGCCGATCAGCCCGTAGTCCGGCTCGACCTCGATGATCTCGTGGCCCAGCCCGGCGAGCGACTCGGCGAGCCGCCGCACGTTCGCTTCGACGACCGGGTCGAGCCGGGTCTTGGTGGCGGTGAAGGGAATCCGCGTCGACAGCCCGATCCGCAGCCGGCCCGGTTCGCGCGCCGCGGCGGTCCGGAACGTGGTGCCGGTGTCCGCGACGACGTCCAGCAGCAGGGCGGCGTCCTCGACGGTGCGGGCGAGCGGGCCGAGCACGGTCAGGCCGTGGAACAGCTCGCTTTCGGTCGGGACCCGGCCGCGCTGGGTCTTGATGCCGACGAGCCCGGTCCACGCGGCCGGGATGCGCACCGAGCCGGCGCCGTCGGAACCGAGCGCGGCCGCGATGGCCCCCGACGCCACCGCGGCCGCGCTCCCTCCCGAAGAACCCCCGGGGGTGTGGCCGGGGTGCCACGGGTTGCGCGTCACGCCGAAGGCCGGGCCCTCGGTGAACGGCCACTGGCCCAGCTCGGGGGTGTTCGTCTTGCCGATGATGATCGCGCCGGCCGCGCGCAGCAGCGCGACGGCGGGCGCGTCGGTGGTCGCGAACGGGAACTCGCCGGCGCAGCCGAACGACGTGGGCAGGCCGGTGAGGTCGACGTCGTCCTTGATCGCGACCGGCACGCCGAGCAGCGGCTTGCGGTCGCCGGCCCGCAGCCGCTCGTCCGCCTCGGCCGCTTCGGCGAGGGCCGCGTCGTCACGCAGGTGCTTGAAGGCGTTGAGCGTGAGCTGGCTCGCGTGCGCGCGCCCGAGCGCGGTCGCGGTGAGCTCGGCGGAGGTGACTTCGCCCGCGGCGAGCTGCGCGGCCTGGGCGGCGAGGCCCGTGAAGTCGAGGCTCGTAGCGGTCATGGTGGCCCCCGAGGTTCTCGTTCGTTCGAACGAACGTTACCGGATACCGCTGGTCTTCGGCCACCCCTGCGGCAGACTGGGCCCATGACCTTCGACTTCGCCGGATTCCCCGACGCCGCGCTCGCCTCGATCCCGCGTGTCGACCTCGGTGGCTGGCCGACCCCGCTGCACGAGGCGCCGCGGCTCGGCGAAGCCCTCGGCCTGCGGAACCTCTGGCTCAAGCGCGACGACGTCCACCCGCTCGGCGCCGGCGGCAACAAGCTCCGCAAGCTCGAATACCACCTGGGCGCGGCCCAGGCGGCCGGCGCCGACACCGTCATCACGTTCGGCGCGCTCCAGACCAACCACGGCCGCCAGACCGCCGCCGCGTGCGCGAAGCTCGGCCTGCGCTGCGAACTCGTCCTCACCGCGAAGGTCCCGCGCGACGGCGAAGCCTACGAACGTGGCGGAAACCTCCCGCTCGATCGGCTCTTCGGCGCGACCGTCCACATCTGCGCGGACGGCGAAGAGACCGGCCGCACCTACGACCGCCTGATCGCCGAAGCCACCGCCGAGAGCCGGAACGTCTTCACCGTCCCGGTCGGCGGCTCCAACGACCTCGGTGCCCTCGGTTACGTCCGCGCCACCTACGAACTCGCGAAGCAGCTCGAAGAACGTGGCGTCGAGCGCGCCCACCTCGTCGTCCCGCACGCCAGCGGCGGCACCGCGGCCGGGGTCGTGCTGGCCACGGCGCTCCTCAAGAACCTCGGCGTCGGCATCGCCTGCGTCAGCCACCCGCTCGACGAGGCCACCGAGAACCTGCACGACCTCGTCGCGGGCGCGGCCAAGCTCCTCGGCGTCGACCCGCCGGCGCTCGACCACGCGAAGCTGGGCGACTCCACGCTCGGCCCCGGCTACGGCATCCCGACCGACGCTGTCTGGGACGCGCTACGGCTTTTCGGCCGCACCGAGGGCGTCGTGCTCGATCCCGTTTACACCGGGAAGGTGGCCGCCGCGCTGGTCGAATGGGCCGGCCACTTCGCCCCGGACGACCACGTGGTGTTCCTGCACACCGGCGGCATGCCCGGCCTGTACGGCTACGCGCCCGAATTCGCGGCGGCCGTCGAAGGCTGACTCCAGCCGGGTCGCGACCCGCAGCAGCGTGAGCAGCAGGACGACGTCGGCGAGCAGCAGCAGCCGCTGCATGACGCCGATCGGGAACGCGTCGGAGATCGCGCGGAACGGCCCGACTTCGGCCTCGGCCAGCCGCACGAACACGAAGCTGAGCGCGAACAGCCCGAAGGCGCCGGCGCTCAGCCGGAGCGCCTTCACGACGGCAGCGCGTTCAGGGCGGCCCCGCAGCGACTCCAGCAGGGAGATCGCGGCGCCGGGCAGGCTGAGGAACGCGACCAGGCACGCGTAGAGGTGGATCTCGCCGCTCACCGGGTCCGGCGCCTCCGGGTAGCTCGCCGGGAACACCGCGGCCGCGGCCATCCCGAGCGACCACAACGCCAGCAGCAGCCGGGTCGTGCGCGACAGCGGCACCCCCGCCGCGTGCAGCGCGCCGAGCACCGCGAGCGAGCCGATGGCCAGCGACAACACGCTCGCGGCGAGCATGCCGTCGCCCCGGTCGGTCACCGTGTAGCTCGACAGCGTGTCGTACACCGGGTCGCGTGAGCTGATGATGTGCAGCACCACGGCCGTGAACAGCCCCCAGCCGATCGCGCCCAGCGCCACCAGCCGCCACGGTCTCGTGCGCTTCCCCTGTTCCGTCCCCATGCTCTCCAGGTTCTCGGAGAACGGGACGGTCGTGATCAGGGAAGACCCTGAATTCCCCCGGATGCGAAGTCGATCAGCACCAGGGCCTGGTCGTCGTGGCGCTTCGGCCGCGGCCAGCGCTCGCCGTCGGGGTCCTGCTTTTCGGCGGTCCGGACGGCGTCGAGCACGGCGTCCGGCCCGTCGGCGCGCGTGATCGCGAGGACTTCGCGCCAGTCGAAGAGTTCGTACTGGTCGACACCGATGGAGACGCCGTCGCTGGCGAGCAGGACGGCGTCGACGGCTCTTCGCGGCCAGCTGCGGCGCACGGCGTGCGCGGCGGCGCCCGGGTCCGCTTCGGCGACCCAGAAGCCGTCGTGGGCGTTGCGCCGCCGCCGGACGTCGGCGCCGGTCTGGAGCATGCCGCGCCGGCGCAGCCGCGCGAGCCGGTCGTCCGAGACGACGTCGACGCCGAAGCCGCCGAAGCCGACGACCGGGCTGTCGGCGAGCACGAGCGCGTCGACTTGGTCGCCGAGCCACCGCACGGCGGCGACGGTGCTGGACGGCGATCGCTGGGGGCGCAATGCGTTCTCGTCGCTCACGGCGGCGATCGCGCTGGTCAGGGTGTCGGTCAGGTCGGCTTCGGGGGCCGCGCGGAGGTCGTCGGCGAGGCGCTGGGCCAGGCGTTCGGCGTACCAGCCGCCCGGGGGTTGCGAGGGGTCGGACGAGGTGGCGCCGTCGAGCACCAGGACCGCGTTGTCCAGCACGACGACGTGGTCTTCGGTCGGGCGGGGGTGGCCGTCGGCGCCCACCCCGGCCCGCTCGGCGATCACGATCTCGGGCATCACCCGACTGTACGTCGAGCCTCGGCGACCTTCGCGCTGACGCGACTGTCAACTCAGGTTGACAAGCCAGTGATGTCAACGTAGGTTGACAGGCATGACGGAAGCGACGGACCTGGCCGCCCGGGCCGGCGACCGCGATCCCCGGGTGGGATTGCGTGCGGTCGCCGCGCTCCGGCGGCTGGTGGAACAACTGGAGGCCGTTCAGGTCCGCAGTGCGCGGATCGACGGCTGGTCGTGGCAGGAGATCGCCGCCGAGCTGGGGGTCAGCCGGCAGGCCGTGCACAAGAAGTACGGGAGGCACTGATGTTCGAGCGGTTCACGGCGGACGCGCGGCTCGCGGTCGTCGAAGCGCAGATGACGGCGAGGCAGTCCGGCTCGGTGGAAGTCGGGCCGGTGGACCTGCTGGCCGGGTTGCTCAAGACCGGGGTCCCGCTGCTCACCGAGCTGGGCGTCGCCACCGACGACCTGGCCGCGGAGCTGGCGCGGACGAGACGGCGGGGCGGGGTCAGCGACGCCGACGCCGAGGCGCTCACGGAGTTCGGCATCGACGTCGAGCAGATCGTCGAAAGCGTCGAGCGGACCCACGGCGAGGGCGCGCTCGCCGGCCGGCTGGGCCCGGCCAAGCGCGGGCACGTCCCGTTCACGTCCCAGTCGAAGAAGACCCTGGAGCTGAGCCTCAAGGAGGCCGTCCGGCTGGGCGACAAGCACCTCGGGCAGGAGCACATCCTGCTCGCGCTGGCCCAGCAGCGCGGCACCGACGACGTCCTCGCCCGGCGCGGCGCCGACTACCAGACGCTGCGCCGAGCCGTCCAGCAGCGGAAAGCGGGCTAGCTCTCGCGCCAGGTCGTCAGGGGGAGCAGTGCCTGGGTGAGCGGGCCGATGGCCAGCGCGTAGAGCACGGTGCCGACGCCGACGGTCCCGCCGAGCAGGAACCCGGCGGCGACCACGGTCACCTCGATGCCGGTGCGCACCAGCCGGACCGACCAGCCGGTGCGCCCGGCGAGCCCGGTCATCAGGCCGTCGCGGGGACCCGGGCCCAGCCGGGCGCCGACGTAGGTGGCGGTCGCGACGCCGTTGAGCGCGACGCCGCCGGCCAGCAGCGCGATCTGCCACACCAGGTCGTGCTGGTCCGGGAGGAACGCCCGGACGACGTCGACCATCACCGAGATGACCACGACGTTCGCGATGGTGCCGATCCCGGGCCGCTGGCGCAGCGGGATCCACAGCAGCAGCACGACCACCGAGACCAGGCCGGTGACCGTGCCGAACGTCAGGCCGGTGTGCTTCATGACGCCCTCGGCCAGCACGCTCCACGGCTCGAGGCCGAGGCCGGCGCGGGTGACGAGGGCGACGCTGGTGCCGTAGAGGGCGAGGCCGCCGAGCAACTGGGCGCTGCGGCGGACGGGGTCGCGGGAGATCCGGACGGGCCGGAGGTCGATCTGAGCCACACTGGCACTATCCGTCAGAAGTGGCCTTGTAAACCATAGCCAATTCCAGGATATTGGCCTTATGGAAGCCGCAGTCCCACTGGGTGGACGCATCTCCGGGCCGCGATTGGCCGTCATGCTGGGCTCCTGGCGGCAGGGTTCCCGGCAGGGCGCGGCCGACCTCGCCGCGGCCATCGAGCTGCAGGTGCTGGACGGCCAGCTCCCGCTCGGCACCCGGCTGCCCGCCGAGCGCGAGCTGGCCGACGCGCTCGGCGTCAGCCGGACGCTGATCGGCGCCGCGCTGGACCGGTTGCGGGAGAGCGGGTTCGTCGCGAGCCGCCGCGGCGCGGGTTCGTGGATCGCCGCGCCCGGACGCCGTCGGCGCGGCCCGCTCGCCCCGGTCGGCGACGGCTCGATCGACTTCACCCACGCGTCCTCGCCCGCCATCCCGGGCACGGCCGCGGCGGTCGACGCGGCCCGCGTCCGGCTCGCCGACCACCTCGGCGACCACGGCTACCAGGAACGCGGCCTGCTCGGCCTGCGCGAGAAGATCGCCCGGCGCTACACCGAACGCGGGCTGCCGACGACGCCCGCGCAGGTCATGGTCACCAACGGCGCGCACCACGCGTTCGTCCTGGTCCTGCGGATGCTCGCCGGCCCCGGCGACCGCGTGCTGGTCGAGCAGCCGACGTACCCGAACGCCCTGGAGGCGATCCGGGCCGCGCACGCGATCCCGGTGCCGGTGGCGCTCGACCCGAGCGGGGAGCGCGGCTGGGACATCGCGGGCGTCGACGCGGGCCTGCGCCAGGCGTCCCCGCGGTTCGCCTACCTCGTCGTCGACTTCCAGAACCCGACCGGCCTGCGCCTGGACGCCGAAGGCCGCGCCCGCCTCGGCACCGTGCTGGCCCGCGCGCGGACGCCGGTCGTGGTCGACGAGACGCTCGTCGAACTGGACCTGGAAGGCGACCCCCTGGCCGGGCCGCCGCCGCTGGCCGCGTTCGCCGGCGACCTGGCGATCTGCGTCGGCTCGGCGTCGAAGACGCACTGGGGCGGGCTGCGGCTCGGCTGGATCCGGGCGTCGGAGGACCTGCTCGGCCGCCTGGTTTCGGCGCGCTACGCGGTCGACCTGGGCTCGCCGGTGTTCGAGCAGATCGTGCTCGGCGAGCTGCTGGACGACGACGCCGCGCTGGGCCGCCGTCGCGAAGAACTGCGCGGCTACCGCGACGCGCTGGCCGGCGCGGTCCACCGGTACCTGCCGGACTGGACGTTCACGCTGCCCAAGGGCGGCCTGTCGCTGTGGTGCCGCATGCCGGAGCCGGTGAGCTCGCGGCTGGCGGTGGCGGCGGCGAGCCACGGCGTCCAGGTGGCGCCGGGCTCGCGCTTCGGCGTCCACGGCGGGCTGGAGCGCTGGATCCGGCTGCCGTTCTCGCTGCCGCCGGACCGGATCGAGGAAGCGGTCCGGCGGCTGAGCGCGGCGGAGGCGTCGGTCCGTGGCACGCCGGCTTCGCTGGACGCGCCGATCGCTTAAAACGAACCGGTGCGCTGGATGCGAGCCTGCTCCCAGGGATGGGCGGCGTTCGTGAGCATCCAGCGCACCGGTTCGTTGTTTCACACTCCCACGTCCGGGCGTGACCCCATCGGTGGGTGCCGCGGCTTCCCGGCACAGCCCCTCGACGTGCCGGGAAGCCGGCGGCTCAGACGTGCTCTTCGCGAGATGAGTCGCCGCTCGGCGCGGTGAGTGACGACTCCCGGAGCACGCCCGGTGTGGGTCCCGGCGCCACGGGGGCAGCGCGGCGCCGGGACCGGGATCCGACGCGGCCGGGCGCGGTCGGCCGGTCGGAAAGACTGTGGTTTCGCATGGCTTTCAGCCCCTGGGGTACGTCGGACGCGCAGGCGCGTCACGAGACGTGAAAGAGTCACGAATTTCGTACTGGAGCAGGGGGAACGTCACGCCGGTAAGGCGTTCGGAAGCGTCCTGATGATCTTGTTTTGGACGCAGTTGTCCCCGGCTGCCCGGTTCGGGGTCAGTCGGGGGAGGTGGTGGGCAGAGCGGCTTCCCTGCCGGCGCCGTCGACCTCGTGGTCGCGGCTGGTGCCGATGAGCTTGAGCTGGGTGGTGGTGACGTCGTCGGTGTGGACGGCGAACGCGTGGCGGGCGCCGCCCTGGCCGTCGTGCCCGGGCGCCGCGGTCGGGGCCGGCGCGCTGGGGGCGCTGGTGCCGCCCGGCAGGCCCGGGGTGCTGTCGCCGCCGCCGTTGCGCGCGTGGACACCGGAGTCGCGCGGCTGCTCGTGCTTGGCGGGCAGCGTGTTCTGGCGCTCGACGAGGTGCACGACGGCGATGCGGGACGGCTGCTGCGTCGTCGCCGTGGTTTCGGCGGGCAGGGTCTCGACAACGGTGGTGGTGGCGGGCTGGGTGGCGGTGTCGGTGGCGACGCCGGGCACGGTGACCGTGACGCCGCCGGAGTTCGAGCTGCCGCCGAGGATCGGGTTCAGGACGTCGTCGAGGGGGAGCAGGACGGGCGCGTCCGGGTTGTTCGCGGGCGGCTGGGTGAGTGGCGCGAGGACGGTGTGGGACAGCGTGTTCGTCAGCGTGCTGACGGTGTCCAGCGTGCCGGACACGGTGGTGGTGACCGTGTCGAGCGTGCCGCCGACCACGTTGACGACGCCGCCGACGAGCCCGCCGAGCAGGCCGTTGTCGGACGAGGACGTGGTCTTCGCGGCCGGTTCGGTCACCGACTGGACGGTGCCGACGAGGCCGTTCAGCAGGCCGCCGCTGGTCTTCGTGGCCGCCGGTTCCGTCGCCGGCTCTTCGGCCGGCTGGGTGTCCTTCGTGGACGTTGTCGGGGTGGCCGCGGGCTCGTCGGTCTTCGCGGTCTCGGTCGTGTCGGTCTTCGCCGTGTCGGCCGGCTGTTGTGCGCAGTCGGCGGTGTCGCGGTGGTTCTTGCGGTGGTGGCCGTGCAGCAGGCCGCCGTGCTCCACAGTGGACGCGGCGGCGTGCGGGCAAGGGGCGGTTTCGGCGGCGGTGGCGGTGCTGCCGGAGAGTGCGCCGGTGAGCAGCCAGCCGGCGAGGGTCAGGCCCCCGGCGACGAGGATCTTGGCGGCGGGCCGCTGCAGCGCGGCCGCCCACGGCCGCGGCGCGCGCCCGCGCGCGCGGAGGGACTTCCGGACGGGGAAGGAGCTGGCGGCGCGGTGGCTCTGAACTGCGAAAACCAGGTTCGCTTCGGGGCGCGCTTCGCCCGCGGTGAGCGGGCCGGCTTGGCGCACCTCGCCCGCGGTGAGCGGGCTGGCTTGGCGCACCTCGCCCGCGGTGAGCGGGCTGGCTTGGCGCGCTTCGCCCGCGGTTCGCGGGCTGGCTTGGCGCACTTCGCCCGCGGGGAGCGGGCTGGCTTGGCGCACTTCGCCCGCGGTGAGCGGGCCGGCTTGGCGCACTTCGCCCGCGGCGAGCGGGCCGGCCTGGTGCACTTCACCCGCGGTGAGCGCGGGAGCGCTGCGGCGCGCGTTCGCCTTGCTGCTCACCGCCACCACCACCGTCCGCGCCTGTGGCTCCAACGCTTCGCGCTCGAGTCCGTTCTTGCTGGGGTCTTTCTCCGGCCAGGTCGCAGTTCCCCCGGGGCTGCACTCTTTCTAGCACCGCTCGGGAGTCTTTCATCTCTCCCGCGTTCGATCCAGCCCACAAGGCGGAACGGCCTGGCCTGGCAAGGCAACTGCGGCCGACGAGTTGATCACTCTCAGTGCCGTTCGGAGGTTTCTCTGCGGCCATTCGGACGATTCCTGCAACTTGCACATTCGGACGTTGACCTGATGTTTCGCCACTGCCCATCGCGACCGGTGTCCGTTCGGTGGCGTTCAGTGTTCGTGAAGGAGTTTTTGGCCGGGTGCCGGAAATCGGTCCGCGGAGTGGGACGGGGCACACCCGTTCCGCGTGCGGTCGGTGACCAACCGACCGTCGAGCTGTGTGGCCGCGGCTCCGGAGCGTGACGACCCGTCCGGACGCCCGCCTCGCGAGACCGGCTCGGCGACGCGGAAGGCCGCCACCGAGCCGGATCGCGGTCGTCAGACCAGTTTGCGCAATCGGGTGACGCCCTCGTCGATGACGTCGTTGCGCTTGCAGAACGCGAAACGCAGGAGGTGTTTCCACTCGTCCGGGTGATCGGTGAACACCTTCACGGGCACCGCGGCGACCCCGACGCGGCCGGGCAGCTCCCACGCCAGGTCGGCGGCGTCGGTGAAGCCGAGCGGCCGCACGTCGACGCAGACGAAGTACGTGCCCGCCGTCGGCCGTACCGTGAAGCCGGCGTCGGCGAGCCCGGCCGAAAGCCGGTCGCGCTTCTCCTGCAGCGACGCGCGCAGGCCGTCGACCCAGGTCAGCTCGTGGTCGAGCGCGTGCGCGACGGCCGGCTGCAGCGGTCCGCCGGACACGAACGTGATGAACTGCTTCGCCGCCTTCACCGCCGCGACCAGCTCCGGCGTCGAGCAGACCCAGCCGATCTTCCAGCCGGTGCAGTTGAACGTCTTCCCGGCGCTCGAGATGCTCACCGTCCGCGGCCGCATCCCGGGGAGCGTGACCAGCGGGATGTGCTCCGCGTCGTCGAACACCAGGTGCTCGTAGACCTCGTCGCAGATCGCGATCAGGTCGTGCTCGACGCACAGCGCGGCGAGCGCTTCCAGCTCGGCGCGGGTGAACACGGTGCCGGTCGGGTTGTGCGGCGAGTTGACCAGGATCGCCCTGGTCCGCGGCGTGACGGCGGCGCGCAGGCCCTCGACGTCGAGCCCGAACCGGCCGTCCGGGCCTTCGACGAGCCCGACGACCCGCCGCTCGGCGCCCGCCATCGCGACCGCCGCGGCGTAGGAGTCGTAGTACGGCTCGATGACGATGACCTCGTCGCCGGCCTCGGTCAGCGCGATCAGCGTGGCGGTGATGGCCTCGGTCGCGCCCGCGGTGACCAGGATCTCGGTGTCCGGGTCGTACTCGGTGCCGTAGCGCTGCCGGTGCCGCGCGATCGCCGCGCGCAGCTCGGGCCGCCCCGGCCCCGGCGGGTACTGGTTGGCCCCGCCGAACAGCGCGTTCTTGGCGGCGTCGAGCATGCCGGCCGGGCCGTCGGTGTCCGGGAAGCCCTGGCCGAGGTTGACGGCGTCGTGCTGGACGGCCAGCGCGGTCATCTCGGCGAAGATGGTCGAGGTGAACGGCCGGAGGCGGGGGACGAGAGCAGATTCGCGCACGATCAAGCATCCTCACGGACAATGGTGATGTGGAGCAACTGACCCCCGCCAAGGTGACGCCCGCCGATCCGCCGGGCGGCGCCGCCGGCGAAGAGGAAAAGCGGCGCGCGCTGCGCAAGATGAAGCTGGTCGCGCTGTCGTTCCTGCTCGGTGCCACGCTGGTGTTCCTGCTGACCAGCTGGGCGCAGTCGGCCGGCTGGCCGGGCTGGGTCGGCTACGTGCGCGCCGCGGCCGAGGCCGGCATGGTCGGCGCGCTGGCCGACTGGTTCGCCGTCACGGCGCTGTTCCGCCACCCGCTCGGGCTGAAGATCCCGCACACAGCGATCATCCCGAACAAGAAGGACGCGCTGGGCAACAGCCTCGGCGACTTCGTCGGGTCGAACTTCCTGTCCGAGGAGGTCGTGCGCGACAAGCTCAAGCGCGTCGAGATCGCGCGGCGGCTGGGTGCGTGGCTGGCGCAGGAGGAGAACGCCGAACGCGTGACGTCCGAGCTGGCCACGATGGTCCGCGCCGCCGTTCGCGTCCTGCGGGACGAGGACGTCCAGGCGATCATGGAGCAGGCGGTCGCGCGGCGGATCATCGACAAGCCGTGGGGCCCGCCGCTGGGCAAGATCCTGCAGGGCGTCTTCGCCGACGGCGCGCACCACAAGCTCGTGGACCTGATGTGCGACCGCGCGTACGAGTGGGTCCGCGACAACCACACGACGATGCTGCGCGTGGTGTCCGACCGGGCGCCGAGCTGGTCGCCGAAGTTCGTCGACGAGATGCTCGCGGACAAGGTGTACGGCGAGGTGCTGTCGTTCGCGTGGGCGGTGAAGACGGACGTCAACCACCCGATGCGGCTGGCGCTGGACAAGTTCCTCGGCGAGTTCGCCCAGGACCTGCAGACCGACCCGGACGTGATGGCCCGCGCCGAGCAGGTGAAGGGCCAGATCGTGCACCACGAGGAGGTCCAGCGCCTGATCGGCTCGGCGTGGAGCACGGCGAAGGAGATGCTGCTGACGGCGGCGGAGGACCCGTCGAGCGAGCTGCGCCGCCGCGTCCGCCTGGGGTTGACGTCGCTGGGCACGCGGCTGGTGTCGGACGACCAGCTGCGCGCGAAGGCGGACGGCTGGGTCGAGGGCGCCGCGGCGTACTTGGTGAAGAACTACTCGCGCGAGATCACGACGATCATCACGGACACGGTCGAGCGCTGGGACGCCGAGGAGACGTCGCGGAAGATCGAGCTCCAGGTGGGGCGCGACCTGCAGTTCATCCGGATCAACGGCACGGTCGTGGGTGCGTTGGCCGGGCTGGTCATCTACGCCGTGGCGGAGCTGCTGTTCTGACGAGCTGAGTCGTATACCACATCTGGGGGAGTCTCAAACCAGTTGTCCACAGGAAGCTGAGTTATCCCCGGGGTTATCCACAGGTTTTCACGGTGATGGCCTAATCGCTGTCCACAACGTGTGGGGGGTACGGGAGGCGGGGCGTGGATATGTGGGGGGTTGGGGCCGAGTTGTCCACAGCCGTTCGTGGGTCCGCCGCTCGGATGAGTGCGCCGCTCAGCCGGTTCGCGGTTCCCGGAAGGTCTTGAATGAGTCATTCAGGACCTCTGGAGCCCTGAATGACTCATTCAGGGCGTTCGGCCGGGTGACTACGGGGCTCGCCGCTGCGAGTCGTTCACCTCGTCGCGTTTCAGTTCGGCTCTCCGCGGCTCCCGCCGCGCCCGCGTGCCGCTTCGGCCCCAGGCAGCAGGTCCGCCGCTCGGATGAGTGCCCGCGCCTCCTCGCGAAGCGACATGAATGACTCATTCATGTCGTCCGACGACATGAATGAGTCATTCACTACGTTCGTCCGGGCGGGTGGCCCAGCTGTGGCGGGTGTCTGGTGCCGGCGCTTGGGGCGTCAGCCCGCTGCGGTCTCCGCCGCCCGGGCGCGCCAGCCGCGGGCCTTCTCGCGGTTGCCGCACACCCGCATCGAGCACCACGTCCGCGACCGGTTGCGGGACTCGTCGTAGAACGCCCACAGGCACGTGTCAGCCGGGCAGATCTTCAGCCGGATCCAGTCGCCGCGCACGACCAGGCGGGCGCAGGCTGCGAACACCGCGCCCACCACGTCGTCCGCCACCAGGGCCGGGCCGGCCTCCGTGAGAGAAATCCGCGTGCCGACGTCCAAGCTCCCGCCCGGCAGTCGCGGGTCGCCGATCGCGGCGCGCAACGCGTCCCGCGCCGCGCGTGCCTCGGTGGCCGGGTTGGCCGTCAGTGCCCGGCCGGCCGCCCACTCGCGCCACTGCCCGGGATCTTCGAGCAGGTCAGTGCCCTCTTCGACGTTGACCGTGTTGAGGAACTCCACGACGAGGGAGGCGTCGGTGTGCACCGAACCAGTGTACGGCGGCCGGTGGTTGCCCTCGTGTGCGCTAACCGACATACTCCGATAGACGGTTACTCACGATCGAAGGGAGCGACGATGAGTGCGGTACCGACGCTGGGTGTGGTGGCCCTCGACTGCCCCGACCCGGTGGCGCTGGCCGGCTTCTACCGGGCCGTGCTGGAGTGGGACGAGCCCGAAGTCGCCGAGGACGGCCACTGGGTCACCCTCGCCAACCCGGCCGGCGGCGCCGGGATCGCGTTCCAGCGGGTGGCCGACTACCAGCCCCCGTCGTGGCCGTCCGCGGAGAACCCGCAGCAGCTGCACCTGGACCTGAACGTCACGGACCTGGAAGCGGCGCACGAGCGCGTGCTCGGCCTGGGCGCGAAACTGCTGGACGACGCGCCGAAGACGTTCCGCGTCTACGCCGATCCGGTGGGGCACCCCTTCTGCCTGTGCGCCTGCTGACCGATTTGTGCGTAGGCTCGCATGTGTGATTTGTCCGAAGTGTCAGAACCAGATGCGGACCGTGGACAAGAACGGCGTCCACATCGAGCAGTGCGAGGGCTGCCGCGGGATCTTCCTGGACCGCGGTGAGCTCGAAGCGATCGCCGGTGCGGAGAGTTCCTTCTACGGCCACCAGCCGCCGCCCTACCGAGGTCATGCCGACTCGCCGCGCCCCTACCGCGGCGGCTACCCGGATTCGCCCAAGGCGTACCGCGGCGGCGGGTACGGGGACTCGCCGCGGCCGCACCGCGGGTATTCGGATTCGCCGAGGCCGTACGGCCACAGCGGCCACCGCAAGCGCGGCTTCCTCGAGAACCTCTTCGACTGAGGTGGGTCTCGACCTGCGGATCTGCCCGGCGTGCGGCGACCGGGCGGACCGCCCGCTCGTCGCCGGGGCCGTCCTCACGTGCCGGAAGTGCGGGCACGAGTGGCCGTTCCGCAAGCTGCCGCTGTTCGCGCTGACCGGCCCGAGCGGCGCCGGGAAGTCGACGATGGGACCGCTGCTGGCCGAGCGCTTGGCCGGTGACGTCGTCGTGCTGGAGCAGGACATCCTCTGGGTGGACGGCCTGCGCGACGACGTCACGGCGTTCCGCGCGCTGTGGCTGCGGATGGCGGCGGTGCTGCACCAGAACGGCCGCCCGGTCGTGCTGTGCGGCACGGTCGCGCCCCCGGAGTTCGAGCCGCTGCCGGAACGCGCGTTCTTCAGCGACATCCACTACCTGGCGCTGGTGAGCACGCCGGAGTCGCTGGGCCGCCGCCTGCGGGCGCGCCCGGCGTGGCGCGAGTGGGACGAGCCGCGGATCGAGGAGATGCTGGAGTTCAACGACTGGCTCCGGAAGTCGGCGCCGGAGCTGGGCGTGGACCTCTTCGACACCACGGACGCCTCGACGGAGGCGACGGCCGACCACGTCGAGAAGTGGATCCGCGACCGGTTGCCCTAGCCGAGCGGCCAGGTGCGGCCGTCCGGTTCGTCGAGCCAGAACTCCTGGCGCTCGTCGGTGACCGTCACGCCGAAGCGGTCGCGGTCCGGCTTGCCCAGCTCGCACCACTCGACGAACGCCGCCTCCGCGATCTCCCACAGCGCCCGCGGGCCGCCCTGGGCGACCTCGTCCGCGCCGCCGCGCTTGCGGTGGCGGACCCACGAGCCGTCCGGGTGCACCAGCGCCACGCCCGGGGCGTCGCCGTCGTCGCTCTCGCGCACCGGCCGGACGCCGGGGAGGGCCAGGCCGGCGAAGAACTCGAACTGCTTGCGCGGCTGGAGCACCGTCGACATCGGCAGCCGCGTCTGCTCCCAGTCGTCCCGTGACGGCATCGGCAGCCGGTCCGCCTCCGGCAGCCGGTGCGCGCGAAGCGGCATGAAACGGCCGTCGCGCGCGAGGACGTGACCTTGCCCGGTGCCGTCTTCGCCGGCGACGAGCCGGATCAGCCCGGCGCCGATCGGCCGGTTCAGCGTCGTCACGATCAGGCCGCCCGGCACCGTCTGCGAGAGCCACGCGAGCGGGATCGACGAGACCGACGCCGTGCACAGCACCCGGTCGAACACGGTGCCGGCCGGGAAGCCGAGCGCGCCGTCGCCGACCGCGCACGCCGGGCGGTAGCCCGCCTGCGCCAGCCGCTCGCGCGCCTCGTCGACGAGCACCGGGTCGATGTCCACTGTGGACACCTGGCCGGCGCCGCAGCGGTGGCTCAGCAGGGCGGCGTTGTAGCCGGTGCCGGTGCCGATCTCGAGGACGCGCTGCCCGTCGCGCACCCGCAGCTCCTCGAGCATGATCGCCATGATCGACGGCATGCTCGACGAGCTCGTCGGCGTCCCCGGCACCGGCCCGGTGCGCCGGGCGAGCTCCCAGCGGTCCGGATCGTCGTCGAGCTGCGTGACCAGGACGTCCCGCGAGTAGACGGTCTCCAGCCAGCCCGGGTCCTCCCGGTCGACCGCCGCCCACAGCCCGCCCGCCGGCGCGAAGAACCGCGGCAGGAAGACGTGGCGCGGCACCGCGCGGAAGGCGGAAATCCATTCCGGAGCGTGCAGGACGTCCTCGTCGAGCAGGTGCTCGACGAGCCGCCGCCGCAGCCGGGCCGAGCGCGTCATGCGACCACGTTAGCGGGTGAGCACCACCACACCCGATAGTTGCAAGCAGAGTGCTTGCAATAGCTAGCACTCGCGCGTACCGTCGGAGGTGTCGCGAGGAGGTGACCGGATGGCAGAAACCGGTGGGACCCAGCCCGGATCCGGCGGTCCCATGGAGAAGGTCGCGGACATCGCTTCCGACATCGGCGAGTACATCCGCCAGCAGCGCAACACCGCGAAGATCTCGTTGCGCCAGCTGTCGAAGCTCGCCGGCGTGTCCAACCCGTACCTGAGCCAGATCGAGCGCGGGGTGCGCAAGCCCAGCGCGGAGATCCTGCAGCAGATCGCCAAGGGCCTGCGCATATCGGCGGAAGCGCTGTACGTGCAGGCCGGGATCCTCGACCTGCCGACGGGTGGGCCGGTGGGCGACGCGATCCGCGCCGACGCCGAGCTGACCGAACGGCAGAAGCAGGTCCTGCTCGACGTCTACGAGTCCTTCCGCCGGGAGAACGCCGCGGCACGGCCGGCCGCCGAGCCTTCTCCCACCGCCGACACCGAACCAGCCGCAGACACCAAGGAGTCAGCATGACCACCCCCAAGACCACCGAAGACGTCAAGAAGGCCGTCACCACCGCCTTCGACCAGGTCCGCACCCCGCTGCTCGCCGCCCTCGGCGCCGGCAACCTGGCCACCCACGCCGTCACCGACGCCGTGGCGAAGGCCAAGGAGAACGTGACCAAGAGCGGCGAGGCCGCCCGCAAGAACCTGCAGGAGCTGCCGACCGACGTCGAGAGCCTCCGCGAGAAGCTGGACCCGGCCGAGCTGCGCAAGGTCATCGACGAGTACACCGAGGCCGCGCTCAAGCTGTACAACAAGCTGGCCGAGTCGGGCGAGCAGGCGTGGGACAAGATCGCCGCGCAGCCGCAGGTCAAGAAGGCCATCGAGCAGCTCGAGGAGGCCCTCACCACCGCGCAGGGCCAGGCCGAGGTCGTGAGCACCGAGGTCCGCGAGCGCGTCGACGGCGTGCTGGCCAAGGTGACCAAGCGCACCCGCTCGGCCGGTGAGAAGACCGCCCGCAAGGTGACCGAGGTCGCCGGCGAGGCCGCCGACGCCATCGAGGAGCTGGGTGACGACGTCGCCCACGAGACCCGCTCCGCGAGCCGCAAGGTCGCCAACAAGACGGCCCCGAAGACGGCCGCCCCGGCCCGTCGCAGCACCGGTGGCACGACCACCAGCGCCGCCGCGAAGAAGCCGGCCGCGCCGAAGGCCGACAAGTAAAGACGCCGTGAACCCTTCGGCCCCGCCACCGGACCCCGGTGGCGGGGCCGGGGTCGTTCGGGCGGTTTGCCGTAAGCTGTCGCTGTGCTGATTGCCTACTGGATCCTCGAAGTCATCCATTGGGGCAGCGCGCTGGTCGGGCTCTTCGCCTTCGTGCACGCGCTGCTTCAGCGCGCCGACGCGTATTCGGCGGCCGACCGCAAGACCAAGCCCGTGTGGATGCTCATCACCGGTGGCGCGACGCTCGCCATGGTGCTGTTCCCCGTGATGGGTCCCGGGATGATCTTCTACGTGCCCGCCATGGCCGCGGCCCTGGTCTACATCGTGGACGTCCGGCCGAAGCTGATCGAGGTCCAGCGCGGCGGCTCCAGCTGGTAGCTAGTCTGGGCGGGTGACCTGGACCATCGCCGGGAGCCTCACCGTCGTTCCCGCCCCCACGCGTACTGACCTGCTCGCCGAGCCCGTCGCCAAGGCGCTGGCCGCGCTCGCCGACCCGGACGCCGTCGGCGTCGCCGAGATCGACCCGTCGCTGGCCGATACCGCCGCCTTCTGCGAGGCCTACGGCTCGCCGCTCGAGGCGTCCGCCAACTGCGTTGTCGTCGCCGGCAAGCGCGCCGGCGAAGTCCGCTTCGCGGCCGCGCTCGTGCTCGCCACCACCCGCGCCGACGTCAACGGCGTCATCAAGCGCCGCCTCGACGTCCGCAAGGCCTCCTTCGCGCCGATGGACGAAGCCGTTTCCCTCACCGGCATGGAGTACGGCGGCATCACACCCGTCGGCCTGCCCGCCGAGTGGCCGATCCTGATCGACCAGCGGGTCGCCGACGCGCCCGAGCTCGTCATCGGCAGCGGGATCCGCGGCAGCAAGCTGCTGATCTCCGGCACCGCGCTGGCCGCGCTGCCCGGCGCCGAGGTCATCGAGGACCTCGCCAAGTGACGTCCGTCTGGCTCCGGTACCTGACCGGTGCCGACATCGACTCGCTCGGCGTCACCGAAGCGGACATCGTCGGCGCGGTGGAGGACGTCCTCGCCGACCACGGCCGCGGTCAGGTCGTCTTCGAGCCGCGTACGCACCTCGTGCCGGACAACGGCGGCAAGGGCCACTTCAACATCCTCCGCGGCCACCTCTCCGCAAAGCAGGTCAGCGGCGTGAAGGTCGTCGGTGACTTCGTGGGGAACTTCGAACGGGGCCTCCCTTCGGAAATGGCGTTGATCCTGCTGCTCGACCCGGACACCGGCATGCCGCGGGCCATCGTCGACGGCACGATGATCACCGAGGCCCGCACCGGCGCGATGACCGCCGTCGGCGCGAAGTACCTCGCCCGCCCGGACTCCCGGGTGCTCGGGCACATCGGCGCTCGCGGCACCGCGTGGTGGAACGTCGTGCTCCTCGACTCGCTGTTCGACTTCGCCGAAATCCGCGTGACCAGCAAGCGCCCGGAGTCCCGCGAGGACTTCGGCCGCCGGCTGTCGGAACGGCTCGGCAAGGACGTCCGCGTCTGCGCCACGGCCGAGGAGACCCTGGACGGCGCGGACATCCAGGTCGAGGCCTCCCGGCTGGTCGAACCCGAACCGCTGGTGCGGCGCGAGTTCCTCCGGCCGGGCACCTTCCTGGTGCCCTACGGCACGATCAGCGCGCTGGAGCTCACGCTGCTCGACGACGTCGACAAGGTCGTCGTCGACGACTGGCGCGAATCGCAGTCCGGCAACCCGCGGTTCGGCGCCCTGCGCCCGCAGCTCAACGCCGGCCTCCTCACCGCGGACGGGGTCCACGCCGAGATCGGCGACGTCGTGGCCGGGAAGAAGCCAGGCCGCGAGCACGACGCCGAACGGATCCTGTTCTGGCACCGCGGACTGTCCACAACGGACGTAGCGGTGGCGAACATGATCCTCGCCCGTGCCGAGGCTTCCGGCGTCGGCACCATGCTGCCGTACCGATGATCACCGACGGAAGCGAGTTCGCCGACAGTGAACGGTTGATTCTGGACAAAGCGCTGGTCACAGCGTTGCGAGAGCGCCGGAACGCGCTCTTGACGGCCCTCGAAAGCCGCGAAAAGCCCGTCTACGGCGTCAACACCGGCATGGGCCGCCTCGCGGGGATCGCCCTCGACGCGCGGCAGCAGGCAGAGCACCAGCGCAACCTGCTGATCGGCCGCGCGGTCGGCGGTCCGCCGTGGCTCCCGCCGGAGGACGTCCGGTCGCTGCTTCTGGTGCGGCTGCGCGACTTCCTGCAACCGTGGTCGGGGGTCAGCGCCGAGCTGGTGCAGTTCCTCGTGGACCGCCTCAACGACGGGTTCACGCCCGCTGTCCCGCGCGGCGGCCTCGGCAGTTCGGGCGAGATCATCCCGCTGTCGCACGCCTTCCAGACGTTCCTCGGCATCGGCACCGTCCTCGAAGACGGCGTCGAAACGCCCGCGGCGGACGCGCTTGCTCGCCGAGATGCCGAGCCGTACGTGTTGGGGCCCAAGGAAGGTGCTTCACTGCTTCAGGGTTCTCCGCTGGCCGTAATGCACGCGCGACGCGGGTGGGCCGAAGCGCGGCAGCTCATCCAGCTGCAGACGCTCACCGAGGCGATGGCGATCGACGTCCTCGGGGCGCCGCGCGAGGTGTTCGCCCCGGTCATGGCGGGCGGCGACGACCACCTGCGACGGCTGCTGGAGGCCCTGACCGGGATGGTGGGCGCGGGGCCCGTGCGCTCGGAAGTCGTGCAGGCGCCGCTTTCGGTGCGGGTTGCCCCGCGGGCGCTGGCGCACGCCTCCCGGGTGAACACCGAACTGCACGAGACGGTGGCGCGCTGGCAGACGATGCCGGGCGACTCGCCGTCGTTCGTCGACGGGGAGTTCCTCCCGGGGACGGCGTACCACGCGGTGGACCTCGGGCTGCGCATGGACGCGCTGACCGCGGCGCTCGTCCACCTCGGCGAGATTTCGGTGCAGCGGATGCACCGGCTGCTCGACGAGCGCTTCAGCGGCCTCCCGGCGCAGCTCACGGCGGATCCCGGGCCGCGGGCGGGGTTGGTGCCGCTGCACAAACGGGCGGTCGGCGAGCTGCACGCGTTGCGCCGGCTCGCGACGCCCGCGACGCTCGGTTCGATCGACACCTCGGCCGGCCAGGAGGACGTGCAAGCGTTTGCGTGGGCGGCGGGGGAGCAGCTGCGGGCCGCCGCGACGCACCTCTTCGCGATCACGGCGTGCGAGCTGGTCACCGGGTCGCAGGCGCGGTACCTGGCGTCGGACGGCGTGCCGGGGCTGGGCGCGGCTTACGAGTGGGTGCGGTCGGTCGTGCCGCCGGTGGACGAGGACCGGCCGCTGGGGCTCGAGGTGGAACGGCTGATCGAGGCGTGCCGGTCGTTCAGCGGATGATTTCGCCGATGTGGCGCCAGGTTTCGGGCGACACGGTCAGTGTGCCGGACGCCGGAGCTTTCGAATCCCGCACCGCGACCGCGCCGGGCGTGAAGGCCACCTCGACGCAGTCGGCCTGGTTACCGCCGTTGCTGTAGCTGCTCTTGCGCCAATGGGCATCGGGCACGGTGCGCCTCCGTCAGGTGTCGGCGATCACCCGCCGGATCAACTCGAGAGAATCCGGTTCGTCCAAAGCGATGTCGGCGAGGTGGCGGAAAATCAGCCTAGCAGCGTTGACGTCCTTCGATTTCTCGAACTGAAGCGAGCCGAAACCATGCTCGACGTAAGCGATGTCCGGCTCGGAGAGCTGCGGGTAGCTGAGGATGGTGAAGCTGCCGTCCCGACCGGGGTGGATGCCGTGGTGGATCGGCACGACCTGAATGGTGACGTTGGGCAACTGCGCGCGCTCGAGGATGTGCTCCAGCTGCGCAACCTGCTCGTTCGGGAGCAGGTCGGGGCGGCGGAGCGCGGACTCGTCGATGATCGCGTGCAGCAGGAGAGGCGGGTCGTCGGTGAGCCGAGCCTGGCGAAGCAGGCGGACAGCGACGGCGTTCTCCAACCTCCGGCCCGACATCGGGTCACGCGTGCCTGCGAAAGCCGCGCGCATCCAGGCTTCGGTCTGGAGGAGCCCGGGAACAAGGCCGAGCTGGTAGGTGCGGACCTCGTCCGCATCGGCCTCCAGCGGGACATAGCCCATGTCACTCAGGCCGTAGGCGTGCCACCAGCCCTTCTCCCACGCGCGGTCGTACTGGCGGACCCAGTCGTCGTAGTCCGACACGATCACGCCGTAGCGGTCGAGCAGCGCCAGGAAGCCGTTGTAGTCCGGCAAGTGACCCAGCTCGATGCGGCTCATCTTGTTCTTGTTGAACCGCATGGGCTCACCGGCTTCGACCTGGGTGAGGCCGGCGTCCTCACGCAGCCGTCTGAGCTTGTTCGCGAGCAGGCGCTTGCGGGCGTTGGGCTTCGGCCGGTCCATGCACGGATCGTAAGGTGTGACTGCTCAGGGTGAGATTCCTACGATTCGCGCCGGGCGTTCTGCAGGGCCAGACCTCGGGGTGTGGCCAAACGGGTGATGCCCGCGAAGACGCCGTCGCAGATCAGGGCCAGGGCCACCGCGGCCACGCCGCCCGCGAAGATCTCGCCGTAGCCCGACGCGCCGAGCGCGAAGCCGTCGACGATGTAGCGGCCGAGGCCGCCGCCGTCGTTGACGATCGCGCCGATCGCGACCGTCGCGATCAGCTGCAGGAACGACACCCGCGCGCCCGCCAGGATCACCGGGGAGGCCAGCGGCAGCTCGAGCCGCAGCATGATCTGCCACTCGCGGTAGCCCGTGCCGCGGGCCGCGTCGACCGTCTCCTGCTCCAGGGACACCACACCCGCGTACGTGTTCGTGAACAGCGGCGGCATCGCCAACGCCACCAGCGCCAGCAGCAGCGGCCAGAACGTCGTGTCGAACTCCCAGCGGCTGGCCAGGAACCAGAACAGGATGATCAGGCCGAAGCTCGGGATGGCCCGGCCGATGTTCACCGCGCTGCTCGCGAGGAACGCGCCGCGGCGGTAGTGGGCGAGCCACAACGCCGCCGGGATCGTCAGGACGGCCGCGATCACCAGGGCCAGCAGGGAAAACCTGAGGTGCTCCAGCGTGCGGTACGGGATGCCGGCCTTGTCCGTCCAGCTCCAGCGGTTCGGGTCGGCGAGCCACGCGTTCAGCTGGTCGAGGAAGCTCATCGCGCCCGCACCTTCCGCGTCCACGGCGCCAGCAGGCGCTCGCTGAACCACAGCAGGAGGTCGACGACCACCGCCAGCACCACCGAAAGCACCACGCCGACGATGATCTCGGTCGGGTTGGGCGTCGCCGTCTGGATGCCGGCGCGGATGAAGTAGCCCAGGCCGCCGAGGCCGAGCATCGACGTCACCGTGACCAGGCCGATCGTCGTCACCGCGGCGACGCGCAGGCCGGCGATCACCACCGGCAGCGCGAGCGGGAGCTCGATCTGCCAGAGCAGCCGGCCGCGCGTGTAACCCATGCCGACGGCGGCTTCGCGCACTTCGTTCGGCACCTGGTCGACGCCCGTGACGATGTTGCGGACCAGGATCAGCAGCGTGTACGTCGCGAGCGGGATCATCGCGGTGAGGAACGTCAGCCCGAAGAACGGCACCAGCACGGCGAACGCGCCCAGGCTCGGGATCACGTACAGCGCGCCGGCCGCGCTCAGGATGAAGCCGTACGACCAGCGGTACCGCAGCGAAAGCACCGCGAGCGCGATCGAGACGACCAGCCCGACGCCGAGCGCGGCGCCGGTCAGGGAGATGTGTTCGCCGAGGCGCTGGACGATGTCGTCCGCGTTGCGGTCCACCCACTTCCACTGGAAGATCGGCGGTCCGCTGTCCGCGGCCAGCGGGGTCACGTGCACCTGGCGACCCTACCCCGTTTGGTGGGGACTCATTCCGTAGTCTGGGAATTCGAGTGCTTTTCTCCCAATATGTGGGCGCTTGTCGGTGGGCGGCGCTAGGGTCCTTTCGTCTGTTCGAGTGACGAAGGAGTGGGGATTCGTGCGCTGGTTCCGGAACGCGTCCGTGGTGGCGGTGGCCGTCGCGGCGACGCTCGGCTTGGCCGCCTGTGGTGGTGGCAGCGACAGCGGTGACAAGCCCGCCGCGCAGGGCAAGGGTGGGGCGCCGATCGTCGTCGCGTCCTTCAACTTCACCGACAGCCAGATCCTCGCCGAGATCTACGCCCAGGCCCTGGAGGCCAAGGGCTATCCGGTGACGCGCAAGCTGAACCTCGGTTCGCGGGAGCTGATCTACCCGTCGCTGAAGTCCGGCGAGCTGCAGTTCATCCCCGAGTACCAGGGCGCGGCGATCACGACCGGCTTCGGCAAGGAAGCGGGCAAGACCGCGCAGGAGGAGCACGAGCAGCTGGCCAAGCTGTTCGAGCCGAGCGGCGTCGGCCTGCTGAACTTCGCCGCGGCCGAAGACAAGAACACGTACATCATCAAGTCCGACCTGGCCAAGGAAAAGGGCATCGCGTCGATCAGCGACCTGAAGAAGCTGGACAAGGTCGTCATGGCGGGGCCGCCGGAGTGCGAGAAGCGGCTGCCGTGCTTCCTGGGCTTCAAGGACGTCTACAAGCTGACCAACGCGACCTTCCAGACGATCCAGGAGGCCGGTCCGCGGGTCGAGCAGCTGAAGTCGGGCGCGGTGACGGTGATCCCGGTCGACTCGGTCAGCCCGCTGACCGGCGACTCGAACTACACGGTGCTCAAGGACGACCTGAACATCGTGCCGACGGAGAACGTCGTGCCGGCGGTGAACAAGAAGGTCCTCGACGAGCGCGGCGCCGACTTCGCGAACGCGGTGAACGCCGTGAGCGCGAAGCTGACGACGGACGTGATGCGGGACCTGAACAAGCGCGTCGACTCCGACGGCGAGAAGGCGGCCGACGTCGCGAAGGACTGGCTGGCGCAGGCCGGTCTCTAAGCGGTCCCGCGCACGACCCAGGCGCTCGCCGAAAGCGGGATCGAGCCGTCCGGGTTCGTCGGCAGGCGGCTGCGCAGGAGTTCACGGATCTGGTTCCGGCGTGCCTCGGGCAGGGTGGCGAGGTACGCCGGGGCCGGGCCTTGCGCGCCGAGGAACGGCTGCCAGTAGTCGTCGAAGTCCTTGAACACCGTCGGGATCTTGATCTCGCCGACGGTCACCTTCGCGAAGCCCGCTTCGGTCCACAACCGGCCGAAGGGTTCCGGGCGGCACAACGGGAACTGGCGGCCTTCGTGCCGGTCCGCGATTCCCGGGTCCAGCTCGGTTGCGGTGTCCCAGAAGAGGCGGATCAGCTCCATCCCCTCCGCGAGGTCCCACAGGTAGGCCGCTGCGAGTCCGCCCGGGACGGTCACCCGGGCGATCTCCGCCGCCGCGGCGGCCGGGTCCGGGACGAAGTTCAGCACCAGTCCCGACACCACCACGTCGAAGCGGTCGTCGGGGAACGGCAGCTCGCGCGCGTCGGCCACCTCGAACGACGCACGCGGGTCCGTCACCGACTCGCGGGCCGTCTTCAGGAAGCCTTCCGAGGGGTCGACGCCGGCCACCTCCGCCGGGTCGGCCGCCGTCAGGACCGCCGACGTCAGCGCGCCCGTGCCGCAGCCGACGTCGAGCCAGCGCCGGCTCGCCGGGACGTCGAGCTGCCGGACGAACGTCGCCGCGATCCGGCGGCTCCACCGGCCGATGTAGGCCTCGTACGCGTCGCCTGACTGCCACATGCGATGCAGTACAGCACAGAAAACCGCTGGTCAGCCGTTAGCGAGATCACCCGTCGCGGTGTTGCCCGCTGACGTCGCCCGCCGCAGGAACCCGGCGATCAACGCCAGTTCTTCCTCGCTGTAGTCCGCGCAGAGCTCGTCCATCGCGGTGTTCATGCCCGCGTAGAGGCGGAACAGCTCGCCGTTGCGGCCGCGGACCGCGCGGACCGCCACCGCGCGCCGGTCCGCCGCCTCCGGGTCCCGCTCGCGGACGATCCAGCCGCCCTTCTGCAGGCGGTCGAGGATGCCGGTCATCGTCGCCGGGTGCAGCCCCGCCCGGCGGGCCAGCGCGCTCGGGCTCAGCGGGCCGTGGCGGGCGATCAGCTCGAGGCAGTCCAGGTCGACGTCCTTGAGTGCCAAGCGGGCGCTGACCTGGTGGTTCAGCAGGGAAAGCTGGTTGCGCAGCTCGCGCAGCGACTCCTTGACCTCGACCGTCGACCGGCGCCGTCGGGTGGCGTCCGGGGTGGCGGTCATGGCGGTCAGCCTACTGTGGTCACGATCGGTACCCCGGGTAAAGGAGTGAAATGGGAAAGGTCACGGCCACCGCGGAGCGCACCATCGACGCCCCGGCGGACAAGGTGCGCGCACTCGTCGCCGACTACGCCGAAACGCGCCCGAAGCTGCTCACCGAGCACTACCGCGACTACCAGGTGACCGAGGGCGGCGTCGGCGCCGGGACCAAGGCGAGCTGGAAGCTGCAGGCGACGTCCAAGCGCGTGCGGGACGTGGCCGCGACCGTCACCGAGCCGAAGCCGGGGACGCTCGTCGAGACCGACGCGAACTCCAGCATGGTCACCACCTGGACGGTCACCGAAGCGGGTGAGCGCAGTGTCGTGAAGATCGAGACTTCGTGGGACGGTGCCGGGGGTATCGGCGGCTTCTTCGAGAAGACGTTCGCGCCCGGTGGCCTCAAGAAGATCTACGACGGCGTGCTCGGGAAGCTCGCCGAGATCGTGTGACGGCTCACAGACGGAATGTGCGCCCCGCTTAACAGGTTGCACCGGGAGGAATCCGGGGCGCCTGCCCCGCTTCGACAGAGTTGAGGAGTTTCGACGGTGACCGCAGCGACCGAAATCAGGCTGGCCTCCCGCCCGCACGGCGTCCCGACGCACGACAACTTCGAGATCGTGGACACCGAGATCCCCACCGCGGGCGAGGGGCAGATCCTGGTGCGCAACCTGATCATGAGCGTCGACCCGGCCATGCGCGGCCGCATGCGGGACGTGAAGTCCTACGCGCCGCCGTTCGAGGTCGGCGAGGTCATGTCCGGCGGGGCGGTCGGCGAGGTCGTCGAGTCCCATGTGGACGGTGTGCAGCCGGGTGACCACGTGCTGCACCAGGCCGGGTGGCGCACCCACGCCGTGCTCGACGACAAGCGGTTCGTCAAGGTGGACGCGTCCGCCGCGCCGCTGTCGACCTACCTCGGCGTGCTCGGCATGCCGGGCCTGACCGCGTACGCGGGCCTGCTGGAGTCGGCGGAGTTCAAGCCGGGCGACACGGTGTTCGTCTCGGGCGCGGCCGGCGCGGTCGGCTCGCTCGTCGGGCAGCTCGCGAAGCTGAAGGGCGCCAAGCGCGTCATCGGCTCGGCGGGTTCGCCGGAGAAGGTGCGGCACCTCATCGACGACCTCGGCTTCGACGCCGCCTTCAACTACAAGGACGGCCCGGTCGCGGAGCAGCTCCACAAGGCGGCGCCGGAGGGCATCGACGTCTACTTCGACAACGTCGGCGGCGAGCACCTCGAAGCGGCGATCGACGCGATCAACCTGCACGGCCGGATCGCCGTCTGCGGCATGATCTCGCAGTACAACGCCACCGAGGCGACGCCGGCGCCGCGCAACCTGTCGCAGATCATCGCCAAGCGGTTCACCATGCGCGGCCTCCTGGTGCTCGACCACTGGGGCCTGCAGCAGCAGTTCGTCACCGAGGTCGCGCCGCTGGTGAACTCGGGTCAGATCAAGTACTCGGAGACGTTCGTCGACGGCATCCGCAACGCGCCGGACGCTTTCCTCGGCCTGCTGTCGGGGGCCAACACCGGCAAGATGCTGGTCCGCATCGCCGACTAGAGCAATCCGGCCAGCTCCGGCAGGGTCGACGCGGTGTACGTGGGCGCGGGCGAGCCGGGCAGCGGGTGGACGCCGGGACGGGTGAGCAACGCCGTCTCGAGCCCCGCGGCCTGGGCGCCCGCGATGTCCCAGCCGTGCGCCGCGACCATCACGGCCCGTTCGCCGGGGTAGGCGGCGAGGACCTGGTGGTACGGCTCGGGCGCGGGCTTGAGCCGGCCGACCTGCTCGGCCGAGAAGATCCGGTCGAGCAGCGGCGCCAGCCCGGCGTTCTGCAGCTGCGCCTCGGCGGTGGCGAGCGGCGAGTTCGTCAGGGCGACGAGGGTGTGGCCGTTCTCGCGCAGCTTCGCCAGGCCGGGTTCGACGTCCGGGTGAGCGGGCATCGACCGCAGGCCGGCGGCGACCTCGGCGAGATCGATGTGCTGACCGTGCCGCGCGCCGACCTCGACGGCGGCCGCGCCCGCGATGCCGGCGAAGTCCTGATAGCCACCGGTGGCCGTGACGGTCAGGACGGTGTGGATGGCGAGGCCGAACCACTCGCGCCGCAGCTCGGGGCCGCCGACCACGGCGTCCATCGCGGCGAGGTCGAGCAGGGTCTCGTTGACGTCGAAGACGCACAGCATGGGTTCAGTATTGCTGGCTCAGCGCCCGTTCGTTGAGGTCCGCGTCCAGCTCGGCCGCCGAAGTCGTCAGCGCCAGCTGGTCGTGCAGGATCGTGCCCAGCGTCGGGAGCGCCGCGCGGTCCGGCCACGTCGCCGGGTCCCACAGCGACGACCGCAGGAACGCCTTCGCGCAGTGCATGTACAGCTCTTCGACCTCGACGACCACCGCGAGCCTCGGGCGCTTGCCCCGCACCACCAGCGAGTCGAAGAACGGCGCGTCCGATACCAGCTTCGCGCGGCCGTTCACCCGCAGCGTCTCGTTCATGCCCGGCACCACGAACAGCAGGCCGGCGTGCGGGTTGTCGATGATGTTGCGGAAGCTGTCGACCAGCTTGTTGCCCGGGCGGTCGGCGAGCACCAGCGTCTTCTCGTCGAGCACCAGCACCGAGCCCGCCGGGTCGCCGCGCGGGGAGACGTCGCAGCTGCCGTCCGGCGCCGCCGTCGCCAGCAGCACGAACGGCGAATGCGCGATCAGCGTGCGCGCGTGCTCGTCGATGTGGCCGATGATCTTCCGGCGCGTCCGCTCGGACGTCTCGCCGACGATCGAGC
Organism: Amycolatopsis kentuckyensis; assembly: GCF_041679295.1. Lineage (GTDB taxonomy): Bacteria > Actinomycetota > Actinomycetes > Mycobacteriales > Pseudonocardiaceae > Amycolatopsis > Amycolatopsis kentuckyensis_A. Next base: position 235,876 of record NZ_JBGDMD010000012.1, on the reverse strand, counting down.
GCAGTGCTTCGTGCGTGTCGATGATCCCCATGCGTCCAAGCTAGCGCCCGCCACCGACAGTCCGGCCCGCGATCGCGACCCGCGCGGCCTCCGACGACTTCTTCACCACCAGATCGACCGAGTACCCGTGCTTCACGAACACGCCGTCGAGCTGGAACGTGCCGTAGCCGTGGGCCTGGGTGAACAGCTGCTCCATCAGCTCCAGTGCCGTCGCCGGGTCCGGGGCGACCACCAGGCAGCGCAGGAGGAACTCGTCCGTGAGCAGCCGGGTCTGCTCGTGCAGCCCCACGTGCTCCGGGCCGTGCAATCCCTCGGCGTAGAGGATGTTCATCCCCGCCCGGCGCTCGATCAGATAACGCGTGTACGCGCCGGCCGCCGCGGCCAGGGCGTCCACCGGATCCGGGTGCTCGCCGGCCGCCGCGGCGACGCGCTCGGCCAGCTGGCACGCGATGTTCGCCGCGACCTCGGCCAGCAAGCTCTCCCGCGTGGGGAAGTGCCGGTAAGGCGCCCCGGGGCTGACCTTCGCCCGCCGCGCGACCTCGGCGACCGAGAAGCCGGCCAACCCCTGCTCCGCGATCAGGTCCAGGGATACGCGCACGAGCTCGCCGCGGAGGTCGCCGTGGTGGTACTTGCCGCCCATGACCTGGATCACATCTCTCGTTCGAAATATGTAAGAGGGCTCTTACGTAGACCATGTAAGAGGCCTCTTACGAGGCAACGGTACTTGAAGTTGGAGGGTTCCATGAGCACCACCACGCACGCCATCGCCGCTCCGGCGCCCGGCGCGCCGCTGGCGCCGACCACGATCGAGCGCCGTGACCTGCGTCCGGACGACGTGCTGATCGACATCGCCTACGCCGGCATCTGCCACAGCGACATCCACCAGGCCAAGGAGGACTGGGGCCAGGCGATCTTCCCGATGGTCCCGGGCCACGAGATCGCCGGCGTCGTCGCCGCGGTCGGGTCGGACGTCACGAAGTACCGGGTCGGCGACCGCGTCGGCGTCGGCTGCATGGTCGACTCCTGCGGCGAGTGCGAGTACTGCCTGGCCGGCACCGAGCAGTTCTGCGTCAAGGGCAACGTCCAGACGTACAACGGCGTCGGCTTCGACGGCGAGAACACCTACGGCGGCTACAGCAACCAGATCGTCGTGAAGGACGCCTTCGTCTGCCGCATCCCGGAGGGCATCGACCTCGACGTCGCCGCCCCGCTGCTCTGCGCGGGCATCACCACCTACTCGCCGCTGCACCACTGGGGCGCCGGCCCCGGCAAGAAGGTCGCCGTGATCGGCCTCGGCGGGCTCGGCCACATGGCCGTCAAGATCGCCGCCGCCATGGGCGCCGAGGTGACCGTGCTGAGCCAGAGCCTCAAGAAGCAGGAGGACGGGCTCAAGCTGGGCGCTTCGGCGTACTACGCCACGAGCGACGAGTCGACGTTCGACGTCCTGCGGGGCAAGTTCGACATCATCCTGAACACCGTGTCGGCCAAGCTGCCGGTGGATTCCTACCTCGGCCTGCTGCGGGTCGGCGGCGCGATGGTGAACGTCGGCGCGCCCGGCGAACCGCTGTCCTACAACGCCTTCTCGCTGCTGGGCGGCAACAAGGTGCTGGCCGGCTCGATGATCGGCGGCATCGCCGAGACCCAGGAGATGCTGGACTTCTGCGCGCAGCACGGCATCGGCGCGGAGATCGAGACGATCTCGGCCGACAAGGTCAACGAGGCCTACGAGCGCGTCGAGAACTCCGACGTCCGCTACCGGTTCGTCATCGACGCGTCGACCATCGGCGCGTGATCGAGGGCACGGCAACCGCGTCAGAACACGACGGTGCGGTTGCCGTGCACCAGCACCCGGTTCTCCAGGTGCCACCGGAGACCGCGGGCCAGCGTCACCTTCTCGATGTCGCGGCCCTTGCGGACCATGTCCTCGACCGAGTCGCCGTGGTCGACGCGGATGACGTCCTGGTCGATGATCGGGCCCGCGTCGAGGTCCGCCGTCACGTAGTGGCACGTCGCGCCGACCAGCTTCACCCCGCGCGTGTGGGCCTGGTGGTACGGCTTCGCGCCGATGAACGACGGCAGGAAGCTGTGGTGGATGTTGATCGCCCGGCCGGCCCACTCGCGGCACAGGTCGGCCGGGAGGATCTGCATGAACCGGGCCAGCACCACCGCGTGCGGGTCGTGCTCGTCGACCAGCTTGCGGACGTGCTCGAAGGCCTCCGCCTTGCCGTCGGCCGGGAACGGCACGTGGTGGAACGGGATCCCGTGCGCGCGGGTGATGTCCGCGAGGGACTCGTGGTTGCCGATCACCGCCGCGATGTCGACGTCCAGCTCACCGGACGCGACGCGGCCGAGCAGGTCGTACAGGCAGTGCCCGGCCTTGGACACCAGGACCACCGCGCGGCGCCGCTCGCCGGTGTCGCTGACCTGCCAGTTCGACTCCGCGGACAGGTCCGCGGCCACCTCGGCGAACCGGGCGCGCAGCTCCTCGGCGTCGAACGGCAGCGAGTCGGCCCGGACGACCTGGCGGGTGAAGAACCAGCCGGTGTCCGGGTCGGTGTGGTAGGCCGCTTCGACGATCCAGCCGCCGTGCTCGGCGAGGAACCCGGAGATCCGGGCGATGATGCCGGTGCGGTCGGGGCAGCCGAAGGTGATGACGTAGCGGCGTTCGGGAGCGGTCACGACGGCATTCTCCCCCGTGCCGGTCAGCCGGCCGGGAGCCGGTCCCCGCTGCCGCACCCGGCCGAACCCGGCAGTACGACGGCGCAAACCAGGTCATCGGCCCCCCGGGCGAACTCGGGGGACAGGCGCGCCGGCCCGGGCCGGGCGAGGGCGGATTCGGCGTCGAGGCGGTGGATCGCCGTGGCGTGGGCCAATCGGCCGGTCCACGGCGATCCGGGGTCTCGCACCAGGGCTTCCCGCAGGGCGAGGCGCTGCCCATCCCACCAACCGAGCACGTCTACCCACTCCGGTGGCGGCGACGGTGCCACCGGCCGGTCCAGGACCAGGCCGATGGCGGCGCAGTGCACGGAAGCGACGTGCGTCACCAGGTCATGGACAGTCCACTTCGGACAGTTCGGCACCTTCGCCGCCGGACCCGCCTTCAGCGCCGCCCGTTTCAGAGCGTCCGCGTGGACGTCGATCGCTTCGAGCATGGGCCGACCGTAGCCGCCGCCCGGTCTCGATGGCGAACACCAAGCCCAGGCCGAGGCTGAACGACAGCAGCAGGCCCTTCACCGGCTCGTCGGCGAAGGCGGCGCCGCCCGCCAGGCCGATCAGCACGCTGTACACCGCCCAGATCGCCGCGCCCGCCAGGTCGAGCGGGACGAACCGGCGCAGCGGGTAGCCGAGGCTGCCGGTCGCGAGCGCGCTGGCGACGCGGCCGCCGGGCAGGTACCGCGCGGCGACGATCAGCAGCCCGCCGTTGCGCCGCACCTGGTCGCGGGCCCATTCGTAGCGCCGGTGCCCGTCGGCCCCGCGCTGCAGCCGCGCGATCGCCCGCGGCCCGGCGACGCGGCCGAGGGCGTACCCGAGGCAGTCACCGGCCCACGCGCCGGTCGCGGCGACGGCGGCGAGCAGCGTCAGGTCCGCGAGGTCGGGCCCGAGCAGCACCGCGACGGTGACGACGGTCGTCTCGCTGGGCATGAACGGCAGCAGCGCGTCCAGCCCGGACACGGCGAAGACGAGCACCCACAGCCACGGCGAGCCGAGCGCGCCGCGCAGCAGCTCGGTGACGTGCCCCAGGAGTTCCACGACTCAATGGTGATCACCGCAGGTCACTTCGGGGTGACGCAGCGGGGGTGGACCGGTGAACAGGTGTCTTGAATGAGTCATTCAGGACCTCCGAAGACCTGAATGAGTCATTCAAGACGCTGGAGCGACCGCGGACCAGGGGGTCGTCAGCTCGCCCGGCCGGACGCGTGACGGTGGCCCGAGCACCGGCCAGCCGCGCCCCACCAGCAACCGGACCGTCTCCAGCCAGCGGGACCGGACGCCGAACGCCTGGTGCGGTGCCGCCGTCGCCCAGCAGGTGTCGAGTGCGGACAGGAAGGCGTGGACCCGCTCACCCGGGACGTTCCGGTGGATCAGCGCCTTCGGCAGCCGCTCGGCGATCGTCGACGGGCGGTCCAGCCCCGCCAGCCGCATCGACAGCGTCAGGGACATCGGGCCGGCCGAGGACACCAGCACCCACGTCGACAGCCGGCCGATCTCGTCGCACGTGCCCTCGACCAGCAGGCCGCCCGGGGCCATCGAGTCCAGCACCAGCGCCCACGCGCCCGGGACCTCGTCCTCCGCGTACTGGCGCAGCACGTTGAACGCCCGCACCAGCACCGGCCGCGTCCCGGCCAGCTCGAACCCGCCGCGGCGGAAGTCCAGGAAGGGCGGCGACGCGGCGGGCAACGCGGCCGCGACCCGCACCGGATCCAGCTCCAGACCCAGCACCCGGACGTCCGGCCGGACCCGGCGCAGCCATCGCGCGAGCTCGACCGTCGTGACCGGGGAAGCGCCGTACCCCAGGTCGACGACCAACGGCGAGGAAGCCGCGCGCAGCAGCCGGGTCGTCGCGGGGGAGTACGTGATCCACCGGTCGACCCGGCGGAGGCGGTTCGGGTTGGTCGTGCCGCGGGTCGGCGCGCCGACCGGACTCAGGCGGCCTCGGTGAGCCACTTCGCCGTGAATTCGGCTTCGCGCTCCAGCAGCTTCGTGACCTGCTCGGCGATCACGCTCTCCAGCTTCCCGCCGAACAGCGGGATCCGGACCGTCACCTCGCCGCTGATCCGCAGCACCGTCTTGTCGCCGTTGGCCAGCAGCGCCGTCCGCGCGCTGATCTCGCCGGGGACGCCGCCGACCTCGACGGTCGCGTTGCCCTGGCGGCCGGTGCCGTCGTTGCTCACGCGCCACGTCTGCGTGCGGGTCACCAGCAGGTCGCCCTTGTGCAGCGTCCGCACCGCCGAGGGCAGCTTGTCCGCGCTGATCCCCTGCCGCAGCTCGTAGCGCAGGTCCGTGCCGGACTCCTCGTACGACAGCAGGGCCGCGTCGTGCCCGCCGAGCTGCTCGAGCCGCGCGCGCAGGGCGGCTTCGCCCGCGACGGCCGCGTACGTCGCGGGGACGTCGGCGGCGAACTCAGCGCGGTGCTCGATCCGGGATCCCATGAGCCGGACAGTACCGTCAGACGCGTGAACACCGCCCGTACTCCCGCCCTCCCGAAGCTCTCGGCGTACACGACGCTGCGCCTCGGTGGCCCCGCCCGCCGGTTCGTCAGCGCCGTGACCAGCGAAGACCTCGTCGCGGCGGTTCGCGAGGCCGACGCGGCGGGCGAGCCGGTGCTGCTGCTCGGCGGCGGCTCCAACCTGGTGGTGGCGGACGCGGGCTTCGACGGCACGCTCGTCGAGGTGGCGAACACCGGCTGGCGCCGCGACGGAGACGTCGTGGAGGTCGAGGCCGGCCAGAACTGGGACGGCTTCGTCGCCGGCCTGGTCGAAGCGGGCCTGGGCGGGCTCGAATGCCTCTCCGGCATCCCGGGCAGCGTCGGCGCGACGCCGATCCAGAACGTAGGCGCGTACGGCTGCGAAGTCGCGGAGTCCATCGTCTCGCTGGAGCTGTACGACCGCCGGACGCGCGAAGTGCGCACACTCAAGGCCGACGAGCTCGGCTTCGCCTACCGCACCAGCGTCCTGAAGGGCACCGACACCGGTGTCGTCCTCTCGGTCCGCTTCGAGATCCGCGAAGACGGCCTCTCCGCGCCCATCCGCTACGCCGAGCTGGCGCGCACGCTCGGCGTCGAGATCGGCGCCCGCGTCCCGGCGGCCGAAGCGCGCGAAGCCGTGCTGAAGCTGCGTCGCGGCAAAGGCATGGTGCTCGACCCGGACGACCACGACACGTGGAGCGCGGGCTCCTTCTTCACCAACCCGATCGTCCCGTCGGCCGAGGCGGACGCCGTGCTCCAGAGGATCGCCGACAGCGTCGGGACCGACGCGCCGCAGTACCCGGCCGACGGCGGCGTCAAGCTGTCCGCGGCCTGGCTGATCGAGCGCGCCGGCTTCGCCAAGGGGTACCCCGGGCCGGGGAACCGCGTCTCGCTGTCGACGAAGCACACCCTCGCCCTCACCAACCGCGGCGACGCGACGACGGACGACCTGCTGGCCCTGGCCCGCGAAGTCCGCGACGGCGTGTACGAGCGCTTCGGCGTCCGGTTGCACCCTGAACCTTTGCTGATCAACTGCGTGATTTGAGCCGAACCGGGCAACCTGGACGTGTATGGGACGTCTTTGTCGACAAACGCGTAGCCACCTGATCGGATGGTCTTTACCTTTCGGCAGGTAACGTCGGGCGGGCCACCAGCGCTAAGGGCTTGTGCCCGCTGGTCGGCGGGGGAAAACCAGGAGGTTTCGGTGATCGGACGGCGCACGGTCTTCAAGGCCGCACTGGCGGCGGGGGCCGCCCTGGTCGCCGCGGCGTGTTCGAGCACGAACGACGGCACGGCGTTCCCCACCGGCGCGGCGGGTGCCGACGGCGGTGGCGCGCAGCCCGTGGCGAAGATCACAGCCGAGCCGGCCGTCAACGCCAAGGACGCCTCGGTCCTCAAGCCGGTCACCGTCAAGGTCGCCGACGGCAAGCTCACCGAGTGCAAGGTCACCGCCGACGGCGGCAAGCCCGTCAAGGGCGACACCGCGCCGGACGGGCTCACCTGGACCAGCTCCGAGCCGCTCGGCTACGGCAAGACCTACACCTACGCGGCCAAGGCCACCGGCAGCGACGGCAAGCCGGTCGAGCTCACCGGCACGTTCACCACGATCAGCCCGGCCAAGCAGATCCGCGCCACGCTCAACCCGGCGGACAACCAGCAGGTCGGCGTGGCCATGCCGATCAGCGTCAAGTTCGCGTCGCCGGTCAAGGACCGCGCGGCCGTCGAGAAGGCGCTGTCGGTGAAGACGGACAAGGACGTCGAGGGCGCTTGGGGCTGGCTGTCGGACAGCCAGGTCGACTACCGGCCGAAGGAGTACTGGCCGCAGAACATCACCGTGAGCGTCGAGGCGAAGCTCTACGGCGTCGAGCTCGGCGGCGGCGCGTACGGCAAGGCCGACGTCACCACGAAGTTCAAGATCGGCCGCAACCAGGTGGTCAAGGTCAACACCCCGGACCACCAGATGCGCGTCTTCCGGGGCGGGTCGCAGGTCAAGAGCTACCCGTGCGCGAACGGCCTGGACGCCGAGGTCGACCGCAACACCCCCAACGGCACCTACATCATCATGAGCAAGGAGCCGACGGCCGTCTTCGACAACGCCCGCTACGGCTACACGAACGTCAACAAGAAGTGGGCCTGCCGGTTCTCCAACCACGGCGAGTACATCCACGAGAACCAGGACAACGCGGCCAACATCGGGAAGAACAACAACTCCCACGGCTGCGTCAACCTCCTCGAGGCCGACGCCAAGGACTTCTTCGACTCCGCGCTGATCGGCGACCCGGTCGAGATCACCGGCTCCCAGCTGGGCGCGCCGATGGCCTCGGACGTCAAGGACTGGAACTACAGCTGGTCGGCCTGGAAGTCGCTGGGAGCGAAGTAGACCGTGCGCACCGAAGTCGTCGGGCACGGCGGGGTCCGGCTCGGCCTGCGGGTCGAGGGGGACGGGAACAGCAGGCCGATCGTGTTCGTGCACGGCTGGGCGCAGTCGGCCGGCTGCTGGGCCGCCCAGCTCGCCGACCCCGCGCTGACCGAGCGGTTCCGGCTGGTCGCGGTGGACCTGCGCGGCCACGGCGCCTCCGACGTCCCGGCGGCCGGCTACGACGACCCGGTGGCCTGGGCCGACGACCTCGCCGCGGTGCTCGACTTCGCCGGGCCGGACGCGATCGTCGTCGCCTGGTCGTACGGCGGCCTCGTGCTCACCGACCACATCCGCGTGCACGGCACCGCACGGCTGCGCGGGGTCGTGCTCGTCGGCGCCATCACCGAAATCGGCCGCGACCGGCCGGGCGGACGCGTCGGCCCGCTGATGCGCGAGCACATGCGCGCCATGCTTTCGGACGATCCGGACATCGCGGTCCCCGCGCTGACCGAGTTCAGCCGCGGGATGGTCGCGCGGCCGGTGCCGGGAGCGCAGGCTCAAGCCCTCCTCGGCGCTTCTTTGAGCGTGCCGCCCGCGGTCCGTTCGGCGCTGTTCCGCCGGGACGTCGGCAGCGAGGACGTGCTGGTCAGGCTGGACAAACCCACCCTGGTCGCGCACGGGACGGCCGACCGGGTGATCGAGCCGTCGGCGGCCGAGCACGCCCTCGGGAAGATTCCGGGCGCTGTCGGGCGTTGGTTCCTTGACGGGGGGCATGCGCCCTTCGCCGAGTCCGCGGACGAGTTCGACGCGGTACTGCGGCAGTTCGCCGAGGAATGCTGAAGCAACGCGGGAGACGTGACCAGGTGACCAGCTCCATCCGGGGGTTCGATGCTGCCCCTCGCCGGATCGCGGTGCTGTCGGTGCACACTTCGCCGCTGGAGCAGCCGGGCACCGGCGACGCCGGCGGGATGAACGTGTACATCAGCCAGACGGCGACCGAGATGGCCCGCCGCGGCGTCGAGGTCGAGGTGTTCACCCGCGCGACGGCGTCCGACCAGCCGCCGGTGGCCGAGCTGGCGCCGGGTGTCACGGTGCGGCACGTCCAGGCCGGCCCGTTCGAGCCGCTGGGCCGCGACGAGCTCCCCGCCCAGCTGTGCGCGTTCACCTCCGGGGTCCTGCGCACCGAGGCGTTCCACGAACCCGGGTACTACGACCTCATCCACTCGCACTACTGGCTCTCGGGCCAGGTCGGCTGGCTCGCCCGCGACCGCTGGTCGGTGCCGCTGGTGCACACCGCGCACACCCTGGCGAAGGTCAAGAACGCCGCGCTCGCCGACGGCGACAAGCCGGAGCCGCGGCTGCGGGTGATCGGCGAGGAGCAGGTAGTCGCCGAAGCCGACCGCCTGGTCGCCAACACCGCTGTCGAAGCGCGGCAGCTCATCGACCTCTACGACGCCGAGCCGGACGCGGTGCACGTCGTGCCGCCGGGCGTCGACCTCGACCGCTTCACGCCGGGTTCGAAGGCGGCTTCGCGGGCTTCTCTCGGCCTGGCCGACGACGACGTCGTGCTGGCCTTCGCCGGCCGGATCCAGCCGTTGAAGGCACCGGACGTCCTGCTGTACGCCGCCGCGGCCCTGCTGCGCCGCCGTCCCGAACTGGCCCCGCGGCTGGTCGTGCTGGTCGTCGGCGGGCCGTCGGGCACCGGGCTGGAGCAGCCGCAGGCCCTGCGCGAGCTGGCGGTTTCGCTGGGCATCGAGCGGCAGGTGCGGTTCCTGCCGCCGCAGCCCGGGGAAGCGCTCGCCCGCGTGTTCCGCGCCGCCGACGTCGTCGCGGTGCCCAGCTACAACGAGTCGTTCGGCCTGGTCGCGCTGGAGGCGCAGGCCTGCGGGACGCCGGTGGTCGCGGCCGAGGTCGGCGGCCTGCCGGTGGCGGTGCCGCACGGGGTGTCCGGCCTGCTGGTGCCCGGCCACGGCGCCGACGAGTGGGCGACCGCGCTGGCCGCCGTCGCCCTGCGCCCGGACCGGCGCGCCGAACTGGGCGCGAACGCCGTCGTGCACGCGCGGCGGTTCTCCTGGCGTCGTACGACGGACGCGCTGCTGGACATCTATGCTCAGGCGACGAGCGCGTTCCGGCACGCTCTGGACCTGCGTACGGAGGTGGCGGTGTGAGCCTGGACCAGCTGATCCAGTCTACTTTGGACTCGGCGGAGCTGAAGTACGACAAACGCGGTCCCGGCAAGTACTTCGTCACGCTGCCCGGCACGAAGAAGCTGCAGACCAACGCGTGGCTCGTCGACGGCGACCACGCGTTTTCGGTGGAGGCGTTCGTCTGCCGCCGTCCCGATGAGTCCCATGAGGACGTTTACCGGTTCCTGTTGCAGCGCAACGCGAAGCTCTACGGAGTTCACTACACAGTGGACAGTCTCGGCGACATCTACCTGGTCGGCCGGTTCGGCAAGGAGACGATGTCCGCCGACGAGCTGGACAAGGTGCTCGGCCAGGTCCTGGAAGCCGCCGACGGCGACTTCAACACGCTGCTGGAGATCGGCTTCGCGACGTCGATCAAGCGCGAGTGGGACTGGCGCGTCTCCCGCGGCGAGTCGCTGGCGAACCTGCAGGCGTTCAAGCACCTCGCGGAGCCACGCGAACCGGGCTTGACCGAGTCGTGACCCGGGCCGTGCAACGGCCCTGAACCGGACATCCGTCTCACCGCCAGTCGAACTGGAGGGAGACGCACGATGCGGACTCGATGGAGAGCGGCGCTTGCGGGCGCGGCGGCGGTTTTCGCACTGGCCGGCTGTTCGGCGGCGGAGAACGGGGCATCGTCCACGGCGGACAGTGCCGGTGGGGTGGCGAAGGTCCCGGCGGCGCCGCAGCAGGGGACCGGGGGCAAGGCCGATTCGAAGGTGGCGGCCCCGCAGCCGGGGGCGACCGACCGGAAGCTTTCGCGTAGTGCGCGGTTGGAGCTGACCGCGCCCAAGGTCGTCGACGTCGTGGCTCAGGCTCGGGGGATCGCGCAGGGGGCTGGGGGTTACACCGGGCAGGAGAGCACGGGGGAAGACTTGGCGACGTTGTCGCTGGCCGTGCCCGCGGAGCGGTTGGATCCGGTGTTGGACCAGCTGTCGCACTTGGGTTCTTCGCTGGTCAAGCGGGAGTTGAACACTCAGGATGTGACTGAGCAGGTTGTCGATGTCGAGGCTCGGTTGACCACTCAGCGGAAGTCCGTGGAGCGGATTCGGGCGCTGCTTTCGCAGGCTACTTCGGTGTCGGACATCACTTCTATCGAGAGTGAGCTGACCAGTCGTGAGTCGGCTCTGGAGTCGTTGGAGCAGCAGCGGAACTCGCTTGCCGGGAGTGTGGCGATGGCGACGGTTTCGATGAGCATCCGGAGTGTGGCCGCTCCGCCGCCGGCTCCCGCGGAGGACCGGAGTGGGTTCCTTGGTGGGCTGGCTGGTGGGTGGGATGCGTTCTTGACCTTCGGCGGCGGGTTGTTGACCGTGGTGGGGGCGATCGCGCCGTTCCTGCTGGTGATCGTGCCGCTCGCGTGGCTGGGCTGGCGGTTGAACCGGCGGCGCCGTCCGGTGAAGCCGGAGACCATTGAGGGGTGAGTTGGGTTTCCCCCGCTCCTCATCCCTCGATTGTTCAACACCGGAGACCCGGCCTCAAGGGCGCCTTCGGCGTCGCTTCGCGATGAGCTTCGCTCACCCTTGACCCCGGGTCTCCGGTGCTGACTGCGGCTGGGACGAGGGGCGGGGGTGAGCGGGGCAGGCGGGACGGCTCGAGGGAGGGGGGAGTCGCGATCTCGAGCCGCCCCGCTGAAGTTCCCGCCGATCAGGACCCGGTGACGAGGGGGGTGCCATCGGGGCCGGCGGGCCGCGGCTCGGCAGGGGGAGACGAGCCGCGGTCGAAGCCCGAAACCGGCCGGGGAGTGCGTGGAATCCGGCCGCTCGGGACGTAAGCAAACCTGTCAGATCTCGACCTGTAATCACAAGACTACCCACTAGTCCGTTCGAGTGAACTTCACTCGCCGCGATAACGGTGTGCAGTTTGAAGCGCGGATTTTGCGCGTTGTTGGCGCTCGGACTTGTCGAAGGGTGAGGTGTTACTTCGTAGTAACACACTCTGCGTAGGACGTGAGGTCACCAGTCGGCCGGCTGGTCCGTCATGGCAGGCTGAGACCCATGGCCGAGATTGGGACTTTGGTGCTGCTGCGGCACGGGCAGAGCACGTGGAACGCGGAAAACCTGTTCACCGGCTGGGTGGACGTGCCGCTGTCGGAGCAGGGCGAAGGCGAAGCCCGGCAGGGCGGGCAGCTGCTGGCCGACTCCGGGCTCCTGCCGGACGTCGTGCACACCTCGCTGCTGCGCCGCGCGATCTCCACCGCGAACATCGCGCTGGACGCCGCCGACCGGCACTGGATCCCCGTGAAGCGCGACTGGCGCCTCAACGAGCGCCACTACGGCGCGTTGCAGGGCAAGAACAAGAAGCAGACCCTCGACGAGTTCGGCGAGGAGCAGTTCATGCTCTGGCGCCGCTCGTACGACACCCCGCCGCCGCCGATCGACCCGAAGGACGAGTGGAGCCAGGCCGGCGACCCCCGCTACGCCGACCTCGGCGACGACGCGCCGCTCACCGAGTGCCTCAAGGACGTCGTCGAACGGCTGCTGCCCTACTGGGAGTCCGAGATCGTGCCGGACCTGCGCGCGGGCAAGACCGTGCTCGTCGCCGCGCACGGCAACTCGCTGCGCGCGCTCGTCAAGCACCTCGACGGGATCTCCGACGCCGACATCGCCGGCCTCAACATCCCGACCGGCATCCCGCTGCGCTACGACCTGACGGCCGACCTCAAGCCGGTCAAGGCCGGTGGCGAGTACCTCGACCCCGAGGCCGCCAAGGAAGCCGCCGCGGCGGTCGCCAACCAGGGTCGCTGACGCTTTTCAGGCGGCGCCGACCGTCCGGACCGCGGTCGCCTTCCACGTCGTGCCGACGCGGGTGAGGTCGAGTTCCGTGGTGAACGGGCGGTCGGCGCTGCCGGCCGGGCCGGTCACCTTCAGCGTCGTGAAGAACAGCACCGTCGCCGCGCCGCCGGTCAGCGTCGTGACGCCGGCCATCGGGTCCGGCCCGAGCGCCACCTTCGTGCCGCTCTTGCGGATCGCGTCGACGTACGTCGCCTTCTTCGCCCGGTAGTCGTCCCGCAACGGCCCGGCCGAGACCGCTTCGGCCCGCGCGTACGAGCCTTCCGGGTCGCCGCTGTCGGTCGTGAACAACGCGCCCGCGGCCGTGCGCGCGCCGGCCAGCGCCGAATCGCGCAGGCCGGCCAGGCTGCCGTCGTCCGGGTGCGGTGCGGGCGGCGGCGGCTGCGCCGGGTTCAGCGCGAGGTCCGAAAGCTGCCAGCGGCCGCCGGTCCGCACCGCGGTGAACGCGGCCGTGGCCAGCCCCTTCGTGGTGCCGCTGTCCTGCTGGAGCACGGCCAGTTCGCGGACCCGGTCGCCGGTGAACTCCAGCGCCGCCGCCTGCCGCACCCGCGTGATCAGGCGGACCGGCTGCGGGGTCTTCCTGATGGTGTCGAACAGCGTCGTGAGCTGGTCCTTCGCCGCCCCGGTGACGTTCGCCGCGACGGCCTGGTCGAACGCCGCCGGGTTCGCCGAGTCATAGCTGAACACCGCCTCGGCCGCCGTCTTCACCGCGTCGAGCGCGGCGGCCGTCCCGGGCGCGTTGACGAGCGCGAGGTTGCCGGTGAGGGGCGTGGCCGTGCCGGAGATCGCCGACGTGCACGCCGAGGTCGTCAGGACCAGCGCCAGGACCGCTCGTCTCACAGGAGCCCGGCCTCGCGCGCCCGGGCCCCGGCCTGGAACCGGGACGACGCGCCGAGGACCTCCATCAGCTCCGCCACCCGCCGCCGGTACGTCCGCAGGCCGACGCCGAGCGCGCGGGCCGCCGTCTCGTCCTTGCAGCCGGACGCCAGCTGCTCGAGGATCTCCCGCGCGCCCAGCTCGGTGAACCGCGCCTGGTACGACTCGAGGTCGGTGGCGCCCGCCCAGGCCGCCTCGAACAGCGACTGGATGCCCTGGACCAGCTCCGGGCTGCTGACGACGGTGTAGCTGCGGACCCCGCCGACGTGGTCGCCCGCGACGATCGCGATCCGGCGGTCCAGCAGGATCGTCTCGTTGACCTCGCGCTCGGTGATCCGGATGCGCGCGCCGTGCGTCGCCATGAACCGCAGGTGCTCGGCCAATGCCGGGTCGAACAGGACGCCGGGCAGGTACATCTTGCGCACCGATGTCGTGCGCACGGCCTGCTCGCGTTCCGGCGCGCTCGGGTGCGCCACCGACCAGGTGTGCAGGTCGCGGGCCGCGCACGAAATCTCGGTCGCGGTCGCGAACAGGTGCTGGGTGCGCTCGAACAGCTCGGCTTCGCCGCGCACGACGACGACGTCACTGACTCTCTCCACGCATTCCAGTGTGGCAGCAAGATGCCAAACGCGGAGGTCAACGGCGCTCCCTCGGAAAGCTGGAGCCATGACCACGAACACGACCCTCCCCGCCGCCGCGGCGGGCACCTGGCAGCTCGGCTCCTTCGAAGTCAACCGGCTCGGCTTCGGCGCGATGCGCCTGATGTCCACTTCGGACGGTGGTATCCGCGCCCGCGAAACGTCGCTGGCCGTGCTGCGCCGGGCTGTCGAACTCGGCGTCAACCACATCGACACCGCCGCGTTCTACTTCGCCGGCCCGCGCTCGGCGAACGAGCTGATCAACAGCGCGCTCTCGCCCTACGACAACCTGACGATCACGACCAAGGTCGGCCCCGGCCGCGACTACGAGGGCACCTTCTACACCGCCCGGCCGGAGCAGCTGCGCGCCCAGGTCGAGCAGAACCTGCGTGAGCTGGGTCTGGACCACCTCGACGTCGTCAACTACCGGATCGGCCAGGCGCTCGACCGCGGCGAAGGCTCGCTCGCCGACGGCTTCGGCGCCCTCGCCGAGCTGCGGGAACAGGGCTTGATCCGCGAGCTGGGCATCTCCAACATCGGGCCGGCGCACCTCACCGAGGCCCTCGCGATCGCGCCGGTCGTCTGCGTCCAGAACCAGTACGGCCTCACCGCGCGCCGCGAGGACGACGAGATCGTCAGGATGTGCGCCGAGCACGGCATCGCCTTCGTGCCCTTCTTCGCGGTCGCGAGCGGGACGGGCGAGGACGCGCGCGTCGCCGAGGTCGCCCGCCGGCACGACGCCACCCCGGCCCAGGTGCGGCTCGCGTGGACCCTCCACCAAGGACCGCATGTGCTCGCCATCCCGGGCACCGGCGACGTCGCGCACCTCGAGCAGAACGTCGCCGCGGCCGCCCTGGAGCTCACCGACGACGATCTGAAGACCCTCGACACCGCCGGGTGATTCACCCGGAATGTCTCGCCGCGGAATCGATCGGGTGAACGCGGGCTGAAGCACCGGCGAACATGTCCTCGCCAGGTGTCGCGGTGCTCACGACAAGGCGGACAACGCTAGGCCGAAGGGCCACTTCTCAGCTTACGATCGGCCTGTGACCACGCCTGTTTCACTCGCACTGGCCATCGGAGCACTGGTGGCCGGTGCGGTGGCCGGTTACCTCATCGCCCGGGCTCGTACCCGGCGCGAAGAGGCCCGGCCGCCGGGCCCGACCGTCGCGGAGCTCCTCGAACGGCTGGTCCGCTCGTCCCACAACGGCGTCGTCGTCCTCAACCGGTTCGGCGACATGGTGCTGCACAACCCGCGCGCCTACGAGCTCGGGCTGGTGAAGGTCAACCAGGCCGACCCGCGGGCCCGCAAGGCCGCCGAGCAGGTCGTCGAGACCGACGAACCGCTGGAAATCGATCTCTCGCCGCTCGAAGCGCGCGGCCGCCAGCCGGAGGCGGTGCTCGGCCAGGTCCGGCCGCTCGGCGACGGCTTCACCGTCGTCGAGGCCGTCGACCACTCCGAGGCCATCCGGCTGGAGGCCGTCCGCCGCGACTTCGTCGCCAACGTCAGCCACGAGCTCAAGACCCCGGTCGGCGCGATCGCGCTGCTCACCGAGGCCGTGCTCGACGCCGCCGAGGACGTCGAGGAGGTCCGCCGCTTCGGCGGCAAGATCCTCCGCGAGTCGACGCGCCTGGGCCAGCTCGTCACCGAGCTGATCGCGCTGTCCCGCCTGCAGGGCGCCGAGCGGCTGCCGGACCTCAACGTCGTCGAGGTCGACGCCGTCGTCCGCGAGGCGCTCGGCCGCACGACGCTCTCGGCCGAGTCGGCCGACATCCGGATCACCACCGACACCCCCAGCGGCCTGCTCATCGAGGGCGACCGCACGCTGCTGGTCACCGCGCTGTCGAACCTGCTGGAGAACGCCGTCGCGTACTCGCCGGCCGGCAGCCCGGTGTCGATCAGCAGGCGCCTGGCCGACGGGATGGTCGAGATCGCCGTCACCGACCGCGGCATCGGCATCGCCGAGGACGAGCAGCAGCGCGTGTTCGAGCGCTTCTACCGCGCCGACAAGGCCCGCTCGCGCGCCACCGGCGGCACCGGGCTCGGCCTGGCGATCGTCAAGCACGTCGCGGCCAACCACGGCGGCTCGGTCGGGCTGTGGAGCCGGCCGGGCACCGGCTCGACGTTCACCCTGCGCATCCCCGCGCACGTCCGCCCCGAGCCGGCCACGGAGCCGGCCAAGGGCGCCAAGACCTCGCCGGCACCTCGGCAGGAGAAGACCCCCGAGCGCACCCCGAGGCTCGTGGTTACCGGGCAGGACAGCCCAGATCATGGAGGAAACCTGTGACCAGGGTTCTCATCGTCGAGGACGAGGAGTCGTTCGCCGACCCCCTCGCCTTCCTGCTGCGCAAGGAAGGGTTCACCGCGGCCGTCGCCGGGACGGGCCAGGCCGCGCTGGAGGAGTTCGACCGCAACGGCGCCGACATCGTGCTGCTCGACCTGATGCTGCCCGGCATGAGCGGCACCGACGTCTGCAAGCAGCTGCGCCAGCGTTCGGCCGTGCCGGTGATCATGGTGACGGCGCGCGACAGCGAGATCGACAAGGTCGTCGGCCTGGAGCTGGGCGCGGACGACTACGTGACGAAGCCGTACTCGGCGCGTGAGCTGATCGCGCGGGTCCGCGCGGTCCTGCGCCGCGGCGGCGAGCCGGGCACTGACGGCGAGCTGGCCCCGCTGGTGCTGTCGGCGGGCCCGGTCCGGATGGACGTCGAGCGGCACGTCGTGACGGTGGACGGCGCCGAGGTGTCGCTGCCGCTCAAGGAGTTCGACCTGCTGGAGTACCTGCTGCGCAACGTCGGCCGGGTGCTGACACGCGGCCAGCTGATCGACCGGGTGTGGGGCGCGGACTACGTGGGCGACACGAAGACGCTCGACGTCCACGTGAAGCGGCTGCGCTCGAAGATCGAGCCGGACCCGGGCTCGCCGCGGCACCTGGTGACGGTTCGCGGCCTCGGCTACAAGTTCGAGACGTAAGTCCCTTTTGGGCGGTACCGCTCCCGCGTGGAGGCGCGCCGGGGCGGTACCGCACCGAGTGTTTTCGGTTACAAGTTCGAGACCTGGCGCTGGGGCCGGTACCGTGGACCCCCGTGCGCCTAGGGGTACTCGACGTCGGTTCCAACACCGTCCACCTGCTCGTGGTCGACGCCCACCGTGGCGCCCACCCGACGCCGATGCATTCCGAAAAGTCCGTGCTGCGCCTGGCCGAGCAGCTCACCCCGGGTGGCGAGCTCAGCAAGGCCGGTGCCGACGACCTCGTGACCGCGGTCGAATCCGCGAAGGACGCCGCCGCGCGGCTCGGCTGCCAGGAAGTCATGGCGTTCGCCACGTCCGCCGTCCGCGAAGCGAAGAACTCGGCCAAGGTCCTCGCCCGTGTCGCCGACAAGACCGGCGTCGAGCTGCAGGTCCTTTCCGGTACCGACGAAGCCCGGCTCACCTTCCTGGCCGTCCGGCGGTGGTACGGCTGGTCCGCCGGGCAGCTGCTCGTGCTCGACATCGGCGGCGGCTCGCTGGAGATCGCGATGGGCCGCGACGAAGAGCCCGTCCTGGCCGAATCGCTGCCGCTGGGCGCGGGCCGCACCACGCGCACCCGCTTCAAGCACGACCCGCCGACGCGCTCCGAGCTCGTCGCGACGTCGGCGTGGCTGGACGACCAGCTCACCGACCTCACCCGCAAGGTCACCAAATGGGGTGAACCCGACCGCGTCGTCGCGACGTCGAAGACGTTCCGGTCCCTCGCCCGGCTGACCGGCGCCGCCCCCTCGGCGGCGGGCCCGCGCGTCCGACGTACGCTCACGGACACCGCGTTGCGCCAGCTCCTGGCCTTCATCTCGCGGATGACGTCGGCCGATCTGGCCCAGCTCGAGGGCGTCAGCCCGAGCCGGTCGCACCAGCTGGTGGCGGGCGCGCTCGTCGCGCAGGCCACGATGCGGGCGCTCGGTTTGGCGGAACTCGAGATCTGCCCGTGGGCTCTGCGAGAGGGTGTCATCCTGCGGCGGCTGGACCATTCGAACGGCGCGGATGAGACTGGAGCCGCCCTCGTGGGGCGCTTCGGCGCACAGGAGGACCGGTGAAAGCACGCGGCTGGACTTCCCGGACGGACAACGGGCACGGTGGAGAGGTGACGGACATGCAGAGGTCGGCGTACAGCGCGCGCGGCGCCGCCGGCGTGCCGTCAGGTACCGCTTCGCCGAGTGCCGAGAACCCAGAGCGCGCAGGGGACGACCAGGTATGACGGACCAGACCGGAGGCGACCAGCCGCAGAAGACCGTGGCCGAGCTGCTCGCCCAGCACGGTGCCCAGGTCGACGGCGGTCGCCGTCGCCGCCGCCGCGCGGCCGATGACGACGACGAGCCGGCCACCCCGGAGACCCCGGGGCCGACCGGCTCGCACCGCCGTCCGGGCGTGAGCGACACCGGCCCGCAGGCGATCATCGACCGCGTCGCCTCGGAAGGCACGCCGCCCCCGCCGAACCGGCCCACCGGACGGCGGCGCGCCGAGCCGCCCTCCCCGCCGCCGCCCGCGCCCCGCGCGGTCCCGCAGGACTCGCAGCCGCTGCCGCGGCCGGTCCCGCCGCCCCCGCCGGCCCGCCCCGCGCCCGGTGGCGCCGAGTCCGGCCAGTACGCGCGCCCGCCGCAGCAGGAGCCGACCCAGTTCAGCCGGCCGCCGCAGGAGTCCGGTCAGTTCTCGCGCCCGCAGGAGTCGGCGCCGCTGCCCGTGCCGCCGCGCGCGCCGCGGCGCCAGCCGCCACCCCCGCAGCCGTCCCAGCAGCTGCCGACCCCGCCGCCGCAGCCGTCGCAGCAGCTGCCCACGCCGCCGCCAGCCGAGGAGACCCGCGGGGCCGTCCCGCCGGTCCGGCGCCGTCCCGCGCCGCCCTCGCAGCAACTGCCGGTCCCGCCGCCCCAGCCGTCGCAGCAGCTGCCGACGCCGCCGCCCAGCGGGCCGCTGTCGGCCCGGCTCGACGGCCTCAACGGCACCCCGGACGCCGACGTCGACGTCCCGCCGCCCCCGATGGCCAGCGGGAAGTTCGCGACGCCGCCGGCCGCGCCCGGGCGCCCGCGCCGCGGCCCGGCCCGCCGTCCGCAGCCGCAGCAGGAGGCCTACACCGAGCAGTTCGACGCCGTCGTGCACGAGCAGCCCCCGCCGCCGCCCGCGCCGCCGGCGAAGCCCGACGAGCCGTCGACGCCGGGTGGGCTCGCGAACTGGCGCAAGCGCCGGCAGAAGGAGCAGCTGGAGGACACCGAGATCGGCGTCATGCCGGTGGTGCCCGGCGACACCCCGGCCGACGGCTACCCCGAAGACGACTTCGAGCCCGACGGCTTCGCGCCGGAGAGCAGCGGCTACCAGGCCGCGTACGACGCGGGCCCGCCGACCGGCGCGTACCCGCCGCCGATGCCGTTCGCACCCGGCGACCGCGCGTCGCGGGCGCCGATCCCGGACGACCTGGCGCCGTACGAGCGCGAGTTCGCCGACGGCTACCCGGACGGCGGCCCGGACTTCGAGCAGGACGACTACGGCTACGAGCAGGCCGACGGCTACGAGGACGACGAGTACGACGACGCGCCCGAGCCGGTCGCGGAGCCGGAGCCCACGGCCTCGCCCGGCAAGGCGTGGCTGGCGCTGGCCGGCCAGCTGGCGCTGGGCGTCGTCGGCGGCGCGGCCGTGTGGCTCGGCTTCAACTGGCTGTGGGTGAACATCCCGGCCGCCGCGCTGGTGGCCGCGCTGCTGGTGGTCGTCGCACTGGTCTGGATCGTGCGGAAGATCCGCCGCGCCGAGGACCTGCAGACGACCGTGCTGGCGGTGCTGGTCGGCCTGGTGGTGACGGTCTCGCCGGCGGCGTTGCTGCTCGTCGGCCGCTGACGCGCGCGGGGACGCGGTGAGATCCGCGTCCCCTTCCGCGCGTGCCCCTGCTCCGCACCCTCGGTGACGAGGCAGGATGGCGCGCGTGACAGACGAGCAGCCGGTCCCCGTCGGGCTCAGCACGGCGTCCGTGTGGCCCCTCAAGGCCGGGACCGCCTTCGAGCTCGCCGCCGAGCTGGGCTACGACGGCGTCGAGGTCATGGTGTGGGCCGACGCGGTCAGCCAGGACGTCAGCGCCCTGCGCCGGTGGTCGCGCCGGACCGGGGTGCGCGTGCTGTCGATCCACTCGCCGTCGCTGCTGATCACGCAGCGGATCTGGTCGCCGGACCCGGTCGTGCGGCTGCGGATGTCCGTCGAGGCCGCGCAGGAGCTCGGCGCGCGGACCGTCGTCGTGCACCCGCCGTTCCGGTGGCAGCGGCGCTACGGCGACGCCTTCGGTGATCTCGTCGACGAGCTGGAGGAGTCCAGCGGGATCGAAATCGCCGTCGAGAACATGTTCAAGGTGCGCCCGCCGGGTGGTTCGAAGAATTCGCGCGTCTCCGCGTTCCGGCCGTCGATCGACCCGACGGACGTCGGTTTCCGGCACTACACGCTCGACCTGTCCCACACAGCGGCAGCCCGGATGGACGCCCTCGCGCTCGCCGAGCGGATGGGCGAAGGCCTCTCGCACGTCCATCTGGCGGACGGCACCGGCGTCCCGAAGGACGAACACCTGGTGCCCGGGCGGGGTGGCCAGCCCTGCGCCGCGCTGCTGGAGAAGCTGGTCAGCAGCGGTTTCGGCGGCCAGATCGTGCTGGAGATCAACACCCGGCACGCCGTCACCGGTGCCGAGCGGGTCCGTGATCTGGCGGAGGCATTGCTGTTCGCGCGATTCCACCTCGGGCAGTAATTGCGCGGACACGACTACTCCCGGGTCCATTTACCGGGATCGAACACGTAAAGTTCGGACCGTGAACCCGTCGCGCTCGTTGATCGTCACCTGCCCGGATTTACCCATTGGCCCGGCGCGTTCGTGAGCGGTACGGACGGCACCGCCGTGTCCTTCGACACGGCGAGTGCGGCGCGGTCGCTGGGGGACGGCACCTTCACCGCGGTGCTGCGTGCGGAGTGGGCCATCGGCTCGCACCCGCACGGGGGTTTCCTGCTGGCCCTGCTGGCCAAGGCGGCGATCGCCGCCCTCCACGAGCGCGGTGAGCCGCACGCGGAGCCCCTGGTGGTCAGCGCGGAGTTCCTGCACGCGCCCGCGCTGGGCCCGGTGCTGCTGCGCACGGACGTCCGCAAGGTCGGCCGCCGCGCGACGGTGGTCGAGGTCCGGCTGGAGCAGCGCGGCCGCAGCTGCGTCGAGGCGCGCGTGACGACCGGCCGGCTGCCGATGCGGCGGCCGGAGTGGACGGACGTGCCGTCGATGCCCGCCGAGCCGTCCCCGGGCGCGCTGGCGATGGCGGAGAGCACGGAGGGGCCGTTCAACCTGGCCAAGGGGTGCGAGGTCCGCCTGGACCCGGCGACGGCGGGGTACTTGGCGGGCCGCACGGGCGAGCCGCCCCGGATGCGGCTGTGGGTGCGGCCCCGGCACGGGCTGGTGGATCCGTACTTCACGCTGCTGGCGTCCGACGTGAACCCGCCGGTGGTGATGAACCTGGGGCGGATCGGGTGGGCACCGACGGTCCAGTTGACGGCGTTGCTGCGGACGCGGCCGGCGCCGGGGTGGCTGCGGGTGGTGGTGGAGTCCAGGTCGGTCCACGAGTCGTGGTTCGACTCGGACGCGACGGTGGTCGACTCCCAGGGGCGGCTGGTGTGCCAGGCCCGGCAGCTGGGCCTCGCCCCGGCACCGGGCGCCTGAAGCGCGTTTGCCCGGCGCCGGAACCGGCCGGCGGGCGTCTTGAATGAGTCATTCAGGTCTTCGGTGGTCCTGAATGACTCATTCAAGACCGGGGCGACCGGTGCGCCGGGGCGGGGAGGCGCGGGAACCGAACCCAGGCCGGCAGCGGGCCTCGCCCCGGCACCGGGCGCCTGAAGCGCGTTTGGCACGCTTTACGCCATGACGGTCATCGCGGTGCTGGGTGCGGGAAAGATCGGCGAGGCGTTGCTCTCGGGGCTGCTGCACGGCGGCCACGAGCCGGGCGATCTGCTCTTCACCGAGCGATACCCGGCGCGCGTCGAAGAGCTCACCGCGCGCTACGGCGTCCGTGGCGTCGAGGTCGAGGAAGCCGCGAAGCGCGCCGATGTGCTCGTTGTCGCCGTGAAGCCGCAGGACATCGAGCCCGTGCTCGACGAACTTGCGCCGCTGCTCGGCCCGACCTCGCTCGTCGTCTCGCTCTGCGCGGGCCTGCCCACCTCGCTGTACGAGCGGCGGCTGGCCGAGGGCGTTCCCGTCGTGCGGGTCATGCCGAACACGCCGATGCTGGTCAACGAGGCCATGAGCGCCATCTCCGCCGGCCGGCACGCCACCGCCGAGCACCTCGCCGTCGTGCGTGACCTGCTCTCGCACGTCGGGCAGGTCGTCGAGGTGCCCGAGGCTCAGCAGGATGCCGTGACCGCCCTCTCGGGCTCCGGCCCGGCCTACTTCTTCTACCTGGTCGAGGCCATGATCGACGCCGGCATCCTCCTGGGCCTGCCGCGCGCGCTCGCCGGGCAGCTGATCATCCAGTCGGCCGTCGGGGCGGCGAAGATGCTCGCCGAATCCGAAGAGCACCCGGTGCTGCTGCGCGAGGCCGTGACGTCGCCCGCCGGGACGACCATCAACGCCATCCGCGAGCTGGAGAAGCACGGCGTCCGGGCCGCGATGCTCGCCGCCATCGAGGCCGCCAAGGACCGGTCCGTGGAGCTGGGCAAGGCTCACGAAGGCTGACGCGGCCGCCAGTCCGCCGCCCATGCGTCGAGCTGGACCAGCGTCCCGAACAACGACCGGCCCTGTTCGGTGAGCGAGTAGCCCTCGGCGGTCCCGACCAGGTCGGCCTCGCCCAGTTCGCGCAGCCGCGTGGCCAGCACGCTCGACGACACTCCGTCACAACGCTGCTGGAGCGCGCGGAACGTCAAAGATTCGTCGTCGCGCAGCTCCCAGAGGATCCGCAGCGTCCACCGCCGGCCGAGCAGGTCGAGCAGCGCCATGATCGGGCGGCCCGTCGTCGAACCGCGGACCGGGCGGCCGGGCAGAGGTGCCGTCATTGCTTTCCTTTCCGAAGCGCCGATGTTAGCGTCCCCGGTATGCCTCTGAAATCGAAGCAGCCGCGGATCGTGCCCCTCGAGCCGCCGTTCGACGCCGGGACGGCCGAAGTGCTCGACCGGCTCGGACCGCCGATCGCGCTCTTCCGCGTCTGGGCCCGCCGGCCGGAGCTGGCCCGGGGTGTCGCGGACTGGGGGCGGTACTACTTCTCGAGGCAGTCGGCGTTGACCGTCCGGCAGCGTGAGCTGGTCATCGACCGCACGGCCGCGCTCTGCGGGGCCGGCTACGAGTGGGGCATCCACATCGCCACCTTTGCCGAGAAGGCCGGCCTCGACGCGGCACAGATCCGTTCGCTCGCCGCCGGCAGCCCGGCCGACGGGTGCTGGGACGCGGGCGACCGCGCGGTCCTCGAAGCCGTCGACGAACTCCACGCCACCTACGACCTCTCCGATGGCACCTGGGCGGACCTCGAGCACGCCGTCGGCGAGGACGGCGCCCTCGACCTGCTGCTCGTCTGCGGGTGGTACCACGCCGTCTCGTTCACCGTCCGGGCCCTGCGGCTGCCCCTCGAACCGGGGACCGCGCGCCCGGATTCGCCGTAATGGGCGATTCCGGAGGTCTTGCACGCGCGGGTGGCTGTGCGTTAGCGCAGGTAGGAGCCCATCTCGGTGACAGGCGTCGCATTAGTCCCACCAGTCCCGCTACTCTCGATAGAGCACGTGCGTGTCGATACCACAGGTGGGGAAGCCTCGTGGCGCGACACGTGTCGAAGGACGCGGTAAACATGTCGCCGAACAAGAAGGAGGATCTGCCGGCAGTCGGGCAGGTCCAGTTCCTGACGGTCGCCGAGGTGGCCACGCTGATGCGGGTCTCCAAGATGACCGTCTACCGTCTCGTGCACTCGGGTGAACTGCCCGCCGTCAGGGTCGGGAAGTCCTTCCGGGTGCCGGAAAAAGCAGTGCACGAGTACCTCCAGGGCGCTTATTACGACGTCGGCTGATCGACGTCGCGGCCGGCGGCACGTCGCCTTACGACGTGCCCGCCGACCGGCCCGCACCGGGTGCCGGGTAACCTGGAAAACCGCTCGTGCCTGTGCGCTCCACCCGTTGGACGCTGCGCCGGGCAGCGTGACCGACGACGACCTAAGGAGCGCCCATGGGCTCTGTGATCAAGAAGCGCCGCAAGCGCATGTCGAAGAAGAAGCACCGCAAGCTGCTTCGCCGCACGCGAGTGCAGCGTCGTAAGGCCGGCAAGTAAACCCAGCCGTGCGCAGCCGTGGCCCGTCCAGTCTCTGGACGGGCCACGTCCATGTGGTGGGTCGGTTCCCCCCGTTCGAGTGAGGCCTTCGTCGCTTTCCGGGGGATGGCGGTTAATAGCACGTAAGACACCCTGGAGCTACCACTAATGAGCGGTAACATCTCAAGGGCGTCCGCGCGATGCTTCCAGTGAGTGCAGGCCCGCGCACATCGGGTGATCGTCCACCCCCACCACGCCCTACGCCGCAGGGAGTCGCATGCCGTCGAACATCGTGCTCGTCACCGGGGTCGCCGGGGAACTGGGCGGGAAGCTCCTCGCCCGGCTGGGCAACAACCCCGACTTCGAGCGGGTCATCGGTGTCGACACGGTGGCGCCGGACAAGACGGTGCTGCAGCGCATGGGCCACGCCGAGTTCGTCCGGGCGGACATCCGGAACCCGTTGATCGCCAAGGTGATCAGCACGGCCGAAGTGGACACCGTGGTGCACGCGTCCTGCACCGCGCACCCGGCCGGGCCGGGGCGCCGCACCGCCATCAAGGAAGTCAACGTCATCGGCACCATGCGGCTGCTCGCCGCGTGCCAGCGCTCGCCGCTGGTGAAGAAGCTGGTGGTCAAGTCGACGGCGGCGGTCTACGGCGCCGGCGCCCGCTCGCAGGCGGTGTTCACCGAGGACTCCGAGCTGATCCCGACGTCGACCAGCGGGTACGCGAAGGACGCCGTCGAAATGGAGGGGTACGTGCGCGGCCTGGTGCGGCGCCGCCCCGACATCACCACGACGCTGTTCCGCTTCGCCAACATCATCGGTCCCGAGACCGACACGGTCCTTTCGCGCTACTTCGCGCTGCCGGTCGTGCCGACGGTCTTCGGCTACGACGCCCGGATCCAGCTGCTGCACTCTTCGGACGCGCTGTCCGTGCTGGAACGCGCGACCCTGAGCGACAAACCCGGCGTGTTCAACGTCGGATCGGAGGGGGTACTCACCCTCTCGCAGGCGATCCGGCGAGCGGGCCGGGTCGAGCTGCCGATGCCGCGGAGCGTGGTGCCGTCGGTGGGCAAGGTCCTGCGCGGCGCGCGCGTCGTGGACTTTTCCGCCGACCAGGTCCGGCTGCTGAACTTCGGCCGGGTCGTCGACATCACGAAGCTGAAGGAAGAGTTCGGCTACACCCCGCGGTGGACGACGCGTGAGGCGTTCGACGACTACATCGCCGGACGTGGCTTGAGGCCGGTGCTCGACGGCGGCAAGCTGGCCGGCCTGGCCGGCAAGGTGCTTGTCGCGGCGGCGACGGGGCAGAGCCGGTGAGCAGACCGCACGACTTGGACGACTTCGGAAGCGAGGCGGAGACGGTGGGCGGTGCCGAGGCGCAGGTCATCCCGCTGCACGGGCCGGGCCGGGAGAAGCCGGAGGCCCAGCCGGGCGGCCGCCGGGAAGAAGCCGCGCGGGTGGACGCGCCGGTCGTCGCGTTCCCCGGCGCCGAGCGGGAAGAGGCGCCCGAGCCGCTTTCCGACGCCGCGCGCTCGGCGCTCGGCTTCATCCGGGACCGGCTGACCGGCGACTACACGGTCGACGAGTTCGGCTTCGATGCCGAGCTGACCGACGCGGTGTTCCTGCCGCCGCTGCGCGCGCTGTACAAGAAGTGGTTCCGCGTCGACACGTACGGCGTCGAGAACCTGCCGCTCGAAGGCGGCGCGCTCCTGGTGTCCAACCACTCCGGCACGATCCCGCTCGACTCGCTGATGACGGCGGTCGCCGTCCACGACGAAACGGGCGGCCGGCACCTGCGTGGCCTCGGCGCGGACCTGGTGTTCCAGGTGCCGCTGGTCGGGTCGTTCGCCCGCAAGTCCGGCCAGACGCTGGCCTGCAACGAGGACGCGGAACGCCTCCTGCGCGGCGGCGAGCTGGTCGGCGTGTGGCCCGAGGGGTTCAAGGGGGTCGGCAAGCCGTTCTCGTCCCGCTACAAGCTGCAGCGCTTCGGCCGCGGCGGGTTCGTCTCGGCGGCCCTGCGCGCGGGCGTCCCGATCATCCCGGTGTCGGTGATCGGCGCGGAGGAGATCTACCCGAAGCTGGGCGACATCAAGGTCCTGGCGCGGATGCTCGGGCTGCCGTACTTCCCGGTGACGCCGTTCTTCCCGATGTTCGGGCTCTTGGGTGCGATTCCGCTGCCGACGAAGTGGAGCATCGAGTTCGGCGAGCCGATCCGCACCGACGAGTTCGAGCCGGAGGCCGTCGAGGACCCGATGCTGGTGTTCCAGCTGACGGACCAGGTGCGCGAGTCGATCCAGCAGACGCTGTACCAGCGGCTTTCGCAGCGCAAGTCGGTCTTCCGCGGCTGACGTGCCTCAGCGGCGGCGGTAAGCCATCCCCGCCGCCACGGCACCGGCCAACGCGCCCGCGCCCAGCACCGATGGCACGCCGATCTTCGCCGCCTTGCGGCCCGTCCGGAAGTCGCGGATCTCCCAGCCGCGCGCGCGGGCCACGTCCCTCAGCCCGCCGTCCGGGTTGACCGCCACCGCCGTGCCCACCGCCGACAGCATCGGGATGTCGTTGGCCGAGTCCGAATACGCCGTGCAGCGCTTGAGGTTCAGCCCCTCGCGGGACGCCAGCGCGCGCACCGCGTGCGCCTTCGCGCGGCCGTGCAGCAGGTCGCCGACCAGCCGGCCCGTGTACACACCGTCGCGGGTCTCGGCGACCGTGCCCAGCGCGCCGGTGAGCCCCAGCCGGCGGGAGATGATCGCCGCCAGCTCGATCGGGGTCGCCGTCACCAGCCAGACGCGCTGCCCGGCGTCCAGGTGCATCTGGGCGAGCGCGCGCGTGCCGGACCAGATCTTGTCCGCCATCAGCTCGTCGTAGATCTCTTCGCTGATCGACGTCAGCTCGGCCACCGTGCGGCCGGCCACAAAGGACAGTGCGCGCTCGCGGTGGGTCTTGATGTCCTCTTTGTTCTCGCGGCCGCCGAGGCGGAACTTGACCTGGCCCCAGACGAACCCGGCCAGGTCGGACGACGTGAAGAACTTGCGCGCCGCCAGCCCGCGGGCGAAGTAGAAGATCGACGCGCCCATCATCATCGTGTTGTCGACGTCGAAGAACGCGGCCGCGGTCAGGTCCGGCGGCGCGGGCGGAGCCGGGGGTTCGGACAGGGCGTGAGCGGCTTCGGCCGACGCCTCGCCCGCCAGCGCGGCGAGCCGTTCGAGCTCCTGACTTCTGTCCTTGCCACGCCAAGCTGACACGTACACCGCCTCCACGTCTCCTTCGCACAGCGTAGCGAGCTGCCCACGGCGGCGTCGCGGGTGTGGCCCGGACCTCAGCCGATCACGATCGGGGGCAGACCCGGGAGCAGCGGCGGGATCGAAACCAGCGGGGGCGGCTGCGTGGTCGAGGTCACCGGCGGCGGCTGCGTGGTCGTCGGCACCTGGCCGTACACCGGCGGCGGCGTGACCCCGCCGGTCGGCGCGGGCAGGCCCGGCGTCGCCGCGGCGTCCGACGGCGGCAGCTGCGTGCCGGTCGCCACCGGCGCGGTGCTCTCGGTCGACGACTGCGGAGCCGCCGACGTCGGCTCGCCGCCCGAAGACGGGGTGGGCCGCTGCGTGCATTCGCCGGTCGCCGGGATGAGGCCCAGATCGTCGGACGACCCGGTGGTGATCTGGTAGCAGTTCATCCGCGCCGCCAGGCCGCTCGTGCGCTCCTGGACCTTGCCGAGCAGGTCGCGGACGTCGTCGAACACCGGGGCCGAGCCGGCCGGGAGCGCCGCGAGCCGCGCCTCCTGGTTGCGGGCCCACAGCCGGACGTCGGACAGCGCCTGCGCGCCGCCGCCTTCGCTGGTCGCCACGGTCGCGATCTGGGCGACCCCGGCCTTCAGGTCGGCCGCGAAGTCGTCGTAGGCCGTCCGGTAGTCGGCGTCGCTCGCGCCTTCCGACGCCAGCTCGCCCATCTCGGTGACGCGGTTGGTCGCGAACTCGAGGTGCTTGCGGGCCTTGGCCTCGTCGCCGAACGTCAGCCCCAGCGCCGTCGACTCCCCGGCGCGCTTGACGCCGTAGAGCGGGTCGCCCGGGAGCGCGTTGCGGGAAAGGACGAGCGTCAGCCCGGAGAGGACGAGGAAGAGGAAGAGCGCGGCGGCCACCAGGTCGGCGGTCCGCGGCCGCCACCTCCGACCAGGGGTGACCGCCGCCGTCTCCAGGCGGCCCGCGATCTCCGCGCGGATCCGCTGCCGGGTCTCCAGGTCCGGGGCCCCGGCGGCCCCGAGCTCGCGCAGGGCGCCGACGAGAGCCAGCTCGTCGGCGAACTCGCCGTCCCGCGCCACGGGGGACGGCTCCAGGGCACGTGCGAACCGATCGATCTCGGCTCGCTCACGCGCAAACCTCACTGCGCTGCTCCATCTCGGGCCACGGCCGGTCCTGACACCGGTCTGGCAGGAGTAACGATCCAGAAGCCGCCGGGGTTACCGGATTCGATCGATGGGCCGAAAAGTTCGCGGGATCAGCGCAACCCCGTGGGCAGAAGTTGTGCCAAACGGCGTACCGCGCGGTGCTGGAGCGCCTTGATCGCGCCCTCGTTGCGGTTCATGATCTGCGCCGTCTCCGCCACCGACAGGCCCTGCAGGAACCGCAGGATGATGCATTCCCGCTGGTCATCGCCCAGTTCGGCGACGCAGCGGAGCAGCTCGGTGCGGGTCGCGCGGCTGATCGCCTCCTGCTCGGGACCCGCCTGGACGCTCGCGCCGACGCTGAACGGCGCCGAACCCGGCTCGGTCACGTCGTCGGTGACGACCTCGAGGCGGAACCGGCTCGACTTCACGTGGTCGAGTACGAGGTTGCGGGCGATGGTGACGAACCAGGCGCCGACGTCACGCCCCTGGTAGCTCACCGACGTGATCCGGCGCAGCGCGCGCAGGAACGTCTCGCTGGTGACGTCCTCGGCCAGGTCGCGGTCGCCGAGGCGGAACAGCACGTACCGGTAGACGACGTCGACGTAGCGGTCGTAGAGCCGGCCGAACGCGGACGTGTCGCCCTCCTGCGCGGCGCGCACGAGGTCCCACGCCTCGGCCTTCGCCGCTTCGGCGCGTTCGTCGTCGGACGCCTGCCTGCTCACCGGCACGGACGGGGAACGCCCGAACACGCGCTCGGCGAACATGAAGACGGGCCCGCGGCTCACGGCGGTCGGCACGGTCATCGGGCGGCACCTCCGGCGGCGAAGCTGGCCCAGCGGGCCACGGTACCCCCGGAACTCCGGCGAGCAGGGGCCTGCCGGCTCGCGTGCCCCACGACCTCGTGGGCAAGCAAGTTCGTCACGGCGACTCCCTCTCTCCGGTCGTGGTGGTGATCACCGCCACCCCCACGACGCAGTGCAGCATACGTGTAGTTACCGCGAAGTAGGTAGTGGCTCCGGGGTTGTGCAGACGCGACGCTCGCGGTCAGCACCCATGACGTCGCTCCGAATGACAGACTTGCAACGGTTTGGGCCGGGCGAGGAGAGGTGGATCGCGCGTGAGTGCTCCAGAGGGGACGCAGTCGGGGGTCGGCGGGCTGCTCACGCGGGCCGCGGCGACGTGGCCGGACCACCCGGCCGTGCAGGAGACCGGCACCGGGCGCGGCCTGAGCTACCGCCAGGTCGAGGCCGCTGTCCAGGCGCAGGCCGGGCGGCTCGCGGAGTCGGGCGTCGAGCCCGGCGACCGGGTCGCGCTGCGGCTGCCGACGTCGGTGGACTTCGTGATCGCGTTCTTCGGCGCGCTGCGCGCCGGCGCGGTCGTCGTGCCGCTGTCGCCGCAGGCGCCGGGACCCGAGCTCGAGAAGCTGCTCGAGCACAGCGGTGCCAAGGTTGTCATCACGCGCGACGCCGAAGAGGCGTTCCCGGACGGCGTGACCGGTCTCACTCCGGAATCCGACCCGGATGGAGCAATCGAATCCGTCGATGCCGGCCGGGCCGGGGAGGACATCGCCGTCGTCTCCTACACCTCGGGCACCACCGGGCCGCCGCGCGGCGTGATGCTGTCGCACCGCGCGCTGCTGGCGAACCTGGCGCAGATCGGCGAGGTCGAGGGCGCGCTCGAGCACGACGACCGCGTCCTGATCACCATCCCGCTCTTCCACGTCTACGGCCTCGGCCCCGGCCTGCTGCACGCGGTCGCCGTCGGTGCGACCGCGGTCCTGTCGGAGCGGTTCGAGGCGCAGCGCACGCTGGACGACTGCGCCGAGCACGGCGTCACGACGATCACCGGCGTCCCGACGATGTACACCGAGTTCGCCGCGCTGGGCACCGACGAGCTGCGCGCGAAGCTGGCCACGGTCCGGCGGATGACGTCCGGCGCCGCGCCGCTGCACCCGAAGGTGCTCGGCGCGGTCCGCGAGGCCACCGGCCTGGACGTCTTCGAGGGCTACGGGCTCACCGAGTGCGCGCCGGTGGTGACGTCGACGCTGGTCACCGGCTACCCGAAGCCGGGTTCGGTCGGGCGGCCGCTGCCCGGGGTCGAGCTGCGGCTGGTCGACAGCGACGGCACCGACCAGGCCGTGCCGCTCGACCCGGACGACGTCGACGACGTCTTCGAGGCCGAGGGCGAGACCGGGCTGGTGTCGATCCGCGGCGCCAACCTCTTCTCCGGCTACTGGCCCGACGGCGACCACGGGCCGGACGACGAGGGCTGGTTCCGCACCGGCGACGTCGGCTACCTGGACGTCGACGGCGACCTGCACCTGGTCGACCGGGCCAACGACCTGATCATCGTCAACGGCTTCAACGTCTTCCCGCACGAGGTGGAGGAGGTCATCGGGCAGCTGCCGGAGGTGGCCGAGGCCGCGGTCGTCGGGGTCGTCGACGAGCGAAGCGGCGAAGCGGTCAAGGCGTTCGTCGTGCCGGTGGCCGGGGCGTCGCTGTCGGAGCAGCAGGTCGTCGACCACTGCGCGGCCCACCTCGCGGGGTACAAGGTGCCGCACGCGGTCGAGTTCGCCGAGTCGCTGCCGCACTCGGCGACCGGCAAGCTGCGCCGGGTCCGGTTGCGGTAGTAAGGACGGCATGGCGCACGAAGTGACGGTCATGGGCCGCGACGGCTGCCACCTCTGCGAGGTCGCGGAGGCGGAGGTCGCCCGGATCTGCGGCGAGCTGGGGGTTCCCTGGCGCGCGGAGGACGTCGACACGGACCCGGAGTGGCGCGCGGAGTACGGCGACCGCGTCCCGGTGATCCTCGTCGACGGCGCCGAGCACGGGTACTGGCGCGTGGAGGAGGACCGGCTGCGGAAGGCCCTCGCCTGAAGCCGTAACCGGCTCGTAAGGGGGATCGGGCAGCCGCTGCACGCTTCCGCTCCGAAGATGGAGGCGTGAGCACTCTGCAGGAAGCGCCGCCCGAAGCGCCCCGGCGGCTTTCGCTGCCCGTCGCGACCCTCATCGGGCTGCTCGCGCTGGCGGCCGCCCTCGGCGTCGGGCACCTCGTCGCCGGCTTCGTCGGCTACACCGCTTCGCCCTTCATCGCGGTCGCCAACTACGTCATCGACCACAGCCCGACCGGGATCGTGAAGTGGGCCGAGCGGACGCTGGGCACGTGGGACAAGCCGGTCCTCAAGATCGGGCTGGCCGTGGTGCTCGTGCTGTTCGCGCTGCTGGCCGGGCAGCTCTCGCGCCGGACGCCCCGCGCGGGGCAGATCCTCGTCGTCCTGCTCGGGGCCGCCGGCGTCGCGGCCGTGTACGCGCGCAGCGATCTCGGGCAGGTCTCGCTGCTCGCGCCGGTGGCCGCGCTCGTCGCCGGGCTGGCCGTGTTCACCTGGCTGCACCGGGTCGCGCTGCCGGTGGACCTCGTGCACGACCGGGGTTTCGACCGGCGGAAGTTCCTGCGGGCCGGCGTAGGGGTCGTCGCGGGCTCGGGGGTCGCCGCCGTCGTCGGGCAGGTGGCCGGGACCAGCAAGAACGCCGAGGACTCGCGGGCCGCCGTCGGGCCGCTCGTCCCCGCGCGGACCGCGCCGTCGCTGCCCGCCGACGCCGACTTCGCGAAGCTCGGCTCACCGCCGTTCATCACGCCGAACGGCGACTTCTACCGCATCGACACCGCGCTGGTCGTCCCGCAGATCCGCACCGAAGACTGGAGCCTTCGCGTGCACGGGATGGTCGACCGGGAAGTGACGTTCTCCTACGCCGACATCCGGAACCGGCCGCTGGTCGAGCGGCGCGTCACGCTGACCTGCGTGTCCAACGAGGTGGGCGGCCCGCTGATCTCGAACGCGACCTGGCTCGGCGTCGACCTCGTCGACCTGCTCGACGAGGCGGGCGTGCACGCGAGCGCCGAGCAGATGTACGCGACCAGCGTCGACGGCTGGACGTGCGGCACGCCGGCGAACGTGGCGCTCGACCCGCAGCGCGGCGCGATGCTGGCGATCGGCATGAACGGCGAGCCGCTGCCGATCGAGCACGGCTTCCCGGCGCGGATCGTCATCCCCGGGCTGTACGGGTACGTGTCCGCGACGAAGTGGGTCCAGTCGCTGGAGTTCGCGAAGTGGGACGACCGGCAGGCGTACTGGCTCAGCCGCGGCTGGGCCGAGCAGGCGCCGATCAAGACGGAGTCCCGCATCGACACCCCGACCGGCTTCGCGCGGGTGAGCGCGGGCAAGGTCCGGCTGGCGGGGACGGCGTGGGCGCAGCACACGGGCATCGCGAAGGTCGAGGTCCGGCTGGACCAGGGGGCGTGGCAGCCGGCGGTGCTGTCGGCCGAGGTGAGCAAGGACACCTGGCGCATGTGGTGGATCGAGCTGGACGTGCCGAAGGGGACGCACCAGGCGTTCGTCCGCGCGACCGACCAGGACGGCTACACGCAGACGGAGAACCGCGCGGACCCGGTCCCCGACGGCGCCACCGGCTGGCACTCGGTGAGCCTCGACGCGAGCTGACGGCTACCCGGCCCCGCCCGAACGACGTGAATGACTCATTCATGTCACCAGGCGACAGGGTCCCGGCAAAGTCGGGTGGGGCGATGCTCCGCCCGGCACCACCGCCCGCGGAACGCTGGGCCGAAGAGGCACGTCGGCGGGATGCCGAGCTTCGGTGGTCATGAACGACTCGTTCATCGCGTCCGGCGAGGTAAACGACTCGTTCATGCCATCCGCCGCCTGAACGGCTGACTGCCCACAGCCTCGCCCCAAAAGCCGACACCAAACGCGACGCCAAAGGCGAGAGGCCCCCGAGAACAGACACCGACGAGAACCCAGACTCCCCCGCACCCCGATCCGAAGCCACAACACGGCCGGCAGCGCCGGGTCAAGGCATCTTTCCCGCCTTGACGCGGTGTTGCCGGCCGTAGTCACCATGACAGCTTCGGGGTGCCGGAAGGCGCTTTGGCAGGACAGCTGCCCCGCCCCACCTCACGCGACCCGAATGCACGTCCCCAAGCCCCGCCCCGCCCCGCACGCCATGACCCATTCAAGTCACCTGACACCAGGGCTCCGGCAAAGTCGGGCGGGGCGATGCTCCGCCCGGCACCCCCGCGGAACGCCAGGCCGAAGAGGCGCGTCGGCAGGATGCCGAGCTTCGGTAGTCATCAACGACTCGTTCATCGCATCCGGCGAGACGAACGACTCGTTCATGACGTCACCGGCCCCCGGACCGGCCGCACCGATCCGACTTTGCCGGAGCCCTGTCACCAGGCGACGTGAATGACTCATTCATGTCGTCGCGGCGGGAGACCTCGGAAGTGCCTGGCGGGCAAGGATTCTGACACCGCGTCATGATCGTGGCCACCCCTGAACCGCCTCCGACCAGTGACTTTGTGCGCGCGTTCACAAGTGGTCTACCGTAGGACCATCGCCCCCGGGCGGTCCGCATCGAACCGGACCTCGTGCCTCGGGTCAAGACACAGTTCGGCACGGCCGTGGCGATGGCCGCCGGGTGCACAGCTTCACTTCGAACAGCGGGCAGGAGACGACGGCGTGGTGACACAGCGGGGGAGGCGCGACGCGGCGGACTCCCCGGGCCGGGTGCCGCGACGGCCCGGCCGGCAAGCCACCCCGGACGCCGACAACGCCCCCACCGCCGAGATGCCCGCCGTCCCGGCCGGGCGCACCGGGGACGCCCCCGAGGCCGTCCGGGCGAAGTCGATCCCGGAAGCCGCCGTCGCCCGTCTCGCCGTCTACCTCCGGGTGTTGTCCGGAATGTCGGAACAGGGCGCGACGACCGTTTCGAGCGAAGAGCTCTCGCAGGCGGCCGGCGTCAATTCCGCGAAATTGCGCAAAGACCTCTCCTACCTCGGCTCGTACGGCACCCGCGGCGTCGGCTACGAGGTCAGCGTTCTGGTCAGCCAGATCGAGCGCATCCTGGGCCTGACCCGGCAGCACAAGGTGGCCGTGGTCGGTATCGGAAACCTCGGGCACGCGCTGGCCAACTACGGCGGCTTCCCGGGGCGCGGCTTCCCGGTCGAGGCCCTGTTCGACCTGGACGCGGACCTGATCGGCGTGCCCGTCGGCGGCCTCCCCGTGTCGCACATGGACGACATCCCGCGGATCTGCGCCGAGCGCGGCATCTCCATCGGCGTGATCGCCACCCCGCCCACCGCCGCGCAATCGGTGTGTGACCGCCTGGTTGCGGGCGGTGTCCAGTGCATCCTCAACTTCGCCCCCGTCGTGTTGCAGGTTCCTGCTCACATCGAGGTCCGCAAAGTGGATTTGGCCGTCGAGCTGCAGATACTCTCGTTCCATGTGGCCCGCCGCGCGGACGACGCCGCCGGCAATCAGGGCAATTCCGGATTACCCGGGACAGGCTTGCCGTCCGAGAATGGGAAGGGCGGCCGGAACGGTTCGGGTCCGGACGGCGGACGGGAAATGGTGGTGCGCTCATGAGCGTCTTGGCGGTCGGTCTCTCGCATCGCAGTGCGGAGCTGAGCACGCTGGAGCGCGTCGCGGTCCCCGCGCCCGAGATCGGCAAGGTGCTCGACGAGCTGCAGCAGGCCGAACACGTCAGTGAGGTCATGCTCGTCTCGACGTGCAACCGGATCGAGGTCTACGCGGTCGTCGAGACCTTCCACGGCGGCCTCGACGACGTCACCCGCGTGCTGTCCCGCCAGGCCGGGATGGAAACCGCCGAGCTCTACGACAGCCTGTACGTGCACTACGCCGGCGCCGCGGTCGAGCACCTGTTCTCGGTCACCTCGGGCCTGGACTCGATGGTCGTCGGCGAGACGCAGATCCTCGGCCAGATCCGGTCCGCCTACGCCACCGCGCGGGAGGCCGGCACCGTCGGCCGCACGCTGCACGAGCTGATCCAGACCACGCTGCGCGTCGGCAAGCGCGTCCACACCGAGACCGGGCTCGACCAGCTCGGCGCGTCGGTCGTGTCCGAGGCGCTCGCCGCGGCCGGGGACGTCGCTGGCAAGCACGCCGTCATCGTCGGCGCCGGCTCGATGGGTGCGCTGAGCGCGTCACAGCTGCGCAAGGCCGGGATCGGCGAGATCACCGTCGCCAACCGCACCGACGCCCGCGCCCGCCGCCTGGCCGCGAACGTCACCGAGCAGGGTGTGCCGGCCCGCGCGATCCCGCTGTCCGGCGTTGCCGACGCGGTCCGCGACGCCGACGTCGTGATCTGCTGCACCGGCGCGCAGGACGCCGTCTTCACCCCGGAGCACGTGGTGCCCCGCGCCGGCCGCGCCCTGGTCGTCTGCGACCTCGGCCTGCCCCGCGACGTCGACCCGGCGGTCGGCGAGCTCGCCGACACCCGCGTCGTCGACCTGGCCACCGTCCAGCGCCGGATGCGCGAAGCCGGGACCCCGACCACCGAGCGCCAGACGGCCAAGGCGACCGGGATCGTCCTCGACGAGGTCCGCGACTACCTCGCCGGGCAGCGCAGCGCCGAGGTGACCCCGACCGTGACGGCGTTGCGCCGGCGCGCGGCCGAGGTCGTCGACGCCGAGCTGCTCCGGCTGGACAACCGCCTGCCCGAACTGGACGGCGCGGTCCGCGAAGAGGTCGGCCGCACGGTCCGCCGGGTGGTCGACAAGCTGCTGCACGCACCGACGGTGCGGGTCAAGCAGCTGGCCGCCGAGACGGCCGACACCGACTACGCGAACGCGTTGCGAGAACTGTTCTGCCTCGACCCGCAGGCACCCGCCGCGGTGGCGAGCCCGAAGCCCCCACCAGAGAAGAAGTAGCAGTGACCAGA
The DNA here is from genome assembly GCF_041679295.1 of Amycolatopsis kentuckyensis. Lineage (GTDB taxonomy): Bacteria > Actinomycetota > Actinomycetes > Mycobacteriales > Pseudonocardiaceae > Amycolatopsis > Amycolatopsis kentuckyensis_A. The sequence goes on along the minus strand of NZ_JBGDMD010000012.1, from coordinate 199,451 downwards.
GTCATTCGCATGGGCACGCGCGGTTCGAAGCTCGCGCTCACCCAGACCGGGACCGTCGCCGACGCCCTGCGCGCCACCGGCGTCGAGGTCGAGATCGTCAAGGTGACCACCCCCGGCGACAAGTCGATGGCGCCGATCGCGACGATCGGCGTCGGCGTCTTCACCTCCGCGCTGCGGGAAGCCTTGCTGCGCGGTGAAGTCGACGTCATCGTCCACTCGTACAAGGACCTGCCGACCGCGCCGGAGCCGGGCATCACCCTCGCCGCCGTGCCGCCGCGCGAAGACCCGCGCGACGCGTTGATCGCGCGTGACGGCCTGACTTTGGGCGAGCTGCCGCCGGGCTCGACGGTGGGCACCGGCGCCGCCCGGCGCACCGCGCAGCTGCAGGCGTTGGGTCTCGGTTTGGAAATCGTGCCGATTCGCGGCAATATCGACACCCGCATGCGCAAGGTGACCGACGGCGAGCTCGATGCCGTGGTGCTCGCGCGTGCCGGACTGGCCAGGGTCGGCCTGGTCGAGGCGATCACCGAGACCCTCGACCCGATCCAGATGCTGCCCGCGCCCGCCCAGGGCGCGCTGGCGGTGGAGTGCCGGTCCGCGGACGTGGACATCGAGCAGCTGCTCGCGTCCACAGTGGACGACGAGGGCACGCGGGTCGCGGTGACGGCCGAGCGGGCCCTGCTGGCCGCGCTCGAGGCGGGGTGCAGCGCGCCAGTGGGCGCGCTCGCCGAGATCGTCGAAGATCTCGACGCCGACGGCAAGGTCGTGGAACGGATCTCGCTGCGCGGCACCGCCGCGGCCGAAGGCGAGAACGGCGCGGTGGACATGGTCCGGGCCATCGCGCTCGCCGACAAGGACCAGGCCGCCCAGCTGGGCAAGGACCTGGCCGCCGAGCTGCTGGACCTCGGAGCCGGAGCCCTCTCCGGTCCCGCTCAGTAGCGCTTTCCCGAGCGCTTCACGAAGACGTAGGAGACCTGCGTCCGTGCGATCCCGCACGGCCGCCGCAAGAGGAGAAACGCACAGATGACCCCCGCGCGAAAGACCACCGGGCGCGTAGCGTTCGTGGGCTCCGGCCCCGGCGACGCCGGCCTGCTCACGGTCCGTGCCCAGGAGCTGCTGACCAAGGCCGAGGTCGTGGTGACCGACCCCGACGTCCCCCAGGCGGTGCTGGCCATGGCCGCCGAAGGCGCCGAGGTCCGGCCCGCCGTCGGCGAGGCCACCGAGGTCGCCAAGGACCTCACCGCCGAGGCCAAGGCCGGCCGGCTGGTGCTGCGCCTGGTGGCGGGCGACCCGCTGACCACCCCGGCCGTGGTGGCCGAGGTGCAGGCGGTCGCGCGCACGAGCGCCGTGTTCGACGTCATCCCGGGCGTCTCGCCGGGCGCGGCCGTCCCGGCGTACGCGGGCGTTGCGCTGGGCGGCACGCACACCGAGGTCGACGTCCGCGGCGACGTCGACTGGGCGGCCCTGGCCGCCTCGCCGGGCCCGCTGGTGCTGCACGCTTCGTCGGCGCACCTGGCCGAGGCCGCGTCCGCGCTGACCGGCAACGGCGTCCCGGCGTCGACCCCGGTCGCGGTCACCGCGAACGGCACCATCAACACCCAGCGCACCCTCGACACCACGCTCGAGAAGCTCGCCAACGACGCGGGCGAGCTCGTCGGCCCGCTGATCGTCACGATCGGCCAGGCCGCCGGCCAGCGCTCGAAGCTGTCGTGGTGGGAGTCGCGCGCGCTGTACGGCTGGAAGGTCCTGGTGCCGCGCACCAAGGAGCAGGCCGGCGAGATGGCCGAGCGCCTGCGCGGCCACGGCGCGACGTCGCACGAGGTCCCGACCATCTCGGTCGAGCCGCCCCGCAGCCCGGCGCAGATGGAGCGTTCGGTCAAGGGCCTGGTCGACGGCCGCTACCAGTGGATCGTCTTCACCTCCACCAACGCGGTCCGCGCGGTGTGGGAGAAGTTCGAGGAGTTCGGGCTCGACGCCCGTGCGTTCTCCGGCGTCAAGATCGCCTGCGTCGGCGAATCGACCGCGGCGAAGGTGCGCTCGTTCGGCATCATCCCGGAGCTGGTCCCGTCCGGTGAGCAGTCTTCGGAAGGGCTCCTGGCCGAGTTCCCGCCGTACGACGACGTGCTCGACCCGGTCGACCGCGTGCTGCTGCCCCGGGCGGACATCGCCACCGAGACGCTGTCGGCCGGCCTTCGCGACCGCGGCTGGGAGATCGACGACGTGACGGCCTACCGCACGGTCCGCGCCGCGCCGCCGCCCGCCGAGACCCGCGAGATGATCAAGACCGGCGGTTTCGACGCGGTCTGCTTCACCTCGTCTTCGACCGTGCGGAACCTGGTCGGCATCGCCGGCAAGCCGCACACCCGCACGCTGGTCGCGTGCATCGGCCCGAAGACCGCGGAGACCGCCGTGGAGTTCGGGCTGCGCGTGGACGTCCAGCCGGAGAAGGCGGACGTGCCGCACCTGGTGGACGCGTTGGCCGAGCACGCCGCGCGGCTTCGCGCCGAGGGTGCGCTGCCGCCGCCGCGCAAGGCGAAGCGGGCCCGCCGCTCCTGACGGTTCTGCGTGACGAAGGCCGCCCCGGTTCGCCGGGGCGGCCTTCGCTCGTTTCAGCGGGGGTTGGTCTCGCGCCACTTCAGGTAGTCGGCCACCGAAGCCGGGACGTCGAACTCCGGCTTGAAGCCCGTGTCCTCCGTCAGGCGTGAGATGTCCAGGTACGGGCCGTTCGCGCCGCCCGGTTGAAGGGTTGTCCCCAGAGCGGCCGCGAACTCGCCGTACGTGAACGGGCGGCCGCTCGAGACGTTGTACACCTCGTGGTTCAACGTCGGGGCCGTCGTCAGCAGGGCGATCGCGCGGCCCGCGTCCGGGGCGTAGCAGACGTCACCGCCGTCGTCGGCGTGCATGTGCGAGGTGGCCGTGTTGACCAGCGACGGGATCGGGCAGAACGGCGACCGCGGATCCACCAGCGGGCCCCAGATCGTGCCGATCCGCAGCACCACCGGCTGGACGCCGCTGCCCGCCAAGGCGTGCGTCGTCAGCGGCTCGACCGCCTTCTTGTAGGCGATGATCAAGTGCGGCAGGGCGGCCGTCGGCAGGGCGAGGTCCTCGGTCCACGGGATCTCCGGACGGCCGATGTACACGCCGAGACTGCTCGCGACGGCGAACCGCCGGACACCCCAGGCGCGGGCCGCGTCGAGGGCGTTGAGCAGGCCCGCCGTGTCGCGGCGGAAGAACTCGACCGGATCGTCACCCGGGATGCTGCCCGCGAGGTGGACGAGGTCGCTGATGCCGTGGCGGGAACCGAGCGCCAGGAACGCGTCCCGGTCGGTGACGTCGAGCTGCTCGACCGTGACCCGCCCCTCGAGGAACGACGGGACTCCGGTGCGGCGGTGGGCCGTCACGACGACGTCGTGGCCGAGGTGCAGCAGCGCGCGGGCGGTGTGGGCGCCGATCATGCCGAGCCCGCCGGTGACGAGGATCATCGCGCCAGGCTAAGCACGCCCGGCCGGGGCGTTCTTGAACGAATCGCGCAGGAACGGCAGGTAGGACGCCGAATGGTCGTGGCCGCAGGCACACGCCGAGACGCTGCCGCCGAGCAGCGCGCGCGGAGTCGACCCGGTCAGCCGGAGGCACTCGCGGTTGAGGTGGGCCTGGTCGGCGTACCCCGCGTCGGCGGCGAGTCCCGCCGGACCGGCCGCGCCCGCCTGGGCCAGTGCGAGAAAACCCTGGAACCGCAGCGTCCGCTGCAGCACCTTCGGCGCGACGCCGACCGCCCGCACGCAGCGGCGGCGCAGCTGGCTGGGGGAGAGCGCGAGGTGCCCGGCGAGGGTGTCGATGTCGACCGGGCGCCACGGCATCAGCAGCCGCACGGCCTCGGCCACCAGCGGGTCCACCGCTCTCACGGGCAGCCGGGCCTGGAGGACGTCGAGGGCGCTCGACGGGGAGCCGGCCGCGGCCACCGCTTCGGCCAAGCGGCCGTCGGCGAGGTCGACGTGCTGGTCGACCAGGTCGTCGAGGGGCGCCGGCAGCGGTGGTGCGGCACCCGGGTGGAACCGGACGCCGACGAGGGTCGTGCGGGCCGGGATGACCTCGAGCCGGGCCGTCGTCAGCGGGCCCAGCAAGCGGGGACGGCCACCGAGGGGGAAGTGCAGCTCGACGCCGCCGGTCGGCAGGTGCCGCTGGACGTACGGCTCGTCGCCGGTGCGCTGGAGCCAGACCGTCCGCACGAAGGGTGCCAGCCGCGGCGCGGGCAGGCGTTCGACGTACTCGGTCACCCCCGTACCGAATCGTCCGCGCGAACCGGCGTCAAGCACCCTTGCGGAACCCCGCCGGAGTGCGCCGGAGTAACTTGGTAAGGGTGTTCCCAGAGCATCGTCCCCGCAGGCTCCGCACCACCCCGGCCATGCGCAGGCTGGTGGGTGAGACGACGCTGCGGCCACGCCAGCTGATCCTCCCGATGTTCGTCGCCGAAGGCCTCGACCAGCCGAAGGCGATTTCGAGCATGCCGGGCGTCGTGCAGCACACCCGGGACACGCTGCGGAAGGCCGCCGTCGACGCGGTCAACGCCGGCGTCGGCGGGCTCATGCTGTTCGGCGTCCCGCAGACCCGGGACGCCGAGGGCTCCGGGGCCGTCGACGAGAACGGCATCCTCAACGTCGCCCTGCGCGATCTGCGCCAGGAGCTGGGCGACGCCACCGTGCTGATGGCCGACACCTGCCTCGACGAGTTCACCGACCACGGCCACTGCGGCGTCCTCGACGCCGACGGCGGGGTCGACAACGACGCCACCCTGCGCATCTACGCGGAGATGGCCGTCGCGCAGGCCGAAGCCGGGGCGCACGTGCTCGGGCCGTCCGGGATGATGGACGGCCAGATCGGCGTCATCCGCCGCGCGCTCGACGAGGCCGGCCACCGCGACAAGGCGATCCTCGCCTACTCCGCGAAGTACGCCAGCGCGTTCTACGGCCCCTTCCGCGAGGCCGTCGACTCGCAGCTCAAGGGCGACCGCAAGACCTACCAGCAGGACCCGGGCAACGGCCGCGAGGCGCTGCGCGAGATCGAGCTGGACCTCGCCGAGGGCGCGGACATGATCATGGTCAAGCCCGCGCTGTCCTATTTGGACGTCATCAAGGCGGCCGCGGACATCTCGCCGGTGCCGGTGGCGGCGTACAACATCTCCGGCGAGTACGCGATGGTCGAGGCGGCCGCGGCGAACGGCTGGCTGGACCGCGAACGGACCGTCCTCGAGGTGCTGACGTCGATCCGCCGCGCGGGCGCCGACCTGATCCTCACGTACTGGGCGGCCGAGGCCGCTGCGTGGCTGGACTGACGTATTAGAGTCCACCCGTGGACGACAAAGAGGACCTGACGGGTCTGACCGACGACGAACGGCGCAAACTGGGCCGCTCGCCGGATCCGGTGCTGCCGGGCCAGGTCACGACACAGGTGACCCCGCCGGGACCCGTGCAGGCGTCCTTCTGGTGCTGGCTCGCCGGCGGTCTCGTGCTGATCGGCGGCCAGGTGCTCACCCTGGTCCTCAAGCAGCAGCTGATCGACCAGCTGATCAAGCAGAACCGCGAGGCGGGCCGGCAGTTCGACGCGGCGGCGGTCGCGAGCGGCACCACCACGCTGGTCTGGGTGCTGTTCGTGGGCGCGGTGGTGTTCGCGCTGCTGATGGCGCTGTTCGCCTACAAGGCCCGCGAAGGCACCCGCTCGGCGCGCACGGTGCTCACGTGGCTCGCGATCGCGTGCGTGCTGTTCCAGTTCGCGCTGTTCAGCAACCTGCCGTCGGTCATCGCGACGCTGCTGTTCGTCATCGCGCTGGTCCTGATGTACCTGCCGTCGGTGCGCGACTACTTCCCGAAGGCCGGCAGCAAGCCGTGAGCGACCGGCTCTACGCCGAGTCGGGCGTGAGCTGGACCGCCATCGTGTGGGGTCCGGTGTTCGCGCTGCTCGGCGCGCTGGCGGAGCTGGTCACGGGCGGCCCGGTGCACGTCGTGGGCTGGGTGATGGTCGGCTTCGGGCTGTGCGTCATCACGGTGCCGTGGGTGTACGCGCGCCGCCGGTTCCTTTCGCTGGAAGTGACGACGAAGCAGCTGCGCCAGGGCCGCGAGAAGGTCCCGGCGGACCAGCTGGCGTCGGTGACGGACGTGGGCGTACCGGTGGGGGCGAGGGTCCTGGGCGGCGGCTGGACGGTGCCGCGCAAGTACGACTCGCTCCCGGTCGAGCTGGCGGACGGCACGGTGGTCCTGGCGTGGGCGAAGGACGTAGAAGCGCTGAAGGACGCGCTGGACCGGCTCGTCCGGGCGACGCCGAAGGAAGCATGAGAAAATCGCTTCCGTGATCGACCTTCCGCAGCCCACCGGGGCCGAGCTCTGGCCGCCGGAAGAAGCCGGCCCGCAAGCGCGGCTGCACAAGCCGTGGCGGACGCTCGTCGCCGTCGTGGAAGTCGTGCTCGCCGTTGCCGCCGGGTGGGCCGCCTACGCGCTTTGGCACGGCGGCCGCGCGATCGTCGTCACGCGGACCGACGACGGTGCCGTCCTCGAGTCGCACCGGTACTTCGGGGGCATGCTCGCCGCCGCCATCGGGCTCGGCACCGTGGCCGCGATCCTGCTGGTCGACGCGGTGCGTCAGCTGCTGCTCGCCGTGCGTGCGCGGCACCGCGCGCCGAAGGCCTGATACACAGCTCCCGCACAGGGAACGAACAGTCAATTGCTAAGCAGCGGCAGCACTGTTGCCGCATGACGCGCGTGCGTGCCTCGAAGGCATGGGTGATCAACGGTGCTCTGGTCGTACTGCTGGCCGGAGCGGGTTTCGGGATATACCAGGCATTCAGCCCCGAACCGAGCACGGCGCAGGCGCAGACGCGCAGCACCCAGGTGCGCCGCGCGACGGTCACCGAGACCATCTCCGCCGCCGGGACCCTCGCCAGCAGCTACACCGGCGCGGCGAACTTCTCGACGGCGGGCAAGGTCACCTCGATCGACGTCAAGGTCGGCGACGTCGTCAGCGCGGGCCAGAAGCTCGCCACCGTCGACAGCACGCAGGCGGCGAAGCAGCTTCAGGTCGCCAAGGCGAATCTCGCCGTCGCACAGGACAGCCTGGATTCGGCCGAGGACGCCGAGGACACCCCGGCGACCGGCCAGAACTCCCAGAACAGCACGCAGTCCGCGGCCAACAGCGTCACTTCCGCGCAGGCCAAGCTCGACCAGGCCCAGCTGGACGTCCAGACCGCGCAGGAAGCCCTCGACAACACGACGCTCTACGCGCCCGGCGCCGGCACGGTCACCGCGATCAACGGCACCGTCGGGCAGCAGTCCTCCAGCGGCTCGGCGAGCAGCAGCTCCCAGTCGACGTCGAGCAGTGGCCAGGGTGGCCAGGGTTCGTCGAACAGCTCCGCGTCCTCGGCCGGCAGCAGCTCCAGCAGCGGCTTCATCACCATCACGAACATGACCGGCCTGGTCGTCACCACCTCGGTCGCCGAGATCGACGTCAGCAAGGTCAAGACCGGCCAGAAGGCCACCGTCACGCTCAACGCGCTGCCGGACAAGCCGATCCAGGCCACCGTTTCGAGCATCAACCTGACCCCGACGACCAGCGGCAGCGTCGTCTCCTACGGCGCGCAGCTCGCGCTGACCGACCCGCCGGACGGGCTGCGGCCCGGCCAGTCGGCGAGCGTCGTGATCACCGTGGCGGAGGCGCAGAACGCGCTGAGCGTGCCGGCCGCGGCCGTGACCACCGCGGGCGGCACCAACATCGTCACCGTGCAGGAGAACGGCCAGAACGTCACGCGCCAGGTGCAGGTCGGCATCCGCGGCGAGTCGACCGTGCAGATCACCTCCGGGCTGACCGAGGGCGAGAACGTCGTGCTCAGCGGGGCCTCGACCGGCACGACCGGCACCGGCCGGACCGGCACCGGCGGGACGGGTGGCACCGGCGGGTTCCCGGGCGGCGGGACCGGCGGCTTCCCCGGCGGCGGCCAGCGCGGCACCGGCACCGGCACGGGGGCCGGCGGCGGCTTCGGCGGTCGCGGGTGAACCCGGCACGCGCGAAGCCGGTGATCGCGGTCTCCGGGCTGCGCAAGACCTACGGCGCCGGCGAGACGGCGGTGCACGCGTTGCGCGGCGTCGAGCTCACGGTGTGGCCCGGCGAGTACGTCGCCATCATGGGTGCCTCGGGCTCGGGCAAGTCGACGCTGCTGAACATGCTCGGCTGCCTCGACGTCCCTACGTCCGGCCAGTACCTGCTCGACGGCTTCGGCGTCGGCAAGCTGAACGAACGGCAACTGGCGTTGCTGCGCAACCGGAAGATCGGCTTCATCTTCCAGTCGTTCAACCTGGTGCCGCGGACGTCCGCGTTGTCCAATGTGGAACTTCCACTTGTCTACAGTGGACTCCGCCGGGCGGAACGCCGGCGCCGCGCACTCGCCGCGCTCGACATGGTCGGGCTGTCCGACCGCGCCAAGCACCTGCCGAGCGAGCTGTCCGGCGGCCAGATCCAGCGCGTCGCCGTGGCGCGTGCGCTGGTCACCGGCCCGGCGATGCTGCTGGCCGACGAGCCGACCGGCAACCTCGACCGCCGCAGCACCGAAGACGTCCTCGGCGTGTTCGACCGGCTCAACCGGCTCGGGCGCACCATCGTCGTCATCACGCACGAAGACGAAGTCGCCGAGCACGCGCGCCGCGTGGTGCGGGTCGACGACGGCCTCATCGTCTCGGACGAGATCACCCGCGCGGCCGGAGCGCTCACGTGAACTTCCTCGAAATCCTGCGCTTCGCCGTCCGCGGGCTCACCGCGAACAAGCTGCGCTCGGCGCTCACCACGCTCGGCATCACCATCGGCGTCGCCGCGGTGATCCTGCTCGTCGCGGTCGGCAACGGCGCGTCGGCGGCCATCGCGGCCAGCATCCAGGGCCTCGGCACCAACGTCGTCAACGTCTCCCCGGCACGCGGCGGCGGGCAGGGCGCGTCGGCGCGGCCGCTGACCGTCCAGGACGCGCACGCGCTCGTCGACCCCGTCGGCGCGCCGGACGTCAAAGCCGCGTCGCCGGTGGTGAACACGACGGCGACCGCGACCTACGGTCAGACGTCCTACGACATCTCCAGCGTCGCCGGCACCGAACCGGCCTACTTCACGACGACCAACCGCGACCTCGCCCAGGGCCAGCTGTTCACCAGCGAGGACGTCACGGCCGCGCGCAAGGTCGTCGTGCTCGGCCCGACGACGGCCGAGTCGATCTTCGGCGCTGCCGACCCGGTCGGCAAGAACGTGCTGCTGAACAGCATCCAGTTCACCGTGATCGGGGTGCTGCAGGCCAAGGGCAGCACCGGGCTGCAGAACGCCGACGACGTCGCCATCGCGCCCATCTCGGCCGTCCAGAACTCCCTGGCCGGCTACGGCAGCCTCAGCCAGATCGCCGTCCAGGCCACCAGCGCGGACTCCGTGTCGCTGGCCCAGTCCGAGATCACCGCGATCCTCAACGCCCGCCACGGCATCCGGCTCGGCGGCACCGCCGACTACCAGATCCAGAACTCCGAGCAGCTCCTTGCCACGCGGACGTCGGCGACCGAGACGTTCACCGTGCTGCTGGCCGCGGTCGCGGCGATCTCGCTGCTCGTCGGCGGCATCGGCGTCACCAACATCATGCTCGTCACGGTCACCGAGCGGATCCGCGAAATCGGTATCCGCAAGGCCATCGGCGCCCCGCGCGCGGCCATCCTCGGCCAGTTCCTCGCCGAAGCGACCATGCTCAGCCTGTTCGGCGGACTGCTCGGCGTCGCGATCGGGCTCATCGGCAGCCGGTTCACCATCTCCGGGATCAAACCCGTCGTGGTGCCCTCGTCGATCCTGCTCGCCTTCGCGGTATCCGCCCTGATCGGCCTGTTCTTCGGCAGCTTCCCGGCGAACCGGGCCGCCAAGCTGCGGCCGATCGACGCCCTGCGTCACGAATAAGGAGTCTCCGCATGTCTTCCACCACGACCCCGCCGCCGAGCGCGGAGGAGATCGTCGCCAGCCCGGCGGTCGAAGGGGATCTCAACGCCGAAATGCGGCGGGCCGCGAAGCCGTTCTCGCGCACGACGCTGGTGCTGGCCGGGCTCTTCGTCCTCGCGGTCGCGTTCGGCGGCGGCGCCTGGACGCACGCCGCGTTCGGCTCCTCGTCGACCTCTTCTTCGGCACCGACCCGGCCGAGCGGTGCCCAGGGCGGGACCGGCCAGACCGGTGGCACCGGCCAAGGCGGCTTCCGCGGCGCGGGTGGCGGCCGCGGCACCACCGGGACCGTCGACCGCGTCGACGGCACCACGGTCTACGTGAAAACCGCGCAGGGCGACGACGTCAAGGTGTCCACATCGGACTCGACCACGGTCGGCGTCACCCAGCAGGGCAAGCTGTCCGACCTCAAGCCGGGCGCGACGGTCACCGTCCAGGGCCAGGCGGGCGAGGACGGCACGGTGACCGCACAGGCCATCACCCAGCAGGCAGCGCGCTAGTTGAGCGCGACGATCGCGGTGTTGAGCGCCGTCGCGTAGAGGATCCAGGCGAGGTAGGGCACCAGCAGCGCGGCGGCGGCCTTCGACCGGCGGGCGAACAGGATGATCGTGACGGCCACGACGACGTCCAGCACGACGATGTCGACGAGCGCCGCCTTCGCCGCGCCGCCCTCGAAGAACAACGGCGTCCACAGGAGGTTGGCCAGCAGGCCGATGCCGTAGGCGGCGAACCCGCGGTTCTCGCCGTCGGTGCGCCAGTACAGCCAGCCGGAGACCGCGATGGTGACGTACAGCACCGTCCACACCGGACCGAACCAGGACGCGGGCGCCGCCCACGACGGCTGCTCGAGCCGCGCGTAGACGTCCTTCGCCGAGGTCGCGGCCAGTGCGGCGACCACGGCCACGACGGCGACGACGCCCAGGAAGCCGCCCAGCATGACCCACGGGTTGCGCTGCGGGGCGCGTTCGGTCACCGGCTGTTCCCCTCCCGGGCGGCGTCCGGCCATCTTAGGCGCGTTTGGGAGTATGGAGAGGTGAGCACTGGAACCGAGCAGTCCAAGGCATGGTTCGACCGCGCGAAGACGGCCATCCCGGGCGGGGTGAACTCGCCGGTCCGGGCGTTCAACTCGGTCGGCGGCACCCCGCGGTTCATGGTCCGCGGCGAGGGCCCGCACCTGTGGGACGCCGACGGCAACCGCTACGTCGACCTGGTGTCGTCCTGGGGCCCGATGATCCTGGGCCACGCGCACCCGCACGTCGTCGAAGCGGCGCGCGAGGCGGCGACGTCCGGGCTGTCGTTCGGCACGCCGACCATCGGCGAGGTCGAGCTGGCCGAGGAGATCATCAACCGCGTCGAGCCGGTCGAGCGGGTCCGCCTGGTCAACTCGGGCACCGAGGCGACGATGAGCGCGATCCGGCTGGCCCGGGGCTTCACCGGCCGGTCGAAGATCGTGAAGTTCGCCGGGTGTTACCACGGTCACGTCGACGCGCTGCTCGCCCAGGCCGGCTCCGGCGTCGCGACGCTCGGGCTGCCGACGTCGCCGGGCGTCACCGGCGCCCAGGCCGCGGACACGATCGTGCTGCCCTACAACGACCTCGACGCCGTCCGGCAGTCCTTTGCGGACAACCCGGGGGAGATCGCCGCGGTGATCACCGAGGCCGCGGCGGGCAACATGGGCGCGATCGCGCCGGACGAGGGCTTCAACGCGGGCCTGCGCGACCTGGCCCACGAGCACGGCGCGCTGCTCATCATGGACGAGGTGATGACCGGGTTCCGCGTCTCGAGCGCGGGCTGGTTCGGCCTCGAAGGCGTGGCCGGCGACCTTTACACGTTCGGCAAGGTGATGTCCGGCGGGCTGCCGGCGGCGGCCTTCGGCGGCCGCGCCGACGTGATGGCGAAGCTCGCCCCGGGCGGGCCGGTCTACCAGGCCGGGACGCTGTCCGGGAACCCCGTCGCGGTGGCCACGGGCCTCGCGACGCTGCGCGCGGCCGACCACGCCGTGTACGCGGCACTGGACGCCAACTCGAAGCGGCTCGGCGACCTCTTCCGCCGCGAGCTCAGCAACGCGGGCGTCGCCAACAACGTCCAGTACGCGGGCAACTTGGTAAGCGTGTTCTTCGGCGAAGCGCCCGTACGCGACTACGCGGGCGCGCAGGCGTCCGAGACGTGGCGGTACCCGGCGTTCTTCCACGCGCTGCTCGACGCGGGCGTGTACGGACCGCCCAGCGCGTACGAGGCCTGGTTCGTCAACGCGGCCATGGACGACGAAGCGTTCTCGGTGATCGAAGCGGCCCTGCCCGCGGCGGCGCGCGCGGCGGCGGAGGCGGTCAAGTGACCACCGTCGTCCACATGCTCCGGCACGGCGAAGTGCACAACCCCGAGAAGATCCTCTACGGCCGTCTCGAGGGCTACCGGCTGTCCGAGCGCGGGCAGCGGCAGGCGCTGACGGTCGCCGAGGCCGTCGCCGGCCACGACCTGGTGCACGTCGTCGCGTCGCCGCTGCAGCGCGCCCAGGAGACGGCCCGGCCGATCGCCGCGGCGCACCGCCTCGACATCGCGACCGACGAAGGCCTGATCGAGGCGGGCAACCAGTTCGAGGGCCTGCACGTGGCGGTCGGCGACGGCGCGCTGCGGGAGCCCAAGCACTGGCCGAAGCTGGTGAACCCGTTCAAGCCGTCGTGGGGCGAGCCGTACGTCGAGATCGCGCACCGGATGCTCGGCGCGGTCCACCGGGCCCGCGCCGCCGCGGAGGGGCACGAGGCGCTCTGCGTGTCCCACCAGCTGCCGATCTGGACGCTGCGCCGGTTCCTCGAGGGCAAGCGCCTGTGGCACGACCCGCGGCGCCGCCAGTGCTCGCTGGCGTCGCTGACTTCGCTGGTGTTCGACGGCGACGAGCTGCGGGAGATCGTCTACAGCGAGCCGGCGGGGACGACCGACCCGAAGGTGACCGGGGCATGAAAAGGGTCTTCTTGGCCGCCGTCGCGCTGCTGGCGCTGGCCGGGTGCAGCAGCGGCAAGGACGCGGTGGTGCAGGGGAGCAGCTTCAGCTTCGTCTCCCCGGGCGGCAAGGTCGACATCACCTACGACCTCGCCCAGCGCCAGACCGCGCCGGTGCTGGCCGGCGAAGACCTGATGAACGAGGGCAAGCAGCTTTCGCTCGCGGACTTCCCGGGCAAGGTCGTCGTGCTCAACCTGTGGGGCCAGTGGTGCGGGCCGTGCCGCACGGAGGTGCCGGAGATGGAGGCGGTGGCCAAGCAGGGCGTCCAGGTGGTCGGCATCGACGTCCGCGACCCGGCGCGCGAGGTGGCGCAGGACTTCGTCCGGGACCGGAAGCTGACGTACCCGTCGATCTACGACCCGGACGGCCGGGTGCTGCTCAAGCTGAGCGGCTACCCGCGCAACATCATCCCGTCGACGATCGTGCTGGACAAGCAGCACCGCGTGGCGGCGGTGTTCCTGCGTCCGGTGCTGGCCCAGGACCTCCTCCCGGTGACCCAGCGCCTGGCGGCCGAAGCCTGATCGAGGGGCTTTTGCCGGATTTTTACCGGCTCGCGTGGTTGTTCGGCTAGATTCCCCCATGATCATTTCGACCTGACCAGGGGGAGATTCTCTTGTTCAAGAAGTTCGCGGCCGCCACGCTGATCGCCGCGGCGGCGGTGACGACGGTGTCGGTGCCCGCCTCGGCATCGGTCCAGGGGTTCACGGTGCTCAAGGAGGCGAACGGCTACGGCCGCACGCTGCGCCTGTGGCTGAACACGAGCAACAACCAGGTGCACGCGAACCTGTCGGGCGCCCGCTACGGAGACAAGCTGTCGATCGGCAGCTGCTGCTACCCGTACACGACGTACGAGACGGTGACGAGCAACGGCCAGTCGGAGCTCAACACGGGCGAGTACGGCAACTACGGCCCGAGCGTGAACGGCGTCTTCACCGGCGGCGGCGAACTCCACTTCTGACGGGAAGCCAGACTGCGCCAAGGGAGCCACCGCCCGGTCGCCCCGGGCAGCCGAACGGTCGGTCGGCCCGCCGCGCCGGGTGCAATGAATGACTCATTCATGTCGCCACACGACATGAATGAGTCATTCACGTCATCCGGGCCCGGGCGCCGGGCGGGACCAAGGTCCTGAACTGCTGTGACCGAGGTCCTGTGAACCGGCCCCGGAGTTCTCACCAGGACCTCACTGCCTACCCTCAACGGGGTGAACTCCGTGACCGAGCTGGCGATCTCCGGACCGCTGCTGCTCGCCGCGGGCGTCGCGCTGCTGGCCGGGACCATCTCCTTCGCCTCGCCCTGTGTCGTGCCGCTCGTGCCGGGGTACCTCGCGTACCTCGCCGCGCTCGTCGGGGCCGATGCTCCCGCCGTCAGCGCCGACGAAGAACGCAAAAAAGGTCGCTGGGCCGTTCTCGGCGCCGCCCTGCTCTTCGTGCTCGGGTTCACCGTCGTCTTCGTCGCCACCCTCGGCACCCTCGTCTGGCTGGCCGACACGCTCGTGCTCAACCAGGACCTGCTCCAGCGCATCGGTGGCGTCCTGACCATCGCCATGGCGCTGGTCTTCCTCGGCTGGATCCCCGGCCTGCAGCGCGAGGTCCGCTCGCACCGCGTGCCGGGTGGCGGCATCTGGGGCGCCCCGGTGCTCGGCGCCATCTTCGGCCTCGGCTGGACGCCCTGCATCGGCCCGACGCTCTCCGCCGTCACCACGCTGGCCAGCGCCACGGGCGGTGCCGAGGCGCGCGGGTACCTGCTGATCGCCGTCTACTGCCTCGGCCTCGGGCTGCCGTTCCTGCTCATCGCGCTCGGCGCCCGCTGGGCCGTGCGCGCCACCGACTGGGTGCGCCGGCACGGCCGGCAGGTGCAGATCTTCGGCGGCGTGCTGCTGATGATCGTCGGCATCCTGCTGGTCACCGGCGTCTGGGGAGATCTGATGGGCTGGCTCCGCAACGAACTTGCGGGCAACCTGGAGCTGCCGCTGTGACGACAACCGAAGCGCCGCCCAAGACCCCGCAAGGTCCCACGCCCGCCAAGCGCACCTTCGCCTTCATCCGCAACACCTGGCGCGGCCTGACGTCGATGCGCACCGCGCTCGTCCTGCTGTTCCTGCTCGCCCTGGCCGCCCTGCCCGGTGCGCTCCTGCCGCAGCGGAAGCTCAACGCCCCCAAGGTCGACGAGTACATCGCCGCCCACGGCTGGTGGGGCACCCTGCTCGACAAGCTCGAGTTCTACGACGTCTACTCCAGCATCTGGTTCTCGGCCATCTACCTGCTGCTGATGATCTCGCTGGTCGGCTGCCTGACACCGCGCAGCTTCGACTACGTCAAGGCGATGCGCGCGAAGCCCGTGCTGACCCCGCGCAACCTCGCTCGGATGCCGCACTACCGGCTCGGCCGCGGCAAGTCCGACGTCGGAGCCGAGATCGCGGCCGTCCACAAGCAACTGTCGGGCTGGCGCCGCGTCGAGCGCGAAGAGGCCGACGGCGTCCGCACGATCTCCGCCGAACGCGGGTTCCTGCGCGAGACCGGCAACCTGCTCTTCCACTTCAGCATGCTGGGCCTGATCGTGTTCTTCGCGCTCGGCAAGCTCTACGGCTACGAGGGCCAGGTCATCGTCCAGGCCGACGGCAGCTCGTTCTGCAACTCCGGCATCTACAACTACGACTCCTTCAACGCGGGCCTGCGCGTCGACGGCACCGACCTCGACCCGTTCTGCGTGAAGGTGAACGACTTCACCGTGCGGTACACCCCGGCCGGCGAGCCGGAGTACTACCACGCGAACATCCAGTACCAGTCCGGCGGCGACCTCGACACCGGCACCTGGCGCCCGTACGGCCTCGAGGTCAACTCGCCGCTGCGGACCGCCGGCGACCGCGTCTACCTGCTCGGCCAGGGCTACTCGCCGCAGTTCACGGTGACCTTCCCCAACGGCGACAAGCGCACCCAGAACACCCAGTGGCGCACGGTCGACCCGACCACGATGCTCGCCGAGGGCGCGACGAAGTTCGACCAGCCCGGCGTCACCGACGAGGTCCAGCGGCGCACCCGTCAGCTGGCCATCACCGGCCTGTTCGCGCCGACGTCGTTCCTGCATGGCAACGTCCTGACGTCGGCCGCGCCGGAGCTGAAGGACCCCGCCGTCGCCGTCGACATCATGCGCGGCGACCTCGGCCTGGACGCCGGGCGCGGCCAGTCGGTGTTCGAGATCGACCAGTCCCTGGTGGACGACGGCCGGCTGAAGAAGATCGCCCGCGAGAACCTGAAGGTCGGCCAGGAGATCAAGCTCGACGACGGCACGAAGATCCGCTTCGACGGCGTCAACCACTGGGTTTCCCTGCAGGTCTCCCACGACCCGACGCAGGGGTTCGTGCTCGGCTTCGCGATCTCGATGTTCCTCGGCCTCGGCGCGTCCCTGCTGGTCAAGCGCCGCCGGCTGTGGGTGCGGGTGAAGCCGGGGACCGAGGACGACCCGGGTACCGTGATCGAGGTCGCCGGACTCGCCCGCACCGACCAGGCGGGGTACGGCGAAGAGTTCCACCGGATCAGTGAACGCCTGATCAGTGGTCAGAAGGGCTGAGGCATGCCGATCAACGAGACGCTGTCGCAGTACAGCGACTGGCTGTACACCACCGCCGCGGCGATCTACGTCGTCGCGCTGATGATGACGCTGGTCGAACAGGGCTTCGGCGCCAAGGGCCGGCTCGCCACCGAGCGGGCGAAGCTCCGGGCGCGCGAGCTCGTCGGCGCCGGCGGGCCGCCGATCGAGGAGGTCCAGGCCACGCAGCGCACGTCCGGCCGCCCCGAGCGGATCGGCAAGATGGGCGCGTCGCTGCTCGTGCTCGGCGCGCTGCTGCAGCTGTCGGCGATCGTGCTGCGCGGGCTCGCCGTGCACCGCGCGCCGTGGGGCAACATGTACGAGTACGGCATGGCGGTCACCTTCATCACGGTGGTCACCTGGATCGTCGTGATGTGGAAGTTCCCGGTCCGCCACCTCACCGGCTTCCTGCTGCTGCCCGTCGTGATCCTGATGTTCATCAACGGGACGCTGCTGTACACGACCGCGGCACCGGTGCAGCCCGCGCTGCAGTCGTACTGGCTGGTCATCCACGTCTCGGCGGCCATCATCGGCTCCGGCGTCTTCCTGGTCCCCGGGGTCGCGAGCGTCCTTTACCTGTTCCGCGCGGCCTACGAGAAGGACGAGACCAAGTTCGCCCGGTTCGCCTCGAAGCTGCCCGCGGCCGACGTCCTCGACCGGATCGCCTACCGGACGACGATCTTCGCCTTCCCGGTCTTCACCTTCGGCGTGCTCTGCGGCGCGGTCTGGGCCGAGTCGGCGTGGGGCCGGTTCTGGGGCTGGGACCCCAAGGAGACCGTCGCGTTCATCGCCTGGGTCATCTACGCGGCCTACCTGCACTCGCGGGCGACCGCGGGCTGGCGCGGGGCGCGCGCCGCGGCGATCAACATCGTCGGGTTCGCCGCGATGATCTTCAACCTGTTCTTCGTGAACCTCGTCACCGCGGGCTTGCACTCGTACGCCGGGGTGGGCTGAGCAGGCCGCGGGTCCGCCGACTACCGTCGTCACCAGGGGGCGTGATGTCGGGCGGAGTGCGCGGAGGTTTACACCGGTGACCGGACCCAGTGAAGAATCGGCTCCTGGCCACCCCGAAGAGGCCGAGAAGCAGCCTGAGGTGAGCCTGTTCGCCGAAGACCGGACGGACTCGCACCCGCACCCGGAGACGTCGGGGGCGTTCGACGTGCAGCCGACCCAGGCGGTCGCGCCGCCGCCGAACCCGGCGGTGTCCGGGCCTCATCAGGTGAACCCGGCGGTGTCCGGGCCGCACCAGGTGCCCAACCCGGCCGTGTCGGGCCCGCACCAGGTGCCGCCGGGCTACGGCTACGACCAGAACCTGCCGCCGCTGCAGCCGCAGTACACCCAGGCCCAGTACCAGCAGCAGCAGGCGTCCGGCCTGCCGCAGCCTCAGGGTGGCCGGCACGCGGCGCCGCAGCAGCCGGGCCACGGGCACGACCTCTCGACCGCGCACCTGGTCAAGCAGGTCAAGCGGCCGCCGCAGTCCGGCTGGCGCAAGGCCGTCTACGTCGGCTCCGGCAAGCTGATCAACCCCGGCGAGAGCCCGGCGGACACCCAGCGCCGCGACCTCATCGCGCGCGTCAACCAGCCCCTGCGTGGCTGCTACAAGATCGCGATGCTGTCCCTCAAGGGCGGCGTCGGCAAGACGACGGTGACGACGACGCTCGGGGCGACGTTCGCCTCCCTGCGCGGCGACCGCGTGGTGGCCGTGGACGCGAACCCGGACCGCGGCACGCTGTCGCAGAAGCTCCCGCTGGAGACGACGGCGACGGTCCGCCACCTCCTGCGCGACGCGGCCCGCATCACGCGCTACAGCGACGTCCGGTCCTACACGTCCCAGGGCGCCAGCCGGCTGGAAATCCTCGCGAGCGAGCAGGACCCGGCCGTTTCCGAGGCCTTCTCCGAGGAGGACTACCGGCGCACGGTCAACCTGCTCGAGCACTTCTACAACATCGTGCTCACCGACTGCGGCACCGGCCTGATGCACTCGGCGATGAAGGGCGTCCTGGACGTCGCGGACGCGCTGGTGGTCGTGTCGTCGGGCTCGGTCGACGGCGCCCGCAGCGCCTCGGCGACGCTCGACTGGCTCGAGGCCCACGGCTACGGCGAGCTGGTCAAGCGCTCGGTGGCGGTGATCAACTCGGTCCGCCCGAAGGGTGGCTCGGTCGACCTGGACAAGCTGTCGGCCCACTTCGGGGCGAAGGTCCGCGCGGTCTGCAAGATCCCGTTCGACCCGCACCTGGAAGAAGGCGCGGAGATCGAGCTGGACCGGCTGTCCGGGGACACGCGCCTGGCGCTGCTGGACCTGGCGGCCACGGTGGCCGACGGGTTCGCTACCCCGCTCTCGCAGGGCTACCGCTGACGGGCTAGCTCTCTTCGTCCCGGCGTTTGCGCTGCTGTTCGGCCAGCTGGCGCAGGAAGTCGGGATCGTCGTCCGGGGCGATCGGGGCGCGGCGCGGCGGCGAAGTGACCATCCGCTGACCGGCGAACGACCGCCACAGGAGCAGGGCGACGACCAGCGCGCCGACCGCCGCGAGCAGAGCGAGCATGCCGGATCCTTCCGTGTGGGTCCCCCGAGGTTAACCCGTCGGACCGGGTTTCGGCCCGAACCCCGGCGAGCGGGGTGACGACCGGAACACGAACGGCCGCGCCGGGCGGGGATTGGTTCCCCATTACCTGGATACGGCTCCGGGGTGCGGATGGTTCGCGGCCCGGAGGTCTTGAATGAGTCATTCGAGACCTCCGAAGACCTGAATGAGTCATTCAAGACAGTGGGCCGAGGTGGTCGGCCCGGTGGCGGAGCCGGCGAACGCGGCCGCGGGGCGGTGGGTGTGGCCGCTTTGGGGCTGGGTGTGGCTGCGTTGTCGGCGGGGTCTTGCTGCGCCGCCGGTGGGCGTGGCCGCGGGGCGGTGGGGCGCCGCCGCGTTGCCGCTGGGTGCGGTCGCGGGAACGACGAAGGGCCGCGCGGGCCGGGGGAGTCCCCGTGCCCGGCGCGGCCCTCCGCCGGAACTCCTTCAGACCTTGCGGGCCGGTTCGCTGGCGTCCGTGGTCAGCTCCGCGAGGAGCTCGTTCACCTCGGACTCCCGGAACCGCCGGTGCCCGCCCGGGGTCCGGATCGAGCCGATCCGGCCCGCCGTCGCCCATCGGGTGACCGTCTTGGGGTCCACCCGGAACAGTGCTGCCACCTCGCCAGGGGTGAGCAGGCGTCCGCCCATCGTCGCGGTCATTTTCCGCCTCCTTAACGACCTCACTGCTATACCGGAGGCAATCCGGGCCCTTCTGGCCCGTCGCGCCGGGGTAGCCAACACGGCAATCGTTGCACTTCACCCGTCGGGTACTCGAACGGTTGTCCAAGAGTAAAGAGCCCTTAAAGGTCAAAACGGACAGCTTGCTTACGTTCTGCAACTATTGTCGTGGTGACATGACGTGCGGAGATGCCGTTCGCCGGGGTCATCGGCCGCGAGGCGTGGTCTCAATGGGGGATTGTCCAACCGCATAGAGTGATCCCGTGGATCAGTTGGACCGGAAGATCATCGCGGCGTTGCGCATCAACGGACGGGCCACTTACGCCGACCTCGGGCGAGCGGTCGGGCTCTCGGCGTCATCGGTGCACGAGCGGGTGGGCAAGCTGGAAGCCGCCGGCGTGATCACCGGCTACCACGCGGTCGTCGACCCGAGCTCGGTCGGCCTCGGCGTCACCGCCCTCGTCAGCATCCACCCGACCGACACCGCGACGGAGGACGACGTCGCCGACGCGCTCGCCGAGCTCGACGAGGTCGAGAGCTGCTACGCCGTGGCGGGCGACGAGGCCTTCGTCGTCAAGGTGCGCGTGTCGACCGTCGACGAGCTGGAGCGGACGCTCGGCCGGCTCCGGCGCATCCCCGGCGTCGGGCGGACGAACACGACCGTCGTGCTCTCGACGCGCTTCGAGGGCCGCCCGAACAACGCGGGCCTGCAGAAGGACCGGGCGGGCGGGGCGTAGCCTGCGTTGGTGTGAGCGACGAGAAGCCCCCGCAGCTGGCCCGTGACCTGACGCTGTACCTGCTGGCACGGTTCCTGCTGGTCGCGGTGATCGCGTGGGTGCTGAGCCTGGTGGGCGTGCCGCTGCTGGTCGCCCTGCTCATCGGCCTGGTCGTCGGCCTGCCGCTGGGCCTCCTGCTGTTCCGCTCGCTCAACGCCCGCGTCACGGCCGGCCTGGCGAAGCGCAACGAGAAGCGCGCCCGGGCTCGTGCGGAGCTGCGCGCCCAGCTGCGCGGGGACGCTCCCGGGCAAGCCGAATGAGCCGCCCGCACGCCCGCAGCTGGGTCCGCGAGGCCGTCCGGATCATCGAGGCCGACGCGAACCGCAGCGCCGACACCCACCTGCACGTCTTCCCGTTGCCCCCGGAGTGGGGCATCGACCTGTACCTCAAGGACGAGTCCGTCCACCCGACCGGCTCGCTCAAGCACCGGCTGGCCCGCTCGCTGTTCCTCTACGGGCTCGTAAACGGCCAGATCGGCCCGGACACGGTCCTCGTCGAGGCGTCCAGCGGGTCGACGGCGGTGTCCGAGGCGTACTTCGCGCGCATGCTCGGCCTGCGCTTCATCACGGTCGTGCCGCGGAAGACGTCGAAGGAGAAGATCGCGCTCATCGAGTTCTACGGCGGTGAGTGCCACTACGTCGACGAAGCCCCGGCGATGTACCCCGAGGCGGAGCGGCTCGCGGCCGAGAGCGGCGGGCACTACCTCGACCAGTTCACCTACGCCGAGCGCGCGACGGACTGGCGCGGCAACAACAACATCGCCGAATCGGTCTTCGCACAGATGCGCTCGGAACGCCACCCGATCCCGACGTGGATCGTAGTCGGCGCGGGCACGGGCGGCACGAGCGCGACGTTCGGCCGGTACGTCCGCTACAAGCGCCACACGACGAAGATCTGCGTGGCCGACCCGGAGAACTCGTCGTTCTACGGAGCCTGGGAGACGGGCGCGCTCGACTACGCGACGGGCATGCCGTCGCGGATCGAGGGGATCGGGCGCCCGCGCTGCGAACCGTCGTTCGTGCCCGGCGTCATCGACGAGATGTTCCGGATCCCCGACGCCGGCTCCCTGGCGGCGATCAGGCTGCTGCGCGAGCGCACCGGGCACTGGGCGGGCGGCTCGACCGGCACGAACCTCTACGGCGCGTTCCGGCTCATCTCGCGGATGGTCGAGGACGGCCAGGCGGGCAGCGTCGTGACGCTCCTGTGCGACGGCGGCGAGCGGTACGCGCACACGTACTACAACGACGAGTGGATCGAGGCCCAGGGCCTGGACCTGGCTCCGCACACGGCGTTGTTCGAGGAGTTCCTGACGACCGGGAAGTTCTTCGTCCCGGAGGACTAGAAGCTCAGCGCGACGGCGGCGAGCACGGCCCAGGCGAGCATCGCCAGGCCGGTGTCCCGCAGCGCCGGGATCAGCTCACGGCCGTGCGCGCCGCCGCCGACCGCGCGGACCGACTTCAGCAGCAACGGCGCCGTCACCAGCGTGATCAGCAGCAGCGGGTGGAAGATCCCGAGCACGATGCTCAGCGCGTACGGCACCGCGAGCAGGACCAGGTACAGCCGCCGCGTCCCGCCGTCGCCCAGGCGGGTCGCCAGGGTGCGCTTGCCGGACTCGATGTCCGTCGGGATGTCGCGAAGGTTGTTGGCCGTCAGGACCGCCGTCGAGAAGCTGCCGACGGCGACCGCGCACGCCAGCCCGGCCCAGCTGACCCGCCCGGCCTGGACGTACACCGTGCCCAGCACGCCGGCCAGCCCGAAGAACACGAACACCGCGATCTCGCCGAAACCGTAGTAGCCGTAAGGCTTCTTGCCGCCGGTGTAGAACCACGCGCCGAGGATGCACAGCGCGCCCATCGCCAGCAGCCACCAGTGCCCGCTGCTGACGACGAGCACGAGCCCCAGCACCCCGGCCAGGCCCAGTGCGACCAGCGCGGCGGTCAGCACCGCCTTCGGCGCGGCGACGCCCGAACCGACCAGCCGCAGCGGGCCGACGCGGTTTTCGTCCGTGCCGCGGATGCCGTCGGAGTAGTCGTTGGCGTAGTTGACGCCGACGATCAGCGAGAGGGAGACGAGCAGCGCCAGCGCCGAGCGCCACCACGAGAACGCGTCCAGCGCGATCGCCGCGCCGACACCCGCCACCACCGGGGCCACCGCGTTCGGCAGCGTCCGGGGCCGCGCCCCCTCGATCCACTCGTTCACTGTCGCCATGGCGCCATTCAACGCCATGTCGATCAGTGAGCGGCAGTCAGTCGGTGGTCGGCAGCTGCCAGGTGAGCTGGCCGCTGTTGGGGTCGGCTCCGGGGCCGTCCGCCAAGGCCGCGCCCGCGGGAAGGAGGACCCCCAAGGCGACGGCGGAACCGATCAGAGCAGTGCGAATCCAGCGCGTCATGGTCCGTAGCCAAGCGGGTGCACGGCGTACATGTCAACGAAGTGCCGCCATTCAGCCGCGCAAACCCGACTCAAGTCGCTGTTTCACGGCCGCGCGGTCGATCTTGCCCGGACCGCGTAGTGGCAGGTCGGAGGCGTATTCGACGCGTTTCGGCGTCGCTGCCGCACCGAGTTCGGCCCGGACTGCGGCGCGCAGTTCGTCCGCTTCGCGCGGTTCACCGTCCGGGACCACCAGCGCCACGACGGCCTCGCCCCACTCGGGGTCCGGCAGGCCGACCACGCACGCGTCGCGCACGCCCGGCTGGGCGGTCAGCAAGCGCTCGATCGCGTTCGCCGAGACCTTCACACCGCCGGTGTTGATCATGTCGTCGGCCCGGCCGAGGACCTCGATCCGGCCGTCGTCGTGACGAACCCCACGGTCGGACGTCGTGAACCAGCCGTCCGAAAACGACTCCGCGCTCAGCGACGGCTGGAGCCGGTAGCCGTGCGCGAGGACCTCCCCGGCGATGCGGATGCGCTCCCCGGAGACGTCGACGCGGACGCCGTCGAGGGGGAAGCCGTCGTAGACGCAGCCGCTCGCCGTCTCGCTCATGCCGTACGCGGGCACGATCGCCACGCCCGCGTCGGCCGCGCGCTCGCGCAAGGCCGCCGACGTCGCCGCCGCGCCGACCACGATCGCGTCGAACGTCTTCGCCGCGGCCAGCCCGGCGCCGCCGTCGTCGAGCAGCCGGACCAGCTGGGTCGGCACCAGCGCCGTGTACCGCGGGCCGCCGGTGAGCTTGGCCGCCGCGGCCGCGAAGTCGTCCGGCCGGAAGCCGGTGCCGGTCAGGAACACCGGGGACGTCCCGGCCAGCAGCGACCGGACCAGCACCTGCAGGCCGCCGATGTAGTGCGCCGGCGTCGCCAGGAGCCAGTGGCCGGGGCCGCCGAGGCGCGTGTGCGTGGCCTCGGCCGACGCGGTCAGCGCGCGGGCCGACAGCAGCACGCCCTTGGGCGCGCCGGTCGAGCCCGACGTGGCGATGACCACGGCGGTGTCCGGCTCGGCGGGCTCGGCCGGGGCCATCGCGTCCCGCAGCGCGGGGTCGGTGAACGGCAGCACGGCCCGGCCGCCGCCCAGCGCGTCCGCGATGGCGTTCTTCAGCGTGACCAGCGCCGACGGCGAGCCGTCGAGGTGGACCGGGAGCAGCTCAGTAGTAATAGGGGACGTCCTTGAAGTCGGGGTCGCGCTTCTGCAGGAACGCGTCGCGGCCTTCGACGGCTTCGTCCTGCATGTACGCCAGGCGGGTGGTCTCGCCGGCGAACAGCTGCTGGCCGACGAGGCCGTCGTCGGTGAGGTTGAACGCGTACTTCAGCATCCGCTGGGCCGTCGGCGACTTGCGGGTGATCTCCCACGCCCAGGTCAGCGCCTCTTTTTCCAAGTCGGCGTGCGGGACGACCGCGTTCACCGCGCCCATGTGGTGCATCTGCTCGGCCGAGTACTCGCGGCCGAGAAAAAAGATCTCACGGGCGAACTTCTGCCCGGCCATCTTCGCCAGGTACGCCGAGCCGTAGCCGCCGTCGAACGAGCCGACGTCGGCGTCGGTCTGCTTGAACTTCGCGTGCTCGGCCGAAGCGAGCGTGAGATCGCACACGACGTGCAGGGAGTGCCCGCCGCCCGCGGCCCAGCCCGGCACGACCGCGATCACCGGTTTCGGCAGGAACCGGATCAGCCGCTGGACCTCGAGGATGTGCAGCCGGCCGGCCCGCGCGGGGTCCACCGTGTCGGAGGTCTCGCCGCTCGCGTACTGATAGCCGGAGCGTCCGCGAATACGCTGGTCACCACCGGAGCAGAACGCCCACCCGCCGTCCTTGGGCGAGGGGCCGTTCCCGGTGAGCAGGACACAGCCGACGTCGGCGCTCATCCGGGCGTGGTCCAGGGCCCGGTAGAGCTCGTCGACGGTGTGCGGCCGGAAGGCGTTGCGGACCTCCGGGCGGTCGAACGCGATGCGCACCACGCGTTTGCCGCCGCGGCTCTCAGCGGAGCGGTGGTAGGTGATGTCGGTGAAGGCGAAACCTTCGACCTCGGTCCACGCGGCGGGGTCGAACAGCTCGGAAACTCGGGCGTCATCCACGTTTGGGAGAATAGGACCTGTGGACTCAACTGATCTCGATGGATGCGAGGCCTGCCGGTGAACCCTTCCACCGCGCAGGCCAGGGTCATCGTCGACGAACTCGTCCGCAACACCGTTTCGCACGTCGTCCTCTGCCCGGGCTCCCGCAACGCGCCGCTGTCGATCGCGCTCTATGACGCGGCGGCGGCCGGGAAGCTCCAGCTCCACGTCCGCATCGACGAGCGCGGGGCCGCGTTCCTCGCCCTCGGCATCGCCGCGCGCACCGGCCGCCCGGTGGCCGTGCTCTGCACGTCCGGCACCGCGGCCGCGAACTTCCACCCCGCCGTCCTCGAGGCCGACCGCGCCGGCGTCCCGCTGATCGTGCTGACCGCCGACCGGCCGCCCGAGCTTCGCGCGGCCGGGGCGTCGCAGGTCATCGACCAGCACCAGCTCTACGGCAACGCGATCCGCTACTTCGACGAGCTGGCCGTCGCCGAACGGCGGGCCGGCCAGAACTCCTACTGGCGCAGCCAGATCTGCCGCGCGTGGAACGCCGCCTACGGCGAGTGGCGCTGCGGCCCGGTGCACCTGAACATCCCGTTCCGCGAGCCGCTCGTCCCGGACCTGGACGATGACGGCGAGTGGTACGAGTCCCTCGACGGCCGGCCCGACGGCTCCCGCTGGACCGAGCTGCCCGACTTCGGCGCGCTGCCGTCGTTCGTGGTGCCCTCGGCGCGCCACGGCCTGGTCATCGCGTGCGACACCGGCGTCCAGGCGGCCAGCGAGTGGGCCGAGCAGCACGGCTGGCCGGTGGTGTCGGAGACCGGCGGGCTGGGCCTGTCCGGCGGCACGGCGATCTCGTCCGGCGCGTGGCTGCTGGGCGTCGAGGAGTTCATCGCGAAGCACAAGCCGGAGCAGGTGCTCTGCCTCGGCCGGCCGACGGTGTTCCGGCAGATCCAGAAGGTGATCTCGGACCCGTCGGTCGAGGTCCTGCTGGTCCGCCCGGACTCGGACTGGCCGGCGCCCGCGCACAACGTCCGCCAGGTCGGGCAGTGGTTCGACGAGCCGACCAAGCCGGCCGACCCGGAGTGGCTGGCGAGCTGGCGCCGGGCCGACGCGGCGGCGTCCGCGGCGGTCGCTTCGGTGCTGGACTCGGAGCCGTGGCCGTCCGGGCTGCGGCTCGCGTCCGAGCTGGTGGACGCGCTGCCGGCGGACTCGCTGCTGGTGGTGGGCTCGTCCAACCCGACGCGCGACGTCGCGCTGGCGGGCCGGCTGCGCCCGGACGTGCTGGTGCACCGCAACCGCGGGGTCGCGGGCATCGACGGGACGGTGTCGACGGCGATCGGCGCGGCGCACGTCCACCGCGGGCCGTCGTACGCGCTGCTGGGCGACCTGACGTTCCTGCACGACGCGTCGGGCCTGCTGACCGGGCCGGCCGAGCAGCGCCCCGACCTGACGATCGTGGTGTGCAACGACGACGGCGGCGGCATCTTCTCGCTGCTGGAGCAGGGCGCGCCGGAGCACGCGGCGAGCTTCGAGCGCGTCTTCGGCACGCCGCACGGCGCCGACCTGGGCGCGTTGTGCGCCGGCTACCGCGTCCCGCACGTCGTCGCGGAGACGCTGACGGAGTTCCGCGCGGCCCTGCGGCCGGCGCCGGGGCTGCGGGTCGTGGAGGTGCGGGTGGACCGGGCCCGGCACCGCCACCTGCACGGCCGGTTGCGCTCCGCGGTCAGCGCGGCCGTCTCGGCGGTCTGACGGCCTCGGTCAACCGCTTTCCGGGTGTGATCCCAGCAGGCAAGATCCTCCCTTCGGCTGTTCCTGGGTGCTTCCTGGCTGGCTACGTTCGAGCGCGCTGAACCTCACCCGTTGGAGGGATTCGAATGCGTGCAAGAACGCGCACCGGCTTCGGTGCGCTCGCGGCCGGCGTCGTCTCGGTGCTGCTCGCCGGTACCGCCGCCGCGGCCCCCGCGCCCGGCGCCCCCGGTGTCGGCGACCCGTACTACCCGAACGCCGGCAACGGCGGCACGGACGTGCTCCACTACGACATCCGCCTGACCTACCAGCCGGCGACCGACGTCCTCGCGGGCACGACGACGCTGCTGCTCACCGCCACGCAGGACCTCTCGCGGTTCGACCTCGACTTCGCGCTGAAGGCGTCGAGCGTCCGCGTGAACAACCGGCCCGCGCAGTTCGCGAACCAGACCGGCAACGGCGAGCTCGTCATCACCCCGGCGCAGCCGCTGCTCAAGGGCCAGACCGCGACCGTCGTCGTGGCGTACTCGGACACGCCGTCGACCGAGACGGTGGACGGCATCAACGCCTGGAAGAAGGGCGCGTTCGGTGCGCTCGGCATCGACGAGCCGCAGAGCTCGGCGTGGTGGTTCCCGGCCAACGACCACCCGACCGACCGGGCGACCTACGACGTCACGGTCGAGGCCCCGGACGGCAACACCGTCATCTCCAACGGCTCGCTCGTTCGCACGACGAAGAGCCGGGCGGGGTGGACCCGCTGGCAGTGGCGCAGCACGAAGCCGCAGGCCACGTACCTGACGTCGTTCATCGTCGGCCCGTACGAGCTGAACCAGTCGACGACGCCGGACGGCAAGCCGTTCATCACGGGGTACGGCGCCGACCTCGGTGACTCGCTGTACGCGGCGAAGGCCAGCGTCGAGCGCACGCCGGAGATCAACGAGTTCCTCGGTACCCAGTTCGGGCCGTACCCGTTCGAGGCCGAGGGTGGGGTCGTGACAAGCGGCATCGGCTTCTCCCTGGAGAACCAGACCCGGCCGACGTACGGCGCCCGCAACTTCCGCGCGGGCTCCAACACGACGCTGATCGCGCACGAGAACGCCCACCAGTGGTTCGGCGACAACGTCTCCCTCGGCCGCTGGAGCGACATCTGGCTGAACGAGGGCTTCGCGTCCTACGCCGAGTGGCTGTGGTCGGAGCACGAGGGCGAGGGCACGGTCGCCGAGCTGGCGCAGTACACGTACGACTCGAACCCGGCCGACGGCGACCTGTGGAAGCTCGTCCCGGCCGACCCGGGCGCGGACAACCAGTTCGACAACGCCGTGTACGACCGGGGCGCGCTGGCCCTGCAGGCGCTGCGGACGGCTGTGGGCGACCAGGCGTTCTTTGCCATTTTGAAGGCGTGGCAGGTGCAGAAGGCAGGCTCGTCCGGCCGGATCCTGGAGTTCATCGCGTTGGCGGAGAAGATCTCCGGCAAGCCGCTGCACGACCTGTTCCAGACGTGGCTGTACACGGCGGGCAAGCCGTCCGTGGGCCCGAACGGGGCTTCGCCGGCCGCTTTCACGGCTCGTTCGGCGTCCGTGAAGCCGAAGTCGTTCGACCAGATCCAGGAGAACCACCGGAATCTCGCCGCCGAACACGCGGGCTGAGCGGGACCGCTACGCTCGCGGCGTGAGCACGAGAGGTGAGCGGGTGAGGCGCGTCGGGTGGTGGGCTGCCCTCGGCGTTGCCTCGCTCCTCACCGTCATGTGTGTTTGCTTGCTGTTCGCCGCGATCCGCAACGACGGCGCTATCTCCGCGCAGCTGGGTACCGCTAACGCGACCGTCGATTCGGTGGCGTTCGATCGGACGATCATCCACTTCGAGACGCCTGATGGCATTGTGCACAGTCCGGCCAACGGGGTGCTTTACCCGGATGGGTTGGCTGCTGGGCAGCTTGTTCGGATCGAGTACGACGCTTCTGATCCGGAGTTGGCTCGGGTGGCTGGGCGGTCGGCGGCTTTGACCTTGCTGCCGCTGGGGAGTTTTGTGTTCTTCACTTGGCTGGTGGCTGGGCCGTTGCTCTGGTGGATTCGGCGGGTTGACAAGCGGGTTTCCGTTTGACCTTGGGGTTTCCCCCGCTCCTCATCCCTCGATTGTTCAACACCGGAGACCCGGCCTCAAGGGCGCCTTCGGCGTCGCTTCGCGATTCGCTTCGCTCACCCTTGACCCCGGGTCTCCGGTGCTGACTGCGGCTGGGACGAGGGGCGGGGGAGGTCTAGGCGCGGCCCCTTCGGGGCTCGTGTCGTGCTCAGTCCGTTGTCTTCAGCCAGTCGCTTCGGGTGATCTCGTATTCGACTTCGCCCTGCTCAGCGCCCTTGATCGGGTCTTCGTACTCCGCGGCTGAGGTGAATGCCCTTGCGAACGTCATGCCTATCGAGGCCATCGTTGCCCGGGATGGGGTGTTGACCGCCATTGTCTGGGCGAAGATGCGGTTCAACCCCAGCTCCTTGAACCCGTAGCGAAGCAGCTCGAGCGAGCCCTCGCGGGCGTATCCGCGCCGCCACTGGCTGCGCAGCAGGCGGTAGCCCAGCTCGGCTTCGCCTTCGATGTCCGGCTGGTCGGGGCCGTGGGGCGGGCGGAGGATCCACCAGCCGATGAAGTCCTCTTCGGCGAAACCCATCCAGAACCCGAAGCCGGGCGCTACGTCCGTCCGGCGTTTGTGGGCCCGCTCGACCTCGGTGCGGGTCGAGGCTCGGCCGGTCAGGTAGCGCATGACCTCGGGGTCTGAGTCCAGCTCGTACTCCAGCTCGATGTGCTCGTCGGTGAGGGGGACCAGGGTGAGCCGTGCCGTGTGGAGGGTGGGCATGCCTTGATCGTCGCCGGGCGTGCAACCGGATTAGCCCGCGTGGGCCGTCTCCTGCCACCAGCCCAGTACCTCGTCCGCCACCCCTGGGGCTGCCACCAGCAGGCCGTCCGTTGGCAGCGCCGCGTCCTCGCCGTGCTTGTCCAGGACCACCGCTCCCGCCTCGATCGCCATTGCCACCGAGCCGGCCACGTCCCACTCGTGGTAGCTGTGCAGCACCGCCGCCGCCGCGTGGCCCAATGCCACCTGGGCGATCGACAACGCCGCCGATCCCAGGACCCGGACCCCCGCGTGCGCCGCCGCCGCTCGCTCGATGAAGCCGCCCATCCCCGGCCACGGGCCGCGCCGGGCGAACTCCGTGCAGACCAGCGCTCCCGCCGTCACGCAGCGGTCGACCAGCTGGACCGGCTTGCCGTTCGCGCGGGCCCCTCGTCCGCGCGCGGCCGCGTAGATCTGGGCTCGGTACGGGTCCGCCACCACCCCCACCACCGGGCCCGCCGCGTCCACCAGCGCCAGGCTGTACGCGCACCACGGGACGCCCGCCACGTAGTTCGCCGTGCCGTCGACCGAGTCGACCACCCAGCGGTACTCCGCCACGTCCGCTCCGTGGTCCGCGCCGAACTCGTGGCCGACCACCGGGATGCCCGGGAACTCCGCCGTCAGCACGCGCCTGGTGTGGCGCTCCAGGATGCGGTCGGTGTCGGTGACCCAGTCGAACGGCGAATCCAGCGTGGACGGGTGGGCGCCGCGGCCGGCGGTCGCGGTGATCACGTCGGTGGCGTCGTTGGCCAGCCGTCCGGCCACTTCGAGCGCCCTCGACAGCAAGCCGGGCTCGACGGGCCGCGGCGGCCGGGAGGACAAGAGGGTCATGCCTGCTTAGTCTGGGCCCCGCTGGTTTCCGGGACACGACCTTGAGATGACATGTCGTAGCCGATCTGTTCCGGCAGCGTTGGCCGCCGTGTCACACGTGCGCCAGGAACGGGTGCGATCGTCCAAGACGTGCGAGTCGCCATAGTCACCGAAAGTTTCCTGCCCCAGGTGAACGGCGTGACCAACTCCGTCCTGCGGGTCGTCGAGCACCTGCGCGAACGCGCTCACGACGTGCTGATCATCGCCCCCGGCCCGGGCCCGGACTCCTACCGCGGCGCGCCCGTGGTGCGGATCCCCGCGCTCGACGTGCCCGGGGTCAACTCCCTGCCGATCGGCCTGCCCACGCGCA
This sequence comes from Amycolatopsis kentuckyensis, assembly GCF_041679295.1. Classification (GTDB taxonomy): domain Bacteria; phylum Actinomycetota; class Actinomycetes; order Mycobacteriales; family Pseudonocardiaceae; genus Amycolatopsis; species Amycolatopsis kentuckyensis_A. Next base: position 168,576 of record NZ_JBGDMD010000012.1, on the reverse strand, counting down.
CGGTGCTGAACGCGCTCGCCGCGTTCGGCCCGGACGTCGTGCACCTCGCCTCGCCGTTCGTCGTCGGTGCCCGCGGGCTGGCCGCCGCGCGACGGTTGAGAGTGCCGGCCATCGCCGTCTACCAGACCGACATCGCCGGGTTCGCCCAGGCGTACGGCTTCGGCATCGCCGCGCGCGCCGCGTGGCGCTGGGTGCGGCGGCTGCACTCGCGGGCCGACCGGACCCTCGCGCCGTCCAGCGACTCCGTCGAGCAGCTCGAGCTGCACGGCGTCCCGCGCGTGCACCGCTGGGCGCGGGGCGTCGACATCGAGCGCTTCTCCCCGGACCACGTCGACGCCGAGCTGCGGGCCGAGCTGGCTCCGAACGGCGAGCTGCTCGTCGGGTTCGTCGGCCGGCTGGCGCCGGAGAAGGAGGTCGACCGGCTGGCCGCGCTCGCCGGCGTGCCCGGGATCCGCGTGGTCGTCGTCGGCGACGGGCCCGAACTCGAAAACCTCAGGGAGCAGCTGCCCGGTGCGGCCTTCCTCGGCGCGAAGTACGGCGACGACCTCTCGAAGGCCTACGCGAGCTTCGACGTCTTCGTCCACACCGGCCCGCACGAGACGTTCTGCCAGGCGGTGCAGGAGGCGATGGCGTCCGGCCTGCCGGTGCTCGCGCCGGCCGCGGGCGGCCCCAAGGACCTCGTCCTGCCCGGCCGCACCGGTTACCTGCTGCCCGCCGACCGCGAGGGCTTCGGTCCGGCGCTCGTCGAGAAGGTCGACGCCCTCCGCGACGCCGCGTTGCGCGCGAGGCTCGGCGAGAAGGCGCGCAAGGTCGTGCTGGGCCGCACCTGGCCCGCCGTCTGCCACGAGCTGCTCGGGCACTACGAAGCCGTGCGCGGCCGGGCCGCCCGCGCGGCCTGACATGCACATCGTCCAGCTCGCGAACTTCTACGGGCCGCGCTCGGGCGGGCTGCGCACGGCGCTGCACCACCTCGGCGCCGGCTACGTCGCGAGCGGCCACGCCGTGACGCTCGTCGTGCCCGGCACCCGCTACGCCGACGAGGTCCTGCCGACCGGCGTGCGCCGGTTCTCCCTGCCGGCCCCGAAGATCCCGGGCACCGGCGGCTACCGGGCCGTCGACCCGCACCGCGTCCGCGCGGTCCTGCGAAGACTCGAACCCGACCGGCTGGAGGTGTCGGACCGGCTGACGCTGCGGGGGATGGGTGGCTGGGCGCGGCGCCACGGCGTACCGAGCACGGTCATCTCCCACGAGCGCCTCGACCGGCTGCTGGAGCAGTTCCTGCTGCCCGAGCCGGTGGCGCGCCGCGTCGCCGACGTCGCCAACCGGCGGATGGCGGCCAGCTACGACACGGTCGTCTGCACGACGGCGTTCGCGCGCGCGGAGTTCGACCGGATCGCCGCGCCGAACGTCCGCCGCGTGCCGCTCGGTGTCGACCTGTCGACGTTCCGGCCCGCGATGCGCGACGCCGGCTGGCGCGCCGGCCTGGCCTCCGGCGCGGACGCCCTGCTCGTCCACTGTGGACGGCTGTCGCCGGAGAAGCACGTGGAGCGCAGCGTGGACACCGTCGCTTCCCTGACCGAGGCCGGTGTGAAGGTCCGGCTGGTGGTGGCGGGCGACGGGCCCCGGCGGCGGGCTTTGGAGCGCCGGGCGCGCGGGCTGCCGGTGACGTTCCTGGGGTTCCTGTCCGGCCGCGGCGACGTCGCCCGGCTGCTGGCCAGCGCGGACGTCTCCCTGGCGCCGGGACCGCACGAGACGTTCGGGCTCGCCGCGCTGGAGGCCCTGGCGTCCGGGACGCCGGTGGTGGTGTCGGCGTCATCGGCGCTGCGGGAGATCGTGCGTCCGGGGTGTGGTGCGGCGGTGGACGACCACGCGCCCGCGTTCGCCACGGCGGTGACAGACCTGCTGGAGAGCCCGGAGGACTTGCGCCGGGCGGCAGCGAGGGCGCGGGCGGAGGAGTTCACCTGGCCCGCGGCGGTGGCCGGGATGCTGGCGACCTTCAGCTGAGGCAGCGGACTAACCTCAGGACATGTCACGCGCAAGCCTGGACAAGGACCCGCACGAAGTCGCCGCGATGTTCGACGGCGTCGCGTCCGGGTACGACCGGGCGAACTCGTTCATGACCTTCGGCTTCGACCGGCGCTGGCGCACCACCACCGCCCGCGTGCTCGACGCCCGCCGCGGCGAGAAGGTCCTGGACCTCGCCGCCGGCACCGGCGTGTCCACCGTCGAGTACGCGCGCGGCGGCGCGTGGTGCCTGGCCGCGGACTTCTCGTTCGGCATGCTCCGCGCCGGCAAGCACCGGAACGTGCCGATGGTTGCGGCCGACGCGCTCAACCTGCCGTTCGCGGACGACAGCTTCGACGCGGTGACGATCTCGCTCGCCCTGCGCAACTTCGTCGACACCAAGGCCGCGCTCACCGAGATCGCCCGGGTGGTCAAGCCCGGCGGTCGCCTGGTGATCTGCGAGGTCTCGACCCCGCCGTTCGCCCCGATCCGGTTCATCCACCGGCGGTTCATGCTGAAGCTGCTCACCTGGATCGGCAAGCGGACGTCGTCGAACCCCGAGGCCTACTCCTACCTGGCCGAATCCATGCTGGCCTGGCCGGACCAGCGCACGCTCGGCGAGATCATCGCGAGCGCGGGCTGGACCGACGTCGAGTGGTTGAACCTCACATTCGGCGTCGTGGCGATCCACCGCGCGCGCAAGCCTGCCTAAACTCGCGTTCATGACGCGACGCACCGCAGACCAAGACGCCGAAGTCATCGTCGTCGGCGCCGGGCCCGCCGGTTCCACGGTGGCCACCTACCTGGCCCGCGCGGGCGTCGACGTCCTGCTGCTGGAGAAGACCGAATTCCCCCGCGAGAAGGTCTGCGGCGACGGCCTGACCCCGCGCGGCGTCAAGCAGCTGATCGACCTGGGCATCGACACCAGCGAGGACGCGGGCTGGGTGCACAGCCGCGGCCTGCGGATCCTCACCGGCGACCTGACGCTCGAACTCGACTGGCCGGACCTGACGAGCTACCCGCCGTACGGCGTTTCCCGCACCCGCCACGACTTCGACGACCTCCTCGCGAAGCTCGCGGTGAAGGCCGGCGCGCGGCTGTACGAGCGCACCACCGTCACCAGCGCGATCACGAACGCGAGCGGGCGTGTGGTCGGCGTCGAGGCGAAGGTCGGTCCGGAGAAGACGCCGGTGCACTACCGCGCGCCGCTCGTCCTGGCCTGCGACGGCGTCTCCGCGCGGCTCGCGCTGAGCGTCGGCATCCAGAAGAACGAGAAGCGCCCGATGGGCGTGGCCGTGCGCCAGTACTACAAGAGCCCGCGCCACGACGACCCGTTCATCGAGGGCCACCTCGAGCTGTGGGACAAGTCGGATCCGCGTGACCCGAAGCTGCTGCCGGGCTACGGCTGGGCCTTCCCGCTCGGCGACGGCACGGTCAACGTCGGCCTCGGCATGCTCTCGACGTCGGCCTCGTTCCGGAACACCGACTACCGCGCGCTGCTGCGCCAGTGGCTCGACGGGACACCCGAGGAGTGGGGCTACCGCGAGGAGAACGCGATCGGCAAGGTCGGCGGCGCCGGCCTCCCGATGGGCTTCAACCGCACCCCGCACTACCGCGACGGCCTCCTGCTGCTCGGTGACGCCGGCGGCATGGTCAGCCCGTTCAACGGCGAAGGCATCTCGGCGGCGATGGAGTCCGCGCAGATCGCGGCGGAGGTCGTCGTGCAAGCGCTTGCGCGGCGCGAAGGGCCTTCGCGTGAGCGGGCGCTGGAGGCGTACCCGCGTGCGGTGCGTGAGCTGATGGGCGGCTACTACCAGCTGGGCAATGTCTTTGCGCGGATCATCGGCAAGCCGAAGATCATGCACGCGTGCACCAAGTACGGGCTGCGCATCAACAAGCTGCTGCCGCTGGTCTACAAGGGCCTGTCCGGCTGCTACGACGCCAAGGGCGGCGACGGCGTCGACCGCCTGATCTCCGCGCTCGCGAAGGTCGCTCCCAGCCCGCGCTGACGCGCGCGGACACACGAGTGGCCTAACAAGTTGGCCGTGCGGTCAGTGGGATAGCTCACATCCCGATGTCCGGTTTGTCCGGCCGTTAAGTGATCTTGCGCAGCCTTCGCGCAGGTCGCACGCGCGCCGTTGCCGAGCCGTGACAACGTTGGCGGCGGAAGTTAGGCGACCCTTATAACACGGGGTACTAGGGACAAGAGTGTGAGTCGCGTCCTAGACTCCCCCCATGCTTTGTGAATCCCTTCACATCCGCGACGAGTGGCTTGTGAACTATTTCACAAGCAGAGCTCGGTCCAGCCACGGGCCGTAAGGAGACCCTGACCCTCGGCGGTGTGACCCAGGTCCCTTAGGGTGCCGACGAGGCCAAGCGGTTCCCCACCACAAGCACAACCGCATCGGCGCGGAAAGGATGGCGAAGACCCCGTGCTGACGTTGCTGACCCGAACCGACACGGTGCAGCTGGCGCAAGAGGCCCCCAGCCTGAAGCCCTACCTGCCCATCGTGATCTTGTTCGTCCTGGCGCTCGGCTTCGCCGTGCTGTCGGTCCTGCTGGGCCCGCTCGTCGGCCCCAGCCGGTACAACAAGGCCAAGCTCTCCGCCTACGAGTGCGGCATCGAGCCGTCCCCGCAGCCGCTCGTCGGCGCCGGGCGGATGCCGGTCGCGTACTACATCACCGCGATGCTGTTCATCCTGTTCGACATCGAGATGGTCTTCCTCTACCCGTTCGCCGTGCAGGCGGACGCGCTGGGCACGTTCGGCCTGGTGGAGATCCTGCTGTTCATCGCGACGGTCGGCTTCGCGTACGCCTACGTGTGGCGGCGCGGCGGCCTGGATTGGAACTAGACCCATGGGCCTCGAAGAGAAACTCCCCAACGGCATCCTGCTGGCCAGCCTCGAAGGCCTCGTCAACTGGGCGCGCAAGAACTCGCTGTGGCCCGCGACCTTCGGCCTCGCCTGCTGCGCGATCGAGATGATGACGGTCGGCGGTTCCCGCTACGACATCGCCCGCTTCGGCATGGAGCGCTTCAGCGCGACGCCGCGGCAGGCCGACCTGATGATCGTCGCCGGGCGCGTCACGCAGAAGATGGCCCCGGTCCTGCGCCAGATCTACGACCAGATGGCCGAGCCGCGCTGGGTGCTCGCCATGGGCGTCTGCGCCTCCTCCGGCGGCATGTTCAACAACTACGCCGTGGTCCAGGGCGTCGACCACATCGTGCCGGTCGACATGTACCTGCCCGGCTGCCCGCCGCGGCCGGAGATGCTGCTGGACGCGATCCTCAAGCTGCACGCCAAGATCCAGGACGAGCCGATCAACGCCCGCCGCGCCGCCATCCGCGCCGCCAGCGGGGCGCGCACCGAGCTCGTCGCGTCGTCGATCAAGTACGCGAAGAAGTAGAGCGATGACTGAGAACCCCCAACCCGGCGACGAGCAGTCGAGCGCCGAGCGAGCCGAAACCGGCCTGACGGCGAAGGGCCCGGGCGCGGCCGAACCGGTGGTCACCGGTCGCGAGCGCCAGGGCATGTTCGGCGTCCACGGCACCGGCGACACCTCCGGCTACGGCGGCGTCCGGCTCCCGGCCTACAGCCCCGCGCCGGCCGAGCGCCCGTACGGCGGCTGGTTCGACCAGTTCGCCGACGAGTTCTACGCGGCCCTGTCGGACAACAAGATCCCCGCCGAGTCGATCCTGCAGACGACGGTCGACCGCGGCGAGATCACCTTCTACGTCGACCGCGAGAAGCTGGCGGAGATCGCGAAGGTCCTGCGCGACGACGGCGGCCTGCGCTTCGAGCTGCTGTCCTCGGTGTCCGGCGTGGACTACGGCGTCGACGTCCCGCAGCGGCTGCACGCGGTCTACCACTTCACGTCGCTGACCTACCGCCGCCGGATCCGCCTCGAGGTCACCCTCGACGTCGAGGACGCGCACGTGCCGTCGCTGGTCGGGATCTACCCGACCGCCGACTGGCAGGAGCGCGAGGCCTGGGACATGTTCGGCATCGTCTTCGACGGCCACCCGGCCCTGACCCGGATCCTCATGCCGGACGACTGGGACGGCCACCCCCAGCGCAAGGACTACCCGCTCGGCGGGATCCCGGTCGAATACAAGGGCGCGGAGATCCCGCCGCCGGACCAGCGGAGGTCGTACTCGTGAGCACCGAGAACCTGTCCGACGTCACCACGGGAACCTCGACCACGCCCGAAGGCAGCGACAGCACCGACGACGTCAACTACGCCGATTCCCGTGACACCACCGAAGGCCGCGTCTACTCGGTCTCCGGCGGCGACTGGGACGACGTCATCGCCGACGCGGCGCACGACGAGCGCATGGTCATCAACATGGGCCCGCAGCACCCGTCGACGCACGGCGTGCTCCGGCTCGTGCTGGAGATGGAGGGCGAGACCGTCACGCAGCTGCGGTCGGTCATCGGCTACCTGCACACCGGAATCGAGAAGAACTGCGAGTACCGGACCTGGACCCAGGGCGTCACCTTCGTGACGCGCATGGACTACCTGGCCCCGCTTTCGACGGAGATGGCGTACTGCCTCGGCGTCGAGAAGCTGCTGCAGATCGAGGCCCCGCGGCGCGCGCAGCTGCTGCGCGTGCTGCTGCTGGAGATCAACCGGATCGGCTCGCACCTGGTCTACATCGCCACCGGCGGCATGGAGCTCGGCGCCACCACCGCGATGACGCTCGGCTTCCGCGAGCGCGAAGAGGTGCTGCACCTGCTGGAGCACCTGACCGGCCTGCGGATGAACCACGCGTTCATCCGCCCCGGCGGCCTTGCGCAGGACATGCCGGCGGACTACCGCGAGAAGGTCACCGAGTTCGTCAAGACGATGAAGCAGCGCCTTCCGCTGTACGACAAGCTCTTCACCGGTCAGCCGATCTGGCGCAACCGGCTGAAGGGCGTCGGGTACCTGCCGGTCGACGCGTGCCTCGCGCTCGGCGTCACCGGCCCGGTGCTGCGGTCCGCCGGCCTCCCGTGGGACCTGCGCAAGACCGAGCCGTACTCCTGCTACGACGAGTTCGACTTCGACGTGCCCGTGGACAACGGCGCCGACTGCTGGTCGCGCTACCTGATCCGCGTCCACGAGATGCACGAGAGCCTCAAGATCATCGAGCAGTGCCTCGAGAAGCTCGAGCCGGGCCCGGTCATGGTCGAGGACAAGAAGATCGCGTGGCCCGCCCAGCTGTCCATCGGCAGCGACGGCATGGGCAACTCCCTCGAACACGTCAAGAAGATCATGGGCCAGTCGATGGAGTCCCTGATCCACCACTTCAAGCTGGTCACCGAGGGCTTCAAGGTGCCGGCCGGACAGGTCTACACCTCCGTCGAGTCGCCGCGCGGCGAGCTGGGCGCGCACCTGGTCTCCGACGGCGGCACCCGGCCGCTGCGGGTCCACGTGCGCGAACCGAGCTTCGTGAACCTGCAGTCGATGCCCGCAATGGCCGAAGGCGGCCTGGTCGCGGACGTGATCGCCGCGATCGCCTCGATCGACCCCGTCATGGGGGGAGTGGACCGATGAGCACAGCAGTTCCCGAGCCGGGCTCGAAGGACGCGGCGACGACGTACGCCGCGGCCGGGCCCGACACCGACGTCGTCGCCATCGCGCCCGACCCGGAAGTCGCCGCCGGCATCATCACCGAGACGCCGCTGGAGGACATCTTCGACGCGGACATCCACGCGAAGGCGCAGGAACTGATCGCGCGCTACCCGATGTCCCGCTCGGCGCTGCTGCCGCTGCTGCACCTCGTGCAGTCGGTGCAGGGGTACGTCAGCCAGGAGGGCATCGCGTTCTGCGCGAAGCAGCTCGACCTGTCCGACGCCGAGGTCAGCGCGGTCGCGACGTTCTACACGATGTACAAGCGCAAGCCGTGCGGCGAGCACCTCGTGAGCGTCTGCACCAACACGCTCTGCGCGGCCATGGGCGGCGACGCGATCTACAAGCGGCTCCAGACGCACCTGGGTTCCGAAGCGGAACCGCTGGGGCACAACGAGACCGCGGGCACGCCGAACGAGCCGGGCTCGATCACCCTCGAGCACGCCGAGTGCCTCGCGGCCTGCGACCTCGCGCCGGTCATCCAGGTCAACTACGAGTACTTCGACAACCAGACCGAGGACAAGGCCGTCGCGCTGGTCGACGCGCTGCAGGCGGGCAAGAAGCCCGCCCCGACGCGCGGCGCGCCGCTGTCGAGCTTCAAGGGCGCCGAGCTGCAGCTCGCCGGGTTCTTCCCGGAGGACGAAGCCGCTTACCGCCGGGACGTCGACGGCCCGTCGCAGGCCGTCGAGACGCTGCGGGGCGCGAAGCTCGCGCAGGACCGCGGCTGGGTCGCCCCGGTCGCGCAGGACGTTCCGCTCCCAGAAGTGGAGAAGAAGTAATGGCTGACCCCATCACTCCGGTTCTGACCAAGCGCTGGCTGTCGCCGAACTCCTGGCAGATCGGGACGTACGAGGCACTCGAGGGCTACACCGCCGTCCGCAAGGCCCTGGCCGGGACGCCGGAGCAGCTCGTCCAGCTGGTCAAGGACTCCGGCCTGCGCGGCCGCGGCGGCGCGGGCTTCCCGGCCGGCATCAAGTGGTCGTTCATGCCGCCGAACTTCGACAAGCCGCACTACCTGGTGATCAACGCCGACGAGGGCGAACCCGGTACGTGCAAGGACATCCCGCTGATGATGGCGGACCCGCACTCGCTCATCGAGGGCTGCATCATCGCCTCGTACGCGATGCGGTCCAACCACTGCTTCATCTACGTCCGCGGCGAGGCGCTGCACTGCATCCGCCGCCTCAACGCGGCCGTGGGCGAAGCCGAAGCGGCGGGCTACCTGGGCGAGAACATCCTGGGCTCGGGTTTCGACCTCAAGATCACGGTCCACGCGGGCGCGGGCGCGTACATCTGCGGTGAAGAGACGGCGCTGCTCGACTCGCTGGAAGGCCGTCGTGGCCAGCCGCGGCTCAAGCCGCCGTTCCCCGCGGCCGCCGGCCTCTACGCCGCGCCGACCACGGTCAACAACGTCGAGACCATCGCGAGCGCGCCGTTCATCGTCAACGGCGGGTCGAGCTGGTTCCGCGAGATGGGCCGCGAGAAGTCGCCCGGCCCGAAGATCTACTCGATCTCCGGCCACGTCGAGAAGCCCGGCCAGTACGAGTGCCCGCTCGGCACCACCCTGCGCGAGCTGCTCGACATGGCGGGCGGCATGAAGGACGGCATCCCGCTCAAGTTCTGGACCCCGGGCGGCTCGTCCACCCCGATGTTCACCGCCGAGCACCTCGACGTTCCCCTGGACTTCGAGGGCGCGGCGGAAGCCGGGTCGATGCTGGGCACCACCGCCGTCCAGGTCTTCAACGAGACCGTGTCGGTGCCGTGGGCCGTGATGAAGTGGACACAGTTCTACGAGCACGAGTCCTGCGGCAAGTGCACGCCGTGCCGCGAGGGCACGTACTGGCTGGCGCAGATCCTCGAGCGGATGGTCGAGGGCCACGGCACCGAGGAGGACATCGACACCCTCCTCGACGTCTGCGACAACATCCTCGGCCGGTCGTTCTGCGCCCTCGGCGACGGCGCGGTGTCGCCGATCCAGAGCGGCATCAAGTACTTCCGCGAGGAGTTCCTCGCGCTGTGCGAAGCGAACCGCCACGAACAGACGAAGCCCGAACTCGTGGGAGCGCAGGCATGACGATCGCGCCCGACAAGCCCGAGACCACCGAGACGCCGGTCCCCGAGGGCCACGTCAAGCTGGTCATCGACGGCGAAGAGGTCATCGCCCCCAAGGGCGAGCTCCTCATCCGCACGGCCGAACGCCTCGGCACGGTCATCCCGCGGTTCTGCGACCACCCGCTCCTCGACCCGGCGGGCGCCTGCCGCCAGTGCCTGGTCGAGGTCGAGATGGGCGGCCGGCCGATGCCGAAGCCGCAGGCGTCCTGCACGATGACCGTCGCCGACGGCATGGTCGTCAAGACCCAGCTGACGTCGCCGGTCGCGGACAAGGCCCAGCAGGGCGTGATGGAGCTGCTGCTCATCAACCACCCCCTGGATTGTCCGATCTGCGACAAGGGCGGCGAGTGCCCGCTGCAGAACCAGGCGCTGGCCCACGGCCGCGCGGAGTCGCGGTTCGTCGACACCAAGCGGACGTTCCCGAAGCCGCTGCCGATCTCCACGCAGGTGCTGCTGGACCGCGAGCGCTGCGTGCTCTGCCAGCGCTGCACCCGGTTCTCCCGCGAGATCGCCGGCGACCCGTTCATCGAGCTCCTCGAACGCGGCGCCCACCAGCAGATCGGCACCGCGGAGACGGCGGACGTGCTCGACATGGCGTCGCGGACGACGTCCGGCCAGCCGTTCCAGTCCTACTTCTCCGGCAACGTCATCCAGATCTGCCCGGTCGGTGCTTTGACGAGCGCGGCCTACCGCTTCCGGTCGCGGCCGTTCGACCTGGTGTCCTCGCCGAGCGTCTGCGAGCACTGCTCGTCCGGCTGCGCCGAGCGCACCGACTTCCGGCGCGGCAAGGTCCAGCGCAAGCTGGCCGGCGACGACCCGGAAGTCAACGAAGAGTGGATCTGCGACAAGGGCCGGTTCGCCTTCCGCTACACCGGCGCCGAGGACCGCATCCGGCGTCCGCTGGTCCGCAACCGCGAGACCGGTGAGCTGGAAGAAGCGTCCTGGACCGACGCGCTGCGCGCCGCTGCCGAGGGCCTCACCGCGGCTCGTTCCAACGGTGGCGTCGGCGTCCTGCCCGGTGGCCGGCTGACCGTCGAGGACGCCTACGCGTACTCGAAGTTCGCCCGCGTCGCCCTGCAGACCAACGACGTCGACTTCCGCGCCCGCCCGCACTCGGCCGAGGAGCTCGCGTTCCTCACCTCGCACGTCGTGGGCGTGACGCCGGAGTCCGGCGTCACCTTCGGGGAGATCGAGCGGGCCCGCACGGTGCTGTGCGTCGCCTTCGAGCCCGAGGACGAAGCCCCGATCGTGTTCCTGCGGCTGCGCAAGGCGGCCCGGAAGAACCGCACCCGGGTCGTCCACTTGGGACAGTGGACGACGTCGTCGGTGCGCAAGACGTTCGGCGAACTGCTCGCTTGCGTCCCCGGCCAGGAGGCCGCGGCCGTCGAAGGCATCGCCAAGCACGCGCCGGACCTCGACGAGGCCCTGCGCGGCGAAGGCGCTGTCGTCCTGGTCGGCGAGCGCGCCGCCCAGGTGCCCGGCCTGTTCTCGGCGCTGCACGACCTGGTGGAGCGCACCGGCGTCCGGCTCGCGTGGATCCCGCGCCGCGCCGGCGACCGCGGCGCGCTGGCCACGGGCTGCGTGCCGACGCTGCTGCCGGGCGGGCACCGGGTCGGCGACGACGCCGCCCGCGTCGCCGTCGAAAACGCCTGGGGCGTCCCGATCCCGGCCACGCCGGGCCGCGACACCACCGGCATCCTGCAGGCGGCTTCGGCCCGCGAGCTCGGCGGCCTGGTCGTCGGCGGCGTCGACCCGTTCGACCTGCCGGACCCGGACCTCGCGCTGCGCGCGCTGGACAACGCCGGCTTCGTCGTCAGCCTCGAACTCCGCCACAGCGCGGTGACCGAGCGCGCGGACGTCGTGCTCCCGGTGGCCGCGTCCGACGAGAAGGCGGGCAGCTACCTCAACTGGGAGGGCCGCACCCGCCCGTTCGACGTCACCCTCGAAGGCACCGGCGCCCTGCCGGACTGCCGGGTGCTCGACACCCTCGCCGTCGAGATGGACGCCGACCTGTTCACGCAGACACCGGCCGCCGCCCGCGGCGACTTCGAGAAGCTCGGCCCGGCCTCGGCGCTGCGCTGGGGTCCCGTCGAAGCGGCGACCGGCGGAGCCACGAAGGCCCCGGGTGCGGGCCAGGCGGTCCTGTCGACCTGGCGCCAGCTCATCGACAACGGGTCCCTGCAGGATGGCGAGCCGCACCTCAAGGGCACCCAGCGCACGCCGGTCGCGCGGCTGTCCGCGAAGACCGCGGAAGGGCTGGGCACCACCGTGAAGGTGAGCACCGAACGCGGTGCGATCACGCTGCCGGTGGAGATCGCGGACCTGCCCGACGGCGTCGTGTGGCTGCCGGGCAACTCCGACGGCTCCGCCGTGTTCAAGACGCTCGGTGCCGGGCACGGCGCCGTCGTGAACCTCGCTGGGGGTGAACTGTGACTCCGTTGCTGACCGAGGCCGCCGTCGGGAGCGTGCCCGACGCGGCGACGCGGGCGGCGCTGCTGGCGGACGACCCGTTGTGGCTGATCCTGCTCAAGTGCGTGGTCATCCTGCTGATCGGGCCGATCATGACGATCTTCCTGATCGTCTGGGAGCGCAAGGCGGTCGGCCGGATGCAGAACCGGCCCGGCCCCAACCGGGTCGGCCCGGGCGGCTACCTGCAGTCCCTGGCGGACGCGATCAAGCTGCCGTTCAAGGAACAGATCATCCCGGACACCGCCGACCGCAAGGTGTACTTCCTCGCCCCGGTGATGTGCGTGGTGCCGTCGCTGATCGCGCTGTCGGCCATCCCGTTCGGCCCGGTCGTGTCGATCTTCGGCGAGCGGACCGTGCTGCAGCTGCTCGACCTTCCGGTCAGCGCGCTGGTGATCCTGGCCTGCTCCTCGATCGGCGTCTACGGCATCGTGCTCGCCGGCTGGTCGTCGGGCTCGCCGTACCCGCTGCTCGGCGGCATGCGCAGCGCGGCCCAGGTGATCTCCTACGAGATCGCGATGGGGCTCTCGATCGTCGCGGTGATCCTGCAGGCCGGCTCGCTGAACCTGGCCGACATCGTCGGCGCGCAGCACAAGGTGTGGTTCCTCTACCTGGTCCCGAGCTTCGTGATCTACCTGATCTCGATGGTCGGCGAGACCAACCGCGCCCCGTTCGACCTCCCCGAGGCCGAGTCGGAGCTGGTCGGCGGCTTCCACACCGAGTACAGCTCGATGAAGTTCGCGATGTTCTTCCTCGCCGAGTACGTCAACATGGTGATCGTCTCGGCGTTCGCGACCACGCTGTTCCTCGGCGGCTGGATGGCCCCGTGGCCGCTGTCGCTGATCGGGAACAACGTCCTCAACACCGGCTGGTGGCCGGTGCTGTGGTTCTTCGCGAAGATGTTCATCCTGCTCTTCGGGTTCATCTGGCTGCGCGGCACGCTGCCCCGCCTGCGCTACGACCAGTTCATGCGCCTGGGCTGGAAGGTCCTGGTCCCGCTGAACCTGGTGTGGATCATCATGGTGACCTTCGCGAAGGTCATCACGTGGAACACCGCGTCCATCATCATCGCCGCGGTCGCCATCTTCATCGTCGTCGCCCTGTTCTTCTACGTCCGCGCCGCGGGCCGCGAAGAGGAGAGCGAGACGATCCCGGTGACCGGCGGCGGTTTCCCGGTCCCGCCGCTGGACCTCAAGGTCCCGCAGACCACCCCGCGTCAGAAGGCCCTGGCCAAGGCCGAGGCGAAGGCGGCCCGCCGCAAGCCGGCGGCCGTCGGTACCGCAAAGGAAGGAGCGCAAGATGGGGTTTCTTGATCCCGTCAAGGGCTTCGGCGTCACCTTCGGGATGATGTTCAAGAAGGTCGCCACCGAGGAGTACCCGGAGGCGGGCGCGCCCGCCGCCCCGCGCTACCACGGCCGGCACCAGCTGAACCGCCACCCGGACGGCCTCGAGAAGTGCGTCGGCTGCGAGCTGTGCGCCTGGGCGTGCCCGGCGGACGCGATCTTCGTCGAGGGCGGTGACAACACCGAGGAGGCCCGGTACTCGCCGGGCGAGCGGTACGGCGCGGACTACCAGATCAACTACCTGCGCTGCATCGGCTGCGGCCTCTGCATCGAGGCGTGCCCGACGCGGTCGCTGACGATGATCAACTTCTACGAGCTGGCCGACGACGACCGCCAGCGGCTGATCTACACGAAGGAAGACCTGCTCGCCCCGCTGCTGCCCGGCATGGAGCAGCCGCCGCACCCGATGCGGCTCGGCGAGAACGAGCAGGACTACTACGTGAACGGCCCCGAACTGGCCCGTGGGGAGGGCGTCAAGTGATCGCCGCCCTCCTGGCCCAGGCCCCGACCGGGGCCGCCGCCGGTGTCACCACCGGTGAGGCCGTCGCGTTCTGGATCCTCGGCCCGCTTTCGCTGCTCGGCGCGCTCGGCATGATCTTCTCCCGCAACGCCGTGCACTCGGCGCTGTGGCTGGTGCTGACGATGCTGAGCCTGGGCGCGCTGTACATGATCCAGTCGGCGCCGTTCCTGGGCTTCACGCAGATCATCGTCTACACCGGCGCGATCATGATGCTGTTCCTGTTCGTGCTGATGCTGGTCGGCCGCGAAAGCTCCGACTCGGTCGTCGAAGTCCTCCGCGGCCAGCGGCTGGCGGCGACGGTGCTCGGCATCGGGATGGCCGCGCTGCTGGCCACCGGGATCTACCGGGCGATGGAGAACGTCGCCCCGGCGACGCCGCTGGACTCGACGACGTCGGCCGGCGGCGGTCCCAAGGGGCTCGGCAAGCTGATCTTCACCGACTACCTGTTCCCGTTCGAGCTGACGTCGGCGCTGCTCATCACCGCCGCCATCGGCGCGATGGTGCTGGCCTTCACCGACCGCCACGGCAAGGGCGGCAAGCAGACGCAGAAGGAACTGGTCGTCGCCCGCTTCCGCGGCGAGCACGACCGGCCTTCGCCGCTGCCCGGCCCGGGTGTCTTCGCCACCGCCAACTCGGTGGCGACGCCGGCGCTGCTGCCGGACGGTTCGGTCGCCCCGGAGTCGCTCTCGGCGATCATCGAGTCGACGTCGGCGATCGAGCTGGCGAAGGAACGCAAGCTGGTGGCGGACGACACCCCGCACCCGGACGCGCACGCGCTGGTCGGCTCCGAAGCCGCTTCGGAAGGCTCGGAAGGGGAGAAGGCATGACCCCGACGTACTACCTGCTGCTGTCGGCGCTGCTGTTCGCGCTCGGCGCGGTCGGCGTGCTGGTGCGGCGCAACGCGATCGTCGTGTTCATGTGCATCGAGCTGATGCTCAACGCCGTGAACCTGTCGCTGGTCACCTTCGCCCGGATCAACGGCGGGCTCGACGGCCAGATCATGGCGTTCTTCGTCATGGTCGTCGCGGCCGCCGAGGTCGTGGTCGGCCTGGCGATCATCATGGCCATCTTCCGCACCCGGCGCTCGGCCTCGGTCGACGACACCAACCTGCTGAAGTACTAGGAGACACCGAGTGACCGCATCATCGTGGCTGCTGGTGGCCCTCCCTGCCCTCGGCGCCCTGATCCTGCTGTTGGCGGGTAAGCGCGCGAAGGCGTGGGGGCATCTGCTCGGCTGTGCCACCGTCACCCTGGCTTTCATCTACGGGCTGATCCTGTTCTTCAGCGCGAACACGAGCACGGCGACCGACGTCAAGGTGTACTCGTGGATCCCGGTCGGGGCGCTGCAGGTGGACTTCGGGCTGCGGATCGACGCGCTGTCGCTGACGTTCGTGCTGCTCATCACCGGCGTCGGCATGCTGATCCACTACTACTCGATCGGCTACATGGCCGACGACGAGGGCCGGTACCGCTTCTTCGCGTACCTCAACCTCTTCGTCGCCTCGATGCTGATCCTGGTGCTGGGCAACAGCTTCGTGACGCTGTACCTCGGCTGGGAAGGCGTGGGTCTCGCGTCCTACCTGCTCATCGGCTGGTACCAGGGCCGCCCGTCCGCCGCGACCGCGGCGAAGAAGGCGTTCCTGATGAACCGCGTCGGTGACGTCGGGCTCGCGCTGGCGATCTTCATCATGTTCAAGTACGCGGGCTCGACCGGCTACGCGCAGGTCTTCCAGGCGGTCGGCGACGGCAAGTTCTCGCCGGGCGCGATCACCGCGATGGCGATCCTGCTCCTGCTGGGCGCCTGCGGTAAGTCCGGCCAGTTCCCGCTGCAGGCCTGGCTCCCGGACGCGATGGAGGGCCCGACCCCGGTGTCGGCCCTGATCCACGCGGCAACGATGGTGACCGCCGGTGTCTACCTGGTGGCCCGCTCGAAGGACATCTTCAACGCCACCGAAGACGGCCGCCTGATCGTCACGCTGGTCGGCACGGTGACGCTGCTGCTCGGGTGCATCATCGGCTGCGCGTACGACGACATCAAGAAGGTCCTCGCGTACTCCACGGTCAGCCAGATCGGCTACATGATGCTCGCGGTCGGCCTCGGGCCCATCGCGTACGCGCTCGGCATCATGCACCTGGTCGCGCACGGCTTCTTCAAGGCCGGGCTCTTCCTCGGGGCCGGGTCGGTCATGCACGGCATGAACGACGAGGTCGACATGCGGAAGTTCGGCGGCCTGCGCAAGCACATGCCGATCACGTTCATCACCTTCGGCCTCGGTTACCTGGCCCTGATCGGCATCCCGCCGCTGTCGGGCTTCTTCACCAAGGACGCGATCATCGAAGCGGCGTTCAGCCAGGGCGGCTGGCGCGGCTGGGTCATGGGCGGCGCGGCCCTGCTGGGTGCCGGGCTCACCGCGTTCTACATGACCCGCCTGATGATGATGACGTTCTTCGGCAAGGAGCGCTGGAAGGACATCAAGTCCGCCGACGGCCACGACTTCCACCCGCACGAGTCGAAAGCGGTCATGTGGGTCCCGATGGCCGTCCTGGCGGTCGGCTCGGTCGGCGCCGGTGCGTTCTTCGCCCTCGGTGACCGCTTCGCCCACTGGCTGACCCCGTCGGTCGGCGAGCTGGAGGAAGCGCACCACTCGCCGCTGAACGCCGGGGTGATCTCGGCGGGCGCGATCGTGTTCTCGGTGCTCGGCGTGCTGATCGCGTACCTGATCTTCCGCCGTGACGTCCCGGTCGAGCGGCCGGAGCGGGTCTCGTTCGTCACCCGCGCCGCCCGCAACGACCTGTACGGCAACACCCTCAACGAGACGCTGGTCGCCCGCCCGGGCACCTGGCTCTCGCGGGCGCTGGTGTTCGTCGACAACCGCGGCGTCGACGGCGCGGTCAACGGCCTGGCCGCCGGTCTCGGCGGCGGATCCGGCCGGCTGCGGCGGCTGCAGACCGGGTTCGTCCGGTCCTACGCGCTGTCGATGCTGGGCGGCACGTTCCTGCTTCTGGCGGCTCTCCTGCTGGTGAGGTTCTCCTGATGACCTGGTTGCTCATCCTCATCCTGGTGCCGCTGGCCGGCTCCCTGGTGCTGGCGTTCCTCAAGGGGAACGACCGCGCCGCGGTGCTGGCCGCGCTGGGGTTCTCGATCCTCGAGCTCCTGCTGGTGATCCCGTTCTGGGCGAGCTACTCGCCGTCCGGCGCGCGGCTGCAGCAGACGTCGAGCTTCGACTGGATCCCCAGCTTCGGGGTGCACATCGCGTTCGGCACCGACGGCATCTCGCTGATCATGATCGCGGTGATCGCGCTGCTGGTGCCGATCGTCGTCGGCGGCCTCGGCACGTTGGACAAGCTGCCGCCGGGCCGCAGCGCGGGCGGGTTCCTCTCGCTGATCCTGCTGCAGGAAGCGCTCACGATCGGCGTGTTCGCCGCGACCGACGTCTTCCTGTTCTACGTGCTGTTCGAGATCATGCTGATCCCGATGTACTTCCTCATCGGCGGCTACGGCGGCGCGAACCGGCAGTACGCGGCGGTGAAGTTCTTCCTGTACTCGTTCCTCGGCGGCCTGATCATGCTGGCGTCGGCGATCGGGGCGTACTCGCTGGCGTCGGACAAGCTCGGCAAGGGCACGTTCGACTGGGCCACGCTGGTGACGGTGGTGCGCGACGCGCCGCTGTCCACGCAGATCTGGCTGTTCCTCGGGTTCTTCCTGGCGTTCGCGATCAAGGCGCCGCTGGTGCCGTTCCACACCTGGCTGCCGGACGCGGCGGGGGAGGCGCCGATCGGCGTCGCCGTCCTGCTGGTCGGCGTGCTGGACAAGGTCGGCACGTTCGGGTTCCTGCGCTACTGCCTGCCGATGTTCCCGGACGCGAGCAAGACGCTGGCGCCGCTGGTGCTGGTGCTCTCGGTGATCGGTGTCCTTTATGGATCGATCCTCGCCGCCGGGCAGCGGGACATGAAGCGGTTCATCGCCTACGTCTCGATCGCCCACTTCGGGTTCATCTCGCTCGGCATCTTCGCGTTCAACGAGCAGGCGATGGTCGGCTCGGCGACGTACATGCTGAACCACAGCATCGCGACCGGCATGCTGATCGTGGTGATCGGCCTGGTGATCGCGCGCGGCGGGTCGTCCCGCATTTCGGACTACGGCGGCATGGCCAAGGTGACCCCGTTGCTGGCCGGGCTGTTCCTGCTCGCGGGTCTGTCCACATTGTCCCTGCCGGGCACCAACTCGTTCGTCTCCGAGTTCCTGGTGCTGATCGGGGCGTTCGTGGACCAGCCGGTGTACACGATCCTCGCCACGGTCGGCATGGTCCTGGCCGCGGCGTACGTGCTTTGGCTCTACCAGCGCGTCATGCAGGGCCCGGTCCGCGGTGACGCCCTGATCGGCGTCGGCGGCGGTCCTGGTACTGCCATCGCGCCGGAACTGGGCGCGAAGAAGGCCATCCGCGACCTTGGTGGTAAGGAAATCGCGATCCTCGCCCCGCTGGTCGTGCTGGTCCTCGTCCTCGGCTTCTACCCGAAGCCGGTGCTCGACACAGTCAGCCCGACGGTGCAGCAGACGCTGTCCGCGGTCCAGGGAGGCAAGTAACCGTGCTCGACATCCTCCTGACGCAGGCGCCGGAGGCGGTGCAGGTGCCGTCGGTCGACTACCCGGCCGTGCTGCCGATGCTGATCGTCTTCGGCGCGGCGTGCGTGAGCGTGCTGGTCGAGGCGTTCGCTTCGAAGCGCTCGCGGTTCGGTCTGCAGGTCGGGCTGAGCCTGGCGGCGATCGTCGCGGCCGGCGTCAGCCTGATCCTCTACGCGACGGGCAGCGCGCCCGCGGGCGGCGTCAAGACGTTCAGCGGAGCGATCTCGATCGACAAGCCGGCGCTGTTCCTCTGGGGCACGCTGCTGGCGCTGGCGGTCGGCGCGGTGCTGCTGATCTCCGACCGCGTGGTCGAGCCGGGCGGCGCGCTGGTCGCGCAGGCCGGCATCCGCCCGGGCACGGTCCAGGACCGCGCCCAGACGGCGACGGTCATGCAGACCGAGGTGTTCCCGCTGACGCTGTTCGCGCTCGGCGGCATGATGGCGTTCTGCGCGGCGAACGACCTGCTGACGATGTTCATCGCGCTGGAAGTGCTGTCGCTGCCGCTGTACCTGATGTGCGGCCTCGCGCGGCGCCGGCGGTTGTTGTCGCAGGAAGCGGCGGTCAAGTACTTCCTGCTGGGCGCGTTCTCGTCGGCGTTCTTCCTCTATGGACTCGCGCTGCTGTACGGCTACGCGAACTCGGTGAAGCTGGCGGACATCGCGGCCGCGGCGGCGGGTTCGGACCGCTCGGACACGCTGCTGTTCGCCGGGCTGGGTCTGCTGGTGGTCGGCCTGCTGTTCAAGGGTTCGGTCGGCCCGTTCCACACGTGGACCCCGGACGTCTACCAGGGCGCGCCGACCCCGGTGACGGCGTTCATGGCGGCATGCACGAAGGTGGCGGCGTTCGGCGGGATCCTGCGGGTGCTGTCGGTGGCGTTCTCGTCGACTTCGTGGGAGTGGCGCGGAGTGCTGTGGGGCGTGGCGATCATCTCGATGGTGATCGGCGCGGTGCTCGGTCTGACGCAGACGGACGTCAAGCGTATGGTGGCGTACTCGTCGATCGCCCACGCGGGGTTCCTGCTGGTGGGCGCGATCGCGATGACGCGCGATGGGTTGTCCAGCACGCTGTTCTACTTGCTGGCGTACGGCTTCACGACGCTGGCGGCGTTCGGCGTGATCAGCCTGGTCCGCGATTCTTCAGGCGAGGCAACGCATCTCTCGGCGTGGGCCGGTTTGGCCAAGCGGTCGCCGTTGCTCGCGGGCGTCTTCACGTTCTTGCTCTTGGCCTTGGCGGGCATTCCGTTGACGTCCGGTTTCGTCGGCAAGTTCGTGGTGTTCTCGGCGGCGCTGTCGGACGGAATGGCCCCGCTGGTGGTCGTGGCGCTGGTGTTCAGCGCGGTGGCGGCGTTCTTCTACCTGCGGGTGATCGTGTTGATGTACTTCTCCGAGCCGGCAGCGGACGGGCCGTCGGTCTCGGTCCCGGGCTTCGGCACGGGAACGGCGATCTTCCTCGGCACGGCGGTGACGCTGGTGCTGGGCCTGGTCCCGGCCTTCGCACTGGGCTGGGCCGGCGCGGGCGGTTTCGCTTCCTGAGGTTTCTCTTCGGCCGCCACCCTCTCTGTCAGAGGGTGGCGGCCTTTAGTTTGTGGCTCAGTTGTTTGTTCTCCCCGGGCACGACGCTGATGTAGCCGTCCTGCAGTGCGATGCCGACGCGTCCTTCATCGAGATCGAGGTAGCTGACGGTGTTGTCGTCGGCGTAGAGCTGCCCGAGTCCCAGGTGAGGTCGTTGGAAGAGGGCGTCGAGTTCCTGGGCCTCGCGGCTGCGCGCGGGGGCGTCGTCGAAGACATCACTGACTGTTCGGGGACCTGCGAAGTCCTCTTTGGACAGGGTGAAGGGCTTGATGTTCGCGGGGTGGTACGGGGGAAGCTTGGCGACGAGGGCGTCGGCGGGGTGGGCGTCGAGGGTTCGTATTGTGACGCGATCACCCCGGCAGACGAGGACCACACCGGTTGCGGAGAGAATGCCGAGCTGCCCGGTTTCATCCCGGGCGTAGGCGTGGAACCGGGGATTGTCGACGCGGTGCAGGACGTCTTCGAATTCGGGTGTGAAGCCGTCGCCTTGGGTGAGGCCGTATTCGCTGAGTTCTTCGAAGACTTGCCGGTTGACGCGTTTTTCGGCCGACGGAGGAACATACCGGAGCCCACCGGCGAGGACGGGGTGCGGATCCCCGCAGCCGGCGTCCCGCAGGGCGGCGAGCAGAGTGGTGAGCGAGAATTCGGCGTGGATCACTTCTTGGGCCGGTTCTCCCCGATCACCGGCGGCATCGGCTTTTCGGTGAAGCCGCCGAAGGTTTCGTCGGGATCGGGGTTTCGGAGGTAGGGTGCCTTTTTCTTTTCCCGGTCTTCTTCCTTGCCGCGGCCGTTGACGGGGGTACCCATGGGCATGCCGTTGGCACCCCGAGGGCCGGCGGCGGCGCGGGAGGGGTTGTTGGCGGGAAGCCGTTCTTCCGGAAGGCGGGCGCCGGTGTTGGGACCTGGGCCGCGTAGGCCTGGTCCTGGGTTTGTCCCTCGGCCCGTCCCTGGCGTTGTCCCGGTTCCTGGTGCTGTTCCCGTGCCGGGCCGGTATCCGGTGCCGGTGTTGCTTCCGTAGCCGCCGGTCCCGGGCCCGAACCCGCTGGCGTAGCCGCCGCCGTAGTTGTCGCCGAGGTTGCTGACGGGCTGCCCGGTGGGCCCGAACTGATACCCACCTTGGGCGGCGGGAGGTGTGACGGGCTTGGGAACGTAGCTGTTGGCGTGAGTGGTGTCGGTGCCTGGCTGTTGGACGTGGTCTTGGTTGTGGAATTGGTTCTGGGTTTGGTTGGCGACGTGGTTTTGATCCGTCTGCTGTCCAGGTTGCACGATCTGCCGGGTCTGCTGCGCGGGAACTCGCGGTTGGTTCGGGTTCCTGGCCCACTCGCCGGTATCGGTGGGCCCGGCGGTCTTGCTGGCAGTGGTCTTGCTCTGCGTCCCATCCCCGGGGGTGGCCATGGAGACGGGCGCCCCGGAGTCGCTGAGCTGCGCGTATTGGGCGGGCATCTGAACGCCGTTGGTGCTGCTGGCGGAGTGGTAGGCACTGAAGGCTTCGATATTGGCCTGGCTATCGGCCTGCCAGTTGGCCACTTTGGTGGCGTAGGAGCCCGTGCCTTCCCCGTTGAAAACGTGAAGAATGTCTTGAGCGGTGAGTTCGGGAGGCTGAGGAGCAACGGGTTTGACGGAGTTCTTGGCGGTCCCGAAGGCATCCATTTGAGAGCCAACAGCGGTTTGAGCGGTCTTGAGATGAACGGCGTCGTCAGCGGCGGCTCGAACAAGGGGAAGGGTGGCATCAGCAGCAGCCTCCCCGGCACGGCCTTGCCACCCGGCCAAGGTCTTGGCCCGGAGAGCGCTGATCCGCTGAGCCCGCTCAACCATCCGATTGCTCAGCTGGGTCGCGTTGTCTTGAGCATCACCCAATGACTGGCTTCCTCTTCCTCCGGTGATCTGCTCATAGATCTGTGCGGCGGTAAGGGGTCCTTCGGTAGCCATCATTCACCTGGCCCGGAGATTGTTCAATACGGTCACCGTGACCTCGTGGGCTGCGGCGCAGGGATCTTTTTTGCCGATGTTGCCTTCGGAAAGAGCCACCGAAACGTCGACGATGTCCTGATTGCTGGTTCCCAGCGCAATCGCGCAGGTGCCCTTGGAGCGCAGATCAGCCTGTCCGTACGCCACGGTCGGGTAGCCATCGATCGGATCCATGGGAACGAACAAGGGAAACGTTGTCCCTTGCTGCTGGTAGATCGAAGTAAGGCCGCGTCGGTTTTTGGTGGCGTAGATGACTGAGACGGTGGCCTGGGTGACCGAAGTCGGATGCCAATAGCAGCTCGGGCCGGCCACGTCGTTGGGGTCTTCCTTGGGTTTCACGTCCGGGCCAAGAAGTTCGGCGATCTGTGTGTCGGTGAGCGTCGTGCAGGGCTCCTGCTGGAACTTCGCAGTATCGATGGGGGTCACCACCTCGGGCACGCCTTCTCCTGGCAATTGTGAATTCGGGTCGCCGGCCGACGAGGGGCTCGCGTCGACGGAGGAGGGCGTGGCAGTCCCAGTCTGCGTGGTGGTGCAGGCAGCCACCAGTAGCATCGTCCCGCCTAGTCCAAACAGCAGGGTGCGTTTCACAGACTGCCTCCCGTCTGTTTGAGCTCAGTAGAGTGCGTCTCTTCGGCGGTCGCGTATTTGCCCAGTGCTATCCGAAATTTCGCAGCCATGCCCCGGCAGTACGCCGCGCGCTCATAGAGCGTGGCCGTGAGCGCTGAACCAGACTGGCGAATCAATTCGGCATTGCCGTCGCTGGCGTACTCGAGACCGGGGCCTTCGGTGGTGGCGATCACACGTGCTCTGCTCAGGTCGTCCGTGAACTCGTTCGCCAGGTCGTTCCATTCACGCACCAGCTCGTGCAGCGTGGCCTCGTCGTACTGGAACCCCGCCCCACCCCCAGCGGAACCCCCATCCCCATAAGACCCCGCAGGACGCGAAATCGGACGCAGCGGCGCCCGACGTGTCCCATGTGGGTCGTAAACCGGCCCCGTCGTCATCAGCTCTCCCCTAGCTTGCAGCGTGCTCCAACCCCAACACCCTGCGTATCCGACGGCCAGCACATTACCAGGGTTCCCACCCCCTAAAACCCGAACGAGGGCCGCGGCCGTCCTCTCGAATGCGCTCCCCGGCCGCGGCCCCCGAAGCCGCTACGGCGTCGGGGAACAGGAAGTGTGACCCAGCACCACCTGTCCACTCACCCCCGACGCCGGCAGGAAGTCGATCCGCAACATCGTCAACCCGATGCTCCCGTCGCCCGGGAGGTTCTGGATGTTGAACACCGCGTTCGCCAGCACCGTCCCATTCGACTTCTTGATCGGCGACACGTACCCCACCGGCACCGGGCTCGGCGGGTTCGGGATGCCCGACATCCCTCCGTAACTCCAGTTCGCGTTCGTCTGCGTCTGGGTCGCCACGCACTTCACCGTGAACGTCGACAGCTTGACGCGCGGGCCGCCCGCGCTCACCAGGGCCGACAGCTCGAAGTTCTTGCCCGTTGCCGTCGAGGTCGTAGTCGTCGCGTCCGACTGAGGGTCCGTCACCGTTGTCGTGCAGGACGACGTCCCGCCGCCGAACGTGATGCCCGTCTTCGTCACCACCTGGGCCGTTGCGCTCGTCGGGCCGTCCACCGAACAATGACCCTGGGTCGGCACCGTGGTCGTCGAGCCCGCCTTCGTGAACGACGCCGAGCCGATGTTGGCCACCCCCGGCTGCGGGTCGGCGTGGGCCGGCGTGACGCCCGCGCACAGCACGGCTACCAGCGTTGTTCCGGCGAGCCCGCCCCACCGGGCGATCGTCTTGCGCATTCCGACTCCTCCTTGAGTGATCTCCCTGAGGGCAATATCCGCCCGCCGGAGACGTCCGTTGCGCCCGAAAACGCTGATCACCCCTTCGGGGATCGCGAACCACCCGTCGGTGGCGGGGGACGGGGTGTCGTGTTCATCACCGTTTCCGCTGGACAGCGGGTAAACGACCGCGCGGGGTAGCCACTACGCTCAAGGCATAACCCGACCGGTGCACGAGTAGAGCGGAGCCGACGTGTCTGTGCCTTCCCCAGCCCCCGGGGCGGGATCCCTCCCCGCTGCGCCGGGTGGCGCCCTCGAGGACCTGCGCGCGTCGGTTGGCCTGCAGATCGCCGACGAGACCCTGCTGCGCGCCATCGCCGGCGGCCTGGCCGACGTCGAGAAGCTGCTGCGCGAGGTCGTCCGCAGCGACGTGCAGGCCGTCAACGACGCCGCGTTGCACCTGGTCGAGGCGGGGGGCAAACGTTTTCGTCCGCTCTTCACCCTGCTGTCCGCGCAGTTCGGCCCCAAGCAGGACGACCACGTCGTGATCGCCGCCGCCGCGGTCGAGCTGGTGCACCTCGCCACGCTCTACCACGACGACGTCATGGACGAGGCGGACATGCGCCGCGGCGCCGCCAGCGTCAACGCGCGCTGGGACAACACCATCGCCATCCTCACCGGCGACTTCCTCTTCGCGCACGCCTCGCGCCTGGTCGCCGACCTCGGCACGGACGCGGCGCGGATCATCGCCGAGACCTTCGGCGAGCTGGTCACCGGCCAGATGCGCGAGACCGTCGGCCCCGGACCGGGTGACGACGCCGTCGCGCACTACCTCACCGTGATCGGGCAGAAGACCGGCTCGCTGATCGCCACCTCCGGCCGCTTCGGCGGCATGATGTCCGGCGCCGCCGAGGAGCACATCCAGGCGCTGCGCCGCTTCGGCGACATCATCGGCGCCGCGTTCCAGATCTCCGACGACATCATCGACATCGCGTCGCCGTCCGACGAGCTCGGCAAGGCGCAGGGCACCGACCTGCGGGAAGGCGTCCGGACGCTGCCGATGCTGTACGCGCTGGCCGACCCGGGCACCGACCCGCGCCTGGTCGAGCTGCTGTCCGGCCCGATCGCCGACGACGCCCTGGTCCAGGAGGCGCTGGAGCTGCTGCGCGCCAGTAGCGGACTCGAACGCGCACGCGTCACCCTTTCCGACTACGCTCAGCGCGCGCGAGCCGAGCTAGCCGCGTTGCCCGCGTCACCCGCCCGGGACGCGTGCGAGTCGGTCGCCGACTACCTGGTCGCGCGCACGCACTAAACAGGGGCAGGAAAGAGATGTCCATTTTCGGACAAGTTTGGCTGTGGAGTCTCGCGGCGTTCTTCGTCGGGGTGCTGCTCACCTGGCTGGTGCTGGTGCTGCCGCTCCGCAAGAGCGTCCGCAAGCTGGAGAGTTCGCTGGCGCAGGCCCACGCCGACGCCGCGCGCACGCCCGCGAACGCCGCCGGGCTCGCTTCGCCGGGCACCGAGGTGTTCACCCGGCCGGAGCCGCGGCCCGAGCCGGTGCCGGCGCGCGAGGAGACCTCCTACCCCGGCACGCTGGTCGCCGCGGGGCCGTTCAACCGCGACGACGTCCACGACGACATCGACGCGGACTTCGCCGAGCTGGACTCGCAGGTGCCGCCGGGGACGCACGACCCCGACGAGGCCTTCCGGCCCGAGCCCCAGGAAGACGCTTCCTACCAGGCGTCGGAGACGCAGATCATGCCGTCGGTCGCCCAGCCGGACGACGACCCGTACCGCGCCGCCGCGACCGAGTACCTGACTCCGGAGGACGAGCCCGAGCCCGCGACGCCGGCGCTCTCCCGGCTCGAGCAGCAGCTCGACCCGGAGCCCGCCGCCGGTTCGCTGTTCCAGACCCCCGCGGACGACGCGCACCAGCAGGCGCCGGACTGGTTCGACGACGACGTGCCCTCCGAGCGCTCGGCGTTCGAGGAGCCGGTGGAGCGCACGCGCTACCTCGGTTCGGTCGAAGCCCCCGAAGCACCCGAAGAAGCCGAAGAGGCGCCGCAGCCGCAGTACGCGTTCGGCGGCGACGAGGCGGCGAACGGCGATCTGGACGTGCCGCCGGAGACCCCGGCCGAGGCGACGCAGGTGCTGCCCAAGCGGCAGCCGCGCGAGGCGCTGCGCGGCGGGTTCGACTCGCCGCAGCCGATCCAGCCGTCGATGCGCACGGTCGAGCGGCGCGAGACCGACCTGGCCGGCGCTCACAGCGGTTCGCTGTTCGAGCCGTCGGTGCAGCCGAACCAGGCGGCCGTCGCGGCGCCGGAGCCGCCGCCCGCGCGGCAGGCGGCCGGCGACGCCGTGCCGCCCGGCCCGTTCGGCCCCGGCTCGGCGATGCCGCGGCCCGGTGGCGGCCGGCCGAGCGACGCGTTCGAGGTCAAGGCCAGCGTGACGGCGTTGCGGTACTGCACCGAGGAATCGGCGCAGTTCCCGAAGATGGTGGCCGAGGTGTGGTTCCGCACCGCCGAGGACGCCGAGCGCGTCGGGTTCCGCCCGCTCAGCTGACTTCAGGCCGCTTGGAACAGGACCATCGCCGCGCCGCCGGGATCGGTGACGACCACCAGTGAGCCGACGGGGAGGTCGGTGCGGCCCCGCACCACCTTTCCGCCCAGCGCCACGGCTTTCGCCGCCGCGGCGTCCACATCGGACACCGGTGCGTAGGGCAGCCACTGCGGCGCGCGGTCGTCGTCCGGCGCCAGCTCGGTCAGGCCGCCCCAAGGCGCGCCGCCGTCGGTGAGCAGCGCGCCGGACGACTCCCAGCCCAGCAGGTCGGCGAAGAACCGCTTGGTGCCGTCCACATCGGACGTCCGGACGTCGAAAAACACGAAAGGTCGCATGACCCAAAACTTAGGACACGTGTCCCAAACAGGCAAGCCCCCGAAACGACGAAGGCCGCCACGCACCAGGGCGTGGCGGCCTTCGGCAGACGAAAACTAAGCGACCGTCCAGGTGTCCTTGCCGCGCAGCAGGGCCTGCAGGTCCGGCGTGCGGGCCGCGCGGGCCTGCTCGACCTGGGCGCGGGCGCCGTCGTCGTACGTCGGGCGCTCGACCTGGCGGAGGATGCCCGTCGGGACGTGGTTGAGGTTCTGGTCGCCGAGGCGCGACAGCGCGAAGGCGTACGACGTGTCGGTGATCGACGGGTCGTGCACCACCACGTTGTCCTCGCCGATGTCGGCGACCTTCGCGACGTCCAAGCCGCCCCAGTCGCCGCGCTTGACGCCGAACTCCTGGTTCGGGCCGAAGCGGATCGGCTCGCCGGCGCGCAGCGGGATCAGCCGGGCGGCGGCCTCGTCGGCGTCCTTGAGGACGTCGAACGCGCCGTCGTTGAAGATCGGGCAGTTCTGGTAGATCTCCACCAGCGCCGACCCGCGGTGCTCGGCCGCGGCCTGCAGCACCTCGGTGAGGCCCTTGCGGTCGGAGTCCATCGCGCGGCCCACGAACGACGCCTCGGCGCCGATCGCCAGCGAGAGCGGGTTGAACGGCGTGTCCACCGACCCCATCGGCGTCGACTTGGTGACCATGCCCTGGCCGGACGTCGGGGAGTACTGGCCCTTGGTCAGGCCGTAGATCCGGTTGTTGAACAGCAGGATCTTGATGTTCACGTTGCGGCGCAGCGCGTGGATCAGGTGGTTGCCGCCGATGGACAGCGCGTCGCCGTCGCCGGTGACGACCCACACCGACAGGTCCGGGCGCGTGGTCGCGAGGCCCGTCGCGATCGACGGCGCGCGGCCGTGGATCGAGTGCATGCCGTAGGTGTTGAGGTAGTACGGGAAGCGCGACGAGCAGCCGATGCCCGAGATGAAGACGATGTTCTCGCGCTTGAGGCCGAGCGTCGGCAAGAAGGACTGCACGGCGTTCAGCACGACGTAGTCGCCGCAGCCGGGGCACCAGCGGACTTCCTGGTCGGACTTGTAGTCCTTGGCCTTCTGCGGCTCGTCGGTCGTCGGCACAAGGTCGAGGCCGCCGACGGTCGGGAGCCCGATGTCGATCGCGGTCATTTCGCCGCCTCCGTAGTGATGATCTCCGAGAACAGGTTCTGCAGCTCTTCCGCCTTGAACGCCATCCCGGCGACCTTGGTGTGCGAGTGGACGTCCACGAGGTACTTCGCTCGCAGCAGCAGCGCGAGCTGGCCCAGGTTCATCTCCGGCACCACGACCTTGTCGTAGCTGCGCAGGACGTCGCCGAGGTTGGCCGGCAGCGGGTTGAGGTGGCGCAGGTGCGCCTGCGCGATCGGCAGGCCGAGCTTGCGCACCCGGCGGCACGCGGCGCCGATCGGGCCGTAGGACGAGCCCCAGCCCAGGGCCAGCACGCGCGCCTTGCCACCGGACGGGTCGTCGACCACGACGTCCGGGACGTCGATGCCGTCGACCTTCGCCTGCCGCAGCCGGACCATCTTCTCGTGGTTGGCCGGGTCGTAGGAGATGTGGCCGGTCTTGTCGGCCTTCTCCAGCCCGCCGATGCGGTGCTGCAGGCCCGGCGTGCCCGGGACCGCCCACGCGCGGGCGAGCGTCTCGGGGTCGCGCACGTACGGCCAGAACTCGCCGGAGCCGTTGTCGGCGTTCGGCTCGGACGCGAAGTCGACGTGCAGGTCGGGCAGCGTTTCGACGTCCGGGATCAGCCACGGCTCGGAGCCGTTGGCGATCGCGCCGTCCGAGAGCAGGAGCACCGGGGTGCGGTACTTCAGCGCGATCCGGGTGGCCTCGACGGCCGCGTCGAAGCAGTCCGCGGGGGACAGCGGCGCGACGATCGGGACCGGCGACTCGCCGTTGCGGCCGAACATCGCCTGCAGCAGGTCGGCCTGCTCGGTCTTGGTCGGCAGGCCGGTCGACGGGCCACCGCGCTGGACGTCGATGACGACCAGCGGCAGCTCGACCATCACGCCGAGGCCGACGGCTTCGGACTTCAGCGCGACCCCGGGGCCGGACGTCGAGGTGACGCCGAGCGCGCCGCCGTAGGACGCGCCGAGCGCGGCGCCGATGCCGGCGATCTCGTCCTCGGCCTGGAAGGTGATGATGCCGAAGTTCTTGTGCTTGGACAGCTCGTGGAGGATGTCCGACGCCGGCGTGATCGGGTACGTGCCGAGCAGGATCTGCAGGCCGGAGCGCTGCCCGGCGGCGACGATCCCGTAGGCCAGCGCGGTGTTGCCGGTGATCTGCCGGTAGGTGCCCTGCTTCAGCTTGGCCGGGGCGACCTGGAACGTCGTCGCGAACGACTCGGTCGTCTCGCCGTAGTTCCAGCCCGCCCGGAAGGCCAGGATGTTCGCCTCGGCGATGTCCGGCTTCTTCGCGAACTTCTCGCGCAGGAACTGCTCGGTGCCCTCGGTGGGCCGGTGGTACATCCACGACAGCAGGCCGAGGGCGAACATGTTCTTGCAGCGCTCGGCGTCCTTCTTGCCGAGGCCGGTGTCGGCGAGCGCGCCCTGGGTCAGCGTCGACATGGCGACCCGGTGCACCTGGTAGGGCGCGAGCGTGTCGTCGTCGAGCGGATCGGTCGCGTAGCCGACCTTGGTCAGGTTCCGCTTGATGAAGTCGTCGGTGTTCAGGATGATCGTCCCACCGTGCGGGACGTCGCCCAGGTTCGCCTTGAGCGCGGCCGGGTTCATCGCGACGAGGACGTCCGGGCGGTCGCCGGGGGTGAGGATGTCGTAGTCGGCGAAGTGCACCTGGAAGCTCGAGACACCGGGGATGGTGCCCTGCGGCGCGCGGATCTCGGCGGGGAAGTTCGGCATCGTCGACAGGTCGTTGCCGAACGCGGCGGCCTCGGACGTGAAGCGGTCGCCGGTCAGCTGCATGCCGTCACCCGAGTCGCCGGCGAACCGGATCACGACCCGGTCCAGCTTGCTGACCTCGGTCGGCCTGGTCGCGGCGAGCGAGCCGTGACCAGCGCCGTTGCCGTTCGCACTCGTGCTCATGGGTCAGGGATTCCCTCTCTCCCGACGTTGCGGCCATCGGTCGCCTGCCCGGTGCAGTGACACGCGGATCACCAGGCCCTACCACGAGGTTAGCTCGCGCTGAACAACGATGTTCCTAGAGACCCGGGGTCCGGAACGACCTCATAACTGCGATGACGGTTCTTCTGTGCTGGTCCGACAAATACCTGTGACCGATGGTAACGGGTAGACCCCAGTCTTCGTTGTGACGCGGGTCTCCGACTCAGGGGTCCACCTGCTGGGATCAGGGGTGGGAGCGGATCCGAGCCTGGATACCCGCCAGCCGCTCGGCGAACCCGGGCGAGGCCAGCGACGCGAGCTGCGGCTGGATCTCGACGTCGACGGCGTCGGCGTGGGCGGCCAGCGAGGCGGTCGTCCGGAGGCTGCGCTTGGTGGCCAGCAGCGCCTCGCGCGGCGCGGCGACGGCGGGGGCGGCGAGCTCTTTCGCGGCGGCGACGACGTCGTTCTCGATGCTCAGTGCGAGCCCGGCCCGGACGGCGGCTTCGGCGTCGAGCGGCTGCCCGAACAACGTCATCGCGGCGGCCACCTGCGGGCCGGCGAGCCGCTGCGTCATCCACGTCATGCCGCCGCCGGGGTGCAGCCCGAGCTCGAGGAACCGGGCGACGAACTTCGCGCGCGGCCCGGCCAGCCGCACGTCGGCGGCGAGGGCGAGGTTGAGCCCGGCCCCGACGGCGGCGCCGTTGACCGCGGCGATGGTGGGCAGGCTGCAGCGCGCGACGGCGAGGAAGCCTTCGTAGATGGCGCGCAGGCCGGTCTCGTCGGCCCGGCCGAGCGCGGAGAGGTCGGCGCCGGCGCAGAAGGCGGGCGGCGTCCCGGTGACGACGACGGCGTGGACGGTCTCGTCCCGTTCCGCGGCTTCGACGGCGGCGGCGAGCTGGGCGGAGAGCTCGAGGGTGAGCGCGTTGCGGCTGCCGGGGGCGTCGACGGTCAGCAGCGCGATGCCGGCCGAGTGCTCGCTGACGATGCTGTCGGTCATCGGGTCAGGGTATTAGTGGGGTGTGGGGGAACTGCTGGTGGTGCTGGTCGGCAACCTGCTGACGATGATCGACATGTCGGAGCTGTTCGGCGCCCGTCGCCGCCGGTCCCGGGCGGCGGCTTTCGCGCGGGGCTCGCGGGTCGAGTTCCCGTGCGTGCTGCGGTCCGACGAGGTGACATCCGGTCGTGAGCGGCGAGGGTGGCTCGGGGTCGGTGAGGGGCCGGCGACGTGGCGGGTGCCGGGTGGTTCGCCGGTGGCGTTCGAGCCGGGCGAGTTGACGATGCAGGCGGTGGACCGCCAGGCGGTGACGTTCCACGCGGCGGGCGGGCGGACCGAGCTGCGGCTGCACCCGGACGAGGCACCGTTGGTTTTGCGGGCGTTGGCGGGTTGAGGGCCTCGCGCAGTCGGCCGGGCTCCGTTCGCCGGGACGGTCGCGTTCGTAATGTGGGTCGGGCGGTTCCAGCGTGCCTGGACCCGGTGCGCCGTCGAGAACCGCGGCGGTGACGTTGCACGCGGAGGGCGGACCGAGCTGCGGCCGCACCTGGGCGAGGCACCGGTAGTCCTGCAGGCCTTCGCGGGCTGAGGACGGGTCCCCGGTCTCGCGCGGCGGGCCGGCTTCCCGGCTGGTTCCGGTAAGTTCCGGCGCGCCAAGACCCGCTGCTCCGTCGAGGTGCGCAAGCCGGAGATCACGGCGGTGGCGTCCCAGGCGGCGGGCGGCCGCATCGGGCTGCGGCTGCGCCCGGACGAAGCGCCACTGGTCCTGCGCGCGGTGACGGGCTGAGGATGGCCTCCGGCCCCCGGTCGCCAGCGTAACGGCGGAGGCCGACAGTCCTGTGCGCTCGGCGGCTCGTGACCGCCGTTGCTCCACAACCCGCAGGGTCTGTGGATGACTGGCGGCCTCGCCCGCGCACCGGCCCGAAACTGTCCGCCCCGCCGTTAAGCTGGAAGACGGGGGCCGGAGGCGTCAGCTCTCCGGCGTGGGCGGCCGCTCCAACAGCCGTGACAACACGACCGTCGACACCGTCCGGTCCACGATCTCCAACCCCCGCAGCCGCTCCAGCGCCGTCTCCAGGTGATGGATGTCCGCCGCCCGCAGGTGGACGATCGCGTCCGCCGCGCCCGACACCGTGTACGCCGCCACCACCTCCGGCAGCGGCTCCAACCGCGCCCGGATCCGGGCCGGCGTGATGTTGCCCTGGCACGTGACCTCGACGAACGCCTCTGTTCCCCAGCCCAGCGCCTCCGGGTCGACCACCGCCGTGAAGCCACGCAGGATGCCCGTTTCCAGCAGCCGGTCCACCCGCCGCTTCACCGCCGGCGCGGACAGGCCGACCACCTTGCCGATCTCCGCGTAGCTTGATCGCGCGTTCGCCACGAGACACGAAACGATTCGCTGGTCGATGGTGTTCACACGCAACAGATAGCACAGATACGCGCAGCGAACAGCGATTGATTGCGATATTAGGCGCCCCTTACCCTGCAACCATGCAGGAGATGCGCGTACCGACCACCCGTCGATACCTCATGTGTCCCCCACGCCACTTCGCGGTGGACTACGTGATCAACCCCTGGATGGACCCGACCCAGCCGGTCAGCGCCGACACCGCGATGGCGCAGTGGACCGAGCTGCGCGACACCTACCGCCGCCTCGGCCACACCGTCGAGGAGATCGACGCCCAGCCCGGCCTGCCCGACATGGTCTTCGCCGCGAACTCCGGCACCGTCGTCGACGGCCGCGTCCTCGGCTCGCGGTTCCGCGCGCCGCAGCGGGCCGCCGAAGCCGAGCACTTCCGCCGCTGGTTCGTCGAGCACGGCTACCGCGACATCACCATGCCCGAGAAGATCAACGAGGCCGAGGGCGACTTCGCCTGGACCGGCACCCTGCTGCTCGCCGGCACCGGCTTCCGCACCGATCCGGCCGCGCACGCCGAAGCCCAGGAGGTCCTCGGCGTCCCGGTCGTCTCGCTGCACCTGGTCGACCCGCGCTACTACCACCTCGACACCGCGCTCTTCGTCCTCGCCGAGGCGACGGACACCACACGCGCGCAGATTGTCTACTACCCCGAGGCGTTCTCGACCGGTTCGCGACGCGTGCTCGAGCGGCTGTTCCCGGACGCCGTGCTGGCGACGCGTGAGGACGCCGAGTGCTTCGGCCTCAACGGCGTGTCCGATGGCCGCAACGTCGTCCTGCCCGTCGAGGCCACCCGACTGGGTGAACTGCTCACCGATCGTGGCTACGAGCCGGTCTACGTGGACATCTCCGAGCTGCGGAAAGCCGGCGGCGGCCCGAAGTGCTGCACCCTGGAAATCCGCAAAGGGTGAACAACGCCGAAACCTGTAACTCACCCGTTTGCCACCGCGATTAATCGAAGTAACAAATCGACTACTCGCGGTGGCAGGCGGTGGGAATGGTGGCGGTGAACCTCGCCCTGCACGGGATCGGCCGGCCGGCCCGGCAGCTCGACCCCGGCGAGGACGAGCGCTGGGTGACGGTCGAGCAGTTCGAGCGGGTGCTGGACGTCGTCGCCGAGCGCGACGACGTCCACCTCACGTTCGACGACGGCAACGAGTCCGACGTCGAGATCGCCCTGCCGCGGCTCGTCGACCACGGGCTGACGGCGGAGTTCTTCCCGCTCGCCGGCCGCCTCGGGCAACGCGGCTACCTCGACCGCGACGGGCTGCGCGAGCTCACGCGCGCCGGCATGGAGATCGGCTCGCACGGCTGGGAGCCGCGCGACTGGCGCCGCCTCGACGACCGCCAGGCGAGCCGCGAGCTGACGGAGGCCCCGAAGCTGCTCGGCGACCTGTGCGGCCGCCCGGTCCGGCGCTACTCGCTGCCGTTCGGCGCGTACGACCGCCGCGTCCTGACGCGGTTGCGGCAGGCGGGCGCGACGCGCGTCTACACGAGCAGCGGCGGTCCGGCGAGCCGGGACGGCTGGCTGCAGGCGCGGACCGAGCTGCGGCACGACCTCGACGGCGAGTCGCTCGACGGCGTGCTCGCGGCCGGCCGCCGGCGGGGGAGCTGGGCGGGCCGCCTGTTCCGTCGCGGCTGAAATCCGTCGAGCCGCTTCCCGGTGATCGGCACAGGCCGGTTTCCCGCCGGTGCCCGGTGAGCAGCGTTTTCGTCAAGACCGGCCGCATGATGGGAAATTCCCGCACCGGATCCTCTTGTCCAGACCACTTCCCGGGTGCATCCTGGTCGCCTCGCCGCCGTAAGGAAAGTTTCCTAACTAAAGGGAGCACCAGGAATGCGGAAACTGATCCTGCTCGCGACCATGGCGCTCGCCGCGGCCGTCATGCCGTCGGCCCTCGCGTCCGCGGCGCAGGCGCCGGCCCCCGCCGCGCCCGCCACCACCGCGGCCGCCCCGACCGCGGCGCAGCTGCTCGCGAAGACGAACAGCTGCAAGCAGATCTCCAACGGCAAGTACAAGACCGACGAGGACGTCTCGGCCAAGACGGTCGCCGTCTGCGACGCGAACGGCGCGGTCTTCTGGAAGGCCGACATGGACATCGACTGCGACGGCCAGCGCAGCTCGCAGTGCAACGAGGACACCGACTGCTGCTACCAGGACGACACGGCGTTCCACCAGTCCGACGGCAAGCCGCTCAACGCCGCGAAGCTGCCCTACATCGTCGTGCCGAGCTCGAGCAGCATCTGGAAGTACAGCTCGTCCCAGCTGAAGGGCGGCGGATCCTGCGCCGTGATCTACAACGGCAAGGTCGAGTACGCGGTCATCGGCGACACCGGCCCGTCGCAGATCATCGGTGAAGCGTCGTACGCGACGGCGAAGGACCTCGGCATCAACCCCGACCCGTCCAACGGCGGCACCGACTCCGGCGTCACCTACATCTGCTTCAAGAACTCGACGGTCTCGCCGATCGAGAACCACTCGGCCGCGACGAGCAAGGGGCAGAGCCTCGCCACCACGTTCGTGAACAACAACTGACGCACGCGCGCCGGGGCCGATCCGTTCAAGACGCGGACCGGCCCCGGCTGCTGTGCTGGGGACATGAGCAAGGAACTGCGGAAACTCGCCAACATCGGACCCGCGATGGTCCGCGACTTCGCCCGCCTCGGCATCACCGAGCCCGCCCAGCTGGCCGGCCGCGACGCCGTCGAGCTGTACGAACGGCTCTGCGAGCTGGACGGCGTGCGGCACGACCCCTGCGTGCTCGACACGTTCATGTCTGCCGTCGACCAAGCGGACGGCGCGCCGCCGCGGCCGTGGTGGACCTACACGCCGGAACGGAAACGCCTCCTCGGGACCCGCTGACGACAACCGTGCCGACCGCGTTGCCCGCCCACTGCAACATGCAATTCGAGACCCGATTTTTACGCGAAAACCGTTACGCCTAACGGCCGTCTCACCTTTTACCCCGTTCGCCGCCCTCCCGGTAACGATCCAGGGGGCCCCGCCGACCAACTTGAGGGTCGCGCGGAATAGCGGAGGTTTTGGCGTGAAGATCAGTGTCTTCGGGCTCGGTTACGTGGGCTGTGTCTCCGCCGCGTGCCTGGCGGGGCAAGGGCACCGGGTGGTCGGCGTGGACGTCAACCCGGTCAAGATCGACCTCATCACCCAGGGCAAGGCCCCGGTGGTCGAGGAGCGGATCGGCGAGCTGACCGCCGAAGTCGTCGCGAGCGGCGCGCTGAGAGCCACGACCGACGTCGCGGAAGCCGTCGCCGACAGCGAGATCTCGCTGGTCTGCGTCGGCACGCCGTCGGCGCCGAACGGCAGCCTTTCGACTGTCTACCTCGAGCGCGTCGCCGAGGAGATCGGCGAGGCGATCGCGAACAAGAGCGAGCGGCACACCGTCGTCTTCCGCAGCACGATGCTGCCGGGCACCTGCCTGGACCTGCTGATTCCGATCCTCGAGAAGTCCTCGGGCCGCACGGCCGGCGTCGACTTCGGCGTCGCGGTGAACCCCGAGTTCCTGCGCGAGGGCACCAGCGTCCGCGACTTCTTCGACCCGCCGAAGACCGTCATCGGCGAGATCGACACCGCCAGCGGGGACGCCGTCGCCGGGCTGTACGAGGGGCTGCCCGGCCCGGTCTTCCGCGTGCCGATCCCGGTCGCGGAGATGACGAAGTACGCCGACAACTCGTTCCACGGCCTCAAGATCGGGTTCGCGAACGAGCTCGGCGCGGTCTGCCGGGCGCTCGGGCTCGACTCGCACCAGGTGATCGACGTCTTCCTCGCCGACACCAAGCTCAACATCAGCCCCGCCTACCTCAAGCCCGGGTTCGCGTTCGGCGGCTCGTGCCTGCCGAAGGACCTGCGCGGGCTGGTCTACGCCGCGCACCGCGCCGACGTCAGCGTGCCGATCCTGTCGCACGTCCTCGCATCCAACGCCGACCACCTGCAGCGCGCGTTCGACCTGGTCGCGCGCACCGGCAAGCGCAAGGTCGGGCTGTTCGGGCTGTCGTTCAAGCCGGGCACCGACGACCTGCGCGAGTCGCCGCTGGTCGAGCTGGCCGAGAAGCTGCTCGGCAAGGGCTACGACCTCAAGATCTACGACGCCAACGTCAGCCTCTCGCGGCTGATGGGCGCCAACCGCGAGTACATCGAGGGGCGCCTGCCGCACCTCGGCCAGCTGCTCGCCGGGTCCGTCGAAGAAGTCATGGACCACGCCGACGTCCTGCTCGTCGGCACCAAGGACCCGGACGTCCTGGCGGCGCTGCCGCACGGCGGCGACCGGGAGATCGTCGACCTCGTCCGCCTGCCCGACGCCGCCGAGCGTCGCCTTGAAGAGGGATACGCCGGCCTTGCCTGGTAAAGCGCTCATCCTCGTCGAAAATCTCTCCGTCCCCTTCGACCGCCGCGTGTGGCAGGAGTCCACGACCCTGCGCGACGCCGGGTGGGAAGTCCACGTGATCTGCCCGCAGGGCACGAAGCGCGACACCGAGGCCGAAGCCGTCGTCGACGGCGTCCACATCCACCGCTACCCGCTGAAGGCGGCGACCGGCGGCCCCGCCGGCTACCTGCAGGAGTACGGCAGCGCGCTGTGGCACACACTGCGGCTGGCCCGCAAGGTCGGGCCGGTCGACGTCGTGCACGCCTGCAACCCGCCGGACCTGCTGTACCTGGTCGCGAAGGTGCTTAAGCGCCAGGGCGCGCGGTTCATCTTCGACCAGCACGACCTGTGCCCGGAGCTGTACCTCTCGCGGTTCGACCGCGGGCAGGACCTGCTCTACCGCGGGGTGTGCGCGCTCGAACGCGCCACCTACCGCGCCGCCGACGTCGTGATCTCGACGAACGAGAGCTACAAGCAGGTCGCCCGGATCCGCGGCGGCAAGAAGCCCGAAGACGTCTTCGTGGTGCGCAGCGCCCCGGTCGTCGAGCGGTTCCACGAAGTTCCCGTCGAGCCCGAGCTGAAGAAGGGCAAGCCGCACCTGCTGGCCTACCTCGGCGTGATGGGCCCGCAGGACGGCGTCGACTACGCGTTGCGCGCGCTCGCGAAGCTGCGTGACGAGGTCGGGCGCACCGACTGGCACGCGGTGTTCGTCGGCTCCGGCGACGCCTTCGACGACATGGTCGCGCTCTCGGCGAAGCTCGGGCTGGCCAACCAAGTCGAGTTCACCGGCCGGATCCCCGACGAGGACCTCGTCCGCTACCTGTCCACCGCCGACGTCTGCCTGTCGCCGGACCCGCTGAACCCGCTCAACGACGTCTCCACGATGAACAAGGTCATGGAGTACATGGCGATGAGCAAGCCGATCGTCTCGTTCGAACTGCGCGAAGCGCGCGTCTCGGCCGGCGACGCGGCGGTCTACGCCCCGGCCAACGACGAGTCGGCGTTCGCGAAGCTCGTATCGCAGCTGCTCGACGACCCGGAGGAGCGGGTTCGCATGGGCAAGCTCGGCCAGGCCCGGGTCGCCGGCGCGCTCTCGTGGGAGAACTCGGCGAAGAACCTCATCGCCGCATATGAGCACGCTGTGAAGTCCTGATCGCCGTTAGGTCAAGAACTCACCGGACGTGTAACCAAAGCTCCCGGTCCGACGACGGTTCGGGTAACCGGCCGATCAACTGAGATCCGTTCGGCGTACCCGGCTCAGGAATGGAGATACCGCCGTTGACTGACGACACGGTGCGCCTGGCCCTGGTCGGGCAGGTTCTGAAACGGCGATGGCGGCTGCTGGCCGCCCTCGCCGTCCTGGGAGCGCTGGTGGGCGCGGGCGCTTCGCTGCTGCTCTCGCCCGGCTACAAGACGTCGTCGAGCGTCCTGCTGCAGGGACCGCGGCAGGCGGACGAGCTGCTGACGCAGGCCGAGGTCGCGACCAGCTCGGTCGTCCTCGACCGCGCCGCCGCGCAGCTGGCCTGGCACCCGAGCGGCGCCGACCTGAAGAAGCAGGTCACCACGTCCGTCGCGAACGGCAACGTCGTGTCGATCACCGTCTCGGCCGATACCGCCGAGCACGCCCAGCAGCTCGCCGACCAGGTCGCGCAGCAGTTCGTCAAGTACTCGACGCAGCTGGCCAGCAACTCCGCGGACGCCTCGGTGCAGCTGGCCCAGGAGCAGCGCGAGTCGCTGCGCAACCAGGTCAAGCTGACCACCGAGAAGATCAGCGACATCGCCAAGGGCGTCGGCGGCGACCTGACCGTCGAAAGCGTCCAGGTCCGCACGCAGCTCGAAGGCCTGCGGACGTCGCTGGAGCAGGCCATCAACGACCTCAACCAGGCCGACCTGGCGACCGGCATCGGCAACACCGTCGTGCTCGGACCGTCCGAGCGCCCGACCGGGCCGGCCGCCCCGACGCTGGTGCAGCTGGTCGCCGGCGGCGCGATGCTGTTCTTCCTCGCCGGCGTGATCGGCCACCTGTTCGCCGCCCGGTCCGACCGGCGGCTGCGCGGCGAGCCGGAGATCGCCTCGGCGCTCGGCTCGCCGATCCTCGCCGGCGTCGACGTCACCACCCCGCAGGGCGACCGCCTTCCGGCGGCCGGCCTGCTCGGCACCGTGCGGCGGCTGCTCGGCAGCGACCGGCCCTGGCTGCTGCCGCCGGTCGCGACGTCGGCCGACGAGGTCAACCGCGACATCCGCTACCGCCGCGTGCTGGCCCGGCTGGCCACCGGCCCCGCCGACGTCCTGCTGCTCGTGGCCGACGACGACGAGACCGGCAAGCTCGCCGCCGGTCAGCTCGCCGAGCTGGCCGACCGGCTGTCGGTACCGCTGCGGATCTTCGAGTTCACCGCCGGGCGGCCGACGGTGCCGGACGCCGGTCCCGGCTCCGGCGTCCTGGTGGTGCTCAGCGCCGGCTCCCGCACCGCGTGGGAGCTCGTCCGGCTCGCCGAGGCCTGTGCCGACGCTGGCCAAGAGGTCGTCGGCGCCGTCCTCACCCACGCCGTCCGGCCGGCCGGGCCGGAGGCACCCGAACCCGCGGCGGAAGCCCCCGAGAAAGCCCTGGCAGGTTCGGCGTGAGCACTTCCACGGAAACGGCGCCGCTGGTCGATCTCCAGCGCCTCTTCGTCGCCATCCGCCGCCGCAAGCGCTTGTGGCTGGCGACGGCCCTACTCGGGCTGATCGCCGGCGCCGCGCTGGCAGTCGTGCTGCCGGCGCCGCCGACCGCGGTCACCAAGGTGATCGTGGTCCACCAGGACGACTCGCCGACCGACAGCGGCACGCTGATGCGCACCGACGTCGCCGTGCTGTCGACGACCCAGATCGCCGAAGGCGCGCTGAAGAAGCTGGGCAGCACCGAGCCGGCCGAAGAGTTCATGAAGAACTACGCCGGGCTCGGCCTGACCAACAACGTCATGCAGATCACCGTCAAGGCCAAGAGCAACGAAGAGGCCGTGGCGCAGGCGCAGGCGCTGGCCGAGGTGTTCATCGCCGACCACGTCCAGCGCAGCCAGGCCGCCGCGGCCGCGCAGTCGAAGGCCATCCTCGACCAGCGGAAGAACGCCCAGGACGAGCTGACCAAGGTCGACCAGCAGATCGCCGACGAGACCGGCAAGGGCCGCAACGCCAACGCCAGCACCCTCGAAGGCCTCTACGGCCGCCGCGCCGCGCTCGCGTCGCAGATCTCCGACTTCGACTCCCGCGCCCAGCAGGCCGGCATCGGCAGCCCGCAGGTCGCCGCGGGCACCCAGATCGTCGACGCGCCGCGTGCGCTGCCGAAGGCGTTCCTCAAGACCACCGCGACCAACGCCGGCATCGGCTTCGCGCTCGGCTTGGCCGTGGGGCTCGCGTTCGCCGCCGTCGGCGCGGTCTCGCGCGACCGGCCGGTGCTGCGCCGCGAGATCTCCACGCACCTCGGCGCGTCCGTGCTCGCGCAGCTGCCGTCGAAGCCGCGCGGCCCGGCGCGGCTGTGGCGGCGCTCCCGCGCGGTGTCCGAACGCAAGCGCGTCGCCACGACGCTGGTGCGCGCGATCAAGAAGGACAAGCCCCAGGTGTCGTTGCTGGAGCTCGGCGCGCCGAAGGTCGCCGCCGCGCTCGCCCTCGACATCGCCGAGGAACTGGCCGCCGACGGCAAGGCGAGCGTCCTCGACGACCTGCCGAACGAGGACGTCCGCAAGCTCGTCACCGAGACGAAGAGCGAGGTCGCCGTCGTCGGCGCGGGCGACCCGGCCGCCGAGCCGGACGAGCGCCGGGTCGGCGTCGGGACGGTGTCGCCGGGCACGGCGTGGACCGACCTGGAGCACCTCGGCACGGAGACCGTGCTGGTCGTCAAGGCCGGGCACGCGAACACGCTGTGGCTGCACACGGTGGCTCGGCAGCTCGCCGACCAGCAGATCCCGATCGTCGGCGTGGTGCTGGTCGACCCGGACCCGCGCGACAAGTCCGACGGCACGCTGTGGGACGGCCTGCACACAGCGCTGCGCGGCCGGGCGAAGTCGGCGCCCTCGGTGCACCGCGTCTCGGTCGTCGAGCACGAGGACCGCATCGACGAACTGGCCGCCCGCATCGCCGAGCGCGTCGCGGTGGTCGAGCCGCCGACGCGGCGGATCGCGCCGGTCCGGCCGGTCGTGCCGCCGGCACTGGCCAAGCCGCCGGCCGTGCCGCTGCCGGAACCCGGGAAGGTCAGCGTCGGCGACCACCTGGATGCGCCGACGAAGAAGTTCGCCCCGGTCAAGCCGCCGAAGCGGCCGACGCCGTTCAAGCGCGACCACGGCGAACCGACGCACAAAGGCGAGTTGAACGCCGGGCTCGAGCCAGAAAAGAGCGCGGAGGTCTCCTGACCCCCCGCGCGCCGCGAATGAAGGGGACCCACTCGAGATGTGCGGCATCGCAGGCACCTACCTCTGGCCGGACGGCGGGCCGCTCACCGACCGGCTGACCAAGACGCTGGCCCACCGCGGGCCGGACGGCTCTGGCCGCTACGACCACGCCGTGGGCGCCGGGTCCGTCCACTTGGGACACCGCCGGCTCTCGATCGTCGACCTGACCGAGACCGGCGCCCAGCCGATGGTCCTCGACGGCCTCGCGCTGAGCTACAACGGCGAGCTGTACAACGCGCCCGAGCTGCGGGCCGAGCTTTCCGCGGCCGGTGTCCGCTTCCGCGGGACGTCCGACACGGAGGTGCTGCTGCAGGCGTGGCGGCGCTGGGGCACCGACTGCCTGCCGAAGCTGCGCGGGATGTTCGCGTTCGCCATGTTCGAGGAGGGCACCGGCGAGCTGTTCCTGGTCCGCGACCAGCTGGGCATCAAGCCGCTGTTCTTCGTCCAGCGGGGCGGCGGGGTCGCGTTCGCGTCCGAGCTGAAGGCGCTGGCCGGTGAGCTCGGCGGGTCGCTGCAGGTCGACAGCGGGGCGCTGATCGCGTCGCTGCTCTACTACTGGGTGCCCGACAGCCGGTGCGCCTACCAGGGCGCGGAGAAGCTGCCGCCGGGCACGTGGCTGCGCTGCCGCCCGGACGGCCAGGTCGACCGCGGCCGGTTCTGGTCGCTGCGGGAGGTCGCCGAGGAGGGCGCGGCCTTCCACGGCGACGTCGACCTGCACGCCGTGATCGCCGAGTCGACCGCCAAGCACCTGATCTCGGACGTCCCGGTGGCGACGTTCCTCTCGGGCGGCCTGGACTCCAGCTACCTGACGGCGCTGGCCGCGCGGTCCCGGCCCGGGATTTCGGCGTACACCATCGGGTTCCGCGCCGAGGACGCCAAGTTCGAGGCCATGCCGGACGACCTCAAGTACGCCCGGATCGTGGCCGAGAAGTTCGGTGTCGACCTGCACGAGATCGAGATCGCGCCGCAGGTGCTCGACCTGCTGCCGAAGATGACCTACCACCTCGACGAGCCGATCGGCGACCCGGCGGCGATCAACTCGTTCCTGATCTGCACGGCCGCGCGCGACGCGGGCGTCAAGGTGATGCTGTCGGGGATGGGCGCCGACGAGCTGTTCGCCGGCTACCGCAAGCACCTCGCGAACCTGATCGCGCTGCGCTACCACAAGGTGCCGGGCGCGGTGCGCAAGCCGGTCGAGTCCATTGTGGACCGGCTGCCGGTGGCGTCGGCCAAGCGCGGGTACCGGTCGGTGCGGTTCGCCAAGCGGTTCCTGTCCTTCGCGGGCCTGCCGGAGGAGACGGCGTTCCGGCGCAGCTACACGATGTACGACCGCGCCGAGCTGTTGTCCCTGGTCAACCCGGACCTCGCGCCGGTCGTCGACGACGTCCTGACCGAGCACGCCGACACGTACCACGACCAGGCGCTGGACGACTTCGTCAACCGCATGTGCCTGGCCGACTCGCGGCTGTTCCTGCCCGGGCTGAACCTGACCTACACGGACCGTTCGACGATGGCGGCGTCCACCGAGGTGCGGACGCCGTTCGTCGACGTCGAGGTCGTGCGGGCGGCGTTCAAGATCCCGGGGAACAAGAAGATCGTCGGCCGGGCGGGCAAGGTGGCACTGAAGAAGGCGGCCGAGAACATCCTGCCCGGCGAGATCGTGCACCGGCCGAAGGGCCTGTTCAGCGCGCCGCTGCGGGCCTGGATGAGCCGCGACCTGGCGCCGTTGGTGCGCGAAGTCGTCAACGACGGCGTGCTCGTTTCCTCCGGTTTCCTGCAGCGGGAGGCGTTGCAGCGCATGGTCGCCGAGGACGCCGCCGGTCAGGAAGACCGCGGCAAGCACCTCTGGCACGTCTTGACCCTTGAGTACTGGTACCGGAACGCGATGTCTGGAGCGGGAGCGAAGTGAAGCAGGTAGTCCAGAACTACAAGAGCGGTGAGCTGGCGCTCCTCGAGGTCCCCGAGCCCGCCTGCAAGCCGGGTGGCGTGCTGGTGCGGACGGTGTACTCGCTGATCTCGACCGGCACCGAGATGATGAAGGTGTCCGAGGCGAGCATGTCCCTGGTGGGCAAGGCGAAGGCCCGCCCCGACCAGGTGGCGAAGGTGATGCAGAGCGTCGCCACGAACGGCCTGTCGGCGACCTACCGCAAGGTCACGTCCAAACTGGACTCCTACACCCCGCTGGGCTACTCGCTGTGCGGCATCGTCGAGCAGGTCGGCGACGGCATCACCGACGTCGCGGTCGGAGACCTCGTCGCCTGCGCGGGCAACGAGCACGCGCTGCACTCCGAGCTGAACTGGGTGCCCAAGAACCTCTACTCGCGCGTGCCCGCCGGCGTCGACCCGCGGCACGCGGCGTTCGGCACCGTCGGGTCGATCGCCATGCAGGGCGTCCGCCGCGGCGAGCCGCAGATCGGCGACGTCGCCCTGGTGATCGGGCTCGGCCTGATCGGCCAGCTGGTCGTGCAGCTGCTGACGTCGTCCGGCGTGCGCGTGGTCGGCGTCGACCCCGACCCGGAGCGCTGCAAGCTCGCCGAGAGCCTCGGCGCGCTGACCTGCGCGCACCCGGCGTCCGGCATCGTCGACACGGCGGTGGACGAGCTGACCCACGGCGCGGGCGTCGACCAGACGTACCTCGCCGCCGGCGGCAACACGAACGACCCGGTGGAGCTGGCGGCGAAGCTGTCCCGCGACCGCGGCCGCGTGATCGACATCGGCAAGTGCAAGCTCGACCTGCCGTGGAACGCGTACTACGAGAAGGAACTGGACGTCCGGTTCTCGCGGTCGTACGGGCCGGGCCGCTACGACCCGTCGTACGAGCTCGAAGGCCGTGACTACCCGATCGGCCAGGTCCGCTGGACCGAGCGCCGCAACCTCGAGTGCGTCCTCGACCTGATCGCGCGCGACCGGCTGGACGTCGAGCCGCTGATCACGCACGTCTCGGACTTTTCTTCGGCTGTCGAAACGTACAAGTCCTTGAACGAGGGCGCTTTGAAGGCCGTGGCGGTGCTGTTCCGCTACCCGGACGCGGTCGCCCGGACCGAGCCGGTGGTCACGTCGGCGCGGGTCGGGGTGACGTCGTCTTCGGCGGCCGCTGCGTTGCCGGCGGGGCAGCCGGTGCGCCTGGGCTTCATCGGGGCGGGCAACTACGCGTCGTCGATGCTGTTGCCGCACCTGGTCGAGCGCTCGGACGTGCAGCTCAAGCACGTCGCGACGACGTCGGCGCTGTCGGGCGCCAA
Source organism: Amycolatopsis kentuckyensis (assembly GCF_041679295.1). Classification (GTDB taxonomy): domain Bacteria; phylum Actinomycetota; class Actinomycetes; order Mycobacteriales; family Pseudonocardiaceae; genus Amycolatopsis; species Amycolatopsis kentuckyensis_A. The sequence continues at coordinate 124,135 of NZ_JBGDMD010000012.1, read as the reverse complement.
CGCGCGCCGCAAGTTCGGCTTCGCGGCGGCGTCGACGGACATCGACGACGTGCTGGGCGACTCCTCGATCGACGCGGTGTTCGTCGTGACGCGCCACAGTTCGCACGCGGAGCTGACCCGTCAGGCGCTGCTGGCGGGCAAGACGGTGTTCGTCGAGAAGCCGCTGGCGCTGTCGCCGGCGGAGCTGCAGAAGGTCCTGGACGCGATCGAAGAGTCGGGCAACGACCGCCTGCAGGTCGGCTTCAACCGCCGGTTCGCACCGCTGTTGCACGAGGCCCGCGACCAGTTCGGCCCCCGAGTCGGCCCGGCGACGGTTCGGTACCTGGTCAACGCGGGTCGCCTCGACCACGGCAGCTGGTACAACCAGACGGATTCGGAAGGTTCCCGTTTCGCGGGCGAGGGCGGGCACTTCATCGACACGGTGAGCTGGCTCCTCGACGCCGACCCGGTCTCGGTGTACGCGACAGGGGACCTCCAGGTGACCCTCGGCTACCCGGACGGCTCGACGGCGGTGATCACGTACGCGGAGACGGGCTCATCGGGCTTCCCGAAGGAGACCCTGGACGTGACGGCCGACGGCAAGGTCCTGAAGTTCGACGACTTCGTGCGCGCATCGGTGTACTCGCGCAAGAAGTGGGCGAGCTCGCGCATCCCGAAGGGCCGCGACAAGGGGCAGGCCGCGGAGGTCAACGCGTTCCTGGAGGCAGTGCGGACGGGTGGGCCGATGCCGATCTCGGTGGCCTCGCTGGCGGCGACGACGCTGGCGACGTTGGCGGCGCAGACGAGCGTCGCGAACGCGGCCCCGGTCCGGATCGAGCTGCCGACGAAGGCGGGTGCCCCGGCATGAGAAGTGTCGCCTCGAGCGGGGTGAAGGTGCTGCGCGCGGCCATGCCGGGCGAGGCACCGCTCCGCCTGCTGCCGAAGGCCCCGGCCCCGCGCTTGCTGAGCGCGGTCCCGGTTCGGCTGGCGTTGCTGCCGAAGGCAGGTGCACGGCCGTGATGGGTCCCGGCTGGTACCTGCGCCGCCTCTCGCGGATGGGGCCGGCGGAGGTCGTCGGGCGTGCTCGGCACGCCCTCGTCCAGCGGCAGTGGCGGACCGCGCTGCCGACCCCTCCCGACTGGCCGTCGCACCCGCGCTTCACCGCCGTGCTCCCCTCCGGCGCGCTCGACCAGGTGTCCGGCGAGGCCGTCAAGCGGCTGCTCGCCACCGCTGACGAGCTGCTCGCCGGCCGCGCCGAGTACTTCGGCGTGGTCCGCGCGGACCTCGATGCGCCGGACTGGTTCCTCGACCCCAAAACCGGCCGCCGGGCGCCGGGCGAGCCCTACGCCTTCGATGTGCCCTACCGGTCGGAAGACACGGTCGGCGACATCAAGCAGATCTGGGAACCCTCGCGCCACCAGCACCTGACCGTGCTGGCCGCGGCGTTCGCCCTGACCGGCTCCGCGGCCTATGCGGAACGCGTGGCCGAGCACCTGCGGTCCTGGTGGCGGGAGAACCCGCCGTTGCGCGGCCCGCACTGGATCAGCGGCATCGAGCTGGGCATCCGGCTCCTGTCCTGGGTCTGGACGCGCCGCCTGCTCGACGGCTGGGACGGCGTCGCGGACCTGTTCGAGGACAACCCGGACTTCCACCTCCAGCTGTGGCACCACCAGAACTGGCTGGCGACCCTGCGCAGCCACGGCTCGTCGGCCAACAACCACGTCATCGCCGAGGACGCCGGGCTGCTCGCCGCTGCCTGCGCGTTCGGCTGGTTCCCGGAGTCCGCGGGCTGGCGGACCGAGGCGATGCGGTCGCTGGACGTCCAGCTCGCCCGCAACACCTTTCCCTCCGGGCTCAACGCCGAACTGGCGTCCGAGTACCACGGCCTGGTGCTCGAGCTCGGCCTCGCGGCTGCGGTGGAAGCCGACGCGGCCGGCACGCCGGTGCCGGACTCGACGTGGGACGTCCTGCTCCGGATGACCGACGCCCTCGCGTCCATTGTGGACAACCGATTCCGCCCGCCGCGGCAGGGCGACGCCGACGACGGCTTCGGCCTGATCGTCGACGGCGACGAGACCGACCGCTGGGCGTCGCTGCTGGCGACCGGCGAAGCGCTGTTCGGCCGTCTGGACTGGTGGCCGCCGGTGCCTGCCGACGACGTCCGCACGCCGCTGCTGGCTTCCCTGGTCTCCCGGACACCGCGGGCCTCGGGCGTCCGGCCTGCCCGCCGGCCCGCGCACCTGCGGGACGCGGGCATGACGATCCTGCGCTCGGGCCGCGTCTGGGCCCGCTGCGACGGCGGGCCGCACGGCTTCCTCTCGATCGCCGCGCACGCCCACGCCGACGCGCTGTCGGTCGAGGTCCGCCACGACGGCGTCGACGTTCTCGCCGACCCGGGCACCTTCTGCTACCACGGCGAGCCGCGGTGGCGGTCGTACTTCCGCTCGACGCTCGGCCACAACACCCTCGAGCTGGGCGGGACCGACCAGTCGGTGTCCGGCGGCCCGTTCCTGTGGACGCGGCACGCGGTCACGAAGGTGCTGGCCGTCGAGACCCCGTCGAGCGGGCCTTCCCGCTGGACGGCGGCCCACGACGGCTACGCGCCCGCGGTCCACCGCCGCACGGTCGAGCTCGACGGCGACGTGCTGAAGATCGTCGACGAAGTGCTCGGCGACACCCGCCCGGCCGCGCGCCTGGCGTTCCACCTCGGCCCGGCGATCACCGCGCGGGTCGAGGGGAACGTGGCCCACCTGAGCTGGGAGGGGACCGCCACGGGTTCCGTGGCCCCGGTGCACACCGCGGTCATGGAACTGCCCGCCGAGTTGTCGTGGACCGCTCACCGCGGTGAGATCGAGCCGCCCCTCGGCTGGTACTCCGCGGGGTTCGGCCGCAAGGAACCGTCGACCACACTGGTCGGCTCCGGACCCCCCGGACACCTCACCACCCTGCTCCGCTTCAGTTAGGACCCGCCCGTGACAGCCCGCCGCCTCCGACTCCGCCGTGCCGCTCCGCTGCTCGGCGTCCTCCTCACGGTCGCGGCATGCTCGAGCGGGCCCGACACCGAAGGCCCGGCGCAGGCGACCCCGGCACCCAGCGGGTCGGTCGCGGCGGTGTGCGACAAGGAGCCGGCCGGCCCGGCCGCGGCGCCGGCGGGCGCGGTCATCGTCGACCCGGCCGTGCCGGGCGACCTCGCCACGAAGACGCGGGCGGCCGGCCCGGGCACGACGTTCTGGCTCAAGCCGGGCAAGCACATCCTCGGCGACGACAAGTACGACCAGGTGACTCCGAAGGACGGAGACGCCTACATCGGCGCCCCCGGTGCGGTCGTCGACGGCCGCAAGATCAACCAGTACGCGTTCACCGGCCACGGCCAGAACGTCAAGCTCACCTACCTGACCGTCCAGGGCTTCGCGGCGCCCCGCGACGAGGGCGTGGTCAACCACGACTCCGGCGACGGCTGGGTGATCGAGCACTCGACCATCCAGGACAACGACGGCGCCGGCCTGATGGCGGGCGCGCGCCAGCAGGTGCGCGGCAACTGCCTGCGCCGCAACGGCCAGTACGGGATCAACGCCTTCTCCGGCAGCACGCCGATCACCGCGCTGGTCGTCGAGGGCAACGAGATCGCCGGCAACAACACCGGCGACTGGGAAGCGAAGATCGACGGCTGCGGCTGCACCGGCGGCGTCAAGTTCTGGGACGTCAACGGCGCCGACGTGCGCGGCAACTGGGTGCACGACAACCACGGCACCGGGCTGTGGGCCGACACGAACAACAACGACTTCCTCATCGAGGGCAACCTCATCGAGAACAACGACAGCGCCGCGCTCATCTACGAGATCAGCTACAACGCGGTCATCCGCGACAACACGATCCGCAAGAACAACTGGGTCGACGGCCGCCGGTACGCCGACAAGGGCGACAACTTCCCGACCCCGGCGATCTACATCTCCGAGTCCGGCGGCGAGCCGCGGATCAAGGCGCGGACGGCGAAGATCGAGATCTCCCGCAACTACCTGGAGAACAACTGGTCCGGGATCACGCTGTGGGAGAACGCCGACCGCTACTGCAACAGCCCGGCGAACACCTCCTCCGGCGACTGCACCCGGCTGGTCCCGAACGTGAAGCAGTGCGCGGACCCGGCCATCGCGAGCGGGCCGCTGCTGAGCGACTGCCGCTGGAAGACCCAGCACGTCGACATCCACGACAACAAGTTCGTCCTCGACCCGGCCGTGGTCGGCTGCCAGGCTTCGTGCGGGCGGATGGGCCTGCTGTCGAACTTCGGCAGCTACCCGGACTGGTCGCCGTACAAGGGCGAGGCGGTCCAGGAGGCGATCACCTACAAGCAGGACAACCACTGGCACGACAACAGCTACGCCGGCCCGTGGACGTTCATCGCGTACACCACCGACCGCGTCCTCGAGATCGGCGAGTGGGAAGGCTCGCCGTACTCGCAGGACACCGGCAGCACGTTCACCGCGCAGGGCGGGGGCTGACATGGCGACGCACACCGGCATCGCGGGCATCCGCGGCGACGCCGCGGCCGAACCCGCCTCGGCGACGCCGAAGTGGGCAGGCCTGGCGTGGGCGCTGCTGATCCTCAACACGCTCGGCTCGACCGGCGCGAAGACGGTCATCCCGCTCCCGCGGTCGGTCAGCCAGCTGGTGACCATGGGTTCGCTCATGACGGCGTTCGTGATCGCGCTGGTGCTGAACAAGCACCTGCGGATCCGCCCGAGCGCGTACCTGCTCCTCCTGACGTTGCTGCTGGGGTCGAGCATCCTCGCCAGCATCGACCTCAAGGAGGGCGCCGGCGCGCTGTTCCGGTGCTTCCGGCTCACGGTGTTCGTCTCCACGCTCTGGTTGCTGACCCGCTGGTGGGACGGCGGGTTCAGCTTCGTCCGCTACCACATCCGGACGTACGGCATCGTGCTCGCGTCGGTGGCGATCGGCCTGGTGATCTCCCCGGGCAACGCGATGCCGGACATCTACGGCGGCCGGCTTTCGGGCGCGATCTGGCCGCTGACCCCGCCGCAGATCGGCCAGTACGCGGCGGTCATCGCCGGGCTCACGCTCCTCCTCTGGTTCGGGCGCCGCACGACGTGGCGCAGCGCGGTGTTCATCGTGGTGCCGGTGGTGGGGCTGCTGATGCTCACGCACACCCGCACGGCGACGCTCGGCCTGGTCGCCGGGCTGGCCGTGGCCTTCCTGTCGATGCTGCTGACCAGCGCCCGCGCGCGGAAGGTGTTCGCGTGGACGGTCGGCGTCGGCGGCGTCGCCGGCGTCGTGCTGGCGGGCGCGTTGCAGACGTGGTTCCTGCGCGGGCAGAGCGCGGACAACTTCTCCAGCCTGACCGGCCGTGCGAAGGTGTGGGACGCGCTGCTGGAGGCCCCGCGGACGACGTCGGAGTACATCTTCGGGGTCGGGCTGACGGACAAGTCCTACGACGGCCTCCCGATCGACAACAGCTGGCTCGCGATCTACCACGAGCAGGGGTTCGTCGGGATCGCGCTGGTGGCGGGGTTCCTCCTCACGTTGGTGGTGGTGGCCGTGCTGCGGCCGCCGTCGCTGGCTCGCGCGTGCGCGATCTTCCTGATCACCTACTGCCTTTCGGCCTCCTACACCGAAGCCGGCCTCGGCGACGCGTCGCCGTACCTGCTGCACCTGGCCGTGGCCGCGTCGCTGCTGGTCCGCGGGGCGCCGCAGTCCGACGAAGAAGCATTCATCCCGGCGAAGGGGACAGTCGCGTGAAGGTGCTCGTGGTGCACAACCGGTACCGGTCCGAGCAGCCGAGCGGCGAGAACAACGTCGTCGACGCCGAGGTGACGCTGCTCGCCGAGGGCGGGCACCAGGTGTCGCTGTTCGAACGCCGCAGCGACGACATCTCGTCGATGCCGACGGTCCGCAAGGCCGCGGTGCCGCTGACCGTGCCGTGGAACCCGGCGGTGCGCAAGGAGCTCGCCGCCCGGCTGCAGGCCTCGCGCCCGGACGTCGTGCACATCCACAACACGTTCCCGCTGCTGTCGCCGTCGGTGGTCGCGGCCTGCGCGGACGCGGGGATCCCCGCGGTCGCGACCCTGCACAACTACGGAATGGTCTGCCCACCCGGCACGCTCCACCGCGACGGCCGCATCTGCACCGACTGCGTCGGCGGCGCACCGCTACCGGCGGTCCAGCACGGCTGCTACCGCGGTTCGCGCGTCGCGACGCTCCCGATGGCGGCGAGCACGGCCGCGAACCGCCGCCGGTGGTGGACGGGCGTTTCGCGGTTCTTCTGCATTTCGGCGGCCCAACGTGACCTCCTGGTGTCGGCCGGGATGCCCGGCGAGCGGATGGCGGTGAAGCACAACTTCGTCACCGACCCCGGCGTCCGCCGCACCGGCGACGGCAAGCACGTGCTGTTCCTCGGCCGCGTCACCGAGGAAAAGGGGGTCGGCTTGTTGATGCGGGCGTGGGACCGCCTCGGCGGCGCCCTGGGCGTGCCGCTGGTCATCGCCGGCACCGGCCCGATGCAGGACGAGGTCGCGACCTGGGCGGCCCGCCGCGCTGACGTGTCGTACGTCGGCCTCCAGAACAAGGCGCAGTGCCGGGCCCTGACGGCCGACGCGGTGGCGGTGGTGGCGCCGTCGACCTGGCTGGAGGCGTTCGGCCTGGTGGTGGTCGAGGCGATGGCCGCGGGAGTGCCCACGGTCGCGGCGGCCCACGGCGCCTTCCCGGAACTGGTGGACGACGGCGTGACGGGGCTCCTGCACGCCCCGAACGACGAGGCATCGCTCGCGGACCGGTTGCGAGCGGTGGTCGGCGACCGCAACGGCGAGATGGGCGACGCGGCCCGCGTCCGGTACGAGAAGGACTTCACCCCGGCGGTGGGGCTCGACCGGTTGATCGCCGGGTACGAGGCAGCGATCGAGGCGCACGGGTGAGGCAGCAGGTCCGGGCGGCGCCCGCGGCCATGCCGGCCGTGTTGCGCGCCCCGCTGGCGATGACGGCTGCCTTGGCAACGGCGGTCCTGGTGGCGCTCGGCATCCTCCACTTCCACGACTCGGGCTTGACCGGAATCGACGCGGCGGTGCTCCCGTCGATCGACGGCGTCCAGCCGCCGTGGCGGTACGTGGCGCTGGTCATCGACTTCGGTGGCGAACCGGTGGGATCGACGGTCCTGGTCGCGCTGCTCGCGGCGGTGTGCTTCCTGGTCCACCGGCTCCGGACGGCTGTGTTGACGGTGCTCGGCGTGGTGGTCACGGTGGCGGTGACGACGGTGCTGAAGCCGATCGTGGGCCGCACGATCCATGGCGAGTTCCTTTCGTATCCGAGCGGGCACACGGCGTTGGCCACCGCGCTGGCGTTGGTGATCGGGCTGTTGCTGGTCGACCGGCTGGGGTTGGGCCGGGTGGCTGGGGTGGTTTTGGTCCTGGGACTGGCTTTGGTCGCCGGGGTGGCGATGGGGTGGGCTGAGGTGGCGTTGGGGGCGCACTACCCGACGGATGCCATGGGCGGGTTTTGTGCGGCGCTGGCCGCGGTTCCGGTGACGGGGTGGTTGGTGGACCGGGCGGCCGACCGGCTCTGACGCCGCGGCTGCAGGGGAGCGCCGCCTTCGCGACGGCGGTGGCGTTTGAGTCGCCGCGCGCCGGCCTCGCCGTGGCGCCTCTCGCGCCGGTCAGAATGCACGGGTCCACTTCTGGCGGCGGTCGAGTTGGTGGGGTCGGGGAGGGATCGGCTCGCCGACTCCCGCTTTGGCTCGAGCCTTCCGACCAGATGGCCCCGAATCGCTCCAGCAGCCGCACTGCCCGGCGGTGGAGGCCATGGTCCGGCGCTGCGGCGATTGACCGACCGGGCGACCGCTTGGTTCAGGTGAGCGAACCGGGATCGTGCTCGCTAGCCGGCTGGTTTCGGGGTGTCTGTCCGGGCGAAGGCTGTTCGTCGGTGGGGTGACCTACCTGCGAAGGAAGAGACCCATGATCCCTGACCTGATCGCCGCCGAGCGGCGGGAGATGGCCGCGCTGCTTGGTGACCTTTCGACGGCCGAGTGGGCGTCGCCGACCCTGTGCTCGGGCTGGCGGGTTGCCGAAGTCGTCGCCCACGTGACCATGCCCTTCCGGTTCTCGACCGGGCGGTTCGTGCGCGAGATGGTGAAGTCCGGCGGGCGCTTCAACCGGATGGCCGACCGCCTGGCTCGCGAGGAAGCCGCCAAGCTGTCACGGGACGAGCTGATCGCCTCGCTGCGGGACAACGCCGGCCATCCCTGGCAGCCGCCCGGCGGTGGGCCGGCGGGTGCTCTCAGCCACGACGTGATCCACGGCCTCGACATCACCACCGCCCTCGGGCTGGACCGGCGCGTGCCTTCGGAACGGCTCGAAATCGTTCTCGGCGGGATCAAGCTGAAGCAGGTGAAGTACTTCGGTACCGACCTGAGCGGAGTCTGCCTGCGTGCCGACGACCTCGACTGGTCGTACGGCACCGGGACTCCGGTCACCGGACTGGCCCAGGATCTGCTCCTGGTCCTCTGCAACCGGCGGCTGCCGGCCGGACGTCTTCGGGGCGAGCCGAGCGCGCGCTTCACCACGGTCTGAGTTCCTTTCGCAGTTGATCCATTGTGGACAGTTGATCCGTGCCGTACCGCAACGCCTGCAGCCCGGCGGCTCGCGCGGCCGCGACGTTGTCGGCGCGGTCGTCGATGAGGAGGATCCGGTCCGGTACCACCTCCAAGCGCTGGCACAGGATCGTGAACGCCTCCGGCGCCGGCTTGCGCACGCCGGTGTCGCCGCTGATGAACCAGTCGGTCAGGTACTCGCCGAGGCCGAAGCGTTCACGCAGCAGCTTCGACCACTCGCTGACGTCGTTGCTCAGGCAGCCGAGCCGCACCTCGGTGGCGTCGAGTTCGGCGAGGAGCGCGACCACGCCTTCGGTCAGGCGGTGCTTCCGGCAGTACTCCTCGTCCGACGCCCCGGACGCGCCGGACATCGCCCAGAAGTCCGCGGAGGACATCTTGCCGAGGCTGCATTCCTGGTACAGCTGCGCGATTTCGGCCCGGAGCAGTACGCAGCCGTGACTGCGGAGGTAGGGGACGAGCAGCTCGCCGACGTCGTCGGCGGGTGTGTAGAGGACGCCCATCGCGTCGAACAGGACGACGTCGATCGCGTCTCGGTGGAGGGGTGCGGGAATGGCGGGCATGTCTCCGACGGTACCGAACACGCGTGCGAACGCCATCGCTGAAACGGGTGATGTGCAGGCTGTCCGAAATTCTCCGTTCGCGACTTTTTCCTTTGACAGCAAGGAAAACCTCTACCGGTGGCACGGGTCGCGGCAAAAACTGTCGGACCCCCTCGGCAAGCTCCTGATCAGCAGCCGGCGGTCCCGCCGTCGAACGAAGAACACTCGTCCTGCGAGTAGGGCTCCGCCCGCCAGCCCGCAGGGTCGACCGTCTTGGAGGTGTCATGCACGACGAAGGTCCACGGCCCGGCATAGGAGTTGCCGTGCCATCGGTTGCCCTGCCGGAAGGTGATCGCCTCTTCGACGACGGTTCCCTTGTAGGGCGACCAGTCCGGGAACGTCCCGTAGTTCGACAGCAGGGCCATCCGCCCGCAGAGGCTCGTGCAGCCGACCCGCCCGGGATCGAACCGGAACGTGTTGCCGTGCACCTCCACGCGCTGGGACTTCCAGCGGCAGTCGTCGTACGCCGGTGGTTTCTCGATCGTGCCCGCCACGCACGAAGACTTGGCCGTCACCTTGGTGCAATAGCCGGTGGAGGTGTTCGCCGGGCTGTTGCAGAAGCGGTCGGCGTTCTCCCACACCGTGATCCCGGCCCAGTTGTCCTCGAAGGTGTTGCCGCTGATGTCGATCGACGACGTCCGCGCCGGTACGCGCGGCTCGCCGCCCGACTCCGACAGGTACACCGTCGCCGCGGGGAAGTTGTCGCCGCGCGCCGCGAACGCGCGGCCCTGCACCACGGTGTTGCGCCGGAAGGTGTTGCCGCGCAGCACGAGGTTGTAGCTGGTCTCGTAGAACAGCGCCTCGGCGTCGTTGGCCTCGAAGAGGTTGTCCTCGACGAGGAAGTCGTTGTTGTTGGTGTCGGCCCAGAGGCCGGCGCCGTGGTTGCCGTGCACCCAGTTGCCGGTGATGTCGGCCCCGTTCACGGCCCAGAACTTGGCGCCGCCGCTGCACCCGCAGCCCGGCACCTTGGCCTCCCAGTCGCCGGTGTTGTTGCCGGTGATCTCGTTGCCCTCCAGCACGAGCCCGGTGATGCCGTCGCCCGCCTGGTAGGCGTTCAGCCCGTACTGGCCGTTGTTCCGCAGGCAGGAGTGCCGGACGACCTGGCGCGCGCCGGCCATCAGCCCCGCGCCGGCGTTGTCCTCGATGGTCGTGTTCTCGATGAGCCAGCCGTCGCCGGAGTCGTGGTTCACCACGCCCTGGTCCTGGAGCGCGGCGAACCCGCGGACGGTGAGCCCGTGGAGCTCGACGTCCCGGGCGCGCTGGGTGAAGGCGGCGCGGTTGACGCCGCGGCCGTCGACGATCGCGCCCGGCGCGCCGAGGTAGACGTCGCCGTCCTTCGGGGCGACCTGACCGAACTCGTCGGTGCCGAGCGTGTGGGTGCCGGGGCGGAGCCAGAACGTCGTGCCGGGCGGGTTCGCCGCCGTCTTGGCCGAGAGGTCTCCGTCGACGCCCGGATCGACGGAGACGGCCCCGGGAGGCGCTTCCTCGTGCTCCGCGGGCTGGTGGTCGCACACCGGCCCGGGCCCGTCGGTGGCCCGCGCGACCACCGGGCAGGCCACGGCGATCAGGAGCGAGCAAGCGGCGACGAGGACCGCACGGGATCTGCCCATGGCAGGAAGTTACGCACGATCGGGCCGGAAAACAGTCACCCTGGAGTGTCCTCATCGGACCCGTGGAGTGAATCCGGCCCGCTCGAGCGGGGACTGGCGGCCGACGGTGAACCCGGCCGGCCGGGAAGCGTTCCCCGGCCGGCCGGGCGGTCAAGCGAACTTGCGGAACACCGGCTGCACCGGCCGGCCACCCATCCACGGCGTCGGGTCGTTGGCGTCGAGGGCCTTCCGGTACACCGTGCACGCCTGCGCGACCACGTCGATCGTCTTGTCGATGTCGGCCTCGGTGAGCGCCGCGCTGACCACGAAGGACGGTCCGAGCACCCCGCCGCCGATCAGCTCGCGCAGGAACAGCGTGCGGTACGGCTGGGACGGCTTGCCCTGCTCGTCGAGCGTGCCGAAGACCAGGTTGCTCGCCCGGCCGCGGACGACCACGTGGTCCTCCACGCCGATCCCGGCCGCCACCTCGCGGACGCCGGTGGCGAGCCGGTCGCCGAGGGCGTGCATGCGGCCGATCACGTCCTCGTCGCGGTAGATGTCCATCACCGCCATCGCGGCCGCCAGCGAGTGGGTCTCCGCGCCGTGCGTCGTCGAGAGCAGGAACACCCGCTCGCGGTCGGTGCGCAGCCCGCCGAGCTCCATCAGCTCCCGCTTGCCCGCGAGCGCGGACACCGCGAAGCCGTTGCCGAGGGCCTTGCCGAACGTCGAGAGGTCGGGCGTCACGCCGTACAGGCCCTGGGCGCCCTGGGCGGACCAGCGGAAGCCGGTGATCATCTCGTCGAAGACCAGCACGACGCCGTGGCGGGTGGCGAGCTCGCGCAGGCCCTGCAGGTACCCCGGCGGCGGCTCCACCGCCGCCGCGGCCTCCAGGATCAGGCACGCGATCTCGCCCTCGTGGCGCTGCAGCAGCTCCTCCGCGGCCTGCAGGTCGCCGTACGGGAAGGACACCGTCGCTTCCGTCGTCTCGTCCGGGATGCCCGCGTTCATCGCCGTCGTGCCGATGAACCAGTCGTCGGTCGAGAAGAAGGCGTGGTCGGCGCACTTGGCGACGAGCCGGCGACCGGTCGCCGCGCGGGCCAGCCGGACCGCGGCCGTCGTCGCGTCCGAACCGTTCTTGGTGAACTTCACCATCTCGGCCGTCGGCACGTTCTCCAGGAACCGCTCGGCGGCCTCGGCCTCGATGATCGACGGGCGGATGAAGTTGCTGCCCTTGCCGAGCTCGGCCCGGACCGCTTCCAGGACCCTCGGGTGGGCGTGGCCCAGGCTGACCGCTCTCAGCCCGGCGCCGTACTCGACGTACTCGTTGCCGTCGACGTCCCAGACGTGGCCGCCGAGGCCGTGGGAGATGACCGGAGCCATCCCTGCGGGATACTGGTCCGAGCCCTTGGCGTAAGTGTGCGCACCACCCGGGACGACCCGGTGCAGCCGCTCGTTCGCCTGCGTGGAGCGGGGCAAGTTCGTTCCCATGTGGGTCACCTCGTTGGTTTCAACGCCTCTCCGAGAGACGGCGCACGTTCGTCTCGGTCACTGACCATTGTGACCGACAGTGGCCACGAAATGTCCAATTCAGGGTCTTTGTACGAAATCGTAATGTCTTCGGACGGATCATGCGCGCGATCGATACGGTACGCAACATCCGAGGGGTCCGTGAGTGACTGGAATCCGTGCGCGCACCCCGCGGGGATGTACACGGAAACCTGTGTCTCACCGGAAAGTTCGAAGGTTTTGACATTCCGGAATGTCGGCGAATCCGGTCGGAGATCCACGACGACGTCGAAGACCGCGCCGTGCGAGCACCGCACCAGCTTCGCCTCGCCGGCGCCGCCGCGCAGGTGCATCCCGCGGACGACTCCCTTGCGGGAGCGGGAAAGGCTGTCCTGGACGAAGCCGTCCGGGTCGATCCCGACCGACGCGACGACGTCCCGGTCGAACGTCCGGCTGAAGAAGCCGCGCCGGTCACCGTGCGGAGTCGGTTCGAAGAGATACGCGCCCTCGATCTCGGGCACCGGAATGGCCTTCATCGCCCACCCCCGAAGAGGGCCGCCGAAAGGGCGGCGAACTGGTCCTTGAGCCGTTGCGCGTTCATCTCGTTCCGTTCCCGGAGCGTTTGGCGAAGTTCCGCCGAACGGTTCTCCAGTTCGGTGAATTGTTCGACGAGCTTGTCGAAGCTGACGTCCTTCGCCCGCTGGGTGAAACCGTCGAGGCCCAGCTCCGCCATCAGCACGTCGTTCTTCGGCGCGTACCCGATCGCGACGGTCGGCTTCGCGACCTTCAGGGCGCAGAGCACGTTGTGGTAGCGCGTGGCCACCACGCTGTCCACCGCGGCCATCTCGTGCATCAGCTCGTCCAGGGTCTCCGCCGAAGCCGCCGTCACCAGCGGGGAAGCGGTCTTCTCGATGATCTCGTCGACGACCTGCCGGTCGATCTGATCGCCGATGAACAGCCGGACGGGTCTGCCCTGGTCAACGAGCCACGCGACGAAACGGTTCATCGTGTCGACGTAGTGGCGGTAGATGCGGTCGCCGTCGGCGCGGTCGTCGTTGCCGCCGTAGTAGGCCATCACGCCGACGCCGACGGTGCCCGGCACGCCGTCGGCGGCCGGGGTGGGGAGGGAGAACGCGAGGTCGGGGTAGACCTCGTCGCGGCTGGTGTCGACGCCCATGGCGCGCATGGCGTCGCGGGAGATGTCGTCCCGGTAGGAGCGGTAGGCGGCGAGACGGCCGGCCCAGCGGACCAGCGTCCGGGTCGCCCGCGCGCTGATGTGGTTCGCGCCGACGCACACGAGTGCCACCTTGGTACCGAAGAGGCGCCCGGTGGCGGAAAGGAGGAAGAGCGAATACGGGAAACCCCACGGACGCAGCGGAAGCGTCGCTTCGAGGACGCCCATGCCGGGCACGATGACGACGTCCTGCTTGCGGACCCACGCGGCCGTGCGGCCGACGTCGACCAGCTTGCCGAGTCCCTTGAGGACGATCGACCGGAGGCCGGACGCCGTCTCGTACTCGGCCTGGTTCCAGTGCAGGGGCGTGGTGTCGACGCCGTAGCGCTCGCGGACGAGGTCCGGGCCGCCCACCAGGCCGGTCAGGACCGCGTCCGGGTACTCGGCACGCAGGTACCCGAGCACGGCTTCGAGGGAACCGTCGTTGCCGAGGTTCCCCGAGCCGAGGAGGCCGAAGACGCCGACGCGCGGGGCACGCTTCACGCGAGCCTGCCTTCGCGGCCGGCCACGATCTCGTTGACCGTGGCGACGTCGGAGGCGGTCGGCGCCCGGTCCTCGACGCGCTCGCCGTGGCCGGAGCGGGCCCGGTTGGTCAGCCAGTTGCCGAGGTGGCCGAAGCACTCGCGCTTGTCGGCGGCCGAGATCGGCGCGCGGCGGATCAGGTCCGCGAACCCGAAGACGTACTCGCCGAGCAGGCGGACGGTGGGGTTCCGGAGCCGGTTCGCGCGCCGCGGGTCCAGATTCGCGCACCGGCTCCGGATGGTCGGGTTGGCCCGTTCCGCGCGGCCCGGGTGGTCGCGGCGGAAGTAGAGCAGTTCGGGCACCTGGTGGAACGGACCGTGCAGGGCCATCTCCGCGGAGTAGGTCCGGTCGGCGTGGTGGTAGCTGTCGAGCGGCTTGACGCGGCGGAGGACGTCGGCGCGGATGACGCCGTAGAAGTCGTCGCCGCCGGGCTCGAACAGGATGCTGCGGAAGCGGTCCGGCGCGTGCGGGGAAGCCGTGTTCAGCGTGTACTCGAGCGGCTGGACGATGCGGCCGTCGCCGTCGATGATCGCCTGGTCGCAGTGGGCCAGGATGATGTCGGGGCGCTCGTCGAGGGCCTCGATACACCGCTTGAGCAGGTCGCGGGCGTAGAGGTCGTCGTGGGAGACCCACTTGAAGAGCTCGGTGCGCGAGACGTCGAACACGAAGTTGTGGTTCGGCGTCGCGCCGATGTTCTTCGGCTGCCGGACGTAGCGGATCCGGGAGTCCTTCTCGGCGTAGCGGCGGCAGATCTCGTCGGTGCCGTCGGTGGAGGCGTTGTCCGAGATGATCAGCTCGAAGTCTTCGTAGGTCTGGCCGAGCAGGGCGTCCAGCGACTCGGCGAGGTACTCCTCGCCGTTGTACACCGGGAGGCCGAGGCTCAGCCGCGGGACGGTGGTCATGGAGTCCTCATTCCTTGATCGGCTCTTTGATCGGCTCGAAGACCACGGTGGGCTCGTCGGCGCCGGGTGGCACGTAGTCGCGCAGCCCGGCCCGCAGCTGCAGCCACCAGACGACGGACCCGCTGAGCGTCGCGGTCGCGACGCCCCACGCGGACCCCGCCGCGCCGCCGAGGAAGGCACCGGTGATGCCGAACGTGACGTAGAACAGGGAGGCGATCAGCTGCGAACGCAGGCTTCGGGGTGCGGCACCGAGCGCCCGGAGGCCGGCCGCCGCGCCCGTGGCGAAGCTCGCGCCGACCACGGCGAGGGTGACCGGGAGGATCAGCGGGGACGACGAGTCCCACACCGAGCCCATCACCCAGCGGCCGGCGCTGTCGGGCACGAGGAGCAGGAGGCCGAGGCCCCAGCACAGCGCGGCGGCGGCCTGGCCGCCGCCGAGGATCACGCAGAAGTGCTTCAGCCGGTGCGGCGCCCGCTGGAGCACCCGCGCGCCCTCGGCCACGGTGACCAGGGACAGCCCCATGAGCAGGGCCAGGAACGGGCCCAGGAGCTGCTCGGCCCCGCGCACCGCGCCGACCGCGGTGATCCCGGCGATCGCGCCGAGACCGTACGCGCGCAGCTGGGACGCGCCGCTGTTGCTGACGTTCTCGACGAGGTACCGGACGCTCAGGTCGCGTTGCCGCCGGAACCAGCCCAATGCCTCGCGGGGGTGGGGCAGGATGCCGGTCTGGAACCAGCCGTAGCCGGCCGCGACCGCGCCGGAGAGGCCCCAGGCCAGCACGAACGCGACCACCGTGTGGACCTGGGCGGCGATGTACAGCGCCGGGATGAGCGCCACGCCCCACACGCAGTCGTTGATGAAGGCCTTCTTGCCCGCTCCACGGGCGAAGAACGCGAACCGCCAGGCGTCCTGCAGCAGCAGGCCCGGCAGGACGACGGCGAGCGCGACGAACGCGTTGCCGAGCGGGCCGCCCGCGGCCAGCCCCGCGACCAGGCTGACCAGCCCGGTCAAGCAGCCGACGCCGATGGCGGTGCCGGACGCGCTGGCGACCCCCAGGCGCCAGCGGTCCTCCGGCACCGCGCTGAACCGCACCATCAGCGGGTCGGTGGCCAGGCCGCGCGACACGTTCAGCACCACGCCGTAGGTGACCCAGGCGAGGCTGAAGATGCCGAACGCGAACGTGCCGAGCGAGCGGGCCACGTACAGCCCGACCGCGAAGTTCGTCAGGCTGGACACCGCCTGGTCGCCGAGGCCCCAGCTGAGCCGTCCGGCCATCGCGCGCACCGCGCCCGATCGGAAGATCGAGCGCGGCGCACGGCGGTGGTTGGCCACGTCGCTCACTCCTTGACCAGGCCGGCGTCGTGCAGGGCACGCGCCGCGACGTCGACGATGCCGAACGGCAGCCCGGCCCGTTCGGCGATGTCCAGGAGGCTGTGCTCGCCGTCGGAGAGGTTGAGCACCCACAGCATGGCCATCTGGGCCTGCTTGGCGTCGCTGCGGCCGCCGAGGGAGTCGTACAGCCCGCGCTTGCCGAGCTGCGGCTCGCCGTACGGGCTGAGGTTGACGTACCGGCGGTTGCGGTCCAGGACCTCGAAGGCGTCGCGAAGGGCGCCGAGCGTGTCCTCCATGGCCGCGGGCGAAACGAAGCCCGGGTTGTCCGCGGAGGTGTGGTACTCGGGGTAGCCCGCGTACGGCGTCCGGGTCAGCGAGCCGACGCCGAGGTTGAAGCCCGGCGAGCAGAACTGGCGCTCGTCGTAGCCGTACGGCGAGAAGTCGACAACGCGATGTTCCCGCGAGCGAAGCACGTGCTGCACCACCCGGTCGATCTCGGCGTCGCCGCGGCGGGACTTCTTGTACGTCAACGATCCCGGGTCGCCGGCACACGCCAGCACCAGCCCGTGACGCACCTTCTCGATCCGGGAAGCGTTGCGCGCCAGCCACGTGATCGAGCCGATCGTGCCCGGCATGAACAGGAACCGGTAGGTGTAATAAGGATCAACGAGCTGCTGGGCCAGCGAAATGGCCACCGCGATGCCGGCCAGGTTGTCGTTCGCCAGCGACGGGTGGCACACGTGGCACGACACGATGACCTCGTCGGTGACGCGCCCCGGGACGACGTGCTCGCCGTAGGTCAGCGAGCCGTCGGAAAGGGTCGAGTCGATGACGACGTCGTACTCGCCGTCGGGCAGCGCGTCGAGCTTCTCCTGCGCGAGGCAGAAACCCCAGGCCGGGGCGTAGTAGCTGGTCCGGTAGGGCACCCACGACGGCTGGTCCGGCAGCGTGTGCAGGTGCTCCCGCAGCTCGCTCAGCGGCATCCGCCGCCGCACCGGGACGCTGTACCCGACGACGTGCAGGTTCGACTCCTGGAAGTCGATCACGCGCTCACCCGACGGCGAAGCGACGTACGCGTCCCGGATGTTCCACTCCTGCGGGATCGTCCAGTCCAGCACCGCGGTGCCGGTGGGCACCTCGTGGCGGTCCAGGGGAATGTGCTCACCGATGATGTCCAGGGTCTGCCGCACACCGTCGCCGGTGATGCTGCGGCAGATCGGGTACAGCCGCTCGACCAGGGCGTGCAGCTCCGCCCCCGTCCGCAGCTGCGGGCCCGCCACTAGCGCCGCCGCATGGTGTCGTCGATGCGGCCGGCTTCGCCCTCGCTCTTCAGCCACGCGAGCCGCGTGAACAGCTGCTGGAACGACTCCCGCGTGAGCCCGAACTTGCGGTAGGCCTCGATGAGCTCGACGGCGCCGTCCTTGACCGACCACTCGCACGCGAAGCCCGGGATGGCGGCGCGGAAGCGCGAGAAGTCGACGCGGTACGAGCGCGGGTCGGCGCCGGCCTCGCCGGTGATGTTCAGCGTCGAGCCCGGCACGGCCTCGACGACCTCCTGGGCGATCTCGGCGACGGTGACGTTGTTGTCCTCGGTGCCGATGTTGAAGGCCTTGTTGTGCACGGCCTCCTTCGGCGCCGTCAGGGCGGCCGTGAACGCGCGCGCGATGTCCTGGGCGTGCACCAGCGGCCGCCACGGCGTGCCGTCCGACAGCACCAGCACCTCGCCGGAAAGGTGCGCGTGCGCGGTCAGGTTGTTCAGCACGATGTCGCCGCGCAGCCGGGGCGAGTAGCCGAACGCGGTCGCGTTGCGCATGTAGACGGGGGTGAAGTCGTCGTCGGCCAGCTCGTGGACGTCGGCTTCGACGCGCACCTTCGATTCCGCGTACGGGGTCACCGGCCGCAGCGGGGCGTCCTCGTCGACGAGGTTGTCGCCGCCCGCGCCGTAGACCGAGCAGGTCGACGCGTAGAGGTACCGCTTGACGCCGGCGTCCTTCGCCAGCTTCGCGAGCTTCACCGACGCGTGGTGGTTGATGTCGTAGGTCAGCTCCGGCGCGAGCGAGCCGAGCGGGTCGTTCGACAGCGCGGCCAGGTGGATCACCGCGTCGAAGCCCTCCACGTGCGAAAGCGTGACGTCCCGCAGGTCGACGACGTGCCCGGCCGGGTCGGCCGGGGCGGGCCCGAGCAGGCAGTCCTCGAACAGCCCGGAGTCGAGGCCGAAGACCTCGTGGCCGGCGGCGGCGAGCACCGGGGCCATCACCGTCCCCAGGTAGCCCTTGTGCCCCGTCAGCAACACCCGCATCGGATTCAGCCCTTCAGGTCGAGAGTGAGTTTCTTGACGAAGAACGCTTCGGCGTACTTCGCGGCGGCCTCGATGCCGCGGATCCGGGCCAGCCCGAGGAACGCTTCGCGGTCGTACCAGGGGCGGTGGCGCTGCGACGCGTAGTGCTCCTGCAGCAGCCGGACCTTCTCTTCCGCGACGTCGTCGTCGAGCGGCTGGTACACCGTGGGGGCGCCGAGGTCGCCGTCCCACTTGACGATCTCGTAGCCCAGCGCCAGGTGGTCGCGGAACGCCGTCGGCACCAGCTTGGCCAGCCCCCGGTGGTCCTGGTGGGCGTCGTCGGTCCGCGGCGCCAGGATGACGTCCGGATCGGTCCGCCGCCGCAGTTCCTCCAGCGCGTTCTTGGCCTCTTCCCAGTGCGCCGGGAACCGCCCGTCCGGCAGCTTCAGCACCGTGACGTCGAGCTGCGCGCCCGGGCAGAACGCCGCCAGCGCCGCGCGCTCCTCGTCCTCGCGGGGCGTGCCGCCGCCGGACAGGACCAGCGCGTCGACCTTCAGGCCCGGCCGCGACGCGCACAGCGTCAGCAGCGTGCCGCCGGCGCCGATCGCGATGTCGTCGCAATGGGCGCCGAGGGCGACGACACCGCCGAGCCGTCCCGGCCGCAGGCCGATCACGCGGTGCTCGCGACGGGCCGCTCCCAGAGCGCCCAGGGCTTCTCGCCGTGCGTGTAGGCGTTGTCGAGGGCCGCGCGCTCCTTGACCGTGTCCGTCGGCTTCCAGAAGCCGCGGTACGGGTAGGCCAGCAGGCGGCCGCGCTTGGCCAGCTCGCCGCAGCCGTCGGCGACCAGGTCGCCGTTCTCCGGGATGTGGTCGAACACTTCCTGCCGGAGCACGAAGTACCCGCCGTTCTCCCACAGCGGCATTTCGCTGACCGCGGTGATCGAGCCGACCATGCCGCCCTCGTCCATTTCGACGCAGTGGAACGACGACTGCGGCGGCACGACCATCATCGACGCGCCCGCGTCGGTGTTCGAGAACCGCTCGATCATGTCGGGCAGCGGGACGTCGGAAAGGACGTCGGCGTAGTTCGCGAGGAACATTTCGTCGCCGTCGAGGTAGTCGCGGACGCGGCGCAGGCGCTCGCCGATCGGCGACTCGATGCCGGTCTGCACGAAGGTGATCGTCCAGTCGGCGATGTCGGTCGAGAGCAGCTCCGCCTTGCCGCCCCGCAGGATGAAGTCGTTGGAAATGGTTTCCTGGTAGTTCAGGAAGAAGTTCTTGATGTGCGCCGCGCCGTAACCCAGGCACAGGATGAATTCGGTGTGGCCGAAATGCGCGTAGTAGCGCATGACGTGCCAGATGAGCGGTCTCGGACCGACCATCGCCATCGGCTTCGGGACGTCGTCGGCCGCGCCGTTGCGCATCCGCATCCCGTAGCCACCGCAGAAGAGGACGACCTTCACTTCACTGCACCTCGACGATTTCCAGGTGGGGGATGGGGAACACGAGCTTTCCGCCCCACGCGCCCACGAACGAAAGCTGTTCGGTCAGTTCCTCCCGGAGGTTCCACGGGAGGACGAGCACGTAGTCGGGCCGGTCGGCTTCGATCCGCTCCGGGGGCAGCACGGGGATGCGCGTGCCCGGCGTGAAGCGGCCGTGCTTGTACGGGTTGCGATCGACCGTGTACTGCAGCAGGTCCGTCCGGATGCCGCAGTGGTTCAGCAGGGTGTTGCCCTTGCCCGGGGCGCCGTAGCCGACGACGGTCTTCCCGTCGTTGCGCGCCTCGATGAGGAACTTCAGCAGGTCCAGCCGCACGCGGGTGACGCGCTCGGCGAACTCGGTGTACCCGGACAGCTCGTGCAGCCCGGCCGCCTTTTCGCGCTCCAGGACGTCGGTCATCCGCTCGCTGGGCTCGCCCGCCACCTCGGCCGGACGCGCCCACAGCCGGATCGACCCGCCGTGCGTCGGCACGAGCTCGACGTCGACCACGGTCAGGCCGCCGGTCGCGAGGGCGCGCCGGGCGGATTCGACCGTGTAGTACTGGAAGTGCTCGTGGTAGATCGTGTCGTACTGGTTCTTCTCGATCAGCGTGAGCAGGTGCTGGACCTCGATGGAGACCCAGCCGTCGTCCGCGACCAGGGCGCGCAGGCCCTTGGTGAAGCCGAGGACGTCGGGGATGTGCGCGTAGACGTTGTTCGCGGCGACGAGGTCGGCGGGGCCGTGCTCCTCGCGCACCCGCAGGCCGGTTTCCTCGGAGAGGAAGGCCGTCAGGGTGGGCACGCCGGCGTCGCGCGCCGCCTGCCCGACGTTCACCGAAGGTTCGACGCCCAGACACCGGATGCCGTGCCCGACGACGTGCTTGAGCAGGTAACCGTCGTTGCTGGCGACCTCGACGACGAAGGACTTCTCGCCGAGTCCCAGCCGGTCGACGGCGCCGTCGACGAAGCGCTTCGCGTGCTCGACCCACGACGTGGAGAACGACGAGAAGTAGGCGTACTCGGTGAACGTGTCGTCGGGGTCGATCAGCGGCGGGATCTGGGCGAGCCAGCAGTCGGTGCACACCTTGAGGTGGAGCGGGAAGGTGGCCTCCGGCTCGTCGAGCTGTTCGGCGGTCAAGAATCGCTCACACGGGGGAGTCGCGCCGAGGTCGACGACGCTGGCCGTGTTTGTCGAACCGCAGAGTCGACATGTGGTCATCTACCAGGCTCCTTGGCTCGCGGTCGCGATGTGCGCTTAACACGTCGAGCAGGGGCGGATCGTCGTTACAGCGACGCGTGAGGCACTGGTGGACCGATTCGGAACCGCAACCTGTGGCAGAGATCACGGACGGTACCCGTCCGGACCCGTAACGTCCACAGTGGACCCGGGTCCTAGGCTGGCCGGATGACTTCGGAAACGGGTCCCCGCCTGAGCGGGGTCGCGGGCGTGGTGCTGACGGTCCGCTTCCTCACCGAGCTGGCCCTGCTGGGCGGCCTGGCGGCGGCCGGCACCCAGCTCGGCAGCGGTGTGGTGCTGGCGATCGTCGACGCGGTCCTGCTGCCGCTGGTGGCGGCCGCGATCTGGGGCCTGTTCATCGCCCCGCGGGCCCGCCGCCGGCTGCCGGAACCGGCCCGTTTCCTGGTGGAGTTCGCCCTGTTCGCGGCGACGGGCGTGGTGCTCGTGCTGGTCGGCTGGGTGGTCTGGGGCATCGCGCTGGCGGTCACCGGCATCGGCGTCGCGGCGCTGACCCGCGTCTTCGCCAAGGACGGCTGAGCCCTCTCCGCCGGCCGGCGGAGAGGGCAAGGTGCCGATCGGAACTTGCTCAGATCTTCTCGGCGGCCGGGATCACGTCGGTGCCGAACTTCTCCAGCACCGCCGGGTTGTGGACGTGCGGGACCATGCCCAGCGCGACGTCGATGCCGAGTCCGTGCAGCCGCTCCAGTTCCTTCAGGAGCTCGCCGGACTTCGAACCGTCCTCGCCGATGTCCAGGATGTGGTAAACGGTCTTGGTGATCGAGTCGTAGTCGCGGCCCTCGTTCTCGCAGTGCCGCTTCAGCACGTCGAGCTTGTGCTCCAGCTCCGGGCCGTTGAACAGGTTGCACTGGTCGGCGTACTTGGCGACCAGCCGCAGCGTCTTCTTCTCGCCGCCGCCGCCGATCATGATCGGGGGGCGCGGGTCCGACAGCGCCTGCGGGACGTTCAGCAGCCTCGTCGCGTCGAAGTGCTTGCTCTTGAACGGCGCGTCGCCTTCGGCCCACATCTGGAGCACGTACTGGAGGTTCTCTTCCAGCAGCTCGAAGCGCTCCGCGACCGGTGGGAACGGGAAGCCGAGGCCGCGGGACTCGTCCTCGTTCCAGCCCGCGCCGATGCCGAGGATCGCGCGGCCGCCGGACAGCACGTCCAGCGTCGTGATCGCCTTGGCCAGCAGGCCCGGGTGCCGGTACAGCACACCCGTGACGACCGTGAGGAGCTTCGCCTGCGTGGTGTGCGCGGCGATGAAGCCGAGGGTCGTGTACGCCTCGAGCATGTCGTTTTCGACGGGTCCGACCCCGCCGATCTGGAAGAAGTGGTCCATCACGGCGATGGAGTCGAAGCCCGCCTGATCGGCGGTGCGGACGACGGCGGCCAGGTCGCTGCCCAGCGCGGACGCCCCGTTCGGCCAGGTGAAGTCGGGGATCTGCAGTCCGAGTTTCATACTTTCCCACCGTATACCTGGAGTTACGCCAGCCGGGTGCTCAGAAATCGCGGACGAGGGAAACCCTGCCGTGCAAGGGATCCGTGACGAACACCGTGCGCGTGCGCTGGTCCACCGCGACGTCGCCGGGGTTGACGCCCAGCGGCAGCTCGCCGGTCAGTGTCCCGCTCGCGCCGTCGACCCGGCTCAGCCCGTTCTGGCCGCCGTTGGTGTAGACGGTGTTCGTGCCCTGGTGCACGGCGAGCGACGACGATTCGCTGCGCAGCAACACGGTCTTCCGCTCGGTGCGGGTCGCCGGGTCCACAATGGACATGTGGTGGATGCCGGAGTTGGCCACGTACACCGAACCGCTCTCGGCGTGCACGGCGACGGCGGTCGGGCGCGCGCCGACCTTCACGCTGGCGACGAACTTCCCGCTGTCGATCGAAAACACCTCGACCGAATCCGTGCCGGTGCTCGCGCAGTAGGCGAGCTTGCGGCCGGCGTCGACGGCGATCCCGGCGAGGCTCGGCTTCGGGCCCGGCACGAGCGCGGCCAGGGTGCAGCTGACGCCGTCGAGCACGGCGAGCGTGCCGGTGCCGCCGCTGGCCGCGTAGACGCGGTTGGCGCGCTCGTCCACGGCCAGCGCGGACGCCCCCGCTCCCGCGCCGATCACGCTCACCAGGTCGTGGGTGCGGCCGTCGAGGACCACGACGGTGCCGGCCGGCGGGTTCGCGACGTAGATCCGGTTGGCCTTCGGGTCGACCGCGACGGCACCCGGCGCGCCGCCGACCCGGACCACCGCGCCGACCGAGGCCGTGCGCGGGTCGACCACCGAAACCGTCCCGGCCTCGGGATCCGTGACGTAGGCGAGCCCGGTGACGGGATTCACCGCGACCGCGGTCGGGGCCCCGCCGAGGTCGATCGACCGGACGTCCTGCGCCCGCGCGACCCCGGGCAGGACCACGGCCCCGGCGCTGGCCGTGACCAGCGCAAACAGTGCCCTCCGGCCTATCGGGCGACCTCGCATCGGCGCCTCCGCTCGTGATCAACTCGCCTGCCGAGCCTAACCCGCGCCATCATCACGTGAAGGAACTTCGCGTCCCCCGATCGCGTTGTTTCCACTGGGTAACCCACTTCCAGAGCGGACGGAGGCGAGCGCGCGTGCACGGGCACCAGAACGGACTGAAGACGGCGGTGCTGCTCGGCCTGCTGTCGGCGATCATCATCGCGATCAGCGGGCTCTTCGGCCGCGGCGCGCTGGTCATCGGCCTGGTCATCGCGCTGGGGATGAACGCGTACGCCTACTTCAACTCCGACAAGCTGGCGCTGCGCGCGATGCGGGCGCGGCCGGTGTCCGAGGTCGAGCAGCCCGCGATGTACCGGATCGTGCGCGAGCTCGCGCAGGTCGCCCGCCAGCCGATGCCGCAGCTCTACCTGAGCCCGACCGTCGCGCCGAACGCGTTCGCGACCGGCCGCAGCCCGCGCCACGCGGCCGTCTGCTGCACCACCGGCATCCTCGACCTGCTCGACGAGCGCGAGCTGCGGGCCGTGCTCGGCCACGAGCTGTCCCACGTCTACAACCGCGACATCCTGATCTCGTGCGTCGCCGGCGCGCTGGCCAGCGTGATCAGCGTCCTCGCGAACATCGCGCTGTTCTTCGGCGGCAACAACCGCGACGGCAGCCCGCTGGTCAGCCTGATGCTGGTCTTCGTCGGCCCGATCGCCGCCGCCGTCATCCGGATGGGGGTCAGCCGATCGCGGGAATACCAGGCCGACGCGTCCGGTGCCGAGCTGACCGGCGACCCGCTGGGCCTGGCCTCGGCGCTGCGGAAGCTGGACGCCGGGACGCGGGCGCGGCCCCTGGTCGCCGAGCCGCAGCTGGTGTCGCAGTCGCACCTGATGATCGCGAACCCGTTCCGCCCCGGCGAGGGCCTGAGCAAGCTGTTCTCGACGCACCCGCCGATCGCCGACCGCATCGCGCGGCTCGAGGAAATGGCCCGCCGCAGCTTCTGATCCCAGCAGGTGGGAGCGGGAATCCCGATCTCACCAGCGGAGTTCCCCAGGCATGGTTTCCGCACAGCTGCACCTGGGCGTCGCCATCGACGGGGCCGGGTACCACCCGGCCGCGTGGCGTGTCTCCGCGGTCGAGCCCGCCGCGCTGTTCACCTCCGGTCACTACCTGAAGTACGCGAAGCTCGCCGAAGCCGCTTCGCTCGACTTCGTGACTCTCGACGACTCCCTGGCGCTGCAGCCCGGCGGCGAGGAGGTCGTGCGCGGGCGCCTCGACGCCCTGCTCACGCTGTCCGCCCTCGCGCCGGCGACCAGCCGGATCGGCCTGGTCCCGACGGTCACCACCACCCACACCGAGCCGTTCCACGTCTCGACGTCGGTCGCGACCCTCGACTACGCCAGCCGCGGCCGCGCCGGCGTCCTCGCGGTGCCGTCGCTGACCGACGGCGAGGCCGCGCACTTCGGCCGTCGCCCGGCCCCGTCGCCGGCCGACGGCGAGGCCGAGACCGCCGAGGTCCTCGACGTCAGCGCCCGGCTCTGGGACAGCTGGGAGGACGACGCGATCGTCCGCGACGCCGCCACCGGCCGGTTCATCGACCGGGAGAAGCTGCACTACGTCGACTTCGAGGGCCGCTTCTTCAGCGTGAAGGGCCCGTCGATCACGCCGCGGCCGCCGCAGGGCCACCCGGTGACCGCGGTCTACGGCGATTCGCCGCACGCCGTCGGCGCCGACGTGGTCATCACCCGCGCCGACCACCTCGAAGCCGTGCGTGCCGCGGCCGCCCGGTTCCCCGGCGCGAAGGTCCTGGCCACGGTGTCGATCGTGCTCGCCGAGACCGAGCAGGGCGCCCGCGACCGGCAGCACGAACTGGACGCGCTGACGCCGTTCGAGCCCGCCGGCCTGTCCTTCGCCGGCACCCCCGCTCAGCTGGCCGCCGAGCTGCCGCGCTGGGCCGCCGAGACCGGCGTCGCCGGCTTCCACCTGCGGCCCGCCGTCCTGCCCGACGACCTCGACCTGCTCGCCGGCGAGGTCGTCCCGGCGCTGCGCGCGGCCGGCGCGTTCCGGGACGGCTACCGCGGCGAGACCCTGCGCGACCACCTCGGCCTCGGCCGGGCCGTCAACGCCTACGCCGTCACCCCGGGAGCCTGAGATGACCAAGCAGATCAAGCTCGCCGCGCACTTCCCCGGCGTCAACAACACGACGGTGTGGAGCGACCCGGCGTCGGGCAGCCAGATCGACTTCGCGTCCTTCGAACACCTCGCCCGCACGGCCGAGCGCGGCAAGTTCGACTTCCTCTTCCTCGCCGAGGGGCTGCGGCTGCGCGAGCACGCGGGCAAGATCCTCGACTCCGACGTCGTCGGGCGACCCAACACGACGACCGTGCTGGCCGCGCTTTCCGCCGTCACCACGCACCTCGGCCTGGCGGGCACGCTGTCCTCGACGTTCAACGAGCCCTACGAGGTCGCCCGCCAGGTCGCGAGCATCGACCACCTCTCCGGCGGGCGCGCGGCGTGGAACGTCGTGACGTCGCCGGACGCGTGGACGGGCAAGAACTTCCGCCGCGGCGGCTTCCTCAAGCGCGAGGACCGCTACGCGCGCGCCGAAGAGTTCCTGACCACCGTGCGCGAGCTGTGGGACAGCTGGCAGCCCGGAACCCTGGTGGGGGACAAGGAGAACGGCGTCTTCGCCCGCGACCCCGGCAAGTTCGTCCACAGCGGACCGCAGTTCGACATCCACGGCCGGTTCACGCTGCCGCGGACGCCGCAGGGGCAGCCGATCGTCATCCAGGCCGGCGACTCCGACGAAGGCCGCGAGTTCGCCGCTAAGGCCGCCGACGTCATCTTCAGCCGGCACGGCACCCTCGAAGACGGCCAGGCGTTCTTCCACGACGTCAAGCGGCGGCTGGCCGCGTACGGCCGCGAGTACGGCGAGCTGCTGATCATGCCGGCGGCGACGTTCGTCCTCGGCGACACCGACGCCGAAGCCGAGGAGCACGCGCGCGAGATCCGGCTCCAGCAGGTCCGCCCGGCCACCGCGATCCAGTTCCTCGAGCAGGTGTGGAGCCGCGACCTGTCGGACTACGACGTCGACGGGCCGCTGCCGGAGGTCGACCCCGACCCGGACGCCGAGCCGCTGACCTGGGGCCGCGTCCGGCACGAGAAGGACCAGCTGGCGCTCGCGCGGAAGTGGCGGGCCATCGCGGAGGAGAAGAAGCTCTCGATCCGCGAGCTGGTGATCGAGGTCACCGCGCGCCAGCAGTTCGTCGGCACGCCGTCGACCGTGGCTTCGACGATCGACGAGTACGTCCAGTCCGACGCCGCCGACGGGTTCGTCCTGGTGCCGCACCTGACGCCGACCGGGCTCGACGAGTTCGTCGAAAAGGTCGTGCCCCTCCTGCAGGAAAAGGGCGTGTTCCGCACCGAGTACAGCGGCACGACGCTGCGCGAGCAGCTCTTTTAGGCGCCTGCGGCTACGGCGACTGCCTTCACGTAGTCGCCGTAGCCGGACTTCGCCAGCTTCTCGCCGAGCGCGTAGCACTCGGCGGCGTCGATGAAGCCCATCCGCAGCGCGATCTCCTCGAGGCACGCGATGCGCACGCCGGTGCGGTGCTCCAGCACCTGCACGAACTGGCCGGCTTCGAGCAGCGAGTCGTGCGTGCCGGTGTCGAGCCAGGCGAAGCCGCGGCCGAGGTCGACCAGCGACGCCCGGTCCTGCCGCACGTACGTGAGGTTGACGTCGGTGATCTCCAGCTCGCCGCGCGCCGACGGCTTCAGCGCGCGGGCGATGTCGACGACCTGGTTGTCGTAGAAGTACAGCCCGGTGATCGCCTTGTTGGACCGCGGCTTGGCGGGCTTCTCCTCGATGGTCAGCAGCTTGCCGGCCGCGTCGACCTCGCCGACGCCGTAGCGCTCGGGGTCCTTCACCGGGTAGCCGAACAGGACGCAGCCGTCGAGCTCGAGCACGGCCGTCTGCAGCCGGCCGGAGAAGCCCTGGCCGTAGAAGATGTTGTCGCCGAGGACGAGGGCCACGTCGTCGTCGCCGATGAAGTCCGCGCCGATCACGAAGGCCTCGGCGAGGCCGTTCGGGCTGGGCTGCTCGGCGTAGGAGAACGAGACGCCGAACTGGTCGCCGTTGCCCAGCAGCTTGCGGAACATCGGCAGGTCGGCGGGGGTGGAGATGACGAGGATCTCGCGGATCCCGGCCAGCATGAGGACCGAGATCGGGTAGTAGACCATCGGTTTGTCGTAGACCGGCAGCAGCTGCTTCGACACCGCCTGGGTGATCGGGTGCAGGCGCGTCCCGCTGCCTCCGGCCAGCACGATGCCCTTCATGAACTGCCTCCTCGGATCCGGCGTCGGCCCCACCCTACGGGCCGGGGCCGGCCTCAGAAGGCCGGTCCCTTGCCGAAGTAGGCCTTGCAGCCGGAGTTGTACTCGGTGGCGATCTCCAGCACGTTGCGGCCGTCGTCGACCGGCAGCAGCGTCGAGGAGTAGTTGGGGCAGAAGTTGTTGTAGATGCCGGTGATGTGCACGGGCGCGGGCAGCTCGTACCAGTTGCCGCTGCCGAAGTCGTCGTTGGCCAGCAGGACCTGGCCGTTCCCGGGCTGCGGCTGGCCCTTCGCGTTGGTGTAGATCTGCCCGACCATCACGATCCGCACGCCGTTGCGGCCGCCGGGGAAGAGCGCGATCGTCTGCGCGTGCTGGAAGTAGTTGCCGTTCGCGGTGTTCACGCGGGTGCCGGGGTCGGTGGGGCTGCCCCAGTTGGCGCCGTCGGGGGAGATCTTGAAGTACGGGTCGCAGTAGCGGTCGCGGAAGTTGCAGATCTCGTAGGCGAAGTAGTACCGGCCGTCGGGCAGGCGGCGGATGATCGGCATGCCGGGCCGGACCCGGTCCGGCGGGATGGCCAGGGTGAGCTGCTTGGTGCCCCACGTCACACCGTCGGTCGAGGCGACGCGGTTGAGGACCTGGGCGTACTTCGGGGCCTGCGTCTCGTCGGCGAAGTGGAGCCAGAGCGTGCCACCGGCGTCGACGGTGAACTCCGGTTCCCAGATGCCGTCGATGTTGTGCGACCGCGCGGCCTCGGACAGGAACCGCCACGAGCGGCCGCCGTCCGGGCTGGCCCAGATCTTGATCCCGACGCGCCGCTGCGCCCCGGCGTCCTGCCGGTAGGAAGCGGCCCAGAGCAGGGTGCCCGCGCGGAGCCGGCCGACCCGCTGCGGCAGCTCGTAGATCGTGCCGCAGCACATGCCGTACCGGCCGTCCGGGTCGTGGATGGCGCCGATCTGGTGGAAGGTGTCGCCCTCGTCGGTGCTCTCCATGATGGGCGTGAACTTGCCGCTCGCGTCTTCGCTGGTCAGCGAGGCGATGATGCGCCCGCGGCCGAAGATCGAGTAGTCGAGCCGGACGAGCCGGGCGTAGGAGCCGAGGCCGGGAAGCAGCTGCTTGCGCTCGGCGGCGCTCGCGGGCGTCAGTGTCGCGCCGATCACGGTGAGTGACAGCACGAAGGCGAGCAAGCGGCGCATCCTGACCCTCTCCACGCAGTGACCGCGCGATTACAGCACGGGGATCGGGTCCTTCGTGGACAGTCACACGGCCCATTCGCGCGTTCGAGGGGTTTGCTGTGCCCTTCCGGGTGACGGGTAACGTGGAGTAGCTGCGAGGGGGAGCGATGAAACGTGGGTTGCTCGGTTTTCTGGTCTTGGTCCTGGTGGCTGGGTGCGGGTCGACGACGGGGTTCGGCACGATCGTGACTTCTTCTGCTCCGGCCCCTCCCACTACATCGGCGGCGCCAGTCCTGAAGGACGTGCCGACGGAGACGCACACGGGCAAGGGTGACGGCGAGTTCGCGACCAGCTGGCCGGCGGACCAGCTGGGCTTCTTCACGTTCGACTGCCCGAAGTGCTCGTCGAACGTGATGGTGGACACCGACGGCGGCGAGTACGGTCTGGTCAACGCGATCGGCGCGTACAAGGGGACGACGTGGCTGAACACGGAACCCGACCGCCCGACGACGAAGATCACGGTCCACGCGAACGCAGCATGGACGGCGACTATCGCGGACTACCGGAGCCTGCCGGTGGCGGCTTCGGGGGCGACGGCGTCGGGCAAGGGGGATGCGGTGTTCCGGGTTCCCGAGGGGGTCCGGTCGGTGGCGTTCACGGCTCGCACGCGGGGGAACGTGGCGCTGTGGATCCACTCGGAGAAGGTCCGCGACCTGCTGGTGAACGAGATCGGCGACCTGTCGAAGACGGTTGACGTTGTGGGGCCGGCGTACTTGCTGGTCGAGGGGTACGAGGCCAGCTGGACGATCACGCCGTCCTGAGCGGGCACCCGTGGCCGGGTGCCCGCGGCGGCGTCAGCGGTAGTTGGTGAACTGCAGCGCGATCTCGAAGTCCTTGCCCTTCAGCAACGCGATCACGTCCTGCAGCTGGTCCTTCTTCTTGCCCGACACCCGCAGCTGGTCACCCTGGATCTGGGCCTGGACGCCCTTCGGGCCCTCGTCGCGGATGAACTTCGCGATCTGCTTCGCCTTGTCCGACGCGATGCCCTGCAGGATCTTGCCCGAGATCTTGTAGATCTTGCCCGACAGCGCCGGCTCGCCCGCTTCGAACGCCTTCAACGAGATGCTGCGCTTGATCAGCTTCTCCTTGAACACCTCGACCGCGGCCAGGGCGCGCTCCTCGGTCTCGGACTCGATCGCGATCGCCTCCTCGCCGGACCAGTTGATCGTCGTGCCCGTGCCGCGGAAGTCGAAGCGCGTGCCCAGCTCCTTGCTCGCCTGGTTGAGCGCGTTGTCCACCTCCTGGCGGTCGACCTTGCTCACGACGTCGAAAGAGGGATCCGCCACGTGTCCTCACACCTCGTACTCGCTTGTCAGGGGCCACCCAGCCTAGCCCCGGGTATCCCGGTTGACCCCCGCCGGGAGCCCTTGGGTAAGCTTCTCCCCGGCCGGTACGACCGGCCATGGCGGGTTACCCGAGTGGCCAAAGGGGACTGGCTGTAAACCAGTTGGCTTACGCCTACGGGGGTTCGAATCCCTCACCCGCCACCCAGCGAAGAAGCCCCGTGACCACGACGTATGTCGGGCGCGGGGCTTCTTCGTGTGTGCAGTCATGTGCGGCGACATGCGGCTGTATGCGGCCATCCGTGGGCGATCCGTGGGCAGCGCCCGCGCTCCGTCAGCCGCTGCCGGAGGTAGCCTCCTAGCTCCGTGCAGGTCAGCAGACTGCGCCCTTCAGCCGCTCGGAGACTCTTTTGATCTCATCCACTTTAGGGAAGTGGAACACGCCGAAGTGGTCAGCCCTTTCCATGGTCAGCTCGACGAAGCTGAACTCGGACTTGGGGAAGAGCTTGTCGACCTTCGTCTTCCGGCCCTGGTGGCGCTCCATCGCGCGCTCCTCGTCGGCGAGCTTGTACTTAGGATTGATCACGAAGACGCTGAGGATCTTCTGGTTCACCCAGCCATCCGCGCGGAAGTTGGCATCCGCCAGCGGGTGCACTTTGACCGGCACCTCCAGCGCGCGGAGCGCGACGACGGTGTACATCTCCCGCATGAACCCGTAGTACGCGTTGCCGATCCGCCAGTTCAGCGATGCCTCCGCGAGGGCCAGCGCCCCGTGCTCCGGTTCCTTCCAGGTCGGATGGTCCTCAACCAGTTTTTCCAGCTCCTCGGTGAAGATCTCGTTCTCCAGCTCCGCGCGCTCGGCTCCGAGCATCTTCATCCCTTGCGGATCGCTATTGACGAACTCCTTGACCTCGTTCCACAGTGGCAGCCGGCCCAGGGTTTCGAGCAGCACATGGAACACGTGGACGAACGCGAACCGCGGGTACCAGTCGCTCGCCTTGACGATGTGCTCGATTTTCTCCTTCTTGATGTCCCCAAGCGGATGGGTGTGGTTCTTCTTGATCCACTCGAAGTGCTCTAGCCTGCAGTCGTAGATCGCTCTCGTGGTGTGATCGCGCATCGTTTCCACGACCTCGGCCCGCCGCTTGTCCTTCTCCCAGCCGTAGTAGGCGTCCTTGGCTTCCTGTGTCACCAGGAAGGTGCTGCGTACCTCGTCCGCGCTCGTCTCCATCGCTACCGCTCCTCGCCGTCGGGGACCCAGTTGCCCGGCCAAGCTAACGCGGCCCACCGACAGAAAGTTGCAGTTACGCAGCTGCAGCAGGCCGGCGGCCCCAGCTCGCCGAGGTAGCCGACTAGGCGGCGTGTTGCCGCCGGACAGGCAGTTGTCCGACGGCAACGCTGGGACAAACTGCAGGTAGAACTCACTTGCGCGCCAAGTCGGCATGCCGCACACTTGAATTGTTCATGCCGACTTGGGCAGTTTGCCCGCGTGAAGGACGTGGCCCACTGTGAACTCCGCCACTGAGACTCCCGATACGACTCCTGTCCTGCCCCGTCCAGACAGTGATGAGCTCAAGAGCCTGATCAGCGGCAGGGAGGCGCGCGAGGCGTACCGCTGGCTGTGGGAGAACCGCGACAACCCGCAGCCCATGTCCAAGTGGCTGGAGCGGTCCCAAGCGATCTTCGGTAAGACCAACGCCAACGCCGGTCGGCGTCTCCGGGATGTCTACCCGGCATTCGAGGTCGAACGGTTCAAGCAGCCTGGCTCTGGTGAGTGGGTCTACAAGCTTGTCGCCGCCAAGGACGAGCCCCTGGACACCGCGCCCATCTCACCGCGGCTGCAGGCTGAGGTCTTCGTGCAGAAAGGGCGTTTCTGCGCCATGTGCGGGCGCGGCCCCCACCCCGACGATGGAGGTGTGAAGCTCCAGATTGACCACATCACGCCGCGCGAGTGGGGCGGCGAGACGGTCATCGACAACCTCGAACCCCTGTGCACCGAACACAACCACGGCAAGAGGGCGTTCTTCGCCACCTTCGACGACATCGGGCCGCTCGTCCGGCAGGCGATGGAAGGTGCCGACCCCTGGACACGTATCGGCGAACTGCTCAAGGCGTTCCGCACGGCCAGCCGGCCGTGTCCGGTCTCCTTAGTGTTCCTCGTCGCCCGCGAAACTCACAAGGGCGATCCGCTCAAGCGCCTGCGCGAGCTGCGCTATGTGCTCGGATGGCCGATCCAGCCGCGCCGTGTCAAGGACGACGACGGTGTGACACACGTGACGTACGAGCTGACCGGACCCGCGCCTGCATGGCCTGCAGAGGGACCTCAGGCCCGTGTGACGCAGTACGAGCGCGAGCGGAAGGCACGGAAGCGCAAAGAGGCAAAGGGCGGAACTCGCGTCGCCACGGAGTCCCATCCCGACGACGAAGGCCTGTTCGCGGTGTAGGCCCCGTGAAAGAGCCTCGTGCCAGGAAGCATGTAGTGGCACGAGGCTTCTTCTGTACGCGTTCGGACGGGGTGATGCAGCCGCTTGCGGCCTGGTCACCTTGCCGCAATCGAACACGTGTTCTACATTCGTGTTCAGCTGAGCTGGCGCGGGAAGGGCCTGTTCAGAGGAGGTACGGAGGAGCACGCCATGGTCACGAAGTACGAACGCCAGCTTGAGCGTGCCGAAGTCGCCAAGCGAATGCAGAAGCATGCCGACGAGGTGCACGCCGTCGGCTCCAGGATGCCGTTCTGGCGTCTCGACGAAGCCGGCGACGAGATCATGATCCGCGACCTCGACGGCTCACCGCTGATCACCTTCCACGGAATCCACTCAGTTCAGATGGCCCGCTGGTTCGAGCTGGTCGGCCGCCGCACCGCCGGCATGGCGCTGGCCGAACTCATCCGCGCATCCAGCGGCAGCGCGGAGGAGGTCCCCGGACGAGACGCAGCGCTCCGACTACTCCAAGAAATGCAGCTCGAAGAGAAGCCGGCCCGGTACCGGCGCTGAGGCACGCAAATGGACGCCCCCGACCTGGCGAACGCCACTACCTACGTAGTCGCTGACCAGCCCAACGCCGTCGACCGCTGGCACGTCCTGCCCGACATGACCGTGATCTACGAACGCCGGCCCGGCGAATTCGAGGAAGCTCGGGTGCTCACGGCCGCCACCCTTCGCGATCGGCCCCTGTGGCGCGAGGTTTCGGAACCTGCGACTTAGAGTCCACGGCCCGTCCGCTGCCGCGGACAGGCAACGGAGGCTGGAACAGGGGGACCCTCCTCTGTTCCAGCCTCTTCTACCCGTCCCGTGACTACAGAGACAGAGAATTAGAGTGGGAAGAGAGCTGTCACTGCGGGTGTCACTCACCTGTCACACCTAAAACCGCAGGTCAGACGGGCTGAAGTGACAGAGTGACAGGTGTGACAGTCTCGACACGCCACAGGTGTCACTCCTCTGATGTGCTGGGAGTAAGCCTCACTCCTCGGATCTGAGAAAACCGGCGCTCAGAACCTCTGTGCCGATCCCCTGGGGCTAACCACACCAGGGAGGCCCCAAGGGGCCGTGTACGGCGCTCTCAGGCGGCGAAATTTCGGCTATTGCCGGGGCTGTGGGCGCGCTCAGTGTAGCGATCCTGTTCAAACGCCATCGCGCGCCACTGGGCCACTGGCGCTGCAAACACGGCCATCTGAAGGCCGCTATCCAGCCAGTTCGGTCATGCTTTCAATGACGAACTCCGCGCCCGCTTCCTGTAGCGCCTCCCGCTTTCCTGGCTTGTTCGCGAAGCCGACGCTATGCACGCCTCTGCTTTGGGCAACCTCGATATCGGACGTCGAATCGCCGATAAAGACGACCTTCTCGCCCTGAACTCCCAATGCCTTCAGTGTACGATCAAGTCCGTACGGGTTCGGCTTCATGAGATCGGGACGTGCAAATGGTCGACCTACAACTGGTCCCAAACGTTGATCGGCTGCCATCTTTTCCATGAACTTAGAGACGGCCTCAAGAGAGTTGTTGCTCAATATTCCGATGGTCTTGCCCCGCGCGGCGAGGGTGTGCATGGAGCCAAGTCCGCCATCGGTGACACTTGCGGTTTCAACCGCAAGCAACTCGGCCGAAATCAGTTGACGCTCGACCGTCTCGACCGCTGTCGACCCAGATATGTACGCAGAACGAAGTACCTCCAGGGGATCGTCGGTCTCAGTATGCACACCCGTCGTCAGCTCAAGCTGCCGCGCCACAGTTTTCGCCGGTAGGCCAGCAAAAACGCCGCAAATGGGACCGTCGAAATCATAGATCACTGCGACGGATTCCGTTAGGATGTCAGTTAATTTCATGCCACGGCTCATTAAATGACATCCTTTGCGACCGAAGACCAGACGCTGTCAAACCATTTTTGCGCCTGCTCAACATACTGCGAATCGATCGCAGAATTATCCTCCGTCTTAGCGTAGTGGAAAAGAACCGCGTCCTTTCCCATTGGATCGAATATCTCGACGGGCTCGCCTCCGATTGCGACCGAGTGCTGCAATACCGGATAGAATCCGAAGAACGCCTCAGTGCCATTCAGGAGAAACAGCTTGAACAGCGGGGCTGCGTGATAAGTCCGAACTTGCGCGGTTGCCGACTCGACAAGGCCGAGTGCGGATAACTCTTCCACGGTCTCAACGATTCCCTGTGTTGATCGCTGCACGATGCGTTCCGCACGTTTGCGTACGTCCGGCGAATCGACGCCCTCGGGCGCCAGTGCCGGCAGGCCCACGGGCTTCGACAGGTCTGGAAGCAAGATCCGGATTCGCAGGCTCTCAGGCTGAAGTCGTCCGGAGCGAACCTTGTCCAGTGGCTCGCCGATGACGCCCTGAAGCGTCTCCCCCGAGAACCCGGCGAAGTCAATCGCCACGGCGCCGCTCTCGAAGATCGCCTCGACGTGTGGTCGCAGCCCTACTGAGCGCTCAGTCCGCTGCCGAACGAACGACCCTTTCCCTTGCCTGGAGATCACCAGCCCCTCATCGCGTAGCAGGCCAACGGCCTTCTGCGCAGTCATCGGAGCCACCTCGAACTGGCTCGCCAACTCGGCATATGAGGGCAGCCGGTCTCCCGGCTGGTACCTGCCGGTGAGGATCGCAGCCTTCAAAACGGCTGCCACCTGCTGAAACGGCGGGCGGGCGTCGTCTGGGTCGAGTGCATCCATGCCCGCCACCTTACCGCACCCAGCTAGAACAACTAGCTCAGTAGGAGGTCTCTCCTAGCTTTACTAGCTGACTGTCTTGACTCTGCTAGCTAAGCTATGCAAGTCTCTAGGTGTCACCAAGAACACCACGCTCTGGAGGACGAGATGTCGCGGAAGCAGCAGGGATTCCCGGTCATGAAGACCGATTCGGGGTTCGGTCGGAAGCTCGCCGGCCTGGTCGTGGTGGTCGCGCTGCTGGCGTACGTCGTGTCGTCGCCGTTGGAGGCGGCCGGGCACGTCAAGCACATCGCCCACAGCGTGACCACGTTCTTCAGCTCGCTCTAAACCCTCACTGACCAGCACGTTTCTTCGAGAGGACTTCGCAATGGACACCAACGTCTCCCGCCGCCTGACCGACGCTGCGGTGTCGTCCGCCGACGAGTTCGCCGGCGAGGCCGTCTACCCGGACGGGCTGACCGAAGCGGCGATCGACGCGCTGTTGCAGAACGTCTACGGCGAGCTTGCCGCGGACGAGTCCGCCGCGCAGGCCGCGTACCGGTACGACTTCAACGACCAGCGCCGGGTGAGCCGGGCACGGCGCCGCGCCGGCCGCGAGGCCCTGCGGGTGCTGCCGGCGGTCTGGACGTTCGACGGCGAGGCCGCCTGATGGCCGCCCGCCTGCTGATCAGCCCCGACGCGGCGGCCCACTCCGCCAAGAACGCGCCGACCGCGCCGGGTTCCACCGCCCAGTCACGAAACCGCACGGAGGAACCCCAGATGGTAGACACCGCCACCCCGGCCCGCGAGGTCCACACGGTCGCCTACACGCCGGTCGAGCTGAACCGCCTGATCTCCCGCGAGATCGCCGGCCGCCTGCGCGAGGTCGCCGACACGCTGACCACCAACGCCGACGTCGTCGGCGACCTGTTCACCCGCCTGGTTATGGCCGGGACCTACATCGGCGCGTTCGCGGCGCGGGCGCAGACCTACCGGGACGTGGCCTCCCAGCTGCGCGCAGTCGCGGCGTTCGAGCTGGAAACGGCCGGGATCGCCTGCTCGTGGTGCGGGGAGGCGCTGTGAACCCGCGCAACCGTCGCCAGACGGTGACCACGGTGTTCGACGGCCGCACGCACCACGCGGCGTTGTGCCGCGGCGAGCGGGACGGGCTGCCGGTGTTCGGCTGGGGCGAGGCCCCCTCGACCCTGCTCACCCGCACGCAGCTGCGGGAGGTCGGGTTGCGGCCCAACGGACAGGACCCGGTCGCGCTGCTGGTGTTCCGCCACGTCAAGCCCTACGCCCGGGAAACGGTCGCGGAGCTGTTCTCGGTGGAGCGGGCCGCGCTCAAGCGCCCGCCGGTGCCAGGGCAGCTGGACCACGCGATGGAGGCCCGCCGCACCTGCGTCGACTGCGGCGAGATCCAGACCTACTGCGTGCCGACCAGCACTCGCCAGTGCTGGACCTGCTTCGAGATC
Organism: Amycolatopsis kentuckyensis; assembly: GCF_041679295.1. Classification (GTDB taxonomy): domain Bacteria; phylum Actinomycetota; class Actinomycetes; order Mycobacteriales; family Pseudonocardiaceae; genus Amycolatopsis; species Amycolatopsis kentuckyensis_A. Next base: position 86,948 of record NZ_JBGDMD010000012.1, on the reverse strand, counting down.
GAGCAGGCCGACCGCACGGAGGTGGCCGCGTGACCACCAACGACTCCGGCCGCTGGCACGCGGAGAGGCAGCGCCAGCAGGAAGCCATTGACAAGGCCCGCCGCGAAGCCCAACGCCAGGGAGGCAACCGATGACCAGCTACCTCAAACTCGACACCTACGTGTTCGACGGCCGCGGCCTGGCGGCAGTGAACTGCGACCTTGACGTCAACGGCACGCGCGTGTCGATCACGCGGCCGTTTGTCCAGATCGGTCCGCACCTCGCGGTCATCCCGGGCCTGTCCGCTGACGGCAACGGCATCCGCATCCGCCTCGACGTGTGGACCGCGATGAACTTCGGCCACAACGGGCCGGTCACCGTGCTGCCGCTGACTACCCCCAGCCAGGCCGCCGCCGTCGCCGCGGCCCGCGCGTTCGAGGCGGACCCGGCGATCACCTGGTCCGCGCCGCTCGACCAGCTCACGGCCTGGTGCCAACGCTGGGCCGCCGACTTCAACGCGGCGAAGGGGCGTGAGCGCACGTGAACACGTTCGAGGTGTTGCAGCGCCACGGAACCCTCGCGCTGATGCGGTTCGCCGGCACGGTGTGCCTGTTCCTGGTCCTGCACCTGCTGCGCATCCCGCTGGTCATCGCCGAACAGGTCCTCTCCGGCGTGCTGGTCCGACTGGACCGGGCGGCGGCGGTGCAGGCGTCGCGGCCGCCGCGGCGGCCGGTCAACCAGTTCTTCCCCGCAGGTTTCCCGACCGGGCAGGAGGTGCCCCGATGAACGTGACCCGTGAGCAGCGGACCCGGTTGCAGGTGGCGATCGAGTGGGCGGTGTGGCACTTCGGTGAGCTGGCCGGCGTGCTCGGGCCGCTGGCCCTGGCGCTGGTGTTCACCCCCTGGTTCGCCCTGGTGTCCGCGATCGTGGCCGCCGGGTGGGCGGTCCACGAGGTCCGCGACCACCGCGAGCAGACCCGGCTGCACGCCGGCACCGACCGCAAGCAGCTGCCGGCCACGCCAGCCACCGCCGACGACGAGACGACCAGCCACGAGAACCGGGAGGTCACCCGATGACCACGTGGGCCGAAGAGCGCCGCGCCAACCACGCGGCCACCGCGGAGCAGCGCCGCCAAGATGCCGCCGCCGCACTCGATCGCAAGCTGCGGGCGGAGAGCGCCGCGGCTGAGCAGCGCCGCACCGACACCGCGGCCGCCGCCCGTCTGGCCGACAAGCAGCGCGAGGCCCGCCGCGCACGCCGCGCCGCCACGCTGGCACGCCTGACCGGCTGGCTGTCGGCGAACCGGGTCCGGCTCCCGATCTACCTCCTCGCCCTGGTCTCCGCGGGCATGGCCGTGCCCGCCATGGCCGGCTACGGCGTGGGCGTCTACGGGGACGCGACCGGCGCGGCGCTGCCGGCGCTCTCGGAGCTGGGCATGTGGGCGTTCGCGCTGGCCGTGGAGGTCACCCGGCGCCACCACCCGGAGCGGCCGGTGTGGGCGTTGCAGCTCGGAGTGTGGCTGTTCGCCGGCGTCGGGTTCGGCCTGAACGTCGTGCACGGCCTGGACCGCGGCTGGGACGCCGCGGTGGTCATGGGCATCGTGTCCGTCGCCGGCGTCATCGCGCACCAGCTCGCCGTCGCGTCCCCGCCGCGGTCGGAGGCGGAGCGGGCCGCCGCCTGGATCGAGCGGCAGACGCTGCGCAAGGTCGCCAAGGTTCGGGCCGCCGCGGTCCGGCACGCGGTCGCCGAAATCGACGCTGAGGGCCGGGCGCGGCTGGTGTTCACCCCGGGCCGCTACACCCTCGACGGCCGCCGCCTGACCGCCGTGGTCGACCCGGACCAGCACGTCGCCGACGTGCTCGACCACGAAATCGCCGCGTTCTTCGCCGAGCAGGACCAGGCCGGCCGCGCCGACGACACCCCGATCGCCGACGCCCCGATCCTGACCCTCGACCGCCCCGCCGACCAGCCGAAATCGACCCGCAATCCCCGCCCGCCGCGCGCCCCGAAGACGCGCACGATCGAGGACCTGCGCGCCGAGTTCGCCGCCGCGATCGACAACCCCGACGTGGCGATCAACCCGAAGTCGGCGGAGTCGATCCGCAAGACGCTGCACTGCGCGCCGAAGTTCGCCCGCCAGCTGCGCAACGAACACGCCAACCCCAACCGCAAGTGAGGCGGAGGACCTGATGAACGAGCACATCGAGCAGACCCCGGCCGCCGGCGAGCTGGCCACCGTCCACCACCTGCCCGTCCCGGAGCCCGGCGAGGTCATTGAGGGCGAGATCGTCACCGACGAGGAGTACGCCCGGCTGACCTCGCAGAAAGCCCGCGCGATCGCCCGCTACCGCGGCTACGGCCACGACGTTGTCGCCGTCGCCCGCACCGCGCGGAAGGTGGTCAAGCACGAGAAGACGAAGGCCGCGTTCCGGCACGGCGTCGCCTACCCCGCGGCCGGGGTCAAGGTGGTCGTGGCCCGCTGGCGCGACACCCACGGCGCCAACCGCTACGAACGCATGATGCGGGGCGCGGAAGCGGCCGGGGACCAGGAAGCGTTGCGGTACTGGCAGGAAGCGGACGTTGCGGAGAAGCAGCGTCGCCACGACCGGACCATGGATTGGCTCCGGGCGCCGGGGCAGTGGATCAAGGCCAGCGTGGTCGGTTCCCTTGGCGTGACGGGGTTTCTGCTGGTCCTGGGCATCATCATGGCGATCAACGACGGCGAGATCGGCGAGGTCCTGACGCCTATCGCGGCGGTGTTCGACGCGGTGGCGTTCGCGGTGTGGTTCCTGACCACCTACGGCGTGTTCCTGCTGGTCGCTGGCACCACCGTGGCCGCCGGGTACCTCTACCAGCAGGGCCGCACGCACGGCGACATGCCCGCGTGGCTGACCCCGCCGGTCGACGGGAACACGATGGACGAACTGCCCGACGAGAACACCATCCTGAACGCGCTGAAGAACCTGAACATCCCGGGGTTCAACCGCGCGGTCAAGGAGGGGTGGCGGATCAAGTACCTGATGCCGCCGGTGGTGGACGGCAAGGGGTGGCGCACCCAGCTGGCGTTGCCGCCGGCGTGCCCGGTCGAAGAGATCGTCAAGCGCAAGACCACGTTGGCGCACAACCTGGTCCGCTACCCCCGCGAGGTGTGGCCGACCGAACCGCAACCGTCCGTTTTGGACCTGTGGGTCGCCAAGCCCGGCGCCCTGTCCGGCCCCGTCGACCCGTGGCCCCTGCTGTCCGACCTGGACAACGCCACGGCGGACTACTTCGCCGGCGTGCCGGTCGGGGTGACGCTCAAGGGCGACGTGGTGCGCGGCCGGCTGTTCGAGGCCAACTACGCCCTCGGGGGCATGATGGGGTCGGGCAAGTCCACCATGGCCATCAACCTCGTGCTCGGGGCGATCCTGGACCCGCTGGTGGACGTGGACGTCGTGGTGATGGCGGAGAACACCGACTACGACCCGATGCGCCCGCGCCTGCGGTCGCTCACCACCGGCGCCGGTGACGAGACGGTCGAAGCGTGCTTGAACCTGCTGTACGAGCTGTACGACGACCTTTCCGTGCGAGGCAAGGCACTTCAGGCCCACGCCAGCGACCGCGCGGTCACCCGGGCACTGGCCGAAAAGGACGGACGTCTCCGCCCGCGCGTGGTGGTGATCGACGAGTGCCAGAACCTGTTCATGGGCAAGGACGGCAAGAAAGCCATCGAGGTCGCGTCCAAGGTGATGAGCACCGCGCGGAAATACGCGATCACGCTGCTGTTCCTCACGCCGGAACCGTCCAAGGACGCGCTGCCCCGCAAGATCACCTCGGTGGCCAGCAACAAGGCGTGCTTCGCCATCGGCGACCAAATGGCCAACGACGCGGTGCTCGGGACCGGGTCCTACAAGGCCGGGATCTCCGCGGTCGGGCTCGCGCCGAAGACCGACGAAGGCCCCGGCGACGTCGGCACCTGCATGGCCCGCGGCTTCACCGCCCAGCCCGGTCTGCTGCGCTGCTTCTACGTCGCGCCCAAGGACGCCCACGCGGTCACCAAGCGCGCCATGGCGTTGCGCGAGCAGACGGCGCTGCCCGCCGGCCCGGACGCGCCGGCGCTGGCCGGGCCGGTCGACCACCTCGCGAACATCGCGGCCGTGCTCGGCACCGAAGCGCGGCTGCGGACCCAAGAGGTGTTGCAGCGGCTGACCGAACGCGACCGCGGCACCTATGCCGAGTGGACGCACAGCGACCTGAACGAGGCGTTGCCGGAGTCGGCGAAGCCGTACAAGACCGGCGGGGTCATGCAGGTCTCCGCCGCCCGCGTCCGCGACGCCATCGCGGAGCGTGACAACGACGGCGAGTTCGACGGCGACGAACCCGAGGGAACCGACTGAGGGAGGCCACGAAACCGAGGGAGTTCTCCCTCGCTGCCTCCCTCGGGCCGCCTCCCTCACCTGACCAGCGCCAACGCTGACTAGGGAGGCAAGGGACCCACCCGCGCAAACTCCCTGATCACGGCCCGAAACCCCCACTTGAGCACCCCGTGACGCGGCTCCCTCCCGGGACACCGCGCCAGCCGACGCTACCCAAAAACAGGCACACACCGTAACCGACCGAAAGGCACCGAGATGGCGACCCAGTACGCGCACATCGGCAAGAAGTCCTTGTGGTCCGGCAAGTTCAAGACCCTCTGCGGGCTCACGATCGAGCCCGGCCACGCGAAAGAGCCGTGGTTCCCGATCTTCTTCAAGACCTGCCCCGGGTGCGCCGCGGTCCAGCAGCAGAACGGAGGCAAGTAGCGATGGACACGACCACTTTGGACGCCGCACTTGCCGCCGCGGCCCGCGGCTGGCACGTCTTCCCGCTCCGCCCCGGCAGCAAGCGCCCTGCTGGACACCCGGAGGACCGCTGCCCCGCCACCGGCCGGTGCGCCGGCGGACACCGCACCTGGGAGCAGCGCGCCACCACCGACCCGGACAAGATCCGGGCCGCGTGGACGCACGCTCCGTACGGCATCGGCGTGGCCACCGGCCCGTCCGGGCTGTGCGTGTTGGACCTGGACACCCTGAAGCCCGGCGAGACCGTGCCGGAGCGGTGGGCCGCGGCCGGCGCCCGGTCCGGTGAGGACGCGCTCGCCGTCGTCGCCGACGACGCGGGGCAGGAGCTGCCCGGCGACACGCTCACGGTCCGGACGCCCTCGGGTGGGCTGCACCTGTACTACCGGGTTCCGGGGGACGTGACACTGCGGAACACCAGCGGCGAGCGCGGAAGCGGGCTCGGCTGGAAGGTCGACACCCGGGCGTGGGGCGGCTACGTCGTCGGTCCCGGCACGGTCACCGACGCCGGCCGGTACGCGTTCGTGTGGGACGGCGCCGTGGCGGAGCTGCCCGGCTGGCTGGTTGAGCGGCTCACCCCGGCACCGCTGCCGGCCGCGCCGGCGGTGCCCATCCGCCCGGCCGGCGGCCGGCGCTCCCGCTACCTCGATGCCGCGATCACGGCGGAAGCGGGAAAGGTTCACGACGCGCCGGCGAGCCAACGCAACGCCGCGCTCTACGCCGGCGCACTCGCGCTCGGGCAGCTGGTCGCCGGCGACGCGCTCAGCGAAGACGAGCACCAGGCCGTGCTGCTGACCGCCGCCCGCCGGCACATCGCGTGCGGCGCCTACAGCGAACACCAGGCCCTGGCCACCATCCGGTCCGGCCTGCGCGCCGGGCGCAACCGGCCCCGCCGGATCGCCTGACCTGCCCGTTGTCACGTCCCTGGAGGTCCGAACCATGACCACGCCCCGGCCGCTGGCCGCCGTGCCGACACCGCCCGCCCGCCGCACCCGCTGGACGGACGCGGAGCTGATGCGAGAGGAGTTCCCGCCGCCGAAGTGGGCCGTGCCCGGCCTGCTGGCGGAAGGGCTGAACCTGCTGGCCGGCGCGCCGAAGCTGGGCAAGTCATGGTTTTCGCTCGGCACCGGGGCCGCCATCGCCAACGGCGACCCGGTGCTCGGGTCGATCGAGGTGGAGCGCGGCCCGGTCCTGTACTGCGCGCTGGAGGACACCGGCCGGCGGTTGCAGCGCCGGCGACGGCAGATGCTTGCCGCCGGCGGGCGGGCCGCGCCGCTGCTCACCCTCGAAACCGCCTGCCCCACCATGACCAACGGCGGCGACGCAGTGCTGGTCGAGTGGCTGGAGGAGAACCCGCACGCCCGGCTGGTCATCATCGACACCTTCGAGAAGATGCGCGGCACCGACGCGGCCGGGGCTTCGGCCTACAGCGCCGACTACGCCGCGGCCGGGCGGTTCAAGCAGCTGGCCGACCACTACAGCGTCCCGTTCCTGCTCATTCACCACGTCCGCAAGCAGAGCGCCGAAGACTGGCAGAACCTGGTCTCCGGCACCGCGGGCATCACCGGGGCGGTCGACGCGACGCTCGTTCTCGAGCGCGGGCGTGGGCAGGCGGACGGGGTGCTGCACGTGACCGGCCGCGACGTCGAAGAAGCCGATTACGCCATGAGCTTCGACGCCACCGCCGGCGCCTGGACCAAGCTCGACGGCCCCGCCGCGGACCACCTGGTCGCCGACACCCGTGCCGAGATCCTGCGGTTGCTGCGGGAGCACGGGCCGCTGAAGCCCGCGCGGATCGCCGAAGCGCTCGGGGCCAACCCGGGCAGCATCCGCCAGACCTGCAAGCGCATGGGCGACGCCGGGCAGCTCGCCCGCACCACGGACGGCACCTACAGCGCCCCAGGCGGGAGCGGTGACACCAGTACCACCCCTGCCCTGTCACACCTGTCACCGCTGTCACTCCAGGCCACTGACCAGCAGGAACGGGTGTGACAGCGGGAGTGACACCCCGAGGACCTGTCACACCCCGTCGTCAGCGCCGCACTCCGCTCCTCACCCACGTGGGGACGTGACAAAGCCCAGCTCACCGCACTGAGGAAGGACCACAATGGACACGTTCACCCTCCCGGCCCGGCTCCCGTGGCCCGGACCCGGCCCGCGGCCCCGCATCCTGATCGGGTTCTGCTGCCAGGGCGGCGAAGCGATGGGCTACTGGCAAGCCGGGTTCGACGTCACCGGCGTCGACTGCAAGCCCCAGCCCCGTTTCCCGTTCCGGTTCGTGCAGGGCGACGCGATCGCCTACGCCCGCGAGCGCGGCCACGAATTCGCCGCCGTGGCAGGGGGGCCGCCGTGCCAGGGCTACTCTCTGACCCACCGCATCCACGGCAACGATCACCCGCGCCTGATCGCCCAGTTCCGCCGCGTGGTGGCCGGGCTCGGCACGCCGTACGTGATCGAGAACGTCGAAGAAGCCCGCGCCGAACTCCGCGACCCCGTCCTGCTGTGCGGCGCCATGGCTGGGTTCGGGCTACACACACACCTACCGGCACCGGCTGTTCGAGACCAACTGGCCTCTCACCGTCCCCGACCACCCTGAGCACGGCGACCCGATGGTCAAGATGGGCCGTCCGCTCCAGGCCGGGGACTGGTACCACGCGGTCGGCAACTTCTCCGGCGTCCCTTATGTCCGCGCCGACATGGGTGTGCCGTGGATGAACCGCGACGGCATCCGCGAGTGCATCCCACCGGTCTACGCCCGCCATATCGGTACCCAGCTGCTCGCCCACCTCGCCGCCACCGCAGCCGTCGCCGCCTGACCCGGTGGGGACGTGACAAAGCCCAGCTCGCCGAACCGAGAGGAGACCCGGATGTGCCGATCAGCCGCCGAAGGTGGCCGCCGGTGCAGCGGACGCAGCTGCGGCGCCGCCGGCGCCCGCGCCCGACAGGCCCGCTGCCGCGCCCGCAACAACCTCGAAGCCGCCCGCATCACCGGCGAGCCGGACCGGATCGCCGCGGCCGAAGCGAAGTACACCGCCGTCACCGGCACCCCGCCGCCCCCGCCCAACGTCGCCGGCACCTTCGCCGGCCAGCTGCCCAGCCCGCCCGAACCGACCGCGCCGGAGAAGCCCATGCCGACACCCGAGGAACCGAAGCCCAGCACACCGGAACCGGCCAGCACGCCGACCGGGTCGACTGCAGACCGCGTCCGCGACGTGGTCGCCAAGCTGGGCAAGAACGGGCAATGGGCAGCCGGGATCGTAGACATCCGAAAGGCCCTCGGGGACGTCGACCACGCCGAACTGAGCCGGGTCCTGACGGACATGGCCCGCACCGACCCCAACGTCCACCTGCTGCCCGAGGACAACCGCAAGGCCCTGACTCAGGAAGACCACGACGCCGCGGTCGACTACTCCGGCGAGGCCCAGCACATCGTCGTCATCGAGCGGCCCCGCGACACCAGCGCCAAGGACCGGGTGCAGGACGCCGGCGTCGGCAACGCCAGCGCCGATGACCTCGCCGCGGCGCTGCGGGACCCGCTGATCTCGTCGCGGACGTACGACGAGATCCGGGCGGAGCAGAAGCGCCGCGGACTCGCCTAACCGGCCTGACCTGCACGTTGTCACGTCCCCGGCAGGTGTGACACCAGCGACCACCCCCCAGGTGTCACACCTGTCACTCCGTCACTCAACCCACGCTGACCAGCACAAACAGGTGTGACAACACCTGTGACACGACCAGAGGGAGTCACCCATGTTCGTCGCCGTCCTGACCGTTGCGCGGCAAGGGGAGATCAGCAGCTTATGGCTACCGGCGTCGGTTCACTCGCAATGCTCACCGTGAACGAGATTTGCGACTTGCTGAAAGTGTCGCGCCGCACGTTCTACGAATGGCGCGCAAAGAACACCGGTCCGCGGTGCACCAAACTGCCTAACGGCGAACTCAGGGTGCGTCGGACGGAATTCGAACGTTGGATGAATTCGTGCGGAGAGGCGGCCGCCTGATGGGTGCGACGAGTTACAAGGTGACGGTCTGGTCCCTCCAGACGCGCTATAAGACAGGTGCCGCGGGAAAGCGCGTACCGGCCCGGTACGTCGTCCGCTGGAAGGTTGAGGACGAGCGGTTCGACCAGACCTTCAAGCTCTATGCGCAGGCGGACAGCTTCCGATCCGACCTCAAGTCGGCTGCAAAGCGCGGCGAGGCATTCGACGTCGAAACGGGGCTCCCGGAATCGAAGATGCCTCCGCCGGAAAAGCCCGCTGACGTGCCCTGGGTTCGGTTCGCCTGCCAGTACGCGGACATGAAGTGGGACGACATTTCACCCAAGCATCGGGCGAGCATCGCTGACTCGCTGGTCGCGATCACACTGCACGCGGCACCAAACACCCCAGGGCGGCCCGAAACCAGCGTGGCATCGCGGGCGCTGCGCTGGGCGTTCAACAAGGGTCACCGGCACATGGAGCCTCCCGAGCGGTTCGCAGGTGCCCTGCTGTGGTTCGAAGGGAACTGCTGGACCGTCGCCGAATTCGCGGCGCCGGAACGGTTCCGCGCCGTGTACTCGGCGCTGGCTCGAAAGCGCGACGGAGAACGTGCAGCACGCAGCACGGTCAAGTTGCGTCGCGCGGCTCATCGGGAGGCGTTCGACTACGCCATCGAGTGCAAATTGCTCGACGCCAACCCGTACTCGGAGCTGACCCTGAAGAAGGTGAAGACCGTCGTCCGACAGGTCGACAAGCGCAGTGTGGTGAACCCGATTCAGTTCCGCACGATCCTCAACGAGGTTCGGCGGATCGCCCCGCGGTTGGTCCTCTTCTTCGCGCTGCTTTTCTTCGCCGGCATGCGGCCCGAAGAGGCGACAGCGGTTCGGAGAAGTGACTTCGAGCTGCCGCCGCGAGTGTTCGACGAGACGACCGGCGAATGGCAGTACGCGGATGGGGAAATCCACCTGAGCGACGCGCGGCCGGACATCGCGGGGGAGTGGACGGACTCTGGCGAGCGCAGTGAAGCGCGGGAGCAGCTCAAGCACCGCGAGAAGGACGACGGGCGAACCGTGCCGTGTCCGGCTGAGCTGACCCGGCTGGTGTACGAGCACATCGACGCCTACGGCGTCGCGGCGGACGGCCGCCTGGTGCGCGGACAGCGCGACGACCGGCCGTTGTCGAGCAGCGTGTATCTGCGGGTGTGGGGGAAAGCGCGTGCAGTGGCGTTCGTGCCGGAAGTCGCCGCCTCCCCGCTCGGGAAACGCCCCTACGATCTCCGGCACGCCGCGGTTTCGGTCTGGCTGAGCGTCACCGGCGACCCGGTCCGTGTTGCGGCCTGGGCCGGCCACACCGTCGCGGTCCTGCTTCGGGTGTACGCGAAGGTCATCGACGGCGGCGAGCAGCAGGCTCGCGCACGACTCGCGGCATGGCTGAAGGGAGCGGCTTGAAGTCGCTGGGAAGGTTCCTGGTGGGCCATCCGTGGGCCAGCGACACACGTGGTATCCCGACAAACGGCATCGGCGCAGGTCAGACACCCTGCGAGTGGAGGCTGCCGGGCTGGCTGTAAACCAGTTGGCTTACGCCTACGGGGGTTCGAATCCCTCACCCGCCACTTCGTTCGCGAGAGAGCCCTGTCTGCGGAATGCGCAGACAGGGCTCTCTTCGTTGTGTCCTCTGGGGGTCGAACCCCCAGACCCCCGCCAAGGGGCTCCGCCCCCTGGACCCCCGGGACGTGGTTGCTTTTGTGGAGCGGCCGGTTCCCTTTGGGGGAGAAGGGAACCGGCCGCGGGCGGCGTTCGGGGTTACGCCGCCTGGGAAACCGGCGTTGATGCCGGGGTCAAAGCCAGCTCCAGGACCTCGCGGACGTTCGCCACCGCGTGCACGTCGAGCTGTGAGAGCACCTCGGCCGGGACGTCGTCCAGGTCCGGCTCGTTGCGCTGCGGGATGATCACCGTCTTCATGCCCGCTCGGTGGGCCGCCAGCAGCTTCTGCTTCACGCCGCCGATCGGGAGGACCCGGCCCGTCAGCGACACCTCACCGGTCATCGCCACGTCCGCCCGGACCACGCGGCCCGAGAGCAGCGATGCCAGCGCCGTCGTCATCGTCACGCCCGCCGATGGCCCGTCCTTCGGGACCGCGCCCGCCGGGACGTGGACGTGGATGCCTCGCTTGCGCAGGTCGCCCACCGGGAGCTCCAGCTCCGCTCCGTGCGAGCGCAAGTACGACAGCGCGATCTGCACCGACTCCTTCATCACGTCGCCGAGCTGGCCGGTCAGCTGCAGCCCGGACGCGCCGGACTCCTCGTCCGCCAGCGATGCCTCGATGTAGAGGACGTCACCGCCGGCGCCCGTCACCGCCAGGCCCGTTGCCACGCCCGGGGTTGCCGTGCGCTGCGTCGACGCAGGGAGCGACGACTCCGGGATGTGCCGCGGGCGGCCCAGGTAGGTGTCCAGATCACCGGCGTCGATGGAAACCGGCAGCGACACCTCGTCCAGCGCCACCTTCGTCGCGACCTTGCGCAGTACCTTCGCGATCGTGCGGTTCGCGTCGCGCACGCCCGCCTCGCGGGTGTACTCGGCGGCGATCCGGCTGAACGCCGCGTCCGTCAGGACGACGTCCGCGATGCCGAGGCCGGCGCGCTCCAGCTCGCGGGGGAGCAGGTGGTCGCGGGCGATCGTCACCTTCTCGTGCTCGGTGTAGCCGTCCAGCGTGACGAGCTCCATGCGGTCCAGCAGCGGGCCGGGGATGGTCTCCAGCGCGTTGGCCGTCGCCAGGAACACGACGTCGGACAGGTCCAGCTCGACCTCGAGGTAGTGGTCGCGGAACGTGTGGTTCTGCTCCGGGTCCAGCACTTCGAGCAGCGCCGCCGTCGGGTCGCCGCGGTAGTCGGCGCCGACCTTGTCGATCTCGTCGAGCAGGACGACCGGGTTCATCGAGCCGGCTTCCTTGATGGCGCGGACGATCCGGCCGGGCAGCGCGCCGACGTACGTGCGGCGGTGGCCGCGGATCTCCGCCTCGTCGCGGATGCCGCCCAGCGCCACCCGGACGAACTTGCGGCCCATGGCCTTCGCGACGGACTCACCCAGCGACGTCTTGCCGACCCCGGGAGGGCCCGCGAGGGCGAGCACCGCGCCCGAACGACGTCCGCCCACCGGGCCCATGCCCGATTCGGCGCGGCGCTTGCGCACCGCCAGGTACTCGATGATGCGTTCCTTGACGTCGTCGAGGCCGGCGTGGTCGGCGTCCAGCACCGCGCGGGCCGCGGCGATGTCGTAGACGTCCTCGGTGCGCTCGTTCCAGGGCAGCTCCAGGACGGTGTCCAGCCACGTGCGGATCCAGCCGCCCTCGGGGGACTGCTCGGACGTGCGGTCCAGCTTGTCCACTTCGGCCAGCGCGGCCTTCTTCACGGCGTCGGGCAGCTCGGCACCCTCGACGCGGGCGCGGTAGTCCGTCTCGTCGGCGGTGCCGTCGAGCTCGCCGAGCTCCTTGCGGATGGCCTCGAGCTGGCGGCGCAGCAGGAACTCCTTCTGCTGCTTCTCCATGCCCTCGGCGACGTCCTTGCGGATCGTGTCGGTCACCTCGAGCTCGGCCAGGTGCTCCTTGCTCCACTCGAGGGCCTTCTCGAGGCGCGCGGTGACGTCGAGGGCGCCGAGCAGCTCGAGCTTCTGGTCGGTGGACAGGTAGGGCGCGTTGCCGGACAGGTCGGCGACCGCGGACGCGTCCTCGACCTGCTGGACGGCGTCGATCAGCTGCCAGCCGCCGCGCTGCTGGAGGATCGAGATGACGACGGCCTTGTACTCGGCCGCGAGCTTCGCGGTCTGGTCGTCCGTGGTCTCGGTGGCGTCCTCGGCGTGCACCCAGCGGGCGGCACCGGGGCCGTCGGCGATCCGGCCGACGAGCGCGCGGGCGGTGCCGCGCAGCAGGACGGCGGCCTTCCCGCCGGGCACGCGGCCGATGCGCTCGACCGTCGCGACGGTGCCGTACTCGGCGTACTCACCGTGGACGCGCGGCACGATCAGGACCTCGGCCTTGCTGGCGCCGGTCGACCGGATGCCGGGGAACGAGGCCTGGCTGGGGGTGTTGGCCTGGGCGGACTCCACCGCGGCCCGCGTCTCGGTGTCGGTGAGGTCGAGCGGGACGACCATGCCCGGCAGCACGACGTCGTCATCGAGCGGGAGCACGGGCAGGAGGCGGGTGTCGGACATGTGCACTCCTCGTGTAGTTGAGTCTGCCTTGCTCAACTCTCCGATGGGTGCGTTTGTTTCCGATGGTGCGTTCGCCCGCAGCGATCGGGGAAACCGCAGGTCAGGCGCCTGGCTTGACTCCGATGCCGCACCAGGCGAACGGCCGCGTCGATCGGGGTTCGCGGCTCCTCCGGGTCAGTCCGGCAATTCCCCGACGCGAGCAGCGGCCAGCCGCCGAACCACTGGAGCAGCTCGAGGTCCGACCGCAGCCACGCCGGGTTCGACGTGTCGCGGTAGGCATCGATGGACCGCTTCACCTCCGCGGCGCGCGGGGTGGACACCGCTCCTTCGCTCAGGCGCCTGGCTTGACTCCGATGCCACACCACGCGAACGGCCGTGCCTCGGCCTCCAACGCGTTCAGCTTCCGGTCCGGCCGCCAGTCCGGCAGGTGCACGATCCCCGGCTCCATGATCTCCCAGTCGCCGAACAGGGGCTCGATCTCGTCGCGGTCGCGAAGCCACACCGGGTTGCTCGTCTTGCGGTACTGCTCGACGAACCAGCGCAGCCCGGCCAGCGCCTCGCCTTCCCCGTCGCCCTCGCTCATCTGCGAGATCGCCAGCCAGCTGCCCGGCGCGAGCTTGTCGCGGTAGGCCTTCAGCAGGCCGATGGGGTCGTCGTCCGGGCCCACGAAGTGCAGGACCGCCATCATCATCAGGCAGACCGGCTGCGAGAAGTCGATGAGCCGCTTCGTCTCTTCGGCGCGCAGCACGGACTTCGCGTCGCGCATGTCGGCCTGGACGATGCCCGCCCAGTCCGTCGCCATCTCCTCTTCGAGGATCAGCGTCGCGTGCGCGACCGCGACCGGCTCGTAGTCGACGTACACGACCTTCGCGTCGTGGTCCTCGGGCAGCTCCGCCTCGACGACCTCGTGGACGTTGCCCGCCGTCGGGACGCCGGAGCCGAGGTCGATGAACTGGCGGATGCCGGCCCGCAGCGCCGCCCGGACCGCGCGGTTCATGAACTCGCGGTTCTGCTTCGAGCCGGGGCGCACGAGCGGCCACTGCTGCTCCATGCGCCTGCCGAACTCGCGGTCCACGGCCCAGTTCTGCGTGCCGCCCAGGTACCAGTCGTAGATCCGGGCCGCGGACGGCTTCTCGGTGTCGACGCCTTCAGGTGCTCTCGGCGCCGAATCGCGCTGGTCGGTCACTTCCGGCTCCCCTCGCTGCTCCCGGGGCAAGCCTATAAGGACGGACCCCGCGGGGTAAGCCGCCAGTCGTTCAGCGGACGGCCGGCCGGCGCTGCCAGTACGTCCACAGCGGGCGGTACCCCTGCGCGTACCAGAACGGCGTCGACAGCGGGTTCGCCGCCGCGTGGTGGAGGAGGACGACGTCGGCGCCTTCCTCGTCCAGGACGTGGTGGGCGTGCGCGGCCAGCGCGGTACCGACACCGGACGACCGCGCGGTCTCCGCGACGGCCAGCGAAGAGAGGTAGCCGACGCGGGACGCCTTGACGCGGTCGCTGATCCAGGCGGTCTCGCCGGGGTGCTGGACGTTCACCATGCCGAGCGGACGGCCGTACAGCTCGGCGATCCACAGCGGCGGCTCCGGCCGGTTCAGCTGCTCGGCGAGGTCCTTGGCCATGATGTCCTCGATGCCCTTGCGGAAGTTGACCGTGCCGTACTGCGCGTCGAAGGTGTGCAGCTCCAGGCCCAGCGCGACGGCGGTTTCGAGGTCGCCGGGCTCGGCGCGGCGGATCTTGACGCCGGGCGTGCCGCGCGGGCCGGCCGGGATCATCCGGTCCGCCGGGCGGACCGCGATCACCCGCAGCGGGGCGAACCCGTGGTGCAGCATTTCCCGCGTACCGGCGGCGTCCCGGCTCGCGCGCGGGACGATCGCCGCGGTCTCGGTGTCGCCGCGCTCGGCGACCGCGCGCAGATGTTCATCCCATCGGGTGAGGAGCGCGTCGAGGGCGGCCGCCGGCTGCGGGCCGGCCAGCTGGAGGTCGAGCCGGTGCTCGGTCAGCGCCCGCCACGGCGCGTTCGGCGCGTCCTGGTCGACCTGGATGCGCGAGGCGAGGCCGGAGGCGGCCGAGCCGCCGGTCGCGACCTCCAGCACCACCGCGCTTTCCGCCGCTTCGAAGGGAGAAGAACCGGGGAGCAGGGGATCCACCGCCGCGAGCCGGGCCGCGTGTTCGGTGGCTATCACGTCGCTGTGCATGGGTTCATTGAAGCGCTACCCGGGCCGCTGCGTGCAGGGGACTTACCCCTGCTTGTGCACCCGTTGTTTCACCCCTTGGTCCACGCAGGTCAGCGCCATCGAGGCATTGTTAACCCTGGGGTGATCTCCTACTGTCTCGAAAGGGACACGGGTACGCCCTACGGGGTACGGTATGGCCCTTGTCCACACCCGAAGTCACGGATCAGTACCGGTGGACAAGCCGGGAGGGAAGGTCGGATGCCGGACACCAACGCCCACGGCGACGCCGTAGCGCAGGCGCAGCCCGGGCCGGGAGCCGCTTCCGGGACACCGCCCGTCTCCGCCGAAGCCCGCACCGACGAACGCCGGTTCCGCGCGTACACCTTCGCCGTCCTGAGCATCGGGCTCGTCGCCGCGTTCGCCGTCGGCTCCTGGCTGCCGTTCCACTGGGACAGCAGGCTCCTCTGGATCGGCCCGGTGCTCGCGGTCGCGTTCCTGCTCGCCGAACAGCTCGGCATCAACGTCGACGTCCGCAGCGGCATCTCGTGGACGATCTCGTTCACCGAAATCCCGCTCGTCATCGGGTTCTTCGTCGCGCCGTTCGAAGTCGTGCTGGCCGCGCACCTGGTCGCCGGCATCGGCACGCTGCTCGCGCGCAAGGTCGCCGGCCGCGTCCTCTACAACGCGGGCGCGTTCCTGCTCGAGATCACCGGCGCCTTCGGGGTCGCCGGGCTGGTGAAGGTCGCCGTCGGCGCCGGGGCGGGCGACAAGATCCCGTGGGTCGCCGCGCTGGCGGGCACCCTGACCGCGCCGCTGGTGAGCACGCTGCTCGCGCTGGCCGCGGTCCGCGTCCTGCGGCGCCGGATGCGGGTCAGCACCGCCGTCCGGCTCACCGCGCGGATCCTGGTCGTCGGGTTCGTCAACGCCTCCGTCGGCCTGTCCGGCTACCTCGTCATTTCGAACACGCCCAAGGCGTGGCCGCTGGTGCTCGCCGTGTTCCTCGGTCTGACCGCGCTGTACTGGGCCTACTCCGACCTGCTGCGCGAGCAGCGGGACATGGAAGCGCTGTCCGACGTCAGCTTGATGGTCGCCCGCTCGGGCCAGCAGGCCGCGGCGCGCCCGGCCAGCCGCGCCGACGAGCTCGTCGGCGGCGTCGACGTCCGCGAGTGGGCCACGATCGCCGAGCGCATCAAGGACCAGCTGGCCGCCGGCCGCGTCGTGCTGAGACTGCGGCTCGAGCCGAAGGACGCCATGCGCGTCGTCGTCGCCGGCGACGACCTGCCGCCCGCCGACCCGGCCGCCGACGACCCGCTGCTGCGCCTGCCCGGCGCACACGTCCGGCACTTCCGGATCACCGAAGCCAACCCCGACGTCCGCGCGGCGCTGCTCGACCGCGGCGCGCAGGAGGCGCTCGTCGTGCCGCTGCGCAGCGCGAACCAGCTGCTCGGCGTCGTCGAGGCGCACGACCGGCTGTCCCGCTGGCGCGGGTTCGGCAAGTACGACGTCCAGCTGCTCGGGACGATGGCCAGCCACCTGGCGACGTCGCTGGACAACCGCCGCCTGCTCGCCACGCTGCGCCACGACGCCTACCACGACCCGCTCACCGGGCACCTCAACCGGCCGGGCTTCCGGCAGGTGGCGAAGGAACCGTTGCGGGACTTCGCGAACGCCGTCGTGCTGCGGATCGACCTCGACGTCTTCTCGACGGTCAGCGACGCGCTGGGGTACGCGTGGGCCGACCGGATGGTGATCGCCGCCGGCCGCCGCATCCGCGACGCGCTCGGCCCCGACGTCCCGCTCGCCCGCCTCGAAGGCGCGTCCTTCGCGGCGCTGCTGGTCGGCTGCCCGCCGGAGGACGCCCACGCGGCGGCGGAACGGCTGCGCGAGGAGCTTTCCGCGCCGTACCCGGTGGACCGGCTGTCGGTCGAGGCGAACGCGATGATCGGCTACGCGACGACGACGCCCGAGGAATCCGGCGACGTCGTCGACATCGAAGGCCTGCTGCAGCGCGCCGACGTCGCCGTCCGCGCGACGAAGGGCGGCGAAGAGGTCCGCGGCTACGTGCCGAGCATGGGGCAGATCTTCCTGCGCCGCTTCCAGATGGTCACGCAGTTCCGGCAGTCCCTCGAGGACGGCCAGGTCAGCGTGCACTACCAGCCGAAGATCACCCTGCCGAACCGCCAGGTGCAGGGCGTCGAGGCGCTGGTCCGCTGGGTGCACCCGGAGTTCGGCAGGCTCGGCCCGGACGAGTTCGTCCCGGCCATCGAGGCGGCCGGCCTGATCGGCGTCCTGACGGGTTTCGTGCTCGGCGAGGCGCTCAAGCGCTGCCGCAAGTGGCTCGACGAGGGCCTGCGGATCTCGGTCGCGGTCAACCTGTCGGTGCGCAACCTGGCCGACGAGGACTTCCCGAACAAGGTGGCCCGCGAACTGGAGCACTACGGCATCCCGCCGGAGCTGCTGACGTTCGAGCTGACCGAGTCCGGCGTGATGTCCGACCCGCAGAAGGCGCTGCCGATCCTCCGCGAGCTGCACTCGCTGGGCATCACGCTCGCGGTGGACGACTTCGGCACGGGCTACTCGTCGCTGGCGTACCTGCGGCAGCTGCCGGTCGACCAGGTCAAGATCGACAAGAGCTTCGTCCTCGGCATGGGCACCGACCTCGGCGACCTCGCGGTGGTCCGCTCGATCGTCGAGCTGGGCCACTCGCTCGGCCTGACGGTGGTCGCGGAAGGCGTCGAGGAGGACGTGGCCCGCGACCAGCTCGAGGCGATGGGCTGCGACGTCGCCCAGGGCTACTTGATCTCGCGACCGCTGCCGGAGGACCGCCTGGAGGCGTGGCTGCAGGCCCGCACGGCGCGCTCGCCGGGACGCCACTCGGAGACCGTGCTTACCCTGCTGACCTGAGGTTTTGTGCTAAGGGGACCCCGGTTGCACGGGCGGGTGACGGTCCTTGCTAATCTTTCCAAGTCCTCGCGAGAGGCAGGCCCCTTTAGCTCAGTCGGCAGAGCGTCTCCATGGTAAGGAGAAGGTCTACGGTTCGATTCCGTAAAGGGGCTCTCGACCTCAGCCGCGTCACGCCTGCGTGTCGCGGCTTGGGTCATGTAAGGGCGGTGTAGCTCAGTTGGCAGAGCAAGCGGCTCATAATCGCTGTGTCGCCGGTTCAAGTCCGGCCACCGCTACGCGGTAACGACGGGGCTGGCCCCCGGACCTGAGAGAGAAGGAAACGCTGTGGCTGCCACCGACGTGCGACCCAAGATCACGCTGGCGTGCGAAGAGTGCAAGCACCGCAACTACATCACCAAGAAGAACCGGCGCAACAACCCGGATCGCCTGGAGATGAAGAAGTTCTGCCCGAACTGCGGTACGCACCGGACGCACAAGGAAACCCGCTGACGTAGCGCGTTCACACCAGCTTCGAAGAGCCGCCCTGGACCACCAGGGCGGCTCTTCGCTGTTGGTAGCCTCTCCGGGTGCCTTTGGACGAGTCGTTCACCGGGCGGGCGTACCCGCCGCAGACCAGCTACGAAGTGAGCCGGGAGAAGATCCGCGAGTTCGCCGACGCGATCGGCGACGCGAACCCGGTCTACCGCGACCCCGAAGCCGCGAAAGCCGCCGGCCACCCGGACGTGATCGCGCCCCCGACGTTCATCACGATCGTCAACCTGGCGGCGATCAACGCGATCGTGACGGACCCGGAGCTGGGGCTGGACTACTCCCGGATGGTCCACGGTGACCAGCAGTTCAGCTACAGCCGCCCGGTCCGGGTCGGCGACCGCCTGCTGCTGACGACGCACATCGACAAGATCATGGCCCGGGCGGGCAACGACTTCATCAACCTGCGAGCCGAGATCGTCGACGGCGAGGGCGAGCACATCGCCACGACGAGGGCCCAGCTGGTGGTCCGGGGGGAGGACGCGTGAACATCGGCGACGAGCTGCCTACGATCGAGGTGAGGGTGACGCGCGACCAGCTGGTCCGCTACGCGGGAGCGTCCCTGGACTTCAACCCGATCCACTGGAACGAGGCGTTCGCGAAAGAGGTGGGACTCCCGGACGTGATCGCCCACGGGATGCTGACGATGGCCCTGGCGGGAAGAGTGGTGACGGACTGGCTGGGCGACCCGGCGAGGTTGATCGACTTGAGCGCCCGCTTCACGAGGCCAGTGGTGGTCCCCAACACGCCCGAAGGCGCATTGGTGGAGTTCTCGGGCAAGGTCGGAGCGATCAACGAGGACGGAACGGCGAGGATCGACCTGGTGGCCAAGTTCGACGGAAAGACGGTCCTGGGCAAGCCACAAGCTCTGGTGCGCGTTTAGCGGACTGCCCAAGGCGAGGGTCAAGGGCGAACAGGCACCGACGAGCACCCAGACCCCCGCGCACCCCGATCCGAAGCCAGAACACGGCCGGCAGCGCCGGGTCAAGGCATCTTTCCCGCCTTGACGCGGTGTTGCCGGCCGTAGTCACAATGACAGCTTCGGGGTGCCGGAGAAGCACTCACGGAAGCTTCAAAACCCCAAGAACAGCATCAGCCATCCCCTGCTCACCCCGAACATTCGGATGAAGCGGAGCGGTACGCGAAGTCGGAATGACCCCCTCAACCCACCGCGTATCGGACGAAGAGCAGACATCATGCCCCTTACTGGGAGCAGCAGTATCGGCATACCCGGCCGAATGAGCATCAGCTTGATCTTCAAGCATCTTGTTCAACTTCCCCAACGCCCCACGGAAGTAATCAACATCCCCGGAGCCCACGGGAAGCACCGGCCAACACCCATCCCCATCAGGCAAAACGGTCGGATACCCGACAACGACGACCTTGGCCTTGGGCGCCTTGGAATGGATCTTGTCGAGCACAGCCCCCACCTTCGGAGCAGCGGCATCAATCCGCTCAGCGAGCTGATCACGACCCCCAGCGGTCAACCGATCCCGACAGGGCGACCCGGAGGGATGCGCAGTGGCACAGGAAGCGGCGATGGAGATGAACCCGACGTCGTTCCCCCCGATCCCGAGCGTGACGAGCGTGGTCTTGGAATTCACGGCGTCGAGCTGAGCCGGGTTCGTACCGTCCGAAGTCTTCTGAGGCGAGGTCAAATTGGCGGTGGTAGCCCCACTGCAGCTGACATCAGCCAGCTCGGCAGGCTTGAGCTTCGCGGAGACGACATGGGGATAGTTGTCGAGCGACCGCTGACACCCAGCGGGAGGCCCAGCCTGCCGCCCATTGTGCGGCGAAGAGGTATAGGAATCACCCAGAGCGACATACCGCCCAGTACCGCCCCCAGTCTCCGCGCCGGTATCAGGCGGAGCAGAAGAAGAACCGTGCTGCCACTTGTAGTACCCGAAGGCCAGCAGACCGACGACGAGCACAACGACGAGGCAGCCGCCCCCACTGTTCTTGGCCACATGTCGTTTCTACCGGCGCGAGCACGGTTCCGAAGTGGGCAATACGGGTGACTAGGGGGAACCACCGAACCCCGCTGAGTGACGATGATCTACGTCACACGAGCTCAGCAGCCAGCTCCAGAGCGTGATCGACGTCCTTGGCGACGTAGTGCAGATCGACGAGGACCTCGGTGATGCCCAGCTCCCGGGCCACGTCCAGGCGGGGAGCGACGTCGGCGACCGTCTCCACCCCGGTACCCGCCCGCGGGTTGATCCGCAGCACCCGCCGCAGGGACCCGGGATCGCGTCCGGCCTTCTCGGCCGCGTCAACGGCGACGGACCAGAGCCCGATCAGGTACTCCTTCGGCATCCACCCCGCCAGCCACCCGTCCGCGCGCCGCCCGACCCGGACCAGCGCCGGCGGCGAGAACCCACCGAGCAGCACGGGCGGCCGCGGATCCTGCACCGGACGCAGGCCGACGGTCGACGGCGCGATCCGCCACTGCGGGCCTTCGTGAGCCACCGGGTCGCCGGTCCACAGGGCGTCGAGCGCGTCGAGCACAGCGTCGAGCCGCTTCCCACGCCCTTCCCACGGGACGCCGGTCGCGAAGTACTCCTCACGCAGCCAACCGAGCCCGAACCCGACGTCCAGCCGCCCACCGCTGGCGAGATCGAGCGAGGTCAGCGCCCGGGCGAGCAGCACCGGGGAATAAACCGGCCCGGTCAACGCGCTCATCCCCAGGCGAGCCGTGCGGGTGACGGCGGCCGCGGTGGCCAAGGTCGTGAACGGATCCGCGAAGGTCTCGAACTCCTTCGGGTACGGGTGCTCCGGAGTCCCGCCGCCCGGGTAGAGGTCCGAGGGCGCGTGCGGCGTCAAGATCCGGTCGCCGACCCACAGGGACCCGAACCCCAAGCCCTCGGCAGCGGTCGCGAAGCGCGCGACGGCCGCGGGGTCGGCGAGCGCGCCGTACTGCGGCAGCGCGAGCCCCAGCCGCGTCCCGCTCACCGGTGAGCGGGACTCCGGGTTGTCCGTCATGGCGGACATCCTGGCATGATCAGGTGGCCGGCGGGGAGTTTTCCGCAGGCCGGCCGGGGTTCGGCGGTCGATCGGGGGGCGCGGTTGCGGGCTCTCGCGAGGCTTGCCGTAGACTTCGGGACTTGGAACGCACTACGGTCATCCCCGCCTGGATGGTGGGGACGATGGAATGCGTCCAACGGGGCTTCGAGTGATCGAAGCCTCACAGGGGTGTAGCTCAATTGGCAGAGCAGCGGTCTCCAAAACCGCAGGTTGCAGGTTCAAGTCCTGTCACCCCTGCGTAACGGAACTGGTGGAGCGGAGGAGTGGTCGTGAGCGACAGCGACGCCAGCGGCGGCGAGCAGGAGCAGGACGGCACCGGGCAGAAGCCCGACAGCACGTCCCGTCCCGTCACAGCCGCTGCCCGGCGTGAGCGCCGTGCGACCGCTCGTCCGGCGGGCAAGTCCGCGGCACGTGCGGACGACAAGACCCGGCCGTTCGGCAAGTCGGGGGAGAAGACCGCCTCCGACGCGAAGGGCGCTCCGACCCCCAAGCGGGACCAGAAGGCGAAGAAGGCCTCCGTGTTCGCGCGGCTCATGCGCTTCGTCCGCGAGGTCTGGGCCGAGCTGCGCAAGGTCATCTGGCCGAACCGCAAGCAGATGGTCACCTACACCGCGGTCGTGCTGGCCTTCGTGGTGTTCATGGTGGCCCTGGTGAGCGTGCTCGACCTGGCATTCAAGTGGGGCATCGGCAAGATCTTCGGCTGACGCGCCCCGGCGCGCGCCGATGGGGCTCAGGTCCCGGCCTGACCCCGGCAATGATCAACTGAGAGGACGGAACGTGACCTCCGACAACGGCACATCAGCCGGTCACGACCTGACCGAGCTTTCCGACGAGCAGGTGCACGCGGCACTCGGTGACGAGGAGTCCGCGCACCTGGAGCCCGTCGAGGTGTCCGACGAGGTCGACGAAGCCGCTTCCGATGACGAAGCCGCCGCTTCCGGTGACGAAGACGTCGCGGCCGAGGCCGACGAGGCCGAGCCCGCCGCGGACGACGAGGACCCGGTCGCCAAGCTGCGCGCCGAGCTGCTCGCCGCGCCCGGCGAGTGGTACGTCGTGCACTCGTACGCCGGTTACGAGAACAAGGTGAAGACCAACCTCGAGACCCGGACCCAGACCCTGGACGTCGAGGACTACATCTTCCAGATCGAGGTCCCGACCGAAGAGGTCACCGAGATCAAGAACGGCCAGCGCAAGCAGGTGCAGCGCAAGGTGCTGCCCGGCTACATCCTGGTCCGGATGGACCTGAACGACGCCTCGTGGAGCGCGGTGCGCAACACGCCGGGTGTCACCGGGTTCGTCGGCGCCACTTCGCGGCCGTCGCCGCTGACCGTGGACGAGGTGCTGAAGTTCCTCGCGCCCAAGGTCGAGAGCGAAGCCCCGGCGAAGGCCGGCAAGGGCGAGTCCGCCACGACCGCGGCCCCGCTCGGCGGCCCGGCCGTCGAGGTCGACTTCGAGATCGGCGAGTCGGTCACGGTCATGGACGGCCCGTTCGCGACGCTGCCGGCGACGATCTCCGAGGTCAACGTCGACGGGCAGAAGCTGAAGGTCCTGGTGTCGATCTTCGGCCGGGAGACCCCGGTCGAGCTGTCGTTCAACCAGGTCTCCAAGATCTGACGGCCGCCCGGTCGGCCGCAGTCCCCGTGTCCACGGCAGGTACGCGGGGAACGTAGTACAGGACAGGAAAAGAAATGCCACCCAAGAAGAAGAAGCTTGCGGCGATCATCAAGCTGCAGATCAAGGCGGGTGCGGCCAACCCCGCGCCGCCGGTCGGCCCGGCCCTGGGTCAGCACGGCGTCAACATCATGGAGTTCTGCAAGGCCTACAACGCCGCGACCGAGTCGCAGCGCGGGGACGTCGTCCCGGTCGAGATCTCCGTGTACGAAGACCGGTCGTTCGACTTCAAGCTGAAGACGCCGCCGGCCGCCAAGCTGCTGCTGAAGGCCGCGGGCGTGGAGAAGGGCTCCGGCGAGCCGCACAAGACCAAGGTCGCCAAGGTCACCTGGGACCAGGTCCGCGAGATCGCCAAGACCAAGGAGACCGACCTCAACGCGCACGACATCGACCAGGCCGCGAAGATCATCGCCGGCACTGCCCGTTCGATGGGCATCACGGTCGTCGACGCCTGACGTTCCACGCAGTACGTGGGAGAGCCGAGTGCTGGCTCTGACACCACACTGATCCACTTTGAATTAAGGACAGAAGCATGACCAAGCACAGCAAGGCATACCGCCAGGCTGCGGAGCTCGTCGACAAGGCGCGTCTGTACGCGCCGCTCGAGGCCGCGAAGCTGGCGAAGGAGACCTCCAAGACCAAGATGGACGCGACCGTCGAGGTCGCGATGCGTCTCGGTGTGGACCCCCGCAAGGCCGACCAGATGGTCCGCGGCACCGTGAACCTGCCGCACGGCACCGGTAAGACCGCCCGCGTCATCGTCTTCGCCGTCGGCGACAAGGCCGCCGAGGCCGAAGCCGCCGGCGCGGACGCGGTCGGCACCGACGAGCTGATCGAGCGCATCCAGGGTGGCTGGCTCGACTTCGACGCCGCGATCGCGACGCCGGACCAGATGGCCAAGGTGGGCCGCATCGCCCGCATCCTCGGCCCGCGTGGCCTGATGCCGAACCCGAAGACCGGCACGGTGACCCCCGCGGTCGAGAAGGCCGTGAAGGACATCAAGGGCGGTAAGATCAACTTCCGCGTCGACAAGCAGGCCAACCTGCACCTGGTGATCGGCAAGGCTTCCTTCGACACGGAGAAGCTGGTCGAGAACTACGCGGCCGCGCTGGACGAGATCCTCCGCGCCAAGCCGTCGTCGGCGAAGGGCCGCTACCTGAAGAAGGTCACCTTCACGACCACGATGGGCCCGGGCATCCCGGTCGACCCGCTGCGGACCCGCAACCTCCTTTCCGAGGACGCGAACGTCTGAGTCTGAGATCACCGGAAAGGGCGTCCCCGCTTGCTGCGGGGGCGCCCTTTCTTCGTGTCTCATGGAGGTCATGCCGACTTTCGCGTCGTTCGACGGCCTCCGGTTGAACTACACGGTGTGGGAGGGCGACGGCGCCCACCACCCGGTACTGCTGCAACACGGCTTCGCGGCCGACACGAACGCGAACTGGATCTCCACGGGAGTGGTCGCGGCCCTGCGCTCGGCGGGCCTGACGGTGATTTCGCTGGACGCGCGCGGCCACGGCCGTTCGGAGAAGCCCCACGACGAGGCGGCGTACACGGGCGACAGCATGGCCCGCGACATCTCGGCGCTGCTGGACGAGCTGGCGTTGGACGAGGTGTCGTTGGTCGGCTATTCGATGGGCGCGATCATCGCACTGTCCTCGACGGCTTCGGACAAGCGCATCCGCCGGCTGGCGACGGGCGGAGTGGGGTCGGGGATCGTCGACTTCGGTGGAGTCGACCTGCGGGTGGTCAAGCCGGCGGAGATCGCTTCGGCGCTGCTGGCGGAGGATCCTTCGACGGTGCCGCCGTCGGGAGTGCCGTTCCGGTTGCTGGCCGACGCCACTGGTGGGGACCGTCAGGCGTTGGCGGCGGTGGCGTTGGCGTCGCAGGAAGGTCGTCTCGAGCTGTCGGCGATCGGCGTCCCGACGTTGGTGCTGGCGGGGGACCAGGACCTGCTGGCGGCGGAGCCGGAGCGCCTGGCGGCGGCCATCGCGGGGGCGCGGTTGGTGCGGATCCCGGGGGACCACATGACGGCGGTGATGTCGCCGGCGTTCTCCGAGGCTTTGGTGGCGTTCTTGACTGCTCCGCAGCTGCGCTGAGCGCAGCCGATCAGCTCGTCGGCGTGGTGGTGGGGACTCCGCTGCACTTCGCCGGGCCGATGGCGTGGCCGGTGATGAGCCACTGTCCCTTGTCGACCTTCGTCACGGTGAAGACGCCGAGTGCCGGGCCGCCGCTGATGGGGAACGTGCAGGAGTCGATCGTCACGGTGTCGCCGGGCAACGGGTCCGAGACGCTCGACGGCAGGGATTCGGCGTAGTCGTTCTTGTTCGTCACCTGGGTGGCGAGGAACTCGACGGCCTTCTTGCAGTCGGTCTGGGCGGCGCTCTGGCGGAACGTCTGCGCGATGTCCTGGGCGAACTGGGTCTGGATGTCGCGCGGACCTTCGTTCTGGAAGCGGCCACAGGCGTCGTCGACCCGGCCCTGGGCGATGTTGTGGTACACGAACCGGACGGCCTCGTACGGGTTCGTCGAGAAGATGTGGTTCGTGTGGTACTTCCCGCCGCCTTCCTGGGCCAGCTGGGCCGAGGTCTTGCCGGCGTCGTTGGGGAAGAAGTGGTTGTACAGCCACGTTCCCGCGACGCCGAGGATGATGATCGCCAGGACCCACGCGATCACCTTCTTGCCCAGCCAGCTCAGCCACCTCGGCGCCCGACGGCGTTCGGTCGGGACCAGCTGGTAGCCCGGCGGGATCATCGGGGGCTGGGCGCCACCCTGCTGCGCGGCCGGTGGGGCCTGGACCACGCCGGTGTTCGGCGGCGGGGCCGGTTGGTTCCCCTGCTGGGTCTGCGTGAAGCGCAGGTAGTCCTGGAACTGCTGGAACTGGCGGAACTGCTCCAGCTGGTCCGGATCGATCGGTGGCTGCGCCCCGCCGCCGGATGGTTGGGGGAGGGCCGGCGACCCCGTGCCGGGCGTGGGGGCGTTGCCGGACGCCGGTGCGGGCGCGTTCGAGCCCGCCGGTTCGATTTCCGAGCCCGGCTTTCCGTCATCGCGCTGCTCCGCCACGTCACCATGATGCCCTCCCGGGCCCCGCGGCGAACCCCCAGCCGCCCTAAACGCAGGTCAAGGCGCCCCCCCCGGGAGAAGCCTCGCGCAACCACCCCGTATAGTTAAGAACGGTTCTACCGAAGACCGCTGGTTTTCCCCGCAAGGGGAACGAAGGTCCCGCATCTCGCCGGGCGGCCCGCGCAGGAGGAACGAGGCCCCGGCACGTGTGCCGGAAGAACGCCCCGCGCCTGCTTGCGCGAGGGCGTTTCGTCGTTTCGGGGGTCCCTCGACGCCAGTGGAAACACTAGCCAAGAGAGGAGGCGACCATGGCGAAGCCCGACAAGGTGGCGGCCGTCGCCGAGATCGCGGAGAGCTTCCGCAACAGCTCGGCCACCGTCGTTACCCAGTACACCGGCCTCTCCGTGTCCCAGCTGTCCCAGCTGCGCCGCGCTCTCGGCACCAGTGCCAAGTACCGGGTCGCGAAGAACACCCTCGTCAAGCGTGCCGCGGAAGACGCGGGCGTCACGGGGCTCGAGGACCTGTTCGTCGGTGCCACCGCCATCGCCTTCGTCGAGGGTGAAGCGGTCGACGCCGCCAAGGCGCTTCGCGACTTCGCGAAGGACAACAACGCGCTTGTGATCAAGGGCGGCTACATGGACGGCAAAGCGCTGTCCGTGGACGAGATCAACAAGATCGCCGATCTCGACAGCCGTGAGGTCCTGCTCTCCAAGGCAGCGGGCGCGTTCAAGGCGAAGCTGTCCCAGGCCGCCGCGCTGTTCCAGGCGCCGGCGTCCCAGGTCGCCCGCCTGGCTGCCGCGCTGGAGGAGAAGCAGCGCAACGCCACCGGTACCGAAGCAGCCGAAGCACCCGCCGAGAGCTGAACCACCCCCACCCCGAACGTCTAGTTCGTTTTTCTGAGAGGAAGCCATCATGGCGAAGCTGAGCACCGCCGAGCTGATCGACGCCTTCAAGGAGCTCACCCTCCTCGAGCTCTCCGAGTTCGTGAAGGAGTTCGAAGAGGTCTTCGACGTGACCGCCGCCGCGCCGGTCGCCGTCGCCGCCGCCGGCCCCGCCGGTGCCGCCCCGGCCGCCGTCGAGGAGCAGGACGAGTTCGACGTCGTCCTCGAGGGCGCCGGCGACAAGAAGATCCAGGTCATCAAGGTCGTCCGCGAGGTCGTCTCCGGTCTGGGCCTGAAGGAGGCCAAGGAGCTGGTCGAGGCCGCTCCCAAGGCCCTCCTGGAGAAGGTCGACAAGGAGGCCGCCGAGGCCGCCAAGGAGAAGCTCGAGGCCGCGGGCGCCAAGATCTCCATCAAGTGATCCCAGGCGCGCGAGCGCCGCAGCATCACTCCGCGAACGGGCGGGTACCCAGCCGGGTGCCCGCCCGTTCCGCGTTCTACGACTTCCTGAGCTGCGGGGCCGTCGAACTCCCTAGGAGCGGTGTCCGATTGGCCCCGGGTCCCTAATTCGTGGGTCTGGGGCACCGGAGATCTGCGTCATTGCCCCGAATGGGCTACCGTGCCTCCCGATGCCGATCACGGCGGGATGACGTTGAGCCCAGGGCTGGCCAGGAAATAAAACTGGTGAGTAACCTGTTCGCACTCAGCTCGTTGCACCTGGTTGACGCGGGTTCTTGGGGCGCCAGGCCCGCACCCGCCGCCGGCATGGGGTGGCATGGGTGTGGCAGCGGGCGCAATGACGCGGAACAGCTCCTGGAGGTGCGATGGGTGCCGAGGTGGTCATCGAAGGCCTGACCAAGTCCTTCGGTAAGCAGGCCATCTGGCGGGACGTCACGCTGACCCTGCCTCCGGGCGAGGTTTCGGCGATGCTCGGACCGTCGGGAACCGGCAAGTCGGTGTTCCTCAAGTCGATGATCGGGCTGCTCAAGCCCGACCGCGGCCGGTGCGTGATCAACGGTGTCGACATCGTCACCTGCTCCGAGCACAAGCTCTACGAGATCCGGAAGCTCTTCGGCGTCCTCTTCCAGGACGGCGCGCTGTTCGGCTCGATGAACCTCTACGACAACGTCGCCTTCCCGCTGCGCGAGCACACGAAGAAGTCCGAGACGGAAATCCGCCGGATCGTCCTCGAAAAGCTCGACATGACCGGTCTGAACGGCGCCGACAAGAAGCTCCCTGGCGAGATCTCCGGCGGTATGCGCAAGCGCGCCGGCCTCGCCCGCGCCCTGGTGCTGGACCCGGAGATCATCCTGGTCGACGAGCCGGACTCGGGCCTCGACCCGGTCCGCACCACCTACATCTCGCAGCTGTTCCTCGACGTCAACGCGCAGATCGACGCGACGTTCCTGATCGTCACGCACAACATCAACCTGGCCCGCACGGTGCCGGACAACCTGGGCATGCTCTTCCGCAAGGAACTGGTCATGTTCGGCCCGCGCGAGGTGCTGCTGACCAGCGAAGAGCCGGTCGTCAAGCAGTTCCTCAACGGCAAGATGCAGGGCCCGATCGGCATGTCCGAAGAGAAGGACAGCGCCCAGATCGCGGCCGAGCAGGCGATGTTCGACGCCGGCCACCACGCCGGCGGGGTCGAGGACGTCTCCGGCGTGCCGCCGCAGATGCAGCCGACGCCGGGCGTCCCGACCCGGATGGGCGCGGTCCGCCGCAAGGACCGGGTCATGGAGATCATGCACCGGCTGCCGGACGCCGCGCAGCAGAGCATCATCGCCTCCCTGAGCCCCGAGGAGCAGCGCCACTACGGCGTCAGCCCGCGGCAGGTCGCGCACGCCCAGCAGCAGCAACAGCAGCAGGTCCCGGCGGGCGCCCGGCCGGGCGACGGCGTCCCGAACCAGCACCACGGCCAGCTGCCCGCCGACCAGGTCGCGCGGATCCCCGGCGGCCAGCCCCCGAGATCCGGCACGCACCGGATGCCACCGAACAACGGGCCAGGTGGCCGGTGAGCTCTCCCGCATCACAGGCGAAGATCCCCGGGATCGGCATGCTCCGCGAGACCGGGAACCTGTTCGCTCTCGGCCTGGACATCATCCGCGGCCTGTTCCAGCGCCCGTTCCAGCTGCGGGAGTTCATCCAGCAGTCGTGGTTCATCGCGAGCGTGACCATCCTGCCGACGGCCCTGGTGGCCATCCCGTTCGGCGCGGTCATCTCGCTGCAGTTCGGTTCGCTCGCGCGCCAGCTGGGCGCGCAGTCCTACACCGGCGCGGGCTCCGTGCTCGCCACCGTGCAGCAGGCCAGCCCGCTGGTCACCGCGCTGCTGGTGGCGGGCGCGGGCGGCTCCGCCGTCTGCGCCGACATCGGCGCCCGGACCATCCGGGAAGAGATCGCCGCGATGGAGGTGCTCGGCGTCTCCGCGGTGCAGCGGCTGATCGTGCCGCGCACCCTCGCGATGATGCTGGTCGCGCTCCTGCTCAACGGCATGGTCAGCGTCATCGGCGTGCTCGGCGGCTACTTCTTCAACGTCGTCCTCCAGGGCGGGACGCCGGGTGCGTACCTGGCGAGCTTCTCCGCCCTCGCGCAGCTGCCCGACCTCTGGGTCGGCGAGCTCAAGGCGCTGATCTTCGGGTTCATCGCCGCCGTCGTCGCGTCCTACCGGGGCTTGAACCCCTCCGGCGGCCCGAAGGGCGTCGGGGACGCGGTGAACCAGTCGGTGGTCATCACGTTCCTCATGCTCTTCGTCGTGAACTTCGTGATCACCCTGATCTACCTGCAGATCGTGCCCGGAAAGCTGGACTAGCGCCATGACGTTCCTCCAGGGCGCGAAACGCGTCGCCAACCGACCCCTCCAGACGCTGGACACCCTCGGTGACCAGATGTCGTTCTACGGCCGGGCGCTGCTGTGGACGCCGCGGACGCTGCGCCGCTACACGAAGGAAGTCCTCCGGCTGCTCGCCGAGGTCAGCTTCGGGTCCGGCTCGCTCGCGGTCATCGGCGGCACGGTCGGCGTGATGGTCGGCCTGACGCTGTTCACCGGTGTCCTCGTCGGCCTCCAGGGCTACTCGGCGCTGAACTCGATCGGGACGTCGGCGTTCACCGGCTTCCTGACGGCGTTCTTCAACACCCGCGAGATCGCGCCGCTGGTCGCCGGCCTCGCCCTGAGCGCCACGGTCGGCGCCGGGTTCACCGCGCAGCTGGGCGCGATGCGGATCTCCGAGGAGATCGACGCGCTGGAAGTCATGGGCGTGCCCAGCCTGCCGTACCTGGTGACGACGCGGATCATCGCCGGGTTCGTCGCGGTCATCCCGCTCTACATCATCGGCCTGCTGAGCTCGTACCTCGCGTCACGACTGGTCGTCATCTACATCTACAACCAGTCGG
This sequence comes from Amycolatopsis kentuckyensis, assembly GCF_041679295.1. Lineage (GTDB taxonomy): Bacteria > Actinomycetota > Actinomycetes > Mycobacteriales > Pseudonocardiaceae > Amycolatopsis > Amycolatopsis kentuckyensis_A. The sequence continues at coordinate 56,341 of NZ_JBGDMD010000012.1, read as the reverse complement.
CCGGTACCTACGACCACTACTTCGACCTGTTCTTACCACCGCAGGACGTGCTGTATTCGTTCATCAAGGTACTGCTGTTCAGCGTCCTGATCATCCTGTCGCACTGCTACTTCGGCTATCGCGCGACCGGTGGCCCGGCAGGCGTCGGCGTCGCGGTCGGCAAGGCCGTGCGCCTCTCCATCGTCACGGTGTCGATCATGAACTTCTTCATCGGGTTCGCCATCTGGGGAACCGACGTCACGGTAAGGATCGCGGGATGAGGACGCTCCGACGCAGGCTGCTCGGCCTGCTGCTCATCGCCGTGATGGTCGGCGGGGTGGCGCTGTCCATCGCGCTCTACGACAAGGCGTTCACGCCGGTCGTCACGGTCAAGCTGCAGGCCGACAAGATCGGCAACCAGCTGATCAAGCAGTCCGACGTCAAGGTGCGCGGGCTGATCGTCGGGTCGGTCCAGGACATCGTCGCCACGGACAAGGGCGCCGAGCTCACGCTCGCGCTGCAGCCGGAGTCGGCGAAGCTGATCCCGGAGAACGTCTCGGCGCGCTTCCTGCCCAAGACGCTCTTCGGCGAGCGGTTCGTCTCGCTGGAGATCCCGAAGGACCCGTCGGCGAAGACGCTGGCCAACGGGGACGTCATCCCGCAGGACCGCACGTCCAGCGCGGTCGAGCTGGAGCAGGCGTTCTCCCACCTGATGCCGGTGCTGCAGGCGGTCCAGCCGCAGAAGCTGTCGGCGACGCTCACCGCGATCTCGACGGCGCTGTCCGGCCGCGGCGACCAGCTCGGCGACACGCTGTCGCAGCTGGGCACCTACATCGGCGAGCTGAACCCGCACGAGCCGGAGCTGCAGCACAACCTCAAGGCGCTCGCGGAGTTCTCCGACCACCTGAAGGACGCCGCGCCGGACCTCGTGCAGAGCCTCGACAACCTGAGCACGACGACCCGGACCGTGGTCGACGAGCGGCAGAACCTGTCGAACCTCTACGGCAGCCTGACGACTGCGTCGATCGACCTGCAGACCTTCCTGCAGAACAACAAGGAGAACATCATCTCCCTCGCCGACACCGCCCGGCCGACGGCCGAGCTGCTGGCGAAGTACGCCCCGGAGTACCCCTGCGTGATCTCCCAGATGGCCGACAACGTGCCGCTGATCGACCAGGCGCTGGGCAAGGGCACCGACAAGCCCGGCCTGCACGCGACGATCGAGATCATCGTGCCGCGCGCGCCCTACAAGGCGGGCAAGGAAGAGCCGCGGTTCGAGGACAAGCGCGGCCCGCGCTGCTACGACATGAAGGACATCCCGAAGCCGTTCCCGTCCGAGCCGCCGGACGGCGCGTTCAAGGACGGCACGCAGCACCAGGCCGCGCCGAAGACCGTCGGTGAGGGCCTCAACCCGGCCAAGTTCAAGCAGGACGCGGCGGGCGGCAACGGCAGCGGTGGCGATCTCGCGTACTCGACCGCGGAGCAGGGTTTCCTCGCGGACCTGCTCGGCCCCCAGCTCGGCCTGAACTCGGCGGACGTCCCCAGCTGGAGCGCGCTGCTCGTCGGCCCGCTGTACCGGGGCGCGGAGGTGACGGTCAAGTGAGGGGCCTGCTCGCGCCGCTGATCAAGCTCGGCATCTTCGTGGTCGTCACCGTGCTGTTCACGACGATCCTCGGGATCAGCATCGCCAACATCAACACCACCAGCACCAACGCCTACAAGGCGCGCTTCACCGACGCGACGCTGCTGCTGCCCAACGACGACGTCCGCATCGCCGGCGTCCGGGTCGGGCAGGTCAAGGACGTCAAGATCGTCGACAAGCGCCAGGCCGAGGTCGAGTTCGAGGTCGACGCCGGCCGGACGCTGCCCGCCGGCGTGACCGCGCAGATCAAGTTCCGCAACCTGGTCGGCCAGCGCTACGTCTCCCTCGGCGAAGGGGAGAACAGCGGGGGCAAGACCCTGCAGCCCGGCGGCACCATCCCGCTGGACCGCACCACGCCCGCGCTGGACCTGACCGAGCTGTTCAACGGCTTCAAGCCGCTGTTCACCGCGCTCAACCCGGACGACGTCAACAAGCTGTCCTACGAGGTCATCCAGGTCCTCCAGGGCGAGGGCGGCACGGTGGAAAGCCTGCTGTCGCACACGGCGTCGCTGGCCACCACGATCGCCAACAAGGACCAGGTCATCGGCGAGGTCATCGACAACCTCAACTCGGTGCTCGACACGGTCAACGCGCACACCCCGCAGCTCAACGACCTGATCGTCAAGCTGCAGCAGCTGACCTCCGGCCTCGCCGCCGACCGCAAGCCGATCGGCGACGCGATCGAGAGCCTCGGCAACCTGGCCGAAACGACGTCCGGCCTGCTGGGCGACGTCCGGGAGCCGCTGAAGAACGACATCAGCGCCCTCGGGAACCTCACGGACCAGCTCAACAAGAACGAGCCGGAGCTGGAGCACTTCATCCAGTTCCTGCCGACCAAGGTGAGCACGCTGACCCGCACCGCGGACTACGGCTCCTGGTTCAACTTCTACGCCTGCGAGTTCTCCGGGACGGTCAGCTTGCCCCCATTGATTCCGCCGGTCGAACTTCCCCTGATCCCGGCCAACCGGTCGAGGTGCTCGGGATGAAGTCCTTCCAGAAGCGCAACCCCGTCCCGATCGCGCTGGTCGGCATCGCCGTCCTCGCGCTCGGCTTCATCGCCGCGCTGAACTCCGACGACCTGCCGGTGATCGGCGGCGGCACCACGTACTCCGCCGAGTTCAGCGAAGCCTCCGGGCTGCAGAAGGACAACGACGTCCGGATCGCCGGCGTCAAGGTCGGCAAGATCAGCGACATCGAGCTCGACGGCGCGTCGGTCAAGGTGTCGTTCAAGGTCAAGGACGCCTGGCTGGGCGACCGCACCAGCGCCGCGATCAAGATCAAGACGCTGCTCGGCCAGAAGTACCTGTCGCTGGACCCGCAGGGCCAGGGCTCGCTGAACCCGGGCACCGCGATCCCGCGCGACCGCACGATGGCCCCCTACGACGTCCTCGACGCGTTCCGCGGGCTCTCGCAGACGGTCGACAACATCGACACCAAGCAGCTGGCGCAGAGCTTCGACACGATCTCGCAGACCTTCGCCAACACGCCGCAGGACGTGAAGGGCGCGCTGTCCGGCCTGTCGAAGCTGTCGGACACGATCGCCTCCCGCGACGAGCAGCTGTCCAACCTGCTGGCCAACACCCGCGAGGTGTCGCAGACGCTGGTCGACCGCGACGCCGAGGTGCAGAAGCTGCTCACCGACGGCAACAAGCTGCTCGACGAGCTGTCGAAGCGCGAAGACGCGATCACGTCGCTGCTCAACGGCTCCCGCGAGCTCGCGACGCAGCTGCAGGGCCTGATCGACGACAACGACAAGCAGCTCGACCCGGTGCTCACGTCGCTGGACCAGCTGACCTCGATGCTGCAGCGCAACCAGGACTCCCTGGCCGAGGGCATCAAGAAGTTCGCGCCGTTCATCCGCGTCTTCACCAACACCATCGGCAACGGGCGCTGGTTCGACAACTACATCTGCGGCCTGCTGCTGCCGTCGTTCGGCCCGATCAACGAAGAGGGGTGCTACACGAAATGAGTGACACCCGCTTCGGCCAGGCCCTGACCCGGGGCTTCACCATCGCGATCGTCCTCGCGCTCGTCGTCGCCGGCGGGATCTGGTGGACCCTCAAGGACGCCGGCCGCAACCACCTGACCGCGTACTTCGCCGGCGCCGTCGGCCTGTACGAGGGCAACAGCGTGCGGATGCTCGGCGTCGACATGGGCACGGTCACCAAGATCACGCCGATGGGCAACCAGGTGAAGGTCGACTTCGAGTACGACCGCTCGGTCGCCGTCCCGGCCGACGCCAAGGCGCTCATCGTGGCGCCGTCGCTGGTGTCCGACCGCTACGTCCAGCTCGCCCCGGCCTACACCGGCGGCCCGCGGATCTCCGACGGCGCGGTCATCGGCCTCGACCGCACCGAGGTGCCCCTCGAGGTCGACCAGCTGGCCGCCAGCCTGGCCCGGGTCAGCGAGACCCTCGGCCCGAACGGCGCCAACAAGGAAGGGTCGCTGTCGAACCTGCTGAACACCGCGGCGGCCAACGTCGACGGCAACGGCCAGGCCCTGCACGACACGATCACCAAGCTCGGCCAGGCGGCCGGCACGCTGGCCGGCAACAAGGACGACCTGTTCTCCACCGTGGAGAACCTCGGCAAGTTCTCGCAGACGCTGGCCGACTCCGACAAGCAGGTCCGCAGCTTCGAGAGCCAGCTCGCCGACGTCAGCGGCTACCTGGCGTCCGAAAAGGACAACCTGGCGGCGACCGTGCAGCAGCTGGGCACCACGCTCACCTCGGTGCAGGCGTTCATCGACCAGAACCACGACCGGCTCAAGTCCAATGTGGACAAGCTGGCCGGGATCACCAAGGTGCTCGTCGACCAGCGCAGCTCGCTCGCCGAGATCCTCGACGTCGCGCCGGTCGGCCTGAGCAACCTGGTCAACACCTACAACGGCTCGGCCGGCACGCTCGACGCCCGGCCGAACCTCAACGAGCTGACCCAGCCGCCGCTGGTGATGATCTGCCGGCTGCTCAAGCAGGTCGGCACGAACAGCGTCCCGGACGTGCTCGGCAACGCCTGCGAGAGCATCGCCGGCGTGGTCGACAAGGCGATCCCGCTGCCCTCCGTCGCGCAGACCGTGCAGGCTCTGCAGTCCGGTCAGCTGCCGCCGCTGCCGCTGCCCATCGCGGGGCAGCTCTACGGAGGTGGCCAGTGAAGAAGCTCCTGACCGTCGGAGCGCTGGCCACCGCGTCCGCGCTGGTGCTGTCCGGCTGCGCCTTCAAGGGCATCTACGACCTGCCGCTGCCCGGTGGCGCCGACCTCGGCGACCACCCGTACACGGTGAACGTCGAGTTCCGGGACGTGCTCGACCTGACCCCGCAGGCCGGGGTGAAGGTGAACGAGGTGCCGGTCGGCCGGGTCGAGAACGTCGGCCTCACCAAGGACGGCTGGCACGCGCTGGTGACGCTGAAGGTCAACGGCGACGTCAAGCTGCCGGCCAACGCGCTCGCCAATGTCAAGCAGTCGAGCCTGCTCGGCGAGAAGTACGTCGAGCTGGCCTCGCCCGGCGACGACCAGGCCCAGGGCAAGCTCGCCGACAACGCGACCATCCCGCTGGCCCGGACGAACCGCAGCGTCGAGGTCGAAGAGCTGCTCGGCGCGCTGTCGCTGCTGCTCAACGGCGGTGGGGTCGACCAGCTCAACACCATCACCAAGGAGCTCAACAACGCCACCTCCGGCCGCGAGCCGGACATCAAGGCGCTGCTGGACAACGCGAACCAGCTGGTCACGAACCTCGACCAGCAGTCGCGCAACATCACCCGGGCCATCGACGGGCTGAACCGGCTCTCCTCGACCCTGAACGACCAGAAGGACAAGCTGGTCGGCGCGGTCGACAACCTCGGGCCCGGCCTCGGCGTGCTCGAGCAGCAGCGCGGCCAGCTGGTCACGATGCTGCAGGCGCTGGACAACCTCTCCGGCGTCGCCACCGACACGGTGAACCGGTCGCAGAAGGACCTCGTCGCCGACCTGAAGGCGCTGACGCCGACGCTGCAGAAGCTCGGCGAGGCGGGCAACGACCTGCCGAAGGCCCTGGAGATCCTGCTGACGTTCCCGTTCAGCGACCAGGCCGTCAACGGCGTCAAGGGCGACTACTTCAACCTGTTCGCGAAGGTGGACCTGAACCTGAAGACCGTCGTCGAGAACCTGGGCAACAGCCGGCAGAACGCCCTCTCCGGGGTGCTCCCGCTGCAGGGGCTCACCGGCGGGACCGAAGGCGCGTCGGGCAACCCGCCGCTGCCGATCCCGGGGGAGAGCGGGTCCGCGCAGTCCGGGCAGTCGCAGCCGGGCCTCGGCAATCTCTTCGGGCTGCTCTCGGGAGGTGCGGGCTGATGCTGATCCGCCGGACGAAGATCCAGCTGATCGCCTTCGCGGTCATTTCGATCGTCGCGATCGTGTACGCGCTGATCCGGTTCGCCGGGCTCGGCAGCGTGTTCGGCAACGACGGCTACACGGTGAAGCTGCAGCTCAACGAGTCGGGCGGCATCTTCACCAACGCCGAAGTCACCTACCGCGGCTACAACATCGGCCGGGTCGGCGAGATGCGGCTGACCGCGACCGGGCTCGAGGCCGACCTGAACATCGACCCGTCGGCGCCGCAGGTGCCGGCCGACCTCGACGCCGTCGTCGCCAACCGCTCGGCGGTCGGCGAGCAGTACGTCGACCTCAAGCCGAAGGCCGACAAGGGCCCGTACCTCGCGGCCGGGTCGGTCATCCCGGCGGCGAAGACGACCACCCCGGTCAGCACCGACCGGCTGATCGGCGACCTCGACTCGCTGGCGGCGTCGGTCCCGGTCGACTCCCTGCGCACGGTCGTCGACGAGTCCTACGACGCCTTCCGCGGCACCGGCGGCGACCTCCAGCAGCTGCTGGACACCGCGCGCAGCTTCACCACGACCGCGCAGGAGTACCTGCCGCAGACGATCCAGCTGCTCGACCAGGGCGGCAAGGTCCTGGACACGCAGAACGACGAGGCGGCGAACTTCGCGTCGTTCAGCAAGAGCCTCAACGAGCTGACCGGCACCCTGAAGAACTCCGACGGCGACCTGCGCAAGCTCATCGGCATCACGCCGCAGGTGGCGACGCAGATCAGCCAGGTGCTGCAGGAGTCCGGCCCCGGGCTGGGCGCGCTGACGGCGAACCTGCTGACCACGGCGAACCTGACCGTGACCCGGCTCGACGGCATCGAGCAGGGCCTGGTCACCTACCCGGCGCTGGCCGGCGCGGCGAGCAGCGTGGCGCCGGGCGACGGCACCGCGCACCTCGGCCTGGTGCTCAACCTGTTCAACCCGCCGTCGTGCACCAAGGGGTACCTGCCGTACTCGCAGTACCGCACCGGCAACGACCTCTCGGCGAAGCCGGCGAAGGAAGACGCGTACTGTGCCGAGCCGAAGGGCAGCCCGATCAACGTCCGCGGCGCGCAGAACGCGCCGTACGGCGGGGTGCCGGTCGCGCCGTCCGACTCCGACGTTTCGGCCAACGCGAACCGGCCGGCGGAGGAGCTGGCCGACGAGCGCAACACCCGGGGCGTGCCGGGCATCGTCGGCAGCCCCGGCGTCAGCCTGAACAGCCTGGGTTCGCTGCTCGGGCTCGCCTGACGTGGATTTGATGACCGTTACCTACCCTGGAGTGCTATGAGTTCGGACGAGCCGGCCGGCGTGGCGGTGGACGAGGAGCCCGCCGGTGCGCCGGCGGCCCCGGCCCGGGAGCCGTCGCGGATCCTGGTGCTCGGCGCCGCGGCGCTGGCGCTGGCCGCGCTGATCGCGGCGGCGATCTTCGGCGTCCAGTGGTGGGTGGCCGCCAACGACGACAACGCCGGCCTGGCGGCCTCGCGCGAGGCCGTGGTCAAGGCGGGCACCAACGCGCTGAAGGCCTACACCGAGGTCGACTACCAGGACCTCGACGGGTTCTTCGCCCGGCAGAAGTCGGTCTCGGACGACAAGATGTCGCAGCAGATCGACCAGTCGGCGCCGACGTTCCGCAAGGCGCTCGCCGACGCCAAGACGAAGGTCGTCACCGACGTCCAGGACATCGCCGTCGAGGAGCTGGACGACCACGAAGGCAAGGCCAGCTTCCTCGCCGCCATCGCCACGACCGTCACCCAGGGCGACAAGAGCAGCGCGAAGCCGCTGCGCCTCGAGGTGTCGATGACCCGCGTCGGCGACGAGTGGAAGCTGTCCGGCATCGACAGCGTCCCGCTCGTCGCGGCCGGCCAGTAGCGTCACCTCTTAAGGAGCTTGTAGTGCCCCCCTCCCGCCGCCAGCCGCCTCGCAGCAGCAGCACCCCGCCGTCGCGCCGGCCGCGCGTGGCCGGCCTGCGCAAGCCGGCCACGGACGAGTCCGCCGCCGAGCGGACCGGCCAGCTCCCCGCGGTCCCGGCCAAGCCGCGGCCGCGCCCGGCACCCCGGCCGGCGCCGCGGCCGGCCGCCAAGCCCGCCTCGGAGGCCTTCGAAGCCGACAGCGGGCAGCTCGACACGGCGCCGTCGGCCGAGGACACGCAGGTGTTCGCGGCGGTCGGCACCGAGGAGGAGCCGCAGGTCGACGCCCTCACCGGCGAGGCTGAGGAGGCGCCGGCGAAGCCGGCTCCGCGGCGGAAGAAGCGCGACACGGGCATCGCGAAGCCGACGGAGGAGTCCGAGGCCCCGGTCGCGGCGGCGGAACCGGCCGAGCCGGCGGCGGCTTCGCGGGTCCAGAAGCCGTACCTGGTCGCGGGCGCGCTGGTGCTGGTGGCGCTGATCCTGGGCGGGCTGGCGTTCTGGTTCAAGTCCGAGGAGGTCAAGGTCGCGGACGCGACCAGCAACACCGCGCTGCTGGACGTGGCCAAGACCGCGCAGGTCAAGGACGCGGTGTCGAAGGCGGCCGAGGCGCTGTTCTCGTACGACTTCAACAACATCAAGAAGACCGAGGACGCGGCGAACGACCTGCTCGCGAACGACGACGTCAAGAGCAAGTACAACTCGCTGATGAGCGAGGTGAAGCGGCTGGCGCCGGAGCAGAAGATGATCGTGACGTGCAAGGTGACGCGCGCGGCGGTGATCATGCTGAACGGCGACCTGGCGAAGGTGATGGTCTTCGTCGACCAGACGTCGACCCGCACGGACACGAAGAAGACGACGGCGGGGACCGCCCAGCTCCACTTGAACGCCCAGCTGCAGGGGGACAAGTGGAAGATCACGGACATGGACACGTACAACGCGCCCAAGGTCCCGGCGGCCAGCCAGGCGCCGGCGTCGTCGTCCGCGCCGCCCGCGTCTCCGTCGCCGACGAAGTAGCTCCCGGCAGCGGCCCTGTGGGTGGCCCTGCGATGTCTTGAATGAGTCATTCAGGACCTCCGGGGTCCTGAATGACTCATTCAAGACACTTGGCACCGGGCTCGGGTGGCGGGCCCTCGCCGGACTTGGGTCCCTTCGGCGGCTCGACGTCCGCCACCGGACCACGCACACCCCGTCGGGCCGCTCCGACGGGCTCACGGCCCGCTGGGCGCGTGGGACGCCTGAGGCTCCCGAGGCACCGCCGGCGTCGCCCTCGCCGGCGAAGCAGCTCCCGGCAGCGGCCCCCTGCGCGGCCTCCCGCGCCTCGGGACACGTGTGACGCCTGGGACGGCCCCGACCCCCGGAAAACGCCCCCCGGACCGATCACCCGAACCGGCCGCGACACGCCGCGGACGGCGGAACCGGTCCCGTCCGAAGTGGTCTGGAACACAGTTCAACGTGACCCCGGAACGCGGGAAACCCCCAGGTCCAACCCCTATTACTGGCGCTACCCGCGGGTAACTGGAAGACTATTCGGCCGCTCACGCTCCGCTGACCTTCTCCAACGCTGCGCCAACCGGCGGGACCCCCGTGTGGCATCTTGACTCTCGGGCCCGGTGGGTTCACGCTTACTCCCGAACGGCGAAACCGGCGGCCCTTGCGGGAGGGACAACCGGCTCGCCTGGAGGCATACCTGAAGACGTCGCGAGGCAGGCTGGGCCCCATCGGGAGCGCCCCCTGGACAGACCGCGCCGTTCGGGCTAGACTGCCTCTTTGCGCTGCCCTCTTTCAGGCTGCCCGGAGCCGGTAGTTAGGATAGTGGGCACACGGCACCCTTGACAGTCACTCATAGCTGTTGCTATGGCGGCTGCCACCGCTCATTGTCCCCGGAAGGACGCATCTTGGCAGTCTCTCCCGCGAACCAGGCCACTGCTGCGACCACCTCGGCTGAATCTCGCTCGGAGTCCACGGGAATCCCCGGCGCGCCCAAGCGGGTTTCCTTCGCAAAGATTCGCGAACCCCTCAGCACCCCCAACCTGCTCGACGTCCAGATCCAGTCGTTCCAGTGGTTCACCGGGGACGAAGCGTGGTTCGAACGCCGTGTCGAAGAAGGTGAAGAAAACCCGGTCGGCGGCCTCGAAGAGGTCCTGAACGAGATCTCCCCGATCGAGGACTTCTCCGGTTCGATGTCCCTGTCCTTCTCCGCTCCGCGCTTCGACGAGGTCAAGGCCTCGATCGAGGAGTGCAAGGACAAGGACATGACGTACGCCGCGCCGCTGTTCGTCACGGCCGAGTTCGTCAACAACAACACCGGCGAGATCAAGAGCCAGACGGTCTTCCTGGGCGACTTCCCGGTCATGACCGACAAGGGCACGTTCATCATCAACGGCACCGAGCGTGTCGTCGTGTCCCAGCTGGTCCGCTCGCCGGGCGTCTACTACTCGAAGGACGTCGACAAGACGACCGACAAGGACGTCTTCAGCGTCCGCGTGATCCCGAGCCGCGGCGCGTGGCTCGAGTTCGACGTCGACAAGCGCGACACCGTCGGCGTCCGCATCGACCGCAAGCGCCGCCAGCCGGTCACCGTGCTGCTGAAGGCGCTCGGCTGGACCACCGAGGCGATCCGCGAGCGCTTCTCCTTCTCGGAGACGCTGCTGGCGACCCTCGAGAAGGACCACACCGCCGGCACCGACGAGGCGCTGCTCGACATCTACCGCAAGCTGCGCCCGGGCGAGCCGCCCACGAAGGAGAGCGCGCAGACCCTGCTGGAGAACCTGTTCTTCAAGGCGAAGCGCTACGACCTGGCCAAGGTCGGCCGGTACAAGCTGAACAAGAAGCTCGGCCTCGACACGCCGTACGACACCGGGACGCTGACCGAAGAGGACATCGTCACGACCATCGAGTACCTGGTCCGGCTGCACGCCGGCGAGGACAAGATGGACGCGCAGAACGGCACCGAGGTGCCGGTCGAGACCGACGACATCGACCACTTCGGCAACCGGCGCCTGCGCACGGTCGGCGAGCTGATCCAGAACCAGATCCGGGTCGGCCTGTCCCGCACCGAGCGCGTCGTGCGCGAGCGCATGACGACGCAGGACGTCGAGGCGATCACGCCGCAGACCCTGATCAACATCCGCCCGATCGGCGCGGCGATCAAGGAGTTCTTCGGCACCTCGCAGCTGTCGCAGTTCATGGACCAGAACAACCCGCTGTCGGGCCTGACGCACAAGCGTCGTCTCTCGGCCCTCGGCCCGGGTGGTCTGTCCCGTGAGCGCGCCGGCATGGAGGTCCGGGACGTCCACCCGTCGCACTACGGCCGGATGTGCCCGATCGAGACGCCGGAAGGCCCGAACATCGGCCTGATCGGCTCGCTCTGCTCGTACGCGCGGGTCAACCCGTTCGGCTTCATCGAGACGCCGTACCGCAAGGTCGTCGAGGGCCGGGTCACCGACCAGGTCGACTACCTGACGGCGGACGAAGAGGACCGGTACGTCAAGGCCCAGGCGAACGCGCCGATCGAGGACGACGGCACCTTCGTCGAAGACCGCGTCATGGCCCGCCGCAAGGGTGGCGAGGTCGAGCTGATCGACCCGCTCGACATCGACTACATGGACGTCTCGCCGCGGCAGATGGTCTCGGTCGCGACGGCGATGATCCCGTTCCTCGAGCACGACGACGCGAACCGCGCCCTGATGGGTGCGAACATGCAGCGCCAGGCCGTGCCGCTGCTGCGCAACCAGGCCCCGTACGTGGGCACGGGTGTGGAGCTGCGCGCCGCGGTCGACGCCGGTGACGTGCTCGTCGCCGAGCAGGCCGGCATCGTCGAGGAGCTCTCGGCGGACCTGATCACGATCATGCACGACGACGGCACGCGGAAGAGCTACGGACTGTACAAGTTCCGCCGCTCGAACCACGGCACCTGCTTCAACCACCGCCCGATCGTCAACGAGGGCGACCGGGTCGAGCAGGGTCAGGTCATCGCCGACGGCCCGTCCACCGAGAACGGTGAGATGGCGCTCGGCAAGAACCTGCTCGTCGCGGTCATGCCGTGGGAGGGCCACAACTACGAGGACGCGATCATCCTCTCCGAGCGCCTGGTGCAGGACGACGTCTTGACGTCGATCCACATCGAGGAGCACGAGATCGACGCCCGCGACACCAAGCTGGGCGCCGAGGAGATCACCCGGGACATCCCGAACGTCTCCGAGGAGGTCCTGGCCGACCTCGACGAGCGCGGCATCATCCGGATCGGTGCCGAGGTCCGCGACGGCGACATCCTGGTCGGCAAGGTCACGCCGAAGGGCGAGACCGAGCTGACCCCGGAGGAGCGCCTGCTCCGCGCGATCTTCGGCGAGAAGGCCCGCGAAGTCCGCGACACCTCGCTGAAGGTGCCGCACGGCGAGACCGGCAAGGTCATCGGCATCCGCGTGTTCTCGCGCGAGGACGACGACGAGCTGCCCCCGGGCGTCAACGAGCTGGTCCGCGTCTACGTGGCCCAGAAGCGCAAGATCCAGCCGGGCGACAAGCTCGCCGGCCGGCACGGGAACAAGGGTGTCATCGGCAAGATCCTGCCGGTCGAGGACATGCCGTTCATGGAGGACGGCACGCCCGTCGACATCATCCTGAACACCCACGGTGTGCCGCGACGGATGAACATCGGCCAGATCCTCGAGCTGCACCTGGGCTGGCTGGCGTCGCAGGGCTGGACGATCGAAGGCAACCCGGACTGGGCGAAGAACCTGTCCGAAGAGCTCTACGACGTCGCGCCGGGCACGAACACCGCGACCCCGGTGTTCGACGGCGCGAAGGAAGAGGAGCTCACCGGGCTGCTCGGGGCGACCAAGCCGAACCGCGACGGCGAGCGCATGGTCAAGGAGAACGGCAAGGCCACGCTGTTCGACGGCCGCTCCGGCGAGCCGTACCCGTACCCGGTGTCGGTCGGCTACATGTACATCCTGAAGCTGCACCACCTGGTCGACGACAAGATCCACGCCCGCTCCACCGGCCCGTACTCGATGATCACGCAGCAGCCGCTGGGTGGTAAGGCGCAGTTCGGTGGCCAGCGCTTCGGTGAGATGGAGTGCTGGGCGATGCAGGCGTACGGCGCCGCCTACACGCTGCAGGAGCTGCTGACGATCAAGTCGGACGACGTGGTCGGCCGCGTCAAGGTGTACGAGGCCATCGTCAAGGGGGAGAACATCCCCGAGCCGGGCATCCCGGAGTCGTTCAAGGTGCTCCTCAAGGAGCTCCAGTCGCTGTGCCTCAACGTCGAGGTGCTCTCCAGCGACGGCGCGGCGATCGAGATGCGCGACTCCGACGACGAGGACCTCGAGCGCGCCGCGGCCAACCTCGGCATCAACCTGTCCCGCAACGAGTCGCCCTCGGTGGACGACGTCGTGCACTGATCGCGAGCTGAGCGAGGGGCCGGCCTCCCGCAGGCCCCTCGCTCGCCCGCCCGCCCCCTCTTCTAGCCGAAACAACCCCAAGGGGATCTAGACGTGCTGGACGTCAACTTCTTCGATGAGCTCCGCATTGGTCTCGCCACGGCCGACGACATCCGTCAGTGGTCGTACGGCGAGGTCAAGAAGCCGGAGACCATCAACTACCGGACGCTCAAGCCCGAGAAGGACGGCCTCTTCTGCGAGAAGATCTTCGGTCCGACCCGGGACTGGGAGTGCTACTGCGGCAAGTACAAGCGCGTCCGCTTCAAGGGCATCATCTGTGAGCGCTGCGGCGTCGAGGTGACCCGCGCCAAGGTGCGCCGCGAGCGGATGGGCCACATCGAGCTGGCCGCCCCGGTCACCCACATCTGGTACTTCAAGGGTGTTCCCTCGCGCCTCGGCTACCTGCTGGACCTGGCGCCGAAGGACCTCGAGAAGATCATCTACTTCGCTGCTTACGTCATCACGGGCGTGAACACGGAGCTGCGCCACAACGACCTGCCGACCCTCGAGAACGAGATCGGCGTCGAGCGCAAGAACCTCGAGACCAAGCGTGACGCGGACATCGAGGCCCGCGCGCAGAAGCTGGAAGCCGACCTGGCCGAGCTGGAGGCGGAGGGCGCCAAGTCCGACGTCCGCCGCAAGGTCAAGGAGGGCGGCGAGCGCGAGATGCGCCAGCTGCGTGACCGCGCCGGTCGCGAGCTGGACCGCCTCGAGGAGGTCTGGACGACCTTCACGAAGCTGGACACCCGCCAGCTGATCGCCGACGAGCTGCTCTACCGCGAGCTCGTCGACCGCTACGGCGAGTACTTCACCGGCGGCATGGGCGCGGAGGCCATCCAGAAGCTGGCCACCGAGTTCGACGTCGCCGCGGAGGCCGAGAGCCTGCGCGACACGATCCGCAACGGCAAGGGGCAGAAGAAGCTCCGCGCGCTGAAGCGGCTCAAGGTCGTCGCGGCGTTCCAGGCCACCGGCAACGACCCGCGCGGCATGGTGCTCGACGCCGTCCCGGTCATCCCGCCGGACCTGCGTCCGATGGTGCAGCTGGACGGTGGCCGCTTCGCGACCTCCGACCTGAACGACCTGTACCGCCGGGTGATCAACCGGAACAACCGCCTCAAGCGGCTGATCGACCTCGGCGCGCCCGAGATCATCGTCAACAACGAGAAGCGGATGCTCCAGGAGGCCGTCGACGCGCTGTTCGACAACGGCCGCCGCGGGCGTCCGGTCACCGGCCCCGGCAACCGGCCGCTGAAGTCGCTGTCCGACCTCCTCAAGGGCAAGCAGGGCCGGTTCCGCCAGAACCTGCTCGGCAAGCGCGTCGACTACTCGGGCCGTTCGGTCATCATCGTCGGCCCGCAGCTGAAGCTGCACCAGTGCGGTCTGCCGAAGGACATGGCGCTCGAGCTGTTCAAGCCGTTCGTCATGAAGCGGCTGGTCGACCTGAACCACGCGCAGAACATCAAGTCCGCCAAGCGGATGGTGGAGCGCTCGCGGCCGCAGGTGTGGGACGTGCTGGAAGAGGTCATCACCGGCCACCCGGTGATGCTGAACCGCGCGCCGACGCTGCACCGCCTCGGCATCCAGGCCTTCGAGCCGCAGCTGGTCGAGGGCAAGGCCATCCAGCTGCACCCGCTGGTCTGCGAGGCGTTCAACGCGGACTTCGACGGTGACCAGATGGCGGTGCACCTGCCGCTGTCGGCCGAGGCGCAGGCCGAGGCCCGGATCCTGATGCTGTCGGCGAACAACATCCTGTCGCCGGCGTCGGGCCGTCCGCTCGCCATGCCGCGGCTGGACATGGTCACGGGCCTGTTCCACTTGACCCGCCTGACCGAGGACGCCGAGGGCGCGGGCAACGCGTACTCGTCGCCGGCCGAAGCCATCATGGCCTTCGACCGTAAGGCGCTGAGCCTGCACGCCCCGGTCAAGATCCGCATCACCGACCGTCAGCCGGCGAAGGCCGACGAAGCGGCGCTGGCGGAGAAGGGCTGGGAGCCGGGCAAGGCGTGGCTGGCCGAGACGACCCTGGGCCGCGTGCTGTTCAACGAGCTGCTGCCGGCGGACTACCCGTTCATCAACGAGCCGATGCCGAAGAAGCGTCAGGCCGCGATCGTGAACGACCTCGCCGAGCGGTACTCGATGACCCAGGTCGCGCAGACCCTGGACCGCCTGAAGGACGCCGGGTTCTACTGGGCGACCCGCTCGGGCGTCACCGTCGCCATCTCGGACGTGCTCACCCCGGTGGGCAAGGCCGCGATCCTCGACGAGTACGAGGGCAAGGCCTCCCAGGTGGAGAAGCGCTACCAGCGCGGTCAGCTGTCGCACACCGAGCGCAACAACGAGCTCGTCAAGGTGTGGACGCAGGCCACCGAAGAGGTCCACAAGATCATGGAGACGGCGCTGCCGGACGACAACCCGATCGCCATGATCGTGAAGTCGGGCGCGGCGGGCAACATGACGCAGGTCCGGTCGCTGGCCGGCATGCGTGGCCTGGTGTCGAACCCGAAGGGTGAGTACATCCCGCGTCCGATCAAGGCCAACTTCCGTGAAGGCCTGTCGGTGGCGGAGTACTTCATCGCGACGCACGGTGCCCGGAAGGGCCTGGCGGACACGGCGCTGCGGACCGCCGACTCGGGTTACCTGACCCGGCGTCTGGTGGACGTCTCGCAGGACGTCATCGTCCGCGAGATCGACTGCGGCACCACCCGCGGCATCATGATGCCGATCGGCGAGGACATCGGCGACGGCAAGGTCCTGCGCGACCAGCACGTCGAGACCTCGGTCTACGCGCGGAACCTCGCGACGGACGCGGTGGACGCCAAGGGCAACGTCGTGCTGAACGCGGGCGACGACATCGGCGACCCGGCCATCGACAAGCTGCTCTCCAGCGGCATCTCGAAGGTCAAGGTCCGCTCGGTGCTGACCTGCGAGTCGGCCGTCGGCATCTGCGCGACCTGCTACGGCCGCTCGATGGCGACCGGTCAGCTCGTCGACGTCGGCGAGGCCGTGGGTATCGTCGCGGCCCAGTCGATCGGTGAGCCGGGTACGCAGCTGACGATGCGTACGTTCCACCAGGGTGGTGTCGCCGGTGACGACATCACGACCGGTCTGCCCCGTGTCCAGGAGCTCTTCGAGGCTCGGGTGCCGAAGGGCAAGGCGCCGATCGCCGACGTCGATGGCCGCGTGCGCATCGAGGAGAGCGAGCGGTTCTGGAAGATCACGCTGATCCCGGACGACGGCGGCGAAGAGATCGTCTTCGACAAGCTGTCCAAGCGTCAGCGGCTCGCGAACACCCCGAACGGCCCGCTGGGCGACGGCGACCACGTCAACGTCGGCCAGCAGCTGCTCGAAGGCACGCCGGACCCGCACGAGGTCCTGCGGGTCATGGGGCCGCGCGAGGCGCAGATGCACCTGACGGACGAGGTCCAGAAGGTGTACCGGGCGCAGGGTGTGTCGATCCACGACAAGCACATCGAGGTCATCGTCCGGCAGATGCTGCGCCGGGTGACGATCATCGACTCCGGTGCCACGGACTTCCTGCCGGGCGAGCTGCCCGAGCGGACCAAGTTCGAGGCGACGAACCGGGCCGCGGTCGCCGAGGGCGGCGAGCCGGCTTCGGGTCGTCCGGTGCTGATGGGGATCACGAAGGCGTCGCTCACCACGGACTCGTGGCTGTCGGCGGCGTCGTTCCAGGAGACCACGCGAGTCTTGACCGACGCGGCGATCAACGGCCGCTCGGACAAGCTCGTGGGCCTCAAGGAGAACGTGATCATCGGTAAGCTGATCCCGGCCGGTACGGGCATCAACAAGTACCGCAACATCCAGGTGCAGCCGACGGAAGAGGCCCGGGTCGCGGCGTACGCGATCCCGTCCTACGACGACGGCTACTACACCCCGGACGTGTTCGGTACGGGTACCGGTGCCGCGGTGCCGCTGGACGACTACGACTTCGGCCGCGACTTCCGCTGAAGCTGAGTCAACGAGAAAGGCCCCTGCCGGGTTTCCGGCGGGGGCCTTTCCCGTTTCGGAAATGTCACCTCCACCCCTCCCGAATGTCGCTAGAGTGACCCGGTTCACGCGGTTCGGGGGCTTTGCGCGTTTCCAACGGGTATTCAGGGGTGACTGTTCGTGAACAAATCCAGAGGCGCGAGACCCCTCGCGCGTTGTTTCGCCGTGTTCGCCGCCGCGGCGCTGCTGACCGGCGGGTTCGCCGGTCCGGCCGGGGCGGCAGAGGAGCCGACGCCGGCCAGCGCGGCGCCGGTCACGCCGGAAGCGCCGAGCAGTTCGGCCGCGCCGACGTCCGGCCCGCCGAGTTCCGGCGCACCGGAAAGCAAGCCGCCGGTGAAACAGGCCGCGCCGGTGCAACGCGCCGAGGTCGAAATCTCGGTCGCGCTGGACAAGACCACCTACCAGACCGACGAGGACGTCCACTTCACCTTCAAGGTGACGAACACCGGCTCGACGACCGCGAAGGGCCTTTGGGTTTCCCAGCACATCATCGAGCCGACCGACCTGGTCGTCCCGTACGACCCGGGCTGGGGTCCGCTCAAGACCAGCGACCCCGGGCTCGACCTCGAGCCCGGCAAGTCCTTCGAGCTCCACGGCACCGGGAAGGTCCGGGAGGTCGACCAGACCACCACCGTCCTGCGGGGCGTCGTCTTCGACGCGACCCACTTCGGCGTCGGCGAGTTCTCCGCGGAGGCGAAGGTCGTGCCGGCGCCCGGTCACGCCGAAGGCTTCGTCTACGGCGACAAGAACGGCAACGGCAAGCGCGAGGCCGGCGAGGAACTGGCCGGCGCCAAGCTCACCCTGCGGTACGTCAACGGCAGTGCCACGCACACCGCCACGAGCGGCCCCGACGGGAAGATCGTCTTCGACGTCCCCGGTGCGGAGTACTTCATCGGCGGCGAGGTCGTCGACGGCTGGCTGATCCCGTTCCGGGTGGTCCGGATCGGCGCGGACACCCACCTGGAGGTGCGCGGGGCACCGCCGTTGAACGGCGCGCTCAAGGCGTCGATGGCCTTCGCGAAGGACAGCTACCAGGTCGGCGAACCGGCCCACGTCACCGTGACGCTGTCGAACTCCGGCCCGATCCCGCTCACCGGCATCACCGCCGCCTGCAACCGGATCGGCGACTCGTACATGCTGAGCGGCCGCGGCAAGGGCTGGGGTGACCTCGCCGGGGACGGGGTGACGATCGCGCCGGGTGCGACGCGCACCTTCGACGTGACCGAGGCCGTGCCCGCCGCCGCCTTCAACCGCGGCATCGTGGTCGCCGCCTGCGACTTCGGCTACGACGAGGTCGACATCGAGAACCACGCGCAGGCCCGCGCCCAGGCCGCGGTTCCGGGAGCAAAGGCGATCGTCGAAGGCAATGTCGGTGTCTACGACGACCAGGGCCAGGTGAAGCAGGGCCTCGCCGGGGTCAAGGTCGTGCTGGTGTCCGATCAGCACTGCCCGGTCACCGGCGAGCGGACCACCGACGCGAAGGGGCACTTCGAGTTCCGCGATGTCGCGCCGGGGCCTGACTACCAGCTGTTCTTCGTGCCGCCGAAGGGCTGGAAGATCCAGTACAACCCGGTGACGATCGACGTCTGGGGCCCGCCGGAGAACCACCGCGTGTGGCGGATCGACGCCGAGCAGGGTGCGGCCCCGGCGCCGGCCGTGCCCACCAACCCGGCGGACTGCACCGCCCCCACCCCGACGTCGACCACCGGCGCGGCCGGCGGTAGCGGGGGCGGTGAAAGCGGCAGCGGCCTCGCCAGCACCGGCGTCGACGCGCTCGGGCTCGGCGCGCTCGCGCTGCTCGCCCTCGCGCTCGGCGGTGGCCTGGTGCTCGGCGCCCGCCGCCGGCGCTCGGCCTGACCGACGACAAGCGCCCGTCGGTCCACAGTGGACCGACGGGCGCTTTCGCGGCTCAGCGCAGGCTGCAGCGGGACACCGGGAAGTCGAAGTACGTGTCCGGGAACGGCTCGCCGTTCAGCGTGAAGTGCCACCACTCCTCGGGCAGGTTGCGGAAGCCCGCCGCCGTCATCGCGTCACGCAGCACGTCGCGGTTCGTCCGCGCCACTCCCGTGATCGCCGGGTTGTCCGTGTGGGCCAGCGGGTCGAAGCAGTCGTAACCCGTGCCCATGTCGACCATGTTGTCCGGGAACCGCTGGTCCTGCGGCGCGAAGCACGGCTTCAGCGGCTCACCGGGACGGTACGGCCGCTGGTGGCGTGGCGGGAGCTTCACCAGCGTGAGGTCCATCGTGCTGCCGCGGCTGTGGCCGGACTTCTCCGCGATGTACCCGTCGGCGAACAACCGGTCCTTCTCGACGTTCGGGTAGAACTCGGCCTTCATCTTCTCGTCGTCGAGGTCCTTCGCCCACCGCACGAAGTGGTCGACCGCGCGTTGCGGGCGGTAGCAGTCGTACACCTTGAGCGTGTAACCCTGCCGGAGCACCCGCGCCTGGGCCTGCCGCAGTCCGTCGGCCGCTTGACGGGTCAGGATGCAGGTCGGCTCGAGGTACCCGTCGATCCGCTGCCCGACGAAGTTGTGCCGGGTCGCGTAGCGGATGTCCTGCAGGATCGACGGTGCCACCTCGGACAGCGCGACGAAACCGGAAACCGGGGCGGCTTGAGCGGGAGCGGGGACGGCGACCCCGGCCAAGGCGGCCAGGGCGACGGCGAAGACGCGGAAGATCGGCATCCCTCTCGTCTATCAGCCGGGCTCCGGCCGCGCAGCCGCCAGACCGGTCACGACCACGCCTGCAGCGGCTGGCCCGCGCGCCGCGCGTCGACCTGCGCGCGGTAGCCGGTGATCACCCCGGTCTCCTCCAGCCGCCGCACTCGCTCGGCGACCGCCGGCGCCGACAGGTTGATCCGGCGGCCGAGCTCCTTGAACGACAACCGCCCGTCGGCCTGCAGCCCACGGCCGTGGCCACGGATTTGCCGTTCACCGCCCCTTCGAAAGATCGTCGGGAGTTCCTAAAGTTGCTGGTCATGGGGACTTTGACGGTGACCGGCCGGGCCCGGTCCGTGGGAGCGCTGTTCGCCGGCGTCGCGCTGCTCAACACGGCGACGGTCGGCCTGAGCACGGCGGCGACGCTGATCGTCGCGGCCGGCAGCGGGCCGGGGTGGAGCGGCCTGCCGAGCGTCGCGAACGTGCTCGGCACGGCCGCCGGCGCGCTGGGCGCGGGCCTGCTGCTGCCGGGCCACGGCCGTCGTCGCGTGCTGAGCGCCGGTTACGCCGTCGCCGCGGCGGGGGCGCTGGTCGCGTTCGCCGCCGCGCTGACGACGTCGCTCGTGCCGCTGCTGCTGGGCATCCTGCTGGTCGGCCTCGGCAACGGCGGCGCGCAGCTGTCGCGCTACCTGGCCGCGGACCTCTACCCCGAGGAACGCCGGGGCCGCGCGCTCTCGAACGTCGTCTGGGCGGGGACCATCGGGGCGCTCGCCGGGCCGGCGCTGATGGCCCCGGCGGCGGCCGTCGCCACCGGCTTCGGCCGGCCGGCGCTGTCCGGGCCGGTCGCGGTCGCCGTGCTGGCCACGGCGGGCGCGGCACTGGCGGCCGCGTTCCTCCCGCGGCATGTCCCGCTCCCACGGGAGAAGCCGGTGGCCGGGCCGGTGTGCGCGACCGGCGTCGCGCGGCCGCTGGTCGCGATGGTCGCCGCCCAGCTCACGATGGTCGCCGTCATGACGATGACGCCGGTGCAGCTGGAGGACCACGGGCACGGGCTCGACGTCGTCGGCTGGGTGCTGAGCGCGCACCTGTTCGGCATGTTCGCGCTGGCGCCGCTGTCCGGCCGGATCGCCGACCGCTGGGGCCCACGCGTGACGATCAACGCGGGTCTCGGTGTCCTGGCGCTCTCGACGGCGACCGCGCTCGCGGCCCCGACCGCGCACGCGTCCGGCCTGCCGGTGGCGTTGTTCCTGCTCGGGTACGGCTGGAACCTGGTGTTCGTCGGCGGCAGCGCCCAGCTGAGCCGCGACCTCGCGCCGGAGACGCGCAGCCGGGTGCAGGGCACGGTGGACGCGGTGGTCTGGTCGGCGTCCGCGTTGGCCGGTTTGGGGTCAGGACAGCTGTTCGCCGGGGGCGGGTACGCGCTCGTGGCGGTCGTCGGCGGTGTTCTGGCGCTGCTTCCGTTGGCCCTGCCGGCATCCCGTAACGGCCGGTAGCCGGGTCGTTGTCGGCAAATCTGTCCTCGCCGGACGTGCGGTGCGCTGGCGAAGATGGGCCGTGGCTGACTCTGTGCCCTTCACGGACAACTTCTCGGACCTCTCCAACACGCAGGGGTACCAGTTCGAGTTCCGGTGCGAACGCTGCGGCAACGGTTATCGATCCGCCTTCCAGCGCGACAACGTCGAGACCGGGCGAAGCGTGCTTCGCGCGGTCGGGTCGTTCTTCGGCGGCACGCTGCGAGACCTGAGCAACTCGGCCGACCAGTGGCGCTACGACCGCGCGACCAACTCACCCGCCAAGGACAAGGCGCTGGCAGCGGCGGTAAAGGAGATCACCCCGAGCTTCCGCCAGTGCCGCGGCTGCGGCGACTGGATGTGCCAGGACCAGTGCTGGAACGAGGAGATCGGCCAGTGCCTGCGCTGCTCGCCGAGCGTCGCCGAGGAGATTTCGCGCGCGCAGGCGTCCGCGCAGCGCGACCAGATCTGGGACAAGGCCCGCGAGAAGGACTGGACCAGCGGCCTCGACATCGACACCCGCGCCAAGGTGACCTGCCCGGGCTGCGGCCTGAAGGCCGACGGCGGGAAGTTCTGCTCGTCCTGCGGCACCTCCCTGGCGCTCAAGGTCGCCTGCGGCGGCTGCGGGAGCGAGGCCAACAAACCGGGAGCGCTGTTCTGCTCGGACTGCGGCACCAAACTCTGACCGGAGTTCCCGGCAAGTCATAACGAATTAATAACGAACAGCCCCGGCGTTCAGGCGCCGGGGCTGCGCCATTGTGACCAACCGTGACACCGCCGGTTGGTCTAGCGACGCTCGCTCACCCGTTCGGCCCAGCAGTGAGCGTCAAGTCGGCCCACTTTGTGGGAGATTAACCCTTTCGGGTCGGTTCTCATTCTTTGATCACGGCTGGACCCTTCGCCCGCTTGGCGCGAATATCCCGTCCAGGTCGGCTGACGTCAGCTTTCCGTTGTGTCCCAACGGTTTCCATCCGTGCGCAGAAGAACAGGGAGAACCATGCGATCAACTCCGTCGCGTCCGGGCCGGTGGCGAAAGGTGGTGACCGGCGCCGCGGCGCTCGCTCTCGCGGCCGGCGCGGTCACGTACACCGGTTCGTCCACCGGCGCCTACGCCGACGTCCAGACCGTCACCGACGCGAAGACCGCGTCCGACGGCAAGCAGTACTGGGTGCAGAACCACCTGGTGACCAAGGATCTCGCGCGCTCGGAGAGCGGCACGCCCAAGAAGTGGCTGCTCGTCTGGGCCGGTGACGAGAACATCGCCGACACGCTCGTCAAGGACGTCAAGAACCTGCCGGGCACGCTCGGCGGCGGGCTCAACAAGCTCAAGAACGCCCTGCCCGGCCCGGACTTCCTCGCCGTCATCGACGCGACGCAGGGTTCGCCGACGTACGGCAAGGTCGTCAACACCGCCACCGTCGGGCCGCTGGTCGAGAACGAGCCGCACCACATGCAGTACGTGTGGCACAAGGGCGACACGATCTACGCCGGGGCGCTGTTCGCCGCGGCGACGTACGCCTTCGACGTCAGCGCGCTGCCGCAGCTGAAGCTCAAGGGCGTCAGCCTGCCGACCAACACGCTCGGCGGAAGCGTCCCGGACGCCTACTGGGTGCTCAAGGACGGCACCGCGTACGGCACGTACATGGGCGGGCCGGTCGTGCCCGGCCCGCACGCCTACGCCGACGGCTCCACCCAGATCGGCAACGGCTTCGCGGGCAGCCCCGGCGAGGTCGTCCACTTCGGACAGAACGCGCAGGTGCTCTCGGAGTCCCCGGCGGCGACCCCGCAGGGCGACAACAAGAAGCTCTGCGACAACCTGCCGCAGCTGGGCACGCCCACCTGCGCCAACCCGCACGGGGTCCAGGCCCGCGAGGACCTGAACACGCTCGTCACGTCCGACTACGCCGAGCCGCGCAACATCATCCTCGACCCGGTCAAGCAGCCGTCGCCGTACCTGCGCCGGCCGACCGTGCGGACCTGGGACATCTCCGACCGCAACCACCCGAAGCTGAAGGCGGTGTCGTACCTGCAGGACGGCCCGCGCGCCGATCCCGCCGACCCGCTGCACGCCGAGAGCCGCGCGGTCATGGAGACCACGGTGACCAACCTGCCGGGGCACAAGGGCGCGTTCGCCCAGACCATGCAGGGCGGCGCGGTGTTCTACACGCCGGACATCACCGCGGCCGAGCCGCACTGGATCGAGGTGTTCGACGACGGCGCCGCGAACAAGTCCATCTACGCGAACAACGACTCGAACGGCGCCAGCTCCAACGGCGGCTGGATCCAGACGAGCCCGGACGACAAGTACCTCTACCGCGCGATCGTCGGGCGGCAGAAGGGCACCCTCTCGGCCGACGACCCGGGCACGACCGGCGGCGTCTACGTCCTCGACATCCAGAAGCTGGTCAACGCCGGCGACCGGATCGAGGACATCGAAGGCCGGGTCGACACGAAGGCGAAGGCGCAGCAGGGCGGGGGCGGCGACCTGCCGACCGTCGTCGGCGCGGCCCCGATCAACCCCGGCACGCCGGGCGCGGGCCCGCACTGGGGCGCCTACGACAACTTCGTGCTCGGCGACGACGGTTTCTACCACGAAACGACGTCGCCGCAGCACCTCGCGGTGTCGAACTACTTCGTCGCGCGGTCCGGTTTGGACGGTGACCACAAGGTCAACCTGCTGAACCTCGGCCCGGACGGGAAGGTCTCGGTCGACTCGAACTTCCGGGACGAGTTCACCGGCCAGGTCGGCATCAACTTCAACCGCAAGTCGTGGCCGCACGGGGACTTCGGCAACGCCAAGCCGCACTCCGAGCTGTTCGTGGTCGCGGACGCGAACGTCAAGTAGCCGACGCGGGCGGGGCCGTCCCGCGGCCCCGCCCGCCTCTTCCCGGAAGGTCCCGATGGAACACGACCACTCCGCGCCCACCGGTTCGTCCACTGTGGACGTCGTGGCGCTGGTGCTCCGGCTGGCCCTGCTGCTGTCGACGGCGTTCCTCGCCGGCGGCGGCCTGGTGCGGGGGCCGGTGCCGGCTCGCCGCACGCTCTACGCCCTCGGTGGGCTTTCGGCACTGCTCGCGGTGGTGTCGGCTTTCGCCGTCGACATCAACGTCGTCGCGCTCGCGATCCACGTCGTGCTCGCGGTGGCGGTGCCGATCCTCGTCCGGTGGCCCTCGGCGGGCCGCTGGGCGGCGGGCGCGCTGCTGGTCCTGGTGGTGCTGGAAACCTCGCTCGGCGGGTCCGGCGTCGAGTTCGCCCTCGACTCGGTGTTCGTCGCCGGGGCCGCCGTCTGGTTCGGGTTCGCGCTCCACGGGCCGGTCCCGGGGGCGGCGATCCGGCCCGGGCCGCTGGCCCTCACCCTCGGCGGGCTCCTGGTCCTCGCCGGTGCGGTGCGGTTCGGAGTGTCCGGCCTCGGGTTCGACCGGCGGCTCTACTCGACGCTCTTCGGGCTCGCGGTGCTGGCCGTCGTGGTCCTCCCGCTGGTCGTCGGCGGGCTCGCGGCGGTCCTGCGCGAGCGCGCCTACCGGTTCGGCGCGGCCGCCGTCGCGCTCGGGTTCCTCGCGTGGACCGCGCTCGGCGCGATTCCGGCGCCGCCGCCGCTGCCCGTGCCCGGCGTGCCGCTGCTCGCCGACGAGGCCGGGTTCCCGGTGCTCGTCAGCCCGCAGCGGCCGGGTCACAACGTCGTCCACTTCCCGGCGAGCGCGGGCGACGACCTCGCCGCCGGCGTGCGCGGGGGCCTGGTCACCAAGGCCGTCGCGCGGCCCGGCGCCGAGGGGACGTGGGCCGATGTCGACCTACCGCCCGGCCGCAGCGACCTGGAGATCCGCCACGGCGCCACGACGACGGTCGTCGAGGTCGACGCCGGGACCGCACCCGGCCCGGCGATCGCCGAGGCGGACGCGCCGGAATGCGCGTCGGCGGCGCTCGGCGGCTTGGTCGCCGGCCGCACCGACGTGCTGAGCGCGTGCCCGTCCGACGCGTTGACGCCGGAAGACAGCGGCGCGCTGGTCAAGCTCGTCGAGTTCCTCGCCGGGCGCAAGCCGTCCGCGCTCACGCTCGTCGAAGACGACTCCCCGCGCGGGGTCGCCGCCGCGAAGCTGGTGCGCGAGACGGCGGCGCGGACCGGGCTGGCCGTGCGGCCGGACGCCGGACCCGACACCGCGCTCGTCGTCGTCTCCGGTTGGGCCGCCGGGTACACGGCGATGACGCGGGCGGCCGAGCTGCAGCGCCTCGAACCCACCCACCAGTACGGGCTCTACCTGGCGCCGTGGCTGCTGAACGGGCCGATCGTCAACGCCGTCGCGAGCGCGTCGCTGCCGCTGCGGTTCGACCCGCGGGAGGCGACCGCGGTCGGGTACGCCGTGGCGGTCGGCGACCGCTTCGGCGGCGAAAGCCCCACGCTCGGCGGCTTCCGGACCTGGCTCGGCGCCGACCACTCGGCCGGAGCCGTGCAGATCTTCGCTGCTGCCCAGGTAAACGCCATGCCGATGTACCCCACCGAACCCCACGCCACCGGAATGGTGATGGACCGCGACTACGCGGGCCAGTGGGTCCCCGACGGAACCATCGTGCCGATCACGTCGGTTCTCCGCTGAAAAAACCTTGAGAGGAAAGGAAAAGCATGAAGCGTCTTGCTGCCCGCGTGCTGCTGCCGCTCGTCGCGGCGACGGCGTTCACCGGCCTCGCCGCCGGTGTGGCGTCCGCCGACCCGACCGACGGTTCCGTCTGGCTCGTCCCCGGCGTCGACCTCGGCAGCGTGCTCGGCCCGATCGGCCAGCCGGTCGACCTGCTCGCGCCCGTCTTCGACCTGATCACCGCTGTTTCCTGAAAGGCAGAGAACCCATGAAGAAGATCCTCGCTGTCGCGATCCTCACCGGTGCGGCCCTGTTCGGCGCGGCGGCGCCCGCGCTCGCGGCCGACGCCCCCGGGGTCGTCGTGGTCGACGAGCCGGACACCAGCGGCCTGAACAACATCTGGACGTTCGCGCCGCTCGGCGTCCCGGTGCTCGGCCTGATCCAGTCGATCAACGGCGTGCCGGGCAAGCTCCTGCCCTCCTTCTGACCCGCCGGCGGCCCCTCGCGTCCGAGGGGCCGCCCTCTTTTCCCTGGGAGTCCCCATGAACCGGCAGCTGGTGGGCAGGCTCGGCATCGCCGTGATCGCGATCGCCGCGGTGACCGCGGGCATCTTCATCCTCGGCGACGACGGCTCGCCGCCGCCGTCGCCGCAGGTCGCCGTGGTGGGGGAGCCGTCGCTGTCGTCGGTGCCGCCGCGCACGATCATGGCCACGGTGACGTCCACCTCGACCCCGCCGGCGCCGGCCGGCTACCAGGTGACCTACGAGCTGACCGGCACCGGCACGGCGACCGTCGTCTACGACTCGAACGGCCTCGGCCTGGTCCACCAGGAGCTCGCGGTCCCGTTGCCGTGGCGGAAGGAACTCAGCTGGGCGGCGCCGGGGTCGATCCAGCTGCTCGGGCAGGGGAGCGGCGCGGTCGAATGCCGGGTCACGGTCGGCGGCCGGGTGGTGAAGACGCAGAAGTCGGCGCCCGGCGAAGTCGCCGCGTGCGTCAGCTGAGGGCTTTCGCGAACCAGTGCTCGGCGAACTGCCCGTCGTTGAACGGCTCGACCTCGACGTAGCCGACCTTCGCGTAGAGCGCGCGGGCTTCGACCAAGTCGTGACGCGTGTCCAGGCGCATGAGCCGGGAACCGAGCCGCCGCGCGGCTTCCTCGGCGGCCGCCACCAGTGCGGGCGCGCCGCCGGTGCCCCGGTGGGCCGGCTTGACGAAGACCTTGGTCAGCTCGCTGATCCCCGGCGCGACGACCCGGGTCCCGGCGCAGCCCGCGACTTCCCCGCCGAGGTGCCCGACGAGGAACGCCCCGGTGGGCGGCACCAGGTCGGTGCCCGGCTCTTCGGCGACGTAGTGCGTGAGCTCCGCTTCGGTGATCGGACGCCCGTAGTAGCGCGAAGCGACTTCGTCCATGTAGTCGCGCATGATCGCGACGGCGGCCGGGTGGGCGACGTCGATCTGGGTGATCTTCCAGTTCACGTCCTCATCCTGCGGTCGCTGTCCAGCGAATTCGGCCTTCCCCGGGCACCATGAGGACATGACGACTGTCACGAAGCGCCTGACGGTGGTGGCCGTCCTGCTGATCACGGCAGGCGCGATCCTGCTGTCGGTGGGGGCGATCGGTTTCCAGTCGGACGAGCAGGCCGACGCCAACATCGGCGCGGGGTTCGCCCTGCTGGCCGGCCCCTACATCGTGGGACTGGGGCTGGTGTTCGCGTTGTCGGCGGGCCTGACGCACCTCACTACGCGCCGCCGCTGACGCTCCACAGCGCCGCGGGCAGGCTGTCCGCCAGGCCGGCGAGGTAGCCGGCCTCGGCCACGATGTTCTGCCGCGTCGCGCAGCCCGGCCCCCACGTCCGCGCGGAGCCGTGCTCGACGACGACGTCCCGCCGCGCGAACCGCGGGTTGGCCGCCAGCCACCGGGCCAGCTCGCCTTCGAGCCGCGCGTCGGTGGGCATCGACACCTGCCCACCGGTGATCCGCAGCTCCGGGCACGGCGGCACCCGCACCTGCGTGACGTGGATGTCGCGGAAGTGGGTGTGGTCGTCGAAGTGCCGGTACGGCTCCTGGGCGTCGACGGCGATGACCGGGCGGTCCTGGTGGCGGAACTCGACCCACGTCGTGTGGCTCCCGGCCAGCGGGCGGCCGCTCGGGTGGCGCACCCCGAACGTCGGCGTCGCCCGCGGGTCGCTGGGCACCCCGCTGTCGAAGACCCCGCCGCGCTCGGCCGCGAACGCCTTGAACCAGTGCTCCTTGCGGCCTTCGACGAACTTCGCGTGCGACCGCCACCAGATCGCGGCCGCGCCCGCGAACACCGCCGCGATCAGGACGATCACCACCACGAGCATCAGAAGTCCAGGTCCTCGCGCGTCTCGTCGTCCGGCTGGTGCCGGCCCGTTTCGCCGTAGTCGCTCGCCTTCTTGGCGTTCTTGACGTGGCTGTTGAGCTTGCCGAGGTGGTCGTTGAGCGTCTTGGCCGGGTTGTCGCCGGGCTTGGCCGGGTTGAACCCGAGGACACCCTTGGCCGCGGCCTCGCCGCCCTTCTTCGCCATCTCGGCCAGCGCGTTCTTCCCGGCCCGCTTGCCGATCATCCCTTCGGCGCCCTTGAGCTTGCCGACCAGGCTCATGCCCGCGTCCCGCTCGGCGATCTCGCCCAGCTTCTTCGCGGTCTTCCCGTCGGCGAACACCTTGCCCAGCTTCGTCGCCGCCAGCTTGGCCTTCATCTTCTGCAGCCAGTCGAGGATCTTCTGCAGCAGCTCGCGGACCTTCGACACCTTCTGCGTCGTCTTCGCGGTGGTCGTGCCGAGCTTGACCTCCGACGCCGTGCCCGCGGTGGCGACCGACGCCCCGCAGGTGGGCACCGCGGCGGCCAGCGCCGGGATCCAGATCATGATCAACCAGGTGACCAGCTCGGTGAGGATCGCCTTGATCAGGTCCTCGACGAAGCTCATCAGCATGCTGCTCAGCTGCAGCATCTGCGCGAGGTCGCCGGACTTCGCGGAGACGCCGCCGATGCCGTGGGCGAACTCGCCGAGCGACCGGCGTGCGGCGTCGCCGGCGTCGCCCTGCCAGCCGGCCAGGGAGGTGTCGGCGACCTCGGCGAAGTTCTTCGCCAGCTGGTCGAGCCCGGTGGCGATGGCGTTGAAGTTGTCCGCGGCGATGCCGAGCGCGGGGCCGTCGCCGCTGACGAAGTGGATCGCGTCCTGGATCGGCTGGACCGCGCTGATCAGGAAGTTCAGCCCCTGCCCGACGAGCCAGCCGAGCGGGTCGGTGGCGATGTCGGTGATCGTGCTCGCGCTCGACTGGATGAAGCTCGTCGTGTCGGTCGCGATCGTGCCGAGCCCGAGGGCGATGTCGACGCCGTCCGGGTGCGGCGCGGCGGCGGCCTTGACCACGGAGACGACGTCCTTGCCGACGGTCACGGCGCTCCCCACGAAGGGCGTCGCCTTGACCGCGTTGTCGACGTTGACGCCGAGCACGGTCGTGGGGTCGTCGCTCTTGACGTTGACGCCGCTCGCGACGTCCTGGAACTCCGCCATCGATCCCCCTACGGCTTCTTCGGGCCGTCGAGCAGGACCTCGACCTGGCCGAAGAACGCCTTGTGGTCGTCCTCGGTGCCTTGGTAGACGTTCGCCGCGTCGGTGAACTTCGCCTGCGCGGACGTCAGGCCCTCGGCCATCGACGCCAGCAGGTCGCGCAGCTCGTGCAGCGTTTCGTCGTACCCGTGCTTGGTGAACAGGCCGACGACGCCCCACGACTTGTCGCCGACGTCGGACTGGCCGACCTTTTCGGTGAACTTGGCTCCCTGGTCCTGGTACTTGCCGAGGACGCCGACGTACTTGCGCAGCGCGTCGACCTCCACCCGGTAACCGCCGGCTCCGTCGGGCATCAGTCCTCCTCGTCGAACAGGTTCTTCAGGAAGGTGTCGCCCGCGGACCCGCCACTCGCGGGCGGTGGCGGGGGTGTGTCGGCTTGTCGGAGGACGCGCTGTTCGGAGAAGTCCTCCGGCGCCGCCTCTTCCTCTTCCCTCGTGAGCTTCGACCGCAGTTCCTCGACGGTGGTTCCGAAGGCTTCGGCCTGGGTCTCGAGGACCTGGTCGACGAGGCCGAGCTCGTCGCCGAGGTGCTCCTGGACGAGCACGACCTGCCGCCGCGCGGCCTCGCCGACGGCTTCCCGCAGGGTCGTCATGAGGGCCGCGGACAGGGCTTGCGGGCCTTTCGCGAGCGCGGCGTCGGTGAACTTGACGTCGAGGACCGCACCGCCGGGCCCGGTGACGACGGTCACGCCCCCGTCCGGCGAGGACGCGCTCGCCCGCAGCTCGGTCAGCTGCTGCTGCATCGCGCCGAGGCCGGCGAACCGGTCGTCGACGTTCCGGATGCCCGACTGGAACCGCTCGAACTCCGCTACCAGCTGGTCGAACTCGGCCGCCATGCCCTTCGTCCCCTCCCGTTCGCATGCTGCCCGCCACTCATCGTGGCCCCTCGGCGACGGTGTGACGCACGGAACGCCGGATCCGATCCCGCTGCATCACCCGGTCGGGTAATGGGTAGGTTGCGGCCGCAAGGGGAAGCAGGGGAACAGCGCTAGGAGTGCGTGATGAGCAGCAGCGAAGGGGCCGGCCGGCCCGACGAAGAGCCGAAGTCGACGGGCAGCCACGCGGCCCCGGAGGGCGCCGGGGTGCACCCGCTGATCGACCTCTCGCGCGACCCGAACCCGGGCAAGCCGGACCACGCGAAGCCCGACGAGGACTGAGCCGGAGGGGCCGGGGGCAGCGCTGGGAGTGCTGGCCGGACCCCGGCCGGCTGAGCCGGGCGGCCCCGGCCGGGCCGAGTGAGCTGGAGGGCCGCTCGGCGGGCCGGCGCTCGCGCGAAGTGAGCTGGAGGGCCGCCCGGCCGGCTCGCCGGGTTCCCGGCCGGGTCGAATTCGCCCGGTTGAGCCGGCGAGCCGGGCCAAGCCTGGTCTTGAGGGCCGCTCGGCGGGTCGGCGCTCGCCGGGTTCCTGGCCGCGCCGAATCCGCCCGGCTGAGCCGGCGAGCCGGGCCGAGCCTTCTCACCTCGAGAGCCGCTCACGAGGCCGCCACTCGCCGGGTGCCGCGGTCTTGAATGACTCATTCAGGTCTTCGGAGGTCCTGAACGACTCATTCAAGACCGCCGGCGAGGCCGGAACCGCGGAGCCCGGCCGACCCACCCCGGCCGCGGAACATTCCCGAGGCCCACGGTGTTGGAATCGGTGCGGGGGAGTCCGCGCCGGGCGCACGAACCACCCGGGAATCCGGGAAACCAGGCGGGGAAACCACGCCACCGTGACCGGACTCCGGAACATCCCCCGGCCGGGCGGTGTCGAGAGGTAGGCTGGAGGTTCGCCGACCTTCAGACCCCCCGCCGCGTTCCGTCCGGACCCGGGCGGGTATCTTTGGAGACCGTGCCCGGCAGGCGTCGGGCCGCTCCGCGTGCCGTGCGCATGGGCGGGGTGCTCAGGCACCCGGTCACCGGCTTCGGCAGGTCGGGGTTCCGACGGAAAATCCCTCCGGGAAGTTACCGGTCGAGAGACCGTGACGCGGGCCGACACGCCCGACCGCGGGGGCCGGTGAAGACACGAAGAAGCAGATCACGACAGGAAGCTGGTCCATTGCCCACGATCCAGCAGCTGGTCCGCAAGGGCCGCCAGGACAAGGCTGCCAAGCAGAAGACCGCGGCCCTCAAGGGGAGCCCGCAGCGGCGTGGCGTGTGCACTCGCGTGTACACCACGACCCCCAAGAAGCCGAACTCGGCGCTGCGCAAGGTCGCGCGTGTGAAGCTGACCAGCGGCATCGAGGTCACCGCCTACATCCCCGGTGAGGGCCACAACCTGCAGGAGCACTCGATGGTGCTCGTGCGTGGTGGTCGTGTGAAGGACCTTCCGGGTGTCCGTTACAAGATCATCCGCGGTTCGCTCGACACGCAGGGTGTCAAGAACCGCAAGCAGGCGCGCAGCCGGTACGGCGCGAAGAAGGAGAAGAGCTAATGCCCCGCAAGGGTCCGGCCCCGAAGCGGCCGCTGATCTCCGACCCCGTCTACGCCTCCCCGCTGGTCACCCAGCTGGTGAACAAGGTGCTGAAGGACGGGAAGCGGTCCCTGGCCGAGCGCATCGTGTACGGCGCGCTCGAAGGCGCTCGCGAGAAGACGGGCACCGACCCGGTCGTCACGCTGAAGCGCGCCCTCGACAACGTGAAGCCCACCATCGAGGTGAAGAGCCGCCGCGTCGGTGGTGCCACCTACCAGGTGCCGATCGAGGTCAAGCCGGGTCGCTCGACGACCCTGGCGCTGCGCTGGCTGGTCTCCTTCTCGCAGGCCCGCCGCGAGAAGACGATGATCGAGCGCCTGCAGAACGAGCTCCTGGACGCGTCGAACGGCCTCGGGGCCTCCGTGAAGCGTCGCGAGGACACGCACAAGATGGCCGAGTCCAACCGGGCCTTCGCGCACTACCGCTGGTGATTTCCGCCCGGCATCAGATGCAAGCCATGCCGGGCCCCACGCTTGAGACAGGGGAACATTCTCGTGGCACGTGAAGTGCTGACCGACCTCAACAAGGTCCGCAACATCGGCATCATGGCGCACATCGACGCCGGCAAGACCACCACCACCGAGCGGATCCTGTTCTACACCGGGGTCAACTACAAGATCGGTGAAGTCCACGACGGCGCCGCCACCATGGACTGGATGGAGGAGGAGCAGAAGCGGGGTATCACCATCACCTCGGCTGCCACCACCACCTTCTGGAACGACTACCAGATCAACCTGATCGACACCCCCGGGCACGTCGACTTCACCGTCGAGGTGGAGCGCAACCTGCGGGTGCTCGACGGCGCGGTCGCGGTCTTCGACGGCAAGGAAGGCGTCGAGCCGCAGTCCGAGCAGGTCTGGCGGCAGGCGGACAAGTACGACGTCCCGCGCATCTGCTTCGTCAACAAGATGGACAAGCTGGGTGCGGACTTCTACTACACCCTGAAGACGATCACGGAGCGCCTCGGCGTCAAGCCGCTGGCGATCCAGCTCCCGATCGGCGCCGAGAACGACTTCGAAGGCGTCATCGACCTGGTCCGCATGAAGGCGCTGACCTGGCGCGGCGAGGTCCAGAAGGGCGAGGACTACTCGGTCGAGGACATCCCCGCCGACCTGGCCGACCGCGCCGCGGAGTACCGGGAGAAGCTGATCGAGGCCGTCGCCGAGACGGACGACTCCCTCATGGAGAAGTTCCTCGAGGGCGAAGAGCTCTCCGAGGCCGAGATCAAGTCCGGCATCCGCAAGCTGGTCATCACCCGCGAGGCGTTCCCGGTCCTGGCCGGCTCCGCGTTCAAGAACAAGGGCGTGCAGCCCATGCTCGACGCGGTGATCGACTACCTGCCGTCGCCGCTGGACGTCCCGGCCGTCGAAGGCCTGCTGTCCGACGGCGAGACCGTCGTGACCCGCAAGGCCTCGGTCGACGAGCCGTTCGCCGCGCTCGCGTTCAAGATCGCCGCGCACCCGTTCTTCGGCAAGCTGACCTACATCCGGGTGTACTCGGGCAAGGTCGCCGCCGGGGCGCAGGTCATCAACGCGACCAAGGAGCGCAAGGAGCGCATCGGGAAGATCTTCCAGATGCACTCCAACAAGGAGAACCCGGTCGACGACGCCCAGGTCGGCCACATCTACGCGGTCATCGGGCTGAAGGACACCACCACGGGTGACACCCTGGCGGACCCGCAGAACCCGATCGTGCTGGAGTCGATGACGTTCCCCGAGCCGGTCATCCGGGTCGCGATCGAGCCGAAGACGAAGGCCGACCAGGAGAAGCTGTCCCTGGCGATCCAGAAGCTGGCCGAAGAGGACCCGACGTTCCAGGTCAAGCTGGACGAGGACACCGGCCAGACGATCATCGCGGGCATGGGCGAGCTGCACCTCGAGGTGCTGGTGAACCGGATGAAGTCCGACTACAAGGTCGAGGCGAACATCGGCAAGCCGCAGGTCGCCTACCGCGAGACGATCAAGAAGACGGTGGACAAGCTCGACTACGTCCACAAGAAGCAGACCGGTGGTTCCGGCCAGTTCGCGAAGGTCATCGTGAAGCTGGAGCCGCTCGAGCGCACCGATGGCGCGCTCTACGAGTTCGACAACAAGGTGACCGGTGGTCGCGTGCCGCGGGAGTACATCCCGTCGGTGGACGCCGGTGCGCAGGACGCCATGCAGTACGGCGTGCTGGCCGGATACCCGCTCGTCGGGTTGAAGTTCACCCTGTTGGACGGTGCTTACCACGAGGTCGACTCTTCGGAGATGGCGTTCAAGATCGCCGGTTCCATGGCGATGAAGGAAGCCGCGAAGAAGGCCGGCCCGGTGATCCTGGAGCCGATGATGGCGGTCGAGGTGACCACGCCCGAGGACTACATGGGTGACGTCATCGGTGACCTCAACTCCCGCCGTGGTCAGATCCAGGCCATGGAGGAGCGGTCGGGCACCCGCGTCGTGAAGGCGCTGGTCCCGCTGTCGGAGATGTTCGGCTACGTCGGTGACCTCCGGTCCCGCACGCAGGGCCGGGCGAACTACTCCATGGTGTTCGACTCCTACGCCGAGGTTCCCGCGAACGTCGCGAAGGAAATCATCGCGAAGGCGACGGGGGAGTAAAACCCCTCACCGCGCGCGGGCATTAAGGGACTCTCCTGAACGTCCGCTAGCACCGACGAAGGAACATTCGGGGGTCGGCAGCCACGCCGGCCCCCGAGCACAAAGCGAAACCAGTCCAGGAGGACATTCCAGTGGCGAAGGCGAAGTTCGAGCGGAGCAAGCCGCACGTCAACATCGGGACCATCGGTCACGTCGACCACGGCAAGACCACGCTGACCGCGGCGATCACCAAGGTTCTGCACGACAAGTACCCCGAGCTCAACGAGTCGCGTGCGTTCGACCAGATCGACAACGCGCCCGAAGAGCGCCAGCGCGGTATCACGATCAACATCTCGCACGTCGAGTACCAGACCGAGAAGCGTCACTACGCGCACGTCGACGCCCCCGGTCACGCGGACTACATCAAGAACATGATCACCGGTGCCGCCCAGATGGACGGCGCGATCCTGGTCGTGGCCGCGACCGACGGCCCGATGCCGCAGACCCGTGAGCACGTGCTGCTCGCCCGCCAGGTCGGCGTGCCCTACATCGTGGTCGCGCTGAACAAGGCCGACATGGTCGACGACGAGGAGATCCTCGAGCTCGTCGAGCTGGAGGTCCGCGAGCTGCTGTCCTCGCAGGAGTTCCCCGGCGACGACGCCCCCGTCGTGCGCGTCTCGGGCCTGAAGGCCCTCGAGGGCGACGCGAAGTGGGCCGAGGCCGTTCTCGAGCTGATGACCGCCGTCGACGACAACGTGCCGGACCCGGTGCGTGAGCTCGACAAGCCGTTCCTCATGCCGATCGAGGACGTCTTCACCATCACCGGTCGCGGCACCGTCGTCACCGGCCGCGTCGAGCGTGGCGTGGTCAACGTGAACGAAGAGGTCGAGATCGTCGGCATCAAGGAGAAGTCGCAGAAGACGACTGTCACCGGTGTCGAGATGTTCCGCAAGCTGCTCGACTCGGGCCAGGCGGGCGACAACGTCGGCCTCCTGCTCCGCGGCATCAAGCGCGAGGACGTCGAGCGCGGCCAGGTCGTCGTGAAGCCGGGCACCACCACCCCGCACACCGACTTCGAGGGCCGGGTCTACATCCTGTCGAAGGACGAGGGTGGCCGTCACACCCCGTTCTTCAACAACTACCGCCCGCAGTTCTACTTCCGCACCACCGACGTGACCGGCGTCGTGACCCTCCCCGAGGGCACCGAGATGGTCATGCCGGGCGACAACACCGACATCTCGGTGCAGCTGATCCAGCCGGTCGCCATGGACGAGAACCTGCGCTTCGCGATCCGCGAGGGCGGCCGCACCGTCGGTGCGGGTCAGGTCACCAAGATCATCAAGTGATTTCGCGCCCCGCCCGGGGGTAATACACCCCCGGGTCAGGGGCGTCAAATCACGTGTGCGACACTATTCAGGTTGCTCGTCCTGGGGCGGCCGATCCCTGTCAGGGGTCCGGCCGCCCTGGTGCGAGTGGCCACGGTCCGCCGAGCTCTTCCTTCGGGTTGCAGGCGAGCGGGCAAGGGCAGTGAGACGGTCAGCCGGCTCATAGCCTCCTCACGTTGAGGAAGACCAGGCAAGACGACGATCCCGCGGGATCCGTCTGTGCGTCGGGCGCGACACGCCCGACCGCGTGGACCGGGGACAGGGCCGTTGAACTGCGGAAACCCAGGCTCAGGGTGGAAACACCCGGCGGGGTTTGTGAGATAGCGGCACGAGACGACAAGGAACGAGCAGCCACCATGGCGGGACAGAAGATCCGCATCCGGCTCAAGGCCTACGACCACGAGGCGATCGACACCTCGGCGCGCAAGATCGTGGAGACGGTCACGCGCACCGGCGCCCGGGTCGTCGGGCCGGTGCCGCTGCCCACCGAGAAGAACGTTTACTGCGTCATCCGCTCGCCGCACAAGTACAAGGACTCGCGCGAGCACTTCGAGATGCGCACGCACAAGCGTCTGATCGACATCCTCGACCCGACGCCGAAGACGGTCGACGCGCTCATGCGCATCGACCTGCCGGCGAGCGTCGACGTCAACATCCAGTAAGCGTTGGGCGAGCGGCGGAGATAAGAGACTCATGTCTGACAGGCAGATGAAGGGCATCCTGGGCACCAAGCTCGGCATGACCCAGGTCTTCGACGAGCAGAACCGGGTTGTCCCGGTCACCGTCGTGAAGGCCGGTCCGAACGTGGTCACCCAGGTTCGGACCCAGGAGAAGGACGGCTACAAGGCCGTGCAGCTGGCGTTCGGCGCGGTCGACCCGCGCAAGGTGAACAAGCCGCGCACCGGCCACTACGACAAGGCGGGCGTGACCCCGCGGCGCTTCCTCGCGGAGCTGCGTACCACCGACGCCGAGACCTACGAGGTCGGCCAGGAGATCACCGCCGAGGTGTTCGCCGCCGGCGTCGAGGTCGACGTGACCGGTACCAGCAAGGGCAAGGGCTACGCCGGTGTCATGAAGCGCCACGGCTTCAAGGGCCAGGGCGCGAGCCACGGTGCCCAGGCCGTGCACCGCAAGCCGGGTTCGATCGGTGGCTGCGCCACCCCCGGCCGCGTCTTCAAGGGCCTGCGCATGGCGGGCCGGATGGGCAACGACCGGGTCACCACGCAGAACCTGACCGTGCACGCCGTGCGTGCCGAGGACGGCCTGCTGCTGATCAAGGGCGCCGTGCCCGGTCCCAAGGGCGGCCTGCTGTTCGTGCGCAGCGCCGCGAAGGGTGGTAACTCCGAATGACAAGCGTCGAGCTGAAGACCCCGGCCGGTAAAGCCGACGGCACCGTGGACCTCCCCGAGGAGATCTTCGACGTGCAGGCCAATGTCGCGCTGATGCACCAGGTGGTGGTGGCCCAGCAGGCCGCCGCGCGCCAGGGCACGCACGACACGAAGACCCGTGGTGAGGTCTCCGGTGGCGGCAAGAAGCCGTACCGGCAGAAGGGCACCGGCCGTGCCCGCCAGGGTTCGACCCGCGCGCCGCAGTTCGTCGGCGGTGGCGTCGTCCACGGCCCCACGCCGCGTGACTACTCGCAGCGCACCCCGAAGAAGATGAAGGCCGCCGCCCTGCGTGGCGCCCTCTCCGACCGGGCGCGCGCCGGCCAGCTGCACGTCGTCACCGAGCTGGTGACCGGTGAGAAGCCGTCGACCAAGGCCGCCAAGACCGCCCTCGCCGCCGTCACGGCCGCGAAGCGCGTGCTCGTGGTGCTGGACCGGGCCGACGAGCTGAGCTGGGTTTCCCTGCGGAACCTGCCCGAGGTGCACCTCCTCTGGGCGGACCAGCTCAACACCTACGACGTCCTGGTCAACGACGACGTCGTGTTCACCAAGGCCGCGTACGACGCGTTCGTCGCCGGCCCCGTCCGCGGTAAGACCGTCAAGGCTTCCGCGCGGTCGGGCGAGGTCACGGAAGGGAGTGACGAGAAGTGAGTTCGGTCGCCATTCCGGACCCCCGCGACATCCTGCTCGCGCCGGTCATCTCCGAGAAGTCCTACGGGCTGCTCGAGGACCACAAGTACACGTTCATCGTCCGCCCGGACGCCAACAAGACCCAGATCAAGATCGCGGTCGAGAAGGTGTTCGGCGTCAAGGTGGTCAGCGTCAACACGGCCAACCGCCAGGGCAAGCGGAAGCGGACTCGCGCGGGCTTCGGCAAGCGCAAGGACACCAAGCGCGCCATCGTGACTCTTTCGCCCGAGAGCAAGGCGATCGAGATCTTCGGCGGACCCACCGCGTAAAGGACTGAGCTGACAATGGGCATCCGCAAGTACAAGCCGACGACCCCGGGTCGTCGCGGTTCGAGCGTCTCGGACTTCGCCGAGATCACCCGCTCCACCCCGGAGAAGTCGCTGCTTCGTCCGCTGAGCGGTTCGGGCGGTCGCAACTCGTCCGGCAAGATCACCACCCGGCACAAGGGTGGCGGCCACAAGCGCGCTTACCGCGTCATCGACTTCCGTCGCAATGACAAGGACGGCATCCCCGCCAAGGTCGCGCACATCGAGTACGACCCCAACCGGTCCGCTCGCATCGCGCTGCTGCACTACGCCGACGGCGAGAAGCGCTACATCATCGCGCCGGAGAAGCTGAAGCAGGGCGACACCGTCGAGAACGGCCCCCGGGCCGACATCAAGCCGGGCAACAACCTGCCGCTGCGCAACATCCCGGTCGGCACCGTGATCCACGCGATCGAGCTCCGCCCCGGCGGCGGCGCGAAGATGGCGCGGTCCGCCGGCGCGAAGGTGCAGCTCGTCGCCAAGGACGGTCCGTACGCCCAGCTGCGTCTCCCCTCGGGCGAGATCCGCAACGTGGACGTGCGCAACCGCGCCACGGTCGGCGAGGTCGGCAACTCCGAGCACGCCAACATCAACTGGGGCAAGGCCGGCCGCAACCGCTGGCGCGGCAAGCGCCCCACGGTCCGTGGTGTCGTCATGAACCCGGTCGACCACCCGCACGGTGGTGGTGAGGGTAAGACCTCCGGTGGTCGCCACCCGGTCAACCCGAACGGTAAGCCCGAGGGTCGTACGCGCCGGCGCAAGCCGAGCGACGCCCTCATCGTCCGCCGCCGGCGTACCGGCAAGAACAAGCGCTGAGCAGGGAGGTAGAACAACATGCCACGTAGCCTCAAGAAGGGCCCGTTCGTGGACGACCACCTGCTCAAGAAGGTGGACGCGCTGAACGAATCGGGCAAGAAGACGGTCATCAAGACCTGGTCGCGCCGCTCGACGATCATCCCGGACTTCCTGGGTCACACGATCGCCGTGCACGACGGCCGCAAGCACGTCCCGGTGTTCGTCACCGAGGCCATGGTGGGTCACAAGCTGGGCGAGTTCGCCCCGACGCGAACCTTCAAGGGCCACATCAAGGACGACCGCAAGTCGCGCCGCCGCTGAGCGGGCACGAAACCAGACAAGGGAAGTAGCGATGAACGCCCAGAACGACGCGACGGTCGAGGCCCTGCCTACGGCTTACGCGCGGGCTCGCTTCGTCCGGGACTCGCCGACCAAGGTGCGCCGGGTGATCGAGCTCATCAAGGGACGTAGCGCCGCCGACGCCTTGGCCGTGCTCCGGTTCGCCCCGCAGGCGGCCAGCGAGCCGGTCGCGAAGGTGCTCGCCAGCGCCGTGGCCAACGCCGAGAACAACCTTCAGCTGGACCCGGAGACGCTCTGGGTCAAGAACGCGTACGCCGACGAGGGCCCCACCCTCAAGCGCATCCGCCCGCGGGCCCAGGGCCGCGCGTACCGGATCCGCAAGCGGACCAGCCACATCACCGTCGAGGTGGAGTCGCGTCCGGCCGTCGCGCCGAAGGCTCAGAGCAAGAAGAAGGCAGGTGGCCGGTAGTGGGCCAGAAGATCAACCCGCACGGTTTCCGCCTGGGTATCACCACGGACTGGAAGTCGCGCTGGTACGCCGACAAGCAGTACGCCGAGTACGTGGCCGAGGACGTCAAGATCCGCAAGCTCCTCGCCACGGGCATGGAGCGCGCCGGCATCTCCAAGGTCGAGATCGAGCGCACCCGTGACCGCGTCCGCGTGGACATCCACACCGCCCGGCCGGGCATCGTCATCGGCCGCCGCGGCGCGGAGGCCGACCGGATCCGCGGCGCGCTGGAGAAGCTGACCAAGAAGCAGGTCCAGCTGAACATCCTCGAGGTCAAGAACCCCGAGGCCGACGCCCAGCTGGTCGCCCAGGCGGTCGCGGAGCAGCTTTCCAACCGCGTGGCGTTCCGCCGCGCGATGCGGAAGGCGATCCAGACCTCCATGCGCTCGCCGCAGGTCAAGGGCATCCGCGTGCAGTGCGGCGGTCGTCTCGGCGGTGCCGAGATGTCCCGCTCCGAGCACTACCGCGATGGCCGCGTCCCGCTGCACACGCTGCGCGCCGACATCGACTACGGCTTCTTCGAGGCCAAGACGACGTTCGGTCGCATCGGCGTCAAGGTGTGGATCTACAAGGGTGAGCTCGTCGGTGGCCTGAAGGCCCGCGAAGCGCGTGACGCCGCCGAGCGCGCGCCGCGTCGCGACCGTGACCGCAGCGACCGGCCGTCCCGTCCGCGTCGTTCCGGCGCCTCGGGCACGACCGCCACCTCGACCGAAGCCGGTCGCGCGGCCGCTGCCGCCACGACCGAGGCCCCGGCGGCTCCGGCCACCGAGACCGCAGAAAAGACGGAGGGCTGAGACGTGCTCATCCCGCGCAGGGTCAAGCACCGGAAGCAGCACTCCCCGAAGCGCCACGGCGCCGCCAAGGGTGGCACGAAGGTCAGCTTCGGCGAGTACGGCATCCAGGCGCTTGAGCACAGCTACGTGACGAACCGGCAGATCGAGTCCGCTCGTATCGCCATGACCCGTCACATCAAGCGTGGCGGCAAGGTGTGGACGACCATCTACCCGGACCGCCCGCTGACCAAGAAGCCGGCGGAAACCCGCATGGGTTCCGGTAAGGGTTCGCCCGAGTGGTGGATCGCCAACGTGAAGCCGGGCCGCGTGATGTTCGAGATCTCGTTCCCGAACGAGGAGACCGCCCGTGAGGCGCTCCGCCGCGCGATCCACAAGCTGCCCATGAAGTGCCGCATCGTGACCCGTGAAGGTGGTGAGTTCTGATGGCGAACGCTGGTGCTCTGGCATCGGAGCTGCGTGAGCTCACCGCGGAAGAGCTCGTCCTGCGTCTGAAGGAATACAAGGAGGAGCTCTTCAACCTCCGCTTCCAGATGGCGACCGGGCAGCTCGACAACAACCGCCGTCTGCGCACCGTCCGCACGGACATCGCGCGGATCTACACGGTCATGCGCGAGCGCGAACT
The DNA here is from genome assembly GCF_041679295.1 of Amycolatopsis kentuckyensis. GTDB lineage: Bacteria > Actinomycetota > Actinomycetes > Mycobacteriales > Pseudonocardiaceae > Amycolatopsis > Amycolatopsis kentuckyensis_A. Next base: position 14,898 of record NZ_JBGDMD010000012.1, on the reverse strand, counting down.
CGGCCTGTCCGTTGCCCCCGACGCCGAGAGTGAAGGTGCCGCATGAGCGAGCCCACCACCGAGACGCCGGCCCGGAACGACCGCAAGGTCCGCGAGGGCTACGTCGTCTCGGACAAGATGAACAAGACGATCGTGGTCGAGCTCGAGGACCGCAAGAAGCACCCCCGTTACTCGAAGGTCGTCCGCAGCACCACCAAGGTCAAGGTGCACGACGAGAACAACGAGGCGGGCGTGGGCGACCGGGTCACCCTGATGGAGACCCGCCCGCTGTCGGCATCGAAGCGGTGGCGCCTGGTGCAGATCGTGGAGAAGGCCAAGTAAGCAGGGCTCTTTCAGAGTCTTTAGTTCCGCAAGGCTCGCCAGTGTGGACTTCACAAGCGGGCGAGAACCGGCGCGACATACAGGAGTTGACGTGATCCAGCAGGAGTCGCGGCTTCGGGTAGCCGACAACACGGGTGCGAAGGAAATCCTCTGCATCCGCGTTCTCGGTGGTTCCGGGCGGCGCTACGCCGGCATCGGCGACATCATCGTCGCCACCGTGAAGGACGCCATCCCGGCTGCCGGGGTGAAGAAGGGCGACGTCGTCAAGGCCGTCATCGTCCGCACGGTCAAGGAGCGTCGTCGTCCGGACGGTTCCTACATCCGGTTCGACGAGAACGCCGCCGTGCTCATCAAGAACGACAACGAGCCCCGGGGCACCCGCATCTTCGGCCCGGTGGGCCGCGAGCTGCGCGACCGAAAGTTCATGAAGATCATTTCGCTCGCGCCGGAGGTGCTGTGATGAAGGTGAAGAAGGGCGACACGGTCGTCGTCATCGCCGGCAAGGACAAGGGCGCCAAGGGCAAGGTCATCCAGGCTTACCCCGAGCGCGACCGAGTGCTGGTCGAGGGCGTGAACCGGATCAAGAAGCACACGCGGATCACCCAGACCCAGCGCGGTGCGCAGTCCGGTGGCATCGTCACGCAGGAGGCCCCGATCCACGTCTCCAACGTGATGGTCGTCGACTCGGACGGCAAGCCGTCCCGGGTGGGTTACCGCATCGGCGAGGACGGCAAGAAGGTCCGGATCTCGCGCCGGAACGGTAAGGACATCTGATGACCACCGCAGAGAAGGTCGCGCCGCGCCTCAAGGTGCGCTACCGCGAAGAGATCAAGGGCCAGCTGCAGGCGGAGTTCTCCTTCGCCAACGTCCACCAGATCCCGGGCGTCGTGAAGGTCGTCGTGAACATGGGCGTCGGTGACGCCGCCCGCGACAGCAAGCTGATCGAGGGTGCGGTCAAGGACCTCGCCCTGATCACGGGCCAGAAGCCCGAGGTCCGGAAGGCCCGCAAGTCCATCGCGCAGTTCAAGCTGCGCGAGGGCCAGCCGATCGGCGCGCGCGTCACGCTGCGCGGCGACCGCATGTGGGAGTTCCTCGACCGGCTGCTGACCATCGCGCTGCCGCGTATCCGCGACTTCCGCGGGCTTTCGCCGAAGCAGTTCGACGGCCACGGCAACTACACGTTCGGTCTCAACGAGCAGTCGATGTTCCACGAGATCGACCCCGACTCCATCGACCGCCCGCGCGGCATGGACGTCACCGTCGTCACGACCGCCACGAACGACGACGAGGGCCGGGCGCTGCTGCGCAAGCTCGGCTTCCCGTTCAAGGAGAACTGAGCCGATGGCCAAGAAAGCACTGGTCCACAAGGCCGCGAAGAAGCCGAAGTTCGCCGTGCGCGCCTACACCCGCTGCCAGCGGTGCGGCCGCCCGCACGCCGTGTTCCGCAAGTTCGGGCTCTGCCGGATCTGCCTTCGCGAGATGGCGCACGCGGGCGAGCTGCCCGGCGTCCGCAAGTCCAGCTGGTAAGAGCTTCTTTTAAAACTCCACTTCGCCACAGGCCCCGCCCCTCGTTTGGGGCGGGGAACCAGGGCGAGAAAGGTTGACAGGTCACCATGACGATGACCGACCCCATCGCAGACTTCTTGACGCGTCTGCGCAACGCGAACTCGGCGTACCACGACGAGGTCAAGCTCCCGCACTCGAAGCTCAAGGCGAACATCGCCGAGATCCTCAAGCGCGAGGGCTACATCGCGGGTTACCACGACGAGCCGGGCGAGAAGCACAAGAACCTGGTCGTCGAGCTCAAGTACGGCCCCAACCGTGAGCGGAGCATCGCCGGCCTGCGGCGCGTCTCCAAGCCCGGCCTGCGGGTCTACGCAAAATCGACCGAACTGCCGTCCGTTCTCGGTGGGCTGGGCATCGCGATCATCTCGACGTCCGGTGGCCTGCAGACGGACCGTCAGGCCAAGCGCAACAGCGTGGGCGGCGAAGTCCTCGCCTACGTCTGGTAAGGAAGGGGGCACAGACATGTCACGCATCGGAAAGCTGCCGGTCGCCGTCCCCTCCGGGGTCGAGGTGACCATCAACGGTCAGCACATCAGCGTCAAGGGCCCCAAGGGGACCCTGGAGCACACCGTCGCCGAGCCGATCACGGTCGAGCGCGACGACGACGGCACCCTGCTGGTCAAGCGCCCGGACGACGAGCGCACCAGCAAGGCTCTGCACGGCCTCACCCGCACCCTGGTGAACAACCTGGTCGTGGGAGTGACGTCGGGCTACGAGAAGAAGCTCGAGATCCACGGTGTCGGTTACCGCGTGCAGGCCAAGGGCTCGGACCTCGAGTTCGCCCTCGGCTACAGCCACCCGGTGAAGATCGAGGCGCCGGAGGGCATCACCTTCAAGGTGGAGAGCCCGACCCGGTTCTCGGTCTCCGGCATCGACAAGCAGAAGGTCGGCCAGATCTCGGCGGTCATCCGCCGGCTGCGGCGCCCGGACCCGTACAAGGGCAAGGGCCTGCGGTACGAGGGCGAGAAGATCCGCCGCAAGGTCGGAAAGACGGGTAAGTGATCATGAGCGACACGACTACGAAGCGCAAGCCGGTGGGCAAGGACATCTCGACCCGCCGCCGCGTCGCGAAGGCCCGTCGGCACTTCCGCCTCCGCAAGAAGGTCTCGGGCACGGACCAGCGTCCGCGCCTGGTCGTCAAGCGGTCCTCGCGGCACATCGCCGTGCAGGTCATCGACGACCTGGCCGGCCACACGCTGGCGTCGGCGTCCAGCCTCGAGGCGGACCTGCGGGCGTTCGACGGCGACAAGAAGGCCAAGGCCGCCAAGGTCGGGGCCCTGGTCGCCGAGCGCGCCAAGAACGCCGGGATCTCGGCCGTGGTGTTCGACCGTGGGGGCAACGCCTACCACGGCCGCATCGCCGCGCTCGCCGACGCCGCCCGCGAGGCGGGGTTGGAGTTCTGACGATGCAGCAGTTCGTGAATGGAAGGAAAGCCTGATGCCGGGACGTACACGGCAATTCGGCGGCGGCCAGGGTGGACCCGGCGGGCAGGGCGGCAACGACCGCGGTGACCGTCGCGACCGCCGGGACCGGCGCGACAGCGGCCGTGGCGGGGCGGCCCAGGACAAGACCCCGCACCTCGAGAAGGTCGTGACGATCAACCGCGTCGCCAAGGTCGTCAAGGGTGGTCGTCGCTTCAGCTTCACCGCCCTGGTGGTCGTCGGCGACGGCGACGGTCAGGTCGGCGTCGGCTACGGCAAGGCCAAGGAAGTTCCCGCGGCCATCGCCAAGGGCGTCGAGGAAGCGAAGAAGAACTTCTTCCGCGTTCCCCGCGTCGGCGGCACCATCCCGCACCCGATCCAGGGTGAGGAGGCCGCCGGTGTCGTGCTGCTCCGTCCGGCGTCCGCCGGTACCGGCGTCATCGCCGGTGGCCCGGTGCGCGCGGTGCTGGAGTGCGCGGGTGTCCACGACGTGCTGTCGAAGTCGCTCGGCTCCGACAACGCGATCAACATCGTGCACGCGACCGTGGCGGCCCTGAAGGGCCTGCAGCGTCCCGAAGAGGTCGCGGCCCGCCGCGGTCTCCCGCTCGAGGACGTCGCGCCGGCCCGGATGCTGCGCCAGCGCGCGGGCCAGGGGGTCTGACATGGCTCAGCTCAAGGTCACCCAGGTCAAGAGCAAGATCGGCACGAAGCACGCTCACCGCGAGTCGCTGCGCACCCTCGGGCTGCGCAAGATCCGCCAGAGCGTCGTGCGTGAAGACACCCCCCAGGTGCGCGGCCTGATCCACACCGTCCGCCACCTGGTGGAGGTCGAGGAGGTCAAGGCATGACGGCCATCAAGATCCACCACCTGCGTCCGGCTCCGGGCGCCAAGCGCGAGAAGATGCGCGTCGGTCGTGGTGAGGGCTCGAAGGGCAAGACGGCCGGTCGCGGTACGAAGGGCACCAAGGCCCGGAAGAACGTGCCCGCCGGGTTCGAGGGTGGGCAGATGCCCATCCACATGCGGCTGCCGAAGCTGCGTGGCTTCAAGAACCGCTTCCGCACCGAGTACCAGCCGGTGAACGTGGGCGACATCGCCCGCGTCTTCCCGGACGGCGGCACCATCGGTGCCGACGAGCTGGTCAAGGGCGGGCTGGTCCGCAAGGGCAAGCTGGTGAAGGTCCTCGGCAACGGCGACGTGAACGGCGTCAAGCTGAACGTCACCGCCGACGCGTTCTCCGGTTCCGCCAAGGAGAAGCTCGAAGCGGCCGGTGGCTCCGCCACCACCAACTGAGTAAGTTTCACGCCGAAGGCCCGTCTGGTTCGCCAGGCGGGCCTTCGGCGTTTCTCGAGGAGGTTGTCGGTGCGGGCTTTCGTGGCGCCGGTGCTCGTCGTGGGCGCGACGGCGTTGACGGTCGTGGGGACGTTCCTGCCGTTCTTCCGCACCGAGCAGGCGGTCGGGCTGGAACCGTCGGGGATCGCGCAGACGACGCTGCGAGCCTGGCGGATCGACTTCACGTTCCCGGGGCAAGGCGAGATCAGCTCGTCCTCGGCACCACTGGGCGCCCCGCTGCTGCTGGCGGCCGCGGTCCTGCTGGCGGCGGCGGTCCTCGCCGTGGTGCGGCGCCGGCCCGCGCGGCGGACGACGCTGGTGGGCGCGGCGTTCCTGGCCGGGGCGGTGTGCACGGTCGCGGTGCACGGCTTCCGCGGCCTCGGCGAGGACGGCCGGGTACAGACGGAGACCACGACCCTGGCCGGCACGTGGGTGCTGCTGGCGGCGGTGGTGGCGGCCGCGGGGGCGGCGGTGCTGAGCCACCGGGGCGCTCCGCGCTGGGCTGATCCGGAGGCGGCTTACGCGGACACGCCGACGCCGCCGTCGGGCGTGGTGATCACGGTGCTCCCACCCGAGGACGGCTGACCGGACAGGTTCCTTGCCGCGGTGCGGGTCCGGACGGAGGATCGAGGGGTGGACAGACCGTCGCAGGAGCCACCCGAGCCACCCGAGCCTTCCGGGTCGCCGCTGAGCTTCCCGGTGGAGGCCCCGAAGGTCGCGGGCGTGGAGCCGGGAGCGGGGTCGCCGCTGAGCTTCCCCGCGGAGGTGCCGCCGGCCGAAGCCGCACGGCCGGAGATCGGCTCCCCGGCGGACCCGCTGGACTTCCCGGCGCAAGCCGCAGCCCCGCCGAGTGCGGACCCCTTCCCCGCCCCGCAAGTCGCCCAGCTGCCTTTCCCGGTCGCCCAACTGCCCGGCGCGGCCCCCACCCCACCGCCGGCCGAGCCGGCGCAACCGACTCCGACTTCCGAGGCACCAGCCGAAACCCCCAAGCTCCTGCGCTTCCTCCCGCCGGCTCTCACCGCCGCGGCCGCGCTCATGGCCGCCGGTGGCCTCTTCTTCCCCCTCTTCCGCCTCCAGCAGCACGTCAGCGTCCGGCGGGGGGCCTTCGACACCCAGCTCACCGTCACCGAAACCGCCTGGGGCAGCCGGCTCGAGGTCCCCGGTCAGGAAGCCGCCGAGCAGGCCGCCTCGCCGATCGGCATTCCCGTCCTCCTCGCCGTCATCCTGCTCGCCGTCGCCGCTTTCACCGCCTTCGCGCGGCCTCGCCACGGCCGGTGGCTCATCGGCGCCGGGGCCTTCTTCACCGGCGGTGTCGTCCTCACCGTCGGGATGGACGGGCCCGGGTTGTCCGCCATGGCCGACGGCCTGGACTTCGAGGTCACCACCGCCGCCGGCATGTGGCTGCTGATCGCGGCCACCGCCGTGGCCGCTGCCGCGGCGGTCGTCGCCGCGCTGCCGTCCAGGAACTGGGCCGACCCGGCCCTCGCCTACGCCGACACCCCGACCCCGCCCAGCGGCGTCGCCATCACCGTGCTCCCACCCGAAGAACCCCGTTGACCCCGGCGGCTACCGTGGAGACGTGTCGTGGCTGCTGGTCTTCTTCGGGGCTTCCGTCCTCATCGCGCTTACGCCCGGCGCGAACAACCTGCTCGGCCTCCACCACGGGATGACGCACGGTGTCCGCCGCGGCCTCGCCGGGCTGGCCGGCCGGCTGGCCGCGTTCACCCTGTTGATCACGGCTGTCGCGGCCGGGCTGGGGCAGCTGCTGGCCGCGTCCGAGACCGCCTTGACGATCATCAAGTGGGCCGGCGCCGGCTACCTGCTCTACCTCGGCCTGCGCCTGTTGTGGTCGACTTTCCGGGGCAAAACGGACGTCCCCGAACCGGACACGCAGCCGGCGTCGGCCTGGCGCGTGACGCGCAAGGAGTTCGGTGTCGCGATCACCAACCCCAAGGCGATCCTGATCTTCACCGCGTTCGTCCCGCAGTTCATCGACGCAGGTCACGGACCGTTTCCAGCGCAGATCGCGCTGCTCGGCGCCGTCTACCTGCTCGCCGAGTTCCTGGCCGGTTCGGTCTACGTCGGGGTCGGCGCCGGCCTGAAGTCGATCAAGCTCACCCGGCGGACCCGCCGGAACGTGGACCGGGGGACCGGCGTGGTCCTCGTCGGCCTGGCCGGCGTGCTCGCGACGTCGAACGCTTGAGCCACAATCTGTCAAGGAATACGGCCAAGACGGCGATGTGGATCAACCCGCCGGAGCAACCTTGGTACGGAAAACGCACACGGACTGCGGACACGCCCTGTGAAGCTGTTAGAGTCGGCGACACGCTTCGGGACGAGTGTGCCCCGAAGCGTTCCTGGCTTGCCTGCCAGTAGTGCTGTGTGTTCCTGCCGGCCCCCGTGCCGGCCAAGCCGATCGTCGGTTGAGGACGGCCGACGACGCCGAGGAGGTCCCCCGCGTGTTCAGCGCCTTCCGCTCGGCTCTCGCGACGCCGGATCTACGCAAGAAGATCCTGTTCACGCTAGCCATCGTCGCGGTCTACCGAATCGGTGCGACCATTCCGGCACCCGGGATCTCCTACGGGGCGGTACAGGCCTGTAGCTCCCAGGCGCAGCAGGAAGGCGTCTACCAGCTGCTGAACCTGTTCAGCGGCGGTGCGCTGCTGCAGCTGTCGCTCTTCTCGACCGGCATCATGCCGTACATCACGGCGAGCATCATCATCCAGCTGCTGACCGTGGTCATCCCGCGGTTCGAGGAGCTGAAGAAGGAAGGCCAGTCCGGCCAGGGCAAGCTGACCCAGTACACCCGGTACCTCACGGTCGCGCTGGCGATCCTGCAGGCCACCGGCGTGGTCGCGCTCGCGGACCGCAAGCAGCTCTTCCCCGACTGCGACCAGCCGATCATTCCGGACAACAGCGTCTACTCGCTGGCGATCATCGTCATCACCATGACCGCGGGCACCGCCGTCATGATGTGGCTGGGCGAGCTGATCACCGAGCGCGGCGTCGGCAACGGCATGTCCGTCCTGATCTTCCTGAACATCGCCGCGCGCATCCCGGTCGAGGGCGGGAACATCCTGTCCAACGGCGGTGGCATCGCGCTGACGATGATCTGCATCTTCGGGCTCGTGATCATCGCGAGCGTCATCTTCGTCGAGCAGGGGCAGCGCCGGATCCCGGTGCAGTACGCCAAGCGCATGATCGGCCGCCGGATGTACGGCGGCACGTCGACCTACCTGCCGATCAAGGTGAACCAGGCCGGCGTCATCCCGGTCATCTTCGCGTCTTCCCTGCTGTACCTGCCGGACCTGATCAGCCGCCTCGTCGGCGACCAGAACAGCAACTCCGGCTGGCAGGTCTTCATCAAGAACTACATCGTGAACCAGTCCAGCTGGGTGCACATCGCGCTGTACTTCGGCCTGATCATCTTCTTCACGTACTTCTACATCACGATCACGTTCAACGTGGACGAGCGTGCGGAAGAGATGAAGAAGTTCGGCGGGTTCATCCCGGGCATCCGCCCGGGCCGCCCGACGGCCGAGTACCTGAGCTTCGTCCTGGGCCGGATCACCCTGCCCGGTTCGCTGTACCTGGGCATCATCGCGATCCTTCCGAACTTCTTCCTGTCGGTGACCGGTAGCGGGAACAACCAGAACTTCCCGTTCGGTGGCACGGCTGTGCTGATCATGGTCGGTGTCGGGCTCGACACCGTGAAGCAGATCGAAAGCCAGCTGATGCAGCGCAACTACGAAGGGTTCTTGAAGTGACGCGGCTGGTTCTCGTGGGTCCGCCCGGCGCGGGCAAAGGTACGCAGGCGGTGGCTCTGTCGGAGCAGCTGCGCATCCCGCACATCTCCACGGGCGAGCTGTTCCGCGCGCACGTCGGCCAGGAGACCCCGCTGGGCCAGGAAGCCAAGCGCTACCTGGACTCCGGCGAGCTCGTGCCCGACTCGGTGACGAACGAAATGGTCCGCGAGCGCCTGGCGGAGCCGGACGCGAAGGCCGGCTTCCTGCTCGACGGCTTCCCCCGCAACACGAAGCAGGCCGAGGTGCTCGGGGAGATCCTGGGCGACGCCGACGTCTCGCTCGACGCCGTGATCCAGCTGCAGGTGCCCGAGGACGTCGTCGTCGGCCGGCTCATGTCCCGCGGCCGCGCGGACGACACCGAAGAGGTCATCCGCCGCCGCCAGCAGATCTACGTGTCGGACACCGCGCCGCTGCTGGAGTACTACGCCGACATCCTGGTGACCGTCGACGGCGTCGGCAGCGTCGAGGAGATCTCCGGCCGGGTGCTGAAAGCGCTGCGCGACCGCACGTGAACCTCGGAGGATTGCGTGTTCTGCAAGTGCTCCGCCGTGGGCGCATGATCGAGGTCAAGACCCCGGACGAGCTGCAGGCGATGCGGGCCGCGGGACTCGTCGTCGCCCGCACGCTCGCGGCGGTCCGCGCCATCGCGAAACCGGGTGTCAGCACGGCCGAGCTCGACGAGCTGGCCGAGCAGACGATCCGGGACGCCGGCGCGGTGCCGTCGTTCAAGGGCTACCACGGTTTCCCCGCGTCGATCTGCGCGTCGGTGAACGAGCAGATCGTCCACGGCATCCCGGCGAAGACGCAGGTGCTGGCCGACGGCGACATCATCTCCGTCGACTGCGGCGCGATCCTCGACGGCTGGCACGGCGACTCCGCCGTCACGCTGGCCGTCGGCGCGGTCTCCGACGCCGACCTGGCGCTGTCCGCGGCGACCGAAGCGGCGATGTGGGCCGGCATCGAGGCGGTCAGCGCCGGCGGCCGGTTGACCGACATCTCCTACGCCGTCCAGTCGGCCGCCGAACGCGCGGGCCGCGACGACGGCGTCGAGTACGGGATGATCGTCGAGTACGGCGGCCACGGCATCGGCCGCCAGATGCACATGGACCCGTTCCTGCCGAACGTCGGCAAGCCGGGCAAGGGCCCGCGGCTGAAGCCCGGCATGGCCCTGGCGATCGAGCCGATGCTGACCGGCGGTGGCGGCGAGACCCGCGAGCTGGACGACGGCTGGACGGTCGTCACGGCCGATGGCTCCCGCGCGGCCCACTGGGAGCACACGGTGGCGATCACCGAAGAAGGCCCCTGGGTGCTCACCGCACCCGAAGAAGCCTGACCTGCGCATTCACCCACACGAGGTGATCGCCATCACGTCCACCTGCACGGTCCTTTAGCATGGTCACCCCCGGTTTGGGGGTCGCGACACGACCTGCGTACACTATCAAGTCGGCGCACTTATCGCGCCCGGATCCTGCGCGCTCGTGAATTCACGGTCTTGGGAGCCGGGCACCAGTGTGCCACGCAACACCCGACCCAGCACTAGTGCTCGAGTTGATCAGGTGTGGCGACAGACGATACCGACAGGGAAATGCGGAGGACATGGCGAAGAAAGACGGGGCCATCGAGGTCGAAGGCCGCGTAGTCGAGCCGCTCCCCAACGCGATGTTCCGCGTCGAGTTGGAGAACGGTCACAAGGTCCTGGCACACATCAGCGGCAAGATGCGGCAGCACTACATCCGCATCCTGCCCGAGGACAGGGTTGTCGTGGAGCTCTCGCCCTACGACCTCTCTCGTGGTCGCATCGTCTACCGCTACAAGTGATCACGAAGAGCAGCTACTAGGAGAGCAGAAGACGTGAAGGTCCAGCCGAGCGTCAAGAAGATCTGCGACAAGTGCAAGGTGATCCGCCGGCACGGCCGGATCATGGTGATCTGCGAGAACCTGCGGCACAAGCAGCGGCAGGGCTGATCTGATCGCCAAGCACTCGAGCAGAGTGGATTGACGGCTACACAACCTCCCCGCACCTGCCGGGCCACGCGAATGGCCCGGTTCACCCCCGGACTTCAGGCCGGGGCTGGGACACCCGAGGCGCAAGCCGAGGGCACGACAGGCGAGTCGGTCCCGGAACCGGACGGGGAGCAGACCTGAAGATGAACTCAATGAAGGAGCATCAGCGCCAATGGCACGACTCGCTGGCGTAGACCTCCCCCGCGAGAAGCGGTTGGAGATCGCGCTTACGTACATCTACGGCATCGGCCGTACCCGCTCGAAGCAGCTCATCAAGGCTGCCGAGCTCAACGCGGACACCCGCGTCAAAGACCTCAGCGATGACGACCTCGCGAAGCTGCGTACGTACATCGAAGAGAACTTCAAGGTCGAGGGTGACCTTCGCCGCGAGGTGAACGCCGACATCCGTCGGAAGATCGAGATCGGGTGCTACGAGGGCCTTCGCTGGCGCCGCGGACTTCCCGTCCGCGGGCAGCGCACGAAGACCAACGCCCGTACCCGCAAGGGTCCGAAGAAGACGGTTGCCGGCAAGAAGAAGGCTGGCAAGAAGTGAGCGTCCAGGGCAAGAAGGTCGTGCAGATGGGTGGCGTTCAGCGCCGCGGCTCGGCTTGTGTCTCGCCCAAGGCGCTCTACGCCCGCCCGATGGCGCTCCGCAACCTGTACACCGACGCCGGTTCGATCATCCGGCGCGGCCAGGCCGAAGCGGTCGCCGCTCACCAAGAGAACGCGCGCTAACAGGAGAACCCTCAGAACATGCCACCGAAGTCTCGTACTGCGGCCGGGGCCAAGAAGGTCCGCCGCAAGGAAAAGAAGAATGTCGCGCACGGTCACGCGCACATCAAGAGCACCTTCAACAACACCATCGTCTCGATCACGGACCCGACCGGTGCCGTGATCGCGTGGGCGTCGAGTGGTCACGTGGGCTTCAAGGGCTCCCGCAAGTCCACCCCGTTCGCCGCGCAGATGGCCGCCGAGAACGCTGCCCGCAAGGCCGCCGAGCACGGCATGAAGAAGGTCGACGTCTTCGTGAAGGGCCCGGGTTCGGGCCGCGAGACGGCGATCCGCTCGCTGCAGGCGGCCGGCCTCGAGGTCGGCACCATCCAGGACGTGACCCCGCAGCCTCACAACGGCTGCCGCCCGCCCAAGCGGCGCCGGGTCTGAGGAACGGGGAGGAGTAAGAAGAAATGGCTCGTTACACCGGCCCCGCGACGCGTATTTCGCGTCGCCTCAAGGTTGACCTCATCGGCGGCGACCAGGCTTTCGAGCGTCGCCCCTACCCGCCGGGCCAGCACGGCCGCGGGCGCATCAAGGAGTCCGAGTACCTCCTGCAGTCGCAGGAGAAGCAGAAGGCTCGCTACACCTACGGCGTTCTCGAGCGTCAGTTCGTCCGGTACTACAAGGAAGCCGTCCGGCGTCCCGGCAAGACCGGTGAGAACCTGCTGCAGATCCTCGAGTCCCGCCTGGACAACGTGATCTACCGCGCCGGCATCGCCCGCACCCGCCGTCAGGCGCGTCAGCTGGTGAGCCACGGCCACTTCCTGGTCAACGGCGTCAAGGTCAACGTCCCGTCGTACCAGGTCACCAAGTGGGACATCATCGACGTGCGGCCGAAGTCGTTCTCGATGCTGCCCTTCGTCGTGGCCAAGGAGTCCTTCGGCGACCGCCCGATCCCGGCGTGGCTGCAGGTCGTCCAGTCCAACCTCCGCGTGCTGGTCCACCAGCTCCCGGAGCGTGCGCAGATCGATGTTCCGGTTCAGGAACAGCTGATCGTCGAGCTCTACTCGAAGTAGTCCGGCCCCGGCTGGAGTACGGGCGGCGGCGCGACAGGTGCGCCGCCGCCTACGCCATCCCTTCGACGTCATATGGCGGGCGTCGTCTGGAAAGGAAAACAAGGAATGCTGATTTCCCAGCGGCCGGCTCTCGGCGAAGAGACGGTCAACGAGACCCGCTCCCGGTTCACCATCGAACCGCTGGAGCCCGGCTTCGGCTACACGCTCGGCAACTCGCTGCGTCGTACGCTGCTGTCGTCCATCCCGGGCGCGGCCGTGACGAGCATCCGCATCGACGGCGTGCTGCACGAGTTCACCACCGTTCCCGGGGTGAAGGAAGACGTCACCGACATCATCCTGAACCTCAAGGAGCTCGTGGTGTCCTCGGAAGAGGACGAGCCGGTCACCATGTACCTGCGCAAGCAGGGCCCGGGTGAGGTCACGGCGGCCGACATCGTGCCGCCGGCGGGTGTCACCGTGCACAACCCGGATCTGCACATCGCGTCGCTGAACGGCAAGGGCAAGCTCGAGATCGAGCTCGTCGTCGAGCGCGGCCGCGGTTACGTTCCGGCCCTGCAGAACAAGCAGGCGGGCGCGGAGATCGGCCGGATCCCGGTCGACTCGATCTACTCGCCGGTGCTCAAGGTGACCTACAAGGTCGAGGCCACCCGTGTCGAGCAGCGCACCGACTTCGACAAGCTGATCCTGGACGTCGAGACCAAGCCGTCGATCACGCCGCGCGACGCGGTCGCGTCGGCCGGCAAGACGCTGGTGGAGCTGTTCGGTCTCGCCCGCGAGCTGAACGTCGACGCCGAGGGCATCGAGATCGGCCCGTCGCCGCAGGAGGCGGACACCATCGCCGCCTACGCGATGCCGATCGAGGACCTGGACCTCACCGTCCGGTCGTACAACTGCCTCAAGCGCGAGGGCATCCACACGGTGGGCGAGCTCGTCTCGCGCAGCGAGGCGGACCTGCTCGACATCCGCAACTTCGGCGCCAAGTCGATCGACGAGGTCAAGCTCAAGCTCGTCGGCCTCGGCCTCGCGCTGAAGGACAGCCCGCCCGGGTTCGACCCGACCGCGGCGGCCGCCAGCTACGACGGTGAAGGCTGGTCGGAGGGTGTCGGTGGCATCGCCGACGGGATTTCGGACGGCCACGACGATGGCCAGGACTACGCAGAGACCGAGCAGCTCTGAGGCCGTGTGCCTGGACGCTGTGAGCTGAACTAGGAGAACCAATGCCCACCCCTACCAAGGGAGCCCGGCTCGGCGGGTCGTCCGCGCACGAGCGGCTGATCCTGGCCAACTTGGCCACGCAGCTGTTCGAGCACGGCAAGATCACCACCACCGAGGCGAAGGCGAAGCGGGTCCGTCCGCTGGCCGAGAAGCTGATCACCAAGGCGAAGCGGGGCGACCTGCACAACCGCCGTCAGGTGCAGCGCGTCGTCCGTGACAAGGACGTCGTCCACAAGCTGTTCGCGGAGATCGGCCCGCACTTCGCCGAGCGCGACGGTGGCTACACCCGGATCACCAAGACGATGCCGCGCAAGGGTGACAACGCCAAGATGGCGGTCATCGAGCTGGTGGCCGAGAAGACGGTGACTTCGGAAGCCGAGCGCGCCCGCAAGACGAAGTTCGCGAAGGACGAGAAGCCCGCCGCCGCTCCGGCTGCCGAGGAGACCACCTCCACCGAGGAGGCTCCCGCTGCCGAGGAGGCCAAGGCCGAGGACACCACCGCGGAGACCGAGGCCCCGGCTTCGGACGACGCGGACGCCAAGAAGGACTGACGTCCTGACGGCAGATTCGACACCGGACGAGCCCGCCACTCCCCCTGGGGAGGGCGGGCTCGTTCGTCTGCGCCTGGACGTCTCCTACGACGGCACGGACTTCTCGGGCTGGGCCCGCCAGCCGGGCCGCCGGACGGTCCAGGGGCTCCTGGAGGAGGCGCTGCAGCGGCAGCCACCCGGGGCCTCGGTGCCCAAGTCCGTGGTCGTGGCGGGCCGCACGGACGCCGGAGTGCACGCGACGGGCCAGGTGGTGCACGTCGACGTCGTGCCGCTTTCATCTCCGACCGGACGTATTCCGGTGTCTTCGGACGGCATCCCGGACCTGGCCCGCATGACGGGCCGGTGGAACCGCCTGCTGCCCGGCGACGTCCGGGTGCTGGGCGCGCGGGTCGCCCCCGAGGGTTTCGACGCCCGGTTCTCGGCCATCCGCCGGCACTACCGCTACCGGGTTTCGGACGCGCCGTGGGGCGTGGACCCGTTGCGCCGCCACGACACGCTGGCGTGGAACCGTCCACTGTCGACGGACGCGATGAACGCGGCGGCCGCGGAACTGCTGGGCCTGCACGACTTCGCGGCGTACTGCAAGCAACGCGACGGCGGCACGACGATCCGCGAGCTGCAGCGCCTGGAGTGGGCGCGGGTGGACGAGCACCTGCTGGAGGTCCGGGTCTCGGCGGACGCCTTCTGCCATTCGATGGTCCGCAGCCTGGTCGGCGTGCTGCTCTTGGTCGGTGACGGCCGCCGTAGCGACGGCTGGCCGGTGAAGGTGCTCGAGAGCGGGATCCGCGACAGTGCGGTCGCCCCGGCTCACGGTTTGACGCTGCTCGGTGTGGACTACCCGCCGGACGAGGAACTCGCCGGCCGCGCCGAGCAGACCAGGAACGTCCGCACCCC
>NZ_JBGDMD010000011.1:0-388406 GCF_041679295.1 Amycolatopsis kentuckyensis | reverse complement strand
GGGGGGAACCGCCGCACTGCTAGTGGACGTGCGTGCGCCAGTCGTCCGGCACGCGGCCCTCGGGGCCCGGCACCGGCTGCGTCTCCGGGCGGTGCTCCGGCGGTGCCAGCGCGGGACCGTCGTACGCCTCGCCCGTCTCGAAGCTGTAGAACCAGTCCTCGCCCGGTTCGAAACTCCGGATGAACGGGTGCCCGGTCGCCTTGTAGTGCGCCGTCGCGTGCTGGGCGGGCGAGGTGTCGCAGCAGCCGATGTGGCCGCACTGGGCGCAGCGTCGCAGGTGCACCCACCAGCCCTCGGCGGCGAGGCATTCCGCGCAGCCGGTCCCGCTCGGCACTGCGGTGACGTCGATACCCTCGATTTCGGCCATGCCGACAGTCTGCCCCGTGCCGCGCCGGCGTGCATCAGCCCCCGGCGCGGCGCAGGTGCGGCGGCTCGTAGGCCACGTCGATCGGGCCGAGAGCCGTCTCCTTGCGGTAGCGGCCGGAGAACAACCCCATCGACAACCGGCAAGGCGATTCCGGTGGTCGGGCGCGGTGGGGTGCGCGACGCACCCCACCGCGCGAAC
This sequence comes from Amycolatopsis kentuckyensis, assembly GCF_041679295.1. Lineage (GTDB taxonomy): Bacteria > Actinomycetota > Actinomycetes > Mycobacteriales > Pseudonocardiaceae > Amycolatopsis > Amycolatopsis kentuckyensis_A. The sequence goes on along the minus strand of NZ_JBGDMD010000011.1, from coordinate 387,841 downwards.
GGGTCAGCCCTGGGCGACGTCGATGACCCACGTGACGCCGAACCGGTCGGCGAGCATGCCGAACGCGGGCGCCCACGGGGCCGGTCCGAACTCCTCGATGACCGTCGCTCCTTCGGCGAGTCCCTTCCACAGCGGCGCGACCTCCTCTACGGAAGACCCGCGGACCGAGAGGAAGAACGGCTCCTTCGTGATCGTGGTGCCGTTCTCGCGGCGGGTCGTGGGTGCGGCCGGGGTGGCCGGTCCGTCGGTGCCGGGGACGTCGTAGGCCAGCACCCGGAAGCCGTTGTCCGCGGTGACCTGACCGAAGACCACCTTGCCCGCGTCGGGGAGCTCGGCGGGCATCCCGAAGTCGCCGTAGGTGACGACCACGGCCTGGCCGCCGAAGACCGACGCGTAGAACTCGAGGGCCGCGCGGGCCTGGCCGGTGAAGTTGAGGTGGGCGGCAGTGGTGAGAGACATGGGGTTCCTTTGCGAGTGGTGTTCTCCGACGAGAGCCACCGTGTCAGCAGTAGCGGTCAGGGAACGTCCGCTTCTCGTGGCATCATGAAAACCGTGCCGACCGCCTCCTCGACGGCGACCTCGAGTCGCCTGCTCTCGCTGCTGTCCCTGCTGCAGGTGCGCCGGGACTGGCCGGGCGCGCTGCTCGCCGGCCGGCTCGGCGTCAGCGAGCGGACCGTGCGCCGCGACGTCGACCGGCTGCGCGAGCTCGGCTACCCCGTCCAGGCGGTCAAGGGGCCCGACGGCGGCTACCGGCTCGAAGCCGGCCGGCAGATGCCGCCGCTGCTGTTCGACGAAGAGCAGGCGGTCGCGCTCGCGGTGGCGCTGCGGATCGCGGTCGGGACCGGCGCGGGCATCGAGGAGGCCGCCGCCCGGGCCTTGGCCACGGTCCGCCAGGTGATGCCGGCCCGGCTGCGGCAGCGCGTCGACCAGCTCGAAATCACCGCGGCCGCGCGGGACACGCAGGTCGGCACGGACGTCCTGCTCGCGCTCAGCTCGGCGATCCGGGCGACCGAGGAAGTGCGGTTCGACTACGGGGACCCGCCCCGCCGGCGCCAGGTGCGGCCGCACCACCTGGTCGTCCGCAACGGCCGCTGGTACCTGGTCGGCTGGGACGCCGCCCGCGACGACTGGCGGACCTACCGCGTCGACCGGCTGGAACTGCGCGTGCCGAACGGACCCCGGTTCACCCCGCGGGAGGTGCCGGGCGGGGACGTCGCCACGTTCCTCGCCGCGCGGTTCAAGGGCTCCGCCGGCTCCGACGCGTGGCCGTGCCAGGGCGAAGTGGTCCTCGACCTGCCGCTCGCCGAGGTCGCGCCGTTCGCCGGCGACGGCGTCGCCGAGGAGATCGCGCCGGGGAAGACGCGGCTGCGCACCGGGTCCTGGTCGTGGGCGGCGCTGGCCGCGGGGCTGCTGCGGTTCGACGCCGACCTCGACGTGGTCGGTCCGCCGGAGCTGCGGACGGCCTTCGCCGACCTGGCCGCGCGAGCCACCCGCGCGGCCGGGTAGTCAGCTGCTGGGCAGGGGGAACTTCGCCGGGGTCAGGGGCACGTCGAGGCTGCCTTCGACGAGTTCCGTGCGCAGCCGGTTGGTCGTCTTCCAGCCGTTCAGCGCCCGGTCGGTGTCCGTCGCCGAAACCGCCAGCAGCAACGCGTCCACGAGCAGCAGCTGCGCGACGAGGTTGCTGGGCAACAGGTTCTCCGTCGACGGCGTGACGAGCACCGTGCCGACCCGGTCGGCGAAGTGGCTGGCCAGCACCTCGGTGATCAGCACGATCGGGCAGCCGATCCGCAGCGCCTCGCTGATCGCCACGTCGTGCTCGCGCACGTGGCGCAGCGGGGCGACGAGCACCAGCGCCGAGCCGGCGTCCAGCTGGCTGAGCTCGTCGGCGAAGTTGTAGCCCGTCAGCCCGGTCGCGCCGGCCCGGCGGCCGATGCGCCGGAGGCCGAGTGCGAGCGAATCGGCCACGGGGTGCGCGGAGCCGTAGCCGACGACCAGGGTGTGCGTCGACGCGGCCAGGATCCGCGTCGCCGCGTCGAACGTCTCCGGCGGCACCGAACGCGGCACCGCGCGGACGAGCTCGGCGGCGTCCAGGCTGATCTTGGCCAGGAGCCGGCCGGTGTCGTCGGACTGCGTCAGGTGCTCGGCGAGCGTCTGTTCCGGGTCGCGGACGGGATTGAGCATGGCCGCGGCCGCGCGGCGCAGTTCGCCGAGCCCGCTGAAGCCCAGCTGCTTGACCGTGCGGATGACCGTCGCGTCGCTGACTTCCGCGCGGCGGGCGATCTCCTGGGCGGAGAAGACCGACGCCTCCGCCGGGTGCGCGGCGAAGAAGTCCACCACCCGGATCCCGCCGGCGCTCAGCTGCTCCCGAACCTGGGCGATGCGTTTCGTCAGGTCCATCTAGTGCTCACTAGACAATCGAGATTTCATGAAGTACACACTACATCACCCCGGACGGGTGGAGGTAGTGACATGAACCGAACAAGACGGCTGCTGGCCGCGGTCCTGATCCCGGCGCTGGCCGTGGCGGGCTGCGGGCTCGGCTCGGCGGGCACCGCCGACCCCGCGCTGGTGGCCCGCCCGCACGGCCGGTGCGACCCGGCCCTGACCACGGCGTTGCCGGCCCCGATCCGCCAGCGCGGCGCGTTCCGGGTCGCGATGGTGCCGGACACGCCGCCGATGGCGTACTACGCCGAAGACGACGCGACCATCGTCGGGTTCGACCGCGACCTGAGCCAGGCCATCGCCGACGTCTTCTGCGTCGGCACCGACCCGGTCCCGACGAACGTCGACGCGGTCGTGCCCGGCCTCGCCGCCGGGCGCTACGACCTCGTGCTCGCCTCGCTCAGCCCCACCGCGGAGCGGCGGAAGAAAGCCGACTTCGTCACCTACTACAACGGCGGCCAGGGCTTCCTCGCCAACCACCGCACGGACTTCCCGGTCGATTCCTATGTGGACTTGTGCGGCCACGCGGTCGGCGTGGTCGTCGGGTCGGTCCAGCAGGGCCAGCTGGACCAGGCGGCGGGCACCTGCGCCGCCGCGGGCCGGCCCGGCTGGCGGCTCAGCCTGTTCCCCAACGGCACCGCGGCGGTGCTCGCGCTGCGCAGCAGCCGCATCGACGTCCTGTACTTCTCGATCTCCCTGACGCAGTACGTCGCGAGCAAGTCGCCGGACCTGTTCCGCCTGGCGGGCCGGTACAAGCGGGCGATCGTGGCACTGGGCCTCAAGCGGGATTCGCCGCTGACCGGCGCCGTCCACGAGGCCGTGGACCGGCTGATGGCCGACGGCACCTACCGCACGATCCTGGCCAAGTGGGGCCTGCAGGAGAACCACCTCGACACCTCGGAAATCCTGAAAGGACAGTCATGAGCACGGTCTCCCTCGGCGGCGCGCCGCCCGCGCGGATCATCGGCCGGAAGAAGTACGGCACGTGGGTCGCCGGCCTGGTCGTCGCCGGGCTCGTCGCGCTGCTCCTCGGGTCGGCGTTCACGAACCGGAACTTCTCGTGGCCGGCGTTCGGGCACTACGTCTTCAGCCCGTCGATCCTGCTGGGGCTGGGGCACACCCTGGAACTGGCGGTGCTCTCGATGGCACTGTCCATAGTGGCCGGTGTCGGCCTGGCCATGATGCGCCAGTCGGCGAACCGGGTGCTCACCACGGTCGCCGGCGCGTACATCTGGGTCTTCCGCGCGACTCCGCTGCTGGTGTTGCTGCTCCTGTTGTACAACCTGGCCGCGCTGTACCCGAAGCTCTTCACGCTCGACACCAACTCCGTCGTCACGGTGGCGGGTGCCGCGATCATCGGGCTGACGCTGCACGAAGCGGCGTACTGCGCGGAGATCTTCCGCGCCGGGCTGATCTCCGTCGGCCGCGGCCAGCGTGAAGCGGCCGAAGCGCTGGGTATGCCGGGTGTGCTGGCGCTGCGCCGGATCGTGCTGCCGCAGGCCATGCGTGCCATCGTGCCGCCGCTGACCAACCAGTTCGTCAACGTCGTGAAGACGACGTCGATCGTCAGCGTCATCGCCATGCCGGAACTCCTCTACAGCGCGCAGATCATCTACGCGCGCACCTACGAGACGATCCCGCTGCTGCTGGTCGTGACGTTCTGGTACCTCGTCGTCACGGCGCTGCTGACCGTCGTCCAGCGTCGCGTCGAGCGTCACTTCGACCGCGGGGAGCTCCGATGACCGCCCCGGCCGTGGAAATCCGGCGGGTGCGCAAGTCCTACGGCGCCGCCGAAGTCCTGCGTGACGTCGACCTGGTCGTCGGGCGCGGCGAGGTCGTCTGCGTGATCGGCCCGTCGGGGTCCGGCAAGAGCACCCTGCTGCGCTGCATCAACAACCTGGAGCAGATCCAGGCGGGCACGATCCTCGTGGACGGCGGCCTGGTCGGCTACCGGCGCGCCGGCGCCGACCTCCAGCAGGCCACGCCGCGCCAGGCCCGCCGCGACCGGCGGGACATCGGGATGGTGTTCCAGCAGTTCAACCTGTTCTCCCACTTCACGGTGCTGCAGAACCTGATCGAGGCACCGGTCCGCGTCCTCGGCGTGCCGCGGCGCGAAGCCGTGCGGCACGCGGAGGAACTGCTCGCCAAGGTCGGGCTGGCCGACAAGCACGCGAGCTACCCGGCGCAGCTGTCCGGCGGGCAGCAGCAGCGCGTCGCCATCGCCCGCGCCCTGTGCATGCGGCCGAAGCTCATGCTGTTCGACGAACCCACCAGCGCGCTGGACCCCGAACTCGTGGGCGAGGTGCTCGACGTCCTGCGCGACCTGGCCCGCGACGACCTGACCATGGTCATCGTCACGCACGAAATGGGCTTCGCCCGGCAGGTCGCGGACACGATCGTCTTCATGGACCAGGGCCGGATCGTCGAACGGGGGCCGGCCGACCAGGTCCTCGACGCCCCGCGCGAGGTCCGCACCCGCCGATTCCTGGAAAGGGTCAGCTGAATGTCCGTCGAGTACGCCGTCATCGGCGGTGGCGCCATGGGGGCCGCCACCGCGTGGAACCTCGCCCGCCGCGGCGCGGAAGTCGTTCTCCTGGAAGCGGACGAGCTCGCGTCCGGCGCGTCGGGCGGCCCCGGGCGGCGCGGTGTGCGGGCCGGCGGCCGGGACCTCCGGGAACTCCCGCTGGCCCGCCGCGCCCTGGAGCTGTGGCCGGACTTGGACGCGCAGCTGGGGACGCCGACCGGGTACCGCCGCAACGGCTTGCTCACCGTCTACGACGTCGAGGTCGCCGGCGGGTCGGGCTGGCAGAGCCTGCCGGCGAGGGTGCAAGCCCAGCAGGCGGCCGGGATCCCGTGCCGCGTCGTCGATCGTGACGAGCTGGCGGAGCTGGAGCCGGGGCTGGCCGAGGACCTCCGGTTCGCGCTCCACACCCCCGAAGACGGCACCGCCGACCACCCGGCGACCACGCGGGCGTTCGCGAAGGCCGCCGAGCAGTGCGGAGCCCGCGTCCGCGAGCACACCGCGGTGACCGCGCTGGAGCCCCACCCGGACGGCTCGGTCGTCCTGCGCCTGGCCGGGGACGAGTCCCTGCGGGCCGGCCGCGGGGTGATCGTCGTGGCCAACCGGTCGACGCCGCGCCTGCTCGCGGACGCGTTCGGGCTGAGCCTTCCCTTGTGGGAGAAGGCCACCCAGGTCACGTTCGTCGCACCCCCGCCGGGGTTCTCGCTCGAGCACCAGATCGGCCACACGCGACGCTCGCTGTCGGTCAAGCTGACCGACGACGGCCGCGTGATGCTCTCCGGCGGCCGTCCCGGCGGCTGGGACCCGGTGCGTGGCGTCGGCACGCCCGATCCCGACGTCCTGCGCGCGAGCGTCGCCGACGCGGCCGCGACCATCCCGGCCCTGGCGGGCGCGCAGGTGCTCGCCGTGGACAACAGCCGCGCCGACACCAGCACGATCGACGGGATCCCGGTGCTCGACGCGGTGCCCGGCTTCGGTTCTGTGCTCGTCGGCACGGGCTGGAGCGGACACGGTTTCGCGCTCACGCCGGCGGTGGGGGAAGCCCTCGCGACGTGGGCGCTCGACCGTGTCCGCCCGGAACCGTTGCGGCCGTTCAGGTTCGCGCGGTTGGGGGTGTCAGCCGCATGACGTCCCGTTGAGCGTCGGCGCCTGGAACGGTGGCGTGCCGCCGGTGTAGCTCGCGTTGTAGCCGATCGTCGCGGTCGCGTTCGTGGCGAGGGAGCCGTTCCAGGACGCGTTGTCGACCTTGACGACGTCGCCGGTGTCGGTCCACGTGCCGTTCCAGCCCTGGCCGACGGTCACCCCGGGCGCGGAGAAGGTGAGCGTCCAGTGGTCGACCGGCGCGCCGCGGTTTTCGAGGACGATCTCGCCGGTGTACCCGGTCGACCACGTGCTGACCACCCGGTGCGTGACCTTGCAGCCGCCGGTCGGCTGCGGGGTGGTGCTGGTCGGCGTCGTGGGCGTGGTGCTGCTCGTCGGTGTGGTGGGGGTGGTGGTCGGGACCGGACCGGCGGCGACGGCGAGGTCGTAGGCCCGCTGCGGCACGAACTGGCCGGCGGTGGCGATGCAGCCGTCCGCTTCGCCCGGCGGCTTGACCCAGAGGTAGGCGGCGATCGCGCTGTCGCCGGTCTGGTCGGTGCTGGCGGTGCCGATCGCGCGCCCGGCCGGGTCGCACCACTCGCTGCCCGCCGGCCCGTTGCCGTTGCGGCTGGTGTCGATCACGCCTTTCAGCCGCGAGTCGCCGAGCTGGCCGAGGACCGCCTTGTCGTAGGCGACCTCGTCGCCGGTGGCGCGGTAGTTGGAGACGTTGGTGGAGATGCCGTCGGCGCTGTTCGAGATGTCGGCGGCCCGCAGCCGCGAGGCGGCGTCGCCGGGCGAAAGCCAGGCGGAGTGCCCGATGTCGAAGTACACCTTCGCCTGGGAAGAGCCGGCCTTGAGCCGCTTGCCGGCGTAGGCGATCGACGCCGTGGTCTGGCTCTGCTGGTCGCCGCTCTGGCAGTTCGTCATGAGCGCGAGCACGTCGGGTTCGAGCACGATGGCCGCGGGCCGCCCGGCGAGGCCGGCGGCGACCTGGTCGATCCAGGCCCGGTAGGCGTCGTGCGATGGCGCCCCGCCGCCGCTGGCCCCGCCGCAGTCGCGGTTGGGGATGTCGTAGACGACCAGGATGGGGATCTTCCCGGCGGCGGCCGCGGCCCCGGTGTAGGCGTCCACTTCGCCGCGCACGGCCGAGGTGTTGGTGGTGGTGAACCACCTGGCCTGGGGCACGGAGGCGATCCGGTCCCGGATGACGCCGGCGCGCGAGTCACCGGAGTTGGCGGCGACCCACTTGGCGGCGTTGGTCCCGGGATCGACGTAGAAGGCCGACCCGGCGGCTTCGGCGCCGGCCCAGGTCGTCAGTGCGACGACACTGCTCACCGCCAAGGCGGCGACCGCACCGGCGGCCACGGTTTTGCTTCGCATGCACGTTCTCCCTTGAACGACCGTGAAGTGTTCCGTCCTCGCCGCGCCCGAGACGACTGGGAGCGCTCCCAGTGATCCGGAATGGTAGCCGCGGATGTGGGGATGGGGAAGGGGTGCCGCCCGTTCGGCCGGGTGGTCAGCCCGCGGCGATGGTGCGGCGCCAGACTTCGGTGCACGTCTCCGCCGCGGCGTCGAGTTCGCCCGGCTCGCCGGCCCGCGACGCGTGGTAGAAGACGCGTTCGGTCATCCAGCACAACGCTTGCGCCAGCGCGGCCGGCTTCTCGCCCGCGGGCACGCCCGCCCGCCGCAGGACGGCGGTCATCGCCTCGGCGTAGCGCTCGACGGTGCCGTTCCACAGCCGGGCGATCTCCGGCACGGTGGGGGACAGCTCGACGGCCGCGCGCATCACGGGTCCGTGGGCCCGCCACATCTTCGCGGTGAGCAGCACGGCCGCCCGCGCCGTCTCGGCGGGCGCCGGACCGGTGTCCACGGAGGCGGCACCGGCGTCCCGGTCGAGGACGGCGACCGTGCGCGCGACGAGCGCGGTGAGCACGTCCTGTTTGGACCCGAAGTAGAAGTACAGCGAGGCGCGGGAAATACCCGCGCCCTTCGCGATGGTCTCCACGGTCATCGGCTCGACGTGCTCGCGCTCCAGCAGGGCTTCGGCGGTGTCGAGGATCGCCTGTTCCCGCAGGTCGCCCTTGCGCGGTGCGTCGCGCCGCTTGCGCGTGGTGGCCATGGCGCGATCCTAGTTCGCGGCGAGCTGGTGCCCGTCGGGGAAGTCCGTGGAGCGCGACAGTTCCGCCCACTTCTCGATGTCGGCGTCCACGGCGGACCGTCCCGCCGCGACCAGGCGCAGGGCGTCGGAGCCGAGCACCAGGTGCGTCGGCGGCTCGGCGGCGCCGACGACCGCGAGGAGCGCTTCGGCGGCCTTGGCGGGGTCGCCGAGCTGGTTGCCGCTGGCGGCTTGCCGGGCGTCGCGGATCGGGGCGAACAGCTCGTCGTAGTCGGCGATGGACCGGTCGGTGCGCACCATCGAGCGGCCGGCCCAGTCGGTGCGGAAGGAGCCGGGTTCGACGAGGGTGACGTGCACGCCGAACCCGGCGACCTCCTTGCCGACGGTTTCGAGCAGGCCTTCCACGGCGTACTTGCTGGCACAGTAGAAGGCGAGCCCCGGCACGGTCATCAGCCCGCCCATGGAGCTGACGGCGAAGATGTGCCCGGACCGCCGCTGCCGCATACCGGGCAGCACGGCTTGCACGGTCGCGGCGACGCCGAAGACGTTGGTGGCGAACTGCGCGCGCAGCTCGGCGAGCGGCGACTCTTCGAAGACGCCTTCGTGGCCGTAGCCGGCGTTGGCGACGAGCACGTCGATCGGCCCGACTTCGGCTTCGACCGCCTGGACGAGCGCGAACACGGCGTCGTCGTCGGTGACGTCGAGAAGCCGGGCGTGCGCGCGCCCGGGTGCGAGGGCTTCGAAAGCGCCGAGGTCGGTCTCCCGGCGCACGGTGCCGGCGACGGTGTGCCCGGCGTCGAGCGCACCCCGGGCGAAGGCCCGGCCGAGCCCGCTGCTGACACCGGTGATGAGAAAGGTCTTGGGGGACATCGGCTGCTCCTGTCCGGGGACGTCGTCGCCACGGACTCTACGCGGTGTCGACTAAAATCGACACTGTGTCGATAATCTCTCGGGGATGGCTGCTGGGTGCGGCCATCCGGCAGAACCGGTTACTCCGCGTGCGGCACGCTGCGGCATTCGGGTCGTTGCCGAGGCGTTCGGCTGACCTTCGGCCTTTTGTGACTTTCCGCGGTTTTCCCGCCGGATCGGAAACGATAAGGTGCCGGTCTTCGCAGGGGAGCGGCGAAGAGCACCGGGGGGATACATGTTCGTGGGCCGGACATCGGTTCTGGAGCTGATCGGCGGCCTGGTCGAACCGCGTGGCGAACACGATTCCGCCGCCCCGCGGCCGGTCGTCGTCCTGACGGGCTGCGGCGGATCCGGGCGGACCGCGATCCTCGAGGAGACGTTGCGGACGTGGCGGAAACGCACCGCGTCCGTGCTGGTCCAGCCGCTGGTGCTGGACGGCGACCGGACCTCGCTGCGGCCGTTGCTGACGTCGGTCATGCTCGGGCTGGGCGTCGGCGTTTCGGGTTATCCGGTCTCGTTTCCGCGCTCGGTGGTCGCGCAGCTCGCCCTCAGCGCGGATTTCGCCGGGCTGCCCGCGGGCGATCAGCGGATCCGGTTGCGAGAACGGCTCAACGACTACAAGCGCAAGCCCGCGCTCGACCGTTTCCTGAAAGCGCTGGCGCACGATTCTTTCGCGCTGGTGCACGTCCAGGTGCCGGGTCTGTCCGACCTGGTCCCGAAGCTGGCGGCCGAAGTCGCCGAGAGCGCCCTGAACCGGCTGTACCGCGGACGCGGCCTGACGCGGTTTTCCTGGGGCGACGCCGTGGACTGGTTCGGGCACCAGGACCAGGACTTCGCAGGCGACGCCGAGGTGACGCTGATCCAGCTCGGCGCCCGGGCGAAGAGCGCGGACCCGGTGGTCCGGCGCGGTGTCGACGACGTCCTGGTCGCCGCGTTCCTCGCGGACCTGCGCCGCAGCCACGCCCGCGTCCGCGGGCGGGTGCCGCAGATGCTCCTGCTGCTCGACGACGGCGACGTCCCGTCGGCGGTGACGTTCGTCCGCTCGCTGCTGCGCGTGCGCCAGGCGATCGCCGACAGCCGGCCGACCCCGGAGAACCGGCTGCCCGATCCGCTGGCCGTGGTCACGACCAGCGCGGGGCCCGCCGCGGCCGGTGCCACGCCGTGGCCGGGGACCGGGCCGGTGGCCGGGCCGCGGGTGCGGGTCGAGGTGGCCGACCTGACGTCCGCGGAGGTGCTCCAGCTGGCTCGCAGCCACGACTGGGCGACGTCGGAGCGCACCGGAACCGTGGCCGGCCGGCTCACCCACGGCCACGCTTTCGCCACCGAGTTCGTGCTGCGCCTGCTGGGGGACAACCCCGGCTCGGCGGACGACCTCGGCGCGCTCCTGGGCGGCCGCGAACCCGACGAAGACGTCCAGGTCGACCGGCACCTGCTGCGGATCTTCGTCCGCGGCCTCGATCCCCAGCGGAGGCCGGACGACGCCTCGGTCGAGGCGCTGATCACGCTGTCGGCCGCGCGGACCTGGCAGGAGGCCGGGGCGCTCGTTCCCCTGCTGCCACCGCCGTTCGGCCTCGGCTCGCCGCTCTACACCTCGCCGACGTTGTGGGCCGCTCCCGGCGGCGGTGAACGCCGGCTCCACCCGCTGGCCCGCTACCTCGGCCTGCGGGCGCTGGCGGTGCGCCCGGACCCGCAGACCGGCTGGGAAGGCGTTTTCCGCGTCCTGCGGGGAAAACTCCACCCCGACGACCGGGCCGGGCGGTGGCACCACGAGCGGATGCTGGGCGGCCGCGCGAAAGTCGCCGAGGAGCTGGCTGCCCTGCTGCCCGAACTGCCGGCCGCGCAGTGGCTGGCGCTGTTCGACGCCGTCGTCGCCACACCCGACCCGCGGGTGACCGACCTGGCGGAGCTGAAGGGCCTCGGCCGGCCGCCGACGCCGGCCGGCCACACCGACGCGCTGTTCGGCATCGTGCCCGCGCTGGAGCGCGACCCGTGCGTGACGCGTCCGGAAGACATCGCGGCCCTGCGGAAGCTGGCCTCCCACGGCTTCCTGCGGCTGGCCGAAACCGAAGGGGTGGCGGACAAGGAGCCGTTCCTCGACCGGGCCGGCCGCTACTCGGCCGACGGCAGCTGGTACTGACCCCTGTCCCGAAAGGACCGACCGTGGCCTCGCGCTACCGCTGGATTCTGCTCCCCGATCCCGACCGCGACTTCCCGCACCGCCGGACGGACTGGTGGCGGGTGGCCGTCGCGCTGGTCGTCGCCCTCGTGGTGGCGGGCGGCCTCGTCTTCCAGCAGCCGCTGCAGCGCGCGTTCACCTGCGGGTGGTTCGACGGCTCCGCGTGGTCGGCGGGCGGCGAGTGCGTCGGGCTCAGCGACGGCTCGTACGACTACGGGCTCGACCGCTTCGCCGCCGTGCTGCACGTGATCGGGCAGCAGAACGGCGCCGCCGCGGACAAGTGCGATCCCCAGGGCACCCCGGTGACCGTCGGCGTCCTGCTGACGCTGACCGACCGCAACGCCGGCGGCCGCGCGCTGCACGAGCTCGAAGGGATGGCCGCCGGGCAGCGGCACGCCAACGACACCGGCTGCCTGCACCCGATGCGGCTGGTGGTCGCGAACGTCGGCGCGTACGGGCCGGACAACGAGGCCGTCGAGGTGGCTCGGGAGCTCGCCGGCGACCCGGACGTCGTGGCGGTCGCCGGGCTGGGGCTGAGCCAGCAGAAATCGGCCGAGGTGGCGGACCTGCTGGCGGGGGCCAAGATCCCCATGGTGGCCGACCTGATCACCGCGGAAGGGTTCGACCAGACCGGGTCCCGCGACGACCAGCCGGACTTCCGCGCGTGCGACCCGGACATCACCTACCCCCGGGGCGTCGGGCGGGACTACTTCTACCGCGTCGCCTACCGCAACGCCGTGCAGATCGAGCAGCTCGCCGCGGTGCTGCCCGGCCGGCCGGACTTCATCATGGTGCCCACCGGCGGGTCCGACCCGTACCCGTGCACGGCGCTGCCCATGATGCAGCGCCGCTTCGGCGGCAAGATCACCGAAGTCAAGTTCGACGCCGACGAAGCGAGCACGGTCCCGCTGACCGCCCAGCGGGTCTGCGGAACGGCGAAGGACGTCGAGGTGCTGTACATCGCGCGCGGCAGCGACCTCGCCCGGTTCCTCTTCAGCCTGGACGAAGCGTTCCTCGGCGGGCGGTGCGCGGCCACGTCGGTCACCGTCGTCAGCACCTCCGACGGCCTCCGCGTCCGCGCGCCGGAAGACACCGCGATGCTGGAGGACCTCCGCCTGCGCGCGCTGCGGTCGCCGAGCTTCGCCGACGGCCGGATCCGGCTGGTGTCGACGCTCGTGTCCGGCGCGGATCGCTTCCGCGGCGACAACCCCGGGTTCCGCGACCTCGAAGCGGCCTTCGCCGGCGCCGGCTTCGACGCGGCCCACCTCGACGACGGCTGGGCGGTCAACGGCTACGACGCCGTGACGACGGTTTCGGCGGCGCTGCGGACGCTCCCGTCGGCGAAACCGGTGCAGCGCAGCCAGGTCAACACCGCGATCAGCGGGTTCTCCTCGAGCGGCCAGGCGGTGGTGGGGGCCGGCGGGCCGATCACGTTCGACAACAGCGGCAACCGCGCCGACGCGGGGCCGCCGGTGGTCCGGGTGTGCCCGCTCCGCCCGGCGGAGGGCGACCAGGCGGCGCGGACCCCGACCGTCCTCGTCCGGCCGGGGGTCCCGCCGAACTGTTGAGGGACGCGTTCGGCCGGTGTTACGAGGCCTGCTCGAGCCGGCTGCCGCGGCGCCAGATCGCCCGGGTGCTGAGCGTGTCGCCGATGTCGGTCGTCGGGTCGCCGTCGACGAGCAGCAGGTCGGCGCGGAGCCCCTCGGCGATGCGGCCCCGGTCGCCGAGGCCGAAGCGGCGGGCCGTGGTCGCCGTCGCGGCGCGCAGGGCCTGGGCGGGCGTCAGGCCGGCGGCCACGAGGTACCGCAGTTCGTGGTGCAGGCTGGCGCCGTGGGCCAGGCCGCCGAAGAAGGTCTCGGCCATCGAGGCGTCGGTGCCGGCCAGCAGGTCCACGCCCGCCGCGGCCAGGGCCCGGACGGTCGCCAGGACGTCGTCGAGCCGGCCCTGCGGGTAGCGGTCGTAGCTGGCGCGCAGGGTCTTCTCCCACTTGTCGTCGAGGCGGCGGGCGACGCGGGGGTCGTCGGCGAGTTCGTCGCCGGTGATGCCCATCATCGACGCGTCGAGGCACACGCACGGCACGACGAACATCCCCGACGCGGCGATGAGGTCCACGATCTCCGTGGTGTGCGGGCGGTCCATGAACACGTGGACGACGCCGTCGACCCCGGCCTCGACGGCCATGCGGGTGGCTTCGAGGGTCAGGGTGTGCGCCACCGTGAGGGCGCCGTACTTCTTGGCCTCGGCGACCCCCGCGTCGAGCGTGGCCTGGTCGAGCATCGGCAGCCCGGGGTGTCCTTCGACGCTGCCGTCGTCGACCATGAACTTGATGTAGTCGGAGCCGCGCGCCAGCAGCTGCGGGACGTACGCGGCGGCCTGCTCCGGGGTGGTGGAGAACGGCATCAGCGGCATCACCGGCGGCAGCTCGCCGGCCGGCCGGAACCCTTCGGGCATGAGCTCGCTCGGGTGACCGCCGGGTGGCGTGATGCCGAAGCCCGCCGACCGGACGTCGGCGACCGTGTCGTCTTCGGTGATGTGCGCGCGGTTTTCGCGGGTGTTCATGCCCTGCATCTCCAGTTCGGTGGTGACGCCGAACCGCAGGGCCAGTGCCAGGGAGCCGGGGCTGGAGTGGACGTGCGCGTCGATCAGCCCGGGCAGCAGGGTCGCGCCCCGGCCGTCGACGACGTCGGCGCCCTCGGGAACGTCGCCGCCGATCGAGCGGATCTTCCGGCCGTCGAGGACGACCGTCTGCACCCCCAGCGTCTTCTCCCCGTCGAAGACCCGGGCGCCGGTGATGGCGGTGGTGGCCATGGTGGCCTCGCTTTCGTTCGCAGTTACATACCTGATGCTATGCAGTTTGCGACTGGTATGCAAATGCGCGAAGTACTACGATCCGGGAGGTGAGCGGTGAAGACCTTCTGCTGGACCAGATCGGCCCGGCGCTGTCGCGGTTGCGCCGGCGCACTCCGGCGTCGAGCCGGGACCTGTCCCGGAACCTGGTGCTGAACGTGGTCGCCGACGCGCCGGGGGAGATGACGGTCGGCGGGCTCGCGGCGGAGATGGGCGTGGTGCAGCCGGTGGCGAGCCGCACGGTCGCGGCGTGCATCGCCGACGGCCTGCTGCGGCGGGCCGCCTCCCAGGCCGACGGCCGCCGCACGGTGCTCGAGCTCACCGAACGCGGCGAGGCCGAGCGGACCCGGTTCGCCGCCGAGCAGCGTGCCGCGTTCGAAGACATCACGGCCGGGTGGGCGCCGGCGGACCGCGTCCAGTTCGCGCGGCTCCTGGTCCGCTACGCCACGGACGCTGCGACGTGGTCGCGCCGAAGCGCAGAGGGCGAGTAGGCGCCTTTCAGCTCGGGCGGCCGGTCCGGTCGCCGGCGGCGTGCGCGGCCAGCCCGGTCGCCATGCCCTGCATGAAGCGGCGGAGGTAGCGCCGCAGGAACCACCGCATGCCGAACCGCGCCGAATACGTGCCGTGCCAACGGATCCGGGTGCCGCCACCGGGGCGCGGCGTCAGCTCGACCGCCGCCCGGTAGCCGGTCAGCTGGGGGTTTTCGGCGCCTTCGTAGGCGAACCGGCGTTCCGGCTCGAGCGCGGTGATCCGTTCCTTGGTGACGACCTTCCCGGTCCGGAACGCGCGCACCGCGCCGACGCCGTCGCGGCCGTCGGGGGAAAGACCCGTCGACTGCGCCGCCTCCAGGGCGTCGATGCGGGACCAGGACGGCCAGCTGTGCGGGTCGAGCAGCAACGCCCACACGGCCGCGGGCGGTGCCGGGGATTCGGCGGTGACGTCGTAGGACTGCTGGCTCATGCAGGCAGGCTAAGACCGGCGCTCCGCGCGGCCCAGGCGTGGAATTGCGGGGTACCGGTCAGGAATTGCGGTAGGCCGACGGCCGGACACCGACGTGCCGGACGAACGCGGCCGACAGCGCGCCGGCGCCGGCGAAGCCGCACCGCGGGGCGATCCGGTCGAGGGAGAGGCTGGTTTCGCGCAGGAGCCGTTTCGCTTCCTCGACCCGCAGTTCGGTGAGGAACCGGTGCGGGGTCCGCCCGGTCGCGGTCCGGAACACGCGGACCAGGTGGTAGACCGACAGGTGCACCTCGTCGGCGAGATCGGCCAGCGTGACGGGCTCGGCCAGCCGCTCGCGCAGGAAGGCCACGGCCGCGCGCACGCGGGCGTCCTCCCGTCCGGAAGGGCGCCCGGCCCGCAGCCGCCCGTGCCGGGTCAGCAGGTGCGTGGCCAGGAACGCGGCCGCGGTCTCGGCGTACAGGTCGTCCGCGGTCCCCGGCTCGCCGAGCGCCCGGACGGCCGCCTCGAGCAGCGGATCGCCGGCGGCGACGGACGCGGCCATGGCCTCGAAGTCCGGGACGTCACCGCCCAGCCGCGCCACGGCCGAATCGACGGTGTCGCGCGGGATGTGCACCTGGACGCTGCGCATGTCCGCGTCCCCGCGGTAGCGGCGGACCACGGCCTGGTGCGGAATGCCCAGCTGGACCCGGCCGGGCAGCCACCGATCGCGAACGGCCCGCCCGCCGGCCCGCGTCTCCAGTTCGGCCCGCCCGGACACCGGCAGCACCAGGTGCAGGTCGGCGGCCGCGGGCAGCGCCAGGTCTTCGGCGACCGGGACGTGGTCGAACCGCTGCACGAGCAGGGACCGCCAGCCCGCGTCCTGCCAGCTGCAGAAGGTCCGGCGGACAAAGCGTTCCGTTTCGAAACCGGTGTAGGGCCGCAGGTCGAACCGGGCCGAGTCGAACACCATGGTCCCGAGGCTACCGACCGGCCCCCGGCGCCGGCGGTGGCACGAGGAGCCGGAAGAGGCGCCGGATCCGGTCGAGGTCGACGTCGGCCGCCAGCCGGGCCCGGTCCGGCAGCTCGTCGGTGAGCGGGTCGACGCCGAACAGCAGCCGGGGCAGCACCGGGTGGACGGCGAGGCCGATCAGCTCGGTCGCCAGGGCCTCGGCTTCGCCGGCGGCGAGTCCCGACGCGGTCACCAGGTGCGCCGCGAGGTTCCCGGTGGTGACGCCGAAGAGGACGTCGAAGAGCCCGGCCGCCAGTTCCGGCAGCCGGTCGGCCTCGCCGATGCCGAGGCGGAGCACCTTCCCGACCGAAGACCAGCCCAGCAGCTGCACGAAGCGCCCGCAGTACCGCACGACCGCCTCGACCGGCTCCTCCGCGTAGTCGGCGGGCACGCCCATGCGGTCGCCGAACAGGGCGCGGATGCGTTCGACGACCGCGAGGAACAGCGCGTCCTTGGTCGGGAAGTGCGCGTACAGGGAACGCTTCGACGTCTCCGCGCGCGCCGCGATCGCGTCCATGGAGGTCCGCTCGAAGCCGTCATCCAGGAACGCGAGTTTCGCCGTGTCGAGGATGTGCTCGCGCAGCGCTTCGCCGCGTCGGGCCATGGCGTCCACCCTAAAGTATACGGTACAGTGTAGTTTACTTGGTTCTCACCGAACGGAGTCATCATCCATGATCGTGGTCACCGCCCCCACCGGGCAGATCGGCAGCAAGCTCGTCGACGAGCTGCTGCGGCGGAGCGAGCCGATCCGCCTCGTCGTCCGGGACCCGGGCAAGCTGACCGCCGCGGTACGGGAGCGGGCCGAAATCGTCGTCGGCTCGCACCGTGATCGCGACGTCCTGGACCGGGCGCTCGATGGCGCCGATGCGGTGTTCTGGCTGATGCCGGCGGCCGCGACCGCGAACAGTCCCTACGAGGCGTACGTGACCGCCTCGATCCCGGGAGCCGACGCCGTGGTGCGCCACGCGGTGCCGCGCGTCGTGATCGTTTCCTCGCTGGGGCGGGGGTCGCGGATCTACGCCGGGCACATCTCCGCGTCGCACGCGATGGAGGACCTGTTCCGCAGCACCGGCGCGCACGTGCGGGCGTTGGCGCTGCCGACGTTCATGGACAACGTCCTGCGGCAGGTGGCGGCGATCGGCACCGGGACCCTCCCGGGGACCCTGCCGGCCGACTTCCGGATGCCGTGGATCGCGACGAAGGACATCGCGGCGCTCGCCGCCGGGTACCTGGCCGACCACACCTGGACCGGGCAGGAGTCCGTCGAGATCCTCGGCGGTGAAGACCTTTCGTACCAGGACATCGCCGAGACCCTCAGCGACGTCCTCGGCCGGCCCGTCCGGTACCGGATCGGCGAACGCGGGGCTGTCAAGCGGTTCCTCGTCGACCGGGGCGTCTCCGAGGCGATGGCGCAGTCCATGGTGGACATGGACCTCGCCGGTGAGCGCGGCATCACCAACGGCACGCCGCGCACCGCCGGGAACACCACGCCCACTTCGTTCCGCGAGTTCGCCGTGGAGAACGTCAAGCCGGCCGTGGACGCCCTCTCCGCAGCGGAATGACTTGGGAGCTTGATGTGCATCGAAGAGCGCGGCGTCGACCAGTCGGTGGCGACGCCCGCCCACCGCCGAAGCACGCGCGATGGCAGCTGCTCCGGCACGGAAAGCCCCTACCTCGCCACGCGGATCCCCGAGTGCGGGACCGCGCCGGAACAGGCGTGGACCGCCGGGCGGGAGAAGTGGCTCGCCCTCTCCGGCCGCAGCGAGCCGGTCGTCGCCACCGGCAGTGAGCACTACATCTACCTCGATCAGCCCGACCGAGCCGTCCAGGCTGTCCGGCGCCTCACCTCCGAAGCCGCGAAATGGCCGGGCGCCGGTCACTCCGAGCGCAGCGTGTCCAAGCGGGTCACCTGGCGCAGCAACGGCAACGTCAACCCGGTCACCAGCAACACCGCCACCACCGTCGTGCCCGCCAGGGCGAGCAGTGCCGGGGCGTCGATGACCATCTCGCGGTCCGCCAGCCGCAGGATCGGCGCCGTCAGCCCGAGGCCCGCCGCGACTGCCAGTACCACGCCGATCACCACCGGGATCGCCGTCTGCCACAGCAATCCGCGGGCCAGCACGCCGATCGGCACCCCGGCCGCGGACAGCGCCGCGAGGGGCCGCCGCCGCTCGCTGATCTGCTCGATCGACAGCATCAGCAAGCTCATCGCCGCCACCGCGAGCACGAACAGCGACGCCGTGATCAGCACCGAGCGAAAGCTCTCCACCAGCCGCTGGTCGCGGGCGGCGAAGTCGTCGAGGTAGTCGCTCTTGCTCACCGTGGCGTGCCACGCGAGCGGGTTGACCGCCCTCGCGACGTTGTCGGTCAGCGCCCGCGGGTCGCCGGTGCCCGACACGTAGACCGCGACCGACGACTCCGGCAGCGCGAGCCCGCCGAGCGCGCCCGGCGTGACCAGCAGCTGACCTTCCGCGCCTCGCGCGGTGTCACCCGACTGCACGACCTTGACCGTGCTCGGCACTGTCCATTCAGGACCGATCACTTCGCTGTCGTGGAACGAGCTTTGCAGCCGCACCTTGCCGGCCGGGGCGGTGGCACCCCGTGCGGGCACGACGTAGAACGCGTCGCCGTCGGCGCAGCCGCCGACGTCCGCTTCCACCTCGAGCGCGACGCAGTCGCCGACCACGCCGTAGGTCCGCTCCGGCCCGGACCGGGCCAGGATGTTCCGGGCCGGGTGCGTCCCGGTCACGCCGGCCGCCGACGCCGCCAGCCGGACGACTTCCGCCTCGTGCGCGGCGGTCGTCTGCACCCGCACTGGAGCCGCGGCCGCGCCGGCCGGCGGGGTCTGCTGCCGGACGCCGCCGGTGAGCGAGGTGATCACGCCCTGGATCAGGATCGTGCCGGCCAGCACGACGACCAGGCCGGACACCACGCGGCTGGCGGTGCCGCTGTCCAGCTGCAGCCGCCGGATCGCGAGCTGCCACGACGGCGGACCGCCGCGCAGCCGCTCCACGACCCGCTCGACCAGCCACGGCAGCAGGGCCGCGACGCCCACCAGCAGGAACACGCTGCCCACCGCGAGGGCCAGCGCGCCGGCCGTGTCGCCGTTCCCGCGGTCGAAGGCCAGGCTCGCGGCCAGGAACAGCGCGCCGAGCGCGGTGAGCACCCAGCGCCACCACATCCGCCGCCGCGTCGGCTTGCCCTGGCGGATCACGCCGAGCGGTTCCACGATCGTGCGGCGCAGCCCGAACATCGCCGAGCCGACGGCGAGCGCGGGCACCAGCAGGACGACCACCACGACCAGCGGCCAGTCCGGGACGAAGTCCTCCGGGAAGATCCGCAGGCCGAACGGCAGGATGTCGGCGACGAACGTGCGCAGCACGGCGAAGAACCCGATGCCGGCCGCGAGCCCGATCCCCGCGCCGACCAGTGACTCCGCCGCCGCGACCCGCTTGACCTGCCGCGAATCCAGGCCGAGCAGCCGCAGCGCGGCGAGCCGGCGTTCCCGCTGCGCCGCGCCCATCCGCGACGCCGTGGTGACGAAGATCAGCAACGGCAGCAGCAGCACCGCGGCGATCGGCAGGATGATGGTCAGCATGACGGCCGGCAGTCCGAGCCCGGGGTAGGGCCGGCCGAACGCGTAGACCGTGCTGCCCCGGTCGCCTTCGGCCCGGATCTGCGCGGCGGGCACCCCGTAGTACGCGCTCAGGTCGCCGGCGTCGGCGACGCCGTCGCGCGACAACTGGCCGACGACGTGCCCCGGCAGCTGGGCCCGCATCGACTCGCCGCCGGGCGAAGCCAGCTTCGCGGCGAGCTCCGGCGACACGACCAGCTCGCCCGGTGCGGGCAGGCGGCCGACGCCCGGCGGCACCGGCGAACCCGGCCCGGTCGCCGCGACCGCGGTGAGCTTGACGAAGTCCTCGCCGGCCGACGGGTACCAGCTGTAGGTCAGCAGCGGGGCGACGCCCGCGCGCGGCTCGGTGACCGGCTTGATCGCCGCCGCGCGGGCGGCCTGCGCGCCGGCCAGGTGGTACACCGCGGCCGCGGGCAGCAGCACGGCGACCGCGAGCGCGATCCCGAACGCGGTCATCGCGAGGCGCAGCAGCGCCGCGCCGGACATCCGGCCGCCCCCGACGGCCAGCCGGAGACCCAGCACCAGATCCCGCATCACGCGACCAGCTCCCGGTCGACCGTGCGCCCGTCCCGCACCACGACCTCGCGGTCCGAGTAGGCCGCGACCCGCGGCTCGTGGGTCACCAGCACCACCGCGGCGTGCGTCTCCCGCGCCGCCTGGGTGAGCAGCTGCATGACCTTCTCGCCGTTGAGCGAGTCGAGCGCGCCGGTCGGCTCGTCCGCGAAGACCACCTTCGGCCCGGTCACCAGCGCCCGCGCCACCGCCACGCGCTGCGCCTGCCCGCCGGACACGTCCCCGGGCCGGCGCTTCGCCAGATCGTCGACCTCCAGCCGGGCGAGCCATTCGGTCGCCTCGGCCTCGGCCGGCTTCCGCTTGGTCCCGGTCAGCCGCAGCGGGAACGCGACGTTCTCGAGGCAGGACAGCTCGGGCACGAGCTGGCCGAACTGGAACACGAAGCCGAACTCGGTGCGCCGCAACGCACTCCGGCCCCGGTCGTCCATCCCGACGAGGTCGGCACCGGCGTAGCTGATGGTGCCCGCGTCCGGCCGGACGATGCCGGCGAGGCAGTGCAGCAGCGTCGACTTGCCCGAACCGGACGCGCCCATGATCGCGAGCACTTCCCCCGCCGAGACGGCCAGCGCCGCCCCGTCGAGCGCCCGCGTCGGGCCGAACGACTTGTGCAGCCCGTTGCCGGCGAGCAACGGCGTTCCCGGTCCGGTCATGCGCGCACCGCCTTCTCGAGTTCGCCGAGGCGCGCGGCGGTGAGCTCCAGCCACCGCAGGTCCGCCTCGAGGTGGAAGAGCGCGTGGTCGCAGATCAGCTGATCGGCGAGGTCGCCCCCGTTCTTGCGCTTGGTGAGCGCGCGCATCGCCTGCAGGTGCTCGGCGCGCTGGACGTCGAGCACGTCGGCGGCGCTGCGCCCGGACAGCAGCGCGAGCACCACCTTCGTGTAGAGCGTGTTCTGCAGGTACGGCTGCGGGTTTTCCGGCGTGCGCAGCCACGTCTCGACGTCGGTGACCCCCGCGTCCGTGATCGTGTAGCGCTTCCGCTCCGGCCCCTCGCCGCTCTCGACGCCCGCCACCTCGACCATGCCGTTGCGCAGCAGCCGGGACAGCGTCGAGTAGACCTGGCCGTAGGCGAGCGGGCGATCGTGCCCGAACTGCTCGTCGTACGCCCGTTTCAGGTCGTAGCCGTGCCGCGGCCCGGGTTCGAGCAACGCGAGCAGGGTGTGCGGAACCGACATGCTCCTGTCCCTCCTCGACCCCCGGATTCCCCGAGGCTGACGATCACTATACCCGAGGCGTATACCTCCCGTGTATACCCCCGCAGAATAGCGCGTCGCCGCAGGTCAGGACGGCCCACCCAGCATCCGGGCGGCCAGTTCGGCGTAGGACTCGCCGAGCGCCTCGGGCGAGTCCGCGCCGTCCAGGCGGTACCAGCGCACCAGGTCGATGCCGAGCGACAGGATCGCGCGCACCGCCCGGTCGACGTCGGGCACGTCGAAGACGCCTTCGCGGGCGCCGCGCTCCACGGCGGTCCGCACCACCGCGGAGAACCGCTGCCGGAGGTCGAGGACCTCCGCCAGGTGCGCGGGCTCGAGCCCGGCCAGTTCGTACTGGCACACCCGCGCCACGGTGTGGTGGCGGGCGTGCCACGACACGTGCGCGGCCACCAGCAAGCGGATGTGCGCCCGGGGATCGCCGGCGCCGGGCTGGGCGGTCAGGGCCGCGAGCGCCCGCTCGTGCCCGGTCCGGGCGATGTGGAACAGCACGGCCTCTTTGGAGGCGAAGTGCACGTAGAGCGAACCGGGGCTCAAGCCGACGACGGCGGTGATGTCGCGGGTCGTGGTGGCGTGGAAACCCGTGCGGGCGAAGCACTGCACGGCCGACGACAGCAGCGCGCGGGCCACCGGGGACGTGTCCTGCCCCCAGAACTCGTCCGGGACGGCTTCGGGCCCGAGCTTGGTCGTGAGCCCGGCCGCCGCCGGGTGCCGCCCGCCGCCGCGGCGGCGTTCTTTCCCTGACATCCCCGCTCTCCCCTCCGCACTTGACACCTCCGGGCGCCGGGGTCATGGTAACTGTGCGCTCAGTTAGTCGACGAAGACCGAGGAGAGCCGCGATGGGGCACACCGCGTCCAGGCAGCCGACCGTCGTCGTGGCGGGCTTCTCCTACCTCGAGTGCCCCCGGTGGCACGCCGGCCGGCTGTGGGTGTCGGACTTCTACACCGAAAAGGTCGTGGCGATCGACGACCGCGGTGGCACCGAGGTCGTCGCCGAAGTCCCCGGGCAGCCCTCGGGCCTCGGGTTCCTGCCCGACGGGCGCCTGCTCGTGGTGTCCATGCGCGACCACCGCCTGCTCGTGCGCGACGAGGAGGGGAAGCTCACCGAGCACGCCGACCTGTCCGGCGTGGTGTCCGGGGTGCTCAACGACATGGTCGTCGACGACCGCGGCCGCGCCTGGGTGGGCAACTTCGGCTTCGACCTCATGGGCGGCGCGCCGTTGCGCTACACCACGCTCACGCGCGTCGACCCGGACGGCGGCGTGGCTGTCGCCGCCGAGGACCTCGGCTTCCCCAACGGCATGGTGATCCTCCCCGGCGGCGTGCTGGTCGTCGCCGAAACCTTCGCGGGGCGGCTGACCGCCTTCGACATCGGCGAAGACGGCGAGCTGAGCGGGCGGCGCGTCTGGGCGCAGTTCGGGCAGCCCCCGCGCACCGAAGACGTCGGCGAGGCGGTGCAACGCCTCGAGGTGGCACCCGACGGCATCTGCGCCGACGCCGAGGGCGCGATCTGGGTGGCGGACGCCGTCCACAACCGCGTCCTGCGGGTGGAAGAGGGCGGCCGGGTCCTCGACGAGATCGACGCCGGCACCGGGGTCTTCGCCTGCATGCTCGGCGGTGACGACGGGCGGACGCTCTTCCTCTGCGCGGCGCCGTCCTTCGCCGAGCACGAACGCCGTCCGGTCCGTGAAGCGCAGCTGCTCGCGGTCCGGGTCGAGGTCCCGCACGCGGGCCTGCCCTGACCCCGACGAATGAACGGAGGGCCCGCATGGACGTCTCCTGCGCTTTCCCGACCGCGCTGGACTCCCCGGACCACATCGCTGTGGCCGAGCAGCTGGGCTACGCGCGGGCGTGGGTCTACGACACCCCGCAGCAGAGCCCCGACGTGTGGATGACCCTCGCGCTGGCCGCCGAGCGGACCGAGCGGATCGGCCTCGGTCCCGGCGTGCTGGTGCCCAGCCTGCGGCACCCGATGGTGAACGCCGCGGCGACCGCCACCCTCGCCGCGCTGGCGCCCGGCCGCGTCGCGGTCTCCTTCGGCACCGGGTTCACCGGCCGCCGCGCCATGGGGTACCGCGCGATCACCTGGTCCTCCATGGAGTCCTACATCCGGGCGTACCGCGGGCTCCTGCGCGGCGACGTCGTCGAGTGGGAAGGGGCGCGGATGCGGATGCTGCACCCCGACGGCCACGCTCCCGCCCGGCCCGTCGACGTCCCCGTCCTGATCGGGGCGCTGGGACCCAAGGGGCACCGGGTGGCCAAGGAACTCGGCGACGGGCTGTACGTGACGTTGCAGCTGCCCGAGTTCGCGACCGAGTACCCGTGGGTGCCCTACCTCGTGTGGGGCACGGTGCTCGACGAAGGGGAGCGCACGGACACCGAGCACGCGCGGCAGGCCGCCGGGCCCGGGTGGGCACTGGCCTACCACGGCGCGTACGAGTTCGGCGGCCCCGCCGCCGTGCGCGAACTACCGGGCGGGGCCGAATGGCTGGCGGTGGTCGAGCGGACGCCGCCGGCGGAACGGCACCTTGCGGTCCACAGTGGACACTGTGTGGAGCTGGGGGAAGCCGACCGGGCCGCCTGGCAAGCCGGCGGCCACGCGATGCTGCGGGACGTGACGATGACCGGCACCCGCGAGGAGATCCGGGACCGGCTGGCCGAGGTCGCCGCCAAGGGCGTCACCGAGATCGTGTTCCAGCCGACCGGACCCGACACCCGGGGCGAGCTCGAGCGGTTCCTCGCCGCCGCCACCGCCTGACCGGCGGCACCGGCCCGCTCGTGAGCGGGCCGGTGCCGGGGTGCCGTGGCTCAGGAGGCGCTGCAGCTGACGCTCGGCCAGTTCCAGTTCCCGTTCGCCATGATGGTGACGCCCCAGTTGTTGCCGCTGCCGTTGGGCGTCGCGATGAGGACCTGGCTGCTGGGCCACGTCGCGTTGACGTTCCAGGTGGCGCTGATCCGCTCGGGGCTGGGCACGTTCATCGTGACCGTCCACGAGGACGAGCCGCTGACCGAGACGTTGAGGTTGTACCGGTCACCCCAGGACTGCCCGGCCGACAGCGCCGCGGTGCAGCTGCCGCCGCCCGGGGTGGTCGGCGTCGTCGTGGGTGTCGTCGGGGTCGTGCTGCCCGTCGGGGTGGTCGTGGGGGTCGTGGTCGTCCCGCCGGAGTTGAGGACGTTCAGCACCGAGTTGTAGGCGGCCTTCTTGTTGCCGCCGCCGTCGAACAGGAGCGGGCTTTCGCTGGAGCGCCAGGAATCGCTGTCCCGCACACCCCACACGGTGATGCCGACGCAGCGCGCGACGTTCAGGCACGCCTGGGTCAGCGCCGCGTACTGCGAGGTGTTCGCGTTGGTGACGTCGACCTCGGTGAGCGCCACGTCGACGCCGAGCGCCGCGAAGCTGGAGATCGTCTGCTGCAGGCTGCTCGGGACCGAGCTGCCGCCGGTGAAGTGGGCCTGCAGGCCGACGCAGTCGATCGGCACGCCGCGGGACTTGAAGTCCTGGACCATCCGGTAGACGCCCTGGGTCTTGCCGTAGTTCCAGTTGTCGATGTTGTAGTCGTTGTAGCAGAGCTTCGTCGAGGAGTCGGCCGCGCGCGCGGTCTTGAACGCGACCTCGATCCAGTCGTTGCCGGTGCTCTGCAGGTTCGACGACCGGCGGCTGCCGTCTTCGTTGAAGGCTTCGTTGACGACGTCCCAGTAGGCGAGTTTGCCTTGGTAGTGGGCCATCACCTTCTGGATGTGGTTGATCATGGCGTTGCGCAGGTTGCTGCCGCCCATGTTCTGCATCCAGCCCGGCTGCTGGGCGTGCCAGGCGAGCGTGTGGCCGCGGACCTTGGCGCCGTGGCTCACCGCCCAGTTGTAGATCTGGTCGCCGGCGGAGAAGTTGAACTGGTTCTGGTTCGGCTCGGTCGCGTCCGGCTTCATCTCGTTTTCGGCCGTGACCATGTTGAACTCGCGCGCCGCGATCGTGGTGTAAGTCGAATCACCCAGCCTGCTGCCGGCGATCGCGGTGCCGAAGTACCGCCCGGACTGCGCGGCCGCGGCCCCCAGTGTGCCGGCGGCGGCGTCGGCGCCCGGCGCGGTCACCAGGACGGCGGCTGTCGCGGCGACGGTGGCCACTCCAGCCAGTGCCCGGGTGGCGGGCGACCGCCACCACCTGCCGAGCGGGCTCGAAGAACTTCTGGCCATTCGTGGTCTCCTTAACGGCACGCGTCGAAGAAGTTGCTTACCGTCAGCAGAAGAACACGGTGCTTCGCCGCTCCGCAAAGACTTTCGGTCGACTTTCGATCCCACCTCAGGCGGACGACCGACCCGCCAAGTGCCGCCCTTAGCGGCGGCGCGCGTCGTCCAGCCGCCGGGCTTCGGCGGCTTGCTCGAACGGCGTGTCACCCGCCGGGTGGCGGTCGCCGAGCTCGGCGAACAACGCGGCCACCTTCACCGAGTCGTGGTGGGTGGCCAGATCGGCCAGCTCGGGGTCCGTGGCGGCCAGCACCTGCCGGAACCGCAGCTCGGCGAGCGGCCCGAGCCGGTCGTAGATCTGCAGGAACACCTTCTGGGCGCGGTCGCGGGCCCAGTCGGCCGGCAGCAGCCCGGCCGGCAGGTCCGGGTCGGTCTCCGGGAACCGGCGCCAGTCGACGCGCAGTTCGGTGCGGGTGCGCAACGCCTGCGCCGGGCTGATCAGCCCGGCCTCCAGACCGGTGAGCACCTGCTCGTACCGCTCGACGAACTGCTCGTACTCCCGGGCGAGCGGCTCGAGGTCGAACGCCGTGACCGCCGCGGCCGACCCGGGCACCTCGGTGGCGCGGAAGACCGTCGCACTGCGCAGTTCGAGCTCCCGCAACGCGGTCAGCGCGGGTCCGGCCAGGTCGTGGGGGCTGACCCACACCCCGTCGTAGAGGGCGGCGAACCGCAGGACCCGCAGCCGGGACCGGAGTGCCGTGCGCAGCCCGCGGTCCTGTTCCGGCACCGAGAACGTCACCACGGTCCACCGCCCGTCCCAGTCGGGGGCGCTGGTGCCGAAGGTCAGCATCCGGTGCGTGCGCTCGATGATCACCTCGGACGTGCGCGCCGGGATGCCGTACGCCGTCGTCCGGCCGCTGCGCGACACGGTGAGCAGCCCGCGGGCGGCGAGCCGGCGGATCGCCGCCCGCGCGCTCGCCGGGCTGATGTCGAACTCGCCGAGCAGCTGCACCAGGGCGGCCGAGGGGATGTGCTCGTCGCGCCAGTACCAGAAGTCGCCGAGCAGGGACGTCAGCAGCAGCTGGGGTTCGGCTCCCTGCTGGGAGCGGGGCAGCGGCCCCGAGGGCGTCACCGTCATCGCGCGCGTGCCTCTTCCGGGGCTCGGGTCGGCGGCCGGGCGGGGCTGCCCGCCGCGGGTGTCCATGGTGGCAGTGCCGTCCGGCCCGCGGGATCGAGGGGTTGAATCACGCGACACATCATGCGACGATCGGCGCCCAGATAGCAACCAATTGATCCTCCGGGTTCCCGCGCCGCCCGCTCGGACGGCCTTCCTCAGGAAGAAAACGACATGGGTTCCTCACTTCGTCAACGCCGTCGAAGCTCGCTCGCCGTGCTCGCCGCCGGCCTCGTCCTGGCCGGGTGCACGGTCGACGACGGCGCGGCCTCCGCCCCGACCGCCGCGGCCCTGACCACCGACCAGGCGCTGCACGACCAGCTGCCGCAGGCGGTCAAGGACGCCGGTCTCCTCCGGTTCGCCGGGGATTCGCACCCGCCGTACCGCACGGTCGGCCCGGACGGGAAGACCGTCACCGGCATCGACCACGACTTCCAGCAGGCGCTCGGCCAGCTCCTGGGCGTGCGCACGGAAACCACCATCGTCAGCGGGCTCCCGGCCGCGTTGCAGGGCATGCTCAGCGGCCGGTACGACGCGTTCAACGGGCCCGTCAAGGCCACCGCCGAACGCGAAAAGCAGTTCGACACCGTCACGTGGATGACCACCCGGACGTCCTACGTGGTCCCCGAAGGCTCCGCCGCGGGCATCAAGCAGGCCGCCGACCTGTGCGGCAAGCGTGTCGCGGTGGTCACCGCCAGCGTGGTGGAGGACCAGCTCGCCAAGCTGTCGAAGTTCTGTGAAGGCGCGAAGAAACCGGCCGTGCAGGTGGTCGGGCTCGACGACACGAACGCCACCCTGCTGGCCGCGAAGTCGGGTCGCGCCGAGGCCGCCGGGATGACCCAGGCCGCCGCGATCGACGTGACCACCCAGCAGAAGGGCCAGTACCAGTACGTGACGCAGACCGAGGAGCAGGGCGCGACGAAGGACAATCTCGCGCTGTACACCCCGAAGTCCGCGAAGCTCGGTCCGGTGCTGCAGAAGGCTTTCGAGGAGCTGTTCCGCAACGGCACCTACGCCCGGATCATGAACCAGTGGGGCCTGAACGACGTCACGGTCCCGCAGCCGCTGTTCGACGTGGCCTCGGCGAAATGACCGCCGTGTCCACTGTGGAGGAGACGGCACCGGCCCGCGACGACGTCGCCGGGGCCCGCGGCCGCTTCCGCCCGCTGCGCTGGCTGTTCGTGCTCGTGCTGGTGGTGCTCGCCGCGCAGCTGGTCGTGTTCCTGGCCGGCAACTCCCGGTTCCAGTGGGACGTCGTGGCGAAGTACCTCTTCGAGAAGAGCGTCATGGCGGGCCTGGGCACCACGGTGCTGCTCGCGGTCGCCGCGATGGTGCTCGGGTCGCTGGCCGGTGGCGTGGTCGCGGCGATGCAGCTGAGCGGGTTCGCGCCCGCGCGGTGGGTGGCGACGCTGTGGGTGGGCCTGTTCCGCGGCATCCCGCCGCTGGTGCAGCTGATCTTCTGGTTCAACCTCGCCTACCTGCTGCCCAAGCTGTCGATCGGCATCCCGTTCGGCCCGGTCTTCGGGACGTGGGACGCCAACACCGTGATCACGCCGCTGACCGCCGCGGTGATCGGCCTGTCGCTGGTGGAGTCGGCCTACCTGGCGGAGATCTTCCGCGCCGGCGTCTCGTCGGTCGATCCCGGTCAGCGCGACGCGGCCCGCGCGATGGGCTACCCGCCGGGCCAGACGCTGCTGCGGATCGTGCTGCCGCAGGCGATGCGGGTGATCATCCCGCCCGCCGGCAGCCAGTTCATCAACGTGCTCAAGGGCACGGCGCTCGTGTCGGTCATCGCGATGTCGGACCTGCTGCACTCGGTGCAGGTGATCTACAACCGCACCTACGAGATCGTGCCGATGCTGCTGGTCGCCTGCTTCTGGTACCTGGTCGTGGTCACCGTCCTCACCGCCGGGCAACGCCGGCTGGAGCGCCGGTTCTCCCGGGGCCACCGGAGCGCCCGATGAGCGCCCCGGTGCTGCGGATCGACGACGTCCGCAAGGAGTTCGGCGCGGTGACCGCGTTGGCGGGGGTGAGCCTCGACGTCCACGAAGGCGAGACGGTCGTCGTGATCGGGCCGTCCGGTTCGGGCAAGTCGACGCTCGTCCGCTGCGCCCACCAGCTCGAGCCCATCGACGGCGGCGCGATGTACCTCGACGGCGAGCTGCTGGGCCACCGGCGTTCCCCGGGTGGCCTGCGCGCGCTGACCGAGCGGCGGGTCGCCGCCCAGCGGCGGCGGATGAGCATGGTCTTCCAGCAGTTCAACCTGTTCCCGCAGTTCACCGTGCTGCGCAACGTGACCGACGCGGCGATCCGCGTCCACCGGCGTGCTCGGTCCACTGTGGAGGCCGAGGCCCGCGAGCTGCTCGAACGCATCGGCCTCGCCGGGCGCGAGGACCACTACCCGCGGCAGCTCTCGGGCGGGCAGCAGCAGCGCGTCGCCATCGCCCGGGCCGTGCTGGTCCGGCCGCGGATCATGCTGTTCGACGAACCCACCAGCGCGCTCGACCCGGAACTGGTCGACGAGGTCCTGGCCGTGCTGCGCGACCTCGCCGCGGCGGGCACCACGATGGTCGTCGTCACCCACGAGATGGCCTTCGCGCGCGAGGTCGCGGACCGGTGCGTGTTCATGGAAGCGGGCCGGATCGTCGAAGAGGGTCCGCCGGCCGAGCTGTTCACCCGGCCGCGGACCGACCGGCTGCGCGCGTTCCTGTCCCGTCATCTGTCCGAAAAGGAAGGTGCTTCGTGATCACTGTCGGCGCGGTCGGCGACCTCATCCTGGACGAGCCGGACCCGGAGTTCTTCCTCGCCCCGGCCGCGCCGGTGCTGAAGGCGATGGACCTGGCGATCGGCCACGTCGAGGTGCCGCACTCGACCACGTCGGTGCAGCAGAGCACCGACGTCCCGGCGCCGCCCGCGGATCCCGCGGCGCTGAAGGCGGTGGCCGAGGCCGGTTTCGCCGTGGTCACCCTGGCGGGCAACCACGTCCTCGACGCCGGTGCCGGCGGCCTGGCCGACACCATCGCCTACTCGCGCGAGGCGGGCATGGTGACGGCAGGCGCCGGGGTGAACCTCGCCGAGGCCCGGCGGCCGGCGATCGTGGAGCGCGATGGCCTGCGGATCGGCGTGCTGTCCTACAACTGCGTCGGCCCGCGCGAGTCCTGGGCCGGCTCCCGCAAGCCCGGGTGCGCGTACGTGCACGTCCTCACCCACTACGAGCTGGACCACGCGAGCCCGGGCGGTCCGCCGAAGATCTACACCTTCGCCGATCCCGACAGCCTGGACGCGATGGCCGGCGACGTGCGCCGCCTGCGGGCCGAGGCCGACGTCGTGGTGGTGTCGCTGCACAAGGGCGTCGGGCACACCCCGGGCGTCGTCGCGATGTACGAGAGCCCGGTCGCGCGCGCGGCGGTCGACGCCGGCGCCGACGCCGTGTTCTCCCACCACCCGCACATCATGCGCGGCATCGAAGTCCACAGAGGACGGCCGATCTTCCACGGCCTCGGCAACTTCGCCACCGTCACCCACGCCCTGACCCCGGGTGCCGGTGTCGGCGCGGACGAGCTGCGCGCGTGGGCCGAGCGGCGGACGGAGCTGTACGGCTTCGCGCCGGACCCGGACATGCCGTTCTTCCCGTTCCACCCCGAAAGCCGCAACACCGCCATCGCCTTCTGCCGCTTCGACGGAACCGGGCTGCGCGAAGCCGGTTTCGTGCCCTGCTGGATCGACGACCGGGGCCGCCCGGTGCCGGTCGGCGGCACGCCGGAGGGCGAGGCCGTCACGAAGTACATCGACGACATCACCCGCGGGGCCCGGCTCAACGGCCGGTTCACCACCCGCGGGACCGAAGTGCTCGTCGATCTCACCGAGGGGGTTCCCGCATGACCGACCAGCCACTGGCCGGCCGCACCGTCGTCGACCTGACCACCGCGCTCGCCGGGCCGTACGCCACGCTGCTGCTCGCCGGGCTCGGGGCCACCGTGATCAAGGTCGAAAACCCGGCCACCGGCGGGGATTCGTCCCGCAACAACGCGCCGTACGTCGGCCGCGACGGGCTGAACCTCGCCCGGCGCCACGACGACGACCTTTCGGTGTCGATGCTCCTGCGAGGCCGCAACAAGCTCAGCGTCACCCTCGACCTGAAGAACCCGCGGTCCCAAGCGGTGTTCACCGACCTCGTCCGCGACGCCGACGTGCTGGTCGAGAACTACAGCCCGGGCGTCACCGAGCGGCTCGGCATCTCCTACGAGCGGGTCCGGGAGATCAACCCCCGGCTCGTCTACACCTCGATCAGCGGGTTCGGCGCCCAGGGCGGCCCGGGCTCGGGCAAGGCGATGGACTCGATCATCCAGGCGCTGAGCGGGGTGATGATGACCGCCGGCGAACCCGACGAAGGCCCGGTCCGGTTCGGGCTGCCGATCGGCGACCTGCTGGCGCCGCTCTTCGCCGTGGTCGGCACGGTGTCCGCGCTGCTGCAGGCCGAGCACACCGGCGAGGGCCAGCACGTCGACGTGTCGATGCTCGGCGCGTTGACGTCGCTGGTCGCGTGCGAGCCCTTCGACGCCTTCGACGCGGTCGGCCTGCCGCAGCGCACCGGGTCGATGGTGCCGCGGCTGGCACCCTTCGGGATCCTGCCCGCGCTGGACGGTCACCTCGCCCTCTGCGCGCCGACCGACGCCTTCGCGCACGGGGTGCTGCGGGCGATCGGCCGGCCGGAGCTGGCCGAGGACGACCGCTACCGCACGCGTGACCGACGTGTGCGGGCCGCCGACGAGCTGCACGAGCTGATCCGCGAGTGGTGCCGGGTGCGCCCGCTGAAGGAGATCCTCGCCGCCTTCACCGCCGAAGGGGTGCCCGCGGCCGAGGTGCGGGAGCCGCACGACGCCGTCCGGGATCCGCTGGTCCTGGCGCGCGAGGAGGTCGTGCCCCTGCGCCACCCGCGGCACGGGGACGTGGCCGACCTGGCCGGGACCGGGGTGCCGATCCGCTTCTCCGCCGCCCGCGTCTCCCTCGACCGGCCCGCGCCGAGCTTGGGGGAGCACAACGAACACGTCTACCGCGAGCTGCTCGGCTACACCGAAGAGCAGCTGGCGGAGCTCGTTTCGGAGGCGGTCATTTGAGCACCGTCGGGTATGTCGGTGCGGACGTCCCGATCGAGCTGATCACCGCGGCGGGCCTGCGGCCCCTGCGCCTGACCGGGAAGCCGGGCGAGGACAGCACGCTCGGCGACCGCTACCTCGGCCGTGGGGTGGATCCGGTCGCCCGGTCGATCCTGACGCGGATCCTCACCGGGGACTACGGGCCACTGGAAGCCATCGTCGTCTGCCGCGACTGCGAAGCGTCGTTGCGGCTGTTCTACGCCCTGCGCGAGCTGCGCCGCGTCGAGCCGGAGCTGCGGCTGCCACCGGTGCGTCTGGTCGACGTCCTGCACCTGCCGCACCACACGACCACCCGGTACGTCCACGCGAAGATCGCCCAGCTGCGCGAGTGGCTGGGGCAGTGGCGGCCCATCGGCGACGACGACCTCGCCGCGGCCATCACCGCGCACGACACGCTGCGGCGGTCGCTCGGGCGGCTCGCCGACCTGCGGAGGGCGAACCGGCTGAGCGGCACCCGGTTCCTCGAAGTCGTCGCCGCGACCACGGCATTGCCGGTCACCGACGCGATCGCGTTCGTGGACGGCGTTTCCGCCGACCCGCGTGAGACCGAAGGGGTGCGGTTGTTCCTGACCGGCAGCTCGCACGACTCGCCGGAGGTGTACGAAACGGTGGAGCGCAACGGTTTCCTCGTCGTGGGCGAGGACCACGACTGGGGCGAGCTGTTCTTCGCGCGCACCTGCGCGGCACCGACGGAACTCGCGCTCGCCGAGCGTTACCAGCACAACGGGCCGACGGCGCAGCGCGCGTCGATCCGGCAGCGCGCCGCACACACGGCGGCGGCTGCCCGCGCCTGTGGTGCCGAGATCCTGTTTTCCTACGCGCGGGTCCACGACGACGCCCCGCCGTGGGACTTCCCGGAGCAACGGGCCGCGGCTGGGCTGCCCGCGGTCCTGGCGGAGCGCCAGCCGTACGGCGAGCTGACGCCCGAGGCGCTGGCGGCGCTGGTCCCGGCCGGAGCGGCGGCATGACCGCGCGACTGGCGTCGGCGACCACCGCGACCGCCTACCAGCGCGAGTGGTTCGCCCGGGTGCGCGACGAGGGTGGCCCCTTGGCTCTGGTGAACGCGGACGCGCCGCAGGAGATCTTCCGCGCGATGGGCATCCCGTACGTGGTCAACCAGTGGTGGGCCTCGATCGTCGCGGCGAAACGCCAGACCCAGCGCTACCTCGGCCTGCTGCGCGAGCGCGGCTACCCCGACTACGTCGAGCAGTACAGCGCCACTTCGCTGGCGTCGGCGTTCGAGACCGATCTTGGCCAGGCACCCTGGGGCGGCCTGCCGACGCCGTCGATCGTGCTCGGCGAAACCACCGGCGACGCGTCCCGCAAGATCTTCGACGTCTGGGACGCCCAACCCGGCGTCACCTACTACCCGCTGGAAAGCGCGGCGGAGAACTCGGTGCCCGAACGGTGGTGGGAGCTGATGCCGCACCGCTGGGAGGAGGCCATCGGCAGCGACCGCCTCGACCTGCTGACCGGCGAGCTGACCGGGCTCATCCGGTTCCTCGAGCAGACCACCGGCCGGGTGTTCTCCGAGACCCGGTTCCGCGAAGTGCTGGCGCTCGTGAACGAGCAGCAGGAGTGGAACCGCCGCACCCGCGACCTGATCGCGGCGGCCCGGCCGTGCCCGATCGCCGTCACCGACGGGATCCCCAGCGTCATGGTGCCCCAGTGGCACCGCGGCACCGAGTGGGCGCGCGACGCGGCGCGCGCGTTCCACGACGAGGTGCGCGACCGGATCGACGCCGGTGTCGCGGTGTGCCCGGACGAGCGGCTGCGGCTGATGTGGATCGGCCGCGGGCTGTGGTTCGACCTCGGCTTCTACCGGCGGTTCCAGGAGTCGCACGGCGCGGTCTTCGTGTGGTCGATGTACCTGGCCATCGCCGCCGACGGCTACTTGCGCTACGGCGACGACCCGCTGCGCGCCCTGGCGGCTCGGTTCGCGGCGTTCGGCGACCAGCTGTACACGCCACCGTGGTCGGCGGAGTGGTACGTCAAGGAAGCGCGCCACCACGGCGTGGACGGCGTGGTCCACCTGGTTTCCGACGACGCCCGCGGCGGCTACTTCACCACCCGCGCCCTGCGCGCGGCCGGTATCCCGGTCCTGGAACTGCACGCCGACAACGTCGACGCCCGCACGGGGGACGGGTTGACCGCGCGGATGACCGAATGGCTCGACGACCTGACCTGACTGTCCGGAAAGGACCTCCATGAGATCCCCACTTCGCCGACGAAGCCGAAGTGCGATCCTCGTGACCGCCGCCCTCGGGCTGGCTGCCACCGGGTGCACGGTGGGCACCGATTCCCCCGGCCTGGCCACCGGAACGAGCCTCCCGGTGGTGCAGTCCCTGCACGACGCGCTGCCGCGGGCGGTCAAGGACGCGGGTGAGATCCGGTTCGCCGGCGACTCCCACCCGCCCTACCGCACGGTCGCACCGGACGGCACGGTCACCGGGATCGACGCCGACTTCCAGGCCGCGATCGGCCAGGTCCTCGGCGTCCGCACCCGGACCGTCGTCGTCGCCGGGCTCCCGGCCGCGCTGCAGGGCATGCAGGCCGGCCGGTACGACGCGTTCAACGGCCCGGTCAAGGCGACCGCCGAGCGCGAAAAGCAGTTCGACACGATCACCTGGATGACGACCCGGACCGCCTATGTGTTCCCCACCGATTCGACGGCCGGGATCGCGCGGGTCGAAGACCTGTGCGGCAAGCGCATCGCCGTGGTGACCGCGAGCGTCGTCGAAGACCAGCTGAACAAGCTGTCGCGGTTCTGCACGGACACCAAGCGGAAGGCAACGCAGACCGTCGGCCTCGACGACACGAACGCGACGCTGCTGGCCACCCGCTCGGGCCGCGCGGACGCCGCGGGGATGACCGAGGCCGCGGCGATCGACGTCACGCAGCGGCAGGGCGGGACCAAGTACGTCACCCAGACCGAAGCGCAGGGGGCCACCAAGGACGACCTGGCGTTGTACGTCCCCAAGTCGTCCGGACTGGGCCCGGTGCTGCAGAAGGTGTTCGAAGAGCTCTTCGCGGACGGCACATACGTCGGGATCATGTCCCGCTGGGGACTGAACCAGGTCTCGGTGCCGAAGCCGGTCTTCAACGCGGCCACCCCACGGTGAAAGGACTTCCGATGGCCCTTTTCAAGCCCGCTCTCGCCGCCGCCGCGACGGCCCTGGTCGCGCTGACCGCGGCGGTCGTCGTCCCCAGCTCTCCCGAAGCGGAAGTCGCGGCCCCGCCCGCGCCGCCCGCGTCCACGGTGTTCCACCCCGTGGTCCGCGAAGCCGCGGCCAGGACGGGGAACTACGCCGCCGAGTACACCGTCTACCGGCCCGCCGACCTGGACCGCGTGCCCGGCCGGCTGCCGGTCGTCGTGTTCGGCAACGGTGCCTGCCGGCACGCCAGCAACGACGAACTGCTCACCCTCGAGACGCTGCTCGCCGCGCACGGGTTCGTCGTCGTGGCGGTCGGCGGGTTCGACGAGCCCGCCCTGACCGAGAACGGCAGCCCGGAACCGGCGGTCGTCACCGACGCCATCACCTGGGCGCAGCGGGAGGACGACCGCCGGGGCAGCGATCTGCGGAACCGGCTCGACACGCACCGGATCGGCGTCACCGGCCACTCCTGCGGCGGCATCGAAGCACTCGTCGCCGGCGCGGACCCCCGGGTGAAGTCGGTGCTCTCGCTGGACAGCGGGTTCTTCGCCGACGGCACCCTCGGCTACGGCCGCGAGCACCTGCGGAACCTGCACACGCCCACGCTGTTCGTCGACGGCGGCCCGGACGACGTCGCCTACCCCAACAGCGCGGCGAACTACGACCTCGTCACCGTCCCGGCGGTCCACGCGACCAACCCGGCCGCGGGCCACACCGGATTCGTCTACGGCCAGCGAAACGGCAGCCCCGACCCGAGCGTCCGCGAGGAAGCCGTCCGGGTCCTGGTCAACTGGTTCGACTTCACCCTCAACGGCAACCGCTCCGCGCGGAGCTACTTCCTCGGCACGGACTGCGGTCTCTGCGCCACACCGGGCTGGACCGTCACCGGCAAGAACTTCTGACAGGAGCACCATGCGCAGCAAGCTCACCCTTCTGGCCGCGGTCGCGGTCCTCGTCGCCGGGCTTCCCGCCACCGCCCACGCGGCGGAAGCCGGGACACCGTGTCCGGATCCCGTCGCGACGGCGCGGTGCACCGACGGGCAGCTGACCGACGGCACGCCGTACACGTTCGCGAAACCGGGCCGGTGGAACGGTGCTGTGCTGGTCGACCTCGACTTCGCCGCGGGCGGCCTGGCGAGCCCGCTCACGAAGAGCCTGCTGGACCGCGGTTACGCGGTGGGCGGCACCACGCGCGCGGTCAGCAGCTGGAACATCGCGCGGGCGATCGACAACCAGGCGGAGGCGCTCGGCCGGTTCGAAGCCGCGTTCGGCCGGGCCAGATACGCGATCGCCGAAGGACGGTCGATGGGCGGCATGGTCGCCGCCGGTGTGGCGCAGGTGCACCCCGGCCGCTTCGCCGCGGCCATCCCGATGTGCGGCGGCCTCGGCGGCTCGGTGGGCCAGTGGAACCAGAAGCTCGACACCGTCTTCACGCTCAAGACGTTGCTGTTCCCCGGCTCGGCCCTGCCGGTCACCGGCATTCCGGCCGACGTCCCGGGGACGCAGCAGCAGTGGCTCTCGGCGACGGCGTCGGCGCAGGCGACACCGGCGGGCAAGGCGCGCATCGCCCTCGCGGCGGCGATCGGCCAGCTGCCGGCCTGGGGACTGGCCCCGGACGGCTCGGCGACCCCGGTCCCGGACGACCGCGACGCCGACGGCGTCGAGCAGGGCGCGTTCCTGGCCCTCGCCGGTGGCCCGCTGCCGTACCTCGGGCAGGCGGTCAGCAGCCGGCGGACGATCGAGCAGCTGTCGGGCGGCAACCCGTCCTGGAACACCGGGGTGGACTACGCGCGCCAGTTCGCCTCGGCGGCACCGAGTCTGCAGAACGCCGTGCGCCGGCTGTACTCCCGCGCGGGCCTGGACTTGCGGGCCGACTTCGGCCGTCTCGCCGCCGAACGCCGCGTTTCCGCCGACCCCGCGGCGGTCCGCTACCTGGAGCGGGGCATCGTGTTCACCGGCGACCTGCGGATCCCGGTGCTGACGGTCAACGGCACCGGCGACCAGATCTCCACGGTGGCCCAGCAGCAGTCCTACGGCGCACTGGTCCGCCGGGCGGGCAACGAGTCCCTGCTCCGGCAGACGTACGTCCGGACCGCCGGGCACTGCACCTACACGACCGGTGAACAGCAAGCGGCCGTCGACCGCATGCTGACGCGGTTGCGCACCGGGCACTGGCCGGACACCTCGCCCCGGACGATGAACACGCTCTCGATCGCCGTGGACGGTGCGGAGGGACGCTACCTGAGCTACGTCCCGCCGCGCTTCAACCGGCCCTACCCCGCGTGAGCGCGCTTGCGGCGACGCACAACCAGGAACACGATCAGCAGTACACAAAGGACGATGAAGAGCACCGCGGTCCACGGGACGGCCGAGGAGTGCGCGGTGGTGTCCACACCGGACAGTGGGGTCGTCGAGCCGGCCGCGTCGGTGAGCAGCGGGACGAGGCTGACCGTCCCGGCCAGGTACAGCGCGGGTGTCACGCCGTGGACGGCCGCGGTCACCTGCCACGTCTCGCCGGGGAGCAGCGGCGGCGAGTCGGGGATCGGGTCGGCGGCGACGCGCAGGCTGCCGAACGGGCCGGTCGCGGTGGCCGACTGCCGGGCCGTGACGACGGCGTTGCCGCTGTTGCGGATCGTGTAGGCGAGGGTCGCGTCGCCCGTGCCGAGCGGGTCGATCGTGCCGGAATACCGCATGTCCAGGTTCTCCACCGCCAGGGCCGGCCGGAGGTCGCCGCCCACGCGCAGCCGGATCCGCAGGCCGACTCGTCGCTCCACGTCGCCTTGGGTGAGGGAGGCGAGGATGCCGCCCAGGTGATCGCCGGGGGTGGCGTCGGCAGGGAGCGCGAGGGTGAACGGCACCTGCGCCGACTGTCCGGGTCGGACGGTGACGCGGTCGTGCGCCGGGTGGACCCACGCGCCGACGCCGGTCGAGGGCTTGGCGTGGGCGAGGAGGTCGAGCTGACCGGATTCGGCCGTGAAGGCGTCCGCGGCGTACACGGCGAGGTCCAGCGGGACGGAACCGTGGTTGGCGATCACCAGGCCGTCGTCGATGCGGTCGCCCGGGGCCGCCGTGTAGCTGTAGTTGTCGCGGCCGGCGCCGAAGTCGTTGGCGGCCGTCGACACCGTCCACGGTGTTTCCTGTGCTTCGGCGGGTGCGGCGACGGCGAAACCCAGGGAGGCGGCCAGCAGGGTCACGACGGCTCGGGTGATGGCGTGCATGGGGTGTCCAGTCGAAGAGGGCCCGCGTGGGTGGAAGCGAGTCCCACCCACGCGGGACGGATCAGTTGAGCGCGGTGATGGTGCGTCCGGGGCCGGTGGCCGGCTGCTCGAGCCAGCACGGCGTGCCCGGCGCGGGCGACCCGCCGCCGCCGTGGCCGCGGTAGGGGTGGATGACGACCTTGTCCACAGTGGACCCGACCGGCTGCGCCGGGGTGGCGCCGCTGTCCGGGCCGCACCAGGCGACCTTGCCCAGCTCGACCGCCGCGTTCGGCGCGGCGCACGTGCCGCTGCGGAGGTTCTGCACGACGAGCTTGTCGTCACGCACGCCGACCTTGACGTAGGTGCGGACGTGCTCCTGGTTCTCCACCGAGTTGGCCCAGTGGTGGTCCGGGTTGAGCGGGTCGGGCCCGTAGTTCGGGTCCTGGGTGGTGTCCGGGTCGGTGAGGTCGTAGTACTTCGAGCCGGACGCGGAGTTTGCCGTCACGTAGACGACGCCGCCGGGGCCCTGGGTGACCTGGGTGGCGCCGGGTTGTTCGCCCGGGTTGGCCTTCTGCCCGTTCTTGATCACGTAGCTGCGCGAGTAGCTGTGGTCGTGACCCTGCAGGACCAGGTCGACGCCGAGGTTCGAGAACGCGGTCGGGAAGTCCTGGCGGCGCTGCTGGTTGTCCTTGTCGTTGGCGTGGTCGGCGGGCGAGTAGATCGAGTGGTGGTAGACCAGCACGGTGTACTTCGCCTTGCGGCCCTGGTTCTTCACGACGTCGGTGACGTACCCGATGTGGGCTTCGTCGGCACCGGTGGCGTAGGCGTTGCTGTTGAGGTCGATGAACAGCACGTCCTTGTAGAGGTACCAGTAGTCGCCGCCGGAGCGGGTGCTCGGGTCGCCGTTGTAGTACGCGGCCGAGCGGTCGGTGTTCGGCGTCCAGAAGTGCTGCTCGTAGGCCTTGCCGCCGACGTCGTGGTTGCCGATGGTTGCCGCCCACGGGTACTGGCGCAGCTTGTCGGAGGCCAGGAAGGCATCCCACTGCGCCTCGGTGTTGGCGGACTCGACCTGGTCGCCGCCGGAGACGAGAAGTTCGGCGTCCGGGTTCGCGCCGAGGGCGACGTTCAGGGTGTCGGCCCAGCCGGCGCCGTCCTTGGCGACGTTGCCCGACGAGCCGATCTGCGGGTCGCCGAAGAACAGGAAGTCGAAGTCGCCGCGGAAGTCCTGGGTCTTGAAGGTGTACACCGGCGACCACGTGCTGCCCGAGCCGACGCGGTAGGAGTAGCCGGTGCGCTGGCGCAGGCCGTCGATCGTGGTGTGGGCGTTGAAGCCGCCGTTGACGCTGTTCGCGGCCACGGTGGCCGGGAACGTCTGGGCGTTCTTCGGGAACTGGCCGTGCTTGAGCTGGTTCGTCGGCGCGACCTGCACGACCTGCTTGGCGTCGGACGAGGCGTACCAGCTCACGACGCGCTGGGACTCCTTGGCGCCGACGCCGAGGATGACGCCGGACAGCGTCACGGGGGTGTCGGCGGCGGCCGCGGTGACCGGGCCGGTGCCGAACGCCACGGCGACGCCCAGGGCGGCCGCCGCGATCGTTCTCGGGAACTTCATCGAGTTTTGTCCGTTTCGGTCGGGAAAGCGGGATGAGGCGGTGAGAGCGTTGACGCTCGTGATGTGGGGCAGGTGAACTGAGCCGGGACAGCCGGTTGCGTACGCCCGAAGAACTCAGCCGCCGGCCACCCGCTGCACGAACCAGGTCAGCCCCACGACGGACACGGCCGCCGCGATCGCGCCGGTCGCCCAGCGCGGCGCGGCCGGGGACCGGCGGCGCAGCAGGGCCAGCAGCGGGAACACCAGCGCGATGATCGCCAGCTGCACGGTCTCGATCCCGAGGTTGAAGACCAGCAGCGACCAGAGCAGCGTCCACGACCAGGCGGCGTCGATGCCGAGTGCCGACGCGAAGCCGAGCCCGTGCGCCAGGCCGAAGCAGAAGACCACGCCGAGCCGGATCCAGCCGGCCCGGTCCAGGCTGAAGTGGCCGTCGCCGGCGAGGTCGCCGGCCGGCGAGCCGCGGCGCCACATCCGCCACAACGGCCACGCGGCGACGACGGCGATCGACAGCGCGATGAGCGGTTCGATGATCTCGGCGGGAACGTGCACGAGGCCGAGCGCGGCCAGCACGAACGTGACCGAGTGGGCGAGCGTGAACGTCGTCGCGGCGAGCACGATTTCGCGCAGGCGGCGGGAGCCGGCGATGAGCGCCAGCAGGAACAGGATGTGGTCGAGCCCGGTCAGCAGGTGTTCCGCGCCGAGCCGGAAGAACTCCAGGAACCGCTGGGTCCAGGCCTGGTGGGTCGAGAACGAGGGCTGCTGCGCGTCCAAGGCGGCGCTGCCCGAGGCCAGGTCGAGGTGGTAGGTGAGGATCGTCTTGGTGTCGCGGACGTAGCCCTCGGCGTTCCCGAACAGCGTGGCGGCCACCTCGTGGGACTCGGCCGCCGGGCACCGGTAGTCCAGGGTGAGCCGGGTGTAGGGCACGCCGTCGCGTTGTTCGATCCCGAAGCCGCCGTCCTGGGCGGGCACGCAGGACTGGCCGGTGGCGGTGACGCGGAACCGCTCGCTCACGTACTCGACCACGGTCGCCGCGTGGGCCTGCAGGGCGGCGGCCTGCTCGGCGGCGTCGCGGGCGTCGAACGCCGCGGTGCCCTGCCGGAACAGCGGGTCGTCGCGTCCGGCGTCCGCGGCCGACACGACGAGCAGGTCGTACTCGAGACCCAGCACGGCACGGACGTGCCCCTGCTCGGGAGACGTCAGGTCGGCGTAGACGGTCGACGAGAAGCCGTGGGCGGAAGCGGGCGGCCCGCTCAGCGTGACGGCCACGGCCGCGAGCGCGGCGACGGCGAAGGCTTGGGCGAGACGGCGGCGCATGGGGTCCTCTTTCCGGTCGCCCCGCAGACTGCTGGCCGCAGGCGAACGCACGGCGAACAACCGGCGACGGGATGCCGACGGCCGTCGCACGGGACGGGACGTGGGGTAGGAAGAGGCGACTTCCCCTCCCGAACTGCCCTCCCGAAAGGACGATCAGCGTGCGTTCGCGTCTGTGGACGGCCGGCGTGGTGGCCGCGCTCGCCGTCGTGGCCGCCGGCTGCGGTTCGGCCGACGACTGGTCGGGACCGCACCCGAAGCCGGGCCCGATCGGGGCGCTCGGGCCCGGCTTCGTCACGGCGTCGCCCACGCCGGAGGCGACGGTGACTCCGAGCCCGGGCTCGTGGGACGCGGTCCGCCCGTCGCCCGGCTACCGGGTGGTGCTGCTGAAGTCCGGCGACGACGCGCCGAGCCGGACGTTGGTGGCCGCGGTGACGAGCTGGGCCGCGCAGGAGCAGGTCAGCCTGAAGACCGTCGAGGCGCCCGAGACCGGCCGGTTCACCGAGAGCATCAGCGAAGCCGTGAAGCTCGCGCCGGACCTCGTCATCAGCACCGGCAAGGACCTCGTCGACGCACTGGCCCTGGTCACCGCCAGCCACCTCGACCAGCAGTTCCTGGTCCTCGGCGCCGAGCTGGCCGAACCCACGGCGAACGTGACCGCGGCCAACTGGCCCGGCGCGTCGTTCCGCGGCGAGGGCCTGGGCACGTCGACGGGCTACGACCCGGCGTCGTTCACCCCGGACCGCGCGTCGGCGGCGGTCCGCGCGGGCGTGGCGAGTGTCCTGAACGGACTGACGGGGATCGTGATCCGGCTCGCCTAGCGGGGGTTTCTGCCGCCGGGGCGCGGGTACCTGCGGCGGATGACAGGCAGACGCGACGAACTCCAGCGGATCGCGGCGGAGAACTTCGGCTGGTCACAGCTGACCGGCGAGCAGCTGGCGGCGATGGAGCACGTGATGGCCGGCCACGACGTCCTCGCCGTGCTGCCCACCGGGGCCGGCAAGTCCGCGATCTACCAGGTGCCCGCGCTGCTGCTGGACGGCCCGACGCTGGTGGTCTCGCCCCTGATCGCCCTGCAGAACGACCAGATCGAAGGCATCGAGGGCAGCCGCGCCCCGGCGGCCGTCGCGCTGAACTCCGCCCAGCGCGCGGCCGAGCGCAAGCACGCCTGGGAGGCGTTGCGGGCGGGCGAGGCCGAGTACCTGTTCCTCTCCCCGGAGCAGCTGGCGTCCGACGAGGTGCTCGACGCGGTCGCCGAGCTCGGCGTGTCGCTGTTCGTGGTGGACGAGGCGCACTGCGTCTCCGCGTGGGGCCACGACTTCCGGCCGGACTACCTGCGCCTGGCCCCGGTGATCGAGCGGCTCGGGCACCCGCGCGTGATCGCCCTGACGGCGACCGCCGCACTGCCGGTCCGCACCGACATCGCGGCCCGGCTGGGCCTGCGCGGCCACCGCGAGGTGCTGGCGAGCTTCGACCGGCCCAACCTGCGCCTCGGCGTCGACCCGCTCCCGGACGACGACGACCGCCACCAGGCCGTCCTCACCCGGACGCGCGCGCTGACCGAGGACCCCGCGACCCGGCCCGGGCTGGTGTACGTCACCAGCCGCAAGGACGCCGAAACGTACGCGGGGGAGCTCGCCGCGGAGGGCGTCCGGGTGGCGGCGTACCACGCCGGGATGAAGGCGGCCGACCGCGAGCGGGTGCACGAGGAGTTCCTGAAGGGCGACCTCGACGTCGTGGTGGCGACCTCGGCGTTCGGCATGGGGATCGACAAGGCCGACCTGAGGTTCGTGCTGCACGCGGCCGCACCGGAGTCGCTCGACACGTACTACCAGCAGATCGGCCGCGCCGGCCGCGACGGCGAGCCGGCGGAGATCACGCTGTACCACCGCCCGCGCGACCTGGGCCGGCAGAAGTTCTTGACGGCGGCGAAGGCACCCGAGCAGGCGCTGACAGAGGTGGCCACGACCCTCGCGGAGCACGACGAACCCTTGAAGCCGGCCGAACTCGGCAAGGAGGTGACGGTCTCCTCAGCCCAGCGCACGCGGGCGCTGAACCTGCTGGAACAGACGGGATCGGTCGCCGTCACCCCCGACGGCCGCCTGGAACAGTCCGATGTGGACCCCGAGGAGGCGGTCGCGCGAGGAGTGGAGGCCGCCGAAGCCCACCAACGCCTGACCCGCTCCCGGATCGAGATGATGCGCGGCTACGCCGAAACGACCGGCTGCCGTCGCCAGTTCCTCCTCGGCTACTTCGGCGAGCAGCTCGAGGAACCGTGCGGAAATTGCGACACGTGCATCGCCGGCACCGCCCAGGCACCATCGCCGGGCGCGTTCCCGGTGAACAGCGTGGTGGAGCACGCGGAGTGGGGCCGGGGCATCGTGATGTCCTCGGACGAAGAAACGGTGACGACCGTGTTCGACGACCACGGCTACAAGACGCTGTCGGCCCCGGCGGTCCGCGAGCAAGGCCTCCTCACCACCGTCGACGGTCCGCGTCGGCCGCGGGGTTGACGGGGCGTGGTGGCCTGTGTGGCTGCGGACTACGAAACCGCCGCTGAGACGGCCGGTGCATCAGTGCCGCCGGCCAGCTGCCGACTGGAACGCCACTCTTCCGCTTCGGGTTCCTCGACGTAGTCGACGAGGTTGTCCTTCAGACCCAGGTCTTCGAGGATGGCGAGAATCTCGGACGGGGTGGCGTAGAAGAACTCGCGCCTGAGGTTGACCCGGTTGACGCGCCGATCGGCGAGGTGCTGGTGCAGCCGCGTTTCCAAGCTCACCGCGTCGGCGTCGAAGATCTTGGCGTGGACGTCGAATCTGAACGGAACAGAGGCGTCGCCGAGTTCCCGCACGCGCTCGAGCGGATCGAGCCGCCGGGTCAATCCGATTTTGACGACACCGTCGCCGAAGGACCCGACGTTGGAGATCACGTAGACCCACCCGGTGCGGATGTTCGCTTCGCGCTCCTCGACCCCTCTGATCGCGTCACCGATCTCGTCCAGTTTCGTGCGTGCCGCTTCGGCCTGCTGCGCGTCACCGGACTCCGCCCACTTCTGCAGGGCGTTGCGCCAGTGCGCTTCTTCTTTGGCCAGCCGGACCTTTTCACGCTCGAACTCCCGCTGCGCCTGCTGCTCGTCCCGTTGACGCTCGCGCTCGGCTCGGATGCGCTCTTTCTCCTCTTCGACCTTCGCGAGGTGGTCAGCGGTGAGTTCGAGTTCTTCGAGACGCAGCCTGTGATAACCGGGAGCGATGTTGATGTTCATGGTTTTGCCGAGACGGGAGATGACCTCACGGGTTTTGGTCAGACGGTCCTTTGCGGAGTCGAGCCGGTAGGGTCGCATGGACCTCACGCAGTTGTCCGCTTCGGCGTTGTAGGCGCGGAGCATCAGCTTGGAGAAGTCCCGGACCATGCGCTGGCCTTCCACGGCGGAGCCGTTCACCGTCCAGTCCGTGCTCGCGGTGATCGCGTGGTTGTTCTTCGCGGCGATCTTGATGGAGTCCTTCAGCCGCTGCAAAGCCGC
Source organism: Amycolatopsis kentuckyensis (assembly GCF_041679295.1). Lineage (GTDB taxonomy): Bacteria > Actinomycetota > Actinomycetes > Mycobacteriales > Pseudonocardiaceae > Amycolatopsis > Amycolatopsis kentuckyensis_A. Next base: position 343,084 of record NZ_JBGDMD010000011.1, on the reverse strand, counting down.
CTTGTAGGCCACGGCGTCGGCGAGCCGGTGCCGGAACTCGTAGATGCCGGCCTCTTGAAGAAGTGTGATCTCTTCGGTCTCGACGATCTGGCCGCGCAGTGAGCGGAGGTCCGTCGCCGCTTCGTCGAGTTTTTGCTTGACGGCGGCCAGTTCCGCCTCGGCGTCCTTCCGGCGCTGCGCTTGAGCTTCGCGCTGCTTCTGGGCGTCCTGCTCAAGCTCGGCGACAGTCCGGCGCATCTGCCGGATTTCTCGCTCCAGTTCCAGCGCGTCCTTGCCACGAAGCTCGGCGTACTTGGTGTTGAGATCCGCTAGCTTCGCGCTCAACGTGGCGTTCTGTGCACTGAGTTCACGAACTTGAGAGGCCGCCTGCTGGAACTTGGCGTTTTCCGCGCTCAGTTCAGTCTCGAGTTCTCGAACCCGTTTCCGGGAGCCGAACAAGCCGGGCTTGCCCGATGCCGCGGGAGCGGATCCTGCCTGGACCGGCGCCGGTTGGGCCCGCGGTTCGGGTTCAAGGGTCCACAGCTGCCAGAACTTCGGCGGCGCCGGCCAGTCCGCGGGTGGCTGCCAGCCAGGCGGCGGTGTCCATCCGGCGGGAACGGCCGGCCAGTTCGGCGGTGGGTTGAACCTGTATGCCATACCGCGTGCCTCCACTGCTGACGATCACAGCAGGAGTCGCGACGTCGCGAACACGCGTTACACGTTAGCGGCCGATGAGCGCCGTGTCCTCGATACTGCCGGCGAGCCCCACCGCTCGGCGGGCAGCGAGGTCTAGCCCAACCTAGGCCGCTTCGCCGGCGGCCCGGTGGGCGACGCCGGCGGAGTGTGCACCGGCGGGGGACCGCTCGAAGGGGTCGGGCTGGTCGGCGCGTGCGGCATCGGCGTCCCGTCCGGCAGGACGCTCGACGATCCCGGCGGCAGCCCGTTCGGCGCCTGCGGGTACGACGGCCACGGACCGCCCGTGTGGTTCGGCGCCGCCGGGTTCGTGTACGTCGGGTGTGATCCGCGGTCCGGGCGTGGGGGCAGGTACTTGTCCTCGTGCGCGCCCGTGCCCGAGGAGCTCTTCGAGTACTCGACCTGGCCGTAGCTGCTGCCCTGGCGGTTGTAGTGCTTGTTGTCCTCGATCGGCAGCTTGTGCCCGGTCTCGTTGAAGTACGTCCCCGCCGCCTTGTTGTGGCCCATGATCGCGTTCTTCTTGGGGACGATCTGGTCCGGCGTGCCGTCCTGGTGGTACGTCTGGAACTGGCCGTGCTTCTGCATCCACTTGTTCTGCGCGTCGGTCTTGAGGCCGGGCGGCATCTGGTGCTTGTTCACCAACGCGTCTTCGAACATCGGGCGGATGTTCTGGTGCGTCCAGCTGGGGTTGTCCATGCCCGCCGCCGGCCGGTTCTTCTTGTTCTTGTTCGGGCCCGCCGGCGCCGACTCCTTGTACCAGCCGCCGCCCGGGGACTGGCTGTACTTCCCGCCGCCCGGCGACTGCTGGATCGGGTTGTTGCCGACGTTCGTGTCGATCGTCAGCTTGGGCTTGCCGCAGGACTGCGGGGCGAGGCCCAGCGGGTCGATCTGCCCGAACGGGTTGTCCACGTAGGCATAGGGATTCGGCCCCGGCACCAGGCCGAGCGGGTCGGGACTCAAGTAGCGCGCGGTCACCGGGTCGTAGTAGCGCTGGGCGTTGTAGTGCAACCCGGTTTCGGCGTCGAAGTACTGCCCGGGGAACCGCAACGGGGTCGCCGAAGCCCCGCCCACCCCGTACACGCTCGTGCGCGCGCACCACGTGATCCGGCCGTGGTCGTCGACCAGCTCCGCGGGGGTGCCCGTCAGGTCGGCGACGATCGCGTCGAACCGGGTGTCCACCCACGCCTGGCCCGGCCGGGCCGCCCGGCCGCGCTGGGCAAGGGGCCGGTAGTCGCCGGGCTCGTAGTCCCACACCGTGGCCTGGACGCCGTCGGGCGTGTGCCGGGCCTCCTCGACCAGCAGCTGGCCGTCCCAGGTGAACTCGACGCGCTCGAGCGGGGTCCGGCCGTCGGCGGCCAGGTGCTCCTTGGCGACGCGGCGGCCCAGCGCGTCGTAGGTGTAGCGCCAGCTGGTGCCGTCGGGAACCGCGGCCGCGACGAGCCGGTCGTCGCCGTCCCAGGTGAACCGCCAGGTCAGCTTCGCGCCACCGGGCACCGTGCGTTCCCGGAGCACGACCCGCCCGCGCCGGTCGTGCCCGTAGCGCGTCCCGCCGGCCGTGGTGACGAGCGGGCCCGCGAACGTCCGCCGGCCCACCAGGTCCGGCTCGGCCGTGGGCCACGCCGCCTCGGTGATGTTGCCGGCTTCGTCGTAGCGGTAGGACTCGGACCCGCGCGGGGACCGCACGTCGGTGACCCGGCCGAGCGGGTCGAGGCCGAACTCGCGCGGACCGGTCGCCTGGTCGTGCAGCGCGACCAGCTCGCCGTCCGCCCGGTAGCCGTAGGAGCGCTGCTGGCGGGTCGCACTGGAGCGGTCGGTGATCACCTGCGACGCCAGCTGCGAGTTCGGCGTCCAGGTCTGCGTCAGGGTGGCGCCGGCGCCGAGGGTGCGGCGCACTTCGCGCCCCGCGGCGTCGTGGGCGAACCGCAGGTCGCGGCCGGCGAGCCGGGCGGCGACCGGCAGCCCGGCGGCGTCGAACTCCCACGCGCTTTCCGCGCCGGACGGCGTGGTCCGGTGCACCCGGCGGCCCGCGGCGTCGTAGGCCGAGCGCACCGTGCGGCCGTTGACCGTCTCGGCCAGCACCCGGCCTGCCGCGTCCCGCTCGTAGCTGATCCGCGTGGTGCCGTCGTCGGCCGCCAGCAGCTGCCCGGTCGCGCTGACCTCGAACCGGGTGGTGCGGGTCCCGTCGACCTGCTCGACCAGGTGGCCGGCGAGGTCGTAGCGGAACGTCGTGCGCTGCCCGTCGGGGCGGACGCGCTCCACGAGCCGGCCGGCCGCGTCGTAGCCGAACGTCGTCACGCCGCCGGCGAAGTCGGTTTCCCGGACCAGGTTCCCGGCCGCGTCGCGTTCGTAGCGCCAGACCCGGCCCTGCTCGTTGGTGACCGCCTCGACCCGCAGTTCGCCGTCGTAGCCGACCGAGATCCGGCTGCCGTCCGGGAGGATCTGCGCCGTCGGCTGGTCGAAGCCGCCGTATTCGTAGCGGGTGACGCCGCCGGCCGCGCCGGTGTGCGCCCGGTTGTTGCCCTCGCCGTCCAGCACCCACCGGTCCTGGGTCCCGTCGGGGTTCTGGTGCCAGGCGAGCTTCCCGTCCACGGAGTAGCCGAAGCGCTCCACGCCACCGACGGGGTCGGTGATCGCGACGACGCGGCCGAACTCGTCCCGTTCGTAGCGCGTGACGCCGCCGAGCGGGTCGGTCACCGCGATCGGCAGGCCGGCCTCGTCGTTGACGATGGTGGCCGTGGCCCCCGCCGGGTCGGTCCGCGCGATGGTGAACCCGCGGTCGTCGTAGCGGTACCGGGTGGTCGCGCCGTCCGGTTCCACGACCGCGACGAGGTTGCCCCGCTCGTCGAACTCCTGGCGCGTCGCGACGCCGGGCGCGTCGTGGACCGTCACCGAGCGCCCGTCCGCCGCGCGTTCCCAGGTGCGTTCCGTGCCGTCCGGGCGGGTCTCGGCGAGGAGGTTGCCGAGCTCGTCGTAGCGGTAGCGCGTGGTGCGCCCCAGCGGGTCCGTCGAGCTCAGCCGCCGGCCGTGCGCGTCCCATTCGGACAGTGTCACGTGCCCGAGCGGGTCGACTTCGCGGACCACCTGCCCGGCTTCGTCGTAGTGGAACTCGCTCGTGTGGCCGAGTGCGTCGGTGGACCGCGTGACGCGGTTCTCCTGGTCGTACTCGAGCACGCAGTCCAGGAACCCGCCCGAACCTTCGGTGCGGACGACGCGCCCGGCGTGGTCGTAGTGGTAGCGGAACCACTCGTCGTTGCGGTCGGTCCAGCCCACGATGCGCCCCGCGCGGTCGTAGGTGTAGGTCATCGGCTGCCCCGACGGATTGGTGACCGAGACGAGGTTCCGGCGGTCGTACCCGTAGCGGACCAGCTCGACCTCGCCGTCGCCGGTGACCGCGTACAGCGCGGTGACGAGCCCGTCGACGGTTTCGAAGCGGACGCGGTGCCCGGCGGTGTGCCGGATCTCCAGCGGAAGCCCGTCGTCGGCGCGCACGACCTCGAACGCGTTGCCGTTGCGGTCGGTCACCGAGGTCAGCAACGCCCGCTCGCCCGGCGCGAAGTAGAGCAGCCGGCCCAGCTCCTGGTCGTCGACCAGGTAACCACCGTCCGGCGCGCGCTTCAGCGGGCGCAGCGGGCCGCTTTCGGCGACGACCCAGTCGTCCGTGCCCGGGGTCGGGTAGCGCAGCAGGGTGCCGTCTTCGGCGGCGAAGCTGACGCCGAGCGCGTCGGCCTCGATCCGCTGGTCCACAGTGGACACCCAGCTGGCGCCGAGGAAGAGCCCCGCGCGGTAGCCGGAGAAGTGCGTCCGCCGGAACACCAGGGGCAGCACCCCCAGCAGGCTCGCGTCGACCTCTTCCATCACCATCTGCCCGGTCGAGACGGCGACCGGGTCGGTCACGCAGACCTCGTTGCCGATCGAGCGGTTGTTCTGCCCCTGGCCGCGGATTCCCTGCGGTTTGGTGCCGTCGGGGTTGCCGCGGGAGCCGTTGCCGCCCTGGCCCGCGTTGTCCGGGCCCTTGCCGGGAGTGCCGGACGGGACGGTGGAATCGCCGTTGCCCGACGGACCCTTGCTCCCGGAGGTGTCGGTGGAGTCGCCCTTGTGGTTGTTCGGGGCGCCCCCGCTGTGGTCACCGCTGGTGCTGGTGGAGTCACTGCCCTTGCCCTTGGGGCCGCCCAGGTCCTTGGGGTTGCCGTTGATGTCGCCGTGCTTCGGCGGCGGCGCGGCCTTGCCCGGCTTGATGTTCTTCAGCGCCTTCCCGGCGTCGTCGAACAGCGACCCGGCCCGCTTCAGCAGCGGCATCAGCGCCTGGAGCGCCTTGACCAGCTTGGTGGTGAGCTGGCTGATCTTCGACGCGGTCTTCGCGACGGCGCCGATGACCTGCGGGACGACCCAGGTCAGGCCGATGCCGAGGGTGAACACCACCTGCAGCGCCCACGAGATCAGGTGCCCGATCAGTTCGGCGATGATGTCGCGCACGAGAGCGCGGACCGCCGCGACGACCTCGCCGGCCGTCTTCACCCCGCTGGCCGCGCCTTCGCAGCCCTTCTGCGCGCTCGCCATCAGCGTCGAGGTGTCCTCGGCACGCTTGCGGTAGGCGTCGGCCGCCGGGCCCGTCCACCCGCCGAGGTCCGCCTTGACCGCGTCCACCAGATCGGCGGACACGCTCCCCAGCTCCTTGGCGACGTTCGCCCAGGTCTCCGACTGCGCCGCGATTTCGTCCGCGTTGCCGGTCAGCGCGTTGAGGGCTTCCTTGAGCGGCCCGACGTGCTCGATCAGCCAGCCGACCCCGGCGGCGAGGATGGCGCCGAACGGGTCCATCGCCATCGACAGCGCGTCGAGCGCGGTCCCCACCGCGCCCATGGCCACGGACGCCCAGTCGCCGCTCTCGATCGCCTTCTTCAGGTCGGAGGCGCTTTCCAGCAGTGACACGCCGGAAATCGCCGTCGTCGAATCCTTCACCGGCGCAACCAGCGGATTACTCACCACGCCGACAGTATCGAACCCGGCCCCCGGCCGCCCGGACCTGTGCCCCATCGGGCAAATACGAGTGGCCGGAGACGCAGCGGCGCAGTTACTCGAACAACCCGAAGCCCGGGACGGCGTGCGCCCGGACGCCGTCCATGTCGAGTTCCACGCCGATGCCGGGCGTGTCGGGAAGCGTGATGTAGCCGTCCTTGACGATCGAGCCGCTCCCGTCGGGCGCGTGGACGTAGCTGTCCCACACTTCGCGCTCTTCGAGGGCGTGCCATTCCTGGACGTAGAAGTTCGGGATCGCGCCGCACTGGTGCGAGGTCGCCATCGTGCCCAGCGGCGTCGACACCAGGTGCGGTGCGAAGGGGACGTAGTGCAGCTCCGCGAGGTTGGCGATCTTCTTGGCCTCGGCGAGACCGCCGCACTTGGGCACGTCCGGCTCGATGACGTCCACGGCACCGCGTTCGAGCAGCTCGCGGAATCCCCAACGCAGGTAAAGGTTTTCTCCCGCGCAGATCGGCGTGCGGGTCTGCGCGCGCACCCGCACCAGCGCGTCGACGTTCTCCGCCGGCACCGGTTCTTCCAGCCACATCAGGCGGAACGGCTCGAGCTCCCACGAGATCCGGCACGCGCTCGGGACGTCGTAGCGGGCGTGCAGGTCGATGGCCAGGTCGACGTCCGGGCCGATCGCCTCCCGGACGGCGGCCACGCGGTCGACCATCGAGCGCAGCTCGGCCGCGTTGACCGTGTGGTTGAAATCGTCGAACTTGGCCGGGTGGCGCAGGTCGTCGATGTCGAACTTGAGGGCGGTGAAGCCCTCGGCGACCATCCGCTGGGCCCGGTCGACGCACCCGGCGACCGAGCCCGCCGGGTCGTCGCCGTCGCCGCAGTCGGCGTAGAGGCGGATGCGGTCGCGGAACTTCCCGCCGAGCAGCCGGTGCACCGGCTGGCCCGCGGCCTTGCCCGCGAGGTCCCACAGCGCGAGCTCGATGCCGGACAGGGCGATCACGAACACCCCGCTCTGCGCGCCCGCGAAAACCTTGCTGCGGCGCAGTTTTTCCCAGCACCGCTCGACGTTGCGCGGGTCCTCGCCGACCAGGAGGGGGGTCAGGGACTCGATCATCCCGACGACGGCGCCCGCGCCCGCGTCGGGATTGGCCTCGCCGAACCCGCTGAGGCCTTCGTCGGTGTCGATCCGCACCAGCGTGGCTTGACCGTGGTAGGCCACCACCGCCGTCGTCACGTTCACGATCCGCATTGCTCTCCCGCCGCCGGGTAGTGCCGAAAGAACGGACTGTCGCGAAGTCCAACTTGTCCTATAAGCTGATGACATGCCAAGGAGACAAGAGTCTCCGGACGCTGTCAAGGTCCGGACCCTCCCGGTGCAGGTGGCGGCCCACCTGACCCGCCGCATCGTCAGCGGCGCGATCGAGGACGGCCGGGCCCCGTCGGAGCTCGAGATCTCCCAGGAGTTCGGGGTGTCCCGCGTGGTCGCGCGGGAGACGCTCAAGATCCTCGCCTCGCTCGACATCGTCGACGTCGCGCAGGGCCGCCGGGTCGTCGTGCGCCCCCGCGCGGAGTGGGACTACCTCAACCCGTTGCTGATCGAGTGGCTGCCCGCCGACATCGTCGACGAGCTGCTGCAGGAACTGCACCAGATGCGCGCGCTGCTCGAGCCCGAGCTGGCCGCCATGGCCGCGGCCAGCGTCACCGACGAGACGCTGGCCCGGCTCGGGGACGAGATCGGCCGCATGGCGGCGCTCGAAACGGATCCCGAGGCCTACCTCGAGGTCGACCACGAATTCCACATGGAGATCTGCCGGGCGGCCGACAACCGCATCCTGGACCGGATCATGTACTCCGCACGCTGGCTCGGCACGGCCAGCCGGCGCGTCACCAACGAGGCGCCGGCCGGTCTGCGCCGCGCCACCGCCCAGCACACGGAGATCTACGAGGCGCTCGTGGCGCGCGACCCGGCCGCGGCCCGCGAGGCGATGCGCAAGCACCTGAGCAACAACTACTCCACGCTCCTCGCGGAAAAGAAACAGCGAAGCAAGCGTCGCTAGCACACTGCACGACCGATCCGGAACCGATGACGAGGACGGACGAGCCATGGCAGCACCTGCGATCCGGCCGATCCGGCTGGGGCTGATCGGCACCGGGCTCGCGGTCGAGAAGCTGCACTGGCCGGCGTTGCGCGGGCTCGCCGACCGGTTCGTCGTCACCGCGTTCACCGACCCCTCCGCGGAACAGCGCAAGCGGTTCACCGGCTACAGCGGAACCGATCCGGCGTCGGCCACCACCGATCGGGCCGCGTTGCTCGCCCGCGACGACGTGGACGCCGTGCTGATCTCGGTGCCGATCCCGCACTTGTACGAGGTGGCGTGCGACGCGCTCGCCGCGGGCAAGGACGTGTTCTGCGAGAAGCCGGCCGGCGTCGACGCGGAGCAGGCCGAGGCCTTCCTCGCCCTGGCGGCCGGGTACCCGGACCGCGCCTTCGTCGTGGGCGAGAACTTCTTCTACCGTGACGACCTGCGCTACGCCCGCGCCCTGCTCGACAGCGGCGCGATCGGCCGTCCGCACCTGATGGCGTGGCGGCACGCCGGCCAGTCGGTGCCCCGGCCGGGCGGCTTCACGAGTACGCCGTGGCGGCAGCGGCCGCAGTACCGCGGTGGTGTGCACCTCGACTTCGGCGTGCACCACATCGCCCAGATCAGGCTGCTCTGCGGCGACATCGCGCGGCTGCACGGTGCCGTGCAGGCGGCCAACAGCACGATCGACGCACCGTCGGACCTCGCGCTCACCCTCGTCTTCACCGGAGGCGCCATCGGCAACTACACCGCGTCCTTCCCCGAAATCCCGGTGCCGCCCGAGCCCAACGAGATGCGGCTGTACGGCACCGAGGGTGTGCTCGTGCTCGCCGGGGACGAGTCGGAGCGCCGCGTGACGCGCAGCAGTCCCGACGCCACCACCCACACGACAGTCTTCCGCGGTAGCGACAACGGCTACCGCGCGGAGCTCGTCGACTTCGCCGATGCCGTGCAGTTCGGCGCGCGGCCGGTCGGCAGCGTGGCCCAGAGCGTGGCCAACACGATGGTCGTCCAGCGGGCGCTCGACTCCGCGGAACGGGCGGCGGTACTGGCGATCGACCCCGTGCGCGGCGCGGGCCCGGTACCGCTGTGGCGGCCCCGTGGCTCGACCGGGCTCTTCGACGGGCTGCCAGGACAACGCATCAGCAGTTCGGCGTCCTTCGCCGCATGAACGACCCCCAGCTTTGAAGACTCACAGCGCGGCGCTCGCCGCGCTGTCCCGCCGGTTGCAACGTCGCCCCGTCGGTACGCGTCCGCCCGATCGGACGCGAGAGGAGTTGTCATGGAACAGAAAACGGACCTGTCGAGGCGCACGTTCCTAGGGGTGAGCGCGCTCGGCGTGCTCGGTCTCGCCGGGTGCGGGAGCGGCCCGGCACCGGCGCCGCAGGTCGACGTCCAGGTGCCCCAACCCTTGCTCGACCAGGCGGCCTCGCTGCGCGGTGGGTCGGTGGGAATGCTTTCGCAGAAGCTGTATTCGGAAGCGGCCAACAAGGCGCTGGACAAGTCGCTGCAGGCGTTCGCGCAGGCGACCGGAACCACGATCCGCAACGACCTGGTCTCCGGCGACGCCGGGGACATGGTCGCGAAGATGGACGCCGAGGTGAAGGCGGGCACCAACCGCGACCTGGCCTTCGTGAGCGACCGGCGGTTCGTCGGCCAGCTGCACAACCTCGGCGCGCTCACCGACGTCACCGACGTGGTCACCGACATGAAAGCGCTTTACGGCGAGCCCGCGACCGAGGCGAACGACTACTGCGTGTTCGACGGGCGCTGGTTCGCGATCCCGTACCACTTCATCGCGTCGGGGATGTACCTGCGCAAGGACTGGTACCAGGAGAAGGGCCTCCCGCTCAAGCCGTACTACACGTGGGAAGAATTGCGCGACAACGCGTTGGCGGTTTCCGATCCGTCGAAGCGGCGCTTCGGCTGGGGGCTCACGGTGAACCGCTCCGGCGACGCCAACGGCTTCATCCAGAACGTCATCAACGTCTATGGCGGGGCGATCGCGGACAACACCGGCACGAAGGTGGTGTTCAACTCGCCGGAGACCGTCGCCGCCGTCACGTTCATCGGCGACATCTACACGAACCCCAAGTACCAGCCGATGCTGCCGCCCGGGGTCGGCAGCTGGACCGACTCGAGCAACAACGAGAACTGGCTGGCCGGGATCCTCGGGCTCACGCTCAACCAGTTCAGCGTCTACGCCGACTCGAAGACGAAGAAGAACCCGGTCTACGGCAACACGCACGTGTTCAACGGCGCCACCGGCCCGGCGCTCGACGTGCCGCTCGCGTACGGCGAGTCCAACTCCTTCGTCGTGTTCAAGGGGGCGAAGAACCCTCAGCTGGCCAAGGTGGTGGCGAAGTTCATGGCCGGCGGGACGGCGCTGCTCGGAGTCGCGAAGGAAGCACCGTGCCTGGTCAACCCGTCGTGGAGCAAGGTGTGGGACTCCGACCCGTACTACACGACCGGTGACCCGGCCTTCGCCGCGCTGCGGGAGCAGACCCGCGTGCAGCTCCCGGTGAAGACCGAGACCGGCTACGCGTTCCCCCAGACCCCGAGCCCCGGCGAGCAGGCCGCCATCGCCGCCTACCTGCTGACCGACATGATGCAGTCGGTCATCCAGGGCACCAAGCCGGCCGACGCCGTCGCCGCGACCCACGGCCGGATCGTGCAGATCTTCGAGCAGCAGGGTTACCGGCAATGACGGTCGTGCGCACGAAGACGCCGCGGCCGGCGCCGGTCCGCCCGGCGCCGGGCGGGTCGTCCTCGCTCACGCGCGTGCAGCGGCTGCTCGGGCGCGACTGGCGCCTCGCCGCCGTCTTCATCGGGCCGACGCTGGTGCTCGTCGCCGGCCTGATCCTGGTCCCGATCGTCGGTTCGATCTTCACCAGCGCCACCGAACGCCACGGCGCCGAGACGGTTTTCGTGGGGCTGGACAACTACACCGCCCTCATCGGCGACGGCCTGTTCTACCACGGCGTGCTGAATTCGTTCGTCTTCACCGCGTACGCCGAGATCTTCAAGGTGACCTTCGGCCTCATCGCGGCGTTGATGCTGCACCACATGCGCCGCGGCAAGGCGATCGTCGCCGGCGTGATCCTGCTGCCGTGGGTGATCCCGACCGTCGTCACGGCCTTCACGTGGCGGTCGTTGCTGGACCCGATCTTCGGCAGCGTCAACGTCCTGCTCACCGAGTCCGGGATCGGGCCCGGCCTCGCCGCGATCGGGCTCGTCGACAAGTGGCCCGCGGAGTGGCTGTCCGATCCCGCGCTCGCGATGCCGGCGGTCATCCTGGTCAACGTCTGGAAGGGCATCCCGTTCTTCACGGTGACGTTCCTGGCCGGGCTCAAGGCCATCGACGGCAATCTCCACGAGGCGGCGATGGTGGACGGCGCCTCGCCGTGGCAGCGCTTCGTGCACATCACGCTGCCGGGGCTGCGGCCGGTCATGATCGTGACGGTCCTGCTGTCGTCGATCTGGACGTTCAACAACTTCGACCTGATCTGGCTGATGACCCAGGGTGGCCCGGGGGACGCCACCGCCCCGTACGTGATGGTGGCCTACTCCAAGGCCATCCAGCAGCTGCAGCTGGGCGCGGGCGCCGCGGTCACGCTGGTGATGCTGCCGGTCATCGCGATCCTCGTGGTGATCCTCGTGCGGCTGATGCGCCGCGACGACCGGCCGGGCGCGGTCGACCTGGGGCGCCGCCGGCTGACTCCGGCGCAGCGCCGGGCGCTGCCGTGGGCGATCGTGGTCGTCTCGGTGCTCGTGCTGGCCTGGGCGTCGCCGCACATCGTCTGGAAGGCCGCGCTCGTGCTGGGCGTGTTCGTGCTGCTCGCGGCCGCGGTCGGCCGGGCGGTCTCCGTGCTCGCCATCCGCGGCAACCGGCTGGCCGCGCGCCTGGTCGGCGGCACCGGCAGCGGGCTCGCACTCCTGGCGCTGCTGGGTTTCGTGCTCGCCCCGCTGTACTGGATGACGATCACGGCCTTCAAGTCCGACGACCAGATCGTCGCGCGCACCGACGACCTCTGGCCGACCCCGTGGACCACCCAGCAGTTCACCAACCTGTTCACCGGGGCGTTCGGCACCTGGTACGTCAACACGATCCTGGTGTCGGTGGCGTCCACCGCGATCGCCCTGGTCTGCGCGGCCCTGGCGGGGTACGCGCTGGCACGGCTGAAGTTCCGGGGTTCGGAGAGCTTCACCGTGACGATCCTGCTCACCTACGTGATGCCGGGCGCGCTGCTGTTCATCCCGTTGTACGAGCTGGTGAGCTGGATCGGGCTCAACGATTCGCTGTGGTCGCTCGTGCTCGCCTACCCGACGTTCACGCTGCCGTTCGCGACGTGGCTGCTCGTCGGCTACTTCAAGTCGATCCCGGCCGACCTCGAGGAGGCCGCGCTGGTCGACGGCTGCACGCGGTTCGGGGCGTTCGTGCGGATCGTGCTGCCGCTGGCCAAACCGGGCCTGCTGGCGGTCGCGCTGTTCACGCTCACCAACGCGTGGAACGAGTTCCTGTTCGCCTTCGTGTTCATCACCAAGGACGAGAACAAGACCCTGCCCGTCGGCATGCAGTCGATGATCTTCGGCGACGTCGTGCCGCAGGGGCAGCTGGCCGCGGCCTCGCTGCTGGTCAGCATCCCGGTCGTGCTCATGTACGGGTTCGGGCAGCGGTTCCTGACCGAGGGCCTCACCGCGGGCGCGGTGAAGGGATGATCACCGAGGAGCACGTCCCGACGGCGTCCCGGCCGAGCGAGCTGCGCATCACCGACCTGCGGGTGGCCAACCTGGCCGGCGTGCCGTTCCGCTCGTCGATCATCCGGATCGACACCAACCAGGGACTCGTCGGCTACGGGGAGGTGCGCGACCAGGCCAGCGCCACCTACGCGCTCGTGCTGAAGAGCAGGCTCGTCGGGGAAAACCCCTGCAACCTCGACAAGATCTTCCGCAAGATCAAGCAGTTCGGGCACCACGGCCGCCAGGGCGGCGGGGTCTCCGGCGTCGAGATGGCGCTGATGGACCTGGCCGGCAAGGCGTACGGAGTGCCCGCGTACGCGCTGATCGGGGGCCGGTTCCGGGACTCGGTCCGCTGCTACGCGGACACGCCGTCGCTGCCGGACCCGCACGCGATGGGTGCCCGGCTGCTGGAGCGCAAGCAGCGCGGCTTCACGATGCTGAAGATGGACGTCGGCATCGACCTGCTGTGGGACGTGCCGGGGGCGCTGATCGCGCCGCCCGGCGCGCGCGAGGACGCCACGACGATGCACCCGTTCACCGGCATCCAGGTCACCGCCCGCGGCGTCGAGCACCTCGTGTCCTATGTGGACATCGTGCGGTCCGTCGTCGGCTACGACGTCGCGCTCGCCGCCGACCACTTCGGCCACATCGCCCTCGACTCGGGCATCCGGATCGGCCGCGCCCTGGAACCGTTCACGCTGGCGTGGATCGAGGACCTGATCCCGTGGCAGCTCACCGATCAGTGGCGTCGGCTGACCGATGCCGTCGCGGTCCCGACGTGCACGGGGGAGGACATCTACCTGGTCGAGGGTTTCCGGCCGCTGCTGGACGCGGGCGCCATCCGCGTCGTGCACCCGGATCCGGCGACGGCGGGCGGGATCGCGGAGACCAAGCGGCTCGGCGACTACGCGCAGGAGCGCGGGATCGCGATGGCCCTGCACCTGGCGGCGTCACCGATCGCGACGATGGCGTGCGTGCACCTGGCCGCCGCCACGGAGAACTTCCTGGCCCTCGAACACCACGCGGCCGACGTGGAGTTCTGGAGCGACCTCGTCACCGGTCCGCTGATCAGGGAGGGTCACATCACGGTGCCGGATACGCCGGGGCTGGGGTTCGGCGACCTCAACGAGGAGCTGCTGCGCCGCCACCTCGACCCGCGCGATCCGGTGTTCTTCGCGGAAACGACGCACTGGGACAAGGAGTCGAGCCACGACCGGCTGTGGAGCTAGGGTCACCGATGACATGAATGACTCATTCATGACGCCTGACGACAGGGTCCCGGCAAAGTCGGATCGGTGCGGCCGGCCCGGTGGCCGGTGACGTCATGACCGAGTCGTTCACCTTGCCGGATGCGATGAACGAGTCGTTGATGACCACCGAAGCCCAGCGTTCCGCGGGCGGAGGTGTGCCGGGCGGAGCATCGCCCCGGCCGACTTTGCTGGAGCCCTGGCGTCAGGTGACTTGAATGGTCATGGCGTGCGGGGCGGGGTGGGGCTTGGGGACGCGCATTCGGGTCGCGTGAGGTGGGGCGGCTGCAGCTGTCCTGTCAAAGCCCTTCCGGCACCCCGAAGCTGTCATGGTGACTACGGCCGGCAACACCGGGTCAAGGCGGGAAAGATGCCTTGACCCGGCGTTGCCGGCCGTGTTCTGGCTTCGGATCGGGGTGCGGGGGGAGTCTGGGTTCTCGTCGGTGTCTGTTCTCGGGGGCCTCTCGCCTTTGGTGTCGGCCTTTGTGGCGTGGCGAGGCGGTGGGTAGTCAGTCGTGGAGGTGGCGGTTGGCGGATGGCATGAATGACTCATTCATGACGCCTGACGACAGGGTCCCGGCATAGTCGGATCGGCGCGGCCGGTCCGGGGGCCGCCGAAGCGCCTCTTCGGCCCGGCGTTCCGCGGGCGGTGGTGCCGGGCGGAGCATCGCCCCACCCGACTTTGCCGGAGCCCTGACGCCTGGCGACATGAATGACTCATTCATGTCATCGGGACCAGCTAGGTGTAGTGACCATGGACGTTGTTGACCGTTGAGCGGCGCGTCGGGTTGATCAAGACGAAGACCTCCGTGTGTGGTGCTGGTGTCTGACGCCATCACCGAACACAACGGAGGTCTTCGTGCCCCACCGTAATGCCCGGTTGACCCTGCACGGACGCCGGTTGCTCATCGACCGGGTCACCGCGGGACGCCCGGTCGCCCACGTGGCCACCGAGCTGGGAATCTCCCGCGCCACCGCCCACAAATGGGTCCGCCGCTACCGCGAACACGGCGACGCCGGCCTGCTCGACCGCCCCAGCCGGCCACACCACACACCCACCCGCACGCCCGAGGCAACCGAACAGCAGATCCTCGACCTGCGCCGCAACCGACGTCTCGGCCCGGCCCGCATCGCCGGCATCCTCGACCTGCACGCCTCCACCGTGCACCGCGTCCTGACCCGCCACCACCTGCCGAAACTGGCCTGGCTGGACCGCCCCACCGGACAACCCATCCGCCGCTACGAACGCGCTCGCCCCGGCGAACTCCTCCACGTCGACGTGAAGAAACTCGGCCGGCTCCGCGACGGTGGTGGCTGGCGAGTCCACGGCCGCGACAGCACCCAACACGCCGCCGCACGCAACGCACCACGCGTGGGCTACGAATACGTCCACTGCGCCATCGACGACCACACCCGCATCGCCTACGCCGAAATCCACCCCGACGAAACCGCCACCACCTGCGCCGGATTCCTCCGCCGCGCCGCCGCCGCGCTGGCCGAGCTGGGCATCGACCGGATCGAACGAGTCATGACCGACAACGCCCTGGCCTACCGCCGCTCCCACCCCTGGCGTGAAGCCCTGGCCGACCTCGGCGCCGAAGCCCGCTTCACCCGCCGCTACCGGCCGCAAACAACGGCAAAGCCGAACGCTTCAACCGCACCCTCGCCGAGGAATGGGCCTACGCCCAACCCTTCACCAGCTCACACCACCGCGCCCAAGCCCTGCCCGAGTTCCTCCACCGCTACAACCACCACCGAGCCCACACCTCACTCGGCGGAAAGCCACCCATCACCCGCGTCAACAACCTCACAGGGCACTACAGCTAGGCGCGGCCCTGGTCGGCGCGCCACCGTTCGTATTCGGGCCGGGCCTCGTCCGAGAGCGGGTAGTACAGCCGCATGTCGCCGCCCTCGGCCAGCCGGATCCGGGAGAACTCCTCCCATTCCGCGTGTTCCTGGGCGTGCGCCACCAGCGCGGGGGCGAGCTTGACCGGCACGACGACCGCCCCGTCGTCGTCGGCGACGACGATGTCGCCCGGCTCGACGAGTGTGCCACCACAGGCCACCGGCACGTTGACGGCGGCGGGGACGATGCCGGTCTGGGCGTGGAAGTTCGGGGTGGCGCCCCGGATCCACAGCCCGAGCCCGAGCTGCTTGGCCTCGCCGGTGTCGCGCAGGCACCCGTCGACGATCACGCCGGCCCCGCCGCGGCCCTTGAAGTAGGTCAGCATCATTTCGCCGAACACGCCGCTTTCCATGTCCCCGCGCGCGTCGACGACGATCATGTCGCCGGGCTGGGCGTGGTACATGACGTGCCGGTGCAGCTGCTTTTCCGGTTCTTCGTACTCGTCGACGGGATAGAGGTCTTCGCGTTTCGGCAGGAACTGCAGCGTCAGCGCCGGCCCGGCCACGCGCACGCCGGGCGTCACCGAAACCGGGCCGCGGATGAAGGCGCTGCGGATGCCCATGCGGCTGAGCTCGCCGCTGGCCGTCGCACTGCCGATGGCCGCGAGCGCCGCGCTGAGCTCGGCGGGCGGGCGAACGATGTCGTGCGTCTCGACCACGTCGGCAGCTCCCTCGGGTCCGCGCCGGCCGGAAAACCGGAGTGTTCCGAGCCTAGTCCGGGAAACCCGGTCGATCAACTTCCGCGAAACACGGAAACCCCGGCCGCGGGCCGGGGTTTCCGTGTTTCGTCGGCTCAGCGCTGCAGCGTCAGCACGCCCGGCCGCCACGGCAGCTGGTCGTAGGGACCGCTGGCGTTGGGGGACTTGCCTTGGTAGAGCAGCTGGAGGTTGCAGGGGTCGACGGTCATGGTCTGGTCCGGGTTGGTGCGGACCAGGTCACCGTGGCTGATGTCGTTGGTCCAGCTCGCACCGCTGTTGGCCTTGCCCGCGAAGGGATTGCTTTCGCTGGCCGCCTGCGGCGTCCACGAGCCGCCGAGGCTGCTGGCCGTGAACGAGCGGAAGTAGCGGCCGTTCGCGCCCATCGCCTCGACGATCATCAGGTACTGGTTCTGGCCCTGGACCTTGTAGACCTGGACCGCCTCGAACAAGTTGGCCTGCGTGTCGCTCATGATCGTCGTGTAGTTCGAGCCGAAACTGCCCGGGAAGTTCCCGATCGGCATGCTCGCCCGGTAGATCTTGCCGTTGTCCCCGGCGAAGAACAGGTACATGTTCGAGCCGTCGGCGATCAGGGTCTGGTCGATCGGACCCGTACCGGAGCCGGAGATGCTGCCCGTGAACAACGGCTGCGGCGACGACCAGCCGTTGGGGTTGGTGGGGTCGCTCGAGGTCCGGTAGATGAAGGGCCAGGCACCCCACTGGTAGGCCAGTACCCAGATGTTCTTGGGCGCGAAGTAGAACAGTGTGGGCGCGACCGCGGCCTGGCTCATCCCGTTCTGGCCGGCCGAAGCCATGTCGGACCAGTTGGTGAAGGGGCTGAAAGCCATCGAGCCGTAGGTGGAACCCGAGACGTTCGAGGCGTATACGAGGTGCTTGCCGTTGTAGACGACGTTGGTGAAGTCCTTCAGCGAGACCCAACCGTTCTTCGGCGTCGCCAGCACACCGGTCGACGACCAGCGGTAGCTCGACGGGAGGGAACAGCCGGTGCCCCCGCCGGTCGTGGTCGTGGTCGTCGTCGGCGTGGTCGACAGGCCCGTCCACTTCTGGTTGCTGCCCCCGTTGCAGGTCCAGAGCCCCACGGCGGTCCCGTTGGCCGTACCGCCACCGGTGACGTCGAGGCAGAGCCCGGACTGCACGCCGACGATGGTGCCGTCGGAGTTCACCCGCCACTGCTGGTTGGCCCCACCGTGGCAGGTCCAGATCTGCACCCGCGTGCCGGCGGTGGTCGAGCTGCCGGGTACGTCCAGGCACTTGCTGCCGAACACGGTGAGCAGGCCACTGGTGGTCGACGTCCACTGCTGGCCGGCTGTGTTCCAGCAGTCGTAGATCTGCAGGGAGGTACCGTCGGTCTGGCTGGCGTTCGGGACGTCGAGGCACCGCCCCGAACCGACCCCGTGCAGCGAACCGGTGACATCGGCCTGCGCCGACGTCCCACCCAGCACCACCGTGGCGACAACCGTCACGACGGCGGTCGCCGCGGCGATCAGTGATCGGATGCTTCCTCTGCTCATGACGAACTTCTCCCAGCCAGGTTCAGGTCCGCTTCCGGGGAGCGCCCGCCGTCGTGCGGCATCCCCGTCGGCGAGCCGGTTGTTATCGCTAACATGAGTTGCGCCAGCGTGGCTGTCCGGGAGAAGAAATGTCAATGAAAGGCGCCCGGGGAACGTCCCGGCGGTGAAAGTTACATGGACGCGACCACAGTGGACGAATCAGAGGCGGAGCCCGTCCAGAAGCGCGACGAGGCCGCGCTCGAACTGGGCCGTGAGCGGATCCGCTCCGGCCGTGTCGTTGTTCCGATCGGCCCCTGACTGCTGCCGGTAAAGGGCCGCGAGGCGCGGGAACTGCCCGGTGGCGAGCTGTTGCTGCCCGTAGGTGAGGGCGTCGGCGACGAGCTGGGGGTTGTGCTCGGCTTGGGCCACGCGAGTGCGCGTCTCGATGGTGTGCAGGGCGCTGCCGAACACGTAGTCGTCCACGATCCCCCAGAGCGACAGCTTCGCCGCGGGGTCCAGGTCGAGCTGGTCGAGCGCCGCAAGCGATTGCTCGATGTGCCGCATGGCGTTCGGCCCGAACCGGGCGTCGTCGAGCGACGCGATGGACCACGGGTGGGCGAGCAGGACGTCGCGGGTCCGCCGGGCGATGACGATGACCGCGTCGCGCCAGTCCGGCGGTAGCTCGTCGTCGGGGATCAGCAGGTCGGCGAGGATCGAGTCCTGCATCAGCGCCACCAGGTCGGCCTTGGTGCGCACGTAGTAGTAGAGGCTCATCGTGCCCGCCCCGAGCTCGGCGGCGACGCGCTTCATCGTGACCGCCCCGAAGCCTTCGGCGTCCGCGACCCGCACCGCGGCGGCGGTGATCTGCTCGC
Source organism: Amycolatopsis kentuckyensis (assembly GCF_041679295.1). GTDB lineage: Bacteria > Actinomycetota > Actinomycetes > Mycobacteriales > Pseudonocardiaceae > Amycolatopsis > Amycolatopsis kentuckyensis_A. The sequence continues at coordinate 324,384 of NZ_JBGDMD010000011.1, read as the reverse complement.
GGCTGAACCGCGGCCGGCGCTCGTGGGGCTGCGGTCGCAGCCAGATCAAGTCACTGCTGTCCGTCTTCGCCATTTTCCTGTCCTCGCCCTGTTCGTGCGTGATACGATCATCTTGTTCGTACCTGATACGAACAAGTGGCCACGCCCAGGAGGAGGACTCCATGTCGGCATCGATCACCGAACGGCTCCACGAGCACCTGCACAAGCTGCCGGGGATGCCCGCGCACTCGGAAGCAGGCCATCGGCACCGGCACGCGAACCCGAAGCGGCGGCACACCAGGCCGCCGCGGGTCCTGGTCGGGTGGCAGAACTGGATCGCCGGCCTCGTCGCCGGAAGAGGTGATCGCCGGTGAAAGCGGCGGTCCTGCACGAGTTCGGGGGTGTGCCGCGGTACGAGGACTTCCCCGATCCGGTCGCGGGCGACGGTGAGGTCCTGGTGGAGGTGAAGGCTGTCGCGGTGGAGAACGTCGACAAGGCCGTCGCGGCGGGCACCCACTTCGCCGCCCGCCACTTCCTCCCCGGGCTTCCCGCGATCGTCGTGTTCGACGGGATCGGCACCCTCCCCGACGGCACCCTCGTCGGGTTCAGCCGGCCGCGCCCGCCCTACGGCGCGCTGGCCGAGCGCACCGTCGTCCCGGTCCGGAACACGACCCCGGCACCCGAGGGGATCGACCCGGCCGTCGCCGTCGTGATTTCCTCCGCCGTCACCGGCTTCGCGATCGAGACCGCGGCCGGCTTCACCCCGGGCGAGACCGTCCTCGTCCAGGGCGCGACCGGCGTCGCCGGAAGGCTTGCCGTGCAGGTGGCCCGGCTGCTCGGCGCGGGACGCGTGGTGGCCACGGGCCGCGACGACGACGCGCTGGCCGAGGTCGCCGGCCTCGGCGCCGACGCGGTGATCAACACCGCGGTGGCCGACGACGAGCTCACCGAAGCCTTCGCAACCGAAGCCGGCGAGGGCTACGACGTGGTGCTCGACTTCCTGTGGGGCCGCCCGACCGAGCTGTTGCTCAAGGCGCTCGTACCCAGCCGGATCGGCCGGCCGAAAGCCACCCGCCTCGTCCAGGCGGGCGAGTCGGCCGGATCCCGGATCGCGCTCACCGCGGACAGCGTCCGCACGTCCGGCGTGGAGGTCTGCGGCGTCGGCAAGGGCCTGGACGGACGGGCCGTGGCCGACGCCTACGGCCGCATCGTCCGGTGGACGCGCGAGGGGAAACTCGTCGCCGGAGTCGAGCGCGCCCCGCTCGGCGACATCGAGACGGCTTGGCAGCGAACCGACCTGCGCGGCCGGCGGCTCGTCGTGACCCCGTGAGGCACCGCGCTTGCCAGTGAGCTTACTTACTTGTAAGTTAGCTCCATGACAACGTTCGAGGCCGCCGTGGCCGCGACCGACTTGGCCGCGGTCCAGGCGTTCAGTGACCGGTGGGCGAAGGCGTGGAACGACCACGACGCCGACGCGGTCGCCGCGATGTGCGCGGACGACCTCGTCTACGACGAACCCGCGGTGGGCCGGACGGTCCACGGCCCGGATTCGATCCGCGAGTTCGTGACGCGCATGGCGCGCGGCTATCCGGACTACTCCTTCACGCTCATGGGGTTGTACGCCGAGGTGACGCGCCGCGCCGTGCTGGTCGCGTGGCGCTTCACCGGTACCTTCGCCAAGACGGGCCGCCGGGTCGAGTTCCACGGTGACGACCGCTTGGAGCTGGGCGAGGACGGGCTGATCCACGCCTATCGCTGCTTGTACGACAACAAGTTCGTGCTGAGCCAGCTCGGCGGCGCGGAGCAGGGGTGACCGACGGAGGCCGGGCTCGCCTGCCCGCCGCGGCGCGCCGGGCGGGGATCATCGAGGCCGCCGACGCGGAGTTCGCCGTGCACGGGCTGGCGGGTACGCGGCTGGAAGCCATCGCCGGCCGGGCCGGGATCTCGCACCCGCGGATCGTGCAGATGTTCGGCTCCAAGCAGAAGCTGTTCCTCGACGTCGTCCACGCCGCCTTCGACCGGATCGAGGCCGCGTTCGACGGTGCCGAGCCGACACTCGTGGCGCTCGGGACCGCTTACGTGCGGCTGCTGCAGCGTGATCGGACGGTCGGGCTCGTCGTGCTGCAGGGTTACGCGGCGGCGGCCGACGAGGACGTCCGGGAGGCGGTGCGGCGCCGCCACCTCGGTCTGCTGGACTCGATCGCCCGGTTGACGGGGGCGGATGCCCTGCAGGTGCGGACGTTCTTCGCCACCGGTCTCGTCCAGACGGTCTCGGCGGCGCTGGAGCTGCCCGGGCGACGCGCCGACACGGCTTGGAGCGGGTGGATCCTCGGGCTCGCCGATCCGGCCGCCGCGGAGGGGCCCCGCTAGCGCCACCACGGGCGGTGGCGCTGGGCCGCCACCACGGCGGCGGGTTCGACGAGCTCGCCGAGCCGGGCCGCGATGTGCTTGATGTGTTCGTGCACCCACAGCGCGCAGGCGAGGTCGCGCACCGAAGCGCCGGGCTGCTCGAGGACGTCGGGGAACGCGGGTGGGGCGAGCATGGGCACGTCGCCGTGGTCGGTGCGGTCCAGCCGCGACGCGAGGTGGTCGTACCAGGCGGCGAGCTGCCCGGCTTGGTCGCCGAGGAGCCGGCGGAACGGGTCCGGCTCGACGTGCGGGTTCGGCAGACCGGCCAGCGACTGCGCGGTCAGCCGCGAGCGGACCGTGCCCATGACCAGCCGCCACAGGTCGTGTTTGGGGACGTGCTTGGTGCCCTGCTCGCTGAGGAAGCCCCGGAGCGCGTCGTCGAGCCGGGTCCCGGCCGCGGTCGCCGCGGCCGGCGTGGGGGCGTCGTGGCGGAGGCCGAGCGCCCAGTCCGCGGCCGCGGCCAGGTACGCGCCGCCGGTCCGGAACGCGTCGGCGAGGTCGTCGGCGACGACCGCCCGGGCGCCGCGCGGCCAGAACAGCGCGCCTGCCACGAGGCACACCGCGCAGCCGATGGCGACGTCTTCGATCCGCACGACACCGATCCGCCACCCGGCCGGCGCGAGCAGGTTGAACAGCACGGACACCGTCACGGTGAAGGCGGCCTGACCGGCGGTGAAGGGCAGGGCGCCGGGTGCGTAGGCGGCGACCAGCACCGCGATCGGCAGGGCGATCCACAACGCCGGCGCGCTGGTGCCGATGACCAGCAGCAACAGCGCACCGACGACGACGCCCAACGCGGTGCCGAGCAACGCCCGAAGCGCGGTCGACCCGGTCGCCGCCGCGTTGCCGCGCAGCACCGACAGCGTGCCGAGCACGACCCAGAACCCGTGCTCGACCCCGCTCACGCCGGCGACGACGACCGCGGCGGTCAGGGCCACCGCACCGCGGAGGCTGTTGACGAACCACACCGACCGCACGCTCGTGTGGGGTGAAGCGACGCGGGTCAGCGACGCGAACGAGAACCCGCGCGGACGCCGGCTGCCGGGCGCCGCGGCCTGTGCTTCGACAGCCGCGGCACGGACGGCGAAAGCGGCGGTGCGGGCGTGGAAGGACAGGTGGACCGCGTCGGCGTAACCCGGGTCGCCGGAATCCAGGTCGCGCAACCACGCCACACTCGCCTGGATCCTGCGGTCCAGTTCGCCGGTGTCCAGCCGGGCGGATCGACCCGCCATCAGCCGCTCGACCGTGCGCAGGCAGGCGCTGGTTTCGGCGAGGAGCTGCCGTTCGACCTCCGGCGCGCCGCCGAGGTCCGGGTACTCGCCGAGGGTGTCGGCGACGACCGAACCGCACCATTCGAGCAAGCCCACGAGGTTGTCGAGGGCTTGGTCTTCGGCGGCCAGCCCGGTCTGGCGGTACGGCGTCGCGGTGAATTCGTCGATGAGGTGGTGCTTGGCCTCGATCGCCGCCTCGTGGGCGGTGCCGACGGCGGGGTCGCCGCGCAGGGCCGCATCGAGGTAGTCGGCCAGCGTGCCGGCCGCCCGGGACGCCGCGTCACGCAGGGTCGTCGCGGGCGAGCGGGGCGACAGCAGCAGGACGGCCGCGGTGCCGACCACGGACGCCAGCCACCAGCCACCGAGGCGGGCGGGCACCATGCTCATCGCACCGGGCGAGGCGGCCGGGAGCACGTAGGCGAGCAGGGCGGCGGTGCCGCCGGCCGCCGCGTTCGGTCCCGCGACGCCGCCGAACAACACGAGGAAGGTGACGATCAGCGTGACGACCGCGGCCAGCGGCAACGAGGCGCTGGCGGCGGTCCCGACGGCCAGCAGGACACTGCCCACGACGGCGAGCCCGAAGTGCGCGCGCAGCTTGTCCCGCCGGTCGCCGCCGAAGGAGGCCAAGACCAGCGTGGCGAACCCGCCGAACGCGGCGAAGGTCGCCACTTGCAGGTCGCCGATCACGGTGACGCTGAAGGCGAACAGGCCGGGCACGACGAGCGTGGCCCGGACCGCACGCAGCGCAGCGGCCGTCGACCACTGTGGAATCCACGCACGTGTCTTCGGCGCGGGAGAATCGATCGCCACCGGCCGAGCATAGGCGCTCGGGGTCGCCGAACGCCGCCTACGCTGCTGTACGCGACCGGACCGCCTTGATGCACGAGTCCCAGGCATACCAAGGTGAATACGCATCGATCTCGGAGGGCGGACAAGGCACAAGGACTCGGCGTCCGCGCGCCATCAGGCTGCAAAGGGAAAACAACAAACCGACGGTGACCGGAAAGCGTCCCAGCCGACGTTTTCTGTTACGCCAAAAGGCCCACTCGGATGATTTCGGTTCGGCCGAGCGCTCTGCTGATCCCCTCGGTGCCGCCTCCGAAGGTAAAGGGGAAACAATGTCGGTGAATCACATGTTTGGAATCCGTAGAGAAAACTTCACCCCAACGGCTGATGGGTGCGGTCAAGAGGCGCGTTAGATTTCGTCTGCGGCTCCGGGTTCCCGGGTAGCTGACTGGAGTGCCTCTTGCGGGCTGCCTGGGGGAAGGTTGCGATGCCTGGTTCGGTCGTTCCTGCGCGCAAAAGATCGATCATCCGGGCTTTGCTCCGGCTTGCCCGAACTCTCACCCTGCTCGTGAGTGTTGTCGCCTTGACGGCCGGCGTGGTTTCGGCTGCCCAAGCGAAGCCGCCGGCCGACCCGAGGTCTGGTGGCGTCGTGGCCGCGAAGCCCGCCGACTTCGGCCCGGACGCGGCGAAGTCCGCGGATGTCGTCGTCGACGGCTGGGGTGACGCGCAGGGCTACCACCTCGAAGTCGGCCGGGAGAGTTCCGGGTTCGCCTGGCACGAGATCGCGCTGATCCACCCGGCGGGTTTCGACGACTCGTCGTGGACCGGTTACCAGTGCCTGTCCGGGGACGGCCGGTTCGCCGCGCTCGCGATCCTGCCCGCGTCGGCGGTGAACGTGCAGGCGGCACGCGATCACGGCGCGTTCGCCTACTCCGTCGACCTCGCTTCGGGCGAGGTGCACGCGCTCGCCGGTGGCGTCGGGCTGAAGTACTACTCGCCCGGCTGCGGGGCCGGTGACGACGCCGTGTTCACCGTCGCGGCCGACCAGAAGACGAAGCTGCTGACCGCCGACCTCGCCGCGGGGAAGATCACCGGCGCGATCACCGCGCCGGGGCAGATCACCTCGGCCGTGCCCACCCGGACCGGCATTGTCGGGGCCGCGGGCAACCGCCTGGTTTCCGTGCCCGCCATGGGAAATCCCGCCGTGATCGCGTCCGTGCCCGGGTCGGTGTACGACCTCCGCCCCTCGGCCGACGGCGGCGTGAGCTTCCTGCACACCGCATCCGGCGCGAAGGTCGCGACCGCCGCTCACGAGCACGGCGGCGTCGTCACGACCCTCGGCACCGGCGACCTCACCCGCGTGCAGCTGTCCCAGGGCCGCGCGGGGCACGCCATCCTCTCCGGCGCGACGCCGGCCGGCGCGAGTGTGCTGGCCGCGGCGGACGTCACGGCGGTCGCGGACACCAACCTCGCCCGCGGGGCTTCGACCGCGTCGCTGGACGGCGACGCCCTGCTCGGCCCGGACGCCGACGGGCACAAATCCACGCCCGCGGTGCTGGCCACGAAGACGGGCAAGGTCTTCGCGCCCGCGGTTCCGCCGAGCGCGGCCAAGGTCGCCACCGCTGTGCCCACGTACTCCGTCGCCCCGAAGGCCGCCCAGGCCCCGCACCAGAACCGCCTGAGCGCCCAGGCCGACGCGGCGCCGCAGACGACGAACACCACCCAGGCGCAGACTCCGAAGTGCGCGGTGCCGCCGTTGAACGCCAACCGCCAGGTGATGCAGCCGAACCCGGCGCAGGTCAACTGGGCGGTGCAGATGGCCGAGCAGGGCCTGCTCACCGGCAGCGCCTACACGCGGCCGGCCGGCTTCGGCAACCTGGGCCTCGTCGCGTACGCGCCCAACAGCGACTTCCCGCTGATCCCGCTGTCGCACCCCTCGGGCGGGACGAACACCGTGCCGCGGTCGATCTTCGAAGGCATCATGGCCCAGGAGTCGAACTGGTCACAGGCCTCCTGGCACGCCCCCGCCGGCACCGCGGGCGACCCGCTGATCGCCAGCTACTACGGCGCCGGCGGCGACATCGTCTCCATCAACTACGCCGCCTCCGACTGCGGCTACGGGATCAGCCAGGTCACCGACGGCATGCACATCGGCGACCACTCGCTGTCCGAGCACGGCCAGTGGAAGGTCGCGGTCGACTACCAGGAGAACATCGCCGCCGGCCTGCAGATCCTCGAGACCACCTGGAACCAGCTCTACAGCGCCGGGATCACCGCGAACAACGCCGACCCGCGTTACCTGGAAAACTGGTACTTCGCCGCCTGGGCGTACAACTCCGGCATCCAGCCGAACGCGGCCAACGGCAACACCACCGGCTGCACGCCCGGCCCGTCCTGCACCGGCCCGCACGGCACCTGGGGCCTCGGCTGGACCAACAACCCGGCCAACCTCGACTACCCGCCCAACCGCGACCCGTACCTGCAGGACACCTACGCCGACGCGGCGCACCCGGCGAGCTGGCCGTACCAGGAGCGCGTGCTCGGCTGGACCGCGAGCCCGCTGATCCGCTACGGCAGCCCGGCCTACGCCAAACCGACGTACAACGGCGGGCAGCACTGGGTACAGCCCGCGCCGTACACCACGATGTGCTCGCTGGCCGCCAACCAGTGCGACCCGAACAACACCAACACCTCCAACCCCGGCGCCAGCCACTGCATGCTCGACGACTTCCAGTGCTGGTGGCACAACCCGGTGACGTGGATCCCCAGCTGCGCCACGACGTGCGCGACGAGCCCGTACGCGGTCTCGGGAGGGAGCGAGCCGGCGAACCCGACCCAGAACCCACCCACGTGCAGCCAGGACACCTCGAAGGTGCCGAGCGGGTCGATCATCGTCGACGACGAGCCGAACCGCTTGAACCTGCAGGGCTGCGGTGGCGCGAACTGGTCCGGCAACGGCACGTTCACCTACACCTACGGCACGAACTCCGCCGGCGACCCGATCGGCGCGATCGACACCCACCAGCTCGGCACCGGCCTCGGCGGCCGGGTGCTGTTCACCCACACCGAAGACGGCTCGAACCCGGCCCTGATCAACACCGGCGTCTGGACGCCGAACCTGCCGTCGTTGCAGTACTACAAGGTCAAGCTGCACCTGCCCGGCCTCGGCGCGCAGGCGACGAACGTCGTCTACAACATCAATCCCGGTGGCGGGGTGACGCCGTGGAAGATCCGGGTCAACCAGGCGTGGAACTCCGAGCAGTGGGTGACCATCGGGACGTTCGCCATGCAGAACGGCGGCAACGTCACCCTGAACAACAACGGCAGCTCGCAGGACCAGGGCGGCTTCGGCTATTCGGACTTCGACGTGGCGTTCGACGCGGTCGCGTTCGTCCCCCAGGGCGGGACGCCGGGACAGCCGATCGGCGGCCCACCGGGCATCCAGGACGCTCCCAAGGGGTCCAACCCGGCCTACATCGCCTGCGGCTGCGCCCGCCGCACCGCGGGCGACCCGGTCGACACCTCGACGGGCTACTTCGGCGACAGCTTCACCGACCTCGCCACACCCGGCCGCGGCATGGCGCTCGACTTCAACCGCACCTACGCGGAGAGCATCGCCGACCCCAACGGCCCCAACAAGACACTCTCGGCCGACGGCCCGTTCGGCTGGGGCTGGACCTTCTCCTACAACAGCACCGCGGTCACCGACTCCTCGACCGGGAACGTCACCGTCAAGCAGGAAGACGGATCCTCCGTCACGTTCGTCGGCAGCGGTGGCGGCTACACGCCCGTGGCACCCCGTTTCGACGCGACACTGGTGAAGTCCGGTTCTTCGTACGTCTACACCCGGCGCGGCAACCAGATCTTCACCTTCGACGCCGCGAGCGGACACTTGACGGCGGAGACCGACCTGGCCGGGAGCAAGGCTTCGCCGCAGTACCAGACGACCTTGGCCTACGACGGTTCGGGCCACCTCGCCACCGTCACCGATCCCGGCAACCGCAGGTACACCCTCACCTGGACCGGTAACCACATCACCGGTCTCGCCGACACCGCCGGGCGTCAGGTGACCTACGGGTACGACGCCGGCGACAACTTGACGGACGTCTACGGAGTCGGGACCACGCGTACGCCGGCCCTCAAGGACGACGACCACACCAAGTACACCTACGACGGCAACCACCTGATGACGTCGATGCGTTCCCCGGCGAACTACGCGGGACCAGCGTCCGCGGCGACGTCCATGGTCTACGACAGCGCCGAACGCGTACACACCCAGACCGACGCGAACGGGCACACCACGACGTTCACCTACGGCCCGGACGGCGGCCTCGCGGCCGGGCAGACGCTGGTGACCGATCCGGCCGGGCACCAGAAGCTGGACACCTACCAGAACGGCCTGCTGGTTTCGGAGACCAAGGGATACGGCACGTCCGACGCGGGAACCACCTCGTACACCTATGATCCGGTCACCCTGGGCGTGAGCACGTTGACCGATCCGGACGGCGATCTGCAGACCTTCACCTACGACGACCACGGCAACAAGACCTCGGAGTCGAACGCTCTCGGGTTCACCACGGACCACCTCTACGACGACGCGGGAAACCTCGTGGAGACCATCGACCCCGATGGCGTCGCGACGGTCAGCCAGTTCGACCAGGCCGGCCACGTCCCCGCCGGGGCCATCGGGGTGCGGGTGCCCACCTCGACGACGATCACCCGCGCGAACAACGTCGTGGAATCGACCACCGGCAACTTCGGCCCGGCGCCGGTCCGGACCACCAACTACTACTACGACGACGCCGCCCACCCCGGCGACCGGACCCGCACGACGGATCCGAACGGCAAGACGACCACCACCGAGTACGACGGCTACGGCAACAAGGTCTCGGTGACCGACGGGGCCGGGGACAAGACCCGATTCGGCTACGACGCCCAGACCGGCTTGCAGACGTCCACTGTGGATGGAAACGGCGTCGCGGCCGGAGTCGTCCCCGGCTGCACCCCGCCCGCGAAGGGGTGCACGGTCTACGGGCACGACGCGCACGGCCACGTCACCCTGACCACCGACGCGCTCAGCCACCAGACGTCCGCGGGCTTCGACGCCGACGGCAACCAGACCTCGGTGACCGACGCCGACCACCACACCACGACCTCGGCCTACGACCCGGTCGGCCAGCTGAGCAAGGTGACGCAGGCGGACAACACGACGCAGATCACCGACCACAACCCGGACGGAACCGTCGCCGACACCATCGACGGCCTCAACGCCAAGACGACGTACGGCTACGACGGCCAGGGACGGAAGAACTCGCGCACCGACGCCGGCAACCGCACGACCGGTTCGCACCTCGATCCGGCCGGCCGGGCGCTGTCCACGACCGACCCCGACGGCCGGGTCGTCACCATCGGCTACGACGCGGCCGGTCAGCCGAAGACGGTGTCCTATTCGGACGGAGTGACCCCGGGAGTCACCTACGGGTACGACCCCGCGGGCCACCGGGTGTCGATGACCGACGGCACCGGCACCTCGACCTGGACCTACGACACGTTCGGCGAGATCACCTCGCAGAAGCAGGGCTCCGGCACCGTGGTCGGTTACGGCTACGACGACAACGGAAACCTGACCTCCATCACCTACCCGGGTCAGGCGACGCCGGTCGTGCGCGGTTTCGACGACGCCGAGCGGCTGAAGACCGTGACCGATTGGAACAGCAACAAGACGACGTTCGGCTACGACAACGACAATGCCGTCAAGACCACGTCCTATCCGGACGGAATCACGGTCACCGACGGCTACGACGACACCGATGCGCTGACCGGCACGACGGCCGCGGCCGGGACCGCTACCGCGGTGTCGATGACGTTCGGCCGTGACCCTATGGGCCAGCTGTCGGCCCGTACGGTGGGCTCGACGTCCCAGAACTTCGGCTATTCCGTCCGTGAACAGCTCGCTTCGGACGGCGCCACCACCTACGCGAACGACGCGGCGAACAACCCGGTCACCGTCGGCGCCGCCACTCAGGCGTTCGATCCGGCCGGCCGGCTGTGCTGGTCGTTGCCGAGCGGCACGGTGAGCAATCCCAGCTGTGGAACGGTTCCGGCCGGCGCCACCGGGTACACCTTCGACAACCTCGGCGAACGCAAGACAGCAGGCTCCGCAACCTACGGCTACGACCAGGTCGGCCGGTTGACGAGCCTCACCGGGCCGGCTCAGGCGACCTACGCCTACGACGGCGACGACCTGCGCGTCTCGAAGACGGCCGCCGGGGTCACCACCCGGTTCGTCTGGGACGCCGAAGCGACACCGAACCTCCTGAACGACGGGACGAACAGCTACCTGTACGGCCCGGGCGGCACCCCGATCGAACAAATCGGTGCCGGCGGCTCGTTCTGGTACGTGCACGACCAGGTGGGGTCGACCGTTGCGTTGCTGAACAACGCCGGGGCCGTCGCAGGCAGCTACACCTACACCCCGTACGGCCGGGTGACCGCCGCGGGCACCGCCCGGACACCGCTGCAGTTCACCGGGCAGTACACCGACTCGGAGTCAGGGCTGGTCTACCTCCGCGCCCGGTACTACGACCCCGGGACGGCGCAGTTCCTGACCGTCGACCCCCTCGTCGACCAGACCCGCACGCCGTACGCCTACACCGGCGGCAACCCGCTCAACTACACCGATCCGACCGGCCGCAGTTTCTGGAGCTCGTTCACCGCCGGCCTGATGGTCGCCGGCGCGGCGCTGGCCATCGGCGCCTGCGCCGTCCTCGAACCGTGTGGCGCGATCGCCGTCGGGGTCGGCGGCGCGATCGCGATCGACGCCGGCGCCGTCGCGGTGATCGGCGCGGCCGGCGCGGCCGCCGGTGGCATGACGGCTGCCATGGCCGGCGGCATCGGCCGCTTCGAGGACATGGAGTGGGATCCGGGCGACGACGATGACGACGACGGCTGGCACACGTCGAAGAGCCGGGACGTCCAGCAGGAGCAAGCCGACAGTGCCTGGCGGGAGATCCAGCGGCGTGCTTCCCAGCTCGGCAAGCGGCTCACGGAAGCCGACCGGCGGACCTGGCACGACGCGATCAGCCACCGTGGGCTCGACTACAATGGAATCCTTCGTGAAGGCCTGCACCTGTTCTGTGGAGGATGAGTCCGCTGTCGACGGTCGATGAGCTGAAGGCGGCCCTGGCCGATCTGGTGTCGGCCAGGGTGATCGGCTTCAGCAGGACGGTGAACATCGCCGAAGTCGGATTCGCCCGCGGCGAGGTCGAAACCTGGCTGCACGCACAATGCCCGTTCAGGGTGACCCGCGGCGAGTCGACCTGGTTCGGCACGGTGGACACGGCCTACCCCGCAACGGCCGACGCCGACCCGGCCGAGGCCTACCGGAAGAACGAGACGATGTTCGACAAAAGGGCGCGACAGGTGAGCGAGCGTTTCCAGTCCGTCGAGTACGTCGTCGAAACGGCGACCTTGGGCCGGGCGGGGACGATAACGCTGGAGCTGACGGGTGCCGTCGTGATCGAAGTCTTCCCGGCTTGCGGTGGCCCGATCGAGCAGTGGCGCCTGTTCGATCGGGGTTCCGACGTCCACTACGTCTTCCCGGATGCCGCGGTGATCGGTGACCACTAGGCCTTCGACACGCCAGAAGGCCGGAGAGCCGGTGTCAAGGAAAAGACGCGAAGGCAAATAGGTGACTCACTCCATCGGGCGATAGGGCGGCTGTACTGCTAGCCTGACGTGGAAGAACGCGCCGGGGAAGTCCGGCGCCGCGCGGATGGTGTGGCACCTTTCTCGGCAGCCCGCCCGCGACGCACGCCGGATCACCGCCCTCCGCCGCGGTGGGGAGCTTTCGGTAAAGAGCTGTCAACAGTGGCGTCATCCATCGGTCATGTGGTCCCGCACCATTGGCCGGACCATGATCTCCGTTCCGCCATCCGGCCGTACCGGGAATGGTCCGGTCACGATGGGGAATCCACGAAGGGGAAGACCATGTGCGCGCCTTCGCCGCGGATCGGGCGGCCGGAACCGCCGAGTCTCGCTCCGGTCGCCTTCGAGTGTCCGATGTGGACATTGTCGGTCGCGTACTGGGCGCGGAGCGTTTGTTTTCGCCGGCTGTGCCACCGACCCCGCGGGCGGCCCGAAGCCGCCGGTGAAGCTCCCGAGCGGGAAGAAGCCCGGCTGTAGCCCGACGAACCGGATGGGGTGGCGATGGTGGAGGTCCAGCGAGGGCCGGGCGCTCGAAGCCTGCCCACGGAGGCACTGGAACAGCTGCGCCGGCAGGCCGTGGCCGCGGTCGGCTCGGGGTTGTCGCAGACGAGGGTCGCGAACATGTTCGGCGTGTCCCGGAAAGCGGTCGGCTCCTGGGTGCGCGCCTACGAGTCCGGGGGCGAGTCGACGCTGCGTCCCCGGCCTCGCGGCCGCCGGACGGGGGAGCAGCTGGTCCTGTCCGCGGCCCAGCAGGGCCGGGTGGTCGACCTCCTGGCCGCCGGGCCGCCCGACGAGGCCGGGTTGCCGTGGCTGGTGTGGACACGCAAGGCCGTTGCCGAGCTGATCGCGCGGGAATGCGGTCTCGCGCTGGCCGGGACGACGATCGACAAGTACCTGCTGCGGTGGGAACTGACCGGCCGCGACGGCGTCTTCTGCCGGCGACCCGGGTGCCCGCCGGGAACGCTGCTGGTGACCTGGACCCGCCCGCGGTCGCCCACGGGCGAAGGTGCGCTGCACGCCTTGGTCGCGGTGAGCGGCCGCGGCACGCTGCACTTCCTCGCCGCGACGACGCCGTTCACCGGCATCGGCGAGTTCCGGCGCCGGCTGCGGATCCAATGCGGCCGTGACGTCCGGCTGGTCCCGCACGACTGGCCCGCCGCCCACGCGGCGCTGCTCGACGACGGCGAGGCACGGCCGGCCTGAACCCGGCGCCCCACGACCGCCGATCCGGAATCCGGATCGGCGGTTTTTCTTGCGCCCAAGGCGTGTTACCCCGGCGTAAACAGTTGCCCGGTTTCCGGATCGCGGCCGGTGATTTCGCCGGAAAGGGGTTCCGTGTTCGCTTTGAAAGGGTTACAGCCGCCTCGATCGCGACCTCAGCCGCCCTGTCGACGGGTGTCCGGTATTTGCCTGTCGCGGTCGATGCGCTGTTTCCGGGTTCATTCCGCTGCGGTAGGCATAAGCCCTGGTAGAGGCGCCGGGTCCAGTGATCGCAACACGGCCGCAACGAACCCTCTCGCTCGTTTTCGCCCTGCTGGTCAAGAAAGCCGTGAAGCTGTCACCATGCCGTCGTCGGAGTTTTCCCAGACTGGCACATCGGGACCGCGAATACCTGAGACCGGGCCAAGAGTCCGGCGCCCGAGGAGGCGGCACGTGCGAACCACCCCATTTCTGACCGCGGGCGCCGTCGCGCTCACTTTCCTGAGCGCGACACCCGCGATCGCGGCCGAGACCCCCGCGACGGTGGTGGGCTGCTCGGCCACGGTGACCGGCGTGCCGGGCGAGCAGGTGGCGCTGGCGCCCACGTCGGTTGCCGAGCCACTGGTGTCCGCGCTGTCCGGCCTGGACCCGCTGGGCCTGCTGACGGGCACCTTCCGGTCGATCTGGGCCACCACGGCCCCGATCCCGGTGGGGACCGTCCCCGCCGGGGAGGCGGAGATCCCGGGAACCCGGATCGCGGACGCGGTCGTGACGCGCCTCGGCGAGCTTCCCGTGCTCGCGCCGGTGCTCACCCCGCTGGTGTCCGCGGTGCGCAGTTCGCTCGCCTCGCTCTGCGGCATCCTCGTGCGCGGCCAGGCGCCCGCGGGCTCCTCGCCGACGCCCCCTGCCGACCCGGCGCCGCCCGGTGCGGTCGGCGGTTCCCCGAGCGGTGGCACACCCGTCGCGGGCCGGCAGTGGACGGTCGCGGCGGTGCCCGGGCCGACGTCGAGTGGCGGCGCGGTGTTCGGCACCCCGATCCCCGGCCGGCTGCCGGGGGACGGCTTCCCGGTGTTCGCCGGCTCGGGGATGCCGCAGGCGGGCAGCGGAGCTCCGGTGGTGCTCGACGCGCGGCGCTCGGCCGGCTCGGGGGAGGCACTGGCCGCGCCGCCGGGCGACGAGCTCTCCTGGCCGGTCCTGGCGGGGATCCTGCTCTTGGCCGCGGTGAGCGCCCAGCTGGTGCGCAGGTGGGGTGTCCGCCGCTCCCGCTGATCCCGCCGCCCGCGAAGCTCCGTTACCGCCCGGTTACGGCGACCTTCGCAGGAGGGACGAGTGGTGACATCCCGTTCACGAAGGGACATTCCTCATGAGCAGCGCAGCTGCCATCATCCGGGACTTGGCCGTGACCGATCGTGATGCACGCAGCCTCTCCGCGGACGCACTGGAAGCGCTCCGGCGGCGAGCGGTCGCGGCTGTCGAAGCGGGGGTGACGCGCGCGGAGGTCGCCCGCTTGTTCGGGGTCTCGCGCAAGACCGTCGGCGCGTGGGTCGCCGCTTACCAGCGCGAGGGCGACGACGCGTTCCGGCCGCGGCGACGGGGGCGGCGGCCCGGTGAGCAGTTCGCGTTGTCGGCCGAGCAGCAGGCGTGGGTCGTGCGGACGATCGTGGCCGGCCTGCCCGAGCTGTGCGGGCTGCCCCAGCGGCTCTGGACCCGGCAGGCGATCTCCCAACTGGTCCGCCGCGAATTCGGCATCCTGATCAGCTCGCCGACGGTGTCGCAGTACCTGACCCGCTGGGGGTTGGTGGAAGAGCAGCGGTTGCTGGAGATGCGGCGCGGGCGCGTCCTGTCGGGCCGGCCGCGCGAACCGGTGCCCGGCAACGAATGGAACCCGGACGCGGAGGTCCTCTGGCTGGCCTGGACGACCCCGCACAAGCCGGCCGGTTCGCGGCGCGGCCCGGTCGCGAGCCGGCAGAACCTGCTGACGGGGTTCCGCGACTACTACGGCGACGTCAACCTCCTGCTCGCCTTGTCACACCGGGGAATGGTGTTCTTCCAGGCGCGGCGCGGGGCCTTCGACGGGCGGCAGGCGGACGAGTTCCTGACGCGGCTGACCGGCCAGTTCGGCCGAGGCCTCAACCTCGTCGTCTGCGAATGGCCCGTCGAGCACGACGCACTGCTGCGGGCCTGGCCGGAGCCCCGGGCCGGCCGGCTGTCGGTGCGCTTCACACTCGGCTGAATTCCGAGAACGGAACAAGTACGTCTTGCGGTGTCGCCGCGAATGAGTAGTATTTGACAACAGAGCCGAGTTGAGGTCATGGAAAACTTCACCGCTCCTCTCGTGCGCCGTGAAAACGGCGATACACGGAATTCATTTCTCAGCCATGCCGCTGTTTCCGGTGCTGGTTTGACTTGGTGGGCGAACCGACGCGGACAACCGGGAGAGCCATGACCGTCAACACCCTTCCTTCGGCCGACCTCGACCTCGAAGTGCTGCTGGCGCACAAGGAGACGATCGCCGACGGCGTCGTCCGGCTGGTGTTCCGCCACCCCGCCGGGGACCTGCTGCCGCCGTGGACGCCGGGCGCCCACGTGGATCTGCTGCTGCGACCGGACATCGTGCGCCAGTACTCCCTGTGCGGTGATCCCGGCGACCGCTCGGTGCTGGAAGTCGCGGTGCTGCGCGAGCCCGCCGGGCGCGGGGGATCGGCGTTCGTGCACGACGTGCTGCTCGCGGGTGACCGGGTCCGGATCCGTGGCCCCCGCAACAACTTCCCGTTCGTGTCGGCCGAGCGGTACCTGTTCCTCGCGGGCGGCATCGGCATCACCCCGCTCCTGCCGATGGTGGCGGCGGCCGACGCGGCCGGCACCGACTGGCAGCTGCTCTACGGCGGCCGGTCGCACTCGTCGATGGCCTTTGCCACACAGCTGCTCGAGAAGCACGGCGACCGGGTGGTGCTGTGGCCGCGCGACCGGGCGGGACTGCCCGACGTGCCCGGGGTGCTGAGCACCGCGGCCGCCGGCACCGCGGTCTACTGCTGCGGACCCGAGCCGCTGCTGGCCGCCGCCGAGGCGGCCTGCGCCGGCCGGCGCCTCGAACTGCACCTGGAACGGTTTTCTCCCAAGGAGATCACCGGGGTCGTGGCCGGGTTCGACGTCGAACTGGCCCGGTCCGGCCTGACGCTGACGGTCCCCGCCGACCGGTCGATCCTCGAGGTGGCCGAAGACGCCGGGGTGCCGGTGCTGTCGTCGTGCCGCGAAGGCACGTGCGGCACGTGCGAAACCCCGGTGCTCGGCGGGCTCCCCGACCACCGCGACTCCCTGCTCACCGACGAGGAGCAGGCCGCGAACGAAACCATGATGATCTGCGTGTCCCGCTCCTGCGGCCGGAAGCTGGTACTGGACCTCTGAGATGCTCGTGACGACGAAGAAACTCGGAACCTGGCTGGCGGCCCTGCTGGCCGCCGCCTCCTGTGGCTGGGCACTGTGGACGGTGGCCGGCCACCTCGGCGACGAGCGGCGGCCGTGGGTGGCCCAGGTCGCCGCTCCGCGAACGACGTCGCCGGCCGTTCCCTCGGCCACGCCGCCCGGTCCGCCTCCTGCGGCACCGGCTCCGACGTCACCGCCGTCGTTGCCCGGGCCGGATCCGGCCCTCCCCGACCGGCCCGTCGTGACCGGCGGCGTCCCGGTCACGACGCCACCGGGAACACCAGGGCCACCGGCGCCGACGGGGGAATACCCGCCGCCGTCCGGAGAACCGCCGCTGCCGCCCACTTCGGCGCCGCCGCCCGAGACGTCGCCGGTGCCGCCGGAGCCGTCGGAACCCCCGCCGACCGAACCCGCGCCGCCGCCCGCCCCGGAATGTGACTCGAGCGGACTGCTCGGACCGCTGCTGTGCACCGTGTTCGGCTTGCTCGGCTGAACCGGGAACTATTCAACGCAAATAGTTTCTCCGCTTTTATGGACACAATTGCTCACCAGACGCCTGCATTTCAGGGCTGATTATTTCACGTCGCGTTAACAGAAAAGCCGGGAATACCCCGCCGGGTTCGTGATTCACTTTCCTGCGTCCGGACGGCCCGTTTCCCGCCGGGCCGAACGAATACCGAAAGGAAGCCCATGTCCCCAGAAGCTCCGCCAGGAGCCCGCACGAGGCGGCGTCGCGCCAAGTCGGCCGTCACGGTCACCCTCGCGGTCGCCACCCTCGGCGCCTCCGCGATGGCCGCGGTCCCGGCCTCGGCGCAGCAGCCGATCGGGGTCGGCCCCGTGCCGATCACGTTCCACATGAAGGACGACAACGGCAAGTGGTTCGACTCCGGGCTCAACCTGTTCGGCGACCAGTCGCTCGCCGTGGCCGAGATGCCCCGCCTCGGCACGCTGGGCGGCCTGACGACCGGGGGTGAGCTGTCCAGCCTGCTGAACTCCGACCTCGCCGGTGCGGTCGGCAACCTGACGCAGAACCTCCTCGGCCAGGTCCCGCTGCTCGGTTCGCTCGGCGGTGAGCTGGGGAAGGCGCTGAACCTCGACAGCACCCTGTCCGCGGTGAAGTCGATCGGCGCGACCAACCGGCAGGCCGCGCCGGCGGCGGCGAAGGCGGAGAACCTGCTGGCGCAGTTCGGTCAGCAGCTGACCACGATGCACGCCGACCAGCCGCTCAACCTGAACTCCCTGCCGGTCGGCCTGGACCTGCAGGGCGCGCTCAACGACCTCGCCCAGTTCGCCGTCAAGGGCCCGCCCGTGACGGTCAACTTCGTGGTCGACCCGAAGGAGTCGACCGGCGCGCGCGACCCGATGGGCCTGATCGCTCCCGAAGGAGCGGAGGGCTTCCCCTACGACATGCCCGGCGGGGCGATGTTCGGCCGGCGGTCGATCCAGCTGACCGAGCCCGGGCTGTACGCCTTCACCGACATGGTGACGCCGTACATGCTGGGCGCGGTGGTGGTCGACGACCCGCTCACCATCGGCCTGGACTTCGGCAAGGCGTCGATGATCAACTCGCGCAACCTCGTCGTCCCGACCAACTCCGACATCGTCAACCGGCTGGTGAACACCTTCTTCAACATCACCAACCCGAACAACTGGCAGCAGTTCAAGCCGGACTCCGAGAACAAGTTCAACGCGATCCAGCCGCCGGTGCCGATCCTGCAGTACGACGCTGCGGGCAACCCGGTGCTGATCCCGAACCTGGACGCCTACTTCGACAAGAAGTTCTCGTACCCGAAGACCCTGTCGAAGGGCAATCAGCCCCCCGCGACGCCGGGCGTCGGCGAGGTGTGGATCGACACCGAGGTCGAGGAGTGGGCCGGCAAGAAGGCGGTCGGTTCGGCGACCAAGGTCAACGTGACGAACTGGACGGTCGACCGCAAGATCGGCGCCCCGTCGATCAACATGAACAACCCGCACAACATGTGGACCGACAAGGACTACAAGTACCTCTACCAAACGGAGTGGTTCTCCAACAAGGTCGACGTGTTCGACCGGGAGACGGGTGAGTTCGTCCGGCAGACCCAGGTCGGCCAGAACCCGGCGCACGTGATGACGGAGCCGGGCAGCGAAAAGCTCGTCATCGGCATCAACGCCGGCAACGAGGTCGTCGAACTGGCGCCGGGCGGCACGAACGTGCTCCGGAAGATCACGGTCAGCCCGACCGGTGAGGTCCGGCACCCGCACGCGCACTGGACCAGCTCGGACGGCAAGACGGTCGTCACCCCGAACGTGCTGACCAACAACGCGTCGGTGATCGACCTGCCGACCGGCACCGTCCGGACCGAGAAGACGGGCCAGTTCCCGATCGCCTCGAGCATGACCCCGGACTCCTCGAAGTTCTACACGGCGGACTTCACCGGCGAATCGATCACCTGCGTTTCGCTCGCGGCGCCCGCTTGCGTGGACAACGGGCAGAAGGTGCACAGCAAGACGATCGACCTGTGGGCGAACTACAGCCCGCAGGACGGCCCGAAGGCCGGCGCCCCGTTCGGCGGCCTGACGATCCAGCTGCCGGTGACCCCGGACGGCAAGGCGATGCTCGCGGCGAACGTGCTGTCCCAGACGGTCAGCGTCATCGACCCGAGGATCGACAAGATCGTCAAGGACCTGCCGTGCGCGGCGGGCTGCCACGGCATCAACTTCGGGGCCAAGAAGGGCGGCGGCTACTACGGCTACGTGTCGAACAAGTTCGCCAACGTCATGCAGATCATCGACGTCGACCCGAACGGCGACGGTGCCATCGACGACGCGAAGGTCGCGGGCCAGCTGACGCTCGACCCGACGGCGACGACCAAAATGGACGGTTCGATCGCCGGAAAGGCCGGCTACGGCGGCCAGGGCGTGCTGGCCGTTCCGCTGGTCTACAACGGCTGGGTCCAGCAGAACCAGGGGAACTGGCGGGCGCAGCTGACCTGCCGGCAGCTCAACCCCATCACCCAGTCCGCCTGCTGACCATCACGGTAGTGGTCCGGGGCCGGGGTTCGCACCCGGCCCCGGGCCCCGCCGTCCGAGGAGATCCCATGGCGCACCGCAGTTCCCTGTTCGCGTTGCTCACGGCCGTGCTGGGCGTGCTGGCACTGGCGCCACCCGCGGCGGCCCAAGTGTCCATCGTGCCCGATCGCGTCGACGGCGGCGGTACGCACACCTTCGCCTTCCGGCTGGCCAACGAGCGCACCGACACGAAGTCCACCCGCCTCGAACTGCTTTTCCCGCCCACCCCGCCGGTCGCCTACGTCAAGGTCGACGCGCCGCCGGGGTGGACCGCCACCGTCCGCCCGCGGCCGCTGAACCCGCCGGTCGAAGCCGGCGGCACGGTGGTCCGCGAGGTCGCGGACACCCTCGTCGTCGAAGGCGGTGCGGTCGCGCCGAGGCAGTTCGAGCAGTTCCTCGTCACGATGGGGCCGCTGCCCGCCGACGGGAGGCTGCTGTTCGAGGCGACGCAGACGTTCGCCAACGGAACGGTCGCGCACTGGAACCAGGCGACTTCGCCCGCTCCGGCGATCACCTTCGGCGCCGGACCGGTGGCACCCGCCGCCGAACCCGGTGCGCAGCAACAGCTTCCGGCCGTCGACGACGCCGCGGTCCCGATGGACCAGGTGCCGCAGAGCACGAGCGGGCCGCCCTTCGCCGTGCTGTGGGGAGCCTTCGGCCTCGCGCTCGTCGTGATCGGGGTCGTCGGGTACCGGGCCCACCGCCGCCGGTTGCACGCGCCCGCGCCGGAACCCGAGTCGCCACGCGCCGAGGTGGGCGTCGAATGACGGCGGTGAAAGAGCGTCCTCGCGTTGCGCCGCCGCGGTCGCGCGCCGGTGCCGGCCGGTTCGTCGCGCTCCTGCTCCTGGTCGCCGCCTGCTGGGGCGCGCTGCTCGCCGTGACCCCGGCGGTGACCGGGGATCCGGTGCTCCTGACGACGTCCCCGGGCAGCACCGAAGTGGTCAAGTCGCCCGACGCCGTCGTGCTGACCTTTGACCGCCCGGTGCCGGCCGCGCTGGCCACCGTGCGCGTCCTCGACCCCGACGGCAGCCAGGTCGTCTACACGCGACCGTCCCATCCGGACGGTCGCGACGACGCGATCTCCGTGCCCATGCCGGCGGAGCGGCACGAAGGCACCTACGCCGTGGCGTGGATCGTGCCGTCGAGCCGGCTCGAGCCGGTCAGCGGCTCCTTCACGTTCGACGTGTCCTACCCCATCCAGCCGGACGGCGTGCCCGAGATCGAGACGACCCGCGACCCGGTCGTGGCGGCCGTCCACCTGACGGCGCGGACACTGGCGGTCGCGGCGATGGTGCTGCTCACCGGTCTCGCGTTCTTCGCCGCGGCGATCGGGCCCGCCGCCGCGCGGACCCGGGCCACCCGCCGGCTGGTCAAGACCACCTGGTGGCTGCTGGCCGGCGGAACGCTGGTCGCCTTGGTGTCGTTCGGGCCGTACGCGGCGTGGGTGCCGTGGCGCGACGCGTTCGACCCGCGGCTGCTGGCGGGTGCTTTCGAGTCCGGCGCCGGGGGAGCGCTGCTCGCCCGCCTGGCCACGCTCGTCCCCGCCACGCTCGGTCTCGCGCTGCTGGTGAAGAGCCCGCCCGCGGCCACGGCCGGCGACCGGCGGTTGCGCGGCGCGGCGGTGCTGGGCTGCGCGGCCGCGGTCCTCGCCACCTGGACCTTCGCCGACCCACGGCCGCCCGGCGCCCCGCCGGTGCTCGCGCTCGCCGCGGACATCGGCCTCCTCGTCGCCCTCGCGGTTCCGGCCGGTGGCCTGGTGCTGCTGCGCTACCCGGTCGCCCGGCACCGGCACACGGTCTCCCGGTTCGCGCGGTCGGTCGCCGGGTGCGCGGCGCTGCTCGCCGTCGCGGGCACCGCGCAAGCCTGGTTCGGGCACCGGCTCGGCTGGCTTCCCGCCGGCGCCCTCGCGCTGGCGGCGGCCCTCGCCGTCCTCGCCTGGCTCGTGGCGCGGCATCCGGTGAAGGCGCGCCGGATCGCCGCGGTGGCGGGTTCGGCGGTGCTGAGCACCGCGGCCGCCGCGACGCTGCTCGCGCTCGATCCCGGCCGGAGCGCGCACGCGCAGGGCCCGGCGGGTCGGTCCCCGGCGGCGATCCGGCAGCAGGCCGCGCCGACACGGCTCGCGTACGACACCGGCGCGCTGGACCTCGTCGTCATCCCGGCGGCCGGCCGGCTCGACGTGCTCGTGTCGGTGCTGGCCCCGCAGAGCGCCGACACGACCGTGACCGCCGCGCTCGGCCCCACGCCGGTGCCGCTGGACCGCGCCGGAGCCGGCTACTGGACGGGGCAGGCGAGCGCGGCCGGACCCGGCCGCTGGGAGCTCGCACTGACGCTGCGGGCCGGGGACGGCCGCACGCAGACCGTCAAGCAGCCCATCGACGTGAGATGAACGCCCCTTCCAGCCGTGCGGGAGCCGCCTTGTCTTCGACCCCCACCGTCCCCTCGCACCGGGCCACCCGGCCGTCACCGCGACCGCGCCTGAGCACCGTCCTCCAGCTCGTCTCCCGGCGGCTGCACTTCCTGGCGGGCATCGTCGTCGCCCCCTTCCTCGCGGTGCTGTGCCTGACCGGGCTCGTGTACGTGTTCAGCCCGCAGATCCACGACAGCCTCTACCGGGCCGACCTGCACGTGAACCACGTCGGTGAGGTGCGCCGCCCGCTCGCCGACCAGGTCCGCGCGGCGCTCACGGCGCACCCCGAGGCGACGCTGAAGTCCGTCCTCACGCCGCCCGCCGCCGACCGCACGACCCGCGTGGTGCTGGCGGTCCCCGGCCCGCCCGGGGACCGCACGGTGTTCGTCGACCCGTACACCGGCCTGATCAACGGCGAGCTGAGCACGGTCGAGAACCGGCTGCCCGCCAACACGTGGCTGCGCCGGCTGCACAGCAACCTGCAACTGGGCGAGCCGGGCCGGCTCTACGCCGAGCTCGCCGCGAGCTGGGTGCCCCTCGTCGCCGTGGGCGGCGTGATCCTGTGGCTGGCCCGTACCCGCCGCAAGCGCCCGCTGCGCGAAGTGCTCCTGCCCACCACCCGGGACAAGACGGGCTGGACCCGGCTACGCGCGATCCACGGCGCCGCGGGGTTGTGGCTCACCGCGGGATTGCTGGTGGTGGCGGTCACCGGACTGCTCATGAGCCAGTTCGCGGGCGGGCGCGCGGACGCGTCGACCGACCCGATCCACTTGCGTGCCCCGGTACTGGCCGCGGCCCCGGTGCCGGTCCGGCCGGGCGCGGAGCCGATCGGCATCGACCGCGCGGTGGCGGCCGCCGAGGCCGCGGGGCTGAGCGGCGAGCTGGCCGTGGCCGTACCGTCGCGGCCGGACGCGCCCTACACCGCCACGGAGGTGGCGGAGGGACTGCCGATCCACCGCGGTGCGGTCACGATCGACCCGTACACGGCGGAGGTGACCGAGCGGATCGGCTGGAGCGACTACTCGTTGCCCGCGAAGCTCAGCGCCCTGGCGACGGAGTTCCACACCGGCACGTTGTTCGGACTGGCGAACCAGATCGTCCTCGCGCTGGTGGCGGTCGCGACGCTCGTGCTGCTCGCGCTCGGGTACCGCATGTGGTGGATCCACCACCCGTACCAGGGGCGGTGGACGTCGTTGCCGCGTCCGGTGTGGCGGCAGCTGGCCGGTGGCCCGCTGATCGCGGTGCTGCTCGGGATCGCGGTGCTGGCGTGGGTCCTGCCGCTCATCGGCGCGAGCCTGCTGGTGTTCTTGGTCCTCGACGCTCTGCTGAGCCGGGTCAAGCGACGCTCGGCGTAGCGCCCTTCCGCTCCTCGAGGTGATCGCGGACGCGGCGCACCGCGGCGATTTCCCCCTCGACATCCAGCTCGGCGACGACGAGACCGGCCCGGGAACCGGTTCGGGCACGGGTGGTGCCGTCCGGGCCGACGATCTTGGCCAAGCCGAGGTACCGTGTTCCGTTCAGGACACCGGCTTGGTTGGCGGAGACGAAAACCACCTGGTTTTCGGCTGCCCGGACGCAGTCGTAGACGTCGAAGAGCCGCGCCTGGCGATCGCGCGCGAGTGCCGGGGCTCGGCTACCGGTCGCCCACGAACACAGGCAGGCGACGATTTCGGCACCATCGACGGCGAGGCTGCGGGCGGGTTCGGGGAAAGCCTTCTCGTAGTCGAGCAGCATGCCGACCCGGCCGGCGGGGGTGTCGAAGGCGGCGAACCCCCGGCCCGGCTGCCGGTGCAGCGCCTCGGCCGCGGAGAGGTGCACCTTGCGGTGCCGGCCGAGCACGCCGTCGCCGGACACGCACGCGGCAACCGAGTACCGCTCGTTTCCCCGGCCCGCTTCGGTGTAGCCGAAGCACACCACCATTTCCGCGGCCAGCGCCGTCACCGCGCGCACCTCGGGTCCGTCCGGGTCGAGCGCCGGTGCCAGGTGCTCGGGATCGGAGCGGCCGAAGTCGGCGAAGGAGCCGCCGAGCGTGCCGTCCGGCAGCACCAGAACCGCCGCTCCGGCCTGGCGGGCTTCCTCGATCAGCGCGGCGACGCGCGCCGTGCCGAACGTGAGGTCGCGGCCGAAGTGAGCGGCGACGGTGGCAATCCGCGATAGCCTCATCCGGTCCTCCTGGTGCTGTCCGGTCAATGATGCCGAAACACATGACCGGCAGGTCACAAGGTTGTTTTTCGTGGATTACCGGAAACGGATCCGTTTGGCGGGAAAGGCAAATACCTCACGCGACGCGCTGAAGCGGAAGGCATTTACGAGGAGGCGAAGTCCTGGTGAGACTGCCTGTGTCCGCATTGACGGCCGGGAGGGCTGGGGCACCTATTTGCCGGCTTCACGGTTGAAAAGAAAGCAGTGCTCGACCGACGTGCCGGCAGAGTTTGAGCGCCAGCTCGATCTCGAGCCGCCGGTCGGCGATCGGGTGGCCGAGCAGCTCTTCCGCCTTCCGCACGCGGTACTGGACCGAGTTCTTGTGCATGGACAGCGTGGTCGCCGCCGCGGTGTAGCTACCACCGGTCGTCAGGAAGACCAGCAGGGTCTCCCGCAGGCGATGGTGCTGTTCGTCGTCGGTGGCCAGTTCGCCGAGGACGCCGGTGACCCAGCTGCGCGTCGCCGGCAGGTCCGACGTCATCAGGGCCAGTGTGCCGACATCGCGGAAGGTGAGGCAGTGATCGGGGTGGTCACCCGCGATCGCGGCGAGGGCGTGCACCCTGCCGGCCTGTTCGTGGCTGTCGCGGAAGCCGGCAACGCCGTCGCCAGGGTCGCCCAGCGCCATCCGAACACCTGGGGCGACGGTCTGCGCGACGCGGCGGATGAGGTCGTCGTCGAGGGTGGTTCCCGCTGCCAGCGGGAACCACGCCCACAGGCACTGTTCGTCCGCCGGAACGATCAACGGGGCTGCCGACGTGGGCAGGTGCTCCGCGATCGCCCGTGTCATCGATTCGAGTGTGCGAGGCTTGGCAGCCGTCTCGTCGAACCAGACGACAGCCGCGAGGTGACGTCCGCGTAGCCGGTAGCCGAGCGTCTTTTCGGCCGAGTCCACGTCGACGCGGTCACTGCCGAGCAAGTCCCGCACTCGCGCCGCGCGTACCGCGCTGCGATCGAGCAGCCAGTGCTCTCGTTCGTCTTGGTAGGCGGAAACGACTTGCTGCGTCACCCGGTCGATGAAGGCGAAGGCGCCGGCCATGTACCGCTCGATGACGGCGCCCAGCATCTCGCTGTCGACCGACTGCTTGATGGCTTCGGCGGGCACATGGGCGATGAGAGTGCTCTGGGCGAGGAAGTACGCCCGGATGAGGTCGATGACGGGGGTGCCGCGTTGCGCCAGCCGCCGAGCGTATTCGATGGCCGCGGCGGGCGCCCGGACTTCGCCGGGGTCGATGCCGTGCCGGAAGACTCGAAGGACGGTGTCGAGGTTCTGCAGCAGGCTCGCCGAAAGCAGGTTCACGACGGCTTCGTCGTCGTAGACGAGGTTCGGCAGCTCGCGGGTGTAGACCTTCACGACTTCGGCCGTGAGGTCGCCGGCCCGCGCGATGAACCCGTCCGCGATGCGTTCGACGTGCGCCGTGACGGCCGATTCGTCGATCATCCGGGCATGCTACCGCCGCGGTGGCCACGGGCGGACCAAGAGAGTGATCGCAGGTTACCGGAGCAACTGACTGAGCGGGTGGATGAGGTATCGAAGTGAGTAGGCCTCCCACACCGCCCCGGCTGTGAGAAGCACGAGTGCCGGGAGTGCCAGCAGGCCGATCCTCTGTACACCTCGGACGTATCCCTGGCGTCGGTTCTTCGCATCGATGGTGTGTGGAAACAGCCAGTACCTGCCCAGGAGAAGGGCGCCGAGCAGAAAAAGCACGTAGGCTTGCAGCTCGATGACGACGGTCAGCGAGTGGGGGATGAGAGCCACCCACCCCCTGGGGGGAGCTCGGAACGATCGTGATTCCGGTCTCGACCGCCCAGTAGCCGAAGAACGCGAGCCCCGAGAAGGGCACGATGACCGACGGCAACACGATGGTCAGCAGCTGAGCCGGAAGACGTTGACGCCGAGAATCATGAGCGCGAACAGCGGCGGGGTGTTTACCAGCCGGCGCACCAACTCGCCGGTGCCGTTGTCCTCCAATGCCGTGGCTTGCCCCGCGACGAGGTCGGGGAAGAGGAGCCCGATCACGAACCCGATGACCAGGAGGCCGTACGCCAGCGCGTTGACGATGAGGTAGGCGCGCATATTCTCGCGGATGATCCGGAAGGGTCGCCGCCAAAACGGCAAGTGTGCGGGACGCTCGGAAAGAGCCGGACCAGATGTCATGCTCTCCATTTCATGCCGTCGGTTGCCGAACGTGCAGTGCTGCGGTGTCATCCGAAGATGTGACACCAGGTCACTACCCGGGTCGTGCGATGGCGATCATGGTGAAAGACCATGAAGATCCTCGACCTTGTGCTCAACGCGATCATCGTCCTGTCCGCGACAGTTTTCCTCGCCTACCTCGGGTTCTACTACTTCGACTACGGCCTCTTCACAAAGCTCCCGGAGACGGTCACGGGGTTCTTCATTCGCAATGGAGCGCTGCAATATGTAGCGCTGGCCCTGGTCGTCGCGGCACTGATCGCGAAGGTCCGGTTGAGTCGTGCGATCAAGCGGTCACCCGGCCTGAGCCACGCTGGCGGTCGGCCAGGTGCCGTCCTCGACCAGCCGGCGGGTGACCTGGACGATCTCGGTGGCGGCGACCTCGGCGGCGGGCGGGATGCGGCCGGCTCGCGGCAACGCCAGGACGATGGTGCGGGAGATCGCGGGATCGACGATCGGGCCGCCGAGCAACCGCCCCGCTGCCACGTCTTCGGCGACGCCGGCGGCGGGCAGGACGCTCCACCCGGTGCCGACCGCCACCAGTTTCTTCTGCACCGGCATCGAGTTGGTCTGGCACACGATCGTGGGCGCCGCGGCCACGGCGCCGAGCGCTTGGTCCACGAGGGTGCGCAGGCCGTGTCCCGCGACCGGCAGGATGAGCCGGTTCTCGCACACCTGCGCCCAGGTGATCGCCTCGCGGCCGAGTCCGGCGTCGGGGGGAGCGATCGCCCACAAAGCTTCGCGCAGCAACGGGGTGACGGCGATCGACGGCGTCGAATCCAGGTTGTAGAGCAGGCTCATGTCCACCGAGCCGTCGTCGAGCCACTGCTGCAGGTGACCGGAGAACGCGCTCAGGATCCGCACCTCGATACCCGGGTGACGCCGCCCCAGTGCCGCCACCAAGGGCGCGGCCACGAGTTCGACGGTGCTCTCGAGCAAGCCGATCGTCACGATGCCTCGCACGTGCTCGGGGTCCGGGCGGATCTCGGCGCGGGCCCGGTCCAGTTCGAGCAGCGCGCGTCTCGCGCGCTCGGCGAAGACTTCACCCGCCGGGGTGAGGGTCATGCCCTGGCGGCTGCGCTCGAAGAGCGGGACGCCGACTTCGTCCTCCAAGGAGCGGATGTAGCGGCTGACGGCGGGTTGCACGACGTGGAGCAGGCGGGCCGCCTTGGTGACGCTCCCGGTGTCGCCCACGGTGACCAGTGCCAAGAGCTGCTTGAGTTCCACTCGTCCTCCTGCCGCTATGCCGGACCGGTCTAGGGATATCACGCATCAGTATTTCCCTCGACTTGTCATCACGATTCAGGATGACAGTCATGTACGAACTCAGCGCAGACGAGACAGCGATCGTCGACGTCGTCCGCGAGTGGGTCGACCGTGAGGTCGAGCCCGTGGTGCAGGACCTGGAACACGCCGACACCTACCCCGAAGCCCTGATCGAGCAGATGAAGCGAATGGGCATCTTCGGGCTCGCCGTTCCGGAGCCGTGGAACGACGCCGGGGTGTCCACCCCGTGCTACGCGGCCGTGACCGAGGAACTCGCCCGCGGGTGGATGAGCCTCGCCGGCGCCATGGGCGGGCACAGCGTCGTCGCCAAGCTCCTGCTGCACTACGGAACCCAGGCGCAGAAGGACCACTACCTGCCGAAGCTGGCCACCGGGGAGATCCGGGCCACCATGGCGCTCACCGAACCCGGCGGCGGCTCCGATCTGCAGGCCATGCGCACCGTGGCCCGGAAGGACGGGGACGGCTACGTCGTCAACGGCGCCAAGACCTGGATCACCAACGCCCGCCGGGCGCACCTGGTGGCGCTGCTGTGCCTCACCGACCGCGACGCCGAGCCGAAGCACCGCGGCGTCAGCATCCTGCTGGTCGAGAAGGGACCCGGCTTCGAGGTGTCCCGCGATCTGCCGAAGCTCGGCTACAAGGGCGTGGAAAGCTGCGAGCTGTCCTTCACCGACTTCCGCGTGCCCCGCGGTTCGCTGCTGGGCACCGTCGAAGGCGAGGGGTTCGCGCAGATGATGCGGGGGCTCGAAATCGGCCGCATCCAGGTGGCGGCGCGAGCGCTCGGCGTCGGCGGCGCCGCCCTCTCGCGCGCGATCCGCTACAGCCAGGAACGCGAAAGCTTCGGGCAGCCGATCTGGCAGCACCAGTCGATCGGCAACTACCTGGCCGACATGGCGACCGGGCTGACCGCGGCCCGGCAGCTCGTCCAGTACGCCGCCCGCCGGTACGACTCCGGCGAGCGCGCGGACATGGAGGCGGGGATGGCGAAGCTGTTCGCCTCCGAGACGGCCATGAAGATCGCGCTCGACGCGGTGCGGATCCACGGCGGCTACGGCTACTCGACGGAGTTCGACGTCGAGCGGTACTTCCGCGACGCGCCGCTGATGATCGTCGGCGAGGGCACCAACGAGATCCAGCGGAACGTCATCGCGCGTCAGCTCATCAAGCGCAACCCCGTCCGATGAGCCACGCGGCCACTTGGCTCTTCGTGCCCGGCAACGTCCCCGGGCGCTTCGCCAAGGCGGCGGCCGCGGGCGCCGACGCCGTCGTGATCGATCTCGAAGACGCGGTGCGTCCCGAGGACAAGGACACCGCTCGGGTCGAAACGCGCCGCTGGCTGACCGGCGGCGAGGCCTGGGTCCGCCTCAACGCCGCCGGCACGCCGTGGTTCGACGCGGACGTCGACGCCGTCGCGAGCGGGCTGCTCGGCGTGCTCGTGCCCAAGGCCGAAGACCCGGCGGCCTTGGCCGCGTTGTCGGCGCGGCTGGGCACCGCGGTGGTGGCGCTGGTCGAGACCGCGGCCGGGCTGCACCGCGTGCACGATGTCGCCACCGCGCCCGGGGTGACCCGGCTGGCGTTCGGCGCGCTCGACCTGGCCGCCGACCTCGGAGCCGACGACACCGCCGAGGCGATGCTGTTCGCGCGAAGCACGATCGTGCTCGCCTCCCGGGTAGCCGGCCTGCCGGCGCCGATCGACGGCGTCACGACGGTCGTCGACGACGCCGACGCTGTGACCACGGCGGCTCGCTACGCCCGCAGCCTCGGCTTCCGCGGCAAGCTCTGCATCCACCCGGCCCAGATCGGGCCCGCGGCACGGGGTCTGGCCCCCGGCGCGGACGAAATCGCGTGGGCACGGCAAGTACTCCAGGCAGCTGACGGGTCGGCGGGCGCGGTCGCCGGTCCTGACGGACGAATGATCGACAAGCCCGTGCTCGACCGGGCCCGTGCCGTCCTCCGGCCCTGAAGTGCCGGCTACGAAAGGCTTTCCATGCTCCCTCTCGAAGGCACGACCGTCGTCGCGCTGGAACAGGCGGTCGCCGCTCCCTTCGCGACCCGGCAGCTCGCCGACCTCGGCGCCCGCGTCATCAAGGTCGAACGCCCCGGCGCCGGGGACTTTTCCCGCGGTTACGACCGGACGGTCCACGGCGACTCCAGCTACTTCGTGTGGCTCAACCGCGGCAAGGAGTCGATCGAGCTGGACATCAAGGACGCGACCGACCGCCGGGTGCTCGACGCGATGATCGCGACCGCCGACGTCGTGGTCCAGAACCTCGCACCGGGTGCGGCGGGCCGCCTCGGCCTCGACGCCGCGACCCTGCGCGCGACCCGGCCCGACCTCGTTCACTGCTCGATAACGGGCTACGGTCCCGGCGGACCGTATGAGGCGAAGAAGGCCTACGACCTGCTGATCCAGTGCGAGGCCGGGCTCGTCACCGCCACCGGCACGCCGGAGCAGCCGAGCAAGGCCGGGATTTCGATCGCGGACATCGCGACGGGCATGTACGCCTACTCGGGCATCCTCACCGCGCTGCTGCGCCGAGCCGCCACGGGCGTCGGCGCGACCGTCGAGGTCGCCATGCTCGACGCGCTGGCGGAGTGGATGGTCCAACCGGCCTACCACGCGGTCTACGGCGGTTCGGAAACCCGCCGGACCGGGGCGAAACATGCGTCGATCGCGCCTTACGGTCCTTATCAGACCGGAGACGGCAACCAGGTTTTCCTGGCCGTCCAAAGCGATCGTGAATGGGTGCGGTTGTGCCGGGACGTGCTCCGGCGCCCGGAGCTGGCCGACGACCCGCGGTTCGCCCACAACCCGGAACGCGTTGCCCACGACGACCTGATCGGGCCGTTGATCGAGGCGGCTTTCGCCGCGTTCGACGCTGACCAGGTCGTCGCACTGCTCGGCGAGGCCGGGATCGCGTGCGCCCGCCTGCGCCGGCCGGGTGAGCTCCTCGATCACCCGCAGCTCGCCGGGCGTGCTCGCTGGCAGCCGGTCCAAGCCCCTGGTGGTGCCGTCCTGGCCTTGCTGCCGCCGGTCGACATCGACGAAGTCGAGCCGGTGCTGGGCCCGGTGCCCCGGCTCGGCGAGCACAACGACGCCCTCCGTGCCGAATTCGAGGAGGTCGCCTCGTGACCGAGCGCACCGAAGTGCTGCAACCGGAGCCCGCCGTCGCGCTGGCCGGGCTGCTCGGCGTCGATCTGCCCGACCTGGAGAACGACGGGCTGCCCCTGCTGTGGCACTGGGTCTACCTGCTCGACCGGCCGCACCAGGCCGATCTCGGGCCGGACGGCCATCCCGTGCGCGGGGTCGACCCGGCGCCGGGTCGCCGGCGCATGGCGGCCGGAGGCCGGGTCACCCGGACCGGGCCGCTGGTCGTCGGCCGGGCCGCGACCCGGCGCACCGAAATCGTGTCGACGACGGACAAGGAGGGCCGTTCGGGCCCGCTGACCTTCGTGGTCGTCCGGCACACCATCAGCCAGGACGGCGAAGTGAAGGTCGTCGAGGAACAGGACATCGTCTACCGCGACGCCGCCTCCACGCCTGTCTCGGCGACGGCGGCCACGTCAGTGCCGGTCGAGGCGGACGAGCGGGAGTTCCCGGTCGACCCGACCGTCCTGTTCCGCTTCTCGGCGTTGACCTACAACGCCCATCGCATCCACTACGACCGCGACTACGCCCGGGAGGTCGAGGGCTACCCGGGGCTGGTCGTCCACGGCCCGCTGCAGGCGCTGGCCATGGCGGAAACCGTCCGCGAAACGGGGGCGGCGGCCACCGCGATCGGCTACCGCGTCGTCGCGCCGTTGTTCGACCACCAAGGTCTGGTGGTGCGCGCCACCAGCGGCGGGGTTTCCGTTCGTGACCACAGTGGCCGGCTCACCGCCACCGGCCAGGTCGAAACGCTTACTGGAGAAGGGAAAGCACGATGAAGGCCGCAATCGTGAGGCAAGCCGGCGTCGTCGAGATCGACGACGTGCCGCGTCCCCCGCTCGGCGCGGGGGAGGTCCTGGTCCAGATCCGAGCCGCCGGGCTCAACCGCGCCGACGTGCTCGTCCGGGACGGGAAGTTCGCCGAACAACCGCCGTTCCCGATCATCCTCGGGGTCGAAGGCGCCGGAGACGTCGCGGCGGTCGGCAGTGCGGTCACGAACGTCGAGGTGGGGCAACGCGTGGTCCTGCTGCCCATGCTCGGCTGCGGCGCGTGTGACGCCTGTCGGTCCGACGTGGACAGTCGCTGCCGCGAGCTGAAGTTCCTCGGCGAGCACACCGACGGCACGTACGCCGAATACCTCGCCGTCCCGGCCCGCAACGCCGTCCCCGCACCCGAGTCCCTGACCTACGTCGACCTGGCGGCGAGCCTGCTCGCGTACTTGACGGCCTGGCACATGCTGGTGACGCGCGGCGGCCTGCAGCCCGGTGAAACCGCGCTGGTCGTCGGTGCTGGGAGCGGCGTGGGTACGGCCGCGGTGCAGCTGGCCGCAGCTCTCGGCGCGCGGGTCATCGCCACCACCGGCACCGAAGACAAGCGAGACCTGCTGCGGGGAATCGGCGCCGACGAAGTCGTGAACTACCGGCAGGTGCCCGGATTCGGCGCAGCGGTTCGCTCGCTGACGGACGGGCGGGGCGTCGACCTCGTCCACAACTCGGCGGGCGGGACGACCATCCAGGAGTCCATCCGGGCGCTGCGCCCCGGTGGCCGGCTGATCGGCATGGGCTCGCACTCCGGCCCGCGCGCCGAGATCGACCTGTACAGCCTTTACCGCCACGAGATCGACTTTCGCGGGGCGCACGCCGGGGACCTCCGTGAAGTCCCCGACGTCCTCGCCTGGCTCGCCGCGGGGAAGGTGCGTCCCGCGGTCGATTCGGTGTTCCCCCTGGCCGACCTGGTCCGGGCTCACGAACGGCTGGTGAGCCCGGACCGCTTCGGCAAGGTGGTGCTGACGATCGGCTGATCAGTCGATGGCCTTGTCCTTCGTCTCGGGCATCGTCAGGTAGACGACCAGGCCGATCGCGGCGGCGATCGCGCAGTACAGCCACACCCACGACCCGAGCCCGTGGGTGGTCAGCCACGTCGTGAGGTACGGGACGGTGCCGCCGAACACCGCGACCGACAACGCGTAGGGGAGACCGATGCCGGTCGCCCGTACCTCCGGGGGGAACTGCTCCGCCATGACGGCCGCGACGTTGGCCGAATAGCCGAGCAGCAGGACCAGCCCGGCGACCTGGACGAGGAGCAGCAGCCGGAAATCACCGTTCAGCAGCCGGAACGCGGGCCACGCGAGCAGCAGGAAGCCGCCGGCGAACGCCACCAGGGTGGGCTTGCGGCCGATCCGGTCGGACAGCATCCCGGCGAACGGCAGGAGGACCACGAAGGTGACGAGCCCGATGACGTTGGCCAGCAGCGCCTGGTTGAGCGGGAGGTGCGTGGACACGGCCGCGTAGGTGGGCAAGTAGGTCAGCCACATGTTGTAGAGCACGACGCCGGCGATGTTCAGGCCGAAGACGCGCAACGCCGCTTTCGGGTGCTCCCGGAGCATCGTCACCAGGGCGTTGCTCCGGGGACCGCGGGTGCGGTGGAACGAAGCCGTTTCCTCCACCGAGCGGCGCAGCCAGAGCCCGATGAGCCCGAACAGCGAAGCGACCACGAACGCCAAGCGCCAGCCCCAGCTGTCCACCGCCTGCCGGGGCAGCACGGAGGTGACGATCGCGCCCATACCCGAGGCGATGAGGATCCCGGCGCCGACCGAGACCTGCTGCCACGAGCCCGCGAACGCGCGGCGGCCGGGGCCGGCGGACTCCACGAGGAAGGCCGACGCCGAGCCGAATTCGCCGCCGGCGGCGAAGCCCTGCGCCATCCGCGCGAGCACCAGGATGACCGGCGCCACGAGGCCGACCTGGGCGTAGGACGGCGAGACCCCGATGACGAACGTCGCCGCCGCCATCAGGCCGATCGTGAGCACCAGGCCCTTCTTGCGGCCGTGCCGGTCGGCGTAGGCGCCCATGATCGCGGCGCCGATGGGCCGCACGACGAAACCGACGGCGAAGACGGCCAAAGTGGACAGCAGCGCCGCACTGTCGTTGCCCGGCGGGAAGAAGTGGTGCGCGAAGACGGACGAGAACGTCGTGTACACCGCCCAGTCGATGAACTCGACGGCGTTGCCGATGCTGCCGGCGACGAGCGCCCGGCGGTTGCCCCGTCCGGTCGCTGCCGCCGGGGCCGTGCTGGTCCGAGTGGGTTCCATGGTCGTACTCCCTCAGTTCCCGGAGGCCGTCAGCCGGGCCCGGATCGGTGCGGACCGGGCGATGTCTGCGATCGTGAGCGCCATCGCCAGTCCGCCGTCACGGACGAACCGGTCGCCTTCCGCCCCACCGGCCGCGGCCGCGAAGGCGGCGGTGTGGTTGCCGTCCTCCGCCGGGAGGTCGAACGACAGCATCGGGTGCAGCGCGGGGAGCACCTGCGAGACGTTGCCCATGTCGGTCGAGCCGAAGAGCTTGTCCGGGTAGTCCGGGAACGTGCGGCCCAAGGTCTTCGCGTGGGTCTCGAACAGCGCGGCCAGGTCCGGGTCGTGCCGGAACTCGCGGTACAGCGACGGCTGGGTGGTGAAGTCCACAGTGGTCCCGGCCGCGAGCGCGCCGGCTTCGAAGCACCGGCGGACCCGCGCCCACACCTCGTCGACTTCCGCGATGGTGTCGCAGCGGATCATGCACTCGGCCACGACCCGGTCGGGGATGACGTTGACGGCCGAACCGGCTTCCTGCACCACGCAGTGGACCCGGACCCCGTCACGCAGTTGCTGCCGCAGCAGTCCGATGGCGGTCTGCGCGACCACCACCGCGTCGGCGGCGTTCAGCGCGTTCCACGGCCGCGACGCGTGGCCGCCGCGGCCGGTGTAGTCGATCCGCCACGACCGCGAGGCCCGGAACTGAGGACTGACGACGTCCTTCAGCGACGGGTGCACCATCATGGCCGCGTGCGTCCCGGTGAAGACACCGCGGTTGACCATGATCTCCTTGCCGGTGCCGCGTTCCTCCGCCGGCGTGCCGAACACCTTGAGCGTCAGCCCCAGATCGTCGGCGCACGGCGCCAGGGCCAGGGCCGCGCCCACGGCCGCCGCGGCGATCGTGTTGTGCCCGCAGCCGTGCCCGATCCCGGGGAGCGCGTCCATTTCGGCGCAGATGCCGAACACCAGCTCGCCGGACCCGACCGAAGCCACGAACGCCGTGGGCAGGTCCGCCACCGGCTTCTCGACGGCGAAACCGTGCCGCGCCAGGACATCGGTGATCGCGGCCGAGGTCCGGTGCTCCTCGAAGGCGAGCTCCGGGTCGGCGTTGATGGCGTGCGACAGCGCCAAGACGTCGTCGAGGTGCCGGGCGAAAGCGCTTTCGATACCGGTCATCGCCACACCTCGGTCAGCAGTCGCAGGATGTTCCCGCCGAGCACGGCGGTGATTTCGTCGTCGCGGTACCCGTGCTCGACGAGCCAGCCGGCGATGTTGCGGAAGTTCTCGGTCGGGTTCTCGAGCCCGTCGACGTGGCTGACCCGCTCCCACTCGAGGTCGCCCGCGTCGAACACGGTGGACGAGCCGATCACGTCGGAGATGGCCTTCTGGAAGGCGGCGTGGTCGCCGTAGAGCGTGTCCGGGCCGAACGCGACGTGCTCGATGCCCATCACCTCGACGGCGTGGGTGAAGTGGTCCATCACCGACTCGATCGACTGCGCCCGGTGGTCGTAGGACAGGGTCGTGTGCGGCGCCGCCTCGATGCCCAGGACGCCCCCGCGTTCCGCGCACGCCTTGAGGACTTCGTCCGGTTTCATCCGGGCGATGGGCCAGACCGCCCGCGCACCGGCGTGCGTGATCGCGAGCGGCTTGGCCGACACCTCGATCGCGTCCAGGCTCGTCCGGTCGCTCGCGTGGGAGACGTCGATGAGCATGCCCACGGCGTTCATGCGCTCGACCGCACGCCGGCCGAAGGCGGTCAGGCCGCCGTCGAGCTGCTCCTTCTGGCCGCTGCCGAGCGTGTTGGCCTCCGCGTAGACCAGGCCCATCTGCCGGATGCCCAGTCCGTAGAGGACGTCGATGCGGTCCAGCTCGTTCTCGATCATCCCGGCGGACTCGGTGCCCATGACGAAGGCGACGTGCCCGGCGCGCTGGGCGCCGAGGATGTCTCCGACGGTGCGGGCGACGACGACACCGTCCTGGTGGGCGAGGTCGGCGAGCCGCAGGCCGAGCGTCGTGATCAGGTCGTCCCACTTCCAGCCCGCCCGGCGGGTGCTGCCGATGACGCCGAACCAGTTGTCGAAGACCGCGGTCAGGCCGGCCCGGCGCAGCTCGGCGAACGCGGTGAACTCGTGCTTGGCGCGCAGGAAGGCGGGGGTGTCCGCGAAGTCGTCCGGCAGCAGCTGCGGGTGGTCGTGGAAGCTGATGGTGACGTTGTCCGCCAGCAGGCGCTCGACCCGGGCGTCGTCCGAACCGGCGGTGAAGCGGCTTCGGCGGGCGCTCGGATCGGCCAGTTCGACGGCGGGGAAGTCGGCTCCGCGCCGGAGGTAGGGGAATGACTCGTAGTCGTCGGGTTTGGCGGCGGGGCTGTACATCGAGACGCTCCTGGGTGGTCGGTGGCTAGGCGGTGGCAGCGCGGCGAACGGTGCCGTCGTCGTCCACGACGACGGCCGGGTCGAGGTCCCTGGACGCTTCGGCGTTCCAGCCGTCGCACCAGTCGAAGACGAAGTTGCCGGTCGAGTAGAGGATCAGCCCGTTCCGGTAGAACTCCGCGGGGTGCAGGCAGTGGGGGTGGTGGCCGATGACGAGGTCGACGCCCGCGTCGATCAGCCGCCGGGCCAAGGGCTGCTGGTACTGGGCGAGCGGCCCCTGCGCGGCGGGCAGGTAGCAGTGCGGAACGCCCCAGTGCAAGGCGACGACGACGAAGTCGTTGTGCCGCTTCGCTTCCCGGACGAGGGCTTCGGCTGTCTGCACATCCGGCTCGTGGGCGCCGGAGTGGACGAACGGCGGCGTGCCCGGTGTCTCGTCCAGGAAGCCGCTGTCGTATTCGAAGGACTGACGCACCCGGATGGCGGCGATGCCCGCGCGGTCCGCGGTCGCGTCGAAGCCGCGCGGTAGCGCGCAGCAGAAGCTGAAGAACGCCAGGCTTTCCGCGCCGGCCGAGACGACGCGGGCGCGCGTCGCTTCGGCGCGCGTCTCGCCGAAGCCGGCGTGGCCGACTCCCGCCGCGTCCAGCGCGCGGACGGTGTCGCGCATCCCATCGGCGCCGTAGTCCAGCGCGTGGTTCATGGCCAGGGACACCAGGTCGAACCCGAGGGCGGCCAGTTCCGCGGCGCCCGACGTCGGAGCCCGCATGGCGACCAGCTTTTCCGCGCGCTGACCTCGGCCGGTGAGCGGGACTTCGAGATTGCCGATCGTCAGGTCGCCGCCGCGCAGGAGCCCGAACGCCGAAGCGCCGGGGTCCGCCCCACCGGGGCGGCGGGGCCACCCCGAAACGACGACATCGCCCACGACAGTCAGATCCATACGAACTCCGTTCCGTACTGTGGCACGCTGTGCCGCAGAGTAGACCGACGCTGGCGGCGTTGTAAAGAAACGGCTGTGCCGGGATGAGGTACGGCAGTGCGCTCGGTGGTACGGTCGTGGCCTCATGAGCACCCCTGGCGACGGCGGCGAACCGGACAAGCCGACCAGCAGCATCCGGTCGATGAACAGCGTGCTGAGCACGCTTCGCGTCTTCGAAGAAGTCGCGGTGCGCCAGCCGATCGGCGTCTCGGAACTGGCCCGGGTGACGGGCATCCCCAAGAGCTCGGTCCAGCGCTGCCTGGTCACCCTCGAACAGGCCCGCTGGCTCCGGATCGTGGACCGGGAGCACGCGCGGTGGGGCGTCACGATGAAGGCGCTCGTGCTGGGTCTGCGCAGCGCGGGCGAGCAGGACCTGCGCGAAGTGGCGACGCCGGTCATCAAGGGGCTGGCCGCCGAGACCGGCGAGACGGTGCTCCTCGGCCTGCGCGACGGCGCCGAGTACCTCATCGTCGCGCGCGAAGACAGCACGCAGCTCGTCCGCGTCTTCATGGAGATCGGCACCCGGGTGCCGCTCGGGGCGAGCTCGGGCGGCGTCGCGATCCTCGCCCGCCTCGAACCCGACGAGGTCGGCGACCTCCTGCGGGCCGAACCCCGGGAGTTCGAGGGCGCGCCGCTGCTCGGCCCCGACGAGCTGCGCGAGGAGATCGCGCGGACCGCCGGGCGCGGCTACGCCGTCAACATGTCGTCGTGGTACCGCCCGCACGTCGCTTCCCTCGGCGCGGCGGTCACCAACGCGGCCGGACGACCCATCGCGGCGGTCACGCTGAGCATCCCGGAAATGCGGTACCAGCCCGCACGGGAAGAGCAGCTGGCGAAGAAGGTCGTCGCGGCCGCGGACGAGATCAGCCGCCTGCTCGCGTCCCCGTGACGGCCCGCGCGCGCACGACGCCGGCGATGAGCGCGGCCGTCCCCTCCGGTGACTCCACCGGG
The DNA here is from genome assembly GCF_041679295.1 of Amycolatopsis kentuckyensis. Lineage (GTDB taxonomy): Bacteria > Actinomycetota > Actinomycetes > Mycobacteriales > Pseudonocardiaceae > Amycolatopsis > Amycolatopsis kentuckyensis_A. Next base: position 285,960 of record NZ_JBGDMD010000011.1, on the reverse strand, counting down.
AAGTGGTGACTGCCGAGGTCGACGAGCACCACGTCGACGCGGCCCGTCAGCCGGTCGAGGGCTTCCTGGGTGACCAGGTCGCGCACGCCGAACACGGTGATCGGCTGCTGTACGTCGGCGAGTGCCTCGTCCATGTCCCAGGCGACCAGGCCCTCGAACGCCCGGGTCCCCGCCGGCTGCCGCACCGCGGCCATCTTGGCGAAGTGCGCGTCCTTGAGCGCCGGGTCGGTGCCCGGGGGCGAACCGGCTTCGACCATGGAGCGGACCAGCCCGGCGAAGTCGTCCCGCAGCGGTCGCAGCAATCCTTCGGCCTCATCGTCGCTCATGGCGCCGAAGAGGAAGAGGTAGTGCAGGGCGTCGAGCGCGACGATGTGCCGGACCCGCTCGGGACGCAGCCGGCCGGTCTCGACCGCCACTGCGCCGCCCAGTGAGTGTCCGGCGACGACGCTGTCGGTCACCCCTTCGGCGTCGAGGACCGCGGCGACGTCGCGCGCGAACTCCTCGATCGTCCAGGTGCCGCGCGCCGAACGCGATTCGCCGTGCTCGGCGAGGTCGACCGCGAGCACGCGGAACTCGTCCGGCAGGAACCGGGTCAGCGCGTCGAAGTCCGTCCGGTTGCACGCCCAGCCGTGGACGAAGACGACCGTGGGTCCCTCGTCCGGTCCGCTGATCGAATACCGGATGGACGTCTCGTCCGGTCGGTGGACTTCGCGGCTGTCCATCACCCGGTTCGTCGCCATGTCTGCTCCCTGTGCCACTATGCGATACGACGTTTCGTCGAGTAGCATGACGGTAAGTGCGCTGTGTGGGCATGTCAATCGCCGAGTGAAGGAGAAGCGGGATGCCGCCGACCCTGTTCAGCCCGATCGAGATCCGCGGGGTGCGCCTGCCGAACCGGGTGGTCGTGTCGCCCATGTGGCAGTACTCCGGAGTGGACGGTCGCCCGACGCCGACGCACACCGTCCACTATGGACGCCTCGCCGAAGGCGGCGCGGGGCTGGTCATCCAGGAGGGCACGACGGTGGACCGGCGCGGCCGCGGCACGGCGGGCGACCTCGGTCTCTGGGAGGACAGCGTGGTTCCGCTCTACGCGCAGCTCGTGGAGGTCGTCAAAGCCGGTGGCGCCGTGCCGGGTATCCAACTGATCCACGCCGGTCGCAAAGGGCGCCGGAACCCGCCGTGGGTCCCCGGCACGCCACCACCCTCCGCTGACTGGCCGCTGCTCGCGCCCAGCGCGGTCCCCATGGGACTCGAGGGCTCCGACACCCCGGTCGAAATGACGCTGCGCGACATCGAAGAGACCGTGGCGGCTTTCGCGGACGCCGCTCGACGGGCGGACGACGCGGGGTACGAAGTGCTCGAACTCCAGGCGGCCCACGGCTACCTGATCCACAGCTTTCTTTCGCCGCTGGCGAACCGGCGCACCGACCACTACGGCGGGTCAACGGAGAACCGGTTCCGGTTCCTCGTGGAGATCGTCGACCGCATCCGGACGGTCTGGCCGGACGGAAAGGCGCTTTTCGTCCGCCTTTCGTGCGTCGACGTCGAGTGGACGATCGACCAGACCGTCGAGCTGGTCGGGGAGTTGCGGACCCACGGCGTCGACGTCATCGACTGCAGCTCCGGAGGGATCACCGGGCTGCCGTACGCGGGCTTGGAAACCGGCTACGGCTACCAGGTGCCCTACGCGCACCAGATCCGCGAGCGGACCGGAAGCCCGACGATGGCCGTGGGGCACATCGTCCGTGCCGCCCAAGCCCAGTCCATCATCGAGCACGGCCGGGCGGACCTGGTCGCGCTCGGCCGAGAGCTGCTCTACAACCCGAACTGGCCGCTGGACGCCGCGCGCAAACTGGGCGTGCCCGATCCCTACGTCCGCGCCCCGGCGCGCATTTCGCACTGGCTCGGCAAGCGGGAGCAGAGCTTCCCGGGATTCGTGCCGTCCACCGAGGGCGGGCCGCCCCTCGGTGCTCGAACAGCCGGAGGGCGCTGAGCCGGATCGCCCACGGAGCCACCCGGGGCTCGCGAAACGGCGCACCACCGGACTGGGCCACGGGGCATCTTGCGCGACTGCGGCGCGGCACTGCTCAGAAGAATCCTTCGCGGCCGCTGCCAGGTGCGACGCGGTGCCCGAGGTCGGCGCTGATCCGCGCGGCCGTGCGCACCACCAGGGGCACCACCTCCTGGCGCAGCTTCTCGACGTCCGACCGGCCACTCGACGTCGACGACGCCAACGCCGCCACCACCGCTCCGCTCGCGTCGCGCACCGGTGCCGACACCGAAAGCAGGCCTTCCTCGAGCTCCTCGGCGACCAAGGACCAGCCCTGGTCCTGCACGGTCCGCAACGCCTGGCGGAACTTCTCCCCGTCGGTGACCGTCCGGGGTGTGAACCTCGGCAACCCGGCCGCCACCACCTCGTCGACCAAGGCCGGTGGGGCCCAGGCCAGCAGCACCCGGCCCATCGACGTCGCGTGCGCCGGCACGCGGGTGCCGATCGAGACGTTGATGCTCATGATCCGCCGCACCGGCACGCGGGCGATGTAGACGACTTCGGCGCCGTCCAGCGCGGCCAGTGACGCCGACTCGCCGGTCTCCTCGGCGAGGCTCAGCAGCCTCGGCTGGGCGGTCTCGATCATGGCGTGCGAGGCCGAGTAGTGCTGGCCGATGCTGAGCACGCGCGGGGTCAGCGACCAGCGTGGGCCGTCGCCGCGGACGTACCCGAGCCGTTGCAGCGTAAGGAGGATCCGCCGGACGGCCGGGCGGGACAGGCCGGTCGCGGACGCCAGTTCGGCGAGCGTCGGGTTCGCGCGCTCGGCGTCGAACGCCATCAGCACCGCGAAACCCCGCTCGATGCTCTGGATGAAGTCGCGGTCGGTCTCCATCACTCCATCCTTCCGCACCCGTGCCGGGGACCCCGTCTTGACAACGCGGACCCGCCGGGGGACTCTCCTTAACGTGTCCGCATAGCGTTCATTATGTACGCACAGCGTACAGGAGGTATGGGCAATGACGCTCGACCAGCGCGAAATCCGCAACGCCTTCGGCCGGTTCGCCACCGGCGTCACGGTGGTGACGTGCCGCAACGACCAGCGCGAACCACATGGGGCGACGGTGAACGCCTTCACCGCCGTCTCGCTGGAACCGGCCCTGTGCCAGGTGACGCTGACGCGCCGGTCGAAGGCCTGCCGCTACCTGGAGGGCGCGCCGTTCGCCGTCAACGTCCTCGCCGCGGACCAGCTCGACACGGCCTGGCACTTCGCCGGCCGGCCCCAGGACCAGGCGCCGGCGTGGGCGGAGGGAGTGGTGGCGCCGGTGCTGACCGGCACCGCGGCCACCATCTCATGCCGTCCGTGGCGCCTCTACGACGGCGGTGACCACCTCATCGTCATCGGCGAGGTCGTGCACCTCGAAACCAGCGACGCCGACCCGTTGCTGTTCTTCGCCGGCGGGTTCCGCGAACTGGGCCCGCGCGGTCACGCCCACTGGTCGGCCTCGGTCGACTGCCCCGACCTCGGCTGGTTCGGCGCCGCCGACTTCGCCCCCTTGACCACCGCTTCCTGAACCGTTCACCGACGAAGGGTTTGCCCGATGACCATCCAAGAGCACGACGCGCCGGCGAAGGTGCGCACGACCCGGCCGATGACCGGCGACGAATACGTCGAGTCCATCCGCGACGGCCGGGAGGTGTTCATCTACGGGGACAAGGTCGACGACGTCACCACGCACCCCGCGTTCCGCAACTCGGTCCGGATGACCGCCCGCCTCTACGACGCCCTGCACGACCCGGACCAGCAGTCGGTGCTCACCGCGCCGACCGACACCGGCAGCAGCGGTTTCACCCACCCGTTCTTCCGCACGCCGAGGTCCGAAGAGGACTTGTTCGCCGACCGCGACGCGATCGTCGCGTGGGCGCGGATGACGTACGGCTGGATGGGCCGCAGCCCGGACTACAAGGCCGCGTTCCTCGGCACCCTCGGCGCGAACTCCGACTTCTACGAGCCCTTCGCCGACAACGCCCGGCGCTGGTACGCCGAGTCGCAGGAAAAGGTCCTGTACTGGAACCACGCGATCATCAACCCGCCGGTGGACCGCGACCGCAACCCCGACGACGTCAAGGACCTCTTCATCCACGTCGAAGAGGAGCGCGACGACGGCCTGATCGTTTCCGGCGCCAAGGTCGTCGCGACCGGCTCGGCCATCACCAACTACAACTTCATCGCCCACTACGGCCTGCCGATCAAAAAGCGCGAGTTCGCGCTCGTCTGCACGGTGCCGATGGGCGCGCCCGGCATGAAGCTGATCTGCCGCAACTCCTACTCGAACGTCGCGGACAAGACAGCGAGCCCGTTCGACTACCCGCTTTCGAGCCGGTTCGACGAGAACGACACCATCTTCATCCTCGACAAGGTGAAGATCCCCTGGGAGAACGTCTTCATCTACGGCGACGCCGAGAAGGCGAGCACGTTCTTCCCGGGTTCGGGATTCCTGCACCGCTTCACCTTCCACGGCGTCGCGCGGCTGGCCGTCAAGCTCGACTTCATCGCCGGGCTGCTGATGAAGGGGGTGGAAGTCACCGGCACCAAGGACTTCCGCGGCATCCAAACCCGCGTCGGCGAGGTCATCGGCTGGCGCAACCTGTTCTGGGCGCTCTCGGACGCGATGGCCGCCAACCCGGACGAGTGGAAGAACGGCGCCGTGCTGCCGCACCTGGACTACGGCCTGGCCTACCGCTGGTTCATGACGCTCGGCTATCCGCGCATCCGCGAAATCATCATGCAGGACCTGGGTTCCGCGCTGATCTACCTGCCGTCGTCGGCGAAGGACTTCGGCTCGCCGGAGATCCGGCCCTACCTCGACCAGTACGTCCGCGGCTCCAACGGGTACGACTCCGTCGAGCGCGTGAAGCTGATGAAGCTGATCTGGGACTCGATCGGCAGCGAGTTCGGCGGCCGCCACGAGCTCTACGAGCGCAACTACTCCGGCAACCACGAAGGCGTGCGCGCCGAGCTGCTGTTCGCCGCTCAGCAGTCCGGCTCGGCCGAGGCGATGAAGGGCTTCGCCGAGCAGTGCATGGCCGAGTACGACCTCGACGGCTGGACCGTGCCCGACCTCTACAACCCCGGCGCCACTTCCCTTTCCCGCTGACGAAGGAAACGCACGATGACCACCACCGAACACGTACCCACCGCGGCGGGCTCGGGCAGCTCCGCCAGCGCGGCCTTCCGCGCGGCCGCACGGACCACCCACGACGTGCCGCCCGAACGCGTCGACGAGGTCGCCCGCGCCGTGTTGCGCGGCGTGCACCAGGCGATCCGCGACCACGACGTCACCTACCCGGAGTTCCAGGCCGCGAAGCAGTGGCTGATGGACGTCGGCGAAGGCGGCGAATGGCCGCTGTTCCTCGACGTGTTCGTCGAGCACGTCGTCGAGGAGGTCGCCGCCCGGACCCAGGACGGCACGAAGGGCAGCATCCAGGGCCCGTACTACCTGCCGGATCAGGAAAAGCTGCCGTGGCAGGCAGTCTTGCCGATGCGGCCGGACGAAAAGGGGACACCGCTGGTGTTCGCCGGGCAGGTCCGCGATCTCGACGGCCGTCCGGTCGCCGCGGCCGAGCTCGACATCTGGCACGCCGACGACGACGGCTACTACTCGGGCTTCGCGCCGGACATCCCGGCGGGCAACCTGCGCGGCGTCGTCGTGACCAACGGCGAGGGCCGGTTCGAGATCACGACCGTCCAGCCGGCGCCGTACCAGATCCCGACCGACGGCCCGACCGGCAGGCTGATCGCCGCCGCCGGGTGGCACGCGTGGCGGCCCGCCCACCTGCACCTGATGGTGCGCGCACCGGGCCACCGGACGATCACCACGCAGCTGTACTTCCAGGGCGGCGAGTGGCTCGACAGCGACGTCGCCGAAGCCACCAAGCCGGAACTCGTGCTCGACCCGCGGCCGGCCGGCGACGGCCGGCTGCGCGCGACGTACGACTTCGTGCTGGAACGCGCCTGACGTCCCGCTTCTCTTCTGCCGAAACGAGGATCGATGACCGACCTGGGGATCGAGCGTGTCGAGACGGTGCTGCTGGACGTGCCGCTGCGCCGACCGCACCGCTTCGCCCGCACTGGCATGACCGCGCAGCCGGTGCTGCTGGTGTTCGTCCACACCCGCGGCGGCGCCGTCGGCGTCGGTGAGGGCGTGGTACCGGGCGGCCCGTGGTGGGGCGGCGAGTCCGTGGAGACCATGCGGCTCGTCGTGGAGCGCTACTTCACGCCGGTCCTGCTCGGCCGCCGGGTGGACGACGTCGCCGGGATCCTGCGTGATCTCGGCGACGTCGTCGCGGCCAACCTGTACGCCAAAGCCGCCGTGGAAGTGGCCCTGCACGACGCCTGGGCTCGCGCACTCGGCGTCCCGGTCCACACGCTGCTGGGTGGGTTCGTGCGGCGGTCGGTGCCGGTGACGTGGGCGCTGGGCACGGAACCGGCGCCGGTCGTCGCCGACGAGGCCCTCGCGAAGCTCGACGCCGGCCACCGCAGCTTCAAGCTGAAGATGGGTGCGCTCGACCCGGCCGAGGACGTCGCGCGGGTGTGCGCGGTCGCCGAGAAGCTCGTCGGGGTGGCCAGCGTGCGGGTGGACCTCAACGCGCGCTGGGACCTGCTGACATCGCTCAAGTACCTGCCGCGGCTGGCCGACGCGGGCGTCGACCTCGTCGAGCAGCCGGTGCCGGGCGCGGAGGTCGAAGCGCTCGCCGAGATCAACCGCGCACTGCCGATCCCGGTGATGGCCGACGAGAGCCTGCGCACCCCCGGTGACGCGCTGCGGCTGGCGAAAGCCCGCGCCGCCGACGTGTTCTCCCTCAAGACGACGAAATCCGGTGGCCTGCGCGCGACGCGGGCGATCGCGGAGGTCGCCGCCGCGGCCGGGATCCCCTGCCACGCCGGCACGTCCATCGAAAGCCCGATCGGGACCGCGGCGACGCTGCACCTGGCGTGCACGACCCCGGCGGTGACGTGGGGCAGCGAGTTGTTCGGCCCGCTCCTGATGAGCGAAGAGCTGTTGACGACGCCGTTGCGCTACGACGGCGGCGAGCTGCACCTGCCGGACGGCCCCGGCTTGGGCGTCGACCTCGACCTGGCGGCCGTGCGCCGCCTGGAAAGGCACTGAGATGCTGTTCCACGTGCGGATGGACGTCTCGATCCCGCCGGGGCTGGACGTCACCGACCGGGTGGCCGCCGAGAAGGCCCGCGCGCTGGAGCTGCAGCGCGCGGGAGTGTGGGTGCACCTGTGGCGGATCGTGGGGCGCTACAGCAACTTCAGCGTCTTCGACGTCGCTTCGAACGACGAGCTGCACGGCATTCTCTCGGGCCTGCCGCTCTACCCGTTCATGACCATCGACGTCACCCCGCTGGCCACGCACCCTTCGGATCTGGCCGCCCAGTAGGCCGAAGACGGCGCTCACACCAAGGGGCGGTCGAGGCAGAGGTTCAGCCCGGCTTCCAGGTGCTCGGTGGAGGACCGTGACACCGCCCTGGATGGTGCCGATCACGGCCGCGGCGGTGCGGTCGGCTTCGTGTTCTGCGCCGGCCAGCAGGAGCTCTTCCCGTCCTCGGCCGCGGTGATCCAGCACTCGCCCGACGCGGCCCCGGACGGCCGCGGTGGCTCGGGCGCCGTCCTACCGGCGGACGGCTCCACTGCCGGACAGTCCCGTGCTGCAGCCGTTCCGCGCCCGGATCGCCACGAGCCGTGCCGGCCCGCCATGTGTCCACGCCGATGTCGTGGAGCGCGGACGATGAATGAAGTCGCGCCGGACGGCGTGTCGGATTCCCTGTTGCCCATTCGTGGAGGATATGGAGCCTGGCGCCAGGCCGGGCAGCAAGGGAAGGGGCTTCGCCATGACGGGTCACACGGCACCCGAGAGCAGACCGTTGCGATTCGGAGTCGTCGCGCCGATCACCACCGACATGTCGGCTTGGCGCGACCAGCTACGTGGTCTGGCCGACAGTGGTTACTCGACGATCTTGATGCCCGATGTGCCGCAGTGGCAGCCGGCACCGGGCCCGGCGCTCGCCGTGGCGGCAACGATCACCGGTCTGCGCGTGGGCACCTGGGTGTACGCGTCTCCGGTCCGGCCTGCGTGGATCACCGCGTGGGAGGCGCACTCGCTGTCCGTGCTCACCGAGGGTCGTTTCGAGATGGGCATCGGCACCGGCCGGCCCGGGATCGCCGACCAGCTCCGCGAGCTGGGTCTGCCGCCCACCCCGGCGAGTCAACGGCCTAGCCAGGTGCGCGAGGTCGTCACGGCCCTGCGCGACCTCGACGGCCCGGACCGGCACACCCCGGTGGTCATGGCCGTGGGCGGCCCGAAGGCGCAGGCGCTCGCCGCTGAAGTCGCCGACACGGTGACGTTCGTGATGCCGCAGACCGAGACGCGGACCGCGACGACGCAACGGGTGGAAGGTTTCGACAACCGTCGCGGTGTGGAGCTGGCGTTGCACGTCCCGGTGGTCGGCGACTCGGTCGCCGCGTTCATGGCCGGACCCGACACCGACCCCGCGGCCGTCCGAGCTGCGGATTCGCTGGCGTTCCTGCCCAGTGATCCCGCTGCCGCAGCGGAGGAGATCCAACGGCGACGCGAGGAGATCGGTTTCTCCTACTTCGTGGTCGGCGCCGACGCCGCGGGTGCTCTCGCACCGGTCGTGGCCGAGCTGGCTGGGCGCTAGCTGTAGTGACCATGGACGTTGTTGACGGTTGAGCGGCGCGTCGAGTTGAACATGACGAAGACCTCCGTGTGTGGTGCTGGTGTCTGACGCCATCACCGAACACAACGGAGGTCTTCGTGTCCCACCGTAACGCCCGGTTGACCCTGCACGGACGCCGGTTGCTGATCGACCGTGTCATCGCTGGACGCCCAGTCGCGCATGTCGCCGCCGAGCTGGGAATCTCCCGCGCGACCGGGCACAAATGGGTCCGCCGCTACCGCGAACACGGCGAAGCCGGCCAGCTCGACCGTTGTTCCAGGCCGCACCACTCACCCCGACGGGTTCCCGAGGAGATCGAGCAGCAGATCATCGACCTGCGCCGGACCCGCCGGCTGGGCCCGGCCCGCATCGCCGGCATCCTCGACCTGCACGCCTCCACCGTGCACCGCGTCCTGACCCGCCACCACCTGCCGAAACTGGCCTGGCTGGACCGCCCCACCGGACAACCCATCCGCCGCTACGAACGCGCTCGCCCCGGCGAACTCCTCCACGTCGATGTGAAGAAACTCGGCCGGCTCCGCGACGGTGGTGGCTGGCGAGTCCACGGCCGCGACAGCACCCAACACGCCGCCGCACGTCACGCACCACGCGTCGGCTACGAGTACGTCCACTGCGCCATCGACGACCACACCCGCATCGCCTACGCCGAAATCCACCCCGACGAAACCGCCACCACCTGCGCCGGATTCCTCCGCCGCGCCGCCACCGCTCTCGCCGAACTGGGCATCGACCGGATCGAACGAGTCATGACCGACAACGCCCTGGCCTACCGCCGCTCCCACGCCTGGCGCGACGCCCTCGCCGACCTCGGTGCCCAAGCCCGCTTCATCCGCCGCTACCGGCCGCAAACCAACGGCAAAGCCGAACGGTTCAACCGCACCCTCGCCGAAGAATGGGCCTACGCCCAACCCTTCACCAGCTCACACCACCGAGCCGAAGCGCTACCCGAGTTCCTGCACCGTTACAACCACCACCGAGCCCACACCTCACTCGGCGGCAAACCACCCATCACCCGCGTCAACAACCTCACAGGGCACTACAGCTAGCCGCTCAGATGGCCACAAAGGCCGACTTCTGCTGGTTCGACGAGCCCCTCGAGCACCTGGACCCGGACGTCCGCCGGCGCGTGGCCAACATCCTCTCGCGTGCGACGAGTGGCGAGGGACAGCTCAGGCAGGTCGTCGTAACCACCTACGAAGAACAACTCGCACGCCACCTGCGAGCGAGGGACGAGGAGCGAATCCACCTAATAGACGTACGCCCGGCAACGTGAGGCGCTCTGCTGCGGCAGGTACTGCAGACCATGATCGTTCGCCGGTTGAACCGTCAGCTCGTATATGAGGTGCGCGGCACCGGTGTGCGTGGGGTCCCGCTATGCACGACGGTGCCGATCACACGCGGTCCGAGGGCCAGGCGTCGAGCTCGTGGCCGGGCGCCGGCTCCAACCGGTCGAAGGTCGGCATTTCGATCCACAGCGTGCCCTCAAGCTCAACAGCGCTCGCACGGCTTGCTCTGGTATCGCGGGCAGCCCGGCATAGACCACCGAAGACCTCAGCGGATGGTGAATGACCACCTGGGCGTGTCGGGCGTGATCACCGAATTGATCAAGAATGTGGTCCTGCTGGTACTGGCCCGAGATACTGCACGCGATAGCGAAACCCATGCGTGTCCGCTTCCCCCATGGGATTGCGGTCGGGGTATACGTCCACGATTATTTCACCTGTGTCGTCGGTCTCGACGTAGGACTGCCACGTTAGGTCGTCCTGTACAACGCCTTCCTCGGCGCTGAATGCCAGCCTGGCAACATCTACCGATTCGTGATGTCGGGATCATCGAAGCTCATCCGCTCAGAGTAGACAGCTGGCCATCTGGACGAAACCCTGACGGCCGGGTCTGAGGGCGCGAGGCCTGAAGATGATCAGCTCTGCGCTACCGGCTGGAGGCACGTACCCCCGCCCGTTGCGGTCCACCGTTCCCATGGCCGCAATCGACGAACGGTTTGCATGACTTCTGACGCAAGCCCTAGTAATGAATGAACCACGTTGTCGAAGATGTTGGATCCTTGACCGGCAACGGACACCTGCCAACGCCCGGCAGTTTCATTTGGAACCCGGTTTCGCTCTCATTGCTCATGTTGATACGCGACGGACTCGTCGACGGAACAACAGATCAGCTGGCCAATGCGGTCATAGACGAGGTGGACACTCTGTCCTCACCGCGATAGTGGCGGGCGCCAACCGCGACCGATCGGACGCTATCGATCTGCTCCAGTTGACTTCACACGAAGTCGCGGCCGCAGTCGCCGCTTATGTGATCGAGCTTGAGGACGAGACCGGCGTCACTGATCACCTGGTGACACAGGTCGCCGCATCTCCGGGTATCTACCAGAGGATAAGTGGCCGTCAGTGGATGTGGCTCCTGGGTGCAGCTGCCAAGCCTGATCGGCTTCATCGTGTTCTTGATCAGGTCACTCAAGATATTTCAGCGAGCTCGCTCCCTGGACGGATGCGATGGATGCTGCGCATCGGTCAAGTGATGGCCGTGTGTGTCATCTTGTGGATGATCCGAGCGGCGCTCAAAGCATCGCAGCTGCCCAATATTCTGACGGAATCGACCATCGCTGCTCTAGCAGTCACCTTTATTGTTTCCTCTGGATTTCTGTTTCGTCGCGCATGTCACGGATCGTTCGCTCCTGTGCAATCACTATTATGGGGTTGCCTTAGTGTTGTTCACGATAGGAGGTGTCGGCGCTGTCATCGCTCTTACGGCTCATGTGGGAGATGCGGCGGGGAAGTGTTCTATTGCTGTGGGCATTCACTTGGTCGCCTGCAATGATAGCGTATGCTGCAGTGGTTCCGCCGGAGGCTGAGGCGCGTCTATTTCGGTTTCCGCAATTGCAGATAATGCGTGTTCCAGTGGCGCGTCCGACCTTGGAAAAGGTGGGGCTGGCGGTACATTGTGCTCGATCAACTCCGGCTCGGACTTTGTTTCTCGTGTTAGCGTTAGGTGGAATCGCCTTCCTTTCCGTTGCTTCGCAACTGTGGCCAGGAAGAAGTATCAATTATTCTCTTGGGGGTGGCATAGTGCTAGTGAGCCTCGTTGATGGTTTCATAGCTGCTCGCCCCGTTCGTTCCAGTATCGACAAGTTGCAGTCAGCTTCGAAACGTGAACCGATCGCTGATGTGCTCGATGTGTTCAGGCTTGACGATGGTGAGAGTGCAATCGAGGAGGCTTTGTGGCGAATATCCCAGCGTGATGAATCGGCGCGTGTGCATGAGCCATTTTTGTTAGAGCTGGACAGTGTTCTTGAGTTCATATAAAGATATCTTACCCAAGGAGATGGATGAGCCGATAAAACGCACGGTATGGAGGTTGATGCCCGGTGGGCAAGGGTCTAACTTGCGCGCACTGCTTCGAGAGTACGACAGTCGCGACGCCGGAAGCTTCACTTTGGTAGCACACTCTTCGAGAACTCGTCGGGAGATCAACCTTCTCCGCGGGTGGGCGCGATTGGGTAGAGAAGTGCCATAATTGGCAAGCTCATGCGGCGAATGGCCGCCGTGTCCAGCAGGTCTCCGGCGTCCGCGTGTGGGTAACCAGTCCGGAATGGGGAGAAATCGAAAGCCCGAAGATACCGGGCGTTTCTCGATCGTTCGCCGCGCGGCGATGACACCGACGAAGTCTGGCGTGTCGACGAGCCGACGGACGCGATCGGTGAATCTCCGCCGTGCCCGAACGAAACTATGGTGGCTGTCACCGTCGAGAAGGGGCATCCATCCTATGTCGAGACATGCAGGCCCCAACAGAGGCATGGCACTAAATTCTTAGCTGCGGCGTGGGTGTGGGTCGATGTGATCTTCTTCTGGGATGCCCCGGGAGAGATGACTCGAGTTCGGCCGGTGATCAGGGAGGGGCGGTGGGGGCTTCGGCGCGCATCTGAGAGCTGCGCAGCGTCGGGACTGATGTCGAAGAGTCAGCAATCTAGCGCGTGGTGTGACAATTGGCTGGTTGCCGCGCACGAGTAGGCACAGGAAGTGTTTGGCTTGTTCGCTGGGACTGGCGATCAGGGCTGTCGCGGTGAGATCGTAGGCATGCGGGAGACCGAGGCATTGAGACCAATCCGTGGGCGTGTGGGTGTACAGGCCATGAGTGCAACCGCATCGATGTTCGCTCGGAGGCGACATGGCAGACGAGGTGAGTCTGGCGACAGTGCTGGAGGGACTGCGCGACGAGCTTGAGGCGGCCTGGGAGCGTGGCCGTGACCGCGCGATCAAGTTCCAGGCTAGTGAGGTGACGGTTACGTTGCAGACTGTCGCACGTCGAGAGGCGGACGGCTCGGGGAAGATCCGTTGGTACGTCGTGGAGGCGGGTGCTGGCCTCAAGAGCAGTGAAGAGCGAACCCAGTCGCTGACTTTGAAATTGACGCCACTCATCGACGGTAAGCCCATGCAGGTGTTCGGGCACCAGACCGCGCCTGGTAAGTGACTAGTGCTATGGCGGACTGGCTCTGGGATGACAGGCTGGTCGAGGTCTGGGCCGCGCCTGGCCAGGCCGGGTCCGGGGTGGCGTTCGGTCGCACAGGAGTGCTCACCTCGCGGCACGTGGTGAGTGCCGGTCAGCCGATCCGGGTTCTGGCGCGTGGCGTGCACCCGTCGCTGGCGGGCGCATGGCCGACCGGCCGGCCGAGCACGACCGTCGGGCCATGGGTGCTGATGCGGGTGGTGGCGGACGACCCCGAGTGGGACCTCGTGGTTCTCGAGGTGGATCCGGCCGATCCGAAGGGGCTGGCCGCCTGGCTCACACCAGCCTCCAATGGGCCGCGGATCGTTGAGCTCGCCAGCGCTGCCGAGCTTAGGTGCGAGACGGTCGGGTTCCCCGATGCGAATGCACCGCCCCTGCCTGGGACCTCGGCCGACGAGACTGTCAGGCAAAGCGAGCATGCTGTTGGGATGTTGCTGCCGATGGGACAGGTCAAGCCACGCGCTGGCGGGGCGTCCCAGGTGATGCCGCTGGACGTCGCAACCGCTACGCCTGAACAAGTCGCCCAATGGGGCGGCATGTCCGGTGCGGGCGTCGTACTGGCGGACGGCCGGCTCGCTGGGATCGTCGTCGAGGTGGAACCCGACCGGCAGGCTCGCAGGCTGCTTGCGGTGCCACTCGCCACCGCGCTGGCGGCGTCCCCGCGGCTGCGCGAAGCTCTGAAGACGGTGACGGGCCATCCCGTCGTCCCCGAGAAACGCGACGCAGATCGGGCCTGGCCGCTACCCTTGGCGCAGCCCATCGAGCTGTTTCAAGCCAACCATCTGGCAGTCGACGGACAGGCCCCGATCCCGTTCGGCGGACGCAACCAGCAGCTCAACGAGCTGACCCGCTGGGCCCGGGACCCAGCCGGGCCTGCCCGCTTCGTCGTATCGGCGCCACCCGGCCGGGGCAAATCCACGCTGCTCACCCGGTGGTGGCAGCAGTACCGCAACGGCCCAACCGTCTTCGTACCAATCAACATCGGCTCCGGCACGGACACCGAAGACGACGTTCTGCGCGCGCTGGTCGCTCGACTCGCTCAGGTGCACCGAGAGGACCCCGCTGAGGCGTCCCGAGGGGTTAGCGTCGGCGAGCTACGTGACGCACTGATGGAATTCCTGGCGCGGCCGGCCCCGCTCGGCAACCCACTCGTGATCATCGTGGATGGCCTCGACGAGGCCGCCGACTGGGATCCGGCGGCCGTGCTGTCCCGACGGCGGTGCAGGCTCGGGGAGGGGGTCCGGCTGCTGGTGGCCGCTCGGCAGACAGCGGATCGGCCGAATGCTGCAGCCTGGTGTCATCGCCTCGTGGGTGACAACCCCGGGGAGGCCGGCGCGATGGACCTGGAGGTGCTCACTGAAGCCGGCGTCGGCGAGGCCCTGGACAGCGTGCGACCGTCGCTCACCCCGGTTCAGACAGGCGCTTTGCGGCCGCTGCTGGTCAACCTTACCGACGGCGATCCCCTCGCTCTTCGGCTCTATCTTGAGGAGCTCGCCACCGCGGTTGATCGTGACGACTGGATAGCGACGCTGGCTGAGGCCGACCGACAGCCTGGGCTAGGGGGATATCTGAAGCGCTGGCTAGAAGACCAAGAGCAGCAGTTGTGGGACGGTCCGCTTGGTTCCCGGCCACCTGACGTCGGAGTCGTATTCAGCGTGCTCGCCTGCGCGTTTGCGCCCTTAAGCCGCGTCCAGCTCCTGGAGTTGGCCGCGCGGTGCAATGTGAAAGGTGGCGACGCTCTCAACGCCGCGCTGTCTAAATTGCGCAGGTTGGTCCTGTGGGACCCGGTGGCGGATACCTACGTGATGTCTCACCCGCTGATCGCCCAGTGGCGTCGTGAGGTTCTTGCACGAGACAACGAGTTGGTCGAATACGACCTACTCTTTGCGAACCATTACGGGTCCGCGCTGGAGCAGTGGACGGAACGGGAGTGGCATGCGCTCGACCCTTATGCCCTGCGGCACCTGACAGCGCATCTCCTCCGCTCCGGCCAGCCGGAGCTGTTGCACGCCTTGCTGCGCAGGCAGTGGTCTGTCGGCAGTCAAATAAGTAACGGCTGGTATCACGCGAAGACCTTGAATGGGCAGTTGGACGACTACCTGGTGGACGTCCGCGAGGCGATGGGGCAGGCGGCGGATCTCGGCCATAAGGCTCGATATGCCCTTTATCTCGCGTCGATCCCGGCTGGAATCGCACGCATTCCTAGCCGACTGCTGGAGCTGTGCGTCCAATACGGAAAGCTACCCTTGTCTCAGGCGATCGATGCAGCGCACGCCTGGCGGCATCCCTACAACCGCGCACGAGCGATTGCTGGACTGCTGCCGCTGTTCACGGACCCGACACGCGCGGAAGAAGCCGTCAGGGTCGAACTGCAAGCCGCGAACGACCGCAACGACCACGAACGTGGCCTGATCCTGAGTGCGCTGGCCGCAACAACCGCGACATCGACGGCCTTAGCTGGTGAGATCATCGAGGCCGCCGAGACACTCGGCGACGACCGGCATGTGATGACCATCCTCACTCGCGTCGCCGCGCGTTTGGCAGACGAGGACCTCCCGGTAGCCGCGCAGCTCGCGGACTCTATTGACGACCCACTCGGGTACGTGCGGGCGCTGGCTGCAATAGGGACGCAGGCACGCGAACCGCTACGCGAAGAGCTGACTGTGAAGATACGGGCCGAGATCGACAACATGGAGGAGCATTGGGAGAAAGGCCTCGCGTTGTGTGCACTCGCCAGTGCGCAGCCAGATCCGGCACCGACAATCCGAGAGGTGGCCACTCTCGCAAAAGCGCTCGACGAAGACGGTCTCCCCGATGTGTTGACGGCATTGACCCAGCTCGAACCGGACGAGGACCTGTTGGACGGCCTGCTCGACCTCGCCGAACGGATCTACCGGGATGAAGACCGCGACACCACCGACCGGTGGTACCTGCAAGCGCTAGTCGTCGTCGCCCCGCACCTGTCTCCCGCACGGCGTGCAGCACGCGTCGGCAGGTTCGTCGACCAACTGCTCAGCTACACCAGCCTTTTCGCGAAGGCGTTCGCCGACATGAACCTGCCGCTCCTCGCCACGTCGCTGTCACCTGAGCGTCGGCGCGCGATTCTGTCGGGCCGGATCGGAGCAACAGTGCACGCCGCCGCAGGCACCGGCATGCTGGACTCGCTCTGGCAGCGCGAGGCTGCCCTCGCCGCGCTTGCCGACCTACCTCCAGACCAGTTGGAAGCCGCTGTACGGGCCAAGGACGACGTTGCAGATCATGAGCTCCGCGCGCGGGTCTTGGCAGTCCTGCTTCCGCAGCTGGACAATGCACGCCGCGACTCAGTTTTCGTCGCCGAACTAGCTCGCGTGCAGTCGATCCACGACGAGCCATACCAGGCTCACGCTCTGGCAGCTCTAGTGCCGCGGCTGCCCAAGCCGGAGCGAGCTCCCTTCGCTGCAGAGGCCGTCGAGAAAGCTGGTCCGCTACTGCGCGACGAGAGGCACGCCGCGCTCATCGGGTCGCTGGCGCCGCACCTGCTCGGCGACGCCCTTGATGCGGTGGGCCGTATAGAGGACAGTTTTCAGCAGTCACACCTGCTTGCCGCCCTCGTTTCGTACCTGCCGGAGGCTCAGCTGTCAGCAGCAGAGACGATGGCGGAAGCTAGCGGAAGCAATCTCTACCTCGTCACGGCGGCGTTCGCCGCGCGCCGCCACGCCGGCGCAGACAACGCACTGGACGAAGCTGTCCCGATGGCACGTGAAATGCCCGGCGACTTCCTCTTCGTTCTTGAACGACTGGCAGCAGACCTAACCGACTCGGGCCGGCGGATCGCATTGCAAGTCGTCGAAGACCTTGTTCGGTTGCAACGGCGTGAGGCCGTCCAAGCTCTTGTACTGCTAGCGCCCCATTTACACGGCACTGAGCCGGAGGTCGCCCTCGCCATAGCCGGGCAACTCGCTGGCCCCGCGTACGTGACAGCTCTGGCTGCGCTAACTGACGCCGCTACGGCGCGGAGCGCAGCATTGCGCCTGACCGGCGACGACCGCGAAGAGGCGATGGCCGCTCTCGCCCGCTTCCCGGAAGACCGGCCGGCCGCCCTGGACGCCGCCCTCGCCATCCGTGACGACCTACGGCGCTCTCAGACACTTGCCCAAATAGCGCCGTACCTCGACGGCCACAGCCGCGACAACGCCCTCGCCGCCATGCTCCAGTGTTACGCCGCGCCGACGGCGGGCGCCGGCCTACGGCCCGAAATGCTACGAGCAACGCTACTTGACCGTCTCGCCGACACGGCCGGCCTCCTCCGCGAGCAGGCGGCATCCGAAGTGGCTCATGCCGTTCTGGACGCCGCCCAGTGGTGGCCGTGACCACGATCCGCTGGATGAAGCTGGCGGACAACAGACGCCAGCGACGGGGCCATCGACGCACATCCCGACGGCCATCAGACGAGAGACAACCACGCGAACCGATTGACGTCGACTGGGACTGAATCAGGGCATGAGCGAATGCCAACATTTCCAGCTAGATCGACTGACGTCGACCCAGGGTTAGCACCTCCAGTTAACCGGAGGCGAGGTGCTCTCTGTGGGTTGCGGCGGATGGAGATGGTCCTGCTACGCGACGGTACGAGTAGCCCCTGGTCGGGGCGGGAAGGGTAGGCCCGGGAGTTGTGTCGGGTCTGGTTACGCCGAGTGGAATGCCTCAGCGGCTGGTGAAGTACCAGAGGGTCGAAGCGGTCGATCTCATCTGTACCAGTGCGTCGCTTCGAGACGGCGTTGACCATTTGGGTCTCGGCGGCTGCGACGGACGAGTCTGTGAAGACTTCGGAATGGTTCCGGGGAGTGGAGGACCTCGGCGAGTTCGGTCCAGGTGGTTCACGGTGTGGATCGGTCGAAGGCCGCGGGGCCAGGCGAGGGTCCAGGGCGATGCTTGTGCTGTGATGTGGTCGAGGTGCTGGTCGATCGCGTCGGTGTTGGAGGTGCGCGTGGCCGGCCACGCGCACGGCGGGTGTCGACGAGGGTGAGCCGCATTTGAGCCCGTGACTGTCGCGTGGTTGCCAGATGTCACATTCCGTAGCGTGCAATCGACTACGATTACGTGGACGAGACGGACCCCTCACGCGCCTTGACTGACCTGAGCGAGCTCGAGCAAGAAGTGGTCGCCGCCGCCCGCCGCGGGGGCGTGGCAAAACCCGCCACCGCGAGGACGGTGGAGGAACTGGCGCTCACCGACGATCCGGAACTGCTGATACGAGCAGATCTGCTCCGCGAACTGCTCCGCGGCATGCGCGGCGACCTCGACCCCCGCGGATTCCAGGTAGTAGGGGCGCGAGTCATTGGGCAGCTCGACCTCGATCACGTCTCCGCCGTCACCGGCCTGGACTTGTACCGATGTGCGCTTCCGGACGGCATCGTTTGCCGAGACGCGCGTCTTCGCTACCTGCATCTAAACGGTAGCCTGCTCTCCTCCCTGGACGCAGACGGTCTCCGTGCCGACAGCGACCTGCTCATGCGGGACACCGCGATCACTGGCGCTGGAGAACGCGGTGCGCTCCGCCTGCTCGGCGCTCAGATAGGTGGCACACTTGAACTTGATCGCGCCACTATCACCGGCACCGAGGGGCCCGCAGTGGATGCCGAGCGCCTCCGCGTGGGCAGCAGCTTCTTCATGCGGGACGCCACGATCGCTGGCGCCGGGGAACGCGGCGCACTCCGCCTGCTCGATGCCCGGATCGGTGGCTCTTGCCAACTCGAACGAGCCAACATCACCAGCGCCAGGGGGCCTGCCCTGACGGGCGAGCTCCTCCGGATCGACGGCAACCTGTTCATGCAAGGAGCTGCCACCACCGGCTCCGGAGAGCTCGGAGCGATCCGGTTGTCCGGCGCTCGAATTAGTGGCCAAGCTGCCTTGCTGATGTCCAAGCTGGAAAACACTTCAGGGCCGCTCCTGATACTGCATGAGGCGCAGATCACCGGGGCACTGTTCCCCCCTGCGCTGGTGTGCCCGGCCGGCAGACAGGGGATGAGCCGCCGTGGCTGCCCCGACAGCGACCGCATCATCACTGCCCACGGATTGACCTATCCTGTCTTACGCGAGATCTCATGGCGTCAGTGGCTGCACCTGTTGGTTCACCACACTCCCAGCTACTGGCCCCAGCCCTTTCAACAACTCGCCACGACCGAGCGGGCTGTCGGCCACGAAAACAACGCCCGTGAAGTGCTAATCACGCAACAACACGATCTCCGCCGCCGCGCTCCGCACGATGTGGGCAACCGTCTCGCACGCGGACGCCATGCACTCTGGGGCTGGCTTGGCCGCTACGGCTACCGCGCAGACCGCCTCATGCTCGCCCTCGGGGTAGTTTTCACCCTCGCCGCAGGAGTCGGTTTAGTCGCCGGGCACGTTACGAGCAATCCCGGCCACCATGCCGCCGAACGCGTCCCACCCGCCACCGCGTCAGCCAGCTCTCCCGCTGCGACCTGCTCTCCGGTCGAACTCATCGGTCTCGGCATTGACCGCGGTCTCCCGCTCGGCACTACTGGCCTGCGCGCTCGCTGCGACCTCGACACCGTCACCGCCTGGGGTCAAACCTTCACCGTTATCCTCTGGGCACTCCAGGCCCTACTCTGGGGCCTCGCCACCCTTGCCATCGCCGCCTACACGGGCCTAGTCCGCAAACCGACCTGACCACTACCGCCGCCACGTCTGCAAAGCCCGGACGACGGTCGCCCAGGGGCTCACGAAGCTGCAGAACGAAGCCGCGCACAGCTACCGCCACCTGTTCATCGGCCTGTTGATGCTGGTGGTGACGACGGGCGCAGCCTGGTTCGACCAATGGCTGGTCCTGCGGGTGGTGAACCGCAACGAGGACGGCTGAAGGCGCTCCGAGCGGCGAGTGGCCACGGCGCCGGCCCATGGGAGAAGATGGGCAAATGGTCCATCGCCCTGCCTCCGCGAGGACCGCGAGCGCCGGGGTGACCCAGACCAGGCACGCGGTCGAGTCCGGCCTGCAGTGGGTGTTCCGTGAGCAGCCGCTCGAGGACTACGGAATCGACGCCCACGTCGAACTGGTCGACGGCGATGAGATGCTCGGCAGGCTGATCGCGCTGCAGATCAAAAGCGGCCGGAGTTACTTCGGTTCCCCGGCCGACGGCGGCTGGTGGTTCCGCGATAAGGCCGCGCACTTCAAGTACTGGCTCCGCTTCTCGGTTCCCGTGATCGTGGTGCTCGTCGACCTGGACACCAAACGGTGCCACTGGCAGCTGGTCACCGATGCGACGGTCGAGAAGTCCGCCTCGAAACAGTGGAAGCTGTTCGTGCCGGAAGCACACGTTCTTGACAGCTCCGCCGTCCGGCCGTTAAGGGAGGCCGCCGAGAGCGACGCCGGACAACGCCGCCAGCCGCCCGGCGGGCCGATCGATTCGTTCTCCGCGTCGGATCTCGAAGTGCACAGAGCGGCACAAGGCGGCGGCGCCCTGCCCGCGTACGTGGTCCGCGCTCATGACCGCGCTCTGGACGAGCTGGTCGCCGGCGCGGCAAGCCCGGCGGCGCGGTCGGGCTGCGCGATCCTCGTCGGGGATTCCTGCACGGGCAAGACCAGAGCTCTGTACGAGGCGTTGCACCGGCGGGGGAGCGGCCCGGGCGCACCCAGCTTGGCCGAAGCGGGCTGGCGCGTTTGGCCCGAGACGAATCCTCTGCCGCCTAGGCGATTTCTCGACGAGCTCAAACTGGTCGAGCCGCAGACAGTGATTTGGCTCAACGAGGCGCAGCGCTACCTGGCCGACCCCGCGGAGGACGTCCGAGCCTGGATCGCGAACGAGCTGCTGGCACTGCTCGCCGACGAGTCGCGCGGACCTGTCCTGGTACTCGGCACATTATGGCCCGAACATGCGCACGAACTCACCCACGAGCCCGAGGAGAAGGCCGAGGTAGATCGCTTTCGCGCGGCCCGGCGGCTCCTCGATGGCAACCAGGTTCGCGTGCCGGACCGGTTCACGAACGCCGAAGTCGCCGTGGCGCGACAGTCGGGTGACCCGTTGCTCGTGGCCGCGGCGAGCCGGCCGGCGGGAACCTCGGTGACGCAGGAACTGGCCGGGACGACAGATCTCTTGCACCGGTATGAGACGGCCGGCGCGGTGGCGCAGGCCGCTGTGCACGCCCTGATGGATGCACGCAGGCTCGGGCACGGCGAATGGTTCTCGACGTCATTCTTGTACGCCGCGACGCGCTGCTATCTGGACGGCGACGCCCGGCGCAGTGCCGACGAGACCCCGTCCTGGTTCGATGCGGCGATCGCCGACCTGCTGGAGCCGGGGACCGCAAGCGGTCCGGCGCTCCACCGTGATCTTCCCGGATATCGGCTCGACGACTACCTGGACGCGCGCGGCCGGGTGCACCGCCGGTTCGAGTTTCCGCCCGCGGAGTTCTGGACGGCGGTTGCCGAGAGCGAGGTGACGTCGGATAGCCGGCTGCGGATGGCAGCCGGTGCCGCGGCACGGCTCCGGTGGCGGATCGCCGCGTCTCTGTACAAACGCATCGGTACGATCGATGCCGGTAGACAGCTGAGTGCGCTCGCATCGCATTGCCTGTTCGAGGAAGCCCCAGACGCCGCCGAGCGCGTCGCGCGACTGGCCGCCGCGGCTGGCGTGCCGGAGGCTTTGACCTTGGTGGCTCTGTCCGGCCGCGGTCGCGGTGACAGGGTGTCCTTGCTGCGCCAAGCCGGGGACATAGGTGATCTCAAGGCCCTCGACTACCTCGCGTCCGAGCTGGAAAGCACTGGGGACAAGGAAGGTGCCGAAGCCGTCGCACGACGGGCCGTCGAACTCGGGTCATGGGCAGCGACCGTGTCTATCGCCGAATGGCGGGACGTCGACTTCCCCTATGAAGCTGAGAAGCTGGTCAAAGGCCTGCCCAAAGAACTGCGATGGGCGGCGCTGGCGGAATTCGCGACGAGGCGGGACGGGCTCGAGGACGCCGAAGGCGCGGAGCGGCTCGCCGTGGAAGCAGCCGTCGAGGGCCACCCCGACGTGCTGTGGACGCTCGCGGACGAACGGCAGGACAGAGGCGCCAAGACCGCGGCTCGCAGGTTGCTGGCACGAGCCCCCGATCCTGACGAATCTGAGGACGCGTTGCGCGTGGCCTTGATCGGTGCTCGCGCCGGCGACTACGAGCGAGCGAGGAGGCTGCTGGCGAGGGTATCCGGCGCGCGGGATGTCGAAGACCAGGCCGCGGCCATCGTCGAGGCGTCGCCGCACCTCAGCCGAGTACTCCGTGAGGTGCTGGAATCACTCGGCGAGCACGAAGTCGCCCGGCAGCTGCGCGACAGGCTCGAAAACAGCCGGTCGCGTGAGCTCTCGACAGGCGCGGACACCTGGTTGACGGCGGACCCCGCGCAGACGGAAGACGAAGTCGCCCATGCGTACGTGACCCTAGCCGGCTTCCATGCCCGGAGGGGTGATTTCGCCCAAGCCGAGTCCCTGGCCATGGCGGCCTCCGTCCTGGGAGTAACGGCGGGGCTGGTGGCGGTCAGTGAGCAATTGCTGGACCGCGGCGACCAGCGAAGCGCCGAGCGGCTCGCGCTGTGCGCCATCAACTCGGTGGACATGGAGTGGTCTGATGCGTCACCGGGAAAAGCACTGACCGCGGCG
The DNA here is from genome assembly GCF_041679295.1 of Amycolatopsis kentuckyensis. Classification (GTDB taxonomy): domain Bacteria; phylum Actinomycetota; class Actinomycetes; order Mycobacteriales; family Pseudonocardiaceae; genus Amycolatopsis; species Amycolatopsis kentuckyensis_A. The sequence goes on along the minus strand of NZ_JBGDMD010000011.1, from coordinate 263,057 downwards.
CGCGGAGACGATGCTGAGCTGAAGTGGGGTCTCGATGCGGACGGCAGCGCGGCCCAGCCGTGGTAGACCGCAGTGTCGCGTCAGCGTGATCCGCACAACCGCCTTAGCAACAGCCCGTGCAGGTCTTCCCGCGGCGCCGTCGAGGGCGACACGAACTCCGATCACCTGACCGCGCCTGCACTGGCTGTTGAACTATGGGGGCGATTTAAGGGCGAAATTGCAGGTCGAACGAGGTCGACTGACAGCGACTGAGGGCATGAGCGATTGCAAACATCCCAGCTAGATCGACTGACGTCGACCCGAAACCACTCGAACCAATAATCCGGAGGGTTCTTGCTTCGAGTCCGAGCGGGGGAACCGAGGCCCAGGTCAATGACCTGGGCCTCGGTAGCTCAGGTGGCCGTTGTTGTCCACAGGCTCGTGGCCGTGTTCGAGCACATCGTCGTAGGCCTGGTCGGCCAACACACCAGCGGCCGTCCACCGCGGCTGCTGTGCATGGCGGCATCTGAAAGTCGCTGCATTGGTTCAGGACTTGGCACCGTAGCTGTAGGGGAAAAAGCTGACCGAACTGCGACCAAGTCGACAGCGGATAGCCGTCCTTGTCGACGCTCTCGGTCGCTCCGTCGAACTCGATTCCAGGGCGATTGAACGCTACCGCGCCAGCGTCGACCAACCATTGCACCGCGGCCAAGGAGTTACCGCGGATGTCGTCCTGTTCGTCAAGTCGGCTCTGCGAAACGCTGACGTTGCTGCCGGAGGAGCATGAACTCGGCTGATTCGATGTTGGCGATGGGTGGCCTGTTCGAGTGCGTTCTCGTCGGCGATCTCGATGATGGCTTCGACTGTCACCTTGACCCGGCGGCGACGTCCTTGGTCGCGGGTCATCTGTTCAGGCCAGCCGGTGAGCTTCTTGTGGTGCTGTCACTAGCAGCGGTGCACGCTGTCGGCGAGTCCAAGGAGGCCGTGATGGCGAGACGAGCTGCGGTGTATAAGAGATGCGGTTGTCGAAGTCTGGGGCCGTGTAACCGTATGGGGACACGTTGTCCTCGGCTTGGTGAGCGTGGCCATGGGACGTGGTACTTCTCGTTGGAGTTGCCGTGCGGTCCGAATGGTCGTCGGCATCGGGTGCGGCGTGGCGGGTTCCGGAGCCGTGGGGCGGCGGAGCAGGCGCGGGCGTATTTACTCGGTGCGGATGTGGATCCCGGCCGGAGCGCGGTGACGGTCGGGCAGTGGTTGGACATCTGGCTGGAGATGTGCCAGTCGCTGAGTTTCAACACCCGCCGCCTATACACCCAGCACATCAACACCTACCTAAAGCCGTACCTCGGCAGCGTGCCGCTGCGGTCGTTGACCACGGCTCGAGTGCAAGCGATGTTCGTCGCACTTGCCGGGCGAACGCCGATCGGGAGCGGCCGCTGGCGGCGGCGACGTTCGTCCGGATCCGCGGTGTGCTGCATGCGGTGCTGAACGGTGCGATCCGCGTGGGATTGATCGAGCGCAACCCAGCGCACCTGGTGGAGTTGCCGCCGGGGCGACGGCCGCGAGCGGTGGTGTGGACGGACGCCCGGGTAGTGCACTGGCGGGCAACCGGTGAACGGCCACCGGTGGCGGTGTGGACGGCACGCCAGACGGCCGAGTTCCTCGCCTATGCGAAGGGGCACCCGTTGTATGCGCTGTTCCTGTCGATCGCCCTGCTCGGGCTGCGCCGGGGTGAGGCGGCCGGGCTGCGGTGGTGTGATCTCGACCTGGATGCCGGGACTCTGCAGGTGTCGCATCAGGTGCAAGACCGTGGTGGCCGGACCGTGGTCTGCCCGCCGAAGGCCGAAGCAAGTGTCCGTACCGTGGCGCTCGACCACCTGCTGGTGGGCGCCCTGCGGAAACTCCGCGAGGATGTCGGGGAGCCGACGGGGTTCCTGTTCCGCAAGCCGGACGGACGGCCACTGAGTCCCGGCTACCTCACCCACACGTTCACCCGGCTCATCGCAGAGGCTGGGCTACCGCCGATTCGGCTACACGATCTACGGCACGGCGCGGCGAGCCTGTCGCTGGCGGCAGGCAACGACCTCAAGATCGTGCAGGCGCTGCTCGGGCACACCAGCATCGTGATCACCGCCGACACCTATACGAGCGTCCTGCGCTGCCTTGCTCACCAGGCAGCCGAAGCCACGGCGGCCCTGATCCTGGCCGCCGCCCGTGACCAAGCCAACGACCTGCGGCCGCAGCGCAAGCAGCGTCGAAAGCAGCGAAAGCGGAGGTCAGGCAAAGATCGATCGCGAAAGTGCGGCCCGCATTCGGGCTCACGCCGGTTCCACCACATGATCAAAGCCCACCGGCAAGATCCTCGCGACGGAGGAACCCGCAGGTGGGCTTCGATTCAGTGGGGTGCGCCATCAGGGACTCGAACCCCGAACCCGCTGGTTAAGAGTGCCCACCTTGATGTTCCGGATGATGTCGAGTGATGCTGGACAAGGTCGTCTTTCTCGGTCATAGGGTCGCGGTAGTGCCGCCCTGTGCCGTCGTCTGTCGTCGTGACCGTGCGCTCTCGGGCTCGCAAATGTCGGTCCGTGTCGCATGATCCGAGCTCCTCGCCGAAGCCACTTGATCGGTACGCGGGTGTGGCCGTCGAGACCGCAAGCAATGCGGTGCGATCGTGACGCGGCTCAGGGAACGGCTTGCTCAAGACCTTGCCCTGTCCATTCAGTGCGCCTGTACCGGGCTGATCGCCCTGGGCGCGGCGTACGCCTCGTATCGCCACGGACGGGAGTTCGCGCTCCGCTTCGGTGCGGACACGGTGACGGCATCGATCTGGCCGCTGCTGGTTGACGGTCTGTTGACGATCGCGACGGTCGAACTTTGGAAGACCCACCGCGCTGGTTGTCGGTCGGGCCGGTGCGTGGCGTGGCTGGCGTTCGTGTTCGGAATCTGCCTGTCGCTGGTGGCGAACATCGGTTCGGCGCCGGCCTTGAGCGTGTTGCAGGTGACGGTGGCGGCGTGTCCGCCACTGGTGTTGCTACTGGCGGTCGAGTTGTTGAACGGCGCGTTGAAGCAGCGGTCTCGCGAGACTGGCACCGAGACCGCCGGCGCTGGTAGCGAGACGTTTGGTCAAGCTCGCGAGAGGGAGACGGATTGCGAGACCTCGATGCCGGTTCAGTCAGTCGTGGCTTCGACGTTGAGCATGGAGAACTGCGGTCGAACGGCTGAGCAGCGGATGTGGGAGTACTACGTGGGCGAGCGGGCCTGCGTCCGCACGCCGACTGGCGCCGAGCTTGACCGAGCGGCTGGAACGCACAACTACGGTCGGCGGATTCTCCGGAAGTGGAGGACCGAACAAGACCGGCAGGTAAACGGTACTGGACGTGCTGCGGCCGCCGACCCAGCAATGAGGCCCACGGGGGCGGTCGTGAACTCGGCTCCGCTGTCGTGATGCGGCTCAGAGATTGGCTTGTTGGAGACCTGTCTGCGTCCTGAGGAGACCGGCAATCAACAACGGAAACACTTTCCTCGCGGCGCAGGTCAGCGTGATCTAGAGCACCCGATCTTCGAAGTGGTCTTGCCTTAGGCCGGCCGACAACTTGGCCGCCTCGCCGTGGGTGAGCCGCATGCCGACGGCCCGGCCTCGCGCCCCTTGGCCTGGTGCTCGGTCATTCCGGCAACGAGGTGAGACATAGTTCATGCGGCGGGGACAATCCGGCAACGGGCCGTGCTGTATCGCCTCTCCGTCCCCATGGAGGCGGCCGAGCCGACGAGGGCCGCCCAACTCTCTGAGGATGGAGCTGAGCGTCTCGAACGCCGCGGCTGAGGCCCGCGGAGTCGCCAGCCCACGCAAAGTACAGGCTGGCCTGATGGCGGTCGCCGGTGCCGCCGTCTCGGATCGTGAGGGGGCCGAGTTGCTCGAACTTCCCGGACCCGGCGGCGCGCGGCTGACGAGGTCGCGGATCCGGCCGGACCACCGGGGCCTTGAACGGTGAGCGGCTCCGACGACGGATATCTCTCCTTCCGGGGTTGCGCCCCGATCGGGCAAATCACCTGTTGTCGCTGGTCAAGAGCATCGCTTGGGCGAGCCTGAGGTTCCCGAGCGCATTGAGTGCGGTTGCGGCCGTTCGCAAGTGCTCGAACCTGTCCTGCTCTTCGTTGGCTTGTTCAAACCTGAAGTTCGCGCGGTCGAAAGTGCGGGCCGCGTAATCCGCCTCGGCGTCGAGCCGTCCTACGCGATTCTCCAGATCACCCATGAGCCCTCCTTCGATGATCATTGCGACTACTACCTGACGGACGATCGCCGAGGTTGCTGGAGTTGCGCAGTTCAGCGTCTTCTCGGCTGGCTCCGCCCACGGCTCAGAGCACATTCGTCGCGGTGGCAGACCGAGCTCATCGGCGGCAATCGCAGGTACGAGGGAGGCGTGACCGCCGGTGGCAGCCCTTTTGGCCTCGCTCGGAAATCACCCGTTCGGCCGTCTTGAAGGTGTAACTCCGGAATGTAGCGCAGCGACCAAAGGGAGCGATGGACATCCAGCCGACAATTCCGGTCTCGTCGTTGCTCGCCGGCGCGGTCACACCCGACCGCCTGCGGGCACGGACGGCGCGCTGCGCGGCGACGATCGCGGCCGCCCGCGACGAAGTCGTCGGTTGGGTTGCCGATCGACGCGGACGCCTCCGTTTCCGTCCCTTCGCCGGCCACCTCGACGTACTGGAGACGATCCTGCTCGGGGTACTCGACCGAATCGCCGCCGCTCAGGAGATGCAAGAAAGAAACGCGGGTGTGGAGTACGCGTGCCGCCGGAAGATCGATCGGTGCACCGCAGTCGTCCGTGCCGTCTTGAAGTGGTACGCGGCCAAGTACGAGCAGCGGCTCACCGGACATCCATGCTCCGAACTCCTGGCGTCGGCCGACAAGGTCACCCTCAGCTGCTGGCGGGAGCCGTTCGTGCGGACCTTCAGCACCCCGCCGGCCGGACCCCTGCGCTTCATCGACGACCGCTCCGACCGACACGTGCTCCGTCGCTGCTCGGTGCCAAGTGAGCTGAAGCTCACCGGAGACGAACTGGTGGACGAGCTGACTTCCGAGCTGCCGGTGCCGCTCATCTCGCTTCTCGAAGGAGCAGTTCGGGGAGCTTGGTGGCTCGCAGCGGTCGCCCACGAGACGGGGGCATCACCTGGAGTACGACCTCCGGGTGACCGGCCTGGTCCGCGCACTGCGCGGGGTGCCGTTGAGCTGGCCGGCCGACCTTCCCCAGGCGGTTGCCCGCCCGGAGACGATCGTCGTGCTGGTGACCGCAGAGCCCGTCGGCGGCCGGGTCCTCGAGCAGGACGGCGTCCGGGCGGCACCGCTCCGGTCCGGTTCGCAGGAGCGGCGCCTGCGTATGCGCACGATCGATTTCGAGCCTGCCCCGCGCCCACCCTGCCAGCCGGCACCGCCCGCTTCGGGGCCGACGAGCGACCGGAGACCTCGACGTGGCCGTGGCGTCGCGGAACCGGAGCTTCGGCCGACGTCGCGGTGTCCCTGCGCGACGTGGCCACGGAGCCGGGCACCCGGCTGGACGTGCTGGTGGTCACCGGACGCCCGGTGCACGTCGAACGGACCGAAGACGTCCGTGCTCCGCACCTCACCGAGCTGCCGGTCCACCGGGGACCCGTGACCGGCTACCTCGACATCGCGGTGTGGGCGTCGAGCCCGGCCGCCGTTCGCTGCACGAGCTGTTCCGTGAACGTTCGCCGTCCGGCGAGCCGGATGTGGTGGAGCCTACGGCGCTGTCCGGTGCCCGCTTCACCACGAGCATCGTCAACGCCGCGGACGCCGCGCTCCGGGCCGCGTCGGCCGGCTGCGCCGGGCTTGTACCGGACGACGCTGCTAAGCCACGAAAAGTTCGGCGCCGGACGTCCGGACGTCCGGACCACGCTGCGGGCTGGGCGGATCTCGTTCCGTTGCCTGGTCGAAAAGTCACCCTCGCATGACCCAGGGAGGATCCGTGCTTTCGTCGACGGACAACCAGATGGCGGGCAGTGTCCCGCTGTTCCTCGACGTCTTCGTGAGGTCAGTCGAAATGGCGCCCGACGGCATCGAGATCGGCCTGATCCGGTTCTCCGGCTGGCAGCTGCACCGGATCGATCCACTGCCGGCCGGCTTCGCCGGGCACGCGGCCTACCTGGTCCGGGTGAACTACGAGTTCGATGTGCCGCCCGGGGAGGCGCCGCCGGCCTGGGCGGAGGTGCAGTTCGCCTTCGACGCCGCCGACGTGATGGTGGTCGACGCGATCCCCCGCGCGGTCTTGGCCGCCGAGCCCGCACGCACCTACGAGCTGACCGGGCAGCTCAACTTCGTCCGCCGCACCGACGGCCGCTCCTCCTGGGCAGCCGACGCCAGCGAGGCCAACATCGCGCTGCCCGCGGTCGGGCCGCACGTGACCTGTTCCGGCCTGGGGGGCGCACGCGTGCGGTGGCGGCATTCCGGCGACGTCCGCGCCGGCACGCACACCGCGTGGCTCGTCCTGCTGGCCCCACCCGGCTGCACCGAGCTGCCGGTGCTGGTCGGCGGCACGTACAACCTGACGGTGGACGGCGGGCTCGCCCTCCGCGCGAGCGGCCAGCCGGACTCTTTCTCCGTGCGGCTTCCGGGAGCGCCGGAACCGGAGGTCCCGGCCATGCCGGCCGGCGACGGCAGGCCCCGCGTCTTCGTCTCCTACGCGCAGGAGTCCCTGGCGCACAAGCAGGCCGTCATGAAGCTGTGTCGGCTGCTGCGCCGGGCGGGCGTCGACGTGCGCGTCGACCAGGACGGCCTGGAACGCCGCCGCAACTGGGACGAGTGGACGACGAACCAGCTCTTGCGCAGCGACTACGTGATCGTCGTGGCGTCACCGGCGTACAAAGCGGTGGGCGACGGCGAACTGACCGACGGGACGCGCCACCTCGGCATCCGGTCGGAGTACAGCAGGCTGGCCGACCTCCTGCACCGCAAGCGGGAGCTGTGGACGAGGAAGTTGCTGCCGGTCGTCCTGCCGGGCCGGTCGCCCGACGAGATCCCACTGACCTTCCTCCCCGCGATCGCCGACCACTACGTCCTTTCCGCCATCACCGCGGACGCGGCCGCGGAGCTGCTGAAGGTCCTGTTCACCGCCCCTGCGGCGTGAACCCCGCCCAGCTCTCGATGCCGATCGCGCGGGAGCCGGGCGGCCGCAGCTCCAGCAGTGCCTCCGGCAGCCCGTCGAGCGACGGCGAATCCTCCAGCAGGGTGATCTGAGCGCGGCGCAACGCCTCGGCAGGGGCGAGACCGTGGCGGCGCAGGTTCTCGTGGAACAGCCACATCAGCGCGGCCGTGGACCACCCGGCGGGCACTCGCCACAGGGAGCCGACGACGGTCCGGGCGCCGATCGCCAGGAAGGTCGCCGAGAGGGACAGCGCCTCGTCGTAGTCCACTCCGGACACCTGGGTCGTGCACCCGGCCAGCACGACCAGCGCGAGTTCCAGGGGCCGGGCCGGGCTCAGCTCCAGGAGGTCCCGCGCCGACAACGCGCCACCCGACAGCTCGATCCGGGACCGCAGCGGGCTGCGCACGTCCGCGAATGCGTGGCAGGCGAGGTGCAGCACGCCGAGCGGGTCGCGGAGGTGATCCCGCACCTCGCCGGGGGTGCCCGGACCGGCCGGGGCCGGGATCCACCAGTGCGCCTGTCCGGTGCCGCCCAGGAAGCGGCCGCCGGGGTAGCAGGAGTCGCGGATGGCCAGCGCTTCGGCCGCGCCGTCGGGCAGGTCGCCGACGGGGTTCCCGACGAGCAAGGCCGCGTCGCCGCGCACGCCGGGGCGCGCCATGGCTTCGCAGAGCAGCCGCCCTGAGGGGACGTACGAGACGGTCGCGTCCTGCACGAGGTGCCGGTCGCGGCCGTCGACCCGCCGGTACGCGGCGTGCCACGGCACCAGGCCCAGGACGCCCAGCGGGACCAGCACGAGCCGCGGATCGCGCCCCGCGACCCCGGCGACCTCGGTGGCGTGGGCGAGGAGCTCACCGGCCGCGGCGCCCCAGGCCCAGCCGCAGACTTCGCGCAGCTCGGTGCGCCACTGCCGGTACTCCGGGCCGCTCGGATCCGGCGCGGCGTCCCATGCGGCGTAGGCCTCCTGGTAGCGCTTGACCGCCTCGGCATCACCCAGCTTCGGCAGGGGCCGCACCACCGGGTCACCGTCCGCGGGGACGAGGACGGCGAGCGCCCCGTGGTGGTCGTTCGCCGGCAGGAGGTAGGCGAGCACGTCGGAGCGCTGCGCGCGCAGGGCGTTCCGGACCTCCTCGACCGTGGGCGGGCTGAGCAGGTCCTCCGAGTCCTCCGCCAGTACCCGCAGCACCTTGCGCCGCAGGGCGCCCCAGCCGGTGGCCGGGCCACCGTGCCCAGAGGCCAGCGGCTCGTCGACGCCGCCGGTGGACTCCCATTCGCGCGCCAGCTCGTCCTGGCCCAGGGCGCCGAGCTGGGCCGAGACCGACCGGGTGGTGTTGGCCGACCGCAGCACCAGGCTGCGCCGCGCGTCGACGATCTGGACGAGTTCGGCCACCGCGTCGTCGTCAACGCACCAGGCGGCGAGCCGGTCGGCGGCGTCCATCGCCGTGCGCGCGATCTCCATCGCGTGCTCGCTTTCGGACTGGATCAGCACCCGCCAGGCGGCGTTCTCCACGACCTGTCGGGCGAGTTTGCGGCTTTCGGCGAAGTCCCCAGGACGGCCGCGCCGCCGCAGCGCGGCGGCGAGTGAGGTCGTCTGCTCGGTGAGCAGCGGGGTGCCGTCCCGGCGGATCCCGGTGAGGCACCCCCGGTAGGCTTCGATGGCCCGTTCCAGTGCTTCGGTGTCGCTCGGGTCCAGCAGCGAGAGGTTGTCGTACGCGACGGCTCGCGGCACGTGGAGCCCCAACGCCTCCTCGGCGTCGGCCGGTACCTCCACCTCCGACCAGCGCGCGCAGATTTCCCGCAACGCAGCGACATCTTTGTTCCTGATGGCAACAAGCGCTTCGTCGCTGGCCATTACCGGTGCCAGAAACTTCCGGAGCCACGATTCGGTGCGCACGCGGTCGCGGACGGGCGGCGGGTCGGTCCCCAAGGCGGCTGCCCCGGCACGGAGGACACCTTCGAGCAGGTCGTAGAGCGGTTCGCTGGTCGGGTCGGGCGGCAGTGCGTCCAGCAGGTCCCAGGCACGCCGAGCGAGCTCGAAGATCTCCCGCATCTCCTTCCCCGCGTGGACGGCTCGGCTCACCTCGAAGAACCCGTGCATCGCCGCGGCTTCGGCGCGCTTGGCCGGATCTTCAGCTTCGTCGTCGCGGATGCCGGCTATGTGCGTCAACCCGGTGTCCAAGGCGCTCAAGGACCCGGTGGCCGATCCGACCATGGCGATCAAGTTGGTCGCCAGCGACGGGAGGTCGTCGAGGCCCTCCGGCAACTCCGCTCCGGTGAGCACGCGGCGCAGGGCGGAGAAATCCGCGTCGCCGTCCCCGGCGACGATCCGGGCGGTGTTGCCGAAGAACTCTGTCATCGCTTCCAGCAGCGGCCGGAGTTCCGGACCCAGGTCCAGGACGTCGACGGCGTTCTGGAACAGCGGGCCCATGGAGTCCAGCAAGGCGCGGAATGCGCCGAGGTCGGTGGTCACTCCGTGGCCGCCCTTGGTGACGAGGTAGTACCAGGACATCCCGACCGTGTACGACAGCCAAGCCGCTTCTTCGGAAAGGGCGCCCGCGGCTGCCGCCTCGTCGACGGCCGAGTGTGCCCGCCGCACCCACTCTACGACCGGCTGCCGGGCCAGCAGCTCGCGCAGCTCCGGTCGGTTGCCGTCCTGGAAGACCGCTTGGAGCCGCCGAGCGTGGAACTCGTACGTCAAGTTCGGATCGGGGACCGGGAGCCCGATGCCGTGGCCGACTGCTTCCAGGACCGCGTCTGCGTGGCGCTGGTCTCCGGTCCGTTCGAACAGTTCGCTGTGCGTCTCGGCGAGCCGGCTCCAGACGAGCCAGTCGTCCACGGCATCCGGGTCCTGGTCGGTGGCGCCGCGGGCCAGCCACTCGGCGGCCGCGGTGAGGTCGGCGAGGCTGCCGGTTTCCTCCCCGCGTTCGAGCAGCGCTGCGCCGTACCAAACCGCGGTTTCCGGATCGGCCGGGTCGGCGACGACGGCGAGGCTGTCGATGATCCGGTCGAGGTCGTCGGGATCCGGGTTCTCGGCCCGGCGCGTCAGCAGGAGCCTGGCCAGCAACAGGTGACGCATCGGCCGTGCGGGGTCGCCGTGTGGGGTGGCCTCGACGGCAGCCGTCGCCAAGGCGAGGGCCGTGTGGAGGTCGTCCGGGTTTTCGTCCTTCGCGTAACGGTCGCGGTGGAGTCCCGCCAGTGACGACATCCCCTCCGGCAGCATGGGATGCCCGGCCGGCAGGCACCCCACAGCGTTGTCCACCAACCGGAATGCGTGCCGCAGGTCGGTGTCGGCGGCCACGAGGTCGTACCGGACGCCGAGCAGCCGGCCGCGGTGCAAGTCCAGCAGCGCGCGATCGGTGGGGTCCGCCAGCTGCTCGCCCAGCACGGACAGCGCCGCCAGTGTGTCGTCGAGTTCGTGCCGGCGCGTCGCCGGGGTAACCACGTCGTCGTCCCACAGCGCCGCCAGCCGGTCCGTACGAATGTCGGCCACCGTGAGCACCGCTTCGGCGAGCTCTTCGGCGGTCGGCGCGGTGGCGACCGCCTGCTCGCCCCAGTGCAGCGCCACGGTCCACTGTGTACTGTCTCCGGCGATGGCCCGGTAGGCGTACCCCACCGCGAGCGCGGTCCGCCAGGAGCACGACAGCGGATCGTCGGCGGCGAAGGCGAGCCCGTGCTCGAGCAGGAGTACCGCGGTGTCGAGGTCGGCCGCGAAGCCGGGGGCCGCGTCGTCGAGCGAATCCACCAGGAGGTAGCCGACGGCCCCGGTCAAGCTCGCGTCCACGGCCGTCGGATCCCGCTCGACCTGCGCAGCCAGCTCGCCGGCCCGGCGGTGGAGCTCGGCTTCGCTCAGGTGCCCGGTCGTCATCGGCGGAGCCTCAGCCGAGCACCACGCGGCGCGAGCCGGTCTTTTCGGCCGAGTCCCGCACCTTCCCCGACGCCGGGATGGCCCGGTCGCGCAGCTGGCGGACCTCGTCGATCCGCTCCGGCGCCGAACGCACCAGTGGCACGATGTTGCGGAAGGCGTCGCGGTAGAACTCGATCGGCACGTTCCGGTCATCGTCGGCGGCGATCGCCTCGTAACCGATCTCCTTCACGGCCGCCTCGACGTCCGAGCCGGCGAACCCGTCGCTGAGCCGGACAAGCTCGTCGACGACGTCGTCCGCCACCGGCGCGCGCAGGTACTTGCCCAGGTAGATCTGGATGATCTCCCGCCGCTCTTCCGCGTCGGGCAGGTCGACGAAGAACATGTCGTCGAACCGGCCGCTGCGCAGCAGCTCCTGCGGGAGCGCCCGGACGTCGTTGGCGGTCGCCACCACGAAGACCCGGGCGGGGGATTCCTGCAGCCAGTACAGGAACTGTCCGACCAGCCGGGTGGTGATGCCGGTGCTGTCGGTGCCCGAGCCGGCCAGCCCTTTCTCGATCTCGTCGATCCAGAGCACGCACGGCGCGACGGCGTCGGCCGTGGCGAGCGCCTCGCGGAGCCGTCCCTCCGACTGGCCGACGTACATGCCGAGCACCGACGCGATGTCCAGCCGGTACAGCGGCAGCTGCCAGTCGCTCGCGATCGCCTTGGCCGACAACGACTTGCCGCACCCCGGGACGCCGACGAGGAGCACCCCGCGGGGTGGCCGCATCCCGCGGTCGCGCAGGTCCATGGTGAGCAGCGGGCGCTTGCGATCCAGCCACCGCCGCAGCCCGGCCAGGCCGCCGACGAGGTGGTCACCGGCGCGCACCGGGACCCGCTCGATGCCGGCCAGCTCGCTGAAGATGGAGTCCTTCGCCCGGCCGAGCTCGACCAGCTCGGCCTTGGTGATGGACTTCCGCACCACGAACGTGGCGAGGATGTTCAGCGCCTCGATCTTCGTGACCCCGGTGAGGATCGACGCGGCCTCCTCGCACTCGGCGGGACCCCATTCGATGCGGATCTCGCCGGCGTACTGGTGCAGGAAGCTCTCGATCTCCGCGCGCATCTCGTCCACGTCGGGCAGGTCGAGCGCGACCGCCATCCCCATGCGCTGCAGGGTGTTCCAGGTCGGATCGGCGGTGATCACCATGATGCACCCGCCGTGCTCCTCGGCCAGCTGGGCGAGGTCGACGAACCGCCGCGAGATCTCGTTGTCGTCGCCGAGGTGCTGGACGTCGGTGAACACGACGGTCTGGTTCGCCCGGGCCTGGAACCATTCGCCGGCCAGGTCGAGCGCGCCGAGCAGCGACTTGTCGTCCGAGAGCACCTGCCGGTTCCGCAGGTCCCGCAGGCCCTGGCTGAGCGTGTGCACGACGATGTCGAGCTGCTTCTCCCTGGCGAGTTCGCCGAGCATCTCCAGCGCGCGCCCGCGTTCGACCGTGCGGACGGACACGAACGGAATGCGGGCCAGCAGGTAGGACTCGATGCGGGCTTTCGTCTCCGCCCCGTTGGGCATGTCCCTGTTCTCCCTAGTCGAGGATGACCCGGCGGCCACGCGCCGGTCCGGCGGGCGAGGGTGCCGCCGCCGGGCGGGTCAGCGCGGGCTCGAGGCTGTTCTGCCGGACGGCGTTGCGCAGCGAGACCGGCGCCTCGCGCACGGAGTCTTCGAGACTCCGCTGCGCTGACGAGATCGTCTCCCGGAGCGCGTCGGCCACGCTGGTGCGCAGCTCGCTCGGGAGTCCGGAGTGGACGGTGAAGGCCACCAACGGGCCCAGCCGCTTCCGAGCGTCCGCGAGGACGACCGGGAGCACGGTCATCGCCCGCTCGGGCTGGGCGAGCAGCAGCTGCTGGTCACGGGAGAAGGCCTCCTGCCAGCGGCGGACCCGGTCGTGGAACGCCTCGGCGACGTGCCGGGCCAGCCGTTCGGCCATCTGCGGCCCGAGTTCGGCGTCGATCGGCTGCAGGTGCCCCGCCGGCAGGTCCTCGCCCCGGCCGAAGGCCGTCAGCCAGCTCACCCACGCGGCGTACGGGCCGGGTGTCCGGTGCACGCCGTCACTTCCGGGGGTGTCGTCGGAGGAACTCGGCGGGCGGCAGCAGGTCCCAGCCGGGCAGGTCCAGCGCGACCTCGTCATCCTGGAGGACCGGCCGGGGCCGGGATTCTTCGGGGCGTTCGGGAACTTCCGGGCGACCGGTGATCGCTCTGGGCATGTCACGCTCCTCGCTTCGCGCCGGGCGCCGGGGCGGCGAACGCCGTGCTGTTCAACCGGTTGAGGTACGAGCGCAAGGCCGCGGCCAGGGCGAGTTCACGCTCCCACTCGGCCCGCAGGTCCACCAGCTCGGCGATGCCACCCCGAAGCTGCGCGACCGCGACGGCCCGGCGTTGCTCGCCCTGGCGCCGCAGTTCCCGGCGGCGTGCGGGTAGCGCGCGGGCCTGGTAGGCGGACCAACCGGCGAGGCCGGCCGTGCCGAGGAGGAAGAACACCGCGAGCCCGGGGTTGTGCGCCAAGCCCGCCCACAGCGCCAGCAACAGCACCATTCCGGCGGTGATCGCGGACGCCAGTGGCGGACCGGTGAACTTCACCTTGGCGACCGCGGCTTCGGTTTCGGCGTCGATGTGCGCGGCCAGGCCGGCGACGAGGTCGGCTTCGCCGGTCGTCTGGTCGATCCGCGCTGCCCACCCCTCGAGCCGGAACTCGACGGCCGCGGGCTGTGCGGCGACGTTGGCCGCCTCCAGCCGCCCGGCGCCCTCGACGATCCAGTCCTTCGCCAGCGCCACCGCGAACCGCTGGGTGCCCGGCGACGTACCGGTGCGCGGGTCACCCACCGCCGCGTTGCTGAGCAGGGTGAGGAAGTCGACCGTCTCCTCGTGCAGCGGGGCGGCCGTCTGGACCGCCTTCGCCGCCTGGGTCTTGTCGCCGTCGGCCTTGACGATCTCCTGCAGCTCGTGTTCCTTGCGGCGCAGGGGAGCTTCCTCGACGTCGTAGCCGGTGACGAGCCCGTCGAGGATGTCGTCGACCCGCTGGCGCAGGTCCTCGCTCTGCGGCAGCTCGCCGGTGAACAGGGTCCGGAACCGCTCCTCCGCCGTGCGGTGCACGGTCGCCCCTTCGTAGAGCTCCTTGAGCTCCGGCCAGGTGGGGCTGATGGCCGGCAGCACGGTGTACCGCGGGTCGACCGGCCGCCGGTCGGCGTCGAGCAGCCGGGCCCACCGGTCGACCTGCTTGTCGACGGTGTCGCGGTCGTCGGCGAGGCGCTCGTACCACTCGCCGAGCTGGTGCATCACCAGGTGCTTCGACTCGTGCCCGAACGCGCCGGTGCTGACCGCGTCGAGGATCACGGTGAATTCGCGAGACAGCCCGGTGGGGTCCTGGCGCGCGGTGTACTGGCGCAGCCACCGCGCGGTGGCCTCGTTGCGCTGGTGCCGGCGCAGCACCAGCGCGAAGAAGAGGGCCGCCTTGTCGTTGTCCCGGCGGGTCGTCTCCACCAGGGCCTTCTGCGCCAGGTCGGGATCGTCGCGGATCCAGGCGGCGACGGCCACGAGCGCCGGGGCGAGCCAGTACCGCGGGGTGACCAGCATCAGCTCTTCGGACAGCTGGCGCATCGCGCCGTGCGTGACGATCCCGACGTCCAGCGCCTGCAGTGCGCCGGTGGCAAGCCGGCGCACCTCGGCGAAGTGCCCGAAGTTCGTTTCCAGCTCCTGGCGCACCTGGATGATCTCGGTGTGGGCGACCTGCAGGTTGTGGCGGAGTTCGTCCCGGCGCCGGTATTCGGTGAACTCCGCGCGCAGGCCGAGCAGCTCATTCTTGGTGTGGTCCTGCGCGACGGCGACCTGGCCGATCGACTGGTGGAGCACGACTTGTTGCTGGTTCAGCGTGGCCTGCGAGTCGGCGAGCTGCTCGACCGCCCGGCTGATCTGCCGGAACGCGTTGGCGACGGGGTCGGTCACGACTCACCTTCCAGTAGCACGACCGAGCCGTCAGCGCGCACGCAGACGAGCCGGTCCGGGTAGACCTCGACGGCCAGGTAGGCCGGTGACACGGCGAGGGCGCGGGCGCGTTCGAGAGCCGCGGGCAGCGCCTGCCCGCGGTGGTAGTGCTCGATGATCGACCCGTCCAACGCCAGGGTGTGCACCTCGAACGGTTCGCCGAGAAAGCATTCGGCCACAATGCCGAACGGAATCGTGTGGTACTTGTCGGCGAATTCGCGGCGTACTCCGTCGACGAACTCGTCGGTCTCCACCGCGCTGAGACTCCCGGCCGCGTCGAGCGCGCGAAGGGCCCGGACGTAGTTCTCGGACCGGTGTCCGGATTTCAGCCTGCTGCCGCTCGTCGCCGCGCTGTTCGTGGCGCGCGAAGATCGGGAAAGCATCCCGTTCTGGCGGGTGATCATTGGTTTCGGCACCGTGCCGGCTCCCTGGGGTGAGACATTTCCTGTCCCTAGTCGTCGCACGCGCGGCGGCTATTACGGATACCGCCAGCGTCACCCGGATGGCGCAACGGATCAGCCGGCGGCCAGGACGAACACGGCCGTCGCGGCCGCCGTCCAGACCACGGCGGTGGCCACGGCGAGGATTCTCGTGAGCCGGCCGGACGCGGGCAGCCGGGGCCGCAGGACCCGCCCGGTGCCCGTGTCCACCAGCTGCCGGACGACCACCCGGCCCGACCGGTCGCGCCGCCCGTAGGCCTCGACGACCGTGCCCGTCGCCGGTGCGCCGGGGATCAGTTTCCCGGTCACGACGCAGACGTGTTCCGTCCCCGTCACGTCCTTCAGCACGAGGTCGGAGACGTCCACGGTGCGTGACCGCGCTCGCTCCCGCAGGGGCAGAACCCAGGACCACCAGGGTTTTCCGGTCTCCCGTGCGTCCGCGGGCAGCGTCGTTCGCAGGCCGGCGCCGAGGAGGGCGAGCACTACCGCGGCGGCGCCGCAGACCACCAGCAGCGGACCGAGCGACGCGTGCGCGAGCACGGCGACGGCCAGCGCCGCGGCGGTGAGCGCCGCCCCGATCCGGCTCGCCCACACGAGGCTCTGGCCCAGGACCGGTTCCTGCCGCACCGGGCCGGACCGGAGCACCGTCCCGGTCGCGAGGCGGCCGGGGACGCGGGGCGGTGGTTCCGTCGCGGCCGCGACTCGTCCCGCGGGCGCGACCGGGCGGCCGCCGCACGCGGGGCAATCGGTGTCTGTCGTGCTCAGCGGGGCACCACAGGAAAGGCAGGAAACGGGCATGATCGTCATTCCTCACCATCACGGTGTTCGCGGAATCCGAAACAGAACGCGAACCGGATGCGATTGTGTCGGGTGATGGCGCGCCCGGGAAGTCTCGATTGGGAAACGCTCACCCGGCGCGGCCGCCGACGTGAAAGGTGCCCGAAGTGAACGGATCTCCGGTTTTCGACGCGCCCGGGAACGAGCCGCCCCCGCGGGGTTCGTTGTGGGGCCCGGCGCGGGCTCCCGCCGATTCGCCGGAACGTGCGGAATCCACGGATTTCCGGACCGACGGCCCGCCGACGGAACCGATCGCGGCGATCCCGCCCGCGCCTCCCGGTGCGGTCGAGGAGCCGCCGCCCGCGCCCGGCGGGGGAAAGAGCGCCGGCCGGGTGAAGGTTGTGATCGGTGCCGCGGTGACGGCCTTCGTCGCGGTGACGGCGGTCATCGTGGTCTCCGCGGTGACCTACCGGCCCGCGCCGCGGTCCGACGCTAACAGCCAGGTCCTGGGGGCCGGAAGCGGCGCGGGCGCCTATTCGAGCTACGTCCCGACCTACGCGCCCGCCTACGCCTCGACCGAGACGCCGACGCCGACGACGGCGTCCACGACGGAAACTTCGTCGGCGGCATCGACGTCGTACTCCCCGGGCGCGGTGCCCGACGGCTACCAGCAGGTGACCGGCCCGGCAGGCGTGTCGGTCAGCATCCCGGCTGGCTGGTCGGTGCAGCGGGGCGCGTTCGCGACGACGGACGAGGCCGACGCTCCGGACGGGTCCGGCTCGATCATCCGGTACAGCGGAAGCCCGACACCGGTGCTGTCCCTGCCGGATGCGGTAGCGGCGCTGGAGCGTGACACGCCTACCATCCGCAGGGATTACGAGCGGCTCCGCCTCGACGAACTCGCCTCCGGCGAAGTCGTGTGGGAGTTCCGGTTCACGACGAAGGCGGGCGTCCAGCGCCACGCGCTCGGCCGGTACTGGCGCGCGAACGAGCACGACTACGCGGTCTACGCGTCGGTCGACGAATCCCGCTGGGCAGACTTCCAGCCGATCCTCGACGTCCTGGTGCAGACGGCGGCCCCGCGTTGACCGGCGGCGGCTCGTAACGGCACCGGCGAACGCAGCGAATGGTCCGGTGAACCGCCACGCCGGGACCGAGCACGGCCGATCCGGCGCGAGCCAGCACCGTGATCGGTTCCAGCCACGGCCACGCGGCCACGAGGTTGAGCAGGGTCGTCAGCATCGTTCCTCCTCCAGGCGGGTTGCGGCCACGGCAGCGTCACCCCCGCGGTGTTCGCCATGCGGCAGCTGTCCCGAACTGAATGAACTGAACGAAGCGGGGAGCGCCGGTGGGGGCGGAAAATGGCCACGACGTGTTGCGGCTCTTGTACGAGGCCGTCGGATCACCGGGTTAGCAGGACTTGGTCGACTCCGCCGACCGCAAGGGCACGTTGCTCAGCAAGCGCACGATCAGCAACCTGCTCTCCGGCAAGACCGACCCGCGCCGGCGCACAGTGCTGATCTTCGTCGAGTCGTGTCTGACCCACAGCCCGCGCGCGCGGACGTCCGCGCTGTGCCGCGAATTGCCCGCCGCAGCCCGCGACGCGGCGTACTGGGACGGCCGCCGGGACAAGGTGACCGGCAAGCCGGCCCGGGTTCCCGCGCCGGCCAGCTTGGACTTCTTCGTCGTCTGCCGCCGGCCCGACGCGCCCGCTGCCCAGCGTCTGACGGAACCGCTGCAACAGCGCGCCCGCGTGGGCGGCCGCGTCGTCCTGGCTCCGGACACCCCGCGGCAGGAGTCCGAGCGGCAGCACCACGCCTCCGCCGTGACGGTCGTGCTTGTCTCCGAAACCGGCCTCGGGGAGATACGGTCCTTCGTCGAAGTCGCCGCGGACCTCGTCCGGCGGGATCCGGATGGGCCACGTCGCGGTCTCCGTCCCGCTCGGCGGCGCGGCGAAGCACCCCGAGGAACTCGCCGGAACGGCAGTCCTGGACGACGCGCTGCCCGTCGTCGCCGAACGCCTCCTGAAGCTGCTCTCCGCCCGGCATCGCCGGCACGCGGCCGGATCGGCGGAGCAGGCGGCCCCGACGGTCGGGCTGCTGAGCGCGATCGACGACCACCTGCTGGGCCGGGCGTCCCGCCACGGCCCCGGCGGGCGGTCGAGGCATTGCTCGAGGACTTCGGCGATCCCGCTTTCGACGAGCGGGCGCGCCGGCACAGGCTGCAGGCCGCGCTGATCATCCGCGAAGCGGAGAACCACGGCGAAGCCGTGCGCCACTGGACCCGCGACGACGACGGGACCGCGACTCTCGCGCTCGACCGGTTCCGCGACCACCTGGCCGAAGCGACCGGGCGACGCCTGCTACCCGGCTTCACCCCGCCGGTCCGGTCGACTTCCCACGAAGTCGTCTTGGCGGAGAGGGCACAGCGGGAAACTGTCCGCACGAAGCTCGACGAGCGCGACCGCCGGCTGACTCCCGCCGCGCGGCAGATGTGCGTGCTTCCCGCGGCCGATCAGCGCTTCTGCGGACGGGGCCGGCTGCTCAACGCCGTCCCGGCCGCCTCCGTCGTCTGGCTCTAGGGACCGGCGGGACGGGCACGTCGGCGGTTGCAGTGCACCGGGCCCACTAGGTCGCGGACGACCTCGAAACGGTTCTTTACCTCGATCTCCACGGCATGACCCCGGAGAGCCGCCGTAGAGCGCGGACCGCCGCCCGGATCCTGCTGGACGCGCTGGGCGAGCGGATGGTCGCTGGCCTCCGCGAAGACGCCGCGTTGTACGAACGGCTGGCCGCCGCCCTCCGTCGGACGAAACTCTGCTCGTTCTCGACAACGCCAGGGAGGCCGACCACATCCCCGATCGTCCGGGCCGGCGGCGCGGAGACCACCCTGATCACGTCGCGGCTCCGAGTGCAGAGCTTTACCGAACACACCGTCCAGGTCCCGCCCTGGACCGGAAGGTGTCGGTCGAGCTGCTGGACAGCTACGCCGCCGGCATCGCGGAAGACCTGCTCGACCGGCTGGCGAAGTTGTGCGACGACCTGCCGCTCGCGTTGCGCCTCCGTCGGCGGACGATGTGCTCGATCGGGTCCGCGACACCGCCGCAGCCGCGACCGACCTGTTCGCGTTCTACTTCGCCGTGCACGGGTTCGTCGACCTGGAATCCGACGAGCTGTTTCTCGCGCTGCCCGGTACCGACCGCGCGCGACCGTGGACCGGGCTGTCGTACGACTGGATCCGTCGCGCGGTCAGGCATCCGTCCGTGCGGGCGAAACGCAAGCTGATCGTGCTCGACTGCTGCTACAGCGGAGTGGTGCTCGGCGGGACGCTGGCCGACGACGCCGCTGACCACGCCGCGGTCGACGGTGCCTGCGTCCTCACCGCCAGCGCCGAGACCAAGACCGCGCTCGCGCCGCGCGGGGAGCCGTTCACGGCGTTCACCGGCGAGCTGATCACCATGCTGACGCAGGGCATTCCCGGCGGGCCGGCCGTCCTCGACGTCGACACCGTCTACACGTACCTGCGGGCTAACTTGCAGGCCTAGGCTCGCCCACTGCCGCAGCTGCGTAGCCGCAACTCAGGACCTCGTATCCCGCTTGTGCGCAACCGCGCCGGCTCGCCGCCCTCGCGCCACCTCCGCCTCGGAAATCGCGGGTCGCGGCGGCGGTCGTGCTGACGGCTTCGCTGTTCACCTCGGCCGACGCCGTCCCGGTCGCGGTGACCCCGGAGCTGACCACGACGATGGCGTGCAAGGTGACTGAACAGCCGATCCCGCTCGCCCACGCAACGAATACCCCAGCTGTCCGCGCGGCCACGGCATCCCTGTCTTCGCGACGAGTCCTGCGGATCGACACGATGTTCGGCCGTCCAGGTCACGCGGAGCGCTGTGCGGACGGCAGGCTGGCTTCGACGTCGCCATCGCCGAAATCATCGCGACCGACCTCGGATTTCCGCTCGATTACGTTCAGTGGATCGACTTTTCTGCCGGGGAGCGGCTGAGCGCGGTCAAGAGGCATGAGGTCGACATCGTGGCCGACAGCATGGCCCTCACCGACTCACGCAAGCAACAGATCCGCTTCGGCGGCCCGTAAGAGATCTCCAGCCAGACGCTCATGGTGGGCGGCGCCGACGTCGTCGTCGACGGCCCGCAGTCGTTCCGGGACCGGATTTGACAGTCTGCGCCGCCGTAGGCAGCTCCGCGGCGGAAAACCTGCGCCCCTACCTGGCGGATCTGGCCCAGCTGGTGATGCGCTCGGCGATCACCGACCGCCTCATCCTACTGCTGCAGGGCCGGACCACCCCGGTCAGCGCCGACCGGTCGCTGCTGCTGGGCTACCTGCCCAGCCTCGGCATCCGGGCGAAGATCGTCGGCCCCGCCCTCGCCGACACGACCTACGGTCTGGCCGTGGCTCTGGAGTACCCGGAGCTGGCCGACGCAATCGACGGCATCCTGGAACGCAGCTACTCGGACGGGCGCTACCGGATCGCGTGGCGCAACTCGCTGGGCAGACTGCTGCCCGAAGTCGCCACGGGTCCGCCGGTAGAGCGCATGCGCCGGTGATCGCCGGCGTCAGCCGACCCGCGGGACGGCGTTCACCTAGATTCTCGGCTTCCCCGGTGTGAGCTTGCCCTCGCCGTACGTCCACGTGGTTTGGGCGCGGCCACTAGGGCAGCAGTGGGCGTCCTCGGGGTGGTACCAGTCTTCGGTGGCTTCGATGCGGCCGCGGGAGATCGTGATCGTTTCGACCGCCGACGTGTACGTCTGGGGCGTTTGCTTCTGCGCCGTGACGACGCCGACCGGGGCCGGCTTGCCGCTCTTGCCGGTGATGACGACGAATCCTTGTCCGGGAACGCCGTTGCCGCCGCTGAAGTTGCAGTAGACGTCGATCGCGGCCTCGTCGTGGCCGTCGCCGTCGAGGTCTCCGTAAACGACCGTGCCGCTGGTGCCGGCTTCGAGAGGCCCGTACCGGGATGGGATGCCGGCGGCGGAACCGTTGCGCAAGGTGAAGTCGCTGTTGGTGTCGCAGAGAGAGGCCGGGACACGGATCGACGTCAGCTTGGTGCGGTGCAGGTCGGTAGGCGGCACTTGGGCATCGACGTTG
Organism: Amycolatopsis kentuckyensis; assembly: GCF_041679295.1. Classification (GTDB taxonomy): domain Bacteria; phylum Actinomycetota; class Actinomycetes; order Mycobacteriales; family Pseudonocardiaceae; genus Amycolatopsis; species Amycolatopsis kentuckyensis_A. Next base: position 241,716 of record NZ_JBGDMD010000011.1, on the reverse strand, counting down.
ATGGTGAACGTGTCGGTTCCGGTCGCGATGCGGACGATCCCTTGGAGGCCGGCCGCGACGAGGCTGACGCCGGAGGTGAGGATGCCGATCACCACCTTCACCGGCCTGGGTGCCTGGTGTCCTGCCGCCGTCGCCGCGGTGCTGGCGCAGGAGAGAACTGCTTTGGTAAGACCGGCCACGGCGTCGGCGGTCGGCGGCGTCGTGATGTATGCCGCCTCGATCGCGTCACCGACGCAGCGCACGGCGTCGGTGGCAGTTCCGATTCGTCCAACGTCGATACCGAAGACTTCGAGGGCTTCCTCGACGCCGAACAGCAGCGCCATGCCCAGGTAGGTACCGGTGTCGACCTTTCCGGTGATGACGCCGGGAAGCTGGGCGACCGGGAACCGGTAGGTCCGCGGCACACCTGGGACGAGGAGCCCCTCCGCGTACGGCTTGGTCTTGATCAAGGTGTCGTAGCCGGCGAGGACGGCCGCGTTGCCGGCGTCCACAGTGCCAGGCGGCTCGAGGGTCGCGTCGGGAGCGGCGTGAAGCAGCCGCGGCAGTGGCGAATTGGGCGTCATCGTGACGATCGCTTGGCCGTCCTCGACCCGCAGACACGACCACACCGGGTCGCCGGCGACCGCTCCGCCGAGCGTCACGTTCGTACCGTCGCCAGTCGTCACGGGTGAAGCCGTGCAGCCAGGCCGAGCCGACGTGATTCCGGTCGTCTGCCCGGTGAAGCGCTTGACGGATTCGGCCAGTTTGCCGAAGTCGAAAAAGCCCGGCCAAAAGCTGCTGAGATGATCTATCTCCGTGGTGAGCGTACGTTTCCCGGCGTCGTACGCGGCCGGAATCAGGTGTGTTCCATCGCTACCCGACGGATTGGTGAGCACCACTCCAGCCGCGCCGGCAGGTGGCCGCGCTTGAACGGGGAAACGGACTGACAACGGTTTCGCGGGCTGTGCTCCGTCCGTGAGTTTCAGTTCGAGCAGTGAGCCGGCCCCGGTGAACATGGACGCGCCCGCACCGAACGGAGCGCGGGTACCGATGTCCGCGGTGAGGACCGTGCCGACGGGCGCCACACCAGGTGGACCTGTGATGACGACGTCGTCCACCGACAGCGACACGCCTTGCTCGGTGATCTCTGCCGAGGCACCTCGTGCTGCGTCGGGTGCGTCATCGTCGGTGTCGAACACGACGATCGCGCCGGCGGCGGCCAGGCAGGCGGCCAAGGCAGCGATCGCGATCGACCATTTGGCACGGTTTCGGCTCACCCATCCAAGATCGCCGCCTCGGCCTCAAGGTGTTACGGCGAACGCGGTGTTGTTATCCGAGAGTGTCAATCGGCGGGAAAAACCGGTTACGTCGGCGGTCGCGTTGGTCATTTTCGCAAGCCGGAGGCGATCTTCGGTGTAACAGCAATGCTCTCTCGGGCGCTTAAGAGGATCGTGGCCGCCGGACGGATCAATCGCGGCGACCGTTTCCCAGCGATTCTGGAGGCCGAGTGCCAGGGCAGAGGCGAACGCGTGCCGCGGTCGCGGTGTGGGCGGGAGTGTTCCTGGCCGCGACGACGTTCGTGGTGATCGCGGCGAGCAGTGACGCGCGCCCGGACCTGAACTTCCAGCAGGAAGGACACTGGGTCTACAACGCGGCCGAGCAGGCCGCCTTCCACGTCAACGGCGGGACCAAGCAGGTCGACGCGCGGACCGGGAAAGTTCAGCTCAACGGGGCCGTCGCGATGGGCCAAGGAGACCGTCAGCTGAGTGCTGTCGGCGATGGCAAAGCCGTGGTGTTCGGCAAGTCCGATCTCGCCGTCGCGGCCACGGTGGCCGCGCCTGGCGGAGATGTGCCGGTCAGCCTCGAAGTGCCCGGCGGGCCGTACTACGTCTACAAGCAGGCCGGTACGGTGGTGCGGTTCGCACAACTTCCGCCGGTCACCATGCGTGCCGGGGGAACGGTCGGCGAGCCCGCTCCGCTGGCCGACGGCACGATCTGGTTCCAGCGGGTCGACAACGGTGCCTTGTGCCGGGTGAAGCGTGACGCTGGCGACGTGCTCTGCCCGGTCGACACCGACGGCAAGCAGGGCAACGTGGTGGCGACAGGCGATCAGGCTGTCTTCGTCGACCCATCCGCGGGAACCCTCACCCCGTTTGGCGAGCAGGGGGCCGGCCAGCCGGCGAACCTCGGGGTGCGAGTTGCCAAGGACGCGCGCACGGCGACCGTCGCGGTCGCCCAGCGGCTCCCCATGGTCGATCCGGGCGACAACCGGCTGATCCTGGCCGGCCTTGACGGCCTCGGTGGCGGACGGCCCGGATCGGCACCGATCACCGTCGGCCTGGGGGAGGGCGACTTCGCGGCGCCAGTGACGTCGACGGACGCCGTCGCGGTGCTCGATCGCGCGGGCAGGCGGGTGCTGACGTTCACCCCGACCGGCAAGCAGAAGGCGACGACACCGCTTCCCGACGGTGCTGGCCAGCCCCGGATGACGCGCGGTCAGGACGGGCGCGTGTACGTCGACGCCCAAGACGGCGCTCACACCGTCGTGGTCGACCACGACGGATCGGTCACCACGGTCGGTATCGGCAAGCAGGACGTGCCATCGCCCGACACACCGAAGACGCCTCAACCACCGGTGAACCCGCCTCCAGTCGCTTCGCACGGCAAACCCCAGGCCCCCACGGCCGGCAAGGGGACGAAGGACCCGGCGAAGACGCCGCCGAAGGCGCCGGGTGTGCCAGGAGTGGTCCAAGCGCAGCCTGGAAACACCACGGTGAAGCTGTCGTGGGGCGAAGCCAGTGCGAACGGCGCGGCCATCGCGGAGTACCGGATCAGCTGGCACTCGACCGCGGGCGGGGGCACCGACGGTGCGCTGAGCGTCGGGGGAAACCAGCTGCAGGCCGACATCCCGGGCCTGCGAAACGGCGCGACATACGTCTTCACGATTATCGCCGTGAACTCCGTCGGTACCGGTCCCGGCGCCGACTCGCAGCCGGTCACCCCGAGCTCCGAGGTCCCCGGCGCGCCAGGCGCGCCGACAGCGACCGCAGTCGAAGATGGCACGGTCAAGCTCACCTGGGCCCCGGCGGATGGTCAGGGCCACCAGATCACCGGCTACACGGTGACCGCGCACGGCGCCGACGGCAGCACGACGGCCGCCGGTACCTCGACGGAGGCCTCACTCACCACCGCCACGGGCGTTCTGAAGCTCGGCACTGCGTACACGTTCACCGTGACCGCGGGGAACGAGCTGGGACTGTCCAGCTCCGACTCGCCTTCGAGCGGTGCGGTTTCCCCGTACTCGCCCGCCGCCGCAGTCGGTGGTCTGAGCGCTGCCGCCGCTGATTCGACCGTGACCCTCACCTGGACCGCGCCCGAGCTCAACGGTGGTGACCTCGCCGGATATCTGGTCGAGGCCGACGGCTTGACGCCGCAGACGGTCACCAGCACGACTGCGGCCTTCAACGGGCTGTCGAATGGCACCAAGTACAGCTTCACCGTGCGTGCGCAGACGCGCCAGCGCGGCACAACTGGATCTACAGTGGACGGCGCTCCAGCGACCACCGAAGCCACGCCCGGCCGTGCCCCGATGGTCGACGTGACCGGAGCTTCGAGCAGCGGTGATCGGCAGATCACTTTGACGGTCAACGTGTCCGACTACAGCAGTGGCGCGGTGACGTGCCACGTCGTGTTCAACGGCGCCGAGCGGTGGACGGGTGGCTGCGCGAGCGGCAACTCGATCACCGTCGGCGGCTTGGACTACGCGACGACGTACGACATCTACGTCACCGGTGAGAACAGCTTCGGCCGCGGACCGACCGGGTCTCGTGGCTCGGCACGCACCAACGACCCGCCACCCCCACCGCCGTCCGTTTCAGTGTCGAAGGGCAGGCGCTATTCGAGTTCGTCGTGCACCGACCCGAGCTGTGCCTACGTGGTCGTCTCGGCACGCAACTTCGCTGCCAACACCGGCTATTCCGTTTCATGCGTGTCGACCGTGGACGGTACGTACTACACGTACACGGCGCGGACCAACGGGTCCGGCGCGTTCGACAGCTCCGTCTGCTTCTTCGGCTACCGCGGCAAGCAGGTCTGGGCCGTCGTCGGTGGCGTCGAATCCAACCACCTCACCTGGTGACCCCGGTTTTAGTGAACGAGGAGAACGAATGAACCCGCAGCTGACCCCGGGCGACGCCTACAGCCTGATCTCGGCCAACGTGCAGCGCGTCGTGCAGGGCAAGCCCGACGTGGTCCGGATGGCGATCGTCGCCATGTTCGCCGAGGGGCACGTACTGCTGGAGGACGTGCCCGGCCTCGGCAAGACCACGTTGGCCAGGTGCCTCGCGGCCAGCGTCGAAGGCACGCTGAACCGGATCCAGTTCACGCCGGACCTGCTGCCCGGCGACATCACCGGCGCGTCGATCTACCACCAGAGCAGTGAGCGGCTCGAGTTCCATCCCGGCGCGATCTTCGCGAACATCGTGCTCGCCGACGAAATCAACCGTGGCACGCCGAAAACGCAGTCGGCGCTGCTGGAGGTGATGGCCGAGTCAGCGGTGACCGTCGACGGGCAGCGCTACGTGATGCCGCGGCCGTTCCTCGTGCTGGCGACCCAGAACCCGATCGAGCTCGAAGGCACGTACCGGCTGCCGGAGGCGCAGCTCGACCGGTTCCTCGTGCGCCTCAACGTCGGCTACCCGGCCGACGACGCCGAGGTGCAGGTGGTGCTCGGCGACATGGCGGGCGCGACCCCCGCGCAGCTCGGGCCGGTCATGAACCAGGAGGCGCTCGCCGGCGTCATCGCGTCGGTACGGCAAGGGCAGGCGCACCCGGCCGTCTGCTCGTACGCCGTGAGCCTGGCGGAAGCGACGCGGCAGCACGAGCTGGTGCGTTTCGGCGCGAGCCCGCGCGGCAGCGTCGCACTGGTCCGCGCCGCGCGGGCATGGGCCGCCACCGACGGCCGCGCGTACACCACTCCGGACGATGTCAAGGCCGTGGCGCCTGCGGTGCTCGAGCACCGGCTCGTGCTCACCCCGGAGGCGGAGCTCAACGGCCGCAAGCCCGCCGACGTCCTCGGCGAAGTGCTGCGGGCGGTACCCGCCCCCGGTGGCTCCGCGACGGTCCGGGGCTGAACGATGCCGTCCTTTCCCGCTGCTCGCGGCCTCCGGCTGACCCGCCGCGGCGTCGGCCTGCTGGGCGCCGCCGCATTCTGTCTCGCCGCCGGCATCGGGTTGGGGTTCCCGCTCCTGCGGCTCGTCGCCGGCGCCGCGATAGCTGTGCTCGTCGTGGCGGTGCTGAGCTGCTTGCGGCGGGTCAGCGTCGACGTCCACCGCGAACTCGTGCCCGACCGTGTCGAGCGAGGCGACGCCGCGGTCGCCACGCTCACCCTGACCAACCGCTCGCGCCGGCGCAGCGGTGGGTTCACCGCCATCGACCCACCCACCGAGGACGCGCAGCTCGCCGTGCACCCGCTCACCCCTGGAGCATCGACTGAGCGGGTCTACCGCCTGCCCACCCAGCGGCGCGGCGTGCTCACCATCGGCCCCCTGACCGTGCGGCGCGCCGACCTGCTCGGCCTGGTTGCTGCGGACGCCCGCGGCGGTAGCACGTCGACCCTGCTCGTGCACCCGCGACGGCACCGCGTGGGAGTCAGCCTCGGCGCCCACCCGCGTCACCACCACGAAGGGGTCATCGCGCCGCGGCCGATGGCGGGATCGGCCGACCTGCGTGCGGTCCGCGAGTACGTGCTCGGTGACGAGCTCCGGCACGTGCACTGGCGCGCGACCGCGAAGACCGGCCGGATGATGGTCCGGGAGTACGTCGACCCCGTACAGCCCCGGTTCACGGTTCTGCTCGACGACCGCGCGGGCGCGCTCGACGAGGACGGGTTCGAGGCCGCCGTCGAGATCGCCGCTTCGCTCACCCACGCCGCCACGGCCGCCGGCACCCAGACCCGGCTGCTCACGACGACCGGCCTCGACCTGAACACTCGGGGTGGCGTGGCGGGCAGCCGCGTACTGCAGGACGCCCTCTGCGCCGTGGAGCAGGGCGCCGCCGAGCTGAGCCCCGAGGTCCTGGTGTCGCGATGTGACCGCGGCACCAGCCTGGCCCTGCTCGGCGGCGCGTTCGAGACCGCTCTGGTCGGCGCATTGGGCAAGAGGGCGCGCGAGGTGATCTTGTTCGACTTCGGTCAGTCCCAGCCGGTGACGCTGCCCGGGGTGTCCGTCATCAAGGAGCGTGACGCCGTCGTGGCCGCGGCGGCCTGGAACCGGCTGGTGGCCGCATGAGCCGGTTCGCGGCGTGCGCCGCGGTCGCGGCGGGCATCGGCGGGTTGCTGTTCCAGCCGGTGTTCACGCTGCCCGCGTTGCTGATCCCGGTACTCGCCGCCTGCGTGGCCGTTGTGGCCGCCGACCTGGCCACCACACGCGCACCGGCGGTCCTGCGACCGCCGCTGGCCTTGCTGTTCGGGCTGCTGGCCCTCAGCTTCACCGTGCTGCGCCCGACGTTGGACGGCCTCTTGCCCACGTCGGCGACGGTGCACGCGCTGGTCGACGGAGTGCTGCACGGGTGGCTCCGCACCTTGGAGAGCACGTGGCCCGCCCGGTCCGAGCCGGCGCTCCTGCTGTTCGTACCCGTGCTCGTGCTGTTGACCGGCGTGCTCGGGGTCGAATGCCTTCGCCGGGAGCGCAGCCCGCTGGTGGCGTTGCTCCCGAGTCTGGCGCTGGTCGGGCTTTCGCAGGCATTCTCCGTGGCCGACGGCGGAAACGCCCTGCTGTTCGGCGGCGGCTACACGGTGGCCGCGGTCGTCGTCCTGGCCGCGGCGAAGTCAGCGGAAGACCGGGTCGGCGGACCCGCCGGACACCGGCGTACGGCGCAGTTCCGCGGCTCGCTCACCGGGTACGCACTACCGGCGGTGGTGACCGTCGCGGCGATCGCGGCCGGCTGCTTGGCGTTCACGGCGTGGACCCCGCTGAGCAGGCCCGCCTATTCGCTGCCCGCCCACCACCAGCCGCCGTCAGTCACCTCGGTGCTGGCCAACCCGCTCGACGAGATCGGCTCACGGCTGGCGACCCCTGCCGCCGAGGTGTTCCACGCCCGCGTCTCCACGCCGGTCGACCGGTGGACCGTGTCGGTGCTGAACCGGTTCGACGGGGTGAACTGGACGAGCAGCGCGCGGTTCCGGCCGCTGGGCAGTTCGCTGCCGGCCCTCCCAGGAGTCCCAGCAGGCGGGCCGACGGCTGAAGCGGCCGTCACGCTCGCCTCGGCGCCCGGTGCCTGGCTGCCCACGGTCACCCGGACCGACCACGTCGATGGAGCCAGCCCATTGGTGGACACCGCCACCGGGACACTGCTGCCGACCCAGGCCACGGACGGCCTGGCTTACCGCCTGTTCTGGCGCCCGCCGTCGGTCGAGGCCCAAAAGCTGACATCGTCCGACGTGGACGGGGCGGCGGACGGGTTGGAGCCGGTCGGGCAGCTGCCGAAGGAGATCGCGCCGCTCCTTCGTGAGGCCACCGGTGGATCGGGCCCGTCGCTGCGGACCGCGTTCGTCCTGGAACAGTGGTTTCGCAAGAACTACAAGGTGGCGTCGGGGGAGGACATCCCGACTGGGCACGGCTACGCGCAGCTGAGTTTCTTCCTCGGTTCGAGCAAACGCGGCACGAGCGAGCAGTTCGCTACCGCCTACGCCGTCCTGGCCCGCGCGGCGGGTCTGCCGGTGCGGGTAGCGGTCGGCTTCCGGCAGCCGGCATCCGCCTCGGGCGGCTCGGTGGTGGTGCACAACGGTGACGTCCTGGCGTGGCCGGAAGTCGCGGTCCGCGGCATCGGCTGGGTGCCGCTCGACCCCACCGGCACAGCCACCGCGGACGCCGGGCGGCAGGAAAGCAGCGTGGCCCAGGCCACCGACGACGCGCGCAAGAACCTCCCGGCCCAGCCGGACACCCGCCCGCAGCCGACGCCGGACGTCGCGCCGCAGCCGGCCGCGGCCGGAACCCCGTGGTGGGTGTGGGTTGCGCTCACCCCGCTGGCGGTGCTGCTTCTCGCAGCACTGGCGCCTGTCGTGGTCAAGGCCGAGCGGCGGCACCGCCGCCGTCGCGGCGCACCGGCGGAGGCCGTGGTCGGAGCGTGGCTCGACACCCGGGACGGCTTGCGCGATCGCGGCGTCACCGTGGTGCCCGGCATGACGGCTCGGGACCTCGCGGCCGAAGTCGGTCCCGGCTGCCCGGAGGAAGTCGTTCAGGGACTCCGGCAGCTGGCCCAGTGCGTCGACCTGGCGCTTTGGTCGGGCTGGGACGCCACGCCCGATGTGGCACGCCGCGCCTGGGCCGCGTCGGACACTGTGCGAGCGGCCGGCCGCGGCACCTTCCGGCAGCGGATCAGGGCGGCGCTGGCAGTGCGAAGCCTGCTGCCAGTAAGAGCCTGAAAGCCGAAGCGGGCGCCGGTTCGTCGGCGCCCGCTTCGATGTTCGTAGCGAGCTAGGTGCTCAGGTGCACGCACTGAGCCTGGCGGATCCCGAGGCTTTGGCTGGCTGCGGTGCGGTTTCCGCTGTCCCAGGTGGCCTGGATCTGGAAGCAGTACCGCTTTCCTTGGGCGACGTCCACGGTGAAGGTCGTCTGGCGGTCGGCGAGCTTAACGGTCGGGGTGGTGGCGCCGTCTTCGGCGATCACGACCGCGTAGTCCCAGTCCGCGCCGCCGGTCCAGGAGAGGCGTACCTGCTTCCCGAGGTCCTCCGGCGGGGCGAGCACGGGAGCGGTGGCCGCGACAGACGTACTCGGTTCGGTCGTTACGGGCGCCGGAGCGGCCGGACCGGGCACAGCGGAATCCGCTGTCTCCCCGGCGTTCACCAGCCACAGCGTTCCACCGCCGAGCAGCACCACCAGGGTGGCGGCGCCGGCCACGAGCCAGCGGGTCGCGGCCGGCCGCCGTCTCGTGATCGCCTCATCGGCGAGAGAAGGCCGCAGAGACGTCGCGGCTGCCGATCGCTGATGACCGGCCGCTTCGGCGAGCTCGGCGTGCGGCCGCCATTCGGGACGCAGTCCGGTCGCGGGCTGGGACGACGGCGGAACGACCGGTGCGGCTGGTTCCCAGCCCGCCGCCGGCGCGGGGCGGCCGCTGGAGGCGACCGGAGCGAGGGCAGCGAGCTCCAGTGCGAGTTCGTTCCCGCTCGCGTGCCGCTCCAACGGGTTTTCGGCGAGGGCCTTCGCCAAGACCGCGGCGAATCCGGCACCAGCAACTTCGTCGCCCAGCCTCGGAGCGGGAGTGCTGACCGCACGCAGCCGGTAGTCGCGAAGCGATTCCCCCGGGTGCCGGGGTACCGGCGGCTGTCCCGTGAGGGCGGTGTAGAGCGTCGAACCGAGACCGTAGATGTCGGATCGCAGCGTCGAGGAACCGTGGTACACCTCGGGTGCAGCGTGCTCCCAGGTGGCGTATTCGGCTCTCGCTCCCGCGGCGTCGGCGAGCAGTGACAGGCCGAAGTCGGTGAGCACGGGGTCAACGGCGCCGCGGAAGAGGATGTTCGGCGGCGTGATGTCGCCGTGCACCAGCTGCTTGCCGTGCACCGCGTTCAGGCTGGTGGCGATCCGCTGCCCGATCCGAGCCACCTCGCCGGCCGGCAGCGGGCCGCCGGTGGCGATGCGCGAGGCCAGCGACTGCTGGCACAGTTCCATGACCAGGTACGGGCGGCTTTCCCGCCCGGGAGTCAATCCGCTGTCGTACATCGTGATGACGTCAAGACCGCTGGACAGCTTGCCGATGGCGCGGCATTCGTCGAGGAATGATTCGCGGGCACGCCGATCCAGCGCCGAAGCGTGGAAGACCTTGACGGCGACCGGGCGGTCGAAGTTTTCCTGAACGGCACGGTAAACGGTGGCGAACCCACCGCTCGCCAGTGGAGTCAACTGGGACAGTCCGGGAATTTCCGGGACTTCATCGCCGCGATTCGAGAAATGCACGACCGAAGCGTAGCGCTCGTCAGCTCGGCGGCGATAGTTCTGTGACAACTACGAAATACCTGGGAGAAGGCGTGCGCATCCGATTGTCCGTCCGTGGTCCGCGGGACTCCGTGTTACGCGATTTCGGTATCGAATGCGTACCGGAAAACTCCATCGACGAAGTTGTCGGTGTTCTGCGCGCAGCCGCCGGGTGTACGGGCGCGGCGCACATCGACGGCCGGTCACTCGCCGGGGAAGACCCCGTCGGTGAATCCGCGTTGCGGGACGGCGCGATCGTGGAGTTCGGAATCGCGGACGTCGCACCCGAACCGCGCCGAAACCGATCGGAGCCGCTGCTTCGCGTCGTGTCCGGGCGCGACGCCGGAGCATCCCATCGACTGGCTCGGGGCGACGTCGTCGTTGTCGGCCGAAGCTCGTCGGCGCAGCTGTCCTTGACCGACCCCGATGTTTCGCGCGTGCATTGCAGTGTGCGCTGGGACGGCGACCGGATCGAGGTGATCGACCACGGTTCCAGCAACGGGACGTCGGTGAGCCGGGACGCCCGGTTCACCGACGCCAGGGTGCTGCGCGCGAAGGAGACCCAGGTGGTGCCGCCCGGCGAGCTGCTCCAGGTCGGCGGCACTCGGCTGGCGGTCGAGAACGCGGTCGCGGAGAGCGCGCCGAGCCGCGACGGCCACGGCGGACGCCTGGTCAACCGGGCTCCGCGGACGCGTCCCCGGCGTCCGGAGGCCGAAGTGACCCTTCCGCCGCTTCCCCAGCAGCACACGCCGCCCCGCATCCCACTCGTGATCATGATCGTGGGTCCGCTGCTGGTCAGCGGTGCGATGGTGCTGTTCACGCGGCAGTACCTCTTCCTGTTGTTCGCGCTTCTCTCGCCGGTGATGACCATCGGGATGTGGTGGAACAGCCGGCGCAATGCGCGGCGGCAACGGGACGGAAGCGCTGCGGACTACGAGCGACGGCTCACCGAGGCGAAGATCGCCATCCACGCCGCTGTCGACGACGAGGACGCCTACCTGCGCCGGGAATGGCCGGCTCCGGCGATGGTCCTGAGCTGGGCCGGCACGGCCGCGCCCGGACTTTGGCAGCGACGTCGTGACGACGATGACTGGTTGCGCCTGCGGCTCGGCAGCTGGACTCGGAGCGCGAGCGTGAAGCTGCACGGCCCGGCCCCGGCCGACGGCTGGGCCGCACCACGTCTCGGAGGCGCGCCGGTTGGTGTCGACCTCGCCGCGGCGGGCGCGCTGGGGATCGCCGGTGACGGCGCCCGCGCGGTGATGGACTGGGTGCTCGTCCAGGCCGCGGTGCTGCACGGACCCGACGAGCTGAAGATCGTGGTGATCGCCCCGCGCGGCGGCGCTCCGATGTGGACGAGGTGGTTGCCACACGCGCGCGCGGCCACCGGCGGTGTCCTGGCGGCGTGGATCGAGGACGCGGTCGCTCCGGTCGTGGCCGCGCTCAACGACCAGACGCAGAACCGGCTCGAGGCACCGCACCGCGGCGAAATTGCAGCCGACACGCTTGTCGTGCTGTCGGGCACCCGAGAACTCTGCGAACGGCCGGACGTCGCCGAACTGCTGCAGCGCGGGCGGTACGCCGGTATCCGGTTCGTCTGCATCGACGCGTCACCGGCCGCTCTGCCCGACGTGTGCACCGCGGTCCTGCACCTGTCTTCGGCCGGGGATCGCCTCAGCCTCGATCGCGGGGACGCGTTCGGCATCACGACCGATCGGATCGACGACGAAGCCGGTGAGCGGGTCGCGCGCACGTTGGCGCCGCTGCGAGTCGTGGGCGCCGCAGGGGCGGCGGAGCTCCCGGAGCTGGTGCGGCTGACGGAACTCGTACCGCCGATGGACGCCGACGCGGTGCGGGCGGCTTGGCGGCTGGTGCCCGCGTGCACCTCGGTTCCCATCGGGGTGGACATCTCCGGCCGGGTGCTGGTCGACATCGCCAAGGACGGCCCCAATGGCGTCATCGTCGGCATGCCCGGCGCAGGGAAGAGCGAGTTCCTGGTCACGCTGCTGGCTTCGCTGGCCTTGGCGAACACCCCGGAAAACCTCAGCTTCCTGTTCGTGGACTTCAAGGGCGGAGCGACGTTCAAGGACCTCAACCGGCTCCCGCACGCCATCGGCACCGCGACCAACCTCGATGGATCGCCCACGCGGTTCCTCGCTTCCTTGAAAGCCGAACTGGAGCGGCGGCAACGGCTCTTCAAGCTGGCCGAGGCCAACGCGCTCACCGACTACGAGACCCGGCGCGCCGGCACGGATCTGCCGAAGCTGTCCCGCCTGGTCGTCGCGGTCGACGAGTTCGCGCAGCTCAACGATCTGCTGCCGAGCGCCGTGGACGATCTCGTCGGTCTGGCCCGCGTGGGGCGCGCGCTCGGCGTGCACCTGCTGCTGGCGACCCAGACCGAAGGGGACGTGAAGAAGAACATCAAGGACAACTCGGCGCTGCGCGTCGCGCTGAAGGTCAGCCGAGCCGGCAGCGACCTGCTGTTGGACAGCCCGCTCGCCGGTCAGATCGGGCAGCGCCAGAAGGGCCGTGCCGTACTCCGCCAGGCGGACAACCTGCGCATCGTCCAGACGGCTTGGTCCGGCGCACCCAGCGGTGCCGTACAGGTGGTCGAACTGCGGGTGGTGCCGCTGCGGGAGCAGGACCTGGACATTCCGGAAAAGTCCGAGGCCTCGTCCGGTGACCAGCCGCGGACCGAGCTGGACGACCTGATCGATGCGGTGACATCCGCGGCGGCCGCGGACGGTCTCCGGCCTCCCCACCGCGCCTGGCTGCCGCCCCTCCGGCCGGTCATCGTCCTCGACGAGCTGCCCGCCACCGAACTCTCCCTCCAGTTGGGAATGCGAGATGTCCCGCACGAACAGCGGCAAGACGCGTATGCGCCCCGGCTGGGTACCGGCAACGTCCTGATCGTCGGTGCGCCGCAGTCCGGACGCACCAGCGCACTGCGAGCGATCGCCGCGAGTTGTCTGCGGAGTGCCGGGCCTGACTCAGTTCAGCTGCACGTCATCGACGCGGGCCACGGGCTCGACGACATCGCTCGGGCACCGCACGCCGGGGTGGTGGCGAACGCCGGTGAAGTCTGGCGGGTGGAGCGGTTGCTGATCCGGCTCGAGGCCGAGCTCAAGGCGCGGCGGGAGCTGTTCGCCGGCTTTGGAGTGGCGAACCTGAACGAGCTGCGCGAGGTCGAGCAGACCGCACCGCCGCACCTCGTCGTGCTGATCGACGGCGTCGACACGGTTCTCGAGCGAGAACAGAACGCCGATCTGCTTCGCCGGGCATTGGAGAACGGACCGGCAGCGGGCGTGACCTTCTGCGTGACGACAAGCGGCTCCGGCGTCCGGACGACGTTCGCGAGGTTGTTCGAGTACCGGTTGAGCCTGCGCCAGTCCGACAACGACCGCTTGTCGATGCTGGGGTTCCCCGCTCGCGTGGACGTCACCGCGTTGCCTGCCGGACGGGCACTCTGCCAGTCGGACGCCACGTTCGTGCAGCTGCCGCTGCTGATCGAGGATCCCTCGGGGCCGGCTCAGCAAGCCGCGCTGACCGCGGTGGTCGACAGCGTCGCGCAGCGCTGGGGCGAGTCGTCCGACCGGCAGCCGCTCCGGATCGACCGGCTGCCGTCCCGGTTCGCGCCCTCGGACGCGTCGGTCGTCGGTGAGGGGCCCGGTTCCGGGCCGGCGCTCATGCTCGGGATCGGGGGAGACCGGCTGGCACCGCATTGGGTCGACTTGTCGGCCGAACGGGTCGTCACCATCGCCGGTCCCCGCAGATCCGGGCGCAGCACGGCGCTGTGCTCGGCGGCGTTCACCGCGGCCCGCCGCGGCCAGCGCGTCGCGGTGGTCGCGCCACGACGGGATGCGGCGCACATCGCGCTGGCGGACAGCGGAGTCGACGTCGTGGGCACCGGCGACCTCGCCGATGTGCTGGCACGTGGCGTCGAAGTGCTGTTCGTCGACGACGCGGACGGCCTGGCGCTGCCCGACCCGAGACTGGTCGAGTTCGGCAATGCCGGCAGCCCGGCGCTCGTGGGGGCGTGTCGCGCGGACAAGCTGGCGTTCGGGCAGGGACTGGTGAAGGTGCTCGCCAAAGCCGAGGCGGGACTGGTGCTGCGGCCGGAGCGCGGTGAACTCCTCGGAGTGGACTTCCCCCGCCCGACGTTCGACTTCCCGGCGGGGCGCGGCTACCTCGTGTCCCACGGTGAAGCGGAGCTGGGGCAGGCCGCGGACATCACCCTGGCGTCGCGGCCGGCCGCGGCTCGGGACTAGCTGTCGAAAGAGAGGGTGCCGGCGATCGCAGCGAAGACCTCGTCGAACTCCTCGACGAGGTCGAGGTTCGGAGTGACGAAGGTCAGCGCGGCGACGCGGCCGAGACCAGGCACCGGGACGTAGAACCGGCGGGTGAACGCCGGCACGGTGTCCGACCAGCCAGGGTGGCTGACTTCGATGTGCCCGGCGGTCGATACCGCCAGTCCGGCGGGCAGTTCCCGGGTGGTGATCTCGGGGTCCGTGTCACGCGCGTCGTGTTCGATCTGGCGTCGCATCTGCTGGAGATCGCCGACAGGGGGCGAGAGGGCGATCGCGACGTTCGCGGTGATCAGCATGGGCTGCGGTGAGCCGGTGTCGACGATCTCGGCGAAGAAGCCGGCCAGGATCAAGTCGGTGCTCGCGGTCAGCCGGCGCAGCTCGAGCGCGAGCGGCCCGGCCAACCGGGCGATCAGGTCCTCGTCGACGTCATCGCCGTGGTGTTCGCGAGCGGTCCGGGTGAGCTCGGCGATGAGGTCCTCGGCTCGGGGGTCGATCTCGAGCCAGTCCTTCGGCAACCGGACACCGATCTGGCGGTTTGGGGCTTCGATCGGCATCTCGGGTGTCCTCACTTTTCGTGCGATTCTGGTCTCAGAGCTGTTTCCAGGCTGTGGACGCGTAGTCGCTGTACTCGACAGTCTTGTTCACCGCGGGGGGAATGGGATTTTCGCAATCGGTGAGGTCGCTGACAACCTCGGTTCCGGTTGTCAGCAGCAGTGCCGGAGCGGTTATAACCGAGACCGGCTCCATGGCGACGTTACCGGCGAAATAGCCACGCGCGACGATCGTTCTCGCCGCTGCCGAAACCGGGTGGCCGTGAGCCATGTTCTGGATGCCCAAGGGCACTTTCGCGGTGGTGACCCCTTCGGTCAGTTGCTTGAGTGGGCCGGAGAGCTTCGCGCTGTTCAGCACGACATGGCTGCCGTGGTCAGCCGGGCTCACCAGCCGCTTCAGCTCGGGCCCGAAGTTTGCCTTGAGTTCCTTGACGTCGTTCGACCAGTTGAGGTTCGCACCGTTGCCACGCAGAGCCCCGGCTTTGCCAACACCTCCCAAAAGCGTGAAGCCGAAGCTGAGAAGGGCTTCACCGGCTTCGCCGGCTTTCCGGTGATCCTGAAGAGCTCGGACGCCGCGGCCGAGTGCGACGACCCCGGTCGCGGCGAGACCGACCCCATACATCACGGCCGCCGCATGAGGGGCGAAAATCCCGACGAACGGCGCTGCGGCGGTCAGCAAGGACCCCACTTCCGAGAGGGCATTCAGGAAGTGGTCGAACTCGGGCGATGCAATGAAGTCGCTGAAGCCCCGCAAGATGATTTCGAAGGTGTTCCGGTGGTATTTGTCGGCGGCCTTGCTCGTGTTGTCGATTTTCGTCGCAGCTCTGTCGCCGGCGTCGCGCTGGAGTTCGGAAACCTGATCGGCCAGGCGCCGAGCCGCGGCCAAGCGTTGCCGGGCAGAGTCGGCTTGAGTCGCCGCGTGCCGTGCGTCACTGTCCGCTTGGTACTTGGCCGAGTCGGCTTCCTGGCTCACGCGCAGGTCTTGCGTGATGTGGTTCTGAGCGGTGGTCGCTCCGGCGACGTCGCCCACTGCGTTGCTCACGGTCTGCTGCAGCCGGGAGGCCACGATCCGGCCTTGCGCCGATCGTGCCTGCGCGGCGTAAGTAGCTGACCTTTCCGCTGCTTCCCGGTGCCGGCTGGTGAAGTTCGCCTCGTCGGCTTCGGCCGCTTCCGCGGCGGCTTCGTGCTGTCGTGCATCGTCCTTGCACCGCCTGAGTTCCGCGGCGTAGGAAGCGAGTGCATCGCCTGCGTCGCCATAGGAGTTCGTCAGACGATCGAGGTCCGCGCACAATTCGTGCAGTGATCGTTCGAACGCCTTCGCGGCGTCACCGGTCCAAACGGCGTCGATGCCGGAGTCGCTGATGGCCTGAAGCCTGTTTCGGGCGTCGTTGGCATCGCGCGAGACCGATCGGAAGACGCTTGCGGTGCTCTCGACACGCTCAGGTTCTCCCGGAGCGGGGTCTCGGCCCAGCGCGGGGTAGCTCACCTGTTCCCTCCGAATGCCTGGACGACATCGTCTTCGGTCTGGCAGTACGCCGAGATCGCGCTTTCGAGGTGGTCTGTGCAGTCTTTGATCCGCTGGCCCAGCTGCTTCCGTGCTTCGCCCCACCGGCCGGTGAAGTCGGAGACCGAGTGCGCGAGCCGTGCGTGACCGGTCTCCTCTGGACTCAACGGCTCGGTAACCGCGAGCTGATCGAGTTGTTCGTCGATGCTCCGCAGTGTGGTGACCAGTCGGCGCAGCACCGCCGGGTCGACGGTGAATCCGTTCATCCGCAGGACCGCCTTTGCCGGTAAGCACGGGTTTCACGAGCTGCCGAGATCACGTATCCAGGTCGTTGTCCGGCAATGATTTGTTACGCCTGATCGAACTATGCGATTCGCGTACCTGATCACCGGTGGGCTCAGCAACCTTCCTCCCGGTTGGTCGGAGCGTGGCCTGGCAACCCGACGCCCACGATGTAGGAGACCTTCGCCTGGCCTGCGGCGTAGTCTGCCTGGCTGCGGTCCTCCAAGCCGAAGCCGATGGCACCCTTCGCCGAGCTGACGACCACGCCGTTGGAGCCCTGCCCGAAGTCGAGGTCGAGCTGCTCGTCGATGGTGTAACCGGCGAACGCCTTCCGCAGCTCGGCCAGGGTGGAGCCAACTCTGATCCCGCCGACCTGGGTACGGAGGGCTTGGTCGCCGCCGAAATTGCGCACGGCGAGGATCCGGCCGGTCTTGGCCTCGACGCTGACGCTGAGACTTTGATTGCCCTTGGCGTACCGCACGCACGACGGGGAGTTCTGGTCGTAGGCATTGCCCTGGTCGGTGTATCCACGCTCGCGCAGATCGTTCGCGGTCAGGTCGAAGTTCAACGACCCGACTCCGTCGAACCGCACGACGTGGGGATCCTGGTCAGTCACCTTCGGGTGGTAGCCGACGGTCACGGTCTCCCGAACGCGACCGCCGAGGAGATCGCGGAGGGTCTCGAACTGGCTGCGGAAGAACTCGGTGGCCGGGCCCGCGACCATCACCGCACCCAGCAGCACGCCTCGCCAGCCGAATATCTCCGCAAGTGCCGCCGGGCTGAAGCAGCCCTTCAGGATGGCGCCGACGTCCGGCGTCCGCTGGTCGACGGCCGCGGCGCACTCCTTGATGCCGAGGGCCTTCGCCATCTTCTCGACGACCCGGTCGTACTCGCTGATCTTGAGGGCGCCGTTGCTGATCGTGCCGCCCCCGGCGCCGAACCGCGTGAGAATGTTGATCAAAGAGGTCAGGCCGAACTCGAGCTGGTACAGGGACTCGGCGAAGCCGTCGTATTCGGTCGTGAAGCTGATGTTCTGGCTGTTGCCGAGCTGGAACACCAGCCCGGCCTGGTCGAACGGCATCAGGGCCGTACGTTTGTCGCTGAAGGACTGCTGGGCGACCCACTGCAAGGCAAACCGGTCCTTTGGCCGCTCGGCGACGGTGAATCCGGTGTGGTTGACCAGGATCGGATAGCGCCGTTTGTCTACGATCCGCACGATCGGCTTGCCGTTCTCGATGCCCAGGCACCAGTGGAGTGGGTCGCTTCCCTTCGTGCCGATGGAGTAGCCCTGAGCGCGGGCGTCGCGCTCACCGGCGCACTTGGGCTGCTCCGCCTCCGCGAACGCGTCACCGGTCAGGGTGTCGAAGCTCTTCTTCAACTCGGTCTTGGCCGTGTCCACCAGGTCGCCGAAGTGCCGGATCAGCGGGTCCCAACGCGACAGGTGGGCGGTCGTGACGTAGGCGAATCCACTCTCCACTTTGGTTGGTGCCACGAGCTCCCAGCCGTCGGCCGCGCCGGTCCGGTTGACGCCGATGACGACGTCTGCTGCTTCGACGGGGCGGTTCAGCGCGAACCGGAGTGTGACGGGCGTCGGCAGATCCCCGTCGGGTGCCAGGTGGACGACACCGTTAAGCGACTCGGTCCCCGCGAAGAACGGCTTCGCAACCACGTTGTCGAGGATCGCCTCCATCGACGACGGCGCACCGTCCGAGACGCTCACGCCGCCGCCGATGTCCCGGAACGAGCCGCTCGCGGTGTCTTCGGACGGAGTGGAGGGGCCAGTCAGCAGCCAGGCGGTCAGCCCGCTCGCTGCCAGCACGACCACCGTCACGAGGGCGAGAACAGCACGTTTTCGACGCGATCGCGGCGGCACACATCCTCCCGGGCTTTCCGGCGTCCGAGGAATCGACGGGTGTGCGTTCCTCGCCACCAGAGTCTCTGCACCGGCGGCCGGTGTTACGGACACGCCCGTATCCCGGAAGATCGGCGACCAACTGCGCGACGAGTTCGGCGACGCGCGCGGTTCACAGATTTCGAGCGAAACGCGTGAATGAGAGCGCGAAGATCGACGAGAGGAGCCAGCCCAGGACAGTCGCGGTGTTGAGCAGGATTTCCAGCATGAGCCCGGCCGGGCTCCGGGTATCGGGGTACCAGGTACTGCGCTGGCTGAACGAGATCAACGGCACGACCGTGTCGACGGCGTAGAAGAACCCGTTGAAACAGCGAACCTGACCATCGCCGCAGGCGTCGGCCGTCGCCGGAGCCGGGGCGTTCGTGGCGAAGTCGCCTCGGTGGCCGCTCGTGGACTGTGCCGGGCTGGAGGTGGGTACGTCGGCGACGGTGACCAGCCGGCCCCCGGGGGAGTAGACGTTTCCACGCGGGTCGGTGGCGCGGAAGTCCGCCTGGTGGACGTATACGCCGATGACCACGGCGATGAGCAGTGCGAGGATCGCCCACAGGGTGCGTGCCGGCCGAAAGCCGTAGCCGGCCGAGACGCCGTAGAGGGCGTCTCGCAAGTTCCTGAGCGCATATTTGGGGTGACCTCGCCGGCCTGCTTGCCGTGAGTGCCGACGCGCCCGGCTTCGTTGTGCGATCAAGAACGACTCGGCTTCGGCTGGAAAGCCGTGCCGACGGAAGACCTGAGCTGCTTGTTCGTAGGGACCGCGGTCGAAGTCAGTCTGCCCGTCGAGCCAAGCGAGACGATCTCGGCTGTTCCAGACCGAGTCAGGTGGCGAGCCCGGGAGCTGCCCGAACCGGTCGTAGGTCAGCCCTGAGAGGGAATACCTGGGCGGCCAGCTGGCCGGGTCGTCGACCAGCGTCGAGGTAGTGCAGCCGGTCAGGTCGATGCCTGGGGTGAGGTCGCGCCAGCCCAGGTAGAGCCCGCCTTGAACGGTGGCGGCGATGGCGTCGACAGCGTTCGCCTTCCGGGGGCTTTCCGGATGCGGGGCGCCGGTGAAGCTACCCGTCGAGCACTCGAGACGCCCCTTGACGAGGCAGCGGTTGAGTGAGACCCGGCCGACCGAGGTGAATCCGGCGTTGAGGTTGACCGATCCCTCGACGACCGCCTGGTGCAGGCTGATCGTGGAACCGGACGGGTTCGACAGCTCCGCGCCGCCCGCGTCGAAGACGCTTCCCAGCGTCGCGTTGCGGAAACGCAATTGTCCGCCCGTCGCGACCAGATTCTGGAGCTCGACATCGCCGGCGACCTGAACTGCTTGCGCGGCGAGCAGGGACCGTCCCTCCGGACGATCCAGCTTGGCCCCGGCGAGAATGACATTGCCGCCGAAGCGAGCGCTCGTGATGCGGATGGTTCCGGCGACCTCCACACCGGGCGCGAGCACCAGATCGGCGTGGAGGTCGGCCCTGGCCAGGTCGAGGACGGTTCGATGCGGCGCTCGTAGGGTGCAGCCGGCGTGGAAGATCAAGTGCCCCAAACTGGCGCGGCTGAGGTCGATCCCGCCGTCGACGACGCAGTTGCCCTCGAAGCTGACATCACCCTCGACGGTCAATCTCGGCGCGTTGATGGTCGTTCCGCGCCGCTTGTCGCTGACGTACTCTTCCGGCTCCCGTTTCGACGTGTTCTCTTCGAGCACCGTGTTGCGCAGCAGAAGCTCTCCCTTGATGCGCGCGTTGCCCATGTCGATCAGCCCGCGGATGTGCGAGGGTCGTGTTCCGATCAGGTTCACGATGAACATGCTGCCGCCGATTTCGGCCTCGGCGAGGTCGAGGGCACGCCGCCTGCTGTGCACGGAGACGTTGGTGAAGTCGATGGATCCGTCGATCTGTGCGCCGATCATCCGGATCTCCCCACGCGCGATGAATCCATCGAGCAGGCGGACCGTACCGCCGACGTGGAGCCGGTCGGCGTGGATGGCGCGCCCGCAGCCCGGATCGATGATGGTTCCGACGCAGAGGATCTTCCCGGCGATGTCGGCTTCACAGAGCCAGATCGCGGCAGCCTTGGAGGTGCTGCCGGACGTCTTTTCGCTGCCGGCGACGCGGGAACCCGAGAGCGTCAGGTCCCGGCTGAGCGTGAGACCGTTCGCGAGAAGGCCTGGGATCTTGGGGCAATCGGTGAGGGAAAGCTCATACAGGGAAGCGCCTTCGAGATCGAGGACGGAGTCGAAGGTGCAATTATCGAATCGAAGAGGGTGCGCGAACCGCATCGCCCGCAGATCCAACCGGCCGGTCAGCCCGGCGTTGGAAATGGTGAGGCCACGGGGATCGACGCCGTCTCCGACGAGTGACAGGGCTTTCCGGACCAGGGCCGAGTCGAGCTGGCGGAGTTCCATATTGAGAGGTGTGCCCGACCGGAGCGCGCTCTGGATGGCGGCCAACGTCACCTGATTCCTCCCCGAAGCCGACAGGCCGAGCGAGTTCCAGCCTACCGCTGACTCCCCGCCACCGATGCTGCCGCGACGGTGAATTCGAAGCGTGGCAAAGATCGGCAGGTGCTGACAAGTACAGCTCGTCCGGTCCGCGCGCGGTGCCGATGTCGGCCGGGCTCGCGAGGCGGACTCGGCGTTCTTCGCCTGCGAGTCGGGCCTGTTGTCCGGCCCTGCAATCGACCAGGGACCCGCCAAGGTGAGGTCCGCGACGCGGTTGTCGGCCACGTACTGGTCCTGCGCCTAGGACGACGCCACAAAGGACCTCCACAATCCATCAACACCTCATCGACGCGATCACGATATCTCTGCCGAGGACTTGACCATGGACAGCCACGGTCCCGCGGAACCACCGGGCGGAGCACGATGCACATCGAACGACTGAGCGTGAAGAATTTCCGGAACCTCGAGGATGTCGAAATCTTCTTGCGCCCCGGAACGGTCGTCGTGGGCGCGAACCGGGTCGGCAAGACCAACCTCGTGCACGCCTTAAGGCTGATCCTTGACGGAATCCTCTCCCATGCGGACCGGCAGCTGGGCCGCGAGGACTTCTGGGCAGCGCCCGGGACTGACCGCGACCCGATGGCCCTCGGCGAAGTCGTCGAAGCCTCGATCGACATCGTCGACTTCGAGCAGGAACCGCAGCTCCTGGCCGCTCTCGCGGAAGCTTTGCTCGACGAGGCACCGCTCCGGGCGCGGCTGACCTACCGGTTCGCGCCGATCGACGACGGCGTCACGGCGGCCGTCCCGCGCGATCGCGGTGCGGTCTACGGTGGCGACCAGGGGGAGCGGCCCTTGCCCTCCGATGTGCGGTCGACGATCTACCTGCTCTTCCTGCACGCGCTCCGCGACGTCGAAGCCGACATCCGCAACTGGCGCCGATCCCCCCTACGGGCCCTGCTCCAGGCCGCGGCATCGGCGGCTGAGGAGGAGGATCTTGACGACGTGCGGAAGTCCATGCGGGAAGCCAACGACCGCCTGAACGAACTGGAGGTGATCCGTGACCTGAGCCGGAACATCGGCGGCCGCCTGACCGACATGGTGGGTGACGCGCAAGCGATCGAAACCGAGCTCGCCGCGGCGCCGGAGGACCCGCTGAAGCTGATCCGGAACATGCGCCTCTTCGTCGACGGAGATGCGCACCGCACGCTCACCAGCGCCAGCCTCGCACGCTCAACGTGATAGCGCACACCGGGCTCCGTCGTGGGGAGGCATGCGGGCAGCGACGTTCGGAGACCTATCTGGATCAGGCAATGCTGCTGGTGGCGAACCAGATCGTGCAGTACGGCTGGGAGAAGACCGGTGAGTCCAAGCCCAAGACCACCAAGTCCGAAGGAATCGGGGCCTTGGACGGCGACACGGTCCTCGTGCTTCGCCAGCATGAGGCCGACCAGGACGCGGCCCGTGCGCGGCTTGGTAGCGACTGGATCGACACGGACCTCTTGTTCACTGGGCCCGACGGTAGGCCGCTGCGCCCGGCCGATGTCACCGCCCGGTTCCAGGAGTTGGCACGTGAGGCGGGGCTGCCGCCGATCCGGCTGCATGATCTGTGCCACAGTGCTGCGACGCTGGAGCTCGCTGCGGGTGCGGACATGAAGGTCGTGCAGAGCATGCTGCGGCATTCGTCGATCACTGTGACCGCCGACATCTACACCACTGTGCTGCCGGAGGTGGCGCTGGCCGCAGCCGAGGCGACGGCCAAGATCATCCCGCGGACGGCAACGCGACAGCTCGGGCACATCTCGGGCTCTTCGGCGACCATTGTGGACGGACAGGAAGCGGAAGAAATGATTCCGGATACCACAAAACCCCAGACTGAAGAGATCTTCAACCTGGGGAGTGGGGGTGCGCCATCAGGGACTCGAACCCCGAACCCGCTGGTTAAGAGCCAGCTGCTCTGCCAATTGAGCTAATGGCGCCGGTGTCTGCCGGAGGTTTCCCTCGGCGACGTGGAAAAGATTAGCACCCGGTTCGGAGGCCGTTTCACGGGGGGTCCCCAACCCGGGTTTCGACGTTGCCGCACCCCCGTCGGGGCTGGTCGGGCACACTGTAGTCGGACATCGACGGCGAAACAGGCAGGTGGGCATGACGAGTTCGGGGGTGCGGCTGCTCTTGGCCGCGGGGGTGATCGGCCTCACGGTGGCCGGCTGCAGCAGTAGCCCTTCGGGTGAACCGCCGGCGCCGACGTCGTCTCAGAGCAAACCGCCGGTTCCCGTGAAGCCGGCCGCGCTCACGCTCACTCCCGCCAAGGATGCCAAGGACGTCGCGCCCGGGGAGCCCGTCAGCGTCGTCGTTGCCGATGGGAAGGTCGGTGCCGTGACGCTGACCGGGGCCGATGGGAAGGTCGTCGCCGGGAAGGCGCGCGCCGATGGCTCCGGGTGGGACTCCGCCGAGCCGCTCGGCTACAACAAGACCTACAAGCTGACCGCGACCGCCACCGGCACCGACGGGAAGCCGGTCAGCGCCGAGTCGAGCTTCAGCACCGTCAAGCCCGCGCGCCAGCTCGGCGTCTCGGTGAACCTCGACGAGGGCGAGACCGTCGGCGTCGGGATGCCGCTGATCTTCACCTTCACCGGGAACGTCGCGGACAAGGCTGCCGCCGAGAAGGCGCTCAAGGTCACCGCCGAGCCGGCCACCGAGGGCGCCTTCCGCTGGTCCGGCGACAAGCAGGTGACCTGGCGGCCGAAGGACTACTGGAAGAGCGGCACCAAGATCAAGGTGGCCGCCGCCGTCTACGGCAAGGCGCTCGGCAAGGGCAGCTACGGCCGCGAGGACAAGACGATCAACGCCGCCGTCGGCGACAAGCTCGTCGCGGTCGCCGACGGCCAGACCCACCAGATGACCGTCACGATCAACGACAAGGAGGTCAAGACCATGCCGACCTCCATGGGCAAGGCCGGCCACAACACGCCGGCCGGCACCTACACCGTCATGAGCGAGCACACCGGCTACACCATGAACTCCGCCACCTACGGCGTCCCCGAAGACGCGCCCGGCGGGTACAGCACCTTCGTCCAGTACGCGGTGCGCCTGTCCTACAGCGGCATCTTCTACCACTCCGCGCCGTGGTCGGTGCGGCAGCAGGGCCACAGCAACGTCAGCCACGGCTGCCTCAACCTCTCGACCGACAACACGAAGTGGCTGATGGACACGTCCAAGAAGGGCGACATCGTCACGGTCCAGAACAGCGGCGGCCCGAAGCTCGAGCCCACCGACGGCTGGAGCGTCTGGCAGCTGTCCTGGGACGAGTGGCGGACGGCGGGCAACTAACCCGAGTCGCGGACCAGCTCCCGGGCCTCGGCCTCCGTCGCGACCGACGGGCCCGAACCCCACAGGGGCTGGTTCGCCGTCTCGCGGCTGAAGAACACCGCGACGGCGCCGACCACGCCGGCCGCCATCAGGTACCAGGCCGGCCAGAAGTCGTGCTTGGTCGACGAGATCAGTGCCTGCATCACCAGCGGCGTCGTGCCGCCGAAGAGCGACACCGAGATGTTGAACGCGATCGACAACGCGCCGTAGCGGATGGCCGTGGGGAAGAGCGCCGGCAACGCTGCGGGCATCGACACCTCGAAGCAGAGCAACAGCAGGCCGAGGCCCATCAGGCCGAGGAAGGTGAGAACGAGGCCGCCGTCGTGCACCAGCAGCATCAGCGGCCACGAGAAGACGACGAACCCGATGCAGCCGGCCATCATGACGGGCTTGCGGCCGACGAGGTCGGTGATCCGCCCGCCGACGAGGATGATCAGCATCATCACGACCATGACGACGATGATCAGCAGCAGGCCGTGGGTGGCGTCGAGGTGCAGCTGCTCGGACAGGTACGTCGGCATGTACGACAGCAGCATGTAGTCGGTGACGTTGAACACGAGCACCAGGCCGACGCAGATGAGCAGCGCGGGCCAGTACTCGGTGAACATCTTCCAGAACGGCTCGCCGGAGCGCCCGCGCTTCTCCGCTTCTTCGGCGTGCTTCTGGAACGCGGGCGTCTCTTCGAGCTTCAGCCGCAGGTAGAGGCCGATGATCCCGAGCGGCCCGGCGACCAGGAACGGGATGCGCCAGCCCCAGTCGAGCAGTGTCTCGTGGGGGACCCACGCCTTCATCCCGGTGACGACGGACGCGCCGAGCACGTACCCGGACAGCGTCCCGAACTCGAGCCAGGACCCCATGAACCCGCGTCGTTTGTCGGGTGAGTACTCGGCGATGAAGGTGGTCGCGCCGCCGTACTCGCCGCCGGTGGAGAAGCCCTGCACCATCCGCGCGACCACCAGCAGGATCGGCGACCAGACGCCGATGCTCGAGTACGACGGGATCAGCCCGATGCAGAGGGTCCCGATGGCCATCATGATCATGGTGACGGCGAGGACCTTCTGCCGCCCGATCCGGTCGCCGAGCGGCCCGAAGACCAGGCCGCCGAGCGGCCGCATGAGGAAGGCGGCGGTGAACGCGCCGAACGTCCCGATCAGCCGGACGCCGGGGGACACGGTCGGCGGGAAGAACACCTCGGCGATGGTGTCGGCGATGTAGGCGTAGACGCCGAAGTCGAACCACTCCATGGCATTGCCCAGCGCGGCGGCCCCCACCGCGCGCTTGAGCAGCGACTGGTCGACGACGGTGATGTCCTCGTACCGCAGTTTCTTCTTCCGCCTGAGCTTCGGTCCTGAACGTGCCACCCGAACACCGTGCACCGGCATACGGCGGCTCGCACGCTGAGCCATCCGGACGTGAGGGTTGCCACCGACGGCGGAACGCAAAAACCCCAGCTCGGATCGAAGTCCGAACTGGGGTGATGGGGTGAGCGACGGGTTTCGAACCCGCGACCTCCTGGACCACAACCAGGTGCTCTACCAGCTGAGCTACGCCCACCATTGCCAAGGGGATCCGCTTGCGATCACCTCGCTGGGAGTAATCGTAGCGGGTGCCCTCAACCGGATTGCAGGGGGTTACCCCTGGTGCCGTTCCTGCACTTCAGCGGCCACAGCCTTGGCTTCGTCGCTGGTCGGGCCGGGTTGTGGCACGAAGGCGACGCGCCGGTAGTAGTCGAGTTCGCCGATGGATTCCTTGATGTCGGCGAGGGCCCGGTGCGCGAGGCCCTTCTCCGGCTTGGCGTAGTAGATCCGCGGGTACCAGCGGCGGACGAGCTCCTTGACGGAGGAGACGTCGACCATGCGGTAGTGCAGGTGGGCGTCGAGGTCCGGCATGTCGCGGGCGATGAAGCCGCGGTCCGTGGCGATGGAGTTGCCGGCGAGCGGCGCGGTGCCCGACTCGGGGACGTGCTCGCGGATGTACTCGAGGACGCGGCGTTCGGCTTCCTCGAGGGTCACGGTCGAACGGCGGACCTCTTCGGTGAGGCCGGAGTGGGCGTGCATCTCGCGGACGACGTCGGGCATCCCGGCGAGTTTTTCCTCGTCGGCGTGGATGACGATGTCGACTCCGTCGCCGAGCACGTTCAGCTCCGCGTCGGTGACGAGGGCGGCGATTTCGATCAACGCTTCCTTGCCGAGGTCGAGCCCCGTCATTTCGCAGTCGATCCAGACTAGGCGGTCGGTCACCTGGTGACCCTAACCCGACACGGGGATACGACGGGCGTTACCTGTGCGTACGGCGCGTTACGCTCCCAGTGTGGTGCAGGACACACGATCGGGGAGCTGCAAGTGACGGAGCAGGGGTCGCCGGCGAGTGAGATCGCCGCCGGTTATGCGAGTGAGGGTGCCGCGCTGGAGCTGGGCGCGGTGGTGATCGACGGCACGGCGGACGCCGCGGCCGCGGTGCGCCTGCCGTTGGCGACGCTGAACCGGCACGGCCTGGTGGCCGGCGCGACCGGAACGGGCAAGACGAAGACGTTGCAGCTGGTGGCGGAGCAGCTGTCGGCGGCCGGGGTGCCGGTGGTGCTCGCGGACGTGAAGGGCGACCTGTCCGGGCTGGCCGCGGCCGGCGAGGCGAACGACAAGGTCGCGAAGCGCTCTCAGGAGCTGGGCGACGACTGGTCCGGCACGGCGTTCCCCGTGCAGTTCCTCTCGCTGGGGACCGGCGGCAAGGGCTCGCCGATCCGCGCGACGATCACGAGTTTCGGTCCGGTGCTGCTGTCCAAGGTGCTCGGGCTGAACGAGACGCAGGAGTCGACGCTCGGGCTGATCTTCCACTGGGCGGACCAGCGCGGCCTCGCGCTGCTGGACACGAAGGACCTCCGGTCGGTGATCACGCACCTGACCAGCGACGAGGGCAAGGAGGACCTCAAGGGCATCGGCGGGGTCTCGGCCGCGACGGCCGGCGTGATCCTGCGGTCCCTGTCCAATCTCGAAGCGCAGGGCGGCGAGGACTTCTTCGGCGAGCCCGAGCTGGACGTCCACGACCTCATGCGCGCACGGGACGGCAAGGGCGTCGTCACACTGCTGGAGCTGGACAACCTGCAGTCGAAGCCGGCGCTGTTCTCGACGTTCCTGATGTGGCTGCTGGCCGAGCTGTTCGAGGAGCTGCCGGAGGAAGGCGACCTCGACAAGCCGAAGCTGGTCTTCTTCTTCGATGAAGCCCACCTGCTGTTCAACGATGCGTCGAAGGCGTTTCTCGAACGCATCGAGCAGACCGTGAAGCTGATCCGGTCGAAGGGCGTCGGCGTGTTCTTCTGCACGCAGCTGCCCACGGACATCCCGAACAACGTGCTTTCGCAGCTCGGCGCGCGGATCCAGCACGCGCTGCGGGCGTTCACCCCGGACGACCAGGCGGCGCTGGCCAAGACCGTGAAGACGTACCCGAAGACGAAGTTCTACGAGCTCGACACGGCGTTGACGTCGCTGGGCATCGGCGAAGCGATCGTCACGGTGCTGTCGGAGCGGGGTGCGCCGACGCCGGTGGCGTGGACGCGGCTGCGGGCGCCGCGGTCGAAGATGGGCTCGATCGGCGACGAGGCTGTCGCCGCTTCGGTTTCTTCGTCCGACCTGCATGCGAAGTACGCCGAGACGATCGACCGCGAGTCCGCTTACGAGCAGCTCGCGGCCAAGGTCGCCGCCGCGCCCGCCCCCGCCCCGTCTCCTGACGCTCCTGCCCCGGCGCAGGCTCCCGGCAAGGACGAGCCGGGTTTCATCGAGTCGGCGATGAAGAACCCGGCCGTGAAGTCGTTCATGCGGTCCGCCGCGAGCGCGCTGGGCCGGGAGATCACGCGCGGGCTGTTCGGCAACCGGAGGCGCTGACAAAACCTGACGCGAACTGTCAGGTATGGCTGCCAAGCTGGCTCCACCATCGAGACAGGGGAAAGCCATGACCAGCACTGCGACCGCGTCGTTCGTCCTCGACAAGTGGGAGCCGCAGGCGACCGACGAGGCCGGCGGCACCGAGTTCGCCCGGGTGGCCATCGCCAAGACGTTCACCGGGGCGGTGGAGGGGACCAGCACCGTCGAGATGCTCTCGGCGTCCAACGCGACTTCGCGCGCGTATGTCGCCTTCGAACGTCTCGAGGTCTCAGTCGACGGCCGCAAGGGCGGCTTCGTCCTGCACCACACCGCCGACGACTCGGGCCTGACGCTCAAGATCCTCACCGGCTCGGGCTTCGGCGAGCTGGCCGGGATCTCCGGCACGGCGAACATCGAGATGGACGCCGAGCAGAACCACACGCTGGTCCTCAGCTACGACCTGTAGACAGCGCGAAGGCCGTTTCGAGAGCCCCCGATTGACTCTCGAAACGGCCTTCGCTGTCCCCGCTCCCCGAAAGCGGGTTGGACGGACCGCCCCGACCACGGCCCGTCCGCGTCCTAGTTGTTCACGATCTGGTCGACGATCTTCTTGGCGTCGTTGATCGGGATGGCGAAGCCGATCCCGACGCTGCCCGCCGAGCCGTTGGCCGAGGCCGTCGGGCTGTAGAGGGCGGAGTTGATGCCGATGACGTTGCCCTGGGCGTCGACCAGCGCGCCGCCGGAGTTGCCCTGGTTGATCGAGGCGTCCGTCTGGATCGCGGTGTAGCTCGGCGAGTCCTGCGCCTGGTTCGACGTGCGGCTGAACGGCGACTGCTGTTGCTGCTGGCCCTCGCCGATGTCGGACAGGTTCCGGTTGAGCGCGCTGACGATGCCGGTGGTGACGGTGTTCTGCAGGCCGCCCGGCGAGCCGATCGCGATCACCTGCTGGCCGACGACGAGCTTGCTCGAGTCGCCCAGCGTCGCGGCGGTCAGGCCGCTGGCGTTCTGGGCCTGGACCACGGCGATGTCCGCCTTGGTGTCCGCGCCGACCACGCTGGCCTGGTACTTCTTGCCATCGGACGTCGTGATCACGACGTTCTGGGCGCCGTCGACGACGTGCGCGTTGGTCAGGATCCGGCCGTCCGAGGTGAGGATGACGCCGGACCCGATGGCCTCGCCCTCGCCGGTGGTCACGTTGATCTGGACCACGCTCGGCGTCACCTTCGCCGCGACGCCGCTGACGTCGCCGGAGGCGGTCGAGTTGGCGACCGTCTGCCCGCTCGCGGCCGGCGTGCTCACCGACGTCGTCGCGCCGTCGGCCGAGTTCGTGGTCAGGCCGACGATCGCGGCGCCGCCGACCCCGCCGACCAGCGCGGCGCCGAGGGCGGTCGCGCTGACGAACATCGCGACGCGGCCGCCCTTGCGCGGCTTGGTCTTCAGCGCCGTAGGCGCCTGACCCGTCGGCGGCTGGTGCGTGAACAGAGGGTTCGGCGCGGCCTGGTGCTGGTAGCCGTAGTGCGGCGGCTGCGGCTGCGGCTGCTGCGCGTACGGCCCGTACTGCTGGGTGCTCTGGTGCGGCTGGTGCCCACCGGGTGAGGCGGGGCCGGGCCGACTCTCGTTCTCGGTCATGGCACTAGATTCGCGCCCGTGCTTGTGAACAGCCTGTGGAAATACCTCAGGCTTTGCTGAGAAGAATCAGCTGAGAAAACTCAGGTAATCCTCAGGCGTCACGCGAAGAACGACGGTACGTCCAGCGCTCCTCCCGCCGCCTCGAACTCGTCGTGCACCGCTTGCCGCAGCTCGGCGTCGCCCAGGTAGTCGGCGGCGGTCAGGGCCAGCCCGAGCGCGCCGTCCCGGACGCCCGCGTCGCCGGTCTCCGAACCGGCCGCGGCCGCGAACTCCTTGGTGTGCAACGCAACCGTCGGTCCCGAGACGGCGAGCATCGGGTGCAGCGCGGGCATCCGGTACGACAGGTTGCCCAGGTCCGTCGAGCCGGTCAGCGACTCCGGCACGATGCCCGGCGGGAGCGGCTTGCGGCCGGTACCGAGCTGGTTGGCCGTCCAGCGCGCGGCGAGCGCGGTGTTGAACCGGATCGGCAGGTAGGCGGCCTGGGCGTCCCAGATCAGCTCGACCCCGCAGCCGGTCATCGCCGCCGCGCCTTCGGCGATCGACGTCATGCGGGCGGCGAGGTCGCGCAGGGTGTCGGGGGTTTGGGAGCGCAGGTAGAACAGCAGCGCGGCGCGCGCCGGGATGACGTTCGGCCGCGCGCCGCCGTCGCTGAACACGCCGTGGACGCGGTCGCTCTGCGGGAGTTGCTGGCGCAGCGCGGAAACGCCCTGGTAGGCCGCGACGGCGGCGTCGAGGGCGTTGCGGCCCATGAACGGCTGGGCGCTCGCGTGGGCGCCGACGCCGTGGAAGACCATCTCCAGCTGGCGGCGGCCGAGGAACGGGTGCAATGCGATGTCGTGGCTGAACGGGTGCAGCATGATCACGGCGTCGACGTCGTCGAACACGCCGGCGCGGGCGAGGATCTCCTTGCCGCCCCCGCCTTCTTCAGCCGGCGTGCCGATGAGGCTGACGCGGCCGCCGAGCCGCTCGGCGACGGTGGCGGCGCCGAGGAAGCCGCCCGCGGCGGTCGTGCAGATGACGTTGTGACCGCAGGCGTGGCCGAGCCCGGGCAGCGCGTCGTACTCGGCGAGGACGGCGATGTGCGGACCGTCCCGAGGTGGCGTGCTGACGCGCAGCGCGGTGTCGAGCCCGCCGACGCCGACGGTCGCTTCGTGGCCGTGGCGCTTCAGGAGGTCTGCCAAGGCCTGTACCGACCGGTGCTCGGCGAACCCCTCCTCGGGGTGGGCGTGCAGATCTTGGCTCAACGCCACCAGATCGGGTGAACTGCGCTCGACCGCGGCGGTCACTTCGGCCCGCGTCGCCTCGTCCGCGCCGGTGTGCGGCGAGGACAGCGGTTCGGCGGCCGCGACGGCGTCGGCGGTGGCCTCGACCAGGGAACGCAGGTA
This sequence comes from Amycolatopsis kentuckyensis, assembly GCF_041679295.1. Classification (GTDB taxonomy): domain Bacteria; phylum Actinomycetota; class Actinomycetes; order Mycobacteriales; family Pseudonocardiaceae; genus Amycolatopsis; species Amycolatopsis kentuckyensis_A. Next base: position 210,566 of record NZ_JBGDMD010000011.1, on the reverse strand, counting down.
GCTGTCGTCGGGCGGGACGGGCTCGTGGTGGGTCATGGGGCGATGCTAACCGCCAGCACCGACAATCCGCGGTGCTCAGCTCAGCCGGCCCGCCACGATCTGCGTGACGCCCGCGTACCGCTCGGTGATCCCGGTGAAGCCGCGGGCGCGCAGGCTCGCCGCGATCTCGCCCCGGTCGAACATCCGCTGCCCGCTCAGGATCCCGCCGACGGTCTCCGCGACTCGCGCGGGTTGCCAGCCCCGCCGGGCGCTGGTGAGCAACACGATCCGGCCGCCGGGTTTCAGCACGCGCGCGAAGGAGTCCAACGCGGTCTCGGGCTCGGCGAACATGTGGAGGGCGGCGAAGCAGCAGAGGCCATCCACAGTGGACTCTTTCAGCGGGAGGTGCACGGCGTCCGCGCGCAGGTAGGCGACGGAGCCAGGGCTTGCTTCGGCCGCGGCCTTGCCGAGCATCGAGCGCGCGCCGTCGAGGCCGACGGCGAGCCCGTCCGGCCCGACGGCCGCGCCGAACGCGCGCGTGAACCGGCCGGTCCCGCAGGCGACGTCGAGCGCGGTGTCGCCGGGTTTCAGGGCGAGCAGTTCCGTCGCGATCCAGACTTCGCCCGCCATGCTCGGCCCGAGCGGGCCCTTGAGCGCGCGGCCGAGCGCGGGGCGCCAGTACCGCTCGTAGACCTGCGGGAGGAGGGTGGTGCGCATCAGGCGCTGGGTGAGGCCGGTCGGCGGGCCGGCCTGGGGGGCGGTGCCCAGCAGGTCGAGGTAGCCGTCGCCGGCCTTCGCGGGCGTTTCGAGCAGGGCTTCGAGGCGTTCGGTGGCGGTCTTCGTCGGCATTGCGCTCCTCTCGGATACCGGCAGTATGTCAAATCCACTGCACTCGATCGAGTGAACAATCCGCGGGCTCAGGCGTTCGAGCCCCGGAATTGTCGGTGTCCCGGCCTAGCGTCGCAGCCGAGGTCCCGATCCGAGGAGGAGAGATGACGATTTCCATGCTGGGCAACGAGATCACGGTGCAGGGCGAGTTCGACCTGGCCGCGGCGGCCAGGTTCTTGACCGGCTTCGCGCCGGCGGGGCAGCCGGAAGCGGAACCGGGCGCGCTCCGGGTGGCGTTCCCGCTCGACGGCGAGTGGACCCCGGTGGGAGTGGTGCTGCGCCAGAGATCGCCGGGTGAGGTGTCGGTCGAGGTCCACGGCTCGCCTGCGTCGGCGGAAGCGGTGGTGGCCCAGGTGACGAGGATGTGCTCACTCGACATCGACGGCACCGGCTTCCGCGAGGTCGCCGGCCGCGACCCGGTGGTGTCCCTGCTGCAGGAGCTGCACCCGGGGTTGCGCCCGGTGCTGTTCGCGTCCCCGTACGAGGCGGCGTGCTGGGCGGTGCTGAGCCATCGCATCTGGATGACACAGGCGGTCCGCTTGCGCCGCCGCCTGGCCGAGCGCCACGGAACGGAGGTAGAGGTCGGCGGCAGCGTCCTGACGTCGTTCCCGGCACCGGCGGTGCTGGCGAAGCTGGAGTACCTGCCGGGCTTGTCGGGGCCGAAGATGCAGCGTTTGCGAGCGATCGCGGAAGCGGCCGGTGACGGCGCCCTCGACGCGGCTTCGCTGCGCTCGATGCCGGCGGACGAAGCACTGAAACAGCTACAAGTCCTGCCGGGAGTGGGCAGGTTCAGCGCGGAGCTGATCTTGATCCGCGGGGCAGGCCACCCGGACGTGTTTCCGAGGGCCGAGACGCGCCTCCACGAGATCATGCGCGAGGCGTACCACCTCCCGGACGCGGGGGTGGAGGAACTGGCGGAGATCGCCGAAGCGTGGGCGCCGTTCCGGAGCTGGGCGTCGTTCCTGTTCAGAGTGGAGGGAGAGGCCCGGATGAGGGAGTCCCGCTGAGCTGAGGGCCGACCTTCTCGGCTGGGTGGCTTGCCGATCGCGTCGGCTCGGTAGCTTGGCTGCGCGTCCGCGTCGGCCATGGCTCACTCACTGGTGAGCCGGCGTCGCCGAGCCGAGTCCGGCAGCCGCCGCTCGTCCCGCGTGGGCTCGCGGCCGCAGGACGCGGCTGACCGACTGGCGAGCAGCACAGCCGGCCCGAGTCGGCTCGAATCCAGCGGCCGACCGCTTGCCCGCGTGGGCCCGCCCGGGCCACACCTCACGCGCTGGTGAGCAGGCTCTGCTTGCCCGAGCCTGGCTCGATCGGGCGCCCGCTCGGCTGCCTCGCGCGGCGCTCGCCAGTGCCACAGCTCGTCCGCCGGCACGCGAGTACCGCCCGGCGCTGGGGTGGCTCGATCCCAGCGGCGTGGGCTGCCCGCTTGGGTCCGCGGCCGCCAGGCGCGGCTGCCCCACTGGTGAGCAGGCGCCGCCAGCCTGAGTCCGGCGGCCGCCCGCGCGACCCACGTGGGCCCGCGCCCGCCGAGGGCCGCGGCTCACTCGCCGGTGAGCGAGCACCGCCGGCCCCGCTCCCGCCGTCCGCGCACCGCCGAACCCGCCGCGCCGACCAAACCCGCGAAAGGAGACCACATCGACCCCTTACCCGAAGCCGCGAAACCGCGAGCCGTGGGGACTCACCGTAGCCAGATGTCGCCTGTGGTGAGGTGTTCGGGTGAGCTCGCCCGTTCAACTCGCGCTCGGCGATCCGGCCCGCGCCGGCGTCGGCGCTGCCCTCCGTGCGGCCGCCACCACTCCGTCGCTGCTCGAGCAGGCCCAGACCCCCGCCGTCATCACGCTCGTCGCCGGTGGGGTGGCGCTGCTGGTCGTGCTCGTCGGGGGCACTCCGTGGCGGATGGCGCGCAACTGCGTCACCATCGTGCACGAGGCCGGGCACGCGCTGGCCGCCGTGCTGGTCGGGCGGCGGCTGCAGGGCATCAAGCTGCACTCGGACACCTCGGGCGTCACCGTCTCGCGCGGCAAGCCCGAAGGGCCGGGCATGGCCTTCACCGCGATGGCCGGGTACCTGGCGCCGTCCGTGCTGGGGCTGCTGTTCGCCAGCCTGCTCGGCGCCGACCTGGTCGGGACTGTCCTGGGGCTGATCGCGCTGCTGCTGCTCGGCGTGCTGGTGATGGTGCGCAACGCCTACGGGGTGTTCACCGTCGTCGTCAGCGCCGTCGTGCTCGCGCTGGTCGCGTTCGTCGCGCCGGTCGAGGTGCAGGCTCCGTTCAGCTACCTCGTGACGTGGTTCCTGCTGTTCGGCGGCGTGCGGCCGGTGGTCGAGCTGCAGGTCAAGCGGCGGCGCGGCCAGGCCCGCGACTCCGACGCCGACCAGCTGGGCCGGCTCACCGCGGTGCCGCCGGTGCTGTGGGTGCTGGTCTTCGCCGTCGCGACGATCAGCTGCCTGATCGCCGGCGGGCTGTGGCTGTTGGAGCCCGTGGCCGCCTAGCCACGCCCATGCGGCAAACTGGTCTCCGCTGGTCCGCGCGGAGGGAGACGAACGATGGACGAGGTCGCCAAGGCCGTGGAGGAGTGCGCACGGGCGGCGAAGCTGGCCGCGCCGTCGCTCGCCGCCGCGAGTGCCGAAGCCGTCGACGCCGCCCTGACCGGGATGGCCGAGCGGCTGCTCGCCCACCGCGACGAGATCCTCGAGGCCAACCAGGCCGACGTCGAGCGCGCGAAGGCCGACGGGATGAGTGCCGGTCTGCTCGACCGGCTCACCATCACCCCGGAGCGCCTGACCGGCATGGCCGAGCAGCTGCGGCTGCTCGCCGGCGCCCCGCACCAGGAGCGCTCGGTCGACGTGTCCACCCTGGACGGCGGGCTGAAGCTGGTCGAGCGGCGACGCCCGGTCGGCGTCATCGGCGCGAACTACGAGGCGCGGCCGAACGTGACTGTCGACGTGGCGTCGCAGCTGGTCAAGTCGCGCAACGCGGGCGTGCTGCGCACCGGCTCGGCCGCACTCGGCTCGGCCCAGCGGCTGCGCGAGGTCGTCATCGCCCCGGCGCTGACCGAGGCCGGCATCGACGCCGACTGCGTCCAGCTGGTGCCGCGGACGGAGCGCGAGGCGGCGTCCGCGCTGGTCCGGCTGCCGAACCTGGTCCCGCTGGTGATCCTGCGCGGCAGCGGCGACAGCACCCGGGCGCTGGCCACCGAGGCGGCCGTCCACGGCGTGCGCACGCTGGCCCACGCCGACGGCGGCGGCGTCTTGTACGTCGACCGCGGCGCGGACGTCACGAAGGTGCGTGACCTCGTCTTCGCGAGCCTCGACCGGCTGGGCGTGTGCAACCGGCTGAACCTGCTGCTCATCCACGAGGGCATCCACGACGACGTCTGGCCCGGCATCGCCGACGCGCTGGCGGAGCGCGGGGTGACGCCGTCGCTGGCCCCGCACGAGCACGCGATCGGCTACGAGTGGGCGCTGGACTCCGACCGCGAGGCGACGGTCACGGTGGCCAAGGTCGGCGCGCTCGCCGACGCGGTCGAGATCGCCAACGAACAGACCTCGGGCCTGGCGGCGGGCATCGCGACCGAGGACACCTCGGCCGCCGACGCGTTCTTCGACGGCTACACCGGCACGGGCGTGTTCTGGAACGCCCCGACCCGCCTCCTCGACGGCTTCAAGCTGCTCGCGGTCCCGGAAACCGGCATCAACCTCGACAAGGTCCCCGGCCCCCGCGGCCCGGTGACGTACACGGACCTCTACGTCCGCCAGTACGCGGTCCTGCCCGCCTGACGCCGGCACGGGACGAATCCACGGCCGGCCCGCTCGGCCGAGCCGGGCGGGCCTTGCGCGGGCGGGCGGCTCGCGCGCAGCCGGGGCCGTGGGGCTCCGGCAGCACGCCGAGGCCCCGCCCGGCCCGACCTCCGCTAGATGGTCGGCCCCATGCTGGCCAACCGGCGGAGTTCCTTCACCGTGTCCGTCGCGTTGCACACCAGCTCCGTGCCTTCTCCCACGTCGCCCGCGTAGCGGTAGATCGCCGTCGGGCCGTCGCTGATCGCTATGGCCGCCACCAGGCGGCCCTCCGGGTCTCGGGTGAGTCCGGTCGTCACCGACACCTCGCGGCCGACCGTGTCGACCGTGGTCAGCGTCCGCTCCTTGTACCAGCCTCGCGTTGTCATGTTCAGAAAGCTCCGGGGGATGGGCTCGACAGGGATACGTCGTGAGACGCCCGGACGGCCGAGGGCGTTACGGCATACTGGGCCGCGTGATCACCCGGCCGCACGTCCTGCTGTCCGCCGCGCAGTCGCTCGACGGCTTCCTCGACGACACCTCGCCCGAGCGGCTCGTGCTGTCCACAGAGGACGATTTCGCCGTCGTGGACCGGTTGCGGGCCGAGGCCGACGCGATCTTCGTCGGCGCCGGGACCGTGCGGGCCGACAACCCGCGGCTGCTCGTGCGATCCCCCGAGCTGCGGCGACGACGTCTGGAACGAGGGAAACCCGAACAACCCGTCAAGGTCACCGTCACCACCCGCGGCCTCGACCCCGACGCGCAGTTCTTCACCGTCGGGGACACCGAAAAGATCGTCTACGCCCCGCCTGGCGCCGCCGACGCGCTGAAGCACGTCGCCACCGTCGTCGATGCCGGGAATCCACCCGAATTCGCGCGGGTCCTGGACGACCTCGGCGCGCGCGGTATCGAAAACCTGCTGGTCGAGGGCGGCGGTGGGATCCACACCCGGTTCCTCACCGAAGGCCTCGCCGACGAGCTGCGGCTCGCGATCGCGCCGTTCTTCGTCGGGCAGCCGGACGCGCCGCGGTTCGTCGGGCCCGGGCTCTACCCGCGTCCGTTGCTCCTCACGAGCGCCGAAGAACTGCAGGGGATGGCGATCCTCCGGTACCGCGCGGCGCCCGAGCCGACCGGCCGGGACATCGCGCGCCTGCGGGAAGCCATCGCGCTCGCCGCCGAATGCCCGCCGAGCCACACCTTCCGGGTCGGGGCCGTCATCACCGACGCCGCCGGCGAAGTCGTCGCCACCGGGCATTCCGGTGAGGGGGATCCGCTCAACCACGCCGAGGAAGCCGCGCTCGCCAAGTGCGCCGGCGATCCGCGCCTGGCCGGCGCGACGATGTACAGCTCGCTGGAGCCGTGCAGCCACCGCAGCTCGCACCCGCGCAGCTGCACGCAGCTCATCCTCGACGCCGGGATCCCGCGGGTCGTGTTCGCCTGGCGCGAGCCGCCCGTCTTCGTCGACGCCCGGGGTACCGAGCTGCTGCGCGAAGCCGGGCGGCACGTCGTGGAGGTTCCCGCGCTGACCCCAGAGGTCCAGCGCGAGAACACCCACCTCGAGTTCTAGCAGGCGCCGTTGTCCGCCCAGACGCCCCACTCGCCGGTGGTGCCGGGCTCTTCGCCCTGCGTCCACCACTTGGCCGTCCACTTGTGGCCGTTGTGCGAAACGGCGTCGTCCTTGACGTAGACCTTCGTCCGGTCCCACTCCGCCGCGGTGCAGGAGCCGCCGCCCGGGGTGGTCGGGGTCGTCGTCGCGGTCGGCGTCGTCTGCGGCGGCGTAGCGCCGGCGAAGCGGACGCTGAACTTCGTGAAGTCCCAGTCGTTCTGCGGGACGTTGCTGCAGACGCCGTTGTCGGTCGTGCCGACGCAGGCGCGGTCGCGGTTGACCGACCAGAACGTGAAGCGGCCGAGGCCGTGGCTCGTCGCGTAGTCGTAGACCGTCTGGAAGTCCGCCGTGTAGAACATCTCCGCCGCGTCCGACTTGCCGTTCATGCCCGAGAAACCCTCGTGCGAGTACGCGGTCGCGCTGTCCCACCCCAGGTGCGACGTCAGCAGGCCGTGGAACGCTTCCAGCGCCGACACCTGCGACGAGCCGCCGTTGAACCCGCCGTCGAACGGCATGATCGAGAAGTTGTTGGGCGTGAAGCCGATCGACTTCGCCTGGTCGAGCAGCTGTGTGCCGAACCAGCCGGTGCCGGCCGCGGTGCCCGGCATGGTCACCGACACGAAGAGGCCGGGGTTGTTGGCCTGCAACGTCTTCGCCGCGCCGAGCTCGTTCGCGATGGCCGCGGTGTTCTCGTACTCGGGCTCTTCGAGGTCGAAGTCGATCGCCTTGAGCGAGTACTTCGTGATGACCTGCTGGTAGGCGGCGGCGGTCGCCGCGACGGTGCCGCAGGTCTGGCCGAGCTTCGTGCCGCCGTAGCCGCCGACGGACACCGAGACGTCGCCGCCCGCGCCGCGGATCCGCGAGATCACGTTCGCGACCGTGGTGTCGGAGGAAACCGCGTTGGTGCCGTCCCAGGTCGGGCTGCAGCCGCCGCCGTTGGGCGCCAGGATGAACGCCAGCTGGAACGCCTTGAGCCCGGTCGCGTTCATCACGGTGATCGGGTCGGGCGGGTTGTTGCTCACGGGCATCAGGTAAGGCGCGGCGGCGTACCAGTTGTTGCTCAACGCCGCGGTGGCCGACGGCGCGCCGAGCACGAGGCTCACGGCGGTGGCGGCGAAAGTGGCGGCGGCGAGCCCGATGGCGGCCAGTCTGCTCCTGCGCATGATCTGTCCTCCCGGTGGGGATCGAGGGTGGACAAACTATTGGACTAGACCATTGATGAAGTCAAGACGCGAAGGTCGGATAGGGGGAAACGGCGGGCGATAAGCGCCGGAATATCCGAAATTGGTCCGCGATCGAGGACGCGCGGGTGAGGTCGAGCCGGTTCCGCGTGGTGGCGGAGGCGGGAGAGTAAGGCTGCGGCCGGTTTCCCGCGCGCCGAGGCGAGGCGCTACGGCGGTGAAGGGCAACGGCGCCGGAGATTCGGGCAAGCGGCGGTGCGAGCAAACGAGCGCGGCGGTGCGGCCGAGGCGGCGGCGGGCGAGGGCGAGGCGGTGCCGAGCAAACGAGCGCGGCGGTGCGGCTGAGGCGGCGGCGGGCGAGGGCGAGGCGGTGCGGGCAAACGATCGGCGGTGCGGGCGAGCGCGCCGAAGCGCGGCGCCCCGAAGCAACGCACCTCAAGCTGCCGGCAGCGTCACGACCACCACCAAGCCACCTTCCGGCCGCGCCGTCGCGACGACTTCCCCGCCGTGCGCGTGCGCCACCGAGCGCACGATCGACAACCCCAGCCCCGCGCCCTCGGCAGCCACCCGGGCCCGCCGGTGGAACGGGTCGAACAGCGCCGGCACCTCAGCCGGCGGGATCACCGGTCCGCTGTTCGCCACTTCCAGCTCCACCCGCCCCGGCCGCGACCGGGTCGTCACGCGCACCCAGCCGTCCGGCACGTTGTGGCGGAGGCCGTTCTCCACCAGGTTGTGCGCCAGCCGCTCCAGCATCAGCGCGTCGCCCGGCGCCGTCGCCTCGCCGAGATCGGCGAGCACCTCCGGCGGCACCACGTGCGCGACCACGGCCGCCAGGTCGACCGGGCAGCGCTCGGTCAGCGCGCTCTCCGACCGGGCCAGCAGCAGCAACCCGCTGATCAGCTTTTCGTGCCGCGCGTTGATCTCCAGCAGCTTGCCGCCGAGCTGCCGGACGTCGTCCGACGCCGTGCGGCGGTGCATCGCCACCTCGACCAGCGACCGGTTCAACGTCAGCGGCGTGCGCAGCTCGTGCGACGCGTTCGCGACGAACCGGCGTTGCGCGTCGAACGAGCGGTCGAGGCGCTCGACCATCACGTCGAACGCGTCGGCGAGGTCCTTCACCTCGTCGTCCGGGCCGCGCAACGCGATCCGCGCGTGGCCGCCCGGGTCGGCCGCCGCCGCGATGCCGCGCGCGGTGTCCGTCACCTGCCGCAACGGCGCCAGCGCGCGCCCCGCCACCAGCCAGCCCAGCGCGGCCGCCAGCACCGCCACCGCGCCGAGCGCGATCGCCCCCTGCGTCAGCAGCGACGTCGCCGCCGCGGCGCGCACCTGCCGCGCCTGCTCGTCGAGGGCCTCGAGCGACGGCAGCGTGGGCAGTCCCGGCGGCGGGCTGCCCGAGATCACCGTGACCCGCCGGCCGACCTGCTGGGTGAACAGCAGGTACGTCACGCCCAGCAGCACGCCGCCGGCCAGCAGGAACAGGCCGCCGTACAGGACGGTCAGCCGCAGCCGGAGGCTCACCGGAGCCGGTAGCCGACGCCGGTGACCGTCTCCACCAGCGGCGGGTCGCCGAGCTTGCGGCGCAGCTTGAGGATGGTGAGCCGGACGGCGCCGGTGAACGGGTCCGCGTGCTCGTCCCACACCTTCTCCAGCAGGTGTTCGGCGGACACGGCCGCGCCGTCCGCGCGCAGCAGCTCGGCGAGCACGGCGAACTCCTTTTTGGACAGCGGCAGGTAGCGCCCGTCGCGGAACACCTCGTGCCGCGCCGGGTCGAGCGTGACGCCGGAGCGGCACAACACCGGCGGCGCGGCCGGCCGGCAGCGCCGCCCCAGCGACTGGATGCGCGCGGCCAGTTCGGGGAAGGCGAACGGCTTCGTCAGGTAGTCGTCGGCGCCGAGGGACAGTCCCGCGACGCGGTCGGTGACCTCGACCGCGGCGGTGAGCATCAGCACCCGCGTCGCCGCCTCGGACGCGACGACCTGCCGGCAGACGTCGTCGCCGTGCACGACCGGCAGGTCCCGGTCGAGCACGACGACGTCGTAGTCGTGGACGGCGATCCGGTCGAGCGCGGCACCGCCGTCGTGGGCGATGTCGACCGCGTGCGACTCGTCGCGCAGCCACTCCGCGATCGCGTCCGCGAGCATCGGCTCGTCTTCCACCACCAATACCCGCATGCCCCGATGATCGCCGCGGCGGTGTTTCCTCGCCGTTAGCGGCACCGGTAAAGCGTGTCCGCGCCGCCGATGACGCGCGTCGGGCCCGGGTGGCCGCCACCGTACGCGCCCGCGTCGACGATCGTGCAGTGCTGCTCGATCCAGCGTTGGCGTTCGCCCTGGACGGGGCTCCGCGGCGGCCCGGGCGGGGTGCCGGCGCCGCTCAACACGTACCGCAACTTGCCCTCCGCGAGCCAGCGGTCGAGCTGCGCGACCGACGGCGCGTCGTCGCGGCCGCCGAAGCCGCCCATGCCGATCACGGTCGCGTCGGAGTCGATGAGGAACGGCGCGACCGCGCCCGCTTCGGCGTTCACCGCCAGGGTGATTTCGGTCCCGTCGCGACGGGCGTAGTCGAGGATGCGGCGTTGCTCGTCGGACAGCGTGGCGGTGCCGTCGCCGCCGGAGAGCATCAACCGCGGTCCCGGTCCGCCGGGCGACGGCGGGGGCGGCGCGCCCGGTCCGGTGGCCGGGCCGGCGGCGGGCAGCGTCCCGGCCGACGTGCTCTGCGCGGCGGCGTACGACCACACGGCGGGCGTGAGCAGCAGCGGCACCAGCGCGGCGGCGAGTGTCCACCGGTCGCGCGCGACGAGCAGGCCCGCGATGGCCGCCGCGGCGGTGCCGGCGACCGCCCAGCGCGTCCAGCCGTGGAACGACGTGTCGCGCGAAGTCAGGACGAACGCCCAGGCCGCGGTCAGCGCGATGACCAGGGGGAGCAGGGTCCGCCGGTACCGCCGCCACAGCAGCGCCAGCCCGGCGGCGGAGACCGCGGCGACGGCGGGGGCCATCGCCGTCGTGTAGTACGGGTGCCAGATGCCGCCGGCGAAGCTGAAGACCACGGCCGTCACGAGCAGCCAGCCGCCCCAGAGCAGCCAGCCGGCGTCGCGCCACCGGCGCCCGATGACGACCAGGACGACGAGGGACAGCGGCAGCAGCCACGAGATCTGCCCGCCGACGAGGTCGTTGAACATCCGGCCCGGTCCGGGGTCGCCGCCGAAGGAGCTCATGGTCTGCTGCCCGTTGCGCATGATCATCATGCCGCCGCCTTCGCCGTCGCCGGAGAGGCGGCCGAAGCCGTTGTAGCCGAAGACGAGGTCCCACGCGGAGCCGTCTTCGCTGCCGCCCATATACGGCTTGGCGCCGGGCCACCAGTCGTAGAGCGCGATCCACCAGAACGACGAGACGACGAGCACGAGGCCCGCGCCGAGGACGTCGAGCAGGCGACGTCGCAGCGGCCCGCTCGTCCCGGCGAGGTAGGCGGCGACCAGCGCGGGGACGATGATCCACGCTTGCAGCATCTTGGTGAGGAAGCCGCAGCCGACGAAGAAGGCGCACCACCACAGCCAGTGCCGGCCGTCCCGGAGCGCGCGGGTGAGCGCGTACGCGGCGGCGACGAGGAAGAGGACGAGCAGGGTGTCGGGGTTGTTGTCGCGGTTGATGATGACGGTGACCGGGGTCAGCGCGAGGATGGCGGCGGCCAGGAGGGCGACGTTCTCGCCGGCCCAGATCCGGACGGTGCGGTGCAGGAGGAACACCGCGGCGACGCCTTCGAGGACCTGGGGCAGCAGCAGGGCCCAGCCGTGGAAGCCGAAAACCAGGACGGAGAGGGCTTGCGGCCACAGGGCCATCGGCGGTTTGTCGACGGTGACGACGCCGTAGGGGTCGAAGGAGCCGAAGAGGAAGTTGGTGAAGCTTTCGGTCATCGACTTGGCGGCGGCGGAGTAGTAGGTGTTCCCGAGCTGCCCGTCGCCGATCTTCCAGGCGTAAAGCAGGGCGGCGCCGAGGCAGACGAGGGGAAGCGCCCAGGGACGGGTTTTCGGAGGGGCAGCGGTGATCATGGCCGCCACCCAACTCCGGCCCGCGTTTCCCAGGCGTTTCTACTCCGACTCGAGGTCACCCTCCAGGGACAGGTACACCTCGCGCATCTTCTCCAGCAGCGAAGGGTCCGGCTCCTCCCAAAGCCCCCGGTCCGCGGCCTCGTTCAACCGCTCCACGATCCCCCGCAGCGCCCACGGGTTCGCCTGCCGCAGGAACTCCTGGTTCACCTCGTCCAGCACGTACGACTCGGTCAGCTTCTCGTACATCCAGTCGCCGACCACGCCCGCCGTCGCGTCGAAGCCGAACAAGTAGTCCACTGTGGCCGCCAGCTCGAACGCCCCCTTGTACCCGTGCCGTCGCATCGCCGCCAGCCAGCGCGGGTTGACCACCCGGGCGCGGAACACCCGGGCCGTCTCCTCGCCCAGCGTCCGCGTGCGGACCGCGTCCGGGGACGTGCTGTCGCCCACGTACGACGCCGGGGCCGTGCCCGTCAACGCCCGGACCGTCGCGATCATCCCGCCGTGGTACTGGAAGTAGTCGTCCGAGTCCGCGATGTCGTGCTCGCGCGTGTCCGTGTTCTTCGCCGCCACCACGATGCGCTTGTACGAGTTCTCCATGTCCTCGCGCGCCGGGCGGCCGTCCAGGTCTCGGCCGTACGCGAAACCTCCCCAGACCGCGTACACCTCCGCCAGGTCCTTGTCGTCGCGCCAGTTTCCGCTGTCCATCAACGGCAGCAAACCCGCGCCGTACGCGCCCGGCTTCGAACCGAAGATCCGCGTTGTCGCCCGGCGGGAATCGCCGTGTGCGGCCATGTCCGCGGAAACGTGCGCCCGGACGAAGTTCTCCGACGACGGTTCGTCCAAAGAGGCCACCAGGCGCACCGCGTCGTCGAGAAGCGTGATCACGTGCGGGAACGCGTCCCGGAAGAAGCCGCTGATCCGGATCGTCACGTCGATGCGCGGCCGGCCCAGCTCCGCCAGGGGAATCGCTTCGATCCCCGTCACGCGCCGCGATGCTTCGTCCCACACCGGCTGGACTCCCAGCAGCGCCAGGACTTCCGCCGCGTCGTCGCCCGACGTGCGCATCGCCGACGTTCCCCACACCGACAACCCGACCGAGCGCGGCCAGTCGCCGTTGTCCTCGCGATAGCGGCGAAGCAGCGAGTCCGCCAGTGCCTGCCCCGTCTCCCACGCCAGCCGGCTCGGGATGGCCTTCGGGTCGACCGTGTAGAAGTTGCGGCCCGTCGGCAGGACGTTCACCAGCCCGCGCAACGGCGATCCGCTCGGCCCTGCCGGGATGTACCCGCCGTCCAGCGCGTGCAGCACCGCGTCCAGCTCCGCGGACGTTCCCGCCAGTCGCGGCACGATCTCGGAAGCCGCGAACGAAAGCACCCGCGCGACCTCGGCGTCCGACGTCACCGACGCAACCGCCGAGACGTCCCACGAGCGCGCCTCCATCTCCGAGACCAACGCACGAGCCGTCGTCTCGACAGTGTCCACTTCGGACAGCGGCGCGTCTTCCTTCAGTCCCAACGCGGACCGCAGCCCCGGCACCGCGCCCTGCTTGCCGCCCCACATCTGCTGTGCCCGCAGCATCGCCAGCACCAGGTTGACGCGTGCTTCGCCGGTCGGCGCCGAACCCAGCACATGGAGCCCGTCGCGGATCTGCGCGTCCTTGACCTCGCAGAGCCAGCCGTCGATGTGCAGCAGGAAGTCGTCGAACTCCGCGTCGTGCGGGCGTTCGTCGACGCCGAGGTCGTGGTCCAGCTTCGCCGCCTGGATCAACGTCCAGATCTGCGCGCGGATCGCCGGCAGCTTCGCCGGGTCCATCGCCGCGATGTTCGCGTGCTCGTCGAGCAGCTGTTCCAGCCGCGCCAGGTCGCCGTAGGACTCCGCGCGCGCCATCGGCGGGATCAGGTGGTCGACGATCGTCGCGTGCGCCCGCCGCTTCGCCTGCGCGCCCTCGCCCGGGTCGTTGATCAGGAACGGGTACACCAGCGGCAGGTTCCCGAGCACCGCGTCCGGCGCGCACGACGCCGACAGCCCGGCCGTCTTGCCCGGCAGCCACTCCAGGGACCCGTGCTTGCCCAGGTGGACGACCGCGTGCGCGCCGAACTCCTCCTCCAGCCACCGGTACGCGGCCAGGTAGTGGTGGCTCGGCGGCAGGTCCGGGTTGTGGTAGATCGCGACCGGGTTCTCGCCGAACCCGCGCGGCGGCTGGATCATGATGATCACGTTGCCGCTCTGCAGCGACGCCAGCACGATGTCGCCGTTGTCGACGTACAGCTCACCGGGCGCCGGGCCCCAGTGCTCCTCGACGCCCGCCCGCAGCTCCGCGGGCAGCTCGGCGAACCACTCGCGATACCGGGAAGCGGGCACCCGGATCGGGTTGCCGGACAGCTGTTCCTCGGTCAGCCACTCCGGGTCCTGCCCGCCGGCGGCGATCAGCGCGTGGATCAACGCGTCCCCGTCGGGCTGGTCGGTGCCGGTCGGGTCGACGCCGGGAAACGCGTCCGGTCCCAGGTCGTAACCCTGGGCGCGCATCCGCCGCAGCAGCTCGATCGCCGACGCCGGCGTGTCCAGCCCGACCGCGTTGCCGACGCGAGAGTGCTTCGTCGGGTACGCGGACAGCATCAGCGCGATCCGCCGAGAAGCCGGTGGGGTATGACGCAGGCGGGCGTGCGCCAGCGCGATGCGAGCGACGCGGGACGCGCGTTCGGTGTCCGGCACGTACCGGGGGAGACCGTCCTCGTCCAGCTCCTTGAACGAGAACGGCACCGTGATCAGCCGCCCGTCGAACTCCGGGACGGCCATCTGGTTCCCGGCGTCGAGCGGCGACAGGCCGTCGTCGTTGGCCGCCCACGTCTCGCGGTCGCTGGTCAGGCACAGCGCCTGCAGGATCGGGACGTCGAGCGCGGCCATCTCGGCGACGTCCCACGCCTCGTCGTCGCCCCCGGCGCCCACCTCGGACGGCCGCGTGCCGCCCGCCGCGAGCACCGTGACCAGCAGGGCGTCCACCTTCCCCAACTCGGCCATCATCTCCGGCTCGCGCGTACGCAGCGAAGCACAGTAGATCGGCAACGCGCGCCCGCCCGCCGCTTCGATTTCGTCGGCGAGCGCGTGCACGAAGTGCGTGTTCCCGGACAGGTGGTGCGCCCGGTAGTACAGGATGCCGATGACCGGGCCGTCACCCCGCGAAGGACGTTCGAGGACGCCCCATTCGGGCTGGCGGGCGGGCGGCTCGAAGCCGTCGCCGGTCAGCAGGAGCGTGTCGGAGAGGAACCGGTGCAGCTGCGTGAGGTTCGCCGGCCCGCCCTGCGCCAGGTAGGCGTGGGCCTCGGCGGCGATGCCGGCCGGGACGGTCGAGAGCTTCATCAGCTCGGCGTCCGGCGTCTGCTCCCCGCCCAGGACGACGACGTGCGCGCCCGACGCCCGCAGCGTGTCCAGGCCGTCCTGCCAGGTCCGCGGGGTGCCGAGAATCCGGACGACCACGATCTTCACGCCATCCAAGAGCGCGGGCAGCTCGCCGACGTCGATGCGCGACGGGTTCGCGAGCCGGTACGAGCCCTCGGCCGAACGGGCGCTGAGCAGGTCGGTGTCCGAAGTGGACAGCAGCAGGATCACGAGGTTCCTCCTCGGGGTCCGCGCCCCGGGTAGACGGGCGCGCCGGCCGGAGTTCCTGGCTCTCGGAGCCCCGACGTACTCCCTCCCTCGGAGGGGCAATCGGATACAGCGCTCTCCGATGACAGTGGCGGGACCGCCCCGGACTCTCACCGGGTTCCTCCACCTGCCGACGCGTGGGTATCGGCTCCACTCTCCGGTGCCGGTCGAGGTGCGTCAAGGTGACGTACGTGGCTTAGAGGCGCTTCGCCGCGCGGAACGCCTTCGCGTACGTCCCGGAGCCGTCGATCAGCGACACCCCGCCGGCGTCCCCGAAGGTCGGCCCGTTCGCCACCTTCCGGCTGGACAGCACGCGGTGGTGGCCGTCGCTGTCGATGCCCAGGTAGATGCCCGTGTGCGACACCTGCGTCCCCAGCTGGGGCTCGAGGTTGAAGAACAGCACGTCACCCGGTTGGAGCGTGCTGAAGTCCGTCGCCTGCTTCTTCTCGTCGTGGATGACCTCGGTGCCCGGGCCCAGCTCCGACAGCGCCCACGCCCGGCGCGGCAGGCCGGGGCCCTTCGTGTTCGTCCCGAGCAGCGGGTAGCCCGACCGGTAGCCGTACACCATCCGCACGAACCCGGAGCAGTCCAGCGACCGCGCTCGCGCCGGCTCCGCCGCCTCGTGGACGCCACCCGGGAAGTCCCAGCCGATGCCCAGGTAGTCGTAGAAATCCGACTTCTCGAGCCGGCCCTCGGCGCTGTCCGGGCCGAAGTTGGCGTCCCCGGCGATCCGCAGCTTCTTCGCGGTCTGGTCGGCCGCGCCGTCGGTGTACTGCAACGCGATGGCCAGGATGTCCGGATCGGTGTCGCCGACCGCCTTCGGCAGCCAGTCGGTGAACCACTTCTCCTTCTCCGCGCCCCCGTGCCACACCTGCGGCGCGAGCCGGATCCAGGCCGTCGAGGTGATGCTGACCTTGGTGAACTTCGGCTCGGTGAAGGTCCGCGAGCGGCCCGTCAGCATCGCCGTGCGGGAGCCGTCGGTGAAGGACGCGAGCTGCGCGCCCGCCGCGTCGCGCACGACCGTCCGGGCCGGGTTCTCCAGCCGCTCGTAGGTGTACCCGCCGGTGACGGCCGCGCCCGAGGGCGCGGCCGACGCCGAGATGGCCGTGATGCCCTGCCGGTCCTGCGTGGCGACGTAGACCGCCGCCGTGCCGGACACGCCGATGACCGCGGCCAGCACGCCGATCCGGACCGCCTTGCGCATCGTCACCTCACACCGTGGGAACCAGCCCGACCAGCACCCCGCTGATCAGGATCGCGTAGCTGGCCAGGCTCACCCCGCCGGTCGCGAGCATCGTGGCCACCGGCTTCTGCCGCACCAGCTGGTAGGCGACCAGGCCGGGCACGACGAACCCGAGCGTCTGGTGCACGAACAGCAGCGGGAAGTCGGCCTGGAGGAAGAGGAGCAACGTCGTCTGGAGCACGACGCCGAGCAGCACGACCGCGGCGAAGAGCCGCTTGCCGTAGAGGATGACCATGCGCTGCAACGCTTTCGTGCCGCCGAAGGTCAGCGCCGTCATCAGGACGATGATCGCCGCGCGCCGGTAGTCCTCGACCATGGTCAGCGCGATCCAGCCGGGTGTGATCATCCCGCCGGGCGACAGGTTCGTCGTGAGGTAGCAGACCAGCGACAGCAGCAGGCCGATGGCCAGGCCGACGGTGGCGACCTCGGGGGCGAGGGACGTGGTGAGCATCAGGCGACCGGTTCCAGTTTGGCGAGTTCCTCGATGAGCAGTTCCCCCTGGCCGTGGATGTTGCCGATGGCGATCAGCGACGCCTGGCGCCCGACGCCGCCGACGATCCCGCGCAGCAGTTCCCGCGGCGACCGCGAACCGCCGAGGTCGACGACGCGGTCGTGCCACTCGCTCGGGATCGCGACCCGCGCGCTGCGCGTCGGCTCGCCGATCAGCACCACGCGTTCCGGGGCGATCTTCGGGATGAGCGCGCCCATCTGGCCGTTGCGTTCGACGCGGTCCGGGCGGCAGTTGATGATCACGTGCAGCGGGTCGCTGATCGCGCCCTGGCGGCGGAGCTGGTCGATGTTCAGCAACGTCGATTCGGGGTCGTTCGCGGCGAAGACGTTGGCGAAGCGCAGGAGCCGCCGTCCGGCGCGGTACCGGTGGACCTGCAGCACGCCCGGGTCCGGCGGCGCGGCCCACATGCCTTCCAGCGCGAGCTGCCGGTTGACGTTGAGCAGGTCCGCCACGGCCAGCGCGATGGCGACGTTCTCCTTGAACGTGATCCAGCTGAAGCGGCGCATCTCGGCGTCGGTGACCGATTCGGGGTCGACGGCGATGAGCTCGCAGTTCCGCTTGTCGGCCTCCTCTTGCAGGATGTGCAGCCGGTCCTTCTCCGCGGTCAGGCAGATCCCGCCGACCGGCATCGACCGGCTCAGCGAGCGGGCGACGTCGTCGAGCGTGGGACCCATCTCGGCGAGGTGGTCCTCGCGGACGTTGCAGAGCACGCCGATGGTCGAGCGGATCAGCTTGCTCTGGTTGATCTCCTGCAGGTCCGGCATGACGGCCATGCACTCGATGACCAGCGCGTCGGGCCGGTAGGCGGCGGCCCGGCGGACGATGCCGATCTGCTCGACGACGTTCGCGATGCCGAACTTGCGGTAGACCGGCTCCTCGCTGCCGTCGGGGTGGATGAACCGGGCCGCCGTACCGGTGGTCTTCGCCGTGGTGACGAGCCCGCCGCCGCGCAGCGCGCCCGCGCAGAGGCGGGTGATGGACGACTTGCCGCGGATGCCGTTGACCAGCACGCGCGTCGGGATGCTGTGCAGGTGCTTGTAGTGCTGCCGCTGCTCGGCGATCCCGGCGGCCAGCATCGCCGCCGATGCCAGGACCAGCACGACGTAGAGGAACGTCACGTCAGACCCCGGCCCCGTCCAGCCAGCTGAGGTAGTCGCGCGTGGCCTTTTCCTCGGGCGTCCGGGCCGCCACGCGCGGCGGCGTCTGCGGGCGGGGCCGGGCCGGGCGGGCCGGACGCGGCGGCTGTGGCCTCGGCTGCCGCTTCGGCGCCGGCTCGTCCACGATCTTCTGGAGCAGCTCGGTCTCGTCGGTCGCCGCACCCGTCGGCCGCCGGACCTCGCCGAGCCGGTCGCGACCGTCGGTCAGGGCCTGGCGGCAGATCTCGACGCAGGAGGCGACGGTGCCGATCTCGTCCTGGCGCTGCGGGTAGACGACCGCGCCGGTGTCGCCGGCCGCGATCTGCCGCGCCTCGTCACCGACCCGCCGCAGCGGCCGCACGACGACCAGCAGGTGCCAGGCGAACAGCATCAGCGCGACGACGGCGGTGAGCAGCGCGGCGACCCGCGCGCCCGAGCGCACGGTGTTGTCCGCCACCCCGAGCGAGCCGATCGGCTGCTCGGCGACGACGACCCACTTGAGCGTCGCGGCGTTGCCCTTGTCGGCCAGGCGCTGCGCCGCCACCAGCGCGGACGACGTCGTCTCGCGGGCGTCCTTGCCGGACTGCGCGGCGTCGACGTTCTTGATCAGCGCCGGGTCCGACAGCGGGGAGAACGCGAGGTAGCCCTCGGTGTCGGCGATCGTGCGCTTGCCCTCGTCGACGACGCGGACGCGGCCGCCAGCGGAGCCGAGCAGCTCGGCCATCCGCGGCACGTCGTACTCGCCGACCAGGACGTTCTTCGAATCCGGCAGCGGCGTGAAGGCGTAGACGACCGGGACCCGGCCGCTCGTGTTGTGCTGGCGCAGGCCTTCGCCCTCGGGTAGCTTCCCGGGGTCGCGCAGCGACTCGCGCCCGGCGAGCAGCTGGACGGCGCCTTGCTCGTCGGCGACGTAGACGCTGCGGAACCGGCTCTCGGTGCCGGCCAGCCGGTCGAGCATGCCGCGCAGCTGCCCGGGCTCCTTGCCCTTGCCGAGCCGGGCGACGGACTGCAGGTCGGTGAGGCCTTCGGCGAGGCTGCGGCGCAGCGTGTCGGCCGAGCGCGTGACGCGGACGCCGTGTTCGCTGAGCATGGTCGGCGACACCTCGGCGTGCTGCCGGCCGAGCGTCGCGGCGACCGCGCCGGACCAGCCGAGCAGGGCCAGCGCGACCAGCACGATGACGAGCTGCGCGGACAGGAACGGACGCACCTTCGGTGCGGGTTTGCGGCGGCGCAGCTTGGCGCGGGACCGCTCGAGGGCGGCGGTCACGCGGTTGACCTCGCGGATCCGCGACTGCCGGACCGGCTTGCCGAGCACCCCGGCGGCGACGGCGAGCGCGTCGGTGCGCAGCCGGCGGATCGGCGCGACGACCGTGCGCCGCAGCAGGAAGAAGCCCGTGATGGCCAGCGCGAGCAGCGCGGCGGCGGGGATCAGGCCCGGCCAGCGCACCGGCACGGCCTCCACCGGGAAGCGGCTGAACGTCACGACGGACAGGCCGAGGCTGCCGCCGATGCCCGCGGGGGAGACCGGGGCGTAGGAGGCGACCGGTGCCCGTTCCTTCCCCTTCTCGGCGACGGCGGCCCCGGTGAGGACACCGGACTGCCCGGCCGCGGCCGCCGTGGCGGCACGGGCCAGCAGTTCCTGGGCCGGGGTGTCGGTCGCGGCGACGTCGGAGCCGTGCGTGTACAGCACCGCGCCGTCCGCGGTGACCAGGCGGACCTGCTGCTGGGTGTCCTTGTCGAGTTCGCCGGCGGTGGTGCGCAGGGCGGTCGAGACGATGAGGACCTTGCCCGCCCGCGGGCCGGTGAGCGGCAGCGCGGTCAGCACGAGCGGGGTGTCGCCGGGCCGGGCGACCGGACGGACGGTGAGGTTCGCGACGGCGACCCCGCGCAGCGTCTCGACCGGCACCGGCTCGCCGCGGGTGGCCAGGACCTTCTGCGCGGCCGGGTCGTAGACGACGACCCCGCGCCAGTCTTCGTAGGTCTCACCCAGGCGGGTGAGGAGGGCGGTGTCGTCGGCGGTCTCGAACACTCCCGAGCCGGAAGCGACCTGGAGGTCGCCGGCGGCGGCCGTCGCCGAGGTCGCGACGCTTTGCGCGAGACCGGCGGCGGTGCGCTGCTGGCCGGCGGTCACCTCGTCGGGGACCCGGCCGGCGGCGTCGTTCGCGCGGATGAGGGAAAGCGGACCCGCGGTGGACAGGTACAGCGCGGTGAACGCGGCGA
This sequence comes from Amycolatopsis kentuckyensis, assembly GCF_041679295.1. Classification (GTDB taxonomy): domain Bacteria; phylum Actinomycetota; class Actinomycetes; order Mycobacteriales; family Pseudonocardiaceae; genus Amycolatopsis; species Amycolatopsis kentuckyensis_A. The sequence continues at coordinate 190,347 of NZ_JBGDMD010000011.1, read as the reverse complement.
TGATCAGCAGCAGGACGAACGTGGTCGCCGAGGCGACCCCGACGCCGCGGGGGAACCCCGCTTCCGGAATCTGCGCGCGCAGCCGCGCGGTGCGAACTTCCTGCTGTTTCAAGAGGGTCTCCCCAGGCCCTTCCAGTCACACGGCCCCGGAGGACCGCCGGCCACCGCGGCCGCTAGCGAAGCACCCACCCGTTCGGGTTACATGAACGTAGCAATGCTGTGTTCGGTGACGTTACAACTGCCCCCATCGGGGGACAAATGGCGGCTAAGGCTAACTAACGGGTGACATCAGTACACTCCGTTTTGTGATGAGCCGACCACGGGTGTTGCTCAGCGTGGCCGGCTTGGCCGTCGCGCTGGCCTTGGTCCTCACCTTGGTGTTGACCCTCGGTGACGACGCACCGCCGAAGCCCGCCCCGGAGGCCGGTTTGGATTCCCTCGTGACCGACTTCACCTCGAAGCTGTCCGCGGACCAGGAGTACCGCTCACCGAAATCCGACGAACGTCGTACGGCGGCGGCCGGGTTCGCGGCGCTCCTGGACCGCCGGGGCACGGCGGACTTCGAAAAGCTCGGGTTCTCGGTGCGCGACGGCGTCGACCCGGCGACCGGGCGGCCGTACACGATCGCCGTCAACGAGCCCGACAGCGAGCGGGCGTGGGGGATGTACGTGATCGACCGGTCGGCCCCGCCGTCGCTGGCGGTCGAGGTGCCGCACCCGGCATTCGACCTCCGGACGGAGCTCTTCGGCGTCGACCTGTTCCGCCGCACGCCGGGCGCGGTGCTGCTGGTGGCGGGCGCGCACCGCAAGGCCGACGACAGCAAGGCCGACGTCGCGCACGAAGAGGACTCGGTGTTCCACGTCGTGGCTTCGGCGTTGGCCGGGCGAGGGCTGGCGCAGGTCCAGTTGCACGGGTTCCACGACGAAAACCTGCCGTCGACGGACGTCGTGCTGTCCTCGGGAGCGTCGGTGGCCGGCGACGCGGCCCGCCGCACGGCGACGCGCCTGACCGCCGACGGGTTCGCGGTGTGCCGGGCCTGGGAAGAGCGCTGCGGAGCGCTCGAGGGCACGAAGAACGTCCAAGGCAAGCTGGCGGCGGCGGACGACACGGTGTTCCTGCACGTGGAGATGAGCCGGACGGTGCGGGAATCGCCCGAACGACGTGCCGGCGTCGTCCGGGCGCTCGTCGAGGCCGAGCTCACCAAGCCCTAGGCGGACCGCTCACCCAGCCGCGGGAACGGCTTCGTCGAGAACAGGACCTCCACCGGGACCTCGAAGAACTCCGCGATCCGCAGCGCCACGAACAAGCTCGGGCTGTACTCGCCGCGTTCCAGGTAGCCGATCGTCTGGTAGTGCACGCCCAGGGCCTCCGCCAGCTGCCGGCGCGAGATCGACCGCTCCGCGCGCAGCATCGCGATGCGGTTGTAGACGACCTCACTCATGGCTACCCCACACGCTGCATGGCCTTCTGCCGCCGCTCGGCCACCGACGAACCCGCCTCCCGCCGCGCCATGCGACGCAGCAGGACCGGGGCCAGCGCGAAGCCGAGCACCGCCCAGGCGAGGAGCACCGCGACCGTCGCCACCGGCCGCCACGACTGGCCGATCTCGACGACGACCGCGCCGTCCGGCAGCAGGGCCGACCGCATCCCGAGGCCGAGCCAGTACATCGGGAACGCCTGCGCGATGCCCTGCACCCACGCCGGCAGCGCGGTGATCGGGTAGAAGATCCCCGAGATCGCACCCATGGCCATGACCGGCAGGGTGATCAGCCCGATCGACCGGGCGCTGTTGGTCAGCGACCCGAGCGCCGCCCCGATCGGCATCGTCGCGGCCATGCCGAGCAGCAGCACACCGAGCAGGTGCAGGTACGACCAGCCGCCGTCCGGCGCCAGCGCGGAGAAGGCGAACAGGCACGGGATCAGGACCGCGGCGATGGACGTGAGCTGGGCGAGCGTCAGCGCTGTCGTCTTCCCGACCAGGTAGCCGAGCATCCCGTTCGGGGTCGACTTGGCGCGCAGCAGCGTGCCGTCCTCGCGGTCGATGGCCAGGTAGCCGGCCGCGCCGGTCAGGCCCTGGAACACGATGCCGGCGCCGAGCACGCCGGGTACGGTCGCCGCGCCGAGCGAGAACGACGTGCCGGGCAGCGTGGCGTTGCGCATGAAGAACAACGTACCGAGGAAGAGCAGCACGAAGACGACCTGCCCGATCACGTCGTCGAGGTTGGTCCACGTCTGCTTGAACTCGATCCAGCCGCGGGCCACCCCGGCCCGCACGGCGACGGCGTTCATCGCGCACCCGCTTCCTGGAGGCCGAGCTCGGTTTCGCCGCCGGCTTCCGCGCGGTGGACCAGCGTCATGTAGGTGTCCTCCAGCGACGCCCGTCGCACCTCGAGGTCCGCGACGGCCTCGCCGTGCTGCTTGAACAGGTCGTAGACGTACTTCGTCGCTTCGGTCGTCAGGTGCACGAAGCGCTGGCCGTCGATCGTCCAGCGGACCTCGGCCTCGCCGGAGATCTGCCGCGACAGCGCGTCGGCCGAGCCGTCGGCGATGATGCGCCCGCCGTTGAGGATGAGGATCCGGTCGGCCAGCTTCTCGGCCTCGTCGAGGTCGTGCGTGGTCAGCAGGATCGTCGTGTCCAGCTCGTCGGACAGCCGGTGCACCAGGTCGTGGAACTCCCGTCGCGCCTCCGGGTCGAAGCCCGCGGTGGGCTCGTCGAGGAACAGCAGCTCGGGCCGCCCGACGATGCCGATCGCGACGTCGAGCCGCCGGCGCTGGCCACCGGAGAGCGTCTTGATCTTCTTGTGCGCGTGCTCGGTGAGCCCGACGGCCGCGATCAGCTCGTCGGCGTCCCACGGCCGCGGGTGCGACGCCGTCGAGTACGGCGCGTAGTAACGGCCGAGGTGCGCGAGCAGCTCGCGGACGCGCCACTTCCCGTGGTCGCGCCACGACTGGAGCACGACCCCCAGCCGCGCCCGCCAGTCCTCACCGCCGTGCGCCGGGTCGGCGCCGAGGACGTCGACCTCGCCCGCCGACCGCATCCGGAACCCCTCGAGGATCTCGATCGTCGTCGTCTTGCCCGCGCCGTTCGGTCCGAGCAGGCACACGACCTCGCCCCGGTACGCCTCGAACCCGACGTCGTGGAGCACGTCGTTCGCGCCGTAGCGCATCCGCAGCCCGCGCACCCGGACCACGGGAACAGCTGGATCTCTCATCTCGCCAACCCCCATCGGACTGATGCGATCGAATGTAGCACACCTACTACATTCGATCAGAGTTCTGCTGTGCCGGGAACTTGACCGGCGGTCACCCGGTTCGCCGGGCATGGGTACCTGGCTGGGGCTGGCTCTTCCGGGCGGCGTCGTGATCCTGCTGGTCATGGCCGCGATCGAGCTGCGCCCGCGCAAGAACGGCTCGCGCTTCAAGGCGCGGCTGTCCGCGACGTACCTCGAGGAGACGACCGCGTTCCTCTACGGCACCAAGCGGCGTGAGCTGGAACACCGGGAAACGATGTCGATGCTCGTCGAGCAGGACGCCGAGGGCGCGCCTCCCCGGCGTGACGTGGACTTGGACGCCGGGACCGCCCGGATCCGGCCGCGTTCGGACCCGCCGGAGCCGGAAAACCGCCAGCTACAGTGACTCCCATGCCGACCCCAGCGCGTGTGCGAGCCGACGCGTGCCCGGGTGTTTTCGCACCCCACGACGCCGCCGACGGCCCGTTGGCGCGGGTCCGGCTGCCCGGTGGTGCGGTTTCCGCGGCGCAGCTGCGCGCGCTGGCCGACTGCGCCGAGGCGTGCGGCGACGGCGACCTCCACCTCACCTCGCGCGGCAACGTCCAGCTGCGCGGCGTCACCCGGCCCGGCCTCGCGGCGCGGCTGACCGACGCGGGTCTGCTGCCTTCGCCGTCGCACGAGCGGGTCCGGAACGTCCTCGCGTCGCCGTTGAGCGGCATCCGCGGCGGGCTCGCCGATGTCCGGGGCCTGGCGCACGACCTCGACGTCCTGCTGTGCGCGACGCCCGAGCTGGCCTCGCTGCCGGGCCGTTTCCTCTTCGCCTTCGACGACGGACGCGGTGACGTCGCGGGCGAAGGCGCCGACGTCTGCTGGCTGGCTCTTGACGCGGACGAAGGGACGTTGCTGCTCGCTGGCGGTGACACCGGACGTCGTGTGGCGCGCGCCGACGCCGTGGCGACGCTCGTCGAGGTCGCGCTGGAGTTCGGCCGGGTGCGCGGATCCGCTTGGCGCGTCGCCGAACTCGACGACCCGGCCTGGCGCGGGACGCCCGTGGCGCGGGCCGAGGTCGAGGTCCCGGCCGGGCTCATCGAGCGGGACGGCGGCCGGGCCGCCGGTGTCGTGCCGCGCTTCGGGCAGTTGACGGCCGACCAGGCCCGCGCCTTGGCGGAGTTCGGCCCCGCGCTGGTCACGCCGTGGAAGTCGCTGGTCCTGCCGGACGTCCCCGCCGACGTCTTCGAGCGGCTGGGCTTCGGTGGCGTCGCCTTGGGGACCACCGCGTGCATCGGCCGGCCGGGCTGCGCGAAGTCCCGCGCCGACGTGCGGGCCGACGCCGTCTTCCGGCCGGGCCTGCGCGCGCACTTCTCGGGCTGCGAACGGCGGTGCGGAAAGCCGTCGCAGTCCCATGTGGACGTTGTCGCCGAAGCGGGGGGCTACCGCATCGACGGCCGCTGGGTGCCGCTCGACGAGATGGAAGGGAAGCTGTGATCGACTACCTGCGGGACGGTGCCGAGATCTACCGGCATTCGTTCGCCACGATCCGCGAAGAGGCGGACCTGGCGATCCTGCCCGACGACGTGGCGGGCCTGGCGGTCCGGATGATCCACGCCTGCGGCATGGTCGATCTGGTCGACGACCTGCGCTACACGCTCGACGTCGTCGAGTCCGGCCGCGCCGCGCTCGAGGCGGGCGCGCCCATCCTGTGCGACGCGCAGATGATCGCCAGCGGCGTCACGCGGCGCCGCCTGCCCGCGGGCAACGAAGTCGTCTGCACGCTGTCGGACCCCAGCGTTCCTTCGCTGGCGGAGCGGATGGGCACCACACGGTCGGCGGCGGCGCTGGAACTGTGGCGCGACAGGCTGCCCGGCTCGGTCGTGGCGATCGGCAACGCGCCGACCGCGCTGTTCCGCCTGCTGGAGATGCTCGACGAAGGCGTCGGCGCGCCCGCGGCGATCATCGGCGTGCCGGTCGGGTTCGTCGGCGCGGTCGAGTCCAAAGTGGAGCTCGCCAAGCAGGCCCCGGCGCCCTACCTGGTGGTGCACGGACGCCGTGGTGGCAGCGCGATGGCCGTCGCCGCGATCAACGCCCTCGCGAGCGCCGAAGAATGACGGGAACCCTGTACGGCGTCGGGCTCGGCCCCGGCGACCCGGAACTGATGACGGTCAAGGCGGCGCGGCTGATCTCCGAGGCTTCGGTGATCGCGTACCACTGCGCTCGCCACGGGCGCAGCATCGCGCGGTCGGTGGCCGAGCCGTACCTGCGCGAAGGGCAGATCGAGGAGAGGCTCGTCTACCCGGTCACGACCGAGACGACCGACCACCCCGGCGGGTACGAAGGCGCGATCGCCGACTTCTACGAGCTGAGCGCGAAGCGGCTCGCCGAGCACCTCGACGCCGGCCGTGACGTCGTCCTGCTCTGCGAAGGCGACCCGTTCTTCTACGGCTCGTACATGTACATGCACGAACGGCTTTCCGGCCGTTTCGACGCGGTCGTCGTGCCCGGGGTGACGTCGGTGAGCGCGGCGTCGGCGGTGCTCGGCCGGCCGTTGGTCCAGCGCGACGAGGTGCTGACGGTGCTGCCGGGCACGCTGCCGGCGCCCGAGCTGGCGCGGCGGCTCGCGGACACCGACGCGGCGGCGGTCCTCAAGCTGGGCCGGACGTTCGGCTCGGTCCGGGAAGCACTGGCAGAGGCCGGGAAGCTGGACGACGCCGTGTACGTCGAGCGCGCGACCTGGGGACAGCAGCGGATCGAACCCCTCGCTTCGGTGGATCCTTCGACTGTTCCGTACTTTTCCCTGGCGTTGCTGCCTTCGCCGGCTTACGCCTCGCGCGTTTCGCCCGCTCCCGCCGCTTCCCCTTCGCCGGCTTCCGTGGGCGAGGTCGTGGTCGTGGGTCTCGGTCCGGCCGGTCCCGAGTGGCTCACTCCGGAAGCCGCGGCGGAACTGGACGCGGCCGAGCACGTCGTCGGGTACGGGCCGTACGTCGCCCGCGTTCCGCAGAAGGCGGGGCAGCAGCGGCACGCGTCCGGGAACCGCGTCGAAGCGGACCGGGCTCGCGAAGCGCTGGTGCTGGCCGCCGGCGGATCCCGGGTGGCCGTCGTGTCCTCGGGCGACCCGGGCGTGTTCGCGATGGCGTCCGCGGTGCTGGAGCAGGTCGCGGCCGGGCACGGCGCGGGAGTGCGGGTCCGGATCGTCCCGGGCGTGACGGCGGCGCAGGCGGCGGCCTCGCGCGTCGGCGCGCCGCTGGGCCACGACTACTGCGTGCTTTCGTTGTCGGATCGCTTGAAGCCGTGGGAGATCATCGAGAAGCGGCTGAATGCGGCGGGCGCGGCGGACTTGGTGCTGGCGCTGTACAACCCGGCGTCGCGGTCCCGGACGACGCAGCTCGCCGACGCCCGGGACGTCCTCCTCCGCCACCGCGCCCCGGCGACCCCGGTGGTGGTCGCGCGGGACGTCGGCGGCCCGGAGGAGGACATCCGGATCACCACGCTCGGGGACCTCGATCCGTCCACAGTGGACATGCGCTGCCTGCTGATCGTGGGCTCGTCGAGGACCCGCGCGGAGAACGGGGTGGTGTGGACCCCGCGCAGCTACTGACGGCCGAGCGGGCCTTGCACCGCCGGGCGGCGCGGGCGGGCGAGGCGGCGTCGGCCGCGGGGGTGCCCGGCCGCTTCCACACGTGGGAGCACGCGGGGTTGCTGGCCGTACTGGCCACTGACCCCGCGCTCGCCTACCTGTCGACGGTGACCGGGGTGACGCCGGAGACGCTGCCCGCGCTCCCGGAGCTGCTGAGTGCACCGGACTGGAACGGCGTTCACCCGGCGGTCGTCGCGCCGGCGGGTCTGCCGGTACCAGGCCTGGTGCCGGCGGGCGAGCGGTTCCTGGCCGTCCGCCACATCGAGCCTGCGCCGTCGCCGCCCCCGAAAGCGGCCGACGAGGAGGTCTTCCTGCGCGTCCTGCTGGCCGGCTTCGAGGCGAGGGGAGCGGTGGCGGCGTTCATGGCGGCGGAACACCGGCTCCCGATCATGCGCCGGTTCCTGCTGGCGGACATCGCGGCCGCGGGCATGACGGTCGACGCGGGGGTCGCGATCCTCGGCGCCGCGTCGACCCTGCCTGCTCACCGCGGCCGAGGCGCCCAGCCGACGTTGCTGCGCCGCCGCCTCGAAGCGGCCGCGGCGGAGGGCTGCACGTTGGCGGTGGCGACGGCCCGCCCCGGCTCACCGAGTGTGGTGAACCTGGAGCGGGCCGGGTTCCGCCTCCACCGCCGTCAGGCTTGGACGAAGCCTTAGCGCGTCGGATCCTTGCCGTTGGGCTGGCTCGGTCCCGGCCCCGGTGACCACCACCCCGGCACGGTCTTCTCCCCGTGCACCACGGTCGGCGCGATGCCCTCCGTGAACGGTTCGATCTGCAGCAGCTGGCCCCACGACTGGCTCGGCTGCCCGATCAGGTAGCTCGGCACCTCGGGTTCCTCGGCCAGCTCCTCCAGCCACCCGATCGGCCCGCCGTTCGTCGACGACGCCCACTGCGCCTCGTCCGCCAGGCCGCCCGCCGTGATGCGGTACTCCGGCACCTGGGAAATCCCGTCGTGGGACGTCACCGGCTGCACGCACGGGTACACGAACGACGCCGGCCAGTCGACGTACACCGGCTTCGAGCCGATCTTGTCCGTCAACGTCGTGAACGTCGGGACGCGCGGGGCCGAGGCCGCGATCCAGCCGTCCTCCGTCAGGTCGTTGTCGACGATGTTGATGCGGACCGCGTTCGTCTCCGCGGGGAGGTCGCGCAGGTTGATGCGCGTGTCGTTCCAGCCGCCCGTGCCCGAGCCCGGCGGGAGCATGAACTGGCTGCGCAGGATCTTGACGCCCTCCGGCGTGTTGACGCCGTAGTCGAGGCTCACCGACGTCGGGCGGCGGGCCGCACCCGCCGTCGCCACCACGATCTGGCCGTCCGCCGGCTTCTCCGTCAACGCGTACCAGTCGCTGCGCAGGCGACCGGCGCGCGTCTCCGGGTCGAGGTAGCTCGACCACATCGGCACGGTCTCCGGGGTGAACCCGTGCGGCGGCTCGGCCAGGGGGTCCTTGTCGTCGACCGGGCGGGTGTGGAAGCCCGTCTGGACGCGGCCGTTGTCCTGGTCCGGGTTCGGCAGCGGGGAGTCGGTCTCCTTCGGCTTCTCCGCGACCGTCCGCTGCTCGGACTGCGGGCGCAGGATGCTCGTCGCCGCGTCGCGCTCGACCATCACGTGGTCGGACAGGTTGCAGCTCTTGCCGAACAGGTGCCCGACGTTCGCCGCGCCCAGGCTGTAGCTGCCGGACTGGTTGTGGATCGCCCACGCCATCGTGACGAACTCGCCCGCCGCCACCAGGCCGCAGACCACCACCAGCGACAGCGACCCGAGCCGCAGCGCACGCAGCCGGCCTTCCTGCGGCTGGGCCGGCAGCCCCGGCCGGTGCGCGCGGACGTTCTCGACGAACGCGTAGATCCCGGCGACCGCGGCCGCGATCAGCAGGATCGTCGACAGCGGGATGCCGCCGATGGACGGCGCCACGTTCGTCCACTGGACGCCGAGGCGCGAGACGAACCAGTAGGTGTTCGGCCCGGTCGCGGCGAGCGCGGCGACCACCAGCAGCGCCGCGAGGAAGGCCGCGCGGTTGCGTTTGGACCGCAGCACCGTCGAACTGGTCGCGAGCGCGGCCAGCGCGGCCATCGACGCCCCGACCGCGGCGAACGCGCCGAAGTGGTGCGTCCACTTCGTCGGCGTCAGAGCCAGCAGCAGGAAGAACAGCGCCGTCGTGCCGATCAGGCGGCGGGCCGGGCCGAGCGACGCGCCCGGGATGCGGCCGCGGCGCAGCAGCACCACCAGGCAGGTGGCCGTGCAGAGCACGACCAGCAGCACCGGGAACCGGCGCGGCGCCGAGCCGTCCGGCAGGCTCTCGAACAGCAGCTGGTAGCGCGCGAGCTCCTGGAACCACGACAGGTTCGGGCCCACCTGCGTCCGGATCCGGGTCGCCTCCTGGACGGTCGCGAACGTCTGGTCGGCGAACACCACGACCAGCACGAGCAGCCCGGCCGCGGCGATGGGGGCGAGCACCGGGATCCAGCCGCTTTCGTTGGCGCGCTGGCGGATCAGCTTGAACAGGGGGCGCGCGGCGACCAGGAACGGCGCCACCGCGATCAGTCCGGTCGGCGTCGCGGCGAGCGTGAACCCGGCCGCGGTCAGGCCGAGGCACATCGGCAGCATCCGGCGCGTCACCAGCGTGCGCTCCACCGCGCAGATCGCCAGCAGCGAGCCGAGCGCGGCCACCGGTTCCGGGCGGACGCCGTTGTTGTAGGGCATCCACCAGATCAGGAACACCGTCGCCGCCGCCCAGCTGGCCGGGCGGCTGGTGCGGATCTGGGTGCCGAGGCGCGGCATCACCTCGCGGCTGATCAGCAGCCAGCTGAGCACGCCGAGCAGGAACGACGGCAGCCGGATCCACGGCGGCACCACGCTGACGTGCGCCATCAGCTCGAAGACGTGGTAGAACCAGCCGAACGGCGCCTCGGCGACCCCGAACCAGCGGTGGTAGTTCGTCAGGAACCCGGTCTGCTCGGTGACCCGGGCCATCGTGAGGATGTAGCCGTCGTCCGAGGTCACCGGCCCGATGAAGACCCACGCGCCGAGCGCGGCGATCACCGTGGCGTCGCGCAGCGTCAGCCGCCACCAGCCGACCGGCGCCCAGCGCGGCGCGCGTCTCGCGGAGCCGGAGTCGCGGCGCCAGACCGCGATCATGCAGCCGATCAGCGACAGCACGGCGACCACGCCGACGCCGATCTTCAGCGCGGTCGGCGACGTCTGGTAGCGCGTGTCCGGCACGACCGAGACGTGCAGGCCGACGATCGGGTCCTTGCTCGAGTTGATCGAGGAGTAGATGCCGACCACGCGGGGCCGGACGTCGCCGTTCGCGTGGAAGATCGGCGTCCCGGCCACGGCCAGGGTCATCTGCGTCGCGTCGACGTCCAGCTCGACGTCGCACTTCTCGGCGGGCAGCGGCTGCTGGGCGATCTGCTGGCCCTGGCTGGAGGCGAACAGCACGCCGTTGTCGATGCGCAGCTGCAGGCCGACGCCCTTGCCGGCGTTCGGGTCGGTGCGGCCGTCCGGCACGGTGGCGAAGAGCAGGCCCGGGCCGTTCGTGCGGGCGTCGACCGAGCGGATGGCCGCGCACGGCAGTTCGGCGCGCAGGTCCTGGGCCCAGTACCCGGTCAAGGGCGCGTTGACGGAGCGGGTGTCGCTGCCGGTCGGCCAGACGACCTCCGCCGTGTCCTGCACCACCGGCAGGAAGGGGAAAGCCAGCGCGCACAAGGCCGAGAGCAACCCCAGCGCTACGGCAATCAGACGCATCGGCGCAACGCTAACGGGTCAGACGTCGGCCTCTGACGCAACCCCCGGGTCACGCGGCGTGAAGCGGCCGTGGTGGAGGGCCTCGGTCAGGGGACGGCGGCTGCGCCAGCCGTGGCGCTCCAGGTCGGGCACGGTTTCCAGCCTGCTGACCGGCCCGACGCAGAGCCACGCGACCGGCCGGATGCCGTCCGGGACGCCGAGCAGCTCGCTCAGGAACGGCTCGCGGTAGAAGCTGACCCAGCCGACGCCGAGGCCTTCGGCGGTCGCGGCGAGCCAGAGGTTCTGGATCGCCAGGCAGACCGAGTACAGGCCGGCGTCGGCGATGGCGTGCCGGCCGAGGACGTCGGGCGCGCCGCGCGCCGGGTCGTAGGTGACGACGACGCCGAGGCTCGATTCGAGGATGCCCTCGATCTTGATGTTCGCGAAGGTGCTCGCGCGGTCGTCGTCGAGCTGCGCGGCGAAGACCTCGCGCTCCTCGTGGACGTGCTTCGCGAACGTCTCGCGCGTCTCGTGGTCGTCGACCAGCACGAAGTCCCACGGCTGGGTGAGCCCGACGCTCGGCGCGGCGTGCGCGGCCTCGAGGATCCGGGTGAGCGTCGCCTCCGGGATCGGCTCGCCGGTGAACTCGCCGCGGACGTCCCGGCGCTTGCGGAGGACTTCGTAGAACTCTTCGATCATCGGTTGCGTACCCATTCGACGGCGTCGGCCACGGTTTCGGCGGTCTCCGTGCGCGGTCTCGGCGGCCGCCGGATCACGAGGACGGGCTTCCCGAGTTCACGGGCCGCCGTCAGCTTCGCTTCGGTCTGCGGACCGCCGGAGTCCTTGGTGACCAGGACGTCGACCTTCGCGAGCAGCTCGCGTTCGGCGGCCACCTCGTACGGTCCGCGGGCGAGGATCAGCTCGTGGTGCCGCGGCAGCGGCGGCTCCGGCGGGTCGACGCAGCGGATCAGGAACCAAAGGTCGTCCAGGTGCGCGAAGGCGGGCAGGCCCTGGCGGCCGCTGGTGAGGAAGACGCGTTTGCCCAGGCCGGGGAGCATTTTCGCGGCGTCTTCGAGGTCGTCCGCCCAGTGCCAGACGTCGTTTTCGCCCGGTTCCCAGCCCGGCCGGGCGAGCCGGAGCAGGGGAGTTCCGGTGCGTTCGGCCGCTTTGGCCGCGTTGGCGCCGATGCGCTCGGCGAAAGGGTGCGTCGCGTCCACGACGGCCTTCACGTCGTTCTCGCGCAGGTAGGCCGCGAGCCCGTCCGGGCCGCCGAAGCCGCCTACGCGCACTTCGCCGACCGGGAGCCGCGGCCGCGCGACGCGTCCGGCCAGCGAAGACACCACCCGGACGTCGCTCTTCGCGAGTTCTTCGGCGAGGTTCCGCGCTTCGCCGGTGCCGCCGAGGATCAGGATCACGGCTTTCCGTATCCGACGGCCTCGCGCCAGCGGTCGAGCGTCCGCATGTTGGCCAGGGTCTCCGCCCAGGTCAGCTCGGGTGCCTGCCGGTCAGCGACGTGCGCGGCGACGTGATCGGCTTCGCGCGCGAAGACGCCCTGCGTCGCCTCGACGTCGATGACCTCCGGTTCGCCGTCGGCCGGCGTGAGGATGATCTGCGAGGTACCGGGCTTGCGCAGCGGGTGGATCCACGCGGGTTGCGGCACGTAGAGCTGACCTTGTGACCCGTAGACGCGGATGCCGTCCTCGCGGGTGAGCCGGATGCCGCAGGAGATCGTCGCGAGGATGTCGCCGGGGAGGCGCAGCAGGCCGGTGGCGTACTCGTCGACGCCTTGCGGGGACAGCTCCGCCATCCCGCTGACCTCGGTGGGCTCGACGACGTCCTGGCCGGTCGCGGCCTGGGCGACCAGCCGGGCCAGCGACGTGCAGTAGCAGCCGACGTCGAGGATCCCGCCGCCGCCGAGCGCGGGGTCGGACAGGCGCGCGGTCTCCTCCGGGTTGCTGTCGAAGGAGAAGGTCGTGTCGACCGCGCGCACCTCGCCGATCGCGCCGCTCGCGATGAGCTCGACCAGCCGCCGCGTCTGCGGGTGCAGCCGGTACATGAACGCCTCCATGAGGAAGACGTCGTTTTCGCGCGCGGCGGCGATGACCTCTTCGGCGTCGGCGGCGGTGAGCGTCAGGGGCTTCTCGCACAGCACGTGCTTGCCCGCTTCGGCCGCGGCGATGGCCCACTGCTTGTGCAGCGCGTGCGGCGTCGAGACGTACACGGCGTCGACGTCCGGGTCGGCGAGGAGGTCTTCGTAGCTGCCGTAGGCCTTCGGGATCTCGAAGCGGGTGGCGAACTCGCGGGCGCGGCCGCCGTCGCGGGCCCCGACGGCGGTGAGCGTGCCGTGCTTGCTTTCGTCGACGCCCGCGGCGAAGTGGGCGGCGATGGTCCCGGCGGCCAGCAGGCCCCAACGCAGTTCGGTCACAACGACTCCGGTTGGTTCGCCCGGTCGCGGGCACTGGAATAGAGGAAGCTGTCGGGGAAGTTCGCGGCGGCGAGCACCCGGCCGACGAAGATCGTGGCGGCGCGGGTCATCCCGGCTTCCCGCACGAGTTTCGGCAGTTCGCCGAGCACCCCGCGCACGACGGTCTCGCCGGGTTGCGTAGCGAGCGCGACGACGGCGACGGGACAGTCGGCGCCGTAGTGCGGAGCGAGTTCTTCGGCGACGCGCTCGACGTGGTTGACGGCGAGGTGCAGCGCGAGGGTGGCCTCGGTGGCGGCGAAGGCGGCGAGGGTTTCCTTCGGCGGCATCTTGGTCGACCGCGCCTGCACGCGCGTGATCACCAGGCTCTGCCCGACTTCGGGCACGGTGAGCTCCCGCTTCAGCGCGGCCGCGGAGGCGGCGAAGGCAGGTACGCCGGGGACGACGTCGTAGGGCACGTTCCGCGCGTCCAGCCGGCGCATCTGCTCGGCGACGGCACTGTAGAGCGAGGGGTCGCCGGAGGTCAGCCGGACGACTTCGTGACCGGCTTCGTGCGCTTCGACCAGCTTGTCCACGATCTGTTCGAGGCTCAGGTTCGCGGTGTCGACCAGGGTCGTCCCGGACGCGCAGTAGGCGAGCAGGTCGGGTGGCGTCATGCTGCCGGGGTAGAGGCACACCTCGCAGCGGGCGAGCAAGTCGCGCCCACGCACGGTGATGAGGTCCGCGGCACCGGGCCCGGCGCCGACGAAGTGCACGGTCACCGGCTGCTCCACTGGGTCACGACCCGAGCCGGCGTCCACCCGGTGAACCCGCCGAGCGCCCCGGCCCGTTCCACCCCGATCCGCACCAGCTCGCCCCCGTACTGCGCATACGCCCGCGCCAGCACCTGCTCCGCCTCCAACGTCACTCCGTGCGCGACCACCCGCGCCTCCGTCGCCAAACATGCGTCCAGCACGCCCGGCACCGTCACCCCGCCGCCGATGAACACCGCGTCCGGCGCCGGCAGCGCGCTCAGCGCGTCCGGTGCCTCGCCCGTCACCACCTCCAGCTCCGGTACTCCCAGGTCCAGCGCGTTCCGCCCGATCCGCTCCGCCCGGGCGGGGTCGCGCTCGATCGCGATCGCGCGGTTCAGCCCGTGCAGGCGCGACCACTCGATGCCGACGCTGCCCGCCCCCGCGCCGACGTCCCACAGCAGCTCGCCGGGGCTCGGCGCGAGCCGGGCCAGCGCCGACACCCGCAGGTCGCGCTTGGTCAGCTGGCCGTCGTGGGAGTACACGTCGTCCGGAATGCCGATCACGGGCAGCGCCGGACCCGCGCACGCCAGCGCGAACACCGTCAGCGGGCCGGGGTCGCCGGACCAGCCGTCGGAGATGCGCTCGTCGGGCCCGCCCAGGTTCTCCAGCGCGAACAGCTCGCTCTCGGCGTACCCCCGCACGGTCAGCAGGGAGCGCAGCGCCGCCGCGTCGGCCCCCAGGACCAGCACCCGCCGCCCCGGCGCCAGCACCCGGGCGACGCGGGCCGACGACCGGCCGACGAGCGTCACCACCTCGGTCTCCTCGGCGGACCAGCCCAGCCGCGCCCGGGCCAGTGTCACCGACGAGAGCGCGGGCAGCGCCTCGACCTCGTATCCATGTGCCACGAGCGTAGTGCCGACCCCCGACAAAAACGGATCACCGCTGGCCAGGACACAAATCCGCTCGCCTTCGTGCTCGGCGATCAACGCATCGAGCCCAGGCAGCAACGGCGACGGCCACGGCTCGCCCGCGACCTCGGAGGGCAGGTAGGCCAGCTGCCGCGGCGCGCCCAGCACGACGTCGGCGCCGAGCACCAGGGCCTGGGCTTGCTCGGACAGGCCGGACCACCCGTCCGCCCCGATCCCCACCACCGTCAACCGTGATTTTTCGCGCACGATTTCCCACCCTAAGCGAGCCGGGCGCTGTGCGATGATCGGCCGGTCGCCGAGCTGGAGGAGCGCTGTTGAAGCCGTACCCGTTCACCGCCGTCGTCGGGCTGCCGGACCTGCGCCTGGCGCTCGTCCTCTCCTCGATTTCCCCCGCGGTCGGCGGCGTGCTGGTGCGCGGCGAGAAGGGCACCGCGAAGTCGACCATGGTCCGCGCGCTCGCGGGCCTGCTGCCGGGCGTGGACGTCGTCGACGGCTGCCGCTTTTCGTGTGCTCCCACGGCTCCCGACCCGCTCTGCCCGGACGGCCCGCACGACGGCGCGACCAGCCACCGCCGCCCGGCCAAGCTGGTCGAACTGCCGGTCGGCGCCGCCGAGGACCGCGTCATCGGCTCGCTGCATCTCGAACGCGCGCTGGCTGAAGGCGTCACGGACTTCCAGCCCGGCCTCCTCGCCGCCGCGCACCGCGGCCTGCTCTACGTCGACGAGGTCAACCTGCTCCACGACCACCTCGTCGACACCCTGCTCGACGCCGCCGCGATGGGCCGCGCGACCGTCGAGCGCGAGGGCGTCTCGGTGTCGCACGCGGCCCGGTTCGTCCTGATCGGCACCATGAACCCCGAGGAAGGCGAGCTGCGGCCGCAGCTGCTGGACCGGTTCGGGCTGACCGTCGAGGTCGCCTCCAGCCGCGACCCGGAGCAGCGCGTCGAAGTCGTCCGGCGCCGTCTCGCCTACGAAGCGGATCCTGACGCCTTCGCCGCGCAGTACGCCGAAGAAGACGCGCAGCTCGCCGCGGACATCGAAGCGGCGCAACGGCTTCTGCCCGCCGTCAAGCTCCCCGACGACGCCCTGCGCCAGATCGCCGAGATCTGCGCGTCCTTCGAGGTCGACGGCATGCGCGCGGACATCGTCACCGCGCGCACGGCCGTCGCGCACGCGGCCTGGGCCGGCCGCGACGAGGTGACCACCGACGACGTCCGCGTCGCCGCGCGGCTCGCGCTGCCGCACCGGCGTCGCCGCAACCCCTTCGACGCCCCGGGAATCTCCGAAGAGCAGCTGGAGCAGGCCCTCCAGGACGCCCAGCCGGACCCGGGACCCGAGGACGACGGCCCCGGCTCGGGCTCGACGCCCGAGGACGCCCCTCAGGAAGTCCCACCGGGAGACGCACCCCAGCCCCAGCAGCAGAACGGCGGTGGCCCGCAGAAGACCGTCGGCGCCGGCGAAACGTTCAAGGCCCGCGTGTTCCGCGTCAAGGGCATGGGCGAAGGCGAGCGCGGACGCCGGTCGCGCGCGATCACCGACAGCGGCCGCACCATCGGCGTCCAGCCCCCGAGCGTTCGCGACGGCCGCCCGCACCTGGTCGCGACCGTGAAAGCCGCGGCGCCGCACCAGAAGTCCCGCGGCCGCGACGGCGCCGCCCTGAAGCTGCGCCCGGAGGACCTGCGGTACGCGCTGCGCGAAGGGCGCGAAGGCAACCTCGTGCTGTTCTGCGTCGACGCGTCCGGCTCGATGGGTGCGAAGGCCCGCATGCGCGAGGTCAAGTCCGCGGTGCTCTCGCTGCTGCTCGACGCCTACCAGCGCCGTGACAAGGTCGGGCTCGTCACGTTCCGCGGTGACGCCGCCGAGCTCGTGCTCCCGCCGACGATCAGCGTCGACGCGGCCGCGTCCCGCCTCGAAGGCCTCCCGACCGGCGGCCGGACGCCCCTCGCGGAAGGCCTCCTGGAGGCCGCGCGGGTGCTGCGCGTCGAGGAGATCCGCGACCCGCGGCGCCGTCCGCTGCTGGTCGTCGTCACCGACGGCCGTGCCACCAGCGGGCCCGACGCCGTCGCGCGCGCCCAGGCCGCGGCCGGGTTGCTGACCGGCGTCACGACGATCGTCATGGACTGCGAGAGCGGCAAGATGCGCCTCGGCCTCGCCGCCGAGCTGGCCGCCCACCTCGGCGCGGAGCACGTGCCGCTGGCCGACGTCGCCGCCGAGTCGCTGGCGAGCGCCGTCCGCGCCCGGACCGGAAAGGCCGCCTGATGCCGCAGGGAAAACCGTCGGTGGTGCCGGCCGACGGCCTGACCACCCGCCAGCGCCGCAACCGGCCGCTGCTCGCCGTGCACACGGGCGAGATGAAGGGCAAGTCGACCGCCGCGTTCGGGATGGCGTTGCGCGCGTGGAACCAGGGCTGGTCGATCGGCGTGTTCCAGTTCGTCAAGTCGGCGAAGTGGCGCGTCGGCGAGGAAGCCGCGTTCAAGGCGCTGGGGAAGCTGCACGACGACACGGGCCAGGGCGGGCCGGTCGAGTGGCACAAGATGGGCGAGGGCTGGAGCTGGGCGCGCAAGTCCGGCTCCGAAGAGGACCACGCCTCGAACGCCCGTGAGGGCTGGGCCGAGATCAAGCGCCGGCTGGCGGCCGAAACACATGACTTCTACGTCCTCGACGAGTTCTCCTACCTGCTCAAGTGGGGCTGGCTGGAGGTGGACGACGTCGTGTCCGCTTTGGTCGACCGGCCGGGGCACCAGCACGTCGTCATCACCGGGCGGTACGCGCCGCCCGAGCTGGTCGAGGCCGCCGACCTGGTCGCCGAGATGACCAAGGTCAAGCACCCGATGGACGCCGGCCAGAAGGGCCAGCGGGGGATCGAGTGGTAGCGCGCGTGGTCGTCGCCGCGCCCGGGTCGGGGCACGGCAAGACGACCGTCGCGGCGGGGCTGATGGCGGCGCTGCGCGCGGCCGGGCACCGGGTCTCCGGGCACAAGGTCGGGCCCGACTTCATCGATCCGAGCTACCACGCCCTCGCCACCGGGCGCCCGGCGCGGAACCTGGACCCGTTCCTGCAGGGCGAGGACACCTTGATCCCGTTGCTGCGCCACGGTTCCCTCGGCGCGGACATCGCGGTCATCGAAGGCGTGATGGGCCTGTTCGACGGCGCTCTCGGGACCGAGGGCTACGCCTCGACCGCGCACGTGGCCCGCCTGCTGGACGCACCGGTGGTGCTGGTCGTGGACGCGTCGGCGGCCTCCCGCAGCGTCGCGGCGACCGTGCTCGGGTTCGCCCACTACGACAACCGCGTGCGGCTCGCCGGCGTGATCCTCAACAAGCTGGGCTCGCAGCGGCACCTCGACGAGATCGCGTCCGCGCTGGAGGCCACCGGCGTCCCGCTGCTCGGAGCGTTGTACCGCAACGAAGAGATCCACGCGCCGAGCCGGCACCTGGGGCTCGTCCCGGCGGCGGAACGGGCGGCGGAAGCGCAGCACGTGCTGCCGGCGCTGGCCGCTTGGGTTTCCGACGGGGTCGACTTGGAAGCGATCGTCCGGATCGCGTCCGCGGCGCCCTCGCTGTCCGCGCCGGTCTGGGAACCGTCCGGAATGGACGGTCCGCGGGTGACGGTCGCGGCCGCCGGGGGACCGGCGTTCACCTTCCGCTACACGGAGAACGTGGAGCTGCTCGCCGCGTGCGGCGTCGACGTCGTGGACATCGATCCCCTGCGGGACACGGCGTTGCCCGACGGCTGTGCTGGGCTCTACTTCGGCGGCGGGTTTCCCGAGGTGCACGCGGCGGAGCTGTCGGCGAACACGCCGTTGCTGCGGGAAGTGGCTTCGGCCATCGCTGGCGGGATGCCGGTGAGCGCGGAGTGCGCGGGCCTGCTGTACCTGTGCCAGTCGCTGGACGGCGTGCCGATGGTCGGCGCGGTCCCCGCGGACGCGAAGATGACCGCGCGCGGCAAGCTCGGCTACCGGCGCGCGGTCGCCGTCGAGGACAACCTGCTGGCGTCGGCCGGCCAGCGCGTCACCGGGCACGAGTTCCACCGCACCGAAGTGACGCCGTCGCACGGGACTTCGGCGGCGTGGGGCTGGGACCGGCAGCTGGACGGCTTCGCGTCGCCGACGTTGCACGCGTCCTACCTGCACGTCCACTGGGCGGGGTATCCCGAGCTGGCCCACCGGTTCGCGGCGCGGGTCCGGGCCCATGCCTGACTACGACCTGCACCACCACGGCGATCGCGAGGTCGGGCCGGGGCTGGTCGACCTCGCTGTGAACGTCCGGTTGCCACGGCCACCCGCGTGGCTGCGGGATGAACTGGCGTCCGCTTTGGACTCTCTCGCGGCTTACCCCTCCACTTCGGATGCTGTGCACGCCGTCGCCGCACGCCATGGTCGTTCCCCCTCGGAAGTCCTGGTCACCGCGGGTGCGGCGGAGGCGTTCACGCTGCTGGCGTCGGCTTTTCGGCCCCGGCACGCGGTCGTCGTGCACCCGCAGTTCACCGAGCCCGAAGCGGCGTTGCGGGGCGCGGGGCATCCGGTTTCGCGGGTCGTTTTGTCCGAAGTGGACGGTTTCGTGCTGGACCCGGCGCTGGTTCCGGCCGAGGCCGACCTGGTGTTCGTCGGCAATCCGACGAACCCGACGTCGGTCCTGCATCCAGCGTCGTCGCTGCTTTCCTTGGCGCGACCTGGGCGACTGCTCGTGGTCGACGAGGCGTTCCTGGACGCGATCCCGGGGGAGGCCGAGAGCCTGGCGTCCGGTGTTCCCGGTGTCGTCGTGCTGCGGAGCCTGACGAAGACGTGGGGGCTGGCCGGGCTGCGGGCGGGGTACGTGCTCGCTTCGGCGGACGTCATCGAGCGGCTGCGGGCGGTGCAGGTGCCGTGGTCGGTGTCCACTTTGGCCGGGGTGGCGACGGTGGCTTGCTGTCGCCCGTCCGCCTTGGAGGAAGCGGAAAAGCTGGCGATCGCGGCGGAATCGGACCGCGAGTACCTGGTGTCCGGCCTGACGGCGGCGGGTGTGCCGGTACTGGGCGACCCGCGCGGCCCGTTCGTACTGGTCCGCGTGCCCGACGGTGTTTCCTTGCGCGCGCGTCTGCGTGAGGCAGGTTACGCGGTGCGGCGCGGGGACACGTTCCCCGGCCTCGGCCCGGACCACCTGCGCCTGGCGGTCCGCGACCGCGCGACGACGGACGCGTTCCTGACCGCGTTGCGGAAACTTCTGTAAACACCGACAGGGGGTTGTCGCTACCGCGGCCGAAAGTGGGTGCAGCCGGGAAACGCCCGGCGTGGCAGCGGAAGGAACGACATGCCCGGATTCAACGACGTCGCCTGGTTCGAGATCGGCACCGACGACCCGGCGGCCGCCGAACGGTTCTACGGCGACGTCTTCGGCTGGAAGGTCGGGCAGGACGACACGGCGAGCACCGACACCGCCTACCGCGTGATCGACACCGGCGGTTCGCGCGGCGGCCTGTTCACCGGCCAGGAGAACTACGCGATTTTCACCGTGCTGGTGGAGGACGTCGACGCCACCTGCCGCCAGGTCGAGAAAGCCGGCGGGCGGGTGCAGCGGCCACCGAGCGTCAACCCGGTCGGCGTGACGTTCGCGCACGTGCTCGACCCGGCCGGCAACCACTTCTCCGTGTTCACCCCGCCAAAGTGAGCTGCTCTACGTCGCCGTAAGGGATGTCGAGGTCCTCGGGCCGCAGCCGGCGCAGCGGCGGTACCTCGGCCAGCACGGAGAAGGAGGCGATGCGGTCGGTGCGGAAAGCCCGGATCTCCCGGCGCAGCCGGCACCAGGCGATGAGGTACCAGTGTTCGGGCTTGCCGACGTAGCCGAGCGGTTCGACCTCCCGCCGGGTGGCGGTGCCGGCGCGGTCGGTGTAGCGGATGCGCAGAACGCGGCGGATGCCGAGCACGGCGGGCATCGGCGGGATGGGGCCGCTGCCGAGCAGGTGGACACAGGTGGCGAGGTCCTGCGCGGCTTTGACGTCCTCCCGCCGCATCGCCGCGACGAGCTTGCGCAGCGCCGAGCGCCCGTCCGCCTGGAAGGGGGTGCCGTCGAGGTGCCTCAGCGCGAGTGCCATGGCGACGGCCTCGCCGGGTGTCAGGTTGACCGGCGGCATCGTGTGCGCCTTGTCGAGGCAGTACCCGCCGGTGCGGCCCGTCTCGGCGTAGATGGGCACGCCGGACTGCTGCAGTGCGCTGATGTCCCGTTCGACGGTGCGGACGCTCACCTCGAACCGGGACGCGAGCCAGCGCGCGCTGCGCGGGCGAGGGGCGACAGCACGGAGTTCTTCGACGAGCGCGTACAGCCGATCGGTTCGGTTCACGCGCTGCACTCTAGGAAGGGGGTACGACAGTTTCAGACGAGCGCGAGTAGGGCGGCTGCGACGGCGACTTCGACGCCGGCGCCGAGGACGTCGCCGGTGACGCCGCCGAGGCGCTTGGTGCACCGCCACAGGAGCGCTCCGGTGACGGCGTAGGCGAGGACGACCGCGAGTGGTCCGCGCCACCATGGCAGCCCGGGCAGCAGGGTGGTGAGCCCGGCGGCGACAAGGCCGACGGCGACCGCCGCGGTGCGGGGCACCGAGCCCGCGACGGTGGCGCCGAGACCCTCCGACCGAGCCGAGGGGACGCCGCGGGCGCACGCCAGCGAGAGCGAGCACCGGCCGATGAGGACTCCGGCGGCCGCGGTGACCGGGCCGGCCGCGGTCAGCGCGCCGACCTGGACGAGCAGGACGAACACGAGCGTCGCGACCCCGGTCGGCCCGGAGTCCCCGCGGCGCATGACGTCGAGGGCCTTGGCACGGTCGTAGGACGCACCGAGGCCATCGGCGGTGTCGGCGAGCCCATCGAGGTGCAACCCCCGGCTCCCTAGGGCGACAACCCCGAGCGCGAGAGCGGCGGTAGCGAGTGAAGGGAGGTGAAGAGCGTGCCCGGCAGCGACCACAAGACCGGCAGCCACGGCGAGAGGCAGGGCGGCCAGGGGAGCAAGCACCATGGCCCCACCGGCAACCCGCCGATCGATGACGCGTGGCGCCGGGACGCGAAGGGTGGTCAACGTCCCGACGGCCATCCGCGCGGAGTCCGTCAAGCGGCTCACGTCAGGTTGTCCACAGCGTGAGCGGACCCGGCGGAGTTGTCCACAGATCGCCGAGCGGAGGTTTTTGCCCGGTCGGGGCCGATAGACTGGAGCGGGGACGCCCCCCAGGGAGTGGCGGGGTCCCGGCAAAGTCGGATCGGTGCGGCCGGTCCGGGAGCCGGTGACGTCATGAACGAGTCGTTTACCTCGCCGGATGCGATGAACGAGTCGTTGATGACCATCGAAGCTCGGCGTCCCGCTGAAGCGCCTCTTCGGCCCGGCGTTCCGCGGGCGGTGGTGCCGGGCGGAGCATCGCCCCACCCGACTTTGCCGGAACCCTGCCAGGGAGTGGCGGGGGCTGCTCTCATGCCAGGTCCGCCAGCAGACCCATGTCGGCCAAGATGGCGCGGGCCGCGCGGAGCGTCGGGACGGCCTGCACCGCGCCGCTGCCTTCGCCGAGCCGCAGCCCGAAGTCCAAGATCGGCTCCAGGCCCAGCGCCTTGAGGGCGAACGCCTGCGAAGGTTCCGTCGACCGGTGCCCGGCCAGCCACCACTGCTCCGCGCCCGGCGCGATGTCCCGCGCGACCAGCGCGGCCGCGCCCGAAAACACGCCGTCGAGCAGCACCGGGATCCCCAGGACCGCCGCCTCGACCAGGAAGCCGGCCGTCGCCGCGACGCACGCGCTGCCCAGCGCCGTCAGCCGGTCGAACGGGTCCTCCGTCCGGCCCGCCGTCCGCGTCAGTGCCGCCGCGACCGCTGCTGTCTTGCGCTCGAGGCCGTCCGCGTCGACTCCGGTCCCGGTGCCGACCACCTCGGTGGCCGGCAGTCCCAGCGAGGCCGCCACCAGGGCCGCGCACATCGCCGTGTTGCCGATCCCCATGTCGCCCGGGATCAGCACGTCCGCGTCCGCTTCCTCGCGGGCGATCGCCCGGCCGGCCTCGAACGCCGCCCGCGCTTCACCCGGCAGCAGCGCGTCCTCGACGTCGATCGAGCCCGATCCGCGGCGGATCTTGTGCGCGGTGACCTCGGGCGGTACGTCCGTGCCGTCCCAGTCGACGCCGAGGTCGGCCACGCGCACCTTCGCGCCGACCTGCGCGGCCAGCACGTTGACGCCGCTCTTGCCGGCCAGGAACACCCGCACCATCGCCGCGGTCACCTCGCGCGGGTACGCCGACAGCGCCGACACACCGTGGTCGCCCGCGAAGACGACCACCCGGACGTCGTCCAGCGGGCGCGGCGGCACGCTGCCGTGCGCCGCGGCCAGCCAGGCGGCGATTTCCTCCAGCCTGCCGAGCGAGCCGAGCGGCTTGACCAGGCCGTCGAGCCGCTCCTGTGCGGCGGCGCGGGCGGCGGGGTCGGGGACGGGAACGTCGAACACGGGCGCCTCCTGGCTACAGGTCGAGCGCCCGGCCCGCGACGACCAGCACGACCCGGTCGGCGTCGGCGGACACCCGGTTGTTGAGTGCGCCCAGCACATCACGGAAAAGGCGTCCGGACGACGTTGCGGGCACCACACCGCTGCCGACCTCGTTGCTGACCGCGACCACCGGCACCCGCGCCGCGGCCCAGGCGGCGAGGAAGTCCTCGAGCCGGTCGTCCAGCCGGTGTTCCCAGCCCGGCTTCTGCTTCCACGCGCCGACGTCGTCCAGCACGCGGGACAGCCACGTGCCGAGGCAGTCGATCAGCAGCGGCTCGGTCGCCTTCCGGAGGGTGCCGGCGAGGTCGGTGGTCTCGACGGTCTTCCAGTGCGAGGGCCGCCGCGCCTGGTGCGCGGCCACCCGCGCGGCCCATTCGGGGTCGTCTTCGCCGGCGGGAAGGCCGGGCGCGACGTAGACGAGGTGCGAGTGGCCGGCGACGAGCCGTTCGGCGTGCCGCGACTTCCCCGAGCGGACGCCGCCGAGGACCAGCACCTTGCCTTCGTCGCGGCCGTACCGGCGGAGGGCGCGGGCCAGGGTCTCGAGGTAGCCCGCGAGGCGGGCCGTCAGCCTCGCCGGCTTCTTCTTCCCCGCGGAGGCGGTGGCCGCTGCCGGCGTCTTCTTTCCTGCGGAAGAGGTGTTGGGCTCCGCCGACGTACTCTTTCCTGCGGAAGAGGTGTTGGGCTCCGCCGACGTACTCATTCCCGTGGAAGAGGCGTTGGGCTCTGCCGACGTACTCTTTCCCGCGGAGGCGGCGTTGGGCACAGTCATACCCGGCATTGTGGTGCACGCGCTACCGTGCGCCACGTGCCACTCCGTCTAGGGACAACCGCTGCCGGACTCGTTACCGGATACGCCGCCGACACCCTGTTCGGCGACCCCCGACGGGGGCACCCGGTCGCGCTGTTCGGCTCGGCGGCGGTGCGCCTCGAACGTCTCGTGTGGGCGGACTCGAAGCCGCGCGGAGCGGCGTACGCGGGGTTGTGCACCTTCGGCGCCGTCGGCCTCGGAGTCGCGCTTCAGACGGCGACGCGGCGAAGCCCCTTCGCACGCTTCGCCCTCACGGCCGTATGTACGTGGGTAGTCCTCGGTGGACGCGGCCTCGCCGCCGAAGGCGCCGAAATGGCCAGATTGCTCGAAGCGGGCGAGGTACCTTCGGCGCGTACGCGGCTCTCGCACCTCTGCGCGCGCGACGCGACGACGCTCGACTCCGCCGAGCTCACCCGCGCGGCGACCGAGTCGATCGCGGAGAACACGTCGGACGCCGTGGTCGCGCCGCTGTTCTGGGGCGCGGTCGCCGGGCTGCCGGGGCTGCTGGGCTACCGGGCGCTGAACACCTTGGACGCGATGGTCGGCTACAAGTCACCGCGGTACCGGCGGTTCGGTTGGGCGGCGGCCCGCGCAGACGACGTGGCCAACCTGGTGCCGTCCCGGATCGGTGCGGCGCTGACGGCGGCGTGCGCACCGCTGGCGGGAGGACGAGCGCGCGAGGCATGGCGGATCTGGCGCCGAGACGGCAGCCGCCACCCCAGCCCGAACGCGGGCCAGGTGGAGGCGGCGTTCGCGGGAGCGCTGAACATCAGACTGGGCGGAACGAACAGCTACGGAGGCGAAGTGGAGAGCCGCGCGCGGCTGGGCGAGGGCCGTGACCCGCAACCAGTGGACCTGCGCCGAGCAGTGAGGTTGTCGCGCCTGATCGGTGTAGCAGCAGCAGCCATCGCCGCCGCCGCAGCCCCCACCACTCCCTGGGGGGCGTCCCCTGTCCAGTCTATCGGCTCGGCGCGCCGGGCAAGGGCCGCTCGGCGATCTGTGGACTACTGCGCCGGCGCGGTGCGGGCTGTGGACAACTCGCGGACCGCGCGGTGAGCGGCCTGCTCGTCGCCGGCACCACCTCCGACGCCGGCAAGAGCCTCGTCACCGCCGGGGTCTGCCGGTGGCTGGCCCGCCGCGGTGTGCGCGTCGCGCCCTTCAAAGCGCAGAACATGTCCAACAACTCCATGGTCTGCGCCGACGGGGCCGAGATCGGGCGCGCCCAGTGGCTGCAGGCCCGCGCCGCCCGCGTTGAACCCGAAGCCGCCATGAATCCCGTCCTGCTCAAGCCCGGGAGTGACCGGCGCAGCCACGTCGTCGCGCTCGGGAAACCCTTCGGCACCCTCGAAGCCGGCGAGTACGCCACCGGGCGCGCCGGGCTGGCCGATATCGCCTTCGGTGCCTTCCGGGACCTCAACGACCGCTACGACGTCGTCGTCTGCGAAGGGGCCGGGAGCCCCGCCGAGATCAACCTGCGCGGCGGGGACTACGTCAACATGGGGCTCGCCCGGCGGTTCGGGCTGCCGGTGCTCGTCGTCGGCGACATCGACCGCGGCGGCGTCCTCGCCGCCATGTTCGGCACCCTCGCCCTGCTGTCGGCCGAAGACCAGGCGCTCGTCGCCGGCTGGGTGGTCAACAAGTTCCGCGGCGACGTCGGCCTGCTGCGCCCTGGCCTCGACAGCCTCGAGAAGGTGACCGGCCGGCCGGTGCTCGGCGTGCTCCCGTGGCTCGACCGCGTCTGGATCGACTCCGAGGACGCCCTCGCCGCCGCGGGCTGGCGCCGGGAGGCCCACGGCCGCGGCCTGCGGGTGGCCGTCGTGCGGTTCCCGCGCGCGTCCAACGCCACCGATGTCGACGCGCTCGCCGCCGAACCCGGCGTCACCGTCACGCTCACCGCCGACCCGGACGTGGTCGCGGATGCCGACGTCGTCGTGCTGCCCGGGTCGCGCGCCACCGTCACCGACCTCGACTGGCTGCGCGACCGTGGGCTCGACACGGCGGTCGCGGCCCGCGCCGCCGCCGGCCGCCCGGTGCTCGGCATCTGCGGCGGCTACCAGATGCTCGCCGAGTCCATTGTGGACGACGTCGAGTCCGGTGCGGGCGAGGTGCCCGGCCTCGGCCTGCTGCCGGCCCGGGTGACGTTCGACGAGGAGAAGGTGCTCGCCCGCCCGACGGGCACGTGGCGCGGCGCGCCCGTCGAGGCGTACGAGATCCACCACGGCTCGGTGACGACCCGGGCGCCCCTGGAGTCCTTTCTGGACGGAGTCCGCGACGGCGCGGTCTGGGGCACGATGTGGCACGGAGCCTTCGAGAACGACGCGTTCCGCCGCGCCTGGCTCACGGAAGCTGCGGCCCGGTCCGGCGTCGAGTGGACCCCGGCGCCCGATGCCCCCGGCTTCGCCGACCTGCGCGAGCAGATGCTGGACAAGCTCGCCGACGCGGTCGATGAGCACCTGGACACGGCGGCGTTGAGCACCCTGCTGGAGCTGGGCGCCCCGAAAGCCCTGCCGTTCGTCCCGCCCGGCGCGCCCTGACGATCAGGGCAGCACGGAGCCGGTGAGCTTCCCGCTGACCCGCCGTGCGGTGCAGACCGCCTCGCGGGCCCCGGCGCTCCAGGACGACTCGGTCGGGACGTGCGCGACGAAATCGATGCCGGGCGGCGTGGTGCCCCCGGGGAGGGACGCGGCCGCCGCGATCCGGCACAACGGCTGCGCCAGCTCCTGCAGCGCGGTGCCGCGGGGGTAGGTCTCGTAACCGTTGCTGACGTCGACCCGCGCGGCGATCTGCTCGTCGTGCGGCAGGTCGCAGGCGACCCGGATGACCTGCGCGCTGTCCGCGTCGAAGTCCAGGCAGTCGCCGATCGCCATGGTGTCGAGGTAGTCCGGGGCCGCGGCCGCGTGCTTGGCCTGCTGCGGCGTGATCGCCACCAAGCCGCCGATGATCCAAAGCACGCTGAGCACCAGCCCGGCGATGGCCAGGCCGGTGCCGTCCCGGCCGGTGCGGCCGACCCGGATCAGGGCGCGGATCCCGAAGCCGACGGCGAGCGGGACCACTCCCAACAGTCCCAGGACGAACGCCGTGATCGCGAACCCGTCGGTCCCGGGGGACTCGACGGGTCCGCGGACGGTCGTCTGGTCATGGCTGGACAACGTGGAGCGTGTTTCGTCGAACAATGGGTCCCCTCCGGAGTCCCCCGACCCGGCCGGGGGAACTCTAGAGACCCGAGATCACGATGCGGCGACGGCGGTCTTCTTGTTCAGCGCCTTCTCCGCGAAGGCACCGAACGCCAGGCCCAGCGCCAGCCAGAGCGTCACCTGGGTGCCGACCGACGCCGTGCGGAAGCTCCACAGCGTCGAGGCCGGGAAGTCCGCCGGGACCTCGTCGACCACCGGCATCAGCCAGGCCACCACGCCGATCACGACGAGGTAGCCCGCCGCGGCCAGGAGGAAGCCGTTCCACGCTCCGAAGCGGTCCGCGAGCTTGCGGCCGGACACCGTCGCGAGGATGCCCACCAGCAGCGACACCGCGACGAACCCGAAGTACAGCTCGGTGCGCGAGCCGATCGTGCCCGGCTGGCCGACCGCCGGCGGGTTCGCCGGGTACTTCAGGAACGGCACCAGGAACACCACCGCGAACGCGCCGCCGGTGAGCAGCAACGCCATCACGCGGGGGCGGAGGTTGCCGAGGCGGCCCTGGGCGAACGCGAAGGCCAGCGAAAGCAGCCCGCCGATCGCGACGCCGTAGACCAGCACGCCGGTCAGCAGCCCGACCGTGCTCTGGATGTCCCGCGGGACGAGCTCTTCCTCGTGTTCTTCGGCCGGTGCCGGCGTGGCGCCCGCGTCGTGGGAATGGGAGTGGCCGCCGGAGTCTTCGAGGCCGATGGCGGTGTCGACCGACGGCTCACCGAAGGCGTAGGCGAACCCGAACGCGAGCACGCCGGCGATCAGGCCCGCGAGCATGCCGCGGACCAGCAGGGTCTTCATCATGGGAGGTCGTGCCGCCGCTCAGTGGCAGGGGAAGGCCAGCAGGTGCCGGCCGTCGTGCACGAACTCGTGGACGTACATGTTCGCGAACACCGAGGTGGCGCCCTGCTCGGCGCTGACGAAGTACAGCGCGATCAGGGCGAGGAGCACCACGAACACCGCCCACGGCACGATCTCACGGATCGGGATGCGGATCGGGAGCGGGACGGCGGGAGCTGCCGTGTGGGACATGAGTGTGGCCTCCTCGGGCTTTCGCGGCCTCATCGGGGACTGCACGAAGGGATCCGGGTCTGGCTTCCCCCTGGCGGGGGTCACAGTGGCGCGACCGCGCGGACTTGCACCGCGTTCCGGAATCTCCTCGTCTGGCCGGTTGAGCGTAGGTCCGCCGTTCGGGCGGCGTCAATGAGGCTTATTCAGCCGTCGGCCACCGCATGGCATCCGTGGTGGCCCACGACCTGCGCGGGGGGTGCGGCGGCCTAACCAGAATAAGCCTCAAATGTGACAATGCCGCGGTGACTCGAATGGTGGCGGCCCTCGATGTGGGCGGGACGACGATCAAGGCGGCGTTGCTCGACGAGCAGCTGCAGCCCAAGGCGACGCTGCGGGCGGAGACGGCCCGCAGCGCGGACGGCACGGCGCTGGCCGCGCAGGTCGCGGAGATCGTGACGGCGCTGGCGGAGCAGGCGGGCACCGGGCGGCCGTCGGCGGTCGGCGTGGTCGTGCCCGGGATCGTCGACGAGGAGACCCGCGTCTGCCACTTCTCGGCCAACCTCGACTGGCGCGAGGTCCCGTTCGGCGAGCTGCTCGAGGGCCGGCTGGGGCTGCCGGTGGCGTTCGGCCACGACGTCACGGCGGGCGGCATCGCCGAGTTCCGCGTGGGCGCGGGCCAGGGCGCGACGAACGCGGCGTTCATCCCGGTCGGCACCGGCATCGCGGCGGCGCTGCTGCTCGACGGCCGGATCCACCGCGCGCACGGGCAGGCGGGCGAAGTCGGCCACATCGACGTGGGTCACCCGGGCAAGTGCGGCTGCGGCGCGACGGGCTGCCTGGAGGCGATCTCCTCGGCGGCGGCGATCGCCCGCCGGTACACGGAGAGAACGGGCCGCGCGGCCGACGGGGCCCGCGAGGTGGTGGAGCTGGCCCGCCACGGCGAGGAGGTGGCGGTGGCGGTGGTCCAGGACGCGCTGGACGGTCTGGGGCACGGGATCCGGACGTTGCTGACGTTGCTGGGCCCGGAGGTGATCGTCCTCGGCGGCGGCTTGTTCACAGCGGCGGATTACGTGCTGGAACCGGTTCGCGAGTGGCTGGCCGCGCACTTGACGTTCCAGCGGATGCCGGAGCTGCGGATCGCGAAACTGGGTGACGAGGCCGGCCGGCTGGGGGCGGGGTTGCTGGCGCTCGACTTGCTGAAGGACTGACTCGCCGCCAGGCCGTGAATGCCACAGCGCAGGATTGTTTGTCCCCGATGTGGCATTCACGGCTTTTGACGGCAAGCCGTCAGAGCGACCGCAGGAATGCCAACGACGGCATGAAGAAGTACTCCCCGCCCCGCAAACTCACCGCCTGCGGCACCGGTTCAGCCGTCCGCTGGGTCGATCCGCCCCATTCCACCGTGTACTCCGACGTTCCGCGCTCGCCCTGGCCGATCACCGGGTCCAGCCCCGGTGTCACGCCCTCGACGATCGGGAAGCCCGGGTTGTCCGCCCACACCGCCTGCGTGAACTCGAACTGGTTGCCCAGCACCGAATTGAACGCCATGAACAACAACCCCACGCCGCCACTGGGCCGCGCCGAAGGGGGTACCTCCGCGTTCGGGTCGTCCGGGCGCTCGCCGTACGTGACACCGCGGCGCGCCATCAGGTGCAGGCGCTCGCCCGCCGAGTCCTCCGCGCCACCCGAGCCCCGCGGGTTCGTCTTGCGGATGTGCGCCTGGAACGGGCACTTCAGCGCCGCGCGGTCGCTGTCGTACGTGAAGTTGTTCGACACCGGGCTTTCCGCGCCGTCTTCGCGCTGGGTCGTCAACGGGGTTCCGTCCTCGAACCGGCCGATCAGCATCGCACCCGCGCGCTCGCGGTCGTCGCCGGTCAACCCGAGGGTGTCGGCCAGGTCCGACTCCGCCTGCTTGAACCGCCGTACGTTCTGCTCCAGCTTGCGGAAGACGAAGTAACTGCCGAAGTGCACGCCCGGATCCGGCGCCGCGGTGTCCGGCACCAGCACCTGGGACAGCGGCGCCGCCGGGTTCCACACGTTGATGCCGTCCGTGTTGTTCTTCTCCGCGTCGACGTCTTCGGTGAGGAACAGCGGCTGGCTCCGGCCGTCGACGTACCCGAAGTGCTCGATGCCCTCGCCGCGCGCGTTGACGCGGCCGAGACCCGTTTCCTCCGCCAGCACCGTGACCGAGTCCGGCAGCAGGCCGAGGATTTCGTTGCGCCGCGCGGTCATCGCCTTGTCCGTCGCGTCGCCGACGAGGACGACCGCGTGGATTTCGCCGTGGTAGCCCGGATCGAACGTCGAGCGCGGCGGGTCGTTCAGCCGCCGCCGCGTCTCCGAAGCGGCCATCCCGCGCCGGAACGACTCGTCCGCCGGGAAGTTCTCGACGCCGAGGACGCCGTACCCGGCCGCGGTCAGCCCGACGCCGACGTACGGCGTGCCCGCCGCGCCGGCGTCCTTGAACGCGCCGACCTCCTCGAGGTGCGCCTTGGCGGACTTCATCTTCCCGGTGAGCGACACCAGGAACGCCCGGGCCTCCGCCGCGTCGCCGAATCCCAGCAGCAGCGCGGAAAGATGGTCGCGGACGTGGGCCTTGAGGATGTTCGGCTGCAGTTCGCCGAGCATCACCTCGGCGTCCCCGGTCGCGGTGGTCCAGGACAACGTGGTGGACAGATCGACACTCATTGCGGGCTCCCCTCCCGTGTGAACGGGCGCACGACCGGACCGAAGCTCCCCCTCGCCGGTCGTGCCCCCTGGAACCAGGCTGCCGTCGCCGCGGTGCCGCGTGCCACCCATTTCCCGGCATTCACACGAAAGATTAAGTTGAACGCAGAACCGTTCGCCCGCAACGAAAACGCGGGCCCCGGAGCGGGACCCGCGTGTCCGTCAGAGAACGGTGGTCAGAACCACCACTGCGACTTGCCGCCCGCGATGTAGCTCCACAGCTGCAGCCGCGTGCCGTTGGAGCCGACCGAGCCTTCGCCGGTCAGGTAGCGGCTGTTCTGCGGGCTCTGCAGCCGCAGGTAGCCCTCCGGGTTCACGGTGTCGGCCCACCACTGGTTCTTGGCGCCGGCGCGGTAGTCCCACAGCTGGACCTTGGTGCCGTTGGCGCCGGCCGTGCCGAGGTCGGCGTCGAGGTACCGGCCGCTCTGCACGTTCTGGAAGCGCAGGTAGCCCTCCGGGATGCGGGTGACGTAGAACGCCTGGTTCGCGGCGTACACGTCGCAGTCCCACAGCTGCATCTTCGTGCCGTTGCCGCCGATCGTGCCCAGGTCGGCGTCCCAGCAGCGGCCGAAGGCGGCCGACTCGATCAGGTACGCGTCCGCCTCGGCGACCTGCGCCCCCGCGACGCCGGCGGTGGACTTGTGCGCGGCCCCCACCTTCGCCGGCCGCAGCTTGATGCCGCCGGCGAGCGCCGAGACCGCGGTGCCCTTGCCGTCGGCGGGCGCCGCGCCGGCCTGCGGAACGGCGACGAGGCCGAACAGGCCCGCCGCCGCGGCGACCGTCACCATCAGCCGCTTCATCTTGGTCATGCTTCCCCTTTTCGTCGGTTCACCCGTGGTGACGAAAGGGCGCCACCCGGCTCCGGGCCCGTGTGGACCCGGCGCGTGGTCGTGCCGGCGAATCCCCCTCGTCGAGACCGTCAAACCCCCGAAAGCGGTCTCTCGGACCATCATTCAGTGCGGTCCCGTCGTCGTCGAGGTCATTTCCGCGAGGGGCCAAAACGCACGTCAGGCGTGTAACGGAACGGAACCGGCGCCGATAGACGGGCAGACCCGGGGGGAGTGGCGTGCGCATCGAGCTGACCTTGCCCGACCTCGTCCGCGTCGGGCTCGCGGCGGCGGCCGACCCGATGGGCGAGCTCGCCTCGAGCCTGCAGGTCCTGCAACGCCGCGACGGCGGTCGCACCGCCGCATCGGGTGCGTTCAACCGGTGGCGGTACCGCGTGTGGCAGAGCCTGCCCGACTCGGCCGCGGTGCTGATGTGGCTGTGCCGGCCGGACGCGCCGCTGCCGGGGTTCCTGCTGCCCGCGGCGGGGCGCTACGAGCTGGAGTCCGGGCTCGCGGCGGTGCTGAACACGGATCCGCTGAGCCTGAAGACGGCGTTGCGCACGGCGCCGGCCGGGCACGACCTGCCGTCGTGGGCCGCCGCGCTCGCCGACGGCGACACCGCGGGCCTCCCGCGATTGGTCCAGGCCATGCGCGACTACCACGAGCTCGCGATCGCGCCCGGCTGGGAGGCGGTGTCCGGCCAGGTGGACGCCGACCTCGGGATGCGCACGCAGCTGCTGCTCCACGGCGGCGTCGACGCGCTGCTGACCGGCCTCCGCCCGCTGGTGCGCTGGGAGGCGCCCGAGCTGGAGACGGACGACCGGATCCCCGGCACGGTGCCGTCGGAGGGCACGGGCCTGCTGCTGGTGCCGACGTACTTCTCGGTGTGCCCGGGCCTGGTCCCGGCGGCCCCGGGCGGCACCCCGCGGCTGCACTACCCGTGCGTCCGCCAGGCCGCCCCGCCGGCGGGCTTCGGCCGCGGCGCGTACCGGGCGTCGGGCAAGGCACTGGCCGACCTGCTGGGCCCGACCCGCGCGGCGGCGCTGGCGGTCCTGGCGGTGGGCTGCTCGACGTCGGAGCTGGCGGCGCGGCTGGGCGTCACGCCGTCGGCGGTCAGCAAGCACACGACGGTGCTGCGGCGGGCCGGGCTGATCACCACGCACCGGGAGCGGAACACGGTGCTGCATTCGCTGACGCCGCTGGGAAGCGCTCTCCTGGACAGCTAGCTCAGCGCGCCGGCGGCCTTCACCAGCTCGTCCAAAGCTTCCCGGGCCAGTTCGCCGAAACCCCGTTCGTCGGCCGGCTCCACCCAGCGCGCGAAGCCCGTCGTGAACGCCAACCCGCCGATCTCCGCCGCCAAGCTCGCCGCCGGGTCCGGGACGCCACGAGCGCGCAACGCCGATGCCATCGCGCCCCGGAGCTTCGCGCGCTTCAGCAACTCCCTCTCGCGGAGGTCCGGCTGGCCCGCGACCACCCGCTGGACCTTCGCCGCCCACTCCCGCCATTCCGCGTCGAACACCGCCTCGACCGCGGTCAGCGCCGCCGAGATCGCCTCGATCGGTGTGGCCGCCTCGGGGGCCGCGGTGATCGCGTCCGCGAGGAGGCCGCTCAGGATGTCCTGGCCCGCGAACAGCACCTCGCGCTTGTCCCCGAAATGCCGGAAGAACGTCCGCTTCGTCAAGCCCGCCCGCTCGGTGATCTCCGCGACCGTCACGGCGTCGTAGCCGCGCTCGAGGAACGACTCCACCGCGGCGCGCACCAGCCGCTCGCGTGCGTTCGGCTCCCAGCGGCTCATGACCTCCAGCCTAAGCGATGACACCTGGTGTCATCACGCGTGCTACGTTTGATGGCACCAGGTGTCATCACAGGGAGGTTCTCATGCGTGTCTTCGTGACCGGGGCGTCCGGCTGGATCGGCCGCACCCTCGTCCCCGAACTCATCGACGCCGGCCACGACGTCATCGGGCTCGCCCGATCGGACGCCTCGGCGGAGATCGTCGCGAAAACGGGTGCCGACGTGCTTCGCGGTGACCTGGCCGACCTCGAAACCCTCCGGAAGGGCGCCGCCGACGCCGACGGGGTCGTCCACCTCGCCTTCGGCCACGACTTCAGCCGGATCGAAGAGGCGATCCGCACCGACGCGGCACTCGTCGAGGCGCTGGGCGAGGTGCTCGACGGCAAGGCGTTCGTCGCCGCCTCGGGGACGCCGATCGTGCCCGGCGAGACCGTGACCGAGCAGGACGATCCGGCCGGCTTCGGGTCGGTCGCGGGCCGCGCGGAGGTCGCCCGCTCGGTGCTGAAGACGGCGGAACGCGGCGTGCGCGCGTCCGTCGTGCGGCTGCCGCGGTCGGTGCACGGCGAAGGGGACGCCCACGGCTTCATCGCGCGGCTGGTCGGCCTCGACCGGGAGAAGGGCATCGCCGCGTACGTCGGCGACGGCTCGCAGCGCTGGCCCGCGGTGCACGTGGCCGATGCCGCGCACCTGTTCCGCCTCGCGCTCGAGCAAGCGCCGGCGGGCTCGGTGCTGCACGCGGTGGGCGACGAAGGCGTGGCGATCCGGGACATCGCCGAAGCGGCCGGACGCCGCCTCGGCCTGCCGCCGACGTCCGTCGAGGCCGGCGAACTCGGCTTCCTGGGACAGCTCCTGGCGATCGACCAGCCCGCGTCCAGCGAGCGGACGCAGGCGCTGCTCGGCTGGCGGCCGGAGCGCCCGGGGCTGCTCGACGACCTCGAAAAGGGTTACTACGGCTGAGAAGTGGGACAGCGCCGGCGGAGGTGGCGACAGTGACACCCCCGCCGGCGCCGGGTTCTACGCGATCGGCCGGTCCGTCGGCGC
This sequence comes from Amycolatopsis kentuckyensis, assembly GCF_041679295.1. Taxonomy (GTDB): domain Bacteria; phylum Actinomycetota; class Actinomycetes; order Mycobacteriales; family Pseudonocardiaceae; genus Amycolatopsis; species Amycolatopsis kentuckyensis_A. Next base: position 155,810 of record NZ_JBGDMD010000011.1, on the reverse strand, counting down.
GATCGGGGCGGGCAGGACGTCCCGCCCGGTCAGGTAGGCGTCCACGCCGGCCGCCGCGCTGCGGCCCTCCGCGATCGCCCACACGATCAGGGACTGGCCGCGGCCCATGTCACCGGCCACGAACACGTTGTCCAGGCTGGTCTTGAACGCCTTGTCGCGGGCGACGTTGCCGCGCGCGTCCAGCTCGACGCCGAGGTCTTCGACCAGGCCCTTCTTCTGCGGCCCGAGGAAGCCCATCGCCAGCAGGACGAGCTGCGCGGGCAGCTCGCGCTCCGAGCCTTCGACGGGGACGAACTTGCCGCCCTCGTTGCGCACCTCGACCAGCTTCAACGCACGGACCCGGCCGGCGTCGTCACCCAGGAACTCCTGCGTGTTCACCGCGTACAGCCGCTCACCGCCCTCTTCGTGCGCCGAAGACACCCGGTAGATCATCGGGTACGTCGGCCACGGGTGGGCGTCCGAACGCGACTCGGGTGGCTTCGGCATGATCTCCAGCTGCGTCACCGAACGAGCGCCCTGGCGGTGCGACGTCCCGACGCAGTCCGCGCCCGTGTCACCGCCACCGATCACGACGACGTCCAGGCCGGAAGCGTCGAAGGGTGACTTCTCGAGGTCCCCGGAAGCGACCCGGTTGGCCGGCGGCAGGAACTCCATGGCCTGGTGGATGCCGTCGAGCTCGCGGCCGGGGATCGGCAGATCACGCCAGTCGGTCGCGCCACCGGCCAGCACCACGGCGTCGTAATCCAGCAGCTCCGCGACGGGCACGTCGACTCCGACGTTCACCGACGTCCGGAACTCCGTGCCCTCGGCCTCCATCTGCGCCAGGCGCCGGTCGAGGCGGGACTTCTCCATCTTGAACTCGGGGATGCCGTAGCGCAGCAGCCCGCCGATCTTGTCGGCCCGCTCGAGGACCACGACGCTGTGGCCCGCGCGCGTGAGCTGCTGCGCCGCGGCGAGTCCCGACGGGCCGGAGCCCACGACCGCGACCTTCTTCCCGGTGCGGGTGGTGGGCGGCTGCGGCGTCACCCAGCCCTCGTCGAAGGCGCGGTCGACGATCGAGATCTCGACGCGCTTGATCGTCACCGGATCGTCGTTGATGCCGAGCACGCACGCGGTTTCGCACGGCGCCGGGCACAGCGTGCCGGTGAACTCCGGGAAGTTGTTGGTCGCGTGCAGCCGTTCGATCGCCTGCTGCCAGTCCTCGCGCCAGGTCAGCGTGTTCCACTCGGGGATGAGGTTCCCGAGCGGGCAGCCCTGGTGGCAGAAGGGGATCCCGCAGTCCATGCACCGGCCGGCCTGCTTCTGCAGCTTCGTCGTGGCGAAGTCTTCGTAGACCTCTCGCCAGTCCATCAGCCGCAGGTCGACCGGGCGGCGCTTCGGCTCTTCGCGGGTGGTGGTCAGAAAGCCCTTGGGGTCAGCCATGTGCGGCCTCCATGATCGCCTCGTTCACGTCGCGCCCGTCCCGTTCGGCCTGGACCTGGGCCGCGAGCACGCGCTTGTAGTCCTTCGGCATGACCTTCCCGAAGCGGTCGACGCCCGCGTCCCAGTCGGCCAGCAGCTCCCGCGCGACGGCGGATTCGGTTTCGTCGTAGTGCTTTTCCAGCGTCTCGCGCAGGAAGTCCGCGTCCTCGGAGTCGAGCGGGTCGAGGTCGACCATCTCCGGGTTGACGCGGTGCGCGGGCAGGTCCAGCACGTAGGCGATGCCACCGGACATGCCGGCCGCGAAGTTGCGCCCGATCGGGCCGAGCACGACCATCCGGCCGCCGGTCATGTACTCGCCGCCGTGGTCGCCGACGCCTTCGACGACGGCCAGCGCGCCCGAGTTGCGCACGCAGAACCGCTCGCCGACCTTGCCGCGGATGAAGATCTCGCCGCTCGTGGCGCCGTAGGCGATGACGTTGCCGGCGATGATGTGGTCCTCGGCGGCGATCCGGGCCTCCTTCGGCGGGCGCACGATCAGCCGGCCGCCGGAGAGGCCCTTGCCGACGTAGTCGTTGCCGTCGCCGTAGAGCCGCAGCGTGATGCCCTTCGGCACGAACGCGCCGAACGACTGGCCCGCGGTGCCGGTGAAGGTGACGTCGATCGTGTCGTCCGGCAGGCCTTCGCCGCCCCACCGCTTGGTCAGCTCCGAGCCCAGCATGGTGCCGACGGTCCGGTTGACGTTGCGGACCGGCAGCTCCAGCCGCACCTTGTCGCCCGAGTTCAACGCGCCCTCGGCCAGCTGGATCAGCGTGTTGTCCAGCGCCTTCTCCAGGCCGTGGTCCTGCAGCGTCTGCTGCAGGCGCAGCCCGGCCGGGGCCATGTCGGGCACGTGGAAGATCGGCGACAGGTCCAGCCCGGCCGCCTTCCAGTGCTCGATCGCCTTGCGCTTGTCGAGGAACTCGGCGTGCCCGACCGCTTCGGCGATCGACCGGAAACCCAGCTCCGCCAGGTACTCGCGCACTTCCTGGGCGATGAACTCGAAGAAGTTGACGACGTATTCGGCCTTGCCGCTGAACTTCTCGCGCAGCTTCGGGTTCTGCGTCGCGACGCCCACCGGGCACGTGTCGAGGTGGCAGACGCGCATCATGATGCAGCCCGACACCACCAGCGGCGCGGTCGCGAAGCCGAACTCTTCGGCGCCGAGCAGCGCCGCGACGATGACGTCCCGCCCGGTCTTGAGCTGGCCGTCGGTCTGCACGACGATCCGGTCGCGCAGCCGGTTGGCCAGCAGCGTCTGCTGCGTCTCGGCCAGGCCGAGCTCCCACGGGCCACCCGCGTGCTTGATGGACGACAGCGGCGACGCACCCGTCCCGCCGTCGTGGCCCGAGATGAGCACGACGTCGGCGTGCGCCTTGGACACGCCGGCCGCGACCGTGCCGACGCCGACCTCGGACACGAGCTTCACGTGGATGCGCGCGTTCGGGTTGGCGTTCTTGAGGTCGTGGATCAGCTGCGCCAGGTCCTCGATCGAGTAGATGTCGTGGTGCGGCGGCGGCGAGATCAGACCGACGCCCGGCGTCGAGAACCGCGTCTTCGCGATCCACGGGTACACCTTCGCGCCGGGCAGCTGCCCGCCCTCGCCGGGCTTCGCGCCCTGCGCCATCTTGATCTGGATGTCGTCGGCGTTGACGAGGTACTCGCTCGTGACGCCGAACCGGCCGGACGCGACCTGCTTGACCGCGGAGCGGCGCTCCGGGTCATACAGCCGCTCGGCGTCTTCGCCGCCCTCACCGGTGTTCGACTTGCCGCCGAGGCGGTTCATCGCGATGGCGAGGGTCTGGTGCATCTCCATCGAGATCGAGCCGTAGGAGATGGCGCCGGTGGCGAACCGCTTGACGATCTCCGAGACCGGCTCGACCTCCTCGATCGGCACCGGTGCGCGCTTGCCGTACTTGAAGTCGAACAGCCCGCGCAGCGTCAGCAGCTTCTCGGCCTGGTCGTCGACGGACTTCGTGTACTCCTTGAAGATCTCGTACTTCCCGGACCGCGTGGAGTGCTGCAGCTTGAACACCGTCTGCGGGTTGAACAGGTGCGGCTCGCCTTCGCGGCGCCACTGGTAGTCCGCGCCGGTCTCCAGCTCGCGGTGGGCCGCGCGGAAGCCGTCGGCCGGGAACGCGTACTTGTGCCGCTTCGCGACCTCGTCGGCGAGGGTCTCGAAGCCGACGCCGCCGAGGCGGGACGTCGTGCCGGTGAAGCAGTTGTCGATGACCTCTTCGCCGAGCCCGATCGCCTCGAAGATCTGCGCGCCGGTGTAGGACGCGACGGTCGAGACACCCATCTTGGACATCGTCTTGCGGACGCCCTTGCCGAGCGCCTTGATCAGGTTGTACGTCGCTTCCTTCGGCGTGACCCCGGGGATCAGGCCCTGGTGAGCCATCTCCTCGACGGTCGCCATCGCCAAGTACGGGTTCACCGCCGCGACGCCGTAGCCGATCAGCAGCGCGATGTGGTGCACTTCGCGCGCGTCGCCGGCCTCGACGATGAGGCCGACCTGCGTGCGCGTCTTCTCGCGGACGAGGTGGTGGTGCACCGCGCCGGTCAGCAGCAGCGACGGGATCGGCGCGTGGTCTTCGTCGACCCCGCGGTCGGACAGCACGATCAGCCGCGCGCCGTCCTCGATCGCTTCCGACACCTCGGCGCGGATCTCGTCGAGCCGCTTGACCAGCGCCTCGCCACCACCGTGGACGTTGTAGCGGCCGAGCACGGTGACGGCCTGGAACTCGGGCAGGTCGCCGTCGTCGTTGACGTGCACCAGCTTGGCGAGCTGGTCGTTGTCGAGCACCGGGAACGGCAGCACGATCCGGCGGCACGACGAGGCGTCGCCTTCGAGGAGGTTCGGCTCGGCGCCGATCTGCGTGCCGAGCGCGGTGACGAGCTCCTCGCGGATGGCGTCCAGCGGCGGGTTCGTCACCTGGGCGAAGAGCTGGATGAAGTAGTCGAACAGCAGCCGCGGCCGGCTGGACAGCGTCGCGATCGGCGAGTCGTTGCCCATCGAGCCGATCGGCTCCGCGCCGGTGCGGGCCATCGGCTCGAGGATGGCCTCGAGCTCTTCCTCGGTGTAGCCGAACGCCTGCTGGCGGCGGACGAGCGCGGCGTGCAGCGGGACCTCGCGGTCGCGCTCGGGCAGGTCCTCCAGGTGCAGGAGACCGGCCTCGACCCACTCGTCGTACGGGTGCGCGGTGGCCAGCTCCGTCTTGACCTCTTCGTCCTCGACGATCCGGCCCTCGGCGGTGTCCACGAGGAACATCCGTCCGGGCTCGAGACGACCCTTGCGGACGATCGTCGCCGGGTCGATGTCGAGCACGCCGACCTCGGAGGCGAGCACGACGAGGCCGTCGTCGGTCACCCAGTAGCGGCCGGGGCGCAGGCCGTTGCGGTCGAGCACCGCGCCGATTTGGGAACCGTCGGTGAACGCGACGAGCGCCGGGCCGTCCCACGGCTCCATCAAAGTCGAGTGGAACTCGTAGAAGGCGCGTCGCGCCGGATCCATCTCCTGGTGGTTCTCCCACGCTTCCGGGATCATCATCAGCACCGCGTGGGGCAGCGAGCGGCCGCCGAGGTGCAGCAGTTCGAGGACCTCGTCGAAGGAGGCCGAGTCGCTGGCGCCGCGCGTGATCACCGGGTAGACGCGCTTGAGGTCGCCCGGGATCAGGTCGGTTTCGAGGAGGGCCTCGCGGGCGTCCATCCAGTTTCGGTTGCCGCGCAGGGTGTTGATCTCGCCGTTGTGCGCAACGTAGCGGTACGGGTGCGCCAGCGGCCACGACGGGAAGGTGTTGGTGGAGAAGCGGGAGTGCACCAGGCCGATGGCGCTGGTGACGCGCTCGTCGGTGAGGTCGGCGAAGAAGCGCTCGACCTGCGGCTCGGTGAGCATTCCTTTGTAGACGATCGTGCGCGAGGACAGCGACGGGAAGTACACGTCGTCCTCGACGAGCTCGTGCTCGGCGCGCTTGCGGACGCAGAACGCGCTGCGCTCGATGTGCAGCGGGTCCGAGTGCTCCGGCTTCGGGCGGCGCGCGGTGAGGAACAGCTGCGTGAAGTGCGGCATGGTCTCGGCCGCGGTCGGCCCGCAGTGCTCGGTGTGCACCGGCAGCTCGCGCCAGCCGAGGACGCGCATGTCCTCCTCGGCGGCGATCCGCTCGATGGTCGTCATGGCCCGGCCGCGGCGCTTTTCGTCCTGGGGCAGGAAAGCCGTGCCGACGGCGTAGGTACCCGGCTCGGGGAGCTCGAAGTCCACGACCTCGCGGTAGAACTCGTCCGGGATCTGGATCAGGAGCCCGGCGCCGTCGCCGGTGTCCGGTTCGGCGCCCCGCGCCCCGCGGTGTTCCAGGTTGCGCAACGCGACCAGGGCCTTGGCGACGATCGAATGATCTCGGCGGCCGGTCAGGTCGGCCACGAAGGCGACACCGCAGGCGTCGTGTTCGTAGTCGCTCCGGTAGAGGCCCTCGGCCTCGGCGTTGCTGAGCTGCTGCCCCGCGGGGGGCAGGGAACGGGCACGGTGGGTCACGGCTGGCCGCCTCCCAAGGCGTTGGCGCGACCGGTACTCACCTCATCGAGTGGTTCGAGCTGAACCGGTTAACGAAGTGGTCCGGTACCGCGATGGTCAGTCGAGAACAGTTGCTGTTGTCGAGGTGCAAGATGCCGTGGGGTACCGGCCGAGCGCCGATGCTCGGAAACCGGACGCGGTCATCTGGGAGGCCGCACAACACTGGGCAGCCGAACATGTCGGGTGCTGCGTGCGCGCACAGACCGGCCACTGTGGTGGGGGCCGGTCGGAGCGCGCGGTGTTACTCCCGGGTTCGCCGGGTCTTATGACGATAGTGTGAATTCGCTGTTATCGACATACGTCGTTGCGCCCGGGTGGGAAATGCCACGGTTGCGTTGACGAGGCCCAGGGTAGTCCCATATGTCGGGCTGTCGCTCCCGAAGGTCGGTCATTATCGCCTTTGACCTGCGGAAACGTCTGTCCCAAGTGGTCTGGGGCACGTGTCGCGACGCTGGTCAGGGGTGCGATGCTGGCTGCATGGCGGACCCGTCCGATGACTGATCGTTATCTCTCCGTGGCTCGTTCCGGGGTGCACGAGCTCGAGATCAAGCGCTCCCGGTTCCTCTGCGCGCTCGCTCCGGTGACGTCGGAGGAGGCCGCGCGCGAGTTCATCGCGGCCCGCCGCCGGGCCGATCCGGGGGCGCGGCACCACTGCCACGCGTTCGTTTTGGGCGCTGATGGGCGAACCCGTCGGTCCAGTGACGACGGTGAGCCGGCCGGCACCGCGGGCACGCCGATGCTGGAGGTGCTGCGGCGGCGTGAGCTGACCGACACGGTCGCGGTCGTCACGCGTTACTTCGGCGGAGTCCTGCTGGGGGCGGGCGGGTTGATCCGCGCGTACGGTCAGTCCGTTTCGGACGCGGTGGAAGTGGTTGGTGTACTAGAACACCGGCGTCTCAGGCTCGTCGAAGTCGCCGTGAGTTACGACCGCGCGGGCCGGCTGGAGAACGACCTGCGCGCGTCGCCGCACTTGGTGCACGCGACCCGCTTCGACGAACTGGCGCGGTTCGAGATCGGCTTGGCGCCGGGGGAGGCGCCGGCTTTCGAGAGCTGGCTGGCGGACCTGACGAACGGCGAGGCGTCGACGACCGAACTCGGCGACCACTGGGTCACCGCCGGCTGAGTGGTCCACCGCGGCCGCGTGGTCCGGTCGCGGAACCGCTTGGCGCGCAACGAACTTTCGGCGCTTCCGCCCGAGGGTTCTTCCGTGGCACCATGTCGTGCCACTCCAGTTCCGGCACCACCTCGATCACCAGAACGTTGCCGGCGTCGCCTGCGCCAAGCTGACAACGTTGTCACCACCTGCTTCGCCCGCCCGACAACGTTGTCGCCCAGCGGAAAGCGCGTGCGGCAAGAGAGGAAAGGTTCATGTCCGGACCATTCGCCAGACGGCTGCGCGCGGCCGTGCTCGCGGCCGCCGTCGTCGCCGGGGGAACGGGGCTCGTCGCGCCGCCCGCCACGGCCGACACGCTCGCCCTCACGCAGTACGTGAATCCCTTCATCGGCACGGACAACAGCAACTCCCCGAACCCCGTTCCCGGTGGGGCCGGCGGCAGCACGTACCCCGGCGCCGTCGTGCCGTTCGGGATGGTGCAGTTCAGCCCGGACACCCCGACCGCGTCGCCGTCCGGGTACCGCTACAGCGACACGAGCATCGAAGAATTCAGCCTCACCCACTTCAACGGCGCCGGCTGCGCCAACAACGAAGACCTCGGCCTGCTGCCGATCACCGGCGCGATCGGGACTTCGCCGGGCACCGGCTGGACCGGGTACGCCGGCCGCTACACCAAAACCAACGAGTCGGCCGCGCCCGGCTACTACAAGAACAAGCTCGACAACTACAACACGACCGTCGAGCTTTCCGCGACCAAGCGGTCGGGCTTCATGAAGCTGACCTACCCCAACACGACTTCCGCGCGGCTGCTCGTCAACATCAGCCGCAGCGCCACCGGAAACCGCAACGGGGCGATCTCCATCAGCGGCAGCCAGCTCACCGGTTCGGTGACCGGCGGCGGTTTCTGCGGTTCGTCGAAGACCTACCAGATCTACTACGTGATCCAGTTCGACCGCGCGCCCAGCGGGTTCGGCACCTGGCTCGGCGGCACGGTGACCGCCGGTTCCGCGAGCACCAGCGGCACGAACTCCGGCGGCTACGTCACCTTCGACACCTCCAGCAACACGACCGTGCAGGCGAAGGTCGGCATCTCGTTCGTCAGCCTGGCCAACGCGCAAGCGAACCTCGCCGCCGAGAACTCCGGCTTCGACTTCGCCGGCGTCCGCGGCGCGGCCGACACGAGCTGGAACGGCGTCCTCAACCGCGTCCAGGTGACCGGCGGCGCGACGGCGGACCTGCAGAAGTTCTACACGGCGCTGTACCACGTCTTCCAGAACCCGAACATCGCCAGCGACACCAACGGCCAGTACCGCGGGTTCGACCAAGCCGTCCACACCGCGTCGCACACCGTCTACCAGAACTACTCCGGCTGGGACATCTACCGGTCGTGGGCCGCGCTCATCGGGCTGGTCGCCCCGAACGAAGCGAGCGACATCGCGAAGTCGATGGTGCTCGACGGCCAGCAGGGCGGGCTGCTGCCCAAGTGGTCGCACAACAGCAACGAGCACTTCGTGATGACCGGTGACCCCGGGCCGATCATCGTCGGCAGCATGTACGCCTTCGGGGTCCGCGGCTTCGACACCGCGGCGGCACTGACGTTGATGGACAAGAGCTCCAACGGCGGAACCGCGCAGGGGCAGGCGATCCGCGGCCGGCAGTCCGGGTACGTCAGCCGGCACTACGTCTACGAAGACCCGTCCGACTCGCTCGAGTACTCGGCGTCGGACTTCGCGGTCGCGCAGTTCGCGAAAGCCGTGGGCGACACCACGAAGTACACCACGTACATGCAGCGCGCCCAGTGGTGGCAGAACGTGTTCGGCACCGACTCGGGCTACATCCAGCCGCGCGGCAGCGACGGCAACTGGGCGTGGCCGGTCGTGCCGTCGAGCAACAGCGGCTACACCGAGGGCAACCCGTCGCAGTACACGTGGATGGTGCCCTACAACTACCAGGGCCTGATCAACCTGATGGGCGGCCGCCAGACCGCCGTCCAGCGGCTGGACCACCACTTCACCCAGCTCAACGGCGGCCTCACCCAGCCGTACTTCTACATCGGCAACGAGCCCGAGCACGGCGTGCCGTGGGCGTACAACTACGCGGCCCACCCGCAGGGCGCCAGCTCGGCCGTGCGGCGCGTGATGAACGAGTCGTTCACCACCGGCCCGGGTGGCCTGCCGGGCAACGACGACCTCGGCGCGACGTCGGCGTGGTACGTCTTCGCCGCGCTGGGGATGTACCCGGCGACGCCGGGCGCGGACGTCCTGGCCCTGCACGGCCCGCTGTTCCCGGCGGCTTCGATCGTCCGGCCGAGCGGCACGATCCAGATCACCGGTTCCGGCGCTGGGCAGGGCTCGCAGTACGTGCAGAGCCTGAGCGTCAACGGGACCGCGACGACCAAGTCGTGGATCCGCTACGGCGACATCGCGGGCGCGTCGACGCTGAACTACACGATGGGCTCGTCGGCGAGCGCGTGGGGCACGAGCACCGCGGACGTCCCGCCGTCGTACAACGACGGGTTCACGCCGCCGGCGGCCGCGCCGGAGCTGGGCACGAACCTGGCCCAGGGCAAGGCGGCCACGGGCTCGGCGCCGTGCAACTCGGCCGAGGCGCCGGCCCTCGCCGTCGACGGCAGCCTGGCGAACAACAGCAAGTTCTGCTCCCTCGCGGCGACCAAGTACCTCCAGGTCGACCTCGGGTCGGCGCAGAACGTGTCGTCGTTCGTGGTCAAGCACGCGGGCCTGGGTGGTGAGACGACCGGCTGGAACACCGGCGCGTTCACGATCCAGACGTCGACCGACGGCAGCACGTGGACGACGGTCGCTTCGGTGAGCGGTTCGCGGGCCAGCCGCACGTACAGCCCGATCACGACGAGATCGGCCCGGTACGTGAAGCTGAACCTGACGACGCCGACCAACAACGGCGACGGCGCGGCGCGGATCTACGAGTTCGAGGTCTACCGCTGACCCACCGGTCGTGAGTGGGAAACAGGGTCAGAACACTGTTTCTCACTCACGACCGGCCGCGGCAGACCACTCCTCGCGGGTGATGGCGTACTCGACTTCGCCGTGCTCGCTGCCCGGAGCGCGCTCGTGCTCCGGGAACTCCTCGAAGTACGTGCGGACGAACCGCATCCCCAGTTTCTCCATCACCCGGCGCGACCGCTCGTTCACCGTCATGGTGAACGCCGTCACGCGGGTGACCCCCAGTTCGGTGAAGCCCTTCGCGAGCAGCGCCGCCGAGCCTTCGGTCCCGTAGCCCTTGCCCCACGCCTTCCGGTGCAGCCGGTACCCCAGTTCCGGCTCGTCCGGTGGATCTTGCGGGCGCGGGCGGAAATGGAACCACCCCAGGAAATCGCCGGTGCTCTTCTCGGTCGCCGCCCAGAACCCGTAACCGGGGAAACGCTCGTAGTAACCGAGGAACGCGGGGAGGTCGAGGGTGACGATCTCGGTGCGGTCCGCCGGCCGGCCCCCATTGAGGTACTTCATCACGGCCGGGTCGTCGTAGAGCTCGAAGAGTGCGTCGGCGTCGTTCTCGGTGAACCGGCGGAAGATCAACCGCTCGGTTTCGAGGAATACGTGCATCGGGTGATGCTGGCAGTAACCCCAGTGCGTGGCAACGCGATTACGCGGCGGCGGCGAAGACCTCGCCCAGCGCCAGCGAGCCGGCCTCGGTGAGCACCGCGAGCACGCGCTCGCCGCACTTGCCGGGACAGGCGGGTGCGATCAGGCCGAGCCGCGCGAGGCGGTGCACGGTGGACTGGTCGCAGCAGCTCAGGCCGTCGATGAACAGGTCGGGCTCGCAGCTGCAGCTGATCTCGGCGTGGCCCCCGGCCACGGCTCTCAACGTGGCCCGCTCACGGTGGTTCAGTTCCGTTGTCATGGCGGAGCCTCCTTCCCGTCGTGACCCATTAGACCGCTCACCACCGACAGTTTTCGCCTCTCAGCGTGCGAACAGGGGTATTTCGAGGGTTTCACTTAGAGGTGTGTCGCGTCCTTTCCGGGTGATCCCCGGATACCCCTACGCGAGCGGTTCAATCGTCGTCTTGCGCAGGTGCCGGAAAACGATCGACGTGCGGAAGCCGACGATCTCCCGGCGCAACGCCAGCCGGTCGGTGAGGAACGCGTGGAGCGCGTCGATGTCCGGTGTCGTGACTTCGATCAGGAAATCGTCACTCCCCGCGGTCACGTACACCGAGAGCACCTCCGGCAGCTCCGCGATCGAGCGCTGGAACTCGTCGATGACCGCCCGGCTCAACGGCCGCACCTGCGCCGCGACGAGCGCCCGGACGCCGCGGTTGAGGCTCGGCAGGTCGATGTCGGCGTGGTACCCGCGGATCACGCCGCGTTCACGCAGCAACCGGATGCGTTCGAGGCACGTCGAGGGCGCGATGCCCACCTTCCGGGCGATGTCCCGGTTGGTCTGCCGCGCGTCCTCCTGCAGGTGCCGCACGATCGCCGAATCAAGTTCGTCCAGCACGCTGTCCTCCGGGTCGCCGCCGAATTTCGTTCGGCGGTGGCTCACCACCGCCGATGTTCACTCTAACTTCGGTCGGCATGACCGCACATGAGCAGCTCGTGGCCCGCCGGGGCCGTCGATCCGGCATCACCACCATGGTCGCCATCCATTCGACCGCGCTCGGCCCCGCCGTCGGCGGCTGCCGCTTCAAGCCGTACGGCACGCTCGAAGAAGCCGTCGGCGACGTCCTCCGCCTGTCGGCGGCCATGACGGCGAAGTGCGCCGTCGCGGGGCTCGCGTTCGGCGGCGGCAAGAGCGTCATCGCCCCGGAGCCCGGGCGCGTCCTCTCGCCGGCGGAGCGCCGGGACGTCCTGCTCGACCACGCCGACCTCGTCGCCGACTTCGGCGGCGCGTACCTGGCCGGCCCGGACGTGGGCACCGGCCCGGCCGACATGCTGGTGCTGCGCGAGGTCTCGGCGTTCGCGTTCTGCACCCCCGAGTCCGCGGGCGGAACCGGCTCGTCCAGCGGCCCGACGGCGGTGGGCGTGCTCGCCGCGCTCCGGGCGGCGACCGGCGGGGCGGACCTGACCGGGCGCCGGGTGGTGATCAGCGGCTACGGCTCGGTCGGCGCCCACCTCGCGGCGAGCCTCCAGGCGGACGGTGCCGACGTCGTCGTCTCGGACATCGACCCGGCCAAGCGGGCGGGCGCCGAGAACCAGGGGCTGACGTGGGTCGAGCCGGAGAAAGCGCTCACCCTGACGGCCGACGTGGTGATCCCGGCGGCGGTGGGCGGGGTGCTCAGCCCCGAGACGGTCGCCCGGCTCGACACGCCGCTCGTCGTCGGCCCGGCGAACAACCAGCTCACCGAGGACGGCGTCGCGGACGAACTGGCGGCCCGCGGCATCCTGTGGGTCCCGGACTACGTGGCGAGCGCGGGCGGGATCCTGTACACGCTGTCCCGCGAAGCGGAGGGCCTCGACCACGAGGGTGCGCTGGCTCGGGTGGAGACGATCGAGCAGACGGTCCGGGACCTCCTGAGCGCGGCGAAGGCCAACGCGACCACCCCGTTGCACGAGGCGGCCGCGCTGGCCGAGCGCCGGCTCACTTCTGGTGCGGAGCCACGTACTCCTTGGCCTCCGGTGCCTCGAACAGCGGCTTGACGTACTTGACGCCGCCCTCGGCCGAGGCGTCCGGGGTGGCCGCGTACACCTGGCGCGTCGCCGGCGTTCCCGGCTTCGAGAAGTCGAGCGCCGCGACCAGGTTGTCCGTGTTCGCCGACGTCGTCTGCTTCAACGCCGCGGAGATGCCGTCGCGGGTGAGGTCCTTGTTATCGCACGCCTTCTTCAGCACCGCGCCCCACACTTCGCCGACCGCGTAGCCGTACGGGACGCCGCCGTTCGGGGTTTCCTTGTACGCCGCCTTGTACTTCGCCGCGACGTCCTTGGCCTTCGGGATGTCCGCCGAGAACGGCACGCTGCTCGCGACGACCGTCAGCTTGTCCAGCGCACCCGCGGCGGGGCTCTTCAGCAGCGCCGGGTCGAACGTCGGGTTGTTGCCCAGCACCGGCACGTTCAGCCCGAGCGCCTTGTTCGCCGCGACCGCCGACCCGGTCTGGGCGGGCGTGGTGGTGAGCGCGATCAGCTTGACCCCGGCGCCCTTGAGCCCGGTGACGACGTTCGTGAGGTCGCTGTCGGTCGAGGTGATCTTCACTTCCTTGACCGTCAGGTTGTGCTTCTTCGCGTAGAACTGCGAGCCGCGCAGGCCGTTCTTGCCGTACTCGCCGTCGATGTACACGTGCCCGATCGTGTCGCCGTCCTTGAGCAGCCCCTGCTCCTGCAGGTACGAGAGGCCGTCGATGATCTCCAGGTCGTACGTGGTGCCGACGATCATCACGTACGGGTTGTCGAGCAGCTCCGACGACCACGACGCGGGCGCGGCGACCGCCTTGTCGGACGCCAGGTTCTGCTTCAGCGCGGCCACCACCGGCGAGCCGAGCAGCTGCACGAACCCGAGCACCTTCGGCTCGATCTGCGGGTACAGCGTCTTCGCCGTGTCGGCCTTGTAGCCGTGGTCGACCTCTTCGAGCTTGACCTGGCGGCCGCAGACGCCGCCGGCGGCGTTGAAGTCCTTGGCCCACAGCTCGTTGCCCTGCGTGACGCCGAGGCCGAGGTTCTTGAAGACGCCGGACTTGTCGGTCATCACGCCGAGCGTCACCTCGCTCGCCGTGACCCCCTTGCCGGTCTTGACGCCGGAGCTGTCCGAGCCCGACGAGCCCGAGTCGCCCGCTTTCGTGCTGCACGCGGAGAGGACGAGGACGGCCGCCAGCGCCGCCGCCAGGTGTGTGCGTTTCATGGTTCCTCCGGGGGTTGACGGCGGGAACGGGTGAGCCGGCGGCCGATCGCGGCGAGCCCGCCCGGCTCGAAGAGGACGACGAGGATGATCGCGGCGCCGTAGACGAACGAGCTGACCAGGATCGGGGTCAGCGCGCCGTCGCCGGTGCCGGAGAACCAGCCCAGGTCGGCCGAGTACAGGGCGAGCACCTGCGGCAGCCCGTTGACGATCAGCGCGCCGACCAGCGCGCCGGAGACCGAGCCGAGCCCGCCGATGATGACCATCGCGAGGTAGGCGATGGACACGTTGATGCCGTAGGTGCCGTACTCGCTTTCGTCCGGCTTGAGGATGTCGAACCACAGCACGGTCATCGCGCCGGCGAGGCCTCCGTAGGCCGACGAGACGGCGAACGCGCCCGCCTTCGCGCGCAGCACGCTGACACCCATCACCGCGGCCGCGGCTTCGTTGTCGCGCACGGCCCGCCACGAGCGTCCGACGCGGCCGCGCACCGCGCCGCGCGCGATCACGAACGCCAGCACGGTCAGCAGCAGGAACAGGTACCAGGTGCGTTCGGCCTGCCGGATCGGCACGCCCAGCACGGTGATTTCGGGGCCGTCGTTGGTGAACGGGAAGCCGAACAGCGAGAACGGCGCCGGCGCGCGCCCGGTCGACGTCCCGCCGGTCAGCTCCTCGGCGGACTGTCCGAAGTAGAGCCCGAGGAACACCAGCGCCAGCGAGGCGACGCCGAGGTAGATCCCGCGCAGCCGCCCGGCGACCGGCGCGAAGGCCAGGCCCAGCAGCGCCGCGACGACCACCGCGCCGAGCAGCGACAGGCCGGGGTCGAGGCCGAAGCCGACCACGCGGTCGTCGCCCGACGGCCCGGACAGCACGGTGTAGGCGGTGGCCCCCGCGAGCAGGAAGAACGCGTGGGCCAGGGAAAGCTGCCCGGCCTGCCCGACCACCAGCGTCAGCCCGATCGCGCCGACCGCGCCGATCATCATGTACTGCCCGGCCTTCAGCCAGGCGGCGTCGAGGTAGAGCGGCAGGGCGAGCAGGACGACCAGCAAGGCGAGCCAGGCCGCGGTGCGCACCAGCTTCCGCCAGTCGCGGCGCGGCGGCGGCGTCGCTGCGACGGCCGGTGGGGTGTCCACTTCGGACACGGCGCTGTCAGACACGGGTTCGCTCCCTCGTGCCGAACAGCCCCGAGGGCCGCACCACCAGGACCACCAGCATCACCAGGAAGACCGCGCTCTTCGAGAAGTCGAACGAGACGTACTGCGCCGACAGCGCTTCCACGATCCCGACGACCAGGCCACCGACCACCGCGCCCGCCGTCGAGTCGAGGCCGCCGAGGATCGCGGCGGGGAACGCGGCCAGCGCGATCGAGTGCGTCCCGCGCGAGAGGCCGGCGCCGGAGAAGTCCTGCGTCGCGATGAACAGCACCGCGACCCCGGCCAGCAGCCCGGCGACGAGCCACGCGGTCGCGGTGACCCGCGAACTGCGGATGCCCATCAGCGCGGCGGCTTCCCGGTTCTCCGCCTGGGCGCGCATGGCCACGCCCCAGTTCGAGTACTTGAAGGCCAGCCAGAACGCCGTGATGAGCACCGCGGCCACGACGAGCGCGACCAGGTGCGTCCGGAACAGCGTGATCCCGCCGAGCTGAAACGGCTTCGCGTCCCAGGCGTCGCCGAGGAAGGGCAGCGTGACGCCGAGGCGGCGGACGATCTCCTCGGTGACGATCACGTCGACGCCGATGGTGAGCAGCGCCAGGCTGTTCGCGTCGGCGTGCCGGGAGCGCGACAGCAGCAGCCGCTCGACGACCAGGCCGAGCAGCCCGGCCGAGACGATGCCGACCAGCGACCCGCCGACCCAGCCCAGCGCGTCCCGCGTCACGACGACGAGGTAGCCACCGAAGAGCACGAGCGAGCCGTGCGCGAAGTTGACCACCTCGGTGGCCTTGAAGATGATCACGAACCCCAGCGCGAGCAGGGCGAACACCGCGCCCTTGCCGAGGCCGTTGACCGTGAGCTGCAGGAAGGTGTTCACGCCGCCTCCGTGCCGAGGTAGGCCTTGATGACGTCCGGGTCGGACTGGACCTGCGCCGGCGTGCCGTCGGCGATGCGCTTGCCGAAGTCGAGCACCGTCACCCGGTCGGCGATGCCCATCACCAGGCCCATGTCGTGTTCGACGAGCAGGATCGAGATGCCCAGCTCGGCGCGGATCCCGCTGATCGTGCCGGCCAGTTCCGCGGTCTCCGCCGCGTTCATCCCGGCCGCGGGCTCGTCGAGCAGGAGCAGCACCGGCTCGACGGCGAGCGCGCGGGCCAGGTCGACGCGCTTGACGACGCCGTAGGGCAGCGCGCCGACGGGTGCGTCGACGACCGCGCCGAGGCCGAGGAACGCGCAGATCTCGCGGGCGCGTTCGGCGTGCCGGCGTTCGGCGCGGACCGTCCACGGCAGCCGCAGCCCGACTTCGAGGAACCCGCCGCGGGTGAGCGCGTGCCGGCCGAGCATGACGTTGTCCAGCACCGTCGAGCCGGGCGACAGCGCCGCGTTCTGGAACGACCGCCCGACGCCCAGGCGGGCGAGCTTGTGCGGCGCGAGCCCGGTGAGGTCGGTGTCCCCGAGCCGCACGCGGCCCGCGTTCGCCCGGTAGAGGCCGCTGATCACGTTGAAGCAGCTGGACTTCCCGGCGCCGTTGGGCCCGATCAGCGCGTGCAGCGACCCTGGTGCGACGGTGAAACTCACTTCGTCCAGCGCCCGGATCCCGCCGAACCGCAGGGAGACGTCCTCGACCCGCAGCTCCGGCGGCGTCATCCGGCCCACCTCGACAGCGTCCGGCCGGCCAGCTGCTTGCGCGCCTGCTCGGCTTCGGCGTCGGCGGTCTCCTGCGACTCGGCGTGCCCGCCGAGGTAGAGCCGCCGGACGTCCTCGCTGGCGGAGAGCTCGGCGGCCGTCCCGGCCAGCGCCACCCGGCCGACCTCCAGCACCACGGCGTGGTCGGCGACGTTCAGCGCCATCACGGCGTTCTGCTCGACCAGCACCACGGCGGTGCCCTGCTCGTGGATCTCGCGGATGGTCCGGCCGATCTGTTCGACGATCTTCGGCGCCAGGCCCAGCGACGGCTCGTCGAGCAGCAGCAGCTTCGGCGCGGACATCAGCGCCCGGCCGATGGCGAGCATCTGCTGTTCGCCGCCGGAGAGGAGGCCGGCGCGCTGCTTGGCGCGTTCGGTGAGCACGGGGAACAGGGCGTCGACCCGCTCGCGGGCTTCGGTCCGTTCGGCGGCGGTCCGGGCGCCGATGCCGCCGGCCCGGAGGTTCTCTTCGACGGTCATCCGCGCGAAGACCTGCCGTCCCTCGGGCACGCCGACGACGCCGAGCCGGACGATCCGCGCGGGGTCGAGCTTGCCGAGCGCGTGGCCGTCGTAGCGGATCTCGCCGGCGTCGACGGCGCCCCGGTGCATCCGGAGCGTGCCCGACACGGCTCGCAGCAGGGTCGACTTCCCGGCGCCGTTGCTACCGAGCACGGCGAGGACGCCGTCGGCGGAAACGTCGAGGTCGACGCCGTGCAGGGCGGGTGTCGACCGGCCGTAGCGCACCCGCAGGCCACGCACGGTCAGCACGGACTCACTCCAGGACGCAAGAGGCCTCCTCCACTCGTGTGACGTGAGTCACGGTCGGTGGCGGTCATCCTGCGATCAGGCGCGGCTCCCGGACACCCCCACCTGGAGACCCCGCGGGCTACGAAACGGACACGGCACGGGTCCGCCCGACGTAGTGAATGACTCATTCATGTCGTCAGGCGACATGAATGAGTCATTCATGTCGTTTGGGCGGCCTCCCGCAGAGCCGCCAACACCTCAGCCGAGGTAGTGCACTCACCGAGCCGAACCGCCTTCCGCTCCCCGTGAAAGTCGCTGGACCCGGTAGCGAGCAACCCCAATTCCGCAGCCACCTCACTCAGCCGAGCCCGGACTTCCGGTGGTTGCTCCGGGTGGTCGACCTCGACACCGGCGAGACCGGCCGAAGCGAGGGCGGCCAACTGCGAGTCGGAGACCGAAGCGCGCCGCTTGACCGACCGCGGATGCGCCAGCACCGCGACCCCACCAGCCGCGCGCACGAGCGAGATCGCCTCCACAGTGGACAAGACGTGCTTCGGCACGTCCGCCCGCCCACCGTCGGCGATCCAGTCGGCGGTGAAGGCATCGCTGATACCCACCGCGCCCAGCGCGGCGGCGATGTGCGGACGCCCGAGCGGGGCGCCGCCCGCGATCGCGCGCACCTGGTCGAGCGTGATCGGCGCGCCCAGCTCGCGGCAGCGCTCGACCATCCGCACCGCGCGCCGCTCCCGGTCGGTGCGGATCAGTTCCAGCTCGTCCGCGAGCGGCGCGAACAATGGGTCGACGAAGAGGCCGAGCAGGTGCACCTCGAACTCGTCGAGGCGGCAAGAGATCTCGACACCGGGGACCAGTTCGATGTCCGACGCGGCGGAAGCCGCGGCCAGGCCGTCCAGGGTGTCGTGGTCGGTGAGGGCCAGCACGGTCAGCCCGGCTTCGGCGGCCAGCCGCGGCAGCTCCGACGGCGGTGTCGTCCCGTCCGAAGCCGTGCTGTGCGCGTGAAGGTCGATCGTCACCCGGCCGAGGATCTCACAGCAGCCCGGCCTCGCTGGCCTTCCCGATCGCCTCGACGCGGTTGCGCGCGCCCAGCTTGTGCAGCGCCGACTGCAGGTACGTCTTGACCGTGTTGCGCGCCAGCCCGGTCGACTCCGCGATCTCCGGGTTCGTCTGGCCCTGCGCGGCCAGCCGCAGCACCTCGTACTCGCGGCGGGTCAGGCCGCTGCGGGCCAGCGCGTCCGACCGCTGCCCGGCGTCGGGCAGGATCCGCGGGTCGACGACGCGCTCGCCGCGCAGCACCCGCCGCAGCTCGGTCACCAGCTGCGCGCCGGCCGCGTCCTTCAGCAGGCAGCCGTGCGCTCCCGACTCCAGCGCGGCCAGCACGCCCTGGTGGTCGCCGTGCGCGGTGAAGACGACGATCTTGCCGTCCGGGTGCACGCGCCGCAGCTCCGTGACGACCTCCGGCGCGAGCATGTCCGGCAGCCGCAGGTCGAGCAGGATCACGTCCGGCGCCAGCGCCGCGACCCGTTCGATCGCCAGCCGCCCGGACTCCGCGGAGCCGACCACGCTCAGGCACGGGTCCGAGCGCAGCAGCAGCGTCACGCCGTCGCGGACCACCGGGTGGTCGTCGACGACGAACACGGTCGCGGCGGTCACCGGCGCACCAGCGGCACCCAGGCACGCAGCGTGCAGCCGTCGTCGTCGTCCCGGACCAGGCTGATCCGCCCGCCGAGCCGCAGGGCCCGCCCGCTCAGCGTCCGCAGGCCCATCCCGGTGCCGGGGACGGGCTCGCCGCCGCTGCCGTCGTCCGCGACGACCACCTGGACCCCGTCGTCGCTGGGCAGCAGGCTGACGATCACCGACGACGCCCCGGCGTGCTTCTCGACGTTGAGCAGCCCTTCGCGGACCGCGGCGACCAGCAGCGCGGTCCGTTCGGCGTCCAGCGGCGGCACCGCCGCGAGCTGCACGAACCGGGCCGGGACGCCGCAGCGCGCCTGGAACGAGCGGCAGTGCTCGGCCAGCTCCACCGGCAACGCCCGCTCGGGGCTGCTCTCCGACAGCGCCAGCAGCGACTCCCGCAGCGCGCCCGCGGCCGCCGAGACGTCGCCTTCCAGCCGCCGCAGCCGCGCCTCCAGCCCGGGGAGCTCGCGCAGGTCCGCGTGCAGGTCGCGCACCTGGACGCCGATGGAGAACAGCAGCGCCCCGACGGAGTCGTGCAGCGCGCTCTGCATGCGGAGGCGTTCGCCGGCCACCGCGGCCGTGCGGTCGGTCTCGGCCACCGTCGCCAGGTGGAGCGCCGCACCGGCCTGGCAGGCGACCTCCTCCATCCGCCGGATGGCGTCGTCACCGAAGTCGGCCGGCTCCCGCATGGCCGCGTAGGCGATGGCGACGGTCTCGCCGCGCGCGACGATCGGGACGGCGAGCAGCGCGGCCAGGCCCTCCCCGCGGACCTGGACGTCGAAGTGGTGGGTGATCGTCGGCGCGCTCACGTAGTCGGTGACCTTCACCGGCCGGCCCAGTGCCAGCACCCGCCCGCCGACACCCTGGCCGGTCGGCACCTCGAGGTCCTGCAGCGCGTCGGTCCGGTTGCCGGACATCCAGCGGATCACGGCCAGTCCCGGCTCGGTCAGCTCGCCGACGAACCCGGCTTTCGCGCCGACGGCGTCCCGGACCAGGCGCGCGGTCCCGTGCAGCGCGGCGACGCGGTCGAGCGTGCCGAGCAGCTTCTCCCGCTCGCGCAGCAGCTCGCCCAGCACGGCGCTGTACTCGGCGACGTGCTCCTGTGCCGTCACGCGCCCACGATCGCACACGGACTGTGGTTTCGGACATACCCGGCTGGAGAGGTACGGGAGCGTCCGGTCGACTTGAATGGGGGCGTGGAGATCCTCACCGACGCCGCCACGCTCGCGCTGTACACCACCGACGCGTCCAACTACCGCCACGTGCCCCAAGGGGTGGTGCTGCCGGGGAGCGTCGACGACGTCGTCGCCGCGGTCGCGGCCGCCCGCGATCGTGACCTGCCGGTGATCGCCCGGGGCGGCGGCACGAGCGTCGCCGGCAACGCGTGCGGGCCGGGCCTGGTGATCGACACCTCGCGCCACGTCGGCGGCGTGCTCTCGCTGGACCCATCCACGCGGCTCGCCCGCGTGCTGCCCGGCACGGTGCTCGACGACCTGCAGGCGGTCGCGGCGCCGCACGGGCTGCGGTTCGGGCCGGACCCGTCGACGCACAGCCGCTGCACGCTCGGCGGGATGATCGGCAACAACGCGTGCGGTTCGCACTCGGTGGCGTGGGGCCGGACGGTCGACGTCGTCCGCTCGCTCGACGTCCTGCTCTACGACGGCACGCGGCTGCGGGTGGGTCGCGACGAGCCCACTGAGGGCCGGATCTTCGACGAGCTGCGCGCGCTGGTGCGCGACAACTTGGCGTTGCTGCGCAAGGAACTTTCGACGTGGCCGCGGCGCGTGTCGGGTTACGGGCTCGAACACCTGCTGCCGGAGAACGGCTTCGATGTCGCCAAGGCGCTCGTCGGCTCGGAAGGCACCTGCGTCACGATCCTCGAGGCGACGGTTTCTCTCGCCGAATTGCCTCGGGAGCGCGTGCTCGCGGTGCTGGGCTTCCCGTCCGACGTCGCCGCGGCCGACGCCGTGCCGTCGATCCTGCCGTGGTCCCCGCTGACCGTCGAAGGCGTGGACGCCGAGCTGGTCGCGATGCTGCCCGGCCGCGCGGGCGACCTGCCGCCGGGCGGGGCGTGGCTGTTCGTCGAGCTGGCGGGGGACGACCCGGCCGCGCGGGCCCGGGCGCTGGCCGCGTCGCTCGACCTGACCGGGTTCGCGATCGTCGACGACCCGGCCGCGCAACGCGGGCTGTGGCGCATCCGCGAGGAGGGCGCGGGGCTCGCGACCCGGCTCGCGGACGGTTCCGAGGCCTGGCCGGGCTGGGAGGACGCGGCCGTCCCGCCCGAACGGCTCGGCGCGTACCTGCGCGAGTTCAAGGACCTCATGCGGGCGCACGGGCGGCGCAGCGTCGTCTACGGCCACTACGGCGAAGGCTGCCTCCACATGCGGCTGGACTTCGACCTGCTGTCCCCGGGCGGGATCGCGGACTTCCGGCGGTTCCTGGAGGAGGCGGCGGACCTCGTGGCCGCGCACGGCGGTTCGCTCTCCGGCGAGCACGGCGACGGCCAGGCGCGGTCCGAGCTGCTGTCCCGGATGTACAGCCCAGAGATGCTGGACGTCTTCGCCCGGTTCAAGGCGATCTTCGACCCGGCCGGCCGGATGAACCCCGGCATCCTGGTGGCGCCGCGGGCGATCGACGCGGACCTGCGCGTCCGGGCCACTTCGCCGTCCTTCGAGGACAGTGTCTTCCTCGGCTACCCGGAGGACCGGGGCAGTTTCGGCCAAGCGATGCGGCGCTGCGTCGGGGTGGGGAAGTGCCGCAACACCAGCGGCGGCGGCGTGATGTGCCCGAGCTACCGGGCCACCCGCGAAGAACAGCACTCGACACGTGGGCGCGCGCACCTGCTCGCGGAGATGATCAACGGCGAGGTCATCACGGACGGCTGGCGTTCGTCCGAAGTGCACGACGCCCTGGATTTGTGCTTGTCCTGCAAGGGATGCCTGTCGGACTGCCCGGTCGACGTCGACATGGCGACGTACAAGGCGGAGTTCCTGCACCACCACTACCGGCGGCGGCTGCGGCCGGCGTCGCACTACTCGATGGGCTGGCTGCCGCTGTGGCTCCGGGTCAGCGCGCGGATGCCGCGGCTGGCCAATGCCGTCGGACGATCCCGGTTGGCGGGCCTGGTGAAACGGCTGGGCGGGATCGCGCCGGAGCGTTCGCTGCCTTCGTTCGCTGCTTCCCCGTTCACGCGCGCTCGGGCGGATCTCCGGCGTAAGGTATCGGGGAAGCGCCGGGTCGTGCTGTGGCCGGATTCGTTCAACAACTACTTGACGCCGTCGGTGCTGGAGGCCGCCCACGAAGTGCTCACCGCGGCCGGCTACGACGTCGTGCTGCCGGACCGCGGAGTCTGTTGTGGACTGACGTGGGTGTCGACGGGCCAGCTCGGCGTCGCGCGCCGCGTCCTGGACCGGACGCTTTCCGTGCTGGCGCCGTACCTGGAAGACGGCTACGAGGTGGCGGGGCTGGAACCGAGCTGCACGGCCCTGTTCCGCGGCGACCTGCCCGCGCTCATGCCGGGGGACGCGCGCGCGGAACTGCTGGCGTCCCGGACGTTCACGTTCGCGGAGCTGCTGGAGCGGGCACCGATCCCGTTCGCGGCGCTCGACGTCGACGCGATCACGCAGGTGCACTGCCACCAGCACGCGGTCCTCGGCTTCGGCGCGGACGAGTCGGCGCTCGCGGCGGCCGGGGTGCGCAACACGACGCTGGACTCGGGGTGCTGCGGCCTGGCGGGCAACTTCGGCTTCGAGCGCGGGCATTACGAGGTGTCGAAGGCGGTCGCGGAGGACCGGATGCTCCCGGCGATCCGCGCGGCGGCTCCGGACACGGTCGTGGTCTCGGACGGCTTCAGCTGCCGGACCCAGATCGAGCAGGAGTCGGGCCGCCGCCCGGTGCACCTCGCCGAACTCCTGCGCCGCGCGTTGCCGTGACTACTCGCTGCGCTCCAGCAACGTCCGGACCGCCGTGTGCACGAGCCGGCCGACGTGCTCGGGGTCCGCGCTGGCCAGGGGTTCCTTGCCGCTGACCTCGCGGACCAGCGCGATCCCCATCAGCCAGGCGAGCGCGAGGTCCGCGCGCAGCTCGGCGTCCGGGGCGTCGGTCAGCGTGGCCAGCACCCGCGCGTACTCCTCGCCGATCTCCTGGCGGATCCCGGCCGCGACGCCGTCGCTGCCCGACGAACGCAGATAGGTCTCGAGCGTGCGGTTCCCCTCCGGCGCCAGGATGCTGCGCAGGGAAGCGCTGAAGAGCCGCTCGGGTGGCGTGCTGGCCAGCTGCTCGCGCCCGTCGCGGGCGATCACCGCTTCGAACAGCGCTTCCTTGCTGCCGAAGTAGCGGAACAGCAGCGCCTGGTTGACTCCGGCCTCGCCCGCGATGTCGCGCACCGTCGTCCGGTCGAAGCCGCGCTCGGCGAACAGCTTCGCGGCGGCGTCCAGCAACGCCTGCTGCGTCGCCGCCGCGTCCCGCCGCCGGCCGGCCTGTTCCGTCACGGGAGCAGGCTAACCGGCAAACAGGACAGGCGCGCTCCTACCCGGTCAGCCGGATCGCCGCGGCCGGGCACGTCAGCTCGGCTTGGCGGACCGCGTCCTCCTCACCGGCCGCCGGTTCGTCGGCGAGGAGGACGACCGTGCCGGCCTCTTCGTCCTGGTCGAACGTCCCCGGCGCGAGCAGGACGCACTGTCCGGACGCGACACAGGCGTCGGTGTCGGCGGTGATCTTCACCGGGCTCACCACGTCACCGGCACGGCGTCGACCCCGCCGGCCACGCGGTTGACGCGCACCGGGATGTCGTCGATCCCGGCCGCCAGCCGCAGGCCGGGGAACCGGCGGAACAGCTTCGGGAACACCGTCCGCAGCTCGGTGCGGGCCAGGTTGGCGCCGATGCAGACGTGCGCGCCGGTGCCGAAGGCGAGATGGACGTTCGGCGTCCGGTCCGGGTCGAACTCGTCGGGGTCGGCGAACACCGAAGCGTCCCGGTTGGCCGCGTCACTGGAGATGAGCACCGCGTCGCCGCGCCGGATCCGCGTCCCGGCGATCTCGACGTCCTCGTGGGCGTAGCGCAGCAGGCCGGTGCCGCTGGTCGCGGTCAGCCGCAGGATCTCCTCGACGGTCTGGTTCACCTCGCCGTCGGGATCGGCGGCGAAGCGGTCGCGGCGGGCGGTGTCGCTGAGCAGGAAGAGCGTGCCCATCGCGATCCGGGTGGACGTGGTCTCGTGGCCGGCGAACAGCAGGCCGGCGCCCATCCGGGCCAGGTCGTCGTCGGTGAACGTCGGATCGTCGGCCTGCACGGCGACCATGTCGGAGATGACGTCCGGCTGCGGGTCGGCGCGCTTCGCTTCGGCCAGCTTCAGCATGTAGGCCTTGAACTCGGCCATCGCCGCCTGCGCGTCCTCGCCGCCGTCCATCCTCGCGATCCGCTCGGACAGGCCGCGGAAGTGCTCGCGGTCGGCGTACGGCACGCCGAGCAGCTCGCAGATCACCAGCACCGGCAGCGGGAACGCGAGGAAGTCGGTGAGGTCGACCGGCTCGCCGGGGTGCGCGTCGCGGGCGGCCTGCAGGTCGTCGAGGCAGCGGTCGGTCAGCTCGGCGATCCGGTCGCCGAGGGCGCGCATGCGCGGCGCGGAGAAGGCGGGCGCGAGCATCCGGCGCATCCGCTTGTGCTCGGCCTCCTCGGTTTCGAAGTCTCCGCTCGGACCGTCCTGGATCGCGGCGTTCGAGATCCGCGACGCCTGCTCCGGCGCCGGGTGCGAACGGCCGAAGCGCTTGTCGCGGAAGACTTCCTTGGCCTCTTCGTACGACGTGACCAGCCACGCCGGGTCGCCGGCCGGGGTCAGCACCCGGCTGATCGGCGCCCGGCTGCGGAGGGCTTCGTAGTCCGGGGCGATGGCGAGCGCGTTCGCCCGGGTGAAGGGGAGGCGAGGCGTCTCTTCGGTGGTGGTCATGCGTCTCTCCTCAGTTCGGTTTCGAGGTCGGCGAGCCAGCGGAGCTCGGCGTCGAGCCGTCCGATGGCGTGGTTCAGCGCGGCGCGGCTCCACGGGTCGGCCTGCCCGGCGGCGAGCCCGGTGAGCCGGGTGTGCTCGGTGGTGAGCGCCTGTTTGCGCACGTCGAGAACGCGGGCGCGTTCTTCCTGTCGCAGCCGGCTGAAGCTGCCGACGCGCGCGAGGAACTCCTCCTGGCTGAGCGCCAGCTCGGCCGGGAAGTCCGCAAGCATGTCGTGCAGCAGCTCCCGCCCGACGTCGGTGATCGTGTAGACGTGCCGCGGCGGTTTGGCCTCCTGCTCTTCGGCGCTGCGGCTCACCGCACCCGCGTCGACGAAGCGCCGCAGGGTCGGGTAGAGCGAGTTGTTCGACAAGGTGTGCCCGGTCGACGCTTCGACCGCTTTGCGCAGCTCGTAGCCGTGCATCGGTTCGCGGTCCAGCCTCGACAGCAAGAGGATCTCGATCCACACCTAGGTCACCGTAACCTAGGATTCCGTGACTGGGCAATGGCGGATCGTGACAGGTGGGAAGAAACTGTGTAGCTTTGTAAGCAGCTGCTTACAACCGAGCACGGGGGTTTTCCGAATGACCGTCACCCACACCGAGCCGCTCTCGTACCCCTTCAACGAGGAGGCGGGACTCGACCTCAACGAGGCCTACGCGGCCGCCCGCGAAGCCGAGGGCATGGTCCGGGTCAAGATGACGTACGGGGAGCCCGCGTGGCTGGCCACCCGCTACGCCGACGCCCGGCTCGTGCTCGGTGACCGCCGGTTCTCGCGGGCGATGGAGAAGGAGAAGGACGCGCCGCGGCGCTCGCCCGTGCAGCGCGAAGGCGGCATCCTGCAGATGGACCCGCCCGACCACACGCGGCTGCGGACGCTGGTGGCCAAGGCGTTCACCATGCGCCGCGTCGAGCTGCTCCGGCCGCGTGTCGCCTCGCTGGCGGCGGGGCTGATCGCGGACATGAAGGCCGTCGGCCCGCCCGCCGACCTCGTCGACCTCTACGCGCTGCCGATCCCGGTCGCGGTGATCTGCGAGCTGCTCGGCGTCCCGGTCGCCGACCGGCCGAAGTTCCGCGTCTGGAGCGACGCCGCGCTGTCCACCAGCGGGCTGACGCCGGAGGAGTTCGAGCGCAACCGCGAAGAGCTGCGCGACTACATGCGCGGCCTGATCGCCGAGCACCGCGCGGAGCCCCAGGACGACCTGATGACGGCGTTGATCGAGGCGCGCGACACCCGCGACCGGCTGACCGAGCTGGAGCTGGTCGACCTGTGCGTCGGCATCCTCGTCGCCGGCCACGAGACCACCGCGAGCCAGATCCCCAACTTCGTCTGCGCGCTGCTCGACCAGCCCGGGCAGTGGCAGCGGCTGGTCGACGACCCGGACCTGATCCCGGCCGCCGTCGAGGAGCTGCTGCGGTTCGTGCCGCTGGGCGCGGGCGCCGGCTTCGCGCGCTACGCCACCGAAGACGTCGAGGTCGGCGGCGTGCTCGTGAAGGCGGGGGAGCCGGTGCTGGTGGCGGTCGGCGCGGCCAACCGCGACCGGCTGCAGTTCGACGACGCCGACCGGCTGCGGTTCGACCGCGGGGACACCCACCACCTCGGCTTCGGCCACGGCGTCCACCACTGCCTGGGCGCGCCGCTGGCCCGGCTCGAACTGCAGGAGGCTTTGCGCGCGTTGGTCACCGAGCTGCCGGGCCTGCACCTGGCCGGCGATATCGTGTGGAAGACGCAGATGCTCGTCCGCGGACCGCGGTCGATGCCGATCGGATGGTGACCATGACGTGGCACGTGGAAGTCGACGAACACACCTGCATCGGCTCGGGCATGTGCGCCGCGCTGATGCCCGAGGTGTTCGTCCTGGACGGCGCGGTGGCGCAGACGGCGGCGCCTGAGGTGGAGGCCGACGAGACGGTGCTGGACGCGGCGGACTCGTGCCCGGCGATGGCGATCACGGTGACCGACGGCGGCCGCGAGATCGGCCCGCGGCCCTAGGGTTCGAAGCGGCCGTGTTCGGTGACCACGGCCGTGACGAGCTCGTGCGGGGTGACGTCGAACGCGGGGTTGAAGACCCGCGTTCCGTCCGGCGTGACCGGCGTCCCGGCGTAGTGGGTGAGTTCGCGGGCATCGCGCTCTTCGATGGCGATACCCGCGCCGGTCTCCAGTGTCGTGTCCACAGTGGACGACGGCGCGACGACCACGAACGGCACCCCGTGGTGCTTGGCGGCGATGGCGAGGCCGTAGGTACCGATCTTGTTGGCGACATCGCCGTTGGCGGCGATCCGATCGGCCCCGACGAGCACGCAGTCGACCATCCCGTTCGCCATCGCCGCGGCGGCCGCGCCGTCGGGCTGCACCCGGTACGGGACTCCTTCCTGGGCGAGTTCCCACGCGGTCAGCCGGGCGCCTTGGAGGAGAGGGCGGGTCTCGTCGACGAGGACTTCCTCGACGAGCCCGCGGGCGTGCAGGTGCCAGACGACACCGAGCGCGCTGCCCCACCCGACGGTGGCGAGCCGCCCGGCGTTGCAGTGGCTGAGCAGTCGCAACGGCCGGCGCGGGCATTCGTGGAGCACAACCTCGGCGGCGTGCTTCGAGGCGGCCTTGTTGAGTTGTTCGTCCTCGTCGAGAAGTGCTTTCGCCTCCTGCAGGACGGCTTCGGGACCTTCGTGCCGCTTCGCGAGGGCGCGCTCGACGCCCCAGGCGAGGTTGACGGCGGTGGGCCGAGCGGTGGCGATCAGTTCGGCGTCGGCCTCGACGTCGTCGCTGGTCCGCGCGGCAAGGGCGACCCCGAGGGCGCCCGCGGCCCCGAGAGCGGGCGCGCCGCGGACCGCGAGCCGTTTGATGGCGTCGACGAGCTCGCCGACGGTCCGCAGGTGCAGCAGCCGGAACTCGCCGGGCAAGGCGGTCTGGTCGATGACGACGACGGCGTCGTCGGCCCAGTCGATGGTCCTGCGCACGTGCCCTCCCTGGGTAATCGGGTTGCGCGCCCGGCGAAGATGCGACGGTGACCATTGAACGGCAGAACCCGCCCGGACTGCACACGCCACCGGGCTACCACCACGTGGTTTCCGTCTCGGCCGGGCGCACGGTGTACCTGGCGGGCCAGTGCCCGTTGACGGCCGGCGGATCGGTGCCCGAGGGGGTGGCGGCCCAGGTCGACCAGGTGGTGGCCAACACGGCGACGGCGCTGAAGTTCGCGGGAGCGGCCCCGGCGGACGTGGTCCGGACGGTGATCTACGTGGTGACGACAGACCGCTCGACGCTCGCCGAGGTATGGGACCGGCTGACGGACTCGGAGATCGGAGCGGCGTTCACCTCGGCGAGCACGCTGCTGGGGGTGGCTCAGCTGGGGTTCCCGGGCCAGCTGGTGGAGCTGGACGTAACGGCAGCGCTGGACTGAGGAAGGCCGGCCGGCCGCCGGCCGCGGGGTCGGGCTGCCGAGGCGCGATGGCGCTTCCCGCTTGGCGGCGGGGCACCCGCACGGCGTCGGCCGCGGGCTGGAGCCGCGCCGAACCCGGCGTCCTGCGCCGACGCGCGCGAGCGGTCGCGCCGGTGCAGGAATGCTGGGGTCGGCTCCCCGGCCTACAACCCGGCCAGCAAATCCGTCTCCGTGATCCCCGGCCCCTGCCCCGCCCGGATGAACCACTCGGTCCCGAAGGCGAACGCGAAAGCATCATCCGGCATGGCCAGCATGAACATGTCCTCGCTGATCTGACTCGGATGAGCCCGCATGGCCGCCCGCTTGACTCCCACGTACTTCGACACGTCCACCGCCGCCGTGATCTCGGCCTCCGGTTTCCCGAACTCGACGTTCTCCGGGGGCTTCGGCGCCGCCTCCTCGGGCATCAGCCCCTGCTCCACCGCCTCCTCGAAGCCGCGCTGCATGAACTCGCGGTTGAACGTCGCCTGGAACACGCGGGGCGTGCCCGCCAGCTCGGCCGCGCGCATGCCGACGCGGTGGACCTGGATGTGGTCCGGGTGGCCGTAGTCGCCGTTGTCGTCGTACACCGTCAGCACGTCGGCCGACTCCGCGCGCAGGATCTCCGCCAGCTCCCTCGCCGCCTTTTCGACGTCCGCCTGCCAGAAGCAGCCCGGTTCGTCGTTCGTCGGCTCGCCCATCATCCCGGAGTCGCGGTAGCCCAGGAACTCGACGCGGGCCACGCCCAGGATCTCCGCGGCTGCGTGCGACTCCCGCACGCGCCGCTCCCACAGTTGTTCGCCCTCGGCGAGAAAGCCCTCGGGAACCTCGCCGACCTCGCCCTTGGTGGCGACGACGAGCACGACGCGGTGCCCCTCGGCGACGGCTTTGGCCATGACACCGGCGGTGCGCAGGCATTCGTCGTCCGGGTGGGCGTGGAAGGTGACCAGTGTTGCCATGTCCGCCAAGCTACCCAACACCACCGACAAAAACCGCCCGCCAGGGTGCGCACCTGCCGTTAGGGTCCCCGGTCGTGGCCGACGAGAAGAGCACCCTGCTGTCGTTCCTGCACGCCCAGCGCGCCGTGGTCCTGGCGATCCTCGACGGGCTCGGTGAGGACGCGCTGACGACCGCCGTCCTGCCGTCCGGCTGGACCGCGCTGGGCATGGTCGAGCACCTCGGGTACGCCGAACGGCACTGGTTCCAGGAGGTCGTCACCGGCACCGCGGACCCGGTGCCCTGGCCGGACGACGACCACGAGCCGCTGCGGACACCCCGGTCCGCCGAAGTCGTCTTCGCCTTCTACCGCGAACAGTGCCGCCGCTCCGACGAGATCTTCGCCGCGACGCCGTTGTCCGCGCCGCCGAAGACACCCACCGCGATCACCGCCGACCTGCGCGGGGTGGTCCTGCACATGATCGAAGAGACCGCCCGGCACGCCGGCCACCTCGACGTCGCCCGCGAGCTGCTCGACGGGCGCACCGGGCTCGGGCCGCGCTAGGCCTGTTCCTTCGCGCACCACCAGGTCGACCGGCCGCCGACCGTGCCGTGCGCCATCTCCGCGCCGCAGCGCGGGCAGTGGTCGCCCGCCCGGCGGTGCCCGATGATCTCGCCCGTGTGCACGCCGCCGTGCTTGATCGCCGCGCGCAACGACTTCCGCAGCGCCTTGTGCAGGTCCGTGAGCTCCTCGCCGGTCAGCTCGTGCACCGGGCGGGCCGGGCTGACCGCCGCCTGCCACAGGGTTTCGTCGGCCAGCAGGTTCCCGATCCCGGCCAGCACGGACTGGTCCAGCAGCCGCGCCTTCACCGGCGCCCGCCCGCGGCCCACGCGCGTGCGGAAGTCCGCGCGCGACACCTCGCCGGCGTCCGGGCCCAGCGCGTCGAGGTCGGGGTCGAGCCGCACCCGGCTGAGCCGGCGCGTGTCGAAGAGGCGCAGCTGTTCGCCGTCGGCGAAGGTGATCCCGAACCGGAACCACTCGGGTTTCTCGTCGCGGCCGCGGAACCGCCGCGGCCCGGGCGGCCCGCTGCGGCCCGCGAACCGCAGCTGCCCGGCCATCCCCAGGTGCAGGCCGAGGTTCGGGCCGGGCTCGCCGTCGGCGTTCTCCGTTTCGCACCACAGTGTTTTGCCGCGCCGGTGGGCTTCGGTGAGCCGGCCGCCCCGCAACGCGGCGGCGATGTCCCCGGGCGCGTGCGGACGGCAGACCCAGTCGTCGTGGTCGTCGACGTCGCGGATTTCCCGGCCGAGCGCGTCGGCGAGGACCTGGCGGGCGAGCTCCACTTCGGGCAGTTCCGGCACGCCGACCAGTCTGCCGAGTCCGGCGCCCGGCCGCAGATCACTCCGGCCGCGGCCACTCGTAGAGCCGGTGCCCGCGGTTGGTCAGGGCGGCGCAGGTGGGCCTGGTTCGCCGGGCCGAGCACCGGGCGGCCGCCAGCGTGCCACGACGGGTTCCCGGCGCGCACCCGGCACCGTGATCGAGCTGCCGGGCGGGTGACCCGGTGGAGGACGGCCGCCGCGTCGTGACCTGACCGCCGCGGCGGCCGCCGGTCAGGGGCGGCGGTCCCGCCGGACCAGGGCCAGCGCCGGGACGATCACCACGGCGGCGAGGACGAACGTCACCGGGTAGCCCACCGAGCCGATGACCAGCCCCGCGCCCAGCGCGCCGGCCGCCATGCCCAGGTCGTAGGCCGCGTTCCAGATCGCGCTCACCGCGCTCTCGCCGCCCGCCGGGACGCGGGCGTACATCAGCGTCAGCGTCGCGTTCTGCAGCGCGCCGAACCCCGCGCCCAGCACGACCGCGCCGCCGATCACCAGCGACGGCGTGCCGGTGGCCGCGATCGCCGCCATGCCCACGGCCGACAGCACCACACCCGGGACCAGCAGGACGCCCGGGCCGTGGCGGTCGCCGAGCCGGCCGGCGACCCAGCGGGCCGCGGTGGCCGCCGCGGGCTGGGCGAGCAACGCGCTCGCGGCGACCCACGCGGGCTGGTCCGAGGCGGCGAGCGGGAGGAACGTGACCAGGACGCCGACCGCGGCGGCGGACACCGCGAAGATCGTCGCGGGCCGGGTCAGGACCGCGTTGCGCAGGCCGGCGACGACGCCGTGGCCGCCGTCTTCCTTGGGCGTCGCGGAGTAGCGCGGCAGGCCCGGCACCGACAGCAGGGCGAGCAGGGTGGCCACCGCCGTCGCCACGAACACCGGCGTGAAGCCCCAGTGCGCCGCCGCCCAGACACCCGCGGGCAGCGCCAGCAGACCGGGGATCCCGCCGACGATCCCGACCAGCGCGAGGCCTTCGCCGCGCCGGTCCGCGGGGATCAGCAGGGCGGTGACGGCGCCACCGGCCACGACCGCGATCGCGAACCCGATCCCGCGGACCACGCTGACCCCGACGATCACCCAGACGTCCGAGCTGACCGTGAGCAGCAGCGTCGGCGCGCCGAGCAGGACCAGCCCGGTGGCCAGCGCCCACCGGTAGCCGACGCGGGCGACCAGCCGCGGCGTCACCAGCTCGGCGGCGACCGTGGCGAGCAGCAGCGCGACCGTCGCGAGCCCGGCACCGCTGTCCGAGCCGGCCTGCTTCGCGAACAGCGGGACCACCGAAAGCGGCAGGTAGAAGCCGATCGACGACCCGAAGATCGAGACGAACCGGATGAGCAGGGCGCGGGATACCAGCCTCGGCCGGATTTGCAGGTCAGCGGTCATGACTAGAACGGTAGAAGCGAACTGGGTCACCGGTAAGGTCCAGTTCCATGGCTGTGGAGTGGGCCGGTTTGAGTCCGGAGCTGCTGTTCACGATCGACCGCGAGAGCGGCGCGGGCCTGCGCACCCAGCTGGAGGACCAGCTGCGCGACGCGATCCGCGGCGGCCGGCTGGCAGGCGGGGAGAAGCTGCCGTCGTCGCGCGAGCTGGCCCGCGGCCTCGGCCTGTCGCGTGGTTTGGTGCAGGACTGCTACGCGCAGCTGCAGGCCGAGGGCTACCTGACCAGCCGCGCGGGGTCGGCGACGCGGGTGGCCTCGGTCGCCCGGCCCGCCGAGCCGCCGCGGGTGAGTGCGCCCGAGCGGCCGGAGTACGACGTCGCCGACTTCCGTCACGGCGTCCCGGACCTGCGCCTCGCGCCCCGCGAAGACTGGGCGTGGGCCGTCCGCGAGGTCTGCCGCACCGCGCCGAACAGCGCCTTCGACTACGGCGATCCCGCCGGCGCCCGGCAGCTGCGGGAAGTGCTCGCCGCGTACCTGCGGCGGGTGCGGGCGGTCGTGGCGACGGCCGACCAGCTCGTCGTCTGCACCGGCATGGCCCAGGCCCTCGGGCTGGTGCTGCGCGCGCTCGCCGCCGACGGCATCGGCACGATCGCCGTCGAGGACCCCGGCGTCGTCCGGACGACGACCGAGCAGGCGAACGCCGCCGGGCTGGCCGCCGTGCCCGTCCCGGTCGACGAGGACGGCGTCGACGTCGCCGCGCTCGACCGCAGCGGCGCGCGGGCCGTGCTGGTGACCCCGGCCCACCAGTGGCCCACCGGCGTGGTGCTCGCCGGGCACCGCCGCCAGGAGCTGCTCGAGTGGGCGCGGCGGCGTGACGGCGTCGTCATCGAGGACGACTACGACGCCGAATTCCGCTACGACCGCGACCCGGTCGGCTCGCTGCAGGGGCTCGACCCCGACCGCGTCGTCTCGCTGGGGACGGTCAGCAAGTCGCTGGCGCCGGCGTTGCGGCTGGGCTGGCTGGTCGCGCCCGCCCGGCTGCTCGAGGCTCTCGCGCGCGGCAAGCACGTCACCGACCGCGGGAGCCCCGGCCTCGACCAGCTGGCGCTGGCCCTGCTCATCGAATCCGGGCGCTACGACCGGCACCTGCGCCGCGCCCGCGTCGAGTACGCGGCCCGGCGCGAAACCCTGCTCACGGCGTTGGCCGCGCACGTCCCCGGCATCCGCGTCACCGGGCTCGCGGCGGGGTTCCACGCGATCCTGCACCTGCCCCCGGGCGCCGACGAGGAGCAGGTGATCGCCCGCGCGGCCGAGCGCGGCGTCGGGCTGTACGGCCTGGCCCGGATGCACGCGACGCCGTCGGCGACGGCACCGCGGCTCGTCCTGGGCTTCGGCGACACGCCGCAACGCTCGATCGAAGCGGGGATCGCCGCGGTCGCGGACCTGCTGTCAGGCGTCGAGTGACTGGGCCGACGTGACTTCCCAGGCGAACCCGTCCGGGTCCGTGAACGCCCCGGACGCGTGATTGACGGCGATCCGGTGCGAGCCACTGCCTTCGTGGGCGACGCCGGCCTGCTTGGCGAGCGCCTTGCGGCGGTAGAGCGCCAGCTTGATCGCGCTCTCGCCCCCTTCGAACTCGACGTACACGCGGCTGAAGCTCTTGGCGACGGCGAGCCCGCGGTCGACGTAGAACTTCTTGGTGGCGGCGATGTCGGCGACGCCGAGCAGCAGCACGATGGCGTCGAACTCCCGCGTGACGGGTCCGGTGTCCTTCTTGTTCGAGGTGGCGAGGGTCCAGATGGCGCCGTCGGGAGCCTGGACGGCGCCACCGTAGCCCCACATGGACTTCGCGGCGGGCTTCAGCGTGGTGGCGCCCGCTTCCACGGCGCTGGCCATGAGCGAATCGACGTCACCGGGCTGGGCGACGGTGAGGGAGAGGGTGTAGCCCCGGAACCCGCTCGAGGGCTGCTGCGCGGTCCGGAAGCGGAGCTGCGTGGTGAGGCCGAAGGCGTCGGCGTAGAAGCGCTCGGCGGCGGCGGTGTCGGTGACCTCGAGGGTGATGGAGTCGATGTTCGTCATGCCGGTAACGCTAGGTCCGGCGCCGTGACCAGCGCTTCTCGATTCCTGATCGGTTGGGACGGGGGCGCGCTAGCGGGCGGCGCGGCGTTTGGCCAGCGCCATCCGGAGCAGGTACTTCGGGGTCGGCGGGATCCAGCCAAGCTGCTCGGCCAAGCCCAGGTCGTCGCGGTTGGCCCAGTGCTCGACGACCTTGCCGTCCGCCACCCGGAACCAGTGGGACTGCGTGACGCTGAAGGCGTTTCCGTTGGGCGGCATCGCCTGCTTGACCGCGGCGCGCTCGTCGTAGGTGACGAACGGCCCGGTCTGCCGGCCGGCCATGCTGGTGTGGAGCACCACCAGGTCGCCGGCGTGGACGGCGTCGTGGATTTCCCAGTGCAGGTCCGAATAGGCGGCGCGCAGCCACAAAGCCGTCGCGTAGAAGGCTTCGGCACCGCGGCCGCGGCAGGCCGCGGGCTCGTCCTTGCCTTCCCGGTTGGTGGCGTCGGGGTGGATGACGGTGTGGAGGTCGGCGAGGCTGCCGGTGCCCATCAAGTGCATCGCGCGCACGCAGAGCGCGATGGCTTCGTCGTTCGCTGTACCGGGTCTTTCGGTGGAACCGCGGGTCGTGGTGTCCATGACACCTCTCCTTGGTTATAGTAGAGGTAGATTGAATCTAGGGAGACTATAAGCAATGCCACGAGAGGGCGTCAAGAAGCGCTACGACAACTCGACGCGGGCCGAGCAGGCGCGAGCGACCCGGCGGCGGATCCTCGACGCGACCTACCGCCTGCTGCTCGAGAACGGTTACGCGGCGACCACGATCAAAGCCGTCGCGGGCGAAGCCGGGGTGTCGATCGACACCGTGTACAAAGCCTTCGGCACCAAGGGAAACCTGATCAAGGGCGTCTACGACGTGGTGCTCGCGGGCGACGACGAGCCGACGCCGCTCATGGAGCGTCCCGTCTGGCGTGAGTTCGCCGCCGAGACGTCGGCGGTCGAAAAGCTGCACAAGTACGCGGCGGTCTGCCGCATGCTGTCGGTCCGGCTCAGCCCGCTGCTGGCCCTGCTGCTGTCGGCGGCGCGCTCGGGCAACCCCGAGCTGGCGGCGTTCGCCGACACGATCGAGGGGGAACGGCTCGTGGGCGCCGGGGCGGTGGTCCGGGCGCTCACCGAAATCGGCGGGCTGCGCGCCGGGCTCGGCTTCGAGCGCGCCCGGGACATCGTGTGGACGCTGAACTCGCCGCAGGTCTACCAGCTGCTGGTGGGCACGCGCGGGTGGACCGACGACGAGTACGAGTCGTGGCTCGCGAGCACGTTGACCGCGCAGCTGATCGGTTAGTCAGTACTCGCCCTTGATGACGAAGTAGGAACCGCGGATGGTGCCGGCCAGCTTGGACTTCTGGCGGGCGAACTTGAACGCCGCCAGCTCCGCCGGCACCTCCATCCCGTCGGAGAGCTTGAACCCGACCGCGCGCTTCCCGCCGTCGTCCACTGTGTACATCACGTTGATCGACAGGCCGTTCTCGTAGAACACGTACGCCATCCGGATGTTCTCGACCTGGAACGCCGTCGCCTCGAGCGGGCGGGCCGCGATGACGATCCCGCGTTCCTCCTCGAGGATCCGGTGCACCCAGTCGACAGTGGACTGCGCGTCCGCGGCCGGGTCGACTGTGAAGACGTGGTCGTACTTGTTCTTGAAGTACCGGGCCTCGTTCGCCCGCAGGCCGGCGAGCGCGGCCGAGACGGGCGACGACTCCAGGCCCGCGGTCGAGACGGTGGTGAAGTCCACGGTGTGCGGCATGGCGTTCTCCTTCAGGAGGTTTCGGCTTCGCGGATGATCGCGAGCGCGGCGTGCGGGTCCGGGACGGTGATCGTCACGCTCCGGCCGGAGCGCAGGGTCAGCCGCAGGGCGGTGCCGGTCCGGACGGCGAAGTAGGTGTGGCTCGGGGTCCACCAGTAGCCGAGGGAAACGCGCCACAGCGACGGCTTGAGGTCGGTCACCTCGGCGCGTTCGATGTCCGCCAGGTGGTAAGTGCGCCGCGGCCACCCGAACATTCCACAGTGGACGGAGACGCCGTTGGGCCCGGTGGCCGTCCGGACGCTCAGCCCGGTGAGGACGGCGACGAGCACCACGGCCGCGGCCACGAGCAGCGGAATCGCCGGACCGGCGGGATCGAGCCAGCTGCCGGGCGAGAGCGTGCCCAGGAGCACCAGCGGCAGCATGAGGGCGACGGCGAGCGTGACGGCCAGCGGCCAGTTCGTCGACCGTCCGGTGTAGATCGAGTACCGCGCGGATGCCGTCATCGGGCACCGTCCTCTCGAGGTGTCAGCTTCTCGATGAGCCGAAGCAGGTCATGGCGCCCGACACCGTGCCGGCGGGCAACGGCCACCAGGGCCTGCGCGGCCTCGGTGACGGGGGCGGGTTCGGTGACGGCGGAGGCGACCCGGGCGCCGCGGCCGCGTCGGAACTCCAGGACGCCTTCTTCGCGCAGTTGCCGGTAGGCGGCGAGAACGGTGTTGCGATCGACCGACAGGGCGACGGCGAGTTCGGCCGCGGGAGGGAGTTGTTCACCGACGGTGAGTTCTCCCGAGGCGACACCCCGGCGCACGCACGCGACGATCTGGAGAGGCAAGGCCTCCCGCGACGAATGATCGACTGTCCATCTCATGGTGCTAGTATTATTAGCACCATCGTGTGAAGTGTCAACGCTTGTGCCAAGACGCACTCCGCGAGGCGGCTCGATGTCATGATCGCCCCTGGGTGGGGGCCCCATACTGTGACGGGACGTCTCGGTCAAACTGGGCTTGACCGGGCCGTGAGGCGGCCCCACGCCCACGCCGCCGCTGTCGACGCAGCCAGCAGCGCCACGCTGCCCACGACGTCCAGCACGTAGTGGTTCCCCGTGGTGATCACGACGACCACCATGAGCACCGGGAACAACCACGCCGACAATGCCCACCGCGTACCCCGAAGCGCGGTCCACACCGCATACGCGCACCACAACGACCAGCCCACGTGCATGCTCGGCATGGCCGTGTAGTGGGTCGGATGCACCCAGCTCTCCTGGTGGAACGGGTCGTACCGGGCCACGATGTCCACCGCACCGGGCAGCGCCGACCGCGGTGGGGCCAGCGGTACCGCCCAGTACACCGGCAGGACCAAGGCCATCATCGCCACCATCGTCCGCCGGACCTTGCGGTACACCTCGGTGTGCCGGACGAACACCCACACCAGCACGCCCGCGACCGCCACGTAGTACAGCCGGTACACATACACCGCCGGCTGCGCGAGCCACGGATTCCCCGCCAGCCAACGGTTCGCGCTCAGCTCGACGTCGAGGTGCACCGCGTGCTCAGCGGACTGAACGGCCGCGGCATCGGCGTTGGCGGCCACGACATCCGTTCCCAGCAACGCGGCGATGCGAGCGAACAGCACGAACCACAGCAGCAGGAAGACCACCTCGACGACGACCGCACGTCGCCCGGCGAAGGTCACGTCGGCAGGGTTCGCCGCAGGAACTCCGTTGTCAGGTCCCATGCGCGCGCCGCCGCCGGGGGATTGTGGAACATCGGGGCCACGTTGTTGTGGAACGCGTGCCCCGCCTCCTCCTGCACGTGGATCTCCGCTCCCGGGTGCCCGGCCACCGCCGCCTCGACGACCGCCACGTCCGCGCGCGGGATGTACGGGTCCTGCCCGCCGAAGTGGAACTGGATCGGGCACGTCACCCGGGCGAGATCCGCGATCCGCGCCGCCACCGTCGAGCCGTAGAACGACACCGCCACGTCGGGGTCGCCCGCGGCCGCCGCCGCGAACGCCAGCGAGCCGCCCAAGCAGAAACCCAGCACGCCCACTCCGCCCGTCACCCCGGGCGAAGAACGCAGGTGGGCCACCGTCTCCAGCACGTCCGAAAGCCCGGAAACCGGGTCGAACTTCGACGCCACCTCCATCGACGCCGCCACCCCGGCTTCGTCGTGCGTCGACGACCAGCCGGGTGCCGTGCGCCAGAACAGTTCCGGGATCGCCACCACGTATCCCGCCGAGGCGAGGTCCGCCGCCACCGAACGCAGGTAGTCGTCCAGGCCGAAGATCTCCTGGACCAGCACCAGGCCCGGGCCGCGGCCGGACGGCGGGTGCCACACCGGGAGATCCGTCAGCACGCTCGTCATCGGAAGGTCCTCTCCAGGATGTCGGCGACCAGTTCGGCCTGGCGGCCGTCCGGGTCGAGGTCGGGGTCGAACACCGTCAGCTCGAACCCCGCCGCGCCCGGCAGCGCCAGCAGCCCGCGCAGCAGCGACACCAGCGTGTCGGGGTCCAGGCCGCCCGGGTCGGGACTGTCCACAGCGGACACATATTCCGGGTCGAGGACGTCGATGTCGACGTGGACCCAGAACCCGTCCACGTCCGGGAACGCGGGCAGGGAAACCCCGGACGTCATCAGCTCTTCCGAAGTGACGAACGAAATCCCCGCCGCGGCCAGCTGGGCCGACTCCGCCGTCCGCACGCCGAGCACCCGCACGTCGCCGTCGCGGACGTACGGCCGCAGCCCGTCGATGTCGGCGAGGCCGTCCGCGCCGCGGCCGGTCATGATCGCCAGGTCCTCGCCCGCCGCCGCGCCGACGTGGCCGGCGATGCCCAGGTGGCGGAAGTCGTCGTGGCCGTCCAGGTAGGCGATGCCGTAACGGCCGGTGCGGCGCAGCGCCAGCATCGCGCCGAGCGAGATCGAACAGTCGCCGCCCAGGACCACCGGGAAGCCGCCCGACGACCGGATCGACGCGATCCGCGAAGCCAGGGCACGCGTGTAGGCGGCGATGGCCGCCGCGTTGCGGACGCCGTCGCCCGGCGACCACGTGCCGACGTACCGCCCCGGCGTCACGACGCCGCCGTCGGACGCGCCCAGGCGGTCCAGGATCCCGAGGTCGCGCAGCACGCCGGGCGTCTTGTAGCAGCCGGGCACCGCGCCCTCGGCCGGCGGGCGGAGGCCCAGGTTGGACGGTGCGTCGATCAGGACGTAGTTCCCCACCCGGTCACCGTACTGGCTCCGCGGCCGGGAGCGTCCTAAGTTGAGGTGCCGACCAAGGAGGCTCGATGGCCGAGAAGACCAAGTACGTCCTGGACGAAGACGATCTCCCGACCCGGTGGTACAACGTCATCCCCGATCTGCCGGAGCCGCCCCCGCCACCGCTGCACCCGGGGACCCGCGAGCCCGTCGGGCCGGAGGACCTCGCGCCGCTCTTCCCGCAGGCGCTGATCGCCCAGGAAGTGACGACTGATCGCTATGTCGACATCCCGGAGGAGGTCCGGGAGGTCTACCGGCTCTGGCGGCCGTCGCCGCTGTACCGGGCGCGGCGGCTGGAGAAGGCGCTCGGCACGCCGGCGCGGATCTACTACAAGTACGAAGGCGTCAGCCCGGTCGGCTCGCACAAGCCGAACACCGCCGTGCCGCAGGCGTTCTACAACGCGCAGGAAGGCGTCACCCGGCTGACCACCGAGACCGGTGCCGGCCAGTGGGGGAGCGCGCTCGCGTTCGCCTGCGCCCAGTACGGCCTCGAGTGCGAGGTCTGGCAGGTCCGGGCGTCCTACGACCAGAAGCCCTACCGCAAGCTGATGATGGAGACGTTCGGCGCGACGGTCCACCCGAGCCCGTCCGAGCTGACCGAGTCCGGCAAGGCGATCCTCGCCGAGCACCCCGATTCGACCGGCAGCCTCGGCATCGCGATCAGCGAAGCGGTCGAGCAGGCGGCGCAGGACCCGGACGCGCGGTACGCACTGGGCAGCGTGCTCAACCACGTCCTGCTGCACCAGACGATCATCGGCGAGGAGGCGCTCAAGCAGTTCGAGCTGGCCGGGGACACCCCGGACGTCCTGGTCGGCTGCACCGGCGGCGGCTCGAACTTCGGCGGCCTCGCGTTCCCGTTCCTGCGGGAGAAGCTGGCCGGCCGGATGGACCCGGTGATCCGCGCGGTCGAGCCGGCCGCGTGCCCGTCGCTCACACGGGGGAAGTACGCCTACGACTTCGGCGACACGGCCGGGCTCACGCCGTTGCTCAAGATGCACACGCTCGGCCACGAGTTCATCCCGGACCCGATCCACGCGGGCGGCCTGCGCTACCACGGGATGTCGCCGCTGATCTCGCACATCTACGAGCTGGGCCTGATCGAGGCGATCGCGATCGGGCAGCAGGAGTGCTTCGCGGCGGGCGTGCGGTTCGCGCGGTCCGAGGGCATCATCCCGGCGCCGGAGCCGACGCACGCTTTGGCCGCCTGCATCCAGGAAGCGTTGCGGTGCAAGGAAACGGGCGAGGAGAAGGTGATCCTCACGGCGTTGTGCGGCCACGCGCACCTGGACCTGCCGGCGTACGGCGCCTACCTGGCGGGGGACATGGTGGACAACGAGCTGTCCGCGGCCACCCTCGAGAATTCGCTCGCCACCCTGCCGTAACTCGTTACGAGCCCAGCGTGGCGGCCGATGTATCGGTCGTCGACCGCCACGCTGCACTGAAATCCGAGCTGTTGTACGGCGAGGTTGCTTTACACCAAGCTGCCTCGTTCCCGTGTCATCAGGCGGTTGGCGACCGCTCGAGTGAGTACTTCGGCTACACCACCGTCATCGTCGTTCAC
This sequence comes from Amycolatopsis kentuckyensis, assembly GCF_041679295.1. Lineage (GTDB taxonomy): Bacteria > Actinomycetota > Actinomycetes > Mycobacteriales > Pseudonocardiaceae > Amycolatopsis > Amycolatopsis kentuckyensis_A. The sequence goes on along the minus strand of NZ_JBGDMD010000011.1, from coordinate 114,826 downwards.
AAAAACGCGTACCTCCCGCTGGGCGCGGCTCAGCGCGAGGTAGAGGAGCGAGAGTAGACGAGTCCTCTCGCTGACGGGTGTCCTACTGACTTCCATGTCTGGAATGCCGGTGACGAGGACGACGTCGAACTGCAGTCCGGCCAGGTACTCGGCGGGCCCCACGACCAGCCCGCGGCGGCGATACCCGAGACCGTCGACGTCGGTTCGCCCGGAGATCGTCGACACGTGGAACTTTCCCGAATTGCCGATGCGGGAGGCGAGGTCACTGAAGCGCCGCCAATGCCTGTCGTCGACGACAGCCACTGCCAGGCGCCCGGAGGGGTATAGCTCGTGCACTGCCTTGACGATGTCGTCCTCTTCGCCGGTGCGTGACGCCGACACCGTCAACCGCGGGAGAGGTCCAGGTTTCTGCGCTGATTCCACCGCGCTGAAGTTGATGTCCCACTCCTGCCCGAGGTCGAGGGTCGGGAACTCGTGATGGACGTGCTTGATCAGATCGAGGATCTGGGGGGTGAATCGATGGACGGTAGCCAGTTCGAAGTTGTCGATGTCGCCAAGGCCGTCCTCCGAGGTGACGGATGAAGACAGCGTCTCGTCCGCCGCCACGCCGATAAATGCCGCAGAGGGTGATTGCCGCGGGTCGACGGCCATAAAAACTCGTGGATAGACGCTGACATCGCGAGACAGGTAGTGGAGAACTTGCCTCTCCAACGGGCTGAAGAGGTGGAACTCGTCGACGAAGATTAGATCGTAACCCTGGGTCTTTCTGGCGCGGTTCCAGGCGTGTGTCACGAGGTGGCTTAGAAGGTCGGCCAGCACCTGGTCTGATGTCAGCAATGCGCGGGCGTCAAGGTTCTCTATGTACTTCTGATAAATGGCAAAAGTGACTCGCTTGTCGTTCCGGCTTTGTAGGGGCAGCATCCAGGAGGCTCGGGGCAGCTGAAAGTAACGTGACTCCGCCCCGGCTCCCGGAAAAATTCCGGCCGCTCCGATCACGGAGCCGAATTCAACCAGGAGATCCCAGGCCAATGCGAACCGGTCGTCGGTATCCTCTGAGTTGAACCTGACTCGCAGACTATCGGTGACACCTGTTTCGTATGTGATCCAATCACTGGATATGAAGTCGTCCAGGACTTCGTAGATCTCATCCAGCTGAGCCTGCTTGCCGCTGAAGCTGTCGTCGCCGACCAAAGTGAAGCCAGAATCGTCATTTACATACTGCGGGGAGATCGTTCTCGCGATCTCCAGGAGGGGGAACGTGTCGATCTCGTTGATGAGCCCGATGCCCATTGAGTCTAATGACTTCGAGATGTCGGTCGCCAGTGACCAGCTGTGGGTAACCATGAGAACCCTCAGGTCGACTCCTGATTCCCGCGCCTTCAGCACCTCTCTTATGGCTTTGAGTGTCAAGGTCAAAGTTTTGCCGGACCCTGCTGGTCCTCTTAGGCGAATCGACTTTTCGGTGCTTGCTTCGACGAAGGAGCGTTGATCGTCGCTGATGGTCTTCAGCCACTGCTCATAAGACCAGCCCTTCGTCGCTGACTGCTCGAACTGCGTCAGGGAGATCTCCACGTCGGACGGCTGGATGCGCCGTGCTCGTTCGACGTGACCAGCAGCCTTCGCGGATGCGGCATCCCAAGCATTCTCCCAGTCGAGCGGCAGCCTGGGCTTCGATGATTCAAAATCCTCAAGACTTTCCTTTTGGTTTGCCGTCGTGGTAGTCCAGTACACGATGTCTGAACGTTTTCCCGGTAGAATCTCGGCGATCCACCGGCTCATCTGAGCGTCACCTCGGGGGATGGCGAAGAAGGCAATCAAGTTATTGTGCTTGTACTGGTGCCAGCCGCGAGGCAAGGTTACTGGCCAATTGGAATAGGCGCGCTCTGCGAACGACGCCATTCGACTGAGGACGTCGCGTCGAAGATCTGCGAGGTGTTCGGGGACGTAGCGTTCTTTTGTGTTCGAACTTCGAACCAGGATGATCCGCTGATCGTCGACCTTGTCGTCGACGTGCAGCAATACGTCGACACTGCCGGAGACATCTTCGAACAACAATGGGGAGGATGAGACGGCTTCCGGAGAAAGTCCGGTCGCAAGCTCCTTCAGGGCGCGCACGGTGGTCACGAGCGGTTTCATTTGTAGCTCTCTTCAAAAACTTCGGAGTGCAGGTCACGGGTCTCTTCATATTCCTTCGGCAGGCCGATGGACATGAAGACCAACGCGAAGCGCTGTGCCAGAGCGTAAATGTATCGATCCTGAAGTCGCGATATTCGGTGATAGCTGACCGTCCGTCTGGTAGGACCGATCGCAATATCGGCCTCCCGGATCTGCTCCAGGTGTCTCAAGTAGGCGAAGTATCCTGCCAGCTCTTTTGGGGCGATCGCGGATAGGAAAAGTGCATCGCCAGGAGGGTGCGCGTACGGGGATTTAAGTGACGCGGCGATCTCTCGAATAACGTTTGCACGTTTCTTCGGATTGGGTGCCGCGAGTTGCGCCTCGACAACTGCTTCGACCGCTTCATCGAGTGTCCCGACTTCTCGATTCATGAGACGTATGGAAAGCAAAGCCGCTTTGGCGACTTCGGCGTCTTTGCCGGTGAGGCGGAGCGTAGCCAGGATGTCGGTAGGTTCTGTCTCGCAGGGCCATTCTCTAAGGCGATCGTTGGAAATGTTCCCACCGTGCTCGGGAGTCAGCACCTCACGCAGTGCCCCGATGGTTCTGGTGACATACCTCTCGCGAATGCGAGGAAGTTGCAGCTCCAATAGGTACTCCGGTGCGGTCAGCAGCGGAATGCAGGTGACGCGGCCCTGATGCTTGTCGTATGCGAAATCGCAGTCGGCTGTGATCACGAGAAGGTGCCGCTGCCACTTCGACGCGAGGGGGTCAGTCGCTTCGAGGACGTCGCCCTGCCGAAGTGGATCAGTCACGCTGATATCTCGATACTCTGCGAATGACTCCGTCAACTGTGCCCCATCGATCCGGTCCGTGCCCGCTGGCCTGGCGTACCTTAGATCGCTTCTGGCCTTAGATTCGTAACATTCGCTCTTGTGCCGGTGTCTTGCCCCTCTGGTCGGCCAGAGCGGTGGGGTTCATCGGTTGCCGTACTGGTTGACCTGTCGAGGTGGAGAAGTCAGAGCGTGTCGGGGATTTCGGGGCGGATGAGTTCCGTGTGGGGGCCGGCCAGGACGACCCGGTCGCGGCCCGCCGCCTTCGCCGCGAACACCGCGTCGTCCGCCGCCTGCAGCAGGATCGTGTACTCCCGCGCCGTTTCCGGGTACACCGCCGCGCCGATCGACGCCGTCAGGCCGTCGATCACCTCGGGCTTGCCCGGGCGGATCACCGGGACCGGCACCTCGATGCGGGCGATCGCCGCGCGGATGCGGTCCGCGATGGACACGATCTCCGCGCTCGTCGCGCCCGGCAGGAGCACCACGAACTCGTCGCCGCCGAACCGGCCGACGTAGTCGCCGCCGCGGACCGAGTGCTGGATCGCCGCCGCGATCGCGCGCAGGACCTCGTCGCCCGCCAGGTGGCCGTTGCCGTCGTCGATGGCCTTGAAGTGGTCGATGTCGATCATCAGCACGCCCGCCGTCGACGCCAGCTCGGCGGCGCGGGCCAGTTCGTTGCGCGCCAGCTGCACCCAGAACTCCGGCGCGAGCAGCGCCGTCTTGGAGTCCGTGCGCGCGGCCGCCTGGAACTGCGGCAGCAGCAGGCCGATGTGCAGCGCCACCGGCGTCACCATGAGCACCGGCAGCAGCCACGGCCGGACCGTCATCACCAGCGCGATCCCGCAGCCGACGCCGACCGCGGCCAGCACGATCAGCACGTCCGACGGGTTCCCGAACGCCTGCCGCGGCGGCTTGCCGGGGTTGCTCATCAGGATCGCCAGGATCACCAGCACGTAGTTGAGTCCGAAGTAGACGATCCCGGACAGCAGCAGCGCGGTCATCCCGCCGAACCCGTCCAGGTACGGCACGTACGGCGCCAAGTGCCCGGTGCCGGCCGACAGCACGGCGCCCGCGGCGAAACACGCGAGGATCACCGTCGCCCCGGAGAACACTTTCCGGTGAATCACACCGCGTCGTTTGTACACGCGCACCCAGGAATGGGCATAGCTGACGACGATGACGAGCGTGGCCAACGGCGGGGGCAGCAGGAGCAGCCCGGCGAAGATCCAGATCGACTGCAGGTGCATGTGCGGCCGGCCGTCCGCGGCCAGCTCGCGGATGCGCTCGATGCGTTGCGCCGCTTCGAGGTGCACGATCTCACCCGCGAGGATCAGTCCACACCAGAGCAACGACTGGGTGGTGATCGGCACGAGTGAAGCCGTGGCGACGACCGCGATCAACGCCAACGCATCGACGATGAGGACGTAGCCGAGCACCGGAGTGCCGAGCTTCCACATCGCCCACGTTCGGAGACCTGATCGTGGACGTTCTGAGCTGGGCTTTCGCCCTTGGGACCCGGACAATCCCACGAAACGCCCCTCTTCTCAGGACGGAACTCTTCGCGGAAATCGTCACTGTAATCGAATGAACGCGGTGTGTCACTAGGCTGGTCGGGCTACCGTCCGGTCACGCACCGTGCAAGATCCCTCACGAACAGGAGAAATCATGTCGCACTTCCTGCCCAACGCCAACATCGTCCCGTCCCGGCGTCGCGCGCAGCGGCCGACCGACTGGACCCGGCAGCTCCCCACCGACTGGACCCGCGCGATCCCGACGGACTGGACGCCGCGGCAGCTGCCGACCGACTGGACGGCCCGCGAACTGCCCACCGACTGGACCGTCCGCGAGCTCCCGACCGATTGGACCCGCCCCGGCGTCTCGCCAGCGCTGCCGCAGTGCCCGACGGACTGAGGTTTATTCTGGTTAGGCCGCCGCGGCCCGACCGCACGCCGCCGGGTTCGAGCAAAAGGCATGCGGCGGCCGACGGCTGAATAAGCCTCACTGGACCCAGTCCTGAGCAAAACCCGGTGACCGGCCGCAAAGCCGGTCACCGGGACTCCGGTTGCGCCCGTCGCCACAACAACGCCGCCCCGAACGCCGCCACCACGCCGATCGCGCCCGCGCCGGCCACCACGCCGTGTGCGGCCACGCGCTCGGCGGCCACCCCGGCGAGCACCACGCCCAGCCCCTGCGACACCCGCAACGCCGTCAACGCGAAGCCGAACGCCTGCGCGCGCTGGGCGTCCGGGGTCAGCTGGACGAACGTCGTGTTCGCGATCAAGTTGTACGAACTGGCCACTCCGGACAGCGTCAGCAGCGCCAGCGTGCCCTCCAGGTCCGGCCGCAGCGCGCAGCCGAGCAGTGCCGCGCACGCCAGCACCGCCAGCGGTCCGAGCAAGCGGGCCCGCTGAGGAGGCGGGATCCGCGACAACGCCGCCATCCCGAGCACGTTCCCCAGCGCGTACGCCCCGAGCAGCAGCCCGACGACCACCGCGCCGCCGCCCAGCTCCGCCGCGTACGGTGCCGCGACCGCCTCGCCCGCGATGTAGCAGCCCGACACGCACCCCAGCGCCACCAGCGCGAGCCGGCGCCGGTCGCCGACGACCACCGTCCAGCCCGCCCGCACGTGCTGCCACCAGCGGACGCCCGACGACTCGCGCGGCGGCCGGGACCGGACGCCGGCGACCAGGAACAGCGCTGACACCGCGAAGCTCGCCGCGTCCGCGAGCAGCGCGCCGCCGGTGCCGATGGCCGCGACCAGGAGCCCACCCAGCGCGAACCCGGCGACCTGACCCGCCTGCACCAGCATCATCAGCAGGCCCATCCCCGGCACGAACGTCTCGCCGGGCAGCACCTGCGGCAGCAGTGCCGCGCGCGCGGAGTTCCACACCGGGTTGAGCAGCTGGACGCCGACCAGCAGGGCCGCGACCGCCGGCAGCGGCAGGCCCGGCCACGCCATCACGGCGACCGCCAGCGCGCGCAGGACGTCGGCCGACACCATCACCGCGCGTGGCGGGTGCCGGTCGGCAAGCCCGGACAGCAGCGGCCCGCCCACGAGGTCCGGCAGGAAGGTCAGCGCGTACGTCAGCGCGGCCCAGCCCGGCGAGTTCGTCCGGTCGTAGACCAGGATCGACAGCGCGACCCGCGCGAGCTGGTCACCGGTGACCGAGACCAGCTGCGCGGAGAACAGCGCCCGGAACTCGGCCACCGCGAGGACGTCCCGGAAGCCGACCGCGCGCACCGCCATGGCGACCCACGGTACCGGCGCGGACGCCCAGCGTGAACGGCCGTTAGGAGGTCATTGCGGGGGCCCGCAGGTGATTTTCGGCTGCGGGTTGTAGTGGACGGTCCGGGTCGACCGGCTCACCTCGCGGCCGGTCGCGGCGTCCTTGAGCACGCGGGTGTCGGTCGTGGTGAACCCCGGCGCGCCGTTGGACGCGTGGCAGTTCTCCGCCGGGCCCGCCTTGGGCTGCGGGTCGCTCGGGTTGGAGCGGCCCCCCGGGATCGACTCGACGGTGTAGCGCTTGGTGCCCCACAGCTTCACGGTGATCGACGACGGCGTCCAGATCGCCTGGATCGCGATGCCGGTCGGCGAGTCGTTGGTGAACTTGAGGTCGATGACGCTGGAGCCGTTCGGGTTCTGGAACACCGTCGCCTCGCGCGCGGCGGGGTAGCGGCTGATGTAGTAGCTGTGCTCCTTGTGCCCCGCGTCCTTCATGCCCGCGAAGTAGGACGCGTTGTACAGCGTCGTCGCGAACTGCGAGATGCCGCCGCCGACCTCGCGGCCCGGGGCGCCGTCCTTGATCACGCCCGCTTCGACGTACCCCTGCGGCTTGCCGCGCGGGCCCGTGAACCCGTTGAGGCTGAAGGTTTCCCCGGGCTTGACGATGGCGCCGTTGACCTTCTGCGCGACCACGCGGATGTTGGTCCCGGAGTCGGGCGCGAAGCCGCCGGTGGTGAACTCGCCGACGACCTCCTTCACGCCCAGCTGGTTCGCCTGCTCGGTCGTCACCTTCGCCGGGGCGTCCTTGTAGATCGCCGGCACCTCGCGGCCGTCGGTCTTCTTCAGCACCTCGGGCAGCGGCTTGAGGCTCGGGTCCCAGTCGATGGTCCGGCCGTCGGTGGAGGGGTCGACCGTGGGCTTGCCGCCTTCGAAGACGATGGTCGCCTCCTTGCCCTCCTTCTCGGTGGACTTCAGCTGCGGCCCGGCGGCTTCGGCGATCTTCGCGTTGTCGATCTTCGGGGTCAGCCCGCCGCCCTCGGCCGGTTCGAACGTGATCGCCGCGGCGATCGCCTCCGGCTTCACGGTGGCGTTCTTGCCCTCGCCCTTGACGACCAGCGGGCCCGAGACGGCCGGGCGCGCGAACTGGTCCAGCGCGGCCTGGACGCCTTCGGCGGTGGTGCGGACCGGCGTGCCGGTCACCGGCAAGGCCAGCGTCCCGCCGCTCGCCCACTTCTCGACGACCGCGGCCTTGGCGGCTTCGACGTCGAGCTTCTGCCCGGGCTTGGGCGGCACGGCGACCGGGTTCACGCCCTCGAACTTCACGGTGCCTTCGGTCGGCTCGCGGTCGACCTGGCCGCGGAGGCCGTCGAGCGCGGCGGCGAGCTTGGCGTCGTCGGAGTGGCTGACGACGCCGACTTCGCGGCTGGAGAACAGCGACGCCAGGCGCGTGAACGGGTTCAGCGGCTGCTCGCCGGCCTGGTCGAGGGTCTTGGGCCAGTCGAGGCCCAGCCCGGCGGCCGTCGGCGAGAGGGTGCCCCGGACGTCGCCCGCGGTGACGGCGAGGGGCCGCGTCAGCCGCGGCTCGATCTGCCCGCGCAGCTCCTGCTCGGCCGCGGCGCGGTCCATCCCGCCGACGTCGACGCCGGCCACGGTCACGCCGCGCGGGACGCTGCCCTGGCTGACCAGCAGGTCGACGCCGTAGACCACGACGAGCAGGCCGAAGACCCCGCCCGCGATCCAGCCGGCCTTGCGCAGGTCGCGCTTCTTCGGGGGCTGCGGGTCCGGTTCGGGCCGGACGACCGGCAGGACATCCGTCTGCTCACCGTGTGACTCGGGCCAGCGCGGTTCGTACGGCAACTCTCCACCCCTTCAACGCGTGACGGGGGTCAGCGTACGGGGCACCCGGACAAGCCGTACGACTCGCCCTAACGGGGGATGAACCGGTCACCGCGCGTCCGGTTCCGGGTTGTGCCCGGCGCGGGCCAGGAAGTCGAAGTCGCAGCCGACGTCGGCCTGCGTGATGTGCTCGCTGTAGAGCGCACCGTAACCCCGCTCGAAGCGTGGTGCAGGCTCGGTCCATTCCGCACGGCGCCGCGAAAGCTCCTCATCGGACACCTCGAGCCGCAGCACGCGCGAAGGCACGTCGAGGGTGATCGGGTCGCCGTCGCGGACCAGCGCCAGCGGGCCGCCGACGTGGGACTCGGGGGCCACGTGCAGCACGCACGCGCCGTAGCTCGTGCCGCTCATCCGCGCATCGGAGATCCGGACCATGTCCCGCACGCCCTGTTCGAGCAGGTGCTTCGGGATCGGCAGCATCCCGTACTCGGGCATGCCGGGGCCGCCGAGCGGGCCGGAGCCGCGCAGCACCAGCACCGAGTCCGCGGTGATCGCCGGGTCCTCGATCCGCTTCTTGAGGTCCGCGTAGTCCTCGAAGACGACGGCGGGGCCCGTGTGCGTCAGCAGGTGTTTTTCGGCGGCGATGTGCTTGATCACCGCGCCCGACGGCGCCAGGTTGCCGTGCAGCACGGCGACGCCGCCCTCGGCCGCCACCGGGTTGTCGCGCGGCCGGATGACGTCGTCGTTGTGCACCCGCGCGGCCTCGAGGTCGGCGCCGAGCGTGCGGCCGGTGACGGTCACCCGATCGGTGTGCAGCAGATCGGTCAGCCGCGACAGCAGGCCGGGCAGGCCGCCCGCGTAGTAGAAGTCCTCCATCAGCCAGTCGCCGCCCGGGCGGATGTTCGCGAGCACCGGGACGCGCCGCGCGATCGCGTCGAAGTCGGCCAGGCTCACCGGGATCCCGCTGCGCCCGGCCATCGCGATCAGGTGGATCACCGCGTTGGTCGACCCGCCCAGCGCCAGCACGGTGGTGATCGCGTCTTCGTAGGCGGTCTTGTCCAGGATCCGGCCCACCGTCAGGTCCTCCCAGACCATGCCGACGATCCGCGCGCCGCTCGCCGCGGCCATCCGGTGGTGGGCCGAGTCGACGGCCGGGATGGACGCCGCGCCCGGCAGCGTCATGCCGAGCACCTCGGCGGCGGACGTCATCGTCGACGCCGTCCCCATCGTCATGCAGTGCCCCGGTGAGCGGGCCAGGCCGCGCTCCAGTTCGGACATTTCGGCGTCGCTGATCAGCCCGGCCCGCTTGTCGTCCCAGTACTTCCACATGTCGGTGCCGCTGCCGAGGACCTCGTTGCGCCAGTGGCCGCGCAGCATCGGCCCGGCCGGCACGAAGATCGCGGGCAGGTCCGCGCTGGCCGCGCCCATCAGCAGCGCCGGCGTCGTCTTGTCGCAGCCGCCCATCAGGACGGCGCCGTCGATCGGGTAGGACCGCAGGATCTCCTCGGTCTCCATCGCCAGGAGGTTGCGGTAGAGCATCGGCGTCGGCTTCTGGTAGGTCTCCGACAGCGTCGCGACCGGGAACTCCAGCGGGAACCCGCCGGCCTGCCAGACGCCGCGCTTGACCTGCTCGGCGCGTTCGCGCAGGTGCAGGTGGCACGGGTTGATGTCCGACCACGTGTTGAGGATGCCGATGACGGGCTTGCCGAGGTGCTCTTCCGGGTTGTAGCCGAGCTGGCGGCTGCGGGCGCGGTGGCTGAAGTTGCGCAGCTCGTCGCCGCCGAACCACCGGTGGCTGCGGAGTTCCTCGGGTGCTTTCATGCGATCCAGTATGGCATCTGATATATGATCGCGTGGGCCTGGTTGAATGGGTTCCGACACGATGCGAGGGAGCGACCATGACCGGGACGTTCAGCCTGCCCGCCTCCCGGACCGAAGTGGTCCTGGAGGAGATCCGCCGCGGCATCCTGACCCGGGAGCTGGTGCCCGGCCAGCCGCTCGTCGAAGCGGAGCTGGCCGCGCGGCTCGGCGTGTCGAAGACGCCGGTGCGCGAGGCGCTCAAGGTGCTGTCCAATTCGGGCCTGGTGACGTTCAGCCCGTACAAGGGCGCCTCGGTGGTCACGGTCGACGCCGAGCTCGCGAAGTCCGTCTACGACGTGCGGATGGTCCTGGAACCGGAAGCCGTCCGCCGGACCGTCGAGCGGCGCGACCCCGAACTGCTGGAAGACGCGGCCGAGGCGCTCAAGGAAGCGTCGACGGCCATCGCGGACAAGGACCAGGCCGCGCTGAGCCTGCTCAACCGCCGGTTCCACCGCGCTCTCTACCGCGGCTGCGGCAATCCGCTGCTGGTCAGCATCCTCGACGACCTCAAGGATCGCGCGGCCCTGATCAGCGTCGTCGGCTGGGAGGCCAACCCCAGCTGGAAGAAGGAGTGGACCGAGCACAAGGCGGTTCTCACGGCGGCGAAGAAGGGCGACGCCGAGGGGGCCGCGGCACTGCTGAAAGACCACGTCGGCGGCTTCCTCGAACGGGTCCTCAAGGCCATCGGATGAAGCTGCTGCTCATCTCGGACACCCACCTGCCCGCGCGCGCCCGCGTGCTGCCGGAGCAGGTCTGGGACGAGGTGGCGGCGGCGGACGTCGTCGTGCACGCCGGCGACTGGGTCGAGGCCGCCCTGCTCGACGAGCTGGAGGAACGCAGCAAGCGCCTGATCGGGGTCTACGGCAACAACGACGGCGACGATCTGCGCGCGCGGCTGCCCGAGATCGCGCGCGCGGACCTGGACGGCGTCCGGCTGGCCGTCATCCACGAGACCGGCTCGAAGCAGGGCCGGGAACAGCGGTGCGACGCGCGGTTCCCGGACACCGACGTGCTCGTCTTCGGGCACAGCCACATCCCGTGGGACACGACGACCCCCGCCGGGCTGCGGCTGCTCAACCCCGGTTCGCCGACCGACCGCCGTCGCCAGCCGTTCTGCACGTACCAGACGGCCCGCGTCGAGAACGGTGTGCTGACGGACGTCGAGCTGCACGAACTGCCCCGGAGGGGGTAGGAAGAGTCCATGGATCCGGCATGGGCGTTGCGGGAGATCGCGTTCCAGCTCGAACGCGCGGGGGAACCGACCTACCGCGTGCGCGCGTTCCGGAACGCGGCCGCGACCGTCGACAAGACCGACGCTTCGCAGCTGTCGTCGATGGCCGAGAACGGCACGCTGACCTCGTTGCCCGGCATCGGGAAGGCCACCGCCGGCGTCATCGAGGACGCGCTGGCCGGCCGTGATCCCGCGTACCGCTCGAAGATCGTCGAGAAGAAGCTGCCGGACGGCGAACCGCTGCGCTCGGCTTTGAAGGGTGACTGCCACACGCATTCGGACTGGTCGGACGGCGGCAGCTCGATCGGGGAGATGGCCGTCGCGGGCCGGGACGTCGGGCACGAGTGGATGGTGCTGACCGACCACTCGCCGCGGCTGACCGTCGCGAACGGGCTGTCGCCGGACCGGCTGCGGACGCAGATGCAGATCGTCGCCAAGGCGAACGAGCTGATGGCGCCGTTCCGGCTGCTGCACGGCATCGAGGTCGACATCCTCGACGACGGCGCCCTCGACCAGGAAGAGGAGCTGCTGGGGCAGCTGGACCTCGTCGTCGCGAGCGTGCACTCGAAGCTGCGGATGCCGGCGAAGGACATGACCCGGCGGATGCTCGCCGCCGTCCGGAACCCGCACGTCCGGATCCTGGGGCACTGCACCGGGCGGCTCGTCGTCGGCCGGGGCCGGCCGGAGTCGGAGTTCGACGCCGAGGCGGTGTTCACCGCGTGCCGCGAGAACGGCGTCGCGGTCGAAATCAACTCGCGTCCCGAGCGGCTCGACCCGCCGATGCGGCTGCTGAAGCTGGCCGCGGAGATCGGCTGCGAGTTCGCCATCGACAGCGACGCGCACGCGCCGGGTCAGCTCGACTGGCAGCCCTACGGGTGCGAACGCGCGGTCAAGGCGGGTATCGGGCCGGAGCGGATCATCAACACCCGCACCGCGGAGGAGCTGCTCAGCCGTTGATCTCGATGACGGGGTGCTGGGCCGGGTCGAGCCAGCGCAGGATCGCTTCGAGGTCCTGGGCGGCGATCGCGACGCAGCCCGCGGTCGGCTTCCCGTCGGTGACGTGCAGGAAGAACGCCGAGCCCGCGCCCGGCACGACCGGCGTCCGGTTGTAGTCGATGACGACGGCCCGGGCGTAGACCGCGCCCGCCGCGCCGAGGTTCTCGCCGGCGGCTTCGTCGAACGGGCACGTGCCGGGGGCACAGGAGAAATGCGTGTTGTAGTAAGGGGAATCGACGTCGGAGACCCACCAGTCCGAGGTCGTGACCTCGCGGTAGGGCAGCCGGGTCCGCGCGGGCCGCGTGCCGAACGCTTCGGTGAGCGGCCAGACGCCGGCCGGGGTGTGGGACGTCGACTCGCTCGCCGTGCCGACGCCGTTCCGCCCGACGTGCGCCGGGACCGGGCCGTACGCTTTCGCCCACTCGCCGCCGGTGCGCTGCCACGCCGTGAGGACGGCCGTGGTCGCGCCCGCCGAGTCGGCTTGCACGGTGATCCGCTGCTGCGGCTCCGGCTGCTCCGGCTCCGGCGAGGCGGCCCCGCCGGTCAGCAGCGCGGCCGCGGCCAGCGTGGCACCGAGGGATCTCCTGCGCATGCCGGAGAGCCTAACGGTGCCACGCCGCCGGTGCGTCAGTTGATCGTGTAGGAGTCCCCGTAGACCTTCCACTTCAGCGGGGTGTGCAGGTCGAAGTTGCCCGCGTTGAGGAACACCAGCTGCTCGGTGTCGACGCGCGAGGTGTCGGCGTGCGCCTCTTCCTGCTTCATGATCACCTTGCGGGCGGCGAAGAACGCCTTGAGGTACGTCGCCTCGTCGCCGCCCTGGGCCGGGGTCTTCGCCTTCTTCATCGCGGCCTTGCGGATGCCGCCGAAGCTGTCGGAGCTGTCGCCGGGGCCGTGCATGACGATCGCGTCGTAGTAGGCGAACTGGCCGAGGTTGCTGAGGCCGTCGGACTTGCCCTGGCTGACCGCCGGGTTGAAGTACACGCGGTCGCGCTCGTTGTTCTGCGCGGTCTGGAACGCGGTGGTGGCGGCGGCCTGCTTCCAGGCGCTTTCGAACGCCGAGCCGAGGCCGGCGTGCGAGTCGGTGCCGTTCACCTTGCGCAGCGCGGGAAGGTACTTGGCGAGGGGGTTGTCCGGCACGGAGTCCGTGTAGGCCTCGACGAGTTCGAGCATGTCGCCGGTGCCGGAGCAGAACCCGATGATGCCGGCGGTGTACCCGCGGCCGTCGCCGATGTCCTCGATGTACTTGTACTGCGCCTTCCAGTCCAGCGACGAGTTTTCCGCGCTGGAGACCAGCTTCATCGCGATCTCCTTCTTCGCCGGGGCCGACAGGTCGCCGACGGCGAGGGCGGTCGCGCTGTGCGCCGCGAGCGGCGCGGGCGCTGCCGAGGAGAGCGCGGGGGTGGTGATCACGAGGGCGGCGACGGAGGCCGCGCCGAGCGCGCCGATGACGACCGGCCGCAACTTCTTGCTCATGGGTGGAGACCCTTTCCGCGGGGTGCGCCGTGGGGGATCACGGCGGTACGGGTGAGGCGGGTGGAGCTGCGGCGTAGCGACACGGTAGCGAAGAGTCAGCAGGCTCCACAAGAGGCGGAATTCGTTCATGTTCGTGAACGGTCCAGACCACCGCGGCGGGTCCTTTGAGGACGGTTCCGGCCCGGCCCGGCCCTCCCGCCGTCTTGAATGAGTCATTCAGGACCTCCGGCGACCTGAATGACTCATTCAAGACGTCTGCCGGGCGGTCAGCGGGCCCCGGTGAAGATGCGGATGACGTCCGGCAGCACGTTCACCGGGATCGTCGGGTCGATCGCCCGCTGCACGCCGAGGCCGATGCCGAGGCTGAGCAACGCGGTCGCGGCGTCGTCGGCCGACATCGGGAGGGTGATCGCGAACCGCTCGGCGTACCCGCTGAGCAGGCCGGCGATGCTGTCGCGGATCGCTTTGTCCCGCGCGGCCAGTTCGGCGCGCACCTGCGGGTTCCGCCGCGCGTTCGTCGCGAACTCGACCTCCAGCGCGGTCCAGGCTTCGTCGCCGATGCTGCGCTCGGCCCACGTCTGGAACGCGGCCAGCAGGTCTTCCACGCCCTCGGCGCCGACGAGCGCCTGCGCGATCAGCGCGACCTGCTCGTCGTGGATCCGGTCGAGGACGGCGAGGCAGAGTTCGTCCTTGTTGCGGAAGTTCGAGTACACCGCGCCCTTCGAGTAGCCGGCCTCGTCCGCGACCTTCTCCAGCGACGTCACCGAGTAGCCGTCGCGCAGGAACAGCAGCTTGGCGGTCTCGACCAGCTGCTCGCGGGTGCGCGCCTGGCTTTCCGCGCGGGTGAGTCGGGCCATGGGGTCACTCTAGTCGGGTGCGGAATCGGGGTACCGCTGGTATTCGAATACTGCTAGTCTCCGAAAATGGAACAACGCCACTTCGCGGTCCTCGTCGTCGGCGCCGGCGCGTCCGGGCTGGGGGCCGCCATCCGGCTGGGCCAGGCCGGCGTCGACGACCTCGCCGTGCTGGAGAAGGCCGGCTCGCTCGGCGGAACCTGGCGCGACAACACGTATCCCGGCTGCGCCTGCGACGTCCCGTCCGCGCTGTACTCGTACTCGTTCGCGCCGAATCCCGGGTGGACGCGGGCGTTCGCCGGGCAGGCCGAGATCCGGGCGTACCTGGCGGACACGGCGTCGCGCTTCGGCGTCACCTCGAAGATCCGCTACGGCGTGGAGGTGACGCGGGCGCAGTGGAACCCCCAGGAGTCCCGTTGGGAGCTGGAGACGACTCGTGGCCCGTATTCGGCGCGGGTCCTGGTCGCCGGCACCGGGCCGTGGCACGAGCCGCTGATCCCGGACCTGCCGGGGCTCGGCGATTTCCCGGGCGAGGTCTTCCACTCCGCGCGCTGGAACCACGGCTACGACCTGAGCGGCAAGCGCGTCGCGGTGATCGGCACGGGTGCGTCGGCGGTCCAGTTCGTCCCGCGGATCGTGCCTTCGGTGGCCGGGTTGCACCTGTTCCAGCGGACGGCGCAGTGGGTGCTGCCGAAGCCGGACCACGCGGTTCCGGGCGTGGAACGGTTCCTGCTGCGGCGGTTCCCGGCGCTGCAACGGGCGTTGCGCAGCGCGGAGTACGGGGCGATGGAGACGCTCGGCTTCGGGTTCCGGCACCCGTGGCTCCTGCGGCAGGTGCAGAAGATCGGGCTCGCGCACCTCCGGCTGTCGGTGCGGGATCCCGCGCTGCGCCGGGCGTTGACGCCGGACTACACGCTGGGCTGCAAGCGGTTGCTGATGTCGAACACGTACTACCGGTCGTTGACGCGGTCCCATGTGGACGTTCACCCGACGGCGGTGCGCGCTCTCGAGGGCAGCCGGGTGCTCGGCGCGGACGGTTCGTCCGCCGGGGTCGACGCGATCATCTTCGGCACGGGCTTCCACATCCTCGACATGCCGGTGTCGTCGCGCGTCTTCGACGGCGACGGGCGGAGCCTGGACGACCATTGGAAGGGCAGCCCGCAGGCGTACGCGGGGACGACGGTGGCGGGGTTCCCGAACCTGTACCTGTTGCTGGGCCCGAGTCTCGGTACCGGGCATTCGTCGGCGTTCATGATCCTGGAGGCGCAGCTGCGCCACACGGTTTCGGCGGTGACGCGGACGTTGAGCGCGGGGTGGACGTCGGTGTCGGTGCGGCCGTCGGCGCAGGACGCGTTCAACGCGGAGGTCCAGGCCGCGCTGCCGGGGACGGTGTACCAGTCCGGCGGGTGCTCGAGCTATTACACGGATGCCAACGGGCGCAACAGTTTCAGCTGGCCGTTTTCGACGGGCCGGCTGCGGTCACGGGTGGGCGCGTTCGACGAGGCGGACTACGAAATCGGGAGGGTCCATGCGGTATCCGGCGATTGAGGTCCGGGGCGCGGTGGTCGCGATCACCGGCGGTGCCCGGGGAATCGGCCGGGCGACGGCCGCCGAGTTCAGGGCGCGCGGTGCCACCGTCTGCGTCGGGGACCTGGACGGGGGAGACCTCCCGCTCGACGTCACGGTCCGCGAGTCGTTCGACGCGTTCACCGCGGCGGTGACCGACCGGCACGGGCGGATCGACGTCCTGGTCAACAACGCGGGGGTGATGCCGCTCGGCGGCTTCCTCGAAGAACCGGACGACGTCGGCCGCACGACCCTGGACGTCAATGTGCGGGGGCTGGTCCACGGGTTGCGCTCGGTGCTGCCGGGGATGATCGCGCGCGGCCGCGGGCACGTCGTGAACGTGGCCTCGATGGCAGGAAAGATCGCGCTGCCCGGCATGGCGGTCTACAACGCGAGCAAGTTCGCCGCGGTCGGGCTCACCGCGGCGGTGCGGCGTGAGTACGCCGCGACCGGGATCAGCGTGAGCGCGGTGCTCCCGAGCGCGGTCCGCACGGAGCTGGCGTCCGGGGTCCGGCTGGGCGGCGCACTGCCCACGGTGGACCCCGAGGTCGTCGCGAAAGCCATCGCCGGCACCTTGAAAACTCGCCGTGCCGAGACGCCGGTCCCCCGGTGGCTCGCCGGCTGGGACCTCCTGGCCGCGGTGACGCCCGAGCCGGTGATGGCCTGGGCGCGCGGCCTGATCGGCGACGACCGCGCCCTGACCGAACTCGACCCGGAGGCGCGCTCCGCCTACACCAGGCGAATCGCGGCGCAAGTGGGTCGTGAGTGAGAAACAGGGTTGGAACACTGTTTCTCACTCACGACCGCGGTCAGTCCCACTCCCAGCACAGGCCGTAGACGCCGGGCTGGGCGTCCAGCACCGCGATGTGGCTCGTCGAACTCGGACCCACCGGCAGCTCGGGCCGCTCGGCCGAAGCCTCGCCGTCGTACCGGTAGCACCGCACCGGCACCGCCGCCGGGTCGAAGCACGCCTGCAGCACGATCTGCCGGGCCGGGGCCCTCACCCCGAACTGCAGGTAGCTCGTCTCCGGTGGCGTGCCGTCGTAAGCGAACTCGAAGTCGAACACGTACGTCTCGCCCGCCCGCAACGGGTAGTCGAACCGCAGCTCCAGCGCCACCAGCTCGGACGCGGCGTCGCGACGGACGCGGCCCGGGCGGCAGCAGCGCGCCGACCGCAGCACCGGCCGGTGGCCGCCGCCCGTCTGGGGCCGGAAGAACGACACCCAGCGGTCGACGCCGTCCTCGCGGCTGGTCACCACCAGCTCCGTGCGCACCGACCGCTCGGTGCGGTCCGCGCCCAGCGTCGCCCGCTGGTGCACCGACGCCAGCGCCAGCCGGGCGTTGCCGTCGAGGTCGATGCCGTCGCACGACGCCAGCTCCGTCGGCTCGGAACCGAGCGCGCTGGCCAGGCTGACCCCGCCCGGCCACGGCTCCGCCCGGCGCACCCGGGGACGCGCCACCAGGCTGGTCAACGCGGCCGCGGGCAGGCCGAGACACCCTTCGGCGACGCCCACCGCGTGCAGCGAGCGCGGTCCTTCCGGATGACGCCGCCCCCGGCGCCAGTAGCTCAGCGTCGCCAGGCTGACCTGGGCGCCCCGCATCGCCATCCGTCGCTGCAGGGCCTCCAGGCTCAGGCCGCGCTGCCGGATCGCCAGGTCGAAGGCCTCGGCGAACGGGGCCGACGCTGATAACGCCTCCATCCGGGTAAGCATGAATACCGGACGCACCGGGCGCAACGAGGCCTGCCACCAAAGTAGGTGGCAGGCCCCGCGGGGGTCAGCTCACGGTGACCCCGGTGTCGTCCACGGCGAACGACGTCTGCAGCGACTGGTCCTCCGTGCCGGCGAACTTCAGCGTGACCGTCTGGCCCGCATACGTTGACAGGTCGAGCGTCTTCTGGACGTAGGCGGAGTTGCGGTCGAGGTTCGAATACGTCGCCAGCGTCGCCGAACCGGCGGACACCACGAGCTTGTCGTAGGCGACGTTCTCGGTCTCGGCCGTCCACACGCGCAACCAGAACGTCAGGCTCGCCCGGCAGCCGGCCGGGATCGTGACGGACTGCGTGAGCGTGTCGGTGTGCGCCGAACCCCAGCCGCCGAGCCAGGAGTCGTAGCTGCCCGAGCGCGCCGGCGCCTGGCTGCCCCACTGGCCGATGGTGGTGTTCGGGTCGGTCCACGACGCCTTGCCGGACTCGAAGCCCGGGTTCTGCACCAGCTGCCCGCTGCAGCCGCCCGGAGGAGTCGTGGGCGTGGTCGTCGGCGGGGTGGTCGTCGTGGTCGGCGGCGTGCCGGTGCACGTCGGGTCGCCGGACTGCGCCGGGACGCTCACCGCGTTCCACGCCGCCTTCACGGCGTCGAACTCGGCGCAGCTGTCCGGGTACAGGTTCTTCGCGGCTTGCAGCGTCCACGTCCGGTAGCGCAGGTAGTTGCTGCCCGACGTCTTCAGCTGCACGGCCCCGTGCATGATGTTGATCGCCTTGCGGATGCCGATGCCGGCCACCGTGCTGTTGTTGCACGTCGAGCTGGTCGGCTGCCCGTTGGTCGGGTTGCTGCCCTCGGCGAGCAGGTAGAACCAGTGGTCGCCGGGCCCGGCCGCCTTGTGGACCTCCGCGTTCGGCGTCGAACTGGAGTAGCAGTTCGGGTCGCCGACCTTCGACGGGTCGTACATGTACCGGATCGCGCCGGTGCCGACCAGGTTGACCTCCTCGCCGATCGCGTAGTCCGGCGGGTCGTACTGCGACGGCTCGTTCGCGTAGAACTCCGTCGCCGTCCCGAACGTGTCCGCGATGAACTCCTGCGTGCCGCCGCCGGAGAAGCCGCCGGACCCGGAGTAGTCGTCGATGCCGTGGCCCATCTCGTGACCGAGGATGTCGAGCGAGCCGACCCATTCGCCGCTCGGGTTGTGGCCGAGGTTCACGTACGCCGGCCGCGAGTTGTAGTAGTACGCGTTCTCGTCGTCGAGGCCGACGCGGATCTTCCACGCGCCGCCGTTGCCGGTGAACCCGTTGCGGCCCACCCATTCCGTGAGCATCTTCTTCTCGGTCTGCGCGACGAACAGCGCGTCGGCGCAGCCGGTTTCGATGTTCGTGCCGGTGCCGTTGCCCCAGCTGTCGTCCGATCCGGTCAGGACGGAATCGCTGCTGTAGTTGCGGCAGTCGAGGTTCGGCGTGTTCGGGTCGGCCATCGAGTACGTGCTGCCGGACTTCGTCGTGTTCAGCGGCAGCGGCGCCGGGCCGTTCCACTTGCCGGTGCCGGTGCCCGCGGCGACGTGCTGGACGGTCCGCAGCACGCGTCCGTCCACGGCGTCGACGTAGACGCTCAGGCTGCTCGGCTCGCCGTGTTCGTCGGTGCCCTCGACGTTGCTCTCGTAAGCGAGCCGCCCGCTGCCGTCGGCGACGACGACGAGCTTCCCGCCCGGCAGGCTCTTCGGCCCGCGGACCTGCTTGCGCGCCACGGCTTCGGCTTGCGCGGCGGTGAGCCTCGCGCCGTGGACGTCGAGGTCGCCGAGGGCCTGCTGCTGCGCGACGGAGGTGGTCTTGACGGTGCCGGCGGAATCGGTGGCGATGACGAGGTCGCCGCCGATCACGGGCAGGCCGTCGTAGGTGCGGTCGTAGACGACGTACGACAGTCCGGCCGCGGATCGCACGTCCCGCTGGACGAACTCGTCGTGCGCGCCGGCGTGCAGGGCGGCGGGCCGGGTGGCGACCAGGCCGGCCGCGGCGCTGGTGGCGTTGGCCTGGGCCTGTGCGGCGGACGGAGGTGGTTCGGGGACGGGCTGCGCGGGCGCGGCGACGGCGATGCCGACCACCACCATGCCCGCCGCCGTCGCCCCGCCGAGCGCGGCGAACCGTTGGGGCAATCTCATGACGCTCCTTGCGAAAACGCGATGGGGGAAGGGAGAACCCGATCGACGCTAATCGCGGTGCGGGAGCGGCAGAAGATTCATCACAGCGGCGAACTTTCACGCCGCGGCGGTGTGAAACCGGTCAGAGGGTGTGGAAACGCAGGCCGGCCTTGGTGAGCCGGTCGATGAGCGCGTCGCCCATCGCGGTCGCCGTGGTCACCTGGCCCGCGGTTTCCGGGAGGGTGTCGGTCGCGAGGCACAACGCCGATTCCGCGAGCATCTTCGCCGTTTCGTCGTAGCCGGGGTCGCCGCCGGAGACCTCGGTGACGACGCGTTCGCCGCCGCCCTCGCCGATGAACCGCACGGAAAACCACGACCGCGCGCGGCGTTCCGGGCTCGGGCCGTTGCCGGGTGCCAGCAGCCGGGAGAGCCCGCGTCGCGCGGGCGGCACCTGCGCCGCGGCGAGCAGCGCGCCGGCGCCGAGCACGCCGCCGGCGAGCACGGGCAGGTGCTTGACGGCGGCGAAGTGCCGGTAGGTGAAGTCGGGCCCGTAGCGGTCGGACGCGGCGGCCGACCGGCGGACGACGTCGGGGTCGATGGTGGGCAGCGGAACCGCCCACCAGCCGGCGTCGGCGACGCGGTGCGGCCGGCCGAGCGGCGCGCGGGTGAAGCGTCCGGCGGGCCGCGGCTCGGCGGCCGCGCGCTCCTTCGCGACGCGTGCGCCGGCGGGGAGGCGGGACATGATGGTCAGGGCGCTGAGGAACGTGCCGCCGGAGGGCATCCCGCTGGCCCGGACGTAGCCGTCGACCTCGAGGGGCACGCCTTCGGGGAGCTGCTTGACGGTGAAGTAGGCGCCGAGGTCGTGCGGGATGGAGTCGAAGCCGCAGGCGTGGACCAGCCGCGCCCCGGTCTCGCGGGCGCGCCGGTCGTGGGCGAGGTACATGCGGTCGACGAACTCGGGTTCACCGGTGAGGTCGACGTAGTCGGTCCCGGCGGCGGCGCACGCGGCCACGAGCGGCTCGCCCTGGGTGAGGTAGGGGCCGACGGTGGTGATGACGACTTTCGTGGCCTCGGCGACGGCTTCGAGCGACGCGGGCTCGCCGGAGTCGGCGATGAGGAGGTCGAGGGTGGCGAAGCGGTCGTCGATGGCCGCGAGGTCGGCCCGGACTGCTTCGAGCTTGCCGAGGTTGCGTCCGGCGAGGGCCCAGCGCAGGTCCGCGGGCGCGTGCCGGGCGAGGTATCCGGCGGTGAGGCCCCCGGTGAACCCGGTGGCGCCGAACAGGACCACGTCGTAGGCGCGCATGTCTCCTCCAGGGGACGTTGGCTGCGGACGGGCTCAGGTTACCCGCGAGTAGCGGGGGCCGCCGGGCGATCCGATGACGTGAATGGGTCATTCATGTCGTCAGGCGACATGAATGAGTCATTCACGTCACTTGGGCGCCGGGCTACTTGCGATCCCCCGTGTAGACCACCGCCGCCGCCACGGCGGCCACCCCCGCGATCACGTCCGCGATCCGGCGCGGCAGCGCGTGGTGCGTGTCCTCCATCCACGCCCGCACCCGCGCCCGGTCCAGCTCCGGCTCGCACAGGTCGTCCACGCCCGCCGTCCAAGCCAGCAGCGCCAGGCACGCCGCGTGCGGGTCGGGCCGGTCGATGCCGAACACCGCCGCCCGGGCCTTGCTGCGCGCCGCCGTCGACACCAGCAAGTCCGCCGGTGGGTAGCGGTACCTCCGCCGCAACAACGCCGGCGTCCGCCGGACCAGCCCCAGCGCCACCAGATTGTCCGCCGCCGCGGACGGCAGTTCCGCGCGCAGGTGGTCCACCCACTCGCGGACGCTGTACGTCCCCGTTTCCGAAACAATTTCGGAAAACACGTGATCGGCCGTCGGAATACCCGTCGGCCGCGAGGCGATCGCCCGCACCTTCCGGTCTTCGACCGTGATCCGGTCGGTGAACAGCAAGTCGCACAACGCCGCGCCGGCCAGGCCGATGCCCAGCGACGTCCGGCTGAGCACCGGGCGGCCGGTGAACTCGTCGTGGCCGAGGAAGAAGAACGAATCCACCAAGGTGAGCCGGCGCATGACGGAAAACGGCCCCCTGGGCGGTCGCGGTGAGGATGCCGAAGATAGCGGTCCGGCGTTCCCCGGCTTTCGGTGCCGTCACCGGTTACCCCGAACGGACGTACCGCCGCCCCACGCGCACCCCCTACTCTGGGTCGCCGCCGCCAAGATCACCTAGGCGCGGGGGAAAGGTCCATGGGAACCCACACGCCGGGGCGCGGCCTCGGCACCAAGCGGCTCGGCGCCGCCCAGATCGTCTTCTTCGTCGTCGCGGCGGCCGGTCCGCTGTACGCGATCGCCGGCGGCGTCTCGGCGACGTACGCGGTCACCGGCAGCGTCGGCGTCCCGCTGTCGTTCGTGCTGCTGGCGCCGGTGCTCGCGCTGTTCGGCGTCGGGTACGCCGCGATGAGCCGGTACGTCACGAACGCCGGCGCGTTCTACCCCTATGTGGCGCACGGGATCGGGCGCTCCGCGGGCACCGCCGTCGCCTACGTGACGGTGCTCGCCTACAGCTCCATCCAGACCGGCGTCTTCGGCCTGTTCGGGCTGTCCGTGTCCACCTGGCTGAACACGACGTTCGGGACGGACCTGCCGTGGTGGCCGATCGCGCTGCTGATGGTGCTCGTCGTCGGCGCCGGTGGCGTGCTCCGGATCGACCTCAACGCGAAGGTCCTCGGCGTCGCGCTCGGCCTCGAAGTCGTGGTGCTCGTGGTCCTGAACGTCGCCATGTTCAGCCACCCCACGGGCAGCGCGCTGACGCCGCTGGCGCCGTCGAGCCTGTTCACGGCGGGCGTCGGCGCCGTTTTCGCTTTCTCCATCGCGGTTTTCCTCGGCTTCGAAGGCGCCGCCACCTACGGCGAGGAGTGCCGCGACCCGCGCCGGACCGTCGGCCGCGCGACCTACATCGCGATCGGGCTGACGGCCGTGCTGTACATCGCGTCCTCGCTCGGGCTGGCGGTCGCGACCGGTCCGGACCACATCGTCGAGCGGGCCGCGGCCGAAGGACCCGGCCTGCTGTTCGGGCTCGGCGGCCAATACCTGGGCACGGCGTTCGCCGACACCGCGTACGTGCTCTTCCTGACCAGCCAGTGCGCCGCGCTGCTGAGCCTCCACAACGCCGTCGCGCGGTACTTCTTCGCGCTGGGGCGGGAAGGGCTGCTGCCGGACGGCCTGAGCCGCACCAGCAAGCGCACCGGCGCGCCGATCGGCGGCTCGCTGGTCCAGACCACGATCGGCCTGGTCGTCGTCTCGGTGTTCGCGCTGGCCGGCCGCGACCCGTTCACCGACCTCTTCACGTGGACCGGCGTCACCGCGTCGACCGGCGTCACGATCATCATGGTCGCGGTTTCGCTGTCGGTCATCGGGTTCTTCCGCCGCCGCCCCGGCCGCGAGACGTGGTGGCGGCGCGCGGGCGCGCCCGCGCTGGCCGCGGTGACGCTGACCGCGGTCCTGGTGCTGATCGTCGTCAACTTCGACGTCCTGCTCGGCCCGGCGGGCTCGATCCCGTGGCTGCGCTGGGGCCTGCCCGGGCTGCTGGTGCTCGCCGGCCTGGTGGGGTTCCTGCGGGCGGAGGCGCTGCGCACCCGGCGGCCGGACGTCTACGCCGCGATCGGCGGCCCGTTGCGCGAAGACGAACTCGCGGAGACGCGGTGAGCGACGTCCGCGCCGCGGAACCGGCCGAGCTGGACGCGGTGCTCGCGATCCTGGTCGCCGCCTTCCAGGACGACCCGATGAGCCGCTGGGTGTTCCCCGGCGACGAGCGCCGCCGGACCGTCGCGCACCCGGCGTTCTTCCGCGTACTCGCCCAGGCCGGGTTCGCCGTCGGCAGCGTCGACGTCACCGAAGACCTCTCGGCGGCGGTGATCTGGCTGCCCGGCAGCGCGGGCGACGACGAGCCGGTACCCGGGCTCGACCCGGCCGAGCAGGAGCGGCTGGACGTCCTGCTCGGCATGATGGCCGGCCTCGAGCCCGCCGAGCCGCACTGGCACGCGCAGTTCATCGGCGTCCGGCCCGGCAGGCAGCGCCAGGGCATCGGCGCGCGGCTGCTGGGGCACGGTCTCGCCCGCTACGACGCCGAGGGCGTGCCCACCTACCTGGAGGCCAGCTCGCCGGACAGCACGCGGCTCTACCGGCGGCTCGGGTTCCGCGACCACGGGCCGGCGTTCCGCCCGCCCGGCGGACCGCCGATGCAGCCGATGTGGCGCGCCCCGGCCTGAGCTCGTTACCGGCGGGTACAGTGCCCCCTCGAACGCGAGGAGGAAGCCGTGACCGAACGCTTCGGCAGCTACCAGAACGAGCTCTACCTGCAGGGACTCGGTGGGGTGCTGCCGCCGTGCTCGACCGACGCGACGAAGCTCGAAGCGTCGGCCCGCGAGGTCATGGCGCCCGGCCCGTTCTCCTACGTCGCGGGCTCGGCCGGCTCCGGCGCGACCGCCCGCGCGAACCGCGAGGCGTTCGACCGCTGGCGCGTCGTGCCGCGGATGCTGACCGGCGCGACCGACCGCGACCTCTCGACGACGGTGCTCGGCACCCGGCTGGCCGCGCCGGTGGCCGTCGCGCCCGTCGGCGTCCAGTCGATCGTCCACCCGGACGGCGAGTCCGCGACCGCCCGCGCCGCCGCCTCGGTGGGGCTGCCGTTCATCCTGTCCACGGCGTCGTCGACCGGCATCGAGGACGCCGCCGCGGCCAACGGCGACGGCCCGCGCTGGTTCCAGCTGTACTGGCCCGGCGACCCGGACGTCTGCGCGAGCCTGCTGGCCCGGGCGAAGGCGGCCGGCTACACGGCGCTGGTCGTCACGCTCGACACGTGGACGCTGGCGTGGCGACCGTCCGATCTGGACCAGTCGTACCTGCCGTTCCTGCAGGGCGAGGGCCTCGCGG
This sequence comes from Amycolatopsis kentuckyensis, assembly GCF_041679295.1. Lineage (GTDB taxonomy): Bacteria > Actinomycetota > Actinomycetes > Mycobacteriales > Pseudonocardiaceae > Amycolatopsis > Amycolatopsis kentuckyensis_A. The sequence continues at coordinate 90,056 of NZ_JBGDMD010000011.1, read as the reverse complement.
TCCCGTTCACCGACCCGGTGTTCCTGTCCCGGCTGCAGAAGACGCCGGAGGAGGACCGCGGCACGGCGATCCTGACCTGGATCGGCATGATCACCGGCACCGACCGGACGTGGGACCAGCTGCCGTTCCTGCGCGAGCACTGGGACGGCCCGATCGTGCTCAAGGGCATCCAGCACGTCGCGGACGCGCGCCGCGCGGCGGAGGCCGGGATGGACGGCATCGTCGTCTCGAACCACGGCGGCCGCCAGGTCGACGGCGCGATCGGGGCCCTGGAAGCGCTGCCGGGCATCGTCGCGGCGGTGGGCGACCGCCTGGAGGTGCTGTTCGACTCGGGCGTGCGCACGGGCGCGGACGTGCTGAAGGCGATCGCGCTGGGCGCGCGGGCGGTGCTGGTGGGCCGCCCGTGGGTGTACGGCCTGGCCCACGCGGGCGAGGAGGGTGTCCGGCACGTGCTGCGGAGCCTGCTGGCGGACTTCGACCTGACCATGGGGCTGTCCGGCCACCGCACCCTCGCCGACCTGGGCCCGGACTCGCTCCAGCGGAGGTGAGGTAACGAATCGGGAAAGCAGGGGACTTCCGGGAACCCGGCGGCTACTCTTCGAGTCCCACTGCGGGCCGTCGGGGGCGGCCGGCTCCTGTTTCCCTTTCCCGTTGGGGGTTTCCCATGTCTTCCATCATGATGCGCATCGGCATCCTGTTCGCGGTTCTCGGCTTCGGCTCGCTCGTGCTCGAGCAGTTCGACATGGAGTTCCGGCTGCTGTCCTGGGCCAGCGACATGCAGCCGACGTTCGGCATCGGGCTGGGTGTCCTCGGCCTCGTGCTGATCGGCGGTTCGGTGGCGATCAGCCGCACGAAGTCCACGCCGCAGCCGCAGCAGCAGTTCGCCCAGCAGCCGCCGGCGCCCGGCCAGCAGTTCCCGGGCCAGCAGCAGTACCCGGCCCAGGCGCCGCAGCAGCAGTACCCGAACCAGCAGGGCTGAGGGTCGTTCCGAAGGCCCCGCACCACCCGGTGCGGGGCCTTTCGCGTGCGCCCGGTCACGCGGCGGGGATATTGGGAGGCCCGCGTCGTCACGCACGGCTATCCTTGGTCCGAGAATGTCCACGCCATCCCCCCTCGAAGCGCTGCGTGCGCGCCTGCCCGAGCTGATGCCGCGCGACGAGCAGCGGCTGCGCCGGCGGCTCGACGGTGCCCGCAAGGCTCGCAACCGTGACGCCGCCCTGGCGCAGATCGCCGCCGATGTCGACAAGGCGGAGCTGCGGATCCAGTCGCGCCGCGAGAGCGTGCCCAAGATCGAATACCCCGAAGAGCTGCCGGTCAGCAGGCTCAAGGACGAAATCGGCGCCGCCATCGGCAAGCACCAGGTCGTGATCGTCGCGGGGGAGACCGGCTCGGGCAAGACCACCCAGCTGCCGAAGATCTGCCTCGAGCTCGGCCGCGGCATCCGCGGCCAGATCGGGCACACCCAGCCGCGCCGGCTCGCCGCGCGCACGGTCGCCGACCGGATCGCGAGCGAGCTGAAGACCGAGCTCGGCGACGCCGTCGGGTACAAGGTGCGGTTCACCGACCAGTCCGGGCAGGACACGCTGGTCAAGCTGATGACCGACGGCATCCTGCTGGCCGAGATCCAGACCGACCGCTCGCTGCGCCAGTACGACACCCTCATCATCGACGAGGCCCACGAGCGCAGCCTCAACATCGACTTCATCCTCGGCTACCTCAAGCAGCTGCTGCCGCGCCGCCCCGACCTCAAGGTCATCATCACCTCGGCCACCATCGACCCCGAGCGGTTCTCGAAGCACTTCGACGACGCGCCGATCGTCGAGGTCTCCGGCCGGACGTACCCGGTCGAGACGCGCTACCGCCCGCTGGTCGACCCGGACGACCCTTCGGAGGACGCCGACGAGCGGGACCAGACCCAGGGCATCCTCGACGCCGTCGAAGAGCTGTGCGCCGAGGGCCCCGGCGACATCCTCGTGTTCCTCTCCGGCGAGCGCGAAATCCGCGACACCGCCGACGTGCTCAACCGGGCGAACCTGCGCAACACCGAGGTCCTGCCGCTGTACGCGCGGCTGTCGGCGGCCGAGCAGCACCGCATCTTCCAGTCCCACACCGGACGCCGGGTGGTGCTCGCGACGAACGTCGCCGAGACGTCGCTGACCGTGCCGGGCATCAAGTACGTCGTCGACCCGGGCACCGCGCGCATCTCGCGCTACAGCCACCGCACCAAGGTGCAGCGGCTGCCGATCGAACCCGTTTCGCAGGCGTCGGCGAACCAGCGCAAGGGCCGCTGCGGCCGGACGTCCGACGGCATCTGCATCCGGCTCTACTCCGAAGAGGACTTCGAGAGCCGGCCGGAGTTCACCGACCCGGAGATCCTGCGGACCAACCTCGCGTCGGTCATCCTGCAGATGACCTCGCTCGGCCTCGGCGACATCGCGGCGTTCCCGTTCGTCGAGCCGCCGGACCGCCGCCAGGTCACCGACGGCATCGGCCTGCTGCAGGAGCTGGGCGCGTTTTCGAGCACCGGGTCCGACCGCAGCCTCACCGACATCGGCCGCAAGCTCGCGCAGCTGCCCGTCGACCCGCGGATGGGCCGGATGGTGCTGGAGGCCGCGAAGAACGGCTGCGTCCGCGAGGTCATGATCATCGCGGCGGCACTGTCCATCCAGGACCCGCGCGAGCGGCCGGCGGAGAAGCAGCAGGCGGCCGACGCCCAGCACGCGCGGTTCGCCGACCCGACGTCGGACTTCCTCGCCTACCTCAACTTGTGGGAGTACGTCGCCGAGCAGCAGAAGGCGTTGTCCGGCAACCAGTTCCGGCGCATGTGCCGCACCGAGTACCTGAACTACCTGCGCCTGCGCGAGTGGCAGGACATCTTCAGCCAGCTGCGTCAGCTGGCCAAACCGCTCGGCATCTCCCTGAACCCGAACACGACGCCGGTCGACCCGCAGCGCGTGCACACGTCGCTGATCGCCGGGCTGCTGTCGCACATCGGACTGAAGGACCCGGCGAAGGGCGACTACCTGGGGGCGCGCGGCGCCCGGTTCGGCATCTTTCCCGGCTCGGCGCTGTTCAAGAAGCAGCCGCGCTGGGTGATGTCGGCCGAACTGGTCGAGACGTCCCGGCTCTGGGCGCGGGTCAACGCGCGCATCGAGCCCGAGTGGGTCGAGCCGCTCGCGCAGCACGTCGTCAAGCGGAACTACTCCGAGCCGCACTGGGAACGCAAGCAGGGCGCGGTGATGGCGACCGAGCGGGTGACGCTGTACGGCGTGCCGCTGATCGCCGACCGCCGCGTCAACTACGGCCGGATCGACCCGGAGGTGTCGCGGGCGCTGTTCATCCGGCACGCGCTCGTCGAGGGCGATTGGCAGACGCGGCACCACTTCTTCGCCGAAAACCGGGCGCTGCTGGAAGAAGTCGAGGACCTCGAGAACCGGGCGCGGCGGCGTGACATCCTCGTCGACGACCAGACGTTGTACGAGTTCTACGACGCCCGCGTGCCGGCCGACGTCGTGTCGGTGCGCCACTTCGACACCTGGTGGAAGAAGGCGCGCCACGAGCAGCCGGACCTGCTCTCGTTCGAGAAGTCCATGCTCATCAACGAGACCGCGGGCGGCGTCCGCGAGGGCGACTACCCGGACTCGTGGACGCAGGGCACGCAGGTCTTCCCGCTGACCTACCAGTTCGAGCCGGGCGCGGACGCCGACGGCGTCACCGTGCACGTCCCGCTGCCGGTGCTGAACCAGGTGACGCCGGACGGCTTCGACTGGCAGGTGCCGGGCCTGCGCACGGAACTGGTGACGCAGCTGATCAAGTCGCTGCCGAAGGCGTTGCGGCGCAACTTCGTCCCGGCGCCGGACACCGCGCGGGACGTCCTTTCGCGAGTGTCGCCTTCGGACGGTCCGCTGCTGGAGGTCCTCGGCCGCGAGCTGCGGTCCTTGCGCGGTATCACGGTTCCCTACGCGGACTGGGACCTTTCGTCGGTGCCGGACCACCTGAAGATGACGTTCCGGGTGGTCGACGAGCGCGGCAAGCGCGTTGCGGAGGGCAAGGACGTCGAGGAGCTGCAGCGCCGGCTGGCCCCGAAGGTCCGGGCCACGATCTCCAAGGCGGCCAACAGCCTCGAGAAGGCCGGGCTGACCAAGCCGTCGTTCGGTTCGCTGCCGAAGGTGTTCGAATCGACGCAGCGCGGCCACGACGTCAAGGCGTACCCGGCGCTGGTGGACGAAGGCGCGTCGGTCGCGGTGCGGCTGCTGGACACACCGGGCCAGCAGGAGCACGCGATGTGGGCCGGCACGCGGCGGATGCTGCGGCTGAACCTGAACTCGCCGATGAAGTTCATCACGCGGTCGCTGTCCAACTCCTCGAAGCTGGTGCTGAACCGGAACCCGCACGGCAGCGTGGCGGCGCTGCTGGAGGACTGCGTCGACTGCGCGGTGGACGCGCTGATGGCCGCGGGCGGCGGCCCGGTGTTCGACGAGACCGGCTTCAAGGTGCTGCTGGAACGCGTGCGGGCGGGCCTGCACCCGGAAGTGCTGGCGGTGTTGACGGACGTGGAGAAGATCCTCCGCGCGGCGAACGACGTCGAGGTGGCGCTGCCGTCCTCCCGTGGTCCCGCGGAGTCGCTGGCCGACATCCGGGCCCAGCTGTCTTCGCTGGTCTATCCCGGGTTCGTGACGGCGACGGGTGCTTCGCGGTTGCGTCACGTGGTGCGGTACCTGCAGGGGATCTCGCGGCGGCTGGAGAAACTCCCGACCGAGCCGACGCGCGACCTGCAGCGGACGGCGGACATCGCGTGGATCCAGGGCGAGTACGCCGACGCGGTGGCGTCGCTGCCGCCGGGGACGTCGTCACCGGCGTTGAACGAAGTGCGGTGGATGATCGAGGAACTGCGGGTGTCGTTCTTCGCGCAGACGCTCGGCACGGCGCACCCGGTGTCGCTGAAGCGGATCACCAAAGCCATCGACGACGCTCTCGCCTAGCGGCCGCGGAAAAGCCGGTATGTCCGGCTTCGAACTTCCGTCGGTTGACCGCGGGCGGACGGGCGTCAAGCCTGGGTCGGCTGGAGACCTTCCTGGGAAAGGACTTTCCGATGTCCCTGGGTGTTTCGTCCGCCAGGCGAAGAATCGTCGCCGCTGGTACCGCGCTGCTCCTGCCGCTCGCCGTCCTGCTCGCGCCGGCCGCGCACGCCGCCGGGGGCTCGCCGCTGCCCGTGGATCCCCTGCACGGCAAGCACAAGATCGCCGAAGAGCCCCGGCACGACGTGCCCAACCCGCTGCTCAAGGAGCGGTTCGCCGAGGAGGAAGAGGAGGACGGCGACGACCCCGCGCTGTCCGCGCTCTGCCAGACCTACCTCGGGAAGCCGAACCCGTACCGCCCGCTCGCGCCGAACACCGACGTCATCGACGGCGACACGATCGTGCCCACCGGCAGCCAGACCGGTTGCAGCACCGCCCAGAACGAAACGACCATCGCGGTCAACCCGGAGAACCCGCGCAACATCGTCGCCGGGTCGAACGACTACCGGCTCTACAACACCCGCGAGAGCCGCAACGACTCCGGCGGCTTCGCCTACACCTCGTTCGACGGCGGCCGCACCTGGGCGAACGTCCGGCTGCCGCACCTCGACTTCCCGACCGGCGCGCCCGCGCCACTGTCCTATATGGACGCCGCCGGTGACCCGGCGGTCGCGTTCGGGCCGCACAACACCGTCTACTACGCCACGCTCCTGTTCAGCCGCGCGGCGGTGCCCGAAGACCAGCAGCTCGCCAGCGGCATCGCCGTGTCGGTGTCCCACGACGGCGGCCGCAGCTTCGGGGACCCGGCGATCCTGCACCTCGACGGCGTCACGGCGGCCGGCACGCCGACCCCGACGAACATCTTCAACGACAAGGAGTGGATCGCCGCCGACCCGGTGACCGGCGACGTCTACGTGACCTGGACGCAGTTCACCTACGACGCTTCCGGTGCGTTCACCGAGTCGCCGATCGTGCTGTCGAAGTCGGGCGACTTCGGGCGGACGTGGTCGCCGATGCGCCGGATTTCGCCGTCGCTGACCGGGTTCCACGGCGGGATCACGCCGTACGGCAGCGGCTCGAACCCGGTGGTCACCCGCGACGGAACCCTCCAGGTCGCGTACGAGACATCAGTGTGCGCGACGGCGGCGTGCGACCAGCCGGCCGACCACGACGCGGTGGTGGTGGCGACCTCCCGCGATGGCGGCCGCACGTTCCGGCACACCGAGGTCGCGCTCGACTTCGACTTCCCGGTCGACGAGGACGTCGCCAACAACGTGCTGACCGGCGAGAACTTCCGCGTCAACAGCTTCCCGCAGCTGACGTACGACCGCGTGGCGGACCGGCTCTGGGTGACGTGGGCGGACGACCGCAACGGAACGTACCGCGACGGCGAGTCGGTCAAGACGAACGGCGACAGTTTCCTGAGCGGCTCCGACGGCCGCCACGGCTGGTCGAAGCCGGCGAAGATCGGCACGGGCGCGGACGAGGTGTTCCCGGCGGTCGCGGCCCTGGCGGGGCGGGTGGCGGTGACGTTCTACACGCGCGCGTACGACCCGCACGGCATCGGGCTGGACTACGCGTACGCGACGGGCTGGGGCGACGGCGTGGGCTCGGCACCGATCCGCCGCATCACGACGCAGACGGCGAACCCGCAGGTCCAGTTCGTCGGAACGGGAGCGGTGACGGGCAAGGAACTGCAGGGCGTGTTCATCGGCGACTACACGGCAGCGGTGGTGGGCACGGACTTCCGGCTGCACCCGTCCTGGACCGACTTCCGCGGCAACCCGGGCCGGACGTTGCCGAACCAGGACGTCGGCACGCAGACGTTGCCGATGTTCCCGTAGGCGAGAGGGCCGTGCCGGTCGCCGACCGGGCCGGCACGGCTCACTTCGCGTCGGCGTAGGTGTCGACCACCGCCACCTGCATCGGGAACCGCACCGGGCACGCCGGGCCGAACAGCATCCTCGCCGCCTCCGTCACCGCGTCCGTGATGGCGGTAGCCACCTCCGGTGCCAGCTCGGCCGGTGTGTGCACGATGACCTCGTCGTGCTGGAAGAACACCAGGTGCGCCGGCGACGGCAAGCGGCGGCGCAGCGTTGCCAGCATCACCGCCGTCATGTCCGCCGCGCTGGCCTGGACGACGAAGTTGCGCGTGAACCGCCCCCAGCCCCGCGATGCCCGGCGGGCCTTCAGCTCGCCGGCCTCGTCGGAAGCCAGCCCGCCGGTCAACGCCCGCCACGCCGCCGACGGTGCCGGTGACGTCCGGCCGAGCCGGGACCGGACCCGTTCGCCGCGCTCGCCCGCCTGGGCCGCTCGCTCCACATAGGACACCGCGTCCGGGAACCGCTGGCGCAGCAACCCCAGCAGCGGTCCCGCTTCGCCGGACGTTCCGCCGTACATCGCCGACAGCATCGCGATCTTCGCGCGCGCCCGGTCGTCGCGGTCGTCGTCGGCGGCCGGGACCCAGCGGGCGCCCGAGAACAACGCCTCGCCCAGGCGCGCGTACAGGTCCGTCGCCGCCGCGACGTCGGCCAGCCGGCGGTCGCCCGACAGCGCCGTCAGCACCCTCGGCTCCAGCTGGGCCGCGTCCGCCACCACCAGCTTCCAGCCCGGGTCCGCGCGGACGCACGTGCGCAGCACCTTCGGGATCTGCAGCGCCCCGCCGCCGCGGCTGGCCCAGCGGCCGGACACCACGCCGCCGACGACGTAGTGCGGGCGGAACCGGCCGTCGTGCACCCACTCCTCGAGCCACGCCCAGCCGTTCGCCGCGTACAGCCGGGACAGCTCCTTGTACTCCAGCAACGGCCCGACCGCGGGGTGGTCGATCCCCTTCAACAGGTACTTCCGCGCCGCCGGCACCTCGATGCCCGCGCGGGCCAGCGCCCGGACCACGCTCGGCGGCGAGTCCGGGTTGACCGGCCGCCCGCCGAACGCCTCGCTGATCTTCGCCGCCAGCTCGACCAGCACCTTCGGCCGCTCGCCGGGGCGGACCCGCGGCCCCAGCCGCGAGGTCAGCAGCTCCTCGTGCAGGTCGGCGCGCCACGGCAGGCCGTCGGCCGACATCTCCGCCGCGGCCAGCGCGCTCGCCGACTCCGCCGCGAGCAACACCCGCAGCCGGTCGGGGTGCTCGGCCGCGGCCACCCGCCGCTCCTGCTCCGCGAGCACGCGCCGGACCGCCGTGACGACCGTCACGCCGTCGGGCAGCGTCGGCGCCCGGGTGTCGAACAACGTCGGCTGCGCCAGCTCCACGTCCGCCGCGTCGGGCGGCGGTTCCTCGCCGTTCGCCCTGGCCCAAGCCGCGCGGAGGCTCCGCGACTGCCCGTCGGCGCCCTCGTACGCCAGCAGCAGCCCCTCGGCCAGCGCGAGGTCGTAGCAGCGTTCGACCCGCAGCCCGGCCGCCATCAGCACCGGGTACACGCCCTCCACCGACGGGAACACCCAGCGCGGCCGCACCGACGCCTCGAGCTCCCGCGCCACCGCGGCGAAACCGGCCTCGTCCAGGCCGTTCTCCGTCGACGACGGCGATTGCACGGTGAAGCTCCCGTCCTCCTCCCGCCCGGCGATCACCTGCACGAAGACATCATGACGGCCACCACCGACAAAACCGGCCCGTGCGCTCGCGGCGCGGTTGGTTTACTCTCCAGTAGCCCCCATACCGCCGGTACGCCCGCCGTCGGCATGGGCTCGTTCCCGCAGCAACGGAGGTGCCTGGATGAGCCTGGTCGCGCTCGCCACGCAGGTGGCGGACAAGGTGGCCGAGACGGCCCGCAGCGTCGACGTGATGCGGCGGGCGGGACTCGTTCCCTTCCCGCGGCTCGACGAGGGGGTCCGATCGCTGGTCGCGCTCCGCAAGTTCGGGCCGTTCGCCGGCGCGAACCACATCTCCGCGCGCCGCGACCCGACCGCCGTCGGCATCGTCGACGAGCTCGGCCCGCTGACCTACAAGCAGCTCGACGACCAGTCGAACGCGCTGGCCCGGGCCTGGTCCGAGCGCGGGATCCAGCCGGGCCAGGTCGTCGCCGCGCTCTGCCGCGACCACCGCGGCCTGGTGCTCACGATGGCCGCGTCGGGCAAGCTCGGCGTCCGGCTGCTGCTGATGAACACCGGGTTCGCCAAGCCGCAGCTGGCCGACGTCGCCAAGCGCGAAGGCGTCACCGCGCTGGTGTACGACCAGGAGTTCACGAACCTGCTCGACGCCATCCCCGAGGGTGTCGACCGCTACCTGGCCTGGGTCGACCCGGACACCGACCTCGCCGACCGGGACACCCCGGTGCTGTCGGAGATCATCGCCAGCACCGACGACCGGCCGTGGCCCGCGCCGGCCAAGCCGGGCGGTTTCGTGCTGCTCACCAGCGGCACCACCGGCACCCCGAAGGGCGCGCCGCGGCCGCACACCTCGGCGCTGGCGTCGGCGCAGTTCCTCGACCGGATTCCGCTGCGGTCCAACGAGGCCACCTACATGGGCGCGCCGCTGTTCCACGGCACCGGCCTCTCGCAGTTCATCCTCTCCTTCGCGCTCGGCTCGAAGGTCGTGATGCGGCGCAAGTTCACGCCGGAGGAGGCCCTGCGCGGCGTCGCCGAGCACAAGTGCACCGCGCTCGTGCTGGTGCCGACCATGCTGCAGCGCATCGTCGACCTGCCGAAGGACGTCCGCGACAAATACGACACGTCGGCGTTGCGGATCATCTTCGTCGCCGGTTCGGCGCTGTCGCCGGACCTCGGCAACCGCGCGAACGAGGCGTTCGGCCCGGTCGTGCACAACCTCTACGGCTCGACCGAGGTCGCCGTGGCGACGGTCGCGACGCCGGAGGACTGGGCGAAGGCGCCGGGCACGGTCGGCCGCGCGCCGGTCGGCTGCAAGGTGGCGCTCTACGACCAGAACGGCAGCCGCATCACCGAGCCGAACGTCACCGGCCGGGTGTTCGTCGGCAGCGGCCTCAGCTTCGGCGGCTACACCGACGGCCGCCACAAGGAGATCATCGACGGCCTGCTCTCCAGCGGCGACGTCGGCCACTTCGACGACGACGGCCTCCTCTTCATCGACGGCCGCGACGACGAGATGATCGTCTCCGGCGGCGAGAACGTCTTCCCGATCGAGGTGGAGAACCTCCTGGTCGAGCGCGAGGACGTGCTGGAAGCGGCGGTGATCGGCGTCGAGGACCCGGAGTTCGGCCAGCGGCTCAAGGCGTTCGTGGTGCGCGCCGAGGGCTCGGACCTCGACGTCGACACGGTCCGCGAGTACGTCAAGGCGAACCTGGCGCGCTACAAGGTGCCCCGCGACGTCGAGTTCCTGGACGAACTGCCCCGCAACGCCACCGGGAAGGTGCTGCGGAACAAGCTGTCATGAGCCGCGCTGGACGTTGACGATCAGCCAGCGTCCGTCCCGGCACGCGGCGACGACGGTGCAGGCGGCACCGTCGCGCCGCCCGGTCGCGACACCGACGGCGGCGGTCACCGCCAGCCGGGTCCACCGGAACGCGCCGGCCGGTGCCCGGCCGGGCCAGTGGTCGCGATCGAGCACCAGCCCGTCGGGGCCGTCCCCGCGGAAGTCGGCGGCCAACAACGATGCCGCGCCGTCGCCGCGGGTTTCGGCGTCACGCCAGCGGGCCAGCAGGTCTTCGAACGTGTTCACGGGTCGAAAGTCGCAGGCGGCGGAGGCGCGGACATCTGCCACCTGGCCGAGATCGGCTGGCAGACTGGCCGGGCGATGAGCGAGACGAACCTGGTGCCCGCGGGCACGGTCACGATCCTGTGCGCCGGCGACGAACCTCCGGCGGTTTTCGCGACGCCCGAAGAGGCGCTCGCGACCTTGACCGGCGGACCTGCCGCCCTCCACACCGGCGACGTGCTGCTCCGCGACGACGGCACCCCCACCGGTCCCGCCGTCCGGCGCTGCCGGCACCTGCGGGAGCTGGCCGACGGCCGCACGCTCGTCTCCGCGCGCACCGCCGCCCAACTGCCGGGCCGGCCGCTGCACGACCTCGGCGTCCACCGGCTGCCCGACCTCACCGGGCCCGAGCGGATCTTCCAGCTCGGCGGCCGCCCCGGCCCGCTGCGCTCGCTCGACACGACCCCGAACAACCTTCCCGTGCAGCTGACCGGCTTCGTCGGCCGCGCAACCGAAGCCGCCGAACTCGGGCGCCGGCTCGCCGGGGGACAGCTCCTCACGCTGGCCGGGCCCGGCGGCAGCGGCAAGACCCGGCTGGCGGCGCAGGTCGCCGCCGCCGGGGCCGGGCGCTGGCCCGACGGCGTGTGGTGGGTCGAACTCGACGCCGAGCCCGCCGAAGTCGCCGAGCTGGTCGCCGCGACCCTCGGGGTGCCCGTCGAGCCACACGCCGGCGCCATCCGGTCGGTGGTGACCCACCTGCGCGACCGGCGCGTCCTGCTCTGCCTCGACAACTGCGAACAGGTCCTCGACGGCGTCGCGGACCTCGCCGTCCAACTGCTCCGGTCCTGCCCCGAAGTCGCGCTGCTGGCGACCAGCCGCGAACCCCTCGGCGTGCCGGGGGAGACGGTGTGGCGGGTGCCGCCGCTGGCCGTCGAGGAGGCCGTCGCGCTGTTCGTCGAACGGGCGGGCGCGGTCCGGCCCCTGTTCACCTTGGACGGTTCCAGCGCGGCCGCCGTCCGGTCGGTGTGCACCCGGCTCGACGGCATCCCGCTGGCAGTCGAGCTCGCCGCCGCGTGGCTCGGAACCCTTACCCCGTACCAGATCGACGCCGGTCTCGACGACCGCTTCGCGCTCCTCACCCGCGGCCCGCGCGGGGTGCCGGCGCGGCAGCAGACCCTGGAGGCGTCGATCGCGTGGAGCCACGACCAGCTCGACGGCGAGGACCGCGCGGTGTTCCGCCGGCTCGCCGTCTTCGCCGGCGGGTTCACCCTCGACGCGGTGGCCGGCCCGGCCGTGCTCGGCCGGCTCGTCGACAAGTCCTTGGTACTGGCCGAAAACGGCCGCTACCGCATGCTGGAGACCATCCGCGAGTACGCGGCGGCCCGGCTGGCCGAGGCGGGGGAGACCGACGCCGTCCGCGACCGCCACCTCGACCACTTCCTCGCGCTCGCCGAAGCCGCCGAGCCCGACCTCGACCGCGACAAGGACGCCTGGCGCGCGCGGGTGGAACCCGAGCGTGACAACCTGCGCGCCGCCCTGGAATGGGGGCTGGCACAGGAAGATCCCACGCGGGGACGCCGGCTCGCGGCCGCCGTCGCGTGGCTGTGGAACCTGCGCGGCCGCGGCCACGAGGGGCTGGCGTACCTGAAGCGCGCGGTCGCCCGGTGCCCCGGCGAGCGGTCGACGTTGCAGGCCCGGCTGCTCACCGGGATGGGTCTGGTCGCGGACACGACGGCGCCGTTCGACCTCGAAGCCGCGCGGCTGGGCCTGGAAATCGCGACGGAACTCGGCGAAGCGGGCCTGCGCGCGCGGTGCCTGACGCTGACCGCGCTCGGGCACCTGTACACGGACTTCGACGCCGCTTGGGACGTCGCCCTCGAAGCCGAGCAGGCCGCCGGAACGGACGGTTTCGCCCGCGACAGCGCGTTGATGCTGCGCGGGATCATCCTCCACGCGCGGGACCGCCACGACGAAGCTCGGCCGTTGCTCGCCGAAGCGGCCGAAGGATTGCTCCGCCGGGGCGACCGCGGCCTCGCGTCGACGGTCCTCAGTGCCCAGTCCGCGAGCGCGCTCGCGTCGGCGGACCTGGCGCGGGCGCGGGAACTCGCCGAGCACGCGGTGGAAGTCGCCGCGCCGCTCGGCGACTTCCACCGCGTCAACACGACGCTGTGCCGGCTGGCGCTGGTGCACTGCCTGGCCGGCGAGGTCGACGCGGGGTTCCGTGTGATGGAGCCGTTCCTGCGGCTCATCGAGACCGCGGGGGACGTCTTCGTGCCCGGCATGGCGGGGGTGATGGGCGAGCTGCACCGGCGTCGCGGCTCGTTCGAAGAAGCCGAGCGGTGGTTCGCTCGTGAGGCCGTTCCGGGGACGTACATGGCGTCGCAGGGTCTTGCCGAACGCGGCGCCGTGCTGCGTGCGCTGGGCCGGACGTCGGAAGCCGCGGAGGTGCTGGCCACGGCCGTCGAGCTGACCCGGCGCTGGGGCCTGCGGTCGGCCCTGGCCGACGCGCTGGACCAGCAGGGGTACCTGGCCGAGCCGGAGCGGGCCGCCGAGCTGCACCACGAGGCCCTGTCCGTGCGCCTCGACCACGGCCTCCGCCTGGGCGTCCTCGACAGCCTGGACGCGCTGACGGCGCTGTTCGCCCGCACCGGACGCTCGGCCGACGCGGCGCGGGTGTTCGTCTCGTGTTCCCGCGCCCGTGCGGAACTCGGCTTCCCGCGGCGGCCGGAGCAGGACGTCCTCGGGCTCACGACCGAAGACGAGCCGATGAGCCTCGACGACGTGGTGGCGTTCGTCCGCCGGACCCGCGGCGCGCGCGGCCGCCCGTCGAGCGGCTGGGGCAGCCTGACGCCGACCGAGCTGGAAGTCGTGAAGCTCGCGGCCGGGGGGTGCACGAACCCGGAGATCGGCGCGAAGCTGTTCATGAGCCGCGGCACGGTGAAGACGCACCTCGCGCACGTGTACGCCAAGCTGGGCATCGCGAACCGCACGGAGCTGGCGACCGCGGCGGCCGCCCACTTGTCGTGAAGTCGTTCGCACGAGCAAATAGCTCCGTGTCGTTTCGGCCGGTCCGGGCTTAGCTTCTGGCGGTGGCGAACGAACTGACCATTCCGCTCCTGCCCTGTCCTTCCATCGACGAGATCGCGTCGTTCTACGAGATGCTCGGCTTCGAGACCACCTATCGGCAGACGCGGCCGAACCCGCACGTCGCGGTGCGGCGGGAAGACCTCAACCTGCACTTCTTCGGCATGGACGGCTACGACCCGGCGCAGTCGTACAGCACCTGCCTGGTCATCGTGGCGGCCACCGGCGAGCTGTTCGAGGCCTTCGCGGCGGGGATGCGGTCCGTGCACGGGAAACTGCTCGTCTCCGGCATCCCGCGGATGACCCGGCCGCGGCTGCGCAACGACCGGTACACCGGGTTCACCGTCGTCGATCCGGGCGGCAACTGGATCCGGATCAACCAGGCCGCCCGGGAACCCGAGGCGCGGACCAAGCTCGCCAAAGCGTTGGAGAACGCCGCGAGGCAGGCGGACGCGCGCGGCGACGAACGCCAGGGGCTGAAGATCCTGGAGGGCGCGTTGAAGCGGGCGACCGGCGACGAACCGGAGCTCCCGGCGGTGCGGGAGTACCGGGACGAGCTCCTCGACCGGATCAAGGGGAGCTGAGCCGGGTCAGTCCCAGTCGATGCCGAAAACGCCCGGCCCGAAGTCCAGCGCGACCGCGTGCACGCCGTCGCCGCCGTCGAGCTTGAGGGGGCGGCGGGTGTTCGTCGTGCCGTTGCGGGCGTACTGCCAGCAGCGCTCCGGGGCCGTGCCCGGGGCGAACCGGACCTCCAGCAGGTACTCCCGCACCGGGCGGCGGAACTCGCGGTAGTACGTGTTGCGGCACTCCGGGTACGGCGGCCCGCCGTTGGTCAGCGTGTACTCGATCAGGTGCGTCTCGCCCCGGTCGATCGGCCGGTCGAACACCAGCTCCGCGACGAGCAGCCCGTGCGTGACGTCGGCTTCGGCGCGCCCGATCCGGCAGTTGCGCACCGCGTGCAGGTCCGGCGGGCCCGCCGCCGGGTCGTCCTGGGTGTAGACGAGCAGCCAGCGGTCCTGGCCGTCCGCGCCCGCCTGGAACACCGCCCGCGCGGTGACCGCGCGCTGCCCGCCGTCCGCGGCGATCTCGCACAGGTCGTGCAGCCCCACCAGCTTCAGCGGGTGCTGGCGCTCGAGCGCGTCCGGCGCGCCGACCTTGTCCAGCAGCGGCTGCAGCACCTCGCGCGGGAACGTCAGCGGCTCGCCGGTCTGGCGCTTTCCCGCGCCGCCGCGGGGCCGGGGCGGGGGCAGCAGTCCGAGCAGGGAGCCGGCCGGGATGTCGAGGATTTCTTCCAGCGTGCGGACGGCCGACAGCGAGCTCTGCCGCTCCGGCTGCCGCTTGCCCGACTGCCAATAACTGAGGGCGGTGACGCTGACGACGACGCCGCGGGCACGCAGCCGCGCTTGGATCCGGTCGAGTGACAGCCCGCTCGTCGCGATGGCCGCGCGCAGGTGGGAGGCGAACGCGGTGCGCTCACCCTGCTGACCGCCCGCCGTGCTGCCCGCCATGGCCGACCCGCCCCGTAACGTCCCCCGACGATCCCCGACACGGTGCACGTTAGCAGGATTGGCTACCCCCTTCGGCGGGGCGGCCGGTGGCCGGGAGCCGCGCCGCCACTCGGGCGAACGGGCTAGTACTGGCAACTGTGAACCATTGCCCCGGCCTGGGCGGACGCGCTTGTATGACTTGCCCGCGCCGGTGGCTCCGCCTCCCCCTCACGGCCCATCCGGGTGCGGGCCGCAGCCGTGGACGAACGGCTCCGGCTCACCCGGCCGCGTTGTGCGACCGGCCGGGGTGGCCGCGCGATGACCGGTGGCCCGGCGACGCCCCCAGCGCCGGGCCACCGGTCTTATTACCAGCGGGTAGGCTCCGGGCATGGCCGTCCGCAAGAACATCCTGATCACCGGCGCGAGCAGCGGGTTGGGCGAAGGCATGGCCCGCCAGTTCGCCGCGAGAGGGCGCAACCTGGCGTTGTGCGCGCGACGCACCGACCGGCTCGAAAAGCTGGCCGGCGAGCTGACCGCGGCGCACCCCGGGATCACGGTCGTCACGCGCAAGCTCGACGTCACCGACCACGACAGCGTCTTCACCGTCTTCGAGGAGTTCCGCGCCGAGCTGGGGTCCCTCGACCGGGTGATCGTGAACGCCGGGCTCGGCAAGGGGCAGCCGGTCGGCAAGGGCCGGTTCGACGCCAACCGGCAGACCCTCGAGGTCAACTTCGTCGCGGCCGCCGCCCAGATCGAGGCCGCCGCCGGGATCTTCCGCGAGCAGGGCGCCGGGCACCTCGCCGTCGTCTCGTCGTTCAGCGCGATCCGCGGCCTGCCCGGCAACCTCACCGCGTACGCCGCTTCGAAGGCCGGGATCTCGGCGTTCGTCGACGGCACCCGCCTGGAGCTCAAGCGCAAGGGCATCACCGTCACCGACGTCCGGCCCGGCTACATCGAGTCGGAGATGAACGACCGGCTCGGCCGCAACCCGTTGCTGGCCAAGGCCGAGAGCGGCGCTCGCGCGCTGGTCAAGGCGATCGAGGCCGAACCGCGCCGCGCCTACGTCCCCGCGTGGCCGTGGGTCCCGCTGAGCGTCGCCATGCGCGTCGTGCCCGCGTCGATCCTGCGGAAGTTCGCATGACCACCGTCGAGGTCCGCGAGGAGGACGCCTTCGACGCCGCCGCGGTGCACGCCTGGCTGGCCACGCGCGTCGAGGGCCTCGGCGCCGAGCCGCCGGAGGTCCGGCAGTTCCCCGGCGGCGCGTCGAACCTGACGTACCTGCTGAGCTACCCGGACCGCGAGCTGATCCTGCGCCGCCCGCCGGCCGGGCACAAGGCGGCGACGGCGCACGACATGCGGCGCGAGTACCGCGTGCAGCACGCGCTGAAGCCGGTGTTCCCGTACGTGCCGCGGATGCTGGCGTTCGGCGACGACGAGAGCGTGCTCGGCGGCGACTTCTACGTCATGGAGAAGCTCGAGGGCCTGATCCTGCGCGGTGACCTGCCCGCCGGCCTCGAGCTGAACCCGGACCAGGCCCGCGAGCTGTCGGGCAAGGTCGTCGACCGGCTGGTCGACCTGCACGCCGTCGACGTCGAAGCGGCCGGGCTGGCCGGTCTCGGCAAGGGGGCCGGGTACGTCGGGCGGCAGATCCGCGGCTGGTCGGACCGGTACGTCGCGGCGCGCACGGACAACGTCGGCGACTTCGCCGAGGTCCGCGCGTGGCTGGCCGCCAACCAGCCGTCCGAGGTCAAGATCTGCCTGATCCACAACGACTACCGGCTCGACAACCTCGTGCTGGACGGGCCGTCGACACTGAACATCACCGGCGTCCTCGACTGGGAGATGGCCACCCTCGGCGACCCGCTGATGGAGCTGGGCAGCATGCTCGCGTACTGGGTGCAGGCCGATGACGACGACGTCATGAAGGCCAGCCGCCGCCAGCCGACGCACCTGCCGGGGATGTTCACGCGCGAGGAGTTCGTCGCGCGGTACGCGGAGAAGACCGGGCTGGCGATCGGGGACTGGCGGTTCTACGAGGTCTACGGCCTGTTCCGGCTCGCGGCGGTGCTGCAGCAGCTGTACCGCCGCTACCACGACGGTGCCACCCGCAACCCGGCGTTCAAGGACTTCTGGCAGTTCGTCGGGTACCTCGACTGGCGCTGCCGGGAAATCATCGCGAAGGGGAGTGTCTGAGTGGGCGCGATCTACCTGGTCCGGCACGGGCAGGCTTCCTTCGGCGCGTCCGACTACGACGCGCTGTCGCCACGCGGTTTCGAACAGTCCACTGTGGTCGGTGCGGAACTGCTGCGGCGCAACGTCTCCTTCACACAGATCCGCTCGGGGACGCTGGCGCGGCAGCGGGACACCGCGGCGACGGCGCTGAAGGCGCTCGACACGGTCGTCCCGGTCGTCGAGGACCCGCGCTGGAACGAATACGACCACGTCGACATCGCGCTGCACCACGCCGGTGGCGCGCCGCAGGAGGACTCCCATGCGTACCAAGGAGTTCTGGACGCGGCGTTGACGGCGTGGACGTCGGCGGGCGCGGACGGCCCGTGCGCCGAGACGTGGCCGGCGTTCCTCGCCCGCTGCCGGGCCGCCCTGGAGGACCTGGTGGCGTCGCTCGGCAAGGGTGAGCACGCGGTCGTGTTCACCTCCGGCGGCGTGATCGCGACGATCTGCGGGCTGCTGATGGGCACCCCGGAGGTCGGGCTGCTGAAGTTCAACCGTGTCACGGTCAACGGCGGGATCACGAAGCTGGTGTCCGGCCGCGGCGGCGTGACCATGTTGTCGTTCAACGAACACCCGCACTTCGAGGCCGACGCGGCTTCGCTGCTCACCTACCGGTAGGAGGCACCCGATGCGGTTCGGCGAGGTCACGGTCATCCCGGTGAACGGGCACGGCCCGGAGGACGTCGTGGTCGACGGCGAAGGCCGGATCTACACGGGCGTCGACGACGGCCGGGTCCTGCGCGTGTCGCCCGACGGGCGGCACATCGACGTCATCGCCGACACGGGCGGCCGCCCGCTGGGCCTGGAGCTGTACGGCGAGGACGAGCTGCTGATCTGCGACGCCCGGGCCGGTCTGCTGGTGGTCCCGTTGGCCGGCGGCACCCCTTCGGTCCTGGCGACTTCGGCGTTGGGGCTGGACTTCGTGTTCTGCAACAACGCGGCGGTGGCGTCGGACGGAACGGTGTACTTCACGGATTCATCGCGCCGCTTCGGCATCGACAACTGGCGCGACGACCTGATCGAGCAGACCGCCGGCGGCCGGTTGCTTCGCCGCACCCCGGACGGCGCGATAGACCTGCTGGCGGACGGCCTCCAGTTCGCGAACGGCGTCGCGCTGGCGCCGGACGAGTCGTTCGTGGCGGTGGCGGAGACGGGCGCGTTCAGCGTGTCCCGCGTCCGGCTGTCGGACGGTCAAGTGGACGCGCTGGTCGAGAACCTGTGGGGCTTCCCGGACAACATCGCGACGGGCTCGGACGGGCTGATCTGGATCACGCAGGCGTCCCCGCGCGTGGCGGCGTTGGACGTGGTCCGCCGGCTGCCGTCGTTCCTCCGGTCGGGGGTCCGCGCCCTCCCGACGTGGTTGCAGCCGCGGCCGGGTCGCGAGGTGGGCGTCCTGGGCGTCGCACCGGACGGCAAGGTGGCGAAGGAACTGCGCGGCGAGATCGACGGCTTCCACATGCTGGTGGGCGTGCGGGAGTGGCAGGGACAGCTCTACTTCGGTTCCCTGGAAGAGGACGCGATCGCGGTCACCCGGATCTAGCGGCCCGTCCAACGAGGTTCGCGGCCCGCGGTCCACGCCGCGTAGAACTCCTTGTGGTCCTTCGCCGTCATCAGCAGGGCCTGGGTCATCGCCTCCAGCTCGATCGCGCTGCCCAGATCCATGTCCAGCTCGCGGGTCAGCAGCACCTTCGTCGTCGAGTACGCCAAGGCGGGCCCGTCCGCGAGCCGGCGCGCCAATGCCGACGCCGTCGAAGCCAGTGAAGCGTCCGGCACCACCTGCGAAGCCAGCCCGATCTCGAAAGCGCGTGCGGCGGGCAGCTTGTCCCCCAGCATCAGCAGCTCCGTAGCGCGACCCAAGCCCACCAAACGCGGCAACAGATAAGCCGACCCCATGTCCGCGCCGGCGAGACCGACTTTCGTGAACAGGAACGCGAACTTCGCCGACTCCGCCAGCAGCCGGAAGTCACTCGCCAGCGCGATCACCGAGCCCGCGCCCGCCGCCACGCCGTTGACCGCCGCGATCACCGGCAACGGGCACTCGCGCAGGGCCTTCACCACCGCGCCCGTCATGCGCGTGAACTCCAGCAGCCGCGCCGTCTCGAACTTCTGCAGCTCGCCGATGATCTCCTCGACGTCGCCGCCGGAACAGAACCCGCGGCCCTGCCCGGTGATCACCAGCACCCGGACGTCCTCGTGCTGCGGCAGCTCCAGGACCAGGTCGCGCAGGTCGGCGTAGACGTCGAACGTCAGCGCGTTCAGCTTGTCCGGCCGGGTGAACGTCACGGTCGCGACGCCGTCGTCCACAGTGAACTCGAAGTGCTCCCACTCCTTCGTCAGCGGTGCGGTCGCGCGGAACGGGCTCATGACTGGATTCCTCCGCCGTCGAGTACGAGGGTCTGGCCGTTGATCGCAGCGGCCTCCGGGGCCGCCAGGAAGGCGACGGCGAACGCCACCTCCGCGGGTTCCAGCAGCCGGCCGAGCGGGGACGCCGCCGCCAGCGCCGCTTCCGCCTCGGCCGCGGAACGCCCGGACCGCGAGGTGATCCGCGCCACCGAAGTGGCCGTCATGTCGGTGCGGACGAACGCCGGGCACACCGCGTTCGCCGTGACGCCGGTGCCGGCCAGCTCCGCCGCCACCGCCCGCATCAGCCCGACCGCCGCGTGCTTCGACGCCGTGTAGCCGGCCGTGTAGCGGTAGCCGACGTGCGACGCCGTCGACGCCACCGTCACGATCCGGCCGCTGTCCCGGGTCCGCATCCCCGGCAAAACCGCCCGCGTACAAAGGAAAGCACCCGTCGCGTTGACGTCGATCTGCGTCCGCCAATCGTCGACCGAAGTCTTCGAAAGCGGTGCGCTGGAAGAGATCCCGGCGTTGTTCACCAATACGTCCACCGGTCCGGCGGAAGCGAAGTACGCCGCGACGGTGTCCTCGTCCGTGACATCGCATTCGGCGCGTCCCGGCGCGAGCACCGTGTCGCCGGCGGAACGGAACCGCGAAGCGATCGCCGCGCCGATCCCGCGGGTGCCGCCGGTGACGACGACCAGCCGGCTCACGGCCGGCCCGCCAGCGCGCGCCGGTCGAGCTTTCCGTTGGCGGTACGGGGAAGTTCCGTCATGAACACCACTTCACGGGGGTACTTGTGCTTGGCCAGGTGGGCTTTCGCGTGGTCCTTCAGCTCGGCCGCGGTCACCGACGCGCGCACCACGACGTACGCGCGCGGCACGACCAGGCCGTCGACCTCCTGGCCGACCACCGCGCAGTCGACCACCGCGGGGTGCCCGAGCAGGCAGTCCTCGATCTCGCCGGGCGCCACGAACACCCCGCCGACCTTGAGCAGCGCGTCGGCGCGACCGTGGTGGCGGAAGTACCCGCCGGATCGGCTGAACAGGTCGCTCGACGTCAGTGTGTCGCCGTCGAACGTTCCCGCCGACTTCTCGGGATCGCCGTAGTACTCCAGGGCGATCGTCGGCCCGGTGACGCGCAACGGCCCGATTTCCCCGTCCGGCAACGGGTTCCCGGCCTCGTCGACGACCTCGGCGGTGTAGCCGGGCACGGGCGTGCCGAGCGTCCCGATCCGCGCCGCACCCGGCCGGTTCGACAGGTAGATGTGGTAGGCCTCCGACGAGCCGATCCCGTCGACCACCGGCACCCCGAAGGCCGCGTCCCACTTCCGGTGCAGCTCCGACGGCAGCGCCTCGCCGGCCGACGTCGTCATCCGCAGGCAGCTGAGGTCCTGCGACGCGGCGGCCGGATGCGCGACCATCGCGCTCATCATGGTCGGCACGTTGACCAGAACGGTCGGCCGGTAGCGGGCGATCAGCTCGAACATCAGGTCCGCGGTGCTGCGTTCGGGGAACGCGATCCCCGCGGCGCCGACGCCGAACGGGAACAGCGCCACGAGATCGCGCGCGTAGCCGAAGAACAGCTTGGGCACGGCGAGAACCCGGTCGTCCTCCCGCAGTCCGAGCACCTGGACGGCGTACCGCTCGAAGCTCTCTTTGGGACTGCGCAACGTGTGCACGCACGCCTTGGGCGCGCCGGTGCTGCCGGTGGTGAACTTCCAGATCCCGATGTCGTCCACGGTGGTCGGTGCGGCATCGAGTGAGGGGGACGCGGCGTCCAGCAACGTCCGGAATGGACGTTCGCCCGGCCGCAGTTCGTCGTCCGGGACGCCGAGCACCAGCAAGTTCCGCGCTCCCGCTTCGCGGAGCGCGGGCAGCGTGACGGCGTCCGCAATCACGGCCACGGCCGCGGTGTAGCCGAGGTAGTACGCGTAGTCCTTCGGTTGCAGGAACGGGTAGACCTCGGCGGTGACCGCGCCGATCTTCTGCGCGCCGTACCAGGTCGCGACGAACTCCTCGCCGTCACTCAGCGCCAAGAGCACCCGCTGTCCTTTTCGGACACCGGCGTCGCGCAGCACGTTCCCGGCGCGGTTGGCCAGCTCGGCCAGTTCGGCGTACGTGACCGAGCGATCCCCGGTGTACAGGGCGACGCGGCCGGAAGCCACGTGCCGGTCGAGGAAGTGCGTGGCGAGGTTGAACGGCTCACTCACGGGCCAGCTCCCGGATCGCTTCCACCAGCAGGTCGGTCAACGTCGAGAACGTCTCTTCACCTTCGGCCGCGGTGGCCTCGGCGGGCGCCCCGCAGTACGCCTCGGTCATGCCCAGCTCGCGGAAGCCGCCATCGGCAGGAGCCGAAGCCAGGCTGACGGGCACGTGCGGCAACGTCCGCATCAGCGGCTGGTCGACCAGCTCGGGCCGGTCGGCGAGCACGAGCGACGTCTCGTACCGCCCCGCGTGGCACTCGCCGGACTTGAACTCCCCGGTCAGCCGTTCCGCGTGCCGCCGCCGGACCAGGTCGAGCAGCGCGACGCGGCCGTCGTAGGCGAAGTTCAGCGTCTCCACCGCCCGCCGCAGCGTGACCAGGTGCGCGGGCTCGAAGTGGTTGTTGACCAGCAGGATCCGGCGGAACCGCTGGCCGATCAGCGCCGAGCCGATGTCGACGAGCAGCGAGTGCAGCGTCTCCTCGCCGATGTGGACGCCGCCGGCGAACCCGGCCGCGAACCGCGTCACGCCGTAGGGCACCTCGGGCAGCACCAGCACGTGGACGTCGTCGTCGGCGGCCAGCCGGTCGGCCGCGCGCTCGCACATCCCGCGCGAGATCAGCGGGTCGGTGCCCAGCGGCGCGTGCGGCCCGTGCGGCTCGACCGCGCCCAGCGGGAGCAGCAGCACCGGCACACGGTCGCCGTCCACCAGCGAAGCGACCTGCCGCGAGCTGAGGTCCGCGAAGTACGTCACGCAAATCAAGCTACACCGCAGCGGCCTGGGGTGTATAGAGTTGCCGCATGCCCGGAGACGCCTTCGACGCCAGCCCCCAGGAGCTGGTCGTGACGTTGCTGGGCAGCTACGTGCACCCGCGCGAGACCCGGCGGGTGTGGTCGGGCGGCCTGGTCGCGGTGCTCGCCGAGCTGGGCTTCTCCGACGGCGCGGCCCGCATCGCGCTGACCCGCCTGGTGCGCCGCGGCCTGCTCCAGCGCCACCGCGAGGGCCGCACCGTGCACTACTCGCTGACCCGCCGCACCATCGCCCTGCTCGCCGACGGCGACCACCGGATCTTCTCCCTCGGCCGCCGCGAGCGTGCCGCCGGCGAGTGGACCGTGCTCTGGCAGAGCATCCCGGAGAGCCGCCGCCAGGCCCGGGAACGCCTGGTCCGGCGGCTGCGGTTCCTCGGCTTCGGGCCCTACCAGGACGGCACCTGGATCGCCCCGCACGACCGCGAGGCCGAGGTCGTCGCCCTGCTCGGCGAGCTGGACGTCACCGAGCACGCCGGCCTGCTGCTCGGCCGCCCGTCGGCCGCGCTCGACGTCCGCCGTTTCGCCGGCCGGGCCTGGGACCTCGACGACCTCGCCGCGCGCTACACGGCGTTCGTCGGCCAGTTCGGCGGGTACGCGGGGAAGGAGACCCCGGACGCCGAGGCGTTCGAGGTGCACGCGCGCCTGGTGCACACCTTCCGGGCGTTCCCGTCGCTCGACCCGGAACTGCCCGCCGACCTGGTACCCGCACCGGATCGGCGGGCGGCCGCGGTGGAGCTGTTCCACGATCTGTACACCGCGCTGGCTCCGGCCGCTCAGCGCCATTTCGACGAGGTGACCAAGGGATGACCGAAACCAGCCAAGCCACGCAAGAAGCCCTGAGCTACACCTCGTACCTCGCGCTGGACGAGGTGCTGAACGCGCAGCGGACGCGTTCGGACGAGCACGACGAGCTGCTGTTCATCGTGATCCACCAGGTGTACGAGCTGTGGTTCAAGCAGATCCTGCACGAGGCCGAGTTCCTCCAGCGGAACCTCGTCGCGGGCAACACCGCGCACTCGATCCGCGTCCTGCGGCGGATCCTGACGATCCTCAAGGTCGCCGTCGCGCAGATCGACGTGCTGGAAACCATGACCCCCAGCCAGTTCACGAGCTTCCGCGCCCGTTTGGACGCTTCGAGTGGCTTCCAGTCGGCCCAGTTCCGCGAGCTGGAAGCCGTGCTGGGCCGCCGCGACGAGCGCGTGTTCGCGCACTACCCCGAGGGTGGCGAGCAGCGGAAACGCATTGCCGACGCGATGGCGCGACCGTCCTTGTTCGACTCTTTTCTCGCGTACCTCAAGGCTTCTGGCTATTCCGTGGAGTGTGACCGAGACGTCACTCGACCGGTGGAGCCGTCCCCGGCCCTGCAGGCGATATTGCTGGACGTGTACAGCGACGACGGGGGACCCTCGGTCGTCGCCGAATGTCTGGTGGATCTCGACGAAGGGATGCAGGAGTGGCGCTACCGGCACGTGAAGATGGTCGAACGCACCATCGGCGACAAGACCGGGACGGGAGGATCATCCGGCGCGACCTACCTGCGTACCACGCTCTTCCAGCCGATGTTCCCGGATCTCTGGGCCGTACGGAGCCGACTGTGACCACTTTGGACGACCTGCGCGCGGACGACAACGCGCTCGCCCCGCACTACTCCCGCTTCGGCGTCGCCGAGCGCCTGCTGCTGTCCGGGCACTCGCACCAGGCGTGGCCGGACGTGGCGGAGGAGGGCCTGCGGGAGTCCTTCGCGGACGCCGCCCGCGACGTCGACGAGAAGTGGGGGCGCGCGTTCGCGAAGGCCGACCAGCTGCGCGCGGGCTTCCGCCTGCTGCTCGGCGACCCGCACGGCGAGTACGCGCTGGGCGCGAGCACGCACGACCTCGTGCTGCGGTTCCTCTCGGCGATGGAGCTGCCGCGAAGACCGCGCCTGGTCACCACCGACGGCGAGTTCCACACGCTGCGCCGCCAGCTCGCCCGGCTCGAGGAGGAGGGCGTCGAGGTCGTGCGCGTGCCGCTCGACCCGGTGACCACGCTCGCCGAGCGCGTCGCGGGCGAAGTGAACGACGACACCGCCGCCGTGCTCGTGTCGGCGGTGCTCTTCGAGACGTCGAGGCTGGTCCCCGGGCTGGCGCACCTCGCCGACTCGTGCCGCAGCCGGTCGATCGAGCTCGTCGTCGACGCCTACCACGCGCTCGGCGTCGTGCCGTTCCCGCTGCACGACCTCGGGCTCACCAACGCCTGGGTGCTCGGCGGCGGCTACAAGTACCTGCAGCTCGGCGAGGGCAACTGCTTCCTGCGGCTGCCCGCGCACGCCCAGGAGCTGCGCCCGGTGATCACCGGCTGGTACGCCGAGTTCGGCGCGCTCGCCGACGAGCGGGAGCCGGGCAAGGTCGCCTACGCCACCGGCGGGGACCGGTTCGCCGGCGCGACCTACGACCCGGGCAGCCACTACCGCGGCGCCCGGGTCCAGCGGTTCTTCGCCGAGCAGGGCCTCACGCCGGAGTTCCTGCGCGAGGTTTCGCAGCACCAGGTGGGCTTGCTCGCGTCGGTGTTCGACTCCCTCGCGCTGCCCGAAGACGTCGTCGCGCGGGACCGTTCGGTGGAGCTGGACCGCCTCGGCGGGTTCCTCTCGCTGCGCTGCGCCGACGCGTCCGGGCTGCAGGCGGCGCTGGCCGCCGAGGGCGTCCGCACCGACAGCCGGGGGCCGTACCTGCGCTTCGGACCGGCGCCGTACCTGTCGGACGTCCAGCTCGAGACGGCGATGCGCACCCTCGGCAAGGTGATCAAGGGCTGATTACCGGTCCGTATGGCGAGACCTCCACTGGTCTCGCGATCATCGGGGATCTAGGTTGGTCCCGGGCACCCGAGCGGACGACCTCCGCCGGGCTCCCGCCAACCCGTGAAGCGCGTCCCGGCCACGAAACCGGGCGCGGATGACAAAGGAGTCACCACCGTGACCGAAGGAGTGTTCGCCCGGGGCACCGGGCACGAACAGGTCGTGTACTGCCACGACCAGGCCAGTGGCCTGAAGGCCATCATCGGCATCTACTCCACCGCGCTCGGACCCGCCCTCGGCGGGACGCGCTTCCACCCCTACGCCACCGAAGCGGACGCGCTCGACGACGTGCTCGCGCTGTCCAAGGGCATGGCGTACAAGAACGCGCTGGCCGGGCTCGACCTCGGCGGCGGCAAGGCCGTCATCATCGGGGACCCGAAGACGCTCAAGTCCGAAGCGCTGCTGCGCGCGTACGGGCGCTTCGTGCAGTCCCTGGGCGGCCGCTACATCACGGCGTGCGACGTCGGCACGTACGTGCAGGACATGGACGTCGTGGCGCGCGAGTCCCGGTACGTCACCGGCCGCTCGCCCGAGGACGGCGGGGCCGGCGACTCGTCCGTGCTGACCGCGTTCGGCGTCTTCCAGGGCATGCGCGCCTCGGCCGAGCACCTCTGGGGCAGCCCCGACCTGGCGGGCAAGCGCGTCGGCGTGGCCGGCGTCGGCAAGGTCGGGCACATCCTCGTCGGGCATCTCGTGGACGCCGGTGCGCAGGTGACGATCACGGACGTCTACGCGCCCGCCATCGAGCGCACCCGCTCGATCTACCCGAACGTTTCCGTCGTGTCCGATGTGGACACCCTGCTGCGCACCGAGCTGGACGTCTTCGCGCCGTGTGCGCTGGGCGGGATCCTGAACGACGCGACGGTGCCGGTGCTGGGCGCCCGCATCGTGTGCGGTGCGGCGAACAACCAGCTCGCGCACGCGGGCATCGACAAGCAGCTCGCCGACCGCGGCGTGCTGTACGCCCCGGACTACCTGGTCAACGCGGGTGGCGTGATCCAGGTCGACGACGAGCGCCACGGCTTCGACTTCGAGCGCGCCAAGCGCAAGACGACGGCCATCTACGACACGACGAAGGCGGTGTTCGCCCTGGCGGACGCCGACGGCGTGCCCCCGGCGACGGCGGCCGACCGGCTGGCGGAGCGCCGGATGGCGGAGGTCGGGCGGCTGCGGTCCATCATGACCGGGTGAGTCTTGCCGCTGTGTTCGAGGCGGTGGGCGTGCGGGGGTTCCTGCACGCCCGCCGCCTCGGTTCCGATTCCTCCGTCGGCCTCGACCCGGACGCGCCGGTGGTGCTGGCGTCGGTGGTGAAGGTGCCGCTGGCGTACGAGTTCGCCCGCCAGGTCGCGGCGGGGCTGCTGGACCCGACCGACCGGGTGCGAGCGTCGGCGGCGGACCGCTTGGGCGGCAGCGGTTCGGCGGGCTTCGCGGACGACGTCTCGTACAGCTTGCGGGACGCGGCGTTGTTGGCTTTGACGGTGTCGGACAACACGGCCGCGGATCTGCTGTTCGACCGGGTCGGTGTGGCGAACGTGCGGTCGTTGCTGGCGGAATTGGGCCTGTCGCGGACGTCCGTGATCGGCCCTCCGCGTGAGCTGCTGCGGACGATCATGGAGGACACGGCCGCCGGGGTTCCGTTGCGGGCGTTGGATCCACTTCGGACGTCTTCGACGACACCTCGCGAGATGACTGCGTTGCTGTCGGCGATGTGGGGTGACCCCGGCCCGGGCGCGCAGGTGCTGGCGTGGATGTCGGCCCAGGTGAGCTGGCACCGGTTGACGGCGGGGTTCCCGCCGACGGTGGCGGTGGCGGCCAAGACGGGGACGATGCCGGGGATCCGCAACGAGATCGGCGTGGTGACGTACCCGGACGGGGCGGCCTACGCGGTGGCGGTGTTCACGGTGGGCGGAGCGGAAACGTTGCGGCGGCCGGACATCGACCGCGCGATCGGCGACGCGGCCCGCGCGGCGGTGGATCAGCTGCGGTCGTAGAAGACGTCCCACGGGCGGGCGTTCGGCGGCTCCGGCACGATCCGCGACACCCCGTCGTCCTCGAGCACGCCGGCCGCGATCTCCGCCAGCTTCGCGGCCTGCGGGTGCGGGCTCGACGGTGGCCACGCGAAAGCCATCCGCGACCGCAGCACCTCGCCCGTCAACGGCCGCCACACCACGCGGGGTTCCTTGCGCGGGCCGGGCTCGAACGCCACTCCGTGGCCGGCCAGCACCAGGCCCAGCGCGAACTCCGGGTTGCGGGCGTGCCGGACCGCGGCCGGCCGGAAGCCGTGGTCCCAGCACGTGCGCAGCAGGGCGTCGTAGCTCCCCGGCGCGGCCGCGCGCGGAGCGTGCACCAAGCCTTCGCCCGCCAGGTCGGCGAGCGCCAGCTCCGAACGGCGCGCGAGCGGCGAGTCGCGGGGGAGCACCACGCCCAGCGGCGTGTCGATCGCCGGTCCGAGCTCCAGGCCGACGACGTCCACCGGCAGCTGCAGCAGCCCGGCGTCGAGTTCGCGGTCGGCCAGCAAGCGGGTCTGCTCGGCGGTGGTCAGCTCCTGCAGGTCGAGCCGGACCGTCGGGCACTCGCCGGCGAACTTCGTCAGGATCGCGGCGAGGACCGGGCCGGGCAGCTCCGGTGGCACGCCCGCGCGCAGGGCGTCCAGCTCACCGCGGCCGGCCTTGGCGACGAGCGTCGTCATGCGGTCCCAGCGGCTCAGGACGTCACGGGCTTCGGCGCGAAGCACTTCGCCGGCTTCGGTGAGCGTGACGCGCCGGCCGCGGTCGAACAGCTTCGCGCCCAGCTCGGCTTCGAGCCGCTTCACGCGCTGGCTCAACGGCGGCTGGGCGATGCCGAGCCGGTCGGCGGCGCGCCCGAAGTGCAGTTCGTCGGCGACGACGAGGAAGTACCGCAGCGAACGGAGGTGGTCCACGCTGCGACGATACCCGTCCGCATATCGACATGCCGACGTCTCGATCTTGGACAGCGCCGCCGCGTTCGTGGTCTGGTGCCCGGTATGGACTTCAGCAGACGAGGGCTGTTCGGCGCGGGCGCGGCGGCGGCGGCGATCCTGGCGGGCGCGCCAGTTGCTTGGGGCGCGTCGGGAATGACGTTGCGGTGGTGGGGGAACAACGGCTGGGAGATCCGCGTCGGCGGCAAGACGATCCTGATCGACCCGTGGCTGACCCGCTTCAGGACGGGGACGTACACCCCGGCGGGCGCGGACCCCGGCACGCCGCTGTCGGTGAACCGCGCGTTGATCGACGGTTACCTCGACCGCGGCTTCCTGCACGCGGACCACATCCTGGTGACCCACGGCCACTACGACCACCTCACCGACGTCCCCTACCTGGCGAAACGCACCGGAGCGACGGTGCTGGGGACCGAGACGCATTTGAGTCTCATGGCGGCGCTGGGCGCCCCGGAGGACCAGCTGTCGCTCGCCACCGGCGGCGAGGACCTGACGTTCGACGGCTACTCGATCCGCGTGCTGCGGTCGTTGCACTCGGCGGTGGGCGCGCGGGCGCAGGTGCCGTTCCCGGGGTCGCGGCCGTTGTCCCGCCGGGACCGGCCGCGGGTCATTTCGGACCTGCTGGAGGGTGGGACGCTGGCTTACGCGGTCACGGGCGGCGGGGCAAGCGTGCTGAACTTCGGCGGCTCGAACTACGTGGAGTCGGAGCTGACGGCGTTGCGGCCGGACGCGGTGCTGCTGCCGGTGGGCGGCTCGAAGGTGACGAGGTACGTCCCGCGGCTGCTGTCGATCCTGGGCCACCCCCGGTACGTGGCGGCGACGCATTGGGATGACTTCGATTTGCCGCTGGGCCAGGCGCACGACCCGAACGGTGGGCTGGAGGTGCTGCGCAAGGCGGTGGCTTCCGCGAGCCCGGGGAGTGAGTTCGTGGTCCTGGACCACTTGGGGGAGTTCACGCCGTAGGGCTTGTCCACAGGCTCGCCGTGATGTGGACAAGCCGGCTGTTGCTCGGCTTCCCGGCCGGTTTTGTCGGCGGGGGCCGGTAAACTGGGACCGGGGACGCCCCCCAAGGGAAGGGCGGGGGCGCCTCCGGTTCCCGGAGCCTCAGCCGCTCTTGCGGCGGAACGTCCGCTTGTTGGCCGCCGGGCCGTGGGCGTGCTGGTTCTTGCCGCCGCCGTTCTCGTGCGACGCTCCTGAGCGGGCGTGCGCCTGCTTGCGTTCCAGTGCCTCGCGGAACTTGCGCTTGACGTCGTCCTCCTCGCCGCTGGGCGACGGGGTCGGTTCACTCATGACTACCTCCGAAAACGACGAAAAACGACGACGTGTGACCACTCCAGCCTGGCAGCCGGGAACCCGCTTGGCGAGTCGATTTCAGCGTTTCGGGGACGGAACTCCGCCGAACTGCACCGACTTGCGCGTCAGGGGGCGGCCGCAGTGGTCGCACAGCAGGATCGGCCGCAGCCGGTTGCCGCACTCCACGTGGTGCAGGGTGATGTCCGGCTCCTGGCCCGTCACCTCGAACCCGCGCGACCACTCCGCGATGAACGCCAGCGCCGGGAAGAACGCCAGCCCCTTCGCCGTCATCCGGTAGTCGCGCGCGTCGGTCCTGGTCGCCGCCGTGCCCGTGCGCAGCACGCCCACCTCGACCAGCTTGCTCAGCCGGGCCGACAGCACGCTCGGCCCGATCCCCAGCTCGCGCTCGAACTCCGAAAAGTGCCGGCAGCCGAGCAGCGCCGACACCAGCAGGCCCGTCGACCAGCGGTCGCCCAGCAGCTCCATCGTGTCGGGGAAGAACATCATCGGGTCGCCGGCCAGGGACTCCGCGTCCTTGCGGCGGAACCGCTTGGACGCCGTCGCCGCCGCGACACCGGTGCTGTCCAGCCGCGACGCCCGCACGTCCCGCGCGTCGACGCGGCGGCCGCACGCCCCGCAGCCCAGCGGCGCTGATGTAGCCAGCTCGCAGTCGAGGTGGATCAGCGTCGGCAGCACCTCGCGGCGGCCTTCGACCCACTCGCGCTCCCACGCCCAGATCGAGATCAGCAGCGGCCACAGCTCCAGGCCGCGCTCGGTGAGCCGGTACTCGTGCCGCGTGCGACGCGCGTCGCGGTACGGCACGCGCGTGAGCATGCCCGCGTCCACCATGTCCCGCAGCCGCCCGGACAACGCCGTCGGCGAGATGCCCAGCCGCAGCCGCAGCTCCTCGTACCGCCGGAAGCGCAGGAACAGGCTCTGCAGGATCAGCAACGTCCACTGGTCGCCGACCAGCTCGAGCGCCCTGCGGAGCGGATCCCCCGCGGGTCGGACGCGCTGTGCAGTCGCCTCGGCCAAGACCAAATCCCCCTCTTACCTGAGGCTTCAGAGTAGCACCTGACTACATCTAAAGAAGCCTATTGACACCTGGGTACACAAATCATAGTCTCATCCCCATCAGCCAGCGCGGTGAGCCCGAGAGCCAGGGAGCAGCCCGATGACCAGCACCTCCGAACAGCCGCTGATGGTGGCCCGGACGGCGGACACCGGCGAGGCCAACCCCTACCTGCTCGGCGTCTACGCACCCGTCGAAGAAGAGATCGACGCGGAAGACCTGCAGGTCATCGGAGAAATCCCGAAGGATCTCAACGGCGTCTACCTGCGCAACGGCCCGAACCCGCGGTTCGCCCCGGAAGGCCGCTACCACTGGTTCGACGGCGACGGCATGATCCACGCCGTCCACCTCGAGAACGGCAAGGCGCGCTACCGCAACCGCTGGGTCCGCACGAAGGCCTTCAAGGCCGAGTCCGACGCCGGCCAGGGCCTCTGGACCGGCGTCATGGAGAACCCGGCGGACAACCCCTTCGGCAACAGCCACGGCCTGGGCCTCAAGGACAACGCCAACACCGACGTGATCTTCCACCGCGGCCGGATCCTCGCGACCTGGTACCTGTGCGGCTCGCCGTACGCGGTCGACCCGCTCTCGCTGGAGACGCTCGGCGCCGAAGACTTCCTCGGCACGCTGGTCGGCGACATGATGGCCCACCCGAAGGTGGACGAAAAGACCGGCGAGCTGTTCTGGTTCGACTACGGCCCGCGCCCGCCCTACCTGCGCTACGGCGTGATCAGCGCGGACGGCCAGGTCGTCAGGACCACCGAGATCGAGCTGCCGGGCCCGCGCCTGCCGCACGACATGGCCATCACCGAGCACTACGCGGTGCTGATGGACCTGCCGCTGGTCCAGGACGCCGAGGCGGCGAAGCTGGGCCGGCACAAGCTGCACTTCGACCGCTCGATGCCGAGCCGCTTCGGCGTCATGCCACGCTACGGAGACGGTAGCCAGATCCGGTGGTTCGAAGCGAGTCCGTGCTACATCTACCACGTCGTCAACGCGTGGGAGTCCGGCGAAGAGGTCGTCCTCGACGTCTGCCGCGTGCGCAAGCCGGCCCCGCGGGCCGACGCGCACACGCCGCTCGCGAAGATGCTCTCCTACCTGCGGCTCGACGCCCAGCTGCACCGCTACCGCTTCAACCTGCGGACCGGCGTGTGCCGCGAGGCCCCGCTCGACGACGACAACACCGAGTTCCCGACCGTCGACTCCCGAAGCGTCGGCCGGACGAACCGGTACTCCTACGCGGTGCACATCTCGCCCGAGTCGACGCTGAAGTTCGACGGGCTCGTGCGCTACGACAATCTTGCCGGCTCCAAGACCGAATACCGGTTCGGTCCCGGCCGGTGGGGCAGTGAGGCGCCCTTCGCACCCCGCGATGGCGCATCCGTCGATTCGGCGGACGGTTATCTGGTGACGTTCGTGCAGGACGAGCGCGAGGGACGCTCGGAACTGGACATCTTCGACGCCGCCGATCTCGCTGCCGGACCCGTGGCCAGGGTCCTGCTTCCCCAGCGTGTCCCGCTCGGTTTTCACGCGACCTGGGTCCGGGCGGACCAGCTGGAAAACCTCCGTTCATGAGATGCCATCGAGAGGGTCGCGCCCGGGACTTCCGGGCGCGGGGGTGGTGGAGTGCGGAGACGATCGACCGGCTCGTGAAGGAGCGGGTCAGTGCCGACCCGGAGGGTCTCGCGCTGGTCGATCCACCGAACACCGCCGCACTGGTCGGACGCGACCCGGTGCGGTGGACCTGGAACCGGCTCGACGAACGCGTCGACGTCCTGGCCGCGTTCCTGCTCGCCGGAGGGGTGCGAGCAGGCGACGTCGTGGCCGTGCAGCTGCCGAACTGCTCGGCCCTGGTCCAGGCGTTCCTCGCGATCGTGCGGATCGGCGCGATCGTCACCCCGTTCCCGGTGTCCTACCGGGAACACGAACTCGGCCCGATGTGCCGGCGCACCGGTGCCGTCGGGGTGGTGACCGCATCCAGATACGGCGAGCACGAGCTCGCCGGGGCGGCCCTTGGGCTAATCGGCGCTGCGGCGCCGTCGGTCCGGTTCGTCGTCGCCCGGGGGGACGACGAACCGGCCGGCGCCCTGGCCTGGCCCGAAGACCCGCTGTCCGAGGCGGAGCAATCCACTTTGGACTCCTACCTGACCGAAGCCGACGTGAACGACTGCGTCACGATCTGCTGGACGTCCGGCACCGAAGCCGAGCCGAAGGCGGTGCCACGCTGCCACGGCGACTGGCTCGCCACCGCGCGCGGCTGCGTCCAAGCCGCGGGGATGACCCGCGACGACGTCCTGCTCTCGCCGTTCCCGATGACGAACATGGCCGGCATCGGCGGGATGTTCCTGCCCTGGCTGCTGACCGGCGCCGTCTTCGTCCCGCACCACCCGTTCGACCTGCCGGTGTTCCTCGGGCAGCTCGCCGCCGACCGCGTGACGTACACGCTCGCGCCGCCGGCGTTGCTGACCATGTTGCTGCACAACGAAAAGATCCTGTCCGGAGTGGACATCTCGGCGCTGCGCAAGATCGGGTCCGGCTCGGCGCCGCTGTCGCCGTGGCTCGTGCGCAGCTGGGCCGAGCGGTACGGCATCGACATCATCAACTTCTTCGGCTCCAACGAAGGCACCGCGCTGCTGTCCGGCCCGGCCGACATCCCGGACCCGGACCAGCGCGCGAGCTTCTTCCCGAACTACGCCGCCGACGTCACCTGGTCGACCCCGGTGGCCGGCTGGACGTCGGTGCGGCTGCACGACCCGGTCACCGGCGAGCGCGTCACCGAACGCGGGCGGCCCGGCGAGCTGCACATCGCCGGGCCGACGGTGTTCGCCGGTTACCTGACGTCGGTGGGCGAGCCGCTGGACACGGCGTCCTTCGACGAGGACGGGCACTTCCGCACCGGCGACGTCTTCGAGATCGCCGGTGACCGCGGGGAGTTCCTGAAGTACGTCGACCGGATGAAGGACCTGGTCATCCGCGGCGGCATGAACATCTCGCCGGCCGAGGTCGAGGGTCTGCTGGCCGGGCACCCGGACGTCGCCGACGTCGGCGTCATCGGCGTCCCGGACGACGTCATGGGGGAGCGGGTGTGCGCGGTCGTCGTGCCGGGCGTGCGGAAGCCGTCGCTCGACGAGCTGGTCGCGTACCTGCGCGAGAAGAAGGTGGCCGCGTTCAAGCTGCCGGAACGGCTCGAGTACGCCGACGCCTTGCCCCGCAACCCGGTGGGGAAGATCCTGAAGCGGCAGCTGCGGGAAAGTCTGGAGTGAGGCCATGACGGTGTTCGTGCTGGGCGGGGCGCAGACCGACTTCGCGCGCAACTACGCGAAGGAGGGGCGCGGGATCCTCGAGCTGTTCGCCGAGGTCGTGCCCGCCGCCCTCGCGGACGCCGGAGTCGAAGCCGCGGACGTCGAAGTCGCGCACGTCGGGAACCTCGCGGCCGAGCTGTTCACCGGGCAAGCTCAATTGGGCGGCCTGCTGGTCGCCGCCGTCCCGGAGCTGGACGGCGTGCCCTCCACCCGGCACGAAGCTGCGTGCGCGTCCGGCAGCACCGCCGTCCTCGCCGCGTGTGCCGATATCGAGGCGGGACGCTACGACCTGGCGCTGGTGGTCGGCGTCGAGCTGATGCGGAACGTCGACGGGCAGCGCGCGGCCGAGCACCTCGGGTCCGCCGCATGGGCCGGGCACGAGGCCGTCGGCGCGAAGTTCCCGTGGCCCGCGCTGTTCGCCGACGTCGCCTCCGCGTACGACTCGCGTTATGGCCTCGATCCGGATCACCTCGGGCAGTTCGCTGCGCACGCTTTCGACCGTGCGGCCCGCAATCCGCTCGCGCAGGCCCGTGACTGGCGCTTCCCGGAGGGTGCGTTCGGAGCCGATGACGAGCTGAACCCGGTGATCGAAGGCCGGCTGCGCAAGCAGGACTGCGGCCGGATCACCGACGGCGCGGCGGCGGTGCTGCTGGCCTCGCCGTCGTTCGCCGAACGCCTGGGGGGCGGCTTCCCGCGCATCGCGGGCTTCGGGCACCGCACCTCCCACCTCGGCCTGGCCGAGAAGCTGGCTGCTGACGGCGAGTACCTGTTCCCGCACCTGCGCGGCGCGGTCGTCGACGCCTACGAGCGCGCGGGCGTGGCCGGGCCGGCCGCGCTCGACGTCGTCGAACTGCACGACTGCTTCACCATCACCGGGTTGGTCGCGCTGGAGCACCTCGGCGCCGCGCCGCCCGGCGACGGCGGCCGGTTCGTCGCCGGCGGCGGGCTCGACGCGGCCGGCATCAACCCCGGTGGCGGCCTGCTCGGGCTCGGTCACCCGGTCGGCGCGACCGGCGTCCGCATGCTGCACGACGTCGCCCGGCAGGTGACCGGGACCGCGGGCGAAACGCAGGTCGACGGCGCGCGGACGGCGTTGACGCTCAACGTCGGCGGCTCGTTCACCACGGTCGTCACGATGGTGGTCACCGCATGAGGCTTTCGGTGTCGCTGGGGCTCTGGCAGGACCGCCCGCCGGAGGAGGCCCTGGAAACCGCGCGCGCCGCCGAGGCCGCCGGCTACCCGGAGCTGTGGATCGGCGAGATGGCGACGTGGGACGCGTTCGCGCTGGGGACCGCGATCGGCGCGGCGACCTCGAGGATCTCGCTGACGTTCGGGCCCTTGGCCGTGACCGTGCGGGACCCGGCGACGATCGCGATGGGCGTCGCGTCGGTCGCGGCGCTGACCGGGCGCTTGACGGGGGTCGCGCTGGGCACGTCGAGCGACGTCGTGGTGCGTGGCTGGCACGGCCGTTCGCGTGCTCGGGCCGCGACGGCTTTGGCGGAGTCCGCGATCGCCGTCCGGCAGCTGCTCGACGGCGAGAAGTCCGCT
Organism: Amycolatopsis kentuckyensis; assembly: GCF_041679295.1. Classification (GTDB taxonomy): domain Bacteria; phylum Actinomycetota; class Actinomycetes; order Mycobacteriales; family Pseudonocardiaceae; genus Amycolatopsis; species Amycolatopsis kentuckyensis_A. The sequence goes on along the minus strand of NZ_JBGDMD010000011.1, from coordinate 54,270 downwards.
GTGGACGGAACGGTCGTCGGTTCGCGGGGGTACCGGTTGCGGCTGGCCGCGCCGAAGTCGCCGCTGACGATCGCCGCGTTCGGGCCGCGAGCCTTGGAAGTCGCCGCGCGGCACGCCGACCGGATGGTGGTCAACCTGGTCAGCCCCGCCGCCGCGGCCTCTTTGGTTCGAGGCCTGCGCGAAGCGGCCGCGCGGGCAGAGGTCGCGCCGCCGCCGGTCGCCGCGTGGGTGGTCGGCGCGGTGGATCCGGGCCCGGCGGAGATCGAGCAGCTGCGCCGCGGTGTCGTCGGGTACCTGGCGGCGCCCGGGTACGGCGAAATGTTCCGCGAGGCCGGGTTCGGGGACCTGGTGGACTTCGCGCGCACCCGGCCGCACCCGCGTGAGCTGCTGGCCGCGGTGCCGGTCGAGGCGATCGCGACGGTGGGTCTGCTGGGCTCGCGCGAGGACGTCACCGCGAAGGCGCGGGAGTACGCGGAAGCCGGGATCGACGAGCTGGCGATCGTGCCCGCGACCTCGGACGACGACCCTGGTGGCGCGAAAACCCTCGCCGCGTGTGCGGCGGCGCTGGGGCTCGCCGGAGGCCTTGAATGAGTCATTCAGGTCGTCGGAGGTCCTGAATGACTCATTCAAGACACCACGGCACTCGCGCTGCCGGCGACCGATCCGGCCGGAAGCGAATCCTCGCCGCGTGTCGATCCGCCGTCGTCCCGTTCGACGCGTAGGCATGACTGAGCCGACGAAGACCAAGAACCTCGACCAGAACGGCGCCCCGGCGCTGCCGTGGAGCCGGGCCCGCGACCTCCTCGCGACCCAGACCCCCAAGGAGGACCTGACGTTCTTCGTCGGGACCGTCCGCCCCGACGGCCGCCCGCACGCGGCCGGCGTCGGCGCGATCTGGGTCGACGACGCCCTCTACTTCGTGAGCGGGCCCGGCACCCGCCGGGCCCGCAACCTGGCCACGAACCCGGCGTGCAGCGTTTCGGTGCGCCTGAACGGCCTCGACCTCACCATGGAAGGCGAGGCCCACCGCGTCGACGACGCCGCCACCCTGGAGCGGGTGGCGGCCGTCTACCGCGAGGGCGGCTGGCCCGCGACGGTGTACGAAGGCGGCTTCGACGCGTCGTTCATGGCGCCGAGCGCCGGACCCGCGCCGTGGTTCCTGTACCGGCTCGTGCCCACCCGGGCGATCGGCGTGGCGTGCGCCGAGCCCTACGGCGCGTCCCGCTGGGACTTCACCCGCTGACGGCCGCGGCCACCACCGCGCCGATGTGCCGCATGCCGTCGGCGTTGGGGTGCAGCGGGGCCGCCACCGCGGTCGGGATGACGCTCTCGAACCACTTGACGCCGGGCAGCTTGCAGACGTCGTGCCCGATCGACGCCGTCCGGACGTCGACGTACCGCGCGTCGTGCGCGGCGGCCTGCCGGGCCAGGGCCGCGTTCGTCTTGTCGATGCTGCCCTGGATGTAGTTCGCGTCGCGCGGGGTCAGTGGCGCGATCGGCCAGCACCCGTTGCGCGGCAGGTAGGTGCCGTAGCCGGCGACGAAGACGTCGGCGTTCGGCGCCTTCGCGTGGATCGCGTCGAGCAGCGTGCCCCACGTCGGTTCGAACGCGGCGATCTTCTCGGCCAGCTGGTCGTGGCCGCCGGCGGTGTAGCGGTCGACGCAGTCCGGGGTGATGCCGGGCAGCAGGTTGATGCAGCTGGTGGCGGCGCCGACCAGGCCGACGTCGTTGCCGCCGATGGTCACCGTGACGGTTTCGGTGGCCGCGCTGAGCGCGTCGAGCTGCGGCGGGACCGCGCCGGTTTCCGTCTGCTGGGGCGCGTACATGTCCGCGGTCGTCGCGCCGGAGCACGTGACGTCCTTCAGCGGGACGCCAAGCTGCTTCGCGGCGACGTGCGGGTAGTCCGCGAGGGAGCGCAGGCAGCCCGGGGACGAGAGGTCCGGGGGCAGGATCAGCGGGCCGGCCGCCGCCGAGTCCCCCAGGGCGACGTACTCGCCGGTGGCCGCGGTCGCGGTGCCCGCTCCGGTGATCGCCAGCGCGGTGACCAGGATCGTGATGAACGCCGTTGTTCTCACTCGCACACCGTCCTCCTTGACGTGGTTGGCTTCCGTGACACCATCGGCACGGAGCGTGGCCGGATTGACTGGGAATCCGGGCAGAGAACGAGGGGATCGGTTGTGACGGAGCACAAAACCGGCGGCGACCTGACCCTCGGCGGGCAGCGCGTCCACGAGCGGCTGACCCGGGACGAGCCGGAGCTGATCGCGCGGGTGCTGACGCGCATCCAGGAGGAGGTCGCCGACTACCGGCGGCTGCCGGTCGAGGAGCTGGCCGGCGACATCGCGCGGATCACCCGGCAGGCGGTCCGCGCGTTCGCCCGGAGCCTGCGCGAGGACCGGCAGCTCAACGACGCCGAGCTGCGGCAGATCGGCGCGTCCGCGGTGCGCCGGGCCGAGGAGGGCTTCCCGCTGGAGGCCGTGCTGACCGCGTACCACGTCGGCGCGCGGGAGATCTTCGCCGTCGGTTCGGCCGATTCGGGCAGCGCGGACGTCGCGGACCTCCTCGACGTCGCCGACCGGGTGCTCGCGTTCGTCGGCACCATCACCGGCGCCGTCACGCGGGGGTATCTCGAGGAACTGCGCACGAAGGTCGGGCAGGAGCACACCGCGCGCCGGACGCTGCTTTCGGTGCTGGCGGACGGCGGCCCGGTCGACGGCGTCGCCCGCAGCGCCGGGATCACGCTGCCGGCGCGGTACTTGGTGCTGAGCGTCGAGCTGGGGCCGCACGCGGACGAGGCGTCCCCGGGCGTCGACGCGGGGATCGCGATCCGCCGCAAGCTGCGGCGGTTCCTGGCGGCGTTCGAACAGTCCTGCGGCGACGGCGTCCTGGCGTCATTGGACGGGCCGGGCGGGCTGGTGCTGCTGCCGCTGGCCGGCCGGCTGGCCGACGTGGCGGAGTGGCGTTCGCTGCTGGACACGGCCGGCCGCGCGGCGGGGGTCGACGTGCTGGCCGCGGCCGAGACGGCGGCGCCGTCGGAGGTCCGGCTCGTGGCCGCGCGGACGGGGGAGGTGCTGGAGGTGCTGCGCTGGTTCGGGCGGCCACCGGGGCTGTACCGGCTGGACGACGTCCTGGTGGAGTACCAGCTGACCCGCCCGGGCGAGGCCCGCGACCGGCTCGCGGCGGTGCTGGCCCCGCTGGACGCGCACCCGGAGCTGATCGAGACGCTGGCGGCGTACCTGGAGCTGGACACGAACCGCCGCCGCACGGCAACGCGGTTGCACGTCCACCCGAACACGGTCGACTACCGGCTGCGGAGGGTGCGCGATCTGACGGGGATCGATCCGCTGCACCCGGCGGGCTTGCCGCGGATCATCGCGGCGCTGGCGGCCCGGCGCGCTTCGGAGCCGCGGCGCGGGTGATCGGGGCGGGCCTCGCGCGGATCATCGCGGCCCCGGCCGCTTGGCCAGGACTCCGGCAAGTCGCGGTGGGATGGCCGGTGGCGGCTCGGCCACCGTCTTGAATGACTCATTCAGGTCTTCGGAGGTCCTGAATGACTCATTCAAGACACTTCGCGGCGCGTCGACCGTGGCCGCGCGGCGAGGAGCCGGGATCCGAACCCGGGCCGGGCGACGCGAGGCACGAGCGGCGAAACCCACCACGACAGCCCCCGCGAGCACGCCCGCCACCACCGCCGAAGCCGTGTCGAACCGCAGCTCCCCGGCCCGGCCGAGCACGAACCCCGAGTCCAGCGCCCACGCCACCGCCGCGACCCCGATCGCGGCGGTGACCGAGCTCCACCACGCCGTCAACAGCACCACCGGCCCGAGCGTGACCAGCGCGTACCACGGATGAGCCGTGGCCCCGCAAAGCTCCGCCGCCACCACCGCGACCACCGCCGCCACGCAGCCGAACGGGAACCCGAAGCCACCACTCATGCCGTCCAGCAAAGCCGCGGACCGCCCCGCCGAGCATGACCCAGGACACATTCCCTACGCCCGGACCCCCGGATCTTGACGCGCTATTGACCCGTCACGCGCGCGATCGCCGAAACCAGCGTCGGCCACACCGCGCGCGGGAGGTTGTGCCCCATCCCCGGGATCACCAGCAGCTCCGCGCCCGGGATGGCCTCCGCCGTCGCCTTGCCGCCGCTCACGTCGATCAGCGGGTCGGCGTCGCCGTGCACGACCAGCGCCGGGAGCCGCACCGAGCGCAGGCCGGCCGTGCGGTCGCCCGACGCCATCACCGCCGCCGCGTGGCGGAGCGTGCCCACCGGGTGACGGGCGCGGTCGTAGTGCAGCGTCGCCTTGGCCAGCAGGAACGCCTCGTCGTCCGGGTAGCCGGGGGAGCCCAGCCGCCGGTAGCCGTCGACGCTGTCGGCGAGCGCCTGCTCGCGCGTCGACGCCGGTGGGCGCGCCAGCAGCGCCAGCGCCCACGGCTCGGCCTGCCCGACCGACGGGTCGCCGGTGGTCGACATGATCGACGTGACCGACAGCAGCCGGTCGGGGTGGTCGATCGCCAGCTGCTGGACGATCATCCCGCCCATCGAGGCGCCGACGACGTGCGCGCGGTCGATGCCGAGCGCGTCGAACAGCCCGACGGCGTCGTCGGCCAGGTCGGAGAGCCGGTACGGCGCCGTGGACAGGTCGCCCGCTGCCAGCGCGGCCAGGTCCGGCGCGGGCAGGTGGTCGAGCCACGTCGAGAGCCCGACGTCCCGGTTGTCGTAGCGGACCACGAAGAACCCGCGCGCGGCGAGGAGCTCGCAGAAACCGTCCTCCCAGGTGATCATCTGGGCGCCGAGGCCCATCACCAGGACCAGCGGCGGACCGCCCGGATCGCCGAAGGTGTCGTACTCGAGCTCGAGACCGTTGGCCTGTGCGCGTGCCATGCCCCGATCCTGCCGTACCCCCGCGGCGCTGGCACCGGTCCCACTCGTACGGTTACCGTTACCCCCCATGCCGACCTCATCCTCGGGCACGGGCCAGCGCCCCCGGTCGCGCGCCGCGGCGGGACTGCCGGCGCTCACCGCCGACCGGATCATCGACGCCGCGACGGCCCTGACCGCCGAACGCGGCCTCGACAACTGGACGTTGCGGGAGCTCGCGCGCGCGGTCGAGGCGTACCCGGCGGTGATCTACCACCACGTCGGCGACCGGGACGCGGTGGTCAACGCCGTCGTCGACCGGGTGGTCGGGCTGCTGGAGCTGCCCGCCGGGGACCTGCCGTGGCAGGAGTGGTTCACCGAGCTGCTGGCGTCGCTGCGCGCGCTGTTGCGCACGTACCCGGGTTGCGCGCGGCGGCTCGCGCTGTTCGGCCCGTCCGTCCAGGCGGCCACGCGCAGCATCGACGCCGGCGTCGGCGTGTTGCTGAAGGCGGGCTTCGGCCGCGAGAGCGTGCTGGCGTACAACCTGCTGCTGATGACCGCGTGCCAGTTCGTCGCGATGGAGGACGACCGCGACGGCGCGCTCGCGCTCAGGATCGACAACACCGAGGAGTACGCGACCTACCGCGAGCGGGCCGACCTGCCCGGGATGGCCGAGCTCGGCGCGGCGATGCACGACCTGATGGGCGACCCCGACCTCGCGGCGGGCTACTACGCGCAGTTGTACGACTACGCGGTCGGCCGGTGCCTCGACGGCCTCGCCCACCGCCTCGGCGAACTCGCCGAATCGGGCGACGCGGGCTGACAGCGACTTGACAGCGCTCCGGCGTACCGTGGACGTGCGTCGGCGGTTCGCCGCCGACCCGGAGCCCCTGGCGCCCTCCTCCCCCTCGTGGCGCCGGGGGCTTCGGTCTATTCCGGACTCCTCCGCTGCGCCGGTTCCGCCTGGATCGCCGGGAAGATCTCGCCGACGAGCGTGACGAGCGATTTGGACAGCAGCAGGTGCACCTGGGCGCGGGTCAGGGAGCCGCGCACGAGCCATTCCCGGCCGGCGGACTTCACCATCCCGCCGAACGCGCGCACGAGCGCGTTGAGCTCCGGTCCGTGCTCGCTCGCGCTGGAGAGCCCGACGGCTTCCAGTACGCGGTCGGCGGATTCGCGGTCGGCTTCTTCGAGGATGCGCTCGACTTCGAGGTCGCGCCCGATGCCTTCCGGCGCGATCGCGGCGAGCCACATCCGCTCCTGGCTGGTGACCATGTCGAGGAACCACTCGATGGCGACGTCGGCGCGCAGTTCGAGCGGCCCGTCCGGGAGGATTTCGACGGCCAGCCGCGGCACGGTCAGCGCGCGGCGGATGATTTCCAGGTACAGCTCGCGTTTCGTGCCGAAGTAGTGGTTGATCAACCCCCGCGCGACACCGGCCGCCGCGGCGATGTCCGAAGTGGACACTTCGGAGTAGGGACGGTCACCGAACAGCCGCGCCGCGCAAGCGTAGATCTGTTCCTTCCGTTCGTCCGGTTCCAGTCTTCGCCATCTCGGCGCCGGCTCGGTGTTCATGGTCCCATCGTCGCACGCGGGGTGGGGCGGGGCAGGGCAATGGGCACGATGTCGGACCCGATGGCACGATCGGGGCACGCTCAGTCCGGCAGCGTGACCGGCGGCGGGCGGTTCCGTGGCCGGCTCGCCCTGACGTAGTGAATGACTCGTTCCTGTCGGGGGGTGTCAGGGTCCCGGCGAAGTCGGATCGGTGCGGCCGGTCCGGGGGCCGGTGACGTCATGAACGATTCGTTGATGACCATCGAAGCTCGACATTCTGTCAAAGCTCTTCCGGCACCCCGAAGCTGTCATTGTGACTACGGCCGGCAACACCGCGTCAAGGCGGGAAAGATGCCTTGACCCGGCGCTGCCGGCCGTGTTCTGGCTTCGGATCGGGGTGCGGGGGAGTCTGGGTCCTCGTCGGTGCCTGTTCTCGGGGGCCTCTCGCCTTTGGCATCGGCATTGTGGCTAGGCGGTGGGCAGTCGTTCAGGCGGCGGTTGGCATGAACGAGTCGTTCACCTCACCGGATGCGATGAACGAGTCGTTGATGACCATCGAAGCTCGGCATCCTGCCGAAGCGCCTCTTCGGCCCGGCGTTCCGCGGGTGGTGGTGCCGGGTGGAGCATCGCCCACCCGACTTTGCCGGGACCCTGTCGCCTGACGCCATGAATGACTCATTCATGTCATCGCGGCAGCCCGTGCGACCATCGCCCGGGCCGCTCAGTCCGGCAGTGTGATCGGCGCGAGGTCGTCGAACAGGTCTCCGGGCCCCGGGTTCACCGGGTCGGTTGCCCCGCCGAAGTGGTGCAGTACGCCCCACACCGCGTTCAGCGCCGTCTGGACCGCGCCCTCGGCCCAGCCCGCCGTCCACGACACGTCGTCGCCCGCCAGGAACAGCCCCCGGTACCGCGAAGGCAACGAGTCCTGCATGAAGTGCGTGAAGAGCCGGTGCTGGTAGCGGTAGTGGCCTGGCAGGTTCGCCTTGAACGCGCCCATGAAGTGCGGTTCCGCTTCCCACGACACCGTCACCGGGTCGCCGATGATGTGCCGCCGGACGTCCACCCCCGGGTAGATCTCGCGCAACGACTGCAACATCACCTCGACGCGCTCGCCCACCGGAAGCGGCAGCCACTTCAGCGAGTCGTCGGCCCACGTGTAGGACAGGCAGATCACCGCCGGCGACGCCGGGTCGGAGCCCAGCAGGTACGTGCCGCGCGGCATGCGGTCGGTGAGCGTCATGCTCATCGTGTCGCGGCCGGTCGCCGGGTCGGGGTCGAGCCAGAACGGCCGGTCCACCGGCACGAACACCTTCGACGACTCCATGTAGTGCGTGCGCTCGATCGCCGTCCAGTGGTCGATCGGGAACAGGGCCTCGTCGCATTCGATCTTGGACAGCAGCATCCAGCTCTGCGCGGTGAACACCGCCGCCGGGTACGTCCGGATGTGCCCGGACGCGTCGGTCACCGTGATGTTGTTCGGTGCCGTGCGGTGCAGCCTCGTCACGCCCGGGCGCGGCCCGCCTTCGTGCAGCGACGCCAACGACGTTCCGGCGGGCCAGAAAGCGGTCTCCGCGGGAGCGTGCTCCCACAGCCGCAACGGCAGCTGCCTGCTGCCGCCGGCGATGCTGCGGTGCTCGTCGTCGGCGCCGGTGTAGACGACGCGCAGGATTTCCAAGATGGAGTTGGGGAAGTCGGTGTCCCAGCCACCGGTGCCGAAGCCGACCTGGCCGAAGATCTCGCGGTGGCGGAAGGAGGCGAACGCGGGGGAGTCGCAGAGGAAGCCGTAGAACGTCTGGTTGTCCAGCCGCGGGACGAGCTCGTTCCACAGCCGCTTGATCGTCTTCGCGTCGCGGTCGCGGATCGCCGTCTGCATCTCGGCGAAGGACGCGTGTTCGGCCAGGGTCCGGTCCCACGCCGCGGCGACGTCGCGGAAGACCGCGGGCAGGTCCTCGGGCGTGCGCGCGTAGTGGCTCTGTCCTTTGAGGTCGACGACGGTGCTCGGTGTCCCCGGCGCCAGCGGGTTCGGGAACGGCGTGGTTTCCAAGCCGACCTTGTCGATGTAGTGGAACAGCGCGGTCGACGCGGGCGGGAAGCGCATCGCGCCCATCTCGGCGACGACGTCGTCCGGGCAGCCGGGGAACCGGACCGTGCGCAGCCGGCCGCCGATCTCCGCGATTTCGTAGACCACCGGCCGCAGGCCCAGCTTCATCAGCTCGTACGCGGTGACGATGCCGGACAGGCCGCCGCCGATCACCGCGACTTCGGTGCCGTGCCGGTCGGCCGGGATCGAACCGAGCCCGGCGGGGTGGGCGAGGTAGTCGTCGTAGGCGAACGGGAAGTCGGGGCCGAACATCGTGATCGGGCGGCCCGCCGGTTCGTCCCGGGGGATCGCAGTCGGGATCGCGGTCGGCAAGGCGGAGGTCATGCGGTGGTTCCTCGGTACAGTTCGGGCCGCCGGTCGGCCAGGTGGGTGTTCTCCACCCGGGACGCGGCGAGCGCTTCCCGGGTCACTTCGGCGGTGATCAGCGCCGGGCCGGAGCCGGCGCGGGTGAGCACCGCACCCGTCGGGGCGACCACGCAGGAGCGTCCGCAGTAGGTCAGCTCCTGTTCGACGTCGCAACGGTTGGCGTAGGCGACGAACAGCTGGCTCTCGTAGGCCCGGGCCGGCACCAGCGTGTCCGCGACCAGCTCGTAGGGGCTCATCAGCGCGGTCGGCACGACCAGCAGTTCGGTGCCGGCGAGCGCGTGCGCGCGGACCAGCTCGGGGAACTCGACGTCGTAGCAGATCAGCAGCCCGACCCGGACGCCGGCGACGTCGGCTTGCACGACCGGCTCGTCGCCCGGGGTGAACCACTTCTTGTCGAGGTCGCCGAAGAGGTGCGTCTTGCGGTAGTTCGCGAGCCGTCGGCCGGTGGCATCGACGAGCTGGACGCTGTTGTAGACGCGCTCGCCGTCGGTCTCCGGGTAGCCGTACGCGAGCGCCGTGCCGGTTTCCCGTGCCAGCGCGGCCATCCGGGCCGCGGTGGGTCCGTCGGCCGGTTCGGCGAGTTCGTGCGTGCGCGCGCCGATGTGGTAGCCCGTCGTGCTCATCTCCGCGGTGACGAGGAGGTCGGCGTCGACGCGGGGGAGCGCGTCGATCGGGCCTTGGTGGATCGCGACCCTCATGCCAGCCTCGACCGCCGGATCCCGTAGCCGAAGTAGATCAGCAGGCCCAGCGCCATCCAGCCGCCGAAGACGACCCACGTGGCGCCGTCGAGGCTGAACATCATGTAGCCGCAGCACAGCACGCCGAGGATCGGCGTCACCGGCGAGAACGGCACGCGGAACGAGCGCGGCCGGTCGGGCTGGCGCCGCCGCAGCAGCAGGACGGCGATGTTGACCAGCAGGAACGCGAACAGCGTCCCGATGCTGGTGGTGTCGGCGAGCTTGCCCAGCGGGATGAACGCGGCCAGGACGGCGACGAAGGCCGAGACGACCAGCGTGTTGGTCCGCGGCGAGCCGGACTTATCATCCACTTTGGACAGCGACTCCGGCACGAGGCCGTCGCGGGACATCGCGAACAGGATGCGCGTCTGTCCGTAGAGGACGGTCAGCACGACGCTGGAGATCGCCACGATCGCGCCGACGGCCAGCAGGCCGGCCCAGAACGGGTTGTCCGAGACGACGCTCAGCACGTGCGACAGCGCGGCTTCCTGCCCGTCGAACTCCTGCCACGGCAGGGCGCCGACCGCGGCGACGGCGACCAGGCAGTAGAGCACGGTGACGATGCCGAGCGAGAGCAGGATCGCCCGCGGCAGGTCGCGCTGCGGGTTCTTCGCCTCCTCGCCCGCGGTCGACGCGGCGTCGAACCCGATGTAGGAGAAGAACAGCTTGGCGCCGCCGGCGCTCATCCCGGCCAGGCCGAGCGGCAGGAACGGCGTGAAGTTCTGGGCCTTCACGGCGGTGAACGCGATCGCGCAGAACAGCACGAGCGTGCCGATCTTCACCGCGACCATGACGGCGTTGGCCCGCGCGCTTTCCTTCGCCCCGGACAGCAGCAGGAACATCGCCAGGACCACGACGACGATCGCGGGCACGTTGACGATCCCGCCCGAACCCGGCGGCTGGCTCAGCGCGTCCGGGATGGCGAAGCCGAAGGCCAGCCGCAGCAGCTCGTTGAGGTACTGGCCCCACCCGACGGCGACCGAAGCGACCGAGACGCCGTATTCGAGGACCAGACACCAGCCACAGACCCAGGCGACCAGCTCGCCGAGGGTGGCGTACGCGTAGGAGTAGGACGAACCGGACAGCGGGATCATGCCGGCGAGTTCGGCGTAAGAGAGCGCGGAGAACAGCGCGGTGACGCCGGCGAGCACGAACGACAGGACCACCGCCGGCCCGGCCACCGGGACGGCTTCGCCCAGCACGACGAAGATCCCGCTGCCCAGCGTCGCGCCGATGCTCAACGTGGTGAGCTGCCCGAGGCCGAGCGATCGCCTCAACGTGCCGTGCTCGCTTTCGGCGACCAGATCGGCGACCGGTTTCCGCCGCACCGTCGCGGCCCGCAGATTCATGCCGACGACGGTATCGGCCGTCCCGGACGCACAAAACAGGACAACGTTGCGCGTACAGATGAATCACAGGTGATTCATTGCACAACGCGTGCGAATCATGGCGAATCATTCCGTGAGCTACTCGGCGGCGGGCAGCAGCAACGTGAACGTCGGCGGCTCCGGCTTGCTCAGCCGCAGCCGGCCACCCTCGGCCTCGGCGAGGCCGCGTGCGAGGCGGAGGCCGATCCCGTCCCCGCCGGTCGCGGCCGCGAACGGGTCGGTCTCGCCGAGGTCGGGGCCTTCGTCGGCGACGTCGATGGCGAGCGTGTCCCCGGCGTCGCGGGCCACCACCGTGACGGTGCCCCGCCCATGGGTCACCGCGTTGTCCAGCAGCACACCGAGCACCTGCCGGACGGCCGCGGCCGCGACCCGGGCCGGCGGCGGGTCCTGCCGGACGATCCGCAGCGTCCGCCCGCGCGGGGCCAGCAGGGCTTCGCCGGACTGCCGGAGCTCGTCCAGGAGGGCGTCGAGGTCGAGTTCCGCCCGGGGCGCCCGGCGCTCCCGGCCCAGGGCCAGCAGGTCGTCGATCGTGCGTTCCAGCCGGTCGGCGGACGCGATCCCGGCGCGGATCGCCGCGTACGGGTCGGCGGCCGGCGTCTGCAACGCGGCTTCGAGCTGCAGGCGCAGCCCGGTCAGCGGGGTCCGCAGCTGGTGCGACGCCTCCGCCGAGAACGCGCGCTCGCGTTCGAGTGTCTCGCCGATCCGGGCGGCCGTGGTGTCGAGCGCCTCGCCGACCTGGTCGATCTCGGCGATGCCCGCCCGCGGCGACCGGGCGGTGAAGTCGCCGTCGCCGAGCCGTTCGGCCGCGGCGGCGAGCTCCTCCAGCGGGCGCACCAACCGCTGGGTGGACCGCCGGGCCATCAGCCAGCTCACCCCGGTCGTCGCGACCGCGAGCCCGGCCATGCCGAGCCAGGTCAGGACAATCCGCAGCCGGAGGTCGGACAACGGCGTCGCCGCGCGGACGACGCCGGTCACCCGGGGGCCGCTGACCACCGGCACCGCCAGCGCCAGTTCGTCGCCTTCGCGGCCGAGGACGACGTCCACCGTCGCCTTGGCCGCCTGCCGCTCGACCGGGCCGGCGACGGCGGGCCCGCGCCCGGCGAGCAGCCGGCCGTCCGGGGCGTAGATCCCGACTTCGCCGCCGACTTCGTCGTCGTCCCCGTCGAGCGCGGGCACGACCGGCTGCCGTCCGGCGTTGAGGTCTTCCGACACGGTCAGCGCGGTGGCGTCCGCGGCCCGCTCCAGGTCGCCCTTCGCGTCGTCGTGGTAGTACTGCCACACCGCGAAGCCCAGCGGCAGCGCGAACAGCAGGGTGGCGACGAGTGCGGCCAGCACCGTCAGCGAGGTGATCCGGCGGCGCACGCCTCAGCCCTCGGCGAGGGTCCGCGTGGGATCCTCCAGCCGGTAGCCGTGGCCGCGCAGGGTGGCGATCCGGGGCACCTCGACCTCGGGCCCGGCGGCCGACGCGAGCTTGCGGCGCACCGCCGCGATGTGCACGTCGAGGGTCTTCGTGGAGCCGTACCAGTGGGCGTCCCAGACCTCGGACATCAGCGTCTCGCGGCTGACGGCGACCCCGGGCTGCTCGGCGAGCCGCGCCAGCAGGTCGAACTCCTTCGCCCGCAGCACGACCTCGCGCCCGCCCACGGTGGCGCGGCGGCCGGCGATGTCGACGACCAGCCCGCCGACGGTCACCGGCGGCCGGGCCCCGGCCGGCGCGCCGCGGCGCAGGTGCGCGCGCACCCGGGCCAGCAGCTCGCCCAGCCGGATCGGCTTGGTGAGGTAGTCGTCGGCCCCGGCGTCCAGGCCGACGACGACGTCCATCTCCTCCTGCCGCGCGGTGAGGATGACCAGGACGGCGGCCGGCAAGGCGGCCCGCAGGCGGCGGCAGACCTCGACGCCGTCGAGGTCGGGCAGGCCGAGGTCGAGCAGCACGAGGTCGAAGTCGCCGGTGTCGGCGGCCTGCAGCGCGGTGCGGCCGTCGCGGCGCCAGCACACCTGGTAACCGTGCAGTCGCAGGGTCGATTCGAGCACGCTGCCGATCGCCGCGTCGTCTTCCACCACCAGCAGGTTCGGCATGCGGGGAGCCTAACCAACGACCCGCCGGGATCCCGACGACTGTGGCCTATTCCGCCCGTGTCCCGAGGCCGATCTGCGATATCCGCAGTGCGGCCCCGGCGACGGCTTCGGTAAACGCAGCGACTTCGGCGGGCCCGAACCGGCTGCCGGGTCCGGTGATCGCGAGTGCCGCCAGCACCCGCCCATCGCCGTCGTGCACGGGCGCGGCGACGCTGGACGCGCCGGCTTCCGGCTCCCCGTGGCTGACCGCCGCCCCTTCGGAGCCGTCGAGAACGCGCCCGGCGGCGCCGAAGCCGAGCGGCAGTTCGTCGCCGACGCGCCCGACGTGCCGGATGGCCAGCGGGCCCTCCTGCTGGGCCACGCAGACCAGCACGGAGGTGCTCCGCACGTAGAGGTTGACGGTCTCGCGGCACTCCCGGGCGAGGTCGCGCAGCACTTGGCGGACGGGCTCGGGCAGCTGCCAGGCGGTGTTCGCCAGCTGCGCCCACCGGAGCATCCCGGGCCCGACGGTGATCCGCCCGTCCGGCCGGGTCCAGAGCAGGCCGCGCTGTTCACAGGTGGCGATCAGCCGGAGGACGGTCGTCTTCGCCAGGCCGCTGGCGGTGGTGAGGTCCTTGACCGCCCAGGTCCGGCGGTGTTCGGTGAAGAGGGCGAGCAGGTCGAACGCACGGAGCACGCTGCGGACCGATCCGTCGTCGTCTGGTTTCATGAGCGACCCCGTCCGCCTGGTGGTTTGAGCGTACCGCCAGGTGGACTTTTTCGGGCGCGTGTCGCTCGAAAGTCGCAGTGGCCCGACGACGTGAATGACTCATTCATGGCGTGTGGCGACAGGGTCCCGGCAAAGTCGGATCGGTGCGGCCGGTGCGGCCGGTGCGGCGGTCGGCGACGTCGTGAGCGAGTCGTTCACCTCGCCGGATGCGATGAACGAGTCGTTGATGACCATCGAAGCTCGGCATTCTGTCGAAGCGCCTCTTCGGCCTGGCGTTCCGTGGGCGGTGGTGCTGGGCGGAGTATCGCCCCGCCCGGCTGGTGGAGACCTGGTGTCAGGTGACTTGAATGGGTCATGGCGCTTGGGGTGAGGCGGGGGCAGCTGTCCTGTTAAAGCGCCTTCCGGCACCCCGAAGCTGTCATGGTGACTACGGCCGGCAACACCGCGTCAAGGCGGGAAAGATGCCTTGACCCGGCGCCGCCGGCCGTGTTGTGGCTTCGGATCGGGGTGCGGGGGAGTCTGGGTTCTCGTCGGTGTCTGTTCTCGGGGGCCTCTCGCCTTTGGCGTCGGCTTTTGGGGCGATGCGGTGGGCAGTCGTTCAGGCGGGGTTGGCGGATGGCATGAACGAGTCGTTCACCTCGCCGGATGCGATGAACGAGTCGTTCATGACCATCGAAGCTCGGCATCCTGCCGAAGCGCCTCTTCGGCCCGGCGTTCCCCGGGCGGTGGTGCCGGGCGGAGCATCGCCCCGCCCGACTTTGCCGGAGCCCCGGCGTGTGGCGACATGAATGAGTCATTCACGTCATCCGGGCCGGGCGTCCCTCAGGCGACGTGTCGCTCGAACGCCGCAACCGCCTCGGCCAACACCTCCGCGCCCGGCCGGGCCCAAAGATCCGCGTTGAAGACCTCCACCTCGATCGGGCCCGTGTACCCCGCCGCCTCCACGGCCGCGCGCAGGTGGCGGTGGTCGATCGGCCCGTCACCCGGCAACGCGCGCCCCAGCAGCGGGTCCGGGAGCGGCACCAGCACGTCGCACACGTGGAACCCGGCGATCCGGCCCGCCGCCGCCGCGATCGACGACTCGATGCGCGGGTCCCACCACACGTGGAACTCGTCGACGATCACTCCCACCTGCCCGGCCGGGTGCTCGGCCGCGATCGCCAGCGCCTGGTCCACAGTGGACAGCACCGACCGGTCCGCGCACTGCATCGGGTGCAGCGGCTCCAGCCCGAGCCGCACGCCGCGTTCGCCCGCGTACGGGGCCAGCTCGCCCACCGCGTCCGCGACCCGCTGCCGGGACGCCGCGAGGTCGTTGCCCGCGATCCCGCCCACCACCAAGACGAGGACGTCGGCGCCCAGCGTCGCCGCCTCGTCGATCGCCTCCCGCGTCTGCGCCACGCCGTCCACAGGGGACCCCTCCGGCGTTACGCCGGTGAAGAACCCGCCGCGGCACAACGACGAAACCCGGACCCCGTGCGCCTTCAGCAGCCGCGCGGCCTCTTCGGCGCCGGTCTCCGCGACCTTGTCCCGCCACAGCCCGATCCACCCGACGCCGGCCGCGGCGCACCCGGCCACCGCCTCCGGCAGCGACCACGCCTTGGTGGTGATCTGGTTGAGGCTGAACCGCGGGTCCATCACGCCACCCCCGCGACCTGCAGCACCGGCCGCATCCGGGCGACCGCCAGGTCCGGGTCGGCGAGCACGCCCGCCGCGTCGGCCAGCCGCAGCAGCGTGGCCAGGTGGGTGATCGTGCGGGCCGACTCGCTGCCGGCGAGCATCCGGAAGTGGTCTTGATGGCCGTTCAAGTACGCCAGGAAGACGACGCCGGTCTTGTAGTGCCGGGTCGGGGCGCGGAAGATCTCGCGCGCCAGCGGCACGGTCGGGTCGAGCAGGGCCGCGAACCCGGCGCGGTCGCCGTCGTCCAGCCGGGCCAGCGCGGCCGCCGCCACCGGGGCGATCGGGTCGAAGATGCCGAGCAGCGCCTCGCTGTGCCCTTGGTCGTCACCGGCGATGAGCTGCGGGTAGTGGAAGTCGTCGCCGGTGTAGCAGGCGACACCAGCGGGCAGCGCGCGCCGGAACTCGGTCTCGACCTCGGCGTCCAGCACCGAGACCTTCACCCCGGCGATCGTGCCCGCGTGCTCGGCGCAGAGCGCGGCCAGCTCCCGTGCCGCCGCGCGGACGTCGTCGTGACCCCAGTAGCCGGCCAGCGCCGGGTCGAATTGCTCGCCCAGCCAGTGCAGCAGGACCGGGCCGCTCGCTTCGGACAACAGCTTCCCGTAGGCCGCGTGGTAGTCGTCCGGGCCCTTCGCCGCGGCGGCCAGCGCCCGGCTCGCCATGACGACCGGGACCGCGCCCGCGCCGCCGACCAGGTCCAGCTGCGCCCGCCAGGCGTCCACAATGGACACCGGCGTGGCCGGCCCGGCGGGCAGCTGGTCGGTGCCGACGCCCGCGCACCACCGGCGGCCGGCGGCGATCGCCCCGGTGCGCGTCACCAGTTCTTGGGTGGTCGCCCAGTCGAGACCCATGCCGCGCTGCGCGGTGTCCATCGCCTCCGCCACGCCGAGCCCGCACGCCCAGAGGTGCTCGCGGAAGGCCAGGGTGGTGTCCCAGTCGATCGCGCCGGGCTCGTCGGCGAGCGCGTCCACGACGACGTGCACGGCGGCGTAGGCGATCCGCGACGACGGCGGTGTGCCCGGCGGTTCCGGCCGCGGCGGGCCGGCCGGTGACCAGTTCACGAGCCCGCCGCCGGGAACCGGGAGCACGAGCATCGGGTGACCTCCGCGGGAGTCAGAAAGCGCTTTCTCGATTCCACGGTAGGGCCTGTGCCGGAGCACGACAAGGCCCGACCGGGTCAGCGTTTGGGGCGCGCGGTGCTGTCCCGCAGGACGACTTCGCCCGACAGCCGGACGGTCCGCGGCCGGGTCCCCGCGGACCCCTTGACCGCCAGGTCCATCGCCCGTTCGCCGAGCTCCTCCAGCGGCAGCCGGACCGTGGTCAGCGCCGGCGCGAGGTCGCGGACGACCGGGATGTCGTCGAAGCCGGCCACCGAGATGTCCCCGGGCACGGACAGGCCTTCCTCGCGCAACGCCGTCATCGCGCCGATCGCCATCACGTCCGTGACGGCGAAGACGCAGGTCGGCAGCTTGCGCTTACGGCCGGCGAGCAGCCGCTTCGTCGCCTCGTAGCCACCGTCGCGGGTGAACGCGCCCTCGATGACGTCGTCCTCGCGCAGGGTGATGCCGTGCTCGGCGAGGCCGTCGGTGAACCCGGCCAGCCGGTCGATGACGGTGCTCAGCTTCCGCGGCCCGGCCAGCACGGCGAACCGCTTGTGGCCGAGCCCGGCCAGCGCCTTCGCGAGCGCCGCGGCCCCGCCCTTGTTGTCCGGCTGCACCGTGTCGATCTTGAGCCCGCGGTGCCGGCTGACCGCCGCGACCTGCCCGCCGCCGCGGCGGTAGGGCTCGAGCTCGGCGGCCATCGCGCGTTCCCACGCGCGGTCCTCGAACGCCGAGCCGATCAGCAGGATCGCCGCGGCCCGCTGCGCGCGCAGCGTCGAGACGTAGGCGACTTCGCGGTCCGGGTCGCGGAAGGTGCCCGCCAGCATCACGAGCAGCCCGTTGTCGGTGGCCACCCGCATCACCCCGCCGGCGATCGCCGCGAAGTACGGGTCGCTGACGTCGTGGCAGATCACGCCGACCGTCCGGTGGGTGCCCCCGGCGAGCGCCTGCGCGTGCGCGTTGGGGGCGTAGGCCAGTTCGGCCGCGGCGGTGGAAACCCGCTCCCGCAGGTCGGCGCGGACGGACGCGGTGCCGTTGAGCACCCGCGACGCCGTCGCGAGCGAGACGTTCGCGCTGCGTGCCACGTCTTCCAGTGTCACGTGCGGCCGGGCCTTCATGGCTGGCTCCTCCAAGATCGGTCTCGAGTGTCTCGGCGTGCTCGGTCGGTGCAATCTACTGGGAGGGGGGTGGGCCGGGAGAAGCCGCTGGCCGGGGGACCTGACCCGTTCGAGTGAATTGCGCGGGAAGATCCGCGGCCGTGGGTTTGTTGAAAACAAGGAGAACCTTCAAGTGGTTTGTACGCCACTGCCCCGATGACCGCGAAAGGAACACGCATGCTGTTCGGTGACGAGCACGTCCGCCGCTACGAGGAGACCGACGGCGAGGTCGGCCACGACTGGAAGGACGGTGTCCCGACGCTCGTGCTGACCACCAAGGGCCGCAAGACCGGCCAGGAGCGCAAGTTCGCCCTGATCTACCAGGAAGTCGACGGCAACCCGGTGATCGTGGCCTCCAAGGGCGGCGCGCCGAACCACCCCGGCTGGTACTTCAACCTCCTCGAAACCCCCGAGGTCGGCGTGCAGGTGAAGGCCGACAAGTTCAAGGCCCGCGCCCGCACGGCCGAGGGTGAGGAGCGCGCGAAGCTGTGGGAAAAGCTCGCCGCCGTCTGGCCGGACTACAACGAATACGCCAAGAAGACGGACCGCGAAATTCCTGTCGTGGTTCTCGAGCGGGTGTGATCTGCGCCGCGTTCCGCGCGCGCGGGGGCCGATCCGGCCGTCCGTCGGCTACGAATGACAGCCATGGATCGCTGGACCGCCCTGGACACCGAAGGTGAGCTGCTCACCCGACGCCAGATGATCGCCTACGGCCGGCGCTTCGCCCGCGCCGGCCGGGGCGCCTGGTACAGCTTCGCGATCGAGGTCGTCTGGCAGTTCCTCGCCCAGACGACCCGGTTCCGGGTGCGGGGCTCGCGCCACATCCCGAAGACCGGCGGCGTGCTGGTGGCGTCGAACCACCTGTCGTTCGCCGACCCGACGACGCTGACGGCGTTCTGCCTCGCCGCCGGCCGCGTGCCGCGGTACCTGGCCAAGGCGTCGCTGTGGAACCTGCCGGTGGTCGGCCGCGTGATGCGCTCGGGCCGGCACATCCCGGTGTACCGCGGCGCGGCGACGGCCGCCGAGGCCTACCGCGACCTGGTCGCGTCCGTGCGGGCGGGCGAGTGCGTCGCGGTCTTCCCGGAAGGCACGTTCTCGAAGGACCCGGACGGCTGGCCGATGCGCGGCAAGACCGGCCTCGTGCGCGCCGCCCTCGAGACCGGCGCGCCGGTGATCCCGGTGGCCAACTGGGGCACCCACCGCCTGCTGCCGTCGACCGCGTGGTTCCCGCGCGGGTTCCCGCGCAAGACCGTCGAGCTGGTCGCCGGGCCGCCGGTCGACCTCTCGGACCTGCGTGACCGCCCGCTCACGCGTGAGGTGCTGGAGGAGGCGACGGCCCGGATCATGGGCGAGGTGACGTCGCTGCTGGAGACGATCCGCGGCGAGGAGCGCCCCGCCGCCGCGTGAGGTCCGCGTCACCCCGCCCGGACCCGGCCGAAGGGGTAGTTTCGGGCGTATGAGTGCACAACACTTCGATGTCGTCGTGCTGGGGGCCGGGGTCGGTGGCTACGTCGCGGCGATCCGCGCGTCCCAGCTGGGACTGAGCGCCGCCGTGGTCGAGGAGAAGTACTGGGGTGGGGTGTGCCTGAACGTCGGGTGCATCCCGTCGAAGGCGCTGCTGCGCAACGCCGAACTCGCGCACGTCGTGACCCAGGAGGCCGCGGCGTTCGGGATCTCTTCCGACAGTCCGATCCGGGTGGACTACACGGCCGCCTACGAGCGGAGCCGGAAGGTCGCCGACGGGCGCGTCAAGGGCGTGCACTTCTTGATGAAGAAGAACAAGATCACCGAGTTCGACGGGCACGGGACTTTCGTCGACGACCACACGCTCGAGGTGAACGGGTCGCAGATCACCTTCGATCACTGCATCATCGCCACCGGGGCCACTACTCGGTTGCTTCCGGGGACTTCGCGTAGCTCGCGAGTGGTTACTTACGAAGAGCAGATCCTCTCCAGTGAGCTGCCTGCCAGCATCGTGATCGCCGGTGCGGGGGCCATCGGGGTCGAGTTCGCTTACGTGCTGCACAACTACGGGGTCGATGTCACCATCGTCGAGTTCCTCGATCGGATGGTGCCCTTGGAGGATGCCGAGGTTTCGGCTGAGCTTGCTCGGCGGTATCGGAAGCTGGGCATCAAGGTGCTTACCTCTACTCGGGTCGAGGCCATCGACGACTCCGGTTCTTCTGTGCAGGTCACTGTTTCGTCGGAGAAGGATGGGCAGCGGGTTCTCTCCGCCGACAAGGTTCTGCAGGCCATCGGGTTCCAGCCTCGGGTCGAGGGTTATGGGCTGGAGAAGACCGGCGTTGCTCTTACCGAACGCGGTGCTATTGCCATTGATGGGCGTGGGCGGACCAATGTTCCGCACATCTTCGCCATCGGGGATGTCACCGCGAAGCTGATGCTGGCTCATGCTTCCGAGTCGATGGGGGTTGTTGCTGCTGAGACCATCGCTGGTGTCGAGACCATGGAGCTTGACTTCCCGATGATTCCTCGGGCTACCTACTGTCAGCCTCAGATTGCCAGCTTCGGGTGGACTGAGGCTCAGGCTCGGGAGAAGGGCTTTGACGTTCGCGTCGCCAAGTTCCCCTTCACGGCCAATGGGAAGGCTCAGGGGTTGGGGGATGCCGGTGGGTTCGTCAAGCTGATCAGTGATGCCAAGTATGGGGAGCTGATCGGGGGGCATCTCATCGGGCCTGATGTCACTGAACTGCTTCCCGAGTTGACCTTGGCTCAGCAGTGGGATTTGACCGTTCATGAGGTCTCTCGGAACGTTCATGCTCATCCGACTCTTGGTGAAGCCGTCAAGGAAGCTGTTCATGGGCTTGCTGGGCACATGATCAACATGTGATTCCGCTGCCCCGATGCCCCATTGTCACTACGGCCACCGGCTCGCGTCAAGGCGGGAAAGCGTGCCTTGACCCGACCCGGTGGCCGTGTACTGCGGCTTCGTATCGGGGGCGGGGAAGTGTGGGCTTTGTGGCTGGTTTGGCAGGTTGCGCTCGGCTTCAGGGCCTCCTGTCGCGTAACCCTTCACGGGCTCGCGCCGCCTGAAGTCTTCGAACGCAAGGCCGCTCGGTGGAAAGACCGGTGGCCTGAACTCGCAGTCTTGACTTCAAGGTAACTCGAAGTATCAGACTCGGGGCATGAAAGCCGTTGCCTTCACCGAGTTCGGTGGTCCCGAGGTTCTTCGCGTTCTCGATCTCCCCGAGCCGCACGCCGGGCCCGGGGAGGTTCGCGTGCGCGTCAAAGCCGCCGGTGTCCAGCCCTTCGATGCCGCCGTGCGGGCTGGGTGGGAACCTCCGCATCTCAATCTTGGTTGGCCGCGCGTTCCCGGTAATGAGTTCGCCGGCGTTGTCGATGAAGGTGAGCTCGCGGCCGGGACCGAAGTTCTCGGCTTCACCGCCGTGCAGGCCTGCGCCGAGTACATCGTCGTTCCCGTCGGGGACGTCACTCCGAAGCCGCCCGGGATGCCGTGGGATGTCGCCGGGGGCTTCACCGCCGGTACCCAGACCGCGTCGATCGCTCTCGAGGTGCTCCGGGTGACCGCGGGGGAGACCTTGCTCGTGCACGCCGCTGCCGGGTCCGTCGGTACCGCCGCCGTTCAGCTCGGGAAGCTCGCCGGTGCCACCGTTGTCGGCACCGCGAGCGAGGCCAACCAGGACTACCTCCGCGAGCTGGGTGCCACGCCCGTCGTCTACGGCCCGGAGTTGCGGGACCGCCTTGCGCCGTTGGGGGTCGACGTCGTGCTCGACGGGGCTGGTGGGGACGCGCTCGACGTCTCACTCGAATTGGTGAGAGACAGGTCGCGGATTCTCACCCTCGTCGACCACGATCGGGCCGCTGATCTCGGGGTGCTCGTCTCGAAGTCCGGACGCTCCGCTTCCCGGCTCGCGGAGCTGGCCGCCCTCTACGCGAAGGGTGACTTGCGGTTCCACGTGCGCCGGGCCTACCCGTACACCGAGGCCGTGGCCGCGCATCGGGAGATCGAGACCGGGCACGGGCGCGGAAAAATCGTTCTCATGTTTCCCTGATCGTTCCAGCATGTGGGCGCCCGGACGTTCCCGACTTTGGTCGGTGGACCACCGGGCGGTCACTACTTAGATTCTCCCCATTACACCCGGTTGGGTGTCATACGGCCGAGTGCCTTCAGGGAGAAATCGATGGTGAGATTCAGCCGGGTCGCCGCGCACGCGGTTCCGCTGACGGTCGGCGCCCTGCTGCTGACCACGGGGGTTTCCGCGGCGCAGCCGTCCACCGTGGACGCGGCGGCCGCGCGCACCGAGGCGGGCATCAACGCGCTGCAGGGCATCAAGAAGAGCCTGACCCCCGCCGAGCGCAAGCAATCGAGCCAACTCGTCGTGGAGAAGCGGTTGCGGGCCGACCGGTCGCTCGCCGCGAAGCTGCCCGACTACCGCTCCGGCGTCGGCGTCAGCACCGCCGGCACCGTCTCGGTCGACATCGCCGCCAGCCGCGACCAGGCCGTCGCGAGCGCCGTCAAGGCCGCGGGCGGCACCGTCCGCTACGCCGCGGGTGGCGCCGTCCGCGCCGACCTGCCGCTGGCCGCCGTGGACGCCATCGCCGGGCGCGCCGACGTCGCCGAGGTCCGGCCCGCTTCGCAGGCGACCACCTGGAGCGAGTCCGCGAACCGGGATGCCGCCGTGCAGGCCGCCGCCGCGACGCAGGTGTCCGAAGGCGACAAGGCGCACGGTGCCGACGCCGCCCGCACGACCTACGGCGTCAGCGGCTCCGGCGTCAAGGTCTGCGTCCTCTCCGACGGCGTCGACTCGCTCGCCAAGTCGCAGAGCGCCGGCGAACTGCCCACTGTGGACGTCCTGTCCGGCCAGAAGGGCAGCGGCGACGAAGGCACCGCGATGCTGGAGATCATCCACGACCTCGCGCCGAACGCCGCCCTCGGCTTCGCCACCGCGTTCACCAGCGAGGCCAGCTTCGCCGCGAACATCCGCGCGCTGCGCACCACCGGCCACTGCACGATCATCGTCGACGACGTGTCCTACTTCGACGAGTCGCCGTTCCAGGACACGCAGGTCGCGCAGGCGGTCAACGACGTCACCGCGGCCGGCGTCCTGTACTTCTCCTCGGCGGGCAACTCGGGCAACGCGACCGACGGCACGAGCGGTTACTACGAGGGCGACTTCCGCGCGTCGTCGTCGAAGATCAGCGGCGTCACCGGCACCCCGCACGACTTCGACCCGAGCAGCACCACGCAGAACTTCGACGCGCTTTCGGCGGGCTCGCTCGGCAAGCCGGTCACGCTGTTCTGGTCCGACCCGTGGGGCAAGTCCGCCAACGACTACGACCTGTTCATCCTGAACTCCTCGGGCAGTGTCGTGGCCTCCAGCGAGAACGGCCAGTCCGGCTCGCAGAACCCGTACGAGATCGCTTCGGTGCCCACCACCGGCTCCGGCTACAAGGTCGCGGTGGTCAAGTACAGCGGCGCCGACCGGTTCATCGCGCTGAACGTCATCCGCGGCCGGTTCGTGGCCTCGGGCTCGCTCAAGGCGTTCAGCACCAACGGCGTCACGAACGGCCACTCGGCGGCGGCGAACGCGTTCAGCGTGGCGGCGGCCCCGGCGGCGGGCGCGTTCACCCGCCCGCTGGAGACCGGTGACCCGGCCAACCCGGCCGGCCCGTACCCGGGCCAGTTCAGCGCGTCGAGCAAGTGGGAGCGCTTCTCCTCCGACGGCAAGCGTCACCTGTTCTACAACGCGGACGGGTCGGCGATCACGCCGGGCAACGTGTCCTCCACGGGCGGCACGACCCGCAACAAGCCGGACATCACGGCGGCGGACGGCGTGGCGACGTCGGTGGCGGGCTTCCAGCCGTTCTACGGCACGTCGGCGGCGGCCCCGCACGCGGCGGCGATCGCGGCCCTGCTGCTGTCGGGCAAGCCGACGGCGACCCCGGCCCAGATCCGCTCGGCGCTGCTGTCTTCGGCGATCGACCTGGGCGCGCCCGGCTTCGACACGGTGACGGGCACCGGCGTGATCATGGCCGGCCCGGCCCTGGCCGCGCTGGGTGTCCAGCCGAAGTAGGTTTTCTCGCGGAAGAGGGCCCGGTGCTTGCCGGGCCCTCTTTTCGTTAGGGTCGGGACATGGCGAAGACAGCGGTGGTCACCGGGGCCGGTTCGGGCATCGGGCGCGCGGTGGCCCGGGCTTTGCTGACCGACGGCTGGTCCGTGGCCTTGGCCGGGCGGCGCGCCAAGGCTCTCGAGGAAACCGCGGCCGGCTTCGACAGCGCCCTCGTCGTGCCCACCGACGTCGCCGACGAGGACTCGGTCGCCGGGTTGTTCTCCGCGGTTCGCACCGAGTGGGGGCGGCTCGACCTGCTCTTCAACAACGCCGGCATCGGGGCCGCCGGGACCGTCGCGGATCTGTCCGTCGAGGACTGGAAGCGGACCGTCGACGTCAACCTCACCGGGATGTTCCTCTGCGCGCAGCAGGCGGTCCGGCTCATGCGCGACCAGGACCCGCAGGGCGGGCGGATCGTCAACAACGGGTCCATCTCCGCGCACGTCCCGCGCCCGGCGAGCGTCGCCTACACCGCGACGAAGCACGCTGTCACCGGGCTGACCCGCTCGATTTCCCTGGACGGCCGGGCGTGGAACGTGGCGTGCGGCCAGATCGACATCGGCAACGCGGCCACGGAGATGACCGAGCGCATGGCGGCGGGCATCCCGCAGGCGGACGGCCGGGTCGTGGCGGAGCCGACGTTCGACGTCGAGCACGTCGCTTCCGCGGTGCGGTATATGGCGGGGCTGCCGCTGGACGCCAATGTGCAGTTCCTCACCATCACCGCGACCACGATGCCGTTCATCGGACGCGGTTAGCGCGTCCGAATTCCCTGATGTACCGGACATTCCGAAACGCGCCGTTCACAATCCGCCGGCGCGGTCGCCGGATGTTCGCACCGAATTAACCGGCGAGCGGCGCGGCCCGTGATTGTAAGGTGCAGCAAGGGAAACCGCAGTGCCGCTCGTGTGGCGCCAGTCGATCGGGACCGGTTCGGAGGGGTCCTGATCCACCCTTGAACAGCGTGATAGCGTCCGCCCGATGCAGACGCTCGGCGGAATATCCACGTTCATCTCCGCCGAGGTGCCCGATTCAGGGCGACCCGGCACCGGCGCCGCGAACCGGACGAATACCCGGTTGTGGCGCCGGCTGGTGATCGTGCTGGGAATTCTCGCCGCGGGCTGTGCGCTCGCCTCCCCCTTGCTCCCGGTGGTGCAGGACACCGCCGAGATCACCTGGCCCGCCGGCACCGACACCCGCCCGGTGAACGCCCCGCTCACGGGCTACTGGGCGCAGGACATGCGCGCCGACCTGCCGTGCCCGACGATCCGGGCGGTCGACGCGCGCAAGCCGGGCGGCGGCACCCTGTTCTCCACCGTTCCGGGCGCGCGCACCGGGAACGGTGCCGGGATGTTCCTGCGGGTCGAGCACGGGGTGCTGACCGCGTTCAGCCGCGGCCGGCAGGTCGCCAGCCAGCCGTTGCCCGCGACCGGGTGCGACGTCCGGTTCTCCTCGTCGGCGACGCACACCACGCTGACCGTCGGCGGCACGGCCGTGTACGACGCGGGCGGCGACGTGCGCCCGCGGGTCGTCGGGATCTACACCGACATCACGTCGGCGAGCGATCCGATCGCCGGGCTGCGCGTGTCGATCACCCCGGACACCCGCTACCAGTCCGCGCCGACGGCCTTGAAGACCGGGGTCGGCATCGTCGGCGTGCTCGCGCTGATCGGCTGCCTGATCGCGGTGAACCGGCTCGACCGCGGCGGCGCTCGGCGGGCGCCCCGCTGGGCGCCGGTCGGCTGGTGGAAGCTCACGAAACGCGACTTCACGGTCGTCGGGGTGCTCGGCGCCTGGGTCTTCATCGGGCCGGGAACCTCCGACGACGGCTACATCCTGACCATGGCCAGAGTGGCGTCGCAGGTCGGCTACCTGACCAACTACCACCGGTGGTTCGGGGTCGCCGAGGCGCCGTTCGGCTGGAACGACCACATCTACGAGCTGATGGCGACGGTCTCCACGGTGCCGCCGTGGATCCGGCTGCCGTCGTTCCTCATCGGCGTGATCTGCTGGCTGCTGATCAGCCGCGAGGTCATCCCGCGGCTGGGCAACCAGGTCCGCCAGAGCCCGGCGGCGAGCTGGGCCGCGGCGATGGTGTTCCTCGTCTGGTGGCTGCCGTTCAACAACGGGGTGCGCCCCGAGCCGTGGGCCGCGCTGGGCTCGCTGCTCGCGCTGTGCGCGGTCGAACGGGCGCTCGTCACGCGGCGCCTGCTGCCGCTGTGCCTCGGCCTGGTGGCCGCCGCGTTCGCCCTGGCCGCGACCCCGACCGCCCTGATCGCCGTGGCGCCCTTCCTGGTGGCCGCGCGCCCGTTGGTCCAGCTGCTGCGCGCCCGGGTGCGGGAAGCGGGCTGGGCGGCGGTCCTCGCGCCGATCGCGGCCGCCGGGGTCATCGTGCTCGTCGTCGTGTTCGCCGACCAGACGTTCGCCACCGTGGCGGAGGCGACCCGGCTGCGCGGCAGGGTCGGCCCGAGCGAACCCTGGTACAACGAGCTTTCGCGGTACCAGCTGCTGTTCTCCGACAACGCCGACGGCTCGCTGACGCGGCGGTTCCCGGTGCTGCTGCTCATCCTGTGCACCGGCACCTGCCTGGTCGTGCTGCTGCGTCGCGGCCGGATCCAGGGCGCCGCGCTCGGCCCGGCCCGGCGGTTGATCGGTACCACCGCGTTGTTCTTCCTCCTGCTGGCGCTGACCCCGACCAAGTGGACGCACCACTTCGGCGCGTTCGCGGCGGTCGGTTCGGCGATGGCCGCGCTCACCGCGCTCGCCACGAGCTCGGCGGTGCTGCGGTCGAAGCGCAACCGGGCCGCGTTCACGGCCGGGCTGCTGGTGGTGGCCGCGCTCGCGGTGACCGGGCCGAACGCGTACTGGTTCGTCTCGAGCATCGGCGTGCCGTGGTTCGACAAGGCGCCGTCGCTGCACGGCTACCACCTGTCGACCTTGCTGCTGCTCGCGGCGGCGGTCGCCGCGGTGATCGCGTTCGTGGAGAACGTGCGGGCGCAGCGGCCGGGGCCGCTGCCACCGCCGACGCGGGAACGACGGCTGCGCGCGCTGAAGCTCGGTTCGATCTCGCTCGTCGTGGTGTGCGGCGTGGTCGTGGCGTTCGAATTCGCCGGCATGGGCAAGGCGATCCAGAAGCAGTGGCACAGCTACAGCCTCGGCGCCGCGAACGTGGCGCACCTGTTCACCAGCAGCGGCAACCTTTCCGACCACGTCATGGTCGAGAAGGACCCGGCCTCGAGCGTGCTCAAGCCGGTTCCGGCGCGGACCGTGCCGGCCGGGGAGCGGCCGGTCAAGCCGGGGCTGCCGCCGGCCGACCAGGACAACGACACGACTTCCGCCGGGTTCCACCCGAAGGCGAAGTCCGGCGACGACCCGCTCGACAACCCGCCGAACGGGCTGAGCACGAGCACCCTGCCGATGTGGAGCAGCTACGGCGCCGAGGAGCGGACCGGCCGCCTGCGCACGTCCTGGTACCAGCTGCCGGGCAACCGGGCGGACGCGCAGCTCGCGGTCGCGGTGGCGGCCAAGGCCGGCAAGGCGGAGAGCGTCTGGTTCGAGTTCGGCACGCTGACCTCGGCGGGGGTCGAGGTCGTCAAATCGGACCAGGTGCACGCCCCGGGGTCGGACACCGAATCGAGCGGTGACCCGTCGAGCACCGGCAAGTGGGCCGACGAGCGGATCGGGATCGGTGACCTGCCGAAGGACGTCACGCTGGTCCGCGTGGTCGCGAAGGACGACGACGTCACCCCGGACGGCTGGGTCGCCGTGACGGCGCCGCGCATCCCGACGTTCACGACGCTGACCCAGCGGGTCGGAGCCGCACCGGTTTACCTCGACTGGCCCGCGGCGTTCGTGTACCCGCGCATGAACCCCGTGGCGTCGCACGACGGGATCTCCGAGGTACCGGCGTACCGGATCACCGCGGGCACCCTCCAGTCGGAGGCGAACTGGGCGAGCAACGCCCACGGCGGCCCGCTCGGCTGGCTCGAAGAGGTGGCCGACCAGCCCGAAGTGCCGAGTTACCTGGAGGGGGCGCCGGGGCAGCCGTGGGGCCAGCTGATGCGCGTCCAGCCGTACGCAACCGGGCAGCCACCTCATGTCGTGCACGGCGAGAAGACCGTCTGGGGCTGGTGGTCACCGGGTCCGGGACCCACACAGCCGAACGGCACCACGGCCACACGCTAGCGACCTCCGAGCCCGGCTCGCGAAAACAAGGCCGCCGCCTCGGGCAGAGGTGCGGGATCCCAGGTCACGAAACCCCGATTCCCGCCAGCACCGGGCCGGTGAACGGCGTCGTCGTGACGTCGTGCGCTCGGGCCGACCACACCGCGTGGCCGTGGCCCGACCACAGCGGGGCCACCGGCAGGTCCCGCAGCAGCTGGTTCTCCGCCAGCCGGTACAGCTCGCCCGCCTCCTCCGGTGTTGCCGCCGCGTCCGCCAGCGCCAGGTTCTGGCGGAACACCTCGTCCGTGTACCCGGACGCCGAGGCCAGCAGCGACAGCAGTTCGTACGGGCTCGCCGTCGCCAGCGATACGTCCAGTGTGGACGGACCGTCCGCCGCGCCCGGTGCGGGCTGGGCCGTCACCGAAACGTCCAGGGACTTGTGCAGTCCGACCACGAGTGCGCGCGTCCATTCCTCCGTGGACGGTGCGAAGTAGACAGTCGCGCCGCCGGGGAAGGATGCCTGGTGCAGCAATGCTTTCCCCGCCGCCGCGTCGAAGCTGCACGGGCGGCACGTTCCCGATCGCTCGCCCGGTGCGTCCGCCGGGGGCAGCAGGGCCTTGGCCGGGTCGGCCTGGTGCGCGAGCGGGCCCGCTTCGAGCGCCGCCCGGTCGATGCCGAGCGCGAAGCCGTGGCGGACCGTCGCGTCGGCGAATCGGGGGTTCGTCACCGGGAACGCCAGGTAGCCCGCCTGCGGGAGCGCCCACGTCGCGTGGTGGTCGTCGGCGAAGTCGGTGTGCATCGCGTCGTGCTTCTCGCCCGGGACCTCGGTTGCGATGTCGAGCGTGCCTGCCTTGACTGCGTCGTACTGGGTCGCCGGGTCACCGACGCACAGGTCGATCTCCTCGGCCTTCCCGGGACCGACGCGCTTCAGCGTGCCGCCCGAGCCGGGCCGCCACGGGCCCTCTAGCCGGTACGGGCCGTTGCCGATCGGCGTCTTCGCGAAGCCGGCCCAGTCGCGGGACGCGAGCACCGACGCCGGCAGCGGCACCAGGCCCGGTGCGGACAGCAACGCGGGCACCTGACCCGACGGCCGGTCCAGGACGAGCGTGATCGTGTCCGGAGTGGACGCTGTGATCGAGCGGGCGCGCAACAACTTCGTCAGGACAACAGATGAAGACCAATGCGAACCGGCGATCGCCTGCCAGGTATCCACATAGGACTGAGCGGTGACCGGGGTGCCGTCGTGGAACTTCGCCGGCCGCAGCTTGACCGTCCAGCGCACCCGGTCGGTGCTCTCGATCGACTCGGCCGCGCGCGGGGTGACCTTGCCGGTCGCCGCGTCGTAGTCGGCCAGCGGGGTCCACAGCGCGCCGGTCACCAGCCGGCCCGCCTGGTCGGTGACGTCGGCCGGCAGGAGCGTCGCCGGCTCCCGGAGGCCGGCGGACAGGACACCGGGCCGGGCCGGGTCGGCAGCGGTACAGCCCGTGACGGCGAGGGCCACGACGGCGAGCAGGGCGAGCAGGCGCATGGGCCAGTCCTACCAGCCAGGAGGCAACCAAAGGTGGTTGTGTCCGGTTGATCTCCGTCGTACCGTTCGCTGGACACGCGTTCTGGGAGGTTTCGTGCGCACCTGGCTCCGGTCGTGCTTCGCCGCCGTCACCGTCAGCGCCACGCTGGTCGCGACCGGACTCCCGGCCGCCGCCTGCGGCGAGGATGACAAGCCCGCGGTCCCGGCCGCGCGCACCCTGGGCGACCCGGGGGCGATCAAGAACGTCAAGGCCGTCGGCAGCGTCCCGGACGCCGCCGGCGCCATCTCGGTCAACTTCCTCGACTACGGCCGCCGCGACGTCATGGTCGTGTCCGGCGAGTTCGGGCTCAAGGTCTACGACCTGACGAAGAACCCGGCCGCGCCCAAGCTGGTCGGCCAGGTCAGCCTGCCGGGGCTGTGGGAGACCGAGGACACCGAGGTCGACCCGGTCCGCAAGCTGGTGTTCCTCTCCCGCGACCCGCGCGCGTTCGGCGGCACGACGCACACCGGCGAGTCCGGCATCTACGTCGTCGACGTCTCGAAGCCCGAGGCCCCGGCGATCCTCAGCTACACGAAGGTCCCGGCCGGCCACACGACCAGCTGCGTCGACGGCTGCCGCTACCTCTGGACCGGTGGCCCGGCGAAGGCCGACGACCAGCCCGCCGACTGGGGCGGCCGCCCGATCTGGGTCACCGACATCCGCGACCCGCGGCACCCGAAGGTGAACCCGCAGCCCATCGAGCTGGCCCGCAACGACGGCAAGACCGACTACGTCCACGACGTCCAGGTCGACGACGCCGGCGTGGCCTGGGTGTCCGGCCGCGGCGGCGTGCGCGGCTACTGGACCAACGGTGTCCACCGCGACCCGCTGACCAACAAGGTTCGCCGCGCGACGGCGCACGAACCGATCCCGTACGCCGGCGGCGGCATCGCCGAGACGGCCGCGCCCTCGCGGTTCATGCACAACAGCTTCCACCCGGCCGGCCACCGCATCGGCGACGGCGCGTGGCGCGGCCAGGACCTGATCTACGCGACGGAGGAGAACTTCGTCGACGGCTGCGCGGGCGACGGCGTCCTGACCATCTCGTCGTTGAAGGGTTCGTACCACGGCGAAGGCTGGCGTTCGACG
Organism: Amycolatopsis kentuckyensis; assembly: GCF_041679295.1. Taxonomy (GTDB): domain Bacteria; phylum Actinomycetota; class Actinomycetes; order Mycobacteriales; family Pseudonocardiaceae; genus Amycolatopsis; species Amycolatopsis kentuckyensis_A. The sequence continues at coordinate 23,637 of NZ_JBGDMD010000011.1, read as the reverse complement.
CCTTCGCAGCCCTTCCGGCTGGAGAGCGTCGGCACGTGGAGCGTCAACGGCCAGGAGGGCAGCGACCCGGCGTCGGACGACTGCTCGGCGCACTACTTCGACGTCCGCGGCAAGATCCTGGTGCAGTCGTTCTACTCGCAGGGCACGCGGTTCCTCGACGTCAGCGACCCGACGAACCCGCGCCAGATCGCGTACTACCGCCCGGGCGACGCGAGCGCGTGGGCGCCGTACTGGCACGGCAAGTACGTCTACGTGGCCGACAACGCCCGCGGCATCGACGTCCTGCAGCTCACGAAGTAGCGGGCGTGCCCCGGCCGCGCGCCGTGGGCGCGTTTCGGCTGATCCACCGGAGGCCGCCGCCGAGTCCGCTCGGCGACGGCCTCCGGTGCGTCTTCAGCCGCGCAGCCAGACCGCCGTGTCCGTCGGCAGCTCGCCGTCCAGCGGACCGCTGGCCAGCAGGACTTCGCCGGCCGGCAGCGGCACGGGCGAGGCCGAGAAGTTCAGCGCGAACGTGAACTCCGTCCCGATCCGGAACGCCAGCACGGCCTCGCCGAGCGAGAGCCACTCCAGCGCGCCCGTCGGCAGGTCGCGCCGGATGCGCAGGCCGTCGCGGTACAGCGACAGCATCGAGTCGGGATCCGCTGCTTCCGCCGAAGCCGTGTACGCCTTCCACTCCTCCGGCTGCGGCAGCCACGTGCCGCCGGAACCGAAGCCGAACGGCGGCTCGTCGCCCGACCACGGGATCGGGACGCGGCAGCCGTCGCGGCCGGGGTCGGCGCCGTTCGTGCGGGCCCACACCGGGTCCTGGCGCAGCTCGTCGGCGATGTCCAGGACCTCCCACAGCCCCAGCTCTTCGCCCTGGTAGACGTACAGGCCGCCGGGCAGGGCCAGCGTCAGCAGCGCCGCCGCCCGCGCGCGCCGGGTACCGAGCGAGAGGTCCACCGGCAGCTCGTGCAGCCGGTTCGCGAACGAGAACCCCGTGTCGCCCTGCCGGCCGTAGCGCGTCACGTGCCGCGTGACGTCGTGGTTCGACAGCACCCACGCCGCCGGCGCGCCGACCTCGTCGTGCGCCCGCAGCGTCCGGTCGATGACGTCCCGGAAGCGCTTGCTGTCCCACGGGCAGACCAGGAAGTCGAAGTTGAACGCCGAGTGCAGCTCGTCGCGGCGCAGGTAGCGCGCCGCCCGGGACATGTCCGGCAGCCACATCTCGCCGACCAGCACGCGCTCACCCGGGTAGCTGTCGACGATCTTGCGCCACGAGCGGTAGATCTCGTGCAGGCCCTCCTGGTCGGAGAACGGCGTCTCGTCGCCGTCTTCGACGTCGGGCAGCGCCGGGTCCTTCACCAGGCCGTCGGCGACGTCGATGCGGAAGCCGTCGACCCCGCGGTCGAACCAGAACCGCAGCACGTCCTCGAACTCCGCGCGGATTTCGGGGTTGTCCCAGTTGAAGTCGGGCTGGCGCGAGCTGTAGAGGTGCAGGTACCACTCGCCGTCCGGCACGCGCGTCCACGCGGACCCGCCGAAGCGCGACTTCCAGTTGTTGGGCGGTTCGCTGCCGTCCGGCCCCCGGCCGGGCCGGAACCAGAACCGCTGCCGCTCCGGCGATCCCGGCCCCGCGGCCAGCGCGGCCTGGAACCAGCGGTGCTCGTCGGAGCAGTGGTTGGGCACGATGTCGATGATCACCCGGATGTTCCGGGCGTGGGCCTCGGCGATCAGCTCCTCGGCCTCGGCGAGCGTGCCGAAGAGCGGTTCGATGTCGCGGAAGTCGGCGACGTCGTAGCCACCGTCGTCCATCGGGGACGGGTACCACGGGGTGAACCAGATCGCGTCGATCCCCAGGTCGGCCAGGTGGTCCAGCCGGGCGCGCACGCCGGCGAGGTCGCCGACGCCGTCGCCGTTGCCGTCCGCGAAGCTGCGGATGTACACCTGGTAAATGGCCGCGCTCCGCCACCAGCCGGTCTTGTCGGTCACGAAAGTGCCCCTCCTGAGTCGATTGGGAGTTCAGCCCTTGATGGAGCCGGCGGTCAGCCCGGCGAGGATCTGCCGCTGGAACGCCAGGAACAGCGCGACCATCGGCAGGCTGGCCAGCACCATCCCGGCGACGAGCACGTTGAGCGGCATGTCGATCGCCACCCGCTGCAGCATCACCGAGAGCGTCTGCTTTTCGGTGTCCGGGAACACCAGCAGCGGCCAGATGAAGTCCTTCCACGCGGTGACCACCGCGAGGATCGACACCACGGCCAGGATCGGCCGCGAGATCGGCAGGATGATCCGCCAGAGCGTGCGCACCGGCCCGGCGCCGTCGATGCGCGCCGCTTCGATGAGCTCGTCCGGGATCTGGTCGAAGAACCGCTTCAGCAGGTAGATGTTGAACGCGTTCGCGGCCGCCGGGAGCCAGACCGCGGTCGGCGAGTTGATCAGGTTGAGGTGCACCAGCGGCAGGTCGGTCACCGTCACGTACGTCGGGACGAGCAACGCCGTGGCCGGCAGCATCAGCGTCGCCAGCATCAGCCCGAGCACGACGTTGCCGAACTTCGGCCGCAGCTTCGACAGCGCGAACGCGGCCGGGACGTCGATGGCCAGCTGCGCCAGCCACGCGCCGCCGGCGACGACGAGGGTGTTGAGGAAGTACTTGCCCAGGCTCAGCTGGTTCCACGCGTCGGCGAAGGTCTCCGGGTGCCACTCGTGCGGGACGAGCGTCGCCGGCGTCGCGGCCAGTTCCTGCGGTGACTTCATCGCGCCGGTGACCGCCCAGTAGAGCGGGAACATGAAGGCGAGGACGAAGATCGCCAGCGTGCAGGCGAAGACGACGCCGTAGACGACCTTGCCGCTCGGGCTGCGCAGCGCGGCGGGCGAAACGAGGGTCCTCATGACTGGTCCGCCTTCCGCGTCAGCCGGACGTACCACGCGGAGAACACGCCGAGCGCCACGAACAGCAGCAGGCTCATCGCGCTCGCCGAGCCGAAGTCGTTGTAGACGAAGGCGTACCGGTACAGGAGCAGGAGCACGGTGACCGTCGAATCGTCCGGGCCGCCGCCGGTCATCACGTACGGCTCGGTGAACACCTGCATGGTCGCGACGATCTGCAGCAGGAGCAGCACCAGCAGGACGAACCGCGTCTGCGGGAACGTCACGTGCCGCAGCCGCTTCCACAGTCCGGCGCCGTCGAGTTCCGCGGCTTCGTAGAGCTCGCCGGGGATCGTGCCGAGCGCGGCCAGGTAGATGAGCGTGGTGCTGCCCATGTTGGCCCACGTCGAGACGAAGACCAGCGACAGCATCGCCGTGCCGCTCGAGTCGAGCCACTGACCGCCGGGCAGGCCGACCGCGCCGAGCGCGGAGTTGAACAGGCCGGGACCCGGGTCGTAGAACCACTTCCACATCAGCGCCGTCACGACCGGCGGCAGCATCACCGGCAGGTAGACGGCGAGGCGGAAGAACGCCTTGGCGTGCCTCAGTTCGTTCAGGAGCACCGCGGTCAGGAACGGGACGGCGAAGCCGAAGACCAGCGCCAGCCCGGTGAACAGCAGCGTGTTGCGCCAGGCGACGCCGAACAGCGGGTCGTCGAAGAGGCGCTGGAAGTTGTCGAACCCGACCCACGTGGGCGCGTTGACGAAGTCGACCTGCTGGAAGCTCAGCAGGACGCCGCGGACGATCGGGTACCACGAGAACAGGGCGAACACCACGAGCGCGGCGCAGAGCAGGCCGTACGCGGTGAGGTTCTCCTTGATCTTCCGCCGCAGCCGGGTGCGGCGCCGCTCTTCCGGCGAGGCAGCCGGGCGCCTGGCCCGCGACGAGGACGTCGCGGGCCAGGCGAGCAGGCTACTTGACCTGGGCGAGGACACTGTTGACCTTCGAAGCGGCCGACGACAGCTGCTGGTCGAGGTTCGCGTTCTGGTCGGTCAGGACGGCCTGCATCACGCTGTCGAGCGCGGCGTAGATCTGTTGCGCGTTCGGCGGCTCGATGCTGCCCTTGATCTTGCTGGTCGTGTCCACATAGGACTGGTAGTTCTTCGCGGGAACGTTGGCGTACTTGGCCTTCAGGGCCAGCTGCTGGTCGCGGACCGAGCCGGTCCAGACGTCCGGCGTGGGCTCGGCGGGCAGGCCGACCGGCTGCTTGCCGTCGACGTACTGCTGGATGTGCTTCTCGAAGCGGTCCGGGTTGAGGTACTTCCACTGGATCCACTCGAGGCCCGCCTTGACCTTCTCCGGCGAGGCCTTCGGGTTGATCATGTAGCCCTCGCCGCCGAGCAGCGTGCCCTGGCCGCCGGGCATGCCGGCGACGCCGTAGTCCTCGTACTTGCCGTTGAACTGCTTGACGAGCACGGGGACGTTGTCCGGGGCGGCCATGTACATGCCGAGCTGGCCGGCGCCCATCATGCGTTGCACGTCGGTGGCCTCGAGGAGCTGCTTGGCGCCCATCGAGTTGTCGGTCCAGCGCATGTCGTGCAGGTACTGCAGGGCTTGCTTGCCCTTTTCGTTGTCGAAGTCGGCGACCCACTTGTCGCCGTCCTTGCGGGCGATGTCGCCGCCGAGGGAGTACAGCCAGCTGGTCAGGTGCCAGCCGCCCTGGTTGTTCTTGCTGTAGTCGGCGTACCCGACGACGCCGTTGCCCAGCGCGGCGATCTTCTTCGCGTCTTCGCGGACTTCGTCCCAGGTGGCCGGCGGCTTGTCGGGATCGAGCCCGGCCTTCTGGAACAGCGGGCGGCTGTAGAGCAGGCCCATCGTGTAGTTCATGGTCGGCAGGCCGTACAGCTTGCCGCTGGAGTCCCGGAAGTTGTCCAGCAGTTCCGGCTTGATGTCGTTGATGTGCGGAACGCTCTTCGCGGCTTCCGTGATGTCGGCGGCTTGGTGCCGCGCGATGATCTGCGCCGGGTCGGTGAAGTAGACGTAGTAGACGTCCTCGAGCTGCCCGCCGGCGAGCTTCGCGGAGAACGTCTTCGGGTCCATGAACCCTTCGTGCGGGTCGATGTCGATGTTCGGGTGGGCAGCCTCGAACTCCTTGACGTCGGCGTCGAACACGCTGCGCTCGAACGGCTGGCTGGTCGGCGGCTGGCCGGTGACCGTGATCTTCACCTTGCCGCCCGGCTGGGCGGCGGTGTCCCCGTCACCGCAGGCGGCCAGTGAGAGTGCCAACCCTCCCGCGGCGATCAGGCACAACGTGCGGCGGGACGCGGATCGGGACCAGGGACTGCTCATCTCAAGCCTCTTCTCGGGGTCGCGACGGCTGTCACGTGATTGCGGTCACTCTAAAGTGTTGAAGCAGATCGACGCAATAAGACGACGAGAAGTTGCAAGTTACGAACAGGCTGCGGGTGTCTGGTGTCCGGCAGGGCGCAGGGGTGTGCAAGCGGCGTGACCGGGGCGTGCCGAAGGGCGCGACGGCTTCGGGAGCTGGCGCGCTCTTCGGAGGGGGCAGCGGGCCGCAGGGGTCGCTGCCGCCCGTGCGGAAGAGTGGCGGGGCAACGTTCGCGCGAGTCGGGAGCGCACCTACTCGAGCGCCCCAAGGCGGCCTTCGGTGCGTGAGACGCAACCAATGCGGCCTTCGGTGCGTGAGACGCAACCAAGGCGGCCTTGGGGCGCTTTGAGTCCTGGCGCGCGAAAGGGTGCGACGGCTCGCGAGCCGTCGCACCCTTCGGGCCACAGCGGTTCCGGTCAGGTGGCGCGCGCGGCGGCCGCCTGGCGCCCACACGCCATGAACGACTCGTTCAGGGCGTCCGGCGCGGTGAACGACTTGTTCATGACATCCGGTCGGGGGTCAGGCGATGCGGCGCGCCGTGGACCCCCGGACCACCAGCTCCGGGGCGAACAGCAACTCCTCGGCCGCCACTTCACCACCATTGATCCGCTTCACCAGCAGCTCCACCACGGCCCGTCCCATGGCTTCGATCGGCTGGCGGGTCGTCGTCAGGGGCGGGTCCGTGCAGTTCATCAACGCCGAGTCGTCGTAGCCCACCACCGAGATGTCCTCCGGCACCGACAAGCCCTGCCGCCGCGCCGCGCGGACCGCGCCCAAGGCCAGCAGGTCGCTCGCGCACAGCACCGCCGTTGCGCCTCGGGGGTACAACCTCGCCGCCGCCGCGTGGCCGCCCTCGATCGAAAACATCCCGTGCTCGACCAGCTCGTCCAGCACCGGTAACCCCAGCTTCGCCGCGTACGCCTGGAACGCCGCCAGCTTGCGCTGCGACGGCACGTGGTCCGACGGCCCCAGCACCAGCCCGATCTTCTCGTGCCCCAGCGAGCTCAAGTGGCCGACGACCTGCTCGACCGCCACCGCGTCGTCGCACGAGACCTGGGGGAGGCCCAGGTGCTCGACCGCCGCGTTGATCAACACCGTCGGCAGGCGGCGCTCGACCAGGTGGTGGTAGTGCGAATGGACCGCGTCCGCCTGCGCGTACAGCCCGCCGGCGAACACCACGCCCGACACCTGCTGCTGCAGGAGCAGCTCGACGTACTCCGCCTCGGACACCCCGCCCGCGGTCCGCGTGCACAGCACCGGCGTGAACCCCTGCTGCGCGAGGGCGTTGCCCATGATCTCGGCCAGCGCGGGGAAGATGGGGTTCTGCAGCTCCGGCAGCACCAGCCCGACCAGGCGGGCCCGCTCGCCGCGCAGCTGGGTGGGGCGCTCGTAGCCCATCACGTCCAGCGCGGTGAGCACGGCGGCCCGGGTGCTGGCGGACACCCCGGACCGGCCGTTGAGCACCCGGCTGACCGTGGCTTCACTGACCCCGACCTGGCGGGCGACTTCGGCAAGACGACGCGTCATGAGTGAAACTTTACAGCAACTGGGCGCAAAAGTATGACAAGCCCGTACCGGTGTCACCCACCGGTACGGGCTTGTCACCAGCCGAGCTACGAAGCCGCCACTTCGAACTCGGACACCTGGCCCGCGGGCCAGCCGGTGTTGCCGGTGAACGTCAGCCGGACGAAACGCTGCGACGTCGCCGTGAAAGACGCCGACGCCGTGTTGCCGGATGCCGGGTCGAACGCGTAGCCGCGCGAACCCACCAGCGTCGTGTACGTCCCGCCGTCCGTGCTGCCCGAGATCGTCACCGTCTGCGTCCGCGCGCCCCATGCCGACGACGGCGGCAGCTTCAGCGTCACCTTGTTGATCGACGCCGCCGCGCCCAGGTCCACCGTCAGCGTCTGCGGGAACGCGTTGTTCGCGCTCTCCCAGTACGTGTTCGCGTCACCGTCGTTCGCGTTCGACGGCGGGAAGCCACCGACCGACGCCGACGCGCTGATCGCCTTGCCGCGCGCGAGGTTGCTGCCGGACGTGGGCGGCTGCGGCGGCCCCGAGTTCGGCGCCGGCCACGTCGAGCAGTCGCTCCACGTCCCGGTCCAGCCGCTGTTGCCCGACCCGCTGAAGGTCATGCGGGGGATCGACGTCGGGTACGGGCAGTTGTACGTCCCGGTCACGCCGACGCCGGACGCCGTCAGGTTGCTGATCGACACCGACCCCTGCGTCTGCGACTGCGCCACGAACGTGCCGACGCCCTGCACCGAGACGCCGTCGATCGTGATGCCCTGGATCTGCTTGCCCGCGCCGTTGCCGTCGATGAACTGGATCGCCTCGTACGGGCTCTGGATCGCGGTGAACCCGGTCACGCGGATCGTGACGCCGGTGATCGCCTGGTCGCGCGCGTCGAACCACAACGCGCCGACACCGAACTGCCAGTTCGGGTCGAGCGCCCCCGCTCGCAGCGCCGTGTTGTTCGACAGCGTGACCGTGCCGGACAGCGGCACCGAGTTGAACCGGTTCGCGACCAGGTAGCCGCCGCCGAGGGCGTTGGTGTCCTGCACCAGGTTGCCGCTCACCGTGTTGTTCGATCCGCCGTACAGCGCGATGCCGTTGGCCAGGTTCGGCTGCACGATCGTGTTGTTGACCAGCGAGTTGCCCGAGTCGGCTTGGCCGTTCGACCACAGCGCGAGCCCGTCGTCGCCGTTGTTGCGCAGGTAGTTGTTGCGCAACGTCGAGTTCGTGACGGCACCGTCGAAGTTCACGCCGTCGGCCTGGGTGTCGAGGATGCGGTTGTTCTCGATCGTGACGTTCGACGACGCGCCGTTCATCAGCCACAGCCCGCACTTCGTGTCCTGGATCCACAGCCCCGACACGACCGAACCGTTGCCCAGCACGCCGTGGAACGCGTTGTCCGGGCTGCCGTCGTTCCGCTCGGTCACGTCGCCGAACACCGCGAAGTCGTACAGCTTGATGTTGCCGGACGCGCTGCCGTTGTTGAAGATGTTGTTGCCGTGCAACACCGTGTACCACTGACCCGCGCCGCGGACGGTCGTCTGGTCGATCTGCAGCGCCGAGCCGATTTCGAACCGGCCGGACGGGACCCAGACCTCACGCCCCTGGGAGCGCGCCGCCGAAAGTGCGTTGCGGAACGCCTGCGAGTCGTCGGAAGAGTCGTTCGCCGTGGCGCCGTAGTCGGTCACCGACAGCGCGGCCGACGGCTTTGAGCCCGCGCCGCCGACCTGCTCGAAGTCCGCGAGGTCGATGGTCGCCTGGCCGACGTCACCGGAGTCCGCCGCCACCCGGACCTTCGCGCCCGCCGAGGCGTTCTGCCCGAACAGCAACCGGGCGTCGTCGAAGAAGTGGTGCGTCTTCGCGCCCGGGATCCAACTGGTGTCCACATAGGAATACCGGGACGTCACCGAGAGGCCGCTGCCGAGCTTGGTCCCGTTGACGTACACCGAAAGCCGGCCCGAGGACCCGTCCGGCAGGTTGTAGTGGACGTTGATCGAGTTCGCCGCCGCGGGCAGCGTGAACTCGACGTACTGGCCGGTCGTGATGCGCACGGCCTGCCGCCCGGAGGCCTCCGAGGCGATCGAAGCCTGGGTGTAGTCGGGGCCGACGGCCGAGCCGTTCGTCGCCGAGCACTCGGCTTCGACGGTCCGGAACGGCACGCTCGCACCGCCGGACGCGGTCGTCGGGCAGGTCGCCGCGGCGGCGGGCGCGGCGCCGGACAGCACGGTCAGGCCGGACGCGGCGAGCGCGACGGCGAGCAGAGCCGGAATGCGGGACATCCTCATCACCTCTCAGGACGAATAGGCTTCGAGTTCGGACAGCTGACCGGCGGGCCAGCCGGTGTTGCCGGTGAAAGTCAGGCGCAGGGTGCGCTGCGAGGTGGCCGGGAAGCTGACGGTCGCGGTGTTCCCGGAGGCCGGATCGAACGCGTAGGTCGCGGCGGCCTTGACGCCGTCGACGGAGATCGTCTGGGTGCGCGCTCCCCACGAAGCAGGCAGCTTCAGCACCAGCCGCGAGACGCTGACCGTGCTGCCGAAGTCGACGGTCACCGACTGCGGGAACGCGTTGTTCGTGCTCTCCCAATAGGAATTCGCGTCCCCGTCGACCGCGTTCGAAGGCGGGAAGCCGCCCTGCGAGCCGGAAGCGCTGACCGTCTTGTGCAGGGCGAGGTTCCCTGCCGGCTGAGTCGGCGTGGTGGTCGGCGGCGGGGTCGTCGTGCCGCCGTTGTCCGAGCCGTAGACCGGCGTCGGCCAGGAGCCGCAGAACGTCGTCGTCCAGCCGGAGTTGCCGCCCTGGTCGGCCAGTCCGGCGAGCGCGTCCGGGCCGAGGCAGTTGTAGACGCCCGCTCGCCCGATCCCGGTGGCGACGACGTTCTTCACCGAACCCGTCGGCTTCGACTGCAGCTGCCAGGCGAACGTGCCGGCGCCGCTGATCCGGACGTTCGTGAAGTGCACGTCCGTGGTGTTGCCGTCGATGAACTGGATCGCCTCGTAGTTGTTGTCCAGCAGGTCGAGGTCGGTGACGTCGACGCGGCCGGTGATCGCCGAGTCGCGGCCGTCGAACCACAGGGCGCCGACGCCGAACTGCCAGTTCGAGTCGAGCACCCCGGTGCGGATCGCGGTGTTGCGCGCGACCGTCGTGGTGCCCGACAGTGGCACCGCGCTGAACCGGTTCGCGATGTGGATCCCGCCGCCCTGGTCCTGGTTGTCGGCCACGACGTTGTCGGACACGGTGTTGTCGTGCCCGCCGTAGATCGCGATGTTGTTGGCGAGGATCGGCAGCAGCACGGTGTTGAAGGAGAACGTGTTGTGGTGGTCGGCGTCGTGCTCCGACCACATCGCCAGGCCGTCGTCGCCGGTGTTGCGCAGGAAGTTGTTCGTCACCGTGACGTTGCTGATGCCCTGGTGCAGGTTCAGCCCGTCGGCGGTCTGGTCGAGGATCCGGTTGCCGGCCACGGTGAGCCCGTCGAACGGCCCGTCGAGCCACAGCCCGACCTTCGTGTGCTGCAGCCACAGGTTCTGCACGACCGAGCCGCCGCCCAGCGCGCCGCCGATGGCGTTGGACTGGTCGCAGTCGACGCGGGCGTCGACCTGGCCGATGATCGCGAAGTCGTAGAGCTTCACCGCGCTGCTCGTGCCGGGCACGGCCGGGTTGCCGGGGTAGGTCGACGTCCCGCAGCTCGCCGGTTCGCCCTTGCCGAAGACGCCGGCACGCGGGCCGGTGAGCACCGAGTACCAGGGCCCCGCGCCGCGGATCGTCACCTGGTCGACCGTGATGTGGTGGCCGAGGGTGAAGGTGCCGGACGGGATCCAGACCTCCTTGCCCTGGCTCTTCGCCGCGGCCACGGCGGAGTCGAACGCGCCGGCGTCGTCGCTCGTGTCGCCGGCTGTCGCGCCGTAGTCGGTGACGGACACCGAGTTCGCCGGCCGCGTGGCCGCCGCGCCGACCTGTTCGAAGTCGGCGAGGTCGATCGTCGCCGGGACGTCACCCGCGTCGACCTGCAGCTTGATCTTGGTGCCGGCCGGGTACGAGGTGCCGAGCAGCGCGCGGGTCTCGTCGTAGAAGTGGTGCGCGTGCCCGTCACCCGGGTTGTTGGTGAACGGGTACGAGCCGTAGTACCAGGCCCACTTCGACGTCAGCGCGATGTCGCGGTTGTGGGCACCGCCGACGTAGAGCGAGATCGTCCCGTTCACGGAATCCGGGACGCTGTACCGGAAGTCGATCGAGTTGGCCGGCGCGGTGAGCGTGAATTCGACGTACTGGCCTTGACCGGACAGCGTCACGGCTTTCCGGCCGGACGCTTCCCCGGCGAGCGTGCCCGCCGCGCGGTTCGGGCCGATGACCGAGCCGTTGGTGGCAGCGGCTTCCGCTTCTTGTTCGACGAAGGGCACGCTCGCGCCGCGGCCGGCCGCGAGGGCCGAATTCCCCGCGGGAGCAGCGGCGATCGTGAGTCCGACGGCAGTGAGTACGGCGGCGGCTGCCGCACCCAACCGGATTTTGGGCGCGCTGAAGACAGAGCTGGGAGACATGGGCGGCACTGGCCTTTCCGCAGCAGGTGGGGACCTCTGTGATCCGGATCATACGAATCCTGGACAGGAAATCGCAATAGTTGGACGAACTTACGCAAGTTTGCGACAGGAATTGACGACTGCGCCGGATGCCCGACGTTCGGTTGCGCCCTGCGGAGCAACGCCGTCGACGGCGGAGCGCGCTGATAGTTTTCAGGCATGAGCCAGCGACGTGCGGACGGCAGCGCCGGGGACGCGGACTACGGCGCGATCGGCGGGGTCTACACCGACTACCGCAAGCCGGATCCCCGTATCGGCCAGTACATCCTCGACGCGCTGGGCGACGCGCGGACCGTGCTCAACGTCGGCGCGGGCGCCGGCGCGTACGAGCCCGAAGACCGCGAAGTGACCGCCGTCGAGCCGTCCGCGTCGATGCGCGCGCAGCGGCCGGCGGACCTGCCGCCGGCGGTCGACGCGGTGGCCGAAAAGCTCCCGTTCCCGGACCGGGCGTTCGAGGGCGCGATGAGCACGTTCAGCGTCCACCAGTGGAACGACCTGTGGACCGGGCTCAAGGAGATGCGGCGGGTCACCCGCGGCCCGATCGCCATCCTGACCTGCGATCCCGCGCTGCTGCGGCGGTTCTGGCTGCTCGACTACGCGCCCGAGGTGATCGAGACCGAGGCGCGGCGCTACCCGTCGGTCGACGACATCGCCGACGGGCTCGGCGGCCACACGTCGATCGTCGGCGTGCCGATCCCGATCGACTGCACCGACGGCTTCAACGAGGCCTACTACGCGCGGCCGGAACGCCTGCTCGACCCGGGCGCGCGGCTGTCGTGCTCGGCGTGGAGCTTCGTCGACGACCGCGTGCACCACCGCTTCGCCGCCGAACTGCAGCACGACCTCGACGACGGCACGTGGGACCGCCGCTACGGAAGGCTGCGCGAACAGCAGACGTTCGACGGCTCCCTGGTCCTCGTCGTCTCGGACCCGACGTCGTGACGCCGCCGCCGTTCGACCCGGAACTGGCGCCCGTCGTCGAAGTGCTGCGCGCCCTCCGGCCGCCGCTGGCGTCGCTCGCCGACATCCCCGGCCGGCGCGAGCTGAACGCCGCCGAGCACCGGACCGTCGAGGAGCTGGCCGCCGCACACCCCGGGTACAAGGTCGCCGAAGAACACGCGGGGGACGTCCCGCTGCTGGTGATGACGCCGGCGTCGAGCGCGGGCGTCCTGTACTACGTGCACGGCGGCGGCACGATCGTCGGCAGCCACCTCGGTGCCGACGTGCCGAACCTGCTGACCTGGGCGGGCGAACTGGACTTGACGATCGTCTCGCCCGGCTACCGGCTCGCCCCCGAGCACCCGTACCCGGCGCCGGTCGAGGACTGCTACGCCGGTCTGCGGTGGACGGCCGAGCGGTTCGCCGGCCCGCTCGTGCTCGGCGGGATCAGCGCGGGCGGCGGGCTCGCGGCCGCGACCGCGTTGCTGGCCCGCGACCGCGGCGGCCCGGCCCTCGCCGGGCAGCTGCTGCTCTGCCCGATGCTCGACGACCGCAACGACACCCCGTCGGCGGTCGACCTCGACGGCCGCGGGTTGTGGGACCGCACGGCCAACAACGTCGGCTGGACGGCCTACCTGGGCGGCCTCGAGGACGTCCCGGCCTACGCCGCCGCGGCCCGCGCCGACGACCTTTCCGGCCTGCCGCCGGCGTTCCTGGACGTCGGCACGGCCGAGACGTTCCGCGACGAGGTCGTCGCCTACGCGAGCCGCCTCTGGCAGGCGGGCGGCGAGGCGGAACTGCACGTGTGGCCGGGCGGCTTCCACGGCTTCGACTCGCTGGCCCCCGAAGCGCGGCTCAGCCGGGCGGCGCGCGCCGCCCGGCTGACCTGGTTGCGGCGCTTACTCGGCCAGTAGCGCGGCCCGCCTCGAGCGCCCCAACGTGGCCTTCGGTGCGTCAGACACACCCAAGGCGGCCTTGGATGCGTCAGACGCACCCAAGGCCGCCTTGGGACGCCTACTCGGCCAGTAGCTCCTGCAGCTCCCGCACCGCGACGGCGAGTTCGTCCGCGAAGCGGTACATCTCGGCCGAGACGTGCTTCGGCGTGCTGAGGTAGATGTTCCAGCGGTCCGGCAGCAGCACGTACGCGATGCCGATGCACTGCGGGCTCGTCGAGCCGAAGCCGAAGTACTGGATGTTGACCGACGGCGCCGAGCTGGTGCTCAGGTAGTCGTCCCGTGACTTCAGCCAGCCCGGCGAGGAGTACAGCGGCAGGTCCGTGGCTTCCCCGCGGCGTTTCGCGATCAGCTGCAGCTCCCACAGGTGCTGCTCCGGCGCGTCCCCGGCCTGGCACTCCTTCGCCCGCGAAACGTGCTTCGCGGCAGCGGCACGGAACGCGGCACGCTTTTCTTCAAGAGAGGCGTCCGGCGAAGTCATGACGTCGGCGAAGCGCACAACCTCCGGCGTCACGACCCGCATCGCTTCGGTCCGGCCGTTCTGGAACTGCCGCGTCGCGATCGACTCGTACGTCGCACCCGTCAGGCCCTTCGCGCGGCGATGCGCGAGCTGGTACGACATCTGCGCGAAGGCGTCCGGGGACATCCCCAGCTCCTTCGCGCGGTTGGCGCCGACGTCGAACGACACGGTCTGCGTCGCCGTCGCGTCCGCGTAGGCCTTGAAGGCTTCTCGGGCGGCGCGCGCGTCTTCGCGGAGGGCGTCGGTCAGCGTGAACTCGACGACTTCATAGCCCGGGACGCCGTCAGCCGGTTCACGCTCCTCGCGCGAGCCGCTCAGGAGAGCGTCGGTGAAGCCGAGGATCGTCGTGCCGTCGAGTTCACAGTGCTCGACGTTGATCCCCGCGGTGCCGTCCTCGAACACGATCAGCGAGACGGCCTTGTCGTACCAGCGGTTGTCGCCGTACAGCAGCCGGTCGCCCGCCTCCAGGGCGTTCGCCGGCGTGAAGTCGTCCAGGCACAGGCAGAACAGCGCGGTCTCGATGGTCTCCAGCGCGGCGGCGTTGCCCGCCTCGATGAGCGCGGCCCGCGAAGCCGCCCACTCCGCGCGCGCCTTCGTCGTGAACGGACCGGCCGGGACGTCGGTGACGTGGTCGTCCTTGAGGATCGCGCGCAGCCCGTCGGCGATCTGCTCCGGCGAGTACGGGCGCCCGTCCTCGGCGAGGACGTCCATGCGGAACGGCGTGCCCTTCGAGAACACGACGATGTGCCGCTCGGGCGACGGGAACCGCGTGCGCGCGGTGTCCAGCAGCTCGCCGGGGATCCGCGTCGCCGAGAACAGGTACTGGTGCTGCACCATCGACTGCGGCGTGCCGCGCAGGAGCACCGGCGGCACGCGTTCGTCGTCGAGCTTCAGCTTGTAGTCCACGGCGGACGCGGTCAGCTCGGCCGCGCGCTCGACCTGGCCGAGCGGGGAGTCCTGGAACAGGAAGAAGAAGTTGGCGTTGAGTGCGATCCGGTCGCGGCGGCCGAGGTAGCGGTATGGCCAGAACGTGTCGAGCCAGCTGCGCACACCGGGTGAGCGGTCGTACTCCTCGAGCGCGGCCTGCAGTTCGGGCCCGGGGCCTGCGAGGAAGTCCGCGAAGGCCGTCTCGGTCTCGGCCAGCTCGTCCGGCGTCAGCAGCGGGGCGCACCACTCGAGGAAACGGCGGCGGCTGTCCTCCAGCGTGGGGACGGGGACGCGGGGAAGCCGGTCCTCGTTGCCGAAGGTGCGGGTGGACCAGTCCGGACTGCTCACGGTCATCCTTCTTCGTCGAAGTTGCCCAGCGCGGTAGCCAGAGCGGCTGCGCTGTCAGGTCGGGAAACATACAGCTGTGCGTACAGCCAACCATCCGATTCGAGCCCGGTCGGGTCGACGCCGGCGGTGTCGAGGGTGTCGAGGATCTGCGCCTGCTCCTCGGCGGAGGCGAACCGCCGCTGCCGGAACACGCCCGGGACCTGCGCGGTCTCGTACCCGAGTCCGGCCAGGCTGTCGGCGACCGGTTCGTAGGAGAACATCCGCAGCACGAAGTGCGCCATCCACGGCCGCGACCCGCGGGCGATCCGGGAGAGCGTCTTCTCGGTGACGTAGCCGACGCAGCCGGTCGAGAGCACGAGGTCGACGTCGTCGAGCAGTTTGCGCTGGGTGCTGTCCGGGTCGTCGCTTTCGAAGTCCGCGTGGATCGCTTCGTCGAGGAACCCGGTGGAAAGCGCGTACTCGAGCGCCGGCGCCGACGCGTCCAGGCCGTAGAACTTCGCCCCGCCCGGATCGGTGACGCGGGCGCGGTCGGCTTCGATCAGCTGCGCGTGGCTGAGTGCCCGCACGTCCGGGTCGGTGTAGTGCGCGTAGAGGTCGTCCATCGTGGCGTCACAGCGCCTCAAGGCCGCGTTGACGCCGTACGAGCACCCGACGTCCAGCACGGTCGGGCGCTCGGCCGGGTGTTCGGCGATCAGCTTCGCGAAGTACGGCTTCGCCAGCTGCGGGATTTCGTAGTTCACGCGCCGCAGGGTGCCGAAGAACGGCCTCGGGTCGGGCGCGGTGTAGATGTGGTCGAACGAGATCTTGCCGGTCGAGTCGAAAGGCACTGGCCTGGCTCCTGATCAGTCGAGCAACTCGTCGCCACGGTCGGTGCGCCCGGCCAGGTGGGCGGGCAGGACCCGGCCGAACAGCTGCCTGGTCCGCTCCGCGCTGCCGATGACCCCCGGGCGCTCGCTGTAGGCGAAGATCGCGGAGTACCGCGCGATCGCACCCTCCACCGTACTGACCCGGTGCAAGGCGAAGCGTCCTTGGAAGAGCTGCAGGTCCCCCGGACGGAGGCCGAGGCGCTGGACCGGCTGGGTGCCGTCCTCGGCGAGCACGGCCCGGACGGCCGGGAAGTTCTCGTCCGCCGCCGACCGGATGCCCGGGCAGTATTCGAAGGTCCCGCCCGCTTCGGCGGCTTGCGTCAGCATGCTCACGGTGTAGGAGTTCGTGTCGAAGTGCCACGGGTGCGCGCGGCCGGGCGCGATCACGTTGAGCGTCAGGCCGGACAGCGGGTCGGCCAGCTCGTGCAGCTCCGGCAGGCCGAAGCAGTCGGCGACGAACCGCTGGAACAGCGGGCTGGTGTAGAGCCGCGCGATGATCGACGACGCGGGGATGCGGTCCCGCGCGACGAAGGCGTTGCCGCGCTCCATGATCGTGCGGCCCGGGTGGTCCTCGGGCAGCGGCTCGTCGATCGCCGTGTTGTAGGCGTTGACCTTCTCGATCTTCGTGTAAGCGTGCGGCTCCAGCGCGGCGCACTCCGCGCGAAGGGCTTCCTGCAGCTCGGGCCGGATGAAGTCGGCGAGCACGCTGCACCCGGCGTCGGCCAGGTCGGCCCGGGTGCGCCCGACGGTCTCCCGCCACGCGGGGCTGTCCGGTTCGGTGAGCGGGTAGCGGTCGGTGTCGACCATTTCCAGTGGCGCTACGGAGGTGCTCATCGAGGTCCCTTCCGGCGGGTGAAGGACCAGAGTTAGCACAGAGTCCCGCTGGTCAACCGTCGGTTTGTGAGCGGTGACACAGGGTCGTCAGGCCCCCACCTCGGTGGCCCACGAGCTGACGGTGACGGTGTCGGTGGTGCCGAGATCGGTGTCGAGGGGCTGCTTTTGCGCAGGCTCGCCCGGAACCGGGACCACGGCGATTGCCGCGCCGGTGCGCGTGTCGCCGCTCGTGACGGTCGCCGACCACGCGAGCACGGCCACGACCTTCTCGCCCGGTTGGACGGTCAGGTCCTGCGGGCCGAGGTCGCGCGCGAAGTACGAAGTGCCGTGCTCGACCTTCACCTCGAGCGGGGAGCCGTCACCCGCGAGGATCTTCAGGTCGGGGTAGCCGGTGACCTTCCGCGGCGCGGTGTCCCGGTTGGTCAGCGTCAGCACGCTCGCGCGGTGCCCAAGCCCGGCTTCGAACTGGCCGACCGAAAGCGACAGTCCACTCGACGGCGGTGGCCCGTACGTCGGGCTCGGCGTCGGCGTGGGTGTCGGCGCGGGTGGTGGCGGGCTTTCACAGCCCACCAAGAGCGCGAGGACGAGCAGCGGCGCGAAGCGTGAAACCCCCATGCGGCGGAAGGGTAGCGGATGACGTGAATGACTCATTCATGTCGCCAGGCGACGTGAATGAGTCATTCACGTCGGTTCCGTCAGGGGGTCAGCAGGGGCAGCAGCGGCTTGCGCACCGCCGTCGCGACGCCGTCCGACGCCTCCGCGGCGGCGACGCGCTCGGCCGACGGCCGGCCGTACCCCGTCGTCCGCTGCACCAGCGGACGGCCGAGTGGTTCGACCATCTCGCGCATGTCGCTGATCGTCTTGTACGACCCGTTGGACGCGCCCGCCATCCGGCTGATCGTCTCCTCCATCAGCGTGCCGCCGATGTCGTTGACGCCGCCCTGCAGCACCGCGCGGCTGCCTTCCACGCCGAGCTTCACCCAGGAGCTCTGGATGTTGTCGATCATGCCGTGCAGCAGCAGCCGGGACAGCGCGTGCACCGCTCGGTTCTCGCGCACGGTCGCCCCGGCGCGGGCGAGGCCGGCGAGGTAGATCGGCGAGCTCTGGTGGATGAACGGCAGCAGCACGAACTCGCTGAACCCGCGTCGCCCGTGCTTCTCCAGGCCCTCACGCTGCAGCCGCGCGAGCAGCTTCAGGTGCGCGACCCAGTGCGCCGGCGTGTCGACGTGGCCGTACATCATCGTGGACGTCGTCGGCAGCCCGACCTCGTGCGCGGTCGTGACGACCTTGATCCACTCCGACGTCGGCAGCTTGCCCTTGGTGAGCACCCAGCGGACGTCGTCGTCGAGGATCTCCGCCGCCGTGCCCGGCAGCGAGTCCACGCCGGACTCCTTCGCCGCGATCAGCCAGTCGCGAAGGGACAGGTTGGTCCGCGAAGCGCCGTTCACGACCTCCATCGGGCTGTAGGAGTGCAGGTGGATGTCCGGCTGCCGGCGCTTGACCTCGGCCGCGAGGTCGAAGTACGCGGTGCCCGGCAGGTCCGGGTGGATGCCGCCCTGCATGCAGATCTCGGTCGCGCCCGCGGCCCACGCCTCGTCGACGCGGTCGCCGACCTGCTCCAGCGAGAGCGTGTACGCGTCGGCGTCGGTGCGACGCTGAGCGAACGCGCAGAAGCGGCAACCCGTGTAGCAGACGTTGGTGAAGTTGATGTTCCGCGTGACGACGAACGTGATGTCGTCGCCGACCGTCTCGCGCCGCAGGTCGTCGGCGAGCTTCGTGAACGCGTCCAGCTCGCGACCGTCGGCGTGGAGCAACGCCAGCGCGGCGTCGTCGGACAGGCCGGCCGGGTCCTTTTCCGCGCTGCGCAAGGCTTCCAGGATGTCCGTGTCGAACTTGGCCGGCCCGGTCTTGATCCGGTCGCCGATCTCCTTCCAGTCCCCGTACACGGAGTCGAAGTCGCTTCGGCGGTCTTCGGTGCGGCCGCTGGTGTCGATCTCGGTGTGCAGGTCGGTGCGGCCGGACTCCTGCCAGCCGCCGTCCGGCTCCTGCCACGGGATGCCGACCGGCATCGCGTCCTCGCGCGCCATCCCGGTGTCGTAGTCGACGAGCGCGGCGACGTGCCGGGTGATCCGCGGGTCCAGCCACGGCTCGCCGGCCTTGACGTACTCGGGGTAGATCGTCAGCCGTTCCTTGAGCTCGAAGCCGGCCTTCTCGGTGCGGCGGGCGAGCTCGTCGATCTGCGGCCACGCGCGTTCCGGGTTGACGTGGTCCGGGGTCAGCGGCGAGACGCCGCCCCAGTCGTCGATGCCGGCGCGGATCATGAGGTCGTACTGGCTGCCGATCAGGTTCGGCGGCGCCTGGATGCGCATCTTCGGGCCGAGCACCAGCCGCGCGACGGCGATGTTCGCAGCCAGCTCTTCGAGGTCGGCGTCCGGCGTCGCGCGCATCTTCGTGTCCGGCTTGGCCCGGAAGTTCTGCACGATGACTTCCTGGATGCCGCCGTAGGTCTTGGCGACCTTGCGGATTTCGAACAGCGCGTCGGCGCGCTCCTCGAACGTCTCGCCGATGCCGATCAGGACACCGGTGGTGAAGGGGACCGAGCTGCGACCGGCGTCTTCGAGCACGCGGAGCCGGACCGCCGGATCCTTGTCCGGGGAGCCGTAGTGCGGCCCGCCCTTCTCGCTCCACAGCCGGGTCGCGGTGGTCTCCAGCATCATGCCCATCGACGGCGCGACCGGCTTGAGCCGCTGGAAGTCCTGCCAGGTCAGCACGCCCGGGTTGAGGTGCGGCAGCAGGCCGGTCTCCTCCAGCACGCGGATGGCCATCGCGCGGACGTAGGAGAGCGTGTCGTCGTAGCCGTGCGCGTCCAGCCAGTCGCGGGCGGCCTTCCAGCGGTCCTCGGGCCGGTCGCCGAGCGTGAAGAGGGCTTCCTTGCAGCCCATCTCGGCACCCTTGCGGGCGATGTCGAGCACCTCGTCCGGCGAAAGGAACGGCGATTCGAGCCGGCCCGGCACCGTGACGAACGTGCAGTAGCCGCAGCGGTCGCGGCACAGGCGGGTCAGCGGGATGAACACCTTGCGGCTGTAGGTGATGATCCCGGCGCGCCCGGCCTCGGCCAGGCCGGCGTCGCGGATGCGGGAGGCGTACTCGGAAAGCGTCGTGAGGTCGTCGCCGCGGGCGTGCAGCAGGACGGCCGCTTCGGTGACGTCCAGTGTCTTCCCGTCACGCGCCCGGGCGAGCGCGCGGCGCATCGCGGAGGCGGTCGGGGTGGTGGCGTCGGGTTCGGGTCCCATTCCGCCCACGCTAGGACCGTCCTCGCGCGACCAGCCAGTGTGCGTTCCGCACCTGGCTGCGGTTGTACCCGGACGTGATCGTCGTCGCAGGTCAGCGCGCTCAGCGGGTTGTCGATCACCGGTGCGGGGTGTATTACCTAAAGGGTGGCATCTGTGGTCGGCAAGAAGATCGGCGGCCGGACGTACTACTACCTGGCGGAGTCCGCCCGGGTCGACGGCAAGCCCCGGGTGGTGACCCAGCGTTATCTCGGCACGGCCGACGAGATCGCCCGGGCCGTCCCCGGCGGCGAACCGGCCGCGGCATCGCACCGGACGTACGGCGACGTCGCCGCGGTGTGGGCGACGCTGTCCCGGCTGGACTTCGTCCGCCGCGTCGACGACGTCGTGCGCTCGAAGCCGTCGCTGGGCCTGACCCTGGCCGTGGCGGTGCTGCACCGCGCGACCGCGCCGGACACGCCGATCGGCGAGTGGTGGGGCAGGAGCGCGGCCGCGGACCTGGTCCGGCTGTCCACAGTGGATGGTCTGTGGCGGGCGCTGGAACGCTTGACCCCGGAGCGGATCGCGGGCATCGAGGAGACCGTTTCCGCCGCCGTCCTCGAGACCCTCGACGACCACGAAGCCCTCGCCGTCGACGTTCCGCAGTTCGCCGTGTTCGCCCCCGCGGACTGCACGTTGCCCTCGGCCTGCCGGGAGGTGCTCGCCGGCGTGGGGCTGCGCGTCACCCGTGACGGCGCCATCCCGCTGGCCTCGCGGCTGTACCGCCGCGACAACGCCCCGACGTTCGCCGCGCTGACCGGCGAGCTGGGCCCGGCGACGCTGGTCTTCCACGCCGGGCAGGCCGCGCAGCTCGACCTCGGTTCCCGCAGCGGGTTCGTCGGCTCGCTGCCGCTGACCGACCACCCGGAGCTGCTGACGCAGCCCGCGTCCGCCCGCAAGCGCGTCGACCCCGAGCGGTTCGCCGGGCTCACCGCGCTGGACACGCACGCGGTGGTCGACGGTGTCCGCCGCCGGGTGATCCTGACCCACTCGGCGACCCTGCATGCGGCCCAGTCCCGGGCGTTCGCCGACGAGCTGGCCACCACCACCCGCGAGCTGGACGGCCTGGCCGCGGCGCTGGCCGCCGGCACCCACCGCGGCGACCGCGCGCAGGTGCACGCCGAAATCGGCCGGGTCACGCGGGGCCGGCGCATCGAACGCGTCCTCACCGCCGTGCTCAGCGGCACCCGGCCCGGCGAGATCCGGGTGGAACGGCGGATCGACTCCGCCGCCCTGGCCCGGCTGGACGACGAGTTCTTCGGCAAGCAGGTGCTGGTCACCGACCGGGACTGGCCGGTCGGCGACGTCGTCACGGCCTACCGCGCCCGCACTCACCTCGAGTCGACGTTCCGCTGGCTGACCGGGCCCGCGCTCACCAGCCCGACCCCGCGCTGGGAATGGACGCGCGCGCGGATCGCGGCCCACGGCCTGGTGTCGGTGCTGGCGGCGACGGTGACCCACCTGATGCGCCGCGAGGCGGACCGGGCGGGCATGAACCTGTCGGTCCGGGAGCTGCTGGACCAGCTCGCGGGCATCGGCGAGCTGGTCCTGACGTATCCGTCGACCGGCGGGCGGCCGCGGACCAAGCGCCTGCTGACCGGGTCGGACCCGGAGCAGCAGGCGCTCCTCTCCCTGTTTCAGGATTCCCGGTAGATCTGCAGGGCCGAGAAGCTCTGCACCACCGGCATCAGCTCGATGACGTTGATGTTGACGTGCTTCGGCTGGCTCGCCGCCCAGTAGACGGATTCGGCGACGTCCTCGGCGGTCAGCGGGGTGGTGCCCTCGTAGACCTTGTCGGCCTTGGCCGCGTCGCCGTCGAAGCGGACCTTGGAGAAGTCCGTGCCCCCGACCATGCCGGGCTCGACGTTCGTCACGCGCACGCCGGTGCCGTGCAGGTCACTGCGCAGGTTGAGGCTGAACTGGTGGACGAACGCCTTGGTCGCGCCGTAGACGTTGCCGCCGGGGTAGGGGTAGGTGCCGGCGATCGAGCCGATGTTGATCACGTGGCCGCGGCCGCGCTCGACCATGCCGGGCAGCAGCGCGCGCGTGACGTGCGCGAGGCCGCGGACGTTGGTCGCGATCATCTGGTCCCAGTCGTCGAGCTCGGCCTTGTGGGCGGGCTCGAGGCCCTTGGCCAGGCCGGCGTTGTTGATCAGGACGTCGACTGCTGCCCACTCCCCGGGGAGAGCTTCGATCTTCTGCCGGACCGCTTCGGGGTCGCTGACGTCCAGGGTCACAGGCAGGACGGCGTCGCCGAGCTCGCCGGCCAGCTTCTCGAGCTTGTCCTCGCTGCGGGCGACGGCGATCACCCGGTCGCCCTCGGCGACGAACCGGCGCGCGATGGCGTCGCCGAAGCCGGCGCTGGCGCCGGTCACGAACACGGTCTGCTGGGTCATGGGGTGGCTCCGCTGTTCTTCAGGAAGGTGCTGAGTGCCTCGTCGAACTCGGTCTCGCACTCCAGGTTAGGCAGGTGGCCCGCGCCCTCGATCACCACCAGGGTCGAACCGCCGATCTCCCGGTGGATGAGCTCGGCGTCGGCGACCGGGGTGAACTCGTCTTCGCTGCCGACGACGACCAGGGCCGGGACGTCGATGCGCTTGAGGGCCGGTGTGTAGTCGGGACGCTCGGCGCGGCCCCGCAGAGCGGCCGCGGCTCCTTCCTTCGGCGCGTTGCGCATCATGCGGCGGACGTGGGCCTCGACGTCGGGCCTGGTCGCGCGGGTCCGCTTCGAGATCATCTTGGGGAGGAGCTCGTCGGCGTAGCGCTCCATGCCTTCCTCGGTGATCCTCGCGGCGGTGTCGTAGCGGGCTTGCTTCGCCGCCGGGGTGTCGAGGCCGGGGAAGGTGTCGGCCAAGAGAAGGGCCTTCACCCTTTGCGGGTGGTCGGCGACGAGCTGCATGACGATCTGGCCGCCCATGGAGAGGCCGCCGAGGACGAAGCTCGCCAGCCCCAGGTGGTCGGCCAGCTCTACGAGGTCCGTCGCGAAGACGTCGAGGCCGGTCTTGGTGTCGGTGGTCTGGGAGTCGCCGTAGCCCCGGAGGTCCGGTGTCACCACTCGGTAGCCCCGCCCGGCCAGGTGCTCGGCCTGGGGACGCCACATGGAGCGGTCGAAGGGGTGGCCGTGGACCAGCAGGACCGGCTGTCCGTCCCGGGGGCCGAGGTCGTCGTGGGCGAGGTTCATGCGGCCGACGCTAGGCGGAGCTTTGCCGCGGAGCAATACGGTGCAATGTAGTCGGAGCAATGTTCTTTCGCTGGCGCTCCGGGGCCCGGGGGTGCAGACTGGGCCGCAGACGGGCTTCGTCGTGGGGTCTGACCTGCGCTGATCTTGTTAAGGGACCCCCCTGTTTCGGGCCCTTTCGGGGCATGTAAAGTTCTCCAAGTCGCCAGGGAAACCGGGCGGCAGGGACACGAACCAAGCTCTCGCGGATCGCGATTGAGTGGGTGGCCCACACAAACTGCTAGGAATAACTCGCTTCGAGTAAGGCCGCTTGACGGCGGTGCGACTCGGGGTGTGTTGCTTGAGAACTCAACAGTGTGCTAGTGAACTAAGCCAGTAGAGCTTATGTATTGAACCTCGTACTGAGGTTCCTTTGAGAGCATTG
>NZ_JBGDMD010000010.1:0-420469 GCF_041679295.1 Amycolatopsis kentuckyensis | reverse complement strand
TCGGACCGCCGCGCCGCGAAGCGCCTTGGTCTTCGGCTTTTGTTTCAAGCTTTGTTCCAGGGATACCACCCTGGTTCGGGACCACCCACTCTACCACGATCGTGGGAGCTTGGTTCGTGTTCCCGGCGGCCACCCGGTTTCCCTGGCGACTTGGAGAACTTTACATGCCCCCGAAACCCCCTCGCACAGGGGGGTCCCTTTTAGCGCGCCAGGCCGCTGACCTGCACCGATTCGCGCTCAGGCCGGCTGGGGCTCCCCGTGGGTCGCGATGACCGTCAGCGCGACGAGTGCGGCCGTCAGAACCGCGGCGACGTGGATCGGCGCCGGCGTGAACGACGCCGCCAGGACGAGCACCGCCGTCACCGGGAAGCCGATGGCGATCGGCCGGCACTCGTTGGTCGGCCCGATGTGCAGCAGCCACACGCCCAG
This sequence comes from Amycolatopsis kentuckyensis, assembly GCF_041679295.1. Lineage (GTDB taxonomy): Bacteria > Actinomycetota > Actinomycetes > Mycobacteriales > Pseudonocardiaceae > Amycolatopsis > Amycolatopsis kentuckyensis_A. The sequence continues at coordinate 420,040 of NZ_JBGDMD010000010.1, read as the reverse complement.
CAGGAAGACCGCGACCGGGATCGTGGTCGGCAACGCGGCGGCCACGCCGCCGAGACCGTGCAGCGTCCCCGTGTCGTACGCGACCGCCACTTCGAGCCCGGCGCCGACGGCCGCGACGGAAGCGAAGATGAAGTAGTGCCCGTAACCCCAGCTCATCGACGTGAACATCGTCGGGCGCCGGACGAGCCGCACGTGTCCCGGGCGGTCGAAGTACAGCCACCACATGGAGAACACGAGCACCAGCCCGGCCGCGGCCAGCGAGACCAGCGCGCCGGTGTGCCCCGGCTCCGCCGTGCCTTCCTTGATCGCGTTCGTCGCGCTGAGGATCACCTCGCCGAGCACGATCAGGGTGAACAGGCCGTACCGCTCGGCGATGTGGTGCGGGTGCCACGTGGTGCCGTGGCGCCGTTCCGCCCACACCGGCACCGCCATCTCCAGGACGGCGAGCACCACGAAGGCCACCACCTGCACCCCGTGCGGCAGCCACAGGTAGGAAACCCACAGCAGCTGGACGACCGCGATGCCGGCGGCGTACCGCAGCGCGGCCGGCCGGCAGCCCGGGTCCGACCGCGCGGCCCGCAGCCACTGGAACACGAGCGCGAGACGCATCAGGACGTACCCGGCGACCATCAGCCGGAAGTCGCCTTCGAACGCGCTCGGCACGGCCGCCGCGACGGTCAGCCCGCCGGCGATCTGCACGAGCGTGGCCAGCCGGTACGGGACGTCGTCGGTGTCGAACGCCGAGGCGAACCAGCTGAAGTTCAGCCAGCCCCACCAGATCGCGAAGAAGACCATCGCGAACGACGAGACGCCGTGGGCGGCGTGGCCTTCGGCCAGCGCGTGGTGCAGCGAAGCCGCGGCCTGGCCGACGGCGACCACGAAACAGAGGTCGAACAGCAGTTCCAAGGGCGTCGCGACGCGGTGGTGTTCACCGCTGTCGCGCGAGCGCATCGGCCGGTACCACACCCGGAGCCGGCTCTCCGGCCGCGACGGCTGCTGGGTCATCGGAGCTCCCGGTGTCGTGCCTGTCGGACGCGGTCATCCCAACATGATCACGAGCGGGGTGGAAGCACGACACGAAGAACGGGCGGGCCCGGTTCCCCCTCACCCGGGCCCACCCGCTGCCGTCACGCGCCGGCGGCTGCCGATGGGCATCCCTTCCTCGAGTGCCGGACGGTCCCCCGCGGACGCCGACAACTCACTGGATGGAAGGTGACCGAGTGTGTCCATTCCCTCGTACTCCGGACGCCTCGATCGCTCGGGCCGGTCACCCCATCCCCGGGTGGCCGACCGATTGCCACTGTCGGTAGCCGAAGCCGCGCAGTGAAGGCTCCATAAGATCTACCCGGTCGCTCTGTGTAGCACCAGTGCCTTTCCGCGCTCGTCACCCGGATGGAGCATCGCTAATCTGCGGAAAGTAGTGTCTCAGCCCCGCTGGACGTCCGCGGCGGACGTCTCGGCCCGTCGCTCGTCCCTTTCGTGCTCCGCGGTCTGCGCACGGTGGCGCCGCGCCCGGAGTTCGGCGATCGCGAGGGCCAGCGCGGCGCACGTCAGGCCGGCCGCGCAGCACAGCGCGACGGTGAGCGCGAGCGGGTAGTCCTTCGCGGAGCCGACGACCGTGCCGAACACCGACGCGAGCACGGCGGTGCCGATGGCCGTGCCGATCCGCTGCCCGGTCTGCAGCGCGCCGCCCGCGACGCCCGCCATCCGGACCGGCACGCACTCCAGCGTCAGCGTCGTGTTCGGCGAGATCACCATGCCGCCGCCCACCCCCGCGAACAGCAGCGGCAGCGCGAACGCCCACCCGGACGCCGCCGGCGGGACGAACTCGGCGAGCAACGCCACCGCGAGCAGGCCCAGCGCGACCATGGCCAGGCCGGTGACGGTCAGCCGCCGGCCGTACGTCGGCACGAGCCGCCCGGCGACGGCCGCGGACACCGCCGAGCCCAGCGCGAACGGCGTCACCGACAGGCCCGACTGCAGCGGCGTGTAGCCGAGACCCTGCTGGAAGAACATCGCGAAGACCAGCCAGATCCCGGCGAACCCGCAGAAGTAGAGCGCGCCGACGGCGGCACCCGAGGCGTAGCCCGGCGTGCCGGTGAACAGCCGGGTGTCCAGCAGCGGCGACCGGCCGCGCCGGACGACGGAACGCTCCCAGCGCACGAACACCACCCCGACCACCAGCGCGACGAGGAACAGCCACCACAGCCGCGCCAGTCCGCCGTTGTCGGACTCGATCACGGGCAACAGCACGCCGAGCACGGCGACCGCGAGCAGGACGATGCCGGCGAAGTCGATCTCCTGGCCGACCTTGATCTTCTTCTTCTCACTGCGCGGCAGCAGCCGCAGGGCCAGCGCGAACGCGAGGACGCCGATCGGGACGTTGACGTAGAACACCCAGCGCCAGCCGTCCTGGGCGCCGAACACGGCGAGGATCGCGCCGCCGAGGATCGGTCCGACGGCCGTCGAGATCCCGACGACGGCGCCGAACATGCCGAACGCGCGGCCGCGCTCGGCGCCGCGGAAGAGGTCCTGGATCAGGCCGGTGTTCTGCGGGGTGAGCATGCCCGCCGCGACGCCCTGGGCGAGCCGCGCGATCACCAGCGTCGTCTCGTTCGGGGCCGCGCCGGCCAGGGCGCTGGTGATGACGAACGCGGCGAGGGCGCCGAGGAACATGTTCCGGCGGCCGAACGCGTCGCCGAGCCGGCCGCCGGTGACCAGGACCAGGCCGAACGCCAGCGCGTAGCCGGAGACGACCCAGCGGATGCCGCCGCTGGTCGCGTGCAGCCCGGACTGCATCGACGGGAGCGCGACGTTGACGATGCTGACGTCGAGCAGCCCCATGAACCCGGCCGTCAGCGAGACGGCAAGCGCTTTCCAGCGACGGGGATCGGGTTCGTAAGTCATCCCGTCCAGCAAACACGAAAGGCGGGATCCGCGCGCGTTGTGCGCACCGATCCCGCCTCCCGAAACGTCACGTGGAAGCCGTGATGCCCCGGATGCCCTTGAGCTCGCCGATCAGCATGGAGCTGACCTTGACCGGGTAGTCGTAGAGCGCGAAGACCGTCTGGTTCCGCCCGACCAGTTTGAGGTGCACCGGGGTTTCCCCCTTGTGGGCGAGCAGCGTGGACCGCAGCTCGCTGACCACCGACTGGTCGATCTTCTCGGCCGCGGCGAGCAGGACCAGCGGGGGCTCGTCGTCGCCGTTGCCGGTGCCGACCTCGGACAGGTCCAGCGTCGCGAGGCCGCCGCCGAAGATCGACATCTTGTCTTCGCGCCAGTTGACCCGGCCCTTGACCAGCACCGCGTTGTCCTCGATCAGCTCACCCGAGAAGAGCGCGTACGACTTCGGGAAGAAGAGCACCTCGAGGGAGGCGTCCATGTCCTCGACCGTGCAGATCGCCCAGGGCTCGCCCTTCTTGTTGACCCGCCGCTCCAGCGACGTGATCAGCCCGGAGATGACGATTTCGCCTTCCTTGGGCGGATCGGCGAGGATGCCGGCGATCGGCTTCGGGGCGTGCTTGCGCAGGATCCGCTCGGCGCCGTCCAGCGGGTGGGCCGAGACGTACAGGCCGAGCATCTCGCGCTCGTAGGCCAGCAGCTGCTTGCGCGGGTACTCCTCCTCGCCGAACTTCAGGTGCGCGAGCGGCGACGACGACGGAGCCGCCTCGCCCTCGTCGCCGCCGAAGCCGAAGAGGTCGAACTGGCCCATCGCCTCCTGGCGCTTGAGCGGGACGACGGCTTCCACCGCGTCCTCGTGGACCTGGATCATCGACAGCCGCGTGTGGCCGAGCGAGTCGAACCCGCCCGCCTTGATCAGCGACTCGATGACCCGCTTGTTGCAGACCACGAGCTCGGACTTGTCGAGGAAGTCGGTGAAGGAGGCGTACTTGCCCTTCTCCGCGCGCGTCTTGATGATCGACTCGACGACGTTCGCGCCGACGTTGCGGACGGCACCCATGCCGAAGCGGATGTCGTCCCCGACGGCCGCGAACCGCAGGGCCGACTCGTTGACGTCCGGCGGCAGCACCTTGATGCCGAGGCGGCGGCACTCGGACAGGTAGACCGCCGACTTGTCCTTGTTGTCACCGACCGACGTGAGCAGGGCGGCCATGTACTCGGCGGTGAAGTTCGCCTTGAGGTACGCGGTCCAGTAGGAGACCAGGCCGTACGCGGCCGCGTGGCTCTTGTTGAACGCGTAGCCGGCGAACGGGAGGATCGTGTCCCAAAGCGCCTTGACGGCCTCGGCGGAGAAGCCGCCGGGGACCAGGTCGCTGGCCTTCATGCCGGCTTCGAAGCCCTCGTACTCGAGGTCGAGGACTTCCTTCTTCTTCTTGCCCATCGCGCGGCGGAGCACGTCCGCGCGCCCCATGGTGTACCCGGCCACCTTCTGGCCGATGTGCATGATCTGCTCTTGGTACACGATCAGGCCGTAGGTGTCGGCCAGGATCTCCCGCAGCGGCTCGTCGAGCTCCGGGTGGATCGGCTTGACCTTCTGCCGGTTGTTCTTCCGGTCCGCGTAGTCGTTGTGCGCGTTCATGCCCATCGGGCCGGGGCGGTAGAGCGCGCCGACCGCGACGATGTCGTCGAACACCGTGGGCTCCATGCGGCGAAGCAGGTCGCGCATGGGGCCACCGTCCAGCTGGAACACGCCGAGCGTATCGCCGCGGGCGAGCAGCTTGTAGGTCTCCGGATCCTCGACGCCCAGGGTGTCGAGGTCGATGTCGATCCCGCGGTTGGCCTTGATGTTGTCGATCGCGTCCCCGATGACCGTGAGGTTCCGCAGGCCCAGGAAGTCCATCTTCAGCAGGCCGATGGCCTCGCACGACGGGTAGTCCCAGCCGGTGATGATCGAGCCGTCGTCGCGCTGCCAGAGCGGGATCGCGTCGGTCAGCGGGTCGCACGACATGATGACCGCGCAGGCGTGCACGCCCGCGTTGCGGATCAGGCCTTCGAGGCCGCGGGCGGTCTCGAAGATCGTCTTGCACTCTTCGTCGGTCTCGACCAGCGCGCGGACCTCGGCGGCTTCGCCGTAGCGCTCGTGCTTCGAGTCGACGATGCCCGAAAGCGGGATGTCCTTCGCCATGATCGGCGGGGGCAGCGCCTTGGAGATCTTGTCGGCGATCGCGTAGCCGGGCTGGCCGAAGTGGACGCGCGCGGAGTCCTTGATCGCGGCCTTGGTCTTAATAGTGCCGAACGTGATGACCTGGGCGACCTTGTCCGAGCCGTACTTCTCGGTCGCGTACCGGATCATCTCGCCGCGCCGGCGGTCGTCGAAGTCGATGTCGATATCGGGCATCGAGACGCGCTCGGGGTTCAGGAACCGCTCGAACAGCAGCTTCTGCGGGATCGGGTCCAGGTTCGTGATGCCGAGGACGTACGCGACGAGCGAGCCGGCGGCCGAACCACGGCCCGGGCCGACCCGGATGCCGACGCGGCGGGCGTAGCTGATGAGGTCGGCGACGATCAGGAAGTAGGCCGGGAAGCCCTTCCCGATGATGACGTCGAGCTCCTTCTCGATGCGCTCGTCGTAGCCCTCGGGCGGGCCGTCCGGGAAGCGCCACTTCAGGCCCTTCGCGACCTCTTCGCGCAGCCAGCCGCCCTGGTCGTAGCCCTCCGGCACCTCGAAGAACGGCAGCCGGTCCTTGTGCGCGTAGACGTCTTCGTAGGACTCGATGCGCTCGGCGATCATCAGCGTCGTGTCGGCGGCGCCGGGGACTTCTTTGTCCCAGTACTCGCGCATCTCGGCGGCGGACTTGAGGTAGTAGCCGTCGCCGTCGAACTTGAACCGGGTCGGGTCGTTGAGGGTCTTGCCGGCCTGGACGCACAGCAGCGCGGAGTGCGTGTCGGCCTGGTCCTTGGTGACGTAGTGCGAGTCGTTCGTGGCGAGCGGCTTGAGGTCGAGCAGCCGGCCGACCTCGAGGAGGCCTTCGCGGACCGACCGCTCGATCGGCAGGCCGTGGTCCATCAGCTCGAGGAAGAAGTTGTCGGCGCCGAAGATGTCCTTGTAGTCGGACGCGGCCTGGATCGCCGCTTCCTTCTGGCCCAGCCGCAGCCGGGTCTGCACCTCGCCGGACGGGCAGCCGGTGGTGGCGATGATCCCGTCGTGGTTTTCGGAGATGAGCTCGCGGTCCATCCGGGGCTTGCGGTAGTAGCCCTGCATGCTGGCCAGCGAGGACAGCTTGAAGAGGTTCCGCAGGCCGGTGGCGTTCTGCGCGAGCATCGTCATGTGGGTGTACGCGCCGGCGCCCGAGACGTCGCCGCCCTCGCCCAGCTCGTCGGAGCCGCGCTGGTTCGACTGTCCCCAGAAGACGGGCTTCTTGTGGAACCGGCTCTCCGGCGCGATGTAGGCCTCGATGCCGATGATCGGTTTGAGGCCGTGCTTCTTCGACTGCTGGTAGAACTCGTCGCCGCCGTACATGTTGCCGTGGTCGGTCATGCCGACCGCGGGCATGCCGAGGCGCGCCGCCTCCGCGAAGAGAGGAGCGATCTTCGCCGCACCGTCGAGCATCGAGTACTCGGTGTGGACGTGCAGGTGGACGAAGGAATCGTTCGACACCAGCGAAAACCTCCCCTAGGTGAATGGGACCGGCTGCGCCCGGGTCCCTCACCCTAACCCGTGGCTCTCGCCGGGCGCGCACGCGCTCGCCGGGGTCGATTCTGCTCCTCGCCGGAGGTGTTCCGCCGCTGCGACGCGCCACCTTTTGGGGCGGTGGTGAGCACGGGCACGCGGTGCTGCCGGGTGGTCACGCGGGGACGCGGGTCCGGCGGCCGGGGCGGCTGTCCGGCGGGCGGGCTCGGCGGATGTCTTGAATGACTCATTCATGTCGTCATAGGACATGAATGAGTCATTCAAGACGCGGCGGGGAGGAGCCGGGGGCGGTGACGAGTGGGTGCGCCGGAGTTGCGGCGGGCGCGGCGGTGAGGTGAGCCACAGCCACCGACCCCCGCGTTGACAGCCGGTCCCCCGCCACCGAGCATTCCCCTCATGAACCTGTCTGACAGCCAGACAGCCGGACAAGGTGGTCCCCGGCGGGTCAGCGCCATGGAAGCCGTCCTGGCGCACCTGCGGCAGCTGATCGAGCGCGGCGACTACCCCGTCGGCGCCAAGCTTCCCTCCGAAGCGGCCCTGAGCCGGGAGTTCGAGGTCAGCCGCTCGGTCATCCGGGAAGCCCTGCGCGGCCTGCAAGCCCTCGGCATGACCGAGTCCAAGACCGGCAAGGGCACCTTCGTCACCGCCACCGGGCCCGACGGCAACCCCACCTTCGGGCCCTACTCCGCCCGCGACCTCATCGAAGTCCGCCGGCACGTCGAGATCCCCGTCGCCGGCTACGCCGCCACGCGACGCAGCCAGGACGACCTCGACCTGCTCGGCCACCTCCTCGACCGGATGGACGCCGAGACCGACAACACCGCCTGGGTCGCGCTCGACTCGCTCTTCCACATCACCATCGCCCAGGCCTCGGGCAACCCCGTCTTCGGGAAGGTGATCGAAGAGATCCGGGACGCGCTGGCCCGCCAGTCCGCCTTCCTCAACCAGCTCGGCGACCGGCGGCGGCAGTCGAACATCGAGCACCGCGAGATCGTCACGGCCATCGCGAGCGGCGAAGAAGAGCGAGCCGTCGAAGCCATGACCGCGCACCTCACCCACGTCGAAGCCACTCTCACCAGCATCGTGAACGGGGACCAGTGACCGAGCAGACCCACACGGCCCCCGCCGGCACCGCGGACGCGGGCGACGCCGGCTACCGCAAGGCCCTCAAGCCGCGGCACGTGAACATGATCGCCATCGGCGGCGCGATCGGCACCGGCCTCTTCCTCGGCGCCGGCGGGCGGCTCGCCCAGGCCGGGCCCGCGCTCGCCATCGTCTACGCCGTCTGCGGGCTCTTCGCCTTCTTCGTCGTCCGCGCGCTCGGCGAGCTCATCCTCTACCGGCCCTCCAGCGGCGCCTTCGTCTCCTACGCGCGCGAGTTCATGGGTGAGAAGGGCGCGTACGTCGCCGGCTGGATGCACTTCCTCAACTGGTCCACCACCGGCATCGCCGACATCACGGCCATCGCGCTCTACGCGCACTTCTGGTCGTTCTTTTCGCCGGTCCCGCAGTGGGTGCTCGCGCTGATCGCGCTGGCCGTCGTCCTGACGCTCAACCTCGTCTCGGTGAAGCTGTTCGGCGAGATGGAGTTCTGGTTCGCCATCGTCAAGGTCGCCGCGCTCGTGCTGTTCATGGTGATCGGGATCTTCCTGCTGGTGACGCGGACGCCGATCGACGGCAGCGTGCCCGGCCCGCAGCTGATCACCGAGCACGGCGGGATCTTCCCGACCGGGCTGCTGCCGATGGTGCTGATCGTGCAGGGCGTCGTGTTCGCCTACGCCTCGGTCGAGCTGGTCGGCGTCGCCGCCGGCGAGACCGAGAACCCGGAGAAGATCATGCCGAAGGCGATCAACTCCATCATGTGGCGGATCCTCGTCTTCTACGTCGGCTCGGTCGTGCTGCTGGCGATGCTGCTGCCCTGGAGCTCCTACTCGAAGGACCAGAGCCCGTTCGTCACCGTCCTCTCGCACCTGGGCGTGCCGGCCGCGGACAGCGTGATGAACCTGGTCGTGCTCACCGCGGCGCTGTCCAGCCTCAACTCCGGCCTCTACTCGACCGGCCGGATCCTGCGGTCGATGGCCAAGGCGGGCTCGGCCCCGAAGTTCACCGGCGTGATGAACCGCAACCAGGTGCCCTACGGCGGCATCCTGCTCACCGCGTCGGTCTGCGTGCTGGGCGTCGGGCTCAACTACCTGGTGCCGAAGGAAGCCTTCGACATCGTCCTCAACTTCGCCGCGATCGGCATCCTGGCGACCTGGGCGATCATCGTGCTCTGCCACCTGCTCTTCGTCCGCAAGGCCGAGCGCGACGGGCTCGAACGGCCCGCGTTCCGGCTGCCGTTCTCGCCGTACACCGAGATCGCGACGCTGGTGTTCCTCGCCGCGGTTGTCGTGCTGATGGGCTTCGACGAGACCGGCCGGATCACCTTGCTGGCGCTGCCCGCGATCGCCGTCGCGCTGGTCGCGGGCTGGTTCGCCGCCCGCAGGCGGATCGACATGCGCGCGTTCGACGAGGAGGGCCTGTGACCACCGAACCCCTGGTCGAGCTGATCCGCGACGGCATGGTCGAGGGTGGCCACCACGGCGCCGCGATCGTGCTCGCCCCGGACGGGGAGACGCTGTTCGCCGCGGGCGACCCGGACGCCGCGATGTACCCGCGGTCGACGGCGAAACCGCTGCAGGCCACGGCGATGGCGCGGCTCGGGCTGCGCCTGTCCCCCGCCGGGTTCGCCATCGCGGCGGCCAGCCACTCCGGCGAGCCGATGCACCTCGACGCCGCCCTCGACGTGCTCGACGGCCGCTCCCCCGACGCGCTCGGCAACCCCGCGGACTACCCGTACGACCCGGTCGAACGGGACCGCTGGCTCGCCGAGGGCCGGGCGCCGAGCCGGCTGGCGCAGAACTGCGCCGGCAAGCACGCGGCGATGCTCGCGACCTGCGACCTGAACGGCTGGCCCACCGACGGCTACCTCGACCCGGCGCACCCGCTGCAGCGCGCGATCGCCGCCACCGTCGAGGACCTCACCGGGCACGGCATCGAGCGCGTGGCGGTCGACGGCTGCGGCGCGCCGCTGTTCGCGACGACGCTGCGCGGCCTCGCGACAGCCGTCTCGAAGATCGCCACGGCCGCGCCCGGCACGCCGGAGCACCTGGTCGCCGACGGGATCCGCCGGCACCCGGAGCTGGTCGGCGGCAGCCGCCGCGACGTCACCGCCGTCATGCGCGCGGTGCCGGGACTGATCGCCAAGGACGGCTTCGAGGCCGTCCAGGTCGCCGCGCTGCCGGACGGCACGGCGATCGCGTTCAAGATCGCCGACGGCGGGGACCGGGCGCGGTACCCCGTGCTGGCCGCCGCGCTGAAGCTGTGCGGGATCGAGGTCCCGGACGGACCGGACAACCTGCGCGTCACCGGAAAACTGGCCGCTTCTGTGGGGAGCCTGCGATGACCACCCGCCGCGAACACGACCTGCTGGGCGACAAGGACGTCCCCGCCGGCGCCTACTGGGGCGTGCACACCGCCCGCGCCCGCGAGAACTTCCCCATCACGGGCACGACCATCGCCGGGTACCCGCACCTGATCGAGGCGCTGGCCGCGGTGAAGGAAGCCGCCGCGCGCGCCAACGCCGAACTCGGGCTGCTGAAGCCCGAAATCGCCGACGCCATCCGCGAAGCCTGCCGCGAGATCCGCGAAGGCGCGCTGCATGGCGAGTTCGTCGTCGACGTCATCCAGGGCGGCGCCGGGACGTCCACCAACATGAACGCCAACGAGGTGATCGCCAACCGCGCCCTCGAGCTGCTCGGGCACGCCAAGGGCGACTACCACGTCGTGCACCCGAACGAGCACGTCAACCTCGGGCAGTCGACGAACGACGCCTACCCGACCGCGGTCAACGTCGCGACGATCATCGCCGTGCGCGAGCTGTCCGAAGCCATGATCGTGCTGGAGAAGGCGTTCGCCGCCAAGGCCGTCGAGTTCCACGACGTCCTCAAGATGGGCCGGACGCAGCTGCAGGACGCCGTCCCGATGACGCTCGGCCAGGAGTTCGGCACCTACGCGGTGATGCTCGGCGAGGACCGGCTGCGGCTGAACGAGGCCGTCGCGCTGCTGCACGAGATCAACCTCGGCGCGACCGCGATCGGCACCGGCCTCAACGCCGCGCCGGGCTACGCCGAAGCCGCGTGCCGGCACCTGCGCGAGATCACCGGACTGCCCGTCGTCACCGCGGCCGACCTGGTCGAGGCGACTCAGGACTGCGGCGCGTTCGTGCACCTTTCTGGCGTGCTCAAGCGGATCGCCGTCAAGCTCTCGAAGAGCTGCAACGACCTGCGGCTGCTGTCCTCGGGTCCGCGCGCCGGGCTGAACGAGATCAACCTGCCGCCGGTGCAGGCCGGGTCGTCGATCATGCCCGGCAAGATCAACCCGGTGATCCCCGAGGTGGTGAACCAGGTCGCGTTCGAGGTGATCGGCAACGACGTCACCGTGACGATGGCCGCCGAGGCCGGGCAGCTGCAGCTCAACGCCTTCGAGCCGATCATCCTGCACGCGCTGTCGGAGAGCATCACCCACCTCGGCGCGGCCTGCCGGACGCTGGCGTCGAAGTGCGTCGAAGGGATCACCGCGAACGTCGACGTGCTGCGCGCCTACGTCGAGAACTCGATCGGGCTGGTCACCGCGCTCAACCCGAGCATCGGCTACGCGGCCGCGACGGAGATCGCCAAGGAAGCTCTCGCCACCGGGCGGGGCGTCGCCGAGCTCGTCGCCGAGAAGGGCCTGATCCCCGCCGAGGAGCTGGCCCGGCTGCTGCGTCCGGAAACGCTCGCGCGCGCGAACTGAGGTACGGTCGGATCCGGAAGGGTTCACTCCACTTCGGAAGGCGGGCGCCCGTGCTGGACCGACTTGTCGACAGGCTGCTCGGACTCCCCCGCCCCGAAGGCCCGAAGCCCGTGGTGACGCGCGACCTCACCGTGCCGATGCCCGACGGCGTCACGCTGCTCGCCGACCGGTACGCGCCCGCCGGGACGACGTCGGCGCCGGTGGTGCTGATCCGCACGCCGTACGGGCGCGCGGGCATCCTGTCGAAGCTCTTCGGCGACACCTTCGCGCGGCACGGCCTGCAGACGGTCATCCAGAGCACGCGCGGCTCGTTCGGCTCCGGCGGCGAGTTCCGGCCGTTCCACCTCGAACGCGAGGACGGCGTCGCGACCGCCGAATGGCTGCGCGCGCAGCCGTGGTGCGACGGCGACATCGCCATGGCGGGCGCCAGCTACCTCGGCCACACGCAGTGGGCCGTCGGGCCGTACCTCGACCCGCCCCTGAAGGCGATGTGCCTCGGCGTGACGGCGTCGGAGTTCGTCTCGACGTTCTACCCCGGCGGCGTGCTCGCCGCGGACAACATGGTCTCGTGGTCGGCGATGATCGGCCGCCAGGAAGAGCGCTTCGCCGCACTGCCGAACCCGCTGCAGAAGCGCAGGACGCGCAAGGCGATGTCGTTCCTGCCGCTGAGCCGCGCCGACGTCGCCGCGATCGGCAAGCCCGTGCAGTTCCTCCAGGACATCACCGAGCACTTCGTCCCCGACGACGACTACTGGGCGATGTCCGACCACAGCGCCGAAGTCGCCAAGCTCGACGTCCCGGTGTCGATGGTGACCGGCTGGTACGACCTGTTCATCGGCTCCCAGCTGCGCGACTTCCGGACCCTCGCCGAGGCGGGCAAGGCGCCGCGGCTCACGATCGGGCCGTGGGCGCACGGCGAGCCGGCGAGCATGGGCCCGATGATCCGGGACCAGCTCGGGTTCCTGCGGGCGCACCTGCTCGGCGACCGGACGCAGCTGCAGCGCTCGCCGGTCCGGCTCTTCCTGCAGGGCGCGGGCACGTGGCTCGACTTCGAGTCCTGGCCGCCGCCCGCGACGGCGACCGCGTCGCACCTGCGCCCGATCGGCGGGCTCGGCGAGACCGTCGCCGGCGAGGCGCGGCCGACGACGTTCACCTACGACCCGGCGGACCCGACGCCGGCGGTCGGCGGTCCGCTGCTGACCGGCGAGTGGAAGCAGCGCGACAACCAGGCGGTCGAGGCCCGGCCGGACGTGCTCGTGTTCACCGGCGAGCCGCTGCCGGCGGAGCTGGACATCATCGGCGAGGTGTCGGCGACCGTGCACGTGCGCACCGAGCTCGGCCACGCCGACGTCTACGTGCGGCTCTGCGACGTCGACACGAACGGCGTCTCCCGCAACGTCACCGACGGGATCCTGCGGCTGCGCCCCGGTTTCCCGGCAGCCGGCGGCGACGGCGTCGTGACGGCGGAGGTGACGCTCGACCCGACGGCCTACCGCTTCCGCCGCGGCCACCGGCTGCGCGTCCAGGTGGCGGGCGGGGCGTTCCCGCGGTTCGCGCGCAACCACGGGACCGACGAGCCGGTCACGTCGGCGGTGAACGGGAAGCCGAACCGCTTCGAGGTGTTCCACGACGCGGCCCGGCCGTCGAAGATCACGCTGCCGGTGTTCGGCGGCTGACCAGGCGGGACCACGGCCGCCGGAGCAGCGGCCAGACCGCGAGGAAGAGGGCGGCCGCCGTCCAGACCGGCCAGCCGGCCGCCGCCCAGAGCCCGATCGCGCGCGCGGTGCCGGACTCGCCGAGCTGCAGCCAGGCGGTGTTCGCGGCGAGCAGCAGCCAGCCGAGCTGGACCAGCCACCCCACCGGGTAGCACGCGATCGCGGCCAGCGCGGTGGCGCGCGGGCCCGCGTCGAGGAGAAGGCGGCGCAGGGCCATCGGCGGGTGGGTGAGCCGCGCCGTCACGCGGCGGGTCTTCGGCGCGGCGAGCCGGGTGGCCGCCGCGGCGCCGGCGACGTGATCGGCGGCGATCTCCGCGCTCCACGCCCCGGCGACGGGCAAGGTGACGGCGGCCAGCAGCGAGCCGAGCGCGGTGAGCAGCATCAGGCCGAGTCCGGTGACGATCGGCAGGCCGGATTGCCCGGCGCCGTCGAGGACGTCGGCGAACCAGACCGCCCCGACGGGGACCACGGCTGTCCAGACGAAGAGGCCGAACCAGTGCCGGACGACGAAGGCCAGCGGGCTGGTGGCGCCGGCGAGGAGCGTGTCGCCCTGCCGGCAGTGCGCCAGTTCGTGCCGGACGACGGCTTCGGCGGCGACGCGGTCACGCCGCCAGAGGACGACGAGCGGCGCGAAGACGGCGAGCCGCGGCCGGCGCGGGCGGCGGAGGTAGGCGAAGGCGAGCAGGTCGGTCCGGGTGGGGTTCGCCCGCACTTCGACGCCGGGTAAGCAGGCTTTCGCGTACCCGGCGATGGCGGCGAGGGTCGGGGTGCGCGGATCGCCCAGCCGGTACCGGCGTTCGACGAGCCGCCCGCGAAGGCCGGCCCCGGCAACGGTGACGACGGCGGCGAGGAGGACGAAGGCGGGCACGAGGTCGACCAGCCCGGCGACGCGCAGGAGGTCGCTGCCGGGGACGGTCGCGGCCGGGTTCGGGGTGGCGCCCACGAGGTCGAGGAGGGTGTCCCGCCAGAAGGGGAATCGGCGGGGTGCGGTCCAGCAGACGGCGGTGAGGAACCAGAAGAGCAGCCAGGGCGGGGCCGGGGAGAGAGGGAGTGCCGGCTGAGCGGCTCGCGTCGGAGGTGAACCGGGCGTGCCGCCCGGCCCGGGTCCGCGGGCGGCGCCGGCCGGAAGCCCGCCCGGAACCGGGCCCGCGGCCGGGGCACCAGCCGGGAACCCAAGCCCATCCGGCACCCGCCCGCCGGCCGACCCCGCGCCGGGAATCCCCAGCCCACCCGCGGCCGGGACCTCGGGCCCGCCGATCGTCACCCCTTCCGCTCCTCCGCGGGCGCCGCCGCCAAGAACGCCCGGGTGCCCGCGCCGTCGTTGATCAACGCCCGGACTATGCGGAACGTCAGCACCTCGCTCTCGATCGGCGGGATCCCCGCCGCCGTCAGTTCCGTGCTGATCGCGTCGATCAGGCGGTTCAGCTCCGGCAGCGGCGGCTCCGCGGGCACCGCCTTCGCGCGGCGGCGGTCCCACAGCTCCCCCAGGTTCTTCAGCAGCGTCGAAACGCTGCTCAGGTTCCCGCCGAGCGCCGCCCAGATCGCCGGGGCCGCCAGCGACACCGCCGCCAGCACGTGCGGGAACAGCACGATCGGCGCGGTCACGTCGAAGCCGCCCGGGACGGAGTTCGCGCGGGCGAACAGTTCCCGCCGGGCCGCCCCGCCCGTCAGGTACGCCACCGTCAGCTCCGGGACCAGCTCCGCCTCGTCCGGCGCCACCCCCTCCGCCAGGCGCACCGCCCAGCCGATGACCTCGTCGCTCACCCGCTCCGCCTTCCTACGCGAACGCCTCGTGGAACTCCACCTCGTACGGGCCTGGCACGAACGCGCCGCCGAGACCCAGCTCGACGACCACCGTCTCGCCCGGGGCGACCGCCGACCGCACCTGACCGAACAGGTCCGCCACCTTCGTCCCGCCGACCGACAAGGTCAGCCGGAACAATCCCGTCCGCGCCCGAAAAGCCTGGTTGGTCACCGTGATCTCGCCGGTGAAGAACCCGGTGCCGTCGTCACCGACCCGGGCGCCGCGCAGCTCCCACTGCCGGTCGGTCCCCGACGCCGGGACGTCCGCCAGGGACGGAGCGGCGGGAGCGAGCACCGGTTCGGCCGGCCGGCTCAGGTGGATGCCGAAGCCGAGCAGCGCGGTGATCGCGACCACCGCGAGCGCGCGCGAGCCCGCGCGACGGACGACGCCCGGCACCTGATCCTCCACAGTGGACGGACACCCGGCCGGGTGTCCGTCCGGGAGTCGCCGTCGGGGGCGAAGCCGTTACAAACCGGCCGTAACGTCTCCGCGGCCGCCGCCGACCTACGCCGTGACACGCCGCCCAGGTCAGGATTTCCTTTGATCAGCAACCGAAAGATCATCGCCGTGCTGGCCGCCGGTGTACTGCTCACCGCCGGCTGCGGCGGCGTCGAGCAGGTCGCGAGCCCGGTGTCGACGACGGACACGCCGACCACCACGACCGAACCGACGACGGACACGCCCACGACCACCGAAACGACCGAAACCTCCGAGACGAGCACGCCGGAAACCACGACCGAGGAAGAAACCACGACCTCGGAGACCGAGGAGGCGCGCTCGACCGCGTCCGGCTCCTACGACGTCACGATCTCCGGCTCGGTCTCCGGCCACTCGTTCCGCCGGTCCGCAACCCTGCGGGTCGTCGGCACGATCTCCTCGAGCGGCAGCACGAACGACGTCAACCCGGTCGACGTGTGCCTGGTTTCCGGCAACCCCGCCGCCCAGCCGCAGCCCGGCGCGATCCGGTTCGGCTCCAACTCCGGCTGCCTCCCCGGTTCCGGCGCCGCGGACCTCGACCTGGCGAGCGTCGAGGCCGACGGCGGCTCGATCACCGTCGAGCCCGTGGAGAACATCGCCGCCACCGGCGGGAACGTCTTCACGGCGTCGTCGAGCATCGCCGCCTGCCCGTACTACCCGGTTTCGGGACGGCTGCGCGTGACGATCGACGACGGCGACGTCTCCGGCAGCATCGAAGTCACCGGCTACGGCGGCGCCTTCTGCCCCAGCACGACCTACGACGCGAAGATCTCCGGCTGAGCTCCTCAGGCGGAGACGATGCGGTGATGGCTGGTCACCCGGCCGTCGTCGTGCAGGACGTGCAGCAGCAGCGAAGGCGGCCGCTCGTAGTCCAGCGGGCCGCCTTCGTCCCAGCCGCGGTCCGCACCCGGCTCGACCGGCAGGAGCGACTGCGAAACGACACCGGGCGCGATGCGCAGCGGCACGCCGGCGAACGTCGTCGACGCGCCCGTGTGCACGTGCCCGGCCAGGAGCGCCTTGACCCGGGGGTGGCGGCCCAGCACCGCCGCCAGCCGGTCTTCGCCGGACTGGCGGATCGCGTCGACCAGCGCCACCCCCACTTCGACGGGTGGGTGGTGGAACGCGACGAACGCCGGGCCGTCGCCGCCGGACAGCACTTCGTCGAGCCAGTCCAGGGTCGCGTCGGCCAGAAAGCCCGCGCCCCGGCCCGGAATCGTCGAGTCGCACAGCGCGAACAGGACGCCGTCGACCTCCTGGGCGAGGTTGATCGGGTCGTCCGAAGCAGGCTGCCCCAGCAAGCCCGTGCGGAACTCCGAACGGACGTCGTGGTTGCCCGGGCACACCAGCACGGGCGCCGGGTGCTTGAGCAGTTCGGCGGCGCGCGCGTACTCGGCCGCCGCGCCGCGGTCGGCGATGTCGCCGGTGACGACGACGGCGGCGACCGGGAGGTCCGCCAGGTAGCCCACCACCGCGGCGACCCGGTCTTCGGCCCGCGGGTCGCCGTCGAGGTGCAGGTCGCTCAGGTGCGCGATGATCATCGTTCGTCCTTCCCCAGGTACGCCAGCGCTTTCACCCAGTTGCGGACGAGCACCGCGGATGCGGTCGGCAGGTCGCCGTCGCGCAGCGCGGCGGCGATCCGGCGGTGCTCGCCGATGCTCTCCCCGGCGCGGCCGGCTCCGCCGAAGTAGCACGATTCGTACCGCTTCAGCAGCGGCTTGGTCTGCCCGATCAGCCGCAGCAGGTGCGGGTTGGGGCAGCGCGACAGCAGCAGGGCGTGCCACCGTTCGTCCACATCGGACAGGTCGGCGCCGGACTCCAGCGCCGCCGCCATTTCGTCGGCGACGGCGTCGAGCGCGTCCGGCAGCCCGGCCAGCTCCAGCGGCGACGTCCAGCGCAGGGCGAGCGCTTCGAGCTCGGCGATCAGCGGGTAGAGGCGGCGGGCCTCGTCGGGGTCGAACGGGGGCACCAGGAACCCCCGGCCCGGCGCGGAGACGAGCAGGCCGCGGTCGGCGAGCCCGATCAGCGCCTCTCGCAGGGGCGTCCGGCTGACGCCCAGTTCGCGGGCCAGGTGCACCTCGTTGACGCGGGCGCCGGCGGCGAGCCGCCCGTCCAGCACGCGGGTGGTGATCTCCTCGATGAGGTCGCTGCGCAACGGGGTCCGGGCCATGCCGGGCAGTATTGCATACAGAAGAGAGCTACTGTATTCAGTTCACATGACCTTCGACGTCGACCGCGCCCGCCGTGAAACGCCCGGCTGCGCCGAAGTGGTCCACTTCAACAACGCCGGTTCGGCGCTCCCGCCGGCCGTCGTGACCGACACCGTCGTCGAGTACCTGCGCCACGAAGCGCTGGTCGGCGGCTACGAAGCGGCCGCGGAGGCCGCCGACCGGCTCGCCGCGGTGTACGCCTCGGCAGCGCGGCTCGTCGGCGGCGGACCCGACGACATCGCGCTCACCGACAACGCGACCCGGTCGTGGCAGGCGATCTTCTACGCGCTGCCCTTCAAAGCCGGCGACCGGATCCTCACCTCGCGCGCGGAGTACGCCAGCAACGCCATCGCCTACCTGCAGGTCGCCCAGCGGACCGGCGCGGTCGTCGAGGTGGTCGGCGACGACGAGTCCGGGCAGCTGGACGTCGAAGACCTGAAGCGGCGCGTCGACGGCGACGTCAAGCTGATCGCCGTCAGCCACGTGCCCACCCAGGGCGGGCTGGTCAACCCGGCCGAGGAGATCGGCGCGGTCGCCGAGGCGGCCGGCATCCCGTTCCTGCTCGACGCGTGCCAGTCCGCCGGCCAGCTCGACCTCGACGTCTCGCGCCTGAAGTGCGACGCGCTGTCGACGACCGGCCGCAAGTACCTGCGCGGCCCGCGCGGCACCGGATTCCTCTACGTGCACCCGCGGCTGCGCGACCGCCTGGAGCCGGCGATGCTCGACCTGCATTCGGCGAGCTGGGAGTCGCCGACGGAGTACGTCGTCGACCCGACCGCCAAGCGCTTCGAGGTGTGGGAACGCGACTTCGCGGCGGTGTTCGGCCTCGGCGCGGCGATCGACTACGCGCTCGATTGGGGCCTGGCCGCCATCGAAGAGCGCGTCGCTTCCCTGGCGGCCACGCTGCGCGGCCGGCTCGCCGAAGCCGGGGCGCGCGTGCACGACGTCGGCGCCCGCAAGTGCGGCATCGTCACGTTCAGCCTCGACGGCACCCCGGCCGCGGAGATCAAGGCCCGGCTCGCCGAGGCGGGCATCAACACGTCGGTGTCGTCGCGGACGTCGGCCCAGTACGACTTCACCGCGCGCGACCTGCCGGACCTGGTCCGGGCGTCGGTGCACTACTACAACACCGAAGACGAGATCGACCTGCTGGTGGGCAAGCTCTAGAAGGCGGTCACCCCGGTCAGCTCGGCCGACACCGTCCAGAGCCGCTCGGCGAGCACCGGGTCGATCGCGTAGTCCTTGACGCCGGTGCGGGTGCCGTCGGCGGGCGCGGGCTCGGCGATGTCGCAGTCCTCGAGGTAGACGCCACCGAGTCCGTCGAGCTGCGGGGACGTCGCCGCCCAGACCTGGGTCGCGGCGCCCTGCTCCGGCGTCTTCGCGCCGCCGGTGACCCGGCCGGCCTCGTCGAGCATGCCGGCGTCGACGAGCTCCTGGCGGTCCAGGTGGCGCACGAGTTCGGTGAGGATCCGGCCCGGGTGCAGGGCGAACGCGCGGACGCCGCGGTCGCGCGCCAGCCGGTCGAGGTGGACGGCGAAGAGGACGTTCGCCGTCTTCGCCTGGCCGTAGGCGAGCCACTTGTCGTAGCCCTGCCGGAAGTCGAGGTCGTCGAAGCGGACCGGGCCGTAGTGGTGGCCGCGCGAGGACACCGAAACGACGCGGGCGCCGGCGTTGAAGGCCGGCCAAAGCCGGTTCACCAGGGCGAAGTGGCCGAGGTGGTTGGTCGCGAACTGCGCTTCCCAGCCGGGCCCGACGCGCGTCTCGGGCAGCGCCATGATCCCGGCGCTGCCGATGAAGACGTCGATCCCGCGGCCCGACGCGAGGAACCGCTCGGCGAACGCGCGGACGCTGTCGAGGTCGCCGAGGTCCAGCTCGTCGATCTCGACGTTTCCGAAGCCCCGCAGGGCTTCTTCGGCCGTGGCGCGGCGGCGGGCCGGGACGACGACGTGCGCGCCCGCGGCGGTCAGCGCCCTGGTGGTTTCGAGGCCGATGCCGGAGTAGCCGCCGGTGACGATGGCGAGCTTGCCGGTCAGGTCGATCCCCGCCACGGCTTCGGCCGCGGTGGTCCCGGCCCCGAACCCCGAGCCGATCTTGTGCTGTGGAGTGGTCATGACCCGACGCTAAGTCCTGGAGTGGACTCCAGCGCAAGTTCAGTCCTTGAGCAACTGCCGCGCGATGACGAGCTTCTGGATTTCGCTGGTGCCCTCGTAGATGCGGAACAGCCTGGCGTCGCGGTAGATCCGCTCGACCGTGACGCCGCGGACGTACCCCATCCCGCCGTGCACCTGGACCGCCCGGTCGGCGACCCGGCCGAGCATCTCGGTGCAGAACAGCTTCGCCGACGACGGGCCGAGCTTGCGGTCCTCGCCCGAGTCGTACTTCGCGGCGGCCTCGTGGACCATCGCGCGGCCGGCCGCGAGTTCCGCGTGCGACTCGGCGAGCAGCGCCTGGACGAGCTGGTACTCGCCGATCACGCGGCCGCCCTGGCGGGCCGTCCGCGCGTACTCGACGGCTTCGGCGAGCGCGCGTTCCGCCATGCCGACGCACAGGGCCGCGATGTGCAGCCGGCCGCGGGCGAGCGAGGCCATCGCGATGCCGAAGCCCTTGCCCTCCTCGCCGACCAGCGCGTCGGCCGGCAGCTCGACGTCGTCGAAGACCACTTCCGACGTCCACGCGCCGGCCTGGCCCATCTTGGCGTCGTGCGGCCCGACCGTGACGCCGGCCGCGCCCGCGGGCACCAGGAACGCCGAAATGCCGCGGCTGCCGGTGCTGTCGAGGTCCGTGCGCGCGAACGCGACGAAGACCTCGGCCAGCGGCGCGTTCGTGATGAACCGCTTGGTGCCCGACAGCCGGTAGCGGTCGCCGTCGCGGACCGCGCGGCTGGTCAGCCCGCCCGGGTCGGAGCCGGCCTCGGCTTCGGTGAGCGCGAAGGACGCGATCGCCTGCCCGGCCGCCAGCCGGGGCAGCCAGCGGGTGCGCTGGTCCGGCGTCCCGTAGTGCACGATCGCCTGGCCGGCGATGCCGTTGTTGGTGCCGAACAGCGACCGGAACGCGGGGGTCGTGTGGCCGAGCTCGATCGCCAGCCGGACGTCCTCGGCCATGCCGAGGCCGAGCCCGCCGTACTCCTCGGGCAGCGCCCAGCCGAACAGGCCCAGCTCGGCGGCCTTTTCCCGGATCTCGGCCGGGATCTCGTCGCGCTCGTCGATCTCCGCCTCGCGCGGCACGACCTCCTTGCGCACGAAGTCCCGCACCGCGCCGAGAACCTGCCCGAAAAGCTCCGCGTCCATGCGTCGCACGGTACCCGGTAGCGTGCGAGCCGTGAGCACCTTCTTCGACGTCGCCGAGCAGCACCCGGACCGGCTCGCGGTGCTCGCGCCGGACGGGACGGCCGCGACCTTCGGCGAGCTGGCCGCCCGGGCGAACCGGCTGACGCACGCGCTGCACCGGCTGGGGCTCGGGGAGGGCGACGGCGTCGTCGCGATCGTCCACAACGGACTCCCCTACTTCGAGCTGCTGTTCGCCACGCTGCAGGCGGGGATGTACTTCACGCCGGTGAACTACCGGTCCTCCGCCGCGGAGATCGCCTATGTGGTGGCGAACAGCGGCGCCCGCGTGGTGGTCGCGGACGCGGACATCGCGCGGGAATGCGACCTCGACCTGCCGCGGTTCTCGGTCGGCCCGGCCGAGGGCTGGGGCGACTACGCGACCTGGGGCGAGGACGAGCCGTCGACGCCGCCGGAGCCCAGGACCGCGGGCCAGACGATGCTCTACACGTCGGGGACGACCGGCCGACCGAAGGGCGTCCGGCGCGCGCTGAGCGGGAAACCGCCGTCGCTGCACCCGATCCACCGCGATCTGCTGGCTTCGTTCGGCGTTCTCCCGGGACCGGGGGTGCACCTGGTGGCGTGCCCGCTTTACCACGCGGCGCCCGGTTCGTTCGCCGTCAACGCGATGCACCTCGGGCACAGCGCGGTGCTGATGGACCGCTTCGACGCCGAAGAGACGTTGCGGCTCATCGAGGAGCACCGCGTCACGGACACCCACCTCGTGCCGACGATGTTCCACCGGATGCTGCGGCTGCCCGAGGACGTCCGCGCGCGGTACGACACGTCGAGCCTGACCAGCGTCATCCACGGCGCGGCGCCGTGCCCGCGCGAGGTCAAGGAACGGATGATCGCCTGGCTGGGCCCCGTCGTGCACGAGTACTACGGCGCCTCCGAAGGACTGATCTGCGGCGTCACGGCTTCGGAGTGGCTGGCGGCGCCGGGCACGGTGGGCCGGCCGCTGACCGGCGTGCGGCTGAAGATCCTCGACGACGACGGCGTGGCCGTGCCGGCCGGCGAACCGGGCACGATCTACTTCAGCTCGGCCCACACGGCGATCGACTACCTCGGCGACCCGGAGAAGACCGCGGCCGCCCGATCCGGCGAGTTCATCACCGTCGGCGACTTCGGCTACCGCGACGCCGAAGGCCGCGTCTTCCTGCTCGACCGCCGGACCGACCTGATCCTCTCCGGCGGCGTCAACATCTACCCGGCCGAGATCGAGGCGCGGCTGCTCGCGCACCCGGCCGTCGCCGACGTCGCGGTGATCGGCGAGCCGGACGAGGAGTGGGGGCAGCGGGTCGTCGCCGTCGTCGAGCCGGTGCCGGGCGTGTCCCCGGACGACGACCTGGCCGCGCGGCTCGCCGAGCACTGCCGGGCGGCACTGGCCGGGTTCAAGACGCCGAAGCGGTTCGACTTCACCGATCGCCTGCCGCGCACCGAATCGGGCAAGATGGTGCGGCGCACCCTGCGCTCATCGTGAGGAGAACTGCCCGATGCGCAAGACCGTCACGATCTTCGCCGCCACCGCCTTCGCCGTCACGCTCGCTTCCGGAACCGCGTCGGCGACCCCCGGCAGCGGCGTCACCGGCACGATCCTGGCCCAGAAGACCATCGGCCACACCGACTACACGCTGCGGGAGATCACCGTCCAGCCCGGCGGCTACACCGGCTGGCACTTCCACGACGGCACGCTCTACGCGTACGTGAAGTCCGGGACGCTGACGCACAACCTCGCCGACTGCAGCATCGACGGCATCTTCGGCACCGGGCGCGCGTTCACGGAGAAGCCCGACCAGGTGCACATCGGCCGCAACCTCGGGTCGACGCCGCTGGTGCTCGAAGTCCTGTACGTGCTCCCCGCCGGCAGCCCGCTGTCGGAGGACGCGCCGGACCCGGGCTGCGGCTTCTAGCTCGAGAACCACCCCGCGGCGTCCAGCCGGTAGGCCGCGGGCCCGACGACCTTCCGCAGGTCGGCCTCGAGCGCGCCGATCCGCTCGGCGCCGACCGCGCGGGCCCAGTCGTTGCGCAGGTCGTCGAAGATTTCCGCGGACTTCGTGAGCGCGTCGACGCCGTGGGCGGTGAGCCGCACGATCTTGCGGCGCGCGTCGTCCGGGTCGTCGGCGCGTTCGGCGTACCCGAGCGCCTCGAGCCGCTCGACCGTCTTGCCCGCCGCCTGCTTGGAAACGCCGAGGCGGCGGCCGATCTCCGACGCCGTCGCGCCCGCGACGCCGATGGCCTGCATGGCGAAGCCGTACGACGGCCGCACGTCGGGGTGCCCACGGCGTGCAAGTTCGGCGTGGAGGCGGTCGATGAGCGTGCGGAAGCCCCCGAAGAGCAGGAAGGGCAGCTCGTAGCCGGGCGTGTCGGTCATTGCCCCTTGCCCTTTTCGACAACCAGGTTTACGGTTTCGACAACCACGTTGTCGATCCTACGTCTGGAGACGTCTTGTTCCCCGATCACACCCCGGAGTCTGCACCCCCGGCCGCCCGCCCGGCGATGGCGGCCACGGCGAAGAAGTTCGGCCGCGTCCCGGCCGCCGTCGCGCGCCTGGCGACGTCACCGGAGCTGCTGAACGGCTTCCTCAAGCTCAACGCGATCTTCGAGTCGTCGACGCTGCCGGCGCTGGACCGCGAAGTCCTGATCATGACGGTGGCGGCCCGCAACGGGTGTCACCTGTGCGTGGCGATGCACACGGCTTCCCTGACGGGTATGTCGGCCGCACCGGAGCTGGTTGCGGCGTTGCGGGCAGAGTCGGCCTTGCCTTCGCCGCGGCTGGAGGCGCTGCGGCGGTTCGTGGTGTCGGTGCTGAACACGACGGGCGACGTCCCGCCGTCGGAGCTGGCGGCGTTCACCGAGGCCGGGTACACGACCCGGAACGCCCTGGAGGTGGTGCTGGGCATCGGGACGTACACGCTGTCGACGTTCGCGAACCGCTTGACGGGCGCACCACTGGACGAGGCCTTCGCGGCGCACGAGTGGCAAGCTGCCGCGGTATGACGGCGGTGCCGTTGGTGTCGATCTTCACGTCCTCGACGCCAACTTCACGACCTGGGTCGTGCTCGGCGCGGGGCCGCTCCACGCCGGCGTGCGGGTGCTGGGCTGGGCCGGCCTGGCCCGTGACATCCGCTGGAGCGTGTCCCTCGCCGACAGCGCAGCCGCCGCCACCCCAGCCGCCGGCGACGCAGCCTCCGGCAGCGGGGTGACCGGGGGAAT
Organism: Amycolatopsis kentuckyensis; assembly: GCF_041679295.1. Classification (GTDB taxonomy): domain Bacteria; phylum Actinomycetota; class Actinomycetes; order Mycobacteriales; family Pseudonocardiaceae; genus Amycolatopsis; species Amycolatopsis kentuckyensis_A. The sequence goes on along the minus strand of NZ_JBGDMD010000010.1, from coordinate 395,873 downwards.
CAGCAGTTCACGGCCAACGCCGGACTCACGACCGTGGTCCGGACCCCACCGTAGGAAACGGCGACGTTGGCGGTGATGGTGGCCGCGTTCGGGCGGGTCGCGCAGACGGTCGAACGCTTCACCCAGCTGCCGTAGCAGGCCGCCGTGTAGCCGGCGGACAACGCGCTGGCGTAGCAGGAGTCGCCCTGGATCAGCTGCGCCGGGCTGGGCGTGCTCCAGATGTTGGCCACCGGCGCGCTCATCTGGTAGCCGACCGAGGTGTAGTTGGTGACGACCAGCACCGCCTTGTAGACCGACTGGGTGCCGTCGCTCGAGTTGATCAGGCACGAGTACACCTCGCGCGACTTGTCCGCGCAGTACCAGTTGGAGGGGGTCGGAAAGGGATCCGGCGACCAGCTCCGCACCGCCGCGGAGGCCGACGGCGCCGTCAGCACCAGCGTGAGCAGCGCCATCAGCACCACGGCGACGACCCCGCCGCGGCGCTTCGTGAACCTCGTCGATCGCATGCGTTTCTCGCTCTCGTTCGCGCGCGAGGACAACTGCCGACGCAGTGCCCTTGCCGAACGGTGACGTGCGCTTCCCACCCGCGCCGCCACATCCGGCGGGTGGCTCACGCCTGAACCGGAGAGCGGTTGATGGTTCGACCGAAGCTCACACGATCGGACTAACTGCCGGTGGGCCAGGCCGAGGCCTATGCAAACCGACACCCAAGCGAGCCCTTCGTCCCCAACGCAACCACGGCGGGGGTCCGGGGGCTTGCCCCCGGGCGGGGTCTGGGGGTTGCACCCCCAGGAGACACGACGGGGCGAGCCGGTTCGCGCGTTCCGCGAACACACCTCACCCCGAGAACCGTGGGCGCAGCAGGGTTCGAACCTGCGACCGCTCGGGTGTAAGCCGAGTGCTCTTCCGCTGAGCTATGCGCCCCTCGGACGGCGGCCCCGAAGAGGGACCGCCGCCCGGGAGAAATCAAGCCAGTTCGGCCACGGCCTTCTTCCAGCCCTGCTGGTCGCGCGCCTCACCCGGGGCGTTGACCTCGGCGAACCGCACCACGCCGGACGTGTCGATCAGGAACGTCCCGCGGACCGCCAGGCCGGCGGCGTCGTTGAACACCCCGTACGCCTGGGCCACCTCGCCGTGCGGCCAGAAGTCGGACAGCAGCGGGAACTGGTAGCCCTCCTTCTCGGCCCACGCCTTCAGCGAAAACGGCGTGTCGACCGAGACGCCCAGCACCTGGACGCCCTTGTTGTCGTAGTCCGCGAACTCGTCGCGGAGCTGGCACAGCTCGCCGGTGCAGATGCCGCTGAACGCGAACGGGTAGAAGACCAGCAGGACCGGCTTGTCACCCCGGAAGGACGACAGCTGCACCGGCTGCTTGTTGTAGTCGTTGAGCGTGAAGTCAGGGGCCTCAGAACCGACCTCGACGGTCATACCGCGTTTCCTCTCCCGTACGGACACGTGCCTGCGACGACAACCCTATCGTGTCAGCCGGGCGGGACCGGTTCAGCGCTGCTTGGACTTCGACTTCGGGGAGACCAGGCGAGTCCCGATCCAGTTCGCCCCGACGCTCATGTTGGCGGTCTGGGCCAGCCCGACGGCCGGCACGGCTTCGGCGATCTCGCTCGGTTCGACGTGTCCCGGCTGCCCCGTCTTGGGGGTCAGCACCCAGATGACGCCGGTCTCCTCCAGGGGGCCCCTGGCGTCGATGAGCGCGTCGCCCAGGTCGCCGTCGTCTTCGCGCCACCACAGCAGCACCACGTCGATGACCTCGTCGGCGTCCTCGTCGAGGATGTCCCCGCCGATCTGCTCCTCGATCGCCGCGCGGAGGTCGTCGTCGACGTCCTCGTCCCAGCCGATCTCCTGGACCACCATCTCGGGCTTGATGCCGAGCCTCTCGGCGACGCTGCTCTGATCAGCGTCTCCCGCGGCGACCACTGCTTTCACTCCTCCAACTACGACGGAGTGTGGCGTCCGGCACCCCTGGAGAGGGTACGGCGGCGCCACACTCGGCGACCCGGTTGCCGATAGCGAACACTGGTAGGGCTCCGCGCGCAACCGTCCACACCGGATCTTTGACAACTCGTGTCGCAGGATACGGCCCGCGACCGGGCCTCCGCGAGAGCGTTTCGGGTACCTCGCGCGACCGGTGTGCCACCCCATCGGGTGCCGTCCCCTAGGGTGGTGGAGAAGAAAACGCGCGCGCGATACACCGCGCGCGGGGAGTGGCTCGACCGGGTCGGCCGATGTTACCGCCAAGTAGCGGTGCGGAAGCCGGGACGGAAGACGACGATGGAGAGTCGTACACCCCCGAGGACGAGCACCACCGGCTACAACTTTTCGCAAGGAGACCCCTTGGCCCCGCAGAACGACGGCGCCTCCGGCAAGGAGACCCCGGCACGCGTACGCGTCATCCGTGACGGATTGGCGGCGCACCTGCCCGACATCGACCCGGAGGAGACCGCCGAGTGGCTGGACTCCTTCGACGAGGCTCTGGCGAGGGGCGGGCAGCAGCGGGCCAGGTACCTGATGCTGCGCATCCTCGAGCGGGCCCGCGAGCGGAACGTCGGCGTCCCCGCGCTGACCTCGACGGACTACGTCAACACCATCCCCACCGAGAACGAACCCTGGTTCCCCGGTGACGAGGACATCGAGCGCCGCTACCGCGCGTGGATCCGGTGGAACGCGGCGATCATGGTGCACCGCGCGCAGCGCCCCGGCGTCGGTGTCGGCGGCCACATCTCGACCTACGCCTCCTCCGCCGCGCTCTACGAAGTGGGCTTCAACCACTTCTTCCGCGGCAAGGACCACTCCGGCGGCGGCGACCAGATCTACATCCAGGGCCACGCCTCCCCCGGCATCTACGCCCGCGCGTTCCTCGAGGGCCGCCTGAGCGAGCAGCAGCTCGACGGCTTCCGCCAGGAGTACAGCCACGCCGGCGAGGGCGGCGGCCTGCCGTCGTACCCGCACCCGCGGCTGATGCCGGAGTTCTGGGAGAACCCGACGGTGTCCATGGGCCTCGGCCCGATGAACGCCATCTACCAGGCCCGGTTCAACCGCTACCTGCGCGACCGCGGCATCAAGAACACCGACGACCAGCACGTCTGGGCGTTCCTCGGCGACGGCGAGATGGACGAGGCCGAGTCCCGCGGCCTCATCCACGTCGCGGCCGGCGAGGGCCTCGACAACCTGACCTTCGTGATCAACTGCAACCTGCAGCGGCTCGACGGCCCGGTGCGCGGCAACGGCAAGATCATCCAGGAGCTGGAGTCGTACTTCCGCGGCGCCGGCTGGAACGTCATCAAGGTCATCTGGGGCCGCGAGTGGGACTCGCTGCTGCACGCCGACCGCGACGGCGCCCTGGTCAACCTGATGAACGTGACGCCGGACGGCGACTACCAGACGTACAAGGCCAACGACGGTGCCTTCGTCCGGGAGCACTTCTTCGGCCGCGACCCGCGGACGAAGGACCTGGTCAAGGACCTCTCCGACGCCGACATCTGGAACCTCAAGCGCGGCGGCCACGACTACCGCAAGGTTTACGCGGCCTACAAGGCGGCGCTGGAGCACCACGGCCAGCCGACGGTGATCCTGGCCCACACCATCAAGGGCTACGGCCTGGGCCCGGCGTTCGAGGGCCGCAACGCCACGCACCAGATGAAGAAGCTCACCCTCGACGACCTGAAGCTGTTCCGCGACTCCCAGCGGATCCCGATCAGCGACGAAGAGCTCGAGCGCGACCCGAAGCTGCCGCCGTACTACCACCCGGGCGCCAACTCGCCCGAGATCGAGTACCTGATCGGCCGCCGCAAGGCGCTCGGCGGCTTCCTGCCGGAACGCCGCCCGAAGGCCGCCAAGGCGCTCGTCCTGCCCGGCGACAAGGTCTACGAGGGCATCCGGAAGGGCTCCGGCAAGCAGGAGGTCGCCACGACGATGGCGTTCGTCCGGCTGGTCCGCGAGCTGGCGAAGGACTCCGAGATCGGCAAGCGCGTCGTCCCGATCATCCCGGACGAGGCCCGCACGTTCGGCCTCGACTCGATGTTCCCGACGGCCAAGATCTACAACCCGCACGGCCAGACGTACACGTCGGTCGACGCGAGCCTGATGCTGGCCTACAAGGAGTCCGAGAAGGGCCAGCTGCTGCACGAGGGCATCAACGAGGCCGGCTCGACCGCGTCGTTCACCGCCGTCGGCACGTCGTACGCGACGCACGGCGAGCCGATGATCCCGATCTACATCTTCTACTCGATGTTCGGGTTCCAGCGGACCGGTGACGGCCTCTACGCCGCCGCCGACCAGATGGCCCGCGGGTTCGTCCTCGGCGCCACCGCCGGCCGCACCACGCTGACCGGCGAGGGCCTGCAGCACGCGGACGGGCACTCGCTGCTGCTGGCGGCGACCAACCCGGCCGCGGTCGCGTACGACCCGGCGTGGTCGTTCGAGATCGCGCACATCATCAAGGACGGCCTGCGCCGGATGTACGGCGAGACGGGCCCGGACGGCAACGGCGAGAACGTCTTCTACTACATGACGATCTACAACGAGCCGTACCAGCAGCCCGCCGAGCCGGAGAACCTCGACGTCGACGGCCTGCTGAAGGGTCTGTACAAGTACGCCGACGCCCCCGAAGGCGACGGTCCCGAGGTGCAGATCCTGGTCTCGGGCGTCACGATGCCGGACGCGCTCAAGGCGCAGAAGCTGCTGGCCGAGGAGTGGGGCGTGCGGGCCGCGGTGTGGTCGGCGACGTCGTGGACCGAGCTGCGGCGCGAGGCCGTCGAGATCGACCACGACAACCTGCTCTACCCGGGCAGCGAGCCGCGCGTGCCGTACGTCACCGAGGCGCTGAAGGGCGCGAACGGGCCGGTCGTGGCGGTGTCGGACTGGATGCGCGCGGTGCCGGACCTGATCCGCCCGTACGTCCCGACCGACATGCTGACGCTCGGCACGGACGGCTTCGGCTTCTCCGACACCCGCCCCGCCGCGCGGCGGAAGTTCCTGATCGACGCCGAGTCGATCACGGTCGGCGCCCTGTCGATCCTCGCCAAGCGCGGCGAGGTCGACCAGGCGAAGGTGCTCGAAGCGGCCACGAAGTACCGGCTCGACGACATCGCGGCCGCCGGGCCGCAGACGTCGGACGCCGGGAACGCGTGACCTGGTGCTAGAAAGGACCCGGCAGACATCTGATGTCTGCCGGGTCCCGCTCGCTGAGGAGTTGATGAAGGTGACGAAGCGCCGGCTGCCCAAACCGGATGAGCTGAAGCAGATCCTGCGGCCGAAGCCGATCGTGCTGAACCCGACCGAACGGCGGCTGGCGAACGCGCACACCATCGCCGACCTGCGGATGGCCGCGCGCAAGCGCACCCCGCGGGCGGCCTTCGACTACACCGACGGCGCGGCCGAGCTCGAGGACAGCCTGCGCCGCGCGCGGCAGGCGTACCGCCGGGTGGAGTTCCACCCGAACGTCCTGCGCGGGGTGTCCGATGTGGACACGACCCGCGAGATCCTGGGCAAGACCTCGGCCCTGCCGTTCGCCTTCGCCCCCACCGGGTTCACGCGGATGATGCAGCACGAAGGCGAGATCGCGGTGGCCCGCGTCGCCGAGCGCAACGGCATCCCGATGGGCCTCTCGACGATGGCGACGACGTCGATCGAAGACCTGGCGGCGGCCGCGCCGGGGGCCCGCAAGTGGTTCCAGCTCTACGTCTGGCGCGACCACGGCGCCGGCGAAGATCTGATGAATCGGGCGTGGGAAAACGGCTTCGACACGCTGATGCTGACCGTGGACACCCCGGTCGGCGGCGCGCGCCTGCGCGACGTCCGCAACGGCCTGACGATCCCGCCGGCGCTGACGCTCAAGACGTTCCTCGACGGCGCGACGCACCCGGCGTGGTGGTTCAACCTGCTCACCACCGAGCCGCTGAACTTCGCCTCGCTCAGCCACTTCGACGGCACCGTCGCCGAGCTGCTGAACAAGCTCTTCGACCCGACGCTGAACTTCGACGACCTCGACTGGGTCCGCCAGACCTGGCCCGGGAAGCTGGTCGTCAAGGGCGTGCAGAACGTCGACGACGCCCGCGACGTCGTGAAGCACGGCGCCGACGCGGTGCTCATCTCGAACCACGGTGGCCGCCAGCTCGACCGCGCCCCGACGCCGCTGGAGCTGCTGCCCGCGGTGCTGGACGAGGTCCAGGGCGGCGCCGAGGTCTGGATCGACACGGGCATCCTGTCCGGCGGCGACATCGTCGCGGCGATCGCGCGCGGCGCGGACGCGGTGCTGGTCGGCCGCGCGTTCCTGTACGGCCTGATGGCCGGCGGCGAGCGCGGGGTCCAGCGGTGCGTCGACATCCTCCGGACGGAGATGGTCCGCACGATGCAGCTGCTGGGCGTCCGGACGCTCAAGGACCTGACGCCCTCGCACGCGACCTTGCGTTAAACCTGCGCCTGGCCACCGTCGACGAAGAACTCGACGCCGTTGACGAAGCTCGCCTCGTCGGTGGCCAGGAACAGCGCGGCGGCCGCGATCTCCGCCGGGTCGCCGAGCCGGCCCAGCGGGACCGCGCTCGCCATCCGCTCCACCATCGCCTGCTGCGCGCCGGGCTCGGCCAGGCCGAGCAGGCCCGGGGTGAGCGTCGGCCCGGGGCTCAGGACGTTGACACGCACCCCGCGACCCTGCAGGTCGAGCGCCCACGTGCGCGCGAAGTTGCGTACGGCGGCCTTCGTCGAGGCGTAGAGGCTCATGCCCGGCGCCACGCGCGTCGACGTCGTCGAGCCGGTGATGATGATCGACGCCTTCTCGTTCAACAGCGGCAAGGCTTTCTGCACGGTGAACAGCACGCCCTTGACGTTCGTGCCGAAGGTCGCGTCGAACTGCTCCTCGGTGATCTCGCCCAGCGGAGCTGAAACGCCCCCGCCGGAGTTGGCCACCACGACGTCCAGGCCACGGCCGCGCTCGGCGATCGCGCGGTAGACCTCGTCGAGGTCGGCGAGGTTCGAGGAGTCGGCGCGGATCGCCTGCACCGAGCCGCCGATCTCGGCGACGGCGTCGTCGAGCACTTCTTTGCGCCGCCCGGTGATGACGACATGGGCGCCCTCCGCCGCGAAGCGCTTGGCGATGCCCAGACCGATCCCGGTTCCGCCGCCGGTCACGAGCGCTGTCTTGCTCTCCAGGTTCACGATGCCCTCCGAGTTCTTGACTATCTCGTCCAGAACCTACGCCGTTCTGGACGAGATAGTCAAGAATGCCTATCCTGGAGCCATGGCGAGACCGCGGAGCTTCGACGAAGGCGCGGTCCTGCGCACCGCGCGGGACCGGTTCTGGTCGACCGGCTACGCGGGCACGAAGATCGACGACATCGCCGCCGCGACCGGGCTCGGCAAAGGCAGCCTCTACGGCGCCTTCGGCGACAAGCACGCCCTGTTCGTGCGCGTCTTCGACGACCACTGCACCACGGCGGTCGAGGGCGCGCGCCGCAAGCTCGAAGGCCCCGACGACGAGGCCTACCAGCGGCTCCGCGACTACGTCCTGGCCGACGCCGAATCCGTCGCCGCGGACGACATCCACCGGGGCTGCCTCATCGCGAAAGCGGCCGCCGAGTGCGCCGAGCACGACCCCGAGATCGCGGCCCGCGCCCGCCAGGCGTTCCGCGAGCTGAACAGCCTGCTGACGTCCTGCGTCGCGGCCGCTCAGCGCGCGGGCGACATCGCCGAGGGCCACGAACCGGCCCGGCTGGCCGGCCTCCTGCTGGCAACCATGCGCGGCATCGAGGCCCTGGGCAAGGGCGGCTGCGACCAGGCCGACCTGCGCGGCATCGCCGAGACCGCCCTGGCCGTGCTGCCGGTCAGTTCCTGACCCGTTGGGCCAACCGGTCTCAACTTCTTGACGGACCGCCTGGTTTGTGACGAAGATCTCGGGCACTCGCCGAAAGGCCGTTTTCGCATCGTGGAAAACGGAGGTCGCCCGTGTTCGTGCAGGCCGTGTACACCCAAGACGTGACTCCCCTCGGTTCGCTCGGCCTGTCGGCGCTCGTCGCCGTGCTGCCGCTCGCCACCGTCCTCGTGCTCCTCGGCGCCGTCCGGATGCGGGCGCACCACGCCGCCCTGATCGGGCTGCTCGTCGCGCTCGTCGTCGGGATCGCCGCCTACGGCATGCCGATCGTCCAAGCCGTCTCCGGCGCGCTGCAGGGCGCCGCGTTCGGGCTGTGGCCGATCATGTGGATCGTCGTCAACGCGCTGTGGATCTACCGGCTCACCGTGCGGACCGGGCACTTCGACGTCCTGCGCCGCTCGTTCGGCCGCGTCTCCGACGATCCGCGGATCCAGGCGCTGATCATCGCCTTCTGCTTCGGCGCGCTCATGGAGGCCCTCGCCGGCTTCGGGGCGCCGGTCGCGATCAGCGCCGTCATGCTGGTCGCCGTCGGCTTCCACCCGGTGAAGGCCGCGGTCGTCGCGCTCGTCGCGAACACCGCGCCGGTCGCGTTCGGCGCGATGGGCACGCCCGTCGTCACGCTCGCGCAGGTCACCGGCCTGCCGCTGCAGGACGTCTCCTCGATCGTCGGCCGCCAGACGCCGCTGCTCGCGCTGGTCGTCCCGCTGCTGCTGGTGATCATCGTCGACGGCAAGCGCGGCCTGAAGGACACCTGGCTGCCCGCGCTGGTCTGCGGCATCGCGTTCGGGCTCGTGCAGTTCCTCGCGTCCAACTACGTGGCACCGCAGCTGGCCGACATCGGCGCCGCGCTCGCCGGCGCCGCCGCGCTGGTCGCGCTCCCCCAGAGCCGCCGCCCGGTGCCCGAAGCCGTCCGGATCAGCATCGGCACCGGCGGGACGGCGACCGAAGAAGCACCGCCGGAAGACTCGCGCAACGACGTCGTCAAGGCGTACCTGCCCTACGCGCTGATCATCGTGATCTTCTCCCTCGCCGTGCTGCCGCCGATCAAGAAGCTGCTGGACAAGGCGACCTGGAAGTTCCACTGGCCGGGCCTGAACGTCGCCGGGCCGAACGGGAAACCCGTGTCCGGCAACACGTTCTCGCTGCCGTTCCTCAACACCGGCGGCACGCTCGTGCTGCTCGCCGGCCTCATCACGGCCGCGATCCTGGCCGTCTCGGCGAGCGGCACCGCGCAGGAGTGGCTGGCCACGGTGAAGGAACTGCGGTTCGCGATCCTCACCGTGACCGGGGTGCTCGCGCTGGCCTACGTGATGAACCTGTCCGGCCAGACGACGACGATCGGCACGTTCATCGCGGCCGCCGGCGCCGGATTGGCGTTCCTGTCGCCGGTGCTGGGCTGGTTCGGCGTCGCCGTCTCGGGCTCGGACACCTCGGCCAACGCGCTCTTCGGCGCGCTGCAGGTGACGGCGGCGAACAAGACGGGCCTGGCCGCCGACCTGCTGGCCGCGGCCAACAGCTCCGGCGGCGTCCTCGGCAAGATGGTCTCCCCGCAGAACCTCACGATCGCCTGCGTGGCGGCGAACCTGCCCGGTGAGGAGGGCAAGCTGCTGCGGAAGGTGCTGCCGTGGAGCGTCGGACTGCTGCTGGTGATGTGCCTGATCGTGCTCGGCCAGAGCACGGCGGTGCTCAGCTGGATGCTGCCATGACCTGACGTCCGGCGACGCGCTTGGCCGAGCGGTTCCAGCTCCACCAGCCGTGGATGACCAGCCCGGCGAAAACGATGTAGATCGCGGCCGAGAAGTACAGCCCGGACGAGATCTGCAGCGGCACGCCGATCGCGTCGACGACCAGCCAGACCAGCCAGAACTCGACCAGCCCGGCGCCCTGCGCCCCGAAGGCGACGAGCGTGCCGACGAAGATGGCGGCGTCCGGCCAGGGCGCCCAGGACGCGTTCAGCGCGTCGAGGACCAGGGCCATCACGGTGGTGCCGGCGACGAAGGCGCCGAGCATGGCCAGCCGTTCGACGAGCCGGCCCTGCCGGACGACCACGCCGAAGACGGGGTCCTGGCGGCGGGTCCAGGCCCACCAGCCGTAGACGGAGATGGCCAGGATGGCGACCTGGCGGGCGGCGAGCCCGCCGAGGTGCGCGGAGGCGTAGACGGCGAAGAGCAGCACGGTGGCCCCGACCTGCACGGGCCACGTCCACAAGGTGCGACGCTGCGCGAGGAACACGACCGCCAGCGCGAACACCTGCCCGGCGAGCTCCGCGATCGAGATCCACTGACCGAGCACCGTGATTCCGTGGTGCAGCAGGAAATCCACCTGACGCCCCTTTCGTCCTACCGCATCAAACATGCTCCGCGGGGGGTGAATTCCCTAGAGACTGTGAGGCGCGGAACATCCCACTTCGTGGACGTCGCCGAGCCGCAGCGTCCCGCCGCGGACGACGCGGGTCTGGACGCCGAAAGTGACGTCGTTGACGTCGGAAATCGTCTTGAGCAACCCGGGCGCGGCCGGCAGCCCGTCGGCCGGCAGCCCGACCATCACGCAGCGGACGGCCTTGCGGAGGACCTCCAGCTCGACCTCGCCGAGCCGGATCCGCTCGCCCACCCAGGCCTCTTCGGTGAGCTCGGGGGCCGAACCGGTGTCGAGCAGGACGTTGGCCCGGAACCGCCGTTCGTCGAGCGCGACACCGGGCGCGCGCTCGGCCAGCCACGCCAGCGACGACGTCGTGACCAGGTGCAGGGGTGCTTCGTCGTGGTGCGGGACGTCGGCTTCCTTCGCCAGCTCGACCCCCGGGAGGCCCAGCGCGGCGGCGATTTCCGCGCTCGCGGTGCCGCCGCGGACCTCGCGGCCGTCGGGGAGGGTCACCACCGGGACGTCACCGTCGTAGCGCGCGGCGAACTCGTGCAGACCGGGCATCCGCCGGAACCGGCGGGAGTTCTTGCCGCTGCCGAACTTGCCGTCGGCGTCGTGGACGGCGTAGAGGCGGTCGCCGTCGAGACCGCGCTCGCCGACGGCCACCTCGGTCAGCCGCTCGCCCGCCATCGACTTCACCGGATAGCGCCACAGCGCCGCCACGACCCCCATCGGACCAGCGTAACGGCCCGCCGACACGTCTTGAATGAGTCATTCAGGTCTCCGGAGGTCCTGAATGACTCATTCAAGACCTCCGGAACGCGGGCCGGGCCCGGCGGCTTCCTCGTCCGCCGGGCCCGGCCGCGCTCGCGTCCCGGCTCAGATCTGGGGACGCGGGGTGCCCGCCGGCGGCGTCGGGGTGTTGTCCGCCCCCACCGGTGTCCGGGGCCGCTCGGCGGTGCCCATCTCGCCGGTGCGCTGCTTCGGCGTCTCCAGCTGGTGCTCCATGTTCGCCATCCAGCCGCGCCAGCGGTCCTGGGCCGGCTTGATCAGGCCGCCGCCGAAGCCGACGACGATCACGCCGCCGATCGTCGCGAGCACCGCGATCAGCACCGGGCCGGTGATCGCCGTCGCGATGTTCACCTGGCCGAGCGCCGCGATGATGCCGAACGCCATGATCAGCCAGTAGGCGCCCAGCGACAGCGGCCGGGCCGCGCCGCGGCCGGACAGCGCCGACGCGACGACGTCACGCACGACCTTCGCGATGGCCGCGGCGACCACGACGAGCACCAGCGCGACCACGATCCGCGGCAGGAACGCGATGATGTCGTTGAGCAATTGGCTCACCGGGTTGGTCGGCCCGAACACCCCGAACGCCAGCTGCAGCGCGATCAGCAGGATGAAGTAGTAGACCAATTTGACGAGGATCCCCGTCGCGTCGATCTTCTGCTGCCCGATCTTCCCGCTCAGCCCGGTCCGCTCGACCAGTTTCCCGAAACCGGCTTTCCCGAGCACGAGCGCCAGCCCTTTCGAGACGGCTTTCGCGATCAACCAGCCGATCAGCAGGATGATCAAGAATCCCACGAGTTTCGGGACGAACGTGGCCACCATGTTCCACGCCTGCCCGAGCCCGTCCTTCAGTTGCTCGCCCATACGACTCCCTCCACGGATTTGCACCGGATCGTCGATCAAGTACCCAGGGGCGGCAACTCGTGCGCCCCACGATCGAGTGAGACGACTGGCGCGCGAAGATCACCCGTGGCCATACTGGTTTCACCGGTGGGGACCGGGGAGACGAGGCCGTCCGGCGCAGCGAAAACCGCGAGCGCCGGGCGGCCTCGAGCATTTACCGGGAACAACGGACCGGCCCCCGGACACGGGGTGTCCGAGGGCCGGGTGAACGTTCGGCGAACGTCAGGCGGCGCGCAGCGCGTCGCGCAGTTTCACCTTCGCGCCGGTGCGCATGACCGCATTCCGGTAGATCCGCGCGGCCAGCCAGATCAGGCCCGGAATCATCAGCACCACCAGCCCCACCGACACCACCGCTTCCCACACCGGCACCCCGCCCATCGCCAGCCGCATCGGCATCAGCGTCGGCGAAAAGACCGGGATCACGGAAAGCACTTCGACGAACGTGTTGCCCGGATCCGACGGCAGCACGGAAATGCCGATCACGTACCCGGCGATCACGAACATCAACGCGGGCATCGTCGCGCCGCCGACGTCCTCCTGCCGCGAAACCAGCGCTCCGAGCGCGGCGAACACGATCGAGTACATGAAGAACCCGAGCAGGTACCACACGACCAGCCAGACGACCGTGCCCACGGCCGCCGAGACGGAGATGGTCAGCGTGCCGGTCGCCAGGCCGGTGACCACGCCGCCGACCCCGATCACCAGCATCTGGATGAGCCCGACCACGCCGATGCCGAGCACCTTCCCGGCCATCAGCTGCCACGGCTTGATCGTCGAGAGCAGCAGCTCCACCACCCGGGACGTCTTCTCCTCGACGACGCCCTGCGCGACGGTCTGGCCGTTGATCATCAGCGAGAGGTAGATCAGGATGCCGGCCACGATGCCCAGCACGAGCTGCTGGCCGTTGTAGTCGTAGGGCTCCTCCAGCGGCGGGTCCTCGACGAACTTCGCGCTCGCGACGGCGCCCTCGAACTGCGCCGGGTTCCCGCCGAGCGCGGTGATCTGCTGGTCGAGCGCGACCTGGCGGGCCACCAGCTGCAGGACGTTCGCGAGCTTGCCGTCGAGGTCCTTCTTGACCTGGACGTGCACGCTCCTGCCGTCGCCGGTGAGCAGCGCGTCGAGCGAGCCGTCGGCCAGCTTCGCGCGCCCGGCGGCCTCGTCGGCGACCTGCGTGGTTTCGATGTTCTCGTCGACGGCCTGCCCGGACGCCTTCAGCGGCGCCGAGAACCCGGCGGTGGCCGCGGTGTAGCCGACCTTCGCGTCGGCGTCGCTCCCGCCGGAGATCAGCTTGAGCAGCACGATGCCGACCACGATCAGCAGCAGCATGACGACGGTGGCGACGCGGAAGGCCTTCGACTGCACGCGGGTGCTGATCTCGCGCGAGGCGACCAGGCCGACGGCGGCGGTCGGGCTCATCCGGACGTCCGGAACGGGGGTACTCACGCCGGGACCTCCTCGGTCGTCACGACGGAACGGAACAGCTCGGTCAGCGAAGGCTGCTCGCGCGCGAACTCGCGCACCGGCCCGGTGGCCAGCGCGGCCTTGAGCACGGCCTGGTCGTCGGCGCCGTCGCCCAGCTCGAGCTCGGTCACCGGGCCCGTCCGGCCGAGCACCTTCACCCCGGCCAGGCCGTCGGCCCAGCCGTCGGCGGCCTCGGGCGCGTCGACCCGCAACCGCACCGCACCGCCGGCCCGCAGCTCGTCCACCGTCCCCTTGGCGACCATCTGTCCACTCCGGACGATGCCGACCCGGTCGCACAGCCGCTCCACGAGGTCGAGCTGGTGGCTGGAGAACACGACCGGCACGCCCTCGGCGGCCTTTTCCTTGAGCACCTGGCTCATCACGTCGACCGCGACCGGGTCGAGGCCGGAGAACGGCTCGTCGAGCACCAGGATCCGCGGTTCGTGCACCAGCGCCGCGGCCAGCTGGACGCGCTGCTGGTTGCCCAGCGACAGCTTCTGCACCTCGTCGTCGCGGCGGCCGGCCACGCCGAGCCGTTCGGTCCACTTCTCCGCCGACTTCCGCGCGTCGGCGGCGGGCATGCCGTGCAGCCGCGCGAGGTAGGTCAGCTGCTCGGCGACCTTCATCCGCGGGTAGAGGCCGCGTTCCTCGGGCATGTACCCGATGTGGCGGCGCGTTTCGTGCGTCACCGGCTCGCCGTCGTAGCGGACTTCGCCGCCGTCGGCGGAAAGCACGCCCAGCGCGATGCGCATGGTCGTCGTTTTTCCGGCGCCGTTGCTCCCGACGAAACCGAAAAGCTCGCCGGGCCGGACATCGAACGTCATTTCCCGCAAAGCGACCACGTCGCCGTAGCGTTTGGAGACCCTGTCGATCTCTAAACCGGTCATTCCGGTTCCCCCGTTTCCATCCCTGTTCCCCCGCCCGTGATCCTAGGCACCCCGTACACGCACTGCCCACCGCCGGGCGTTGCCACCTGCGGCTACGAAAGTTGCGAAGCACGTAGGATCGCGTCCGCCATGGATGGAACCACCTCCCCGCGCCGGGTGCCGAAGCACCACGGACTCTCCGCGAAGACGCTTCGGCGGCTGGAGCACGCGTCCGGCAGCCTGGCGAGCGCGAGCATCGCGGTGATGGAGCGGCGGCTGCCGTGGTTCGCCCGGCTGCCCGCCGACCAGCGCGCGAGCGTGCTGCTGATCACCCAGGCGGGCGCCGCGGGCTTCGTCGACTGGCTGCGGGACTCGAAGGAGGCCCTGAAGCTGACGACCGAGGCGTTCCGCGACGCGCCGGCCGAGCTGTCGCGGTGGGTCAGCCTGCGCCAGGCGGTCGGCATGGTGCGCCTGGCCATCGAGGTCTTCGAAGAGCAGCTGCCCGACTTCGCCGCGAACGAGGCCGAACGCGCGGCGCTGATCGAGGGAATCCTGCGCTACGGCCGGGAAATCGCGTTCGCGGCGGCCAACTCCTACGCGGCGGCGGCCGAAGCGCGCGGCGCGTGGGACGCCCGCCTGGAGGCACTCGTCGTCGACGGGATCGTCCGTGGCGACGCCGAGGAGTCCGTGCTCTCCCGCGCGACGGCCCTGGGCTGGGAACCGTCGGCGAACGCGACGGTCCTGGTGGGCAACCCGCCGTCGGAGGACCCGCCGACGGTGGTGTTCGAGGTCCGCAGCCGCGCGGCCCGCGTCGGCCGCCCGGTGCTGCTGTCGGTCCAGGGCTCCCGGCTGGTGGTCGTGGTCGGCGGCCCGACCGACGGCGGCGTGAAGGAACGCGAGATCCTCGCCCGGATGGCGGTGGCGTTCGCCGAGGGCCCGGTGGTCGCCGGTCCGACCGTGCCGACCCTGGCCGAGGCGCACCACAGCGCGATCGAGGCGTTGTCGGGGCTGCGCGCGGTGGTCGGCTGGCCGGGCGCGCCCCGGCCGGTCCGGTCGGCGGACCTGCTGCCGGAGCGGGCATTGTCCGGCGACGCGGAGGCGGAACGCCTGCTGGTGGACAAGATCGCGCGGCCGCTGGAGGAGGCGGGCCCCACGCTGCAGCGCACGGTCGAGGCCTACCTCGAGAGCGGCGGCGTGCTGGAGACGTGCGCGAAGACGCTGTTCGTCCACCCGAACACCGTCCGGTACCGGCTGCGGAAGGCGGCGGACCTGACCGGCTGCCAAGCGACCGACCCGCGGGACGCGCTGGTGCTGCGGATCGCGCTCACCGTCGGACGGCTCGCGAGGGCCCGCGGGATCTGGTGACCCGGCGCGTGTCGAGAACGGGGCACCGGCTCCGTCCCCGGCGCGGAAGCGGCCACGAGGGCCGCGCGGGACGGGAGTGAACCGTGGCGATCCAGCGGATGGACAACGTCGGCATCGTGGTCGACGACCTGGCGGCCGTCGTCGCCCTCGACGGCGTCCGGTGCGACCTGACCGTGGTGCGCACCCCGGACGGCCACGGCCGGCTCGAGCTGATGAAGTTCCACAGCCCGGCCTCCCCCGCCGCCGGGCCGGCCCAGCCGGTGAACGCCTTCGGGATCCGCCGCGTCATGTTCGCCGTGGCCGACCTCGACGGCGTCCTCGCCCGGCTGCGCCCGCCCGGCGCGGAGCTCCTGGGCGAAGTGGTCCGGTACGGCGAGAGCCACCGGCTCGCCTACGTCCGCGGCCCCGAGGGCCTCATCGTCGCGCTCGCCGAGGAGCTGGGCTGAACGGCCCTTCCCGAGACGGCCGTCACGTGATGGACTTAACAGCGAAAGGTGATTGAACCCGACAAGGCATCCGGGTTACGCGCGAGCTTCTGCGGCGCGTCTTTGGAGGTTTCCGACAAAGACGCCGGGCAGACACTGTGAACGTCGGCATCCCGGGAAAGCCCCTCTCCCGTGTTGTCTTGAAGGGTGACAGCAGCAGTCCTCGCTCCCGGTCAGGGGTCCCAGGCCCCCGGTATGTTCACGCCCTGGCTCGACCTCGACGGCGCGCGCGAGCGCGTCGCCCGCTGGTCCGAGCGCGCGGGCCTCGACCTGCTCCGCCTCGGCACCGAGGCGGACGCCGACGAGATCCAGGACACCGCCGTCGCGCAGCCGCTGATCGTCGCGCTGTCGCTGCTCACCTTCGAGCACCTCCAGGCCACCGCGCCGGTCCCCGCGGACGCGCCGGTCGCCGGGCACTCCGTCGGGGAGCTCGCCGCCGCCGCGATCGCCGGGGTGCTGCGGCCCGAAGACGCCGTCGCGCTGGCCGCCGTCCGCGGCGCCGAGATGGCGAAGGCGTGCGCGCTGGAACCGACGTCGATGGCCGCGGTCATGCTCGGTGACCCCGAGCAGGTCGTCGCGTGGCTGGAAGCACAGGGCCTGACCGCCGCGAACCGCAACGGAGCGGGGCAGATCGTCGCCTCCGGTGCCGCCGACGCCATCGCGAAGATCGTCGCCGAGCCCCTGGAAGGCACGAAGATCCGCGCCCTCAAGGTCGCCGGGGCGTTCCACACGCAGTACATGGCGCCCGCCGAGGAGGCGCTGCGCGCCCACGCCGCCGAGCTGACCCCGGCCGACCCGACGCGCCCGCTGCTGTCCAATGCGGACGGCGCCGTCGTCACCAGCGGGGCCGAGTACCTGGACCGCCTCGTCGCGCAGGTCACCCGGTCGGTCCGCTGGGACCTGACGATGGACGGCCTGGTGTCCCTCGGCGTCACCCGCACCGTCGAACTCGCGCCCGCGGGCACGCTGACCGGCCTGGTCAAGCGCCAGCTCAAGGGTGTCGTCACCACTACCACCGCGCTGAAGACGCCGGCCGAGCTGGCCGCGCTGCGCCAGGAGGACGCCTCGTGACCGACCGACCCACCCTGAGCCTCAACGCCGGCTCACGCGGCAGCCGCGTGCTGGGCGTCGGCAGCTACCAGCCCGAAAAGGTCGTCACCAACGACGACCTGTCGCAGATCATGGAGACCAACGACGAGTGGATCCAGACCCGCGTCGGGATCGTGGAGCGCCGGTTCGCCGAGAAGGACGAGCTGCTCACCGACATGGCCGTCGCCGCCGGCACCGCCGCGCTGGCCGACGCCGGGGTCGACCCGTCCGAAGTGGACACGGTGATCCTGCCGAACTGCACCATGCCGACGCTGATCCCGAACGCCGCCGCCCAGGTCGCGGCGCGGATCGGCATCCCCAGCCCCGGCGCGTTCGACCTCAACGCCGCGTGCGCCGGGTTCTGCTACGGCCTCGGCGTCGCCTCCGACCTCATCCGCGCCGGCTCGGCGAAGAAGGTCCTGGTCATCGGCGCCGAGAAGCTCACCGACTCGGTCGACCCGGTCGACCGGGCCAACGCGATCATCTTCGCCGACGGCGCGGGCGCCGCGGTCGTGGGCGCGTCCGACGAGCCGGGCATCGGCCCGGTCACCTGGGGCAGCGCGGGCGACCTGGTCGACCTGATCTACATGCGCGACGACAAGTACATCTACCAGGAGGGCCAGTCGGTCTTCCGGTGGGCGACCACGAAGATCGCGCCGATCGCGATGCAGGCGCTGGAGGCCGCCGGGCTCAAGCCGTCCGATGTGGACGTGCTGATCCCGCACCAGGCGAACCTGCGCATCGTCGAGGCGATCGCGAAGAAGCTGCGGGCCAACGGTGCCCGCGACGACATGGTCGTCGCCGACGACATCAAGTACTCCGGCAACACCTCGTCGGCGTCCATCCCCCTCGCGCTGGACCACATGCGCAAGGCCGGGACGGCGAAGCCGGGCGACGTGGTGCTGGCGGTCGGGTTCGGCGCGGGCCTGTCCTACGCCGGGCAGGCGTTCGTCTGCCCCTGATCACCGTTACGCTCCCCGCGGGCATTCGCCCGAGGGCAACAGACCCCCAGAAAGACCGAGAAGGGAACAACCCCATGGCTGACAACGCTGAGATCCTCGCCGGCCTCGCCGAGATCGTCGAAGAGGTGGCCGGTGTGGCTCAGGACGACGTCACCGCCGAGAAGTCGTTCGTGGACGACCTGGACATCGACTCGCTGTCGATGGTCGAGATCGCCGTGCAGGCCGAGGACAAGTTCGGCGTCAAGATCCCGGACGACGAGCTCGCCAACCTCAAGACCGTGGGCGACGCGGTGAACTACGTGTCGGCCAACTCGAAGTAAGTCCTCTTCCCTCCTTGAGGAGACTCCCATGAGCAACATCGACGTCGTGATCACCGGTCTCGGCGCCACCACACCGCTCGGCGGGGACGTCACGTCCACCTGGGACGGTCTGCTGGCCGGACGGAGCGGGATCCGGACGATCGAGGCCGACTGGGTCGAGGAGCTGCAGCTGCCGGTCAAGATCGGCGGTCAGCTGGCCGTCGACCCGGCCGAGGTCCTGCCGCGGGTCCAGGCCCGCCGGATGGACCGCTGCGAGCAGGTCGCGCTGATCGCCGCCCGCCAGGCGTGGGCCGACGCGGGGTACTCCGAGCCGACCGACGAACACACCGACGTCGACCCCGACCGCCTCGGCGTGTCGATCGGCACGGGTGTCGGCGGTCCGGTCACCCTGCTCACCCAGAACGATCTGTTGCACCAGCAGGGTCTCCGCAAGGTGTCGCCGCTGACCGTGCCGATGCTGATGCCGAACGGCCCGGCCGCGCACGTGGGCATCGACCTGAAGGCGCGGGCCGGGGTGCACTCCCCGGCCTCGGCCTGCGCTTCGGGTGCCGAGGGCATCGCGAGCGGGGTGGAGATGATCCGCTCCGGCCGCGCCGACGTCGTGATCGCGGGCGGCGCGGAAGCGTGCATCCACCCGATCACGCTGGCCGGCTTCGCCCAGGCCCGCACCGTGTCCACCCGCAACGACGACCCGGCGAGCGCGTCGCGGCCGTTCGACGCGAGCCGGGACGGCTTCGTCCTCGGCGAGGGCTCCGGCGTGGTCATCCTCGAGCGCGCCGACCAGGCGAAGGCCCGCGGGGCGCGCATCTACGCGACGATCGCCGGGCACGGCATCACCTCGGACGCCTACCACATCACCGGCAACCACCCCGAGGGTCTCGGCCAGATCGCCGCGATGCGCGCGGCGATGAAGATGGCCGGCGTCACCGCCGCGGACGTCGGGCACGTGAACGCCCACGCGACGTCCACTGTGGTCGGTGACATCGGCGAGGCCGCGGCGATCCGCAACGCGGTCGGGGATCACCCGGTCGTGACGGCCCCGAAGGGCGCGCTCGGTCACCTCGTCGGCGGCGCCGGCGCGGTCGAGGGGATCATCACGATCCTCTCGCTCTACCACGGCATCGTGCCGGCCACCCTGAACCTGACCGACCAGGACCCGCGGGTCCAGCTGGACGTCGTGTCGGGCGAGGCGCGCAAGGTGGAGCTGACCGCGGCGATCAGCAACTCGTTCGGCTTCGGCGGGCACAACACCGCGCTGCTGTTCACCCCGGCGGCCTGAGTTCTCGTTGACGGAAAAGGGGCCCGGCTTCGGCCGGGCCCCTTTTTCAGCACTTTTCGAGCTCGGGTGAAGGTCCGGGGTCCACGGTGTCGATCCGGAGTGCTTGGTCCTCCACGACCATGGGCAGGACCAGCCGCCAGTGCAGGCACGTCGCACGCAGGTCCGCCGGGGCGTGCTGGAGGTCCTGCGTGCTGGTGAAGGCGACCAGCACCCGCAGCGACTGTCCCGCACCGCGCTCGATGCGGTAGACGAGGATCTCGCTGTCTTTTGTGGACTGGAAGTCCTTCTTCCAGTCCACCGAGGTCTTGCTGCGCCGGCGCGCTTCGCTGACCACCGTCTGCCATTGGGTGTAGTCGAGGTCGTTGATGGCCGAGAAGTACGTCTCCAGCGTCTTGCGCACGGCGTCGGCCTGCGGGTGGTTCTTCGCGTCGTCGGTCATCCCGATGACGCCCGTCACGGCCGGCGCGCCGTTGCCGGCCGACGACGGCGTGGACGAGGCCGCGGTGGATTCGCCGGCGGGCTGGTCGGGCCGGCGGTAGAGCTCGCGCGCGAGCAGGCCCGCGCCGACGGTCACGGAAAGCACCACGACCACGACGGGCACCAGCCAGCGCTGGCGGGAGCTGGGGGCGGGGGTGGTCAC
The DNA here is from genome assembly GCF_041679295.1 of Amycolatopsis kentuckyensis. GTDB lineage: Bacteria > Actinomycetota > Actinomycetes > Mycobacteriales > Pseudonocardiaceae > Amycolatopsis > Amycolatopsis kentuckyensis_A. The sequence goes on along the minus strand of NZ_JBGDMD010000010.1, from coordinate 375,477 downwards.
GCCGCCGAGCGTACCGGCCCCCGTCCCGCGGCTAGCCGACCTGGTGCAGCCAGGTCACCGGCGCGCCGTCGCCGGCGTGGCGGTAGGGCTCGAGCGCCTCGTCCCAGCTCGCGGCCAGGAGTTCGTCGAGCTTGTGCGCGAGGGACTCACCCCCGCGGGTCATGGCGACGAGGGCGCGCAGCTGGTCTTCGCCCACCACGATGTCGCCGTTGGCGCTGGTCCGCCCGTGCCACAGGCCGAGGCCGGGCGCGAAGCAGAACCGTTCGCCGTCGACGCCCGCGCTGGGCTCTTCGGTCACCTCGAACCGAATCATCGGCCACGCCTTGAGCGCGGCCGCCAGTTTGGCGCCGGTGCCCGCGGGCGCGCGCCAGCCGCACTCGGCGCGAAGCTGACCCGGACTGGCCGGCTGCGCCGTCCACTTCAGGTCAACGCGGGCACCCAGGGTGCCCGAAATAGCCCACTCGACGTGCGGACACACCGCAGACGGCGACGAGTGGACGTACACCACACCTCGGGTGCTGCCACGGGTGCTCACTGCTACCTCCGCTTGTTGCTCGACGAGGGACGTCTTCCCCTACGCCCTGACTCGAGCTGCGGTGCGGCCTCAGCGCGGCTCCCGAATGCCGCCTCCGATGCGTTGTAGCACATTCTGCACCCCAACCGTGCTGTTTGGCCACATGAACACCACAAGTCACCCGGGGCACCACTTTCGGAGGGCACGCGGCCGCGTCTTCCCCGTGTCGCACGGTTCGCTGGGCCGGGCGCGCTAGCGTGATGACCCGGAACGACGAGCAGGGAGGGGTTTCGGTGCGACTGGTGCGCCTGGAGCGGCAGCAGTCCCGGGTCGCCGACGACGTCCGGGCGGCGCTGGCGTCCCTCGGTCGCGGAAGCACCGTGATCGGCGGGATCGCGCTGGTGGGCGTCGGCTCGGTGACCGAGCGCCCGATCGAGGCGGTGGTCCTGCTCCCCCACGGCGTGATCATCGTGATCGGCGTGGACCTCCCGGACCCGGCCCTGCGGTTGGAGGCCCCCCTCGGAGCCGCATGGAAGGCGGACGGCTGGCCACTGGTCGCCGACGACGACGCGATCAACCCGGCGACGGAAGCACTGGACATCTCCCAGGCGTGCGAGCAGCGGATAGTCGAGCTGGTCCCGGGAACGGGCCCGGTGGGGACGATAGTCGCGGTAGGACCGTACGTGGAGACGGTCGACCAGCCGGCAACGGACCTGGCGGGACCGGTTCGTGTGCTGCACCCGACACCGACGACGATGCTGGCGGCCACGGTGTCGTTGGCGACGGCGCACCGGCCCCGGTCGGTGGACCAGGTGCGGGCGTTGATCCGGGGGTTGGCGCCGGAGGCACCGGAGTTTTCGGACGAGGTGCTGCTGGGGGAGGGATTCAGCCGGTTTTCGGACGATTCACCGCCGGAGTCCCTTTGGGACAGTGGACCGGCGGTCCCGAGCCAAGCGAGCGCGGCGGGTGCGGTCGCGACCGACTCCTCCGGCTCGGCTGTGGCGAGCACAAGCCCGGCCGGGCCCCTCCCGGCGGCTGTGGCTTCCGGCCCGGCCACCGGCTCCGCCACCTCGGCTGAAACGAGCGCAAGCCCAGCCCAAGGTTCGGCAACAGCGGCCGGCTCGGCTTCCGCCCCTTCGACTTCAGGCTCAGCCGAACCAAGCACGCCCGCCGAAGGTGCGTCTGCGGGCCCCGAGCCAACCTCGCCGGCCAATGGCTCGACGGAGCCGAGTTCACCCACCAACGAGTCGCCGGCAACCAAGCCGACCTTGCCTACCGCCGAGCCGAGTTCACCCGCGGAAGATTCCCCGGCTGCAGCTCCCGCTGTGCCGGACACGGGCGCGGCCGAGCCGAGTTCGCCCACTGTGGACAGCGCCGGATGGCATACCAAAACTCCGTTCCCCGACGAAGCCGAACCGGCGCCATCGCCCGCCGAGGACTCTGAGGTCGCCGCCGGAACTCTGGTTGCGCCGGAAGCTGAGCTCGCCTCGGCTCCGCCGAACCCCGAGGCATCCGCCTTGGCCACGGAATCCGAGCACACCGAAGTGTTGCCGCCTCCGGAAGACTCCGAACGCACCGAAAAACTTCCGTCTCCGGCGGACTCCGAGCACCCCGAAAAGCTCCCGTCTCCGGCAGACTTCGAACGCACCGCAAAGCTCCCGTCTCCGGAAGACTTCGAACGCACCGAGAAGCTCCCCGCGCCGGCCGCTCCCGCCCTTCCGCTGTTCCCAGGTGCCGTGCCACCTCGGCCGGCAGATTCCACCCAGCCGAGTGCTCTTGCCGACGACACCGAGCGAACCGAGAACCTCACCACCGCAGCCGGGGCGGCCGCCGCCCCTTGGCCGACCACGCCAAAGCGGCCCGACCAAGCCGAGCCGGCCCGACCCACCCAGACCGAGCGGCCCACCGACACCGGGCCGACCCGACTCACCCAGACCGAGCGACCTACCCACACCGAACCAGCGCGACCCACCCAAACCGAGCGGCCCACCCAGACCGGGCCAACGCGACCCACCCAGACCGAGCAGCCCAACCAAGCCGAGCCGACCCAACCCACCCCACCGGCCACCCCCCAAGCCACCCACGCACAGCCACCGGCCACCAGCCCACAGCCCCCAGCGGACTCACCGCCCCCCTTCCCCACCCCGCGCCCAACCCCGCGCGAACCCGCCCCCACCTCGAAAACCGTCCGCTGGATCCCCCTGGCCGCGATCGCACTCCTGGTCGCCCTGGTAGTCGCCGCCATCCTCGTGGCCACCTCAGACAGCAACACCGACACCGCCGCCCCCACCGTCCCGCCCTCCCCCGCCACCCAGCCGCCACCGCAGACCAGCACCCCCGTCGCGCGAAGCCTGCAGTTCTCCCTGCGCGCCGCCGATCGCGATCAGCGCTGTGCCTCCCACGCCTTCGGCGATGCCCAAGCCAGCCTGCAGCAGACCAGCTGCTCCGGGGTCCGGCGCGCCTCCTACGCCGCGAACATCGACGGGCGGGCGGCCGCCGTCACCATCGGGATCGTCGAGTTCGGCGATGCCGCCCAAGCCGCCGCCTTCAAGGCCGTTGCCGACACACCCGGTGGCGGCGGCGTGCTCGACCTCGCCACCGAGACCGGCAAGTGGGGCCCCACGCCCGCTCCGCGCTTCGAGAACGCCGCCTACGCCTCCAAGGTCGACGGCACCTCCGTGCGGCTCGTCCAAGCCGTCTGGACGCCGGGACCGTCCACTTCGGACGATCCCGGCCTCACCCGGGCCGTGCAGGCCGCCCTCGACCTGCCCGCCCAATGACCCTCAGAGCCCGTACGCCTCCAGCAGCCGCAGCCACACCTCGCTGATCGTCGGGAACGACGGCACCGCGTGCCACAGCCGGTCCAGCGGCACCTCCCCGACGATCGCGATCGTCGCCGAGTGCAGCAGCTCCGAGACGTCCTGGCCGACGAACGTCACACCCAGCAGGACGTTCCGCTCGGTGTCGACGACGATCCGGGCCTTGCCCGTGTAGCCGTCCGCGTGCAGCGACGAGCCCGCCACCGCGATGTCGATGTCGACGACTCGGTCGGCTGACCCCGGCCGCGCGTCCGCCAGCCCGACCGCCGCCACCTCCGGGTCGGTGAACACCACCTGCGGTACCGCGTGGTGGTCGGCCGTCGCCGTGAACCTGCTCCACGGCGAAGCCGACGAGAACGTCCCCGCCGCCAGCGCCGCCACCGTGTCGCCCGCCGCGCGGGCGCCGTACTTCCCCTGGTGGGTCAGCGGGGCGCGGCCGGTGACGTCGCCCGCCGCGTACAGCCAGCCACCGTCCACTGCGGACACCCGGCCGGTGTCGTCGACCTCCAGCGCACGCCCCTCCTCGACCCCGAACGCGGCCAGGCCCAGCCCGGCCGTCGCGGGACGCCGGCCCGTCGCCAGCAGCAGCTCGTCGACGACGACCGTCTCGCCGTCCTTCAGCGTCAGCTCGGTACCACCGGAACCGGCGGCGACCCGCTCGATGCCCGACTCCGTGTGCACGTACACGCCGGCTTCGCGCAGCCCGTGCAGCACCAGGTCGCCGGCGAACGCGGCGTTCTTCGGCAGCGGGCGCTCGCCGGTGATCACCAGGTGGACCTCCGAGCCGAGCGTGGCGAACGCCTGCGCCATCTCGACGCCGACCACCCCGCCGCCGAGGACGCCGAGGCGCCGCGGCACCGACTCCGCCGACGTCGCCTCCCGCGAGCCCCACGGCCGGATCGTGTCGAGCCCCGGGATCGACGGCTTGCTCGGCACGCTGCCGGTGCACACGATCACCGCGTGCCGCGCGGTCAGCACGCGGTCGCCGTCGAGGGTGACCTCCCGCTCACCGGTGAGCACGCCGTGCCCGCGGATCGGCTCGATGCCGGCACCGCGCGCCCATTCGACCTGGCCGGTGTCGTCGCCCTTGCCGGTGAACCAGTCTCGGCGCGCGAACACCGCCGCGGGGTCGAGCCGGTCGCCGACCGGCACGCCGGGGATCCGCTTCGCCGCGGCCAGGAGGTTTCCCGGCCGCAGCAACGCCTTGCTCGGGATGCAGGCCCAATAGGAGCACTCGCCGCCGAAGAGCTCGTGCTCGACGAGCGCGACCTCGAGCCCTCCCCGGGCCGCCCGCTCGGCGGCCACCTCCCCCACCGGGCCCGCGCCGATCACCACTACGTCAAAAGTCTGTCCGGACATGGCATCAGCGCACACCACCACGCGAGTTCGCGCAAGCCAGCGGCTATCCTCGTCTTCGAAGCTGCAAGGTATCGGCGGCCCGGGGTGCCGTCGGCTCCGGTGCGCGCGAAACACCCACGTTCGGAGCACGGGAGGTTTGTCGTGGCCAGGAACACGGCTGTGCAGGTGCTGGATGATCTGACCGGCGAGCCCGCGGCGGAGACCGTCGGGTTCGGGCTGGACGGCATCGACTACGACATCGACCTCTCCTTCGCCAACGCCGACGCGCTGCGCGAGCTGCTGCAACGCTACGCCGACGCCGGCCGCCGCACGGGCGGCCGCAAGCGCCGGCCGCGGATCGTCCCGGGCGCGAAGCGGCCCCGGGCGAAGGCGGCGCCGAAGAAGGTGACCGCCAAGGCCGAGCCGAAGAAGACCACCAAGGCGAAGGCCGAGCCCGCGAAGACGACCCGCACGCGCAAGGCGGCGGAGCCGAAGAAGACCACGCGGGCGACAGCGCGGAAGGTCCCCGGCGTCACGTTTTCGGCCCCTGAATAGTCCACAGTAGACAGACCCCCGAGCGCCCCAATGTGGCCTTGGTTGCGTCTCACGCACCCAATGTGGCCTTCGGTGCGTCTGACGCACCGAAGGCCACATTGGGGCGCTGGGGTCAGGCCGCGCGCTGGGCGCCGTCCGCGTGCCAAGACGGGTACCGGTACCGCGTGTGCAGCAGCGCACGCTGCCGGGCCAGCTCGGCCGCCGACGGCGGGCGCGGCACCAGCGTCCCGAGGATCTGCGACGCCGCCGCCCGCACGGCCGCCTCGACCGCCGGGAACCCGGGCCGCAGCCCGTGCTCGGCCAGCGACGCCACCGGGCTGCGGTGGGAGTCGAGCGGCCGCGGGTCCGGCGGCGCGCTCGTCAGGTAGCGCCCGACCAGCGCCGCCGACGTCTCGACCAGCAGCGTCGAGTGGGCCAGCAGGCCGCCCTTGGTGCGGAACACGGCGAAGCCGCACAGCTTCGCGTCGTCGACGAACAGGCCGCGGTCACCGAGGCGCGGCACCAGCCCGAGCTGGTCGACGGCGGCGCTCATCACCTTGCCGAGCGTCTCCAGGGGCCGGTCGGTGGGCCCCGGCAGGACCAGCGTGACGTTCAGGTTGCCCGAGTCGTGGAACACGGTGCCGCCGCCGCTGGCCCGCCGCAGCACCGGGACGCCGTCGCGCTCGCACTCCGCGACGCGCACCTCGCGCGCGATCCGCTGGCCGCGCCCCACCACGACGCAAACCGGGTTGCGCCAGAGCCACAGCACCGGTGACTCGGGCGCAACCCGGATGAGCGCTTCGTCGAACGCGAGGTTCTCGACGGGGTCGGTGAACGCGGCACGCACATCCGACCCGGTCGTCATAGCGCCTTGAGTTCCTCCACGATCTCGCCCACCGACGACTTGGCGTCCCCGAAGAGCATGCTGGTCTTCGGATCGTAGAACAGGTCGTTGTCGATGCCGGCGAAGCCGGAGGCCATCCCGCGTTTCAAGACGATCACGGACCGGCTCTCGTTGACCTTGAGGATCGGCATCCCGTAGATCGGCGAGCTCGGGTCGGTCTGCGCGGCCGGGTTCGTGACGTCGTTCGCGCCGATCACCAGCGCGACGTCGGTCTGGGCGAACTCGGAGTTGATCTCGTCCATCTCCTTGAGCTGCTCGTACGGCACGTCGGCCTCGGCGAGCAGCACGTTCATGTGCCCCGGCATCCGGCCGGCGACCGGGTGGATCGCGTACGCGACCGTGATGCCCTTCTTCTCCAGCAGCTTCGCCATCTCGCGGACGGTGTGCTGCGCCTGCGCCACGGCCATGCCGTACCCGGGCACCACGACGACCTTGCTGGCGTACGCCATCTGGATCGCCGTGTCGGCCGCGCTGGTCGAGCGCACTGGCCGGGCTTCCTTCGTCCCGCCGCCGGCCGCCACCGCGGGACCGCCGCCGAAGCCGCCCGCGACGATCGCCGGGATGGACCGGTTCATCGCCTTGGCCATCAGGTTGGTCAGGATCGAACCGGACGCGCCGACGATCATGCCCGCCACGATCAGCGCCGTGTTGTCCAGCGCGAGACCCATCGCCGCGGCCGAGAGGCCGGTGAACGCGTTGAGCAGCGAGATGACGACCGGCATGTCCGCGCCGCCGATCGGCAGCACGACGGTGAGGCCGAGGATGCCCGCCGCGACGAGCAGGCCGATGATCAGCAGCTCGTTGTCGCCGCCCGCGACGATGATCACCGCGCAGGCGACCGCGACCAGCAGGAGCAGCGCGTTCACCGGCTGCTGCAGCTTGCCCATGGTGATCGGGCGGCCGCTGATCAGCTCCTGGAGCTTGCCGAACGCGACGTTCGAGCCCCAGAACGAGATCGACCCGATGATCGCGGCGAACAGCGACGCGATCGAGATGTAGACCGGCTCGTGCGCGTACCCGTCGGTGGAGTTGAACTCGACCCACGCGATGAGCGCGACCGCGCCGCCGCCGACGCCGTTGAACAGCGCCACCATCTGCGGCATCGCGGTCATCTTGACCTTGCGCGCCGACGGGACGCCGACGACGACGCCGATCCCGACGCCGAGCGCGATCAGCACCCAGTTGCCCATCCCGGGGGTGAGCAGGGTGGCGATGACGGCGATGCCCATGCCGACCGCGGCGATCCAGTTGCCGCGGACGGCGGTGCGCGGGCCGGTCAGGCCCATCAGGCCGTAGATGAAGAGGGCGAACGCGATGATGTAGAGGATCGCGATGAAGTCGGTCACTTCTCGTCCTCCTCGGCCGGAGCGGGTTTCTTGCCCTTGAACATCGACAGCATCCGGTCGGTGACCAGGAACCCGCCGACGACGTTGATCGTGCCGAAGGCGATCGCGATCACCAGCAGGATCTTGTTGAAGACGCCGTCGACGCCGAGGCCGAGCACGACCAGCCCGCCGAGCAGCACGATGCCGTGGATGGCGTTGGTGCCGGACATCAGCGGCGTGTGCAGGGTGTTGGGCACCTTCGAGATGACGGCGAAGCCGACGAACCCGGCGAGCACGAGCACCGCGAGGTTCTGCACGAGTGGGCTCACGCGACACTCCCTTCGCGCCCGGCCACGCAGGCACCGGCGACGATCTCGTCTTCGAAGTTCAGCTCCAGCGCGCCTTCCTTCGTCACGAGCAGCTCCAGCAGCTCGGTGACGTTGCGCGCGTACAGCTCGCTGGCGTGCGAAGGCATTTCGGCGGGCAGGTTCAGCGGCGACGAAATGGTGACGTCGTGCTCCACGACGTCCTCGCCCGGCTTGGTCAGCTCGCAGTTGCCGCCGGTTTCGCCGGCCAGGTCGACCACGACCGACCCGGCGGGCATGCCCTTGACGGCATCCGCGGTGACCAGCGTCGGCGCCTTGCGGCCCGGCACCAGCGCCGTGGTGATCACGACGTCGAACTTCGTGATGGCCTCGGTGAGCCGCCGCTGCTGCTCCTCGCGCTCCTCCGCGGTCAGCTCGCGGGCGTACCCGCCTTCGCCGACCGCTTCGATGCCGAGGTCGAGGAACTGCGCGCCGAGCGACTTGACCTGCTCGGCGACCTCGGGCCGGACGTCGTAGCCGGTGGTCTGCGCGCCGAGCCGCTTCGCCGTGGCCAGCGCCTGCAGGCCGGCGACGCCGGCGCCGAGCACCAGCACCTTCGCCGGCGGGACGGTGCCCGCCGCGGTGGTGAGCATCGGGAAGAAGCGCGGGAGCTTCTGCGCCGCGAGCAGCACGGCGCGGTAGCCACCGATGCTGGCCTGCGACGACAGCGCGTCCATCGCCTGCGCCCGGGAGATCCGCGGGACCGCCTCCATCGCGAACGCGCGCAGGCCCGCTTCTTCGAGCTTCGCGAGCCCGTCCGGGTTGCCGCGCGGGTCGAGGAAGCCGATGAGCACGGACCCCCGGCTCAGCTTGGCGACCTCGGCCGGGTTCGGTGGGTTGACCTTGACGACGATCGACGCGCCCCAGGCGTCGCCGAGCTCGGCGCCCGCTTGGGTGTACGCGTCGTCACTCAGGTGCGCACCGGACCCGGCGCCCGGTTCGACCAGGACGCGCAGCCCGCGCTGCGCGAGCCGCCCGACCAGTTTGGGCACCATGGCCACCCGGCGCTCCCCGGGGCGTGACTCGGCCACCACACCCACGGTGAGCTGCTGATGCTGTTCGCTGTCCGCCACACGACCTCCTCATCGGCGAGGCACGATCCGAGGGTTGTACCACGCCGGACCGACAGTCCCCAGTGACCTGGGTCGCAAGTCCGGGGGTTGTGCCGGGAAATACGGGTGGGGTGCGGGAAACGTTCAGGCGGATTTCCAGTGCGGGATCCCGAGCAGGATCAACCGCAGCCGTTTTTCCGCCGTTCCGGTGATTTTCGGGTCTTCACCTGGGCGGGCTTCCAGCAGTTCCACAGTCGTCGTGATCATCGCGGAAACGATCAAGTCGGCCAGCATGTGCAGATCTTCGGTGCTCCACGCGCGCAACGGCGCGAACCGCGCGAGGTCGATCGCGAGGTCGCCGGAAAACATCTTCAGCTCCACCGCGATGGAGCGGGCGAGCGGGCCCCCGCCGTAGCGCTCGCGCGTGAGGAACCGGAAATGGTCCTCGTGCGCGCGGACGAATTGGTGCACCGTGGCGACCGAAGCGCTGATCATCCCCTGGTAGGTGTCCGGGTCGGTGCGCGCCGAGCGCATCATGCCGCGCAGCGTGCGCGTCGCTTCTTCGACGAGCGCGACGCCGAGTTCCTCCATCGAGGCGAAGTGCCGGTAGAAGGCCGTCGGGACGATGCCGGCGCCCTTCGCGACCTCGCGCAGGGAGAGCGTGGCGAACGGGCGGTCGGCCAGCAGCTCGAGGGCGGTGTCCAGCAACGCCTGACGCGTGCGCTGCTTGCGCTCCTGCCGGCTCACCGGCGCTAGCGGGTCTTCGGACACGGGGTCCAGCGTACGGATGTCCACCGCGTTGCTCACGTCACATCCTCGGGGTCTCGCGTTGACAGGTGCTCCACTCGTGCAGTGCACTATTCAGTGTACAGTCGTTCACTGTAATCGAGGAGGACGGATGACGGCGCTCATCCCCCGGCGGGTGCGCAGTCTCGCTTCGCTGGCCGAGGCGCTGCTGACACCGCACGGCATGGACCGCTACCTGGAGCTCGTCGACCCGATGCTGGTCCGCCGCGAGATCCGCGGGCTGGTCACGGCGGTGCGGAAGCAGACGCCGGACACCGTCACCCTCACCGTCAAGCCCAGCCGCGCGTGGCCCGGTTTCACCGCCGGGCAGTACGTCCGCGTGCAGGTGGAGATCGACGGCGTCCGGCGCACGCGCTGCTATTCGCCGTGCGGTTCGCAGTACGACGGCGAACTGGAGTTCACGGTCAAGGAGCAGGGCCTGGTCTCGGGGCACCTGAACCGCGCGATCGGCGTCGGCTCGGTGGTCAACCTGTCCACTCCGGACGGTGGGTTCACGCTGCCCGCCGCCCGGCCGGACCGCGTGCTGCTGATCGCGGGCGGCAGTGGCATCACGCCGGTGCTCGCGATGGCCCGCACGCTGGTGGCCGAGGGGCACGCCGGCGAGATCGTGTTCGTGCAGTACTCGAACGGGCCGGCCGACGCGCTGTACCGCACCGAACTGGCCGAGCTCGCCGCCCGCCACCCCGGGCTGCGGGTCGTGCACGCCTACACCCACTCGAAGGGCGGCGACCTGAACGGCTTCTTCGCGCCGGAGCACCTCGCGCGGGTCGCCCCCTGGTACCGCGACGCGGAGGCGTTCGTCTGCGGCCCGAAGCCGCTGATGGACGCGGTCCGCGACGAGTTGGGTGAACGCGTGCACACCGAAGAGTTCACGCCGCCGGCGTTGACCTTCGACACGGCCGCGGCCGAAGGCCGGGTGCGCTTCAAGCGCAGCGGGCGGGAGTGCGCCAACTCCGGGAAGCCGTTGCTGGAGCAGGCCGAGGAAGCGGGCCTGTCGCCGGAACACGGCTGCCGGATGGGCATCTGCTTCTCCTGCACCCAGCTCAAGACCGCCGGGCGCGTCCGCAACGCCCGCACCGGCGAGGTGTCCGGCGACGAAGACGAAGAAATCCAGCTCTGCATCTCCGTCCCCGTCGGGGACGTCGAGATCGACGCGTGAGGAGAGTGCCATGACCGGTCTGCAGGACCGCCTGACCCCGGAACAGGTCGAGGAGTTCGGCCGCGAGCTCGACGCGCTGCGGCAGCGGATCGTCGACGACCTCGGTCAGGAAGACGTCGACTACATCCACAACGTCATCAAGACCCAGCGCGGCCTGGAGGTGGCCGGCCGGGCGCTGCTGTTCGCCGGGTTCTTCCCACCCGCGTGGCTCGCCGGCGTCGGCGCGCTGTCGGTGGCCAAGATCCTGGACAACATGGAGATCGGCCACAACGTCATGCACGGCCAGTACGACTGGACGCGCGACCCGGCGCTGAGCTCGCAGCGCTTCGAGTGGGACACGGTGGCGCCGGCCGAGAACTGGCGGCACTCGCACAACTACATCCACCACACGTACACCAACATCGTCGACAAGGACCGCGACGTCGGCTACGGCATCCTGCGGATGGACACCGCGCAGAAGTGGCACCCGTACTACCTGGGCAACCCGGTGTACGCGACGCTGCTGGCGCTGTTCTTCCAGTGGGGCGTGATGCTGCACGACCTCGAGGTCGAGAACGTCGTCAAGGGTTCGCGGACCTGGGCCGACAACGTGCCGGTGCTGAAGAAGATCGTGCGGAAGGCGTCCCGGCAGGTCGGCAAGGACTACGTCCTGTTCCCGCTGCTTACCGGCCCGCTCGCGCCGCTGACGTTCCTGGGCAACGCGACGGCGAACCTGACCCGCAACCTGTGGGCGTTCGCGATCATCTTCTGCGGCCACTTCCCGGCGGACGTCGAGAGTTTCACCGAAGAGGAGACGTCTTCAGAGTCGAGGGGCCAGTGGTACCTGCGCCAGATCCTGGGCTCGGCGAACATCACGGGCGGCCCGCTGTTCCACATCATGAGCGGCAACCTGTCCCACCAGATCGAGCACCACCTGTTCCCGGACATCCCGGCTCGCCGCTACCCGCAGATCGCCGGCGAGGTGCGCGCGATCTGCGAGAAGTACGGGCTGCCGTACAACACGGGACCGCTGCACCGGCAGCTGTGGTCGGTGGCGAAGAAGATCGTGAAGCTGGCCCTGCCCTCCTCGCCGTCCCCGGCTACCGTGGAACCCGACCGGCAGCTCCGAGCGGCGTGAGGGTGACATGGTGGGCCAGTTCGAGCGCGAGAAGGACACCCTGCAGGTGATCACCGAATCAGCGGCGACGCACGTCGGCAACATCGCGTCGATCATCACGGGCGCGATCCGCGACATCGCCCGCGAGACGGGCGACTGGCTCACCGACGTGATCGAGATGCGGGAAGCGGCGCAGAAGGCCCGGGAGGACGACCCGGACACCCCCTGACCCGAGGTCGCGACGAGCGCCCCAATGTGGCCTTGGTTGCGTCTGACGCACCCAATGTGGCCTTCGGTGCGTCTGACGCACCGAAGGCCACATTGGGGCGCTTGCCGCGGCCCGGAATTGTCGGTGCCTGCCGGTAGTGTGGAAAACGGGGGGCGCCCCTGCGGCCCCGAGGCAAGCCGGGCACTTTTCCCGGGCCGGGACCGGGGGAAAACCGGATGGGCACCGAGCCACCCCGGAGCCAGACTGGATCCGTGACCAGCACCGACCACCCCCTGCGCCGCGTCTTCGGGCCGCTCGCCGCGCGGGACTTCTGGGCCGAGTACCTCTGGCTCTGGCTCTCCGCGCCGCTCACCGTCTTCGCCCTGGTCAGCTTCCTGACCGTGCTCGCGCTCGGCGTCTGGATGACGCCCGTCCTGCTCGGGTTCCTGGTCCTCGCCGGGGCGGTGCTCTACGCCCGCGGCCTCGGCACCGCCCACCGGCGTCTCGCCAGCGCCCTCCTCGGCGTCAGCGTCCCCGCCCCGCGGCGGCCCGAACTGAAGCCCGGCCTTTGGGCCTGGGTCAAGGCCCGCGTCGGCGACCCCGCCGGCTGGCGCGCCGCCGGCTACCTGCTCCTGCGCCTGCCCCTCACCCTCGCCGGGCTGTTCGCGATCACCGCCGGGACGCTCTACGCCGTGGCCGCGACCCCCTTCGCCGTCTTCTGGTTCCCGCTCGGCGAGCGGGTCCTGCCGGTCTTCGAAATCCGGGCCGAGCACTGGCCGGGTGCGGTCGCCTGGTCCGCGTCCGGGCTCCTGGTGCTCGTCGCCCTCCCCTGGGTCACGCACGCCTTCGTCTCGCTCGACCGGCTGCTGGTGGTCGGCCTGCTCGGCACGCGGGAGCTGTCCGAACGCGTCCGCGACCTCGAAGCCAGCCGCGCCACCGCCGTCGAAGACGCCGCGCTGCGGCTGCGGCGCATCGAACGCGACCTGCACGACGGCGCCCAAGCCCAGCTCGTCGCGCTCGCGATGAAGCTCGGGCTGGCCAAGGACGAACTCGAGCACGCCGGCCTGCCTCAGGTCGAACAGCTGGTCACCGCCGCCCACGCGAACGCCAAGCAAGCCCTCACGGAGCTGCGCGACCTCGCCCGCGGCATCCACCCCGCCGCCCTCGACGCCGGGCTCGACGTCGCCCTCGCCACCCTCGTCGCGACGTCCGGCATGGACGCGCGGGTCACCGTCGACCTGGCGCGCCGCCCGCCGCCGTCGCTCGAGACGATCGTCTACTTCAGTGCCGCCGAGCTGCTCACGAACGCCGCGAAACACGGCGGGACGACGCACGTCGAGGTCACCGAGGAGCGGGACGTCCTCTGGCTGCGGGTGCGCGACCGCGGCCCCGGCGGCGCCCGGCTCCTCCCGGGCGGCGGGCTGGCCGGAGTCGCCGAACGGCTGCGGACCGTCGACGGCGAACTGGCCGTCACGAGCCCGCCGGGTGGTCCGACCGAAGTGACCGCGCGGGTGCCGCTGCCCCGCTAGGGTCGCGGGATGCGGATCGTCATCGCGGAGGACTCCACCATCCTGCGCCAGGGCCTCGTCGAGCTGCTGACCTTCCGCGGCCACGAGGTCGTCGCCGCGGTGAAGGACGCCGACGCGCTGCGGACCGCCGTCGGACAGCACGCCCCCGATGTGTCCATTGTGGACATCCGGATGCCGCCGACGCACACCGACGAGGGCCTGCGGGCCGCGATCGCGCTGCGCCGCGAGTCCCCGGGCCACGCGATCCTGCTGTTCTCCCAGTACGTCGAGACGAAGTACGCGGCCCAGCTGCTGGCCGACCGCGCGGGCGGCGTCGGCTACCTGCTCAAGGACCGCGTCGCCGAGGTCTCGGACTTCCTCGACGCACTGCGCCGGGTCGCCGACGGCGAGACGGTCCTCGACCCCGAAGTCGTCAGCCAGCTCTTCTCGGCGACGCGCAGGACCGACGCGCTCAGCGGCCTGACCCCGCGGGAGCGCGAAGTCCTGGGCCTGATGGCGGAAGGCCGGTCGAACTCCGCGATCGCCGCGAAACTGTTCCTCTCGGCCGGATCCGTCGAGAAGTACGTGACGTCGATCTTCGGCAAGCTCGGCCTGCCACCGTCCGAAGGGGACAATCGCCGGGTGCTCGCGGTGCTGCGCTACCTGGAACCGTGAGCCTAGGCTGGAACCCATGTACTCCACCGAGATCGAAGTCCGCACCGGCACCGAAGCCGTGGTCCACGACCTCACCCACGAGGCCGAGGAGTTCCTGCGCGACGCCGACGCGGCGGACGGCCTGCTGCACGTCTGGGTCCCGCACGCCACCGCCGGCCTGGCGATCCTCGAGACCGGCGCGGGCAGCGACGAAGACCTGCTGACCGCGCTCGACGAACTGCTCCCCCGCGACGGCCGCTGGCGGCACCGGCACGGCAGCCCGGGCCACGGCCGTGACCACGTGCTCCCCGCGCTGGTGCCGCCCTACGCGACGATCCCGGTGCTCGGCGGTGTCCTCGCGCTGGGCACCTGGCAGTCGATCTGCCTAGTGGACACCAACCTCGACAACCCGGTCCGCAAGGTGCGGTTCAGCCTGCTCGCGGGCTGACGGCCACAGCACCACCACCAGGCCCGCGACCAGCAGGGCGCCGAGCACCCAGACGCCGATCGTGACGTCGGGCGCGTCCGGCACGCCCTGCAGCAGGCTTCGCAGGCCTTCGGTCGAGAAGCGGAACGGCGTCCACGACCACAGCAGCGTGCGGTAGGCCGGGTTCAGCAGCTCGGGCACCTGCCCGGCGACCGCGGGCGCGACCAGGTACAGCGGGCCGAGCACGGCCATCGCGCGCAGGCCCAGCAGGCGCAGCAGGCCCGCTTGCACGGCCGCGAACGCCGTCGCGGCGAGGAAGACGAACCCGAGGACACCAGGGTCGAGCGGCAGGGCGGAGTCCCAGAGCGCGAAGAACCCCGCTATGACCGCCGTCACCAGCACGCCGACGCCGACGACCTGCAGGAACCGCGCGCCGGCGCCGATCGTGCGGCCGGTGCGCTTGGCCAGCTGCGTCAGCGCGAGTCCCGCGACCAGCGCGCCGATCCACGCCAGCGCGGACGCGGCCAGCGGCGCGGTCCGGCCCGCGACGCTCACCGGGTGCAGCACCTCCTGCTTCGGCGCGCCGCCCAGCGCGGCCGCCCCGGCGGTGAGCGCCTGCTGCGCGACCTGCGTGCCGGCCGGGTTGACCGCCCCCGACGTCACGACGGTCGCGGGCGAGCCGAGTTCGAGCACGCCGTAGACCTTCTTGTCCTCCAGCAGCCGGCGGGCCTCGGCCGGGGTCGTGACGGTCCAGGCGAGCTGCCCGCCGCCGTGCGCGGCGATGCGCTGCGCGAGCTCCGGCGGGCCGGCGACCGCGACCGGGACGCCGTCGGGCGCGGCGGTGGCCTGCGCGCCGAAGGTGAGGAACCCGAGCACCACGGCCACCAGCGCGCCGGCCAGGGCCGCGAGGGATACAAGACGAGTCATGCCGGCTCCAGTTATTCGTCGCTTGTTGAATTGATAGCCAAGGTACGACCACGTCCCGAGAAAGTCAACGCGTGTTGAATAGTGTCACCGGTAGCCTCGGCAGCGTGACGAAGACACGGCTGGTGCTCTGGGACATCGACCACACGCTGGTGGACTTCACCGGCCTCGGTTCCGCCTGGTACGCGGCGGCGCTCGCCGCGACGACCGGGACCGAGCTGGTCTCCTACCCCGACTTCGGCGGCCGCACCGAGCGGGCGATCAGCACCGACCTGCTCACCGCGCACGGCCTCGAACCGACCGAGGAGCTGCTCCAGGCGCTCTGGCTGGCGCTGATCGCGGAGTCCGAACGCGCCGTCGAGCACCTGCCGACGTCCGGCCGCGCGCTGCCGGGTGCCGCCGAAGCGCTGAAGGCGTTCGCCGGGCACGACGGCGTCGTCCAGTCGCTCGTCACCGGCAACCTGCCGGAGATCTCGCGGCACAAGCTCGCCGCGTTCGGCCTGCACGAGCACCTCGACCTCGACATCGGCGGCTACGGCACGCTGTCGGCGCACCGGCCCGACCTCGTACCGCACGCGGTGGCGCTCGCCGCCGCCAAGCACGGCACGGAGTTCGCGGCCGGCGCGGTGGTCGTCATCGGCGACACCCCGAACGACGTCGAAGCCGCGCTGCACCACGGCGCGGTTTCGGTCGCGGTGGCGACCGGGCACTACACCGCGGAGGAACTGCGGGCGGCCGGCGCCCACACCGTGCTGCCGGACCTGGCCGACACCGACGCCGTCCGGACGGCCGTTTTCGGCTGAGTGTCGTCCTTCAGAGGGGGTCAACCCTCATTCGAAGGGACGACCCCTTAGGGGTCAATCTCCTTCGTTTGCCCGATGTGGGTAGGGGCGGGCACTCGCCATGCTGTCCCGCATGACTGAAGCAGCGTCGGCGGCCGTGACCGCCGGAGGGGGACGCATCCGGGGCGTGGCCGCGGTGCTCAGACAGCGTCTGCCGTTCACGAGCACCGTCGTGCTCGCCATGCTCGTGCTGGCCGTCGCGACCGGGGCGTTGTGGAACGCCGCCGAGGACCGCGCGGCCTACCCGTTCATCGCCTACGGGCTGCCGTCGCTGGAGGCGGGCCGGTGGTGGACGATGCTCACCGGGCCGTTCTTCGCCGTCGTCCCGTGGTTCTACCTCCCGATGGTCGGCAGCTTCGCGCTCTTCGCCGGCTTCGCCGAGTGGCAGCTGGGAACGCGGCGCGCGATGGCCGTGACCATCGGCGGCCAGTTCGTCTCGGTGCTCGTCGCGACGCAGTTCCTCGCGCTGTGCCGCAATTCCGGCTGGCTGTGGGCCGAACGCATGGGCGGCAGCCTCGACGTCGGGTTCTCCGGCGGCGCGCTCGCCGCGGTCGCCGTCGCCAGCGCGACGCTGCGGCCGCCGTGGGCGCTGCGGCTGCGCGCCGGGCTCTGCGTATACGCCGGGGTCGCGATCGTCTACGTCGGCACGCTGGCCGACCTCGTCCACTTCTTCGCGCTACTGCTGGCGATCCCGCTCGGCAACCGGCTCGTCGGCTCCCGCCGGGTGCCGTCGGCGGGCCCGACCGCGCGGGAATGGCGGCTGCTGACCGTCGC
Organism: Amycolatopsis kentuckyensis; assembly: GCF_041679295.1. Classification (GTDB taxonomy): domain Bacteria; phylum Actinomycetota; class Actinomycetes; order Mycobacteriales; family Pseudonocardiaceae; genus Amycolatopsis; species Amycolatopsis kentuckyensis_A. The sequence goes on along the minus strand of NZ_JBGDMD010000010.1, from coordinate 358,227 downwards.
CGGCCTGCTGCTGCTCACCATCGCCGAGATCGTCATGTTCCTGGTCCCCGGCGACGGCCCGTTCGGCTCCGACGAAGGGGTTTCGCTGTCGGCGCCGGAGCTCGCGCTCCTCGTGCTGGTCGTGGTGCCGATGCTCAACGGGCTGCGCAAGGGCGGCCGCGTCGCGTGGCGCTGGGCGGTCGCGCTGTCGGTGTTCGTCACCGTGCAGGGGCTCGCCGCGGCCACGGTCTACGGGCTGGCCGAGGTCTTCGGGTCGGAGTACGACACCACCGGCCTGCCGCTGTTCTTCGTGGACAATCTTTTGTGGACAGTCGAGCTGGGCGTGCTGATCGCCGCGCAGCACGCTTTCCGCGTCCCGTCCCGGCGACGGCTGCGTCGCCACGCCCAAGGTCCCGGGCCGGCGCTGGCTCGCACGCTGCTCGACCGGCACGGCGGCAGCACGCTGTCGTGGATGACGACCTGGCCGCGCAACACGTACTTCGTCCGCGAGGACGGCCGGTCCTACCTCGCCTACCGCAAGCACGCGGGTGTCGCCGTCGCGCTCGGCGACCCGATCGCGCCGGACGGCACGGCGGCCGCCACCGTCACCGAGTTCGCCTCGATGTGCGAGGACACCGGCCTGGTGCCGTGCGTGTTCTCCGCGACGGAGGAGACGGTCGCGGCCACGCGCGAACTGGGCTGGCAGCACGTCCAGGTCGCCGAGGACAACGTGCTCGACCTGGAGGGCCTGGAGTTCCGCGGCAAGGCGTGGCAGGACGTCCGGTCGGCGCTGAACAAGGCCGGCAAGCAGGACATCGAGTTCCGGCTGGTCCGCTTGGCCGACCAGCCCGAGCCGATCCTGGCCCAGGTCCGCGCGCTGTCGGAAGAGTGGATGTCGGACAAGGGCATGCCGGAGATGGGCTTCACCCTCGGCGGGCTCGACGAGGCGATGGACCCGGCGACGCGGGTCGGCCTGGCGGTGGACGCCGAGGGCACGGTCCACGGCGTGACGTCGTGGCTGCCGGTGTACACCGGCGCGGGCCAGGTCGGCGGCTGGACGCTGGACGTCATGCGCCGCAGCGCCCACGGATTCCGGCCGGTGATGGAGTTCCTGATCGCGTCGGCGTGCGTGGCGTTCCGCGCGGAGGGCGCGCGGTTCGTGTCACTGTCGGGAGCACCCTTGGCGCGCAGCGCTTCTCCGGCGTGCCCGCTGGACCGGGCGCTGGAGTCGCTGGGCCGGGTCATGGAGCCGTACTACGGTTTCCGGTCGCTGCACGCGTTCAAAGCGAAGTTCCAGCCGCGGCGGGTGCCGTTGTACCTGGCCTACCGGGATGTGGCCGACCTGCCGCGGATCGGGCTGGCGCTGGGCCGGGCGTACCTGCCGGACGTCCGGCTGCGGGAGCTGGCGAAGCTGGTCAGTAGCTCTCGGGCACGCTGATCCGCTGCGGGAACCGGATCTTCCGGCGGCTGACGACGTTCTGGTCCTTCTCGATCAGCCTGCCGTCGGTCAGCCGGAGCCAGTGGCCGTTCCGCGAATCGGTGAAGGCGAGCATCACCCCGGGCGTCATGTCCGGGCGCTGCCACCCTTCGCGGATCGGCATCCGCCACTTTCCGGGCGGCAGGATCGCGTAGAGGTACTCGTCGTCCTCGATGACCGGCCCGCGGTGCAGCGTGGACCCGGTCATCGGCAGGTGCTGCACGAGATCGAACGAGACGACGACGTGGTTGACGGCCTCGGCGTTCGCGTTGGAGACGATCATGTCGACGCCGCCGGCCTCGGTGGTTTCGATCCAGGCGGTGACCTTGGCGGCCTGCTCCTGGCGTTCCCGCTGGTCCCGTTTGACGCGGTCCGCGCGCGCCACGCGGTTGTCCCGGATGGCGATCCACAGCGCGACGACGACAGCGCCGATCGTGCCGACTCCGCCGACCCACTGCCCACCGGCGGCCCACCAGTCCGGATTCCGCGGTTCGACGAGCCAGATCCACGCTTTCGCCAGCAGGGGCCCGAAGAGGAGCAGGAACCCGCCGACGGCCAGCACCCCGAACGCGCCGGTCCGGATCCGGTCCAGCCGTCTGTCCGCATCACCGGTCATGGCACCACAGCCTGCCGAAGTTCCGCGGTCAGCGGTAGGTGGTCGGCGGCGGGGTGGTCGTGCCCCGGTCGGCCGCCGGGACGAACCGGTAGCTCTCCACGATCTTGACGAGGTCCTCGCGGATCGTCGGCCCCGAACGGTCGCTGTCCGCGTACGCCACCACCACGCCGGACGCGCCCGATCCGGTCCCGAAGCCCATCGCCACCACCAACGCGTGCTTCGCCGCGCACTCGCCCGTTGCCACCGGAACCACGTCGGCGACGACCAGCCGGGCCGGGGCCTTGGTGCCGTCGGCCTTCGTGAGCTGGACATCCGTACCCGGACTCACCTGGGACGTCCCGCCGTACGCGCCCTTCGCCAGGTCTGTCGCAGCCTTGCTCGCCGCCGCCTCAGGATCAGCGACGGGTTCGGTGGTGACGCCCGCGCCGCCGAGGGTGTCGTGGGCGCAGAAGTCCTTGCCCAGGAACGCGCTGGTGATTAGCCGGATCGACGGCTCGTCCCAGCCGTGTTGCGTCGTCGGGGCCGGTTCCCAGTTCGGCGGGACGTCGTAGGCGTACGAACCGTCCCGGGCCGCGACCGACTGCCAGCCGCTCGTCGAAGCAGGCACTGTCACCCGCGGCGAAGGCGTCACGACCAACGGCGCGGGTGGCGTCGACGCCGCCGGGCGCGCCTTGCCGACGCCCAGCGCGTTCAGCACGCCCGCGACCAACGCGATGAACACCAGCCCGAACCACGGCGCCCGCCGCCACTTCAGCGGCTTCGCGGCGGGGCGGATCCGTTTCGGTCGCGCACGCGGCGCGTCCGCGGGTTCGTAGCCGCCGAACCCGCGGAGCGCCGCGTTGTCCTCGTATCCCGGCGTCGGGTCGTCCGGGCGTCGGGTCATCAGGAGCGGACGAGTTTGACCAGGTGCTCGACGACGGCGTCGACCGCGATCTCCTCGCGCTCGCCCGACCGCCGGTCCTTCACCTCGACGACGCCGTTGGCCAGGCCGCGCCCGACCACCAGGATGGTCGGGACGCCGACCAGCTCGGCGTCGGCGAACTTGACGCCGGGGGTGGCCTTGCGGTCGTCGAGGATGACCTCGATGCCCGCCGCGTCCAGCTCCGCGGCGATCTTCTCGGCGCCCGCCGCGACGGCCTCGTCCTTGCCCGCGATGACGATGTGCACGTCGAACGGCGACACCTCGCGCGGCCAGATCAGGCCGAGGTCGTCGTGGTTCTGCTCGGCGAGGACGCCGACCAGCCGCGAGACGCCGACGCCGTACGAACCCATCGTGATCCGGATCGGCTTGGAGTCGGGGCCGAGCGCGTCGAGCTCGAACGCGTCCGCGTACTTGCGGCCGAGCTGGAAGATGTGCCCGATCTCGATGCCGCGCGCGGCGACCAGGGTGCCCTGGCCGTCCGGCGACGCGTCGCCCTCGCGGACCTCGGCGGCCTCGATCGTGCCGTCCGGGGTGAAGTCGCGGCCGGCCAGCAGGTCGACGACGTGGTGGTCGACCTTGTCGGCCCCGGTGACCCAGGCGGTGCCGGGGACGATCCGGGGGTCGGCGAGGTAGCGCACGCCGTTGTCCTGCAGCGCCTTCGGGCCGATGTAGCCCTTGACCAGGAACGGGTTCTTCGCGAAGTCGGCCTCTTCGAGCAGCGCGACCTCGGCGGGCTCCAGCGACGCTTCGAGGCGCTTCATGTCCACTTCGCGGTCACCCGGGACCGCGACGCAGACCAGGTCCCACTCCTTCGCGCCCGGCTGACGCGTCTTGAGCATGACGTTCTTCAGCGTGTCGGCCGCGGTGAACGTGCGGCCCAGGTTCGCGTCGTTGAGGAAGTTGACCAGCGTCTCGATGGTCGGCGTGTTCGGCGTGTGGTGCACCTGTGCTTCGGGGCGGCCCTCGATGGGCTGCGCGGGCGGCGCGGGCGTGACGACGGCTTCGACGTTCGCCGCGTAGCCCGACTCGGTGCTCCGGACGTAGGTGTCTTCGCCCGTTTCGGCGACCGCGAGGAACTCCTCGGACGCCGACCCGCCCATCGCGCCCGACGTCGCCTTCACGACGACGTACTCGAGGCCGAGGCGGTCGAACAGCTTCGTGTACGCGTCGCGGTGGGCCTGGTAGGAGCGCTCCAGGCCCTCGTCATCGAGGTCGAAGGAGTAGGAGTCCTTCATGACGAACTCGCGGCCGCGCAGGATGCCGGCGCGGGGGCGCGCTTCGTCGCGGTACTTGGTCTGGATCTGGTACAGCGTGACCGGGTAGTCGCGGTACGAGCTGTACTCGCCCTTCACCGTGAGCGTGAAGAGCTCTTCGTGCGTCGGGCCGAGGAGGTAGTCGGCGCCCTTGCGGTCCTTGAGGCGGAAGAGGCTGTCGCCGTACTCCGTCCAGCGGCCGGTGGCGTCGTAGGGCTCCTTCGGCAGCAGCGCGGGGAACTGGATCTCCTGCGCGCCGATCTTGTTCATCTCGTCGCGCACGACGTTCTCGATGCGGCGCAGCACGCGCAGGCCCAGCGGCAGCCACGAGTACCCGCCCGGGGCGACCCGGCGGACGTAGCCGGCGCGTACCAGGAGCCGGTGGCTCGGTACCTCGGCGTCCGCCGGGTCCTCGCGCAAGGTGCGAAGGAACAACGACGAAGTCCTGGTGATCACTGCGGGGCTCCCTGCTCCGGGCGGGTGTGAAAGTCCCGCTCAGGGTAGTCACTCCCCCGGCCGTGACTCCAACGGGTTACTCGGCGGCCCGTTTTTGTCGGTGGTCACCGCTAGCTTCGGGGCATGGCGATCCACATGGGCATGATCACGATCGACTGCGCGGACCCGCGCGGTCTGGCGGAGTTCTGGACGGCGGCGCTGGGCACCACGGTCGCCCAGGACTACGGCGGCGAGTTCCTGGTGCTCGCGCCGCCCGAGGGCGGGCTGCCGCTGGGGCTGCAACGGGTGCCGGAGCCCCGCGCGGGCAAGAACAGAGTGCACGTCGACTTCGGCGGCGATGATCGCGGGGCGGAGGTGAAACGGCTGGTCGGGCTGGGTGCGAAGGAGGTCGCGGAGCATTCGGTGCCGGGGCTGGCGTGGACGGTGCTGACCGATCCGGAGGGCAACGAGTTCTGCGTCTCGGGGTAGCCCGGCGGTAGAAAGGCGGCATGAGCGCTCGCGTACTGCTGCCGTGGACCGACATCGACGTGCCAGAGGAGGTCGAGGCCGCCTACTACGACGGCGTCTCGGCGCCGCCGGACGGGCTGGACGGCGTCGAGTTCTACGTGCTGCCCTACGACCGCGGGCCCGAGCCGCCGAAGCTGATCAAGGAGCTGCCGGCGTTGCGCGTGGTGCAATCGCTGTCGGCCGGCGTCGAGGCGCTCGTCCCGTTGCTGCCCGACGGCGTCCGGCTGGCGAACGGGAGGGGCTTGCACGACCTGAGCGTGGCGGAGCACGCGCTCGCGCTGATCCACGCGGCGCAGCGGGACCTGCCGCGCTGGTTCGCACAGCAGACGCGGGGCGAATGGACGCGCGAGCACACGCGGTCGCTGGCCGACAGCCAGGTGCTCCTGGTCGGGTACGGCTCGATCGGGCAGGCCATCGAGCGCCAGCTCGTGGCGGCGGAGGCCGTGGTGACGCGGGTGGCGAGCCACGCGCGTCCGGGCGTTCACGGCGTCGACGAGCTGCCCCGGCTGCTGCCGGACGCCGACATCGTGGTGCTGATCCTCCCGGACACCCCGGCGACGCGCGGGTTGTTCGACGCGAAGGCCCTCGCGGCACTGCCGGACGACGCGCTGGTGGTGAACGTCGGCCGCGGCACGGCGGTGGACACGGACGCCCTCCTGGCCGAGACCCGGTCCGGACGGTTGCGCGCGGGCCTGGACGTCGTCGATCCGGAGCCACTGCCCACCGACCATCCACTGTGGACGGTGCCAGGGGTGGTCATCACCCCGCACATCGCCGGCGGGTCGGCGTCGTTTTACCCGCGCGCGAAGAAGCTGGCGGCGGAGCAGGTGCGGCGGTACGTGGCGGGTGAGGAGCTGCTCAACCTCGTAGAGACCTGAGGACGGCCCTCCACGCGGCAGGGGTGACGGTCAGTTGCCCCTGCTCGCGAGCCTTCGTGTCCCGAATACCGACGGCGCGGTCAAGGCGCACCTCGACACAGTCGGACTGGCCACCGCTGAAGCTCGCCTTGCGCCACCCGACTTCAACGCAGTTCGACTGGCCACCGCTGTAACTCGACTTGCGCCAGACCATGTCGTTCACGCCGAGGCCTCCCGGGCTATCGCGCGACCTCCCGAAGCAGGCCTCGGGTGTCGTCTTCACTCAGTGCCTTGCCAGTCAAGATCTTAGCCTGTTTCCGGTAGCTGCCCACCACATCATCCTCGTGAAGGAATGCGGTGGCGTGCGAGTTCTCCAGGTGCACGATCGGCGGCAAATCGGCGAACTCGTAGAGGATGAACGACCCGATCAATCCGGGGTGGTAACCGATGTTCGCCGGAACGATCCGCAGCGAAATGTTCGGCCGCTGCATCATACCGAGCAAGTGATCCATCTGATCTGACATCACGTCGGCACTATCGATCGCCTCGCGGATCGCCATTTCGCCCACCAGCGCGACAAGCCGGACCGGGTCGGGTTTGTCGAGAATCCGCTGCCGGTTCAGCCGAGCAACCAACCTCGCATCGGCCTGCTGCAGGTCGATCTCCGAATTGCTCAAGACCGCCCGCGCGTAGTCCGCGGTCTGCAGAAGACCCGGCACGATAGCGAGATCCCAATTCGTGATGCAGGTGGCGGTGCGCTCGTACTCGACGATGCCGATCAGCGCGGGCGGTAAGTCCGACGGGTTGGAATCGAGCCAGTTGTCGTCCTTGGCGCGCCTGGCCAGGCGCATCATGCGGTCGTACGTGGCGTCGTCGACCCGGAGGGCGCCCAGCAGCCGGGCCACGTCCTCCGGGGACGCCACCCGCTGCCCCTTTTCCCACGCCGACAGCAACTGCGGGAGAATCCGCACCATCCGGGCCAGTTCGCGCAGACCTTTGCCCCGCGCCATGCGCAATTCCCGCAGCGACGCGGCCAATGCTCTCGCACCCGGGGAAGCGGAATTCGGCTTCATAGGGCGATGGTACGAACAGCGTCCATTCCCCGATCGGCGGTGGGGCGTCCCATTTCCCGGACAGTTCAGGACAGCACGTACACGTGCCATTCGTCGTCGACGCGGAATCCGCACCGTTCGTAAACGCCCAGGGCGCGGTGCGCGTTGTCGACGTCGACGTTCAGGGCCGACCGGTCGAACCCCGCCGCCTTCGCCGCCAGAAGCGTGTGCCCGAGCAGCCCCGACGCCACGCCGCGGCCGCGCAGCACCTCGCGCGTTCCCACCCAGGTGGCGTAGTGCTCGCGGATGCCCGTCGCCGCGGCTTCGGACTCGTAGAAGTGGCTCAGCACGAACGCCAGGACCTTGTCGTCGTCGAGGACGAGGAACGACAGGTCCGGGCGGAAGTCCTTCGAGCCGGTGACCAGGTGGTGCCAGGCGTCCGGCCCGTAGACGGTGCTGCCCCAGTGGCCGGCGAAGGCGTCGTTGCGGGCGTCGAGCGCCGCGAGGTCGTACTTGAAGTCGAAGGGCACCGCCGTGACGCCGTCCGGGAACGGCGGCTGCGGCGGCAGGTCGGCGAGGCCGACGCGCATGTTGACCATCGTCCGCTGGTGCGTGAAGCCCGCGTCGGCGAGGACGCCGGCGATCCACTGCTCGTTCTGGTGCTGGCCGTGGTGCAGCTCCATCGGCGCGCCTGGGAAGGCACGCTCGTGAACCTCGCGGCTCGTCCGCGTCAACCACTCGACCAGGTGAGTCCCGACGGCGTCGGTCCGGTGATCCGGGTGCACGACCGACTGCAGCCGGATCATGTGCACCGGGTTCGCGGCGTCGCGACGGCGGATCAGGCCGTAGCCGACGAGGGTGTCGCCTGCGAACGCGCCAAGGGTGGCGCGGGGCAGGTCGACGTTGGGCGCGACCAGCTCGTCTCGGAGGTCTTCGTCGCTGAAGTGGTCACCCGTCCGGTCGATCTCCTCGGCGGCGGCGTACAGGCGGGTGAGCGCGGGGACGTCGTCGAGGGTCAGCGGGCGCCAGGTGAGGTCCATGCCCGGAGGCTAGGCCGCACGGCGGCGGTCACGCACCCCGATTTAGGCTCCGAGTGTGCTGGTGCTCCTCCCCCCTTCTGAGACCAAGGCCGACGGCGGCCGCGGCGGCCCGCTCGACCTAGGCAAGCTGTCGTTCCCCGAGCTGAACCCGGCGCGCGCGAAGCTCGCCGACGCGCTCGCCGAGCTGGCCGCCGACGTCCCGGCGAGCATCGCGGCCTTGGGCATCACCGAACGTCAGGCCGGCGAGGTGACGCGCAACGCGGAGCTGTGGACGTCGCCGACGATGCCGGCGCTGCGCCGCTACACGGGCGTCCTGTACGACGCGCTCGACGTGAAGAGCTTCACGAAGGCGGGCCTGGAGAAGGCGCACCGGCGGCTGGCGGTGACGTCATCGCTGTTCGGCGTGGTGTCGGCGACCGACCTGATCCCGGCGTACCGGCTTTCGGGTGGAAACTCGCTGCCTTCGGTCGGGACGATCCGCGGGCACTGGAAGCCGGTCCTGGAGCCGGTGTTGCAGCAGGTCGAGGGCCTGGTGGTGGACTTGCGCTCGGGCACGTACTCGGCGTTCGCGAAGCTGCGCCCGGACGCGGTGACGGTCCGCGTGGTGACGGAGAACGCCCGTGGCGAGCGCGTGACGGTCAGCCACTTCAACAAGGCGTACAAGGGCCGCCTGGCGCGGGCGCTGGCGGAGACGCGAGCGGAACCGTCCACAGTGGACCATCTGGTCAAGGTGATAGCCAAGGCGGGCATGACGGTCGAGCGCACCGGCGACCACGCGCTGGAGCTGGTCACGGACGGCTGACGCCCCCGACCGCGACCGACCTGCCCGCGGCCCCGCCTCACCGCGGCCACTTGCGCTACCCGAGCCGCCTTGCTCGCGGGTAGCGCTCAGAAGCGATCCGGGGCGAACGGCGTCAAGTCGAAGCCCGGGTCTTCCCCCAGCGCGACCGACGCCACCAGCTTCCCCGCGAACGGCGCGTTCGTCAGCCCACCCGCGCCGAAGCCCGTCGACACCGCCAAGCCCGGCCTCAGGAGGCCCAGGATCGGCAACCCGTCCGGCGTGCCCGGGCGGAAGCCGACCCGGGTCTCCGCCAAGGTCGCGTTCGCCAGGCCGGGCGCCACCGTCAACGCGTTGTCCAGCACTTCGCGCTGGCCCGCCGCCGTCACGCGGTAGTCGAAGCCCGCCTCCGCCTCGCGCGTCGCGCCCGCCACCACGCGGCCGCCCGCGAACGCCAGCAGGTAGTGGCTGGTGCGGGGCAGCACCACCGGCCACGCCGCCGTCTCCGTGTCCGCCAGGTCGAAGTGGCTGATCTGGCCACGGTGCGGCGTCACGGGGAGGTCGATTCCCAGCGGCGCCAGCAGTTCGCGGCTCCACGCGCCCGCCGCGACCACCACGCTGTCCGCTTCCAGGGGGCCGTCCGGGCTCGCGACCGTGCCGTCGGCGCGGAACGCCACCTCACCTTCGACGAACTTCGCGCCCCGGCGTCCGGCGTCGAGCAGCAGGGCTCGGCGCAGCTGGTGACCGTCGACGCGGCCCGCGCCGGCCAGGTGCACCGCGCCCAATCCCGGCGCCAGCGTCGGGAACAGCTCGCGCGCCTGGGCCGGGTCGAGCCGGCTGACCTCTCCCATCTCGGGCGCGTCCGCCGCCCGCTCGGTCAGCCGGTCGTACGCCTCCGCCAGCTCGGCGTCGTCGGCCGAGACCACCATCCCGCCGACCACCTCGAACGACGAGTCCGTCAGCTCCGCGGCGAAGTCCCGGTAGTACCGGCCGGCCGCCGACGCGAGCGGGTACAGCGTGTCCTCCCAGCGCGCCGCCCACGGGCTGACGATCCCGGCGCCGGCTTCGGTCGCCGTCCCGGGGTGGCCCGCGTCCGCCACGACCACCTCCGCGCCGCGGCCCGCCAGGTGCCACGCCGTTGCCGCGCCGCCGATTCCGCTTCCGATCACGAGCACTCGCATGTCCCCCACCCTGCCCGAAAGTGCCGCGCCCGGGCCAACGGGCTTCCCCCGCGCCGCACGGTGCCCGGTCGTATGCTGCGCGCCATGCCGAGCCGTGCCGAGCGGTATGTCGCCCATCTCGACACCCTGACCGGGGACGTCGAGCCCCGGCTGCAGCCGATCCCGTCGACCCACGCCGGGCTCGACGACGTCATCGCGTTCGTCTTCGCCGACGAACCCGAGCCGAGATACATGACCGGCGCGACCTACGGTCTCTCGCTCGCCGACCACGCCGAGTGGCACGGCGTCAGACCGGAGCTGTGGATCAGCGTCCGGTCCGACGACCCCGTCTGGGCGCTGGCCATCGGCTACCTCGCCGAGCAGCTGCGGGGCACGTGCCCGTTCGTCTACGGCGACACCATCGACTTCGGCCAGCCGATCGCCCCGGAGTCCGCGATGACGGCGTTCGCCGTCTCGGCGCCCGCGGGCCTCGACGCCCACCAGTACACGCTGATCGACATCGGCGGTCCGCCGGTCAGCATCGCCGGCTGCTACCCGGTGCACGACACCGAACGCAAGTACATCCGCGAGCACGGCATCGACGCGTTCTGGCAGCTGGACTGGGACCTCTACGACGTCCGTCGGCCGCCCGTCGTCTGATAGGCGGCGGTCGCGAGTTCGGCGAACGACCGCACCAGCGGACCGGCGTCCTTCCAGGCGACGACCACCGGGTTCGGCGCCAGGTCCGTGAGCGGCACGACCTTCAGATCGCCCGGCGGCCGGTGGCCGAGCGGCATCAGGCCGACGGTCCCGTTCCACAGCACGGCCTGCAGGCACTCCTGGACGCCGCGCACCACCGGTCCGTCGCGCGGTTCGCCGCCGTGCCAGTACGCCTGCCAGACCGGGTCGGTGCCGTCCGGGAACCGGAACCAGCGCCGGTCGGCCAGGTCCGCGAGCACCAGGTGGTCGCGACGGGCGAGCGGGTCGTCGGCGCGCAGGACCGCACCCACCGGGTCTTCGCGCAGCCGGTGCACGGTCAAGCCGGCGTCGTCGAACGGCCCGCGGGTCAGCGCGACGTCGACGAGCCCGGCGCGCAGGCCGCACGTCGGGTCGGTCAGGTCCGTGTCGCGGACGCGGACCTCGACGCCGGGGTGCCGCCGCCGGTAGGCGTCGGCCAGCCGCGTCGCGTCCGGGTCGGCGCTGTCGGCCAGGATGCCGACGGTGATCGCCGCGGCCCCGGCCGCCGACGCCACGCGCACCCGCGCCTGGTCGGCCTGTTCGAGCAGGGCGCGGGCCTCGTCGAGCAGCGCGGAGCCGGCAGGCGTCAGCGCGACGCCTGCGGCCGAGCGCACCAGCAGGACGGCGCCGACGTCGGCCTCCAGCTGCTTGACCGCGCGGCTCAGCGGCGGCTGGCTCATGTGCAGCCGCGCGGCGGCCCGGCCGAAGTGGAGTTCTTCGGCGACAGCCACGAAGTACCGCAGCGTGCGCAGCTCCACCTCAGCGCTCGGCTTCGTACGGCCAGACGTCGTCGGGGAAGACGCGCGCGAACCAGTGCGGCTGGACGTCCCGCAGCCGCAGCGCCCGCCACCGGCGCGGGTCCGCGGGCTCGGGGACGGCGACCTCGACGTCCGGGCCGTGGGCGAAGAGCCGTTCCTGGCAGACCCCGCAGGGAGCCAGGACCCAGTAGCCGCGCTCCTCGTCGGCCGCGGTCACGCAGACCGAGCCGGTCACGCGCCGCCCTAGCTTGAAGGCTTCGCAGATGGCGCCGGTTTCGTGGCACAGGCTGACGGCCTGGTTCGGGAAGTCCGGCGCGGTGCTCGTCAGCACGGTGCCGTCGTCGAGGCGCAATGCCGCCGCCCCGGACCACGCCACGCCGCCGAAGCGGTTGCGCGCCAGCGCGATCGCCGCGTCCACGAGTTCCTGATCGACTGCCATGCGCCGACAGTAGCGCTGACCGGCGACGATGTTCTCCCGGTATCGGCACCTCCCGATCGGTCTTGGACGGCTCCTCTCCTCCGGCGGTGGAATCGGGTCATGACCGATCTGACCGATCCCGCCGTGCGGGTGGCCGACGCCGTCGAACTCGCGCCGGACCTGCTGGTGATCCCCAACCACGGCGTCGACCTCGTGCCCAACATCGGCGTCGTGGGCGGCACGGAGGCCGTCCTCGTCGTCGACACGGGCCTCGGCACCGCGAACGCGGCGGAGGTGCTCGCGTTCGCGACGTCGGTGGCAGCGGGCCGCCGCCTGTTCCTGACGACGACCCACTTCCACCCCGAGCACGCGTACGGCGCGCAGGTGTTCGCGGGCGCGGCGACGTACCTGGCCAACCGCGCCCAGGCCGGCGACCTCGCCACGAAGGGCGCCGGCTACCTCGAGATGTTCCGCGGCCTCGACCCGGTGGTGGCCGCGCGGCTCGAGGACGTCCGGGTGCCCGTGCCCGACGAGGTGTACGACGGCGCGCGGAAGCTCGACCTCGGCGGCCGGACCGTCGGGCTGCGGCCGACGGGCCGGGGGCACACGACCGGCGACCAGGTCGTCGAGGTCCCGGACGCCGGTGTCCTGTTCACCGGAGACCTGGCCGAGACCGGGCAGTTCGCGATCCTCCCGTGGTTCCCGCCGCACGACACGGACGTCACGGCCGTGGGGTGGATTTCGGTGCTGGACCGGCTGGTTTCGGACGGACCGCGAACGGTGGTGCCCGGGCACGGAGAGGTCGGTGGGGTGGCGGTGCTCACCGACGTCCGTGCCTACCTGCGCGAGCTGCGGGACGAGACCTGGCACCGGCGCCGCTCCGGCCTCGGCGTGGAGGCGATCGCCGCCGAGGTGCGTTCGGTGCTCGTCGAACGCCATCCGGAGTGGGCCGGCCGCGAGTGGATCGACCCGGGGGTCGGCTGCCTGTGCGCCGAGCACGACGCACAGGCAGCCGCACGGGGGTGAGCACCGGTGGCGGCGTGCCCGTCGCCACCGGTGGGCTCGCCGCCGGCAGGGTTCGCTGCCGGGGTTCGCCGCGGAAGCCCGCCATCGGCGCAGGCCCCGCGCGGGCCGACCCACACCGGGATGGGTCCGCTCGCACAGGCACCGCCTACCCGCGCAGGCAACGCACTCAGCCGCCCAAGACCGCCATCGGCGCAGGCCCCGCGCGGGCCGACCCACACCGGGATGGGTCCGCTCACACAGACGACCTGCCGACAACCGCCTACCCGCGCAGGCAACGACTTCCACTCAACCGCCCAAGACCGCCACCGGCGCAGCCCCCGCACGGGCCGACCCACACCGGGATGGGTCCGCTCACACAGACGACCTGCCGACAACCGCCTACCCGCGCAGGCAACGACTTCCACTCAACCGCCCAAGACCGCCACCGGCGCAGCCCCCGCGCGGGCCGACCCACACCGGGATGGGTCCGCTCACACAGACGACCTGCCGACAACCGCCCTCCTGCGCAGGCAACGACTTCCACTCAACCGCCCAGGACCGCCATTGCCGCGTTGTGGCCGGGGATGCCGCTCACACCACCTCCCCTCATGGCTCCCGCGCCGCACAGCAGCACCCGCTCGTGCTCGGTCTCCACGCCCCACTTGCCTTGCTGGGCCGGGTCTTCCGCGTACGGCCACGCCAGGTCGCGGTGGAAGATGTGGCCGGCCGGCAACCCCAGTTCGGCTTCCAGGTCGAGCGGGGTCTTCGCCTCCACGCACGGCTTGCCGTCCGGGCCCACCAACAGACAGTCCTCGATGGGCTCGGCCAGTACGCTGTTCAGCGAAGCGAGCGTCGCGCGCAACGCCGCTTCGCGTGCCTCTTCGTTGTGCTCCGCGAAGAGGCGGGCCGGCATGTGCAGGCCGAACAGCGTCAGCGTCTGCGCTCCCGCCGCTCGCTCGGCCGGGCCGAGGATCGACGGGTCCGTCAGCGAATGGCAGTAGATTTCGCACGGCGGAAGCGAGGGGATCCTCCCCGCCGCTGCCTCGCGATAGGCCTTCTCCAACTGCGAGAAGGTCTCATTGACGTGGAACGTGCCGCCGAACGCCTCCGCCGGGTCGACGTTCGGGTCGCGCAGCTTCGGCAGCCGGGACAGCACCATGTTCACCTTCAGCTGCGCGCCCTCCGGGCGATCCGCCGGCTCCTCGCCCAGCAGCCTCGCGAGCGTCGCCGGCGCGACGTTCGCGAGGATGTGCCCGCCGCGCACGACGTGCTCCGCGTCGTCGCGGCGGTACCGCACTTCCCCGTCCGGGGCGACGGACAGCACTTCCGCACCCGTGACGAGCCGCGCTCCGGCCGCCGCGGCCACCGCCGCCAGCGAGCCGGTGACCGCGCCCATGCCGCCGACCGGGACGTCCCAGTCGCCGGTGCCGTTGCCGATCACGTGGTAGAGCAGGCACCGGTTCTGCCGCAGGTCCTCGTCACCCGCCGGAGCGAACGTGCCGATCAGCGCGTCGGTGAGCACGACGCCGCGGACCGTGTCGTCGCCGAACCACGACGTCAGGGTCTCGCCGATCGGCCGCTCGAACAACGCCGACCACGCCTCGGCGTCGCCGACCCGCGCGCGGAAGTCCACTTCGGACAGCAATGGTTCGGTGAGCGTGCCGAAGACGCGCCCGGCGACGCCTTCGGCCAGCTCGTAGAACCGTTGCCACGCCGCGAAGTCCGATTCGGACCCGGTGACCGCGCGGAACGACGCCGCCGTCCGGACGGCGTCGCCCGTGTCGACAAGGAGACCCGACTCGCCGGCGGGCGTGTACGACGACATCCGGCGCCGCAGCAGCCGGACGTCGAGCCCCAGGTCGGCCACGATCTTCTTCGGCAGCAGGCTGACGAGGTAGGAGTAGCGGGAAAGCCGGACGTCCACGCCGTCGAACGCGCGGAACGACACGGCGGCGCCACCGGTCTCCCCGCGCCGTTCGAGCACGAGCACCGACCGGCCCGCCCGCGCCAGGTACGCGGCCGCCACCAGCCCGTTGTGCCCGCCTCCGACGATCACGACGTCGTAGGAATCCATCCGCCCCTCCTCGGGTTTCGCCTGCCCGTTCATCGTGGCCACGCCCGCCGCCGGAATTCAAGGAAACGTCGCGAACGGTCCTTTCGCGCTATTCGGTTGCGCGGAGGGTGACCGAACCGGCAAGCTGAAGCGCAACCGGCAGGGAGCCGGGGTAAGAGCGGGGAGGTGCCGTCGTGATGGATGTCCGGGCCTTTTCGCGCCCTCACCCACCCGCCCCCCGGAGCTGACCACGCGCCCGGTGGGGCATCCCTGACCAAGGAGAACCCCACCAGTGCGCCAGCACGACTTCGAAGACTTCGACTCGTTCGACGAACAACCCGTCCGCCGCCGTCAGGCGCGGTCACGCCGCCAAGGGCGGTTCGACGACCCCGAGCCCACCCGCAGCGGGCGGCTCACCGAAGGCGAACGCGTCCGGCTCGCCAAGCTGCGCGACGACGCCTACACCGAAAACCAGCTCCCGGACGGCGCCGACCGCTGGTCCACCTGGGACGACGCCGAACACGGCCCGCGGCCCCGGCCGGACTGGGTCGTCACCGAGCTCGCCGCGGTCGACACCGACCTCGGCGTCCTCAAGACCGGCAAGGAGGCCGACGTCCACCTGCTGCGGCGCGGCCTGCCCGGCACCCCCGGCACGCTGCTCGCCGCGAAGCGCTACCGCAGCGACGAACACAAGCTGTTCCACCGCGACGCGGGCTACCTCGAAGGACGGCGGATGCGCCGGTCCCGCGAGATGCGCGCGATCGAGCACCGCACCGCGTTCGGCCGCAACCTCATCGCCGAACAGTGGGCCGTCGCGGAGTTCGCCGCGTTGAGTCGCTTGTGGACGCTCGGTGCGCCCGTGCCGTACCCGGTGCAGCGCAACGGCACCGAACTGCTGCTGGAGTTCCTCGGCGAGGACGACGGGACGGCCGCCCCGCGGCTGGCCCAGGTTCGCCCGGACCCGGACGAGCTGAAGGACCTCTGGTTCCAGGCGACGGCGGCGCTCGAGCTGCTCGCGTCGGAAGGGCTCGCGCACGGCGACCTCTCGGCGTACAACCTGCTGGTGCACCGCGGCCGGCTGATCGTGATCGACCTGCCCCAGGTCGTCGACGTCGTCGCCAACCCCGGCGGCGCCGAGTTCCTCGCCCGGGACGTGCGCAACCTCGCCGGCTGGTTCCACGGCCGCGGGCTCGGCGAGCACGTCACGAACACCGACGGGCTGCTGGCGGACCTCGTTTCCGCGGCCGGGCTCGGGTAGCCGCGCGGCGGCGTCGCGGGTGTGGCACGGAACACGCCTGCGACGCCGCCCACAACGGGTTACCTCCATGCGGAGGACCAGGACTCCCTCAGGTACTATCGATACAGACCGCAACCGGCGGCGTGGATGTAGTTGGTGTCCGTCGCCTCCAGAGCCACCGAAAGCACAGCCACCGAATGGCTCGCGGTGATCCGTAACCCCCAAGCGGCGCGCAGTGTCGGAAAAGCGCAAGACACAGTGTGCCGGGTCCGTCCCTGTGAACGCCCACCGCACACCATCTTGCCCTGCCTGCGCGCGGGGAGCCCGGGCCTCCTTGTGACGAACCATGTCCGAGAGGCATTTGTGACCGTCACGTTCAACTCCGGCCCTTCCTCGACGTCCGCGCGCGCGGACCGTCCCGACCGCAAGCCGCGCCGCGCGGCCGGTGGGGACATGCTGCGCGACGACGCCGTCGAGCTCGTGGCCACCAAGACCTTCGCCGAGCTGGGCCTGCCGGAGCCGCTGCTCCGCGCGCTCGCCGACGCGGGCATCACGACCCCGTTCCCGATCCAGTCCGCGACCATCCCGGACGCCCTGAGCGGCCGCGACGTGCTGGGCCGCGCCCAGACCGGCTCCGGCAAGACGCTCGCCTTCGGCCTGGCCATGCTGGCCCGGCTCAACGGCGGCAAGGCCCGGCCGAAGCGCCCCCGCGCGCTGATCCTGGTCCCGACCCGCGAGCTGGCCATGCAGGTCGCCGACTCGCTGACCCCGCTGGCCAAGTCCCTGGGCCTGTGGTGCCGCACCGCCGTCGGCGGGATGGCCTTCGCCCGTCAGGCGGACGCGCTCTCCCGCGGCGTCGACCTGCTGATCGCCACGCCGGGCCGGCTGTCCGACCATGTCCGCCAGGGCACCGCTTCGCTGGGTGACTGCAACTTCATCGCCCTCGACGAGGCCGACCAGATGGCCGACATGGGCTTCATGCCGCAGGTCCGCGAGATCCTCGACCTGACCCCGCCGGGTGGGCAGCGCCTGCTGTTCTCGGCGACGCTCGACGGTGACGTCAACCGCCTGGTCAAGCAGTACCTGACCGACCCGGTGACGCACTCGGTCGCGCCGTCGACCGCGAGCGTCACGACCATGGACCACCACGTGCTCCAGGTCTCGCACCAGGACAAGCAGGACGTCATCACGCAGATCGGCGCCCGCGACGGCCGCACGATCATGTTCGTGCGCACCAAGCACCACGTCGACCGCCTCACCGAGCGCCTGCGCGAGCAGGGCGTCCACGCGGCGGCGCTGCACGGTGGCAAGACGCAGGGGCAGCGCAACCGCGTCCTGGCCGACTTCAAGGAAGGCCACACCCCGGTGCTGGTCGCCACGGACGTCGCGGCCCGCGGCATCCACGTCGACGACATCTCGCTGGTGCTGCACGTCGACCCGGCGGCCGACCACAAGGACTACCTGCACCGCGCCGGCCGCACGGCCCGCGCCGGGGCGTCCGGTGTCGTCGTCACGCTGGCGACGCACGACCAGCGCCGGATGGTCCGCCGCCTGACCGACCGCGCCGGCGTGCGCGCGGAGTCGACGACGGTCCGCCCGGGCGACGACGCGCTGTCCCGCATCACCGGCGCCAAGGAGCCCAGCGGCGAGCCGGTCGTCGAGCGGCGGCGCGAGAACCCGCGTCGCGGCGGTGGCTTCCGCGGCGACCGCGGTTTCGGCGGCGGGCGCGGCGGTGACCGTGGCGGCTACCGCGGTGGCGACCGCACCCACAGCGACCGCGGCAGCAGCTACGGCGGCAGCAGCTACGGCGGCGACCGCGACCGCGGCGGCGAGCGTGGCGGTTACCGCGGCGGCGACCGCGAGGGTCGTCCCGGCGGCTTCGGCGGCCGCGGCCGGCAGCCCCGCTCGGGCAACGGCGGTGGCTACGGCCGCCCGAGCCGTGGCCCGCGTCGCGGCTACGACAGCTGATTCCCCCTGGAAGCCCCGGACTCCGGTCCGGGGCTTTCGGCGTTTCCGGGCCCTGGTTCACGGCCCGGCGCACCGCGGATGGGAGACTGCGGGACGTGACTACGCCGCCGACGCCCCCGCCCGATGAGGTTTTCGACTGGCTCGACGTCGAGGCGGAGAAGCGGGCGAACGCGGGGCTCGTGCGGCAGCTGCGGCCGCGTCCGGCGCAGGTCGACGAGCTGGACCTGGCGGGGAACGACTACCTCGGGCTGGCCCGCGACAAGCGCGTCGCCGGGGCCGCCGCGGCCGCCGCGCTGCGCTGGGGCGCCGGGTCGACCGGCTCGCGGCTGGTCACCGGGTCGACCGAGCTGCACACCGAGCTGGAGCTGGAGCTCGCCCGGTTCTGCGGCGCGCAGGCGGCGCTGGTGTTCTCCTCCGGTTTCGCCGCCAACCTCGGCGCGGTGACGGCGCTGTCGGGCTCCGAATCGGCGATCGTCACCGACAAGTACATCCACGCTTCCCTGATCGAAGGCTGCCGGCTGTCGCGCGCCGACGTCGCCGCGGTCGCGCACTCGACGCCGTCGGCGATCAAGCACGCGCTGTCGACCCGGCGGAAGCCGCGGGCGCTCGTGGTGACCGACTCGGTGTTCTCGGTGGACGGCGACCTGGCTCCCCTCGGCGAGCTGGCCGGGATCTGCCGCGAGCACGGCGCGGCGCTGCTGGTCGACGACGCGCACGGCTTCGGTGTCCTCGGCGAAGGCGGCCGGGGCGCGGTGCACGCGGCCGGGCTGTCGGGCGCGCCCGACGTCGTCACGACGTTGACGCTGTCGAAGTCGCTCGGCGCCCAGGGCGGGGCTGTCGTCGGGCCGCGGCGCGTGATCAAGCACCTCGTGGACACCGCGCGCAGCTTCATCTTCGACACCGCGCTGGCGCCGGCGAGCGCCGCGGCCGCGTTGGCCGCACTGCACGCGCTGAAGGAAGAGCCGGGGCTGGCCGGGAAGGTCGTCGAGAACGCCGGCAACCTGGCGATGTCGCTGAAGGCGGCCGGGCTGAAGGCGAGCCTGCCGGACGCCGCCGTGATCTCGGTGCAGGCGCCGTCCGCGGAGACGGCGGTCGCGTGGGCGGCGGCGTGCGCGGAGCACGGGATCCGGGTCGGCTGCTTCCGGCCGCCCTCGGTGCCGGACGGCATCTCGCGGCTGCGGCTGACCGCGCGGGCCGACCTCACCGAGGCCGACGTGGACCGCGCGGTGAAGGTGATCACGGCGACCGCGCCGCGGGGCGCGGCGGTCTAGACCGCCACCGGCAGCGGCTCTCGGCCGAGCAGTGCGCCCAAGCTGGGGCTGGTTTCGGCGAAGTCGCCCCGCCGCGCGGCGGTGAACAAGGTCAGCAGCATCCGGGCCACGGGCTCGGGCGTGCCGGCCGCGATCCGGCCGGCGACCCACTGGTCATCGTCGACGACCACGCGCTTCACCTCGCGACCAGTGCGCTCGGCGGCGATCGCGGCCAGGTCGTCGAAGGTGACGGCGGCCGGCGCGGTGAGCGTGACCGGGCCTTCGATCGCGTGCCCGGCGAGGAGCACCGCGGCGGCCTCGGCGGCGTCCGCGCGGTGGGTCCACGAAACCGGACCGTCTTCGGGCGCGACGATCTCGCCGGTCTCCTGCCACGGACCGAGCAGCCAGCCCAGGCTGTGGGCGTAGAACCCGTTGCGCAACGACGTCCAGGCCACGCCGGCCCCGGCGAGGAGCTCTTCGGTGGCCGCGTGATCGCGCGCCGGGGCGAACGCGCTGTCCGGGCGCACGTTCTGGTGGCTGGTGTAGAGGATCCGCCGGGCACCCGCGGCGACGGCGGCCTCGATCGCGGTGCGGTGCAGGGCGACGGCGTCGGCGGCCGGGTCGTTGGACGACACCAGCAGCACCTGGTCGGCGCCTTCGAACGACTCGCGCAGAGCGGCCGGGTCTTCATAAGAGCCGGGGCGCACCCGTACACCGCGGTCGGCGAAGGACCGGGCCTTCGCGATGTCGCGCACGCTGACGCCGATCTCTTCGGCCGGGACACGGGTCAGCAGGTGCTCGACGGTGGCCCCGTTGAGGGCGCCGGTCGCTCCGGTGATCACGATCATCGCGGGGGTTCCTCTTTCAGCAGGGGCAGCAGGATGTCGTCGACCAGGTGCTCGACGAAGGGGACGTCGCAGGGCTCGCCGGTGACGACCAGGCGGTGAACGAGCAGCGCCGGGACGATCTCGGCGAACAGCGCCGCACCGCGCGGGTCCAGGAGCGGGTGCCGGGTCATCGCGGCCTGGTCGCGGTGCAGGATCCGCCGCATCGCAGCGGCGAGGTCCGGATCGCCGCGCATCCCGGCGAAGAGCGCGCCGAGCAGCCCCACTTCTTGTTCGGCGATCTCCCGGGCGAGCCAGTGCGCGGTCTCCAGGAGCACGCCGCGGAGGTCGCGAGCCGAGGGTTCGGGCGGTGACCCGCCCGCGCGGTGGTCGACGGCCGCGGCGACCAGCGCGGCCTTGCCGGGATAGCGGCGGTAGATCGTCGCCTTTCCCACCCCGGCCGCCGCCGCGACAGCTTCGATCGACAACCGGTCGTAGCCGACGTCGATCAGCAGCTTCAGCGTCGCGTCGAAGATGGCGACGTCACGACCGGCGTCCCGTGGTCGTCCCGGCACGGCCTCTCCCCTCGATACGAAACGGTACCGTCTCGTATCGAGAGTAGGCCTGACCCCGGATCCTGTCGAGGAGGCGTCAGGACGGCAGGCGGCGCATGCGGATGTGCGGGATCCCGTCGTCGTCGGTGTACTCCGCGCCTTCCACGACGAAGCCGTAGCGCGCGTAGAAGCCCTGGACGTACGTCTGCGCGTCCAGGACGTACTCGCCGGGGACCGTGAGAGCCGCGTCCATCAGCTGGGCCGCCAGGCCCTGGCCACGGGCGGAGGCCGCCGTGACCACGCGGCCGATGCGGCGGACGCCGTCCGGGTCGGTGAGCACCCGCAGATACGACGTGACGCCGTCGGCGTCCGAAAACCACAGGTGGCGGGTATCCGGCCGGAGGTCACGGCCGTCCAGCTCCGGGTACGCGGCCTTCTGCTCCACCACGAACACGTCCACGCGCAGGCGGAGGATGTCGTGGAGCTGGGCGGCGGTCAGTTCGGGCCCGGTCGCGTCGTGCAGGGTCGGCATGTCCCCTGCCTATCACGCTCAGCCGAAGAGGCGCGGCTTGGCCTGGGCCTCGATGTCGGCCGTGTACGCCGAGACGCGCGTGTAGACGCCCGGCTTGCCCGGCTTGCCGCAGCCGTCGCCGAAGGACACGATCCCGATCAGCGTGTCGCCCACCACGAGCGGGCCGCCCGAGTCGCCCTGGCAGGCGTCGATGCCGCCCTTCTCGTAGCCCGCGCAGACCATCGTCTTCTGGTCGTAGACGGAGTAGTCGGAGCGGCAAGTGTTGTCCGAGACCACCGGGACCTGGGCGCTGCGCAGGTAGTCGGACCGGTCGCCGCCGTCGGCGACGCGGCCCCAGCCGAGCACCGTCGCCTGCGTGCCTTCGCGGTACGCCGGGTCACTGCTTTCGGGCAGCTTCGCGGGCCGGTAGCCGAGCTGGCCGCGGACGGTCAGCACGGCGATGTCGTCGCCCTGCGTCGGGTCGCTGTAGCCCTTGCTGATCCAGACCTTCGAGACGCCCAGGACGTCACCGTCGTCCGTGCGCTTGTCCTCGCGGCCCGCCACCACGCGGACGTCCTGCTTCGCGACCGCCTTGGCGCAGTGCGCCGCCGTCGCGACCGCCGTCGAGCTGACGATCACCGCGCCGCAGAACTGGTTGCCGCCCGCGTCGGTCAGGTAGACCGCGTAGGGGTGGTCCGACAGCGAAGCCTTGTCACCGCCCACGATCCGCGGCTGGTTGGCCGAAGACGGGTCCGCCGACGCCGTGCCGACCACCACCGGGACGGCCACCGCGGCGACCGCGAGGAGCGCGCCGCTCGCGAGCAGCAGGGATCGGCGGGACTTCACGGACATGGGACTTTCCCCTCTTCGAAACAGCACGAGACAGCGCACGCGGGGCACCCGGATGACTCCGGTGCGTGAACGACGTGCGCTCAATACCCTAATCCGAGGGGGCCCAAAACGGTGTCACTGGAACGGGTGGACTCCGTACCGAACAGACGCCTCTGTCAAGCTGACCGGATGCGCGGGAGAGCGACGGCGGCACTCGGGGCGGTCCTGGCCCTGACGACGGCCTCGTGCTCGGCGAAAGTGCCCTCGACGCCGCAACCTGCGCCTTCTCCGACCGCGTCGGCCACGGTCCCGGCGAGGGTTTCCCCGGCACCGGCCCCGGCTCCGACGTCGGGCCCGCCCGCCGCCACCTGGCAGGTGGGTGCCCACCCACTCCCCCGCCGAGCCGACGGCTTCGGCGAGATCGAGCCGACGCCACCCGAACTGGTGAACCGGGCACTTCCGACAAAAGACGTCCTTCCGCCCCCGGCCGGCGACCGGTACGCCTCGACGATCAACACGGTGCCGCCCGACGTCCTCGCGCGCAGCACCTGGCAGGCCGCCTGCCCGGTGAAGCCGGCCGACCTGCGCTACCTGACCATGTCGTTCTGGGGGTTCGACGGCCGCGCGCACACCGGCGAGATGCTGGTCAACGCGAAGGGTGCGGCCGGGATCACCAAGGTCTTCGGGCAGCTCTTCGCGGCGCGCTTCCCGCTCGAAGAGATGCGCGTGACCGGCCCCGCCGAGCTGACCGCGCCGCCGACCGGCGACGGCAACAGCACCAGCGCGTTCGTCTGCCGCCCGGCGCGCGGCCAGACGACCTGGTCGGCGCACGCGTACGGGCTCGCGGTCGACGTCAACCCGTTCTGCAACCCCTACAGCCAGGGCGACCTCGTCCTGCCCGAGCTGGCCTCGGCCTACCTGGACCGCGCGGACCGCCGTCCCGGCATGGTCCTGGCCGGCGACGCGACCGTGCGCGCGTTCGCCGCGATCGGGTGGACGTGGGGCGGCGCCTGGAGCAGCCCGAAGGACCGGATGCACTTCACCGCGACCGGCCATTGACCACGTAATACGACGTTAAGCACAGGCGGGAACACCCGCTTCGCGCAGGCGGTTGGCTAGGGTGAACCGACCGGACCGAATCCCCGCGGAGGATGCAGTGCCCCACTACGACCTGGTGATCGTCGGGACGGGATCGGGGAACTCCATCCTCGGCCCGGACTTCGCCGGCAAGAAGACGGCGATCGTGGAGAAGGGCACCTTCGGCGGCACCTGCCTGAACGTCGGCTGCATCCCGACCAAGATGTTCGTGTACGCCGCCGATGTCGCGTACACGCCTTCGCACAGCGCGAAGTACGGCGTCGACGAGGAGCTGAAGGGCGTCCGCTGGCGCGACATCCGCGACCGGATCTTCGGCCGGATCGACCCGATCGCCGCCGGTGGCGCGGAGTACCGCCGCAGCCACGAGGACAACAAGGACGTCGACGTCTACGAGGGCACCGGCCGTTTCACCGGCCACAAGGAGCTGCGCGTCAGCTTCGCCGACGGCCGTCCCGACGAGGTGCTGACCGCCGACAAGTTCGTGCTCGCGGCGGGCGGACGCCCGGTGATCCCGGACATCCCGGGCCTGGACGACGTCGAGTACTACACGTCCGACACCGTGATGCGGCTCGACGAGCTGCCCGAGCGGATCGTCGTCCTCGGCGGCGGGTACATCGCGGCCGAGTTCGCGCACGTCTTCGCGTCGTTCGGCGTGCACGTCACGCTGGTCAACCGGTCCGGGCGCCTGCTGCGCTCGGAGGACGAGGACGTCAGCGCGCGGTTCACCGAACTGGCTTCGGAACGCTTCGACGTCCGCCTGGACCGCAAGACCGTCCGGGCGCGCAAGACCGAGGCGGGGGTCGCGCTGGACCTCGAAGGCCCGCAGGGCGCCGAGACCGTCGAGGCCGACCTGCTGCTGATCGCCACCGGCCGCCGCCCGAACTCCGACCTCCTCGACGTCGCCGCGACCGGTGTGACCACAATGGACAGTGGGCACGTCGTGGTCGACGACTACCAGGAGACCGTGGTCGAGGGCATCTACGCGCTCGGCGACCTGTCTTCGCCGCACGAGCTGAAGCACGTCGCGAACCACGAAGCCCGCGTGGTGCAGCACAACCTGGTGCACCCGGACGACCGGATCACCGCCGACCACCGGTTCGTGCCGCACGCGGTGTTCACCCACCCGCAGGTCGCGTCGGTGGGGCTCACCGAGCAGAAGGCCCGCGACCTCGGGGTGTCCTATGTGGTCTCGAAGCAGGATTACGCCGGGATCGCCTACGGCTGGGCGATGGAGGACACGACGGGCTTCGCGAAGCTCCTGGCCGACCCGGCGACCGGCAAGCTGCTGGGCGCGCACATCATCGGGCCGCAGGCGTCGTCGGTGATCCAGCCGCTGATCCAGGCGATGAGCTTCGGCCTGGACGCGCGCTCGATGGCGCGTGGCCAGTACTGGATCCACCCGGCGATGCCGGAACTCGTCGAGAACGCCCTGCTCAACCTGCCCCTCGACTGAGTCACCGCGGGCCGGGCGGGACGACCGCCCGGCCCGCGGGAGTCCCTACAGCGTGATCGACCAGGTGTCAAGGGTGCCGGTGTCGCCCGGCCCGTAGTCCGTGACGCGCAGCTGCCACTTGCCGGCGGCCGGGGAGGACGCGGGGACGCTGAACGTCCGGGTGCCGTTCCACGCCGTGCACGTGCTGCCGCCGCTGTACTTCAGCGCGTAGCCGCGGCCGTTCGGGTCCAGCAGGGTGACGCCGAGGTCTTCGGCGCACGTGTGGCGGATCGTCACCGCGACCGACAGCGGGGTCGCCGCCTGGCCGGTCAAGCCGGACGTGACCGGGCTGAACACCTGCTGGTGGTCGCGGATCGCGTAGTCGGTGTCATTGGTCAGCGTCCGGCCGCCCGGCGCCGGGCCGCTGCCGGTCACCAGGGTGAGCTGCCACTTGGCCAATGCTTCGGCCACCGGCTGGAACAGGGACAGGTCGCCGTCGGACGGGTTGTCCACGCACTGCGACGGGCCGCCGTCGTGCAGGCCGGTCGCCTTGTCGCCGAGCAGCCAGCCGCCGCCGGAGTCACCGCCGAGGGAGCACGCCGTCGTCCAGGTCAGGTCGTCGATGACGAGACCACCGCCGTAGTCGACGGACTTGTGCGTGTACTTCACTTCGCCGCACTGCCAGTGCGAGGTGTTGCCGGAGTGGCAGACGCGGTCGCCGACCATGGCCTCGGCCACGCCGGTCAGGTTGACCGCAGGCTGGCCCCAGGTGTTCACCGACGCCGAGAGGGTCCAGCCCGCCTCCGTCACCGCGACGACGCCCATGTCGCCTTCGCGGGCGTTGACGCTGTGGGTGCCGCCGACGTTCGACGTCCCGATCTTGTTCTGCCGGCCCGAAGCGCCGTACGCGGCTTGGTCGCGGTCGTTCGTGCAGTGGCCGGCGGTGAGGAAGTGCCTGGCACCGCCGGAATCCGTCACCGGGAAGCCGACCGAGCAGTTGCTCTCGCTGCCCGGCCACCACGGATTGCCGGTCTGGATCGTGCCCGACTGCTGGCGCGGCGATGTCGAGGTCTCGGTGATCCGGACGCCCGTCCGGTCGACGTCGACGCCGACCTCGTTGCCGCGGACGTCGACGCCCCAGCCGTAGACCCCCGGCCCGCCCGTCCCGACCAGCGCCCGGACGGCCGCGTCGGTGCGGTCCAGGTCGGCCCGGCTCCGGGCGACGACCTGCGCCGCAGCACCCGCCGCACGCGCCTGACCAGCGGCTTCTTCGGTCGTGACGGCGACGGTCAGCCGGCCGGTGGCCGCGTCGAACCATTGCCCGGCGGCGGCCGCGCGGACCGCTTCGGGCAAAGTCGCGGCCAGCCGGTGCGCCCGGTCCTGCGCGGCGAGCTGGGCCCGAGCCTGGTCGGTGGACAACCCGAACGCGGCGGCGACGCCCGCCACCTCGGCGTCGGGGTGATCCGGTGCCGCTTCGGCGGGTGCGACACCCAGTCCCAGCGCGGCCAATGCGGCCACGCCGGCGACGGAAACGAGTCTGCGCATCGGTTTCTCCTCGGATCGGCGAGTGGAGTGCGCAGACGGTAAGCCGCCGGAAAGCCGGATTTGAAGATCCGCAAGTACTTAACAGTTAACTGGCCAGTCCCATTCGAAGCCGTAGCGGCCCGGCCCGAAGTTCAACGCGACCCCGTGCACCGCAGCGGATTCCGGCACGACTTCGGCGCATTCGCCGGGCTCGGCGAACCGGCGGCACACGGCCGGCACCGCCTCCGGGGAGAACCGGATTTCGAGCACGTATTCGCGGACCGGCAACCGGAACTTGCGTTCGTAGTTCGTCGCGACCGGGTGCGGCGCGCGATTCACGAGCGCGTGCTCGGTGAGCACCGTTTCGCCGCGCAGCAACGGCCTGCCGAAGAGCAGTTCGACGACGAGGAGGCCGTCCTCCGGCCGGTGCACGCTGCGGCCCGCGCGGCAGCCGCGCAGCGAACGCAGCTCCGGCAGCGGCCGGTCGTGCTCGTCGAGGTGCAGGATCACCACCCAGCGATCCGGGCCGTCGGCCTCGGCGCGCAGCACCTGCCGCGACCGGATCTCCAGCTCCTCCCGGCCCGGGCCGACGAGGACGACGTCGTGCTGGCTCAGCCGGGTCAGCCGCTCGTCCCAGCGGGTGTCCACATCGGACACCGCGGCGTCGATGCGCCGGCCGTCCGGCCAGAACCGGCCGATCTCCGCGGGCACGGCCCGGCGCACCCGCGGCGGCCCGAGCAACGCGACGAGCGAGCCGGCCGGCACCTCGAGGACGGCTTCCAGCTGACGCAGCCCGCGCACCGAATCCCGGCGCTCGGGCCGGCTGCGGCCGGACTGCCAGTAGCTCAAGGTCGCCGTCGTCACCGTGACCCCGCGGGCCCGCAGGTGCTCGCGCAGCCGGTCGAGGCTCAGCCCGCGGGCACGGATGGCCGCGCGCAGGGCGGCGTCGAACGGGCCCTCGCGCAGCAACGTCCCGAGGTCCGGCGACGGCACGGCCACCCGGTGATCTTAAGCGGCGCGCAGCCGGGCGAACCGCGCTAACAGTTAAGAATCAGACGAACCGGCGGCGACCGGCGAGCGCGCCGAACACCACCTGGACCACGAGCAGGCCGAGCAGCATCGCCAGCGGGACGGTCCAGCCGGCCGCGAGGTCGTGCAGCAGGCCGAAGAGGAACGGCCCGAGCGCGGCGAACAGGTAGCCGAAGCCCTGCGCCATCCCGGACAGCCGGGCGGTGTCGGCGCCGGTCCGCGCGCGCAGCGCGATCACGGTCAGGGCCAGCGAGAACACGCTCATGCCGAGCCCGACCAGGATGCTCCACAGCAGCGGCGACCACGACGGCGCGAGCATCAGCCCGGTCGTCCCGGCGAAGCCGAACACGCCGAGGCCCACGATCCACGGACCCTGGCCGCCGCGGGCGCGGGCCGCCATCGGCGCGATGAAGAGGCTGATCGGCACGGCGATCAGCGAGACCAGGCCGAACAGCAGACCGGCCTGGTCGCGGGACACGCCCGCGTCCATCAGCACCTGCGGGAACCAGCCCATGGCCGCGTAGGCATAGAAGGCCTGCAGGCCGAAGAACACGGTGACGATCCAGGCCAGCCGGTTGCGCAGCAGCGAGCGGCCACCGGCGGCGTCGGCGGCGGGCCGCGGCGCCCGGCCGGTGCCGCGGGCTGCGAGAATCCACGCCAGCAGCGCCACGACGGCCACGACCGCCCAGCTCCCCAGGGCCGGGCGCCAGCCGCCGAACGCGTCGCCGAGCTGCGGGGTCACCGCCGACCCGAGGGCGCCGCCGCCCTGCAGGGCCGCGGTGTAGACGCCGGTCATGACGCCGATGCGGGCCGGGAAGGAGTCCTTGATGACGACCGGGATGAGCACGTTGATCAGGGCGATCCCGGCGGTGGCGACGAGCGTCCCGCCGAGCACGACGGCCGGGCCGTCGACCACGCGCAGCACGAGCCCGGCGCCGAGCGCGGTCAACGCGATCGCGATGGCGGCGCCGATGCCGGCCCGGCGCGCGAGCAGCGGGGCGGCCAGCCCGGCGCCGGCGAAGCAGAGTGTCGGCAACGTCGTGAGCACACCCGCCCAGACCCCGGACGTCCCCAGGTCCGCACGCATCTCGGCGAGCATGGGCCCGACGCCGGTGATGGCCGGGCGCAGGTTGAGGGCGGTGAGCACCACCGCGACCGCGAGCAGCGCGCCGGCGGCGACCACGCCCGGCGTCCGGACCTCCACGGCGCCGTCCAGTTCGAGTTCACGGTTTTCGACGCGCATGACCGCTACTATCGCATACGTAGGATGATTGGATGAAGGGATGACTCCTGTGCCTCTGGCCACCACCCGGCGGACCGGCCTGGTCGACCAGGTCATCGAGCAGCTGCGGACCGCGGTCGCGCAGGGCGACTGGCCCCTCGGCACGCGCATCCCCACCGAGGTCGAGCTGGGCGAACAGCTCGGCGTCGGGCGCAACACCGTCCGCGAAGCCGTGCGCGCGCTCGCCCACACAGGTCTGCTCGAAGTGCGCCAGGGCGACGGCACCTACGTGCGCGCGACCAGCGAAGTGTCCGGGGCGATCCGCCGCCTCTGCGGTGACGAGCTGCGCGAGGTCCTGCAGGTCCGGCGCACGCTCGAAGCCGAAGGCGCGCGGCTGGCCGCGCTCTCGCGCACCGACGAAGACATCGCGGAGCTGCGGTCGCTGCTGGCCCGCCGCGAGGTCGAGCTCCACGAACGGCGTTGGGAGGACTTCGCGCACACTGACGCCGAGTTCCACATGGCGGTCGTCCACGCGAGCCACAACGGGCTGCTCACCGAGCTCTACCGCGGGCTGACGGAGGTCATCACAGCGAGCGTCGCGGCGACGTCGAGCATCACGCCGGGTGTCGACCACGTGCCCGAAATCGGCCACGAGGGTCTCGCCGACGCCATCGCCGAGCGCGATCCGGACCGGGCCGCGGCCGAGGCCTGCGGGTTCCTGGACGAGCTCCTGGAGCGCGTCGAACGGGCCTGACCAGCAATTTCCTTCGAGATGGCAGCACTTCTGACCCTTAAGGGTGCCAATTCAGGGTTGTGGTGGTGCCACCGTGGCGCCATAGTTGTGCCATGGACCTGACACCACTCGTGGACAGCCTCCGCCGCGAATTCGCGGTAGCCGCCGAGGCGGCCGGCGAGGACGCTGTCGCCCTGGCCGAACGGCTGGCCTCGCCGCTGGAAGCCGCCATCCGGCTGACCCTGCTCGACACCCTCTCGGCCGCGGCCGACGAGATCACCCGCGACCTCGCGCCCGGCTCCGTCGAAGTCCGCCTTCGCCGCCGGGACGCCGAGTTCGCCGTCACGCTACCGCCGTCACCGGCTGCCGAGCCGACGGCCCCGGAGCCCGTCGCGCCGCCGCCGGAAACCGACGACGGCGCCGTCTCCCGGATCAACCTGCGGCTGCCCGAACAGCTGAAGCAGCGGGTCGAGGAGGCGGCGAGCCGCGAGCGGCTCTCCACCAACGCCTGGCTCGTCCGGGCCGCGACCAGCGCGCTCGGTGCCGACCGCGGCCGCCCCACCCAG
The DNA here is from genome assembly GCF_041679295.1 of Amycolatopsis kentuckyensis. Taxonomy (GTDB): domain Bacteria; phylum Actinomycetota; class Actinomycetes; order Mycobacteriales; family Pseudonocardiaceae; genus Amycolatopsis; species Amycolatopsis kentuckyensis_A. The sequence continues at coordinate 328,379 of NZ_JBGDMD010000010.1, read as the reverse complement.
CGCCGGTCGGTCTTCGGCGAGAAGTACACCGGCTGGGTTCAGTAACCCCCATTCGCTTTTTCCTTCACGTCTCCGACCTGCGGAGACGCCACCCGAGCACCCCAGGAGGGCGCAGCCATGCCCGTTTTCCCCACCCCCGAGCCGATCACGGCGACCATCGACCTCAGCGTCGCGGACGTCCGGATCGTCGCCGGCGACCGGGCGGAGACGACCGTCGAGGTCACCCCGGCCGACCCCGGCGACAGCGAGGACGTCAAGGCCGTCGCGAAGACCCGCGTCGAGTTCGCCGGCGGTGAGCTGCTGGTCAAGGGCCCCAAGTACGTCACCAAGCTCTGGGGCAAGAGCGGTGCCCTGCACGTCACCGTCGAGCTGCCGGCCGGTTCGCAGATCACCGGCACCGCCGCGATGGGCGACTTCCGCGTCACCGGCCGGGTCGGCACCAGCCGTTTCAAGACGTCCGTCGGCGACATCCACCTGGACGAAGCCGCGCGGCTCGAGGCGAGCACGGCGACCGGCGACGTCACCATCGACCGCGCCACCGGGCACGCCGAGGTCGGCACCGGCTCCGGCGAGCTGCGGATCCGCGAGATCGACGGCACCGCCGTGCTGAAGAACTCCAACGGCGAGACCCGCGTCGGCGAAGTGACCGGCGACCTGCGGGTGAGCGTGGCCAACGGCGACATCCTCGTCGACCTCGCCCACGCCGGTGTGCACGCCAAGACCGCCTCCGGCGACATCCGGCTCGGCGAGGTCATCCGCGACCGGGTCGTGCTGGAGACCGCCGTCGGCGAGATCGAGGTCGGCATCCGCGAAGGCAGTGCCGCCTGGCTCGAGCTGAACTCGCTGACCGGCTCGGTGCGCAACACGCTCAACGCCGCCGACGGCCCCGGCGCCAACGCCGAGACCGTCGAGGTCAAGGCCCACACCTACACCGGCGACATCGTCATCCGCCGGGCCTGAGACTCCACGAGAAAAGGGGAAATTCCATGCCAGACGCCATCGTGGCCGAGGGACTGGTCAAGAAGTACGGGAAGGTCGCCGCGCTCGACGGCATGACCTTGTCGGTACCCGAAGGCACCGTGCTCGGCGTGCTCGGGCCGAACGGCGCCGGGAAGACCACCACCGTCCAGATCCTCACGACCCTGCAGAAGCCGGATGCGGGCCACGCGACGGTCGCCGGGTTCGACGTCGTGAAGGACGCGCCCGAGCTGCGTTCGCACATCGGCGCGTCGGGGCAGTACGCCGCCGTCGACCCCGAGCTGACCGGGGCCGAGAACCTCGAGATGGTCGGCAGGCTCTACCACCTGGGGACCAAGCGGGCCAAGGCACGCGGCCGGGAGCTGCTGGCCCGGTTCAGCCTGGCCGACGCCGCCGACCGCCCGGTCAAGGGCTACTCCGGCGGCATGCGGCGCCGGCTCGACCTGGCCGGCGCGCTGGTCGCGAACCCGCCGGTGCTGTTCCTCGACGAGCCCACCACCGGGCTCGACCCGCGGGCCCGCACCGAGCTGTGGGACGTCATCACCGAGCTGGTCGCGAACGGCACCACGCTGCTGCTCACCACCCAATACCTGGAAGAGGCCGACCGGCTGGCCGACAGCATCGCCGTCGTCGACCACGGGCGCGTGATCGCCCGCGGCACCGCCGACGAGCTCAAGGACCTCGTCGGCGGCGAGCGGATCGAGCTGACCGTCGGCACGCACGACGACGTCGTCGTCGCGCAGCGGGCACTGGCCCGGCTGGCCAGCGGCGAGCCGAAGGCCGAGGGCTTCCGGCTCACCGTGCCCGTGTCCCACGGCGCGAAAGCGCTTACCGAAGCGCTGGCACTGCTGGCCGTCGACGGTGTCGACGTCCGCGACGTCGGCGTCCGCCGCCCCACCCTCGACGACGTTTTCCTGTCCCTCACCGGTCACGAGGTGGCCGAAACCGCGAAGGAGGCCGTGTGATGAACGCGGTGCAGATGGCCGTGACCGACGGTGTGACGGTCGCCAAGCGCAACTCGATCAAGATCTTCCGGTCGCTGGACCTGCTCGGATCCCTCGTCTTCACGCCGGTGATGTTCGTGCTGCTCTTCGGGTACGTGTTCGGCAGCGTGATCGACATCCCCGGCCTGTCCTACCGCGAGTTCATGCTGCCGGGGATCTTCACGCTCGCGGTGGCGATGGGCGGCATCGTCACCGGCTACGGGCTGACCGACGACCTGCAGAAGGGCATCATCGACCGGTTCCGCTCGCTGCCGATGTCACCGGCCGCGGTGCTGATCGGGCGGACCACCGCCGACCTCATCCTCAGCACGGCGAGCCTGCTCATCATGGGCCTGGTCGGCCTGCTGGTCGGCTGGCGCATCCACACGGGCGTGCTCGAGGCGCTGGGCGGGATCGTCCTGCTGCTGGCGTTCTCCTACGCGCTGTCGTGGGTGATGGGCGCGCTGGGCCTGGCCGTGCGCAAGCCCGAGGTGTTCAACAACGTGTCGATGGTGGTCGTCTTCCCGCTGACGTTCCTGGCCAACACGTTCGTCGACAGCGGCCGGCTGCCCGGCCCGCTGCGGGCGATCGCGGACTGGAACCCGGTCTCGGCGGTCACCCAGGCAGCGCGGGAACTGTTCGGCAACACGAGCGAGGCGCTCCCGCCGCGTGACGTCTGGCCGATGCAGCACGCGCTCCTGGCGTCGGTGCTGTGGATCGTGCTGCTGCTGGTGATCTTCGTGCCGCTTTCGGTGCGCTGCTACAAGAAGGCCACCAGCCACTGAGCTACGGCAGGGTGAGGATCTCGCTGCCGTCGGCCGTCACCACGAGGGTGTGCTCGAACTGGGCCGTCCACTTCTTGTCCTTCGTGGTGACGGTCCAGTCGTCGGCCCAGATGTCGTAGTCGATGGTGCCCAGCGTGATCATCGGCTCGATCGTGAAGGTCATGCCCTCCTCGATGATCGTGTCGACGGAGGGCTCTTCGTAGTGCAGGACCGTCGGGGGCGTGTGGAACGCCGGGCCGACGCCGTGGCCGGTGAAGTCGCGGACCACGCCGTAGCCGAAGCGCTTGGCGTAGGACTCGATCACCCGGCCGATCACGTTGAGCTGACGGCCCGGCCGGACCGCCTTGATCGCCCGCATGGTCGCCTCGCGGGTGCGCTCCACCAGCAGGCGGGCCTCCTCGGAGACGTCGCCGGCCAGGAACGTCGCGTTCGTGTCGCCGTGGACGCCGCCGATGTAGGCGGTGACGTCGATGTTGCAGATGTCACCGTCCTCGATCACCGTCGAGTCCGGGATGCCGTGGCAGATCACCTCGTTGAGCGAGGTGCAGCACGACTTCGGGAACCGGCGGTAGCCCAGCGTCGAGGGGTAGGCGTGGTGGTCGAGCAGGAACTCGTGCACCACCTTGTCGATGTCGTCCGTGGTGGCGCCCGGCTTGACCGCCTTGCCGCCCTCTTCCAGGGCCTGCGCCGCGATCCGGCTCGCGACCCGCATCGCCTCGATCACCTCGGGCGTGCGCACGCCGCTGCCGGTGTCCCGCTTCGGCGCCGGCTTGTCCACGTACTCGGGACGGGCGATGGAACTGGGGACGTCACGGCGGGGCGTCTGGACGCCGGGAACCAGCGGGGCACGAACGGACATGCCCCCACTTTACGACGGTCCGTTCAGCCGATCCCCGCCAGGAACCGGTGTGCGGCCTGGACCGCCGGTTTCGACGACCCGGCCTCGGTGAGCAGCACGGCGAACGCCAGGTCGCCGCGGTAGCCGACGAACCAGCCGTGCGACTGCGAGCCGTCGCCGAACTGGGCGGTGCCGGTCTTGCCGGCGACGTCGGGCAGGTCCCGCAGCCCGGTCGCGGTGCCGTTGGTGACGACCTCGCGCATCATCTCGCGCAGCGCGTCGAGCACGTCCTGGGAAGGCGCGTCGCCGACGTTCTTCGTGGTCGCGGGCATGCCCTTCACGATCGACGGCGTCGGCACCTTCCCCGCCTGGACGGTGGCCGCGGCCAGCGCCAGGCCGAACGGGCTGGTCACCACCGTGCCCTGGCCGAAGCCGTTTTCCGCGCGTTGGACGGCCGAGTCGCTGGGCGGGACGGCGCCGGTGACCGTGGTCAGGCCGGGGACCACGAAGTCCGCGCCGATGCCGAACGAGCGGGCGGTGTCGGTGAGCGCCGAGGACGGCAGCCCGGCGGCGAGCCGGGCGAAGGTCGTGTTGCACGAGCGCGCGAACGCCGTCTTCAGCGGGACGCGCCCGAGGTCGAACCGGCCTTCGTTCGGGATCACGCGGTTTTCGACCGTCGTCGTGCCGGGGCAGTCGACGGCGCTGCCGGCCTCGACGTCACCCGCCGAGAGCGCGGCCGCCGCCGTGACGATCTTGAACGTCGACCCCGGCGGGAAGCGCCCGGCCAGGGCCAGCGAGCCTTCGTCGTTCGCGGCGTCGTTCTGCGCGACGGCGAGGATGTCCCCGGTCGACGGCTGGATCGCCACCAGCGCGGCGGGGTACTGCTCGGTGTCCAGGGCCTTCTCGGCGGCGGCCTGGACCTTCGAGCTGAGCGTGCTGGTGACCGCGGGCGAGGGGCGCGGCGGCTCGGCCTTCAGCTCGGAGACCTCGCCGCCGGTGACGTCCCGGGTGACGATCCGCCAGCCGGCCGCCCCGGCCAGCTGCTGCTCGACCAGCGCGCGGATGCCGGGCAGGACCTGCTGCCCGGACCCGCGCGTGACCGGCAGCAGCCGTTCCTGGCTGGCGAACCGGACGCCGGGCAGGTCGTAGATCACCGGCTTGACGCGCTGGTAGTCCCCGGCGCGCAGGGTGATCACCGAGTAGGCGTCCCCGGGCTTGGTCTTGCTCATGCCGTCCAGCACCGAGCGTCCGGTGACCGACGGCTCGTAGCGGTGCAGCGCCTTCGCGAGCGAGCCCGCGACGGCGCTCGCGTTGCCCGTCTTCTGCGGGTCGACGACCACGCCGATGACGGTCTGCGGGCGCATCAGCGGCACGCCGTCGCGGTCGAGGACCGGCGCGGTCTCGGGCAGCTGCGGCAGCAGGCCGAGCGTCTGGCCGACGGCCAGCTGCGGGTGCACGACCGTCGGCTGCCAGTGCACCTGCCAGCCGTTCTCGGCCGCGCGCAGCTGGGCGTCGGCGCGGTAGGTCCAGGTGCGGCCCTGGGCGAGGTGCCAGGTGAGCTGGTAGCTCGCCGTGACGGTGTCGCCGTTCGCCGGCTCCTTCACCTCTTCGTCGTCGACGTCGAGGGCCTCGGGTTCGAGCACGCCGCGGACCTGGGTAAGCACGGTCGTGGCCGCGTCGGGCGAGTCGGTGTTCGCGGCGGCGGCGGCGACGTCGCCGGCCGCGACGGCGTCGAGGAAGGCGGACAGGGCGTCCTCGGGACCGTCGCCCGAGCACCCGGCCGTGGTCGCGGCGAGGAGCAGCAGCAGCGCCGCGATGGCACGGTGTCGACGTGCGCTCATGGCCGGATGATGCCTGGTCAGCGGCCTGCGGCGGGCTCGAAACACCGCCACGGAAGAGTGGTTAGAACAGCACCGTCGCGTACTGGCCGACCTGCTTGAAGCCGATCTTGCGGTAGGCGGCGAGGGCGGGGCTGTTGAAGGCGTTGACGTACAGGCTGGCGGTGCGGCCCAAGCCGCGGACGAGCCGGTTGACGACCGCGGCGGTGCCCGCGGTGCCGAGGCCGTCGCCGCGGCGGTCGGGGTGCACCCAGACGCCCTGGATCTGCCCGACGGTCGCCGACATGGCGCCGATCTCGGCCTTGAAGACGACTTCGCCGTTCTCGAAGCGGGCGAAGGCGCGCCCGGCGCCGATGAGCTCGGTGACGCGGGCGCGGTAGCTGGCGCCGCCGTCGCCGCTGCGCGGGTCGACGCCGACCTCCTCGATGAACATCGCGACGGCCGCGGGCAGGTAGCGCTCGAGCTCGTCCGGCCGGACCGGGCGGACCAGCGGGTCGGCCTTCACCAGCGGCTGCGTGTCGAGCGCCATGAGCGGCTGGTCGTCCCGGACCTCGCGGGCCGGGCCCCACTCGCCTTCGAGCTCGTCCCACAGGCCGAGGACCTGCTCGGCCGGGCCGACGAGCGAAGAGCAGGTGCGCTGACGGCGGAGGGCGCGGTCGGCGAAGGAGCGCAACGCGGGGGCGTTGCCCCGCAGCGGGATGAGGTTGGGCCCGGAAAAGCACAGCCCTTGGAGCCGCCCGGCGCGAACCGGCCGGCTGTCGGCGGCCCAGAGCTCGCCACCGAGCCGCCACGGGTCGAGGCCCGCGGCCTCGACCCGGGCGCTGACCATGCAGCTGCCCACCGGGTCGGCGGCGAGCGCGGCACGGACCGCCGGATAGTCCCGATCATCGAGCAGCCGTGCACCTGCAAGCCGCAACACGGGCTCCAGGGTGCCAGATCCGGCCGGTAAACGGAACGCGAGGCCGTCGACACGGTGAGATGAACGGCCCGGTTCGGGCTCCGGGGGCAGAATCGGGCGTATGCAGCGTTATACGTACAAGGTCGTCGAGGTCCGGGAGAAGATGATCGGCGGGAAGATGTCGGGCGGCAAGCTGGAGAAGCTGCTGAACGACCACGCCGAGGACGGGTGGCAGCTGAAGGCGATCACGTCGGCGGAGGTCAAGGGCCGGGTCGGGCCCGGCGGGGTCGACGGGCTGCTGGTGACGTTCGAGAAGCCGGTGGCCTGAGATGACGTGAATGACTCATTCATGTCGTCCGGCGACCTGAATGAGTCATTCACGTCGTTCAGGGCGCGCCGCGGTAGGTGCCGATCGTCCAGGAGTTGCCTTCGGGGTCGCGGAGGCTGAAGGTGTGCGAGCCGTACTCGGTGTCGGTCAGCGCGGCCGTGATCTCCGCACCGGCCGCCCGCACGCGGTCGTGGATCTCGTCCACCTTGTCCGACACCACGTACACCGCGCCGGTGCCGGGCTTCATCGCGTCGTGGACGCCGTCCGGCCCGCGGACGCTGCCCAGCATCACCGCGCCGCCCTCGGGCCAGCGCAGCTCGGCGTGCGCGATCAAGTCGCCTTCGGACACGACCAGCGTCTCGGTGAAGCCGAGCACGTCGACGAGGAAACGGACCGCCGCCGGGGCGTCGTCGTAGCGGAGAGCGGGCCACACGTTCGGTTCAGGAGTCATGCCCGGGAGTCTTGCCCCGCCGCCACCTCCTCGTCTTGGAGGAACGGGAGCTCCTCGGCGATCCACGTCCCCGGCGTGCACCCCGCCAGCGCGCGCCACTCGTTGCTCAGGTGAGCCTGGTCGTAGTAGCCGCACTCGACGGCCAGCCCCGCCAGGTCCGTGCACCCCTGACGCAGCAGCCGGCCGGCCCGCTCGAACCGCAGGACCCGCGCCACCTGCTTCGGCGCCAGGCCCAGCTCCGCCCGGAACCTCTCCCCCAGGTGGCGACGGCTCCAGCCGACCTCGCCCGCCAGGTCCGTGACGCGCACCTGCCCGTCCGCACCCCGCATCCGGCGCCACGCCTCCCCCAGCTCGGGCGGCGGCGCCACCGGTTCGACGGCCCGGGCGGCCAGGACGTCGTCGAGCAGCGCGAACCGCTCGGGCCACGGCAGCTCCCGCAGCCGATCCGGCAACGAGCCCAGGCCGAACTCCGCCAGGTCGACGACTTCGCCGCTCAGCTCCGCCGCCGTGACGCCGAACAGCGTGCGCACGCCCAGCGGGTCCAGCTCCAGCTGCAGGCCCTCCTGCACGCGGTCCTGCCGGATCAGCACCGCGCTCGTGTGCAGGCCGCCGACCAGCGCCTGCAGGCTGTACCCGGCCATCCGCACCGGCCCGGCAAGGCTGATGACGAGCGTCACATGCCGGGACGGCAGCCCGCGGTGGACCGGCAGCGTCACCTCGCTCTGCGCGTACCCGACATAGCGCGTGACCAGGGGCCGCACCACCGGGTGCGGCTGGTGGATGGCCCAGGTCACGCTCACGAATGCCAGCGTAAACGTCACCACCGACAGTTCCGTTTCTGCTAACACGGAGGGGCGACCGCAGGAGCGGAAGGAACCCCGATGACGATCCAGGAGCAGGCGCAGCAGCTGGAGCTGCTCGCCGACCAGGTGCCCACCGGCATCGCGCTCGCCACCAAGAGCGACCTCGAAGACCTGCAGGCGCAGGTGCTCGGCCTGCTCGGGGAGACGTCGACCGCGACGGCGATCCAGGGCGCGATCCAGCTCGCGTCCCAGCAGATCGACGAGGTCGCCGCCGCGCTGGAGAACGTCCGGCTGCAGATCCGCGATGCCGCCCAGCACCACCTGCAGGGCTGAAGACGCGCTGAAGCCCTCCTCATCTTCGCGGTGAGGAGGGCTTCAGCGGAAGAACTCAGCCGGCGGTGACGACCGGCGCGCCCTCGCCGAGGGTGTCGCCCGCCTCTTCGGCGATGCGCATGGCCTCTTCGATGAGCGTCTCGACGATCGCGTGCTCGGGCACGGTCTTGATGACCTCGCCCTTCACGAAGATCTGGCCCTTGCCGTTGCCCGACGCGACACCCAGGTCGGCCTCGCGGGCCTCGCCCGGACCGTTCACGACGCAGCCCATGACGGCCACGCGCAGCGGGATCTCCATGCCCTCGAGCCCGGCGGTGACCTGCTCGGCCAGCGTGTAGACGTCCACCTGCGCGCGCCCGCACGACGGGCACGACACGATCTCCAGCTTGCGCTGCTTGAGGTTCAGCGACTGCAGGATCTGGATGCCGACCTTGACCTCTTCGACCGGCGGCGCGGAAAGCGAGACGCGGATCGTGTCGCCGATGCCCTGACGCAGCAGCGCGCCGAACGCGACGGCCGACTTGATCGTGCCCTGGAACGCCGGGCCCGCCTCGGTGACGCCGAGGTGCAGCGGGTAGTCGCACTGCTCGGCGAGGAGCTCGTACGCGCGCACCATGACCACCGGGTCGTTGTGCTTCACGGAGATCTTGATGTCGTGGAAGTCGTGCTCGGCGAACAGCGACGCCTCCCACAGCGCCGACTCGGCCAGTGCTTCCGGCGTCGCCTTGCCGTACTTGTCCATGATCCGCTTGTCCAGCGAACCCGCGTTGACGCCGATCCGGATCGGCGTGCCGTGGTCCTTCGCGGCCTGCGCGATCTCCTTGACCTGGTCGTCGAACTTCCGGATGTTGCCCGGGTTCACGCGCACCGCCGCGCAGCCGGCCTCGATCGCCGCGAAGACGTACTTCGGCTGGAAGTGGATGTCGGCGATGACCGGGATCTGCGACTTGCGCGCGATCGCCGGCAGCGCCTCGGCGTCGTCGGCCGACGGGCACGCCACGCGGACGATGTCGCAGCCCGCGGCGGTCAGCTCGGCGATCTGCTGCAGGGTCGCGTTGACGTCGGAGGTGAGCGTCGTCGTCATCGACTGGACGGAGATCGGGAAGTCGCTGCCGACGCCGACCGGGCCCACGTGGAGCTGGCGGGTCTTGCGGCGCTCGGAGAGGACGGGCGGGGGCAGGGCTGGCATACCGAGTGCGACGGTCACGGCTTCCAGCGTACCTACCCCGACCGGGCCACCTTCACCATGTCAACCGTCACGGTGAGCAGCATTACGGCCCGTGTGCCGGGTCACGGAGGGGCCGGAACCCCTCCGTGGCCGGCCGCTACTGCAGGCGGATCGGGTTGACGATGTCCGCGGTCACCGTGAGTAGCGTGACCGCGCCGCCGATGAGCACCAGCACCATCGTGATCCCGGACAGCTTCGTGTAGTCCACCGGACCGCCGGCCGCCTTGCCGCGCAGGCCGCGGATCCAGTCGCGGACGCGCTCGTACCAGACCACCGCGATGTGCCCGCCGTCCAGCGGCAGCAGCGGCAGCAGGTTGAACACGCCGATGAAGAAGTTCAGGCTGGCCAGCAGGAAGAAGAACAGCACCCAGATGCCCTGTTCGACGGCCTCGCCGCCGATCCGGCTCGCGCCGACGACGCTGACCGGGGTGTTCGGGTCGCGCTCGCCGCCGAAGATCGCGGTGACAACGGCCGGGATGCGCTCGGGGAACTCGACGAGCCGCTGGGCGGTCTCGGCGAACATCGTGCCGGTGAAGCTGAACGTGGCGCCGACGGCGGCGACCGGGCCGTACTGCGTGGTCAGCGCGGGCGGCTGCGCCGAGGCGCCGATCATGCCGACCGTCTTGACCCCGGTGCTCGTCCAGCGCTGCACCTTCGGCACGTCGACGGTCAGGTCCAGCGTCTGGCCGTTCCGCAGCACCTGGAACGCCGTCGGGCCGCTGGTGGCCTGGACGGCGGCGAGCATCTCGTCCCAGGTCGCGACCGGCTTGCCGCCGACCGAAAGGACCTTGTCGCCGACCTGCAGGCCCGCGGTCTTCGCCGGCGTCGGCGCGCCCGGCGGGCAGCTGGTGTCCTTGGCCTGCTCCTCGGTCGTCGTCGACCGGGCGCAGGAGGTCGCGGCCAGCACCGGCTCGGTCTGCGTCGGGGCCAGGTTGGGCAGGCCCATCGTGACGGCCATCAGGTAGAGCACGACGAAGCCGAGGATGAAGTGGGTGATCGACCCGGCCGACATCACGACGGTGCGCTTCCAGGTCTTGAACCGCCACATCGCGCGCGGCGACTCCTCCGGCGTGACCTCGTCGAGCGCGGTCATGCCGGCGATGTCGCAGAACCCGCCGAGGGGGATCCACTTGAGGCCGTATTCGGTCTCCCCGCGGCGCCACGAGAACACCGTGGGCCCGAAGCCCACGAAGTAGCGGCGGACCTTCATGCCGAAGGCCTTGGCGGTGACCATGTGGCCGGCCTCGTGCAGTGCGACGGAGACGCAGATCCCCAGCGCGAAGAGCACCACACCGATGATGTAGGCGAGCACCCGCTACTTCCCCTCGATGATCGAACCGGCCCGCGCGCGAGCCCAGCGCTCGGCGGCGAGAACGTCTTCGACGTCGCGCGGTTCGCGACGCCACTCGTCGGCGGCTCCCACCACCTCGGAAACAGTGTCCACTATCGACGTGAAGCCGGTGTTCTGCGCCAGGAACGCCGCGACGAGCTCCTCGTTCGCGGCGTTGTAGACGGCGGGCAGGCAGCCGCCCACCGTGCCGCAGTGCCGGGCGAGCTCGACAGCCGGGAAGGCCTCGTCGTCCAGCGGCTCGAACGTCCAGGTCGCGGCCTTGTCCCAGGTGCAGGCGGAGGCGGCGCCGGGCACGCGGTCGGGCCAGTGCAGCGCGAGCGCGATCGGCAGGCGCATGTCGGGCGGGCTGGCCTGGGCGATCGTCGAGCCGTCGGTGAAGGTCACCATCGAGTGCACGATCGACTGCGGGTGCACGGTGACGTCGATCCTGTCGGGCGCGATGCCGAACAGCAGCGCCGCCTCGATCAGCTCCAGGCCCTTGTTGACGAGGGTCGACGAGTTGATCGTGATCAGCGGGCCCATCGACCAGGTCGGGTGCGCCATGGCCTGCTCGACGGTGACGTCGGCCAGCTCGGCGCGCTTGCGGCCGCGGAACGGGCCGCCGGAAGCGGTGAGGACGAGCCGGGCGACTTCGTTTTCTTTCCCGGCCCGGAGAGCCTGCGCGATGGCGGAGTGTTCGGAGTCGACGGGCACGAGCTGCCCGGGCTTCGCGGCGGCGAGCACGAGCGGCCCGCCGGCGATGAGCGACTCCTTGTTCGCGAGCGCGAGGGTGGCGCCGGTGGCGAGGGCTTTGAGCGTCGGCTCGAGGCCGCGGGAGCCGGGCAGGGCGTTGAGGACGGTGTCGACCGGCACCGCGTCGATCAGTTCGGTGACGGCGTCGGAGCCCGCGAAGAGGCGCGGGAGCTTGAACTCACCTCGGGCGTAGCCGCGCTTTTGCGCCTCGGCGTACAGCGCGAGCTGCACGTCTTCGGCGGCGGTGGCCTTGGTCACGGCGACGGCCTCGACCCCGTGGGCGAGCGCCTGCGCGGCGAGGGCGGCGGGATCGGCACCGCCCGCCGCGATGCCGGCCACCCGGAAGAGGTGCGGGTTGCGCGCGGCGACGTCCAGGGCCTGCACGCCGATGGACCCGGTGGAGCCGAGCACGAGAACGCTTCGCGAGGTAGTCATCGCGGGTCATTGTCGCGCGGGGCGTCTCCGCGGCGCACCCGGAGGTGTGGGATCATCGGCGCGTCCGTGGTTCATGGGTCTTGAGGAGTTCATCGTGGCAGGCAAGGCGGTCGAGAAGCGGCGTCCCGAGGTCGACCCGCGCGACGAGCCGTCGGCGGCCTGGGGCTGGCACGGCTCGTTCCCGAAGGCCACCCGGATCGCCGGCTGGGTCAGCGCGGTCATCCTGCTCGTGATGATCAAGGGCAACCACGAGAACAACACCGAGAACGTGTGGCTCGTCGGCCTGGCGCTGTTCCTGGTCCTGCTGCTGGTCCTCGACATCCGCAAGCAGCGCACGGCCTGGCGCAAGTAGTTCGTCATTCGCTAACGTCCCCGGCATGAAGCTGCGCTGGGGTCTGGCTCTCGTCGGTGTTCTGGGTGCGCTGCTGGTCGCACCGGCTTCGGCCTCCGCCGCTTCGGCGCCGGTGGTCCGGTGCGAGTTCACGCCGACGCCCGACAACCCCGCGGCGCGGCCGGTGGTCCGTCCGCTGCCGTTCGCCTTGACGCGCGGGACGGTCGACGTGACGTTCCGCTTCAACTACGGGCCGGTGACGGTGCGGCTGAACCGCGCCGGGGCGGCTCCGTGCGCGGTCCACAACATGGTTTCGCTGATCCTGCAGCGGTTCTACGACCGTTCGCAGTGCTGGCGCCTGTCGAACTCGTCCCGGCTCGGGGTGCTCCAGTGCGGGGACATCTACGAGGTCGAAAAGGGCGGGCCGGGGTACAAGTTCCCCGATGAGGTCACCGGGGCGGAGACGTATCCGCGCGGGACCGTCGCGATGGGGAACCAGGGGCCGGGGACCAACGGGTCCGAGTTCTTCATCGTGCATTCGTTCGCGAACATCCCGGCGAACTATTCGGTGCTGGGTCGCGTGGTGCGCGGCATGGAGGCGCTCGACCACATGGTGGCGGACGGGATCATCCCGACCGACCCGAACGGGCCGTTGGACGGGGCCCCGGCGCATCCGGTGAAGATCAAGCGCGCGTCCGTCGGCTGGTAGCAGCGGGGCCGTAGTCGCCCTTTCGTCACGTCCAGGTAGCCGCTACCAGCCCGAACGTCCGAAACGTCACCCCAACGAGTGAATGCTCTCTGCGCCCGTTTACATTGAGCCAGCTGTGAGCAGCCTGTGAGGGGGACTCGATGATCACACACGAGCAATACCTGGCGACCCGAAGATTCGGCGCCCTCGACGGGGTCCGGGCCATCGCCGCCGTGCTCGTCGTCGTCTTCCACTACGGGGGACCCAACTGGGTGCGTGCCAACGGCTGGATCGGCGTGCACCTCTTCTTCGTCCTCTCCGGGTTCCTGATCACCACCCTCGCCCTGCGCGAAGAGGCCCGCAACGGCCGCGTCTCGCTGGCCTAGTTCTACATCCGGCGGGCGTTCCGGATCCTGCCCGTCTACTACGTCGTCATCGGCGTGGTCGTCGTCTTCGCGTACTTCCGGGGCATGGGGCTGCGGCACAGCGGCATCGTCGACGCGCTGCCGTGGAACCTCACCTTCCTCGGCGAGTACCACCAGATGGCCCTCTTCGGCCAAGCCTGGACGCTCGGCGTCGAGCAGAAGTTCTACCTCGTCTGGCCGCTGCTCGCGTTCGGCGTCGGCGCGCTCGGGTTCGTCAAGCGGCTGAGCCTCTCCCTCGGGCTCGTCGCCCTCATGCTCGCGCTGATCCCCTTCATGCCCTACGCCGGCGCGTACTCGCCGATCCTCATCGGCTGCACGCTGGCGATCGTCCTGCACCACCGCAAGGGCTTCGCCGCGCTGCGCGTGTTCACCCACCCCGCCGTCGGCCTGGTGGTCGCCGCCGCGCTGGTGGCGGTCCAGACCATGTTCGGCGAGATCGCCGCGCTGCTGAACGACGAGGGCGGCTCGATCACCGGCACCCTCTACATCGTGCTCGCGGCGCTGCTGGTGCCGTCGCTGGTCGCCGGCGGCGGGCCGCTGGCCCGGGTGCTGGCGCTGCGGCCGATGCGGTTCATCGGCGAGCGGTCGTACTCGCTGTACCTGATGCAGGGCGTCGTCGCGGTGGCGCTCGCGGGCGCGATCCCGCAGTTCGCCCCGCACCGGACGCTGACCGCGGTCGCCGTGACGATCGTCGGGCTGCTCGCCGCCGACCTGCTCTACCGCTGGGTCGAGGTCCCGATGATCGACGTCGGCCGCCGCATCATCGCGCGGCGCCGGGCGAAGAAGACGGTGCCGGCGGCCGAGGTGGCCGAACCGGAGCTGGTCACGGCCTGACGGCGGCCAGCGCGTCCTCGATGATCGCCACCAGTAGCGCGCTGGGGTGGGGCTCGGCCAGAACCAGGGCCAGCGCCTCGGCCAGGGGACGCGCCGCCGCGGGTGCGGGGAAGGCCGGCACCAGCTCGGCGTGCCGCCGGAAGTTCTGCCACTGGCGCATCGCGAGAGTGCGTTCCAGGCCCACGACCAGGCCCGCCGCCACATCGGGGAGCCCGCCATCGCGCAGCTCGGCGACCTTGTCCGGGGTCTGCAGGGTGCGGCTGTGCACGATTTCGTCGAAGGGCGTCCAGGGTGGCGCGTCCGAGGCGGAGGACGTCTTGGGCCGCGCGACGCCGAAGCAGGCGATGACCCGGTCGAAGTCCGGAGTCAGGAACACCTCGAATAAGTAGCCGCCCCGCGCGCGGTCGTCGATATGCGCCCGCGCGAGCAGCTCGCCGGAGTACGCGCCCAGCGCGCGCAAGGCCGCCTCGAAGCCGATCGAGCACTGGCCGGCCCGGCGGCTGGTGTACTCCCGGCGGCCGTAGCGCGACCGCGTGCTCGATGCCGGCTGGGCCTCTTCCCAGACGTCGGCCGGAATGCCCGCCGCCATTGCCTCGCGGGCCAGGGCGCACGCCGGGGTGCCGGCCTCGGCCAGCAGCTCGCCGAGGGCGTGCTCACGAGCCATTCCGCCCCCTGGAAAGGAAAGCCGGGTGCCGCGCAGATGCGGCACCCGGCTCCGAAACTACCGTCAGCGCTCGACGGACGGCGACACCAATTCGCTCGGCCCGCCGCTCGACTCGCCCGCCACGGCGGCCAGTTCCTCGCCCACCGACTCGCCGCCCGACGAGCGAGCGTCCTTCGTCAGCAGCGACGCCACCGCGCCGATCAGGCACACCGCGATCGCGAAACCGAACGCCACCGCCAGACCCGACTGGAACGGCCCCGAAATCAAGTTCGGGAAGAAGCTGCGGCCGGTCAGGAACGACGCCTGGTCCGGCGGCAGCGACGCCAGCTGGCCGCCCAGCAGCTGCTGGATCGGGTTGTAGCCCAGGAACGCCGCGAACAGCACCGCCACCGCCGGGAGGTTCGCCACCTGGGCCGCCGCCCCTTCGGGGACGCCGTGGGCGACCAGGCCGTCGTGCATCGTCGACGGGAGGCTGCTGGACAGGCCTGAGATGATCAGGCTGAAGAAGAAGCCGATCGACAGGACCATCGCCGCGTTCTGGAACGTCGTCATCATGCCCGCGCCGGAGCCGCGCGAGTCCGCCGGGAGGCTGTTCATCACCTCGGCGCGGTTGGGCGAGGAGAACATGCCCATGCCGATGCCGTTGATCAGCAGGATCGCGGCGAACGCCCAGTAGTCGAAGTTCACCGGCAGGATGATCAGCAGCAGGAACGTCACGGCCGTGATGAACAGGCCGCTGGAGGCCAGCAGGCGGCTGCCGATGCGGTCGGCGAGGATGCCCGACGTCGGCGCGGCCACCAGGAACCCGACCGTCATCGGGAGCATGTAGATGCCCGCCCACAGCGGCGTCTGCTCGAACGTGTAGCCGTGCTGCGGCAGCCAGATGCCCTGCAGCCAGATGATCAGGATGAACTGCAGGCCACCGCGGCCCAGCGACGCCGTCAGGTTCGCGATGTTGCCCCAGGTGAACGAGCGGATCCGGAACAGCGACAGCCGGAACAGCGGGTTGTCGACCCTGGTCTCGATGACCACGAACGCGACCAGCACGGCGACGCCGCCGATCAGGCAGCTGAGCACCATCGGGCTGGTCCAGCCGGTCTGCGACGTGCCGTAGGGCTGGATGCCGTAGGTGATGCCGACCAGCACCGCGATCAGGCCGACGGCGAAGGTGATGTTGCCCCACCAGTCCATCCGCGCGTGCTTGCGGACGCCGGTGTCGTGCAGCTTGAGGTACGCCCAGATCGTGCCGATCACGCCGAACGGCACCGACACGAGGAAGATCAGGTTCCAGTCGACCGGGGCGAGCACGCCGCCGACGACCAGGCCGAGGAACGAGCCGGCGATGGCCGCGACGCCGTTCATGCCGAGCGCGAGGCCGCGCTGGTTGGCCGGGAAGGCGTCGGTGAGGATGGCCGAGGAGTTCGCCATCAGGAAGGCGCCGCCGACGCCCTGCACGATCCGCCAGCCGATCAGCCACAACGCGGCCGCGTCGCCGTCGAACCAGGTCACGGCCAGCATGATGGAAGAAACGGTGAAGACGGCGAAGCCGAGGTTGTACATCCTCGCGCGGCCGTACATGTCGCCGAGCCGGCCGAAGCTCACCACCAGCACGGCGGTGACCACGAGGAAGCCCATGATCATCCACAGCAGGTAGCTCGTGTTGGCCGGTTCGAGGGGGTTGATGCCGATGCCCTTGAAGATGTCGGGCAGCGCGATCAGCACGATCGAGGAGTTGATCGTGGCGATCAGCATGCCCAGCGTCGTGTTGGACAGCGCGATCCACTTGTACCGCGGCCCCAGTTCCGCGATCGAATACGTCCGGCGTTCCGCCACTGTGCAACCCTTCTGCTCGCAAAGTCCCTTAGCTAGGCTAAGCAAGTTGCTTGCGTATGGCAACCAAGTCCGCGAATCGCCTGCGAGAGCATGATCACACCCGCCTGACTGTCCTTTGTGGAGTCTTTACCTGGCCGGGCGGCCGCCGGATGTTGTGAATGACTCATTCATGTCGCCGGACGACGTGAATGAGTCATTCACTACGTCCGGCCCAGGACCGGGCCGGGTGCGAGAGGCGGGCGGCGGGCTGTGGACAACTCGGCCGCTCGGGCCGGGAATTGTCGGTGCCCTCCGGTAACGTTGAAATCGGGGGTCCCCCTAGCGGCTGGGCAAAGTCATGCCGCCGCCGGGAAGGTCAACGGACCAGCCGGCCGAGCAGCTCGATACCCTCCTCGATCTCCGTCGCCGTCCGCGCCGCGTAGCCCAGCACCAGCCCCGGCGGCCCGGGTAGCTGCCGGTGCCACGACAACGGCTGGACCTTCACCCCCTCCTCGAGCGCAGCGGCCGCCAAAGCGACGTCGTCCAGACCCGCGGAGAACGTGATCGTCAGGTGCAGTCCCGCCGCCGCGCCGTGGACCACCGCCGAGGGCAGTTCCGAAGCAACCGAGCGGATCATCGCGTCGCGACGACGGCGGTGCCGCGCCCGGACCACCCGCAGCTGACGCTCCAGCTCGCCGGTCTCCATCAGCCGCGCCAGGACCAGCTGGGCCAGCACCGGGTTGCCCAGGTCCGCGAACCGCTTCGCCGCCACCAGATCGTCGAAGAACCGCGGCGGCGCCAGCAGCCAGCCCACTCGCAACGCCGGCGCCAGCAGCTTCGAAACGCTCCCCGTGTAACACACCTCCGGCACCATCGACCGGACCGCGGGCACCGGCGCGCGGTCGTAGCGGTGCTCCGCGTCGTAGTCGTCCTCCACCACGACGCCGCCCGCGGCCACCCAGCGCATCAGCGCCCGGCGCCGCTCGCCGCCGAGGACCACGCCCATCGGGAACTGGTGCGCCGGCGTCAGCAGCACCGCCGGGGACCGCAGGGCGTCGACGCGCAAGCCGTCCTCGTCCACCGGGACCGGCGGGGTCGCCAGGCCGCAGTGGTGCAGGTGCTGGCGCGCGCCCAGCGAAGACGGGTCCTCCACCGCGATCTCGGTCAGACCGTGCTGCCGCAGCACCTCCCCCACCAGCGTCAACGCCTGCGCGACCCCGGCCACCACGATGATCTCGCCCGGGTCGACGCGGATGCCGCGGCTGCGCGCCAGCCAGTGCGACACCGCCAGCCGCATCGCCGGGGCGCCGCGGGGGTCGCCGTAGCCGAAGTGAGCCGGCTCGAGCTCGTCCAGGACCGCGCGTTCGGCCCGCAGCCACGCCGCGCGCGGGAACGCCGTCAGGTCCGGCACGCCCGGGGTCAGGTCGATCCGGGCCGGGGTCGCGCGGACCGCGTCGAAGACCTCGACGCCCGGCATCGGCGTGATCACCTTCGCCGGCGTCCGCGCGGGTGCGGGGTCCGGCGGGAGGACGGGCGCGGCGACGACGACCGTGCCCGCGCGGCCTCGGCCCGCCGCGTGCCCGTCGTCGATCAGCCGCTGGTAGGCCTCGGTGACCACCCCGCGCGACACGCGCAGCTCGGCCGCCAGCACCCGGGACGCGGGCAGCCGGCCGCCGACCGGGAGCCGGCCGTCGGCGACGGCGGCGCGCAGCTGCCCTGCGAGCCAGTCCGCGAGCCCGCCTGGCGGCGCTTCGCGGACGTCGAGCTGGAGGAAGTCCGACCCTATGGACCCCTCCGGCTGCGGGGTTTTGGCTCTGTCCATCGAGCCATTGTCGCAGCACGCTGGGCGTATGGACACCACTTACGTGCACGGGTACGCCGCTCCCGAAGCCCGCCGCCTCGGCGACCAGGCCGACACCCTCGCCGACCTGCTGCACGCCGGGACGACCTACCCCGCCGGGAGCCGCGTGCTGGAGGTCGGGTGCGGCGTCGGCGCCCAGACCGTCCACCTCGTGGCCCGCAGCCCGGACGCGCACCTGACCGCGGTCGACGTCTCCGCGGACTCCCTGGACCAAGCGAGACAACGGGTTCCGGGCGTCGACTTCCGCCGCGCCGATCTCTTCGACCTCGACGGCGAATGGGACCACCTCTTCGTCTGCTTCGTGCTGGAACACCTGCCGGAGCCCGGGAAAGCGCTGGCGCACCTGAAAACCCTGCTGCGGCCGGGTGGCACGATCACCGTCATCGAGGGCGACCACGGCTCGGCGTTCTTCCACCCGCGCAGCGAACACGCCCAGGCCGCGATCGACTGCCTGGTCCGGTTGCAGGCCGACGCCGGCGGCGACGGGCTCATCGGGCGACGGCTGTACCCCCTCCTCACCGAAGCCGGTTTCGCCGGAACTGAAGTCGAACCGCGGACCGTCTACGCGGACGCGTCGCGGCCGGACCTCGTCGCCGGGTTCATCCGCGACACCTTCACCGCGATGGTCGAAGGCGTCGGCGAAACCGCCGTCGCGGAGGGGCTCATCGACGCGGCCGGCTGGGCGCGCGGAATCGCCGATCTTTACCGCACCACCAGGGAATACGGAACCTTCCATTACACGTTCTTCAAGGCAACAGCCCTTCGCACTCCGGGAGGAGCGTCATGATCATCGCCGTTCTCGCCGCCGTTGTCCTGCTCGCCTGGGCGCTCGACCACGCGTACCGCGGGCGTCCGTACCCGCGCAACCGCCTGGCGGGCAGCACGAACGTCTTCGACCGGGACGCCCAGCGCCTCGAAGGCGACCTCATCGCCGACGAGCGCCACTACGCCAGGTCGGCCAGCCGGTCCCGGACGCGCTTCGCGCCGGGCACGCACTCCCCGGCGTAACAAGCGAGCGCGCGTTCCCAGTGTTCGCGCGCTGCCGCCCGATCGCCGAGTCCACTGTGGACTTCGCCGAGCCCGCAGTGGGCCCGGCCCTGCTCGGGACCGCAGCCCGTTTCCTTCGCCACGGCAAGGGCTTCCCGGTGGTACCCGAGCGCTTCCGTCGCCACGCCGCGGGCCGAAGCCAGCGCGCCGAGACTGTTGAGCACCCGGGACTCCACGCCTCGGTCGCCGCATTCGCGGGCCAGGCCCAGCGCCTCTTCGAGGTGCTGGGCCGCTTCGTCGTGGCGCCCCTGGGCCAGCCGGACGTCGCCGAGGTGCTTCAGCGCGACGCTGCGGTTGGTCGGGCTACCGGTCTCCTGCGCGATCTCCAGCGCCCGCTCGAGGTGCGCCGCGGCTTCGGCGTGGCGGCCTCGGGCGTGCTCGACGTCGCCGAGGATGCCGAGCGCGTAACCCTCGCTCACCCACACGCCCATGGCGCGGAAGTGTTCCAGGCCCTCTTCCAGCGCTCGCGCGGCTTCGTCGTGCCGGCCCAGCGCCGACAGCGCGTCGCCCAGGTTGACCAGCGCGTAGCCCTCGCTGGTGCGGTCGGCGGTGTCGCGGGCGAGGGACCGCGCTTCTTCGAGGTAGCCGATCGCCTCGCCGTAGCGGCCGATGCCGCGGCACGAGCAGCCGAGCACGACCAGCACCAGGCCTTCGCTCGTGCGGTCGCCGTTCTTGCGGGCCAGTGACAACGCTTCGGTCGAGTACGTGATCGCCTCGGCGAACCGGCCCAGCGCGCGGCAGACCAGGCCGAGCGTGTTGAGGACGTGGATTTCGGTGCGGCGGTCGCCGGTTTCGCGGACCAGCGCGAGCGCTTCTTCCAGGTACCGGCGCGCTTCCCGGGACCGGCCGACGCGCCAGTGGCCCAGCCCGATCAACGTGAGCGGCTCGGCCTCGGCCACCGGGTCGCCGGCGTCGTGGGCGAGCGCCGACGCGTGCGTGTGCAGCACCAGTGATTCCTCGTGGTAGCCGCCGACGTCCAGGTAGTGCCAGAGGATTCCGGACAGCAGCCGCAGGTGGTCGGCCCAGCCGTGGCGCGTCGCGTGCGCGGCGACGGCCAGCAGGTTGCGGCGCTCGGCCTCCAGCCACGCCGGCGCGTCGAGCACCTTGACGTCGGGGTCGGGCACGTGGGGGCGCAGGTGCCGCTCCTGCGGGAGGACGGCGTCCATGGCCTGCGCGGCCGAGCGGACGTAGAAGTCGAACAGCCGCTCCTGCGCGTCGTGGCTCTCGGTCTCGTCCGCCGCGGCGAGTTCGGCGGCGTAGACGCGCAGCAGGTCGTGCTGCTGGACGCGGTCGTCGCCGGTCTCCTGCGCCAGATGGGCGCGGACCAGGACGGCGACCAGGCGTTCCGCCTCCGGCAGGGGGACGCCGGCGAGCGCGGCGATCGCCGCCGGGGTCAGGTCGCGGCCCGGGTGCAGGCCGCAGAGCCGGAACACGCGCGCGGCGTCGGGCGCCAGGTGCCGGTAGGACCACGAGAAGACGGCGCGGACCGCGGTCAGCGGGTCGCCACCGCCATCCAGGAGGTCGAGCCGACGGCGTTCGTCCGCCAGCTCCTCCGCGAGGGCGGCGAGCCGCTCCCCCGGCCGGCTCAGCGCCAGCTCCGCCACCAGCCGCAGGGCCAGCGGCAGCCGGGCCGAGTACCCGATCAGCGCCTCGGCCGCGTCCGGCTCGGCGTCGACGCGCGCGCCGAGCAGCGTGCGCAGCAGGTCGAGGGCTTCGGCGTCGGTGAGCAGGTCGACGAGGACGCGGCGGGCGCCGTGCCGCGCGACCAGCCCGGGCAGCGCGTCGCGGCTGGTCACCAGCACCAGGCACGACGGCGAGCCGGGCAGCAGCGGGCGGACCTGCCCGACCGAGCCGGCGTTGTCCAGCAGCAGCACCATCCGGCGGCCGGTGAGCGCGGTGCGGAACTTCGCCGCGCGCTCTTCGGGCTCGGCGGGGATGTCCGCGCCGTCGACGCCGAGGGCGCGCAGGAACCCCGACAGCGCGTCGCCCGGCTCGACCGGCCGGACCGTGCCGTAGCCGTGCAGGTCGAGGTAGAGCTGGCCGTCGGGGAACTCGGCGAGGGACCGCTGGGCCCAGTGCACGGCGAGGGCGGTCTTGCCGACGCCGCCGGTGCCGGACAGGACGGCGATGCGTGCGCCCGTGCCGTCGCCGGCCGCGACGGCGTCCAGCTCCGCCAGCTGCGCGGTGCGGCCGCGGAAGCCGGCGACGTCCGCGGGCAGCTGGGCGGGGACGCGGGACGGCGGGAGCGGGAAGTCCTGCCGCAGCACCTGCCGCTGGGCGGCGCGCAGCTCCGGCCCGGGTCCGATGCCCAGCTCGGCGTCCAGGCGCTGCCGGACCTCCTCGAACACCGACAGGGCGGCCGCCTGCCTGCCGGACGCGGCGAGCGCCAGCATCAGCCGGGCGTGCGCGGACTCGTTGAGGGGTTCTTCGGCGGTCAGCGAGCGGAGCTGCACCGACGCGTCCTCGGGGTCGGCGATCTCGGCGTACGCCATGACCGTCTTCGCGCGCTTCATCGCCAAGGCCAGCCGGAGGGGGTGCTGCCGGAGGCGGTCGACGTCGGCGAGCGCCGGGCCGCGCCAGAGTTCGAGGGCTTCGCGGTAGGCGCCCGCGTCCAGGAGCGCTTCGAAGCGCAGGAGGTCGAGGTCGTCCTCACCGGCGGTGAGCCGGTAGCCGCCCTTGTCGGTGGCGATGGGGTCGGCGGGCCGCAGCGCGCGCCGCAGCCGGGCGACGTAGGTGTGGAGCAGGTCGAGGCAGGACGGCGGCGGCTCGTCCCAGATGACGTCGACGAGGTCCTCGCGCCGGACCGTCCGGTTCGGCTGCAGGGCCAGCAGCGCGAGCAGGAGGCGCTGCTTTTCGGCGCCGATCTCGACCGGGGAATCGCCGCGCAGCACGGTGAGCGGGCCGAGGACGCCGATCCGGACCGGCTCGGGCGGGGCTTCGGCAAGCGCTTCCCGCAACCGCCGTTCGGTCTCCGGCCGGGGCCGCCGGACGCTGCCGAGCTCGGCGTTGCGCACCGCGCGCAGGCTCAACCCGGCGCGGTCGGCCAGCTGGGCCTGGGTGAGGCCGGCGAGCACGCGCCGCTCCCGCAGCCACCCGGCGAACGGCAGGCCTTCGTCCACAGGCGTCCTCTCCGGCAGCTGAACGTACCCCTCCAGCATTCCGATCGTGCCGCTTCCGATGTACCACCGAACGGCGAAGATAACCGTTTCCGCAGGTACCGAGGGTGACGACGGCGGGGCGGGCCGGTACAGCCGTTCGTCCACCACCGTTTCCTAGGCTTTCCGGGTCCGGTGGTGGCGAGGGGTTCGGAGCAGCCGTCGCATGGGGTACGACGGCTGCACCCGAGCCTTTCAGAGGCCGAAGCGTTCCAGCAGGGCGCGCACGGCGGCTGGGTCCTCGACGTGGGCGTTGTGCCCGAGGCCGGCGAGGGTGACCGCGTCCGGGTCCAGCGCGCGTAGCTGGTCCGGACGGCTCATGGGGTCGTGCTCGCCCGCCGCCAGCACGACCGGGCACCGCGCCGCGGCGAGCAGCGCCGGCATGTCCGGCGCGCCGACGCCGAACGCGGCCGGGTCCATCGCGAGACGCCAACCTCCCTCGGTCTCGCGAAGCCCGGCCGGGTCCGCGGGCGCGATGCCGAGCAGCCCGGACACCTTCAGGTACGCCTGCTCGGCGTCCACGCGCGACTCGAAGACGCGGGCCGGGCGGGCGGCGAGGGTCGCGACGCGGCCCAGGTCGTCCTGGGTCCATTCGATCTTCACCCCGAGCGCGAGCACGCCCGCGACCTCGACGTCGTACTTCCCGGACGCGAGTTCCAGGGCCAGCACCCCGCCGAGCGAATGGCCGGCGACGACGTACGGCCCCTGGTCGGGCAGCGCCCGCGCGACGGCCGCGGTGAACGTCTCGAAGCTGTAGTGCGGCAGCGGCGCCGACAGGCCGTGGCCGGGCAGGTCGGGCACCAGGACGCGCCGGCCGAGCGGCGGGGCGAAGTGGTTCCACACGGCGCCGGTCGCGCCCAGGCCGTGCAGGAGGAGAACGGCCGGTTCGCCCTGGCCGCCGGTGCGCATGTTGAGCGTGTCCATCCGCGCAGCCTCCCAAACTGTCGGTGGGCGCGGCTAGGGTCGGGCTCGTGGCGATCACCGATCCGGACACCTACGTACGGGGTGTCCCGTACGACGAACTGGCGCGGCTGCGGCACGCGTCGCCGGTGGTGCGCGTCGACGACTTCTGGGCCGTCCTCGGGCACGCCGAGGTCCGGCGCGTCCTGCGCGACCCCGGGGTGTTCTCGTCGCAGCTGGGCGGGACGCAGATCCGCGACGCGGCCGATCTCGCCTACGTGCGCCGGATGATGCTCAACATGGACCCGCCGGAGCACGGCCGGCTACGCGGGTTGCTCACGAAGGCGTTCACACCGCGCGCCGTCGCGAAGCTGACTTCGCAGATCGAGAGCCGGGCGCGGGACCTCGTCGCGGGCGTCGCTTCGCAAGGCTCCTGCGACTTCGCCGCCCTGGCCGCCGATCTGCCCCTGCAGACGCTGGCCGCGGTGTTCGGCGTGCCGGAACAGGACCGGCGGCTGATGTACGACTGGAGCAACCGCGTCATCGGCTACCAGGACGCCGAATACGCGGTCAGCTCGACGGTTTCGGTCTCGGAGGTGAGCGAGCTGGCCCGGGCCGCGCTCGCCGTCCGCCCGGCGCCGGGGCCGGACGGGTCGATGCCGGACCCGCGCACGCGCGCGGGCATGCCGGATCTCTACGCGTACGCGAACGCGCTGGGCGAGTACAAGCGTTCGCACCCGGGCGACGACGTCATGAGCAACCTGATGCAGCACGTCGGCGACGACGGCGGGCGCGTCTCGCTCGCCGAGTTCGAGAACCTCTTCTGGCTGTTTTCCGTGGCGGGCAACGAAACCCTGCGCAACGGGCTGCCCGGCGGGATGCTGGCACTGCTCTCGCACCCCCGGCAGTACCGGCGGCTGCTGGCCGACCGGTCGCTGCTGCCGTCGGCGGTCGAGGAGATGCTGCGGTGGTGGACGCCGGTCATGCACTTCCGGCGCACGGCCACCTCGGACGTCCGGCTGTCCGATGTGGACATCGAGGCCGGGGACAAGGTCGTGGTGTGGTTCTCTTCGGCCAACCGGGATCCCGCGGTGTTCGAGGACCCGGACACCTTCGACGTCGGCCGGACGCCGAACGACCACCTGACCTTCGGCCACGGCCCGCACTTCTGCCTCGGCGCCCACCTGGCGCGGGTGCAGATGCGGGCGATGTTCGACGCGGTGCTCGACCAGCTCGGGCCCGTCACCTTCGCGGGTGAACCGGTGCGGCTGCGGTCGAACTTCCAAAACGGCCTGAAGTCGCTGCCGATCCGGTGGGGCCGCTGATGGAGATCCGCGAGATGCGGGCGTTCGTCGCGGTCGTCGAGGCGGGCACGATGTCGAAGGCGGCGCGGCAGCTGCACGTCAGCCAGCCCGCGCTGTCCCAGACGATCACCGCGCTCGAACGCCGGCTCGGCGTCCAGCTGCTGGTCCGCACCAGCACCGGCGTCCAGGCGACCGACGCCGGGACGACGTTGCTGGGCGAAGCACGCGCGGTGCTGGCGCGCCACGAGCAGGCCCTCGCCGCGTTGGCGCGGCACACGACGACCGGCGTGCTTCGCGTCGGCGTCCCCCTGGAGCTGCCGCCGGAGCTGCTGCCGTCGGCGCTCGCGCGGCTGGCCGAGGCGTACCCGGAGACGCGGGTGCAGGCCCGGCACCTGTCGTCGGTGGCGCAGGTGGCCGCGCTGCGGGCGGGCGAGCTGGACGTCGGGCTCGTGCGCGAGCGGCCGCCCGGGCCCGACCTGGACGCGGTGCTCGTCGTGACCGAGGACGTCGGCGTGCTGCTGGCCGCGGACCTCGCCGAGAAGCTGGGCTCACCGGTCCGGCTGGAGGACCTGGCCGGGCTGGAGTGGTTCGCGTTCGCCCGCGCGGGCAGCCCGGCGTGGTACGACGAGCTGGCGGCGATCCTGCGCAGCCACGGCCTTACCGTCGGGCCCGAGGTGCCGGAGGAGCAGCGGCTGATCGTCGAGCTGAAGATCCCGGCGGTCAGCTCCGGCGGGGCGTACGCGTTCGCGCCGCCCGCGTGGCCGTACCCGATGCCGGACACGGTGCGGTGGGTGCCGTTGGCGGGGAATCCGATCGTGCGCCGGACGTGGGCGGTGTGGCCGGCGACGTCGCACCGGCGCGACCTCGCCGCGTTCGTCGCCGCGTTGGAGGCCTATCGAGCGGACTGATCGCGGGCATAAGGAGCGCCGAAGGCTTCCCCGGAAGCCCGGTCCGGTCGTCGCGCTTGTATCCGGTGACAGGCAGCGGATACGAGGAGTTGAGCGATGAGTTCGGAACTGTCCGGGTCGACGGCACTGGTGACCGGGGGAACGAGCGGAATCGGCCGCGCGACGGCGATCGCGCTGGCCGGGCTCGGCGCGCACGTCGTGCTGTCCGGCCGGGACGCCGGGCGCGGGGCGGAGGTCGTCGCGCGGATCCGGGAGTCGGGCGGGAAGGCCGACTTCGTGGCGGCCGACCTGACGGACGCGTCGTCGGCGCGCGAGCTGGCGGCGCGGGCGAGTGAGCTGGGCGGGCGGATCGACGTGCTGGTGAACAACGCGGGGATCTTCCCGACCGGGCCCACTGCTTCCTTGTCGGAGGCCGACTTCGACCGCGTGTACGACATCAACGTGAAGGTGCCGTACTTCCTGGTGGCGGCGCTGGCACCCGCGATGGCCGAGCGCGGCCACGGCGCGATCGTCAACGTGTCCACAATGGTCGCGACGCGCGGCATGGCGGGCATGGCACTCTACGGCTCGTCGAAGGCGGCGATCGAGCTGATGACGAAGGCGTGGGCGGCGGAGTTCGGCCCGTCCGGCGTCCGGGTGAACGCGATCAGCCCGGGCCCGACGCGCACGGAGGGCACGGCGGTGTTCGGAGACGGGCTGGACGAGCTGGCATCAGCGGGCCCGGCGGGCCGGGTGGCGGCACCATCGGAGATCGCCGCGGCCATCGCGTTCCTGGTGACGGAGAAGTCGAGCTTCGTACAGGGCGCGATCCTGCCGGTGGACGGCGGCCGGCTGGCGGTGTGAGCCCGGCCGGGGGCGGCGTCACCGCAGGAAGGTGACGCCGTCCTGCGGGCGCTCGTCCACCGTCAGGGAGAAGACGTCCGGCCGCGCGTAGTGCCCCGACACGTCGAGGCTCTTCCGCGCCGCCACGATCTGCTCCAGGTCGATCTCCGCCTTGAGCACGCCCTCAGAACCGCGCAGCGGCCCGGCCAGCACGTCGCCGAGGGGACCCACGATCACGCTCCCGCCGCGGAACGGGTCTTCTCCCGAAGACTCGTACGGGCACGCCGACACCACGAAACACCGGCCCTCGTCGGCGATGTGGCGCATCGACGCCTGCCAGACGTCGCGGTCGTCCGCCGTCGGGGCGCACCAGATCTCCACGCCCTTCGCGTACATCGCCACCCTGAACAGCGGCATGTGGTTCTCCCAGCAGATCGCCGCGCCCGCGAGGCCCGCCGCCGTCGGGACCGCCGGGAGCATCGAACCGTCGCCGCGGCCCCAGACCAGCCGCTCGCGTTCCGTCGGGACGAGCTTGCGGTGCTTCGCCACCAGCCCGAGGTGCGGGTCGAGGAACACCGCCGTGCTGTACAGCGTCGAGCCGTCGCGCTCGATCACGCCGACGACGAGAGACGCCCCGGTCCGGGCCGCGAGGCCGGCCAGTTCGGCAACCTCGGGCCCCGGGACCGTCACCGCCGCGCGGAAGTACTCCGGGAACGGGCCGCCGCGCGGGTACCCGCCGAGCACCGCTTCGGGCAGCACCACCAGGGACGCGCCACGGATGTCGTCCTCGAACGCCAGGATCCGGTCGAGCGTGACGCCCGTCCCGACCTGCAGTGCCGCGACGACCGTCACGAGCGGGCCGGCTCACGCCGCGGCGGCCACGGCACCACCGCGGACACCCGGCGCTGGTAGTCCGCATATTCGGGGTAACGACCCAGGGTGATGCTCTCGGTGAACTTCGTCGACCCGACGAACAACAGCGTCAGCAGGACGGCGCCGACGACCGTCCACTGCAGACCCGCGGCGACGACGCCGAACACCGCGATGACCCACCACTGCGCCTGCTCGAAGAAGAAGTTCGGGTGGCGCGAATAGCGGAACAGCCCCGTCTGGCAGAACTTCGCCGACGCCCGGCCCGCGTGCTTCTCGCGGTGGAACACCCACTGCTGCTGGTCGGCGACCGTCTCGCCGAGCAGGAACGCCGCGAAGACCACCGCGAGCACGACGTCCCACGGCCCGAACGCGCCCCGGTTCTCCAGAGCGGCGTACGCGGGCAGCGTGATCAGCAGCAGGATCGCGTTCTGGTACAGCGAGATGAAGAAGAAGTTGAACACCTGGAACTGCCACGGCGCCATCCGCTCGCGCAGCACCGCCCACCGGTAGTCCTCGCCGCCGCGGGCGTAACCACCCTTCCGGGCGAAGTTGAACGTCAGCCGGATCCCCCACAGGGTCACCAGCGCGAACATCACGTCGAGGCGCGCGTCGGCGAACCCGGCGGCGCCGGCGAAGATCGC
Organism: Amycolatopsis kentuckyensis; assembly: GCF_041679295.1. GTDB lineage: Bacteria > Actinomycetota > Actinomycetes > Mycobacteriales > Pseudonocardiaceae > Amycolatopsis > Amycolatopsis kentuckyensis_A. Next base: position 300,133 of record NZ_JBGDMD010000010.1, on the reverse strand, counting down.
CAGGTACGCGACCGGGACGATCGACCAGATCCGGTCGACCCAGGAGTACTCCCTGGTCAGCACCGACATCAGCCACGTGCCGAGCGTCACCCCGGCGAAGACGTACAGGCAGACCCGCAGCGCGTCCATCCCCTCACAATAGGACCTAGGATCGAGCGCATGAACCTGCCGCTGCGGGACCGGAAGATCGACGTCTTCTTCGCGGTGCTGTTCTCGGCCTTCACGGTGACGTCGCTGATCAGCGACCTGCTGCCGACCGTCGGCGTCGACTTCTCGAAGCCGTCGGACAACTTCTTCGTCAACTCGAACTACTGGTACGCCCACGACGCCGACCCGCTGTTCATGCACCCGCCGGACTGGATGCGGATCGTCACCGGGCTCTCGGCGTTCGTCTACATGCCGTTCTACGTCGTGCTCGTCTTCGCGCTGCTGACCGGCCGCAACTGGATCCAGCTGCCGTCGGTGATCTACGCGACGATGATCGTCACGCTGACCGGGATCGTCGTGTTCGGCGTCGAGTTCTTCGGCGACCCCGCCTTCCGCACCGGCAACCCGGCGAAGTTCCTCGCCTTCAACCTGCCCTACGTCCTGGTGCCGCTCCTGCTGCTCGTCCGGATGCGCAAGCCACTGCCGTTCACCCGCCCGTTCTGACCGGAGGCGCCGTGCCGTACTCGTTCCTCAGCCACCTCGACTGCTCGCGGACCGGCGAACGCCTCGACGCCGACGTCGTCCAGGGCTTCTCGCCGTCGGGTGCGCCGCTGCTCGCGCGGTACGACCTCGACGGCGTCCGCGAAGCCGTGACGCCGAAGGAGATCGCCGGCCGCGAGCCGACGCTGTGGCGCTACCACGAGGTGCTGCCGGTGCGCTCGCCCGAGCACGTCGTCAGCCTCGGCGAGGGCATGACGCCGTTGCTGCGCCTGCCGCGGTACGGCCGTGAGCTGGGGCTGTCGCGGCTGTGGATGAAGGACGAAGGCCTGGTCCCGACCGGCACGTTCAAGGCGCGGGGCGCCGCGGTCGGCGTCTCACGGGCGGCCGAGCTGGGTGTCGGCGGGATCGCGATGCCGACCAACGGCAACGCGGGCGCGGCGTGGGGCTTGTACGCGGCCCGCGCGGGCCTGACGAGCCTGGTCGCGATGCCCGACGACGCGCCCGCGATCACCATGCGCGAATGCGTCGCCGCCGGCGCCGAGCTGTACCGGGTGGACGGTCTGATCGGCGACGCGGGGAAGCTCGTCGCGGCGGCGGCCGGGCGGCGGCCGGGGGTGCAGGACGTCTCGACGTTGAAGGAGCCGTACCGCATCGAGGGCAAGAAGACGATGGGGTACGAGATCGCGGAGCAGTTCGGCTGGCGGCTGCCCGACGTCATCCTCTACCCCACCGGCGGCGGGGTCGGGATCATCGGGATCCACAAGGCACTGCTGGAAATGCGGGAGCTGGGCTGGGTTTCCGGGCCGCTGCCGCGGTTGGTCGCCGTACAGGCGACCGGGTGCGCGCCGATCGTTTCGGCTTTCGATCGTGGGGCCCGCGAGAGTGAGCCGTTCCCCGACGCCCGGACCGTCGCCTTCGGCATCACCGTGCCCAAGGCCCTCGGCGACTTCCTGGTGCTCGACGCCGTTTACGCGACCGGCGGCACGGCGATCGCCGTCACGGACGAAGAACTGCTTGCAGCGCAACGGGAATTGACCACGTTCGAGGGCACGTTCGTCTGCCCGGAAGGCGGTGCGTGCTTTGCCGCGCTTCGCCACCTTCGCGAGTCCGGTTGGCTGGGTGGCGACGAAGACGTCGTCGTGCTGAACACCGGCGCCGGGATCAAGTACCCGGAGACGGTGCCGCTCGACGTCCCGCTGCTCGCGAAGGACGGCGTGATTCCTTAAAGGACTGAGCGGACCGTTTCGGGGTCGCGGGCGACGACCGTGGTGCCGTCGTCGGCCGTGATGATCGGGCGCTGGATCAGCTTGGGGTGCTTGCTGAGCGCTTCGATCCACTTAGGCCGGTCCGCGTCGTTGCGGCCCCAGGACTTGAGGCCGAGTTCCTTCGCGATCGGTTCCGCGGTGCGCGTGATTTCCCACGGCTCGAGGCCGAGGCGGTCGAGCACGGCTTCGAGCTCCGCCGCGGTCGGCGGGTCCTCGAGGTAGCGGCGCACGGTGTACTGCGCGCCGGCTTCGTCCAACAGCGACACGGCGGACCGGCACTTCGCGCACGCCGGGTTGACCCAGATCTCCACGGGCGCAGCTTACCGCCCTGGTTTTGGAGCACGTGTTCTGTTACGGTCGCGGCATGCCCCGCCCCCGTGTGCACGACCTCGACGCGCTGCTCGACGTCGCCGAGCGGCTCGTCGCCTCCTCGGCGGACGTCACCGTGCGTGGCCTCGCCGCGGCGGCGGGCGTCCCGAACGGGACGATCTACCACGCGTTCGGGTCACTGAACGCCTTGCTGGCGCGGGTCTGGCTGCGCGCGGCGACCGAGTTCCTCGACCTGCAGACGTCGCTCGTGGACGCGGCCGCCTCGCCGGTGGCGGCCGTCGTCGCGGCGGCCGACACCCCCGCGGTGTTCGCCTCGCGGCGGCCCGACGGGGCGCGGATGCTGCTGAAGGTCCGCGGCGACCGGCTGTTCGGTCCCGACCTGCCCGACGAGCTGGCGGACGCCCTGCACGCGGTGGACAAGCGGCTGGTCGCGCTGCTCGTGCGGCTCGCGCGGCTGGTGTGGGACCGCGGCGACGGACTGGCCGTCGAGGTGATCACGACGTGCGTCGTCGACCTGCCGACCGCGTTCTTCCGGCGCGACATCACCGACCCCCTGGTGCGGGAAAGGCTGGCCGCCGCGGTGCGGGCCGTGCTGACCGTGCCCCCACGAGAAAAGGACCGATCTTGACCGTTTTGCACTTGGGCGACGACGAAAACCGCTTCTCACCGGACTGGCTGCAGCGCGTCCATTCCACTTTGGACGAAGTGACCGACGTGCTGGTGACCACCGGCGGCGGCAAGTTCTACTCCAACGGCCTCGACCTGGAGTGGCTGACGGCGAACGGCGACAAGGCCTCGGAGTACGTCGCGGACGTGCAGGAGCTGTTCGCGCGGGTGCTGACGCTGCCGGTCCCGACGGTGGCGGCGATCAACGGCCACGCGTTCGGCGCGGGCGCGATGCTGGCGATGGCGCACGACTTCCGCGTGATGCGCGGCGACCGCGGGTACTTCTGCTTCCCGGAGGCGGACATCAACATCCCGTTCACGCCGGGGATGGCGGCGTTGATCCAGGGCAAGCTGACGCCGGCGGCGGCGATCGCGTCGATGACGACCGGGCGGCGGTTCGGCGGCGCCGACGCTTTGGCGGCGGGTTTGGTGGACGAGATCGCCGCCGAGGGCGAGGTCGTGAAGGTGGCTTCGTCGCGGGTCGAGGCGCTGGCGGGCAAGGACCGCGGGACGCTGGGGGCGATCAAGGCGACGATGTTCGCCCCCGCGGTGGCGGCGTTGCGCGCGGCCGCGTAGGCCTCCGGCCCCCGGTTTCCAGCTTACCGGGGACCACCGACAGTTTCGGGAGCCCGCACGCCCGGTTCTCGCCGGCCAACTGTCTTGAATGAGTCATTCAGGTCACCGGGGGTCCTGAATGACTCATTCAAGACCTTCGCGGAGGCAGCGATCGTTATCCTGCCGGGAAGTCTCGGTGAGGCGGCGGCGCAAGTGAGCCCGCTCCGGCTCGGTTCCCGCCAAGGCGAGGGCCTCCCGGTACGCCGTCGCCGCTTCGGTGTGGCGGCCCAGGCGAACCAGCAAGTCCGCGCGGGCCGCCGGGAACGGGCTGTACCCCTGCAACCGCGGCTCGGCCGCCAGTGCGTCCAAAAGGGACAGACCCGCTTCCGGGCCGTCGCGCATCGCCACCGCCACCGCTCGGTTCAGCTCCACCACCGGTGACGGCGCCAGCCGGCGCAACACGTCGTACAGCGCCACGATCTGGGGCCAGTCCGTATCCGGCACGTCCGGTGCCTCGTCGTGCAGGGCCGCGATCGCCGCCTGGACTCCGTACAGCCCCGGTGGCCCGCCGGTCAAAGCGACCTCCACCAACGCCGTCCCCTCCGCGACCATCGGCCGGTCCCAGCGGGTGCGGTCCTGGTCGTCCAGCAGGACCAGGCCGCCGTCCGGGCCCGTGCGGGCCTCGCGGCGCGCGTGGATCAGCAGCATCAGCGCCAGCAAGCCCGCCACCTCGCGCTCGTCCGGCAGCAGCCGGCGCAGGATCCGGGCCAGCCGGATCGCCTCCTCCGCCAGGTCGAGCCGCTGCAGGTCCGGGCCGGAACTCGCCGCGTACCCCTCCGTGAAGATCGAGTACACGACCTGGAGCACGCCCGGCAGCCGGCCCGGCAGCTCGTCGGCCGACGGCACCCGGAACGGGATCCGGGCCGCGCGGATCCGGTTCTTCGCCCGCACGATCCGCTTGCCCATCGTCGCGCTGGGCACCAGGAACGCGCGCGCCACCTCCGGGGTCGTCAAGCCGGCCAGGCAACGCAGGGTCAGCGCCGTCCGGTCCTCGGCGGGCAACGCCGGGTGGGCGCACGTGAAGAACAGCTGGAGCCGCTCGTCCGGCAGCCCGCCGTCGGACGCCGGGGCGGGCGCCGCGCGGTCGGCCTCGACCTGCAGCACCGCGAGCCGGGCCGCGTAGGCCTGGTCGCGGCGCAGCCGGTCGACCGCCTTGCGCCGGGCCGTCGTCATCAGCCAGGCGCCCGGCTTCGGCGGGACGCCCTCGGCGGGCCAGCGCACCAGCGCGGCTTCGATCGCCTCCGACGTCACCTCCTCGGCCAGGTCGAGGTCGCCGAACCGCCGGACGAGCGCGGCCAGCAACAGCCCGCGCTCCTCCCGGAACACGGACTCGACCGACGCCCGCCCGTCCACGGCTCAGTCCCCGTAGGTGGCGAGCGGCCGCACGACGATGTGCCCGCCGTCGCGGGCGCCCGGGCAGCGCGCCGCCCAGTCGAGCGCGACGTCGAAGTCCGGCACGTCGACGACGAAGTAGCCGCCGAGCACCTCGCGGGACTCGGCGAACGGCCCGTCGGTGACGATCCGCTCCCCCCGCTCGTCGACCCGGACCGAGGCGGCCGTGGTGAAGTCGGCGAGCGAGTTGCCGCCGACGTGGACGCCGGCCTCCTTGAGGGACTTGTCGAACAGCATCCAGTCGTCCGGCGTGCTGCAGCCGGTGGGCCGGCCGTCCGCGTCGAGCGAGGCGTTGATCAGCATCAGGTACTTCACGGGATCCTCCAGTGGCTCGGTTGCCGTACGGGGGGACTACGAACGGCGGACCGTCCTTTGGACACCCTCGCCGAAGATCGCCGCGATAGCGAGCTACGCGGTGTACCTCGGCCGGGCCGGCACGCTCGTGATCGTCGGCGGCGAGCGTGCGCGGCGGGCAAGACCGTCCTCACAACCTGACGCCGAGGTCCTTCAGCCGCTTGACCCGGTCGATGTGGGCGGGGTGCCCGGCCATCAGCCGGGACCACAGCCGGCGCTCGTCCCCGCGGTCGCGCAGGTTCCACGCCTTGAGCAGCAGCGCCAGGTCCCGGCCGTACCCCAGCCGCGCCGCCATCCGGTCGGCCCGGTACTCGCCGAGCCGCTTCGACCAGGCGAGCACCGGGCCGAGCAGCGGCGTCAGCAGCAGCCACGGGTCGAGGAACGCGAGCGCGGTGAGCACACCCAGGCCGAGCAGCACGGTGACCAGCACCTCGACCGGCCGGCCGAAGGACCGGAAGGCCCGGCCGACGTGCGGCACGACCCAGGCGATCAGCCGGACCAGGCGGGACAGCACCCGGGCCGGCAGCTCGAGCCAGTGCACCAGCAGGGTGGCCCGCGTGTGCCCGGACAGGTGGTGGCCCAGCTCGTGCGCGAGGATCGCCTCCAGGCCCGGGCGGGGCAGGTCGAGGGCGGCGTGGGTCACCGCGACGGTCCGGCCCCCGGCGGCGAAGGCGTTCAGCTCGCGTGACGGCTCCACCCACAAGCGGTACCGGCCGCCGTCGACGCCGGCCGCGTCGCACACCGCGGCCCAGCACGGGGTGAGCCAGGTCAGCTCGCCCTGGCTGGGCTCGCGCATCTTGAGCAGCACGGACAGCACGAGGTGCTCGTACACGGGCACGAACGTGATCGCGCCGGCCAGTGCCCACCCGGCCGGGAACACCCAGAAGTACGGCGGCCAGACCAGCTTGCCGAGCAGGCCCAGCACCAGCAGGCTGCTGGCGACCACGGGAACGGCGAGCACCACCCCGAGGACCGCGGAAAGATCCGCCCGCGCCCGCTCCCTGTCGCTCACGCTTCCCCTCCCGGCCGACGCCGGATCCACCTTGGCGTGACGACCGGCGAAGCACAACGGCCTGCCCGAACTGTCCGGGACCTGTCAGGAAAACGCGTCCGCGTGCGCCTCGGCCCAGTCGGTGAACGTGCGGGCGGGCCGGCCCGTCACCTCGGCCACCGTGGGGTGCACCGTCGCCTCGTCGAGCGTCCCGCCGACGTAGAAGTCCCAGAACGCTTCGACGTACTCGCGCGGCATGCTCGCTTCCAGCTCGGCGCGCGTCTCCTCGTTCGACAGCCCCACGAACTCCAGGTTCCGGCCGAGCACCCCGGCCAGCACCGCGACCTGGTCGGCGGGGCGCAGCGCCACCGGTCCGGTCAGCTCGTGGATCCGCCCTTCGTGGCCGCCCGCGAGCGCGAGCGCCGCCACCGCGGCGATGTCCGCCGGGTCGACGCACGCGGCCGCCACGTGCGGGAACTGCGCGCGGACGGTGTCGCCGGCGCGCAGCTGCGGCAGCCAGCGCAGCGCGTTCGCCATGAACGCGCGCGGCCGCAGGAACGTCCAGTCCAGGCCTGAATCCCGCACCGCGCGTTCGGCCAGCGTCAGGTACGCCGAAACCGCGTTGTCCGGGTTTTCGAGCGCGGCCGAGCCGCCGGAGAGCAGCACGATCCGGCGGACGCCCGCCTCGCGCGCCCGCGCCAGCATGCCGGGCATGTCGTGGTAGCCGGGCAGCAGGAAGATCCCGTCGACGCCCTTCAGCGCGTCCTCGAGACTCGCGGGATCGTTCAAATCGCCGGCAACGGCCTCGGCGCCGGCCGGGAGCACGACGTCCGGCCGGCGCACCAGCGCCCGGACCGGCTCGCCGGCTTTCGCCAGTGCCGTGACCACTTCCGCGCCGACGTTGCCGGTGGCGCCGGTGACCAGGAACATCGCTCCACCCCCAGAGACGGTTCCCGGCGAGCCTAGCGCCACCGGCGGCCGTCAGTCCTGCGCCGGGAGGTCGTCGAACTCGACGACCTGGCGGATCTCCACCTCGATCTCGAGGTCGAACAGGTCCACGTACCGCTTGGCGAACTCGACCGCCTCCGCGCGGTCGGCGGCGTTGATCAGCGCGAACCCACCGATGACCTCCTTGGCCTCGGCGAACGGCCCGTCGGTGACGCGGACGGCCGCGCCGCGCGGCTTGCGGACCAGCGCGCCCTTGTCGGTCTGGTGCACGCCCTCGGCGGTGATCAGGACGCCCTTCTCGGCCGCCTCCTGGATGAACCCGCCCATCTTCTGCATGAACTCCGGCGTCGGGTTCCACGCCGCCGGGTCGTTCTCGTCGATCCGGTGCATCATGAGGAAACGCATGGCCTTGCTCCCTGGTTCTCGTCGGCCGGGGCCCGGGTCGTCCCGGGCGCGCTGTCCGGCCTTCACCCCCGCGTCGATCGGCCGCGCGCGGCGCTCGACATTTTTCCCCGGAGATTTTTCCGGCAGAGTACTGTGACACCGGTCACTCTGAGGGGAAGGTGCCGGATGGCTGTCGTGCTCGCGATCGGGACGCGCAAGGGACTGTGGCTGGCGACCGCCACGGCCGGCCGGGCGGACTGGGAGGTGACCGGGCCGCACCACCCGATGACCGAGGTCTACGCGGTCGGCATCGACACGCGCCGGTCCACGCCGAGGCTGCTCGCCGGGGTCACCAGCGAGCACTACGGGCCGAGCGTGGCCACCAGCGACGACCTCGGCGCGACCTGGGACGAGCCTGACCACGCCCCGATCGCGTTCCCGCCCGACACCGCCGAATCCCTCGTCCGGGCCTGGCAGCTGGTGCCCGGGCCGCCGAGCGAGCCGGACGTCGTCTACGCCGGCACCGAGCCGTCCGCGCTGTTCCGCTCGGACGACGGCGGCCGCACCTACGAGCTGGTCCGCGGCCTGTGGGACCACCCGCACCGCGAGCACTGGACGCCCGGCGGGGGCGGCAAGGCCATCCACACCGTCCTCCCCGACCCGGTCGAGCCCGGGCGCGTCACCGTGGCGATGTCGACCGGCGGCGTCTACCGCACCGAGGACGGCGGCGCGTCCTGGCACGCGAGCAACACCGGGATCAAGGCGGTGCACGTGCCCGACCCGTACCCCGAGTACGGCCACTGCGTGCACAAGGTCGCGATGCACCCGAGCGCGCCGGAGCGGCTCTTCGCGCAGGTGCACCACGGCGTCTACCGCAGCGACGACGGCGGGGCCAGCTGGCAGTCCATCGCCGACGGCCTGCCCAGCGACTTCGGCTTCCCGATGGTCGTCCACCCGCACCGGCCCGAGGTGATCTACACGTTCCCGCTGACCGCCGACGTCATGCGGTTCCCGCCGGAGGGCCGGTGCCGGGTGTACCGCAGCGAGGACGCCGGGAAGTCGTGGGAGGCCGTGGGTTCCGGCCTGCCGGACGGGTACTGGGCCGGGGTGATGCGCGACGCGATGTGCGCCGACGACGCCGACCCCGCCGGGATCTACTTCGGCTCCCGGACCGGCGACGTCTACGCCAGCCGCGACGACGGCGACAGCTGGCAGCTGGTCGTTTCGCACCTGCCGGACGTGCTGAGCGTCCGCGCCGCGACGGTGTGACCGTGCGGATCACGGTGCTGGTGCCCGGGCCGCTGCGGGCGAAGACAGGCGGCGAGTCCCGGCTGGAGGTCGAGCTCGACGGCGCGGCCACGCTCGGGGCGCTGCTGGACGAGCTCGCGCACCGGTACCCGGCGCTGGAACGGCGGCTGCGCGACGAGCAGGCGGGCCTGCGCCGGTACGTCAACTTCTACGTCGACGGCGAGGAGTGCCGCCGGCTCGACGGGCCGTCGACGGCGTTGCGCGATCGCGGCGAGGTGCAGATCATCCCGTCGGTCGCCGGAGGCTGACTCCTTCCACCTCGGCGAACAGCGCGGCGGCACGCCGGCCGGTGGCGGCCGCCCGCTCGCCCGTGCTGACGAGGGCGAGGGCGAAGACACCGGCGCCGAGGGCGGCGACCAGCCACCACACGCCGGGTCCCGTGCCGAGGGTCCCGGCGAGCGCGACGCCGAGGGTCGTGCCGGTCTGGCGGCCGGCCGAGGCCAGCGACCCGGCCACCCCGGCCATCGAGCCCGGCATCCCGGAGACGGCGGTGTTGGTGATCGGCGGGTTGACCGTGCCGAGGAAGACGCCGAACAGCAGGTAGACGGTCAGGACGAGAGGCAGCGGCGTGGCCGGGCCGAGCCACGCCGACGTCACGCCGCCGAGGGCGAGCGCGATCCCGGCGACGACCAGCGGCAGCCGTGGGCCGCGCGTGCCGACCAGCCGTCCGGTCCGCGGGGACAAGACGACAACGAGCACGCCGACCGGGAGCAGGCAGAGCCCGGCCGTCAACGCCGTCAGGCCGCGGGTGTCCTGCAGGTACTGCGTGGTGACGAAGAGGAAGACGCCGAACCCGCAGAGCGCCAACAGCGCCGTGACGATCGCGCCGCTGAACGCCACGCTGCGGAAGAGGCGCAGTTCGAGCAGCGGGTCGGCGCGGCGCGGCTCGTACCGCAGGAGCGCGGCCACGGCGAGCGCGGCGAGGGCCAGCAGGCCGAGGATCACCGGCGACGTCCAGCCCAGCGCGCGGGCCTCGATGATGGCCGCGACGACGCTGCCGAGCGCGAGGACCACGAGCACCTGCCCGACCGGGTCGAACCGGCGGCCGCGGGCCGCCCGGGATTCGGGGACGAATTTGAGGGTGGCCGCGATGGCGACGACGACGATCGGGACGTTGACCCAGAAGACGGCCCGCCAGCCCAGCGCGTCGACGAGGGCGCCGCCGAGGATCGGCCCGAGGGCGAGCGCCAGGCCGGACATCGACCCGAACACACCGATCGCGCGGGCACGCTCGGCGGGCAGCGGGTAGACGGTGACGACGATGGCGAGCGCGACGGGGTTGAGCATGGTGCCGCCGACGGCCTGGAGCGCGCGGGCGGCGATGAGCCAGCCGATGCCCGGGGCGACGCTGCAGAGCAGGGAGCCGAGGCCGAAGACGGTGAGGCCGGTGAGGAAGACGCGTTTGCGCCCGAACCGGTCGGCGGTCGACCCGGCGAGCACGAGGAACCCGGCGAGCACGAGCGTGTAGGCGTCGACTGTCCACTGTAGACCGGAGACGGACGCGCCGAGGTCCCGCCGGACCGACGGCAGGGCGACGGTGACGATGGAGATGTCCATCACCACGACGACGATGCTGGCGCAGCAGATGGCCAGCACGAGCGCGGGGCGGCGCGAGGACGGAACGTTCATGGGATCGACGCTAGGATTTAGAGCGTGCTCGAAGTCAACTCGATCCCCGAGGCCGGCCTGACGATCGCCGAGGCGGCCCGCCGCACCGGCGTCAGCGCGCACACGTTGCGGTATTACGAGCGAGCGGGCCTGGTGGTCACGCGGGTGGACCGCACGTCGGGTGGCCGTCGGCGGTACCGGAAGCTGGACCTGGACTGGATCAAGATCTGCACCAAGCTCCGGGCGACGGGGATGCCGATCAAGCTGATCCGGCGGTATGCGGAGCTGGTTTGCGCGGGGCGGGGGAACGAGCAGGAGCGGCTGGAGTTGCTGGAGGCGCACCGGGCGGATGTGCTGGACCGGTTGGCGGAGCTGCAGGAGAACTTGAAGCTGATCGACCGGAAGATCGGCGTGTACCGGGGTCGGCTGGAGGCAGGCGACGCGGACGGCTTGTGGGCGCCGGGGGTCGTGAGTGAGAAACAGGGTTAGAACACTGTTTCTCACTCACGAGCGTCAGAAGAGCGTCGCCTGGGTGGGTTCCGGGGCCGGGGGCTGACCGCGTCGGCCGTTCAGCGCGAACTTGTCCTCGATCTCCTTGCTCGGCTCCGGAAACCCGTACTTCGCGATCAACGGCCGGATCCGGGCCCCGATCTCGTGCCGGTACCCCGTCTCCGAACCCGACGAATACAGCCTCACGTACGAATCCACCAACGACGGGTGCGCCTCCCGCAGCCAAGCGAAGAACACGTCCTTGACCGCCGAAGACAAGAACAACGGGTGGTACAGCACATCCGTCGCCCCCGCCGAAGCCACGGCCGACACCAACTCCTCCAGCTGCGCGGTGGAATCCGACAAGTGCGGCAGGATCGGCGACAGGAACACCGTGCACTCCAGCCCCGCCTCCCGGATCGCGCGGACCGTCGCCAGCCGGGCCGAGGTCGTCGCCGTGCCGAACTCCACCGACTGCTGCAGCTCCTCGTCCAGCATCGACAGCGACACGCCCAAATGCACCGTCGTCGCCTGGGACGCGCGCACCAGCAGCGGCAGGTCCCGGCGGATCAACGGCCCCTTCGTCAGGATCGAGAACGGCACCCGGTGCCCGGTCAACGCGCTGATGATGCCCGGCATCAGCTCGTACCGGCCCTCCGCGCGCTGGTACACGTCCGTGTTCGTGCCGAACGCCACCCGCGGTGGCAGCTTCCGCTTGCGCGCCAGCTCGCCCCGCAGCACCTCCACGATGTTCGTCTTGACGATCACCTCGTTGTCGAAGTCGCCGGCGACGTTCAACCCGAGACGCGTGTGCGTCGGCCGCGCGAAGCAATACTGACAAGCGTGCGTGCAACCGCGATAAGGGTTGATCGTGTACTCGTCCGGCAGCATCCGGGCGTCCGCCGGGACGTGGTTCAACGCGCTCTTCGCCAGCACCTCGTGGAACGTCACGCCGCGGAACTCCGGCGTCCGGACGCTGCGCACGAACCCCGTCAGGCGGGCCAGGCCCGGCAGCGTCCCCTCGTCGACCCGGTCCGTGCGCTGGCCGCTCCAGCGCAGCACGTCTTCGTTCACCCGGCCGAGCATGCCCGAGCCGCCTGAGCCCGGGCTAGCCAGATTCGGACATGACCCGTCAGAGCGCCTCACCCCAGAGCCCCGGCCCCTGCCTCGGGTCGGTGATCGAGTGGTAGCCGCCGTGCACGAACACCAGCGCCGGCGCCTGCCGTTCGTGGCCAGTCGCCAGCACCTCGCCGACGACCAGCGTGTGGTCGCCCAGGTCGAACTTCTCGGCCAGCGCGCACTCCAGCCAGCTCGCGCCGTCGAGCACGAGCGCGCCCGTCCGCTCCCCCGGTTTCGCCGGCAAGCCGGCGACAACTCGGGTAGCGCGCGGGCCGGCGAACCGGCGGGCGACGTCGCGCGCGTCCGCCGGCAGGATCGACACCACCCAGCGGCCGGTCGCCAGGAGGTCCCCGAGGAACGCGGATTCGCGCCGGAACGCCAGCGAAACCAGCGGCGGGTCCAGGGAAATCGACCCGAGGGAGTTGACGGTGACGGCGTCGTGCCGCCGGCCGCCGGGGGTGTCGCGGTACGTCGTGGCGACGCACACGCCGGTCGCGAAGGCGCGCATCGCGCCACGGAGATCGGGAGCCATCACAACTCCTGGGGGGACGAGAAGAACCGGCCGGGGTCGTACCGGTGCTTGACCTCGGCGAGCCGGGCGGCGTTCGGCCCGTAGTAGGCGCCGCGCCAGTCCTCGAGGTCCGGATCGGTGAAGTTGACGTAGGAGGCGTCCGGCGCGAACTCGCCCGTCTCGGCGTGCAGCGCGTGCAGCCAGTCCAGGTTCGCCGCGACGACGCCGGGGGCGTCCCGCTCGGTCCACGACGTGTCCAGGCTCAGCAGGAACTTCGTGTCCCGGTGCGGGAACGCGGTGTCCGCGACGGGAACGCGCGAGATTTCCCCGCCCCACGCGAACAACGCGGCCCCGGCGCCGTCGGGGTTGCCGCTGCCCGGCCACTTCTCGACGGCCCGGACGAGCGCTTCCAAGCCCTCGTCGGCGAGCGCGTGCGGCGTGCACCGCGTGCGGACGGCGAACGCGCCGCCTTCGCTGCTGTGGTGCAGGAACCTCGCCGCGTCCCAGAAATCGCGGTCCTCGATGTCGGCGCGATCCGGGGCCGCGGCGGCGAAGGCGGGAGCCAGCAGCTCACGCAGTTCCGAGGCCGGCCCGAGGTGGTGACCGACCACGGAGACGACGCCGTCGTCGCCCGCCGAGCGCGCGATGCCGATCCGCGCGGAGAACTCCGCCGGTGCGGCCGGCATGATCTCCTGCATCGCGGCCAGGACCTCGACCGCGTGCGGCCACGCCCAGAGCACCACGCACGTCGAGCCCGTCGGGGCCGGGCGCGCCTGGAACGTGAAGCTCGTGTTGACGCCGAAGTGACCGCCTCCGCCGCCGCGGCAGGCCCAGAACAGGTCCGGGTTCTCGGTGGCGGACGCCGTGACGACCTCGCCCGAAGCGAGCACGACGTCGGTCGAGACCAGCGCGTCGCACGTCAGGCCGTGCGCGCGGGAGATCGTCGTGACGCCGCCGCCGAGGGTGAGGCCGCCGATGCCGACGGTGTCGGAGTTGCCGAGCGGGAACGTCAGGTCCCACGGCCGCAACCCCGCGTACAGCGCCTTCATCGGCGTCGCGCCGCCGACGGTGACCAGCCCGGTGCCGCGGTCGACGCGGATGCCGGACAGCCGTCGCAGGTCCAGCACCAGGCCGGGGCCCGTCGAGTGGCCCGCGTAGCTGTGCCCGCCGCCGCGGACGGTGAGCGGCACCGACTCCGTCCGGGCCCAGGCGATCGCCTGGGCGACGGCCTCGGCACGGTGGACGGCGAGCACCGCCGCCGGGCGGGTGGCGGCGAACCGCCGGTTCACCGGCGCCACGGCCGCGAAGCCGGGGTCGCCGGGGAACCGGAGTTCGCCCAGGCCGCGCAGGGCGTCCCAGCTGGTCATGACGCGCTCATCTCCAGCGAAACCTCTTCGAGGTAGGAGACGCCGGTGGCCGCGTGCTCGCCGTAGCGCTCCCAGACTTCGCGCAGGACGAGCGTGCCGCCGTGCCACTGGGGGGTGTTGGTGCTGTGCCCGGCGATCACCTCGCCGCCGCGCAGCACCATCGTGTAGGCCAGCCGCAGGACCCCGGCGGGGTCGCAGGTGCCGGTCACCGTGCCGCGCAGGACGTGCCCGCCCTCGAACTCGGCCCACACCAGGTCGCCCTGCTGGCGGTACTCCGCGTACGTGCCGTCGCCGCCGCCGAGGCTCTGGAACCGGCGGCCGTCGTAACTGATGCTCATTCGTCCACGTCCAGGAGTCCGGCCGGCATCGCCAGGGTGGTGCCGGTGGGCGGGGGCTCGATCTCGACGGCCTCGACCTCGACGAGCGAGGCCGCGTGCGCCAGCCGCCGCCGGCACGTCTCGGCGTCCTGCGCCTGGCACACGACGAACGAGTGGCGCGCGATGTAGCCGCCGGGCGGCAGCCGCAGCGTGGTGCCCGGCTCGACCATCGGCGACGCGGTGACCAGGCCTTCCGCTTCCCAGGGGACCTCGACCGAGTGCACGACGCAGTCGTGGTACGGGTAGCCGAAGCGGATGCCCGCGACGCCGGCGCGCGTCGGGGTGACGTCCGGGCGCTGGCCGGTGGCGACGTCGAACAGCACGCTGCCCGGGTCGATGCCGGTGGCCGTCTTGCCGAGGAACGGGATCAGGTCGCCGCCGAGGCGGCCGTTGACCTCGATGATCACCGGGCCGCGGGCGGTCAGCCGGACTTCGGTGTGGGTGATTCCGTTCTCGATGCCGAGCACGCGGTGGGCGTCGGCGAGGACGCGCAGCAGTTCTTCGTCGTGCAGCAGCGGGTCGCCCGCGTCGACGACGTGGCCCGTCTCCTCGAAGAACGGCGGCATCCCGGTGCTCTTGCGGGCGATGAACATCGGCAGGTACTCGCCCTTGTGGACGGCGCCGTCGATGCTGATCTCGGGGCCGTCGGCGAAGCCTTCGATGATCGCGCCGCCGCGGTAGGGCTCGTCGCCGACGAGGCTGGCCTCGTGGGCGACGCGGTAGGCGGCGTCGAACTCCGCCGCGTCCCGGGCGAGGGAGACGCCCATGCTGGCGCCGAGCGCGCGCGGCTTGACGACCACCGGGAAGCCGATGCGGGCGACCGCCGCGCGGGCGTCGTCGAGGTCCACGGCGAGGTGGAAGCCCGGCTGCGGCAGGCCGGCGGCGGTGAGCCGGACGCGGCAGCTGTGCTTGTCGCGGCAGCCGTGCACGCCGGGAATGCTCAGGCCCGGCACGCCGAACTCGGCGGCCAGCTCGGCCGCGGGCATGACCAGCGGCTCGTCCCAGCAGAGGACGCCGGCCACGGAGTAGTTCTTGGCCAGCTCGCGGGCGGTTTCGGCGAGCAGCGCGTGGTCGAAGACGTTGACCACGGTGATGTCGTCGAAGTACTCGTGCTGCCAGGTCGGCTTGAGGTTGTTGATCAGGACGAGCCGCAGCCCGGCTTCGCGGGCCCGCTCGGCGACGGACTTGACGAGGTATTCGCGGTAGAGCTTGAGGCCGCTGCCGATGACGAGCAGCGCGCCCGGGTTGGTGGTCATCGAAGATCCCTTCGGGTCGAAGATGCGAGAGCGGCGACGACCGCGTCCGCGGCGAGCGGGGCGGTGCGGAAGCCGTCGGGGCCGCTGGCGGGCCGGGCCCACGCGGCGGGACCGACGCGGACGAAACCGGTGTCGCCCCCTTCGGCGGTGGCGTAGTGGCAGTGCTTGACGCGGACGACGTCGTAACCGTCCACATCGGACACGACGCCGGCGGCGAGGACGCGCGCCGCCCAGCCCGCGTCGTCGTCGGGGCCGGCCAGGGTGGTCACCTCGCGCCGGACGGCGTCGGTGCTCACCTTGAGCAGGGTCCCGGCGACCGAAGGCAGCAGCCAGGCCCGGCCGTCGGTGCCGAGGCCGCCCGCGGTGGGCGTCGCCGCCCAGGCGTGGGCGAGCGCGGCGGGCGGGCGCAGGTACACCATGGTCTGGCGGTGCAGCGCGACCGGCGCGTCGACCAGGGCCCCGGTCCACGGCCCGGTGGCGACGAGCACGACGTCACCGGCCACGGAGGTGCCGTCGGCCAGGTGGACTTCCGCCCGGTCGGCGTCGATGCCGACCGCTTCCCGGCCGGGCCGCAGCTCGGCGTCCGGGTGGTGGCGCAGCCAGCGCGCCGCCGCATGCAGGACGCGGTCGGCGAGCAGCGTCCCGGCGTGCGGTTCGAACACCGCGCCGCTGCCCCGCGGGAACCCGAGGAGCGGGTAGGCCGAGGGGTGCACGATCCGGATGGGCACCCCGGCGGCGCTCGCGGTACCGACGGCGGCGGGGACCTGCCCGGGCGGCAGCGCCTGGAGGACGCCGACGCGCCGGTAGAGGCCGGCCCCGGGCAGGTGGTCGCAGAGCAGGGCGTCGAGTTCCCGCCACCGCCGGTGCAGCTCGGCGGCCTTCCGCGTGGCGACGCGATCCCCGACGACCAGGGCCCGCAGTGCGCGGTGCTGGTCGAAGGAGGTGGCGCCGGGGTGCGGGACGGGCCCGCGTTCGAGCAGGACGACGCGGTGCCCGGCGAGGACGCTGCGGATGGCGGTGAGCAGCCCGGTGATCCCGGCCCCGACGACCACGACGCGGAGGGCGCCACGACGGGTGCGAGGGGGCCGGCCGGCACGAGAGGCAGCGCCCAGGCCGGGCGCGGCCGCGGCGGCACCCAGCAGGACATCGGCGGCGGGCGACGCTTGCCCGGTGCCGGCGGCGAGACCGGCGGCGGGCGTGGCGAGGCCGGCATGAGCCTCGCCCGGGCTGGGCGCGGCCGTGCCCAGCAGGACATCGCCGGCGGGCGACGCTTGCCCGGTGCCGGCGGCGAGACCGGCGGCGGGTGCGGCGAGGCTCGCGCGGGCCCCGCCCGGGCCGGCCGCGGAGTCACCCGCGCCCAGCCGGACGTCGCCGCCCGCAGTCTGTGCGGTGAGGCTCGCGCGGGCGCGGCCGAGGTCGCCCCGGCCGGCGCTCGCGGCGAGGTCCGTGCGGGGCACGGTGCCGGCGGTCATCGGCCGGCCTCCGCTTCCCTCAGCCGCGGCAGGGCGGCCGGCGTGAACGACTCCGCGTCCACCCCCGCGTCCTCCCCCAGCACCCGCTCCGCCAGATCCACGAGGATCGGCGCGGCACCGCGCACCAACCGGTCGACCTCGAAGCAGAAGTCACCCGCGTCCGCCCCGGTCACCGGGCGGGCGGCCAACCGAGCCAGCTGCTCGGTGATCGTCTCCGCCGCGCGGTTCAAGCTGAACCCGTCCAGCTCGTACGACTCGGCGAACCGCGAAGCCATCCGCGAAGCAGCCCGTCGCGACCGCGACGACACCGGCAACGGACCCAGCCCGACGAACCGGTTCACCTTGTCCGCCACCCGGTTCCACGGCTCGACGAGCCGCGCGGACGTCACCCGCGCCAGCGCGTCGCGGCTGAAGCTCGTCCGCTGGTGCTCGGGACTCGTCGCCGCCAGGTGGAAGCGGATCAGGTCCCGCGGCACCTCGGCCGCCAGCTCGCGGCTCCACACCACGTGCCCGCGGCTGGTCGAGAACTTGCGGTGGTCCAGCTCGTAGAACTCGTTGGTCAGGTACCGCGCCGGCAGGTCGTAGCGGCCGTCCAGCGCCAGCAGCATCGCCGGCCCGGCGATCGCGAACGGGTAGATGTTGTCGAACCCGAGGAAGTACACGACCTCCGAACCCGCGCCGGCCAGCCACAGCTCGTCTTCCGAAGACGAGCCCGCCGACAACGCCGTGGCGTGCATGCTCCACGCCATCGGCTCGGCGTTGGGGTTGACCCGCTGCCCGGCGACCTCCGGGAACGGCACCTCGATCCCCCACGACGTCGGGTACGTCACCGGGAAGTCCGGCAACGGCCGCGCCAGCATCGCGGCCATCGCCTGCGCCATGTGCGGCCGCATGCCCGACGCGTGCGCCGCGAAGTGCGCCTGCAACCCGGCCCGGTACCGCTCGACCGGCAGCACGAGCACGTCGGCCTCGCGCAGCTCCACCGGATCCGTCGGGTCCAAAGTGGACCGGACGTCCAGCAGGTCGCCCGCGGCCACCAGCTGCCCGCAGCTCTCGCAGAGCCCCGCGCAGCAGTCGGCCAGGCACTCCGGGCAGCTGCCGGACGCGAAACCGTCCACGAGGAACTGTCCCGACTTCGGCGAGTACGGGAACTTCATCGTGCGCAGTTCCAGCTTCCCCGCCGAGTGCAGCCGGGCGACGAAGTCGACGACCCACTTGGTGAACCGGTCGTCGTCGCCGGTGTAGCCGTCGACGCTGATGCCCATCGCGGCCAGGCTGGCGGCGATCTGCGCCGCCGACGTGGCCACCAGCTCCTCCGGGGTGACGCCCCGGCGGGAAGCGGTCGTCACCACGAACGTCGACGTGTCCTGGAACCCCGTGCCCAGCAACACTTCCCGGCCCACCGACCGGGCGTAGCGGGCGTGGACGTCGGCGGCCAGGAACGGGCCGGCGATGTGCCCGAGGTGCAGGTCGCCGTTCGCCGTCGGGGCGGGCGAGATGACGACCGTCCGGGCGCTCATGACACGCCTGCTTCGTGGCGGGCCGTGAACTGCGCGGACATCTCGGTGTCCCACCAGACGCCGTAGTACTCGAAGTCCTTGTCGCCTTCGTTGGTGACGCAATGGGTCGAGCCGGGCGGCAGCCGGACGATGTCGCCGGCGGCGAACGGGTGCCGGACGCCGTCGACGACCAGCGTGGCGACGCCGGACAGCGCGATGAAGATCTCGTACTCGTGGTGGGAGTGCGCGGTGGACGTGGTGTGCGGGCGCAGGACGCACCAGGCGCCTTCGAACGGCGCGTTGAGCTCCGGCCACGGCAGCAGCCGCTGGGAGTCGAGCCCGTACGCGCGTTCCAGGTTGGTGCGGTCGAGGGGGCGGACGTCGATCATACCGCCACCACCACGGACTCGCCGGAACGGCGACGGTCCTCGCCGGGACCGGTGCCGCGCCGTTCGACGATGTCGCCGGCGATCTCGGCCGACCGCTGGGCCAGCACGCTGATCAAGGAGTCGGAGATGCCGTGCGTCGCCTCGTTGACGCCCTGCAGGTACAGCGCGCCGTGGGCGCCGGCGCCGAGGTCGGCGCGGTACTGCCGGTTCACCGAGATCCCGTCCAGGCCGATCGCGTCGGCCAGGCCGCGGACCATCGCCGGCATCCGCGGGTCGAAGCCGGTGCCGAGGAACACCGCGTCGCAGCGGATCCGCTCGACCGTGTCGTGCTTGAGGTCGCGGACGTCGAGCACGATCTCGTCGCCGTCGGCCCGGGCGCGGACGACGTCGGCGGAGCCGCGGACCGTCGAAACCGGCTTCCCGAGCATCTTCTGCTTGTAGATCATGGTGTACAGCTCTTCGAGGAACGGCGCGGCCAGGCCGCCATAGTTGGTCAGGTGCATCTCCGCGAGCACCCTCTCCCGCGCCACCTCGGACATCGTGAAGAACTCGTCCACAAAGGACGGGAAGAACAGCTCGTTGACGAACTTGCTGGTCTGGTAGTCCTTCAGGGCGATCGCGCGCAGCAGCAGCGTCGGGGAGGAACCCGGCGCCTCCTGGTGCAGGGCCATGAACATCTCGGCCGCGCTCTGGGCGCCCCCGACGACGACCGGCCGCAGCGGCTTGCCCGGGCGGGCCAGCCCGACCGTCGAAGCGACCCGGGTGCTGAACTCGGTGCTGTGCACGACCCGCTCGGCCGGCAGCCCCCGGAACACCTCGGGCACGTGGGCGTCGCGGCCGCCGCCGACGACCAGGTCGCGGCAGAGGATCGTGTCGCCGTCCGACAGCGGAACGGTGAACCCGAGCACCTGGCCCGACTCCGAGTGGATCGGCAGGACCCGCTCGGCGCGGGCGTTGTAGCGCACCTGCACCCGCTCCAGCGAGTCGGCGACCCACTGCAGGTACGCCGAGATCTGCCAGCGGAACGGGTTGAACGTGCCGAGGTTGACGAACTCGTCGAGCTCGCCGCGCTCGTGCATGAAGTTGAGGAAGGAGAAGCGGCTGCGCGGGTTGCGCAGGGTCACCAGGTCCTTCACATAGGACACCTGGCTGCGCGCCCACGGCAGCATCAGGTTCCGCTGCCACTTCACGTCTTCGTGCTGTTCGAGGATCATCGCGCCGCCGGCCACGCCGGACCGGCCGCACTCCTCGAGGGCGACGGCCAGCGCGAGGTTCGCCGGGCCGGCCCCGATCATCAGGACATCCACTTCGTGGACAGTCATCTCTGTTTCCTCCGGATCGACCCGCGGCGCGCCGGGTCGCGGCGCGCCGCGGGGAGCTACTTGCTGACGGTGACGCTGAAGAGGTCGAGCTCGCGGAACTGGGTGGGCTGGACGTTGTGCAGCCGCGACGCCCAGGCGGCGGTGCCGGACTGCCACCAGATCGGGATGGTCGGCATGTCCTGCAGGACGAGCTTTTCGGCCTGCTGGTAGAGCGCCTGGCCCTGCTGCTGCGAAGGAGCGGCGTCGGCCTGCTGGAGCAGGGCGTCGACCTTCGCGTTCGAGTACTGGCCGACGTTGGACGCGGCACCGGTGCGGAACAGCGGGTTGAGGAAGTTCTCGATCGACGGGTAGTCCGCGACCCACGCCGAGCGGTAGATGCCCGTGACGGTCCGGTTGTTGAGCTGCTTGCGGAAGTCGCCGAGCGTCGTCTGCGGGGTGAACTTGCAGGTGTGGCCCAGCGAGGCCTGGATCTGGCGGCAGATGACCTCCATCCACTCCTGGTTGCCGGAGTCGATGTTCGACGTCAGCTCGATGTCACCCTGGAAGCCGGATGCGTCGAACAGCTGCTTGGCCTTCTGCGGCTGGTAGGTGCACAGCTCGCCGCACTGGTTGTCCAGGTGGCCCTGGACGTTCGGGGCGACCAGGCCGTCGGCCGGCGTGCGGCCACCGTTGAACACCTGCTGGATCAGGGCCTTCCGGTCGATGGCCATGGAGATCGCCTGGCGGAACTGCGGGCTGTCGTAGCGCTTGTCGAACAGCGGGAACGCGATCGCCTGGTAGCCGAGGTAGGTGTAGGTCTTGCGCCGGTCGTCGGGCAGGTCCTTCTTGATCTTGCCGCCCTGGGTGGACGTCCACGGCGTGAACGACAGGAAGTCGAGCTTGTTCGCGAGGACGTCGGCGTACGCCTTGTCCAGGTCGGTGTAGAAGCGGAAGTCGATGCCGCCGATGTTCGGCTTCTGCGCGCCGGCGAAGCCGTCGAACCGCTTGACGACGAGGTCCTTGCCCGGCGTGTACGAGTCGAACTCGAACGGCCCGTTGCCGACGGGGTGCGCCTCGAACGCCTTGCGGTCGGCGAAGAAGCTCGCGGGCAGCGGGAAGAAGGCGGCGTAGCCGAGCTGGACGCCGAACTCCGAGAAGGGCGCGTCGAGGGTGACCGTGAACGTCTTGTCGTCGACAACCTTCAAGCCTGACAGCTCCTTGGCGGCCGGCAGGGTGGCCGGCTGCTTGCCGTCCGCGGTCGCGTTGTTGACCTGCGCGAAGCCGACGACGTGCGAGAAGTAGCTGGCACCCGCCATCAGGTTCGGGGAATACGCGGTGTAGTTCCACGCGTCCACGAAGCTCTTGGCCGTAACGGGCGTACCGTCGTGGAACGTCCAGCCGTCCTTGAGCTTGATCGTCCACACCTTGGAGTCGGTCGTGGTGACCGAGTCCGCGACGGCGTTGTGCGGGGCGGCCGTCTTGGCGTCGTACTCGATCAGGCCGCGGAAGAGCGTGCCCAGCACGCTGATCCCGCCGACCTCGGTCGTGTTGCCCGGCACCAGCGGGTTGGCCGGTTCGGTCTCGCTGTAGCTGATGACCGCGTCGCGGTCGATGTTCGCCGCGGCGGGCGCGGCGGCGCCGTCCGGCGACGGAGCGGCGGTGGGGCCGCTCGGGGTGCTGCACGCGCTGAGCGTCACGGCCAGCACGGCGGCCGCGCACACGGCGGCCCGGAGCTTTCGCATGGGTGTCTTCCTTCTCTGGGTGGGGTGGGGTCAGCGCCGGCTGGAGGTGATGCCGAGGGCCAGCGGGAACGCGGGCCGGCCGCCCAGGAGGTGGGCGCCGGCGGTCTGCAGGATCCGGTCCTGCGCCACGATGTGCTGGCACATCGTGGTGGTGTCGCGCAGCCAGCGGTCCAGCGGCGAAGGCCGGTAGATCGCGGACGTCTGCACGAGGTCGTAGAGGCGCGTGACGATCGCCCTGGCCGTGCGGAACGCGTGCCGCCGCGACAGCGGGAGCGCGGCCCGCTCGCGCGGGGTCAGGTCGTCGAGGGTGCCGCCCGCGGTGAGGACTTCGTGCTGGCGCCGCAACGCGCCGTAGACGCCCTCGCGAGCCGCGGCGAAGTCGCCTTCGCACTCGGCGATCGTGGTTTGCGTGCGGTAGTCGTCCTCGCGGCCGTTCGCGACGGCGGTGTCCGTGGCGTGGTCGAGCGCGGCGCGGGTGACGCCGAGCGCGACGCCCGGCATGTTCCGCATGTGGACCTCGGGCTGGGCCAGCGGGCCCGAACCGCCGCGGACCTCGGCGAAGGTGAGCGTGTGCTCGGCGGGCACGAACACGTCGGTGATCGCGTAGTCGCAGCTGCCGCTGCCCGCGAGGCCGGTCGTGTGCCAGGTGTCGAGCACCTCGACGTCGGATTTCGGCACCATGAGCAGGATCGAGTCGTGCTCGGGCTCGCCGTCGCGGTACAGGAACGCCCCGGAGACGACCCAGTCGGCGTGCGTGACGCCGCTGCCGAACTGCCAGCGGCCGGTCAAGCGGTAGCCGCCGGGGACGATTTCCGCGCGGCCGTTGGGGAAGAGCAGTCCGGCGGTCGCCATGTCCAGGCTGGGGAACATCTCCTGGGCGACGGCGTGGTCCAGGAAGGACGCGTAGAGCCCGGTGTCCGACCCGATCATCGCGCACCACCCGGCGCCGGCGTCGCCGTACGCCAAGGCTTCGATCACCTCGGTCTGCTCGATCGAGGTCAGCTCGGGACCGCCGTGAGCGCGGGAGAACCCCATCCGGAACACCCCGGTGCCGCGCAGCAGGTCCACGACGTCCGCGGGCAGCCGGCGGGCCCGCTCGATCTCTTCGGCGCGGTCCCGCAGCACCGGCGCGAGGGCCTGCGCCCGGGCCAGGATCTCCGCGGCGGTCTCGGGCGGCCGGACGGGCAGCGGCTCGACTACGGTCATCACATCACTTCCCTCGAGGTCTTCTTCTCGGCTGTGGAAGTGATTGAAGCCAGCGGTTTAATTGATGGAAACGGTTGTCCACCAAAGAAAATCAACGGGGTGCAAAACAGAAGTAGACGCCGGCCGCGACGGATTTCCGTCGCGGCCGGCGTCTACGAAGAAGGTCAGGCGGTCACAGCGCTGTTGACGGTCCCGAAGTCGAGGCCGCCCTCCAGCGCGGTGTACGTCCCGTGCTCCAGCAGCTCGGCCGCCGCGCGCTGGGCGACGGCGTAGGCGGACTGGGCGATCGCGGTGCCGACGCTGATCCGGCGGACGCCGGCCGCTTCCAGCTCCGCGACGGTCGGGGCGCCCGGCCACACCATCACGTTCACCGGCAGCGGGCTCTCCTTGACCAGCACGGTGAGCGTCTCCAGATCGATGAGCCCCGGCACGAACAGGCTGTCCGCGCCGGCCGCGGCGTAGGCGCCCGCCCGGGTCAGGACGTCGTCCAGGCGGCCTTCCGGTTCGCCGATGCCGAAGAGGTAGACGTCGGTGCGGATGTTGATCCACAGCTCGGGCAGGCCGGTCGCGGTCGCCGCGTCGCGGGCCGCGCGGACCCGGCCGACCTGGGCCGGGACGTCGAACAGCGGGCCGCCCGGGGCGGTCGAGTCCTCCAGGTTGACCCCGACCGCGCCGGCCTCGACGATCGCGCGGACGGTCGCCGCGACGTCGTCGGCGGACGGGCCGTAGCCGCCCTCGATGTCGGCGGTCACCGGCACGTCGACGACACGCACGATCCGCGCGACCAGCTCGGCCATCTCCTCCCGGGTGAGGCCGTGGCCGTCGGGCCGTCCCGCGGACCAGGCGACCCCGCCGCTGGTCGTGGCGATCGCCGGGGCCCCGGCCTGGGCGATGAGGGCCGCGCTGGCGGCGTCCCAGGCGTTCGGCAGCACCAGCGTGCGGTCGGTGTGCAGGGCGCGCAGCCGTTCGGCGAGGTGCTTGGCAGGCATCGGTTCTCCTTGTGGGGTGTTTCAGGCAGCCGGGGTGCCGGCGGCGATCAGGTGGGTGGCGGCGAACGCGCGCCAGGGGTGCCAGGCGGCGGCCATGCGGCCGGCGACGGCGAAGACGTCGTGCTCGAGCAGCTTCGTCTCGACCGTGCGCTCGGCGGCCGGGAAGGCGTCGGCGTGCCCCAGCCGCAGCGCGATCTCCTGGGCGGTGCTCTGCTCGATGCCGGGCAACGCCGTCAGCGCGGACGTGCAGTCGGCCAGGCTCGCGCCGGGGTCGAGCAGGGTTTCGTCCGCGGCCACGGCGGAGGCCAACGCGCGCAGCGTCCGCTCGGTCGCCGCGGGCAGCCGGGCCGCGTCCAGGTCCGCCTGGGCGAGGGTTTCGGCCGACGGGAACAGGTGGGTCAGGCCGTGCTCGAGACCGGGCACCGGCTGCCCGGCCGCTTCGACCAGCGCGGCCAGCTGCCGCCGCACCCGCGTCCGCACGCTGTACTGGCTGAGCACGGCTTCGACCGCGATCTCGAAGAAGCCCCAGGCACCCGGCACGCGCAGCCCGGGCCGTTTGCGCAGGAGCGGCCCGAGTACCGGGTCGTCGGCGAGAGCGGCCTCGGCGGGTGCGGTGTCGGCGTCGACGCCGAACATCCGCCCGACGCGGTCGACGACGTGGATGAGGCCTTCCCAGAACGGCATGTGCGCGGTCAGCAGCAGGTGGTCGTCGCCGCCGCGCGCGACCTCGATGACCCCGGCTTCGCCGTCGAGGCTGATCGTGCGCCGGTAGACGCCGTCGCGTACCGACTCGACGCCGGGGACCGCGCGCTCGGCGAGGAACTCGCTGAGCGCTTCCCAGTGCAGCGGCGGCGCGAACGGCAGCCGCATCCGCAGGCCGCCGTCCGCGGCGATCCGGTCGGCCTTGCGGCGCCGGCTGCGCAGCTCGACCGGGGACGCGCGGAAGACCAGCTTCATGTCCCGGTTGAACTGGCGCAGGCTGCCGAACCCGGCGGCGAACGCCACGTCCGCGACGGTCAGGTCGGAGTCGTCGAGCAGCCGGCGCGCGAAGTGCGCACGCCGCGAGCGGGCGAGCTGGTCCGGCGTCACGCCGAGGTGGTCGTGGAAGAGCCGGCGCAGGTGCCGCGGCGACACCGCGAGCCGCCGGCCGAGCGCGGCTTCGGTGTCGCTGTCCAGCGCGCCGGCGATGATGAGCTGCACTGCGCGGCAGACGAGCTCGGGTGCGTCCGCGCCGACCGGGCCGGCGACGCGGTAGGGACGGCAGCGCAGGCACGCCCGGAACCCGGCCGCCTCGGCTTCGGCGGCCAGCTCGAACGTCCGCACGTTCTCCGCGAGCGGCTTCGCCCCGCACCCGGGCCGGCAGTAGATGCCGGTGGTGACCACGGCCGAAAAAGTCGTCATGCCCCAGGTGTAGGGGATCGGGCCTCGCCCGCGCTAGCCAGATCCGGACATCAGCGGGGGAGGTCCGCACCCCGGGAGAAGACGTGTCCGGATGTGGCCGGACGTTCCCGTCCGCGCTCGGCAGAGTGATCGGCGAAGCAACCACCGCACTACCGAGAGGTTTTCCCATGCTGGCGAAGGTGTTCCCCATCCCCCTCAAGCCGGGCAAGCAGGCCGAGGCCGAAGCGCTCGTCCACGAGTTCGCGCCGCTCGGGCCCGGCCAGGAGGACGGCACCCTGTCCTTCCGCGTGTACCGCGACCCCGCCAAGCCGGACTTCCTGCTGTTCGTCGAGCACTTCGCCGACCAGGCCGCCTACGACGCGCACACCGGCTCCGCGGTCTACAAGGAACTGATCGCCGGGAAGTTCGCCGACCTGATCACCGAGTTCGTGGAAATCGACCACGAACTCATCGTCGGGCTCTGATTTCCACCGTCACCGGCCGGATGCAGCAATGGCTGCGTCCGGCCGGGCGCGGGTAATGCGGATTCCGCGACAACGGCGTCACGCTCCGGCATTCCGCGTAGCCCACGTCACCCCGGAATTGATTTTCCGGAGGAAACAACTCTGCCGGTCAACCGGCCAGGCCGCTGCAATGAGGAAGCCGGCACCCCGGATCGCGGGTGCGGCACCCCCCATCGCAAGCCACCTGGAGGCTCGGCCGTGACCACCACCGAAAAACCCGCCGGCGTGCTGGCCGTCCTGCGCCGGACGCCCACGCCCGTCCGCTACCTGCTCGGTGGCGTGCTCGTCAACCAGCTCGGCGCGTTCGTCCAGACGTTCATGGTGCTGTACCTGGTCTTCCGCGGCTTCTCCGCGGGACAGGCCGGCGTCGCCATCGCCGCCTACAGCGTCGGTTCGGTCCTCGGCGGGCTGCTCGGCGGCGAACTGGTCCACCGCATCGGCCCGCGCGCGACGATCGCCGCCGCGATGGCGGGTTCGGCCGCGATCCTTTCCGTCATCCCGTTGTTCGGCCGTCCCGGCTTCCACGTCCCGCTCATGGCCGCGCTGCTGCTCGCGGGCCTCGCGACGCAGAGCTACCGGCCCGCCGCCGCCGTCCTGCTCAGCGAGCTGATGCCGGGCGACGACCGCGTGATGGGCTTTTCGATGATGCGGATCGCGCTCAACCTCGGCGCGGCGCTCAGCCCGCTCATCGCGGCCGGGCTCATCCTCCTCGACTGGAACCTCCTGCTGTGGTTCGACGCGGCCACCGCGCTGCTCTACGCGGTCGTCGCGCTGCGGCTGCTGCCCGACCACCGCGTCGAGCGCGAACCCGCGTCGCCGAAGGAGGGCGGAACGCGCACGGCGTACGGGATCCTGCTGCGGGACGGGCGGTTCTGGTTCTTCCTGGCCTCGGTGCTGATCGGGTCGGTCATCTACGTCCAGTACACCGTCGCGCTGCCGCTGAAGATCACCGCCGAGGGGCACTCCGCCGGGCTCTACAGCGTCGTGCTCGTGACCGCGTCGGCCGTGCTGATCCTGTGCGAGCTGAAGATCACCTCCTACGTCACGCGCTGGCCGGGCCACGTCGCCGCCACCGCGGGGACGGTCCTGATGGGCCTCGGCGTCGCCGGGTTCGGGCTCAGCGGCGGGTCGGCGGTCGCGCTCGTCGTCTGCACGGTCGTGTTCGTCTTCGGGATCATGGTCAACGGGCCGACGATGTTCGCCTACCCCTCGACGTTCCCGGCCGCCGTCAAGGCGCGCTACATCAGCGCCCACCAGGCGACTTTCGGCCTCGGCATGGCGCTCGGCCCGCTGTTCGGCGTCGCCGCGTGGGTCGCGCTGGGCAACGGCGTCTGGTGGCTGTGCGGCGCGCTCGGCCTGGTCGCGGCGCTGTGCGCGCTGCTCGGCATGACGGCGGCCCGCCCCGCGTCCGCCTGAGACCGGCTCCCGACGGCCGTCCGCTGCGCGCGGGCGGCCGTCGAGTGTTGCCACAATTCACCGGAACGACGTAAAAAAGCACCGGAAATGATCGACCAAGTGTCATGGAAATACCCGAACGGGCTAGCAAGGCCGCCAAAGAGCGGAAGAGACACCCGCGGCTACGAGCGACTCTGAGTGAACAAGGGGAAGGGATTCACATGGGCAGACCAGAAAAACCCGTCAACACGTCCGGTGGCATCGCCACCCAGTTCGCCCGGGAATTGCGCGAACTGCGCGCGCGGGCCGGGAACCCGACCTACCGGGAAATGGCCCGGTCGGCGATGTTCTCGTCGTCGGTGCTCTCCAGCGCGGCGAGCGGCAACCGGATGCCGTCGCTGCAGGTGACACTGGCGTTCGTGGCCGCGTGCGGCGGCGACGACGAGGCGTGGCGCCGGCACTGGCACGCCGCGACGAGCGGCTATACGCAGCCCCCGTTCGGGGGCCGCAAGAGAAGACCGACGTTGTTCCAGCGCCGCGGCACCCCGCCGCACCCGGCGCAGCTACCACCGAGACCCAGGGGGTTCGTCGGGCGGGCGGCCGAGCTGGCCTGGCTGCGTTCCCCGCGCGACACCCCGATGGTGATCAGCGGACCCGCCGGCGTCGGCAAGAGCGACCTGGCCCTGCACCACGCGCACGCGATCGCGGCGGAGGAGAACGACGGGCAGCTCTACGCCGACCTCGGCGGCCTGCGCCACGGCGGCGGCGCTCCCCCGGTGCCGGCGACCGCCGACGTCCTCGACGGGTTCCTGCGCGCGCTCGGCGTCGACGACGACCAGCTGGCCGGCACGGTCGACCACCGCGCCGGGCTGTACCGGACGCTGCTGGCCGAACGCCGGCTCGTGGTCGTGCTGGACAACGTCCAGGACGAGCAGCAGGTGCGCCCGCTGCTGGCCGAGACGACCACGAGCACGACCCTGCTGGTGAGCCGCAAACGCCTGCTGGGCCTGCGGGACGTCCAGCGGCTGCAGCTGACGCCGTTGCCGCGCGGCGATTCGATCGCGATGATCACCGCGGCGCTGCCGCACGTCGCCGTCTCCGCCGGACCCGACTGCGACCGCCTCGCCGAGCTGTGCGGCGACCTGCCGCTCGCGCTCGACCTGGCGCTGCGCAAGATCGCCTCGCGGCCGCGGCTGACGCTGCGGCGGGTCGTCGAAGAATGGCGCCTGAACGGCAACACCGCGGACTGGCTCAGCGTCGGGGACCTGTCCCTGCGAGATTCCCTGGAGTCCGCGTACCGCACGCTCAGCCCGCCGGCGCGGGAACTGCTGGAGCAGCTGGCGCGGACTTCGCCGGGCGCACCGGATCCGTGGCCGCCGGCGCTGGACGAGCTGGCCGAGGAGATCGCCGACGCCGGGTTGCTCACGCACGCGGACCCGTACCTCGACGGGCGTGATGTGCCGCCGCCGGTGCGGGATTTCGTGCTGGGCGCCGTCGAACGCGGTGGACACGACTTCTCCGCCCTCGCCGGGCCCGTGTCCGCCTAGCCCCGGGACGGCCCGGCAACGGCGCCGCCGTCCTTGTCTTCTCCCGAAGCCAACGGGATTGATTGTCCTTTGCGGACAACGCTCCCAGCCAAGTCCGCGATGGCCTGTAATCAGCACAGCACGGGTTTCCCGCTGACGCAGGCAGGTCGGACGCACCGGTCGTTCCGGCGGAACCCGTTCTCCCACGGATTTCCCCGGAAGGACAGGTCATGCTCGACAACGGCATCCCGGTACGGATCCCGCCCGCCCCGCGTCCGCCGGGGCCCGGTGTTCACCGACGCTACGCGGCCTATTGCGCCATGTCTGCTTCGATCATGCTGCTCGCCGCGGCGATCTGGCTGTCGACGCGGGTGCAGCCGAACACCGCGTGGCACGACATCGCGTTGTTCGCCCACCTCGCGTCGCTCGTGCTCGGCTTGGGCGCGGTCCTGGTGGCGGACTGGTTCTTCGCCCTGTGGGCCCTCGGCCGGGTGCCGTTCGCCGAGGCCGTCCGCAGCGCGTCGCGCCTGCACCTGCTGGTCTGGGGCGGGGTGACGGGCCTGGTCGCGAGCGGCGCGCTGCTGTCGCCCGACCTCGGGTCCGCGGCCACGGTCGTGAAGCTCTGCCTCGTCGGCGTGCTGGCCGTCAACGGCGTGCACGCGACGACGCTGGGCGGGCGGATGGCGCTGGTCGACGACCCGGTCCCGGCGCGCCTGCTCGTCCGGGGCGGCCTCACCACGGCGGTCTCGCAGCTGTGCTGGTGGGGCGCGGTCGTCATCGGCTTCCTGAACGCGACGCGGTGAACGTGTCCGGATCCGGCCAGACCGCCTGCCCCGCTTCGCGGCACCCTGAGTTCTCCCCCGAGAGAGGAAAAAAGGATGATCGCCAAACTGGTCCGCGCGGTGAGCGCGGCGATGCGTCCGGCGCCGTCGGCCACCACGGTGGCGCAGCGCATCGACGCGGCCCGGTCGCAGCCGGGTTACCTCATGACGATCGAGCTGTTCCGCTTGCGCGGCCTGGGCTGACCCGGCTCGCTCGCTTCGCCGGCCGTGCGCCGCCCGGGCTGGGCCACCCCCAGCCCGACCGCCCGCCCGCCTCGACGAATCGAGTGAACCCATGACGCACCAACGGCTCCTGATGTGTTCCGCGCGGTACTTCCGCGTCGACTACGAGATCAACCCGTACATGCACGTCGCGGTCCAGCCCGACGTGGACGCCGCCCTCACCGAGCACGAGAACATCGTGGAGGCGCACCTGGCCGCCGGCCGCAAGGTCGAGTTCGTCGACGCGGACCCGGCGTGTCCCGACATGACCTACACCGCCAACGCGGCGGTGGTCCAGGGCAACCGCGCGGTGCTGGCCACGCTCCCGGCCGAGCGGGCCCCGGAAACCCCGCACCACCGGGCCTGGCTGGAATCCCACGGCTTCGAGGTGGCCTCGACGCGCTACGCGTTCAGCGGCCAGGGCGACGCGCTGGCGTGCGGCTCGCTGCTGCTGGCCGCGCACGGGCAGCGCACGGACACCCGGGCGCTGCGCACGCTGGCGCGGCACCTGGACTACGACGTCGTCCCGCTCCGCACGACCAGTTCCCGGTGGTACGACCTGGATCTGGCGGTGGCGGTGATCAGTTCCGGTGTCCTGGCCTACAACCCGGAGGCGCTGGACGCGCCGAGCCTGCGTACTTTGCGCGGACTGGGCGTGGAGCTGATCGAGGTGGCCCCGGCCGAGGCGGCGGCGTTCGCGCTGAACCTGATCAGCGACGGCCGCACGGTGACGATGACCTCGGGCGCCCCGCGGCTCGCCGCGGACCTGCGGTCGATGGGCTTGACGGTGACGGAGCTGGACACGACGGAACTGCGCAAGGGCGGCGGCGGGATCCGCTGCACGGCGTTGACGCTGGACAACCCCTGACGGCCGGGTGCCCGGCGGGCTCGCCGGGCACCGCGGTTCGTCCGCGATGTTCGTCTCGGCTTCGACGTCGAGACGCTGCTGAACCGCCGCCGGGTGCTGCGCTGACTCCGAACGGAATCCGGCGCGGCCGTGGCGGCCATGGCCTACGGTGATCACCGTGGACGAGGGCATGGCGAGGGACCACGAGCCGGGCGAGGTCGCCTACCGGGTCCTGTCGATCCGGATGATCTGGTTCGCCTCCGCCGTGATCGTGGTGCTCGGCGTCGTGGTCGCGGTGTGGTTGCTGGCGGCCTTCGGCCACGGCGACGCGCAGGAGCGCAACCAGCTGGAGGCGATCAAGACGGCAGGCACCGTCGTCGTCGGGACGGGTGGGGCGGCGGCGCTGCTGCTCTCCGCGCGCCGGCAGCGGAGCACCGAGATCGGCCTCAAGCAGAAGGACCTGGACCAGGCGGCGGTGGCGCGCACGCACGCGCTGCAGGAGCGGATGGCCGAGGACGCCCGGCTGGACGCGGCGGAACGGCGGCTCACCGAGCTCTACAGCACCGCCGTGGACCAGCTGGGTTCGGAGCGGCTGGCGGTCCAGCTCGGCGGCCTCTACGCCCTGGAACGGCTCGGCCAGAGCAGCCCCGGCCAGCGGCAGACGATCGTCAACGTGTTCTGCGCGTACCTGCGGATGTTCACCGACGCGGCCGCCGACGTCGTCGAAAACCCCCTCGGGCAGCAGGGCCGAGTCCGGCAGGCCGTGGGCGAGGTGCTGGCGGCCCACCTGCGTCCCGACGCGCCGGACCACCGCTTCTGGCCGGACCTCGACCTCGACCTCGCCGGCGCGAGCCTGCTCGGCTTCGACCTGAGCGGCTGCCGGGTGCGGTCGGCCGGTTTCCACTCGGCGACGTTCGTGGGCCCGGCCCGCTTCGCCGCCGCGACGTTCACCGACGCGGCCGGCTTCGCCTCGGCGACGTTCACGGCGGAGGCGGACTTCACCGGGACGGCGTTCGGCGGCCACACGGATTTCGCGGCTGCGAGCTTCCGCGGCGACGCGGTGTTCGAATCGGCGAGCTTCGCCCACGGCCCGGAGTTCGCCGACGCGGTGTTCCTCACCCGTTCGCGCTTCGATTCGGCGGTGTTCACCTCGGGCTCGGTCTCGTTCGAGGACCTGCCGGACGAGCCGAAGAGGCAGTTGACCGCACTGCCGACGCACGTTCCCTACGCCGCGGTGCCGTCGGCCGAAGCTCTCCCGATCGGGTTGCGCATCGACGGAACCGCGGCCGTCTGGGACCCGCGGGCCGATCCGCACTTCGTGGCGTTCATGGGGCCGGAGTCGGGCAAGACGACACTGCTGCGCAGCATCCTGCGCGGCATCGTCGAGCGGCACACCCCGGCGGAGGCGGTCATCCTGCTGGTGGATTACCGCCGCACCTCGCTCGGTTACGTCGCGACCGAGCACCTGCTGGCCTACGCGGTGTCCCACGCCCAGCTCAGCACCATGATGGAGGAGGTCCGGGAATCGCTGCGGCGGCGGCTCCCCGGGCCCGACGTCACGCAGGAGCAGCTGAAGAACCGCAGCTGGTGGTCCGGACCGGACCTGTACGTGGTCGTGGACGACGCCGAACTCGTCGCGCCCGGCGACGTCGACCCGTTCGAACCACTGCGCGAGTTCCTGCCGCAGGCGCAGGACGTCGGCCTCCACCTGGTGGTGGCCCGCCGCACGGAGGGAGCGTCCGCCGCGCTGGAGCACGGGGTGCTGAACACGTTGGCCGGGCTGCAGACCCCGGGCGTCATCGGCGACGGCGACTTCCGCGAGGGACCGCTGGTGTTCGGAGTCTGGCCGTCGGCCCTGATGCCGGGCCGCGTGACGGCCGTCAGCAGGCGCTACGGCCAGGAGCTGGTCCAGCTCGCGTGGCCGGAGCCCGACCCCCTGGAATCCCCGTCCGGCTGAAGTGTCATCGCCGAGATGTCGGGCAGCCGGTCGGCGCCGTCGAAGTCCGCTGACAGCAGGAACTCGAGGACATCGCGCTCCGCCCGCGTCAGATCCCGGGCGTGCTCATCTAAAACCGCCTTTGAGGTTTCTTTCACCCACCCCGGACAAGCTACGGCGGTCCCGGGAAGCGAGGAAGGCCGGCGAGGCGTCCTCACGGGGTCCACCTTGGAGGTCACCTTGATCGCACGACGACTACTGGGCGCCGTCGCCGCCGCAACGCTGGCCGGATCGGCCCTGACGTTGCTCGGCGCGACGGCGGCGTACGCGGACACCAGAACCGACATCCGCGACCTCGCCAGAGCCAACCTCGGCGTCACCATCTGCGGCACCAACAGCCTCGGCGGCACCGGCTACGAAAGCAGCTGCGCCAACCACGAAGCCTGGTGCGCGGACTTCGCCATGTGGGTGTGGGGCCACCACGGCGTCGACGTCACCGGGCTCAACGCCGCCGCGGGCAGCTTCTACCGCTACGGGCAGCGGAACGGGACGCTGCACGCCGACCCCGGCTACGTTCCCCGCGTCGGCGACGCCGCCGTCTTCAACTACGACGGCAACGGCTACGCCGACCACGTCGCCCTCGTCGACACCGTGAACGCGGACGGGACCATCCGGACGATCAACGGCAACTTCGGTGCCACGCCGGACACTTCCTCGGTGCAGACCGCGACCGGCGGCGGCCGGGTCGGGCAGAGCGTCGCCGGCCAGACGATCTCCGGGTTCGTCAGCCCGCTCGTCCGGGAAGATGTGGACTCGGCCCAGACCGCGCGGGTGGTGTACCGGCCGGACACCGGCGTCACCGAGGTCTTCGGCCGGGGCACCGACGGCAAGCTGATCCACACCTACAACAGCGGCGGCGGCTGGTCGGACTGGTCGGCGATCGGCGACTGGAACCTTGCGGGCGACCCGGTGGCCCTCTACCGCCCCGACACGGCCACCACCGAGGTCTTCGCCCGCGGCGGCGACGGCAGCCTCATCCACACCTACAACAGCGGCGACGGCTGGTCGGCGTGGTCGGTGATCGGCGGCTGGAAGCTGCAGGGCAACCCCAGCGTCGTGTACGAGCCGGGCACCGGCACGACCGAAGTCTTCGCGCGCGGCACCGACGGCAAGCTCATCCACGTCTACAACTCCGGCGCCGGCTGGTCCGCCTGGTCCGCGATCGACGGCTGGACCATGGCGAGCGACCCGGTGGCGGTGCACCGGGCCGACACCGGCGTCACCGAGGTCTTCGCCCGCGGGACCGACGCCCGGCTGATCCACGTCTACAACGCCGGCGCCGGCTGGTCGGGGTGGTCGGCGATCGGCGACTGGGCGCTGAGCGGCGTGCCCGCGGTCGTCCACCCCACCGGATCCGGGGTCACCGAGGTCTTCGCCCGCGGCACCGACGGCAAGCTCGTCCACGTCTACAACGCCGGCGAAGGCTGGTCGGCCTGGTCGGCGATCGGCGCCTGGACGTTCGACGGCAGCCCGGCCGTGGTCGAGCAGCCGTCCTCCGGCGTCACCGAAGTCTTCGCCCGCGGCACCGACGGCAAGCTGATCCACGTCTACAACGGTGGTGCCGGGTGGTCGGCCTGGTCGGCGATCGGCGACTGGGCGCTGGGTGGCCAGCCGCTGCCGGTCCACCGGCCCGGCGACGGCGTCACCGAAGTCTTCGCCCGCGGGGCCGACGCCCGGCTGGTCCACGTCTACAACGCCGGTGCCGGGTGGTCGGCCTGGTCTTCGATCGGCGACTGGCAGCTCGCCGAAGAGAACGGGGGTGCGGCGTGAACCGCTGGACACTGCGAGCCGGAACCGCCTTCGGCGCCTTGGCGCTGATCACGACGGTCGCCACGGCACCCGCCATCGCGGCACCGGCCGCGAAGACGACGACCACCGACGACGCACGGCTGGTGGACCCGGCCCGGCAGCGCGCGAACGAGGAGGCCGCGCTGGGCGGAACCCACCGGGCGCAGAGCACCTCGGACGACTTCATCGCGCTCGCCGGCCCGGCCGCCCAGCAGGTGCACGACGAATTCGACATCCCGGCGTCGGTGACGGTCGGCCAGGCGATCCTCGAGTCGAACTGGGGCGGCAGCAGCCTTTCGGCCAACGACAAGAACTACTTCGGCTTCAAGTGCGTCTCACCGGACTCGCCGGGCGGGATCGCGATCGGCTGCCGCCAGTACCCGACGACGGAGTGCGACCCGGCTTGCCACCCGGCCACCGCGTACTTCCGGGTGTACGCGTCGATGACGGACTCGTTCCGCGACTACGGCCGGCTGCTGACCACGTTCTCCGTCTACGCGGACGCCCTGCCCCACCGGCACGACCCGGACGCGTTCATCCAGCACGTCGCCGTGCACTACGCGACCGACCCGGACTACTCGGGCAAGGTCATCGGGCTGATGCAGACGTACGACCTGTACCGGTTCGACACCGCCGGCGGCGCCACGGCCACCCCGGTGTCCGCGGTGTACGAGCCGAACACCGGGACGACGGAAGTGTTCGCGCGCGGCGCGGCGGACAACCGGCTCGTCCACACCTACAACACCGGCGGCACCTGGCACGACTGGTCGGCCATCGGCGGCTGGCAGCTCGCGGGCCGGCCCGCCGCGGTGTACCAGGCGAACACCGGGACGACCGAGGTCTTCGCGCGCGGCACCGACGGGAAGCTGATCCACACCGACAGCTCGGCCTGGGGCACCTGGGCCGTCCTGCCGGACTGGCAGCTCGCCGGCGACCCGACGGCGATCTACGAACCCGACACCGGCGCGACCGCCGTCTTCGCCCGCGGCGGCGACGGAAAGCTCGTGCACATCTACAAGACCGCGGACAACGTCTGGCATTCGTGGACCACGCTCGGTGACTGGCGGATCACCGGCACCCCGTCGGTCGTCTACCAGGACGCGACCCGCTCGGTCGACGTCTTCGCCCGCGGCACCGACGGCAGGCTCGTCCACATCTACAAGACGGCCGACGGCACGTGGCACGACTGGTCCGCGGCCGGCGGCTGGCAGATCAGCGGCGACCCCGTCGCGGTGTACCAGGCCCACGACGGCAACACGGAGGTGTTCGCCCGGGGAACCGACGGCAAGCTCATCCACAACTACAGCGCGGCGAACTGGAACTACTGGTCCGCCATCGGCGACTGGACGTTCACCGGCACCCCGAGCGCGATCTACGAGCCGGGCACGAGGACAACGGAGGTGTTCGCCCGCGGCGCGGCCGACAACCGGCTGATCCACACGTACAACACGGGCGGCACCTGGCACGACTGGTCCACGGCGGGCGGCTGGCAGCTCGGCAGCGCACCGAGCGCGGTGTACCAGGACCACGACGGCAACGTCGAGGCGTTCGCCCGCGGAACGGACGGCAAGCTCATCCACAACTACAGCGCGGCGAACTGGAACTACTGGTCCGCCATCGGCGACTGGACCATCGCGAACTGACGCTCGCCCAAGGCCCCCGGGGATTCCTCGGGGGCCTTGTCAGCGGTCGAGCCACGGAGCGAGCAGCTTCTCCAGATCGTCATCCGACAGCGCCCGCGGGCCGCCGTGGAACTCGTGCCACCGCGCCGCATCACAGGCCGCTGTGTACTCCACCTCGTACGCGCGCATCAGCACGTACATGAACGTCACCGAGCTGAACCGCTCGCCCAGCAACGTCCGCGCCTCCCGGGCGACGTCCGTCGCGCCGGTGAAATCCGAGAGCTTCAACGATTCCGCAGCCGGGTCGAGCAGGCTGGGGGCATACATCACGACAATTTCTCCATCACTGAAACAAAAATCAGCCTTCGGCGGCCAGCTGGCCACAGGCCGCGGCAATCTCCTGGCCGCGGGTGTCCCGCACCGTGCACGCTACCCCGCCCGCGTTGACCAGCCGCACGAACTCCCGCTCCACCGGCTTCGGCGACGCGTCCCACTTCGAACCCGGCGTCGGGTTCAACGGGATCACGTTCACGTGCACGAGCTGACCCAGGTGCTGCCGCAACCGCTTGGCCAGCAGCTCCGCCCGCCACGGCTGGTCGTTGATGTCCCGGATCAACGCGTACTCGATGGACACCCGACGTCCCGAGGTGTCCGCGTAGTACCGCGCCGCCGACAGAACTTCGTCCACCGACCACCGGTTGTTCACCGGCACCAGCGTGTCCCGCAGCTCGTCGTCCGGCGTGTGCAGCGACACCGCGAGGCGCACCTGCATCTTCTCGTCCGCCAGCTTCCGGATCG
The DNA here is from genome assembly GCF_041679295.1 of Amycolatopsis kentuckyensis. Taxonomy (GTDB): domain Bacteria; phylum Actinomycetota; class Actinomycetes; order Mycobacteriales; family Pseudonocardiaceae; genus Amycolatopsis; species Amycolatopsis kentuckyensis_A. The sequence continues at coordinate 262,988 of NZ_JBGDMD010000010.1, read as the reverse complement.
CCGGCGCCAGCCCCACAGTGGACACCGTCACCGACCGCTGCCCGATCCCCAGACCACCCGGCGCGGGGTCCGTGATACGCCGGACCGCCGCGACCACGCGCTTGTAGTTGGCCAGGGGCTCACCCATGCCCATGAAGACGATGTTCGACAGCCGGCCGGGACCACCCGGCATCGTGCCGTCGCGCATGACCGCCGCCGCCGAGCGGACCTGGTCCACGATCTCCGCCGTCGACAGGTTGCGGTCCAGACCACCCTGGCCGGTCGCGCAGAACGGGCACGCCATGCCGCAGCCGGCCTGGCTCGAGATGCACAGCGTCGCGCGGTCCGGGTAGCGCATCAGGACGCTCTCCAGGAGCGTGCCGTCGTGGGCGCGCCAGAGCGTCTTGCGGGTCGCGCCCCGGTCGGCCTCCAGTGCGCGGACCTCCGTCAGCAGCGTCGGCATCAAATCCGAGACCAGCTTCGACCGCGAAGCCGCCGGGATGTCCGTCATCTCCGCCGGGTCGACCGTCAACCGCGAGAAGTAGTGGTTCGACAGCTGCTTCGCGCGGAACGGCTTCTCCCCCAGCTCGGCGACGGCGGCAGCGCGTTCGGCCACGGAGAGGTCGGCGAGGTGGCGCGGCGGCAGGCCGCGCTTGGGGGCGTCGAAGACGAGCGGGAGGGCAGTCATAACCTGACCAGTGTCCCACGCGCCCACCAGCACCGCCCGAACCGCCCTGGCCGAATGTACGCCAGGTCACCGGCGAAACCGGGAAGGCCGTCCGGGAGTCCAACAGCGGACGAAAGAGGTGAGCCCGTGTCCTTCCGGCACAACGTCCTGGCCCTCGCGGTGGTCTTGAGCGCCGCCGCCTGCAGCACGTCGACCGGCGGGCAGGCGCAGCCCGTACCCACGGTGACGAAGGCCGCCGGGCCGCAGGTCGTCGTCGGGACGATGCACGTCACGCTGCCCCCGGGCGCGAAGTACACCCAGGCGAGCGAAGACGGCCTGCTCGACGGCTGTGTCGCCGAAGGCACCGTCGTCTGCGAAGCCCGGCTGCTCGACCTGCACGAAGCGACCGCGGACCCCAACGCGCCCATCAACCTCCCGAGCGCGAAGCGCCCCTTCGGCTGGTACACCGGCACCGACGTGCCGACGTGCATCACCGCCGCGTCGCCGCCCGGGCAGGCCGCGGAGGCGACCGGCAGCAACCTCGTCGAATCCGGCTTCAAGCCGATCGGCACGAAGACGGCCGAGTACGGCCGCTGGGAAGTCACCTGCAAGGACGAGACCCAGAACAACCAGGTCCGGATGTGGTGGCTGCCGACGAGCAAGATCCTCGTCGTCCAGTACGGGGCCTTCGAAGGCTGGAACGAGAAGATGGACGCCCTGCTCGCCGGCGCGACCTTCAGCTGACGGCGTCGAGCGCGGCCCGGATGATCGCGTCCGTGTCGATGCCGTAGTAGCGGTAGACGTCCTCCAGTGACCCCGACTGCCCGAACTTCGTGACGCCCAGCGCGACCGACGGCACGCGGTTGATCCCCGCCAGGAACGCCAGCGTGTGCGGGTGCCCGTCGAGGACGGTCACCAACGGGCGAGCCCGCGAAGCCGGGAACACCTGGTCCAGGATCCACGACGAGCCGTCGCCCCGGCCCGACCGCGCCTGGACGGCCTCGAACAGCAGACCCGGGCTGGTCACGCACACGACGTCCGCCTCGACGCCCACCTGGGCCAGCCGCTCGGCCGCCGCCAGGGTGTCCGGCACCAGCGCGCCCATCGCCGCCAGCGTGACCACCGGTTCCGCAGCGCGCCGCAGCAGGTACGCGCCGGCCACCACCTGGCGGCGACGGCGTTCGCGCGCCGCCGGGTCGGTCGGCACGGCGGCGAGCGTCTGGTCGACCGGGCGCGTCGAGAGCCGGAAGTACGAGGACGTGCCGCCCGGCTTGCCGAGCCGGCCGAGCGCCGCCAGCAGCGTCCACTCGGTGTCGATCGCGAACGCCGGTTCGTAGCTGACGCAGCCGGGCTGCTCGATGCCGATCGACGGCGTGGTGATCGACTGGTGCGCGCCGCCTTCCGGGGCGAGCGTGACGCCGGACGGCGTGCCGATCAGGATCGACTGCCCGCCCGCGTAGATGCCGAACGACCACGGCTCCAGCGCGCGCTCGACGAACGGGTCGTACATGACGCCGATGGGCAGCAGCGGCTCGCCCCAGCGGCTCCAGGTCGCGCCCAGCTCGCCGAGCAGGCCGACCAGGTTCGTCTCGGCGATGCCCAGCTCGACGTGCTGGCCGGTCGGCTTCTCCCGCCAGTGCATGATCGTCTCGGGGTCGTCCTCGAACCAGTCGCGGCGCTCGGTGGCCGACCAGACGCCGACCTTGTTGACCCAGCCGCCGAGGTTGGTCGTCGAGCTGACGTCGGGGCTGACCGTCACGACGCGCTTCGCCGCTTCGGGCGCTTCGCGCGTCAGGTCGAGCAGGACGCGGCCCAGCGCCGCCTGCGTCGTAGCCGTCCCGGAAGGCGTACGCCCGATGTCGACGGGCAGTTCCAGCGAAGGCGCCGAAGGAACGTCCAGACGGCGAAGACGCGAAGCAACTTCGGCGCACAACGCGGCTTCAGGCGAGTCCGAGGCGAAGCCTTCCCACGGCGAAGCGAGGTCCGTACCCAGCGAAGCAGCCAGTTCTTCCATCTGCGAAACGGTCAGCAGCGAAGAGTGGTTCTGCGGGTGCCCCTGCGTGGGCAGCCCGCGGCCCTTGACGGTGTAGCAGAAGATCACCGTCGGCCGGTCGTCCGAAATGGACGCGAAGGCCTCGTCGAGCGAGCCGAGGTCGTGACCGCCCAGGTTGCGGACGGCGGCCAGCAGCGTCTCGTCGTCCAGCGACGCCACGAGCGAGGCCAACGCCGCGTCCCCCGCGGGCAGCCGGTCGCGCACCTGGCCCGCGTCGCAGCGCAGCAGCCGCTGGTACTCGGGGTTCGGCATCCCGTCGATCCGGGCGCGCAGCTCGGCGCCACCCGGCCGGGTGAACAGCTCCTCCAGCAGGCGGCCGTACTTCAGCGTCAGCACCTGCCAGCCCGCCGCGTCGAACATGCCCTGCAGCCGCCCGGCCGCGATGTTCGGGACGACGCGGTCGAGCGACTGGCGGTTGAGGTCGACGATCCAGACGATCTCGCCGAGCTCGGCGACGGCCGGGTCGAGGATGGCCTCCCAGATCGCGCCCTCGTCCAGCTCGGCGTCGCCGACCAGCGAGTACTGGCGGCCGGTGCCGGCCGAAGACCCCCGGGTCGTCAGGTAGCGGCGCGCCAGCGCGCCCCAGATCGGGGCGGTCGCGCCGATGCCGACCGAGCCGGTCGAGTAGTCGACGGGGTCGGGGTCCTTGGCGCGGCTCGGGTAGCTCTGCAGGCCGCCGAACTCGCGCAGCGTCGGCAGGTAGGCCTCGTCCAGCTCGCCGAGCAGGTAGTTGATCGCGTGGAGCACCGGCGACGCGTGCGGCTTCGCCGAGACGCGGTCCTCGGGCCGCAGGTGCCGGAACCACAGCGACGTCATGATCGAGACCAGCGAGGCGCACGACGCCTGGTGCCCGCCGACCTTGAGCCCCGACGGGTTGGGCCGGACCCGGTTGGCCTGGTGCACGATCGCCGTGGCGAGCCAGAGGACCCGCTGCTCGATCGCGGTGAGCGCCGGGGCGGTCACGGGGGCATGGGTCATCGTCGACACACCTTTCGTGCAGGAAGCGCACACCAGGACAGCACTGGTGGACGCAACGCACAACCGATGCCACCGCGAGTGCGCAGAATGCACACCGGAAGCGGACGGCTCAGGTCTCCGGGTGCGCAGAATGCACGCGGTCCAGCAGGGGCGTCAGGCGGTACGGGACGAGCTCGCGCATGACGAGCGAGATGTTCGTCCGCTCGACCCCGGGCGAGGCGAGGATGCGCCCGGCGATGCGGTAGAGGTCGTCGGCGTCGACGGCCACCACCTGCACCATCAGGTCGCTCGCCCCGGTCAGCCCGCACACCTCGGTGACCTCGGGGATCGTGGACAGGGCGTCGGCGATCTCGGCCAGGCGCCGCTGGTCGACCATCGCGTTGACGAAGGCCCGCAGCGGGTAGCCCAGCCGGGCCGGGTCGATGCGGCGTTCGAACGACCGGAGGACGCCACGCTGCTCGAGCCGCACGAGCCGGGCCTGCACGGTGTTGCGGGACAGGCCCAGCCGCTCGGCCAGCGCGACCGCCGTGGCCCGGGGGTCCTCCCCCAGCGCTTCCAGCAGACGCGCGTCGATCTCGTCGATGATTTCCGGCACGCGCCCGATCTTCTCAGCCCAGGTACTTCTGAAGGTCGTCGAGGACCTTCATCGCCCCGATCGGGCCCAACCCGAGGAACCACACCTCGTCGGCCACCGGGATCGCGTGCTTCGCCTTCACCGCACCCAGCCCGGCCCACAGCCCGCTGCTCGTGACGGCCTTCTCGTCCGCGCTGGGCCCGGCGCCGTAGCTGGAGTAGAAGATCCAGTCGGCGTCGGCCTCGTCGATGCGCTCCTTCGAGATCTGCGCGGCCAGCTCGTTGATGTTCTGGTTCGCGGGCCGTTCGAGACCGACGTCCTTGAGGATCACGCCGATGAAGGACAGGTTGCCGTAGAGCCGGATGTTGCCCGAGAGGAACCGCAGCAGCGAGATCTTCGGCGCGCCCTTGACCGACGCCTTCACCTCGTTCGCGCGCTTCTGGTAGTCGTTCAGCAGCCCGACGGCCTTCGTCTCGTCGCCGAGCGAAGCACCGACCAGCAGCAGGTTCTCCTTCCACGGGAACCCGGGCCGGATGCTGAACACCGTCGGCGCGATCTTCGACAGCTGCGGGTAGAGGTCGTTGGCCCGCAGCTTGCTGCCGACGATGAGGTCCGGCGTCAGCGCCGCGATCTGCTCGAGGTCGAGGTTGTTGATGTCCCCGACCGTCGGGATCCCCTTGACGCGGTCGGCGAGGTAGGACGGCACGCCGCTCTGCCCGGCCGTCGTCGCCATCCCGACGGGCGTGACGCCGAGCGCGAGGACGTCGTCGAGTTCGCCGCTGTCCAGGACCACGACCCGCGTGGGCTTCTTGTCGAGCTTCGTCTTGCCCAGCGCGTGCGTGACGGTGCGCGGGAAGACGCCGGGGCCGACGTCCGCGCCGAGCTTGGCCGTCTCGCTGTCCGCGGTCGAGAACAGCCGGCCACCGGTGGCGACCTCCTGGTCGCCGACGCCCGAACTGCTGGGTTTCGCCGGCTGCGAGCAGGCGGCGAGCAGGGTGCCGGCCGCGAGCACGGCGGCTGGGCGTGTCCACTTAGGACGCATCGGGGGTGCCTTCTTCCTGAGGGGTGGCCCGCCGCCGGCCGATCGGGACGACCAGGGGCGTGGCGGAGACCGGGTCTTGGATGACCTGGCAGGGCATGCCGAAGACGTCGGCGACGAGGTCGGCGGTGAGGATGTCGGCGGGGGCGCCTTCGGCGGCGATCCGGCCGTCCTTCATCGCGATCAGGTGGTCGCCGTAGCGGGCGGCCAGGTTGAGGTCGTGCAGGACGATGACGATCGTCCGGCCGTCCTCGGCGTTCAGCTCGGCCAGCAGGTCCAGGACCTCGACCTGGTGGGCGATGTCGAGGAACGTCGTGGGCTCGTCGAGCAGCAGCAACGGCGTCCGCTGCGCCAGGGCCATCGCGATCCAGACGCGCTGGCGCTGCCCGCCGGACAGCTCGTCGACCGGCCGGTCGGCCAGCTCGACGGTGTCGGTCGCGAGCATCGCCTTCGCGACGGCGTCGTCGTCCTCGGCACTCCAGCGGCGGAACATCCCCTGGTGGGGGTAACGGCCGCGGCCGACGAGGTCGGCGACGGTGATGCCCTCGGGCGCCGTCGGCGACTGCGGCAGCAGGCCCAGCACCGTCGCGACGTCCTTGCTGCGCAACGTCGTGATGCCCGTGCCGTCGAGGTAGACCGCACCTCGGGTGGGAGTCAGCAGCCGCGCCAGGCCGCGCAGCAGCGTCGACTTCCCGCACGCGTTGGTCCCGACGATCATGGTGACCTTGCCGGGCGGGATCCGCACGGACAGGTCCTTCACCACGCGCAGCGGGCCGTAGCCCAGCTCGAGGTTCTCGGTGTGCAGTGTCACGGCGTTCCCCTCACATCCGCCCCGCGCGGTTGGCGCTCGCGAGCAGCCACAGCAGGTAGGGCGCGCCCACCGCGCCGGTCACGACGCCGACCGGCAGCTGGGCGCCGAGCAGGTGCTGGGCCGCGAAGTCGCCCAGCAGGACCACGAGCGCGCCGGTGAGCGCCGCGGGCACGAGTCCCGCGCGAGCGCCGCCGACGAGCCGGGTGGCGATCGGGTTGGCCACGAACGCGACGAACGCGACCGGCCCGGCGGCGGCCGTCGCGAACGCGGCGAGCGCGACGGCGACCAGGAGCAGCGTCACGCGGGTGCGTTCGACGTTCAGCCCGAGCCCGGCGGCGGTGTCGTCGCCGAGCTGCAGCCCGGTGAGCGCCCGGCCCAGCAGCAGCGCCGCGGGCAGCAGGACGACGAGCGCGGCGGCCAACGGGCCGGCGTGGTCCCAGCCGCGGCCGTTGAGGTTGCCCGTCAGCCAGACGAGGGCCTGCTGGGCGAGCGTGACGTCGGCCCAGGTCATCAGGTACGAGACGACGCTGGTCAGCACCGCCCCGACCCCGACGCCGACGAGCACCAGCCGGTAGCCGGGAACGCCGCCTCGGCGCGCGAGGAGGTAGATCGTGGCGCCGGTGAGCAGCGCGCCGGCCAGTGCGGCGGCCGAGACGACCGCGCCGCCGGCGCCGAACAGCACGATCGCGACGACCGCCGCCGCGCTCGCGCCCTGCGTCACGCCGATGACGTCCGGGCTGGCGAGCGGATTGCGCAGCAGGCGCTGGAAGAGCGCGCCGGACGTCCCGAAGGCGACGCCGACGAGGACGGCCGTGACCGCGCGCGGCAGCCTCAGTTCGGTGACGACGTAGGCCGCGCGGCCGGCACTCCGTCCGAAGAGGAGCCCGGGCAGGTCGCCGAGCGGCACCGGGAAGTCGCCCACCGCCAGCGAAACCGCGAAGACGGCGACGATCGCCAGCAGCAGCACCAGTGTCACCGAACGGGCTCGGACCGAGCCCCGGCGGCGCGCGGCGGCGACCACCTCGACGGCGTTCACACCGCCACGACCTTCCGGCGGCGCACGAGGAAGACGAACACGGGCGCGCCGACGAGCGCCGTGACGATCCCGACCTGGACCTCGGCCGGACGCGCGACCACGCGGCCGACGACGTCGGAGACGAGCAGGAGCAGCGGGGCCAGCAGCGCGGAGTACGGCAGCAGCCAGCGGTGGTCCGGGCCGGTGAGCAGCCGGGCGGCGTGCGGCACGGTCAGCCCGACGAACGCGATCGGCCCGGCGATCGCCGTCGCCGACCCGCAGAGCACGACGACGGCCAGCGCGCACACCAGCCGCGCGAGCGGGACGTTCTGGCCGAGCGAGCGGGCGACGTCCTCGCCGAGCGCGAGCGCGTTGAGCAGCCGGGCCGAGACCAGCGCGAGGACCACGCCGGCGACCACGAACGGCACGGCCTGGGTGATCGTCGCGGCGTCCCGGCCGGTCAGCGAGCCGACCTGCCAGAAGCGGTACTGGTCGAACGTCGTGGCGTCGGTGAGCAGGAGCGCGCTGGTCACCGAGGCCAGGGCCGCGGTCACCGCCGCGCCGGCGAGCGCGAGCTTCACCGGTGTCGCCCCGGCCCGGCCGAGCGAGCTGACGCCGTAGACGACCGCGCCGGCCGCGGCGGCACCGGCGAAGCCGAACCAGACGTATCCGCCGACGCTCGTGATGCCGAAGGTGCCGATGCCCAGGACGACGAAGAGGGCCGCCCCCGCGTTGACGCCGAGCAGGCCCGGGTCGGCCAGCGGGTTGCGCGTCGCGCCTTGGATGACGGCGCCGGACAGGCCCAGCGCGACGCCGGCGAGCACCCCGGCGAGCGTGCGCGGGAGCCGGAGCTCGCGGACCACGAGGTGGTCGGGGTTGCCCGGGTCGAAGTGGAAGAGCGCGTCCAGCACGGTGGCCGGGCTCAGGCCGCGGGTGCCGACGGCGATGCTGAGCAGCACGGCGGCGGCCACGGCCGCGGTGAGGACCACCAGCCCGGCCGTGAGCGGGAGCGATCGGGTCCGCACTGGTCGTTACCTCTGCTAACAGGTCTTTAGGCTTGCCTACCCTATGGCTCGGAACTTGAGGGCTCAAGTTCCGTGAGCGGCATCACCAGAGTGAGGTTGCCATCCGACTGTTTCCGATATATCGTGAACGTGTCGCAACCGTTCGAGAAAGGAACAACCGACATGCGTAGGCAACGACACCCCTTCACTCAAGAACACCCCTTCGCCCAGGAACGTGGGCGTGCGCCCTTCGGTGGCTTCGGCGATTTCGGCCCGGGCTTCGGGCCGGGTTTCGGTCCGCGCGGCGGACGCGGCCGGGGCCACGGACCGGGCCGGCGGGGTCACGGCGGACGGCGCAGCCGCCGCGGTGACGTCCGCGCCGCGATCCTGGCGCTGCTCGCCGAGCAGCCCCGGCACGGCTACGAGATCATCCGCGAAATCGGCGAGCGCTCCGGCGGCTTCTGGCGCCCGAGCCCCGGCTCGGTCTACCCGACGCTGCAGCTGCTGGCCGACGAAGGCCTGGTCATCAGCAAGGACGAGCACGGCAAGAAGCTCTTCGAGCTGACCGACGCCGGCCGCACCGCCGCGGAGGAGCAGGACAGCACCCCGCCGTGGGAGCAGATCGCGCAGGACGTCGACCCGACCGAGGTCGGGCTGGCCAAGGCGGGTAAGAACCTGGCCGCCGCGGTCGTGCAGATCATGCGCGCGGGCACCGAGAGCCAGCAGGCCCGCGCGGCCGAAGTGCTCAACGACGCCCGGCGCTCGCTCTACGGCATCCTCGGCGAGGACGAAGACGAGTCCTCGGCTTCCGAAGAAGCAGCCGAGTGACCTGGCAGGACGAGGCCGGTGGGCTTGACCCGCGTGTGCACGCGGTAGCCCACCGGCAGCGTCAGGTCCTGCGCGCGATTCCCGTTACGCTGCAAGGACTCCGTGATCGCCTGTTCGGCGACGCGCTTGCTGAACTCGATCTTCAGCACCGCTTCGAGGTCGGCGGCGGTCGCGAAACGCCACTCGGTGGCGACCCGGCGTAGGCCGAACCCGGCGCGGGCGAAGAACCGCTCCACCGCCACCGGGTCGTAGTGCGGGAGGTCGGCGCGCATCCAGCCGCCGTAGGGCTCGCTGGTCACGTCGAGGTCGACGATCACGATCGCCCCGCCCGGCCGCAGCACCCGCTCGGCCTCCGCGAGGCCCGGCTCGCAGCCGGGTCCGAAGAAGTACGCCGTGCGCGCGTGGACGACGTCGACGCTCGCGCTGCGGACCGGCAGCCGCTGGGCCCGGCCCATCCGGACGTCCACGTTCGACAGTCCCTCCACGCGCTTCAGCGCGCTTCGCACCAACGGCTCGTGCGGCTCGACCCCGAGCACCGAACGGGCGTCACGGGCGAAGCGCGGCAAGTGGAACCCGTCTCCGCAGCCGACGTCCAGCACGTCCCGGCCGGCCCAATCGACCTCTTCGCGCAGCACGCGCCAGATCTCGCCGGCGCTGTCTTGCGCCCGGTTCTCCAGCTCGTAGTCCGCCGGGTAGTACCAGATGTTCGGACTCGGCACGACCTCCGCGCGCCGGGACGACCACCGCACCGCTGCTCCTTTCGGGCTCTCCTGCGCCGGCAGTGATTTTCCGGCGACCGAATCTTGGCGGAAACCACACGGTTCACGCCTAGAATTCGGTGGGTCTCGGGAGGAGCACCACATGACGATCGGCCCGGCCAGTCCCCCGTCCCCGGTTCCGGCCGGGCTTCCGTGCTGGATCGAGCTGGCCTGCCGCGAGCAGGCCGTAGCGGAGAGATTCTACGGTGCCCTCTTCGGCTGGGAGTACACCACTCAACGGGATCCGGCGACGTCCGACGGCCGCTACGCCATCGCGACGATGAACAACCTCCCCGTCGGCGGCCTGTACCGCGCCGCGCCGGGCGCGCCGCTGGGCTGGATGCCGCACCTGTCCGTGCCGCACACCGCGAGCGCGGCCGAGTGGGTGGAGCACCTCGGCGGGCGGCTGACGCTCGGCCCGATGCCGATCCCGCAGCGCGGCACGATCCTGCACGCCTTCGACGCCTGCGGCGCGCCAGTGGTGTTCTGGGAGGTGCCACCGGACTGGGAGTTCGTCACCGGGATCCCCAACACCTTCAGCGGCGCGGACCTCAACACGCACGACGGCGTCGCGGCGGATCACTTCTACACCAAGCTCTTCACCTACGGGAGCCACCAGATCGGCGACGGCGAGTCCCTGGACTACGTCGAATGGCTCATCGAACACGAACCCGTGCTGTACCGGTACGTCATGGGCTCGGAGTACAGCCTCGACACCCCGCCGCACTGGCTCGTCTACTTCGACATCGACCCGGCGCGCGGGGTCGACGCGGTCGCGGGCGAGTCGCTCATGCACGGCGGCACGGTCGTGATCCAGCCGTACGACACGCCGTTCGGCCGGATGTCGATCCTCGCCGACCCGGAAGGCGCGGTCTTCGCGGTGATCGACCACTCGCGCGTCTCCGAGGAATGGGGCCGCGCCGAGGTCGACGACCCCTACGACGACTGACGCTCGGCGAAGGCCAGCCCCGCCACCAGCGCGTACCCGCCCGCCACCAGCCACATCCCGGCGGCCGGCTGCAGCGCGCCGACGAGCGCGACCCCGATCGCGCCGCCGGTCTGGCGGGACGCGTTGAGCACGCCGGCGGCCAGCCCGGCCTTGCCCGGCAACGAGTTCATCGCCAGCGACGTCATCGCCGGCATGGCCAGCGAGCAGCAGCCGAAGACGACCGAGACGATGACGAACGGCACGAGTGCGCGCTCCGCGGGGAGCAGCGCGAAGCCGGTCGCGCCGGCGAGCCCGGCCACCGCGCCCGCGACCATCGGGACGCGCGGGCCGAACCGCCCGGTCAGCCGTCCGCTGAAGAACGCGTTGAGCCCGACCGCCATCGTCAGCGGCACCAGCGCGAGCCCGGCGGCCAGCGCGCCGAGCGCCCAAGCGCGTTGCAGGAACAACGCGAGGCAGAAGAGCGTGCCGTAGAGGCAGAAGTTGAACAGGCCGCCGATCCCGGTCGCCACCGCGAAGTTCCGGATCTTGAGTATTTCGAGCGGCAGCACGGGTTCGGGTACGCGCTTCTCGACCGTCACGAACACCGCGCCGGCCACCACGCCCCCGACGAGCAGCGCGAGTGTCGCCGGAGCGACCCAGCCGACGTGGCCGGCTTCGATGAACGCGGCGACGAAGGCGGCCAGCGACGCTGTGCCGAAGAGCTGCCCGGCGAAGTCGAGGTGCGTCTGGTGGCGTGGTGGTTCCGTGACCGCGCGGCGCGTCAGGACGATCGCGACGATCCCGACCGGGACGTTGACCGCGAAGACGAGCCGCCAGTCGGCGAGGCCGACCGCGAGCCCGCCGAGCACCGGCCCGGCGGCCAGCCCGACGCCGCTCATGCCGCCCCAGACGCCGAGGGCGCGAGCCCGGTCCCGCGCGTCCGGGAACTGGTGGACGATCAAGGCGAGCGACGACGGCAGCAGCGCGGCGGCCCCCGCCCCCTGGACCGCGCGGGCCGCGATCAGCCAGGTCGCGTTCCCGGCGAGCGCGCAGCCGATGGAGGCGACGACGAAGACGGCGACACCCGCTTCGAAGACGCGTCGCGAACCCCACCGGTCGCCGGCAGCACCCCAGGTGAGCAGGAACGCGGCGAGCGTGACGGTGTAGGCGTCGACGACCCACTGCAGCGCGGCGGTCGACGGCTCGCCGAACTCGGCGCCGATCGCGGGCAGCGCGAGGTTCACGATGGTCGCGTCGAGCGTGATCATCAGGAAGCCCAGGCAGACGGCGGACAGGGCCAGCTTCGCCGGAGCACGGGTTTCGGTGGTCATGACCCCGAGTCAAACCCGCGAAAGCTTCGGTGGTCCACGAAGCATCGCCTACGTCTGTTAGGCGGAACCTCGCACCGCAGGTCTACGGTGTTCCCATGGAGCTGCGGCAGCTGCGGTACTTCCTCGCCGTGGCCGAGGAGCTGCACTTCACCCGCGCCGCGGAACGGCTGCGCATCGCGAGCCCGTCGCTGTCGCAGCAGATCAAGAAGCTCGAACGCGAGCTGGGCGCGGCGCTGTTCGTCCGCGACCGGCGGCACGTCGAGCTCACCCGCGCCGGGGCCGCTCTGGTGGGCGACGCGCGGCAGATCCTGGAGCTGGCGGACGCGGCCGCCCAGCGCGTCCGCGGCACCGCGCGGACGAAGCTGCGGCTGGGGCACGTGAGCTGGCTGCCCGGCGAACTGACGGGACTGCTCGGCGACGTCGCCCGGCTCGACGAGTGGGTATTGCCGTCGCACACGCAGGTCGTCCGCGTCGCCGACGGAACCCTGGACCTGGCGCTGACCTGGGTGGACGAGCGGCGGCTCGCGGAGCTGGACCTGGCGGCGCACCTGGTGCGCGTCGAGACTCTGCCCGCGGTCCTGCCGGGTGATCACCGCTTCGCGCGCGCCGAGACGGTGCCGGCGGCCGCGGTGTCGGTGCTGGTGGATTCCGACCAGTCGTCGTGGCAGGCGTGGAACGAGTTCGCGCTCGGCTACGCGGCGGCGAGTGGCGCGCGCGTCGTCCGGATCGACGACGGCGGCGTCACGGGCCAGGCGTTCTTCGACCACGTGACGCAGCTGCGGGTCCCGGTGCTGCAGTCGCCGAAGCGGCACACGGCACCGTTCCCGCCGAGCCTGGCACGCCGCCCGATCACCACGCCGGCGCGCTGGCCGTGGTTCCTGGTGCACCGCCGCGACGACGACCGGCCGGAGGTCGCCCTGGTCGTCGAGCGGGTGCTCGGCCTGCGGGCGACGATGCGCTGGGACGCCGGGTCAGCCGAGCGGCACGAAAGCCGAGAGCAGCAGCCAGGACACGACGGCTGAGGGCAGCAGCGAGTCGAGGCGGTCCATGATGCCGCCGTGCCCGGGCAGCAGCGTGCCCATGTCCTTGACGCCGAGGTCGCGCTTGATCAGCGACTCGACGAGGTCGCCGAGGGTCGCGGTGAGCACGATCGCGACGCCGAAGATGACGCCCTGCCAGACGTGGCCGTCCAGCAGCAGGCTCAGGGTGAGCGCGCCGGCCACGACCCCGCCGACGAGCGAACCGCCGAAGCCTTCCCAGGTCTTCTTCGGGCTGATGGTCGGGGCCATCGGGTGCTTCCCGCCGAGCACACCGGCGATGTAGCCCCCGGTGTCCGACGCGACGACGCCGATCAGGAAGGTGAGCACCCGCCCGACACCGTCCGACGGCGGCACGAGCATCGCCGCGAAGGCCCCGAAGAGCGGCAGGTAGGCGGCCGCGAACGTCGACGCGCTGATGTCGCGCAGGTAGCCCTTCGCGCCGCCGGGCAGGCGCCACAGCAGGCAGGCGAGCACGGTGAGGACGAAGGCGGTGAGCGCGCCTTCGCGGCCGAAAGGCCAGGCGAGCCAGATCATCGCCTGCCCGCCGACGAGCACCGGGATCATCGCGACCTTGACGTCGGCGACCCGGCGCAGCACCCCGGCGAACTCGAAGGTGCCGACCGCGATCGCGATCGCGATGATCCCGATGAAGAGGAAGCGCACGGTGAGCAGCGAAACGATGATGGCGGCACCGAGCAGCAACCCGACCCCGATGGCCGCGGGCAGGTTCCGGCCGGCCTTGGAGGCCTTCTTGCCCTCGGCCGCCGGCGTGACCGGCACCGAGGTCGCCTCGGCGGCCCCGGCAGCCGACAACCGGCTCGCTTCGCCGGTTTCCGAGCCCGCCGGTGCGGCCGCTAGGCCTGGCTGCGAGGTCGCCGAACCGGCCGCCTCGCCGGTTTCGGCGCCCGCCGGAGCCGCCCCGGCGGTTCCCGGGAAATCCGGCGTGGCCGGGGTGCCGTCGTAGCCCGGTCCCGGCGTCCCGGGCGTGCCGGCCGGTTGTTCTCCGGTCGCGTCCACCCGGTCCTCGCGTTCCTCGCTCACCTGTGCCATCAGACCTCGAGCAGCTCGGCTTCCTTGTGCTTGACCAGCTCGTCGACCTTGTGCACGTAGGTGTCGGTCAGGTTCTGCAGTTCCTTCTCCGCGCGCGCGACGTCGTCCTCGCCGGCTTCGCCGTCCTTGGCGATGCGGTCGAGCTCGTCCTTGGCCTTGCGGCGGACGCTGCGGATCGAGACGCGGGCGTCCTCGCCCTTGCCCTTCGCGACCTTCACCATCTCCTTGCGCCGCTCCTCGGTGAGCTGCGGGATGACGATGCGGATGACCTGGCCGTCGTTGCTCGGGTTGACGCCGAGGTCCGACTCCCGGATCGCCTTCTCGATGGCGCCGAGCTGCGACTGGTCGTAAGGCTTGATGAGCGCCATCCGGGCTTCCGGCACGTTCACGCTCGCGAGCTGGTTCAGCGGGGTCGGCGAGCCGTAGTACTCGACGACGATCCGCGAGAACATCGCCGACGAAGCCCGGCCGGTGCGTACCGACTGCAGCTCGTCCTTGGCGACGGACACCGCTTTTTCCATCTTCTCCTCGGCATCGAGGAGGGTCTCGTCGATCACGGTCACTCCCGTAGTTGTGATGGGTGGCGCTTGCTGATCCCAGCAGGTCTAGGCCGGCACCCCGTCGGCGGGGGTGCTGACCAACGTGCCGATTCTTTCACCACTCACCGCGCGGGCGATGTTCCCCTCGGTGAGCAGGTTGAACACGATGATCGGCATGTTGTTGTCCATGCAGAGGCTGAACGCCGTCGCGTCGGCGACCTTGAGGTCCCGCTCCAGCACCTCGCGGTGGGTGATCTCGCGGAACATCTCGGCGGTGGGGTCGGCCTTGGGGTCCGCGGTGTAGACGCCGTCGACAGCCTTGGCCATCAGGACGGCCTCGCAGCCGAGCTCGAGCGCACGCTGCGCCGCCGCGGTGTCGGTGGAGAAGTACGGCATGCCGACCCCGGCGCCGAAGATCACGACGCGCCCCTTCTCCAGGTGCCGCTCGGCGCGGCGCGGGATGTAGGGCTCGGCGACCTGGCCCATCGTGATGGCGGTCTGCACGCGGGTGGGCAGGCCTTCCTTCTCCAGGAAGTCCTGCAGCGCCAGGCAGTTCATCACGGTGCCCAGCATCGCCATGTAGTCGGCGCGGTCGCGGTCCATGCCGCGCTGCGAGAGCTCCGCGCCGCGGAAGTAGTTGCCGCCGCCGATCACGACCGCGACCTGGACGCCGGTGCGGGCGACGTCGGCGATCTGCTGCGCGACCGAGTGGACGACATCCGGATCGACGCCGATCGAACCACCGCCGAACATTTCGCCGCCCAGCTTCAGCAGCACCCGCCGGTAGCCACCTTCGACCCGGTCACCCATCTATGTCGCCTCCTACGCCCCTCGACCGCTGCAAAACTTCTCTGGACCCGACAGTGCCCCGTCCCCGATGGACGGAGACGGGGCACTGTGGGTGTGAAACCTACGCCCTGGCCTGAGCTCAGGCCTGGCCGACCTCGAAACGCGCGAACTTGGTCAGCGTCACGCCGGCCTCGTCGAGCAGGGCCTTGACGGTCTTCTTGTTGTCCTTGACCGACGGCTGCTCGAGCAGGACGTTGTCCTTGTAGTAGGCGTTGACCTTGCCCTCGACGATCTTCGGCAGCGCCTGCTCCGGCTTGCCTTCCTCGCGAGCGGTCTGGTCGGCGATGCGGCGCTCGTTCTCGATGATCTCGGCCGGCACCTCGTCGCGGGTCAGGTACTTCGCGCGCAGCGCGGCGACCTGCATGGCAGCCCCGCGGGCGGCCTCGGCGTCGTCACCGGTGAACTCGACGAGCACCCCGACGGCCGGCGGCAGGTCGGAGCCGCGGCGGTGCAGGTAGGTCGCGGTCTGGCCCTCGAAGGCCACGACGCGGCGCAGCTCGAGCTTCTCGCCGATGCGGGCGGACAGCTCCTGGACGACCTCGTTGACGGTCTTGCCGTCGAGCTCGGCACCCTTGAGCGCCTCGACGTCGCTGGTCTTGAGGGTCTTCGCGACCTCGACGATCTTCGCGGCGAGCGCCTGGAAGTCGGCGTTCTTCGCGACGAAGTCGGTCTCGGAGTCGAGCTCGATGAGGACGCCGCCGTCGCCGGTGACCAGGCCCTCGGCGGTGGCGCGCTCGGCGCGCTTGCCGACGTCCTTGGCGCCCTTGATGCGGAGGAACTCGACGGCCTTCTCGAAGTCGCCGTCGTTCTCCTCCAGCGCCTTCTTGCAGTCCATCATGCCGGCGCCGGTCATCTCGCGCAGGCGCTTCACGTCAGCGGCGGTGTAGTTCGCCATTCTGGTAAATCCGTCCTTTGCAGGAAATCTGTGGGTTGCTACGCCGGTGCGGCCGACCCGAAGGGCCGGCCGCACGGGCGGTGGGACATCAGGAGGAGGCGGTCGCCTGCTCGGTGGCGGCCTCGGTCGCGGCAGCGGCCTCGGTCGCGTCGGCGGCGGCGGTCTCGGAGCCGGCGAGCAGCTCCTTCTCCCACTCGGCCAGCGGCTCGTCGGCGGCGACGCCCGGCTCGGGCTTGGTGTCCGCGGAGGCACCGTTGCGGCTGGAGCGCTGCATCAGACCGGCGGCCGCGGCCTCGGCGACGACCTTGGTCAGCAGCGCGGCCGACCGGATGGCGTCGTCGTTGCCCGGGATCGGGTAGTCGACCTCGTCCGGGTCGCAGTTGGTGTCCAGGATCGCGACGACCGGGATGTTCAGCTTCCGAGCCTCGCCGACGGCGATGTGCTCCTTCTTCGTGTCGACGATCCACACGATGCTCGGCACCTTGGCCATGTCGCGGATACCGCCGAGGGTCTTCTCGAGCTTGTCCTTCTCACGGGTGAGCGTGAGGATTTCGCGCTTGGTGAGACCTTCGAAGCCGCCGGTCTGCTCGCGCGACTCGAGCTCCTTCAGGCGGAGGAGACGCTTGTGCACGGTCTGGAAGTTGGTCAGCATGCCGCCGAGCCAGCGCTGGTTCACGTAGGGCATGCCCACGCGCGAGGCTTCGGCCGCGATGGCTTCCTGAGCCTGCTTCTTGGTGCCGACGAACATGATGGTGCCGCCGTGCGCGACGGTTTCCTTGATGAACTCGTACGCACGGTCGATGTAGGTCAGCGTCTGCTGCAGGTCGATGATGTAGATGCCGTTGCGCTCGGTGAAGATGTAGCGCTTCATCTTCGGGTTCCACCGACGGGTCTGGTGCCCGAAGTGCACGCCGCTGTCGAGCAGCTGCTTCATGGTGACGACGGCCATTGCCGGAATCACACCTCTTCTGTGTCGCGCGCGCCCGCTGGACGCGCTGCTCGGTTTTGTCGCTCGCGGCCGGGTGGCCGTTCGCCCTGGTGCCCGTGCCGGAGCCCGGACCCTGAGGGGTGATGAGCCCCAGGGACCGCCGGACCCCGTGCGTCTCCCGCGGTAGGAAAAATTCGAGGGAACGCGCACGTGCACGCGAAGTCAGCCCGCTCACGCGGACCGCGCAGAAGATTCTACCCCCTGCCACCAGCCCCTCCCCCACCGGCGGCCGAGTTGTCCACACCGGCTCCGGAACGGCCCGAGTTGTCCACAGATTCGCGACCGGGCCCCCACGCGGGTGTCCGGTGCCGCAGGCTGGAGCCATGGAGTTGATCAACGGTTTCAGGCGGCGTTCGACGGGTCGCGTTTGGGGCATGATTGCCCTGGTCACTGCGGTCTTTTTGGCGGGGCTGGCCGTGGTGGTCCCGGCGCCGCCCGCGTCCGGGCGGGCAGCCGGTCCGGTGTTCGCGGCGGCACCGGCCGGCCTGGGGATACCTGGCGAGTACAGACCCCCACCCGCACCACCACCCCGGACGGGTGAGCGCCCGCCGTCGGTCGGTGGCCGGCGGCTGGCCGAGCGCGTGCGAGCCGAGCTGATGGCGGTGGTCGAACCGGCGACCGCGCTCGGCTCGACTCCGGCCGTGCCCCAAGGGCGGCTCTCCTGGCCACTATCACCCGTTCCGGTGGTCACGAAGTACTTCGACGCCCCCGAAACGCCCTACGGCGCCGGGCACCGGGGCGTCGACCTGGCCGCCGTCCCCGGGCAGGAGGTACTCGCGGCCGATGCCGGTGTCGTCGTCTTCGCCGGGCTCGTCGGCGGGCGGCCCGTCATGTCCGTCGACCACGACGGGGGCCTGCGCACCACCTACGAGCCCGTCGAGCCGAAAGTCGCCGTCGGGGAGCAGGTCTACCGGGGGCAGGTGCTCGGGACCGTCCTCGCCGGGCATCCCGGCTGCGCGATCGCCGCCTGCCTGCACTGGGGCGTGCGGCGGGGCGACGAGTACGTCGATCCCCTCGCCCTCACCGGCGAGCTCGGCGAATTCCGCCTCAAGCCGTGGGGAGGTGGGCCCTGATCAGGTGCCGGTCTGCTCGACCAGCTTGGCGCGCAGCCGCATGACCGCTCGCGTGTGCAGCTGGCTGACCCGTGACTCGGTGACGCCGAGGACCTTGCCGATCTCGGCGAGGGTCAGGCTCTCGAAGTAGTAGAGGCTGACCACGATCTTGTCGCGCTCGGTCAGCTGGGCGATGGCCTGCGCGAGCTGGCGGCGGTTGTCCTGGTCGACGAGCACCGCGACCGGGTCGACGGCGTCGTCGTCGGGCAGCGTGTCGACCAGCGAGCCGCTGTCCTTGCCCGCGGCCACCAGGTCCTCCAGCG
This sequence comes from Amycolatopsis kentuckyensis, assembly GCF_041679295.1. Lineage (GTDB taxonomy): Bacteria > Actinomycetota > Actinomycetes > Mycobacteriales > Pseudonocardiaceae > Amycolatopsis > Amycolatopsis kentuckyensis_A. Next base: position 244,287 of record NZ_JBGDMD010000010.1, on the reverse strand, counting down.
CGACGACGCTGGTGAGCTGCAGCTGGCCGTAGAAGTCGCGCAGGTCGTCGAGGCCGATGCCCAGCTCGGCGGCGAGCTCGGCGTCGGTCGGGGTGCGGTTCAGGCGGGCGCCCAGCCGCTCCATCGCGCGCTCGGCCTCCTTGGCCTTGCTGCGGACCGCGCGCGGCACCCAGTCCTGCGAACGGAGGTCGTCGAGGATCGCGCCGCGGATGCGTTGCATCGCGTACGTCTCGAAGCGCAGGCCGCGCTCGGGGTCGAACTTCTCGATCGCGTCGACGAGGCCGAAGATGCCGGACTGCACGAGGTCACCGACGTCGACGTGGGTCGGCAGGCCGGTGCCGACCCGGCCCGCGACGTACTTGACCAGCGGGGCGTAGTGCAGCACGAGCCGATCGCGCGACGCCTGGTCGGGGCTGTCGGCGAACTGCCGCCACAGCGCCGCGATCCCGGCGTCGACGTCGTAGCCGGCGCGCGATTCCGCGGGCGCGGCGGCCTCACCGCGAGTGGTCACTCCGGTGGCTTCGGTCACGTGCGGTCCTGCGGTCATTGCACAGTCGTTCTCGGCATGCGGCTCAGTGTCGTCTCCGTGCTCGTGCGGATGCGCGTGCGCCGCCGGGCCCGCTGGTGACGACCCCGGCGAGACTCCCCGGGCTGCCTCAGGCCCTGGGGTGCGCTCGGTCATGGATCGCTTTCAACCGGTCGACGGTCACATGAGTGTAGAGCTGCGTCGTGGCAAGCGTAGCGTGACCGAGCAGTTCCTGAACGCTCCTGAGATCCGCACCCCCCTCGAGCAGATGCGTCGCCGCCGAATGCCGCAGGCCGTGAGGCCCCATGTCGAGCGCTCCGGGCACCGCCGAGACGGCGTCGTGCACCACCCGCCGCACCGCGCGCGGGTCGACGCGTTTCCCCCGGACACCGAGGAAAAGCGCGGGCTCGACGCCGTCACCGGCGGTTTCCGCGACGATCTTCGGCCGTCCCTCGGTGATCCAGTCGTCGAGCGCTTGCGCTGCCGGGACGCCGAACGGCACCACGCGTTCCTTGCCGCCCTTGCCGAGCACCGTCACGACACGACGGGAGAAGTCGGCTCCACCGAGGTCCAACCCGCACAACTCGGACACGCGGATGCCGGTGGCGTAGAGCAGCTCGACGATCGCGCGATCACGCAGTGCGACGGGATCGCGTTCGGCCGCGCCGGCCGCCGACGCCTGCATGACCTCCCCCGCCTGGCCGGCGCGCAGCACCCCCGGCAGGGTGCGGTGCGCCCGCGGCGCGGCGAGCCGGCCGCCGGGGTCGGTCGCGAGGACGCCGGTCCGGTGCGCCCAGGCGGTGAATGTCCGCGCCGAGGCGGCCCGCCGCGCGAGCGTCGTCCGGCTCGCCCCACCGGTCTGCTGGGCGGCGAGCCACGCCCGCAGCCGCGCCAGATCCAGGTCGGCGAGCCCGCCACCGCCGTCGACGACGAACCCGAGCAGCGACACCGCATCACCGACGTACGCCCGGACGGTGTGCGCGGACAGGCCGCGTTCCAGCCCGAGGTGCCGTTCGTACCCGGTGACGACGGCCCGGACCGGCTCGGGCAGCGCGGCCCGGAGCGCACGCAGGTCCGGCCGGCGGCCCCGGCCGGAGTGTGATGGCGGCGGCATGGATGTCACGCTGCGCGAACATCCGCCTCCGGTCAAGGATCGCCACGCGGGCACACCGGACCGGCCGAACGGCTTCGACGATTTCGCCCGGATTTCGTGGCGTTCACGCGCTTTCCCTCCGTCGTCGCCAGCCCGCGTCGCCGCGGACGGCGAATCCGTCGATCTCCAACGCCGGCAGCAAGGCACGCACTTTCCGCAGCGGCAGCCCGGATTCGACGGCGATTTCGGAGTCCGACCGGTCGGTGCGTGCGGCAAGCGCCTCGTAGGCCCGCAACGCCTCGGGGCCGAGCCGGTCGGTCGGACGCCTCGGCCGCGCGGCCGGGTCCTCGGCGATGCCGAAGCGGCCGACGGTCTCGAGGATCTCGTCGACGGTCGAGACGAGTGTCGCGCGGGAGTCGCGGATCAGGTCGTGGCAGCCGACGGACATCCCCGAAGCGATGGGTCCCGGCACGGCCATGACCACCTTGCCGAGGGCCCCGGCGGTGCTCGCGGTGTTGCGCGCGCCGCTGCGTTTGCCGGCTTCGACGACCAAGGTGCCTTCGGTGAGGGCCGCGATCAGCCGGTTGCGGACCAGGAACCGGTGCCGGGCGGGCGGTGTGCCGGGCGGGTACTCGCTGACGACCGCGCCGCCGTCGCGGACGATCCGGTTGAGCAGGCCGACGTGGCCGGCCGGATAGCCCGCATCGACGGCGCAGCCGAGCACGGCGACGGTGACGCCCGAGGCGGCGAGCGCACCGCGGTGGGCGGCGCCGTCGATGCCATAAGCCGCGCCCGAGAACACCGGAACGCCCCGGGCGGCCAAGCCGTAGGACAGCTCGGCGGCGTGGTGCTCGCCGTACTCGGTCGCCGCCCGAGCACCGACCACGGCGACAGCGCGGTCGGCGGCGGTGCCGAGGGCGACATCGCCGGTGACCCACAACGCGAGCGGAGGCACGGCTTCGGACACGCCACGCCGGGCCGCTTGTTCGAGGGCGAGCAGCGGCCAGGCGGGCCACTCATCGTCTTCGGGGACGACGAGCCGAGCCCCGGCCGCGGCGGCCCGCGCGAAGTCCTGGCCGACGAGGTCGAATCCGCGGCGTGCTTCGGTCGCTTTGAGCACCTCGGGCGGACAGTCCCCTCGACGCACCCGGGCGGCCGCGTCGACCGGGCCGCGCTCGGCAACGAAGGCGACCAGCGCGGCGGCTGGAGGCTCCGCGACGCGCAGTAGGTAGGCGCGGGCTTGCCGCAGCTCGTCGACGCTCATGCCGCCACCCGCTCACGAATAGCCTGAAGCGAGCCGATCGAGTGTGCCGGCGGGTCGGCCGCCGATGCGCACGGCCGCCGCAACCCATCGGGGTTCACTGCACCGCCCGGTCGCGACGTCAAGGACGAGCCGACCGGACCTGGCCCCGCGATGGTCGTGGACTTCGCCAGAGGAACGCTGGCTTGGCATAGCCGGTCAGGCCTCTGGCTCGCTCGCCTGGCGAAAATCGGGGTCAGCCGCCCCGCGACCCGCGGGTAGGCCGTGCGCAGCTTCGCGGCGCTCATGCCGCCACCCGCTCGCGGAAGGCAAGGGCTGAGCTGACCTGGTCCACGCCGGGACGGGGTTCGCCATCAAGGTCTGCGAGGGTCCATGCGATTCGCAGGCAACGATCGGCCCCTCGGCCGCTCAGAGCTCCGCGGTCCATTGCTCGGTCGAGCAGCAGCGTTGCGTTCGGGGCGAGGGTGAACGCGCGGCGTAGGGCCGGCCCCGGGATCTCCGAATTCGAGCGCCAGCCGTGAGCTTGCCAGCGGTGCGCCGCTCGTTCGCGAGCTTGCAACACCCGGCTGCGGACCGTATCGGAAGACTCCATCGCTCCCGTGTCGTGCGCATTCATGGCGCTCAACGGTCGCAAGTTCACGCGGATGTCCACCCGGTCGAGCAGCGGACCAGACAATCGGCCCAAGTAGCGACGACGGGCTGTCGGAGAGCACACGCAATCCACCTCCTTGGGCGGTGCGCAGGCACACGGGTTCGTCGCCAGGATCAGCTGGAACCGCGCGGGGTAGGTGATCGAGCCCTTGACGCGTGCGATACGGACCTCGCCCTCCTCCAGCACCGTGCGCAGCGACTCGAGCCGATCGCTGCCGAACTCACAGACCTCATCCAGGAACAGCACTCCACGGTGGGCCCGGCTGATCGCGCCAGGCACGGGCAAGCCACTGCCGCCGCCGATCAGAGCCGCCACCGTGATCGAATGGTGGGGGGCCACGAACGGCGGCACCGTCACCAACGGCGACGACTTCGACAGTGAGCCGTCAACCGAGTGCACCGCCGTCACCTCCAACGACTCTTCCGGAGACAGAGGCGGCAGGAGCCCCGGCAAACGACGAGCGAGCATTGTCTTCCCGACGCCCGGTGGACCCGTGAGCAAGAGGTGGTGGCCTCCCGCCGCCGCGACCTCCAGGCCCCAGCGGGCCTCCGGCTGGCCGATGACGTCCGCGAGATCCGGTACCGACGGGATTGCCGGTGGGCTCGGCGGATCAGGGGGTACGAGGTCCGTCTCGTTCTTCAACCACCCCACCAGGTCGCGCAAGTGGGCCGCGCCGGCGACGTTGATGCCGTCCACGAGCGCTGCCTCGACCAGCGAGTCCGCGGGGACTACGGCGCGCTGGTAACCGGCCGCCCGTGCCGCCAGGAGTCCTGGGAGAACGCCGCGCACCGGGCGGACACGGCCGTCCAAGGCAAGCTCGCCCAGCAGGACCGTGCCGTCCAGCCGCGTCGCCGGGACTGAGCCGGTAGCAGCGAGGACGGCCGCGGCGATGCCGAGGTCGTACGCCGAACCGACCTTGGGGAGGTTCGCCGGCGACAAGCCGAGCGTCACTTTTCCGTCGGGCCAGGACTGGCCGGAGTTGCGGACGGCCGACCGGACACGGTCTTTGGCCTCGCGCAGTCCGGTGTCGGGGAGGCCGACGAGCGTGACGCGGCTCAGGCCGCCGCCGAGATCGGCTTCGATCTCGATGACCCGGCCGTCGATGCCGAGCAAAGCGACACTCCAAGCCCTCGCGATAGGCATCAGAACGCCGCCTCGATGTGCTGGACGCGGGGGCGCTTGCCCGGCTCCGCGAGGATCGTCACCACGTCGTAGCGGACCGGGCACCAGCCGATGCGGTACTCGCGTAGCCAGCGCTCGGCTGCTCGGCGTACTCGGCCCGCCTTCTCCTCCGTCACCGTCTCCGATGGCAAGCCGAACTCGGTGCCCGTGCGGGTCTTGACCTCGCAGAACACCACTCGGGTGCGGTCGGTGAGGATCAGGTCGATTTCGCCTTCGCGGCAGCGCCAGTTGCGGCCCAGCAGGACCAGGCCGCGGTCCTGCAGGTGGCGGGACGCGAGGTCCTCGCCCCACGCGCCCAGGTCGCGGCGGTGTCTTGCGAGCTGGTCGGTGCCCGTCATCGTGTCGCCCCCTCGTCGGTGCGCCGGTCACCGGGGCGGTCCCGGCGATCACGGTGCGTGTGCGTTCGACGATGCCAGGGGGCGCGGGGGCGAAACCAGGCCGGAAACGCCGGGCTGTGGACAACCGGGGGTATGTGGACAACTCGTCCACGGATCGCCGCGGGGCGGCCGGGATTGTCGGTCCGTTGTGCTACAGGGCAAAAAAGCGCCGGCTCGTCCGAAAGGACGAACCGGCGCGGGTGAAGACGGGGGCTCAGCCCGAGAACGGGCCGTCCTCGGGCAACCTCAGGTCCGGCTTGTCGAGCTCCTCGACGTTGACGTCCTTGAACGTGATGACCCGGACGTGCTTGACGAACCGGGCCGGGCGGTACATGTCCCAGACCCACGCGTCGGACATGCGGACCTCGAAGTACACCTCGCCGCCGCCGTCGCGGACCTGGACGTCGACCGCGTTCGCCAGGTAGAACCGCCGCTCGGTCTCCACCACGTACGAGAACTGGCCGACGATGTCGCGGTACTCGCGGTACAGCGAGAGCTCCATCTCGGTCTCGTACTTCTCGAGATCCTCTGCGCTCATGAAATCCGCGCCCCTCCTCGGGCTCGTGCTGCTCCGGCGGAGCGTTCATTGTGACCCACACCCGCGCCCGGGGCATGCAGCGGCAGGCTGAGTTGTGGCTCGAGTGCCTCGTCGAGGACCGCGGTCAGGCTCGCCGCGGTCCCGGACTCCATGGCCTTCTCCAGCGCCGCGTAGGTCAGCACGACCGGCCGCGTCGGCCGCAGGCCGTGCTTGACGGCCACCGTCGCGACGTTCGTGTACGACCACCGGTGGACGTCGCTGGGGCCGTGCTCGCGCAGCGCCGCCAGGTGGTCGGACGTGCTGTAGCCCTTGTGCACGTCGAAACCGTAGTGCGGGAGGTCGTCGTGGTAGCCCGCCATGATGCGGTCTCGCGTCACCTTCGCCAGCACCGACGCGGCCGCGATGCACGCCACCGAGCGGTCGCCCTTGATCACCGCCGCGTTCGGCGCCGTCAGGCCCGGGACCCGGAACCCGTCGGTGAGGATGTAGCCCGGAGACCCGCGCAGCGCCGCCGCCGCGCGCCGCATGCCCTCCAGGTTCATCACCCGGATGCCGTAGAGGTCGACCTCGGCCGTGGGGATGACGATCACCGAGTAGTCGACGGCGCGCTTGAGGATCAGGTCGTAGACGCGGTCGCGCGCCTTCGCCGTCATCAGCTTCGAGTCCGTCAGCTCGGTGAGCTTCGCGTCACCCTGCTTGAGCACGCAGGCCGCGACCACCAGCGGCCCCGCGCACGCTCCGGCACCTGCTTCGTCCACACCGGCGACCGGGCCGAGGCCACGGCGGTCGAGCGCGCCCTGCAGACCCCAGAAGAGGTCGCCGCGCACCACGGCCCGCGGCGGCCGGATCGGCTCGGCCGCGGTGAGGGGAACGGGAAGAGTCAAGGCTGGATCACCCGTCTGCCGACACGGATCGGGGTGGCTAGCGTTTCCGGCGGAGTCCGGACTTCAGCTTGCGCCCCAGGAAGAGCGCCGGCCACGCCGCCGCGACCCCGGCACCGAGCGGGATGCCGCTCTGCCAGGCCGGCGCGCCGAGCGCCACCGGCTGGGCCGCTTCCTGCGGGTTGTGGTCGGTGATCCCGCCCCACCGGCTCGGCGGCAGGACGATGATCCGCGCCTTGCCGATGATGTTGTCCACGGGGACCGCGCCGTTCACGCCGCCGCCACCCTGGAACCGGGAGTCGTCGGAGTTGTTGCGGTTGTCGCCCATGACCCACACCGTCCCGGCGGGGACCTTGACCGGCTCGAAGGGCCGCTCGGCCTGGTTGGACGGGTCTTCCCAGTGGACGTACGGCTCGTCGAGCCCCTTGCCGTCCACGACGACCCGGCCCTGCGTGTCGCAGCACTGGACCGTCTGGCCGCCGACCGCGATCACGCGCTTGACGAAGTCGCGCTCGTCCGGCGGGGCGAACCCGACCAGCGAGCCGAGACCACGCAGGCCCTGGACGACGATGTTGCTCGACTCCTGCGGCGCGATCTCGTTGTTGACCCACGCCGGCGGGCCCTTGAACACGATCACGTCGCCCGGCGAGGGCTCGGTGAAGTCGTAGGTGACCCGGTCGACGAGGATCCGGTCACCGGTGCAGCCGGGGCACCCGTGCAGGGTGGCCTCCATGGACCCCGAAGGGATCATGAAGACCTTCGCGAGGAATGTCTGGATCAGGATCGTGAGCACCAGGGCGATCACGAGCAGGATCGGCAGTTCCTTCCAGAACGACCGTTTCTTGGCGGGCTTGGCTCGCCGCCGTCGGGACCCCCCGCGCTCCTCGGAGCGGGACCGCCTCGGCTGGTCCTCCTCGGAGCGATCGGGGTCATCCTCAGGAGCGTTCTGGGACACGGGTTCGGCCACGTCGTCAGGCTACCGGTAACCGGGTTGTGACTCAGTTAGCCGAGGCCGTCTCGCGGTTCTCGCGGCGCTCCTTGATCTTGGCCTTCTTGCCGCGCAGGTCGCGCAGGTAGTACAGCTTCGCGCGCCGCACGTCACCGCGCTTGTGGACCTCGACCTCGGCGATGTTCGGCGAGTGCACCGGGAAGGTGCGCTCCACGCCGACGCCGAAGGAGATCTTGCGAACGGTGAAGGTCTCCCGGATGCCGCCGCCCTGACGGCGGATCACGACGCCCTGGAAGACCTGGTTGCGCTCGCGGTTGCCCTCGATGACGCGGACGTGCACCTTGAGCGTGTCGCCCGGGCGGAAGTCCGGGATGTCGGAACGCAGCGACTGCTTGTCCAGCGCGTCCAGGGTGTTCATCGGTGGTCCGTCCTCGTCTTCGTATGGCTTGCGTACAGATCCCGGGCGCGCAGCGGTCAAGCTGCGGGCGACCCGGGGGGCTGAAGGCGGGCTGGTGGACGGCCAGTCCACTCACGCCAACCTGTCAAGTATTACAGACCGGGATCGGGCGGCCGGAACCGGCCCTGAGCCTGCTCGGGGTCCAAGCCCTCCAGGACCCCGCGATCGTGCTTGTCGAGACTACCTTCCGGCAGCCGCGCCAGGAGATCGGGGCGGCGGCGGGCCGTGCGCTCGAGGGCCTGGTCACGCCGCCAGCGGTCGATCAGCGCGTGGTTGCCCGACCGCAGCACGTCCGGTACGGCCAGGTCCCGCCACACCTCCGGGCGCGTGTAGCTGGGCCCTTCGAGCAGGCCGTCGGAGAACGAGTCCTCGGCGGCCGAACGCGCGTTGCCGAGCACGCCGGGCAGCAGCCGGACGACGGCCTCGACGATGACCAGCACCGCCGCCTCGCCGCCGACCAGCACGTAGTCGCCGATCGACACCTCGTCGACCGGCATCCGGCGCGCGGCGTCGTCGACGACCCGCTGGTCGATGCCCTCGTACCGGCCGCAGGCGAACACCAGGTGCTTTTCCGCGGCGTAGGCGTGGGCCAGTTCCTGGGTGAACGGCTTGCCCGCCGGCGTCGGCACGACGAGCCGCGTCCCGGACGTGCAGACGTCGTCCAGCGCCGGACCCCAGATCTGCGGCTTCATCACCATGCCGGGGCCGCCGCCGTACGGCGCGTCGTCGACCGCGCGGTGGACGTCCTGGGTCCAGTCGCGCAGGTCGTGCACGCCGACCTCGATCAGGCCGCGGTCGATCGCGCGGCCCAGCAGCGCGGCGCGCAGCGGGTCGAGGTACTCCGGGAAGATCGTGACGACATCGATGCGCATCTCAGGCGTCCAGGAGCCCTTCCGGCGGGTCGAGCACGACCCGGCCGCCCGGGACGTCCACCGTGGGGACGATCGCGCGGACGAACGGCACGAGCACCTCGCGGCCCTCGACGTCCAGCTCCAGCAGCTCGCCCGCCGGCGAGTGGACGACCTCGACGACCTTGCCGACGACCGTCCCGTCGGCCAGCTCGGCCCGCAGGCCGGCCAGCTCGTGGTCGTAGAACTCGTCGGGGTCCGACGTCGGCGGCAGCGTGTCGGTGTCGGCGAGCAGGAGCGCGCCCCGCAGCGTCTCGGCGACGTCGCGGGTCAGGACCTCCTCGAAACGCACCAGCAGCCGCCCGCTGTGTTCGCGGGCGGCTGCGATGGTGAGTTCCCTCTTGCTGCCGTCACGCAGCTTCGTCGTGACGGCCGCACCGATCCTGAACCGCTCGTCCGGCGAGTCCGTGCGCACGTCCACCGCGAGTTCCCCGCGGATGCCGTGCGCCTTCGCGATGCGGCCGACTACGACGTCCATCCTGACCGTGTTTCGATGAGGCTCAGCGGTCGGTGTCGACGACGTCGACGCGGACGCCGCGGCCACCGATGCCACCCATGACGGTGCGCAGGGCGGTCGCGGTGCGCCCGCCCCGGCCGATCACCTTGCCGAGGTCGTCGGGGTGCACGTGCACCTCGAGCGTGCGGCCACGACGTGTGGTCAGCAGCTCGACCCGGACCTCGTCCGGGTTGTCGACGATCCCGCGCACCAGGTGCTCGAGGGAGTCAGCCAGAAAGCTCACTCGGCCTTCTCACCCTCGGTGGCTTCGGCCTTCTCGGCCTCGGCCTTCTTGGGGGCGGACTTCTTCTTCGGCGTGGTGGCCTCGGTGGAGGGCTCCTCGCCGGCCGCGGCCAGGGCCGCGTTGAACAGGTCCTGCTTGGACGGCTTCGGCTCGGCCACCTTCAGGGTGCCCTCGGCGCCCGGCAGGCCCTTGAACTTCTGCCAGTCACCGGTGATCTCCAGCAGGCGCTGGACCGGCTCGGTCGGCTGCGCGCCGACACCCAGCCAGTACTGGGCGCGCTCGGAGACGACCTCGATCAGGCTCGGCTCTTCCTTCGGGTGGTACTTGCCGATCGTCTCGATGGCCTTGCCGTCCCGGCGGGTGCGCGCGTCGGCGACGATGATGCGGTAGTACGGCGCACGGATCTTGCCGAGGCGCTGCAGCTTGATCTTGACGGCCACGGGTGTGGGTTCTCCTCGAGTCTCTCTGGTGCTGGGCTGGGCGCACGCGAGCCGAGTGGGGACACGGACGCGGGCACCCGAAGGTCAGGAGCTTTCGCACGGTGAGAGGGTCCGGCGGAAGCAGGCAGTGAACCATTCTGCCAGACGGCGCCCGCGCACCTAGAAAGAGGCCACCCCGAGCGCCCCGAGCAGGATGGTCAGCGCCGGGAGGAAGTTGTTCACCTGGTGGGCGACGATACTGGCCGGCAGCCGCCCGGTGACCAGCCGGGCCAGGCCGATCGGCACCGCGATGACCAGCAGCAACGTCGTCCGCAGCGGCTCGAGGTGGCTGGCCGCGAACACCGCCGTCGACAGCAGGAACGCCGCCACGCGGCCCCAGCGCTCGCTGCGCCACTGCAGCTGTTCGGCGGCGCCCCAGAGCAGGCCGCGGTAGATGACCTCCTCGCAGATCGGGCCGAGCAGCCAGAGGTAGACGAACATCACGATGGCCGCGGAAATCGACATCTTCCGGTCCTCGACCAGCGCGCTGATCGCCGACGTCGCGTTCGCGTTGCCGACCAGCTGCGTCCAGAGGTAGGCGCCGAGAGTGGTGAACACGAGCCCGATACAGCCGAAGCGGAACCCGGTGCGGACGTCGGCCCAGCGCCACTCCAGCCGCAGGTCGACGACGGGACCGTTGCCGCGCAGGTAGGTGATCAGCACCGCGACGCCGGCCGCGATCATCGTCGGCAGCATCGTGCCGAGCAGCACGACCCGGATCGGCAGCGGGCCGGGGCCGGTGTCGCCGACCAGCACCGACACGAACGCCGCCGACGCCAGCAGCACGGCCTCGACGAGCAGGAAGGCCCCGAAGCCCCACCGGTGCCGCCGCGGGGATTCGAGGAACGCGGCCGGCTCCTCGGGCTCCGGCAGCGCGTCGGAAGCCGGGTCCCGGGGCTGGGAAGTGGTCACGCCTGGCCCTCCGCGGTCGCTCGGCTCCTACGACGAGCCTAGCGGCCGCAAAGTGATCGCACAGTATCCGTCCGACTACTGTGCACGATTCTCGCAACACCCTCAGTGCGCGACGAACAGCAGCACCGCGGGCGGCAGGTTGTTGGCCGCGTGCGCGATGACCCCGGCGCTCACCCGGCCGGAAAGGTGCCGGGCCAGCCCGATGGCCATGCCCTGGCCGATGAGCGCGATCGTGCGCGTCGGCTCGCCGTGCAGCTGGGCGAACACCACCGAGGTGAGCAGCAGCACCACCCACGGCGGGACCCGGTGGAACGCCAGCGCCTTCCACAGCGTGCCGCGGACCAGCAGCTCTTCGGTGATCGGCGCGCCGGCGATGACGATCACCGCGGCGAGCACCAGCCAGACGGTGTCGCCGTCGAAGGTGTCGGCGAGGTCGGTCAGCGGGCTGTCGGAGACGTCGTCGGCGCCGTAGACGGCGATCAGCACGAGGTTGAGCCCGTAGCCGACGACCAGCGCGAGGGCGCCGCAGGCGAGGCCGATCCGGACGTCGCGCCAGGTCGGCTTCAGTCCGAAGTCGGCGCTCAGGCCCTCGCCCCAGCGCCACGACCCGACCGCGGGGCCGAGGCCGAGCAGCAGGTTGGGCACGAACGCCAGGAGCAACAGCGGGCCGATGTCGTGCAGCTCGAGGGGGTCGAACTCGCCGACGTTGCGGTTGACCCCCGCGGCGATGATCAGGTTGATCAGGTAGTAGCCGGCGATCCCCGCGAAGAACGCCACGAAACACCAGTGCGCCCCCAGCACGCGCCGTGCGCCGTCGTCGTCCGTCACGGGCCCAACGCTAAAGTGCCGACCCCGCAAGGAAATCGGCGGGGTCTACGCGTACACCACACCGCCGAGCACGATGTGCGAAGGGTGGCGCAGGACGCCCAGGTCCTCGCGGGGATCACTCGCGTAGACGAGCAGGTCGGCGGGCGCGCCGTCGGCGATGCCGGGGTGGCCGAGCCAGTCGCGGGCGGCCCACGACGCGCTCGCCAGCGCCGCCTCGCGGGTCATGCCGGCGCGGTGCAGCGCCTCGATCTCGTCGACGAGCCGGCCGTGCTCGACCATGCCGCCCGCGTCGCTGCCCGCGAAGACGCGTACGCCCGCTTCGATCGCCGTGGCGACCATCTCGCCGACGCCCGCGTGCAGCGCCCGCATGTGCTCGGCGTACGCCGGGTACTTGCCGGCCTTGTCCGCGATGCCCGGGAAGTTGTCGATGTTGATCAGGGTCGGGACCAGCGCGACGTCGTTGCGCGCCAGCTCCGCGAGCTGGTCGCCGCTGAGCCCGGTGCCGTGTTCGAGGCAGTCGATGCCCGACGCGATCAGGCCGGGCAGCGCGGCTTCGCCGAAGACGTGCGCGGTGACGCGGGCGCCGTTCTCGTGCGCCACTTTGACGGCCTCGGCCAGGACGTCGTCCGGCCAGAGCGGCGCGAGGTCGCCCACACCGCGGTCGATCCAGTCGCCGACGAGCTTGACCCAGCCGTCGCCGTCCCGGGCCTGCTCGGCGACGGCGTCCGGCAGCTGCGACGGGTCCTCCAGCTCGATGCCGAGCCCGGGGATGTACCGCTTGGCCAGCGCCAGGTGCTGCCCGGCGCGGATGATCGTCGGCAGGTCGGCGCGCCGTTGCAGCGGCCGGACGTCGATCGGGAGCCCGCAGTCGCGGATCAGCAGCGTGCCCGCGGCCCGGTCGGTGAGCGCCTGCTCCGTCGCCTCTTCGAGCGACACGGGGCCGCCGACGCCGATGCCGGGGTGGCAGTGCGCGTCGACCAGGCCCGGCACGAGGAAGACGTCCCGGCCCAGCGTCTCGGCGTCCGGCACCGGCTCGAACGAGATCCGGCCACCGGTGATCCACAGTTCGCGGGACTCGCCGCCGGGCAGGACCACCCCGGCGGCGTGCAGTGTCTTCCCCAACGCCCTGCTCAATTGTCCTTCGGGTTCTTCGGCAGCTTGAACTTCGAGGGGTCGAAGCCCGGGACGTCGTTCATGCCGCCCAGCTGCGACAGGTCGGGCATCCCGCCCGGCATCTGCCCGCCCGGGGGCAGCATCGGCATGCCGCCGGGGAAGCCGCCGCGGACCTTGGGCGGCGTGGGGCCGCGCCCCTTCTTGCCCTTCTTGCCCTTGCGGGACTTGGAGCCGCCGCCCCCGCCGCCGAAGCCGAACCGGCCGGCCATCTGGGCCATCATCTTGCGGGCCTCGAAGAACCGGTTGACCAGGTCGTTGACCTCGCGGACCGTGACGCCCGAGCCGTTCGCGATGCGCAACCGCCGGGAGCCGTTGATCATCTTCGGGTCTTCGCGCTCGGCCGGGGTCATGCCGCGGATGATCGCCTGCAGCTTGTCCAGGTGCTTGTCGTCGACCTGGGCCAGCTGGTCCTTCATCTGGCCGGCGCCCGGGAGCATGCCGAGCAGGTTGCCGATCGGGCCCATCTTGCGGACCGCGAGCATCTGCTCGAGGAAGTCCTCCAGGGTGAGCTGGCCGCTGGAGAGCTTCTCCGCGGCCTTCTCGGCCTGCTTCTGGTCGAAGGCCTGCTCGGCCTGCTCGATCAGGGTGAGCACGTCACCCATGCCGAGGATCCGCGACGCCATCCGGTCCGGGTGGAAGGTGTCGAAGTCCTCGAGCTTCTCGCCGTTGGAGGCGAAGAGGATCGGCTGGCCGGTGATCTCGCGGACGCTCAGCGCGGCACCACCGCGGGCGTCGCCGTCGAGCTTGGTGAGCACGACGCCGGAGAAGCCGACGCCGTCCTGGAACGCCTGGGCCGTGGTCACGGCGTCCTGGCCGATCATCGCGTCGACGACGAACAGGACCTCGTCCGGCTCGACGGCGTCGCGGATGTCCGCGGCCTGCTTCATCAGCTCTTCGTCGACACCGAGGCGGCCCGCGGTGTCGACCACGACGACGTCGTGCTGCGCGTGCCTGGCTTCGGCGATGGCTCGGCGGGCGACGTCGACCGGGTCGCCGACGCCGTTGCCCGGTTCGGGCGCGAAGGTGACGACGCCGGCTCGCTCGCCGACGACCTGCAGCTGCGTGACGGCGTTGGGACGCTGGAGGTCGCAGGCGACCAGCATCGGCGCGTGGCCCTGCTTCTTCAGCCACAGCGCGAGCTTGCCCGCGAGCGTCGTCTTGCCGGCACCTTGCAGACCGGCCAGCATGATCACGGTCGGCGGGTTCTTGGCCAGGTTCAGCCGGCGCGTCTCGCCGCCGAGGATCCCGACGAGCTCCTCGTTGACGATCTTGATGACCTGCTGCGCGGGGTTGAGGGCCTGGGAGACCTCGGCGCCCTTCGCCCGCTCCTTGATCCTCGCGATGAAGGTCTTGACCACGCCGAGGGCGACGTCGGCCTCCAGCAGCGCGATGCGGATCTCGCGCGCGGTGGCGTCGATGTCGGCGTCGGACAGCTTCCCCTTGCGCGTGAGCGTCTGCAGGGCGGCGGTGAGCCGATCGGACAGGGTGTCGAACACGGGTGTGCACGCTCCAGCTGGGTCGATGGTGGCGCGCCGGACGAGGCCGGCCCTCCCGAGGGTAGTCGCTCCAGGTCGTCGGCCTCACGGGTACGCGCACGTCGTACACGCATGCGTACTACCCCAAGGCCTCGCTTGGGGAAATAGCTGGAAAGCTGCGCGCGATTCGGTAAACATAGGCGTATGACCTCCGCGACCAGAGCCCGTCCGTCGCTCGCCGAGCCCACCACCGACACCGACGAGCCGGTCCCCCTCCGGCGGATCGCCGGCCTGTTCCACGCGCACCGCGGCCCCCTCGCCGCGCTGTTCGCGCTGATCGTCGTGCAGGCCGGGCTCGGCGTGACTTCGCCGTTCCTGCTGCGCGAGATCCTCGACGACGCCCTCCCGCACCGCGACACGCTGCTGCTGAGCTTCCTGGCGGGCGGGATGATCGCCTGCGCGGTCGGCAGCGCGTCGCTGGGCGTGGCCACCACCGGGCTGTCCAACACGATCGGGCAGCGCGTGATGAACGAGCTGCGCGTGGCGGTCTACGGCCACCTGCAGCGGATGTCGCTCGGCTTCTTCACCCGGACGAAGAGCGGCGAAGTGCTCTCGCGGGTGTTCAACGACATCGGCGGCGTCGACAACGTCATCACGACGACCGCCGGGTCGATGGTGCAGAACCTGACGACGACGACCGCCATCACAGTGGCGCTCATCCTGCTCGACTGGCAGCTCGCGGCGCTCTCGCTGATCGTCGTCCCGCTGTTCCTGCTGTTCACGCTGCGGCTGGGCAAGAAGCGGCGGAACCTGGCCCGCGGCCGGACCCGGCGGATGGCCCGGCTGACGACGATGGTCGAAGAGTCCCTCTCGGTCACCGGCGTGCTGCTAGCGAAGACGATGGGCAACGAACGGGCGATGCGCGAACGGTTCGGCGCCGAGTCGCGGGAGATCGCGTCCCTCGAACGGGCGGCGGCGCTGGCCGGCCGCTGGCAGATCGCGTCGCGGGCGATGAGCCTGACCGTCATCCCGGCGCTGGTCTACTGGATCGCCGGGCTGGCGCTGGCGGGTGGGGCGTCCCCGATCTCGCTCGGCACCGTCGTGGCGTTCACCAGCATGCTCAACCGGCTGGTCGCCCCGGCGAGCGCGATGCAGACGATCGGGCAGAACGTGGCGACGTCGAAGGCGCTGTTCGGGCGCATCTTCGAGGTCCTCGACCTGCCGGTGGAGATCGGGGACAAGCCCGGCGCCGGCACCCTGGAGGTGCGCCGCGGCGATGTCTCGATGCGCGGGGTTTGCTTCCGGTACGACGAAGACGGTCCGCTGACGTTGGAAGACGTCGACCTCGACGTCCCGGCGGGGACCACGACGGCGCTCGTCGGCTCGACCGGCTCCGGCAAGACAACGCTCGCCTACCTGGTGGCGCGGCTGTACGAGGTGAGCGACGGGACGGTGACGATCGACGGCACCGACGTCCGCGACGTCACCTTGGCCTCGCTCGCCGCCGGCGTCGGGATGGTGTCGCAGGAGACGTACCTGTTCCACGACACCGTCCGGGAGAACCTGCGCTTCGCGAAGCCGGACGCGACCGACGAGGAGATCGAGGCCGCCGCGAAGGCAGCGCACATCCACGACACGCTCGCCGGGCTGCCCGAGGGCTACGACACCGTCGTCGGCCAGCGCGGCTACCGCTTCTCCGGCGGCGAGAAGCAGCGGATGGCGATCGCGCGGATCCTGCTGCGCAACCCGCCGGTGCTCATCCTCGACGAGGCGACCAGCGCGCTCGACACGCGCACGGAACGCTCGGTGCAGGCCGAGCTCGACCGGCTCGCCGCGGGCCGCACGACGCTGACCATCGCGCACCGGCTGTCCACTGTGGAGCACGCCGACCAGATCGTGGTGCTGCACGAGGGCCGGATCGTCGAACGCGGGACGCACGACGAGCTGCTGGCGCGCGACGGGCGTTATGCCCGGCTGGTCCGGGGAACCGCCTAACCTGGGGCCATGCAGCCCGAACCCGACGTCGCACCACCGGTCAGCGCGGACCCCGAGCTGGCCGAGCTGGCCCACCGGGTCCGCGAAGGCGTCGGGCGGCTGAACTGGCGGATGCGCGCGGAGCGCGACCCCAGCGGCCCGGGCCCGGCGGTGCTGGCGGTGCTGAGCCGGCTCTACCGGGCGGGCACGCACACGCCGACCGAGCTGGCCGAAGCGGAACGGCTGCAGCCGCAATCGCTGACGCGGATCCTCGCGTGGGTGACCGAACGCGAGCTGGTGACGCGCTCCCCCGATCCGGCGGACGGGCGCCGGTCGCTGGTCAGCATCACGCCGGCCGGCTTGGCGGTGCTGCGCGAGTACAGCGTCCGACGCGAGCGCTGGCTGGCCGGCGCGATCGAGGCGACGCTGTCGCCGACCGAACGGCAGCTGCTGAGCCTGGCTTCGGAGCTGATGCTGCGGGTGGCGGACGCCTAAAGCCGCCGCGGAGACCCCTCGATCCCTCCACGGCGGCTTCGGCGTTCGCGCCGCCTCCCCGCGGTGCGATGCGGATTCCGGAACGGGCCGCTCCTCCGTCGGCCCGCCCCGGAACCCTGGTCCCCGGACGGCTCACCTCCCCAGGGGCCGTCCGGTTCTCCCCCCTGCCGGCGGTCCGGTACCCGCTGGCAGGACGAAGTCTGCCGCGGCCGGGTACCCGGCCAGCAGTGGGAGAACCCTCAATTACCCGTGGGTAGTAATACTCAAGGCGTCTTCGCGCGGCCACGACCAGCCGCTCGCTTCGCCGTTGTACGCGCCTTCGCCGCCCTCGACGCGGCAGCTTTCGCCTTCGCCACGGCCGCGTTGCGCGCGTCCTCGGCTTCGGACGCCGTCTCCTGGAGGGCCGCCAGCAGCCGCGTGACGCCCTCCACCTGCTCGGCCGCCGTCGGCTGGACGACCTCCGCGCCGTCGATCTTCGCCTGGACCAACGCCTGGAAGGCCTCGCGGTAACGGTCGGGGTAGCGCGGCCGGGGTCGAAGTCGCCGGCCAGCTCCTCGACGAGGTTCACCGCGCGCCGGAGCTCACCCGGCCGGATGTCGACGTCGGCGTGGCGGAACGGGAAGTCGGACGCGCGGACCTCGTCCGGCCACCGCATCGTCTCCAGCACGATCACCTGGTCGCGCACGCGCAGCGCGCCGAGGGTCTCGCGGCGGCGCAGCGCGACGGTGACCAGCGCAAGCCGCCCCGACTCCTGCAGGGCCTCGCTGAACAGCACGTACGGCTTCGTCCCCGCCGGCTCCGGCTCGAGGTAGTAGCTCTTCGCGAACCAGATCGGGTCGACGTCGGCGAGCGGCGCGAACCCGCGGATCGCGATCGTGCGGCCGGGCATCGGCAGCGACGCGAGCTCGTGGTCCGACAGCAGCACGACGTCACCGCCCGGGACGGCGTACCCGCGGACCATCTGCTCGGGCGGCACCTCGGCGCCGTCGACCTCGCAGACCCGCTTCACCCGGACGCGGCCGCCGTCGGCCTCGTGGACCTGGTGCAGCGGCAGCTCGCGGTCCTCCGTCGCGCTGTACGCCTTCACCGGAACGGCGTAGCTGCCGAACCCGATCGTGCCCGTCCAGACTGCGCGCATGCGAGCCACCTCCGCAGCTCCAGGCTAGGCAAGCGACCTCGCGCGCCGACAGCTACAAACGGGTGTCAGGCGCGACGGATTCGCTCACACATTCGAACGACGGCGTGACCTCGTCGAGCGCTTCGGCCGAACAGCGGGCCGCGATGGCGGCCGCGCGGAGCACCTCGGTGACGACCTCGACGTCCAGCGGCGGGGCCGCGGCGAGCGCGTTCGCCCCGCCTTCGACACGGGCGGCGAGGCCGGCGAGCGCGTGGGAGATGGCTTCCTGACCGGCGATCAGGTGGGCGACGACGTCGGTGAGCTCGGCGGTCGTGGCGCCCGGGCCGCCGCAGCGCAGGCTCGCGGCGAGTTCCTCGGCGCAGGAGCGCAGGTGGGCGGCGACGACCGTCGGCGGCAGCGTCACGTCGTGCATCACCCACCCCCTCGAGCCGGTCAGAGCAGCCATCGTGCCACCGCACCCGCTGCCAGCTACGGCGACACACCGTCGCGCCTTTATTTGACCGATCGTTCTCGAAAGAAGTAGAGTCCGTTCCATGTCCCGGGTCAAGGAGTTCGACGTCGACGAAGCCTGCGACGCCGCGCTCGCGCTGTTCCGGCAGCAGGGCTACGAAGCGACGTCGGTCAGCGACCTCGTCACGCACCTCGGCGTCGCCAAGGCGAGCCTGTACGCCACCTTCGGCACGAAGCACGACTTCTACGTGACAGCGTTGAAGCGGTACGCCGAGCGGACCGACGCCCGGGTCGTGGCCGAGCTGTCGGGACCGGGCTCGGGCGTGGCCGCGGTGCGGCGGCTTTTCGACGGCTACCAGGCGGAAATCCTCGGCGACGAGACCAGGATGGGCTGCTTCGTCGTCAACGCGGCGATCGAGCTGCTCCCCCACGACCCCGAGGTCGCGCGGCTGGTGGAGCGCAGCTGGGACACCCTCGAGGTCGCCCTCACCATGGCGCTGGAACGCGCGCGATCCCAGGGAGAACTCCCCGACGGCAGCGATCCGGCGACACTCGCGCGATTCCTGCTCACCGTGCTCCAAGGACTGCGCGTCCTGGGCAAGAGCGCGGACGCGGCGAGCCGGCTGGACGCGGCCATTTCGCAGGCTTTACGACTCATTCAAGACTGATCAGACCAGAAAGAAGGCACACGATGGGGGCACGGTTCGCGGGCAAGGTCGTCCTGGTGACGGGCGGCAGCTCGGGCATCGGACGGGACACCGCGCGGGCGTTCGCGGCGGAGGGCGCGACAGTGGTCGTCGCGGGCCGGGACGAGCAGCGGCTCGCCGCCGCGGTGAAGGAGATCGGCGGGGACGCGAGTGCGGTGACGGTGGACGTCACCGATTCGGGAGACGTAGCGCGGATGGTCGAGACGGTCGTCGCGCGGCACGGCGGGCTGCACGTGGCGGTCAACAACGCGGGCATCCTCGGGTCGCCGGCACCGGCCGCGGACCTCGACGAGGACGGCTTCGGCGCGGTGCTGGCCACGAACGTCACGGGGACCTGGCTGTGCGTGAAGCACGAGGTCTCGCATATGCGGGCGCACGGCGGCGGCGCGATCGTCAACATCGCGTCGAACATCGGCGCACACGGCAGGCTGCCGAACATGGCGGCCTACGCGGCGTCGAAGGCCGCGGTGAGCGCGCTGACCCGAACGGCGGCGCGCGACCACATCGCCGATCGCGTCCGCATCAACGCGGTCAGCCCGGGCGCGACCGACACGGACATGTCGCGGCGCCCCGGCGAGACGGACGCCGATCGCGCGGAACGGCTCAAGGGGGCGATCCCGCTGGGCCGGGTGGGAGCCACCGCCGAGGTGGCCGCCGCGGTGCTGTGGCTGGCTTCGGACGAAGCGGCCTTCACCGTGGGGCACGACCTGGTGGTCGACGGCGGGGCGACCGCCTGAGCGGCCCCACCCGGGCCCGCGGCTCCTTCAGGACTCACGGTTGCGCATGGTGACGATCCCCTCTCGTGCGGGACGGACTGGGTGGCGGCGGGCTCAGGACTCGCGGTTGCGCACGGCGCGGCTCCTTCCGGGGGTGCGGACGGGTGACCTGCGGGTTCAGGACTCGCGGTTGCGCACGGGGCTCTCCTCTCGCGCGTAACGGCAGGACGTCGGGTTTCAGGACTCGCGGTTGCGCACGACACGGCTCCTTTCGGGCGGAGGGGCGGGCTGCGGCGGTTCAGGACTCGCGGTTGCGCACGGCAGTTCTCCTCTCGGGCGGCGGTACGGGGAGTGGCGGTTCAGGACTCGCGGTTGCGCATGACGGCCTCCTTCCGGCGTAGCGCGGACATCGGCCGGGGCGTCAGGACTCGCGGTTGCGCATGGCGGCGGCCTCCCTTCGCTGCTCCGATCGTGTGGCAATCGTCGATCGCGGTCGCCCAATGTGGTGAAGTGGACGCGGATCGTCGAATCACCCAGGGGAGTTGCACCGCCTTGAGTATGGACGGCGCCCGTCCGGCCGAACCCCGAGCGGGCCGGATCCGAGGGGCGCTGAACCCTGCTCACTGGACCCTCTGGCGGCAGCGCGGGTCACTGATCTTCTACTGCTTCCTCGTCGAGTCCGTCGCCCTCGTGGCCACCGCCTGGACCGCCGTCGTCGTGCCCGCGCACGGGTGGGACCTGGTCGTCTTCACCGTCCTCGCGATCCTCGGCGTGCTGCAGGCCGAGCTGGGCCGCAAGATCGAGCGCGTCCGCCGGCTGGTGTCCGACACCCCGCACATCAACCTGACGTCGGTCTGGACGTTCGCCGGCGTGCTGCTCCTGCCGCCCGCGCTCGTCGCGGCGCTGATCGCCGTCCTGTACGCGCACCTGGCGACGCGCAGCCTCGCGCGGATGAAGCGCGTCCCGCCGTTCCGGACGACGCTGAACGCGACGCTCGTCGTCGTCACCTGCTACTCGGCCGAGCTCGTCCTGAGCCGTCTCGGCGTGCCGGACATGTACACGGCGCTGACGGCGGGCTGGCGAGGCGTCACCGCGATCGCGCTGGCCGCGGTGACGTACTTCCTGGTCGCGGCGATCACGATCCTCCCGGCGCTCACGATCACGCAGCGTTCGATCAAGGCGTTCTTCGGTGGCCTCGGCGACAACCTCCTCGAGATCGCGACGCTCTGCCTGGGCCTGCTCACGGCGTTGACGCTGGCGACGCTGCCCGCGCTCGCTCTCGCGATCGTGCCGCCGCTGCTGGTGCTGCACCGGGCGGTGCTGATCAAGCAGCTGGAGATCGCCGCGACGACCGACGAGAAGACCGGCCTGTTCAACACGACCGGGTGGCACCTGCTCGCGTCGCGCGAACTGGCCCGCGCCCAGCGGAGCACGCGCAGCACGTTCGGCGTGCTGATGATCGACCTCGACTACTTCAAGCTGATCAACGACGAGCACGGGCACCTCGCGGGCGACACCGTGCTGCGCGCGGTCGCGGCGACGATCAAGAGCGCGGTCCGCGACTACGACTCGGTGGGCCGCTTCGGCGGCGAAGAGTTCGTCGTCCTGCTGCCGGACATCGGGCCGGCGGCGGTGCTCGCGGTGGCCGAGCGCATCCGTTCGGCGATCGAGTCCCTGCGGGTCGAGTACGAGGACGGCAGCCACATCCGCGCGATCGGCGGCCTGTCGGCATCGATCGGCGTCGCGACCTACCCGGACGGCGGCACGGCCGTCGACCGGCTGCTGCAGGCCGCGGACAAGGCCCTGTACCGGGCCAAGGACGCGGGCCGCAACCAGGTCGTCGACGGCACCGCGCCTGCCTGATTCACCCCCTGTATACCTGCCCTGACCTGGCGACTTGTCAGATTTGCTCGACTGAGCTAAATTTTGCTCATGCGAGCAAGAACGTTCACCGAGTCCGGCCGGCGGGCCCAGATCGTGCGGGCGGCGATCGAAGTGATCGCCGAAGCCGGCTACCTCAAGGCGTCGTTCAGCCGGATCGCGAAGCACGCCGGGCTGTCGAGCACCGGCATGATCAGCTACCACTTCGCGGGCAAGGAAGACCTGCTCAAGGCCTGCGTCACCGAGATCGAGGAGATCACCGGGGCGTTCATGCAGCCGCGCATCGACGCCGCCGTCGGGCACGTCGCGCAGCTGCGCGCCTTCGTCGAATCGAACGTCGAACTCGTGGGTGAGCACCCGGCCGAAATCCGCGCGCTGATCGACCTGGTGAAGAACGCCGGTTCGCAGAGCGCCGGCGTCAACGGACGGCTCGCGCTGTTCGAGGAGCACTTCCGCACCGGGCAGGCGGCGGGCGCGTTCGGGCCGTTCGACGCCCGGACCACGGCGCTCGCCCTGACCGCCGGGCTCGACGCCGTCGTCGCCACCGCGGCGGCGAACGTGCCCGAACCCGCCGAGCTCGCGCGCATCGGCCGCGATCTCGCCGACCTCTACGTGCGGGCCACCGCACCCGAATCCACTGGGGAATCCGCGTGATGATCGAGCAGAAGACCGAACCCGACGCCGGCCTGCGCCGGCTCGTCCGCGCCAACGTGCGCAACATCGTGTTCGAAGTGGTCGTGCCGATGGCACTCTTCTACGGCCTGCGTGCCGCCGGGGTGAGCCAGTGGTGGGCGCTGATGGCCGGCGTCCTGGTGGCCGCGCCGTACGTGCTGTGGACCATCGCCCGCAACCGCAAGGTCGACCTCGTCGCCCTGGTCACGCTGAGCGTGCTGGTGCTGTCGGTCGTGCTCGGCCTGCTGTCGGACGACCCGCGCACGCTGGTGATCCGCGAAGGCTGGACAGCGGCGCTGGGCGGCCTGTTCGGCGCGTGGATGCTGGTGACGGTCTTCGTCGGCCGGCCGGCGCAGCTGACGCTCGGCCGCACGATCGCCGAGGTCAAGCGCGGCGCCGAAGGGGCGCAGGCGTGGGCCGGCCGCTGGGACACCGACGCCCGGTTCCGGCGCGGCCTGCGGATCGACACGGCCGCCTGGGGCGCGGTGCTGCTGGGCAGCGCGGTGGTGCACATCGTGCTCGTCTACACGCTGCCGATCGACCTCATCTCGCTGGTGACCAACGTGACGTGGTTCGGCGCGCTGGCCGCGCTGATCGCCTGGCACGTCTGGTACCTCCGCAAGGAGAACCTCGATGCCTGACGTCGTGGTCGCGGGGGCGGGCCCGACCGGTCTGCTGACCGCGTTCGAGCTGGAGCGCGCCGGCGTCGACGTCCTGGTCGTCGAGCGGGACGCCGAGCCCACCACGCAGTCGAAGGCCCTCGGCCTGCAGCCACGGTCGGTCGAGGTGCTGGCCGACCGCGGCCTGCTCGCCGCGATCGAGCCGCACGTCCGGGCGAAGCTGCCCGCCGGGCACTTCTCGGGCGTCCCGATCGACTACACCGACCTGCCGACGTGCTTCCCGTACCGGCTCGGCGTGGAGCAGGCGCACGTCACGGCGGCGATCGAGGCGCGGCTGCGGACGCCGGTGCTGCGCGACGCGGCCGTCACCGCCGTGACGCAGGACGGCGAGGGCGTGACGGTCACCGCGGGTGGCCGCGAGCACCGCGCCGGCTGGCTGGTCGCCGCCGACGGCGGGCACAGCACGGTCCGGACACTGCTGGGCGCCGCGTTCCCCGGCCGTGCGGCGCGGATCTCGCTGGTCGTCGCGGACGTCACCCTGGCCGCCAAACCCGCCGACGTGGCCGAGGACTGGACGCTGCCGACGTCGGGATCGGGCTACCTGCTGCCGCTGTCCGGCGGCCGCTACCGCACGATCGTCTACGGCGAGGAGCAGCAACGGCTCGGCCGCGACGCCCCGGTCACGGCCGACGAGGTGCAGCGCGCGCTGACCGCGGCACACGGGCCGGAGATCCGTGTCGGCGACGTGCTGTGGGCGTCACGCTTCGGCGACGCGTCCCGTCAGCTGGAGCAGTACCGCCACGGCCGGGTGCTGTTCGCGGGCGACGCCGCGCACGTCCACCTCCCGGTCGGCGGCCAGGGCCTCAACCTGGGCTTGCAGGACGCGGTGAACCTGGGCTGGAAGCTGGCCGCGACGGTGCACGGCACGGCGCCCACGGGGTTGCTCGACAGCTACCACGACGAGCGCCACCCGGTCGCGGCGCGCGTGCTGGTCAGCACGAGGGCCCAGGCGGTCCTGGGCGTACCCGACCCGGACGCGGCGGCGGTCCGGCAGGTCGTCACGGAACTGCTGGCGGTCCCCGAGGCGCGGCGCGCGGTCGCCGCGGAGCTGTCGGGCATCGGCGTGACGTACCCGGGGATCACCGGCCGCGCGACCGACGTCCCGGCGAGCGCGGACGGCCGCGCGGTGCTGGTGGGCGCGGCCGTGCCGGCGGGGTGGGCCGGACGGGTCGAGGGCCGAGAGGGGGCGGCACCTCGGCTCGTCCGGCCGGACGGGTACGTCGCGTGGGACGGCGGGCCCGGCCTGGACGAAGCACTCCACCGCTGGCTCGGCGCACCGGTGTAGCCGAAGCGCCCCAATGTGGCCTTGGTTGCGTCAGCCGCACCCAATGTGGCCTTCGGTGCGTCTGACGCACCGAAGGCCACATTGGGGCGCCTGAGCCGGCCGGGTCAGGAAGCCGCGGCCAGGATCGCCTGCTCCACCTCGCGTCGCCAGCCCGGCTCGATGCGGCCGCTCCTGGGCGTCACCGCGAACGAGTCGACCACCGCGCCGCCCAGCGTCGCGACCTTCGCCCAGCGCACTTCCGCGTCACAGCGGCGCAGCGCCCCCGCGACCCGGAACAGCAGCCCGATCCGGTCGGCGGCGCGCAGTTCGACGACCACCGTGTCGGGGCCGCTCGTCTCGTCGTCGAACCAGAGGACCTTCGGCGCCACGGGAGCCGGCGAGCCGTAGTCGCGTTCCTTCGCCGCCAGGCGCTGGGTGAGCGGGAGCGTGCCGGCGACCGCGCGGGCGAACTGCTCGCGCAACAGCGTCGCGTCCGGCAACGACCCGAACTTCGGCGACGCCGTGAACACCCCGGCGCGACCGCCGTCGTGCCCGCGCAGGACCGCCGAGTGCACCTCCATCGAGTTCAGCGCGAGCACACCGGCCGCCGGGGCCAGCAGCTCCGCGCGGGCCGGCACGGCCAGCAGCACCGTGACGACCTTGCCGTGCGCACTGATCCGGATCTCGCCGTTGCCCGAAGCGACGGCTTGCTTGACGAGCTCGCGTTGTTCGTCGTCCATCGGTTCGGGCGCGGTGAACCCTTTGCCGCGCAACACTTCCTCGCAGCCGGTGACGAGCTCGGCGAGCAGCCGCGCCTTCCAGTCCGTCCAGACGCCGGGGCCGGTGGCCAGCGAGTCGGCCTGGGTGAGCGCGTGCAGCAGTTCGACCAGGACGAGGTCGCTGTCCAGGGTCTTCACCACGCGCCCGACCGTCTCCGGCTCGCTGATGTCGCGGCGCGTGGCGGTGTGCGGCAGCAGGAGGTGGTGGCGGACCATCGCCGACACCGTCGCCGCGTCCGCCGCGCTCAAGCCGAGGCGCGTCGCGACTTGGAGGGAGATCTTGGCGCCCAGCTCCGAATGGTCGGCGTCGCGGCCCTTGCCGATGTCGTGCAGCAGCGCGCCGATCAGCAGCAGGTCCGGCCGGGGCACCGTGGTGGTCAGTTTGGCCGCCTCGACGCAGGTGCGCACGAGGTGCCGGTCGACCGTCCACTGGTGCACCGGCGAGCGCGGCGGGAGGTCGCGGACCGCACCCCACTCGGGGAACAGCCGGGCCCACAGACCGGTGCGGTCGAGCGACTCGACGGCGTCGACCAGCCCCTCCCCCGCGCCCAGCAGCTCGACCAGGGCGTTCAACGCCTCGGGCGGCCACGGCGCCCGCAGCTCGGGCGCCGATTCCGCGAGCGCCTTGAGCGTGCCGAGCGCGATCGGCTTGCCCGTGCGCGCCGACGCGGCGGCCACCCGCAGCAGCAGTGCCGGATCCTTCGCCGGGACGGCGTCCCGGGCCAGCGAGACCTCGTTCCCGTGCAGCACGACGCCTTCGGCGAGCGGCGTGCGCGACGGACGTCGCCCGAACCGCGCCTTCGGCGGCTCCACAGTGGACCGGAGCGCGACGTCGAGCGCGTACGCGATCGTGCGGCCCGCACCGGAAAGCTTGCGCGCCAACGTGAACCGGTCACCGAAGCCGAGTTCGACGGCCACCAGCTCGGCCTCCGGCGCGGACAGGATGTCCCGTTCGCGCCGGATCTCGCGCCGCAGCTCGGTGCGGACGTCGAGCAGGAGTTCCTTGGCTTCCAGGAGTTCTTCGCCGGGCCGCGCGGTGAGCTGCGCCGCGGCCAGTGCCTCCAGGACGGCGAAGTCCCGCAGCCCGCCCCGCCCGTGCTTGAGGTCGGGTTCGGCGGACTGCGCGATCTCGCCGCTGCGGCTCCAGCGCTGCCGGACCGACGCCGTCATGTCCGGGATCTGCTTGCGCGCGGTGCGGCGCCACTGGTCGCGCGCCGCCGCGACCAGACGGCCGGCCAGCTCGGCGTCCCCGGCGATGTGCCGGGCGTCGAGCAAGCCCATGGCCACCCGAAGGTCCTCCGAAGCGACCTTCAGTGCTTCGCCGGGTGTGCGGACCGAGTGGTCCAACCCGACTTTCGCGTCCCACAAGGGATACCAGAGCGCGTCCGCGATCTCGCCGACGCCGCTGTTGCCGTTGTGCACCAGCAGCAGGTCGAGATCGGAGAACGGCACCAGCTCCCGGCGGCCGAGCCCGCCCACGGCGACCAGCGCGACACCCGGTTCCGCGGTGTCGACGCCGGCCGCCGAGGCTCCCCTGCCCAGCCAGAACTCGTAGAGGTCGACCAGGGCCGCCCGCAGTGCGGACGCCCCCAGCCTCCCGTGCCTGCCCTCGAGCAAACGCTCGGTGGCCTTGACCAGTTCGCCCCCGTCGGCCATCCCGTATGCCCTAGAGAGCGTCCGTGCCGCGCTCGCCGGTCCGTACGCGGATCACTGTCTCGACCGGGGTCACCCACACCTTGCCGTCACCGATCTTGCCGGTGTGCGCGGCCGTGGTGATGGCCTCGAGGACCTTCTCCACGTTGGTGTCGTCGGTGACGACCTCGATCTTCAGCTTGGCCACGAAGTCCACCGAGTACTCCGCGCCGCGGTAGACCTCGGTGTGGCCCTTCTGCCGGCCGTAGCCCTGGACCTCGCTGACCGTCATGCCCAGCACGCCCAGCTGCTCCAGCGCGGACCGGACGTCGTCGAGCGTGAACGGCTTGACAATCGCCGTGATGAGCTTCATGCCTTGCTCTCCTCGAGTTTCGCCGCCGGGGCGGTCTTGACCGGAAGGGTGGACGGAGCGCCACCGCCGGACAACCCGGTGAAGTCGTACGCGCTCTCCGCGTGCTGGGCCTCGTCGATGCCGGCGACCTCGTCCTCGGTGCTGACGCGGAAGCCGCCCGCCTTCTTGATCGCGAAACCGATGATGAAGGACAGGACGAAGGAGTACGCGAGCACCGCACCGGCGGCCGCCGCCTGACGACCCAGCTGGGTGAACCCGCCACCGTAGAAGAGGCCGTCGGCACCGAGCGCGTTGACGCTCGTGGTGCCGAAGAAGCCGATCAGCAGCGTGCCGACGATGCCGCCGACCAGGTGGACGCCCACGACGTCGAGCGAGTCGTCGAACCCGAACTTGAACTTGAGCGAGATGGCGAGCGCGCAGAGCACACCGGCGATGAGGCCGATCGCGATGGCGCCGAGCGGGCTCACGAAACCACACGCCGGGGTGATGGCGACGAGGCCGGCGACCGCGCCGGACGCCGCGCCGAGGGTGGTCGGCTTGCCGAACTTGAGCTGCTCCACGATCAGCCAGCCGAGGACGGCCGCGGCGGTGGCGACGGTCGTGTTGGTGAACGCGACGGCGGCGAGGTCGTTGGCGGCCAGCGCCGAACCCGCGTTGAAGCCGTACCAGCCGAACCACAGCAGGGACGCGCCGAGCAGCACGAACGGGACGTTGTGCGGCCGGCCGGTGTCCTTGGGCCAGCCCTTGCGCTTGCCGAGCACGATCGCCAAGGCGAGACCCGCCGCACCGGCGTTGATGTGGACCGCGGTACCACCGGCGAAGTCGAGCGCCTTGAGGTTGTTGGCGATCCAGCCACCGACCGCGTTCTCGCCGACGAAGCCGTTGAAGGAGAACACCCAGTGCGCGACCGGGAAGTACACGACCGTCACCCAGATGACGACGAACAGCGTCCAGCCCCAGAACTTCGCGCGGTCGGCGATGGCGCCGGAGATCAGCGCGGGCGTGATGATGGCGAACATCAGCTGGAACATGACGAACGCGAGCACCGGCAGCGCATCGGTACCGGGCCAGGCCACGGCGGGCGCCGAGTCGGTGGCGGCGACCGCGAAGCCGGCGAGCTTCCCGAAGGTGTTTTCCAAGCCGGCGAAGTGGAAGTTACCGAGCAGGCCGCCGAAGGCGTCGTCGCCGAACGACATCGAGAAGCCGTACAGCGCCCACAGCACCCCCACCACGGCCAGCGCGATGAAGTTCATCATCAGCATGTTCAAGACGCTCTTCGCGCGGACCATACCGCCGTAGAAGAAGGCCAATCCCGGTGTCATGAGCATGACCAGCGCGGCGCTGGCCAATACCCATGCGGTGTCTCCTGCGTTCAGCACATCGTCCTCCCGTGCCCTGGGTCTGTGCGATGGCAGTTTTGGCGCGCGGTGTTTCACGGGGCGGCGCGAGAGGTTTCGCCCGCGTGAACTGTCCGCGCCCGGTTGTTACAGCCAGGTTTCCCGGGATGTGTCCTGGAGTGTCCAGTTGCGTTACGTCGTGGTCGAATATCCCCATGACCCCAGCCGACCACGGGAATGACCCACTGCCACCCCGGGTCGTCGAGGCGTTGCGCTGTTCGGTGTGCGCTTCGCCGCTGAAGAGTGTCGAACGCACGCTGCGTTGTTCATCGGGCCACTCTTTCGATCTAGCCCGCCAGGGGTACGTGAACCTGTTGCACGCGCGAATCCCGGCCGGAACGGCGGACACCGCCCCGATGGTGGCGGCCCGCGCGGACTTCCTCGCGTCTGAGGCGTACCGCCCGCTGGCCGACGAGCTGGCCCGGGTCTGCGCGGAGGCCTCGGGCCTCGTGATCGACGCGGGCGCCGGAACGGGCTACTACCTGGCGCACGTCCTGGAGGCGGCGCCCGCGGCGGTCGGTCTCGCTCTGGACGTCTCCGCGGTGGCGCTGCGCCGCGCGGCCCGCGCCCACCCGAGGCTGGGCGCGGCGGTGTGGAACCTGTGGGAGCCGTGGCCGGTGGGCGACGAAGTGGCGTCGGCGGTGCTGAACGTCTTCGCGCCCCGCAACGGGCCGGAATTCCACCGCGTCCTGCGTCCGGGCGGTCTGCTGACGGTCGCCGCCCCGGCGCCGGACCACCTCCGCGAGCTGGGCGACCTGGTGCTGTCGGTGGACGAGCGCAAGGAAGAACGCCTGGACGGCACCCTCGGCGAGTACTTCGCCCGCACCGGACGCACGGAGGTCCGCCGCACGACGGAGCTGAGCCCGCAGCAGATCCGCCAGGCGGTCGAGATGGGCCCGACGGCCTTCCACCTCGATCGCGGCGACCGCCGGTCCCGCCTCGACGCGCTGAGCGAGCCCCAGGCCGTGACGGTGTCCTTCACGGTCTCCACCTACCGGCGGCTGTGAGCTTCCCGACGGTGCCCCGGTCTTCGCGACGCCGTCCCGGCCGCCGCCGTCTGGAAGGCTGGGTGCCGTGAAGCCCGACTGGACCGCGTCCGCGACCCTGCTCGCGGACGCGGAGTGGGTCCGCGCCCGCATCGGCGGGGCGGCCAAGCTCTACGGCTGCGCCGCGCCGGAGGTGCTCGGCACGATCTGGTGGTACTCGCTCTCGTCGGTGCTCGTAGCTCCCGCGCTCGAAGGCCTGGTCGCCGGGACCCTCGCCGACCCGTCGCTCGACGCCGTGGAGATCGACCTCCTCGCCGACGGCCGGTTCCTCGGCGCCCGGTCCACCCGGCCCCTCCCCGGCGGCCTGCCCGAGCTCGGTGCGGCGTTCGGCGAGGCACTCGGGACCGCCATCGCGACGATCGCCGACGTCACCGGAGCCCGCGCGCGTGCACTCGGTGCCATCGCCACCGACTCGATCGGCAACCGGCTGCTGTGGACGTCCGATCCGGAACGCGCGATGGCCTTGGCCGAGCCGCTCGTCGCCGCGATCGGCTTGGACCTGCCGAAGCCCCGCTTCGTGCGCGTCGGCCGGACACCCGCGGTGCACCGCGCCTCGTGCTGCCTGATCTACGAGGTCGGCAACCCGAAGTGCGTGAGCTGCCCGCGTCAGACACCGGCCGAGCGCAACGCGCGCCTCCGCGCCGCCCTGGGCTGACCCAGGTCAGTCGAGGACGGCCAGCTCCAGCTCGCGCAGCCGTTCCGGGTCGGCGATGACCTCGATGCCGGCGATCCGGTCGCCGTCGACCCGGAACGCCAGGACGACCGACAGCCGTCCCTCCGGCATCCAGAGCAGGCCCGGCGAGCCGTCCACGAGGGCCAGTTCGCTGGAACGGGCCCGTTCGGAGGCCAGCACCGCGCCCTTGCGCACGTTTTCGACGCCGCGCAGCACGACCGGCGCCGGGCTCGGGCCGACGAACCGGTCCGCGTGCAGCACCACGTCCGGCGCGAGGAGCGCGAGCAGCGCGTCGAAGTCGCCACCCCGGGACGCCGCCAGGAACGCCTCGACGACCTTCCGCCGCCGCGGCAGGTCCGCGTCCACGGCGGAGCCGCCCCTGACCCGCCGCCGGGCCCGGCTCGCCAGCTGACGAGCCGCCGCCGGTGTCTTGTCGATCATCGGCGCGATCTCGTCGAACGGCACGGCGAACATGTCGTGCAGCACGAACGCGACCCGCTCGGCCGGCGCCAGAGCGTCGAGCACGACCAGCAGCGCCAGCCCGACGGTGTCGGCCAGCTCCGCCTCCTGCTCGGGGTCCCGGCGGTCCTCGCCCTGCTCGGGCCGGTCGTCCAAGGGCTCCTCGCGATGGTTGCGTCGCGTGCGCAGCATCGACAGGCACACCCGCGCGACGACGGTCGTCAGCCACGCGCCGACGTTCTCGACCTCGCTCAGGTCGGTGCGGTCGAACCGCAGCCAGGCCTCCTGAACGGCGTCGTCGGCCTCGCTCGCCGAACCGAGCATCCGGTAGGCGACCGCGCGCAGCCGCGGCCGCTCCTGCTCGAACCGTTCGGTCAGCGTGTCCACCGTGCCCCGTTCCTTCCGCCGCAGTCGTAGCAGTAGACCCCGCGGCGGCGGCCGATGTGACCGGAACGTGCAGACGTCGTGCGTGACCTGGGTCATCCGGCCCGGATCAACTAGCCATGAACCACCCTCCTCGGCTCGTACCACGTCTCGCCCACGGGCTCCCCCGCCATGTTCCAGCTCCACGAAATCCGCGGGGTGATCCGCGTGTACAGCCCCGGCCCCACCAGCCCGGTCCGTTCCACGGGATCGTCCGCCTCGCCGTACACGCGGATCGCCCGCGCGATGAACGGCTGCAGCGACACCAGGTCGTCCACCACCAAGGCGACCTTCCGCCGGCCGGCACCGATGTTCCGGAACTTGCGGGTGGCCGCCACGGCCGCGCCGGTCCCGCCGACCCAGAAGTGCTCGCCGTCGAACTCGAACGCGAGCGGGACGA
Organism: Amycolatopsis kentuckyensis; assembly: GCF_041679295.1. GTDB lineage: Bacteria > Actinomycetota > Actinomycetes > Mycobacteriales > Pseudonocardiaceae > Amycolatopsis > Amycolatopsis kentuckyensis_A. The sequence goes on along the minus strand of NZ_JBGDMD010000010.1, from coordinate 212,697 downwards.
CGTCCGGCTGTTCCCCATCGCCGAGCGTGGCCACGCGGGCGAGTGGCTGCGAACGCAGGTAGCCGATCTCTTCGTCGGTGAACTTCATGAGCACTCCTTCGTGTCCGGATCCACCCCCCACACGAACGCGGCGCCCCCGGATCGACAGCTCAGAGCACGCAGAACTCGTTGCCCTCCGGATCCGCCATGACGACGTGGTCCGGGCGACCGTCCAGCACGTCTTCGCGCACAACAGTCGCGCCCGCCGCGGTGAGGCGGGCGACCGCCTCGACGACCCGCTCCCACCGCGTCTCCCACGGAACGTCGCGACCGCCACCGGCCTGGACGTCCAGGTGCACCCGGTTCTTGGCGACCTTTCCCTCGGGCACCTTGAGGAAGCTCAGGCTCGGCAGCACGCCTTCCGGATCGCTCAGGTAGGCGCCGTCGCCCCACTCCTCCTCGGGCACGCCCTGGTGTGCGAACCAGGCCTCCCAGGTGGCGAACCCGGCGGGTGGTGGCCGCTCGATGTAGCCGAGGGCCACCGCCCAAAACCTCGCCAGTGCGCGGGGTTCCGCGCAGTCGATCGTCAGGCTCCACCGCACCGTCACGGACGAAGCGTAGCCGCGAGGAGCGCCACGGCGCCCTTTGCGACGGCGATTCCCCGTGCCGCGACGTGGCTTTCGTTCAGTGGCGCGACCGGGTCCGACACCATGACGCTGGTGACCAGTGAGCGGCCGTCCGCCGTGCGCGCCAAGTAGTTCAACGTCAGCACGCCGGGTTCACTGCCGCCCTTGAACCAGACCTCGGGGAACTTCGCCCGGTCGACTCCGAGGCCACCGTCGTTCAGCGACAACGCGTGCCCGATTTCCGGCTGGTTCTCCTTCTGCAGTCCGGAGAACGCCCGGCAGATGTCGTCCGGCGAACCGAACCACTCGATGTCGTCGATCTTCTCGGGTGCCTGCCAGCCTTGGAGGCCGGTGAGCGGAAGCCGTTCCAGCCCGGCGACCGCCGCGGGACGCGCCCAGCGTGGCAACGCCAGGTAGGCGTCGGCACGAGCCGGGTACTGCGTGGCCTTGAGCTCGAACATCGCCTTCGTGGTCAGGAACGGGATGTTCGCCGACGGCCGCTGGTTGCCGAACGCGGTGAGCTGCCGCTGCACGGCGTCCCGCCCCAGCCGGTGGATCAGGTGGTCGGTGGCGGTGTTGTCGCTGATCGAGATCATCTTGTCGGCGTAGGTGGACAACGGGAGCCGCGTGCCGGCCGGTTCGTTCTGCAGCACCCCGGACGGCAGGCTCTTCCAGTCGTCCCGGATCGCGAGCTGTTCGGTCCAGGACGCCCGGTGCTCGGCGACCGCCTTGCCGAGCGCGCCCAGGACGTAGAGCTTGAACGCCGACCCCAACGGCCGTTGCACGTCGCCGCGGACGCCGTGCACGTCCCGGCAGCGCCCGTCCGGCAGGATCTCCGACGCGCCGAACGACACCCGGGTGCCGAGCGCCGCGAGCTGCGCGTCGACCTCCGGCCACGACGCCGGGACCGGGTCGTCCGGTTTCGCCGAAAGCCCGTCGATCAGCCCGGCCTGGTCCACGTGCAGGCTGAGCAGGTAGTCGTCGGTGGTCCCGTGCACCGCCGCTTCCACGTGGTCGGGCGCCTCCGTGACGATCCGTTTCACCTGGAGCAGGCCCAGCCCGCCGAGCGCACCGTTGACACCCGCCGTACCGCCCACCACGTCCAGCAGGACCTGGGCGACGTGCTGGCGGACCTCGGCGTCCGACACCGGGACCCGCCCGGTCGCGTCCACCACCCACTCGAGCTGCTGCGCCGCCGTGGGCACCTCGGCGGCTTGGGCGGCCGGGGCCACCAGTGCCGCCAAGACCGCGACCACAGCCGCTATCGCTCTCTTCATCTCTCCCCCTGTGCTTCCATGGTTCCCCTTGATCACCGGCTACTCTTCGGGCGGCCGGATCCACAACCCGGCCACTCGGCCGTCTTCCCGGTAGGTCACCTGGACGGTCCGCTCGCCGGCCTCGAAGGCCAGCGGCATGTGGACGACCGTGTGGTCGCCCATGGACCGCGCATACGGCTCCCCCGTCCGCTCGTACCGCCCGACCGACCCGGCCACCTGGGCCCAGGCGAGCTTCAGCTCGTCCTCGCCGACCGCGTCGCGCATGCGGTCGTCGAAGTCCCGGCGGACCTCGTGCCACTGGCAGCCGACGAGCTCCGCCACGAGTTCCCGGGCGCGATCGATCGCGTCCGGTGGCTTCAAGTCCGTCATCGATGCTCCCGTCGTCGGATCGACCGGCCGGCCGAACCGCTGGAAAGCGGCCTGCCGGCTCGTGCCGAGCAGGTCGCCGATCTCCTGCCACGTGTGCCCGGCCGTCCTGGCCACGTCCACCGTGTCCCGCAGTGCCTCTTCCGCCTCGCGCAGCTTCCGCAATGCTTCGCGCACCGAACCCAACGGCCCGTGTGCCGGCACGCTGTCAAGAATGTATTGACGATCGGGATATGTCAAGTCCGTCTTTACGTGCTCCCGTTGCCGGCGGGCGGCACTCCGGCAGGTGGCATCACAGTACTGGCGTTTTCGCCCAGAACCTTCACGAGGTGGCAGCGGCTTGCCACAGGCGGCGCATTTCATGCTTTCGAGTGTAGCGCACGTAATCTCGAATCGTGCTACCGTCGAGAGCACGAAATGACCGCGCCCGCCACCTGGGAGGCGTGGCCATCCGATGGGGAGGACGGTTACGGTGAGAACCGATGAGTGAACGCACCTGGGGCTTCCGGACCCGCGCACTGCACGCGGGCGGCGCACCCGATCCGGCGACCGGCGCGCGGGCCGTGCCGATCTACCAGACCACGAGCTTCGTCTTCGAAGACGCCGCCGACGCGGCGAACCTCTTCGCGCTGCAGAAGTACGGCAACATCTACAGCCGCATCGGCAATCCGACCGTGGCCGCGTTCGAGGAGCGGATCGCCAGCCTCGAAGGTGCCATCGGCGGCGTGGCGACCGCGAGCGGTCAGGCCGCGGAGTTCCTCACCTTCAGCGCGCTGACCGAAGCGGGCGACCACATCGTGTCGGCGAGCGGCCTCTACGGCGGCACGGTCACCCAGCTCACCGGCACGCTGAGGCGCTTCGGGGTGGAGACGACGTTCGTCAGCGGCGGGATCGACGACTACGCGGCCGCGATCACCGACCGGACCCGGCTGCTCTACACCGAGGTGATCGGCAACCCGGGCGGCGGTATCGCCGACATCGCGGCGCTGGCGGATCTCGCGCACTCGCACGACATCCCGCTCGTGGTGGACGCGACACTGGCGACGCCGTACCTGTGCCGCCCGATCGAGCACGGGGCGGACATCGTGCTGCACTCGGCGACGAAGTTCCTCGGCGGGCACGGGACGACGCTCGGCGGGATCGTCGTCGAGTCCGGGAAGTTCGACTGGGGCAACGGGAAGTTCCCGCGGATGACCGAGACCGTCGAAAGCTATGGAGGCCTCCGGTACTGGGAGAACTTCGGCGAGTACGCGTTTTGCACCCGATTGCGCGCCGAGCAGCTGCGGGACATCGGCGCGGTCCTGTCGCCGCACTCGGCTTTCCTGCTGCTACAAGGGGTCGAGACGCTCCCGCAGCGGCTGGACGCGCACGTCGCCAACGCCCAGGCGGTCGCCGAGTACCTCCAAGCGGATCCCCGGGTGGCGTGGGTGTCGTACGCCGGGCTACCCGCACATCCCCAGCACGACCTGGCGAAGAAGTACCTGCCCGCCGGGCCGGGCGCGGTGTTCTCGTTCGGCATCGACGGAGGCCGGGCGGCGGGCGAGAAGTTCGTCGAATCGGTGGAACTGCTGTCGCACCTGGCGAACGTCGGAGACGCGCGGACGCTGGTGATCCACCCGGCGTCGACCACGCACGCACAGCTGTCCGAGGACCAGCTCGCGGCCGCGGGCGTCGGCCCCGACCTGATCCGGCTGTCGATCGGGCTGGAGGACGTCGACGACATCCTCTGGGACCTCGACCAGGCGCTGGGCAAGGCGGTGGCCGGATGACGTACGCGGTGGGCGCCGTCGAACGGCGGGCGATCCTCAACCGGACGAAGTCGGTGACGCTGGTGGGCGCGTCCGCCAATCCGGCGCGGCCGAGCTACTTCGTCGCGACGTATCTGCTCTCGTCGACGCGCTACGAGGTCAGCTTCGTCAACCCGCGGCTGGACACGCTGTTCGGCAAACCGGTGTATGCGTCGCTCAGGGACGTACCGGGTGAACCGGACCTGGTCAGCGTCTTCCGGAAGCACGACGACCTGCCGCAGGTGGCCGAAGAGGTGATCGACGCCGGCGCGCGGACGCTGTGGCTGCAACTCGGGCTGTGGCACGAGCCGGTGGCCGACCGGGCGCGGGAAGCCGGGCTGGACGTCGTGATGAACCGGTGCGTGAAGATCGAACACGCGCGCTTCGCGGGCGGGCTCCACCTGGCCGGGTTCAACACCGGCGTGATCAGCTCACGGAGGCAGTCGGCACCGTAGGGAAGAGAACGCACGTTCCCGCTGTTGGCCAGGGGCATGACCGAGAAACTGGGGATCACCTTGTCCGGCGGCCCCACCGCGCTCCTGGAGCTCGGCGGCGTGCGGCTGCTCACCGACCCGACCTTCGACGCGCCCGGCGACCACCCCGTCGGCAACCGCGTGCTGGTCAAGACCGAGGACTCGGTGCTGACCGAAGAAGCGGTCGGCGTGGTGGACGCTGTCCTGCTGTCCCACGACCAGCACCCGGACAACCTGGACGACCGCGGCCGCGCCTACCTCGGGACGGTGCCGCTGACCCTGGTCACGCCGAGCGGAGCCGAACGGCTCGGCGGGACCGCGCAGGGCTTGAAGCCATGGGAGGAGACACATGTCGGACCGTTGACGGTCACCGCGGTCCCGGCGCTGCACGGCCCGGAGGGAGCCGAGTCGACAACCGGCGAGGTCACCGGCTTCGTGCTGAGCGGCACCGACCTGCCGACGGTGTACGTGAGCGGGGACAACGCGTCGGTCGAACTGGTGCGCGAGATCGCGTCGCGGTTCCGCATCGACATCGCGCTCCTGTTCGCCGGCGCAGCGCGCACGAAGTTCTTCGACGGCGCTCCCCTGACGCTGACCAGCGCAAACGCGGTCGAGGCGGCAAAGGTGCTGGACGCGGCGAAGGTAGTACCGCTGCACTTCCGCGGCTGGCAGCACTTCAGCGAGGGACCGGACGTGCTGAGCAAGGAGTTCGAGTCGGCCGGCCTCACCGACCGCCTAGTGCTGCTCGAGCCAGGCCAGCGCGCAGAGGTCTGAGGACCGGGCAAGGGCACGGCGGGGCGGGGCGGGGCGGGGACGAGCGGCCAGTCCGGCGGCGGTCAGACGCAACCCCGGCAGCCAACTCGCGGCGAGGCCAGACCGGCACAGGTCTGACCTCGCGTGGCACTGCACGCCTCGCCGCCGCCGAGGCGCAAGCCTCAGAGGCGATGAGCGGGCGCGCCGCTGTCCGGCGCACACCACGGGAACAAGCGGGCGCCGCCGCTTCGGCGGCGGCCAACGGCAGCACGGCCGCAGTCCCGGCGGCGGACCTGCGACTGGGCCGGCTGGTGCGGCGGCGACAGCAGCGGCACGGCGGCGGACCTGCGGCTGGGCTGGCTGGTGCGGCGGCGACAGCAGCGGCACGGCCGCGGTCACGCCGGCGGACCTGCGGCTGGGCCGGCCGCACCGGCCGGCCGGTGCGGCGGCGGCGGCGGCGGCGGCGGCGGCGGACCAGCCTCAGTCCGCCACCAGCTCGGTGCAAGGCCCCACCGCAAGACGCATGGGCCCGCCGCGACCCCGCACCCGCCCGTGAGAGGCTGATGACATGGCCAAACCGACCCCGCTGCAGTTCCGGAACATCCTCGTCGCCGTGTTGGCGGCGGCGGGCTTCGTCTGGAGCGTCGTGGTCGGGCTCCAGTGGTGGGTCAGCGCCATCATCGGCTGTGCCTGTGTGCTCTCGCTGGCCTCCGCCTACCTCAACCGCCCCGGCGCGAACGACTAACGCGTCTTGGCGTAGCGGGCCTTCAAGTTCGTCCGGCCCGCCTCGGTGAGCCGGCCGAACAGGCGCAACCTCGCCAGTCCGCCGTCCGGGTAGATGTCCAGGCGGGCCTCCGTCACCTCCGGCCCGTCCTTCAAAGCGAAGCGATGGCGGGTGTCCGGCTGCAGACGGGTCTTCGGCAGCAACTCGACCCACTCGCCGTAGGTGCCGCGGCCGCTCACCGATGCCCAGCCCGGGGCGTTGCCCTTCAGGTTGCTCGTGTCCAGCTCGGCGAACCGGACGATGCCCGCGCCCGCGAGGCGGAGCGTCACCCAGTCGTTTCCGTCGTCGCGGCGGCGGGCCGTCTCCCAGCCCTCTGCCTGGTGCGCCGCCAGGCCGGGTGAGAGCAGGTTGTTCGGCGATGAGTAGAACTTGTTGCTGCATCCCGTCACCACGGCGCCGTTCTCCAACGCCGCCAAGTCGAGCGCGTCCGGATCGAGCAGGTCCGGGTCCGGGATCGGCATTCCGTGGACGCGCAGGCGCGCCACCCCGCCGTCCGGGTGCTGCGTCAAACGCACGTGCGTGTAGCGGCGCGAACCGTTGACCGCGTAGAAGTTCTCCGTGTGACCGGCCGCCGGGGCGTGGTCGACCAGGACGTCCCAGTCCGCCGTCTGCAGCTCGGCCGCCGACGGGTAGCCCGGTACCGACGCCGCCTCGACCGAGACGAACGGCGGGTAATTGCCCTTGAAGAACGCCGTGTCCACGATGACTCCGGTGACCGTGCCGGCCAAACCGAGCCTGACCAGCGCCTGGTCGTCGCCCGGTTCGCGGTGGCGGCGGGTCTCCCAGCCGTCGTAGACCTGGCCCTTCGGGCCGAACGTCTCGGCGCGGTGCGCCGGCGTCCACGGGTTGACCAGGTTCTCCTTCTCGGCGAACAGTTCGTCGGTCGCCCACATCACCGTCCCGCCGAAGCGGCGGGACGCGAGGTCGGGTAGCTCAGTCCACTCAGGACGGTCGGACAAGGCAGCCTCCATTTCAGCAGTCCCCCCGGTTCAGCAACGCGCCGCGTGGCTCGTCGCCGGTGATTTCGGTGCCCCGCAACCACGTCGAGCGCACGACGCCGGCGAGCGGCCGCCGGTCGTACGCGCTGACCGGGTTGCGGTGCTTCAGTTTCGCGACGTCGACGACGAACGCCTCGTCCGGCGCGAACACGCAGAAGTCGGCGTCGTACCCGGCCGCCAGGTGACCCTTGCGGCGCATCCCGGCCTGCGCCGCCGGCCGTTCGGCCATCCAGCGGACGACGTCGGTGAGCGCGAACCCGCGTTGCCTGGCCTGGGTCCAGATCGCCGGCAGCCCCAGCTGCAGGCTCGAAATCCCACCCCAGGCGAGCCCGAAGTCGCCGCTGTCGAAGCGTTTCAGCTCCGGCGTGCACGGCGAATGGTCGCTGACGATGGTGTCGATCACGCCGTCGGCAAGTCCCTGCCACAGCAGCTCGCGGTTGGCCGCCTCCCGGATCGGCGGGCAGCACTTGAACTGCGTCGCGCCGTCGCGGATCTCCTCGGCGATGAAACTGAGGTAATGCGGGCAGGTTTCGGCCGTCAGCGCCACGCCGTCGCGTCGCGCCGCGGCGACCAGCGGCAACGCCTCGGCCGACGAAAGGTGCAAGATGTGCGCTCGCGCGTTGTGACGGCGGGCCGCCTCGATGACGTGCGTGATCGCGAGGTTCTCCGCCTCACGCGGCCGCGAGCGGAGGAAGTCGACATAGCGACCGCCGTGCGGCTCCGGCGCCGAATCGATCTCGTGAGCGTCTTCCGCGTGGACGATCATCAACGCGTCGAAGGAACTCAGCTCGCGCAACGCTTCGTCGAGCCCCGCCGGGTCGAGCGGCGGGAACTCGTCGACCCCCGAGTGGAGCAGGAAGCACTTGAAGCCGAACACGCCGGCTTCGTGCAGGGCGCGCAGGTCGCCGACGTTGCCGGGAATCGCGCCGCCCCAGAAGCCGACGTCCACGTGCACCCGGCCGGCCGCCGCCTTGCGCTTGACCTCCAGCGCCGCGACGTCGACCGTCGGGGGCAGGCTGTTGAGCGGCATGTCCACGATCGTGGTGACGCCGCCCGCCGCGGCTGCGCGCGTCGCCGTTTCGAAGCCCTCCCACTCGGCGCGGCCGGGATCGTTGACGTGGACGTGCGTGTCGACGAGTCCCGGCAGCAGCACGACGTCGTCGCCGAGGTCGACCACTCGGTCGCCGGACAACGAAGCGCCGCCGGTTTCGACCGCGACGATCCGGCCGCCGTCGACGCCGAGGGTCGCCGGAACCTCGCCCTCGGCCGTGACGGCTCGGGCCGCGCGCACCACAAGATCCATCCGAAAACCCTTCTCCGGGAGGATTGAACCACCGCCGATTTCACAGTACGGAAAGACGGTTTCGCACAACGACAGTAACCACGGCGCGCGCCGCTCGTCAACGACGGACGCGGCGCGTTACGGTCATCCTCGTGCGACTGGAAGCGGAGTTCACCAGCGAACCGTTCCACGGCGAGGGTTCGCCGCCCGAGCACGCGCTCGCCGCGCGCGACGCCGCGGTGGAAGCGGGGCTGGAGACGGACTTCGGGCCGCTCGGGACGCTCGCGCGGGGCGAGGCGAAGGCTCTGCTCGACGCCATTCCGGCCATCGCGAAGGCAGCGATCGAGGGCGGCGCGACCCAGGTGACGCTGCAGGTGCGCTTGGCCGGCACGGACCCGGCCGGTGCCGCCGGACCGGCCGGAGTGGATCGGGCCGGTGCCGGCGAACCAGTCGGCGCAGGCACGGCCGCCGGGCCAGGCAGCGTGGACATGGCCCCTGAACCAGTCGGCGCGGATGTGGCCTCTGAACCCACCAGCGCGAGAAGCCCGGGAGCAGCGGCCGGACCGCGCGGCGCAGACAAGGCCGGCTCACCGGAAACCGTCGTCGGACCGCGCGCCACAGGCAAGGCCGGCTCACCGGAAACCGTCGTCGAACTGACCGATGCCCTCGCCCGGCTCATCGCCGACCTCGAACGCGAGATGGGCGCCAAGCTGGGCGAACTCGACCGCGCCGGGAAGCAGCGGGCTGTGCGGATCCTGCGTGAACGCGGTGCCTTCGGCCTGCGGAAATCCGTCTCCTCGGTGGCCGACGCGCTGGGCGTCACGCGCTTCACCGTCTACAACTACCTCAACCGGGAAACCGACTGACCAGCGCTTTCAACAAAATGTTGACGGAACTCCGGCGCCGACGTACGGTCAGCGGGACGCCACTCACGAGGAGTTCCCCGTGCTGCTCACCCTCACCGACTTCAACGCCGCCGACGCCGAGAACGTGCGTCCGGCGCTGACCGCCTGCCTCGCCGTCCCCCGCTGGGTGGACGCGATCCTCGAGCGCCGGCCGTACGCCGACGTCGACGCGCTCAAGGCCGCCGCCGACCTGCCGTTGACCACCGACGAGATCCGGCAGGCCATGGCCGCCCACCCGCGGATCGGCGAAAAGCCGGCGGACGGCTGGGCGCGCTCGGAACAGTCCGGTGTGGACAATGTCGACGCCTTCGCCGCCGCCAATGCCGAGTACGAAGCCAAGTTCGGCCACGTCTACCTCGTCTGCGCCAGCGGCCGCAGCGGTGACGAACTCCTGAAGATCCTCCGCGAAAGACTGGACAACGCTCCCGCGACCGAACTGGCCGTCGCCGGGCGGGAACTCCTCAAGATCGCCGAACTCCGACTCGCGAAAGCGGTGACCGCGTGAGCCTCGTGACCACCCACGTCCTCGACACGGCGACCGGCCGTCCGGCAACGGGGATCGCCGTCCGGTTCGAGACCGCCGAGGGCAAGCCGATCGCCGACGGGCGCACCGACGGCGACGGCCGCATCCGCGACCTCGGCCCGGAAACCCTCGAGCCCGGCGCCTACCGCCTGGTCTTCGACACCGGCGCCTACCTGGGCCCGGACGCCTTCTTCCCGGAGGTGGCGCTCACCTTCCGGATCGCCGACGGCACCGCGCACCACCACGTGCCGCTCCTGCTCAGCCCGTTCGCCTATTCGACCTACCGAGGGAGCTGAACCGTGGCCATCACCCTGGGCCCCAACCAGTACGGCAAGGCGGAGGTCCGCCTGGTGACGGTGCGCCGCGACGGCCCCGTGCACCACCTCAAGGACCTCACCGTGTCGACGTCGCTACGGGGCGAGCTCGCGGCGACGCACCTCACCGGCGACAACGCCGGCGTGCTCGCGACCGACACGCAGAAGAACACCGTGTACGCCTTCGCGAAGGAGGCGCCGGTCGGCGAGATCGAGGACTTCGGTCTCCGCCTGGCGCGGCACTTCACCGGCACGCAGGGCAACATCACGGGCGCGCGGATCAAGATCGACGAGCACGGCTGGGACCGGATCCCCGTCGGCAGCGAGCCGCACGACCACGCGTTCAGCCGATCCGGCGACGAGCGGCGCACCACGGCGGTGACGGTCCGCGACGGCCGCGCGTGGGTCGTGTCCGGCATCGACGGGCTGACGCTGCTGAAGTCCACGGGATCGGAGTTCCACGGCTTCCCGCGCGACCAGTACACAACGCTCGCCGAGACCGACGACCGCATCCTCGCGACCGCCGTGACGGCGCGGTGGCGTTACGAGGGCGAGGACATCGACTGGGCCGAGAGCCACCGCGAAATCCGGCGGCTGATGCTGGAGACGTTCGCGACGAAGCACAGCCTTTCGCTGCAGCAGACGCTCTACGCGATGGGCGAAGCGGTGCTGAAGGCCCGCGAAGAGGTCGCCGAGGTGCGGCTGTCGCTGCCGAACAAGCACCACTTCCTGGTGGACCTGAGCCCGTTCGGGCTGAAGAACGACAACGAGGTGTTCTACGCGGCGGACCGGCCGTACGGCTTGATCGAGGGAACGATCGTGCGCGACGACGCGGAGGACCCGGGCCCGGCCTGGGACATCCACTAGCCAGCGCCCCGGCGGAATCGCCGCCCCCAACGCAGCCCCCGCCCTCTCCGGGGGACCGGCCCCGCATCCAGTGTATCGGGAGCCGCCGACAGAACCCGCGAAAAGCCGACTCGAGCGCCGGCTTGTCCACATCACTGCCCGGCTGTGGACAAGCCGGACTCGGTAGAACGCTCTAACGAGCGCGTATCCTCGATCCCGTGGCAGGGACCAAAGAACGCATCATGGCCGCCGGCGCGGAACTCTTCCGGCGCAACGGCTACACCGGCACCGGGCTGAAGCAGATCGTCTCGGAAGCGAATGCCCCCTTCGGCTCGCTCTACCACTTCTTCCCCGGTGGCAAGGAGCAGCTCGGCACGGAAGTCGTCCGGACCTCCGGGCTCGCCTACATCCAGCTCTTCGACCTCTTCATCGCGCCCGCTCCCGATCTGATCAGCGGGATCGAAGCCTTCTTCGCCGCCGGGATCGCCACCCTGGAAGCCACCGACTACGTCGAAGGCTGCCCGATCGCGACCGTGGCCCTCGAGGTCGCCTCCACCAACGAACCGCTGCGGCAGGCCACCGCCGAGGTCTTCACCGCCTGGATCGACGCCGGCACCGAAAAGTTCGGGAAGTTCGGCCTGAGCCGAGCCGCCGCGCGGACGCTGACCATCGCCGCCGTCAACAACCTCGAAGGTGCCTTCGTCCTCTGCCGCTCGCTGCGGGACACCGAGGCCATGGCCGTTGCCGGGGCCGCCACCGTGGACGTTGCCCGGCGGCTACTCGACGAGAACGCACAACTTTAGTCGGGAATCCAACACGAATACTCAAAATGGCGCTTGACCGCGCAGGACCCGACACCGATGCTGCGTGCAGTGGTCCAGACAACGCCGTCCGGTTGGAGCCGCCATGCGCCGAGTCTTCGCCGTCCTTGCCGCCGTCCTGGCGGGCGCCGCCCTCAGCAGCCCGCCCGCGCAAGCCCTCGAAAACGGCCTCGCGAGAACGCCACCCATGGGGTGGAACACCTGGAACACCTTCGAGTGCGACATCAACGAGACGCTCGTCAAGCAGACCACCGACCTCATGGTCAGCTCCGGGATGCGAGACCGCGGCTACACCTACGTCAACCTCGACGACTGCTGGATGACCAAGACACGGGACGGCAACGGCAACCTCGTCGCCGACTCCGCCAAGTTCCCCAGCGGCCTCAAGGCCCTCGGCGACTACATCCACGCCCGCGGGATGAAGTTCGGCATCTACGAGAGCGCCGGCTCCGAAACCTGCCAGCACTACCCCGGCAGCCTCGGTCACGAGCAGGCCGACGCCACCCTCTTCGCGAGCTGGGGCGTCGACTACCTCAAGTACGACAACTGCGGCAGCCCCGCCGGCGAGACGCAGCAGGACTACGTCCGCCGCTACTCCGCGATGCGCGACGCGCTCAAGGCGACCGGCCGCCCGATCGCCTACAGCATCTGCGAATGGGGGAACTTCAGCCCGTCGACCTGGGCGCCGGACGTCGGCAACCTGTGGCGCACCACCGGTGACATCACCAACAACTGGGGCAGCATCGACTCGATCTACCGCCAGAACGTCGGCCTCGCCTCGGCCGCGAAACCCGGCGCCTGGAACGACCCCGACATGCTCGAAGTCGGCGACGGCATGGACTTCCAGGAGGACCGCGCCCACTTCACGCTCTGGGCCGCGATGGCCGCGCCGCTGATCGCCGGCGCCGATCTCCGCTCCGCCAGCGTCGCCACCTTCTCGACCTACCTCAACGCCGACGTCATCGCCATCGACCAGGACCCGCTCGGCAAGCAGGCGACGCGGATCTCGTCGAGCGGCGGCCTGGACGTGCTCAAAAAGCCGCTCCAGAACGGCGACGTCGCCGTCGTGCTGTTCAACGAGAACGGCACCACGAAGACTGTCTCGACGACAGCCGCCGCGGCCGGCCTGCCCGCCGCGTCGAGCTACCGGCTGACCAACCTGTGGTCCAAGGAGCAGACCACCAGCACCGGCACGATCAGCGCGAACGTCCCGTCGCACGGGGCCGTCGTCTACCGCGTCAAGGCCGGCGCGAGCGGCAGCAGCACCGCCCAGCCGCTGCAGGGCGCGTCGTCGTCCCGCTGCATCGACGTCAACGGCAACGTCACCACACCCGGCACGAAGGTCGACATCTGGGACTGCGACGGCGGCCCGAACCAGTCCTGGACGTTCACCAGCGCCGGTGAGCTGAAGGCCAACGGCCTCTGCCTCGACGCCGACGGCGGCAGCTCCACCGCCGGGACGAAGCTCATCGTCTGGACCTGCCACGGCGGCGCGAACCAGAAGTTCAAGCACGAGGCCGACGGCTCGATCACCCAGGCCGGTCTCTGCGTCGACGTCACCGGCGGCGACAAGCCCGCCGGCAACGTCGACGGCGTCCAGCTCGAACTCTGGGGCTGCAACGACGACGCCAACCAGAACTGGCAGCTCAAGTAGCGGTCAGGTGCTCCGGCCGGACCGGGACGCGCGTCAGCGCGAGCCCGGTCGCGGCCCGGATCGCGGCGACGATCGCCGGGGTCGACGAGATCGTCGGCGGCTCGCCGACCCCGCGCAGGCCGTACGGCGCGTGCGGGTCCGGGCGCTCCAGGACGTCGATGCTCATCGGCGGCATGTCCAGGACCGTCGGGATCAGGTAGTCGATGAAGGAGGGGTTCCGGATCTTCCCGCCGGACGTCTGGATCTCCTCCATCACCGCGAGCCCGAGCCCCTGGGCCGAGCCGCCCTGGATCTGGCCCACCACGGCTTGGGGGTTCAGCGCCTTGCCGACGTCCTGGGCGCAGTCCAGCGCGACCACCTTGACCAGGCCCAGTTCCGTGTCGACGTCGACGACCGCCCGGTGCGCCGCGAACGCGTATTGCACGTGCGCGGTGCCCTGACCGGTCTCCGGATCCAGCGAAGAAGTCGGCCGGTGCCGCCACTCCACGGTCTCGTCGTGGACGTCGTCGCCGAGGACGTCCACCAGGTCCGCGACCACCTGGCCGTCGGCCGCGACGAGCTTGCCGCCGACCACCCGCACCCGCTGGTCGAAACGGGACAACAGCCGCGCACGCACCGCAGCGCACGCAGCCTGGACCGCGCCGCCGGTGACGTAGGTCTGGCGCGACGCCGACGTCGAGCCGCCGTTGCCGATCGAGGTGTCCATCGGCAGGACCGTCACCCGGTCGACGCCCAGCTCGGTCCGGACGATCTGCTGCATGATCGTCACCAGGCCCTGGCCGACCTCGCAGGCCGCGGTGTGCACGGTCGCGGCCGGTTCGCCGCCGACCAGCTGCAGGCGCACCCGGGCCGTCGAGTAGTCGTCGAAGCCCTCGGAGAAGCAGACGTTCTTGATCCCGACGGCGTACCCGACGCCGCGGACGACGCCTTCGCCGTGCGTCGTGTTGGAGACACCACCGGGCATGTGCCGCAGGTCGAACGGCCGGTCCGGCGGCATCGGCATGGCCCGGACGCGGGAAAGCAGCTCGGCGACCGGCGCTTCCGCGTCGACGACCTGGCCGGTCGGCATCAGATCGCCTTCGCTCATGGCGTTGCGGACGCGGATCTCGACCGGGTCCAGTCCACATGCGGAGGCGAGCTTGTCCATCTGCGACTCGTACCCGAAGGCCGCCTGCACCGCGCCGAAGCCGCGCATGGCGCCGCACGGCGGGTTGTTCGTGTACGTGCCCCAGCAGTCCACGGAAACACTGTCCACTTTGTACGGACCGACACCGAGCGTGGCGGCGTTCGCGACCACTGCGCCCGTCGAGGACGCGTACGCGCCGCCGTCGAGGTACAGGCGCGTACGTACGTAGACGAGACGGCCATCGCTGGTGGCTCCGTGCTCGTAGTACATCTTCGCCGGGTGACGGTGGACGTGACCGTAGAAGGACTCTTCGCGGTTGTAGACCATCTTCACCGGCTTGCCGGTGTGCAGCGCGAGGAGACACGCGTGGACCTGCATCGACAGGTCCTCACGGCCGCCGAACGCGCCGCCGACGCCACCGAGCGTCAACCGCACCTTCTCGACGGGCAGGCCCAACGCGGCGACGATCTGCTGCTGGTCGACGTGCAGCCACTGCGTCGCGACGTACAGGTCGACGCCGCCTTCGGTGTCCGGGACCGCGAGCCCGGACTCGGGGCCGAGGAACGCCTGGTCCTGCATGCCGACCTCGTAGACGCCCGAGACGACGACGTCGGCGCTGAGGTCTTGCGGACCTCGGCGGATCTTCACGTGCCGGACGACGTTGCCGCCTTCGTGCAGCGAAGGCCCTTCGCCCGCGACGGCCGCTTCGGAGTCCGTCACCGGCGAAAGCTCTTCGTAGGAAACGACGATCCGCTTCATCGCCCGCCGCGCGGTCTCCGGGTGGTCGGCGGCGACCAGCGCGACCGGTTCGCCCTGGTAGCGCACGACGTCGGACGCGAGCACCGGCTGATCGGCGTGCTCGAGGCCGTACCGGTTCACGCCGGGGACGTCTTCGTGCGTCAGCACCGCGTAGACGCCAGGCACCGCCAAAGCCTCGGTGATGTCGATGCCGGTGATCCGGGCGTACGGGTGCGGGCTGCGCAGCGTCACGCCCCACACCATGTCCTCGTGCCACAGGTCCGAGGAGTAGGCGAACTCGCCGCGCACCTTCACCGTGCCGTCGGGGCGGCGCGGTGACGCGCCGACGCCGTTCGCGGTCTGCGTGGTGACGGAAGTGGTGGTCATCTGCCCTCCCTCAGCCGGGCGCTCGCGGCCGCCAGCTCACGGGCGATCTCGGACTCGTCGGCTTCGCGCAAGGTGCCGTCTTCGACGACGGCCTTGCCGCCGACGAACAGCCGGCGCAGCGGCGGCGGGGTGCCCAGCACCAGCGCCGCGACCGGGTCGGCGATACCGGCGTAGTTGAGACCGGTCAGGTCCCAGACGGCGAGGTCGGCGAGCTTCCCGGGCTCGATCGAGCCCAGGTCGTCGGCGCGGCCCAGGCAGCGGGCGCCGCCCATGGTGCCCATCCACAACGCTTCCCGCGTGGTCAGGCCGCGTGGTCCGCCGCGTTGCCGGGCCTGCAGCAACGCCTGGTGCAGCTCCTCGCCGAGGCCGCCTGACTCGTTGGACGCGGCCCCGTCGGCACCGAGCCCGACCGGGACCCCGGCGTCGAGCAGGTCGCGGACCGGGGCGATGCCGGCGCCGATCCGGCCGTTGGACGTCGGGCAGTGCGCCGAGCCCGTGCCGGTCGCGCCGAAGCGGCGGATCGCCTCGGGCGCCAGGTGGATCGTGTGCGCGAGCCAGACGTCGTCGGCGAGCCAGCCGAGCTTGTCGGCGTACTCGGCGGGCGTGCAGCCGACCTCGGCGAGGCACTGCTTCTCCTCGTCGAGGGTCTCGGCGAGGTGGGTGTGCAGGCGGACGCCCTTGCGGCGCGCCAGCTCGGCCGCGCCGGACATCAGCCGCTCGGTGACCGAGAACGGCGAGCACGGGCCCGCGGCGATCTGCAGGTGGGCGCCGGGCGAGTCGTCGTGGAAGCGGTCGATCGCCGCTTCGGTGCCGGTCAGCGCGTCTTCGGTCGTCTCGACCAGGTTGTCCGGCGGCAGGCCGCCGTCGGACTCGCCGCGGTCCATCGACCCGCGCACGACGTGCAGCCGGACGCCGATCCGCTGGCGGGCCGCGGCCAGCGCCGCGACCTGGTCGCCGCCGTCGCGCGGGAAGACGTAGTGGTGGTCGGCGACGGTCGTGCAGCCGGTCAGCGCGAGCCGCGCCATCCCGGCCGTGCCCGCGGCGTGCGTGATCTCGTCGTCGAGGCGCTTCCAGACCGGGTAGAGCGCGACCAGCCACTCGAAGAGCGTGTGGTCGGCGGCCAGCCCGCGGGTCGCCCACTGGTAGAGGTGGTGGTGGGTGTTGATCAGGCCGGGTGTGACCAGGCAGCCTTCGGCGTCGAGGCGTTCGTCGAACTCGCCGGTGTAGACGCCCTCGCCGACCGCGGCGATCCGGTCGTTCTCGACGACGACGTGGCCGCTCGCGTACTCCTCGCCGGTGACCGTGGCGATGGCCGCGTTCGCGATGAGCGTCCTCATGCGACCCCGCCCTTCGCGACCGCGCGCACCGCGTCGAGGATCTTCTCGTAGCCGGTGCAGCGGCAGAGGTTGCCGGCGAGGGCCTCGCGGATCTCCTCGTCGGACGGATCCGGGACGCGGTTCAGCAGGTCGTGCGCGGCGACGACCAGGCCCGGCGTGCAGAAGCCGCACTGCACCGCACCCGCGTCCACAAAGGACTGCTGGACCGGGTCGAGGGTGTCGCCGTCGGCCAGTCCCTCGACCGTGCGGACCACGCGGCCCTCGGCCTGCCCGGCCGCGACCAGGCATGCGCACACCGGGACGTCGTCGAGGTAGACCGTGCAGGAGCCGCATTCGCCCTGTTCACAGGCGTTTTTGGAGCCCGGCAGGCCGAGCCGCTCGCGCAGGACGTACAGGAGGCTTTCGCCCTCCCAGACGTCGTCCGCCTCGCGTTTCTCGCCGTTGATCGTGACATTCAGGCGCATGCGCGCTCCCCCGTCCGGTGTTCGTCCCAGGCCCAAGTCAACGTACGCCGCGCTAGTACCCCCAAAGCGTGCTTCCGATACGCGGCGCTACCGCGGACGTCGTCGATCGGCGCGGCGGCTTCTCCGACCAGGTCGCCGAAGCGGCGTTTCAGCGAGTCGGGCAACGCTTCGGAGGAGCCCCACGGCAGCTCGGCGGCCAGGAACTCCTCGGCTTCGCGGGCGTGGCGCGGGGTCGGTGCCGCCGATCCGATCGCGGCGCCGACGCGGCCGTCGCGCAGGGCGAGCCCGAACGAGCAGACCGCGATGACCATCGCGTTGCGCGTCCCGACCTTGGCGAACTGCTGCGGGCCGGCGTGCGCGGGCAGGTGGACGGCCGTGATCAGCTCGTCCGGCTCGAGCGCGTGGCGTTTCACGCCGACGTAGAACTCCTCCGCGCGGAGGAGCCGGCTCCCCCGGACGGAGGCCACCTCGATCCGTGCGTCGAGGGCGAGCAGCACCGGGTGGGTGTCGCCGGCGGGCGACGCGGCGCCGAGGTTGCCGCCGACCGTGCCCCGGTTGCGGATCTGCGGCGACCCGACCGTGCGGGACGCCATCGCCAGCGCGGGGACGGATTCACCCAGTTCGGCGATCACGCGGGTGTACGGGACGCCGGCGCCGAGCCGGATCGTGCCGCCCGGGTGATCCACAGTGGACCACTCCGCCAGCTCGGGGACCGTCGTCAGGTCGAGCAGGGCCTCGGGGCGCCGGTGGTCGAAGTTCAGCTCGACCATGACGTCGGTGCCGCCGGCGATCGGCACGGCGTCCGGCCGCTCCGCCTTGAGGGCGAGGGCCTCGGCGAGCGTCGTGGGACGCAGGAACTCCACTCGTTGCTCCTTCGTGAGGGCGATAGACCAGTAGACGCCGAACCGGGTCCGGGCGGCAACGGCACGGCGCATGAAACGCACAGGAGCGAAACCCGGTGCGGTTGTGCTTTCCTACAAGCCTGATGACGACCGTGAAAACTCTGCTGGGCCTCCCCGGTCTGCGGCTGCGCCCGCGAGCCGGGGCCGAGCTGCTCGACCGCCCGGTGACGCGCATCTACGTCACGGAGCTGCCCGACCCCGGACGGTACCTTTCGGCCGGTGAGCTGGTGCTTTCCGGCCTGCTCTGGTGGCGGCGCCCGGGCGACGCCGAGCCGTTCGTGGCCGCGCTGGCGCGCTCGGGAGCGGCGGCGCTGGCGGCGTCCGGCGCCGACTCCGGCGGCATCCCCGGCGACGTCGTCGAGGCCTGCGAGCGGCACCGGATCCCGCTGCTGGAGGTGCCCGCCGACCTGTCGTTCTCGGTGATCACCGAGCAGGTGGTGCTGGCGCTGGCCGCCGCGTCCGAAAGCGCGCGCAAACGTTTGCAGGCTGCCGCGGACGCTCCGGTAGAGACGCTGCTGGAGCGCGCGTCCGCGGAGTTCGGCCTGCCCTGCTGGGTGCTGTCCGGGCTCGGCCGGGTCGTCGCGGGGACGTCCCCGCTGCCGGTGCCGGCGCCCGACGTCGTGCGGCGGTACGCGGCGAAGGAAGCCGGGTCGCTGACGGTGGTGCCGGTCGAGGGGCGCCACGCCGTGCCGTGGCTGGTCGCCGTCGGCGGGTCGCTGAGCACCGCGCAGGCGGAGCTGGCCGACGAACTGGCCGGGCTCGTGGGCGTTACGCGGGCGCGGTCGGTTGCGCCCGAGGTCGACGTGCCCGACGAGGCGCACGTCATCGCGCTGCGGACCGAAGGCAGCGACGAAAGCCGGGACGTCCTGCGGGAGCTGCTCCCGGACGGGCTGCTGTTCGAGTCCACTGGGGACACTTCCTACGCGGCTGTCGCGCGGTGGCCGGGTGCGGCCGAGCTGTCCACTGTGGAGCCGTTGCTGCGCGCGTCCCGGATCCTGTGCGGGGTGGGCGATTCCGCTCCGCGGGCCGAGGCGTCCGCGACGGCGCGGTTCGCCCTGGACGTCGCTGCCGGGCGACCGGGACGTGTCGTGGCCGTCGAGGCGAGCGAGGTCGAGGCGCACCGGCTGCTGCTGGCCGGAACTCCCGACGGGCTGCGCGCGGCGTTGCGGCGCCGGGTGCTCGGGCCGTTGCTGGCGTACGACGCCGAGCAGCACACGGACCTGGTGCACACCGTGCGGGTGTTCCTGGAGTGCTCGGGCTCGCCGACGCGGGCGGCGAAGGCGCTGCACGTCCACGTCAACACGTTGCGCTACCGCATCGGCCGGGCTGGCGAGCTGCTCGGGGCGGACCTGACGGAGTTCACCGACCAGCTCGACGTCTACCTCGCGTTGCGCATGGAGGAGTGAAGTGGAGATCACGTCGGCACAGCAGGCCGCCCACGACCCGCGGGTGCTCGCGTTCGGCCGGCTGCAGGGCGCGGCGAACCGGCTCGAGTACCTCCTCGGCCGCGCGCTGGAGCGTGAATGCGGGATCACGCACCTGATGTACGAGGTGCTGCTGATCGTCGGCCGCACTGGCCCGGCCGGGCTGACGATGCGGTCGATCGCCCAGGAGCAGGTCCTGACCACCGGCGGCGCGACCCGGCTGGTGGACCGGATGTCGGCGCTGGGCTTGGTGACGCGCACGGTTTCGCCGGACGACCGGCGCGTCCAGCTGGTGCGGTTGACGTCACTGGGCGAGGAGACGACGGTGCGGGCCAGCCGGGTGCACGTGGAGAACATCGAGCAGTTCTTCTTCCGGCCGTTGCCGCCGGAGCACCGGGAGCGGTTCGCGGAGGATCTGCGGATCTTGAGCCACTTCGCGCGGGACGCCCTGCCGCGGCTGCGTTAGAGCGTCGCGACGGCGAGGCCGAGGAAGAGCAGCGGGGCGGCGCCGGTGGCGAACCTGCGCGCCCGGACGTGGGCGATGATCGCGCCGAGGTAGAAGAGGATCAGGCCGATCGCCGCGGCTGTGCCCAGCGGTTCGATTCCGGCCAGGCCCAGGGTGAGGCCGCCCGCGCCGGCGAGCTTGAGGGCGCCGAGCACGGGGAGCCAGCTCGGCGGGACGTCGACGGCTCGCGAAGTGGCGAGGACGAACTCGGCCTTGGCCAGGTCGGCGACGCCGATCGCGGCGTTGAGGACGATCGCGGTGAGGGTGAGTGCGGTGTGCATGCCTTCCCGACGGGTGGGGCGCCGGGAAGGTGACCTACAGGAAGATCTTGACCAGCTGGTCGCGGCCTTGCTGCCGACGTGGGCGACGGCAAGGACGATCGCGGGACAGTTCGCCTTGCTGGCCTTGGTCGCCGTGTTCGTGCACCGGCCCGGACGCAGCCGGATGCTTGCCTAGCCCCGGCCGGTGAGCAGTGGCTGAGTGAGCACCCCTTCCCGGGGGCGTTCTCTCAGCCACTGCTCACGCCAAGCGTTGCGCGTACTTCTCCAGCTCCGGCCGCCCGAAGGACAACTCGCCTTCGTCCAGCGCGCCGCAGTCCAACCCCCTCAACAGGTACACCGCCAACGCCTGCGCGGTCGCCGGTTCGTCCAGCACTCCCCCGGCCTGCTTCTCCGCGTACGCCCGCAGCCGCTCCACCGCCGCCGGGAAACCCGACCGGTAAAACGTGTACGTCGCCGCGAAACGGGTCGGCAGCTGGTGCGGGTGCAAGTCCCAGCCCTGGTAGAAGCCGCGCTCCAACGACCGGCGGACCAGCCTCAGGTGCTCCGCCCACGCCGACGGCAGCGCGTCGCCGATCGGGAGGCGGTTCGTCGATCCGTCCGACAGCCGGACGCCCGTGCCCGCCGCCGAGACCTGCATCAGGCCCTTCGCCAGGTCCGCCGCCGGGTGCTCCATGCTCTGGTATGCCGCCGCGATTCCGAGCCCGGCGCTGTAGTCGTACGTCCCGTAGTGCAGCCCCGAGCACCGGCCCGACGCCGCCTGCACGATCCGCGGTACCGACAGCGTCCCGTCGATGTCCACAATGGACTGCGACGTCTCGATCTGGACCTCGAACCGCAGCGCGCCCTCGGCGAGCTCGTACGCCGATTCCAGCCGCGACAGCACTTCCGCGGCCACCGACACCTGCTCGATCGCCGTCACCTTCGGGAGCGTCACGACGAACCCCGTCGGCAGCGGCCCGTTTTCCAGCAGGGAACCCAGGAACAGGTCCAGCGTGCGGATCCCTCGCCGGCGCGTCGCCGCTTCGAAGCTCTTGAAGCGGATGCCCGAGAACGGTGTCCCGCCGGTCGTCGCCAACGTCTGGCCGGCCGCCCGCGCCGCCGCGTCCTCGACGTCGCCGGGGACGCGGCCGTAGCCGTCCTCGAAGTCGATGCGCAGGTCCTCGATCGGCTCGGTCAGCAGCTTCGTGCGGACACGCTCGTACACGTCCGCGTCGACGCCGAGGAGGTCGCCGTGCTCGATGAACACGCGCATCGCCTGCTTGCCCCAGTCGGCGACCAGGCGCGTCTTGTACCGCGACGCCGGAACGTACACCGTGTGCACCGGCTGCCGCCCCGGCCGCTCCCCCGGGTACGACGCCGCGACGCGCGCGTCGGCCGCAGCCAGGCGCGCGTCGGCGGCGTCGTAGACGTCGTCGGGAAGACGCACTACTTGATCCGCTCGTACGCGGGCAGCGTCAGGAAGTCCGGGAACTCGTCGGCCAGCGCGACCTGCTCGAACAGCTCGATCGCCGGCAGCAGCCGGTCGGCCGGGATCTCCCGGGCCAGCTCGCCGCGGACGTCCGTCAGCACCCCGCGCACCAGCTCCTTCGTCACGACGTCGCCGGTGTCCAGCGTGGTCCCGTTCTTGACCCACTGCCAGATCTGCGACCGCGAGATCTCCGCCGTCGCGGCGTCCTCCATCAGGTTGTGGATCGCCGCCGCGCCGTTGCCGCCCAGCCAGGAGGCGATGTAGCGGACGCCGACGTCGACCGCGGCGCGCAGGCCGGCCGCCGTCGCGCCGCCCGGCGTCGAGGCGACGTCCAGCAGCTGGTCGGCGGTGACGCTCACCTCGTCGCGGGTGCGCTCGAGCTGGTTCGGCTTGTCGCCGAGGACCTTGTCGAACTCCTCCTTGCAGAGCTCGACCATGCCCGGGTGCGCGACCCACGAGCCGTCGAAGCCGTCGCCGGCCTCGCGCGACTTGTCCGCGTGCACCTTCTCGAAGGCGCCCTTGTTGACCTCGGGGTCCTTGCTCGGGATGAACGCGGCCATGCCGCCGATCGCGAAGGCGCCGCGCTTGTGGCACGTGCGCACGAGCAGCTCGGTGTAGGCACGCATGAACGGCGCGGTCATGGTGACGGAGTTGCGGTCCGGCAGCACGAACTTCTCGCCCGCGTCGCGGAAGTACTTGATCACGCTGAACAGGTAGTCCCAGCGGCCGGCGTTGAGACCCGACGCGTGCTCGCGCAGCTCGTAGAGGATCTCTTCCATCTCGAACGCGGCCGGGATCGTCTCGATCAGCACGGTCGCGCGGATGGTGCCGTGCTCGATGCCGAGCGTCTTCTCGGCGTGGGTGAAGACGTCGTTCCAGAGCCGCGCTTCGAGGTGGCTCTCCATCTTCGGCAGGTAGAAGTACGGACCCTTGCCGCGCTTCAGCAGCTCCGCCGCGTTGTGGAAGAAGTACAGGCCGAAGTCGACGAGCGCGCCGACGGCTTCGCGCCCGCCGAAGGACAGGCCGCGCTCGGGCAGGTGCCAGCCGCGCGGGCGGACCACGATGGTGGCGTGCTCGACGTCGTCCTTGAGCGCGTAGCTCTTGCCGCCGCTCTCCAGCGTGATCGTCTCGCGGACCGCGTCGTACAGGTTGACCTGGCCGGACACGACGTTCGCCCAGTGCGGCGTGTTGGCGTCCTCGAGGTCGGCGAGCCAGACCTTCGCGCCGGAGTTGAGCGCGTTGATGGTCATCTTGCGGCTGGTCGGCCCGGTGATCTCGACGCGGCGGTCCCGCAGCGCCGGCGGGGCGCCGGCGACCTGCCAGTCGCCGTCGCGGATCTCCTGGGTCTCCGGCAGGAAGTCGAGCCTGCCGGTGGTCCGGGCCTCCTCGCGCCGCTTGCTCCGCGCCTGGAGCAGCTCGTCGCGGCGGGCGGCGAACGCGTCGTGCAGGCCGGCGAGGAAGTCGAGCGCCTCCGTGGTGAGGATCTCGTCGCCGCGCTCGACCGGCTCGCCCAGCACCTGGACTTCAGAAGACATGGGGAAACACCTCGAAGGTTCGGAATCTTGGATAACGGCCCTACGGTTTTCTACCAGCCGGACTATAGTTTCTGCATAGCGGAACCTCAACGCCGACGTAAGGAGGGCCACCGGTGGCAGCGGAGAAGAACGGGCGCGACGGCGGCGTCCAGTCCCTGCAGCGCGCCTTCGAGCTGCTGGAACACCTCGCGGACACCGGCGGCGAAGCCAGCCTGTCCGAGCTGGCGACCCTGTCCGGGCTGCCGATGCCGACGATCCACCGGCTCATCCGCACCCTGGTCGACCTCGGGTACGTCCGCCAGAACACGAACCGCCGCTACGCGCTGGGCGCGCGGCTCATCAGGTTGGGCGAGAACGCGAGCATGCAGTTCGGCGCGTGGGCGCGGCCGCTGCTGGCGGAGCTGGTCGAGGAGGTCGGCGAGACGGCGAACCTGGCGGTCCTGGAGCGCGACGAAGTCGTGTACGTGTCCCAGGTGCCCTCGAAGCACTCGATGCGGATGTTCACCGAGGTCGGCCGGCGGCTGCTGCCGCACGGCACCGGGGTGGGCAAGGCGATGCTGGCCCACCTGCCGGCTTCGGACGTGCGGGCGTTGCTTTCGCGGACGGGCATGCCCGCGTACACCGAGCACACGTTCACCGACCCGGACGCGCTGGCGGTCGAGCTTTCGCGGATCGCTTCGCAGGGGTACGCGCTGGACGAGGCCGAGCAGGAGCTGGGGGTCCGGTGCGTGGCGGTGGCGGTGCCGGGAGCACCGGTGCCGGCGGCGGTTTCGGTGTCGGGCCCGTCGGGCCGGCTGACCGCCGAGGCGGTGGCGCACATCGCCCCGGCGGTGCAGCGGGTGGCCGACGCCCTGGGCGCGAGCCTTTCCCGGTCGGCGGTCACGGTCTAGGCCAGCTCCCCTTCCAGCAGGTCCATCAGCAGGCCGTCGTGCCAGGTGCCGTCCGGCGCTCGCTCGTAGTTGCGCATCAGGCCCACCGGGCGGAATCCGACCTTCGTGTACACCCGGATCGCCGTCTCGTTGGCGGCCGCCGGGTCGATCGTCAAGCGGTGGTGCCCCTGGTCGAGCAAGTGGCGCGCCAGGGCCCGCAGGGCGTCGGTGCCGATGCCGCGGCCGTGGAAGTCCGGGTGCACCGAGATGTCGATGCCCGCGTGGCGGTACTGCGGGTCCAGTTCCTCGCAGCTCTGGATCAGCCCGACGACCACGCCGTCGCTTTCGATGACGTAGCAGGCGAAGCCGTCCTCGACGGTGTATACGCCTTCGGTCTCGGTGTCGGGGTCGCCCCACCAGCGGGCGACCTCCGGAGTGGCGAGGATCTCGCGCACGCGGGCGCGGTCCTCGGGGGCGATGGGGCGCAGGACTACCCGATCGCCGGTGATGACAGTCATGATGGTTCCTCTCTCGTGTAGCGGACGACGGCTTCCGGGCGTCTGACACGAGGAGGGGCACGAGCGGACGTGCGTCAACCGGGCATACCGGGATTCTGCGCCGGCGCGCGCCGCCCGTCACCTGGATTTCCGCCGGAGGGACCGCCGATGGAGCCGCAGCTCAGCTGGCTCGCCGCTTCGAACCTCGTCGACCGGCTCGTCGAGCGCGCGCTCGACGGCTCGCCGTCGCCGCCGAAGTGGCCGCACCCGCCCAAGACGGCCGCGGGCACGGTCGAGATCACCGTCCGGCACCACTCGGCGGCGAAGGTCCGCACGCCGGTGGTCCTCACGCTGCAGGAGGAGGGCAGCCGCACCGGCACGGCGTTCTCGCTCGTCCTGGGCCACACGGCCCGCATCACCGTGCCGGGCGGCCGCTACTTCGGGGCGGCGATGGTGGTCGACCCGGCCCGCCGCACCCTGCAGGGCATCGGCTGGTCCCGGCTGACGGTGACGCCCCGCGGAACGTCCCCGTGCCTGATCCCGGCCGCCCGCCCGTCGGCGCCGGTGATCATGCAACTGGGACTGCGGAAGCCGGACGGGACGCCGCTCTTCCGGCTCTGAGCCCGGTAAAATCGGTGTCCGGGCCGGAGGGGGAGCAATGTTCGAACTGTTCGTCGCGCCGCTCGGCTGGGTGCTGGAGAAGCTCGTCGGCCGGATCGCCGAGAAGGGCGCGGACCGGGTCGTCGACCGGCTCGACGACCGGTGGCGGCGGAAGACCGTCGACGTTCCGAAGCCCACGCGGCACCGGCTCGGCGACGTGACCAGCGACGTCGACATCGTCGTGCGGCACGTGCCGGCGAGTGGGCAGCGGGTGCTTCTCACGTTCCAGGTGACCCCGCTCGCAGGCGAACGCACCTCGGGCGTGATCGTGCCGATGCTGCTCGACGAGGCCGCTCACCTGACGCTGCCCCGCGGCGACTACCTGATCGGTGCGCTGGTTTTCGATCCTCCCGCCGCTTTCGGTGGCAAACCTCTCCTGCGCGGCGTCGGCGGGATCCAGCATTTCGTCGCCGGCAACCGGACCGATCAGCTGACCATCGAGACCGCCGCCCCGACGACGGACCTCCTCGAGAAGCTCGGCCTGCTGACGCCCGACGGCTCAGGCCCGTTCCGGACGGCGCTGCCGAAGGCGACCGTTCCGCAGCTCTCCAGCCCGACCGAAATCCTGGCGCGGCTGGAAGCTCTCCGCGAACAGGCGGCGCGCAGGCCGCCGGTCGCCCAGCCGAAAGCCGTCGAGGCGCCGCCGTGCCGGGCGGCGACCGCCGACTTCGGCCCCCGGTGCGCCGCCCCGGCCCGCGCGAACGGGCTCTGCCTCTTCCACAGCTCCGCGCGGGCACTCGGTGAAACCGTCCGCGACTGGTCGACCGGGAAGCCGATCACCTAACCCAGCAGGGCGTCCACGAACGCGCCCGGCTCGAAGGGCGCCAGGTCGTCCGGCCCTTCGCCGAGCCCGACGAGCTTCACCGGCACCCCCAGCTCCTTCTGGACCTGGAACACGATGCCGCCCTTGGCGGTGCCGTCCAGCTTCGTCAGGACGATGCCCGTCACGTCGATCACCTCGGCGAACACGCGGGCCTGCATCAGGCCGTTCTGGCCCGTCGTCGCGTCCAGGACCAGCAGGACCTCGTCGA
This sequence comes from Amycolatopsis kentuckyensis, assembly GCF_041679295.1. Classification (GTDB taxonomy): domain Bacteria; phylum Actinomycetota; class Actinomycetes; order Mycobacteriales; family Pseudonocardiaceae; genus Amycolatopsis; species Amycolatopsis kentuckyensis_A. The sequence goes on along the minus strand of NZ_JBGDMD010000010.1, from coordinate 186,085 downwards.
CCTTCGCCTGCTTCTCCACGACGCGCTTGACCTTGCCCAGCTCGTCCATCAGGCCCGTCTTCGTGTGGAGCCGGCCCGCCGTGTCGACCAGGACCGCGTCCACTCCCGTGTCCACGCCGCGCTTCACCGCGTCGAACGCCACCGCCGCCGGGTCCGCGCCCTCCTTGCCGCGGACGACCTCCGCGCCCACGCGCTCGGCCCACGTCTGGAGCTGGTCGGCCGCCGCCGCGCGGAACGTGTCCGCCGCGCCCAGCACCACCGACTTTTCCTGGGCCACCAGGACGCGGGCCAGCTTGCCCGTGGTCGTCGTCTTGCCCGTGCCGTTCACGCCCGCCACCAGGACCACCGCCGGCTGCTTCCGGCCGTCGACGATGTGCGGCAGCGCCCGCACCGCGCGCTCGCTGTCGGTCGACAGCTGCGCCGTCAGGACCTCGTGCAGCACCTCGCGCGCCTCGGCCGACGAGCGGATCGCGCGGCGGGACAGCTCGTCGCGCAGGCGGTCGACGATCTGGGTCGTCGTGGCCGCGCCCAGGTCGGCCATCAGCAGCGTGTCTTCGACGTCCTGCCAGGAGTCCTCGTCGAGGTCACCCGCGCCGAGCAGGCCCAGCAGGCTCGTGCCGAACACCGACCGCGACTTCGACAGCCGGCCGCGCAGCCGCTCCATCCGGCCCGTCGCCGGCTCGATCTCCTCGGCAGCGGGAGCGGCCGGCGTGGCAGGAGCCTCCGGAGGCGCTTCGGGCAGCTTGACGTCGCGGACCGTGCGCTGCGCCGAATCACGCGGCACGGCGGCGTCGTCACCGACCGCGGGCTGACCGTCGGTCTCCGGCCGGTCTTCGACGGGGTGCTCGACCTCCGTACCGCCGGGCGCGAGGGCGATGCCCCCGCTCGCCGCGTAGGAGCCGCCCTTCGGCTTCTCCTCGACCTCGCGCTTCGCGTCCAGGCTGATCCGGCGCTTGCGCGCGACCAGCAGGCCGGTCACCAGGATGGCGACCAGCACGACGACGGCGACGACTACGAACAGGAACCAGGTGCTCGACACCCGCCCATCCTTTCATCCGCACCGCACCGTCCCGGACACCCCGTCCGCACAGGCAATTCGCAACAACGTTGATCCCGATTGGGCCAAGACTTCACCAAGTGGGTTGCGTCACACGGCGTGCCTGCACTAAACCCCTCCGGATGGGGACGCACGGCTTCCGGATGATCGGGCTGCTTTCGGGCACGTCGGTCGACGGCATCGACGTGGCCGCGGCCGACCTGCGCGCCGAAGACGACACGGTGGTCCTGACGCCGCTGGGCGAGCTCGACATCCCGTACCCGGAACCACTGCGCGAAGCCCTCCTGGCCGCGCTGCCGCCGAACTCCTGCACCGCCGGCGAGCTGACGCGGCTCGACACCGGCGTCGGGCAGGCCTTCGCCGACGCGGCCGCCCGCGGCGCCGAAGAGCTCGCCGGCGGCAGCGCCGACCTCGTCGCGTCGCTGGGCCAGACGGTGTTCCACTGGGTCGAGGACGGCCACGTCCGCGGCACGCTGCAGCTGGGCCAGCCCGCCTGGATCGCCGAGCGCACCGGGCTCCCGGTGGTCGCCGACCTGCGGGCCCGCGACGTCGCCGCGGGCGGCCACGGCGCTCCCCTGGCGAGCACGCTCGACCAGCTGTGGCTGCGCGGGCTCGCCCAGGGCACCGGCCACCCGGTCGCCGCGCTCAACCTCGGCGGCATCGCGAACATCACCGTCGTCGCCGGGGACGAGCCGGCGATCGCCTACGACACCGGGCCCGCCAACGCCCTGCTCGACGTCGCCGCGTACCGCGTCAGCGGGCAGCGCAGCGATGTCGACGGGCGGCTCGCGTTCGGCGGCTCGGTGCGCTCCGACCTGCTCGTGCGGCTGCTCGCCGACCCGTACTTCGCCGCCGCGCCGCCGAAGTCCACCGGCAAGGAGCACTTCAACGCGCCCTACCTCGACGCCGCCCTCGCCGGGCTGGCGCCGGTGGAACCCGGCGACCTGCTGGCGACGCTGACGGAGTTCACCGCGGTGACCGTCGCCGGCGAGTGCCTGCGCCACGGCGTCACGACGGTCGTCGCCTCCGGCGGCGGGGTCGCGAACCCGGCGCTGATGACGGCCCTCTCCCGGAACCTGCCGTCAGCCGTGCTCAAGACCAGCGACGACCTCGGCCTGCCCGGCGCGGGCAAGGAGGCCTACCTCACCGCCCTGCTGGGCTGGCTCACCTGGTGCGGCGTGCCCGGTACGGTGCCGTCGGCGACCGGCGCGCGCGGGCCGCGCCTGCTCGGCGCGCTCGTCCCGGGCGCCGGGCCCCTGATCCTTCCCGCCCCGCTGGGGGGCACCGTGACGCGGTTGCGAGTCGCGGAGAAGGCCGGATAGACGGTAGGAGAAGTCCATGCGCGGTGTTGACCTCGCGATCATCGTGGTCTACCTGGCGGCGATGCCGCTGATAGGCGTGCTCGTCGGCCGCAAGCAACGGTCGGCGGCCGACTACTTCGTCGGCGAGCGCAGCCTCCCGTGGGGCGCGGTGATGCTGTCCGTGGTGGCCACGGAGACCTCGACGCTGACCGTGATCAGCACGCCGGGCCTCGTCTTCGGCAACGCGTTCCTGTTCCTGCAGCTGGCTTTCGGCTACATCATCGGCCGGACGGTCGCCGCGTTCGTGCTGCTGCCGCGGTACTTCCGGGGCAACCTGGTCAGCGCGTACGCGTTCCTGGGCAAGCGCTTCGGCTCGGGCCTGCAGGGCACGGCGTCGGTGACGTTCGTGATCACCCGGCTGCTCGCCGAGGGCGTGCGCCTGTTCGCCGGCGCGATCCCGATCAAGGTGATCCTCGGGCACTACAACATCCACCTCGACTACTGGGTGATCGTGGTGATCCTGACCGCGCTGACGCTGATCTACGCCTACATCGGCGGGATCAAGGCGGTCGTCTGGGTCGACGTCATCCAGCTGTCGCTCTACCTGGGCGGCGCCGCGGTGGCCGCGATCGTGCTGCTGAACAAGCTGCCCGCCGACTGGGCCTCGCAGGCGTCGGCCGACGGCAAGTTCATGCTCGTCGACTTCACGAAGAACCTGCTGACCAGCCCGTACGCGTTCATCACGGCGGTGCTCGGCGGCGCGGCGCTGTCGATGGCCTCGCACGGCGCCGACCAGCTGATCGCGCAGCGGCTGATGGCCACGCGCAGCCTGCGCGACGGCCAGAAGGCGCTCATCGGCTCCGGCATCATCGTCACCATCCAGTTCGCGCTGTTCCTGCTGGTCGGGGCGATGCTGTGGGTGTTCAACGGCCGCAAGTCGGTCGCGCAGCTCGGCCTGCAGAGCCCGGACGACGTGTTCTCGCGGTTCATCATCGACGACCTGCCGGTCGGCGTGTCGGGCCTGCTCATCGCGGGTGTGCTCGCCTCGACCATGGGCGCGCTGGCCTCGGCGCTCAACGCCCTTTCGACGTCCACGGTGGCCGACCTCTACCAGCGCTTCACCAAGCGTTCGCCCGAGGATTCGAAGCTGCTGCAGCACGGTCGCATGTGGACGCTGATCTGGGCGGTCGTGTTCGCGGTGTTCGCGTCGCTGTTCTCCACCACGAAGAACTCGGTCATCGAACTGGGGCTCGCGATCACCGGCTACACCTACGGCGCGCTGCTCGGGTCGTTCCTGCTCGGCCTGCTGATCAAGAAGGCCCGGCAGGCGGACGCGATCATCGCGTTCGTCGCCACGGTCGTGGTGATGGCGTTCGTCATCCTCGGGGTGAAGTTCAGCGCGAAGACCGGCGGGCTGATCGGCATCGACTTCAGCAAGGCGGCCGGGGACAAGGTCGCGCTGGCCTACCCCTGGTACACGCTGCTCGGCGTGGTGATCACGCTGGTCGTGGGCGGGTTGCTGGCGCTGCGGCACCGGACGCCGGACCCGAAGGCGGCCGAGGCCGAAGCCGCCGGCGAAGCGGAGGCGGAAGTCCCCGCCGCCTGATCCTTCTGAACCGTTTCCGGCGGGCGCCCGTGTCGGTGTGCGGGAGCCCGCCGAGAAGCGGCGGGAGGACATCGAAGGTGGACTTCATGAAGCGGATGACGGTGGCGCTCGCGATCGGCGCCCTGCTCCTGGGCGGCGCGGCGACGGCTTCGGCCACTCCGGCGGGCCCGAAGGTGCCGGACGCGATCAAGGTCCCGGCCGGCAACCGGGCGCTGGCTTCGTACCCCGCCGAGGGCGTGCAGATCTACGGGTGCACGGCCGGCGCGTGGACGCTGATCCAGCCCGCCGCGGTGCTCACCCGGCACGGCAAGCCGGTGGCGCTGCACAGCAAGGGTCCGGTGTGGACGTCCGTTGTGGACGGCAGCACGGTCGGAGCGTCGGCCGTGGCCAACTCGCCGCGCGACGGCGCGATCCCGGAGCTGCTGCTCAAGGCCAACCTCAACACCGGCGACGGGATCTTCGGCAAGGTGACGTACATCCAGCGGCTGAACACCCGCGGCGGCGTGGCCCCCGCGGGGACCTGCACGGACGGCGCCCAGACCGCGGTGCGCTACTCGGCGGACTACGCGTTCTGGGTCGCTGGATAAGTGGCTGTGAGACCCCCTCCCGCTCCCGTAGCCTGGGCGCAGGAGGGGGTTTCACATGGGGTTCTTCATCGGGATCGGCGCTGTTCTGGCCGTGGTGCTCGTCATCGCGCTGGTCATGGACCGAGCGGACCGCAAGCGGGGCGTGAAGCGCGGCTTCATCACCCCGCGCGGCCGCCGGGCGCGGATCGACGACGGACGCTGGGTCGGCAACGACCTCGGCACGTTCGACCCACGCGCGAAACCGGACGAGCGCGCGCCGCACGAAGACGACATGCGCTGAGCCGGGTCAGCTGACCGGGACCGGCTCTTCCTCGGCCGTGCGCAGGCGCTGCGAGATCACCTTCGTGATGCCGTCGCCCTGCATGCTCACGCCGTAGAGCGCGTCGGCGATCTCCATGGTCGGCTTCTGGTGGGTGATGATGATCAGCTGCGACGAGTCGCGCAGCTGCTCCAGCAGCCCGATCAGCCGGCGCATGTTGGTGTCGTCGAGCGCGGCCTCGACCTCGTCCATGACGTAGAAGGGTGACGGCCTGGCGCGGAAGATCGCGACCAGCATGCCCACCGCGACCAGCGACTTCTCGCCACCGGACAGCAGCGAAAGCCGCTTCACCTTCTTGCCCGGCGGGCGCGCCTCGACGTCGACGCCGGTGCTGAGCAGGTCGTCCGGCTCGGTGAGGACCATCCGGCCCTCGCCGCCGGGGAAGAGCACGCCGAAGACCGTCTCGAACTCGCGGGCGACGTCGGCGTAGGCGCCGGCGAAGACCTCGAGGATCTTCTCGTCGACCTGCTTGATGACGGCTTCGAGGTCCTTGCGGGTGTCCTTGAGGTCTTCCAGCTGCGTGGAGAGGAACTTGTACCGCTCCTCCAGCGCCGCGAACTCCTCCAGGGCAAGGGGGTTCACCTTGCCCAGCAGGGAAAGGTCCTTCTCGGCGCGCTTGGCGCGGCGGGCCTGGGTGTCGCGGTCGTAGGGCATCGGCGGCGGCGGGGTGACGTCCTCGCCGCGCTCCTTGGCCGCCTCGTACTCGGCCATCTCGCCCGCGCTCGGCGGGACCGGGACGTCCGGGCCGTACTCCTGCACCAGGTCGGTGAGGCCGATGCCGAAGTCCTCGGCGATCTTCGCTTCGAGGGTCTCCAGCCGCAGCCGCTGCTCGGCGCGCAGGACCTCGTCGCGGTGGACGGCGTCGGTGAGCTTCTCCAGCTCGCCGGTGAGCTCGCGGACCTTGGCGCGGACACTCGTCAGCGCCTGCTCGCGGCTCTGGCGGCGGGCCTGGACCTGGTCGCGTTCGGTGGCCGCGCGCTGGACGGAGTGCTCGATGCGCTCCAGCGCCAGCTCACCGGCGTCGACGACGGCGGTGGCGATCTCGGCGCCGCGCTTGCGGGCCGTGGCGGCGCGCTCGGCGCGTTCCCGGGCCTGCTGCTCGGCGTGCGCCGCACGGCGGAGCCCTTCGGCCTTGCCGGCGATGCTGCGCGCCCGCTCTTCGGCGGTGCGCTGCGCGAGCCGCGCTTCCATCTCTTCCTGCCGGACGACGGCCAGCTCTTCGACGGCGGCGTCGCGCTCGGCGGTGTCCGGGTCGTCCTCGACGGGCTGCTCGGCGACGGCGGCGAGGCGTTCCTCCAGCTCGGCGAGCTGGGCGAGGGCCTGCTCGCGGCTCTGCTCGACCTTCGCGCGCTGGCCGGCGAGGCGTTCGACCTCGGCCTGCGCCTGCCGGGCCGCCTGCTGCAGCCGGTTGAGCCGCTCCGACGACCGCGCCTTGCGGACCTTGGCCTCGCCGAGGGCGTCCTTGGCCTGCGACACCTCTTCGCGACGCGCCTGCTGCTCGGCGCGGGCACCTTCCAGCTCGGCCGCGTAGCGCTCCAGCTGGCGTTCGGCCGTGCGGAGCCGCTCCCCCGCCTCGTCCACGGCGGCCTGGACCTCGATGACGCTCTCGCGTTTGCCGGAGCCGCCGATCGCCCAGCGGGCGCCGAAGACGTCGCCCTCGGCGGTGACCGCCCGGACGTCGGGGTGCACCGCCACGAGGTGGCGGGCGGCGTCGAGGTCGCGGACCAGGGCCAGCTTCTCGAGGGCCTGCTCAACGGCGGGCCGCAGCTGCGCCGGCGCCGTGACGACCTCCCGCGCCCAGCGCGCGCCTTCCGGCAGCGACGGCCACGAGTGGGTGTCCACAGTGGACTCGGGCCCGCCGAGCAGGATGCCCGCGCGGCCGGAGTCGGTGTCCTTCAAGTACTTCAGGGCACGCAGGGCGTCTTCGCCACCGGTGACGGCGACCGCGTCGGCCACCGGGCCGAGTGCCGCGGCCAGCGCGACCTCGTAGCCGGGCTCGACGGTGAGCAGCGCGGCGACCGAGCCGAGCAGGCCCGGCAGCTCGTGGGACGCGCCGAGCAGCGCACCCGCGCCGTCCTTGCGCCGCAGGCCCATCGACAGCGCCTCGACGCGCGCCTTCTCCGACGCGATCTCGCGCTCGGCGGTGCGTTCGGCCTTGACCAGCTCTTCGACGCGCGCCTTGGCCGCGTTGTTGGCCTCGACCGCGCGGTCGTGGCGGTCCATCAGGCCGGCGTCGTCGGACTCCTCGACGCCACCCTCGGCCTTGGCCATCTCGAGTTCCTCGACGGCGATCTCGGCGCGCTCGGCGGCCTCTTCGAGGGAGACGCTGAGGCGGTCGATCTCGTCGGAGGTGGCGCCGTTCTTGCTGCGCAGCGCCTCGACCTGGCCGGTCAGCTTCGCCATGCCCTCGCGGCGGTCGGCGATCGCGCGGACGGCGGCCCAGTGCGCGCGCTCGGCGGCCTGGACGCGCTGTTCGAGGTCTTCGCGGCGCAGCACGGTCTGGGCGAGCAGCTCCCGGGCCTCCATGACGGCCTCGTTGAGCTCTTCTTCCTGCTCGGCGACGCGCTCGGCCTCTTCGAGCAGCTCCTCGGGGTCCCGGCCGCCGGTCGACGTCGAGACGTCGGCCGACAGGTGGCGCTGACGCTCGATCGCGAGGCGGACGGTGCCGCGGAGGCGCTCGGCCAGCGCGGACAGCTTGTACCAGGTCTCCTGCGCGGTCTGCAGCAGCGGAGCGTCCTCGGCGAGCGAGGCCTCCAGCTCGGCTTCTTCGGCGGAGACGATCTCGAGGTGCTGCTCGACCTCGGCGCGGCGCGCGCGGGCCGTCTTCTCGTCGGCTTCGTCGCGTTCGATGGTGGTCCGCTGGGTGACCAGGTCGTCGGCGAGCAGGCGCAGGCGGGAGTCGCGCAGCTCGGACTGCACCGACTGGGCCTTGCGGGCGATCTCGGCCTGCTTGCCCAGCGGCTTGAGCTGGCGGCGCAGCTCGGTCGTCAGGTCGCCGAGGCGGTCGAGGTTGCCCTGCATGTTGGCCAGCTTGCGCAGGGTCTGTTCCTTGCGCTTGCGGTGCTTGAGGACACCCGCGGCCTCTTCGATGAACGCGCGGCGCTCTTCGGGCTTGGACTCGAGGATCGCCGAGAGCTGGCCCTGCCCGACGATGACGTGCATCTCGCGGCCGATGCCGGAGTCCGAGAGGAGTTCCTGGACGTCCATCAGGCGGCAGCGGTCGCCGTTGATCTCGTACTCGCTCGCGCCGTCGCGGAACATCCGGCGGGTGATCGAGACCTCGGAGTACTCGATCGGGAGCGCGCCGTCGGCGTTGTCGATGGTGAGGGTGACCTCGGCGCGGCCGAGCGGGGCGCGGCCCGCGGTGCCGGCGAAGATGACGTCCTCCATCTTGCCGCCGCGCAGGTCCTTGGCGCCCTGGGTGCCCATGACCCAGCGCAGGGCGTCCAGCACGTTGGACTTGCCGGAGCCGTTCGGGCCGACCACGCAGGTGATGCCCGGCTCGAAGCGCAGCGTGGTGGCCGAAGCGAAGGACTTGAAGCCCTTGAGCGTCAGGCTTTTCAGGTGCACTGGGTGCTGACCCCTCTGGCTGCCGGTACGGGCGGTTCAATCGTCCCAGGCTACCCGGGGGCCCCGGCGGGCCGCCGGACGCGCCCCCTCATCGGCGCGGCCTACCGCTCGAGGAAGCCGGTGAGTCCCCCTTTCGGGTCGGACCAGCGCTCGACGACGGTCTCCACACTTCCGGGTGATTCTCCGGACCGAAGAGCGGTCAGCAACCGCTCACAGTGGTCTCGATCACCCTCCGCTATGACCTCGACACGCCCGTCGGGCATGTTGCGGGCACTGCCCACCAGCCCCAGTTCCAGCGCCCGGCTACGGGTCCACCAGCGGAAACCCACGCCCTGCACGCGACCGCGCACCCACGCCGTCAACCGCGTGTTCGTTTGTTCCTCACTCACGCTTTCATCCTTTCCGGACTCTTCGACTCCGCACAGTGATCACACAGGCCCACTACCTGGGCGAATGCGGCACCCACGGTGATAACCTCGCCGCCGAGGTCGTCCTCCCGGGTTCCCCCGCCCGGGGACGCAGTGATCGATTCACGGCCTCGACCGCGCCTCTCCCGAACCCCCGAGGAGCCTGCAATGCCCCGCCCCGACGGGTCCGCCTCGAACTCCCCCGTGACCAGGATCGACACCGCCCCGCCGAAGAGCAGCAAACCGAACCGCACCGGGTACGTCGTGCTCGGGGTGGCCGGGCTGGTGGTCGCGACCGCGTTCGCCGCCGTCGCCGAGCTCGCCGGCCCGGACCCGGCCACGACCGCGGGCGGCACCGGTGGCACCGGCGGCCAGGGCACCTCGCAGGCCGGCCTGCAGACGGTGCCGAACACCCCGTCGTCCAGCGGCCCGTCGACGGTGGGCGGCGTGCCGTCGAGCGAGTCGGCGACGACGTCGTCGCCGAGCGCGCCGACCACGGTGGTTTCGGTCAGCCCGGACGGCAAGACGACCACCACGGTCGTCACCCACGCCGACCCGCCCCCGCCGCCGCGCAACGACACGGGCAACCCGCCGCCGGTGACCACTTCTTCACCGAAGCCGCCGACCAGCACGACGACGCCCAAGCCGCCGACCACCACGCCGCCACCGTCGACCACGGACGACCCGCCGCCGTCGACGACCACCGGTGGCAGCTCCAGCACCGGCGGTGCGCCGTCGCCGAGCACGACCGACTCCCCGAGCGCGAGCGGGAGCACCACGCGCGCGCAGTGACCCGAGCTCCGAAGGCCACCGTTGCGGCGGTGGCCTTCGGCATGTCTAGGCCAGGATCGCGGCGACGACCGCGTCGCGCAGGAACGTCCCGTAGCGCTCCGGCGGCCACCCGCGCTCCAGGCACAACAGCTCGTACTGCTCCGGCCCGTGGTACGCCCACAGGACATCGCGGACGTCGTCGGCGGCCAGGTCCGGCTTGACCTGCCCGGTGGCCAGCAGATCGGCCGAGAAGTACGTCATCGCCGTGAGCGTCTCCGCGCGCATCTGCGCCCACACCTCGGCGGCCGCCGGGTCGGCCGCGGCCGCTTCCCTGGCCAGCAGCTGGACCGGGACCACCACCGGCGCGATCGCCGCGAGGTGGTCGAAGTACATCGCGATCTTCCGGGCGGCGGCCGGCTCGGCCTGGATCGCCGCGATGAAGTCGCGGCCGGCGATGGGGACGTCCTCGTCGTCGCCCGCGACCGTGACGTCGAAGACCGCCTTGAGCAGCGTCGCCTTGTTCGCGAACGCCTTGTAGACCGTCTGGACCGCGACGCCCGCCGCCTTCGCCACCTCGGGCATCGACGTGCCCGCGTACCCCTTGTCCCGGAAGAGCCCCGACGCCGCCGTCAGGATCCGGCGGCGGTTCTCGCGCGCCTGCTCCTGGCGTCGCGACGTGTCGTACCGGCGCTTGACAGGCTCGGCCATTTAGGTAGAGACTCCTCTATCGAATAGATGTCCATCTATCATGACACCCTGAGGGGGCGCTGACCATGATGGGACAAGCCACCACCGACGCCGTGACCGCCGCGCGGGAGCTCGCGCCCGAGCTGAGCGCGCGGGCCGTCGAAGCCGAACGGCTCCAAACCCTGCCGCGTGACCTCGTCGAGAAGGCGCGGGCAGCCGGGCTCTTCCGCCTGGCGACGCCGCGCGCCCTCGGCGGGCAGGAGCTGCCGCCCGCCCAGCTCGTCGAGGTGGTCGAGGAACTGTCCCGCGCCGACGGGTCCGCGGGCTGGACGATCACCATCGGCAACGGCTCGGCGTTCCTCGCCTGGCTCGACCCCGCGGTCGCCGCGGAGCTCGTCGCCGGGACGCCGGACCCGATCGGCGGCGGCGTCTTCGCGCCGATGGGCCGGCTCACCCCGGACGGCGCCGGGAAGTTCGCGTTCGCCGGCCGGTGGGGGTTCTGCAGCGGCAGCCCGCACACCGACTTGTTCTTCAACGGCGCTTTCGCCGGCGGCGACCCGCGGGACTGGCGGCTCGCCGTCGTGCCGGCCGCCGAGGTGCGGGTGGTCGAGAACTGGGACGTCAGCGGCCTGCGCGGCACCGGCAGCCACGACGTCGAGATCGAGGCCGTCGTGCGCGAGGAGCACACGATCTCGCCGTTCACGAACCCGGCGCGTCACGACGGGCCGTTGTGGCGGTTCCCGTTCTTCACGTTCATCGGCACGCTGCTGGCGGGGGTCCCGCTCGGCATCGCCCGGCGCGCGCTGGACGAGTTCACCGAGTTCGCGCCGGCGAAGTTCCGCCCGCCCGGCCCGGGCCCGATCGCCGAGGACGGCGACGTCCAGGTCGCCCTGACCAGGGCCGAGGGAGAGCTGCGGTCGGCCCGTGCGTTCGTGTTCGACGCGCTCGGCGCGCTGTGGGAGACGGCCTGCGCGGGCGATGTACCGGACGCGGCCCAGCGCGGGCAGTTCCTGCTGTCGACCCAGCAGGCGATGCGGGCTTCGCTGAGCGCGGTGGACACGGTGACGGGTCTCGCGGGCGCGGGGGCGTTGCACGCGGACCAGCCGGTGCAGCGGTGCTTCCGCGACCTGCACGCGGCTTCGCAGCACATCTACTTCTCCGCGGCGGCGGCCAAGAGGTACGCCAAGCTGCGGTTCGGGATCGAGCAGCCGACCTTCTGGTTCTAGCGCCGGCGTCGCAGGCGGTGGGCGAACAGCGCCCACAGGTAGACCGTCAGCAGGGCACCCGCGCCCGCCGCCGCCACGCGCAGCCACGTCACCCCGCTCACGCCGCCGTCGAACGCCGTGATCAGCCAGCCGAACGCGCCGAACGTCGCTCCCACCGCCAGCGTCAGCACGATCACCGGCGGGATGCGCTCACCGCCCCGCAGCCACGTCTTCGTCCCGTCCATGGCCGTGGGGTATCCACGCCGCTAGACCTCGAAGCGGTAGCCCATCCCCGGTTCGGTGAGCAGGTGGCGGGGCCGCGACGGCTCCGGCTCCAGCTTGCGCCGCAGCTGGGCCAGGTACACCCGCAGGTAGTGGGACTCCGTCTCGTACGACGGCCCCCACACCTCGTGCAGCAGCTGCTTCTGCGCCACCAGCCGGCCGCGGTTGCGGACCAGCAGCTCCAGCACGCCCCACTCGGTCTTCGTCAGGTGGACCTCCACGCCGTCGTGGCGGCGGACCTTCTTCGCCGCGAGGTCCACGCTGAACGACGACGTCTCCACCACCGCGTCCGCGCCGTCCGCGCCGGTCACCGCCGAGCGGCGGACCGCCGCCCGCAACCGCGCCAGCAGCTCGTCCATGCCGAACGGCTTCGTGACGTAGTCGTCCGCGCCCGCGTCGAGGGCCTGGACCTTGTCCGCCGAGTCGCCGCGGGCGGACAGCACGATGATCGGGACCGTCGTCCAGCCGCGCAGGCCGGCGATCACCTCCGTGCCGTCCAGGTCCGGCAGGCCGAGGTCCAGGACCACCACGTCCGGCTTGGTCTCGGCCACCGCCTTCAGCGCGGCCGTGCCGTCGTGCGCGGTGATCACCTTGTAGCCGCGGGCGTTGAGGTTGATCCGCAGCGCCCGCACGATCTGCGGCTCGTCGTCCACCACCAGCACGGTGGCACCCGGGTCGCTCATCGCACCCCCTCTTCTTCGAACTCGACACTGAACGCGGGCAGCGAAACCACGATCGTGAGCCCGCCGCCCGGGGTGTCCTCCGCGCGGATCGTGCCCCCCATCGCCTCGGTGAACCCCTTCGCCACCGACAGCCCGAGTCCGACCCCCGGTGTCGTGTCGCGGTCGCCGCCCAGGCGCTGGAACGGCGCGAACGCCGAGTCCGCGACCCCCTTGCGCAGGCCCTTGCCGTGGTCGACGATCCGCAGCTCCACCTGCCCGGAGTGCGCCGACGCCCGCGCGGACACCGCTCCCCCGCCGTGCCGCAGGGCGTTGTCCAGGACGTTCGCCACCACCCGCTCCAGCAGGCCGGGGTCGGCGAGCACCGCCGGGAGCTGGTCGTCCACCGCCACCCGCACGTCGTCCGAGCCGTCCACAGTGGACAATGCGTGCGCGACGACCTCGTCGTAGCCGACCGGGCGCAGGTGCGGCTTCACCGCGCCGGTGGCCAGCCGCGAGGAGTCCAGGAGGTTGTCGATCAGCCCCGCGAGCCGGTCGGCCGACAGCTCGATGGCCTCCATCAGCTCCGCGGTGTCCTCTTCGGACAGATCGAGGTCGGGGGCGCGCAGGCTGCCGATCGACGCCTTGATCGAGGTCAGCGGCGTCCGGAGGTCGTGGCCGACGGCCGAGAGCAGCGTCGTGCGCAGCTCGGTCGCCTCGGCCTTGCGCTCGGCGCGGGCCGCCGCGGCCGCCGTCCGCTGCTGGCGCAGGGCGAGCAGCGCCTGTCCCGCCACGGCTTCCAGGACCCGCCGGTCGGCCGCGGGCAGCGCCCGGCCGCGCAGGGTCAGGTGGACGTCCGCGGTGACGGCGATGTCGACGTCGGCCTCGTCCGGGTCCGCGCACGGGTGCTCCCCCGCGCACGCCACCGCCCGCCACTCGCCTTCCTGCTTTTCCAGCAGCGTCACCGATGTCAGCGCGAAGTTCTCCCGCACCTTCTCCAGCAGCCGCTCGATCGGGTTCGCGTGGGTCAGCACGGTCCGCGCGTAGGACGCGAGCAGCGCCGCCTCGGTCCGCGCCCGCGCCGCCTGCGTGGCCCGGCGCGCCGCCTGGTCGACGACCAGCGCGACGAGCACCGCGACCACGACCATCGCGATCAGCGTCACCAGGTTCTGCGGGGTGTGCACGTTGAGCGTGTACAGCGGCGGCGTGAAGAAGAAGTTGAGGAGGCCGGCGCCGAGCACGGCCGCGACCAGCGCCGGGCCGAGGCCGCCGACCAGCGCGACGATGACCGTGGCCAGCACGTAGGAGATGACGTCGGTGGCGAAGTCGAGGCCGGCCGGGATGAAGAAGCCGACGACGGTGACCAGCACCGGCAGTACGACGCTGAGCACCCAGCCCGCGACCAGCCGCGAGAACCCCAGCGGGCTGGCGCCGAGCCGGGCCCGCAGCCGCCCGCCCGCCTCGGCGTGGGTGACCATGTGCACGTCGATCGGACCCGACCGCTGGACGACCGACGCGCCGATGCCCTCGTCGAACAGCCGCGCCACGCGGGAGCGCCGCGAAGTGCCGATGACGAGCTGGGTCGCGTTGACGCCGCGGGCGAAGTCCAGCAGCGCGGCCGGGACGTCGTCGCCGACGACCGTGTGGAAGGTGGCCCCCACCTCTTCGGCCAGGGTGCGGCACCGGGCCATCGCGGTCGGGCCGATGCCGGAGAGGCCGTCGCCGCGCAGGATGTGCAGCACCTGCAGCTCGGCGCCGGCCCGGGTGGCGATCCGGCTGGCGCGGCGGATGAGCGTCTCGCTCTCCGGGCCGCCGGTGATGGAGACGACGACGCGTTCGCGCGCTTCCCACGTTTCGGTGATGCGCTGCTCGGCGCGGTAGCGCTGCAGGGCGACGTCGACCTGGTCGGCCACCCAGAGCAGGGCCAGCTCGCGCAGCGCCGTGAGGTTGCCGGGGCGGAAGTAGTTGCCGAGCGCGGCGTCGATCCGCTCGGCCGGGTAGACGTTGCCGTGGGCCAGCCGCCGTCGCAGCGCCTCGGGCGTGATGTCGACCAGCTCGAGCTGTTCGGCGCGGCGGACGACCTCGTCGGGCACGGTCTCCTGCTGCGTGACGCCGGTGATCCGCTCGACGACGTCGTTGAGGCTCTGCAGGTGCTGCACGTTGACCGTGGACAGCACGTCGATGCCGGCCGCCAGGAGCTCCTCGACGTCCTGCCAGCGCTTGGCATTGCGCGAGCCGGGCACGTTCGTGTGCGCGAGCTCGTCGACGACGGCGACCTCGGGCGCGCGGGCCAGGATGGCGTCCACGTCCATCTCGTCGAACTCGCGGCCGCGGTGGCCGGCGTGCCGCCGCGGGACGATCTCGAGGCCGTCGAGCAGTTCGGCGGTCAGCGCCCGGCCGTGTGTCTCGACCAGGCCGACGACGACGTCGGTGCCGCGGTCGAGCCGCCGGCGTGCTTCGCCGAGCATGGCGAAGGTCTTGCCGACGCCCGGAGCCGCGCCGAGGTAGATCCTCAGCTCCCCTCGGCGCGGCTTCTTTGCACTGGTCACGCTGTCAGTGTGCCCCTCCGGCCGCGGCTTGCACGGCCAAGTTGAGCTGGAGCACATTCACGCCCGGGACGCCGATCCCCGCCCCGCTCGTGTTCTGCTCGATCAGCTGCTTCACCCGGTCGAGCGACAGACCCGTGTTCTTCGCGACCCGCGCGGCCTGCAGGTCGGCGTAGGCGACGCTGATCGCCGGGTCGAGACCCGAACCCGACGCCGTCACGGCGTCCGGCGGCACCTGACCGGGGGAAACGCCTTCGCGCTGGGCAATGGCGGCACGCCGTTCTTCGATGGTCTTCACGAGGTCCTCGTTGTACGGGCCCTTGTTGGACGCGCCCGACGTCGACGGGTCGCCGGGGCCGAGCGCGTCCTTCGCAAGCGCCGAGGGCCGGTTGTGGAACCACGGGTCGTGCGCGGGGTCGGCGGGCACCGGGTCGACGCCGATGAGCGACGACCCGACGGCCTGGCCGTTCTGCGTGACGACCGAGCCTTCGGCGTTGCCCTCGAGGCCGGGGATGCGGGCCACGGCCCACACGGCAAGGGGGTAGAGGATCCCGAGCAGGACCGTCATCACGACGAGGACGCGCAACCCGGCCCAGGTCTGCTTGACGAGAGTGTTCACGAGGTCACCCAATTCCGGGGATGAGGCGCACGAGCAGGTCGATCAGCCAGATCCCGAGGAAGGGGCTGACGATCCCGCCGAGGCCGTAGACGAGCAGGTTGCGGCGCAGCAGGGCCGAGGCCGACGACGGCTTGTACCGCACGCCGCGCAGGGCCAGCGGGATGAGCACGACGATGATCAGCGCGTTGAAGATGACGGCGGACAGGATCGCCGACTCCGGCGTGGCCAGGTGCATGATGTTGAGCGCGCCGAGCTGGGCGAAGATGCCGGTGAACATCGCGGGCAGGATCGCGAAGTACTTGGCCAGGTCGTTGGCGACGCTGAACGTGGTCAACGCGCCCCGGGTGATCAGCAGCTGCTTGCCGATCTCGACGATCTCGATCAGCTTCGTCGGGTCGCTGTCGAGGTCGACCATGTTCCCGGCTTCCTTGGCGGCCGAGGTGCCGGTGTTCATCGCCACGCCGACATCGGCTTGCGCGAGCGCGGGGGCGTCGTTGGTGCCGTCGCCGGTCATCGCGACCAGCCGGCCGCCTTCCTGCTCCTTCTTGATGAGCGCCATCTTGTCTTCGGGCTTGGCCTCGGCCAGGAAGTCGTCGACGCCGGCGTCCGCCGCGATGGCCTTGGCGGTGAGCGGGTTGTCGCCGGTGATCATCACCGTCTTGATGCCCATCGAGCGCAGCTCCGCGAAGCGCTCCTTCATGCCCGGCTTGACGACGTCGGACAGCCGGATCACGCCGCGCACCACGGTGTCCTCGGCGACCACCAGCGGCGTGCCGCCCTCGGCGCTGATCCGGTCGACCACCCGCTCGGTCTCGTCGGGGAAGTCGCCGCCGTTCTCGCGCACCCAAGCCCGGACGGCGCTCGCCGCGCCCTTGCGGATCCGGCGGTTGCCGACGTCGAGGCCGCTCATCCGCGTCTGGGCGGTGAACGGGACGAACTCGCCGGGCTCGTCCCGGTCCGCGTGGTCCGCCGTCAGCTCGACGACGCTGCGGCCCTCGGGGGTCTCGTCGGCGAGGCTGGCCAGCCTGGCCGCGCGGGCGAGTTCGTCCATCGTGGACGCACCCACCGGGATCAGCTCGGTGGCCCGGCGGTTGCCGAAGGTGATCGTGCCGGTCTTGTCCAGCAGCAACGTCGAGACGTCACCGGCGGCTTCGACCGCGCGACCGCTGGTCGCGAGGACGTTGCGCTGCACCAGGCGGTCCATGCCCGCGATGCCGATGGCGCTCAGCAGCGCGCCGATCGTCGTCGGGATCAGGCAGACCAGCAGCGCGGTCAGCACGATCACCGACTGCTCGGACCCCGAGTAGCGGGCCATCGGCTGCAGCGCGACGACGGCGAGCAGGAAGATGATCGTCAACGTGGAGAGCAGGATCGTCAGCGCGATCTCGTTCGGCGTCTTCTGCCGCGAAGCGCCTTCCACCAACGCGATCATGCGGTCCACAAAGGACTCACCGGGCCTGGTCGTGATCTTCACGACGATCCGGTCGCTCAGCACGGTCGTGCCGCCGGTGACCGCGCTGCGGTCGCCGCCGGACTCGCGGATGACCGGGGCCGACTCGCCGGTGATGGCCGACTCGTCGACGGTCGCGATGCCCTCGACGACGTCGCCGTCACCCGGGATCACCTGGCCCGCCTCGACGACGACCAGGTCGCCGACCTTCAGTTCGACGCCGGGCACCTGCTCTTCCGAGCCGGTCGCGGTGAGGCGGCGCGCGACGGTCTCCTTCTTCGACCGCCGCAGGGATTCCGCCTGCGCCTTGCCGCGGCCTTCCGCGACGGCCTCGGCGAGGTTCGCGAACAGGACCGTGAACCACAGCCAGACGGCGATCAGGATGGTGAAGACGCTCGGGTCGGTGACCGCGAAGACCGTGGTGAGCGCGGATCCCACCCACACCACGAACATCACCGGGTTGCCGAGCTGGTGCTTCGGGTTCAGCTTCCGGAACGCGTCCGGCAGCGACGTCCAGAGCTGGCGGGGGCTGAAGACCCCCGCGCCGACGCGTCCAGGGGTCTCAGTGGCGGGAGTCACCTGGGGTCGTTCTTCGGTGACGGTCATGCGAGTGCCTCCGCGATGGGCCCGAGCGCGAGCGCCGGGATGAACGTGAGGGCCGCGACGAGCACCACCGTGCCGGTGAGCATGGTGGCGAACAGCGGTCCGGTGGTGGGCAGGGTGCCGGCGGTTTCCGGCACCCTGCGCTGGGCGGCCAGCGAACCGGCCAGGCAGAGCACGGCGAGGATCGGCACGAACCGGCCGATCGCCATGGCGACGCCGAACGAGGACTGGAACCAGTCGTTCGTCGCGGTCAGGCCGCCGAACGCGCTGCCGTTGTTGTTGCCGGTGGACGCGTAGCCGTAGAGGATTTCCGACAGCCCGTGCGCGCCACCGTTGCCGAGCGCGCCCGCGGTGTCCGGCAGGAGCAGGGCGATGCCGGAGCCGAGGAGCACCACGGTCGGCATGGCCAGCATGGCGATGGCCGCGCAGGTGACCTCGCGCTTGCCGAGCTTCTTGCCCAGGTACTCCGGGGTGCGCCCGACCATCAGGCCGGCCAGGAACATCGCGATGATCGCCATGACGAGGATGCCGTAGAGGCCGGTGCCGACGCCGCCGGGCGAGATCTCGCCGTAGAGCATGTTCAGCAGCGGACCCCCGCCGCCGAGGCCGGACAGGCTGTCGTGGGCGCCGTTGATCGCGCCGGTCGACGTGCCGGTGGTGGTGTCGGCGAAGATCGACGTCAGGCCGATGCCGAACCGCTGTTCCTTGCCTTCCATGCTCGCACCCGCGGCCAGCGCCGCCGGGTTGCTCGCATTGGCTTCGGAGAACCAGATGATCGCCAGCGACGCGGCCCACAGCAGGCTCATCACGCCGAGCAGGACGTACCCCTGCTTCGGCTTGCCGACCAGCTTGCCGAACGCGCGGGTCAGGCTGACCGGGATCACCAGGATCAGGAACAGCTCGATCAGGTTCGTCCAGGCGGTGGGGTTCTCGAACGGGTGCGCGGAGTTGGCGTTGAGGATGCCGCCGCCGTTGGTCCCCAGTTCCTTGATCGCCTCCTGGCTCGCGGCCGGGGCCAGCGCGATGGTGCTGTGGCTGCCGTCCGGGTTCGTCACGGCGACGCCGGCCTTGAGGCTCTGCACCACCCCGAGCGCGATCAGCACGAGCGCGAACACGAACGCCATCGGCAGCAGGACGCGGACGGTGCCGCGCGTCAGGTCCACCCAGAAGTTGCCGAGGCGGTCGGTCTTCGCGCGGACGAACCCGCGCGTCACGGCGATCGCCACGGCCAGGCCGACCCCGGCGGACAGGAAGTTCTGCACGGTCAGCCCGGCCATCTGCACGAAGTGGCCCATCGTCGTCTCGGGGACGTAGGACTGCCAGTTCGTGTTGGTGACGAACGAGATCGCCGTGTTGAAGGCGACGCCGGGGCTCACCGCGCCGCGGCCGAGGTTCCACGGCAGCAGCGGCTGCAGGCGCTGCAGCAGGTAGAGCAGGACGACCGAGACGAACGAGAAGCCGAGCACGCCGGCGGCGTAGGTCGGCCACCGCTGCTCGGAGTCCGGGTCGACGCGGAAGAGCTTGTAAAGGCCCTTCTCGAGCTTCAAGTGCTTCTCGCTGGAGAAGACGCGCGCCAGGTAGTCGCCGAGCGGTTTGTAGACCGCGGCGAGGGCGGCGAGGAGGAGGCCGAGCTGGATGAGCCCGGCCGTCGTGTCGGACATCAGAATTTCTCCGGCTTGATCAGCGCGACGAAGAGGTAGACGAGCAGGCCCAGCGCCAGCAACCCGCCGACGACGTTGGCCACGGTTCCCGCGCCGCTCACAGCTTCTCCAGCCCGCGCAGCGCCAGTGCGAGCACCACGAAAATGCCGATCAGGAGAACGGCGTAGAGCAAGTCGGCCACAGGCACCTCTCAAGACGGGTCACCGGGTTCGGTGACCGGACAGTTCACTGTGCGGCTCGGGGACCGCGTCCCGGCCTGCGGCTGACGGCGCCTTGATGCGTTCCTGACACGCATTTACGCCGTCTTTATGGCAGGTGGCGGCCATCACGCAAACGTTTGCCGATTAATCACTGTATGCAGTTGGTTAGTGACTCGCGACACAACGCGTGACCGAACAGGTGCGGAACGTGCAATTCGGGCAGACAAGATCCAGAGCCCGTGTTACACCTGTGTTACCGATAGTTGTATCGGCTAAGCAAATCCTTGGGAGAGGGGATCACCTATGTGCGGTATCGCCGGCTGGGTTTCCTACGACGCCGACCTCACCCGCCGCCAGGAAGTGGTCGACGCGATGACCGCGACCATGTCCTGCCGCGGCCCGGACGACGAGGGCACCTGGGTGCGCCGCAACGTCGCGCTCGGCCACCGGCGGCTGGCCATCATCGACCTGCCCGGCGGCCGGCAGCCGATGTCGGTGCGCACGCCGAACGGCGACGTCGCGATGGTCTACAGCGGTGAGGCCTACAACTTCACCGAGCTGAAGGAAGAGCTGACGAAGCTCGGGCACCAGTGGGAGACCGACAGCGACACCGAGGTCGTGCTGCACGGCTACCTGCAGTGGGGCGACGAGGTCGTCGACCACCTCAACGGCATGTACGCCTTCGCGATCTGGGACGAGCGC
The DNA here is from genome assembly GCF_041679295.1 of Amycolatopsis kentuckyensis. Lineage (GTDB taxonomy): Bacteria > Actinomycetota > Actinomycetes > Mycobacteriales > Pseudonocardiaceae > Amycolatopsis > Amycolatopsis kentuckyensis_A. Next base: position 165,853 of record NZ_JBGDMD010000010.1, on the reverse strand, counting down.
GACGACCGCCTCGTCATGATCCGCGACCGGATGGGCATCAAGCCGTTCTACTACTACCCGACCCGCGACGGCGTCCTGTTCGGCTCCGAGCCGAAAGCCATCCTGGCGAATCCGCTGGCGAAGAAGGTCGTCGACCTCGACGGCTTCCGCGAGCTGGCCGGCTTCACCAAGCGGCCGGGCTGGTCGCTGTGGAAGGACATGGAGGAGGTCCAGCCGGGCACGATCGTCACCGTGTCCCGCGAGGGCATCAAGACGCGGACGTACTGGAAGCTGGACGCGAAGAAGCACACCGACGACCAGGAGACGACGGTTGCCCGCGTGCGCGAGCTGATGACGGACATCGTCAACCGCCAGCTCGTCGCCGACGTCCCGCGGTGCGTGCTGCTCTCGGGCGGGCTCGACTCGAGCGCCGTCACGGGCCTGGCCGCGGCGCGGCTGGCTTCGCAAGGGGAGCAGCTGCGGACGTTCTCCGTCGACTTCTTCGGCCAGGAGGAGAACTTCAAGCCGGACGAGATGCGCGACACAGCGGACTCGCCGTTCGTGCGGGATGTCGCCCAGCTGGTGAACTCCGCGCACGAAGACGTCATGCTCAACCCGGGCGACCTGACCGACCCGGAGGTCCGGCGCGCGGTGCTGCGGGCCCGCGACATCCCGGCCGGCCTCGGCGACATGGACACGTCGCTGTACCTGTTGTTCAAAGCGATCCGCGGCCAGTCGACGGTGGCCCTGTCGGGCGAGTCGGCCGACGAGGTGTTCGGCGGTTACCGCTGGTTCCACGACGAGAAGGCCGTCAACGCGGACACGTTCCCGTGGCTGGCGTTCCGCACGTCGATGATGGATGAGCGGGCGTCGCTGTACACGCCGGAGCTGGTGAAGAAGCTGGACGTCGAGTCCTACGTCGCCGATCAGTACTCGTCGGCGGTTTCCGCGGTCGAGCACCTCGACGGCGAGTCCGCGCTCGAAGCGCGGATGCGGACCATCTGCAACCTGCACCTGACCCGGTTCGTACGGATGCTGCTGGACCGCAAGGACCGCGCGTCGATGGCGGTGGGCCTGGAGGTCCGCGTGCCGTTCTGCGACCACCGGCTGGTCGAGTACGTGTACAACACGCCGTGGTCGCTGAAGACGTTCGACGGGCGGGAGAAGAGCCTGCTGCGGCACGCGACCAAGCACGTGCTGCCGGAGTCGGTGGCCCAGCGGGTGAAGAGCCCGTACCCGTCGACGCAGGACCCGGGCTACGCGGCGGCGCTGCAGCAGCAGGTCAAGGAGGTGCTGGCCGAGCCGAAGCACGACGTGTTCGGCCTGGTCGACCGCACGTGGGCGCACCGGGCGTCCGAAGTGGACCCGGCGACGATGGACCCGGCCATGCGGATCGGCCTGGACCGGGTGCTCGACCTGTACCACTGGATCGAGATGTACTCCCCCGCGCTCGAACTGTCTTGACTTCGAGTGCCCTTGAGGTGTGAGCCTGGGCGGCATGAAGGTGCTGCTGTTCGGCCGCAACCCGGCCACGGTCTCGAGGGTGACGGCGGCGCTGTCCGCGGCGGGTCTCGCCGCGGACGGCGTCGTTTCGGAGGAGGCGGTGTTGTCCCGGCTCGGTGTGGTGGACGCGCTGGTGCTCGGGGCGGGGGTGGTGGGGCCGTTGCGGGAACGGGTGACGGCCGCCGCGGTCCGGCACGGGGTGCTGTGGGTGCAGGGGCCGCACATCCTGCCGTCGCGGGATGCGCTGGAGTACGTGCGGACGGAGATCCTGCCGCGGCTGCGATCAGCTCAGCGGTAGATTCGCCCGCACCTCGTCGCCCTCGGTGGTGAGATGCGCGCCCAGCCCGGAAAGCAGCGACCTGGCTCCCGCGTTGCCCGCCGTCGTCGAGGCGACGAACCTCGCCGCGCCGGACGTGCGGGCTTCGGCCAGGAGCAGCCTCGTCACCTCGCGGCCGACGCCTCGGCCGCGGACGTCGCGGCTCAGCCAGATGCCCGCTTCCACCCCGTCACCGTGGGGTTCCAGCCGTCCGGCTCCCACCGCGGTCCCGTCCACCTCGACCACCCAGGTCCGCTCGACCGCCGTCGCCGGGTCCAGGGATCGGCCGCGGTGGAACGCCAGGAACGCCGCGCGGCGCGCGGGCGTCCAGCCGGGTGGGTCCTCGACCGGGGGCATGACCTCGAGCGGGTCCGCGCCGGCCACGGCAGCATCCAGCAGCCGGGCCAGTGCGGGCTCGTCGAGCGGGGTCAGCGTGATCAGCGCCGGACCTCGGCCAGCTTCACCGGACGCCGTTCGCGACGCGACACCTCGCACGCCTCCGCGATGTAGAACGCCTCCAACGCGTCCGCCGCGACGCACGGCGACGGCGCCCGGCCCGCGACGACGTCGAGGAAGGCCCGCAGCTCCGTCGTGTACGCCGGGCGGAACCGTACCATGAACCCCGGGTACGCCGGCCCCGGCAGCGGCGCCACCCCCGGCTCCACCGAGCGCAGCGGCGCCCGGTCGTCCAGGCCGACCACGACCCCCGAGACCGAACCGAGCACGTCCAAGCGCACGTCGTAGCCCGCGCCGTTGTAGCGGGTCAGCGACACCGTCGCCAGGGTCCCGTCGTCCAAGGTCAGTGTCGCCGCCGCCGTGTCGACGTCGCCCGCGTCGGCGAAGAACTGCTCGCCGCGGTTGGCACCGATCGCGTACACCTCCTCGACCTCGCGGCCGCTGACCCAGCGGATGATGTCGAAGTCGTGGACGCCGCAGTCGCGGAACAACCCACCCGAGTGGGCGACGTACTCCGCCGGCGGCGGTGCCGGGTCGAACGTCGTCGCGCGCAGCGTGTGCAGCCAGCCCAGCTCGCCCGACGCCACCGCCGCCCGCGCCGCCGCGTAACCCGCGTCGAAGCGGCGCTGGAAGCCGATCTGGACCGGGACGTCCGAGGCGTCGATGCGGTCGATCACCGCCAGCGTGCCGGGGATGTCGGCGGCCACCGGCTTCTCGCAGAACACCGGGATGCCCGCGTCGACCGCCGCGATGATCAGGCCCGGGTGCGCGTCCGTGGCGGCCGTGACGACCAGGCCGTCGAGCCCCGCGGTGAACAGGTCGCCGAGGGAAGCCGTCTCGACGCCCAGCTTCGCGGCGGCGGAAGCGGCCCGGGTGGCGTCGACATCGGCCACGACGACCGACTCGACCTCCTCGAAGCCCTTCAGCGTCTCCGCGTGCGCGGTGCCGATCCGGCCGGTGCCCGCCAGTCCCAACCTCATCGTGGTGCTCCTCCTGTATCGGAAATCCCGGCAGTGGTCGCCCGGACCACCAGTGACGGGTGCAGCAGGTGCCGGACCGGCTCCGTGCGCTCCCCGCGGATGCGTTCGGCCAGCGCTTCGAAGGCCAGCCGGCCCATCTCCGTGCGCGGCTGGTCCACTGTGGTCAGTGAGAGGTGCCGCAGCGCGGCCAGCGACGTGTTGTCGTAGCCGACGACCGAGACGTCCTCCGGGACGCGCAGGCCGGCCTCCTCCAGCGCCGAAATGGCCCCCACGGCGTTGAAGTCGTTGCCCGCCACCAAACCCGTCGGCAGCTCAGCGCGTGAGTAGATCGCCAGCAGCTCCCGCACGGACTTCTCGCCGGCGGTGTCGGTGTGCTCGCTGCGCACCACGATCGGCTCCAGGCCGTGCCGCCGCATCGCCGCCTGGAACCCGCGCCGGCGCTGGGCCGCGCCCGCCGCTCCCCCGCCGTCGAGGTGCGCGATACGCCGGTGCCCGAGCCCGACCAGGTGGTCGACGGCCAGCGCGGAACCCGCTTCGCCGTCGTCATTGACCGTGTCCACTGTGGACGAACGGATCGTCCGCGAGACCAGGACGACCGGGCACTGCTTGGCCGCGGTCTGGATCGACGCGGCCGGCACGACCGGCGAAAGCAGGATGATCCCCGCCGGCCGGAACGAAAGCAGGTTGTGCAGGGCGTTCCACTCCCGCGTGGGACTCCGGCCGCCGGTGTTGAGGATCAGGTCGAACCCCGCCGCCTGCGCGGCCGCGTCCAGCCCTTCGACGACGTCGGCGAAGAAGGCGTTGCGCAGGTCGTTCACCATCACCCCGAGCACCGTGGACGTCCGGCTGGCCAGCGACCGCGCCATCACGTGCGGCTGGTAGCCGAGTTCTTCGGCCGCGCGCAGCACCGCCGCGCGCCGGGCGTCGGAGACCTTCGGTGAATTGTTCATCACCAGGGAGACCAGCGCGCGGGAAACCCCCGCCCGCGCGGCGACGTCCTCCATCGTCGGGCGCATGCGGCGCACCTCCCCTGATCACCGGAAACTCGGCCTTGACTTGCTGTGACGGACGCTACAAGATTAGAGCGCTCTAATCAATAGAGCGCTCCAACGGACCAACGGAGGCCCCTTGTGACAGCGACGTTCCGCGTGGCCGCCGCCCCGATCTCCTGGGGCGTCTGCGAAGTCCCGGGCTGGGGCCGGGTGCTGGACGCGCCGACCGTCCTCGGCGAGATGGCGGAGCTCGGCGTCCAGGCGACCGAGCTGGGCCCGCCCGGGTACCTCCCGCGCGAGCCGGCCGAGCTGCGGGAGCTGCTCGGGCAGTACGGCCTGACGCTCGTCGGCGGCTTCCTCGCCGTCGTCCTCCACGAAAACCGGGAGCACGCGCTCAAGGAAGCCGAAGAGTCGGCCGCACTCTTCGCCGCGTGCGGCGGTGACGTCCTCGTGCTCGCCGCCGCGACCGGCCTCGACGGTTACGACGACCGCCCGAAGCTCACCGACGCCGAATGGGCGACGCTCGTCGGCACCGCGGGCGAGATCCGGGACATCGCCGCCGCCCACGGGCTGCGCACGGTGCTGCACCCGCACGTCGGGACACACGTGGAGCAACGGGCCGAAGTCGAGCGGTTCCTCGCCGATTCCGATCTCGGCTTGTGCCTCGACACCGGGCACCTGATGATCGGCGGGACGGATCCGGTCGAGCTGGCGCAGCGGTATCCCGAACGGGTGGGGCACGTGCATCTCAAGGACGTCCGAGAAGACCTGGCGGCGGAAGTCCGCGCGGGGCGGCTCGGCTACACCGACGCGGTCGGGCGGGGCATCTACACCCCGCTCGGCGAGGGGGACGTGGACGTGGCGGCGATGGTGCGCTCCGTCCAGGCGGCGGGCTATGACGGCTGGTACGTCCTCGAACAGGACACCGCCCTCGGCGCGGAGAGCCCCGACGACCTGCCCCGGCGGGACACCGAGCGCAGCCTGACCCACCTCGCGAAGATCATCGACTCCCTGTAATCCCTGGTCCCAAAGGAGTGACTGTGTTCTCAATCAAGAAGCTGGCCGGTGTGGCGGCGCTCGCCGCCGCCGGGCTGGTCCTGTCCGCCTGCAGCGGCCCGAGCGCCGACAACTCGTCGAGCAGCAGCCCGAGCTCCCAGGCTGCGGCGCCGAGCACCGGCGGGCCGCTGAAGGTCGCCGTCGTCACGCACGGCAGCGCCGGCGACGCCTTCTGGAACGTCGTGAAGAACGGCGCCGAGCAGGCGGGCAAGGACCTCGGCGTCGGCGTCGACTACTTCGCCGACGGCGACCCCGGCAACCAGGCCCGGCTGATCGACAACGCCGTCGCGCAGAAGGTCGGCGGCCTGGTCGTCTCGATGGCGAACCCCCAAGCCCTGCAGACGTCGATCCAGAACGCGGTCAAGGCCGGCATCCCGGTCATCACCATCAACTCCGGCGAGGACTTCAGCGCGCAGTACGGCGCGATCGCGCACGTCGGGCAGAGCGAGGGCCTCGCGGGCCAGGGCGCCGGCCAGCGGCTCAAGGCAGCCGGCAAGACGAAGCTGCTGTGCGTCATCCACGAGGCCGGCAACATCGGCCAGAACCAGCGCTGCGACGGCGCGAAGCAGGCCTTCGGCAACGTCTCCACGCTGCAGGTCGACATCTCGAACCCGACCGACGCGCAGGCCCGGATCCGCGGCGCGCTGCAGTCCGACCCGTCGATCGACGCGGTCCTGGCGTTGAACTCGCAGGTCGCGGCCCGCGCGGTCGACGCCGCCAAGGAGGCGAGCTCGAAGGCGCAGGTGGCGACGTTCGACCTGAACGCCGACGTCGTCGCGGCCATCAAGGCCGGCACGATCCTCTTCGCCGTCGACCAGCAGCAGTACGAGCAGGGCTACCTGCCGATCGTGTTCCTCAAGCTGTACAAGGAGAACGGCAACACCATCGGCGGCGGCCACCCGGTGCAGACCGGCCCGGGCTTCGTCGACAAGACCAACATCGACACCGTGGCCCCGTACGCGCAGCGCGGCACGCGATGACCGCAGCCATCCAGGCGCAACCCGACGAACGCGTCGCGAAGAAGAGCCTGACCGACCGCTTGGTGGTCCGGCCCGAGATCGGCGCGCTGCTCGGCGCCGTCCTCGTGTTCGTGTTCTTCTCCGTCGTCACCGGCCAGTTCCTCAGCCCGCTGGGCGTGGCGACCTGGCTCGACGACTCGTCGACCCTGGGCATCATGGCCGTCGTGGTCGCGCTGCTCATGGTCGGCGGCGAGTTCGACCTGTCGGCCGGCGTGATGACGGCGTCGACGTCGCTGGTCACGGCCATCCTGGCGACGCAGGCGGGCTGGAACGTCTGGCTCGCGCTGCTGGTCTCGCTGGCGTTCGCGCTCGGCGTCGGCGCGTTCAACGGCTGGCTGGTCATGAAGACCGGCCTGCCCAGCTTCATCGTCACGCTCGGGTCGTTCCTCGCCCTGCAGGGGCTCAACCTCGGCGTGACGCGCTGGGTGACCAACACCGTCCAGGTCTCGGGCATGCGCTCGACCAGCGGCTACGAGTCCGCCGGCGGGCTGTTCGCGTCGACGTTCAGCATCGGCGGCACCGAGTTCCAGTCGTCGATCGTCTGGTGGGTCGTGGTCACGGCGATCGCCGCGTGGCTGCTGGTGCGGACCCGGTTCGGCAACTGGATCTTCGCGGTCGGCGGGTCGCAGGTGTCGGCCCGCTCGGTCGGCGTGCCGGTGGTGCGCACGAAGATCCTGCTGTTCATGGGCACCGCGCTCGGCGCGTGGCTGGTCGGCTCGATCAACATCCTGCGGTTCGCGAGCGTGCAGGCGAACCAGGGCATCGGGCTGGAGTTCCAGTACATCATCGCGGCGGTGATCGGCGGCTGCCTGCTCACCGGCGGGTTCGGCTCGGCGGTGGGCGCGGCGATCGGCGCGCTGATCTTCGGCATGGCGCGCCAGGGCATCGTGTTCGCGCAGTGGAACAGCGACTGGTTCATGCTGTTCCTCGGCGTCATGCTGCTGGCCGCGGTCCTGGTGAACAACGCCTTCCGGCGCCGCGCGGAAAGGGTACGCCGATGACCTTGCTCGAAGTCAGGGACATCGGGAAGACCTACGGCAGCGTCATCGCGCTGCGCGAAGTGTCCACTGTGGTCAACGCGGGCGAAGTGACCTGTGTGCTCGGCGACAACGGCGCCGGGAAGTCCACGCTGATCAAGATCCTGGCCGGGGTGCACCAGCACGACCGCGGCGAATTCCTCGTCGAGGGTGAGCCGGTGCGGTTCGCGTCCCCGCGCGAGGCCCTCGACCGCGGCATCGCGACCGTGTACCAGGACCTCGCCGTGGTGCCGCTGATGAGCGTCTGGCGGAACTTCTTCCTCGGTTCCGAGCCGACGACGGGCTTCGGCCCGTTCAAGATGCTCGACCGGAAGAAGGGCCGCGAGACGACGAAGAAGGCGTTGTCCGACATGGGCATCGACCTGCGGGACGTCGAGCAGCCGGTCGGGACGCTCTCGGGCGGCGAACGCCAGTGCGTCGCGATCGCGCGGGCGGTGTACTTCGGCGCGAAGGTGCTGATCCTCGACGAGCCGACCGCCGCACTCGGCGTCAAGCAGGCCGGGGTGGTGCTGAAGTACGTCGCGCAGGCGCGGGACCGCGGGCTCGGCGTCGTGCTGATCACGCACAACCCGCACCACGCCTACCCGGTCGCCGACCGGTTCCTGCTGCTCAAGCGGGGTGCCGCGCTCGGGCACTACGAGAAGTCCGAGATCGACATCAACGAACTGACGCGGCAGATGGCGGGCGGTGCGGAACTCGAAGCGCTCGAACACGAACTGCGGCAGGTGGAGAAGGCGTGAGTCTCGAAGCGCTGACGATCGGCCGGGTGGGCGTCGACCTCTACCCGGAGCAGAGTGGCGTCCCGTTGGCCGGCGTCAGCACTTTCGCCAAGTCGCTCGGCGGGACCGCGACCAACGTCGCGGTCGCCGCCGCGCGGCTCGGCCGGTCGACGGCGGTGCTGACGAAGGTCGGGCCGGACGGCTTCGGCGACTACGTCCGGCAGGCGCTCGACGGCTTCGGCGTCTCACCGGCCTTCGTGGGCACTTCGCCGGAGTTGCAGACGCCGGTGGTGTTCTGCGAGCTGAACCCGCCCGCGGACCCGCCGCTGCTGTTCTACCGCTCCCCGATCGCCCCCGACCTCACGCTCACCGACGACGACGTGCCCAGGGACGTCGTCGAGTCGGTGCCGCTGTTGTGGGTGACCGGCACGGGCGTCTCCGCCGAGCCCGCGCGAGCCACCCAGCGGAAGATCCTCGAGGCCCGGCGACGCCGGGAGCACACCGTCCTGGACCTCGACTACCGGCCGATGTTCTGGCCCTCCGTCGAGCAGGCCCGGGCCGAGATCGGCGGGATGCTCGACCACGTCACCGTCGCGGTCGGCAACCGCGCCGAGGTCGAGGTCGCCGTCGGGACCGCGGATCCCGGCACCGCCGCCGACCGGTTGCTGGAGCGCGGGCTGCACCTGGCCGTGATCAAGAAGGGCGCCGAGGGCGTCCTGGTGGCGACGCCGGAGGGGCGGTCGACCGTGCCGCCGCAACGCGTCGAGGTCGTCTGCGGGCTCGGGGCCGGCGACGGCTTCGGCGGCGCGCTGATCCACGGGCTGCTGTCCGGCTGGGACCCCGTGCGGATCGCCGCGTACGCGAACGCGGCGGGCGCGCTGGTGGCGTCCCGGCTGGCCTGCGCCGACGCCATGCCGACCGCCGGGGAGATCGAGGAACTGCTGGAGGCCGCGAAGTGAGCAAGCTGCACCGTCCACTCGGGACGCTGTCCGACGACACCGACCCGGTCCGGCTCACCCCGGACAGCGCGGGCTGGACGTACACCGGGCTGCGCGTGCTCTCCCTGGCGCCCGGCGAGGTCCGCGTCCTGCACACCGGCGAGTTCGAGGCGTTCGTGCTGCCGCTGGCCGGGTCCGCGACGGTCCGGGTCGACGGGGAGGTCTTCGAGCTGCGCGGCCGGGAGTCGGTCTTCACGCGCGTGACGGACTTCGCCTACGTGCCGCGCGACGCCGAAGTCGAGTTGTCGACAAAGGACGGTCTGGAGGTCGCGCTGCCGATGGCGCGCTGCACCCGCCGCCTCACGCCGGCGTACGGCCCGGCGGAGGACGTCCCGGTCGAGGTGCGCGGCGCCGGGCAGGCGACGCGGCAGGTGACCAACTTCGGCGTGCCCGGGGTGTGGGACCACGCCGACAAGCTCAACGCGTGCGAGCTGATCACGCCGGGCGGCAACTGGTCGTCGTACCCGCCGCACAAGCACGACGAGGCAACCGAGTGCGAGGTCGTCAACGAGGAGATCTACTACTTCCGCGTCGCCGGCCGCGACGGCGTGACACCGTCCCGAGAAGGTTTCGGCCTGCACCGGACGTACACGACCGACGGCGACCTCGACGAGGACGTCGCCGTGCGCGACCACGACGTGTTCCTCATCCCGCGCGGCTACCACGGGCCGTGCGTGGCCGCCCCGGGTTACCCGATGTACTACCTGAACGTCCTGGCCGGACCGGCTGACGAGCGGTCCATGGCGTTCTGCGACGACCCCGCGCACGGCTGGGTCCGCGACACGTGGGCGTCCCAGGAGCTGGATCCACGGTGCCCCGTCACGAGTCACGAAGGGCGTGTTCAGTGAAGCTGACGACGGCTCAGGCGCTGGTCCGCTGGCTCCTCGCCCAGCGCTCGGAAACCCTGGACGGGCGCGAAGTCCCGCTTTTCCCGGGCGTTTTCGCGATCTTCGGCCACGGGAACGTCCTCGGTCTCGGGACGGCGTTGGAAGAACACCGCGATGAGCTGCCGGTCTGGCGCGGGCACACCGAGCAGGGCATGGCGCTGGCCGCCGTCGGCTACGCGAAGGCCACGCACCGGCGGCAGGTCGGCGTCGTGACGTCGTCGATCGGGCCGGGCGCGCTCAACATGGTCACCGCCGCGGGCGTCGCGCACGCGAACCGGCTGCCGGTTCTCCTGCTGCCGGGCGACACGTTCACCAACCGAGCGCCGGACCCGGTGCTGCAGCAGATCGAGCCGTTCGGTGACGCAACGGCGACGGTGAACGACGCCTTCCGCGCGGTCTCGCGCTACTTCGATCGCATCACCCGGCCCGAGCAGCTGCTCTCGACGTTGCCGCAGGTCGCGAGAGTGCTCACGGACCCGGCGGAGAGCGGACCGGTGGTCCTGGCGCTGCCGCAGGACGTCCAGGTGGAGACGTACGACTTCCCGGACGCGCTGTTCGAGCCGGTGACGCACCGGCCGCTGCGCCCGCGTCCGGACCGGCGTTCGGTCACCGAAGCGGCGAGCGTCCTGCGCGCTTCTCGGCGTCCCCTGCTGGTGCTCGGCGGCGGCGTCCGGTACTCCGGCGCCGGGCAGCGCGCTCTCGATTTCGCCGAGCGGCACGGGATTCCCCTCGTCGAGACGACCGCGGGGCGCACGCTGGTGCCGCACGCGCATCCGCTGCACGCGGGCCCGCTGGGCATCACGGGTTCCTCGTCGGCGAACGCCGTCGCGGCCGAAGCCGACGTCGTGCTGGCGGTCGGCACGCGGCTGCAGGACTTCACGACGGCATCGTGGACGGTGTTCTCCCCCGACGTCCGCCTGGTCACGCTGAACGCGGCCCGGTTCGACGCGGTGAAGCACGGCGCGCTGTCGGTGGTCGGGGACGCGGACGCCGGCCTGACGGACTTGGCCGCCCAGCTGGAGAGCTGGCGCGTCGACCCGTCGTGGACTTCGCGGGCTTCGGGCGAACGGGCCGCCTGGGACGCGCACATCGACTCGCTGCGCTCTTCCACAGCCTCCCTTCCGTCGTATGCCCAGGTCGTCGGGGCGGTGAACGACCTGTCGGCGGCGGACGACTACGTCATGACGGCATCGGGTGGCTTGCCGGGCGAGCTGATCGGCGGCTGGCGAGGGTCGGGCGCGCTGTCGATGGACGTCGAGTACGGGTTTTCCTGCATGGGCTACGAGCTGTCCGGCGCCTGGGGAGCGGCGATCGCGTGGCCGGGGCTGGTCACGACATTACTGGGCGACGGCTCGTACCTGATGCTGAACTCGGAGCTGTTCTCGGCGGCGTTCGCGGGCCACCCGTTCGTCGCGGTGGTGTGCGACAACGACGGTTACGCGGTGATCGCGCGGCTTCAGGAGGGTCAGGGCGGGAAGCCGTTCAACAACTTCTACGCCGACTGCACGACTTCGCACGCTACGCCGCCGCGAGTTGACTTCGCGCAGCACGCGGAGTCACTGGGCTGCGTGGTGTTCACGGCGTCCACAGTGGACTCGCTGCGGACGGCTTACGCGTCGGCCCGCGAGGCCGCCGTGGCCGAACAGCTGCCGGCGGTGGTCGTGGTGAAGACGCAGCCATCGACGTGGACCGAGGCCGGCGCGTGGTGGGAGGTCGGGGTGCCGGAGCACCTGGCCGGCCGGGACGGCTACGAGCGCGGGAAGGGCGGGCAGGTGCGTTACCTCGGGTCCTGACCGCGGTGCTTGATCGGCGCCCCTGATCGCCGCGCCCGCGGGGGCGCCCCCCGTTTTCCACATTACCGGAGGGCACCGACATTTTCGGCCGCCGTCCGCACTCGCGGCCGCAGCGTGAACCCGCTCGGCTTGAGCGTCAGCGACTCGACGATCTTCAGCTCATACGCCGGATCGACGTCGAAGTCGTAGCGCTGCAACACCATCCCCAACGCCAGCACGGCCTCGTGCAGCGCGAACTGCCGGCCGATGCAAGCGCGCTCACCCGTCCCGAACGGCTTGTACGCCTGCGCCGGCCGCTTCTTCACCGCGGCGGGCTCGAAGCGGTCCGGGTCGAACCGCTCCGGCTCCGGCCAGGCCGCGGGATCGCGGTGCACCAGGGGAAGCGGCACGATCACCCAGTCCCCCTTGCGCATCCGGTACTTCCCGCCGAGCACGACGTCTTCGCGTGCTTCGCGCGAGTAGCCGGGCGCGGTCGGCCAGAGCCGCATCGCCTCGTCGAGGCAGCGACGCACGTAACGCAGCTTTGCGACGTCCGCGAACGCCGGCTCGCGGTCGCCCCACACCGCGTCGACCTCGGCGCGCGCCTTCGCCAGCAGCTCCGGGTGGCGCGTCAGGTAGTACAACGCGAACGACAGCGCGCCGGACGTCGTCTCGTGGCCGGCGACGACGAACGTGATCGCCTGGTTGCGGACGTTCACCGGGTCCAGCCGCTCCCCCGTCACCGGGTGGCCTTCGGTGAGCATCAGCTCCAGCAGGTTGTCCGAGCCGGCGCGGGCCTCGATGACCTCGTCGACCAGGTTCGTCATGGTCGCGATGTCGGCCCGGTTCTGCTCGGGCGTCCCGGCGAACGCGCGGCGCACGAACGGGAGCTTGACGTTCTGCAGCTGCGCGTACCGCAGCGCGCGGATCATCGCCGTCACGAACGGGTGCGGTTCGGCGCGCTCGAACGAGCCGAACCGGTAGCCGAAGCCGGCACGGCCGATCGTCTCCAGGGTCAGCCGGGTCATGTCGGCGGCGACGTCGACCGGGCCGTCCGCCGCGTCCCAGGCCGCGGTCAGCTCGCGGGCGACGTCCACCATCACCGGGTGGTAGCGGCGCATCGCCTCGGCGGAGAACGCGGGCTGCAGGATGTCGTGCGCCAGCCGCCAGTTCGGTTCGTGTGTGTGGGCGGTGAACAGCCCGTCGCCGGCGACCGCACGGAGGTTCTCGATGCCCAGGCCGACGTGCTTGCCGAACTTCGTCTCGTCGTTCAGCTCGGTGACCAGGTCGACGCCGCCGACGAAGACGATCTCGAAGCCGAAGATCTTGCGCGTGAAGATCGGGCCGACGCGCCGGCCGATGCGCAGGGTGTCCTGCAGCGGCGTGCGCGGGTTGGCGCCGATCAGGTCGCCGATCACCGGCAGGCGGCCCGGCCGGTGCGGAATCCCGGTGGTGTCCACGGCAAGCCCCTCTATTGAACCCATATCCAATAGCGTCACGATCCCCCGCTACTGAACCCGTGTCAAGTAAGCTCGGGGGATGCGGACGAGGCTGAGCACCCAGCAGCGTCGCGAGCAGCTGCTGGCGATCGGCGCCGGCCTGTTCGCGAACCGGCCGTACGACGAGGTGTGGATCGAGGAGGTCGCCGAGATCGCGCAGGTCTCGCGCGGCCTGCTGTACCACTACTTCCCCACCAAGAAGGACTTCTTCGCGTCGATCGTCCGCGCGCAGCGCGATCAGCTGCTGGCGATGAGCGAGCCCGACCCGGCGCTGCCCGTGGCGGAGCAGCTGCGGGCCGGGCTCGACGTCTACCTCGAGTTCGCGCGCACGCACCCGGACGGCTACCGGATCGTCCACCGCGCCGCGAGCGGCGCCGACCGCGAGATCCAGGAGATCCGCGAGGCCGGGATGGCCGCCAACGCCACCCGCATCCTCGACGCCGTGAGCGTGCTGACGCCGGTCACCGAGGTGACGCGGCTGGCCGTCCGCGGCTGGCTGACGTTCGTCGCGACGACCATCCTCGAGTGGCTGGACCAGCCGAAGGTCACCCAGGACGAGCTGCGCGACCTCTGCGTCCGGACGCTGTTCGCGGCGGTCGGCGTCACCCCGTGACAGCGGGCGACGCGGCGCCGTCGACGAGCTTCCGCGGCGCGCCGGAACCGTCGGCCGGGACCGCCCAGACGGCGTTGTCCAGCCCGTAGAGGACGGTGTGGTCGTCCTGCCACAGGGCCTGGTCGTCGACACTGCGGGTCTCCGCCAGCTCGGTTTCCGCCATCGTCTTCAGGTCGAGGACCGAAAGCCGCCAGACGCCGTCGCCGACCTTCTTCTTGAAGGCGACCCGAGTGGCGTCCGGGGACAGCGACGGGCATTCGACGTTCTCCCTGATGGTTTTCCCGCGGTAGCGCTGGTAGTCGGCCTCGACGAGGTACGTCTTGCCCTTGCTGCCGAGCGTGGCGTAGAAGCGGTTGCCGTCGGGGGCGAAGGTGATGCCCCAGTAGTTGACGTCGGCGGCGAAGTAGCGCTTGTCGCCGAAGAACACCGGCAGCTCTTCGATCGTCTTGACGAGTCTTCCACTGTCCACTTCGTACAGTCCCGCGCGTGTAGAAAACCCGGTCTCCGCATAGGAGTCGCCGGTGACGAAGAGCGTCCAGTAGACGCGCTTTCCGTCCGGGGACACCCGGGCGCGGCTCGGCGTGCCCGGCAGGGTCTCGGTGTGGCGGACGGCGAGGTGGTCGTCGAGGACGAGGACGTCCGTGACCGCCGGGAGTGTCCCCGGCTGGACGGCCAGGCACACCGCGGTCTGCTTGGCCACCGCGAACCGGTCACACTTCACCCCGCTGAGCTGGCGTTTCCCCTGGCCGAGGACGCCGACACGGCCGGTGGCGGTGTCGCGGAACAGCAACTGGCCGGGGCTCAGGGTGAGCTGGGCGGCCGGAGTGGCGTCCGCGTCGTGGCGGGCGCTGACGGTGTAGCCGGCGGCCGCGGCGACCAGGAGGGCCGTGCCGGCCAGGGCGAGGACGATCTTCTTCACGGGCGCACCGGTTTCGCGAGGGCGGCGGCGAGGACGACGACGGCCAGGCAGCCGGCGGCGGCGAGCACCGCGGGCCGCAGGTCCCAGAGCGTCCAAGCCAGTCCGAAGAGGACGGAGGAGAGCATGCGGGCCACGGCCTGCCCGGTCTGCACGACGGCCATCCCGGTCGCCCGCAGGTCACGCGGGATGAGCGGGCCGGCGGCGGCCATGAGGACGCCGTCGGTGGCCGCGTAGAACACGCCGTGCAGGCCGAGCGCGACGACCGGAATCGCCGCGTAGGCCCGGCCGCAAAGCAGGACCAGCGCCAGGCCGAGCGCGACGTGGCCGCCGAGGAACACCGGCCAGCGCCCGACCCGGTCGGCGAGCTTGCCGAGCGGCACCGCGAGCACCAGGTAGACCCCGGCGGTGCCGAGCGGCAGCAGCGGGAAGAACGTCGCCGCGATCTCCCACCGCCGTTGCAGGACGAGGTAGACGAACGAGTCGCCGACCGTCACCAGGCCGAGCAGCGCGGCCCAGAGCGTCACGCGCCGGAAGTCGCTCTGCTTGAGCAGACCTGCCGCCGTTCGCAGCGACACCGCGGCGCGGTCGACGCCGCCGGGGTGGTCGCGCACGAAGAGGACGAGCAGCAGCACGGCGATCGCGGCGACGCAGAAGCTGGTGAAGAACACGCTGGTGTAGCTGCCGAGGCTGAGCGCCAGCACGGCCATCGCGACGAGCGGGCCGAGGAACGCGCCGACGGTGTCGAGCGCGCGGTGCACGCCGAACGACCGGCCGAGCGCGTCCGGCTCGCTGGACAGCGAGATCAGGGCGTCGCGCGGGGCGGTGCGCACGCCCTTGCCGGTGCGGTCGGCGGCGAGGACGACGCCGATCGCCACGACCGACGAGCCGGCCGCGACCAGGCCGAGCTTGCACACCGCGGACAAGCCGTACCCGAACCCGGCGACGGCCTTCAGGCGCCGCCACCGGTCGGCGAGGTGGCCGCCGAGCACCCGCACCAGCGCGGTGGCGCCGGCGTAGAGCCCGTCAAGCAGCCCGAACTGCAGCGGGTTCAGGCCGAGGCCGAGCACCAGGTAGAGCGGGAGGACGGCGGTCACCATCTCCGAGGAGACGTCGGTGACGAGGCTGACCATGCCGAGCGCCACCACGTTGGCGGAAACCCTTTTGAGCGCGGGTTTCCGGTCGTTGCCCGCCGCCAGGTCCGAGGTACGGCTCGCCGCGATGTACATGCCCGTCCTCCTAGTGACAGGTGTAGGTCGGGCTGCTGTCGAGGACCTTGCCGTCGACGCCGATGAGCTGCGA
This sequence comes from Amycolatopsis kentuckyensis, assembly GCF_041679295.1. Lineage (GTDB taxonomy): Bacteria > Actinomycetota > Actinomycetes > Mycobacteriales > Pseudonocardiaceae > Amycolatopsis > Amycolatopsis kentuckyensis_A. Next base: position 149,809 of record NZ_JBGDMD010000010.1, on the reverse strand, counting down.
CTGGAACGAGGTGTCCGTCATCGACAGCTTGAGGACGCCGTAGGTCTTCAGCAGCTTCGCGGTCGTCGGGTGCGCGGTGTGGATGGTGTAGAGGTTCGCGCCGCCGCTGCCGCCGACGATCTCGACGGGACCGTTCGTGTCGGCCTGGCCGTCGGCGTTCTGCGGGACGAACCGCTCGTAGTCGTGGTCGTGCCCGTTGAGGACGAGGTCGACCTTGTTGGCGGTCATGAGGTTCCACAGCTCGATGCTGTCGGGGTTGTCGCCGTGGTCACCGGAGCTCCACCGCGGGTGGTGGTAGTAGGCGGCGACACAGCCCTTCTTGTTGTTCGCCAGGTCCTGCTTGAGCCAGGTGATCTGGGGCGGCTCGGCGAAGTCGTCGTGGGTGACGAAGTCGTTGGAGTCGAGGGCGATGAAGTGCCAGTTGCCCATTTCCCAGCTGTAGTAGCGCTTTCCCTGCGGTTTGGCGATGGCGCCGAAGTAGTCCTCGTAGCCCTTGAACGGCGTGTCGTCGTAGGACTCGTGGTTGCCCGGGATCGGGTGGGTGATGCTCTTGAACTTGCCCCACGTCTTGTCGTAGTAGGACTTGAAGTCCGAGAGGTGCGCGTCGTCGTACTGGTTGTCGCCCATGGTGATCACGGCCGCGGGGTTCATGGTTTCGACGAGCTTCGCGGTCTTGACGTGGGCGCAGCTCGAGCTGCTCGAGGTGCAGCGTTCGGCGATGTCGCCGGCCGCGGCGAGGACGAAGCTGGTTCCGCTGCCCGTCTTGGTCTTCACGGTGATGGGCGCGCTGGTGCCCGAGAGGTTCCCGGCGGCATCGCGGGCGCGGACGGCGTAGGTGTAGCTGGTGTCGGGCGTGAGGCCGGTGTCGGTGTAGGACGTCGTCGTGCTGGTGGCAACGGGGGTTCCGTTGCGCAGGACGTCGTAGCCGGCGACGCCGACGTTGTCCGTGGCGGCGGTCCACGTCAGGGCGGCGCTGGTGGCGGTGGTCGTGCCGGCGGTGAGGCCGGCCGGGGTGGTCGGGGCCTGGGTGTCGCCCGAGGAGTCCGTGCTGCCGAAGACCTGCATTTCCCAGAAGGAGTAGCCGTAGCTGGTGGCGCGGGTGACGCCGACGAAGCGGACGTACCGGCCGTGGGCGTTGAGGGTGAGGTCGTCGATCTTGCCGTCACCGGCGTCGACGGACGTGGCGGCGGTGAAGTTCGCGCCGTCGTCGGAGACTTCGATGCGGTACTTCTTGGCGTAGGCGGCTTCCCAGTTGAGGAGGACGCGGTGGATCGCGGCGGACTGGCCGAGGTCGATCCGCAGCCACTGCGGATCGGCGCCTTCGGCACTGGCCCAGCGGGTGGTGGTGCTGCCGTCGACGGCCTTGCTCCCGGCGTACGACGAGCTCTCGACGGTCGAGGTCGCGACGGGTTTTCCCTGCGAGAGCAGGACATCGGCCTGTTCGCTGGCCTGGGCGGCGACGATCGCGGAGGGCAGCAGGGTGACCGCGGCTAGTACGGGGGTGAGTCGGGTGAATGTTCGCAGGCGGGTCGACGGCACGTCGCGCTCCTTCTGGGCCTCGGCGGTGGCTGTGGGCTGCGGCGTCGGGTTAAACCATTAGGAAAGTTTCCTAACTAAGCGGACTGTATCGATGACCGGTTTCGGCTGACAAGACTTGTCTTGTCGTTGAATCGGTCAAGAGGGTGAGTTTTCGACGGTTTCCGCAGCTCAGGGCACGTGCCGATGAGCGGGATACTGCACCGTGGGCCGGGACCGCGAGGTCTGACCTTTCCCGGCGGCTTCCGGTTTTGTCGGTGGTCTCGGGTAGCGTGGGAACCGGGGGCAGCGCCCATCGGCTTTCGTTCTCCCACAAGGAAAATCGCTTCTTCCTCGCCGCGCCGAGGTTCACCCGGTTCAGTGATGATCTTCGCTCAGGTGTTCGGGTAGCTTCGGATGTATGACCTCAGCCGTCCGAACTCAGCAGCTTCTTGATCTCGCCGACCGCGGCCCGTCCCGCCCGATTCGCCCCGACTGTGCTCGCCGAGGGCCCGTACCCCACGAGGTGCAGCCGCGGCTCGCGCACCACGCGCGTGCCGTCCATCCGGATTCCGCCCCCGGGTTCCCTGATGTGCAACGGCGCAAGGTGGTCGATCGCCGCCCGGAAGCCGGTCGCCCAGAGGATGACGTCGGCGTCGAAGCGGGAGCCGTCCGCCCAGACGACCCCCTCGGGCGTGATGCGCTCGAACATGGGCCGCCGATCGAGGATCCCGGCGGCACGCGCAGCGCGCACCTCGGGCGTCACGGCCAGATCGGTCACGCTCACCACGCTCTCGGGAGGCAACCCGGCACGCACCCGTTCATCGACCTTCGCGACGGCGTCCCGTCCCCAGTTTTCGCTGAACGGCTCGTCGCGCCACACAGGTGGCCGCCGGGTCACCCACGCCGTCGCACGGGCAAGCGGGGCGAACTCCATGAGTAGCTGAACGGCGGAGGCACCACCCCCGACGACGACAACCCGCCGGCCACGGAAGTCTTCGGGCCCGGTGTAGTCGGCCGTGTGCACCTGACGCCCGGCGAAGGTGTCCTGCCCGGGATAGCGCGGCCAGAAGGGCCGGTCCCAGGTACCGGTGGCACTGATGACGGCCTTCGCGGCCCAGGATTCCGCAGGGCTCGCCACCACGAGCCGTTCCCCCGCCCGCGTCACGGACTGGACGTCGACGGGCCGAAAGACCGGGAGGTCATAGACGCTTTCGAACCGAGCGAAGTACTCCGAGACGACTTCGGAGGCGGGACGCGTGACGTCCGGACTGCCGAAGGCCATGCCGGGCAGGTCGTAGATGCCGTGCACCTTGCCGAGCACCAGGGAGGGCCACCGGTACTGCCACGCACCCCCGGCCCGTTTCCCGTGGTCAAGGACGACGAAGCCGGCACCGTTGGCAAACCCGGCCCGCCGAAGGTGATAGGCGGCCGAGAGCCCGGCCTGCCCAGCCCCGACAACCACGACATCGGTCTCGTGATCCGCACGGCTCATGTGAGGTTCAACGGCTGTGGGAGGAGGGTATTTCGCGCCGTTCATCACACGTCGACGGGTGGCGCATCGACGCCTCGGCCCGCGATCCCTGCGGCGGGCCGAGGCCGGCCGCTGCCACCAGGGCCGACCATCGCGCCCGGCTCAAGCGCGGTCAGCACCATCGCGGCGGGCGAGGCGCGGCGGGCGAGTTGCGCCCCTACCGGCACGCCGGGTCCGAATCCCACCCGCGATCAGCCTGCCGCACGTGCATCCCCTTGCACCGCGCCCGTGCCGCGCGCGGCTCCTCGGCCGGCCCAGCCCACGCGAATCTGCATGATCGCGCCGATCTCCCGCCCCCGGCTGCCCCGCGCGTCCGCGCTCCCTCACGTAGCCCCGCCGCGCGGTACCTGCGCCGACCGGCCCGGCCCGCGCATCCATCACGATCGGGCCGATCTCCGCCCCGACCCGGCGCCGCTCTTCAACCAACCGGCCCGCACACAACCGCGCCGACCTCACACGGCAACGCGGTTCCGCCCGGCCTCCTTCGCCCGATACAACGCAGCATCAGCCGACCGAAGCACGTCATCCAGCGTCGGCCCTGCGTCCGGGTGGCGCGCCACTCCGATCGATACCGACAGGCCGCTCACCCGGACCGTGCCGCCGCCCGTCGAGATCACCACGTTCAGCTCGCCCACCGCCGCCCGCACGCGTTCGGCGATGCCGAGCACGTCCGCGCGGCCGATGCCCGGCAGCAGCACCACGAACTCCTCGCCGCCGAACCGGCCGACCGTGTCGCCCTGGCGCACCGCGCCGGAGATCGCGACCGCCACCGCGGCCAGGACGTCGTCACCGGTGAGGTGGCCGTACGTGTCGTTGATGCGCTTGAAGTGGTCGAGGTCGATCATCAGCACCGCGAACCCGCCGCCCGCCGAGCCGCGCCGCTGCGCGCGGGTGTGTTCGCGTACCGCGGACTCGTGCCAGCCCGCCGTGTTGAGCAGGCCCGTCTTCTCGTCCGTCACCGCCGCGACCTGCAATTGCTGTTTCAGCAGCAGGTAGCGGTGCAGCAGCAACAGCGGCGCGACGACGAACACCACCAGCACCGGCTGCTCGGCCAGCGCCAGCGCGGCGAGGCCGCCGAGGCAGAGCGTCGCCAGCTCGAAAGCGTTGTCCTCCCAGGTGCCCATCAGGTCGGCCGCCGAGCGCTGGCTCGTGTAGAGGTAGATGCCGGCCGCGACCAGGCTGACGTTCACCAGCTCGAACACCGCGGCCGCCAGGCACAGCGCGAAGAGCCCGCGTCCCGTCTGCAGCGGCGTTCCGTGCAAACCGGACACCGCGAGAACGGACGAAGCGGCGAAGCACGAGAGCATCGCCCAAGCCGTGCTCGCGACGAAGCGGTGCGCGGGCCGCGTACGCACCTGACGCCACACGCGCACCCACAGGTGCGTGTAGAGCACGACGGCCAGCAGCGCGACCCACGCCGGCGGCAGCAGGACGACGCCGGCGAGGTACCAGACCGACGTGACGTTGATGTGGGTCTGCCCGCTCATCCACCGCCGCAGCCGCTCGATCCGGCGCGACATCTCGGCCTGGGCCACGCCGAGCCCGACGAGCACCGCGAACCACACCGGCCGCACGGGCCCCCCGAACCCGGTGACGAGTGCGCCCCCGGTGGCGACGACGGCGACCAGTTCACACCCGAGCGCGTAGGTGATCCAGCGGGCTTTCGCCCCGGCCCACATTTCCCACCGCGCGGGCCAGCCCGGCCAGGCGGAAACCGCTTCCCGGCGCACGGCGGCCTGGGCTCTCAAGAGCCGAAGCCACAGAAGTGACGGACCGGCATCGTGACGTACCCCTTGCGCGAAGTTCGGCCGACCAGGTAGCCCAGCGTAGCCGTTCCGACGACGTGCGTCGCCAGTCCGGGCGATTTGCGGGCAACGCGCCTGCCCGAAGACCCGCGCAAAGTAGATCCACCCAGCTCAGCGCCTCACGAGCGGATCATCGCCCGGGTAACGCAGACTCGAGAACGCAGGGACGGGAACGCGAACCTGGGAGCACGGCCCCGGGAACGCAAGGGTAGGAACGCGGCTCCGGGAACGCGCGGGTGAGAACGCGGACTTGGGAACGCAGAAGTGGGAATCCCACCTTGTCGATCCCCCGGGAAAGGCACAAATCACCGCGAGCCGGCACAGATCCGGCCAGGAGCACCGCCCGGCTCAACTCAACACGAGTCGCCGGCTCGACTCCGCGGCGCGGCGCGGGCGGCAAGCCAACCGGCGCCGACCAGCCCGCTACTTGCGCAGCGCCCGGATGATCGCCACCAGGCCCACCACCGCCGCGATCCCCAGCAGTACCGGTGCCACCCGCTTCAGCACCGACTGCCCCGCGTAGTCGAGCAAGTCGATCGCTTCCGTCTCCGGCGCCGCCGGGACACTCCGCAACGGCGGCCGGTCCGACGACGACGCCGCCGACGGCTTCGGGTCCGTGTTGATCTCCGCCGTCGTCGGGGCCGGCTTCACAGCGGGCTTCGCCACCGGTTCGGGCGTCGACGTCGGCTCAGGGGTCGGCGCCTCTGCCACCGGCGACGGCGCCGGAGAAGCCGCCGGGGCCAACTTGCCCGACAAGCACCCCGCGAACGTGTCCAGGATCTTGCCGCCGACCTCGCTGATCAGCCCGCGGCCGAACTGCGCCGGCTTGCCCGTGATCGACAGGTCCGTCGCCACCGCGCCGTGCGTTCCGCCTTCAGCCTCCGTCAACGTCAGCGTCACCGTTGCCGCCGCCGTGCCCGCTCCGCGGCTGTCCTTGCCCGATGCCTTGATCGTCACCTTGTGGGCGGCGTCATCCTTCTCCAGGAACTCGCCGTTGCCCTTGTACAGCAGGGAAATCGGCCCGAGCTTGACCTTCACCGTGCCGCTGAACTTGTCGCCCTCGACCTTCGTCAACGTCGCCCCCGGCATGCACGGGGCGACGCGCTCGGGGTCGACGACCGCCTGCCAGACCTCGCCGATCGGAGCCGGGACGGTGAATTCGTGGTCGAGCCGCACGGGCCGACCTCCTTCCTGATGACGACGGGGTCCGGTCCCCACCCTAGCCGCCGCCGGAGCGGCGGCCAGGGTGGAGCGTCAGGCTCCCGCGGCCGCCGCGATCGCGCGCCCCGTCAGCACCTGGGCCAGGTGGCGGCGGTATTCGACGTCGGCGTTGCTGTCCACCGGCGGATTCGTGCCCTCCGCCGCGTGCGACGCCGCCGCCGCGATCGAATCGGCCGACGCCTGGACTCCGACCAGCGCCGCTTCGACACCCGAAGCGCGGACCGGCGTCGAGCCCATGTTCGTCAGCGCGACCCGCGCCTCCTCGATGACGCCCGCCTCGCTGCGGACGGTGACCGCGACCGCGACCATCGACCACGCCTGGGCGACCCGGTTGAACTTCTCGTAGTGCGCCCGCCACCCGGTGTGCTTGGGCACGCGGACCTCGACCAGCAGCTCGTCCGGCGCGAGCGCCGTCGTGAACAGGTCCTGGAAGAACTCCGCGGCCGGCACCGTCCGGCGCCCCGAAGGCCCGGCCACCACCAGCGAAGCCTCCAGCGCCAGCACCGGCGCCAGCAGGTCGCCGGCCGGGTCGGCGTGCGCGATCGCGCCGCCCAACGTCCCGCGGTGGCGGATCTGCGGGTCGGCCACCGTGTCCGTCGCCTCCTTGAGCAACGAGGCGTGCGCGGCGATCAGCGCGTCACGCTGGACGTCGTAGTGCGTGGTCATCGCGCCGATGACCAGCTCGTCGCCCTCCTCGCGCACGCCGCGCAGCTCCGCGACGCGCCCGAGGTCGACCAGTGTCGTCGGCGCGGCCAGCCGCATCCGCAGCACCGGCAGCAGGCTCTGCCCGCCCGCGATGACCTTGGCGTCCTCGCCCGCCGACGCCAGTGCCTGCACCGCTTCGTCCACTGTGGACGGGCGGACGTAGTCGAAGGAAGCCGGGATCACTGCGCACCTCCGGTGGCGTCGATGGAACCCAGCCCGCCGCCGGCTTCGTCGCGGCCGGGGCCGCCCGCGTCGGTGGTGCCGTGCTGGATGGCGTGCCACACCCGCATGGGCGTCAACGGCATCTCGATGTCGTTCACGCCGAAGTGCCGCACCGCGTCGATCACCGCGTTGACCACCGCCGGGGTGGACGCGATGGTGCCCGCCTCGCCGACGCCCTTGGCGCCGAGCGGGTTGGACGTCGCCGGCGTCTCCGTGCGGTCGGTGGTGAACGACGGCAGGTCGGCCGCCGACGGCAGGAGGTAGTCGGCGAACGTGCCGGTGGTGAGCGTGCCGCTGTCGTCGTGCTCGGTGCCCTCGAACAGCGCCTGCGCGATGCCCTGCGCGAGCCCGCCGTGCACCTGGCCCTCGACGATCAGCGGGTTCACCGCGACGCCGACGTCGTCGACGCAGACGTAGGAACGCAGCTTGATCCGGCCCGTCTCGGTGTCCACCTCGGCGGCGCACAGGTGCGTGCCGTGCGGGAACGAGAAGTTCTCCGGGTCGAACGTGGCGTCCGAGTCGAGCGACGGCTCGATCCCGTCGGGCAGGTTGTGCGCGGCGAAGACCGCGAGCGCGATGTCGCCCAGGGTCGTGGCCGTGTCGGTGCCCTTGACGGTGAACTTGCCGCCGGCGAACTCGAGGTCGTCCTCGGCGCATTCGAGCAGGTGCGCCGCGATCGGCTTCGCCTTGGCGATCACCTTCTCGGCGGCCTTGATGACGGCGATGCCGCCGACCACCAGCGACCGCGAGCCGTAGGTGTCCATGCCCTTGTGCGACGACTGGGTGTCGCCGTGCAGGATCTCGACGTCCTCGAACGCGACACCCAGCTGGTCGGCGACGATCTGGCTCCACGCCGTCTCGTGGCCCTGGCCGTGCGCGGACGCGCCGGTCGTGACCTCGACCTTGCCGGTGGGCAGCATCCGGATCGACGCGTACTCCCAGCCGCCGGCGCCGTAGTCGAGCGAGCCGAGCACCCGCGACGGCGCGAGCCCGCACATCTCGGTGAACGTCGAGATGCCGATGCCGAGCTGGACCTTGTCGCCGGCCTTGCGACGCTTGTCCTGTTCGGCGCGCAGGCCGTCGTAGTCGAAGAGCTGCTTGGCCTTTTCGGTCGCGGCCTCGTAGTTGCCGGAGTCGTAGGTCAGCCCGCACACCGTGGTGAACGGGAACTCCTCGTGCTTGATCCAGTTCTTCTCGCGCAGCTCCATCGGGTCGACGCCGAGCTCGACGGCGAGCTCGTCCATGATCCGCTCGATCGCGAACGTCGCCTCGGGCCGGCCGGCGCCGCGGTAGGCGTCGGTCAGCGTCGTCGTCGTGTACACGTTGGTGCACGCGAAGTGGTACGCCGGGATCTTGTAGATCGCGTTGAACATGAACGCGCCGAGGATCGGCACGCCCGGGCCGACGAGGCCGTTGTACGCGCCGAGGTTGGCGAGCAGCTCGACCTTGAGGCCGGTGACCTGGCCGTCGCGCGTCGCGGAGATGGTGATGTCCTGGATCTGGTCGCGGCCGTGGTGCGCGGCGAGCATCGTCTCCGAGCGCGTCTCGTTCCACTTGACCGGCTTGCCGAGCTTCTGCGCGACGAGCAGCGACATCATCTCTTCGGGCAGGACGCCGATCTTGCCGCCGAAGCCGCCGCCGACGTCGGGGGCGATCACGCGCAGCTTGTGCTCGGGGATGCCGAGCGTCAGCGCCGACATCACGCGCAGGATGTGCGGCACCTGCGTGGCCGCCCACATGGTGATCTGCGTGCCGGTCGGGTCGACGACGCAGGCGCGCGGCTCCATGAACGCCGGGACGAGCCGCTGCTGGCGGAAGCGGCGCTTGAGCACGACCTCCGACGAGCTGATCGCGTCCTCGACGTTGCCGCCGGTGCCGGCTTCGGCCGAGTCGAACTTCCAGACCGCGCTCGTGTTGGTGCCCAGGTCCTCGTGGACGAGCGGGGCGCCGTCGGCGATCGCGGCTTCCATGTCGAGGATCACCGGCAGCTCGTCGTACTCGACGTCGATCTCCTCGAGCGCGTCGTGCGCTTCGGCGGACGACCGCGCGACGACGACCGCGACGCCTTCACCGGCGAAGTTGACCGTGTCGGACGCGAGCACGGGACGGCGCGGCGCCTTCATGTCCGGCGTGATCGGCCACGCGCAGGGCATGCCGATCGCGCCGTCCGGGTCGAGGTCCTTGCCGGTGTAGACGGCGACGACCCCGGACGCGCTCTTCGCCGCGGACGTGTCGATCGAGACGATCTTGGCGTGCGCGAACGGGCTGCGCAGGACCGCCATGTGCAGCAGACCGGGCAGCGTGATGTTGTCGGTCCAGCGGGTGCGGCCGGTGATCAGCCGCTCGTCCTCCTTGCGGCGACGGGACTTGCCGACCTCGGGTTCGATCGTGGCGGTCATCAGTCACCACCCACGCCGACGTGCTTGGTCTCGGCGATCCGCTCGGCTTCGGGGCCGGCGCCGGGGCTCATGTGCTGCGCGGCGTCGCGGACCGCGCGGACGATGTTCTGGTAGCCGGTGCAGCGGCAGAGGTTGCCTTCGAGGCCTTCGCGGACGGCTTGCTCGTCCGGGTCCGGATTGTCGGCCAGGAGGTCGATCGACTGCATGATCATGCCGGGGGTGCAGAACCCGCACTGCAGCGCGTGGTTGTCGTTGAAGGCTTTCTGCACGGGGTGCAGCTGCCCGTCGCGGGCGAGGCCTTCGATGGTGGTGACCTCGCAGCCGTCGGCCTGCACGGCCAGGACGGAGCAGGACTTCACGCTGTGCCCGTCCAGGTGGACGGTGCAGGCGCCGCAGTTGCTGGTGTCGCAGCCGACGACGGTGCCGACCTTGCCGAGTTTTTCGCGCAGGTGGTGGACGAGCAGGGTGCGGGGCTCGACTTCGTCGGTGTACTTCGTCCCGTCGACGGTGACGGTGATGCGCATCAGGCCTCCAAAAGCCGGTTCGGGAGCGGCCTGCCCGACCGTGATCGGGCTCACAGACTCCCGAGCGTGCTACGCGACCTTCGCGCGGACAAGTCCTGATGTCACACGTTCAACTACCTGTTCCGCAGATGCGCACCTTCTGGGAATTCGCGGCCGCATCTGCGGAAGTCCGGATGGGTGAACTTTTGTGGGCCACCTGGACCAGTCAGCCGTGGATCCGCCCCGTCAGCTCCGCGAGGCGTTTTCCGCCGCCACCCCACCGCAACGCGATGATTTCCGCGGCGATGGAAACGGCCGTCTCCTCCGGGGTGCGCGCCCCGAGGTCGAGGCCGATCGGCGACGACAGCCTTTCCAGCTCCCCCTCGGTGATCCCGGCTTCGCGCAGGCGGGCGAAGCGGTCGTCGTGCGTCTTGCGGGAGCCCATCGCGCCGACGTAGCCGACGTCGAGGCGCAGCGCGACCTCCAGCAGCGGCACGTCGAACTTCGGGTCGTGGGTCAGCACCGCGATCGCCGTGCGCTGGTCGATGCGGCCCGCGTCGGCCTCCGCCGTCAGGTAGCGGTGCGGCCAGTCGACGACGACGTCGTGCGCGTCCGGGAAGCGGCTGCTGGTGGCGAACACGGGCCGCGCGTCGCAGACCGTGACCTGGTAGCCGAGGTAGGCGCCCATGCGGGCCATCGCGGCGGCGAAGTCGATCGCGCCGAAGACCAGGAGCCGGGGCGGCGGCTCGAAGGAGTTGACGAACACCGCCATGCCTTCGCCGCGGCGCTGCCCGTCCGGGCCGTAGTGCAGGGTGCCGGTGCGGCCGCTGGCCAGCAGGCCGCGCGCGTCGTCGGCGACCGCGTCGTCCATCCGCGACGAACCCAGCGAGCCCGCGGTCCGGTCCGGCCAGACGATCATGTGCTCGCCGACCAGGCCCTCCCGCTCGTGCTCGATGATCGTGACGACCGCGACTGGCTCGCCGCCGCGCACCGACGCGACGACGTCGCCGAGCTCCGGCATCGACGCGCGGTCGACGTGCTCGACGTAGATGTCGATGATCCCGCCGCAGGTCAGGCCGACCGCGAAGGCGTCGTCGTCGGTGACGCCGTAGCGCTGCAGCACGGGCTTGCGCTCGGCGACGACCTCCTGCGCGAGCTCGTAGACCGCGCCTTCGACGCAGCCGCCGGACACGCTGCCGGCGACGGTCCCGTCCGGGGCGACGACCATGGCGGCCCCGGGCGCGCGCGGCGCCGACGAGAAGGTGGCGACCACGGTGCCGAGTCCGACGGTCTCGCCGTCGGACCAGCGGCGGAACACGTCGTCGAGTACGTCACGCATCGGAAATCTCCCCGAGCAGTCGTTCCAAAGTGGCCAGGGTGTGCCCGGCCAGGAGCCGGTCGATGTGGGGCAGCGCGGCGACGATGCCCGACTGGACCGGAGCGTACCCCGCACGGCCGGCGTGCGGATTCACCCAGAATACGGCGTGCGCGAGCCGGCGCAGGCGGGCGAGCTGGTCGCCGAGCAGCCCGGTGTCGCCGCGTTCCCAGCCGTCGGAGAAGACGGTGACCACGGCGCGGCGCGCGACCCCGCGCTGGCCCCAGCGGTCGAGGAAGGCCTGCAGCGTCTCGCCGAGCCGGGTGCCGCCGGCGAAGTCCGGCACCGCCGAGCCGGCGGCGAGCATGGCGCGTTCGGGATCGCGTTGCCGCAGCTGGCGCGAGACCCGCGTGAGGCGCGTGCCGAGCGTGAAGACCTCGACGGACTGGGGCGCGGACCGCGTCAGGACGTGGGCGAACCGCAGCAGGGCGTCGGCGTAGGGCGACATCGAGCCCGAGACGTCGATGAGCAGCACGACCCGCCGCGGCCGGCTGCCGCGGCGGACGTGGGCGAGCTTCACGGGTTCGCCGCCGCTGGCGAGCATGGCGCGCAGGGTCCTCGAGGGATCGAGCCGCCCGCGGTGCGACGGGGTTTGGCGCGCGGCCGGCCGTTTCGGCGGGACGGGCTTCAGGGTGGCGAGCAGTTCGCGGAGGTGTTCGCGTTCGGCGGTGGTGAGGGCGGCGAGATCCCGGTGACGCAGGACTTCTTGGGCGCTGGCGGCGACTTTGAGCTGGTCAGGAGCGTCTTCCCGGGTGGTCTGCCCACCATCGCCGTCGACGAGCGGCGCGATCCGGGCCTGCTTGGGCGCGGCGGCTTTCGCGCGTTGCGGGGTGGTCGGTTCGATGGCGAACCACTGGCTGAAGGCTTCTTCGTAGCAGGGGAGGTCATCGGGGCTGGAGCAGAGGGTGAGCCGGCCGGCCCAGTAGAGCTGGGTGGGTTCGGCGACATCGACCTCGGCAACGGCGGCGAGGTAGGCCTGCACGCGCCGGGCATCGCAGGCAACACCGGCATCCCGCAGGGCGGCGGCGAACCCGGCGTACCCGGCGACGGGATCGGCGGCGGTGGTCATGACTCCATTGTGCGCTCGACCGACGAGGAGGGCTCGCCTGTGGACAAGGCGGCGGAGAGCACCGGGGATTGTCGGTGCCCTCGGGTAACGTGGAAAACGGGGGCCTGCCGACCGCGGTTTTGGCGTTGTCGTGCGGTGGCGCGTGCGCTCGCGGGCCGGTCGGAGTGGCCGTATCGGCGCTGCTGTGCCATGGCGCGCGCACACGCGGGCCGGTCAGGGTGACCGCCTCGGCGCTGCTGTGCTGCGGCGCGCGCACTCGCAGGTCGGTCGGAGTGGCCGTATCGGCGCAGTTGTGCCGCGGCGCGCGCACTCGCGGGCCGGTCGGAATGACCGCTTCGGCGCTGCTGTGCTGTGGGGCGCGCACTCGCGGGCCGGTCGGGGTGGCGGTTCTGGCGTCCCGGCGAGGAGTCGAACCTCGGACCTCGGCGTTCGTAGCGCCGCGCTCTGTCCTGCTGAGCTACCGGGACGGGGCGGTCTGCGCGCACGCCCCTCCCCGGGCGGGCGCAGACCGCGCTCTTCGCCGCGGCCGACCCGAGGTAGCGAGGGGTGGGCGCGAAGAGCCTTCAGGAAGATTCAGCGAACGGCACGGGAGATCGTGCCGCATCGGTTCGCTTGCCGGTTCACGATCTCCTCCTCTCGGTGGCGGTCCTTGCTGTGCTGGAAAAAGCATGCCGGAGCCCGGCGTGCCGGGCAACGCATTTAATTTCCGTCCTTTGTGGACTGTCAGGCGAACAGCGCGTCGAGTTTCGCCCGGACCCGGTCGAGGTCCTCGCTGTACTTCAGGACGGCTCCGAGCGTCCGGGCCGCCGATGCCGCGTCCAGTTCGTCGCGGTTCAGCGCCAGCAAGGCCCGCGCCCAGTCGAGTGACTCCGCCACCCCCGGTGGTTTGAGCAGGTCCATCTCGCGGAGGCGGTGCACTGCTTCCGCGATCTGCCGGGCCAGGACCTCACCGATCTCGGGGATCCGCCGGCGCAGGATGGTGACCTCGCGTGCCAGTTCGGGGTGTTCCAGCCAGTGGTACAGGCAGCGGCGCTTGAGGGCATCGTGCACCTCGCGCGTCCGGTTCGAGGTCAGCACCACCAGGGGCGGCTGTTCGGCGCGGACTTCGCCGTATTCGGGGATCGTGACGGCGTGCTCGTCGAGCAGCTGGAGGAGGAAGGCTTCGAACTCGTCGTCGGCGCGGTCGATCTCGTCGACGAGCAGGACGCACGGCGCGCTGATGAGGGCCTGCAGCAGGGGGCGGGCGAGCAGGAAGCGTTCGGTGTAGAGCGAACGCTCCGCGGTCTCGACGTCGACGCGCCCGTCGCCGGCGGCCTCGAGGGCGCGCAGGTGCAGGAGCTGGCGCGGGAAGTCCCACTCGTAGAGGGCCTGGGCGGCGTCGATGCCTTCGTGGCACTGGAGGCGCACGAGCGGGCGGTCGAGCGCGGCGGCCAGCGCGATGGCGAGCGACGTCTTGCCGGTGCCCGGTTCGCCTTCGCAGAAGAGGGGGCGGCCCATCCGGAGGGCGAGGAAGCCGGCGGTGGCGAGCCCGTCGTCGGCGAGGTAACCGGTCGCGTCCAGCGCGGCGGCGAGTTCTTCAGGCGAGTCCGTCACGGTGTCGATCGTAGGCGGCGCGCCGGTCACCGGCCGGGCAGATCGGCCCGGCGGTCGACGTCGCGGCCGCTGCCGAGGTCGCCGCACTCGACGAGCTTCAGGTCGGCGCGGGTCGACAGCCAGTCCCGGGCGCCGCGGTCGCCCTGGGCGGAGCCGGCGATCTCGGACCACCAGCGGCGGCCGAGGAGGACGGGGTGGCCGGGGGTGCCGTCGTAGGACGCGCGGGCGACGGTTTCGGTGGTGACGTCCGCGGTGACGCGGGTGAGGATGTCGGCGCCGACCCACGGCAGGTCGACCAGGTGGACCAGGGCGGCGACTGGGGTCGGGTCGTCGGAGAGCGCGGCCAGACCGGCTTTGAGGGAGGCGCCCATGCCGGATTCCCAGCCCTCGGCGTAGACGGCTTGGTCAGGTTCCGGGAGGAGGGCGCGCACTTGCTCGGCTGCGGCGCCGATGACGACTCGGATGGGGTGGCAGCCGGCGGCGGAGAGGGTGGAGAGCGCGCGGAGGACGAGGGGTTGCCCGTCGAGTTCGGCGAGGGCTTTGGGGCCGCCGAACCGGCGCCCGGCCCCGGCGGCGAGCAGCAGCCCGGCGACGGGTGGGGTGGCCGGGGTCATCGGCACGCCAGCTTCCCAGCCGCGAGCAGAAGGCCGGCGACGGGCAGGGGCATCGGTGCACCGACCGCCGGTGGGCGTCCCCGCCCGGTCCTCGGCTCCGACCGCCCGGCCCGTGTTCTCAGCCATGGGCTCGGCCGGGGGCGCCGATTGCCAAGTCGGCCTCTATTGCTCGGGCCGTCTCCAGCAGTGGGGGTACCAGGTCCCTCTCCACCGACTCTGCCGTTGTGCGGCTTGCGTGCGTCGACAGGTTCACCGCCGCTGCCACTCGGCCTCGGCGGTCGTGGATGGGGGCCGCCACTGAGCGGAGGCCTTCCTCCAGTTCCTGGTCGACCATTGCCCAGCCCTGGGCCGTCACCTTGGCCAGCTCCTCGCGGAGGCGGTCGGGCGCGGTGACCGTGCGGTCCGTCAAGCGGTCGAGCTTGGCCACCACGAAGTACGCCTCCAGCTCCGCCTTGCTCAAGCCGGCCAGCAGGACGTGCCCCATCGAGGTCGCGTATGCCGGGAAGCGGGTCCCTACGTTGATGCTCACCGTCATGATGCGGGAGACCGCCACCCGGGCCACGTAGACGATGTCCGTTCCCTCCAGGACCGACACCGAACTGGACTCGTGCACGCTCGCCGACAGGTGCTCCAGGTGCGGCTGCGCCACCTCCGGCAGCGTCATGCTCGACAGGTACGAGTACCCCAGCTCCAGCACTCGGGCCGTGAGGGAGAAGTACTTGCCGTCCGTGCGGACGTAACCCAGGTCGGCCAGGGTCAGCAGGAACCGGCGGGCCGCGGCTCGGGTCAGGCCCGTCGACCGGGCCACGTCGCTGAGGGTCAGCTCGGCCGCGTCCGCGTGGAAGGCCTTGATCACGGCCAGGCCGCGCTCCAGCGACTGCACGTGGTGGGCGCCGCGGTGCGCCGGTTCGGTGTCGACCGTGAACTCGCCTTCGAGGTGCCTCCCCACGTCCATGACCGCACCTTATCCGGCGTCGGCGGGGCGGGCCGTGGGCTCGCCGAGCTCGGCCAGGGTGCGCTGCGCGATGGCGAACGCCGCGTTCGCCGCCGGGGCGCCCGCGTAGACCGCCGTGTGCAGCAGGACCTCGCTGATCTCCGCCGCCGTCAAGCCGTTGCGGACCGCGGCCCGGACGTGCATCGCCAGCTCGTTGTGCGCCTGCAGCGCCGTCAGTGCCGCGAGGGTGACGCAGCTGCGCGTCCGGCGGTCCAGGCCGTCGCGGGCCCAGACCGAGCCCCACGCGCCTTCGGTGATGTAGTCCTGGAACGGCCTGCTGAAGTCCGTCGTGCCCGCGACCGCGCGGTCGACGTGCTCGTCGCCGAGCACCTCGCGCCGCACCTTCATGCCCTGCTCGTGGCGGTCGGTCACGCTCGCTCCAAGTGGTCCAGGATCAGCCGGGTGAACTCTTCGGGCCGCTCGTAGCTGCCCAAGTGCGCCGCGTCCGCGACGACTTCCAGGCGCGCGCCGGGGATGCCCGCCGCGATCAGGTCGGCGTGGCCCTCCGGTGGGGTGGCCGGGTCTTCGGCGCCTGCGATGACCAGCGTCGGGGCGGTGATCTTCGGCAGCGCGTCGAGCTGGTCCATCCGCTCGATCGCGCCGCAGCAGGCCGCGTACCCCTCCGCCGGGACCGCGGCGATCATCGAACGCAGGAACGCGGCGCGGTCCGGGTGCCGCTCGGCGTACGCCGGGGTCAGCCAGCGGGCGACCCCCGCCTCGGCGACGGCGGCGGTGCCCTCGGCGCGGACCGTGCGGGCCCGATCGGCCCACATCTGCGGCGGCCCGAGCTTCGCGGACGTGCAGCACAGCACCAGGCTTGCGACGCGGTCGGGCGCGTGGGCGCCGAGCCACATACCGGTCATCGCGCCCAGTGACAGGCCGACGAGGTGCGCTCGCGTGACCTCGAGCTCGTCGAGCAGCGCGAGGACGTCGGCGCCCAGGTCCTCGATTTCGTACGGACCGGGCGGCACCGGCGAGGCGCCGTGTCCGCGCGTGTCGTAGCGGACCACCCGGAAGCCGCGCTCGAGCAGCGGCACGACCTGCGGCTCCCACATCCGGACGTCGCTGCCGAGCGACCCGCCGAACACCACCACCGGCCCGTCCTCGGGGCCTTCCACCACCCGGTGCACCCGCACGGCGCCCACGTTGCCACCTCCGTTCATACGGCGAAGAACACCGTCTCTCCTTCGCCCTGCAGCCGCACGTCGAAGCGGTAGCCGTCGTCCGTCTTCGTCGCGATCAGCGTGCCGCGCCGCTCCTCCGGCACCGTCGCCAGCACCGGGTCCGCGGCGTTGTCCTGGTCCTCGAAGTAGATCCGGGTGACGACCCGGTTGAGCAGGCCGCGCGCGAACACCGAGACGTCGATGTGGCGGGCCTGCGTGGTGCCGTGCTCGCCCGGCACCGGGCCCGGCAGCAGCGTCAGGATCCCGTACGTGCCGTCGGTTTCCGTCGGGCAGCGGCCGAAGCCGCGGAAGTCGCCGGACGCTTCGCCGCGCGGGTCGTCGGGGTGGCGGAAGCCGCCGTCCGGGTCGGCCTGCCACGTCTCGATCATGGCGTCCGGGACCGGGTCGCCGTTGCCGTCCCGGACGGTGCCGCGGATCCAGAACGCGCCGGGCGTGCCCTCGGGCACGACGTGCGGGCCGTCCGGCCACGGCAGCCCGATCGACAGGTACGGGCCGACGGTCTGCGACGGGGTGGGCAGCAGCTCGGTCATTCGTCCTCGTCCTCTTCCTCTTCGAACACCGACGCGTCGCGCCCGCGCAGCACGATGTCGAACTGGAACCCCAGCGCCCACTCGGCCTGCGTGATCTCGTGGTCGTAGCGCGAAACCATGCGCTGCCGGGCCTTCTCGTCGGGGATCGAGTTGAAGATCGGGTCCTGGTAGAAGAGCGGGTCGTCCGGGAAGTACATCTGGGTGACCAGCCGCTGGGTGAACGCCGAGCCGAACACCGAGAAGTGGATGTGCGCGGGGCGCCAGGCGTTGTCGTGGTTCTTCCACGGGTACGCGCCGGGCTTGATGGTGGTGAACGTGTAGCGGCCGTCGCTGTCGGTCAGGGTGCGCCCGACGCCGTCGAAGTTCGGGTCCAGCGGCGACGGCCAGCGGTCACCGGTGTGGCGGTAGCGGCCGCCCGCGTTCGCCTGCCAGATCTCGATGAGCGAGTCGCGCACCGGCCGGCCGTCGCCGTCGAGCAGGCGGCCGGTGACGATGATCCGCTGGCCCTGCGGTTCGCCGTCGTGCTGGCGGGTGAGGTCGTTGTCGAGCTCGCCGAGACGGCCGGGGCCGAGCAGCGGGCCGGTGACCTCGGTCAGCATCTGCGGCAGCAGCACGAGGTCCTGCTTCGGGTGCCGCAGTGCCGTCGAGCGGTAGCCGGTGAAGCCCAGTGGCGGGTGCGTGCCTTCGGGGTCCTGCCCGTAGCGCGGCAGCCTGAGTTCGGTCGGAGTGCTCACGGTTTCTCTCCTTACCGGCCTTCGAGGACGACGGCCAGGCCCTGGCCGACACCGATGCAGATGGCGGCCAGGCCCCAGCCACCGCCGCGGCGGTGCAGGTCGTGGGCCAGGGTGCCGAGGATGCGGCCACCGGACGCGCCGAGCGGGTGGCCGATGGCGATCGCGCCGCCGTGGGTGTTGACGATCTCCGGGTCGAGCTTCTTCCAGTCGCGCAGGCAGGCCAGGGACTGCGCGGCGAAGGCTTCGTTGAGCTCCACCGCGGCCAGGTCGTCCCAGCCGATGCCGGCCCGCTCGAGGGCGATCTCCGCCGCGCGGACCGGGCCGATGCCGAAGACGTCCGGGTCGACGCCCGCCGCACCACGGCCGGCGATCCTTGCGAGCGGGGTCTTGTTCAGGCGGTTCGCGGTCGCCTCGTCGCCGAGGAGGAGCGCCGAGGCGCCGTCGTTCAGCGGGGAGGCGTTGCCGGCCGTGACGGTGCCGTTCTCCTTGCGGAAGACGGGCTTCAGCTTGGCGAGCTTCTCCGGGCTGGAGTCCGGGCGGATGCCTTCGTCGCGGGCCAGGTCGACGCCCTCGACCGGGACGACCAGGTCGTCGTAGAAGCCGTCGTCCCATGCCTTGGCGGCGTTGACGTGGCTGCGGGCGGCGAAGGCGTCCTGCTCGTCGCGGCCGATGCCGTAGCGCTCGGCGAGCAGTTCGGTGGACTCGCCGAGGGAGACCGTCCACTGCGACGGCATCGCCGGGTTGACCATGCGCCAGCCGAGCGCGGTGTTGTAGAGGGTCTGGTTGCCGGCGGGGAAGGCCTTCTCCGGCTTGGGCATGACGAGCGGCGAGCGGGTCATCGACTCGACGCCGCCGGCGACGACCAGGGACGCGTCGCCGACCTGGATCGCGCGGCTGGCCTGCATCACCGCGTCCAGACCGGAGCCGCAGAGGCGGTTGACGGTGTTGCCGGGGACGCTCGTCGGCCAGCCGGCGAGGAGGGCGGCCATGCGGGCGACGTTGCGGTTGTCCTCGCCCGCGCCGTTCGCGTCGCCGAGGGTCACTTCGTCCACTGTGGACGGGTCGAGGTCGTTGCGGGCCTGGAGTGCCTTGAGGACGCCGGCGGCCAGATCGTCCGGGCGGACGCCGGCCAGCGCGCCGCCGTAGCGGCCGAACGGGGTGCGGATCGCGTCGAGGACGTAGACGTCGGTCATGCGCTCGCCTTCCGGAGTGCCGGGGTGGTCGGGTGGACCGAGCCTGCCACGGCGGGACCGGCCGGGCTGGACGCGGGAGCGGCGGTGCGCGTGGGGGTCATGCGCTTGCCTGGCCGGGCGCTCGGCTGGGCCGAGAACGCCACGGAGGTGCTCGGGGCGGCAGGGATGGAGTTCGACGCCGCGGGGAGATGAAGCACGTCGGTCATGCGCTCGCCTTCCGGAGTGCCGCCGAGCCTGCCACGGCGGGGCCGGCCGGGCTGGACGCGGAAGCCGAGGTGCCGGTCGGCGCTGCCGGGTGGGCGCGCGTGGGGGTCATGCGCTTGCCTGGCCGGGCTGAGAACGCCGCGGAGGTGCTCGGCGCGGTGGGGATGGAGTTCGACGCTGTGGGGAGGAGCACGTCGGTCATGCCTTCTCCAGGTCTCGGAGCACCGTCAGCTCCTGCTCGGTCGGGGCGGGGGTGACCTTCAGGTCGTCCGCGACCTTCAGTTTCCACCCGGTGGCCTTGATCGCCTGGTCGAGCTCGACGCCCGGGTGGAGCTCGGTGAGGGTCAGCTCGGCGGTCTCCGGGTCGGGGCGCATCAGGCCGAGGTCGGTGACCACCAGGGTCGGGCCCTTGCCGGGCAGGCCGAGCTTCTCGCGGTCGCCCTTGCCCGTGCCGTGGCCGAAGGACGTCACGAAGTCGACCTTCTCGACGAATGCGCGGGGGCTCTGGCGGAGGACGATGAACACCTCGCCGCAGGAGGCCGCGATCTCGGGGGCGCCGCCCGCGCCGGGGAGGCGGACCTTCGGGTCGTGGTAGTCGGAGCCGATGACCGTGGTGTTGATGTTGCCGAACTTGTCGAGCTGGGCGGCGCCGAGGAAGCCGACGTCGATGCGGCCCGGCTGGAGCCAGTAGTTGAACACCTCGGGGACGCTGACCACGGCGTCGGCGGTGTCGGCCAGCTCGCCGTCGCCGATGGACAGCGGCAGGTGGGACGGCTTGGCGCCGAGGCAGCCGGATTCGTAGATCAGGGTGAGGTTCGGGGCGTGGGCGCGGCGGGCGAGGTTGGCCGCCTTGCTCGGGAGGCCGATGCCGACGAAGCAGGAGGTGCCGTCGGCGAGGGCGCGGGCCGCCGCGATGCTCATCATTTCGTCGGCGGTGTAGTCGGTGCTCACGCTGGGACCTCCGCGGAGTCGGCCGCTGCGGGACGCGGGCGGTGGGTCGGGTCGGGACGGATGGCTTCGCAGGCGCGGCCGGGAACCAGGGCGAGGGGGCCCGGCTGGACAAACCCGCGTCGGCGGGTCGGCCGGACAGACAGGCTGGTGCTCATGCCGAAACCCCCGTCAGCTCGTTCAGCCACTTCGTGAACGCCTCACGATCCCGGCCCACCTCGTCCCAGGCCTGGTACGCCGAGTTGTCGCGCTCGTAGTACCCCGCCGCGTACGACGGCTTCGCGCCGCCGGGGACTTCGGCCACCGCGGTGACCACCCAGGCCGGGAGGACCACCGCTCCCGGGCGGGGCTCCAGCTCGTCGACGATCTCCTCGACCGTCACGATCGAGCGCTTCGCCGCCAGGACCGCTTCCTTCTGGACACCCGTGATGCCCCACATCTGGACGTTGCCGGCGCGGTCCGCGCGCTGGGCGTGGACGATCGTCACGTCCGGGTTCAGCGCTGGGACCGCCGTGAGCCGTTCGCCGGTGAACGGGCACGTGATCGGCTTGATCGTGTCCGTCTGGGCCGGGAGGTCCGTGCCCGTGTAGCCACGCAGCACCGCGAACGGCAGGCCGGACGCGCCGGCCACGTACCGGTTCGCCATACCCGCGTGGCTGTGCTCCTCGATCTCCAGCGGGACCGGCCAGTCGTGCTGAACCGCGTCGCGGAACCGGTGCAGCGAACCGACTCCGGGGTTGCCACCCCAGGAGAACACCAGTTTGGCAGCGCAGCCCGCGCCGATCAGCTGGTCATACACGATGTCCGGGGTCATCCGCACCAGCGTCAGGCCGCGCCTGCCCTGCCGGATGATCTCCTGCCCGGCCGCGACCGGGATGAGGTGCGTGAACCCTTCGAGCGCGACGGTGTCGCCGTCGTGCACCAGCCGGCCCACGGCCTCCTCCAGTGACAGCAGCTCCGCCATCCCACGCTCCGAATCTGTTCGCATCACGCACACTCGTTCTGCCACCGAACATAGCACGCTCCGGAGGGCGCCGACCAGACGTCTTCCACCCAATGGATGACGCACGCACGACGAAGGGGACTTTCCTCGCGGAAGCAGCGAGGAAAGTCCCCTTGGCGGGAGAACGCTCAGCCGATCCGGACCAGCCGGGAGCCGTGCGGAGGCACCGCGGACGCCGTCCAGGAACCGCGGAACCGCCCGAGGTCCTTGCGTGCCACGAGGTCACGCACCGGTCGCGCCCCAGGGAGGTCCACCGTGATGTCCGCGGGCGTGGAACCCAGGTTGTAGACGGCCGCGTACGTCCGGCCGTCCGGCGCGCGCTTCGTCCACACCTGGTGGTCGCCGCCGGTCACCCGCGTCGGGTAGGTGCCGGCGTGGTCGACCCCGATGACCTCGGGGTTCGTCAGGATCGACACCGCGGACGCGTCCAGGAAGTAGATGTCTCCCCCGACGTACAACGGCGAGGACGCCATGGACCAGAACGTCATCACGCTCTGCCGCTCGACGTCGGAGATCCCGTCCTGGATCCCGGAGCCGGTGTTGTTGCTGATCGGCATCGAATCCAGATCCGGCCGGTACTGGGGCCCGAACACGCCCAGCCACGAAGGCAGGTCCGCCCACCGCGCCTTCACCGAACTGTCCCAGGTGGACACGGTCTCGCAGTAGCACTCGACGTCGGTGTCGACGCGCACGCCGTTCGCGTAGGGCGCCAGCGAGGAACCGATGGACCGCGGCACCGGCCACGCGCTCGCCGTCAGCCACATCGGCCGCCGCGCGTGGTCGATCGCCCGGGACCACGCCGCGATGTCGGGCACGTTGTCCGCAGTGGTTCCGTCGACCTTGACGAAGTCGACGCCCCACGAAGCGAACTTCGCGACGATCGAGTCGTAGTACTTCTGCGCGCACGGGTTGGTGAAGTCGACCTTCCAGTTGCCGCCCCAGCCGTTCGACGGGGTCAGCGGCCGGTACGCGATGTCCTGCGCGTGGCACGACGTCCCGAGGATGGGCGCGTTCTTGTCGTAGACCTCCTTCTCGAGGCCGGTGACCGCGTACAGGCCGAGCTTGAGCCCGAGCGAGTGCACGTAAGAGGCCAACGCGGGGATCCCGGACGGGAACCGCGTGGGATCGGGGTCGGGAATGCCGTTGGCGTCGGTGTGGAAGACCCAGGACTGCGAAGCGTTCCAGCCCGAGTCGATGTTCACGTAGGTGTAGCCGGCGGACTTGAGCTTCGAAGCCATGGCCGAAGCCGCGTCGCGGATGTGCGACTCGTTCAGCCACGAAGTGCCGTAACCCGCGCGGGTCGACGACTCGAGGCTCCAGCTGCTCCAGCCCATGAACGGCTTGACGAACGGCGTCCGCGCGTCGGCCGATGGGACGACCAGCGAGAAAAGCCCGAGCACAGCGAGGAAAACGGAAAGGAGGCGCTTCACTGAACACTCCTCGATAGGGGGACCTACTCCTTGAGCCCGCTCGCCGCGATCCCGCGGACGATGAACCGCTGGGCGACCAGGAACATCGCGACCAGCGGCGCGATGGTGACGAGCGCGCCGGCGAACAGCGCCGGCAGGTTGACCGACTGCGCGGTCAGGAACGTCGAGAGCGCGATCTGCGCGGTCCACGACGACGGGTCCTGCCCGATGACGAGGGGCCACAGGAACGCGTTCCAGCTTTCGATGAACATCAGCGCGCCGAGCGACGCGATCATGCTCCCGGAGTTCGGCAGGACGAGCCGCCGGTAGACGCCGAGGTAGCCCAGCCCGTCGAGCCGGCCGGCTTCTTCGAGCTCGACGGGGAACCGCAGGTAGAAGTTGCGGAACAGGATCACGGTGAACGCGCTGAACAGGTTCGGCGCGATGATGCCCCACTCGGTGTTGACCCCGCCCAGCGAGCCGACGACGACGAACGTCGGCACGAACGTCACCGACTGCGGGATCATCAGCGTGACCAGCACATATGTGAAGACAAAGCGTCGCCCGGGGACGTTGATCCGGGCCAGCGCGTACCCCGCCATCGAGCCGAACAGCGTGCCGACCGGCGCGGTGACGATCGCGACCAGGAACGAGTTCCACAACGAGTGCGCCATCGGCACCGACGTGTCGGCGAACAGGTCGCCGAAGTTCACCCACGACAGCGGGTCCGGCAGCCACGACCAGTCCGGCGAGCTGACTTGCTGCCGCGTCATCAGCGCGTTGCGGACCATGATGTAGAAGGGCAGCAGGAAGATCAGCGACAGCACCGACGCCAGGACGTACTTCGGCGCTCGCCGGGGTGCGGTGAGGACGGCCATCAGTCCTTCTTCCCGAAGCCGACGAACCGGCCCTGCAGCAGCGTGATCACGATGATGATCACCGTCAGCAGGAACGCGCCCGCCGAGCCGACGCCGTAGTTCTGGTCGCCGAGCGCGGAGTCGTACAGGTAGACGAGCGGCGGCTTCACCGGCGCGGTCGCCGTACCGGAAAGCCCGGTGCCGAACAGGTTGTAGAACTCGTCGAACGCCTGGAACGCCGCGATGAGGATGAGCAGCAGGACCGCCACCGAGGTGTTCCGCAGCTGCGGCAGCGTGATGTAGCGGAAGGCCTGCCACTTCGTCGTGCCGTCCAGCTCGCCGGCCTCGTACAGCGACGGCGAGATCGCCTGCAGCCCGGCCAGGAACAGGATCATGTACAGCCCGACCTGCAGCCACAGCCGCAGCGTCACGACCGCGACCCAGTACACCGGCGGGCTCGTCGTCGACAGCCACGGCACCGGGTCGGCGCCGAACAGCCCGCCGACGACGTTCGCGACGCCGGACGGCAGGCCGTTGAACAGCGCCATCTTCCACACCAGCGCCGCGACGACGTACGACACGGCCGCCGGGATGAGGAACACCGTCCGGAAGAACGCCTTGCCCCGGCGGATGCTGTTGATCAGCACCGCCAGGCCGAGCGACGCGACGAAGGTGATCGGCACGATGAAGACGGTGAAGATCGCGATCGTCGTCAACGACGTCAGGAAGGCGTCGTCGCCGAGCAGGAACGCGTAGTTGTCGAAGCCGATCCAGTGCCCGAGCGAGATCGTGCCGCGGGCGTCGTTGAAGCTGAGCAGGAAGCTCCACGCGATCGCGACGTACTTGAACAGCCCCAGCCCGATCACGACGGGCCCGGTCAGCACGACGAACGCGCCGATCGCCCGCCAGTCCCGGCGGCGACGTCTCTTCGCCGCCGCCGGGACCGCCGGAGCCTCCATCAAGGCCGTCATGCCAGCTGCTTGTCGACTTCGGCCTGCGCCTTCTTCGCCGCGTCGCCGAGTTCGGCGGCCGGGTCGGCCTGGCCGTTCGCGATCTTCGTCGCGGCCTGCAGGAACAGTGTCGCCGACGCCTTGTTCCACAGCCCCGAGTAGGACTTGCCGTTCTGCTGCGAGATCGTCACGGCGTCCTTCGCCGGACCGCTGGAGAACTCGGTCGTCTGCGCCGCGACCTCCTTGCGGGCCGGGATGTGGAAGCCGTACTTGACGCACCAGTCCTTCTGCAGGTCGGCGTTCTTGATCCACAGCCAGTCGATGAACTTCTTGACGGCGTCGAGGTTCTGGGACTTCGCGTTGGCCAGCTGGTACCAGCCGCCGACGCGGGCGACCTGCTTGCCGGCGTCGCCGAACTTCGGCCACGCGACGACGCCGAAGTCGTCCCCGAGCGCCTTCTTGATGTCCGGCAGCGACCACAGGCCGCCCCACTGCATCGCGGTGGCGCCGTTCGCGAACGCTCCGGGGTCGGACCAGTCCGTCGGGTAGCCCTGGAGCAGGCCGCCGGTGTCGTGCAGCTGCTTGAGCCCGCCGATCGCGGCGATCGCCTCGGGCGACGCGAACGCGACCTTCTTGCCGCTCGAGTCGAAGAAGTCGCCGCCGGACGACCAGAGCAGGAGCGTCGCCGCTTCGCCGACGCCGTCGGTGCCGACGTACAGGCCCTTCTGCTTGCCGGTGTTCAGCTTCCGCGTCGCTTCGAGGAGCTCGGCGAACGTCTGCGGGGGCTGGACGCCCGCGGCCCGCAGCGCGCTTTTGCGGTAGTACAGCATCATGACGTCGTCGATCATCTTGACGCCGTAGATCTTGCCGTCGACCGTCACCGTGTCCAAGGCAGCGGCGCTGAAGTCGCCCTTGACCGGGCCGACGATGTCGTCGAGCGGCGCGAGCAGGCCGTTCTTGACGTTCTGGTACCGGAAGTCGCCCAGCTCGAACAGGTCCGGCGCCTGCGCGGTGAGCATCGCCGAGTTCAGCTTGGTCTCGTAGTCACCGGCGATCCAGCTGACGTTGATCGCGATGTCCGGGTTGGCCTTGGTGAACTCCTGGGCGTACCGCTGGACGGCCTGCTGCGTCCCGGATTCGCCGTACGCGTGGTACCACTGCTGCAGCGTCACTTTCGCGCCGGAAGCGGCGCCCGCGTTCTTGTTCAACGGGTCCGAAGT
The DNA here is from genome assembly GCF_041679295.1 of Amycolatopsis kentuckyensis. Lineage (GTDB taxonomy): Bacteria > Actinomycetota > Actinomycetes > Mycobacteriales > Pseudonocardiaceae > Amycolatopsis > Amycolatopsis kentuckyensis_A. Next base: position 124,028 of record NZ_JBGDMD010000010.1, on the reverse strand, counting down.
GCAGCCCGCGAGGGCCGCACCACCGGCGAAGAGGACGGAACCGACCAGGAAGCTTCTACGGTTCATGGGGCTCACAGGGACTCCTTAGACGCTCTCGGCGACGAAAAGACTTTGGATGGCGACGGCGGCCGCGCCCCGCGCCCACTCCTCGAACGGCAGCGGCCGGATCACCAGGCCGCAGCGGGCGGCACTGCCGAACGCCTGGACCGCGAAGGTCCGGCGGATCTGGTCTTCGAACAGGTCGTAGGTGGCGACACCTTCCCCGGAGACGACCACCCGCTCCGGGCCGAACAGGTTGACCAGCGCGGCCAGGCCGAGCCCGATCGCGTGCCCGGCTCCGGCGAACACCCCGCGCAGCGGTTCGTCGCCGCCACGGGCGCGGGTCACGGCGTCTTCCATGGTCAGCGCCGGATCACCGGTCACGACCCGCGCTCGCGCGAGGATCGCTTCGGTGGACGCGATCGCCTCGACGCAGCCCTGGCCGCCGCAGTGGCAGGCCGGGCCGCCGTCGGCGACCGGGACGTGCCCGATTTCGCCGGCGACGCCGTGCGCGCCGCGGACCAGGTCGCCGTTCACGACGAGCGCGCTGCCGATCCCGGTTCCCACCGTGACCAGCGCGAACGACGACGCGCCGACCCCTTCCCCGAACCACTGCTCGGCGACGGCGAGGGCCTTGACGTCGTTCTCCAAGGTGGCCGTGAGCCCGGTGGCGTCCTCCAGAAGTGATGCCAAAGGAACGTCCCGCCAGCCGAGGAACGGCGAGTACCGGACGACGCCCGAAGCGCGGTCGACGTCACCGGACACGGCGACACCCAGGCAGTAGGCGCGTTCGCGGAGGTTGGTGGTGCCGTCCGGGGTCGGGCCGGCGAGCAGCTCGCCGACCAGGTCGGCCAACGCCCGCACGACGTGGTCGACATCGTGGCTCTTCAGCGCGTGGTGGGCGCTGGCCCGGACGTCGGCACGCAGGTCGGTGACCACGCCGATCAGGTCGTCGCCGGTGATCTTGACGCCGACGAAGTACTCGCGGTCCGGGCGGATGGCGAGGGGGTTCGCGGGGCGGCCGGCACCGGGCGTGGTGCGGCCTTCGGAGGCGAGTTCTTCGAGGTAACCGGCTTCGATGAACGGCCGGGCCGCCTTGGTGACCGCGGCCGACGACAGACCCGTGCGCCGGGCGACGTCGACGCGGGAGACGGGCCCTTCGGTCAGGACCGTGGTGAACACGGTCGCTGCCGCGGGACTGGTGATCGGCGCCCTTGCCGCTGCACTGCGAGGCATGGCCGGAAGGGTAGGCAGTATTAATTAACTTCGTCAAGAATTTATTTTTTCGCTGGTCATGCCTACGCTCGGGATCATGTCGCTCGTCGAACACGACCCCGCGCACCGGCTCTGGCTGCTGCGCACCCCCGACAGCTCCTACGCGTTCCGCCTCGACGCCGACGACCGGCCGCGGCACGTCCACTGGGGCCCGCCGCTGACGTTGGCCCAGGCCACGCAGGTCGCCGCGCGCCGCAACCCGGCCGACAGCAGCTTCGACGAACCGGGCGACGAGCGGCAGGAACTCCCGGCCGAGGGCGGTGCGTTCTTCGGGGTCGCGGCCCTGGCCGTGCGGTACGAGGACGGGACGTCGGCGCTCGAATGGCGTTACGACGGCTTCGCGATCGAGGACGACGCGCTCGTCGTGCGGCTGGTCGACCGGCACTACCCCCTGGAAGTCTCGCTGCACTACCGCCTTCGCGGCGACGTCGTCGAACGCTGGACGTCGCTCCGCGCGAACGAGCCGGTTTCCCTGCTGCGCACGGATTCCGCGTCCTGGACGCTCCCCCGGCGCGACGGCGCGCGGCTGACCCGGACGTCCGGCGCGTGGAGCGCCGAGTACGGCGTGCTGCGCGAACCGCTGCCGGTCGGCGAGACGACGTTGACCAGCCGCCGTGGCGTGTCCAGCCACCAGGTCAACCCGTGGGTGATGCTGGACGCGGGCGACGCCACCGAGACGGCCGGCGAAGTGTGGTCGACCGCGCTGGCCTGGAGCGGGAGCTGGCGGATCACCGTCGAGCACACGCACACCGGGCGCGTCACGTGGACCGGCGGCTTCGGCCACGAGAACGTCGCCTGGCGCCTGAACCCCGGCGAAACCTGGGAGACGCCGGTGTTCGCCGGGCTCTACGCGGCCGACGGCTTCGGCGGGACGAGCCGGCGGTGGCACGCCTACGTCCGCGAGTTCGTCCAGCCGCATCCCGGGGAGCTGCGGCCGATCGTCTACAACTCCTGGGAGGCGACCGGCTGGGACGTCGACGAGCGGACCGAAACCGAGCTGGCCGCGGCGGCCGCGAGGCTCGGCGCGGAGCTGTTCGTCATGGACGACGGCTGGTTCGGCGCCCGCACCGGCGACGCCGCCGGCCTCGGCGACTGGACCGCCAATCCGGAGCGCTTCCCGGCCGGACTGAAACCCCTGGTCGACGCCGTCCACGCACACGGCATGCAGTTCGGGCTGTGGGTCGAGCCGGAGATGGTCAACCCGGACAGCGATCTTTATCGCGCGCACCCGGACTGGGTGCTGCACATGGCCAACCGGTCGCGAACGACGTTGCGCAACCAGCTCGTGCTGAACTTCGCGCGCGCGGACGTCGCGGACTGGGCGCACAAGTGGCTCGACCGGCTCGTCGGCGAGCACGGCATCGACTACCTCAAGTGGGACATGAACCGCGCGTTCACCGAAGCCGGCTGGCCGGGCGGCGAAGCCGGGCGCGTGTGGGTGGACCACGTCCGCGCGGTGCACACCATCCTGGACCGGCTGCGCGCCGACCACCCGGCCCTGCGGATCCAGGGCTGCGCGGGCGGCGGCGGGCGCACCGACCTCGGGATCCTCGCGCGCACCGACGAGATCTGGGCCTCCGACAACACCGACGCCGCCGACCGGATCACCATCCAGCACGGCTACGGCCAGCTCTACCCGGCGGGCACGATGTCGGCCTGGGTCACCGACAGCCCGAACCCGACGACCGGCCGCGAAGCGCCGCTGAGCTTCCGCTTCCACGTCGCGATGGCCGGCGTGCTCGGGCTCGGCGGCGACCTGCCCCGCTGGTCCGCCGCCGAACTCGCCGAAGCGGCGGAACTCGTGGCGCTGTACAAGGAGATCCGGCCGGTCGTGCAGCACGGCGAGCTGTACCGGCTGGCGGACCCGGCGACGTCGGCGCTGACCGCCGTCCAGTACGTCCTGGGCGGCGAAGTCGTCGTGTTCTTCTGGCGGCGGCCCACGGAGTTCGCGCGGCCGGTCACGCCGCCGCGGCTCGCGGGGCTGGAGCCGTCCGCGCGGTACCGCGACTCCGGCGGCGTCGTGCACGACGGGGCGGTGCTGCTGAGCCACGGCCTCGACGTCGACCTGCCGGGGAGCGGTTACGCGAGCACGGTCGTCCGGCTGACCAGGGTCTGATTACCCACGCCGATCGGCGTGACCGGGGCGGGTGACTCGCATTGACTTTTCACCGGACGCGAGCTGAATGTGAAAGTCCTTCACCCTGCTCGCCAACGGAGGCAGCATGCGCCGGCGCCTGTCCGCCCTGCTCACGATCCCCGCGCTCGCCGTGCTCGCCTTCGCCGCTCCGGCGTCGGCGAGCACGGCCTACCACGAGTACGTCGCCCTGGGCGATTCGTGGACCGCCGACGTGTTCGTCACCTTGCCGCCCAGCACGGAGTTCACCCCGCTCGACTGCGCGCAGTCCACTTCGGACTATCCGCACGAGCTGGCCGGCGCGCTGGGTGTCGAGACGTTCCGCGACGCGAGCTGCGGCGGCGCGACGACGACCGACTTCACGCAGCCGCAGAAGCTGCCGCTGAGCGGGACGAACCCGCCGCAGTTCGACCGGCTCACGGCCACCACGGACCTGGTCACCGTCGGGATCGGCGGCAACGACATCGGGCTCGCGTCCGCCGTGACGAAGTGCCTCAACTCGCTGCCGGTGAGCACGTGCAAGGCGAAGTTCACCGCGGGCGGCGTCGACCAGTTGGAAAACGCTGTCACGGCGACGGAACCGAAGATCGCCGCATCGCTGCGGGCGATCAAGGAGCGTTCGCCGCAGGCGCGGATCCTGCTGGTGAACTACCTCGCCGGCCTGCCCGCGAGCGGGAAGGGCTGCTGGCCGGTCATCCCGATCGCCGATGGCGACGTCGCCTACCTGCAGGCGAAGTTCCTCTCGATGAACGCCATGCTGGTGCGGGTAGCCGCGGCCAACGGCGTCGAACTCGTCGACACCTACTCCCCCACGCTCGGCCACGACGCGTGCCAGGCGCCTGCCGTGCGGTACGTGGAGGGCCTGATCCCGATCTCGACGAGCAACCCGCTGCTGCTCGCGTTCCCCTTCCACCCCAACGGAGCCGGGGCCGCCGCGCAGTCGGAGATCGTCCTGGACGCGGTTCAGCGCGGCTGAATTGTCGGTGCCGTGAACTAGGCTGTCGGCGTGGCCAAGATCGTGGTGACCCGATGGATTCCCGACGACGCGGTGAAGCTCCTCGCCGAGGCGGGCGACGTGGAAGTGTCGCCCGCCGATCGGCCGTTGGCGCCGGGCGAACTGCACGAGTTCGTCTCCGGCGCTTCGGCCGTCGTCGGGATGCTGCACGACCGGCTCGACGGCGCGCTGGCCGACGCCGCCGGGCCCGGGTTGAAGGTGGTCGCGAACGTCGCCGTCGGGTACGACAACGTCGACGTCCCGGCGCTGGCTTCCCGCGGGGTCGTCGTCACGAACACGCCGGGGGTGCTGACCGACGCGACCGCCGACCTCGCGTTCGGCCTGCTGCTCGCCGTCACGCGGCGGATCGGCGAAGGGGAACGGCTGCTGCGCTCGCGCACGCCGTGGTCGTTCCACCTCGGCTTCCTGCTCGGCTCGGGCCTGCAGGGCAAGACGCTCGGCATCGTCGGGCTCGGCCAGATCGGCCGCGCGATGGCCCGCCGGGCGCAGGCGTTCGGGATGTCGATCGTCTACTCAGGACGGTCGAAGCAGGACTTCGACGCGGAGTACGTGTCCTTCGAGGAACTCCTGGCGCGGTCGGACGTCGTTTCGCTGCACTGCCCGTTGACGCCCGAGACCCGGCACCTCATCGACGCGGCCGCGTTGCGCGCCATGAAACCCGGCGCCTACCTGGTGAACACCACACGCGGCCCGGTCGTCGACGAAGCCGCGCTGGCGGACGCCCTCGAAGCCGGGGAGATCGCCGGCGCGGCGCTGGACGTGTTCGAAAAGGAGCCCGACGTCGAACCGCGGCTGTTGGGCCGTGACGACGTCGTGCTGAGCCCGCACCTCGGGTCCGCCACCGTGGAAACGCGGACGGAGATGGCCGTGCTGGCGGCCCGCAACGTCGTCGAAGTGCTGGGCGGGCGTGCCCCGCTGACGGAGGTGAAGCCGTGACCCGGGTCGTCATCGCGCCCGACAAGTTCAAGGGCAGTCTCACCGCGGTCGAGGCCGCGGACGCGATCGCGCTCGGCGTGCGCGATGCCTTGCCGGACGCCGAAATCGTCACGTGCCCGGTCGCCGACGGCGGCGAAGGCACCCTCGACGTCCTCGAAGCGGCGGGCGCGCGGATCGTCCGGCTGACGGTCCGCGGTCCGCTGGAGGAGCCGGTCAAGGCTTCTTACGCGGTCCTGGACGGCACGGCGTACATCGAGTCGGCGCGGGCGTGCGGGATCGAGTTCGTCGAGCCCAGCCCGGAAACGTCGCTGGCCGCGCACACCTGGGGCGTCGGTGAGCTGCTCATGGACGCGCTGATGCACGGCGCCCGCCGGCTCGTCCTGACCGTCGGCGGCACGGCCAGCACCGACGGCGGTGCCGGGATGCTCGGTGCCCTCGGCGCGGGCGTGCTGGACGCGTTCGGCGCGCCGGTCGGCTTGGGCGGCGGGACGCTGGGGCGCGTCGCGTCGGCCGAGCTGGCGCCGGTGCGGGAGCGGCTGGACGGGGTGAGCGTCGCGGTCGCGACCGACGTCACGAACCCGTTGCTGGGGCCGTCAGGCGCGGCGGCGGTGTTCGGGCCGCAGAAGGGCGCGGGGCCGTCGGAGGTCGCGTTGCTCGACGAAGCGCTCAGCCGGTGGGCGCACGCGTTGCAAGTGGGTGGTGCCCCGGACGTCTCGCGTGTCCCGGGGGCGGGAGCCGGCGGCGGGGTGGCCGCGGCCGCGATCGCGCTCGGGGCGAGCGTCGAATCCGGGTTCGACCTCATCGCCGGGCTGACCGGGGTCGACCAGGCCCTGGACGGCGCCGATCTCGTGATCACCGGGGAGGGGTCGCTCGACGAGCAGAGCCTGAACGGCAAGGCGCCGGCCGGGATCGCGGACCGGGCCAGGGGGATTCCCCTGCTGGTGCTCGCCGGGCGGATCCAGCTCGATTCCGCCGGGCTGGCGCGGCTGGGCGTGGTGGGGAGCAGCGCGTTGATCGACCACGCGCCGTCCTTGGAGTACGCACGGGCGCACGCCGCGGAGTTGCTGCGGGCTCGCGCGGAGGAGGTGGTGCGCGCCTGGCGAGCCGGCTGACGGAGATGGCATGAACGACTCGTTCACCTCGTCCGACGACAGGAAAGAGTCGTTCACGTCGTCGGCCACCGGCGAACGGACCTCCCGCCACGCCGCGAAAGGCCCGTCCGCCGAGGTCAGCTCGTGTGCTGCGGCAGCACGGCGAAGGCGACTCCGCCGGCTTCGTCCTCCTGGACGTCGAGCACCTTGTCGTCGAGCAACACCGCGGCCTGCGGCTCGAGGAAGACCTTCGGGCCTTCCTCGGCGCCGAGCACGCTGTCGCCCTCCGCGGGTTCGGGGGCGACGGACAGCGCGAGCTGCGCACTCTCGCCGTCGGCGTTCTGCACCGCCAGGCGGAGCCCGGCGTCGCCCTCCCCCTGGCTGGTCAGTGCGGTGATCGCCTCGGCGGCGGCTTCGGTCACGGTCAGCATCTACGGCCTTCCCTTCGTCGCGGTCCGATGCACTGGAAGCCCCCACGCTAGGGGCGTCCGTTCGGACGCGCAGTCTGAGCGGGTCAGCCCTGGCGCGCCTCGCGGATGGCATCCGCCACGGACCCGCCCGCGTAGTCCGCCTGCTCGCGCGGATCGGGGTCGGCGTGCCGGCGCGGCACCTCGTCCTCCGGGGCCACCGGCTCGAAGTCCGGCGGCGCGTCCTCGACGGACTCGTCGAGCTGGTCCGCCGGGGTCACCGCGAGCGGGCGCTCCGGGACGGGTTCCGGCTCGGTGTCGGGCACCTCTTCGGCGAGGCGCTGGTCCATCGGCTCGCCCTCGCGGATTTCGCGGGGCGTCGTGCCGAAGCGGTTGGCGGCGCTCCAGTGCTCGGGCGGCTCGACGCCTTCTTCGAGCGGGTCCACGCGCAGCTCGTCCTCGTCCAGCGCTTCGCTGGGGGCCAAGCTTTCCGGTTCGGCCGCGTCACGGTCACTCACTGGTCTCTCCCGGCGCGTAGGCAATGGGCATCATCGGTGATGGCCTACCCGGGGTGCAGGGGGCCGAAACTCCGGCGGTGTCGCCGGGATCACATTTCTTCAACCGGTTTAACACATTCACAAGTTTGTGAACGCGGGGTAGGTTGGGATCATGGCCACCACCAGGTGCGCGCCGGAGCACCGGCTCCTCGCCACCGACCCCGAACGCCACCATGAGCTCGGCACGCACGCGGCGTGGTACGTCGTGGCCGGCGTGGTGACGACCGGTGTCCAGGCGGTGCTGTTCCTCCTGCTGCGCGACGAGCTCGGCTCCCAGGTGGCGAACCTGGTCGCGATCGCGCTGACGACGGTCGGGAACACGGAGTTCCACCGCCGCGTGACGTTCTCCGGGCGGCAGAGCAACGCCGGGAAGCGGCACTTGCAGGACCTGCTGACGTTCGCGTTCTACGCCGGGTACGGCTCGGCGGTGCTGGCGATCCTGGACGCGGTCGTCGAGCGGCCGACGTCGTGGGAGGAGACGGGCACGCTGCTGCTGGCCAGTCTGGTCGGCGGGTTCGTGCGCTTCGCGGTGCTGCGCTGGTGGGTGTTCGCGCACCGCACCGAGGGCGCCGTGGCGGCCCACACCGGCTAGCGTCTGGGGGCGTGACCTCGGACGACATCACGCCCCACACGGGTGGCAGCGAACCCGACTACCGCTTCACGTTGGCCAACGAGCGGACGTTCCTCGCGTGGTTGCGGACGGCGCTGGGGTTGCTGGCGGGCGGGGTGGCGGTCCACCAGCTGATCCCGGCCCCGGAAGCGGCGAGCGCGGTATTGGCGGGGTTGTGCGTGGTGCTGGCGGCGGCGCTGGCGGCGACGGCTTATCCGCGCTGGAGGCGGGTGCAGATCGCCATGCGGGCCGGGGAGCCGTTGCCGCGGAGCCGGATGATCCTGGTGCTGACCGGCGGCCTGCTGGCGCTGACCGTGGCGGCGGCCGTGTTGCTGGTCGTGTCGTGAGCAAGGCGGGCAGGGTTCGGGCGCTCGGTGGATCGACCGGGCCGCTCCTGGTCGAGCCGGCCTCGAGGGCGCGGCACGGCGAGCCGGCCGAGCCCGAGCGGATCGAGCCCACCGCCAGCGCGCGGCACGACGAACCGGCCGAGCGACCCCCCACCGCGCAAGCCCCAACCGCCGCGAAGGACCATCGCAACCGACCGCACCGAATCGGGCGAACCGCGCGACCCGGGAGTGCGGGACCCGAGCCGCGGCCGGGGCCGCGACCACGGACCGCACTCACACGGACCCCACCCGATCGGGTGACCCAAGCCGCGAAGAACGCCTCTCCGGCCATTCGGCTCAACCGCGCTTCATTCCATCGCGCCGCCCGAATACCGCTTCCTCGCGATTATCGCGACGTCAGAAGTACCGTCATCAACCCTTGGACCCCCGCGTGACCAGCCCCGGCGGTGCTCAAGCCGAGCGGACGGGGCTCGCCTGGCGGCGGACCGCTCTCGCCTCCGCCGCCTGCACCGTACTGCTCCTGCACTCCGCCTCCCAGCGCCATTGGGGTGTCGCCCTGGTCCCCGTCCTGCTCGCTGCCGCCACATCGGCGCTGCTCGCGGGCGTGGGCGTGCGGCGGGAACGTGCTCTGCGGGCCGGGCAGCCCGCCGCCATGGGGCCGATCCTGCCCGCGGCCGCGTCGCTCGCCGTGACCGTGACTGCCGCTTCCGTGGCGGTTCTCCACTGACGGGTGAAGTCGGCACATCCTGAAACCGATTAATCGCAATGTGCGCGGCTGGGTCGCGGGAACATCACGGTCGCTGCTGCTAACGGGGTATTGGTCGTTGAAATCTGGACTGATGGCCCGAGAGGTGCTTACGATTACCGAGCGTCGCACAGAGCGCAGGTCAAGCGGGGGAGCCCGAGAAGATCTGCAATCGAAAAGTCACGGAGAGTGGAACCCCCGGCAGCGACGGTCGAGGGTCGGCCGGGGAGACGACCATGACAGCACCGCCGAGGACCACCGAGCAATCCGCTTCCGACGTTCGCGATTATCGCACCTTGGAGTCATCTCCCAGGCCGAGCGGACGCCTGACGAAGGAGGATCTCGACCCTCTGGTGAAGGACGCCGGCGAGGGCAACCCCGCCGCCATCCACAACCTGCTCCAGATGATCGAGCCGGTCGTCGTGCGGTACTGCCGCGCGCGGATGGGCGGCCGCGACCTCTCCTACCTCTCGGCCGACGACGTCGCCCAGGAGGTCTGCCTCGCCGTCCTGAAGGCCCTTCCGGATTACCAGGACCGCGGCGGCTCGTTCCTCTACCTCGTCCACGCGATCGCGGCCAACAAGGTCGCCGACGCCTACCGCGCCGTCGCCCGCGACCGCTCCGAGCCCGTCCCCGAGCTCCCGGAGCGCCCGCTCGTCGCCGGCAACGAGCCCGAGTCCCACGCGCTGCACCTCGACCTCGGCGCCCGCCTCGGCCGGCTGCTCGCCTCGCTGCCGCGCGTCCAGCAGGAAATCCTGACCCTGCGCATCGCGGTCGGCTTCTCCGCGCAGGAGACCGCCGAAGCGCTCGGCATCTCCGCCGGCAACGTCCGCGTGACGCAGCACCGCGCCCTGACCCGGCTGCGCGGCATGATCAGCGACGAAGAGTTCTGAGCCGACCCGGCAGCCACCCCAGCGGCGGGCGGGGGAACCTCTTTTACCCCCTGGAAGAGGTTTCCCCGCTCGCATCCAAGCCGTAGACGCGGCGGGCGTTGTGCTCGAACACGCCCAGCCGCTCGGCGTCCGACAGCGAGCCGGTCAGCGCGATCGCCGCGTCCAGGACCACCTCGTAGGACGCCGCCAGCTCGCAGACCGGCCAGTCCGAGCCGAACAGCAGCCGCGACGGGCCGAAGACGTCCAGCACGTGGTCGACGTACCGGCGCAGGTGCCCGACCTCCCAGCCCGTCCAGTCCGCCTCCGTGACCAGCCCGGAGAGCTTGCACACCACGTTCTCGTGCGCGGCCAGCGCCGCGACGCCCGAAGCCCACGGCTCCCACTCCCGCGCCGCGATCGGCGGTTTCGCCGCGTGGTCCAGCACCAGCCGCAGCTGCGGCAGCCGCAACGCGACCTCGGCCGCCGCGGGCAGCTGCGCCGGGCGGACCAGCAGGTCGTACGCCAGGCCCGCCGCCGCCACCGCGCTCAACCCGGCGACGATCTCCGGACGCAGCAGCCAGTCGTCGTCGGGCTCGGTCTCGACCTGGTGCCGGATCCCCACCAACGGGCCGTCCAGGGAAGCCAGCCGGTCGACGACGTCCGGGGCCGCCAGGTCCACCCAGCCGACGACACCCGCGATCTCCGGCTCCGCGGCGGCGATCGACAGGAACTCCGCGGTCTCTTCGGCAGACGACACCGTCTGGACCAGCACGGTCGCGTGCACGCCGGCCGCCTTGGTCACCGCGCGCAGGTCGTCCACCGTGTACGGACGGCGGATCGGGTCCAGGGCCGCCCCCGCCATCCACGGGTACTCGCGCCGCGCCGGGTCCCACAGGTGGTGGTGCGCGTCGATCATGAGACTCCTTCGGCGAGGACGACGTCGGCACGCAGCAGGCCCGCGTCGACCAGCTCGGTCCACAGCTCGGGCGGCACCACGGCCCGCGCGCGCCGCGCGTTCACGCTGACCTGCGAAGGATCATGCGCGCCGACGACGACCGACGCCACCGCCGGGTGGGCCATCGGCAGCGCCAGCGCGGCTTCCGGCAGCTCGACGCCGTGGCGCGCGCACACCTCGGCAATCCGCCGGGCCCGCTCGACCAGCTCCGGCGGGGCTTCCGCGTAGTCGTAGACGCCGCCCGGCTCCGCAGTCGCCAGGATGCCGGCGTTGAACGCGCCGCCGGCGACGACGGAGACGCCGCGGTCGAGGCAGAGCGGCAGCAGCTCGTCGAGCGCCGGCTGGTCGAGCAGCGTGTAACGCCCGGCCACCAGCAGCACGTCGAGATCGGTCCGGCGGACGAACTCCGCGAGCATCGGCGCCTGGTTCATGCCGGCGCCGAACGCGCCGATCACGCCCTGCTCGCGCAGTTCGCGCAACGCCGGGAACGCGCCGCGCAGAGCGTCCTCGAAGTGGTCGTCGGGGTCGTGGACGTAGACGATGTCGACGCGGTCGAGCCCGAGCCGCGTCAAGCTGTCCTCGAAGGAGCGCAGGACGCCGTCGCGGCTGAAGTCCCAGCGCCGCTTGTACGCGGCCGGGACCGCGAAGCCCTGGTCGTCTTGCGTGCCCGCGCCGTCCGGGTTCGGCTCGAGCACACGGCCGACCTTCGTGGACAGCACGTACTCGTCGCGGGGGAACGACCGCAGTGCCGCGCCGAGGCGGGTCTCGGAGAGGCCGAGGCCGTAGTGCGGTGCCGTGTCGAAGTACCGGACGCCCTCGTCCCACGCGCGGCGGACGGTCGCGGCCGCCGTCTCGTCGCTGATCGCGTGGTAGAGGTTGCCCAGCTGCGCGCAGCCGAGCCCCAGCGGGGACAGGGTGAGTTCCAACGCCGTCACTCCTTTTCCGGCAGTTCCCAGACCAGCCCGATGCCGGTGTCGCCGCCGGAGTAGTCGTCTTCGACGGCCAGCAGCTCGGCCATCCGGGCCTGCCAGGGGACGTTCGCGGGGTGGTCCCGCAGGGCCGCCCGCATCGCCGCGTAGTCGTCGACTTCGACGACGTGGAAGAGGTCGAGACCGTTACGCCAGATCCGCCAAGTGCGCACGCCGGCTTCGCGCAGCGCGGTGTCCAGCTCGGGCGGGATCACGGCGTGGACGGACTCGTACTCGGCCTCCTTCCCCGGCTTCAGGCGGGTATGGAGCGCCACTCTTTGAGGTGCGGGCTGGTGGGTCATCACCACTCCTTGGCCGGGTCATGGCACGCTGGTGTCGAACACCGAAACATCCGAGGTCTGTTGCAGGGAGGGCGGACGCGATGCCCGTCACCGATGTCGCGATCGACAAGATCAAGGACATGATCATCTCCGGCGAGCTGGCGCCGGGCGACCGGCTGCCGAAGGAGGCCGAGCTGGCCCAGCGGCTCGGGCTCTCGCGCAGCTCCCTGCGGGAGGCCGTCAAGGCGTTGTGCCTGATCAGGGTGCTCGACGTCCGGCAGGGCGACGGCACGTACGTCACCAGCCTCGAGCCGAACCTGCTGCTCGACGCCATGACGTTCGTCGTGGACTTCCACCGCGACGACACCGTGCTCGACTTCCTCGCCGTGCGGCGGATCCTCGAGCCGGCCGCGACCGCGCTGGCCGCGTTGCACATGAGCGACGACGACATCACCGAGCTGGGCCAGCTGCTCGGCGAGCTGGAGGACTCGCCGACGGTGGAGGCGCTCGTCGCGAACGACCTGCAGTTCCACCGCAAGATCGCCGACGGCTCCGGCAACCCGGTGCTGTGCTCGCTTCTCGACAGCCTGTCGGGGCCGACCGCCCGAGCTCGGATCTGGCGCGGCCTCACCCAGGAGGGCGCGGTCGCGAAGACGCGCGAGCAGCACACGGCGATCTACGAGGCCATCGCGGCGCGCGAACCGGAGCTGGCGCGCTCGTGGGCGACCGTGCACGTCGCGGGCGTCGAACAGTGGCTGCGCAACGCCCTCGGCACCGCGGACGACCCGACAGTGCCCGATTCGGACGACGGGCCGGCCGCGGAAGCTTCCTGACAGTGATCCGATGATCACAGGCTGACCATCAGGTCTGGGGCTTCCCGCCCGCGTACCGGGCGATGATCAGCGCGACCAGGATGATGGCGCCGTAGATCGCGCCCTGCCACTCCGCCGTCACGTGCGCGTAGTTGAGCAGGCTCGACACCGACGACAGCAGCAGGACGCCGGTCAGGGCGCCGACCAGGGTGCCCTTGCCGCCGTCGAGCGAGACGCCGCCGATCACCGCCGCCGCGAACACCTGCAGGATCATGCCCGACCCCTGGTTCGCGCCCAATGCGCCGACATAGCCCGTGTACGCGAGCCCGCCGATCGCGGCCAGGATCCCGGCGACGACGAACACCGCCCACGCGATCCGGTCGACGCGCACCCCGGCGGCCCGCGCGGCTTCGCGGTTGCCGCCGATCGCGTACAGCGCGCGGCCGACGCGGTGGTAGCGCAGCACCCAGCCGGCCACGGCGAACAGCAGCGCCGCCAGCCACACCGACATCGGCAGCCCGGCGAACGTCGTCGTCGCCAGGTTGGTGAACGAGTCCGGCAGGTTGAACAGCGTCTTGCCCTTGGTCGAGCCGACCTGGACACCACGCAGCACGGTCAGCATCGCCAGCGTCACGATGAAGGCGTTCAGCTTCAGCTTCACGATCAGGAAGCCGTTGACGAACCCGACGAGCGCCCCGCACAGCGGGATCACCAGGAGCCCGATCGCGGCCGGCAGCTCGACGCCGAAGCCCGCCGATGCTGCCGGGATGACGACCATCGCGCCCAGCGCGGGTGCCAGGCCCATCGTCGATTCCAGCGACAGGTCGAACTTCCCGGTGATCAGCACCAGCGACTCGCCCAGCACGACCAGCGACAGCGCCGCCGACGCGGTCAGGATGCTGACGATGTTGCTCCAGCCGACGAACGTGTCGTCGACCAGGCCGCCGATGACGAACACCACGACCAGCGCGGGCAGCAGCGCGAGTTCACGCAGCCAGACGGCTTTGCGGCGCCGCGGGGGCGCGGGCAGCTCCGTCTGCGGAGAGGTCATCACGTCGGTCACGAAAGCTCGACTCCTTCGATGTCGGCCACGAGGTCGCCGTCGGACCACCCGGCCTGGTGTTCGGCGACCACGGCCCCGGCGCGCAGCACCAGGACCCGGTCGCTCAGGCGCAGGTCGTCCAGCTCGTCGCTGACGATCAGCACCGCCTTGCCCTCGGCGCGCACCCGGTCGACGACCGCGAGCAGCGCCTCCTTCGACTTCACGTCCACCCCGGCCGTCGGGTTGATCAGCACCACGACCCGCGGGTCGCCGATCAGGGCCCGGGCCAGCACGACCTTCTGCTGGTTGCCGCCGGACAGGTCCGACACGGGCTGCTCGGCGCTCGCGGCCACGATGTCGTAGTCGGCGAGGGCCTGCGACGCCCGCGCGAACCGGGTGCGCGGCGAGGCGATCCCGCCGCGGCCCAGCTTGTCCAAAATGGACAAAGTGGCGTTGTCGGCGATCGAGTGCTCCAGCACCAGGCCTTCGTGGTGGCGGTCGCGCGGCACGCACCCGATGCCCGCCCGGATCGCCGCCGGGATGTCCCCCGGCCGCAGCGGCGCGCCGTCGACGCGGATCGTGCCCGCGGACGGCGTCCGCAGGCCGTAGACCGTCTCGGCGACCTGGTGCTTCCCGCTGGCGTTGCTGCCCGCGAGCCCGACGACTTCGCCGCGGCGCAGCCGGAAGGAGACGTCCCGGAAGCCGTCGCCGGACAGCCCGTCGACGCTCAGCATCTCCGCGGCGTCGTCTTCGAGCGACTCGCGAGAAGCGGCGTCACGGACCGAGAGACCGCCGGGTTCGCCGGTCATCGCGTCGACCAGCTGGGCCTTGCCGACCTCGGCCACCGGCGCGGTGAGGACGTGCTTCGCGTCGCGCAGCACGGTCACCGCCTGGCAGACCTCGTACACCTCGTGCAGGTGGTGCGAGATGAACAGGAACGTCACCCCGCCCGCCTGCATCTGGCGCATCCGCTCGAAGAGCCGCTCGATGGCCTGGCTGTCGAGCTGCGCGGTCGGCTCGTCGAGGACGATGAACCGGGCGCCGTAGGACAGCGCGCGGGCGATCTCGACGAACTGCCGGTCCTCGACCGACAGCTCGCCGGCCGGGGTGTCGACGTCGACGTGCACGTCCCACGAGTCGAGCAGCTCGCGTGCCTGGCGCCGCAACGACTTCCAGCCGATCGAGAACCCGCCGCCCGCCTGCCGGTTGAGGAACAGGTTCTCGGCGACGGTGAGCTGCGGGACGACCATCGCGTGCTGGTACACGCAGGCGACGCGCGCCTTCCAGTCGTCCTGTTTGGACAGTGGCGGGGCCGGCTCGCCGCCGAACTCGACGTGCCCGGTGTCCGTGGCGGACAGGCCGGTGAGGATGGAGACGAGCGTCGACTTGCCGGCCCCGTTGCGCCCGACGAGCGCGTGCGACTCGCCGGGGTGCACGGTGAGGCTGACGTCGTGCAGCGCCACGGTCGGGCCGTAGCGCTTTCCGACACCTACGGCGCTGACCACCGGGACGGCGGGTTCGCCGGCGGGCAGCGCGGTCACAGGTTGTTCCCCCAGAGGGCCTTGTCGTCCACGTTCGCCTTGGTGATCACGGGTGCGGGCAGCTGGTCCTCGAGGATGCCGGGGCTGATCTCGACGATGGTGCTGCCGTGGTCGGTCGGGCCCGGCTTGAACGTCTCGCCGGCCATGGCCTTCTTCAGCCAGTACAGGCCGTACTTCGCGTACGCGTCGGCCGGCTGGGACACCGTGGCGTCCAGCTCGCCGGCGCGGATCGCGGCCAGCTCCTGCGGGATGCCGTCGTTGGAGACGAGCACGATGTGCTTCGGGTCGCCGACCGGGAAGAACAGGTTCTTGCGCTTGAGCGCCTGCTCGGTCGGGGCCAGGTAGACGCCACCGGCCTGCATGTAGACGCCCTTGATGTCCGGGTTCGCGGTCAGCATGCTGTCCAGCCCGGAGGACGCCTTGTCGGCCTTCCACTCGGCCGGGATCTCCAGCACCTGGACGCCGGGGTACTTGGACTTCATGCAGTCGCGGAAGGCTTCCGAGCGGTCGCGGCCGTTGACCGACGCGAGGTCGCCCATGATCTGCACGACCTTGCCGGACTTGACCTTCTCCCCGATCGCGTCGCACGCCTTGGTGCCGTAGGCCTTGTTGTCGGCCCGCACGACCATGGCGACCTTGCCGCTCTCGGGGGCGACGTCGACGGCGACGACCGGCACGCCCTTGTTCTCGGCCTGCTTGAGCCCGGCGACGATCGCGGCCGAGTCCAGCGGCGTCACGACCAGGCCCTTGACGCCCTGGTTGAGGAAGGTGCCGATGTCGGTGATCAGCTTCGCGGGGTCGCTGTCGGCGTTGACGGTCGGGAGGACGTCGACGCCCTCCTCCGTGGCCATCTTCGGCACGTAGTTGTTGTAGGCCTGCCAGAACGGCGAGGTCAGCAGGGGCAGCGTGGCCCCGACCTTTCCGCCGGCGCCACCGCCCGCCGCCGGGGCGGCCGCATTGTCCTTGGTGGACCCGCAGGCGGCCAGTACCAGGCCGCAGACGGCGGCCGTGGCGGCCACCTGGATCACCCTCGTGCGCACAGCATCCTCCTTGATGACGGCGGGGAATCAAGTCTTCTAGTCGTGGTGCACGGGACCGCGAGGACGCAGGCCGTACATGCCGCCGTCGACCGCGAGGGCGGTGCCGGTGGTCGAAGCGGAGAGGGGACTCGCGAGGTAGGCGATGGCGTTCGCGACCTCGTCGGCGGTGACCAGCCGGCCCATCGGCTGGCGCGCGGCGAGGGCCGCGCGTTCGGCCGCCGGGTCGTCGGCGGCGTCGAGCAGCCGGCCCACCCAGGGGGTGTCCGCCGTGCCCGGGCACACGCAGTTGACGCGGATCCGGTCGGGCAGGTGGTCGGTCGCCATGGCCAGGGTCAGCGAGAGCACCGCACCCTTGGTGGCCGAGTAGAGCGCGCGGTTGGGCAGGCCGGCCCAGGCCGCGATGGAACAGGTGTTCACGATCGCCGCGGACGGCGAGTTCTTGAGGTGCGGCAGCGCGGCGCGCGCCACGCGGACCATGCCGACGACGTTGACGTCGAACACGCGGTGCCACTCGTCGTCGTCGTTGCCCGTGACGTCGCCCTGCGCGCCGATCCCGGCGTTGTTGACGAGGATGTCGAGGCGCCCGAAGCGTTCCACGACGGCGTCGATCGCCGTGCGGACCTCCTGGTCGGAGCCGACATCGCAGCGAAAGCCGTCGTCGTCTGGCTTCAAGTCGAGGACGGCCACCCGGGCGCCGCGCTCGGCCAGCAGGTCCGCGGCCGCCTTGCCGATGCCCGAGGCGCCTCCGGTGACGGCGGCCACCAGGCCCTCGAATTCACTCACTTGCGGTCTCCGTCCACTCGGGACCGTCCGGGAAGCGGAACCGGCGCAGCGTCGCGTCGTGCATGCGCGCGGAGAACCCGGGGGCGGTCGGGGCGAGGTACCGGCCGCGCTCGACGACGGCCGGGTCGGTGAAGTGCTCGTGCAGGTGGTCGACCCACTCGATCGAGCGGTCCGCGTCGGTGCCGGACACCGCCACGAAGTCGAACATCGACAGGTGCCGGACGAGCTCGCAGAGCCCGACACCGCCGGCGTGCGGGCACACCGGGACGCCGAACTTGGCGGCCAGCAACAGGATCGCCAGGTTCTCGTTGAACCCGCCGACGCGGGCGGCGTCCAGCTGCAGGACGGAGATCGCGTCCGCCTGCAGCAGCTGCTTGAAGACCACGCGGTTCTGGACGTGCTCACCGGTCGCGACGCGGATGGGCGCAAGCGCTTTCGCGATGGCCGCGTGGCCGAGGACGTCGTCCGGGGACGTCGGTTCTTCGATCCAGTACGGGTCGTAGGGCGCGAGTTCGGTCATCCAGTCGACCGCGGCTCGGACGTCCCAGCGCTGGTTGGCGTCCACGGCGATCCGGACGTCCGGGCCGACGGTCTCGCGCGCCAGCTTCATGCGGCGGACGTCGTCCTCGAGGTTGCCGCCGACCTTCAGCTTGATCATCTCGAAGCCGTCCGCGACGGCCTGTTCGGCGAGCCGCACGAGCTTCGCGTCGGCGTACCCGAGCCAGCCGGGAGACGTGCTGTAGGCGCGGTAGCCGTTCGCCTCGAGCTGCTTCGCGCGTTCGGCTCGGCCGGGTTCCGCGCGGCGCAGGATCTCCAGGGCTTCGGCTTCGGTGAGCGCGTCGGACAGGTAGCGGAAGTCGACCAGGGACACCAGTTCTTCGGGGGTCATGCGCGCCGCGAACCGCCAGACCGGGAGGTTCGCGCGGCGGGCGGCGAGGTCCCAGGCGGCGTTGACGATCGCGCCGACGGCCATGTGCGCGACGCCTTTTTCCGGACCCAGCCAGCGGAACTGCGAGTCGCCGACGAGCGTGCGGGACAGGTCGCCGAGCGCGGCCGCGTCCTCCGGGACGTCCCGGCCGACGACGTGCGGGGCGAGCGCGCGGATCGCGGCGGCCTGGACGTCGTTGCCGCGGCCGATGGTGAACGCGAGGCCGTAGCCGTCCGGGCCGCCGTCGGTGTGCAGCACGACGTAGGCGGCCGAGTAGTCCGGGTCGGGGTTCATCGCGTCCGAGCCGTCCAGCTCCCGGGAAGTCGGGAACCGGACGTCGAGGACCTCCATGCCGGTGATCTTCGCCATGGTCAGGCCTGCCTCGCGACCTGGCGCTGCCGGCCGAGCCCGTCGATCTCGAGCTCGATGACGTCGCCGTCGCGCAGGTAGGGCTTGGGGTCGGGCTGCCCGAGCGCGACGCCTTCGGGCGTGCCGGTGTTGATCAGGTCACCGGGCCGCAGCACCATCACCTGGCTGAGGTGGTGCACGATCTCGGCGACGCTGAAGATCATGTCCTTGGTGGACGAGTCCTGCTTCTTCTCGCCGTTGATCCACAGCCGCAGGCCGAGGTCCTGCGGGTCGGGCACCTCGCTCGCCGGGACCAGCGCCGGGCCGAGCGGGTTGAAGTTCTCGCACGACTTGCCCTTGTCCCACTGGGCGGTGCGGAACTGCAGTGCGCGCTCGGAGACGTCGTTCGAGACGACGTAACCGGCGATGTACTCCAGGGCTTCCTCGACGCTGTCGAGGTAGCGGGCGGTCTTGCCGACGACGACGCCGAGCTCGACCTCCCAGTCGGTGCTGACCGACCCGCGCGGGATCAGCACGTCGTCGCCGGGGCCGACCACGACGTCCGGCGCCTTCATGAAGACGACCGGCTCGGTCGGCGGCGTCGCACCGGTCTCCTCGGCGTGCCGGCGGTAGTTCATGCCGATGCAGACGACCTTGCCCGGCTGGGCGATGGGCGAGCCGACACGGAGGCCGGCCTCGGAAGCGGCGGGCAGTTCCCCGGCGGCGAGCGCGGCGGCCACGCGGGCGATGCCGTCCGCGGCGAGGAAACCGCCGTCGATGTCGGCGGTCAGCCCGCCCAGCTCGTAGGTCGTGCCGTCGTCGGCACGCACGAACGGACGCTCACTTCCCGGCTCCCCGAGGCGCACAAGCTGCACGGATTTTCCCTTCACCCGCCCGACCAGACATCCGATGTATATCGCAGCCGGTTCGCTCGATCCAGAGCTGACGCCCAATCGGTCGGAAAATTGATCGGATCAGTACCGGTTCAGTGCCCGGACGAGCACGGCGTGTCACCGATCACAGGCCGGAATAGCGCAGGTCAGCGCGTCGCTGGTCGAAATCGGAACGGGCAGGAGGCGCATGACCACCACGGCGGAACGTACCGCGCGGTCGCGGCTGAAGTTCGTCCTCATCCTGGGCGGCCTCTCGGCGTTCGGGCCGCTCTCGATCGACATGTACCTGCCCGCGCTGCCGCGGATGGCGGCCGACCTGCACGCGGCGGACACGACGGTCCAGTTCACGCTCAGCGCGTTCATCGTCGGCCTCGCGCTGGGCCAGCTGGTGATCGGCCCGCTGTCGGACGCCCTCGGCCGCCGCCGCCCGCTGCTGGCGGGGCTCGTGCTGTACATCGTGGGGTCGGGGCTGTGCGCGGTGAGCCCGGACGCGTGGCTGCTGGTCGCCGCGCGGCTCGTGCAGGCCGTCGGCGCGGCGGCCGGCATCGTGATCGCCCGAGCCACCGTGCGCGACTTGTTCTCCGGCACCGCGATGACGAAGTTCTTCTCGACGCTGATGCTGGTCAGCGGGCTGGCCCCGATCCTGGCGCCGCTGATCGGCGGGCAGCTGCTGAACTGGACGTCGTGGCGCGGGGTGTTCGTGGTGCTGACGGCGTTCGGGGCGCTGCTGCTGGCCGTGGTGGCGTTCTTCCTGCCGGAGCCGTCTTCGTCGCGGTCGCCCGCGCGGCTCGGCCAGGTGATGCGGACCTACGGGCGGCTGGCACTGGACCGGTCGTTCGCCGGTTACGCGCTGGCGTCCGGGCTGCTGTTCGCGGCGATGTTCGCCTACATCTCGGGGTCGTCGTTCGCGCTGCAGGGCGTCTACGGGCTGAGCCCGCAGGCGTACAGCGTGGTGTTCGGGGCCAACGGCGTCGGCATCGTGCTGGCGGGCCAGCTCAACGGGCGGCTGGTGGGCCGGGTGCGCGAGCGCGCCCTGCTGCTTTCCGGGCTGCTGCTGGGCGTTCTCGGCGGGGCTCTGGTCCTGGTGGCCGCGTTGACCCGGGCTCCCCTGGCCTTCCTCTTGGTGTCGTTGTTCCTGCTGGTGTCGAGCATCGGGCTGGTGATGCCGAACGCCAGTTCGCTGGCGCTGGCGTCCCACGCGCGGTCGGCGGGCGCGGCGTCGGCGTTGCTGGGGGTGCTGCAGTTCGTGGTGGGCGCGGTGGCGACGCCGCTGGTCGGGCTCGGCGGGCCGGGGACGGCGGTGCCGATGGCCGCGACCATGGCGGGGTTCGCGCTGCTGGCCCTGCTGGCCTACCTGGCCCTGACGCGCGAAGTCACTTCCTGAGCAGGCGCTCCAGCTCTTCACCGGCCGGTTCGTGGCCGGCGTCGGCGATCCGTTGCAGCTCCAGGAGGTTGCCCGCGGCGACCGCGCGGCGGGTCAGCAGCGCGCCGGCGTGGTCGCAGCCTTCGTCCAGCAGCTCGCTCAGCTCTTCGACGTCGCCGCGGGCGTCGGCGAGGTCGGCGAGCCGGTCGAGCGCCGTCTCGTTGCCCTCGTCGGCCAGCGCGCGCAGGGTCTCGTAGTCCGCCATGCCGGTCATCCTGCGACCTTGCCCCCGGGGCAAGGTCAAGTGCGACGATGGCGGGGTGCTCACCATCGGACAGCTCGCCGGGTACGTCGGGGTGACGGCCAAGACGATCCGCGTCTACCACGCCAAGGGGCTCCTCCCGGAGCCGCCGCGCGACGCGTCCGGCTACCGCCGCTACAGCGCCGCCGACGCCGTCGAGCTGATCAAGATCCGCACGCTGGCCGAGGCGGGCGTCCCGCTGGCGCGCATCCGCGAGCTCCGGTCGGGCGGCGGCCTCCTGCCGGCCCTCAGGCAGATCGACGACGACCTCGCCGCCCGCATCCGCGGCCTGCAGGACACCCGGAAACGGCTCCGGCAGCTGGCTGACGGGCACCTGTCCGCGTTGCCCGCCGACGTCGTGGCCCACCTCGCGGGCTTGCGCGGTCTCGGGTTCAGCGAACGCTGGGTCGCACTGCAGAACGACTTGTGGCTGCTGGTGTTCGCGACCCACCCGAAGACGGCGCGCGAGAACTTCCTCGACCAGTCGGCGATGCTGGCCGATCCGGCGTTGCTGGAGCTGGTCCTCGAGTACGACCGGGTGCACGACCTCGACCCGCACGACCCGAGCGTCGACGCACTGGCCGAGCGGCTCGTCGCCGCCACCCGAGCGCGGTACGGCGCGGAACTCCCTTCGTACGAACGGGGTTCCGCGATCCCGGCACTGGTACAGGGCGCGGTCAACGCGTCGTCCCCCGCTTGGCGGCGGCTCGACACGCTGATGCGCGACCGCCTCAGCCGAGCGACGCCAGATCAGCCGTCTTGAGCTGCTCCGCCGTCACCTTCGCGCGGCCGTCGACCAAGGCGCCCAGCGCGTCTCCGTCGTCCCACATGTTCACGTTCATCGCCGCCGCCACTTCGCCGTCGCGCAGCCAGAACGCCGTGAACTCGCGGGAAGCCAGGTCGCCGCGGACGACCAGCTCGTCCGAAACCGGGTCCGCGAGACCGCGGTACTCGCACCCCAGGTCGTACTGGTCGGTGAAGAAGTACGGTGACCCGAGGAACGGCTCGTTCTCCCCCAGCAGGTTCTGCGCCACGTGCGTCCCCTGGTCCTTCGCGTTCGCCCAGTGCTCGACGCGGATGCGGCGGCCGTAGCGCGGGTGGAAGTGCGCCGCGATGTCGCCCACCGCGTACACGTCCGGGGCCGCCGTGCGCAGGCCCGCGTCCACGCACACCCCGCCGTCGTCGGACAGTTCCAGGCCCGCCGCGTGGGCCAGCTCGACCCGGGGTGCCGCGCCGACCGCGATCAGGACCACGTCCGCCGTGATCTCGTCGCCACTGGCGAGCCGGACCCCGCGGACGCCGTCCGGGCCGCCGGTGATCTCCGCGACCTGCTCGCCCAGGCGGTAGTGCACGCCGTTGGAGACGTGCAGGTCGCGGAACACCCCGCCGACCGTCTCGCCGACGACGTTCGCCAGCGGGACCGGTACCGGGTCCACGACCGTCACGTCCGCGTTGTGCGTCCGCGCCGCCGCCGCGGCCTCCGAGCCGATCCAGCCGGCGCCGACGATCACCACGCGCTCCGCTTCGGCGAACGCCGAGCGCAGCTTGAGCGAGTCGTCGAGGCTGCGCAGCGTGTACAGCCCAGGCAGGTCGCCGCCCGGGACCGGGAGCGAGCGCGGCCGCGAGCCGGTCGCCAGGACCAGGCGGTCGTAGCGGTGCTCGCCGCCCGCGTCGTCCAGCACCAGGCGGGCGCCCAGTTCGATGCGGGTCGCCGTGACGCCGGGGGTGAACCGGATGTCCTTCTCCGCGTAGAACTTCTCTTCGTGCACCCAGTCGGGTTCGTCGCCGTTGCCGAGCAGCACGCCCTTCGACAGCGCCGGCAGCTCGTACGGCCGGTGCGGGTCCGACCCCATCAGCAGGACTTCGCCGGTGTATCCGCGTTCGCGCAACGCGCCCGCGGCGGACGCCCCGCCCAGGCCCGCTCCGACGATGACGATCTTCCGCGGCTCCGACATCAGTGACCTCCCACGTCGACGAGACGGTGCGGACGGTACTCCCGAACGGGCGTCGCCACGACCGGGAGATACGCCGGAAATCCGCGAAGCGCAAGAGAAAACTCGCGAGTAGGCAGATCGGGTGAACCGGCGTCATAGCGCCTCGGCGTGGCGCTCCCCCCTTCGCAATGAGCACGACCACGAAGAGGAAACGGAGGGCGGCGACCATGAGTCGGGGCGAATGGTCGGTCGGCTGCCGGGATCTGGCCGGCAGGCGCAGGGACGTGACGGTGTTCGTCAGCAACGACAAGGTGGTGCTGGTCGCGCCGCCGGGTGAGGCGGCCGTACTGGGCCCGCTCGACGTCGGACGGCTGCGCGCCGCCCTGCGTGACGCCGTCGTGGCGACCGCCGACGACCAGCTGGAAACCTGACAACTACCGTTCCTACTTTCCAGTAGGTTAGAGTCGGCCCCCTACCGAAGGGACCGGCCATGACGACCTACTTCGTGACGGGCGCGACGGGCTTCATCGGGAAACGCCTGGTCGCCCGCCTGCTGCGGCGGCCGGAGACGTCCGCCGTGTACGCCTTGGTCCGCGAAACCTCCCGCGAGCGCCTGACCGCCTTGGCCGCGGCCTGGCCCGGCGCGGAGAAGCTGCACCCGGTGGTCGGCGACCTCGCCGAACCGCGGCTCGGCACCGACCCCGCCGAGCTGGACCAGCTCGACCACGTCGTCCACCTCGGCGCGATCTACGACCTGACCGCGGACGAGGAGGCCAACCGGCGCGCCAACGTCGACGGCACCCGGCACCTGCTCGCCTTCGCCGCCGCGGCCGGGGCGGGCCTGGTGCACCACGTGTCCTCGATCGCCGTCGCGGGCGACCACGCCGGGCGGTTCACCGAGGCCGACTTCGACCTCGGGCAGCGCTTCTCCTCGCCGTACCACGCGACGAAGTTCCAGGCCGAGAAGCTCGTCCGCGAGCAGTCGCTGCCGTTCCGCGTCTACCGGCCCTCGGCCGTCGTCGGCGACTCGCGCACCGGCGAGATGGCCAAGGTCGACGGCCCGTACTTCTTCCTGCCCGCCATCTCGCGGCTGGCTTCCCTGCCCGCGCGGCTTCCCTTGGCCGCGCCGGATCTCGGCGCGACGAACCTGGTGCCGGTCGACTACGTCGTCGAGGCGATGGACTTCCTGATGCACCGGGACGCGCCGTCCGGGGCGACCTACCACCTCGCCGCCGCGCGGCCGCAGTCGCTCAACTCCGTCTACAACGCCTTCGCGCGCGCTGCCGGCGGGCCGACGGTCCGGGCCCAGCTGCCCGGCGTGGTGCGGCGGGTGGGCACCCGGCTCGCGCACGCGGCGGCGAACGGCGTCGACCGCGTGCCCGGCGGCCGGGCCACCCGCGCGGCCGTGCTGGAGGAGCTGGGCGTTCCCCTCGACGTGCTGCCGCACCTGAGCATGGACGTCGAGTTCGACACCGCGCGGACGACGACCGCGCTGTTCGGCAGCGGGATCGAGCTGCCGGAGCTGCGGGACTACGCCGGGCCGCTCTACCGGTACTGGCAGGCCCACCTCGATCCCGACCGCGCCCGGCGGCAGCACGGACTCGCCGGGCGGACGGTGCTGATCACCGGCGCGTCGTCCGGGATCGGCCGGGCGTCGGCGCTGGCCGTGGCGCGCAAGGGCGCGAAGGTCATCCTCGTGGCGCGGCGGGAATCGGAACTGGCCGAAGTCCGGGACGAGATCACCGCGGCCGGCGGCGTGGCGGCCGCGTACCCGTGCGACCTCACCGACGGCGACGCCGTCGACGCGCTGGTCAAGGACGTCCTCGGCGAGCACGGCGCGGTCGACATGCTGGTGAACAACGCCGGCCGGTCGATCCGGCGCTCGGTCGCGCTGTCCACCGAACGCTTCCACGACTTCGAGCGCACCATGGCCATCAACTACTTCGGGCCGGTGCGGCTGATCCTCGGCTTCCTGCCGTCGATGGCCGCGCGCCGGTTCGGGCACGTCGTCAACGTGACGACCCAGGGCCTGCAGACCGACACCCCGCGCTTTTCGGCGTACCTGGCGTCGAAGGCGGCGCTGGAGGAGTTCGGGCTGACGGCCGGGCGCGAGACGCTCTCGGACGGCGTCACGTTCACCTCCGTGCGGATGCCGCTGGTGCGGACGCCGATGATCGCGCCGACCGGCTACCGCGGACTCCCGTCGAGCAGCCCCGAGCGGGCGGCGGCGCTCGTCGTGAAGGCTCTGGAGGAGCGGCCGGAGATCCTGAGCCTGCCCGAGGGCCGGGCCGCCGAGCTGGCGACGCTGACCGCGCCGCGGGTGGCGCGGTTCGCCGCGCACCTGGCGTACTCGGCGATGCGGGAGTCCGCGCCCGAGGCCCGCGGCCTGCCCCGCCGGCCCGCGCCGGCGGCGGTCGCGGCGGCGATCACCCGCCTGATCTGGCGCCGTCGTGCCTGATCCCCGCGAATTCCGCCGAAACCCTGGATCTGAAGACGACGGTACTTCTACCCTCGCGCGAGTCCCGTACACCGGTACGGGCGTGAACTGGGGAGTTCGAAATGCCGGAAATCACCACTGGGGAACGATTCGCCGCGGCTGACGAGACGGCCGCGATCGGCACGGCCAGGCACACCCTCGGCTGAGCCAAAGCGCCCCAATGTGGCCTTGGTTGCGTCTGACCAAGCTCCGCGGCGCGAAGCGCCTCCGTTGAGGGTGGCGGTGGGGGCATGGGAGGAGCACCCAAGGCGGCCTTCGGTGCGTCAGACGCACCGAAGGCCACATTGGGGCGCTTGAACCAGGGCCCGGTGGTGCTGTGCATGCCGGGGCCGGGCCCGGCCGCTACCATCGCTTTCCGGGCGTGATCGGGGAGCGGAAGGCGGGCAGGCGTGGACGTGGCGAGTCCTGCGCGCGCCGCCGCGCCGGAACCCCTGTCCGCCAAGGCCACGCGGCCGCTGCTGCGCTGGGGCGTCCACGCCGGCTGGGTCCTCGTGCTCGCCCTGGCCACCGAACTGCGCGTCGGCCGCTTCGGGTTCCACCCCTCCGACCAGGGCTTCATCCTCGCCCAGGCGTGGCGCGTGCTGCACGGCGAAGTCCCGCACGCCGACATCATCTCCGCGCGCCCGCTCGGGTCCGCCGTGCTGCACGTCGCCGACTTCGCGCTGCCGATGCCGTTGTTCTTCGGGTCCAGTTTCCTGTCGATGATCGAGATCATCGTCGCCACCATCGCCTTCGCCGCGCTCGTCACGCGCCGCCGCGTCCTGGAGTGGGGCCCGGGCATGACGGCGATGGTCGCCGCGGCGTCATTGATCAACCTCAACGCCTTCCCGCTGATGGCCTGGCACACCGTCGACGGCATCGCGCTCACCGCGTGCGGCGCCTGGGCCCTCGACACCGGGCTCGGCAAGAACCGCGCGCTCGCCCGCCGCGGCGGGCTCGTGCTGCTCGGCTGCGCGGTGTTCGTCAAGCAGAGCTTCGTGCTCGCCGCGGTGATCGGGGTGGTGTGGCTGCTGCTGCACCCGGCCACCCGGACCGGCTCCCGCCGCGTGCTCCGGTTCGTGCTGGACCTCCTCGCGCTCGGCACGCCCGGGCTGCTGTACGTCGCGTGGGTCAGCCTCGGCGGCGGGTTCGCCGAGATGGTCGAGCAGCTGACCGGCGGCGTCCCCGCGTACGGCGAACGCCTGCTCGGGCTCTGGCTGGAAGATCCCGAAGCGCTGACCCGGGCGCCCGTGCGGGAGCTGGCCTTCTTCGCCGCGATCGCCGTCGTGCTGCTGGCCGTCCGGCTGCCGGGTGACCGGCTCGGCGCGGCCGGGCGGATCGCGTCCTGGGTGCTGGTGCTCGCCGGCGCCGCCGCGGTCGTCTGGACGGTCGTCGACGGCCGCTTCACCGGCTCCTCGCGCTGGGCGGACGTCCTCTGGTGGATCGTCGCGGTGAGCGTGCCGGTCAACGCGGCCGTCACGCGCAAGGTGCCCTGGGCCGGGCTCCTCGTGCTCGCGACCGGGTTCATGACCAGCCTGTCGTGGGGCAACGACACGCCGACGCTGCTCACCGGCACCCTCGCCCTGACGGCGTTGCTGCTGTTGAGCCACGTCGTTCCGCCGCGGCCGCGGCTCGCCCGCCGCTGGGTGACCGCGACGGCGGGCCTGACCGCGGTGGCGGTGTGCGGCTGGGTCGTCGTCGCCCGCCACGACCAGGCCGCCTACCTCGACCTCGGGCACGACCGGCTGACCGCCGACCTCGGCGACGTCACCCCGGCGATGGCCGGCATCCGCACCAACCCCTCGACGCACACCTTCGTCCGCCAGATCCGCGACTGCCTGGACCGGTTCCCGGCCGCGAAGACGGCGATCCTGCCGGACAGCCCGTTCGCCTATCCCGCGTTCGGCCTGCGCAACCCGTTCCCGCTCGAATGGCCGCTGCCGCTGGAGATCGTCGGCGACGCGCCCGAGCGCATGCTCGCGCGGGCGGACGAGCTCAACCGCGAAGGCGGCTACCTGGTGCTGTTCGAGACGGACTCGATCCGCCAGCTCGCGACGGGCGGCCCGGTGCCGGAGTCGATCCCGGTCGACACGCCGGTGTTCGACTACCTCGGCCTGGAGAAGGCGATCCAGGCCCGGCTCACGGGCCGCGCCGTCACGTGCGGCAGCTTCGTCGGGAAGTACGCCCCCTAGTCCTGCTCGCCGCGGACCAGCTCCAGCAGGCTTTCCGGAACGTCGTCGCCGAACAGGCTCTCCATGAGGACGGCGTCGTCGACCGGCGTCGCGGCGCGGACGAACATGGCTTCCTCGTACTGCGCGATGGCCGCTTCGACGTCGTCCGGGTGCGCGGCCAGGGCCTGGCCGAGCTCCGCGCCGTCGAGCATGGCCAGGTTGGCGCCTTCGCCGTTCGGGGGCGCGAGGTGCGCTGCGTCGCCGACGAGGGTCACGCCCGGCACGCGGTCCCACCGGAGCCCGACCGGCAGCGCGTAGTGCGGGCGCAGCACCGGGGCGGTGTCGGCGTCGGTGATCAGCGCCGTCAGCTCCGGAGCCCAGCCGTCGAACTCCGCCGCGATCCGGGCCGCGGCCGCGGCGGGGTCGGCGAAGTCGATCGCGGCGAACCAGTCCAGCGGCCGGGGGAGCACGACGTAGGCGTGCACGGTCTCGCCGCTCTCGCGGTGGGCGTTGATCGCGTCGTCGGGCGTGCCGCCGTGGGCGACCATCGACCCCATGCCGACCGCCGCCGCGGTGGCCGGGTGCTTCGTCTCGACGTCGAACAGGTAGGTCTCGACGAACGCTTCGCCGACGTACTCGGGCGTGGCGCCGGTGAGCAGCGGCCGGACCTTCGACCAGGCGCCGTCGGCGCCGACCAGGAGGCTCGCGACGACCGTCGAGCCGTCGGCGAAGGTCACTTCGTGGCCGCCGCCGTCGAGCGCGCGGACCGCGTCGACCTTGTGTCCCCAGTGGACAGTGCCTTCGGGGAGCGCGTCGAGCAGCATCTGCCGCAGCTCGCCGCGCTGGACCTCGGGCCGGCCGCCGGTGCCGTCGTCGGCCTTCTCGAACAGCAGGTTCCCGTCCCGGTCGAGGATCCGCATCGCCTGGCGGCCGTCCAGGACGAGGCCGCGGAATTCGGCCTCCAGGCGGGCGGCTTCGACGGCGAGCTGCCCGTTGTAGTCGTGGATGTCGAGCATCCCGCCCTGCAGGCGTGCCATCGGGGACGCGTCGGCCTCGTAGACGGTGACGGGGACGCCGTGGACGTGCAGGACCCGGGCCAGGGTGAGGCCGCCGAGGCCGGCGCCGACGATCGTGACGGTCATGGGTGCTCCTTCGGTTCGTTCTCGATGACCGAAGAGTGGCGCGACGCCCTGGTGCGGGCCGCACACCGCACTGGCACGCCGCTGGCACCCGCTGTCAGTCGGCCAGCAGGTCGTCGGGACTGCCGCTGACCAGGGTCGCCAGGACGTCGAGGGCGGCTTCCAGGGTCGCGACCGGCGGGGCGGACACGGCGATGCGCACGGCGTTCGGCGCGTGGCCCGGCAGGACCGCGAACGCCGCGGCGGGCAGCAGCGCGATGCCGCGCCGGGCGGCCGCCGCGACGAACGTGTCCGCCCGCCACCGCTCCGGCAGCTCCCACCAGCGGTGGTAGGACGCGGCGTCGCCGCGCAGGCCGGGCAGCTTCTCCTGAACCACCACGGCCCGGGCGGCGGCGTCCCGGCGTTTCGCGGCTTCGACTTCGGCGAGGGTGCCGGTCATGATCCACTGCGTCGCCGCTTCGACGGCGAAGCGCGACGCGGCCCACGCACCCGACCGCACCGACGACGCCAGCCGGGCAGTCCACGCCGGTGGCGTCACGAGGAACCCCGCCGTCAGGCCCGGGGCGACGCGCTTGGAAAGGCTGTCGACGAACACGGTCCGCTCCGGCGCGTACGCGGCGAACGGCCGGACGTCGTCGCGCAGGAACGTGTAGATGCCGTCCTCGATCACCGGCAGGTCCAGGCGTTGCACGACGTCCGCGAGTTCCTCGCGGCGGCGCGCGGGCATGGTCGTGCCGAGCGGGTTGTGCAGCGTCGGCTGGACGTACAGCGCGCGGACCGGCTCGGCCGCGGCCAGCGCGGCCGGGACCAGCCCATGCTCGTCGGTCTCGATCGGTACCAGCTCGACGCCGAGGCGGGCGGCGAGGCCCTTCACCACCGGGTAGGTCAGGGATTCGACGGCGAGCCGCGCACCCACCGGCACGAACGCGGCGACGGCGGCCGCGATGGCCTGCCGCCCGCTGCCGGTGAAGAGCACGGTCGCCGGGTCCGGCCGCCAGTCGCCGCGGGTGAGCAGCGTGGCGGCGGCCTGCCGGGCGGCCGGCGTGCCCGCGGCGCCGATCGGGTGCAGGGCGGCGGTGAGGACGTCGTCGCGCAGGAGCGGTCGCAGGGCCTGGGCGAGCTTCGCGGACTCTTCGGGCAGGACGGCGAAGTTGAGTTCGAGGTCGACCCGCGCGTCCCCGGGTTCGGCGAGCGCGGGTTCGGGCGGCGGTTTCGCGGCCCGCACGAAGGTGCCGCGGCCGACCTCGCCGACGGCCAGGCCGCGTCGCACGAGCTCGCCGTAGACGCGGGCGGCGGTGGAGCCGGCGATCCCCCGCTGCCGCGCGAACCGGCGCTGCGGCGGGAGGCGGTCCCCCGGCCGCAGCCGGCCGGCTTCGATGTCGGCGGCCAGGGCATCCGCGACGACGCGGTAGTCGTCCATGTCCACCTTCCCGCCTTCGAGCACTCCTCAGCATGATCCCAGCCCGCTAGGTTGGCGGTGGAGGTGCCATGACCGACAAGACCTGGGCCGAAGTCGACGACTACCTCACCGGGGCGCTGCTCCCGGCCGACCCCGTGCTCGACGCGGCGCTTTCCGGCTCGGCCGCCGCCGGGCTGCCGCAGATCGCCGTCGCGCCCAACCAGGGGAAGCTGCTGAACCTGCTGGCGCGCCAAGCCGGCGCCCGTTCAATCCTGGAGATCGGCACGCTCGGCGGGTACAGCACGATCTGGCTGGCCCGCGCGCTGCCGCCCGGCGGCAAGCTGGTGACCTGCGAATACGAGCCGCGGCACGCCGAAGTCGCGCGGGCGAACCTGGCGCGCGCGGGCTTCGGCGAGGACGTCGTCGACATCCGCGTCGGCGCCGCGCTCGACACGCTGCCGACGCTGACCGGGCCGTTCGACTTCATCTTCGTCGACGCCGACAAGAGCAACCTCGCGAACTACGTGCGCGCGTCGCTGGAGCTGTCGCGGCCGGGGACGACGATCGTCGTCGACAACGTCGTCCGCCAGGGCGGGGTGGCCGACGCCGAGAGCACCGACCCGAACGTCCTGGGCGCGCGGGAGATGTTCGAAGTCCTCGCCGCCGAGCCGCGGCTGGACGCGACCGCCGTGCAGACCGTCGGCGCCAAGGGGCACGACGGGTTCGTGCTCGCGCTGGTCCGCTGATCAGCGCGGCGGCCGCACCACCGGCGGCGGGCTCCCGGCGACCGGCCGGGCCTGCTGCCCGGCCGTGGCCGCCGCCGTGTACGCGCGCCAGACGTCGGCCGGGACGACGTCGCCGATGAGCTTCACCCCGTTCGCGTCCTTCAGCTTGCGCTCGTCGTCGGAGCCGACCCACACCGCCGTCGCCAGCTGCGGGGTGTAGCCGACGGCCCAGGCGTCCTGGTTGCCCTGCCCGTTGCCGTGCTCGGCCTCGCCGGTGCGCAGCGCGACCCCGCTGCCGTCGGTCAGGACGCCGGTGACGTCCCGGGCGATGCGGCGGCTCTCGGCGCCGTCGTCGTCGAACGCGGGCCGCGCGGTGTCGGTGTGCTCCCAGACGACCGCGCCGCTCTCGTCGCGCACCTTCGCCACCAGGTGCGGCGTGGTGCGGCGGCCGTCCGCGGCGAACGTCGCGTAGGCGCCCGCCATGTCGAGCGGCCGCAGCGGGTACCGGCCGATCGCGATGCCCGGGCCGATGAGGAAACCGTCCTTCTCCCGCATCGTCGGCGTGCCGTCGACGGTTTCGGGGATGCCGGCCTGCCGGGCGGTCTCGCTCAGCGCGTCCGGCCCGAGTTTCTTCGCCAGCGCGATGAACGGGCTCCGGGCGTGCAGCTGCATCGCGGTGCGCGGCGTGCACACGGGGTCGCAGAGGTCCGGGTACTTGAACTTCTCGCCGAGGAACTCCTGTTCCGCGGGCGCCGGGACCGGCACGTCCGGACCGTAGCCGCGGCGCAGTGCCGCGGCGAGCGTGAACGGGTGGAACGCCGAGCCGGCCGCGTGCGGGGTGCTCGCGTAGTCGCGGACGCCCTGGTCGCCGCCCTGGTAGGCGCGGACGGCGCCGGTCTTCGGGTCGACGGACACCAGCGCGCCGCGGAACTCCTTCGGCTCGCCCTTCAGCCTGTCCTGCAACGTCTTCTTCGCGGCGTCCTGCAGGCCGCGGTCCAGCGTCGTCTCGACTGTCATGTTTCCCTGCTGCAGCCGGCCGAGCGGGAAACCGTCTTCTTCCAGTTCGGCGAGGACCTGCTGCTTGACGTGGAACTGGTCGTAGGTGAGGCGCCCGGCGCGGGTCTCGGACGGCGACTGGATCTCGGCGCCGGGGTAGGCCATGGGTTCGCCCGGCTTCACGTACCCGCGGTCCACGAGCTTGTCGTGCACGTACTGCCAGCGCCGGGCGGCGTGCGCGTCGCCGGACGCGGCCGGGTCGTGCACCGACGGCGATTGGATCATCCCGGCGAGGAAAGCGGCTTCGCTCCACGTCATCGAGTCGTCGAGCTTCTTGCCGAAGTAGGCGTTCATCGCCGCGGCGGGGCCGAACGTGCCGCGGCCGAAGGAGATGATGTTGACGTAGCTTTCGAAGATCTGCTCTTTGCTCTGCTCCTGGGTGATCTTCGTGGCCAGCACGAGCTCGGCGAACTTGCGGCCGAGGGTGGCGTCGTCGTCGCCGGTGGACTTCTTGATGTACTGCTGGGTGATCCCGGACCCGCCGCCGACGCCGGTGAGGAACGCGCGGCCGATGCCGGTCGGGTCGAAGCCCTGGTTGTCCCAGAAGGTCGGGTCCTCGGTGGCGATGATGGCGTCGCGCAGCTTCGCGGGCACCTGCGGGTAGGGCACGAAGGTGCGGTCACCGTCGGCGGGGACGACCTTGAGCAGCTCCGAGCCGTCGGAGTAGGTGAGCACGACGGTCTTGTCGAGCCCGGCGAGGACCTCTTGCGGGCTGCGGACGTCGAGCACGAGGTAGGCGACCCAGAAGGCGATCAGCGGACCGCCGACGAGCGTGCCCACGGTCCAGTAGGCGATCCGCCGGAAGCGCCGCCATCGGCGACGGCGCGGGGTGTCCGGCTTCGCGGCTTCTTCCTCTGGTTCCTCGATCGCCAAGGTCACGAATGGATGACGGCCGAACGAGTGAGGAGGTTCTGTGGAGAACTACCGAGAGTTGTTCGAATTCTGTGAAGACGGGTTCGGTGTCGTCAGGACAGGAAGGCGCGCAGCAGGGACGCCGTGCCTTCGATGTGCTCGGCCATCGCCTGGCGGGCGGCCGGGGCGTCGCCGGCCAGGATCGCGTCGACGATCGCCTCGTGCTGGGCGTTCGAGTGCTCGAGGTTGGGCGGGAGCAGCGGGATGCGGTCGAGCAGCTGGTTGACGCGGGTGCGGGCGTCGGCCATCGCCGTGGTCAGGGAGCCGGACGCCGTCACCTCCGCGATCGCCAGGTGCAGGCGGGAATCCTTGCGGCGGTAGTCGTCGAGGTCCGCGCCGGCGGCTTCGGCCAGGGTGCCGGTGAGGTGACGGCGGTCGGCCGGGCTCAGCGACCGGGCGGCCGCCATCTCCGCGGCGCCGGTCTCGAGGACGTACCGGAGGCACAACGCGTCCTCCAGGCCGACGGCGTCGATCTTGCCGTCGGGGGCGGGCGGCCCGGGCAGGGTGTCGTTCACGAACGTGCCGCCGTAGCGCCCCCGCCGTGACTCGACGTAACCGGCGTCGGAGAGGGCGCGGATGGCTTCGCGGAGCGTGACGCGGCTGACCCCGAGACGTTCGGCGAGCTCGCGTTCCGACGGCAGCCGCTCCCCCGCGCCGACCACGCCGAGGCGGATGGCCTGCAGCAGCCGTTCGACGGTCTCCTCGAAGGCGTTGCCCGCGCGGACCGGCCGGAACAGCGCTTCACCGGCATTCGCCACCGAGGTCGGTTCCATCCTGAGAGTTTAGGCCGCTGGGCATGATCGGAGTGGCTTCGGGCTCTCGCGGCGGTCACACTGTGTTCGCGGTGCGGAAAACCAGTGGAACCGGACGGCCACGGTCGGCGACGATGGCACCACCGACACCGAACATCGACGCAGGGGGCGATCCGGTGCACTTCCTGATGGCGGAGGACCTGGTCCACGAGCGAGAGGACGAGCTGCGCCACGGCGTCCGCAACCGGCCTCCGGGCCGGGCGGCCCCGAGCCGCAGCCCGGGAACGCGGAAACAGCAGCTGGGCTGGCGCTTGGTGGAGGTCGGCCTGCGGCTGGCGGTGGAGCCGGAGGACCGGCGCAACTGAGCCGCGCCGGCACTTTCACGTGAAGGTGTCGGCCTCAGCACTCGATGACGTTGACCGCCAAGCCGCCGCGGGCGGTTTCCTTGTACTTCACGCTCATGTCCGCGCCCGTCTCGCGCATCGTCTTGATCGCCTTGTCCAGCGTCACCACGTGGCTTCCGTCGCCGCGCATCGCCATCCGGGCCGCGTGGATCGCCTTCGACGCTCCCACCGCGTTGCGCTCGATGCACGGGATCTGGACCAGGCCGCCGACCGGGTCGCACGTGAGCCCGAGGTGGTGCTCCACCCCGATCTCCGCCGCGTTCTCCACCTGGGCCGGCGAGCCGCCGAGGACCTCTGTGAGGCCCGCCGCCGCCATCGCCGACGCCGACCCCACTTCACCCTGGCAGCCGACTTCCGCGCCCGAGATCGAGCCCGTCTGCTTGAGGATCGAGCCGATCGCGCCCGCCGTCAGCAGGAACGTCACGATTCCGTCGTCGGTCGAGTGCCGGATGAACCGCTGGTAGTAGTGGAGCACCGCCGGGATGATGCCCGCCGCGCCGTTGGTCGGGGCCGTCACCACGCGTCCGCCCGCCGCGTTCTCCTCGTTGACCGCCAATGCGTACAGGCTCACCCAGTCCATCGCGTACAACGGGTCGTCCGCGCCGTCTTCGGCCAGGAGCTTCTCGTGCAGCGAACGCGCGCGCCGCGGCACCTTCAGCCCGCCCGGCAGGACACCTTCGTGGGTGCAGCCGTTGCGGACGCACTCCGCCATGACCGCCCAGATGGCCAGCAGCCCGGACCGCACCTCCTCAGCGGTACGCCAGGAAAGCTCGTTCGCCAGCATGATTTCGCTGATCGGCTTCCCGGTGGCCGCGCAGTGGCCCAGCAGATCCGCGCCGGTGCGGAACGGGTACGGCACCGGGGTCGAGTCCTCGACGAACACCGTGTCCGTCTCGTACGACTCGTCGCGGACGAACCCGCCG
This sequence comes from Amycolatopsis kentuckyensis, assembly GCF_041679295.1. Lineage (GTDB taxonomy): Bacteria > Actinomycetota > Actinomycetes > Mycobacteriales > Pseudonocardiaceae > Amycolatopsis > Amycolatopsis kentuckyensis_A. The sequence goes on along the minus strand of NZ_JBGDMD010000010.1, from coordinate 88,854 downwards.
CCGACCGAGTAGTACGTGCGTTCGCGCACCAGCGAGCCCGACGCGTCGAACGCGCGGAACACCATGCCGTTCGGGTGGGCCGGCAACGACTTGCGCCGGTGCATGGTGAGGTCGGTGTCCTCGTCGAACGCGATCTCGTGCGTGCCGGCCAGCAGCAGCCGTCCGGACTCACGGATCGCCGCGATGCGCGCGGGCACCGTGTCGGTGTCGATCTCCTCCGGCCGCGAGCCGGAAAGCCCGAGCAGGACGGCTTTGTCGCTGCCGTGCCCGAACCCGGTCGCGCCCAGCGAGCCGAACAGCTCGGCCTGGACGCGGGACACCGAGGCGAGGTCGTCGCTGAGTCCGTCCACAAAGGTCCGTGCCGCCCGCATCGGCCCGACGGTGTGGGAGCTCGACGGGCCGATGCCGATGGAAAACAGGTCGAAGACGCTGATCGCCATTGATCCGCCCCTTCCTATCGCGCCAGCAGGGAGCTGGCTTCTTGCGCGGCCGGGCCCTGGTCGGCGAGGTGCTGCAGGTTTTCCGGCAGCTCCTCTCCACGGTAACCCTTGGTCTGGGCGTAGAGCCGTCCCGCGCGGTACGACGACCGCACCAGCGGACCCGCCATCACCCCCGCGAAACCCATCGCCTCCGCAGCCTTCGAGTGCTCGACGAACTCCTCCGGCTTCACCCACCGATCCACCGGATGATGCCGCGGCGACGGACGCAGGTACTGCGTGATCGTCAGGATCTCGCACCCCGCATCAACCAAATCCTGCATCGCCGGCGCCACCTCGTCCGGGGTCTCACCCATGCCCAGGATCAAGTTCGACTTCGTCACCAGCCCGGCCTCACGCGCCTTCGTGATGACCTCCAGCGACCGCGCATACCGGAATCCGGGGCGAATGCGCTTGAAGATCCGCGGCACCGTCTCCACGTTGTGGGCAAGGACTTCCGGACGCGACCCGAACACCTCGGCCAGCTGCTCAGGGTCAGCGTTGAAGTCCGGAATCAACAGCTCAACACCCGTACCGGGGTTCAAGTCGTGGATCTGACGAACGGTCTCCGCGTACAGCCAAGCCCCACCATCGGGAAGGTCATCACGCGCAACACCGGTGACCGTCGAATACCGCAACCCCATCGCCTGCACCGACTCCGCGACCTTCCGCGGCTCAGTACGGTCCAGCTCGGCCGGCTTACCGGTGTCGATCTGGCAGAAGTCACACCGACGGGTGCACTGATCCCCGCCGATGAGGAACGTGGCCTCGCGGTCTTCCCAGCACTCATAGATATTGGGACAACCGGCCTCTTCACACACCGTGTGCAAACCCTCGCGACGCACAAGACCCTTGAGTTCGGTGAACTCCGGCCCCATCCTCACCCGCGTCTTGATCCACGACGGCTTCTTCTCGATCGGCGTCTCACTGTTGCGGACTTCCAGACGCAGCAGCTTCCGGCCCTCGGGCGACGCGCTCATCGCGAAAGGTCCGCGTACAGCGGGTGCTTCTTGGCCAGCGTCTCGACGCGGTCGCGCAGCTTGGACCGCAGGGCGTCGTCGAAGTCCGGTTTGAGGGCCTCGGCGATGACGTCGGCGACCTCGGTGAAGTCCTCGGCCTGGAACCCGCGGGTGGCCAGCGCCGGCGTGCCGATGCGCAGGCCGGACGTGATCATCGGCGGGCGCGGGTCGAACGGGACGGCGTTGCGGTTCACCGTGATGCCGACTTCGTGCAGCCGGTCCTCGGCCTGCTGACCGTCCAGAGTGGACTGGACGAGGTCGACGAGCACCAGGTGGACGTCGGTGCCGCCGGTCAGCACCCGGACCCCCGCCGAAGCGCAGTCGTCCTGCGACAAGCGCGACGCCAGGATTCGCGAGCCTTCGAGGGTCCGCTCCTGACGCTCGCGGAACTCGTCGCTCGCCGCGATCTTCAGCGCGACGGCCTTGGCCGCGATGACGTGCTCCAGCGGGCCGCCCTGCTGACCGGGGAACACGGCCGAGTTGATCTTCTTCGCCAGTTCCTCGCGCGACAGGATCAGGCCGCCGCGCGGGCCGCCGAGGGTCTTGTGCGTGGTCGTGGTGACGATGTCGGCGTGCGGCACCGGCGACGGGTGCAGCCCGGCCGCGACCAGCCCGGCGAAGTGCGCCATGTCGACCATCAGGCGAGCGCCGACGAGGTCTGCGATGCGGCGGAACTCGGCGAAGTCGAGCTGACGCGGGTAGGCGGACCAGCCGGCGATGATCAGCTTCGGCTGGTGCTCGACGGCCAGACGCTCGATCTCCGCGAGGTCGACGATCCCGGTCTCCTTGTCGACGTGGTAGGCGACGACGTTGTACAGCTTGCCCGAGAAGTTGATCTTCATCCCGTGCGTCAGGTGACCGCCGTGCGCCAGGTCGAGGCCGAGGATCGTGTCGCCCGGCTTGAGCACCGCGAACATCGCGGCCGCGTTGGCCTGGGCGCCCGAGTGCGGCTGGACGTTGGCGTGCTCGGCGCCGAAGAGGGCCTTCGCGCGGTCGATGGCGAGCTGCTCGACGACGTCGACGTGCTCGCAGCCGCCGTAGTAGCGGCGGCCCGGGTAGCCCTCGGCGTACTTGTTGGTCAGCACCGAGCCCTGCGCCTCGAGCACGCCCACCGGGGCGAAGTTCTCGGAGGCGATCATCTCCAGGGTCGACTGCTGGCGGGTGAGCTCGGCCGCGACGGCCGCGGCGACCTCGGGGTCGACTTCGGACAGGTGCGCGTCGAAGGTCGTCATCAGTTCTCCTGGGTGTGCGCGGCGTACGCGGCGGCGTCGAGCAGGTCCGGCACGTCCCCGGTCAGACGCACCTTCAGGAGCCATCCTTCGGTGTACGGGTCGGAGTTGATGACCTCGGGGGTGTCCGATGTGGTGCCGTTCACCTCGACGACCTCGCCGGAGACCGGCGCGTACAGCTCGCTGACCGACTTGGTCGACTCGACCTCGCCGAACACCTCGCCGGCGGTGATCGTCGAGCCCGCGTCGGGCAGCTGGACGAACACGATGTCACCGAGCGACTCGGCGGCGAAGGCGGTGATGCCGACGGTGGCGACGCCGTCCTCGACCTTCAGCCACTCGTGTTCCTTCGTGTACTGCAGGTTCTCGGGGATGCTCACGGTTCAACAGTCCTTACGCGCGGGAGTAGAAGGGCAGGGCGACGACCTCGACGGGCTCGATCCTGCCCCGGATGTCGACGGAGAGCTCGGTGCCGGGCTCGGCGTACGCCCGATCGACGTACGCCATGGCGATCGGGTAACCCAGCGTGGGCGACAGCGCGCCACTGGTGACCTCGCCGACCTCGGTGCCGTCCACCAGCAGCTTGTAGCCGTGACGCGGGGCGCGCCGACCGGCGCCTTTGAGCCCGACACGCACGCGCGGGACGTCCTGCTTCGACCGCTCTTCGAGGGCGGCGCGGCCGACGAAGTCACCCGGCTTCTCGAACTTGACCACCCGCCCGAGCCCGGCCTCGAACGGGCTCTGCTCGACGGTGAGCTCGTTGCCGTACAACGGCATCCCGGCTTCCAGCCGCAGCGTGTCGCGGCAGGCGAGGCCCGCCGGGACCAGGCCGTGCGGCTCGCCGGCCTCCAGCAGCAGGCGCCACAGCGCCGGCGCCTCGTCGGCGTCGACGAACAGCTCGAAGCCATCCTCGCCGGTGTAGCCGGTGCGGGCGAGCAGGACGTCGTGGCCCTTCACCGACGCCGGGACGCTGGCGTAGTACTTCAGCGCGTCCAGGTCGGCGTCGGTGACCGAACCCAGGATCGCCGCGGCGTTCGGGCCTTGGACCGCGATCAGCGCGGTGGTCTCGGACTTGTCGTCGACCACCGCATCGAAGCCCGCGACCCGCTCGGCCAGCGCATCCGCGACGACCTGCGCGTTGCCCGCGTTCGCGACGACCAGGTAGTGCTCGTCGGCCAGGCGGTAGACGACCAGGTCGTCCAGGACGCCGCCGTCGGCGTTGCAGATCATCGTGTACCGCGCCCGGCCCGGCTTGACCCCGGTGAGGTTGCCGACCAGCGCGAAGTCCAGGACGTCGGCCGCCTGCTTGCCGGTGACGTGGATTTCGGCCATGTGCGACAGGTCGAACAGCCCGGCCGCCTCGCGGACGGCCTTGTGCTCGGCCAGTTCACTGGCGTAGCGGACCGGCATGGACCAGCCGGCGAAGTCGGTGAACAACGCACCGAGTCCCTTGTGGACTCCGTGCAGAGAGGTTTCGCGAGACACGGGTTCAGCCTTCGTAAGCGTTGAGGGGCGGGCAGGAGCACACGAGGTTACGGTCGCCGCGGGCCCCGTCGATGCGACGCACCGGGGGCCAGTACTTGTTCTTCCGCGAAACACCCGCCGGGTACACGGCCAGCTCGCGGTCGTAGGCCTTGTCCCACTCGCCGACCAGCGTCTCCGCGGTGTGCGGGGCACCCCGCAGCGGCGACTCCTCGGCGCTCCACTTGCCGTTGGCGACCTCGTCGATCTCGGCGCGGATGGCGATCATCGCGTCGCAGAACCGGTCGATCTCGCCCAGGTCCTCGGACTCGGTCGGCTCGACCATCAGCGTGCCGGCGACCGGGAACGACATGGTCGGCGCGTGGAAGCCGTAGTCGATGAGCCGCTTGGCGACGTCGTCGACCGTCACGCCGGTCTCCTTGGTGATCTGGCGCAGGTCGAGGATGCACTCGTGCGCGACCAGGCCGTCCTGGCCCGTGTAGAGCACCGGGTAGTGCGGCGCCAGGCGCGAAGCGACGTAGTTGGCGGCGAGCACGGCGACCTTCGTGGCCGCGGTCAGGCCGGGCGCGCCCATCATCCGGACGTAGGCCCAGGAGATCGGCAGGATCGACGCCGAGCCGTACGGCGCGCCGCTGATCGGGCCGACGCCGGTCTCGGGACCGGCGGCGTCGAGCAGCGGGTGGTTCGGCAGGTACGGCGCGAGGTGCGCGCGCACCGCGACCGGGCCGACGCCGGGGCCGCCACCGCCGTGCGGGATGCAGAAGGTCTTGTGCAGGTTCAGGTGCGAGACGTCGCCGCCGAACTCGCCCGGCTTGGCCAGGCCGAGCAGCGCGTTGAGGTTCGCGCCGTCGACGTAGACCTGGCCGCCGCCGTCGTGGACGATCTTCGCGAGCTCGTCGATGTCGTGCTCGTACACGCCGTGCGTCGACGGGTAGGTGACCATGATCGCGGCGAGGGTGTCCTTGTGGGCGTCCACCTTGGACCGCAGGTCGGCCAGGTCGACGTTGCCCTCGTCGGTGCACTTGACGACGACCACGCGCATCCCGGCGAGCACCGCGGAAGCGGCGTTTGTGCCGTGCGCGGACGACGGGATCAGGCAGACGTCACGAGCCTCGTCGCCGTTGGCGCGGTGGTACGCGCGGATCGCGAGGAGGCCGGCGAGCTCGCCCTGGCTGCCCGCGTTCGGCTGCAGCGACACCTTGTCGTAGCCGGTGACCTCCGCCAGCCACTCCGCCAGCTGCGCCACGAGGACGTGGTAGCCCTCGGCGTCTTCGGCCGGGGCGAACGGGTGGATGCCGGCGAACTCGCGCCAGCTGATCGGCTCCATCTCGGTGGTGGCGTTGAGCTTCATCGTGCAGGAGCCGAGCGGGATCATGCCGCGGTCGAGCGCGTAGTCCAGGTCGGACAGCTTGCGCAGGTAACGCAGCATCGCCGTCTCGGAGCGGTGCGTGCCGAAGACCTCGTGGCCCATGAAGCCGCTCTCGCGGGCCAGGCCGTTCGGCAGCGCGACGCCGTCGTTGACGTCCGCGTCGACCTTGAACGCGTTGAGCACCTTCGCGGTGATCGCGGGCGTGCTGACCTCGTCGAACGCGACGCGGACGTGGTCGGCGTCGACGTGACCGAGGTTGATCCCGGCCTCACGGGCGGCCGCGTGGACCTCGGCGGCCCGGCCCGGGACGCGCGCGACGACCGTGTCGAAGAAGGACTCGTGCACGACCTCGACGTCGTTCTGACGCAGGGCCTCGGCGAAGCCCGCGGCGAGGCCGTGGACGCGCTGGGCGATCTTCTTCAGGCCGTCCGGACCGTGGTAGACCGCGTACATCGCGGCCAGCACGGCCGGCAGGACCTGCGCGGTGCAGATGTTCGACGTCGCCTTCTCACGGCGGATGTGCTGCTCACGCGTCTGCAGCGCGAGGCGGTAGGCGGAGTTGCCGTCGACGTCGACCGAGACGCCGACCAGGCGCCCGGGCAGCGAGCGCTCGAGGCCGGCACGGACGGACATGTACCCGGCGTGCGGGCCGCCGTAGCCGAGCGGGACGCCGAAGCGCTGGGTCGAGCCCGCGGCGACGTCGGCGCCGAAGTCGCCGGGCGCGGTGATCAGGGTGAGTGCGAGGAGGTCGGCGGCGACGGTGAACAGCGCGCCCGCGGCCTTCGCCGACTCGGAGATCGCCTGGTAGAAGCCGCGGCCGCGCAGCACACCGGACGCGCCGGGGTACTGGACGACGACGCCGAAGAAGTCCTCGGGCAGCCCGGTGAGCAGGTCGCGGACCTCGACCTCGATGCCCAGCGCCTCGACGCGGGTGCGCACGACGGCGATCGTCTGCGGCAGGCACTCGGCGTCCAGGACGACCTTGTTGGACTTGGACTTCGAGGCGCGGCGCATCAGCGTGACGGCCTCGGCGACGGCGGTCGACTCGTCCAGCAGCGACGCGTTCGCGGTGGCCAGGCCGGTCAGGTCGGCGACCATCGTCTGGAAGTTGAGCAGCGCTTCGAGCCGGCCCTGCGAGATTTCCGGCTGGTAGGGCGTGTACGCGGTGTACCAGGCCGGGTTCTCGAGGACGTTGCGGCGGATCACGCCGGGCGTCACGGTGTCGGAGTAGCCGAGGCCGATCATCTGCGTCATCGGCCGGTTGCGCGCGGCGAGGGCGCGCAGCTCCGCGGTGGCGTCCTCTTCGGACGCGGCGGGCGGGAGGGTGAGTTCCTTCGTCGCGCGGATCGCGGTCGGGACGGCGGCGCCGACGAGGGCGTCCAGGCTGCCGTAGCCGCACTCGGCCAGCATCTTCGCGCGTTCGGCCTCGGACGGGCCGATGTGGCGGGCGTCGAACTGCGTTGAAGTGATGGGGAGCTCCTCGGGCCTGGGCACACAACGGTGCGCTGGGAACTCCCCCTCTGTCATGGCACCTGAGAGTTTCACCGTGGGAGACACGGCTTTCACCTTGGGTGAGGCGCGGGTGCGCCTGCTTTCCAGAGTGGCCTCGCGCGAAGCGGTAACAGGTACCTGAGAGATTCTGGGGAGTTTGCTCCTTCGGTGCCCCACCGGCTTCGTGGGGGCTCTCCCGCCTCGGCTCTACGGCCCGATCTGCAGTTGTGACGGTCACGGTACCTGCCGGGTTCGAGGTCCGTCTACTTCACCCGGGCAACGCCACAGTGATCCTCGACCGGCCCTCGACGACGTGAATGACTCATTCCTGTCACCAGACGACAGGAATGAGTCATTCACGTCGTTTCGGCGACCCGGCGGACCACCTGGCCGGCCAAAACCGGCGGGCGGCGGACTCTCCCCGAGGGCAGGACCAGGCGTTTGAGCGGCCCGCCGACCGGCACCGGCGGGTGCCCGGCACCCAGCAGCACCTGCTCGACGATCTGCTCGGCGAGCCACGCCACGGTGTCGTTGAGCCGGTCCAGCGAGGGGTGGTCGCCGTCGAAGACGTCCTCGTCGGCGAGCGTCACCTCGAAGTACGCGCAGCCCGGCGGGACCGAGATTGCCGCCTCGATCGCCCGCGCTCCCTCCAGCGGGTCTTCGAACCCCGCCTCGAGCAGCGCCGACCGGTAGATCCGCGACGCGCGGGCCCGCATCCGGGGGCCGTAGCGGACGACGACCGGGAGGCGGCCGGTCAGGTCCGGCACGGCCAGCCCGTGCAGCAGCATGATCGGTGGCACCGAGTGCACCAGCCGCGGCGCCGGTTCGGCCAGCTCGCGGGCGGTGATGCGGACACGGTCGGCCATCGCGTCCGGGAGGCCGAAGTAGCGGAAGTCGACGTTGCCGAACCCGAGCCCGTCGGCGACCAGCGACGCCAGCAGCTCGCCGTACCCCCAGATCGGCGACAGCACGACGACCGGCGGCGCGGTGACCACCGGCGACGGCGCGGGCGGGCGCGTCGCCTCCTGCTCGGGCACCTGGATGACCAGCCGCGGCGGCTCGTGCCAGTCGTGCACCTCGGCGACCCGCCAGTAGAGCCCGAGCGGCCGCCACAGCTCGCCGAGGATCTCGTGCTCGATGATGCGGCGGACCTCGGCGTCGTCGTGCGGGAAGTCCCGCGGCGGCACGATCCCGACGTAGTGGTGGTAGGTGACGCGGACCTCGTCGCCGCGGGTGGCGGAGCGGATCCGCATCTCCCAGTCGATCGGCGACGCCGCGATCGCGTTGGCCACCTGCGTGCCGGGCGAGGAGTAGACGAGCGCGGTGGCCTGCCGGAGGAACTGCCCGGCCTGGTCGATGCCCTCCCGCAGCGACTTCGCCGCCTGGGCGACGTGCACCGGGCTGGCGAGCGAGTCCGGCAGCACGCCGGCGACGCGCAGCAGCTCGGCCTCCCCCAGCCCGGTGACCTCGGCGAGCTGCGCCCAGTGGTCGAAGACGGTCACCTTCGGCGCGTGCCGGTGTTCGATCCAGCTGCGCAGGGTGGACGTCGGAACGCCGATGCGTCTCGCGGCCTCGTCCAGGGAGAGGCCCCTCGCGCGGATGCCGGTCCGGACCGCTTCCGCCCACTCGTCGGCGCGCCAGTGCGTCACCTCACAAAGCTAACGAAACCCGCTAGCTTTGCGCAGGGACGAATCGCCCATCCGGCGTCGACGCTGGTCACCATGACCACCACCATCATCGCCCTCACGCTCATCGTCGGCGTGCTGACCTTCGCCGCCGGTGCCTTCCTCGCCTCCGAGATCGCCGTCCGCGTGCTTCGCCGTCGCGAAAAGCTCGTCTCCGAGGAGCGCAAGAAGCTCAACGCCGCCTGGAACTACCTGCGGGAGGTCTACGGCGTCAAAAAACCGACCAAGCGTTAGAGCGGGGTGACGTACGCGCCGGAGATGCCGCCGTCGACCAGGAACTGGGACGCCGTGATGAAGCTGGCGTCGTCGCTGGCCAGGAACGCCACCGCGGCCGCGATCTCCGACGGCTCGGCGAACCGGCCGACCGGCACGTGCACCAGCCGCCGCGCCGCGCGTTCCGGGTCCTTCGCGAACAGCTCCTTCAACAGCGGCGTGTTCACCGGCCCCGGGCACAGCGCGTTGACGCGGATGTTCTCCCGCGCGAACTGCACGCCCAGCTCGCGGCTCATCGCGAGCACCCCGCCCTTGGACGCGGTGTAGGAGATCTGCGACGTCGCCGCGCCCATCACCGCGACGAACGACGCCGTGTTGATGATGGAACCGCGTCCCTGCCGCTGCATGTGCGGCAGGACGGCCTTGCAGCAGTGGTACACCGACGTCAGGTTGACGCGCTGCACCCGCTCCCAGGCGTCGATGCCGGTGGTCAGGATGGAGTCGTCCTCGGGCGGGGAGATGCCCGCGTTGTTGAACGCCACGTCGACCGAGCCGAACTGCTCGACCGTGCTGTGGAACAGGTTCTCGACCTGTTCGGCGTCGGTGACGTCGGTCTGGATGAACGCGCCGCCGATCTCGTCGGCGACCGCCTTGCCCTCGGCCGGGGTCAGGTCCGCGATGACGACCTTCGCGCCTTCGCTCGCCAGGCGGCGGGCCGACGCGAGCCCGATGCCGCTCGCGCCGCCGGTGATGACCGCGACGCGGCCTTCGAAACGCTGGACCATTACTCCTCCGTGCTGAGAAAGACGTTTTTGGTTTCGGTGAACGCCGCCGCGGCGTCGGGGCCCAGCTCGCGGCCGAGGCCGGACTGCTTGAACCCGCCGAACGGCGTCCAGTAGCGCACCGAAGAGTGCGAGTTCACCGACAGGTTGCCGGCTTCGACGCCGCGCGCCACGCGGAACGCGCGGCCGGCGTCGCGGGTCCAGATCGACCCGGACAGGCCGTACTCGGTCGCGTTGGCCATCCGGATCGCGTCGGCCTCCTCCGCGAACGGCACGACGGCGACGACCGGGCCGAACACCTCCTCCGCCACGGCGGGGTGCCGCAGGTCGGGCGGGGTGAGGACGGTCGGCGGGAACCAGTAGCCGGGACCGGCGGGCGCGCTGCCGCGGAACGCGACGGGCGCGTCGTCCGGCACGTACGACGCCACCTTTTCCCGGTGCGCGGCCGAGATCAGCGGCCCCATCTCGGTCTTCTCGTCGCCGGGGTCGCCGACGACGACGCCGTGTACCGCGGGCTCCAGGAGTTCCATGAAGCGGTCGTACGCGCTCGCCTGCACCAGGATCAGCGACCGCGCGCAGCAGTCCTGGCCGGCGTTGTCGAAGACACCGTAGGGCGCGGTCGCGGCGGCCTTCTCCAGGTCGGAGTCGGCGAAGACGATGTTCGCGTTCTTGCCGCCCAGCTCCAGCGTCACGCGTTTCACCTGGGCCGAGCAGCCGGCCATGATCTGCTTGCCGACCTCGGTGGAGCCGGTGAAGACGACCTTGCGCACGCCCGGGTGCTCGACGAACCGTTGCCCGACAACGGATCCCTTGCCGGGCAGCACCTGGAAGACGTCCTCCGGGATGCCCGCCTCGCGCGCCAGCTCGGCCAGCCGGATCGCGGTCAGCGGCGTCAGCTCGGCGGGCTTGAGGACGACGGTGTTGCCAGCGGCGAGCGCGGGCGCGAAGCCCCAGCCGGCGATCGGCATCGGGAAGTTCCACGGCACGATCACGCCGACCACGCCCAGGGGCTCCTGGAAGGTGACGTTGACGCCGCCCGGCACCGGGATCTGCTTGCCGATCAGGCGTTCCGGGGCCGCGGAGTAGTAGTTGAGGACGTCGCGGACGTTGCCGGCTTCCCAGCGCGCGTTGCCGATGGTGTGCCCGGAGTTCTCGACCTCGAGCCGCGCGAGGTTCTCGATGTCGGCCTCGACGGCGTCGGCGAAGCGGCGCAGGAGCCGCGCGCGGTCGCCGGGGGTGACGTCGCGCCACGCCGGGAACGCCGCCTGCGCGCGAGCGATCGCCGCGTCGGTCTCCTCGGCGCTGGTCAGGGGGACGGTCCGCACCACCTCCTCGGTGGCCGGGTTCCGGACGTCGAAACTGGTGGTCATCGGGTCTCCTTGCTCGCGTCGACGAGAGCCTGGAACAGCCGGACGTCGTCGCTGTCCTGCTCGGGGTGCCACTGGACGCCCAGGGCGAACTCACCCGGGATTTCCGCGGCCTCGATCGTGCCGTCGGCGGCCCAGCCGACCGGTTCCAGGCCGGCGCCGAGCCGGTCGATCGCCTGGTGGTGGTAGCAGAGGGTCTTGGTCTCCGGTCCCAGGATCGCCGCCGCGCGGCTGCCTTCGGCCAGGGTGACGGTCCCCCGGCCGAACGTCGCCGGCGCGGGCTGGTGCTCGGTGGACTCCGTCGCCTCCGGCAGGTGCTGGGTGAGCGTGCCGCCGAGGGCGACGCTCATCACCTGCAGGCCGCGGCACACGCCGAGCACCGGCTTGCCTGCCTTGCGCGCGGCCGCGAACAGGCCGAACTCGAACGCGTCCCGCTCCGGCCGCGTGTAGGTCGCGGGATGCGGCTCCTGGCCGTAGCGCTCCGGTTCGACGTCGGCGCCGCCGGTGAGCACCAGGCCGTCCACAGTGGACACCAGCCGGTCGTGGGCGTCGGACACCGGCGGGAGCAGCACCGGGATGCCGCCGGCCGCGACGACGCAGTCGACGTAGACCCGGTGCAGCAGCACGGCTTCGGTTTCCCACACCAGGAACTTCGCGGGTTCGAGGTAGCCGGTGAGGCCGATGACGGGCTTAGAGTCGCTCGAAGCCACGGACGAGCTCCCAGTCGGTGACGGCGGCGTTGTAGGCGTCGATCTCGATCTTCGCCGCGTTCAGGTAGTGGTCGACGACGTCGTCGCCGAACGCCTCCCGCGCCAGGTCGCTCCCCGCGAGGGCCTCGGCGGCTTCGGGCAGCGTCGTCGGCACGGTGCCGCGGTCGGAGTGGTAGGCGTTGCCGGTGAAGGGTTCTTCCAGTTCCAGCTCGTTCTCGATGCCGTGCAGGCCGGCGGCGATGAGCGCGGCGACGGCGAGGTACGGGTTGACGTCCCCGCCCGGCACGCGGTTTTCGACGCGCAGCGACTCGCCGTGCCCGACGACGCGCAGCGCGCACGTCCGGTTGTCGGTGCCCCAGGCGATCACGGTCGGCGCGAAGCTGCCGGGCACGAACCGCTTGTAGGAGTTGATGTTCGGCGCGAAGAAGTAGGTCAGCTCGTGCAGCGCGGCGAGCTGGCCGGCGAGGAACTGCTCCATGAGCGTCGAGAAGCCGTGGTCGTGGTCGCCCGACAGGACGGCCCGGCCTTCGGTGGAGCGCAGGCTGATGTGGATGTGGCAGGAGTTGCCTTCGCGCTCGTTGTACTTCGCCATGAAGGTGAGGCTCTTGCCCTCCTGCGCGGCGATTTCCTTGGCGCCGTTCTTGTAGACGCTGTGGTTGTCGCAAGTGCTGAGCGCGTCGGTGTAGCGGAAGGCGATCTCCTGCTGCCCGGGGTTGCACTCGCCCTTGGCGGACTCCGGGTAGAGCCCGGCGCCGGCCATGTCGTTGCGGATGCGGCGCAGCAGCGGCTCGAGGCGCGCGGTGCCGAGCATCGAGTAGTCGACGTTGTACTGGTTGGCGGGCTTGAGCCCGTGGTAGCGCTTGTCCCACGCGGCTTCGTAGGTGTCGTCGAAGACGATGAACTCGAGTTCGGTGCCGACGTAGGCGGCGAGGCCCCGCTCGGCGAGCCGGTCGAGCTGCCGGCGCAGGATCTGCCGCGGCGACATCGGAACGGGACCGCCTTCGACGCGCTCGACGTCGGCGAGGACCAGCGCGGTGCTTTCGTGCCACGGGATTTCGCGCAGCGTCTCGAGATCGGGACGCAGCACGAAGTCGCCGTAGCCGCTGTCCCAGGAGGAGAGCGCGTAGCCGTCGACGGTGTTCATGTCGACGTCCACGGCCAGGAGGTAGTTGCAGGCCTCGGTGGCGTGGCCGACGACCTCGTCCAGGAAGTACTCCGCCGAGCAGCGCTTGCCCTGGAGCCTGCCCTGCATGTCCGTGATCGCGACGAGCACGGTGTCGATCGTGCCCGCGTCCACCCGCGCCCGGAGCTCGTCGAGGGTGAGCATGCCTCGCCTGCGTGCCATCAGCCGCCCCAAAGGTTTGATGCGAATCCTTTGCGGCTCCTTCCTACCCGGTCGCGTCGGCGCGGTCAACCGGAACAAAGGTATTTTCTTGACCCATTGACTGGAGGGGCTCGACCGGCGCCACGGCCGCCGACGGTATGCGCGGTTTGCCCGGCTGAGAAGAGTCTGTGAATTCGTCCCGGCGGGAGGAATTCCGGGTACTCCCACGTTGAACGGGGCAGGAGAGGTGAGATCGATGACCACAGCATTCACGCAGCAGAACGCGATCGGACAGCAGCAGGCGCGGCCGCAGCTGCCCACCATGCCCACCGGCTGGCCGATCGGTTCCTACGAGTCCTACGAGCAGGCGCAGCGCGCGGTCGACCACCTCGCGGGCACGGACTTCCCGGTCACCGACGTCACGATCGTGGGCGTGGAGCCGATGCTCGTCGAGCGCGTCGCCGGCAAGATGTCCTGGGGCAAGGTGCTGGGCAGCGCGGCGACCTCCGGCGCGATGTTCGGCCTGTTCCTCGGCCTGGTGCTCAGCCTGCTGAACCCGGGCGCGGGCCTGGTCCCGATCGTGATCGGCCTGGTCGCCGGTCTCGGGTTCAACCTGCTCTTCGGCGCGCTGGGCTACGCGGTGAACCGCAACAAGCGCGGGTTCATCTCGCAGAGCCAGCTGGTCGCCCGCCGCTACGACGTCCTTTCCCAGCCGCGCAACGCCGAGAAGGGCCGTGCGCTGCTGGCGGACCTCGCCGCGCGCAGCGCTTTCGGCCACTGACCCGCTGAAGATCGAAGGCCGCCCCCGGTGTTCCGGAGGCGGCCTTCGTCGCTTCCGGGCCTGAGGGGGTCCCCCGTTTTCCACGCTACCGGAGAGGGCCGACAATTCCCGGCGCCCTCGGCGAACGCGCCCCGGGTTGTCCACAATGCCGAGCCGGCGCCCAAGTCGTCCACACCGCCGACCTCGGCGCCCGGAACTGTCGGTGCCCGCCGGTAGCGTGGAAAACGGGGGCTGCTCACGTCCCCGAGGAAACCGCCGGCACGTCGCCGGCCTCCGCCGGGTCGGGCGAACCCGCCGGCCGGCCCGCGCGCAGCAGGTCGCCCCAGCGGCCGCGGTCGTAGGTCGCCGGCGGCGCCTGCGCCAGGAATTCGCGCAGGATCTCCAGGAACCGCTTCGGGTCGGACCGGTGCGGGAAGTGGCCCGCGCCTTCGAAGAGCACCAGCCTGCTGCCCGGCATCGCCCGGTGCGCGCGCAGCGCGTGGCCGCTCGGGATCACCCGGTCGTCGGTACCCCACACCAGCAGGGTCGGGATCCCCTCGGTCAGGTAGCAGCGGTCGAGCATGTTGACCACCTGGCCGCGCCAGTCGACGACCGAACGCAGGGTGCGCAGGAACGCCGAACGTGTGCTCGGCTCGAGCAGCCGGACGTAGCGAGTCAGCACGTAATCGAGGTCCGGGCCCAGCCCCAGCCCTTCGGACACCCGCAGCAGCTCGGCGAACCCGCGCAGCGCCGTCAGCGCCGGCCGGCTGCCCAGCAGCGGCAGCACCAGCCCGGCACCTGGCGCCGCGGCCAGCCGCAGCAGCGGGTGCACGCTCGCCCCGACGCCGCCCGAGCCGACCAGGACGAGCCGTTCGCAGCGTTCCGGGAACTGGTAGGCGAACTGCATCGCCACACCGCCGCCGAGCGAGTGCCCGACCACGGTCACCCGGTCGACGTCGAGGGTGGTCAGCAGGTCGCGCATGCCGCACGCGTACGCCGCGACGGAGTAGTCCGCGCGCGGCTTGGCCGAAGCGCCGTGGCCGAGCAGGTCGGGCGCGATCACCGTGTGGTCGGCCGACAGCGACGCCAGCAGCTCCAGCCACGTCGCCGAGTCGTCGCCGATCCCGTGCAGGAACAGCAGGGCCGGCCCGCGCCCCGCCATCCGGTAGGCGCGCTCGTATCCGTGGACGACCCGTGTGCGCGGGGCGAAGGTGTCCGCCCCGACCTCCGTGAGTGGCACGAACCCAGCTCAGCACGCCCGCGTTCGCGAGACGTTTCGCCCACGTTGGGATCGGGTGAACAGGCCGAAGGCCGCCCCCGGTGTTCCGGAGGCGGCCTTCGTCGCATCAGGAGCGGCCCCGACCTCCGCTCCTGAAAGCTCTACCGCGTCGGTGTCGTCGCCGGAGGCGGAGTCGGCGTCGGCGTCGCCGTGGCGGACGTCGTCGGAGCCGAGGTCGTCGGCGGGGCCGTCACCTTCGGGATCGCCGCGCTGAACGGCACCCCAGCGTCCTCGCGACAGGCCGAGCGGTACCCGTTGTAGCCGTTGTAGTTGCCCTGGTCGTCGGTCACGCCCTGCTCGACCCGCGGCCGCGGGAACCGGTTGTCCGCCCCGATCTTCTCCTTGGTCCCGCTCGAGCGCTCGCAGCCGTAGCGGGTCAGCGTCAGCGGGCGGCCCTCCTCGTCGTAGAGGTAGACCTCCGTGAGCGGCTTGCCCTCGGCGTCGAACGCGTAGACGTTCTCCACCTCGCTGCCGCCGTAGGTCAGCTGCTCGTTGCCGTACCGGTCGGACGACGACGGGTAGTACGACGGCGAGCTCGAGTAGGAGTTCCGGTGCGAGATGAGGTCCACCGCCGCGCCGAAGCCGCCCAGGATGCCGCCGATGACGAACGCCGAGATCGGCACCGCGACCCACAGCAGCCGCCGGTCACCGCGCAACCGCGGGCCCGCCCACACGGCCGCGCCGCCCGCGACGAGCAGGAACGGCAGCAGCAGCACCGCACTGCGCGACCGCAGCATGAGCAGCAGCCCGAACGCGACCAGCACGACGGCGCACACGATCCACCACGCCGGCTTCAGCGACGCGAGGTAGCTGATCGCCTTCCCGGAGTCCTCCTGCTCGCGCCCCTTGGCGAGCGCCTGGCGCACCCACACCACTTCCGGCAGCGCCAGCACCGGCTCGACCCCGCCGCGCAGCAGCAGGAAGAGGCTGATGAGGAACACGGGCAGGAAGAGCACGGCGCCGAGCAGCCCGTCCGGGTCGACGCGCACAGCGGCGGCGAACGCGAACAGCGCGAGCGCGAGGGCACTGAGCACCAGGCCCCAGAACGCGATGCGCGGCTTCGCGAGACTCGGGCTCTTCGCGGTGGCGAGCACCTGCGTCGCCCCTTCGGCCGGCGCCGGGTACCCACCGGACGCGCGCAACTCGGCGGCGTAGCTTTCGGGCGTGCCGAGCCGTTCGATCAGGGCCTCGACGCGGGCACCCTCCCCCAGCTCGGCTTCGAGCTCCGCCAGGTGCGGGCGGACGTCCTCGAGGATTTCTTCGATCTCGCTCGCGGGCAGGTCGGCGAGCGCGGTGCGGACCCGCGCCAGATACACCCGCACGGCGGTCGGCTTCTCGCTCATGCTGCCTCTCCCAAAAGCACGTTCATCGTCGATGCGAAGCTCTGCCAGGTCTTGCCCGACTCCGCGAGGCGGACCCGGCCCGGCTCGTTCAGGCTGTAGTACTTGCGGTGCGGCCCCTCTTCGCTGGGCACCACGTACGAGGTGAGCAGGCCGGCTTTGTAGAGCCTGCGCAACGTCCCGTACACCGACGCGTCCCCCACCTCGTCCAGGCCGGCGCTCCTGAGTCTTCGCAGGACGTCGTACCCGTAGCCGTCTTCCTCGCGGAGCACCGCGAGCACGGCGAGATCGAGCACCCCTTTGAGCAGCTGACTGATCTCCACTGCACCCTCCAGTCTTACGCTTGGAAAGGTACCACGCATTGCACAGTAGTGCGCACGGCGGAGGGCCGAACGGCGTGTCGGCAGCTTCAGGCGGTGGGGTCCACCGGGCGTTCGAAGAAGGATTCGAGGACCACGATCGTCTGCGTACCGGTGACGCCGTCGATCGCGAAGAGCCGGCGCAGCGACGCCTGGAGCTGCTCGGTCGTCGGCGTGCGCACCTTGACCAGCAGCGACGCCGGTCCGGCGATGACGTGCGCCTCCACCACCTCGGGCAGCGCGTCGAGCGCCGCGCGCACCGGCTCGTCCCCCATCCAGGCGTTCGCCTCGACGAGGACGTACGCCGCGACGCCGCGGCCGACCGCAGCAGGATCGACGTCCACAGTGGTCCGGCGGATCACGCCCTGCTCGCGCAGCTTCCGGACCCGCTCGTGGGCCGCACCGGCGGAAAGGCCGACCGCCTTGCCGAGCGCGGCGTAGGCCTGCGTCGCGTCCTGCTGGAGTTCGGCGAGCAGCATGCGATCCACTTCGTCCACTACTTGACCATACCAGGTTCGGCGATCCATGCTGTTCGCAGAATCTCATTAGGGGTGAGTGGATGGATCTGGTCAAGACGGACTTCGAGGTGCTCGACGAGCGCTTCGCGCGCGTCAACGGTGACGAGTGGATGCAGCGCCTGCACACCGGCTGCCGCTGGACCGAGGGGCCGGCGTACTTCCCGGCCGGGCGCTACCTCGTGTTCAGCGACATCCCGAACGACCGGACGCTGCGCTGGGACGAGACGACCGGCCGGGTCGGCGTCTTCCGGCAGCCGTCGCAGTACTCGAACGGGCACACTGTCGACCGCCACGGACGGCTGATCAGCTGCGAGCAGGGCACTCGCCGCGTCACGCGCACCGAGCACGACGGCTCGATCACCGTGCTGGCGGCGGAGTTCGAGGGGAAGCGGTTCAACAGCCCGAACGACGTCGTCGAGCACTCGGACGGGTCGATCTGGTTCACCGACCCGAGTTACGGCATCGACAGCGACTACGAGGGGTACCGGGCGGAGAGTGAGATCGGCGCGTGCCACGTGTACCGCATCGACCCGTCGGGCGACGTGCGGATCGTCGCGGACGACTTCTCACGGCCGAACGGGCTGGCGTTCTCGGCCGACGAGTCGCTGCTGTACATAGTGGACACCCGGCGGCAGCCGAGCCACATCCGGGTGTTCGGCGTGGGTTCCGGCGGAAAGCTCTCGGGTGGCGAGATCTTCGGGACGTGCGACGACGGCGTGTTCGACGGCGTCCGCGTGGACAGCGAAGGCCAGGTCTGGGCGGCGGCCCACGACGGCCTGCACTGCTTCGCCGCGGACGGCACGCTGATCGGCAAGCTGCGGGTGCCGGAGATCTGCGCCAACTTCACGTTCGGCGGAGCGAGGGGCAACGAGCTGTTCATCACGGCGTCGAGCTCGGTCTACACGCTGCGGGTGACGGTCAACGGGGCGCGTTACCCGTCGTGAGTGAGAAACAGTGTGCTAACCCTGTTTCCCACTCACGACCCGCTGCCAGGCCCGGCTGACGCGGACGAGCCAGGCCGCTTCGGCTTCGACGTCCGCGTCCGCTTCCCGCAGGTCGCCGGGCTCGCGTCGCGCCGTCTCGAAGCGGCGGCCCTCGCGGCCCGCCTCGATCGCCGCGGCCAGCGTCACCGCCTCGACCGTCGCGGCGAGGTCGGCTTCGCGGACTCCCGCGCGGCGGGCGGCCGTCTCCGCGCGGGCCGGGAGCTCCGGGTCGAAGTGGGCCCGGAGCGCCAGATGGCCGTCGCGGATCTCGATCACCCGGCGGTACAACGCGAATTCGGCGCCACCCGCCAGCTCGCGGCCCGGGTCGAGCGCGATGCCGGGCACCGCCGTGCGCAACGCCGTCCACAGTGGCTCGATGCGGCGGTACGCGCGGTACGCCCGCACCCGGCCGATCACCGACGACACCGCCGGCGACCACGCGGAGAGCGTCGCGCCGGCGGCGACGAACCCGATCGTCGCGGCGGCGAGCACCGATGACGGCAGGTCTTCGCGCGCGCCGATCCGCGCGGTCTGGGCGAGCCGGCGGACGTCGTCGACGTCCCAGAACGTCCACGCGAACGCCGCCACCACGCCGACCAGCAGCAGCCACAGCCCGGTGCGCAGCGGACCGGGCTCGGCGTGCCACGCGCTGCGGGCGAAGACGGCGATCAGCAGGCCGAGGCTGATCAGGCTGTAGACCAGGAAAACGACTTTGTCCGCCAGGGCGAAGGGCAGGCCGTCGGCGGAGAAGACCGTGTCGTCGCCGACGCGTTGCGGCTCGGAGAGCACGAAGCAGACGGCGAGCAGCACCATGGTGGCGCCGGTGAACAGCGCGTGCGGGGTGAGGCGGGCGCCTTCGCCGCGCCACACGGACTGCGTGAACGCGACGGCGAACCCGATCGCGCCCAGCTTGAGCTCGTCGCCGGCCAGGCTCAGCACCCACTCGGCGACCGGGCCGGGTCCGGCGAGGGCGGCCATCGCGGGCGTCAGCACGACGATGCCGGTGGCGATGCAGATCCCGAAGCCGGCGAGCAACCACATGGTGCGCACCGGCTGGCTGTGGCGCGCCTCGACGAGCTTGTAGCCGAACCCGGCGAAGCCGACCAGGCAGAGGTAGTAGGCGAGGGTCTCGATCACGGCGCCCGGCGGCGGGACCGGCCGCCGAAGAGGGAGTCGAAGCGCCGCACGCCGTCCGGGACGTCGGCGGCGAGTTCCCGCGGCTCTTCGGGCCGCACGGCGCGTTGCGCGAGCAGGCTCGCGACGAGCTCGGCTTCGCGTTCTTCGACCTCGGTGTAGGTGGTGCGGCCGAGCACGCGCCGGACGAGTTCGGGCGAAAGGTTCGGCATGAGCTGCCGCCCGGCGGCGGCGTCGATGGCGACGCCGTCCGCGCCACCGTCGGGGCCGGTGTGACCGCAGAGCAGGTGGCCGACCTCGTGGAGCAGGATGTGCCGCCGGTGCAGGGCGGTGGTGTTGGTGGGGTAGAGGATGTAGTCGGCGCGTTCGGTGCTCATGAGCAGCCCGCAGGGAGCGCCTTCGGGAGCGCTGACGGGCATGAGCTCGATCGGACGCCGCCGGTTCGCGGCGAGGCTTGCGACGAAGGCCTCGGCATCGAAGGGTTCGGGAAGGGCAACGGAATCGGCGACTTCCCGAGCCCGCTTCCACAGAGCGCGCCCCGCGCGCCGCGAAGGTTGCGTCACGTCAGCCCTCCCTCATGCCGCGCCCCCACGGCCTCGGCCGGTTCAACGCGAAGGTGGCGGCGGGGATACGCGAGGGGAGGAAGATCGCAGACGCGAGTTTCGGCCGAGGTAGCGGGATGGCTCGCGGGCGGCGGCTCGGGGCAGCGATTGGTTGGCGGCGCTCGCTCGCCCGCAAGTCGGCGCCCAGCAGGCGGCCGGAGACGCTGGCCGATCCGGCGCTGGTCCGGCAGCAGAACCCGGAGCCCGGCTGATGGCTCACGGCGGCGCTCGGCCGGCGGCCCGAGCCGCTGACCGATCCGGCGCTGGTCCGGCGGCAGAACCCGGAGCCCGGCTGATGGCTCACGGCGGCGCTCGGCCGGCGGCCGCCTGGGCGGCGGCGCTGGTTCGGAGGCGAGTCGGCGCTTGGCCGGCGAGCCACCCGAACCCCCGGCTGTCGGCCGGGCCTGGCCACTGCCGTCACCTCAGCCCTCCCTCTTCGGTGCGCCGCGGCCTGCCTCCCTCCGGGCTATCGCGTCGATCATGTCGCTGATCGTGTCCAACCCGTCCGACGACAGCGTCACCGCTCTCAGCGCCAGATCCCGGACCCCCGCGTCTCTCAGCGCTCCCAGCAAGGCCAGCTCTTCCGCGATCTTCGTGCTCTGCTCGTCGTCGAAGAAGTATGCCGGAGGGACTCCGAAGAACTGGGCCAGCGCCTCCAAATGACGCTTCGTCGGGTTGTCGCGGCGGCCCGTGCGCAGCTGCCACAAGTACGTCGTCGAGAAGCTCTCGCCCGTTGCCTCGCGGCACGCCTTCGCGACCTCTTCGTTGCTGTACGGCTCCCGATCGGGCCTGCGGACCACGTGGAACAGCCGGTCGATCTTGTCGGCCAGCGTCGACTTTCCGGGCTCCTTGACCACGATGCACTCCCTCAGCTACCAGGCACATTCATCCTAGCTGAAAGCTGAACACCATTTATCAACGCAAGTTTGCGCGCGGCCGCGGCTGGCACCGCGGGCACGAGAACGACGACCGGTTCATGAACGGCTCCCGCCGGATCGCCGTGCCGCAGCGGTGGCAGGGCATCCCCTCCTGGCCGTACGCGTCCAGCGACCGGTCGAAGTACCCCGATTGCCCGTTCACGTTCACGTACAGCGCGTCGAACGACGTGCCGCCCGCGCCCAGGGCCGCGTTCATCACGTCCGACGCCGCCGACAGCAGCTCGCGCCCCTTCGCGACCGTCAGCTTCTCCGTCGACCGGGCCCAGTGCAGGCGCGCGCGCCACAGCGCTTCGTCCGCGTAGATGTTGCCGATGCCCGACACCAGCGTCTGGTCCAGCAGCGCCCGCTTGACCTCCGTGCGCCGCGACCGCAGCGCGCGCACCGCAGTGTCCAGGTCGAACGCCGGGTCCATCGGGTCGCGCGCGATGTGCGCGATCGTGTCCGGGAGCAGCACGTCGTCGCCGACGTCGTGGACGTCGTCGAGCGCCAGGCCGCCGAACGTCCGCTGGTCGACGAACCGCAGCTCCGGCCCGTCGTCGGCGAAGCGCAGCCGCACCCGCAGGTGCTTCTCGTCCGGCGCGCCCTCGGGCTGGACGAGCATCTGCCCGCTCATCCCGAGGTGCGCCAGCAGCGCCTCCTTGTCGGACAGCTCGAGCCACAGGTACTTGCCGCGGCGCCGCGCCGCCTCGACGCGGCTGCCGATCAGCCGCTTCGTGAAGTCCTCCGCGCCGAGCGCGTGCCGGCGGATGGCGCGCGGGTGCAGGACCTCCGCCTCGCGGATGGTCCGGCCCGCGACGTGCGTCTGCAGGCCGAGGCGGACGACTTCGACCTCGGGGAGTTCGGGCATACGACCATTGTGCCCGGGGGGTCTGACAGTTTTACGGCGCGGACGGTCCGACGTCGGCCTTCGTCAGCGGGACGCGGGTCGTGCCGGACGCGAAGTACTCGTCCGCGCCGACGTCGTACGCACCGCTGCGGGCCTGCAGGTCGAAGTCCTTCGCCGCGAACGGGTACGACCCCACCCCGGCGTCGATCGCCGGGCTGCCGGAAGCCAGCCGGTACAGCCCGGCGGCGTCCTTGACCAGCTTCGGGTCCACCGACCGCGACGGGATCCCGGCGGTGCCGCCGAACGTGATGTTGCCTTCGTACTTGACTGTCGACCCGCTCGGCAACGTCACGAGCGTTCCCGACGTGCCCTTGACGATGTTGTCCGCGACCACGCAGTCCTTCGGCTTGAAGTCGCCGCCGTCGCCGTCGATCACGCTGTTGCTGCCGAGCACCGTGTTGTACGCGACCGTGACGCGGTCCGGGCGGTCGTGCAGCTTGCTCGTCGGCCCGCTGTCGGCTTCGTCGCCGGACCCGAACACGATCGCGCGGTCGCCGGAATTCGCCACGTAATTGTTGACGATCTTGTGGTCGTTGCCGTGGAAGCGGATCCCCGAACCGAAGAGGACATTGCCCTCGACGGTGCTGCGGTTGCCGTGGCGCAGCACGATGTAGCCCCTGCTGTCGCGGATCGTGTTGTAGCGCACCACGTTGTCCGACGACTTGACGGAGATCGCCTCGCTGTCGCCGTCCGCCTTCTCGAACAGGTTGTTCTCGATCAGCGCGTTGGCCGTGTACGACTGGTGGTCGCTGAGGCCCAGCCGGATCGACTCGCCGCCGTTCGAGCCGCTGAACTGGTGGTTGTAGAAGTAGTTGTGGTGCACGTGGACGTGCTTGGCCATCGCGCCGGACGGCCCGAGGATCTGCAGGAACACGCCCTGGGTGGTGCGGTTCTGGAAGACGTTGCGGTCGACGACGGTGTCGTCGCCGCTGACCGTCACCCAGTTGCCGTCGGTCGTGAGCTGGAAGTCGTTGCGGGTCAAGCGGTTGCCCGGCGCTCCGGCCGGGACGCTCAGCTTCGCGCTGCCCCGGAACTTGAACCCCCGCAGCACGACGTTCGAGACGCCGCTCGCGAAGGCGAACGTCTTCGAGCCGGTGATCGTGGCCTGGCCGGTGTGCTCCGCGGCGACGGTCACCGGCGCGGCGCTCGTGCCGGACCGCTTGATCGAGAGCGTCGAGCCCGCGGAGTAGGAGCCGTCGGCGAGCACGATCGTGTCGCCGGGGTTCGCTTTGTCCATGGCGGACTGCAGCGCCGAAAGCGACGTGACGCGGATCTGCGCGGCCGAAGCCACCGATCCGGGCACGACGATGAGCGCCGCCGCGAGCAAGGGGACGAAGAACAGACGCATTCCGCCAAACCTCTCAGTCAGTACGAGCGCGGCGGATCGCCACACGCTACTGAGCGGTTCGGGAAATCGTCAACGGAGGTTCCCGGTGATCAGGACTCCGCGTCGTCTTTCTTCTCGGCCTCGAGCTCGGCGGACAGCGAGCGCCACGCCGTCTCGGCGGCCTTCTGCTCGGCTTCCTTCTTCGTCGAACCGGTGCCGTGGCCGAGGGGACGGCCGGCGACGAGCACCGTGGCCGTGAACTCCTTGCGGTGGTCCGGCCCGGTGTCCTCGACCTTGTACTCGGGCACGCCGAGGCCGGCCGACGCCGTCAGCTCCTGCAGGCTGGTCTTCCAGTCGAGACCGGCACCGCGCAGCGGCGCTTCGGCGAGCAGGCCGTCGAAGAGGTGGTGCACGAGCTTGCGCGCGATCTCGATGCCGTGCTCGAGGTAGACGGCACCGATGACCGCCTCCAGCCCGTCGGCGAGGATGCTCGCCTTGTCCCGGCCGCCGGTGAGCTCTTCGCCCTTGCCGAGCAGCAGGTGCGCCCCGAGCCCGCCCTCGCCGAGCCCGCGGGCGACCCGCGCCAGCGCGTGCATGTTGACGACGCTGGCGCGGAGCTTCGCGAGCTGACCTTCGGGCAGGTCGGGGTGCGTGGTGTAGAGGTGGTCGGTGACGACCAGGCCGAGCACCGCGTCACCGAGGAACTCGAGCCGCTCGTTCGGCGGCAGACCCCCGTTTTCGTACGCGTACGAACGGTGGGTCAGCGACAGCCGGAGCAGCTCGGGGTCGAGTGTGACCCCGAGCGCTTCGAGCAACGGCGCCGGATCGGCGGGTGGTCCCCCGGGCGTCTTGCCCCCCATGTCGGCTACCCGATCAGGCGGGCTCGACGACCTGGCGACCGTTGTGCTGGCCGCACGACGGGCACGCGATGTGCTGGAGCTTCGGCTGCTTGCAGGCGCGGTTGGAGCAGGGCACCAGCTGCACCGGAGCCGCCTTCCACTGGCTGCGGCGGGAGCGCGTGTTGGATCGCGACATCTTCCGCTTCGGGACGGCCACGAGTAGATCTCCTTAAGACGGTCTGCTCGCGGTCGTGCGAGCGAACTTTCTCACCGGATCGAGCTGGGGCGCTCGTCAGGTTTGCTTCTTCAGCTGGGCCCGGGCTTTTCGCCCGCGTTCTCGTCGAAGCGCTCGACCAGTGCGGCCCACCGAGGGTCTATCTTCTCATGCCCGTGTCCGGGCTCGAGATCGGCCCACTTGACGCCGCACTCCGTGCAGAGCCCGGCGCAGTCTTCGGTGCACAGCGGCGCCAGCGGGAGGGCCAGCACGATCGCGTCGCGCACGATGGATTCGAGGTCGATCCGGTCGTCGACCAGCCGGGGGATCTCGTCCTCCTCGGTGGTCTCCTCGGTGGCCGAGCCCGGGTAGGCGAACAGCTCCTGGACCTCGACCTCGACCTCTTCGGTGAGGGGGTCGAGGCAGCGGGCGCAGGTGCCCTTGGCCGTGGCCTTCGCGGTGCCGCTGACGAGGACGCCTTCGACGACGGACTCGAGGAGCAGGTCGAGTTCCAGCTCGGAGCCGGCTTCGATGGTGATGACATCGGGGACGCCGAGCGGCGTCTCCACCGGCACGCTGCGCGTGAGGGCGCGGCTGAGGCCGGCGTGACGGCCGAGCTCACGGGTGTCGATCACCCAGGGGCTGCGGTCGTCGAGCTGGGGGGTCTTGTTCTCGGACATCCAGTCCAGGGTACGCACTGGTCGCCACCCCTTTTGAGCTGGGCGGCTTGAGCTGGGCGGCTTGAGCTGGGCGGCGCGGAGGCGGGCGCGGGCCGGCGGGTCTTGAATGAGTCATTCAGGACCTAGGAGGTCCTGAATGACTCATTCAAGACGTTTGTGCGTGGAGGGGAGGCCGGCAAAGTCGGATCGGTGCGGCCGGTCCGGCGGCCGGTGACGTCATGAACGAGTCTTTCATCTCGCCGGATGCGATGAACGAGTCGTTGATGACCATCGACGCTCGGCATCCTGCCGAAGCGCCTATTCGGTCCGGCGTTCCGCGGGCGGTGGTGCCGGGCGGAGCATCGCCCCGCCCGGCTGGTGGAGCCTTGGCGTCAGGTGACGTGAATGGGTCATTCATGGCGTTTGGGGCGGGGCTTGGGGACGTGCATTCGGGTCGCGTGAGGTGGGGTGGGGGCAGCTGTTCTGTCAAAGCGCCTTCCGGCACCCCGAAGCTGTCATGGTGACTACGGCCGGCCGTGTTCTGGCTTCGGATCGGGGTGCGGGGGAGTCTGGGTTCTCGTCGGTGCACGTTCTCGGGGCCTCTCGCCTTTCGCGTCGGCCTTTGGGGCGAGGCGAGACGGTGGGCAGTCGTTCAGGTGGCAGTTGGCATGAACGAGTCGTTCATGACCACCGAAACTCGGCATCCCGCCGAAGCGCCTCTTCGGCCCAGCGCCCCGCGGGCGATGGTGCCGGGCGGAGCATCACCCCGCCCGACTTTGCCGGGACCCCACCACTCCCAGGGGGGCGTCCCTGGGCCAGTCTACCGGCGCCGGCCGACGAAAAGCCGGGAAAGGCACCGCCGCGGGCCGGTTGTCCACAACCGGCCCACCCTGGGGACAACGCGGTGAGGAAGAACGCTCGCGCCGGCGGTGGCGGGTCCGGGCCGGGTGTCTCCGACGCCCCGAATGCGACATTCACGACGCTCGAACCCGGGCAGGCGGTCAGACGCACAGCACGCGGGCTGAGAGGCTCGTCACACCTGGTAGTCGTACAGCGTCGGCCGCCCGCCCGAACTCGGCAGGTTCGCCGGCGACCGCAGGTGGTTGCGTCCCGAATCGACCGTCCGCAGCGTCGTCGCCAGCAGTTCCGAGAACTCCGCCAGCTTCCCGTCCACGTACGCGTCGCAGTCCGCGCGCTGGCGGTCGGCCTCCGCGTGGGCTTCGTCCACGATGCGGGCCGACTCCGCGTGGGCCGCCTGGACGACCTCCGTCTGGGCCACCATCCGCGCCTGCTCGGCGCGGCCGTCCTCGATCGCTCGGTCGTACGCGTCGCGGCCGGCCTGGATCATGCGCTCGGACTCCGCCCGGGAGCGGTCCGTGAGGTTCTGGTACTCCGCCTGGCCCGCCGCCACCGTGCGGTCGGCCTGGTCGTGCGCGTCGGCGAGCATCTGCTCGGCCCGCGCCCGCGCGTCGGCCAGGATGCGCTCCGCCTCGTCCGTCGCCTCCGCGATCGCGCGCTCGGCCTCGGCGTTCGCCCCCGCGACCGTCTCCCCCGCCTCCTTGCGGGCGGCGTGGATCAGGTCGTCGCGCTTGTCGAGGACGTCCTGGGCGTCGTCGACCTCCGCGGGGAGCGCGTCGCGGACGTCGTCGAGGAGTTCGAGCACGTCGCCGCGGGGCACCACGCAGCTGGACGTCATCGGGACGCCGCGCGCCTCCTCGACGATGGTGACGAGCTCGTCGAGCGCCTCGAAAACCCGGTACACGGCAACTCCAATCCCCTGTCGCTGGGACCAGTCTGCCCGTTTCCGCGGCCGAACCGGTGAACGCCACCGGCACCGGGCGTGTCCCCCTGGACCACGCCCGGTGCCGGCTCCCCCTACGGCAGCACGAACGCCGGGTCGGTGATCAGCCGCGTGAGCTGCTCCTCGGTCAGCGGGTAGCCGAGGCCGCCGATCACGAGCACCGTCGAGCCGTCGGGGTGGTACAGGAACCCGGTGTTGCCCACCCGCACCGGTTGGCCGTTCTCGTCCTGGTAGACGAGTTCGGACAGCACGAGGAGGCCGCCGCCGGGCTGCGGGAGCCGGACGCAGTGCGAATCCACGCCGGACGCGGAGCAGAGCCGGTCGCGCGGGACGACCTCGTGCGCGGCCGACGCCCCGCGCACGACCAGCTGGAAGTTGCCCGGCCGTCCGCTCGCGTCGACGAACTCGGCCGTCACTCCCATCCGGTCCGGCCCGATGCTGTCGGCCGGTGACCGGCCCAAGGTCAGGTCGTGGACGCCGGGCAGCGCCCGCGTGACCGCCTCGTGGAGCGCCTGCCGGATCCGGGACTGCTCGGCCACCGACGGCGGCGCCGGTGCGCCCGCGGGCACCACCGGCTCTTGCGACGGGAACAGGGACAACGCGGCCGCGAAGACCGCGACGGCGGCGAAGACCACCGCGGCGGACCGTCGCCGGACGTGCCGGGCCGCGCGATCGGCGACCTCGTCGGGGTCGAAGCCCAGCGGTGGTTCCGCAATGTCCACCTCGCGCAGGCGGGTTTCGAGGTCGTTCATCCCGCGCTCCTCTCCGCGCTGTGCTCGAGCACGCCCCGGAGGGTCTCGAGCCCGCGGGCCGCCTGGCTCCGGACGGTCCCTTCCGAGCAGCGCAGCACTTCCGCGACCTCCGCCGCCGGCAGGTCGGCGCAGTAGCGGAGGACGACGGCCGCGCGCTGCTTCGGCGGGACTTCGGCGAGGGCGCGCAGGAGCGGACCGGAGATCCCGGTCTCGGATGCGGAGGAAGGCTGGTCCGGCACGACGCCGTCACGGCGTTCGCGGCGGCGCCACGGCCGCCGGGACTCGTCGAGCCAGCAACGCAGCAGGACCTGCCGGGCGTAGTTGTCGACCGGTCCGCGCCGGGTGATCTTCGGCCAGACCCGGTACAGCTTCAGCAGCGCGTTCTGGACGAGGTCCTCCGCCAGGTGCCAATCGCCGCACAGCAGGTAGGCCGTCCGTCTCAGCGCGACCGCCCGGGCACGGGCGAACTCGCGGAAGTCCGTCTCGTCCGCTGCCCGCATCGCGCCTCCTCGTCCTGGTCCCGGTGTACCTCACGGACGAGGGGGCGCGGTGCGTTGCACGGGACTCAGGAATTCAGGTCGATCCGCTTGAACGTCACGTAGTGGTCGGGCGTGTAGGCCAGCTCGCCCGCCTTGCCGGAGATCACGCGGTCGTTCGTGCCGACGGTGAAGAGCTTGTAGTAGCCGGACGCGCAGGCCGGGAGGACGCCTTCGCGGTTCTCGTACGTCGTGCTGCTGGTCGCCCCGCCGCGGACGTTGTCGACCACCGTGCGGGCGGCCGACGAGAGCTGCGAGTAGCCGATCTTGGTCAGCCCGGACAGGTCGCCGCAGGCGTGTGTCGTGCCGCCGCCGGAGATGTCGATGACCTTGAACGTCGCGTAGTGGTCGCCGGTGTAGAAGTACTCGCCGCCCGAGCCGGTCACGATGCGGCGCGTGCCGCGGTTGCTCGAGCCGGGCGTCGGCACCGTGTACTCGTGGTAGTAGCCCGACGCGCAGGACGGGAGGATGCCTTCGCGGTTGTCGAAGACGACGCCGTCGTTCTGCGGGTACGGGAAGGGGCCGCCCTTCTGGATCAGGTTGTAC
Source organism: Amycolatopsis kentuckyensis (assembly GCF_041679295.1). Lineage (GTDB taxonomy): Bacteria > Actinomycetota > Actinomycetes > Mycobacteriales > Pseudonocardiaceae > Amycolatopsis > Amycolatopsis kentuckyensis_A. The sequence continues at coordinate 60,234 of NZ_JBGDMD010000010.1, read as the reverse complement.
GTCGTCGTCGCCTCGGCGGGCAGGGCTGAGAGCGTCGTGTGCGAGAACCCGGAGAGGTTGCCGCACGCGTTCTGCGCGGCGACCGCGGGTGAGTTCGTCACCGCTTCGGCGGCGGTGACCCCCATGGACAACGTGGCCAGGAGCGCGAAGAGGACCGCGACCAGGCGTGATCGGTTGTTGGTCATTTTCGGACCGTAACTCGATCGAATGATCGTCGGGAGACGAGAACGTGAACTCGGGCCGCAACGGCCGCAAGTCCCGACGAACGTAGGGGGCCGGTCAGCGCCCGAGCTTCGGGAACTTCTCCGAAAGGCGCTCGTAGACCACGGCCGGCACGAGGTGCTCGATGTCGCCGCCGAGGGCCGCGACCTCCTTCACCAGCGAGCTGGACACGAACCCGTACGCCGGGTTGTTCGCCATCAGCAGCGTCTCGACGCCGGTCAGCTCGCGGTTCATCTGGGCCATCTGCAGCTCGTAGTCGAAGTCGCTGACCGAGCGCAGGCCCTTGGCGACCGCCGCGATGTCGTTCTCGCGGCAGTAGTCGACCAGCAGGCCCTCCCACGAGTCGACGCGCACGTTCGGCAGCTTCGCGGTGATCTCGCGCAGCATCTCCAGGCGCTCTTCGACCTCGAAGAGGCCCTTCTTGCTCTTGTTCACCCCGACCGCGACGACGACCTCGTCGAACAGCACGCTCGCGCGTTCGATGATGTCGAGGTGGCCGTTGGTGGCCGGGTCGTAGGAACCGGGACAGACCGCACGCCGCATGGCGCGGACGCTACCGTGCCGCACCCGGTCTCCGCCGCGTGGCTCACGCCACAGGCGTGTATTCGGCCCAGAAGACCGCGGTGTCGCCGTACTTCTTCGCGCGCGTCGCTTCGAAGCCCGGCGGCCAGTCCGGCTCGCCGTCGCGCGCGGCGCGTTCGATCACCACCAGCGCCGACGACCCGAGCCAGCCGCCCGCGGCCAGCGAGGCCAGCACCTTGCCCAGCGCGGCCGCGTCGACGGCGTACGGCGGGTCCGCCAGGACCAGGTCGTACGAAGACGGGGCCGGCGCCGCGACGACCGTCTCGACCTGCCCGGCCCGGATCGTGCCGCCCAGGCCCAGCGCCGCGACGTTGCCGCGCAGGACGTCCACCGCGCGCCGGTCGGCCTCCACGAACAGGGCGTCCGCCGCGCCGCGGGAGAGCGCTTCGAGGCCGAGCGCGCCGGAGCCGGCGTAGAGGTCGAGCACGTGGGCGCCGTCGATCTCCCCCGCCGTCTCGAGGGCGTTGAACAGGGCTTCCCGCACGCGCTCCGACGTCGGCCGCGTGCCCTTGGGCGGCACCTTCAGCCGCCGCCCGCCCGCCGTCCCGGCCACGATCCTGGTCACCCCTTGATTGTGAGCCGATGACGCGCGGCACTCAGAACCGGGACATCGGTGTGCCCGCCGGAGCCAACGCGTAGAGTCGTTCTTCGCCCTCGGAGGCGATCCAGAGCTGTCAAGGAGCCATGCGTGTCGGAACCTCGGGTCAGACGGGCCGAGATCGCCATCGAACAAGCCCACGTCGATCGCGTGTACACCCGTCTGGACGAACTGCGCACCCAAGCCGAGGCGATGCGCACGAAGGGCTACGAGATCGGCCAGGGCGCGCAGCGCGAGGCGATCTTCGAGCAGGCGTCGATGCTGTTCGAGCGCGACATGATGGTCTACCACGCGAACCAGACGCTCCAGTCGCTCGACGCCGAGTACGAAGGGCTCGTCTTCGGCCGCCTCGACGACCGCGAGGGCGAACGCACCTACGTCGGGCGGCTCGGCATCCGCGACGCCGAGTTCGACAACCTCGTCACGGACTGGCGCGCGCCGGCCGCGGCCGCGTTCTACCAGGCCACCGCCGAGGAGCCGATGGACGTCGTGCGGCGGCGCGTGATCCGCTGCTCGGGCCAGAACGTCCTCGACGTCGACGACGACGTCCTGATCGCCGACGCCGTCCCCGAGGACATGCAGATCGTCGGCGAAGGCGCGCTGATGGCCGCGCTGGGGCGCTCGCGCGGCGAGAAGATGCGCGACATCGTCGCCACCATCCAGAAGGAGCAGGACGAGGTCATCCGGGCGCCGTGGCGCGGGGTCACCGAGATCACCGGCGGCCCGGGCACCGGCAAGACCGCCGTCGCGCTGCACCGCGCGGCCTACCTGCTGTACCGCTACCGACGTCAGCTGGGCGGGGCGGGCGTGCTCGTGATCGGGCCGTCGGGCGTGTTCACCAGCTACATCTCGCGCGTCCTCCCCTCGATGGGTGAGACGAACGTCGAACTGCGCGCGCTCGGCGAGGTCCTCGACGGCCTGGAGGCGGCCCGGCAGGACGCGGCGCCGCTGGCCGCGATCAAGGGCTCGCTGCGGATGCGCAAGATCCTGCTGCGGGCGCTGCGCGACACGCCGCCGGGCGCGCCGGAGGAGATGCGGATCGTCTACCGCGGCGAGGTCCTCAAGCTGACCGCGCGGGAGCTGGAGAAGGTGCGCCGGAAGGCCCACACGCAGGGCGCGCCGCCGAACCGGTCGCGGATCCGGGCGGCGGAGCTGCTGCTCGACGCGCTGGCGGCGAAGGCCGAGGAGTACGCGAAGGCCGACGGGAAGCAGATCGACCGCGCGGAGCTGATCACCGACCTCGGCGAGCGGATCGACTTCCACCGGTTCCTGGTCGTGTGGTGGCCGGTGCTCTACCCGGCGCAGATCCTCAAGTGGCTGGGCGAGGAGAAGCGGCTGGCGTCGGTCGCGAAGGGCGTCCTGAACCGGCAGGAGATCTCGCTGCTCGCGGCGGACCTCGCGGACCGTTCGCGGGGCTGGTCGATCGCGGACGTCGCGCTGCTCGACGAGCTGCGCGTGCTGATCGGGCCGCCGCCGAAGCGCAAGCGCCGCCAGGTGCTCGAGGTCGAGCCGGAGCGCTCCGGCGGGGCGCCGACGCGCCCGGAGCACTACGACGAGTACTCGCACGTCGTCGTCGACGAGTCGCAGGACCTGTCGCCGATGCAGTGGCGGATGGTCGGGCGGCGCGGCAAGTACGCGAGCTGGACCGTCGTCGGCGACCCGGTGCAGAGCTCGTGGCCGGACCCGGCGGAGGCGGCTTCCGCGCGTGACCAGGCGTTCGGCGTCAAGACGGCCCGGCGGCGCTTCACGCTGCGGACGAACTACCGGAACTCGGCGGAGATCTTCGACCTCGCGGCCAAGGTGGTGGCCGGCCACGCGGAGGCGGGCGAGCTGCCGGTGGCCGTGCGCAAGACGGGCGTCGAGCCGGAGGTCCGCCCGGTCGAGGCGGCGGGCCTGGCGGCGGCGACGCAGGCGGCGGTGAAGGAGCTGCTGGGCGCGGTCGAGGGCACGGTCGGCGTCATCACGGCGATGGACCGGGTGCCGGAGGTCGCGGGCTGGGTGTCGGGTCAGGCGGACGAGCGGCTCAAGGTCGTCGGCAGTCTCGATTCGAAGGGCCTGGAATACGACGCGGTGGTGCTCGTGGAGCCGAACGACCTGATCGTCGAGTCGACGACGGGCCGGCGGGTGCTGTACGTGGCGTTGACCCGGGCGACGCAGCAGCTGATCGTGCTGGCGTCCAACCCCGACTGGATCCCGGCCGGCTGACCCGGATGACGTGAATGACTCATTCATGTCGCCTGACGACATGAATGAGTCATTCACGTCATGTGGCCGGCGCGAGTGCACAGCCCGCGGCGCGACCAGCCGCTTCAGCGGCGGTGAGCTCGGACGCGATCGCGCGCGGCCCCCGGCTGGCTGACGGCTGTCTTGAATGACTCATTCAGGTCTTCAGAGGTCCTGAATGACTCATTCAAGACCTTTGCCGAGCCGCTCCGCACCCGGGCAGCGGGCTGACCGGCCCCGGACACGCTGAAGGGCTCCTCCGAGGGCGGGATGCGGGGGCTCCCGCCCTTGAAGGAGCCCTTCAGACCCCCGGTGAGTGAACGTCGTGGGACGTCGCCGTCCGAGGGCATGTCTAGTGGACAAACGTTGTTCGGTGTCCGCGCTCCCGCACCGAACAACAACGCCGAACAACTCGTTATGAACAGGGCGGCGAGTAATCGATGCCCGGCAGGCTCGCCGACCATTCGGCTTCGGTGATGCGGGGCGCCGCGACCGCGCAAATTCTTTCGGCCGCCCGGTCAGGATCGGTCTCCGAGAACCGTACCTTGCCGTCCGCGACCGCGCCCGCCAGTGTGTGGCCGTCCGGGGCGAACTGCACCGCGTACACCCGGTCCGCTTCCTCGGGCAGCACCGCGTACGGCTCGGCGCGGGCGACGTCCCACAGCCGGACCGTGCGGTCGTAGCTGCCGGACGCCAGCACCCGGCCGTCGCCGCTGAAGGACACCGCCATGACGATGTCCGTGTGCCCGGCGAGGACCGCCGAAACCCGCGCGGCGGCCGGGTCGGCGACCGACCACAGGCGCACCACGCGGTCGGCGCCCGCGGTCGCCAGCGTGCGGCCGTCCGGGCTGAACGCGACCGAGAAGACCGTGTCGGTGTGCCCTTCGAGCTTGGCCAGCGGCCTCGGGGCCCGGGGCGCCGAGACGTCCCACAGCCGCGCGGTGTGGTCCCAGCTACCGCTGGCCAGCGTCCGGCCGTCCGGGCTGAAGGCGAGCGTGTGGACGTCGTCGTCGTGCCCCTGCAGCTTCGCGATCTCGACCGGGTGCAGGCGGTCGGCGAGGTCCCAGAGCCGGACGGTGTGGCCGTCGCCCGCCGTGGCGAGGACCTTGCCGTCCGGGCTGAACGCGACCGCGTCGATGTCGTCGTGCGGGCGGGAGAACACCGTCGGCGGCCCGGGGTGGGCCGGGTCGGTGATGTCCCGCAGCGTCATCGTGTGGTCCCAGCTGCCGGTGGCCAGCGTGCGGCCGTCCGGGCTGATCGCGACGCCGCACACCGCGTCGCCGAAGCCGCCGATCGTGGCGACCGTCCTGGGCGCGGCCGGGTCGGCGAGGTCGTGCAGCCGCACCACCTCGTCGTAGCCGCCGGTCGCGAGCACCCCGCGGCCGAAGGCTTCGTGGCACGCCCGCGCGGTGTGGGCCGGGACGGCGGGGCCGGGCAGGTCCCAGAGCCGGGCGGACTGGTCGTCGCTGGCCGTGGCGAGCGTGCGCCCGTCGCGGCTGAACACCACGGACCCGACCGCGCCGATGTGCCCGGGCAGGGACTGCAGCTCACGCGGCTGCCGCGGATCGGCGACGTCCCACAGCCGCGCGGTGCGGTCGAAGCCGGTCGTGGCGAGGGTGTGCCCGTCCGGGCCGAACGCGACCGACCGGACGATCGCCTTGTGCGCGCCGAGCGACGCCAGCTGCGCCGGCGCGGCGGGATCGGTGACGTCCCACAAGCGCGCCGTCTGATCGGCCGAAGCCGTCGCGAGGGTGTGCCCGTCGCGGCTGAAGGCGACCGAGTGCACGACGTCGGTGTGCCCGGTCGCGACGCCGAGCGGGCGCCGCCCGGCAATGTCCCAGAGGCGGGCGGTCTTGTCGGCCGACGCCGAGGCGAGCAGCCGGCCGTCCGGGCTGAAGGCGACGTTGTTGACGTACGACGTGTGCCCGGTCAGCTCCCCCACCGGCCGCGGGTGGACGGGGTCGGTCGTGTCGTACAGCCGGAGCGTGCCGGCGACGTCGCCGGTGACCAGCAGCGGCGCGACCGGGCTGAAGGCGACCGCGTAGGACTTGCCTTCGTGCTGTTCGACGATCATCCCGGGCCCCGGCCGGGCGGGGTCGCTGACGTCCCAGACCCGTGCGGTGCCGTCGAAGCCGGCGGTGGCGACGGACCGGCCGTCGGCGCTGAAGGCGACGTTGTTGACGTTGCCGGTGTGGCCGGTCAGCACGCCCAGCGGCACCGGGTGGTGCGGGTCGTGGACGTCCCACAACCGCGCGGTGCCGTCCCAGCTCGCGGTGGCGAGAACGCGGCCGTCCGGGCGCAGCGCGACGGTGTTGACCCGGCCGGTGTGCCCGGTGACGCGGGCCGAATACGGCGTCGCGAACACGCCGAGCACGCTGCTGCGGGCTTCGGCGCTCGGGTCGAGGCGGTACGCGGCGAGCGCGAGCTGTGCGGCCAGCGCGGGGTTGGTGGCGCGCATGGCCAGCGCCTGCCCGGCGACCTTCTGCGCGAGCGCGCTGTTGCGCTGGTCGGTGGCCGTGCTCTGGGCGTGCACGGCGTACGCGGTGGCCGCGACGGCGACGACCAGCAGCACGGCCAGCAGCGCGACGAGCTGACGCAGCCGCCGGGTGCGCCGGCGGTCGCGCTCCTGCTCCGCGTGTTCAACGGCGAGGCTGGCGTCGAGGAACCGCCGTTCCCGCTGGGAGAGCGCGGTGTCCTGGCGTGCGGCCCACTCCCGCGCGAGGGCCAGCCGGGTGCCGCGATGGAGCCAGCCGGAGTCCTCGCCGACGGCCTCCCAGGCGTCGGTCGCCTCGGTGAGCTGGCGGTGCACGCGCAGGCCCTCGCGGTCCTCGGTGAGCCATTCGCGCAGCCGCGGCCAGCCGCGGATGAGGGCCTCGTGCGTGATCTCGATGCCGGTGTCGTCGAGGGTGACCAGCCGCGCGGCGGCGAGCCCGTCGAGCACGACGGCGGTGTCCTCGTCGTCGGTGTCGAGCTCGCCCCGGCCGATCCGGCGCTTGGTGTCTTCGGTGCCTTCGCCGAGCGCGGTCATCCGGAGGAAGACCTGCCGGGCCAGCCGCTGCTGCCGGGGCGAGAGCCGCGCGAAAGTGCTTTCCGACGTCTGGGCGATGGCCCGCTCGATGCCGCCGGTCGACTCGTACCCGGCCAGGGTGAGCGTGGTGCCGCGCCGGCGTCGCCACGTTTCGAGGAGCGCGTGCGAGAGCAGCGGCAGCACGCCGGGCCGGCCGGTGGCGTCCGCGACGAGCCGCGAGACGAGCGCGGTCTCGACGCGGTACCCGGCGTCGACGGCGGGCCGCGTGATCGCCTGCCGGAGCTCCTCGGTGGTCATCGGGCCGACAAGGACCTGCGCGTCCTGCATGGCTTCGGCGAGGTCCGCGTGCCGCGCGCAGTGGGTGTAGAAGTCGGTGCGGATGCCGAGGACGACCCGGGTCCGGCTGCCGGGCTCGGTGGTCGCGGTGACGAGCGCGTCGAGGAAGCGCGCGCGTTCCTGCTCGTCCTGGCAGAGGGTGAAGACCTCTTCGAACTGGTCCACGACGAGCACGACGTCGGTGTCTTCCAGCTCGGCGAGCTGCCGGGCGGCGAGGCCGAGGTTGCGCGGGTGCGCGGCGAAGTCGTCGAGCAGCGCCCCGGGCGCTAGGCCGAGCGCGGCGGCGAACTTCACCGCGCACTCCTGCAGCGGCCGGGCGCCCGGGGTCAGCAGGACGACCGGGTCCTTCACCGACGGCAGCAGGCCGGCCCGCAGCAGCGACGACTTCCCCGAGCCGGAGGCGCCGAGAACGGCGAGAAAACGTTGTCCCGAAAGCCGGGTGACGAGCTTTTCGACCAGCCGCTCGCGGCCGAAGAACCGGCCGGCGTCGGCGGGGGTGAATGCCGCCAGCCCGACGTAAGGCGGCTTTTCCCCGGTTTCCGGCTCGGGCGCGGCGGCCTCGTCCGGACGCGCGTCGTCGGCGACGGCGTGCCAGCGCTCTTCCCATTCAGCGGGCACCCCGCCGCAGGCCCGGACGTAGGCGAGGGTCACGGCCAGGCTGGGGAGTTTCCGCCCGCCGGCCGCCTCCGAAAGCGTCCCGGCCGAATAGTGCGCGCGCCGGCCGAGCTCGCGGTACGTCGGATTCCCGGCGCTTTCCCGCAACCGCCGCAGATCGGCGGCGAATGCGGTCAGCGGGTCGTCCCCGGGATCCAAGGGTCGCTCCGGACGCGGCACCCCGTCCTCCCTTTTCCGGTTTCCGTCACACGGTATCGGGTTGCGCGCCGGACCGGGCCCGTTCGGGAAAACCGGCCGCTTTCACCTCAGCGGGCCATGCGCCGCGCGGGCCGGGCGAGGGCGAACTCGGCCACTGCCGTGAGGTCGGCGCCGCCCCGCGGATGCCGGTCTCCTCGGCCGCTTCGGAGGCCGCGGCCCCACCTCGCCGTCCCGCCGTGAAGGCCGTCACAGCGGACGGGGAAGCATTCGCGGCACCGGGGCGTTGACCCCGGTTGTGAGCTCACTGCCTGACGTGCCGCTGTCCGTGCTCGACCTGTCCCCCGTTTCGGAGGGGAACACCGTCGGCGAGACGCTGCGCAACACCCTGGACCTCGCCCGGCACGCGGAACGGCTGGGCTTCACCCGCTACTGGCTGGCCGAGCACCACAACATGCCCGGCATCGCCAGCTCCGCGACGGTCGTGCTGATCGGGCACGTCGCCGACGCGACCGAGCGGATCCGCGTCGGGTCGGGCGGGATCATGCTGCCCAACCACGCGCCGCTCGTCGTCGCCGAGCAGTTCGGCACCCTCGAGGCCTTCCACCCGGGTCGCATCGACCTCGGCATCGGCCGCGCGCCGGGCACCGACCAGCGGACCGCGCTGGCGCTGCGCGGCCCCGGCGGGCTGTCCGCGGACAACTTCCCGGAGCACCTGCAGGAGCTGATCGGCTACTTCACCCATTCGGAGGCCCGCGGGGTCAACGCGGTAGTCGCCGAGGGCAACCAGCCGCCGGTGTGGCTGCTCGGCTCGAGCGGCTTCAGCGCGCAGCTCGCCGGGCGGCTTGGGCTGCCCTTCTCCTTCGCCCACCACTTCGCCGCCGAGAACACCATCCCGGCCGTGCAGCTGTACCGCGAGAACTTCCGGCCGGGCGTGCTCGACGAGCCGTACGTGATGCTCGGCGTGTCGGTCGTCGCGGCCGAGACGGACGAGCGCGCGCAGTTCCTCGCCGGGCCGTCCGGGCTGACGTTCCTGAGCCTCCGCCGCGGCCGCCCGATCGCGCTGCCGACGCCGGAGGAGGCGGCCGAGTACCCGTACACGGAGGTCGACCGCGCGTTCCTGGCCGACCGCTTCGGCTCGAGCATCATCGGCTCGCCGGAGACGGTCCACAAGGGACTCGAGCAGCTGCTGGCCGACACCGGCGCGAACGAGCTGATGGTCACGACGATGGTCCACGGGCACGCCGACCGGGTCCGGTCCTACGAGCTGCTGGCCGGCCTCAAGTCCTGAGGAGCGGTCTTGAATGAGTCATTCGGGGCACCTGAGGTCCTGAATGACTCATTCAAGACGTCCCGGGCGGCCGCGGGTGACCTTTCGGGCGGGCGCGAGTGACCGTCCGGTGTTACAAAGGTGCCCATCCGTCTCTTCCGACACCCGGGTCGGTATTTTCTTTTCCACTTCTGACAACAAGATCCGGTCCGTTTGTCAGCGCCGGACAAGAAATGCGCGGTTACCAGCCCGTGACCGCGTGATCCCGCTCAAGTTCTTGTCTCCCAGCAGGGCCGTCGTTAGCGTACCGACCAGTAGGAAACGGCACGGTGTCCCCCGAGACCGTGAATGGCCGACATTTGTTACCCCGTTCGGACCATTTCCCCTTGCTCACCTCGGGTGTATTCGGCGTGCCGCCGGAACCGCTGGGGAGGCACACGAATGGCCGAACGGACGACGACGACGTCGTTCCCCGGGGCCGCCGCGCTGCGGCAGACCGGGCGGCTCTACGGGCTCGGCCTCGACGTCGTCCGGCTGACGTTCCGCCGCCCGTTCCAGCTGCGTGAGCTGATCCAGCAGTTCTGGTTCATCGCGAGCGTCTCGATCCTGCCGACGGCCCTGGTCTCCATCCCGTTCGGCGCGGTCATCGCGCTGCACATCGGGTCGCTGACCACGCAGATCGGCGCGCAGTCGTTCACCGGCGCCGCCAGCGTCCTCGCCATCATCCAGCAGGCCAGCCCGATCGTCACCGCGCTGCTCATCGCCGGTGCGGGCGGCAGCGCGATGTGCGCGGACCTCGGCTCGCGCACCATCCGCGAAGAGATCGACGCCATGGAAGTCCTCGGCGTCTCGCCCGTGCAACGGCTGATCGTGCCGCGGGTGCTCGCCGCGATGGGCGTCGCCGTCTTCCTCAACGGCATGGTCAGCGTCGTCGGCGTGCTCGGCGGCTACTTCTTCAACGTGATCATGCAGCACGGGACGCCCGGCGCGTACCTGGCGAGCTTCTCGGCCCTGGCCCAGCTGCCCGACCTGTGGATCAGCGAGATCAAGGCGGTCATCTTCGGGTTCGTCGCCGGGGTCGTGGCCGCCTACCGCGGGCTCAACCCCAAGGGCGGCCCGAAGGGGGTCGGTGACGCCGTCAACCAGTCCGTCGTCATCACCTTCCTGCTGCTCTTCGTGCTGAACCTGGTGCTCACCACCGTCTACCTGCAACTCGTGCCGCCCAAGGGGAGCTGATCGTGACCACCACGGAACTCCCGAGAACGGCACGCGTCCGCGAGGCCGTCGACCGCCGGTTCGGCTTCCTCGACACCCTCGGCGACCAGATCCTCTTCTTCCTCCGCGCGATCGCCTGGATCCCCCGCGCGCTGCACCGCTACCTGCGCGAGATCGTCCGGCTGCTGGCCGAAGTCAGCTTCGGCAGCGGCGCGCTCGCCGTCATCGGCGGCACGATCGGCGTGATGATCGGGATGACCGTCGCCACCGGCACGGTCGTCGGCCTGCAGGGCTACTCCGCGCTCAACCAGGTCGGGACGTCGGCGTTCGCCGGGTTCGTCTCCGCCTACTTCAACACGCGCGAGATCGCGCCGCTGGTGAGCGGGCTCGCCCTCTCCGCCACCGTCGGCTGCGGGTTCACCGCGCAGCTCGGCGCGATGCGGATTTCCGAGGAGATCGACGCCCTGGAAGTCATGGGCATCCCGAGCGTCCCGTACCTGGTGACGACGCGGGTGATCGCCGGCTTCCTCGCCGTCATCCCGCTCTACGCGATCGGGCTGCTGTCGAGCTACCTCGCCTCGCGGCAGATCACCGTCTGGTTCTTCGGCCAGTCCGCGGGCACCTACGACCACTACTTCCTGCTGTTCCTCCCACCCGGCGACGTGCTGTGGTCGTTCGGGAAGGTCCTGGTGTTCAGCGTCGTCGTGGTGCTGGCCCACTGCTACTACGGCTTCCGCGCGAGCGGCGGCCCGGCCGGTGTCGGCGTGGCGGTCGGCCGCGCGGTGCGCACCGCGATCGTCGCGATCAGCGTGCTCGACTTCTTCCTGTCCCTGGCGATCTGGGGCGCGACGACCACCGTGCAGGTGGCCGGATGAGACGGGAGACCCGCCGCAAGGCCGGGATCCGCACCGCGGGCGTGCTGTTCCTGGTGGTGCTGGGCGTGCTCGTGACGCTCTCGATCAAGGTGTACGACAAGGACTTCGTCAGCACAGTCCCGGTGACGCTCAAGGCGAGCCGGATCGGCAACCAGCTGCAGACGGGCGGCCAGGTCAAGGCCCGCGGCGTGCTCGTCGGCGAGATCCGCGAAGTCCGGGCGACCCCGCAGGGCGCCGAGATAGCGCTTGCCCTGGAGCCGGACAAGGTGGACATGCTGCCCGGCAACGTCTCCGCGCTGCTGGTGCCGAAGACGCTGTTCGGCGAGCGGTACGTCCAGCTGTCCATTCCGGACGGTGTCCGGGCCCCGCACCTGGTCGCCGGTTCCGTGATCGAGCAGGACCGTTCGGCCAACGCGATCGAGCTGGAGCGCGTCTTCGACAACCTGCTGCCGCTGCTGAAAGCCGTCCAGCCGCAGAAGCTCGCGACGACGCTGACCGCGGTGTCGACGGCGTTGCAGGGACGCGGCGAGCAGATCGGCGAGACGCTCTCCACCGCCGCGGACTACTTGACGGACTTCAACCCGCAGCTGCCGGCGTTCACCAAGGACGTCCAGGACCTCGCGTCGGTTTCCCGGCTCTACGGCGACATCGCCCCGGACCTCCTGGACGCGCTCACCGACTCCGCCGTCACGCTGAACACCGTGCGGGACAAGGCACCCGACCTCGGGACGGTCTACCAAGAGGTCTCCGGTTCGTCGGGTGAGGTCCGGGAATTCCTGAACCGCAACAAGAACAACATCATCGCCCTCTCCGCCGACAGCCGTTCGGCGCTGGAGGTCGCGGCGCGCTACTCCCCCAGTTTCCCCTGCACCATCAAGGCGATGGACGCGCTGCGCGAGCCCGTCGACGAGGCACTGGGCAAGGGCACGAACCAGCCCGGCATGCACGCCCAGGTCACCGTCAGCCAGGCGCGCGGCAAGTACGTGCCCGGCAAGGACGACCCGATGTACCCGGCCGACGGCGGCGGCCCGCGCTGCTACCCCAGCGGCGTCGCCCCGACGACCGGCACCGCCGCGGTCGCGCCCGGCGCGCCGCAGCACCCGCTCATGACCGGCACCCGCGACGACCTCGGCGTCGCGAACTCCCCGCAGGAACGCGAACTGCTCGCCACGATCCTCGCGCCGCAGCTGGGCGTGCCCACCGGGCAGGTCGCGGACTGGAGCAGCGTGCTGGTCGGCGCGCTCTACCGCGGCACGGAGGTGACGCTCAAGTGAGGAAGTTCGCCGCCCCGCTCGTCAAGAGCCTGATCTTCATCCTGGTCACCACCGCCGCGACCGTGCTGCTGGCCGTGTCCATCGCCAACACCGGCGTCGGCCGCACCGACCTCTACGGCGCCACCTTCACCGACGCGACCTCGCTGAACGTCGGCGACGACGTCCGGATCTCCGGGGTCCGGGTCGGCCAGGTCGAAGAGCTGGAGATCGCCGGCCACAGCCTGGCGCACGTCCGGTTCTCCCTCGACGAGGGCCGGCAGCTGCCCGCCGACGTCGGCGCGGTCATCAAGTACCGCAACATGGTCGGGCAGCGCTACATCGCGCTCGAACGCGGCGCGGGCGGCACGGGCACCCTGCCGGTCGGCGGCGAGATCCCGCTGGACCGCACGACGCCGGCGCTGGACCTGACCGACCTCTTCAACGGCTTCAAGCCGCTGTTCCAGGCGCTCTCGCCCACCGACGTCAACCAGCTCTCCGGCGAGATCGTCCAGGTGCTGCAAGGCGAAGGCGGCACCGTCGAAGAACTGCTCGCCCACACCGGCTCGCTGACGTCGACGCTGGCGAGCCGCGACCAGCTGATCGGCGACGTGATCACCAACCTCAACCACGTGCTCGGCACGGTGAACAGCAAGGGAACCGCGCTCACGACGTTGATCTCGACGCTGCGGGAGCTCGTCTCCGGCCTGGCCGCGGACCGCACCGCGATCGGCGACGCGATCGGCGGCCTCGGCGACCTCTCCACAGCCACCGCGGGCCTGCTCGGCGACGCGCGGACCCCGTTGAAGGACAGCATCACCGGGCTCGACCGCGTCACGAAGAACCTCGCCGATGACAAGACGCTGCCGGGCCTCGAGCAGACGCTGGGCACGCTGCCGGAGAAGCTGAACAGCCTGGGCCGGATCGCCTCCTACGGCTCGTGGATGAACTTCTACCTCTGCAGCGCCACCCTGCAGACCACGCCCCCGCGCGGGACGCCCGTCACGGCGGAGAGGTGCGGCTCGTGAAGTCCTTCAAGGAACGCAATCCGCTCACCCTCGGCGTCGCGGGAAGTGTCGTCCTCGCCGCGCTGCTGACCGTGACGTTCAACTACGACAACCTGCCGGTCGTCGGCGGCGGCACCACCTACCGCGCCGAGTTCTCGGAAGCGGCCGGGCTGCAGGCCGACGACGAGGTCCGCGTCGCCGGCATCAAGGTCGGCGAGGTGCGCGACGTCGAGCTGGCCGAGGACCACGTGCTCGTCACCTTCCGCGTCAAGAACGCGTGGGTCGGCGACCGGACGTCGGCGGAGATCCGGATCAAGACGCTGCTGGGCCGCAAGTTCCTCGCGCTCAAGCCGACCGGCGACGCCGTGCAGGATCCGGACCAGGCGATCCCGCGCACCCGGACCGTCACGCCCTACGACGTCACCGAGGCGTTCAACGGCCTCGCGAACACCGCCGGCTCGATCGACACCGCGCAGCTCGCCGACAGCTTCACCGCGATCAGCGACACCTTCCGCAACGCCCCGGCCCACGTGCGCACCGCGCTCGACGGCCTGTCCGCGCTGTCGAAGACCGTGTCCTCGCGCGACGACCAGCTCGCCGGCCTGCTGGCCAACGCCAAGCAGATCACCACGACGCTGGCGAACTCCAACGAGGACTTCGAGCAGCTGCTCTCCGACGGCAACCTGCTGCTGGGCGAGCTCGACCGGCGGCGCCAGGCCATCCACGACCTGCTGACCGGCGCGCAGGCGCTGGCCACCCAGCTCTCCGGCCTGGTCGCCGACAACACCGCGGCGCTCAAACCCGCGTTGAGCCAGCTGAACACGGTGACCGACCTGCTCTCGCGCCAGAACGGCAACCTGGAGAAGAGCCTGGCCGCCGCCGGCCCGTACTTCCGGCTCGCGAACAACGCGCTCGGCAACGGCCGCTGGCTCGACGCCTACCTCTGCGGCCTGCTGCCGGAGAACCGCGACCCGTGCACGCCGCCGAAGCAGTTCGGAGCCCCGAAGTGAACGCCACCCGCACCTACCGGTTCCTCGCCGCGGCGGTCGTCACGGCGCTCGCCGTCGTGGCCGCGCTGTGGTGGATCTTCTCCGGCACCGGCCTCGACCGCGCCACCGTGCTGTTCTCGCGTGCGGTCGGCGTGTACAGCGGCTCCGACGTCCGGCTGCTCGGCGTCCGGATCGGCCAGGTCGAGTCGGTGACGCCGCGCGGCGAGCAGGTCGAGGTGACGCTGACCTACGACGGCTCCGCGCCGATCGCCGCCGACACCGACGTCGTCGTCATCGCGCCCAGCGTCGTCGCCGACCGGTACGTCCAGTTCTCCAAGCCCGCGCGCGGCGGGCCGCGGCTGGGGAACGGCGCGACCATCGGGGTCGATCGCAGCGCGACGCCGGTCGAGCTGGATGAGCTGTACGCCAGCCTCGACACGCTCACCAAGGCGCTCGGCCCGGACGGCGCCAACAAGAACGGCGCGCTGTCGGACCTGCTCACCACCGGCGCGAACAACCTGCGCGGCAACGGAACCGCGTTCCACGACTCGGTCAAGCAGCTCTCCGAGCTGGCCCGGACGCTGGCCGGCAACTCCGGCGACCTGTTCACCACCGTCCGGGAGCTGCAGCGGTTCACCAGCATGCTGGCCGACAACGACGCGCAGGTGTCGAAGGTCAACCAGCAGCTCTCGTCGGTGTCCGGCACGCTGGCGGCGAACCGCGACGAGCTGGCCTCGGCGCTGCGTTCGCTCGGCTCCGCGCTCGGCGACATCCAGGGGTTCCTCAAGGACAACCGGGCCCTCATCAAGTCCAATGTGGACAAGCTGGCGGTGACCACGCAGACGCTCGTCGACCAGCGCGCGTCGCTGGCCGAGACCCTCGAGACCGCGCCGCTGGCCGCGGCCAACCTGCTCCAGACGATCGACCCGGCGACCGGGGCGCTGCAGAGCCGCACCGACCTGCTCGACTACCTGCCGCTGCCGGTGACCGGGTCCGTCTACACGAACGAGGCAGGCGGGCGATGAAACCACTCCGACGCGTCACAGCGCTGGCCGCCGGCTGTTGCCTGGTGCTGACGGCCTGCTCCGGCGAGTTCAAAGGTGTCTACGACCTGCCGCTGCCCGGCGGCGCCGACGTCGGCGACCACCCGTACCACGTCACCGTCCAGTTCGCCGACGTCCTCGACCTGGTGCCGCAGGCCGCGGTCAAGGTCGGCGACGTCCCGGTGGGGCGCGTCCAGACCATCCGGCTCGGCAGCGACGGCTGGACCGCGGAAGCCGTCGTCGAGGTCAACGGCGACGTCTCGCTGCCCGCCGACGCCGTCGCGCGGCTGCGGCAGTCCAGCCTGCTCGGCGAGAAGTTCGTCGAACTGGCGGCACCGGACAAGGAGACCAACGCGAGCGCGCGGCTGGCCGACAACGCCGTGATCCCGGTGTCGCGGACCAACCGCAACCCCGAGTTCGAAGAGGTCTTCGGCGCGCTTTCCCTGCTGCTCAACGGCGGCGGCATCGGGCAGCTGCAGACGATCAACCGCGAGCTGTCCAAGGTGATGACCGGCAACGAGACGCAGATCCGCTCGTTCCTCTCCGGCGTCAACACCCTCGCCACCGACCTGGACGCGCACCGCCAGGACATCACCGCGGCCCTCGAAGGCGTCAACCGGCTCGCGACGACGCTCGCCGACCGCGACAAGCAGGTGTCGGGTGCGCTCACCGACCTGACGCCGGGGCTGCGCACGCTGACCGACCAGCGCACCCAGCTCGTGGCGATGCTGCAGTCGCTCGACGACCTCTCCGGCGTCGCCACCGACGTCATCCACAAGAGCAAGGACGACCTGGTCGCCGACCTCCGGGCGCTCGCCCCGATCCTGCACCGCCTCGCCGACGCCGGCGCGTCGCTGCCGAAGGCCCTGGAGATCCTGCCGTCCTTCCCGTACACCGACGCGGTCATCCCGGCGATCAAGGGCGACTACCTCAACGTGTACCTGTCGGTCATCCCGGCGCCCGGGGTGCCGCTCCCGCCGCCGGGCGAGGGCACGCCGCCCGGCCTGCCGGTCCTGCCGCTGCCGACGGGAGGCCAGTGATGCTGACCACCCGGGTCCGGATCCAGGTCGTCGCGTTCGTGGTGATCTCGCTCGTCACGGTCGCGTTCGTCGGCGCGAACTACGCCGGGATCGACCGGCTCTTCGGCGGCAGCGGCTACACCGTCAAGCTCGAACTCGCCGAAGGCGGCGGCATCTTCACGAACGGCGAGGTGACGTATCGCGGGGTCGCCGTCGGGCGGATCGGCGACCTGCGGTTGACGCCGTCCGGGATGGAGGCCGACCTGGTCATCGACGGCTCGGCCCCGCCGATCCCGTCGAACGCCCAGGCCGTGGTCGCCAACCGGTCGGCGGTCGGCGAGCAGTACGTCGACCTGCAGCCGCGGACGTCCGACGGCCCGTACCTGGCCGGCGGCTCGGTCATCCCGCGGGAGAAGACGACGCTGCCGATGCCGGTGCAGCACCTGCTCGGCGACCTCGACTCGCTGACCGCGTCGGTGCCGACCGGCGACCTGCGCACGGTCGTCGACGAGCTGGACGACGCCCTGCGCGGCACCGGCCCGGACCTGCAGGTGCTGCTCGACACGGCGACGTCGTTCACGAAGGACGCGGCGGTCAACCTGCCGCAGACGACGAAGCTGATCGACGACGGCTCGACCGTGCTGCGGACCCAGCTGGACTCGTCGGCCGAATGGCGCTCGTTCACGAACAACGCCAAGCTGTTCGCCGCGCAGCTGTCCTCTTCGGACGGTGACCTGCGGCGGCTGATCGCCACCGCGCCACCCGCCGCGTCCGAGCTGGGGAGCCTGCTGCGGGAGACCGATCCCGGCCTGCCGATCCTGCTGGCCAACCTGCTGACCACGGCGCAGGTGTTCCAGGCCCGCACCAGCCAGCTGGAACAGCTGCTGGTCGCGACGCCGAAGGTGGTCGCGGCGACGTCGACGGCCTTCGACGGCGGCGACGGCAACCTCGGCATGGCACTGACCTTCTACGACCCGCTCCCCTGCCGCGCCGGGTACGAAGGCACGAAGTTCCGGCCCAGCACGGACACCTCGCCGCTGCCGTTCAACACCGGGGCGTCCTGCACGCTCGAGCCGGGCGACGCGACGTCGGTGCGCGGCTCGCAGAACGCGCGGCACCTGGCCGTGCCGCCCGCGGCGGTGCCCGGCTCGGGCGCCCCGCTCACGGCGTCGTCCGATGGCCTGGCCGTATCCCCGACCCTCGAGGAGATGCTGTGGCTGGGAAAGTGAAATGGCCGCTGCGGGTGGCGGTGCTTGCCGTCGTCGTCACCGCCGCCTTCGCGGGCTGGTCGGGGTTCACCTGGTACCGCACCGCGCACAGCGCCGAGCTGACCTACGGCACCGCGCGCGACGAGGCGCTGACCGCCGGCCGCGAGCTGGTCGCGCGGCTGTGCACCCTCGACTACCACCAGCTCGACCAGGGGCTCGCGCAGTGGCTCGACGCGTCGACCGGCCCGCTGCACGACCGGCTCGCCCACACCGACGACACGACGAAGAAGACCCTCACCCAGGACGCGACGGTGTCCACCGGCAAGGTGCTGGACGCGGCGCTCAGTGAACTGGACGAGCACGCCGGGACCGCGAAGCTGATCGCGTCGGTGGAGATCACCGCGCAGAAGGAAGGTGTCGCGCCGGCGACCAAGCGCAACCGGTTCGCCGCGGGGCTGAGCCGGACCGACGGCGGCTGGAAGCTCAGCGCGCTCGACGAGCTGCCGGTGGGGGCGAGATGAGCACCGAGGCTTTGCCAGTGAGCGAAGACGAGGTCGACGAGGTCGTCGTCGAGGAGCCGCGGCGCCGCCGGTTCCTGCTGCCGCTCCTGGTCGCCGTCTCGGTGCTGCTGGCCGGCGCCGGCGTGACCTTCACGCTGCTGACGCGGTCGGCGGCGGACAATCCGGCCGCGGCCAACCACGCCCTGACCGACGTCGGGGCCACCGCGGAGGTCACCTCGGCGGTGACGCTCGCGCTCAACCGGATCTTCTCCTACTCCTACGACCGGACCGACGTCACCGAGCAGGCCGCCAAGGACGTCCTGCGCGGCGACGCCCTCACCACCTACGACCGGCTGTTCGCGCAGGTGAAGGAAAAAGCACCGGCCCAGAAACTGGTGCTGGCTACGCGGGTGACGTCGTCCGCGGTGCAGGAGATCCGCGACGGCCGGGCCCGGCTGCTCGTGTTCCTGGACCAATCGGCGACCCGCGCCGACAACAATTCCAGCAGTTCCGCCGCGGCCCAGCTTTCGGTGACCGCGGAACGTGAGGGAAACACCTGGAAAATCACCGGGCTCACCCCTCGCTGATCCCGTTTTCCCCGCTGTTTCACAATATGAAGGAGAGTCGGCATGCTTACTTTGTCGCGCACTCGGAAGAACGGCCGGAAATGGGCACGCGCGGCCGCGGTCACGGCGGTCGCCGGCATCGCGATGAGCGTTGTCACCGCCGTTCCCGCCTCGGCCGACGTGGTCGAGATCCCGGTCGGCTACACGGTCACCGGCAGCACGGTCGTCAAGAAGACCGGCAGCGCGATGGCCCTGGGCCCGGGCAACCTCGACGGCGCCCTGATCATCGACGACCAGACCGGCTCGGTCGGGCTGCGCGCCGACCTGACGCTGCCGCCGTCGCAGGCCAACATCTCGCTGGTCTCGGGCATCTTCAAGATCAAGGCGAAGGTCAAGATCACCCCGACGGGCCCGGCCACGGGCACCATCGCCGACGGCACGCTGACCACGCACGCCCAGGCGAACATGGAGATCTACGACATCTGGGCCGGCCTGCTGGTCCCGGTGATCCCGCTGCCGACGGTGCCGGGCAGCTGCAAGGCGAGCAAGCCGCTCGACCTGGACCTGAGCGCCAAGGACGTGGACATCTTCGGCCCGAAGATCACGGTGACGGGCACGTACACGATCCCGGACTTCAAGAACTGCTTCATCGCCGACCTGGCCCTGGGCGCGCTGGTGTCCGGCCCGGGCAACACAATTTCCCTGGACCTGGCGGCCAAGACCGAAGGCTGACCGGGTACGGAAAGAGGGGCCTCCCACACCGGGAGGCCCCTCTTTCCGCGGTCAGGTCAGCAGGGCGCGTTCGGGTCCGCCTTGAGCGCGACGGTGAACCGGTCGCCGGCGGAGAGGGAGAGGAACGGCCCGCAGAGTCCCCAGCCCACCGGGTCGCCTTCGGTCACGTCGTTGGACCCCCAGGCGACGTAGTCCCCGTTGCTCTTGAGCGCGAAGTTGAAGGTCCACCCGGCCTCGATCGCGACGACGTCCGACTGCGCCGCCTCGGGGACGTCGACCTGGTGGTTGTCGTTGCGGCCCCAGGCGATGACCCGGCCGTCCTTGAGCGCGAGACTGTGCTGGTGACCGGCGGAAATCGCGGTGACACCCGACTTGGCGTCGGCCGGGACGTCGGTTTGGCCGTGGTCGTCGGCGCCCCAGGCGAGCACGCCGCCGTTCTTGAGCGCCAGGCTGTGGTCGCCACCGGCGGAGACGGCGGCGACGCCGGAGGTCGCCGCGGCCGGGACGTCCGACCGCAGGCCCCAGCTGAGCACGCGTCCGCCCTTGAGGGCGAGGTTGTGCATGGCGCTGGTCGAGATGGCGGTGACGCCGGACTTCGCGTCGGCGGGCACCTGGGCCTGGCCGTACCAGTCGTTCCCCCAGGCCAGGACCCCGCCGTTCTTGAGCGCGAGCTCGTGGCCCCAGCCCGCGGCGATCGCGCTCACGCCCGACAGCGCGGCCTCGGGGACCTCGGTCTGCCCGAAGTTGTTGTCGCCCCAGACCAGGACCTGGCCGCCTCGGAGGCCCATGGCGTCCATGCCCCCCATGGAGACGGCGCTCAGCCCGTCGGAAGCCTCCGGGGGCGGGCCCATGATGTAGTTCGAGAACCCCCATTCGACGACGCCGCCGGTGTCCGGCCCCTGCGCGGAAGCGGACGCCGCCGACACCACCGGCACGGCGGCCAGGGTGGCGGCGAGGAGCACGGAGGCCCGGCGGTGGGCGGTGCGGAAACGGGGGGCCACGGCATCCTCTTTCGCTGAATCGATTCCCGCTGTCACGGTGCGCGCGTGGTATCGATAGTAACGCGGACAACCACCGATCGGAACGGGGTCGAGTATTTGTCAAAATCGCACCAAGGTCATCGCCGCACTGCTCCGGTGTTGACAAGAACTCATCCGGGCAATGGCCGGTGGAAACCGACCACGTGACATCCTTGTTGCGCAACCGACTGGCGAGTAACCTCATTTATCACAGCCACCTCGCGAGGGTTCGGGCTGCACCAGGGAAAACACCCGGGGGAATTCGCGGTACCGCTTTGGTCCGCGGGGCGCGTGGGCAACGCCCGCCCGAGACGTCAACTGGATGATCGAAGGAGATTGACAGTCATGACCCGACTCAGGAACCTGTCCCTCAAGGCGGCCGCGACCGCCGCCACCGTCAGCGCGCTCGGCATGGTGCTGACCGGTGTGGCCTCGGCCGACACGACCTACAACGCCGGCGCCACCTACCGGTGCACCTTCCCCGGCATCCCGCAGCAGGACGTGGCCATCACCGCGTTCCTGACCGGTCCGGACTCGATCGCCGCCGGCGGAACCGCCGTGCCGACCAACGTCGGTGGCACCGCGACGATCTCCGCGGCCGTCCACTCGCTGCTGACCGCGGTCGGCTACGACGGCCTCCGCGGCACCGCGACGGTTCCGGTGACCGCCGCGCGCGGCTCGGTCTCCGGCCCGGCGAGCGGGCTGAACATCCCCGAGACGATCTACCCGGCCGGCGGCCCGATCACGGTGAACATCAGCCAAGTGGCGACCTCGTCGATCCCGACCTACACCGCCCCGGCGACGGCGGGCAGCGACACCCTGTCGCTCGGCACGCCGATCACCGCGGCCCTGCAGTTCCACAAGGCGTCCAACAACACCTGGGCGAACTGGAACATGAGCTGCACGCCGAAGACGACGAGCCCGGCGCAGAACCTGGCGTTCTCGCCGAACTTCGTCATCACGTGACAGCGCTGATCTAGGTTTCACCGTAGGGATGGCCGGGGCCCCGGCCATCCCTACGGCTCGTTTCCCCGCGGCACGGACAGGAGCACGGCATGGCCCGACGGCTGACCCGGCGGACGGCGACCCGCGGCGCTCTCGCGCTGGTGTGCGCGGTGTCGGTGAGCACCGGCGCGTTCACCGGGACGGGTTCCGCCGCGCCCGGGACCGCCGCCGCGGACGCCGGCAAGGGCGGGCGCGAGGTCGTGAAGACGGTCGCGGCGTCCTGCCCCTTCGCCGACCCGGTGGGGCCGCTGAAGCTCGACGTGAAGACCGAGGCCACGCTGCCGGTTTCGATGACCGTGGGCAAGCCCGCGACGATCGACGGCCTGGCCGTGTCGTTCTCGCTGCCGCGCGCCGCCGCCCAGCAGCTGCTGGGCACGGCCGCCACCCTCGAAGGCGGCTTGACCTTCCAGCTGCTGCTGGAGCAGGGGAAGGTCAAGGACACCCTCGCCGTCCCGCTGACCATCCCCGCGACGCCGCTCCCGGCCGACGGCGACCTGCTCCTGACGGCCAAGGGGAAGCTCCCGGCGTTCTCCCCGTCCGCTGCCGGTCTGCTGAAGATCCGGTTGAGCGCACCGAAACTCGCGCTGGGCCCGACGGGCGCACCGCCGGAACAGCCCGCCGAGCAGGTGGCGTGCACCGCCGACGCGGGCGAGGACCTCTCCTTCGGCTCGGTCGCGGTGCTGGCGGCCGCCGCACCGGGGCCGGGCAAACCGGCTCCGGGCAAGAAGGCCACGCCGGCGCCCCAGCCGGGCGGCTCGCAGAAACACTCCCTGGTGGACGAAGAGCCGCCGGCCGACGAGAACGTCACGCTGGTCCTTCCCCTGCAGCCGAACCAGATCGACAACACGGCCACGATCACCAGGACCGGCGCCACGATCCGCAGCAAGCCGGCCGCGCTGGTCAACGGCGTCTGGTTCCGGATCACGACGCCCGACGGGTTCCCCATCCGCAGCGAGATCACCGGCGAGGTGGCGTTCGCGCCGGTGACGGTGTCCTACCTCGGCTACGGGTTCCTGCCGATCAGCGCGACGGTCGAGTTCCTGCCGGTCGACTACCGCAGCGGTACGATGATCCACTCGTTCGGCACGCTGTTCGACGGCATCCTGCGCAACCACCTCGACGTGGTGTCCCGGTTGAGCGACGTCAAGGTGAACGGCGTCCCGCTCGACGCGGGCCCGGACTGCGTCTCGGCGACGCCGATGCCGATCGACATGATCGGCGAGTACGACCCGTTCACCGGCGGACTGATCGGCACGGACCCGGCGAACCCGGACCCGAAGTACCGCGGCTTCACGTTGCCCCCGTTCAAGAACTGCGGCGCGGCGGAGAAGCTGAGTTCGCTGTTCACGGGCCAGAACTCAGGCCCGGGCAACCAGGCCTCGGCGCGGCTGACGATCATCCAGCTGTGCATGGAGGCCGACCACCGCAACTGCCCGCCGGTGGCGCCGATCCCCGCGGAGGCCTTCCGCGCGAGCCGCTGATCCCGTGCTCCCCGACCTGGCCGAACTCAGGGTGCTGAGCTTCCGTGACCTGGTGGACCGGCTGTCCCGGATCCGCACCGCGGAGCTGGCCGCGCTCGACCCGGACGTGCTCCTCGACGAGGAGTGGCCGCTGACGAGCGAACAGTTCCGCGGGGGCCTCATCGCGCACTGCCGTGAACTCGGCGAAACCGAATGGCGTCGCTGCGACGAGGTCGCCGGGAACTTCTTCGCCTGGCAGGAAACCTTCGGCGGAACCTCCCACTTGAGCGTCACCGGCGACCGGTTCCACCTGTCCGCCAGCCTCCTGCTCGAGGTCGGGCCGCGGCCGGGCGTCGCGCTGCTGTCGCCCGGACGGCTGCTGGCCGATTTCACCGCCGAACTCCCCTGCTCGGCCGCGGAGGCCAGGAGCACGGTCGCGCGGTGGCACGGCGAACCCGACATCGACGAACTCCGGCCGCTCGTCGCACCGATGACCCTGGCCCACCAGCTGGACCGGATCGAGCACCTGCTCCCGGCGTCCCGCGACCGGGAGATGTATCGGGAGTGGAAGGACTTCTGGCGGAGTCTGGCTTCAAGCTGAGCACCGCCTCCGCCTGCTCGCCGGACAACCCCGGTTCGCTGGTTTCGCCGTGACCGGCTACCGCGGCGTCCACTGTGGACGCGATCCGCCCGCGCGCGGCGAGGGGAGCAGCTCGCTCACCGGGTAGCGCAACGGCAACGGTGCCGCGCCCGCGCGCAACGCCAGCTCCATCTCGAACCGCGCCGCGGGATCGCGGAGGCTGTCGCCGAACGTGGCCTGCAGCTGTCTCATGCGGTAGCGGACCGTCTGGGGGTGGACCCCCAGGCGCTCCGCGATCTCCACCACGTTGCCCTGGCTGTCCAGCCACGCCCGCAGCGTCTCCAGCAACCGCTCCTGCTGCTTGCCCGTCATGTCCGCCAGCGGTGCGAACAGGCGGTGGCGCAACGTGCCGACCAGGCCCGTGTCCGAGTTGACCAGCAACGTCGCCAGGTGCTCCTCCGCCCGCAGCACCGGGCGTGGGGCCAGGACGCCGCGCTCGGCCAGGTGCAGTGCGTTCCGGGCCCAGCGCAGGGAATCCGCCACCGACGCCAACGGGACGCACGGGCCGATCGAGAGCCGGCAGTCCGGCAGGGCCACCTGCAGCGTCGCCAGGCGGGCGCCGCTCAGCTCGCCCGGGATCACCAGCTTCGGGTCCGGCGTGTCCAGCTCGGCGAGGATGTCGGAGTCGAGGCCCGCGTGGCGGCGGGCCGGGGCGACGCCGTCGGCCGGGCAGACCGCCACCGGGGTCGCGTCCGTCGGCACCGGCCAGCCGATCAGCTGGGCCAGCTCGGCGATCGCCTTCGGGGACGCCGGCGGTGTCTCCAGGATCAGGTGCAGCAGCTTGCGGCGCCACGTGTCGAGCGCGCCCGCCGTGCGCGCCTTCGCTTCCAGGTAGCCGTCGAGCGCGACGGAGGCGAGTTCGTCCATGAACGCCAGCATCGCGTCCGCCAGCTGGGACATCACCGCCGACGACAGCCCGCTTCGCCGCCCCACGCGCATGATCCGCCGCCACGACACGCGCGCGCCGACGCGGTACGCCGACTGCAGCGTGTCGAGGCTGCGGCCCTCGCGCATTTCGTTCTGCCCCAGCCGGTGGTGGACTTCGTGGGACTGTTCCTTCGACACCGTCGGGTCGGCGATCTGCGCGACGAACAACGTGATCGCGTATTCGACGCCGGCGCGGATCGACTTGCCGTAGGGGCCGTCGAGCGGACGCGCGTACGCCGGGATGGTCGCGCGGATCTCGTCGACGATCTCGGCCGCGAGGCTGGCCAGCTCGGGCCGCAGGATGTCGGCGAGCTTGCGGGGCAGTGCGGCTGGTGGCGCAGCGTGTTCGAATCCGCGCTCCACCGACATCGCAGCTCCTTTGCTCCGCCCCGCCGCCCCCGGCTCACGTGTGCGTGGCCGGATCCCCCGCACCTGAAGCGGGGTGACAACGGACACATCGAAAAGCTAGCGCCGAATGTGTCACCCGGATGAAGGGAAACCGATTTCTTGTCAGCTTCGTGACAAGTTCACCGAACGCGCCTGCGCAACGCTGACAAGTGCCCCGCCGACTGCACCCTCACCTGCGTACGAACGGACGAACCACCCAACGAGCGACCCGCACTGCGGTTACTTGTATCATGTGGTTGATACAAGCGAGGGAGGTCCGGCATGCCGTGGGACAACGTACTGGCGGTCGCGCTCTTCAGCGGGCTGATCGGGCTGGCGATCCTGATCGTGCTCTGGCCGGGCGAGAAGCACGGAAAGCGCTTGCTCGTGCGCTGGGGCGTCCCCGACCCGGACGCCGCCGAAGTGGCGCTCGCCGTCCGCCACCTCAAGCGGCGCCGGCTCTGGTACCCGTGGCTGTTCCTGGCGCTCCCGCCACTGCTCGGCGACGCCGGGCTGGGCTCGATCGTCGCCACCCTGCTGCTCGGCGGCCTGATCGCCGAGCTGTTCGCCCAGCGGCCGTCCCGGAGCGCGCGGCGGGAGGCCGACCTCGCCCCGCGTCCGCTGGCGGTGATCACCCCGGCCTGGATGCTCGTGCTCGGCGCCCTGGCGGCCGCCGGGTCGGTCGCGCATCTCGTCGTGACGGCCCAGTGGAAGCTCCTCGCGTTCGCGGCGGGCACGACGGTGCTCTGCGCGGCGATCACGGCGCTGGCGGTCCGCCGCCCCGCGGCCGGCGCGGCGCGGGCCGACCTGGCGCTGCGCTGCCGCAGCGCGCGGGTGGCGATCGGCCTGGGCATCGGCGCGGTGACGGCGATCGGCTGGCCGGGCGGCAACCTGGTGTCGCTGCTGCTGGTGGTCGCGGGCGTGGCCGCGTTCCTGGCCGTGACGGCCCCGCTGAAACGGCTCCCGGCCCCCGCGTGAAGATCGTCGTCGACACGGAGAACGGGCTGGCGCCGTGGCGGCAGGTGCACGACCAGGTGATCCACGCGGTCACCACGGGCGCGCTGGCGGAGGGCGCGCGGCTGCCGCCGATCCGCCAGCTGGCCCGGGACCTGGGACTGGCGTCCGGAACGGTGGCCCGCGCGTACCGCGAACTGGAGGCGGCGGGCTGGGTGACGACGGCCCGCGCCCGCGGCACGGTCGTGACGCTCCCGGCGGGCCGCCCGGCCCCGGCGGAGCTGCTCCTCGCCGCCGCGGCGACCTATGCGACGCAAGCCCAGGAGCTCGGCGCCGACCTCGAGACGGCGCTCAACGCCCTCCGCGCGGCGTGGCCGTGAGCAGCCGGCCCACCGCGGCCAGGACCGGTTCCAGCACCTCGACTTCGCGCGCAGTCCCCACGCACTCCGTGATCCCCGCGCCGACGACCTCGTACCGCGCCAGGGCGTCCAGTTCGGACACCAGGCGCGCGATCGTCCAGCCGTCCGGTTCCGGGTAGTTGAGCCCCGCGAACTCCGCCGGGTCCAGCACGTCCAGGTCGACGTGCACGTACAGCCTTTCGACGCCGGTCAAGGCATCCAGGGAGGTGACGGCCAATCCGCGTTCGACCGCGGCCCGTTCGTCCGGGTCGAACACCCGCGTCCCGAGCAGCGCCACGCGGCCCGGCTCCAGAGCCGGGGCCGCGGCGAACTCCGGGTCCCCCTCCCCGAACAGCGACCGCAGCACCATCCCGTGGAACGCTCCCGACGGCGACGTCGAGGCCGTGTTCAGGTCCGCGTGCGCGTCGAACCACGCGACCCCCAGGCCCGGCCCGTAGCGGAACCGCGCCACGCCGATCGGGACCAGCTCGACGCCGCAGTCGCCGCCGATCGTCAGGACCGGGCCGCCCGGGGCCTCCAAAGCCGCCAGCTGGGCCGCGCGGTTGGCCCCCGTCAACACCGCCCGAGAAGCGATCCCGCGGTCCACTTCGGACACCGAGCGCGTCTGCCGGACGTGGTGCACCGGCCGGCCGAGCACGTGCCCGGCCAGCTCCGCGAGCGCCACGCACCCGTCCGGCAGCTCCGCCGCCCGCGGTCCCACGGCGCCCTGGCGCTGCGGGACCGCGTTGATCAGCGTCATTCCAGGACGAGCAGGAGATCGCCGCCCTCGACCTGCTGGACGGAGTTGATCGCCAGCCTGCCCACCTTGCCGCCGGCGGACGCGGTGATCGACGCCTCCATCTTCATGGCCTCGATCGTCGCGACCGTCGCGCCGGCCTCGACCGTGTCGCCCTCGGCGACCTGCAGCGTGACGACACCGGCGAACGGCGCCGCGACCTGCTTCGGGTTGCCCTTCTCCGCCTTCTCGGTCGCCGGGATGTCCGAGGCGATCGAGCGGTCGCGGATCTGAATCGGCCGCAGCTGGCCGTTGAGCGTCGACATCACCGTGCGCACGCCGCGCTCGTCGGCCTCGCCGATCGCCTCCAGCTCGATGAGCAGCCGCACGCCCGGCTCGAGGTCGACCGCGTACTCCTCCCCCGGCCGCAGGCCGTAGAAGAAGTCCTTGCTCGGCAGCACGGACGTGTCGCCGTACGCCTCCCGGTGCGCCTCGAACTCCTTGGTGGGGGCCGGGAACAGCAGCCGGTTGAGCGTCCGGCGCGGGTGCTCCGAAAGCGCCGTACGGTCCTCTTCGGACAGTTCGGCGACCGGCTTCGCCGCCGCGCGGCCCTCCAGGGCCTTGGTGCGGAACGGCTCCGGCCAGCCGCCGGGCGGGTCGCCCAGCTCGCCGCGCAGGAAGCCGATCACCGAGTCCGGGATGTCGAACTTGTTGGGCTCCGCCTCGAAGTCGGCCGGCGAGACGCCCGCGCCGACCAGGTGCAGCGCGAGGTCGCCGACGACCTTCGACGACGGCGTCACCTTCACCAGGTGGCCGAGGATCTTGTCGGCGGCGGCGTACATCGCCTCGATGTCCTCGAACCGGTCGCCCAGGCCCAGCGCGATGGCCTGCGTGCGCAGGTTCGACAGCTGCCCGCCGGGGATCTCGTGGTCGTAGACGCGCCCGGTCGGCGACGCCAGCCCGGCCTCGAACGGCGCGTAGATCTTGCGCACGCTCTCCCAGTACGGCTCCAGGTCCCCGATCGCCCGCAGGTCCAGCCCGGTGGTGCGCGCGGAGTGGTCGGTGGCCGCCACGATCGACGACAGCGACGGCTGCGACGTCGTGCCCGCCATCGACGACACCGCGCCGTCGACGGCGTCCGCGCCCGCGTTGATCGCCGCGAGGTAGGTGGCCAGCTGGCCGCCCGCGGTGTCGTGGGTGTGGATGTGCACCGGCAGGTCGAACTCCTTGCGCAGCGCGGTGACCAGCTTGGTCGCCGCGGGCGCGCGCAACAGCCCGGCCATGTCCTTGATCGCCAGGACGTGCGCCCCGGCGCCGACGATCTGCTCGGCCAGCTTGAGGTAGTAGTCGAGCGTGTAGAGCTTCTCGCCCGGGTCCGACAGGTCCGAGGTGTAGCAGAGCGCCACCTCGGCGACGGCGGAGCCGGTCTCGCGCACGGCTTCGATGGCCGGGCGCATCTGCTCGACGTCGTTGAGCGCGTCGAAGATCCGGAAGATGTCGATGCCGGTCTTCGTGGCCTCTTCGACGAAGGCGGTGGTCACCTCGGTCGGGTACGGCGTGTACCCCACGGTGTTGCGCCCGCGCAGCAGCATCTGCAGGCAGATGTTCGGCACGGCCTCGCGCAGCGCGGCCAGGCGCTCCCACGGGTCTTCGGCGAGGAACCGCAGCGCGACGTCGTAGGTCGCGCCGCCCCAGCACTCCAGCGACAGCAGTTCGGGCAACGTGTTCGCGACGACCGGCGCCACCGCGAGGAGGTCCTTCGTGCGGACGCGGGTGGCGAGCAGCGACTGGTGCGCGTCGCGGAACGTCGTGTCGGTGACGCCGATGTGCGGCGACTCCCGCAGCCAGCGCGCGAACCCGGCCGGGCCCAGCTCGACGAGCTTCTGCTTCGACCCCGGCGCCGGCTGGGCGTCCTTCGGGAGCTTCGGCAGCTTGAGCGTGGCGTCCGGCGTCTTCGGGCGCTCGCCGTTCGGCTTGTTGACCGTCTGGTCGGCGAGGTAGGTCAGCAGCCGGGTGCCGCGGTCGGCGGACTGCCGCGCGGTGAGCAGCTGCGGGCGCTCCTCGATGAACGACGTCGTGACGCGCCCGGCGCGGAAGTCCGGGTCGTCGAGGACCGCCTGCAGGAACGGGATGTTCGTCGCGACGCCGCGGATCCGGAACTCGGCGACGGCGCGGCGCGCGCGGCCGACGGCGGTCTTGAAGTCCCGGCCGCGGCAGGTGAGCTTCACCAGCAGCGAGTCGAAGTGGGCGCTGATCTCGGTGCCGGAGAAGGCGGTGCCGCCGTCGAGCCGGATGCCCGAGCCGCCCGGCGAGCGGTAGGCGGAGATCATCCCGGTGTCCGGGCGGAAGCCGTTGGCCGGGTCTTCGGTGGTGATGCGGCACTGCAGCGCGGCGCCGCGCAGGTAGATCTTGTCCTGGGAGAGCCCCAGGTCGTCGAGGGTCTCGCCGGAGGCGATCCGCAGCTGCGACTGCACGAGGTCGACGTCGGTGACCTCTTCGGTGACCGTGTGCTCGACCTGGATGCGCGGGTTCATCTCGATGAAGACGTGGTTGCCCTGCTTGTCGAGCAGGAACTCGACAGTGCCGGCGTTGCGGTAGCCGATCTGCTTCGCGAACTTGACCGCGTCCGCACAGATCCGGTCGCGCAGCTCGGGGTCGAGGTTCGGCGCGGGGGCCAGCTCGACGACCTTCTGGTGGCGCCGCTGCACCGAGCAGTCGCGCTCGTAGAGGTGGATGATGTTGCCCGCGCCGTCGGCGAGGATCTGCACCTCGATGTGCCGCGGCTCGACGACGGCCTTCTCCAGGAAGACGGTCGGGTCGCCGAAGGCGGACTCGGCCTCGCGCGCGGCGGCCTCGATGGACTCGCGCAGCTGGGCGGGGTCCTCGACGCGGCGCATACCGCGTCCACCACCGCCGGCGACCGCCTTCACGAAGACCGGGAAGCCCAGCTCCTCGGCCGCGGCGACCAGCGCGTCGACGTCGCTGGACGGCTCGGACGACCCGAGCACCGGCACGCCGGCCTCGCGCGCGGCCTTGACCGCGCGGGCCTTGTTACCGGTGAGTTCGAGGATGTCGGCGCTCGGCCCGACGAAGGTGATGCCCGCGTCTTCGCACGCGCGCGCGAGGTCGGGGTTCTCGGAGAGGAAGCCGTAACCGGGGTAGACGGCGTCGGCCCCCGCCTTCTTCGCGGCGGCGACGATCTCGTCGACCGAGAGGTACGCGCGCACGGGGTGACCGGGTTCGCCGATCTCGTACGCCTCGTCGGCCTTCAGCCGGTGCAGGGAGTTGCGGTCTTCGTGCGGAAACACGGCGACGGTCCCCGCGCCCAGTTCGTAGCCGGCGCGGAACGCCCGGATCGCGATCTCCCCGCGGTTGGCCACCAGCACCTTGCGGAACATGCCCGGTCCTTCCCATTTGGATCGGTAAGTCAACGCACGTTACCCGGTTCTTCCCGCTCTGCGGGAGTTCAGTCCCGGGTGATGGACGTCATGCGCAGGTGGAGGTTGGCCGGAAGGGCGTCTGGGCAGCTTGTCAGGATCCCGGGGGCGCGTAAAGCAGCCGGTTGGCCGTGCCGTCCGGGACGCCCTTCAGCACGTTCGCCGTCGCGGCCTTCACCAGGGCGTCGTCCACCTGAGCAGGGGTTGCCCCGGGGTGCTGGGCGAGGTAGACCGCCGCGACGCCGGCCGCGAAGGCCGCCGCCATCGACGTGCCGGACTCCGGACCGGCGCCGGTGCCGCCCGCGACCGGGCCGGGGACGTCGACACCCGGCGCGTAGAGGTCGAGGTCCTGGCCGAAGTTCGACGCCTTGTCCGGCTGGTCCTGCGCGTCGGTGGCCCCGACGGTCAGGGCCTCGGCGACCCGGCCCGGGGAGAAGCCGCTCGCGTCCGCCGTCTCGCTGCCCGCCGGGACGGCGATCGGGACGACGGCCGCGAGGCGCTTGACGGCGGCGTCGAGCCGGTCGTTCGGGACCCCGCCGATGCCGAGGACGGCGACGGCCGGCTGCTGGGCGTTCTGCGTGACCCAGTCGATGCCGGCGATGATCTGGTCGGTGGCGCCGCCGCCGTCCTTGTCGAGCACGCGCACGGGCACGATCTGCGCGCCCTTCGCGACGCCGTAGTCCTTGCCGGCGGCGATCCCGGCGAGGCGGGTGCCGTGGCCGTTGGTGTCGGAGGTGTCGGAGCCGCCGTTCAGGAAGTCCCGCCCGGGGGCGACGCGGCCTTGGAAGTCGGGGTGCTTCGGGTCGACACCGCTGTCGATGACGTAGATGGAGACGCCTTCGGCCGCGGTGGCGTAGTGGTAGGCGTGGTCGAGCCCGGCGCGCTGGTCGATCCGGTCGAGGCCCCAGCTGGGCGGATCGGCCTGCACCCCGCCATCGGCAAGGGCGGGCGCCTGCCCGGCGAGCACGACCGCCACGGCGGCTACCGCTGTCAGCGTCTTCATGATCGTCGTCGTACCCCGGCGACGCGGGGGCGACAACTCAGGACTGTCGCTCGATCGGCTGATGTCGCCGGGCCAGCACGACGACATCGGCGGCCAGCAGCGCGAGCCCGACCACGGCGACGACCTGTCCGGCGTAGGTGAGGGAGGAGTAGTCGGCCAGGGCGGCGAAGGTCGGCGGCAGCACCGCGACCGGGCCGGCGAGCCCCGTCGCGAGCACGGCCGGGTGCAGCACCACGGCGACGACGGGGACGACGACGGCCACCAGGGCACCGAGCAGGAAGTAGGCCCCGGCGCGGCCGGCGTTGTCCGAGTCGTAGGAGGCCAGTTCGGCGAGCTGGAAGATCCAGCCGGCGGCGATTCCGGCGCCGAGCGCCACGGCGGTCCACGCCGGCCACCCGCTGATCCGGCGGGCGCGAAGGCCGTTCCGACGCAGGGCGGCGAGGGCGCACAGGCCGGCGACGGTCCAGGCGAGGTGCGCGAGCAGCGCGAAGGTGAAGCCGGCGTCCAGCTCGGTGTCCGAGCCGGTGGACAGGGTGAGCGCTTCACCGAGGAAGCGCAGCAAGCCGAAGAGAGCGGCGAGACCGGCCCCGAGGAGCAGGGCGGGGCCGGCGCGCTCGCGGGTCCGCGGGACGAGGCTGAGGATCCCGGCGAGGAGTGCGCAGGCGGCGACGAGGCCGACGGAGTACTCCATGCCGGGCCGGTACTGCGCCAGGGAGTAGCTGTCGTAGCGGTAGTTGAGAGGCAGCCCGGCGACGGCGAAGACAGTCCCGGCGATGGCGAGGATCCCGGCGAAGCCACCGACGGGATCGACGGCCCCGGCCTGACCGGCCGGCGCGGCCTCGGGGCCGGGTTCGGCCGCGGCGGTTGGCTCGGAGGGGGTTCCGGCCGCCGGCCCGGCGGCGGCCTCGATCGCCCCGGTTTCGACGGCGGGCACAGGCTCCGCGGGTCCGACAGAGCGCCCCAATGTGGCCTTGGTTGCGGCTGACGCACCCAAGGCGGCCTTCGGTGCGTCTGACGCACCGAAGGCCACATTGGGGCGCTTCGGCGACTCCGGCTCGGGCGCAGGCGCGGGGTCCTCTACCCGCCGGACACTCGCGGCCGGTTCGGCCGTGGCGGCCTGGTCTCCGGCCTCCGGCCCCGCCGGGCTCGCCGGGCCGGCGGGGCGGTCCGCGGCCTCGGGCTCCGCGGCCACTACCGGCTCGGGCTTGGGTGCCGCGGCCACCACCGGCTCGGCTTCCGCGGCCGGCGGAGGTTCGGGTTCTGGTTCGGAAGCGGCGGCGGGCTCGGGCTCGGGCACCACCGGTGCCGGCACAGGTTCGGGTTCGGGTTCGGCGACAGCAACCGGCTCCGGCTCGGTCACCACCGGTGCCGGCTCTGTCTCGATCTCCACCGAGACCACCACGTCGCCCGTCGGCCCCGTCACCACCACCTTTCCGCGCCGCACTCCCGATTCGCCCGCCGTCACCGACAGCTCTGCCCCACCCGCCACCTCGGCCGCCCGGATCCACGCGTGCGACGGGTCGAACCGCACCTCCCGCGCCACCGGTGGCCCCGACACCCGCACCGACGCCGACGCCGACGATCCCGCCGGGGCCGACAACCGCACCGAAGCCGTGTCCACCCGCACCACCGCGAACGACAACGCGTCCGCGGCCGCCGCTGCCACGTGCTCGAGGTCCGTGGCCGCCATCGACCGGAGCGCCTCGAACGCCCCCACCGCCACCGGCAGGTTGTCGCTCGCCAGCCGGCGGCGCAGCTCCGCCACCGCACCCAGCCGTGTGAACGGGTTCTCCGCCGCGATCGCCCCCGCCAGGTCCGGCGGGACCGGGGACGGCTTGATGCGCCGGCGCCGGCTCTTCGCCAGGTACAGCTCGCCCTGCATCTCGATGTCGCGGCTGGGTGTCTGCTTCGGGTTGCGCTCGCGGACGCGGTCGAACAAGTACTCGTACAGCTCGCCCAGCGCGATCCAGCCGTCCTCGTCGCGGTCGGCCTCGCCCGTCCGCAGGCCCTCCACCAGCGCCGACGTGAACACCGACGGCTGGGCCGGCTCGTCCGAAGCCAGCGTCGCCCCCTCGAACGCGTACTCGATCGAGTTCGACGCCGTGATCACCGCCCGCCCGCGGCCGCCGCGGAAGCTGTCCAGGACGTTCGCGTCGCCCGACGCCCGGACCGCCACGCCCTGCCCGAACGCCCCGCCGTAGCAGCAGTCCAGCAGCAGCACCACGCTGCGCGAGCGGGTCTGCCGGATGCACTGCTGGACGAACTGGGCGGGCACGGCCGTCGACCGCAACCGGTCCGGCCGCGTGTTGCGCGCCGCGAAGTACAGGCCGCCCGCGTCGTCCTTCAAGCCGTGGCAGGAAAAGTGCAGCAGCAGGACGTCGTCGGGACGGCCCTCCGCGCAGAGGTCCTCGATCTCCGCCTGGACCACGTGCGCGGTCTCGTTGCGGACCACCCGCACGTCGAAGTCGCTGATCGCCCGGTCGGCCAGCACCCCGGCGAGGGCGTCGGCGTCCGCCGCGGGCGAGCCCAGCCGCTGCAGCCCCGCGTTGTCGTACTCGCCGTTGGCGACGATCAACGCCCGCCTCCGCCCGGCCATACCGGTAGGAAACGCCCACGAACCCACTACGGCAATCAGCCGAACGGGCACACCTGTCCGGTTCAGGCCCGGAAAATCGTTTCCTGCCCTTTCAGGCAGACCACCGCGTCGAACGCCGATGCGACATCGACCGCCACCGTCATGTGCGCGTGCCGGATGCCCGACGCCGCCGGACGCGCGACCACGCACGGCGCCTCGGCCGCCAGCGCCGCCTCGACGCTGCCTTCGGCGGGCGCGTCCAGGGCCTGCTCGAACATCCGGAACCCGAGCGGGAAAGCGTCGTCGGGAACGAGCCCGGTCGTCGTCCCCGAAACCGCGGTCACCGCGAGCGCGAAATAGCGATCCCCCAGTTCCGCGGCCAGGTGCGTGCCCGCCGACGGCGCCGTCATGCCCGGCATCGGCGAGAACGGCACGCGCTGGAGGTGTCCGTTGTGGAGCATCAGCACGATCTTCTCGCCGGGGAACCGCCGACGCAGCAACCGGACGGTGGCCGCCATGTACGTGTCCCGCGACGAACTCTGCGGCTCCGGCGCCTGCCCGGCCATCAGCGCGGCCAGCTCCCGCAGGTACAGGTCGACGCGCAGCGCGCCCTCCGCGTCGTGCGCGGCTTCGGGCGCCAGCGACTCGACGTGTCCTTTGAGGACGGTCAACGCCGTGGTGGCCGCGTCCCGCGCTTCCACGCTCATGGCCGCATAACGCCCGGGCGCGACCGCACTGCTCACCGCCGCGTACGGCTCGCAGGCCGCCAGCGCGGTGTCCACAAGGGACACATTGGCGGGGTCCACCCGCGACAGGACGTCACGGACCGCCCGCAGCGCGGGCACCGGCGAGCCCGCCGAACTCGGCACGTCGAGCCCGAAGAACCGGACGTCGCGACCGCGCAGCCAGGTCAGCATCGAGTGCACCTCGGCCGAGTCGCCCAGACCGAAGGTGAAGCCGTCCCGCGCGATGTCGGCCACCTCACCCGGACCGCCGGACAGCCAGGTGTCGACCAGGTGCCCTTCCGGGTATCCACCCTCGAACCCGAGGACCGTGAACCCGCACTCGGTGACGAGGTGACGCAGGAGCCGGTCGCGCAGCACGCCGAACTCGCGGATGTGATGGTTGTTCTCGCCGATGGCGACGACTTCGGCGGCGCCGATCAGCTCGGCGATCTCGGTGACGGCGACGGTTCCTGGCATACTGGGCACACTAACGCAACAGGAGTAGCAGTTGGCAACCGAGATTTCCGGGACCAAACGCCCGGGCGGCCGCACCGAGCGGACCCGCCTCGCCGCGCTGAACGCCACCCTCGAGCTGCTCGGCGAACGCGGGTACGCGGAGCTGACCGTCGAGGCGGTCGCCGAGCGCTCCGGCGTCCACAAGACGACGCTGTACCGCCGCTGGGAGTCCGCCGAAGGCCTGGTCGCCGCCGCCCTGCTGCTGGGCACCGAGCAGGAGTGGACCGCCCCGGACACCGGCTCGCTGGAGGGCGACCTGCGCGGGATCAACCTGGAGCTGGTGCACTACTTCACCTCGCCCGGCGAGCGCGAGCTGCCGACGGCGTCGATCTCGGCGGCGTTCCTGTCGGGCCGCGCCGCGGACGCCCTGCGCGAGTTCTACGTCGACCGCCACGCCCGTTCGGCGGTCGTGGTCGACCGGGCCGTCGAACGCGGCGAGGTCCCGGCGGGCACCGACGCGGTCGAGGTCGTGCGGGTCGCGTGCGGGCCGATCTTCTACCGCCTGTTCGTCTCCCGCGAAGGCGTCGGCAAAGAGGACGCCGGAGTCGCCGCGAAAGCCGCCGCGGCCGCCGCGAAAGCCGGCGTGTTCACGGCAACGGGCGCCGGAACCGCCGCTCCTCCAGCGTGACGCGGCCGTCGTCGATCGTCTCGGTCTGGGAGACGCCGTCGTCGGCCCAGCCCTGCCGGACGTAGAACGCCTTCGCCCGCTCGTTCGTCGAAAGCACCCACAGGACGGCGCTGTCGCCGGACAGCTCGGCGACGACCCGGTCGTGCAGCGCCCGGCCGAGGCCGCGCCCCCAGTACTCCGGCAGCAGGTACAACGCGTAGAGCTGCGCTTCACCGAACGCGGCGAACCCCGCGACGACCCCGTCCTCCTCGGCGACGAGCACCCGGCCGATGTTCCCGTCGATGCGCCGCGCCCACGACGCCGCGCGCGACTCGGCCGAGAGGCCGGCGAGGAAGCCCTCGGGCATGAGCCCCGCGTACGCCGCTTGCCACGACCGCACGTGGACCTCGCCGATCGCCGGCGCGTCGGCCACCGTGGCGTCGCGGATCACGTCTTCTCCAGGTACTCCGCACGCTCGACGTCGACGACGTCGGCGACCATCTGCGCCAGGCCGCGGTACTTCTTCAGGTCCGGGTCCTTCTCGACGATCTCCTGCGCACTGGCCCGCGAAGCCGCGATCACGTCTTCGTCGCGCAGCAGCGAAAGCAGCTTCAGCCCGGACCGCTTGCCGGACTGCGCGGCGCCGAGGATGTCGCCCTCACGCCGCAGTTCGAGGTCGAGGCGCGACAGCTCGAAGCCGTCGGTGGTCGACTCGACCGCCGCCAGCCGCTCGCGCGTCGCGGTGCCGTCGAGGGCCTCGGTGACCAGCAGGCACAGCCCCGGCACGCTGCCCCGGCCGACGCGGCCGCGCAGCTGGTGCAGCTGGCTGACGCCGAACCGGTCGGCGTCCATGATCACCATCGCGGTCGCGTTCGGGACGTTGACGCCGACCTCGATCACCGTCGTAGCCACGAGGACATCCAGCCGGCCCGCGGAGAACGCGCGCATCACGGCGTCCTTGTCGTCGGGCGGCATCCGGCCGTGCAGCACGCCGATCTTCAGGCCCTGCAACGCGCCGTGCTCCAGGTCGGGCGCGACGTCGAGGACCGCGAGCGGCGGGCGCTTGTCGCTCTTGTCCGACGGCGGCTCGTCGCCGATCCGCGGGCACACGACGTACCCCTGGTGCCCCTTGCCGACCTCCTCGCGCACGCGCTGCCAGATCCGGTCGAACCACGCGGGTTTCTCGGCGACCGGCACGACCGTGGTGGAGATCGGCGACCGCCCGACCGGCATCTCGCGCAGCGCGGACACCTCGAGGTCGCCGTACACGGTCATCGCGACCGTGCGCGGGATCGGCGTCGCGGTCATGACGAGGACGTGCGGGCTCGTGTCGCCGGCGCCGCGGGTGCGCAGCGCGTCCCGCTGCTCGACGCCGAAGCGGTGCTGCTCGTCGACGACCGCGAGGCCGAGGTCGGCGAACTCGACGTGGTCCTGGATCAGCGCGTGCGTGCCGACGACGATGCCCGCCTCGCCGCTGACGATCTCCAGCAGCGACTTCTTGCGTTCCTTCGCGCCCATCGACCCGGTCAGCAGCGTGACCTTCGTGGCGTTCTCCGCCGCGCCCAGCTCGCCCGCCTGGCCGAGGTCGCCGAGCATCTCCCGCAGCGACCGCGCGTGCTGGGCGGCGAGGACCTCGGTCGGCGCGAGCATCGCGGCCTGCCGCCCGTTGTCGACGACCTGCAGCATCGCCCGCAGCGCGACGATGGTCTTGCCCGAGCCGACCTCGCCCTGCAGCAGCCGGTTCATCGGGTGCTCGGACGCCAGGTCCGCGGCGATCTCGTCGCCGATCCCCCGCTGGCCCGCGGTCAGGTCGAACGGCAGCCGCTTGTCGAAGGCGTCCATGAGCCCGCCGCTGACGTGCGGGTTCGCCTTCGCCGGCCGCGAGATGGCCGAGTGCCGCCGCTGCGCGAAGATCAGCTGGACGGCCATGGCCTCGTCCCACTTCAGCCGCTTCTTCGACGCCTCCAGGTGCGCCCAGTTGGCCGGGCGGTGGATGCCGTGCAGCGCGGTGTCGAGGTCGGACAGCTTGTGCAGCCGCCGCAGCTCGGCCGGCATCGGGTCCTCGTCGACCTCCAGGACGTCGAGGACCTGCCGGACGCACTTGGCGATCGACCACGTCGGCATGCCCTGCGCCGCCGGGTAGACCGGGATGATCGCGGCGAGGAAGTCGTCCATCGCCTCGGCTTCGCGGTCGGCCTCGAACAGCTCGTACTCGGGGTTGGTCAGCTGCAGGGTGTCGCGGAAGGCGGACACCTTGCCGGCGAACAGGCCGGTCTTGCCGGGGACGAGGTCCTTCTCCCGCCAGGCCTGGTTGAAGAAGGCGCAGGTGAGCCTGCGCTTCCCGTCGGTGATCACCATGTCGAGGATGGTCCCGTTGCGGGACTTCATCCGCCGCTTGCTCACCTTCTCGACGCGCGCCAGCACGGTCGCGTGCTCGCCCAGCTCGAGGCCGGCGATGTCGGTGAGCTCGCCGCGCTCGGCGTAGCGGCGCGGGTAGTGGCGGAGCAGGTCGCTGACCGTCTCGATGCCCAGCGACGTGGCGAGCGCCTTCGCCGTCTTGGCGCCCAGCAGCAGCGGCAGCTTGTCGCGCAGTCCGGCCATCGGCTATTCGACTCCCATCAGCAGCACGGCGTCCGCCTGGCCGCTGGCGTAGCTGGTCAGCTCCACCTCGGGGTGCTCCACCCGCAGCTGCTCCGCGAGCTCCTCGGCGACTCCGGGCGGGGCGTCGGCCCCGCTCAGCACCGTCACCAGCTCCCCGCCGAGCGCCAGCATCCGGTTGAGCACCTTCATCGCGGCCGCGACCAGGTTCGTCTCCGACGCCGGCGCGGGCTCGATGTGCACCACCTCGTCGTCGACCAGGCCGACGACGTCGCCGGACTGGGCCCGGCCCACCCAGGTTAGCGACTCCTCCTGCGCGATCCGCAGTTCGCCACGCCTGGTCGCGGCGGCCGCTTCGGCCATCGCGACGACGTCGTCGTTGGTGCGGCGCCCGGCGTCGTGCACGGCGAGGGCGGCCAGCACCTGCACCGGCGAGACGCACGGGATGACCACGACGTCCCGGTCGGCGGCCATCGCGTGCCCGGCCGCGGTGTCGACCGCCGCGGTGAGGGCGACGCTGCCCGGCAGCACCGTGACGTGCCGTCCGGCGGCTTCGTTGAGCAGGCTGATCACGTCTTCGACGCTCGGCGACCGCCCCTCGGGGACGGCCAGCACCGGGATGCTTTCGGCCCGCAGCAGCTCGGCCAGCGCGCCGCCGTGCACGACGGCGACGACCGTGCGGTCGATCCCGCCGCCCGGCTCGATCGGCGTCGGCGTGAGCAGGGGTTCGACGCGGATCCGGCGCGGACGGCCGAGCGCGAGGCCGGCTTCGATGGCGGCGCCGATGTCGGCGCAGTGGACGTGCACGGCGTGGCTGCCGGAGCCGTCGCCGGCGACCGTGACGCTGTCGCCGAGGCCGCTTAGCTCCTTGCGCAGCGTCGGCAGGCTCTGCTCGTCGACGCCGTCGAGGAGGTACATGACCTCCCAGGCGTAGGCCTGCTCCGCCGCGGTGGGCACTTCCAGCGCGTGTTCGCGCTCGAACGCGGTGCCGGTGAGCACGCCGACCAGGGCGTCGAGCACCGCGACGAGCCCGCGCGCGCCGGCGTCGACCACCCCGGCCTTGGCCAGGGCGGGCAGCTGCAGGGGTGTCTTCTCGAGGGCGTGCGCGGCTTCCTTCGCGGCCTCGCGGGCGACCTCGGTCAGGGACCCGGTGTCCCCGCGCACGGCCGTCGCCACGGCGTGCAGGACGGTCAGGATCGTCCCGGCGACCGGGCGGCTCACGGCACCGGTGGCGACCTGGTCGGCGTGGCCCAGCGCCGTGGCCAGCCAGGCGCCGTCCAGCTCGCCCTCGGCGCGGTCCGCGAGCCCGCGCACGACCTGGGAGAGGATGACGCCGGAGTTGCCCTTGGCCGCGGCGACCGCGCCCCGGGCGAGGATCTTCAGCGCGTCGGCGGCGTCTCGCGGGGTCGCTCCGGCCAGTTCGGCGGCCGCGCCGGTCATCGTGAAGAGCATGTTGGAGCCGGTGTCGGAATCCGCGACGGGGTAGACGTTGATCTCGTCGATGGCCGGCCGCAGGCTCGCCAGGCTGTGCACACAACCCGCAGCCCAGGCCGACACCGCCGCCGCGTCCAGCACCCGCACCCCGTAACCTCCTACCCGGTCCCGGGCAGCGTATCGACCCGGTGCTCGGGGCCTCGACCGCAGTAGTTACTATGGTCGAGTTGCCCAGTGCATCTGGGCTCATTTCTATGACCCAGATCCAAAGGAGTTCGACGTGGCTGCCGTGTGCGACGTCTGTGGCAAGGGACCCGGCTTCGGCAAGTCGGTCTCGCACTCCCACCGCCGTACCAACCGCCGGTGGAACCCGAACATCCAGACCGTCCACGCCAAGGTGGGTGTGTCCCAGCGCAAGCGCCTGAACGTGTGCACCTCGTGCATCAAGGCGGGCAAGGTCGTCCGGGGCTGATTCCGGAGAAGTTTGGGATGGCGGGTGCTCCTCGGAGCACCCGCCATTTTCATGCCCGGCACCAGACGACGTGAATGACTCATTCATGTCGCCTGGCGACATGAATGAGTCATTCACTACACGCGGCCACCTACTTCAGGAAGCCGACCAGCAGGTCCTTGAGCGTCTCCGGGAACTGCAAGACCCCGTGATCCTGCCCCGCCAAGGTCTCGTACTTCGCCCCCGGCACCGCCGCGGCCGCCGCCTGGGCGCCCGCCTGCAGCTCCTCCGGGCTCGCGCCGCCGCCGATCACCAGGGTCGGGATCGAAATCTTCGCGAGGTTCTCCGACCGGACCCGCGCACCCGGGCCGCAGATCGTCAGGTCGTACGGGAGCGTGTGCGCCAGCGCCGTGAACCAGCCCCACACCGGCGCCTGCTTCATCCCCTCGACCATCTCCGCCGGAGTGCCCGCGACCTGCAGGAACGTCGCCACCGCGGCGTCGCGGTCGCCCGCCGCGAGCTGCCCGCGCACCTCGTCCAGGACGTCGCCGCGCGGGTGCTCCGAAGTCGCGTACGGCGGTTCGTACGCCACCAGCTTGTCGATACCGACGCCCGCCGCCGCGGCTTCCAGCGCCAGGATCGCGCCCGACGAGTGCCCGAACACCGACGCCGTCCCGCCCACGTCGGCGATCAGCGCCGCGAGGTCCTCGATCTCCCGCTCGATCGCGTACTCGGCCGCGTCGCCGGAGTCCCCGCGCCCGCGCCGGTCGTAGGCGATCGTCGTGAAGTCCTCGGCCAGCACCTCGGCCAGGCCCGCGACCGTCGTCCGGTCGTTGAACGCGCCGCCGACGAGGATCACCGGCGCGCCCGATCCGCGCCGCTCGAAGAAGATGGCCGTGCCGTCGGCCGAAGTGACGTTCATGCTTCCTCCCAAGGTCCACCCCGTGGTCGGAGCCGTCCCGCCGGTCCGGACACCGATCCTCAGGGAAGTTTCCAGTCGACGGGCGCCGCGCCCTGCTGCTCCAGCAGCTGGTTGGCCCGGCTGAACGGCCGGGACCCGAAGAAGCCGTTGTGCGCCGAGAGCGGGCTCGGGTGCGCCGACTCGATGCACGGCACCTCGCCCAGCATCGGCCGCAGGTTCCGCGCGTTGCGGCCCCACAGGATCGCCACCATCGGTTCCGACCGGGCCGCGAGGGCCTTGATCGCCTGCTCGGTGACCGCTTCCCAGCCCTTGCCCTGGTGGGAGTTCGACTTCCCGGGCTGCACGGTCAGCGACCGGTTGAGCAGCAGCACGCCCTGGTCGGCCCACGGCGTCAGGTCACCGTTGGACGGCAGCGGGTGGCCGAGGTCGTCGGCGTACTCCTTGTAGATGTTGACCAGGCTCTTCGGGATCGGCCGGACGTCCGGCGCCACCGAGAAGCTCAAGCCCACCGCGTGCCCGGG
Organism: Amycolatopsis kentuckyensis; assembly: GCF_041679295.1. Classification (GTDB taxonomy): domain Bacteria; phylum Actinomycetota; class Actinomycetes; order Mycobacteriales; family Pseudonocardiaceae; genus Amycolatopsis; species Amycolatopsis kentuckyensis_A. The sequence goes on along the minus strand of NZ_JBGDMD010000010.1, from coordinate 18,446 downwards.
CGTCGGGTACGGGTCCTGCCCGACGATCAGCACGCGCACGTCGTGGAACGGCTGCTTGAACGCGCGCAGCACGTGCTCACCCGCCGGCAGGTAGGTCCGGCCCGCGGCGATCTCCGCGCGGAGGAACTCCCCCATCGCGGCGACCTGCGGCGCCACCGGTTCGAGGGCTTGCGCCCAGCCTGCCTCGACGATGTCCTGCAGCGGTCGTGCGGTCACGGCGCGCAAGCCTACCGGGCGTGGCCGACGTCACCCGAGCGGGTCGAGCCGCCTCAGCTCGGTCCGGAACCGCTTCCCGCGTTCGACGTAGGAATCCACCACCATCGCGATGCTCTCCGGCCCGAACGACTTGTTCTCCCGCACCTTCGCAGGCACGCCGAGGGCGATCTCGCCGGTCTTGACGTGGCTGCCGTACGACAGCACCGCGCCCGCGCCGACCATGCCGCCGTCTTCGATGACGGAACCGTTCAGCACCACCGAGCCGGACGCGATCAGGCACCCGGTGCCGATCCGCGCGCCCTCGACGTGCACCGCGTGGCCGATCGCCGACGACGGCCCGAGGATCGTCGGGTGCCGCTCGGTGCAGTGCAGGACGCAGCCGTCCTGGACGTTGGAGCGCTCGCCGATCTCGATGTAGCCGTGGTCGCCGCGCAGCACGGTCTGCGGCCACACCGACGCGAACGCGCCGATCCGGACGTCGCCGATCACCGTCGCGTCCGGGTGGACGTAGGCGTCGGGGTGGATCGTCGGCTCGAGGGAACCGAGTGCGTAGATCGGCATGCCGCCTCCGGGTGACCGCGGTTTCACGTGTCCTGCGATTGGATCACGGCATCGCCGCGACACCGAAAACCAGCCCGCTCGTGCTCCTCCTCGTCGTGCTGACGTGGCTGCTCAGCCTGCCCGTCGCCACGCCCGCGCTGGCGAACGGCCTGGCCGGGACGCCTCCGATGGGCTGGAACAGCTGGAACCAGGTCCGCTGCTACGGCCTCACCGAAGACGTCGTCAAGCAGGCGGCCGACGCGCTCGCCGACACCGGCCTGCGTGACGCGGGTTACAAGTACGTCGTCGTCGACGACTGCTGGCAAGCGCCCGCACGCGCCGCCGACGGGTCGCTCCAGGCGGATCCGACGCGGTTCCCGCACGGCATCGCCGACCTCGCCGACTACGTGCACTCGCGCGGCCTGCTGTTCGGCATCTACGCGGTGCCCGGCAGCCGGACGTGCGCGATGGCCAACGACGCCTACCCCGCGTCCGGCATCGGCTCGCTCGGCCACGAACGCCAGGACGCCGAGACGTTCGGCCGCTGGGGCGTCGACTACCTCAAGTACGACTGGTGCAACGCCGACACCGTCGACGGCCTCGACCGCAAGAACGCGTTCGAGAAGATGCGCGACGAGCTCGCCGCGCTGCCCCGCCCGATCGTCTACGCGATCTCCGAATACGGCGTCTCGAGCCCGTGGACCTGGGCGCGGCCGGTGGCGAACCTGTGGCGGACCACCTACGACCTCACCGCGACCTGGGACTCGGTGCTCGCGACGATCGACCAGCAGGCCACCGTCGCGGTCCACAGCGGCGGGCCGGGCGGCTGGAACGACCCGGACATGCTGCAGGTCGGCAACGGCACGCTGACCGCGGACGAGGCCCGCGCGCACTTCAGCGTCTGGGCCGTGCTGAACGCGCCGTTGTTCGCCGGCACCGACCCGGCGAAGCTGGGCGACGCCGACCTCGAGACGCTCGGCAACCCGGAGGCGATCGCCGTGGACCAGGACTTCGCGGGCGGCCAGGGCCGCCAGCTCGACGCCGGCCCCGGCTACCAGGTGTGGGGGAAACCGCTTACCGGCGGCGGGTTCGCGGTGGTGCTGCTCAACACCGGCGGCACCACCGCGACCGTCTCCGCGTCGATCCCGGGCTCGTGGCGCGTCCGCGATCTGTGGGCCCACCAGGAAACGGGGACTGCCGTCGGCTCCGTTTCCTCGACCCTGCGGCCGCACGCGGCGGCCCTGCTGAAGCTCACGCCGAGGTGAGGTCCTTGCCGAAGCAGCGGCTTTCGGGCTCGTCCTTGTACACGCCGAAGTTCGGGATCTCGGCGTACCCCGACGACGTGTAGAGCGCGATGGCTTCCGGCTGCTTGGTGCCGGTTTCCAGGACCGCGCGCTTGCGGCCGCACAGCGCCGCCGTGCGCTCCAGCTCGGACAGGATCATCCGCGCGAACCCGCGGCCCCGGGCGGAATCGGCGACGTACATCCGCTTGAACTCGGCGTCGCCGTCCCGGAAGTCGGGCGCCGGGCCGTCGTGGGCGCGCCACGCTCCGCAGGCGACCGCTTCTTCGCCCTGGTAACCGACGAGGAAAACCCCCTGTGGGGGGTCGAAGTCCGCCGGGCTCATCGGGGTCACGTCCTCGTCGCCGTAGCGCTCGACGTAGACCTGCTGCACCGCGGCCATGAGCTTGGCCGCGTCGGGGTGGTCGTAGGGGACCGGAACGATTCTCACGCTTTCCGACCTTACTGATCCGGCCAAAAGCAGGCCGCCGCCCGAGCGGCACGTGACGCTGCCTACGAAGTCATTCGGCCGTGGCTGTGGCCGGATCAGTAAGCATCGGCACAGCATCAGCGCCAGTGCGTCCATCCGGCTTCTCGCGAAAACGGTTTCCCGTCCACGGTGATCCCGGAGTCGGCCATCGTGACGACGCCGATCGTGCGCCAACCGTCGGGGAGTTCGGTGAAGGGCGGGAAGGTGGCCGCCAGTGCGTGATCCTCCCCACCGGTGAGCACCCAGTCCAGGGGGTCGGCGCCCAACGCGGCGCCGACTTCGGTGAGCCGGGCGGGGATGTCGAGGTCGGCGGTGCGGACATCGATGCCGACACCGGAGGCCTCGCCGATGTGCCCGAGGTCGGCGAGCAGCCCGTCGGAGACGTCGATCATGGCCGTGGCCCCGGCGAGGGCGGCGCGCGGGCCGGCTTCGTAGGGCGGTTCCGGGCAGCGCTGGGCGTTGACGACGCCGACCGGGGAGCGGAACCCGCGGCCGAGCACGGCGAGGCCCGCCGCGGCCCAGCCGAGGCGCCCGTTGACGGCGAGGAGGTCGCCGGGCCGGGCACCCGAGCGCGTCACGGGTTCGCGGTCGCCGAGGTCGCCGAGCGCGGTGACGCTGATCACGAGCTGGTCGGCGCGCACCATGTCGCCGCCGGAGACGCCGACACCGGCGCGTTCGGCCTCGGCCCACATGCCGTCGGCGAGGCCGGTGACGACCTCTCGCGGGGTGTCGGGCGGGCAGGCGAGCCCGACCAGAACGGTGGTCGGGGTGGCGCCCATGGCGGCGATGTCGGCCAGGTTGACCGCGACGGCCTTGCGCCCGACGGACTCGGGCGGCGACCAGTCGAGCCGGAAGTGGACGCCCTGGACGAGCACGTCGGTGCTGGCGACCACGCGGCCGTCGGGCGCGGCGACGACGGCGGCATCGTCGCCCGGGCCGAGCAGCGTGCCCGGGGGCTGGCGCCGTCCTTCGGTGACGGCGCGGATGAGCGCGAACTCGCCGGTCTCGGCGACCGTTCCGTCGTTCGGTGACACCGGTCACCTCTGCTTTCTCTACCGGGACAAAGGTCGATCACCGATAGTCGGATGCCCTATGTTTTTCGATGAGCTGGCGATACGTTGCTGATGACGTTCCTACCTTGAGCCGATCGATCCCGACGAAAGGGCGCGCCGTGGTCCACGCATACATCCTCATCCAGACCGAGGTCGGCAAGGCGGCCGCGGTGGCTGCCGAGATCTCCAGCATCCCGGGTGTGACCAGCTCGGAGGATGTCACCGGACCGTACGACGTGATCGTCCGCGCGGACGCCGACAGCGTCGACCAGCTCGGCCAGCTCGTGGTCGCGAAGGTGCAGAACGTGGAGGGCATCACGCGGACGCTGACCTGCCCGGTCGTCCACCTCTGAGCAGTGGTGTAGTGGTCGGGTGCCTGACTCCGACACCGGTGCCCCGCCCAGGGTGGTGCTCGTCACCGCCGCCGCGCTCGCCGTGGCCTTGGCGGTCGCCGTCGCCGTCTTCGCGTTGACCCAGCGCTCGTCCTCGGACACCGCGGGTCCGCTGCCGTTGGTCCCCGTGCCGGCGCCCGCCGCGGGCACGGCGGCTTGCACGACGCTCCTGGGTGCCGTGCCCACGGAGCTGACGTCCAACGGGACTTCTCTGAAGGTGCGCGAGCTGGCCGCCCCGGCGCCGCCGGCGACGGTCGCCTGGGGCACGGAGGACCCGCTGGTGCTGCGGTGCGGCCTGAACCGACCGCCGGAGCTGACGCCGACGGCGGCGTTGCGCCTGGTGAACGGCGTCCAGTGGCTGCAGGTGCCGGGTGAGGGCGCGTCGACGTGGTACGTCGTGGACCGCGAGGTCTACGCGGCGCTGACCGTGCCGGACAACGCCGGGACGGGTCCGTTGCAGACGATCTCGGACACGGTGGCCGCGAAGCTGCCGGCCAAGCCGCTGAAGTTCTAGCGCAAGCCGGTGCCGCGCGCGATCGCCGTGTCGATGAGCGTGGTGAGCAGCGTCGCGTAGTCCACGCCGGTGACCTCCCACATCTTCGGGTAGGCGGACTTCGTCGTGAAGCCGGGCATGGTGTTGACCTCGTTGATGGTCAGTTCGCCGTCGGCGCTGACGAAGAAGTCGACGCGGGCGAGGCCCTGGCAGTCGAGCGCGTGGAAGGCCTGCACCGCCATGGCGCGGAGCTTTTCGGTGAGCGAGTCGTCGAGCTTGGCCGGGATGTCGAGCTCGGCGTCGTCGCCGAGGTACTTGGTTTCGAAGTCGTACCAAGCGTTTTCGTCTTCGGAGAGGACGCGGATCTCGGCGGGCAGCGAGGCTTCGACGTGCCCGTCCGGGAACTCGAGGACCCCGCATTCGACCTCCCGCCCGACGACGGCGGCCTCGACGAGGACCTTGGGGTCGGTTTCGCGGGCGAACTCGATGGCGGCGTCGAGGTCGTCCCAGGTCGTCACCCGGCTGATCCCGACGGACGACCCGGCCCGCGACGGCTTGACGAAGACGGGCAGGCCGAGCTTGGCCTTGTCCTCGTCGTCCAAAGTGGACTGGCTTCGCTTGAGCGCCGTGAAGGTACCGACCGGAAGCCCTTCGGCGGCAAGGAGTTTCTTGGCGGTTTCCTTGTCCATGGCGGCGGCGCTGGCGAGCACGCCGGGGCCGACGTAGGGGATGCCGGCGAGCTCGAGCAGGCCTTGGATGGTGCCGTCTTCGCCGAAGGCGCCGTGCAGCACCGGGAAGACGACGTCCACCTGCGAGAGGAGTTCGCTTTCCCGCCCGGGTTCGACGGCGACGAGCCCCCGGCTGGACGGATCCCCGGCGAGGACGAGGCCCTTGCCGTCGTCGACGGAGGGCAGTTCGCGGCCCCGGATGGCGAGCTGGGCGGAGTCGCCGGTACCGAGCACCCACCGGCCTTCCCGGGTGATCCCGACCGGCACGGCTTCGAAGCGCGCGGGGTCGAGGTTCCCCAGGACGCTGCCCGCGGAGAGGCACGAGATGGTGTGCTCGCTGCTGCGCCCGCCGAACACGACCGCCACCCGGATCTTCTCGCTCATGGTGAGCCACCGTACCCGGTGACCTCGCGGAACAGCCGAGCCCGGTGCGGCGGGCGGAGCGGGGTGGGCGGTGAACGCAACCGGTGAGGGGGTGGGACGTCCGGTAGGTCGAGGGACCGGTGGGTCCGGGTCTCGGGGTGGCTTGCCGCTGTTCCGGCTCGGGGGCTTGGTGCCTTCGGCTCGAGGGTCGGCTCCCCCGTATCCGCGGTTCCGCGCCTGGCTTCCGGCTTCCGCCCCGCCTGTTGCCGGGCTCTGTGCCTCTGGCTCCCGCGCTGCCGGCTTGCTGTTCCTGCGCCTCCCGCTCGCGGCCACTGCGCCCTTGCTCCGCCCAGCTTCCGGATGCCTGCTTTACCCCCGAGCCTCCCGCTTGCGGCTCTGGTGTCTCCGGCTTCCGCGCCAGAGTTCCGGCAGAGTCGCGGCGGGCCTGTTCGGCGGCGGCCCGCCACCGTCTTGAATGACTCATTCAGGACCTCCCAAGACCTGAATGAGTCATTCAAGACACGCGGGCTCCGCTCCAGCGCCCCAGGACGCCAACTTCGCCAGAACCTTGCCGTCCGCGCGATGAACGGATCTTCCATCACAAGCCGTCCGGTCCGGCTGCCCCGCCCGTCCGGTCCGGCTGCCCCGCCCCGCCCGGTCCGGCTGCCCCGCCCCACCAGGTCCTCTGCCCCGCCCCACCCGGTCCGGCTGCGCCCCGCCCGGTCTTCTGCCCCATCCCACCCGGGCCCGCCGCACCCCGCCCGGTCCTCTGCCCCATCCCACCCGGGCCCGCCGCGCCCCGCCCCGCCCCCGACACGCCGACACAGACCCCGCCCTCCCAGGGGGAACCTCCACCGGATTGAGCGTATCCCCGTCAACCCACACAAAGCCGCGAAAAGACACCGCCCACGCCACCTTTGTCCACATCACGATGAGGCTGTGGACAACGCCGAACCAACCTCTCCCCGCAGCAAAGAAACCAACGTGGGCAATGCAGCCACCAAAGCCTCCCGCGAACACCCCGCATACCCGATCGCCACCCCGTGCGCGGAAGGCGGACCGGCGAAATGCCGAGCCAACCCGTCCAACCGGATCCCCCGCCGCTCAGCCGAAGCGATCACCGACGCCTCCACCGCGGCCGACGAAAACGGCACCACCAAATGCGCCCCCGCGTCGTCGCCCCGGACCGGGATCTCCGCCGATGACAACGACCCCGCCAACAGCGTCCGCCTCTCCGCCATCTCCCGGCGCAACTTGCGCAGGTGCCGGCCCAGATCCCCGTTTCGCGCGAACTCGTACAACACCCGCTGCCCCGCCGGCGAAGGACGCGTCCCCGTCAAGTCCCGGTATGCCAAAACCGCCGAAGTGATCGCCTCCGGGGCCACCATCCACCCCGCTCCCAACGTCGGCGTCAAGATCTTCGACGTCGTCCCCAGGTGCACCACCACGTCCGGCGCCAGCGAAGCCAGCATCGGCAACGGCGCCACGTCGAAGCGCAACTCGCCGTCGTAGTCGTCCTCGATGACCAACATGGACGACGACCGCGCCAGCTCCACCAGCGATACCCGCCGTGCCGCCGAAAGCCGGCTGCCCATCGGGTACTGGTGCGCCGGTGAGCAGTACACCGCCCGTGTGCCCGGCGGGATCGCGGACGGCCGCAACCCCTCGTCGTCCACCGGTACGCCCACCACCCGCATGCCCGCGCGGCGGAACGCCTGCACCGCGCGCTGGTAGCCCGGCTCCTCGACCGCGACGACGTCGCCGCGCTCCAGGACCGCCGCGGCCAGCTCGACCACCGCCGCCGTCGTGCCGCCCGTTGCCAGCACCGAGCCCGCCGCCAGGCCGCGGTGGCGCAGCAGGTGCTCCGACACCGCCGCGCGGTACTCCGGCAGCCCCGCCCGGTGCGCCCGGACCAGGGGATCCGGGTCGGCCGCCGCACGCCACGCGCGGCGCCACGCCGCGCGGTCCAGCCCGGCCGCCCACGGGGTCCCCGGCCCCAGGTCGAGCAGCGACGGCGCGGAAGCCTCGGGCGCCGGGACAGCCGGCGCCGGCACCTCCGAAGCCGAAAAGGACGGCGGCATCGTCACGTACGTGCCGGACCCGTGGCGCCCGGCGATCCAGCCCTCCGCGTGCAGCTGCTCGTACGCCGCCGACGTCACGGTGCGGCTGACGCCGAGGCGGCCGGCCAGCGCCCGCGTCGACGGCAGCCGGTCGCCGCCCCGGAGGTGGCCCGAAGCGGCCGCTTCGCGCAGCGCGTCCGCGAGCTGGACGGCCAGCGGCGTCACCGCCGAACGGTCGAGGCTGACCGGGAGCGCGGTGTCGGCGTGAGTCACGGGACCTCCTCGAGTGGACTTCCCAAGTGTACGAGAAGTGGCCGTTTTCCGATGCCACTGCGCTGGGAGACGCTGGTCGCATGCTGTCCACCACGCCCCGCACCACGCTCGGCCGCAAGAAGCACCGCGCCGTGACCGACCGCTCGGCACTGCACGCCGTCCTCGACGAGGGGCTGATCTGCCACCTCGGCATCGTCCGCGACGGCGCGCCGCTCGTCCTGCCGACCGGCTACGGCCGCGACGGCGACACGCTCTACCTGCACGGCTCCACCGGCGCGTCGAGCCTCCGCACGGCGTCGCAGGACCTCGACGTCTGCGTCACCGTGACGCTCCTCGACGGCATCGTCTACTCGCGCTCGGTGAACAACCACTCGATGAACTACCGCAGCGCGGTGATCTTCGGGAAGGCGACGCCGGTGCTCGACGCCGACGCGAAGATGCACGGCCTCAAGGTGCTCACCGACCACCTCGCGCCCGGCTCGTGGGAGCACGCGCGCGAGGTCAACGCGAAGGAGTTCGCCGCGGTCAGCGTGCTCGCGCTGGACCTCGCCGAGGCGTCGGTGAAGATGCGCGCCGAGGGCCCCGACGACGAGCCGGAGGACCTCGACGCGGACAACGCCTGGGCTGGTGTCCTCCCGGTGCGGACGGTCTTCGGCGAGCCCGAGCCGTCGGACGACCTCTCCCCCGGCTGGACCACGCCGGCGCACGTCACCGAGCGAGCGGCAACCTGACCGTGAACGTCGTCCGGCCCGGCTCCGACGCCACCGTGACCGTCCCGCCGTGCGCCGTCACCAGGGACTGGACCACCGACAGCCCGAGCCCGGTGCCGCCGTTGCCGCGGGTGCGCGAGTCGTCGACGCGGAAGAACCGGTCGAAGATCCGCTCCTGGTCCGCGAGAGCGATCCCGGGCCCGGCGTCGCGGACCTCGACGACGGCGAAGGAATCCGCAGCCGCCACCGAGACGTGCACCGCGGTCCCGGGCGGGGTGTGCACGGCGGCGTTGGCCAGCAGGTTGTCGAGCACCTGCCGCAACCGCAGCGGGTCCGCGGAAACGAACGCCGGCGCGAGCGAAGAGGAAACCGGGTGGTCGGGCCGCCCGGCCGCGAACGCGTCCACCGCGTCGCCGGCCAGCTCCGCCAGGTCGACGCGCTCGGGCCGCAACGGGGTCTCGGCGGCCCGCGCGTCGAGCCGGGCCAGCAGCAGGAGGTCGTCGACCAGCACGCTCATCCGGGTCGTTTCCGAGCGGATCTTCGCCAGGTGCGCCTCCCGTTCGGCCGGCTCGTTCGCCGCCGCGTAGCGGAAGAGGTCGGCGTAGCCCCGGATCGACGTCAGCGGCGTCCGCAGCTCGTGGGACGCGTCCGCGACGAACCGGCGCAGCCGCTCGTTCGCCTCGGTCTTCGCCGCCAGTGACGTGTCGATGTGGGCCAGCATCACGTTGAACGCCGTCCGCAGCTCTTCGACTTCGGCGCCGCCGCCGGTGCCCGACGCGCGCACCGGCAGGTCGGCGTTCGCCGTCAGGTCGTGCGACGCGATGTCGTGCGCGGTGCCCGCCATGTCGGCCAGCGGGCGCAGGCCGCGGCGCAGCACCAGCCGTCCGACGACCAGCAGCACGGCCAGCGCGAACGTGAACGCGCCGACCTCGACCCAGATCAGCTGCCGGACGGTCCCGTCGAGGTCCTTCTGCGGGGCGGCCGACAGCAGCACCGAGCCGTTGTCGACCGGGCACGCGCGTACCCGGTACGGCCCGTCGTCGCGCAGGTAGATGTTCCGCGTGACGTCGCCGTCGACCGCGTCGGCGGCGATCTTCGCCAGCTGCTTGGCGTCGCCGGGCAGCTGGCCGCCGGGCTGGGGCGTCGCGACACCGTCGCGCACCTTGTACAGCGCCGAGTACCACGAGTAGACCGACTGCGGCGAGCCGTGCGTCTCGCGCAGCTGCGGCAGCTGGGTGTTCTGGCTCTTGGACAGCTGCTCGTCGAGCCGCCGGTCGAGGTAGCCGTGCATGATCCCGACCATCGTGACGCCGACCGCCGCGAACACGACCAGCGCGAGCGCGCCGAGGCCGAGCGTGATCCGGGTGCCCAGCCGGGTGCGCTGCCAGGCCCCGTACCACCGGCGGAAGAAGCGCTTCACCGGTTGGCCTGGCGCACGACGTACCCGACGCCGCGCACGGTGTGGATCAGCGGTTCGCCGTCGCCCGCGTCGACCTTGCGCCGCAGGTGCGAGATGACGAGCTCGACCACATTGGACCGGCCGCCGAAGTCGTACTCCCAGACGTGGTCGAGGATCTGCGCCTTCGTCAGCACCGACGGCGACCGGCGCATGAGGTAGCGCAGCAGCTCGTACTCGGTCGGGGTCAGCTCGGCGAGGACGTCGCCGCGCCGGACCTCGCGGGTGTCCTCGTCCAGCGTCAGGTCCCCGACGCGCAGCACCGCGCCGCGCGCCGCGGCCGGCACCCCGCCGTGGCTGCGCCGCAGCACCGCCCGCAGCCGGGCCATCAGCTCCTCGACGGAAAACGGTTTCACGAGGTAGTCGTCACCCCCGCGGGTGAGCCCGGCGACCCGGTCGGCCGTCGCGTCCTTGGCCGTGAGGAAGACCACGGGGACCGCGCTGCCGTTCTCCCGGAGGCGGTCGAGCACGGTGAAGCCGTCGAGGTCGGGCAGCATCAGGTCGAGCACGACGATGTCCGGCCCGAACTCGGCGGCCTGGCTCAACGCGGCCTTGCCGGACCCGGCCGTGACCGCCTGCCAGCCCTCGTACCGGGCGACGGTGGCGACGAGGTCGGCGATGTGCGGCTCGTCGTCGACGACGAGCAGGCGCACGGGTTCGGAGGGCTGCACCCCGCCATCTTCTCCCGGCGCCCGCGCGCGCGGCGAGGCGGTGACACGGGCCGACAGGAATCCGACAGCCGGTACCCAGATTCGCCACAGGGTCCGTCGCGAGGCTGACCTTCGTGAACCGAAACCGAAGGGGATCCGTGTGACCACCATGACGCAGACCGCCGAGGCCACGCGCCCGGCGATCCGCCCCCGGATCGCCGCGAAATCCGGCCTCTTCCTCTTCCTGGGCGCCAATGTGGCGGCCGTCACCGCGCTGTTCGCGGAGGCCGGCCTGTCGCAGAACGTGCTGATCAGCATCGGCCGGCTCGCCGGCATGTACGGCGCGCTGGCCATGGCGGTCCAGCTGCTGCTGGTCGCGCGGCTGCCCTGGCTGGACCGGCGGATCGGCATGGACCGGCTCACGACGTGGCACCGCTGGACCGGCTTCACGATCCTGTGGACCCTGCTGGCGCACCTGGTGTTCATCACGTTCGGCTACGCCGAGGTGTCGAGCAAGGGCGTCGTCGACGAACTGGTCGAGATGGCCGACACCCTGGAAGGCATCCTGCGCGCGCTGGTCGCGTTCGCCGTGATCCTGATCGTCGGCGCGGCTTCGGCGAAGTTCGCGCGCAAGCGGCTCGCCTACGAGACGTGGCACTTCATCCACCTCTACACCTACGCCGCGGTGCTGCTCGCGTTCACCCACCAGATCGCGCTGGGCCAGTCGTTCGCCGGCTCGGAAACCGCGAAGACCTACTGGTGGTCGCTCTGGCTCGGCGCCGGCGCCGCGGTGCTCGCCGGGCGCGTCCTGCTCCCGCTGTGGCGGAACCTGCGCCACCAGCTGCGCGTCACCGCGGTGGTGTCCGAGGCCCCGGACGTGGTTTCGGTGTACATGACCGGCAAGAACCTCGACAAGATGCCGGCGCGGGCGGGCCAGTTCTTCCTGTGGCGGTTCCTGACGAAGGACCGCTGGTGGCAGGCCAACCCCTTCTCGCTGTCGGCCGCGCCCGACGGCCGTACGCTGCGGCTGACCGCGAAGGCGCTCGGCGACGCCAGCGCGTCGCTGCGCAACCTGCGCGTCGGGACGCGGGTGTTCGCCGAAGGCCCGTACGGCGCCTTCACGACGATCCACCAGCAGCGGCCCAACGCGCTGCTCGTGGCGGGCGGCGTCGGCATCACGCCGATCCGCGCGCTGCTGGAGGACATCGACGGCCACGTCGTCGTCCTCTACCGGGTGCGCACGCAGGCCGACGCGGTGCTGCTGCCCGAGCTGAACGGGCTGGCCAAGGCCCGCGGCGCCGTCGTGAGTGTCCTCACCGGACCGGACCAGGCGGTCGGCCCGCGCGGCACGATGCTCGGCCCGGCGAACCTGCACATGATGGTGCCCGACGTGCACGAACGGGACGTGTTCGTCTGCGGCCCGCCGGGGATGACGTCGGCCGTGCTGCGCAGCCTGCGCGAGCTGAAGGTGCCGAAGACCCAGGTCCACGCCGAACGCTTCAGCCTCGCGGCCTAGGGGGATCCTGCTGTGAAGAAGACCATTTTCGTCGTCGCGCTGTCGGTCGCGGGGTTCATCGCGGTCTGGCGGTTCGAGCCGGGGCCGGTGCACAACACCGCTTCCGTCGCGCAAGCGCCGCCCAGCACCAGCGCACCGTCCACATCGGCCGCTCCGCCGGCTTCGACGTCGACCAGCCCCGCCGATCCGACCACTTCGTCCACTCCGGACAGTGCGAACGCGACGGTGACCACCCAGGGCACCGCGGAGTCCAGCCGCTACGGGACCGTCCAGGTCCAGGTGACGTTCACCGGGTCGCGGATGGTCGCGGTCACCCTGCTGCAGGCCCCGGACGACGGCCGCGCGCTCACCGCGTTGCCGCGTCTGCAGGAGGAAGCGATGAAGGCCCAGAACGCCGACATCGACACGATCACCGGGGCGACCGAGACGAGCGAGTCCTACAAGACGTCGCTGCAGGCGGCCATCGACGCGCGGGGCAGCAGATGACCACGCGCGTCGAGCAGGTGATGGGCCTGCCGATCTCCCTCGACCTGCGGGACGAGGGCGACTTCGCCGAGATCGTCGACGACGTGTTCGCGTGGTTCCGCGACGTCGACGCGAAGTTCAGCCCCTTCAAGGAGGACAGCGAGGTCAGCCGCTACGACCGCGGCGAGCTGACGGCCGCCGAACTGAGCGACGACCTCCTGGAAGTGCTCGAACTCTGCGCGTACTACGAGCAGCTCTCCGGCGGCGCGTTCCGCGCGCGCCTGCCCGGCCGCGGCCTCGACCCGTGCGCGGTGGTGAAGGGCTGGGCGGTGCAACGCGCGGCCGACATGCTCAAGGCCGAGGGTGCGACGACGTTCTGCCTCAACGCCGGCGGCGACGTCGTCACCGCCGGCGAGCCGCGCCCCGGACGGCCGTGGCGGGTCGGCGTCCGCCACCCCGAGCAGCCCTTGGCCGTGTGCGCGGTGCTGGAGTCGCGCAACGGCGCCATCGCGACGTCGGCGGCCTACGAGCGCGGCTCGCACATCCTCGACGGCCGGTCGGGCGCGCCGGCGACCGGGCTGCTGAGCGTCACGGTCATGGCTCGCGACCTGGTCACCGCGGACGCGCTGGCGACGGCGGCGTTCGCGATGGGCGCCGAAGGCATCACGTGGGCGGCCGACCGGCCGGACTGCGAGATCCTCATCGTCGACGACAGCCGCCGCGTGCACCGGACGGCGGGCCTGTCGCTGGCGTCGTAATCCGTTCGCGCGCGTCCGGAAGCTCGGCCAGACTCGGGTCAAGCCGACCTTAGGAGTGCCATGCCGTCGTCCGTCCTGCACGTGTCCGTCGATTGCGCCGATCCGTACAAGCTGTGCCAGTTCTGGAGCGAGGTCACCGGGAAGCCGGTCCCCGACGAGGACCAGCCCGGCGACGACGAGTGCGGCATCCAGCTCGAGGGCGGCATCGACCTGCTGTTCCTGCGCGTCCCCGAGCCGAAGACGGTCAAGAACCGGCTCCACGTGTGCCTGCAGCCGGACGTCCAGCGCGACGAAGAGGTCGAGCGCATCCTGGGCCTGGGCGCGACGCTGGTGAACGACCTCCGCAAGCCCGACGGCACCGGCTGGGCCGTGCTCGCCGACCCCGAGGGCAACGAGTTCTGCGTGCTGCGCAGCGCGGCCGAACGGGCCGCGACGTCGTGACGGACTCGTTCGCCGTCAACAAGGCCAACTGGGACGAACGCGCCGTGCTGCACGCGGCGTCGCCGGACTACGGCTTCGAGACCTACGTTTCGAATCCGGAGCACCTCAGCGGCGTCGTGCGGTTCGACCGGCCACGCCTGGGCGACCTCACCGGGCTGCGCGCGGTGCACCTCCAGTGCCACCTCGGAACGGACACGGTTTCGCTGTCCCGGCTGGGCGCCTCCGTGACGGGCTTGGACTTTTCCGGACCGGCGCTGGAACAAGCGCGGCGGTTCGCCTCCGCCGCGGGCGCCGAGATCGACTTCCACGAGGCGAACGTCCACGACGCCGTCGAGGTGCTCGGCGCCGGGCGGTTCGACCTGGTCTACACCGGGATCGGCGCGTTGTGCTGGCTGCCGTCGGCCGCGCGCTGGGCGTCGGTGGTCGCCGGCCTGCTGCGGCCCGGCGGCCGGCTGTTCGTCCGCGAGGGGCACCCGATGCTGTGGTCGCTCGACGAAACGGCGAACCCGGCGGTGCCGCGGTACCCGTACTTCGAGCACGCCGAACCGCTGGTGTTCGACGAGCCCGAGACGTACGTCAAGGTGGACCGGAAGCTGGAGAACAGCGTCAGCCACTCGTGGAACCACTCGCTCGGCGAGATCATCACGGCACTGCTGGACAACGGGCTGGCGTTGACCGGGTTCACCGAGCACGACAGCGTCCCGTGGAACGCGGTTCCCGGGCAGATGACGCACGACGAGGCCACGGACGAGTGGCGGCTGACGGACACGCCGTCGCGGCTCGCGGCGAGCTACACGCTCCAGGCGGTCAAGGGCGGCTGAATAGGGTGGGCGCATGCCCTTGATCGCCCTCGCCACCCTCGGCGGAACCATCTCCATGGCCCCGGTGCCGGGAGAAAGCGGTGCGGTGCCGCGGCTCGGCGCGGCCGACCTGCTCGGCGGTCTCGGCGACCTGCCGATGGACGTCCTGGCCGAGACGCTGGCCGGCATCGGCAGCGCGTCGCTGGACTTCGCGACGCTGTTGCGGTGCCGCGAGTGGGGGCTGCGGCAGGACGCCGACGGGTTCGTCGTCGTCCAGGGCACGGACACCCTGGAAGAGACGGCGTACTTCCTGGAGCTGACGTGGCCGTCGGACGTCCCGCTGGTGGTCACCGGGGCGATGCGCAACGCGGGGCTGCTCAGCCCGGACGGCCCGGCCAACCTGCGGAACGCGCTGACCGTGGCGGCCGACCCGCGCAGCCGCGGCCGCGGGGTGCTGGTGACGGTGAACGACGACGTCCACGCGGCGCGCTGGGTGCGGAAGGCGCACTCGAGCCACCTGGAAGCGTTTTCGTCGGCGCCGGCGGGTCCGCTCGGCATGGTCGTCGAGCACGCGGTGCACTGGTTCCACCCGTCGCCGCCGCGGCTGCCCGCGCTGACCGGGACGGATTTTTCGGGGCTGGTCCCGGTGGTCGAAACCGGTCTGGACGACTCGGGGGCGATGCTCGCGCACGCGGCCACGCAGCCGGAAGTGCGCGGGATCGTGGTCGCGGCGACCGGGGTGGGCCACGTGTCCGCCGGCACCGCCGACGTGATTTCGCGGCTGGTCTCCGAGGTGCCGGTGGTGGTGGCTTCGCGGACGGGCGCGGGCCCGACGCTGCGGTCGACGTACGGCTTCCACGGTTCGGAGTCGAGCCTGATCGCGATGGGCGCGACGATGGCCGGCTGGCTGGACGCGCGCAAGTCCCGGATCCTGCTGCACACACTGCTGGCGTCCGGCGCGGACCGGGCGGCGATCGAGCGCGAGTTCCGCGCCCGCGGCGACCTGGACTAGCCGGTCAGTCCAGGACCGGGCCGCCCAGCGGGTCCAGGTGGTACGGGCGCATCGCGCGGCCCGCGTCGCGGTAGACGTGGACCGAGATCGCCGGGTCCGGGCCGTCGTTGCGGACCTCGTGCACGTACCCCGGGCCGAACACCCGCGACTGCCCCGCCGACAGCGCGTGCAGTTCGGTGACCGCGCGGCCGCCGGGCGCGCGGCGGGCCACCGCCTCCGTCAACCGGCCGCTGACCAGCGTGAACGCGCCGCTGGCGAACGCGTGGTCGTGCAGGTCGGTGCGCTGGCCGGGCAGCCAGCTCATCAGCCAGACCTCCTGCTGCTCGTCCTTCTCGACGAGCGTCGCGAAGCGCTCTTCGGGGTCGTAGCGCAGCAGGTGCTTCCAGCGGTCGCGGTCGGCGGCGACCTCGAGCGCGACGCGCACCGGGTGGCGCAGCGCGGGGTTTTCGGGACGCAGCAGGGTGTTGTCCGGAACGGCGAACATGAGGGTCCTCACGGGAGAAAAGGGTGTCGAGCTGGGCCGGGGCGGGGTTCACCGACAACAGCGACACGCGCACATGACGGCGCGGAGACCGGTGAGGCCCCGCAGCTCAGTCATCTCGCACGCGAACATGGCGCTCAGAGTTCCGTATTCCGCCGGCCCGGTCAAGCGATCCCAGCTACCGGGAGATCAGGACCACTCGTGCTTCTGCGACCGGCCCAGCAGCTCCGCGCCCGCCTGCCGCGGGTCGACGCCCTCGTGGCAGACGCGGTGCATCGCGTCGGTGATCGGCATGTCGACCCCGACGCTGCGGGCCAGCGCCCGGATCGACGAGCACGACATGACGCCCTCGGCGACCTGCCCGCCGGCCGCCGCCTGCGCCTGTTCGAGCGTCTCGCCGCGGCCGAGGCGCTCGCCGAAGGTCCGGTTGCGCGAAAGCGGCGACGAGCAGGTCGCGACCAGGTCGCCGACGCCGGCGAGCCCGGCGAACGTCAGCGGGTCGGCGCCCAGCTTCGCGCCGAGCCGGGCCATCTCGGCCAGGCCGCGGGTGATGAGCGTCGCCATCGTGTTGGTGCCCAGGCCCAGGCCCGCGGCCATGCCGGTGCTGAGCGCGATGACGTTCTTGCACGCGCCGCCGAGCTCGCAGCCGACGACGTCGGTGTTGGTGTACGGGCGGAAGTAGGAGTTGGCGCAGGCGCGCTGGATCGCGACGGCGCGTTCGTGGTCGGCGCAGGCGAGCACCGACGCCGACGGCTGCCCGGCGGCGATCTCCTTGGCCAGGTTCGGCCCGGTGACGACGACGACGTCGCCCGCGTCGATCCCGACGATCTCGCCGATGACCTCGCTCATCCGCTTGAGCGTGCCGAGTTCGACGCCCTTGGCGAGGCTGACGAGGATCGCGTCGGGCGGCAGCAGCGAGCGCCACTCCGAGAGGTTCGCCCGCAGGCTCTGGCTGGGGACGGCCAGCACGACGGCCTGGGCTCGTGCCAGTGCCTGTTCGGGGTCACTGGTGGCGGTGATGGTCTCCGGCAGGCCGACGCCGGGCAGGTAGGCGCTGTTGACGTGCCGCTCGCGGATGTCCTCGGCGACCTGTTCGCGGCGCGCCCACATCGTGACGTCGCGCCCGGCGTCGCCGAGCACCTTCGCGAAGGCGGTGCCCCACGAGCCGGCCCCGAGCACGGTGACCCGCTGGACGTCGGCGCGCATCAGGCGGGGTCCCCCGGCTTCGCCGACGGCGGTTCTTCGTGGCGGATCTCGCCGAGCAGGCGGGTCACCTCGTCCATCATGACCTGGGTGACCTCGCGCAGCTTCGACGCGCTGCGGGTGTTGCCGCCGCGGTAGGCGGAGAGGTCGATCGGGTCGCCGACGGAGTGGGTGATCGTCTTGCGCGGGAAGGGCGTGAACTTCTTCGTGTAGCCGTTGAAGATCTGGTTGGTGCCCCAGCGCGCGATCGGGATCACGGGGACGTCGTTCTGCAGCGCGAGCCGGGCGGCGCCGGTGAAGGACTCCTTCGGCCAGCCGGCGGGGTCCTTGGTGATGGTGCCCTCGGGGTAGATGACGACGATCTTGCCTTCTTCGAGGGCCTGGTGAGCGGCCTTGAGGCTGTCCCCGGCGGCGGCGGACCCGCGCGAGACGGGGATCTGCCCGGCCCCGGAGACGATCGGCCCGAGGATCGGCGCGCGCTGCAGGCTCTCTTTGTAGAGGAACCGCGGGACGCGCTTCTGCCGGTGCACGAAGACGGCGTCGACGACGGGGTCCAGGTGCGAGATGTGGTTCATGACGAGCAGGGCGGGCCCCTGCCTGGGGATCTTCTCGGCCCCGACGTAAACCCGCCGGGCGATGCCGGTGAGCGGGTAGAACAGTACGGCGGCCAGCCCCACCCAGAAGCCGCCCTTCTCACGCCGGGCCACGATCTCCTCCTCCACGTCAGCTCCCCCAGATCCTGCCGCGCCGGGGTGAGGGCAGTCCAGGGAGGGTCTCCTTGGCCGGTGAGCGGCGGGTGATCGCCGGTGGTCAGGGCGGGTCCAGGCGGGCCGGATGCCCGGGGTTCGGCTCGCGAGACGCCGGGCTTTTCGGCAGGGCGGCCTCGCCCCAAAAGCCGACACCAAAGGCAAGAGGCCCCCGAGAACCGACACCGACGAGAACCCAGACTCCCCCGCACCCCGATCCGAAGCCACAACACGGCCGGCAGCGCCGGGTCAAGGCATCTTTCCCGCCTTGACGCGGTGTTGCCGGCCGTAGTCACCATGACAGCTTCGGGGTGCCGGAAG
>NZ_JBGDMD010000009.1:0-427525 GCF_041679295.1 Amycolatopsis kentuckyensis | reverse complement strand
CGTCGTCGCCGAAACCGGCGCGACGGTGCTGACCTACCCCAGCAGAGCCCGCCCACCCAGGGGGACCATCCCCGCTCCAGCGTATCGCCGCCCCCCGACAAAACCCGGGCAAAGCCCCTCGCCCCACTCCGCCTGTCCACAACTCACCGGACCTGTGGACAACCGCATGCCCCGCTCACCGGGAACCGCCCCACCAGCACCGCAACCGAACCCCCGCAACGAACCCACCCTTAATTCGGGTTGAAAAAAAATGACCGGCCACCTGTTGCCCGGCTTGTCTGGACCATGCATACTTTGTTGCCAGGCACAACAAAGACCCGCCGCCACTCGCCGTTCCGACCCCGCCCAGGAACGACGAGCGCCGGCGTACCGGTCGCGCCTGCCGCCGCCCCGGCATGCGAGGCCACCTCCCCCTCCCCGCGTTCCGTGCTGCGCGCGGAACGCCGTTCCCCCCACGGTGAGAGAGGCGACAACGATGTCCACCTCGTTCCGAAAAGCCCGAAAGAGAACAGCCGCGCTCTTCGCCGCGGCCTCCCTGCTCCTCCTCGGCCAGCAGGTCTTGACCCCAGTAGCGGCCGAAGCCGCCGCCACCTTCACCGACGACTTCAACGGCCCCGCCGGGTCCGCCGTCGACGGGTCGAAGTGGCAGCTCGAAACCGGCGACAACGTCAACAACCACGAGCGGCAGTACTACACCTCCGGCACCAACAACGCCCAGCTCGACGGCCAGGGCCACCTCGTCATCACCGCCAAGAAGGAAAACCCCGGCAACTACAACTGCTGGTACGGCCGCTGCGAGTACACGTCCGCGCGGATGAACACCGCCGGCAAGTTCAGCCAGGCCTACGGCCACTTCGAAACGCGCATGAAACTCCCGCGCGGGCAGGGCATGTGGCCCGCGTTCTGGATGCTCGGCGGCGGCAACTGGCCGACCGACGGCGAGATCGACATCATGGAGAACGTCGGGTTCGAGCCGAACACCGTGCACGGCACCATCCACGGCCCCGGCTACTCCGGCTCCGGCGGCATCGGCGCGGCCTACAACGGCCCGAACTTCTCCGACGACTTCCACACCTACGCCGTCGACTGGTCGCCCAACCAGATCAAGTGGTACGTCGACGGCAACCTCTACCAGACGCGCACGCCGGCCGACCTGAACGGCAACCGCTGGGTCTACGACCACAACTTCTTCATCATCCTCAACCTCGCCGTCGGCGGGTACTGGCCCGGCGACCCCAACAGCAGCACGCAGTTCCCGCAGCAGCTGATCGTCGACTACGTGCACGTCACCAACGACACCGGCGGCGGCACCCCGGGCGGGCGCACCGGGCGGATCACCGGCATCGGCGGCAAGTGCGTCGACGTAGCCGGCGCGAACACCGCCAACGGCACGCCCATCCAGATCACCGACTGCAACAACAACGCGGCGCAGAACTGGACCATCGGCACCGACGGCACGATCCGCGCCCTCGGCAAGTGCATGGACGTCAACGCGGCGGGCACGGCCGACGGGACACCCGTGCAGCTCTACGACTGCAATGGAACCGTTGCCCAGCAATGGGTCGTGACCGGCGCCAAGGACATCGTGAACCCCAACGCGAACAAGTGCCTCGACGCCACCGGCAACTCGAGTGCGAACGGCACCCGCCTGCAGATCTGGACCTGTGGCGGCACGGCCAACCAGAAGTGGACCACTCCCTGATCCATCCCCTCGGGTAGGCGGACCCCGCCCGGTCCGCCTACCCGGCACTCTTTCCTTCCCCCACAAGGAGAATCCCAGTGCGACGATTCCTCGTCGCGCTAATGGGGTGTGCCCTGTTAGCGCTTTCCTTACTCACCGGCTCCGCCCAAGCCGCCGTCGAGGCCGGTCCGTCCGCGAGCCAGCTGCTCGCGAAGACCCAGACCTGCCAGCAGATTTCGAACGGCAAATATTCCTTCGACGAAGGCGGCGCGGCCACCGTGCCCGTCTGCCAGGCCAACGGCGCGGTGTTCTTCACGGCCGACATGGACATCGACTGCGACGGGGTCCGGACGACCCAGTGCAACGAGAACACCGACTGCTGCTTCTACCCCGACACCGCGTTCCACACGTCGACCGACCAGCCGCTCAACGCGGCCCAGCTGCCGTACATCGTTTTGCCGCAGCCAACGTCCACTTGGGACTACCGCAACTACGGCATCGACGGCGGTTCGGTCGTGGCGGTGATCTACAACAACAAGGTCACCTACGCCGTCGTCGGCGACACGGGTCCCACGAGCATCATCGGTGAGGCGTCCTACGCGACCGCCGTCAACCTCGGCATCAACCCGGACCCGTCCAACGGGGGCACCGAGGGCCCGGTGACGTACATCGTGTTCCCCAACACGCACGTCGACCCGATCGAGAACCACGCCAACGCCACGAGCCTCGGCGAGCAGGTCGCGACGCAGTTCGCCGGCGGCACCACGACACCGCCCACGCAGAACGCCGGGCAGATCACCGGCATCGGCGGCAAGTGCGTCGACGTCGCCGGCGCCAACAACGCCAACGGCACCGCCGTGCAGCTCTACGACTGCAACGGCACCACCGCTCAACAGTGGACAGTCGGCAGCGACGGAACCGTGAAAGCGCTCGGCAAGTGCCTCGACGTCACCAGTGCCGGCACCGCCAACGGCACGCCGACCCAGCTGTGGGACTGCAACGGTTCCGCCGCGCAGAAGTGGTCGGCCAACGGGTCGCGCAACCTCGTGAACGCCGGCTCCGGCAAGTGCCTCGACGCCACCGGGAACTCGAGCGCCAACGGTACCCGGCTCCAGATCTGGACCTGCGGCACCGGAACGAACCAGAAGTGGACGCTGCCATGAAGAAACTGCTCACCCTGCTCGGCGTGACCGCGCTGGCCGCGGCCACCTTCGCCGCACCCGCGCAGGCCGCGGGCGAGACCGTGAACGTCTGGCTCACCACCACCAGCGACTCCGGCGGCCGGACGGTCACCCGCGGCCTGCAGCAGCAGACGCCGGTCACCTTCGCTTCGGGCACCGGCTCCGGCGGCGTGACCATCAACGTCAACGAAGGCACCACCTACCAGCAGTTCGAAGGCGGCGGAGCGTCCTTCACGGACACCGCGGCCTGGCTGATGAACTCCAGCGGGGCGCTGTCCCAGGCCACCCGCGACGACACGATGCGCAAGCTGTTCGACCCGAACACCGGCATCGGGCTGAGCTTCATCCGCAACCCGCTCGGCGCCTCCGACCTGGCCCGCTACAGCTACACCTTCGACGACATGCCGGCCGGTCAGACCGACCCGAACCTGACGCACTTCTCGATCGCCCACGACCAGGCCGACGTGCTGCCGCTGACCAAGCAGGCCAAGCAGCTCAACCCGCAGGCCAAGGTGATGGCGTCGCCGTGGAGCGCGCCGCCGTGGATGAAGGACAACGACAGCTACCTGCTCGGCTGGGTCGAGTCGCAGTACTACCCGGCCTACGCGCAGTACTTCGTCAAGTACCTCCAGGCGTACCGAGACGCGGGCGTTCCCATCGACTACGTCTCGATGCAGAACGAGCCGACGTGCTGCTCGAGCTACCCGTCGACCAACTGGAACGGCGCCGGGCTCGCGTACTTCGCGAAGAACAACCTGCTGCCCGCGCTCCAGAACGCGGGTCTGTCCACAAAGGTCCTCGCGCTCGACTGGAACTGGGACACCTACGCCTCCTACGGCGCGCCCACCCTGGACGACTCGGCGATCCGCAACCACCCGAACTTCGGCGGCGTCGCCTGGCACGGGTACGGCGGCGACATCGCGCAGCAGACGACGACGCACAACCAGTACCCGAACGTCAACGCCTACTCGACCGAGCACTCCGGGGGCACCTGGATCTCGAACCAGCAGGCCGAGGACATGAACAACATCGTCGACTACACGCGCAACTGGTCGAAGAGCTTCGTGAAGTGGAGCCTCGGCGTCGACCAGAACATGGGCCCGCACAACGGCGGCTGCGGCACCTGCACCGGCCTGATCACCGTCCACAACGGAGACTCCCGCAGCGGGCAGGTCGACTACACCGTCGAGTACTACACGATGGGCCACCTGACGAAGTTCGTGAAGCCCGGCGCGTACCGGATCGACTCGAACGACAACTCGACCGTCCGCAACGTCGCCTGGAAGAACCCGGACGGCTCGAAGGCGCTGATCGCGTACAACTCCAGCACGGGCAACCAGAGCGTGCGCGTCAACTGGGGCAACTCGTCGTTCGCCTACACGCTGCCCGGCCACACCTCGGCGACGTTCACCTGGAACGGCACCCAGGGCAACGGCGGCACCACCGGCAAGACCGGCCCGATCACCGGCGTCGGAGGCAAATGCATCGACGTCGCCGGTGCCAGCAGCACCAACGGCACCGCGGTCCAGCTCTACGACTGCAACGGCTCGAGCGCCCAGCAGTGGACCGTCGGCACCGACGGCACGATCCGCGCGCTGGGCAAGTGCCTCGACGTCACCGGACAGTCCACTGCGGACGGCGCGCAGCTGCAGCTCTGGGACTGCGGCGGCACGGCCAACCAGCGGTGGGCGGCCACCGCGGCCAAGGACATCGTCGGCGCCGGGTCGAACAAGTGCGTCGACGCGACCGGCAACTCCAGCGCCAACGGCACCCGGCTGCAGATCTGGACCTGCACCGGCGCCGCCAACCAGAAGTGGAACGTGCCCGCATGAAGAAACTCGCAGCATTCGGTGCTCTCGTAGCGGCGGCCTCGGCGCTGGTGCTCGCCCCGGGCGTCGCGCAGGCGGCGACCGGCCCGATCACCGGCCTCGCCGGCAAGTGCGTCGACGTCGCCGCGGCGAGCACCGCGAACGGCACGGCGATCCAGCTCTACGACTGCAACGGCTCAGGCGCTCAACAGTGGACGGTCGGCTCCGACGGTTCCTTGCAGGCACTGGGCAAGTGCCTGGACGTCACGAGCGCGGGCACCGCGAACGGCACCACGATCCAGCTCTGGGACTGCAACGGCAGCAATGCCCAGAAGTGGACCGCCAACGCGGCGAAGAACCTGGTCAACACCGGTTCGGGCAAGTGCCTCGACGCGACCGGCAACTCCAGCGCGAACGGGACGCGGCTGCAGATCTGGACGTGCGCGAGCACGGCCAACCAGCAGTGGACGCTCCCGTCCGGCGGCACCACCCCGCCGCCGACCGGGCCGGGCGTGATGGCCGTGGCGCCGTACCTCTACAACGGCTGGGGCAACCCGCCGAGCCCGCAGACGATCCAGAACGCCACCGGCGTCAAGTGGTTCACGCTGGCGTTCATCCTGTCCAACGGCTACTGCAACCCGATGTGGGACGGCGGCCGGGCGCTCACCGGCGGCGTCGACCAGAACACGATCAACGCGGTCCGCGCGGGCGGCGGCGACGTCATCCCGTCGTTCGGCGGCTACTCCGGCAACAAGCTGGAGTCGTCGTGCGGCAGCGCGGGCGAGCTGGCGGCGGGCTACCAGAAGGTGATCAACGCCTACGGCCTCAAGGCGATCGACATCGACATCGAGGCCGACGCCTACAGCAACCCGACCGTGCAGCAGCGCACGGTCGACGCGCTGAAGACGGTGCGGGCGAACAACCCCGGCATCAAGATCTACGTCACGTTCGGCACCGGACAGTCCGGTCCGGACAGCAGCCTGGTGAACCGGGCGGCGCAGTCCGGCCTGACGGTCGACGGCTGGGTCATCATGCCGTTCGACTTCGGCGGCGCCGGCCAGAACATGGGCACGCTGACCCAGCGCGCGGCCGAGGGCCTCAAGAACGTCGTCAAGTCGGCTTACGGCTACGACGACGACACGGCCTACCGGCACATGGGCATCTCGTCGATGAACGGCATCACGGACAACAACGAGACGGTCACGCTGAACGACTTCACCACCATCCTGGCCTACGCGAACTCCCACCACCTGGCCCGGTTGACGTTCTGGTCGGCCAACCGCGACCGCCCGTGCCCGGGCGGGTACCCGAACGACGACACGTGTTCGGGCGTTTCCCAGCAGGCGTGGGACTTCACGAGGATCTTCGCCCGCTACGCCGGCTGACCCCGGCAGGACGACGAAGGCCCGGCTCCGGCCGGGCCTTCGTGCGTTCGAAGGGCTGCCGGACCGTGGCACTGGGGAGGCCCCGGCCCGGCAGCGGTGGGTTCCGCCGGCCGCTGGGGGTCTCCGGCGGCGAAACCGCTTTCGCAGGCTAGCGAGCCGGAGCGGAATTGGGGATGGTCAAAATGCCGGGGTGCCCGAACGGGCAGCCGTAGACTGGCCGCCGTGCCCGAACCGACAGTGGACGACGTGCTGGCCGAGCTGGCCACCCTCGACGACCCCAAGGCCCGCACGGTCAACGAGAAGCACGGCGACGACCACGGCGTCAACCTCGGCAAACTGCGCGCGGTCGCGAAGCGGCTGAAGACGCAGCAGGACCTCGCGCGCGAGCTTTGGCGGACCGGCGACACCGCGGCGAAGCTCCTGGCCACGCTGATCTGCCGCCCGAAGGCGTTCGAACGCGACGAGCTGGACGCCATGCTGAGGACCGCGCGCACACCCAAGGTGCACGACTGGCTCGTGAATTACGTGGTGAAGAAGAGCCCGCACGCCGAAGATCTGCGCCGGGCGTGGTTCGCCGATCCGGATCCCGTGGTCGCGAGCGCCGGCTGGGCACTGACCACCGACCGCGTGGCGAAGCACTCCGAAGATCTCGACAGCCTCCTCGACACCATCGAGAAGGAGCTGAAGGACGCCCCGGACCGGCTGCAGTGGGCGATGAACCACTGCCTGGCCCAGATCGGCATCGAGCACGAAACCCACCGCGCGCGGGCCATCGAAATCGGCGAACGCCTGCAGGTGCTCAAGGACTACCCGACGCCGCCGAACTGCACGTCGCCGTTCGCGCCGGTCTGGATCACCGAAATGGTGCGCCGCCGGGGTTAGCTACTCCGCCGCGACCGCCGCCCGAGCCGCCTCGGCGCGGTCCGCATATGCGCCGACCAGCTGTTCCTCGGCGTCCTCGAGGTACTTCATCAGCAGCTGCTCGGCACCCGGCCCGTCGCCGGCCTCGATGCGGTCCAGGATCTCGTGGTTGCGCGGCAGGTAGCGCTCGTGGAAGCGGCGCGGCTCGGCCATGATGTGGAAGACCAGGCGCAGTTCGGCAGTCAGCTTGCCGACCAGCTCGTTGACGCGCTCGCTGCCGGACAGCGCGGCCAGCTCCTGGTGGAACCACACGTTCGCGGTGCCGAGGTCCTTCCAGTTCCCGGTGCGCGCGGCCTCGTCGCCGATCTCGACCTTCTCCTTGATCCGCGCGAAGTTCGCCGGCTTCGCCGACACGCCCCGGACCGCGGCGCACTCGATGATCTTGCGGACGCGGTAGATGTCGACGACGTCCTCGACGCTCGGGATGCGGACGAAGACGCCGCGGTTGAGCTCGTGGGCGACCAGCCGCTCGTGGGTGAGCAGGCGGAACGCCTCGCGCAGCGTGTTGCGCGAGACGCCGAGCGCGTTGCCGATGTCCTGCTCCGACAGCCGGCCGCCGGGCAGGAAGAACCCCTCGGCGATGCGCTTGCGCAGGACGCCGGCGACCCGCTCGGCGGTGCTCTGGCGGCTGACCAGGCCGCGGTCGGCCGCCAGGCCCGGGAGCACGCTGTCTTCGATGACCACGTCCACGATGGTACCCGTCACACTGAGGACGATCCAATTGCACTCTTGTGGAATTGTTCAACGATCCTTACTGTGTGAGGCACGCCACGATGAGAGACACTGGCCAGGAGGTGCCCAATGACTGCGACAACAGCTACCGAGGCCCGGCCGTTCGACTGGTTCCGCACGCTCGGCAAACGCGGGCGTCGCGCCTTCGTGGGCGCCTTCGGCGGATACGGGCTGGACTCGTTCGACTACCAGACCCTGCCGCTCGGCCTGGCCGCGATCACCGCGTACTTCGGCATATCGAGCGGTGAAGCCGGCCTGCTCGGCACGACGACGCTGGTCGTGTCGGCCGTCGGCGGGGTCGGCGCCGGCATGCTGGCCGACCGGATCGGCCGCGTCCGCACGCTGCAGATCACCATCGCGATGTACACGATCTTCACCGTGCTCTGCGGGTTCGCCCCCAACTTCGAGACGCTGCTGGTCTTCCGCGCCCTGCAGGGCCTGGGCTTCGGCGGCGAGTGGGCGGCCGGCGCCGCGCTGGTCGCGGAGTACTCGTCGGCCAGGTACCGCGGCCGGACCGTGGCGTTCGTGCAGAGCGCGTGGGCGGTCGGCTGGGGCCTGTCGGTGATCGTCTACACCGTCGTGTTCAGCGTCGCGAGCGACGACGTCGCCTGGCGGATCATGTTCTGGACCGGCGTCATCCCCGCGCTGCTCGTGCTGTGGGTGCGCAAGAGCGTCAAGGACGCGCCGCGCGCCGAAGAACGCCTCAAGACCGAACGCCCGAAGGGCACCCTCGTCCAGATCTTCAAGGGCGACCTCGTGCGCACGACGTTCTTCGCCGCGCTGCTCGCCACCGGCGTCCAAGGCGGGTACTACACGATCTCGACGTGGCTGCCGTCCTACCTGAAGAAGACCCGCGAGCTGACCGTGATCGGCACCGGCGGCTACCTCGCGTTCCTCATCACCGGCGCGTTCGTCGGGTACGTCTGCGGCGGGTACCTGACCGACCTGATGGGGCGCAAGAAGACCTTCCTGACGTTCGCGCTGCTCTCGGCCGCGCTGATCGTCGCGTACACGCAGATCCCCAAGGGCGCCAACGGTCTCGTGCTCGTCCTCGGGTTCCCGCTCGGCTTCTCGATGTCGGCCATCTTCAGCGGCTTCGGCGCGTTCCTGGCGGAGCTGTACCCGACGGCGCTGCGCGGGACGGGACAGGGCTTCACGTACAACTTCGGCCGCGCGGTGGGCGCGATCTTCCCGACCGTCGTGGGCTTCCTGGGCGCGGGCGGCGCGATCGTGTTCGGCGCGATCGGCTACGGCATCGCCGTGCTGGCGCTGCTGGGACTTCCGGAGACCCGGGGTATCGAACTCGTCGACTGAGGGGGAACTCATGACGACCTTTGACGAACCCGCGACGTTCACTCCCGCCCAAGCGCGAGAGGCGTTCCGCCGCGGCACCGCCCACCCCACCACCGGCTGGGCCAACGGCTTCACCCAGACCAACCTGATCGCCGTGCCCGAAGACTGGGCCTACGACGTCCTGCTGTTCTGCACCCGCAACCCGCAGCCGTGCCCGCTGCTCGACGTCACCGACCCCGGCGACCCGGCCACCCGGCTCGCCGCGGGCGCGGACCTGCGCACCGACCTGCCGCGCTACCGGATCTGGCAGAACGGCGTGCTGGCCGGCGAGGTGTCCGACGCGACCGGGCTGTGGCGCAGCGACATGGTCGCCTTCTCGATCGGCTGCAGCTTCACGTTCGAGACGGCGCTGGCCGCCGAGGGCGTCCCGCTGCGGCACGTCGACCAGGGCCGCAACGTCGCGATGTACGTGACGAACCGCCAGTGCGAACCCGCCGGGCGGCTGTTCGGCCCGATGGTCGTGTCGATGCGGCAGATCCCGGAGGACCGCGTCGACGACGCTGTCCGGATCACCCGCGCGATGCCGGCCGTGCACGGCGCGCCCGTGCACATCGGCGACCCGCGGGCGCTGGGGATCGAGGACCTCTCGCGGCCGGACTTCGGCGATCCGGTGGACGCCGAACCCGGGGACGTCCCGGTGTTCTGGGCCTGCGGGGTCACGCCGCAGGCGGCGCTGATGGCGTCGCGGCCTCCCTTTGCGATCACGCACGCGCCGGGGTACATGTTCATCACGGACCGGCTCGACAGCGAATACCGGGTGGGCTGAAATGGATCTGAACAGCGATCTCGGCGAGGGCTTCGGCGCGTGGAAGATGGGCGACGACGAAGCCATGCTCGACATCGTGACCAGCGCGAACATCGCGTGCGGCTTCCACGCCGGCGACCCGTCGGTGATGCGGCGGGTCTGCGACCTGGCGGCCGAACGCGGGGTCGCGATCGGGGCGCACGTCGGCTACCACGACCTGGCCGGGTTCGGCCGGCGCGCACTCGACATCGCGCCGGACGAGCTGGCGAACGAGGTGCTCTACCAGATCGGCGCGCTGGACGCGTTCGCCCGCGCGGCGGGCAGCCGCGTGACGTACGTGAAGCCGCACGGCGCGCTGTACAACACCGCGGCGGCGGACGTCGAGCAGGCCGCGGCGATCGTCGACGGCCTGCGCCGGTACGACCCCGCGCTCGCGCTGCTCTGCCTGCCGAACTCGGAAATGCAGCGGCAGGCGGAAAAAGCGGGTGTGGTGGCGTACGCGGAGGCGTTCGCCGACCGGGCGTACACCGCCGACGGCAAGCTCGTCTCGCGGAAGAAGCCGGGCGCGGTGCTGCACGACGCCGACGTCGTCGCCGAGCGCGCGGTCGGCATGGCGACCGGCGGCGTCGTCGCCGAGGACGGCACCAAGCTCGACGTGCGCCCGGATTCCCTGTGCGTGCACGGGGACACGCCGGGCGCGGTCGAGCTGGCCCGGCGGATCGAGGCGGCGCTGTCGGGGGCGGGCATCGAACTGGGGGCGTTCACCGGATGACGGTCCGGCTGCTGCCGTGCGGGCGAAGCGCGCTGCTGGTGGAACTGGACGACGTGCTGGGCTTCCAGGAGGCGTTGGCGGAGCTGGCTCCGGCCGGCGTCGAGGAGCTGGTCCCGGCGGCCAAGACGCTGCTGGTCCGCTTCGACCCCGCGGTGACGGACGCGGACCGGCTCGGCGCGGTACTGCGCGAAGTGTCCCCTGTGGACAGCTTGGTGGGCGCTTCGGCCGAAGTGGTCGTCCCGGTGGTATACGACGGCGAGGACCTGGCCGGCGTCGCGGCTTCGGCGGGGATCTCCGTGGCTTCGGTGATCGCCCGGCACAGCGCGGGTTCCTACGTCTCGGCGTTCTGCGGGTTCGCGCCCGGGTTCGCGTACCTGTCCGGTTTGGACCCCGTGCTGCACGTCTCGCGCCGGTCGACGCCCCGGACGCGGATCCCGGCGGGGTCGGTGGCGATCGCCGGCGAGTACAGCGCGGTCTACCCGAGCGCGTCGCCGGGCGGCTGGCGGCTGCTCGGCCGTACGGACGTGCCGGTGTGGGACGTCGAGCGCGACCCGCCGAACCTGCTGCCGCTGGGCACGCGCGTGCGGTTCGAGGCGGTGCGCTCGTGAAGCTCGAAGTGGTGCGGCCGGGGTTTTCGACGACGGTGCAGGACCTCGGCCGCCCCGGCCACGCGGCGCTCGGCGTCTCCCGCTCCGGCGCCGCCGACCGCGCGTCGTACGAGCTGGCCAACCGGCTCGTCGGCAACCCCACCGGCGCCGCGGCGCTGGAGGTGACGCTGGGCGGCCTGGTTTTGCGCGCTTCGGCCGTCACGACCGTGGCGGTAACCGGGGCTACTTGCGCGGTCTCGCCGGGAGGTATGAACGGACCGGTCACGCTGTGGCCGGGCGACGAACTGGTGCTGGGCATGGCATCGGAGGGCTTGCGTTGTTACGTCGCGGTGCGCGGCGGCATCGACGTCACGCCGGTGCTCGGTTCGCGGTCGACGGACACGCTGGGCAAGCTCGGCCCGCCGCCGCTCACGGCCGGGATGCTGTTGCCGGTGGGCACCCCTCTTGCGTTCCCGGTGGTCGATTTGGCGCCGCGCGCGGCTTTGCCGTCCACGCCGGTGTTGCGCGTGACGCCGGGACCGCGTCGCGACTGGTTCGCTTTTCCGGACGAGCTGCTGTCCACTGTGTACACGGTGTCCCCGGACTCGGACCGCGTCGGCATCCGGCTGACCGGGCCGCCCCTTGCCCGGGTGCGTCACGACGAACTGCCGTCGGAGGCATGCGTGCCGGGATCGCTGCAGGTGCCGCCATCGGGGCGGCCGATCCTGTTCCACGCGGACTCCCCGACGACGGGCGGCTACCCGGTGATCGCGGTCGTCGAGGAGGCGGACCTCGACGTCGCCGCTCAGCTGCGCCCCGGCCAGACTCTCCGCTTCCGCTGGTCGCCGCAGCAGCGTCGCCGTGCCGATCGTGGCGAGCGGCCTAAAGACCCGAGACCCGCAGCGTGATGTTCAGCCGCCCGGTCAGGCCGAGCGCCGGGTCCGCCGTGCCCGGCAGCGTCTTCGGCACACCGTGGTAGGCGAACCGGGACGGGCCGCCGAACACGAAGAGGTCTCCCGACTGCAGTTCGACGTCCGTGTACGGCTTGCCACGCGACTCGGTGTTGCCGAAGCGGAACACGCACGTGTCGCCGAGGCTGAGTGACACCACGGGCGCCGGGCTCCGCTCGTCCTTGTCCTGGTGCTGCCCCATCTTCGCCTTCGCGGCGTAGAAGTTGACGAGCGCGGTGTCGGGCTCGTAGTCCGCCGACGGGTCGCCGTACGCGTCCTCGAGCGCACGCCGGCCCAGGTCGCCGAGCCAGTCCGGGAACGGCAGCACCGGCGTGCCCTCGTCGGTCGTGCGCGAGTAGCCGTTCGGGTACCAGTGCCAGCCGAGGCAGACGGTCTTGACCGACATGACCCCGCCGTTCGGGTATGTCGTATGGCGGTAACCGGGCCAGCCGCGGCAGGCCGCGACGAGCTCGCGCTGTTCGTCGAAGCCGAGCCAGTCGGGCAGGTGAACGGCGCCGGGCGCGAGTTCGGCGCGCGGGCGCGGCAGGAGGGCGTCCATCACCTCGATTGTGCCGGAGACTCCTGCCGGACACGTTCGGTGAGCGTCGACGGCACGATCCGGTGACCGCGGAACGTCACGCCCGCAACAGTGAACAGCCGCAGGAGCCGCCCGAACGGACCAACCGGGCGCTCCTGCGGCCGAATCCCCTCGCTATGGGCCACCATGCCTAGACGTTCCCACACCTGAATGTCACAAACCAGCGTGGATCAGCTACGAACCGGTCACTTGACCTGGGCGACGCCGATCAGTCACGAAACGTCACGACGGTAACGCCCGCTTGCGCCGGCACGGGGTCGTTCATCGCGGCCAGCGCGGCCGGGACGTCGTCGAGGCCGATCCGCCGGCCGATGAGCGCGGCGAGGTCGATGCCGGCCGTCTCGACGACGCGCAGCAGTTCCGGGTACTCGTGGGCCTGCAGCCCGTGGATGCCCACGAGCTCCAACTCGCCGCCGATGACCCGGTGCATCGGGATCGGCGCGACGCCCTGCGCGGGCGGCATCAGCCCGGCCTGGACGTGCCGGCCGCGCTTGCGGAGGCTGCCCACCGACGCCGCACAGGTCGACGGCGCGCCGAGGCAGTCCAGCGACACGTGCGTGCCACCGCCGGTCAGCTCCCGGACGTGCGCGGCGACGGCTTCCGGGCCGTCGAACGCCGAAGAGTCGACGGTGAGCGCGGCGCCCGACTTCGCGGCCAGCTGGAGGGCCGGCGGCGAGACGTCGACGGCGACGACCTTCGCGCCCGCTGCGACGGCCAGCAGCACCGCCGAGATGCCGACGCCGCCGCAGCCGTACACCGAGACCCACTGCCCCGCCGTGACCCGGCCCTGGCGCAGCACGGCGCGGAACGCCGTCCCGAAGCGGCAGCCGAGCGCGGCGGCTTCGGCGGCGCCGAGGGAGTCCGGCAGCGCGACCAGGTTCGTCTCGGCGTGCTCGATGGCGACGCGCTCGGCGAACGAACCCCAGTGCGTCGCGCCGGGCTGGAACTCGCGGTCGCAGATCTGCTGGTCGCCGCGGGCGCACTGGGGGCAGCTGCCGCACGCGCAGACGAACGGCACGGTGACGCGCGCGCCGAGCTCCCACCCGCGCACGCCCTCGCCGAGCGCGACGAGCCGGCCGGCGAGCTCGTGCCCGGCGACGTGCGGCAGCGTCACCGCGGTGTCGTGGCCCTGCCACGTGTGCCAGTCGCTGCGGCAGACGCCGGTGGCGTCGACCTCGATCACCGCGCCACCGGGCGGCGCCACCGGCTCCGGCACGTCCCGCACGACCGGCGGGACGCAGAACTCCTCCATGACGACAGCTCGCATGGAGTCGAGCCTACGTGCTCAGCTGAGCGGTTTTCCCTTGGTGCCGCTCAATTGAGCACGGGCGGCTGGGCGTGGAACCGGGTTCTGCCGCGCGGCGGGCCGAGGAGCTTGCTGAGCGAGCCGTCCGGCACGTTCAGGATGTCCTCGAGATTCCGCAAGGCCTCCAACGATTCCGGCCGCTCGGGCCGGCACCGCCCGGACTGCCAGTGGCTGAGGGTCGCCAGGCTGACCGTGGTTCCCCTGCCGCGCAAGCGATAGCGGATCCGGTCGAGGCCGAGGCCACGAGCCCTGATCGCCGCGCGCAACGCGACGTCGAACGGCCCGGCGGCCAGGAGGTGACCCAGTTCCGCCTGCTCCCCCCGGTCGATGGTGCGAGTTCGCTGACCGGTCATCACAACGCTCCGAAGCACTCCCGAGTACGAAAATTGGAGCGTAGGCCCAGCTTCGCAAGATCGGAAGGGCCCTCACCCACCTGCGAGCCGCACCCGCGCGGCGATCTCGGCGAACGGTTCCGCGTAGCCCGAGTTGATCGTCACGTAGGAAATCCCCCACCGCTCCCGCCAGCCGAGAAGCCTTTCCGCCGCTTGACCTGGATCAGCGGGCAGCACGGTGACGGCCCCGGCGGCGGCGAGCTCGGGGACGTCGACCCCGGCCCACCGCGCGATTCCGGGCGACGGCGCGTCCCCGACGGCCATCAGGTTCAGCCCGAGCTCGATGTCCGGCAGCCGTTCTTCAGCAAGCTTACGGAATCGATCCACAATGGACTCGGCGTCGGCTTCGGTGGTTTTCGGCGGCCAGGTGAAGGTGAGGGTGTCGGCTTCTTGCGCGGCGAGCGCCAGCATTTTCGGCCCGCCGCCGGCGAGCACCAGCCGCGGCCGGTCGGCGGTTTCCTTGAGCAGCGCGATCGTCTCGGCCATCCGTGTGATGCGCTCACCCGGTCCGCCGAACGCCCGTCCGAGGTTCTCGGTGTGCGCTTTCGCCCCGGGCCGCCCCACCCCGAGCCCGAGCTCGAAGCGACCGCCGGTCTGCTGGTGCAGGGTCTGGACCTGCCAGCGGAGGGCCCGGGCGTCCCGGAAGGGGTCGGCGAGGACGAAGGTGCCGACGGTGAGGTCGAGCGTGACCGCGGCGGCGGCCCCGAGCAGGACGAAGGGATCCGCGGTCCCGACGGGATCGGTGGCGAGGAGGGTGTCGAAGCCGAGCTTTTCGACCCGCTCGGCCTGAGCGGTCCACGAGGTGAGGTCAGGCGCGAACCCGGCGACGATGCCGAAGCGGAAGGGTTTCATGGACCAATGGTCGCGGCGGCGGGTGTGTCACCACATCCGCTCCACGACGTCATTCGCGCGTACGCCGCTCAGCGCAGGGTGACCGACAAGGCCTGCGCGATCTCCTTGCCGATGGCGTGCGTGGCCGCATCCGGCGGCGAGCCCACCTTCACCACCATCGGTCCGCCGAACGGCTGCCGCTCCACGACCTCGATGCGTTCGCCCAGGTTGATCGCGTGTTCCGTCAAGTACCGCAGCAGCTCCGGGTCCGTGTCCCACACCCGGACGATCTCGCCCACCGCGCCCGGCTGGAGGTCGTCCAGGATGCGGACCGGGAGCTCCTCCACGCTGCCGTCCGGGG
Organism: Amycolatopsis kentuckyensis; assembly: GCF_041679295.1. GTDB lineage: Bacteria > Actinomycetota > Actinomycetes > Mycobacteriales > Pseudonocardiaceae > Amycolatopsis > Amycolatopsis kentuckyensis_A. Next base: position 411,922 of record NZ_JBGDMD010000009.1, on the reverse strand, counting down.
CCGGGATCGGGTCGCCGTGCGGGTCGCGGACCGGGTTGCCCAGCTTCGCCGCGATGCGCTCGACCAGGCGGTCCGACACCGCGTGCTCCAGCGCGTCGGCCTCCGCGTGGACCTCGTCCCACGTGTAGCCGAGCTCGGACACCAGGTACGTCTCGATCAGCCGGTGCCGCCGGAGCACCGACCGCGCCAGGAGGCGGCCGTCGGCGGTCAGCTCGATCCCGCGGTACGGCACGTGGGTGACCAGCCCGAGCTGGGACAGCTTGGTGACCATCCCCGACGCCGAGGACGGGCTGACCTCCAGCCGGCCGGCGAGCGACGTGTTCGTGACCGCCTCACCCCGCTCGACCAGGCCGTAGATCACCCGGACGTAGTCCTCGACCGACGAGGACCTCCGGACCGAACCATCTCCCATGCCGCATACGATACGGGGCCGGGTTCTTTCTCGTGAAAGTTCACGGCCGCCAGCGGTAGCGGATCCAGCCCGGGACCGGCTCGGCGCCGAGCTGGGCGTAGAACGCCTCGCCTTTCTCGTTGCCCGCCTGCATGTCCCACTCGACGCGGCCGCTCGTGCGGTTGCGCAGCTCGTCGAGCAGTTCGCTGCCGAGCCCGAAGCGCCGGTGCGCCGGCCGGACGAACAGGTCGTCCAGCCAGATCCCCGGCCGGGCCTCCCACGTGGAGAAGTTCCAGCTACAGAAGGCGAAGCCGGCGACCGTGCCGGGCTCGCCGGGCGGGGTCGCGATCAGCACCCACGCCTTCGGGTCCGGCCCGAAGAGGTGCCCGCTCATCTCGGCGCGGTCGAGCTTCAGGTCGTGGTTGTCCTCGTAGACGGCGTGCTCCTCGATGAGCGCGCAGATTTCGTCGACGTCTTCGAAGACGGCGTCGCGGACGGGCATCTCGCCTCCCGGTTTTGTCGGTGGTGGTCGTTACTGTCGGGCTCGGAGGTAGTCGATGTCACCGGAGGAGAAGTTCGAGGACCTGGTCGACGAGTTCACCGGACGCCCGGGCATCACGCCACCCGGCGCGACCGGCGGGTTCGGGCGCACGGCACTGCGCGCGCACGGCCAGATCTTCGCGATGTTCGTCCGCGGGCAGCTGGTGCTCAAGCTGCCCCGGCCGCGGGTGGACGAGCTCGTGGCGGGCGGGCACGGGGTGCGCTTCGACGCCAACAAGGGCACCCCGATGAAGGAATGGCTGGCGCTGGACACGGGATCGACGCAGCCCTGGTCCGCGCTGGCGGAAGAAGCACTCGAGTTCGTGGGAAGGAAGTGAGCCATCACGCTTGATAACGCAGTTCGCCGCCGACGGCGGTGCCTTGCACGGTGAGCCCGTCCAAAGCGGACTCGTCGAGCGGCGATCCGGACAACACGGCGAAGTCGGCGAGCTTCCCCGGCTCGAGCGTGCCCAGGTCACGCTCGGCGAAGGTCGCGTACGCCGAGCCGTACGTGTACGCGCGCAACGCCTGCTCCGGCGTCAGCGCCTCTTCGGGTGCGAAGGGGGCGCCTGACGCCGTGCGCCGACGCACCATGTCGGCCAGCGCGAGCAGCGGCGCGCCGTTCACGACGGGCCGGTCCGAGGACGCGGGAAGCACGCAACCCGCGTCGAGGACGCTTCGCAGCCGGTAGCACCACGGGACGCGCGCCTCGCCGAGCGCGGCACGCATGCCGTCGCCGAGCTCGTTGACGAACCGCCCCTGCGGCGACGGGATGATGCCGAGCGAGGCGAGCCGGGACAGCTCCGCCGGCTGGAGCACCGCGCAGTGCTCGATGCGGTGCCGGTGGTCCGTGCGCGGTGAAGCGGCCAACGCGGCTTCGTAGGCGTCGAGGACGACGGTGATCGCGCGGTCGCCGATCGCGTGCGTCGCGATCTGCCAGCCCGCCTCGTGGGCGCGGCGGATCGTCTCCGTGAGCGCATCCTCGGGCACCTGGAAGTAGCCGACGTTGTCCGGCTCGCCGTCGAAGGGGTCGTGCATCGCGCACGTGCGCCCGACCAGGGAGCCGTCGGCGAACAACTTCATCGGGCCGACGCGCAGCCACTCGTCGCCGAGGCCGGTGCGCAGGCCGAGGTCGAGGCCGAAGCCGGCGTCGTTTGGCAGGTCGTGCAGCACGCTCGCGGCGACCATCACCGTGCTACGCACGCGCAGCACGCCGGTGTCGCGTGCCTCCTGGTAGGCGGCCAGCTCGGCGGGCGTCTCGCCGACCAGGCCGCCGCCGATCCCGGCTTCCTGGACGCTGGTGATGCCCTCCGAGAGGTACCGCTCGGAGGCTCGGCCGAGCCCGCGGACCACGCGCGAAACCGGCGCCGGGTACGTCAGCGGCCGCAGCAGCAGCTGGGCCTGCTCGCGCAGCAGCCCGGTCGGCGAGCCGTCGGCGTCCGGCACGACGTCGCCGCCGACCGGCACGTTCGCCAGGTCGAGCTGGTCGAGCACGGCCGTGTTGACCACGGTCATGTGCCCGGACGTGTGCTTGAGCCGCACGAGCATCCCCGGCGCCGCGCGGTCGAGGCCGTGCCGGTCGGGGTGCCCGCCGGCGAGCTTGTTCTGGTCGTACCCGCTGCCGACCACCCAGCTCCCGGGCGGCAGCGTCGCGGCGCGCGCGGCGACGGCGTCGTAGACCTCCTCGACGCTGCGGCAGCCGCCCAGCGCGACGTCGTCGAGGCCCATCCCGAACCACGCCATGTGGTTGTGCGCGTCGTGGAACCCGGGCACGACGAACCCGCCGGCGAGGTCGACCCGCGAACGCGCCGAGAGCGAAAGGGCGTCGTCGCCCAACGCGACCACGCGGCCGTGCAGGACGGCGAGTGCGCTGGTCACGCCCGCGCCCGTCCACACCGTGGCGTTCTCGTAGACCGCGTCGACCTTCATGAGTCCAGAGGCTATCGATCGATCGATCGAACGTCTAGCATCGGCCGCATGCCCACCGTGGACTTCGCCGTCGAGGACGGCATCGCGCACATCCGGCTGAACCGGCCCGAGCGGCTGAACGCGGTCGCCGCCGTGCTGGTCGACGACTTCCTCGCCGCCCTCGACGCGGCCGCCCGCAGCGACGCCCGGGTCGTCGTCCTGTCCGGGACCGGGCGGGCCTTCTGCGCCGGCCACGACCTCAAGGAACCCACCCCCGCGGGTGATTCGCGGACGCGGCTGGACCGGCTCCAGGACGTCACGCGGCGGTTGCGCGGGCTGCGCCAGCCGGTGATCGCGGCGGTGCACGGCTACGCGATCGGCGCCGGCGCGGAGTTCGCGCTCGGCTGCGACCTGATCCTGGCCGCCGAAGACGCCGTCTTCGCGTTCCCGGAGGTCTCGCTGGGCTTGAGCGTCACCGGCGCGGCGTCGCGGCTGCTGCCGCTGCTCGTCGGGCCGCTGAAGGCGAAGGAGCTCCTGCTGCTCGGCGAGCGCTTCGACGGCCGGAAGGCCGCCGAGCTGGGCATGGTCAACGCCGCCGTCCCCGCCGAGCAGCTCCAGGCCGAAGCGCTGAGCTGGGCCAAGCGGATCGCCGAGCACCCGCCGGCGGCCGCGGCGATGGCCAAGCGCGTCCTCGACACTCCGATCGACGTCGAACCCGCGCTCGAACTCGAGGTCAGCCACGCCCTGATCACCGAGCACTCGGCCGCGGTCGCCGCGTCGACGGAAGCCTTCCGGAGCCGGACGTGACCCCTCTCGCCGAGATCGGGACCCTGGACCAGCTCGTCACGCGAGCCGCGCAGCTGTGGCCCGAGCGCACCGCCTGGATCTTCGACGAGCACGACCAGCGGTTCACGTTCGCCGAAGTGGATCGCGAAAGCTCGCGAATCGCCGCCGCGCTGACCGAACGCGGAATCGGGCCGGGCGACCGGGTCGCGGTGATGGTGCGGAACGTGCCCGGCTTCCCGCTCACGTGGCTGGCGCTGGCCAAGATCGGCGCGATCCTGGTCCCGGTCAACACGAACTACCAGGAGTTCGACGGCGCCCACGTCCTCCGTCATTCCGGCGCGAAGCTCGTGGTCGCGGCCGAGGAGTTCGTCGACCTGCTGAACCGGATCGGCGGGATCGAGGTCGTCACCCCGGATCGGCTCCGCACCGACGCCGCACGGCCGGAGTTCACGCCGGTGCCCGAACTCCCGGTCAACATCCAGTACACGTCCGGCACGACCGGCGCGCCCAAGGGCTGCGTCCTGCCGAACCGCTACTGGACGACCCTCGCGGTGAGCCTGGCGACCGACTTCCCCGCCGTCGGCGAGGACGACGTCATGCTGACCGCGCAGCCGTTCCACTACATCGATCCACAGTGGAACGTCGCGTTGGGACTCGCCGCCGGCGCCACCCTAGTCGTGCTGGACCGCTTCCACCCCAGCACGTTCTGGGCGAAGGTCCGCGAGCACCGGGTCACGTGGTTCTACTGCCTCGGCCTGATGCCGACGCTGCTGCTGCGCCAGGAACCGTCCGAAGCGGACCGCGACCACCGGGTGCGCGCGATCTGCGCGTCCGCGATCCCGCTCGACCTGCACGCCGAGCTCGAACAACGCTGGGGCGTGCCGTGGTACGAGGCGTTCGGGATGACCGAAACCGGCGGCGACATCCGGATGACCGCCGCCGACCACGACGAGACCGTCGGCACCGGCTGCATCGGCCGGCCGAGCCGCGACCGCGAGGCGATGATCGCCGGCGACGACGGGAAGCCGCTGCCGCGCGGGGAAACCGGTGAGCTGCTGATCCGCGGGATCGGCCTGATGCACGGCTACCACGACGACCCGGCCGCGACGGCGAAGGCGTTCGAGAACGGCTGGTTCCACACCGGCGACCTCGCGCGGATGGACGACGCCGGCCGCGTTTACTACGTCGGCCGCACCAAGGACATGATCCGCCGCAGTGGCGAGAACATCTCCGCCGACGAGGTCGAACGCGCGCTGCTGCTGCATCCCTCGGTGAAGCTTGCCGCCGTCGTCGCGGTCCCCGACGAGCTGCGCGGCGAGGAGATCAAGGCGTACGTCGTGTGCGACGGCGAACGTCCGGAACCGGCCGCGCTGGCCGGGTTCTGCTCGGAAAAGCTGGCCTACTTCAAGGTTCCGCGCTTCTGGGCGTTCGCCGACGAACTGCCGATGACGCCGTCGGAGCGCGTCGCCAAGGGCGAGCTGCGGAAGGTGGCCGACCCGCGCGCCGGGTCGTGGGACGCGAAGGCGGCGGCATGGCTGTGACCAGCCGGGAGCGCGTCCGCGCGGCGGCGGTGAAGCTGTTCGCCACCAAGGGTTTCCACGGCACGGGCATCCGGGATCTGGCGCAGGAGGCCGAACTCTCGTCGGCGAGCCTGTACCACTACATGGGCACCAAGGAGGATCTGCTCGCGGAAATCATGCACACGGCGCTGAACCGCCTGCTGGACGCCGCCCGCGAGGCGACGGCCGGCAGCGCCGACCCGGTGCACCGGCTGCGCACGCTGGTCGCGTTGCACGTGCTCGCGCACGCGGTGGGCCCGGCGGAAACCCGGGTGGTGGACAACGAAGTCGACGTGTTGTCCCCGGCCGCGCGCGAACCGGTGGTGGCCTTGCGGGACGCGTACGAGAACCTGTGGGCGGCGGCGATCGAAGAAGGCGTCGCGGCCGGGGTCTTCCACACCGAACACCCGGCGGTGACCCGGCTCGCGCTGCTGGAGATGTGCAGCGGGGTCGCCCGGTGGTATTCCCCGCGCGGGCCGCTGGCGCTGGACCAGCTCGCCGAGCACTACGCGGAGCTGGTCTCGCGGGCGCTGGGCTGCACGTCCCCGCCCGGTGTAGCCGACTTGCGACGCTGCCGCGAAATCGTCGCGAAAGAGTGGGGCATGTCCGTTTAGCGGCGCTTTTACCTGTGTACGCCTTGCCCAGACGGCGTGCGTGGGGGACGCTCGAAGGGTGACTGAGGAAACGATCCAACTGGAACTGGACGACTCGGGTCTCGCGCCGGGCCTCCCGGCGCCGGCACACCCCCGCGATCAGGTGCAGGATGTCCCCTATCGCCCCGTCGAGTTCCGTGATGACGATCTCCCCACCGCCCTGGAGCGGTGCTCCGCGTGGCTACGGCAGGCGCAGGAATGGCTGGGCGAGCCGCTCGACGTCCTGGCCATCCACCTCGACTACGACGACCGCAAGGGTTCGCCGTACTACGACGTGAAGCTCCTGTGCAACGAAGAGGACCTCGCGGGCGTCCCGATCGCCATTCGCAACAAGCAGTAAGCAGTACGCAGCCGAACAGCCGTCAAGGCCGCCGGAGAAGGCGGCCTTGACGGCTTCACGCGTTTCAGGGGCGGACTCAGCCCAGGACGCCGCCGACCTTCACGTGCCCCTTGAGCAGGTTGCGCGCGATCGTGCGGCGCTGGATCTCGTCGGTGCCTTCGTAGATGCGCAGCAGCCGCAGCTCGCGGTACCACCGCTCGATCGGCAGCTCGCGCGTGTAGCCCATGCCGCCGTGGATCTGCAGGACGCGGTCGACGATTTCGTTGGCCTTCTGACCGCCGTACAGCTTCGCCATCGACTGCGCGTGCCGCGAGTCGACGCCCTGGTCGACCTGCCAGGCGGCGTTGAGCACCAGCCACCGCAGCGCCTCGAGCTCGACGCCGGAGTCGGCGATCATCCACTGGATGGCCTGGCGTTCGGCGATCTTCTGCCCGAACGTCTCGCGCGTGTTGGCGTGCTCGATGGCCATGGAGATCAGCCGCTCGCACGAACCGATCGCGCGCGCCGGCAGGAGGTAGCGGCCCTGGCCGATCCACTGCATGGCGAGTTCGAACCCGCGGCCCTCCTCGCCGAGGATCTGCGTCTCCGGGACGCGGACGTCCTGGAAGATCAGCGACGCCGGGCCCCACTCGCCCATGGTGTCGATGTACTCGGACTTCCAGCCGGCCTCGCGGTCGACGAGGAAGCACGTGACGCCGCCGTTCGCGCCCTTCTCGGGGTCGGTGATCGCGAAGACCATGGTGAAGTCGGCTTCGTTGCCCCCGGTGATGAAGGTCTTCTCGCCGTTGATGATCCAGTCGGTGCCGTCCTTGCGGGCGGTGGTCCGGATGGCCTTGGCGTCCGACCCGGCGCCCGGCTCGGTGATCGCGAAGCACGACTTGCGCTCGCCCGAGATGGTCGGCAGCAGGTAGGTCTGCTTCTGCTCCTCGTTGGCGTGGAACAGGATGTTGTCGGCGGCGCCCCCGAAGCGGAACGGCACGAAGGTCCGCCCGAGCTCGGCTTCCAGCAGCGCGGCCATCACGGCGGACAGGCCCATGCCGCCGTACTCCTCGGGCGTGAAGACGCCCCAGAAGCCGGACTCCTTCGCCTTGAGCTGGAGGTCCTTGAGCTCTTCGCCGGTCAGGCCGGGCTGGTGCGCGCGCTCACGCCGCAGGACTTCCTGCTCGAGCGGGATCAGCTCCCGCTGGACGAACGTGCGGACCCAGTCGCGCACTTCCCGTTCTTCGGTGCTGAGAGAAAAGTCCATGGGTGAGCTGCTCCTCCGACCAACACTGCCACTGGCTAAGCGCTTGCTTAGCCCAGGGTACCTCCTACCGGCGGGATTACCCCAGACCTCTCCCCGAATTCGTGACAACGGCTCCGGCGCCCGGGAGGATCGGGGGCGTGATGGAGATCGTGGTCCGCTGGTCGTCCCCGCTGCCCGCCGAAGAGCGTTTCCTGCGCCTGCTGGACGACGTCGAGCAAGGCCGCTTCGAGGCGTACCGGCAGGACGCCGACAAGCGCCGCTTCCTCACCGGCCGCGTGCTGGCCAAGACGGTCGCGGCCGAGTGGCTCGGGCTCCCGGTGGACTCGGTCAAGTTCGACGCGACCTGCGAAGACTGCGGCAAGCAACACGGCAGGCCACACGTCCCGGGCGCCGACCTGACGCTGTCGATCTCCCACTCGGGCGACCTGATCGGCGTCGCGGCGACCCCGTCGGTCCCGGTCGGCCTGGACGTCGAGACGGCCACCCGGCGCGCTGACGACGGCCTGATCGAGTACGCGCTGAGCCCGGCGGAGACGGCCCACCTGACCGGCCTGACGGACGCGGCGAAGGCGAACGCGTTCTTCGTCTACTGGACGCGCAAGGAAGCGGTGATGAAGGCCACCGGCAAGGGCCTGCGCATCCCGCTGAAGAGCATCACGTTCTCCCGCTTCGACGAACCGGCGAGACTGGTGGAGTCGGGCGACCCGGCGTTGGAGCCGGCCCGCACGCGGTTGGTGGACCTGAAGGCCGCGGACGGCTACCGCGCGGCCATCGCCGTCCTGACCACCGACGAGCTGTCGGTGACCGAGGAGCTCTGGGCCCCCTAGACGCTGTCCTCCAGGCCCATCGCCGCCAGCAGTGTCCGGAACTTCGCCGTCGTCTCGTCCAGCTCCACCTGCGGCTCCGACGCCGCCACGATGCCGCCGCCCGCGTACAGCCTCATCGATGTCGACGCGATCTCCGCGCAGCGGATCGCCACCGCCCACTCGCCGTCGCCGGCCGCGTCGACCCAGCCGACCGCTCCCGCGTAGTAGTCGCGGTCGAACGGCTCCAGCTCCTGGACCAGCTCGCGCGCTCCGTCGGTCGGGGTGCCGCAGATCGCCGGCGTGGGGTGCAGGGCCGCCGCCAGGTCCAGGGCCGTGACGTCCGGGTCGGCCAGCTCGCCCGTGATCGGGGTGCGCAGGTGCCAGATCGCCGGGGTCGTCACCAGCTCTGGCTCGGCCGGGACCTCGAGGGTCCGGCAGAACGGCCGCAGCGCCTCGACCAGGTAGTCGATCACCACCGCGTGCTCCAGCTGGTCCTTGCGGGACGTCCGCAGCGCCTCGCCGTTCGCGCGGTCGGTCGCCGGGTCGGCCGACCGCGGCATCGAGCCCGCGTGCGGCGATGAGAACACCGTGCGTCCCGTCCGGCGCAGCAGCAGCTCGGGCGTCGCGCCGACGAGCGTGCGGCCGCCGGGCAGCTCGGCCGCGTACGTGAAGTGCCGGGGGTTGCCGACCGCCAGGTTGCGCACGACGCGCTCGGCCGGCACCGGCGAAGAGAACTCGAGGTCCAGCGCGCGGGCCAGGACGGCTTTCCGCAGGTCACGCTCACCCAGCGCGAGCACCGCGGCCTGAACGGACGCCATGTGCTGGGAAGGCGACGGAACTGCACGCACCCGCACGGGCGCCGGCAGGACCTCACGCGCGAGCGAAGGCGCGCCTTCGGAGCGGTGGACGGTCCGGGGCACGACCAAGTGGCCCGGCACCTTCGTGTCGGGCCCGGTGTCGAACGGGAGCACCCCGACGGCCAGCGGGGCTCCGGTCGAGGCCAGGACGCCGGGAACCGCCGCGGCGAGCTGCCGCGGGTCCGTGTCCGTGACGGTCCGGAGCACGCCCTGCGCGAGGAGTGCGCGCTGGGCCGTCGTGAAGAGAAAGTCGCCTCGCTGGTAGCGGGCGGCGAGGTCGAGTGCCGGGGTCGCCGGGTCAGGAGAACTCACGGCTCCAGCGTCCCAGGCTTCGGGAGATCCGCGAGGGGAGTGTCACGAGCGACACTCCCCTCGCGGGAGCTCCTGACGACGAGCTACTTGAGCGCGTCGATGAGCGCCTCGCGCTGGCGCTCGCCCAGGCCGGCGGCGCGCCGGTCCGGGTCGATGCCGGCCTGCTCGAGCAGGGCGGCGACCTTCACCGCGCCGAGGCCGGGGACGGCCTTCAGCAGCTGGGTGACCTTCGTCTTCCCGATGGTCTTGTTCTCCTTGGCCTGCTTGAGCACCTTTTCGATGCTCTCCTTGCCGGACTTGATCGACGCGAGCAGCTCCGAACGCGCCTTGCGAGCCTCGGCGGCCTTGGCCAGGGCCTCGGCGCGCTGCTCCGGAGTCAACGTAGGCAGAGCCAACGTAGTGTCCTTTCCTCTCAGGTCTCCGCTTTCGCGGCCGACAGCTTTTGTGAGTGCTTGCTCCTGCAAGCGCTGCTCAGCCGTCTCTTGCCACGGCCCCAGTAAACGCCACCGGCTTCGTGGCCGTGCAACCGACACGCACTTATTACCCCCGGAGGTGATACCGGGCAACCCGCTCCGGCCTGCGGAAACGCTCCCAAGAAGCGGCCGGAGTGGCCGGACTCACCCGGAAGTGAAGCCTCCGTTACCGCGCGCATTTCCTCGCCTATAAGGAAAAGCGCAAAAATTGATGATCTTGATCATCCTCCGGTCGTCCCCCGATCGCGCTACGACCGTGACCGAACGGAGCCGTTGTTGACCATGCCCGCTTCACCCGATCCGCACTAGAGTCGGCGCAACCCCAGTCCACCGGCGAACGACCCCCGGGAGCGACCATGTTGAGCACCATGCAGGACGGCCAGCTGTCGCTGGCGAACCTGCTCCGCCACGGCACGTCGGTGCACTCGGCGAGCGAAGTCATCACCTGGACCGGTTCAGAAGCCCGTCGCGAGACCTACGGCGACCTCGGCCGCAACGCCGCCCGCCTCGCGAACGCGCTCCGGAGCCTCGGCGTGACAGGCGACCAGCGTGTCGGCACGTTCATGTGGAACAACGCCGAGCACATGGCCGCCTACCTGGCCGTCCCGGCGATGGGCGCCGTGCTGCACACCCTGAACATCCGGCTCTTCCCCGAGCAGCTGACCTTCGTCGCCAACCACGCCGAGGACCAGGTCGTCATCGTCGACGGCACGCTGGTCCCGCTGCTGGCGAAGCAGCTGCCGGAGTTCAAGACCGTCCGCCACGTCATCGTGGCCAACGGCGACGCGGCCGCCCTGCAAGCCCCGGACGGCATCCAGGTGCACGCCTACGACGCGCTGCTGGCCGACCAGCCCGACACGTTCGACTGGCCGGACGTGGACGAGCGCTCCGCCGCGGCGATGTGTTACACCTCGGGCACGACGGGTGACCCGAAGGGTGTCGCCTATTCACACCGCTCGATCTGGCTGCACTCGATGCAGGTCTGCATGAGCGACAGCATGAACCTCGCGCAGAGCGACAAGGCGCTGGCCATCGTGCCGATGTTCCACGCGATGGCCTGGGGCCTGCCGTACGCGGCGCTGATGGTCGGCGCGTCGCTGCTGATGCCGGACCGCTTCCTCCAGCCGGCGCCGATCGCCGCGCTGCTGGCCGCCGAGAAGCCGACGTTCGCCGGCGCGGTGCCGACCGTCTGGCAGGGCCTGCTCGCCCACCTCGAGGCGAACCCGCAGGACATCTCCCACCTGCGCGAGGTCGTCGTCGGCGGGTCCGCGGTGCCGCCGTCGCTGATGCACGCCTTCGAGGAGCGGCACAAGGTGTCGATCCTGCACGCCTGGGGCATGACCGAGACGTCGCCGCTGGGCAGCGTCGCCCGCCCGCCGGCCGGCGCGACCGGCGAGGACGCCTGGAAGTACCGCTACACGCAGGGCCGCTTCCCCGCGTCCGTGCGGGCCCGGCTGATCGACGACGACGGCGCGGTGCTGCCCTGGGACAACGAGGCCGTCGGCGAGCTCGAGGTCCAGGGCCCGTGGATCGCCGGCTCCTACTACGGCGGCTCGCAGGTCGACCCGGACAAGTTCCACGACGGCTGGCTGCGCACCGGCGACGTCGGCAAGATCAGCGCCGACGGCTACCTGACGCTGACCGACCGCGCCAAGGACGTCATCAAGTCCGGCGGCGAGTGGATCTCCTCGGTCGACCTGGAGAACCAGGTGATGGGCCACCCGGCGGTGGCCGAGGCCGCGGTCGTCGGCATCCCCGACGAGAAGTGGGACGAGCGGCCGCTGGTCGCCGTCGTGCTCAAGGAGGGCCAGACCGCCACGCCCGAAGAGCTGCGGGACTTCCTGTCCGACAAGGTCGCGAAGTGGCAGCTGCCGGAGAACTGGACGTTCGTGGACGAAGTGCCCAAGACGAGCGTCGGCAAGTTCGACAAGAAGCGGATCCGCGCGTCCTACTCCGAGGGAAAGCTCGACATCGCCCAGCTCTAACGGGTAAATCTCCGGCGAGTCTGCACGCTTGGGACGGCCACCATGGGGGAATCTACGTCCTTCATGGTGGCCTTCGGAGCACGTCGGAGGGATTCTGGGGATGCACAACAGGCGGAGTTTCCTCGCGCTCGCGGCAGTCGGCGCGCTCGCGGCGGCCTGCGGGTCCAACACCGGGCGGCAGGGCACCGCGCCGCCGTCGACCGCGTACTCGGCGGGCCCGCCGCCGTCCGACGCGCCCAAGGTCACGCTCCAGCAGTGGTACCACGCGTACGGCGAGGACGGTGTCCAGGAAGCCGTCAAGCGCTACGCGGCGAGCTACCCGGGCGCGAGCGTCAACGTCCAGTGGAACCCCGGCGACTACGACTCGAAGATCGTCACGGCGCTGCAGAACAGCGCCGTCCCGGACGTCTTCGAGGCGCAGGTCAAGATCGACTGGGTGCGGCAGAACCAGGTGGTGTCGCTCGACGACGTCATCGCGCCGGTCCGGAACGACTTCAGCCCGGCCGTGCTCGCCGCGCAGACCGTCGAGGGCAAGGTCTACGGCATCCCGCAGGCCGTCGACACGCAGGTGCTCTTCTACCGCAAGAGCCTGCTGCAGGCCGCGGGCGTCCAGCCGCCGCAGACGGTCGACGAGCTGATCGACGCGGCCGCGAAGCTGACGAAGGACGGCGTCAAGGGCTTCTTCGCCGGCAACGACGGCGGCGTCGGCGTCCTCACCGGGCCGCTGCTGTGGTCGGCGGGCCTCGACTACCTGAAGAACGGCAACCGGGAAGTCGGCTTCGACGACCCGCGCGCGGCGACCGCGCTGGCGAAGCTGCACACGTTGAACGCCAACGGGTCCCTGCTGCTCGGCGCGCCGGCGGACTGGTCGGACCCCGGCGCGTTCGTCGACGGGCTCGCCGCGATGCAGTGGACCGGGCTGTGGAACGTGCCGAAGATCCGGCAGGCGTTCGACGACGACTTCGGCGTCCTGCCGTTCCCGCGGCTCGACGGCACGGGCGCGCCCTCGGTGCCGGTCGGCGCGTACGGCGCGATGGTCAACGCCAAGAGCGCGCACGTCGCCGAGGCCAAGGCGTTCGTGAAGTGGCTGTGGATCGACAAGACCGACGACCAGCTGGAGTTCGCGACGAAGTTCGGGTTCCACGTCCCGGCGCGCCAGAGCCTGGTGGGCCAGGCGAACAGCCTCGCGTCCGGGCCGGCCGCCGACGCCGCCCGGTTCGTCCGGGAGAACGGCCACCTCGTCGGCGGTCCGGTGTGGACACAGCAGTCGAACACCGCGTTGTCCGACGCGGTCGCGAAGATCGCCAAGGAAGGTGCGGACCCGGTCGCGCAGACCAAGACGGCAGTCGAGGTCGCGAAGGCCGAACTCAAGCGCTTGTTCGGATGAAGCGGCGCGACGCGCGCGCGTTCTGGCTTTTCGTCGGGCCGTTCCTGCTGGGCCTGGCGATCTTCGCGTACCTGCCGATCGGCTGGAGCGCGTATCTGTCCTTTTTCGACGCGCGCAACACGGTGACGCCGACGGAGTTCGTCGGGCTCGACAACTACGGGCACATGCTGACCGACGAGCCCTTCCTGTCGAGCCTGGGGACGTTCAGCGTGTTCGCGGTGTTCATCGTGCCGCTGACGTTCGCGCTGTCGCTGGCGCTCGCCCTCGGCGTGCACCAGCTGCGGTTCGCGCGGGCGTTCTTCCGGTCGGTGTTCTTCCTGCCGTTCGCGTGCTCGTACGTCGTGGCGTCGCTGATCTGGAAGACGTCGTTGTTCTCGGGTGTCCGATATGGACTGGCGAACACGGTGCTTTCGCTCTTCGGCGCCGACCCGGTCGCCTGGACGGGGACGGTGGACCCGCCGCTGTACTGGATCGTCCTGGTGACGGCCCGGCTGTGGCTGCAGCTCGGGTTCTACATGATCCTGTTCATCGCGGCACTGCAACGGATCCCGCGGCACCTCTACGAAGCGGCCTGGCTCGACGGCGCGAAGCCGGGCTGGCAGGTGTTCCGCCACATCACGCTCCCGCAGCTGCGCGCGACGGCGGTGGCGGTGCTCCTGCTGAACCTGATCAACGCCTACCAGGCGTTCGACGAGTTCTACAACATCATGGGCGACTCCCGCGGCTACCCGCCGTTCGCCCGGCCGCCGCTGGTGTACCTGTACTACACGTCGCTGGGTTCGGGCGGCCAGGACCTGGGCCGAGGCAGCGCGGGCGCGGTGATCTTGGCGCTGATCATCGCGCTGGTGACGTTGCTGCAGGGCCGGGTGTTCCGCTTCGGACGGGTATCGTGAAGGCCGTCCTGCGCTGGACCGCGCTCGTCGTCGCGGCCGTGCTCTTCCTGCTGCCGTTCTACCTGCTGGTGCGCAACGGCCTGGCGTCGCGGGCGGAAATCACCGCTCCCGTGTGGACGTTCTTCCCGTCCACAGTGCACTGGGAGAACTTCTCGAAGCTGTTCTCTTCCGACGATGTCCCCTTCGCGCGCAGCCTGCTGAACTCGGCGATCGTGGCGGCCCTGCAGACCCTCGGCCTGCTGGTGATCTGCTCGTTGGCGGGCTACGGCCTGGCCCGGATCCCGTACCGGCACTCGCGGTTCGTGTTCTACGCGGTGCTGGCGACGCTGATGATCCCGACGTCGGTGACGTTCGTGCCGAGCTTCGTGGTGGTGTCGTCGCTGGGCTGGCTGTCGGACTTCCGCGGGCTGGTGATCCCGGGGTTGTTCAGCGCGTTCAGCGTGTTCCTCTTCCGGCAGTACTTCCTGGACTTCCCGCGCGAACTGGAGGAGGCCGGCCGGGTCGACGGGCTCAGCCGCTGGGGCGTGTTCTGGCGGATCGTGGTCCCGAACTCGAAGGGGTTCTTCGCGGCGATCGCCGTGATCACGGTGATCGGCAGCTGGAACGCCTTCCTGTGGCCGCTGATCATCGCCCAGTCGCCGGACTCGTGGACCGTCCAGGTGGCACTGTCCGGCTTGCTGACGGCGCAGAACCCGCAGCTGAACCTGCTGTTCCTCGCGGCGGCGGTGTCGATCCTGCCGATCGTGCTGCTGTTCGCGTTCCTGCAGCGGTACCTGGTCCGCGGGGTGACGGAGTCGGGTCTGACAGGCTGAGTAACGTGCAGCACCGTCCGGGCGACTTCGCCGGTGACGGACAGAAGTGGGTGCACTGTGACCAATTACGACCCTTACCAGCCGGATCAGCAGTACCCGGCGCCGGCCGAACCGGTGTACCCGCCTTCGGCGCCGCAGTACGCGGTCCAGCCGTACGTGACCCAGCCGTACCCGGCCTACGGACCGCAACCGATGTACGCCGCCGCGTACCAGCCGTTGATCACCAGCGGGATGGCCGTGGCCGGCATGGTGGTCGGCATCGTCGCCCTGGTCCTGTTCTGGGTCCCGTTCGTCGACCTGGTCCTCGGCTTCCTGGCGATCGGCCTGTCGTGGGGCGGCATGATCCAGGCCGACCGGCCGGGCTACACGGGCAAGGGCATGGGCATCGCGGGTCTGGTGTGCGGCATCATCGCGGTGATCCCGGCGGTGATCGTGATGCTGTTCTTCTTCGGCATCATGGCCGCGGCCGGAACCGCCGCCTGCACGTACGCCTGCTGATCAGCACCACGGTCAGCACGAGCGCGCCGCCGTCGGTCACGACCGACGGCAGCAGCCCCACCCAGCCGTACAGGTCGAACGTCGCCCGCCACACCGACGGCGGGATCGCGAACACGCCCGCGGCCTGCGTCGCGTTCACGACCAGCACGAGCCAGTACACCCACGCGCGCCCGGTCAGGGCCAGCAACCCCAGCAGGTTGCCCACCAGGTAGACGTCGCCGACCAGGCGCAGTCCGGTCAGGAAGCCGGCCGACACCGGCGTTCCCGCGATCGACGCCGCCCGCTCGACCAGTTCGGCGTCGATCACCACGAAGTTCTGCAGTGCCGTGCCGATCGCGAAGACCAGCGAGCACGCCGCAATCCACCAGCGCATCACGTCCCCCTCTATCAGTGATAGAGACCAATCTATCACTGATAGAGTGCGCCGGGTGCCGCTCGATCGCCGCCGGATCACCGACGCCGCTCTCGCCCTCCTCGACGAGGTCGGCCTGGCCGAACTGAGCACCCGGCGGCTGGCCGCGCGGCTCGGGGTCAGCTCGCCGACGCTCTACTGGCACGTCAAGGACAAGGCCCAGCTGCTCGACCTGCTCGCCGAAGCCGTCTGCGAAGACGCGTTCGACATCGACGAGACGCAGGACTGGCGCCACCAGCTCGAACAGGGCCTCCACCAGTTCCGCGCGATCGTGCTGAAGCACCGCGACGCCGCGACGCTGCTGCGCGAACGCCCGCCCGGCCCGAACCGGCTCGCCCACATCGACCGGACCGCCCGGATCCTGCTGGAAGCCGGCTTCACCCCCGAAGACACCGCGGGCATCGCCCGGCTGCTCACCGCGCACGTCCTCGCGTCGGTCGAGCAGCCGCGGAAACCGGACCCGGAAGCCGCGAAAGCCTTCCAGGAGAGCCTGAAGGACTACCCGAACGCGCGCGCCCTCGGGTTCACCAAGCTCACCGCCGACGACCTCTTCGCGCTCGGCACCGAAGTCATCCTCGACGGGCTCGCCCAGCGGCGGAAATGACCACGACCTTCGGCGGTACACCCCACCCCGAAGCCTGTGACAGGGTGGATTGAACTGTCACGGTGAATGTTTTTCACGTTCACCCCGCGTCCACCCACGTCCGGCACGGTGCTGGGCAACCGAGAAGACTGGGGAGCGAACAACCATGGCCGAACTCACCCGGCGCGCCGTCACGACCGCGGGCGCCGCCGGTCTCGGACTGCTGCTGTGCACGCCCACCGCGAACGCCCTCGACCGCGCGCTGCGGCTCACCAGCACGCGCGCGGTCACCACGTCGGGCACCACGCTCGAGCAGGTCGCCACCGCCGTCACCGCCGGTCCGGCCTACACCCGGCTGCAGGGCGGCCCCGGCTGGCCGCTCGTCGTCCGCAGCGATCTCGCCACCCCGAAAACCGGGCGCGACGACCGGCGCCGCGCGCTCAGCGCGTTCGTGCAGTTCACCGACCTGCACATCACCGACACCGAAAGCCCCGCGCGCTTCGAGTACCTGCACCCGTTCATCGGCTCCGCGCACCGGCCGCAGGAGGCGCTCGGCACCGTCGCAACCAGTGCGCTCGTCGAGCGCGTCAACAGCGTCCGGCAGGGCCCGTTCACCGGACGGCCGTTCGACCTCATGGTCACCACCGGCGACAACACCGACAACCACGAGCTGATCGAGCTCGACTGGTTCCTCAAGGTCCTCAACGGCGGCAGCGTCACGCCGAACTCCGGCGACCCGAACGCCTACGAAGGCGTCCAGAACTCCGGCAACCACGAATTCTGGAACCCCGGCAAGCCGGGCAGCGACGACTACTCCGCCAAGGGCTTCCCGCAGCTGCCCGGCCTGCTCGAAGCGGGCCTGAAGACGTTCACCGCACCCGGCCTCGACGTCCCGTGGTTCTGCACGTTCGGCAACCACGACGACAGCATCGTCGGCTCGCTGCCGGCGCAGATCCCGGGCATCGACGCGTGGTACACCGGCCGCTACAAGGTCATCGGCAAGGACGAGAGCACCGCGAAGAAGCTCGCCGACGCCATCAAGAAGCCCGGTTCGAGCGTGCCGATCGCCGAGCTGTTCGGCGGCAGCGGCACGATCCGCGAGGTGACACCGGACGCGCGGCGCCGCCCGTTCGACACCGGCGAGTTCGTCCGCGCGCACCTCGACAGCGCCAACACCGGCCCCGGCCCGGCCGGGCACGGCTTCGGCAGCGCCAACGCCGACGGCAAGAACGTCTACTACACGTTCCGGATCGCGCCGGGCATCACCGGGATCAGCCTCGACACGACGACCGACGCCGGGTTCGCCGACGGCTCGATCGGGCTCGCGCAGTACAACTGGGTCGAGTCGACGCTGAAGCGGGGCAGCTCGACGTACTACGACTTCTTCGGCCGCAAGGTCACCCACGCCGTCACCGACGAGCTGTTCCTGCTGTTCAGCCACCACACGAGCGGCACGATGACCAACCTGCTGCCGGACTCGCGCCACCTGCTCGACCCGCGCTTGAACGGCGACGCGTTCGTCGCGCTGCTCAAGCGGTTCCCGAACGTGCTGGCGTGGGTCAACGGACACACGCACCTCAACAAGATCACGCCGCACGCGGGGAACACGCCGCAGCAGGGCTTCTGGGAGATCAACACGGCGTCGCACATCGACTTCCCGCAGCACGCGCGGATTGTCGAGGTCGCGGACAACGCCGACGGCACGTTGTCGCTGTTCACGACGCTGATCGAGGCCGAAGCGCCGTACGCCGTGGACTACGGTTCCCGGACGCCGCAAGCGCTTGCGTCGCTGTACCGCGAGCTGTCGTACAACGACATCCACACCGACCTCGGCCGCGTCGGCGACCCCGCGGACCACAACACGGAACTGCTGCTGGTCAACCCGCTGAGCTGAGCGCGTTACCCCGGAGGTAATCGCCCGGCGGCCGGTCTTCGGGCAGGCTGCGGGGCATGACCGATCCCGAGGGCACGCAGCTCTTCCACCGTTCCATGCCGTTCTCCGAGCGTCTCGGCGTCGAGGTGCTCGAACACGGCCCGGCGCTCGTCCGCAGCCGGCTGAAGTGGGACGAGAGCCTCTGCACGCTCGGCGGCGCGCTGCACGGGGGCGCGCTCATGGCGCTGGCCGACTCGACCGGTGCCGTGTGCGCGTTCCTCAACCTGCCCGAGGGCGGCCAGGGCACGACGACCGTCGAGTCGAAGACGAACTTCCTGCGCGCGGTGCGTTCGGGCTACGCCGTTGCGTCGTCCAGACCACTGCACGCCGGGCGCAAGTTCGTCGTGGTGGAGACGGAGATCCACGACGACGACGGCAAGTTGGTCGCGAAAGTGACACAGACCCAGGCCGTCCTCTAGGTACCTGTTTACAGACCCGGCCGGACCGGCGAAAATCCCTGGCTACTGGGTGGGTCTATCAGGGAGCCGGGATGCGCGTACGCAAGTTGTTCACCTTATTGTCGGTAGTTGTGTTAACAGCTGTAACCGCGCAAGTCGCCGAGGCCGCGCCCGCCCGGCCCCACGACGACGAGGCGATCGACTACCACGAATGGAACGGCGGGCGCTTCCACGAGGGCGGCTTCGCCGGGCTCGCGCTGACCCGCGACGGCCTGCGCATCACGCGCCCGGCCGGCACGGTGGAGCACACCGAACCGGAACTGGGCACGACGAGAACGTACGAGTACGGCCAGTGGACGTCGCCGGAGTACCGCGAAGGCTTCGGCGCGACGCAGCTGGTCGCGTCCTGGAACGCGCAGACGCCGGCGAAGACGTGGCTGCAGGTCGAGGCACGCGGCCGGACGTCGGCGGGCGTCGAAACCGCGTGGTACGTGATGGGCCGCTGGGCCAGCGGCGACGCCGACATCCTGCGCACCAGCGTCGACGGCCAGGACGACGCGAACGCGTTGGTCGACGTCGACACGCTCGTCATGAAGACCGGCGTGACGCTGAAGTCGTACCAGCTGCGGATCAACCTGTACCGGGAAAAGGGCTCGCACGCGACGCCGTCGGTGACGTCGCTGGGCGCGATGACCTCGGCGGTGCCGGACCGCTTCGACGTCCAGACGACGAAGCCGGGCCGCGCCACCGGGATCGAGCTGAAGGTGCCGGCGTACGCGCAGAACCTCCACAAGGGACAGTTCCCGCAGTACGGCGGGGGCGGCGAAGCCTGGTGCAGCCCGACGTCGACCGAGATGGTGGCCGAGTACTGGGGCAAGAAGCCGTCGGCGGCGGAGCTGTCCTGGATCCCGGCGGACTACGTCGACCCGGCGGTGGCCTTCGCGGCGCGCTACACATACGACCACGCGTACGACGGCACGGGCAACTGGCCGTTCAACACCGCGTACGCGGCTTCGCGCGGCCTGCGCGGCCACATCACGCGGCTGCACTCGCTGAACGAGCTGGAGAACTACATCGCGCGAGGCATCCCGGTGATCACGTCCCAGTCGTTCCTGGCGTCGGAACTGGACGGCGCGGGCTACGGGACGGCCGGGCACATCATGGTGGTCGTCGGCTTCACGAAGGACGGCGACGTGATCGCGAACGACCCGGCGTCGAGCAGCAACGACCGCGTGCGCAACGTGTACCAGCGCGACCAGTTCGAGAAGATCTGGCAGCGGACCAAGCGGTACCGCGCGGACGGGTCCGTCGCGAGCGGCCCGGGCGGCATCGCGTACATCATCACCCCGGCCTGACCGGGATCGGCGGGGCGCCGGGTGGCGCCCCGCCGGGCTTCACCAGGTCTTGCCCGCCTGCTCCCGGATCGCGCGGTTGATCCGGTTGAAGAAGCCGGTGAGCGCGATGTACAGGACGATCGCCGACAGCTGCTTCTCGTCGAAGTGCTTGGCGGCGACCGCCCAGATCTCGTCGGTCACGCCCGGCTGGCCGTCTTCGATCCGCGTCGCCGCTTCGGTCAGCTCCAGCGCGGCCCGCTCCGGCTCGGTGAAGAACGGCGTCTCACGCCAGGTGACGACGGCGTGCAGCCGCTCGTCGGTCTCGCCTTGCCGCTTCGCCGACTGGACCCCCGCGTAGGTGCACGGCGCGCAGCTGTTGATCTGGCTGGCCCGCAGGTGGACCAGTTCGAGCAGCAGCGGGTCGACGCCGGCGGCGTGCACGGCCTTGAACAGCTGCTGGACCGCGCCGGTGACCTCGGGACTGCTGGTGCTCTTGAGCCGTGCTTCCATCGTTCCTCCTGGGTGTTACCTGTGGTGGTTCGGATCCGTCATCCCCATGACGGAGCGGAACCGAGGAAGGTAACGACATGCCCGACACGATGACCGAGGTCTTCGAGGCGCGGCGCGACCGGCTGCGCGCGGTGGCCCACCGCGTGCTGGGTTCGCACGCGGACGCCGAAGACGTGGTCCAGGAGGCGTGGTTGCGGTTGTCGCGCCAGGACGCGTCGACGATCGACAACATCGACGGCTGGCT
Source organism: Amycolatopsis kentuckyensis (assembly GCF_041679295.1). Lineage (GTDB taxonomy): Bacteria > Actinomycetota > Actinomycetes > Mycobacteriales > Pseudonocardiaceae > Amycolatopsis > Amycolatopsis kentuckyensis_A. The sequence goes on along the minus strand of NZ_JBGDMD010000009.1, from coordinate 391,062 downwards.
GACGACGGTGGTCGGCCGGATCAGCCTGGACGTGCTGCGCTCCCGCCGGTCGCGTCCCGAGGCGCCGTACGACGAGATCGTGGTGGCGGTCGACGAAAGCCCTTCGCCGGACGACGACGCCGAGCTCGCGGACTCGGTCGGCTTGGCGCTGCTCGTGGTCCTGGAGTCCTTGGCGCCGGGCGAGCGGCTGGCGTTCGTGCTGCACGACCTGTTCGCGGTGCCGTTCGAGGAGATCGGCCGCATCCTGGGCAAATCCCCGGGCGCGACGAAGATGCTGGCGAGCCGCGCGCGCAAGAAGGTCCGGACCCCGTCGGGCCCTTCCGGCGCGGGAAGGTCGCAACGCGAGGTGGTGGACGCGTTCCTGAGGGCGGCCCGCGACGGGGACTTCGAGGAGTTGCTGCGGGTCCTGGACCCGGACGTCCGCTTGACGGTCGACACCCCGGACGGCGTGGTGGTGGTGCTGGGGGCGACGAACGTGGCCGCGGGCGCGCGCATCGGCGCGGCGGCGGGCGGCCAGGAGGTCCTGGTGGGCGGACTGCCGGGAGTGGTGGCTTGGCACGCGGACGGCAAGCCGATGTCGGTGGTGGCGTTCACGGTGGCCGGCGGCCGCATCACGGGCATCGCAGCGGTGGCCGACCCGGCGCGGCTGGCGTCGATGGAGCTGCCCGAGCCGCCCGCCGCGCTTCAGTGACGAGAAGCCAGTTGCGTAAGACGCAACCCGTTGCGCACGAATCACCAAGACTCACTCATGCGGATGTCGCCATCTCCGCATGATCCGTGATTAGCTGCGGGCAGAGCCAGCAAAGCCGGAAGGTGGATTCGCATGCCGTACGAGGTGCAGGGGGTCGTTTCGCGGGCGAAGGGCGAGCCCGTCTCGCTGGAGACCGTCCTCGTGCCCGATCCCGGGCCCGGTGAGGCCGTCGTGAACGTGCAGGCCTGCGGGGTCTGCCACACCGACCTGCACTACCGCGAAGGCGGGATCAACGACGAGTTCCCCTTCCTGCTCGGCCACGAGGCCGCCGGTGTCGTCGAGGCCGTCGGCGAGGGCGTCACCGATCTCGCACCCGGCGACTACGTCATCCTCAACTGGCGCGCCGTCTGCGGCACCTGCCGGGCCTGCAAGCGCGGCAAGCCGTGGTACTGCTTCTCGACCTTCAACGCCGCCCAGCCGATGACCCTCCAAGACGGCACCAGGCTGTCGCCCGCCCTCGGCATCGGTGCCTTCCTCGAGAAGACCCTCGTCCACAGCGGACAGTGCACGAAGGTGAACCCCGAGGCCGAACCCGCGGTCGCCGGACTGCTCGGGTGCGGGGTCATGGCCGGGCTCGGCGCCGCCATCAACACTGGTGCCGTCACGCGGGGTGACTCGGTCGCCGTCATCGGCTGCGGTGGGGTCGGGGACGCCGCCATCGCCGGCGCCCAGCTCGCCGGCGCCACCACCATCGTCGCGATCGACACGGACGACCGGAAACTCGGCTGGGCCAAGGACTTCGGCGCGACGCACACCGTAAACAGCAAGGGCCTCTCCGAGGAGCAGGTCGTCGAAGCCATGCAGGACGCCACCAACTCCTTCGGCCCGGACGTCGTCATCGACGCCGTCGGGCGCCCGGAGACCTGGCGGCAGGCCTTCTACGGCCGCGACCTCGCCGGCACCGTCGTGCTCGTCGGCGTCCCGACGCCGGAGATGCGCCTGAACGACCTGCCGCTGATCGACTTCTTCTCCCGCGGCGGCTCGCTCAAGTCCTCCTGGTACGGCGACTGCCTGCCCAGCCGGGACTTCCCGATGCTCGTCGACCTCTACCTGCAGGGCCGGCTGCCGCTCGACAAGTTCGTCACCGAGCGGATCGGCGTCGACGGCGTCGAGCAGGCCTTCGAGCGCATGCACCACGGTGACGTCCTGCGCAGCGTGGTGACCTTCTGACCCTCTTCACCGACGACGAGTACCCGGCCGAGCCCTACCCGGGGACGCGGCCGGGCTACTCGTTCGTGCACGTCGACGGCATCGGGCACCCCTTGGAAACCGCGCCCGACGGCTGGCGCGACCGGATGGCCGTGCTGGCCTACGGCTCGAACGCGAACCCGTCGAAGATCACCTGGCTGCGCGGCCGGCTCGGCCTGGCCGGCCCGGTCGTCGTCGCGCACGCGCGCTGCGCCGGGCTCGCCGCCGTGTGGGCCGCCGGCTTCCGCGTGGTCGACGACCAGCGCCCGGCCACCCTCACCGCGCTCGAAGGCGTCGAGGAGCACGCCATCTGGTTCGTGACGCCGGACCAGCTGGCCGTGCTCGACCGCTGCGAGGGCCGCGGCACGCGCTACCACCTGGCCCGGCTGACCGAACCCGACATCACGCTCGAAGACGGCACCCGGCCGGCCGAGGTCCACACGTACGTCGGCGCCGCGCCGATCCGCTACCCGCTGCTCGTCGACGGCAAGCCGGTGCGCACCACCGACGTCCCGCAGGCCGAAGCGGCGAAGCTCGACGGCGTCGCCGCGGCCGGCCACGGCGTCCCCTGCGAAATCATCGAACCAGCTTGCCCGGGTTGAGGATCCCGGACGGGTCCACTGTGGACTTCGCCGCGCGCAGCACCTCGACCCCCAGCGAGCCGATCTCCGCCTGGAGGTACGGTGCGTGGTCGACACCGACGGCGTGGTGGTGCGAAATCGTGCCCAGGCCGGTGATCGCTTCGCACGCCGCCGCTTTCGCGCGCTGCCACTGGCCGATCGGATCGGTTTCGTCCCGGGCCGTCAGGACCGTGAAGTAGAGCGACGCGCCCGTCTCGTACGCGTGCGAAATGTGGCACATGACGATCGCGCGACCCAGGGACGCCGTCAGCGCCGCGCGGACGTCGTCACGCAATTCGTCCACATTGGACCAGTACGCCGCGGTCTCCAGCGTCTCGACGCAGACCCCCTGATCCAGCAACGCATCCCGCTGCCGGGGTCCGGCGAACCGGCCGTGGCGCCACGACTCGCCGAGTGCCTTGCCGACGCGCACCGCACCCGCCGCCTTCAACCGGCGCGTCGTCTCGCGGCGGCGCAGCGCCACGTCGTGCGCGGTACCTTCCCAGCCGACGATCAGGAAGCACGGGTGCGACACCCCGCGCGCGGCGAGGTACCGGCGCAGCGCCGTCGTCTTGAGGCCGGCGTTCAGCGCCAGCGAAACCTCGGTCTCGTCCACATCGGACAGTCGCGTGACGTCGGCGAGCGCGTGGTGCTGCGCGAGGTCGCGGACGGCCTCACGGCCCGCTTCCCAGCCAGGCAGGGCGTAGCCCTCGTAGCGGCGGACCGGCGGCGCCGGACGAACTCGCAGCGACACCTCCGTGATCACGCCGAGCGTGCCTTCGCTGCCGATGGCGAGCTGGCGCAGGTCCGGCCCGGCCGCCGACGCGGGCGCGACGCCGAGCTTCCACTCGCCGCGCGGTGTCGCCAGCCGCACGCCGGTGACCATGTCTTCGAACCGGCCGTAGCCCGACGAGGCCTGCCCGGCCGAGCGCGTCGCCGCGAAACCGCCGATCGTGGCGCGCTCGAACGACTGCGGGGTGTGCCCGAGCGTCAGGCCGCGCTCGCCGAGGAGGCGCTCGGCCTCGGGCCCGCGGACGCCGGCCTGCAGGACGGCGATGCGCGACTCGGCGTCGACCGACACCAGCGCGTCGAGCCGGACGAGGTCGAGCGCGATCACCGACGCCTTGTCGCCGCGCAGCGCCGCGACGCCGCCGACGACCGAGGTGCCGCCGCCGAAGGGCACGACGCCGACGTCGTGCGTCACGCAGACGTCGAGCACCGCCTGCACCTCGTCGGGGTCCGCGGGCAGCACGACCGCGTCGGGCACCGGGAAGTCCGCGCCGGGCGAACGGCGGCGCAGCAAGTCGAGGTAGGACAGTCCGGTCGCGCGCGCCAGCCGCTCCGCGGCGTCGACCAGCACGTTCTCCGCCCCGACCACTTTCGACAACGCGTCGGCAGCAGATCCGTCCAGTTTCGGTGACGGTATTTCCACCGGCAAATTCCCGGCCGGGGCAGCACCAGGAGCCGTCTGGCCGATACGCTGTTCAAGCCACTTGGCCGCCCGCGCGGGCAGCCGGGCGGCGTCGGCGGCTTCCGGGGTCCAGGACCGTCGAAGGCGGTGGTCAATGAGCGCGTTCACCGATACAGTGTGACATATGGACGTGAAACGTCACACCACTTCGACCGCGGGATCGTCCGCGCTCGCGGACACCCGCAACCGCCAGACGGCAACGCGGGTGGCCGATGACGTGCTGCTCGACGCCGCGCGCTCGTGCGTGCTGGCCGTCGGTGTGCGCCGCACCACACTCGCCGAAATCGCCCGGACCGCGCGCGTCAGCCGGATGACGGTCTACCGCCGGTTCCCCGACGTCCGCAGCGTGCTCGCGGCGCTGATGACCCGCGAGTTCAGCGGGTTGCTGCGCACGGCGAGCGAGCGCGGCGCCGAGGCCGCGCACAGCCGCGAGCGGCTCGTGCTCATCGCGTCGGCCGGCGTCCGCGCGCTGTCGGCCGACCCGCTGTTCCGCACGCTGCTCGACGTCGACCCCGAGCTGGTCCTCCCGTACATCGTGGAGCGGCTGGGCGCGACGCAGAAGTTCGCCGAGCAGGCGCTGCACGGGCTCCTGGAGGCCGGCCACCACGACGGCTCGATCCGGCGGGCGCCGGTCGCGGTGCAGTCCCGGTCGGTGCTGCTGGTGGTCCAGTCGTTCGCGTTCTCGCTGCGGCCGGCCACGGCGGACGTCGGCGAGGCGGCGCTGCTGGCGGAGTTCACGCACGTGCTCGACGCGGCGCTGAAGCCGTGACGTCCGGCTCGCTCAACGCGCGGCGCCGCGAACGGGAGCTCGCGGAGCTGGCGGCGGGCGAGCGGGTCGACGTCGTCGTGGTCGGCGGCGGCGTGACGGGAACGGGCATCGCCCTGGACGCGGCGTCGCGCGGGCTGTCGGTGGCGCTGGTCGAGGCGCACGACCTGGCGTTCGGGACGTCCCGCTGGTCGTCGAAGCTCGTCCACGGCGGCCTGCGCTACCTGGCGCACGGCGAGCTGGGCCTGGCCCACGAGAGCGCCGTCGAGCGCGGCATCCTGATGACGCGCACGGCCCCGCACCTGACACGCGCGATGCCGCAGCTGTTCCCGTTGTACCCCAGCACATCCCGGGCACAGCAGGCACTGGTGGCGGCGGGCTTGCGAGCCGGCGACGGCCTCCGCCGGGCAGCGCGGACGCCGTCGTCGGTGCTGCCGCGGCCGCGCTCGATCCCGGCCGCCGAGGCGTTGGCGTTGGCGCCCGGGCTTTCCCCGCGGGGTTTGCGCGGCGCACTGCTGGCGTACGACGGCGCGTTGGTCGACGACGCCCGGTTGGTCGTGTCCCTGGCACGAACGGCGGCGTCGTTCGGAGCCCGGATCTTGACGCGGTTGTCGGCGACGTCGCTGTCGGCGGACCGGGTGTCGGCGGTCGACGGCGTTTCGGGTTCCACTGTGGACATCCACGCCCGCCAGGTGATCAACGCGGCGGGCGTGTGGGCGGGAACGCTGACGGGATCGGTCCGGCTGCGGCCGTCGCTGGGATCGCACCTGGTGCTGGCGCCGGGGACGGTCCCGATGGGCACGACGTCGTTGAACATCGGCGTGCCGGGCGAGACGAACCGGTTCGTGTTCCTGTTGCCCCAGCCGGACGGGCGCGTCTACTTGGGACTGACGGACGAGCCGGTTTCCGGCCCGATCCCCGACGTGCCAGTGGTTCCCGAGTCCGATGTGGACTTCCTGCTGTCGTTGGCTTCCTCGGTGCTGGCGCGGCCGTTGACTCGCGCCGACGTGGCGGGTTCGTTCGCGGGGTTGCGGCCGCTGGTGGAGGGTGGCGGGCGTTCGGCGGACCTGTCCCGGAAGCACGCGGTGCTGGCAGGATCGGACGGGTTGCTGACCGTGGTCGGCGGCAAGCTGACAACGTACCGCCGGATGGCCGAGGACGCGGTCGATGCGGCGGTGAAGCTGGCCGGTTTGAGCGTTTCGCCGTGCCGGACCGCGCGGTTGCCGCTGCTGGGGGCGGCGCCTCGGTCGAGTTTGTCCCTTGTGGACGCATCGCCGCGGTTGGTGGGCCGGTACGGGACGGAGGCCCCACGGGCGGCGGCGCTGGGCGAGCTGGACGCGGAGTTCGCGGCCCCGGTAGCGCCCGGGACGGACATCACGGCGGCCGAGGTGGTGTGGGCGGTCCGCAACGAGGGGGCGCTCGACGTGGCTGATGTGTTGGAGCGACGGACGCGGCTGGCGTTGATCCCGTCGGACGCGGAGGCTGCGCGGGCGCGGGTCGCGGAGCTTGTCGACAAGTCGCTCGCCGGCTTGGCTTGAGCTGCCGGCCGCCACGCCCTGCCGACACTCGCTGCCGCCCCGCCGACACTCCCTCCCCGCCCCGCCGACGCTCCCTCCCACCCCGCCGACACTCCCTCCCGCCCCGCCGACACTCCCTCCCGCCCGAGAAGAGTCCGGCAAAGTCGGCGTCCTGGGTCACCGAGGCGAAGTCCCCATGCCTTGAATGACTCATTCAGGACCTGCGAGGACCTGAATGAGTCATTCAAGACGTCGGCGGAGCCGCCGCCGGCCACGCCACACCGGAGGTCGGCGATGCAAAGCATGGCCAGGCCGGTGCGTTGAGACTGCCGCTCAACCATCGCTCGAGTCGGTCGGCCAGCCGGAGCGGGCCTGCACTCGCTGGCCCGCGCGGGCTTCCACACGCTGGGGCTGCAGACGTACCTGACGGCGGGTCCCAAGGAGTCCCGCGTGCCATTCCCCCACTGAGGGGCGTCAGGCACACGAACCCGCAACGACCCGCCCCACCGCTCCCAGGGGGGCGTGCCCACGTCCAGTCTATCGGCGACCACCGACAGCAAACCCTCCCAAGCGCCGAGCCAGTCCACCTGTCCACATCACAGCCACCCTGTGGACGCCACTTGATGTGCACTTAACTTGACGACTCGTTGGGTTTTTGCAACAGTACGTTCATGAGTCCGGTCAGACGCGGCAAGGAGCTGCCGATCTTCAACCGGCTTCCCGTGCTCCGGGCCGAACGGGGCCTGAGCCGTGCCGCGCTTGCCACCGCCGTCGAGGTCAACCCGCAGACCATCGGCGCTCTCGAGCGGGGCGACCACTATCCGAGCCTGGACCTGGCCTTCCGGATCTGCGCGGTGTTCGACCTGCCCGTCGAAGCGGTGTTCAGCCGCGAGCCGTTCACGCCGTTGTCCACCCAGGTCTACCGCGAGGGGGGAGCATGACCACGAAACTCGCCGCCTACTGGGAACGCCAGCTGGACAAGATGGACCAACGGGAACTCCGGCACGCCAAGCGGCTGCCCGGCTGGCGCACGCGGAAGCACCGCCGGACCCTCGCCGTCGTCGTCGCGGCCGGGGATCTCGGCCTGGTCGTCGGCGCCTCGATCTTCACCACCGGTGCCGACTGGGTCTACGGCGCCGTCTGGATGAGCAGCATGCTCGTCGGTGCCAGTGCCTTCGTGCTGCTGCGGATCCTCACCGGCCGGATGAGCGGGGGCTTCTCGCGGCTGCTGGACGAACGCGAGCGCGAATGGCGCCACCGCGTCACCTACGTCGGCTTCCAGATCCTGAGCTACCTGATGATCGCCGCGATGATCTACGGCATCTTGGTGGCGGACACCGAAGACGGCGGCTTCCGCGGTGCGATGATGCTGTCCGCGCTGCTGGTCACCGGCACCACCATCCCGACCATCATCCTGGGCTGGGCGCTGCCGGACGACGACCCCGAAGACTTCGAAGAGGGGATGGCATGAAGGGGACACTGGAGATCGACGGGATCTCCAAGCGCTACGGCGCCAAGGTCGCGCTGGACGGCGTCACGTTCGACGTCCGCGCCGGGGAGCTGTTCGGCTTCGTCGGCAGCAACGGCGCCGGCAAGACCACCACCATGCGGATCGTGCTCGGCGTGCTCGCCGCCGACAGCGGTGAGGTCCGCTTCCAGGACGAGAAGATCACCCACGAGACGCGCACCCACATCGGCTACATGCCCGAGGAACGCGGCCTCTACCCGAAGATGAAGGTCCTCGAGCAGCTCGTCTACCTGGCCGAGCTGCACGGCCTCACCGCGAACGAGGCCCACCGCAACGCCGAGAACTGGATCTCCCGGCTCGGGCTGGCCGACCGCCGCAAGGACGAGGTGCAGAAGCTCAGCCTCGGCAACCAGCAGCGCGTCCAGCTGGCCGCCGCGCTCGTGCACGACCCGGCCGTGCTGGTGCTCGACGAGCCGTTCTCCGGGCTCGACCCGCTCGCCGTCGACGTCATGAGCGGCGTGCTGCGCGAGAAGGCCGCGGCCGGCGTGCCGGTCGTGTTCTCCAGCCACCAGCTCGACCTCGTCGAGCGGCTGTGCGACCGGGTCGGGATCATCCGCGCCGGCCGGATGGTCGCCGTCGGCACCGTCGGCGAGCTGACGGCCGGGGCGAGCAGCAAGCTCGTCGTCACCGCGCCCGCCGCGCCCGAAGGCTGGGCCGCGGGCCTGCCCGGCGTGCGCGTCCTGGAAAACCACGGCCCCACCGCGGTTCTCGACCTCGACCCGAGCGCCGACGACCAGGCCGTGCTCGCCGCCGCGCTGGCGACCGGGCCGGTCACCGAGTTCAGCCGCCGTCGCCGGTCGCTGACCGAGCTGTTCCGCGACGCCGTCTCGGAAGAGGGGATCCCGCGATGAGGAAGCTGAGCGGCCGGCGGGCCGTCTGGCTCGTGATGAAGCGCGAGCTGAACACGCGCCTGCGCACGCGCTCGTTCGTCGTCGGCACCGTGGTGCTGCTCGTGCTGCTGCTGGGGTACGTCGGGTTCCAGACGTCGCTGGCCGGCTCGGCGGACAGGAGCACGGTCGGGCTCACCGGGCAGGCGACCGGGATCGCGCAGCAGCTGCAGGTGGCGGCGGCCCAGTCCGGACGGCACATCGACACGGTCACCGTCACCGATCCGGCCGAGGGCCGCAAGAAGGTCGAAGACGGCGACCTCGACGCGCTCGTCTCGGGCAGCGCGGCGAAGCTGACCGCCACCTACAAGTCCTCTTTGGACGACCAGCTCCGCAAGGTGCTCGACCAGGTGGCACAGCGGCAGGTCCTCGACGGCGTGCTGTCGTCCGCGCAGCTGGAGCCGGCCGACGTGATGGCGCAGGTCAACGGCACCCACGTGCAGGACGACCCGATCTCGCCGGAACCCGCCGACCACACGCAACGGCTCGTCGTCGGCCTGATCGTCGCGTTCCTGCTCTACCTCAGCATCATCACCTACGGGATGATGGTCGCCCAGGGCGTCGTCGAGGAGAAGTCGAGCCGGGTCGTGGAGATCCTGCTCGCCAGCGTGCGGCCGTGGCAGCTGTTGCTGGGCAAGGTGATCGGGCTCGGCCTGGTCGGGCTGACGCAGCTGGTGATCCTCGGCGCCGCCGGGCTCGCCGCCGCGTCCGCGACCGGCGTCTTCTCCCTCTCCGGCTTCGCCACCGGCACGTTGCTGTGGGGGCTGCTCTGGTACCTGCTCGGTTTCCTGCTGTACGCCACGATCTACGGCGCGCTCGGGTCGCTCGTGTCGCGGCAGGAGGACACGCAGTCGGTGGTGTCGCCGCTCAACATCATCCTCATCGTCGGGTTCATCGCCGGGATCAACCTGCTGCTGCAGGACTCGGCGGGCACGGCCGTGAAGGTGCTGTCGCTGGTCCCGCTGCTCTCGCCGATCCTGATGCCGGCCCGGATCTCGACGGGCGCGGCGGCGGGCTGGGAGATCGCGCTGTCGCTCGGGCTGACCGTCGCGCTGGTCGCGCTGCTGACCTGGCTGGGCGGCAGGATCTACGGCAACAGCGTGCTGCGCATCGGCAGCCGCATCAAGCTGTCGGAGGCGCTGCGCGGCTGATCACGACGTGATCTTGCCGTACCGCTCCAAGGACACCTGGCGCTCGTGGGCGTGGTCGACCATGGGCTCCGGGTACTCCTTGGGGCGGTCCTTCAGCTTGTGGACCGCCTTCCCGGGCACCGAACGCAGTTCCGGCACGTACTTGCGGACGTAGTCGCCGTTCGGATCGAACTTCTCCCCCTGCGTCGTCGGGTTGAAGATCCGGAAGTACGGCGCCGCGTCGGTGCCGCAGCCCGCGACCCACTGCCAGTTCAACTGGTTCGACGCCAGGTCGCCGTCGACGAGGTGCTTCATGAAGTGCCGCGCGCCGAGCCACCACGGCAGGTGCAGGTCCTTCACCAGGAAGCTCGCGACGACCATCCGGACGCGGTTGTGCATCCAGCCCTCGGCCAGCAACTGCCGCATGCCCGCGTCGACGATCGGGTAGCCCGTTTTGCCCGCGCACCAGCGTTCGAACGCCTCCGGGTCCTCGTCGTGCACCATGGCGTCGAAGCGCTTGTCGTAGTTCTTCCGCGCGGTTTCCGGCCGGTTCCACAGGACGTCGGCGTGGAACTCACGCCAGCAGATCTCGCTGCGCAACGACTTCGCGCCGACCCGCTCATCACCGGAAAGGTCGGCCAGGATGGTTCGCGGGTGGATGTTCCCCCAGCGCAGGTACGGGGAAAGCCGTGTCGTCCCTTCGCGGTCCGGCCGGTCACGATCGGCGTCGTACGTCTCGATGGGACCGTCGAGGAAGTCGTGCCAGACGTCCAGCGCGGCCTGCTCACCCGGCTCCGGCAACGTCGCCGAAACGCGCGGCGCCCGAGGGATCTTCAGTGAGCGAGGTGGCTCCACCCAGTCCACAAGGGACGGTCCGGTGTCGGCGGGCGAGTGCCAGCCGCGCGCGGTCCACGCGCGGTAGAACGGCGTGAAGACGCGGTAGGGGTCACCGTCGGGTTTGGTGACCTGCCCGGGCGTCACGGCGTAGGGCGAGCCCGTCTCGACCCAGTCGATGTTGTGCTCCGCCAACGCTTTCGCGACGGCGGCGTCCCGCCGGCGGCCGTAGGGCCCGGTGTCGGCGCTGACGTGCACCGCGGCCGCGCCGATCTTCTTCGCCGCGCGGACGACCTCCACCGCGGGCTCGCCGCGGACCAGCATGAGCCGGCCGCCGAGCTGCTCGTTCAGCTTCTCCAGGCAGCCATACATGAAGGCTTCCCGCGGGGCCCCGCCGGGCTTGAGCAGCGCCTCGTCGAGGACGTACAGCGCGAGGACGTGCTTGCTGTGCCGGGACGCCTCCAGCAGCGCGGCGTGGTCCCCCAGCCGCAGGTCACGACGGAACCACAGGACGACCGGCGCTTCTCGAGTCACGAGGGACAAAGATAAGCGCCCCGCCGTGCGGGTGCACGGCGGGGCGCTTGCCAGGGTGAGGCGATCAGCGGTCCGACATCGGGACGTAGTCCCGCGAGTCGTAGCCGGTGTAGATCTGCCGCGGGCGGCCGATCTTGGTGGCTGGGTCGTTGATCATCTCGCGCCAGTGCGCGATCCAGCCCGGGAGCCGGCCCAGCGCGAACAGCACCGTGAAGAACTTCGTCGGGAAGCCCAGCGCCCGGTAGATCAGGCCGGTGTAGAAGTCCACGTTCGGGTACAGCTTCCGCTCGATGAAGTACTCGTCGGAAAGCGCCGTCTCTTCGAGCTTCTTGGCGATGTCGAGCAGCTGGTCGCCGCCCTTCAGCTTGCCGAGGATCTCGTCCGCGGTGTTCTTGATGATCTTCGCGCGCGGGTCGTAGTTCTTGTAGACCCGGTGCCCGAAGCCCATCAGCTTCACGCCCTTTTCCTTGTTCTTCACCCGCTCCACGAACTTGGCGACATCGCCGCCGTCGCGCTGGATGCCCTCGAGCATGTCGAGCACCGCGGAGTTCGCGCCGCCGTGCAGCGGGCCGAACAGGGCGTTGATGCCGGCCGAAATCGAGGCGAACAGGTTCGCCTCGGACGAGCCGACCAGGCGCACGGTCGAGGTCGAGCAGTTCTGCTCGTGGTCGGCGTGCAGGATGAACAGCAGGTCGAGCGCCTTGGCGGCCTCGGGGTCGACCTCGTACGGCTCGGCCGGGAAGCCGAACGTCATCCGCAGGAAGTTCTCGACCAGGCCGAGCGAGTTGTCCGGGTACAGCAGCGGCTGGCCCACGGACTTCTTGTACGCGTAGGCGGCCAGGGTCGGCAGCTTGGCCAGCAGCCGGACCGTGGACAGCTCCACGTTCGGCTCGTCGAACGGGTCGAGCGAGTCCTGGTAGAAGGTCGACAGCGCCGACACCGCGCTGGACAGGACCGGCATCGGGTGGGCGTCCCGCGGGAAGCCGCTGAAGAACGCCTTGAGGTCCTCGTGCAGCAGCGTGTGGCGCTGGATCTTCTCGGTGAAGTCGGCCAGCTGCGTCTCGGTCGGCAGCTCGCCGTAGATCAGGAGGTAGGAGACCTCGACGAAGGTCGACTTCTCCGCCAGCTGCTCGATCGGGTAGCCCCGGTAGCGGAGGATCCCGGCGTCACCGTCGATGTAGGCGATGGCGGACGACGCGGCGCCGGTGTTGACGAACCCGGGGTCGTAGGTGATGTACCCCGTCTGCGCCAGCAGCTTCCCCAGTTCGATCCCGGGCGCGCCCTCGACCGGGTGGACGATCTTGAACTCGTGCTCGCCACTCGGCAGGGTCAGCTTCGCGGTTTCGCCGCCGGACTGCCCCGCAGTCGTCGCGTCGGACATGCAAGTCCCTCTCACGTTCGGCACGGGTCGGCGGCGCCTGCGGGTTCCACAGGTAGCCACGTGTTAACGCGAGGAAACACTGGCGCCTCGCTGCACACCGCCCCGCTGGGGTATGAAGAATGCCCCTCAACGTTAGTCGAGAAACGTGCGTTCGCGCAGCGGTGGCGTTGCTCCTGGGTGCCCCTTTGGGACCAGGTTCACACGGCGGCCGCCATATCGGCGGACGTGGGCGGCTCGGCACCGCTGCGCGAAACCGTGATGGAAGCCGCTTTCGCCGCGAATTCGAGCGCTTCCCGCCACGCGCCCGCGTCGAGAGAGGCCAGGTCGGTGACGTCGTGGCTGTGCAGCCAGGCCAGCAGCGCGCCCTGGACGGTGTCGCCGGCGCCGATGGTGTCGACCACGGTCACCTTGCGCGACGGGACGTGGGCCAGCTCACCTGCGGCGGTGATCACCGCGACGCCGTCGGCGCCCCGGGTGAGCACCACGGCGTCCACACCGGACTCGACCCACGTCTTCGCGGCGGCGACCGGGTCGGCGCCGCCGGTGAGCCACGCGGCGTCGTCGTCGGAGATCTTCAGCAGGCGGACGTCCGGCAGCCAGGAGGTGAACCGGGCGCGGTAGGCGGCCGGATCGGTGATCAGCGCCTCGCGGATGTTGGGGTCGAGGACGGTCAGCACGCCGCGCGCGGCCTCGCGTCGCAGCATCGCCTCGTACGCCGACGCGCCGGGCTCGAGGACCATCCCGAGCGTGCCGAGGGAGAGCGCGGTCACGTTCTCCGGAAGCGGTCCCGGATCCGCGACGAGCCGGTCCGCGGTGCCTTCGACGTAGAACGTGTAGCGCGCGGCGCCCTTCGCGTCGAGCGCGACCACGGCGAGCGTCGTCGGCTCGTCGCCGCGCTGCAGCAGCGACGTGTCGACGTCGGAAGCGTGCAGCCGTTCGACCATCGCGTCGCCGAAGCGGTCGGTGGACACGCGCGAGAGGAACGCCGCCGGCACGCCGAGGCGCCCGGCCGCCAGCGCGACGTTGTACGGCCCACCGCCGAGCCGCGGCAGCAGCGCGCGCAGCCCACCGTCCACAGTGGAATCCAAGGGGTCACCGGGAACCAGGTCGACCAGAGCTTCTCCGCCTACGACGATCACGCCGGGAGTTTAATGGAGTTCGGGCTGACAATTCCTGTCCGCTATTTGTTCAGCCCGCCGAGCAGCAGTTCACCCAGGGCGGTGAACGCTTCGGCGTCGGAGACGTCGATCCGCCTGCCGAGCACCCCGGTCTGGATGCCTTCGATGATCAGGGTGGTCATCTCGGCGACGAGCCGGGCGTGGACGTCGCGGAAGACGCCGTCGGCGACGCCCTTGTCGATGAACTGCCGGAGCCGCTGCGCCGCGAACCGGCTGTTGACCTGGTAGGCGTCGCGGGCCGGCCCGAACTCGGCGAGGTCGCGCATGAACTCCGGCGACGCGCGGTTCAGGTGCTCGGCGACGCCGGCCAGGTACTCCCCGATGAGCTTGCGGGCGTCGTCGATCCCGCCGATCCGCTCCTCGATCCGTTCGCCGGCGCCCCGGAAGAAGTGGGTGACGACCTTGACGGCGAGCTGTTCCTTGCTGGGCGCGAGCGCGTAGAGCGTCGACTTCGAGCAGCGCAGGCGGCCGGCGAGGTCGTCGAGGGTGAAATCGGCGAACCCCTCCGCCAGGAAGAGCGCCTCGAGGTCACCGAGCAGGGCGCGCTGGCGCGCGGTCGGCCGGCGGCGGGGTTCGGGGGGCATCGGCTCACTATCTCCTACGTCTTCCGGCCACCCCAGGCCCGTCGTACTGTACTCTAGGCGAGCCCACAGTACTGTTTTCAGTACCGCTTTGGAGGACACCGATGCCCGCCGAACGCCTGCTGCCTTCTTCGGACGCCGAGGACCTGGTCGCGCTGGCCAGGGAGATCGCGCGCGACGAGCTCGCGCCCCGGGCGGCGGCGGCCGAGGAAGCCGAGCAGTTCCCGCGCGAGCAGTTCCGCCTGCTGGGCAAGTCCGGCCTGCTCGGGCTGCCGTACGCGGAGCGCTGGGGCGGCGGCGAGGTGCCGTACGAGGTGTACCTGCAGGTGCTGGAGGAGATCGCGGCGGCGTGGATGACGGTCGGCGTCGGACTGTCGGTGCACACGATGTCCTGCTACGCGCTGGCGGAGTACGGCACGGACGAGCAGCGTGCCGAGTGGCTGCCGGAGATGCTGGAGGGCTCACTGCTGGGGGCGTACGCGCTGTCGGAGACGCAGGCGGGCTCCGACGCGGCCGCGTTGTCGACGCGCGCGCGTCTCGACGGCTCGGACTACGTCGTCAACGGCACGAAGGCGTGGATCACGCACGCGGGCGTCGCGGACTTCTACACGACGATGGTGCGGACCGGTCCGGAAGAGATCTCGTGCCTGCTGGTTCCCGGTGCGACCGACGGTCTCTCGGCGGCCCCGCGCGAGCGCAAGATGGGCCTGACCGGCTCGCCGACGGCCCAGCTGATCTTCGACGGCGCCCGGGTGCCTGCCGCGCGGCTGCTGGGCGCTCCCGGTGACGGGCTGCGGATCGCGCTGTCGTCGTTGAGTTCGGGACGGCTCGGGATCGCGGCGTGCGCGGTCGGCTTGGCGCAGGCGGCGCTGGACGAGGCGGTGGCGTACGCGAAGGGGCGGTCGCAGTTCGGCCGGCCGATCATCGAGTTCCAGGGGGTGGAGTTCCTCCTGGCCGACATGGCGGCGGTGGTGGAGTCGTCCCGCGCGATGTACCTGGACGCGGCCCGCCGCCGTGACCGCGGGCTGCCGTTCCAGCGGCAGGCGTCGATCGCGAAGCTCGTGGCGACGGACGGCGCGATGAAGGTGACGACGGACGCCGTGCAGGTGCTCGGCGGGGCCGGGTACACGCGGGACTTCCCGGTGGAGCGGTACATGCGGGAGGCGAAGGTGCCGCAGATCTTCGAAGGGACGAACCAGATCCAGCGGATGGTCATCGCCCGGGAGCTGAAGAAGGCGTAGCCGGTCGGGGGAACGGTGTCACACGGTCGGTACGGATAGCGTTACTCCTGGTTGCACGGACGGCCGGCAACATGAGGAGGCGCGATGACCGCAGTTCCGGTTCGGCTGCTGACCGTCGGGGAGTACTCGGCGCTGGGCGCACAACCGGGCCACGTTTCAGTTCGCCAGCCGGCTCGACCCGCAGCTGCCACCCGAGTTGAGGGTCGTCCCCGGCATCGACATCGACCTGCGGCTGGCAGCCGCCGATCAGCCCGGCTTCTCGCGGCGGCCCGACTTGGCGATCTTCGACCGAGCCGCGCTCGCGCGCGGTGACGACGAGATGCTTTGCGCCGACGAGGTGGCGGTGGTGGTCGAGGTGGTGTCGCCGGCATCCCGCACTACTGGATCGTCGACATCACCGAGCCGGTGTCGCTGATCGCGTGCCGGGGCTACCGGAGCGCCGCCGCGGTCACCGGGACTTTCACCACCGACGTCCCGTTCCCGGTCAAAATCGACCTCAACGCGCTCCTCGACTGATCTGACCCGATCGAGCGAGGGCTGTCCTCCGCGCGCGACGGATACCGTTGCGCCATGCCCGGCCACCTGCTGACCATCGAGGAGTACGCGGCGCTCGGGGAAACCGGCGCCGGTTTCACCGAGCTGACCGAGGGCCGCGTCGTGACCTGCCCCGGTTCCGGCCGGACCCACGACATGGCGGTCTGCCTGCTGGCCGGCCAGCTCGAGCGGCAGCTGCCACCCGGGCTCGCGTTCGCCGTGGCCACCGATCTCGACCTGTGCCTCGTGCCCACCGGTGAGCCGGGGTTCTCCCGCCGGCCGGACCTGCTCGTCTTCGGCCGGGCCGCGCTCGCCAGAGCGGGCGGCCTCCTGCGGGCCGACGAAGTGCTCCTCGTGGCCGAGGTCGTGTCACCGGGTTCGAAGCGCACCGACTACCAGGTGAAACGCGACGAGTACGCGGACGCGGGCATCCCGCACTACTGGATCGTCGACATCACCGAGCCGGTGTCGCTCGTCGCCTGCACCGGCCACCGGGGTGCCGCCGCGGTGACCGGAACGTTCACCGCCGAAGTACCGTTCCCGGTCAAGATCGACCTCGACGCACTGATCGGACGGCACGCCGGAACCGCCCGGTAACCGGCGTGCCGTCCGAAACTCAACGGGCTTCGCGGTACCGCCGGTCCTTCGACACGCCTTCGCCCAGCGACTCGTCGAAGTGGTACACCTCGTCACCCCGGACGAACACGCGCAGCGCGCGGTTCATCACGTCCAGCGGGTCGCCCGACCACAGCACGACGTCCGCGTCCAGGCCCGGCTTCAGGGACCCGATCTGCTCGTCCAGCCCCAGCATCGACGCCGGGTTGACGGTCAGCGAGCGCAACGCCGTCGCCGGGTCGAGGCCGTCCTTGACCGCCAGCGCCGCTTGGTAGACGAGGAAGTTGATCGGGATCACCGGGTGGTCCGTCGTGATCGCGATCTTCACGCCGGCGCGGGCCAGGATGCCCGCCGAGCGCAGCGTGCGGTTGCGCAGCTCCACCTTGGACTTCGTCGTGAACAGCGGGCCGAGGATCACCGGGACTTCGCGGGAAGCCAGCAGGTCCGCGATCAGGTGGCCCTCGGTGCCGTGGTTGATCACCAGCTTGTAGCCGAACTCGTCGGCCAGCCGCAGCGCCGTCACGATGTCGTCCGCGCGGTGGACGTGCTGGTCCCAGTACAGCTCGCCGTCGAGGACCTTCGACAGCGTCTCCATGGTCAGGTCGACCTCGTGCGGCTTGCCCTCGGACTCGGCGTGCGCGCGCTTCGCCTGGTAGTTGCGAGCCTTGGTGAACGCCTCGCGCAGGATCGCCGCAACACCCAGCCTCGTCGACGGCGTCTGCTTCTTGTCGCCGTACACGCGCTTCGGGTTCTCGCCGAGCGCGCTCTTCACGCTGACGTGCTCGGCGAAGATCATGTCGAGGATGCTGCGGCCCCAGGTCTTGACGCCGATCGTCTGGCCGCCGATCGGGTTGCCCGACCCGGGCTTGATGACGACGCTGGTGACGCCGCCGGCCAGGGCGTCGTCGAAGCCGGGCTCGTACGGGTCGATGCCGTCGATGGCGCGGAAGCGGGCGCCGTTCGGGTCGGTCATCTCGTTCGTGTCGTTGCCGGCCCAGCCCTCGCCGTCCTCGTGGACGCCGAGGTGGGCGTGGGCGTCGATGAAGCCGGGCAGCACCCAGGTGCCGGCCGCGTCGACCAGTTCGGCGTCTTCCGGGATGTCGACATCGGCCTCGGTGCCGATCGCGACGATCTTGCCGCCGTCGATCAGGACCGTGCCGCCGTCGATGGGATCACCGTCGATGGGGACGACATAGCCCCCGACAATTGCCTTCGCCATAGTTCGCCACGCTAACGAACTGCGCCGGGCGCGCGACAGCGGGGCTCAGCTCGCCAGCAGATCGAACCCGAACCCGGCGACGACCAGCAGTACGCCGATGACGCGCAGCGATCGATCGGGCTGCGGACCGCGCAGAAGCATGAGCGCCGGCCACACGAAGAGGGCGTAGACGACCAGCGGCCAGGCACGGGACACCAGATTCGCGAACACCGCGACGGCGAGAGCGCCGGTCAGCACGACGAAGTTCCAGATCCCCACGACGAGGAACCCGCCCACGAAGAACGCGATGTCCATGACCTGGCCGCCGCCGTGCGTCTCGAACCAGGCGTCTCCGACCAGGAAGAGCGCGCACACCAGCACCGAGCTGATCGCCATGAACCGCCGGACCCGGCGAACCTCCGGTCGGAACCGCCGGTCGATCTTGCGGCCGAGGTACACCGCTTCGAAGATCTGCCGGGTGTGCCGCAGGGCGTCGGCGAAGGTCCGGCGATGTTCCCCTATCGGCCGGGCGCGCAGCCGCTCCCCCCACGCGCTGACCCGCGCCACCCCGATGATGTCGAGGATCGCCACCAGGCCGCCGGTGAACTGGCCCAGCTTGCCGATCCGGCCCCACCACAGCATCGGCAGGCACCGGAGCAGCCTAGTGACCGCGGGCCTTCTCCAAGTGCACCAATTCGTGGTTGTTCTCCGGCGTCCGGTGCGTCTCGCGGTACCCGTGCTTCGCGTACAAGTGCAGCGGCCCGACGCTCTTCGACCCGGTGAACAGCCGGAACAGCGTCACTTCAGGCGGCGCCACGGCCTCGACCGCGAGAAGCAGCGACCCACCCAACCCGAAGCCCTGCCGGTCCGGCGCGACGACCAGCCGGCCGATCACCGCCACCGAACCGG
Source organism: Amycolatopsis kentuckyensis (assembly GCF_041679295.1). Classification (GTDB taxonomy): domain Bacteria; phylum Actinomycetota; class Actinomycetes; order Mycobacteriales; family Pseudonocardiaceae; genus Amycolatopsis; species Amycolatopsis kentuckyensis_A. The sequence continues at coordinate 372,199 of NZ_JBGDMD010000009.1, read as the reverse complement.
TCACCGTCAACCGCACCGACGCGACCAGCCGCCCCGCCTCCCGGATCCCCCACGACAACCCGGTCAGCGCCGCCCGCGTCTCCTCCAGGGTTTCCAGCAGCGGCGGCAGATCCCAGTCGTCGTGGGCACGCGCCTCCGTCACGTACGCCGCGCGTTGCAGCGTCAGCACTTCGCCCGCGTCGGCCACCCCCAGCCGGATCACCGGACGCGGATGCCCCAGCTGCCCGACCACGACGACGCCGGCTCCAGCTCGATCAGGTCCGTGCCCGTGTTGAGCGCGTCGGCCGGGCAGGTCATCGGCTCGATCGCCACCGCGCGGCCGCGGCCGACCAGGTCGTCCGGGGTGAACACCTGCGCCCAGCGGAAGTCCGGGCCGGTCCACACGACCAGCTGCTGCTCCTCGTGCGACAGCACGAAGTGGTGCTCGCCGCCCGAAGCGGACAACGAGCCGAACGCCGTGTCCAGGTTGACGCCGGCCAGTACCCGCCCGGCGCGGAAGTCGTACTCCGTGCCCTCGACGTCCTGCTCCGGCGCGTACGGCAGCTGCTCGTCGCCGAGGTACGGCCGCACGCGGCTCGCCGGCAGCGTCAGGGTCAGCTCGTCGGTCGGGACGTCGCCGATCCGGAAGTACGGGTGCGTGCCGACGCCGACGCCGATCGGCTGCTCGCCCTCGTTGCGGATCTCGTGGGTGACGGTCAGTTCGCGCGGCGCGACCTCGTACGTCACGGTCGCCCGCAGCGGCACCGGCCATCCGGGCTGCACCTCGACGTCGACGGCCAGAGTGATCGACGACTCGGCGTGCTCCAGCAGCTCCCACTCGAGGTGGCGGGTCAGGCCGTGGATGGCGTTGCCGCGCGCCTCCTCGGTGATCTCGAGCTGCTGCTCCTCACCCTGGAACGTCCACTTGCCGCCCTTGGTGCGGTTCGGCCAGGGCAGCAGCACCTGCCCGGCGCCCTTCGGCGGCTTCGCGTCTTCGGGGAACTCCTCGACGTACGGCACTCCGCCGACTTCGAACGCGCGCAGGCCCGCGCCGATTTCGGTGACGACGGCGCGCGCGTTGCCGCGGGTGATCTCGAACTGCTGACCGGTCGGGTTGCCCATGCGGACGACCTTACCGATCCAGAATATAACTAGACCGGTCGTCATAGTTTGAGCTACAGTCGGCGCCATGGTCCGTCGCACCGACACGCGGCAGCGGATGCTCGACACCGCCGCCGACCTGTTCCAGACCCAGGGCTACCACGCCACCGGCCTCACCCAGCTGACGACGGCGGGCGGCGCGCCCAAGGGCTCGCTCTACTTCCACTTCCCCGGCGGCAAGGAGCAACTCGCCGCCGAAGCCGTCCGGCTCTCGGGCGAGCGCACCGGCGCGCTGCTCGAAGCGGTCCTGGAGGACGCGCCCGACGCGCCGACGGCGATCGACCGGGCCGTCGAAGCACTCGCGGCCTTCCTCACCGAGTCGGACTTCCAGCGCGGGTGTCCACTCGCGACGGTCGCGCTGGACGCCGCCGCGGAGAGCGAGCCGATCCGCGAAGCCTGCGTGGACGGCTACTCGTCGTGGCACGAAATCCTGCGCGAGTACCTGGCACGACAAGAGCTTTCCGCCGAGCGCGCGGACGAACTCGCGACCGTCGTGCTCGCCGCGATCGAAGGCGGGCTGCTGCTGGCCCGCACCCGCCGCGACCCGGCGCCACTGCGCGCCGTCGCCGCCCACCTGCACGCCACCCTCGACCGGGAGCTGTCCTGATGCGCGTCCACCACCTGAACTGCGGCACCATGCGCCCGCTCGGCGGCCGGCTGATCGACGGGCGGCCGGGCCTGTTCCGGCGTGCCACCATGGTCTGCCACTGCCTGCTGCTGGAGACGGACACGGGCCTGGTGCTCGTCGAGACCGGCATGGGCACGCCGGCCGCCGTCGACCGGAACGCCTGGCTGGGCAGGGGTTTCGTCCGCCAGTCCAACCCGGTCGCCGACCCGGCGCAGACCGCGATCGCGCAGATCCGCGCGCTCGGGTTCGACCCGGCGGACGTCCGCGACATCGTGCTGACCCACCTCGACCTCGACCACGCCGGCGGGCTCATCGACTTCCCATGGGCTCGCGTGCACGTCTACGCCGAAGAGCTGCGGGCGTTCACCGAACCGCGCGACACCGCCGAGCGCGGCCGCTACCGCCGGATCCAGTTCGCGCACGGTCCACAGTGGACGTCCTATGCGGACACCGGCGAACCGTGGTTCGGCTTCGACGCCGTCCGGCAGCTCGACGGCCTGCCGCCGGAGATCCTGTTCGTCCCGCTGTCGGGGCATACGCGCGGGCACGCGGGGATCGCCGTCGACACCGGGGCCGGCTGGCTGCTCAACGCCGGCGACTCGTTCTTCTTCCACGGCCAGGTCGCCGCCGATCCGCACTGCCCGCCGGGCCTGAAGTGGTTCGAGGGCCACATGGAGACGGTCAAGCGCGCCAGGCTGGACAATCACCGCCGCCTGCGCCAGCTTGTTCAGGAGCACGGCGACGAGGTTTCCGTCTTCGCCGCGCACGACGAGACCGAGTTCGTCCGGCTGAGCTCCAGGAGCAAGGTATGAAGGTGCACCACCTGAACTGCGGATCGATGCACCCGGCGGGCGGCAAGCTGCTCGACGGCGAGCCCGGCCTGCTGCGGCGGGCGGAGCTGGTCGCCCACTGCCTGCTGATCGAGACCGGCGACGGGCTGGTGCTGGTCGACACCGGGTTCGGCACCCAGGGCGTCACCCGGCCGGGCGAGTGGCTCGGCCGGCCGTTCCTGGCGATGGTCGGCGCGAAGCCCGCGGCCGCCGAGACGGCCGTCGCGCAGATCAAGGCGCTCGGCCTGGACCCGGCCGACGTCCGGCACGTCGTCGCGACGCACCTCGACGTCGACCACGCGGGCGGGCTGGCCGACTTCCCGAACGCCGTCGTGCACGTCCGCGCGGAGGAGCACCGCGCGGCGACGTCGCCGGCGAACGCGGCGGAGAAGAACCGCTACCGCGCCGCGCAGTTCGCGCACCGCCCGCTGTGGAGCACGTACGACGAGTCCGGCGAGCCGTGGTTCGGCTTCGAGGCGGTCCGCTCGCTCAAGGGGCTGCCGGAGGAGATCCTGCTGGTCCCGCTGACCGGCCACACGCGCGGCCACACGGGCGTCGCGGTCGACACCGGCGACGGCTGGCTCCTGCACGCCGGCGACGCGTACTTCTTCCACGGCCAGCTGGACCCGGTCCGGCCGCACTGCCCGCCGGGCCTGACGGCGTTCCAGAACATCGTCCAGACGCTGCGCCGGCCGCGGCTGGAGAACCTGGCGCGGCTGCACGAGCTGGCGCGCGACCACCAGGACGAGGTCCGGGTGTTCTCCGCGCACAGCCCGGTCGAGCTGGCGGCGTTGCGGCGTTAGCTCGCTTCGAGGGCCTTCTTCAGCAGCGGCGCCATCTGGTCGGCGGTCATCTTCGCCGGGCCGGTGTAGTTGACCAGCACCGGCGTGCCCGACACCAGCTCGGCCGAGGCGAGCGTCGCCGTCTTCTGCTCGTCGATGTAGAAGACGGCACCGTCCGGGAAGCCCGGGACATCCTGCGCGCCCGGCTTGCCCTTCTTGATCGACGCCACCATCTCCTGCGGCTTGCCCTGACGGCCTTCGTAGCGGGTCACGGCCAGCGCGCCGGCTGCCTTGCCGTCGAGCTGGTACTCGCAGCTGCGGGACTTGCCCCCGTTGGCCGAAGTGTCGCGGGACGGACCCGGGACGGCCTTGAGGTTGTCGAGGAACAGCGCCTTCGACACGGCGTCCGCCGGCAGCAGCTTGCACGGGTCGAGCGCGGCCGCCGCCGCGGGGTTCGCGCTCGAACTCGGCTTCGGCGCCGACGAGGACGGCGTCGACGACGGCTTGTCTCCCGAAGAGCAAGCAGTCAAAGCGGCAAAAGCGACCAAAACGACGGCGAGGGTACGCATGCCCGGCACCGTACTCCGAACGGCCTACGCGGTCGGTGCCCGGTACCGCCAGAACGCCGGGAGCAGGAACATCGACGCGCACACGGACACGATCACCAGCACGCCACCGACGGACGCGGCGGCTGCGGTGCCGAACGCGGCCGCGCCCCAGCCGTGCACGAGGTCGGCGATCCGCGGGCCGCCGGCGACCACGACGGTGAAGACGCCCTGGAGCCGGCCGCGCATCTCGTCGGTGGTCGCGACCTGCAGGATCGCCATCCGGTAGACGGCGCTGACCATGTCGGCCGCGCCGGCCGCGGCCATGAAGACGACGGCGAGCCACAGCGAGTGCGCGAGCCCGAAGGCCGCCACGGCGGCGCCCCACGCGCAGATCGCCACGACGACCGCGACGCCCTGGCGCGGGATGCGCGTCAGCCAGCCGGAGAAGAGGCCGATCAGCATCGCGCCGGCGGGCAGGGCGGCGTAGAGCCAGCCGAGCGCGGGGCCACCGCCGGGTGGGTCGCCGAAGGTGCGTTCGGCCATCTCCGGGATCAGCGCGCGCGGCATGCCGAAGACCATCGCGATGATGTCGGCGACGAAGGAGGCCAGCAGCACCTTCTTGGTGGCGAGGTACTTGAAGCCGTCGATGACGTCGCTGACGCCCGCGCGGCGCGACGGGCCGTTGAGCGGCGGGATGGCCGGCAGCCGCCAGACGGCGAGGAGCGTGATGGTGAGCGCGACGACGTCGATCAGGTAGAGGGTCGAGAGGCCGAGGACGGGGATGAGCGCGCCGGCGAGCAGCGGCCCGAAGACGGCGCCGAAGGTGGACATGGTCGAGCTGAGCGCGTTGGCCGACGGCAGCAGTTCGTCGGGCACGAGCCGCGCGACGACGGCGCCGCGCGTGGGCATGTTGATCGCGAAGAGCGCCTGGTTGACGGCGAGCAGCGCGAGAACGAGCCAGACGGAGCCGAAGTTCAGGAAGGCCTGCAGCCAGAGCAGGGCGGAGGTGACGGCGACGAGGACGTTGGTGACGACGAGCAGCTTCCGCCGATCGACGGCATCGGCGACGGCCCCGCCCCAGAGCCCGAAGACGAGCAGCGGAACGAGCGCGACGAGCCCGGTGAGGCCGACGTAGGCGGAGGACCCGGTGAGGTCGAAGACCTGCTTGGGCACGGCGACGGCGGTCAGCTGCGTGCCGACGGCGGTGACCACAGTGGACAGCCAGAGCCGCCGGAAAGCGGGGATCTTGAGCGGCCGGGTATCGACGATGATCCGGCTGAGGAGTCCGCGCACCCCCGCGCGAGGCCGGGCGGTATCGGGCTCAGAGGTCACAACCAATGAGCTTAGCTCGGCTAACTACCTGGGGTCGCGTGATTTTGGTCGCCCACGAACGTGGCCCCCGCCGGAGCAGGGGCCACGTTTGGAAAGCGGTTACGGCGCCACGCGCTCGATGTTCCACCCGTCGTCGTTCCGCACGTAGCGCAGCCGGTCGTGCATCCGGTCCTCGCGGCCCTGCCAGAACTCGACCAGGTCCGGCCGGATCCGCCACCCGCCCCAGTGCGGCGGTGCCGGGATCTGCTCGACGTCCGCGAACCGGCGCTCGATCCCGCTCAACGCGTTGTCCAGCGCCCGCCGGCCATCGACCACACGGGACTGCGGTGACGCCCACGCCCCCAGCTGGGACCCGCGCGGGCGCTGGGCCCAGTACTCCGCCGTCTCCTTGACGCCGACCTTCTCGACCTCGCCCCGGACGTGGACCTGGCGGTGCAGCGCGTACCACGGGAACGTCACCGACGCGTACCGCGTCGCCGTCAGGTCGTGGCTCTTCGAGGACGTGTAGTTGGTGTAGAACACCACGCCGCGGTCGTCGAGGCCCTTGCACAGCACCGTTCGGGACGATGGCCTGCCTTCGGCGTCCGCCGTCGCCAGCACCATCGCGTTGGGTTCGGCGATCCCGGCGGCGACGGCCTGGTTCAGCCAGCCCTGCAGCTGATCGGTCCAGGTGGCCGCCAGCGCGGTTTCGTCGAACGCGGCACCGTCGTACGCCACCCGCATCCCGGGCAGGCGAACCACGGCGTCTTCGATCTCCGGCATCATCGCCAAACCTCCACGCCCGGTCGGGGCATCAGTCGACTTCGGCTCTAGGCACGTTAGGGCCTTCCGAGCTGCGGCGGAACCCACTGAACGGTGACACCCGCCACCACCGGGGCGTAACCGCTGGACAACAAGCCGTAACCCGTGCGTTACCCACCGGACCAGGATCGATACAGGGCGCACCTACCTTCGGCCCGTTCCCCACCACCCCGGAGGCAGGCATGACCGAGATCCTGTCCAACGCCGAAGAAACCGCTCCTCCGAAGCGCCGGTACGCCCCGCTCGCGGCGAACGAAAACCGCGAGGACTACTCACTGCGCTTCGCCGCGCATTCGTTCCGGAAATGGTCACCGTTCGTGGTCGCGACGACGGCGCTGGGCGGCATCGCCTACCTCGCCGACTTCGCGATCGGCGCCAGCATCGTCCTCTCCTACGGCTTCACCTCCGGCGTCCTGGCGATCCTCGCCGCGGCCGTCGTCATCTTCGTGACCGGCGTGCCCATCGCGGCCGCCTGCGCGAAGTCCGGAGTGGACATGGATCTGCTGACCCGCGGAGCCGGCTTCGGCTACTTCGGGTCGACGCTGACGTCGCTCGTCTACGCGAGCTTCACCGTCATCTTCTTCTCGCTCGAAGGCTCGATCATGGGCCAGGCGTTCGAGCTCGCCCTCGGCATCCCGCTGCCGATCGGCTACCTCCTCGCGACGCTCATCGTGCTGCCCTTCGCGCTCTACGGCATGGGCGCGGTCGCGAAGATGCAGACCTGGACGCAGCCGCTGTGGATCGCCGGGCTGGTGCTGCCGTTCGTCGTCGTGCTGGTCCGCGAGCCGGGCAAGTTCGCCGAGTTCGCGCACTTCGGCGGGACCGAGGGCACCGGCTCCGGGTTCTCCGCGATCGGGTTCGGCCTCGGCATGGGCGTCGCCCTGTCGCTGATCGGGCAGATCGGCGAACAGGCCGACTACCTGCGGTTCATGCCCGAGAAGACGGCGGAGAACAAGCGGTCGTGGTGGGCCGCGGTGCTCGCCGCCGGCCCCGGCTGGGTGATCCTCGGCGCCGCGAAGCAGATCGGCGGGGCGCTGCTGGCGTTCCTCGCGCTCGGCGTCGTCGGGAAGACGCACGCGCTGGAGCCGATCGCGCCGTACCTCGAAGCCGTGAAGCCGGCGCTCGGCCCGGTGGCCCTGACGTTCGCCGCGCTGTTCGTCGTCGTCTCGCAGATCAAGATCAACACGACGAACGCGTACTCGGGGTCGCTGTCGTTCGCGAACTTCTTCTCCCGCGTGCTGCACAAGCATCCCGGACGCGTCTGGTACGTGCTGGTCAACTGCGGGATCGCGCTGGCGCTGATGGAGTTCGGCGCGTTCGGCTTCCTCAACAAGATACTGGGCTTCTACTCGAACGTCGCCATCGCGTGGATCGGCGCCGTCTGCGCCGACCTGGTGATCGCCAAGCCGCTGGGCCTGTCACCGCGCTACATCGAGTTCAAGCGGGCCTACCTGCACAAGATCAACCCGGTCGGGTTCGGCTCGATGATGGTGGCGTCGGCGGTGTCGATCGTGGCGTACTTCGGCGCGTTCGGGCCGTTCCTGGCCGCGTTCAGCCCGCTGCTCGCCCTGGTCATCGCCATCATCCTGGTGCCGACACTGGCCGTGGCGACGAAGGGCAAGTACTACCTGGCGCGGGAGAACACCGTCGCCGGGCCGAACTCCGACGTCGACCTGCTGGCGACGTACACCTGCTCGGTCTGCGGCGACCCGTACGAACTGCCCGACGTCGCCGACTGCGTGAAGCAGGACGGCCCGATCTGTTCGCTGTGCTGCACGCTCGACAACACCTGTCACGACATGTGCCAGAACTCCGGCCCGGTCGCGCTCGGCCTGCCGACAGTCCGCACCACGTGATGTCCGTGAGGGCCCTTTCCCGGAATCCGCTGCCGGGAAAGGGTCCTCACGTGAGCCGGCTTCCCCCCAGGTCCCCCTCCCGGCTCGATTGCTTCACGTTCGGGGCGGCGCCGGGGTTGCCCGGGATTTCCAAGATCTTTTCCGGCCGCATGATGGCGGCCAGCATCAGCGCGCGCAGTTCCGCGCCGACGTCCTCCACCGGCAGCGGCGGCTCGTGCGCCTGCCACTCGCGCAGCAGCCCGGTGGCCGCGCCGACCAGGGCGATCGCCGTCAGCCGGTAGTCGCGGTCGGGGGCGGCGCCGTGCTCGGCCGCGCGGCGCGCCTCCGTCGCGATGAACGTCGCCCAGCGGTCGACCCACACCTGGTGCTGCTCTTCGAGCTCCGCGCTGACGCCGACGGCTTCGACGTAGTTGAGGCGCGGCAGCCGCGGGTCGACGGTGACCGTGTCGATGAAGACGTCCAGCAGCGTCGCGATGCGGGTCATCGCGTCGGCGTCGGCGACCTTGTCGAGCGCCGCGGTGACGTGGTCGAGGGCGAGGCTGTTGATCCGGTCGTGGAGGGTGCGCAGCACGTCCTCCTTGCCGCTGAACTCCTCGTAGAAGTTCCGCGTCGACACGCCCGCGCGGCCGCACACTTCGGTGATCTTCGTGTGCCGGAAGCCGGCGGAGGTGAACAGCTCGAGGCCGGCCGCGAGCAGCCGCTCGCGGCGGTCGGCGCGGCGTTGCTCGGGTGCGACGCCGCCGTACGTGCGAGCCACCGGTTGTCTCCTCCTTCTGAGGGATTGCCAGATCCTACCGGGCTGGCTAGTTTGTGAAAATCTCGATTACCAAACAGCCGGAGGCAACGATGCTTCGTCGGTTACTGGTCGCCGTCACGCTGCTTTTCGCGGTGCTCACCCCCGCGGCGCACGCGGATCCCGGTGTCCTGTTGTCCGCGCGGCCGACGACGGTGTTCGTCGGCCCGTTCCCCGCGCCGGTCCGGGCGTGGCACCTGCGGTACCGCTCGACATCGGCGACGGGCGCGCCGAACGCGGTCTCGGGCACGCTGCTGGTGCCGCCGGCACCGTGGCTGCGCGGCGGCCCGCGTCCGCTGATCACGTACGCGGTGGGGACGCACGGCCTCGGCGACCAGTGCGCGCCTTCTTCCCTGCTGGCGCGCGGCATCGAGAACGAGAGCGCGTTGCTGGCCCAGGCGTTGTCGCAGGGCTGGGCGGTGGTCGTGACGGACTACGAGGGGCTCGGCACCCCGGGGACGCACACGTACGCGGTCGGCCAGTCGGAGGGCCGCGCGGTGCTGGACGCGGCGCGCGCGGCGGCTCTGGTGCCGGGCGCGGGCTTGTCGCCGGCCGGCCCGGTGGGCGTGTTCGGCTACTCGCAGGGCGGCCAGGCGGCGGCGTGGGCGGCGGAGCTGCGGGGGTCGTACGCGCCGTCGGTGAACGTGGTCGGCGTGGCGGCGGGCGGCGTGCCGGCGGACCTGAACGCGGTGTTCGCGGCGAACGACGGCGGCGCGGCGTTCGGCCTGGTGCTGGGCGCGGCAACGGGTTTCGCGGCGGCGTACCCGGAGGTGCCGTTCACGTCGATCCTGAACGACCGCGGCCGCGAGGCGGTGGCGCGGGTGTCCCAGGCGTGCACGGTGGAACTGGGCGCGGCGGCACCGTTCGCGCACTTGACGGACTTCGTGACGGTGCCGGACCCGATCCACGACCCGCGCTGGCAGGCCCGGCTGGCGCAGAACCGCCTGGGGACGACGGCTCCTTCGATGCCGGTGTTCCTGTACCACGCGACGTTGGACGAGCTGATCCCGTTCAGCGTGGGAACGGCGTTGCGGGACCGGTGGAAGGCGGCGGGCGCCGCCGTCACCTGGCAGGGGTTCCCGCTGCTGGAACACATCGGCGGGGTGTCGGTCGGCGGTCCGGTGGCGATGACCTGGCTGGGCACGAAGTTCTGAGGCATCCGCTCGCCGGGGACGGGCGCAGGGGGCCGGTCCCCGGCGAGCGGGCGATCCACCCGAAACTGTCGGTGGCCTCCGGTAGCGTGGAAAACGGGGGCTGCTCAGAACGCCGCGGCTCCAGCCTCGGTCAGCCCCTTCATCGCCGCCACGGCGTCCGGAGCCAGCGAAGTCACCAGCGAGCCACCGGCGGCGAGCGGGCTGCGTGACCACCACTCGCCCGAGGCCGCCGGCAGCTCGGGGCCGCCGACCACCAGGTCCGTGGCCAGCACCCGGCGGCCCGCCAGCACCGCCAGGCTCCCGTCCAGCCCCGACCCGATCGGCAACGTCTGCCTCAGCACCGGTATCCCGGCCCGGAACACGTCCTGAGTACTCGTCAGCGATCCCGGACGCTCCCCCGACCGCCCCAGCACCAACACCTCCCGCGTGTGCAGGTAAGCCTCCGTTGCCAACGAAGCACGGAACACCGCCGCATGGCGAGCCCGCGACGTGATCACCGTCGGCTCCGGCAGGTACTCCAGTGACGCGCCCTCGTCGACCGACACGTCCACTGTGGACAACGAAGGCTCGCCGTGCAGACCAGGCAGAGCCAAGGTCGCCGCCACACCGGACAACCGGAGCGACGCCCCCGGCCCCACCCGGACCGTGAGCAGCAGGTCGTCCCCGCCCAACGGCGAAGTCGCCGAGTTGACCAGGTGCACCACGGCCGCCGCACCGGAACGCCGGCGGGGGAACAAGGTCAACGGCGCCATCGAACGCAACTCGCGCAGCACCGTGCGCGTTCCGTCGAAGCACGCCGTCACCCTGGCGTGGGCCTTCACAGCAGGGAACGGACCCAGCCGGCCACCGCCGGGGCGTCCGGAGTGTCCACAAGGGACTGCGTGATGACCGGCAACGTCCCCCGCATCCGGTGCGCGTCCGACGTCATCACGTCCATGTCCGCGCCCACCAGGTGGGCGATGTCGATCTTGTTGATCACCAGCAGGTCCGCCGTCGTGACGCCGGGGCCGCCCTTGCGCGGCACCTTGTCGCCACCCGCGACGTCGACGACGAAGATCTGGCTGTCGGCCAGCCCGCGGCTGAACACCGCCGTCAGGTTGTCGCCGCCGCTCTCGATGATCACCAGGTCCAGGCCCGGGAACTTCTCCTCCAGGCGCTCGACCGCGTCCAGGTTCGCGGTGATGTCGTCGCGGATCGCCGTGTGCGGGCACGCTCCCGTTTGGACCGCCTCGATCCGCGCCGGGTCCAGGACGCCGGCGCGACGCAGGAAGTCCGCGTCCTCCGTCGTGTAGATGTCGTTCGTGACGACGGCCAGGTTGATCTCGTCACCCAGCGCGCGGCACAGGGCGGCGGTCAGCGCCGTCTTGCCCGAACCCACCGGGCCGCCGATGCCGATCCGGTACGCGCGCCCCGCCGTGGGCGCCGCGTCGTAGTGGTCCGGCTCGGCGGCCGTCGGGTCGAAGTTGACCTCGTGGAAATGTCCATGACCGTGCTCAGCTGGCAAAGAGACGCACCTCTTCCTGGTGGTGCCGGGCGTGCGCCTCGGCGAACAGATCCAACGCGGGCGACCCCGGCGACGGCAGCGACGCCGGGTCGTCCCCCGCCACCGCCGCCGCGTCCGAACAAACGGCAGCGAGGTCCAGGCGCGCCACGACGGCGTTGACGGCAAAGGGATCCAGCCCCAGCAGCCGGACGGCCGCACTCGCCGGTCCGCTGACCGACAGGTACGCGGCCGCCATCGCGGCGTCGTACGGCGAGCCACCGGCGACCCCGACCAAGGCTCCCAAAATCACCGGGTGGTGCGGCCGCGGAGTCTCGGCGAGCAGCGCGTCGAGCACCGGAGACGGCCACGCGATCCGACCGGCCCGTGCGGTACCACGTCCCTGCGCCCGGGATGCCTCGCGCTGCGCGAGCGACGGAGTGCGCGCATCCAGCTCACTGTCCAAAAGCGACCAGTTCCCACTGGTGACGGCCGCGTGCGCCGAAGCGGCGGCGAACACCGCTGCCAGGAACCCGGCCGTCCGCAACCGTCCGGAAAGGAATCCCGGCAGATCGCGCACCGACGTCACCAGCCGGCGGGCGACGACTTCCTCCAGCCCGCCACTGTGGACGTGCCCGCCGCCGGGGAAGCGGGAGTCCGCGAGGATCAGCGCCGAGAGGTCCATCAGAACAGGAAGTACCTTTGCGCCATCGGCAGTTCCGTCACCGGCTGCGGCTCGATCAGCTCACCGTCGACGTGCACGGCGAAGCTGTCCGGCTCGACGCGGACGTCCGGCGTGGCGTCGTTGAGCACCATGTCCGCCTTCGTCCGCGCACGCATGTTCGACACGGCGACCAGCGGCCGCGTGATGCCGAACGTCTCGCGCAGCCCGCTGTCCAAAGCGGACGGTGCGACGAAGTGCAGGCTCAGCGCGGCCCCGATGTTCGCCCCGAACATGGGGCGCGCCATGACGGGCTGCGGCGTCGGGATGGACGCGTTCGCGTCACCCATCGCCGCCCACGCCGGGAAGCCGCCCTTCAGCACCACGTGCGGGCGGACGCCGAAGAACTTCGGCTCCCACAACACGAGATCCGCGAGCTTGCCGACCTCGACCGAGCCGATTTCGGTCTCCATGCCGTGCGCGATGGCCGGGTTGATCGTGTACTTGGCGACGTACCGCCGCGCGCGCAGGTTGTCGGCCGCGCCGTCGCCGGGCAGCGCGCCGCGGCGGCGTTTCATCACGTGCGCGGTCTGCCAGGTCCGGATGATCACCTCGCCGATCCGGCCCATCGCCTGCGAGTCCGAGCTCATCATCGAAATCGCGCCCATGTCGTGCAGCACGTCTTCGGCGGCGATGGTCGACGGCCGGATCCGGCTCTCGGCGAACGCGAGGTCCTCCGGCACCGACGGGTTGAGGTGGTGGCAGACGACCAGCATGTCGAGGTGCTCGTCGAGCGTGTTGGCCGTGTGCGGCCGGGTCGGGTTCGTCGACGACGGCAGCACGTTCGGCAGCGAGACGACCTCGATGATGTCCGGCGCGTGCCCGCCGCCGGCGCCTTCGGTGTGGTACGCGTTGATCGAGCGGCCACCGATGGCGTCCACAGTGGACTCCAGGAAGCCGGCCTCGTTCAGCGTGTCCGTGTGGATCGCGACCTGGACGCCGGCCTCGTCGGCCACGGTCAGGCAGGCGTCGATCGCGGCCGGCGTCGTACCCCAGTCCTCGTGCAGCTTGAAGCCGCCCGCGCCGGCCGCGAGCTGCTCCCGCAGCGCCTCGTGCCGGACCGTGTTCCCCTTGCCCAGCAACAGGACGTTGACCGGGTAACCGTCCATGGCGGACAGCATCCGGCCCAGGTTCCACGCGCCGGGCGTGACGGTGGTCGCCTTGGTCCCTTCGGACGGCCCGGTGCCGCCACCGACCAAAGTGGTCAGTCCGGCGGCCAGGGCCGTGTCGACGAGCTGCGGGCAGATGAAGTGGACGTGGCAGTCGATGCCGCCGGCGGTGAGGATCTTGCCGTTGCCGGCCAGCACCTCCGTCGACGGCCCGATGACCAGGGCCGGGTCGACGCCGTCCATCGTGTCCGGGTTGCCCGCCTTGCCGATGCCGACGATCCGGCCGTCGCGCACGCCGACGTCGGCCTTGACGACGCCCCAGTGGTCGAGGATCACCGCGCCGGTGATGACCAGGTCGGGCGCGCCCTCGGCGCGGGTCGCCATGCCCTGGCCCATCGACTCGCGGATGACCTTGCCGCCGCCGAAGAGCACCTCGTCGCCGGAGCCGCCGGCCCCCATCGAGCGGTCTTCGGTGACCTCGATCAGCAGATCGGTGTCGGCGAGCCGGATCCGGTCGCCGGTGGTCGGGCCGAACAGCTCGGCGTAGCGCTCGCGGTCGATCTGCGGCATTTCAGAACTCTCCCGAGAATTCGGACCGCAGCCCCGGCACGCGCCGGGCGCCGGCGAGCGGGACAAGATCCACTTCCCGTTCGACGCCGGGTTCGAAGCGCACCGACGTGCCCGCCGGGACGTCGAGCCGGTGGCCGCGGGCAAGCTCGCGGTCGAATTCGAGACCGGGGTTCACCGCGGCGAAGTGGTAGTGCGAGCCGACCTGGACCGGCCGGTCGCCGAGGTTGCGCACGAGCAGCCGGACGCGCGGGCGGCCCGGGTTCAGCTCGACCGGCTCGTCGCCGGGAATGATCTCGCCGGGGTGCATCGGCCCTCCTTCACACGATCGGGTCATGCACGGTGACGAGCTTCGTGCCGTCCGGGAAAGTGGCCTCCACCTGAACGGAGTCGATCATTTCGGGCACGCCGTCGAGCACCTGCGCACGCGACAGCACGCTCCGGCCGCTGGCCACCAGCTCGCTGACCGTGCGGCCGTCGCGAGCGCCTTCGAGGACGTGGTCGGTGATCAGCGCGACCGCCTCCGGGTAGTTCAGCCGGACGCCGCGGTCGAGCCGCTTCCGCGCGACGTCGGCCGCCACGTGGACGAGCAGCTTGTCGCGCTCCTGCGGGCTGAGGTGCATCGCACAGGTCTATCACCCGGACCACGGCCTCGCCTGGTTCGGAAACATACCTTTAACCTGGGCTTCGTCACACAGTGTGGTGAAAATTCTCCGGCCGGACGGCCTCGGTGACTGAATCGTTCTCGTAATCGTGACCGAAACCACCGCTTCTTTCGATTGCCCCCCGGCGATCGAGGGAGCAAGGTCTATCCATCCGTGCGATGGTGCGCGCTTTCCCGTGCGTATCCCGTCAGCGCGACCAGCCGGGGAAGAAAAGCGCACCGAAAGGTTCCGCGAAACAGTGACTACCTCCACGATCAGCAAGCCACAGCCGTCCGGCCAACCCGACGACGGCTTCCGACCGGGTCTGGAGGGCGTCGTCGCCTTCCACACCGAGATCGCCGAACCCGACCGGGACGGCGGTGCGCTGCGCTACCGCGGCGTCGACATCGAGGATCTCGCCGGCAAGGTGACCTTCGGTGACGTATGGGGCCTCCTCGTCGACGGTCGCTTCGGCCACGGCCTCCCGCCCGCCGAGCCGTTCCCGCTGCCGGTGCACACCGGCGACGTCCGGGTGGACGTCCAGGCCGCGCTGGCCATGCTCGCGCCGATCTGGGGCTACCGCCCGCTGCTCGACATCACCGACGAAGAGGCCCGCGAGCAGCTGGCGCGCGCCTCGGTGATGGCGCTGTCCTACGTGGCGCAGTCGGCGCGCGGCATCGGCCAGCCCGCCGTGCCGCAGACCCGCGTCGACGAGGCCCACTCGATCACCGAGCGGTTCCTGATCCGCTGGCGCGGCGAGCCCGACCCCGCGCACGTCAAGGCGCTGGACGCCTACTGGGTGTCGGCGGCCGAGCACGGCCTCAACGCGTCGACCTTCACCGCCCGCGTCATCGCCTCCACCGGCGCCGACGTCGCGGCGGCCATGTCCGGCGCCATCGGCGCGATGTCGGGCCCGCTGCACGGCGGTGCCCCGGCGCGCGTGCTGCCGATGATCGAAGAGGTCGAGCGCACCGGCGACCCGGCGGGCCTGGTCAAGGGCATCCTCGACCGCAAGGAACGCCTGATGGGCTTCGGCCACCGCGTCTACCGGGCCGAGGACCCGCGGGCACGCGTGCTGCGCCGCACCTGCCAGGAGCTGGGCGCGGCCCGCTACGAGGCGGCCGCCGCGCTGGAGCAGGCGGCGCTGAAGGAGCTGCGCGAGCGGCGGCCGGACCACCCGATCGAGACGAACGTCGAGTTCTGGGCCGCCGTCATCCTGGACTTCGCCCAGGTCCCGCCGCACATGATGCCCGCGATGTTCAGCTCGGCGCGCACCGCCGGCTGGGCCGCGCACATCCTCGAGCAGAAGCGCACCGGACGCCTGGTGCGGCCGTCGGCCAAGTACGTCGGCCCGGCGCCGCGGACGCCGGAGGACGTCGAGGGCTGGGAACTGGTCACCAAGCACTGACGCTCGGCCGAAGCCGGCACTCTCAGGTGAGGGTGCCGGCTTTGTCGTGCTTGGCGGTCGCGTCGAGCATGGCCGTGAGCTGGTCGACCAGCCAGCCGTCGAGGTCTTCGCGCGGGACCGTGCGCTCCTGGAGCCAGCTGAGCAGCGCGCCTTCGACGACCGCCGTCCAGCAGCGCAGGGTCAGGGACAGCAGTGGTGACGGATCCTCGACGCCGAGGGCGTCCAGGATCAGGGCCACCGCGCGGTTGCGGACCTCGTCGATCGCGGCGTCCGTTTCGGATGTCGCGATCACCGAACCGCTGCGCAGCAACGCGATGTAGCCGGCGCGGTAGTGGTCGGCGACGTCGATCAGGCCGCGGACGGCCGCCTTCAACCGGGCTTCGGGCGGGCCCTCTTCGAGTCCCGCGAGGCCGTCGATGAGCCCCACGGTGACCGTGCGCAGCGCCTCGACCTGCAGCTCGCGCAGGCTGGAGAAGTACCGGTAGAACAGCGGCCGCGAAACCTCGGCGCGGGCCACGATGTCGTCCACGGTGACCAGCTCCGGCGCCCGCGAGCCGAACAGGTCGAGCGCGGCGCGGATCAGGTCGTCGCGGCGGGCCTGCGGCGACATCCGCCGCGGTCTGCTCACGGCGTCAGGTCCAGCTTCGCCGCGGCCCGCAGCAGCCCCGGCGTCAGTCGCGAAAGGACCAGCGCGGCCTTCGCCTCCGGTGTGGACGGTGCGATCGCGGTGTCCTTCTCCACGGCTCGCAGGATGTCGCGCGCGACTCCCTCGGGGCCGAACCCGCGTCGGGCGTACAGCTTCGAGCTTTCCTTCTGACGCCGGCGTTGCTCCTCTTCGGACACCCCGACGAACGTCGTCGTGTTGGTGATGTTGGTCTTGACGATCCCCGGGCACACCGCCGTGACGCCGATGCGGTGCTCGGCCAGCTCGGCACGCAGGCAGACGCTCAACGTCAGCACGGCGGACTTCGTCGTCGCGTACGCGGTGAGGATCTTCGACGGCAGGTAAGCCGCGGCCGAGGCGAGGTTGACGATCTGACCGCCTTCGGCGCGCTCGGCGAGCATCGGCGCGAAGGCGCGGCAGCCGTGGATCACCCCCCAGAGGTTGACGTCGATGACACGTTCCCAGTCCTCCACGGACGTGTCGAGGAACGGGCCGGACATCCCGATCCCGGCGTTGTTGACGACGATGTCCGGGACGCCGTGGTTCTCGCGCACATCGCGGGCGAAGCGGTGCACGGCTTCGCCGTCCGAAGAGTCCACTGTGTACTCGGCGACGCCGTGGTCTTCCAGCAGCTTCCGGGTTTCCGCGGCGCTGGCCGCGTCGATGTCGGTGACGATGACGTCGGCGCCTTCCGCCGCGAAGGCGAGCGCGGTGGCCCGGCCGATGCCGCTGCCGGCGCCGGTGACGACGACCAGCTTGTGCGCGAACCGGCCGGTACCCACCCGGGCCTGGCGCAACGCCCGGCTTTCGGTGCCGGTTTCGGCGTATTCGATCAGTTCGGCGGCGGCCCGGGCGACCACGTCCGGCTTGGCGCGGGTGACCCAGTGCGTCCCGACGACCCGGCGGATCCGCAGGTCGGGGACCCAGCGGGCGACCTCGGTCTGCAGCGGAGTGGTGACGTAGGCGTCGCCGGTCGGCGCGAGGACCTGCACCGGAATGTCAGCGGCGCGCGGGGCGGGCCGCGAGAGCCGCGTGAACATGTTGGCGCGGTACAACTCGAGGCCGTGCAGGCCGTCGGACTTGTCCGGGGGCGCCGCGTCGGGTTCCATGCGCTGGATCTGCTTGCCCAGCAACCCGGTGCGCCACAGCAGGTCCGGGATCAGCGGGACCTGGAACGCGAGGATGTACCACGAGTGCAGGAACTGGCTCAGCGCGTTCTTGAGCCGCTTCGGCGTCGGCCGCGTGAGCTGCGCGCGGAACCAGGCACCCGCGTGGTCGAGGCTCGGGCCGGAGATCGACGTGTAGGACGCGACCCGGCCGCGCAGCCCGTCGCCGGTGACGGCGTGCCAGGTCTGGATCGAGCCCCAGTCGTGGGCGACCAGGTGCACCTTCCCGCTCGGCTGTACCGCCTCGACGACCGCACGCAGGTCGTCGGCCAGCTGGTCCAGCCGGTAGGACGCGCGGCCCGGCGGCTTGTCCGACTGTCCGGCCCCGCGGACGTCGTAGGTGACGACGCGGTGTTCGCCCCGGAGCCGGGCGACCACGCCGCCCCACATCGAGCTGTTGTCGGGGTAGCCGTGCACGAGCACGACCGTGGGCCCGTCTTCCCGGCCGTCGATGGTGACGGAGAGGCGGACACCGTCGCTGGCGGTCACCCACTTGTGAGACATTCTGTCATGTTAGACAACTTGTCAATAGCGGTGTTCACCCTCACGGCGGTTCCGCGTGCCGAAAAGTTCAGGTTTTCCCTTGTATGACAGCGTTTTCGAGGTTTCCCGTGGAACCAAGCGGGCTCGGCTGACGACTCTGTCCACCGAACGGTGGACACCGGGATTCAGCTGAGCGTTGCTCCCGATCAAGGTGCCGCGGGACCAGGCTGGAGCCATGACCACAGCAGTGAGCGTGCGCGGCCTGCGCAAGCAGTACCCGGGTCACCTGGCGGTGGCCGGGCTCGACCTGGACATCGCCCCGGGCGAGGTGTTTTCCCTGCTCGGGCCGAACGGCGCCGGGAAGACCACGACCGTCGAGATCCTCGAAGGCCACCGGCAGCGGACCGCCGGCGAAGTCACCGTCCTCGGCGAGGACCCGGGCAAGGCCGGCCGCGCGTGGCGGTCGAAGATCGGCATCGTCCTGCAGACCGCCAACGACGCCGCCGAGCTGAGCGTCGCCGAGACCGTCCGGCACTTCGCGAAGTACTACCCCGACCCGCGCGACCCGGACGAGGTCATCGAAAAGGTCGGGCTCACCGAGAAGGCCAAGGCGCGGGTGAAGTCGCTTTCGGGCGGCCAGCGGCGGCGCGTCGACGTCGCGCTCGGCATCATCGGACGGCCCGAACTGCTCTTCCTCGACGAGCCGACGACCGGCTTCGACCCCGAGGCCCGCCGGCAGTTCTGGAAGCTGATCAGCGACCTCGCCGCCGAGGGCACCACCATCCTGCTGACCACCCACTACCTCGACGAAGCCGAGGCGCTCGCCGACCGCGTCGCGGTGATCGCGCGCGGCGAGATCGTCGCGCAGGACACCCCGCAGAACCTCGGGGGCCGGGCCGCCGCCGAGGCGACCGTGCGGTGGACCGACGAACGCGGCGCGCACGTCGAGCGCACCGCGTACCCGACCAAGCTCGTCACCGAGCTCTCTGCTGGGGGTAGGGAGCTCGCGGGGCTGACCGTGACCAGGCCGAGCCTGGAGGACATCTACCTGGACCTGATCGGAGACAAGGCATGACCACGCTCTCGCTGCCCGGTCCACTGTCGCTCGGACTCGCCCGCGGCGGCACCGAGCTGCGGCAGTTCTTCCGGCACAAGGAACAGGTGGTCTTCACCTTCTCCCTGCCCGCGGTCCTGATGATCCTGCTCGGGTCCATCCTGGACGGTCCGACCGCACTGGAAGGCGTCACGTCCGGGCAGCTGCTGGCCGCCGGGATGATCGGTTCCGGCATCGTCTCGACGTCGTTCAACAGCATCGCCACCGGCGTCTCGGCCGACCGGGAAACCGGGGCGCTCAAACGCCTTCGCGGCACGCCGATGCCCTCGGCGTCCTACTTCGTCGGCAAGATGGTGCTGGTCGCGGTGTCCAGCCTCGCGCAGACCGTGCTGATGGCCGCGGTCGCCGTGCTGCTGTTCGGGCTGAAGCTGCCCACCGAGCCGGCGAAGTGGCTGACGCTGCTGTGGGTGTTCGCGCTGGGGATCGTCTCGTGCACGCTGCTCGGGATCGCGCTCAGCTCGCTCGCGAAGTCCACGACCGGCGCGGTCGCCGTCGTGCAGATGCTGTACCTGGTGCTGCAGTTCATCTCCGGCGTGTTCGTCACGCCGATCACGAACCTGCCGAAGATCATGGTTGACATCGCGTCGTTCTTCCCGCTGAAGTGGATCTGCCAGGGGTTCCGGTCGGTGTTCCTGCCGGACGGCGCGGTCGGAATGGAGATGGCTGGCTCATGGGAGCTCCCGCGGGTGGCGCTGGTGCTGGGGATCTGGTGCGTGGTGGGCGCGGTGCTGGCGCGGCTGACGTTCCGGTGGACCGACGCGAAGTGAAGGACGCCTGGGACCGGTTCAACTGGCTCTGGGAGATCCTCTTCGCGGTCGCGTACCTGGCCACGACGACGCTGGTGCTGCTGGACGAAACCGATCCGGTGCGCGCCGTCGTCGCGGTCGGGGCGCTCACCGCGCTCGCGCTGACCTACCTGCTGTGGGGACGGCGGGTGGTGCGCGACGACGGGCACCTGCCCCAAAGGTGGACGCTGGCCCTGATCGTCCTGGCGCTCGTCGCGGTCGCGATGTTCGCGAACACGACGGCCAGCTTCATCCTGTTCATGGTGTGCCCGCTGGTGTTTTCGACGCTCGAGTTCCGTCCGGCGGCGGTGGTCACCACGGTGGCGATCCTGCTGAGCCCGGTGTCGTCGATCGCCAACGAGGGCCTGCAGGGGCCGGCGCTGCACATCCTGCTGCCGATGACCGCGATCCTCGTCGTGTTCGGGATCCTGTCCGGCAAGTTCATCCTGCACGTCATCGAGGAGAGCCGGGCGCGGGCGGACCTGATCGCCCGGCTCGAGGAGAGCCAGGCGGAGGTCGCCCGGCTCTCCCGTGAGGCGGGCACGGCGGCCGAACGCGAGCGGCTCGCGCGCGAGATCCACGACACGCTCGCCCAGGGGTTCACCAGCATCGTCACGCTCGCCCAGGCGATCGAGTCCGAAGTGGACACCAATCCGGCGGCGGCGCGGCGGCACGCCGAGCTGGCCGCCCGCACGGCGCGGGACAACCTCACCGAGGCCCGCGCGATGGTCGCCGCGCTGGCGCCGGCCGACCTGGCGCGCGGCTCCCTTGTGGACGCCGTCAGGCGCCAGGCCGACCGGCTCGCCGACGAGACCGGCGTGTCCGTCGAGTACGAAGTGGACGATGCGCTCCCGGCGATCGGCACGGCGGGTGAGGTGGTCCTGCTGCGGGGCGCGCAAGAGGCACTGAACAACGTCCGGCGGCACGCGGCCGCGTCGTCGGTGTCGGTCCGGCTGTCCGTTGTGGACGACTCGGTCCGGCTGTCCGTCCGGGACGACGGCGCCGGCTTCGACCCGGACAGCGCGACCGGCTTCGGCTTGCGCGGCATGCGGTCCCGGGCCGAGCAGGTGGGTGGCACACTGAGCGTCCGGAGTGGCCCGAGCGGCACCGAACTCACCCTGGAGGTGCCGGCTTGA
The DNA here is from genome assembly GCF_041679295.1 of Amycolatopsis kentuckyensis. GTDB lineage: Bacteria > Actinomycetota > Actinomycetes > Mycobacteriales > Pseudonocardiaceae > Amycolatopsis > Amycolatopsis kentuckyensis_A. The sequence goes on along the minus strand of NZ_JBGDMD010000009.1, from coordinate 351,058 downwards.
TCCGCGTCATGCTCGTCGACGACCACCCCGTCGTCCGCGAAGGCCTCCGGGGCATGCTCGAAGCCGAACCCGACCTGACGGTGGTCGGCGAGGCGGGCTCGGGCGACGAAGCCGTCGCGCTCGACCGCGTCGCGCAGCCGGACGTCGTGCTGATGGACCTGCGGATGCCGGGCCTGGACGGCGTCGGCGCGACGAAACGCATCCTGCGCGACCAGCCGGGCCGCCGGATCGTCGTGCTGACGACGTACGAAACGGACGCCGACATCCTGCGCGCGGTCGAGGCGGGCGCGTCGGGTTACCTCTTGAAGGACGCGTCGCGCACGGAGCTGGCGAACGCGATCCGGGCGGCTTCGCGCGGCGAGACGGTGCTGGCGCCGTCGGTGGCCGGGAAGCTGGTCAACCGGGTGCGCAACCCGGAGCCGCAACCGCTGTCGGCGCGCGAAGCCGAGGTGCTGCGGCTGGTCGCGAAGGGCGGCACGAACGCGGACATCGGCCGGGCCCTGCACATCAGCGAGGCGACGGTGAAGACGCACCTGCTGCGCGTGTTCGGCAAGCTCGGGGTGTCGGACCGGACGGCCGCGGTGACGACGGCGATGGCCCGGAACCTGCTCGGCTGAGCGCCGCGCGGCAGAATGCCTTCATGCTTGAGTCGACCGAACACGCCCTGCTCCGCCGGATCGCCCACGAGCAGGCCGCCTGCCGGGCTCCCTCGCTCGTCGCCGCCGTCGTGCGGGACGGGGAGATCGTCTGGTCCGGGGCCCGGGGGCGCGTCGGCGACCAGCCGCCCGGCACCGACACCCAGTACCGGCTGGGCTCGATCACCAAGACCCTCGTCGCGACCGCCGTCATGCGGCTGCGCGACGAAGGCCTGCTCGACCTCAACGACCCGCTCGAGAAGCACGTGCCGGGGACGCCGTTCGGCGCCGCGACCGTCGCGCAGCTGCTGTCCCACACGTCCGGCCTGACGTCCGAATCGCCCGGTCTGTGGTGGGAGCGCACCCCCGGCGGCGACTGGGACGCGCTCGTCGGCAGCCTCGCCGACGGCGCCACCAAGCACCGGCCGGGCGCGCGGTTCCACTACTCGAACGTCGGCTACGGCGTGCTCGGCGAGCTCGTCTCGCGCCACCGCGGCAAGGGCTGGCTCTCGGTGCTCGACGAGGAGGTCCTCGGCCCGCTCGGGATGAGCCGGACGACCCCGCACCCGGTCGGCGCGCACGCGGACGGCTTCGCCGTGCACCCGTTCGCCGACGTCCTCCTGCCGGAACCCAGCCCGGACGCCGGCGCGATGGCCCCCGCCGGCCAGCTGTGGTCGACGGCGAAGGACCTCGGCCGCTGGACGGCGTTCCTCGGCGGCCACGGCGGCGGCGTCCTGTCCCCGGAGACGATCGAGCAGATGCGCACGATGGTCACCGTCGACGACACCGACGTCTGGACGACCGGCTTCGGCCTCGGCCTGATGCTGGTGCGCTACCAGGGCCGCCGGCTGGCCGGCCACACCGGCTCGATGCCGGGCTTCCTCGCCGTGACGCTGGTGGACCCGGTCGCCCAGACGGGCGCGCTGGTGCTCACGAACTCGACGGCCGGCGTCGGCATCACCCAGCTCTGCCTGGACCTGATCACGACGACCGACGAGCTGGAGCCGCGCCTGCCCGCCGAGTGGCAGCCGGCCGCGGTCGACCCGGTGCTGCTGGCGTTGACCGGGCTCTGGCACTGGGGCCCGACGCCGTACCACCTGCGCATCCAGGGCGACGGGCTGCTCCTGCTGGCCCCGGCCGAGGGTGCGGGCCGCAGCTCACGGTTCCGCGCGACGGGCCGTGACACGTACGTCGGCCTTGACGGGTACTACGCGGGCGAGACGCTCGAAGTGGGCCGGGACGCCGACGGCGTCGCGACGCACCTGGACTTGGCGACGTTCATCTTCACGCGCACGCCGTACGACCCGGCCGCGCCGGTGCCGGGCGGGGTGGAGAGCTGGCGCTGACCCGCCGGGCCCCGCTCACACCCCCAGGGTGGTGAGCGGGGCCCGCAAGCCAGTGCCGAAACCTACCGGCGGCCGGGACCGGCGGGAACCGTGTTTTTACCCCCACGGCCCGCGTGCCCGTTGGTCCCGACGGCGTAGCTGTCCCCGTCCGGCAGACCGGCGACCAGGTGTTCCGCCGGCCAGCCGGCCGGCCACAGCCGACGCCGGTCGCGAGGCAGCGGGCCGGGCCCGCGAGGTCCGACCGCCACCCAGCGAGCGCGAGCACCCGGCCCCAGAACACTCACCACCGCGGGCGCCACGGCGCTTCCTCCCCGTTCACGGCCGTGAAGCTACCGAGCTTCCCGGAATCGCCGACAGCGATTTACCCCCACGGCCCGCCGCGAGAAGCCGCCGGACGGCCGAGCCGCCTACAGTCGACGGCGGGCGTCCCGATGCCCGGAACAACGCTCGTTCCACATTTCGGACACCTGAACACCACCTTCACCAGCCGCATCCCGACCTGAGAGACTGGCCACATGACCGACGCTGAGTTGACCATCCCCGCAGACCTCAAGCCGGCCGACGGCCGCTTCGGCTGCGGACCGTCGAAGGTCCGCGCCGAGCAGCTGAGCGCACTGGCGGAGTCCGGCTCCACCTACCTCGGCACGTCGCACCGGCAGAAGCCGGTCAAGTCCCTCGTCGGGCGCGTGCGGGCGGGTCTGTCCGAACTGTTCTCCCTGCCCGAGGGCTACGAGGTCGTCCTGGGCAACGGCGGCACCACGGCGTTCTGGGACGCGGCCGCCTTCGGCCTGGTCCGCGAGCGCTCGCAGCACTTCACCTACGGCGAGTTCTCCTCGAAGTTCGCCTCCGTCACCAAGGGCGCGCCGTTCCTGGCCGACCCGATCGTCGTCAAGGCCGACGCCGGCAGCGCGCCGGACATCGCCTACGAAGCCGGCGCGGACCTCGTCGGCTGGGCGCACAACGAGACGTCCACCGGTGTCGCAGTGCCGGTCCGCCGTCCCGAAGGCAGCGAGGGCGCGCTCGTCGCGATCGACGCCACCTCCGGCGCCGGTGGGCTCCCGGTCAAGGCCGAGGACTTCGACGTCTACTACTTCGCGCCGCAGAAGTCCTTCGCCGCCGACGGTGGCCTCTGGATCGCGCTGGCCTCCCCGGCCGCGGTCGAGCGGATCGGCGAGATCGGCGGGAGCGACCGCTGGATCCCCGAGTTCCTGTCGCTGACCACCGCGCTGGACAACTCCCGCAAGGACCAGACGTACAACACCCCGGCCGTCGCCACGCTGTTCCTGCTCGCCGAGCAGATCGAGTGGATGAACGGCCAGGGCGGCCTCGAGTGGACCACCGCGCGCACGAAGGACTCGTCGTCGCGGCTGTACGAGTGGGCCGAGAAGACGAGCTACACGACGCCGTTCGTGAAGGACCCGGACCTGCGCTCGCAGGTCGTCGGCACGGTGGACTTCAGCGACGAGGTCGACGCCGCCGCGGTGGCGAAGGTGCTGCGCGCCAACGGGATCGTCGACACCGAGCCGTACCGCAAGCTGGGCCGCAACCAGCTGCGGGTCGGCCTGTTCCCGGCCATCGACCCGGACGACGTCACCAAGCTGACGCAGGCCATCGAGTACGTGGTCGAGCGCCTCAGCTGACCTGAGGTTCCTTCGAGGGGACCTTCGCCGCTTCGGTGGCGGAGGTCCCCTTTTCCGTGCTCAGGCGGCGGGCGGCGAACGCGGCCAGGACCAGCAGCGCGAGGCCGAACAGCTCGTAGGACTCCGTCGCGAGCCACCAGCCCACCGACGGCGCCGGGCGCGGGGCGAACCACATCGGCCCGACGATGAACAACGCCAGCCCGGCCACCACGACCGCGGCCGCCGTCCACCGGATCGCCCGGCCGTAGCGCCACGCGTACCACCCGGCGAGGACGAGGATCGGCACGCACCACGTCCAGTGGTGGGTCCACGAGATCGGCGACACGAGCAGGCCGCCGAGCGCGCAGGCGGTCAGCCCGAGCACCGGCTCGGCGCGCGCGACGACCACCGCGACCAGGGCCATCACCACCAGCGCGGCCAGCACCCAGGCGAACTCCGGCCAGCCCGCGCGCACGGTCAGACCGTGCAGCGACTGGTTGCCGACGTAGTCGACGCCGCCGATGCGGCCCGCGTCGAAGACCAGCTTCGTCCAGTACGTGACCGACGCCGACGGCCGGATCAGCCACAGCAGCGCCCCCGCCGCGACGAACCCGCCGGCCACGCGCGCGGCCGAGCGGTAGTCGCGGCGGAAGAGGAAGTAGACGACGAAGACGGCCGGCGTCAGCTTGATCGCCGCGGCCACGCCGATGAGCAGGCCCTTCGTCCGCTTGCGGTCACCGGGGAGCAGGACGTCGAGCACGACCAGGACCATGAGCAGCGCGTTGATCTGGCCGAAGCCGAGCGTCGAGCGCACCGGCTCCAGCAGCGCCCCGGCGAGCTGCGCGCCGATCGCGACCAGCGCGGCCACCGTCCGGCCCCGGACCTTCGTGGCGTCGGTGAGCGAGCCGTTGAGCGTCGCGACGTAGAGGTAGGCGACGACCCCGGTCGCGACGATCGACGCGATGCTGACCAGCTTCATCGTGACGGCGAAGGGCAGCAGCGTGCCGGGCCAGAACGCGGCCGCGGCGAACGGCGTGTAGGTGAACGGCAGCAGGATCTGGTGCGTGGTCGGCACCCAGGCGTCGTACGGCGAACCCTGCTCGGCCAGCGCCTTGGCCCCGCCGAGGTAGACCTCGAGGTCCAGGCCGTCGAACCGCTTGAGGACGAGCACGAGGATCACGGCGACGACTTCGAGCGCGGCGAGCGCCCACGCCAGCTTCCGCCCAGTCAACGCGCCCCCTCGAACCCAGGTCTTCGACCGGCCGAGATTACCGGGCGCTCAGCAGCAGCTGTGCACCGGCAAGCCCACTGACCTGGCGTTCGCCCGCAGGCTCGTCGCGGCTTCGACGTCGGCGAGCATGCGGTCCAGCGCCGCGCGGTCGTACACCCGCCCGGCCGCGACGACCGTGTCGATCCGCCGGACCGCGCGGATGTCGGCGAGGGGGTTCGCGTCGAGGAGCACCAGGTCGGCCACCTTGCCCGGGGCGATCGTGCCCGCGGTCGCGGACCGGCCGAGGAACGCCGCCGCGTCGCGAGTCGCCACCTGCAGCGCCCGCCGCGGCGACAGGCCCGCTTCGACCAGGTGCGCCAGCTCGTCGTGCAGGCTGAAGCCGGGGAAGACGTACGGGTTCAGGCAGTCCGTGCCGGCGAGGAGCGGGACGCCCGCCCGGTGGGCCGCGCCGACCAGCTCCACCTGCGCGTGGAAGTAGGAGGCCTGCTGCGCGATCTCCTCGGGGGTGACCGGCGTGCGGATCCGCACCTGCTCGGCCCAGTTGTCCCGCACGTCCCGCGGGATGTACTTCAGCCGCGGGTCGTGCGCGGAGGTGCCGGCGGGCGAGCACATCACCTTGTTGACGACCAGCGTCGGCGTCAGCCGGGTTCCGTTGCCCACAAGGTGGGCGAAGAACTCCTGGGCGCGCCACGGGCTGTACGCCTCGGTCGCGCGCCGGTCCAGTTCCCGGGCCAGGACGAAGAACGAACGCGGGTCCGCCGGGTCGAAGGGCGTCGCGGCCAGCGTCCGGACGAACTCGTCCCGGTGCGCCGACGTGTAGAGGGGGACGCCGAAGAGGTGCTCGAAGCTGTGCTGGCCGGCGTCGCTCGCGGCCGGTTGCGGGACCCGGTACGGCCAGTGCCCGGCGAACGGCAGCCCGGCCCGCCGGCACTCGTCGGCGATCGCCGCGAAGGCCTCCGCACCCAGGTAGGAGTACACCTTGACGAAGCCGGCGCCCTCGTCGAGCGCGGTCCGGACAGCGGCGCGTGCCTCGGCCGCCGTCGCCACCTTCGTCACGGGCGGCTGCAGCATGGAGACGGGACCGTCGACGATCGAGCTGCCCATGACGACCCGGGGGCCGGCCAGCTCCCCGCGGACGATCTTGTCGCGCGCCGCGCGGTTTTCGGGGTAGCCCCACATCTCGCGGATCCCGGTGACGCCGTTGGCCAGGTACAGCGGCGGGAAGATCGCCTCGAGGTCGAGGCCGTGGGTGTGCAGGTCCCAGAGGCCGGGCACGAGGTAGCGGCCCCGGCCGTCGACGGTCCGGACCCCGGTCGGGGACGGCAGGTGCGCGGCGGGGCCGGTCCACGCGATCCGGTCGCCGACCAGCACGACGGCCGCGTCCGGCAGGGGTGGGCCATCGGTGCCGTCGACGACGGTGGCCCCGAGCACGACGACGACATCCGAACCGGCCGCGGCGGCCTCCTGGGCGAAGACGGCGGGGACGACCCCCGCGGTGGCGAGCCCGGCACCGGCGGCTGCCAGCCAACGGAGGAAGTCACGCCGGTTCGCCTCGACCCGCACCACGGCCGCCCCCTTCGCTCGGGTTCGCCGCTCATTCAACCCGCCGCGCGGGGGGCGCGGATCTCCCAGCGTGCGGTGTTCCGGCTGCGCACGCTCGAAGGTAGCGCGGGGCGTGGCGCCACCGCGGAAGTGCACGGGGAGCCGAGCCTCCCCCTGAAGGCCCGGCCCCCGCCGTCACGCCAGCGCCTGCGTCGGTGCCAACCGCGCCGCGCGCATCGCCGGGTAGGCCCCCGCGATCGCCCCCACCAGCGCCGCCACGCCGACACCTCCCGCCAGCGTCGCCCACGGCAGCACCGCCGGCCACCCCTGGCTCAGCGCGTACCCCGCCGTCACCAGCACCCCGGCCAGCACCCCCGCCAGCCCGCCCAGCCCCGACAGCAGCACCGACTCCGCCAGGAACTGCCCGCGGACCTGCCTCTTCGTCGCCCCGAGCGCGCGGCGCAGGCCGATCTCGCGTCTCCTCTCCAGCACCGAAATCACCATCGTGTTCGCCACCCCGACCCCGCCGACCAGCAACGCCACCCCGCCCAAGCCCAGGAACAGCGCGCTGTACGTGGTGTCCGTGAGCTTCTGCGCGGCGAGCGCGTCCGACGGGCGGCGGACCTCGACCTCGTTCGGCGCCTGCGGGTTCAGCGTCGCGCCCAGCACCGACCGCACACCGTCCACTTGGGACTCTTCGGCGCGGACGTACACAGTGGACGGATGGCCGTCGAACCCGAGCAGCCGCTTCGCGACGTCCCAGCCGACCAGCACCGACCGCTCGATCTCCGGGGCCAGCGGCATCGGCGAGAGGATCCCGACCACCGTGAACCACTGCGTCCCGATCAGCACCTGCGGCGGCCGGGCCGGGTCGATGTGGTCGATGCCGAGGCGGGCCGCGGCCTGCGAACCGAGCACCGTCACCGGGTAGTCCTGGTTGCCCGCCGCGAGAAACGCCCCGGCCCGGACCTTCCCGCCGAGCACGCCCAGCAGGTCCGGCTTCGCCGCGTACACCGCGAGCCCCGATGTGTCGTCCGGCGCGATCTTGTCGCTGCGCCGCACGCTCGCCGACGTGTTCCCGGTCCCGCTGGCCGCCTGGACCGGCCCGATCCGCTTGGCCATCGGGACGGCGTCGTCGGGCAGGACGGCGTCGTCGCCGAACAGCGTCTGGCCCGGCCCGGCGGTGAGCAGGTTCGTGCCGAGGGCGGCCAGCCGGTCGTGCAGGGCCTGCCCGCCGGACGCCGGGATCGCCAGCACCGCGACCATCGCCGCGACGCCGATCGCGATGCCCAGCGCGGAAAGCACCGCGCGCACCGGCCGGGTCCGCATGCCGTGGGCACCCAGCGCGACGACGTCCGGCGGCTTGAGCCGGGCCGGTTCCGGCAGCAGCACCGCGGTCACCGCGCACCCACCAGGCCGGTGTCGAGCCGCAGGTGGCCGTCGAGCAGTTCGATCCGGCGCGGCATGCCCGCCGCGATCTCCCGGTCGTGGGTGATCACGACGATCGTGGTGCCGTCCGCGGACAGCTCGCCCAGCAGCGAAAGCACGGACGCGCCGGTGCCGGTGTCGAGGTTGCCGGTCGGCTCGTCGGCCAGCAGGATCGACGGCTCGTTGACCACGGCCCGCGCGATCGCGACGCGCTGGCGTTCCCCGCCCGACAGCTCCCCCGGCCGGTGCCACGCCCGGTGTCCCAGCTTGACGCGGTCGAGTGCGGCCAGTGCCCGGTCGCGCCGCCGTCGCCGCGGCACCCCGGCGTAGAGCAGGCCGGTGCACACGTTGTCCACCGCACTCATCCCTTCGTCGAGGAAGAACTGCTGGAACACGAACCCGATCCAGCGCGACCGCAGCGCCGAGACCTTCCGGTCCGGCAGCGCCGCGACGTCGTGGCCGTGCAGCTCGACGCGTCCCGACGACGGCCGGTCGAGCGTGCCCATCAGGTGCAGCAGGGTGGACTTCCCGGACCCGGACGGTCCGACGATCGCGACCATCTCGCCGTTTTCCAGTGAGAGCGAGACACCGTCGAGCGCGGCCACCCCGCCGGGGTAGGTGCGCGTGACCTCGTGGACGCGCAGCACGGGCGTCACGACGTCGTCACCACCCGCATGCCCGCGGTCAGCCCGGTCCCGGTGACCTCGACCTTGCCGCCGCTGAACAGTCCCGTTTGGACGCCGATCAGCCGCCGCTGCCCGTTCTCGTCGACCTCGACGGCGTACCCGCCCTCGGCGAGCGCGAGCAACGCGCCGACCGGAACCGCCAGCACGCCCCGGTGGACGTCCTTGGTGAACCGGACGCTCGCCGGCGCCGAGTCGAGCGTGCCCCCGGCCGCCGGGTCGTCCAGCTTGACGGTCACGGTGATCTTGGGCTTGCCGTCGTCCTGGCCGGCGGCGTCCTTGCCCTCCACGGCGGTGCGCCCGACGTCGGTGATCGTGCCCTGGGTCGTCTTCCCGTTGATCGTCACGGACGCCTTCGCGCCCTGCTGCGCGAGCTCCTGCTTCGCCGCCTCCAGCTTCACCTGCACCGACCGGACGGTCCCGGTCGTCTTGAGCACCTCGCCCTGCGCGGGCGAGCCCGGCTTCGCCGACAGCGCCGAGACGCGGACTTCACCCGCCGCGAGCACGACGTCACCCTGGCCGAACGCGCCGGTCTGCTCGAGCCCCAGCGACTTCTGCCACTTCTTCAGGGCAGTCGCCGTCGCCGCGGTGAACTTCTTGTCCGGCGTGCCGAACCCGCCGAAGCCGCACGCCTTGAGGTTCTCCTCCAGCTGCTTGACGTCGGCGCCGTCGTCCACGCCGGTGGCGAGGTCGCGGTAGAAGGGCAGCGTCCCGTAGAACAGCGGCACCGGCTTCGCGTCCACTCCGTACACCGGCTTGCACCGGGTGATCGTGGCGCCGGCGTCGGGCAGCGACGTGATCGTGCCCGGCTTGCGGCCCTGGACGCTCGATTCGTCGCCGTAGCCGAGGGTTCCGTCGGCTTCCTCTTCTTCGCTGAGGTCGGTCTTGACGACCTCGGCGGTCTCGGCCGCGGGCGGCGCGGCCTCCTTGACCGGTGTCGCGCTCGACACCCGCGTCAGGATCACGACCGAGCTGGTGCCCAGCACCACGACCAGGACCGCGCCGGCGACGAACCAGCGCGTCCGGCCGCGGCGGCGGGGCTTGAGGTGGGTCACTTCGCTCACTTGCCCGCCGCCTCGGAGTGGACGGACATGCCCAGGCCGCACGCCTTCGCGGCCTCTTCGAACTTCTTCGGGTCGTCGCCCGGCCCGCCGATCCGCGTCGCGCCCTTGCCGGTCGGGTCGGGGTCCGGCATGTCGACGCCGTGCTCGCGCATGCACTTCGCCTGCTGGCGCATCTTGTCGAGCTCCTCGGCGCTCGGCGGCTTCATCTCGCCGCCGTTGGGCATGAGGTGCTTGCACGCTTCCTGCGCCGCGTCGACCTTGCCGCGGTCCGAGGCGTCGCCCTGGATCGCGATCGACATCCCCTTGCCGTCGCCGGCCGGTTTCGGGTCGGGCATGTCGACGCCGTGCTCGCGCATGCACTTGGCGAAGTCGCGCATCTTGTCCTCGTCGCTCTTGCCGCTGTTGTCGGCCGCCGTCGGCCCGCCCGACTTCGGCGGCGTCGAGATCGACGCGACCTTCGACCCGTCGTCGGCCTTCGCGCCGCAGCCCCCGAGCAGCAGCGCCGCCCCGAGCGCCGCGACGAAGATCCGTGTCCGCATGGCTCGCTCCTTTCGTCTTCCGGATGGGTGCCAGGTCTACGGATCGGGGGATTCGGGCGCGCTAAGCGACGTCGCTTATGCGGTCCTTATGGCCCTCCTGCGCAGACTGGGCGGGTGCGCGTGCTGGTGGTGGAGGACGAACGGCTGCTGGCCGACTCGGTCGCGGAGGGGCTGCGGCGGTTTTCGATGGCCGTCGACGTCTGCTACGACGGCGAACAGGCCCTCGAGCGGGTGGGCGTGCACAGCTACGACGTCGTGGTCCTCGACCGCGACCTGCCGAAGGTGCACGGCGACGCCGTCTGCGCCGCGGTCGTCGAGGCCGGCGGCGAGGCGCGGGTGCTGATGCTGACCGCGGCCGCCGACGTCACCGACCGCGTCGCCGGCCTGGGCCTCGGCGCCGACGACTACCTGACGAAGCCGTTCGCGTTCGCCGAGCTCGTCGCGCGGGTGCAGGCGCTGTCGCGGCGCGCGCGACCGGCATTGCCGCCGGTGCTGGAACGCGACGGCGTCGTGCTCGACCTGCCGCGGCACCAGGCCGCCCGCGACGGCCGGTTCCTGTTGCTCTCGCCGAAGGAGTTCGCCGTGCTGGAGGTGCTCATGCGGGCCGAGGGCGCGGTGGTCAGCGCCGAAGACCTGCTGGAGAAGGCTTGGGACGAGCACGCCGACCCGTTCACGAACGCGGTGCGCGTCGCGGTGATGACGTTGCGGCGCAAGCTCGGCGACCCACCGGTGATCGAGACGGTCCCCGGTGCCGGCTACCGGTTCGGCACGCCGTGACCACGCTGTCGGTCCGGACGAAGCTCACAGCCTGGTACGGCGGGCTGTTCCTGCTCGCCGGGCTGGTCCTCGTCGTCCTCAACTACCTGCTGGTGCAGAGCGAGCTGCCGGACCCGGCCCGGGTCGCCTCGACGACGATCGGCTCGGCCGACGCGCTCTACGGCGTCCAGGCCGGCACGGTCGTCGGCTCCCCGGGCGTGGCGGTGCGGCTGCTCAGCGGCTCGCTGGAGGACTACCGCTCGTCGACGCTGTCCACGCTGGTCGTGGGCTCGGCGATCGCGCTGGTGGCGACGGCGGCGCTGGCCGTGCTGTTCGGCTGGCTGATGGCGGGCCGCGCGCTGCGGCCGCTGCACGACATCACGTCGGCGGCGCGTCGGCTGGAGGCCGGCAAACTCGACCGGCGGATCAACCTGGAGGGCCCGCCCGACGAGCTGAAGGAGCTGGCGGACACGTTCGACGGCATGCTCGACCGGCTCGCGGAGTCGTTCGACAGCCAGAAGCGGTTCGTCGCGAACGCGTCCCACGAGCTGCGCACGCCGCTGGCCGTGCAGCGGACGCTGGTCGAGGTGGCGATGGCCGACCCCGAAGCGGCGCCGGAGCTGAAGAAGCTCGGCACGCACCTGCTGCACACGAACGAGCGCAGCGAACGGATGATCGAGGGCCTGCTGGTCTTGGCTCGCAGCGACCGCGGCCTGCAGGCGCGGGCGCCGGTCCGGCTCGACGAAGTGGTGGCGACGGTCGTCCGCGCGACCGCGGCGTCGGCGAAGGCGGCCGGGGTGACGGTCGAGACCCGCCTGCGGCCGCGCGTGGTGGCGGGCGACCCGGTGCTGCTCGAGCGGCTGGTGACGAACCTGGTGGTCAATGCGATCACGTACAACGCCGCGGGCGGCTGGGTGCACGTCGAGGTCCGCGGCGATCCGGCCCTCGAGGTGCGGAACTCGGGGCCGGTGGTGCCACCAGAGGCCGTGCCGACGCTGTTCGAGCCGTTCCGCCGGGTGGGGTCGGAGCGGACGGGCGACACGCGCAACGCGGGTCTGGGGTTGTCGATCGTGCGCTCGGTGGCGACGGCGCACGGCGGCTACGCCGACGCCCAGCCCGGCCGGCGCGGCGGGCTCACCGTGACGGTCCGCCTACCGCCGTCGTGATCCACTCGATCGTGACTTACCGTGTCCGGCGTGTCACCCGGTGGCCGCCGACCTGGGTCGTCGATGATGCGGGGGTCGCTAAGTGAACAGTGGGCAGTTCGATGCGGACTCGGCGCGCCTCGCACGTCAAGCCGACGCGCCGTTCTAACGTGGGCACCCACAACGGTGAAGAAGATCGGGGAGGCGAGAACAATGCGGGCGCTGCGAGTGGTCGGGCTGCACGAGGACGGGAAGTCCATCGTGCTCGAAGACCCGGCGAGCCGTACTCGTTTCCTGCTCCCGGCTGATGAGCGACTGCGCGCGGCGGCGCGGGGTGACATCACCCGCCTCGGCCAGATCGAAATCGAGTTGGAGAGCCAGATGCGGCCACGCGAGATCCAGCAGCGCATCCGCGCCGGCGAGTCCGTCGAGCAGGTCGCCGCCGGCGCCGGTATCTCGACGCAGCGCGTCGAGCGCTACGCCTACCCCGTGTTGCTCGAGCGGTCCCGTACCGCGGAGCTCGCGCAGAGCGCCCACCCGGTTCGCGAAGACGGCCCCGACGTGCAGACGCTCGGCGAAGTCGTCGCGTACGGCTTCGGCGTCCGCGGGCACGACTACTCGCAGGCCACCTGGGACTCCTGGAAGGGCGACGACGGCCGCTGGGTCGTCGTGCTGCGGTGGAAGGCCGGGCGGTCGGACAACCGCGCGCACTGGGCGTTCTCGCCGGGGGCGCACGGCGGCACGGTCGTGGCGCTCGACGAGAACGCCGAGGTCCTGCTCGACCCGAACGCCTACCGCGCGCCCCGCACGGTCCGCGCCCTCGAACCGGCCCGCGAAGCGGAGTTCCAGCCGACGCTGGACTCGGTCGAACCGGAACGCGCCGAGCTGCCGGCCGCCGAGCCGGACCCGGACGACGACACCCGCGAGATCCCCCGCGTCCCGGCGGATCCGGAAGAGGACCACGCCGAGCCGCGGCCGAAGGCCAAGAAGAATCACCCGATCGTGCCGTCCTGGGAGGACGTGCTGCTCGGGGTCCGCTCGCAGCGCGGCTAATCCAGCCGCGCGGCGAGCGTCTTCGGCGCCACCTGCCGGTAGGCCTCCCGCACGATCCGGTCGATCTCGCCCCAGTCGACGTCGACGTCCAGCCGCACGCCCAGCCACCCGCGGTGCCCGACGTAAGCCGGCCGGAAGAACCGTTCGGGCTCGGTCCGCACGAGCTCTTCCTGCACCCCGGGCGGCGCCGGGCACCAGAAGGCGAGCCGGCCGTCGCCGTGGTGGTCGTTCTGGAACATGACGAGGGTCTTCTTGCCGCGCACGAACCAGGTGGGTGCGCCGTGGCTGAGGCGCTCGGTCACTTCGGGGAGGGCGAGGCACAACTTCCGCAACGCGTCCAGCTGCCGCATCGCGTCAGATTACGAGCGCACGCGTCAGAAGGCGATCACCAGCACGCCGACCCACGCGATCACGACGCCGCCCGCCGCGCCGTACGCGGCCCACCGCAGGATCGGCGTGCGGCGGATCAGCCACAGCGACGGCGTGATCCCGGCCGTCACGACGACCGACGCCACCAGCGCCAGCCAGCCGCTCGTCTCCCGGGCCAGCGTCGACGCCAGCGCCAGCATCGCCACCACGACCACGGCGGCGATGAACGCCGACACCGTCAGCCCGGTCAGCCACGGCGTCGGTTCCCCGGGCGGCCCCGGCGGCCCGAGCACGGTCTGGACGAACTTCCGGCCGGGCGCGCCTTCGCGCGGAGGCGGCTCGACGACCGTGTCGGCGCCCGTCACCGGGTCCACGAACCGCACGGTCGTGCCCATCACCGACGCGAGCCGGCCGGCCAGCTGGCGGCCGCGCTGCGAAACGACCGCGCCCGCTTCGGCCCCGGAGCCGGCCGAGACCGCGGACGCCACGCGCGCCCACTCGTGCAGGGCCTGCGCCAGGTCGGCGCCGATCGCGAGCTTGTGCGGGTCGACCTCGCGCGCCTGTTCCCCGCCCGGTCCGGCCAGCACGGCGCGCTCACCGCGGATCCGCAGCTCCATGAACCGGAACCTTAGTCGGCCCGCGCCAGTTCGTAGAAGGCCACGGCGGCGGCCGTGGCGATGTTGAGGGAGTCGACTCCGGCCGGCATGGGTATCCGGACGGCGTGATCAGCCGCCGCCAGTGCCGTTTCCGTCAGCCCGGGACCTTCGGCGCCGAACAGCAGGGCCACCCGGCCGGGCGCGTGCGCGCGCAGTTCGCGCAGCGGGATCGAACCCGGCCGCGGCGTGAACGCGGCGACGGCGAACCCGCGCGCCCGCAGGTCGTCGAGGCCGCCGGGCCAGTCCGCGAGGTGCCCGAACGGCACGCGCAGGACGTGGCCCATCGACACGCGCACGCTGCGCCGGTACAGCGGGTCGGAGCAGCCGGGGCCGAGCAGGACGCCGCCGACGCCGAGCGCGGCCGCGTTGCGGAACAGCGCACCGAGGTTTTCGTGGTCACCGACGCCTTCCAGCACGGCGATCGTGCCCGTGCCGTCGACGACTTCGGAAACCGTCAGCGGCGCCGGCCGGTCCGCGACGGCGAGGACCCCGCGGTTGAGGTGGAAGCCGACGATCTCGGCCATCGTCTCGGCGGACGCCGCGTACTGGGGCACGTCGAGCCCGGCGAGGTCGTCCGCCAGCTCGGCGAACCGCCGTTCGACGCCGAGCAGCGCCCGTACCGGGTACCGGGACGCCAGCAGCCGGGCGACCACGACGGTGCCCTCGGCGATGACGAGTCCCTTGCCGCCCGGGCGGTCCGGACGGCGGTCCGCTGTGGACAGGTCGCGGAAATCGTCGACGCGCGGGTCGTCGATTTCGTCGATGTGGATCACGCCCATCCGCCCAGTCTGTCACCCGCTTGCCGGGCGCTTCACTGGTCCGAACGTCGAACGGCGACTGGTACGAACGGGGGGATTTTGCTGTCGGTTAACTCGTCGTGACGGAGAGCACCAGTTTGGCCGCTAGCCCGGGTGCATCGGCTGTGTAACGGTTGTCCGCCGGGGCCTGAAACACGTCCTAGTTCCACGCCGACGAAAAGCAGGGATGGTCATGGGGATGGACCTCGCGGGTCAACCGAGCACGCTGGACCGCGGGAGGTACCGCCGCAAGGTGCAGCGTTGCCTGGACACGTTGGCCCGCATGCTCACCGACGGCAGCTTTTCGTTCCCCCGCAAGAACATCGGGCTCGAGGTGGAGCTGAACCTCGTCGACCGCGAGCTGCGCCCGTCGATGACGAACACCGCCGTGCTGGAGGCGCTGGACGACCCGTCGTTCACCACCGAGCTGGGCCAGCACAACATCGAGCTGAACGTGCCGCCGCGGCCGCTGGCCGGCGATTCCGCCCTCCAGCTCGAAGACGACCTCCGCGCGTACCTCACGACGGCGGCCTCGAAGGCCCGCGACACCGGATCCCAGCTGGCCATGATCGGCATCCTGCCGACGTTGAAGCACGACCACTTCGACCAGAAGTGGCTGACCAACAAGGCCCGCTACACGACGCTGAACGACCAGATCTTCGCCGCGCGCGGCGAACGCACGGTGCTCGCGATGGAAGGCGCGGCGCTGCCGGGCCGGCAGCCTGAACGCCTGCGCAGCTACGCGGAGTCGATCCTGCCGGAGGCCGCCTGCACCAGCGTGCAGCTGCACCTCCAGGTCGCGCCCGAGGAGTTCGCGGCGCACTGGAACGCGGCGCAGTGCCTGGCCGGGCCGCAGATCGCGCTCGCGACGAACTCGCCGTTCCTGCTGGGCAAGGCACTTTGGCACGAAACGCGCATCCCGCTGTTCCTGCAGGCGACCGACACCCGGCCCGAGGAGCTGAAGAACCAGGGCGTGCGGCCGCGCGTCTGGTTCGGCGAGCGCTGGATCACGTCGATCTTCGACCTGTTCGAGGAGAACGTCCGCTACTTCCCCGGCCTGCTCCCGGAAACCGACGCCGAAGACCCGATCGAGGCGCTCGACGCGGGACAGGCGCCGAAGCTCACCGAGCTGCGCATGCACAACGGGACGATCTGGCGCTGGAACCGCCCGGTGTACGACGTCGTCGACGGCCTGCCGCACCTGCGCGTGGAGAACCGGGTGCTGCCCGCCGGGCCGACGGTCGTCGACACGGTCGCGAACGCGGCGTTCTTCTACGGCGCCCAGCGCGCGCTCGCCGAGGCGGAACGCCCGGTGTGGAGCCAGATGTCGTTCCAGGCGGCGGAGGAGAACCTCTACGCCGGCGCCCGCCGCGGCTTCGAGGCGCAGCTGTACTGGCCGGGCATCGGCTGGATCCCGCCGGACGAGCTGGCGCTGCGCGTGCTGCTCCCGCTCGCCCACGAGGGCCTGCGCCGCTCCGACGTCTCCGACGAAGCCCGCGAGCGCTACCTCGGGATCATCGAGCGGCGGTGCCTCGCGCGGCGGACGGGCGCGACCTGGCAGCGTGACTACGTCTTGCGCGCGCAGGAACGCGGGCTCGACCGGGAAGAGGCGCTGAACCGCATGCTGGGCCGCTACTTGGAGCTTTCGGAGTCCGGCGAGCCGGTGCACACCTGGCAGCTCGGTGATTGAGCGCTAGCCTGAGCCGATGCCGAAGATTCTCGGTGAGTCGCTGGAGGCGCACCGGCGCGAAGTCCGCACGCGGGTCTTCGAAGTCCTGCGCGCCCAGCTCTACGAACGCGGGTTCGACGCGATCACGCTCGCCGGCGTCGCCTCGGCGGCGGGCGTCGGCCGGACCGCGCTCTACAACCACTTCCCCGACAAGGAAAGCCTGCTCGTCGCGTTCGTCGAGGACGAGGCGGCGCGGTACGTCACGCGGCTGACCGAAGCCGTCGAAGCGCAGGCCGACCCGGTCGGCCAGCTCGCGACGTTCGTCCGGCTCCAGCTGCGCGTGCTGGCCGAGTTCCACATGCCGCCGGGGACGGCGCTCGCGTCGGCGCTGGCGCCCGCGGCCTACCGCCGGATCAGCGCGCACGCCGACCCGATCACCGACCGGCTGCGCGCGATCCTGGCCGGCGGCGTCGACCTCGGGCGCTGGCCCGCCGAGGACCCGGACGTCCTGATCCCGATGATCACCGCCGCCCTGGGCAACCGGGCGCTCGTCGACGGGCCCCCCGAGCAGCTGGAAGACGTCGTCGAAGCCGCCGTCCGGTTCGTGCTTCGCGCCGTCGGAGCGTCGGTTTAGGGTAGCCTAACCCAGAAATATGCCCTACGATCTTTCTGACAGCGTGTCAGATCGATCGCCGGGAGGCCTGCCCCATGACGGTGACCACGGACGCTCGCCCGTTCTCGGCGACCCTGCGCGCGTCGACGCTCGAGGTGCACGAGAAGGCGAACTACTCGACGTACATGCGCGCCCTGCTCGGCGGCGAGCTGACGCAGGAGGGCTACACCCAGCTCGCGATCCAGTACTACTTCGTCTACGGCGCGATCGAAGCGGCGAGCGACCGCATGGCGGGCGACCCGGTCGGCGGCAAGTTCGTCTTCGACGAGCTGCGCCGGCTGCCGAACCTGGAGCGCGACCTGGCCCACCTGGTCGGCCCGGACTGGCGCTCGACGATCTCGCCGCTCGCCTCCACCCAGGCGTACGTTGCGCGAGTCGAGGAAGCGTCGTCGTGGGCCGGCGGGTACGTGGCCCACCACTACACGCGCTACCTGGGCGACATCGCGGGCGGCCAGGCCATCCGGCGGCTGCTGGAGCGCCAGTACGACGTCGCCGAGGCGGGCACGCTCTTCTACCACTTCGAGGGGATCGGCAGCGCCCCGCGGTTCCGCGATCAGTACCGCGCGAAGCTGGACAACGCGCCGTGGGACGAGGCCGGCCGCGCGCGGGTCATCGACGAGACGCTGGTGGCGTTCGAGTGCAACGTCGCCGTCTTCGACGAGCTGGCCCTGCGCCTCGACGAGTTCCGTGCCTGATCTCACAGCTCGTTGACCTCCAGTTAAGTCGAGGTAGCAGGCTCGGTTTCGGGTGGCGGACCCTCGGGTACGCCACCTACGGAGCCGCCGTCCCACGCAGTGACGGCCACCCGCCCCCGCTCGCCGCGAGGGGTGGTGTGCTACTAGGTTCGGTACCGGAAACTTGTGTCGAAGACAGAAGGAGGGCCAATGGCCCGCTACGAGCTGCCCGATCTCGACTACGACTACGGCGCCCTCGCGCCGCACATCTCCGGCGAGATCAACGAGCTGCACCACAGCAAGCACCACGCGACCTACGTCAAGGGCGCGAACGACACGCTCGACAAGCTCGAAGCCGCCCGCGAAGCGAACGACTTCGGCTCGATCGTCGGCCTGGAGACCACGCTGGCCTTCAACCTGGCCGGCCACGCCAACCACGTCGTGTGGTGGAAGATCCTGTCGCCGGAAGGCGGCGACAAGCCGACCGGCGAGCTGGCCGCGGCGATCGACGAGGCGTTCGGCTCCTTCGACAAGTTCAAGGCGCAGTTCACCGCCGTCTCGACCACGATCCAGGGCAACGGCTGGGGCGCGCTCTCCTGGGACCCGATCGGCAAGACGCTGATCACCCAGCAGCTGCGCGACCACCACAACAACCTGATCCTGCCGACCGTGCCGATCCTGCTGGTCGACGTCTGGGAGCACGCGTTCTACCTGGACTACAAGAACGTGAAGCCGGACTACGTCAAGGCCCTGTGGAACATCTTCAACTGGGCCGAGATCAGCAAGCGGTTCGACAACGCGGTCGCGGGCGGCAACGGCCTGCTGCTCGGCTGAGTTCTTCGCGCGAACGGGGTCCTTCCTGCGGGAAGGGCCCCGTTTTTCGTCGGCGGGTGAAATCGCTTGACCTCGAGTGCGGTCGAGGTGTTTGAGTGGTCGTCATGGATGTCGACGCGTACCTGAACCGACTCGGCGTCGCGTGGCCGGCGGAGCCCGACCTCGCGACGCTGCGCCACCTTCAGGAACGGCACCTGGCCGCGGTGCCGTTCGAAAACCTGAGCATCCACCTCGGCGAGCCGATCGAGCTGACCGAAGACGCGTTGTTCGGCAAGATCGTGCGCCGTCGCCGCGGCGGGTTCTGCTACGAGCTCAACGGCCTCTTCGCGGCACTGCTGCGTTCGCTGGGGTACGACGCTTCGCTGCACGCGGCGCAGGTGTTCCGCCCGGACGGCACGCTCGGCCCGCCCCTGGACCACGCGGCGATCGTCGTTTCCCTGGACGAGGACTGGCTGGTCGACGTCGGCTTCGGCCGATTCTCCCGGCACCCGCTGCGGCTGTCCGGCGTGGACGCGCAGTCCGATCCGGACGGTGAGTTCCTCGTCCTGGACGCACCCCACGGCGACCTCGACGTCCTGCAGGACGGCAAGCCGCAGTACCGGTTGGAACGCCGTCCGCGCCCGCTGTCGGACTTCATCCCGATGGCGTGGTGGCAGTCGACGTCCCCGTCGTCGCACTTCACGAAGTCGTTGACGTGCTCCCGCCCGACGTCCCAGGGCCGCGTGACGCTCTCGGGCGATCGCCT
This sequence comes from Amycolatopsis kentuckyensis, assembly GCF_041679295.1. GTDB lineage: Bacteria > Actinomycetota > Actinomycetes > Mycobacteriales > Pseudonocardiaceae > Amycolatopsis > Amycolatopsis kentuckyensis_A. Next base: position 331,600 of record NZ_JBGDMD010000009.1, on the reverse strand, counting down.
GATCGAGACGGTCGACGGCGTGCGGCACGAAGTGGTTTTGGAGTCCCAGGCGGCGATCCGGCTGGCGTATCGCGTCTACTTCGGCCTGGCACTGACCCGGCTGCCCACGCCACCGGGTGAGAGTCCCTTGACGAGCGGCGAACTCAGCCCGACACTGCCGTGAAGTGAACGAAGCCCCGGCCTGGGTTCCCAGGGCCGGGGCTCCGTCCGTTCCCGAACTGACTGCCGCTCCCACCACGAAGCGGACATGTATGAGGTTAGCCTAACCTCATCTCTCCCGGCAAGGGGTCTCATCCAGAGACCCCGATCTCACCCTTTCGAGTGACACCGGGGTCTCTGGATCGCCATTTTTGTCGGTGGGCGCCGCTACGGTCGCGCTGTGAACACGAACCGATACTCGCCGTCAGACCTTCGCCCGCTTGAGCACCCGAAGCCCGAACCCGCGCTGAACCGGCCAGGAAACCCCACCCCGCCGGATCAGCACCACCGCGCACACGACCGCGGCCACCGCCGAAACCGCCCCGCCGATGTAGAAGGGAGACCGCCCGCCGAACGCCTGCGCCATCCACCCCACCATCGGCCCGCCGATCGGGTTGCCGCCGATGAGCACCAGCACGTACAGCCCCATCACGCGGCCGCGCATCTCGGGGCTGACCGACGTCTGCACCAGCGCGTTGGCCGTGTTGAGGAACGTCATCGTGGCGAAGCCGAGCGGGATCAGGCCGAGGCCGAACGTCAGGTACGTCGGCATGAACGCCGTGATCAGCTCGAACACGCCGAGGAAGAACGCGGACACCAGCATCAGCCGCACCCGCGGCCGGCCCTTCGTGCCGCGGCGGGCGGACATCACCGCGCCGGTGAACGTGCCGACCGCGACCAGCGTCGACAGCAGGCCGTAGCCGTCGGCCGCGGTATGGAAGACGTTCGCCGCGACGATCGGGAGGGAGCTGAAGTACGTGATGCCGAACGTGCTGACGAACAGCACCAGCACCATCACCGTCATCAGGTCCGAGCGCCGCCGGACGTAGCGCAGGCCCTCGACCAGCTGCCCCTTTTCGCGCGGCACCGCCGCGACGCGGAACAGCTTGTCCGGGTTCATCAGGACCAGCCCGATGATCACCGCGATCGTGCTCAGCGCGTTCGCGATGAACAGCCAGCCGGTGCCGATCCACGTGATCGCGAACCCGGCGATCGCCGGCCCGACGATCCGCGCCATATTGAAGATCGACGAGTTGAGCGCGACGGCGTTCGCGACCTGGTCGCGGCCCACCATCTCGGCGACGAACGACTGCCGCGTCGGCACTTCGAGCGCGGCCGTCACGCCGAGGGTGAAGCACAGGACGTAGACGTGCCACAGCGCGGCGATCCCGCTCAGGTCGAGCACGCCGAGGACGACGGCCTGCGAACACGCCGCCACCTGGATCCAGGTCAGCAGCCGCCGCTTGTCGACACGATCGGCGAGGACGCCGGCCCACAGCGAGAGGAACAGCGTCGGCGCGAACTGCAGCGCGACGGCGATGCCGAGGGCGATCGGGTTGTTGCCACTGAGGGTGAACACCAGCCAGTCCTGGGCGATGCGCTGCATCCAGGTGCCGATGTTCGAGATGACCTGGCCGGTGAAGAACAGCCGGTAGTTTCGGACGCGCAGCGAGGCGAACATGCTGCGGCGTGGCTTCGGCTGGGACGGTGGCGAGGCGGACGGCGGTGAAGCCGTCTCCCGGGTAGCAGTGGTCTCGATCGAACGCTTCGTCTCGCTACCCGTGGCCGTCACCGTGGTTAGTTCCCCGCCATCCTGTCTATGATTTCGGCGGCTTTCGAGAGCACTTCGCGCTCTTCGTCGCCGAGTTCCGCCAATTGCCGGTCCAGCCACGCCTCCCGCACGGAGATGGCCTTGCGAACGTAGGCCAGCCCGCTCTCGGACAGCTCGACGATGGCTTGCCTGCCATCGGTCGGGTGGGGGCGCCGCTCGACGAAACGCATCTCCTCGAGCGCGGCGATCACCCTCGTCATCGAGGGCGGCTGGACGCCTTCCTTCGCGGCGAGCTGCCCCGGGGTCAGCGCACCGCACTTGTGCAAGGTGGACAGCGCGGCGACCTGAGTCAGCGTGAGGTCGTCCCCGACGCGCTGTGCCCGCAGCCGGCGGTTGAGCCGGACCACCGCGAGACGCAGACGGCTCGCCAAGGAGCGTTCGTGCGTGTCGCCGGACATATAGTTAGCATACCTTACGAAACTTCGGTCGAATGGGTGATCTCCACCGCAACCCCCGCGAACCCCGTGCGTCCTCTCCTCGGAGAAGCCTGGGGGTCAGATGAACAAGAAGCTGGTGGGCTCGGCCGTGGTCGGCGCGGCGGTCCTCGCGATCGTGGTGGCCCAGCTCGCGGGCGGCGGCGACCCACCACCCGCGGCCGCCCCGCCGACTGCCACGGCACCACCGAGCACGCAAGTCGGCCACCTGCAGGTCTACCGGTCGCCCGACGCCGCCGACGGCGGCGGCTGGGACTTCGAGATCCCGGTCCCGGACTGGGCGGTGGCGAACGTCGACGAGCGCGCCACCCGCACCGATCCGACCGGCCAGCTGGTGCTGGAAACAAACCGGATCCCCCTCACCCAGGAGGATCCGGTCAGCGGCCTGCGCGCCCTGGAGCACTCCGCCCACCACGAGTCCGGCTACCACCTCACGTCGGTCGGCGAGCACGCGCCGGTCGGCGGCTGCGACGCCGCCGAGTGGGACTACACCTACGACCGCGCCGGGGTCGCGCGGCAGGTGAGCCTGGTCGCCGTGGGTATCGGCGACACCATGGTCACCATCGGCTTCGACGCGCCCTTGGCGGACTTCGCCGCGAACCGGTCCGTCCTCGACCGCGCCCTCGAAGTCAGCGACGCGGGCTGATCAGCGGAACGCCGCCTGGAGCGGCCCGACCGCGAAGTAGGCGACGAAGGCCAGCGCGATCACCCACATCAGCGGGTGAACCTGGCGGGCCTTGCCGGTGGCGGCGCGGATCACGACGTAGCTGACGAAGCCGGCGCCGATGCCGTTGGCGATCGAGTAGGTGAACGGCATGACGACGATGGTCAGGAACGCCGGCAACGCGATCGAGTAGTCGGTGAAGTCGATGTCGCGGACCTGCGACATCAGCATCGCGCCGACCACGACCAGCGCCGGCGCGGCCGCCTCGACCGGCACCACCTGGTAGAGCGGCGTCAGGAACATCGCGGCGATGAACAGCACGCCGGTGACGACGTTCGCGAGCCCCGTCCGCGCGCCTTCGGCGATGCCGGACGCCGACTCGACGAACACCGTGTTCGAGCTGGCCGAGCCGAAGCCGCCCGCCGCGCCCGCGAGGCCCTCGACGAACAGCGCCTTGCCGACGTTGGGCAGCTGGCCGTCCTTCGGCAGCAGGTCGGCCTCCTTCGCGAGACCGGTCATGGTGCCCATCGCGTCGAAGAAGTCGGCCAGGACCAGCGTGAACACCAGCAGGCAGACGGTGATGATCGGCAGCCGCGTCCAGGCGCCGAACGAGACGTCGCCGACCAGCGAAAGGTTCGGCAGGCCGACGACCTGGTCCGGCAGCGCCGGGTAGCCGAGGTTCCAGCCCTTCGGGTTCGTGCCCTGCGACGGCCCGGCCTTGACGATCGCCTCGACGACGATGGCCAGCACGGTCGACGCCAGCACGCCGATCAGGATCGCGCCCTTGACCTTGCGCACGACCAGGATGCCGGTGAGCAGCAGGCCGACGACGAACACCGCGGTCGGCCAGGAGGCGATGGAGCCGTTGATGCCCAGGCCGACCGGGACGGTCGTGTGCGCGGCGTCCGGCAGCCGGCGCACGAACCCGGCGTCGACCAGGCCGATCAGGCAGATGAACACGCCGATGCCGACGGCGATCGCGGACTTGAGCGCGGCGGGCACGGCCCGGAAGACCGCGGTCCGGAAGCCGGTGAGCACCAGCAGGACGATGATCACGCCCTCGATGACGACCAGGCCCATCGCCTCGGGCCAGGTCATCTGCGGGGCGATGGTGACCGCGACCAGGCTGTTGATGCCGAGACCGGTCGCGATGGCGAACGGGTAGTTCGCGACCAGGCCCATCAGGATGGTCATGACGCCGGCGACGAGCGCCGTCACCGCGGCGACCTGCGGCACGGGCAGGATGCCGCCGAGGAGGTCCTTGTGCGCGCCCGCGTCGTCGGCGGAAAAGCTGCCGATGATCAGTGGGTTCAGCACCACGATGTAGGCCATCGTGACGAAGGTGACCAGGCCGCCGCGCAGCTCGCGCGGGACGGTCGAACCCCGTTCGGTGATCTTGAAGAACCGGTCCAGTGTGGACGTCCCGGTGCGGGTCGTCTCCTGCTCCGCCATTGGCCTGCCCATTCTGTCGCTGCTGCGGAGTACCCTTCACCACGTGAGTGAACCGATCAATCCACCGGAGGTTACGGGCTCGTTGCGGCACACGCCGGAGCTGCCCAAGAGGCTGACCGACCTGACGCCGGTGGTGATCGTAGGCACCTCGATCTGGGCTGTCGCGCTGGTGGTGCTCTTCTTCACGACTTCGGGGCTGTGGGTGCAGACGGCGCTGTCCGGGTTCGTGCTCGGGTTCGTCGGCCTGGCGATCATCGGCTGGCAGCGCGCCGCCGCCCGCCGGGGCTCGAAGTCGGCCCAGCGGCTCTAAGCCAGCAGGGTCCGCGGCGAGGGGTCGTCGAGGAGCGCCGTGATGAGGTGCCGGTCCGGCCAGCGGCCGGCCGCCCAGGCGAACGCGCGGGCCAGGCCTTCCGAGGTGTCGGCCGCGTGCAGCCGGCCGTCGGACCACCACTGGACGTCGTGCTCGCCGCCCTGGATCCGCACGGTGAGCGGGTCGTGCACCAGGACACCGCCCTCGGGCAGCCGGACGCCCAGCTGGTCCGCGACGAGCTTCAACGCGGGCAGCTCGGCCCACGGCGCGTACTCGCCTTCGCTGGTGACCTGGGCATCTTCGGTGCTGGCGAGCGGGAGGTCGAGCAGCGTGGCCAACCGGTCAGCGTCTTCCGGGGCGACGAGGTACTGGTCGGGCGCCAAGGCCCCGGCAACCCACGGCACGTCGAGGACGAGTGCACCGTCCACAACGGACCCATCGGCGGCCCGAACACCTTCTGGCGGCTCAGGTTCGAACCCGGACTCGACGACGGCGTCGTAGGCGCGGGTGGCCAGTCCGGGCGAGACCGTCCGATCCGGATCCCCGAGCCGCTTCAGGACGTCGGCGGCCTCGTCCACACTGGACAGGCCGAGGTCGGTCCGCACACCCGCTGCCCGCAGAAGATCTTCGCTCAGGCCGAGGTCCGGAACCTCGTCGTAAAGACCGGCCAGATCGGCGCCGGCCAGCCGCCATTCGTTCGGCGCGAGCCCCCCGAGCACGGCGTACTGCGCGATCCACCACCGCGCATGCCCCTGCGGCGCACGCAGGGCATGCCAGGTCTCGGGCCGCGCGGCAAGCAGCCGCAGGGCTGCGGGCCAGGAGTCATCGGCAACGAGGTCGAGGTCCCGGACTGCGACGAGTGTTGACGGCGGCTCGGATAGCGAGTCCCACCAGGCTTCCTCGTCGGGCAGATCGTGGTCGGGTTCGTGCGGTTCGTCATCGACGACGAGCGCGAACGAGTCGAGCACCCCGGCAGCTTCGAGTGTGCTTTGCGGCCAGTCCTCGGCGAAGTCCTCGTCGAGGACGTCGAGCGCGCCGTCTTCCTCGAAGACTTCTTCGTCGAAGACGTCCAGCAGCGGCGACGTCGGCAGCACCAGTTCGTCGGCGCGTCGCCAGGCGTCGGTGGCAGGCAGGGCTAGAGCGCCAACCCAACGCGGGGCGTCGTCCCCCCAGTCGGCGATCAGTCGAAGAACGGCACCCGCGAGAGTTGTACCGTCCAATCCGGACCGGACGTCCTCAACACTTCGCTCGACGGCGTCGCGAAGCTGATCGGCATTGAGCAGCTCACGGGCGTCAGCCTGCTTGGCACCCAACCGTTCCAGCAGCGGATGCGACGCGACGGGGTGCACCAGTCGCAGCCCAGGAATGTCCACATCGGACAGCAGTTCGAGCAGCTCAGCCGAGCCCTCGACGAGCAGACACCCTCGCGCCCCAGGCAACGTCCGGCCGTCGGAGAGCGGAACGGGCAGGCCATCCAGCCTCTCACTCGCGAGCGCGTGAGACTCGACAGCCTTGGCGAGCGCCGCGTAGACGTCGTGCCACCAGGTCGGTTCCCGGTCGGTGCCGGTAAGCGTTTCCAGCACCTCTTCGATGCTGATCACTTGAACGGCAACGGCTTTCAGCACACTGGCCGGCGCGGCGCCCTTGATCAGCCCTGGAACGACGTCAGCGATGAGCTCAGGAAGCCCCTCGACATCGACGTCGAGAACTTTCGCCTGCCTACCGGCGACGTCACGACCATCCTGAGTGGACAGCCAAGGTTCGACGCTGAGGCTGGCGACGACTTCGTCGCGCAGCTGTGCGTCCACAGTAGACTTCGGAAACCCGGGCGCGGGCACGAGCGCGAACCGCTGTTCAGCCGGCAGCAACCTCACCAGCTGCACGTACTCGGCAGCGGCGTTCTTGAGCGAGGCGGTCAGCTCAGCCCCGGGAAGCGCCCGACGACGCGACGGTTCGACCGGAACGGAAGCAAGAAGTCTTGCGGGCAGCGAAAGCCCGTCGTCGGTCGGGGTGGGAGCGTGGAGAACGTCTTCGTCGAGAGGCTTCGGAAGACCGTGCTGGTCAACCGGAACAGCCCAGACGACGTCGCCACGATGAGTCAGCCACCGGGTTTCCCTTCCCGGACCCCGAATCTCGACAACATCACCGTGGTCCTGCCGAGTCCAAACGCGACCGTCCACATCGGCCTCGTTCAACCACGGCAGGGCAAGAAGAAGATCGCCGATGTCCTCGGCAAGCTGATCGAGCAGAGCCCGCCCGTCGACGTCATCCCTGAGCGGCAGCCGAACTTCGGTGTCAAAGCCTTCCGGAACCTCAGCCGTCACCGGCCAGGGCAGCCGGAGAACAGGAACCTCGCCTTCGGTTCCCACGGCTTCACGAGTCTTCTCGGAGGAGAAGAGGACCCCACCGCTCGTCGAAACCACGGTGGGCGCATCGGAAACGGTGCGAACAGCGGCAAAACCAACACCGAAGCGCCCAACTGTGTCACCGGTCTTACCGGAGGCCCGCAGCGAGGCAAGGGAGGCAACACCCCTGGCGTCGAGGGGAGCACCGGTGTTGGCGAACCGAAGTTCCCGATCCACAAGGGACACCCGGATCTTCCCAGGCGTCCCCTGCGCCATGGCGGCATCGGCGGCATTCTGGGCAAGCTCGACGAAGAGCCGATCCCGATAGGCCCCAACGCGCAAATCCCGCTCGACGTTGGTGTCCTCGGTCAGCCTCGTGGGCGAGTCCCGCCAGGCGCGCAGGGTGGACTCACGGAGCCGCGCGGTACCAAAAGGATCACCGGCGGCCCCGTCGAGATCAGAGATCCCGCTGCTCACGAGCGGCTTCACCAGGGGTATCGATCCGAGCTTGAGCCTCATCAGCAGCGTCCGCATCGGTCGGCGCGGACTCACCCTCACCGGCCCCGGCCTGGTGGGGCTCCGCCTCAACGGCATCGTGCTGAGCAGACGCCACCTCACCAGGCACCGTGGTCAGACCAGTTTCGCTCCCATCAGCGGCAACCGGTTCACCCGTCTCGGTGACCACAGAGTCGGTGAGGGCAGCGGCAGGCAGCTCCTCGACAGGCTCAGCCTCACCCGCAGCCGGCTCGGCAACCGCGTCGGTCACCTCAGCCTGGCTCAGCTCAGCACCAGCGGGCTCACCCGCAGCAAAATCGCCCGGCGCCGAAGCAGACTCACCGACCTCCGCGGCAGTCACCTCACCCTGGCCCGGCTCAGCCGCAGCAACATCACCCTGCAGGGGTGCCGACTCACCGACCGCAGTTCCACCGGCCTCCGACTCAGCAACGGCAGGCCCACCCACCGCAACATCACCCGGCGCCGATTCACCCGCCGGAGACTCACCGGCCTCCGGCCCGGTCACCTCAGCCTGGCTCGGCTCGGCCACGGCAGTCTCGGCAACCGCATCGGTCACCTCAGCCTGAGTCGGCTCAGGCACAACCGGCTCGCCGGCCGCAGCGTCACCCTGCGCCAGTTCACCCGCGCCGGACTCAACCACCGCGGGCTCCGCCACCTCAGCCTGGGACGGCTCGGCCGCAACCGGCCCGCCCGCCACAACGTCGCCTTGGGCCGATTCACCCGTAGCGGACTCAACGGCGGCGGGCTCGGCAACCGCATCGGTCACCTCAGCCTGCGTGGGCTCCGCCTCGGCCGGCTCGGGAACATCAGTCTCGACGGGAGCCTCGGCCGCTTCCGGCTGGGCAGTTGCATCGGCTTGAGCCGGCTCAGCCTCCACCGGCGCGGCAACCTCGGCCGCCTCTGGCTCGGCATCGGCAACGGCCGCGCCACTGTGCTCGGGCTCCGTCGCCGCTGCCTGTGGCTCAGCAACCGCATCGGCCTGCGCCGCGACCGGCTCGGACTCCGCTGCGCCCTCGGCAGCAGCCACCTCGGCCTGCGGCGACCCGACCTCGACCGGCTCCTCCGCCACGTCGGTCTGCGCGGCCCCGGCTGCAACGGGCGCTTCGACCTGCGCCGATTCGGGCTCGGCAGCCGCAGCCTCCGGCTCGGCATCCGTAACGGCCGCGGCAGTGTGCTCGGGCTCCGTCACCGCTGCCTGCGGCTCAGCAACCGCATCGGTCTCCGCCGCGACCGGCTCGGCGGTCGCAACCTCGGCCCGCTCCTCCGCCACATCGGTCTGCGCGGCCTCGGCCAGCTCGGTTCCGGCGGCAACGGGAGCTTCCACCTGCGCTGATTCGGGCTCGGCAGTCGCAGCCTCCGGCTCGGCGATCGCGCTGGCCGCCTCAGCCGCTTCCGGTTCGCCAACCACGCCGGCCGCTTCCGCCTGCGCCGACTCCTCCTCAACCGCGATCGGCTCCGCAACCACGCCGACAGCCTCGGTCTGGGCCGACTCAGGCTCGGCCGCAACCGTCTGCGCCGACTCCCCGTCAGCCGCAACCGCATCCGCCACCTCGACCTGCACTGCCTCAGGCTCGGCAGCAACCTCAGCCGCCTCGGTTGCGAGGTCCAGCTCCACCTCCGCCGGCGACACATCCGACTCCGCGACCGCCGTCTCCGGCTCGGCCGCCGCTGTCTCCGTCACCTCCGACGGAACCGGCGTGAAGTCCAACAACGAATCGTCGTAAACCAGCTCCGCCACCGGGACCGACGAAGTCACCTCGACCTCGACCTCCGAGTGCGCTCCACACCCGTACTCGACGTCCACCACATGCCCGTCCGCCGGGGCGATGTCGTTGCTGCACACCCCGAACACCCCGCGCAACGAACCCGCCAGCGGCACGAAGAACCCGCACGTCCCGCACACGTCCGGGGCGCTGCGGGCCATGTCCGACCGGGGGCCGAACTCGCCGCCGTGCCAACGCGCCGCTGCCTCCGTGCGGCCGAAGCGGGACAACACGTGGACCCGGCCCAGGCCCGCTTCGCGCGAGACCTCCTCCACCGCCGGGTCGTCCGACTGCAGGTACGCCGGGGCCAGGCGGGGGTCGTTCTCGTCCGTCGGGAAGATGTCGCCGACGCCCAGGTCGCCCGCGCGGACCCGGCGCTCCCACGGCACCCACGCCGGGGCGATCAGCGCCGACGGGCCCGGCACCAGGACGACCTCGCTGACCGTCACCGGCTCGTCGTCGCCAGCCAGGGCCACCGTCACCGACCAGCGCCAGCCGCGGTACCCGGGGACCTGGGCCTCGAACAGGTGACTCGCCGTGACCGCGTCCTCGCGCGTGACACCCACGTGGGTGCCGATCTGCTCCTCGGGGGTTTCTTCGAGCACCGCCGCGCGCGCGAACTCCACCGCATCGGCGAGCTTGCGCTGCACGGAACCGTCGTCGAGGGTCAGCAGCAGCGTCATGCGGCCAATTGTGCCGCACGCCTCCCCGGCGCCCGTGCCAGGCTGTTCATCGTGCGCACGCCGATCGTCACCACCCTGCTGGCAGCCGCCGCGCTGAGCGGCTGTGCCGCCGCCCCCGCCCAGGAGACCGCCCCCGAACAGCTCACCGTCCAGGTCGTCACGACCCTGCCGCACGACCCCACCGCCTTCACCGAAGGCCTCGAGTTCGCCGGCGACACCCTCTACGAGAGCACCGGCCTCGCCGGGCAGTCGACGCTCACCGCGGGCCCGCCCGGCGGCCCGCCCACCACCAAAGCCACCCTCCCCGCTCCGCTCTTCGGCGAAGGCGTCACCGTCCTCGGGCCGAAGCTCTGGCAGCTCACCTGGCAGGACGGCGTCGCCATCGAACGCGACGCCAAAACCCTCGCCGAGCTGCGTCGCGTCAAGTACGACGGCGAAGGCTGGGGCCTCTGCCACCAGGAGAACGGCCGGCTCGTGATGAGCAACGGCTCGTCCAAGCTCACCTTCCGCGACCCGGCGACCTTCGCCGTCACCGGGAGCGTCGACGTCGGACGCGACCAGCTCAACGAGCTCGAATGCGTTGGCGGCGACGTCTACGCAAACGTTTGGCACACCGACACCGTCCTGCGGATCGACGCTGCCACCGGGCACGTCACCGGGACGATCGACGCAGGTCAGCTGCGTGCTCAGGTGAACGCAACCGGCGCCGAGGACGTCCTCAATGGCATAGCGGCCGTTCCCGGCACCGACGAATATCTGCTCACCGGGAAGCAGTGGCCGGTCACGTTCCGGGTGAGGTTCGTCCCGAAGAACGCGTAAAGCACGGATGAGCAGGCGGAACCGACCCCCGGTAAGGCAGGATTGAGACGTGGCACTCTTCGGCTCCCGCTCCGACGGCTCCGGCTCGCAGCCGCGCGGCCGGAAGTCGAAGCGACGCTGGACGCCGGAGCCGGGCGCCGGCCAGGCCAAGCCGTGGCGGGAAGCCGTCGCGCCGCAGCCGACCCGCGTCGAGCACCGCAGCGCCCCGCCGCCCACCCGCGTCGAACGGCCCGCGCCGTCGCGAGGCGAGTACTACGACGGCCCGCCGCGCGCCGCGTACTACGACGCGAACGAGGCCCCGACCGCCGCCGCGCCCACCGGGCACCGGCCGCCACCCCCGCCACCACGCGGCGCGCGGCCGTACCCGCCGCACGACCCGAACCGCACCGAGCCGGTCCGCCGCGAGCCGCCCGGCTTCTACCAGGGCGAACGCCGCCCCGGCAGCGGTGAGTACGAGCACTACGACACCGGCGGCTACGCGGGCGAGCCGCGCCCGCCGGAGCCGGCAGCCCAGCCCCTGCCGCCGCGGGAAGAACCGCGGACGCCGGGTGGCACGCCGAAGCTGCCGAAGAAGATCACCGTCACGCGGGTCGCGGCGATGCGCAGCCGGCAGCTGACCGGCCAGGCCGTCGGCGCCTTCCAGCGCGCGACGAAGGCCGACGGCGCCGAAAAGTCCGGCCTGACCTCGCTGACCTACGCCGTGATGCTGAACTACGCCAGCGACGCGGCGATGGCGATCGCGCTGGCCAACACCCTCTTCTTCGCCGCGACCAGCGGTGAGAGCAAGGGCAAGGTCGCGCTCTACCTGCTCATCACGATCGCGCCGTTCGCGCTGGTCGCGCCGGTGATCGGGCCGGCGCTCGACCGCGTGCAGCGCGGCCGGCGGCTGGCGATGTGCGCGTCGTCGGTCGGCCAGGGGCTGATGGCCGTCGTGATGGCGCTGCACTTCGACGACTGGCTGCTCTACCCGGCCGCGCTCGGGATGATGGTGCTGTCCAAGTCGTTCACCGTGCTCAAGGCCGCCGTGACGCCCCGGGTGCTGCCGTCGGAGATCACGCTCTCCAAGACGAACGCCCGGCTGACGACGTTCGGCCTGGTCGCCGCGGGCGCGTTCGGCGCGCTGGCCAGCGGCATCAACGCGATCTCCGGGTCGGCGGGCGCGCTGTGGTTCACGGCGCTGATCTGCGTCGCCGCCGCCGTGCAGTCGATGCGGATCCCGGCCTGGGTGGAGGCGACCGAGGGCGAGGTCCCGACGTCGCTTTCCGCGCACCCGACCGAGAAGAAGCGCCGCCAGCCGCTGGGGCGCCACATCGTCGTAGCCCTGTGGGGCAACGGCTCGGTGCGCGTCCTCACCGGCTTCCTCATGATGTTCGCCGCGTTCGCGGTCAAGGCCCAGACCGAAGGCAGCGGGCAGACGCCGTTCATGCAGCTGCTGCTGCTCGGCGTGATCGGCGCCGCGGCGGGCGCCGGCGGTTTCCTCGGCAACGCGCTGGGCTCGCGCCTGCACTTCGGCAGCCCCGACCAGGTGATCGTCGGGTGCGTGGCGGGCTGCGTGCTCGCCGCGCTGGTCGCGACGATCCTGCCCGGCCTCGCGACGGCCGCGATCGTCGGCCTGATCGGCGCGACGGCCAGCGCGCTCGCCAAGATCAGCCTCGACGCCGTCATCCAGGAAGACCTGCCCGAGGAGTCGCGCGCGTCGGCGTTCGGCCGCTCGGAGACCGTGCTGCAGCTGGCCTGGTGCCTGGGCGGCGCGGTCGGCCTGCTGCTGCCGCCGACGTACTGGATCGGCTTCCTGGTGATCACGATCGTGCTGGCCGTCGGCCTCACGCAGACTTACCTGGTGCGCCGCGGCGGTTCGCTCGTGCCGGGCCTCGGCGGCGACCGGCCGCTGCGCCCCGAGCCGACCGGCAGCTTCCCGGCCCAGGGCCTGCCCAGGGACCCGGCACCCCGCCGGTAGGCTCCGGAACCATGCGACGTTCCCGGGTGGTGGCCCTGCTTGCGGCCGGTGGGTTCGCGGTGGCCGGCTGCTCGGCACCCGGCCCGGCCGAGGTCACGTTCTACGCCGACGGCCACACGATCAACACCACGCCGGTGCTCTCGTGCGACTACTCCCAGCAGCTCGCGCAGCCGTGCAGCGCCAAGGGCGACACGCGCACGCTGAAGGTCCGCCCGGGCAAGCCCGTGCAGATCTCCGTGCCCGGCGAGGTCGCCGAAGCGCCGTGGCAGATCGTCTACGAGTACGTGACCCCGCAGGGCGAGTACAAGCAGAGCGACCCGATCCCGTTCACGTCGCTGGACCGCTACGCCTACACCGTGACGCCGCCGACGCCCGCCGACCGCATTTCCGCGGTGGACGTGCAGAAGTACACGGCCGTGCTCAACTCGAGCACCGGCGAGTCGGGCCTGCTGCCCAGCGACGTCTGGGGCCTGCGCCTGGAGGCGTAGGGATCTGCTTTAGGGATCGATGTCCCGGGCGACCGCGCGCATGATCTCGGCGATCTGCTTGGTGTGCTTGCGGTCCGGGTAGCGGTTGCGCCGCAGGTCCGGCTGCACCTTCAGCTCGAGGAGCTTGATCATGTCCTCGATCAGGCCGTGCAGCTCCTCCGCGGGGCGACGGCGCGCCTCGGCGACGGACGGCGGCGGGTCGAGCAGCCGGACGGAGAGCGCCTGCGGCCCGCGACGGCCGTCGGCGACGCCGAACTCCAGCCGCTGCCCGGCTTTGAGCCCCTCGACGCCCTGCGGCAGCGCGGCCTTGCGAATGTAGACGTCGGCGCCACCGTCCTGCGTGACGAACCCGAACCCCTTCTCCGCGTCGTACCACTTGACCTTGCCGGTCGGCACTTCCCTCACCAGTCCTTCTGTGTCCCGCTCACGACGAACGCGCCCGGGGGCGTACCCAGGGCGCGCTGGGTAAAGGGTATCTCGCCACATGCCCTGGGGAGAAGTCGATACCGCCGGATACCCTCTGCTCCATGAGTAAGGCGACGAAGGAGGCCGCCGTGGCCGCCACCGGCAAACCGTTCCTGATGCGCGTCGGCATCGGCTTGTTCGGCATCGGCATGCTCGCGGTGCTCACCGTGTTCATCCTGTTCGCCGCCGGCCTCGAGAACCTGCCGATCTGGCTGTCCGTCGGCGCCGGTGTCGTCACGCCCCTGGGCCTCCTGCTGGGCTTGATCGCGCTGGTCCGCGAGGCACGCGCCAAGAACTAAGGTACGGCCGCGAACGTCTTCTCGAACCACTCCGGGAACTCCGTCAGCGAGTCGAACACCACCTCCGCTCCTTCGCTCAGCAGGAGCGTGCGGTCGCACGGCCCGGTGGTGACGCCGACCGCGATCGCCCCGGCGGCCAGCGCGCCGCGGATGTCACCCGCGTGATCTCCGACATACACGCGCGCGTCGTGCGCCAAGAGCGCCTCGGCCTTCCGCGTCGACCACAGCTCGCCGACGACTTCGTCGACGTCCAAGCCGAGCGCGTCCACGTGCAGTTGCGCGTTGGGCCCGTACTTGCCGGTGACGACCAGCGTGCGCCCGCCCGCGGCCCGCACCGCCCGGAGCGACTCGACCGCGCCCGGTAGCGCGACCGTGCTCGGCACGACCACTTCGGGGTACATCGCGCGGAACCGGTCGACGAGCCCGGGGATGCGTTCTTCCGGAGCTTCGAAGCCGCGCAGGATGTCGTCGAGTGGCGGGCCGAGGTTGGCCGCGAACGCGTCGCCGTCCAGCGGCAGGCCGGATTCGGCGCCGAGCGCGTTCATCGCCGCGGCCATGCCCGGCCGCGCGTCGATCAGTGTCATGTCGAGGTCGAACCCCACCGTGATGCCCACGACCGACACGTTAGCCGGAGGCACCGACAGTTTTACACATCAGCCGATTATGTACAGCGTCTTGACAGCAGTCCCATTTGTGTCAAGGTGAGGGTGTGACCAGCTTCACTGACCGGACGAAGGCGTCCCTGCGGGAAGCGCTTCTCGACGCCGCCGCCGACCTGCTGCCGGACCGCGGTAGCGCGGGCCTGCGGATGGCCGATGTCGCGGCAAAAGCGGGCGTGAGCAGGCAGACCGTCTACAACGAGTTCGGCAACAAGGCGGCGCTGACCCAGGCGGTGGCGCTGCGGACCGCGGCGGAGTTCCTCGACGGGATCCGGCAGCGGTTCGAAACGGCGGACGGGCTGCTCGCGGGCATCCACCACGCCGTCGTCTACACGATCGAGCACGCTCGGGAGAACCGCCTGGTCGCGGCGGCGCTCGGCACCGAAGCGGGCGAGGACCTGCTGCCGCTGCTCACGAGCCGGGGCGAGCCGATCCTGACCGCGGCCGCGGACCTCGCCGCCGAGCAGTACCGCGAATTCGAACCGGGGCTCTCGGCCGGAGCCGCCGCCTTGCTCGCGGAGACCGTCGTGCGGCTTTCCCTGTCGCACCTGGTGCTCCCGACACACTCGGCGACGGAGGCGGCCGACGCCGTCACCGCCGTGCTCGAACCCGCCATCCGCCAATTCGTCCACAATGGAGTGACACGATGACCGACACCCTCTCCGAGCTGCGGACCGGCTTCTCCTCGCTGCGCAAGGGCGGGCTGAACTGGGACTCGTTCCCGCTGCGCCTGTTCGTCAAGGGCAACAAGAAGTTCTGGAACCCGGCCGACATCGACTTCAGCCGCGAGCGCGAGGGCTGGGACACGCTCAACGACGAGCAGAAGCGTTCGACGACGTACCTGGTCGCGCAGTTCATCGCCGGCGAAGAGGCCGTCACCGAGGACATCCAGCCGTTCATGCGGGCGATGTCGGCGACCGGCCGGTTCGGCGACGAGATGTACCTGACGCAGTTCTGCTTCGAGGAAGCCAAGCACACGGAAGTGTTCCGGCGCTGGATGGACGCGGTCGGGCTGACCGAGGACCTCCACCCGTACGTCGCCGAGAACCCGCACTACCGCAAGCTGTTCTACGAAGAACTACCCCAGTCGCTGCGGGCGCTGGAGGACGATCCCAGCCCGCTCAACCAGATCCGTGCGAGCGTGACGTACAACCACGTCATCGAGGGCAGCCTCGCGCTGACGGGGTACTACTCGTGGCAGCTGATCTGCACCCAGCACGACATCCTGCCGGGCATGCAGGAACTGGTCCGCCGCATCGGCGACGACGAGCGCCGCCACATGGCGTGGGGGACGTTCACGTGCCGCCGCCACGTCGCCGCGGACGACTCGCTGTGGGACGCGGTCCAGCAGCGGATGGGCGAACTGCTGCCGCACGCGCTGAACATGATCCAGTGGGTGCAGGACCAGTTCGAGGAACTGCCGTTCGACAACGACCCGCAGGAGATCATCCAGTACGCGGCCGACCGGGCGCAGCGGCGCCTGGGCGCGATCGAGTCGGCGCGCGGGATGCCGGTGGCGCAGATCGACCTGGACTACTCGCCGGAGCACTTGGAGGACACGTTCGGCGAGGAGGACGCGAAGGCGATCGCGGAGGCCGCCGCGGCGGTCTCCTGAGGACGCTCGCTCGTGAAGGCCGCCCGCAAGCGGCCTTCACGAGCTTTCAGCAGCTCACCAATCCCAGCTGAGGATGATCATCACTCGCCCTCCCTTCGCGAAGTCGCGAAGGGTCCACGCCCGGACGGCCCGCGCGGTTTAGGCGTGCTTGGCCGACGCCGCCTTTTCCAGGCCCAGCAGGCTGATCGACTTCTCGCGCATCTCGACCTTGCGGACCTTGCCCGTCACCGTCATCGGGAACTCCTCGACGACGTGCACGTACCGCGGCACCTTGTAGCGCGCCAGCTTGCCTTCGCAGAACTCGCGCACCTTCTCCGCGGTCAACGGCTCCGCGCCTTCGCGCATCCGGATCCAGGCCATCAGCTCTTCGCCGTACTTCTCGTCCGGGACGCCGATGACCTGCGCGTCGAGGATGTCCGGGTGCGTGTAGAGGAACTCCTCGATCTCGCGCGGGTACAGGTTTTCGCCGCCGCGGATGACCATGTCCTTGATGCGGCCGGTGATGTTGAGGTAGCCGTCGCCGTCCATGATCGCCAGGTCGCCCGTGTGCATCCAGCGCGCCCGGTCGATCGCTTCGGCCGTCTTGTCCGGCTGCTCCCAGTACCCGAGCATCACCGAATACCCGCGCGTGCACAGCTCGCCCGGCTCGCCGCGCGGCACCGTCAGGCCGGTCTCCGGGTCGACGACCTTGACCTCCAGGTGCGGCCCGACCCGCCCGACGGTCGACACGCGGCGCTCGATCGAGTCGTCCGCGCGGGTCTGCGTCGACACCGGCGACGTCTCGGTCATGCCGTAGCAGATCGACACCTCACCCATGCCCATCCGGTCGATGACCTGCTTCATCACCTCGACCGGGCACGGCGAGCCGGCCATGATGCCGGTGCGCAGCGACGACAGGTCGAAGCTCGCGAAGTCGGGGTGGTTCAGCTCGGCGATGAACATCGTCGGCACGCCGTAGAGCGACGTGCACTGCTCGGCCGACACCGCTTCGAGCGTCGCTTTCGGGTCGAACGCCGGCGCCGGGATGACCATGCACGAGCCGTGGCTGGTGCACGCGAGGTTGCCCATCACCATGCCGAAGCAGTGGTAGAAGGGCACCG
Source organism: Amycolatopsis kentuckyensis (assembly GCF_041679295.1). Classification (GTDB taxonomy): domain Bacteria; phylum Actinomycetota; class Actinomycetes; order Mycobacteriales; family Pseudonocardiaceae; genus Amycolatopsis; species Amycolatopsis kentuckyensis_A. The sequence continues at coordinate 314,221 of NZ_JBGDMD010000009.1, read as the reverse complement.
GGATGCAGACCTTGTCGAACTCCGTGTAGCCGCAGAGCTCGCCGACGAAGTAGCCGTTGTTCAGGATGTTGTGGTGGGACAACGTGGCGCCCTTGGGGAAGCCGGTGGTCCCGGAGGTGTACTGGATGTTGATCGGGTCGTCGGCCGAGAGGGCGGCCTGCTTTTCGGCGAGCGTCGCCGGGTCGCCCTGCCAGCCGGCGTCCATCAGCGCCTGCCAGCTTTCGGTGCCCAGGATGACGACGTGGTCGAGCGCGGCGCACTTCTCGCGCACCTCGTCGACCATCGCCGGGTAGTCGGACGTCTTGAACTTGTCGGAGGCGACGAGCAGCCGGATGCCGGCCTGGTTGAGCACGTACTCGAGCTCGTGCGACCGGTAGGCGGGGTTGATGTTGACGAGGATGGCGCCGATCTTGGCCGTGGCGTACTGCAGGAAGGTCCACTCGGCCCGGTTCGGCGACCAGATCCCGACCCGGTCCCCCTTGCCGATGCCCTGCGCGACCAGGCCGAGGGCCAGGGCGTTCACCTCGGCGGCCAGTTCCCGGTAGGTCCACCGGCGGCCGGCGGTCCGGTCGACGAGGGCATCCCGCTCCCCGAACGCGGCCACCGTCCGGTCGAAGTTGTCCCCGATGGTGTCCCCGAGCAGCGGGACCTCGGAGATTCCCGAGGCGTAGCTCGGCAGGGCGGGCGCGTCAGGCATGGTGCCTCCTGAAGTCGGCGGTGACCAGCAGAGTCTAGGAAGCCGGGCACCGGACAGCCAGCTGCGCACCGAGATCCCGCGTGCCCGTAACGAAGTCCGGAACGGCCGCGACCTCCTCACCGCACTGTGCCGATACCCGAGATGGGCGGAAATCCTTGAGCAGGGAACTAGTCGGTTTCGAGAACGGCCGGATCGTGTTCGGGCAGGCGGTTTCCCACCTGGCCGAGGCGCTGAACCCACTGGGGGCGGCCGCCCGCATCTTCGCCGAGTCGTGCGCCTGCGCCGTCGAAATGCGCGAGCTCAACGTCGAAGGTCGCCGGATCGACGCGGCCAAGGTCGAGCGGCTCACCGCGCTGGCTGATCGGCGCGTCGCCGTCGGCGAGTCGTTGAAGAGCATGCACGACCGGGTCGGTCACGCCGAGCTCAACGCGAAGGACCTCCGGAAGAACATGGGCGAAATGCAGCTGCACCTGGTGAAGCCCGGCGTTTCACTCGCGGAGAAGCAGCTGTACCTGGAAGCGTTGAGGTTCCTCACCGAAAACCTGGTCAACCAGCATTCGGTGCACGGCGACGAACTCGTCCGCCACGTCGATTCGGTGCTCGGCCGCGCCCCCACGCCGACGGCGCTGCCCACCGGCACCAGGCCTCGCCGGCGGCGGCGATGACGTCGTCCGGTCTCGGAGCCTGACCTGATGCCGGCACGCAGATCCGGTGGCACCGGGTGCGGCTGCCTGCTGTTCGCCCTCTTCGGGCTCCCCTTCGCCGGCGGGCTGCTCGGCGCCGTCTGCCTGGCGCTGGCGGCGCCCGCGGTGGTGGGCTACCTCCTGCTCAACGAGCCCGCCCAGTTCGCCCAGAGCCGGACCCAGTGGCTGGTCGCCCTGGCCATGGCGCCGCTCGTGGCGTTCGTGCTGAGCGTCCGGGCCGGCACACCGCTCACCCGGAGGGGGCGCCGGCTCGCCCCGGCATCGGCGGGCAAGCGTGGACCGGTCGTCCGGAGGGGGCTGCTCCGCAGCGTGTTCCTCCTGCTCGTCACCAACACGACCGCGGCCGCGCTGCTGCTCGCGGGCAACACCGCGCACGGCCCCCGGGCGGCCGAGCAGACCTTCACCGTCGTGGGTGGCACCGGCGCGGCCGCGGTGGTCGTCGTCCTGCTGTACCGCCTGTGGGACCGGTGGTTCCCACCCGGTGCGCGGCCGAGGGCGGTCACCGTCGAATCGGTGCGCGCGGCCACCGTCCGGGCGGACCGGGCCGTCCGGCAGGTACGGGCGCAGAACGAGCAGGTCTCCCGGCTCGGCCGGGAGATCGACGCCCGGCTTCGCCAGGCCCGTTCGGAAGTCGACTTCGTGGCGTTGCGTGACCTGCACTTCGCGTCGTTCGGGTGCGCGGACGGCGCGTACCGGCACTACCGCTCCTCGGGCGACTCGCTGCGGGCGATGTCGCGAATGCTCGCCGACGTCCGGGTCACCATCGCGCTGCGCCTGCGCGCGAAGAACGCCAACGGCCGGCGGCAACGGCCGGACCGCCAGGCGCTCGACGCCGCAGCCGGGACCCTCGCGCGGTCCCGGAGCCTCCTGGCCGCCGAGGTCGACCGCGGGCTCACCCTGGTCCGCGACCTCAACACCAACACCGCCACCCTGAAGCACCTGATCCGGGACAACTGCGGTCAGCGTGGCCGTCAGTGGTACGACTCCCTGCAGGAACGCGTCCGGGCGCACCGCCGTGAAGAGCGAAGTGCGGCTCGGTGATCTCCCCGCTCCCCGATCGGAGCGCTGGTAAGGTCCGGACGGACTTCGAGGGGGCGATCGATGGCCGGCCAGGGGTTTCGCGATGAGCTGACCCAATTGCTGCAGGCGCGCTACCCGCTGCTGGTCGTCGAGACGCACGAAGAGCAGCGGGTGCTGCGGGAGATCCGCGCCGTCGCCGAAGACCAGCAGCGGCTTCGCACGCCGCGGCGGGTCTACGTCTGGTCCTCCACCAGCGGGCTCGCCCCCGCCGGGGGGCCGCCCATCAGCGAGACCCGCAGTGCCGCCGCCGCGCTCGAACGGATCTACGGCTGGGGTGAGCCCGCCGTCTTCGTCTTCGCCGATCTGCACCCGTCGCTCGTCTCCGAAGGTGGGCACCGGCCCGATCCCGACGTCGTCCGGCGGCTGCGGGAGCTCGCCGCCGCGTTCAAGACGCGGCCCGTACCACTGAGTCTCATCCTCGTGTCGCCGTCGCTGCCCGTGCCGCCGGAGCTGGAGCACGACGCCAGCGTCGTCGACTTCCCGCTGCCCGACCAGCGCCAGATCGGCGAACTGCTGGACGGCATGGTCGCCGCGCACCGGCAGAACGTCCGGATCAGCATCGACCGCGACGACCGGGACATGATCGTCGCCGCCGCGCGCGGCCTCACGCTGCCCGAAGCCGAAAACGCGTTCGCTCGGGCGCTCGTCGAAGGCGGCGGCCTCGACCCCAGCGACCTCGAGCTGATCCTCGCCGAGAAGCGCCAGGCCGTCCGCCGGTCCGGGATGCTCGACATCGTGCCCGCGGAGACGAGCTTCGACGCCGTCGGCGGCCTCGACCGGCTCAAGCGGTGGCTGACCAAGCGCACCGGCACCTGGACACCCGCCGCGTCGGCGTACAACCTCGCCGCGCCGAAGGGACTGCTGCTCACCGGCGTCCCCGGCTGCGGCAAGAGCCTGTCCGCGGTGTGCGTCGCGAACATGTGGCGGCTGCCGCTGCTGCGCCTCGACCTGGGCCGCGTCTTCGCCGGCCTGGTCGGCTCCAGCGAGAAGAACATCCGCACGGTCATCCGCACCGCGGAGGGCATCGCGCCGTGCGTGCTGTGGGTCGACGAGATCGAGAAGGGCCTGGCCGGCGCGGGCGGCGGTGGCGACGGCGGCACCGCGCGGCGCGTCTTCGGCACGTTCCTCTCGTGGATGCAGGAGAAGTCGGCGCCGGTGTTCGTGATGGCCACCGCGAACCAGGTCGACTCGCTGCCGCCGGAGTTCCTCCGCAAGGGCCGGTTCGACGAGATCTTCTTCGTCGACCTGCCTTCCGGTCCCGAGCGCGCCGCGATCTGGCGGATCCACCTGCGCAAGCGCGTCACCGACACGTTCGTGGCGAGCGAACTGCGCCTCGACGACGCGCTGTTCGCCGAGCTCGCCGACGTCAGCGCGGGCTACAGCGGCGCCGAGATCGAGCAGGCTGTGCTGGCCGGCCTGGTCGACGCGTTCGCCGAGAAGCGGCCCTTGCGCCGCGACGACCTCGTGCGCGCGGTGAAGTCGACCGTGCCGCTGTCGGTCACCCAGGCCGACGAAATCCTGGCCATCCGGAACTGGGCGGAGACCCGGGCCGTCGCAGCGACGGACACTTCCGACGACGTCACCGAGGCGCCCGTCGCACCACCGCGGCCGGAGTCCCCGAGGGGAAGGACGATCGACGTATGACGCACCGCGTGACCGTCACCATCGGCAAGGACGGCTCGATCAGCGCCGAAACGCACGGCGTGACCGGGTCCAAGTGCCTCGACTACATCCCGCTGCTCGAGGACCTGCTCGGCGCGGAGACCGTGACGTCGGAGTTCACCGAGGACTACCGGCGCACGTCGGCTTCCGTCGAGAACACGGCGTCGCAGCAGCAGTCGCAATGGAACTCCTGAACCTCCACCGGATCGTCGACGTCACCGCGGCCGAAGGGCCGGGCCTGCGGTGCGCGGTGTGGACGCAGGGGTGCTCGGTGCGCTGCCCCGGCTGCTTCAACCCGCAGACGTGGACGACCCGCGGCGGCACTCTTCTGCCCTGGCAGGACCTGGTGTCGCGCGTTCTGGACATCAAGGGCATCGAAGGCGTCACGCTGCTGGGCGGCGAACCGTTCGACCAGCCGGGGCCGCTGGGGCTCTTCGCTTCCGCGGTCCGTTCCGAGGGCCTGTCGGTGATGACGTTCACCGGGCACGTCTTGGAGGACCTGCCGCCGTCTCAGCTGCTGGATTCGACGGATCTGCTGGTGGACGGGCCTTTCCTGGCCGACAAGCCGGAGACCTCGCGCCCGTGGGTCGGCTCGGTGAACCAGCGGTTCCACTTCCTCACCGACCGCTACGACGAGTCGATCTTCACGACCCCGAACCGCCTGGAACTGACGATCTCGCCCGAAGGCGCGATCGAGCTGAACGGCTTCGCCACCACCGAAGTGCTCGAAGCGCTGCTCGAAAGGGAGCCCCGATGAGTGTCACGCTCAAGCTGCGCAGCGAGGCGCTGGCCCAGCTCAACGCCGCGACGATCGCGGCGCACCTGCAGGCCGGCGTGGTCACCGTGCGGACGCGGATGCGCCACCGCGACCTCCTCGCTCGCGCGCTCACCGGGCTGCGGGCGCAGGTGACGGATGACGGCAACTCCGTCGTCGCCGCTTGGGAGGGGCGCCGGATCACGTTCGGCTACGGCGCCGAGGGCGTTCAGATGGCGCACGTCGACGGGCCCGGCCTGGCCGAAGCCGAGGCCCAGCGGCTGGTGCTGTCGGTCGACGAAGCGTATGCGGCGGAGGTGCAGCGCTCGGTGCTCGCGCGGTTGAAGGAGCGCGCGGCGCGGTCCGGCATGGTCATCGAGTCCGAGCGCGTCAACGCCGACCAGTCGATCAGCGTCACCCTGGCCGCCACGTCGTGACCGAGGTCAGGGTCGGGCTGATCGAGTTCGGCAAGGCGCTCAACGACTCGGTCGCCCTCCCCGGCCTCGGGGAGCTGCCCGGCGGGCAGGTGAGCATCGGGCGCGCCGTCCGCGGCGCCCGCGCGCGGCTGCTGCGCGGCGACCGGATCCTGGCGGACAACCTGCGCCTCGGGATCATGGTGCGGAAGAAGTTCTTCTCCAGCGACGTCGAGCCGGTGACCGACGCGGGGTTCCTCAAGGACGTCTTCGTCGCGGTCGGCCGTAGCGACCTCGGGAGCGGCGACTCGCTGGAGCTGTACACCGACGCCACCGTCGGCCCGGATCTGAGTCAGCCGGAAGGCGTTGCCCAGGTCGTCGCGCCGGCCTACGACCAGCTGACCGGCTTCCACGTCCAGGTGGCCGTCCGCGACGGCGTCCTGCGGTTCGGTTCGCTGGTCTCGCTGTCCCGGGGCGGCCAGCCGATGCGGGTGCTCGGGGTGTTCGGCCCCGGACCGGTTTCGGAGCTGCAGGCCGGGCAGCAGGGCACGGTGCTGCTGGGCTTCCAGTGCGACGTGCCGCCGATGGCCGGCGACGGGCTGACCGCGTTCCAGGAGCCGTCGCACGACCACTTGGAGCGGCGCGAGGGCGTCGCCGTCGTGCACGGGCTGAACGACCTGGGCAACGGGTCGGTGGTGGCGGCGGTCGAGGTTCCGGAGGGGCGCGGGTCGCTGTTCACCGTCGGCACGCGGGCGCGGGTGCTGCGGCCGATGGGGACGACGTTCAACGAGCGGAGCACGGTCGTGGCGTCGGACCTGCGGATCCTGTCGCTGGCGCGGGGCGGGGTCGCGGTGCGGACGAACGGCGGCGTCCGGACGTTCACGGTCGGGTTGGCGTTCCGGGACCTGCGACAGAACGACACGATCGAGGCTTACGTGCCCGCTGATGCCGTCGCGCTGGCGCCTCCGCCGTTGCCTGCGCCGGTGGCGGTGTCGTTGGTGGACGTCAATTCGGCTTCCGGGCCGGAGCTGGCGCGGGTGCTGACCCCGGAGCAGGTGACCAAGGCGCTGGAGCTGCGTCAGCGGCAGGGCGGGTTCCCGGACGTGGAGGCGTTCGGCGTCGCGGTCGGGTTGCAGCCGCACGAAATCGTCCGCTTGCGCAAACAGGCGACGGCCGGCCGGGTGACGTTCCGCGAGACGGGCGTGCGGCAGCTCGACATCTGAGCGCGCGGTGGCCGTTCCGCTACGCTCGGGGACGTGCCGGAGGAATTCTCACTGGGCCTGGCTGAGGTCGACACGGCGGTCCGGCGTACCGGCCTTCCGGCGAACTGGCACCCGTTCGAAATCCGCAGCCCGGGGCGGACCCTGCTCGAAAACGAGCGCATCGCGGCGGCGTCGTGGGAGTCGATGCGGGCGCGCGGCCTGGCGGGTCCGGACAAGCTGGACATCGAGGTCGAGCAGACGCTGCGGGCGTGGACCCAGCCGGACGTGCTGATCATCGTCCGCGCGGCGGAGGAGGGCCGCCAGGTGTTCTACCGCGCGGCGATCGGGCACGGGCTGGGGGTGTTCTCGGAGCTGGCGGGCGAGCAGATCGTGTTCGCCCAGACCCGCCCGGACCGGCTGGTCGACCTGGTGGTCGGCATGCTCCCGGCGTACCGCCCGGTCCCGTTGGCCGAGCTGACGTTCATCGAGCCGGGCACCCGCCGCGACGCCGACGCGGCGACGGAGTTCTCGGCATGGCCGTTGCACCGGTACGGGACGTTCGAGCTGTCGGTCCGGTTTTCCGGGGCGTTGAAGCCGGTCGGGACGGTGACGTTCGTCGACAACGAGGGCGGCCGGTTCCTGATGTTCAGCGAGTCGCTACCGGGCAATGAGACGCGGGTGACGTTCACCCCATCGGATGGTTCTCACCTGCGGACGTGGCTGCTGGAGCGTGGCCGGAACCACTGACGCGGCCGGTTCGTCACTAGTACAGTGCGAGAGGGCCACGCAGTGTGGTGGACGACGGCTGGGAGGGCGTCATGGGCGGATCGCAGTTCGGCGCACCGGGGTCGTTCACACCCCCACCGGCGGCCGGTGATGCCGGGTCGAACTTTCTCTCGGGGCTGCTCACCGGGCCCGTCGATACAGCAGCCGCGGAGAAGGTGAGCACCGGTGGCAGTCACCTGAAATCACTCGCGGAAAGCGGCCAGTTCGCGGTGAACGAAGAGGGGTTCCAGGCCTACATCAAGGCCTGCGACTTCTTCTTGGACGGCTTCACCACACTACTCATCAACGTCAATACACTGGCGAATCCGGCTCAGATGGGTGGTAGCGACTACGCCAAGGCTGTCGCCAGCTTCAACGTGCAGGTCGCCAACGGCGACCCGGAGTCGCTGATACCCAACCTCGAAAAGATGCGAGACGGTATCGAGCAAGCTCGCGAGGCGATGGTGATCGCGCGCAAGAACTACCGCGAGACCGAGGACGCCCACAGCATGACTTTTGCCAAGTTGAACGAAGGGCTGCAGGAGAAGTGATCGCACGACGCGTTCAGGCCGCGATCGCCGCTCTGGTCCTCGGGCTTGGCTCCGCCGCTTGCACAAGTGCAGTCGGCGGACAAGCCACTCCGAGTTCGCAGACTTCCGCTACGACCAGCACGCCGGCTGATTCGAACGATCCCTTCGCAGGCCTGAGCCCCTGCACAATCCTGGATCAAGCCCTTACCGGGGAGGGCTTTCCCCAGGCAGTGCCGACCGTTGCGTCCCCTGAGCACAGCTGCCACTCCTTCAAGCCCACGTCTGGCGACACACCCGGCATGGACATCGGACTGGTCCTTCAAGCCGGCGGGAACTACCGGGACAACGTGAACAATCCCAGCAAAGCCAGCGAAGGAAAGGTGAACGACCGCCCGGCGATCGAGGAGCAGGAACCCCTGCAGGCCAAGGGGCAATGTTCCATCCGATTCAAAGTACGGGATTCACGAGCCCTGATGTCGCTCGCCTTCGGATCGGATACTGCCGCCGCCTGCAAGAAGATCGAAAGCCTCGCTCCGAAAGTCGAGCCTCTGCTGCCGAAGAACAACTGATACGGAGTCCAGCCATGAGTCAGCCACACCGGGCGCAGCACCGCCAGTCCGAGGGTGACTACTACGCGGCCACCGAACAGAAGCTCCAAGGCCACGGCGCCGACGCACAGGGGATCACCCAGAAAGCGGCGTCGGACTATTCGGTCGCCCAGGGAAAGCTCTTGCAGGAAGGGCAAACCCTGCGCGCAGGGGCTCCGGCGCCTGAGGAGAACTACGCGAACCAGCCGCACGAAGTGCTGTACGACATGGTCCACAAGAATCTCAACCTCGAGGACCTGAACGACCGCAGCAGGGTGGCGAACGTCTACGGCAACTGGCTCGCCGACGCCTCCAACCAGTTCCGCGATGCCGCCACCGCCGCTGGGGGCTCATGGCAAGGGCCGGCCGCGGACCAGGCGAACACGTTTTTCCAGAGCACAGCCGGGCACACCGAACAAACCGGTAATGCCATGCAGCTCGCCTCAAACCACTATTCCCAGCAGTCCGCAGCTGCCCACTACGCCAAGACCAACATGCCCGAGCCCACCGGCTTCAATCAGCAAGCCGAGCTCGACAAGGCCAAACAGCAGTACAACTCCGGCAACCTCATCGGCATGAGCAGCACCATGGCCGGCATCCAGGCCAAGCAGCAACAAGCCGACGCCGCTCACCAACAAGCCGTTCAAGTCCTGCAAAACCTCGACGGTACCTACCACGAAACCGCCAGCTCCCAACCCACCTACGCACCGCCACCCCAGCTCGGCGGCGGTAACGACTCCACCTCCGTCTCCGGGTTCCACGGCACCAGCAGCACCGGCTTCACCGGCACCCCCACCATCGGAGGCGGCACCACGGGCACCGGCGGTACCAGCGGCACCTTCGTCCCCGGCGGCGGCACCACCCCACCCGGCGTGACCCCACCCGGCACCACGCCGCCGCCGAACTTCGTGCAGCCTGGAGTCACCAGTGGTACCGGCAACAACTTCACCGGCGGCAACACGAACTTCCGCGGCACACCCGCTCCCAGCTCTTTCCCGCGCATGACTCCCGACGGCCTCGCCATGCCCGGCACCACCGCGGGCAGCACCAACGCAGGCGGAGACACCGTCCGCGGCAAGTCCGGCGCCGGGCGCGCCGGGAGTGGGTTTGCCGGCTCGCGCGTCTCCGGTGGGGGCTACACCGGTACCCCGAAAGAAGCAGCCGAAGGCGGCAAGACCGGGGGTGGGAAAGCCACCGGCGAACGGCTCGAGCGCGGCGCCACCGCCGCCGCGGCCGCCAAGGGCAAGGGCTCAGGCGCAAATGCCGGGGCCGCGGGTGCCGCCGGGAAGAAGAAAGAAGACGACAAGGACCACAAGAACAAGTACGCCGTCGAGGAGGATGTCTTCGACCTCAAGCCCGAACGCGGGCCCGATGGCGAAAAGATCGTCAAGCCCACCATCGGGGAGTAGTAAGGGTCAACCCCGGAATCTCCCTGAGAAATGATCAACACCCCGAAGCCGCGGGCTACATTGGGAGCATGCGCTTCTTCGTCGTCGACGCCTTCACCGACCGGGCCTTCGCCGGGAACTCCGCCGGGGTCGTCCTGCTCGACGAGCCTGCCGATCCCGGCTGGATGCAGGCCGTCGCCACCGAAATGAAGCACGCCGAGACCGCCTTCGTCGTCACCACGCAAGAAGGCCCCAAATCACTCCGGTGGTTCACCCCCGCGGTCGAGGTCGCGCTCTGCGGGCACGCCACCGTCGCCGCCACCCACGTTCTCGGCGGCGAACAGACCTACACCACGAAGAGCGGCGAGCTGCGTGCCAAAGCACAAGACGGCTGGGTCGAACTGGACTTCCCCTCCGACCCGCCGACCCCGACCGACGACGACCTCTCCGAAATCCTTCCCGGCATCGAGATCGAGTACGTCGGACGCGGCGTCGAAAACCTCTTCGCGGTCCTCAAGGACGCCGAAACGGTCAAGAACCTCGAACCCGACCTCGCCAAGCTCAAGCACACCTGGACCGGCCGTCTGCTGGTGACCGCACGAGGTGACAAAACAGACTACGTCAGCCGCTTCTTCGCGCCGGGCGTCGGCATCGACGAAGACCCCGTCACCGGCTCGGCGCACTGCATCCTGTCGCCCTACTGGTCCGGGAAGCTCCAGAAAACCGAGCTCACCGGCCACCAGATTTCGCAACGCGGCGGCATCGTCCGGACCCGCCAGGACGGCGACCGCGTCCACCTCGCCGGCCAGGCCGTCACCATCGTGAGTGGGGAGCTGCACGTCTGATGCGCACGCTGCTGAACATCATCTGGCTCGTCCTGTGCGGCTTCTGGATGGCCCTCGGCTACCTGCTCGCCGGCGTCGTCTGCTGCATCCTGATCATCACCATCCCGTTCGGGCTGGCGTCGTTCCGGATCGCGAACTACGCGCTCTGGCCGTTCGGCCGCACGGTCGTCGACCGCCGTGACGCCGGCGCCGCGTCCTTCATCGGCAACGTCATCTGGTTCATCTTCGCCGGGCTCTGGCTGGCCATCGGGCACATCTTCACCGGCATCGCCCTGTGCATCACGATCATCGGCATCCCGCTGGGCGTGGCGAACTTCAAGATGATCCCGGTGTCCCTCATGCCGCTCGGCAAGGAGATCGTCGAGATCCCCTGATCACGACTCCGGCTCGTACGGCAGCTGCACCACCAGGCACGGCCCGCCGACGAACAGCCCGCCGTCGACGCCCAGCGCCTTGCCGCCCGCGTACAGGAACGGTCCCTCGATCTGCGTCGGGTGGATGCCCAGCTGGTCGGCGATGACGCTGTGGCCGTGCACGATCCGGGTCCCGCCGAGGGCGTCCATCAGCTTCTGGGCGTTCTCCTCGCCGTCCGGGCCGCGGAACGCGTACCGCGTCGTCATCCGGCGCCAGACGTCCCACCACGCTTCGATGTCCGAACCGGCGAGGATGTCGGCCGCCGCCTCGTTGATCTCCGGGACCGTGGACCCCCAGTCCAGGTACTCCAGCGTGTCCGAGTGCAGGAGCAGGTGGTCGGCCGCCAGCGCTGCCAGCGGCCGCTGCGAAAGCCACTCGATGTGCTCCGGGGTCAGCCGGTCCTGGTCCGACAGCAGGCCCCCGTTGATCTCCCAGCTGCGGGCGAAGCTGCGTGGCCCGAAGTCGGACGGCACCGGCTCGTCGCCGAAGTGGTACATCCCCAGCGCCAGGATCTCGTGGTTGCCCAGCAGCGTCTGGACCTGGCCGCCCGCCTCGGCCGCCTGCTCCTCGAGCCGCATGACCAGGTCGATCGCGCCGACGCCGTCCGGGCCGCGGTCGACGAAGTCCCCCAGGAACCACAGCTGGTCCTCGCCGCCCGACCAGTTGCCCTCGTCGTCCACCAACCCCTCGGCGCGCAGTGCGTCGACCAGCTCGTCGCGGTGGCCGTGCACGTCGCCGACAACGTACGTGGAGTTGCTCATCCGGTGACGATAAGCCCTTCGCCTGCCCGGCCGGTGGTCAGCCTTCGCCGAACGGGTCCAGGGTCCGCCCGATCAGGTCAGCGACCGAGTCGATCACCAGTGTGGGCCGATACGGATAGCGTTCGGCCGACTCCCGGGTGGATATGCCGGTGAGCACCAGGATCGTCTGCAGACCGGCCTCGATGCCCGAGTGCACGTCGGTGTCCATCCGGTCGCCGATCATCAGCGTCGACTCCGAATGCGCACCCAATCGGCGCAACGCCGAGCGCATCATCAGCGGGTTCGGCTTGCCGACGTAGTACGGCGAGCGGCCGGTGGCCTTCTCGATCAGCGCCGCGACGGACCCGGTGGCCGGCATCGAACCCTCGACGCTCGGGCCGGTCGCGTCCGGGTTGGTCGCGATGAACTTCGCGCCGCCCTCGATCAGCCGGATCGCGCGCGTGATGGCGCTGAAGCTGTACGTGCGGGTCTCGCCGAGCACGACGTAGTCCGGGTCGCGCTCGGTCAGGACGTACCCGACCTCGTGCAGCGCCGTCGTGAGGCCCGCTTCGCCGATGACGTACGCCGAGCCGTTCGGCCGCTGCGACGAGAGGAACTTCGCCGTCGCCAGCGCCGACGTCCAGATCGACTCCTCCGGGATGTCGAGCCCGGTGCGCTCCAGCCGGGCCCGCAGGTCGCGCGGGGTGTAGATCGAGTTGTTGGTCAGCACCAGGAAGTCGATGCCGTTCGACTTCAGCTCGGCGAGGAACTCGTCGGCCCCGGGGACGAGGTGCTCCTCCTTGACCAGGACGCCGTCCATGTCGGAGAGGTACGTCCACCGGCGATCGTTCATGCGCGGAACCTATCACGCGCGCGAGACACCTGCGGTCTGCCGCGAAAAGGGTTACAGTGGGAATTGCCGGTACCGCGAGGGGAGTCGCGTTCCCGGCCACCGAGGGGGTTCGGGGGAATACTTTTCGACGTCGCCGGCGCGGGTCGCCGTGGCGCAATTCTTCCTGCCCCCGAACGCGAAGGGGGAGAACAAATGACCGAAATCATCGAACGCCCGGCCGCGGCCACGCCGATCACCGGGCCGAACTGGGGACTCACCAAGTTCCTCGACCCACTGCCGATTCCGCCCGTGTTCCGGGCCCGCAGCCGGGAATTGATCACCATTCCGATGGTGACCAAGCGCCAGCGGCTGCACTCGCAATTGCCGGAAAGTACGTTGTGGACGTACGCGGGCCATTTCCCGGGTCCGACGATCGAAGTGCGCAGCGGCAAGCAGCTGCGGATTTCGTGGTCGAACGAAATCGACGGGGAGTTCCCGCTGGTGGCCGTTCAGGGGCCGGTGACGGACGGGCCGACGAGCCGCCCGGGCCGCGAACTGGACCGCCCGGGTTACTCGATCGTCGACGGCGTCGCCGACCTGCCGGCGTGGACCGTCGTCCACCTGCACGGCGCGCGCACCAACGCGGGCAACGACGGCTGGGCGCACAACGCCGGCCTCAAGGGCACGTCGCAGCTGGCCGAGTACCAGAACCGCCAGCCCGCGATGCCGCTCTGGTACCACGACCACGCCATGGCTATCACGCGCTTCAACGTCCACACCGGCCTGGCCGGGATGTACCTGATCCGCGACGACGAAGAGGACGCGCTCGACCTGCCGCACGGCGACCGCGAGATCCCGCTGATCATCACCGACCGCAACCTCGACACCGACCCGGCGACCGGCGCGCTCACCGGGCAGCTGCTGTTCAAGTTCCCGTACGTCCCGAACGGCCCGATGATCCCGTTCTCCGGGCCGTTCAACCTGGTGAACGGCGTGATCTGGCCGCACCTGGACGTCGACGCGAAGTGGTACCGCTTCCGGCTGCTCAACGCGGCCAACTCGCGGTTCTACACGCTGAACCTGGTCGACGAGAACAACAACCCGGTGAACGACGCCGTCCGCCTGATCGGCACCGACGGCGGCCTCCTGCCGGTGCCGGCCGAGCTGCCCCGCAACGGCCTGACCGTCGCCCCGGCCGAACGCTTCGACGTGCTGATCGACTTCAGCCGGTTCAAGGGGCAGAAGCTCAAGCTGCGCAACGCCGACCCGCGGCTCGGCACCATCGAGCCGGACCTCATGGAGTTCCGGGTGGACGGCCGCGCGAAGCACGACTCGTTCACGCTGCCCGAAAAGGTGTCGCCGTCCTACGTGCGGCTGCAGCACGGCACGACGCTGCCGGAGGACCACGACCACGCCTGGATCGCACTGCTGCTCAACTCCGCCGGCCACCCGGAGATGTGGGACCTCGAGCAGGTCGACGCCGACCCGGGCGGCGAGGGCGTCATCCAGGTCCAGGACCCGTCAGGCGGGCTGAAGACGTTCCGGATGGTCGGCCGGCTCTTCGACGACACCACGGGCATCTTCATCGACCACGACCGCTGGGCGGTGTGGAACATCCTGCACGTCGCGAACGGCGGGCCCGCGCACCCGATCCACATCCACCTGACGGAGTTCCAGGCGCTGTTCCGGCGGGCGTTCACGACGACGTTCGACCAGCCGACGGAACGGACGACGGCGCCGATCAGCGGGTTCACCGACGTCCCGCTGGAGAAGTACGAGGAGGGCTGGAAGGACACGATCATCGTGAACCCCGGCCAGTGGGTGAGCGTCGCCGGCCAGTTCGGCGGCGGCACCGGCCAGTTCATGTTCCACTGCCACATCCTCGACCACGAGGACGAAGGCATGATGCGGCCGTTCGTCGTGCACCCGCCGGAGGTGGCGAAGTTCCACGTCCACCCGGGCGGCGGCCACCACCACGAGGGCTGACCCCCGTCGGCTAGGAGGCCGCGGCCGGGTGCACCACCACGGTCGCGGCCTTCACCGACAGCGTCACCGCCGAGCCGGGCTCCAATGCGAGCTCGGCCACGGCGGCCGGGGTCAGGTCGGCGGTCAGCCCGTGCGCCCAGCCGTCGCCCTCGGCGCGCAGGCGGATCACCGGCCCGTGCGGTTCCAGGGCCGCGACGACGGCGTCGGCCGTGTTGCGCGGGCTGCCGCGGTGCTCGCCGTCGTGGGGGTAGACGGCGACGGCGTTCGGCGGGAACACCGCAACCGCGGGCTCCCCCAGCACGACGTCCTCGGCCGGGATCCCGCTCACCACCTCGTCCGACGGCGTCCTCAGGCCGTCGGGAACCGCGGTGCCGGCGACGAGGTTGAGCCCGGCGATCCGCGCGGTGAACGCCGTCCGCGGTGCGGAAAGCACTTCGCGGGTCGGGCCGCGTTCGACGATCCGGCCGCCGTTCATCACCGCGACGTGGTCGGCGAGCGCGAGCGCGTCCAGGGGGTCGTGCGTCACGAGGACGGTCGTCGGCCCGGTCTTGAGCACCCGCCGCAGCAGGCCGCGGATCGCCGGCGCGGCGTCGACGTCCAGCGCCGCGAACGGCTCGTCGAGCAGCAGCAGGTCCGGCTCGGCGGCCAGCGCCCGGGCGATCGCGACGCGCTGGGCCTGGCCGCCGGAGAGCTGCCCGGGCCGCCGGTCCGCGAGCGCGACGGCGTCCACTTCGGCCAGCCAGTAGAAGGCCCGCTCCCGCGCGGCGCGGCGGCCGGCGCCGGTCGAGCGCGGCGAGAACGCGACGTTGTCGGCCGCGGACAGGTGCGGGAAGAGCAGCGCGTCCTGGGACAGCAGGCCGATCCCACGCCGGTGCGGCGCGACGCCGGCCAGCGCGCGCCCGGCCACGGTGATCTCCGCCGACGTCGGCGTGATGAGCCCGGCGAGGCAGCCCAGCACCGTCGACTTGCCCGAGCCGTTCGGGCCGAGCAGCGCCAGCACGGTTCCGGTGGGCACGTCGAGGTCGACGTCCAGCGAGAACGAGCCGCGGACGGCCTCGATCCGGGCGGTCAGGCTCACCGCAGGCCGCCTTCCCACGAGCGCGGCCGCGCGACGGCGATGACCAGGACCGCCACGACGATGAGCAGCAGCGAGAGCGCGACGGCGCTGTCGATGTCCACTTCGGCCTGGGTGTAGACCTCGAGCGGCAGCGTGCGCGTGACGTCTTCGAGGCTGCCGGCGAAGGTGATCGTCGCGCCGAACTCGCCGAGCGCGCGGGCGAAGCTGAGGACGACGCCGGAGCCGAGCGCGGGCAGCAGCAGGGGCAGCGTGACGCGCCGGAAGACGGTCCACGGGCGGGCGCCGAGGGTCGCGGCGACCTGCTCGTAGCGGTCGCCGGCGCCGCGCAGCGCGCCTTCGAGGCTGACCACGAGGAACGGCATCGCGACGAACGTCTGCGCGATGACCACCGCGGTCGTGGTGAACGGCACCGATTCCCCGGTCAACGTCGTGATCAGCATGCCGAGGAAGCCCTTGCGGCCGAGCAGGTAGAGGAGTGCGAGGCCACCGACGACCGGCGGCAGCACCAGCGGCAGCAACACGATCGAGCGCAGCAGCCTGACCCCGCGGAACCGGGCCCGGGCGAGGACGACGGCCAGCGGCACGCCGAGCAGCACGCAGGCCGAAGTGGACAGAGCGGCCGTGATGAGCGACAGCCGCAGCGCGTGCCACGACGACGGCGTGGCGATCAGCGACGGCAGCCGCGTCAGGTCCGAGCGCACCAGCAGCCCGACGACCGGCAGGACGACGAGAGCCAGCGCGAGGGTGGCCGGGATGCCGAGGACCCACGGAACGCGCGAACGGCCGGCCGGGACGGATCCCGGCCGGCCGCTGGAGAGCCGCTTACTGCGCAGGGCCGAACCCGGCCTTCGTCAGCTCGTTCTTGCCCTCGGTGCCGAGGACGAAGTCGTCGAACTGCTTGGCCAGAGCGCTCTGCCCGCCCTTGACCACGGCGATCGGGTAGTTGTTGATCGCGCCGGACGCCTCGGGGAAGTCGACCTTCTCGACCTTGCCCGCGGCCGAGGTGGCGTCGGTGACGTAGACCAGGCCCGCGTCGGCGTCACCGGAGGCGACCTTGTTCAGCACCTGCTTGACGTCCTGCTCTTCGCTCTTCGGCTTGAGCGTGACGCCGGTGGCGGTCTCGACCTTCTTGGTCGCCGAGCCGCACGGCACCTGCGGCGCGCAGGTGACGACGGTCAGGCCGGCCTTGTTCAGGTCCGCGAAGGACTTGATGCCCTTGGGGTTGCCCGGCGCGACCGCGATGGCGAGCTTGTTCGTCGCGAAGACCGTCGGCTGGCCGTCGATCACGCCGCCCTGGACCGCTTTGTCCATGTTGGCCTGGTCGGCCGAGGCGAAGACATCGGCCTTGGCGCCGTTGGTCAGCTGCTGGACCAGGCCGGACGAGCCCGCGAAGCTGAACTTCACGGTGACGCCGGGGTGCTGGGCTTCGAACTCCTTGCCGAGCGCGGTGAACGACTCGGTGAGGGACGCGGCGGCGAACACGGTGAGCGTGCCGGTGCCGGCGTCGCCGCCGCCCTTCGGCGCGGGCGCGGTGACCGACGACCCGCCGGTCTGCGTGCTGGGCTCGTCCGAGCTGCTGCACGCGCCCGCGAACAGGGCGACGGCCGCGACGGCGAGAGCGAGCTTCTTCATCGACTTCCTTCCGGTGTTTCCACCACGACAGTGGTCGCCTTGACCACCGCGACCGCGAGCACCCCGGGGCGCAGGCCCAGCTCGCGGACGGCTTCCGTACTCATCAGGGACACCACGCGGTGTGCCCCGCACTGCAGTTCCACCTGGGCCATCACCTTGTCGGCGATGACCTCGGTGACCAGCCCGACGAACCGGTTGCGGGCCGAGCGGCCGACGGTGGAGGGGTCCTCGGGGCCGGAGGCCTGGGCCCGGGCGAAGCCCGCGAGCTGGGCGCCGTCGACGACCTTGCGGCCGGCGGCGTCGTCGGTCGCGGTCAGCTGCCCCGCGCGCACCCACCTCCGGACCGTGTCGTCACTGACGCCGAGCAGGCGCGCGGCCTCGGACAACCGAAATTGCGGCATGGCGCTGACATTATCTCCGCAGTTGAGGAAAAGCTACGCAGGGCGCGAATTGTGCATGACTTCGGCGCGCAGCTGTTCGAGGATGACATTCTGATAACGCTCGATCGCTTTCCGCTCGGCCGGGGAGAACTGCGCGAGCGTCTCGCGGAGGGTGTCGAAGGCCGATGCGAAGAGGGGCGCGAAGCGGTCGGCGGCCCCCGGCACGACCTCGACGAGGACCTTGCGCCGGTCCTCCGGATCGCGCACGCGGCGGACCAGACCGACCTTCTCGAGCCGGTCTATGACGCCGGTCACGGCACCGGTGGACAGGCCCGTCAGCTCGGCGATCCGGCCCGCGGTCAACGGTCCGCCCGATTGGATGACCAGGTCGAACGTCTTGTGGTCGGTGCCGGACAGGCCCATCCGCTCGGCGATCCGCGCGTGCCGCAGGACGGTGAACGTGCTGCCCGCGCGGCCCAATTCCGCGAAGCGGAAGAGCTCCTCTTCGGTGACCGGGTAAGTCTTTTCCGTCACAGGCCCTCGTTAGTTCGGCAACTGAACCACTCACTCGGCAAAGGATCCTACTTGGCACGACGGGATCGCGCGTTCCGGAGCTACTCTGTGCGTAATGACAGCAGTGGATCTCGGGTTTCCTCGCGTCCCCGGTACACGAGGGTCATCTCGCGTGCCCAGGCCCGAGAACCCGCACCTCATCGACACCTTCGGCCGGGTGGCCACCGATCTGCGGGTTTCCCTGACGGATCGGTGCAACCTGCGCTGCACCTACTGCATGCCCGCGGAGGGCCTCGACTGGATGCCGGGCGAGCAGGTGCTGAGCGACGACGAGCTGGTCCGGCTCATGCGGATCGCCGTCGAGCAGCTCGGCGTCACCGACATCCGGCTCACCGGCGGCGAACCGCTGCTGCGGCCGGGCCTCGAGGACATCGTCGGGCGGATCACGGCGTTGTCGCCCCGGCCCCGGTTGTCCATGACGACCAACGGGATCGGGCTCGCCCGCCGCGCGGCCGGCCTCGCCGAGGCGGGGTTGAACCGGATCAACGTCTCGCTCGACACGATCGACCCGAAGACGTTCCTCGAGATCACCCGCCGCGACCGGCTCTCGCACGTGCTCGCCGGCATGGCCGCCGCGCGCGACGCCGGGATGTCGCCGGTGAAGGTCAACGCGGTGCTCATGCGGGGCGTCAACGAGACCGAAGCCGTGCCGCTGCTCAAGTTCTGCCTCGCCGAGGGCTACCACCTGCGGTTCATCGAGCAGATGCCGCTGGACGCCCAGCACGGCTGGAACCGCGGCGAGATGATCACCGCGGCGGAGATCCTGTCGATGCTGGAGGGGTCGTTCGAGCTGACGCCGTTCCCGGCGGCGCGGGGTGGCGCGCCGGCCGAGCGCTGGCTGGTCGACGGCGGACCGGGCGACGTCGGCGTGATCGCGTCGGTGACCCGCCCGTTCTGCGCGGCGTGCGAGCGCACGCGGCTGACGGCGGACGGCGCGGTGCGGTCGTGCTTGTTCAGCAATGACGAGACGGACTTGCGCTCCCTCGCGCGCGCGGGCGCGCGTGATGAAGAGATTGCGGACGCCTGGCGGGCGACGATGTGGGGCAAGCTCGCGGGACACGAGATCAACGACGCCGGATTCGCCCAGCCGATCCGGCCGATGAGCGCGATCGGCGGCTGAGATGTCGACTCTGACCATCGTGGTGCGGTACTTCGCCTCGGCGCGAGCCGCGGCGGGCGAAGAAGAGGAGAAGGTCCAGCTACCGGAGGGCGCTTCGGTGGGCGACGCGGTGATCGAGCTGCGGCGGCTGCACCCGGCGGGGTTGCCGCGGGTTCTCGACGCTGCGAGTTATCTGTTGGACGGGGTTGCGGTGCGGGATCTCGGGCGTGGGCTGCGGGACGGTGCCGAGTTGGACGTGCTGCCGCCCTTTGCGGGCGGCTGAGGCCGGTTTCGATGCCTTCTGTGGGGCTGCGAGCCCTGCTGAGGTGCCGGCCCAGCTGAGGCCCCGGAAAGCAGACCCCCACCCATCCCGGGCAGGGCTCCGGCAAAGTCGGGTGGGGCGATGCTCCGCCCGGCACCACAGCCCGCGGAACGCCGGGCCGAAGAGGCGCGTCGGCGGGATGCCGAGCTTCGGTGGTCGTGAACGACTCGTTCATCGCATCTGGCGAGGTGAACGACTCGTTCATGTCATCCGCCGCCTGAACGACTGCGCCTCGTCTCGCCACGCCACAAAAGCCGATGCCAAAGGCGAGAGGCCCCCGAGAACGGGCACCGACGAGGACCCAGACTCCCCCGCACCCCGATCCGAAGCCAGAACACGGCCGGCAGCGCCGGGTCAAGGCATCTTTCCCGCCTTGACGCGGTGTTGCCGGCCGTAGTCACGATGACAGCTTCGGGGTGCCGGAAGGGCTTTGACAGGACAGCTGCCCCGCCCCACCTCACGCGACCCGAATGCACGTCCCCAAGCCCCACCCCTCCCCACACGCCATGACCCATTCCAGTCACCTGACGCCAGGGCTCCACCAGCCGGGCGGGGCGAGCACCACCGCCCGCGGAACGCTGGACCGAAGAGGCACTTCGACAGAATGCCGAGCTTCGATGGCCATCAAGGACTCGTTCAACGCATCCGGCGAGGTAAACGCCCCGTTCATGACGTCACCGGCCCCAGACCGCCCGCACCGATCCGACTATGCCGGGACCCCACCCATCCCGGGGGACGAGCCCCGCTTCAGCGTATCGGGCAGGTCCGCCGAAAAGGCCGAAAAACGAGGGCGGCGGCCCGGATCATCCACATCACGGTCGGCCTGTGGACACCTCGGCCCTCGCTCCGCCCTGCCGGACTGCGGGCCCCTGCCGAGCCGCCACGCCCCTGCCCGGGCCGCCGTCCCTGCCAAGCTGCCGGCGTGTCGTCTGAGCTTGCCCGGCCGCCGCGGCCACCCAGAGCTTCACCCTCCCTATAAACAGCCGACCGCTCGCACTGCGCCGCCGACCGCTCGGCGAACCTCCTCCCGGCCTCGGCGTGGCGCGTCACCAATTCCGGCTGTTCGCGAGAAGCTGGTCCCGCTCCGCCGCCACGCCTTCCGGTGACGCGTTTCGCCTGGTCCGTCGCGGTGCGTGTACTTGACCGGACTCCCGCACGGAGGCGCACGGTTCCGGCAGTGGCGGCAAACCCCACGAACGAGTGGGACTGTTGTGACTCAAGGGGCGCCTGAGGCACAGTTGTCAAGTCTGGCGCAGTCCGGCGAGCAGTCATAAGATGCGCGCTTCAATCGCCGACCGGACGTCGCGAATGGTCCATTCGCTGCGCAAAACACGTGATGCAAGCCTCACGATCCGTGTTTTATCTCGGCAAGGAAACGACCAGATAACGGCCCGCTGACCTGCGCAAACATCCACATCGACGGGGGTTGCGTGCTGTTACTGTGACGTAGGTCACGCCCCGAATAATTTCCGATCACGGCCATCGTTACGTACCGTCGCTTTTCGGTTGGCCCCGACCAACCAGCACGACCGGGAATCCGTAGCGCCTAGCCCTGTCCAACGGATCCCCGGACCCATACCCCGAGCGAAAGCATTTCCGGACAGGGACGAGGGGACGACGAAGACGCGCCGTGCGTCGGACTCGCCCGCCGGTCTGAGACGGCCGGCGCCAGGACCCCGATCCTGACCCTCACCACAGGTTCGTAGGCGCTGGGAAACCGAGAAGCATCCAAATGTCTTACCGAGGCAAGCACCGCAAGATGTCCGCTGCCACCCGCACCGTCGCTCGCGTCGCCATCGCGGGCATTGCGGTCGGCGCGCCCCTCGCCATCGCCGCGACCCCCGCGTCGGCGACCAACTGGGACGCCATCGCGCAGTGTGAGAGCAGCGGCAACTGGAACACCAACACCGGCAACGGCTACTACGGCGGCCTGCAGTTCTCGCAGAGCACGTGGAAGGCCTACGGCGGCACCGGCAGCGCGGCGAACGCTTCGCGCGAGCAGCAGATCGCCGTGGCCGAGCGCGTCCTGCAGGGCCAGGGCATCGGCGCCTGGCCGGTCTGTGGCAAGAAGGGCGGCGGCTCGTCGGCCCCCAAGGCCACCCACAAGACCACCACCAAGCAGTCGACGCCGAAGAAGACCACGGTCGCCCCGAAGAAGGCGGCCCCGGTGGCCCCGGCGGCGACCGGCGTGGCCAGCTCCAACCCGGCCGGTGACTACACCGTCGTGGCGGGCGACACGCTGTCCAAGATCGCCAAGCAGTTCAACGTCCAGGGCGGCTACCAGAAGCTGCAGGACCTGAACGCGAAGTACATCCCGAACGCGGACCTGATCCTCGTCGGCCAGAAGATCGCCACCAAGTGACGATCTCGCGCAGCGATGCGTAAGTCCGGCCTCGAGCCGTGACTGCCAAGCCCTCCACCGCCAATCCCCCGGGCGGTGGAGGGCTTGCGGCGTTTCCGGAGCGCGCCTGCGGGCTGACCGCCACGCCGGCCGGGCATCCGGCTCGATGTGCCGGGCTCGCTGCTGTCTGCCCGCAAAGCGCTCGCTCGATCGAGCCGCACTGCCCGCGCCGCCTCAGCCTCCACGAGGCTGACCGCGCCGTCAGGGCGCCTGCTCGGCCGCCCGACATGCCAGCCGGCCGCCTGAGCGGCCCTCAGAGGCCGTGGATCCGCTCTGCCTCCCTCAGCTGCATCTCCTCACCCCGCCGCAGCACCTCCACAGTGTCGCCGCTGACCGTCGATGGCCGGCGCTACGTCATCGCCGGGCTGCCCCACGGCGATTGGGCGCGCAACGTCCGCGCGCGGGTCATGCGCGCCTTCCCGCGTGAGGCGCCGCACGGGGTGCCGATGTTCGTCAAGCTCGGGCTCGTCGCCAAGGCCGACCCCGACGAGTTCGCCGCGGCCGCCGACCGCGTCGCCGTCTTCCGGGTTACGGCGAGTTGACCCACTCGTCGGTGCCGTCGGTGAAGTGCTGGTGCTTCCAGACCGGCAGCCGCGCCTTGACCTCGTCCACCAGGTCCGAGCACGCCGAGAACGCCTGGCCGCGGTGCTCGGCCGCCACCGCGCACGCCAGCGCCACGTCGCCGATCGCCAGGTGACCGACGCGGTGGCTCACGGCCACCGCCCGGACGCCGGTCCACCGAGTCGACAAGTCGGCCACGACCTCGGCGATCACGTCGCCCGCGCTCGGGTGGCCCTCGTACGTCAGGTCGCGCACGCCCTTGCCGCCGTCGTGGTCGCGGACCACGCCGGCGAACGTCACCACGGCGCCCGCCGCGTCGTCCTCGACCAGCCGCGCGTGCTCCTCGACCGACAGCGTCTCCTCGGTCACCAGGGCCCGCGCCACGCGCACCGGGACCGCCGTGGCGGCGGGACGCGGGTGGTCGCCCCCGGCCAGCTGGTCGACCGCGTGGTCCAGGATGCCGTCCAGGACGCCCAGGCCGTCCTTCACGCCGCCGCTGGAGCCCGGGAGGTTCACGACCAGGGTCCGGCCCGCCACGCCCGCGACGCCGCGCGAGAGCACCGCCGTCGGCACCTTGGGCAGGCCGGCCGCGCGGATCGCGTCGGCGACGCCCGGCAGCTCGTGGTCGAGGACCGCGCGCGTGACGTCCGGCGTGCGGTCGGTCGGCGAGATACCGGTGCCGCCGGTGGTGAGCACGACGGCGACGTCGTCGGCCAGCGCGGCCCGCAGCGCGACGCCCACCGGATCGCCGTCCTCGACGACGACCGGCGCCGGCACGTCGTACCCGCGCCCGGCCAGCCAGGCGACGATCACCGGGCCGGTCTTGTCCTCGTAGACGCCCTTCGCGGCGCGGTTGGACGCCACGATCACGCGTGCGGTGCGCTTCACGGCCGCTCCCAGGTCCCGGTCTTGCCGCCGTCCTTGCGGAGCAGGCGGACGTCGTCGAGCGTCGCCGCCGGGTCGACGGCCTTGATCATGTCGTGCAGGGTCAGCCCGGCCACCGCGACGGCGGTCAGGGCTTCCATCTCGACGCCGGTGACGTCGGTGGTCTTCGCCGTCGCGCGGATGCCGACCTCGGTGTCGCCGAGGGTGAACTCGACCTTGACCCCGGACAGCGCGATCTGGTGGCACAGCGGGATGAGCTCGGGGACGCGCTTGGCGCCCATGATCCCGGCGATGCGCGCGGTGGCGAGGGCGTCGCCTTTGGGCAGACCGTCGGTGGCCAGCAGCCGGAGTACTTCGGCGGTGGTCCGCACGGTGCCGGCGGCGAGCGCGGTGCGCGCGGTGGCGGTCTTGCCGGAGACATCGACCATCCGGGCGGCGCCGGTTTCGTCGACGTGGCTGAGTTCACTCACATGCCGAGGCTACTTCCGAGCGTGTGCGGGGTGGCGGTGGGCACCGGCACCGCACGTTGCCGCAGCCGCGACCGGGCCGCAGTCGGGAGTGACCGGCGGATCGTCGTCGTCGGCGATTGCCGGAGGACGCGCTCGCTCGCGCACGGCCGGCGGAGCTCGCGCGCGCCACCGACTCGGACGGCGATCCCGGCTCAGAACAGGCGAACCGGCAACACCCCCGCCACTGCTGGTGCCTGGCGCGACGGCTCCGCCGCGCACGCCAGATCCCGCGCCGGGCGGACCCCCGTGGTCAAGAACGCCGTCGCCGCGTTGTTTGCGCATGCATTGCCGCCGAACATGTACGTTCCGTGGCCACCCTGATCAGCCGTCACCAGCCGGGCTCGGTTGCCGAATGCCTGGCGCAACCGCGATGCTCCCGTCAACGGTGTTGCCGGGTCGCGGAGGTTCTGGACCATCAGCACGTTCGATGGGCCCCGGTCACCGATCCGCACTGGCGGCTCCGAAGGCTCCGACGGCCAGTACGCGCACGCCCAGACGTTCGCCGCCGCTGGGCCGAACATCGGGTGGCGGGCTCGATCCACTGCCACGTTTCTCTGGTACGTCCACACCGACTCCGGCCAGTCGGAGTCGCCGCACACCACGTACAGCTGGCTCGACAACAAGTTCTCCACGTTCGGGAGCGCGCCGCCCGGGACCGGGGGGATCGGCCGGCTGATATCCAGTGCGTGCCACGCCGTTGCCAGGTACGGCAGCGTGGCGTCGTAGTACAGCATCCCGAACGTCACCTGGCGGAACAGCTTTCCGTCGATGCCCTGGGAATTCGGCTGCGCGTCCAGGCGGGCCGCCAGGTCGGAGTACTTCGCCTTCACCGCCGCCGGTGTTGTGCCCAGGCCGTACTCCGGGTGGGCGGCGGCGAACGCCGCGAAGTCCGGGAAACGGTCCTCGAAACCCCGGCCCAGCAACCGCGAGCCCTCGACGTCCAGGCCGCCCGGACCGGTGTTGCTGTCGAGCACGATGCGATCACTTCGTTGCGGGAACAGCGTTGTGTACACCGCGCCGAGGTACGAACCGTACGAAACCCCGTAGTACGACAGCTTCGGCTCACCCAGCGCCGCGCGGATCCGGTCCATGTCGCGGGCCGTGTTCGCCGTCGTCACGTACGGCAGCATCGACGCCGTCCGTGACGCGCCGCACTGGTGCGCGATGCCCTTCACGTACTCGGCGCGCGCGGTGACGTCCGCCGGGTTCAGCGCGTACGGCGGCACGTTGCTCCGCTGCTGCGCCGGCGTCAAATCACACGTCACCGGTGTGCTGTGGCCGACCCCGCGCGGGTCGAACCCGATGACGTCGTACGTGTCCAGGACGCTTTGCGGCCACCCCAGCAGCTTCAGCTGCGCGGGCAGGTCCAGGCCCGGGCCGCCGGGGCCGCCCGGGTTGGTCAGCAGCACGCCCCGGCGCACCCCCGGGTTCGTGCTCTTCAGCCGCGAGATCGCGACCTGGATGCGTGTGCCGTCCGGTTTCCGGTAGTCCAATGGGACCTCGAGCGTCGAGCACTCCAGGCCCGGCGCCGTGACGTCCGCCGGGCACGCGCCCCACACCAGCGCACCGGGCGCTGCCTGGGCCACTCCCGGCACCACCGATGCCACCACGACGGCCACCGCCGCGACCAGCAAGATCCTCCGCATTCGGCTTCCCCCCAACCGTGTCGGGATTCAGCCTAGGACGGCGGAGGACCGGCGGTCGTCAGCCGAAAGTACGACCCCGGAAGTACGACCCCGGAAGTACGACTCAGCCCTGTTCGGCGCGCACGGCCTTCCGCACGGCCTCGGCGACCGCCGGCGCCACCGCGCTGTCGAAGACGCTCGGCACGATGAACGACGCGTTGAGCTTGCCGTTGTCGACGACGTCGGCGATCGCGTCGGCCGCCGCGAGGAGCATCGAGTCGTCGATGTTGTGCGCGTGCGCGTCCAGCAGGCCGCGGAAGACGCCCGGGAACGCCAGGACGTTGTTGATCTGGTTGGGGAAGTCGCTGCGGCCGGTCGCGACGACGGCCGCGTGCTTCTGCGCTTCCAGGGGGTCGATCTCCGGGTCCGGGTTCGCCAGCGCGAAGACGACGGCGTCCTTGTTCATCGTGGCGACCTGCTCGGCGCCGAACAGGTTCGGCGCGGAGACGCCGATGAAGACGTCCGCGCCGTTCAGCGCCTCGTGCAGGGTGCCGCTGACCTGCTCCTTGTTCGTGTGCGACGCGATCCAGGTCAGGTTGTCGTCGAGGTTGCCGCGCGCGGAGTGGACGACGCCGTCGATGTCCGCGGCGACGATGTCGCCCGGGTTCTTGTGCAGCAGCAGGCGGATGATCGCCGAGCCCGCCGCGCCGACGCCGCTGACCACGATCTTGCAGTCTTCGATGTTCTTCCCGACCACGCGCAGGGCGTTGCGCAGCGCGGCCACGACGACGATCGCCGTGCCGTGCTGGTCGTCGTGGAACACCGGGATGTCCAGCTGCTCGCGGAGGCGCTTCTCGATCTCGAAGCAGCGCGGCGCAGCGATGTCTTCGAGGTTGATGCCCGCGTACACCGGCGCGAGCGCCTTCGCGATGAGGATGATCTCTTCGGTGTCCTGGGTGTCCAGGCAGACCGGCCACGCGTCGACGTCGGCGAACTTCTTGAACAGCGCCGCCTTGCCCTCCATCACCGGCAGCGCGGCGGCGGGGCCGATGTTGCCGAGGCCGAGCACCGCGGAACCGTCGGTGAGCACCGCGACGGTGTTGCGCTTGATGGTCAGCCGGCGCGCGTCCTCGGGGTTGTTCGCGATCGCCTGGCAGACGCGGGCGACACCAGGCGTGTAGGCGCGGGAGAGGTCGTCACGGTTGCGGAGCGCGACCTTGGGCGTGACCTCGATCTTGCCGCCGAGGTGGATCAGGAACGTCCGGTCGGAGACCTTGCGGACCTTGACGCCGGGCAGCGAGTCCAGCGTCTGCGTGATGTCGTTCGCGTGGTTCTCCGACAGCGCGTTGGCGCTGATGTCGACCACGATCGAGTCGGAGTGGGACTCGACGACGTCGAACGCGGTCAGGACGCCGCCGACGCGCCCGACGGCGGTGGTGAGGTCACCGGCCGCGCTGGACGAGGCCGGGGCCTCGACCCGGACGGTGATCGAGTATCCGGGACCGGGAACCGGCATGGCACTTACCCCCGCATGGGAAAGGTCGGGCAGGACGGGAGCGAACCTACTCCCGTGACCGCCCTCACGAGGGGCCGGAACCGGTACTGACCAGTAACTCTGCTGCTGGGTTGCCGCCCCGGCCACAGCCACGGCCATGGCTTGGCGACAGCGCTTACGTACCGCCCCGGGGCCGGCCTGCTTTTGGCCGGGGCGGCAACCGGGCTCAGCGGTTGATCTCGGTCTCGGGGTGCACGTAGGGCACCGAGTCGAGCGGGAACGTGATGTCACCGAACGGCGACAGCGAGCCCTGGCGGTCGGACGCGAGTTCCGTCACGGGGTGCTCACCAGCTTCGCCCGGCCAGGTCGGGTCGATTCCGTTGTTCTTCTTCTCACCCTTGGCCACAACGTCCTCCACAGCCGTTCTCGGTCTTCCGGGGACAGTCTGCCTGAGCCGAGGCGGGCTGTCGCAACCGCCCGGTATCCTGGCCTTCTATGCCCGCGACCTCCTTGGCGGACTGGCTGCGCGCGGAGTCCGACGCCGCACTCGAAGAGCTGCTCCGCACGCGGCGCGACCTCTCCACGCCGCCGCCCTCCGACAGCACGGTGCTGGCCACCCGCGCCGGCACGCCCGGCTCGGTCGCGCGCGCCTGCGAAGACCTCGACACCGTCACCATCGCCGTGCTCGAAGCGTGCCTGCTGGCCGGCGCGGACCGCGACCCGGTGCCGGTCGCCGAGGTCGCGGGCCTGGTCGGCGCCGACATCGCCGGGCCGCTGGCCCGGCTGCGCGCGCGGGCGCTGGCCTGGGGCCCGGACGACGCGCTGCGCGTGCCGCCCGCGGTCCGGGAGGCGCTCGGGCCGTTCCCGGCCGGGCTGGGCGCGTCGTCGCCGTCGCTGGCCGGCGAGGACCTCGCCGCCCGGCTCGCGGACCTGCCCGACGACGAACGCGGTGTCCTGAACGCCCTCGCCGCCGGCCCGCCGATCGGCCGCACCCGTGACGCCGGGCTCGACCTGACGCTCGAGAAGGCCGAGACACCGGTGCAGAAGCTCCTGGCGCGCGGGCTGCTGCTGCGGCGCGACGACCAGACCGTCGAGCTGCCGCGCGAGCTCGGCGTCGCGGTGCGCGGCAGCGTCTTCGCGCCGGGCGCGCTCACCGAACCCGAGCTGCCGGTCCACCGGCACCAGACGTCCACTTTGGACAAGGCGGCGGCCGGCGAGGCGATGGAGTTCCTGCGCCACACCGAATCCCTGCTGCGCTCGTGGTCCGCGACGCCGCCACCGGTGCTCAAGTCGGGCGGCCTCGGCGTGCGCGAGCTGAAGAAGCTGGCCAAGGACCTCGAGATCGACGAGACGCAGGCGGTGCTGCTCGCCGAGCTGGCCGTCGGTGCCGGGCTCGTTGCGGACAGCGAGTCGACCGCGCCCGAGTGGGTGCCGACGACGCTGACCGACTCGTGGCTCGCGTCGCCGACCGCCCAGCGCTGGATGACGCTCGCGCAGGCGTGGCTGGAGCTGCCGCGGCTGCCCGGGCTGGCCGGCGGGCGCGACGCCAAGGACAAGCCCATCGCGCCGCTGTCGGAGGACCTGCGCCGCCCGCTGGCGCCGGTCACGCGGCGGCGGGTCCTCTCCGCGCTGGCCGACTTGCCCGACGGCGCCGGCGTGAAGAGCGTCGACGAGCTCGTCGCGGTGCTGGCCTGGCGGGCCCCGCGACGCGGCGGCCGGCTGCGGGACGAGACCGTCCGCTGGACGATGGCCGAGGCCTCCGCGCTGGGGATCGTCGGGCTCGGCGGCCTCACGACGGCGACGCGCGCCCTGCTGGCCGACGACCGGCCGGGCGCCGTCGAAGCGATCCTGGACGCGCTGCCGGCCCCCGTGGACCACGTGCTGCTGCAGGCCGACCTGACGGTCGTCGCGCCGGGACCGCTGGAGCCGGAGCTGGCGACGGAGATGTCCGCGGTCGCGGACGTCGAATCGGCCGGGCACGCGACGGTCTACCGGATCACCGAGGCGTCCGTGCGGCGGGCGCTGGACACCGGGCGCACGGCCGACGAGCTGCACGCGCTGTTCAAGAAGAAGTCCGCGACGCCGGTCCCGCAGTCCCTGAGCTACCTGGTCGACGACGTCGCCCGCCGGCACGGCCGGTTGCGCGGCGGCGCGGCGGCGTCGTTCCTGCGGTGCGACGACGAGGCTTTACTGGCGGAAGTGCTGGCCAACCCGGTCGCGGCGGAGCACGACCTGCGCCTGATCGCCCCGACGGTCGTGGTCAGCCCGGACCCGCTGCACGAGGTCCTCGCCGGGCTGCGCGCCGCGGGGTTCGCCCCGGCGGCCGAGGGACCGGACGGCCGGGTCGTCGACATCCGCCCGGGCGGGCGCCGGCTGCCGGCGAAGGCCCGCGGACCCCGGCGCAGCCCCGGTGAGCAGGCGGTGCTGACCCCCGACCAGGCGACGCGGATCGTCTCCAACCTGCGCGCGGGCGACGCGGCCTCGGCACGACGGCGGGGATCGGCGGTGCGGGCGCCGGTGGGCGGCGGCGCGGACACGTCGGCGACGCTGGAGCTGCTGTCCCGCGCGACGCTGGAGCGGCGAGAGGTCTGGATCGGCTTCGTCGACTCACGCGGGACGGCCAGCCAGCGGGTGGTCCGGCCGATCCGGGTCGGCGGCGGGGTTCTCGAAGGCGACAACAACGAGCGGTACTCGCTGCACCGCATCACGTCGGCGGCGCTGGTCGAAGACTGACGTCTTGAATGACTCATTCAGGTCGCCGGAGGTCCTGAATGAGTCATTCAAGACCTCGGGGGCGGCGGACTAGAGCGCCCGCAGGCCGGCCAGGACGCGCTCCATGAACTCGCGGGACGAGCGGTCCCCGAGGATCAGCTCCGTCTGGTGGATCAGGACCAGCCCGATGTCGGACATGTCGCCCACCAGCACCTTCACCACGCCCAGCGGCAGCCGCAGGTGCGCCGCGATCTCGGCCACCGAGCGCGTGTCCAGGCAGAGGTCGCAGATGCGGCGGTGCTCGACCGAGCGCACGCCGCGGTAGCGGCGGCCGTCGTCGGACGTCGAGACCAGGGCCTCCAGGGCCAGGTTGTGGTCGGACCTCGTGCGGCCGCCCGTCCGCGTGTACGGGCGGACCCGCGAGCCCGCCGAGGCGACGGGCGACGCGACGCGGGCCGGCTCCTCCCACGGCTCGGGCTGCGGGATCCAGCGGGTTTCCGGGTCCGGCGGGGGTGTCCAGCCGGTGCGCGGGTCGATCGGCGGAGCCCACGACGGCGGGGGCGCCGCCTGGGTTCTGGACACCGGGGGTCTCGGTGCGGGCGGCCGGGGCGCCGGCGGTGCCGGGGGCCGCGGCGGGGCCGGCGGCCGGGCGCCGCGCGGAGGCGTCCACGCCGGCTCGAGCGGCGGGGGCTCCGGCTCGTAGCGCTCCTCGTCCTGCCACTCCGGCTCGTCGGGGTCGTAACCGTCGTCGTAGTCGTCTTCGGCCGCCGAGGACCCCCACTCCCGGGTGTCCTCGTCGGTGTAGCCCTGCGGATCCGGCTGGGGCCGCGCCGGCTTGCGCTTGGGCATGATCATCGACAACGTCGACATGTCGAACTTGCTGGGCGAATCGAAACCCTCGCGCTCGGTGCCGCGGTGCAGCGCGTCCCAGCCGCTGGAGTCCGGATCGTCGAATCCCGAAATCCTCATCGTGTCCTACCCACGCACGCCACCCTGCAGCTGGGCGCGCAGCTCGGGGGTGATCTGCTGGCCCACGCGCTCGACGAGCAGCGTCATCTCGTACGCGACCGTGCCGATGTCGCACGTCGGCGCGGCCAGCACCGCCAGCGACGAACCGTCCGAAACGGACATCAGGAACAAGTAGCCGCGCTCCATCTCCACCACGGTCTGGTTGACGCCGCCCGCTTCGAAGCAGCGCGCGGCGCCGTAGGTCAGGCTGATCAGCCCGGACGCGACCGCGGACAGCTGCTCGGCGCGCTCCTGGGGCAGCCCTTCCGACGGCGCGAGGAGCAGCCCGTCCGCGGACACCAGAACGGCGTGCGCGGCGCCGGGTACCCGGCGCACGAAGTCCGTGATGAGCCAGCCGAACGAACCCTGGCCGGAAGCCGTCACTACTGCCCCTCCTTGCTCCTGCGGCGCCGCGCGCCGCACTCCGGAGTGGCCGGCACGGCCCACGCTCAAGCGTATTCGCCCCGCCGGAAGTGTCGAGTCGACCACCGGCCGGCCGCTGCGCACCCTACGTGTGCGCCCGGCCGCGCTCCGCGCCGGCCCGGTCCGGGCGGCGCGGGCGGAGCTCATCCCCCGACCCGCCACGGCGGGCTGTCCGCGCAGGTCAGACCGGCGGACGGCAGGCCGCGCCGTCACCGGTACCGGACAGCGGCGGCCGTTCCGTCCTCCGGACGGCGGCAAGGCTCCGCGAAGTGGGTGAAGCCCGTGGAGTTCACTCCAACGGCCGCATCCGGTCCGGGGCGTCATACCCTCAGCCCGCGCGCAGCGCCGTATCGTGCGCGATCGCGTGCTGGACGACGGAGATCAGCACCTGCTTGGCGGAGTCGCGCTCACGCGCGTCGCACGCCATGATCGGGACCGACGGCGCGATGGTGAGCGCGTGCCGCACGTCCTCGATCTGGTGGTGCAGCAGCCGGTCGAAGCAGTTGATCGCCACGACGTAGGGCAGCTTCCGGTTCTCGAAGAAGTCGATCGAGGGGAACGCGTCGGCGAGCCGCCGCGTGTCCACCAGCACGACCGCCCCGATGGCGCCGACCGCGAGGTCGTCCCACATGAACCAGAACCGGTGCTGACCCGGCGTGCCGAACACGTACAGCACGAGGTCCGAGTCCAGGGAGATGCGCCCGAAGTCCATCGCCACGGTGGTGGTGGTCTTGTTGGGCGTGGCCGAGGTGTCGTCGTGCCCGACGCTCGCCTCGGTCATCATGGCCTCGGTGGTCAGCGGGTCGATCTCGGAGATCGCCCCGACCAGCGTTGTCTTCCCCGAACCGAACCCGCCGGCGACCACGATCTTGGCCGACGAGGTCGGACCCGTCACCTGCGGCGCGTTCGCGTCGGAGTCAAATTCTCCGAAGCCCACTGAGCACCCTTTCCATGAACTCGATACTCGGGCGGTCGCCCACCGTCTGGTTGCTGGAGTGCACCAGCACCAGGCCGAGGCCCGCCACGTCACCAATCAACACCCGCACCACGCCGAGCGGCAGCCGCAGCAGCGCCGCCACTTCGGCCACCGACCGGGTGTCGAGGCACAGGTCGCAGATCGACCGGTGCTCGGGCACCCGGACCCGGTCGAGCATCCGGCCCTGTTCGCTGGTCGAGATCAGCGCCTCGATCGCCAGGTCGAGCGTCGCCTTCGTCCGTCCTCGGGTCCGGAAGTACGGCCGGACCAGGCCGGACGTCTCCATCTCCGTCGGCGGCGGCGCGTCGACGTACTCCTGGTGGGCCTGCTGCGGCAGCGCCGCCGCGAGCTCACCGGAGTCCGGGCCCGACGAGAAGTCGCGCTCGGTGCTGTACGCGGCGAAGTCACGCGCGTCGTACAGCGGCCCGCTCGACCCGCCGAACAACTCCGCTCCCGGTCCGCCCAGCAGCCGGTCGCGGTACTCACCGCTGCCCGCCTGGATCGGCCGGATCGGCTCCTGACCGGCATTGCTGTCGGTCAGCCAGTTCGGCGGTTCCCGCACGGGGTCGCTGTCGGAGGCCTGCACCCGGCGCGACCGCCACTCGCGGTCGACCCGCTCCCGGAACGACTGCCAGTCCTCGCGGCCGTCGTCCGAGTGCTCGGACCACCCGCTGGAGAAGTCGTCACCGAGCCGGCCATCGCCCCTCAAGCGCCCGTCGTCCACGGCTCTCTCCTCGGTTCCCGGGTCCTCAGCGGCGGATCGCCGCACCCTGCAGTTGCGCCCGCATCTCCGGAGTCAGCTGCTGGCCGACCCGCTCCACCAGCAGGGTCATCTCGTAGACGACCAAGCCGATGTCACTCTCCGGCGAACCGAGGACCGCCAGGCACGAACCGTCGGAAACCGACATGAGGAAGAGGAAGCCGTTCGCCATTTCGACGACCGTCTGCGCGACCGTCCCGCCTTCGAACACCTTGGCCGCACCGCGCGCGAGGCTCGTGAGCCCCGACGCCACCGCGGCCAGCTGGTCCGCCCGGTCCTTCGGCAGACCACGCGAAGCCGCCAGGAGCAGGCCGTCGGCCGACACCACGACCGCGTGGGCCGCGCCGGGCACCCGGTGCACGAAATCCGTGATCAGCCAAGCGAAGCTGCCGGCATTGTTCGCCTTGGCATGCGCCTGGCCGTTCGGCTGCGCGGAGCCACCCGGCTGCATTGCACCCGCCCGTGTCACTTTCACTCCTCACTGCTGTCTGTGGTGTTGCCACGCCCCGGAACCCTGCTGGTTTCCAGCTGTTCTTCGCCCGGGAGTTCCTTCAACGCGTGCCGTCCCGAGGTGTAGCCCCGCTGGAAGCTTGCCATCCGGCTCCGCGCCGCGGACGCCGAGCGGGTGATCGCACCCGTTCCGGGCATGCCCGCGGTGTTGTCCGCGAAGCTGTTCTGCGCCGGCGCTTCGGCCGAAGGGCTGTTGATCGACCCCGGGACCAGGTACTGGTTCGGGACGCGCTTGGGCAGCCCGGCCGGGGTGATCTCCTCGTTCTTCGACTCCAGCAGCGACTGCGCCGCCTGCCAGCCGTCGTCGGAGGCGCTGTGCCAGCCGTCGTCGGCGGGGAGGAGCGGGTGCCGGGTCGCGGCGGTCGGCTGCAGCTCGTCGACGGGCTCCTGGCGCCGGGCGACCGGTTCGGCCGGTACCGGCGGCTCGTCGGAGCCGGTGAGGGGCGGCAGGTTCGGGTCTTCACCCTCGCTCTGCGGCTGCACCGGGTCGGCAGCCGAGTCGTCGCCCTCACTGAACCAGCGTGACAGCACCGACTGGTAGATGGGCAGCCGCCGGGTGGGTACATCGTCCTCGAGGGCCGACGACCCGACCTCCGCCGCGGGCGGCGGGGGTGGCGGTGGCGGCTCCTCCGGGGGCACGTACTTCGGCTCGCGCTTCGGCAGGACCAGCGGCGCGAACTGCGTGTCACCGGCCCGCGAGCTGGCGCCGTCGCCGTTCGGCTGCGGGGTCAGCGGCGCGAGGTCCTCGGCGGTCGGCCAGGCCGGCGTCTCGGGCTTCGGCAGCTCGGGCGACAGGAACGGGCCCGCCGCGCGGCCGCCGCTGACCAGGTCGTCGAGGCTGATCGGCTGGTCGAGGGGGACCAGGCCGCCCTGGTTCGCCACCGGCTCGGGAGCCGGCGGACGCGGTGGGAGCGGCGGTGCCGACGGCGGCACCGGCGTGTGCGTCTGCGTCTGGTCGAAGTCCGAACGCGCGGCCGGGATCGGGATGCTCGGCATCGACATCGACGTCTCGGACCGGTTCGCCGGCGGCGGGGTCTGCCGCGCCATGCCCGGGCGCAGCGGCGTGAGCAGCTCGGCCGGGACGACGACGCGGGCGATCACGCCACCCTCGATGTCCTCGTTCTCGCGCAGCCGGACCTCGATGCCGTGGCGCTTGGCCAGTCGCGAGACCACGTACAGACCCATCCGGCGGGTCACCGACACGTCCAGGTCCGGCGGCTCGGCCAGGCGCGAGTTGACCTGGGTCAGCTGCTCGTCGCTCATGCCGACACCGTGGTCGGTGACCTGGATGGCAAGCGCCTTCCGGCGGGTCACCACGGCCCGCACGATGACCTTCGTCTCCGGCTCGGAGAAGTAGGTCGCGTTGTCGAGCAGCTCGGCGAGGACGTGCACGAGGTCGTGGATCGCGAGGCCCTGGACCGCGACGTCGGGCACGATGCCGACCTCGATCCGGGCGTACTGCTCGATCTCGGACACCGCGGCGCCGATGACGTCGGCGGCGGGCACCGGCTTGGGCACGGACTTCGCCAGGCCGGCGCCGGAGAGCACCAGCAGGGACTCACCGTTGCGCCGCAGCCGCGTGGCCAGGTGGTCGAGCTCGAACAGGCTGGCCAAGTGGTCCGGGTCCTGCTCGTCGGCCTCGAGGCGGTCGATGACGCCGAGCTGGCGTTCCACCAGCCGCTGCGACCGCCGCGAGAGGTTCACGAAGATGCCGTTGACGTTCTCGCGCAGGAGGGCCTGCTCGGCGGCCATCTTGACGGCTTGTTCGTGGACGATGTCGAACGACCGCGCGACCTCGCCGATCTCGTCGCGGGAGGTGACGGGCACCGGCTGGACGGCCTTCTTCGAAGCGCCGACCGGGTCCGGGTCGTCCAGGATCGCCTGCACGGTTTCCGGCAGCCGGGTGTAGGCGACGTCCAGCGCGCTCTTCCGCAGCACCCGCAGCGGGCGCAGCATCAGGCGGGCGACGACGAGCATCAGCGCGATCGCGGCGGCCAGCGCGGCGAGCACGATGCCACCGCCGACCCAGGCCGAGTTGACCGCCGCCGTGGCGAGGTCGTCGGCGCGGGTCTTGAGCTGGGCCAGCAGGTTCGACTCGACCGCGTGCAGCTTGTCCGCCGACACGGTGCTGTCCTTGCCGAGCGCCGTCGTGTCGATGCTCGGCGCCTCACCCAGCTGGGCGAAGGAGAACGCCGCGGTCTGGATCCGGCGGCGGTCGTCGACCTCCGGGCCGGAGTAGGTGTCGTTGTAGAGCTGGCGCTGGTCGTCGTCGGCGTTCGCGAGGAAGGCCTGGACCGAGGCGTCCGCGCTGGAGGCCGACGCGCGCGTCTGGTCCAGCAGGTCGCCCGGGAAGTTGCCGCGGAACGCGGCGATCTGCAGCTCGGCGTCGGAGCGGGTGGTGAACTCCTTGGCCTCGCTGATCGCCTGCGTGCTCGTGCCGAGGCGCAGCACGTCCCGGTCGGTGACCGCGGTGGTCACCTCGCGGCCGAGCTCGATGAGCGAGTCGAGGATGCCCGAGTAGGCGGTCATCACCGTGATGTCGGGCAGGCCGCTCGAGGTGTTGAACGCCGCCCGCAGCGGGCGCAGGGCGTCGAGGCGCTGGAGACCGCGGGTGTAGCGGTCCTTCGTCGCCTGGTCGTCGTAGTTGAGGGTCGCCGCGGCCGAGCGCAGGTTGGTGACCTCGCGGTCGACCTTGGCGATCTGCGCGTCCAGCCCGGTCTGCAGCAGCTGGTTGTTGGACGAGATCCGCGCGACGGCCAGCGAGCGCTCGTTCTGCAGCTCGTGGACCACCGTGGTGACCTTGACGGCGAAGGCGACCTGGTCGGCCGTCCGCTGGAACTCGGCCGCTTCCTGCGCGTCGTCGACCACGCGCAGCGTGCCCAGCACGAGCGCGGTCAGCGTCGGGATCAGGAGGATCGCGGCCAGCTTCGAGCGCAGCCGCCAATCGCGCATGCCGGAGAACAGCCCGGCCTTCCTGCCCGGAGCATCTCCGGGCGACTGCGCAGGGGTCCCTCCCACCCCCGCGGCGTCTTCGTTCGGCACCGCCGCACCACCATCATCGTTCGTGCTCGTGAAACCCTGCTCGGTCCAGCGCCCGCCAGGGCGCATCGCGTTCTCCTCAACCACTCGTCAGCACGCTCCCGGCGTTCCGGCTCGGCGGCCGATCGGCAGGAACCAGCGCGAGACGCTACCCGTACGGGTGAAAAGATCGTCTTCAGTGTCTGCCTTGGGGGCACCTGAACCCCGTCCGGCCGGACGGAATCGGTTCAGCTCGAGCATCACGGTCGGGTCCCTGCGCTGGTCTGCATCGGTCTGTTTGGTCGGTTCAGCCCACCGGCACGGCGGCTGAGCACGGCCAGGCAGTGGTCTCTGCGGGGGAGAATCTCTCAGGAAAAGCACAGTGAGCCCTGGTAAACCGAAGGTTGTCTTGATCGGCCATCCAGGCACTCTCTCTCACTACATCGGAGGTTGATACCTCCCCGCAGGTGCAGAGGGTAGCGAACGGCCGGAGAAGATGTAACCCTCCTGACGCTTCGTGCCCGATGTTGCACAGCGTTCGCTCAGCCGGCCCACAGTTGGCCATCCGATATTCAGGATCTTGGCCCTACGCTGCGTGAATGACTACGGCGAGTGGAGCAGTGGGTCTAGACCAGAGGCCGAAAGAGTGACGTGCACCACCTTGTCGGGTATTGATCCCACCCGTTGTGAGCGAGCTGTCACCGCCTCTACAGTGGCCCGCGGGACTCTCCTGAGAATGAGTTACGTACTTCCCCGGGATTCGGTCCACCAACCGTCAAACTTTTCACCCAAGGAGCAGGCCTTGCTTGGAAACGCCATGAGCAGTGGCCGGGTTCGCACTCGCCGCGCCGCGCTCGGGCTCGCCCTCACCGTCGCAGCCGCCACAGCCCTGACCGGCTGCAGCGCGCTCGGCTCGGACGACTCGAGCGCCTCGTCGAACGGGGGCGGCCTGGAGAAGTCGAAGATCAAGGTCTCGATCATGCCGACGACCGACCTGGCCCCCTTCTGGCTGGCGCAGGACGGCGGGTACTTCAAGGCCGAGGGCCTCGAGGTCGAGCAGATCATCGCCAACAGCGGCCAGGCGTCGATGACGAAGGCGATCTCCGGTGAAGCGGACATCGCGCTGTCGACCTACATGCCGTTCTTCGTCGCCAAGAGCACCGGCTCCGCGGACGTCCAGCTGGTCGCCGACGGCACGTCGGTCAACGCCAAGAGCAACGCGATCGTCACGGTGCCGAACTCGAGCGTGAAAACGGTCGCGGACCTCAAGGACAAGCGGATCGCGATCACGGCGAAGAACACCGCGTCCGACATCCTCACGAAGTCCGTCATGAAGGACCACGGCGTCGACTTCAACAACGTCACCTGGGTCCCGATGCCGCTGCCGAACATGGCGGCCGCGTTGAAGGACAACCAGGTGGACGCGGCCTACATGCCCGAACCGCAGCTGTCCCAGGCGGCGAAGATCGCCGGCGCGATCCCGGTCATCGACATCAACACCGGCGCCAGCCAGGACTTCCCGCTGACCGGCTACGGCGCGACGACGAAGTGGGTCCAGGCGAACCCGAAGACCCTCGCGGCCTTCCAGCGCGCCATGAAGAAGGCCACTCTCGACGCGCTCAACGACCGCGCGAAGGTCGAGCCGCTGCTGGTCAAGTACGCGAAGATCGACGAGGACACGGCCAAGCTGCTCACCCTGCCCGGCTACGGCTCCACACTGGACGCGCGGCGCCTCCAGCGGGTGCCCGACCTGCTGCTGCAGATGGGCGTCATCACCAGCAAGGTGGACGCCGCGTCGATGATCGCGCCGCAGGTAGCCAGCTAAGTGAAGAAACTGCTCCGAGGCCTGGCCGGTCTGGTCGGCTTCCTCCTGCTCTGGGAGGTCGTCGTCCAGGTCGGCCTGGTCAGCAAGACGTTCACGCCGCCGCCGAGCGTCGTCCTGGTCACCGTCGGGGACCTGCTGGGGGATCCCGACTTCATCCGCGACATCGTCGCGACCATGCTGGCGTGGCTGATCGCCATCGCCATCGCCATCGCCGTGGGGGTACCCGCCGGGCTGTTGCTGGGCAGCGTCCCGGTGCTGCGCACGGCCACCGCGGCGATCGTCGAGTTCCTCCGCCCGATCCCGGTCACCGCACTCGTCCCGCTGGTGCTGCTGGTGATCGGCTCGGGCCCGGAGGCGAAGATTTCCCTTGCGGTGTACGCATCGCTGTGGCCGATCATGTTCAACACCATCTACGGCATGGGTGAGATCGATCCGGTGCTGATGGAGACCGCGCGCGCCTGCGGGACCAGCCGGTTCCGCATGCTCTCGTCGGTCGCGCTGCCGCAGACCGCGCCGTTCGTCTTCACGGGCGTCCGGCTGTCGGCGACCATCTCCTTGATCGCCGTCGTCAGCGTCGAGTTCCTCGCCGGTTCCGAGGTCGGCCTCGGCAGCTTCATCCTGGTCGCGGGCACCGGTTCGATCCGGTTCGACCTGGTGCTGGCCGGTACCGTGGTCGCGGGGGTGCTGGGCTACCTGATCAACGAAGGTCTGGAGCAGCTGGGCAAGCGGCTGTTCCGGTGGAGCACCGTCGACCGGGAGGCGATCGCATGAGCACGGCGACCCTTTCCGGCCGGGTGGGCCGGCGCGCCGCCCGCGGTGCCGCGACCGTCGTCCGCAACTGGCTGCTGTTCGCGATCCTCGTGGTCGTCTGGGAATTCGCCGCCCGGGCCGGCGGCAGCAAGTTCTTCCCACCGCCGACGGAGATCGCGACCGCCGCCGCGAAGCTGTGGTTCACCGGGCCCGCGTCGCACCTGTTCCTCACCGACGCGGTGTTCGACAACGTGTTCCCCAGCCTCGGCCGGACGCTCGGCGGCTGGGCCCTGGCCGCGGTCGTCGGCGTCTTCCTCGGCGTGCTGCTCGGCCGGTCCGAGACGGCGATGGACTACGTCGGCCCGCTGTTCGCGTTCTTCCGCTCGATCCCGCCGCCCACGCTGATCCCGGTGTTCGCGGTGCTGTTCGGGCTGAGCTCGGGCATGCAGATCGGGTCGATCATCTTCGGC
Source organism: Amycolatopsis kentuckyensis (assembly GCF_041679295.1). Taxonomy (GTDB): domain Bacteria; phylum Actinomycetota; class Actinomycetes; order Mycobacteriales; family Pseudonocardiaceae; genus Amycolatopsis; species Amycolatopsis kentuckyensis_A. The sequence continues at coordinate 274,610 of NZ_JBGDMD010000009.1, read as the reverse complement.
TCGGTGTGGCCGGTGCTGCTCAACGCGGTCGACGGCGTCCGGTCGGTCGACCAGGTGAAGGTGGAGACCTCGCGGTCCTTCCGCACGCCGAAGCGGTATTGGATCACGATGGTGGTCCTGCCCGCGGCGGCGCCGAAGATCTTCGCCGGGCTGCGGGTCAGCCTGTCCATCTCGCTGCTGCTGATGGTCGTTTCCGAACTGGTCGGCGCGTACAACGGCATCGGGCGGTCGCTGCTGAACGCCCAGCAGGACTTCGACTTCCCGAACATGTGGTCGTGGCTGGTGCTGCTGGGCATCCTCGGCTACGTCTTCAACACGATCTTCCTGGCCGCGGAGCGGCGGGTGCTCGCCTGGCAGCCCACCCGCCTCGGCCGCGACTGACGCTGGAAAGGCCTCTCCCCATGTCAACCATGCTCGAAGTGTCCGGCCTCAGCCACCGCTACGGCACGGGCGCCAAGGCACACACCGCGGTGAACGACCTGTCGTTCACCGTCGAGGCCGGACAGCTGGCCAGCATCGTCGGCCCGTCGGGCTGCGGCAAGTCGACGCTGCTGCGCTGCGTCGCCGGGCTGACCCCGCCGACCGAGGGCACGGTCAGCCTGCACGGCGACCGCGTCTCGGGGGTGCCGGACGACCTCGCCGTCGTGTTCCAGGACTACAGCCGGTCGCTGTTCCCGTGGCTTTCGGTGCAGAAGAACGTCGAGTTCCCGTTGCGCTGGCGGCAGATTTCGAAGGCCGAACGGCGTTCGCGGGCCGCGGAGGCTTTGGAGCAGGTCGGCCTGTCGGGCGTCGGCGGGAAGTTCCCGTGGCAGCTGTCGGGCGGCATGCAGCAGCGGGTGTCGATCGCCCGCGCGCTGGCCAGCCGGCCGGCGCTGCTGCTGATGGACGAGCCGTTCGCGTCGGTCGACGCCCAGACGCGCTTCGAGCTCGAGGACCTGACCCGGCGGGTGCAGCGCGAGCAGGGCAGCACGATCCTGGTCGTCACGCACGACATCGACGAGAGCGTCTACCTGTCCGACCGGGTGCTCGTGCTGTCGAAGTCGCCGGCGTCGATCGTGGCGGACCTGCCGGTGGCGCTGCCCGCCGCGCGGGACCAGATCACGACGCGCGAGTCGGCGGAGTTCGTGACGCTGCGCGGCGAAGTGGCACGGCTGCTGCACGGCGGCGGCGCGGAGGCCGCCACGGCTGCTTCGGATGCTGCGGAGTGGGAGCTGGCGGAGCAGTCTTCGGACGTTTCGGAGAGCAGCAAGACCGGCAGCTGAGTCCGGTTCGGACACTCGAAGGCCGCGGCCGGTTCGGAACCGGCCGCGGCCTTTTTCGTTTCTCAGTACAGCGTCCGGTCGGACGCGGCGACCTTGACGTGCACCAGTGTCGGGCGCGGGTCGGCCAGCGCCGACGTCAAGCCCGGGACCAGGCCGGACGGCTCGGTGATCGTCACGCCCTGGCAGCCCATGCTCGACGCCAGTGCCGCGAAGTCGATGCCGCCCAGTTCGGTGCCGGGGAGCTTCGCGCCGCCGATCGTCTCGCCGAGGATGCGGACCGCCGCGTACTCCGAGTTGTCCATGATGAGGATCGTGACCGGGAGTTCCTGGCGCGCGGCCGTCCACAGTGCCTGGATGCCGTACATGCTGGAACCATCGCCGACCACGCCGACGACCGGGCGGTCCGGGCGGCCGAGCGCCGCGCCGACCGCGCCGGGGACGCCGTAGCCGAGCGTGCCGCTGGCCATCGTCAGGAAGCCCGTGTCGGTGCTCTTGATCAGCAGGTGGTCGTGGAGGATGCCGCGGTGGCTCGGCGTCTCCTCGACGACGATCGCGTTGTCCGGCACCAGGTCCGCGAGCGTCGAGTAAACGAATTCGGCGGAAAGCTTGTCGGAGGCGGGCTTCGCGGGACGTTCCAGCGGGGCCGGCGCGGGCCGCGTGCTCCGGTCGACGACGTTCAGCAGCGCACGGATGCCCAGCTTCGGCGTCGCGCGGATGCCGGTGCCTTCGAAGGCCCGCGCGAGGATCTGCTCGTCGTCGCTGAGGATGAACAGCGGCGGCAGCGGAGCTTCCCCGCGCCCGCGATCGACGTGGTAGGTGAAGGCGGGCGCCCCGAGCACGAGCACGAGGTCGTGCCCGGCGAGCCTGTCCGAGACGGCACCGCGTTCGGGGTCGAGGAAGCCTTGGAACAGCGGGTGATCCTCGGGGAAGGAGCACCGGAACGACATGGGCGCGACGTAGACGCCGGCGTTGAGCCGTTCGGCGAGCGCGACGGTCTCGACGACGGCGGAGTCCTGATCGACGGCTCCCCCGACGACGATGGCCGGCCGTTCACTGGCTTCGAGCGCGGCGACGAGCTCGTCGATCGCCTCGGGATCGGGCGCGAACCCCCGGATGCGCGGGCGGCTGACGATCGGGCGTTCGGTGGTGACGGTCCAGTCGTCGGCGGGGACGGACACGAAGACCGGACCGGACGGCGCCTGCGTCGCGACGTGGTAGGCCCGGGCAAGAGCGGCCGGGACGTCTTCGGCGGTGGCGGGCTCGATGGACCACTTGACGTAGGGCTTGGGGAAGTCCGGCGCGTCGATGGCGCCGAGGAAGGGATCGTGCGGCAGGAGGTTCCGCGTCTGCTGCCCGGCGACGATGATCAAGGGGGTGCGGTTGCGATAGGCGTTGTAGAGGCTCCCGAGGCCGTGCCCGACGCCGCCGGCGGAGTGCAGGTTGACCAGCACGGCCTGCCGCGTGACCTGCGAGTAGGCATCGGCCATCGCCACGACGGCGGACTCCTGCAGGCCGAGGACGTAGTCGAAGTCGTCCGGCCAGTCGGTGAGGAACGGGACCTCGGTGGTGCCGGGGTTGCCGAACAGGGTGGTGAGGCCGAGTTCGCGGAGGAGTTCCCGGGTGGCGTCCAGCACCGTGCGCTTGATCATGCCCTCCAGACTAATGCTTAGTCTTGCGAAGGAAAGCCCGCCAAGTGGCCGCAGTGACGGTCAGCGTGCCCCCGGAGCGGTCCTTGGTGTCGCGGATCTGCGACACGGTGCCGAGCGAGACCTCGACGCAGTTCTCTTCTGTCCCGCTGTAGCTGGACTTACGCCACATCACGCCTCCAAGTCGGTGATCACCTCCCGAACGAGTGCGCAGGAGTCCTGCTCGTTCAGGGCCAGGGCCGCCATCATCCGCTGGGCCGCCTGGTAGTCGGCCACTTGTTGTTCATCGTAGAGGTAGGCGCTGCCGCGGTACTGCTCGAGAAAGACGATCGGCGGCAGGTCGGCGAAATCGAAGATCACGAAGGAACCGTTGAGGCCCGGGTGGAACTCTTCGTTGTCCGGCAAGACCCGCAAGCTCACGTTGCGCCGCTGCGCCATCTCGTCGAGGTGCCGGAGCTGCGGCGCCATGATCTCGGGACCGCCGCGCCGCTGGCGCAGCGCGGTCTCGGCGAGGAACACGGTGTAGGGCGAAGGATTCCGGCCGGTCAGCACCTCCTGCCGCAGCAGGCGCACTTTGATGCGCAGCTCTTCCTCCGCCCGCGGCCGCCCGGCGGCCGCGAGGATGGTCCGCACGTAGTCGGGGGTCTGCAGCAGTCCCGGGATGAGCAGCGGCTCCCAAGCGAAGATCGCCGATGCGGTGCGCTCGTACTCGATGAAAGCCGAGAGCTTGGGTGAGATTCCGGGAATACTGTGTTCGAGCCAGTTGGGCTCTCGCGCGTACTCCGCCAGCTCCAGCAGCCGCGCCCGTTCCACCGGCTCCACCCGCAGTGCGCCGAGCAACAGCCCTACCTGCGCGATCTTCGGCACCCGCGTGCCGATCTCCCAATGGGAGAGTTCCTGCGGTCGTACGTCGACCATCCGGGCCAGTTCGCGCATGCCGAGACCACGCGCCACCCTGGCCGTGCGCAGGCCGAACCCCAGCGCCCGGCTTCTCGGTGTCGCTACTCGTGTTGACATGTGCGCAGTGTGTCACCGGTCACCGGCAAAAACGGAAACCGGGGCCGTCGCACACTTGCGACAGCCCCGGCCCTCCGAACCTCAGCCGATCAGGCCCGACAAACCGCTCCCCTTGAACGAACCCCAGCCCGTCACCTGGTCATACCCGGTACCGGCGCTGAAACCCGTCGTCCCGTGCAGGGTGTTGTTGCCCGTCGTCACGTCGTGGAACCCGGTGCCGTACGACGATCCGTTGCCGATCGAATAGAACTTCGGGTTCAGGTTCCCCAGCCCACCACCGTGGACCTGGTTCTGCAGCGTCGCGAACGCCGCCCACAGCGGGGCCGCGCCCGACGTGCCCCACACCGTCTCCCACGCGCCCGCCGTGTAGATGTAGTAGCCCGAGCCGCTCGCCGCGTCGGCCGACACGTCCGGGACCTTGCGGTACGTCGTGCTCTGCGACGACTGCCACGACGGGGCCGTGAACACCGTCGAGATGCCGCCGCCCGTCGACCCGCTCGACGCGCCGTCGTTCCACGCCTTCTCGCTGCTGTACGCGTTCGACGACGTCACCGTCAGCTGGGTGCCGCCGACCCCCGTCACGTTCGGGCTGGACGCCGGGAAGTCGACCGCCTTCGCCGTCGAACCCGTCTGGCGGTAGCAGTCGGTCGTGCCGTCGTCGCCCGCGGCCGCGAAGTACGAGATGCCCTCCGCCGTGCCCGTCGCGATCGCGTTGCTGACGCTCTTCGCCGCGCTCGACCCCTCCGCGGATTCGCAGGCGCCCCAAGAGATCGAGACGACGTTGACCGTGTGGTCCGACGCGATCTTCTGGTACATCGCCAGTTCGCCGGCGCTGGTGTTCGGGGCCTCGTACACGTAGTCACTCGCCGCGGCCGCCAGCGCGTGCACGACCTCGATGTCGAGCTCGACCTCGATCTGGCCGTCGCCCGGCGCCGAGTCGTAGTTCGCGCCGCTGACCGGAACCGTGGTCACCGAGCCCGCCGAAAGGCCGTACGTGCTGTCGTACTTGGTGATGTTGGACTTCTGGTAGCCGTCGAACTCGACGAAGCCGACCTTGACGCCGCTGCCCGTCGCCGACAGACCGCTGGTGCCGTAAGCGGTCTTGAGCACCGGCGGGGTCACCGCCTTGACGACGTTGGGCTTCGCGACGGCCTGCGCGTGCGTCCGCAGCGCGTGGTTGTCCAGGCCGACGACGTTGCTCACGACGCCGGACACGTCCGCCGGTACGGTCGGCGCGGCGTCGTTGGCGAAGAAGTTCCGGCCGGACGCCTGGTCGTGGTAGCTCCCGATCCGGGTGTGGAACGCCGATTCCAGCTGCGCCGCCGAACCCGTGAACGTGATGGCCTGGCGGTTGCCGGAAACCTCGATCCCGGTCGCCCCTGATTTCTCGAGGAATGAGACGGCCTTGCTCACGTCGGCCTGGGTGGGCCCGAACTCGGCATTGAACTGCGCCGGGCTCAGAAAGTGGTGGTATTGCGGCGACGCCGGGTTCTGCACATCGGCGAGGAACTTTTCCAGCGCCTGCTGGTTGTGCAGTTTCAGCGACAGCGCGGCGGTGATCGGCTGCGCACCCGAGACATCGCCGACGCGGGCGCTGTTGACGAGCGGAGCGGCGCTGTCGGCCAGGGTGACCAGGGGTTCCGTCGCCGCGGCGGCCGGGACGGCCACGGCGAGGCCGAGCAACGCCGGCAGTGGCACGGCGGCCGCGACGAGCTTGCGCAAGCGCATGGGGGATTTCCTCTCGGCGGTGGGGACCGGGCCTGCGCCGCAATACTCGCCGCAGGTTGCCGAGAAGCATAAGAACCCGTCCGGCCGATCAGGAACCTACTTTTGGCTGCCGTTTCGCGGGTCCCATTTTCATTTTCCGGGACGTTTACCTACCCATGGTCATTCGATTATCGTCCGGAATGCCCCAAATCGTCGACGCGGTCGACGATCTCCTGCGCGTCCGCGTTGCCGGAAAACCGCCGGGCGGCCGCCGACAGCGAGTGCAGCCGCTGGCGCGTGCGCGGTGACCGCAGGACGCCCGCGAGCTCGATCGCCTCCTCGCCGACGGCGGTGGCGACGTCGAGGTCGCCGTCCAGCGCGTGCACGGTGGCCAGCCAGATCAAGGTCAGCGAGCGGCTGCGCGTCATCCCGCCCTGGTACCCGGCGATCGCTTCGGTGAGCGCGGGGATGCCGTCGCGGCCGTGCCGGACGTCGACCACCTGGGCCAGTTCGCCGTGCACGGTGCCGACCATGGCGGCCATGTCGGTGGGTCCGAAGAACGCGTCCCACGGCGACGGTTCACGCCCTTCGGCCTCCGCGAACTCCTGGCGCGCGCGACGCAGGTAGGTCAGCGCCTCGGTGACGTCGGCCTTCTTGGCGTGCGCCCACGCCTGGTTGGCCGAGAGGATCGCGAGCGCGAGCTTGGAGTGGGCCTGCAGCGCCGCCTCCCGGCCGCGCGCGAACTCGGCGAGCGCCGCGTCGACGGCGCCGTAGTGCAGGTGCAGCCGTCCGACGCGGTAGCGGATGTTGGCCTGCAGGTCGTCGTTCCCGGCTTCGACGGCCAGCTCCAGCGCCCGCGCGAACGCCTCCAGCGCGGCGGCCGGGCGGTCCTGGTCGAAGTTCGTCCACCCGGCCAGGTTGTAGAGGTCGGCGACGGCGGTGCAGAGCCGCGCCAGCACGACGGTCTTGGTCACGCCGTCCAGCAACGCCACAGCAGCGGGCAGCCGCGCCTCGACGGCCGCCCGACAGGCGCCACCGCCGTAGCGGTAGTCCAGGGCCCTGAGCTCCGCGACGACGTCCTCGAGCCGGCGCGCGTCGGCGAGACCCACGCGCGTGCCGCGCCCGTCGTCCCGCCCATCACTGCCCGTCATGGCAGCCCTCCGTCCGTAGAGAGCTGCCGATGCCGGGCAGCTCCCGGTCATTCCCCGCCGGGCCAGGCCGGAGCCCGCTCCTTCGAGGGACTGGCACCGGGGAGTACCCCGGTGGCGGTGAGCACCACACCTGTGGCGGTTTCCGCGATCTTGACGGCGGCCAGCAGGCCGGTGAGGGCGAGCGAGCCGCCGAGCCCCAGCTTCGCGAATTCGTCTTCGGAGGTTTCGGGTCCGCGCTGCCGCGGCAGCGCGCCGGTCACGATTCCACCTTCCGGGTGGTTGCGGAGACACTCGGCCGATCGCCGCGCGGAATCAACCACCCCAAGGTGGCGGAAATCCACCGTATCGTCGAACTCCTGGTTTCCTGCTGGCCACGCAACGAGTTCTCGAACTGAATACGCGCGCACACGGCGCCGCCTCCCGCACTGCAGATCGATTATCGGAATCGCCCGGATCGCCAAACGCGGGACCACCGTAGCCAGCCGATCGCTCCGAAATCAGCCGCCAACCAGGTCAAAAGCCTGATTGCGCGTGCAGCTGCACGGTCGACGGCCGGTAGGCATCGGCACGGGCCGAATGCAATTTCATCGCCATGATTCAAAAGCCGGAAATACTGGTACAACCGGTCCGCGAATCAAGCAATCACCCACCGGACGGCCGCGTATTCCGCGTGGTGCGTCCGTCCGGTGTGCGGCTTCCGCAGTTCTTCAGGATTTGACGAGATCCACCCACGTGCGCACCGTTCCGGCGTCGACCGGCGACTGCCACCCGCCCGGCCGGACCGCACTCCCGACATGGAACCCGCGCACCCCGCCCGCGCGCAAGAGGTGCACCTGCTGCGCGCGCAGGCCGCCGCCGACGAGCAGCTCCGGGCCGCTGTCGCGCTGCGCGAGCCGCTGCAGCACGGAAAGCCCACTGGCTACCCCGTTGGGGTGGCCCGCCGCGAGCACGGTGTCACACCCGAGCGCGGCCAGCTGGTCGTAGGCGCGCAACGGATCCCGGGTGCGGTCGATGGCGCGGTGGAACGTCCACGGCAGACCGTCGACCTCCTTGATCAGCGCTTCGCAGGCGTCCAGGTCGATCTCGCTGTCGATGTTCAGGAAGCCGAAGACGAACTCGCGCGCGCCCGCATCGATCAGCCGGGCGGTGTCCGCGCGCAGCCCCTCGAGGTCACCGACGGCGAAGGAACCGTTGTCCCGCAACATGACCCGCACCGGGAGGTCGGTCGCCGACAGCACGTCGCGGAGGGTTTCCACGGTCGGGGTCAGGCCGTCCTGCGCCATGTCCGTCACCAGTTCGAGGCGGTCCGCCCCGCCCGCCTGCGCGCCTTCGGCGTCCGCCGCGTCCAGCGCGATCACTTCCAGCAGGGGCGTCTTCGAGCTCATGCCTCAATCCGTTTCACTGGTTCCGGGTGTCGTCCCCCCTGGCATGACGCCCTCGCCGGAAGCCGCCTTGAAGGCTCGTCATCCGCTCGCGCACCGCTTCCGGGGAAAGAGAGAGTATCGGCCGCTGCTCCGGCACCGCTCCCGGCCCGGCGGCGACGTCGTCGGTCTGCAGGAACGGCCACGTGTCCTCGGCGCCGTCCTCCTGCTCCAGTTCGGCCGGGGTCGGCCACTCGTAGGCGGGCTCGATCGCGGCCGGCGGCGCGACGGGCGCGAACTGCGGATCGGTGTCCTCGTCGTCCGGGTTCGGCTCGGGCGCCACCAGCGGCGGGGGTGGCGGTGGCGGAGGCGGCGGCGCGGCGGCCAGCGCGTGGCGCGGGAGGGGTTCGGCCGGCCGGGGCTCCGGCGCCACCGGGAGCGGCTCGGCGGGCGGGCGCTCGGGTGCCGCCGCGGGCGCGGCCGCCGCGTCGAACCAGCGCGACAGGACGTCGCGGTAGGCGGGCATCCGCTCGGTCGGGGCGTCGAGGTCCAGGTGCGAGTCGTCGTCGGCCGTCGGCCACTCCGGGCTCTGCTCGCGGGCCACCACGGGCGCCCGGCGCGGCGGGCCGGCCTCGATCGACGGCGGCGTCAGCTCCTCCGGCTCCGGTTCGGGCTCGGGCTCGGGTTCCGCCGGCGTCAGCGGGGCCAGCGGCGCGAGCAGCTCCGGCTCGGGCGCGGCGGCGGGCTCGGCGGGCGGCGGCGGGCCCGGCATCGGCGGCAGCTCGACGATCAGGGCGGTGGGCACCAGCACCGTCGCGACGAGCCCGCCGTCGGCGCCCGGGCTCAGGCTGACGTCGATGCGGTGGCGGGTGGCCAGCGTCGCGACCACGAACAGGCCCATCCGGCGCGAGACCTCGACGTCGACGTCCGGCGGGTTCGCGAGCCGCACGTTGGTGCGGTCGATCTCGGCCTGCGGCATGCCGGCGCCGTGGTCGATGATCTCGATCTGCCAGTCGCCGTCGTGGGTCTCGGCGCTCGCGACGGTGACGGTCGCCTTGCCGGAGTAGCGCGTCGCGTTCTCCAGCAGCTCCGAGATGACGTGCACGAGGTCGTTGACGGCTTCCCCGCGGACGGCGACCTGCGGCGCCGGCCCGAGCTCGATCCGCTGGTAGTGCTCGACCTCCGAGAGCGCGGCGCCGATGATCTCGTCGGCCGAGACGGCGCCGGCGTCCTCGCGCGCGGAGTCGTGCCCGGACAGGACCAGCAGGTTCTCGCTGTTGCGCCGCATCCGCGTCGCGAGGTGGTCGAGCTCGAACAGGCCGGCCAGGGTGTCCGGGTCCTGCTCGTCGGCCTCCATCCGGTCGAGCACCGTCAGCTGCCGCTCGACGAGGTCCTGGCTGCGCTGCGAGAGGTTGACGAACATCGCGTTGACGTTCTCGCGCAGCATCGCCTGCTCGCCCGCCAGCCGGACGGCTTCGCCGTGCACCGCGTCGAACGCGCGCGCGACCTGCCCGAGCTCCTCGCGCGTGAACACCGGGACCGGCGCGACGGCCAGCCGTTTCCGCAGGTTCTCCGGGGCGGGCTCGGGGTCGGTGAGCAGGTTCTGCACGGCCGCGGGCAGCCGGTGCTCGGCGACCTCCAGCGCCGTCCGGCGCAGGATCCGCAGCGGGCGCAACAGGGACCGCGCGATGACGACCGACAGCACGCCCGCGACGAGCAGGACGCCGAGCACGACACCGCCGTCCCAGATCGCCGCCGTGCGCGCCTGCGCCGCCAGGGAGTCCGTGCGTTCCTGCAGTTGGACCAGGAGGGCCTGCTGCACCTGGTGGGCGAGGTTGACCGTGTGCGTCGCCGAGACGTCCCACTGGTTCGCGTCGAGGCCGTTGAGGTTCTGGCCGTTCTCCGTGCGGGTGAGCGCGGACTCGACCATGTCGTTGCCGATGTCGACGACCAGGCCGATCACGGTGTCGTCGAACATCCGCTGCTGCTCGGGCGTCGCGAAGGTGCGGTAGTCGTTGCGTGCGGCGGCGAGCTCGGCTTCGGCGCCGAGCAGCGCGCGCGTGCGGTCGCGGTTGAGGCTGCCCGCGGCGAGCGCCTCGGCCAGCACCGCGCGCTTGACCGACATCTGGTCCTTGATCCGGGCCAGCGCGTTGCCGGCCAGGCGCAGCCGGGCGAGTTCGGGGTCCGAGACGTCGGCGGCGGCCGAGTCGCTGATGTCGAGCAGGCCGGAGATCAGCTCGCTGTAGGAGCGCAGCACGGCGTCGGCGGGGAACGCCGAGTGTTCGGCGGAGAAGCGGAGGCCGCCGAGCACGCGTAGCCGGTCGTCGGTCTGCTGCAGGCTTTCCGCCGCCTTGGCGTCGAGCCGGGGTTTGCTGTCGGCGAGGGTCCGTTCGAACGTGCCGATCGCCTGGTCGACGCGTTTGCGCTGGCCGGTCAGGTCGGCGGTGTCGCCCTGGCGGTCCTGGGCGACGAACCGGACGGTGAGGTCGCGCTCGCGCTGCAGTTCGTGGATGGCTTCGGCGACGGTGCTGTCGACGCGGCCGCGGGTGGCGAACTCCGCGAGCTGCCGGGCGTCGCGCAGGTCCGAGCTGATCCGCAGGCCGACGAGCGCGATCACCGCCAGCGCGGGGATGAGGAGGACGGCGAAGAGCTTCGTGCCCAGACGCCAGTTGCGGAGCCGCCAGCGGCCGCCGGCCGGACGTGGATCCGCCGCGTCGCCGCCCTTGCGGGGACGCTTGTCGCGACGGGTCACCTGGTTTCCTTTTCCGCCGCGGGCGGGAACCCGCGGATCTGACAGCACCTCGAACCTACTGAACGGTAGCCCGCCCCATGAAGATCCGAAAGCCGCGCTGGCGCGATACGGCCCTGCCCGCGATCGTATGGGGCGCGGACCATACGATCCAGCACGAGAACCAGATTCTCGCGGTAGGTGAAGGTTCATGATCAGACGCGGAATGCTGATTCCGCTGGTAGCGGCGTTTCTGACGACCGCGGGCTGTGGCGTGTTCGAATCCGGTTCGGCGGCTCCGCCGCCGCCATTGGAACGGACCACCCTGCGCGTCGGTGTGGGCAACGCCATCGACACGGCCCCGCTGCGGATCGCCGTGGCGGCCGGGAAGTTCGGCGCCGTGGGCCTGAACGTGCAGCTCGTCGAGCTCGACGGGGAGGACGGCCTGGCCAAGCTGACCGCGGGTGATCTCGACGTCACGTTCGGGTCCGACATCGCGCTGTTCCGCGCCGCGGCCGGCGGGACGGCCCTGCAGCTGCAGGGCGAGGCCTACACGTCCGGCCCGAACACGATGGCCCTGGTCACCCTGCCCGGCTCCGACTACACCGTGCCGACGTCGAAGAAGTCGCCCCGGATCGCGGTGAACATGCTCGACGACATCGGCGCGCTCGCCGCGCGTTCGGTGCTCGGCACGGCCGGCGTCGACGTGACGAAGATCAAGTTCAAGCAGGTGGCGTTCGACCGGATGCCGCAAGCGCTGCAAGCCGGCGACGTCGACGCCGCGCTGATGATCGAGCCGTACACCACCCGCGCCGAAAAGGACCTCGGCGCCCACATCCTCGCCGACGGCGCCCGCGGCGCGACGCTCGACTTCCCGCTGTCGGCGTACGCGTCGGCCAAGCCGTTCGCCCAGGCCAACCCGCGCACGCTCGCGGCGTTCCGCACGGCACTGGGCGCGGCCCAGCAGAGCGCGACGGACCCGGCGATCGTCCGCGACGCGCTGCCGAAGTTCTCCGACATCGACACGACCACGGCGGCACTGATCTCGCTCGGCTCGTACCCGACGTCGCTCAACGGCATCCGGCTGCAGCGCGTCGCCGACCTCATGCACAACTCGGGGCTGCTGGCCGACCGCCTCGACGTCCAGGGCCTGCTCCCCGACCAGTCCGGTAGTTAGCTGTCATCAAACTTGCACTTGGTCTACTTTTGCACTCAGTCTACTTGAGGAGTGCGTGATGACCGACGTCCTGATCGCCGGAGCCGGCCCGACCGGGCTGATGACCGCCGCCGAACTCGCCCTGGCCGGGGTCGAGGTGACCGTCCTCGAACGCCGCGACGGCCCGGGACTCCCGCGGCCGGTCGGCCTGCAGCCCCGCACCGCGGAGCTGTTCGACCTGCGCGGACTGGACACCAGCCCCGAGATCGACGGCCCGAGCGGGCACTTCGCCGGGCTGCCGGTGGCCTTGGACCACAGCGTCTGGCGGACCCGGCACCCCCGGGTGCTCAACCGCACGCAGGACGACGTCGAGGCGATGCTGGCCGAACACGCGCTCAAGCAGGGCGCGGTCATCGAACGCGGCCACGAGGTCACCACCGTCGACGTCGACGCGGACGGCGTCACGGTCGACGGCATCCGCGCCCGCTGGCTCGTGGCCTGCGACGGCGCGCACAGCACGGTCCGGCGACTGCTCGGCGTGCCCTTCCCCGGCCGCACCGAGACCTACGTCGCCACACTCGCGCACGTCCGGCTCGCCGCCGCGTCCGAGCTCGTCCCGGCCCGCGCCGCGCACTTCAGCCAGGTGACGCGGCAGGCGAACGGCTACTGGTCGATGCTCACCCCGCTCGGCGACGGCGCCCACCGGTTCGTCTTCGGCTCCACGACGACGCAGCCGGGTCGCGACGCGCCCGTGTCGGACACCGAGGTCACCGAAGCCCTGACGGCCGTGTACGGCGCCGAAACGCGGCTAGGCGAGGTGTACGGCGCTTCGCGGTTCAACGACGCTACGCGGCAACTGGAGCGCTACCGGCACGGCCGGGTCCTGTTCGCCGGCGACGCCGCGCACATCCACCCGCCGCTCGGCGGGCAGGGGCTCAACCTCGGCGTCCAGGACGCCGTGAACCTCGGCTGGAAGCTGGCCGCGACGGTCCGCGGCACGGCGCCGGCCGGACTGCTCGACAGCTACCACGACGAACGCCACCCGGCCGCCGCGCGAGTACTTCGGCACACAGCGGCCCAGCGCGTGTTCACGGCGCCGGAGCGCACCGAGAACGTCGAGGCGCTGCGCGAGATCGTCGTCGACCTCATGCGGACGCCGGACGGCAACCGCTACTTCAGCGGGCTGCTGTCCGGGCTCTCGCTGAGCTACCCCGGCGCGCACCGCGTCCCCGACCTCGACCTGACGACGGCGGCCGGCCCGACGCGGCTCTCGACGCTGTTGCACGACGGCCGCGGCCTGCTCCTCGACCTGGGCGACCACCCCGAGCCGCCGGGCTTCCGCGGGCAGGTGGGCCTGGTCCACGCGGCGACCGCGGACGCCGAGTTCCGCGGCCGGCTGCTGCTCCTGCGTCCGGACGGGTACGCGGTCGACCCCGCCGGCCTCACCCGCTGGTTCGGCGGGTGAGGCCGGCCAGCAGGAGATCGCACAGGCGACCGGCCTGGGCCGCGCGCCCGGGCCGGGGAGCCACGGTGAAGATGCCGATGAGGGAGGCGGCGATGTCCTCGGCGGTGACGTCGGAGCGCAGTTCGTCCGTCGCGCGGCCCGCGTCGAGGATCGTGGTGATGGCCGCCAGCAGCTCGGTCCGGGTCGTCGCGTGGGCGATCTCGCCCGTCTCGATCATCGCGAGCAGCGTGTCGAGCATGCCGTTCTTGGTCGCGATCCAGTCCCCGAACAGGTCCGTCCAGCGCCGCAGCGCCGCGGCGGGGGCCAGCTCGCCGAGCAGCTCGCGGGCGCCGGTCGTCAGCCGTGCGACCTGGTCCCGGTAGACCGCGTCGACCAGCGACTCGCGGGTCGGGAAGTGCCGGTAGAGCGTGGCGATGCCGACCCCGGCCTCGCGCGCGATCGCCCGCATCGACGGCTCGTCGTCCGCCGCCGCGAACATGCGGGTCGCCACCGCGAGCAGCTGGTCGCGGTTGCGGGTCGCGTCCGCCCGCATCGGCGTCTCGGTCAAAACGGATCACGCTCCGGTTGTTGTGTTAGAGTCGACGACAGAAACGGAGCATAGTCCGTTTCGGTGTGTCCGGAGGAGACTCATGCAGAAATCCAGGGTGGTCCGGCTCGAGGCGTTCGGCGGCCCCGAGGTGCTCGACGTCCAGGAGGTGCCCGTTCCGCAGCCGGGCCCGGGACAGGTCCGGGTGCGGGTCACCGCGGCCGGCCTGAACCCGATGGACTGGATCATGACCGCCGACGCGGACACCGCCGCCCGGTTCGGCCTGAGCCTGCCCGCGGGGTTCGGGACGGACTACGCGGGCGTGGTCGACCAGGTCGGTGCCGAGGTGACCGGCTTCGCGCCGGGCGACCGCGTGTTCGGCGGTGCGCTGTCCCGCGCGGTCGCCGGCTTCGTGGTGGTCGACGCGGCCGGGGAGACCGCCGCGAACGAGGTCCACCACACGCCCGACGGCGTCGACGACCGCACCGCCGCCACCCTCGCGATCGCCGGCCGCACGGCGTCCGCCGCCCTCGCCGTGGCCGCCCCCGGCCCGGACGACACGGTGCTGCTCGGTGGCGCGGCGGGCGGGGTCGGGGTGTTCGCGGTCCAGCTGGCCCGGACCGCCGGAGCGCGCGTGCTCGGGACGGGATCGCCGTCGTCGTTCGGCTTCCTGCGCGACCTCGGCGCCGAGCCGGTGGCCTACGGCGACGGCCTGGCCGACCGGGTCCGGGCCCTCGCACCCGGCGGCGTCACCGCGGCCATCGACCTGCACGGGACGGAGACGGTGCGCGTCGCACGGGAACTCGGCGTCCCGGACGGGCGCATCTGCACGATCGCCGCGCAGGTCGACGGTGTGCCGGCGGCCAACGGCGCGAACGCCGCCCCCGGCGCCCTGGCCGAGATCGCCCGCCTGGTCGCGGCGGGCCGGCTGCGGGTGCCGATCGCGGCGAGCTTCCCGATCGAACGGATCCGCCACGCGGCCGAGCTGCAGGCCGGCCGGCACGTGCACGGCAAGATCGTCATCGACCTCTAGATGTTCTCGCCCGGCGGGGCCAGGCACACCGTGCGCGACGGCGAGCCGGCGTAGGACAGCACCTTGTCGGCGCGCTCGCACTCGTCTTCGCGCCCGTACCCGGACAGGATCTGGGCGCGCTCCTGCACCGTCGGGTCGGAGCAGCTCACCTTGGCAACCGTCGTCTCGTCGTCCAGGCCGCGCAGGCAGTCGCCGGTCCGGACGTTGAGGGCCAGGCAGAGCGTCTCGCCGGAGCCGAGCCGGAACCGCACGTAGTCGCCGGCGGCGCACGTGCCGGTCGTGCGGCGGCTGGTCTCGACCTTGTACGTCGCGCGGTCGGAGCTGCAGCCGACGTTGTGGTAGGCGAGCCGGTCGCCGCTCTCCCGCGACAGGTACAGGCAGTCGCCGTCCGACGGGGTGCCGTAGCGGCCGATCCGGCTCAGGCCCCACGCGCTCAGCGAGCCCAGCGCCAGCGCCAGGACGACGCACACGATGAGCGTGGTCCGCACCTTCGGGGTGAACCAGTGCGGGATGGGCCGCTGCCCCGGTACCGGCGGCATCGGGGGCGGCGCCGCGGCGTAGCTCGGCGTCCGGAACGGGTTGTCGTCGGACGGTGGTGTGGTCAAGTGCCCTCCCGTGATCCCCTCGGCACCTCGTCCCACCGGCGGCGCCGCGAGCGAGGCACGTATAACAGTAGTTGTGACTGATGGCCCGCTGATCGTCCAGTCCGACAAGACCGTGCTCCTGGAGGTCGACCACCCCCAGGCCGATGACGCGCGGATCGCGATCGCGCCGTTCGCCGAGCTCGAACGCGCGCCCGAGCACGTCCACACCTACCGGATCACGCCGCTGGCCTTGTGGAACGCGCGCGCCGCGGGCCACGACGCCGAGCAGGTCGTCGACGCCCTGACGACGTACTCGCGCTTCCCGGTGCCGCAGCCGTTGCTGATCGACGTCGTCGACGTGATGGGCCGGTTCGGACGGCTGCAGATCGCCAACCACCCGGCGCACGGCCTCGTGATGTCGACCACCGACCGGGCGGTGCTGACCGAGGTCGTCCGGAACAAGAAGATCAGCCCGATGCTCGGCGCCCGGATCGACGAGGACACGGTCATCGTGCACCCGTCCGAGCGCGGGCGGCTGAAGCAGGCGCTGCTGAAGGTCGGCTGGCCGGCCGAGGACCTCGCCGGGTACGTCGACGGCGAAGCGCACCCGATCGCCCTCGACGAGAGCGACTGGCAGCTGCGCGACTACCAGCGCCAGGCCGCGGAGGCGTTCTGGGCGGGCGGCTCCGGCGTCGTCGTGCTGCCCTGCGGGGCGGGCAAGACGATGGTCGGCGCGGCGGCGATGGCCAAGGCCGAGGCGACGACGCTGATCCTCGTGACGAACACGGTCGCCGGCCGGCAGTGGAAGCGCGAGCTGATCGCGCGGACGTCGCTGACCGAGGAGGAGATCGGCGAGTACTCCGGCGAGAAGAAGGAGATCCGCCCGGTCACCATCGCGACCTACCAGGTCATCACCCGCAAGACCAAGGGCGAGTACCGGCACCTGGAGCTGTTCGACTCGCGCGACTGGGGCCTGGTCGTCTACGACGAGGTCCACCTGCTGCCGGCACCGGTGTTCCGGATGACGGCGGACCTGCAGTCCCGGCGCCGCCTCGGCCTGACCGCGACGCTGGTGCGCGAGGACGGCCGCGAGGGCGACGTCTTCTCGCTGATCGGGCCGAAGCGCTACGACGTGCCGTGGCGCGACATCGAGGCGCAGGGCTGGATCGCCCCGGCGAAGTGCACCGAGGTCCGCGTGACGCTGACCGACGCGGAACGCCTGGAGTACGCGACGGCCGAGGCCGACGAGCGCTACAAGCTCGCGGCGACGGCGTTGACGAAGACGCCGGTGATCAAGTCCATTGTGGAGAGTCATGCGGGCGAGCCGACGCTGGTGATCGGCGCGTACCTCGACCAGCTGGAGATGCTCGGCGACGAGCTCGACGCCCCGGTGATCCAGGGCGCGACCCGCAACAAGGAGCGCGAGGAGCTGTTCGACAAGTTCCGCCGCGGCGAGATCCGGACGCTGGTGGTCTCGAAGGTCGCCAATTTCTCGATCGACCTGCCCGAGGCGTCGGTGGCGATCCAGATCTCCGGGACGTTCGGCTCCCGCCAGGAGGAGGCCCAGCGGCTGGGAAGGCTGCTGCGCCCCAAGGGCGACGGCCGTCAGGCGCACTTCTATTCGATCGTCTCCCGCGACACGGTCGACACGGAGTACGCGGCGCACCGGCAGCGGTTCCTGGCGGAGCAGGGGTACGCGTACCACATCGTCGACGCGGACGACCTGCTCCGGCCGCTCTGACCCGCGAACGGCAGTGCGGGCCACGCCCCCTCGGCGTGGCCCGCACTCCCCGGCTCAGTAGTTCGTGAGCTGGAAGTCGCCCACGCCGCCGGTCTGCTCGACCCACGAGCCGTACGGACCGCCGTCCTTGACCGCCAGCGAACCGTCCCCGCGCAGCACGCCCACCCGGCCCGTCGGGGCGTCGACCTCGATCTTCGCCGCGCCCGGGAGCTGGTTGATCCAGCCCGCGTAGAGGTTGCCCTGCTTGACCGACGCGAGGCCGTCCGTGAACACCACCCCGAGGTAGTCCACGGACAGGTCGACCTGCTTGACCCCCGACGTCTGCTCGACCCAGGCGCCGTAGAGGCCGCCTTCCTTGACCGTCAGCGAACCGTCGGCGCGCACCACCGCGAGCCGGCCCGTGCTCGCGTCCACCTCGACGTCGGCGCCGCCGCTCAGCTCGGGGACCCAGCCCGCGTACAGGTTGCCCTGCTTGGCGAACACCGCGCCGTTGTTGTCCACGACCGCGATGTAGTCGCCCGACAGCTCGACTTCCTTGGCGTTGTTGGTCTCCTCGACCCAGCCGCCCTGCAGGCCGCCCTCCTTGACCGCGACCGTGCCGTCGGTGCGCAGGACGGCGATGCGGCCCGCCGCCGACTCGAGCGCGAAGTCCTTGACGCCGCTCGCCTGGTGGACCCACTGCTGGTACAGGTTGCCCTGCTTGACGAACAGGTCGCCCGCGCTCGTGAGCACGCCGACCATGTCACCGTGCACTTCGGACTTGACGGCGCCGCCGCCGTACACGTTCGTCCAGCCCTCGAAGAGGTTTCCTTCCTTCACCTGCACCGAGCTGTCCCCGAACCGCACGCCCAGGCGCGGGGTGACCGGCTTCCCGGGCTCGGACAGCCCGACCGGGCTGACGAACGCGGAGATCTGCTGGCCGGCTAGGTACTGGCCGACCCGGCCGGGCCCGGTCCCGAACTCGACGCTGGTGGTGCCGGGACCGCCGTTGCCCCAGTTGCCGTTGATCGTGCGGATGCTGCCGTCGGCGTTCACCGTGTCGACCATCGCGACGTGGTCGGCGTAGCCGTTGCCCTGGTAGTTGAAGACGACGGCGTCACCCACCTGCGGGACGTAGCCGGGATCGGTGTGCAGCGTGCCCTTTTGCTGGCCGTACAGGTAGAAGCTGCCCGCCGCGGCCGTCAGCCGGTCGACGTCGATGTTCCGGTTGCCCCACACCCATCTGACGAAGTCGGCGCACCACGCCCACTGCATCCGGCAGCTGTCCATGAACCCGGTGCCGCCGAGGCTGTTCGTGCTGCAGGTCTGCTTGTGCAGGTTCGCGGCGGCGAGGTCGCGGACGTCGGTGCGCGTGTCGGCATGGGCCGGCACCGCGCCCAGCAGGGCGAGGACGGCGGCGGCGAGGACGGTCGTGGTGGCGCGTTTGAGCGACATGGCGTTCTCCTGAAGGAAAGTCAGCGGGTGCAGTTGACGGCGCCGTCGGCGACGGGCAGCGAGCCGCCGTTGAAGTAGGCGAGCGCCTTCTTGTAGTCCGCGCAGCGGTTGAGCGACTCGGTCGGGTCGAGGTCGTACGAGTAGCCGATCGCCCGGCCGACCGCGCCCATGTCGTAGTTGTCCGCGGCGGCGTTGATGTTGCGGGAACCCCAGTACCAGCGGGCGACCTTGGCGCTCCAGTCGAGCGTCGCGGCGTCGTCCGGGTGGTTCAGGAAGTCGTGGCCGAGCGCGTTACCCGCGGACCGGTAGTTGAAGTCGCCGGTCAGCTGGATGAACCCGCGGCCCCGGTACGGCTCGGTGTGGCCCGCTTCGCCCGCGTTGTAGCGGAAACCGCTCTCGTGCTTGAGCGTGGCGAGCAGCGCGGCCTTGCGGCTCGGCGTGGTGATGGCCCCGGCCACCATCTCGGCGTTGAGGCTCGGCAGCCCGGCCGCGACGGTGTCGGTGGCGTAGGTGGAGCCGTAGACGGCGGTGATGTCGGCCAGCGACACCTGGCCACCCGTCGAGGGCGTGCCGGCGGCGGCGAGGGCCAGCTGCTGGACGCCGCCGATCTGCTCGACCCACGTCCCGTAGAGGCCGCCGTCCTTGACGGTGACGCTCCCGTCGGTGCGCAGCACGCCGATGCGGTCACCGGCGATCTGCAGGTTCGCGGCGCCCGGGAGCTGGTTGACCCACCCCGCGTAGAGGTTGCCCTCCTTGACCGTCGCCAGCCCGTTGTCGAGCACGACGCCGATGCGGCTGCCGGAAAGCTTCAGCTGCTTGACGCCGCCGATCTCCTCGACCCAGTTCGACCAGAGATTGGACTCCTTGACCGCGACGGTCGCATCGGTGCGCAGGACCCCGATCCGGTCGGCGGAGAGCTCGAGGTCGGCGACCGACCCCAGCTGGTCCACCCAGGGCGCGTAGAGGTTGCCTTCCTTGACGGTCGCCAGGCCGTTCTCGAACACCACGCCGACCCGGTTCGGGGTCAGCTCCAGGTCCTTGACGCCGCTGGTCTGCTCGACCCAGGCCGCGTCCAGCGCGCCGTCCTTGACCGTGGCGGTGCCGTCGTTGCGCACGACGCCGATCCGGTTGCCGGCGAGCCGGAAGTCGCGGACGTCGCCCGCTTCCTCGGCCCAGTTCGTCCAGAGGTTGCCCTCCTTGACCAGCAGGCGCGAGTCCGCGGTCAGCACGCCGATCCGGTCGCCCGCGATCTCGAACTTCTTGACGCCGTCGATTTCGGGGACCCAGGAGTCGTAGAGGTTCCCCTCCTTCACGAGCAGCTTGCCGCCGGCCAGCACCCCGATGCGGTGCGCGCCCTGCGGCAGCTCCCCGGCCGACGCGGTGGCCTGCAGCCCGCCGATCGCGAGGCCCGCGACGAGCGCCGCCGCGGTCACCGTGATCCTGACCGAAGACATGGTTGATCCCTTCTTCACCGTGGGAAAGATCCGCCTCGTCCCGCTTCTCCTGCGGGACGGGAGCAGCCTCTCCCGGCGGGGTCAAAGAAACCTGAAAGCCGTTCTTCAGCTGCCGACCGGACGGACCGCGTTCGCGAGCCGGCGCGGCTCCCGTGCCTCACGGCTGCCGTGCAGCCGGAAGAGGCCCTCGGCCTCCGTCCACGCCGCTTCGGCGGCGACCGTCTCGCCGAGGGCGTCGAGCGTCGTGGCGAGGTCGCGCAGGGCGCGCGCCCGCCAGACCGGCAGCACGAGCGCGTCCCACCACTGGACCGACCGCTCGAGGTGGACGCGCGCTTCGCGGAACCGCCCGGCGGCGAGCTCCAGTTCGCCGAGGGTGCGCAGCATCAGGCCCTGGCCGAAGCCGTCCTGCATCTCGTGGCACGTGGCCAGGCACGCGAGCACGTCGTCGCGGACCTCGTCACCACGGCCCTGGCGGATGCGGACCTTGGCGAGCGCCTGCACGGCGTACGCGGACATCAGCGGGTCGTCGACGCCGCGCAGCAGGTCCACCGCCTCCTGGCTGTAGCGGGCCGCTTCGCCGAGCCGTCCGGCGGCGCGGTGCACGAGGCTCAGCGAACGCAGGGCGACCGCCCGGCCGGTGGCGTCCGCGTACCCCGCCGCCGCGGCTTCGGCGGCGACCAGGGCCTCGGCCAGCTCGCCCTGTTCGGTGAGGACGCGGCCGAGTCCGTGCAGCGCCTGGACGACCGCCTGTTCCTCGCCCAGCTCCCGCAGTTCGGGCAGGGCGAGGTCGAGGGAGTGCCGCGCCTGGGCGAACTGGCCGTACTCGCACTGCACGGTGCTGAGGTCGAGCAGGCTCATGGCCTGCCCGTGCCGGTCGCCGCCGAGCTCGTAGGCGGCCAGGGCCTGCTCGTGGTAGGCGATCGACTCGTCGAAGCGGTCCTGCTCGTAGCGCAGCCAGCCCAGGCCCGACAGCAGCCGCGCCTCCCCGGTGCGGTCACCGGTCCGGCGCGCGGCCGCGAGGGCCGCGTTGTGCGTGCGCCACCACTGGCCGAACAGGTTGCGCACGGCGAACACCGACGAGCACAGCGTCGCAGCGAGCCGGGTGGCGACGTCGGTGAGGTCCAGCCCGCTGACGCGCTCGACCACGCCGACGAGGCCGGTCTGCTCGGCGTCGAACCAGGCCTCGGGATCGGTCAGGATTTCGTCGATCCGGGCCGGGTCGAGGTACCGGACCAGCGAGCCCGTCTCGGCCGGGACGTGCGGCGCCCGCCGGCCCGCGAGCTCGACCAGTTCGAGCCAGCACTCGGCGGCCCGCGCGATCACCGCCCGGACGTCGGCCGCGGGCTCCTCCGCCTCCCCGCGTTCGCGGGCGAACGCGCGCGTCAGGTCGTGGATCTGGTAGCGCACGGCACCGCCGTCGTCCACTGTGGACACGTCGAGCAGCTGGGCGTCGACGAGCCGCTCGACGACCTCCTCCGCCTCGTGGCCGTCGCAGTCGAGCAGCGGCGCCGCGACCCAGGCGCCGAACGAAGAGACGTCGAGCAGGCCGAGCCGGCGCAACGCGGCGCGCTCCCGCTCGGCCAGGTCGTCGTAGCTGAGGGCGAGGCTGCCGCGCACTTCGAGGTCGCCGAGGGTGAGCTCCTGCAGGATCCGGTGCTGCCCGCGGAGGCGTTCGGTGAGCTTGCCGACCGGCCACCGCGGCCGCGCGGCGAGCCGGGCGCCGGCGATGCGCACGGCGAGCGGCAGGTTGCCGCACAGGCGCACCAGCTCGCGGGCGGCTTCGGGCTGCTCGGCCACGCGCGTGCCGCCGACCACCCGGGTCAGCAGCTCCAGCGCCTCCACGTCGTCCAGCACGGGCAGGTGCAGGTGGGTGGCGCCGCCGACCGCACCGAGGCGTTCGCGGCTGGTCACCAGCGCGGCGCAGGTGTGGCCGCCGGGCAGCAGCGGGCGGACCTGGCGTTCGTCGGAGGCGTCGTCGAGCACGACGAGGATGCGCCGGTCGGCGAGCATCGTGCGGTAGAGCTGGGCGCGTTCTTCCTGGCGCGCCGGGATGTCCTGGTCCGGCACGCCGAGCGCGCGCAGGAACCCGGCCAGCACTTCGGCCGGGTCGGCGCGGACGGCCTGCACGCCGCGCAGGGAGGCGTAGAGCTGGCCGTCGGGGAAGTGCTCGCGCACGCGGTGCGCGACGTGCGCCGCGACGGTGCTCTTGCCCGAGCCGGGCTTGCCGTAGACGGCGCACAGCCGCGATCCGGCGGCCGGTTCGGCCAGCGTCCGGGCCAGCTCGGCGACTTCGCGGGCGCGTCCGGTGAAGTCGGCGATGTCGAAGGGGAGCTGGCTCGGGACCCGCCGGTCCTCTCGCCGCGGCCGGCCGGCCGGTGTCTCGGGTTCGTCGTGCAGGACGCGCTCGTGGGCGGCCTGCAGCACCGGACCGGGTTCCAGCCCCAGCTCGTCGAGGAGCGTCGTGCGGCCGTCCTGGTAGCAGGCGAGCGCGTCGGCCCGGCGGCCGCTTTGGTGCAGCGCGAGCATGAGCTGCGCGCGCAGGCGCTCCCGGAGCGGGTGCGCGGCGACGGCCGAGGTCAGTTCCGGGACCAGGGACTCCCCTTCGCCGGTCTCGAGTTCGACGTCGACGCGGTCCTCCAGCGCGGCGACGCGCAGTTCCTCCAGCCGGGCGCGTTCGTTCTCCGCCCACCGGCCCTGCGTGCCGCCCAGCGCGGTCCCCCGCCACGCCCCGAGGGCGTCCCGGATGAGGGCGACCGCGCGACCGGGTTCGCCGGCGGCCCGCGCGCGGCGGCCGGCCGACAGGTCGCGGGTGAAGACGTGCAGGTCGACCTGGTCGAGGTCGACGGCCAGCCGGTAGCCGCCCCCGCTGCGCGCGAGCACGTCGGCGTCACCGCCCGCCGCCAGCGCCCGCCGGAGGGCCGAGACGTAGGTGTAGACGGCGGCGCGGGCCTGGTCCGGTGGTTCCTCGCCCCAGATCGCGTCGATGACCTGCTCGAGCGGGACGACGTGTCCCGCGTGCACGGCGAGCAGCGCGAGCAGGGTGCGCGGCTTGGGGCCGCCGAGGCCGATCGCCCGGCCGCCGGCCGCCACTTCGACCTGGCCCAGCACGTGGAACTCCATGCACCTCCTCCGGTACCCGTCGTCCTGCAGAGCCTGGCAATCGATCACCGGCTAGGCAAGATCCGCACCGGTGACCGGTCTGTCGGGTTCGTCTCGTCGGGTGCGGCCACCCCTTCGGCGCAGTGGCGTGTCTCAGCAACACCTTGTGTCACACGAGCATCAGCAACGCGCTGACCTGCGGATTCGTGGATTCACTCGAACGGATGAGCGGCCGGATCGCTGGAAATTGTCGGACCCTCGAACTACTGTTCGAGGGGCAGTAGCCGAACACAAGTTCGAGGGGACGTCCATGACGATCGCACCGCTCCGCCCCGGTACGCCCGCGCCGCCGGTCCAGACCCTGCCACCGGGGTCGTGGCACGGCCGGCTGTGGGTGTCCGACCTGCCGCTGACCCGGCCCGAGCGTTACCTGGGCTGCGTGGCCGAGTTCGACCGGTCCGGCCTGTGGCCGGTGCTGATCCCCCACGACCAGCGGTTCGCGGCGAACGGCGAGGACTGGATCGACGACCGGGGCCGGCTGGCCCCGGCGGGCCACCGGGTGGCGTCGGCCGACCCGGCGGGCGCGCTGGAGCGCTGGTGGGACGGCTCGTGCTGTGACGGAGCCTGTCTCCGCCCGTTCGGCGCGCGGTTTCCCGGGCTGGCCAAGAAGAGCGCGCGCAAGTCGGACCCGTTGGCGGAGGCGGGCAACACGGGTTCGATCCTGGCGAACCGGGCCCCGCACCGGCTCGGGCTGGTCCAGACCGAGCGCCCGGCGGACATCCCGGCGCTGCTGGGCTGGACGGGGATGATCAAGTGCACGGACCAGGTGGCCGAGCTGTCGGCGGTGCTGAGGAGCTGGGAGGACCGCTTCGGGGCGACATTGGTAGTGCTGGGGTTCGATGCGATCGAGCTGTCGGTGGCGGCGCCACCGCGGAACCAGGCGCGGGCGTTGACGGTGGCGGCCGAGCACCGCGCGTTCAGCTTGCCGACTTTCGCGGGACAGCCGGGGAATCTGCGGGAGTACGCGTCGGGATTGGTGCAGTCGCGGCTGTGGAGGTTCTCCTGGGCGTAGACCCAGGAGCAAGCGTCATGACCAGACACCACAAAGGTCCGCTCAGACGGCCGTCCGCAAAACTGGGTCATCCGTCCCAACCCGCGGCCCGCATGTCCCGCCACGGCCGCGTTTGGTCCCACCCCACTCCGGGAATCACCCACCGCGGAAAGGCGGTGAGAGCGATCGCCGAGATCCGGATCGGCACGTCAGGCTGGCGGTACCCGCCCTGGCGCGGAGTGTTCTACCCACCGGGGCTGGCACAGCGCCGAGAGCTCGAACACCTCTCGCGCCGGATGAACGCGGTGGAAATCAACGGCTCCTTCTACTCCCTGCAACGCCCGGAGCGCTACCGCGCCTGGTTCGACGAGACCCCGGAGGGCTTCCTCTTCGCGGTCAAAGGCGGCCGCTTCATCACGCACATGAAGCAGCTCCGAGACGTCGAAACGGCTTTGGCGAACTTCTACGCGTCCGGAGTTCTCGCGCTGGGCGCGAAACTCGGCCCGTTCCTCTGGCAGCTCCCGCCCAGGCTGACCTTCGACCCCGACCGCCTCGCGAACTTCTTCGCCCTCCTGCCCCGCACGACAACGGAAGCGGCCCAGCTCGCCACGAAGCACGACGACAAGCTCAAAGGCACCCCCTACCTCGAACCCGGACCGCGAAAACCCCTGAAGCACGCGCTGGAAGTCCGCCACCCGTCCTTCGCCGAACCCGCGGCGAAGGACCTCCTGAAAGAACACGGCATCGCCCTCGTGACCGCCGACACGGCAGGCAAGTGGCCGTTCCTGGAGGACCAGACCGCCGACTTCGCCTACGTCCGCCTGCACGGCGACGAGGAGCTGTACGTCAGCGGCTATTCCGACCAGGCCTTGCGCACCTGGGCCGGCAAGATCCGGGCCTGGCACGACGGCGGGAAGCGAGACGTCCACGTCTACTTCGACAACGACGTCAAGGTCGAGGCACCCCGCAACGCCGAGACCCTGGCCGACCTGCTCGGCGTGGCCCCGCCGACAAGACAGTGAGTGGACAGTGAGCGCGATCGGCTTGAGTGGGCACGCGGGCCGGACCGGCTTGCGTGCTGTCGCTGGGGGTCGGCACGCGGGCCGGTCCGCCCAGCCCTCAGCTCCCCGCGCCCACCAACGCCGCCAGCTTCGCGCGCACGTCGTCGGCGTCCGGGTGCCTCAGCTCGGTCAGCAACCGCACCGACCGGACCCAGCACTCCCGGGCCAGCGCCCGGTCGCCGTGGCGCAGGTGGATCGTGCCCAGCTGCGCCAGCACGTCCGCCGCCTCGTACTGCTCGCCCATCTCGAAGAACATCGAGACCGACTCGCGGATGCCCGCGATTCCCTCGTCGACACGGCCCAGCCCGACCAGCGCCAGCCCCCGCGTGTGCAGGGTGAACCGCGCGTCCACCGGCTCGCCGTCCGGCCCCAGCACGGCCAGCGCGGCATCCGCCAGCCGAAGCGCCTGGTCGTGGTCGCCCATCGACGTGCAGATGTCGCCGAGCGCCCGCAGCACGCTCGCTTCGAACGCGCCCAATCCCAGGTCGCGGACGATCTCCAGCGCCTGCATCCCGTGTTCGTACGCCCAGGCGTAGTCGTCGAGGTTGTGCGCCGCCATCGCCAGGTTGTACTGCGCCCGCGCCTCGCCCTCCCGCGCGCCGAGCTCGCGCTGGATCGCGAGCACCTGCTCCAGGTAGCGCCGCGACTCGTCGTATTCGCGCGCGACGCCGTTGACCACGCCGAGCCCGCTCAGGATGCCCGCCTCGCCCGGCCGGTGGCCGCTCGCCCGCGCGGCTTCGAGCGCCACCACGAACACCGAACGCCAGTCGTCGAGCCGCGAGCGCGTCACGAAGTAGCTCTGCAGCAGCCACGCGAGCTTCCAGCAGACGTCGTCCCGCCGGCGCCGCGCCAGGTGCACCGCGGCGATCAGGTTGCCCGCCTCTTCGCCGAACCAGTCCAAAGCGTCGTGGTACGCGGCGAAGGACAGGCCGCCGGCGAGGCCGTCCAGCTCCAGCAGCCGGTAGTAGCGCTCCGGCCGCATCCGGCGCGACGCGTTCAGCGCCGACGCCAGGAACCAGTCCAGCAGCCGGTCCAAGGCCGCTTCACGCTCGGCCGCCGTGTCGACCTGCGAAGCGACTTCGCCCGCGTACGCGCGGATCAGGTCGTGGAACTGGTAGCGCCCGGGCCGCGGCTGGGCGAGCAGGTGCGCGGCAGCCAGGGTCTCCAGCTTCGGCCGGGTCGCCACGACGTCCAGACCGGCGACCGCGGCCGCCGCCGGCGCGGTGAAGTCGACGCCGGTGGGCAGCCCGAGCAGCCGCAGCAGCCGGGCCGTCGACGGCTCCAGTGCTTGGTAGGAGTACGAAAAGACGGACCGGATGTTGGTGCCTTCGCCGTCGGCGAGGTCGAACGAGCCGAGCAGGTCGGCGTCGAGCGAGTCGACGAACTCGTCGAGCGCCAGGTCCGGGAACTGCGCCGCCCGCACCGCGAGGATCCGGATCGCCAGCGGCAGCCCGCCGCAGTAGCGCACGAACCGCTCGGTCGCGGCGGGATCGCGCGCGACGCGGTCGAGGCCGACCGTCGACGCGAGCAGCTCGACGGCGTCTTCCTCCCCCATTTCCGCCAGCGCGATCCGCCGCGCGCCGTGCGTCGCGACCAGCCCGCGCAGCTGCCAGCGGCTCGTGATGACGACCAGGCAGCCCGGACCCGGCAGCAGCGGGCGCACCTGCTCGGTGCGGTTGGCGTTGTCGAGCAGGACCAGCAGCCGCCGGCCCGCGCTGTGCGTCCGCCAGCTCGCCGCGCGGCCGTCGAGGTCGCCGGGGATCGCCTCGCACGGCACGCCGAGCGCGGTCAGCATCGCCTCCAGCGCCGCCGACGGCTCGACCGGCTCGCCGGGCCCGTAGCCGCGCAGGTTGAGGTAGACCTGCCCGCCGGGGAACCGGTCGGCGATCTCGTGCGCGAAGTGCACGGCCAGGGTGGTCTTCCCGATGCCGCCCATGCCCTCGACGGACGCGATCGGCGTCGACGTGTCGGCGTCGATCGCCTCCGGCAGCAGCGCGTGCAACGCCTTGAGGTCGCACTCGCGCCCGGAGAACGTCGGCAGGTCGGCGGGCAGCTGGTGCGGCACCTGCGGCTCGGCGCCCAGCCGGTAGCGCGCCGGGGTGGCGTGGCCGTCGTCGGTGCCGGTCAGGATCGCCTGGCGGGTGCGCTGCAGCGCGGGCCCGGGGTCGAGCCCGAGCTCCTCGGCCAGCACGTCGCTGATCCGGCGGTGGACGTCGAGCGCCTCGGCTTGGCGGCCCGACCGGTACAGCGCGACCATCAGCTGCTCGTGCAGCCGCTCCCGCAGCGGGTTTTCCCTGGTCAGGCGGGTCAGTTCGGGGACGACGGTGCCGTACTCGCCGACGTCGATCAGGGCGTCGGCCCACTGTTCGCGCACGCGCAGCCGTTCCTCGGCGAGCTGGCCGACCTCGTCCCGGTGCAGCGCGTCCGACTCGACGTTCAGCAGTGCCGGGCCGCGCCACTGCGCGAGCGCGTCGGCGAAGAGGGTCGCCGCCTGCCGGCTTTCGCCGCGGTCCACGGCGGCCTTGCCCCGGGTGGCGAGGGCGCGGAACCGGGAGAGGTCGAGGAGGTCGTCGTCGATCTCGATGAGGTAGCCGCCGCTCTCGGTGCGGATCGCGACCTGGTCGCCCAGCGCCCGGCGCAGGCGCAGCACGTACGTCTGGAGCGCGCCTTTCGAGCGGCGGCGGTCGTCGTTCCAGAGCCAGCGGCCGAGCTCGTCGACCGGCACGACCCGGTTCGCGCGCAGCAAAAGCCCGGCCAGCACGATCAACGGCCGGCTGCCCCCGAGCGGCACCGGGTGGCCGTCTGCCGTGACCTCGGCCGGACCCAGCACGCGGAAGTCGAGGACCACGGGAACATTCTTGCCGGAAACGCGCTGTTCGGCAGCCGTTCGCCGCAAGTCGGGATGGCATGATCGGCGGCGATGAAGGTTTACGCGATCCCCTTGCGCAACCGCTTCCGCGGCATCACCGTCCGGGAAGGCGTGCTGCTGCCCGGCCCGGCGGGCTGGGGCGAGTTCTGCCCGTTCGCCGACTACTCGGACGCCGAGAGCGTGCCGTGGCTGCACGCGGCACTGGAGGCGAGCGAGTCCGGCTGGCCGGCGCCGGTCCGCGACCGCGTCGAGGTGAACACGACGGTCCCGGTCGTCGGCGCGGAGAAGGCGTACGAGCTGGTCCGCGCGTCCGGCTGCCGCACGGCGAAGGTGAAGGTCGCGGACCCGAGGTCGTCCGTGGCCGACGACTGCGACCGGGTGGCGGCGGTCCGCGACGCGCTCGGCCCGTCCGGCGCGGTCCGCGTCGACGCGAACATGGCGTGGGACGTCGACACGGCGGTCCGCGCGATCACGGACCTCGACAAGGCGGCGGGCGGCCTGGAGTACGCGGAACAGCCGTGCCCGACGATCGAGGACCTGGCGGCGGTCCGCCGCCGGGTCTCGGTCCGCATCGCCGCCGACGAGTCGATCCGCCGCGCGGAGGACCCGCTGAAGGTGGCGGTGGCCGGAGCGGCGGACATCGCGGTCCTGAAGGTGTCCCCCCTCGGCGGCGTGCGCCGGGCGCTGGAGGTCGCGGAGGCGTGCGGGCTGCCGTGCGTGGTGTCGTCGGCGGTGGAGACGAGCGTCGGCTTGGCGGCTGGGCTGGCGTTGGCGGGCGCGTTGCCTTCGCTGGAGTTCGCGTGCGGCCTGGGCACGATTTCGTTGCTGGAGGGGGACGTCTGCGCGTCCCCACTGTCCCCTGTGGACGGATACCTGCCGGTACCCCTGGAGCCCCCGACCCCAACGGACGCGTACTCGGCGTCGCCCGAGGTGCAAGCGGCGTGGGAAGCCCGGCTCGAGCGAGTACGCGATCTGTCCGGGTAGATCCCCGAGGTCAAGTTCAGGGTCGGAGTCCGGGCCGTTCCCGATGTGGGCGCACCCCGCGAACAGACACCATTGAGCCATGACGAACAGCGTGTACACCCCGGAAACCACCAAGAAGCTCCGCCGCAGCAAGAGCGACAAGATGCTCACCGGTGTCTGCGGTGGCTGGGCCACCTACCTCGGCATCGACGCCAGCGTCCTGCGCATCGGCATGGTCGCCGCCGTCTTCCTTTCCGTCGGGATCGCCATCCCGGTCTACGTCGCCGCCGCGATCCTGACGCCCGAAGAGGACTCCTGACGCCGGGCGGGCGCCGGCTCGCAGGGGGAGCCGGTGCCCGCCGGACACCGGGGGTGCACCGAAATACGGGGGAAGCCGCTGTCGGGGGACGCGGCGAGGGAACGGCCCGGACGCCAAGGGGACGTCCGGGCCGTTCGGCGTACGCCCCTACTCCGACCAGCCCAAAAGCCCGCCGTGAACCCCGGACGAGGGGTTAGGGTTCGCGGTCGTGGATCAAGGCAGCAGAACGGCGGCGAAGATCGTCGTCGGGATTCTGGGTGGGCTCTACCTGATCGCCGGACTGGGGCTGACCGCCTTCTCCGCGTTCGTCGCGCTCGCCTTCAACGACACCGGCAGCACCAGCGTCACCAAAACCGTCCTCTACACCGCCGCCGGGCTGGCCATCTGGATCCTGCTCACCGGCATCGGTGCCATCGTCGTCGCGCTCGAAGCCGAAGAAGCGAGCACCGCCTGGCTCGGGGGACTCGGGGTGCTCGCGCTCGGCGTCGTCATCCTCGGCGCCTACGCCGTCTGGTTCTTCACGAAGCCATAAGAAAAGCCCGGCCCGCCGAAGCGGACCGGGCTTTCGAAGCAGCCGAACTCAGAAGTCCATGCCACCCATGCCACCGGACGGGTCGGCGGGAGCGGCCGAAGCCTTCTCCGGCTTGTCCGCCACGACGGCCTCGGTGGTCAGGAACAGCGCCGCGATGGACGCGGCGTTCTGCAGCGCGGACCGGGTGACCTTGGTGGGGTCCGGCACGCCGGCGGCGAGCAGGTCCTCGTAGACACCCGTGGCGGCGTTGAGGCCGTGACCCTGCGGCAGGCCCTTGACCTTCTCCACCACGACGCCGCCTTCGAGGCCGGCGTTGATCGCGATCTGCTTGAGCGGGGCCTCGACGGCCACCTTGACGATGTTGGCACCAGTGGCCTCGTCGCCCTCGAGCTTCAGGCCCGCGAAGGCAGCCTCGGCGGCCTGGATGAGAGCGACGCCACCACCGGCGACGATGCCCTCTTCGACGGCGGCCTTGGCGTTGCGCACCGCGTCCTCGATGCGGTGCTTGCGCTCCTTGAGCTCGACCTCGGTCGCGGCGCCGGCCTTGATGACGGCCACGCCGCCGGCCAGCTTCGCGAGCCGCTCCTGCAGCTTCTCGCGGTCGTAGTCCGAGTCCGAGTTGTCGATCTCGGCGCGGATCTGGTTGACGCGACCCTGGATCTGGTCGGCGTCGCCCGCACCCTCGACGATGGTCGTCTCGTCCTTGGTGATGACGGCCTTGCGAGCCTTGCCCAGCAGGGACAGGTCCGCGTTCTCCAGCTTGAGGCCGACGTCCTCGGAGATGACCTGGCCACCGGTCAGGATCGCGATGTCCTGCAGGATCGCCTTGCGGCGGTCACCGAAGCCCGGGGCCTTGACGGCGACGGACTTGAAGGTGCCGCGCATCTTGTTGACGATGAGGGTGGCCAGGGCCTCGCCCTCGACGTCCTCGGCGATGATCAGCAGCGGCTTGCCGGACTGGATGACCTTCTCCAGCAGCGGCAGGACGTCCTTGACGGTGGAGATCTTGGAACCGAAGAGGAGGATGTACGGGTCCTCGAGCTCGGCTTCCTGACGCTCCGGGTCGGTCACGAAGTAACCGGAGATGTAGCCCTTGTCGAAGCGCATGCCCTCGGTGAGCTCGAGCTCGAGGCCGAAGGTGTTGCTCTCCTCGACGGTGACGACGCCTTCCTTGCCGACCTTGTCCAGCGCCTCGGCGATCAGCTCGCCGATGGTGCGGTCAGCGGCCGAGATCGAGGCGGTAGCAGCGATCTGCTCCTTGGTCTCGATCTGGACGGCGGCCTTGTGCAGCTGCTCGGTGACGGCCTCGACGGCCGCCTCGATGCCACGCTTGAGGGAGATGGGGTCGGCGCCGGCGGCGACGTTGCGCAGCCCCTCGCGGACGAGGGCCTGGGCGAGCACGGTGGCGGTGGTGGTGCCGTCACCCGCGACGTCGTCGGTCTTCTTGGCGACCTCCTTGACGAGCTCGGCCCCGATCTTCTCCCACGGGTCCTCGAGCTCGATCTCCTTGGCGATGGAGACACCGTCGTTGGTGATGGTCGGCGCGCCCCACTTCTTTTCGAGCACGACGTTCCGGCCCCGCGGGCCGAGGGTCACCTTGACGGCTTCGGCGAGGGTGTTCAAGCCGCGCTCGAGACCGCGGCGGGCGTCCTCGTCGAACGCGATCAGTTTGGCCATTGCGGTGTGGTCCTCCGGTATTGGGCGCCACCGCCGCGCTGCGTCGTTGAGTGATCAACTGCTAAGCAGCGGCGGCAGCAGGACTCTTTCCTCGGCCAGGCTCGGTGCCCGCGACGGACGACTGGACCCGGGTGGGGGTCAGCCTCACCGTCCCGACCTTTGGCACTCGACGGCGTCGAGTGCCAACACCGTGTTTAGCACTCTCGGGTGGAGAGTGCAAGAAGACCTGCTCAGCGCCGCACGACTCAGTTGCCCGGCTTGATGGAGATCGACGTCGGCGGGGCGTTCAGCGACGAGGACGGGTTGCCCTGCGAGTCGCCGCCGGGGCCGACCGGGATGTTCGGGGCCGTCGTCGTGCCGCCGCCACCACCGCTGCCGCTGTCACTGAAGAGGAAGATCG
Source organism: Amycolatopsis kentuckyensis (assembly GCF_041679295.1). Classification (GTDB taxonomy): domain Bacteria; phylum Actinomycetota; class Actinomycetes; order Mycobacteriales; family Pseudonocardiaceae; genus Amycolatopsis; species Amycolatopsis kentuckyensis_A. Next base: position 242,374 of record NZ_JBGDMD010000009.1, on the reverse strand, counting down.
CGCCCACGATCAGACCCGCCAGCACCAGCACACCGAGCGCGATGAAGATCCACTTCTTGCCGCCGCTGCTCTTCGGCTGGTGGAACGCTCCCGCGCCGCCCGCGGGCATCGGGGGACGCAGGCGCATCGGGTCCTGGCCGTAGCCCTGCGGGGGCATCCCCGGCTGCTGCGGGTAGCCGTAACCCGGGGGCGGGCCCTGCGGCGGCATGCCCTGCTGCTGCGGATAGCCGTAACCGGGCGGCGGGCCCTGCGGCGGCATGCCTTGGGGCGGCATGCCCGGCGGGCCCTGCGGACCGCCAGGACCGGGGCCCTGGCCGTAGCCGGGTTGCTGCTGTCCTCCGTACGGGTGCACGGGGGCCCCCTCTCCCTGCGGTGCGCTGTTCTGGTGCGGCCCCTGTTGTACCTGACCATGGCGCTGCGGCGCGGGGATTCCACCCGAATTGGACCCGGGCGGACCCGGTGGGGTGTCCGACGCCGCCTGGGCGCCGAGCGCGCGGCGGGCGGCCGCGATCATCTCGACGCAGCTGGGGTAGCGGTCGGCCGGGTTCTTGGCCATGCCGCGGCGGACCACCTCGTCGATCGCCGGTGGCAGCGCGACCACCCGGGAGATCGACGGCGGGTCGCCGTTGAGGTGGCCCTTGATCACCGTCGGGACGTCGCCCTTGAACGGCGGGCTGCCGGTGAGGCACGCGAAGAGGACGCACGTGAGCGCGTACTGGTCGGTGCGCCCGTCCAGCGGCTCGCCGCGCAGGTGCTCGGGCGCCGCGTACGTCGGGGAGCCGAGGAAGTCGCCGCCGCGCGTGCGGTGCCCCGTCGCGCCGCGGCGCGTCAGCCCGAAGTCGGCGACGTACACGTGCTCGCGCGACGTCTCCTTCTTCGTCACGAGCACGTTGGCCGGCTTGACGTCGAGGTGGACCAGACCACGGTTGTGCAGGGTGTCGAGGGCGTCGGCGACCTGGTCGAGCATCGTCAACGCGCGCGCGGGCGCGATCGGGCCGCCGGAGATCAGGCCGGCGAGATCGCCGCCGTCGACCATCCGCATGGCGATGTAGAGCATGCCGTCGAGCTCGCCGAAGTCGTACAGCGGCACGACGTTGGCGTGGTCGATCGCGGACGTGTTGCGCGCCTCGTCGACGAACCGCTCGCGGAACTCGGCGTCGGCCCCGAGGTGGTCACCGATGACCTTCAGCGCCACCTTGCGGCCGAGACGCACGTCCGTGGCCTTGTAGGTGACGCTCATGCCGCCTTTGCCGAGCACCCCGTCGATGCGGTAGTTGCCCAGCCGGCGACCGGTGAGGTCCCCCGACACATCGCCTGTCACGCCCGGCAGCCTAACGTCCCAGGTTCGCAGGCTGCCGGGGGTTCGCCAATCGGGTGATCAGCGCTGCTATGAGACCTTGCGGACGTCCGCCGCCTGACTCCGCCCGTCACGCCCGGACTGGACTTCGAACTCGACGCGGTCGCCTTCGTCCAAAGTGCGGAATCCTTCGGCCTGGATGGCCGAATAGTGGACGAACACGTCCGGTCCTTCGGTGGATTCGATGAACCCGTAGCCCTTTTCCGAGTTGAACCATTTGACGGTGCCGACAGCCACGGCGCCCTCCCTCAGCACAAAGGATCCGCTGGCCCGAGCGGATGCCAGCGGCGGAAGTGCCAATCACGCTACCGGAATTACCGCCCTCGGCAATGGGCAATTCGTTTGAAGATCACATCGAAGAAAGGCGTCTGTTCCGCGCTTGCACGAGCACCGTCCCGGGCCCGGCGAAGTCGACCGCGAGCCCTTCGCCCGTGCGCAGCGACTGCGGCCCGCCGGGATCGAGCGCCCGCAGCCGGCACTGGACGCTGTCGGGGTAGGCCAGCAGGTAGTCCGGCCGGACGGTGACCAGCTCGCCCTGGCCGAGCTCGAACGCGTCCACCGGGCCGGGCGCGGCCAGCACGAGCGGCCCGGTTCCGCTGTAGTGCTCGAGGAACCCGGAGTCGGCGCCGAAGAGCTGCTGCAGCGGCGCCCAGCCCGCGTCGTGCCGGACCGTCGACGGCCGGACCAGCACGGCGTCGCGGTGCACCGACCAGCCCGTGCCGCCGCCGAGGTCGAGCGGGTAGACGTCGCCGGGGCGCAGCGGCGCGAAGTCGAGCCAGCCGCCGTCGGCGGGGGCGGTGTAGACGGTCGCCGCGGACTTGCCCGCACGGACGCCGCCGCGGCCCGCCGGCGCCTCGGTGACGCCGAACCGGCTGGCGAGCAACGTGTCCGGCGCGGCCTGCACCGACTCGCCCGGGTCGAGCAGCACGCGGGCGACGCCGAAGCCGGGCGTGTGCCGGGTCTGGACGCGCATCAGCGGGACGGGACGTGGGAGATGATCCAGCTGATCAGCGCCGACGGGTTGCGCGTCTGCGTCATGATCTGGCCGGGACCGACGAAGTCGAAGACGAGGCCTTCACCGCTCTTCATGGACTGGATGATGCCCGTCGCGACCTTCCGGATCTGGTACTGCACGGTGTCGGCGTACGCGACGACGTGCCCGGTGTCGATGGTCACCATCTCGCCCTGCTGCAGCGTGATCGTCTCGACGGCGCCGTAGCAGGAGACGAGCAGCTGGCCCTGGCCGGTGGCGTGGGTCAGGAACCCGCCCTCACCGCCCATCAGGTTCTTCATGCCGCCCCACTTGGTCTCCGTCTGCACGCCGTGCGACGACGCGAGCCAGCAGCCGCGGGTGACGGCCCAGCCGGTGCGGCCGTCGAGGGTGATCACCTGGATGTCGCCGGGCAGGTTGGCCGCGACGTCGACCCAGCCGCCGTTCTGCGGCGCGGTGAAGGTGGAGATGAAGAAGGACTCGCCGGAGAGGAACGCGCGCCCGAGGCCCTTCATGATCCCGCCCTGGGCCTGCGACTGGACCTGCACGCCGTAGCTGGTGGCCATCATGGCGCCGGACTCGACCTGGCACGGCTCCCCGGGCGCCAGCATCAGCCGGGCGACGGCGAACGAGGGCTGTTGACGGACTCCGACCTGCATGCGTGCTCCCCATACTGCGTGCCTGTGACGGGGCAGAGTCTTGCACGCCCCGAAAACCAGGAGAGGATGGTCCGGTGATCTCCGTCGACGACTACCGCGACGAGGTGGCCGCGCTCCTGGGCACCTCCCCCGCGACCGCCCTGCCCCTCGCCGCCGCGGCCGGCCTCGTGCTCGCCGAGGACGTGCGGGCCGGCGTGTCCCTCCCGCCCTTCGACAACTCCGCGATGGACGGCTACGCGGTCCGCGCCGCCGACGTCGCGCAGGCACCCGTGACCCTGCCGGTCGCCGACGACATCCCGGCGGGCCGGGTCGACGTCCGGCCGCTCGAACCGGGTACCGCGCACCGGATCATGACCGGCGCGCCGCTGCCGCCCGGCGCGGACGCCGTCGTGATGGTCGAAGACACCGACGGCGGCACCGGGACCGTGACCATCTCCGCCGTCGCCCAGCAGGGCGCGCACATCCGGCGGACCGGCGAGGACGTCGTCGCGGACAGCGTCGCGCTGCACGCCGGGACCGTCCTCGGCCACTCCCAGCTCGGCCTGGCGGCCGCGGTCGGGCTCGCCGAGGTGCGGGTGCACCGGCCGCTGCGGGTGCTGATCGCCTCGACCGGCACCGAGCTGATCGACGCGCCGGCGCCGCTGCGGCACGGCCAGATCTACGAGTCCAACAGCGTGATGCTGGCCGCGGCGATCCGCGGCCTCGGCTGCGAGGTCGACGTGGTCCGCAGCGTCGTCGACGACGTCGAGGAGTTCCGCAAGGTCATCGAGCCGAAGCTCGCCGACGCCGACCTGCTGGTCACCTCCGGCGGCGTCAGCGCAGGCGCGTACGAAGTGGTGAAGGACGCGTTGTCCGGCCAGGGCGTCGAGTTCGCGAAGATCGCGATGCAGCCGGGCGGGCCGCAGGGCTGCGGACGCTGGCAGGGCGTGCCGGTCGTGACCCTGCCCGGCAACCCCGTCAGCGTGCTCGTGTCGTTCGAGGCGTTCCTGCGCCCGGCCCTGCTGACGGCCATGGGTCACACCGATGTTTCGCGCCGGCGCGTGCGAGCCCGGCTGCTCGAGGCGATGTCCTCGCCGGCCGGCCGCCGTCAGTACCGCCGGGGCGTGTTCACGCCGTCCGACCGCGAGGTCACCGGGGTCGTCGGGCCGCGCGGCGGGCCGGGCTCGCACCTGCTGGCCGCGTTCACGCAGGCCAACTGCCTGATCGTGCTGCCCGAGGACGTCACGTCGGCAGCGGTTGGCGACGAGGTGGACGTCCTGCTGCTCTGACCGGGAAGTCCCGCAGTTTCCGGAAGGGCGCGAGGACCGGGAGCGCGGCGACCAGCACCACGGACGCCACCCAGAGCGTCTCGCGGACGCCGATCACTTCGCCGAGCACGCCGCCGAGGACGCCGGCCAGCGGGATCGTGCCGTAGGCGGCGAGCGAGGCGCTCGAGGTGATCCGGCTGAACAGCTCCGGCGGGCAGTACGCCTGCCGGAACGTCGTCGTGAGCACGTTCGAGGCCACGACACCCGCGCACACGCCGAACACGCCCAGGACGAACAGCGACAGCCGCCACCCCGGCCCGCTCAGCGGCCCGAACGCCATCATCGGCGCCGCGGCCACCTCGCACAGGAGGAACGCGCGGGCGGTGCCGAAGCGCGCACCGAGCCGGCCGGCCAGGGCGGCGCCGAGGATTCCGCCGGCCGCGGCCAGCGCGAGCACCAGGCCGACCAGGCCCGGCGCGGCACCGAGCGTGCGGGACAGGAAGACGATCTGGATGGAGCTGTAGCCGGTCAGCGCGAGGTTCGACACCGCGCTGAACACCATCAGCGACCGCAGGTACCGGTCGCCCATGACGAACCGCAGTCCTTCGGCGATCTGGCTGCGCAACGGCGTCCGCGCCGCCGGGACCACGGTCTCGCGCACCCGGATCGCCCGCACGCACAACACGGAGACACCGAAGCTGACCGCGTCGGCGAGGATGCCGCTGACCGGGCCGAACGCCTGCGCCAGCAGGCCGGCCAGGCCCGGCCCGCCGACCTGGGTCGCCGACTCGCTGCCCTGCAGCTTCGCGTTGGCTTCCAGGAGGTCGTCCCGGTCGAGGAGGGCGGGCAGATAAGCCCGGTAGGCGAGCGTGAAAAACACCTTCGCGACCCCGCCGAGCAGAGCGGCGGCGAGCAACAGCGGCATGGTCAGCGCGCCGAACGCGGCCGCGAGCGGGACGCTGCCGAACACCGCCATCGACACGGTGTTGCAGACCAGCATCACCGGGCGCTTCGGCAGCCGGTCGACCCACGCGCCGGCCGGCAGGCCCACGAGCAGCCAGGGCAGCCAGGCGACCGCGGTCAGCAGCGCGACTTCGAAGGTGCTCGCCCGCAGCGTGACCACCGCGACCAGCGGCAACGCCGTGCTCGCGACCATGCTGCCGAGCATGCTCGTGGTCTCGCCGGTCCAGAGCAGCCGGAAGTCCCTGTTCCCCCAGAGCCCCTTCACGGCTGGCCCAGCGAAGCCCGCGCGGCGAGGAAGACCGGACGGCGTTCGACGCCGTCGTCCGGCTGGGTGCGGTCCCGGTACTCGGCGAGCATGGCGACGATCCGGGCGTTCAGCTCGGCCAGTTCGGCGACGGACAGCCGCGCCCAGCCGTCGATGCTGAAGAGCGCCCCGCGCCACTCCGCCGGGTAGGTCTCACGCTTGGCCAGCCATTCGCGGGCGATCGCGTGCTGGTGGTCGAGGGTCAGCACCTCGGCCGCTTCGGCGATCGGGTCGTCGGGGAAGTCCTGCGCGCCCCACTTGATCGCGCTGGAGGTGCGCCGCCACCACCGTTCCCGCCGGTCCCGGGCCAGCTCGGGCGCCTCCTCGATGAGTTCGCTGGCCGCCAGCACCTTGAGGTGGTGGCTGATGTTGCCCACCGCCTGGTCCGTCTTCTCGGCCAGCAGCGACGCCGTCGCCGGGCCGTCGAGGTGCAGCAGGTCCAGCAGCCGGTGGCGCAGCGGGTGCGCGATGGCGGCCAGTGCCTTCGAGTCCCGGATCTCCCGGACGTTCTCTTCTCTCACCATGACGCACAAGAGTAGTTGTACAACACATCTTGTGCAATAACTCTTGTGCAAGCGCTCGCGTAAGCTCCCGCCATGGGTTTCGTCGCATGGGTGATCTTCGGGGCGATCGTCGGCTGGGCCGCCAACCTGGTCGTCGGCGGCCGGGACCGGCGCCGGCAGGGTTGCCTGGTCAGCGTGCTCGTCGGCGTGGTCGGCGCGGCACTGGGCGGGCTGCTCTACCGGCTCGCGACCGGCCAGTCCAAGACGTTCGACTTCGACTTCCCCAGCTTCGGCGTGGCCATCCTCGGCGCCGTCGTGCTGCTGGCGATCCTGCGGCTCGTAACCGGTGTCGGCCGCCGTCCGAGTGACCGTTCGTAACTTTTACTCGGACATTCGGTGATCAACCGGCGATCAGCCGCTAAACTGTTTCCTCACGCGCATCTCCCGGTGGCCGGGTGCATGCGCCGTCGGGGGGCGGATGCACCCGGCCCCGGTTCCCCTTCTTCGCCTCGATCACCACGTCGACGGCGCGCAGCGGGTCCACCAGGGTCGGCAGGGGCACCTCGTCGATCTCCGCCCGCCACGCCCCGAACAGCTCGTCGAGGCGGGCGTCGGCCGGCTCGCGGTGATCGGTCATCGTCCCCTCCCAAGGCTCGCGGCAGCGCCCCGAACGGCATCAACTACTGAGAGTTGTCGCTGAATTCGACCAAGCGTTACCGGGATGTGGCCCCTCCCACCCGCTGCGGGGACACCCTCGCGAGGGAGCCGATCAGGGGCACGCGGCGAGCCCTGCCTGGGGCAGCGGTAGCGTGGTGGCGCCCGTACGCGGCCGCCGGACCCCGGCGCCGACACCTCCTTCCGACACGAAACCAGGGGACCCGACCATGAGCGGCACCCGGCCGGAGCCCGCCGGCAACCCAGTCGCGCACGCCGTCCAGCTCGCCCGCGAGACGCTGCCGCCGATGCACCCGGCCGGCCGACCGTTCGTGGCGGGCGGGGTCGCCGCGACGCTGCTCGCGCGCCGGTTCTCCAAGCGCCTCGGGCTCGTCGGAGCGCTCGCGACCGTGGCCACCGCCGCGTTCTTCCGCGAGCCGAAGCGGGTCCCGCCGCCGCGTGACGGTGTCGCGCTCGCGTCGGCCGACGGGCTCGTGTCGCTGATCGAGGAGGCCGTCCCGCCCGCCGAGCTGGGCCTGCCGGCCGAGCCGCGGATGCGCGTGTCGGTGTTCCTCTCGGTGTTCGACGTGCACGTCCAGCGCGTGCCGGCGAACGGCGTGATCGAGCGCGTCGCCTACCGGCCCGGCAAGTTCCTCTCCGCCGACCTGGACAAGGCGAGCGACGACAACGAACGCAACTCCGTGCTGATGCGCACCGAAGACGGCCACGAGCTCGTCGTCGTGCAGATCGCCGGGCTGGTCGCGCGCCGCATCCTCTGCGAGATCCGCGAGGGCGACAAGGTCGGCGCCGCTTCGACGTACGGCATCATCCGGTTCGGCTCGCGCGTCGACCTCTACCTTCCGCCGGGCTCGACGGTGCTGGTCAGCAAGGGCCAGCGCACGATCGGCGGCGAGACCGTGATCGCCGAACTCCCTGCCGCGCCTGCGAAAGGCTGATCGATGGTCCGCGTGACCACCCCCGGCGTCCGGCTGCTGCCGAACGCCATCACCGTGCTCGCGCTGTGCGCGGGGCTGTCGGCCGTGCAGTTCGCGCTGACGAAGAACTACGCGATGGCGATCGCGTCGATCGGCATCGCCGCGGTGCTCGACAGCCTGGACGGCCGGATCGCCCGCCTCCTCGACGCGACGTCGAAGATGGGCGCGGAGCTGGACTCGCTGTCCGACGGCATCTCGTTCGGCGTCGCGCCGGCGCTGGTCATCTACGTGTGGCAGACGGGCGCGGACCGGATCGGCTGGGTGGCGTCGCTGATCTTCGCCGTCTGCATGATCCTGCGCCTGGCCCGGTTCAACACGCTGCTGGACGACACCGAGCAGCCGCCGTACGCGAGCGAGTTCTTCGTCGGCGTCCCGGCCCCGGCCGGCGGCCTGCTGGCGATGCTGCCGCTGGTGGCGTACCTGCAGTGGGGTTCCGGCTGGTGGTCCTCGCAGTACGTCGTGTGGGCGTGGACGATCGCGATCGCGGCGCTGCTGATCAGCCGCATCCCGACGCTGTCGCTGAAGACGGTCAAGGCCCCGGCGAAGGCGATCGCCCCGCTGCTGATCGGCGTCGCCCTGCTGGCGGCGGCGATCATCCAGTTCCCGCTGGTGGCGCTGATCGTGGCGATGGTCCTGTACCTGGCCCACATCCCGTATTCGGTGTACCGGCACCGCTGGCTGGCGGCGCACCCGGAGGCGTGGACGGTGCCGCCGAGCGAGCGCCGGGCGATCCGCCGGGCCCGGTCGCCGCGCCGGCTGGGGCTGCGCCGGCCACTGCGGCGCCGGGTCGCGGGTGCGGCGATGCGCGCGGTGCGGTTGCCGCGGGAGACGGTCCGGACCCCGCGGGGCACGTCGGAGAACGGCCAGGGCCCGCGGCGCCGCTCATGGCGTCAGATCGGCCTGCGCCGCAAGTAGGCCGCCGATCAGCAGGTCCAGCTGGTAGCCGAAGTCCTGCACGCAGTCACCCGTCTCCAACGCGGGCAGCACGCGGTGCAGGCTCGGCAGCTCCTCGGCCGTCGCCATCCGGCGGAAGTACGCGACGACCGGCTCCGCGCGTTCGGCCTTCGCTTCGCCGGTCCCGGCCGTGCCGGTGAGCACCGAGCCGAACAGCATGCCCAGCAGTGACCGGTAGCTGCGGGCCGCGGCTTCTTCGTCCAGACCCGCGTCGAGCAAGGCGTGCAGCAGCGCGTCGATGACCTTCAGCGCTCCTGCCGAGCGCGGGTTCGCGTCCTGCGCCGCCAGAGCCCGGACCACCACCGGGTGCCGGGCGAAGCTCGCGTGCAGCTCCGCGGCCAGTAACCGCAGCCGGGCGTCCCACGGCAACTCGGGATCCGGCAGCGGCACCTCTTCGAAGACCCGGGCGGTGAGCCCGTCGAGCAGATCACCCTTGTTCTCGACGTGGTTGTAGAGCGACATCGCCTCGACGCCGGCCGCGGCCGCGACCTTGCGCATCGACAGCGCCGCCAAGCCCTGTTCATCGGCCAGCCGGAGGGCCGCGTCCAGGACTTTCTCACGGTTCAAGACCATACTTACAGTGTACGCATACACTGTAAGTATGGACGCCGAGACCGTGCTGACCACCACCCGATCCGTTCGCCGCAAGCTGGACCTCGACCGCGAAGTGCCCCAGCACGTGCTGGACGACTGCCTGCGCATCGCCCAGCAGGCCCCCGCCGCGGGCAGCATGGCCCCTCAGTTCCGCTGGTTGCTCGTGCGCGACGCGGACACCAAAGCCGCGATCGCCGCCTACAACCGCGAGACCGCCGAAGCGGCCTGGGCGAAGTACGGCCACCTCGTCGAAGCCCGCGCCCTCGCCTCCGCCCAGCACCTCGTCCGCAACCTCCACCGCGTGCCCGTGCTGGCCATCCCCTGCATGATCGGCCGGCCGCCGGCGGACGCCTTCACGCAGTCCGCGTACTTCGGCTCCGCCTATCCCGCCGTCTGGAGCTTCCAGCTGGCCCTGCGCGACCGCGGGCTCGGCAGCTCGATCTGCGGCTACCACCTCCAGGACCACGAAGCCGACGTCGCCGCCCTGCTCGGCATCCCCGACGACGTCCTGCAGATCAGCCTGCTCGCCGTCGCCTACACGACCCAGCGCGACTTCCGCCCGGCGGCGCGCGCGGCGGTGGAAGACATCACCTACTTCGACGCCTGGGGCCGCCCCGCATCGCTAGGGTGAACGGCGTGAGCCACCCGCAGATCACGCTGACCGTCCGGCACACGCCGTCCGCGCTGGACACCCGTCGCGGTGTCGTCCGGCTGCACCCCGAGGTCCTCGACGCGCTCGGCCTGCGGGCCTGGGATGCCGTGCACCTCACCGGGGCCCGGGTCAGCGCCGCCCTCGCCGCGCCGACCGACGAAGCCGACGTGCCCGGTGTCGTCCTCACCGACGACGTCACCATGTCGAACCTCGGCGTCACCGAAGGCTCCGAGGTCGTCGTCGCGCCCGCGGACGTCGCCGCGGCCAAGACCGTCACCGTCGCCGGCTCGCGGCTGGCCAGCGTCTCCGTCAGCCCGCACATGCTGCGGCTCGCCCTCATCGGCAAGGTGCTCACCGTCGGCGACGCCGTCTCCCTGCTGCCGCAGGACCTCGCGCCGACGCCGGGGTCCGACCCGGCCGGGCTGCGCGGGCAGCTGTCGCGGGCGATCGGCGCCACCTGGACCAACGAGCTGCTCACCGTCACCGCCACCGAGCCCACCGGCACCGTCGCGGTCGGACCGTCCACAGTGGTCGTCTGGCGCGACGGCGCCCGGCCCGCCCCCGAACCCGCCGCGCCGCGGACGGCGACCGCGCTCGTCCGCACCTCCGCCGTCACCGCGGCCGAGGAGTGGATCGACGCCGAGGTCGTCGAGGACGAAGTCGTCGTCGAGGAGACCCTCGAACCCGCCGTCCCGCTGGCCGACCTGGTCGGCGCCGAGGCGGCCGCGCGCAAGCTCGCCGAGTGGTTCGACCTGGCGTTCCACCGGCCCGAGCTGCTCGCGCGGCTGGGCGCGCCCACCCACCTCGGTGTTCTGCTCTCCGGCCCGGAGGGCGTCGGCAAGGCGACGCTCGTGCGGTCGGTGGCGAACGAGGCCGGCATCCGCGTGGTGCCGCTGGCCGCGCCGAACCTCGCCGTCCTGGACCCGAACGTCGCGGTCGCGCGCCTGCGCGAGGCCGTCCGCGCGACCGAGGGGCCCGCGGTGCTGCTGCTCACCGACGTCGACGCGCTGCTGCCCGCTGCCACGCCGCCGCCGGTCGCGACCGTCGTCCTCGAAGAGCTGCGGACGGCGCTGCGGCGCGAACGCTTCGCCGTCGTCGCGACGACGGCCCGCGCGGAGTCCGCCGACCCGCGCCTGCGCGCCGCCGACCTGCTCGACCGCGAGCTGTCCCTCGCGCTGCCGGACGCGAAGACGCGCCGCGAACTGCTGAACGTCCTGCTCCGCGACGTCCCGCTCGAGCCGGGCATCGACTGCGGCGTCCTCGCCGAGCGGACGCCCGGGTTCGTCGCCGCCGACCTCATCGCCCTGCGCCGCGACGCCGCGTTGCGGGCCGCGCTGCGCCAGCGTGACGCCGAGGAGCCGCGCATCTCGCAGCAGGACCTGCTGGACGCGCTGGCCACCGTCCGGCCCGTCTCGATGTCCACTTCGGACAACCTGGCCACCGGCGGCCTGACCCTGGACGACGTCGGGAACATGGTCGACGTCAAGCAGTCGCTCACCGAGGCGGTGCTGTGGCCGCTGCGGTACCCGGACTCGTTCGCGCGGCTCGGCGTCGAACCGCCGCGCGGCGTGCTGCTGTACGGCCCGCCCGGCGGCGGCAAGACGTTCCTGGTGCGGGCGCTCGCGGGCACCGGCGCGCTGAACGTCTTCGCGGTCAAGGGCGCCGAGCTGATGGACAAGTGGGTCGGCGAGTCCGAACGCGCGGTGCGGGAGCTGTTCCGCCGGGCCGCCGAGGCCGCGCCGTCGCTGATCTTCCTGGACGAGATCGACGCGCTGGCCCCGCGCCGCGGCCAGTCGTCGGACTCGGGCGTCGCCGACCGCGTGGTCGCGGCGCTGCTCACCGAGCTCGACGGCGTCGAGCCGATGCGCGAGGTCGTCGTGCTGGGCGCGACGAACCGGCCGGAGCTGGTCGACCCCGCGCTGCTGCGGCCGGGCCGGCTCGAGCGCCGCGTCTACGTGCCGCCGCCGGACGCCGGGGCCCGCGCCGCGATCCTCGCGGCCACCTCGAAGAACACGCCGCTGGCGTCCGATGTGGACCTGGCCCGGGTGGCGTCCACTCTGGACGGCTACTCGGCGGCCGACTGCGCCGCGCTGATCCGCGAGGCGGCGCTGACGGCGATGCGCGAGTCGCTGGAGGCCCGCGAAGTCACCGCGGCGCACCTGGAGACGGCCCGCAAGACGGTCCGCCCGAGCCTCGACCCAGCACAGCTCGCGACCCTGGAGGCGTACGCGAAGACGCAGGCCGGAGAGTGAGCGAAGGGGCCACGGCCCCTTCGCTTCAGCTGCCCTTGTGGCCGGACTCGTATTCCTTAGTCACGATGACGATCACGCCGGGGCTCGCGCTCTCGATGCCCGGGAAGCGGGGCTCGGCCTTGATACCGAACTCCTGCGCGAGCTGCTTGGCCGCGGCTTCCTCGTCGGTGCCCGGGCGGTAGAACGCCGTCGTCGTCGGGATGACGCCCTGCGAGTAGTTGCTGACCTCGTTGACGTTCCAGCCGCCGCCGCGGAAGTCCTCCGCCGCGCGGTCCGCCAGGCCCTTGATCGTCGAGTTGTTGAACACCCGGACGGTCACCCACTTGTTGGACGCCTGCTGGTCACCGGGCTGACCCGGTTGCCCCTGCGTCGGCTGGCCCGCCGGGGGCGTGGTCGTCGCCGGGGGCGGGGTGGGCGACGACGGGTTCGTCGAGGTCGAGGGCGGGGTGGCCGTCGACGACGTGGCCGACGGCGCCGACGTCCCGCCGGAGGTGCCCGGCTGCGTCGCCGTGCCGCTCGGCCCGGCCTCGTTGGACCCGTTGTCCCCGCTCAACGCGGAGATCCCGCCGATGACCGCGGCGATGATCGCCACGCCGACCAGGGCGACGCCCGCGGCCTTCATCGGCCGGGACATTCCCGAAAACACGCTCATTTCAGCTCGATCCCCAGTCGCCGGGCGCCTCGCTTGCGCTGGCGGGCGGCGCGGGTCTTGCGCAGCCGCTTCACCAGCATCGGGTCCGCTTCGATCGCTTCCGGCTTCTCCAGCAGCTTGTTGAGCAGCTGGTAGTAGCGCGTGGCCGACAAGTCGAAGCGTTCGCGGATGGCGTTCTCCTTCGCCCCGGCGTGCCGCCACCACTGGCGCTCGAAGGCGAGGATCTCGACCTCGCGTTCGGTCAGGCCGGGCACGGGCTTCGGCGGCGACGGCTGCGGCTCAGCCATCGACTCCGCGGCGTCCATCCGAGTCCCTCTCAATCGGGCGTCATGGCGAATCAGACCTAGCTCTTCCGCGGGCGCCATTCAACCACGGAAGCGGCCGCCGACGTGGGCATCGACGTCGGCGCGTCACGGTCTGATGCAGGTCTACCAGAAGGGTCCGACTAAACTGGCTCGCCGTGACCATCCACCCCATCGTTATCGCCGGCGAACCCGTGCTGCACCAGCCGACTCGGGAGATCACCGAGTTCGACGAGAAGCTGCGCACGCTCGTGGACGACATGTTCGAGACGATGTACGCCGCCGAGGGCGTCGGCCTCGCGGCCAACCAGATCGGCCTCGACCTGCGGGTGTTCGTCTACGACTGCCCGGACGACGAAGGCGTGCGGCACAAGGGCGTCGTGGTCAACCCGAAGCTCGAGACGTCGGAGATCCCGGAGACCATGCCGGACCCGGACGACGACTGGGAGGGCTGCCTTTCGGCCCCCGGCGAGTCGTACCCGACGGGCCGCGCGAAGTGGGCGAAGGTGACCGGCTCCGACATCGAGGGCAACCCGATCGAGGTCGAGGGCACCGGCTACTTCGCGCGCTGCCTGCAGCACGAGACCGACCACCTGGACGGGTACATCTACCTCGACCGCCTGGTCGGCCGCCACGCGCGCGCGGCGAAGAAGATGCTGAAGCACAACAAGTGGGGCGTCCCGGGCAACTCGTGGCTGCCGCCCAAGACCCCCGAGGACGACGGCGCCGTCATCTGAGACCACGAAGGGCCCCTCGCGCACGAGGGGCCCTTCGCCGTTTTCAGCAGCCGAGGAAGTGGCAGCGGACCACCTTCGGCGTCTCCAGGACCGAGCCCGCCTTGACGTCCCAAGCCAGCCGGACGTACTGGGCGTGCGTCCAGGCCAGCGGGGTCGCCGACGTGTTCGGCGTGCCGGCCGGGAACCCGGTCTGGCCCGACGGCGGGTTCTCGTCCCACACCTGCTCCGGCATGGTCTCCGCCGAGCTGCTCACCCGGCCGAGGTCACGCAGCCGCCGCGCGGCCGAAGCACTGTCGCCGAGCGTCAGCTCGTACTCCCCGCGCTCACCGGCGAGCAGCGGCCACAGCCGACCGAACGTCGTGCGGCTTTCGGCCGGGAACGTGTAGTCCCACGGCGAACCGTCGGCCTGCTCGCCGTACCCGTCCTTCGTGTACCGGTGCCAGAACTGCCCGGTCGGCGTGGTGAACGCGATGTCCTTGTCCGTCACGCGCACGCTGTTGCGGATCACCGGGTCGTCGGCCCCGTAGATGCCGAGCCGGACGAGGTCGAGGAAGCCCGCGTCGGTGACCGCGCGCTGGTCCATCGTCACGCTCGAATTGCCGAGGTTGTACGTCGTCCCGTTGTTCGCGTTGGCGTCCTTCGTGAGCCGGACGAAGTACGGGTCCTTCGACAGGGGGCCGTTCGAAGTGATCGTCTGCTTCGGCAGGTCGGCCTTCATCCTGTCGGCCGCGGCGAGGTACCGGGCGGCGTCGGCGGCCGCGCCGTTGTGCGCCGCGATGTCCGCCGCGCAGACGAGCCCGGCGATCACCGACGCGATCGTCGACGGGGACCAGCCGTCCTGCTCTTCCCACCGCTCCTGCTGGGTGTACGGCGAAGGCTGCCCGTTCGGACCCCGGTAACCGAGGATGAAGTCCGCGGCCTTGCGAACGCCGGGCCACAGGTCGGTGCGGCCGAGCTGCTGGGCCAGCACGATCGGGAAAGCGGTTTCGTCGAGCTGGATCGACGTCCAGTACGGGACGCCGTCGACCCGGCTGTTCTGCGGCATGTGCCCGTCGGGCTGCTGCTGCGTGCCGAACATGTAGGACACCGCGCGGTTCGCCGCGGCCGGGTCGCCGCCGGCGGCCAGGCCGGTCGCGATCTGGTAGAGGTCACGCGGCCACACCAGGTGGTACGTGCCGGACGGCGACCACTCCGGGTCGTTGTTGCCGAACCGCCACGGCATGCTCGGCGACGCGATGAAGGCGCCCGGGTGGTGCTTGTCCTCGCTCGCGGCGAGCGTCAGCATCGACGCCTGGTAGAGGTCGCGCTCGGCGTCGGTCTTCAGCGACGACGGCGGCTTGCTCACCCCGCGGAGGTACTGCTGCCAGCCGCGGTCGTAGGCGCGCGTGATGTCGCGGACGCCGCGTCGCTGCGACGCCTGCGCGCTCTTCAGCGCGTCGGCGGCCTTCGCGCCCATGCCGAGCGCGAGGGTGACGTGCCGGTTCCGCAGGCCGTCGGCGCTTGTCTGGCCGGTCAGCACGACGTTGCCGGTCGACGCGGTGTCGTACGTGGCCAGCTTGAAGGTCTTCGTGAGCTGGGTGTTCCCGTCGGACGCGCCCGCATAGCCGACGCTCGTCTTCGTGAAGGCGGGCTTGGCGGTGAGCGCGGCGGCGTTGGCCGCGTCCTGCGCGGTGACGGCGTCACCCTTCCGCGCGGCGGAGTCGTCCGAGCCGTCGTTGGTGAGGTCCGGGTCGGCGACCGCGTAGAGCTGGTAGGGCCGCCCGGTGAGCGACTGGAAGTCGACGTCCACCAGCACCGTCGTGGCAGCCGGGTCGGTGACGTACGTCTTGCGCAGGCGCCAGCGGTGCTGGTCGTCGGTGATGGTCTGCTCGTAGGTCAGGCTGTCGTCGTCGGTCCGCCGGACCTGCTGGGACTTCGCGGTGTAGTCGGCGACGGCGAAGCTGCGGCCGTCGGTGACGACGAAGTTCATCGACCGGACGCTCGGTGTCGACAGGTCCGGGTAGTAGACCTCGGACAGTTGCCCACCCTGGAGGGTGAACCAGACGTTGCTGGACCGGTCGTGGGCGGTCCCGAAGCCGGTCTTGTTCGCGGGCAGCCAGCTGGGATGGGCCCCGGGCGCGCCGGGAGCCTGCCCCTGGGCCGCCGCGGTCGCCGGGATCAGGCCGGTGACCAGCAGCCCGGCGAGGGCGCCGAACATGAGTTTGCGCATATCAACCCCACAGAAGATCGCTTCTGCACCGTTACAGAAGCGCTTTGGGAGTCTGCCGCCGAATCTTCACCGGCGCATGGTCCGATCCGGTGAACCACTGACCGTCACTGGTCCGGTCGGCGGTTCACCGACAGCGAACCCCGGGTTCTCGTTTTCGAGCGCATGCTTGTAGTACCTGCAACGGTGTAATCGAGGTGCCCTCATGGAAGACGCGATGGACGCCTACTCGCGCGCGGTCAGCACGGTCGCGAAGACCGTCACCCCGCACGTCGCCGGGGTGCAGCTCGCGCGCGGCAGCGGGTCGGCCGTCGTCTTCGCCGACGACGGCCACCTGCTCACCAACGCCCACGTCGTCGCCGACCACCGGCGAGGGGTCGCCACCTTCGCCGACGGCAGCGAGGTTCCCTTCGACGTCGTCGGTGCCGATCCGCTGTCCGATCTCGCCGTGCTGCGGGCGCGCGGGGAGACGCCGTCGGCCGCTCAGCTCGGCGATGCCGACCAGCTCGTCGTCGGGCAGCTCGTCGTGGCCATCGGGAGCCCGCTCGGGTTCTCCGGCACCGTCACCGCCGGCGTCGTCAGCGCGCTCGGCCGGGCCCTCCCGGTGCGGCAGGGGCGCACCGGGAGGGTGATCGAGGACGTCATCCAGACCGACGCCGCCCTCAACCCCGGCAACTCCGGCGGCGCGCTCGCCGACTCCGCCGGCCGCGTCGTCGGCGTCAACACCGCCGTCGCCGGCGTCGGGCTCGGCCTCGCCGTGCCGATCAACGCGACCACCCGGCGGATCATCGACACGCTCGTCGTCGAGGGCCGGGTGCGGCGCGCGTACCTCGGCGTCGTCGGCGTGCCCGCGCCGCTGCCGGACGACGTCGCCGAGCGCACCGGCCAGAGCGCCGGGCTGCGGGTGCGCGAAGTCGTCTCCGGCGGCCCCGCCGACCGCGCCGGCCTCAAGGCGGGCGACCTCGTGCTGACCGTCGGCCGCACCCGCGTCTCCGACGCCCAGGGCATCCAGCGGCAGCTGTTCGCGGAGGTGATCGGCACGCCACTGCCGATCACCGTGCTGCGCAACGGAGCCATGGTCGACGTCTACGCCACTCCGGCCGAGTTGGTCGGGTGACTTGAGTATCGCGCTCCGGCGTGGCATGGTCGGTGGCACAACACTAACGCGGGAGCTCGCGCCATGGCGGGCTGAGAGGGTGACTTGCGTTTCGCAGGCGTCACCGACCGCATGAACCTGACCGGGTAATGCCGGCGTAGGGAGTGAAAGTCGTTGACGACGCTGGAAAACAATGCTGCCGTAAGCGTGACCACGGGCCCGATCACGGGCTCGCGAAAGGTCTACCACCAGACGGAATCCGGGCTCCGCGTCCCCGCGCGGCGGATCGATCTCTCCAACGGGGAGCACTTCGACGTCTACGACACTTCGGGCCCGTACACCGATCCCGAAGCCGCGATCGACGTCCACAGTGGACTACACCGGCTGCGCGCCGGCTGGGCCGACGGCCGTGAGCACAACACCCAGCTCGGCTGGGCCAAACAGGGCGTCATCACCCGCGAAATGGAGTACATCGCGGCCCGCGAACGGGTTTCCGCGGAGTTCGTGCGCGACGAAGTGGCCCGCGGCCGCGCGGTGATCCCGGTCAACCGCAAGCACCCCGAGTCCGAGCCGATGATCATCGGCAAGAACTTCCTCGTGAAGATCAACGCCAACATGGGCAACTCGGCCGTCTGGTCGTCGGTCGAGGAAGAGGTCGACAAGATGGTCTGGGCGACCCGCTGGGGCGCCGACACGATCATGGACCTCTCCACCGGCAAGCGGATCCATGAGACGCGCGAGTGGATCATCCGCAACTCGCCGGTCCCGGTCGGCACGGTGCCGATCTACCAGGCACTGGAAATGGTCGACGGCGAACCGGAAAAGCTGTCGTGGGAGATCTACCGCGACACGATCATCGAGCAGTGCGAGCAGGGCGTCGACTACGTCACCGTGCACGCCGGCGTGCTGCTGCGCTACATCCCGCTGACCGCGCGGCGCGTCACCGGGATCGTCAGCCGCGGCGGGTCGATCATGGCCGCGTGGTGCCTCGCGCACCACCAGGAGTCCTTTTTGTACACCCACTTCGAGGAGCTCTGCGAGATCCTCCGGCAGTACGACGTCACGTTCTCCCTGGGCGACGGCCTGCGCCCGGGTTCGATCGCCGACGCCAACGACCGCGCCCAGTTCGCCGAGCTGGAAACCCTGGGTGAGCTGACGCACATCGCGCGTTCGCACGACGTCCAGGTGATGATCGAGGGCCCCGGCCACGTGCCGATGCACAAGATCAAGGAGAACGTCGAGCTCGAGGAGAAGCTCTGCGGCGAGGCGCCGTTCTACACGCTCGGTCCACTCGCGACGGACATCGCGCCGGCGTACGACCACATCACCTCCGCCATCGGCGCGGCCCAGATCGGCTGGTACGGCACGGCGATGCTGTGCTACGTCACGCCGAAGGAGCACCTCGGCCTCCCGAACCGCGACGACGTCAAGACGGGCGTGATCACGTACAAGATCGCCGCGCACGCCGCCGACCTGGCCAAGGGGCACAAGTACGCGCAGGAGTGGGACGACGAGCTGTCCAAGGCGCGCTTCGAGTTCCGCTGGAACGACCAGTTCAACCTTTCGCTCGACCCGGACACCGCGCGCTCGTTCCACGACGAGACGCTGCCCGCCGAGCCGGCCAAGACCGCGCACTTCTGCTCGATGTGCGGCCCGAAGTTCTGCTCGATGCGGATCACGCAGGACGTCCGCAAGTACGCCGAGGAGCACGGTCTGTCCACTGTGGAGGCCATCGAAGCCGGCATGGCGTCGAAGTCCGCGGAGTTCACCGAGTCCGGCGGCCAGGTCTACCTGCCCGTGGTGCAACCGTGACACCGCCGACCGCCCTCACCATCGCCGGCTCGGACTCCGGCGGTGGTGCGGGCATCCAGGCGGACCTGCGGACGTTCTTCGCCCACGGCGTCCACGGGCTGGTGGCGGTGACCGCGGTCACCGTCCAGAACTCCTTGGGCGTGCAGGGTTTCACGGAGATCCCGGCCGACGTCGTCACCGCGCAGATCAAGGCGGTGGCGTCGGACATGGGCGTCGGCGCGGCGAAAACGGGCATGCTGGCGACGGCCGAGATCATCCGCGCGGTCGCGAAGACGCTGGACGAAACGGGACTCGAGTTCCCCTTGGTCGTCGACCCGGTGGCGGCGTCGATGACCGGGCATTCACTGCTGCGCGAGGACGCCCTGGAGGCGATCCGCACGGAGCTGTTCCCGCGCGCGACGCTGATCACGCCGAACCTGGACGAAGTAGGCCTCTTGACGGGCATCTCGGTGTCCGACGCGGCTTCGCAGCGCGCGGCGGCCGAGGCGTTGCTGGAGTTCGGTTCCCGCTGGGTCCTGGTCAAGGGCGGCCACATGCAGGGGACGCCGGACTGCGTGGACCTGCTTTCGGACGGCCGCGAGTACATCGAGCTGACCGGCCCGAGGTACGCCACGGAGAACACCCACGGCGGCGGCGACACGCTGGCGTCATCGATCACGTCATGGCTGGCGAAGGGCGCTTCGGTCCCGGACGCGGTGGCGGCGGGGAAGAAGTTCATCGAGCGCTGCGTGGCGGAGGGCTACCCGCTGGGAGCGGGGGTCGGCCCCGTGTCGCCGTTCTGGGTGCTGGACAGCTAACGAACCGGCTGCAGTTCCCGGCCGTCGTACTCCTCGCGCGCTGAGCGGATCCGGTCGAAGTTCGCCTGCGACCACGCGCTCAGCGCGATCAAGTGCGCCCCTACCTCCGTGCCCATCTCCGTCAGCGCGTACTCCACCGTCGGCGGCGTGGTCGGGTACACCGTGCGGGTCAGGAAGCCGTCGCGTTCCAGCTGGCGCAGGTTCTGCGTCAGCATCTTCTGGCTGATCCCGTCGACCGCGCGGCGCAGCTCGCCGAAGCGGTGCGGGCCGCGGGCCAGCGCGCCCAGCATCAGGGCCGTCCACTTGTTGGCCAGCAGGTCCAGCACGTCCCGGCACGGGCAGTTGCGGAGGTAGACGTCCCAGGGTCCGCCCTGGTCACAGGTAGTTTCCACGAGGTACCTACTTTACGGACAAGTGCCTTCTGGCGAAAAGTGACGAACGATCCGAGTATAGGAGGCGACCCGAACCAGAAGGAGTGAAGAGATGCGCATCGTGACCCAGGAGACCCTCGGCGGGCCGGAGGTGCTCCGCGTCACCGAAGCACCGCGGCCGGAACCCGGGCCGACGGAGGTCCTGGTGCGGGTGCACGCCGCCGGCGTCAACCCCGTCGACTGGAAGGTGCGCGCGGGCGGTGGGTTCCTCGGCGAGCCGCCGTTCACCGTCGGGTGGGACGTCGCCGGCGTCGTCGAGCAGATCGGCTTCGGCGCGACCGGCGTCCGCGAAGGCGACGAAGTCCTCGGCATGCCGTGGTTCCCGCGTCCGGCCAACGCCTACGCGGAGTACGTCACCGCGCCCTCGCGGCACTTCGTGCGCAAGCCGGCCGGGCTTTCGTTCGCCGAGGCCGCCGCGCTCCCCCTCGCCGGGCTCACCGCGTGGCAGGGACTTGTGGACATCGGAAACGTCCACGAAGGACAGCGCGTCTTCGTCGATGCCGCCGCGGGCGGGGTCGGCCACCTCGCGGTGCAGATCGCCAAGGCGCGCGGCGCGTTCGTCATCGGTACGGCCAGCGCCGGCAAGCACGACCTCCTGCGCGAACTCGGCGTCGACGAACCGATCGACTACCACGACAAAACCGCGACGACGTCCGATGTGGACGTCTACTTCGGACTCGTCGGCGAGGAGAGCGACCTGCGCTGGCTGCCGGCCATCAACGAGGGCGGCTTGCTGATCGGCGTACCCAGCGGGGTCGCGGACCGCGTCGAAAAGGCCGCCGGAGAACGGAAAGTGCGGACGGAAAGGATTCTCGTCGAGCCGGACCGCGGCGGACTGACCGGCCTCGTGGACCTGATCGAGGCCGGTCAGCTGAAGGTCCGCGTCGAGCAGACCTTCCCGCTCGAAGACGCCGCCAAGGCGCACGAGCTGGGGGAATCCGGCCGGGTGGCCGGCAAGCTCGTGCTGACCGTCTAGCCGCGCGCGAGCACCTGGGGCAGCACCGTCGTCAACCCGGTCCAGTCCGAGGTGACCACCGACGCGTGCTGCTTCGCCAGGTCGGCGACGCGCTGGCTGGCCTGGTCGACCGTCGGGTTGTGGGCGTCGATCGCCGGCGCGACGTTCTGCCCGTCGGTCATCACCAGGTAGTAGTGGTTGGCGTCGTACCACCACGGCCCGGTCTGCGTCACCCACGCGTTCGCGTCGCCGTCGAACACGACGAACCACGGCTTGAGGTCGGCGGTGTACTTGTCCCGCGGGTCACCGCCGGCCGCGCCGTGCACGGTCGGGAAGATGTTCGCGTCGCCGAGCTTGCCCGCGTTCTTGAGCCCGACCAGGTACCGCGCGTACTCGACGTCGGTCTTCAGCGTGTCGGTCGGGTTCCCCTCCTCGACCGTGCCCGGGATGATCTCGGTGATCACCCGGCCCCGCAACGCGTCCACCGATGGCCAGTTGTCCGCTTTGGACGCGTCGTCGAGCGTGGCGTAGCTCCCGAGCAGCTCGGCCGGGCGGAACGCGACGCTGCCGAGGTGCGCGCGGAACGTGGCGTCCAGCTCGTCCGGGCCCATGCCGGTGTTGTCCGAGAAGCCGGTCTTCATCTCCAGCTTGAGCGTGATCGGCGTGTGCCCGGGGTGGGCGGCCAGCCAGATCCGGATGTCGTCGAGGCAGTACTCGAGGTTCTTGTTCTTGCCGCCCGTGTACAGCTGCGCCGCCGACGTGGCCGCGACGCAGTTGTTGCTGTTCCCCAACGGGTTCGAGTGGCTGACCTTCCACTCGTGGGTGAAGAAGTCCGGCCAGACGTCCAGCTCGATCAGCGACGAGCCGGCGTCGAGCGCCCGCGCGAGGTAGTCGTAGGCCGCTGGGTCGTACGTGTTGTGCACGCCGACCGTGGTGACGTGGGAGAGCTTCGGGCTGTCCGCGTGCGCTGCCGTCGCCCCCGAGAGCGCGAGCGCCGCCGTGAGGACGGCCACCGAGAAGAGCTTCATCCAGGCTCCTTCGAACGTGAGTAACGTTCACAATGTCTCATCGTGGTTGACTGTTGATGAAGCAAAAGAGGCTGATTGGCCTAGACCAGAAGTCGGGAAACCACCATGACGACGAGCCTTCCGACCGCGTTGACCATCGCCGGGTCGGACTCCGGCGGCGCCGCCGGGCTGCAGGCGGACCTGCGCACGTTCCTGACGTGCGGCGTGCACGGCCTGGTCGCGGTCACCGCCGTCACCGTCCAGAACACCCTCGGCGTGCACGACCGCGCCGACCTGCCGCCGCACATCGTGGCCGGGCAGATCGAGGCGGTCGCGGCGGACATGGGCGTCGGCGCGGCCAAGACCGGCATGCTGGCGTCGGCGGAGATCATCCACGCGGTCGCCGCGGCGTGCGACAAGGCCGGGATCGGGCGCGACGAGAAGATCCCGTTCGTCGTCGACCCGGTGGCGGCGTCGATGCACGGCCACCCGCTGTTCGACGAAGCCGGGCTGCACGCCCTGCGTGACGAGCTGCTCCCGCGCGCGACGGTCCTGACGCCGAACCTCGACGAGGTCCGCCTGCTCACCGGCATGACGGTGAAGGACCGCGAGGGCATGCACACCGCGGCGGTGGTCCTGCACCGGATGGGCCCGCGGTACGTCCTGGTCAAGAGCGGCCACCTGCAGGCCGACCCGGAGTGCGTGGACCTGCTGTTCGACGGCTCGACGTTCGTGGAGCTGCCGGGCAAGCGCTACGCGACCCCGCACACGCACGGCGCGGGCGACACGATGGCGTCGGCGCTCACGGCCGGGCTCGCCAAGGGGATGTCCGTGGTCGAGGCCGCCCGGTACGGCAAGTGGTTCGTCTCGCAGGCGGTCGAGCACGCCTACCCGATGGGTGCGAAGGTCGGCCCGGTCTCGGCCTTCTGGCGGCTGGCTCCCGAGGAACGCTGAGCACGCGTCCGGCTACCATCCCTGCGTTTACTTTTCCTTGAACCAAGCAGGGGGCGGCCTTGACCGGACGCGAGCGGACGGCGAAGGTCCTCGAAGACCGCCGCTTCCAGAACTTCATCATCGCCGTGATCGTCTTCAACGCGGTCACCCTCGGCATGGAGACGTCGACGTCCCTCATGGCCGGCTGCGGCGACCTCCTGCACGCCCTCGACCACGTCGCGCTCGGCATCTTCGTCTCCGAGCTGCTCGCGAAGTTCTACGCCTACCGCGGCGCCTTCTTCCGGGACAACTGGAACGTCTTCGACCTGCTCGTCGTCGGCATCGCGGTGATCCCGGCGACCGGGCCGTTCGCCGTCCTGCGATCGCTGCGGGTGCTGCGCGTCCTGCGGCTGATCTCGGTGGTGCCGTCGATGCGCAAGGTCGTCTCCGGACTGCTCGCCGCGATCCCGGGGATGGCGTCGATCGCCGCGCTGCTCGCGCTGATCATCTTCGTCGCCGGCGTGATGGCGACCAAGCTGTTCGGCGGCATCTCGCCGGAGAACTTCGGCGACCTGGGCACCTCGCTGTTCACGCTCTTCCAGGTGATGACCGGCGAGGCGTGGCCGGACATCGCGAAGGAGATCATGGTCCAGGCGCCGATGGCCTGGATCTTCTTCGTCGTCTACATCCTGGTGTCGAGCTTCGCGGTGCTGAACCTCTTCATCGCCGTCGTCGTCAGCGGCATGGAGGACGAGCTGCGCCAGGACATCCGCGAGGAAGAGGAGAAGCAGGCCGAAGCCCAGGCGGCCGCGAACCAGGAGATCCTCGACGAGCTCCGCGCGGTGCGGGCGGAGCTCGCCGAGCTGCGCCGGACCGCCGTCTAGTCGTCCGCGATCAGGGCCTCGAGCGCCGGGAGCGCCGCCGTGAGCGCTTCGCGGTGCTCGGGCGTCAAGCGGTCGAGACGGCGGTTCAGCTCCTGCACCCGCGTCGACCGGACGCCGGACACCAGCCGCTCGCCCTCTTCGGTCGCCTTCGCCAGCCACGCCCTGCGGTCGACCGGGTCGGACTCGCGGCTGACGTACCCCGCCTCGACCAGGGACGCGATGATCCGCGACATCGTCGCCGCGGCGACGCCCTCTTTCGCGGCGAGGTCGCCGAGGCGCAGCTGTCCGGAGATCACCAGCGTCGCGAGGGCCGAGATGGCGCCGTGGCCGGGGCCGGGCACGCCGGCCTGCCGCAGCGACCGGGACAGCCTGCCGACGGCCAGGTACAACCTGCCCGAGACGTCCTGGACCGATGTGCTCGTCACGGCTGGCTCCTTCTGCCTTGCCCCGCCGCCGGTGCGCCGGAAAGTGCCGTCCACCTTACGGGCTCGCCCCGCGCGTTCGGCGTGAAGGCGCTCCGGTTCACTTGGGTGGACTCGACGCCTTCGCCCAGAAGCGCTGCGGCACCCGGCCCGCCCCGCGGGCCAGGTGACCGGCGACGACGGCCGAGCGCATGGCGGCGGCCATCCGCTCCGGATCGGCCGCCCGGGTGACAGCCGTGGACAGCAGGACGGCGTCGCAGCCGAGCTCGATCGCCAGCGTCGCGTCCGACGCCGTGCCGATTCCGGCGTCCAGGATCACCGGCACGCCCGCTCGCGAAACGATCAGCTCGATGTTGTGCGGATTCCGGATGCCGAGGCCGGTGCCGATCGGCGCGCCCAGCGGCATCACCGCGGCGCAGCCGGCCTCCTCCAGCCGCAGCGCGAGCACCGGGTCGTCGTTCGTGTAGGCGAACACGGTGAACCCGTCGGCGGCCAGCCGTTCGGCGGCGTCGAGGGTCTCGATGGGGTCCGGCAGCAGCGTCCGGTCGTCGGCGTGCACCTCGAGCTTGATCAGGTCGGTTTCCAGCGCTTCCCGGGCGAGTTGCGCGGTGAGCACGGCTTCGGCGGCCGTGCGGCAGCCCGCCGTGTTCGGCAGCAGCTCGATCCCGAGCCTTCGCAGGAGTTCGAGGACGCCGGAGCCGCCCTCGGCGTCGGCGCGGCGCATCGCGACGGTGGTCAGCTCGGTGCCGGACGCGACCAGCGCGCGTTCGAGCACGGCCAGGTTGGCCGCGCCGCCGGTGCCGATGATCAGCCGGGACGACAGCTTGGCGGTACCGATGACCAGCGGTTCTTCGTCCACTTCAGCCTCCCTGGACCGCGGTGAGCACGTCGACGCCCGCGCCCTTGGGCACGGCGGTGGTCGGCCAATCGCTCCGGCGGACGACGACGCCGTCGACCGCGACGGCGATGCCGGGCCGCTGCCCGCCCGACGCGTCGAGGACGTCGGCGACGGTCGCGCCGTCCGGGAACTCCGTCCACGTCCCGTTGAGCTTGATCTCCATCACACGTGCTCCTTCTGGTGCAGGCGGGCGGGCGAAGCCGCTTCGACGCCTTCGGGCGGCTTCTCCCCCTCGAGCCAGGCGACCACGGCGTCCGCGGTCACGGGGGCCATCAGCAGTCCGTTGCGGTGGTGCCCGGTGGCGGCGAAGACGCCGTCGTCCAGGACGCCGATGTACGGCAGCACGTCCCGGCTGCCGGCGCGCAGGCCCGCCGCGGTCTCGGCCAGCTCGTACTCGGTGATCGCGGGGAAGACGCGTTCGGCGCCCTCGATCAGCTCGCGCACGCCGCGCGCGGTGACGGACTGCTCGAAGCCCGCTTCGTACTGCGTCGCGCCGAGGACGAGCTCCTGGTCGCCGCGCGGGACGAGGTAGATCGGCTTCCCTTCGACGACGGCCCGGACGGTGCGCGCCGGCGGCGGCAGGCAGCCCCGGCGCGGCTTGAGCCGGAGGATCTCGCCCTTGAGCGGGCGGACGGCGTCGGCGAGCTGCGGGTGCAGCCGCCCGGTCCACGCGCCGGCGGCGAGCACGACGGCTTCGGCGTCCGGGATGCGTTCCACGCGTTCGCGGACGAACCGGACTTGGTTGCCGACGCAGGCCGCGTACAGGGCTTGGAGCAGTTTCCGGTTGTCCACGGCCAGGTCGCCGGGCACGTGGAGTCCACTTCGGACAGACCCGACGCCGGGTTCGAGGCGCTTGGTCTCCCGGCCGGTGAGCCGCTCGGCCGCGCGGCCGAGCTCGCGCAGGTGGCCCGCGAGGATGTCCAGGTAGCCGGCATCGGCGCTGTCGAAGGCGACGACCAGCGTGCCGTGTCCGGCCAGGCCGGGGTCGAGGCCTTCGCGGGCCAGGTCGCTCGCGAAGCCGGGCCACCTCCGCAGCGATTCCTCACCGAGGCGCAGGACGTCTTCCTCGCCGGGCCAGGCTTCGGTGACCGGGGCGAGCATGCCGCCGGCCAGCCAGGACGCGCCGCCGCGGACGGGTGCGGGGTCGTAGAGGGTGACGTCGTGGCCGGTCGCGGCCGCGCGCCACGCCGTGGACAGGCCGATCACGCCGCCGCCCACCACTGCCAGGTTCGTCATGGAATCACGCTCCCTGCGCCGGCATGACCCGGATCAGGTTCCACGGTCGGAGCGGCAGCTCCCTCTCAGCCCGTCCCTCGGGCTCCCGTGCGGACCCGTCCACCCTAGCTGGCGAGGTACGGTCGCCGCTATGCCCGCCCTTTCCGGTGACAAGATCCGCGCCCGCCTCGACGCGGCGCGCCTGTACCTCTGCACGGACGCCCGCACGTCCCGCGGCGACCTGGCGTCCTTCGCCGACGCGGCCCTGGCCGGCGGCGTCGACATCATCCAGCTGCGCGACAAGACCGGGGGCTCTCCGTTGGAGGCCGCTCAGGAGATCGCGGCGCTGGAGGTGCTGGCCGAGGCGTGTGCGCGGCACGGGGCGCTGCTGTCGGTGAACGACCGGGCCGACGTGGCGCTGGCGGTCGGCGCGGACGTGCTGCACCTGGGTCAGGACGACATCCCGGTGGGGCTGGCCCGCCGGATCCTCGGCGAGGACGTGGTCATCGGCCGGTCGACGCACTCGCTCGACCAGGCCCTCGCGGCGGCCGCGGAGCCCGGCGTGGACTACTTCTGCACGGGCCCCTGCTGGCCGACACCGACGAAGCCGGGCCGGTCCGCGCCGGGCTTGGACCTGGTGCGATCGACGGCCGCGGCCGCGCCGTCCCGGCCGTGGTTCGCGATCGGCGGCATCGACGGTGACCGGCTCCCCTCGGTGCTGGAGGCAGGCGCGTCCCGGATCGTGGTGGTCCGGGCGATCACCGAGGTCGAGGACCCCGAAGCCGCGGCCCGGGAGCTGCGCGCCCGCCTCCCCTGACCGTTACGGCGTCGGCGTGGTCGCCGCGCCCTTGCTGGTCGGCGGGGTCGTCGTCGCCGGGGCTGACGTCGACGGTTGCTGCGTCGACGGGCTCGGCGTCGTCGTCGGGGTCTCCGAGGTCGTCGTCGGGGCCGTCGACGTGTCCGTCGGCGTCGTCGTCGACTCGCTCGGGGACACCTGCGTGTCCTCCGTCGACGACGTCGAAGGCGTCGTCGACGGGGTCTGGTCGGTCTGACCACCGCCGTTGCCGAAGATCTTGCCGATGCTCGTGCCCGTGCCGCCGCCGATCTGGGTGCCCGTCGCCGACTCGAAGCCGACTATCGCCAGGATCGCCACCGCGAACGCCGCGACGCTCGTGCCGATGATCAGCGGCCAGCGCAGCTTCCGCAGCCGGGACGGCTCCTCCGCCGGCGGTTTCGCCAGCTGGACCGTCGGCTGGTCGGTGATCGGCACCTCGGCCGCCGCCGGCAACTCGGGCACCCCGCGCCGGCGGATCCCCGACGTCGCCAGCTGCCGCGCCTTCAGCGCCGCCTCGCGGGTGCGCTGCAGCGAGCGCAGGTACAGCTCGCTGCCGACCGTCGACACCACGCTCGCCACGCCCGCGCCGACGACCGTGCCCGCCACGCCGAGCGTCGATCCCAGCAGCGCCGCGGTCACCGCCGCGAGCGCCGCCGCCAGCACCTGCGCGATCCGCAGGCCGGACTTTTCTTCCTTCTCCGTGTCCAACTCGGAAGCCGCTGCGTTCTCCTTGCTCATGATCCCGATCCGCTAGAAAGTCTTCTCCCCGTTACCAACGTTTAAGGCGCGCGAGGAACTCCCCGCGTTGCCGGAGCGTGAGGAGCACCACTCTCACCGTCCACAATAGACACTCCATGCCGAACACTTTCTTGACATACTCGGCACATGGAACTGGTGACGATCTCTGACATCGAGGCCGCGGCGAAGCGCGTCCAGGATGTCGCCGTGCGCACGCCCCTGTTGCTCCAGACGTGGGATCCCCGCGGAACCCTGTGGCTCAAACCCGAAAGCCTGCAACCGGTCGGCGCGTTCAAGGTGCGCGGCGCGTTCAACGCGATCGCCGGCCTCGACGACGAACGGCGTACCCGCGGCGTCATCGCCTACTCCAGCGGCAACCACGCGCAAGCGGTCGCGTACGCCGCGCAGCGGTACGGCGTGCCCGCGGTGGTCGTCGTGCCGGACGTGACGCCACGGATCAAGGTCGAAGCCACCCGCTCCTACGGCGCCGA
This sequence comes from Amycolatopsis kentuckyensis, assembly GCF_041679295.1. GTDB lineage: Bacteria > Actinomycetota > Actinomycetes > Mycobacteriales > Pseudonocardiaceae > Amycolatopsis > Amycolatopsis kentuckyensis_A. The sequence goes on along the minus strand of NZ_JBGDMD010000009.1, from coordinate 213,838 downwards.
GGTGATCGAGGTGCCGATCGGCGAGCACGAGGGCAAAGCGCGCGAACTGGCCGCCGAACGCGGGCTGACCCTCATCCCGCCCTTCGACGACGCGGCCATCATCGCCGGGCAGGGCACGGCGGGTCTCGAGATCGCCGAGGACCTCCCCGAAGTCGAGGTCGTGCTGGTGCCGGTCAGCGGCGGCGGGCTGGCCGCCGGCGTCGGCACCGCGATCAAGGCCCGGGCACCGCACGCGAAGGTCATCGGGGTCGAACCGGCGCTGGCCGCGGACGCCGCCGACAGCCTCCGGCGGGGCGAGCTGGTCCGGTGGCCACAGGCCGACCGCGCCCGCACGATCGCCGACGGCCTGCGCTCGCAGCCGTCCGAGCTGACGTTCGCGCACCTGCGCGCGGTCGTCGACGAGATGGTCACGGTCACCGAGGACGAGATCCGCGAGGCCGTCCGCACGCTGGCCCGCAAGGCCCGCCTGGTGGCCGAGCCCAGCGGCGCGGTGACGACGGCGGCGTACCTGTTCCACGCGGCCGAGCTGCCGGCGGGCAAGACGGTCTCGATCGTCTCGGGTGGCAACGCGGACCCGGCGCTGTTCGCCGAGATCCTCGCGGGCTGAGCGGGCCCCAAGCGCCCCAAGGTGGCCTTCGGTGCGTCTGACGCACCGAAGGCCACCTTGGGTGCGTGAGACGCAACCAAGGCCACATTGGGAAGCTTCGAACCCTAGGAGCCCGCCACCGGGGTCCCGCCGCCGCGGACGTGCGTCGGCGGGCCCTCGACTCCGCAGTGGTAGCACTCGCCCAGGTGGGGGGACTCGTCCGCAGGCGAGTCCGGAGCGGGCGACGACGGCGGCTCGAGCACGCCGTTGTGGATGCCCAGCGCGATCAGCCCGCCCGCGATCGCCAGTGCCGCGCAGATGACCAGCGCCATCCGCCAGCCCGCCGTGAGCGCCACCGGGTCCGCGTACGCCTCGCCCGTCAAGCCGGCCGCCGCGGGCAGCACCGCCACCGCCAAGAGCCCGCCCGACCGCGCGATCGCGTTGTTGACCCCCGACGCCACCCCGGCGTAGCGGTCCGGGGCCGCCGCGAGCACCGTCGCGGTCACCGGGGCCACCACCGTCGCCAGGCCGAGGCCGAACACGACCACCGCGGGCAGCACCGCGCCGAGGTAGGACGCGCCGGGCGCGATCCGCAGCATCAGCAGCATCCCGATGCCGACCACGATCGGGCCGACGACCAGCTGCGTCCGCGGCCCGATGCGCTGGGCCAGCGCCCCCGACCGGCCCGACAGCAGCAGCATGACCACCGTGAGCGGCAGCCCGGCCAGGCCGGCCGCCGTCGGCGAGTAGTGCAGCGACACCTGCAGCTGCATGACCAGCAGCATCATCACGCCGCCGAGCGCCGCGTACATGGCGAAGGTCAGCGCGTTGGCCAGGGTGAACGTCCGGTCGCGGAACAGCGACGGCGGCACCAGCGGCTCGCGCGAGCGGTGCTGGACGACGACGAACGCCGTCAGCCCGGCGATCCCCAGCAGGCCCGCGACCAGCACGATCGGGTCGCCGATGCCGCGGCCGGGCGCTTCCACCAGCGCGCCGGTGACGCCGGCGAGGCCGATCGCGCCGAGCGCCGCGGCGCCGAAGTCCGGGTGGCCGGTCGCGTCCGGGTCGCGCGACTCCGGGACGAACTTGCGGGCCATCAGCACGACGACGATGGCGATCGGGACGTTGATCAGGAACGCCAGCCGCCACGACCAGACCTGGACGAGGAAGCCGCCGAGCAGCGGGCCGGCGGCCGCGGCGATGCCGCCGAGGCCGGACCAGGCGCCGATCGCGCGGGCGCGCGCGTCGTGCGCGAAGGAGGACTGGAGGATCGCGAGCGACCCCGGGGTCAGCAGCGCGCCGCCGACGCCCTGCAGGATCCGCATCGCGACCAGCATCTCGGTGGACACAGCGGCGGCGCACAGCCCGGAGGCGACGCCGAACCAGACGACGCCGATCAGGTACATGCGGCGCCGGCCGTACCGGTCGCCGAGCGAACCGGCGACCAGGATGAGCGCGGCGAGCGCCAGCAGGTAGCCGTCGAGGATCCACTGCAGCCCCGCGACGGAGGCGTTCAGCTCGGCGCCGATGCGGGGCAGGGCGACGTTGACGATGGTGCCGTCGAGCATCGCCATGCCCGACCCGAGGATGGTGGTGGCCAGCACGCCGCGCGCGGCGTGCGTCCCCCAGCGGATCCCGGTGTCCTCCGTGGCGGTCACGGCATCAGCGTGGTGACGAACTTGTACCGGTCGCCGCGGTAGACCGAGCGGGCGTACTCGACGGGCTTGCCGTCCGTGGCGAACGAGTGCCGGGTCAGCCGCAGCACCGGCATGCCGACGTCGGCGCCGAGCATCTCCGCCTCTTCCGGCCCGGCGAGCGACGTCTCGATCGACTCCTCGGCGCGTTCGAGTTCGACGCCGTAGTGCTCGCGTAGAACGGCGTACAACGAACCGCCCGCCGAGACGTGCTTGCGCAGCCCGCGGAATCGGCCGGCGGGCAGGTGCGAAGTCTCCAGCGCCATCGGCTGCGAGTCCGCCAGTCGAAGCCGTCGAAGGCGAAGAATTTTCGCACCAGTACGGATTCCGAGCAGTTTCGCGAGGTCGCCCTCGGCCGGCAGCTCCTCGAGTTCGAGCAGCTTCGACGACGGCTTCAGGCCCTGCCGGCGCATGTCCTCGGTGTAGGACGACAACTGCAGCCGCTGCGCGAGCTTCGGCTCGGCCGCGAAGGTGCCTTTGCCCTGCACGCGGTGCAGGCGGCCTTCGGCGGTGAGGTCGGCCAGCGCCTGGCGCACGGTGGTGCGGGAGACCGTGAACTCCCCGGCGAGCGCGCGTTCGGTCGGGATCGGCGACCCGGGCGGCAGCACGTCCAGGAGGTCGAGGAGGTGCTGTTTCAGCGCCCAGTACTTGGGCTCGCGCTGCCCGCGCATCCCGGCGACGGCGCTCGCCTCGCCCGTGGTGGTGGTCTCCAACATGCCCGACTCCCTATGTCTTCCCTCATCGCACGCCACGTCCCCGTAAGAAACGTACCCTTTTCCCCAAACGCGCCGCCCCACTAACATTGGTCTAGACCTGACCGACGCCGCCTGAGTCCGGTACATAATGCCGGAGGTGGAGAGGAAAATGATGACCGAACAACGGCCCGGCGAGCACATGGCCGCGGAGATCGCCCAGCAGCCGGAGGTCCTGGCGGGACTGGTGGAGCGTCAGGCGGAAATCGCGGAGGTGGCGGAAAAGATCTCACAGAGGCCGCCGCGCTTCGCTTTGCTCGCCGCGCGTGGATCGAGTGACCACGCAGCGTTGTACGCGAAGTACCTGATCGAGGTACTGCTCGGCCTTCCGGCTGGTCTTGTCTCCCCGTCCACGGCGACGCTGTACGGCGCGCGGCCCGACCTGCGGGACGTGCTGTTCGTCACGGTCAGCCAGAGCGGCGGTTCGCCCGACCTGATCGAGGTCACCGAGTCGGCGCGGCGCCAGGGCGCGCTGACCGTGTCCGTCACGAACACGCCGGACTCGCCGCTGCGCGCGGCGTCCGAACTCGGCGTCGACATCGGCGCCGGCGTCGAGAAGGCCGTCGCCGCGACCAAGACGTACTCGGCGACGCTGATGGCGCTCTACCTGCTCATCGACGCCGTGCGCGGCGGCAAGGCGGCCGACGCCGAGAAGATCGGCGAGCTGGCGAGCCAGACCCTGGACGGCGCCGCCGAGGGCGTCCAGCGCGCGGTCGACCGGTACCGCTTCGTGGACCGGGTCCTCACCACCGGCCGCGGCTACTCCTACGCCACCGCGCTCGAAGGCTCGCTGAAGCTGGCCGAGACCAGCTACCTCGCCGCCCGCGCGTACAGCGGCGCGGACCTGCTGCACGGCCCGGTCGCGGCGGTCGACGGCGAGACCGCCGTCCTCGCGGTGACCAGCAAGGGCCAGGGCGGGCAGGCGATGCACGAGGTGCTCGACGCCGTCGGCAAGCGCGGCGCGGACGTCCTCGCGGTCGGCTCGGCCGCCTCGGAGGTGCCGGCGGCGCTGCGCATCGACGTCGCGCCCACGGTCGAAGAGCTCGCGCCGATCCTGGAGATCCTGCCCATCCAGCGGATCGCCCTCGGCCTGTCGCTCGCCCGCGGCGGCGACCCGGACAGCCCGCGTGGCCTGCTGAAGGTGACCAAGACGAGGTGAGCTTCGCGATCGGCGTCGACGCCGGCGGAACGTCGACCAGGGCCGCACTGGTCGACGCCGCCGGCGCGGTGCTGGGCACCGGGCGCGGCGACGGCGCCAACCCCAATTCGCACGCGCCCGACGTCGCCGCGGGCCGGATCGCCGACGCGATCACCGCGGCCCTGGGCACTCATGACGCCGGCGACGTGCGGGCGTGCGTCGTCGGCATGGCGGGCGTCAGCAAGCTCAGCGACGTGCGCGTGGCGGCGGTGTTCGACGCGGCCTGGACGCGAATCGGGCTCACGAACGTGCGGGTGGTCGCCGACGCCGAAGTGGCTTACGCGTCCGCGACGTCGGCGCCGGACGGCACCGTGCTCGTCGCCGGCACCGGTTCCATCGCGGGCCGGATCCGCAAGCGGCGGCTGGCCGGCACCGCGGGCGGCTACGGCTGGCTGCTCGGCGACGAAGGGTCGGCGTTCTGGCTCGGCCGTGAAGCCGTCCGATCCACTTTGGAGGCTCTCGGGCGCGGGCTGCCCCTCGACGGGTTGCCTTCGGCGGTGCTCGCCGCCGCGCTCGGACCGTCCGGTTTGGACGTCCGGACGGACACCGACCGGCTCGCGGCGTCCCGCGCGTTGATCACCGCGGCCAACGCCGAGGCACCGGTCCGGCTCGCCCGGTTCGCCCCGTTGGTGAGCGCCGCGCACGACGCGGGCGAACCCGCCGCGCGCGGGATCGTCACCCGTGCGGCCGAACTCCTGGTCGCCAACGCGCTCGCCGCGCGTGAGCCCGGCGAGTCGACACCGGTCGTGCTCGTGGGTTCGGTGCTCACCGGACAAAGCCCGATCGGCGGGCTCGTACGCCGCGGTCTGTCCGGGCTCGAGGTGCTGACCAGCTCCGACGGGGTGCTCGGGGCGGCTTGGCTCGCCGCCGTGGACGCGTTCGGCGAAGGGGTGGTTAGACCAGTATTTCCCTAGAACGAGCAAAACCCTGGCCGGGAACACGTCAAAACGTCGACTGAACCAGGGTTTTCCGGGTAACGTAGGCAGTGGCCCCCGGACCCTCCCCCCTCGCCGGGGGCCGCCTTATGTCCGGGGTACGTCGTCCGGGCCGGTTTCGGGGGCCAAGCGCAGCCCCGGGTGCTCCGGCGGCAACGCCCGGTAGAGCACCCAGCCGCTCACCGCGACGGTCAGCGCGACCAGGGGCCACGACAGCACCGTGCGGGCCACGCCGAGCGCGATCACCTGGCCGGACCACCACAGCAGGCCGTAGACGATCACCCGCAGCGTGTACTGGCCGAACACCCACACCCAGCTGGCGCGCGAGTACGCCTTCAGCAGGACGGGGTCGCGGCGCCAGCGCGTCTTCTGGCCGAGCACCAGGCCGACGACGACGCCGAGCAGCGGCCAGCGGATCACGATGCTGGCCGCCCAGAGCAGCGCGCTGGCCACATTGGACATCAGCTGCAGCAGGAAGAAGTCCTGGGCGCGGCCGGTGTGCAGGGCGATCAGCGCGGCCGCGATGACGGCGGCCAGGCTGACGACCACCGCGCGGACCTTCCCGCCCCGGACGACCCGGTAGGCACCGAGCGCGACGGCGACCACGATGGCCGCGCCGGCGCCCCAGGCGATGGACTGCCCGGCCGCGAGCCAGCCGGCGACGAAACCGACGGGCGGGATGCTGGCGTCGAGGGCGCCGCGCCGGCCGCCGAGGATCTGCGCGAGCGACTCACGGGGTTCTGCGGACACTCCTCCAGCGTGCCGGATCGCGCGTCGGACCCTCCAAGCAGGGAGATTTTCGCCACACCTGGTGTGGTAATGGCCTTCGAGTGTGCTGTCTCACGGCATGCGGAAGGTGAAGACTGCGTAATAGGGGAGCGGAGAAGGCCGACAAGATAAGACACTGTTACCACAGGCTGAACGCGGGCAGGGGGTCCCGATGGTTAGTTGTGGTGTACAACTACATGTCGGGGAGTCGGTCGCAGGACGGGAAGGGGACCCAACGTGTACGGATTCGACAGCTATGTGGCGATCGGGGACAGCTTCACCGAAGGGCTCAACGACGGGCTCCCGGACGGCTCGTTCCGCGGCTGGGCCGACCGGCTCGCCGAGATCCTGGCGGCCGGGCGGCCCGACTTCCGGTACGCGAACCTCGCCCTGCGGGGGAAGATGCTCGACGAGATCATGGACGAGCAGCTCCCGATCGCGCTGGAACTGAAGCCCGACCTGGTCACGCTGTGCGCGGGCGGCAACGACATCATCGTCCCGGGCGCGGACGTGGACGCGGTGACGGCGCGCTTCGAGGAAGGCGTCGCGAAGCTGCGCGAGGCGGGCATCCCGGTGCTGATCTTCAACGGCCCGGACACGAAGGTCCTGTCCGTGATGTCGGTGCTGCGCGGCAAGGTGGCGATCTACAACACCCACCTGTGGGCGATCGCCGACCGCTACGGAGCGCGCATGGTGGACCTGTGGACGATGGGGCCGCTGCACGACCGCCGAGCATGGAGCGACGACCGGCTGCACTTCTCCCCGGAGGCCCACCGCCGGATCGCGCTGAAGTCGGCGGAGGTACTGGGGATCCCGGTGACGGGCGATTGGCGCGAGCCGTGGCCGTCCGAGGCGGTCCCGTCCCGGTGGATCGACTCGCGGCGGTCGGACTTGACGTGGACGAAGGTGCACTTGCTGCCGTGGATCCGGCGGCAGTTGAAGGGGCAGTCCATGGGGGACGGGTTGTCGCCGAAGCGGCCGCAGCTGGCGCCTTTGCTGCCGTTGGACGTGCTCGAGGTGCCGGACTCCGCCCAGGCTCGGCAGCAGGCCAGCTGAGGGGTTCTTTCGGTTCGAGGGGGCCGCTGCCGGGGTACGGGTCGCGGCATTCCCGGTCGGTGCCGCTCGGCTCGGTGCCCGAGTTCGCGCCGGCCGGCATGCGCGCGCCCCTCGCGGCGGCTTGGGCGGCCGGCTGCGGCCCAGGTAGCCGGGCCGAGAGACCGCCCATCGTCTTGGATGAGTCATTCAGGGCTTCCGAGGTCCTGAACGACTCATTCAAGACCTCGCCCGCCGAAGCCAAGCCAGGCTGAGCGGCACAAGCCACCCCGAGCCCCACAAACATGCCCCGCCACACCCAAGGGGGCGTCCCCGAGTCCATTCTATCGGCCCCCTCCGACACAAAGTGCTCAACCGATCACCGCACCCCGAGTTGTCCACATGTCGACTCGCCTGGGGACAACTTGTGGAAGACCACCCTTCCCCGGGTCGCCAACCCGCTCCACCCGGCTTACAGTCCCCTTATGTCCGGTGGTCGTCGCTGGATCCTCGTGGTCCCGATCGCGGTGCTGGTCACCGCCTTGCTGGCCGGGGTCGTCACCTGGGCCCAAGCCGGGAACATCCAGCGTGACCTCGCCGCCGATGCTCGAGCCGCTCTGACGAACGCCGGCCTCCGAAAAGGCACCGTCACCTTCGACGGCCGGGACGCCACCCTCAGCGGCTTCCCGCCCGACCAGGCCCTGAAAGCCCTCGAAGTCGTCCAGAACGTCGATGGCGTGCGGGCCGCCCAGGTCCAAGGCGACGTCGCCCCGAACACGCCGCCGCCGCCCACCAGCGCGCTGGCTCCGAGCACGACCGCGCCGCCCACCACCAGTGCCACCGCTCCGCCGCCGCCCACCGACAAGGCCGGCGTGCAGGCCGAGATCGACCGGATGCTCGCCGAAGCGCCGATCACCTTCGAACCGGACACCGCCCGGCTCACCCCCGACGGCGAGCAGGCCGCCCGGGCCGTCGCCGTCGCGCTCGCCAAGTCGCCGGGCACCTTCCGGTACCGCGTCACGGGGCACGCCGCCCGCGGGACCGGCAGCGCGAGCGGCGCCCTCAAGCTCTCCCGGGACCGCGCCAGGGCCGTCACGCGGATCCTCACCACCAACGGGCTGACCGCCAAGCGCGTGACCTACCGCGGGCTGGGCGACACGCGCCCGTCCACCGGCGGCGGCGAAGAAGACCGGCGCGTCGAAATCACCGTCGTTTGAAGGGGTGAGTGAGCAGATGGTGTGGCTGTTCGGGCAGATCTGGCTGTGGCTGGTCATCGCCTTCGCCCTCGGCGCGCTCACCTCGTGGCTCGTCCTGCGCACCGCCCAGCGCCCCAAGCCCAAACCCCAGCCCGAGCCCGAACCCGTGCCCGCGGCCGAAGAGCACTACGAAGAGCCCGCCGAGCAGACGCAGTTCATCCCCGCCGCCTGGATACAGCCCGGCACCGAACGGCCCCACGAGGTCCACGAGGACGACGAACCCGAGCCCGTCGGCCACCGCGAGGGGCACCTGCCGCTGCCGCCGCAACGCGGTGCGCAGGCCGAAGACTGGCCCACCGAAGAAGAACCCGCCTGGCCCGAGTCCGAAGAGACGGCCCCGCAGTGGCCGCAGCAGCCTGGGCGCGGTGGCTGACACCCATCCTGGTAAGTTCGGCTACGCACTGTGAGCGAGGCCTGAGGAGGGGTGTGTGGCGCTCCCCCATTGGACGGCGCAGCAGGTCCTGCCGCCGGGCCGCCACGCCTGCGACCTCGCCGACGTCTACGAACGCCTGGTCTTCGACGCCCCGCACCAGAACGAGCGCGAGATCCTCTTCAGCGCCCTCAACAGCTACCTCGGCGTCGCCCGGCGGATCATGCCGTCCGGGCGGGCCTGGATCGGCGGCGAGCTCATCACGCGCGGCGCGCACCCGCCGCAGGGCCTCGACGTCGTCCTCATCCCGGACGAGTGGGGTGCGCTGAAGCGGCTCGACGACGCCGGCCGGTCGGCGCTGTACGGCCTGCTCACGCTGCGCGGCGTGATCGTCGGGCAGCCCGCGATGTACCTCGATCAGGTTCAGCCGGTCGGGGGCATGCTGGACGGCTTCCTCTGCCGTCCCGGCGACGAAGACGTCTGGGCCGAGGTCTGGGCCGACGGCGGCAGGGGCTACCCGGAGATGGTCTGGTGAGGAACGAGTTCCGGCGCATCGCCGACGAGATCCCGGGCGGCACGTGGCTCGACGACCTGGCGCGCGCGTCGGCGATGGCCGCGAACGCCAAGTTCGAGCGGACGTCCCGGTCGCCGCTGCTGCACGTCTCGGTGATCGGCGAGCAGACCATCGACGCCTACACCTTCTCCGACATCAGCCGCGCGCTGCAGGACGCGACGGCGAAGATCGGGCACATCATCCGCAACCCGTCCGGCGAGGTCACCCAGGTCCAGCAGGCCGACCGCGACAAGGCGCCGCTGATCCAGCGCGGCCAGGCGGGCAACGCGATCTTCTTCGGCTTCCCGGAGCTCGACGTCTCCGACGACGCGCTGATCGTCGACGGCATCGAGACGCTGTCCGAGCGCGCCGTCAAGGAGCTCTGCGACTTCCTGCCCGCCAACGGCTCGGACGACGGCGCGCTCGACGCCGTGCTGCTGCAGCGCGACACCGTCCGCAACGCCGTGAGCGACATCGTGAACGCCGTCGCGAAGAACGCCGGCATCGGGATGGCGCTGACGCCGACGTCGGGCGAGCAGGTCACCCGCAGCATGACCACCGAGCAGGCGCGGATCCTGCAGGGCAGCCTCCGGGAGTCGCGCGAGGCGGTCGGCTACGAGACGGTGCGCGGGCGGCTCGACGGCGTCCGCACCCGGCGCCGGATCTTCTACCTCGACCGCGAGCCGGGCGGGACGATCCAGGGCGCGGTGGCGCCCGACCTGCTCGACCAGATCAAGGAGAACCTCGACCGCCCGGTGACCGCCCGGTTGCGCGTCGTGCGCACGACGACGATCGACGGCCGCCGCGGCCGGCCCGTTTTCGAGCTCCTCGAAATCACCCCCGAAGTGAGCCTTTTCGACTGAAAAGTCCAGCTTGCGACTTTCGTCTTGAACGCCGGACACGACGGTCGTCGTGGGCCGAACGGCCACGAAAACAGTGGGAACCCCGATATTCTCGCCATTGATCACCGGGCCACACCCTGCGCGCGATGTCAGGAAATACCGGTACTTCGCGCAAAATGGTGGGACAATGACTTTTTCCAGAATGTAACAATTTCGTTCGGGGGCACTCTTATGGGTTAACGTCGTCGCACTCCCACCCGAAGGGGCCCGCATGATGACCGACCCGCAGTACCCGCCGCCGACCGCCGCGCGCCACGGACGGCCCGCGCCACCGGTGACGGCCACGGAGCGTCGTCAGGCCAACGCCAAACCCGGGCGGAACATCCTCGCCATCGTCGGCCTGCTGCTCGGCGTCGCCGCCCTGGTCGTCACGTTCGTCCCGGACATCGGGTTCGTCGCGTGGCCGCTGGGCGGGATCGGGCTCGTGCTGGCGATCACCGGGCTGGTCCAGGTCAAGAAGGGCACCGTGGGCGACCGCGGGCTCGCGATCACCGCGCTGGTGGCCACGATCGCCGCGCTGCTGACGACGGCCGGGATGCTGCTGTACTCGACCTTCCTCGGCGGCGGCGAGTCCGGGCTGCACCTGCCCGCGGTGGGCGGGGACAAGCACACCGTGACGTTCCAGGTGACCTCCGCCGGCGGCGCGACCGTGCGCTACGGCAGCCTGTCCGACCAGCGCACGGAGAACGCGCCGGCGAGCACCGACGCGTGGGAGGGCGCGGCGTCGTACAACAATGGTTCGTACCTGTTGACGCTCACCGCCGACACGCGCAATTCCAACATGAACAACGAAATCAGCTGCGCCATTCTCGTCGACGGCAAGAAGGTCGCGGAAAACAGCGGGACGACGATCGCGCTCTGCACGGCGAACGTGAGCTGAGGCGAGCCTGGCGACCGGCCGGCCTACCCCCACGTCGGCCGGCCGGGCCGCCACGAGCCGCTCCTGGCGGCTCCCGGCCCCGGCGGGGTTTTCCCGCACGGGGCCCGGCGCCGGCGTCTCAGCCTGCCCCTCCCCTAGGGCTCAGCCGGCACTGCCGAACCTACGCGGACGCCGCCCGCGGGCACTAAGAATCCACTAAGGATTCACGGTGATCGCCCGGGTCGTGATCCATTCGCAACTCTCTTCACAAATGTCGATCAGCGGCGCGGAGTTGTCGCGCGAAAGCCATCACTGGAGTTCGGCGAGTTCAGCCCGCACCTCGCCGACGAGCTTCGGGTGCACCCGTTCGTAAATGCGCACGGACAACGCCAGCTGCTCCCGCGCGCCGTCGAGATCACCGCGCGCCCGCAGCACCCGCCCCAGCGTCAGCCGCAAGGCGCCCTCGCGGGCCACGAACTCGCGGCTGATCGCCAGGTCGATCGCCTCCCAGACGTACCGCTCCGCCGCCTCCAGGTCGCCCGCGCGGAGGCTCAGGTCGGCCAGCTTGTCCAGCGCCACCACGACCCGGTCGTCGTCGCCCAGCTCACGGTCGATCTCCAGCCCGGCGAGCTGGTGGGCGACTGCCTCGGCCAGCCGGCCCGCCCGCTTCTCCGCCTGCGCGCAGCTGCTGAGCGCCTGGCCTCGCAGCGTGACGTCCGGGGCCTCCGCGATCGCCTTCGCCAGCCGGTCGATCGCCTTCTGGTGCTCGCCGCGCCGGCTCAGCGCGCGGCCGAGGTGCAGGTCGGCCGACGTGGTCAGCCGCGCGTCGGCGGACCCGGCCGCCAGCGCCGCCGCCCGTTCGGCGTCCGCGAACCCGTAGCCCGGCAGCTCGAACGTCAGCGCGATCTCGCACCGCGCGAGCCGCAGCCAGCACTGGCCCTCGACGTCGCCGGCCGCCTCCGCCGCCTCGACGCCGACGTCGGCCATCCGCGTCCACTCGTCCAGCAGCGGGCACACCACGCGGTAGGTGTGGCCCAGGAGCGCGAGCCGCCAGACGTCGTCGTGGCGGCCGGCCGCGTACGCGGCGTCGAGGGCCGCGAGGAGGTTCGGCCACTCGGCCGCGAACCAGTCCTGCGCCTCGGCGAAGCCGGTCAGCGGCGGCATCGCCTCGTCGGCGAGCACGCCGGTGAAGTCCAGCGGGTCGGCGACGTGGCCCAGCCGGCGCCGCGCCCGGTCGGCCACCGCCTGGTAGTAGCGGACCGTCCAGCCGAGCGCCTCGTCGCGCTCCTTCTCGCCCAGCTCCTGCTCCGCGAGCTCCCTCAGGTAGAGCCAGACGAGGTCGTGCGGCGCAAAGACGTCCCGGGCGGTCTCTTCGATGAGATTGTGCGCGGCCAGCGCGCGCAGCCGCCGCCGGGCCTCGGCGACCGGGATCTGCGCGACCGCGGCCATCAGGTGCGGCCCGACCAGCACCCCGGGCACCGCACCGAGTTGCAGGAACGTCTCGGCGATCTCGCCGGGCAGGCCGCGGAAGGAGACGTCGAACGCGGCCCGCACGCCGTCGTCGGCGCCTTCGACCTGCAGTCCGGCCAGCCGGGTGCGTTCGTTGCCCAGCTCGTCGACCAGCTCCTCCGCGGTCCGCTGCGCGCTCGCCGAAAGCCGCGCGCCCGCGATTCGCAGGGCGAGCGGGAGGTAGCCGCACAGCCGCGCCAAGGCGTGGTTGAGCGTGGCCGGCCCGGCGAGCTCCTCGATGAGCCGCACGGCGTCGTCGGGCGCGAGCGTGCCGAGGACGCGCTGCTTGGCCGCGTTCGACACGGCGAGCCCGTCCAGGCGGGACCGGCTGGTCACGACGGTCATCGTCCGCGCGCTCGGCGGCAGCAGCGGGCGCACCTGCTCGGCGGCGCGGGCGTCGTCCAGCAGCACGAGCATCCGCCGCCCGGCGATCAGCGACCGGTAGAGCGCGACGCGTTCGTGCAGCAGCTCGGGGATCTTCGCGGTTTCGACGCCGAGGCCGAGCAGGAACTGCGTGAGCAGGTCGGCCGGCTCCAGCGGCGGGTGGTGCGGGTCGAAGCCGCGCAGCGACGCGAACAGCACGCCGTCCGGGAACCGCGGCGCGACGCGGTGCGCCCACCACACGACCAGCGTGCTCTTGCCGACCCCGGCGGTCCCGGTGACGACGGCGATGGTCGTCTCGCCCGCTTCGGCGCGGGTGACCAGGCTGTCGAGCCAGGCCAGTTCGTCGGTGCGCCCGGCCAGGCTCGGCACCGCGGCGGGCAGCTGCGAGATCGCCTTCTCCGGCTCGGCGGCGGCCGGCGCGACGACGTCCCGCACCGGGAGGTCGTCGTTCAGGACGCGCTCGTGCAGCCAGCGCAGCTCGGCGCCGGGCTCGACGCCCAGCGTGCGCAGCGTGGCGCGCGAGACGGTCCGGTACAGCTCGAGCGCGTCCCCGCGCCGCCCGGCGTGGTACAGCGCGCGCATGAGCTGGCCGGCGGTCCGCTCGGCGAGCGGGTCGGCGCGGACGATCGGGCTCAGCTCGACGATCAGCTCGGCGTGCCGGCCCAGGTCGAGGTCGGCGTCGACGCGGGCGCCGTGCACGGCCAGGCGCAGGTCCTCCAGTTCGGGCGCCCGCAGCGAGTCCGGGACGCCGCCCAGCGCCGGGCCCTGCCAGAGCGCGAGCGCCTCGGCCAGCAGCGCGGCGGCGGTCTCCGGGGTGGCGAGCGACGCCCGGTCCAGCAGGCTGCGCGCCCGGTGGACGTCGACGCGCTCGGGCTCGACCGCCAGCAGGTAGCCCGGCGGCGTGGTCAGGATGCTCGGGCCGTCGATGTCGCGCAGGATCCGCCGCAGGTGGGAGACGTTGCCGTGGACGATGGTGCGCGCGGTGGCGGGCGGGTCGTGGCTCCAGAGGGCGTCGATGATCTCGTCGAGCCCGACGACCTTGCCGGGCTTGAGCGCGAGCAGGGCGAGCAGGCCGCGGACACCGGGACCACCGATCGGGACGGCGACGTCGCCGGCGAAGAGCTGGACGGGCCCGAGCAGCTGGAACCGGCATTCGGCCATGCTCGCGCCCACCTCCCCGGGGGTTCACGGTCGGTTCGGCGTCTCCCTCGCCGGGAAGTCAACCTACCGTGGTCACCGGCTGTCGAGCAGGCCCGGTACCAGGAGTTTTGGGGCGTCTGCGAATTCCGTAGCGGTCAGCGGGACGCGGTGCGGCATCCACCGGCGGACATGGCACGACCCCCTACCAGCGGTCCCGATCCGCTGGTAGGGGGTCGTGGTGGAGCAAACAGCCGGGCCGCCAGGGGGCGCGGTCCGCCCGTCCGTCACCGCGGGCGACCAGGCGGGTGAGCTCACCCCGAGCGAAGCACCCGCCGATCGTCCGCGAAGACGTCTGTTGCGCGGACCACACGCCCGCGCGGTGGCGACACGGTAACAGGGCGCACCTGGCCGGTCACCGGCGGGCTGTGCTTTACCGCGAGATCGGGGTCGAGTCGCGGCCGGCGATGAACGCGGGCCGCGGCGTGCTCGCGGCGAACGGTTCCTGCAACGCGTTCTCCACGCTGTTGAACACCAGGAAGATGTTCGAGCGCGGGTACGGGGTGATGTTGTTGCCGGAGCCGTGCATGATGTTCGAGTCGAACCACAGCGCCGAACCCGCCTGGCCGGTGAACTGGTCGATGCCGTGCTCGGCCGCCATCTTCGTGATGTCGTCCTCGCTGGGCACGCCCACCCGCTGGTCCTTGAGCGACGCCTTGTAGTTGTCGTCCGGCGTCTCGCCGGCGCACTGGACGAACGTCCGGTGCGAGCCCGGCATGATCATCAGGCCGCCGTTGAACGGGTAGTTGTCGGTCAGCGCGATGGAGCAGCTGACCGCGCGCGGGGCCGGCATGCCGTCCTCCGCGTGCCAGGTTTCGAAGTCCGAGTGCCAGTAGAACCCGGTGCCCTTGAACCCGGGCATGTAGTTGACGCGGCTCTGGTGGACGTACACCTCCGAGCCGAGCAGCTGCCGGGCCCGGTCCAGCACGCGCGGGTCGCGCACCAGCTCGGCGATCAGGGCCGAGATCTCGTGGACGTCGAAGATCGACCGGACCTCACCGGTCTTCGCCTCGGTGATCACGCGCTCGTCCCTGGCCAGCTCGTCGTCGGAGGACAGCCGCACCAGCTCCTGCCAGTACGTCTGCACCTCCCCGACGGAGAGCAGGTCCTCGACCACGGTGTAGCCCTTGGTCTCGTGGTTGGCCAGCGTGGCGGCGTCGATCGGGCCGTCGGCTTCGGTGCCCCACACGGTGGGGTGCACGCGCGGCAGGTGCTCCGGCGTACCGGTGATCCGGGTCGGGTAACCGTCGTCGACCCGGGTGTCCGTCAGCGTCACGGGCTTCGCCTCCTGTTTCCTCTCCGGGGTTTACGAGTCCTCGGTGATCAGCGGGTACACGCCGTTCTCGTCGTGCACCTCGCGGCCGGTCACCGGCGGGTTGAACACGCACACGCACTTGATCTCGGTCTTCGGCCGGACCTGGTGCTTGTCGTGGTCGTTGAGCAGGTAGAGGGTGCCGGGCTTGAGCTGGTGCACCTCACCGGTCGCGAGGTCTTCGATCTCGCCCTCGCCGGAGGTGATGAACACCGCCTCGATGTGGTTGGCGTACCAGAAGTCGTTGACCGTCCCCGCGTACAGCGTGGTCTCGTGCACCGAGAAGCCGACGCCCTCCTTGGCCAGGATGATTCTCTTGCTGCGCCAGTTCGGGGTCTTGATGTCGGCGTCGGTGTCGGTGATCTCGTCGAGCGTGCGGACGAGCACGGGCAATCTCCTTTACTTCTTGAGAACGGCCTTGATCGACTCGTCGATGATCGACAGGCCCTGCGTCAGTTCGTCGTCGGTGAGGGTCAGCGGCGGCAGCAGCTTCATGACTTCGCCGTCGGGGCCGGAGGTTTCCATCAGCAGGCCGCGCGCGAACGCTTCCGCGCAGACGCGGCCGGCCAGGTCGCCGTTCTGGAACTCGATGCCGCGCGCGAGGCCGCGGCCCTTGGCGTAGAGCTTCGCGTCGGGGTAGGACTCGACGATGCCGGAGAAGGCCGCGGCGATGCGCTCGCCCTTGGCCTTGGTCGACTTCTCGAGCTCGTCGTCGCTCCAGTAGACGTCGATCGCTTCCTTGGCGGTGACGAACGCCGGGCTGATGCCGCGGAAGGTGCCGTTGTGCTCGCCGGGCTCCCAGACGTCGAGCTCCGGCTTGATCAGCGTCAGCGCCATCGGGATGCCGTAGCCGCCGATGGACTTCGAGAGGCAGACGATGTCCGGCTTGATCCCGGCGTCCTCGAAGCTGAAGAACGGCCCGGTGCGGCCGCAGCCCATCTGGACGTCGTCGAGGATCAGCAGGATGTTGTGGCGCTTGCAGAGGTCGTCGAGACCCTTCAGCCACTCCAGGCGCGCGGCGTTGATGCCGCCCTCGCCCTGGACGCCCTCGACGATCACCGCGGCCGGCTCGTTGAGCCCGCTGCCGGAGTCTTCCAGGAGCTTCTCGAAGTACAGGAAGTCCGGCATCGCGCCGTCGAAGTACTTGTCGTACGGCATCGGGGTGGCGTGCACCAGCGGGACGCCGGCGCCGCCGCGCTTCATCGAGTTGCCGGTGACCGAGAGCGCGCCCAGCGTCATGCCGTGGAACGCGTTGGTGAAGTTGATGACCGACTCCTTGCCGGTCACCTTGCGCGCCAGCTTCAGCGCGGCTTCGACGGCGTTCGCGCCGCCCGGCCCGGGGAAGACGACCTTGTAGCCGTACCCGCGCGGGTCGAGGATCTTGTCGCGGAAGGTCTGCAGGAAGTCGCGCTTGGCCACGGTGAACATGTCCAGGGCGTGGGTGACGCCGTCGCGCTGGATGTAGTCGATCAGCGCCTGCTTGAGCGCCGGGTTGTTGTGCCCGTAGTTCAGCGCGCCGGCCCCGGCGAAGAAGTCCAGATAGGGCTTTCCGCTCTCGTCGTACAGCCAGCTGCCCTGCGCGCGGTCGAACACGACCGGCCAGCCGCGGCTGTAGCTGCGGACTTCGGATTCGAGCTCTTCGAAGATGCTCATGACGTTTCTTTTCTCCTACTCGCCCGGATCTTTGCGTGCCGTGAGCGGACCGATGCGGTAAAGCTCTTCCGGTAGGTGTTCGCCGTCGCCGGGGAAATCCGCGCCGTCGAACAGCACCGTGGTTTCCATCGACGCCTCCCAACGCTTCGCGAAGGAGGTGAACAGCCGGATGGACGCTTCGTTGTCCGGGGTGATGGTGGTCTCGAGGTAACGCACTCCGGCGTCGACCAGGCGGTCGTACAGGGCGTCGAGCAGCTTCCCTGCCAGGCCCTTCCCGCGCTGGGACGCGTCGACCGCGACCTGCCAGACGAACCCGACCTCGGGTTCACCCGGCCTGCGGTAGCCGGTGACGAATCCGACCGCCTTGCCGTCTTCACGCGCGACGACCGAGGACTCGGCGAAATCGCGGCACCACAGCATGTATGCGTACGGCGAGTTGAGATCGAGCTTGGCGGAATCGCGCGCGATTCTCCACAGCTCCGCGCCGTCCGCCTTGGTCGGGGATTCGATCAAGTGCGTTACGGACATACTCAGGAAACGTAACAGAGAATTTTCCGCCTGCCAGCGATGCAGCTCACGACCCCCGCGATGACCTGCGACGACGCGGAGTACCCGGTGAGCAGTCCCACAAACATGTTTGAAGCAGCCGGTGCTTGGGCACACGCGCGCCTGGGTCGCTCGCGCGTGGCTCGCGGCCTATTCGCACGATGAACCCTCGCGCCCGTGATCGCAAGGCGACGGGCCGGTTCAGGCTCGCTTGCGGTGCCTCAGCCGGCGCCAGATCCCGCTCAGCGGCATCACCACCGCGGGCAGGATCAACAGGCCGGAGACCACGAGCCACCACACCGCGCCCTCACCGCGCCGCCAGCCCGCGACGACCCCGCCGAGCCAGCCGAAGAACGGCCCGGCGATCGGCGGGAGGAACGCGGCCAGCAGCAGCGCCGCGACCACCAGCACGCCGAGCGCGGCGAACAGCCTCCGCGCGAACCGGCCCATCGTGAGCAGCGCCGTCGCGAGGTAGACGACCGCGCCGGCGAGCACCGGCAGGCCGATCCACTGCAGCACCGCGCCGCCGTTGTTGCCGAGCACCAGCCCGGCGAGCAGCGCGAGGAGGCCGGCCCCCAGCGAGCCCGCCGTGCCGAGGCGGGACGCGCCCTGGGCGACCTTCGCCGTGCTCCTGGCCACCGTCCGCAGCATGCCCGCCACCGTCTGCGGCCAGCCGCCGGGCAGCCGGAACGCGACCGTGCCGGCGTTCACCACGGCCGCGCCGAGCGCGACGAGCGTGCGGGTCAGCCGCGCGGTGCCCTGCTCGCCGGCGAGTTTCTCGGCCGAGACGCGGCACGCCTGGAACCGAGCCTGCGCGGCGCCGACGTCGACGCGGGGACGGTCCTCGGCCAGCGCTTC
The DNA here is from genome assembly GCF_041679295.1 of Amycolatopsis kentuckyensis. Classification (GTDB taxonomy): domain Bacteria; phylum Actinomycetota; class Actinomycetes; order Mycobacteriales; family Pseudonocardiaceae; genus Amycolatopsis; species Amycolatopsis kentuckyensis_A. The sequence goes on along the minus strand of NZ_JBGDMD010000009.1, from coordinate 195,474 downwards.
CTCGATGTTCTTGGCGTCCCGGGCGTCGTGGCGGACCGTGAGGTCGACGACCGGCAGCTCCTCCGCGGCGATCTCGGCCTGCCGCGACCGGGCCAGCACCATCGCCGTCACCGGCAGGCCGACCGGCCGCTCGGGCTTGAAGTCGACCGGCCGCAGGTCGGCGTCGAGACCCAGGAAGGCCAGTTCGGCCGTGAGCTGATCGCGCAGCTGCGCCGCCTCCTGCGGCGTGCAGCGGTCCTGTTCGTCGGGCTTGCGCCAGGACGGGCCGAACGCGGCGACGAGCTCGTCGCGGAACCGCTCCCGGCCGAGGACGTCCCGCAGCGTCTCGAGGCGGACGGGGTCGAGCAGGCACTGGACGAGCCACCCGGCGCCGTCGACGCGGCCCCACATCCAGTCGCTGGCCCGCCACGACGCCTTGTAGAACGCGCCGAAGTAGCTCGCCTGCAGCCCGGTCAGCTTGTCCCCCGACCGCTGCCGCGTCATGTCCAGCAGCGTCCGCGAATCGGCGCTGACCTGCACCAGGTCGACGCGCTGGTCGACCGACGGCGCCTGGGCGAGCAGCCCGCGCGTCGCCACGTGCAGGGCCAGGAGCCGGGCTTGGACGACCTCGTCGGCCACCTCGGGCGTCAACGCCAGCCAGTCCAGCAGGGTGGTCACGGTGTCGTCGCCGCCGGCCAGCGCCCGCAGCGTCGGCGCCGCGGCGCGCAGGCCGGCGACCACCTTCGGCCACGCCTCGGCGACGGCGGCGGAGCGGCCCAGCCCGGCCCACTCCTCGGCCAGTTCGCGGATCCAGGCTTCGAGGGTGCTGCTCGCGCCCGGCCCGGCGTGCGCGGCCACCCACTGCCCGAGCCGGACCCCGCGCGAGGCCGTCGACCGCGCGGCGTGGAGCTCGGCGCGGGCGTCGTTGAGCTCCTTCGCACGCGTGGCGTCCGGCTGCAGCCGGAACCCGGCGTTGATCAGCTGCAGGCCGGTGGCGACGGCGTCGTCGAGCGCGGTCGTCCGGTAGCCGACGAGGTCGGCGACGGCGATGCCGGCAGGCGGCGGGGTGGCCGGGACCCCGCTCGTCAACCCGGCGATGGCGATCGCGCGCAGCTGCCGCGACATCCCGGACGCCCAGTCGCGGTCCGGGGTGTCCGCTTCGGACAGCGCGTACCGCCGGGCGGCGACCCGGACGAGCTCGGCGGCGTCCTCGGCGGTCCGCCGCTCGAGGTAGGCGGCGGCGATCCGCTCGTCGACGAGGTGCTCGGGCCCACCGCGAAGTCCCAGTGCGGCAAGGGAAACGCGGGTGTCCCGCGCGCGGAGCACGGCGTCGTTGTGCCGGGTCAGGTCGTCCAGCTCGGCGCTGATCGACTGGCTCATCACGGTGTTGACGACCTTGGCCATGGCGTGCGACAGCAGCGGCGGATCGGCGGGATCGCACTCGACGGCGTCGGCGTCCTTTTCGCCGGTGGGCACGACGTAGAGCAGCAGCCGCCGGACGTCCGAGTGCGACGGGCGTTCGAAGATCTCGCGCAGCGCGGGCCGCAGCGGTTTGTTCAGCAGCACGCCGCCGTCGGTGAGCCAGTGCGAGCGGGTCAGCTCGGTGTACGGCGTCATGTCGGGGTGCAGCCGGTCGGTGCCCTCGGCGCCGATGGGCATCCGCGACAGCTCGAACGCGCCGGGGAACGACGCGGTGGAGCGGGCCGCCAGCGCGAGCGGCCCCTCCACCCCGGGTGTCCACAGTGGACCGCAGAACCGGAAGAGCATCCGGTGTTCGGTGTCCCGCACGAGGTTCCCGAGCGCGTCGTCGAACCGGGTGGTCTCACCGTCGATCATCGTCCCGGTGAGCAGCACGGTGACGTCGGGCTCCGCGGCGGGCGGTGTTCCGTGGCCGGTGATCTGCCGCAGGGCTTGTTCGAGGTCCCCGAGCAGCACGCGGTCGCCGTCGAGCACCGACCGCGGTTCCTTTTCGCGCGGGTCCCGGATCAGGTTTTCCAGCGAACCGATGGTGATCCAGGTGTCGCGCAGGACTTCCGGCGTCGAGCCGAAGGCCTCGGCGAGCCCGAGGCAGGCGGCGTTGACGCCGCCGGCACTGGTCCCGGTGAGGACGTCGACCGAGACGGTGGCGCGCAGCAGGTCCAGGAGTTTCCGGTAGAGCCCGGGCTCGGCGTCCCCGCGCGATTCCCGCAGCAGCCGGGACGTCTCGGTGGCGACGCCGCCCATCCAGATGGCGAGGCTGGAGCCGCCCACCATGGTCACCGCCAGGCGGATCTCCTGCGGCCAAGGTTCAGCAGTCATGGGGCTCCCCCGCCCGGTCGTCGTCCTGACGCAGACTAGTGGCGCAAGGTAAGCACCGGGATACGTCCGGGTGTACGGCCGTTCGGGTGGAGTTGCTCGCCCGTCCGGGCTCAGACCGCGAGGTGCTCCAGCAACAGCACCTGTCCCTCACCGACCGCGAACCCCAGCACCGCCCCGGTGGCGATCAAAATCCACTCGTCCTGCTCGAAAGCCGGCCGCAGCAACCGCTCGAACTCCCGGGGCGACAGCTCCTTCATCTTCGACACCAGCACGTTCCGGATGTCCATCGCATCGGTCGCGTAGTCCTCGATGTACCGCATCGTCTCCGGGAGCCGCGACATGATCTGCGAAGCGATCGCCAGCTTCACGTCCTGGTACTTGCGCGAGCCCACCGCGAACACCAGCAACGGCTTCGCCACACTGCCCAGCTCCCGGTCCAGCTGGCGCTGGATCAACGCCAGCACCCGGTCCGACAGCGGCCCGTGCAAAATGGCCTCGATGACGTTGTGCGGGGTGATGATCTCCTTCGCGATCAACGAACCGTACGCCTCCGCGACCTCCGCGCGCCGCTTCAGGAACAACCCCTGCCACTCGACCCCGAAATAGCGCCGCGGTTCGATCGGGTAGAAGATCATCCGCAGTGCCAGCCAGTCGGTGAACCAGCCCGTGAACAACCCGAAGATCGGCATGATCGGCGGGAACTTGAACAGCACCCACGCCACCATCTGGATCACGCCGATCGCGCCGCCGAAGACCAGCCCGGACCGCGCGATGAACTTGAACTCCTTCGCGCCCGCCTCCTGGAAGATGCGGTTCAGCAGGCGCTTGTCCTTGACCAGGCTGGTGACCACCATGCCCTTGAGGTCGAACACACTGTCCACATCGGACTTGATCAGGTCGAGCACCGCCGCGACCATGCGCGGCGACTCGTGCTGGACGCGCTCGATCACCAGGCGCTGGACGCGCACCGGCAACGACTCCCACAGCCCCGGCTGGTAGTGCCCGGCCACCTCGCGGACGATGTCCTCGACGCCCGCCAGCAGCGGTTTCTCGATCTCCTGGGCGATCCGGCCGGCGTCCAGCCGCGCGACGACCTCCGCCGGCTTGATCAGCTGCTCGGTCATCGTGTCGCACGCGATGCTCGCCATCCGGGCCGCGCGCTTGGGCACGATGCCCTGCCAGCCCAGGAACGGCTTGACGCCGATGAACTCCACCGGCTGGAACATCATCCGGATCGCCACGAGCTTGGTGCCGTAGCCGATCAGCGCGGCCACGATCGGGATCGAGACGTAGAGGGGCCAGTGCTGCGCGAAGTCGGCGAGGATGCCGCTGAGGAAGGCCCCCATCCGGCTAGGCGAAGCTCGGGTCGCAGGCCTGCCAGAACTGCGCCCCCAGGCGCGAGATGTGGATCGTCCGCCGGACGTACTTCGCGCGCTTGACGTGCTTCTCCGCGTCTCGCACGGTCTCGTCGGTCAGCAGGATCTCGTACTGCGTCTCCAGCGACGGCACCTCTTCGTCGAGGTCGACCAGGCCCAGCCCGATCAGCCGCGTCACGTACCCGGGCACCTGGTCGGGCAGCGACACCCCGGCCGCCTTGCCGACCGTCGACGCGTTGCGCAGCGCGACCCGGCCCGTGCCGCCGATGCCGGTCCGCTCGACGACGTCGATCGCGGGGAACGGCGAGCCGTCCGACAGCGCGGACAGGATGCGTGCCTCGTCGGGCGTCAGCTGGCGCAGGATGATCGCGTAGAAGTACTCGCGGGCGCGTTCGCGGCCGAAGCCGATGGAGTGGTTGAGCAGCTCGGCCATCGCGGCGCGCAGCGGCTCGGCGTGGTTGTCGCGGGCGGGGACGAGCGTGACGGTCGCTTCGACCTTCCCCGGCACCGCCGGGCGGTTCATCGCCGACGCCGCCGTCAGCGCCGCGTGGTACGGGTCGTCGACCTCGTCGAGCCGGCGCCGCAGCTCGGCCAGCAGGGAGTGCTCCACCTGCCGCACCGTGCGTTCGGCGGTCTCGACGCCGGGGAGTTTGCGGCCGAGCGCGAACCCGGTGCGCGCGGCCCAGCCCGCCAGCTGCCCGGCGCGGCGGGCGAGGTCGGCCACCTCGTCGCCGGTGCCCCGGCCGTTCGGTCGCTCTGCGTTCACCGGTGGACTCCCCTCTGCGTACGGGCTGATGCTACCTGCGGGTAGGCCGAACAGCGGTGTTTGGATGCACACATGAGTCCGACGCGCTGGGGTCCGCCGATCGACGTCCTCCCGTACTTCTCCAAAGAGGAACAGGCGCTGATGACGCTGCTCGGCGCCCTGACCGACGAAGACTGGACGCGCCCCACCAGGTGCGCGGGCTGGTCGGTCAAGGACGTCGCCGCCCACCTGCTGGGTGACAAGGTCGGCCGGCTGTCCCGCGGCCGCGACGGGCACACCGCCGATGCCCCCCGTCCGGGTGAGGCGTTCCCGCGCTTCATCGACCGGCTCAACGAGGAGTGGGTCCTCGCGTGCCGCCGGCTCTCGACGGACGTGCTGCTCACGATGATGTACGAGTTCATGGGCCAGACGACCGAGTACTGGGCGAAGCTCGATCTCGACGTCGAAGGCGAGCCCGTGAGCTGGGCGGGCGACGAGCCGGCGCCGCGCTGGCTGGACGCGGCCCGCGACTATTCGGAGTTCTGGGTCCACCACGTGCAGATCCGCGAAGCTCTCGAACACACGCCGCTGGAAGCCGAGTACGCCGAGCCGATCGCCGACACGTTCGTCCGCGCGCTGCCGCACACCCTGCGCGACGTCGACGCGCGCGTCGGCAAGCAGGTCGGCTACACGGTCACCGGCGCCGGCAAGTGGTACGCGCGCCGCGAGCGGGACGGCTGGACGCTCGACCGCGGCGCCCCGCCGTCACGCACCCCGCTGGCCACCGTGACGACGGACCTGGACACGTTCTGGCGGCTCTGCACGCGCAACGCGGCCGACCTCGGCCGCGTCCGCACGACCGGCGACGAAAGCGTTTGCGCGCAGGTGCTGACGATGACGTCGATCATCGTCTGAGGGTCAGCGGCGCCGCGCCTGCTTCCGCAGCTGCAGGATGCGGGCGCCACCGATCAGCGCGACCAGCGCCGCCCCGCCGATCGCGGAGAACAGCATCGCGATGGCCAGCGGCAGGCTGCCCTCGGCGCCGAAGAAGTGCACGGTCACCGAGTCCAGGTTCTGCAGGATGAAGATCAGCAGCACGATCAGCACGACGAGGCCGGCGATGACCGCGACCCAGGTGCCGCTGATCCGCGTCGGCCGCGGCTTCTTGCCGGTCGCGGGCCTGCTCGGCGCCGGGCGCACCGGCGTGACCTCCTCGGCGCCGGGCCGGACGTCGCCCGCGCGCAGCTCGGCGGGTTCGAGAGCGCCTTCGGGCACGTCGTTCTCGCCCAGCTGGTGGCGGCCGGAACCGTCGCTGCCGGGCAGGTCGTGGCTGGTGGGGCCGGTGGGGCGGTCGGCCGCGCCCCCGCGCGCGTGCGTCATGTCCTCAGTGTCCGTCCGGCACGCGGGGAGCGCCGCGTCAAACCCCCTAACGGGCGAAACCGTCAACCTCCCGGAGCACGCGGAGCGTGTTCTTACCGGCCAGCTTCGCGCAGTCTTCGTCACTCCACCCGCGCTCGAGCAGCGCGGCGAACAACACCGGGTACTTGGACGTGTCCTCCAGCCCCTCCGGCAGGGTGCCCACGCCGTCGTAGTCGCCGCCGAGGCCGATGTGGTCGATCCCCGCGACCTCGCGGGCGTGCTCGACGTGCGCGACGACGTCGTCGACGGTGGCCTTCGGCTTGGCCGGGCCGTCCCACTCCTTCGCGAACTTCCCGCGCAGGCCGAGGTTGCGGTAGTCCTGGCCCGCCGCCTCCATCGCGGCCTTCAGCTCCTGGTCCCACGCGGAGACCTTCGGCGAGATGAACGCCGGCACGAACGTGGTCATCGCGACGCCGCCGTTGCCGGGGAGCAGCGCCAGGACGTCGTCCGGGATGTTGCGCGGGTGGTCGTTCACCGCGAGGCACGAAGAGTGGCTGAAGATCACCGGCACCGAGCTGACCTCGATCGCGTCGCGCATCGTCGCCGGCGCGACGTGCGAGAGGTCGACCATCATGCCGATCTTGTTCATCTCGCGCACGACGTCGCGGCCGAACTCGGTGAGGCCGCCGTGGGCCGGCTCGTCGGTGCCCGAGTCGGCCCAGGTGGTGTTGTAGTTGTGCGTCAGCGTCATGTAGCGGACGCCGAGGCGGCGCAGGATCCGCAGCACGCCGAGCGACTCGGCGATGCTGTGCCCGCCTTCGGCGCCGAGCAGCGACGCGATCCGGCCGTCGGCGAACGCCGCCTCGGCCTCGTCCGCGGTGTCGACCAGCCGCAGCCGGTCGGGGTAGCGCTCGGCCAGCTGGTGGACGACCTCGATCTGCTCCAGCACCGCCGTCACGGCGCTGTGGCCCTCGAACTCGCACGGCACGTACACCGACCAGAACTGCATGCCGAGCTTCCCGTCGGCGAGCTTCGGGAAGTCGGTGTGCAGGGCGGGCTGCCGGACGGTCAGGTCGAGCGACGCGGCGGCCTCGACCGGGTTCGGGCCGCCGTGCTGCCGCAGCTCCCACGGCAGGTCGTTGTGCCCGTCGGCGAGGATGACGGCGTCCAGCAGTTTCGTAGCACGCTGTAGTGCCTCGTTAGTCATCGCCCGATAGTAGGACGAGCCGATATACGCTCCGTACAAACGTCAGGTCATGATCCACTTCGCGGCCGCGCGGACGCCGTCGAGCGTGATCTGGTGCCCGCCGGGGTGGCGCTGCGTGCTGACGTCGGCGCCGCGCTCGCGCAGCAGCCGGATCAGCTCCTCGGTGGACGCCAGCGGCGCCATCGGGTCGCGTTCGCCGTTGGCCAGGAAGACCCGGCTCGCGCCGAGGTCGTTCGAAGGCGGCTCCGGGACCGGCGACATCGCCGCGAACAACGCGGCCTCCCGGACGACCTCCGGCCGCAGCAGCGTCACCGCGGCCGCGATGTTGGCGCCGTTCGAGAACCCGACGGCGACCAGCCGCCGGTCGCCGAGCCCGTACTTCTCGCGGGCTTCGACGACGAAGTCGGCGAGCTCGTTCGCGCGCTTGACGACGTCCTCGTGGTCGAAGACGCCCTCGGCGAGCCGCCGGAACCAGCGCGCGGCGCCGTGCTCGGACACGGGGCCGGCCGGGGCCAGCACGGCGGAGTCCGGGCTCAGCTCACGCGCCAGGCCGAGCAGGTCGTCGGGGCTGCCGCCGGTGCCGTGCAGCAGGAGCAGCAGCGGCGCGTCCGGCGAGCCCTCGACGTACTTGTGCGCCAGCGTCATGACAGCTCCGGGTTGTTCTCGGCGGGGAGGTTGAGCTTGGGCAGCATGTGCCGGATCTCTTCGCGGCGCGGCTCCAGCCACGGCGGCAGCTTGAGCGCGCGGCCCAGCTCCAGCAGCGGCTCGTCGATGGCGAAGCCCGGTTCGTCGGTCGCGACCTCCAGCAGCGTGCCGCCCGGCTCGCGGAAGTAGATCGAGCGGAAGTACTGGCGGTCCAGGATGGACGTGACGTGCACGCCCTGGTCGACGAGCTCTTCGCGCCAGGTCTTCTGGGTTTCCTCGTCCGGCGCGCGCCAGGCGACGTGGTGCACGGTGCCCGCGGCGACCAGCCCGCGCGGCGCGTCCGGTGTCACGAGGACGTCGACCAGCGCGCCCGGCCCGCCTTCACCGGCGGCGAAGCGCAGGCGGTTGCTGTCCTGGTTGGCGAAGGTGAGGCCGAGGCCGTCGGTGAGCATGCCGGCGGTGGCGTCCTCCTTGGTCACCGACAGTGTCACCGAGTGCAGGCCGCGGATGGCGTGCGCGGCCGGGACGAGTTCGGTGTCCCAGGGGTCGCGCGGGTCGCCCTGCGGGTGCGCGACCAGGGCGAGCTTCAAGCCGTCCGGGTCGCGGAACGTGATCGTTTCTTCGTCGTCGGCGTTGCGGACCTGGCCGGTCTCGACCTTGTTGGCGGCCAGGTGCTGCTGCCACCAGCCCAGGGACGCTTCGGGGATGGAGAACGACGTGGTCGTCGCCTGGCCGGTGCCGTGGCGGCCGCTCGGCGCGTCGGGCCACGGGAAGAAGGTCATCAGCGAGCCCGGCTTGCCGGAGCTGTCGCCGTAGTAGAGGTGGTAGGTGCCCGGGTCGTCGAAGTTCACGGTGGTCTTCACCAGCCGCAGACCCAGGGTCCGCAGGTAGAAGTCGGCGTTGCGCTGCGGGTCGCCGCCGATCGCGGTGACGTGGTGCAGGCCGGACGTCTTGATCGACATGGTTGCCTCCTGGTTCCAAGGTAACCGCAGAACCTCTCGCGAGCAAGATATATTCCGTGCAGACTTTCGGGTAGGCTGGCGCGGTGGATCCGAAGACCGACGACGACGAGATCGTCACGTGGTGGGGCCTGGTGATCGAGGGCTACCTGGCCACGCAGGACAAGCTGATGGGCGAGATCGCCGACCGCCTCGGCCTCGCGCCGGCGTCGTTCGACATCCTGCTGCGCCTGGTCCGCTCACCCGAGCACCGGATGCCGATGACCAAGCTGGCCACCGAGGCGGCGCTGTCCAGCGGCGGCTTCACGAAGGTGGCCGACCGCCTGGTCGCGGCGGACCTGATCTGCCGGGTCCCGAGCCCGGACGACCGCCGCGTCACGTTCGCGGCGCTGACCGACCACGGGCTGGACATGGCGAACAAGGCCCGCTCGGCGGCGGCGGAGATCCTGCGGCGCATCGTGCTGACCCCGCTGGGTGACGACGCGCAGGCACTCGCGGAAGCGATGCGCACACTCCGCGCGTTCAACACCTGACGTTGAAAAAGCCTCGCTGGTCAGCGGTTTCCCCGGCGCGCACGATAGGTGCATGCTGACCGAATCGACGATCACGACGATGCTCCCGGTGACCGACAGCGAACGCGCCGGCCACTTCTACGCGGACTCCCTCGGCCTGAAGCAGACGGGGAAGGGCGAGGACGGAACGCTGTACTTCGCGGCGGGCGCGGGCGCGATCGGCCTCCGCCCGATGCCGGCGGGTACCCAAAGCGAAAACACGGCGTTGAGCTTCGAAGTCTCGGACCTCCCCGCCGAAGTCAAGGCGCTGGAGGACCGCGGGGTGCGGTTCCAGGACTTCGAGATGGAGGGCCTGAAGACCGTGGCCCACATCGCGGAGCTGGGCAACGAGCGGGCGGCGTGGTTCACCGACTCCGAGGGCAACGTCCTCTGCCTGCACGAAATCCTAGGCTAGGCCCGGCATCAGCTTGACCGCGTTGCCCGACAGCACGCCGGTCAAGACGTCCTCCGGCAACCCCAGCCCGAGCAGGGTCCGCACGTTCGCCGCCACCGACGGCACGCCGGGCCAGTCCGTCCCGAACACGAACTTCCCGGCCAGCCGGGCCAGGTCGAAGCGCTGGTAGTACTCCGGCAGCTTCTTCGGCGGCAACCCGGCCAGGTCGAGCCAGACGTTCTCGCGCGCCAACGCGAGGAACGCCGCCACGTCGTACCACCAGCCGCGGCCGCCGTGGGCGAAGACGAACTGCACCGACGGGAAGTCTTCGACCACGTCGGACATCAGCTCGGGATTCCCGAAGCTCGTGCGGGAGCCCGGGAAGCTCGACGTGCCCGAATGGAGGATCACCGGCACCCCGCGCTCGGCGCACAACGCGTAGACCGGGTACAGCTCCTTGTCCGCCGGCGAAAACGCGCCGTGCACGGGGTGGATCTTCAGCGCCACCGCGCCCAGGTCGAGCTGCCGCGCCACCTCCGACGCCGGCGGGTGGTGCAGGTACGGGTTGACGTTCGCCACCAGCCGGAACCGCGCCGGGTTGTGCGCCACCAGCGGCAGGTTGTCCTCAATGGACTGGATACCGGTCGCGCGTGGGCTGTACTCGCAGAACAGCAGCACGCGGTCGACGCCCTCGGACTCCATCAGCTCGTCCATCGCCGAGGGGATCACTTCCCCGGCATCGGAGTACACCGACCGCCAGGGATAAGAACCCGCGAAGTCGTGCGCCCACTGGAGCCAGGCGGGTTTGAGCGTCGGCAGGCGAGGTGTGTGGACGTGCGCGTCGACCACGAAGTACCCGTCGATCACGGACTGGGCACCACCCGCAGGACATCGCGGACCTGCTCGCGGATCACGTTGCGGCGGATCTTGCCGGTCGCCGTCTTCGGCAGCTCCGCCAGCTCGACCACTCCGCGCGGGCGCTTGAACGCCGCGAGGCCTTCACGGCAGAACTCGATCAGCTCGTCGGGGTCCACCGCGAAGCCGGGCGCGGCCACCACGCACGCCACCGGTTTGTCGAGCCCGTCGGCATCCGGCGCGGCGACCACCGCGACCTCCGCGACCGCCGGGTGCTGCCGCAGCCGTTCCTCCACTTCGGACGGTGAAACCCAGATCCCGCCCGCCTTCAGCATGTCCCCGAACCGGCCGAGGCACGTGTACGTGCCGTCCTCGTTGCGCACGTAGCTGTCGCCGGTCCGCAGCCACTCGCCCTGGAACACGAGCTTCGTCGCGTCGTAACGCGCCCAGTAGCCGGTCGCCGTCGACGGCCCGGCCACGAAAAGCTCGCCCGGTTTGCCCACGGCGTCGATCACCGCGCCGGCCTCGTCGCGGATCTGCAGGGAGTACCCCGGTACTGCGACGCCGGTGGTGCCCGGCCGCACCGCACCGGGCCGGTTCGACAGGAAGATGTGCAACGCTTCGGTCGACCCGATGCCGTCCAGGATCTCCAGGCCGAAGCGGGCGCGGAACCGTTCGAACAGCGACGCGGGCAGCGGCTCGCCCGCCGAAACGGCGTGCCGCACCGAGGCGAACGAGTCGTCCGGGACGTCGCTGGCGAGCAGCGCCGCGTAGAACGTGGGGACGGCGAAGAACAACGATGGCTGCTCTTCACGCGCGCGTCGCGCGAACAACGCCGGGGTCGGCCGCGAGGGCTCGAGCAGCGTCGTCCCGCCCGCGCCCAGCGGGAAGAAGCACGAATTGCCGAGCCCATAAGCGAAGAAGAGCTTCGGCACGGACAGGAAGCGGTCGACCGGCGTCGTCGCCAGCACGCCGCGCGCGTACGTCTCGCACACCGCGCGGATGCTCGCGTGCCGGTGCATCGCGCCCTTCGGCTGACCGGTCGTCCCGGACGTGTACAGCCACAACGCGGGCGAGTCTTCCCACGTCCGTCCACTTCGGAACGAGCCGCTCAACGACGACCACTCGTGCGTCCGGACGCCGAAGCCCGCCGCGTCCGCCCGGTCCAGCAGGACGTCGGTGACCTCGGGCGCGAACCCGAGCGCGGTCACGGCCTGCTCCGCGAACTCGCCCGACACGCACAGCAGGCGTGCCCGCGAGTCGGCCAGCATCTTGCCCAGTTCGAGCCCGGTGACCATCGTCGAGACCGGCACGGCGACCGCGCCGGCGAGCATCGCGCCGAGGATGCCGGTGAGCAGCTCGACGTCGTCGACCATGCAGAACATGACGCGCTCTTCGGGCCGCACGCCCAGCTCGACGAGCCCGCCCGCGACGCGGCGGGACTCTTCGGCCAGTTCGGCGTAGGTGAGGGTGCGGCGGGGCGACACGACCGCGGTCGCGTCCGGGTGCCCGGCCGTGAGCAGGTACTCCGCGGCGTTGAACGCTGTCGCCACCAGACCTCCTACGTGAGGTGCACGTACTCGTAGTCGAAGGGCTTCCCGTTGATGCCCTGCCGCGGCGGGGCCACCCAGCTCGCGATCTTCCCCCGCTCGTACACCGGGTGCATCAGCGAGCGGACGAACGCGAGGTCCTCGGTGGTGGGCAGCCACTTGCGTTTGCCGGCCTCCCAGGTCGCCTCGTCGACGATGGTGCCGTCGGGAGTGACGTGGTGGCCGGAGTTTATGCCGACTTCGCGGTTGAAGCCAGGGTGCGGCAAGCGGAACGTGTGGTCGATGCCGGCCTCGGCGAGGATCTTGTTCCAGCGGTTGACGCCGGTCTGGCAGTCGGCCACGTACTCGCTGCGCAGGTCGAGGTTGAGCAACAGGATCGCCTGCAGCTCCTCGGACGTCCAGGTGCCGTCGGCGGCCGGCTTCTCCAGCGTGCGGGCGTCGTCGGTGAGCTTGTGGTCGTCCTTGCGGCGGGTCTCCTGCCAGCGGCCCTTCAGCCCGGCGGTGTAGTAGTTCGCCGCGTTCGTCGACGTCTCGCTGCCGAACAGGTCGAGCGAGACGGTGTAGTGGAAGTTGATGTACTTCTGGATGAGGGCCAGCGGGATGCCGCCGTGCGGGCCGATGTCGAGCGTGTCGTGCTCGCGGATCAGCTCGGCGCTGCGGGTCACCACGCGGTCGACGCCGGTGGTGCCGACCATCATGTGGTGCGCCTCCTCCTTCAGCATGAACTCGCAGGTGCGCGAGAGCGGGTCGAAGGAGGACTCCTTGAGCGTGCCGAGCTGGTACTTCCCGTCGCGGTCGGTGAAGTAGGTGAACATGTAGAAGGCCAGCCAGTCGGCGGTCTCCTCGTTGAACGCGCCGAGGATGCGGGGCGCGTCGGGGCTACCCGAGTTGCGCAGCAGGAGCCCTTCGGCCTCGTCGCGGCCTTCGCGCCCGAAGTAGGCGTGCAGCAGGTACACCATCGCCCACAGGTGCCGGCCCTCTTCGACGTTGACCTGGAACAGGTTGCGCAGGTCGTAGAGGCTCGGCGCGGTCAGGCCGAGGAGCTTCTGCTGCTCGACGGACGCCGGTTCGGTGTCGCCCTGGATGACGATCAGCCGCTGCAGGTCGGCGCGGTACTCGCCGGGCACCTGCTGCCAGACCGGCTCGCCCTGGTGCTCGCCGAAGGCGATCCGCCGGTCCGGGTCGCGCTCGGCGAGGAAGATGCCCCAGCGGTAGTCCGGCACGTTGACGTGGTCGAAGTGCGCCCAGCCCTCGCGGCCGACGCTGACGGCCGTGCGCAGGTAGACGCCCTGGGTCTCCAGCGTCGGGCCCATCTCGCCCCACCAGTGCATGAACTTCGGCTGCCAGCCCTCCAGCGCGCGCTGCAGCCGCCGGTCCTCGGAGAGGTTGACGTTGTTGGGGATCTTGGCGTCGTAGTCGATCTTCTCGGGCATCTGCGCTAGACCCGCTTCCTGTCGAAGACGGCCTTCTGACCGGTACCGTATCGGCGCAGCGCGCCTTCCGGCCCGGACGCGTTCGGCCGGGTGAAAATCCAGTTCTGCCAAGCCGCCAGCCGGCCGAAGATCTTGGTCTCGATGGTCTCGGGACCGACGAACCGGTGGTTGGCCTCCATGCCGGTGAGGGCGTCCGGCGACAGCGACGCCCGGCCTTCGAGCGCGATCCGGATCTCGTCCTCCCAGTCGAGGTCGTCCGGGGCGTCGGTGACCAGGCCGAGTTCGACGGCCTCGGCCGCACTCAGCTCGTGGTCCTTTTCGCGCGCGAGCCAGGCGAGGTGGTCCTCGTCGCCGTAGAAGCGCGTCTGCAGGCGGGTCAGGCCGTTGCCCATCGGGAACGGGCCGAAGTTGGCTTCGGACAGGCGGATCGTGGCTCGCTCTTCGGAATCTTCGTCGTCGATCGGCGGGCCGTCGAGGATGTACTGGCGGTCGGCGGCCAGCGCGAGTTCCAGAAGCGACCCGGCGAAGCAGCTGCCGGGCTCGATCAACGCGATCAACGTGCGGCTGGTGACGTCGAGCCGCTTGAGCGTGCGCTTGAAGTAGTGCGTGATCTCGTTGCCCAGCCAGTCCTTCGAGCCGAGGACGGCCTGCTCGTGCGCGAGCACCTTCTCCGGGTCCCCGATGGTCTTCAGGATCCACGTGCCGGCTTCGACTTCGTTGGTGCGCAGCCGCAGGATGGCGTCGTCCAGCTCGCGGGTCATGGCGAGGAACCAGCCGTCCGCGCCTTCTTCGTGCAGGTCACCGGGGTCGTTTTCGGGACCCTTGACGGTGATCGTGACCTGGTCCTTTTCGACTTCGATGTCGACATGGCGATGTTCCAGCGGCGTCAGCTCGATGCCACCCTCACCGGTCCGGTCGGACTCGCGGGCGATCTCCCGGGCGCGCTTCGCCACGGCCTCGCGGAACCCCTGGCGCGGCACCAGTTCGTCGACCAGCCGCCAGTCGACCGCCGTCTTGCCCTTGACGCCGTCGGGGCGCGTCGCGAAGACGTCGGCGAGGTCCTTGCGCACCCGCCGCTTGTCGACGACGCGGGTCAGCCCGCCGGTGCCGGGCAGGACGCCGAGCAGCGGCACCTCCGGCAACGCGACCGTCGAGGAGTTGTCGTCGATCAGGAGGATCTTGTCGCAGGCCAGCGCGATCTCGTAGCCGCCGCCGGCGCAGGTCCCGTTCACCGCGGCGACGTACGTCTGGCCGGAGTGCTCGGTGGCGTCCTCCATGCCGTTGCGGGTCTCGTTGGTGAACTTGCAGAAGTTCACCTTCCAGTGGTGCTCGGACGCGGCGAGCATCCGGATGTTCGCGCCGGCGCAGAAGACCTTGTCCTTCGCGCTGGTCACCACCACCACGCGGACCTCGGGGTGTTCGAACCGCAGCCGCTGGGTGGCGTCGTACAGCTCGATGTCCACGCCGAGGTCGTAGGAGTTCAGCTTGAGCTCGTAGCCCGGGACCAGCCCACCCTGTTCGTCGACGTCCAGCTCCAGCCAGGCCACCTCCCCGTCGACGTGGAGGCGCCAGTGGCGGTACTCGTCCGGACGGCGGTCGAAGGCAACCGGTGTGGTGGTGGTCACTCACCCGAGTGTCTACATAGTTCCGACGAACGTCAATGTTGTGTAGAAATTTGATCTCGCGAGGTCACCCGGTTGAGCGCCGCCCACGCCCACGTTACGAACACCCACAGGGCGAGCGCTGCCGCCGAGTCGGTGAAGATCGTGGCGAACCAGAACGCCGGGACGTTGACGTCGCCGACCAGGAAGTGGCCCGCGCTGGCCAGCCCGGACAGCGAGTAGACCAGCAGGAACACGAGCGCCCGCGGGTAGTTCCGGCGCAGGTACGCCCGGTAGCCGAGCCAGCCGAACGCCGTGAACAGCACCCAGCCGAACGCCACGACGACCTGCGTGACCAGCAGCGGAACGCCGGGGAGCGGCGGGTAGTCCGCCGCCCGGACGACGTTGTGCGCGTAATGCAGCGTGGTGCTGAGCAGCGAGAAGCCGAGGATCACGCGAAGCGGTGTCAAGCCCTTTTCCTGCAGAACGTCCATCATGCGCCCCCGATTTGATAGATCGCTCTAGCGACGGTACCGCGCGGCGGCCGCGCCGGGCAAGACGCGGCCGCCGGCGGTGTCACACGAGGTCGATGCGGTGCTGCGTCACGGGGTAGCCCGCCTTGGCGAACGCCTTCGCCATCGGGACGTTCCCGACGTCGGTACCCGCGACGATCTGCTCCGCGCCGTACCCGACGAGGTCGTGCGTGGCCTCGACCAGCAGGTCGTAGGCGTAGCCCTGCCCGCGGTGCTCGGGCACCACGGCGATGTACCCGACGACCGGGTCGTACGCGTTGCGGCTCGGCAGCGTGAGGCCGACGAGCTCGCCGCCGGGCGTGTACGCCAGCCGCCACCAGTCCCGGGGCGCCGGCATCCACTTCATGATGTCGAGGTCCTCCCGGGCGGCGGCGTCGAGGCCGTGCTCCTCGACCGTCTTGCGGACGTGCGCGTCGAGGCTGCCGACGTGCACGCGCTTGAAGACGTCGAGGATGACGTCGTCGTCCGGCTCGGGCCGGAACTCGAGCCGGCCCGGCTTCTCCGGCAGGCCGTTTTCCGGCGTCCAGCAGAACCGGTAGCGCTCGACGAGCTTGCGGTAGCCCGCCTTCTCGGCCGCTTCGAGGCGGATGGTGACCTCGTGCGCGACGTCGGGGTCGTCCTGCCACGCGGGCGGCGTGGTCAGCGAGTACTCCGCGCGCAGCGGCACCTTCTTCAGCAGCTCGACGCCCGCGTCGAAGTCGGTGAAGTCGAACCAGTCGAGCGCGATCGGCGTCTCGTCCTTCGGCGTGCCCCACCAGGCGGCCCGCGCCACGACGACGTCGTCGCGCAGGGCGACCCAGACCCACTCGGGCCGGTACTCGCCCTTGGCGGCCATCTCGGCGAAGTCGTTGCCGAACAGCTTGCGGCCGACGAGACCGCGGTCGGGCAGGGAGGTGAACAAGGCTTCTTCGCCCGCTTCGAGCGGGCGGATGACCAGATCGGTCACGGAATTCCTTCCAGGAGTACGCGCTCCCGGTCAGATACCCGGCACCCTCGTTCCGAGGTGGGAGCGCGTGATCGGTTGGGTGATCATCGGTCCCACCTCCTTTCGCTGATCATGGGTGCCTGCGTGAAATTAGAGCCTTCCGCACCGGGCGTCAACGTATTTTCTGGAGGACGACCCGCGTGCTCAGCCGCGGCTGGTCGTAGGAGTGCGACGCCTCCAGGACGTACTCGCCGGCGATGTGCTGCCAGCCGTCGCGCCAGACCTCGGCGGACCTCGGCGCGATGACGATGTCGGTCTCGACGGCCTCGCCGGGCCCGGCTTCGACGCTCGCGAAGCCGGCGAGCCAGCGGGGCGGCCGGTCGCCGCGCTCGGTCGGGGCCAGGTAGAGCTGGACGACTTCGCGGCCCCTACGCGTCCCTGAGTTGCGTATGCGGACTCGGACGCGCGCACCGCCTTCGTCGTCCGGGTAGCAGTCGAGTTCTTCGTACACCCAGGTCGTGTAGCCCTGGCCGTGGCCGAACCAATACGCGGGTTGGGTTTCTGCGCGCGCCCAAGCGCTGTAGCCGATGTAGACGCCTTCGCCGTACTCGAGAACGCCTTCTTCCGGTGTCACGTCGGTCACCGGCGCGTCTTCGAGCTTCGCCGGCCACGTCGTCGGCAAGCGGCCGCCGGGCTCTTCGCGACCGAAGAGGACGTCGGCGAGCGCGTCGCCGCCCGCCTGGCCGGGGAACCAGGTGAGCAGCACCGCGGCGACGTCGGCGCGCCACGGCATCTCCACGGGCGAGCCGGCGTTCACGACGACCACGGTGTTGGGGTTGGCCTTCGCGACCCGCGCGACGAGTTCGTCCTGCCTTCCCGGCAGGGCCAGGGAAGTCCGGTCGAAGCCTTCGCTTTCGACCTCGGCGGTGGTGCCGACCACGACGACGGCGACGTCCGACTTGCCCGCCAGGGCAACGGCTTCGTCGAGCGCGGCGTCCGGGGCGGGCACCGGGCCGCGGTGGCCGAGCGCGAAGGTGACCCAGGCGAACGTCCCGCGCGCGAACTCCGCCATCTCCGACGGGATCCAGTACGTGAGGCTGACGTCGACCAGTTCGGCTGCCGCCAGCTCGATCTCCCGCCGTTGCTCCCGGACCTGCATGATCGACGTGAAGACGTCGCCGCCTTCGGGCAGGTTGACGCCGTCGAAGAGGGTTTGGCCGCCGACGGTGAGGCGCAGGTCGCCGGGGCCGGTGACGGCGAAGGTGTGCGTGCCGCTGCGTTCGGGCAGGTAGGTGCCGTGGATCTCGACCGACGCGAGCGTGGCCAGGTCGAGTCCTTCGGGCAGTTCCCCGATCCAGTTGATTTTGGCTTCCCTGAGCGGAAATTCAGCCAATCGGGTGCCGTCCGCGGCCTTGGCGGTCGCGCGGAGCCGGAAATTGTCGGTGGCCGGCGGTAGCGTCGTTCGCGGATCGGCACCGATGGCGAACGCCAGGTCGGTGCCCGGGGGAACGGCCTTGCGGAGGCCGTCGAGAGGGGAGACGACGTGATCGGGGAACACGGTGGCACTGCCGCCGCCGAGGATCTTGGGGTCCGCGGCCAGCGCGCCGATCAGGGCGATGCTCTGCGGCTGCTTGAGCGGGAGCACGCCGGTTTCGTTGCTGAGCAGCACGAACGACCGGTGCGCGACCTCGCGCGCGACCGCGTCACCGTCCACTTGGGACTGACTGGCCGCCGGGCCGCCGTCGAGTGCGCCGGTCCGGTGGGCCAGCAGGAGCACGCGGCGGACCATGTCGTCGACGACCTCTTCGTCGACTTCGCCGCCGCGCACGGCTTCGGCGAGCTGTTCGCCGAAAACCGTGCGGGGGCCGGGCATCGCGACGTCGAGGCCGCCGTTGGCGGAGGCGACGGTGTCGCGCGCGGCCAGCCAGTCGGAGACGACGAAGCCGTCGAAGCCCCATTCGTCGCGCAGCACGTCGTTGAGGAGTCCGGCGTGCTGGGTCATCGTGGTGCCGTTGACGCTGTTGTAGGCGGCCATGATCCCCCACGGCTTCGCCCGCCGGACGATGAGTTCGAAGGGTGCGAGGTAGAGCTCGCGCAGGGCGCGTTCGCCGACGTGGACATCGGCGGTGAAGCGTTCGGTCTCGAAGTCGTTGGCGACGAAGTGCTTGACCGTGACGGCGACCCCGCCGTCCTGCACGCCGGTGACGTAGCCGGCGCCGATCATCCCGGTGAGGAGGGGATCTTCCGAGTAGCACTCGAAGTGGCGGCCGCCCAGGGGCGAGCGCTGGAGGTTGACCGTCGGGGCGAGGAGCACGTGCACCCCCTTGCGGCGGGCTTCCTGCGCGAGCAGCCGGCCGACGCGCACGGCCAGCCGCGGGTCCCAGCTCGCGGCGAGCGCCGTCGGGCTGGGGAGCGTCACCGAGGGGTCGTCCGGGCTCCACCGGACCCCGCGGACGCCGACGGGGCCGTCGGAGAGCACGAGGGAGGCCAGGCCGAGGTCCGGCAGGGCGGGCAGGCTCCAGACGTCCTGGCCGGCGAGCAGGCTCGCCTTGGTGTCCAGGTCGAGCCCGGCCAGCAGCGCATCGACGTCGAAGCTCATGGGCGCCTACTGTACCTGGCGACGAGTAGTGAACGTTACGGTTTCGTGACAGCGCGTCCCGTAGGCTCGGGATCATGACCCGGGCCAGGGGCGCCGACCGCCGCGCGAGCATCGTCCGAGCGGCGTTCGAGGTGATCGCCGAACGCGGCTACCGGGGCACGTCGCTGGCCGCGGTGGCCGACCGCGTCGGCCTGACGCAGCAGGGGTTGATGCACTACTTCCCCACGAAGGAGGACTTGCTGACGGCGGTGCTGGAGACCCGCGACGAGTGGGACCTGCTGCACTTCGGGCACGCCGAGTCGTCGATGACGGTCAACCAGCTGGCGGACCTGGTCGACTACAACGCGACGCGCGCGGGGATCGTCCAGACGTACACGGTCTTGTCGGCCGACAGCGTCACAGAGGACCATCCGGCACGCGAGTACTTCCACGACCGCTACCAGCGGGTGCGCGCGGGCATGACCCAGATGCTGGAACGCCACCGCGACGAGCTGCCCCCGGGAACGACACCGGAACAGCTGGCCCCGATCGCGATCGCGGTCCTGGACGGGTTGCAGTTGCAGTGGTTGCTGGACCCGTCGGAGGTCGACATGTCGGCGGGGTTCCGCACGTTCTTGACCCTGCTGGGCATCAAACCGGACTGACAGCTCCCGGCACGATTGCGCCGGCCGAAGCCACCTGGCACGGTGTTCCGATGCTGAAGCAGGTAGCCGACGACGTCTGGGTCCGGCAGAGCGAATGGGTCTGGAGCAACACCACCGTCATCCGAGCGGACGACGGCCTGGTCCTCGTCGACCCCGGCATCACCGGCGCCGAACTCGACGCGCTCGCCGACGATCTGGACCAGCTCGGCCTCCCCGTGGTCGCCGGGTTCTGCACCCACCCCCACTTCGACCACCTGCTCTGGCACTCCCGCTTCGGCGACGTCCCCCGCTACGCCACCCCCGACGCCGCTCAAGTCGCCACCGAAGCCCGCGAACGCGCGCAAGCCATGGCGGCGGAGACCGCGCCCGACATCCCCCTCGACCTCGTTGCGCTCGTGACCCCGCTGCCGAAGGACAACCCACTGCCCGGCGAACTCGTCGAGCACGACGCCCACGCCGTCGGCCACGCCGCCCTGCTCCTCGCCGACCGCGGGGTCCTGCTCGCCGGCGACATGCTCTCCGACGTCCTGATTCCGCTCCTCGACCCCCGCCGCTCCGGCCAGGAGGACGCCTACCCAGCAGCGCTCGACCGGCTGGAAGAAGCCGCTCGGCACATCGACGTTCTCGTCCCCGGCCACGGCTCCATCGCCGAAGGGAAAGACATCGCCGCCCGCTTCACCACCGACCGCGCCTACCTCGAAGCGCTGCGGCGCGGCGAAGAACCGGCCGACGAGCGCTGGGGAAAACGCAAGTGACTCACCCCATCCCGATGCTCTGCCGCTCGACCTCGATCAGTCCGACCACCCGCACCTGCTCGCGCGGATAGCTCTGCCCGAGGTACTTCGTGGCGATGCGGTCGACGATCTCCCAGCCCGCGTCGCCGTCGACCCACTCGACCACGCGGCCGCGGATGATCACCGGCTCGAACGGGTTGTC
This sequence comes from Amycolatopsis kentuckyensis, assembly GCF_041679295.1. Taxonomy (GTDB): domain Bacteria; phylum Actinomycetota; class Actinomycetes; order Mycobacteriales; family Pseudonocardiaceae; genus Amycolatopsis; species Amycolatopsis kentuckyensis_A. The sequence goes on along the minus strand of NZ_JBGDMD010000009.1, from coordinate 174,885 downwards.
CACCGGGGTCAGGGACAGCGCCACCCGCGGGTCGCGGCGCAGGTTGCGGGCCTTGCGCGAGTCCGGCCCGGTCATGATCGCGATGTGGTCGCCTTCCGGGTCGACCCACAGCGGGATCGAGTGCGGGGCGCCGTCGGGCAGGACCGTGGCCAGGTGCGCCACCACGTTCGTCGAGAGGATGCGGCGGACGTCTTCGTTCAGCATGGCTTTCTCCTTTGCAGGTTCAGGCGACCGAGTAGTGGAGGTGGGTGACGCCGGGGGCGGCGACGGCTTCGACCAGCCGCAGCCGCACGTGCGCGGGCAGCTCCTGGAAGAACGACCGCCCGCCGCCGAGTAGAACCGGGACCTGGTGGAGGACGACCTCGTCGACCAGGCCCGCCGCGAGCGCCGACGTCAGGACCCCGCCGCCCATCAGGCCGACGTCCTTGCCGCCCGCTGCCTCGCGGGCGGCCTCGATGGCCTCCTTGATGTCCCCGACCAGCGTCTGCTGCGGCGTCAGCTCCGGTGCCGGCCGGTGGCTGAGCAGGAAGAGCGGGGCGTTCGGGTGCGGGCTGCCGCCGCCGAAGTGGTCCGAGTCCTCGTAGGTGTTCCGGCCCGCGACGATCGCTCCGACGCGCCCCGCGAGGTCGTCGAAGACGCGGGCGCTCGGTTCGCTGAGCTTGAAGAAGTCGAACACGCGGCTCTGCGTGCCGCCGTCGGTGTACCAGTCGAAGAGCGTCCCGCCGTCACCGAGGCCGTGCCCCGGACCGGCGCCGCGGCCGGTGATGTACCCGTCGACCGACACGGCGTGGGCGCTGAAGACCTTGCTCATCGCGATCCTTTCGGAGTTCCTTGAGGAGACTCCGTAACCGTAGCAGGACAAGTTCCCTAAGGGAACCCCGAATGCTAAAGTGGCCTCATGCAGCGCACGAACTTCAGCGAACTGGCCGCGTGCTCGATCGCGCGCACGCTCGACGTCATCGGCGAACCGTGGTCGCCGCTGATCCTGCGGGACGTCTTCGCCGGGTTCAGCCGGTTCGAGCAGATCCAGGCGGACCTCGGCATCTCGCGCAAGGTCCTCACCGAGCGGCTCCACCACCTCGTCGAGCAGGGCGTCCTCGAGCGCCGGCCCTACGACCGGCGGCCGCGCTACGAGTACGTCCTGACCGAAAAGGGCGCCGAGCTGGTCGACATGCTGATGGTCATGACCCGCTGGGGCGACAAGTGGCTCGCGGGCGAAGCCGGCCCGCCGGTGCTCTACCGCCACCACACGTGCGGCGAGATCAGCAGCGTCGAGCTCCGCTGCGCGCACTGCGGCGAACCGATGAACGGGAGCAACGTCGACCCGCTCCCCGGCCCCGGTGCCGGCTTGTGATTAGAGCAACCGCGGCTGCGCCACGACCTCGCGCAGCCGGCGCAACGTCCGCAGCGTCGTCTCCAGGTCCTCTTGGGACACCGCGCCCGCCACGTCCTCCGCCCACGCGACCTGCGCCGCCCCCAGCTCGCGCATCGCCGTCTTCGCCCGCCGTGTCAGGCACAGCAGCGGCGCCCGAGCGTCGGCCGGGTTCGGCACACGGTCGAGCATTCCGTTGCGCAGCAAGCGGTTAACCGTCTCCTGGACGCTCTGGCGTCGCAGCCCGCGGCGCCGCGCCACCTCGGCCGCCGTCGCCGGGCCGTCCTCGAGGAAGCCGAGGACCTGCCACTGCGCCGCCGTGAGCCCGACCGGCTCGGTCAGCGCGTCACCCGCCGCCAGGAAGCCGCCGTTGCAGGCGAAGACCGCGTCGATCACCCGGGTGAACGTCTCGGCTCGATGGGACCGCATGCGTGCTAGTCTCGCACATCGACAGGTACCTGTCGAAATGGAGACGACCATGGACATGCCCACCCTCGGCCCCGCGCACGACGCGCTGAAGGCCTTCGCCGGCGACTGGACCGGCACCGAGGAGCTCGCCGCTTCACCGTGGGCGCCGGCCTCGACCGCGCGCGCCGAGTGCCGCTATCGCCTGGAGCTCAACGGTTTCGCACTGGTCCAGGACTACCGGCAACTGCGCGAAGACGGCACGGAGTTCCTGGGGCACAACGTCTTCACCGTGGACCCGAAGACCGGCGAGACACTCTCGTACGGCTTCGACAGCTACGGCTTCCCGCCCGAGTCGCCCGCTCGCGGGGACTGGTCCGGCGCGACGCTCGTCCTGGACAAGCGGACCGCCCGCGGGGTGGCCCGGCACCGGCTCACCCCGGACGGCGACACCCTGACGCACGAAATCGACGTCAAGATGGGCCAAGACCGCGAATTCAGCCCATTCCTGCGCGCGCGGTACACCCGCGAAAACGGGTAGGAGGAAACAGGCGACGCCCCTCCCCCCTTGCACGAGGACGTCACCTGTTTCCGGTCTCTGCCACCACATCCGCAGACCTGCCGACCCGGGCGGCCCAGCGGCGGATCAATTTCACAACAATTATTAGTTATTCGGTGTCGCTCGATTCGGGGTTCTTCAGCGAGTGTGTCCCCGATACTCGCGAAGGCCCAGAGAAATCGATTACTTTCACCCGAACGGCCTAGCGCCCGCACCCGCTCACCGGTGCCCCGGCCGACCTCGGAGCTCCGGAATTGTCGTACCCCCGGAGTAGAGATGGATGCGTGCGCAGACCCGCCGGAACACCCCAGGACGCCCCGGACTCGCCCCCGCTGATCGGGGTCGAGAACGTGAAGATGCCCGAATGGGCACGCGTCGACGAACGCGTGGCCCAGGCCGGCTTCGGCCAGGCCGTGCGCGCGTTGCCGACCGCGATCGCCGTCGTGCTGCGGCTGGCTTGGCGGACCTCGCCACGGCTGACGCTGCTGGCCGGCTTCGTGCACGTCGTCTCGGGCTGCGTCACGGCGTTCGGGCTGCTCGCCACCGCGAACGTCTTCACCGCGCTGCTCGAACAGGGCCCGACCCCGGACCGGGTGCTGCAGTCGCTGCCCGCGATCGCGGTCGTCACCGGCTCGTACGCGGCACGCGCGTTGCTCGACGCCGCCGTCGCGGCCGTCGAAGGCGCGCTGCGGCCCCGCGTCACCGCGGCGGCGGACGACGCGGTGACGGCGGCGGTCGTGCGCGTCGGGCTGATCGCGTTCGAGGACGCCGACTTCCGCGAGCTGGCGCGGCAGGGCGCGCGGTTCGGCGTCCGGGCGATCGAGACGAGCCTGCGCCGGCTGGCCGACCTGACGTCGTCGGTCATCTCGCTGGCGGCGGCGATGCTGACGGCGGGGCTGCTGAACCCGTGGCTGGCGCCGGTCCTGCTGCTCGCCGCGGCCGCCGACGGCTTTGCCGCCGCGCGCATCGCGAAGCTGAACTACCGGCACTTCATCGACACGGTCGGGCGCAACATCCGCAAGTCGGTCGTCGAAGAGGTCGCCACCTGGCGGTCGATGGCCCTCGAACGGCACGCGCTGACGTTGCAGGAGCCGCTGCTCGGCGAGTACCGGCGCATCTCGCGCAGCCTGATGCGCGAGGAGGTCCGGCTGGCGCACCGCAGCAACCTGGTGCGCACGACCGGCCGGGCGGCGGCCGGGTTCGGCACCGCCGTGGCGTACCTGGTGCTCGGCTGGCTGCTCTACTCCGGCGGGATGGAACTGGCGCTGGCCGGCACGGCGGTGCTGGCGATGCGCACGGCGTCGACGGCGCTGTCCAACACCATGCGCGCGGTCAATTCGCTGTACGAAGACTCGTTCTACATCGGCTTCTACAACCAGCTGCTGGTGGAGTCGGTGCGGCGGCAGCCACCGCCGGCGGCGCTGCCCGCGCCGGCCGACCCGGCCGAGATCCGGCTGGAGGGCGTCTCGTTCACCTACCCGGGCGGGCAACGACCGGCGCTGCGGGACATCTCGCTGACGATCCGGCGCGGCGAGGTGGTCGCGCTCGTCGGGGAGAACGGGTCGGGCAAGACGACCCTCGGCAAGCTGCTGACCGGGCTGTACCCGCCGGACGAAGGCGTGGTGCGCTGGGACGACGTCGACCTCGCGCACGCGGACCCGGCGTCGGTGCACGCGAACATCGCGGTGATCGCGCAGGAGCCCGCGGAGTGGCCGATGACGGCGGCGAACAACGTCACGGTGGGCCGCCTCGGCCGCGCGGACCCCGGCGGCCGCGCGTGGCGCGAGGCGGTGGGCTACTCGGGCGCGGACGAGGTGATCGAGTCGTTGCCCGCCAAGGAGAACACGATGCTGTCCAAGAAGTTCGACGAGGGCCACGACCTGTCCGGCGGCCAGTGGCAGCGCATGGGCATCGCCCGCGGCATCTACCGCGACGCCTCGGTCCTGGTGGCCGACGAGCCGACGGCGGCGCTCGACGCCCGCGCGGAGGCCCGGGTGTTCGCCGGCCTGCAGCACGCGAGCGCGTCCCACCACGGCAGGCGCACGACGATCCTGGTCACCCACCGGCTGGCGAACATCCGCTCGGCGGACCGGATCCTGGTGCTGGACAAGGGAAAGCTGATCGAGCAGGGCACCCACGAGGAACTGATCAGAGAAGGCGGGGTGTACCACGAGCTCTACGAAATCCAGGCGCGCGCCTACCGCGCCGGCGCGGAGGTCCCGGCACCGCGCACCACGAGCGCGCGGAACGAGCCCTCGCCCGGCGCGACGCCCTCCCGGTGAGCGTCCGGGTGTCCGCCGAAGGGGCGTCACCCGGCCCCCCAGCCAGCGGATTTACCCCGCCGATCCCCCGGGGCAGACTGGCCTGCCGAGCCCGAGGAGGCCTGATGCGCCAGCTCACCGCCCTGGACGTGCAGTTCCTCAACGCCGAGTCGACCACCACCACCGGGCACGTCGGGGGCCTCTCGATCCTCGACCCCCTGACCGCGCCCGGCGGGAGGCTCACCCTCGACGGCCTGCGCGAGCTCATCGGCTCGCGGCTGCACCTCGCGAAACCGCTCCGCTGGCGGCTGCTGCCCGTGCCGCTCGGGCTCGACCACCCCTACTGGATCGACGATCCCGAGTTCGACCTCGAGTACCACGTCCGCGAGATCGCGCTGCCCGCTCCCGGCGACGCGCGGCAGCTCGGCGAACAGATCGCCCGGCTCACCGCGCGGCCGCTGGACCGGCGGCGGCCGCTCTGGGAGGCCTACCTCATCCACGGCCTGCAGGACGGCAGCAAAGCCGTCTACACGAAGGTCCACCACTGCGCGATCGACGGCGTCTCCGGGGCCGAGCTCATCGGCGTCCTCATGGACACCACCGCCGAACCCGGAGCCACCGAACCGCCGAAGAAACCGCAGAAGGAGCCCGTCCCCACGCCCGTCGCGCTCGCCCTGAACGGGACGAAGAAGCTCGTGCTGCACCCGGTCAAAGCCGCGCTGCAGGTCCCGAAGCTGCTGCAGCACCTCGACGAGGTCCCCGGGCTCGGGCGCTACCCCGGCGTCGGGCTGCTCGCGAAGGCCGGCAGCGTCCTCAACCGCGTCACACGTCAGGGCTCCGGCCGGCACGAGGCCGCCCGGCCGCGGCTCATCGCGCCCGAAACGCCGTTCAACGGGCCGATCAGCCCGCACCGCCGGTTCGCGTACGGCTCGCTGCCCCTCGACGAGGTCAAGCACATCAAGAACACTTTCGGCGTCACCGTGAACGATGTCGTGCTGGCGTTGTGCGCGAGCGTCATGCGCCGGTGGCTGGCCGACCACGACGCCCTGCCCGACCAGCCGCTCGTGACGCTCGTCCCGCTGTCGGTGCGCACGCCCGAGCAGGCGAAGGACGCCGGCAACCAGGTCTCGGTCATGCTCGCGCCGCTGCCGACGCACCTCGCCGACCCCGCCGCGCGGCTGGCCGAGGTCACCAGCGCGATGGTCGCCGCGAAGCAGCGGTACCAGCCGCTGCCCGCGTCGTGGCTGGTCGACTTCAGCGGGATGCTGCCGGCCGCGCTCGGCGGGCTCGCCGCGCGCGCCACGATGAAGTTCCTGGGCGCCACCGCGCCCGTCGTCAACCTCGTCGTGTCGAACGTGCCGGGCTCGCAGCAGCCGCTGTACCTCGCCGGCGCGCGGCTGCTCGCGAACTACCCGGTGTCCGCGATCACCGACGCCAGCGGCGGGCTGAACATCACCGTGATGTCCTACGACGGCAAGCTGGACTTCGGGCTCGTCGCCTGCCGGGAGCTGATCCCGGACGTCTGGGACCTGATCGATCACCTGCACGACGCGCTGGCCGAGCTCACCAAGCTGGCCGCCGAGCACGCCCGGGAGGCCTGATGGCGGAGCAGGTCACCGAGGTCGGCGGGATCGAGCTGTGCCACGAGTCCTTCGGCGATGCGGCCGGCCGGCCGCTGCTGCTGGTCATGGGCCTCGGCGCGCCGATGATCTGGTGGGACGAAGAGTTCTGCGAACTCCTTGCGGCACAGGGGTTCCACGTCATCCGGTTCGACAACCGCGACGCCGGGCGGTCGAGCCGGATGCGGGGCCGGGCCAACCTCGCGCAGGCGTACCTGCTGCACAGCGCGCCCTACTCGCTGGCGGACATGGCCGCCGACACCGCCGGGCTGCTGGACGCGCTGGGCATCCCGGCCGCGCACGTCGCCGGCGCGTCGATGGGCGGGATGATCGCGCAGACCCTGGCGATCCGGCACCCCGCGCGGGTGCTATCGCTGACGTCGATCATGTCCAGCACCGGCGGTCGGCTGGTCGGCCGCCCGAGCGGCAAGGCGATGTCGATGCTGCTCAGCGCGCCGCCGCGCAACCGCGCGGACTACGTGGAAATGCTCGTGCGGACGTTCCGGCTGATCGGCTCGCCCGGCTACCCGTTCGACGAGGCCCGCATGCGAGACCGCGCGGAGCGCACGTTCGACCGCGGCGTCCACCCGGGCGGCACGCTGCGCCAGCTCGCGGCGATCATGGCCGAGCGCGACCGGGCCCCGCGGCTGCGGAAGGTGCGGACACCCGCGTTGGTGATCCACGGGGCTCGCGACCCGCTGGTCCACGTCTCGGGCGGCCGCGCGACGGCGAGAGCCATCCCGGGCGCCGACCTCGACGTCGTCCCGGGCATGGGCCACGACCTGCCCCGCGCGGTCTGGCCGCGGATCGTGCGCGGCATCGCGCGGATCGCCGACCGCGCCGACGTCACCCGGAGAGCGTGATCGAGCCCAGGTGGGAGAAGTGGGCCGCGACGCGGGATCCGCGCCGGAGCGGGACCGCGTCCGTCATGCCGCCCGTCAGCACGAGCCAGCCCGGCTCCAACGCCAGCCCGCGCGCGCCCAGCGCGTTCGCCGCCAGGGCCAGCGCCTCCGCCGGGTGGCCCTGGACCGCCGCGCCCGTCGCCGTGTCGACGATCTGGCCGTCGACCTCCAGCAGCGCCGCCTCCAGCGAAAGGTCCAGCGACGCCGGCGGCAGCCCCACCGGCCCGACGCTGAAGTACGCCGACGAGCCGTTGTCCGCGACGGCGTCCGGGAGCGTGAAGCGGTAGTCCGCGTACCGGCTGTCGATGATCTCGATGCCGCCGTAGACGCGGTCGACCGCGGCCAGCGCCGTCGCCGCCGTGACACCCGGGCCCGCCAAGCGGTCCCGCAGCACGAAGACCAGCTCCGGCTCGGCGCGCGGGTGGATCAGTTGCGGCACGGGGACCCCGGCCGGAAGCACCATCGCGTCCGTCAGCCAGGCCAGCAGCGGCGCGTCGATGCCCATCCGCTCCTGCTTCGCCCGGGACGTCAGGCCCAGCTTGAGCCCGACCAGCGTCTCGCCGCGGGCCCGTCGCTGCCGCAACGCCTCGTCCTGGATCGCGTACGCCGTGTCGACGTCCAGCTCCGGCCACTCCTCGGACAGCGGCGAACGCTCCGAAGTCGTCCCCAGCAGCGCGGTGGCCGCCTCGCGCACGTTCACGATTCCTCCGAAAAGACCGCGGTGACACTGCCCAGGCCGGCGATGGTCGCGACGATCGTGTCGCCCGGCGACACCGGGATCGCGCGGGTCATCGAGCCCGGCAGCACGACGTGCCCGGGCTCGAGGGTGACGCCCAGCGGCCCGACCGTGTTCGCCAGCCACACGAGCGAGTTCAACGGCGACCCGAGCACCGCGCCACCCGCGCCCGTCGCCGCCACCGCACCGTTCTGGTACAGCACGCAGCCGGCGAGCCGCAGGTCGGCGTCGCGCAACGCCGTCGGACGGCTGCCCAGCACGACCCCGCCCGACGACGCGTTGTCGGCGATCGTGTCGAACAGCGAAATCTTCCAGTCCTGGATCCGCGAGTCGACGATCTCCAGCGACGGCAGCACGAAGTCGACCGCGCGCACCGCGTCGGCGACCGTGACGCCGGGGCCGCGCAACGCCGAGCCGAGCACGAACGCGATCTCCGGCTCGATCCGCGGCTGCAGGAACTCCGTCGTCGGGATCGGCTGGTGCTCCAGGTGGAACATGCTGCCGGTGAGGTGCCCGTAGTCGGGCTGGTCGACGCCCATCTGCCGCTGCATCGCGGCGGACGCGAGCCCGACCTTGTGCCCGCGGACGGCGTCCCCGCCCTCGACCCACTGGCGCACCTGCTCCTGCTGGATCCGGTACGCGTCCTCGATCCCCGCGTCCGGGTAGGTCTTGATCAGCGGCTCGATCGGTTCGCGCGTCGCGTAGGCCCGCGCCAGTACGGCGGCGGCCTCCTGCACCAAGCTGGCATCCACGCACCGGACTCTGCCGTGCGGGCACCCCGCGCACAAGCCTGGCTGTTCCGGCCAACGGAACTCTCGCCGTGCAATGTCTTGCGCGCGAGATAAATCGGGCGTAGCGTGAACGTCACCACCAGGAAGGGACGTGAGGGACATGGCACCGACCCAGGCCGAGGTCACCAAGCTCGCCGAAATCCGCGACGAACTGCGCGAGCGCCACCTGCACCCGGCCGCCGACCGCCCGGCGACGAACGGGCGCGGCATCCACCACACCGCGCTGATCTCCAGCGACGTCGAGCGGACCATCGAGTTCTACCAGGACATCCTCGGCTTCCCGCTCACCGAGCTGATCGAGAACCGCGACTACCCCGGTTCGAGCCACTTCTTCTTCGACGTCGGCAACGGCAACGCGGTCGCGTTCTTCGACCTGCCCGGCCTGGACCTCGGCCCGTACGCGGAAGTCCTCGGTGGACTGCACCACCTGGCCCTGTCCGTCACGCCCGAACGGTGGAGCGCGATCAAGGACAAGCTCGACGAAGCCGGCGTGCAGTACCTGCTGGAGAGCAGGACCTCCATCTACCTGTCCGATCCGGACGGTGCCCGCGTCGAGCTGATCTCCGACCCGCTCGGGGAGATGTACGGCGAGAAGATCGGCTGAAAGCGTGTTCCGGGCGCCGCGTGCCGCTTACCCTGTGCGCGACGCCTGGAGGTCCCCATGTCCGACTGGTCGCTTTCCCGCGCGAAGGCGCGGCTCGATCGCCGCGAGCTGCTCGACGAACTCACCGCGCGCACCCGCTTCGAGGTCCGGCTGCACCTGAACGAGCCGGCGACGAACGGCGCCTACGACGAGCTGACGAGCATCTTCGCGATCGGGCACGGCGAATGCGCCGCGCTGCTGGCCCACCACCGGCTGCTGCCGTGGTGGGAGCGCTCGCTGCTGTTCCGGTACGCGCGGCGCGTGCACGGCAAGGCGATCATGCGCAGCGTCGGCGTGGTGCCCGCCGAGGTCGCCCCGCAGGCCGCCCGCGCGTTCGGCGCCGAGATCGCCGAGCTGGCCCCCGATTCCGGCGACACCGGCGCGAAGTACGACCTCCAGGGCCGCGGGCTGCTGACGGTGTTCCGCATCGCGGTCGGCGCCAAGGGCGCGGTCTGGCCGGACCAGCACGAGGTGGCGACGACGTCCGCCCGCAACATCCTGACGTGCGCCGCGACGTTCGCCCGCCGCAAGCCGTGGCACGTGATCTGGCCCGTGTACCGCGTCCGTGGCCTGCGGCTCTGGAAGCTTTGACGCCCGCTGGGCGTTCTGGTCGGTATGAAGGCAGAGGAAATCCTCGAAGGCGCGAAGACGATCGCCGTGGTGGGGCTGAGCCGCGATCCGGCCAAGGCCGCGCACGGCGTACCGGCGGTCCTGCAGGCACACGGGTTCCGGATCATCCCGGTCCACCCGACGGCGACCGAGCTGCTCGGCGAGAAGGTCTACCGGTCGTTGAAGGACATCCCGGAACCGGTCGACCTGGTCGACGTCTTCCGCCCGTCCCCGGAGGCGCCGGGCATCGCGCGTGAAGCCGTGGAGATCGGCGCGAAGGCGTTGTGGCTGCAGCAGGGCATCATCTCGGCGGAGGCGCGCCGCATCGCCGAGGAAGGCGGGCTCGAGTACGTCGAGAACCGCTGCACCGCCGTGGTACGCGCGACGGCCGCGATCTCGAAAAACTAGAGTCGCGGGTTGCCGAGCAGCCCCGGCCGCAGTGAATGACCCATTCACCTCTCCCGACGACATGAATGACCCATTCATGTCGTCGGACCGGCGTACTGCTGCGGCTAGGCCGACGCTCCGAAGTGGACAATGCGGTGGTTACCGGTCTCGGCGACCCAAACCCCACCGACGCCGTCGTCCGCCATGTCGCGAGGGGAGCTGATCGGCTCGGTCGTGTCGGACAGCGCCGCGCCCGTGCGGGTGTCGAAGCGGGCCACCCGCCCGGTGTCGTCGACCAGCAGGCGCCCCGCGTGGTCCAGCGCCAGTCCGCGCGGCCGGTCCAGCCCGCCGAACTCGCGGACGAACCCGCCCCACCACGAAAACTGCACCACGCGCCGATTGCCCGTGTCGGCGACGTACACGTGACCCGCCGCGTCGACCGCGACCCCTTCCGGCCCCTTGAGCCGGCCGGCCAGGACCCGGACGAGTGCACCGTCGCGGGTGAACGCCTGGACGCGGTCGTTGCCGGTGTCCGCCACCCACACCCGGCCGCGGACGTCGACGGCGATCCCGGACGGCGCGCGGAACTGGCCCGGCCCGGCGCCGGGCCCGCCGAACGCGCGCGGGAGCGCCGCGACTTCACTGGTGGCCACGGCGTCAGGATCGCCGACCGCGAGCCACGGCGGCCAGTAACGAAACGAGTGTTCAGCGACTGTTCGGCCGTCGCTCACCAGGTCCACCGTGAGCACGTCCGCCGCTCCAGGAAGCTGTACGCGGGCAGCGGCCCGATCCAGTCGGCCTCGACGCCGCCGCGGGCGAGCCCGGTGACCGCGTCGCGCACGACGAGCAGGTCGCCCATCCCGACGAGGAACGCCCAGCGCTCGTCGGCGGACTCACCCGCCGGCAGCGCCACGGAGTCGCGGGCCCGCTCGGCGACCTCGGACAGCAGGACGTCGGAGCGGGCGGCCCGCCACGCCGAGCCGGGCTCGGTGAACCGCAGGCAGACGTGCACCTCGGCCAGGCCGTCGAGCCGGTCGAGGTCGGCGCGGTACGTGTCGGCCGCCGGAGCCAGCACGTCGGCGCGGACGGCGTCCTCGTCGTCGGCCACCGTGCCGAACCGGACCGGCAGCACCGGCCCGCCCTCGACCAGCGCGGACACCACCGCCAGGTGCACGGCCGGGTCCGGCTCGGGGTCGCCGACGACCATGGCCAGGTCTTCCCAGTCCACCGTCCGCGGCGCCCGCGGGTGCCCGGCGCGCACGACGCCGTAGAGCTGCAGCGTCACGGCTGGTCGACCGGGACGGCGGCCTCCACGGGTACCGCGACCGCGGGAGTCGGCGGCGGGGGCGGGATGAGCCCGGTCGTCTGCCCGAGCCCCTGGGAGATCTGCCCGGGCACCGGCGTGCTCTGCAGCCGCTGCATGGCTTCGAGGTAGCGGATGTAGGTGTCGACGCTGGCGATCACGATCCGCGCCTCGATCGCCAGCAGCTCGATCCCGATCACCGACACCCGGACCGAGGCGTCGATGACGAGACCCTTGTCGAGCAGGATGTCGAGCGTGTCGGCGAGGCCACCGCCGGTCTGTCCCGGTCTGGTCACCTAGAACCTTTCGTCGAGGACCGCGCGGAGCTCTTCGAACCGGAGGTCCAGCGCGATCAGGGCCTGGCCGAGGTCTTCGACCTGGGCGGGGGTGAGGGTCTCCAGGCGCCGCAGCGCTTGGCGTTCGAGCACTTCGCGGAGGATGTCGAGCACGGTGACGACCAGGTGGCCGAGCCCGCGGCCGGCGTCGGCGGGGATCCGGACGGGCTCGCTCATCCTTCGAGCCCGAGCAGCAGCAGCCGCAGGTCGAGCCGCACGAGGTCGATCCCCGCGAGCGAGATGATCACGTCACCGGTCACGACGGCACCGCGGTGCACGACCCGGTCGAGCAGGTCGGCCACGGACTCCACGGCGGCGTCAGCCATCGGCCGTCACCCCGAGCTCGACGTCGGTGAACGAGTACGGCGGCCACGGCCCGGACGTCTCCACCGTCGCGCCCGCCGCGCGCAGCTCGCGGGCGAACCACTCGAACTCCGCGTGGAACGCGGCCTCGCGCCCGGTTTGGACGAGGTAGGCGGTGTTGACCAGCACGCCGTGCGGCCGCGCGCGCTCGATGCTGTCGGCCGCGTGCCGGCGCAACGCGTTCTGGAGCCGCCCCGCCGCGCCGACGACGTCTTCGCGCGCCTGTTGGAGCGCCTTCAGCCGTTCGCGCCGCCGGACGAGGTACTGCGTGCCGGTCAGGCCCTCGGTGTCCGGCCGGGTGGTCGCGGCGGGTTCGGTGTGCCGGACCCGGACACCCCATTCGCGATGCCCCTCGACCTCGTCGAGGCAGTCCCGCGCCTGGTCGTAGGCGACTTCCAGGAGCCGTTTCACCGAGGCTTCGCCGTCGAGGACCGTGCCGAACCGCAGCGGCAGCACCGGTTCGTGGCGGAAGACCGCACGCACGACGGCGTCGTGTTCGCGGGCCAGTTCCGCGAGCGCGCCGTCCACCGGGTCGAGCGTGTCGATCCGGTCGAAGCGCGCCGGGCTCACCTCCGAGACGACGACGCCCAGGTCGCGGTAGCCGACGAGCCGGGGCGCCGGGCCGAGGTCCAGCCCGTCGCGGTTGCGGGTGATCGCGTAGGCGCAGAGCCAGTCGCGGGTGGTCACCGGGGTTCTTCCCTCCCGCTCGGCACGGGCAGCCGAGCCTCGAGTTCGGCGACGCGCGCCGCCAGGTCCAGTTTTTTCCCGGCGCTGTCCGCCAGTTCGCCCCGCGCCGCGTTCGGCGCGAAGAAGGGGTCGTTCGTCCACCAGTCCATGCCCATTTCCCGGGCGGTCTGCGCGGAGGCGATGAAGAGCCGGATCCGCAGCGTCAGCAATTCGACGTCGACGACGCTGACGCCGATGTCACCGGCTATCACCACGCCCTTGTCGAGCACGCGTTCCAGAATGTCCGCCAATGAATCGGACGAAGCGGCCAATCGTGTCACCCTTCCTTTCAGGAATCGGTGGTGCCCCGCGTGAACCGCCGCAGCCGTTCGCACGCGGTCAGCTCACCCGCGGCGTCGACGTCGACCCGGTAGGTGGCCAGCACACTGGTGGAGTCCGGGATCCGGGCCAGCTCGACGACGTCGACGAGCACGGACCAGCCACCGTCGGCGCGGGTCCGGACCCCGGTCACGGCGTGCGGGGTCATCCCCGTGACCACGCCGAACTGAGCCGTCGCTTCGCGAATGGCGTCGACGGCACGCAGCCGGGAAACGGATTTCCCGGAGGTTTCCGGTATATTGTTGTTTTGGGCAAGGAACGGCTGAGGCGATTCCGTCATCGCTTTCCTGGTCTCGGGTGGGTGCCCACCGTAGCAACGGGCACAACCACGCGCAGGTGAGCAGCGGCACGGTATTTTTCACCGGTTCGCGGGAACGGCTGGGCGATCTGCGGCAACCGGCGGCGGCGAACGGCGCAACACCGGCACGCCCAGCGGCACCAATTCCGGGATTTCCCCCGGAACATCACGATCGAGTAACGTCTACCAGTCGGTAGCCGACCCCCCGGACCGTCTCGATGGTCCGGGTGCCGAACGGGACGTCGATCTTGCGCCGCAGGTACCCGATGTAGACCTCGACGACGTTCTCGTCGCCGTCGTAGTGCGCGTCCCATACGTGGCTCAGGATCTCGTTCTTCGTCAGCGCGGTTCCCGGGCGCCGCAACAGGAACTCCAGCAACCCGAACTCGCGCGCGGTCAGCTCGATCCGCGTCTGTCCCCTGTGGACGGTGCGGGCCGACGGGTCGAGCCGCAGGTCGCCCGCCTCCAGGACGGCGGGCCGGGCCGGCGCGCCACGCCGCAGCAGCGCGCGCAGCCGGGCGATCAGCACGACGAAGGAGAACGGCTTGGACAGGTAGTCGTCGGCGCCGAGGTCGAACGCGTCGGCTTCGTCGTACTCGCCGTCCTTCGCGGTGAGCATCAGCACCGGCGTCCAGTTTTCGGCCGCCCGCAAGCGTTTGAGCACTTCGTAGCCGGACAGCTCGGGCAGCATGATGTCGAGCACGACGACGTCGTACTCCTGCTCGGTGGCCCGCCAGAGCCCCTCGCGACCGGTGTGCGCGACGTCGACGGTGAAGCCCTCGGCGACCAGGCCGCGCCGCAGCGTCTCCGCGAACTCGCGCTCGTCCTCCACGATCAGCAGCCGCACTACTCCTCCTCGGGCAGTTCGAGCACCGGCAGTTCGAGCACGAACCGCGCGCCCGGCTCGTCCGACGCGGTGTAGCGCGCGCTGCCGCCGTGGCGCGCCGCGATGCCCGCGACGATCGGCAGGCCCAGCCCGGTACCGCCGTGTTCGCGCTGCCGCGACGCGTCGAGCCGGACGAACCGTTCGAAGATCCGGTCGCGGTCGGCCTCCGCGACGCCGGGACCGTCGTCGCTCACTTCGACGACGGCGAGGTCGCCGCGCACCGAGCTGGCCACCCGGATGCGCGTGCGCGCGTGGCCGCGGGCGTTGTCGACGAGGTTCCGCACCGCCCGCCGCAGCTGGGCTTCGCTGCCGCGCACCTTCGCCGGCCCGGCGCGGACTTCGACGTCCAGCGCGCACTCGCCGCGGACCCGCTCGGCCTCGGCGCGCACGATGTCGTCGAGGTCGACCTCGGTGCGCGACGGCCGGTCGGTCGCGTCGTCGGTGCGGGCGAGCATGAGCAGGTCGTCGACGAGTTCACGCAGCCGCGCGGTCTCGCGGGCGATCACCGGCACCAGGTCTTGCGCGCTCTCGGGGTGCCGCCCGGAGACGTCGAGCGCGGTGCTGATCGTGGACAGCGGTGAGCGCAGCTCGTGGCTGGCGTCCGCGACGAACCGGCGTTGCGCCGCCTGCGCCGACGCGAGCCGGCCGAGCATCTCGTTGAGCGTCACGGCCAGCCGGTGCACCTCGTCGCCGCCCGGCGGCAGCGGGACGCGGGCGGCGAGGTCGCGCGTCGAGATCTCGGCGACGGTCCGGCGCATCCGCTCGACCGGGCGCAGCGCGGAGCCGACCGCGCGGTAGACGGCGAGACCGGAGATCGCCAGCAGCGGGATCGCGATCAGGCCGAGCAGCAGCGTCAGCCGCGTCGACGCCTCCGTCACCGGCTCCAGCGACCGCGCGGAGATCACCGTGTACGGCCCGCCCGGCCCGTTGACCTGCTGCGACACGACGCGGTAGTCGTCGCTGTCGCCGTTGAGCCCGAGCGGGAGGGTTTCGATGGCTTCCTGCCCGACGGCCGGGCGCGCGGCGGTCAGCGGCGGGTGCCCGACGATCGCCGGGTCGCTCGCGATCGGCACGCCCCGCGCGTTCAGCACCTGGGTGACGGCCTCGGTGTCGCCGGTGCTGGCGACGTCGGACGCGCTGAGGTCGCGCGCGCCCTCGCGGACGAGCTGGATGGCGACCTGGCGACCGGTGCTGCGGGCACTCTCGGTGACGCTGCGGTCGAGCGACTCTTCCAGCAGCACCACGACCACCGCGAGCGCGGCGGCGATGGCCAGCGCGAGCGCGAAGACCGCCACCGCGGTGGTCCGCATCCGCACGCCGGTCGCGGCGATCACCTTGCCCAGTTTCACCAACTCAGCGTAACCACGCGTCGTCACGACGTCCGCCGGCGGCGCGTGGCGGTGAGCCGCTCCCCGCGCAGGCGGTCGACCTCGGGCAGGTCCAGCGGCGGCAGCGGGTGCCCGGCCGTCCACGCCAGCAGCAGGTCCGCCAGGGCGGGGTTGCGGGCGAGCGCCGGGCCGTGCAGGTACGTGCCGACGACGTGGTCGGTCACCGCGCCTTCGGTGCCGTCGCCGTTGCCGGTGCCGCGCACGACCTGCCCGAGCGGTTCGCTGTCGGCGCCGAGCTTGCTGACACCGAGGTGGTTTTCGAAGCCGGTGAGCGGCTCCCCGATCCGCGGCGACGTCGCGACCAGCTCGGAGACGGCCCGCCGCTCGCCGGGCTCGGTGGTGACGTCGAGCAGGCCGAGGCCGTCGTGGTCGACGCCGTCGAGGCCGCGGAAGCGGGTTCCGAGCACCTGCAGGCCGGCGCAGACGCCGAAGACGACCGCGTCCGGCGTCAGGGCCCGCCGGTACTTCCGCAGGTGGGCCGCGGCGAGGGCCTGCGCGCCGTCCTCGCCGCCGCCGAGCAGGTAGAGGTCCAAAGTGGACGGTACCGGCTCGCCGAGCCCGACCGGCACGACCTCGGCGTCGAACCCGCGCCAGCGCAGCCGCTGGCAGAGGATCTGCGCGTTGCCGCTGTCGCCGTAGGTGCCGAGCACCTCGGGCAGCAGTAGTCCGATGTGGACCGTCGACTCAGGCACCGGGCAGCCTGCCGACGAGGTCGCGGAAGGCGGTGTAGTTGGCGACGAGCTCGACCCCACCGGGCGGCAGCGCGTCGATCGCGGCGACCGGATCGGGCTCGGCCCAGTGCGCGACCTCGGCGTAGCAGAGCCGGACGGCGAGGTCGGCGCAGCGCTCGCCGGTGACGACGACCTGGCGGCCGCGCAGCCGTTCGAAGTGGACGTCCCAGAGCCAGGACAGGTCGCGGCCGTCGGCTTCCTGGGCGTTGACGGCGACGACGACGGGGGTGTCCTCGTCGAGCACGCGCAGCGTTTCCACCCAGCCGGCGGGGTTCTTGGCGAGCATGAGCCGCACGGAGTGCCGCGACCGCCGGATGGTCCGGTAGCGGCCGCCGATGTCGGTGATGGTCCGCAGCCGGGCGGCGGCGGTGTGCGGCGGCACCCCGAGCCGGTGCGCGGCGGCGAGCGCGAAGGCGGCGTTGGCGCGGTTGGCGTCGCCGGGGAGCCGCAGGTCCAGGTCGACGTGGCGGCCGCCGGGGGTGCGGACGAGGTCGCCGTCGAGGGTCCAGGCGGGCTCGGGGCGGGCGAGGCCGCAGGCGCAGCTCCAGTGGTCTTTGACGTGGGCGATCAGGCCGTCGCAACGGGGGCAGGCGGTGGAGTCGCCGGTCCAGCGCCGTCCGGTGCCGACCCAGAGCCGCTTGTCGGCTGCGGTCGCCGCGGAGGTGACGAGGATGTCGTCGGAATTGGCGACAATCGTGGTTTCGGGATGGTTCTCGATCGCTTTGCGGAGATCTCTTTCGGTGGACCGGACCTCGCCGACGCGGTCGAGCTGGTCGCGGCTGAGGTTGAGCAGGACGAGAACGGCGGGGTTCAGCTGATCGGCAACCCAGGGGACGTAGGTTTCATCGACTTCGAGAACGGCGTAGGGCGCTTCGGGGCGCGCGGCCAGGGCGGCGAGGACACCGTCGGGCATGTTGGCGCCATCGCTGTTGGCGGCGACCTCGGCGAGGGCTTCGAGGGCTTTGGTGATCATCAGCGCGGTGGTGGTCTTGCCGTTGGTCCCGGTGACGAGCACCACGGCCCGGTCCTGGCCGACCCGCTGCAGGGCCTTCGGGTCGAGTGCGAGGGTGACGCGGCCACCGATGACACCGCCGTTGCCGAGGCCGGAGTTCCGCGAGAGCCAGGCGGTGAGCCGCCCGGCGGCGACGGACGCGCGGGTACGGAGGGGGCTTCGGGCGGACACCGGTTGGATGGTGCTCGGTGGGCGCTGTGAGTTTGCTGAGTCCGTGACCCGGGCCACCGGGCCCCGGCTTCGGCTGCGCCTTCGCGCGGCGGCTCCGCTTGACGCCCTCGTGGGGGCGCCCGGGCGACCGGTCCGTTCGGAACGTCTTGAATGACTCATTCAGGTCTTCGGGGGTCCTGAATGAGTCATTCAAGACCGCCGACCGGCGCGGTCTCTACTCCCTTCACGAGCCATTCACGAATCTGAACCACACCTGTCGAACTTGTCGAACGCACCCCGTCAACACCTCCGCAACCGCCATAGGTAGGAAACTTAACCATCGGAGGTTGTACCAATTAGCACACACAAGTAACCGCATTCTCCTGAAGCGTTTCAAGATCTTCCGCCCATACATCGGAGGTGTTACCGTCCAACCCCACCCAGCGGAAATGCGTACCGCTGAGCGGAAACCGGGAACGTCCAACGGAGGGCAGCGTGGGACCGGAGCGCGGGCTGGAGAACAGCGGAACTCTCGAACGCGGGCTCGCGGTGCTCGAGCACGTGGGTCGGCACCAGGAGATTTCCACCAATGCGATCGCGCGGCAACTGGGGCTTTCCCGCAGTGCCGCCTACCGCATCGTCGGCACCCTGAAGAGCCTCGAATACCTCGAAGCCGACCAGGTCACCGGGCGGGTACGGCTCGGCACGCGGCTCGTCGAACTCGGGGCGCGGGCCATGGCCGCCACCGACCTGCACCGCTGTGCGCCCCGGTACCTCGCCTCGCTCGCCGAACGGTCCGGGGAGACCACCTACCTCGCCGTTCCCGACAACGACACCATGGTCTACGTCGCCACCGAACGCAGTGCCAGCGCCGTCACCCTCGCCTGCCGGCTCGGCACACGGCGGCCGCAGCACGCCACCTCGCTCGGGAAAGCCTGGCTCGCCGCGCTGCCCGAAGCCGATCGGGCCGAACGCGTGCGGCGCATGAAACTCGACTCGCTCACGCTCAAGACGATCAACGATCCCCTGCGCCTGCTCGACGACCTGGCGAGGACCAGCCGCCGCGGGTGGGCGATCGACGAGGTCGAGAACGAGCCGGACGTCGGGTGCGTCGCCGCCGCCGTGCGGGACCACTCCGGGCGCCCCATCGCCGCCATCAGCATCGCCGGGCCCGCGCCGCGGGTGCTGCGCCGGCTCGACGAGCTGGGCGCCTCCGTCGCCGGCACCGCCGCCGCCCTTTCGCTGCGGCTCGGGTACGTCCGGGGGCAACGCGCATGACCTGGATCCAGGACTACCAGCCGGCCGGCGGCCTGTGGCTCTCCGCGCTGCTCGCCGCGCTCCCGATCGTCGTGCTGCTCGTCGCGCTCGGCGTCGTCCGGTTCTCCGCGCACCTTTCGGCCGCGCTCGCCTTGGTCACCGCGCTCGGCGTCGCGCTGCTGCTGTACCGGATGCCGGCCGCGCTCGCGTTCGACTCCGCGGCCATGGGCGTGCTCTTCGGCGTGTGGTCGGTCGCGTGGATCGCGTTCCACGCCGTCTACTTCCACAACGTCACCGTCGCGACCGGACGGTTCGACGCCATCAAGCGCGTCCTCGCCGGCTTCAGCGAGGACCGGCGGCTGCAGGCGCTGCTCATCGCGTTCGGCTTCGGCGCGCTGCTCGAAGGCGTCGCGGGCGGCGGGTCGCCGATCGCGATCACCGCCGCGATGATGGCCGCGCTCGGGTTCCCGCCGGTGAAGGCCGTCGTGCTGGCGCTGCTGGCGAACACCGCGCCGGTCGCGTTCGGCGGCCTCGGCAACCCGCTGATCGTGCTCGGCCGGCTGACCGCGCCGATCATGCACCTCAAGCAGGACCAGGCGACCGAGCTGTTTTCGGCGGCCGTCGGCCGTCAGGTTCCGGTGCTGGCGCTGATCATCCCCGCGTTCCTGGTCGTGGTCCTGGCCGGCTGGAAGCGCATGCTCGAGGTGTGGCCCGCGGTGCTGACCGCCGGGCTCGCGTTCGCGGCCATGCAGTTCGTCGCGTCCAACTACATCAGCGCGAGCCTGGTCGACGTCCTCGCCGCGCTCACCGCGATGGCCGCGCTGTGGGTCCTGACGCGGTTCTGGCAGCCGGCGTCGGTGTGGCGCTTCGACGGCGAAGAAAGCGCTGTCAAAAGCCTGGGCGCGGCGCAGTCCGAGCGTGGCGCGCTGTACGCGTGGATGCCTTACATCATCCTGATCCTGGCGATCTTCCTGTCCCGGATCGGCACGATCTTCAAGAACCTCCCCACCTGGCTCGACCTGACGAAGCTGCTGCACAAAGCGGACTGGATCTTCGCCTGGCCGGGGCTGCACAACCACGTCGTCCAGCACCCGCCGATCACCGCGAAGAACGCGCCCTACGCGGCGACGTTCACGGTCGACTTCCTGTTCTCGCCGGGCACGGTCGCGCTGATCGCGGCGGTCATCGCGGGCTTCGCGATGGGCGCGCGGCCAAAGCTGCTGCTCAAGACGTACCGCGAAACGCTGTTCCAGATGCGCTGGGCGCTCGCGACGATCTTCATGATCCTGGCGATCGCGTTCGTGATGAACTACTCGGGCGCGACGCAGACGCTGGGCCTGGCGCTCGCGACGACGGGCGCAGTCTTCCCGTTGTTCTCGGCGTACATCGGCTGGCTGGGCGTGTTCCTGACGGGCTCGGACGCGTCGACGAACAGCCTGTTCGGTCCGATGCAGGTGATTTCGGCCCAGCAGCTGAACCTGAACCCGATCCTGGCCGGCGCGACGAACACGTCGGGCGGCGTGATGGGCAAGATGATCTCGCCGCAGAACCTCTCGATCGGCGCGACGGCGATCGGGCAGAGCGGCAAGGAAGGATCGTTGCTGCGCCAGACTTTCCTGTGGTCCCTGCTGCTGACCGCGGTGGTCGGCGTGATCTCCCTGCTGCAGGCGACGATCCTGACGGCGATGATCCCGACGCCCTAGGCTGGGCGGCATGACGTTCGAGGGGTTGGCCGCGTTCGGCTACGAGCTGGGCCTGCTGAAGCGCGTCCGCCGGTCGGGCTGGTGGCACGCGGGGGTCCGCGACCCGGAGTCGGTGGGCGAGCACAGCCTGCGGGCCGCCCAGCTGGCGGCGCTGCTCGCGGCGGAGGAGGGGGCGTCGCCGGAGCGGGCGGCGTTCCTGGCGCTGTGGCACGACACGCAGGAGACCCGGACGGGTGATCTGCCGCTGACGGCGGTCGACTACCTGGAGAAGCCGCAGCCGCGGGCGATCACGGCCGACCAGACCGACCGGCTCCCGGCACGGTCGAAGGACCTGGTCCGCGAGGCGGTCGACGAGTACGAGACCCGCGAGTCGGCGGAAGCGTGGTGCGCCAAGGACGCCGACAAGCTGGAGATGCTGTTGCAGGCGCTGGAGTACCGGGACGTCGGGGTGCGGCGCGTGGACGAGTGGATCGAGTCGGCCCGGAAGGGATTGACGACGAAGACCGCGAAGCGGATCGCCGAAGCCGCGTTGACGCTGTCGCCGATGGCCTGGCGGGACCGCTAGCCGCTCATCGCCGCGGAGCTGATCGTCCCGTCCGCGAGGCTGTGCGCGATCATGCTGTGGGCCTCGCGAAACAGTCTGCGCGCTTCGAAAAAGAGGTAGAGGTCGGCGACGCAGATCGCCACCACTATGGCCGCTTCGAGCCACGGCGGGGCGGACAGATTTGCGCAGACCGCCACCGTGAGTATCGGCAAGGGCAGCAGGATCGCGTCCCGGAACTCACTTTCGGCCTTGATCCGCCCGAACTCGGCATGCAACTCGGGTTTCGCGACGATCAGCCTCGGAGACATGTGCAGCACCTCGCCCAGCGCTTCGATGGCACGCCGGTCGACCTCGAAGCGGTCCTCGCCCCGAGGCGACGCATCGGACACCGTGGCTTCCTGATGCTTTCGGTACTCCTTCCTTGCCCGGCTACGAACCCGGGCGACCGCACGGCCGCTGACCGGCCGGAACACCGACAGCAAACCCCGGGGTCGGTGATCGAGATCATCAGCGGTCAGGCGGCGGAGGTATCCGAGGCACACCCGGTAGAAGAATGCCTGGACAAGCCTGCTCGTCACCTCGCCGATCAGCAGGCACAACACGCTGATCACCGCCAGCCGGCCACCCGTTCCGAACAGCTCCAGCAGCTCCACCGCCGGCCGGGCCAGCAGCCCGGCCGGCGGCGGGTGGTAGTGGCCGATCAGCAGCCAGCCGGCGCAGAACCACATGTAGCCCGCCACCAGCGCACTGCGCACGTCCCGGAAGCCCGGCAGCAGCGAGGCGAGCACGGCGTCAGCGGCCCACCGCCGTCGCGCGGTCGAGCAGCAACGCCCGCTCGCGCGCGTTCTCCGTCATCTCCGCCGCCCGTCTGAACTCCTGCTCGGCCTCTTCCAGCCGGCCCAGTTTCTGCAGCAGGTCGCCGCGGACGCTCGGCAGCAGGTGGTAGTCCTTCAGCGCCGGGTCGTCGGCCACCGCGTCGACCACCGCCAAGCCCGCCGCCGGGCCGTCCGCCATCGCCACCGCCACCCCGCGGTTCAGCTCGATCACCGGGGACGGCTGGAGCTTGCCCAGCCCCTCGTACAACGCCGCGATGCGGGCCCAGTCCGTTTCCGAAGCCGTGCGGGCGCGCGCATGGCACGCCGCGATCGCCGCCTGCGCGGAATACGGGCCGTACGCGCCGTCGGCGATCTGCTCCGACAGCGTCAGCGCCGCCAGGCCGTGCTGGATCAGGAACCGGTCCCAGCGGCCGCGGTCCTGCTCGAGCAGGAGCACCGGCTCGCCGTTCGGGCCGGTGCGGGCCTTCGACCGCGACGACTGCAGTTCCATCAGCGCGACCAGGCCGTGCACCTCGGACTCGCCCGGCATCAGCCCGGCGAGGACGCGGCCGAGGCGCATCGCCTCCTCGCACAGCGCCGGGCGCATCCAGTCGTCGCCGCGGGTGGCCGAATAACCCTCGTTGAACACCAGGTAGATGACCTCGAGCACGGACGACAGCCGGGCGACGCGTTCCTCGCCCTCCGGGACCTCGAACGGCACCTTCGCCGCCGCCAGTGCCTTCTTCGCGCGCACGATCCGCTGCGCGATCGTCGACTCGCGGACGAGGAACGCGCGCGCGATCTCGTCCGTGGTGAGGCCGCCGAGCATCCGCAACGTCAACGCGACGCGGGCCTGCGTGTTCAGCACCGGGTGGCACGCGACGAACAGCAGGCGCAGCAGGTCGTCCTCGATGTGGTCGTCCAGGGCGGCGTCGAAGTCGGGCAGCACGCCCTCGCCGACCCGCTCGCCGCGGCCGACCTCCTCGAGCTTCTCCGCGTACCGCTCGTTGCGGCGGAACTGGTCGATCGCGCGGCGCTTGGCGATCGTCATCAGCCACGCGCCGGGGTTGCGGGGCACGCCGGACTCCGGCCACTGCTCCAGCGCCGCGACGAGCGCGTCCTGCGCCAGCTCCTCGGCCAGCCCGACGTCGCCGCGGGCCATGCGGGCCAGGCCCGCGATGAGCCGCGGCGATTCGATGCGCCAGACCGTCTCGACCGTGCTCCGGGTGTCCGCAACCGTCACCCGGCCATCAGACAGGGTGATCGGTCGCGGTGCAACCCGCTACTCGCTGATCGGCCGGATCTCGATGACACCGCCCTTCGCCTCGGGGTTCGGCGCGCGCTTCATCAGCGCGACAACGTCCTCGAGCGACTCCCCGTTGAGCACCCAGATCCCGGCGACGAGCTCCTTCGACTCGGCGAAGGGGCCGTCGATCACCTTCGGCTCGGCGTCGCCTTCGAAGAGGACGCGCACGCCCTCGGAACTCGGGGTCAGGCCTTCGGCGAGGACGATCCGGCCGTCGTTCAGCAGCTCCTCGTTGAACTTCGACATCGTCTCCAGCTCTTCGCGGCTGGGGCCGACGCCTGCTTCGGACTCCGGGCTGCCCTTCACCATCACCAGGAACCGCATCACGCCTCCTGGGCGCTCTGCGCGCGAAGCCGTCCTTCCAGCTCCTCGACCTCGGGCGTCATGTTCTCGAAGTCGGACGCCTCGGCGACGCGCCGGATCTCGACGACGCCGGCCTGGCCGTCGGGGTTCGGCATCCGCTTGATCCACTCGACGCACTCGTCGCGGTCGCGGCACTGCAGGATCCAGAAGCCGCCGACGAGCTCCTTGGTCTCGGCGAACGGACCGTCGACGACCTTGGGGGCCTCGGTCCCGGAGAAGACGACGCGCGCGCCCTGCGAGCTCGGCGTCAGGCCCTCGCCGGCGAGCAGGACGCCCGCCTTGACCAGCTCTTCGTTGAACTTCCCCATCTCGGCCAGCAGCTCGGCGCTCGGGCCGTGCCCGGCCTCGGACTCCTCGTTCGCCTTGACGATCACCATGAACCGCACAGCGGTCTCCCTTCGCTCGTTGCTGCCTACGCGTCGAACGGCCACGCCCCGGATCGACAGCGTCCGCCAAAAAACTTTCGCGCCGGAAAAGTAGCAGCTCAGGGCCGGTCCGGGCGGGCAATTCGGACAGGGGAGAATCGTCAGCCGTGGCGGTACTCCCCGACGACCTCTCCTCCGCGCTCGACGACGAGCTGGCCCGGCACCCGCTGGCCCGGCTGACGCAGTCCGTCGACCGGCTCAGCACGCGCTACCGCCAGGGTGACGCGGCGACCTCACCGATCCTCAGCTCCGAAGCCGACGTCGCCGCGTACGCCGGCTACCGGATGCCGGCCACCTACGCCGCCGTACACGCTGTGCTCGCCGAAGCCGCTTTACGCGCGCCTGGGTTCGAGCCGCGGACCCAGATCGACGTCGGCGGCGGAACCGGTGCCGCGGTCTGGGCGGCCGCCGCCGTCTGGCCGTCGCTCACCCGGTGCACGGTCCTGGAGCAGGTCGCCGGGGCCATCGGGCTGGGCAAGCGGCTCGCGGCGGGCGCGTCGCTGCCGGCGGTGCGGGACACGCAGTGGCGGCGCGGGTTCGTCGACCCGGCCGCGCCGGCGCCGGACGCCGACCTCGTGACGCTGTCCTACGTGCTCGGCGAGCTGCCGGACGCCACCCGCGCGGACGTCGTGCGCTGGCTGGCCGCGTCGGCCGGGGCGGTCGCCCTGATCGAGCCGGGGACGCCGGCGGGCTACGAGCGGATCCGCGCCGCCCGCGCGCAGCTGATCGAGCTGGGCCTGCACGTCGTCGCGCCGTGCCCGCACGACGCGGCGTGCCCGATCGTGCCGGGCGAGGACTGGTGCCACTTCGCCGCGCGGCTCCCGCGGTCAGGCCTGCACCGGCGGCTCAAGGCGGGGACGCTCGGGTTCGAGGACGAGAAGTTCGCGTACGTCGTGGCTTCGCGATCAGCGCCGGAGCGCCCGGACGCGCGGATCATCCGGCACCCGAAGAAGCACAAGGGCTGGGTCGCGCTCGATTTGTGCACGGCCGCTGACGGGTTGGCGCCCGGCGTGGCGGTCTCGAAGAAGCAGGGCCCGCGCTACCGGGCGGCCCGCGACGCGGAATGGGGGGACGGCTGGTGACAGCCGGTCGAACGGCATGAACGAGTCGTTCATGTCGTCGGACGAGGTGAACGACTCGTTCACTGCATCGCTGCGGCCCGACGACGCCGGAGCCAGGGCGCACTAAGGCATCCGCACAGTCCGCAGAAACGCCGGCAACAGCCACGGCCGCGGCCCGCCGATCCGCACGCCGCCACCCAACACCGCGCGCACGCGGGAAAGCCGGCCGAACATCATCGGTACCAGCACCGCCGGGTCGAACGTCAACCGCACGTCGGCCGTTCCGTCCGGTTCCTCGAAGCGCAACCTCCCGTGCTGCAACGCCAGCACCGCGGGCGCCGTCGACGCCGATCGGAACTCGACCGCGATCCGGCGCGGGGACGGGGTCGCGTCGTCGAGCAGCCGGCCCATGTCGTTGCGCACCATGCCGAACAAGAACAGCTCCAGGAACAGCGCCTCGTGCGCCGCCGGGATCGGCCACGGGCGGCGGACCGCGCGGGCGATGTCCAAGCCGTGGATCAGCATCTCGTTGACCAGGTGCGCGAGCACCCCGGCCACCGGCACGCGCGAACCGCCCAGCCACCACACCGGCTTCTCCGGGTCCAGGTCCTCGCTGACCAGCAGTACCTCCGCGATGTCCGCGCGCAGCCGCTCGGCCAGCCGGACGGGGTCGCGTTCCGGGTAGAGCTCCAGCGCCAGCGCGTTCATCCGCGAAATCGTGTCGACGCTCGCCGCGTTGATCGGCTCCTCGAGACCCGGCAGCGGGAGCGGACCGCCGTCGCCGCGGATCATCGCCGGGTACATCAGCGCGATCATCCCGACGTGCGCCGCCGTTTCGGCGATCGTCCACTCGCCGAGCGATGTCGCGTGCCCGTACCGGACGCCGGCCACCAGGTCCGCGAACCGGGCGCCGGTCTCCGGCAGCGCCGCGCGCACCGCCTGCCACTTCTCGAGCGTCACGGATTCGACGGTAGGTGCCCGGACGGCGTCGGAGGATCTCCGACCGTGCGGTTATCTTCGGGACATGATCCGGCTCCTGCCCCGGTCGACCCGGTGGCGGGTCGCCCTCTTCGCCGCGCTCGCGTCGGCGCTCGTCCTCGGCCTCGGGTCGTACTGGTTCGTGCAGGCGCTGCGCGGCGGCCTCGAAACCAACGCGCGGGCGCTGGCCGGCGACAAGACCGCCGCCGTACTCGCCCTGTTGGACTCCGGGGTCGCGCCCGCCGACGTCCCGCGGCGGCTCGACAAGGGCGGCGGGTACATGATCAGCGCCGAGCGGGTGAACCGCTGCTCGACCGGTCTCCCGGACGTGCCTTTCCAGGGGCGCGCGCAGGTGTTTTCGCCGACCTGTGTCATCGCGATGCCCTACGGCGACGAGGACCAGGAGTACAGCGGCGCCGGAACGGCGGACGGCCGGTACTTCGTCGACGCGGCCGAGTTCCTCGACCCCGTCGGCCTCGAAACCGTCGACACGGCCGAGCGAATCCTCTGGGGTGGCGTGCCCGCGGCCGCGCTGCTCGTCGGCGGCGTCGCCTGGTTCGCCGTCCGGCGGTCATTGCGCGCGGTGGGCGCGATCCGCGCCGAGGTCGACGGCGTGCGCGCGGGTGATCTCGGCCGCCGCGTCCCCGTGCCGGACTCCGGCGACGAAATCACCGAACTCGCCGTCACGATGAACGAGATGCTGGGCCGGCTCGACCGGTCGGTGCGGCGGCAGAGCCAGTTCACCGCCGACGCGTCGCACGAGCTGCGCACCCCGCTGGCCTCCCTGCGCACCCAGCTCGAGGTGCAGCTCGCCCACCCCGACCGCCTCGACTGGCGGCGCACCTGCGAAAACGCCGTGCTCGACGTGACGCGGATGGAGACCCTTTCCGCGGACCTGCTGCTGCTCAGCAAGCTGGACGCCGACCAGCCGGCCGGCACTGAACTGGTGGCGCTGGCGAGTCTGGTGACCGCGCGGGAAGGCATCGAGGTGCACATCGAGGCGTCGCCGGTGGTGCGCGGGAACGCCGGCCGGCTGGAGCGCGTGCTGCGCAACCTCGTCGACAACGCCGAGCGCCACGCGAAGAGCCGCGTCACGATCACGCTCACCGCGTCCGACGGTCAAGCCGTGCTGACGGTCCAGGACGATGGGCCCGGCATCCCGGCCGAGGAACGCGAGCGCGTCTTCGACCGGTTCGTGCGCCTCGACGCCGACCGCGCCCGTGAGGACGACGGCGGCGCTGGGCTCGGCCTGGCGATCGCCGCGGAGATCGCGCGGTCGCACGGTGGCACGTTGCGCGTCGCCGACAGCCCGTCGGGCGCCCTTCTGGAGCTGCGCCTCCCGCTTGCCTGAAGACGTCTTCAGCTTGCTTAAGCTCCGGTTCAGCGTGGCCCCAAGACCATCCCGCCATGCTGATCGACTTCGCACCGGTCCAGGTGCGTACGCGCGCGGTTCCCTTCCTCGTCGCCGCGGTCGCCTTCGCCGGGTACGCCGTCTGGTCGCTGCAGCGGCTGCGGACGTTCGACGCGAGCGGGTTCGACCTGGGGATCTTCGAACAGGTCGTCCGGTCGTACGCGCACGGGCACTGGCCGGTGGCGGACCTGCTCGGCCCCGGCGCGCCGGCGCTCGGCGACCACTTCCACCCCATCCTGGCGCTGCTGGCGCCGTTCTACCTGCTCTGGCCGTCGCCCGCGTGCCTGCTCATCGCGCAGGCGTTCCTGTTCGCGCTGTCCGCGGTGCCCGTGACGCGGTGCGCTGTCCAGGTGCTCGGCTCTCGTCGGGGCGCGGTCGCCGGCGCGGGGTACGCGCTGTCGTGGGGGCTGCTGTCCGCGGTGAACTTCGACTTCCACGAGGTCTGCTTCGCCGTCCCGATGGTGGCGTTCGCCGCCGAGCACCTGCTGCGCGAGCGGTGGCGGGCGGCGGTCTGGTGCGCGCTGCCGCTGGTGCTGGTCAAGGAGGACCTGCCGCTGACGCTCGCCGCGGTGGGGGTCGTGCTGGTGCTCAACCGGCAGCGACGGCTCGGCTGGGCGGTGATCGTCTTCGGCGTGGCCTGTTCGGCGCTGCTGTTCCTGGTCGTCCTGCCGGCGCTGAACCCGGCCGGGACGTACGCGCACGGCGGCGGCTTCAACCCGTTCGGCGGCGCGATCGTCAAGGTCTCGATGCTGCTGGCCCTGCTGGTGCCGACGGCGTTCGCGGCACTGCGGTCGCCGGTGCTGCTGCTGGCGGTGCCGACGCTGCTGTGGCGGCTGGTCTCGGCGAACGACCGCTACTGGGGCATGGGCTACCACTACAGCGCGGTCCTGATGCCGATCGTGTTCCTGGCGGGTCTGCACGGCGCCCGCAGAGCGGCCCGGCTGCTGCCGGCGTGCGCGTTGGCCGCCGGGCTGGTTTCGCTGGCCCTTCAGGCGGCCCACCTGACGAGCGGCGTCTGGACGCCGTCGCAGCGCGCGGGCATCGACGCGGTCCTGACGCGCGTCCCATCCGGTGCCACGGTGCTGGCGTCGAACCGGCTGGCCCCGCGGCTGACGTCCCGCTGCACGGTGCTGTTCTTCGACGGCGTGACGCGCGAGCGGCCGGAGTGGGTGGTGGTGGCCCGCCCGGAACAGTCGTGGCCGACAACGCTGGCCACGAAGGCCCTGGCGTTGGACGAGCTGGAGGACACGGGGTACGTGCGCGTCGACGAGACGGACTCCGTCGTGCTGCTCCACCGTGCGTAGAAAGGCCGCAGCGGTAACCGGCCAGTCGGGGGGCGTGCCGGCCGGTTACCGCCGCACCGAGAAAGAGGGAGCCACACGCCAGGAATGACGCGCGGCTCCCCGCTTCACCCGATCGAGTGACAATCAGGCCGGGTCGGCCAGGATGCCGTTGACGTACGAACCCGGGTGCGTTGCCGCGTCCTGGCGCAGGACCGGCAGGTCCGCCGGCCATTCCGCCGTCAACGGCGACCGCGAACCCGGCGGGATCGTGTTCAGCTTCGTCGGCGTCCACGTCGGCTCGCCGGGCGCCGGCTTCAGGACCGTGATCGTCGCCGAGGCCGTCGTCCCCGCCGTCACCTCGTTGTACTTCACCCCGTTGTCGACGCGGGGCAGGTGGTACACCGGGCCGAACGTCGCGTCGTCCGGGCCGGCCAGGTCGACGCCCGGGACGCCGTACAGGCCGCACGTGTGGTCCGTCGTGTTGCGGTACGTCAGCGGGACGTCGTACTGGCCCGGCGCGTCGTTCTTCTCGGCCGGCTTGCCCAGCAGGACCTCCAGGTCGGCCGTCGTGCAGCGCGGTGTCGCGGTCGACGCCGCCGCGACGCCACCCCCGGCCCCACCCGCCGCCGGAGCGACGGGCGCCGGAGCCGCCGTCGACGTTCCGCATGCCGCCAGCGCGAACGCGCCCGCCGCCGTGCCGATCCCCATCAGAATGCGCTTCATGTGGATTCCCCTCCCCGAATTCAGTTGCTGACCGGCGTGACCTGGACGGAGTCGCCCTTCACGGCCGCCCCCGCGGGCCACGCGACGCTCACCGGCTGGCCGAACGGCCCGGTCGGCAGGTCGAACGTCACGAAGTCCGGCGCACCCGACGGCGTCGCCGCCGAACGCTGGATGATCCGCGACTCGGCCGGGTGGCCCTCCCGCAGGTTCACCGGCACGGACTCACTGCCGTCCGGCGTCGCCGAGACGGCCAGCGGCTGCCCGCCGGCCAGGAACGACACCGCCGTCGGTGCGCCCTCCAGCTTGCAGTTCGTGGTCGGCGCCGCCGCGGTGTAGGTGAGCACGTAAGCCTCGTGCCCGGCGGCGTTCGACGGGTCCGGCGCCACCGACACGCGGACGTCCGAAGCCCCGCACGGGTGATCGCTCGGCATGGCGTTCGCGGACCCGGCCGCCAGCACCAGCCCACCGGCCACCAGACCCCCGGTGAGCAACGCGGTCGCAGTGCGCTTCATGGTCATCCTCCCTCGTTCCGTGATCAACTGGACTCACTGGAGGAGATGCCCAGGGGCCGCCCGGGGATGCGCCGGGATGGGGTCGATCACCGGAAAGCAACCTCGGCGAACCCGATGCGTCAAAAGGAATGTCAGCTTCGGCCGAAGCAGACGAACGGCATCAGCGGCTCGGCCTGGGCCGCGTCGGCCAGGGCACGCGCAGGGGGCGTGCCCGCCGACAGCGCGCGGTGGTAGGCCAGCATGACACCGCCCGCCGTCCGGTCGTCGACCCGCGCCACGCTCGAAACCACCGTCCGGCTGCCGCCGTAGAGCAACGCCGCCGTGAACCCGAGGACCTCGTCGCCCTCCCGGACCACCGCCTGGCCGACGTCGCACGACGACAGCACCACCTGCTCCGGCGCCGTCGAAAGCTGCTGGACGTCGTAGGCCATCAGCGGCCCGTCGGCCAGGTTCAGCCGGGAGAACAGCACGTTCTCCTGTTCGTGGTGGCCGTGCGCGGCGAAGTGCGCGAGGCGGCAGCCGTCGAACGCCTTGAGCGTCGCCGCGACCGTCGCGTCCGGCCCGGTCAGCACCTCGGCCTCCGGGTAGAGCGGCGCCAGCGATGACACCTCGGTCTCCGCGTGGGTCAGGTCCGAGCCCGCGACCAGCAGCGGCGCACCGGCCGCCCGGCGCGGACGGCGGCCCGCGTCGAGCCACGCCGACGACGACGGCGTGACCGTCACCGGCCGGCCGTGCAGCGTCGGCAGCAGGCCCCACGGGATGGCCGAAAGCGCGCCGGTCGGCACCACGACGACGTCGAGGTCGCCCAGCCGGGATGCCAGCGGCGCCAGCAGGATCGAGTCGAGCGCCGTGACCTGCGTCCGCACCGACCGGCGGATGACCTGGTCGAGCCTCGCCGGCAGCTGGCGCCCGCACAACGCGTCGAGGTCGCTGTGCAGCCGCGCGACCGGTTCGGCGACGGCCGACGCCGGGCCCAGCTCGATCAGCGCGACCCGGTGGTTCGCGATCACCTGCGCGCACAACGCGCCGTGGTCGGCGAGGAAGCAGACCATCGCGCTGCCGGTTTCGGCGAGCTCGTCGCCGACTTCGCGCAGCTTCGCTTCGGGGTGGTCGATGTCGGTGCCCTCGGCCTGCCAGCCCTTGGCGCGGATCTCGCGTTCCAGCGCGGCGCAGCGCTTCACGGCCTGGGCGTCCGGCTTCCCGGACAGCTCGCCGGCGCGGATCTGCATCGAGAGGTACCGCAGCTCGGCGACGGCGTCGACGGTCTCGGGGTGCGCGGGCGGGCGCACCGGCCGGAACCGGAACGCCTGCGCGCGCGAGCGGTCGAGCCACCGGAACACGACGCCGGGCGAACGCTGGGCGAGCGCGGCGGCGAGGCCGGCGTCGGCGAGTTCCTTGCCCAGCGACGTCGTCCCGGTCTGCAGGTCGATGCTGCCGAACCGGCCGCGGTGGCGCTCCAGCTGCGTCAACCCGGCGCGCGCGTTCGCGAAGGTGACGCGCCGGTCGCCGCTCGCCGCCCCGAGCTCCGCCAGTGCGAGCCGCCGCACCAGCCGGTTTTCCAGGGGCGCGGTCCGGCGGTCGCGCGGGGCGATGCCGGCGCGGGCGCCGTCGAGGTCGCCGAGGGCGATGCGCGCGCGGGCGGCCAGGAGCGCGGCGATCTCGGCGTCGTTGCGCAGGCCCAGCCCGGTGAGCCGGCCGGCCAGCGCGGTCGCTTCGGTGGCGACGCGCGCGATCCGCCGTCCGGCCGCGAAGTCCGCGCGCAGCACGGTCAGCTGCGCGACCGCGGCCCAGGTTTCGTTGCCGCGACGGCGAAACCTCCGTTCGGCGCGCCCGGCCCAGCTGCGCGCGGCCGCCGGGTCACCGCTCGCCAACGCGGCCAGCGCGCGGGTCAGCTCGGCTTCGGCGTGTTCCTGGTTCATCCGCAACCGCGGGAACTGCTCGAGGGCGGCGTCCAATTCGGCCGCGGCTTCCTGCGGCAGCCCGGCGGCGAGCAGCGCGCGGGCCTTGTCGACGGCCAGCACCGGCAGCATCCCGACGCTCTGTTCGGCGTAGAACCCGCTCGCCGCGTCGAAGTCGCGCAGCGCGCCCGGGATGTCTCCGGTGAGGACGCGCGCCTGGCCGCGGCCGTGCGCGGCTTTGGCGAAAATCCGTTCCAGTCCCTCTTCCGACGCTTGCCCGGCACCGATCTGCTCGCACTGGTCGAGGTCGGCGAGCGCGAGCCGGACGCGCCCGGCGTACTGGTGCAGCATGGCGCGGTTGAGCAGCGTCCGGGCGAGCACGACGAACTCGCCGGCCTGGCGCAGCAGCGGGATCGCTTCGTCGAAGCAGACCAGCGCTTCGTCCATCCGGCCGATCAGGATGAAGACGAGACCCCGTTGCTGGCGCAGGATCCCGCGCCCGGCGTCCGAGACGAGGACGTCGGCTTCGTCGAGCAGGGCCAGGCCGCGGGTGCTGTTGCCGAGCGCGGTTTCGACGGCGGCGTACGTGCCGAGGACGCGCGTGGCGAGGTCGGTCCAGGCCGGCCATTCCGGCGGCGGTTGCGCGGCGGGCAGGCCGAGCAGCCTTGCGGCGGACCGGATCAGGCGCCCGCCGACGACCGGCTGGCCGTTGTTGGTCGCCGCGACCGCACGCCGATGCAGGTCGCGCACCCGGTCTTCCGCCTTCGGCGACGCGACCACAGGCTGCCCTTCCGGCCGGGGCCGTCCCCCTCGGCCGAGAAGGACGTCCCGGATCGTACCTCCGGGTCGTGGCGGTCCGGGGGTTTTCGCCGGGTGGACAGCTTTTCACTTGTGGGCGCGACATCCGGGCGCCGGCCGACGACGTTGACCGTCACAGCTCGACCGCGGGAGTGCTCACCGTCCTCGACCGGCCCAAGGTCCGCACCAACACCTGCACCATCCCGTGCGGCACGCCGCTCACCGCGAACCGCCCTTCGGCGTCCGATGTGGTCGTCAGCGGGCCGCCCGCCGTGCGGACCTCGATCGGGTGCTCGGCCGGCGGCGTCAGCCACCCGTCGAGCCGGATCGTCCCCCCGGGCTCGGGGCTCACGTTCACCATGATCGTCAGGCTTTCGCTGTCGAACGTGATCAGCCGGCCCTGCTCCGCGGCGCTTCGCGCGCCCGCCAATCCCTCCTGTTCCCGGATCCGCATCACTTCGAGGTCGACGTCCTCCAGCTGGATCGCGAAGCGGATCTGCTCCACGAGCGTGGCGGGCATCGGGTCGGCGTCTTCCCACAGCTCGCGCAATCCGGCCAGCAGCCGGAAGTCGAGCTCGTCCAAGGGCTCGTTCGCGCCGGGTGGTTCGACGGTGGTCACAGCCAATCTCCTTCGCCGTTGGCGAGTAGCTGCTCGCGCAGGCGCGCGAGGCAACGTCCCCTGGTCGGGCCGATACTCCCCCTCGGCATTCCCAGCCGGGCGCCCACTTCGGCGTAGTCCGGCCGGTGCACGAACGCCACGATCCGCAGCAGGCTGCGGCAGCGTTCGGGCAGTGCGTCGACCGCGCGCCAAAGTCGCGCGCGCTGGTCGTCGCGCAGCACCCCCTCCTCGGGTGCCGGTGACGCTTCGGTCAGCCGCTCCGGAAGCTCCGGCAACGGCCGCTCGACCTGGCGTTTTTCCCCAGCCCGCCAAGCCTCCCTCTTGGTCACGGTGATCAGCCAGCCGGTCAGCGCGACCGGCGAGCGGATCTCCGCGAACGAACCGAGCAGGCGCAGCCACGCCGTCTGCACGACGTCGCCGGCCTGGTCGGCGTCCAGCCCCTGATCGCGCGCGACCTGCCAGAGCAGCGGCGTGAGCAGGGAAACCAGTTCGTCCAGCGCCGCGCGGTCACCCGACCGCGCGGCGTCGAACAGGGCCGCTACCCGGCTGTGATCGGTCTTGGCCACGTTCACAGCGAGCCCAGCGCGGTCCAAGCGCGCTTGACGACGGTGTCGCGGTCGACCGTCGCCAGGTCGCCCGAGTGGACCAGGGCCTTGGCGATCTCGGCGGCGGCGAGCGGCGCCGCGAACGACGTCCCGTCCCAGACCGCGAAGCCGGCGCTGTAGTCGTCCGGGTCGAAGGAACCGCGGCCGGGCAGCTCGTGGTCGGCGGCCGCGCTGCCGCGGACGTCGTCCGGGTACGTGCTGACGATGCCGGCGCCGGTCGCCCAGCAGCGCACCCACGGGCCTTCGTTGGAGAACAGCGCCCGGCTCGCGCCGACGTCGGGGTTGAGCGCGCCGACGCTGATCACCTGCGGGCCGCAGCCGCTGCCGAGCGGCTGGTCGGCGAAGGCCGCCGGGAAGAACCGGCGGGTGGTGGCGTCGTTGCCCGCGGCCGCGACGACCAGCACGCCCAGGGAGAGCAGGTCGGCGATCGCCGCGCCGAAGAGGCCGGTGAACGCGACGTCCGCCGGGTCCTCGACGTAGTAGCCCATCGAGAGCGAGACGATGTCGACCATGTCGTCGGGCCGGTGGTTCGCCTGCGCGTTCCGGACCCGGTCGGCCAGCAGGTGCAGCGCCAGCAGCACGTCGGCCTCGTACGCGACGCCGTCGCTGTGCACGACGCGGATCGCGAGGGTGTCGGCCTCCGGGCAGGCCTGCCGGATGATGCCGGCGATGAACAGGCCGTGCCCGGTGTCGGTGTCGATGTCGCCGATCAGCGGCTGGCCGGTCGTCGGCGCGTCCCAGTAGTCCTCGAGCAGCTGGGTCGGCACGGTGCTCGACGCCAGCTCGGCCTGCAGGATCGCCGCCTGGATGTCGGGGGCGACGCGGAGGCCGGACCCGGTGGGCGGCGGGCCGCCGCGGCCGGCCAGCCCGAACCAGCGGTGCGGGCCGATGCCGGTGTCGAGCACGGCGACGACCGGACGCCGGTGCGCGGGCTTCTTGCTGCGGTAGGGCGGGTCCGCGGCCAGCGTCACCGGGATCCGGTTCGCGCCGTGCGTGCGCCCGTACGAGCTGCCCGCGCCGAACCCGCTGGTCTCCCACGGCGTGCCGCCGAGGCCGCTGGTCTCCCACGGCACCCCGCCGAACACCGGCGAGGTGAACAGCAGGTGCTCGACCGACACCTTCGCGACGATCTCCGGGTCGATCTCGGGCTTCTCCCCGGCCGCGGCCGAGCGCAGCAGCTGCAGCGCCTTCCAGCAGTCGACGACGACGGGGTCGGAGTCCGCGCGGACGTTCAGCAGCGCGCGGGCGGGCAGGTCGTCGAGCTGCCGGGCGCGGGCGTACCCCTTCGAGTCGCCGCCCCGGTCGGCCGGTTCGGCGTAGACGCCGATGCGGGCGAGCACGCGGTTGATCGCGGCCAGGGTCTCCTGGTCGCGCAGGTACCGGTTGGGGAGCAGGAAGGTGCCCGGCCGGTACACGGTCGTGCGCGGAACCGGCTGCCCGGCGGCGACGACCGCCGTGGCCGGGTCGAGCACCCGCGCGCCGTGCCGGTCGAGCAACTGTCTGGGCGGGGTCGGGAGCTCGTTGAGCGTGCTCGCGTCCTCCGTCGCTTCCGCGGTCTCGTCCCGCACGAACTTGACGACCATCGGGTCCACCCTCCGCCATTGATCACTGATGGCACCCGGGAAAGACCCGTGGGCCGCCACCGGGATACGACACCAACGTCACGAATGGGTAACGACGACGGCAAACGGGTGAAGACGTATCTGACGGGTCCGGCTCACCCACTTGGCCCCCGGAAGTCACGGATGCATTCGGGGAGATCAGCATGGTTGTGCTCCGGTCGAGCGCACAGGAAGCGGAACGGCCCGCGCCGGTCCGGGGGCTGGGTGGCCCGTTCACCCCGGACCCGGCCACCGGCGGCGGCTGCTTCGCCGTACCGCTCGACCTGCCGCCGGGTCCTGGCGGCGTCGCGCCCGCGCTGGCGCTGCGCTACACGACCGGCGCGCCGAACGGCGTCTTCGGCGGCGGGTTCGCGCTGCCGCTGCCGCACGTCCGGCTGACCGACGGCCGCGCGCGCTCCGGCGACGAGGGCAGGCTCGTCCGCCGCGGCGACGGGTTCGTGCTCACCACCCGGTCGGGGGTCCGGCACCTGCTCGGCACGACCGAGGGCGGCCGGTCCGCCGGCACGGCCTGGTACCTCGAACGGACCGAGGACGCGTTCGGCAACGCCGTGGACTTCGGCTGGGCGCACCACAGCGGGCAGGCGTACCTCGCGCGCGTGTCCTACGGCCCGTACGAAGTGGACTTCACCTACGAAGAGCGGCCGGACGTGCTGCGCTGGGGCCGCAGCGGCACCCTCGTCACGACGGCGTTGCGGTGCACCCGCGTCGACCTGCGGGTGCCGGCGGACGCGCGGCCGCTCGTGCGGCGGTGGCACCTCGGTTACGACGAAGACGAGGTCACCGGTGCTTCGCTGCTGACGTCGGTCGCGCTCACCGGGTTCGACGCGCACGGCGCCGAGGCGGCCGCGCCGGTGCTGCGGCTGGCCTACGCCCGCGCGGAACCGCCCGCGCCGCGGCGGCTCCAGGTCGCCGCGCCGGCCCGGGCCGGCGGTGCGGGTGGCGGCGTGCTGCTGCTCGACGACTCCGTGCCGTGCTACTCCCTCGATCCCGTCGACCTCCCGCGCACCGGGCGGCTGAGCGAGATCGACAACGGGCTCGGGCTGCTCACGTCGGTCGAGTACGCGACCGTCGAGGCGGTCCCGGTGGTCCGGCGCGTCACGCGGCACGAGGCCGTCACGGGACAGACCGGCGTGACGGAGCTCGCCTACTACGACGGCTTCGGGCGCGTCGTCCAGGACGAGCTCGGCGACGAGTACGCGCCGACGTTGCGGACCGTGCGCTGGTTCGGCGACGGCGGGCTCCTCGACAAGGAGGAGGTCTACGGCCTCGACGGGTCCACAGTGGAGGATCGGCCGTACGTCCGGGTGGAGCACTCTCGCCGTCCCAAGTGGACTCGTTCGGTGGCGACCGACTTCGAGCGTCGCGAACGGCCGGTTTCGGTGACCACGACGGAAACGGAGTTCGACACCGCCGGCAACCCGGTCCGGGAGGTGGAGACCGTCAAGCGGCCGGGCCGCGAGCCGGTCGTCCGCGACACCCGCACGACGTACGCGACGGCTCCCGAGCGCCGGTTCACCGCGCTGCCGGCCCGCGTCCGCTCGGTGGACGGCGGCGGGAAAGTGGTGTCGGACCAGGTGTTCCGGTACGACGAGCGGCCCGACGGCACCGCCGGTTCCCACGGCCTGCTCACCGCGCGCGAAGAGCTGGCGCTCACCGACGCGCTCGTCGCCGGCGTCTACGGCCCGGTCGTGCCGGACTTCCGCCACCACGGCTACCACCGCCGCCCGGGCGAGGACGGCTGGTGGGTGACGACGTTCCACGGGCGGCTCGACACCGTCGCCGGGCTGCGCACCACGACGACCGGGCCGCACGGCCACACCCACGAGGTGCGGTACTCGGCCGACCGGTGCTTCCCCGAGGTGTTCTCGGACCCGCTCGGGAACGTGACGGCGACGCGGTACGACGTCCGCTCGGCGCGCGTGTGCGAGGTGACCGACCCGGCGGGCGCCGTGACGACGGTGACGCACGATCCGCTGGGGCGTCCGGAAACCGTGGTGCGACCGGGTGATTCGGCGGAGCTGCCGACAGTCCGGCACCGCTACGAAGGAACCCGGGTGACGACCGAGCAGCGCGCGGTGTCCGGCGAGGCCGAGGTGCTCGTGACTTCGGAGCTGCGCGACGGTAGTGGCCGGCTGTTGGAGCGTCGGCACGCCGAGCTGCTCGGCGACGTCGTCGACGAGCACCACGAGTACTGCGCGCGCGGCCTGGTGTGCCGGACGAGCCGGGCGTTCCCCGCCTCCCAGCCACCGGTCGCTTTCGAAGAATTCCGCTACGACGCACTGGGCCGTCCGCTGGGGACGTCCACATCGGACACTCCGTCGACGGCGGTGCGGGACCTGCTGGGCCGGGAGCTGCGGGACGCGGACGGGGTGGTGCACGCGCGGGACGCGGCCGGCAACGCGGTCGAGACGCGGACCGTGAGCGGTCACACGGTGTACCGCGTGCACGACGCGGCCGACCGGGTGGTCGCGGTGCTGGTGGACGACCCGGGCGGCACGCCGGTCACAACGTTCACCTACCACGACGGCGGGCTCCCGGTCCCCCTCGAAGCGGGCCCGCACAGCTGCGGCCGGCTGGTCCGCGTCGCCGACGAATCCGGCGTGACGCTGTTCGGCTACGACCCGCTCGGCCACCCGGCGGAGCGGCGCTGGCGGCCGGCGCACATCGCCGTCGAGTACCGGCTGGACGTGACCCGGCGGGCGGACGGGCGGCTGTCCGAAGTGGTCTACCCGGACGCGGGCGACGGGCGGTTGACGGTCCGCCACCAGTACGACGAGGTCGGGCGGCTGGTGAGCGTGCCGGGGTTCGTCGACGCCGTCCAGTACGACCTGCGCGGCCGCCGGACGGCGGTGCACTACGCGAACGGCGTCAGCGAGCACTTCACACCGGAGCACGTCGTCCGGGGCCCGGGCTGGTTGCGCGCGATCACGCCCGGCACTCCCGGGGAGCCGCGGCCGGGCAGCGAGATCCGCGACGCGTTCGACCGGCTGCGCGGGGTGCACGGCGACGACGGCGTCAACGCGCTGTACGGCTACGACCACACGGGCCGCCGGGTCCGCACGCTGACCACGAACGGCACGCACATCCACGAGGTCCTGACCCCGGACGACCTGTACGCGATCGAGGACGGCGAGCTGGTGGTCGTGGTGGCGGGCACGGTCCGCCAGCACGCGGACGGCCACCGCGAGTACCTGCACTTCGACGAGCGCGACGAAGTGGCCCTGACCACCGACGACGCCGGCGCGGTCGTGAGTGAGAAACAGGGTTAGAACACTGTTTCTCACTCACGAGCCGGTCAGTCCAGCACGGCCAGGTCGAGGCGGCTGAGGCGCTCGGGGTCGGCGAGGATGTCGATCTCCACGATCCGCCCGCCCGCCACCGTGAAGCCCAGCACCGAGAACGGCCGCCCCTCGCGGATGCCGACCACGCCCGCGGCGCCGTTGACCAGCGCCCGGCGGACCGTGCCGCCGCCCGCGCCCAGCCTCGAGAACGTCAACGCCTGGTTGGCCACCGCCGCCGGGCCGTGGACCTCCACCGATTCGCCGACGGCACCGCGGTCCGCGCGCAGCACGACCTCCGGGTCGAGGACCGACACCAGCGCGTCGAAGTCGCCGCCGCGGGCCGCCGCCAGGAACGCCTCGACCACTTCGCGCTGCCGGGCGAGGTCCGGGTCCGGTGCCACCGGCGCGCCTTGGACCCGGCGCCGGGCGCGGCTGGCCAGCTGGCGGGTCGCCGCCTCGGACCGGCCGACGATCGGCGCGATCTCCTCGAACGGCATCGCGAACATGTCCCGCAGCACGAACGCCAGCCGCTCGCCCGGCGTCAGCGTGTCGAGCACGACCAGCAGCGCGAGGCCGACCGAGTCCGCCATCAGCGCCTCGTGCTCCGGACCGGCGTCCTCACGGCTGATGATCGGGTCGGGCACCACGACGTCCCACGGCTCCTCGCGCCGGGACTTGCGCGAACGCAGCATGTCGAGGCAGACGCGCCCGACGACCGTCGTCAACCAGCCGCCGAGGTTTTCGACGGCCGCCGAGTCGCTCCGGCTCAGCCGCAGCCACGACTCCTGCACGGCGTCCTCGGCCTCGCTCAGCGAGCCCAGCATCCGGTAGGCGACGGACCGCAGGTGGCTGCGGTGGGTCTCGAAGCTGCGGGCCAGCAGATCGTCGTTCACGGGTCGGTCCTTTCGCGGGTGTCACCACCTTGACGTATCCCGCGCGGAGGATGTGACAGGTCTGACGATTGCGTCCCGCTCAGCGGCATCTGCCCTTGACGTACGATATATCACCGCATAATCATCGGACCTCTCCAACGAAGGAGAGGGCATGAGAGTCCGAGCCTGCCTCGCCGCGGTCATCGTGCTGCTGGCGACCCTGGTCACCCCCGCGCACGCCGAGCTGTACCACCCGCGCCAGGACTGGCTCCGGGCGTCGACGGCCGGCCTGTTCCTGCACTGGGGCATGTTCACCGCGCCGCGGCACACCGACTGCGCCGCCTGGGAGCACGACGTCACCGCCGGCGGCTGGACGCCGGACTACTGGATCGACGAGGCGACCAAGCTCGGCGCGTCCTACGTCGTCCTCACCACCTTCCACAGCCGGCTGGGCTACGCGCGGCCGTGGCCTTCGAAGATCCCCGGCAGCTGCTCGACCCAGCGCGACTTCCTCGGCGAGCTGATCGCCGCCGGCCAGGCCAAGGGCGTCCGCGTCATGCTCTACATGACCGACGATCCCCAGTGGCACAACGAAACCGGCCACGAGTCGCTCGACTCGGCCGCCTACTCGGCGTACAAGGGCCACCCGGTCGACCTGACCACCCGCCCGGGCTTCGGCGAGTACAGCTACGACCTGTTCGACGAGGTCATGGACCGCTACTCCGACCTCGCCGGCTTCTGGATCGACAACGACAACGAGTACTGGGAGCAGCACGGGCTCTACGAACACATCCGCGAGAAGCGGCCGTCCTGGTTGTTGAGCAACAACAACGAGGACACGCCGATCATGGACACGGTCAGCAACGAGCAGAAGACCGGCATGACGCCGTCCTACGACTACCCACAAGCGATCTACACGCCCATGCCGCGGCTCACCGAAGCCGACTACAAGCTGCCGACCAACGGCGACTGGTGGTACAGCGGCGGCGACCAGGCCGTCGACTTCCGGCTCTCCACCGGCCGCTACATCACCAACGCGGGGTCATCCATCAAGTCGCTGATGGCCGAAACAGCCATGCTGAACGGGAAGTTCCCGCCGCAGCAGGAGGCGTTCAACAACTTCATGGCGTCCTGGACCCAGCCGATCAGGAAGACCCTGGAAGGCGCCGTGGGCGGCGGCTACATGTACGGCGGCCTGCAACCCGGCTTCTGGAACGACGGCGCGCACGGCGTCATCACCATGAAAGGCGCGACGCAGTACGTGCACGTCGTCACGCGGCCGTCGACGAACCTGGTCCGCCTGCGCGACAACGGCTACCGCGTCACGGGAGTGTCCGATGTGCGCACCGGCAAGCCGATGCGGTTCGCCCAGTCCGGCGGCTACCTGTCCATTCTGGACATCAAGGACTGGGACACCTACGACACCGTGTTCCAAGTGGACACCGCCGGGCAGCAGTACTTCTACGACAAGAGCACGATCAAGGCGACCGCGTCGGCGTCGGCACCCGGACACCCCGCGTCGAACCTCACCGACGGCAGCTACCTGAACTACTGGGACGCGGGCGGGCAGCAGCCGGTGTCGGTGACGCTGGACCTCGGCAAGAAGCGGTCCACGGCCTACCTGGCGGTGCACGAGCGCGAATCGTCGCCGACGGCCGCGCGCGAGTCCTTCGGCCGCGCCGAGGATTCCGCGCGGATCAAGGACTACCGCGTCTACGCCAGTGACGACGGCAAGAACTGGCGCAGTGTGCGCACCGGCGCCCTGCCGAGCACGCGCGGCGTCCAGTTCGTCGACGTCGGCGAGGTGCACGCGCGCTACCTCAAGCTCGAGGTGCTGAACACGTGGTCCGGACCGCAGGCCAAGCCATTCTTCCACCAGCTCGCGATCGACGAGATCGACGTCGCCTACGGTTACCCCGGCCCCCGCGGCGAGGTGCCGCTGGAGGCCGAATCACCCCGCAACGGCTTCGAGGGCAAGGCGTCCCCGGTGTGGTGCGAAGCGTGCTCGGGCACGGCCGCCGTCGCCGGCCTCGACCGCGGCGCCGTCACCTTCCGGAATGTCCAGGCTTCGGGCCCGTCCCGGCTGCAGCTGGACACGGCCGGTCCGGGCACGCTGTCGGTGAGCGTGAACGGGGCCGCCCCGGTCACCGTCAACGCACCGGGCGCGATCGCGGTGCCGTTCACCGCCGGCGCCAACACCGTCAAGGTGTCCGGGACGGCCGCCCTCGACCGGATCGCGGTGGCGCCGCTGCCCCCCGAGTCGTACACGCCGAAGACGACACTGACCGTCGTACCGGCCGGGGTGCAATGGGTTTCGCCCGGACCGCAGTCCATAAAGGTCACCGCCTCGCTACGGCTCGACGTCGACGACCCGATCGACCAGGTGTCGCTGGCCCCGGTCGTCCCGGCGGGCTGGACGGTCCAGGGCGCCCCGGTGACCGCGGCGAACCTGCGGCTCGGCCAGGTCCTCAGTGGATCGTGGACGGTGACCGCGCCGGCCGCCCAGGACGTCACCATCCCGGTGACGGCGAACTTCACGACGCTCGGGCGGGCGAAGTCGGTCAGCAAGCCGGTGCAGGTGAAGCCGCGTCCGGCCGACCGCGTGTTCATGCGGGAGGCCGAGGACTCGGCCAACGACATCGGCGACGCCGGGGTCACGAGCTGCTCGGCGTGCTCGGGTGGGCAGAAGGTGCGCAACATCGGCGGCGGCGCGGGCGCGGCGGTGACGTTCCCCGACGTCACGGTCGGCGCGGCCGGTCAGTACACCTTGTACCTCGACTTCACCGTCAACGGCGACCGGTCGTACTTCGTGTCGGTCAACGGCGGCGCGCCGGTGGAGGTCAAGGTGAGCGGCGCCGGCAACAGCACGCCGTACACCACGTCGGTCCCGGTGACGCTGACCGCGGGCGCCAACGTGATCCGGATCGGCAACGACCGCGCGGGCGCTCCGGATCTGGACCGGATTTCACTGGGTTAGCTCACGCAGGACCCGGGCCGGGTCGACATCGACCGCCCGGTCCGGGTCCCCGCCCGCCGCGCTCCAGGCGACGGTCACCCAGAGCTCGGCGTAGTCCCCGCGGTCGACGGCCGGCAACTGCCAGGTGAGCCGGCCGCCGGTCCGCTCGACGGCGTCGCCGCCGAGCAGCCGCGACCAGTACGGCGGCACGTGCTGCCCGGCGCGCGAGCACCGCCGCAGCACCTCGACGCTGGGGCCGCCGACGCTCACGACCGCGTCGGCGGTCTCGGCGGTGAAGGCGCTTTCCCAGACGCGCGCCTCCACCGGCGCGCCGGCCAGCTCGGCCTGCACGACGAACTCGCTGACGTCTTCCCGGGCCAGCACCCGGAAGATCGTGGTCTCGCGGGTGACACCGGGTTGCTCGGCAGCCGTGGCCCCGGAGAGCACGTCGAGCCGGACGGACCGGTGCCGCCACCGGCACAGCCGCGCACCCGAGCCGAGGCCCCACGTCAACTCGGGTCTCGCGGGCACGTCCCAGCCACCGGCGCGGACGGCGAACCGCACGTCCCCGAGCGGGGTGACGACGTCGAGCGCCCGCGAAGGCGCCTGCGAGAGGGCCTCGGTGTCCAGCATGCAGACATCCTTACCCCGCGCGGGGACCAGCGAAAATGCACCAGGCGAACGTCACCCGTCCGTGCGGCCGGGTCAGAACCCTGAGGTGCCGTTCGGCGTGCCCAGCCCGGTGGGGCCGTCGTACCCGGCGCCCGCCGTGCACAAGTACGTCCCACCACAACTTCCGTTCGACCCGGACGTCACGTCGTACAGCCCGCCGGTGTGCGCGTACGGGTACGACCCCGACGTCACCGAGTTGCCCGCCAGCGCGTACACGCTCGCGATCACCGGCGACGACAGGCTCGTGCCGCCGACCTGCACCCAGCCGTCCGCGCCCTGCGCGAGGCCCAGCGACAACAGCACGTCGCACCACGACGAGCTGCCGCAGCTGTTGTACGTGTCGTAGACGCCGAGCCCGGTGGCCGGGTCCGCGACCGCCGAGACGTCCGCGACCGTCCTCTTGGCACACCCGGTGTCGTGCTGCCACGACGGCTTCGCTTCCAGGGCCGAGCACCCGGAGCCGCTGCCCTTCCACGTCGTCTCGGTCCAGCCGCGCGCCGTGCTCGTCGACTTCTTCAGCGTCGTACCGCCGACCGCCGTGACGTACGGCGAGGACGCCGGCCAGCTCACGCCGTAGCCCGAGTCGCCCGAAGACGCCGTCACCG
Organism: Amycolatopsis kentuckyensis; assembly: GCF_041679295.1. Classification (GTDB taxonomy): domain Bacteria; phylum Actinomycetota; class Actinomycetes; order Mycobacteriales; family Pseudonocardiaceae; genus Amycolatopsis; species Amycolatopsis kentuckyensis_A. The sequence goes on along the minus strand of NZ_JBGDMD010000009.1, from coordinate 130,761 downwards.
CGATGCCCGGGTGGTTCAGGTGGGCGTCCGCGGCCAGGATCGTCGAGTCCTCGGTGCCGCCGTAGCTGTTGGAGATGGCCACCACGCCCGGCGTCGCCGCGGCCGTGTCGACCGCCGTCATCAGCGGGTCGGTGTCCGGGGAATTGGCTTCCACCAACAGGATCTTGCAGTCCGGACAGGTCGCCGACACCGCGTCGAGGTCGAGGCTGATCTCCATCGCCCAGCCGTAGTCCGGCGCGGGCAGCGGGCTCGTGGCGCCGTTCTGGTTGACCTTCTTGAAGCAGCCGTTGGCCGTGGTGCACGGCGAAAGTCCCCGCGCGGCGCGGAACTTCGCCAGGTCCGCCTCCGCGGTCGGGGCGTCCTGAGCGTCCACAATGGCCACCGTGCGGCCGTTCGCGTGCAGCCCGCCGAGGTTGTAGGCGGCCTGGATCTCGGCCGGCCCGTAGCCGACCGGGGTGGAGTTCAGCAGCGGGCCGGAGCCCTTCGGCGAGCGGATCGCCTTGCCGAGGCAGTGGAACTTGCCGGAGGTGGCGCACCCGAAGCTCATGACACCGCCGCTCTTCAGCGGGGCGGCTTCGGCGGGTGCGGCGACGGCCACCGAAAGCGGGGCCGCCACGAGGGAAAGGACGATCAGGGATCGGAACAGCCGGGAACGGGCCATGCTACTCCTCGGTAGGGGACCGGGTGTGGCACGGGATCGTCGCATGTCACCCGTTCCGGGTCACCCGCTTGACGAGTGTTTCTCGGTTCAGTCATTCGCCCACCGAGCGGCCAACCGGACGAACGGTCACGAACCTTCTCCCCCGACCGAGTTATTGGTCCAGACAAGTGTTATCGAAAAGTGACTGAAAGCCCGCTGAGCGGGAGCTACTTTGTTGTGACTCGCAACAAATGGCTCGTGGATCCCCAACGGCGGAGGTGTCACGGCGTGAACCGGACCTTGGACAAGCTTCGACGGCACAGCCCAAGGCTGGCGCTCGTCGCATCGGCGTTGCTGGTGGCGGCCGGGCTGAGCGCCCCCGCCGCCCTCGCGGCCGACGACTACACCCAGAGCGTCAGCCAGCTGAGCTCGACGCAGGTGCAGATCAACTTCACCCCGACCACCCCCGCGCTGTACGTGGACGTCCACTACACCGGCGTCCCGGGCGTCGGCCAGCAGAACGTCCGGATGACCAACGGCTCCGGCACCTGGCGGACCACCGTCAGCGGCCTGAGCAGCGGGAACGTCCTCGACTACTGGTTCACCTACGAGAAGAGCGGCCCGCAGTACGACACCCCGCACTTCAGCTACACCGTCGGCGGCGGCACGACGACGGTCGCGGCGCCGACGTTCAGCCCGCCCGGCGGCACGTACTCGAGCGCCCAGACGGTGACGATCAGCAGCGCCACCTCGGGCGCGACCATCCGGTACACAGTGGACGGCTCGACGCCGACGGCGTCCTCGACGCTCTACAGCGGACCGATCAGCGTCCCCAACTCCCGCACGGTCAACGCGATCGCGCTCAAGTCCGGTTCGACGAACTCGCCCGTGTCGAGCGCGACCTACACGATCGGCACCCAGGCCGGCTGCCCGACGCAGTCCGACACCCCGAACTTCGGGCCGAACGTGCGGATCTTCGACCCCGGCATGTCCGCGGCGACGATCCAGGCGCAGCTGGACACCGACTTCAACAACCAGAAGGACACGCTGACCGCGCAGATGGCGGACCGGCGCGTCGCCCACCTGTTCAAGCCGGGCACGTACTCAGGCGTGCACGACAACGTCGGCTTCTACACCTCGGTGGCCGGCCTCGGCCAGAACCCCGGTGACGTCCTGATCAACGGCGACGTCACGGTCGACGCCTTCAACGCCTCCGACAACGGCGTCGCGCTGCAGAACTTCTGGCGCTCGGCGGAGAACATGGCCGTCAACCCCTCGGGCGGCAACGAGCGGTGGGCGGTCGCGCAGGCCGCGCCGTTCCGCCGGATGGACGTCCGCGGCGGACTGCAGCTGTACCCGGCGAGCTACGGCTTCGCCAGTGGCGGCTACATCGCCGACACGAAGGTGGCCGGCCAGGCCGCGTCGGTGTCGCAGCAGCAGTGGTACACCCGCGACTCGCAGCTCGGCAGCTGGGCCGGCGGCGTCTGGAACATGGTCTTCTCCGGCACGAGCGGCGCGCCGGCGAACACGTTCCCGAACCCGCCGGAAACGACGCTGGCGACCACGCCGGTCTCCCGCGACGTGCCTTACCTCTACATCGACGGCACCGGCAAGTACCGCGTCTTCCTGCCTTCCCTGCGCACCAACGCGTCCGGCCCGAGCTGGGCGAACGGCAGCACGCCCGGCACCTCGGCGCCGATGAGCCAGTTCTACGTCGTCAAGTCCGGGGACACGGCCGCGTCGATCAACAACGCGCTCGCCGCGGGCTGCAACCTGTTCTTCACGCCGGGCGTCTACCACCTGAACCAGACGCTCAACGTGATCAAGGCGAACACGACGATCCTCGGCATCGGTTACCCGACGCTGGTGCCCGACAACGGCGTCAACGCGATGCAGGTGTCCGATGTGGACGGTGTGCGGCTCAAGGGCCTGCTCTTCGACGCGGGCACGACGAACTCGCAGGCGCTGCTCACGGTCGGGCAGTCCGGCTCGTCGGCGTCGCACGCGTCGAACCCGACGACGGTCCAGGACGTGTTCTTCCGGATCGGCGGCGCGATCGCCGGCAAGGCGACGAACAGCCTGATCGTCAACAGCGCCGACACGATCATCGACCACATCTGGGCGTGGCGGGCCGACCACGGCAACGCGGGCACGTACGGCTGGAACACGAACACCGCCGACACCGGGCTCGTGGTGAACGGCGCGAACGTGCTGGCCACCGGCCTGTTCGTCGAGCACTACCAGAAGTACCAGGTGATCTGGAACGGCCAGGGCGGGAAGACGATCTTCTTCCAGAACGAAATGCCCTACGACGTGCCGAACCAGGCGTCGTGGAACGCACCGTCCGGAGTCGCGGGGTACGCCGCCTACAAGGTCGCGTCGAACGTGACGTCCCATGAGGCGTGGGGTCTCGGGAGCTACTGCTTCTTCGACACGAACCCGGCGGTGTCCAGCTACCACGCGTTCGAGGTGCCGAACAGCAGCGGCGTCCGGTTCCACAACCTGCTGACGGTGTCGCTCAACTACCGCGGCACGATCACGCACGTCATCAACGACACCGGCGGGGTCACGCCTTCGGGCACGGTGCCGGTCAACGTGGTGAACTACCCGTAACCCGGGTGAACAGCGGCCCCCGCACCGGACCCGACCCGGTGCGGGGGCCGCTTTTTTCACGCGACGTGCAAGATCGCGTCGGCGTTCTCGAGCAGTTCGCGGGTGAGCGGCGCGTACCGGTAGTCGGCGTCGTCGCGGGTGCGACCGGCCGGGATCTCGGTGGTCAGCTGCCAAATGTCGGTGCGGCGCTGAAGGTGGCCTTCGTAGGTGTCCGCGGCCGGCTCGCCGAGGCCAAGGGCTTCGCTGTGGCCGAGGCTGCCGGCGATGAACGCGTACCGGCCGCCGAGCCGCGACGCGACGATCGCCCCTCCGCCGGAACCCAGGTGGGCGTTGTGCGCGAACACGAACGTCCGGCCCGGGTGCGACGCGTGGATGTCGAGGAGGTTGCGGGCCATGATGGCCGCGCGGGCGCCCGCGAGCCGCGCGATCCTCGTGTCCCGGTCGCCGGGCAACGCCGACGCGGCGTGGTAGCGCAGCAGATCGAGCCCGGCCATCGCGTTGATCCGCGCGCGGCTCGACTCCGGGGTCTCGACGCGGGCGTCGAGGGCCATGAGCAGGTCGTCCGCGATGACCCGCAGCTCGCGGGCCTCGGGTGCCGCGCCGGGCGACGCGGCCGGGTCGAGGATCGCTTCGGACCGGCTCCACCGTTCGTCGTCGCCGGCCAAGGCCGCGATGTCGACGTCGAAGCCCAGGTGGTCGCGGGCGTGTTCGAGGTAGCTGCGCGGGCTGGGCGCGCTGAACATCTCCGTCGGGGCGTCGAAGCCGTGGAAGGCCAGCGGTTCGCCGGCGGTCTCGTTGTACTCGCGCAGCCAGTCGAGCAGCTGCCGGTTGGCCGCGAGTTCGCCGAAGCCGTGCGAGAACCCGCCGTCAAGCGCGGCGACGCGGTCGGTCTCCAGCGCGATCGCGCGGAAGCCGTGCTCGGCGAGCCGCGCGAACAGCTCATTGCGGATCCGCCCGAAGGCCGGTTCGAAGTGCGTCGGCTCCCCGAACGCGAGCAGTTCGGCGGTGAAGTCCGTGAGGTCCATGTGGTTGAATCGTATCCTTGAACACTCGATTGAGACCCGCTGACCTCGCCCGCGAACACGGCATCTCCACGCAAGCGGTCCGCAACTACGAGCAGGACGGCTTCCTCCCGCCGGCGTCCCGCACGGCCAGCGGGTACCGGATCTACACGGAGGTCCACGCGTCGGCCCTGCGTGCGTTCCTGGCGCTGGTCCCGGCCTACGGCCACGCGACGGCCGGCGGGATCATGACCGCCGTCCACGACGACGACCTCGGCCGCGCGCTGACGCTCGTCGACCGCGGGCACGAGCAGCTGCTCCGCGACCGCGAAACCCTCAACGCCGTTCGTAAGGCCATCGGCCACCTGACCACCGGGACAACCCCCAAGCCGACGGCGACCGGCTGGTCGATCGGCGAGCTCGCGCACCACCTCGACGTCACGGCGGCGACCGTCCGGGCGTGGGAACGCGCGGGCATCCTCGTGCCGCGCCGCAACCCCGCGACCGGCTACCGGGTCTTCATCGCCACCGACATCCGCGACGCGGAACTGACACACCTGCTGCGTCGCGGCGGCTACCCGCTGGCGCACATCGCGACGGTGGTCGGCCAGGTCCGCACCGCCGGCGGCACGGACTCCCTCGTGGACGCCCTGGAAACCTGGCAGGAAAAGCTCAACGCCCGGGGCGTCGCGATGCTCGACGCGGCAGCCCTGCTCGGCGCGTACCTGCGGTCACGGCCGTGACCTCGGGTGCAGCCGGTCGTACTCGAGCGCGGCCGAGTGCTGGGTGCGCACGGGCAGCGACTTCTCCTTCTCGTCGTCCTCGGTCTCGTGCAGGCCGAGCTGCACGGCCTGGCGGATCTGCTCGCGGTTGTCGCGGACGACAGCGGAGAAGAAGTCGTCGATCCGCGGGTCGACGAGGACTTCGAGCAGCACGCGGAACGACGTGTCGACGACGGTCCGCACGATCTCGTCGTGGAAGGGCAGCCGCTTGAGCTTCCCGAGCTGAGGGTCCTGGGCGATCTTCTCGGCGATGATCGTGCGCAGCTCGTCCTTGTTGGCGTTGAGCGATTTCGCGAGGTTTTCCGGGTAGTTCCCGGTTTCGAGCACCTTGACGACCTCGTCGAGCACGGCGATGGTCACCGGCTTCTTGATCGCCTTCACGATCGGCTCGGACAGCTTGTCGACGAGCCGGTAGGTGAACTGCTCGCCGACGGCCCGGTCCGCGGCCCGCCCGATCCGGATCAGCAGCAGCACCACGCTGACGAACTTGTGCGCGGCCATCGCGGGGTGCGCGACGGGGATCATGGCGAACAGCTCGTACCAGTTGCGCACGAGGAACTTCCTGGCCCACCGCCGTTTCCGCCACCGCCAGAGGAACTCGAGCAGGAAGACGCCGCAGATCCCGCAGTCGACGTAGAAGATCACCAGTCCGACATCGCGCGCGGGCGGGCTCAGCAGCATGAACCCGAGCAACCCGACCGAACCGGCGGCGAGGACGAGCATGATCCAGTCGTCGGCCCGCACGTTCCCGGGCAGAACCCCGCTGTTGAGCTCCGGCTCACGGGTATCGCGAAGGGTGACCATGCCCGATGATGGCACGCACCGCGTTGATCAGCCGGTTCGCCGTCGTGTCGCGGACCAGGACCGGCCCGTCCACGCCGAGGTGAGTCCTCAGAGCGTGCCGGACCAGTTCACCCACCGGCTCCCCGCGCGGTGCCCGCCGTCGCACCGGTGCCCGATTGATCGCCGCCTGCCGCAGGACGTCGGCGGCGGTGCCCGTCACGGCGTCAAGGGCGCCGGCGATCCCGGTCGCGCTCCGGCGGTCGCGCAGCGCCGTGCTCACGCTCGTCAGCACGATCGGGTGCCCGCCGCAGCGCTCGACGAGCCGGCGCACGGCCGCGAGCTCGACGGGGTCCGCCGAGCCGGCGATCTCCGTGTACAGCGCGGTTCCCTCGTCCTCGGTCAAGCCGCCGAGGTCGACGACCGGAGCGGGCCACCCGGGGTGGCCGGACCTCGTGGTCAGCACCGTCCGGACGTACGACGTCGGCATCACCAGCTCGTCGAGCACGGCCGCCGGCAGGTCCGGCGGGACGTCGTCGATGACCCACAGCTGCGGCTTCCGCGCGGCCTCGATGCGCTGGGCGACCAGGTCGCGGATCTCCTCGGGTGACCGGTCGCCGACGTCGGCGCCGAGGTCGGCCGCGATCACGCGGAGGTGCGCGTGGAACCGCGTGAGCGCGCCCGCGGGATCGTCCTTTCCGAACAGGTCCAGCCACCGCACCCCGCCGGGGAAGGCGTCCCGGAAGAGGAACGCGTACTGCTCGGCCAGGCTGGTCTTCCCGAGGCCGGCGGCCCCGCGCACGACGGCGAGCGCGGCCGACGTCCGCGGCGTGGTGGCCGGCAGGTCGCGGGCGTGCAGGGCGCTGTGCACCGCCCAGAGCTCCCGGTACCGGCCCACGAACCGCCGGGGCCGCAGCAGCCGCGGCAACAGCGGTGCCGTGCTGCGCACCGCGCCCAGCGGCGTGTCGGCCGCCCGGACCATCTCGGCGACGCGGTCGGCGATGCGCGCGAGGTCCTGATCGGTGCGCGGCCGGCCGAAGTACGCGGCGTCCGCCAGTTCGACCGGCGCGACGTGGTTCCCGTCGGGCTCGGGGTTGACCACGAGCACCCGCCGCCGGGGATCGCCGGAGCGCTGCGCCGCGAGAAAGGCGGACGTCAGTTCCCATTGGCACGCGTACCGGCTCGGGAACCGCCGCGAATAGTAGGCGAGCAGCACCTTTGACTCGGCGAGAGCGGAGACGAGCTTCTCGGTGACGCCGTCGAACCGGTCGATTCCCCGATCCCGGAAAACCCGCAGCCCGGCGGCGCGGAGAGCGTTTTCGAGGGCGTTCACCTCGGCGGTGTCCGACCAGGTGAAGCTGAGGAAGACGTCATGGGGGCGCATCCAACCTCCTCGCGGTTAACAGCGCCTGCGGAGATAATGCTTTTTGCGGACGTCGTCGCATTCGCGCGACACGTTACCGGCGCCACGCCTCTTGACCGGATCGTCACCAGGCCAAAAGCGACCGGTGAAATTCAGGGAAAAAGACGTCAGCGAACCGGTTCCGGAATTGTCGTGGTTTTGTCGTGTGTCCGGTGCGGCTTTCGCCTGCCGGATACGGCATTCTGGAAGAAGACGCGCACGGCGAGGAGGAGCATGACGCGGTCAGCCGGCCGGCTGCCAGCCCACCCCGTAGGACCTCGCGGGCTGCAGGCCGTGGAACTGGGTGTGCACCTCGCCCGCGCTGTCGAGGAACAGGGGTTTGCGGGCGGGCACCGGGTCGCCCGCGTCCTTGGAGAGGTCGCCGTCGATGCGCCAGATCCGCTGCGGCGGCTCGTTCCGGTCGAACCGGACGTTGAGGTCGAAGCTGTCGCACGGGAACTCCGGCGTGCAGCAGTAGAACGGCGCGGGCAGCGCTTCCAGCCGGATGCGGAAGAAGAACTCGTGCTGGTCACCGGCGTCCAGCGGCCGCGGCGGCCGCAGCCGGAACGCCACCCGCGTCGACGACACCAGCCGCTCGGAATGCACCTCACCGCCCGCGACGACGTCGATGCCGAGCCGGGAGAGGTCCAGCGGCGTGGTCGCGCTGGCGGGCCGTGCGAGGGAGATGCCGTGCTCGATCTCCTCGAGCCCGGCGACGTGACTGACGATCCGCCGGGTCTCGAAGACCTCGGCCGCGGCCCCGGTGAAGGTCAGCCGGACCGCCAGCGCCGACGTGTGCCACGGGTCCCGGCTGTTCGGCGGCACCCCGCCGAACGCCGCCGGCGACCGGTACGCGGTCTCGGCGATCAGGTAGAGGACGTCGTCGGCCCGGCGTTGCATCGTGCGGACGTTGCGGTCGGCGCCGCTACCGAGCAGCTCGAGGCGCGCGGTGTAGCGCTCGTTCGCGCCGGTGCCGAAGCCGAGCACGATCCGCGCCGTTTCCCGCTGGGCCGCGGGCAGCTTTTCGATCAAGGACAGAAGCGTCGCGACCACTTTCGCGCGAACCGTTCCCGGCGGGTCGTCCTCGCCGACACCGCACACCTCACGCAGCGCTTCGCCGACGTCCGCCGGCAGGTTCTTCGCTTGGACACCCAGGCCTTTGCGAAGCAGTTTCAGCTCCGTTGAGAGAGCGTTGATCTTCGCTTCGGCCGCCTCCTGAGCCAAGCCGCACCTCCGTCTTGGTCGCTGCGGGGAAGTGTACTCATGGTGCTCCGCCGTGCCCGCGCCGTCACCCGTTTCCGGCCGGTTTCCGGAACCGGGAAACAGCGCAGGTCGATCCGGTAGCCGCGGTTTCCTCTTGACCGGCAACGGGAAACGCCTGTCCCGCGCCGGATTCACCGGGTGATGCTTGTTCCGCCGAAACCGTTCGGCGGAACAAGGAATCCGATCCGGAAAGGGGAAAGCGATGCACACGCACTTCGTCATCGTGCTGAGCCAGCTGGTCTCCCTGCTGGGCTGACCAGGAACCGGCCGGCGGGCCCGGGCCGCCGGTCACACCTTCCCCCCGTTCGCCGAATACAGGATGATTGACCGATGCCGGACTTTGGAGCGGAATTGAAGCGTCGACGTACGTCGGTCGGCATGTCACTGACCGGACTCGCGGCGGCCGTGCATTTCACCAAGGGCTACCTGAGCAAGGTGGAGAACGGCAAGACCCGGGTGAACCGGGAACTGGCCAAGGCGTGCGACCAAGCGCTCGGCGCGGGCGGCGAACTGCTCGCCCTCGTCACGGAGCCGGCGTCGTCCGCGCGGCGCAGTGCCGGCGGCATCGCCGGCTTGCCGGACGCGGGCCGCTACTTCGTCGGCCGGGAAACGGAACTCGACGCGCTTTCCGCACTGCTGCTCGACCCGGACGACGCCCGGGTCGGCGTGGTGCACGGAATGGCGGGCGCGGGCAAGACGGCACTGGCCGTCGCCGCGGCCCGGCGGGTCGAGCGGTCCTTCCCGGACGGCTGCCTGTTCTTCGACCTCCGGGGGCACACCCCCGGCGCGGCCGAGCTGTCCGCCGGCGAGGCGCTGGGCCGGTTGCTGCGGCTGCTGGACGTCTCGGCCGACCAGCTGCCCGCCGACGAGGACGGCCTGGCCAACCTGGTCCGCGACCAGCTGCGCGGCCGGCGGATGATGCTGGTGCTGGACAACGTGCGGTCCGCCGAGCAGATCCGCGCGATCGTCCCGGGTGAGACGTCGTCCCGGATCCTGGTGACCAGCCGCGGCCGGCTCCCCGCGCTCGACGACGCCTGGCACTTCCCGGTCGACGTGCTGCCGCTCGCCGACGCCGTGAGCTTGCTGCGCTCGGTCGCGGGTTCGCACGCACCGGACGACGAGGGCGTCGCGACCGAGATCGTCCGCCACTGCGGGCAGCTCCCGCTGGCCGTGCGCATCGTCGCCGCCCGGTTCGTCGCGGGCGGCTGGACGGCGACCCGGCTGCGCGACCGGCTCGCCGACGAAACAACCCGCCTCGGCACGCTGGACGACGGCGAGCGCAGCGTCGCGACGGCGTTCGCGGTGTCGTACGAGTCCCTGCCCGGCGATCAACGGCGGCTGCTCGGCTTGCTCGCTCTGCATCCCGCGACGGCGGCGGAGATCGCGGCGGTCGAAGCGCTGGCGGGCCTCGGGCCCGGCGAAGCGGACCGGCTGGTCGATCGGCTGCACGACGCCCACCTGGTCGTCCGCGACGAGCGCGGGTACGTCGAGCTCCACGACCTGATGCGGATGTTCGCGTCGACGCACGCGCTGCCGGGTGTCGAGCCGGAGGACCGCGCGTCGGCCATGGGCCGGCTCGTCGACCACGCGCTCATGACGACGCTGGCAGCCGACGAGCTGGCGGAGCCGTACCGCTTCCGCCCGGCCACCGGCCTCCCGTTGGCGTCAGGTGCCCCGTTCACCGACGCGGACGGCGCGCTCGCCTGGCTGGCCGCGCAGTGGCCGACGCTGGTGGAGATCGTCGATTCCGCGTTCCGGCACGGACTCCACGACCGCTGCTGGCAGCTCGCGTTCGTGCTCCGCGCGTACTTCTTCCGCGAGAAGCTGTTCGACCCGTGGATCCGCACGCACGAGCGAGCCCTCGAGGCAACGCGCGCGATCGACGACGCGAGCGCGACCGGCATGATCCTCAACAACCTGGGCATGGCCCACGTGGAGTCGGGACGCGTCGACGAGGCAGTTCGCTTCCACGAGCGGGCGCAGGAGTGTTTCGCGCGGGCTCGCGACGACCGCGGCGCGATAGACGCGTTGTCGAGCCTGGCGTGGGCGCGGCTGTATCGAGGTGAAGCGGAAGCGACGTTGACCGATTTGACGACGGTGCTGGCCGTTTACCGCCGGACCGGGCGGACGCGCAACGTCGTCATTGCGTTGCGGGGTATCGCGCTCGCTTCGACGGTGCTGGAGCGGTTCGAATCCGCGCTGTCGAGTGCGCAGGAGGCGGTTCAGCTGGCTCAGCTGCCGGTGGATCGGGTGATGTCGGTGAATTGCGAGGCGTGGGTGCGGTTCCGCGCGGGTCAGTGGGCGGAGGCGGAGAGCTGTTACCGGCGGGCGGCCGAGTTGGCGGACGACGCGGGGAGCGAGTACGAGAAGGCCCGCGCGTTGACGGGGTTGGGCAACACGGCGGCGGGCCGCGGCGACCGCGAGGCGGCGGCCCGCTGGTGGACGGAGGCGGCCGCGTACCGGGTGACGTTGGATCCGCGGGTGCTCGGCGAGGCGGAGTACCGCGATCGGGCGGCGGTCGGCTGAGGTTTCCCCGCCCAAACCGTTTCCGGCAACGGAAACGCCTTGTCCCCCACCCCCGCGAAAGCGCACCATCTATACAGTTCCGAATTTCCGCGGCCACCCCGCGGAATCGCCGAAATCCCCGTTGATCCGGGAAATCCCGAGGAGCGAGTCATGATGGTCGTCTGTTCGTTTTCCGCCCTCTTCCGCGCCGCGCTGTTCCTCGTCGCGGTGGCACTCGTCGCCGGCGTGTCGCTCGCCGGGCCTAGTGCCCCCTCCAGCACGCCCGGCCAGGGGCCTGCCGTCGCCACCTCCGAACCCGTCGAGCACTGACCTCAGGTGGCCGACAGGTGCTCGACCAGTTTCGCCAGCTGGTCGGCGTACCGCTCCACGAACTCCGGGGAGTCCGGCGCCGTCCGCGTCAGCCCCTCGGCCACGTGCGGCAGGGTCACCGGGGCCATTGCCGCCGCCATCAGCAGGACCGTCAGGCACTCCGGGTCGACCCATTCCGGCAGGCGGCCCTCGGCCTTCATCGCCGCGATCAGCTCCACCGTCCCGGCCAGGCGCTGCGTTCTCGGCGCGTGGTCGGGATCCGTCTCGGCGCCCTCGTACTCCAGGCCCGACCACGCCACCAGCCGCATCCCGTCGCGGCTCGACAGTGCGTGCCGCCGCACCTGTTCGGCCAACGGCGTGTCCGGCGCGACCAGCTCCCGTTGCTGCTCGGTCCACTGCTCCGACAACGCCCGGTACAGGCCCTCTTTTCCGTCGAAGTAGTACGAAATCAGCTGCTGGTTCACCCCCGCGCGGCCCGCGATCGACGCGATCCGCGCGCCCGCGTAGCCCTTCGCCGCGAACTCCGCGCCCGCCGCATCCAGGATCAGCCGGCGGGTGCGTTCCGGATCCCGTTGCCGCTCCTGGGGTTTCGGCGAACGGCGAGGCTTCGAAGCGGTCACGCCGCGACTATACGTCAACCAGTCATTTGACTCTGCGGAACAGAAGGGTGACGAGCGGGCAGCACCGCCGTCAGCGCGAGCGCCAGCACCAGCACGCCCGCGCTGACCGCGAGCGCGCCGGCTGTCGCCGACGCGTACCCGTCGCCGAGCCGGGTGAAGAACACCGTGCCGAACACCGCGATCCCGGTCGCCGTGCCGAGCTGGACGGTGGTGTTCACGACGCCGGACGCCGCGCCCGCCTGGTCCGGCCGAAGCTCCGCCATCGCCGACGCGAACAGCGCGTTCAGCACCGCGCCCATCCCCAGCCCGACGCCGATCACCGGCCCCAGCAACGCCCACCCGCTCAGCGCCGCGCCCTGCGACAGCACCAGCACGGCGACCGCGACCAGGCTCGCCAGCAACACCGCGACGGCACCCGCCGCGAACGACCGCCCGAGCGACGGCGCGAGCCGCATGCCGAGGACGTTGCCCGCGACGATGCCGAGCGTCGACGGCGCGAACGTCACCGCCGCTTCCCACGGCGAGAACCCGAGCCCCAGCTGCAGGTGCAGCGTCAGGACGAAGAACACGCCGACCCCGGTGTTGACGCAGAACAGGACCGCCTGCCCGCTCGCCAGCCGCCGCACCAGGTTCGGCGGCACCAGCGGTTCGCCGCCGCGCCGCGCCTGAACCCGTTGGTACAGCACGAAAACACCGAACAGCGGGACGGCCGCCACCAGCAGCGCGACCGACCACGCCGGCCAGCCCAGTTCGCGGCCCTGCACCAGCGGGTAGAACACCGCGAACAGCGCGGCGGTCAGCAGCGCGAGGCCGCCGAGGTCCAGGCGGTGCCGGAGGAACCCGGGCCGGCTCGGCATCGTCGCCACGGCGCCGGCGAGCGCGAGCACACCGATGGGCACGTTGACGAGGAAGATCGCCCGCCAGCCGGTGCCGAAGAGGTCGGCCTGGGTCAGCGCGCCACCGAGCAGCGGACCGGCGAGCCCGCCGACCGGGAACGCGCCCGCGTACCAGGCCATCGCCTTCGGCCGCTCGCGCTCGTCGAACTCCGCGTAGACGAACGAAAGCACCTGCGGCACCATCAGCCCCGACCCGACGCCCTGCACCACGCGCGCGGCGATCAGCACGCCGACGTGCCCGGCGAGGCCGGCGGCCAGCGACGCCGCGGTGAACACGAGCATGCCCGCCACGAACAGCTTCTTCGTGCCGTGCCGGTCGCCGAGGCGGCCGCCGGTGATCAGCGTCAGCGCGAACCCGAGCGCGTAGCCGGCCGAAATCCACTGCAGCGCGGCCCCTCCGGTGCCGAGCTCCCGCTGGACGGTCGGCAGCGCCACCGCCACGATCTGGTTGTCGATCATGTCCACCAGGACGGCCAGTACCGCGACCGCCAGTGCCCACCACCTGAGCGCGTGCTTCCCCACGACGTCCCCCTTGCTCCACGAGCGAACTCGACGCAGCAAGCATCAACCAGCTGACCGACTCTGTCAACCAGTTGTTTGATTCAGTTCGTCAACGGGGTGACTATCAGCTCTCAAGCACCTCCCGCAGCTTCCGGGCGAACGCCTCGGGCTGGCCGGCGTAGCCGAACTCGCCGCCGAGGAAACCGCCGTGGTGGCTGGGGAAGACCGTCGCCTCCTGGCCGAGGCGGGCGGCGGTCCCGATGGCGGCGCGCCCGGTCATGACGTCGATGGACTCCTCGCCGACGGCGATCACGATCCGCGTCGGCGCCGCTTTCAGGGCGTCGACGTCGAGCTGGTAGGCGGAGACGGCCAGCGAGCGGTCGCTCATCAGCGGATCGTCGCGGCGGCCGTCGTCTTCGGTGGGCATGCCGAACTCGGCCGGGTCCGGCGCGGGCTGGGCGAAGTAGTCGTCGGTGAACTCGCCCTTCCACGAGGTCATGGCGATGAAGGCCGCCATGCCGGCGCCGAAGCCGCGCGCCTGGTAGGCGTCCCGGAAGGCCTTACCGGCTCGTTCGGCCGCGTCGGCGTCGGGCAGCACCCCGACGATCGGCGGCTCGTGCGCGACGAGCGTGCGGACGTCTTCCGGGTGAGCGATGACGAGCGCGAGCGCGGCGACGGCGCCCCCGCTGCTCCCGAACACCTCGACGGCGCCGACGCCGAGCGCCTGGATGACGCCGTGGATGTCACCCGCCTGGATGGCGGGGTCGTGGTCTTCCCGGCCGTCCTTGCGGACGCTGCGCCCGAGCCCGCGCGGGTCGTAGGTGACGACGGTCCGGTCGGGGAACAAGGACGCCAGCGTGCTGAACCCGGTGGCGTCCATGGGTTGCCCGACCATGAGCAGCGGTGGCCGGGGACTGTCGGCGGGCGCGGGGCCGTGGACGTCGTAGACGATGTCGGCCTCGGGTGTTTCCAGTGTGTGCGTGGTCATGGTGCCTCCCCAATCCGGACGTTGGGGGGAGCGTAAACCGGGGCACCGACAGTTTCGGGTGGTCGCGCGCCGTGGTGTCGATCCACGTGGGCGGGGCGTATGAGACCCCACTGGTTGCCGAACCGCGCGCGTGGCGCGCCAACGCGCCTGGGCGCACTCGCGTCCACCGCGACAATGGCGACGAAGACGAGCGCAGAAAAAAGCTCAAGAAAAAGAATTGCGTTCCCGCACGAGAATCATCATCACCCACCCGGCCGAACGGCGTCAACGCATTAACTGACCAGCCCGGTCCGGTACGCGTACACCACGGCCTGCACCCGGTCCCGCAGGTCCAGCTTGGTCAGGATCCGCGACACGTACGTCTTGACGGTCTCCTGGCTGATCACCAAAGCGGCAGCGATCTCACTGTTGGACAACCCGTCCGCGATCAACCGCAGCACTTCCAATTCCCGCGGCGCCAACGCGACCTCCGCGGACGAAGCCGGCCGGATGCGCGCCGCGTACTTCCCCACCAGCCGGCGCGTCACCTCCGGGTCCAGCAGCGCCGCGCCGGTCGCGACCGTGCGGATCCCGTGCAGCAACTGCGCCGGCGGGGCGTCCTTCAGCAGGAACCCGCTGGCGCCCGCGCGCAACGCCTCGTACACGTACTCGTCGAGGTTGAACGTCGTCACCACCAGCACCTTCACCGGCTGCGCGACGCCCGCGCCGGCCAGCAGGCGGGTCGCCTCGATGCCGTCCAGGACCGGCATGCGGACGTCCATCACCACGACGTCGGGCTGCAACGAGCCGGCGAGTTCGACCGCCGTGCGGCCGTCGCCGCATTCGCCGACCACCTCGAGGTCGGTCTGGGCGTCGATGATCGTCGCGAAGCCCGTGCGGATCAGCGCCTGGTCGTCGCAGACCAGCACCCTGATCACGACGCCCTCCCCGCGGGAATCCTTGCCTTCACGACGAATCCGCTCTCGCCGCGCTCCGCGGTGAACTCCCCGCCGAGCACGTCGACGCGTTCGCGCAGCCCCGCCAGGCCCCGCCCGCTCCCGCGCAACACCACCGGGCCCGCGGGGGCGCCCCCGTTTTCCACGCTACCGGAAGGCACCGACAGTTTCGGCGCCCCGGAAGTCACCTCGACGACGATCTCGCGAGCCCCGTGCTCCACGCGGACGTCGGTGCGGCTGCCGTGCGCGTGCTTGAGCGCGTTCGTCAACGCCTCCTGGACCACGCGGTACGCCACCGCCTCCGCACTCCCCGCCGCCGCGGGCGTGCCGACCTCGGTGAACTCCACCGGCTGCCCGGCCCGCCGCGTCTGCTCGATCAGCGTCTCCAACGAGCCGGACGTGCGCAGCTCGCTGCCGTAATCGGGGTTGAGCAGGTCCAGCAGGTGCCGCAGGTCCGTGATCGCCAGCCGCCCGGTGTCGGTGATCGCGGTCAGCGCCTGGTCGAGCCGCTCCGGCGCCGCCGTCAGGTAGCGCGCCGCCTCCGTCTGGACGACCATCGCCGTCACGTGGTGGGTCACGACGTCGTGCAGCTCGCGGGCGATGCGGGTGCGTTCGGCGGCGCGGGTCGTCTCGGCGACGTGGCGGCGGCGCTCCGCCTCGGCCGCGCGCGACTGCCGCAGCCACACCCCGATGCCCCACGCGAGGGCGAGCGCGAAGTAGAACGTCACGAACCCGGTCCAGCCCTCGGTCGACCTGCGCGAAGCGAGAGCGACGGCGAGCGCCGCGTACGCCGCCGAGCCGACGGCCACGGTCGTCCATCGGTACCGCTCCAGGTAGGCTGCCGCGCTCAGCAGCGCGACTGGCAGCGCGGAGCCGGAAAGCGTGTGGTAGCCCCAAAGCTGGTCGACGGCGAAGCCGGCCGAGACGAGCGCGAGGCAGCCGGCCGGCCACCGCCGCCGCAGGGCCAGCGGCAGGCACTCGACGGCGACCACCACGAGTGCGAAGGCGTCCATCGGCCGCGTCGGCAGGTTGCCGACCTGGGTTCCGTAACCGCCGAGGGCCGGGATCAGCGCCAGGCCGGCGAGGAGCAGGCCGAACGCGAGATCCCGGACCGTGACGTCGAGCCGCCGCCAGAGGTCGATCACGCGACGACAGTAGCGGTCGCGTCAGTGCGTCCGCGGAGCGGAACGATGTGGCCGCGACGGCGGGCGAGCACCATGAAGACGGCCGTCGTGACGACGCCGGCAAGCACCGAGTAAAGGCTCGCCTCGGGCCCGAACTCCCCGCCGGTGAGCGCGGCCGGGCCGGACGTGACGGCGTGGAGCAGCCCTTCGGGAGCGTCGGTGCCCGAGACCCCGGTGCCGAAGATCCCGCCCTCGGCGAAGTTCCACGCGAAGTGCAGCCCGATCGGCAGCCAGAGGGTCCGGGTGGCGGCGTAGGCGGCGGCGAGCATGCCCCCGGCCTCGACGGCGATGGCGACGGCGCCCCAGAACGTGGCGTGGGCGTTGAAGAGGTGCGAGAGGCCGAAGAGCACTCCGGTGAGCGTCAGCGCGAGCCAGGTGCCGATCCACCGTTCGACGAACCGGAAGAGGATGCCGCGGAAGAGGAGCTCTTCCGTGACGGCGGCGGCCGCGCTGAACCCGAACAGCGCGAGGGCCCCGCCGACGGAACCCCACCCGAGCACGTCGTAGCCGCCGACGAGGGCGATGTTCCCGATGACGCAGGCGAACAGCCCGAACCCGATGACCACCCCGCGCCCGAGAGCCGCGTTGTTCTTGGTGATTTCGGCCGGCACGCGGTCTTCGGTCCTGCGGACGATCCACCGGTAGGCGAGCACGGCGAGAGCGGCGCTGCCGAGCCCGAGGACGAGGGTGAGCGGGGTGTTCCACTGCACCGCGCCGACGGCGAGACTGCCGGCGAAGGCAACGGCGGCAACGGTGACGAGCTGCAAGAACAGGCGCACGACGACTCCTTGGCGAGAACCCGCGGCAGGGGCGCCGCGGCCGAGGGAAACGCTAGGGATTTCGGGCGCGCGGAACGTCACCGTGGAGTGGACAGTTGCGAGTAGCTCGCACGGGGGACAAATTCGCGAAGATAGCCGCATGGACGACGACGTGACGCCCGGCAAGGTGCTGTCGAACCGCGTGATCGCCTGGTGCGCGGCCGGGCTGGTGGTGGTCGCGGCCGGGATCGGGTGGCCGCTGCTCGCGGTGTACGGCCTCGGGTTGGAGGCGATCCGGACCGTCGGCACGATCGTGCTCGGCGCGGGCGGCGCCGTGGGCCTGCTGCTGGCCGCGCGCAGACAGCAGACCGCCGAACAGGATCTCGTCGAGAAACGCCGCGATCTCGCGCACAAGGAGCTCGTCCAGCGGCACACCGAAGCCGACGCCGCGGAGCGCCGGATCACCGAGCTGTACGCGAAGGCCGTCGAGCAGCTCGGTTCGGACAAAGCCGCGGTCCGGCTGGGCGGCCTGTACGCCCTGGAACGGCTCGCGCAGAACACGCAGGCGCAGCGGCACACGGTGATCGACGTGCTGTGCGCCTACCTGCGGATGCCGTTCGAAGCCGAGCACGAGCAGGAAAAGCACGTGCGGATCGCCGCTCAGCGCATCCTCGCTCGGCACCTGCGCCCGGGGACGGGCTCCGACGCCTTCTGGCCGGACGTCGACCTGGATCTCCGCGGCGCGACGCTCTTCGAATTCCAGTTCCGACGCTGCCGGGTCCGCTCCGCCCAGTTCGCCGGCGCGAAGTTCGACGGCGACGCCGACCTGGGCGGCACGGCGTTTCTCGAACGAGCCGACTTCGACCGCACGACGTTCACCGGCCGGGCCCGGTTCAGCGACGCGACCTTCGTCAAGGGCGTTCGGTTCCGCACGGCGGAGCTCCGGGGCAAGGCCCGCTTCCGGGGCACGAACTTCCACGAGGAGGCCCGGTTCACCGGCACCCGGTTCCTCGACAGCGCCTGGCTCGGCGAGGCCACCTTCCGCACCGACGTCTGGTTCACCCAGACCCACTTCGAGCAGGACGTCCGCTTCGACGGCGCGGTGTTCCGCGGTGGCGCCCGCTTCCACGACGCGACGTTCGCGTGGCCGGCCGAGCGACGGCAGAAGATGTTCCGGCACGTGTGGATCCGCCCGTCGAGCCGCTCTCAGTGGCCACCGGGCTGGACACCGGTCGCCGCGACGGACCGGCCGGCGCCGGATCCCGACGGCGTCTGGCGGCAACTGCGGTACGAGGAGCCGGCGCAGCTTTGACACACGTCAGGGCCGGAAGCGCGTGCGCTTCCGGCCCCGAAACGTGGGTGAACTACTTGCCGAGCAGCTTGGTCGCCGACTCGATGGCGCCCGGGCCGTGCTGGGTCACCGGGGCCGTGACCGCGCCCGTGTTGTAGCGGCCGCCCTGGTTCAGCGGGGTGCTCCCGGCCAGCTTGGTCAGCCCGGCGAGCGACGTCAGGTCGGACGCCCCACCGAGCGCCTGCGTCGGGAGGAGTCCGTTGGCGCTCGGCAGCAGCGCGCCCAGCAGCGGGAGGCCCGCCGCCGGCGCGTCCGCGCGCGGGCTGTCGGACGTGCTCAGACCGGTGACCCGGGTGCCCGCGGTGGGGTTGAGCGGCTGGGTCGTGACGGTCCCGTGCAGCGGCAGCCCGCCGTCGATCGGCGTGGTCGTCCGGTCGGACTCCGTGTCGGCCGTCGCCGTCAGCGGCAGCGCGATCGGCAGCTCGGTGGCCGCCAGCTCGCTGCCCAGCGGCGCGTTGAGGTCGTGCTCGGGCAGGTCGCCGGTGACCTCGGTGCTCGGCGTCACTTCCTGCTGGAGCAGGTGCAGGGGCACCGTGTGCAGCACCGCTGCGGGCGCGGGGGCCTCGGCGGCCGGGGCGGGACGCTGCTGGCTCGCCGCGGGCAGCTCCGCGTCGGTGACGGACGCGGACGCGACACCGGCGCCCACCATCAGCAGGCCGCCGCTGACCAGTGCGATCTGCAGGGTTCGCTTCGTCTGAATGCGCATGACAAATACTCCTTCAAAAAAACAATGGGGGAAGAACGGCCGGAAGTTCGGACGCGCGTCAGTCCGGCGTGACGCCGGGCTGGATTTCCGCTGACGCCACGGCCCGGCGCAGCACGCCGTACCCGTGGTGCGACGGCTGCGGACGAACCGCTGCCGATTCCTGGATCGCGTCACCGAAATTGCGGTCGTGGCCGGCCGTGAAACCGGCGACGGCCGGCCCCACGCAGGACAGCAGCCACGATCGGCCGCCGTCACCGTGCTCGGACCGGGTGTGCGGCTGGCTCACGACCCCCGCGCGAACCGGGACCACCGAGGAGAAGGCGGCGGACCGTTCGCGCGGGCCGCTGCTCGCCGTCGCGCGCGTCGAGCCGGACGCCTCCGCGACACCGGGACCGGCGGCCGGCTTTTCGAGGTGGTCGCGCGGGCCCGCGGCCGGTGCACCCGGCTCCGCAACGGCAGTGCGCCCGACCGAGACGACGGTGGCCGGCACCGAAGCCACCACACCGGTCGCGAACCGGGCCGTGTGCGCGGCTGCTCCAGACAGCTCGCGCACCCGGGCGACCGCCGGCGCCGCGGCGCCGCGCGCCTGCCGCACCACGGGGATCGAATCCAGCGCGGGCGGCTGCACGACAGCGATCGGCGCATCCGTGACCTCGGTGACGGTGCTGGCCGACGCGGTGGCCGTCAGCCACGCGATCGCGCAGGCCGCGGCAGCGCCGCCGAGCACGACGAGCGCACGCCCGAGGATCCGACCGGCATTCACCG
Source organism: Amycolatopsis kentuckyensis (assembly GCF_041679295.1). GTDB lineage: Bacteria > Actinomycetota > Actinomycetes > Mycobacteriales > Pseudonocardiaceae > Amycolatopsis > Amycolatopsis kentuckyensis_A. The sequence continues at coordinate 110,741 of NZ_JBGDMD010000009.1, read as the reverse complement.
TGTCGCCTCCCTGCCGCGTCCCGCTCGTCACGATCTCACCCGTTCACCGACTCGTCCGCCAATGGCGATCAATCGGGCACACCATAACCACACGCCATTCACCACTTCCGCATTACCCCCGATAAGGCACGGCGCCGACCAGCGCAAACTCACCCGATCCAGCTACAAGGTCATGGAATTTCGCCGCTTTTCCGGAACACGATCGAGGGGTCCACGCATGAATCGCGACCGCGGCGTGCACCCTCCGCACCGACAACGCTTTCCCCGTTCCATTCCCAACCGAGGAGATGCTCCATGATCAAGAAGATCGGCCTGATCACCGCCGCCCTCGCCGCCGGCGCGTTCCTCACCGGCGGGATCGCCGCCGCCGACACCCCCGGCTACGACGGCGACGAGTTCGGCGAGGCCGGTTTGGTCAACCTGCACAACACCGACGTCCTGCACAACCTCAACGTGACGCCGGGTGTCTGCGGCAACAACGTCAACGTCCTCGGCGTCCAGGTCCCGATCCAGGACTCGCTCAACGGCATCGGCGTGCCGATCCTGTCGCCGGGCGAACACGAGGCGAGCGGCGAGAACCCGGGCAACTGCGCGGCGGGCGAGATCACCGACGGCGGCACCAGCCAGGGCGACTGACCGGATGCTGGGGGCGGGCACCGAGGGCGGCCCGCCCCCAGTGGGTGTCACCCGAGACGGTGCCATCGGCCGCGAATCCGTTCCCCGCACCGTTTCCGGGGCACTCCCCGGCGGCACGACCAACCGGAAACCGGCTCTAGGACAGGAGAATCGCCATGCGACGCATCACTGCCACGATCGGTGCCTTGGCTCTGACGACCGGAGTCCTCCTCGGAGCGACCGGAACGGCTTCGGCCCAGGCGGAACCCACGCCGGGGGTACGTTGCGTGGGCAGTTCGCTCGCGATGTGGGCCACCAACGCCCTCTGCGTGGTCGACCGCCAGTACCCCCTGCTCATCATCCCGGGCTCCTGAACCCCGACGACCGCCGGACGGGCCGCTGATCACGTGACGATGGTGATCTCGGCCCGGAACCGGCTCGCCTTCAGGCCCTCGGTGTCCACGGCGACGTACCAGTGCCCGTCGAGCGGGACGGTGATGTCGAATGGACGTTGCGTAGCCACGCCACCGACCATCCGGTAAGCAATTCTCTTCTTGTACGCCTCGATGTTCGATTCCGTCATCAGCCGCACATTGGCCATGACGTCGAGTTCGACTCGCACGACGGTCGCCCTGCTGAGCCAGCCGAGGTCGAAGACTTCCGCACCGGCCATCGCGACCCCCGGGGAGACGAATTCTCTCCTCCGCTCGGCCTTTTTCAACCGGAGGCTGGCAAATACGCTGCACGCCTCACCGAAGTCGACCGGGCTGATCGCGGTGTTACACCTCTTCTGAGCCGCCAAGGGGGCTCGAACCCCTGACCTTCTGTTTACAAGACAGATGCTCTACCAGCTGAGCTATAGCGGCCTGGTACCCAAGGCACCGCCCCCAGTGTATCGGCCCCGCCCCGACGCCCTGTCAAGAGGCAAGATCGCCAGCTCCAGGCCACTATGGAGCAACGTGGTCAACGCCACTGCAACGATGGACACACCCCCGTCGATGCACCCGGAGGAGGACGACAGAGCGAGGAGGTGGATCTTGACGATCGACAGCAACGGGCACACCACGACGAGATGGCCCCTCCTCGAACCTCCCGAGCAGAAACCGCGGACCCACCGCCCGAACCTCCTCAAGCGCCGCCCCTGGCACGTCCTCGAGGCTCCCACCGGCGAGTTCCCCGCCGTCGACGCCGACGAGGCCATGGGGCCGCAGCTGCCCGACGAGGCCACCGTCAACTTCGTGCTCGACCTCTCCCTGCGCATCGGTGAGGTGCAGATGGCCAGCGGCGCCGGAGCGTCCGACGTCACCGCCACCATCATCGCCATCGCCGGGGCTCTCGGGCTGCCGCACTGCGAGGTGGACGTCATCTTCACCTCGATCACCGTCACCTGCCACCGGGGCAGTGACCTCACGCCCGTCACCGCGCTGCGCGTCGTGCGGAGCCGGAGCCTCGACTACACCCGGCTCACCGAGACCGAGAAGCTCATCCGGCAGATCGTGCGCGGGAACGTCGGGGCCGAGCAGGCGCAGCAGGAGCTCGAACGCATCACGCAGGCCTCGCACCCCTACCCGCGCTGGACCGCGACGCTCGCCTGGGGCGGGGTCGCCGCCTTCATCACCCTGCTGCTCGGCGGCGGCCTCGACATCGCGCTCGTCGCCTTCGTCATCTCCGGCGTCATCGACCGGATCGGGCGGTTCGTCAACCGCTACGGCCTGCCCTTCTTCTTCCAGCAGGTCATCGGCGGCCTGGTCGCGACGCTCTCGGCCATGGCCATCGTCAGCTTCAACGTCCTGACCACGGACAAACCGACGCTCGTCGTCGCCGCCGCGGTCACCGTGCTGCTGTCGGGCCTCTCCACCGTCTCCGCCGTGCAAGACGCCATCACCGGCTACAACGTCACCGCCGCCGGCCGCACCATGGAGACCGCGCTGATGTCCGCCGGCCTGATCGCCGGGGTCGTGCTCGCCCTGCGGATCGCCGTCATGCTCGGCCTGCCGCGGACGCCGCTGCCGGACGTGCCGACCTCGACCGCGACGCAGCTGCCGATGGTCGTGCTCGGCGGGGCCGGCGCCGCCGCCTGCTTCGCGCTCGCCAGCTACTCCAAGATGCGCGCGATGCTCGTCGCCGCGGCCGCCGGGGGGATCGGGGCCGCCGTCTACGGGTCACTCACGGTCGCCCAATTGGACGGGGTCAGCTCCTCCGCCATCGCCGCGACGCTCGTCGGGTTCTGCGGTGGCGTGCTCGCGCGGCGACTCGGTGTTACTCCACTGGTAGTAGCCGTGTCCGGGATCACTCCGCTGCTTCCGGGTCTCTCGACCTACCGTGGTCTGTATCAGATCGGGGTCGAGCCCAGTGGCAACATCTCGACGCTCATGACCGCCGTCGCAATCGGGCTTGCGCTGGCAGCGGGCGTGGTACTCGGGGAATGGCTCGCCCAGCCGGTGCGGACCGGCCTGGGCAGGCTCGAGCGGCGGTTCGCCGGACCACGCATGGCTGGTCCGCTCGAACCGACCGAACGAAGTCTTGAATAACGCAGCGGCACGAAGTGCCTCCGTTGAGGGCGGCGGTGGGGGTATTGGTGGAGTAACTCGGCGGTCACCGGCTGTTCATGGTTATCGCGATAGGGTTTCACTCTGGGGCCGCGACCCAGGACGCGAGGAGCAGCAGCTGTGAGTGACAAGGAGAACGGGAACCAGGCCGACTTCGTCGTAGTGGCGAACCGGCTACCGGTGGACCTCGAACGCACGACGGACGGTGAACGCCGCTGGACGGCCAGCCCGGGTGGGCTCGTCTCCGCGCTGGAGCCGTTCCTGCGGTCGCGAAAGGGCGCCTGGGTCGGCTGGCCGGGCATCCCGGACGTCGACGTCGAGGAGTTCGACGACGACGGCCTGGTGCTGCACCCCGTTTCGCTCAGCGCCGACGAGGTCCGCGACTACTACGAAGGCTTCTCCAACGCCACGCTCTGGCCGCTCTACCACGACGTCGTCGAGCGCCCGGTGTTCGACCGCGTGTGGTGGAACAGCTACGTCAAGGTGAACCGCCGGTTCGCGCAGGCCAGCGCCGACGTCGCCGCCCAGGGCGCGACCGTCTGGATCCAGGACTACCAGCTACAGCTGGTGCCGGCGATGCTGCGCGAGCTGAGACCGGACCTGCGCATCGGCTTCTTCCTGCACATCCCCTTCCCGCCGGTCGAGCTGTTCATGCAGATGCCGTGGCGCGCCGCGCTCATCCGCGGCCTCACCGGCGCCGACCTGGTCGGCTTCCACCGTCCCGGCGGGGCGCAGAACTTCCTGTGGCTGTGCCGTCAGCTGATCGGCCTCGAGTCGACGCGCGGCGCGGTCGGCGTCCGGTCGCGGCCGGGCACCATGCAGGTCGGCGACCGGACCGTCCGGGTCGGCGCCTTCCCCATCTCCATCGACGCCGCCGGCCTCGACACGCTCGCCCGCACCAAGGGCGTCCAGGAGCGGGCCGCGCAGCTGCGGCGCGACCTCGGCAACCCCAAGACGGTCCTGCTCGGCGTCGACCGCCTCGACTACACCAAGGGCATCGACCTGCGGCTGCAGGCGCTGCACGAGCTGCTGCACGAAGGCCGGCTGCAACCGGACGACGTCACGTTCGTCCAGCTCGCCACCCCCAGCCGCGAGCGCGTCGAGCACTACCAGCGGATGCGCGGCGAGATCGAGCAGATGGTCGGCCGGATCAACGGCGAGTTCTCCCGCGTCGGCCACCCGGTCGTCCACTACCTGCACCAATCGGTCGACCGCACCGAATTGGCCGCCTTCTTCTCCGCCGCGGACGTCATGGTCGTGACGCCGCTGCGTGACGGCATGAACCTCGTCTGCAAGGAGTACGTCGCCGCCCGCCACGACCTCGGGGGCGCGCTGGTGCTGTCGGAGTTCGCCGGCGCGGCCGCCGAGCTCTCTAGCGCATTCCTCGTCAACCCCCACGACCTGGACGGGGTGAAGGACGCTTTAGTAGCTGCCATTACGCTCGACCCGGCCGAGGGCCGTCGCCGGATGCGCGCCATGCGTCGCCAGGTCCTCACCCATGACGTCGATCGATGGGCGCGCTCGTTCCTGCAGGCTTTGGGCACCGAGGCGGTCGACTGACATAGTCTTTGACCACGCACGAGCTCCTGAGGAGGAGTGTTGACTGCCGAGGCCCTGCCCGCCGAGCTGCGGCGTGCGATCGTCCAGATCGCCCGCACGCCGCGCCTGCTGGTCGCTTGCGACTACGACGGCACGCTGGCACCCATCACCCTCAACCCGGACGAGGCACGTCCGCTGCCCGAGTCCGTGGGCGCCCTCAGATCGCTCGCCGGTCTGCACGAGACCACGACCGCGGTGATCTCCGGCCGCGCCCTGCGTGACCTGGCGACGCTGTCGCGGCTGCCCTCCGAGGTGAACCTCGTCGGCAGCCACGGCTCGGAGTTCGACATCGGCTTCATCCACGCCCTCGACGAGAAGGCGCGCGACCTGCACCGGCGGCTGGAGGCCGAGCTGGAGCAGCTCGTGCTGGACGTCCCGGGCGTGTCGCTGGAGGTCAAGCCGGCCAGCATCGCGGTGCACGTGCGCCGAGCCGAGCACGAGGCCGGGCGCCGCGTGCTCGCGGCCGTCCACACCGGACCGTCCACATGGGAGGGTGTGTCGACCACCGACGGCAAGGAGGTGGTCGAGCTCGCGGTCGTCCAGACGGACAAGGGGCGCGCGCTCGACATCCTGCGCCACCAGGTCGGCGCCACCGCGGCGATCTTCCTCGGCGACGACGTCACCGACGAGAAGGCCTTCGCCCGCCTTTCCGGCCCGGACCTGGGCATCAAGGTCGGCGACGGCGAGACGCTCGCCGGCTTCCGCGTCCCGGACACCGTGGACGTCGCCCTGGTGCTGGCGTTCATGCTGGAAGAGCGGCGCAACTGGCTGTACGGCGAGTCGGCGCCGCCGATCGAGCGGCTGTCGATGCTGGCCAACGAGCGCTCGGTCGCGCTGCTGACGCCGGACGCGAAGCTGACCTGGCTCTGCCACCCCGGCCCGGACGCGCCCGCGGTGTTCGCCGACCTGCTCGGCGGCGAAGGTGCCGGCCACTTCTCCATCAAGCCGCACCGCAACGGCCTGCCGCTGGGCCAGCGCTACCTGCCGAACACGATGACGGTCGAGACGCGCTGGTCGCGCCTGCTCGTCACCGACTACCTCGAGCCGGAGAGCCCGCAGCACCGCACGGACCTGGTCCGCGTGATCTCGGGTGAAGCGGTGGCGAGCGTCAAGTTCGCGCCGCGCCCCGAGTTCGGCGGGGTGCCGGTGAAGCTGGAGATCGTCGAAGGCGGCGTGCGGGTCCTCGGCACGTCGGAACCGTTCGTGCTGTACTCGCCGGGCGTCGAGTGGACCATCACCTCCGACGGCCTGCACGACACCGCGAGCGCGCTGGTCCAGCCGACGCCGACCCAGCCGGTGGTGCTGGAGCTGCGCTGCGGCACGACCGACCTCGGCCCGCACGAACTGTCCGAAGTGGAGCGACGCGACCGCGCCGGCCGCTACTGGAGCGAGTGGACGTCGAAGCTGCGGCTCCCGACGGTGCAGACCGACCTGGTGCTGCGCTCGGCGCTGACCCTGCGCGGCCTGGTCAACACCGACACCGGTGGCGTGCTCGCCGCGGCGACGTCGTCGCTGCCGGAGGAGATCGGCGGCGTCCGCAACTGGGACTACCGCTACTGCTGGATCCGCGACGCCGCGATGACCGTGCGGGAGCTCGTGCACCTGGGCTCGATCGAGGAGGCCGAGGGGTACCTGCGGTGGCTGCACGGCGTGCTCGCGACGCTGGCCGGCCCGGAGCGGCTGCACCCGCTGTACACCTTGGCGGGCAGCGTGATCGGCGCCGAAGCGGTCATCGAGTCATTGCCCGGTTATGCCGGTTCTCGCCCGGTTCGCGTCGGCAACCTGGCGAACCACCAGGTGCAGCTGGACGTTTTCGGCCCGGTTGTCGAGCTGGTCGGCACGCTGGCCGCGGCGCGCAGCGACCTGCGTGACGAGGACTGGCAGCTGGTCCGCGCGATGGCGGAAGCCGTGACGCGGCGCTGGAACGAGCCCGACCACGGGATCTGGGAGGAGCGGCACGTGCCGCGCCACCGGGTCTACTCCCGCGTCATGTGCTGGGTGACCATCGACCGCGCGATCAAGCTCGGCGAGCAGTACGGCCGCGAAATCCCGGGCAACTGGCACGGATTGCGCGAGGAGATCTCCCACGATGTCCTCACGCACGGTTGGAACGACGAGGTCCAGGCCTTCACCACGGCTTACGACGGCACGGACCTCGACGCGGCCTCGCTGTTCGTCGGGCTCACCGGCCTGATCGACCCGGCCGACGAGCGGTTCCAGCACACGGTGACCGCGATCGAGGCGGAGCTGCGCAGTGGGTCCACTGTGTACCGTTACCGCCGCGACGACGGCCTTCCCGGTGGTGAGGGCGGGTTCCACATCTGCGCGGCGTGGCTGATCGAGGCGTACCTGCTCACCGGGCGGCGCACCGAGGCGCAGGAGCTGTTCGACCAGATCGTCGCGGCCGCCGGCCCGACGGGGCTGCTGCCCGAGCAGTACGACCCCATCGCGGAACGGTCCCTCGGCAATCATCCGCAGGCCTATTCGCACATCGGGCTGATCCGGTGCGCCAACTTGCTGGCGGCCAGTTAGCCCTTTCGGTCTGAATCTTCGTGGAGGCCACCGTGCGGAACGCCAAGTTCCTTATGGTGGCCTTCACGGCGTTCGGAGGTGAGGTGGATGCAGGGCACTTCCGGACAGGTCGAGTTCGTCCCGCTGCCGCCCCGGTTCGCCGAGCGGGTGCGCGCGGGTTCGGTGGTCGTCGGGTGTTCGATGATCGCCGCGATGGTGCTTCTGGTCGGTCTCACGACGTTCCTCGAGAGCCTCGCGCGCGGCCACGCGCTGCCGGAGTCGCTGATCGGGAAGGCCGCGGTCGTGCTGCCGCCGCTGGGCGTGCTGGTGATCGCGGTGCTGGTGCTCTCGTCACGGCGTTGCCTGCGCGGTGACTACCTGGTGGTCGCGAGCGCGACGTCGGCGCGCACGGCGCTCGTGTTCGCGTACGTGCTGACGCTCGTGCTGATTCTCGGGCTCTTCGCCGCGTCGCTCGTGTTCCGGCTGCGGCCGGACCTGCTCACCACGGTGGCGACGTTCACCTTCGCCACGTTGGGTTACGTGGCCGGGATGTTCTTCGTGCGGCCGTCGGTGCAGACGCTGCGGAAGTTCAGCGATCACCCGATTTGGTGAGGAAGGCCGACCAGGCGGCGGCGCTCAGGTGCAGTTCGCCATGGGGCGCCTTGGAGTCCCGCACGCCCACTCGCGCACCGAGGGCCACCTCGACACAGTCGCTGCCCTGGCCATCTGTGCTGTAGCTGCTCTTGACCCACCGTGCGTCTACAGTGGACACCGCAGCCTCCCGCTCAGAGCCGTTCGATCAGCGCGATCGAGTCCTCCGCGTCCAAGGCCCGATCGGCGAAATCCTTGAAGGCCAGCTTAGCAGCGGCGACCTCTCCCTCCTTCTCAACGTGAACCGAGCCGAAGATGTGCTCGACGTAGGCGATGTCCGGCTCCTGGGGATCATCGAAGCTCGCGATGATGAGGTTGCCGTTCTGACCCGCGTAGGCGCCGACATCCTCCGGCACCACCTGGAGGGTCACGTTAGGCATCCTCGCCCGCTCGATCAGGTGCCGCAGCTGCTCCTTCCTCTCCGCCTGCCCAAGGATCGGCTTGCGCAGCGCGTACTCGTCGATGATCGCGTGGAGCTGCAGGATCGGCGGGTCGGTGAGCCGCAACTGCCTCAGCAGCCGCACGGTGACCTGGTTCTCGAGCACCTTCGGCTTCATCTGCACCCGCGCCGCGGCGAAGACCTCGCGCATGTACGCCTCGGTCTGGAGCAGTCCGGGGATGTAGCCGAACTGGAAGACCCGCACCTTGCTCGCCTCGGCCTCGATCGGCAGGAACCCGCGGTTGCCCACCCCGTAGTGGTGCCACCAGCCCTTCTCCTTGGCGCGGTCGTAGGCGGCGATGTACTCGCCCCAGTCCGAAACGACCACGTTGTACCGGTCCAGCAGCGCGCGGAAGTCGTGGTAGGGCGGCAGGTACCCCATCTCGATGCGCGACATCTTGCTCGTCGACATGCGCAGCGGCGCGCCGGCTTCGTCCTGCGTCATGCCGAGCCGTTCGCGCATGCGCTTCAGTTGACGCCCCATCTGCCGGGCGGGCAGGTTCGGCTCACCCACGGCGTCTGACCCCTCGGAACCACATGAGCACGGATAGTAAGGCCCGGGTCTGACAATCTGGGATTCCCGCGTGCACAGATTTCTTTGCACAACTTTCTTTGCACGGCTACAGTGGCGTCATGACCAGCGCTCCACCACCGGAAGAACTGGACCCGGACGTCCTCAAGGCCGTCACGCACCCGTTGCGGCGCCGGATACTCGGCGTGTTGTCCGCGGGTCCGGCGACAGCCACGAAGCTCGCGCAGACACTCGGCGAGAACACCGGCGCGACCAGCTACCACCTGCGGGAGCTGGCACGGTTCGGGTTCGTCGAGGACGTCCCGGAACTGGCCAAGGGCAAGGAACGGTGGTGGCGGACGCGGCCGCGGGACATCCGCTGGCCACGCCGCAGCTCACAGAGCGCCGAATCCCGCGTGCTGTTCGACGACATGCAGCGCCAGGGGTTCGAGGACGACCTCGAAAAGCTGAACCGGTTCGCGGAGGCGCGTGACGCACTGCCCGGCGACTGGCCGGACGCGCTGCTCTACGCCCGCGGCGGCACGTGGCTCACCGCGGAGGAACTGAAGCAGTTCTGGGACGACTACATGGAGCTGTTCCGCCGGTACTGGCGGCCCGAGGACGACCGGTCACCGGAAGCGCGGCGCGTGCTCGTGCGCCTGCTCGCGTTCCCGGACCCAGGGGAAAAAACATGACAGGGGATCTCAGATGCGAAGAGGGGCTCTACTACTGGCCGGGGTGATCCTGGCTCTTTCGGTTCCGTCGGCTTCGGCCGCGGACAGCTCGGACGTGACTTTCACGAACGGCGGAGTGACGTTGCACGGCAGCGTCGTCGCCCCGCCCGGGGGATCGAAACTGCCGGGCCTGGTGATGGTCCACGGCTCGGGGGAACACAGCCGTGAGGACTACCGCGATCAGGCGGAAGCGTTTGCGCGGCAAGGAATCGCGACACTCATCTACGACAAGCGGACCGAAGGGTATTCGCAGTTCTCGCGGTCGTACTCGACGTTGGCGGACGACGCGCTGGCGGCCGTCGAGGCGTTGCGGAAACGGCCGGAGGTGGACCCGTCGCGGGTCGGCGTGTGGGGGTTGAGCGAAGGCGGCTGGGTGGCACCGCTGGCGGCTTCCCGTTCCGCTGACGTCGCTTTCGTGGTGACGCTGGGGGCGAACGGGGTCGAGCCGTCGCGGCAACAGGCGTGGGCGATCGAAAACCAGCTGCGGCAGCTGGACGTGGACGGCTCGATGGTCCGGATGGCGTCGTCGACGATGATGCGCCAGCTCGTCGGCGGCGGCGTGTTCCCGGAGGCGTACTACGACCCGGTGCCGGTGCTGAAGAGCCTGCGTCAGCCGGTACTCGGGCTGTGGGGTGCGAAGGACGTCCTGACACCGCCGGGGGAAGCGGTCCGGATCTTCCAGGAGTCCCTGGCGCGATACACATTGCGGGTCTTCCCGGACGCGCAGCACCAGCTGCGCCGCACGACGAACGGCTACGACAAGCTGCCCGGGTACGCGCCGGGCTACCTGGAGCTGGTGGGCACGTGGGTGCACGACCTGCCCGCGGCGTCTTCGGCCGACGCACCGCCGCCGCAGGACCGGTCGAGCGTCGCGGTGCCGCCGTTGGCCTGGTACGAGTCGACGTGGCTTCAGCTGGCGGTGCTGGTGTTCCTGCTGGTGGCGTTCGGTTTCGGCCTGCGCCGCGGGACGCGTTGGCTGGGCGTGACGGGACTGCTGACGGTGGTCGGGTTCCTGGTCGTCGACGTGCTGATCCAGACGACGATGGGCAAGGGCCTGGGCCCGGCGGTACTGGGCCGGCCGCTGCCGTGGCTGGCGTTGCAGCTGCTGGCACTGGGCGCGGTGGCCGCCACCATCGGCACGGCGGTGACGTGGTGGCGGCACCGAACCCCCCGCCTCGGCGTGGCCCTGGCCGGCGGCGTGGTGTTAATTCCCTGGGCGGTTTATTGGGGTCTGCTGGGGATCTAGGCGGAGTAGCCCTTCGGCGGGATCAGCGTCGCGAGCTGGTTGAAGCTCAGCCAGTAGATCTGGTTCCCGCCGAAGCTCGCCGGGTCCGCGATCTTGACGGTCATGTCGGAGCTGTCGTACCCGATGATCGTGAAGTAGTGGTAGATGGTGTAGTTCGGGTAGCCGGGCGGGTGGTTGTTCGCGGGGGCGACGATGTTGGCGACGATCGCGTAGCCGTTGTTGATGTCGAGGGTGATGTCCCGCCAGAGCAGGTCGCGCTGGGCCTGGGTGGGCGGGTCGTTCGGCATTTCCTTGGTCTCGTACCAGGAGGTGCCGAGGTCGGAGTTCAGGACGCCGGTGACCTGGCCGATCCAGTCGGTGCCGTTGGTGGTGGTCCCGAGCTGCGAGGCGAGCGTACCTTGGCTGGGCAGGTTCCCGGTCCGCGCGGACATGGCGATCCGCGTGGCGGCGGGGCCGCACCAGTAGCCGGTTTGCTGGACTTGGTACTGGATGTTGAGAACGGCTTCGGTACGGGCTTGGGCAACGGCGGGCAGGCCGACGAGCCCGAGAGCGGCGACGAGCGCGACGAATCCCGCGCGGAATCTACGCATGGCGATCCTTCCCCAGGTGTGGCGCTGGTGTGTTGGCGCCTCACCAGGGATGATCGCGGTCCAGGTCAGGCCGTGTCTCTCACCCACCCGGAACGGATCACGACGAAGGTAGGTTCGCCCGTGAACGCTCGCGCGCGCTGCGGGCAACTGGGGGCATGCAGGTGATCCACGAGGGATCGGAGATCTGGGGGCACGACCGCCCGGACCTGGGCGGAAGCGAGCCCGGGCCGGCGTTCGGGCGGCTCTTCGACGCCCATGCCGCCGCTCTCCGGCGATACCTCGCCCGGCGCGTCGGGACCGAACCCGCCAACGACCTCGTCGCCGAGACCTTCCTCGTCGCGCTCCGGCGGCGGGACAGCTACCGGCCCGAACTCGGCACCGCGCGCTCCTGGCTCTACGGCATCGCCACCAACCTGCTGCGCCACCACGTGCGGTCCGAGCTGCGGGGGCTGCAGGCCACCGCGCGGCTCGCCCGCGCCGGGGACCACAGCCACGCCGCGCACGACGGCCGCGTTGCCGAGCAGGTCGATGCCCAGGTGCGCGCCGCGCAGCTCGCCGGGGCGCTCGCCAAGCTCAGCCCCGCCGATCGCGACACGCTGCTGCTCGTCTCGTGGGCCGGGCTCGAACCGGCCGAGGTCGCCGAAGCCCTCGGCATCCCGCCCGGTACCGTCCGGTCCCGGCTGCACCGGATCAGACGCTGGCTCAGGACGAACGCCCCGGCTCAAGAGGAGGTGCAGGACCTTGCGTGAAGACAACGTCCGGAAGATCTGGTCCGACGCCGAACTCGACGCGGCCCTGTCCGATCTGCACGACGACGTCGACTCCGGCGATGAGCTCGCCTCCGCTCGCGCGTCCCTGATGGCGGCGGCCGGCACGACCGAAGAAGCACCACCCCGGCCGCGCCGGCGCGGGAGCTGGCGGTGGATCGCCGTGGCCGCGGCCGTCGTCACGCTGGTCGGCGGGCTCGGCGTCGTCGTTTCCCTGCGTCCGCCGGCCCCGGAACCGACGCGGCCCGGCGCGACGCTGCAGGACATCGACCGCCCGCTCGCACCCGGCGAATTCCACTACGCGCAGAAGACCGCCTGGGTGCCCCAGCTCATCTTCGGGCTGAAGGCCGAGACCCAGCAGATCGTCGAGCTGTGGATCCCCGCCGACCCGACCGGCGTCTGGCACCGCCGCACGCGGTGGACGGGCGGCGTGACCGGGCTGGACGAAGCCACGCAGGCGAAGGTCAAGGTCAACCGGACGCCCCTCGACGAGTACGGCCCGGCCGGGGTCTTCCCCAGCCGGCCGCCCGAGAACTGGCTCGCGCCCGACGCGTCGTTCGTCGCGTCGCTCACCCCGGACCGCGCGCAGCTGGCCGCAGCCCTGGCGCGCGACCGTTCGCCCGCCGGGTCCTCGACCGTGGAAGCGCTCACGATGGCGCGTTCGGTGCTGGCGCTGGGCCTGCTCCGCAAGGACGTCCGGCTCGCCCTGCTGGACGTGGTCAGCACGCTGCCCGGGATGTTCGCCAAGGCGTCGCAAACGCCCGACGGCCGCCCGGCGACGGTCGTCATCGCGAAGGATACGGGCGAGCGCCTCTACTTCGACCCCTCGACGGCGCAACTGCTGGCCGCGACCGACAGCACGACGATCACGCACCGGAACGACGTCCCGCTGAGCATGACGACGGAACGGCCGCCGAACTCGGCCGCGATCCCGAGCACGACGGTCACGATGTCCTCGGAAATCCCGGTGTTCCCGCCGGACTCCCGGAAGCTCGGGGAGCCGGACGCGGTCTACTCGTACGCCATCACGCAGACCTCGGGGTGATCAGCGGGCGTGACTGGCCGCGTTCAACGCGTCTGCGACGTTCGCCACCTCCAATACGCGGATTCCCGCCGGCGGCTTCCCGGAGTCCGGCGGGACCAGGGCGTGCGTGAAGCCCAGCCGCGCGGCCTCCGCCAGCCGGCGCCCCACGCTCGGCACGCGGCGGATCTCACCGGCCAGCCCGACCTCGCCCACCGACACCAGCCGGGGCGACAACGCGACGTCTTCGAACGACGACGTCAGCGCCAGCACCAGTGCCAGGTCGATCCCCGGCTCGGTGATCTTCATGCCGCCGACGGTCGCGGTGTAGACGTCCTTGTCACCCAGCTTCAGCCCGCCGCGCTTCTCGAGGACGGCCAGGACCATCGCCACGCGCGCCGAGTCCAGCCCGCTCACCGCGCGCCGCGGCTGCGGTGCCGACGTCGACGACACCAGCGCCTGGACCTCGCCCAGCAGCGGCCGCTTGCCCTCCATCGACACCGTGATCGCCGTGCCCGGCACCGGTTCCGCCGTGCGGCTGATGAACAGCCCGGACGGGTCCGGGACGCCGACGATGCCTTCTTCCTGCAGCTCGAAGCAGCCGATCTCGTCGGACGCGCCGAACCGGTTCTTGATGCCGCGCAGCATCCGCAGCGTGGAGTGCTTGTCGCCTTCGAACTGCAGCACCACGTCCACCAGGTGCTCCAGCACGCGCGGGCCGGCAACCGAGCCGTCTTTCGTGACGTGCCCCACCAGGACCACGGGCAGCCCGCGCTCCTTGGCCAGCGCGACCAGCCCGGACGTGACCGCGCGGACCTGCGTCACCCCACCTGGTGAGCCGTCCACCTGCGGGGACGCCATCGTCTGCACCGAGTCGACGATCAGCATGCCCGGCTTGACGTCGTCGACGTGCCCGAGAATGGCCGCGAGATCGCTTTCGGCGGCCAGGTACATGCCGTCGTGGACGTTGCCCGTTCGCTCAGCGCGCAACCGGACCTGGCCGGCCGACTCCTCGCCGGTGACGTACAGGGACCGGTCGACGGTCTTCGCCCACTGGTAGGCGACTTCGAGCAGCAGGGTCGACTTGCCGACGCCGGGCTCACCGGCGAGCAGGACGACGGCGCCGGGGACGAGGCCGCCACCGAGCACGCGGTCGAGCTCGGAAACGCCGGTGCGCCGGGCACGCGCGGCTTCGACGTCGACCTCGCCGATCGGCCGCGCGGGCGCGCTGGGCGCCCCGGCGGCGACGCGCTGGATGGCCGGCTTGGCAGGTGCCCCGCGTTCCTCGAAGGAGCCCCATTCCTGGCACTCCGGACACCGGCCCAGCCACTTGGCCGCTTCGTACCCGCAGCTCCCGCAGCGGTAGGTGGTCCCTTTCTTCACCCCGCGAGGCTATCGGCGACCACCGACAAAACCGGGGACCTACTCCTTGACGTGCGCCGGAGCCGCGACCGGCAGCTCCACGGTGACCGGGCCCGCGTTCTGGAACACGAAGGTCACCTTGATGGTCTGCCCCGGCCACAGCGGCTGCTTCAGCGCCGGCAGCTTGACCGTGGCCTGGCCGACCTTCTCGGGCGCCGTCGGCGTCGCGGCCGGGCCGGACGACGGGACCTCGGACGTCGACGACGCCGTCAGGCTGCCCGGCGTGTTCGTCTCCGACTTGGTGGGCGTGGAGCTGGAACTCGAGCTCGACGAGGGCGCGCTCGGCGGTGTGGTCTGCACCTCATTGGTGGACTCGACCGCGTCGTCCGGGCCGATCACCAGCGAGTGCGCGGCGACGACGGCCTTCGAGCCGCTCACCGTCGCCTGGGTGCCGTCCTCGGTCGTCACCGAGACGAGCGAGTCGTCCTGGGTGCCGGTGTTCACGATCGTCAGCGTGAGCGACGGGGTCGCGCCGGCCGGGTAGCCGGGACCCGACGTCGGGTACTGCACCGCGGCGTCACGCAGGACGATGGTCTTGACCTGGGCATACGTGCCGTTGACGGCGGGCTGCTGCGTGTCGGTCTGGGTGATCTGGCCGGCCCCGCACCCGGCGAGCACGAGCGCGGCACCGAGCGCCAGCACGCCCGCGCCGAGCACGCGACGATTCTGCAGCCTCACGTCGCAGTCCTTCCAGTTTCACGGCCTCGTTCCCGCGAAGACTAGCCGGGCGCGATCTCCCGGGCAGAACCGGTCCGCGTTGCGCCCAAGATCAACCGTCCACAAAGGATTTCCTGCCACGTCGGGAAACGCGTCCCGGTCACCTGCATGAGCATGGGCCTCCGACGTTTGTCAAGCCCCGCTCAGGCCGCTGACCTGCGAGGACGAGTCCGGCCCGCTAGGTGGGCACTGGCGGACCGTGCTAGGATGGAGTCAGCGAAAGGGGCAGAGGACACATGGTTTTCAAGGTCGGAGAGACCGTCGTCTACCCGCACCACGGTGCCGCACTCATCGAAGCCATCGAGACCCGTGTGATCAAGGGCGAGGAAAAGAAGTACCTCGTCCTCAAGGTCGCGCAAGGGGATCTCACGGTTCGCGTGCCCGCTGACAACGCCGAGATCGTAGGCGTGCGCGATGTCGTCGGGCAAGAAGGACTGGACAAGGTCTTCGACGTTCTGCGTGCTCCGCACACCGAGGAGCCAACCAACTGGTCTCGTCGGTACAAGGCCAACCTCGAGAAGCTCGCCTCCGGCGATGTGAACAAGGTGGCCGAAGTGGTGCGCGACCTCTGGCGGCGAGAGAAGGACCGCGGGCTTTCGGCAGGCGAGAAGCGCATGCTCGCCAAGGCGCGGCAAATTCTGGTCAGCGAGCTCGCGCTCGCGGAGGGCACCGACGAGGACAAGGCTGAAGTCCTCCTCGACGAAGTTCTGGAAACCGCGACGGTCTGAGCCCAGGGTGGTCCACCCGACGGGCGGGTGGATGCCTCTACGATCGCGAACCGATGAACGTCGTCGCGATCGTGACCGTCGCACATCATGCCTCCGACGGAGAGCTCGCTCTCACGCCGGTCCATGGTGAGCCGCTACTCACGCACACCGTGCGGGGGCTGCTCGACGTACCGGAGATCGATCTGGTGCTCGTGGCGGCCCCCCAGCGGTGTGCTTCGTTGTTTTCCGAGGCCGTTCGCGGCCTGGACTGCCGGGTCGTCCCCGGCTCGCTCCGGCAGGCCTTCGCCGTCGTCGAGCCCGATCTTCCCCGTGACTCAGTTGTACTCCTCCACGACGCTCTGCGTGCCTTCATTCCTGCGGAAACGGTGCGTGACGTCATCACCGCGGTGGGTGACGCTCCGGTCGTCGTCCCGGTGCTGCCGATGGCGGACACGGTGAAGCTGACCGATTCGTCCCTGATCGTCGGAACCGAGGACCGGACACGGCTGCGCACGGCCCAGACGCCGATCGGCTACACGCTGCCGGCGTTCCTGTCGGCGGCCGACCCGTGGGACGTGGCCGGCGCGGCGCTGGTGGCCGGCCACCCGGACGCGATGCGCGTCACGACGGATTTCGAACTGTCCCTGGCCGAGGCGATCGCGGCGGCACCGAAGAACGAGGAGACGCTGTGAGGATCGGCAACGGGGTCGACGTCCACCCGGTCGAGGCGGGCCGCGAGTGCTGGATGGCGGGGCTGCTGTGGCCGGGCGTGGACGGCTGCGCGGGCCATTCGGACGGCGACGTGGCAGCGCACGCGTTGTGCGACGCGCTGTTGTCGGCGGCTGGGCTTGGTGACTTGGGCGCAGTGTTCGGCACGGGTGACCCGCGGATGGACGGCGCTCACGGCGTGGACATGCTCGTGGAGGTCCGCGAGCTGATTTCCGCCGCTGGTTGGCGGGTCGGGAACGCTTCCGTGCAGATCGTGGGCAACGCACCGCGCGTGGGGAAGCGGCGCGAGGAGGCGCAGAAGGTGCTGTCGGAGGCGGTCGGCGGGCCGGTGAGCGTGTCGGGGACGACTTCGGACGGGTTGGGTCTGACCGGGCGCGGTGAGGGGATCGCGGCCTTCGCTACGGCGCTGCTGCTGGCCCGGACGTAGTGAATGACTCATTCATGTCGCCAGATGACATGAATGAGTCATTCATGTCAGCCGGAGCCGCGGAATAGGGCCCGAGCCGCGCCGGTTCGGCGTGATATGGCCCTCACCCTCTCGGACGATGTCCGCGCGCTGATCGACGGGAAGAACTTCGCCACCGTCGCCACCCTCGATCCCGACGGTGGCCCGCAGACCTCCGTCGTCTGGGTCGGTCTCGACGACGGCGATCTCGTCTTCAGCGCGACCGAGGACCGCCGGAAGGTCCGCAACCTGCGCCGAGATCCCCGCCTCAGCGTCTCGATCACCGACGCCACCAATCCCTACCGCCACACCCAGCTGCGCGGCACCGCCACGCTCACCCCCGACCCCGGCAAGGCCCTCCCCAAGACCCTCAGCCACAAGTACCTCGCCCAGGACCCGCCGCACGAAGGCCCCGAAGTCGAACGCGTCGTCGTCCGGCTGAAAGTCGAGAAGGTCGCCGGCAACGTGAAATAGGGTCCAGACCATGTTCAACGAAGCCACCAAGGCCCTGCTCGACGGCGCCAACTACCCCGTCGTCGCCACCACGAACGCCGACGGGTCGCCGCAGAGCTCCGTCGTCTGGGCCAAGCGCGACGGCGACACCGTCCTCTTCGTGACCGTCCAGGGCCGGCGCAAGGAACGCAACATCCGGCGCGATCCCCGCGTCTCGCTCTCCGTCTTCGACCTCGCCGACCCCGAAAACTACGTCGAGATCCGCGGCCGCGCCGAGGTCACCGTCGAAGGCGGCCGTGAGCTGAACGACGAACTCGCCCGCAAGTACACCGGTGACGTCTTCCCGCCCGAGCCGGCCGACGTCGTGCGCGTGCTCGTGCGCGTTGTTCCCGAACACATCACAGGGCATTCGGCCTGAGGGTCCCGTTAGGCTGGAAACCATGACGATCAGGGCCGTGTTGTTCGACTACTCCGGCACGCTCTTCCGGCTCGAGCAGGACGAGTCCTGGCTCACCGAACTGACGAACCACGAAGGTGAGCCCCTCGACATCGAGGCGCAGGCCGAGCTGATGCGCCGGATGACCGCCCCCGTCGGGCAGGTCGTCGAGCTGGACGCCGAGCACGTGCACGCCTGGCAGCACCGCGACCGCGACCCCGAGCTGCACCGGAAGGTCTACCTCGAGGTGCTCAAGAAGTCCGGCGTCCCGCACGTCGACCAGGCCGAAGCGCTCTACAACCGGCTCATCGATCCCAGCCAGTGGACGCCGTACCCGGACACCGAAGCCGCGCTGAAGGCGGCGTCCGAGCGGGGACTGAAGGTCGGCGTGCTGAGCAACATCGCCTTCGACATCCGGCCGGCCTTCACCGCGCGCGGGTGGGACGCCTACGTCGACGAGTTCGTCCTCTCCTTCGAGGTCGGCGCCATCAAGCCGGAGCTGGAGATCTTCCGCAAGGCCGTGCAGGCGCTCGGCGTCCCGGCCACCGAGACGCTGATGGTCGGCGACAGCGAGGAGGCCGACGGCGGCGCCCGCGCGCTCGGCTGCGAGTTCGCGCTGGTCGACCCGCTGCCGACGGCGGAGCGGCCGGACGCCCTGCTCACGGCCCTGCGCACCCACGGCGTCGGCTGAGACCCAGAGACGTCCCTCACGCCCGACCCCGTACCCTTTGAGGGTGGCCCTACACCTTTTCGACACAGCGACCCGGAGCGTGCGGGAGTTCCACCCCGTCCGTAGCGGAACGGCGTCGATCTACGTGTGTGGTGCCACCGTGCAGGGCGTTCCGCACATCGGGCACGTCCGCGGCGTCCTGAACTACGACGTCCTGCGCCGCTGGCTCGTCCACAGTGGACTGGACGTGCTGCTGGTCCGCAACGTCACGGACATCGACGACAAGATCCTGACCAAGGCCGCCGAGCACGAGCGGCCCTGGTGGGAGTGGGGCGCGACGCACGAGCGCGCCTTCGAAACCGCGTACGAGCAGCTCGGCTGCCTGCCGCCGTCGATCAACCCGCGCGCGACCGGGCACGTCACCCAGATGGTCGAGCTGATGGAACGCCTCATCGAGAGCGGCCACGGCTACGTCGCGGACGGCGACGTCTACTTCTCGGTCAAGTCGTTCGACGAGTACGGCAAGCTGTCCGGCCAGGTCCTCGAGGACGTCCAGCAGGGCGAGACGCCGACCCGCGGCAAGCGCGACCCGCGCGACTTCACCATGTGGAAGAGCGCGAAGCCGGGCGAGCCGTCGTGGCCGACGCCGTGGGGGAACGGCCGGCCGGGCTGGCACCTGGAGTGCTCGGCGATGGCGACGGCGTACCTCGGCGCGGAGTTCGACATCCACGGCGGCGGCATCGACCTGGTCTTCCCGCACCACGAGAACGAGCGCGCCCAGTCGAACGCGGCCGGCGACGCCTTCGCGCGGTTCTGGCTGCACAACGCCTGGGTGACCATGTCGGGCGAGAAGATGTCGAAGTCGCTCGGCAACACCGTGTCGATCCCGTCGATGCTGGAGCGCTACCGCGCGCCCGAACTGCGCTACTACCTCGTCCAGCCGCACTACCGCTCGACCATCGAGTACTCCGACGGCGCGCTGTCGGAGGCCGCGCAGGGCTACCGGCGGATCGAGACGTTCCTGCGTCGCGCCGCGCAGTCCGGCGAGGTGGCGCTGGGCACGATCCCGGTGGAGTTCGCCAACGCGCTCGACGACGACCTCGCGACCCCGCAGGCGTTCGCCGTGGTGCACAACACGGTGCGCGACGGTAACGCCGCTCTCGACGCGGGCGACACCCCCAAGGCACTCGAACTCGCCGCGGCCGTCCGCGCGATGACCGACGTGCTCGGCCTCGACCCGCTGTCCGCGCGCTGGTCCGAGGCGGGCGGTTCCGACACGCCCACCAAGGACGCGCTGTCCCGGATCGTCGAAGGGCTGCTGGCCGAGCGCCAGCAGGCCCGCGCCGAGAAGGACTTCGCCCGCGCGGACGCCGCCCGTGACCGCCTCTCGCAGGCGGGCATCGTGGTGGAGGACACCCCCAACGGTCCTCAGTGGACAGTCAAGTCCGACTGATCCCGTTACACAGCAAGGAAACTTTCACCATGGCAGGCAATTCGCGGCGCCAGGGCGCGATCCGCAAGACGGGCACCAAGAAGGGTGCCGTCGTCGGCTCGGGCGGTCAGCGCCGCAAGGCCCTCGAAGGCAAGGGGCCGACGCCGAAGGCGGAGGACCGCCCCGGGCACAAGGCCTACCGCCAGGCGAACGCCCAGACGAAGCGCGACCAGGCGCGGCAGAAGAAGGCCGACAAGCCGGAGCTGATCGCCGGGCGGAACCCGGTGGTGGAGGCGCTGCGCGCCGGCGTCCCCGCGACCGCGCTGTACGTCGCGTTGAACATCGAGATCGACGACCGCGTGAACGACGCCGTCCGGCTGGCCGGCGACAAGGGCATCTCGATCCTGGAGATCCCGCGCGAGGAACTGGACCGCAAGACGAACCGGGCCGTGCACCAGGGCCTGGGCCTGCAGGTCCCGCCGTTCGAGTACGCGCACCCGGACGAGCTGATGGCCGCGGCCCGCAACTCGGGCGAGGTGCCGCTGTTCGTCGCGCTCGACGGCGTCACCGACCCGCGCAACCTGGGCGCGGTGATCCGCTCGGCGGCCGCGTTCGGCGCGCACGGCGTGCTGCTGCCGGAGCGGCGCAGCGCGGGCATGACGGCGGTGGCGTGGCGCACGAGCGCCGGGACGGCGGCGAAGCTGCCGATCGCGGTGGCGACCAACCTCACCCGCCAGCTCAAGGCGTGGGCGAACGAGGGCCTGATGCTGGTCGGCCTGGACGCCGACGGTTCGGTGGACATCGACGAGCTGGAGCTGGCGGCCGACCCGCTGGTCATCGTGCTGGGCTCGGAGGGCCGCGGGCTGTCGCGCCTGGTCCGCGAGACGTGCGACGCGACGGTGTCGATCCCGATGGCGGCGGGCGTGGAGTCGCTGAACGCGTCCGTGGCGGCCGGCGTGCTGCTCGCGGAGGTGGCGCGCCGCCGCCGTGTCGCCGGTCGGGTCTGACCGCACCACCCGGTCGGGTTAAGGTCACCATCGGATAAAGCCGAGGGGACCCGATGTCGTTCGTATCGCCACTGTTCCTGTGGTACTTCATGCCGGCGGTGCTCGTCGCCGTGCTGGTGTGCCCGCGGAGCTGGCGCAACGGCATCGTGGCGGTCGGCAGCCTGCTGTTCTACACGATCGGCGCCGGGCCGTTCGTGTTCCTGCTGCTGGGCTGCATGGTGGTCAACTTCCTGGCCGGCCCGCTGCTGGCCCCGAACCCGTTCGACGTGAACGGCGTCCGGCGGCGCCGCATCCTGATCGCGGTGGTGTCGCTGGACGTCACGGTGCTGCTGATCTGGAAGTACGCGGGCTTCGCGACGCAGCAGATCGCGGCGGTGGCGCACTGGTTCGGCGGCAGCGTGCCGGTGGCGAGCCTGGTGGTGCCGATCGGCATCTCGTTCTACACGTTCCACCACATTTCGTACGTGGTGGATATTTATCGAGGCGAGCGCCAGGCGCTGCGCAACCCGGTGGCGTTCGCGGCGTACATCGCGATGTTCCCGCAGCTGGTGGCGGGCCCGATCGTCAGATATCGAGAGATCGCCGACCAGCTCCCGCAGCTGCGTTCCCACCGCCTGGACGACATCGCGGCGGGCTTCCCCCGGTTCGCGTTGGGGCTGTGCAAGAAGACGATCATCGCGGACTCGCTGAGCCCGCTGGTGGAGGCGTGTTTCAAGGTCCCCCCGGACGAGATGACGTTCGCCACGGCCTGGCTCGGCGCGATCGGCTACACGCTCCAGCTGTTCTTCGACTTCTCGGGTTATTCGGACATGGCGATCGGCCTGGGCCGCATGCTGGGGTTCCGGCTCCCGGAGAACTTCGCCAGGCCGTATTCGTCGGTGACGATCACGGAGTTCTGGCGCCGCTGGCACATGAGTCTCAGTCGCTGGTTCCGCGACTACGTGTACATCCCGTTGGGAGGGAACCGGAACGGAGCGGCCCACACGTACCGGAACCTGTGCATCGTGTTCGTGCTGACGGGGTTCTGGCACGGGGCGCAGTGGACGTTCCTGGTGTGGGGCTGCTACCACGGCGCGTTGCTGGTGATCGAGCGCAGGTTCGGCTTCGACCTGGACCCGTCATCGCGCTGGCCACGGCTGGCCCGCCGGGCGCTGACGATGTTGCTGGTGGTGTTCGGCTGGGTGTTCTTCAGGTCGGCGGACCTGGGCCACGCGCTGTCGATGATCGGCCACATGCTGATCCCGGACTTCAACGGTCTGGGCGCGGGGGTGGAAGAGGCGTTCACGAACCAGCGGCTGGTCCTGCTGCTGGCGGCGCTGGCGGTGTTCCTGCTGCCGGCCCACCCGGTGACGGGACCGCTGCTGGAGTCGAGCCGCAGCAGGCCGGCGACGGCGTTGCGCATCGGTGTGATGACGGTGGGGCTGGTGTACGCGGCGATCCTGATCGCGACGGGCACGTTCAGCCCGTTCTTGTACTACCAGTTCTGAGTTGGAGTCCCGAACGATGACCGAGCCGACCGACCTGGCCAAGGTGCCCGGCGTGATCCCGTACGTCGACCACCACACCGGGCCCCGCCGCCTCCTCACGATCGACATCCCCCACCTGGGCCACACCGTCCGCGCCTACGCCCCGATCGCCAGCATCGACGGCCGCCAATACGTCGTCTCCTGGGGCGCCGTCACCTTCGAAATCCCCGGCGACCGGAACGTCCACGTGAGCGTCCACCTGCACACGAACAGCGGCTACGAGCACACGATCACGCCGTTCGCCTCGACCGTCCTTCCACCGCACCCCGCCCCGATCCGGCTGCTCGCCCAGTTCACGCCGAGCCACGGCCCGCAGGGTGCACTCGTGCCCGTCGGCTGATGCTCGCGACGCGGTACCTCTTCCTCACCCGCCACGGCGAAGCCGCACCCACCGGCGACCTGACCGAAGCCGGGCGCCGGCAAGCGCTGCTGCTCGGCCGGCGGCTCCGTGAGATCCCGATCAACGCCGTCCACCACGGCCCCCTTCCGCGCGCGAGCCAGACCGCCGCGCTCCTCGCCACCCAGCTGCCCGGCGTCCCCATCTACGTCGACAAAGCGGCCGACGACTTCGTCCCCTACACGCCGATGCGCGAGGAACTCCCCGAGACCTCCGGCGACCTCCTGCACGCCTTCACCCGCCGGCTCCCGCCCGCCGACGAAGAGCTCGCCGCCGAGGCCGAGCGGCGGTTCACCGGGCCCGTGCCGGGTGCCGAGACGCGGTACGAAGTGCTCGTCACGCACAACTTCCTCGCCGGCTGGCTCGTCCGCGCCTCGCAGGACGCGCCGCCGTGGCGGTGGCTCGCCCTCAACCACGCCAACGCCGCGCTGACCGTGATCCGCTACTCGCCGGGGCGCCCGGCCGCATTGCTGACGTACAACGACGTCGCGCACCTGACCGCGGATCTGCGCTGGACGGGCTTCTCGCCCGACTTTTACCTTCCGTAACCGGCGAACGCGGAGCGTTGCGGCGCCGGAAAACCAGGCTCGCCCGAATGGCCGCACCTGTCAGGATGGCCGGATGAGTCCCGTCCTGTCGCCGACGTCCAAACGGCTGAGCGACTACCTCGCCGCCGACGCCGTCGTCGATCACGAGCACCCGGCCATCCGCGCCCGAGCCGAGAGTCTCGGAACCGCCGGGGACGATCCCGTCGCCCGCGCCGAGGCCGCGTTCCGGTTTGTCCGGGATGCGGTCGACCACGTGATCGACGCGCGCGATCCGCGCGTCACCTGGCGAGCGTCGGACGTCCTGCGCGAGCGCGTCGGGATCTGCTACGCGAAGGCCCACCTGCTCGCCGCTTTGCTGCGCGCACAAGGGATTCCGGCCGGATTCTGCTACCAGGAGCTGTCCGCGCTGCACGGGCTGAATGCCGTGCACCTGCGCGGCAAATGGGTGCGCCTCGACGCCCGCGGCAACCGGACGGGCGCGCACGGGGAGTTTTCGCTCGACGAGGAAAACCTGGCCTGGCCGGTGGACTACGCGCGCGGCGAACGCGATCACCCGGAGATCCACCCGGCCCCCGCGCCGGTCGTCGTGGAGTTCCTGATGACCGCCGAACCCGGCCCGGGCTGGTACGAAAAGGGGCTCCCGGCCACGCTCTGAAGCCGGTTTTCCGCGATTTACGAAAACTTGGCCAAGCTGGTTAATTATTGCCGAGAGTGACGTCCGTCCGTCATCCTTGTCCCCCGAACTTCTTATTTCGCGCGCCCCGTTTGGCGCGTAAAGTAACTCCCCGCGCTCGAACAGACACTTTGTGCATTCGTCCGTTCGGGTGGTACGAGGGAGGTGAAGCACGTGGTCTCGGACGGCGGATCCCGCCGCCGTACCCCACTGCAGGAGATCTTCTGGACCAGGACGAGCTTGCTCCTCACGGTGCTCGTCGTCGTCGCCGGCCTCAGCCTGTGGCTCGCCGGCCTGATGGACCCCGGCACCGGGAAGAACCTGGTGACGTCGCTGGGCACCGGCACCCTGATCTCCGCGATCGTGGGGTTCGGCACCACGCTGATCACGGCCAGCGCGTCGCAGAAGGCGCTGGTGACCCCGGTGATCGAGGAAAGCAGGCGCGCGCTGGAGGACCTGAGCGCCGAATACCGCGCGCTGAACAAGGAGTTCTTCCCCACCGACGTCTTCGAGGCGACCACCGACCCCGACCCCGGCTTCAACCGGTTGCTGATGGCCGACCTCAACGCGACCCGGCAGTACTTCTTCCGCGGCTTCTCCGGGCGGCACGCGGCCGCCCGCCTGTTGCTTTCCCGCACCGAACGCGAACTCCGGGCCGTCATCGCCGACCCGCGCGACGCCAGCTCGATCAGCGGGCGTGCCCGCTACCTGCTGCGCCGCGAAGCGGGCGACGTCGACTCCGAACAGATCCAGACCCGGCTCGACGAAGAGATCCGGATCGGGCTCGTCGGCCTCTTCCTGGCGCGCAGCCGCTGCGCGCAGGTCGACATCACCGTCGTCGCCGACCCGCCGCTGGACCGGCTCGAAATGTTCGACGACAGCGTGTGGGTGTCGCTCTACAGCGACGTCCGCGGCGCCACGAAGCTGTACCCGCGGTCCCTGCGGTTCACCGAGGGTTCCTTCCTCTACAACATGGAGCGCGCCGAGTTCGTGCGCGTCTCGCAGTCCCGGACCGGTCGCCACTTCCGCATCACGTCCGCGACGACGCGGACGGATTTCCTGGCGCTGTTCGAAAAGATCACCGGATCCCCCCTGTCCGAGGAGCAGTTCCGCGAGCTGGAAGGCAAGTTCCACGCTTTCCGCGCGGAGTTCTCCGAAGTCGCCGAGCTAGGGAGCTGACCTTGCTCACCCGCCTGTCCCCCCTTTCCGAACTGGCCACGCGCCTGCGCGCGGCCGAGTTCCCTTTGGCCGCCGGCTGGCGCGCCGTCGACGAGTGGTTCCGGCCGTGGGCCGCCCAGCCCGGACTGCGCGACGAACTGCGCTCGCAGCTGCGCGCGTTGACCACCGCGGAATCGGTGAAGATCCTGCGTTCGTCCCGGGAAACGACCACGCACTTCGCCTGGTGCCTGCTCGATTCGCCGTCCGACCCGTTTTCCTTCTGGTTGCACGAATACAAGGCGCAGGAGGACTGGCGGGAGGGGTACGCGGATTCCGTGCACAACCACAGGTACCACTTCTGCACCACCATTCTCCGTGGTGACTACCTGCACGAGAGATACGAGACGACGATCGACGCCGGAACCGGGCTGATCGCGGCCGCGCGGCTGCGGCGCCGGACGTTGTGCCAGGCCGGAGCCTGCGCCACCATGCTGGCCGACGAATTCCACCGCATCCCCGAAGCGGCCGACGGCACCATGACGTTCCTCGTGAAATCACGCCCGGTGAGCAGTTTCAGCCTTTCTTTCGATCCCGCCACGGGAATCGGCCATCGTCACGTTCCGGTAGAGGTCCGATTGGGGGAATTGGCCGACCGCATCTAGCTACCCACCGGCGTCACGGCGCTTACCATTACTCCACCCGTCTGAACACCACGGCCGGGATCGGAGAGGTGTATGCGCACGCAGGAAAGCACGATCGACCACGTCATCGTCGACGCCGTCGCGAACCGGGTTCACCGGCTCTGCCGCCGTTACGCGGAGCGGTTGCCGTTCCACGGCTGGCACCACGTGAGCTTCGTCCGCGCGAAGGCGGCCGGCTTCGCCCAGCACAACGGGGCCGACCGCGCGGTGGTCGAGGTGGCGGCGCTGGTGCACGACGTCAACTACCTGGTGCTCCGCAACTCGCCCGCGGCGGCGGGCCGGAGCCTGCGGCTGGAGATCCTCGCGGAGTGCGGGGTCCCGGCCGGTGTCGCGCGGTGGATCGACGAAATCGTCGACGAGGCCGAGATGGCCACGCGCGGCCGCGACATTTCGCTGGAGGCGCAGGCGCTGAGCGACGCGGACACGTTGTTCAAGGCGCTGCCGGTGACGCCGGTGGTGCTGGCGCACCGGTACCTGCGCGAGAACGGGCTGAGCCTGCGCGAGCTGGCGCACAAGATCGTCGGCGAGCAGTGCGACGTCCACGACGAGGGGTACTACTTCTACAACCCCGAGGCGGCGGCCACGTATTCACGCTGGGCGACGGCGAACCTCCAGCTGTGGCAGTGCATCAAGGAGGCGGTCGACGACCCGACGGTGGCGGAGCTGCTGGACGCGGTCCACGCGGTCGACGCGCTGGCGTCGTAGGTTCCGCGGATTCGGCCGCGCCGGGGCGGCGGATTTGGTAGGCATGCGGCGACGGCAGTGAGGAGTCCGCATGACCGACGGCCCAGGAGCAGAGCCGAACCCGGCGCACCCGGATCCGGCAGCGGTACCGGGCCCGGCCGGCCAGCCGCCCTACGGGCACCCAGGTGCGGCCGGCCAGCCGCCCTACGGGTACCCGGGTGCGGCCGGTCAGTCGTACCCGGGTGCGGCCGCACCCGGGTACCAGCAGCCGTGGCCGGGCGGCCCGGTGCCGCCGCCGAAGGGGCCCGGGCTCGGCGTGGCGGCGCTGGTCCTCGGCCTGCTCGGGCTCGTGCTGCCGTTACTGCCGGTGGACATGACCGGGTTCCGCGCGTATGTGGCGTTCCCGTTCGGGCTGGCCGGGCTGACCCTCGGCGTCCTCGGCTGCGTCGGGCGGCGGCGCGGCAAGCCCGTCGCCGCGATCGGTGCCGTGCTGTCGTTCCTCGCGCTGGTGGCCGGGATGATCATGGTGGCCAACCAGGTCGTCCCGCACTAGGTCTGGCCGTAGCCCCGCAGCCGGTCGACGACCTTCGCCACCTCGGGCGGCGGCAGCAGCGCCGGCCGGCCGGCGCCCTGGGCGAGCAGCCACACCCGGCAGGCCCACTCGAGCTGCTGGGCCCGGTGGTAGGCCGCCTCGAGGCCGTCGCCGTAGATGAGGGTGCCGTGGTTGGCCATCAGGCAGCCGCGGCGCCCTTCGAGGGCCTCCAGCACCGCCGTCGCCAGCTCGGGCGTTCCGTACGTGGCGTAGCGCGCGACGCGCACCGAAGGGCCGATCGTGGCGAGGATGTAGTGGATCGGCGGCACCTCGCGCACGAGGGTCGAGACGGCGGTGGCGTGCGGCGAGTGCGTGTGCACGACGGCGGTGACGGGCTCGCGGTCCGGGTCGCGCACGTCCCAGTAGACGGACAGGTGCATCGGCAGTTCGCTGGTCGGCTTGAGCGAGCCGTCGACGACCTGGCCGCCGAGGTCGACGACGGCGACGTCGGCCGGGTTCATGCTGGAGTAGGGGACGCCGGTCGGGGTGACGGCGACGAGGTCGCCGGCCCGGACGGAGACGTTCCCGGAGGTCCCGACGACGAGGCCGTCCCCGACCATCCGCCGCGCGTAGGCGCACACGGCGGCCCGTTCGGTCTCGAGGAGCATGCGGCGGGTCCGTTCTCGCGGGTGATCAAGCAGCTGTCATGCAGACTGCCAGCCACCCACGAGCCTCGGCCACCTCCCCGGCCGGGGGATTCACCCGGTTCCGGGCCGGGATGCCCGCGGCCGCCGGACGCCCGGGTCCCGCGCGGCCGCCGGAGTCCCGCGCGGCCACTGGGTCGCCCGGGTCCCGCGCGGCCGCCGGGTCGCCCGAGTCCCGCGCAGCCGCCGGGTCGCCCGAGTCCCGCGCAGCCGCCGGACGCCCCGTCCCGGCCGCACCCCGCCCATCTCCGCAGGGTCCCCGCAAAGTCGACGCCTGGGCCGCCGGGCGAAGCCCCGTGTCTTGAATGACTCATTCAGGTCTTGGGAGGTCCTGAATGACTCATTCAAGTCTCGAGAGGTCCTGAATGACTCATTCAAGGCGTTGGCCGGCGCTGGGGCCGCCGTGGGCCGGCCGGGCTCGGGAACCTTCGGATCGAGATTGGCCCGGCTCCCCTCGACGATCCGAGGGGAGCCGGCGTCTGTGGGAAGGGGTCAGGCCTTCGCCGGCGCGGGCGGAGCAGGAGCGGCCTTCGGCGCGGCAGCAGCGGGAGCGGCGGGAGCGGCAGGGGTCTTCGCAGCCGGAGCGGGAGCCGGCTTGCGGTCCCCGTTCTCGGCCGCGGCAGGCTCGGGCGCCAGCAACCGCATGGCTTCCTGCACCGCGACGTCCGTGGCCGCGATCCGCTCGGCGACCTTCGTCCGCAGGTCCAAAGCCAGCTTCCGGTTCCGGTCGGCCTCGGCCTGCTGGGACCGGGCCGAAGCCAGCGCCGCCTCGGTCTCCTGCTTCTTGCGCGCGTGCTCCTCGTCGAAGGCCTTCTTCTTCGCGGCCAGCTCCTCCGAAGCCTTCCGGTCCGCCTCGGCCCGCGCCTCCGCCGCCGCGGCCTCCGCCGCCGCGTCCGCCTCCTTGCGCGCCCGCTCGGCCGCCGCCGCCAGCTCGACCCTCTTCGCGCCCGCTGCCGCGTTCAGCTTCTCGATCTCGCCCTTCGCCTCCGACAGCAGGCGGGCGCGCTCTTCCTCCGCGTCCTTCGCCAGCTTGTCGGCCGTGCGGCGGGTCTCGTGCGCGTACTTGTCCGCCTGGTCGCGGGTCGAGGCCGCGTCCGCCTCCGCCGCCGCGCGCAGGTCCGCTATCTCCTCCTCGGCCAGCTGCATCATCATCCGGACGCGCTCGGCCATCGCGCCCGCGCCGGACGGGCTCGAGCTCATCCGGGCCAGCGCGGCCTTCGTCTCGGCGAGCTCCTTCTGCGCGTACGCGAGGGCCTTGGAAAGGTCCGACGACGTCGCAACGGCTTCGTCGCGGCTGCGGGACGTCTCGCGCATCTCCTTGCTCAGCTCGGCGAGGCGTTCGTCGACCTGACGCTGGTTGTAGCCGCGGACACCCACGGCGAACTGGGCGGTCTTCGGGGCGGACTGGGGCTTCTCAGGCGCGACCATCGCGCCACCTTAATGAGCCGGGGCCCGTTCGCACGTACCGCCAAACGGATGCATCACGGATATTGGAACCCCCGGTAACGCATGGCATCCTGACCTTGTTGACCAGCGGTTAACGGCGGGAGGCCATTGTGGACATACTCGCCGACATCGGCGCGCACTGGCACGTCTACGCCACCATGCCGCTCATCGCCGCCCTCATCGGCTACCTCACCAAGCGCGTCGCCATCGAGATGATGTTCCGGCCTCTCGAGTTCAAGGGCATCAAGCCGTTCTTCGGCTGGCAGGGCGTCATCCCGGCGAACGCGCGGCGGATGGCCACCACCGCCGTCGATCTGCTGACCCGCAACCTCGTCGACCCGCAGGAGATCTTCAGCCGCCTCGACCCGGAAGAAATGGTCAAAGAGCTCGAAGCGCCCCTGCTCAAGGCGGTCGAAGACGTCACGCGTGAGGTCATGGAGACCTACCAGCCCCGGCTCTGGGAGATGCTGCCGTCGCGCGCGCAACGGCTGCTCGTCGACCAGGTCCGCGCGCAGGCGCCGCAGGTCGTCAAGCGGCTGCTGCGGGAGGTCTCGACCAACATCGACGACGTCCTCGACGTCAACGACATGCTCATCGGCGCCATGGTCCGCGACAAGTCGCTGACCTGCCGGCTGATCCGCGAGGTCGCCGCGCCCGAGTTCAAGTTCATCGCGCGCTCGGGGATCTGGTTCGGGTTCGTGATCGGGCTCGTCCAGTTCGTCGCCTGGGCGCTGACGAAACAGCCGCTCATCATGCCGATCTTCGGTTTCGTCACGGGCTTCGTCACGGACTGGCTGGCCCTGAAGATGATCTTCTACCCGCGCGAGCCGCGCGGGTTCGGCTTCTTCCGCTGGCAGGGCATGTTCCAGAAGCGCCGCCAGGAGGTCGCCGCCGACTACGGCGCGCTGATCGCCGACGAGGTTCTCACCGTCCGGAACGTCCTGGAGGCCATCCTCACCGGCCCGCGCGCGGACAAGCTGTTCGCGCTCGTCACCCGCGAGGTCCAGCGCACGATCGACGCGCAGGTCAGCCTGGCCAAGCCGGTCGTCGCGCTCACCATCGGCGGCCGGCAGTACCAGGAGATGAAGCGCGCGGCCGCCGCCAAGGTGATCGAGCACCTCCCCGAAACGGTGAAGCACGTCGAGAGCTACGCCACCGGCGCGCTCGACGTCCGCAACACGATCGTCGGCAAGATGCAGCAGCTGACCCCGCTGGAGTTCGAAGGCATCCTGCGCCCGGCCTTCAAGCAGGACGAATGGAAGCTGATCGCCGTCGGGGCGGTCATCGGTGGCCTGGTGGGTGAACTCCAGGTGCTGCTCCTGCTGCACTGATCACGGGCAGATAGCGTGCGCGGGGTGGACTTCGGCACGCACTGGCAGGTGTACGTCACCATGCCGTTCATCGCGGCGCTGATCGGCTACGTGACCAAGCGCGTCGCCATCGAGATGATGTTCCGGCCGCTGGAGTTCGTCGGCGTCAAGCCCTTCGGCTGGCAGGGCGTGCTGCCGGCGAACGCCGAGCGCATGGCGGCGACGGCCACCGAGATGCTGACGACGAACCTCGTCGACCCCAAGGAGATCTTCGCCCGGCTCGACCCGGCGCAGGTCGCGAAGGAGATCGAGCAGCCGCTGCTGCGGGTCGTCGAGGACGTCACCCGGGAGGTGATGGAGACCTACCAGCCCAGACTCTGGGAAGTCCTGCCGAACGGCGCGCAGCAGCTGCTGCTCAAGCGCGTCCAGGCCGAGGCGCCGAAGGCGATCACCAAGATCATGCGGGAGATCGCCGACAACATCGAGGACGTCCTCGACCTGCAGCACATGGTCGTGACGAACCTCGTGCGCGACAAGGCGCTGCTCAACCGGCTGATCCGCGACATCTCGCGGCCCGAGATGCGGTTCATCGCGCGCTCGGGGATCTGGTTCGGGTTCATCCTCGGCTGCGTCCAGCTGGTGGTCTGGGCGCTGACGAAGTCGCCGATCGTGCTGCCGCTGTTCGGCCTGGGCATCGGCTGGCTCACCGACTGGCTGGCCCTGAAGATGATCTTCCTGCCGCGCGAGCCGAAGCGGTTCTTCGGGCTCTACACCTGGCAGGGCATCTTCCAGAAGCGCCGCGACCAGGTGGCCGCCGACTACGGCGACATGATCGCGCGCGAGATCATCACCATTCCCAACCTGCTGGAAGCCGTGCTGCGGGGGCCGAAGTCCGACAAGCTGTTCGCGATGATCACCCGCGAGGTGCAGAAGACGATCGACGCGCAGGCCAGCGTCGTCAAGCCGTTCGTCGCCATCGCCGTCGGGACGAAGAAGTTCCAGGAGATGAAGCAGACGGCGGCCGCGAAGGCCGCGGAGCGCGTCCCGGAGACGATCCGGTACGCCGAGAACTACGCGATCAACGCGCTCGACGTGCGCAACACGATCGTCGACCGGATGAAGAAGCTGAGCGCGCTGGAGTTCGAGCAGCTGCTGCGCCCGGCGTTCCGGCAGGACGAGTGGAAGCTGATCGCCGTCGGCGCGGTGATCGGCGGGCTCGTCGGCGAGTTGCAGGTGCTCGCGCTGCTCGGGTAGCCGGTACGGTTCCGTTCTCGGCATGAGGAGGTCGGAGTTGGACGCGGTCCTGCACGACCTCGCGCTGCACTGGCCGCTGTACGCGGCGATGCCGTTCATCGCGGCGCTGATCGGGTACGTCACCAAGCGCGTCGCCATCGAGATGATGTTCCGGCCGCTGGACTTCATCGGGATCCCGCCGCTGCTGGGCTGGCAGGGCGTCGTCCCGAAGCACGGCGGGCGGATGGCGGCCGTCGCGACCGAGCTGCTGACGGCGAACCTGCTGGACCTGCGCGAGGTCTTCGGCCGGATCGACCCGGTGATCATCACCAGCGAGCTGGAGCAGCCGCTGCTGCGCGCGGTCGACCACATCGCGCGCGAGGTGCTGGCCGAGCACCACCCGCGGCTGTGGGAGGTGATGCCGACGCTGGCGCAGGAGATGCTGATCAAGCAGGTCCAGGCGTCGGCGCCGCGGCTGGTCCGGGAGTTCCTCGACGACGTCCGCGAGAACCTCGACGAGGTCCTCGACGTCCAGCACATGACGGTCCAGCGGCTCACCCGGGATCGCGCCCTGCTCGTGCGGCTGATCCGCGAGACGTCCCGGCCGGAGATGGCGTTCATCGCGCGGATGGGCATCTACTTCGGCTTCGGGCTGGGGCTGATCCAGACGATCGTGTGGGCGTTCACGCGCGAGCCGTGGATCCTCCCGGCGTTCGGCGGCGTGATCGGGCTGTGCACGGACTGGCTGGCGATCAAGCTGATCTTCGTCCCGCGCGAGCCGGTCCGGATGGGCCGGGTGATCTTCCAGGGCAAGTTCCAGCGCCGGCGCGCGGAGGTGGCGCGGCAGTACGGCGAGCTGATCGCGACCGAGGTGCTGACGGTCCAGAACCTGCTGGACGCGGTCCTGCGCGGCCCGCGCGCCGATCGGCTGGCCGCGTTGGTCGAGAACGTCGTTTCGGAAGTGGTCGACAAGCAGGTGCCGCTCTCCCGCACGCTGGGCGGCACGCGGCTGAAGGAGATGAAGCACGCGGCGGCGCGGAAAGCGTTGGAGCAGCTGCCGGACACCGCGCGGTACGCCGAGGGATACCTGACCGAGGCGATGGACGTCGCGAAGATGATCGAGCAGCGGATGCTCGCGTTGACGCCGTTGGAGTTCGAGGGCTTACTGCGGCCGGCGTTCCGGCAGGACGAGTGGAAGCTGATCGCGGTCGGCGGGGTGATCGGGTTCGTGGTCGGGGAGCTGCAGGTCCTGCTGATGCTGGGCTGACTCGCCGACGACGCGGCCCCGCCCTTCCCTGGCAGGGCTCCGGCAAAGTCGGATCGGCGCGGCCGGTCTGGCGGCCGGCGACGTCATGACCGAGTCGTTCACCTCGCCGGATGCGATGAACGAGTCGTTGATGACCACCGAAGCTCGGCATCCTGCCGAAGTGCCTCTTCGGTCCGGCGTTCCGCGGGCGGTGCCGGGCGGAGCATCGCCCCGCCCGGCTGGTGGAGTTCTGGTGTCAGGTGACTGGAATGGGTCATGGCGTGTGGGGCGGGGTGGGGCTTGGGGACGTGCATCCGCGTCGCGTGAGGTGGGGTGGGGGCAGCTGTCCTGCCAAAGCGCCTTCCGGCACCCCGAAGCTGTCATGGTGACTACGGCCGGCAACACCGCGTCAAGGCGGGAAAGATGCCTTGACCCGGCGCTGCCGGCCGTGTTGTGGCTTCGGATCGGGGTGCGGGGGAGTCTGGGTTCTCGTCGGTGTCTGTTCTCGGGGGCCTCTCGCCTTTGGTGTCGGCTTTTGGGGCGAGGCGGTGGGCAGTCAGTCGTTGAGGTGGCGGTTGGCGGATGGCATGAACGAGTCGTTCATCGCGTCCGATGCCGGGTCCCGGCATAGTCGGATCGGTGCGGCGGGTCCGGGGGCCGGTGACGTCATGAACGAGTCGTTCAGCTCGCCGGATGCGATGAACGAGTCGTTGATGACCGCCGAAGCTCGGCATCCCGCCGAAGTGCCTCCTCGGCCCGGCGTTCCGCGGGCGGTGGTGCCGGGCGGAGCATCGCCCCACCCGACTTTGCCGGAGCCCCGCCCTTCCCTGGGGGACGAGCCCGGTTCCAGTCTATCGGCAGGCCCCGACAGGAACCGCGAATCGGCGGAGGCGCAGCCGATCTGTCCACAAATGCGCGAGGGTGTGGATAACCGGCGTTCGGCCGCCGCGGCCAGGTCAGGCGGCCGGGGCCACCGCGCGGAATGCCGGCGCTGCAACCAGTGCAGCCGCCGTGGCAACTCGGCGCGGTACTGGCAGGCCTGTGCCCGGGCGAACGACAACGAGGTCTGATTCACCGCCGCCCTCGGCAACGTCGGGCGACATCACCTGGGCTCCGGGCGAGCTACTACAGATCCGGCAGCTACGTCTTCACCGTCGATGCCCACTCGGTCAGGCAGACGCCGAGTAACGCATGCGTGCTGCAGCGGAGCTGGGCCGCTTACCAGTCCGTCGGCTACCCCAACGGGGGCAACGCCGCGATCAGCGACACGCTCCAGGTGCCGTAGGTCAGGCCGCCGCGACGAGGGCCGGTTCCACCGTGCTGACCCTCGTCCGGCGGTCGCGCTGCCAGGCGATCACCCGGCAGACCACGTAGATCAAGAACGAAATCGCCGTCACGAACGCGCTCACCGGCAACCCGGGCGCCAGCGACAGCACGATTCCGCCGATCGCCGACACCTCCGCGAAGACCACGGACAACACCGTTGCCTTCCACGGTGACGCCGTCACCCGCGCCGCCGCCGCGGCCGGCGTCACCATCAACGCCACCACCAGCAGCGAGCCGACGACCTTCACGCTCAACGCGGTCGAGACGCCGACCAGCAGCGCGAACACCACCGTCAGCGTCTTCACCGGGACCCCGCGCGCGACGGCCACGTTCCGGTCCACCGAAGCGAACAACAACGGCCGGTACACCAGCGCCAGCACCGCCAGCACCACCACCGACGACACCACGAACAACGTCAGGTTCGTCGAGTCGATCGTGATGATCTGGCCGGTGAGGATGCCGAACTTGTTGCCGGACCGTCCTTTGTAGAACGACAGGAACAGCACGCCCATGCCGAGGCCGAACGACAGGATCACGCCGATCACGGAGTCGCGGTCCGCGTCACGCGCGCCGAGGATCCCCAGCAGCAGCGCCGCCACCACCGCGCCGATCAGCGCGCCGTACTCGACGCCGATCCCGAGCAGCAACGCCGCCGCGCCGCCGGTGAACGCCAGCTCGGACGTCCCGTGCACCGCGAACGACATCCGCCGCATCACGATCAGCGGGCCCAGCACCCCCGCCACCAAACCGAGGATCAACGCCGCCAGCAGGGCGGTCTGCACCCCGGACAGCTCGGTGATCAGCTCCCAGGTCTTGCCGAAGTCGAACAGATCCAAGACTCAGCCCACTTGCTCTTCGACGTCGTGTTCGTGGTGGTGCGGCTCTTCCTCGCACAACGCGCTCTGCGCGCCCGCGATGTGGATCTGCCCGCCGACCTTCAGCACCTCGACGCGGGTGCCGTACAGCTCCGACAGCGTCTCGGTGGTCATGACCTCGTCCGGCTTGCCGATCCGGAAGTGGCCGTTGACCAGGTACAGCACCCGATCGACGAACGGCAGCACCGGGTTGATCTCGTGCGTCACGAACAGCACCGCCGTGCCGGCCGTGCGGCGCCGGGAGTCGATCAGCTCGCTGATCGCGCGCTGGTGCGCGAGGTCCAAGGACAGCAGCGGCTCGTCGCAGAGCAGCACCTCGGGGTCGCCGACCAGGGCCTGCGCCACCCGCAGCCGCTGCTGCTCACCGCCGGACAGCCGGCCGACCGGCTGCTTCGCGTAGCGCGTTGCCCCGACCGCGGAAATCGCGTCGGAAACAAGCCGGCGCCGGGCCGCCATGCCGAACAAGCCCGGCCCCCAGCGGTGCCCGTCGAGGCCCAGCCCGACCAGGTCGACGCCGCGCAGCGTCAGCGATTCGTCGATCGCGCGCTGCTGCGGGATGTAGCCGACCTTGCGGTTCGCGCCGCCCGGGCGGCCGCCGGCGATCTCGACCGAGCCCGCCGACAGGCCCTGCATGCCGAGCAGTGCCTTCAGCAGGCTGCTCTTGCCGGAGCCGTTCGGGCCGAGCACGGCGAGGAACTCCCCCGGCTCGACGACGAGGTCCAGCCCCGACCAGAGGGTCCGGGGTCCGAACGCGAGCCCCGCCCCGCGGACCCGGACCGCGGGGCGTACGTCGTCTGAGACGGGAGCCATGCCTACTTCAACGCCCCAGCCAGCGCATCTACTTCCCCGGTCATCCAGCCAATGTAGTCGGTCACACCCTGCGGCAGCGTCTCGGTCACGTCGACGACGCCGATCCCGGCGGCCTTCGCCTGCCCGACGACGTCCTGGGTCAGCGGGGTCACCGTCTGCGCGTTGTTGATCAGCGCCTTGACCTGCTTGGTGGCGATGAGCTGCTTGTACTCGTTCACCGCGCCCGCCGGGACGTCGGTGTCGTTCTCGACGGCGTCGGAAAACGCCTTCGGCGTCGCGTCGGTCAGCTTCGCGCTCTCCAGCAGGTAGTGCGCGACCGGCTCGGTGACGACGACCTTCGTCCCCGGGTGGGTGGTGCCGAGCTCGCCGAGCCGCTTCTCGAGCGCGTCGACCTTCGCCTTGAACGCCGTCGCGTTGTCGGTGAACGCCTGCTTCGACGCCGGCTGCAGCTCGCCGAGCTGCGCCGCGACCTGGTCGGCGACCTTGTCGACGCCCGGCAGGTCGTACCAGACGTGCTCGTTCTCGTCGCCGGTCGCGGCGATGTCGTAGGCGACGAGCTTCTTCGCGTCCCCGGCCTGCGCGGTGAGCTTGTCGAAGAACTCGTCGTACCCGCCGCCGTTGGACAGCAGCAGCTTCGCGTCCTTCGCCGCAAGGGCGTCATCGGCGGTCGTCTCGTAGGAATGCGGGTCGGCCGACGGGTCATGGATGATCGACTTGACCTCGACCTTGTCCCCGCCGACGGCGCTGACGACGCTGCCCCAGACGTCGGTCGAAGCGACGACCTTGATCTTGTCCGAGCCGCCGGACTGCCCGCCGCCGTCGGAGGTCCCGCCGGAGCACGCGGCCAGCGCGAACAAGGACAGGGCCGAAGCGGCGGCGAGCACGCTCGTGGTGCGGCGGG
Organism: Amycolatopsis kentuckyensis; assembly: GCF_041679295.1. Lineage (GTDB taxonomy): Bacteria > Actinomycetota > Actinomycetes > Mycobacteriales > Pseudonocardiaceae > Amycolatopsis > Amycolatopsis kentuckyensis_A. The sequence continues at coordinate 73,420 of NZ_JBGDMD010000009.1, read as the reverse complement.
AACTCATCTGAAGGACTCTCCTGACGGCACTGAGACGCTAATGGAAACCGTTGTCAGATTCACCTTACCCCATCCGGATGACTTCCTGGCCATCCGATCCCGGTTTGGTGTATGCGTCTTCATGCATGCGGATCGAGACATCGACCACCCGGGGTGTCTCTTCAGGAAAACGATCTGAACCGTTACGGTTTGCTGATGGGACGTCCTATTCGCACCCGGAGGCAGGCGACGCTGGCGTCGCTCGCGGCGGAGCTCGGTGTGTCCAGGACCACGGTGTCCAACGCCTACAACCGGCCGGACCAGCTGTCCCCGGAACTGCGCCGCCGGGTCCTCGAGACCGCGCGGCGGCTCGGCTACCCCGGCCCCGACCCGGTCGCCCGCTCCCTGCGCACGCGCAAGGCGGGCGCGGTCGGCCTGCTGCTCACCGAGAACCTCTCCTACGCCTTCCGCGACCCCGCCGCCGTCGGAGTGCTCGAAGGACTGGCCCTGGCCTGCGAAGACGCCGGTGTCGGCCTGCACCTGGTGCCGGCCAGCCCCGGCCGTGAAGACGTCGCCGCGGTGCACCGCGCGGGTGTCGACGGCTTCGTCGTCTACTCCGTCCCGGACGACGACCCGCACCTGGCCGCCGTGCTGGAGCGCCCGGTGCCGACGGTGATCATCGACCAGCCGAGCCTCGAAGGCATCGACCGCGTCGGCCCGGACGACGCGGCGGCGGTCGGCAAGATCGCCGAGCACCTCGTGACGCTGGGCCACCGGCAGGTCGGCGTGATCTGCATGCGCCTGGCCCGCGAGCGCAACGACGACTTCGTCTCCACGGCGCGGCAGAGCGGCGCGCACTTCCACGTCCAGCGCACCCGGCTGGAAGCGCTCGCCGTGGCGTTCTCCGCGGCCGGCGTCGACTGGGCCGGCGTCCCGGTGGTCGAGCGCTTCGACCACACGGTGGACGACGGCGCGTCCGCCGCGCGCCAGCTCCTGGACGCGTATCCGCAGATCACGGCGGTTATCTGCACCTCGGACATCCTCGCGCTCGGCGCCATGGCCGAGGCCGAACGGCGGGGGCTGCGGGTGCCGCAGGACCTGACCGTCACCGGGTTCGACGGCATCGCCGAGGCCGAGCGGATCGGCCTGACCACGGTCCACCAGCCGGTGCTCGAGAAGGGCAAGACGGCCGGGCGGCTGCTCCTCGGCTCGGCCGAGCGGAGCGCGCCGAAGGTCATCACGCTGCCGACCGAGCTGCGCGTCGGCCGCACGTCCGCACCCCCTAGGACGGTCGAGGAGCCCTGGTTCGGGGGCTGACCCGTGACATAGCTCGTAGTGCATTGCTCGAACGGGTACTCACCAGGTCAAATGAAGTGGCACGCCCGCGCCGCGGGGCCACTGGCCGGAAGGTGACCGATGACCTCGATCGACGTACTGCTCAAGCGCAACCAGGAACTCGGCGAGGTGACGCCCGGCGACCGGTCATCCCCCAAGCCGTCGCTCCAGGTGGCCATCCTGACCTGCATGGACGCCCGCATCCGGGTGTTCGAGCTGTTCGGCCTCCTGCAGGGCGAGTCGCACGTCCTCCGCAACGCGGGCGGCGTGGTGACCGACGACATGATCCGCTCGCTGGCGCTTTCGCAGCGCAAGCTGGGCACGCGCGAGGTGCTGATCGTCCAGCACACGGAGTGCGGCCTGTCGATGGTCACCGAGGACGACTTCAAGGACGAGCTCGAAAGCGACACCGGCCTGCGGCCGACGTGGTCGGTCGAGGCGTTCCGCAACGTGGAGAACAGCGTCCGGACGTCGGTCGAGCGCGTGCGGCGGAGCGCTTACCTGCCGCACACGGAGAACGTCCGCGGGTTCGTCTACGACGTGAAGACCGGGAAGCTCACCGAGGTCCAGTAGGCGTTGCGCGTTCTCTTCGCCGGTCTCGCCTCGCCCGGCCACACGTACCCGATGGTCCCGCTCGCGGTCGCGGCGCGGGACATCGGGCACGAAGTGCACTTCGCCGCCGGTGAGCACGTCCACGCGCCGCTGGGCCGGCTCGGGCTGAACCCGTTCCGGCCGGCGGACTCGTTCTACGAGATCTACGCCGAGGACCTCGAGCCGGACCTGAAGCGGCTGAGGCCGGACCTGGTCGTGCACGGGTGGGGCGTCCCGGAGGTGACCGTCGCCGCGCGGCGCGCCGGGATCCCCGCCTTGTGGCACGGGTTCGGCCGCTTCATCCCCGAAGGCATCGGGTTCGAGCGGCCCACCGGCGGCACGCACCTCGACATCTGCCCGCCGTCGCTCCAGGACCCGGCCTTCCTCGCGACCGCGGAACGGATCGCCCTGCGCCCGGTGCCGTTCGCCGAGCCGGGCGACTTCGAGCGGCCCCTGATCTACCTGACGCTCGGCACCGCGTTCGGCACGCCGGAAGTACTCGAGACGGTCATCGAGGGGCTGACCCGGCTCGGCACACACGTCGTGGTGGCCACCGCCGGGGTGCCCCTCGGGCCGCAGCCGGCCCACATCACGGCCCTGGCTTGGGTACCGCAGGCGGCGGCGATCCGGCAGGCGGACCTCGTCGTGCACCACGGCGGTAGCGGCACCACCCTCGGCGCGCTCGCCGCCGGCGTCCCGCAGCTGGTCCTGCCGCAGGGTGCCGACCAGTTCGCCAACGCCGACGCGCTCGTCGCCGCCGGGGCCGCGCTGCGGCTCCTGCCCGGCGAGCTGACCGCGGACGCCGTCGCCGAACAGGCCGGAAAGGCGTCCTCCTGCCGCGACGCGGCCCGCGCGGTCGCCGCCGAGATCGCGGGACTGCCGTCGCCGGGCGAGGTCGCCCGCGAGCTGCCGAAGTACGCGAAGTAGCCTCCCGGGCGTGTCCGTAGACGCCGAAACCCTGCTCGACTGGTTCTCCACGCACGGCCGGGACCTGCCCTGGCGTGAGCCGGACTGCTCGGCGTGGGGCGTGCTCGTCAGCGAGATCATGCTCCAGCAGACCCCCGTCGCCCGCGTGCAGCCGATCTGGCACGAGTGGATGGCGCGCTGGCCGGTGCCCTCGGCGCTGGCCGCGTCGAGCCAGGGTGAGGTCGTGCGGGCCTGGGGCAAGCTCGGCTACCCGCGGCGCGCCCTGCGGCTGCACGAAGCCGCCGGCGTCATCGCGCGGGAGCACGGGGAAGTCGTTCCGTCCGATGTGGACACTCTGCTCGCGCTGCCCGGGATCGGCGCCTACACCGCGCGCGCCGTCGCCGCGTTCGCCTACGGCCGGCGCGCGCCCGTCGTCGACACCAACGTGCGGCGGGTCGTCGCGCGGGCCGTGCACGGGGCCGGGGACGCCGGGCCCGCGTCGAACACCCGGGACATGGCCGACGTCGAGGCGCTCCTGCCCGCCGAAGACGCGCCCGCGGCTCGCTTTTCCGCGGCGATCATGGAACTCGGCGCGTTGATCTGCACCGCGCGTTCGCCGCGGTGCGCGGACTGCCCGATCTACGACGAGTGCGCGTGGCAGCTCGCCGGCCGGCCCGAGTACGCCGGGCCGGCCAAGCCGGTGCAGAAGTTCGCCGGCACCGACCGGCAGGTCCGCGGCCTGCTGCTGGACGTCCTGCGCGGCAGCGAAGGCCCCGTCGAAAAAGCGCGGCTCGACCTGGTGTGGCACGACAGCGGCCAGCGCGACCGCTGCCTGGACTCCCTGCTCGTCGACGGCCTGCTGGAGCAGACCAGCGGCGGCCTCTTCGCCCTGCCGGGTGAACACTAACGCGCTATAACAAAAGTTGGTCAATAGTTGTCATCGGCGCGATGCGGAGTTACCTTTTCCCGCATGGTCACTATCGACCGCCGGACCCTGTTCAAAGCGGGGGTGACCGCGACCGCGGCCGGCACACTGGGGATGACGACCACCGGGACGGCGTCGGCGGCGGTACCGACACCGACCATCCACGGCTGCTCCGAGTGGGGCGCCCGGCCCGCCGCCGGCCCGATCGTGGTGGAGAACCACAAGCCGACCTACATCGTCGTGCACCACGCCGTGGATCCGCCGATGAACAACGACTTCTCGCTGGCGCGCGCGTTCTACGTCTCGCGGTACATCCAGAACCTGCACATGGACAAGAACGGCTGGATCGACAGCGGCCAGCAGTTCACGAACAGCCGCGGCGGGTTCGTCACCGAGGGCCGGCACCGCAGCCTGGAAATCCTGCGCGGCGGCACGCAGCACGTCCAGGGCGCGAACGTCGGCAACCACAACAGCGAGGTCATCGGCATCGAGAACGAGGGCCTGTACAGCACGGTCGACGTGCCGCAGGCGCTCTGGGACTCGCTGGTGAACCTGGTCGCCTACATCGCCCACCAATACGGCATTTCGCCCGAATTCATCAAGGGCCACCGCGACTTCAACTCGACCGAGTGTCCCGGCACGGTGCTCTACAACCGGCTGCCCGAGCTGCGGACGGCGGTCGGGCGCGTCCTCGGCGTCTCGGTGGCGCGTGCCGAGGCGGAGTGGCCGCTGCTGAAGCCGGGCGACACGGGTCGTCAAGTGCAGCTGGCCCAGCAGTTCCTGCGCTCGTCCGGGTACGACGTACCGACCGACGGCGTGTTCGGGAAGTCCACAAAGGACGCCGTGGCCGCTTTGTCCGTTCAGGCCGGATTGCCGCGTCATACGTGCACCGCGACGAAGGTGACCGACGAGACCGGCTTCCTCGGCGCGGACGTCTGGCCGCTGATCGTCCCCTCGGACCGCTCGACGGCGGCTTGGCGGGCTGACCTGGCTAGCGCTTGAGGACCTGGCTCAGGAACGCTTCGACGGCACCTCGGTAGGTCGCCGGGGCTTCGTCGTGGGGCAGGTGCGCCGACCCCGGCACGACCAGGTGCTTCGCGCCCGGCACCCGCCGGGCGACTTCGGCCTGCTGGCCGGGCGGCATCGCCGTGTGCTCGCCCTCGACCAGCAACAACGGGCAGCGGATCGCGTCGACGACGTCCCAGTAGTCGCGCCGGCCCCATTCGGCGGCGATGACGTACAGGTCTTCGAGGTCGGCGACCAGGTGGAAGCCGTCCTCACGCTCCTCGACGCAGTCCGCGAAGTACTCGCCCGCGTCGCCGAAGAACCCGCGGACGTGGTCGAGCGACTCGAACGGCACCGGCCAGCTCTCGAAGTACCCGCGCCACGTCTCGACGGTCCGGCCGCGCTGGTCCGGCGCGAAGTCCTCGGAGACGACCGCGCGGACCAGCTCCGGGTACTTCGCGGCCGTCGTCCACGCGTGCAGGCCGCCCATCGAGTGCCCGATGAGCACGGCCGGCCCGGCGTCGAGCGTCCGCAGCGCTTCGGCGACGTCGTCGGTGAACCGCTCGGTCGTCCACGGCCCGACGCGCGGCGCGCTGCCGTGGCCGCGCGCGTCGAGGCCGTACACCGCGCCGTAGGGCCGGAGCCACTCCGCGACCCGCGACCACGTGCGCGCGCGGCCCATCAGTCCGTGGAGCAGGACGATCGGCACACCGGTGCCGCCGAAACAGAGCACGCGGCCACCATAATGGCTGGTGCGAAGCGTGACCGAGTGATCGCAATCCATCACCTATGGTGGTGGCTATGCGCCGCCGACTCGCTGCCCTCGCCGTCTGCGCCGCGGTGGTCCTCGCCGCGGCGTGCAGCGGTGACGCCGTCACGGCGCCACCCCCGCCGCCGCCGATGCACCCGGTTCCGGGCGCGGCCGGCGCCGGTGATCCGTATTACCCGGACGACGGCAACGGCGGCTACGACGCTCTCGCCTACCAGGTGGGCGTGACGTACGACCCGCCCAGCGGGCACCTCGACGGCGACACGACGGTCACCGCGAAGGCCACCCAGGACCTCAGCCGGTTCGACCTCGACCTGCGCGGGCTGGACGTCCACAGCGTCGAAGTCGACGGGCAGCCGGCGCGCTTCACGCGGGAAAAGGCGTTCGAGCTGGTCGTCACACCGGCGTCGCCGATCCGCGCCGGGACGACGTTCCGCACGCGGGTGCGCTACGGCGGCGACCCGGCGAAGACCCCGCACGACGGCGGCAGCGAGAACGGCTGGCAGCACTCGGCCGACGGCGGCGCGTACATGGTCGGCGAGCCGCACTCGGCGGCGTTCTGGTACCCGGTCGACGAAACTCCGCGCGACAAGGCGACGTTCACGCTGACCGCGCACGTCCCGCCCGGCTGGACGGTCATCTCGAACGGCCGCGAAGGCCCGCCGGGGACGTGGACCGAGCCGAACCCGGTCGCGAGCTACCTGACGACGATCGCGATCGGCAAGTTCAGTGTCGACAGGTCGACATTGCCGGACGGCACCCCGGTCGTGAACGCGTACTCGCCGGGAGCCGAGGGCCGGCGCGCGATCGGCGACCGCCTCCCGGAGGTGCTCGGGTTCCTGAAGAGCAAGTTCGGGCCGTACCCGCAGTCGGCGGCGGGCGGGATCTTCCTGAACGAGGACGTCCACTTCTCGCTGGAGACGCAAACCCGGCCGACGTACGCGAAGTGGGCCGACCTGCCGACGCTGGTGCACGAGAACGCCCACGAGTGGTTCGGCGACTCGGTGTCGCTTCGCAATTGGTCGGACATCTGCTTGAACGAGTGCTTCGCGTCGTACGCGCAGTGGCTGTGGGCCGAGCGCGAGGGCCAGAGCCTCGACGACCGCTACCGCGCGGCGATCGAGATCACCAGGGGCAGCACGGACTTCTGGGCCCAGAAGCTGGTGGGCATGGGCCAGGGCCACGAGTTCGAGGGCGTGTACAACAAGGGGATCTTGGCGCTGCACGCGTTGCGAAGGCAGATCGGCGACCCGGCGTTCGACCGGCTCCTCCACGAGTGGCCGGCGCGTTACCGGCACGGCAACGCTTCGTGGGCCGACTTCGAGAAGATGGCTTCTTCGGTGAGCGGGCAGAATTTGAAGCCGTTCTTCGACGAGTGGTTCCGGGGGACGAAGCTCCCCGCGGACGCCGACCTCTTCCCCGGCTCACTGCGCAGCTGAGGTCAGTAGGCTGGCCTCATGAGTGTCGTGAAGATCAACGCGATCGAGGTTCCCGAAGGCGCCGGCCCCGAGCTGGAGAAGCGGTTCGCCGCGCGGATGCACTCCGTCGACCAGCAGCCCGGCTTCCTCGGGTTCGAGCTGCTGCGCCCGGTGTCCGGCGAGACGCGCTACTTCGTCTACACGAAGTGGGAGACGGAAGAGGCCTACCAGGCGTGGGCCAAGGGCGGCCCGGCCGCGGCGGCGCACTCGGGCGAGCGCGCCAAGCCCGTGTCCACCGGGGCCAACCTGCTGGAGTTCGAGGTCGTCCTCGGTTCGCAGCCGGGTGAGTGACGCCCTCGAACGGGCCGCGGAGCTGCTGGACGGCGCCGGTGCGCTGCTGATCTGCGCCGGCGCCGGGATGGGCGTCGACTCCGGGCTGCCGGACTTCCGCGGCGGCGAAGGGTTCTGGCGCGCGTACCCGCCGTACGCCCGGCTCGGGCTGCGGTTCGAGGAACTGGCCGACCCGCGTCACTTCGCCGACGACCCCGAGCTGGCCTGGGGGTTCTACGGGCACCGGCTCGACCTGTACCGCAAGACCGTGCCGCACGAGGGTTTCCGGCTGCTGCGCGGCCTCGCCCCGTCCGTGCGCGTCTTCACGTCCAATGTGGACGGCCAGTTCCAGAAGGCGGGCTTCGAGCACGTCGCCGAGGCGCACGGCTCGATCCACCACCTCCAGTGCCTTTCCCGTTGCAGCGAAGAAATCTGGTCCGCTTCGGACGTCGACGTCGTCATCGACGAAGAAACCATGCGGGCGGTGCCGCCGCTGCCGTCGTGCCCGCGGTGCGGCGGGCTCGCGCGGCCCAACATCCTGATGTTCGGCGACTTCGACTGGGTGCCGGACCGCAGCCAGGCCCAGCTCGACGAGCTGACGGCGTGGCGACGCACCGCGCGTGACCTCGTGGTGGTGGAACTGGGTGCGGGCCAGGCGGTCCCGACGGTCCGCCGCTACAGCGAACTGGCGAGCGCGGCGACCGGCGCGCTGATCCGCATCAACCCCCGTGAACCGGAGATCCGCCACGGCCGGGGCGTCTCGATCGCGGCCGGGGCGCTGGAAACGCTCACCGCCCTCCTCGGCTAAGGCAGGCGCACTTCGGCGAACACCGCCCGGTGGTCGCTGCCCGCCACGTCGAACACGCGGTAGTCCAGCACCGCCGCCCGGTTGTCGACGACGACGTGGTCGATCGTCACCACCGGCGACGACGACGGCCAAGTCGGCGTCAACCCCGCGCCGCGCTCCTCCGCCGCGTCGTTGTAGCCGCGTGAGAGCACCGTGCGGAACGCCGCGTGGTCCAGCGTCGCGTTGAAGTCGCCCGCCAGGATGCGCAGGCCGTGCTCGCCCGCCGCGCGGGACAGGTCCTTGATCTCGCGCTCCCACTGTGGGGTGTCGACGTCCGGGGAGATGGGGTGGACGGCGACGATCTCGGCCACCACGCCGTCGCCGAGGTCGGCCTGCGCGCCCGGCTGCTTGGCCGCCGAGTCCCCGGTCAGGTTGACCTCCTTCAGCGGGAAGCGCGACACAATCCCCGAGCCGAACGCGCCGGGCGCGGGGTGCAGCACCCGGTACGGCAGCAGCTGGAACAGCCCGGCCGCGGTCAGCCCGTCGACCACGCCCGGCGTCAGCTCGACCAGGTTGAGCACGTCGATCCGCTGCTCACGCACCAGGTCGACGACGGCCTTCGGGTCCGCCTGGCCGTAGAGCAGGTTCGACGCGAGCACGCGCAGTGTCTTCCCGTGCACTTCGCGCTGATCGCTCGCCGACAGCCGCGGCACGACGAGGACGGCCAGCGCGACCGCCAGCACCAGCGCAGTCCCGCCGGCCCACCAGCGCCGCAACGCCAGCGCCAGCCCGCCGAGCAGCAGGCCCGCGGCCGCCACGAACGGCGTCAGCGACAACGCGACGAGGGTGTACCAGTCGCCGTCGTAGCCGATCAGGCGCAGCGCGGCCAGTCCGGCCAGCGGCACCAGCGGCACCACCAGCAAGGCCGTGACCAGCGGGTTCTTCCGCCGGACGCGCGTCTCTTCCGCAACCGTCATGGTGCCGAGTATGCCGAGCCGACGCCGGCGAGGTCCGGGCACCGACAACTCCTCCACAAGATCTCCACCAGCCGCTGCCAGCGCCTGCCAGCGCGCTGTGCGCGTGCTGCCAGCGCGTCCGGCCACAGTGAAGACCACAGCGACAGCGAAGGAGGACGCCCATGTCGCACGCGATCCAGGCCGAGGGCCTGGTCAAACACTTCGGGGACACCAAGGCGCTGGACGGGGTGGACCTCGAGGTCCCGTTCGGCCAGGTCGTGGGGGTACTCGGCCCGAACGGCGCCGGCAAGACGACCGCCGTCCGGATCCTGGCCACCCTGATGAAACCCGACGCCGGCAGAGCCACCGTCGGCGGCTTCGACGTCGTCACCGACCCGGTGCGGGTCCGCAGCCTGATCGGGCTCACCGGGCAGTACGCGTCGGTCGACGAGGACCTCAACGGCATCGAGAACCTCGTCCTCATCGGACGGTTGTACGGCCACTCCCGCGCCCAGGCCAAAGCCCGCGCCACCGAGCTGATCGAGCGGTTCGAGCTGACCAAGGCGGCCAAGCGGCCGATCCGGACGTACTCCGGCGGCATGCGGCGGCGGCTCGACCTGGCCGCCAGCCTCGTCGGCCACCCCGAGGTGCTCTACCTCGACGAGCCGACCACCGGCCTCGACCCGCACGCCCGCAACGAGGTCTGGGACGTCGTCCGCGGCCTCGTCGCCGAGGGCGCCACGGTGCTGCTGACCACGCAGTACCTCGAAGAGGCCGACCAGCTGGCCGACAAGATCACCGTGTTCGACCACGGCCGGGTCGTCGCCGACGGCCGGGCCGACGAGCTCAAGCGCCGCGTCGGCGGCCAGACGCTGCAGGTCCGGCCGACCCAGCTGTCCGACATGGACGCCGTCAACCGGATCCTCGGCGACCTGTCCGGCGTCCGGCCGACCCGCGACGACGCGACCGGCCTGCTCACCGCGCCGGTCAACGACCCCGTCCTGCTGTCCACTTTGGTCCGCAAGCTGGACGAAGCCGGCATCACCGCGGACGAGCTGGCGCTGCGGCTGCCCAGCCTCGACGAGGTGTTCCTCGCCCTCACCGGGCACACCGCCGAACCGACCGCCCCGGACAAGACCCTCGAAGGGAGCCTGGCATGACGACGCTGGCGCTCGACCGCCCGGCCCCGCCGCGGCACATCAGCCCCGCCAAGGGCTTCCAGCACGCGCTTTCACTGGCCTGGCGCGGCATCCTGAAGATCCGCAAGAACCCCGAACAGCTCGCCGACGTCACCCTGATGCCGATCATCTTCCTGGTGATGTTCGTGTACCTGTTCGGCGGCGCGCTGTCCGGCTCGACCGACGCCTACCTGCAGATGGTCGTGCCCGGCATCATCGTGATGAACATCCTCCAGGCGTGCCTCGCGGTCGGCACGAACCTCAACACCGACATCACCAAGGGCGTGTTCGACCGGTTCCGCAGCATGCCGATCGCCCGGTCCGCACCGCTGATCGGCGCGGTGCTCGCGGACATCGTGCGGTACGTCGTGTGCCTGACGGTGCTGATGGTGGTGGCCACGATCATGGGCTACCGCATCGCGACCAGCCCGGCGGAGTTCGCGGTGGCGATCCTGCTCGCACTCGCGTTCGGGCTCTGCTTCTGCTGGGGCTCGGTGTTCGTCGGCATGGTGATGAAGTCGCCGGGGTCGGCGCAGGCGCTGATGTTCGTCTTCATCATGCCGCTCACCTTCGGCAGCAACGTGTTCGTGCAGACGTCGACGATGCCGGGGTGGCTGCGGGCGTGGGCGGACATCAGCCCGGTCAGCCTGATGGCGAACGCGCTGCGCGGCCTGATGAACGGCGGCGCGGTCGCCGGCCCGCTGGCCGGGGCGCTCGCCTGGATGGCCGGCGCGGTCATCGTGTTCTTCCCGCTGGCCACCTGGGCCTACCGCCGGCGGGTCTGAAAGGGCGCGCGACACGGGGGTGACCCGCGCCAGGGGAGGTCGTGAGTGAGAAACAGTGTTCTAGCACTGTTTCTCACTCACGACCGATTTCGTCGAGGAGCCAGGTGATGGTGTCCTTTTTGGACATACTGCGGAACTCTTCGTACCGCGTGTCGTAGTCCGGCAGGGCCGCGCGCAGGTCCTCGATCAGCGCCCGCACCTCCGGGCTGCCGAGGTCGAGCCGCCCGCGGACGACGGCGGAGGCGGCGAGCACCCGCGCCGCCTGCTCGGGACGTCCCTGCGCCGCGCGTACCATCGCCAGCAGCTCCACCGACCCGGCCAGGTCCGGCATGTCGCCGCGGCGGTTCGTCGCCCGGATCGCGATGGCCACGTGGGACTCGGCCTCGTCCGGGCGGCCCTCGGCCAGCAGGATCCGGGCTTCGAACGCGTGGATGAACTCGTCGCCGATGCCGCCGGGGAACCAGTCGTCGCCTCCGAACGCGGCGACGCGGTCGAGCAGCACCCGCGCCTCCGCCAGCTTCTCGGTGCGCAGCAACAGCTCCAGCCGCCCGAACATCAGGATGGCCCGCTGCTGCGGGTTCGTGATGCCTTCGCCGTAGCGCTCCGCCGCCTCCTGGTCGCGCCACGCACCCTCGAAGTCCCCGGTCCGCGCCCGCTCGACGGCAAGCCGCCACCAGTGCTGCACCGCGTCCTCGTGCGAGCGCAGCTCCATCGAGAGCGCCAAACCCTGTTGGTAGATCTCGATGGCCTTCGCGCTTTCGCCGTCCTGGGACAGCGCGTACCCCTTGAAGCTCAACGTCATCGCGATGCCCCAGCGGTCGCCGACCTCCGCGAACCCGGCGTGGGCCAGGTCGCGCGCCCGGTCCGCGCCCTCGACGTCACCCGCGTCGTCGAGCAGGAAGCTCTCCACCCAGTGGCCACCGGCCCGGGTCCACGGATCGGGGTGCTGCGCGGCCCGGTGCACCTCGCGCACGGCGATCTCGCGGTCGCCGCCGAGGAAGGCCAGCATCGGCAGGGCCACCGCGAGCCCGGGATAGCGGTCCACGGCGTCCGTGCGCACGCACTCGTCGACCAGCCGCAGGATCTCGGCCTGGTCCGAGCGCACCGGGACGGCGTCCATGAGGTAGATCAGCGCGTGGTAGGCGGCCGACACCGGCGGCGGCAGCCGGTCGCCGAATTCGAGGGTCTCGCGCAGCAGCCCGCCGACCCGGCCACCCTGGCCGAGGATGGTGAGGTACCAGAACATCCCGTCCAGCAGCGCGACCGCGTTGTCCACATCGGACATCTCGATCGAGCCGCGCAGGGCCGCGATCATGTTGTCGCTCTCGGCCTCGAACGCGTCGATCGCCTTCAGCTGCGCCGCGGTGCGCAGCGTCGGCTCCAGCCCCTGCGCGAGGTCGGCGTAGTACGCCGCCATGGCCCGGCGCGTCCGGTCGTGCTCCCCCGACTCGACCAGCCGCTCGGTGGCGTACGCGCGCAGCGTCTCCAGCATCCGGTAACGCGGCTCGCCACGACCACCGTCGATGGTGTCCACAATGGACTTCTCGACCAGGCTACCGAGGACGTACGGGACGTCCGCGGCGGGCAGCAGCTCGTCCGCGCAGACGGCCTCGATCGGCTCCAGCTCGGCGCCGCCGGCGAACACCGCGAGCCGCCGGGCCAGCACCAGCTCGGCCTCGGTCAGCAGGTCCCAGCTCCACTCGACGACCGCGCGCAGGGTCCGCTGCCGCGGCAGCGCCGTGCGGCTGCCCGAGGTCAGCAGCCGGAAGCGGTCGCCGAGGCGCCCGGCGATCTGGGCCACCGTCATCGACCGCAGCCGCGCCGCGGCCAGCTCCAGCGCGAGCGGCATCCCGTCGAGCCGGCGGCAGATCTCGCCGACCTGGTCCACAGTGGACTCGTCGAGCACGAAGTCGGGCCGCACGGCGGCCGCGCGGTCGAGGAACAGCCGCGTCGAGTCGAGCTCGGCGGCCTCCGCGGGCGCGGCCCGCTCCGCGGGTACCGGCAGCGGACCGAGCGGGCAGAGCGCCTCCCCGGTGATCGCGAGGGGCTCGCGGCTGGTGGCCAGGATCCGCAGCCGCGGCGCCCGCTGCAGCAGCTCGTCGGCCAGCCGGGCGGCGGCGTCGACGACGTGCTCGCAGTTGTCCAGCACCAGCAGCGCTTCCGCGCCGCCGAGCGCTTCGAGCGCCTGCTCGACGGGGTCCAGCGGCCGGCGGATCTCGGTGTCGGTGCTGCGGATGTCCCGGATCTCCAGCGCGCTCAGCAGCGCGCCGCCGAGGTCGTCGGGGTCGCGGACGCCGGCCAGCGCGGCGAACCAGACGCGGCCCTGCTGGTGCGCCGGGTGCCGCGACGCCGCTTCGGTGGCCAGCCGCGTCTTTCCCGCACCGCCAGGCCCGGTCAAGGTGACCAGCCGGGCGCCGCCGAGCAGCTCGGCCAGCAGCTTGAGCTCGTCGTCGCGGCCGATGAACGTGGTGAGCCGGGTCGGCAGCCGGTCGGTCACCGGCGACGGCGGCGCGAACTCGCCGCGCAGCGCCGCCAGGTGGATCTCCTGCAGCTCGGCCGACGGGTCGACGCCGAGCTGGTCGGCCAGGGTCCGGCGGATGCCGGAGTAGACGCCCAGCGCCTCCGACTGCCGCCCGGCCGCGCAGAGCGCGCGGATCCGCAGCCCGGCCAGGCGCTCGCGCAGCGGGTCGGCGTCGGCCGCGGCGGCCAGGTCGGCGAGCACGGAAGCGTGCTCGCCCAGCCGGATCAAGGCGTCGAAGCGGTCTTCGGCCGCCTCGGCCCGCAGCTCGGTGAGCCGGCGGGCGGGGGCCGGCGCGAACGGCGCGTCGAGGACATCGGCGAGTGCGCCGCCCTGCCACAACGCGAGGGCTTCGGCGAGCAGCTCGGCCGCGTGGGCGTCCCGGCCCGCGGCCAGCTCACGGCGGCCGTCGGCGGCGAGCCGTTCGAAGCGCTCGGCGTCGACGTCTTCGCGGGCCACGGCGAGCCGGTAGCCGCCGGGGCCCGATTCGACCGGCACCGGCAGGGCTTTGCGCAGCCGCGAGACCAGCGACTGCAGGGCGTTGGCGGCGTCGGCGGGCGGTTCGCCACCCCAGAGACCGTCGACGAGCGCGTCGGCCGGGACCGCGCGCCCGGCGTCCAGCGCGAGCCGGGCCAGGAGCATGCGGAGGCGGGCGCCGCCGATGTCGATCGGCGTGCCGTCGTCGTTCACCGCTCGCAGCGGCCCCAGCAGCGCAACGCGCATGCGTCCAGCTTTCCAGACGACACCCGGGCAGCGGGGCGGGCCGACGTAAGTGCTGATTATCCGGACAAAAGCGACGCACCTCTTCGAACCATGCATTCGTGGCGATACGTTGCGGACGAGGTCCATCCGATACGGACAGGAGCGTTCATGAGGGGAAAGAAACCGGCCGTGGTCGCGGCCGCCGTGGTCGCCAGCCTCTGCCTGGGCACCGGCGTCGCCGCGGCGGGCGACGGCTGGGGTCCGGCGAAGCCCGGCAGCGACGGCGCCGGGGACAGCTACTACCCGCAGGACGGCAACGGCGGCTACGACGTCGCCGACTACAACCTCAAGGTCACCTACGACCCTGCGTCGCACCAGCTGACCGGGAACGAGGACATCGCCGCGCGGGCGACCCAGTCGCTCAGCTCGTTCAACCTGGACCTGCACGGCCTGACCGTCGACTCGGTGAAGATCGACGGCCGGAGCGCGACGTTCGCCCGGACCGGCGACCACGAGCTCGTCATCACGCCGGCGCGCGCCCTGCGGCGCGGCCAGAACTTCCAGGTCAAGATCGCCTACCACGGTGTCCCCGCGCCGATCAGCGACCCGGCGCTCGGCAACAACGGCTGGCAGTACGCCCAGGCGGGCGGCGCGTTCGTCGCCGGCGAGCCGAAGTCGGCGACCACCTGGTACCCGGTCAACGACACCCCGCTCGACAAGGCCACGTTCCACCTCGCGATCACCGTGCCCGACGAGTGGGGCGTGATCGCCAACGGCCGTGAGAAGCCGTCGATCAAGGCCCCGGGCGGCACCACGCACGTCTGGGCCGAGGAAACGCCGATCGTGCCGTACATGACGACGGTCGCGATCGACAAGTGGACCTTCGACCGGCAGAAGCGCAAGGACGGGACGCCGATCGTCAGCGCGTTCGCCCCGGGCGTCCCCGACTCGACGAAGCAGGCCGAAGCGCGGCTGCCGGAGATCCTCGACTTCCTCGAGTCGAAGTTCGGCAAGTACCCGATCGACGCGGCGGGCGGCATCTTCCTCAACGAGCAGATCGGCTTCTCGCTGGAGACGATGAGCCGGCCGATCTATTCGGCGGGCTGGGCCGGCACGGTCCCGACGATCGTCCACGAGAACGCCCACCAGTGGTACGGCGACTCGGTGGCCGTGGCGCACTGGCGGGACGTCTGCCTGAACGAGTGCTTCGCGTCCTACGCCACTTGGCTCTGGGACGAGGGCAAGGAAGGCGTCGACCTGAACAAGCAGTACGCGGACGACGTCAAGAAGGCGTCGACGACGTTCTGGAACGGCAAGCTGTACGACATGGGCGCCGGCCAGGAGTTCACGTACGTGTACTCCAAGGGCCCGATGATGCTGCACGCGCTGCGCAACTACGTCGGTGAGCAGGCCTTCTCCAGGGTGCTCAAGACGTGGCCGGCGCTGCACCGCGACGGGAACGCGAGCATGCAGGACTTCCAGCGGTACACCGAGCTCGTCGCGCACAAGAACCTGCAGGGGTTCTTCGACGCGTGGGTGTACGGCGCCGGCAAGCCCGCCGACCAGTACCTGTTCCCCGGTGGGTTGAAGCCCGCCGCTTGATCCGATCGTTCGTGAAGGCCACCCCGCGGTCGTAGGGTGGCCTTCACGGCGTTTCGGAGGTGGGTATGGCCAGGGTGCTGATGACGGGGTTCGCGCCGTTCGGCGGCGAGTCGGTGAACCCGTCCTGGCAGGCGGTTTCCCTGCTCGGTGCCCGCCGCGACGACATCGCGGCGGTCGAGCTGCCGTGCGAGTTCGCGGCGTCGCTGCCGGCGTTGCGCGCGGCTTTCCTCGAGCACCGGCCGTCGCTGGTGGTGTGCGTCGGCCAAGCGGGCGGCCGGCAGGAGGTGACCCCGGAGCGCGTCGCGATCAACCTGGTCGACGCGCGCATCCCGGACAACGCGGGCGAGCAGCCGGTGGACGTCCCGGTGGTCCCGGACGGCCCGGCGGCGTACTTCACGACGTTGCCGGTGAAGGCGTGCGTGGCGGCGATCCGCTCGGCGGGCGTGCCGGCGTCGGTGTCGCACACGGCGGGGACGTACGTGTGCAACCAGGTGTTCTACGGGTTGATGCACCTGCTGACGGAGTTTCCCGGGGTGCGCGGCGGGTTCGTGCACGTCCCGTTCAGCCCGGAGCAGGTCGCGGCGTCGGGGACGGCCGCGCCGTCGCTGGGGGTGGACCGGATCGCGGCCGCGCTGGAAGCGTTGGCGGACACGGCGTTGGCGACGGCGGAGGACATCGCGGTCAGCGCGGGCGCGGAGCATTGATCATCTCCGTGATCTGACGCACACCACCTCCGAATCCCCCTGTCGGGCGACCGAACGGTGTTTACATGTCGGGACGCCTGCCCGGAAGAAGAGGTGAACGATGATCGGGTTCGAGACCGACCTGCAGGATCTCCGCGACTCCGCCCGCGCGCTGGCCGGCGCCGCCGAGGCCGCGGAAACCGCGTCCAGCGGCCTGCGCGGGACCGATGTGCCGGTTTCCTCGGACGGTGGCGGGATCTTCGGCGGCATCACCGGCATGCTGCCCGTGCAGAACGCCTTCGGCCGGTCGCTGGGGATGCCGGAGGTCGCCAAGGCCTACAACGACCACCTGGCGAAGATCCAGAAGCTCGTCGCGCAGCTGCACCAGACCACCGCGGACACCAGCCACGCGCTGATGCGGGTCGCGGAACTGTACGAAAAGGCCGACGAGGACTCGAAGCAGCACGTCAACCGCGCGGCCGCGGGCCTGGAAGCGAACTGAGGGAACGATGGACGGCTACTTCGACACCGGCCTCGACGCCGAACCGATGTCCAGCGGCGAAGACCGCCGCGCCGAGCTCCTCGAAGGGATCTCCGAGGACCTGAAGGAGGGCGCGAACGACGCGCTGGACGCCCTCGACGTCCTCCGGACGACCGACTTCCTGCTGTTCGGCTTCGACGACTCCAACGAGAACGTCCGGAAGATGCAGGACGAAATCGCCGGGGTCTACCGCGAGTTCTCCGACGCCGACATCGACCACGAGTCGGCTTCGGGTCTGCAGCACCTGATCATGAACCACGACGCCGTCTGGAAGCAGCTGCAGCGCGACTCGAAGCCGAAGCTCGACGACGCCCGGCAGTTCCTCGACGTGTGGCGCGGCTCCGCGGCGAACGCCGTCAAGGCCTACCTGAACGATCTGGCCGACACCTTCACCGAGGTCGAAACCAAGATCACCGTGCTGGAAGCCGATCTCGTCGCGGCGCGCGAGGCCGTCGCGTCCGCCCGGCAGGACCTGAACAACCTCGGCTCCACGTTCAAGCAGACGGCGGAGGACTACAAGAAGGATCAGGACCGCAAGCGCGAAGGGGCGGCGTCGAAGGTGCTCGCGGCGACGTTCGCCGGCGCGGTCACCGGCCTGCTCGCCGTGGCCACCGGTGGAGCGGGCGCCGCGGCGGGCGCGTCGATCTTCACCGCCGCCAACGGCGCGCTGGTCGCCGGCAACGCCGCGGGCGGCGCGATCACCGCGGTGGTCGCCAACCAGGCGGAGATCAAGGGCGACAACGCCTTGGACCTCTACAGCAGCTTCATGGACAGCGCGGGCAAGATCCGTGATGGCGCCGGCGAAGCGGCCCACACGCTGGCGAACCGCATCGGCGACGAAGCCGTCGACCTGCCGGCGATCCCCGACGCGCCCGACGTCAGCCCGGGCTCGAGCTTCGACCCGGACAACTTCGAAACCGACCACACTTCGCGCCGGACCGAGAAGAACGTGCGGGACGCGAACGTCGACATCGCGCCGGACGGGCAGGTGTCGAGCGGCGCGACGCACGCCGGGAGGCTGGATGGCTGACCGCGAAGCCCTCCTGGCCGAGCTGTCCGCGCTGTCGGCGACGGCGACGTCCGCCGACGGCGCCGTTTCGCTGTCGGTCAACACCGACGGCGTGCTGACCCGGCTGCGGCTCACCGACGCCGTCTCGGGGATGACGCCGGCGGAGATCGCGGACGCCGTGCTACGGACGTACATCGACGCGCAGCGGGAGTCGGCGCAGCGGACCGGGCAGCTGCTGGCGCAGGCCGGCGCCGGCGGCTACGTGCTGGACCGGCTGCGCTGGCGGATGCAGTTCGAGCCGACGCCGCCGCCGGTCCCGGCTCCGGACTCCGCTCCCGCCGCTGCTTCTGCTCCGGCGGAGCAGGACGACGCTGTGCTGAAGGACCGGTCTTCGGACGCCCCGCCCGCGGCGCCGCCGGCCGGGCCGGTCGCGGACGACGACTGGTACGACAAGGGCATGCGGCTCGGCAAGGCCTGGTGAGTCAGGACGGCTTGAGGTCGCTCTTGAAGAACTCGAGGAGCTCGCCGACGCGGCCGCCGCGGATGTCGAGCGAAACGTAGAGCGCGGCTGCCCGGCGGTCCTCCGCGCCGAAGAGCACGACGGCGGTGACGCTGCCGGCCCCGGCGACGTACCGGCCGCGCAGCCCGCCGCCGTCCCACGTGCCGCGTTCGACGCCGCCGCTGCCCATCTGCAGCTTCGCGCCCGCCTCGACGTCGTCGACGGTCACGCCCTGGTAGTAGCTGACGACGTCGCCGCGGCCGAGCCCGCAGCTGACCGCGGCCTGGGCGTGCACCAGCTCGGCCACCTGGTCGGCCCGCACGCAGGTCGCGTGGTCCGGGACGGTGCCGGCGAGCGAACGCAGGCAGGGCGTGAAACCGGTCTGGTCGCGCTGGGCCGTCGACGTGCAGTCCATTGTGGACTGAGCCGCGTCGCTCCGGCTGACCAGCACGGCGACGGTGACCACGATCGCGACGACGACGAGCACGGCGAGCGCGATGAGCCACGGCTTGGTGTTCCGGCGCTTCGGCGGCGCGGGCGGCGGCGCGTACCGGGCGGCTGGTGGTTGTTGCCACGGCTGGGGTCGCGGCGGCGCTGCGGGCGGGCGGACCGGAGCGAAGGCGGGCACGGTGAGGTCGGAGGTGCTGCCCAGCGGGACGTGGTGCAACCCGAAGGCGACGGCGGTCTCGGGCTGGTCCTGCGTGGTCGGCGTGACGCCGAGCTGGCGCGCGAGCAGCGTGGCCAGCAACGGCATCCGGCTCGGCCCGCCGACGAGGTAGACGCCGGCGAGCTGCGCGGGGCTCAGCCCGGCCCGGCGGATCGTCGCGCCGAGCAGTTCGGCGCTGCGGAGCAGGCTGGGCCGCACCAGGGCTTCGAGCTCGTCGCGGCTGACCAGGACGTCGCCGAACGGCTCGGGCATCGGCACGTGGGTCTGAGTGTGGCGGGAAAGGCTTTCCTTGGCGTCGCGGACGTCCTGCAGCAGCGCGCGCCGGGTGCGGCGGTCCGCGGTGGACTGCGGGCGCAGAAGCCGTTGCCACTGCGCGGGATCGGCGTGCGAGACGGACCGTCCGATGTGGACGAGCAGCGCCTGGTCGATGTCGAGGCTGCCGAGATCGGACAGGCCGTCCTCGGCGAGCACGACGAAGCCTTGCCGCGTCACCCCGACGACGGCGCAGTCGAAGGTGCCGGCCCCGAGGTCGTAGACGCCGATGGGCCCGGCGAGCCGGTGCCCGATGCTGGCGTAGTGCGCGGCGGCGGCGACGGGTTCCGGGACCAGCCGGACGTCGGCGAGCCCGGCCTTGGCGGCGGCGGTCCGGACGGCGTCCTGCCGGGTGGCGCCCCAGCCGGCGGGGTGCGAAATCCGCGTCTGCCCGGGCGGCCGGCCGAGCTGCCGTTCGGCTTCCTCACCGATCCGCCGCAGCACGGCGGCGAAGGCATCGGTGACGTCGACCCTCGTGCCACCGAGGTCGAGGGTGCCTTCATCGATGCGCCGCTTGGGATTGGGTTCGAACCGGCTGGGATCGAGCCGCGCCCGCCGTTCGGCATCCTGCCCGACGACGAGGAGGCCGTCATCGTTGACGAAGACGGCGGAGGACATGGTGACGGACCCGTCGACTTCGATGGCCCGCGGCCCGCGCCCGAAGGCGGAGAGGACGCCGACGGTGCTGGAAGTCCCGAAGTCGATCGACAGCACGTCCACGGCGGTTCCCTCCCAAGCCCCGCGGGCATCGTCTCACGGCCCCCGACAGCAAGAAGGGCGGCTCCCCGCTCAGGGGAACCGCCCTTCCTACGTGCCGCTCAGCCGATCACTCGCTTTCGGCTTCGCCGCTCTGCTCCTCGTGGCCCGCGCCGATGCTGACCGGCGGGGCGTCCGGGACCGACGACGGCTTGCGCTCACCGCGGAAGGTGAACCGGGCCTGGTCGTCCTTGTCCTCGGGGTTGCCGCTCCAGCCCTCGACGTCGACCAGGATGATCTGACCCGGCTCGACCTCGCCGAACAGGATCTTCTCCGACAGCTGGTCCTCGATCTCGCGCTGGATCGTGCGGCGCAGCGGCCGCGCACCCAGCACCGGGTCGAACCCGCGCTTGGCCAGCAGCGACTTCGCCTTCGCCGTGAGCTCCAGCTCCATGTCCTTCGCACGCAGCTGCGTCTCCACGCGGCCGATCATCAGGTCGACCATCATGATGATCTGTTCCTGCGTCAGCTGGTGGAACACGATGATGTCATCGATCCGGTTCAGGAACTCCGGGCGGAAATGCTTCTTCATTTCCTCGTTGACCTTCTGCTTCATCTTCTCGTACCGGGTGCCGGTGTCGTTGGACCCGGCGAACCCGAGCGAGACGGACTTCGAGATGTCCGACGTGCCCAGGTTGGACGTGAAGATGAGGACCGTGTTCTTGAAGTCGACCGTGCGACCCTGACCGTCGGTCAGGCGGCCGTCCTCCAGCACCTGCAGGAGCGTGTTGTAGATCTCCTGGTGCGCCTTCTCGATCTCGTCGAACAGCACCACCGAGAACGGCTTGCGACGCACCTTCTCCGTCAGCTGGCCACCCTCTTCGTAGCCCACGTAGCCCGGAGGGGCACCGAAGAGCCGCGAAGCGGTGTAGCGGTCGTGGAACTCACCCATGTCGATCTGGATGAGCGCGTCGTCCTCGCCGAACAGGAACGAGGCCAGCGCCTTCGACAGCTCGGTCTTACCGACACCCGACGGGCCGGCGAAGATGAACGAGCCCGACGGGCGCTTCGGGTCCTTCAGACCGGCACGCGTACGGCGGATCGCCTGCGAGACGGCCTTGACCGCGTCCTCCTGGCCGATGATGCGCTTGTGGAGCTCTTCCTCCATGCGCAGCAGCCGGGTGGTCTCCTCCTCGGTCAGCTTGAACACCGGGATGCCGGTCCAGTTGGCCAGCACCTCCGCGATCTGCTCGTCGTCGACCTCGGCGACGACGTCGAGGTCGCCGTCCTTCCACTGCTTCTCCCGCTCGCCCTTCTGGCCGAGGAGGGTCTTCTCCTCGTCACGCAGGCGGGCGGCCCGCTCGAAGTCCTGCGCGTCGATCGCGGACTCCTTGTCGCGGCGGACGTTCGCGATCTTCTCGTCGAACTCGCGCAGGTCCGGCGGCGCGGTCATGCGGCGGATGCGCATCCGGGCGCCGGCCTCGTCGATCAGGTCGATCGCCTTGTCCGGGAGGAACCGGTCGTTGATGTACCGGTCCGCCAGGGTCGCGGCGGCGACCAGCGCCGAGTCGGTGATCGAGACGCGGTGGTGCGCCTCGTACCGGTCGCGCAGGCCCTTGAGGATCTCGATCGTGTGCTCCAGCGACGGCTCGCCGACCTGGATCGGCTGGAACCGGCGCTCGAGGGCGGCGTCCTTCTCGATGTACTTGCGGTACTCCTCGAGCGTGGTCGCGCCGATCGTCTGCAGCTCACCGCGGGCGAGCATCGGCTTCAGGATCGAAGCCGCGTCGATCGCGCCCTCGGCGGCACCCGCCCCGACCAGCGTGTGCAGCTCGTCGATGAACAGGATGATGTCGCCGCGGGTCTTGATCTCCTTGAGCACCTTCTTCAGGCGCTCTTCGAAGTCACCGCGGTAGCGGGAGCCGGCGACCAGGGAGCCCAGGTCCAGCGTGTAGAGCTGCTTGTCCTTGAGCGTCTCGGGCACCTCGCCCTTGACGATGCTCTGCGCGAGGCCCTCGACGACGGCGGTCTTGCCGACGCCGGGCTCGCCGATGAGCACCGGGTTGTTCTTGGTCCGGCGGGACAGCACCTGCATGACCCGCTCGATCTCCTTGCCGCGCCCGATGACCGGGTCGAGCTTGCCCTCGCGGGCCAGCACGGTCATGTTGCGGCCGAACTGGTCCAGCACCAGCGACGAGGACGGGGTGCCCTCACCGCGGCCGCCGGAACCGGTCTCGGTGGACTCCTTGCCCTGGTAGCCCGAGAGCAGCTGCAGCACCTGCTGGCGGACCCGGTTCAGGTCCGCGCCCAGCTTGACCAGGACCTGCGCGGCGACGCCCTCGCCCTCGCGGATCAGGCCGAGCAGGATGTGCTCGGTGCCGATGTAGTTGTGGCCGAGCTGCAGCGCTTCGCGCAGCGACAGCTCCAGCACCTTCTTGGCCCGCGGCGTGAAGGGGATGTGCCCGCTCGGGGCCTGCTGGCCCTGGCCGATGATCTCCTCGACCTGCTGGCGGACGCCCTCCAGCGCGATACCCAGCGACTCCAGCGCCTTGGCGGCGACACCCTCACCCTCGTGGATCAGACCCAGGAGGATGTGCTCGGTGCCGATGTAGTTGTGGTTGAGCATCCTGGCCTCTTCTTGAGCCAGGACGACCACCCGCCTCGCGCGGTCGGTGAACCTCTCAAACATGTGCACTCCCTCGACTGCTGCGCCGGCGGCCCGTTTCCATCGTGCTTTCACCGCGATGGATTCAGCACCGTGAGACCACTCTAGTAGCCAACTCGTCGCGCTGGCGTACCGCTGGGGCTCTTCGTGGCCTTTTCCGCACCCGGACGTGGGGTCTGCCGGGTGCTTCCATCTTCAGGTTGCCCTGCACCTTTACGTCAACCCCAACGTGCGGACAGCCACCCGGATTCCGCCGTTCGCGCGGTGTCCGCTCACCGCGAACACTCCGCAAGCTGGGAGTGACCAGGGCGACAGCCACCCGATCGGCGCAATCCATTAGGTTAGGCACGCCTAAGGAGGACGCCATGACGCAGCCGAGCACCCGCGAGACGGCGGACGGTCTCGTGCCGTCCCTGCGGCGGCTCGACCTGCGGCGGGACGTCCCGGAGGGCGGAATCCGCTGTTCGGCCGCCTTGGCCGGTTTCCTCGGCGAGTGGCGCACCCGCCTGACCGCCTGGCTGCGGCGCGAGTACGGCGAGGCCCCGCCGCGGACCGCCGACGCGTACCTGGTCGCGTGGTACCTGCACGTCCCGGCCCGGGTCGGCGCCCTGCTCCTGCACCACGAGCGGCGGGTGCCCTCGCTCCGGCCCGCCGACCTGGCCTTCCGCGTCGGCGACGACCAGCCGTACCCGCACGCGCTGACGGTGCTCGGCGACGGGTTCTGCTGCCTGCCGACCGACCCGGCCTCGGCCACCCGGGGCGCGACGGTGGTCCGCGACGAGCGCGCCCTGGCGGCGGTCCTCCGGGCCCGCTACACGGCACACGCGGCCGAGTTCGTCCAGGCGTACGGGACCCAGAGCCCCTTCGGCCGCCGGACGCTCTGGGCCGCGGCGACGGACGCCCTGGAGAGCGCCTTGTGGGGCGCGGCCCGGACCCCGGAGGCCGAAGGCGCCGCCGTCGCGGACGCGGCCCTGGTGCTCGACGCGCGGTACCCGCCGCTGACGTCCGCCTCGACGTTGCGCCTGGAGAACCGGCAGTGGACCCGGCGGCGCGAGAGCTGCTGCTTCTCGTACCTGCTCCCGGCCGAGTCCGAGTGCGACGGCTGCCCGCGCACCTGCGCCCGGTAGCCCCAGCCCCCTCAGACGGCCCCCGCTCGTCCCTGGCAGGGCTCCGGCAAAGTCGGATCGGTGCGGCCGGTCCGGCGGCCGGTGACGTCATGGCCGAGTCGTTTACCTCGCCGGATGCGATGAACGATTCGTTGATGACCACCGAAGCCCAGCGTTCCGCGGGCGGTGGTGCCGGGCGGGAACAGCTGTCCTGCCAAAGCCCTTCCGGCACCCCGAAGCTGTCATGGTGACTACGGCCGGCAACACCGCGTCAAGGCGGGAAAGATGCCTTGACCCGGCGCTGCCGGCCGTGTTCTGGCTTCGGATCGGGGTGCGGGGGGAGTCTGGGTTCTCGTCGGTGTCTGTTCTCGGGGGCCTCCCGCCTTTGGCGTCGGCTTTTGTGGCGTGGCGAGGCGGTGGGTAGTCAGTCGTGGAGGTGGCGGTTGGCGGATGGCATGAACGAGTCGTTCGTCGCGTCCGCCGTCAGGGTCCCGGCATAGTCGGATCGGTGCGGCCGGTCCGAGGGCCGCCGAAGCGCCTCTTCGGCCCGGCGTTCGCGGGCGGTCGTGCCGGGCGGAGCATCGCCCCACCCGACTTTGCCGGAGCCCCGCCCTTCCCTGGGGGGCGTCCCCGTTCCAGTCTATCGGCGGCCCCCGACAAAACCGGCCGATCACCGCCCGAGCACCGCAGTTGTCCACATCCGAGCACCTCTGTGGACAACCGTCAGGCGGTCCAGGCCGGGTCCCGCCCGGAAGCGCCGAGAGCCCGCTCCAGCGGCGAAGCGCCCTCCGGCACCGCCACCGCCTCCCCGTAGACGCCCATCGACCGCGCCTGCTCGCCCATGGCCACCGCGGACTCGTACACCGCCATTGCCGCCTCGGGGGCGCACCGCAGCTCCTGCCCGCTCGCCCGGGCGAGGTCCCACCCGTGCAGGACGAACTCGCCCAGCACCATGTCGCCGACCACCGCCGCCGGGAGGGGCGAGGCGCCGAGCGCCGTCATCCCCTCCCACGCCGAAGGCGTGCCGAAAACGTCCACCAGCGTCTCCGTCTGCTTCTCCAGCGCCGCGCGCCAGTCCGCCGTCACCAGCCCCGCCGCGCCCTCGGTGGCCGACGGCTCCGGCGGGGCCTCCCGACGCCCGGCGGCGACGAGCCACGGGCCCCAGTACAAGAGGTGGTTGAGCAGCCCGCGGACGTCGTAGCCCGCGCACGGCGTCGGGGCGGACAGGTCGTGCGCCGCGTGGGCGACCCGGAGGAACTCGGCCGCGGCGGGCCGGAGGTGCGAAGCGGTCATCCCGCGATCCAATCGGGGGCGCCGCCGGGCCGTCTTGAAGGAACGCGACAGCTACCGTGGTCCACGTGGGCGAGCACCGGATCCCGCGCGGCATCGTGGCCGAGGCCACCGCGCGCACGATGTTCACGCTGAACCGATACGCGCCCGCGCCCGAGCTGGCGGAATTCGTCGACTACCACTGGGTGCTGCACTGGGACCTGCGCGGCAAACCGGCCCACGACCAGCGCGTCCTGCCGAACCTCGCGGTGCACGTCACGTTCTTCCCCGGCGCGTCCGGCGTCCACGGCCCGGCGCACGACGTCTTTTCCCACCGCCTCGAAGGCCGCGTCCAGGGCTTGGGTGTGCGTTTCCGCCCGGGGTGCTTCCGCGCGTTCCTCGGCGCCCCGGTGAGTGACATCGCCGACCGCGCTGTCCCGCTCGCGGACGTTTTCGGACGGAAGGCGATCGACGCCGCGGAATCGGTGCAGAACGCGGCCGGCGACGCGCAAATGGTCCACGCGATCGACAACTTGCTGATCGCAAATCCCGTCGAGCTCTCGCCGGCCGCGCGACGGGCCGCCGAGGCCGTGGAATCAATCGCGCGCGACCCGGGAATTACCCGGGTGGCGCAACTGTGCGCGGATACTGGACTAACCACCCGGTCCGTACAGCGGTTGTTCGCCGAACACGTCGGCTGCACCCCCAAGTGGGCGATCCGGATATACCGGCTCAACGACGCCGCGCGGCGGATCACCACCGAAGGTGAGGCGGATTACGCCGGACTGGCGGTTCGGCTGGGCTATAGCGACCAGTCGCACTTCATCCGCGATTTCCGCGCCGTCACGGGTCAGCCGCCCGCGGAGTACGCCCGGACGGCGCGGGCGGACAGCGAACGGACACCGGACAACGATCGGACATGAAGAAAGCCGCCGGGCGAATTCGCCCGGCGGCCTCGGCTGTACCCCGCTTCGAGGAGTTTCCGGCCGGCCCGGTGACCTGCGTGCACCCGGACCGGCGGAAGCGTCCTCAGTTCTTCTTGTGGTAGGCGTCGACGACCTCGGACGGGATCCGGCCCCGGTCCGAAACCGCGTAACCGTTCTTGCGCGCCCACGCGCGAATGGCCTGGTTCTGCTCGCGGTCGACGGCCGCCGGCCGGGACGGGCCCTTGCCCGCGACCGGACGCACCGAAGCGCGCTTGCGGCCACCGGCGCGACGCGCGTGCTCGACGTACTGGGCGAGTGCGTCCCGCAGCTCCTCGGCGTTTTCCGAAGAGAGGTCGATCTGGTAGCTGACGCCGTCCAAACCGAACTCGACGGTCTCTTCCGCCTCGCTGCCGTCCAGGTCGTCGACCAGCGAGACGAGCACCTTCTGTGCCATCCGATTCCTCCTGCGGGGACTTGCGCAATGATCTGGTTACGGGGCGAGCCCCGGACAGAAGACTTTGTCTAGAACATTAGTACCCGCTTCTGGAGGACAGCGCAAATCTCATTGCGGTATACGACACCGCCGGGTTATTCAGGTCGCACGAGCGGGAAGAGGATCGTCTCCCGGATACCGAGACCGGTCAGCGCCATCAGGAGCCGGTCGATCCCCATTCCGACACCGCCGCTGGGCGGCATTCCGTACTCCAGGGCACGGAGGAAATCCTCGTCGAGCCGCATGGCTTCGCTATCGCCCTGCGCGGCCAGCCGGGACTGTTCGGTGAGCCGTTCCCGTTCGACGACCGGATCGACCAGCTCGGAGTATCCGGTGGCGAGTTCGAATCCGCGCACGTAGAGGTCCCACTTCTCGGCGACGCCGGGCCGTGAGCGGTGCTGCCTGGTCAATGGCGACGTCTCCAGCGGAAAATCACGCACAAACGTGGGGGCGTGCAGGTGATCTCCGACGAGGTGTTCCCACAGTTCCTCGACGAGCTTCCCGTGCCCGAGCTTCGGATCCACTTCCAGGCCCCTGGCCTGCGCGAATCCGTGCAGTTTGGCGGCGGGCGTCTCCGGCGTCACCTCTTCGCCGAGGGAATCGGACAACGACTCGTACATTCCGAGTGTGGTCCATTCGCCGGACAGGTCGTACTCCGAACCGTCGGGCAGGGTGACGACCTGGGTGTCCAGCACCGCCTGCGCGGCCTCCTGGATCAGCTCGCGGGTCATCACCGCATTGGTGTCGTAGGTGGCGTACGCCTCGTAGTACTCGAGCATGGCGAACTCCGGCGAGTGCGAGGAGTCGCTGCCCTCGTTCCGGAAGTTGCGGTTGATCTCGAAGACCTTTTCGATGCCGCCGACGACGCAGCGCTTGAGGTAGAGCTCCGGCGCGATCCGCAGGAACAGCTCCATGTCGAACGCGTTCGAGTGCGTGACGAACGGGCGGGCCGCGGCGCCGCCGTGCAGCGTCTGCAGCATCGGCGTCTCGACCTCGGTGAACCCGCGGCGGTGGAACGACTCCCGCAGCGACCGGACCACGCCGGCGCGCGTGCGCACGACGTCCCGCGCACGCGGGCGCATGATGAGGTCGACGTAGCGCTGGCGGATCCGGGTCTCTTCGGCCAGGTCCTTGAAGGCGTTGGGCAGCGGGCGCAGCGCCTTCGACGTGATGCGCCAGGCGTCGGCCATCACGGACAGCTCGCCGCGCTTGGAGGTGATGACCTCACCCTGCACGAAGACGTGGTCGCCGAGGTCGACGTCGGACTTCCACGCCGCCAGCGCGTCCTCGCCGACCTTCGCCAGGCTGATCATGGCCTGCAGCTCGGTGCCGTCACCCTCGCGAAGGCTCGCGAAGCACAGCTTGCCCGTGTTGCGCAGGAACATCACCCGGCCGGTGACGCCGACGGTCACACCGGTGGCGGTGTCGACGGGCAGCCCCTCGTGCGCCGCCCGCACCTCGGCGAGCGAGTGCGTCCGGGGTACCTCGACCGGGTAGGGATCGATACCCTCCGCGAGGATCCGGTCGCGCTTCTCCCGGCGCACCCGCATCTGCTCGGGCAGTTCGTCTTCGGCGGGCACGCTGGTGGAAGCGGGGTTTTCGGTCATGGCCCATAGGGTACGAACCCGGCTGTGCGCTACGCCAACCGGATTACCTTTCCTTTCCGTCCATACTGCGTCGTTCGTTACCGATCCGGCTACAGTCACGGCCGACGGCTTTCGCAGCGACGGTTGCTCGCCGCTCGAGGGACGGCCTACTTCCGGCCGGATCGGTAACCTGGCCCCGTGAGTGATCCCACGCGCGCCCGCCGGGCGGCTTCGTTCGGCAGCCGAGCCGCCGCGTACGCCGAGCACCGGCCCGGCTACCCGCGGGAAGCGATCGAATGGGGCCTTTCGGGCGCTCGCGAGGCACCGCGGCGCGTACTCGACCTGGGTGCCGGAACGGGCAAGCTCACTCTCGGCCTGGCGGAACTCGGGCTCGACGTCACGGCGGTCGAACCCGACCCGGAAATGCGCGCCGAACTGGGCCGGGTGGTGCCGTCGGCGACGTCGCTGGCGGGCCGCGCGGAACGGATCCCGGTGCCCGACGCGGCCGTCGACGCGGTTTTCGTCGGCCAGGCGTTCCATTGGTTCGACGTCCCGGCGGCGATGACGGAGATCGCGCGCGTGCTGCGCCCGGGCGGCGTACTGGTCCCGATGTGGAACTACGAAGACGAATCGGTGCCGTGGGTGGCGAAGTTCACCGAACTCGGCCGCGAGGGCGCCCGCCGCCCGGCGTCCACGGAGGATTTGCGCGACGTGGCGCACCCCGAGTTCGAGCCGTTCGAAAGCGACCGGTTTCGCCATGTGCAACGGCGCACGGCGGAGAGCCTGCTGGAAACGATCGCGACGTATTCGATGGTGATCGTGTCGGCACCGGAGGAGTCGACGGCGCTGCTGGCGACGCTGCGCGAGTTCCTGGCGTCGAATCCGGCCACGGCGAGCGGCGAGTTCGACCTGCCGTTGATTACGTGGGGCCTGCGCGCCCGGCGCCGGTGAGACATTTTTTGTCATGCTAGCTTCGGAAGGGACGTCGCCCGACGTCCCGGACGAGCGCGTCGTACCCGGTCAGGACAAGACGGCGCAGTGTGAACAAGCACTGCGAAAGGGTTTTCATGTCCTGGTTGGTCCTGATCCTGTCCGGAATCCTGGAAACGGTCTGGGCGGCGGCGCTCAAGGGGTTCTTCAAGCCGGCTTCGGTGGCGACGTTCGCGGTCGCACTGGTACTCAGCATGAGCGGACTGGCGTACGCGCTGCGGGAGATCCCGCTGGGGACGGGGTACGCGGTGTGGGTGGGCATCGGGACGATCGGCACGGCGCTGTACGGGATGCTCGCACTGGGCGACTCGGTGACCGCGGCTCGGTTGACGTGCTTGGGGTTGATCGTCGCCGGTGTGGTGGGGTTGAAGATTTTGCATTGACCTCGATCAAGCTGGAGGTTCCATACTGCGGGGATGAGCCGGAAATCGTTGGGCCGCACCCTGATCTCGCTGACGTCACTCGTGACCGCGGTCGGCCCCTACCGGGCCGACTGGAACGAAACCCACGTGCACAACCCCGCTTGGCCGCCGCACGCGAAGTTCCACAACGGGCAGACCATGAGCCTCGGGCTCGCGCTCGGCGTCACCAGCCTGTGGCAGCTGTGGCGCGCACCGACCCGGGCCAGTCTCGACGCCGGGGCCGCGTTGGCCTCGCTGTACTGGCTGACGCAGATCTCCGCGCTGGCCTACCCCGGCTCGAAAGCCGTGGACCCGCCGGGCGAAGACAAGTTCCCCCAGGCCAAAGTGGCCTTCCCGGCCCTGGCGGTGACGGCACTCGGCTACGTGCTCGAGCGCCGAAGGCTGGCCCGCGGAAAGTAAGGCCGCAGAGTCGCCGCGGTGACCCGATCCAGCAGCCGGTCCGGCAAAACCCGCACCAATCGCGTCAAAAACCCCGCGTCCCGGCCGATCGTGTACCGCGTCCGCGGGCGCCGGATCGTGGCCGCGTCGGCCACGATCCCGCCCGCCTTCTCCGCCGGCATGCCCGCCCGCGTGAACCGCAACGAATGAGCGACCACGGCCTCGACGAGCCCGCCGTACCGCCGCTGATGCTCCGCGCTCATCTTCGCGGCGAGCCCGGTCGCCGTGGCCGCGCCTCGCGAGCCCATCTCAGTCCGCACCGCGCCCGGCTCGACCACGACCACGTCCACGCCGTGCGGGGCGAGTTCCCGGCGGAGTGCGTCACTGACCGCCTCGAGCGCGAACTTCGTCCCCGCGTACGGCCCGTAAGTCGCCATCGCGACCTTCCCACCCACCGAGCTGATGTTCACGATCCGCCCGCTGCTGGCGTGCAGGAACGGCAGCAGCGCCTGCGTCACGGCGACCTGCCCGAACAAGTTGACGTCGAACAGCCGCCGCCACTCGTCGAGCGGCAAGGTCTCGACCGGCGCGTTCACCGAGATGCCCGCGTTGTTGATCAGAGCGCGCAGCGGAAACTCCGAAGCAGCCACCTGCGAAGCAAGAGAAGCAACGTCCGACGGCCGCGTGATGTCCAGGATCACCGGCGAAATGCCCTCGGCCCGGATGGCGGAAGCGTCAGCTTCACGGCGGACGCCCGCCAAGACGTGGTAGCCGCGAGCGGCGAGCGCGCGGGCAGTCGCCAAACCCAGCCCCGTCGAGGCACCGGTGACGACCATGAGTTCATGTGACGCTGTCATACGAACCACTGTCCAGAACTCATGTGACAATGTCAACCATGACGACCCGAGCGGAAAGCGCGGCCGCGACCCGGAACGCCCTCGTGCGCGCCGCGGCGGAGCTGCTCGACGAGGGCGGACCCGACGCCGTGACGCTCCGCGCGGTGGGTGCCCGGGCCGGCGTCTCGCGCGGCGCGCCGTACGGGCACTTCGAAGACAAGGCGCACCTGCTGACCCAGCTCGCCGTCGACGCCTGGAACTCCCTGGCCGACGACGTCGAACAGCTGCGCGCCGAGCCGGACGCGACTCCGGCCGAGACGCTCGAACGAGCGCTCCTGGCCCTCATCGGGCTCGGCCGGAAGCAACCGCACCTGTACGCGCTGATGTTCAGCACCCCGGCCGACGCCCCGGACGCCGCCGCGGCCGCGAGCCGCGTCGAGAACCAGTACCTCGACGCCGTCGCCGCCTTGGTCGGGGACGCCGACGCCCGCCGTTACGGCGCCCTGCTCATGTCGAGCGCGCACGGCATCGCCGGGCTCGAACTCACCGGCCACCTGGCCGAGGAGAAGTGGGGCGTGGACGGCGAAGAACTCGTGCGCACGCTCGTCACCGCGATCAAGACCTAAGGGCGGATATTCCGCTCGTAGACCAGCCGCAGCCCCAGCAGCGTCAGATCCGGGACGTGGTCGGTGATCGTCTCCGACTCGCTGATCACCAACGGCGCCAACCCGCCGGTCGCCAAGACCGCGACCGGTTCCGTCCCGTTCGGCGACAGCTCGCGGACGATCCGCCGCACCAGCCCGTCCACCTGCCCGGCGAACCCGTAGAGGATCCCCGACTGCAGGCACTCGACCGTGTTCTTGCCGATCACCGACCGCGGCGGGACCAGCTCGACCTTCCGCAACGCCGCCGCGCGCAACGCCAGCGCGTCCACCGAAATCTCGATCCCTGGGGCGAACGCGCCGCCGAGGAACTCGCCGCGCGCCGAGATCGCGTCCACATTGGTCGACGTGCCGAAGTCGACGACCACGCACGCCGTTCCACTGTGGAGGTGGTGCGCGGCCAGCGTGTTCGCCAGCCGGTCCGCGCCCACCTCCTTCGGGTTGTCCACCAGCAGCGCCACACCCGTGCGGACGCCCGGCTCCACCACGATCTTCGGCACGGCGGCGTAGTACCGCGTCAGCATCACGCGCAGTTCGCGCAGCACCGCCGGCACCGTCGACAACGCGCTGATGCCCGTCACGGAATCCGCGTGCGGGCCCAGCAGGCCGCGCACCGTCAACGCCAGCTCGTCGGCCGTGATGCGCGCGTCCGTCCGCATGCGCCAGTCGCCCACCAGGTCGTGGCCGGACCAGAGCCCCAGGACGATGTTCGTGTTGCCGACGTCGACGGTGAGCAGCAAGCGCGTCAGCTCTCGGCGTGCAGCAACGCGTCGAGGCGGCGGGCGTCGGCCGTCTCCGCGACCGGGAACACCGCCGTCTCCTCCTCCGGCGGCAGCGTCACCGTGCCGGACAGCAGCCCCGATCCCTCCGGCGCGTAGCCCGGGTCGGCGTGCCGGTGGACGATCCGGTTGTCCGCGTCGACGAACACCACGCGCGGTTCGTACGTCGCGGCTTCGGCGTCGTCCATCTGCCCGTAGGAGATGAGGATGACCAGGTCGCCCGGGTGCACCAGGTGCGCCGCGGCGCCGTTGATGCCGAGCACGCCGCTGCCGCGTTCGCCCTTGATGACGTAGGTCTCCAGCCGCGCGCCGTTGGTGACGTCCACAATGGACACCTGTTCGCCCGGCAGCAGGTCCGCGGCCTCCATCAGGTCCTCGTCGACCGTCACGGAGCCGACGTAGTGCAGGTCGGCCTGGGTCACGGTGACGCGGTGGATCTTCGACTTGAGCATGGTGCGGTACATAGTGGACTCCTATTCCCCTGCGTCCAGCCGCTCCGGGTGCTCGACGGCGGCGCCGAGCAACACCGGAACGTTGTCGATCAGCCGGGTACTCCCCACCCGGGCCGCGATCAACAGTCGTGCTTCACCATCGACGGGCGCGGGCCCGAGGTCGGTTCCCCTCAACTCCAGGTAATCCACCTCGACCGCGGGCCGCGCGGCGAGGGTCTTCCACGCGGCCTCGAGGACCGCCTCCGCACCGTCGCGCCCGACGAACGCGCCCGCGGTGAGGGCGGCCGACAGGACGACGGCGTCTTCACGCTGCTCGGGCGTCAGGTAGACGTTGCGCGACGACAGCGCCAGCCCGTCGCGCTCCCGCACGGTCGGCACGCCGATGACGTGCGTGTCGATGTTCAGGTCGCGCACCATCCGCTTGATCAGGACCAGCTGCTGGTAGTCCTTCTCCCCGAACAGCGCGTAGTCGGGCCGAAGCAAGTTGAACAGCTTCGCGACGACCGTCAGCACGCCGGCGAAATGGCCGGGCCGGACAGCGCCCTCCAGCTCGTCGCCGAGCGGACCCGGGTGCACGGTCACGACCGCGCCCTCGCCGTAGAGGGCGTCGGCACTCGGCGTGAACGCGATTTCGACGCCGTCCTCGCCCAGGACGGCCAGGTCGGCCTCCAGCGGCCGCGGGTAGGCCTCGAAGTCTTCGCCCGCGCCGAACTGCAGCGGGTTGACGAAGATCGAGGTGGCCACGACGTTGTTCGGCAGCCGCTTGGCGCGGCGGATCAGCTCGCGGTGGCCGGCGTGCAGCGCACCCATGGTCGGGACGAGCGCCAGCTTGCGGCCGACGCCGTGCAGGGCCTTGCTGACCTGGCTCATCTGCTCCGGCGACGCGAACGTGTTCAACGTGCCGCGGCTGAATTTCGGTGTGGTCACTGGTCTTGCTGCCCTTCGGCGGGATCGTCGAGGAGTTCGGTGAGGTCTTTGGCGGCCGCGGTGTCCAGCAGCCCGGCAGCCGAGGAACGCGCCACCGTGCGCCTGGCCAGCGCGCGATAGGCCGGCTCCACCTCCGGCGCCCGGTCCGCCAGCACCGCGAGGTGCTTGCGGACGGTGCCGAGATCGCCACGCGCGACCGGCC
The DNA here is from genome assembly GCF_041679295.1 of Amycolatopsis kentuckyensis. Classification (GTDB taxonomy): domain Bacteria; phylum Actinomycetota; class Actinomycetes; order Mycobacteriales; family Pseudonocardiaceae; genus Amycolatopsis; species Amycolatopsis kentuckyensis_A. Next base: position 39,534 of record NZ_JBGDMD010000009.1, on the reverse strand, counting down.
CGGTGAGGGCGCGGTCGCCGTGTCGCAGCACATTATCCAACGCCGCCGAAAGCAGTGGTGCCACCAGGCGCTCGGAATGCCCGATTCCCGCTTCCCGCAAGACTTCCGCGCAGTCGGCGACCAGCGTCATCAGGTGGTTCGCGCCGTGGGTCAACGCAGCGTGGTAGAGCGCTCGCGCGGAGTCGGGGATGCGCACCGGCTCGGCACCCATCTCGACCGCGAGCGCCTCGCCGACGTTCCAGGCCGCCTCGTCGTCGGCCGCCGCCGTGACGCCGATGCTGCACGCCGCCAGCCGCTCGAGGTCCTCTTCGCGGCCGGTGAACGTCATCACCGGGTGCAGCGCGAGCGCCAGCGCGCCGGCCTCGGCCGCGGGGGCGAGCACGTCGATGCCCTGCGCGCCGGAGGTGTGCACGACGATCTGGCCGGGCCGCAGCGACTCGGTCGCGACGAGCCCGCGGACCATGCCGGCCAGCGCGTCATCGGGGAGGGCGAGCAGCACCAGGTCCGCCTGGCGGACGGTTTCGTCCGGCGGCAGCAGGGGCACGTCGGGGAGGAGGCGTTCGGCACGGGCCAGCGACGCGGCGGACAGCCCCGACGCGGCGACCACGGTGTGCCCCGCCCGGCCCAGCGCGGCACCGAGCACACTGCCCACCCGGCCGGCGGAGACGACGCCGACCGCCAGGCGAGCGGGCCTCATCATGGCGTGCGCCTGTGGACGCTCATGGTTGGCAGACTCCCTCTGCTCTCGTTCCAGTCCCTTTCCGGGTACCGGACGACGGCGCGAGACTAACTCGATTGAGCGGGAAGCGTTGAGCCCGGGTGACCAGCTTCACCCGGACCGGGTCACCCTCGGGCGGCCTCGTCGGCGAGGCGCGTCGCCTCCGCGCGGGCGGCCTTCAGCGTGCGCAGCAGCTCCTGCTGGCGCTGCCGGTCGTCGTCGCTCGTGAGCTCCTGGCGGTCCAGGAACGCCAGCTCCGTGACGCTCGCCTGGTACACCGCGACGGCCTTCGCGGCTTGTTTGCCGGACTGGCGTTTCGCCTGCCGCCGCCACGCGCGTCGCCCGGGCAGGCTGGCCAGCAGGTCGACCTCCGACGGCGCGATCCACCGCGCGGCGGCCATGTGCGGCAGGGCGGCGGCGATGATGCGCTGCTCCCGCCGTCGTTGCAGGACGACCAGGTAGACCACGCCGAGGAACAGCGGCAGCATGATCAGGAAGTAGACGGTGAGGAACTTCGACCCGCCCAGCAGCGCGGCGCTGTTCCACAGCGCGTGCAGGCAGACGGCGGCGAGGTAGCCGGCGATCGGCGCGATGACCCGCATCGCCTTCGTGGTCGTGCGCGCGGCGATGCCGATCCCGATGCCGGTGAGCACGGCGAACAGCGGGTGCGTGAACGGCGCGAGGACACCGCGGAGGAAGAACGCCGTGATGACGCCTTGGCTGTGCCCGTCGCCGAAGCCGTAGTCGGCGAACGCGCGGCCGAAGTAGTAGATGTTCTCGGTGAACGCGAACCCGGCGGCGCTGAACCCGGCGTAGACGACGCCGTCCACGACGCCGTCGAACTCGCTGGACCGCCGCCACAGGATGAGGACGACGAAGAGGGCTTTCGCGGCCTCCTCGACGACGGGCGCCGAGATGAGCGCGGCGATGGTGTTGCCGGTGCCCTTGCCGAGCAGCTCGTCCCCGACGGCCTCGGCGGTGGTGTTGATGAGCAGCGCGGTGATGGTCGCGATGCAGGCACCCCACGCGAAGGCGAGCAGCAGGAACTTCGCGGGCTCGGGCTCCCAGCGGTCGACCCAGAGGAACCCGGCGACGACCCCGGCGACCGGCACGAGCGCGGCGAGGACGCCGATGGTGACGGCGAGCGGGCCGACCCGCGCGGTGGCCAGGCCGAAGAGGAACAGGCCGCAGAGGGCGACCACGATCAGGCCGAGCACCGGCAGCAGCACGGTGATCCGGCGAGGCCGCCGTCCCCGGTCGAGTCCCGTCGCGGGCGAGAGGGTTCCGCTCACAGCCGGTCACCCTACGCAGACCGGACAGGAAGAGAAACGCCACCTGGCACACACGGCACGGGTTCAGCCCGCCGGGCGCTTTCGAGTGCGCCCCAAGGCGGCCTTCGGTGCGTCTTGCGCACCCAATGTGGCCTTCGGTGCGTGTGACGCACCGAAGGCCACATTGGGGCGCTTGGGTCCGGCGCTGGGCTCAGTCCTCCGCGCGGCGACGGCGGCGGGGTGTCGAGCCCGTTCCGCCGTTCGCGGCCAGCAGCTCGCTCACCGAGCGGCCCGCCGTGTGCGATCCGCTGCCCGGGGGCGCCTCGGCCGACCGGCGGCCGTTGCGAGCGCCGTTGTGGCCGTTGCCGTTCTGCTCCACGTCCGCCGGGTCGACCGGGGCCATGTTGCGGCGCGACATCGACGCCCGCTCGGCGACCATGCCCTCCCACGCCGGGGGCTCGCCGTCCGGGCGACGGCGGCGGCCACCGCCCGTCGGCTCCGGCGGCGCGGCGGGCACGGCCGGCAGCTGCTGCGACTCGTCCGGCTTGCGGCGGCGGCCACCCGAGCGGCCCTGGAAGTTGCGGACCGACTCCGGCAGCGTCGGGTTCACCATCGGCGCGTCGGCCTGCGCGGCCTCGGCGGGCGCGCGGTGCGAGCCCCCGTGGCGCGACGCCGGCTCGTCGAGGATCGGCGACATGTCCGCCCGCGAGAACTGCTCCAGCCGCGACGGACGGCGCCCGTCGGCGGCCGGGACCGGCGTCGTCGGGGGCACCACCGGCGGCAGGTTCGTGCGCGACGGCTGCCGCGCGGCCGGCGGGTTGTTCGGCACCGGAGTCGTCGGCGGGACGACCGGGAGGTCGCGCCGCGACGCCGTGGCGTCCCGCGGCACCGGCGGCGTCTTCGGCTCCGGCGGCTTCGGCCGGTTGGGCCGCTGGCGCTCGGCGAAGTCGTCGCGGTTCTGGAAGGCCGCGCTCAGGTCGGTCACCGGCCGGATGTCCGACCGCGACATCTCCGACGGCTTCACCGGCGGCGCGGGCCGGGCGGGCGCCGGCCGCGGCGGCTCGGGCGGCTTGGGGCGCGCACCGTTGCCGACGCGCGGCAGGTCCGGCCGCGACATCTCGACGCGCGGAATCGCCGGCATCGACCGCTCCACGCGCGGGATGTCGGACATGGACCGTTCCACCCGCGGAATGTCCGGCCGCGACATCTCCACCCGCGGAATGGCGGGCATCGACCGCTCGACCCGTGGGATGTCCGGCATGGACCGTTCCACCCGCGGAATGTCCGGCCGCGACATCTCCACCCGCGGGATCGCGGGCATGGAGCGTTCGACGCGCGGGATGTCCGATCGCGAGACCTCGCCCGGCCGCGGCGCTTCGACGCGCGGCAGGTCCGAGCGCGACACCTCGGCGGGCCGCATCGCCGGCCGCGACAGCTCCGCGCGGCGCGCGGGCGGCGGCTCGGGACGGCGGATCTCCGTCTTCGGCTCCGGCGCGCGCCGGATCTCGGTCTTCGGGTCGGGCCGCGGCACCTGGCGCGTCGGCTCGGCGGCGGCCTCGGGACGGCGCTCGGGCTTGGCGACCTCTTCGGGCTTCGGCAGCCGCATCGGCTGCGACTCGGCCTGGCGGCGGGCCGCTTCGGCGCGCAGCTCGGCGGCCTTCAGCTCGCGCTGCGCGGCGTTCAGCGCCGGGTCGACCGCCGGCACCGGCGGCCGGCGTTCGCTCAACGGCGTCGGCCGCGAAATCTGCTGGGTGCTCTGCACGGAGACGTTCGCCGGGGCCTTCGGGACCGGCTTGCCGCCGAAGCCCTTGCCCTTGCCGAGGCCCTTGCCGTTCGCGGGCTTCCCGCCCGAGGCCTTGCGACGCCGTTCGTCGAGCACGCGGTCGATCAGCTCGGTCGGCCGCTCGCCCGCCTCGGCCGGCTTCTTCCCGGCCATCAGCTGAGCGGGCCGCTTCTTCGGCGGGCCGTCGGTGACCATGCGGTTCTCGTCGGAGAGCTTGCGCATCCGGGTCGCCTGCGCGGTCAGCGCGACGCGCTCGAGCAGCACCTCGCCGCCGAACAGCGACTGGAGGCTGTCGCGCAGCGCGGAGACTTCGGCGCGCAGCGCCTCCAGCTCCTCGCGGCCCTTGGAGTCGGCCGCCGTGCGGTTCTCGGCCTCCACCTCCAGCTCGAATTCGCGCCGGGCCGCGATCTCGCGTTCCAGCTCCAGTTCGTACACAGCCTGCGCCTCGGCGACCGCGTCCTCGCTCTGTGCCGCGTGCTTGCGGTACTTCACGGCGAGGAAAGCGCCGATCAGGGCGGCCCAGAGGGCGGCGACGATCCCGAGCCGGAGGTAGCGGAGATCGTCGCTGAGCACCAGTGCGAGGGTGGCTCCGATGGCGAGGACGAATCCGACGACGAGCCACGGCCTGCCCAGTAGGCGGCCGCGCGAGTCGTCACCCACGCCGGTCATGCCTGACACCGTACCTGCTCGTAATCCGAACGAGACCTACTCGGTCCCGCGAGCGGTGGGATTCCAGCGCTAACCGGTCGTCCCGCGGGTGTGCTCACGGTCTTGGTCACGCGGGGTCCGGCAGCAGTGCTCGAGCCACAAACCCGCTGCTACCAGGGCCGCGGAGGACGCAACGCCGACGACGCCGGCGCGGGTGTCGAGCACGGCGGCGAAGAGTTCGTCACGTCGTGGGAAAACGTAGGCGAGCGCGGCCAGCCAGGCGCCGCCCATGAACGCTCCGGCGAGTGACGACGCCTTCGCCAGCGCCACCGATCGGGCGATCCCGATCGCGGCGACGACCCGGCCGTTCTTGATCCGGGAGCGGATGGAGAGCGCGAGCCCTGCCTCGACGGCGGCCAGCACGGCGAAGGTGACGCCGGCGAACGTGGGCAGCTGCGGCAGCGAGCCGTACGCGACGACGAAGAGCAGGTAGCCGAGGACCAGGCCGAGCAGCCCGGCCACCACCAGGTCGCGAGGCCGGGTGAAGTGCATGGCACAACCGTACCGTGCGAGGCTTGACTCTCCAGCGACTGGAGAGTTCATCATGCGTCTTGTGGGCACCACCGCGACCTTCACCATCGGCGAGCTGGCCCGGCGGACCGGCCTGCCGGTCAAGACCATCCGCTTCTATTCGGACGAGGGCCTGCTGCCCCCGACCGAGCGGACGGACGCCGGCTACCGCCTCTACGACGCCGCGGCGATGGCCCGGCTCGAGCTGGTCCGCACCTTGCGCGAGCTGGGTCTCGGCCTCGCCGACGTGTCGGCTGCCTTGACGCGGTCGGCGACGGTCGGCGAGCTGGCGACCCGGCACGTCGAGGCGCTGGACGAGCAGATCCGGCGCCTGCGGCTGCGCCGGGCGGTGCTGCGCGCGGTGGCCAAGCGTGATTCCGAGCTGGAGGAAGTGAAACTGATGAACCGTCTCGCGTCGATGTCCGACGAAGAGCGCAAGCGGCTGGTGGACGAGTTCTGGGACGAGATGGTGTCCGGGCTCGAGATCGACTCGCAGTTCTACGAGCGCATGCGCGCCGGCAAGCCCGAGCTGCCGGACGACCCGTCGCCCGAGCAGCTGGAGGCGTGGATCGAGTTCGCCGAGCTGGTCCAGGACCCGTCGTTCCGGGCGCTGATCCGCGGCATGAGCGAGACCCAGGCCCGGCAGATCCGCGACGGCGAATTCGAGCAACCGTCCTCGGCCTGGCAGACCAACTGGCCGAGCTGGGTATCGCGCGCCGAAGCGGCGGTGGCGGCGGGCGAGTCGCCGACGTCGGAGGCGGGGCAAACGCTTGCGGCCGAGATCGCGGCGGCGACGGCCCGCACGGACCAGGACCCGGCGTCGCCGGAGTTCCGGAGCGAGATGGCGGCCCGCTTCGAGACGAGCGGCGACCCGAGGGCGGAGAGGTACTGGCAGCTGCTGGCGACGATCAACGGCTGGCCCCCGGTCCCGACGGCCCAGCCCGCGGTCCGCTTCATGATCGAGGCACTGCGCGGCTGAGAGTTGTGGGTGTCGGGGCGGTTCCAACCGCCCCGACACCCACGACAAATTCGGGGCCTTCCGCACGCCGACCCGCGACCGCAACTCGGCGATCAGCCGGGCGTGATCGGTAACGGACGCGCCCGACTCACCGATAGCCCGTCTTTCCGCCCCCGGCCGCTGGGGGACCCCCGGTTTCAACGTTACTCGCGACGGCCGACAGTTCCGGGCCCACGCACCGGGGTTGTCCACAGGGCGCTCGAGTTGTCCACAGGCCAGGTTCAGCGCAGGTCGAGGTTCGTCCGGCGGACCGTCGCCACCTCGTCCGCCGGCCGGGCCGCCAACAGCGAAGCGATCGGGCCGTGGCCCGGCAGTACCGCCGCCGGCTCGATCTCGACCCACGGCACCAGCACGCTCGCCCGGTCCGGCGTCCCCGGGTGCGGCAGGAGCAGCTCCGGGTCGGCCGACTCCACGCCGTCCACCGTGACCACGTCGACGTCCAGCGTTCGCGGGCCCCAGCGCAGCTCGCGGACCCGGCCCGCCTGCTGCTCGGCCGCCTGGCCCGTGCGCAGCCACGCCCAGTGGTCGCGCGCCGGGTCGTCGACCACGCACACCGCGTTCAGGAAGTCCGGCTGGTCCTCGACGCCCCACGCCTTCGTCTCGTACACGCTCGACACCACGACCAGCGCCGGCCGCACCGCGTCGAGTGCCAGCTTCAGGAAGCCGAGCCGGTCGCCGAGGTTCGAGCCCAGCGACAGCACCGCGCGGCTCATCGGTCGCGCCGGACCGTCACCGCGACGTCGTCGAACGTCAGCGGGATCGGGGCCGACGGCTTGTGCACCGTCACCTCGACCGCGCCCAGCCGCTCGTCGCGCATGACCTCGTCGGCGATCTTGCCCGCGACGCTCTCGATCAGGTCGTACGGCTCGCCCGCGACGATCCCCGCCGCCAGCTCGGCCAGCTCGCCGTAGTGCAGCGTCTTCGTCAGGTCGTCCGACGCGGCGGCCGGCCCGAGGTCCAGCCACACCGTGATGTCGACGACGAACTCCTGCCCGTCGCGCTTCTCGTGCTCGAACACGCCGTGGCGGCCGAACACGCGCAGGCCGGTCAGCGTGATCCGGTCAGACATCCGGGGAACCCTTCCACCAAGCGGCGGCCACGGCGACCGCGTCCAGCGACGCCCCGACCTCGTGCACCCGCACGCCCCACGCCCCCGCGGCGGCAGCGAGCGCGGAGATGGCGGCGGTAGCGTCCTCACGGCCGTCCGGTGGCCGCGGCGTGCCGTCCTTTTCGGACAGGAGACGGCCGAGAAACCGCTTGCGCGAGGCCCCGACGAGCACCGGGAACCCCAGCGACAGCAACGAATCCAGCCCGCGCAGCAACGCCCAGTCGTGCTCGGCGTTCTTCGCGAAACCCAGCCCCGGGTCCAGCACGATCGCGCTTTCGGCGACCCCGGCGGCGAGCGCTTCGTCCACCCGGGACAGCAGCTCGGCCCGCACATCGGTGACGACGTCCTGGTAGGACGCCAGCGCCTGCATGTCCTTGCTGTGCCCGCGCCAGTGCATCAGCACCCACGGCACGCCGCTGTCCGCGGCGACACGCGCCATGTCCGGATCGGCCAGCCCACCCGAGACGTCGTTGACGATGTGCGCCCCGGCTTCGAGCGCGGCGGCGGCGACGGCCGCGCGGGTCGTGTCGACCGAAAGCGCCATCCCCTCGCCGGCGAGGGTCCGGATGACCGGCAGGATGCGCCGCAGTTCGGTGTCGGCGTCCACCCGGGCCGCCCCGGGCCGGGTCGACTCGCCGCCGACGTCGATCAGGTCGGCGCCGCGCGCCCACATCTCGCGCGCGTGCTCCAGGGCCTGCTCGAGCCCGAGGTAACGGCCACCGTCCGAAAAGGAATCGGGCGTCACGTTCAGCACGCCCATCACGACGCACCGGCCGGGAGCGGGAAGCCCCACGCTCACCGGCGCGCCTTGATCAGATCGAGCGCCTCCGCCCGCGACGACGGCGAAGTCTTCAGCTGCCCGCGTACCGCGGAGGTGGTCGTGCGGGCACCGGGCTTCCGGATGCCGCGCATGGCCATGCAGAGGTGCTCGGCTTCGATCACGACGATGACACCGCGCGGTTCGAGCTTCCGGACGATGGCGTCGGCGACCTGCGAGGTCAGGCGCTCCTGGACTTGCGGGCGCTTGGCGTAGAGGTCGACGAGCCGGGCCAGCTTCGAGAGCCCGGTGACCTTGCCGGCGGCGTTAGGGATGTACCCGACGTGCGCGACGCCGTGGAACGGCACCAAGTGGTGTTCACACTGGCTGAACATCGGGATGTCCGTGACCAGCACGAGTTCCTCGTGGGACTCGTCGAAGGTCCGGTCCAGGACCGAGTCCGGCTCGGTGTACAGGCCCGCGAACATCTCGTGGTACGCGCGGGCCACCCGGGCGGGGGTCTCCCTGAGACCGTCCCGCTCCGGGTCTTCGCCGCAGGCCAGAAGGAGCTCGCGGATCGCCTTCTCCGCCCGGTCCTGGTCGAAGACCGGGCGGTCGGCGTCACTGGGGCTTTTCGGGTCCATCCACGTCACGTCGTTCTCCCTCGTTCTGCTGGTTGCCCGCCTGGTCGGCGAACCAGCCGTGCTCACGAGGGCGTTCTTCACCACCGGGCCGCCACGACTGGCCCGGCTGACCGCCCGGCGACGTCGCGGGCGTCCAGCCCGGAGGGGCACCGTAGTTCGGCGGACCGCTCTGGCCGGCCGGACCGCCCGGCTGGCCGCCGTAGTTCTGCGGCCAGTGCGCCGTGCCACCTGCGCCACCGTTCGGGCCGCCGTAGGGACGGCCGCCGTTCGAATTCGGGTAGGCGCCCGGCTGCGGCGGGGCGTACGGGTTCGCGTTGGGGTCGACCGGCGACGGCGACGGGTACGGCGGGCCGCCCGGGAGGTCGCCCGCGCCCTGGGCGGTGCCGACCGGGGTCGGCTCCGGCTTCAGGACCGGCTTCTCCTTCTCCGGCGGGGGCCACGGCTCGCCGCGCTCCATCGCCAGCTCGCCCGGGGTCTTGATCGGCGGCTTGTCGGACGGCGTCCGCTCACCGAACTCGTTGAACACGGTGATGTGCGGGCGCTTCTCGACCGTCGCGAAGATCCGCTCCAGGTCCTTGCGGGTCAGCGTCTCCTTCTCCAGGAGCTCGATGACCAGCTCGTCGAGCACGTCGCGGTAGGTGTTGAGCACGTGCCACGCCTCGGTGTGCGCCGTCTCGATGAGCTTGCGCACCTCCTCGTCGATCTCGTGCGCCACCTCGAGCGAGTAGTCCGCCTGCCGCCCGGCCGACCGGCCGAGGAACGGGTCGCCCTGCTCCTGGCCGTACTTGACCGCGCCGAGCCGGGCGCTCATGCCGTACTCGGTGACCATCGCGCGGGCGATCTTCGTCGCCTGCTCGATGTCCGCCGACGCGCCGGTGGTGGGCTCGTGGAAGACGAGCTCCTCCGCCGTGCGGCCACCCATCGCGAAGACCAGCCGCCCGATCATCTCGGAGCGGGTCATCAGGTCCTTGTCGTCCTCGGGGACGAGCAGCGCGTGCCCGCCCGTGCGGCCGCGCGGCAGGATGGTCAGCTTGTAGACCGGCTCGATGTCCGGCATCGCCCACGCGGCGAGCGCGTGCCCGCCCTCGTGGTAGGCCGTGATCTTCTTCTCCTTCTCGGAGATGATCCGGCTCTTGCGGGCGGGACCGCCGACGACGCGGTCGACGGACTCCTCCAGCGCGGCGTCGGTGATCACGTGCCCGTTCTGGCGGGCGGTGAGCAGCGCGGCCTCGTTGAGCACGTTCGCCAGGTCGGCGCCGGACATGCCGACGGTCCGCTTGGCCAGGCTGCCCAGGTCGGTGCCCTGGGCGATCGGCTTGCCCTTGGCGTGCACCTCGAGGATCGCCTTGCGGCCGCGCAGGTCGGGCGCGGACACCGGGATCTGCCGGTCGAACCGGCCGGGGCGCAGCAGCGCCGGGTCGAGGATGTCGGGCCGGTTGGTGGCCGCGATCAGGATGATGCCGCCGCGGGCGTCGAAACCGTCCATCTCGACGAGCAGCTGGTTCAGGGTCTGCTCGCGCTCGTCGTGGCCGCCGCCGAGGCCGGCGCCGCGCTGGCGGCCGACCGCGTCGATCTCGTCGACGAAGATGATGCAGGGCGCGTTCTGCTTGGCCTGTTCGAACAGGTCACGCACTCGCGAGGCACCGACACCGACGAACATCTCGACGAAGTCCGAGCCGGAGATCGTGTAGAACGGCACACCCGCTTCCCCGGCGACGGCTCGCGCGAGCAGCGTCTTACCGGTACCGGGCGGCCCGTAGAGCAGCACGCCCTTCGGGATCTTCGCGCCCAGCGCCTGGTAGCGCGCCGGGTTCTGCAGGAAGTCCTTGATCTCGTACAGCTCTTCGACGGCCTCGTCGGCACCCGCGACGTCCCCGAAGGTCGTCTTGGGCATGTCCTTGTTCAGCTGCTTGGCCTTGGACTTGCCGAAGTTGAGGACGCGGTTGCCGCCACCCTGCGCGTTGTTCATCATCCACATCAGCAGGCCCAGGACCAGGGCCAGCGGGATGGCGAAGATGAGGATCTGCGTCAGCACGCCCTGCTGGGTCACCTTGGTGGTGAACTTGATCGGCTGGCCGCCGGTCTTCGCCGCGATCAACGAGTCGTAGATCGGGCGGGTGGCGTCCGAGGGGTACTGCGAAATGATCTGGGTGACCTGCTGGCCGTCCACGTCGATGGGCTTGGACAGCAGCAGCTTGAGCTGCTGTTCCTTGTCCTCGAGGCTGGCTTCCTTGACGTTGTTCGAGGAGATCTGGGAGTTCGCCACCGAGATGGGTGCCTGGGTGTACCCACGATCACTGTCGAAGATCGTGTTGTACGCGAACAACGCCAGCAACCCCGCGACGATCCACAGCAGTGGGTTCCTGAGCACGCTCTTCCGGTTCATACGACTCGGCCCTGGTGGCCTCGACCCTCCCTGGTTGGGCGGCTCCTGTGATACCCGCCATCACGATCTTGACAACCCGTGGTGCCCGGGCTGCCGTCCCATCAGGGTACCGTCCGCTGCCGCGTTCATCCCCTGTGAGCCTCTCGCAGGTCAACGGGCGATACCGCGCCCGGGTTCCCGCCCGGCGTCCACGCACTTCACGCTAGCGCGTGCCGTCGGACACACTGCTCACCATCTCGCCCAGCCGGGTCCGCAGCGTCGCCGGGTCGGCGGGGGCGACCGTGACCCACTCGCGGCCGTCCGTACCTGCGCGGGAGAGGCTGAGGTAGCGCCCGGTCGCGGTGTCGAACCAGGCGAGCACCCGGGACCGCTGCTTGGCCCCGACCTGCGAACGGCTGTTCGCTGCCAGCTGACCGCCGCGTTGCCGCGGCTGCCCGGAGATGCGGCCGTAGGCCTCCCGCGGGTCGGCCGTGACGCGCTCGCTCAGCGGCGTCCGGCGCGCCCGCCCGCGGTCTTCGCCCGGGTTCGACGGCAGCGAGACGGGCACCCGGATCGGCGCGGTGCGCAGGGCGTCGTCCAGCGGGAGTGTGACCGACGCCTCGCTCCCGCGCGGGCCGGCCGGGAGCACCCCGACGACGGCGGAGACCAGGCCGTCCGGGGGGACGTCCCGCAGCCAGATGCCGTCGGCGTCCTGGACCGCGAGGACGCCGAGGGTGTCGTCGGCCGCCGCGAGCACGCCGATGGTTGGCGCCTCGAACTGCGGGATGTGCAGGGCGTCGATGGTCAGCGGGGCGAAGGCCAGCAGCTGCAGGGCGTCCTCGATCGGCGGCGCGAGCCGGCCGCGCGGATCGCGGATGCCGCGGGCCTTCAGCTCGGCGTCGACGCGGTGGCGCAGCGAGACGCGCTCGTCTTCGGTCGCGCCGTGCGACCGGACCAGCAACGGGTACGGCAGCTCCCCGACCTGCGCCGACTCCCAGAGGAAGTCGAACACGAGCGGCGAGAAGAACTCTTGCATCACTACTCTCCCGGTTCGGACTCTTGCTCAGCGTAGCCCGCACCACCGACAAAAAGTGATCGTCGGAGGAGCACGCTCGGAGAAAGCCGGAGCCCGATCTTGGCAGAGGCGCCGAAGCGGCCGTGGCCCGCGGTACGGCCCGGCGGCGGGAGGCCATCGCGCGGGGAAGACGAGGGCTCAGCCGGCCCCGGCGGCGGGCAGTCTCGCGCAGGCAGGGGCGCAGCCGAGCCGGTCGGATGCCTCGCACTGGCGAGGGCAAGACCTGTTCGGCCGAACGCCCTCGCGCGGCCGTCAGACCGTGCTGGTCTGCGCGGCCCCGGCCAGCATTTCGCCCAGCCGGTGGCGCAACGTCGCCGCGTCGGCGGGGGCGATCGTGATCCAGTCACGGCCGTCGCGGCCGCGGGTCGCCTGCGTGAAGTACCGGCCCGTCTCCGTGTCGAACCAGCTCAGCACCGGCGTCCGGGTGCGGCCGCCCATGCGCGACCGCGCGTTGGCCGCGATCTGGCCGCCACGCAGCCTCGGCTGGGCGTGCAGCTTCGCGAGTGCCTTGCGGTCCTCGTCCGCCGACGCGCGCTCGTCGCCGTTGCCGCGGCGGGACAGGAAGTCGACGCCGTGCGCGCCGACCAGCTGCTCCAGCGGGACCGTGACCGACTTCTCCGACCCGCGCGGGGCGCCCGGGAGCAGGGAGACGATCGCGCTCGCCAGGCCGTCCACCGGGCACGGCTGCAGGTGCAGGCCCCGCGTGTCCTGGACCGCCAGCAGGCCCTGGCCGCCCAGCACGCCGGCGATCGCCAGCAGCGGCTCGGCGTCCGGGGCGATCAGCTGGACCGCGTCGAGGCTCAGCTCGGCCTGCGCCAGCACGCCGAAGTAGTCCTCGACGTGCGGTTCCGGCCGGCCGCGGCCGTCGGCCAGCCCGCGTGCGGCCAGCCCCTCCAACGTGCGCCGGCGCAGCAGCGACCGCTCGTCCACGGTCTCCCCGTGCGAACGGACGCGCAGCGGGTACGGCAGCTCGCCCAGCCCGGCGGCCTCCCAGAGGAAGTCCACCTCGACCGGGGTGAGCAGCTCAGCGTTCGGCATCGAGCCACCCCCAGGTGAAACCGGGCCGGACCCGCCGTCGGCGGACCCGGCCCGGAAGGAATCAGCGGTCTTCGTCGTCCTCGGACCACGCGCCGATCACCGGCGGCGGGGTCGCCTGGTCGGCGCCGAAGGCCGCGTCCGGGTCGGCCTCGATGAGGAACGACGCGTGCGTGTGCTCCTCGTCCTGCTCGCCCTGGGCGCCCTGCGGGGCCATGCCGCCCATGCCCGGGTTCATCGGCGGCGGCGTCTGCCCGCCGATGGTGCCCGCCGACGAGACGAGACCCTGCTGCGGCGCCTGGGCCGACGCGGCGCTCTGCCCCTCGGCCGACGCCAGCGACGTGTCGTTCGCCTTCGCGCCCGACTTGCCGCCCTTGCCGAGCGCGCGGGAAGCCAGCGCGCCGAGGCCGCCGGCGGCACCGCCGATGCCGAGGCCCATGCCGATCTTGCTCAGCGGGTTGCCGCTGCCCTGCTGGCCGGCACCCGTGCTGACGTGACCCGCGCCGGTGTTCGTGCCCGCCGCCGTGCCGCCGGTGCCGCCGGCCGTGCCGCCCGCGCCGTCGCTGCCGAGCACCGCCGCGTCGTGGCCGAAGGCGCCGCCGTGGACGCCGTTCGGGCCGACCGCCGCGTGCTGCGCGTCGAACGCGCCGCCGTGGCCGCCGAAGCCCGAGCCGCTCGAGGCGAACACCGCGCCGCCCGCGCCGGACAGGCCCTGCACCGGGCCGGTGCTGCCGACGCTGCTGATGCCGTTGAACGACACGGAGTTGTGCGAACCGGTCGGCTTCATGCCGAGCGACTCCGGGCCGAAGCTCGGCGTCGAGCTGTCGACCTCGCTCATCGCCTTGGTGTAGGCGTTGAAGAACGCGACCTGCTGCGCCTTGACGTCGTTGGCCGCGTCCGCCTGCGCCTTCTGGTCGGCGATCAGCGCCGCCGGGCCGCCCGCCAGCGCGGCCGCCATGGCCTGCTTGGGGTCGTAGTCCTTGGGGGCCGGCATCTTCTTGACCTCGGCGGCCGCCGTGGCCTGCCGGGCGAGCCGGTCGGACATCGTGTGCGCGGCGTCGGAGGCCTGCGAACCGGAGTTCGCGATGGCCACCAGCGCGCCCTGCGCACCGGCGGCACCGCGGCCGACCCACGCGTTGCCCAGCTCGGAGATCGCGTTGTAGAGGTGGTCGGAGGCCTGCTTCAGCTCGGAGCCGTGGTGCGCCCAGGCGTGCCCGGTCGCCTCGGCCGTGCCGGGGTCGTTGTTGTTGACCGCGCCGTTGTACAGCTGCTGGCTGGCCTGCGCGTTCCAGTTCGGCGGGTTGGCGATCGCGCGGTCGCTGCCCATGTCGAAGCCGCCGGCGCTGCCGCGGGCGTTGTCGACGATGTTCTGCGACGACGCGTTGTCGCCGAGCGGCACGAGCGAGCCCGGGTCGGTCGTCGTCGCCGGCTGGTCGCTGTGGTTCGGAGCCATGACTTCGAAATCCCCCTCTGGGCTCAGGCGTTGCGGAACGGGTCGGCCGCGGCCTGGTCGATCTCGTGGTACCGGGACATCGCCGTGACGATGCCCTCCTCGGCGGCGGTGTACTGGTCGAGCAGGTTCTGCAGCGCGGCGGCGTAGGAGTCGTTCCCGCCGTCGGCGCGCTGGACGAACTTGGCCGCCATCGCGTTGCCGACCGGGTTGTCCCCGAGCTTCGGCGGCTGCGCGAGCGTGCCCGCCCCGCTGAGCAGGGCCTCGACCGCGTCCTTGCCGGTGCGGATCTTGTTCAGCACGGTCTGCGCGGCGTCGGGGTCGATCCCGACCTGACCCGCCGCGGCCGCGGCCTTGAACGCGTTCGCGTCGGCAGCGCTGCTGTTCCCCATCTGAGCTCTCTCCCGTTCCCCCGACCCGGTCACCGCGGGCACGAATGGTCTTCGCATAGGTTAACGCACGTGATCAGAGCGTATGACGCAATCAACGCAGCCGGGGTTCCGCAGATCCGGTAGTTGCGGTGAACGGTCGGTGAACTAGGAGGTGTACACCTTCGGGTCCAGCGTCCCGATGTACGGCAGGTCCCGGTAGCGCTCGGCGTAGTCGAGGCCGTAGCCCACGACGAACTCGTTCGGGATGTCGAAGCCGATGTACTTCACCGGGACGTCCACCTTGACCGCTTCCGGCTTGCGCAGCAGCGAAACGACCTCGAGCGACGCCGGGTTCCGGCTCGCGAGGTTCTTCAGCAGCCACGACAGCGTCAGGCCCGAGTCGACGATGTCCTCGACGATCAGCACGTCCCGGCCGGCGATGTCCCGGTCGAGGTCCTTGAGGATCCGCACGACGCCGGACGACGACGTCGCCGAGCCGTACGAGGAGACGGCCATGAATTCCAGCTGCGTCGGCAGCGGCAGCGCGCGGGCGAAGTCGGTCATGAACATGACCGCGCCCTTCAGGACGCCCACCAGCAGGAGTTCGCCCTGCCCGTTGGCCGGGTAGTCGGCGGCGATCTGCGCCGACAGCTCCGTGATCTTGTCCTTGATCTGCTGCTCGGTGACGAGCACGGAGGCGATTTCGCCCTCGTACACGGGTCATTCCCCTCGGGTGGTGGGTTGGGAGACGACGCAGAGCCTGCCATGTGCCCGCCGGGCTTCCAAGTTGCCGGGCAACCAGACACCGCCCTGACCACGCCACCGGGCGACGAGGTCGTCGACCGCGCGGAGGTGCTTGTCGGTGAGCTCGGGCACACCCGATTGCAGCAACCACCTGCGGAGAACCCGCCGGCGCACCGCCGCGGGCTCGGGCGCGAGGACGCCGACAGCCAGCCCTTCGGAGCCGCCCGCGCGGGTGAAGATCATGTCCGCCAATGTGTCCAGTGCCTCACTGTCCTCACGCAGCTGCGCGGCCGTGCGGGCGAGTGCGCCGGCGACGCCGCCGTTGAGGACGTCTTCCAGCAACGGCAGGACTTCGGTGCGCAACCGGACGCGGGTGAAGCGCGGTTCGGCGTTGTGCGGGTCCTCCCAGGGCTCGACGCCGAGCTCGGCGCAGGCGGCCCGGGTGGTCGAGCGCGGGACGGCGAGCAGCGGGCGGCCCCACGGCGGGTCGTGCGGGCGCATGCCGGCCATGCTGCGCGGGCCGGAGCCGCGGCCGAGGCCGAGCAGGACGGTTTCGGCCTGGTCGTCGAGGGTGTGGCCGAGCAGGACGAGGTCGTGGCCGGCCAGCGCGCGGTAGCGGGCCTTGCGCGCGGCGGCTTCCGGGCCGCCCGGGCCGGTGACGTCGGTCCGGCGCACCTCGGCTTCGTCGGCGCCCAGTGACTTCGCCGCGGCGGCCGCGTCGAGCGCGATCTTCGCCGAGCCCTCCTGCAGGCCGTGGTCGACGACCAGCGCGCGGACGCGGTGGCCGCGGTGGTGCCCGACGTACGCCGTGGCCTCGCACAACGCGAGGGAGTCGGCGCCGCCGGAGACCGCGACGCACAGCTCGGGGGGCGCTTCGACCGCGTCGAGGAACGCGCGGACGGCCCGGCGGACGGCCGCGACCGCCTTGTCCGTCATCCGTGCAGGCGCCGGACCCACGCGGCCGGGTCGGCGATCTCGGCGCGCGAGGGCAGGGTGTTCGGCGAGCGCCAGACGGCGTTGAAGCCTTCCATGCCGACGGCGTCCACGACGTGCTTCGTGAACTTCGCACCTTCTTCGTACTGACGGATCTTCGCGTCGACGCCGAGCAGCGCACGCAGCAGCCGGTCGAAGACGCCGCCGCCCTTGCGCCGGGCGGTGAACCGCGCGCGGATCGTGTCGACGCTCGGGACGACCCGCGGGCCGACGGCGTCCATCACGAAGTCGGCGTGGCCTTCCAGCAGCGTCGAGAGCGCCAGCAGCCGGTCGAAGACCGCACGTTCCTTCGGCCCTTGGAGCAGCTCGGCGAGGTTCAGCTTCGGCCCCTGCTTGATCGCCTCGGGCAGCCGTCCGACGAGGTCGGCGAGGCTGTCGGAGCCGCCGCCCGCGAGGCCGGCGACGAGCCGCTCGACTTCGTCGGCGAAGTAGTCGCGCAGCCAGCGGACCGCGGTGAACTGCAGGCGGTGGGTGCATTCGTGCAGGCAGACCCAGAGCCGGAAGTCGCGGCCGGGGACGTCCATCGCCCGCTCGGCGGCGACGACGTTCGGCGCGACGAGCAGCAGCTGCCCTTCCCGGTCCGGGCCGCCGAAGGGGTCGTACTGGCCGAGCACGCGGCTGGCCAGGAACGCGAGTACCAGCCCGGTCTGCACGCCGGCGCCGCCGGCCAGGATCGGCCCGAACGGCCCGCCCTGCCGCGGCAGCGCGCGCCCGGTCAGCGCGTCCAGCCCGTTCGCGGCCGAGCGCACCCAGCCGGGGCGGTCGACGACCTCGCCGGGCAGCAGCGGCAGGTCGAGGCCGAGGCTCGTCAGCTCCCGGACGTGCCCTTCGGCTTCGATGGTCAGCTCACGCAGGTCGGCGACGGCCGCCTCGGCCTCTTCACGCGGAACCTGCGGGCCGCCGCGCACGAGCAGCGCGCCCGTCTGCGCGGCGAGCGCCCAGTCGACCATGGGCCGGGTCTCGGTTTCCTGACTCACCCTTCCGACGCTACCTGGCCCAGGTCGGTTTCCGGCCACGATCTTCGTACGGTTCTACGAGCACCCGCACTTGCGCAGGCTGGTCGCGAGGGCGTCGATCGCGTCCCGGCCCGGTTGCTGGTCCGAGCCGTTCGACATGAACGCGAACACCAGCACCCGGCCGTCCTGGTCCAGGACCAGCCCGGCCAGCGTGTTGACGCCGGTCAGCGTGCCCGTCTTCGCCCGCACCCAGCCGCGGCCGGCCTGGGACGCCGGGGTCTCGAACCGCTTGTCCGCGAGGGTGCCCGAGCCGCCCGCCACCGGGAGGCCGGCCAGCATCGCGCGCAGCTTGGCCGTGTTCGGGTTCTTGCCCTCCGGCGCCGCCGCGGCCGCCATCAGCTGGGTCAGCAGCTTCGCCGGGATCTTGTTCTCCGTCGAGATGCCGCTGCCGTCGGACAGCTTGACGCCGGCGGTGTCGAACCCGTGGTCCTTGAGCACCTTGATGGTCGCCGCGGCACCGCCCGCGAAGGTCGCCTCCTGGCCGGTCGCCAGCGCGACCTGCCGGGCGAGGGCCTCGGCGAGGACGTCGTCGGACAGCTCCATCGTGTCCGAGACCAGCTCGGTCAGCGGGGCCGACTTGACCTCGGCGAGGACCTTCGCGTCCTTCGGCGCGGTCGCCTGGCCGCCCGCCGACGCGCTCAGCTTCGACGCGATCGTCCCCGCCAGCGCGCTGCCCGCGTTGGGCACGCGCTGGGAGTTGTTGTTCTTCGGGTCCTGGCGCCCGGCGTCGGCCATCACCGAGCCGATCTGGGTGGCGAACGTCGACGGCGCGTCGCCCGCGGCCCAGCCCGGCGCGGTCGTCGCGCCCTTGAACAGGCTCAGGTCGACCTGCACCTTCTTGACGTTCGGGTTCGCCTTCTTGACCTGCGCGACGAGGTCGTCGACGTGGGCGGCGCCCGGGTACAGCGGCGACTCGGTGCCCAGTGGCAGCGCGGTCAGGGTGACGTCGCCGCCGCCGACCAGGATCACCGTGCCCGGGTCGGCGCCCTGGACGATCTTCGTCGACAGCCGCGTGTTCGGGTCCATCGCCAGCAGCGCGGCCGCGGAGGTCAGGACCTTCGTCGTCGACGCGGGGGTCACCGCGGTCCCCGCGCTGTGGTCCCACAGCGTCGTGCCGGTCACCGGGTCGACGACGCTGCCGTTGAGCTGGCCCAGCGCGCTGTTGCCGGCCGGACCGGCCAGCACCGACTTGACGCCGTTCGCGGTCGGCGCCTTCCCCGACGTGTCCGGGCCCTGCAGCTGGCGCGTGGCGGCGGCCGGGTCCGGGCTGTCGCCCTTCGGCGCGTTCGGCGCCCACGGCAGGCCGAGCCGGTTCGACACCTTCGGCATCGCGGCGGCGACCCCGCCGCCGGCCAGCAGCAGCACGACGACCGCGACGATGGCGATGATCTTGCCCTTGCGGCGCTTCTTCGGCGGCTGCTCGGCGGCCGCGGGCTCGGCCGGCGGAGGCTCCGCGGGCGGCTCGTTCCGCGGCTGGGGCTGCTGCTGGAAGGCGCCGGGGAACTGGGTCGGCCGCTCGATCCCGACGGTCGCCTCGGCGTCGAACCGCTGCCCGTCCGGCTCGATCCGCATCGGCCGGGCCAGCGACCCGGCGGACGCCGACGGGACGACCCCGCGCGGCGGCTCCGGCGGCAGGCCGGGACGTCGTTCGGCCGGCTCGGCGGTGCGCTCCGGCACGTCGATGCGCTGCGCCCAGGGCGCGTCGGCCCGCTGCTGTGACTGTTGCGGCTGCTGGGGCTCCTGACGGCGTTGGGCCAGCTGCTCTTCGCGGCGCTGCTGCTCCTCGCGCCAGAGCTGGAGCTCTTCACGCCACGGCTGCGCCTCGGGCTTGTCGGACCGCGGCTCGTCGTGCCGTTCCGGCTGCTCACCGGGCCAGACGTTGCGCTCCACCGGCACGATCGGCGTCTTCTGCGGCGCCGGCTGCCGGGTGTCCGCGGGCTTCGGCTCGGCTTGGATGTACTGGGTGCTCTCGGCCTGCTTGACCTCGATGAACTGGGTGCTCTCCGCGACCGGCTCGGGCTCCGGCTTCGGCTTCGGCTTGGGTTCGCGGGACCCGAGCCGGTCGGCGAGGTCCTGCTTCGCCGGGGGCGGCGGGGGCGGCGGCTCCTCCGCGGGGGCGTTCAGGCCCGGGACCGGTTCGGGCGCGACGTTCGGCGCGAACCACGATCCCTTCGGTGCCTCACTGCCTGTGACCTTCGGCACGCCAGGACCGTCCGGAGCGCTCGCCGGCGGGTCGGGCAGCGCCATCGGCGTGGTCTCCCGCGCACCGGACGACGAGCCGTCTTCGTCCGACGACGGCCACATCGGCTGGTCGTTTTCCGGCACCCACCACTCCTTCTCACCTGCCCCGGAAGGGGCCAAGCTCACATGCCTCCGGGCCGACATCGATGCGACCCGGACGCAGGGCGTAGTCCACACTAGGAGACGTCAAGACAGTCATGAAGGTTGCCGCCCGCGACGCGTGGCATGCCGGGACCTATGAAGAAGCAGTGAGGACAGGCGTGGAGTTCGACGTCACGATCGAAATCCCCAAAGGGGAGCGCAACAAGTACGAGGTCGACCACAAGACCGGCCGGATCAAGCTGGACCGGACCCTGTTCACGGCCACGCAGTACCCGGCCGACTACGGCTTCATCGACGACACCCTCGGCCAGGACGGCGACCCGCTGGACGTGCTGGTCCTCGTGCAGGAGCCGACGTTCCCGGGCTGCCTGATCCGCTGCCGCGCGATCGGCATGTTCCGGATGACGGACGAGAAGGGCCCGGACGACAAGGTCCTCGCCGTCCCGACGAACGACCCGCGCCTGGAGCACCTGCGCGACATCCACCACCTGAACGAGTTCCACAAGCTGGAGATCCAGCACTTCTTCGAGGTCTACAAGGACCTCGAGCCCGGCAAGAGCGTCGAAGGCTCGTCCTGGGTCGGCCGCGCCGAGGCCGAGAACGAGATCGCCCGCTCGTACGAGCGCGAGACCGACCGCCTGGCCAAGGAAGAGGCCAACGGCGGCCACTGAGCCCCGCGCAGAGCTTTCACACGAGAAGGCCCCCTCGGGAATCTCCCGAGGGGGCCTTTTCACGCGGTCAGTGCGCCAGGGCGAGCGCCGGGGCGTCGGCCTCGGCTTCCGCGCGCTGCTCCATCGCCGACTTGTCCGAGAGCGGCTTCTCCTTGAGGAACCACACCAGCGCGAAGCCGACGGTCAGCACGATCCCGCCGACCAGGAACACCGTGCTCATCGACTCGGCGAAACCCTGCAGGATCGGCCGGGCCAGCGTCGGGTCGAGCGTCGACAGGAACGACGTGTCGTTGACGTCGAGGCCGCTCTGCATCTGCTTCGCGAACTCCGGGTGCTGCGCCAGCGCCGTCGCGTAGGCCGGCGTGGTCATCGCCGAGCGGATGGCGTTCGCGATCCGGTCGCCGACCGTGCCGAACAGGATCGAGAGGAACACCGCGGTGCCCGCCGTGCCGCCGATCTGCCGGAAGAAGGTCGCCGCCGAGGTGGCGACGCCGATGTCCTGCGGGCGGACGTCGTTGGTCGCGGCCAGCACCAGCGTCTGCATCGAGGCGCCGAGGCCGAGGCCGATCACGAAGGCGATGATCATGACCAGCGCGAGCGAGCTGTCGACGGTGATCGTGGACAGCGCGAACAGCGCCGCCGCCATCAGGCCGATCCCGGCCACCGCGAACATCTTGTAGCGCCCGGTCTTCGAGATCAGCCGGCCGCTGGTCAGGCTCGCGGACATGATGCCCAGCGTCAGCGGGAGCATCTGCAGGCCGGCCTGGGTCGGCGTCGCGCCCTTGACGATCTGCAGGTACAGCGGCAGCGACATCATCGCGCCGAACATCCCGGCGCCCTGCACGACGGTGACCATCGTCGACATCCGGAACACCGGCCGCTTGAACAGGCGCAGCGGCAGCAGGGCGGCGTCGCCCATCCGGCGTTCGATCCAGACGAACGCGGCCACGCCCAGCCCGCCGACGACGTACATGGCGATCGAAGCGGCGGAGCCCCAGCCCCACTCGCGGCCCTGCTCGGCGACGATCAGCAGCGGCACCAGGCCGGTGGCCAGCGCGACGGCACCCCAGTAGTCGACCTTCTGGTCCACGCGGGTGTGCGGGAGGTTCAGCACCTTGGTGACGACGACCAGCGCGGCGAGCGCGATCGGGACGTTGACCAGGAAGACCCAGCGCCAGCCGGTGATGCCCGCGAAGGTGTCGATGCCGGCGAAGAACCCGCCGACGACCGGGCCGGCAACGCTCGAGATGCCGAACACCGCCATGAAGTAGCCCTGGTACTTGCTGCGCTCACGCGGCGCGGTGATGTCGGTGATGATCGCGAGCGCCAGCGACATCAGGCCACCGGCGCCGAGGCCCTGGAAGGCGCGGAACGCGGCGAGCTCGTACATCGACGTCGCCATGCCGCTGGCCAGCGAGCCGACCAGGAAGAGCGAGATCGCCGTCAGGTACATGGGCTTGCGGCCGTAGAGGTCGGACAGCTTGCCGTACAGCGGCGTCGAGAGCGTCGCGGTGATGAGGTACGCGGTGGTGGCCCAGGCCTGCAGGGACAGGCCGTGGAGCTCGTCGGCGATGGTGCGCATCGAGCTCGAGACGATCGTCTGGTCGAGCGCCGCGAGGAACATGCCGAGCATCAGCCCGGACAGGACGGTCAGGATCTGGCGGTGGGACAGTTTGCCGTTCGTAGCGGCTGCTCCTTCCGCCGTGGTGGTGTCGCTCATGGTGGGTCTCCCTCAGCCTTCGTGCGTAGTTGCTTGTATCGCTCAACTACTTGTCTCGACCAAGTATTCCCAGAGAGCTTGCATGGTGCAATCAAATTTTCTGTGAGCCCGGTCTCGGACGCGGCGAAGGCCTCCTCACCGGCTCGGCGAGGAGGCCTTCGCGGTCGACGTCAGGCCGAGTAACCCGGGATCGGGAACGGCGCCAGGAACTCGCGGATCTCCGCGGCGATCGTGTCCAGCGCGGCCTCGTCGGACGCGGCCGCCGCGGTGATCGTGCGGTCGATCCACGCCGCCACCTCGACCTGGTGCTCCGGCCGCAGCCCGCGCGTCGTGATCGCGGACGTGCCGAGGCGGATGCCGGACGGGTCGAACGGCTTGCGCGGGTCGAACGGCACCGTGTTGTAGTTCAGCTCGATGCCCGCGCGGTCCAGCGCCTGCGCCGCCGGCTTGCCGGCGACACCCTTGTTCGTCAGGTCGATCAGCAGCAGGTGGTTGTCGGTGCCGCCGGACACGAGGTCGTAGCCGCAGGCGAGCAGGGCGTCGGCCAGCGCGCGGGCGTTCGCCACGATCCGGTGCGCGTATTCGCTGAACGACGGCTGCTGCGCCTCCCCGAGCGCGACGGCGATCGCCGCGGTCGTGTGGTTGTGCGGGCCGCCCTGCAACCCCGGGAAAACCGCCTTGTCGACGGCCTTCGCGTGGTCGGCGTCGGACAGGATCATCGCGCCGCGCGGACCGCGCAGCGTCTTGTGCGTGGTCGTCGTGATGACCTGCGCGTGCCCGACCGGCGACGGGTGCGCGCCGCCCGCGACCAGGCCGGCGATGTGCGCGATGTCGGCGACGAGCACCGCGTCCACCTCGCGCGCGATCTCGGCGAACGCCGGGAAGTCGATGACGCGCGGGATCGCCGTGCCGCCGGCGAAGATCAGCTTCGGCCGGTGCTGCCGGGCGAGGTCGCGGACCTGGTCGAGGTCGACGCGGCCGGTCTCCTTCGCGACGCCGTAGCGCACCGGGTTGAACCACTTGCCGGTCGCGGAGACGCTCCAGCCGTGCGTGAGGTGCCCGCCGTCCGGCAGCGCCATGCCGAGCACGGTGTCGCCGGGCTGCGCGAACGCCAGGTACACGGCCAGGTTCGCCGGCGACCCGGAGTACGGCTGGACGTTCGCGTGGTCGGCGCCGAACACGGCCTTCGCCCGCTCGATCGCCAGCTGCTCGACCTGGTCGATGAACTGCTGGCCCTCGTAGTAGCGCTTGCCCGCGTACCCCTCGGAGTACTTGTTGGTGAGCACGGTGCCGGTCGCCTCGAGCACGGCCTGCGAGACGTAGTTCTCCGACGCGATCAGGCGGATCTTGTCGTGCTGGCGCTTCGCCTCGTCCTCGACGAGCCCGGCGATGGCGGGGTCGGCGGCGGCGAGTGCGTTCAGTTTCGGCTGGTGTGTCATGGCGTACTCCGGCTCTGGAGTGGCCTTCACCCAGGCGCGCGGTGCCGGCCTCGTCGTCGCTTCCCGGTGGTGCTCCACCTCGATGGCGCCAGTCGCTGCTGCGCGTGGCAGTTTAGTGGACCCGGCTCGACGCGGCGTCAATCGACGACCACGACCCCCATGGACCGGGCCGTGCCCGCGATCGTGCGCATCGCCATTTCGACGTCGGAGGTGTTGAGGTCCGGCAGCTTCCGCTCGGCGATCCCGCGCAGCTGGTCCGTCGTCAGCTTGCCGGCGACCTCGTGCCCGGGCCGCGAAGAACCCTTGTCCCCCAGCGCTTTCTTGATGAGGAACGACGTCGGCGGCGTCTTGAGCCGCAGCGCGAAGGAGCGGTCCTCGAACACCGAGACGACGACGGGCACGATGTCGCCGCGCTGGGCCGCCGTCGCGGCGTCGTAGGCCTTCTTGACCTCGACGAGGTTGACCCCGGTCTGCCCCAGCATCTTGCCGAGGTCGACGACCGGGGCGTTGCCCGCGGACAGTTCCAGGGTGACCTGGTGGGTGAGTTTCTTCGGAGCCATGCCCCGAAGCTAGGGTCTCCAGTTACTGGAGGGTCAACCTCAATCCAGCGGCTCGATGCCGGCCTTGTGCCGCTTCGCCAGGTCCTGGTAGACGGGCGCGTTGTGCTCCACCCACAGCCGGGCGGAGTCGGTGAGCGGCACGAACTTCTTGGCCGGGCTGCCCATCGCGACGACCTCGGACGGCACCTCGGTGCCCGGCGTCACGGTGGCGCCCGCCGCGACCAGCGTCCGCTCGCCGATCTTCGCGTCGTCCAGGACCGTGGAGCCGTTGCCGATCAGGGCCTGCTCGCCGACCGTGCAGTCGTGCACCAGGCACTGGTGGCCGACCGTGGCGTTCTTGCCGATCTCGCACACCTTGCCGACGTTGACGTGCACGACCGAGTTGTCCTGGATGTTGGCGCCCTCCCGGACGATGATCTTGCCGAAGTCGGCGCGCAGCACCGCGCCGTACCAGATCGAAGCGTCCTTCTCGACGACGACGTCGCCGATGAGCGTGGCGGTGGGCGCGATCCAGGCGTCCGGGTGGACCTGCGGGCTGAGCCCTTCGAAGGAGAACAGAGGCATGCCCGCACCCTAGACCGCGCCCTGCGCCTCAGCCGGTGATCGCCGCGTTGATCAGGATGTCGACGGCTTGGTCGTTGCGCGTGGTCTGCGGAACGATCTGGGTGTCCCGCGGGTAGAAGCCGGGGCTGCTGCCCTTCGGGTACATCTCGAAGGTGAAGCTCCAGATCTTGTGCGTCGCCCACATCCAGTCGTTGACGCTGCCGTCGGTGATGTAGAGGTCGCTGGACTGCTGCGGCGTGTAGCCGTTGGTCGCCGCCATCTGCCGGCCGAGGTTTTCGAACTTCGTCGCTTCGGCGGCGGTGAGCCCGGGCGCGGTCCGGTCGTAGGTGTAGCCGAACGGCCAGAGCACCAGCTCGGAGTAGGTGTGGAAGTCGATGTGCGTCTTGATCTGCTGCGTGCCGCCGACGACCCGCGAGTTCACCCAGTTCGAGACGGCCCTGGTCTCGGGCGCGGAGAACGCCGCCGTGCCGCGGTAGGTCTCACTGGACGTCTGGCCCGACGAGCCGCCGCAGCAGCCCCACTTGTAACCCCAGTTCCGGTTGGGATCGGTGCCGGGGCCCTGGCGGTTCTTGCGCCAGCTGTGGAACGTGCCGCCGGAGATGTCGTACTCGGAGCCGTCCGGGTTGACGCTGGGGACGACCCAGATCTCGGTGCTGTCGACCAGCCGCTTGATCGCGCTGTTCGTGGCGTACCCGCTGGTCAGCCGCTGCACGATGTGCAGGCACATCTCGGTGGTGAGGTGCTCGCGCGCGTGCTGGTTGCAGGTGAAGAGCACCTCGGGCTCGTTCTCGTCGGTCGCGGCGTTGTCGGAGATCTTGATCAGCGACAGCGCGCGGCCCTCGTACGACGTCCCGGCGCTGCCCAGCTTCGTCAGCGACGGGTAGTTCGCGACGGCCTTCTGCAGCTCGGTCTGGCTTTCGGCGTAGGTGTGGTAGCCGGTGTAGCCGGCCGGGAAGTCCTCGACGGTCGCCGCGGTCCGCGGCCGGTTGACCGCGCCCAGCGCCTTGACGCCGAAGCCGAGCGCGCGCAGCTGGGCGGCTTCGCCGGGGTTGGCGATGACCGTCGTCGTGCCGTTCGTGCTGTCGAGGATGTCGGCGCCGGTCCGCGCGACCTCGGTGCGCTGCTGGGCGGTGCCGGTGCCGGTCACCTCGTAGACCTGCGGTCCACTGGGCTGGGCACCGGCCACGCCGCCGGTGGTGGTGAGCATCAAGAGGGCGGCCGCGGCCGCCGCCAGGCACGTTCGTGGGCGCATAGCGTCTCCTGCTCTCGGGGGTCTCTCGACCCTGGCCGGAGCCGGACGTACCGCGCAATCCGTACGTCTACGGATCTAAAGGGCGTTGCTAGCCGTAGTTGGCGAAGCAGAGCGCCTCGATGTCGCCACGCAGTGCGGCGAACGGCCGCGGGCGCACCCGCTGCTGGACGACCGTGCCGAGCAGGTACGACAGGAGCGCGCGGGCCCGCGCCCGCGGGTCGTCGACGTCGAGCGGCGCGAGCAGTTCGGCCAGCAGCTCGGTGAGCGACGTGAGCATGGCGTCGATGGCCTGCGGGTGCTGCGCGCGGCCGGCGGCGATCCAGTACTCGAACCAGAGGAACGCCGCGTTGGGGTTGGCGGCGAACACGCTCAGGTACTCCTCGAGGACGGCGAAGAGGCGCGTACGCGGGTCGTCGTGCTTCGCGGCGACTTCGCGCAGCCCCGCGGCGAAGGCGGTGATGTGCGCGGCCATGGCGCGATCGATGAGGACGTCGATGTCGGCGAAGTAGTAGTGGATCGCGCTCTTGGTGAGCGGCCCGGCGTCGGCGATGGCCCGGACGGTGCACCCGGCGAGCCCGTCGCGGGCGAGGACGATCCGCGCGGCCTCGACGATCTGCTCCTGCTTGGCCAGCTGGTTCGGGGAGAGCCGGTCGCTGCGACCGGGGACTGCGCTCACGGTGATTCTCGTTACCTTCTGACTGGACGGCAGCCCCGAATCCTAGGGCAGACGTCCCGTGGGTGGCCTGCGGGTGAAAAACCGGATTGGCCACCCCGGTCCGCGCAGCGGACAATGCCCGGCATGGTGATCTCAGGGGACAAGGGGCTCAGCTCGGCAGCGCGCAGCCAGCTGGAGAAGGAAATCGCGAACCTGCGCGCGCAACGGGAAGCCCTCGCGCCGCAACCCGGCGAGCAGGAGCGCACGGGTGACGCGGCGGACCAGGCGGACGTGATCGACCGCGCGGAGGCGGCGGCCCGGCTCGACCGCCAGATCGCGGACTTGGCCGCGAAGATGGAGCACGGCGGCTACGGCAACTCCCAGCTCCCCGACGGCACAGTGGTGACGCTCCGCTTCTCGGACGGAGACGAAGAGACGTTCCAGGTGGTGACGGTCCCGGGCGAAGACGCGGACGCGATCACCTCGGACAGCCCCTTGGGCCTGGCCCTGGTGGGAGCCAAGGCGGGCGACGAGATCACCTACCGAACCCCGCGCGGCGACGCGAAGGCCACCGTGGTCAAGGTAACGCCCCCGAAGTAACCCCCTGCTGATCCCGAAGGCCCCCGGCCACAAGCCGGGGGCCTTCGTTCGTACTTTGACCCGTAAGGGTGGTTCTGCAAAGGAGAAATCGCGAGAAACCCGCCAACGCAAGCGGGGCGGGGGGCCGGGGGCGGAGCCCTCCGGGCGGGGCGTGGGGCGGAGCCCCACAAGACACGCGAGACAAGGAAAAGGCCCACACCCTTGTGGGCATGGGCCTTCCACCTTGTCGAGCCGCCTGGGGGAATCGAACCCCCGACCTATTCATTACGAGCGGAATTCGTCACTTGTTGACCTTGACCGCAGAGCCCTGACCTGCACATACACGGTCCGCGAACGTCCGTGGACGTCCAGGATTAGCCACCCCGATTGTCACCCACTTCGACACCCATCCAGGTCAAGGAGGCTGCCACAGCCGACGAGCGCCTCCATGTACCACTCAACTCGATCAATGCGAGTGCTGCTGACGTGGGCCTCCGGAACCCGGGTGGCAGTTGCTCCGTTAAACCAGCCGGAGGCCCCCACTGGTGTCCCCTCCCTGCCGCCGCCCCAGGCAGGTGACCGTGTCCCCTTGCTGCTGCAGGTGGACCTTGAAGGCGGTCAGCGCAGTTTCTTGTCTCTCCTCCGGGAGGGGCTAGCGCGAGCGAGGTTGCAGTGCTTCACGAATTGCTTAATAACGATGTTATCCACGGAGTCGTCCGGGCCGCGATTCAAGTCGTCAGCATTTGGCTGGTGAGGCGAGTTGAGCGACGGAAGACGAGGCCATGTCCCACGTGTGGCGGGCCACACTGCGGGAAGTGACCTGAAGGGGCTTCCGGCTTGGCACCAGGCCGGAAGTCACATTGCCGTCGGCCGCCGTCCAGCCGCGGCTGGCACCTCGTCGGTTCCAGCGCGCCTCTCGCCCGGATGTGCCGATCACGATCCGGTTGGGTCGTTCAACAATGCGTGCCCGCTGGAAGAGCTGGTCTCGCGGCAGCAAACGCATGCCCAACCTCATCGGCGCCGGCGGCGAGCACGTCGTCCACCCGTCTCTGCTCGCCTCGGCCGCCACCATATCGACACCTATGCGGCGCTGCGCGACGAACGCCTGCGCTGGCGCGAGCGCACCTCCTGGCTCGAAGCCCTCCATGCCGCAGTCGCAGCGAATTTCGACACCGCCGGAGGCTGGGCGCCCACGGAGGAGGACGAACCCTACTTACCGTAGGGCGCCGGCTCGGTTTTCGTCAGTCAAGGCACACCAGCAACATCTAGTCGCTGACCAAGCCGACATTGTTCAACCACGCGTGAAGTTCGTTGCGGCCAGGCGCTCCCATCCTTTGCCATCTAACCGATCCGTCTGACTTGATCAGCGTGGTCTCAGGTTGGCCGTAGTCGGCCAGAAGATCAGCTGCAATGGAGTATGCGCAGCTCAGAAGCTGGGTCGGCTCGCCAACTACCGAATGCAGAGACGCAGTAAGATGAGTCGGCTCGTTAGAACTCCGCCTGACCGTTACCCGGTCAATAAACGCATGTTGCTGCGCTGGCGCATACAGATCGGGGTAAACCGTTCGTGCGCCAACGGTCCTCGCCAACACGTCTATGTCGCCGTAGGCCCCAGCCCAGTCAGCGTAAGCGGCAGCTATTTGCAGGAGCGACAAGATGCGCAGCTCAAGCGCCGAATAGTTGAGCCGAACGTGATCGCGATATTTCGCGAACCCCACGAGCACCCTTATGAACGATGAGCCGTCCGTGTACCACGCCGCCTCCACGTCGTTGTGATCACAGCTGAGTCGTCCCCGCTGCACGACGGGCATGCGACCAATAAAGCCCCGTACAAGATCAGGATCTGGCGTATTTTGAACCAGGCTCCCATAAAATCCAGCCATCTGACCAATGAAAGCCTCGTCAACTCGACGCTCCGCAGGCACAGCTGGCACTGCAGCTAGCTCCAGGAATATTAACGGCTCAGCGTTAGCCACATCACCCGCTTCCGGCGGAGTGCCGACTCCACGATTAAAAACCTCGCGAACTCGGGCGACATGGTCTTCAGCCAAGCGGAATCGATCTCGATAACGATTCGCTATCTCGGTTTCCTCAAGCCAAGCAGTATTTCGCCCCACCCGCAGTGCGTACGAGTACTCAGGTCGAGTCGTTCGCCGGACTGCGTGCGGCGCCAGCGGACTGCGAGGAACACCGATCAGAAGGACTCCCCTTCCCGGAGTATCGTGGTCCTCCACAGCCCGTATCGCGACAGCCGGGTAGAGCGGCGCCACCCTAGCTCGCAGACCTTGCTCCATTTTACCAATTAGATCATCGCTCTTGGTAATATCCAACGGCTTCAGAGCAGCCGCATTGCCCTGGTCATCCTCCACAATGCCGATCACCAGTAGCCCACCCTGCGCATTGGCCAGCGCAGTGACATCTTTGGCGAGTTCGTCCAACCCGGCCGGCTTAGATGTATACGAATCCTCGGCCTTGAAATCGAGATGTAGATCTTCGGCGACTCCCTCCGCACATGCCCTGCGCAGGTCTTCGGCGCGAAGATCTTGAAAATCGGCGCCGAGCTTGGCGGCCACCCGAGGCAGGCGTACGGACATGCGTTCAGCTTACTGGATGCCGTCGCCGTCAGCCTTCGCTTTTTGCGCATCAAGTCGCTCGTAGTAGCGCTCAGCCACCTCCCCATACTTCTCCGTCCACGGGTATGCAGGGTCGGGTTTAACAACTAGACGAGAGCCATCATTCTCAAAGTACCGGAGATCCAGATTAAATAGATGCGAGTCCCGAACGTTCATGCCGAGGTCACGCACCCAGAACTCAACTTGAAGGAAGCAGTTCTCGGCTTTGCCCGCACCAGCCATCCTCAACTCATCAGAGTGAATGAATCCACGCCATTCTACATACCGCGTCTCACTTGGCGGCAAGATAATCTCCTGCCCACTTCGCATTCCGACAAATTCTCCAGCCGAGTGCTTGAAGATGTCCACGCGCGCCGAGATATTAGAACAGTTAACGAGTGCAAAGGTTACATGTCGGACGAAGAGATAATTTTGCGTACTCTCCAGATGCATGTCAGTGTCAACTTTGAGGGGGATTGAGTTCCAATCAACGGGCACTGACCGGTCAAGGTAGCCGAGCGGCGGCAAAGGGTCCGCTGAGGAATTAGGTGGCCGACCGCCGGGCATCGCTCGGACGTACACGGCGGGCGCCCGCGTATCAAGCTGAGCCTTTATGAACCGCTCCTCAGTGGCCTGCGACGCAGCTCGCTCCCGTTCCTCAGCTGCCAGCGCACGTGCTTCCGTTCTCTTCGCACGCTCGTCGGCCTCCTGAAGTGCGCGGACCTGGCGGTCAGCGTCTTCACGTGCCAACTGCAGCTGTCCTAAATCAGCGGCCACCTGCTTGCGGATCTCCTCGACCTGCAGCTCGGCGGCTTTCGCAGTCTTAGCAGTCCACCTTGCAGCAAGCACAGCTGCACCTAAAGCCAGGAAAGCAGAGATGCCCCCGATCCAGGTCGGCACGTCGCCAAAGTCTGCGCTCATAAGCGTTCAGCTTAACGTGGCCTGCATCACGTTCGAGGTCCCCTCTGAACACTGCCCCGTCCTCCGCATCGGCCGAGACACGACGAGATCGTCGTCGCTTCAGCCTTGGAGAGGAAGGGCCGAGCAGGGCTAGGTGTTGATCACGCCGTAGTGAGTGGCAAGTGCCGCGAACTCGGCACCTCTGCGTCGAGTTGCCCGATCGATAAGGCGACGCATCGTGGTCCTGCCGAGCGGCTGATATCGCGCCCAGTCCGGCGCAAGGTCGCGCGCCTCGGCGAGCCAGGCCAGCGCGTCTCGGTCGCGGCGAAGGTCGGCGGCCGCAGCGGCAAGGAACAGCCGGTGGCCAGCTTCCCAGAAGGCTGGGACGTCGCCCGCCGTATCCGGTACCGCGGCCGCCAGACGTAGTGCCTGTTCGGGGTCGCCGGCACGAGCGGCAAGTTCAACGTTCTGCAAGGCGGCCACGCGCGGACCGAAGATCGCCGCCTCCGAAGCCGTATCGCCTCGTGACCGGATCGCAGCAGCGTGAGCAGCGGCAAGAAGATCCTCGGCGCGGCCGGCGCTCCCGGAGCGCAACGCTGCGGTTGCCGCATTGAACAGCAAATTGCCGAATACTCCGGCGCGTATCGGGTTGCGGTCGAGCATCCGCGGTTCGATCGCGGCGGCCGCCTGCGCGGCAACGCGCTCAGCATCTTCGGCTCGGCCCTGGCGGACCAGCGTCCACGCCAGGTAACGCAGGGAGATTGCAGCCTCTACCTCGGGAGAATCCGACTCGGCCGCAGCCTCGATCCGCGCACGAACCGCACGGCTGGCGGCCGGACGGCTGACCGGCTACGCCGCCGGCCTCGACCTCACGCCCGAGGAGGACGAGGACACGAGCACCTTGCTCGCCGACGTGCTGACCGCGATCGGCGACGCCGAGAAGGCGTGGTCGGAACGCATCGTCGACCGGCTCGCCGAGCTGCGGCCGGCGGTCTACGGCCCGTGGGCCGAACTGCCCACCGGGGCGGCGAAGGCAACCCAGCTCTCCACCGCGCTGAAACCGCTTGGGATCACCACCAAGCAGGTGTGGGGCAACGACGCCGACACCGGCAAGGGCGCCAACCGGATGGGCGTCAAGCGCGACTGGATCGCCGACGCGCTGACCGAACGTGACCGGAACCGCAAGAGCGGCTAGCTCCCGCAGGGCTCTAGGTCTAGAGCCTCGTCCCTCTAGACCTAGAGCCCTCCCTAGACCACCACAACACCGCTGATCAGCGCCCTAGCACCTAGAGGCGCGGGCCGAGTGCGGCCAAAAACAGCCCCGGAGGCTCCGTTGAACCCCCTCAGCAACCCGACCGTCCTACTCCTACTCATTATCGCAATCGTCACTCTCCGCTACTCCTGGTCGTGCGCGGTGTACCCGTACAAGCCGTGCCGCTCCTGCCGAGGCTTCGGCAATTTCCGCTCGCCGCTGCTCCGCGCGATCCGGCTATGCCGCCGCTGCAACGGGACCGGCCGCACGCTCCGCGCCGGCCGCCGCGCCTACAACGCCTGCCACCACGCCCGCCGGTCATACCGCGATCTCCGCGACCGCGACCGCCGCGAAGACAACCGCTGACGCGCAGCCCAACCGAAAGGCCATACCCATGAAGACCACACTGCTCGACCCCGAGCGTCAGTTCCTGGGCTGCGTGATGCAGGTCCGGCTGACCGCGGCCCGTCGACTGCTCGCCGGCATGCGCGCCGACGACTTCGGCTCACCGATCGCCTCTCGCGTTCTCCAGCTGGGCATCGAGCTGACCGGCGCGGGACACGCGCCGACCCCGATGGCCGTGCTGGATCACGCCCGGGAGAGGACGGCGACCGAACCGCGGTCCGGCGGGGCGCACCGCCTGCACAGCCTCGGCCTCTGGATCGTCGAGACGTACGCGGACGGCCCGATCCTGCCGCCGCCGTACTACGGCGCCTGGCTGAAAGCCGTCGTGCTGAAGAACGCGTACCGCCGAGCCGTCCGGGAGCACGCGGCCCGCCTGGTGCAGGCCGTCGAAGACGACTCGCCGACAGACATCCTCCGCCACCAGCTCGACGACACCGAACGCCTCGACGACCTGTGGCAGCGCTACCGCGCGGCCGGCGGCGACGACGAACCGACCGCGCGCCTGGAGGTGGCTGCCTGATGTCCGGATTCGACGACACCCTGTCCGTGATCGACTTCGTGATCGACGAGCCTTCGCCTTCCTGCCAGCAGTGCGGCCGGCCGCGTGGTGACTCGCCGTCCGGCGACTTCTGCTCGGAGAACTGCCAGCGCGTCTGGCGCGGCCGTCACACCGCGGCCAAGCCGGCCGAGGACGACGGCGCTCAGCCGAGCGAGTCGCTCCCGAAGGCCGCGCCGGTCAACCCGCTCACCTGGCTCGGACCGGCGCCGGCCGGCGCTGTCGCGAAGCCGGGTCACGAGGTCCTCGACGCGGTCGTGACGTTCGTGGCGCGCTTCTCCGCCTTCGCCAACGAGCACGCCGCGCCGACGCTGGCGCTCTGGTACGCCCACACCCACGTTGCCGAACGGCTCTACGTCACGCCGAGGCTGATCCTCGACTCGGCGGAGCCCGGTAGCGGCAAGACGCGCGTGCTGGAGGTCGCGCAGTACCTCGTCGCCAAGCCGGAGATGACGATCAGCATCACGCCGGCCGCGATCTTCCGCATGCTCGCCGACGGGCCGATGACGCTGCTGTTCGACGAGATCGACGCCGTGTTCAACCCGAAGACGGGCGGGAACAACGAGGACCTCCGCGCACTGCTGAACGCGGGGTACAAGCGGTCGGCGACGGTGACGCGGTGCGTCGGCGACGCCAAGAGCATGAACGTCACGCGGTTCCCGGTCTACGCGCCGGTCGCGCTTGCCGGGATCGCCGGCGGCATGCCGGACACGATCACCACGCGGGCGATCACCGTGCACATGCGCAAGCGCCGCTTCGACGAAGTGGTCGAGGAGTTCATCGAAGAGGACGTCGAGCGCGAGTCGGCGCCGGTGCGCGCCGAGCTGGCGGAGTGGGTCGGGCGCGTCGGCGACGAGGTGAGCCGCGCGCGGCCGGAACGCCCGGACGGCGTCCGCGACCGGGCGGCCGAGATCTGGCGGCCGCTGCTGGCCATCGCGGACGCGGCCGGCGGGCACTGGCCGGAGACGCACGGAAGGCGTGCCGTCACTTCGTGCTCGAAGCGACCGCACAGCCGGCGTCGATCGGCGTGCGGCTGCTGGCCGACGTCCGGCAGATCTTCGCCGCGCAGAACACCGACCGCATGGTCACCGCCGAGCTGATCCGCGAGCTGCACACCATCGAAGACGGACCGTGGACCGACGTCCAGGGCAAGCCGCTCGACAGCCGCCGCCTGGCGAAGGAACTCGACCGCTACCTGGTCCGGCCCAAGGACCTGAAGGTCAGCGGCAAGACGCTCAAGGGCTACCGCATCGACGGCGACGGCGGGCTGGCCGACGCCTGGAGCCGCTACCTGCCGCCGCCCGAAACGGGCGCGACCTCCGCGACCAGCGCAACCCCGCAGGTCGGAGCCCGATCAGACGCCGCGGAGTCGTCGGCCGTTGCCGCGACCTCCGCAACCGGGGTCGCGGACGGTCGCGGCACTCAACAGCCGCTCGCACCCACGCTGACCAGCCCGGTCGCGGAGGTCGCGGACGTCGCGCCTACCAAGCCGGACCACGAGGGGGATCGATGAACGCCGTACCCATGCCGGTCGCCGTGCCTGAACGGCACCTCTACCGGATCACCGAAGCCATGCGCCTGCTCTCGATGAGCCGCTCGGTCATCTACGAACAGCTCCGCGCAGGTCGCCTGCGCTCGGTCAAGCAGGGCCGCGCCCGGCTCGTCCCAGCCGTCGCCATCCAGCAGTACGTCGAGTTGCTCATGAAGGAAGCGGAGGTCAGCTATGGCGAGTCGGCGTAGCCGCGGAGACGGCGGGCTCTACTGGTCGGAGAGTCGTCAGCGCTGGATCGCCGAGCTGACGACCGGCTACCGGCCGAACGGGAAGCGGACCGTCCGCAAGGCGAGCGGCAAGACCAAGACCGAAGCTAAGGACAAGCTCAAGGAGCTGATTCGTGACGTCGAAGAGGGCGCCGCTAACGCGTCGACCGGCTACACGGTCGAGCAGGCGGTGAACGACTGGCTGGTGAGCTACGAACGCGGTGAGCGGGACCCCAACACCGTGAAGGCCGTCCGGTCCCTGGTCAACAACCACATCGTGCCCGCGATCGGTGCTCGTCCGCTGGTAAAGCTCGAAGCCGACGACGTCGAGGACTGGCTGGCAGAGAAGGCCGAAGTGCTGGTGACCTCGACCTTGCGCAACCTCCGATCGATCCTCCGCCGGGCGATCAACCGCGCTCAGGTCCGCAAACGGGTTCGATACAACGTGGTGCTGCTGTGCGACGAGCTTCCAGCGGGTAAGGGCGCTGGTCGACCGTCGAAGGCGCTCACACTCGCTCAAGCCCAAGCGGTGCTCGCGGCAGCGGAGTCGTCACCGATGCGCGCCTACATCGTGGTGTCCCTGCTGACCGGCGCACGGACCGAGGAGATGCGACCGCTCACCTGGGACCACGTGGACCTCGTGGGCAAGCCGAACGCGACGCCGGCAATCCCGCCGAATGTCAAGGTGTGGCGTTCGGTCCGCGCCCGCGGCGAGACGAAGACGCGAAAGTCACGGCGCACGCTGGCGCTGCCTGAACGGGCCGTCAAGGCGCTGGAGGCACACCGAGTGGCCCAGCAGGCGGTGAAGGCTGTCGCGGGCGACGACTGGCACGAACAGGGACTCGTGTTCGCAACCAACGTCGGCACCGAGCGGGACGTCAACAACGTGCGACGGGACTTCCGCCGGGTGATCAAGGCGGCCGGGCTCAACCCGGCTCAGTGGACACCCCGGGAGCTGCGGCACAGCTTCGTCTCGATCCTCTCGGACGGCGGAATGCCGATCGAGGAGATCTCACGGCTGGTCGGGCACAGCAGCACCGCCGTGACGGAGCTGGTCTACCGGAAGCAGATCTGGCCGGTGGTCGAGTCCGGCGCGACTGCGATGGACCGGCTGTTCCCCGCGACGGACGAACCTGCGGGACTTCCTCCGACCACCAATCAGGTGTCTTAGCCGCCCACTCCGACGAGCCAGGCCCGCCCCGAGCTATCGGTGGGGCTGGCTCGTTAGCGATCTGGTCGAACGAGTGGCCGCATCGGGTCATCACGTGGCTTGATGGCGGCGTTCTCACGCCACCGTTCACCGAATAGGCCAGGGCCAGGCTGTGCTACGAATTCCGCCGTTCACCGGTGGACGGAGTTATGCGAATCCGCTCATGTAACAGCACGCGTACAGTGGCGACTTCTCGGAGAGCGTCGTGTGAGGAAGGACGTCGGTGGACGAGAACCAGTGGATTGAGCTGTCGGATGCGATCGGGGTTGTGCGCGAGCAGTTGGTTGCAGCCCAAACGATCGGTCGGCAGACCGTAGCGGGGCAGTCGTTGACCTTCGCTGTGGGAAAGGTGTCGATCGAGTTCGCCGGCGAGGTGAAGCAAGTCAAAGGCGGCTCCGGTGGCGTGAAATTCTGGGTGGTCACCGCAGACGCGAAGGGCGAACGCACGAGTAGCGCTGCGCACAAGGTGACCGTGGAATTGGTCCCGCAGACACTGCAGGGGACGCCATTCATCGTGGCTGACGACGCCGACGCTCCGCCACCGAACTGAGGATCGGCCAGCGGTGATGCGTCGCGAGGTCGAGGTGTACAGCGACTGGCCCGGTCATCCCCCGGAGCAGGGACGGTGGACGTGCGGGTCGGGGTATCTGCTGGCCGGACGGTTGGTGCTGACGGCGGCACATGTGGTTTGTCGGGCCAGTCAGGCATTGTCGAGTGTGCGGATTCGCGCCGAGTCCGGCGGTCTGGTCGCCGCTCGTGTGATGTGGCATCGTTGGGAAAGCACGATTGACGCGGCGCTATTGGAGATCACCGACTCGGCGTGGGTTCCGCCGCAGTGGCGTCATTCAGTGCGCTGGGGGCGGTTTGTCACGCGCAGCCCGGGCCAGGAGTGTGAAGCGATCGGCTTCCCCAAGGTAGTCGCCACCCCGCAGATGCGCGACAGCCATCACGCCGTAGGGACGCTCAACCCAGGCACGTTGGTCAAGTCGGGCCTGTACGCCATGGAGGTGACCAACCCGCCGTCGTTTGTGGGAGCGGACGGATCGGCATGGGCAGGCATGTCCGGTGCGGCCCTGCGATGCGGAGACCGTGCCGGCGTTCTGGTCGGTGTCGTAACCCAGGACCCGAGCGGATTCGATAACCGTCGTCTGATCATTATGCCGATTTCCGCGGTCGCATCGGACGTTGGATTCGCCAAGATCGTCGCCGACCACACAGGCCGGCCGCCGCTGGTGGAAGCCGTCGAGCTGGCGGAATTAGCGGAACCCGTGAGTACCCCGGCGTCGCCTGCCGAGTTGTTACGCGCTGATGCCGCGACCGTCCCGTTTCGACCTCGCCCCGAGTTCGACGAGCTTCGGGACTGGTGTGAGGCGGATGCGTGGGCAGGAACCCGCCTGGTGGCGGGGGCCGGAGGGCAGGGCAAGACCCGCCTCGCTCGCCATCTTGCCTCCTCGCTCACTAGCCGGGGCTGGGCGACAGTGATGCTTGGCGAACACGCTCGTGCCGAGGATCTCGCGGTGCTGGCTCATGTCGTGGCGCCAACATTGGTGGTGGTCGACTATGCCGAGGGCCGTGCTACCCAGCTCGACCCGCTCGTGGACGCCCTGAACCGGGCTGAGGCCAAGGTACGACTGTTGTTGCTGGCCCGAACCGCAGGCGCGTGGCGCACCGAGCGAGTCACACCCGCCTCGCATCTATCCATCCTGGCTGATGACCGCATCGTCGTGAATCTGAGACCGGTCGAGCCCGACCGCGACGGCAGGCAACTTGCGTGGCGAGAGGCAATCGACGCGCTAGCCAACCGGCTGGCCACCCTCGATGGGTACCAGGCCATCGCGTGGCCGAACGTAGTTAGCCGGCTGGCCTTACCACCACTGGACGATGACCGTTTTCGGACCATTCTCGCAGTGCAGATGCACGCCCTTGCTGCATTGCTGCATGCCGACGACCCTATTCCGGTGTTGACAGGGACGCCGGTGGACGCGCAGGAGGTGTTGCTGGAGCACGAGGCCCGCTACTGGTCCCGGATCGCCGAACGTTTCGGCATTAGCCTCGCCCCAGCCACTCGGCGAAGCCTGGTCGCCGCGGCCACGCTGTGGGGCGCATCGACGGGCGAGGAAGCGCGCAAGATCGTCGCTACCTCGCTTACACACGCAAGCGATGACCAGATCACAAATATCGCGGACTGGCTGGCCACCCTGTATCGCGACGGCGAACGCTACTGGTCCGGGCTGCAGCCAGACATACTCGGCGAGTACCTGGTCGGCACTGCCCTGTCCGAAGGGGAGCAAAACCCAGGCTTGGTAACCGCTACACTGGCCGCCGCGTCGACGGGACAACTGGAGCAGGCACTCACCGTGCTGGGCCGCGCCCACCCGCAGCACCCGCGCCTAACCGCAGTCCTCACCAGAGTCGTGCTGAACTCAGGAGTAGCCGGTGCCCGAGCAGCGGTCACGGTAGCTCCCCGCCTCGCCCAGCCTCGTCCTCTGCTGGCCGCGTTGGATCGGTTCGTCCACGGCGCCGAGCTTTCCCAGCTCTACGAGTTGCAGATCGCCTTGCCTCGCCTCAGCCTGTTGCTGGGGCCGACCACCGTCACTGCCGCAGCGCAGCTTACCCGTTTACTGCGCTCCGCCATCGACGCCGAACGCGACGCCTATCTGCCGGCCCTGGCCAGGTCGATCAACAACCTCGCGGTCCGGCTGGGTGAGGTGGGTCGACGACCCGAAGCGCTGGCCGCCGCTCAGGAAGCCGTCGAGTTCTACCGGGAACTTGTCAAGGGCAACCGCGACGCCTATCTGCCGGACCTGGCCATGTCGATCAACAACCTCGCGGTCCAGCTGGCTGAAGCGGGTCGACGACCCGAAGCGCTGACCGCCGGCCAGGAAGCCGTCGCCCTGCGCCGGGAACTTGTCAAGGGCAACCGCGACGCCTACCTGCCCAACCTGGCCACGTCGATCAGCAACCTCGCGAACCGGCTGGCTGAAGCGGGTCGACGACCCGAAGCGCTGACCGCCGGCCAGGAAGCCGTCGCCCTGCGCCGGGAACTTGTCAAGGGCAACCGCGACGCCTACCTGCCGGACCTGGCCACGTCGATCAACAACCTCGCGAACCGGCTGGGTGAGGTGGGTCGACGACCCGAAGCGCTGACCGCCGCTCAGGAAGCCGTCGCCCTGCGCCGGGAACTTGTCGAGGGCAACCGCGACGCCTACCTGCCGGCCCTGGCCATGTCGATCAGCAACCTCGCGGTCCGGCTGGCTGAGGCGGGTCGACGACCCGAAGCGCTGGCCGCCGCTCAGGAAGCCGTCGAGTTCTACCGGGAACTTCTCGAGGGCAACCGCGACGCCTACCTGCCCAACCTGGCCGGGTCGATCAACAACCTCGCGGTCCGGCTGGCTGAAGCGGGTCGACGACCCGAAGCGCTGGCCGCCGCTCAGGAAGCCGTCGAGTTCTACCGGGAACTTCTCGAGGGCAACCGCGACGCCTACCTGCCGG
>NZ_JBGDMD010000008.1:0-478653 GCF_041679295.1 Amycolatopsis kentuckyensis | reverse complement strand
TTTTGGAGAAGGGCCTGGGCCCGGTTGAGATGAAAGTCTCCCGGACTCAGGCCCTTTTTCATGCCCGCGGGTCGCAGGCTCAGCCTCGCGGCACCGGCCGGCTCCGCAGCGGCGACGACAGCACCAGCGACGTCGTCGTCTCCCCGTACCGCTGTACCTTCTCCACCAACGACTCCAGCTCGGCCGTGTTCCGGCACAGCACTCGCAGGATCCAGCACTCGTCCCCGGTGATGTGGTCGGCGGCGACGACCTGGGGCAGCGGCAACACCGCCGTCCGGAACCGCGGCGTGTCCAAGCTCCGCACCCGGGCCCGCACCAGCGCCTCGATCGGCAACCCCAGCTTCGACGTGTCCACCCGGGCCGCGTAGCCCGTGATCACCCCGCGCTCCTCGAGCCGGCGCACCCGCTCCGTCACCGCGGAACCGGACAGCGACACCCGGCGGCCCAGCTCGGAAAAGCTGAGCCGGCCGTCCTCCTGGAGGAGCTCGAGCAGCTGCCAGTCGACGTCGTCGAGGTCCACCGTGATTCTCCAAGTCGAACAGGGCCAGAACGGCGAAATCCCCGGCCGGCCCGGGCTGCCACCCCGATTCTGCCCTGTGGCGACCGCCCCGCGACCAGCAGGATTTACCCCATGACACGCATCCTCGCCGTCCCCGCCCCGGCCCCCGAGGCCGCCACGCAGTACTTCGGCGCCGAGCTCGCCTTCGAAGTCGACCCCGACGACCTCGTCCGGGACCTCGAAGCCGGCCACACCGACGGTTACGTGATCGTCGAGACGCGGGCACCTGAAGCCTTCGCCCAGGCTCGCATCCCCGGCGCCGTCAACCTGCCCTACCGGGACATGACGGCCGAGAGCACGAAGCACCTCGACCGGGACCTCGTCTACGTCTGCTACTGCGAGAGCGTCAACTGCAACGCCGCCACCAAGGGCGCCCTCAAGCTCGCCCAGCTCGGCTTCCAGGTCAAGCGGCTCTCCGGCGGCATCACCGCCTGGATCGCGGCCGGCTACCCGGTGGAGGGAGCCGCCACCCCGGGAATCCGCTGCGCCTGCTGACCTACCCTGAAAAGCGTGACACGACTGCTCATCATCCAGCCGGACACGTCAGACCCGCTCGGTCCCCTCGGCGACTGGCTCACCGACGCCGGCGCGGAGCTCGACGTCCGGCTGCAACCCCACGACGGCCTGCCGGACGACCTCGACGGCTACCGGGGCGTCGTCTGCCTCGGCGGCGGCATGGCCGCGGAAGACGACGCGAAGCACCCCTGGCTCGCCGACGTCCGGCGGCTGCTGGCGAAGGCCGCCGCGAAGAGGATCCCGACCCTGGGGATCTGCCTCGGCGCGCAGCTGCTGGCCGTCGCGACCGGGGGCCGCGTCGAGGTGGGGCCGGACGGGCCCGAGGTCGGTCCGCAGCTCGTCAGCAAGAAGGACGCGGCGTGGACCGACCCGCTCTTCGCGGACCTGCCGCTCGTGCAGGACGTCCTGCAGTTCCACAACGACGCGATCACCCGGCTCCCGCCCGGCGCCGAGCTGCTCGCGTCCGCGCCGCTGTACCAAAACCAGGCGTTCCGGTTCAACCGGTGTGTCTACGGTGTCCAGTTCCACATAGAGACGACACCCCTCGTCGTCGAGAGCTGGGCGGCCGATGAGCCCGAGATGGCGGAATTCGCCCGTCCGGGCTCACTCGAGCACGACGCGTTGATCACCGTCCACACCGACATCGAGGAAACCTGGCGGCCGTTCGCGCAGCGGTTCGTCCGGTTGGCCGCCGGAGAACTCGAGCTCGCCGCCGACAGTCAACGGTCCTTACCGCTGGCTTAACAGCAGGGATCACAACGAGCAACAGCCTGTTAACGCCAGGCGTCACCCTTCAGGTACCTTGCGGGAGGAGTCCCCACAAGGGTTCGGAGGTCGGGGTGGAGCCCTCGTTGCTGGTCGTGATCGTCGTCGTCACGGCCCTGGTTTTCGATTTCACGAACGGGTTCCACGACACCGCGAACTCGATGGCGACGTCGATCGCGACCGGCGCTCTCAAGCCCCGCGTCGCCGTCGCGATCTCCGCGGTGCTGAACCTGGTCGGCGCGTTCCTGTCGGTGGAGGTCGCCAAGACGATCTCCAGCGGCCTGGTGGACGACACCAAGATCGGCCCGTCGATCGTCTTCGGCGGGCTGATCGGGGCGATCGTCTGGAACCTCGTGACGTGGTTCGTCGGCCTGCCGTCGAGCTCGTCGCACGCGCTGTTCGGCGGCCTGATCGGCGCCACCTGGATTTCGGCGGGCACCGGCTCGGTCCACTTCGGAAAGATCGTCGAAAAGGTCCTCGTCCCGGCCGCGGCGAGCCCGGTGATCGCCGGGGTCGTCGCGATGGGCGCGACGTACTTCGTCTACCGCTTCCTGGTCCGCGGCCGCCCGGCCACGCGCGGGTTCAAGGTCGGCCAGGTCGTCTCGGCGTCGCTCGTTTCGCTCGCGCACGGCACCAACGACGCGCAGAAGACCATGGGCGTCATCACGCTGACGCTCGTCACCGCCGGCAGTCTGCCCGCGGGCGCGGCACCACCCGTCTGGGTGATCATCAGCGCCGCCTGCGCCCTCGCGGCGGGCACGTACCTCGGCGGCTGGCGCATCACCCACACCCTCGGGAAGGGCCTGACCGACATCGAAGGCCCGCAGGGGTTCGCCGCCCAGACGAGCTCGGCGCTGGTCATCCTGGTCTCCTCGCGGCTGGGCTTCCCGCTGTCGACGACGCACGTGTGCTCCGGCGGGATCATCGGCTCCGGCGTCGGCCGCCGGGAGGCGCCGGTGCGCTGGCGGATGGCGGGCCGGATGGTCATCGCGTGGCTGTTCACCTTGCCCGCGGCCGCGATCGTCGGTGCGATCTCCGGCAAGGTCGCCTCGCTTGGCACCGCGGGCACCATCGCCGTCGGCGTCGTCGGGGTGTGCGTGGGCTTGGGCATCTACCTCCTTTCGCGCCGCCACCCGGTCACCGCGCACAGCTTCCAGGTGCCCGAGCCGACGCCGGCCGGCACCGAACCGGGTCGGCTGGCCGCCTGAGCCAGGCCCCGCGGGATACGGTGGTCGGTGATGGCAGACCGCGCGCGAACGACCGCTTCGGCGGCGAGGTACGGCTTCACCGACGCCCGTGCCGAGGGGCAGTTGCGCGCGGCCGGCTGGTGGGACGACGCCGGCCCGGTCGAGGCCGCCACCGACGTCCTCGCGGCGTTGTCCCGCGCCGCGGACCCGGACCTCGCGCTGCGCGGGATCGACCGGATCCGCGAGGCCGACGACGGCGAGTGGACCCGGCTCGAGGAGCAGCTGCGCGCCAACCGGACGTTCCGCGGCCGCCTGTTCGGCGTGCTCGGGACGTCGAGCGCGCTCGCCGACTTCCTCGCCGCGAACCCCGCGCAGTGGGCGTCGCTCCTCGGCGACAAGTGCACGGATTCCGCTTGCTACCGCGAAAACCTGCGCACGGCGCTCGTGCGCGACGACGCCTCGGTGCTCACCGGCACCGAGGCCGAGCAGGCGCTGAAGGTCGCCTACCGCGGCCAGCTGCTCGGCATCGCCGCCGCCGACCTGGGCCACCTCGTCGAGGCCGGGCTCGAGCACCCGCACTACGCCGAGGTCGCCGCGCAGCTGACCGAGCTGGCCGAGGCCGCGCTCGCCGCCGGGCTCGTCGTCGCCGAAGCCGAGGTCGGCGCGTCCGCCGAAGGCACCCTGGCGATCATCGCCATGGGCAAGTGCGGCGGCCGGGAGCTCAACTACGTCAGCGATGTCGACGTCATCTTCGTCGGCGGGGACGACCTCGGCGTAGCGACGCGGCTGGCCAGCACGATGATGCGGGTCGTGGACCGGGCGTGCTTCGAGGTCGATGCCGCGCTGCGCCCCGAAGGCAAGGCCGGCGCGCTGGTCCGCACGCTGGAAAGCCACCAGGGCTACTACCGGAAGTGGGCCAAGACCTGGGAGTTCCAGGCGCTGCTCAAGGCGCGTCCGGTGGCCGGCGACGCCGAGCTCGGGCAGCAGTACGCGGAGATGGTCGCGCCGCTGGTGTGGTCGGCGGCCGACCGCGAGAACTTCGTCGGCGAGGTGCAGCAGATGCGCCGCCGCGTCGAGGGCCACGTGCCGTCCGAGCACGCCGAGCGTGAGCTGAAGCTGGGCCGCGGCGGGCTGCGGGACGTCGAGTTCGCCGTCCAGCTGCTGCAGCTCGTGCACGGCCGCGTCGACGCGGACCTGCGCTCACCGTCCACGATGGACGCGCTCGCCGCGCTCGGCGAAGGCGGCTACGTCGGCCGGCAGGACGCGGCCGAACTGGGCGCTTCGTACGAGTTCCTGCGGATGCTCGAGCACCGGCTGCAGCTGCGGCGGCTGCGCCGGACGCACCTGTTCCCCGCGGCCACCGACACCGACGAGCTGCGGATCCTCGCCCGCGCCAGCGGGATCAAGGCGAGCGGCGGCAAGAGCCAGGGCGAGGCGCTGCTGGCGGAGTTCCGCAAGCACGGCAAGGGCATCCGCCGCCTGCACGAGAAGATCTTCTACCGGCCGCTGCTGCAGTCCGTCGCGAACGTGCCGACCGAGGCGCTGCGCCTGACGACCAAGCAGGCCGCGAGCCGGCTGGAGGCGCTGGGCTACACGGCGCCCGACGGCGCGCTGCAGCACATCAAGGCCCTCACGTCCGGCGTCTCGCGGCGCGCGGCGATCCAGCAGGCGCTGCTGCCGGTGCTGCTCGACCTGCTGGCCGACACCCCGGACCCCGACGGCGGCCTGCTGTCGTACCGGAAGGTGTCCGAGGCGCTGGAGGACACGCCGTGGTACCTGCGGGTCCTGCGCGACGAGGGCACGGTCGTCGAGAACCTGGCGCTGCTGCTCGGCACGTCCCGGCTGGTGCCCGACCTGCTCGTCCGCGCGCCGGAGGTGCTGCGGCTGCTCGGCGACCCGGCCCGGCTGCTGGGCCGCACGCCCGCCGAGGTGGCGACGTCGCTGCGGGCCGCCGTCCGCCGTCAACCCGGGTTGAACGCCGCCGTCGCGGCCGCGCGGTC
This sequence comes from Amycolatopsis kentuckyensis, assembly GCF_041679295.1. Classification (GTDB taxonomy): domain Bacteria; phylum Actinomycetota; class Actinomycetes; order Mycobacteriales; family Pseudonocardiaceae; genus Amycolatopsis; species Amycolatopsis kentuckyensis_A. The sequence continues at coordinate 473,626 of NZ_JBGDMD010000008.1, read as the reverse complement.
GTTGCGGCGGCACGAGATGCTGCGGATCGCGTGCGCGGACCTGCTCGGCCTGCTGGACGTGCCGGCGGTGTGCGAAGCGCTGTCTTCGGTGTGGGTCGCGGTGCTGCAGGGCGCGCTGGCCGCGGCGTTCCGCCAGCGCCAGGCCGAGCTGGGCCGCACGCCCGCGCGCATCGCGGTGATCGGGATGGGCCGGCTCGGCGGCGCCGAACTCGGCTACGGCTCCGACGCCGACGTCCTGTTCGTGTGCGAGCCGTCCGAAGGGGTGTCGGACGCCGACGCGGTGAAGTTCGCGTCGTCGGTCGCGGAGACGGTCCGGAAGATGCTGGGCGCGCCGAGCTCGGACCCGGCCCTGGAGGTCGACGCCGACCTGCGGCCGGAGGGCCGGAGCGGGCCGCTGGTGCGGACGCTGGAGTCGTACCGCGCGTACTACGCGCGCTGGGGCGAGGTGTGGGAGGCACAGGCCCTGCTGCGCGCCCGGTTCGTGGCGGGCGACGACGAGCTGGGCGAGCGCTTCATCGCGATGATCGACCCGATCCGCTACCCCGAGGGCGGCCTGGACGGCACGAAGGCGCGCGAGATCCGCCGCATCAAGGCCCGGGTGGAGACCGAGCGCATGCCCCGCGGCGCCGACCCGACGCGCCACACGAAACTGGGCCGAGGCGGCCTCGCCGACGTCGAGTGGACGGTCCAGCTCCTGCAGCTGCAGCACGCTGGTTCGATCCCGGCCCTGCGCACGACGTCGACGCTCGACGCGCTGGCGCGCCTGCCGGAGGCGGGGCTGGCGACGAAGTCCGAAGCGGACTCGCTGCGGGAGGCGTGGCTGCTGGCGACGCGGGTGCGCAACGCGGGGATGCTGGTGCGCGGCAAGGCGGTCGACGAGGTCCCGGGCTCGGGCCGCGACCTGGCGGCGGTGGCGAGGGTCCTGGGCCAGTCCGCGGCCGACGACCCGGGCGAGTTCCTGGACACCTACCGCCGCATCACCCGCCGGGCGCACGCGGTGGTGGAGCACCTGTTCTACGAGGCCTGACCTACAGTGGCGTGGTGACCGATCGCGAGCCGTTCCGGACCCGGATCAAGGTCCGGCACTACGAGCTGGACACCCTGGGCCACCTCAACCACGCCGTCTACCACTCCTACGGCGAGGTCTCCCGCCTCGAGCTGCTGGAGGCGGCCGGCGCGCTCGAGGGGCTCCCGGGGCTGGCGTCAGTGCTGCTGGAGACCCACGTGGTGTTCCGCCGCGAGCTGCGCGCGGGCGACGAGGTCGACGTGACGTGCGACGTGAAGTTCGGCAGCGGCAAGACGTTCAAGATGGACTCGAACATCTACAAGCTCGACGGCACGCTGGCCGCGGAGATCACCTGCACGCTGGGCCTGATGGACCTGGAGCTCCGCAAGCTGGTGGCCGACCCGCGAGGCAGGTACGAAGCCGCGGGCGCGGACCTGAAGCTGATGTCGACGGCGGAATAAGAGAAACGCCGGCGACGAGGGCTCTTCGCTCCTCGCCGCCGGCGTGTCCGTGGCTGTACTAGCCGATCACACGTCGTAGTACAGGGCGAACTCGTACGGGTGCGGGCGCAGCCGCAGCGGGTCGATCTCGTTCTCGCGCTTGTACGAGATCCACGTCTCGATCACGTCCGGCGTGAACACGCCGCCCTCGAGCAGGTAGTCGTGGTCCGCCTCGAGGGTGTCGAGCACCGTGCCCAGGTCGCCCGGGACGAGCTTGACGTCCTTGGCCTCCTCCGGCGGGAGCTCGTACAGGTCCTTGTCGATGGGGTCCGGCGGCTCGATCTTGTTCTTGATGCCGTCGAGGCCGGCCATCATCATCGCCGAGAACGCCAGGTACGGGTTGCCCGACGAGTCCGGGCAGCGGAACTCGGCGCGCTTGGCCTTCGGGTTGTTGCCCGTGATCGGGATGCGGACGCAGGCCGAGCGGTTGCGCTGCGAGTACACCAGCGAAACCGGGGCTTCGAAGCCCGGGACCAGGCGGTGGTAGGAGTTCACCGTCGGGTTCGTGAAGGCCAGCAGGCTCGGGGCGTGCTTGAGCAGGCCGCCGATGTAGTGGCGCGCGGTGTCCGACAGGCCGGCGTAGCCCGACTCGTCGTGGAACAGCGGCTGGCCGTCCTTCCACAGCGACTGGTGGCAGTGCATGCCCGAGCCGTTGTCGCCGGCGAGGGGCTTCGGCATGAACGTCGCCGTCTTGCCTGCCGCGAACACCGTGTTCTTCACGATGTACTTGAACAGCTGCAGGTCGTCGGCCGCGTGCAGCAGCGTGTTGAACTTGTAGTTGATCTCGGTCTGGCCGGCGGTGCCCACCTCGTGGTGCGCGCGCTCGATCTCGAAACCGGTGTTCGTCAGGTTGCGGACGATGTCGTCGCGCAGGTCGGCGAAGTGGTCGACCGGCGGGACGGGGAAGTAGCCGCCCTTGAACTTCGTCTTGTAACCCTGGTTGCCGCCGGCCTCGTCGGCGCCGGTGTTCCACCAGCCCTCGATCGAGTCGATCTCGTGGAAGGAGGCGTGCTCGGCGGAGTCGAAGCGGACCGAGTCGAAGATGTAGAACTCGGCTTCGGGGCCGAAGTACACGTTGTCGGCGACGCCGTACTCGGCGATGTACTGCTCGGCCTTGCGCGCGATGTTGCGCGGGTCACGGCTGTACGCCTCGCGCGTGAACGGGTCGTGCACGAAGAAGTTGAGGGCGAGGGTCTTCGCCTTGCGGAACGGGTCGATCCGCGCGGTCGCCGCGTCCGGCAGGAGCAGCATGTCGGACTCGTGGATGGACTGGAAGCCGCGCACCGAGGAGCCGTCGAACGCGAGACCCTCTTCGAATGCCTCTTCGGTGAAGGCCTTCGCGGGGACCGTGAAGTGCTGCATCACGCCGGGCAGGTCGCAGAACTGGACGTCGACAACTTCGACGTCCTCGTCGGCGATGAGGCGCTGGATGTCGTCTGGAGTAGTGGGCACCCTCGGTGACTCCTTCTCGTTCGAGCTCGTACGGCAGTGCTCTCTTCGGCTCACGCTAAGAGGGCGGTGTTGCCCGACCGTCACCCGTATGTTTCGCGGGTGTTAACGGGTGGGTGGTTACCGGCTATCCGACCAGGGCGGATGTGGTCCGCGCCACCGGCATACCCTAGACGGGTGGCGAGATGGACCGGTGAATGGCTGCCCGGCACCGGCGAGGGCCGGCAGGATGCTGATCAACGCTGGCCCGGAGAGAAGTTCGGACTGCCCGAATCCGGCGTCGGCGCGGTGGCGAGCGGGGGCGCGCGGCTGCTGGGGCTGATCGTCGACCTCGTCATCGCGGCCCTGGTCACGGCCATCTTCCTGCACCCCAGCCTGCAGGACCCGGCCGCGATGCAGCGGTTCAACCTCTGGTCCGGCGGCGTGTGGGCCGTCATCTCCGTGCTCTCCGCCGGCTTCTTCGGCTTCACCCCCGGAATGGGTGTCGTCGGCATCCGCGTCGCCCGGCTCGACGGCGCCGCGCTGGTCGGCCCGCCGCGCGCGCTGGTCCGGGCGGTGCTGACGTTCGTGATCATCCCGGCGGCGGTCCGCAACGCCGACGGCCGCAGCTGGCTCGACCGGCTGACCGGCACCGTCGTCATCAAGATGCGCTGAACGAACGAAGGCCCCGTCCTCGGACGGGGCCTTCGTCGTACGCGGGGGTCAGCGACGGCGGATCGTGCGCTGGACGTTGCGCATCTTCGCGCCGGCCGGCATCGGGCCCTTCGGCATCGCGGCGCCGCGGTTGCCGAGCGCGGCCAGCTTCGCCTCCAGCGCGTCGACCTGCGCCGGCTTGAGGTTGCGCGGCAGCTTCATCAGGAAGCCCTGGAGCTTCTTCAGCGGGATCTGGCCCTCTTCGTGGCCGATCGTCACGTCGTAGATCGGCGTGTCGCCGACCAAGCGGGAGACGCGCTTCTTCTCCTGGGCGAGCAGCGTCTTGACGCGGTGCGGCGCGCCCTCGGCGACGAGCACGACGCCCGGTCCGCCGAGCACGCGGTGCACGGCGTCGAGCTGCGTCGTCGCCGCGACGGTCGGCGTCACCTTCCAGCGGCCGCGCAGGTTCTCCAGCGCCCACGCCGCGGCGCCGGGCTGGCCGTCGGCCTTCGAGTAGACCGTCTTCTGGACGCGCCGGCCGAAGATGATCATGGCGAGCAGGGCGCCGAGCACCAGGCCCAGCGGCAGCAGCACCCACTGCGCGTCGAAGAAGAACCCGATCCCGAACAAGACGCCCGCGACCACGACGATCGACCCGACCATCCACGGGATGAGCCACGGGTCTTCCTTGCGCTGCATCTTGAAGGCCTCGAAGAGCTGGCCACGGCGTGCCTTGCTCGCCGCGCGCTTCTCCTTCTTGGCCTGCTTGGCCGCTTCCTTGTCCTGCTGTCCCGCCATATGACCAGGATACGGCCGCGTGCCCCTGCCCCGATTCCCCGTCCCCCTCTGCGAGGATGCGGGACGTGACCGGCGTACTTCCCCCCAAGAGTGTGACCCGTCTGCTCGATGGTCTCGACCCCGAGCAGCGCGCTGCCGCAAGTGCCCCGCGGGGGCCGGTCTGCGTGCTCGCCGGCGCCGGCACGGGCAAGACCCGGACGATCACCCACCGGATCGCCCACCTCGTCCGATCGGGGCACGTTTCCGCCGGTCAGGTGCTCGCCGTCACGTTCACGACGCGCGCCGCGGGGGAGATGCGGACCCGGCTGCGCGGCCTCGGCGTCGACGCGGCGCAGGCGCTGACGTTCCACGCCGCCGCCCGCCGCCAGCTGCGTTACTTCTGGCCGCGCGTGGTCGGCGACCGGCCGTGGGACCTGATGGAGAACAAGCTGAGGTTCGTCGGCCAGGCCGCGAACCGGCAGCGGATGGGCACCGAGGTCGAGGTCCTGCGTGACCTGGCGAGCGAGATCGAGTGGGCGAAGGCGTCGCTGGTCAGCCCGGACGACTACCCGGCCGTCACCGCGCGCGCCCAGCGCGACATCCCGGCGCCGGCGGCGCAGATCGCCGAGGTCTACCGGACGTACGAGGAGCTGAAGACCGCGGCGCAGGTGCTCGACTTCGACGACCTCCTGCTGCACACGACGGCGGTGCTCGAGGAGCACGGCGTCGTCGCGGAGGAGTTCCGCGACCGCTACCGCTGCTTCGTCGTCGACGAGTACCAGGACGTGACGCCGCTGCAGCAGCGTCTGCTCGACGCGTGGCTCGGCGGCCGCGACGACCTGACCGTCGTCGGCGACGCGAACCAGACCATCTACTCCTTCGGCGGCGCGTCGCCGCGGCCGCTGCTCGAGTTCACCCGGCGCTACCCGGACGCGACCGTCGTCCGGCTCGAGCGCGACTACCGGTCGACGCCCGAGGTCGTCTCGCTGGCGAACCGGGTCATCGGCGCCGCGCGCGGCCGGCCGGCGGGGTCGCGGTTGAAGCTGATCGGCCAGCGCCCCCCGGGGCCGGAGCCGCGGTTCGCCGAGTTCGACGACGAGGCGGTCGAGGCCGAGGCCGTCGCCCGGCGGGTGCGCGAGCTGCTGGACGGCGGCGTCGCGGCGAGCGAGATCGCGGTGCTCTACCGGGTGAACGCGCAGTCGGAGGCGTACGAGTCGGCGCTGGCGGAGGCGGGAATCCCGTACCTGGTCCGCGGCGGCGAGCGGTTCTTCAACCGCACGGAGGTCCGCCAGGCGATGTCGGCGCTGCGCGCGGCAAGCGGGGACGGCAGCTCCGACCTGGTCACGACGGTCCGGTCGGTGCTCGCCCGCGTCGGGCTCACGGAGTCGCCGCCCGCGGGTGGCGCGGCGAAGGAGCGCTGGGACGCGCTCCTGGCGATCGTCGAGCTGGCGGAGGAGCTGGCGTCGACGGTCGAGGACGCGGACCTGCCGCGGTTCTGCGCCGAGCTGGAGCAGCGGGCGGCGGCCCAGCACCCGCCGACGGTGGAGGGCGTGACGCTGGCGTCGCTGCACGCGGCGAAGGGCCTGGAGTGGGACGCGGTGTTCCTGGTCGGCCTGGCCGAGGGAACGGTCCCGATCCTCCACGCGGGCGACGACGAGGCGGCGATCGAGGAGGAGCGCCGGCTGTTCTACGTGGGCGTGACGCGGGCCCGTGAGCACTTGTGGCTGTCGTGGGCGTTGGCCCGGACACCGGGAGGGCGCCGCAACCGCCGCCGCAGCAGGTTCCTGTACGGCCTGATCCCGGAGGACCACCCGGCCGCCCGCGCGGCGCGAACCCAGCAGAAGCCGGCAACGCAGATCAAGACGCGCTGCCGGGTGTGCGGCGGCCCGCTGCTGGAGACGATCGACGTCAAGCTGGGCCGCTGTGGGCGCTGCCCGTCCACAGTGGATGAGGGGCTGCTGGAGCGTCTGAAGTCGTGGCGCGGTGACCGGGCGCGGGAGCTGAAGGTGCCGGCGTTCGTGGTGTTCACGGACGCGACGTTGATGGCGATCGCCGAGCAGCGCCCGACGGACGAGGCGGCGCTGGTGTCGATCTCGGGAATCGGCGCGACGAAGCTCGAGCGGTTCGGCGCGGAGATCCTCGGGGTGGTCCGGGCGTCGGCGGGTTCCTGAGGCGGCCGGGCTGGCGCCGGCCTGGCTCGGCTGGGGCCGGGTGGTCGCGCCGCCGCCGGGCGGGTCGTCGTGCTGGCGGTTCGAGGCGGCTCGGCGGCCGCGCCGGGATCGCCAGAGGCTCGGTTCGGGTGGGCGTGCGCCGAGGTCGGCTCGGCCGGGGCCATGGGTGGGCTCGGCCGCCGGTCCGGCTCAGGCGGTCGTGCCGCAGTCGGTGCTCGGCTCGGCTCGGGTGGTCGTCCGCGCGGTGGGGGAGGCGGGTGCGGTTCGGCCGCGTCGGCGTTGCGCGTGGGTCGGGCGCCTCGGCGGTGGCCTCGCCGTGCCGGGCGGCCCGTGCGGTGTTGACCGCGTCCGGGCCATGATCCACGCGGCGAACCCGCTGCTCAGGGGCGATCTTCGTATCTTCGAGGATTTTCCCGTTAATTGAGTTGCCCCGGTGTGGTGGGGGGCAATAACCTGCCAGTACCGAGCCCGAAGGGCTCGGCTGGGGATCCACGTGCAGAGCCTAGACACAGCGCCGCTCGGCGGCCGTGTGTGCAGAGTACAGAAGGAGGTGCCGGTGAAATGATCAGCAACATGACGCTCACGAACCCGGGCACCCGTCTGTCCTGCGCCGCGGAAGTTGCGGCTGCTCAGCGCCCGCGCACCGGTGTGTCCGTGAGCGCGCACGAGATCCGTGGCATGCGTCGCGTCGAGCGGCGTTGGGCCACCGGTGTCGTCGTCTTCGGGACGCAGGGCGTTCTCGCCGCGTACCCGCAGGCCGATCTGCCGACCATCAAGCAGTTCCGTGTTCCGTTGTCGATACGGGAGCGAAGTTCCTGACCTAGTCAGGACAGAGGCTCACGAAGGCCGCGGAACCGGAAAACCCGGATCCGCGGCCTTCGTGTTTTTGGCTGCACAACCCAAGAGGACCAGCATTGCCCAGCTCCATCTCCCAACCGAAAACCCGTACGACACAAGGAGGAACTGCCATGTCTTCGGCCATCGCCTACACCTCGGGTGAGGCAATATTCGCCGACCTGCTCGACCCGATCGCCGTCCCGGACGCGGCTCTGCCCTGCCGTTCGGGCGACGCGGACCTGTGGTTCGCCGAGTCCCCGGCCGAGCTCGAGCGCGCGAAGGCGCAGTGCGCCGACTGCCCGGTCCGCGAGGCGTGCCTCGCGGGTGCCCTGGCCCGGCGCGAGCCCTGGGGCGTCTGGGGCGGCGAGATCTTCGAGCGCGGCGTCGTGATCGCGCGCAAGCGGCCCCGTGGCCGTCCGCGCAAGAACGCCGCTGTCGAGCCCGTCGCGGCCAAGGACCGCGGCGATCACCGGAGCGCCGCCGCATGAGCGTCGAACCGGTCACCGCGAAGGACTACGAAGCGCGGATCTGCCGTCCGCAGCTGCAACTGACGAAGACCGAGATCGAGGAGATCAGCGAGATGTTGCTTTACGAAGAACTGTCCAGGGCCCGAATACGGGATCTGGAGGAAGGGGTCCGCGCCCAGCGGGCCCGAGGTAGCGCGCGTGCCGTACGCCGCTGGACGCGGGTAGCCCGATGGGCGAGCCGCCGAGCGGAGCGGTACCAGCTGGACCAGGACTGAGCGCAGGCCCCCGCCGCCCCTGAGCGGCGGGGGCCGTTGTGCCGGCCACGGCACGACCGGGCGCCGGTGGGTTTCGGCGGCCGGCCGGTCCGTGGCGCTCGCGGCCGGCAGCCCCCTGCGGTGGGGGCAGCCGAGCATCGCCCGCAACCGGGCAGCGGGCACCTTTGTGCCGGTCAGCGGCGGTTTCTGGGCGCGCCGACTCGAGGCGGCCAGTGCGCGGGGACGCTCGTGGTCGACGTGCGGTGTCGCCCGAACGCTGCCGCCGTCCCGGTCGCCGGGCGGCGGGACCTTGTGCTTGTCCGCGGGATGTTCGGGCGCTTTGGCGGGGTTTCGGCGGCTGGGCGGTGCGGTGGTGAGCGAGGCGGTGCGGTCAGTCAGCCGGGCGCCGTGCTTGAAGCTTGGCCGCCGTGTTTCTTCGGCTCCGTTTGGGTGCCGTTCGCTTGCGTCGGGTGGCGGGATTGCTGGTGTTCAATGGGGTGATGTCCGTACACACCCATGACGACATCGACTGGGCCGACCGGCTTGCTCAGCTGCGCATGGCCGATGCCCTCGATGCCGGGGCGCTCGCGCCCGTCGCGCGGCGGTTGGTCGAGCGCCTTTCCTCGCGGCCGACCTTGCTCGATGTCGGGTGCGGGGCCGGTGGCATGAGCGTGCTCTTTGCTCGTGAGCTTGGTCGGCGGGGCGGGGGCACCGTTGTGCTGCTCGATGCCACCGCTGTGCTGCTGGCCGAGGCTCAGCGAGCCGTGCGTGAGGCTGCCGGCGGGGACGTTGAGGTCGTCGGCGTGCACGGGGATCTTGCCGATCCGCGGCTGGGCGAACGGGTGCCCGCTCCCGATCTGGTGTGGGCCTCCGGCGTTGTTCACCACGTCGGTGACCAGCAGGCCGCCTTGCGCGCCTTGGCCGGACTCGTGCGGCCCGGTGGGGTGCTCGCCATCGGCGAGGGTGGGCTCGAGATGCGGTGCCTCCCTTGGGACGTCGGGGTCGGGCGGCCCGGGCTGGAGCAGCGGCTGCTCGCCGCGCGGGGTGAGTGGTTCGGTGGGATGCGGGCCGGGCTTCCCGGCAGCGTTGCCATGCCCTATGGCTGGCCGCGCGCCCTTCGTGAGGCCGGGCTCGAGGACGTCGAGTCGTTCGGTGCGCTCATCGATCACCCCATGCCGGGCTCGGACCTCCTGCGGGAGTACGTCGTGCACCGGATCGGGTGGCTCGCCGAGTCGGCCGGGGATCGGCTCGATGCTGATGATCGCGCGGCCGTCGTCGCGTTGACCGATCCGGACGGGCCGGACTTCCTTGGCCGGCGCGATGATCTCTTCCTGTTCGGCGCCAAGGCGATCCACTGTGGACGGTTGCCGTGACCGCGCCGGAGCCCGTCGGGTGCACGCGCTGCGGCCGGATCCGCGGCGCGGACGAGGACCCGGCCACGGCGCTCGCCTGGGTGTCCAGCCGCGAGCGGGGTGCGGTGACGTGGCTGTGCCCGGACTGCGCGCGGCAGCACGTGCGCGACATCGAGGGCAAGCTGCCCGACGAGTACTGGTGATCGATCACCGCGGCTGCCCGGACGGGTGGTGCGTGGTGCTGCGCGGACGGGTGAGTTGGCTGCGTTGCCGGTTGGCGGTTTGGCCGGCCGCCGGAGCTGGTGCGTCGAGCAGGGCGGGGTGACGGTCGGCGGGGTATGCCTTCCTGAGTGGGTGTGTGCTGGTGAGCCGACCGGAGCCGGCAAGCCTCGCGAGTTCGTGGCTCTTGTGGGCGGGTGTTCTGGCGCGCGGACGGGTGCGTTCCGGGGGCTGCCGGGTGGTGCGGGGACGGCCGCGACACGTACGTCATGCCGCGTCGCCGATTGGAGTCATCGGGATCGCCCGGACCTTGGGGCGCGGCGTGCGGGATGCGTCGCCGAAAGCCTTGGCCAGCTCTTGGGCCACCTCGCGGGGGACCTGCTTCAGCTGGCGGACCGTACAGCGGACCAGGACTATCCCCGTTGCCGCCAGGGCCAGGTCGGAGAAGCCACCCGTTCCGGGGCCGCAGCGGTACTGCCAGGCCAGCCCCAGCTCGTCCCACCACGCGTCCGCCTCACCGATGCGGCGGCCTCGGCGGTCGCAGATCGTCACATCCCACGTCGGCTGGGGTAGGCGGGCGATGTCCATCACCTGCGCCGCCAAGCCGTGGGCCTGGATCGGTCCCTCGTCCAGCTCGCGGAGCACCTTCCGGACCAGCGCCGTGCCGCGCTGGGGACCTTCCGCCAGCTCCGTCAGCAGCTCTTGGCGGTCGCACAGCCCCCAGTAGAGCGGGAGCGTCAGCAAGTGCCGGATCCGCGCCGGGTCGGGCTCGGCCCTCGCCAGGTCGAGCGCGGCTCGCGACGGCGGGGCGAACGGCAGCCCGTCGACCATCGCCGGCTCCGGCATCCTCGCCGTGCGCGCCGCGGTGACGCCGTCGCAGGGCGCCACCCGGCAGTGGTCGGGGACCAGCAGCCGGATCTCGCCGTCCGCCGGGCACTGCACGCCGTGGGCCCGCAACGCGTCGGCGCCCGTGATCACCACCCTCGTGCCGTAGCGCACCAGCGCGGCGTGCAGCCGCTGCTGCCGCGTCGGGGTGCTGTTTCGCAGCAGGACGACACCGGGGTGCAGGCGGCGCCACGGCCCGCCGGGGCCGCAGAGCCGCCGGGTTCTTCGGTCCGACACCCCGGCTTTTCGAAGTTGTTCGAGGTTCATCACCTCGCACGTGCCGGGGTTACTGAGGGCCAGCGGGTCGGTGCATTGAGTAGCGGTCATGGATCGAGCATGACGGCTCGGCCAACCGGGTGGAACCCCGTTCCCCGCAGCTGTGGACAACTCGCCGGAATCCGCCCCTTCGCGGCCCGGCCTGTGGACAACTCAGCCGGCGAATCCGGGCTGCCAGCGCTCCACGATGCCTCGGGCCGGGATCTCCGCGTCGAGCTGGCAGAGGATGCCCGTCGACCCCGCCGTCACGCGGTGGATCATCAGGTACTCGGGCGGGAGGTTGAGCGACCGGCCGACCCGGAAGTCGTTGCCGCGGCTGTCGCCGACCCGCCACGCCTGCTTCTGCATCCACTTGCGCGTGAAGTGGAAGGTCGGCTCGGCCAGCGGCTCGGTGAACGGCGCCAGGTACGTGAGCACCTCGTCCGCGGTCAGGTCGCTGTCCGGCCGGATGAACCGGTTCTCCCGCAGCACGCGCATGAGCTCGGCGGACTCGCCGTCGAGGGCCAGCCGCGTCATCTCGCCCAGGTGGCGGGGGATGCCGTCGGGCAACCGGGCCACGCCGCCGAAGTCGATGACGCACAGCCGGTCGTCCTCGGTGATCATGAAGTTGCCCGGGTGCGGGTCCGAGTGCAGCAGGTGGACCCGCTCGGGCGACGAGTAGTGGAACTCGGCCAGCAGCCGGCCCGCCAGGTTCCGCGTCTCGCGGTCGCCGTCCGCGATGACCTTGGACAACGGGGTGCCGGTCGCCCACTCGGTCACGACGACCTTCGGCGCGCTGGCCACCACGCGCGGCACCAGGATGCCGGGATCGCCGTCGAACGCCTTCGCGAAGGCGCGCTGGTGCTGGGCCTCGGCCTGGTAGTCGAGCTCCTCGTTCATCCGCTCGGCGAGCTCGGCCAGCAGCGGCTTGACCTCGGTGCCGGGCACGAACGCCTGGAACAGCCTGCTGAACCGCTGCAGCTGCCGCAGGTCGCTGCGCAACGCCTCGTCGGCCCCCGGGTACTGGACCTTGACCGCGACCTCGCGGCCGTCGTGCCAGACCGCGCGGTGCACCTGGCCGATGCTCGCGGCCGCCGCCGGGTCGTCGTCGAACGAGGCGAACCGGCTGGTCCAGGTGCGGCCCAGCTGCTCGGCGAGCACCCGGTGGGTCTGCCGGGCCGGCATCGGCGGCGCCGCGGCCTGCAGCTTCGTCAGCGCCTCGCGGTACGGCTTCGCCATGTCGTCCGGCACCGCCGCTTCGAACACGCTCAGGGCCTGGCCGAACTTCATCGCGCCGCCCTTGAGCGTGCCGAGCACCTCGAACAGCTGCTCGGCGGCCTTCGCCGACAGCGTCGCGTTGACTTGTTCCGCGCTCTGACCGGCCAGCCGCTTGCCCCACCCGCCGACCGCCCGGCCGGCGATCCCGAGCGGAAGACTGGCGAGCTTGGCGGTGCGGGCGGCACCTTTGCGCGGCATCGCGGTGTCACGATCGCCTGGGTCGCGGAAGTCGGTCACCTCCGCGATTCTGCCTTGCGTCCTCGGCGGCGCGCAGCCCGCTCACGGCGTCTTAGTGGCCTACGTCTCCTGTTGCACCGCCGGGGCGCCGCACCCGCACCGGGCGTGCGGAGGCCAGCCGCGGTGGCGGATGCGGCCGTCGAAGGCGTCGATCTCGAGGGTGGTGTTCCACGCCGGCGGCGGCGGTTCCGCGGGCGAGAGCAGCCGCATGGCCTGGGCGACGGCCAGCGACGCGCAGGCGTGGACCGCGCCGAGGTCGGGCCGCTGGTGCCGGCCCGTCAGCTGACCGGCGACGCGGGGCCAGCACGGGTCGAGGTCGGTCCGGTGCAGGTCGGCGCACCGCAGGCAGGAGCTGCGGCCCGGGACCACGAGCGGGCCGACGATGGCCGTTCCGTCGCGGACGCGGGCGAGCAGGTGCGTGACGCCGTCCGCCATCAGCTCGGCGACGACCTCCGGCGCCGGGACGACGGCGTCGGTGAGCAGCGCCAGCTCCGGGTACCGGTCGTGCAGGCGGGTCACGCGGACGTCCGGGTCGACGCGGCGGAGCAGGTCGCCGAGGGCCTGCCGCCGGGAGCGGCCCAGGTCGGCCTCGGTGAAGCCGGTGCCCAGGTCGTGCTCGGTGACCGCGCCGGGGAGTTCGAGCTCGACGTGGCCGATCCCGGCGTTGGCCAGCAGCACGGCGACCGCGACCGCCACCCGGCCGTCGCCGTGCACGGTGACCGCGGTCGCGCGGCGCCGGTCCGCCAGCGCGGCCTGGTGGTGGCGGGCGCGCAGGGACCAGAGGCCGGTTTCGCCGCGGAAGGCCGCGCCGTCCGGTTCGCCCGCATCGGTGACCAAGCCGAGCGCGGTCAGCTGCCGGAGGAGGGTCCGCAGCTGATCACGGTGTTCGCTCTCCGCGAGCAAAAGCCGCTCGACGGGCTTGCTGCCGTCCAGTGCACGCAGCTGTTCGACGAGGCTGGGTGGCAGCCCTTCGACGATCACGCCGTGGCGCGGGTCGAGCCCGAGCTGGATCTCCCGCGACCCGCGTTCGAGCACGGTGATGCCCGGGAGCAGGGCGGGACGGGCCGGCAGGAGGACCGGTGGCATGTCCGCGGTCGAGAGGATCATGTCCGCAGGATGGCACCCGGCGGCGACGGTCCCGCTCCGGAAGGCGCCGGATCGGCCGAGTTGTCCACAAGTGAAGGGGGCTGTGGACAACTCGGGTCTGTGACCTCAACGCGCTCGGAGTTGTCGGTGCCTGGCCTTACCGTTGTCGGGTGGTCGAAGCACGGACGCCCTCGCTGAGAGGCAGGGGGGATACGAACCCCCCGTCGGACACACCTGGACACAAGGTCGAAGTGCGGCGCAGCCAGCGCCGGCACCGGACGGTCACCGCGTACTGGAAGGACGACACGCTGGTCGTGCTCATCCCCGCGCGGATGACCAGGGCGGAGGAGAAACACTGGGTCGCCGAGATGGAACGCAAGCTGCAGCGCGCGGAACCACGTCGGCCGGCACCCCCGAAGACGTCGGACGAAGTCCTGCTGGCGCGCTGCATGCTGCTGTCGGGCAAGTACCTGGACGGCACCGCGGTGCCGGCGAGCGTCCGCTGGGTGCCGCCGATGCGCACGCGGTGGGCGTCGTGCACGCCGGTCGACGCGACGATCCGGGTCAGCGACCGGCTGCGGAAGGTCCCTCCCTGGGTGCTGGACTACGTGCTGGTGCACGAGCTGGCGCACCTGCGCGAGCCCGGGCACGACGCGGCGTTCTGGTCGCTGGTGCGGCGGTACCCGAAGATGGACCGGGCGATGGGGTACCTCGAGGGGCTGGCCGCGGCCGCCGGGTGGGGGATCGATACCGAGGATTGAGCTGGTGACGGTGGCCGGGGTGACCTGCGGGTTGCCCCGGTCGCCGTTTCGGAGCGCCGGTCGGTCTGAAAAGCAGGAAGCCGGTGGTCCGTGGACCACCGGCTTCCCGAAGACGACCCGGGGCTACGCCGGGGTCTCGCCCTCCTCGGGCGGGGTGTTCTTGCTCTTCTCCTCGCGCTCGGTGCGCTCCGTGCGCTCCAGTTCCGCGATCGGGTCGAGGTCGTCCAGCGAGCCCGTCTCGCCGACGCGGTCCGCGAAGTCGATCGGCTCGTCCAGGTCCTCCGCCGTCGGCATCAGGTCCGGGTGGGACCACAGGCCGTCGCGCTTCTCGGAACCGTGGCGGTCGCCCACCAGCTTCCACAGGTTCGAAGCGTCCCTCATGCGGCGGGGGCGCAGCTCCAGGCCGACCAGGGTGGCGAACGTCTGCTCGGCCGGGCCGCCCGTCGCGCGGCGGCGGCGCAGCGTCTCGCGCAGCGCGTCCGCTCCCGGCAACCGGTCGCCGACCGCTTCGGCCACCACCACGTCCACCCAGCCCTCCACCAGGGCGAGCAGCGTCTCCAGGCGCCGCAGCGCGCCCTTCTGCTCCTCCGTCGTCTGGGGCTCCAGCAGCCCGGACGACATCGCTTCCTCGATGCTCGCCGGGTTGGCCGGGTCGATGCGGCCGGCCAGCGACTCCAGCGCCGACGTGTCCACCGAAATGCCGTGCGCGAACTCCTCGACCGTCGCCAGCAGGCGCTGGCGCAGCCACGGCACGTGCGTGAACAGCCGCTGGTGCGCCGCCTCGCGGGCGGCCAGGAACACCAGGATCTCGCTGTTCGGCAGCTCCAGGCCCTCGGCGAACTTCTCGATGTTCGCCGGCAGCAGCGCCGACGTGCCGGCCGGGGCCAGGGGGAGGCCGATCTCGGACGCCGTCAGCATCTCCGACGCCAGCTGGGCCAGAGCCTGCCCGAGCTGGGAGCCGAAGGCCATCCCGCCCATCTGGCCCATCATCTGCAGCAGCGGACCGGCGGCCTGCTTGGCCTCCTCCGGCAGCGCCTGCATCCACGCGCCCGAGATCTGCTGCGCCACCGGGTCGCAGAGGCGCTGCCAGGTCGGCAGCGTCTTCTCGACCCAGGTGCGGGGCGACCAGGCGACCGTCGACGTCGCGCCGGCCGGGAACACCGTCGCCGCGTCGAGCCACAGCTCGGCCAGGTGGGCGGCGTCACGCACGGCGGCGTTCGCGTCGTCACCACCGCGGAAGCCGAGGCGGCTCTCGCCGGTGTTGCCGGCGCTGCCGAGGTTCTGCAGGGCGATCTGCTTGGCGAGGTCGTAGTTCACCGGCCCGCTGGAGCTGCCGGCCTGGCTGAGCATCTGGCCCAGCTGGCTCAGCATCTGCCCGAGCTGGTTGAAGGCCTCGGCACCGGAGGGGTCCGAAGGCTCGTTCTCACCTCGTTTGTCGGGATCGGACGGTCCGAAGCCGAACGGGGGTTTGCTCATGTGTCCACCGTACGCGGGTCGGACGCGCCTGAGCGCGTCAACCGGACCCATGTGCGTGGCCTTCACCGACAAGCGAACACGGTCACCGTACGCTGTCACGCGTGACCAAGTCCTCCGAGCAGACCGCGCCCGCGAAGAGCAGCCCGGACCCCGGCGCCGAGCCCGCCGGCGAGGCCAGGCGGATGACCCGCCGGGGCTGGACGCTCGTGGTCAGCGGCTCGCTGTTCCTCGTCTTCGTGGTGCTCGGCCTGGTCGTGCCGGTGCCGTTCGTGGCGATCAGCCCCGGCCCGACCTACGACACGCTCGGTCGCGACGCCGCGGGCAACTCCGTCATCCAGGTCACCGGGCACGAGACCTTCCAGACCACCGGTGAGCTCCGGATGACGACCGTCTCGCTCCACGACGGCGTCACGCTCTTCCAGGGCCTCGGCTTCTGGGCCAGCGGCCGCTACGCGCTCGCGCCGCGCGAGGAGTACTTCAAGCCCGGCGAGACGAACGAGCAGGTCAAGCAGGAGAACATCCAGCAGCTGCAGGACTCGCAGACGAACGCGCAGGTCGCCGCCCTGCGCAAGCTCGGCTACCCGATCAAGGTGCTGGCGAAGCAGATCGTCTCCGGCAGCCCCGCCGACCACGTGCTCTCGCCCGGCGACAAGCTGATCACCGTCAACGGCAAGAAGATCGTCGAAGCCGCCGACGTGCGCAACGCCCTGGCCGGCACGCTGCCCGGCCAGACCGTGCAGATCACCTTCCAGTCGGACGGCCAGCCGGAGCGGACCGTGCCGCTCACGCTCGCCTCGCGGCCCGACCGCAAGGAGGGCTTCATCGGCCTCACCGCGGTCGACCGTGCCGACGCGCCCTTCACCGTCAACATCTCGCTCCAGGACGTCGGCGGCCCGTCGGCCGGCCTGATGTTCTCCCTCGCGATCATCGACCGGCTGCAGCCCGGCGACCTCGCCGGCGGGCGGCACATCGCCGGCACCGGCGAGATCACCGAGACCGGCGAGGTCGACCCGATCGGCGGGATCTCGTTCAAGGTCGTCGGCGCGCGCGAAGCCGGCGCCACCGACTTCCTGGTGCCCGAGCACAACTGCGCCGAGGCCAAGACGAACGCGCCCGCCGGGCTCAACCTCATCAAGGTGTCCACACTGGACGACGCGCTCGCCCAGCTGGCCAACCTGAAGGCGGGCCGCCCGACGGCCTCCTGCTAGGGGAGGAGCGTCGCCTTGAGGGCTTCGAGGAGGTTCGGCGCCAGGTCCGGGCTCTCGACGATCTCGTCGACCGACTCGTCGCCGCCCATCCCGCGCAGCCGCATTGCGCACGCTCCTTCGCCGTCGCGCAGGACCGCCGCGACCAGGCGGGCCTCCGTCCGCTGCGGGTGGTCGGCGGCCGCGCGGCGCAGGCTGTCGGCGTCGGCCTCGGCGACGTCCGGCAGTTCCGACTCCGAGCCCGGCGGCAGCACGATGATCTCCTGGGCGAGCGCACACCCGATCACCAGATCGGGCCACGCGATCCGGCCCAGTGCCTCGGCGAGGTCGCCTTCGGGCAGCGCTTCCTGCGCCACCGGCGTCAGCGGGTTCGCCCGGTCGAGCTGCCCGGCCAGCTCCGGCTGCTCGTCCAGCAGCGCCGCCGTCGGGACCAGCGCGAACAGCTGCGGGGGCTGGTCCCAGCCGCCCGCGGCCATGAACTCCTCGATCTCGCGGGCGAGAGCGGCCACTCCGGCCTGCTGCGATTCCATGCGCACATCGTGTCAGGCCGGTCCTGGCGACGACCCCGCGAGTCCGGTTTGGGCGGGTCCCGGGAACTTCCCCGGGCATCCGTAGAGTTAGGGAATCAGGGGGCGCGTGCGCCCCTGTTCAAGTGCTGACGAATGACAGGAGCGTGCACCGTGGCGACTCGGCCCCCGGTGAGCCTGCCGAAGCTGTCCCGGCGGAGCCGGATCCTCCTCATCATCGCCGCGGTGATCGTGCTGGCGCTCCTGCTCGGGGCCCGCTTGCTCGACACGTACGTCGACTGGTTGTGGTTCGGTGAAGTCGGTGCCCGGTCGGTGTTCACCACCCAGGTGGTCACGAGGATCATCCTGTTCTTCGCCGTCGGGTTGCTGGTCGGCGGGGCGCTCGCGGTCAGCCTGATGATCGCCTACCGCACCCGCCCGGTGTTCGTGCCGATCTCCGGCGCCGACGACCCGCTGGCGCGCTACCGCTCCGCGATCGTCGCCCGGATCCGGCTCTTCGGCATCGGCATCCCGGTGCTCACCGGCCTCATCGCCGGCCTGTCCGCCCAGGGCGACTGGCAGGTCGTGCAGCTGTTCCTCAACGGCACCTCGTTCGGCCAGACCGACCCCGAGTTCGGCAACGACGTCGGCTTCTACGCCTTCGACCTGCCGTTCTACAACTGGCTGCTCGGCTGGCTGTTCATCACCGTCGTCATCTCCTTCTTCGGCGCCCTGATCTCGCACTACGTCTTCGGCGGCATCCGGCTGGCCGGCAAGGGCGGGCAGCTCGCCGGCCCGACGCGCGCGCAGCTCGCCATCACCGTCGGCATCTTCGTGCTGCTGAAGGCGGCCGAGTACTTCTTCGACCGGTACAACCTGCTGCTCTCCGACCGCGGCGCGCCGCTGTTCATCGGCGCCACCTACACCGACCTGAACGCGGTCCTGCCCGCCAAGCTGATCCTGCTGTGCATCTCGGTGATCTGCGCGATCGCGTTCTTCGCCGGCGCCTTCCTGAGGAACCTGCAGCTGCCGGCGATCGCGCTCGTGCTGCTGATCCTGTCGAGCATCCTCGTCGGCGTCGCGTGGCCCGCGATCCTCGACCAGTTCTCGGTGAAGCCCAACGCGAACGAGAAGGAAGCCACGTCCATCCAGCGCAACATGGACGCCACCCGCCGCGCCTTCGGCCTCACCGACGTCCAGTACCAGCCCTACACGGGCAACGCCACCGCGACGCCGGACCAGCTCAAGGCCGACACCGGGACGATGTCGAACATCCGGCTGCTGGACCCGAACATCCTCTCCGACACCTTCACCCAGCGCGTCGGGCGCGAGAACTTCTACGGCTTCCCGGCGAAGCTCGACATCGACCGCTACACCGTCGGCGGCGTGACGCAGGACTACATCGTCGCCGCGAAGGAGATCAAGACCGAGGGCCTGACCGGCAACCAGACCAGCTGGATCAACAAGCACCTCGTCTACACCCACGGCAACGGCTTCGTCGCCGCGCCGGCCAACACGATCGACCGCGCGGTCAAGGACGCCAACTCCGACGGCGGCTACCCGATCGCCACCACCAGCGACACGCAGAACCCGTCGGGCGCCGGCTCGCCCGCCGCGGGCCAGCCGGGCATCGAGGTCAAGGAACCGCGGATCTACTACGGCGAGCTGTCCGCCGCGGACTCCGACTACGCCATCGTCGGCGGCAACGGCGCGCCGGGCGAGTACGACACCGCCACCGACCGCTACAACTACAAGGGCACCGGCGGCGTCTCGGTCGACAACTGGTTCAACCGCCTGGCTTTCGCGGCCGAGTACGGCGAGCGCAACATCCTGTTCTCCGACGCCATCGGCGACAACTCGAAGATCATGTACAACCGCGACCCGCGTGAGCGCGTCAGCAAGGTCGCGCCGTGGCTGACCCTCGACGGCGACCCGTACCCCGCGGTCGTCGACGGCAAGATCCAGTGGATCATCGACGGCTACACGACGATCAACAACTTCCCGTACTCGCAGCAGACGCAGCTGGGCGCGGCGACCAACGACTCGCTCAACGGCGTCGCCCGGCAGGCGAACAGCTCGATCAACTACATCCGGAACTCGGTCAAGGCCACCGTCGACGCCTTCAACGGCACCGTGACGCTGTACTCGATCGACGACAAGGAACCGGTCCTCAACGCCTGGGAGAAGGTCTTCCCCGGGCTCGTGAAGCCGAGCTCCGACATCTCGCCGGACCTGCGGGCGCACTTCCGCTACCCGGAGGACCTGTTCAAGATCCAGCGTGAGCTGCTGTCGCGCTACCACGTCAGCAACCCGCAGGAGTTCTACTCGCAGCAGGCGTTCTGGAGCGTCCCGCAGGACCCGACGGCCGAAGGCGGCTCCAACCCGGCGGCGGCCGGCGCGGCCAACCAGCCCGGTTACTACGTCCTCGCCGACACGCCGGGGCAGAGCAAGCCGACGTTCCAGCTGACCAGCTCGCTCACCGGTCTGCAGCGGCAGTACCTCGCGTCCTGGATGTCGGTGTCGTCCGATGCGAACGACTACGGGAAGATCCGCGTCCTCCAGCTACCCAGCGCCGCCACCGGGGCGACGCAGGTGGACGGCCCGGTCCAGGTGCAGAACCGGTTCCAGAGCGATCCACGGGTCGCGCAGGACCGGACGCTGTTCAACAACCCCAACGTCATCCCGATCTACGGCAACCTGATCACGTTGCCGGTGGCGCAGGGCTTCCTCTACGTCGAGCCGGTGTACATCCGGCAGCGCAACCAGAACAGCTACCCACAGCTGGCCCGGGTCCTGGTCTCGTACGGGCCGAAGGTCGGCTACGGCGCGACGCTGCAGGAGGCGCTGGACCAGATCTTCGGCGCGGGCACGGGTGAGGCGACGACCACGCCGCCGCAGGCGGGCCAGCCGACGACCACACCACCGACGACAACGCCGCCGGCCACGACGACGCCACCCAACTCGAGTGGCGGCAACGCGGCGCTGGACAAGGCCGTGACGGACATCCAGGCGGCGCTCGCGAAGCTGCGGGCGGCGCAGCAGTCCGGCAACTTCACGGACCAGGGTGCGGCTTTGGCGGCGCTCGACGCGGCGGCCAAGGAGTACGAGGCGGCCAAGACGGCGGCGCCCGGGACCAGCACTCCGCCGCCCAGCAGCCAGCCTGGAGGGTGACGTCCGTAACGCTGAGGGCACCTGCTTTGCACCCCCGGGAAACGAGGGCGTAAGGTAGGTGTCACGACGCGGGGTGGAGCAGCTCGGTAGCTCGCTGGGCTCATAACCCAGAGGTCGCAGGTTCAAATCCTGTCCCCGCTACTGGAAGAAGAGGCGCGGCCCACTGGCCGCGCCTCTTCTTTTTGCGTCAGAGGAGCCAGCCGGCCACGGAACCCGTCGTCGAAGCGACGTAACCGTCCGGGCGGACCAGCACCTTCGTCAGGTCGGGCCACGGTAGTTCCGGTACCTCCGCTACGACTACCTCCGGATGCGGTGCCACAGCCGGGGTTTTCGTCAGCAGGACGAACTTTCCACTGTGGAACAAGTCGCTCGCGAAGCCGTTGCCCACCGGGAAGTCCAGGAGGCGCGCGCCCGCTGCCGGGTGGGTTTCCGCCGTCTCGTAACGGATGTCCAGGCCCGAAACCATGCCCGACAGCTTGCGCTGCACCTCCGGAAGCGCCGCCAAGTCGCGGAACAACGCCCGCAGCGCCAGCTGGTCCGGCGTCAGGGGAATCAGCGCGTTCTGGGCCGCCACGTTCTGCAGGACCCCGGAAGCCACCGCGCGGCGCTCCGGTTCGTACGAATCCAGGAGATCCGCCGGGGCTCGGCCGTGCAGGTCCGCCGCCAGCTTCCAGCCCAGGTTCATCGCGTCCTGGACACCCAGGTTCAGCCCCTGGCCGCCCGCCGGGAAGTGGATGTGCGCCGCGTCGCCGGCCAGGAACACCCGGCCCACCCGGTACTTCGCCGCCAGGCGGCTGTCGTCCGAGAACCGCGACACCCAGCGGATTTCCTCGATCTCCACCTCGTCGCCGAAGCGTTCGCGGACCGCCGCGCGGACCTCCTCCTCCGGCACCTCCGCCCGGAGGTCGTCGGGGCGGTTCAGCCGGTCGCCGTAGCTCAGGCGGTACAGGTTCGGCTCGCCCAGCGGGATCAGGCCGACGAACTTGCCCGGGCTGAGCGACGTCACCATGTTGCCCATCGACCGCCACTCCGTCGGCGCGCCCGGCGGCGTCGTCCGGAACCGGACGTCCGCCGAGACGCCGTGGCCGCGGCCCTCGATCCCCTCGAACGGCAGTTCCAGGGCCTTGCGCACCGCGCTGCGGCCGCCGTCGCAGCCCACCAGGTACGCCGCCCGCACGCGGAGGTCGCCGGCCGTGACCGTCACGCCGGTGGCGTCCTGCTCGAAGCCCGCCAGTTCGTGGCCGCGGAGCACCTTCACGCCCTGCTCGGCCAGCCGCTCCTCCAGCGCCGCCTCGACCTGTCCCTGCGGGATGCCGACCTGGTACGGGTGGCGCGTGTCCCAGCCGGTGTAGGGCACCGGGATCACCGCGAAGTGTCCGTCCGCGACGGTCGCGAACGACCGCTGCTCCGCGCGGCCCAGCAGGCCACGCAGATCGAGGACCTCCGCCGTGCGCGGCTGCAGGTTCAGCGCCTTCGACAGTCCCGTCCGCTCGTGCATCCGCTCAAGCACGTGAACGTCCACTCCGGCCAGTGCCAGCTCGTTCGCCAGCATCAGCCCGGTCGGCCCCGCCCCGGCGACGACCACGTCCGCGGTCAGCTCGTACATCCCCAGCTCCTTAACAACGTTAAATTGACCTGACCCGAGGATGCCCTTAACATCGTTAAACTGTCAAGCCGGGTACCCGAGGAGAACCGAAAACATGGCCCTGACCAGGCAGGACATCGCACGTTCGGGCCTGAAGCTGCTCAACGAGGTCGGCCTCAACGGGCTGACCCTGCGGCTGATCGCCGCCGATCTCGGCGTCAAGGCTCCGGCGCTGTACTGGCACCTGAAGAGCAAGCAGGAACTGCTCGACGAAATGGCGACGCAGATGTACGCCGATTCGGCCGGGGAGCGGCGGCCGCCGGAGGAGCTGGGGGAGTGGGACGCCGTCGCGCACGGCGCCCGGGCGCTGCGGCGGATGATGCTGTCCTACCGCGACGGCGGCAAGGTTTTCGCGGGCACGTACCTCGGTGACACCGGATTGGTCGGGCCGAGTCCGCTGCAGCCCAGCATCGACGCCGGTGTGGACGAACGGCGGGCCGGGCAGGCGTTGTTCACCGTCTACAGCTACGTCGTCGGCTTCACCATCGAAGAGCAGGCGGTTTATCCGGTGCCGGGGCAGCTGGACGAGCGGTACCGCGGCGCGGAGGCCGGCGACCTGCTCGCCGACGTCGACTCGCGCTTCGAGGACGGCCTGGAGATGGTCCTCAATGGAGCACGCCAGTGGCTCGGAGTGGCGTAGCGCCTGGTCAGCCGCTTGGGGTACCCCGGTGCTGAGCCGCTGAACACCCCGTGTAATCTATTCAAGTACCACAACGGCGCGGGGTGGAGCAGCTCGGTAGCTCGCTGGGCTCATAACCCAGAGGTCGCAGGTTCAAATCCTGTCCCCGCTACCACGAAGAGGCACGTTCTCGGAAATCCGGGAACGTGCCTCTTTTGTCATGTCTGCACGGCTTTCACTGCCGACTTTTCCGCGAAACCGTCGAATGACTGCGGATCCCACGATGTGAACGCCGTTTCCGGGTGGTTGCGGTGCGTGTCCGGAGTGCGCCAAGCCGGGGAAAGCGCCCTGCCGAACTCACCTGCCTGGCCGTGTCGCGACGGCTCGCGTGCGGCTGGTTGGACCAAAGTGCCGCCCCCGGTGGTTGCACAGCGTGTCCGCGGTCCACAGTGGACCTGGTCGCATTGGGCCGAACGAGGGGATCTCACTAGCCACAATGGACAGATCCGCTGACCACTGTGGACACAGCGGCCGATAAGTGGGAATCTAGGGGACGTGTCCGAATTGAATGCAACAGCCGCCGCCCTGCTCGGTCTGCTCCACGACGGTCCCGCCACCGGCGGGCAGCTCGTCGCGGGAGCCGGTGAGCGTTTCGGCGCCTTCTTCAGCGTCACCCGCAGCCAGGTGTACCGGGAGCTCCCGGCGCTGTCCAAGGAAGGCCTCGTCCGGCTCGGCAAGCAGGGCCCGCGCTCCAGCCAGCAGTACCTGATCACCGCCGCCGGCAAGAAGGCCTTCAAGGCCTGGCTGACGTCCGAGGCCGGTCCCGACCACCTGCGCAGCCCGCTCATCCTGCGGCTCGTGCACGCGGGGTCGCTGACCGCGAAGCAGCGCCAGTCGCTGCTCGAGTCGGCCCGGACGAGCTACGGCCAGCAGCTCGACGACGCGAAGGCGGCCACCAAGGCGGCCGAGGGGCCGTACGAGAAGGCGGTCGCCGAGTTCGCCCAAGCCCAGGCCAAGGCCGCGCTGAAGCTGCTCGACGCCATCCCCGCGGCCTGAGGTTCGCGCGCCCGCGACCGGTCCTCGCAACCGGTCGCGGGTTTTGCCGTAACCTTGACAAACGTGAGTGATGAGTTCGACGCGGCACTAAGGGACCTGGCCGGCAAGCTGACGCAGATCGAGTCGGTGATGGACCTGGACGCGCTGCGTGCCCAGGTGGCCGATCTCGAGCAGCAGGCTTCCAGCCCGACGCTCTGGGACGACCCGGAGGCGGCGCAGAAGGTCACCAGCCAGCTGTCCCACCGGCAGGGCGAGCTGCGCCGGGTCTCCGACCTGCGCCAGCGGCTCGACGACCTGGGCGTGCTGTACGAGCTCGCCGAGGCCGAGGGCGACTCCGGCAGCCTGGGCGAGGCCGAAACCGAGCTCGCCGACCTCGGGAAGGCGATCGACGCCCTCGAGGTCCGCACGCTGCTCTCGGGCGAGTACGACGACCGCAACGCCGTCGTCACCATCCGCTCCGAGGCCGGCGGCGTCGACGCGGCCGACTTCGCCGAGATGCTGCTGCGCATGTACCTGCGCTGGGCGGAGCGCCACGGCTACCCCACCGACGTCTACGACATCTCTTACGCCGAAGAGGCGGGCATCAAGTCGGCGACGTTCAAGGTGAGCGCTCCCTACATCTACGGCACCCTCTCGGTCGAGCAGGGCACCCACCGGCTCGTCCGGATCTCGCCGTTCGACAACCAGGGCCGCCGCCAGACGTCGTTCGCGCACGTCGAGGTGCTGCCCGAGGTCGAAGAGGTCGACCACGTCGACATCCCGGAGAAGGACATCCGGGTCGACGTCTACCGCTCGTCGGGCCCCGGTGGCCAGAGCGTCAACACGACCGACTCCGCGGTGCGCATCACGCACATCCCGACGAACATCGTCGTCTCCTGCCAGAACGAGAAGTCGCAGCTGCAGAACAAGGCGGCCGCGATGAAGGTGCTCCAGTCCCGGCTGCTGCAGCGCAAGAAGGAAGAAGAGCGCAAGGAAATGGACGCGCTCAAGGACGGCGGCTCCAGCTGGGGCAACCAGATGCGCTCCTACGTGCTGCACCCGTACCAGATGGTCAAGGACCTGCGGACCGAGTTCGAGGTCGGCAACCCGTCCGCGGTGCTCGACGGCGACATCGACGGCTTCCTCGACGCCGGCATCCGCTGGCGGGTGCAGACCGCCTGACCGGTGCGGCGGGTGTTCGTGCGACCGCTCACCGTGCGCAAACACCCGCTGCTCCACCCGGGTGGACCGGGCAACCGGGGCTTCACGAGACCGGTGGGTAGTATGCCGAATCGTGATCCGGCTCGAAGAGGTTTCCAAGGTCTACAAGACCTCGACGCGGCCCGCGCTCGAGCGGGTGTCCGTCAACATCGACAAGGGTGAGTTCGTCTTCCTCATCGGTCCCTCGGGATCGGGGAAGTCGACCTTCCTCCGGCTGCTGCTGCGCGAAGAGACGCCCAGCAAGGGCCGCGTGATGGTGTCCAACTTCGACGTCGCCAAGCTGGCCCGCCGCCGGGTCCCCCGCCTGCGGCAGACCATCGGCTGCGTCTTCCAGGACTTCCGCCTGCTGGCCAACAAGACCGTCGCGGAGAACGTCGCGTTCGCCCTCGAGGTCATCGGCAAGCCCGCCCCGACCATCAAGAAGGTCGTCCCCGAGGTGCTCGAGCTCGTCGGCCTCGACGGCAAGGCGGACCGGCTGCCCAACGAGCTCTCCGGCGGTGAGCAGCAGCGCGTCGCGATCGCGCGCGCGTTCGTGAACCGGCCGCTGGTGCTGCTCGCCGACGAACCGACCGGGAACCTGGACCCCGACACCAGCCAGGACATCATGCTGCTGCTGGAGCGGATCAACCGCACCGGCACGACCGTCCTGATGGCCACCCACGATCACTCCATCGTGGACTCCATGCGGCGCCGCGTCGTCGAGCTCCAGCTCGGCCGGGTGATCCGCGACGACGCCCGCGGCGTCTACGGCATCGGTCGCTGACCTTCCCGTCCCAGCCCCCGACTTCAAGGACCTGACCCCGACATGCGCGCCAGTTTCGTCTTCAGTGAGGTAATCACCGGCCTGCGCCGGAACGTCACGATGACCATCGCGATGATCCTGACCACGGCCGTGTCGCTCGCCATGCTCGGCGGCGGCCTCCTGGCCGTGCGCACGATCGACAAGATGAAGTCCAACTTCCTCGCCGACGTCGAGGTTTCGGTCTACCTCACCGACGACATCAGCGCGAACGACAAGAACTGCACGCAGTCGCTGTGCCAGTCGCTGCGTTCGTCGCTGCAGAGCAACGACGGCGTCGAGTCGGTCGTGTTCGAGAACCGCGACCAGGCCTTCGACCGGTTCAAGAAGATCTTCGAGAGCCAGCCGGAGCTCATCCAGCTGACCGGGCCGGAGTCGCTTCCCGCGTCCCTGCACGTGAAGCTGAAGGACCCGGACCGCAGCGAGTCGATCGTGCAGGAGTACGGCACCAAGCCGGGCGTGCGGAAGGTCGACGACCAGAAGAAGTTCCTCGACCGCGTGTTCAACGCCTTCAACGGTGTGCGGAACATGGCGTTCGGCGCCGCGCTCATCATGGCCATCGCGGCGCTGCTGCTGATCGCGAACACGATCCAGGTGTCCGCGTTCACCCGGCGCACCGAGGTCGGCATCATGCGGCTGGTCGGCGCGACGCGGTGGTACACGCAGCTGCCGTTCCTCCTGGAGGCGGTGGTCGCCGGCGTCTTCGGTGCGGTCATCGGGATCATCATGCTGATCATCACGAAGGCCGGTTTCCTCGATTCGGTGTTCACCGGGGACGTGTTCCCGAAGATCACCACGCTGGAGCTGCTGTTCCCAGTGGCGCCGATCCTGCTGGCGGTGTCCGTGGTTATCTCGGCCATCACCGGGTATGTCACGCTTCGCCTGTACGTCCGGCACTAGTTTTAACCAGCTGCTGGTAGCTCCGAGAATCACGTAGAGTGGTCGTATGCCCAAGGAACGTGGCCAGAAGGTGATCGTGTCGAACCGCAAGGCGCGGCACGATTACTCCATCCTCGACACCTACGAGTGCGGTCTCGTGCTCGTCGGCACCGAGGTGAAGAGCCTGCGCGAGGGCAAGGCGTCGCTGGCGGACGCGTTCGCGACGGTCGACGACGGCGAAGTGTGGCTGCGCAACGTGCACATCCCGGAGTACACGCAGGGCACGTGGACCAACCACATGCCGCGGCGGACCCGGAAGCTGCTGCTGCACCGGCGCGAGATCGAGAAGCTCATCGGCAAGACCAAGGAGAGCGGGCTTTCGCTGGTCCCGCTGTCGATGTACTTCAAGGACGGCAAGGTCAAGGTCGAGATCGCGCTGGCGCAGGGCAAGAAGGCCTACGACAAGCGGCAGACGCTCGCCAAGCGCGACGCCGAGCGGGACATCAGGAAGGCCATGGGCCGCGCGCTGAAGGGCCGGTTCACGGAGTGACGGCGGGCCCGGCCGGCGACGGCGACGTCGCGCGCTGGACGGCGTCGCTGGGCCTGCCCGGCCTGGTCGACCTGCACGTCCACTTTCTGCCGAAGCCGGTGATGGACAAGGTCTGGGCGTATTTCGACCGGGCCTCGACGCACTACGGCACCGACTGGCCGGTGCACTACCGGACGTCCGAAGAGGACAGGCTGGCGACGCTGCGTTCGCTCGGTGTGACGCGGTTCGCGCCGCTGGTCTACCCGCACAAGCCGGGGATGGCCGAGTGGCTGACGGACTGGGCGCTCGAGTTCGCCGCGCGGGTGCCGGACGCGGTGCCGACCGGGACGTTCTACCCCGAACCCGGCGCCGGGTCCGCTGTGGACGGTGCGCTGCGCGCCGGCGCCCGCGTGTTCAAGGCGCACGTGCAGGTGGGCGCATACGACCCGCGTGACGAGCTGCTCAAGCCGGTGTGGGGATCGCTGGCCGACGCCGGCGTGCCCGTCGTCGTCCACTGTGGACACGGTCCGTTGCGGGGCGACTTCACCGGGTTGTCGGTCTTCGAAGAGGTCCTCTCCGCGCACCCGGACCTGACGGCAGTGCTCGCGCACGCCGCGATGCCGGAGTTCGGGACGGCCTTCGAGCTGCTGGCGAAGTACCCGCGCGTACACCTGGACACGACAATGGTCGGCGTCCCGTTCGCGGAGCGGATGTCACCGCTGCCACCGGACTGGACGGCGCGGCTGGCGGAGTTCGCCGACCGGGTCGTGCTCGGCACGGACTTCCCGAACATCCCGTACTCCTACGCGACGCAGCTGCAGGCGATCGCCGGCTGGGCGGCCGACGATCGCCTGGGGGAGCCGTTCCTGCGAGCCGTCCTGCACGACACCCCGTTGCGGTTGCTCAGCGCTTGACGACTGCCCGCTCGCTGACGACGACCGCGCGGCCCAGCAGGTCGACGGCCGGGATCGGCTTGCCGGCCAGCAGGAAACCGGCCGTCGCGAGGACGACCCACGGCACCGGGCCGTGCGCGAAGCCGTCCGACAGCGGCGCGAAGCCGCGCGCGGCCAGGCCGAGCAGACCACCCGAGATCATCAGCCCGGCGACGACCAGCTGCGGCACCCGCGCGGTGACGCCGGCGGTGTCGCGCTGCATCTCGAAGTGCGCGAACAGCCGCAGCAGGCCCAGCAGCACCATGCCGCACACGGCGAACCACGCGGGCGCCATGACGAGCCACAGCAGCGTGCCCGGCTCGGGCGTCTCGTAGCCGAGGCCGTAGACGGTCACGCCCGCCACCACGATCAGCGCCGGCATGTGCCAGAGGTAGACGCTCATGAACCGCGCGCCGAGCCAGCCGAGCGCGGTGCCGACGCCGGGGCGTTCGGCGAGCGCGTTGAGCTGCGGGCGGAAGGCGAGGAGCAGGCCGATCTGGCCCACGGCGAGGAAAGCGAGCAGCACGGTGGGCGGGCTCATGTTCGACACCGGCGCGCCCGGCATGCCGATCATGCTGGCCGGGTACGGGCCGAAGGCGACCATCAGCGCGGTGACGCCGAAGCCGGCGGCCGAGAGCGTCAGGGCGGCGCGGCGGGTGAGCGTACCGAGACGGCCTTCGACGTAGTGGAAGCCGAGCTGGTGGACGGCGACCCAGACGAAGATCGCGTTGGCGTAACCGAGGTAGCCGAAGTCGTTGAAGCGGGCGACGTCGACGAGGACGCCGGCCACCCCCATGACGAGCGGGACCTTGAGGCCCCAGCGCCGGTGCGCGGCGACCATCAGCGGGGTGAGGAGCACGACCAGGACGTACACGGCGAGGAACCACAGCAGCTGCGCGGCGATGGCGCTGCCGACCTGCAGCGGTTGCGGTGGGACGCCGAGGCCGCGCAGGAAGTCCGGCATGACGAGCCAGACGGCCATCAGCGGCAGCACGGGCAGCATCAGGCGCTTGAGCCGCGCGCCGAGCCAGGTCCGCGTCGATTCCGCGCGACGGAAGGAAATCAGGTTGGCCGCGCCGCCGGCGAAGAAGACGAGCGGCATGACCTGGCTGAGCCACGTGACGACCCACCAGCCGGGCGTCGCGAGCGCGTTGCCCGTGGCGAGGTGACCGTCGGAGTAGGAGAGCACCGGCATGGTCCAGTGCTGGCCGATGACGGCGAGGATGGCCCCCGCCCGGACGACGTCGAGGAAGCGGTCCCGGCTCGTTTGCATGCACCTGAGCTTGGCGGCTGCGGGCGTCCGGAACAGCGGTGCTGACCGGCGTCTTGGAGGTCCTGTTGACCCCAGGGGGATACGGGGGTTTTCCCTACCTCAGGCCGTCGGGCTCGGGTTCGTGCAGCGTCGCGGTGACGCGGTACTCCCAGCCGGTTTCGGTGAGGCCGAGCTCGTAGCGGGTCTCGATCTTCGGGCCACCGTGCAGGTGGATGTGCCGGATGACGGTGCCGGGCACGGGTTCGGCGTCCCCGAGCTCCTGGACGCGGCCGTCGAGCGGGCCGCCGAAGAAGCGGACGCAGCGGGTCTCGTCGGTCATCTGCGCGCTCCTTCCCGACGGGTCCGCTCATGGTAGGTGAGCGGTGCGCGGGGTGCCGCCCGCGGAACGGGTGACCCGGCATCCACCCTACGGGACTTCTCGTCACCTTCCGTCGATAGTGTTCCGGCTCGTGACCGAGCCCGCGTACCTGACCAGCACCCGGATCGCGTACGACACCGTCGCCGATTCGTACGCCGAGGCGGCGCGGGACGCGCTGGACACGAGCCCGTGGGACCGCGCAGTGCTGGGCACGTTCGCCGAGCTGGTCGGCACGACGGGCCAGGTCGGCGACCTGGGCTGCGGCACGGGCCGGTTGACGGGCCACCTGGCGTCGCTCGGGCTGGACGTGTTCGGGGTGGACCTTTCGCCCGGCATGCTCGCGGTGGCCCGCCGGGCGCATCCGGAGCTGCGCTTCGAGGTCGGTTCGCTGACCGCGTTGGAGCTGGAAGACGGCAGCCTGGCGGGCGCGCTGGCGTGGTACTCGCTGATCCACACCCCACCGGAGCAGCTGCCGGCGGTGGTGGCGGAACTGGCGCGGGTCCTGGCTCCGGGCGGCCGCCTGCTGACAGCGTTCCAGGTCGGCGACGAGCGCCGCCACATCTCCCAGGGGTACGGCCACGAGGTTTCCTTCGACGCGTACCGCTTGCCGCCGGACTTCGTGGCGGATCTGTTCGAGGCCGCCGGCTTGGTGATGGAAGCGCGCCTGGTCCGAGCGCCGCAGGAACCGGAGCAGGTGCCCCAGGCGTACCTGATGGCCCGAAAGCCCGCCTGAGCTTCCCAACCCATTCCAGGCGAGACGCGAAGCGGGTTGGTCACCGATCGCGAGCATGGGAGTTGCGGTCTTGACGCCGATGCCCGAGGGATGGAGGGCACACATCCTCGAAATCACCAGGTCGGGTGAGGTCACTGCTCGTCTAGGCAGCCCGGAGGAGGGGTCCAGGGGGCGAAGCCCGCCTGGCGGGGGTCTGGGGGTTCGACCCCCAGAGAACACGGACGTAACCGAAGAGAAGGCCCAAGCTCCGAAGGAGCGAGGGCCTTCTCGAAGGTGGAGGTGCCGGGAATTGAACCCGGGTCCTCTGGCGTATCAACAGGGCTTCTCCGTGCGCAGTCCGCTACGTCTCTGCTTGGCTCCCTCAGTCACGCGAACAAGCTGAGGTGACGAGCCCAGCCACTGTTTGCTTCACGACAGTTCCCCGTGGCCGGGACTGCCGCTGAGCCTCCTAGCTGATGCCGGTACCCGGGCCGGAGGCGAACCCGGGCCGACAGAGACGCACTCGCTCAGGCGGCGAGGGCGTACTCGCGCTGACTGGAGTCGGCGCTTATTTGGTTGCGATGACGCTTAACGGTGGTCTCTCGCCTGCACCGGCACGCTTCTCCTGAATCAACGTCCAAAGTCGAAACCGTTCACCCCCTTGTTGGGAACACAACCTGTACATCATAACGCGGGGGGCCAGCTCTTTACTCCCGGTGGGTAGGGCCAGCCCTACCGCGAGGATGCCCGCGCGCACCATGTCCCGCACGACTCGGAAAGACGACCCTGGACTCCAGCAGAGAGGAGTCCGGTGATGGGTAGCGCGAGGCGGGATCCGCCGTTCGGTGGTTCGGTGGTGTTCTTGCTGATGAACCTGCCGCTGGGGGTATTGGCGTTCGCCGCGCTGACGACGTTCGGTGCGGCCGGGCTGGGGACCGCCGTCGTGTGGGTGGGTGTCGGCTTGCTCGCACTGCTGGTCTTGGCGGTGAGGGGCGCCGGGCGGTTGGAGCGGGCGCGGGTCTACGCGCTGCTCGACCGGTACATCGACCTTCCCTACCTGCCGCTGCCCACCCACGGGCAGAAAGACCGGTGGAAGGCTCGGCTGAAGGACCCGTCGACCTGGCGGGACCTCACCTACTTCTTCCTGCTCTTCCCGCTGGGCATCGTCGAGTTCGTGCTGGTGACGACGTTCTGGTCGACGAGCCTGGCGCTGGCCGGCCTGCCTCTGTACTACCGGTGGCTGCCCGACGGCGCGTACTACTTCCCGTCCGACGAGCTGCGGTGGCTGACCGTGGATTCGACCGTGGAAGCGCTACCGTGGGCAGCGCTGGGGGTGTTGTTCGTCGCGCTGTCGGTGGCGCTGACCAAGGCGCTCGCCGGGGTGCACGCCCGGCTGGCGAACGCGCTGCTGGGGACGACCGTGGCCCAGCGTCGTCGGATGGAGCGCTGGTGGGAAGACGCGGAAGAGAAGAACCTGGTGGCGGGATGACCGAGGCTCAACCCCTGGAGCACCCGCGGCCGCACCCGGCTCGCACGATCGTGTACATGATCGTCAGCTTCTTCTTCCGGATCCTGCAGTTCGTGCTGATCGTGACGGGCATCGCGGTGGGCGTCTCGACGGCGGTGGTGTGGATCGGGTTCCCGATCCTGCTGGCGACGACGAGCTTCATCCGCTGGTCGGGCGATCGCGAGCGGAGCTGGCTGGGGAAGATGCTGCGGGTGCCGCTGCCGCCGGTTCAGCGACGCCCGTACGAAGAAGGACAGCCCCTGCTGCGGCGGTGGATGGTGCGGCTGAGCGACGCGACGACGTGGCGTGACCTCGCGTACCTGATGGCGGCGTTCCCGCTGGCGTGCGCGGAGCTCGGGATCGCGCTGGCGTCGATCGTGCTGCTGCCGATGGCGGTCTGGGTGACGCCGTGGCTGGGCTGGCTGCACGGCGAACTGGGACTCGCGCTGCTGGGCCCGGACCGCACGAAGCGGCTCGAGCAGAAGGCCGAACGGCTGCAGGCTTCGCGGGCGCGGGGCGTGGACGCCGCCGAAGCGGAGCGGCGCCGCATCGAGCGTGACCTGCACGACGGCGCTCAGCAGCGGCTGGTCGCGGTCGCGATGAGCCTCGGGCGGGCGAAGTCGAAGTTCGACCAGGACCCGGACATGGTGCGCGAGCTGATCGACGAAGCGCATTCGGACGCGAAGCTCGCCGTGTCGGAGCTGCGGGACCTCGCGCGCGGCATCTACCCGGCGGTGCTCGGCGACCGGGGGCTGGACGCGGCGCTGTCGGCGCAGGCGGCGAAGTCGCCGATCCCGGTGGACGTCCACGTGGACGTCGAGCCGCGGCCGCCGGCGGCGGTGGAGACGACGGCGTACTTCATCGTCGGCGAGACGCTGACGAACATCGCGAAGCACTCCGGAGCGTCCGAAGCGGGTGTGAAGGTGTGGCGGACCGACGACCACGTCGTCGTCGAGATCACCGACAACGGCCACGGCGGCGCCGAGGTGCGCCCCGGCGGCGGGCTGGCCGGGCTGGCCGACCGCGCCGCGACGATCGACGGCGTGATCACGGTCGTCAGCCCGCTGGGCGGGCCGACGGTGATCCGGGCTGACCTCCCCTGCCAATGGTGAATAAGCTGGCTCCCGTTCATCCACGAGCTTGGGGGCCGGATGCGGGTAGTCATCGCCGAAGACGCCGTGCTGCTGCGGGCCGGGGTGACCCGCCTGCTCGCCGACGAAGGCATCGAGACGGCGGCGGCCGTCGACAACGGCGACGATCTGCTCGGCGCGATCAAAGAACACCACCCTGACCTGGCGATCGTCGACGTCCGGATGCCCCCGACGTTCACCGACGAGGGCCTGCGCGCGGCGCTGGCGGCCCGCAAGGAGATCCCGGGACTGCCGGTCCTGGTGCTGTCGCAGTACGTCGAGGAGTCGTACGCGGTAGAGCTGCTGTCCGGCGGCGCCGGCGGGGTCGGCTACCTGCTGAAGGAACGCGTGGCGGACGTCGACGAGTTCCTGGACGCGGTCCGCCGCGTGGCGGGCGGCGGCACGGCGATCGACCCGGACGTGATCGCCCAGCTGATGGCCCGCGGCCGCCGCAACCCCCTGGACGCGTTGACCGCGCGGGAGTCCGAGGTCCTCGGCCTGATGGCGCAGGGGCTCTCGAACACGGCGATCGCGAACTCCCTGGTGGTTTCGCACGGCGCGGTGGAGAAGCACATCGGCAACATCTTCTCGAAGCTCGGCCTCGAAGCGAGCGCGGAGGAACACCGCCGCGTCCGCGCGGTGCTGACCTACTTGGGTCGCTAAGCGAATCGTCTTTGACTGCAATCCCGTAACGCAGCCGTCGGGGCAACGCTGAGCCCCAGTTAGGTGGGCATCGCGCTCGTGTGGTCACTCGGAGTTGACCCAGATGTCAATCGGTGTCCGAAGGTTTCCAGGAAACGATCGTGACCTGCCCGGGCGTTATTCTGCTGAACTGGTACCTGTCCGGTGTTGCGCGGCGGCTTGATGGGCGTTTCTTCTCTGCCGGTTTCTTTCGCCCGGTCTCGCGCGGGTGGATGACTCGAAGGTCGATATCGCTCAGGGCCGGCCCTTTGAGTTCGATCTCCAACTCCTCGCCGAATCGCGAATGTTGAAGAGGGACGTAGCCGGATTTATGGCGAAACATTCTTGCTTGCCGGGCGATCTCGAAAGTTTTCCCCGCTGGAATTTCACGGTGACCGCAAGCGCTGGCTTCGTCCAGGACCAAGGAGCCATCGCTCTGCGTGGTCACATGTGCTGTAAGGGCCTCGCCGCTGAGATCGACGGAGGTGAACGCTCCCGGGCAGCTCGCGGAGTACTTCAGGTACTCACTGCGGAAGGTTGCCGTCGACGCCAGGACCCACAGCTTGCCGTCAAGCTTGTGGGGCTTTCGGCTGATGTTCTCTCCCGTGCTTTGCACGGAGATCGTCAATGAGAGCACGCCCAGCGGCTGATTCTTCCATGCAAAGTCGAGTGTCCACTTCGTCTTTGGGAAGAAGACCTCGCACGCCGCAAGTTCTTGCAGAGATTTTCGTAGCCCTGAAGGCGCTCTCTCATTGAGGAATCCGAATATTCCGGCCCAGGCTGACTCTTCTTGGATTCGCTGCTTCAAAAATGGATCCACGACCACGGCTAGAATGCCACTGATCAGGAGAGCCTCGCTGAGGCCGAGTATGGTGGATTGGGCGAACGTGCCCTCGTGAAGCCTGTTATGACCTAACAGCTCACCAAGTAAGCCGATAACGATCAGAAGAGTGACGCCGATCCGGTACCACACTCGTGGGTTGGTCAGCGTGCGTGACGTCTTGTGAGTCGCTGTAGTTGTCCAGGAACGCCAGGGCACGGTCGCCTCGAATCCTCATCAATTGTCACCCATGTTGTCTCCTTATGTGATCTGTTCGACGCATCTACTGTGGATGCCAAACTTCTAACTGTAGCACCGGAGCGTGACGGATGTCACGTGCCCGTGTTGCGAAGTTCCTATCATGCCGAGCATCCCTGCGCGAATCCGGCACGCCGCGTCCGGTGAGCTCGAGGGGGAGGTTAATGGAACCCGGTTCGGGGCAGGTCATAGAGTCGCTCCGGTGTGTCGCGGACTAGGGCGGAGTGAACTTCGGCCAGAGTCGCATTCCGGGGACGTGTTGTTACGGATCGTTTGGCGGCCGGCGGTGGAACTTGGCGGAGATAGGGCGGAGATAGCCTGCCGTCCCGACTCCGCTACTCTCCGCAGCTCCCACCCTGTGACGGCCCCCACTTGTGAGTGAAATTTTTGTGAGTGTCATGCTGAAGCCCCGACCATGGCTCCGCACCCGTGGGGTCGGAAGTAGGTGGCCAGATGACCTGGGCCCGTTCCAATGGCAGCTCCACCGCCAACGACGAAGACAGCCGGATGGGTGTTATCCGGGCTGAAGAAGCCGTTCGGCTTGCCGAACAGAACGATCGAGCCGTCATCACCGTTGCCGGGCACTCCTCCAATGTCACGGAGTGCGCCGAACTGCTCGCCATGCTCGGGCTGGATGCCGGGCGGCGGCACAAGATCGCCTGATCACCCCAGGTCCGCTACGTGGACCACCTTGTTCCGGCCGGTCGCCTTCGCGTGGTACAGCGCCGTATCCGCCGCGTCGAGCAAGCGCTGCAACGAGGTTCCCGCCGTCGGGTAGACCGCCATGCCGATCGAGGTCGAGAGGCCACTGATCGACAGCGTTCCCACCGGGACCTTGAGCGCCGCCACCGCTCGGCGGATGCGCTCCGCCACCGCGCCGATGTCCGGGTGGGCGATGCCCGGCAGGAGCACCACGAACTCTTCGCCGCCGAACCGGCCCACCGCGTCGCCGCGGCCGCGGACCGCGGCGATGATCGCTTCGGCTACTGCCCGTAACACCGCGTCGCCCGCCAGGTGGCCGTACGTGTCGTTCACCTGCTTGAAGTGGTCCAGATCCAGCATCAGCAGGCCGAACGTCGACCGCTGGCGGGCGGCGGCCGCCAGCGTTCGCTCCGCCAGCGCGTGCCAGCCACTCGTGTTGTACAACCCCGTCTTCGCGTCGCGGTGGGCCGCCACCTCCAGCTGCTTCACCAGGACCGTCCGGTGCAACAGCAGCAACGGCGGGAGCACCAGCACCGCCAGGCCCGGCAGCACCGCCAGCGCCAGCGCGTTCAGCGCGCCCAGGCAGAGCGTCGCCACCTCCAGGCCGTTGTCCGCCCACGTGCCGAACAGCGCCTCCGGGGTCCGGCCGATCTCGCGGCGGGCCGGGAGCACCAGCAGGGCGTTCACCACGAAGAACGTCACTCCCGCGGCCGCGATCGCGAACGTCCCCGCCCAGCCGCGCGGGAACGCCGCGCGCACGTCCGGGGCGCCTGACAGGCGCATGACCGCCTGGGCCGCGTAGCACGAGAGCAGGATGATGGCCGCGTTGCTGACCGTCCTCGACGCCGGGACCCGCTGCAGGCGGTACCAGCTGCGGGCCGCCAGGTGCCCATACAGGCCCGCGACCAGCACCGCCAGCAGCGGCGGCGGGAGCACCAGCACGCCGGCGAACGTCCAGACCGACGTCATGTTGATGTGCGGGGTCCCCGACACCCGGCGGCGGATGCGTTCGACGCGGCGGCCCATTTCAGACTGAGCCACGCCGAGGAGCAGCAGCGCCAGCAGGATCAGCACCGTGCGGCGGTCCACCGCGACCGGGAACGGGCGCAGCGTCAGGACCACCGCCACCGCTTCCGTCAGCAGGCAGTAGACGATCACGCGCGGACCCTGCCGCCACAGCGCCCAGCGCCGTGGCACGAGCGCGTCACGAAAACGCGGTCCGCCGCGCGGGGCTCCGGCGCCGGTCCGCATACTCATGGTGTCCGGCCGGTGACGGAACCGGGTCGGCCCGAGGTGGCGAAGGGAGGCGCGCCATGTGCGGACGCGACAACTGAGGTCATCGGTCCTCCAGCCCGGCCCGGCGCCACGCCCTCGCGATCGGCACGGCCACCGCGGCGCCCGCCGCCCCGGCCACGGCGATGGTGTGCGCCGGGCTCAGCACGTCGGCGAGCACACCGGCCGCGGCCGCGCCGACGCCCTGCACGGTGATCAAGCCGGCTGAGTTCACCCCGGCGCACTGCGCGCGGTGCTCGTCCGGCACCCGCCGCATGAACGACACCGTGCCGGTGATGTTGTAGCCCGTCGCCAGCAGGCCGGACGCCGCCAGCAGCACCACCGACGCCACCAGGCCCGGCCGGAAGGC
Organism: Amycolatopsis kentuckyensis; assembly: GCF_041679295.1. Taxonomy (GTDB): domain Bacteria; phylum Actinomycetota; class Actinomycetes; order Mycobacteriales; family Pseudonocardiaceae; genus Amycolatopsis; species Amycolatopsis kentuckyensis_A. The sequence continues at coordinate 436,359 of NZ_JBGDMD010000008.1, read as the reverse complement.
GAACACCACCAGCGGCAGCCCCGCCGCGATCCCCAGCCAGCCGAGCACGCGGACCTGCGTGCGCTCCGGGATCCACTTCCCGAACACGACGCCGCCGAGCACGCTGCCCGCCGGGTCCGCCGCCATCAGCAGCCCCACCAGCGTCGCGCCCGCGCCGAGCCCGGCCGCGTACGGCGCGGCCAGCGCCTCCGGCACGATGTAGAACCCCGCCAGCCAGTTGAGCGCCACCAACGTCCGCAACGCCGGGTCGCGCCAGATCAGCCGGATTCCGGCCCCGGTCGCCGACAGCCAGGCCGGCCGCACCGCCTGCGCGACCGCCGCCCGCCGCCGGACGCCGGTGACCAGGAACAACGCCGAAAGCACGAACGTCACGGCGTCGAGTGCCAGCGCCGCGGACGGCGTCAGCGCGGCGATCAGCAGGCCGCCGCCGGCGAACCCGGCCAGCTGCGCGGCCTGGATCGTCACGTTCCGCAGGGCCATCCCGACCAGGTACCGCTCGCCTTCGAGCACCGTCGGCAGCAGCGCCTGCTGCGCCGCCTTGAACGGCCCGCCCAGCGCCGTCAGCACCGCGACCAGCACGCACAGCACCCAGAGCGGGACGCCGGGGATCGCGATGACGCCGACCAGCGCGGCCCGGGCCACGTCGGCGGCGACCATGACGTCGCGCCGCGGCCACCGGTCGCCCGCGCCGGCCAGCAGGATGCCGCCGAGGAGGGACGGCACGTACGTCAGGGCGTAGGTCAGGCCGGTCAGGGCCGCCGACGAAGTGCGCTGGTAGACGAGGACCGCGAGCGCGACGCGGGCGAGCTGGTCGCCGCAGACGGACAGCAGCTCGGCGAGCCACATCGCCCGGAACTCGGCGACGGCGAGCACCGCGCCGAACCCCACCCTCGTGACCTGTGCGTCATCCATCGCCGGCGCCCCTAAGACCGCTATCCGGCAACGGTAATCACCGAGCGGAGTGGAATCGAGGCGTTCGGTGACAGTTGCCCCGATCGCAGCAGCGCGTCAGCCCGGGTGGCCGCCGATCCGGCTGGTCAGCTCGGCCGCCGTCGCCGCCACTTCGGCCGCCAACTCCGGCCATGTCTCTTCGCACGGCTCGGCCGCGCAGTGGTGGCGCAAGGTCACGCTGATCGCGGCCAGCGGGCGGGCGCCGTGGTCGAAGACCGGGGTGGCGACCGACGCGAAACCGGCCGTGACGTGGCCGTCCTCGATCGACCAGCCGAGGCGGCGCTCCGCGGTCAGGGTGCGGCGCAGCTCGGCGAGGGTGCGCGGGCCGCGGCCGGTGCGGAGGACGAACGCCGTCGCCGACGGGAACAGCGCGCGGACGTGCGGGGCGGGCAGGTGCCGCAGGATCGCGCGGCCGGACGCGGTCAGCTGCGCCGGCAGCCGGACGCCGACCTCGGTGACGAGGGTTTCCGGGCGCGCCGGGCGTTCCTTGATGAGGTAGAGCGACTCGTTGCCGTGCAGGACGCCCAGGTGCGCGGTGTGGCCGACGCGGTCGACGAGCTTGCGCAGCAACGGCCCGGCCAGCCGTTCGAGGGGGTCGTGGCGCAGGTAGGCCGAGCCCAGCTCGAAGGCCGCGATGCCGAGGCCGTACCGGCGTTCGGCGGGGAGGTGGACGACGAAACCGGCGGTTTCCAGCTCGCTGAGCAGGTGGTACGTCGTCGAGCGGGGGAGACCCGCTTCGCGCGCGATCGCCGCCGCGGTCACCGGGCCCGGGCGCGTGGCCAGGAGGCGCAGGACCGCGAGACCGCGGCGCAACGCCGGCACCTCACTGCTGTCACCCATGGGCCGAGTGTATGTCTGGGATCCCAGACGGAACCACTCCGTGGGGCATCCCACCAGCGGGAAGGACGATGTCCAATGGGCCCATGCCGGAAAAAGTGCTCCTGGGCCCCGAACCACTGACCGCCGCCCAGGTCGTCGACGTCGTCCGCGGGTACGCGCCCGTCGGGCTCACGGACACCGCCGAGAAGAACCTCGCCGCGACCCGTCAGCACATCGAGAACCTCGCCCACGCCGTCACGCCCACCTATGGCGTCTCGACCGGCTTCGGCGCCCTCGCGACCCGTCACATCCCCGTCGAGAGCCGGACCGCGCTGCAGCGCAGCCTGATCCGCTCGCACGCCGCCGGCGCCGGGCCCGCCGTCGAGCCCGAGGTCGTCCGCGCGCTCATGCTGCTGCGGCTGCGGACCCTCGCCAGCGGCTACACCGGCGTCCGCCCGGGCACCGCGCAAACGCTTGCGGCCCTGCTCAACGCCGACATCACCCCGGTCGTCCACGAGTACGGCTCGCTCGGCTGCTCCGGCGACCTCGCGCCGCTGGCCGCCGTCGCGCTCGCGCTCATGGGTGAAGGCGAAGTGACGTACCGCGGCGAAGTGATGAAGGCGGAAGAAGCGCTGAAGCACGCCGGCATCGAGCCGGTCGTCCTCGCCGAGAAGGAAGGGCTCGCCCTCACCAACGGCACCGACGGCATGCTCGGCATGCTCCTGCTCGCCGCCGCCGACCTGCACCGGCTCTTCGACATCGCCGACCTCACCGCCGCGATGAGCGTCGAAGCCCTGCTCGGCACCGACCGCGCCTTCGCCGCCGACCTCCAGGCACTGCGCCCGCACCCGGGGCAGGCGACGTCCGCGGCCCGGATGTGGCAGGCGCTGCAGGGCTCGAAGATCGTCGAGAGCCACCGCGGCCCGGACTGCAACCGCGTCCAGGACGCCTATTCGCTGCGCTGCGCCCCGCAGGTGCACGGCGCCGCGCGCGACAGCCTCGCCCACGCCGAGCTCGTCGGCGACCGCGAGCTGATGTCCGCTGTGGACAATCCGGTCGTCCTCGCCGACGGCCGCGTCGAGTCCAACGGCAACTTCCACGGCGCGCCCGTCGCGTACGTGCTCGACTTCCTCGCCATCCCGATCGCCGACGTCGCCAGCATCGCCGAGCGCCGCACCGACCGGATGCTCGACAAGGCGCGCTCGCACGGCCTGCCGCCGTTCCTCGCGCACGACCCCGGCGTCGACTCCGGGCACATGATCGCCCAGTACACGCAGGCCGCCGTGGTCAGCGAGCTCAAGCGGCTCGCCGTGCCCGCGTCCGTCGACTCGATCCCGAGCAGCGCCATGCAGGAGGACCACGTCTCCATGGGCTGGTCGGCCGCGCGGAAGCTGCGCAAAGCCGTCGACGGCCTGACCACCGTGCTCGCCATCGAGCTGCTGACGGCGGCTCGCGCACTGGACTTCCGGGCGCCGCTGGAACCGTCGCCGGTCACCGGCCGCGTCCGGGATCTCCTGCGTACCAAGGTGGACGGTCCCGGCCCCGACCGTCACCTCGCACCCGAAATCGCTGCTGCCGAAGAACTCGTCCGCTCCGGCGCCGTCCTCGACGCCGCCCGTCTGGAGGTCTGATGTCCCGCGTCGTCCGTGCCGCCCGCGGCACCCAGCTCACCGCCAAGTCGTGGCAGACCGAAGCCGCGCTGCGGATGTTCCACAACAACCTCGACCCCGACGTCGCCGAGCGCCCCGAAGACCTGGTCGTCTACGGCGGCACCGGCAAGGCCGCCCGCAACTGGGCCAGCTTCGACGCCATCACCCGCGAACTGACCACTTTGGACGTCGACGAGACGCTGCTCGTCCAGTCCGGCAAGCCGGTCGGCGTGTTCCGCACGCACGAGTGGGCGCCGCGCGTGCTCATCGCCAACTCGAACCTCGTCGGCGACTGGGCGACCTGGCCGGAGTTCCGCCGCCTCGAGCAGCAGGGCCTGACGATGTACGGGCAGATGACCGCGGGCTCGTGGATCTACATCGGCACCCAGGGCATCCTCCAGGGCACGTACGAGACGTTCGCCGCTGTCGCGAAGAAGAAGTTCGGCGGGTCGCTGCGGGGAACGCTGACCGTCACCGCCGGCCTCGGCGGCATGGGCGGCGCGCAGCCGCTCGCGGTGACCATGAACGACGGCGTCGCGCTGGTCATCGAGTGCGACCCGCAGCGCGCACACCGCCGCGTCGAGACCCGCTACCTCGACGAGGTGGCGGACGACCTGGACGACGCCATCGCCCGCGTCACGAAAGCCAAGCAGGAGAAGCGGCCGCTGTCCGTCGGGGTCGTCGGCAACGCCGCCGAGGTGCTTCCGGAGCTTTTGCGCCGGGGCGTCGAGGTCGACATCGTCACCGACCAGACGTCCGCGCACGACCCGCTTTCCTACCTGCCCAAGGGCATCGACGTCGACGACTGGCATGACTACGCGGCCAAGAAGCCCGACGAGTTCACCGACCGCTCGCGCGAGTCCATGGCCGACCACGTCGAGGCCATGCTCGGCTTCCTCGACCGCGGCGCCGAGGTCTTCGACTACGGCAACTCCCTGCGCGGCGAGGCCAAACTCGGCGGCTGCGAGCGCGCGTTCGACTTCCCCGGCTTCGTGCCCGCCTACATCCGGCCGCTGTTCTGCGAAGGCAACGGCCCGTTCCGCTGGGCGGCGCTCTCGGGTGACCCCGAGGACATCGCCGCCACCGACCGCGCGATGCTGGAACTGTTCCCGGAGAACGAATCCCTCGCGCGCTGGATCCGACTTGCGGGTGAACGTGTTGCGTTCCAGGGACTTCCGGCGCGGATCTGCTGGCTCGGCTACGGCGAGCGGCACCTGGCCGGCCTGCGGTTCAACGAGATGGTGGCCAGCGGCGAGCTGAAGGCGCCGGTCGTCATCGGCCGCGACCACCTCGACTCCGGCAGCGTCGCCTCGCCGTACCGCGAGACCGAAGGCATGGCCGACGGCTCCGACGCGATCGCCGACTGGCCGCTGCTCAACGCGCTGGTCAACACCTCGTCCGGGGCGAGCTGGGTGTCGATCCACCACGGCGGCGGCGTCGGCATGGGCCGGTCCATCCACGCGGGCCAGGTCAGCGTCGCCGACGGGACGGAGCTGGCCGCGCAGAAGCTGGAGCGCGTGCTCACCAACGACCCGGGCATGGGCGTGATCCGGCACGTCGACGCGGGTTACGACCGCGCGGCCGAAGTCGCGGACGAGCGTGGCGTGCGGGTGCCGATGCGGGAGGGTGAGTGACCGCCTCGGGGCTCCTGGCCGAGATCGCCGACGTCGGGCGCGATCCGAAGCGCGGTGGCTATTCGCGGCACGCCTTCGACTCGCCCGAGCAGGACCTGCGGGTCTGGTTCGTCGAGCGCGCGCTCGGGCTCGGGCTGGACGTCGACACCGACTACAACGGCAACATCTGGGCCTGGTGGGGTTCGCCGGGGCCGGACGCCGTCGTCACCGGCAGCCACCTCGACTCGGTGCCCGGCGGCGGCGCTTTCGACGGCCCGCTCGGCGTGGTCAGCGCGCTGGCCGCCGTGGAAGCGCTGCGGGAGAAGGGTTTCCATCCGGAGAGGCCGTTCGCCGTCGTCGTGTTCGCCGAAGAGGAGGGTGGCCGGTTCGGCGTCCCGTGCCTCGGCTCGCGGCTGCTCACCGGCACGATCGACGCGGACAAGGCGCTCGGGTTGCGGGACGCCGACGGCGTCACGTTCGCCGAAGCCGCGGCGAAGTCGGGCTTCGACCCGGAGCGCGTCGGGCCCGATCCCGGCCGGCTCGGGCTGATCGGGAAGTTCCTCGAACTGCACGTCGAGCAGGGGCGCGGGCTGATCGACCTCGGTTCGCCGGTGGCCGTCGGCAGCACGGTGATCGCGCACGGGCGGTGGCGGTTCTCCTTCGCAGGGCAGGGGAACCACGCCGGGGCGACACTCCTGGCCGATCGTGCCGACCCGATGCTGCCCGCCGCCGCGACGGTCACCGCCGTCCGGCGGCTGGCCCGCGCGGTGCCGGACGCTCGGGCGACCGTCGGCCGGCTGGTCCCGACGCCGGGCGGCACCAATGTCATCGCGTCCACTGTGGACCTCTGGTTGGACGCGCGGGTGCCTGGCGCCGCGACTCCGGAACTGGTCGCGGAGATCACGCGCGCGGCCGAGGCGGCGGCGGAAGAAGAGGGCTGCCGGGTTGCCGTTACGCGGGAGTCCTATTCGGACGATGTCGTGTTCGACGACTCGCTGCGCCGCGATGTGGGTGATTGGCTCGGCGGGCCGCCGGAGCTGCCGACCGGCGCGGGGCACGACGCGGCCGTCCTCGCGGGGTTCGTCCCGGCCGGGATGCTGTACGTGCGCAACCCGACCGGGATCAGCCACTCGCCGGAGGAGTTCGCCGAGGCCGGCGACGTCGAGGCCGGCGCCGCGGCGCTGGCCACGGTCCTGGAACGGCTGGCGCGATGACCTCCGGCCCGCGGGGGCGCCCCCCGTTTCCAGCGTATCGCGCGGCACCGACAGTTTTCTGGTGTGAACAGGCCTGGCTGCCGGGTGGGATCGTGTCCGCCGTGCGGATCGACGTCGTCGACGGCCGGATCACCGGCGTGACTCCCGGGGCGCCGCGGACCGGCGTCGTCCTCGGAGGGCTGACGTTGCCCGGGTTCGCGAACGGGCACTCGCACGCCTTCCACCGGGCGCTGCGCGGCCGGACCCACCACGAGCGCGGCACGTTCTGGACGTGGCGCGAGCGGATGTACGCCCTGGCGTCCCGGCTCGACCCGGACACCTACTACCGGCTGGCCCGCGGGGTCTACGCCGAGATGGTGCTCGGCGGGTACACGAGCGTGGGGGAGTTCCACTACCTGCACCACGCGCCCGGCGGGAAGCCGTACGCCGACCCGAACGCGATGGGGGAGGCCCTGCGGCAAGCCGCCGCCGACGCCGGGATCCGGCTGACGCTCCTGGACACGTGCTACCTCGCGGGCGGCATCGGCGTCGAACCGGACGAGGTCCAGCGGCGGTTCTCCGACGGCTCGGCTTCGGCGTGGGCGGCGCGAGTCGCCGCGTTGAAGGAAGGTGAACTGTTCCGCGTCGGCGCGGCGATCCATTCGGTGCGCGCGGTCCCGGCCGATCAGTTGTCCCGTGTGGACAGTTCGCGGGTAGTGCACATCCACCTGTCGGAGCAGCGAGCCGAGAACGAGCAGTGCCAGGCCGCCTACGGCCGCACGCCCACCGAGCTGCTCGACGAGCACGGGGTGCTGACCGACCGGCTGGTCGCCGTGCACGCCACGCACCTCACCGCGTCGGACATCGCCCGGTTTCGCGGGGCGCGGGCGTGCTTCTGCCCGACCACCGAACGCGACCTCGGCGACGGCATCGGGCCGGCTCGCGCGCTGCGGGACGCCGGGGTGCGGCTGAGCATCGGCAGCGACAGCAACGCCGTCGTCGACGCCTTCGAAGAGACCCGCGCGCTGGAGCTGGACGATCGGCTGGCCAGCGAGGAACGCGGCCGGTTCAGCGCCGAAGAGCTCCTGGCGGCGGGCACGGACCACGCGGCGATCGGGTGGGACGGGGTCGGCGCGCTCGCCGAGGGGGCGGGCGCGGACTTCGTCACCGTCGGCCTGGATTCGGTCCGGACGGCCGGGATCGAGCCGTCCGGCGTGCTCTTCGCGGCCTCCGGCGCGGACGTCCGGCACGTCGTCGTCGCCGGCCGCGAGGTCGTGCGGGATGGCGCGCACCTGCTCATCGACCGTCCGGAAACCCTGCTGGCGAAGGAGATCGAGGCATTGTGGCAGTCCTGATCACGGGCATCGGCGAACTCACGACCAACGACCCCGGGCTGGGCCGGCTGACCGACGCGGCCCTGGTCGTGGACGACGACAAGGTCGCCTGGGTGGGGCCGGCGGCGCAAGCGCCGGACGCCGACGAGCGTGTCGACGTCGAGGGCCGCGCGGTGCTGCCCGGCTGGGTCGACAGCCACACGCACCTCGTCTTCGCCGGCGACCGCACGGCCGAGTTCGAGGCGCGGATGGCCGGAAAGCCCTACACCGCCGGGGGAATCGCGATCACGGTCGGCGCGACGCGGGAGGCGTCCGACGAGCAGCTGGCGGCGAACCTGCGCCGCCACGTCGACGAGGCGGCCCGGCAGGGGACGACGTGCCTGGAGACGAAGACGGGCTACGGGCTGACCGTCGCGGACGAGGCGCGGTCCGCCCGGATCGCCGGGGAGGTCGCCGACGAGGTGACGTTCCTCGGCGCGCACCTCGTGCCGCCGGGCGCCGACGCGGAGTCCTATGTGGACCTGGTGTGCGGCGAGATGCTCGACGCCGTCGCGGGAAGCGTGCGCTGGGCGGATGTCTTTTGTGAGACCGGTGCCTTCGACGAGGCCCAGTCGGCGCGGGTGCTGAAGGCCGCCGCCGAGCGCGGGCTCGGCTTGCGGGTGCACGGGAACCAGCTCGGCGAAGGCCCGGGCGTCCGGCTGGCGGTGGAGCTGGGCGCGGCGAGCGTCGACCACTGCACGTACCTTTCGGACGCCGATGTCGAGGCCTTGGCCGCTTCCGAAACCGTGGCGACGTTGTTGCCCGCGTGCGATTTGTCGACCCGGCAGGCGTTGGCCCCGGCGCGGCGGCTGCTCGATGCGGGCGCGACGGTCGCGCTGGCCAGCAACGCCAACCCGGGCAGCTCGTACACGACGTCGATGGCGTTCTGCGTAGCGACGGCGGTGCTGCAGCTGCGCATGACGATCGAGGAAGCGGTCTGGGCCGCGACGGCGGGTGGCGCGCGGGCGTTGCGCCGCGACGACGTCGGCGTGCTGCGGCCCGGCGCGCGGGCGGACGTCCACGTCCTCGACGCGCCGTCGGTGACGCACCTGGCCTACCGGCCCGGCGTGCCGCTCACGAACTCGGTGTGGCGCGCCGGAGATCGAGTGCGCTAACGTCGGAGGCGAGGACGCGCGAAGACACAGTCCGGTATGGGTTAGTCCGGGCGGCTGGAGCAGGCTTACCTGTGCGTCCCTTCCTCGGAAGCGACGAAGGGACAGCTGTGTCTGTGATCATCATCGGTGCCGGTCTGGGCGGCCTGAGCCTGGCCCACGGGTTGCGCCGGGCCGGAATCCCGTGCCAGGTCCACGAACGCGACGAATCGCCCGGCGCGCGGAAGCAGGGCTACCGGCTGCACATCGGCGACGTCGGCGATGCCGCGCTCAGCGAAGTCCTGCGCCCGGAGCTGCACGCACTCTTCCGCGCCACCGCGGGCCGGGCGCTGCCGCACACGAACGTCTACGACGAGCAATTGCGGCTGCTGACGCGCCTGGAAGACGAGGGCACGCACCTCAACATCAACCGCTTCACCCTGCGGCAGATCTTGCTGCACGGCCAGGAAGTCCGCTACGGCAAGCGATTCACGCACTACGAGACCGACGAAGACGGCGTGACAGCGTATTTCGCCGACGGAACTTCCGCCCGCGGCAGCCTGCTGGTCGGCGCGGACGGGATCAACTCGCCGGTGCGGCAGCAGTACCTGCCGCACGCCCGGGTCGTCGACGCCGGGCTCGTGCACCTCTACGGCCGGATCCCGCTCACCCCGGACACCCGGGCGCTGTTCGAACCCGAGATGTTCGCGGTGTTCTCCATGATGCTCGGCCCGGACCGGACGATGGCCGGGTTCGCGCCCGTCGACTACCCCGAACCGGTCGCCGACGCGTGCGCGCGGCTGGTGCCGGACCTGCGGCTGCGCGACGACCGGCCGTACATGACCTGCTCGGTCGGGGCCCGCTGGGAAGTCGTCGGCCACACCGAGGCGGAACTCGCCGCGATGACCCCGGGCGACCTGCAGAAGGTCGCGCTCGGCCTGGTCGACGGCTGGCACCCGCTGGCCCGCGCGATGGTCGGGCACTGGGACGTCCCGGCGACGTTCCCGCAGCCGATCCGCACGAGCGTGCCGATCGGGCCGTGGGAACCGTCGCGCGTGACGCTGGTCGGCGACGCGATCCACGCGATGAGCCCGGCCGGCGGCGCGGGCGCCAACACCGCGTTGCGCGACGGTGCGGCGCTGGCGTCCGCGCTGGCCGGGGCCCCGCTGCTCGAGGCCGTCGCGGCCTACGAAACCGCGATGGTGGATTACGGGTTCGCCGCCGTGCGGGAGTCCGCCGAAAACGGCCACCGGTACCTCGGGCAGAACCCGCTCACAGCGGGAGCGTGAACGGCGTGCACGCCGGCGGGTAGGACGAGTCGAGGGCGTGCAGGATCAGCCCGGTGACGTTCGGGTCGATCGCCTGGCTCAGGTGGCCCGACGCGTCCGAGCCGCAGAAGTCCTGCAGCACGATGTCCGTCGTGCCCGGCTCGTTCAGGATGCCGCTCGTGTACGGCGTCACGACCTCGTCGTACTTGCTCACGATGCTCGTGTACGTCGGCCCCGGCACGTGGACGCCGCCGCGGGCGAGGTCGTCCAGAAACGCCGACGGCGCCAGGTACTCCTTGCAGGAGCCGCAGGCGGTCCGCAGGACCAGGTCGAGCCCGGGCACGGTCGTCAGCAGGGCCTTGGCGAGCGCGTCGAGGCCGCCGAGCGTGGTGCCGCGGTAGTTCGCGCCGAAGCCGACGAAGTGCGCGACCTTCGCCGCGCCGCCGCCGTACTTCAGGTAGTACGCGGGCATCGTGCTGCCCTCGGAGTGACCGACGATGTCGACCTTCGCCGCGCCGGTGGCGGACCGGACCCGGTCGACGAACCGGCCGAGCTGCGCGGCGCTGTCGCGCATGGACGCGAGCCCGCCGACGCCGGGGCCGAGCACGCCGGTGCCGTAGGTCAGCGAGAAGACGCAGTAGCCCTGGGCGGCGATCTTCGGGGCGTGGAAGAACCAGTTGACGGAGTCGTTCGCGCCGAGCCCGTGCACGAGCACGACAGGCTCCGGGTGCGCGGCCGCCGGCCGGCAGCCCCAGTCGTTCCAGCCGCTGCCCGGCGCCGCGTCGGCGACCGCCGGTGCGACCACGCCGAAGCTGAGCGCCGCGGCGAGCACGGCCAGGGTTCGCTTGACACCGCCGTTGGTGACCCGCATTCCGTTGCCTCCAGTTACCCGTCAGTACGTGATGCAGATCATGATCGGTCACATGCCCCTGACGTCGACCTGGGAAGACGCTCAGAGATGAGGGTGGTTCTTTGTGTCAGGTCACAATCAGGCCGGGCGCCTTCTCGACCGATCATCTTCTCGGCTGTTTAGGCCGCGGCGGTGCGGTGGGACCAGCCAGGTCCCTGACCGGCCGCGAGATGCTACGCAACGCCAAGGCGCTCGAAGTCGGACGCTTTCCGCGCCCCGACGGCGATCCCGGCCAGCGCGACCAGGCCGCACAGCCACGCGAACCAGTCGCCGAACCGGGCGTACGGCGTCTTCCCCGGGCCGAGCGGGACGTCGGCGACGACCACCGTGAACGGGCCGGCGCCGGTGTGGGCGTCGGCCAGCACGTGACCTTGCGCGTCCGCCAGCATCGACGTCCCGCGGGCCGCGCTCCACGCCACGGAGAAACCGTTTTCGACCCCGCGGATCAGCGCCGTGCGGCTGTGCGCCCAGCCGTCGACGTCCTCGTCGGAGGCCGGGATGAGCACCAGGCCCGTGCCGGCCTCGCCGTATTCGCCGCTGGGGTCGGCGAAGTTGACGTCCATGCAGACCATCAGCCCGATTCCGGCGAGGTGCGCGAGCTGCGTGCCGGACGCGATGTTCGGCGAATCCCCGTTGTGCCACTTGCGGTATTCGACCGGCGCGCCGGACGGCGGCACGGCGAGCGCCGCGTTGAACCGGCCGTCCGGCGTGGTGTCGAGGACGCCGGTGACGACGTCGAGGTTGCGCGTGCGGGCCACTTCGGCGAAGGCCTCGACGAGCCGTGGCCGGCCGGCCTGGTCCACCGCGAAGGTCGCCTCGGGGAGGACCACGGCCTGGACGCCGTCCGGCAGCCGGCCGATCCGGTCCACATAGGACCGGAGGAGTGCCTGGCCGTCCGGCGTGGCGACGTCGACCGCCCAGCGGCTCTGTCCGGGCGCGATCAGAGCGACCCGCGTCGCCGGTCCGGAGGCGCTCGGCGTGCTCCAGAAGACCAGCGCGCCGAGCGCGGCGGCGACGGCGACCAGCCCGGTCAACCGGGACCGGACCCGGACGCCGGGGGCGAGCGCGGCGGCGACCGCGGCCGGCACGAACAGCACCAGGAACTCCACGCCCCAGCCGCCGGTGACCGCGGCGAGCCGGAGCACGGACGGCCGGTCGGCCTGGGTCGTCATCAGAGTGTCCATCAGGCCGGTCGGGTTGAGCAGCGAGACACCGTAGAGCACGGCGGTCCACAACGCGGGCGCGGCGAACGCGGCCAGAAAGCGGTTCCCCCGGCGGACCAGGAGCCGGAAGAGACCGGCGGACAACGCGAACAGCAACGCACTGCCGCCGAGGATCGCGAGCCCCGCGGGGCGGGGGACGGCCAGGGAGTGCCAGAAGTAGCTCCAGCTGCCGGCGCTGCCCGCGGCGTAGGCGAGGAACGCGCAGCCGAGCGCGGCGGCGCCGGACACCCGCGGCGCCAGCAGCAGGATCGGCAGCGGCGCGAGCCACGCCAGCTCGGGGACGGGGTCCAGACCAGTCCCGAAGAAGAACAACACCGCCGACGCCACCGTCGCGGCGACCGCCCACCCCAGCTTGCCCATCGTGGCCCCTTCCGCCGGTGTCGACGGTCGCAGGCGGCGGGGCCCGGGGCACTGGGCCAGGCCCCCGGTTCGCCGGTCGGGTCAGCCCTACCCCGCCGGAAATGCCGGATATGCCAGGAAAGCGCTTTCGGGTTCATTGAGAGTTCAGTCAGCCGTCACGCGCTCGGGATCGGGGCCGGGGCACCTGCTCGGTAGCGTTTTTCCGCAGCGACTTCGGGACGGGAGAGTCACCCATGGACTTCTCACTGATCGTGCTGGTGGTGATCGTCGCGGCGCTCGCCTTCGACTTCACCAACGGCTTCCACGACACGGCCAACGCGATGGCCACCTCGATCGCCACCGGCGCCCTGAAACCGCGGATCGCGGTCGCCGTGTCCGCGGTGCTGAACCTCGTCGGCGCGTTCCTCTCGGTCGAAGTCGCCAAGACGATTTCCGGCGGGATCGTGGACGACACGAAGGTGACCCCGGTGATCATCTTCGCGGGCCTGGTCGGGGCGATCGTGTGGAACCTGGTGACCTGGCTCATCGGGCTGCCGTCGAGCTCGTCGCACGCGCTCTTCGGCGGGCTGATCGGCGCGACCTGGATCGCCTCGGGCTCGGACGCCGTCCACTTCGGCAAGGTCGTCGAGAAGGTCCTCATCCCCGCGCTCGCCTCGCCGATCGTCGCCGGGATCGTCGCGACGCTGGGCACGTTCCTCGTCTACCGGATCACCGCGCGGGCGAAGCGGGACACGGTGGGCCGGACGTTCAAGGCCGGCCAGATCGCCTCGGCGTCGCTGGTCTCGCTCGCGCACGGCACGAACGACGCGCAGAAGACCATGGGCGTCATCACGCTGACGCTGATCGCGTCCGGTTCGCTCGCGCCGAACTCGGGCCCGCCGCTGTGGGTGATCCTGACGGCGGGCACCGCGATCGCGCTCGGCACCTACCTGGGCGGCTGGCGGATCATCCAGACGATGGGCAAGAAGCTCACGGAAATCCAGACGCCACAGGGCTTCGCGGCCGAGACGAGCGCCGCGGCGGTCATCCTGACCTCGGCGCACCTCGGGTTCGCGCTGTCCACCACGCACGTCTGCTCGGGCGGCATCATCGGGTCCGGCCTCGGCCGCAAGCTCGCCGAGGTCCGCTGGGGCGTGGCGGGGCGGATGGTGCTCGCCTGGGCGCTGACGCTGCCCGCCGCCGCGATCGTCGGCGCCGTCGCCGCCGAGGTCTCGACGCTCGGGACCTGGGGCACCGTCCTGGTCGGCCTGGCCGGGGTCGTCGTCGCGCTGGGCATCTACCTCGCGTCGAAGCGGAACCCGGTCAACGCCGGCTCCATCAACGAACCCGACCCGGCCGCGCAGCCGGCCAACGCCTGAGGAGCGCCGTGCACATCGATTGGGGTTCCCTCGGTCTCGTCTTCGTCGTCGCGCTCGGTTCGGTCGTCGTGCTGACGAGCCTGTTCTCCTTCGGGGTGGTCGGGCTCTCCCAGCGCGAGTCGGCCCGCGAGACCGGCGCGTCGGGCACGGGCCCGCTGGCCGGCGCGGTCATCTGCTTCGCGCTGTGCGCGGCGATCGTCGGCTACGGGATCTACTTGATCGTCGCCTGAGCGCGTTCCCGGAACCCGTCCGGGAGCGCGCCGAGCATCGGCTCGAGCGTCGCGCGGCGTGGGTCGCTCAGGTGGCCGAGCAGGTCGAGGGCGGGGATCCAGAGGTCTTCGTCCGCCCCGGCGGCGGTGATCAGCCGGCCGAGCCGGTGCGCCGGGAGCAGGCCGACGACGTGGTCGATGCGGTTCTTGTCGTCGAGCACGAACGCGATCCGCAGCAGGCCGGGATCGTCGATCTCGTCGAGGGCCCGGCGCACGGTCTGGTCGGGCAGGTGCCCGACGAACCGGCCGAGGGTGATCCAGTCTTCCTTGCGCGCGAGTTCACCGGCGACGGCGAGGACGGTGTCGAGGGGGATGCGGGAGATGATCGCGCTCGCCCGCCGCGGATCGAGCTCGGCCGCGACCTCGGCGAGGAACCGCGGGTGCAGCCGCTTGGCGACGTCGACCCCGCGGGCGACGTCGACCACGCCGGCGATCCGGGCGCACAGCAGCGGGCCGAACACCTTCTCGGCGATCTTGGCGAGCACGCCGCCGGGCAGCAGCCGCGCGGCCAGCGCCATCCGCTGCAGCACGGCGATGTTGGCGTCGAACAGCGTGTCGGTGACCTGCTCGCGGAAGGCCTGGAGGTCACCGGCGTCGACGCGGGCGAGGTACTCGAGCCGCGCGGGCTCGACGTCGAGAACGCGGGCGAGCTTGAGGATCTCGGCTTCGGCGGCGTAGTCCGTCACAGCCCGACGGCCTTCCGGACGGCGCCGCGCAGCAGCGCGGGGACGTAACGGAGGCCCTCTTCGCCGGCTTCGGCGAGCGCTTTCGCTTGCCGCCTGCGCGCGTCACGCAGCGCGTCGGCGAGGTCCTGCCGTTCGTGCTCTTCGAGGGCTTCGATGCCGCCGGGGAGGGTGCCGCCCAGCTGATCGGCGAGTGTGCGCTCGGCCATGGTGGATCATCATGCATCATGCGGGACATGACCATCGAGACGTCCACCGTCCGTGTCGGCGACCTCTCCGCGTACCTGGCCCGCCCGGACGGCGGCTCGGAGCGCGGGATGCTGCTCCTGCCGATGATCACCGGCATCGGCGCGCAGGTCCGCGCCTGGGCCGACGAGCTGGCCGGCCGCGGGATCACGGCGCTGGCCTGGGACGTCTTTCACGGCGCGAGCACCGACAACACCTCCCGCGAGGATCTCGGCGCGAAGCTGGGCGAGCTGCGTGACGAGCCCGCGCTCGCTGAGCAGACGGCGTTGCTCGACCACCTGCTCGGCGATCTCGGCTGCACGTCGGCCGGGGTCATGGGCTGGTGTCTCGGCGGGCGGTTCGCACTCCTGCTCGCCGCTCGTGACCAGCGGCTTTCCGGGGTCGTCGCCTACCACCCGACGGTTCGGGACCCCGCGCCGCCGAACCACGAGCTGGACGCGGTCGATTTGTCGACTCGGATCACCGTGCCGGTGCTCGTCGCCTACCCGGAGGCCGACTCCGTCGTCTCGCACGAGACCTTCGACCTGCTCCAGTCCGCGCTGCAGTCCCGCGCGCGGGGCGCGACCTTCACCCAGCACTTCCCGGGCGCCGAGCACGGCTTCAGCGACTCCGCGCGGCACGGCGCCGCCGTCAACGCCGAAGCCTTCGCGCTGTCCTGGCCGCAGACGCTCGCCTTCGTCGACACCTTGACTTTCGGCAGTGGTCCGGCCCGCTGACGTCCTTGTAGCTTCGATGTCGTGCGAGAGGTGACGAAGCGCAGGTGGCGCGTGGCGCTCGACGTGCTGCTCGGGCTGTTCCTGGCGTTCATCGTCGCCACGGACACCGTCGGCTCGCGGTCGTACTGGGAGCTGGCGGGCGGTCTCGCCGTCGTCGCCGGGTCGGTCGCGACGGCCCGGCGGTACCCCGCCGTCTCGCTCGGCATCGCGCTGGCCGGCGCCCTCGCCGTGCCGTTCCCGTACCGCGACCGCGTGCCCGTCTGGGTGGTGTTCGTGCTGGTGGCGATGTGCTACCAGGCCGCGCTGCGGATGGCGCGGCCTCGCACGGGCCTGCTGATCGGCGCCGCCGTCGTGGTGCTCGGGCTGCCGCTGGCACTGGCCGTCGGCCCCGACGGCGTCGGCGACTGGGCCGCGATGGTCGCGATCCTCGTCTTCGCCGGGCTGTCGCCGTGGCTGCTCGGCCGGTACGTCCGGCTGCGCGGCGACCTGGCCCGCACGGGCTGGCGGCGCGCCGAGGAGATGGAGAGCCGGCAGCGCCTGGTCGCCGACCAGGCCCGGCTGCGCGAACGCGCGCGGATCGCCAGCGACATGCACGACTCGCTGGGTCACGAGCTCAGCCTGATCGCCGTCCGCGCGGCGGCGTTGGAGGTCGCGGGCGGCCTCGACGACGTCCAGCGCGACGCGGCCGCCCAGCTGCGGACGAGCGCCGCGAACGCGACCGAACGGCTGCGCGAGATCATCGGCGTGCTGCGCGAGGACGCCGCGCCGGTCGAGCCGGTGCAGGGCGACCTCGGCGAGCTGATCGCGCGGGCGCAGGCGTCCGGCCTGTGCATCGATTCCACTGTGGACACTTCGGCGGCCCCGCCGATGGTGGCGCGGGCCGTCTACCGCGTGGTGCAGGAAGCCTTGACGAACGTGGCGAAGCACGCGCCGGGGGCCGCGGTGACGGTGCGCGTTTCGAGTGCCGGCGCCGAAACCGGCGTGAGTGTCGTCAACGAGCGGCCGCCCGCCGGCCCGTTGCCGGGGGCCGCGTCCGGGCACGTGGGGCTGATCGGGCTGCGCGAGCGCGTCCGGCTCGTCGGCGGGACCCTCCGGGCGGAGCCGCGCGAAGGCGGGTTCGCCGTCACCGCCACGCTGCCGCACGACGCCGCGCCGGTCGAGGACACGTCGGAGCCGGCCGGCGATTCGACGTCCGCGCGGGCGCTGGAGCTGGCCCGCCGCGACGTCCGGCGCAGCCTGGTGCTGGCCGTCGCCATCCCGCTGGCGCTGTTCGGGCTGGTCCTCGCGATCGGCGGGATCGCGTTCCTCTACCAGTGGAACACCTCGGAACTGCCCGCCGCGGCCTACGACGGCATGCGGCTCGGGCAGGCGCGGGACGAGCTGGCGCTGCCGGAACGCCAACGCGTCGCCCGTCCGACACGCGGGGAGCCGGCTTCGCCGCCGGGTGCCCGGTGCGAGTACTACGGCGCCGGGCGGTCGTTCCTGAACGACGACTACGCCGCCTACCGGCTGTGTTTCGCCGATGGGAAGCTGGTTTCGAAGGACTGGTTCGCCGAGGGGGGATCGTGATCAGGGTCGTACTGGCCGACGACGAGGCGATGATGCGGGCGGGGGTGGCGGCGATCCTCGGGGCGGACCCGGGGATCGAGGTCGTCGCCGAAGCCGCCGACGGGCGGTCGGCGGTGGCCCAGGTCCTCGCCACGCACCCGGACGTCGTGCTGCTCGACATCCGGATGCCCGGGCTGGACGGGCTCGGCGCGGCCGCCGAGATCCGGCGGCTGCTGCCCTCGACCGGCGTCATCATGCTCACGACGTTCGGCGAAGACGAGTACATCGAGCGCGCTCTGGGCCTCGGCGCGGGCGGGTTCCTGCTGAAGTCGGGTGATCCGCGCGAGCTCCTGGCCGGCATCCACGCCGTCGCCGACGGTGCGGCGTTCCTCTCGCCGAAGGTGGCTCAGCGCGTGATCGCGCGGCTGTCGGGCGGCCGGCTGACCCGGGCCGCGGCGGCGCGGTCGAAGGTCGACCTCCTGACGCCGCGCGAGCGGGAAGTGCTGACGCTGCTGGGTTCCGGACTGTCCAATGCGGACATCGCGGCGAAGATGTTCGTCGTCGAGGGCACGGTGAAGGCGCACGTGAGCACGATCCTGACCCGGCTCGGGGCGAAGAACCGGGTGCAGGCGGCGATCACGGCGTACGAGGCGGGACTGGCCGGGGGAGACGCGGAGGCCGCCACCCCGTGATATCGCGTCCTATGTAGACCGTCGCCTTCGCTGGAAGGGCCTTCAGGAGCGCGGTGCGGATCTTGATGGCGACCGGGTTGGTCAGCTGCGAGGTGAGTTTGCCCATGCGGACCGATTCGCGGACGACTTTCTGGCTGCGTGGCCGCCTTTGGTTGTCATAGGCCCGGAGTGCTTGCGGTACATCCTTTGTGGATAGTTCGTACGCCAGGACGGTCGCGTCTTCGATGGCTTGGCAGCCGCCTTGGCCGAGGAACGGCGGCATGGCGTGGGCGGCGTCGCCGAGCAGGGCTGTCCGGCCTTTCACGTACGTCTTGAGCGGCGTGGCCAGGTAGTAGAGGTCGTGGTGCAGCACGGCTTCTCCCGGTGTGGCGTCGATCAGCGCCGGGATGGGGTCGTGCCAGGTTTCGACCTTGCTCCGGAGGTCGTCCGGTGGGCTGCCGGGTTTCGTGGCGTAGGAGACGAACCAGTAGACGTCGTCGCCGGTCAGCGGGAGGACGCCGATTTCGGTGCCGCGGTCGAAGCTGGTGCCGAGCCGGGTGCCGGGGAACTTCGTGACGCCGCGGAACGCCGTGCTGCCGGAGTAGACCGGCGCGGGGTGGTCCGGGAAGAGCGCGCGGCGGACGGCGCTGTGGATGCCGTCGGCGGCGACGACGAGGTCGGCCTGGAGCTCTCCGCCGGTGA
Source organism: Amycolatopsis kentuckyensis (assembly GCF_041679295.1). Lineage (GTDB taxonomy): Bacteria > Actinomycetota > Actinomycetes > Mycobacteriales > Pseudonocardiaceae > Amycolatopsis > Amycolatopsis kentuckyensis_A. The sequence continues at coordinate 417,716 of NZ_JBGDMD010000008.1, read as the reverse complement.
AGCGGACTCGCCCGTCTTCGTGGACTTCGGTGACTTGTGCGCCGGTTTTCAGGCTTTGGGCCGGGACGGCGTTCTTCAGGGCGGCGATCAGGTCTTTCCGGTGGATGGCCCCGAGTGGACGGCCGTGGAGGCGTTCGAAGGCGGCGGCGTCGAAGCGGGTGACCCGCCGGCCGCGCTTGTCCCGGAATCCGCCTTCCCGTTGCGGGGCGAGGGCTTCGCCGAGGTCGACGCCGAGTTCGTCGAGGCAGCGAAGGGCATTCGGCCAGAGTGAGATGCCGGCGCCGACGTCGCCGTACTCCTCGGCCTGTTCCAGGACGGTGACGGTCCACCCGATCCGGTGCAGCCCGGCGGCCGCGCTCAGGCCCCCGATGCCTCCGCCGACGACAACCGCGTGCATGGCTCCTCCTCTACAGGTGTAGAGGACTCTACACCTGTAGAGTGCGTTTTCGTGGACCGTCTTTCGGAGATCGGCGACGCGGCGATCGAGGTGATCGCGGCGGAGGGCATGCGCGGGCTGACGCACCGGGCGGTCGACAAGGCGGCGGGGCTCCCGGCGGGCTCGACGTCGTACTACGCGCGCACGCGGGCGGCGTTGCTGTCGTTGACGTTCGCGCGGATCCTCGAACTGGACCAGGAGCCGGCGCCGGCGGGTGGGCTGGCGGAGTCGATCGCCGGGTACGTGTCCGAGGCTCTCGGCGCGGGGCGGGCCAGGATGCTGGCGCGGTACGAGTTCGCGCTGGAGGCGACCCGGCGGCCGGAGTTGCGGGAGCAGTACGACTCGGGAGGGGCGCTGATCCGGCGACTGGCCACCGAGGCGCTGGCGGCGGCGGGGTCCGCGGACCCCACCCGGCACGCGACACTGGTGGTCGACTGGATGGAAGGCACCATCTTCGGCGCGCTGGCGGGGGCTTCGGCGGCGCCGTCGCGGGAGTCGTTGGTGAAGAGCGCGCGGGAGATCCTGGCGGGGATCGGCGTGGGCTGAGCCCGGTTGTCCACAGGGGCGAGCGGATGTGGACAACCGGGCCTCGGCGCGTGGTTTCCGCGGGGTTTTGTCGGGGGGCCTGGGTACGCTGGAAGCGGGGGCAGCCCCCAGGGAGGGCGGGCCGTCGCGGCCGGGTGGGGCTGTCCGGGCGAACCGGGAAATCGCCCCGCGCGACCGCTGCGGCGGGGATCGCGCCGGCGGTGGCCGCGTCGGCGCGGATCGCGCTGGCGGGGCCGCGTCGGCGGGGATCGCTTCGGCGGAGGCCGCGCTGGCGGGGATCGCTCTGGCGAGGCCGCGCTGGCGGGGGCCGCCTCGGCGGGGATCGCTTCGGCGGAGGCCGCGCTGGCGGGGATCGCTTCGGCGGAGGCCGCGTTGGCGGGGATCGCGCCGGCGGAAGCCGCGCTGGCGGGATCGCTCTGGCGAGGCCGCGCTGGCGGGGGCCGCCTCGGCGGGGATCGCGCCGGCGGAAGCCGCGCTGGCGGGATCGCTCTGGCGAGGCCGCGCTGGCGGGGGCCGCCTCGGCGGGGATCGCGCCGGCGGAAGCCGCGCTGGCGGGATCGCTCCGGCGGAGGCCGCGTTGGCGGGATCACTCTGGCGGAGGCCGCGCCGGCGGAGGCCGCGCCGGCGGAGGCCGCGCCGGCGGTGGCCGCGCCGGCGAGGATCGCGCCGGCAGCGAGGGGCGGCCGGACTTCAGGCGTCGCGGCGGCGCAACACCGCTGCCCCCACCGCCAACGCCGCCGCCGCCCATGCCGCGCAGATCACCAACCCCACCCACGGTGCGTACGGTGCCACCGACTGCGTCACCGGGTTCGGTTGCCCCGACTCCACCATCGCGTTCACCCCCGCGATGCCCGGGAAGTACGGCACCAGCTCCGCCAGCCCCAGCGACCCCACGATCAGCGGCACCGGCACCAGCAGCACGATCACCGACACCAACGTCCCCGCCGCGCTTCGCAACGCCCAGCCGATGCCCGTGCACAACACGCCCAGCAGTGCGAAGTAGCCGCCCGTCCCGATTGCCGTCGTGAAGGCGGCGGAAAAGGTCGTCGGCAGGCCGTGGCCGTTCTTCACCACGCCCGCCAGACCCATTGCGGCGCAAGACAAAACCACACCCGACGCGAACAACACCGGCAAGATCACCGCCGCCTTCGCGAGGGCGACCGACGAGCGCACCGGCGTCCACAACAGCGTCGAGCGGATGCCGCCGCCCGCGTACTCACTTGTCACGAACAGCGTTGCCAGCGCGATCACCGCGAACTGGGCCAGGTAGAACCCGCCGCCGATCGCGATCGTGTGGCTGCCCAGCGGCTGGTCGCCGTCGTAGCGCTGGGCCATCGCCGACAGCGTGCTGTAGCCCAGCATCAGCCCCGTCGCGCCGATCAAGGACCACCACGTTGCGCGGACCGACCAGAACTTCGTCCACTCCGACGCCACCGCGCCCGGGAGACCACCGCCGCGCACTTCGCTCGAAGTCATGCCGACACCCCGTATTCCACCGATGCCGCCGTCAGTTCCATGTACGCCTGCTCGAGCGACGCCGTCCGCTCCGTCAGCTCGTGCACCCGGACGCCCAGTTCGTGCACCAGGTCGCCGACGCGGGTGACGTCGAGGCCGTCCACCACCAGTTCGTCCGGCGCGCCCGGGTGCGTCAGGCCGCCTTCGGCGCGCAACCGCGCGTCGAGCTTCGACCGTTCGGCCTCGACCGGGACGCGGACCGAGACCGTCGTGCGGGAGTTGCCCGCGATGAACTCCGCGACCGGCGCGTCGGCCAGCAGCTTGCCCTTGCCGATCACGATGAGGTGGTCGGCCGTCAGCTGCATCTCGCTCATCAGGTGGCTGGAGACGAACACCGTCCGCCCCTCGGCGGACAGGGACCGCATCAGCTGCCGGACCCAGCGGACGCCGTCCGGGTCGAGGCCGTTGACCGGCTCGTCGAACAGCAGGGTGCCCGGGTCGCCGAGCAGCGCGCCGGCGATGCCGAGGCGCTGGCCCATGCCGAGCGAGAACTGCCCGGCCCGCTTGCCCGCGACGTCCGAAAGCCCGACGGTCGCCAGCACCTCCTCGACGCGGCTCACCGGGATCCCGTTGCTGCGCGCCATGGCCGCGAGGTGCTTGCCGGCGCTGCGCCCGGGGTGCAGCGCCTTCGCGTCGAGCAGCGCGCCGACCTCGCGCAGCGGGTACCGCAGCTCGGCGTAGCGCCGGCCGCCGACCAGGACCTCGCCTTCTTGCGGGTGGTCCAGCCCGACGGTCATCCGCATGGTCGTCGACTTGCCCGCGCCGTTCGGGCCGAGGAACCCGGTCACCTGCCCCGCGGCGACGTCGCAGGTCAGCGCGTCGACGACGGTCTTCTCCCCGTAGCGTTTGGTCAGTCCCCTGAGTGTGATCATGCCTCGGAGTCTGCGGCCCGCGGGGGTGCGCGGGCATCGGCCGACGGTCGGGACCGGCCCCCGACTTTCGTCAGGTCCGGCGGCGGGTGTGCCGGGTCGGGACGGCGCCGGCCGGGTCCTCGGGCCAGGGGTGCTTCGGGTAGCGGCCGCGCAGGTCGGCGCGCACCGAGGGGTAGCCGGTGGTCCAGAACGAGCCGAGGTCCGCGGTGATCGCGGCCGGGCGGCCGGCGGGGGAGAGCAGGTGCAGCACGACCGGCACGCCGGCGACGGTGGGGGTTTCGGTCCAGCCGAACGTTTCCTGCAGCTTGACGGCGAGGACCGGCTGGTCGCCGTGGTAGTCGACGCGGATGTGCGAGCCGGACGGGACTTCGAGCCGGTCCGGGGCGAGTTCGTCCAGTTTGGACGCTTCCGGCCAGGGCAGGAGGGCTTTGAGGGCGGTGCCCGCGTTGATGTTCGCGAGGTCGGACTTGCGACGGGCGCCGGTCAGGTCGAGCCACTTGTCCACATCGGACAGGAGGGTCGTGTCGTCGACCGCGGGCCACGGGGCGCCGATGACGCGGTGGAGGAAGGCCATGCGCTCGCGGAGCCTGGTCGCGTCCTGGCTCCACTTGAGGAGGCCGAGGCCGTCCTCGCGGAGGCCGGCGACGAGGGCGTCGTGGACGTCGGCGTCGCGCAGGGGGCGCTCGGAGAGGGTGATGGCGCCGAGCTTGCGGACCCGGCGGGCGACGACATCGCCGTCCCAGGTGACTTCGTCCACTTCGGACACGGGGGTGACGCGCGTGGCGAGGCGTTCGTCGGCGGCCGCGGCGAGCCGGATGGTGCCGTGGACGCGCCCGGGATCCCGGGTGGCTTCGGCGACGGCGAGCCATTCGGAGTCGAGCCCGCTGCCGGGCGGGAGTTCGGCCGCGGTGCCGCCGGCCATGAGGTAGACGGGGGCGCCGCCGGGCCGCCGCCGCGCGAGCCGCTCGGGATGCGCAAGGGCGACGACCAGGGCGGGATCGGCCCGGACTTCGGCGCTCCCGGCCGGGCGGCCGGACTGCGCCCGCCCGGCGCCGGTGCTGCCGGTTCGGTGCGAGGGACCGGCTCCGGGATTTCCGCTTTGGTGTGGGGGATCGGCTCGGACTTCGGCGCTCGCTGCCGGCTGGCCGGGCTGCGCCCGCCCGGCGCCTGCACTGACGGTTCGATGCACGGGATCGGCTCCGGGCTGCGCCGGCCCGGCTCCGAGACTTCCGCGTTGGCGTGAAGGATCGGCCTCGACGCTCGCGCTTCCGCCAGGGCGGCCGGGCTGCGCCCGCCCGGCGCCGTACGAACGCCCCGCCGCGACCAAGCCTTCGAGCCGCCGAGCCTCGCGCTTCCACCGCCGCGCGGGTTCGTCGCTCGCCGAGCGCAGCCTCCGCAACTCGGCGTCCACGTCCGTCAGCGTTGCTCCCGCGTCCAGCAGCGCCACCACCTCGGCCGCCGCTCGGGCGCCTACCTCCGAAGCGCCGTCCAGCAACGCCCGTGCCAGCCGGGGGTGCAGCCCCAGCTCCGCCATCCGCCGCCCGCGCGCGGTCACGACACCGTCCGCGGTCGCGCCCAGCGTCTCCAGCAACGCCCGGCCCGCCGCCAGCGCCCCTTCGCCCGGTGGGTCCCACCAGGCCAAACCGCTCCCGTCGGGCGTCGACCAGCACGCCAGCTCCAATGCCAACCGTGCCAGCTCCGCCGTTCGGATCTCCGGTTCCGGGTACGCCGGTAGCAACGCCTGCTCGTGCGCTGCCCAGCAGCGATACGCCCGCCCCGGCCCCTCGCGCCCCGCCCGGCCCGACCGCTGCGTCGCCACCGCCGCCGAGACCCGCACCGTCGCCAGGCCGGGCAGGCCACGCCGGTGATCCACCCTCGGCACCCGCGCCAACCCCGAGTCCACCACCGCGCGCACGCCCGGCACCGTCAAGCTCGACTCCGCCACCGCCGTCGCCAGCACCACCCGCCGCCGGGTACGCGGCCGCAGCGCCTCGTCCTGGTGGGCCGCCGACAGCCGGCCGTGCAGCGGGAGAACGTCCACATCGGACATCGACAGCAATCCCGAAGTCCGCGCGATCTCGCCGGCGCCCGGCAGAAAGGCGAGCACGTCACCGTCCCCCGAGGACAACGCCGTCCGCACCGCACGCGCGACGCACACCTCGATGCGCTCACCCCGCGCCGGCGGGACGTACGAAAACGAAACCGGGTACGTCGGCGCCGTCGCCGTGACCACCGGAGCTTCACCCAGAAGTGTGGCCAACCGTCCCGACGCCACCGTCGCCGACGTCGCCAGCAGCCGCAGGTCGTCGCGCAGGCCGGCGCGGACGTCCAGGAGCAGCGCCAGCAGCAGGTCCGCGTCCAGGTGCCGCTCGTGGCACTCGTCCAGCAGCACCGTCGACACCCCGGGCAGCTCCGGGTCGTTCTGCACGCGCCGCACCAGCAGTCCCGACGTCACCACCTCGACGCGCGTGCGCGCGGACACCTTCCGGTCGCCGCGCACGGCGTACCCCACCGTCTCGCCGACCGGCTCGCCCAGGATCGCTGCCATCCGAGAGGCCGCGGCCCGCGCGGCCAGGCGCCGCGGCTCGGCGACCACGACCCGGCCGGACGCGGAAGAAGCCAGCGCCAGCGGCACCAGCGTCGTCTTCCCCGTCCCCGGCGGCGCGACGAGCACGGCGGTGCCGTGGTCGTCCAGCGCCGAAAGAACGTCGGGCAGGACCGCGCGCACGGGCAGGTCGGGCAGCTTCACTTCTCGGTGACCTCGGGGGGAGCCGGCAGCTGGTACCCGGACGGGCCGATGTTCGCGTTGAGCGAGCGCAGCCATTCGCCGGAGGAGATCATCTTGCGGATCGCGTCGTCGACCGCGTTCACGCCCTGGGTGTCGCCCTTGCGCAGGCCGACGCCGTAGTTCTCCCTCGAGAACGGCTTCCCGACGACCTTCAGCAGCTCCGGGTCGCGCGTGACGTACCCCGCCAGGATCACCCCATCGGTGGTCACCGCGTCGATCTGGCCGGCGAGCAGCGCCGTCACGCAGTCCGGGTAGCGCGGGTACTCGACCAGCTGCACCGCCTGGGCGAACCGGTCGCGCACCTGCTCCGCGGGCGTCGAGCCGGTGACCGAGCACAGCCGCCGCCCGTTGAGCGTCTCCGGGCCGGTGATGTCCGGGGACGTGCGCCGCACCAGCAGGTCCTGCCCGGTGGTGAAGTACGGCCCGGCGAACGACACCTGCTGCTTGCGCTTGTCGGTGATCGAATAGGTCGCGACGACCAGGTCGACCGCGCCGGAGGTGAGGTCCGTCTCGCGCGTCGCCGACGTCGTCTCGCGCCACGTGATGTCCTTCGCGGCGACACCCAGTTCCGATGCGACGAAAGTCGCGACGTCGACGTCGAACCCGACGAACCGGCCGTCCACGGTGCGCTCGGAAAGCCCCGGCGCGTCGAACCGGATACCGATGGTCAGGTGATCCGCGGCACTGGCGCGGGTCACCAGCGAGTCGGTCGGCGAGACCTGCCCCGGCCCGCAGGCCGCCGCCGTGACCAGCAGCAACGCCGAGCCGAGGAGCGTGCGCCACCGCATTCCGCCGCTCCCTCCACCACCGCCGTGCCCTCACGAAGTTCTCAGGTCCTCCCGTTAGCCTAAGTGCGTGGTGCGACCGTCCCAACCCGTGCTGGACGCCGTCGGCACGCTCGCCCGGCTCGGGCTGGCGGCCGTCTGGCTCGTTTCCGGTGCGCTGAAGCTGGCGGATCCGGGGCAGACGCTGATCGCCGTCAAGGCGTACCAGGTGCTGCCGGACGCACTCGCCAACGTGGTGGCCATCGCGCTGCCGCTCGTCGAACTCGTGCTCGGGCTGTTCCTGCTCGCCGGCCTCGCGACCCGCTGGGTCGCCGGCGCCGCGCTGGTGCTGCTCGTCGTGCTCATCGCCGGGATCGCCCAGTCGTGGGCGCGCGGGCTGAGCATCGACTGCGGGTGCTTCGGCGGCGGCGGCCAGGTGGCGGCGGGGCAGACCGAGTACCCGCAGGAGATCCTCCGCGACTCCGGTTTCGCGCTGCTGGCGGTCTGGCTGCTGGCGCGGCCGCGCACGTGGCTGTCGGTCGACGGCTGGCTCGCGCGGGGTCGCGGGAACTCCACCGAGCCCGAGCACGACTACTCGGGTATCGCGGAAGGGAACTGATACACAGTGGGTGGAGCTGAGCGGACCGCTCGGAAGCGTCGTCAGGCCGCACAGGCCGGGGGAGCGAGGGCGGTGGCCCAGGCCAGGGGCACGTCGGCCGACAAGCGGAAGTGGATCATCGGGATCGCCGCCGTGGTCGTCGTGGCCGCGCTCGTGATCGGCGGCGTGATCTGGACGATCTCGGACAAGAACAAGACCGAGGGCCAGACGATCGCGGCCGGGGGCACGTCGCTGGCCGGCGACGTCACGCAGAAGCGCGACGGCGTCGTCGTCACCGTCGGCAAGGCGGGCGCGAAGGCCTCGATCGACGTCTACGCCGACTTCCTCTGCCCGATCTGCGGCCAGTTCGAGAAGACCTACAAGACCGACGTCGAGCAGGCGATCAACGACGGCAAGCTGCAGGTGCGCTACCACATGGTGCCGCTGCTCAACGACCGCTCGGACCCGCCCGGCTACTCGCTCGACTCGGCGAACGCGGCGCTGGCCGCGGCCGACGCCGGCAAGTTCCTCCAGTTCCACGACTCGCTGTTCGCGAACCAGCCCGAAGAGGGCAAGCGCGGCTACGACAAGGCGCAGCTGATCAAGCTCGGCCAGGACGTCGGGATCACCGACCCCGCGTTCTCCCAGACGGTCAACGCGGGGACGTACGACCAGCAGCTCAACACGGCGTTCCAGCAGATCGAGACCGACCCCAAGCTGGCGCAGGACTTCGGCAACGGGCAGAGCGGTTTCGGCACGCCGACGGTCACCGCGAACGGCGCGATCGTCAACTGGCAGGACCCGGGCTGGCTCGCGAAGGTCACCGGCTGAGTCCGGGCAATTCGCCCACCCGGGTACGGACCGTGGACTAGGCTGAATCCCGCAGCAGGGGAACCGGGGGTCGCGTGCGCACGTCGCACCTCCGGTGACAGGGAGGGCCAGTGGACGGTTCGCATCAGGGGTTTCACGTCGATGAAGGCGCGTACGCGCGGTACGCGCGCGAAGTCGACCCGCTCGGCGACGACGTCAAGGGCGCGGCGGACGAGCACGTCGGCCCGCACGTGACGCTCGGCGGTCACGGCTTCTCCGAAATGGGCGGCGAGTCCGGCTTCTCGGGCGCCTACAGCGGCCGGATGCGCGCGCTGCAGGAGAAGATGCACCGCGTCGGCGGCGGCTGGCGGCAGGTCGGCGAGGCCGCCCGGCAGACCGACCGCAACTACTCGGCCGTCGAAGCCGAGCACGGCGACGTCGTGCGCAGGCTCGGCACCGACCTCGGGGACCGCGCGTGACCGAGCACCACACCGACCAGCTCGTCCGGCACAGCCTGGAACCCACCAACCAGTTCGCGCAGAAGCTGCGGCACGACCCCGTCGCGATCAGCGGCGCGCGGGACGCGCACGTCGCACTGCAGACGTCGGTGGGCCGCACTCGCGACCACGCCTCTGACCAGCGCGTCAACCTCACCTCGGCCAGCTCCGGCTCGACGACCGACCGCGCCACCGCGACGTCGAAGAGCCTCGAGCAGGAGGTCCAGGACCTCCTCGACGAGAGCGCCGAGATCGAGAAGGCCGTCGCCGACGCGGCCGAGACGCTGCACGTCGGCGAGATCAAGAACGACCAGGTCCGCGACCAGATCATCAAAGAGATCTCCGCGTCGATGAAGGCGCTGGCGGCGGTGAAGTCGATCCAGCCGCCGGAAAGCCGCGCCGCCGCGTCGCGCGACATCCTGATGAAGCTGCAGACGAAGATCAGCCAGCTCACCGGCCAGGCCGCGACCTTCAGCGAGCAGACCATCAACCAGCTCACCGACATCGGCACCCGGCTGGGCGGCGGCGAGCAGTCGACGTCGACGTCCAGCGCGTCCTCGACGAAGGTCGGCTCGTCCTTCAACAGCAACAGCGGCTACTCCGGGGGCGGCGATTCCGGCGGCGGTGGTGGCGGAGGCGGCGGTGGTGGCGGGGGCGGCGGCGCCGTCCACAAGCCGCGGCTGCCGGTCGCGATCCCGCCGCAGCCCGGCTCCGGCGTCGCGATCAACCTGCCCGGCGGCAAGCAGGTCATGGCGCCGAACGAGACCGCGGCCAAGGCCGTGCGCAACGCGCTTTCGCAGCTCGGCGTGCCGTACGTCTGGGGCGGCACCGCGCGCGGCGTCGGCCTGGACTGCAGCGGGCTGACCATGACGTCCTACCAGGACGCGGGCCTGCAGCTGCCGCGGACGGCGGCGCAGCAGACGGTCGGGGCCGAGGTGCCGTCGATCGACCAGCTGCTGCCCGGCGACCTGGTTGTGTGGTCCGGGCACGTGGCGATGGTGATCGGCGACGGCCAGATGGTCGAGGCCGGCGACCCGGTGCAGATCAGCAAGATCCGCACCACCAACGCGGGGCAGTCGTTCATCGGTTTCTACCGGCCGACGGGGTGAGTCGTGGCTGAATTCGACGTGGACCTGGCGGCCGCCCGGATCGCCGAGCAGGCGGACCGCGTGGAGGCCGACGTTTCGGCCCGGTTGGAGCGCTCGGGTCCGGTGGTGGGCAAGGCGTCCTCTTCGGACAGCACCATCGAGGTCCAGGTGGCGCCCGGCGGGTTGCTGACCGGCGTGACGATCCACCGGTCCGCGCTGCGGCACGGGTCGGCGGTGCTGGCCGATCAGATCCTCGAGCTGGCCCAGCGCGCGACCCGCCGCGCGGGCGACAAGATGTACCACGCGCTGGCGCCGGTGGTGGACGCGTCGCAGCTGGAAGTCCTCGGCTACGAACCGATCCCGGACGACGACCCGGACGCCGACACCTACTCGTACGGAAGGTGAGCGCCGGTGATCTCGACGCGTGACCTGATTTCCCAGGCCCGGGCCCGGGAAGCCGCCATGTCCAAAGTGGACGAGCTGCTCGCGGCCGCGACCGGCACCGCCCACGACCGGGACGGCCAGGTGGAGGCGACGGTCGACGGCCGCGGCAAGCTGCTGCGGCTGTGGCTGGCGCCGTCGGCGGTGAACCTCGGCGAACGGCTGGGGCCGCTGGTCGTGGAGATCGCCCAGGCGGCGATGCGCGAGGCGACCCAGGACGGCTACAACAAAGTGGCGTTGCTGCTGGGCGAAGACATGACCTACCTGATCGAGCGGATGACCGGGATGCCGGCCCCGGCCCGCGCCGAGGACGACGACCCGGGCATGACGGTCGAGGAGTTCCAGCGGCTGCGGGCCGAGCGGCTGGGCGCCGCGCCTCCGGAAGCCGCGGCCCCCGCGACCGCCGAGGACGAGGACGCCTACTGGGAGTCCTTCGACCCGGCTTCGCTGCGCTCGGACCGCTAGCTCACCCCGGCCATGAACTCGCCGAACAGGCGGCTCGCAGCGGGTGAGGTGAACTGGCGTTCCAGCTCCGCGCGGGCGATCCGCTTGCGGAACTCCCCGGCGAGGGAAGGGTCCCCGGCGTCGTGCATGAGGTCGGTGATCCACGACGCGAAGGCCTGGTAGTTCCAGACGTGGCGCAGGCACGTCTCCGAATAGCCGTCGAGCAGGCTCGGGTCGTCCTCCTTCACGTGCCGGATGACGCCGCGCGCGAAGACCTCGGTGTCGAAGAGCGCGAGGTGGATGCCCTTGGCGCTCATCGGCGGGACGATGTGCGCCGCGTCCCCGAGCAGGTACAGCTTCCCGTGGTGCATCGGGCTGTGGACGACGTTCCGCAGCGGCACCAGCCGCTTGTCGGCGATCCGGCCGGGCGTGACCGGCCGGCCGAACCGGGCGCTCAGCTCGCTCCAGACGCGCTCGTCCGGCCACTGCTCGAGGCCGTCGCCGAGCGCGCACTGGAGGTAGACGCGGCTGGCGCGCGGGCCGCGGGGGATCATCCCCGCCAGGCCACGGGAATGGATCGCCATGCCCGACGGGTTCGCGGGCACTTCGGCCAGGACGCTCAGCCAGGCGTAGCCGTATTCGCGGGAGTACCGCGTGAGGACGCCCGTGGGGATCGCCGCCCGGCTGACCCCGCGGTCGCCGTCGCAACCGGCGATGAAGCCGGCCGTGACGACGTGGCCGGCGTACCGCACGACGGGCTGGTCGAGGTTTTCCACGGTGACGTCGTCGGCTTCGAAGCGGAGGTCGCCGCCGGCGCGCAGGAAGACGTCCGTGAGGTTCCGGACGAGGACCTGCTGGGGCAGGAAGACGCTGTCGCTGTCGTCGTCACCGAACTCGACGGGCAGCTCCTCGCCGTCGAGGAAGAAGCCGCCCTCGACGTCGGTCGGGGCGTCGGTCGCCAGCACCTCTTCGAGCCCCCATTCGCGGAACATGCGCACGCCGCGGCTGTCGATGGTCCCGGCTCGTTGCCGCTGTTCGACGTACGCGCGGCTGTGCTTCTCCAGGACGACGCAGTCGATTCCGTTGCGCAGCAGGATGTTCCCGAGGGTGAGGCCCGCGACCCCGGCCCCGATGACGACGACGGTGGTGTGTTCGGTCATGGCTCCACTGTGGACCCGGCCACGGCCGCCACCAACCGGTGAAGCGACACCGGATACCGGAAACCCGCCAAGTCAGCGCCGGTCCAGCTCGGCCTGGTAGCGGCCCGGCGTCTGGCCGACGACGTCGGTGAACGCCTCGATGAAGCTCGAGGGGTTGGACCACCCGCACGCCATCGCCGTGTCGAGGACCGACCGGCCTTCGGTCAGGTGGACCAGGGCGTGGTGGATGCGCAGGATGGTGCGCCAGCGGAGGAAACCCATGCCCAGCTCGGCTTGGAACAGGCGGCTGAGGGTGCGTTCGCTCGCCCCGGCCGTCCGGCCCAGTTCGCCCAGCGTCTCGGGCCGCGCGGGGTCGGCGTGCAGGAGATCGGTGACGGCACGCAGCCGGTCGTCGCGGGGTTCGGGCAGGTGCAGGGACTCCTCGGGCGCCCCGGCGAGTTCGTCGATCACGACCGCGCGCAGCCGGTGGTGGGCGCCGGGGCGGGTTTCCCGCGGGTCGGTCAGCGCCAGCAGGGCCTCGCGCAGGAGCGGGCTCACCGCGAACACGCCGGGGTGCGCCACGAGCTCGCCGCACGACTCGGCCGGGATGACGACGAGCCGGAAGTCGGTCCGGCCGTAGCAGCGGTGGGAGTGGTCGAACCCGGGCGGCGTCCAGGTGACGCGGTTGGCGGGCGCGACCCAGGTCCCGAGCGTGGTCGTCGTCGCGAAGCCGCCGGCGGCCGCGTACACGAGCTGGCCGTCGGCGTGGCGGTGGGTGCCGAGGTGGAAGCCGTGCGGCAGCCAACCCTTCCCCTCCGGGGTGGTGAGGTGGCGGTTTTCCGGCATCAGCCCTCAGCGTACCGGCGAATCACGTCAGTTCCCGGCCGGAACCCGCGGTCCCGCTGAGCGGAAACCGAGTTCGGTCAGAGGTCTGGACCAACGTCGAAAGCCTGTGCCTTAATTCAAGGCGTGAATTTCGGTCTCTCGACGAGGAGGACCCGGATGGGTCTCGGACGCAGACTGGGCGTCGGCGCGCTGGCCGTGGGGTTGCTGCTCGCCTCCGGAACCCCCGCCCTGGCCGGGAACGGCCCGGCGTACAAGGATTCCTGGCGGCCGGTCAAGGTCCGCGTCGCCGACCTGATTTCGCGAATGACCCTCGACGACAAGCTCGGCCAGATGATGCAGGCCGAACGCCTCGGGGTCAAAAGCCCAGCGGACGTCACGTCCGGCCGGCTCGGCTCGCTGCTGTCCGGCGGCAGCTCGCAGCCCACCCCGAACACGCCCGTCACCTGGGCCGACATGTACGACGGCTTCCAGAAGGCCGCCCTCGCCACGCCGCTCGGCATCCCGCTGATCTACGGCGTCGACGCCGTCCACGGGCACAACGGCCTCTACGGCGCGACCGTCTTCCCGCACAACATCGGCCTCGGCGCGACGCGGGATCCGAACCTCGTGCAGCGCATCGGCCGCGCCACCGCGGAAGAGGTCTCCGGCACCGGCATCGACTGGGACTTCGCGCCCTGCCTGTGCGTCGCCCGCAACGACCGCTGGGGCCGCACCTACGAGTCCTTCGGCGAGGTCCCGCAGCTGGCCACCGAGATGACGTCGATCATCACCGGCCTGCAGGGCCGCCGGCTGGACCAGCCGGGCTCGGTGCTGGCCACGGCCAAGCACTACGTCGGCGACGGCGGCACCACCGGCGGCGTCAACGAGGGCAACACCGAGATCAGCGAGCAGGAGCTGCGCGCGATCCACCTGCCGCCGTTCAAGGCCGCCGTGCAGCGCGGGGTCGGCTCGGTGATGATCAGCTACAGCAGCTGGAACAGCGTCAAGATGCACGCCGGCTCCTACCTGATCAACGACGTCCTCAAGAAGGAGCTCGGCTTCCAGGGCATCGTCGTCTCGGACTACAACGGCGTCGACAAGATCGACGGCAAGACCGGGTTCACCCCCGAAGAGGTCGAGGCCTCGATCAACGCCGGCATCGACATGGTGATGGTGCCCTACGAGTGGCAGAAGTTCATCGACACGCTGCGCACGCTGGTCCAAGAAGGCCGCGTGCCGATGTCCCGGATCGACGACGCGAACAAGCGGATCCTGACGAAGAAGTTCGAGCTCGGCCTGTTCGAGCACCCGCTGACCGACCGGAAGTTCCTGAACACGATCGGCAGCAAGCAGCACCGCGACCTCGCGCGGCAAGCCGTCCGCGAATCCCAGGTGCTGCTGAAGAACGACAACCACGTGCTGCCGCTGTCCAAACGGGACAAGATCTTCGTGGCCGGCAAGAGCGCGGACGACATCGGCAACCAGTCCGGCGGCTGGACGGTCGGCTGGCAGGGCACCAGCGGCCCGGTCATCCCGGGCACCACGATCCTGCAGGGGATCACGAGCACCTCGAAGAAGGTCACCTACGCCAAGGACGGCACCGGGATCGACCCGAGCTACGACGTCGCCGTCGCGGTCGTGGGGGAGACGCCGTACGCGGAAGGCAAGGGCGACCGTCCACAAGGGATGGGCCTGGACGCCACCGACCTCGCCACGCTGCAGAAGCTGAAGGACTCCGGCGTGCCGACGGTGGTTGTACTCGTGTCCGGGCGGCCACTGGACATCGCGGCGCAGCTGCCGGACTGGGCCGGGCTGGTCGAGTCCTGGCTGCCGGGCAGCGAGGGGCAAGGCGTCGCGGACGTCCTCTTCGGCGCCTACAACCCGACCGGGAAGCTGCCGGTGACGTGGATGCGCAGCGCCGACCAGCAGCCCATCAACGCCGGCGACGGCAAACCCGCGCTGTTCCCCTTCGGCTACGGCTTGCACTACTCGCGCCACTGGTGATCCCCGTCCCCCACCGGAAGGAACCCGCATGCCCCGCCGTCACCTGGTCAGAATCCTGGCCTTTTTCGCCGCCTGTCTGGGCTTGAGCCTGGGCGCACCGGCCGTGCAGGCCGCGACGCCGTTCAAGGTGCTCGCGTTCTACAGCGGCACTTACGACGCCGCGCACATCAGCTTCGAGAAGGAGGCCAACGTCTGGTTCCCGCAGCAGGCGGCGGCCAACGGCTTCACCTATTCCTCGACGACCGACTGGAACCGGCTGACCAGCCTGACCAAGGCCACCGCCGACGTCGTGCTGTTCCTCGACGACCAGCCGCAGTCGGCCGCGCAGTTCCAGGGCTTCCAGACCTACATGCAGAACGGTGGCGGGTTCTTCGGCTTCCACGTCACGGCGTACAACGACAGCTCGACGCCGTCGTACGCCAACTGGTTCCACAACGACTTCCTCGGCACCGGCCGGTTCACGTCGAACACGTGGGGCCCGACGCCGGAGACGCTGAAGATCGAGAACCGCACGCACCCCTCGACGGTGAACCTGCCGGCGACGATCAAGTCGTCGACGTCGGAGTGGTACGCCTGGCAGAACGACCTGCGCCAGAACGGCAACATCACCATCCTGGCGTCGATGGACCAGTCGACCTTCCCGATCGGCACCGACCCGAACCAGACCTGGTACAGCGGGTACTACCCGATCGCGTGGACGAACAAGAACTACAAGATGCTCTACGCCAACTTCGGCCACAACGCGATGAACTACGAGACGAACACCGCGCTGTCGTCGACGTTCGAAAGCGCCGACCAGAACCGGTTCGTGCTCGACGGCCTGAAGTGGCTCGGCGGCGGTGGCACCACCACCCCGCCGCCGGACGGCACGATCGACCCGGCGGCCTGGTACGCCGTGACGAACAAGGCGTCCGGCAAGTGCGTCGACGCGCGGGCGGCGGGCAGCGCCAACGGCACCGTGATCCAGCAGTACACCTGCAACGGCACCACGGCCCAGCAGTACCAGTTCGCCCCGACCAGCGGCGGCTACGACCGGATCAACAACCGGACGAACCCCGCTCAGGTCATCGACGTGACCGACGTTTCCACGGCCGACAACGCCGGCCTGCAGCTGTGGTCCTACAGCGGCGGGAACAACCAGCAGTGGCAGCCGGTGTCCGAAGGCAGCGGCTACTACCACTTCGTCGTCCGCCACACGGGCAAGTGCCTGACGGTGCCGGGAGCTTCCACCGCGGACAGCGTCCAGCTGGTCCAGTCGACCTGCACCGGCAGCGCCGCGCAGTCGTTCAAGGTCGCCTAGCGGGCCGGCGCCTCCTCAGCTAACATGAATGACCTTCACGTTGGCTGAGGAGGGTGCCGTGGTGCGCCGGAACCGAGCGATCGTCGTCGTCCTGGTCCTGCTGACGGGCCTGCTCGCGGGGGTGAGTCCCGCGGTCGCCGCACCGGCGTTCTTCTGGGGCGTCGCCACATCGGGCTACCAGTCGGAGGGCTCGGCGCCCGACAGCAACTGGCGCCGCTACGAGCAGGCCAAGACGTCTTCGATCAAGGAGCCCTACCGCGAGGCCGTGGACTTCCGGCACCGCTACGCCGAAGACATCGACCGCGCCAAGCAGCTCGGCGTGAACGTCTTCCGCTTCAGCGTCGAATGGGCGCGCATCGAACCGCGGCCCGGCCAGGTGGACGAGACGGAACTCGCGTACTACGACGACGTCGTCCGGCGCGTCGTCGCCGCGGGCATGCGGCCGATGATCACCCTCGACCACTGGGTCTACCCGGGCTGGGTCGCCGACCAGGGCGGCTGGGACTCCGACCGCACGGTCGACGCCTGGCTGGCCAACGCCCGCCGCGTCGTCGAGCGGTACAAGGGGCTCGGCGCGCTGTGGATCACGATCAACGAGCCGACCGTCTACCTGCAGAACGAGACCACCAACGGCGGGCTCGCCGGGTGGAAGCTGCCGTGGGCACAGACGCGGCTGGTGAACGTGCACCGGGCGGCGTACGACCTGATCCACTCCCTGGACTCCGGGGCGCTGGTGTCCAGCAACACGGCCTACATCCCGGCGGCGCAGGGCATCCTCGACGCGGCGTTCCTCGATCGGGTGCGGGACAAGCTCGACTTCGCCGGCGTCGACTACTACTACGGCGCGAGCCTCGACAACCTCAGCGCCGTCCACGCGGCGAACGGCGAGTTCTGGAAGGTGACCCCGCAGCCGGACGGGATCTACTACGCCCTGCGTTACTACGCGCGGAAGTTCCCGAACCTGCCGCTGTACGTCGTCGAGAACGGGATGCCGACCGACAACGGCAACGCGCGGCCCGACGGCTACACGCGTTCGGACCACCTGCGCGACCACATCTACTGGGTGCAGCGCGCAAAGGCCGACGGCATGAACGTCATCGGCTACAACTACTGGAGCCTCACCGACAACTACGAGTGGGGCAGCTACCAGCCGCGGTTCGGACTGTACACAGTGGACGCGTCGAGCGATCCGGGTCTGGTGCGGCGGCCGACCGACGCCGTCGCGGCGTACCGGGACCTGATCGCCGGCCACGGCGTCCCGGCCGGGTACGCGCCGGTGCGGCCGCCGGGCTTCTGCTCGGTCGTCGACGGGCTCGGCAGCTGCCTCGACCCGGCCCGCTACCCGGGTCCGGTCGTCCCGCTGGGCTGATTTTCCGCCGCTGACCTGCGGGTCAGTGGTCCGCTCTTGATAAATACATGCCGGTCTGTATGTTTGTTGCATGGCGAACAGGGTGTACGTCGTCGGCGTCGGGATGACGAAGTTCGAGAAACCCGGGCGGCGCGAGGGCTGGGACTACCCGCAGATGGCCCGGGAGGCCGGGACCAACGCGCTCGAGGACGCGGGGCTCGGCTACGACGCCGTCCAGCAGGCGTACGTCGGCTACGTCTACGGCGAGTCGACGTCCGGGCAGCGCGCGGTCTACGAGCTGGGGATGACCGGGATCCCCGTGGTCAACGTCAACAACAACTGCTCCACCGGCTCGACCGCGCTGTACCTGGCCGCGGAGGCGATCCGCGGCGGCCGCGCGGACTGCGTGCTGGCGCTGGGGTTCGAAAAGATGAAGCCGGGCTCGCTCGCGTCGACCTACGACGACCGCGAACAGCCGCTGGGCAACCACCTCCAGGCACTCGCCGAGATCTCCGAGGTGCTGTTCCCGCCCGCGCCGTGGATGTTCGGCGCCGCCGGCCGCGAGCACATGGAGAAGTACGGGACGACGGCCGAGCACTTCGCGAAGATCGGCGAGAAGAACCACCGGCACTCGGCGAACAACCCGTACGCGCAGTTCCAGGACGTCTACTCGCTCGACGACATCCTCGCGTCCCGGATGATCTACGACCCGCTGACCAAGCTGCAGTGCTCGCCGACGTCCGACGGTTCCGGCGCGGTGCTGCTCGCGAGTGAGTCCTTTGTGGACGTGAACGGCCTGGCCGAGCGGGCCGTCGAGATCGTCGGGCAGGCCCTGACCACCGACTTCCGCAGCACCTTCGACGGCAGCGCGAAGAACATCGTCGGCTACGACATGACCCGGCAGGCCGCGCTGCGCGTGTACGAGGAAGCCGGGCTCGGGCCGGCCGACTTCCAGGTCGTCGAGCTGCACGACTGCTTCTCCGCCAACGAACTGCTCACGTACGAAGCACTCGGCCTCTGCCGCGAAGGTGAAGGAGGGGCGCTCGTCGACGCCGGGGACACGACGTACGGCGGCCGGTGGGTCGTGAACCCGTCCGGCGGGCTCATCTCCAAGGGGCACCCGCTCGGCGCGACCGGGCTCGCCCAGTGCGCCGAACTCACTTGGCAGCTGCGCGGCGACGCCGACGCGCGCCAGGTCCCCGACGTGCGGGCCGCGTTGCAGCACAACATCGGACTCGGTGGCGCCGCCGTCGTCACCGCCTACCAGCGAGCTTAGGAGAAACCATGGGCCGGATCAGCGCGTCCGTCGAACTGCCCGCCGCGCCGGACAAGGTGTGGGCGGAGTTCTCGAACCCGAACAACTTCGAGAAGTGGCTGACCATCCACACGAAGTGGAAGGGCGACGTCCCGGCGGAGTTCTCGCAGGGGTCGCAGGTGTCCGAGGTCGTCACGATGCTCGGGATGGCGAACACGATCACCTGGACGGTCGACTCCTACGAAGCGCCTTCGCAGCTGGTCATCTCCGGCACCGGGATGGCCGGGGTGAAGATCCGGTTCTCACTGTCGGTGGCGCCGGCCGGGGCCGGCTCGGCGGCGACCATCGAAGCCGAGTTCACCGGCGCGATGATCGTCGGCGCGCTGGGCAAGGCCGTCGAGAAGGACGGGAAGAAGAACCTCGACGAGTCCCTCGAGAAGTTCAAGGCGCTGGTCGCGTGAAGTTCGACCCCGCCGGGCTGGACAAGTGGACCGAGCCGGTCTCGTTCGAGGTCACGCGCTCGCGGCTCGTCGAGTACGCGGCGGCGACCAACGACCCGATCCCGGCGCACGCTTCCGGCGACGTCGCGAGCCCGGTGTTCGCGATCGTGCCGGTGTTCCAGTCGCTGCTGGAACCGGCCCTCGAAGTGGTGCCGCCGTCGCTGTTCGGGCGGGTGCTGCACGGCGAGCAGGACTTCCGGTTCCACCGCCCGATCCGGCCTGGTGATTCTCTCGTGTCGCGCGCCAAGATGACCGGCTACGAGGGGCTGCCCAAGGGGACGCGGGCGACGGTCTACCTCGAGTGCCGGTCGGGTGACGAGCTGGTCAACGAGCAGTACGTGACGTTCTTCGTGCGCGGCTTCGACGCCGGCGAGAAGCGCGGCACGCTCGGGCCCTCCCACCGCTCTTCGCCTTCCGGTCCGCCGGTCGCGAAGGTCGGCCAGCACGTTGACGACGACCAGACGTTCCGCTACGGCCCGGCGGCCGGCGACCCGATGCCGATCCACCTCGACGAGGAGGTCGCGCGGGCGGCGGGTCTGCCGGGGATCATCGCGCACGGGCTGTGCACGATGGCGTTCACGTCGTGGGCGGTGCTGACTTCGGTGGCGCCCGAGGGCCGGCTGCGTCGTCTCGCCGTCCGGTTCGCCGCGCCGGTGCTGCCGGGGCAGGACCTGTCGACGTCGATCTGGGCGGTGGGGCCCGGTTCTTTCGCCTTCGAAACCACGGTAGGGGACACGGTCGTGATCAAAGACGGACTGGCGGAGTTCTGATGGGTGCACTCGAGGGGCGTGTCGCGCTGGTGACCGGCGCGGGCCGGGGGATCGGTCGGTCGCACGCGTTGTTGTTCGCGCGTGAGGGCGCTTCGGTGGTGGTCAACGACATCGAGCCGGACCCGGAGGTGGTTTCGGAGATCCGCTCGTTCGGTGGTTCGGCCGTGGCGAACACGTCGGACGTGGCGTCGTGGGCAGGCGCGGCGGAGCTGGTCGACCAGGCGGTGGCCGAGTTCGGCCGGCTGGACGTGGTGGTGAACAACGCGGGCATCCTGCGCGACAGCTTCGTCGCGGGCCTCACCGAGGAGCAGTGGGACGACGTGATCGCGGTCCACTTGAAGGGGCACGCGGCAGTGCTGCACCACGCGGCGGCGTACTGGAAGTCGCTGTCCAAGGCAGGTTCCCCGGTGGCGGCGTCGGTGATCAACACGGCATCGGCGTCGGGGACGACGTTGCCGAACCCGGGCCAGCTCAACTACGGCGCGGCGAAGGCCGGGATCGCGGCGATGACGCTGGTCGCGGCGGCCGAGCTGGACCGCTACGGGGTGCGGGTGAACGCCATCGCCCCGATCGCCCGCACGCGGCTGACGTTGGCGACCCCGGGGATGGGCGCGATCTTCGCGGCACCAGTGGCAGAAGGCGAGTTCGATGCGTTCTCACCGGCGAACATCTCGCCGCTGGTGGCGTACTTGGCGTCTTCGAAGTGTCCGTTGACGGGCAAGGTGTTCGCGGTCCAGGGCGGCGCGATCTCGGAACTGGCGAGCTGGCACGACGTGAAGGTCATCGAGACCGAAGGCCCGTGGGAGATCGACGACATCGCGGCCCGGCTCCCGTGATCGAGTGGTCCGGCCATGGGCTGACGACCGTCGCACCGCTGTGCCATCGTGGTAGGCACCGGATGGAAGGAGTGTGCGATGGGCGTTGCGGCCGGATTCACGAAACGGCGCCACCCGGTGCGGGTTTCCTTCAGTGCACTGCTCCGGATCGCTGACGACGATCGGTACGTCCTCTTCGATTCGCCCAAACGGCCGGGCTCGTACGGACCACCGGGTGGCGTCGTCAAGATCCACCCGCCGGCGGCACGCCTGCTCGAGACGTGGGAGTTCCGGCCCGAACGAACGGCGACCGGCGCCGAGAAGATGAAAGCGGACCTCCGGGGTTTCCTGCCGGGCGGTGCGCTGCGGCTGTTCCAGGCCTGGTTCGCCACCGGCGCCTACCGAGAGACCGCCGCCGAATGCCTGCGCCGGGAACTCCGGGAAGAACTGGCCGAGGTGGGGCTCGAGGCGGCCGAGCCGCTCACCCGCTCAGTCGCCTTCACCCCGGTCCGGACGGTGCGGGAAGGACCCGACCAGGTGCCCGGGAAGCCGTACCTGCAGGTGCGAGGCTTCGAGGTGTACGACCTCGCGCTGCTGAACCCCGACGCGGTGCGGCTGCGCGGCGAACTGCTCGAAGCCGGTCACGACGAGCGCCGGACCGGCGTGATCTGCGCCAGCTTCGACGACATCGTCCACGGACGGCTTGGACCGGCCCTCATCGCACCGCACAGTGCGTTCCTCGCAGGTCCGGCGCGGCTGGCCGCGGACCTGCCGCCGGTCCGGTGACCGGACCCGCCGTCGCGCAGCTCACCGGCTCCGGCGGCCGGAAGCTCGGCGACGTCCGGTTCGATCCGCCCCGGGTCGGTGCGGCCGCCGACGTCGACGCCGAACCACCGCCCGGGACGGCGATCTTCGAGCTGCGCGTGCGGTTCGAGCTGGACCCGGCCGGTCCGCCGTTCGTGGCAGCGCACTTGGTCCTGGGCTTCGACGATGGCCGCGTGGGAGTGGTCGAAGCCGACGGCCCGCAAGTACCCATGGCCGTCGGCGAGCTGCCCGGGGGCTGTGGCTGGTTGCTCGGAGACCCGCTCGGGCACGACCCGGTCCCAGCGGCGGGTGAAGCGCGAGCGGTGCTTCGCGCACCAGCGGAACTCGCGCAGGTGACCGGATTCATGCGCGTGGACGGCACGGTGCTGACGGGTCGCACGCGACGCAGCCACGGCGGGTGCCCGCCCGTGCGGTTCGAGGTGCGCCCGCCGGAAGGCTGGGCCTCCCCGTCGAGCCTGCCAACGGGGCCGGCGCGGCCGGTGAGCACCCGGCCCCCGGCCGTGCGGCTGTGCGTGGCCGTCGACACGGAGTCGTACAGCCGGTTCAGTACCGGTGAAGCCGCTCGCTCCCAGCAACGGCTCGTCGACGTGCTCGCGCGAGCACGCCGGGAGGCTGGCCTGCGCGAGCACGACGTCGATCTCCAGGAGTCCGGGGACGGGCAGTTCGCCATCCTGCCGTCCGGTGTCGACGAATCCGTCGTGATCCCCCGGCTCGTCTCGGCCGTCCGCGGCGAACTCGCCTCGACCAACGCCGACCTCAACGCGCACGCCCGGCTGCGGCTGCGCGTCGCGCTGCACCGCGGGCACGTCGCCGCGGGGCCCAACGGCTGGCTCGGCGGCGTCACCATCGCCGTGCACCGCCTGCTGGACAGCGCCCCGGTCCGCGCGGCCCTCGCCCGCGAGCCCGCCGCGGACTTCGCGCTTATCGTCTCCGACGTGGTCTACACCGACATCATCGCCGACGGGTACGGCTCACTGGATCCGGCGCACTTCCAGCCGGCCGACGTCCGCATTCCGCAGAAGAACTTCGCCGAACGCGCCTGGGTCTACGTTCCCCGGCCCGGGCCGTAGCGCCCAGCGGGCTCCGCCGGCGACTGGTCAGGGCCTGCGGAACAGGATCGGCACGTCGGCGCCGCGTCCGCTGCTTTCCCCGGCCACCATCGCCGCGCGGCCGAACCGGTACGCGGGCTCGATCGCCCGCCCGGCCACCAGAGCCTGGTAGAAGCCCACGCTGAACTCCATCGCCGACCGGTCGCCGATCCAGCTGCGCATCCCGATCACGTAGCTGATGTGCTCCGACAGCGCTTGCGCCAGGCTCTCGCTGTAGCAGGCGTTGACGATGACGCACTCGACCGTGTCCGAGACCTCCGCGAACAGCGCGGCGACGCCGTTCGTGGAGAGCACCCGTTGACCACCGTCTTCGGTCTCGGCCACGAACCGCCCGTCCTCGGCCCCGTGCCCCGAGAGGTGGACGATCCGCGGTGAGAAGTCGAGCAGCGCCTGGGTCAGGTCCCTGGCTCGCATGGCACCGTGCTCGGCCAGTTCAAAGCGGTCACGCTCGAAGCCGAGCCGCAGGGTTTGCTTGATGTCCCGCACCTCCGCGGCCAGTCTCAGGTGCTCGGAGTTGGAGGGGTTCGCGGCCAGGTACAGGATCCGCACCTGGTCCGGGTTCGCTCCGACCGCCTTGCCGACCTGCACCGACAGTTGCTTCGTCGTCTCCACGCGCTGTGCCAGCCCGTCGACGCACATCGCGCTGATGTGCACCGGCACCTCACGGCCGGCTTCCCGCGCCAGCACGGGGAACGCGAACGACTCCCGCTCACCCGGCTGGAGGCAGCCGAGGTCGGCGTCCACCCCGTGGGGATCCAATTCGAAAGGTCCCTGCAGGCTCAGCCGGCCCCAGCTGATCGGAGTCGGTCCAGTGTTGGTCACGTGTCCGCGCAAGGTGTCCCATTCGCCGAGGGCCAGCACCGACGTAGACAGCGAAATCCCGAACTCCGGAGGCGGCACCTTCACTTCTTCGACCGCGGCGGCCACCACCAGTGGCGAACTGAAGTCCGAGACCCGGAAGGCCGCGCCGCGGTGGTCGCGGAAGGAGAAGTTGGTACTGGTGGCTGCCCAGCTGCCGATCAGCCGGGGCCGCACGCGGACGACCGCCGTGCAGCTTTCCCCCGGCGCGAGCCGCGACGCTTCGAGCGCCCGGTTGCCGCGCACGGCCGGGACCTGGGGTGGCAGTCGCAGCGTGAACACGATGTTCGTGCAGGGGCCGTCACCTTTGTTGGTCAGCCGGACGGTGAGATCGGCCGGGCGGCCGACGTTCAGCCGCTCGGCCAGCAACTCGGCTTCGATCATTTCGGCAGCCCATCGAGCAGCGTGGCTCGCCCGTGGTGGGCCCGGCGGCAGCTTTCGCAGTGCACGCCGAAGCCGATCGCCGACCCGTCGAGGCCGGTCGACAGCACCGTGTCGGCGAGCCGAGTCGGGGTGAACGCTTCGTCGAGGGCCACCACCATCTGGTGCTCACGGCACAGTGGCTTCCCGCAGTGGTGGCAGACGGCGTCGACCACGACCTTTCCTTGCTGATCTTCCCGGGCGTTACAATCACTGCATTCCCACGCCATTTCAGTTCTCCCCGTCCCACGAGCCGCCTGCCCGGTTCAGCTCCGCCATCTCCCGCTCGATCTCGGCGTCGAACTGCCGGTACAGCTCCTCCGAAATCCGGCCTTCCGCGACGGCCAACTGGAACTCCCGCCGTCGCCGTCGAAGGTCCTGGAGCGCCTTCGCCCGGTCGTCGTCCTTCGTCCCGGCTTGCCGGGACCGGTATCCGCGGCCGGCCGGTTCGGCCCGCTTCCGTTCCTTCAACGTCTCGCCGACGATGTCGTGCAGTCCGTACCAGACGGACTCGATGCGTTCTTCCATTTCGTTGCTGGCGTACGCTCCCTTCACCGAAAGGCGGATCTTGCTGTTGCCGGCCTCCGCGTGGATGTCCCCGCCGTAGACCTCTTCGCCGGCGAGCCCGACGTAGAAGTCGACCGGGTAGACACCTTCGTAGAGCCGTCCGCCGATGTCCCAGGCCCGGTTGAGCGTGTTGGCCCGGTCACCGTTGCGTGGGGAGTGCCCGATGACCCATTTGACGTAGTACCCGCTATCGCTCATCGCGTCGGTCAGGGCGATCAGCGTCTCGTGGTCGGGAATCACGCCGGGGTACTCGTGGCTTTCCGGGCGGACGAGCAGATCGTCCTTCTTCTGGTCCGGCACGACCCGTACGTCCTGGTACCGCACGCCGCTGAGGCTGAGCGTGACGTCGGCGGTGACCTCGGTCTTCACCTCGCTGTCGCGCCGACCGGTCCGGCGGCCGCCCATCGGGTGGTAGAAGTCGATGCCTTCGAGCCCGGACAGCGCGCCCTTGAAGGAAACCACGAGCGAGCCCTTGATCACGTCGGTGAGCTGGATCCGGTCCTCGAAGCGGACCGCGAGCGTCAACCGGTGATCGGCGCGCGCTCCCAGCGGCAGCTGCTTCCACTCGATCATCCGCCCGCCGTTGACCGGGTCCGCCTCGCTGCCGATGGTCGCGCTCTCCGAAACGAATTCGACGTTTCCCCAGGACGTGGGGACGTACAGGGTGAGGCGCTCGACCTTGTCGGCCTCGAGGCCCGACTCCTCCGATGGCCAGTTGCCCAGCCACTGCAGGTCCAGTTGCAGTGCTCGCTGGTCGGATTCGGGCACGAGGGCCGGGGTCAGCCACAGCGGGAACGCGTCGATCTCGAGCCCGCTGGTGAGCCGGTGGGTCAGGTCGAGCTGCCACTTGGCCCCCGCCCGGCTTTCCGGCGAAGCGAGGAAGGGGTGTTCGGAAACGAGGCCGGTCAGCGGCAGCACCGGCGGCGTGAGCGCCCGGTCGGTGAACTCGAGTCCGGCACGGCCGAGCAAGACTGCGTACCCGGCCGAGAATTCGACGTCCTGCGCGGGGTCGAGGCGGAACTTCGCGCGGTAGTCCCGCAGGCGGTCCTGGTCCGGGCGGCCGAACGTCATGTCCAGCGTGATGCTGCCCTCGACGGGGGTCACCGAACTGCGGTAGGCGCCGCGTTCGTCCAGCTCGAGCTTGCCCTGCACGGTTTCCCGTACCCGCACCGCATCGATGCTGGGGACCACCGGCAGCTTCGGCCGGTTTTCGAACGCCGTGGCGGTCCGGCGGTGATCCTCGAACCAGACCGCCGCGCCGGCGGCGAGCCCGGCCAGGAGCAGGAACAGCCCGACGAGCACCGACGCGAACATCAGCAGGACACCCAATGCGGCCACGGCACCCGCAAGGTAGACGTACTTGCGGATCGACGGCTTCACGACGTGCTTGTGGTTCGCGCAGTGCTGCGGTTCGGCCTTCTGGAACCCCAGGCCGTCGAATTCACTGGTGACCAGCGGCCCCGAGCGGTGGTCTTTGCACAGTGGCCGGCCGCAATGGTGGCACAGCGCCGCGACCTCCGGCGACCCGCAGCGGTGGCACCGGGTTCGCGGGGCCCGCGACCGGATCTTGATCGACATCTGTTCGGCTCCCTCTCGTGGCGGGTCAGTGGGTGGCGCGGATGCGGGCGAAGCGGTCTCGGATGACGGCGTGCAGCGCATTCATTTCGCGGGTGATCGCGCCGCTCGTCCGCGGCAGCGCGCCGTACATGAACAGCCTGAGCTCGCCGCTCGGGAAAGTGGTGGTGAAGACCTGGCCACCACGGCGGATCTGCCGTTCGGTCTCGTGCCGGGTTCCTTCGACGTAGAGCCGCAGCGTCATCTTCTCCGGACCCTCCGGGCGTTCGGCCGTGCCCGCCCACTGCCGTCTTGTACCGTCGTTCGAGATCGGGTGAAAGCGCACAGTGAAACCCCTGGTGCGCAACGCGTTCTCGATATCCGCGATGCGTGCGTCCTCGGGGATGACCTCGTCGAAGTACAGGTGCTGGTGCGGCTTCAAGGTCCGGCGCGCGAACGCGTCGTCGAGGATGAGATGAATCCGGGAACCGACCCAGCTGAGCTCTTCGTGGCCGTCGCGCTCGACCCTTCGCCCGGCACCGTCGAAGAGCCGGGTCTGCATGCCCGAGAGCAGATAGCCCGGGATCTTCACCTCGACCCGGCCGTCCAGGCTCGGCTGCTGGTACAGCTCACCCGGCTGTTCGATCACCAGCGCCATCTCCTCGCTGGTGAACACGGCTTCGTCCGTCCGGCCGGTGGCCTCCGTGACCTGCCGCATCGGAATGTCCCGCCACTCGATGCTGCGTTCGATCGGGTTGTACGTGATCGGCGCCCGGCGCTGGCTTTCCGGCAGCCTGAGCGTCAGCGCCTGGAGGGAGGTGATGGACGGCCAGTCGAGGGAGATGCGGTCGATCACCGGCTCGGGCTTGTCCCGTTCCTCCTTCCACGGCAGCACCAGCCGGACCCGGAGGACCAGGCACAGGAACGACTCGAAGTTCGGTTGCTGGCCCAGCTTGGAGAAGTCCACTCCGCCGTGGCCGTTCGTGGTGATCGTGCCCAGGTCGCCGACGGTGTCCGGGTCGAGCAGCTCCACTTGGACGTCGATGGGAACCACTTCGAGCAGGTCGGCTTTCGGCGCGTAGCTGTGGTTGATCACGCAGGCGTGCCGGTCGCCCTTCAGCTCCTCGAGCCCGCCCGGACTGCCCTCCCCGCTGACCGGGACGCGGATCGGCAGCGCACCGTAGGTGTCGTCGAGGCCGAGGCGATCGCCGAGGTCGGTTTGCTGGTGCCCGGCGAAGACCACGTGTCCGATCAGTGCGTTCACCGACTCGCCGGGATGCCGATCGCGCATCGCTGCCTCGACGTCGTCGCACGCCTGACGGGTGAAGTGGTCGGCGCCGTCGAAGGGTACGACGATCTCGATCTCGCCACCGGGCGGCGCGCTGCGCCGCGTGGAGGGATTGCGCGAGATCTCCTGCTCGTACTGGTACTGCTCGGTCACTTTCACGGTTTCGGGGTGTGCACGCGCGAAGACGTCCTCTCCCGGCACCGGGTCCGCCCGGCGGCTGCCGAGCACGCTGACCGCGTTGCGCACTTGCTGGAACCTGTCACGGGGAGTCGGCATCGAGAACCCTTTCAGCGCTTGACGGCCTTCGTCCGGAAGAGACCGCCACCACTCTGTGACAGAACGCGATCGGTGACCCCGTACTAGTACGGGATCTCGTCAGGAAGTTCGCCGAATCGACGCAGCCCGCTCAGGTTGGTAATGACGACACGCCGGTACCGGCGGTCGAGTGCGCCCGCCTCCTCGAGCAGCTTGAAGGCTTTCTCCACCGAGCTCAGCCCCGTTCCGGCGAGCGAGGCGATGTCCTTCTGCGACAGGGGGATGGCGACGCGGCCGGCTTCGGCGGCTTCACCCCACCGCTGCGTGACGTCGAGCAGCGTGCGGGCGACGCGAACCGGTGCCGGGCAAACCAGGAAGTCGATCCCCCGGCGGTCCGAGCCCCGCAGGCGTTCGCTGAGCACCCGGGCCACGGCCAGGCAGGTTTCCGGGCTGTGCTTGAGGAAATCGCCCAGGTCCGGACTCTGGATGATCCGGCCCTTGACCGGCACGCAGGCGATCACGTGGGCGGCTCGCGGTCGCCGCTCCAAGGTCGCCATTTCGCCGAGCAGGTCACCCGGGCCCCGGACGGCGACCACGACGTCCCGCCCTCGCTCGGTGTCGACGACGATCTTCACCAGGCCCTTCAGGACGAGCAGGGTGTGCCGCGCCGAATCCCCTTGGCGGATGATCCGCTGGTGTGCGTCGTAGCCGACCGGCGTGCCGAGCCGCAGAAGCGCCTCCCGTGCCCGGCGGCTGAGCCTGCCGAGCAGGGAGCGGTAGGGCCATTCATCGACGTCCACTGTCAGCACTGTGCCGCTCAGGGGAGCGGAGAATGCCGTGCTGGCACGGGATTGCCCGCTTTCGCGGCTCTGCTACGAGGTGAGGCCCGCGGCTAGGCGCAGTGCGGGTAGGTCCAGAATCGTCATCCGCCGGTAGCCGGTGTCGAGCACCCGCCGATGTCGCAGTTCGGCGAGCGACTTGTGCACGGTCGGCTCGGCGGCCCCGATCAACGCGGCGAGTTCGGGCTGAGTGATCGGAAAGCCGATCTCCCAGCCGTCTGGCTCGAGCGTGCCGTAAGCGGACACGAGTGCGACGAGGATGCGGGCGAGGCGCACCGGAACGTCGTAGCCGCTGAAGTCGATCCGGCGCTCGGTGGACCAGCGGAGCTTGGCGGCCACCATCCGGCTGACCGCCATCGCCGCGTCCGGGTGCTGGATGAGGAAGTGCTGGAACTCCGTCCAGGGAATCACCCGAGCGTACAGCCGTCCGACGGCCGTGACGGTAGCCGAGCGTGGCCGGCCGTCCAGCCCGGAGAGTTCGCCGACCAACTCGCCGCCACCTCGGACGGCGAGCAGCGCCCGGCCACCGTCGGCGGTCGTCGCGGTGACTTTGACGCACCCTTCCAGCAGGAGCACGACGAAGGTGGTTGCCTCGCCTTCGTGCACCAGCACTTCTCCCGGGCGGTAGACGCGCTGGGCACCGATCCGGAGGAGGTCGGCGACCGCGGACGGTGGCAATGCGGCGAACAATCCTCGCTCCGCCGGAAGCTGATCGCGGACGACCATGAGCGACCCTGCTCCTTCCCCTGCCGGGCTGCGTGGTTCACCACAACAAGCTCGCCGGGAATGGCGCCAGTGTTACAACCCGTTCGGCCTAATTGTCGTCATCGAGGCAAAATGTTTCCGTGGGATTGTTCTGCTTCGTGAGTCAGTTCGTCGAGCAGTGAACGTCGTTCCGGCGATATTCCGGGTGCGGCCCGCAGACTCAGCAGCAGCGCCGCGACGGTGCCTGAATCCCGCAGATCGGCTGGTGTGCACGGGCCTGGTATCCAGTGGCGGATCGCCTGCCGTGCCGCGGTGTCCAGCGGGGTGCCGTCGCCCCGGGCCGTGCGGAGCAGAGGTTCGCCGTCCCCGAGGTGAGCGAGGCCGGCCAGACGGCCGAGCTCGACGCTCGGATGTGCACCCGCGGTGTCGAATTCGTCGAGCACGCGATGGGCCGCGTCCGGCTCGTCGCTTAGTCGGCCGAGTCCGCCCAGTGCAGCGAGCACGCGGGCGTGCGGGGCTATTTCAACGATTCCATAACGGCCGGTGGAAACTGTCTCCACAACGGTATCGGGTGTGCGGTTCCCGGCGATTTCGATTACTCGGGAAAGTGTCTCGGTCAGCCCGGCCGCCGCGACGGCGAGCGCCCAATCGGGTTCTTCGTGCTGGCTTCTCCCGAGGAGGAACTGCCGGGCGGCCGCGCCGATTCGCGGTGCCGGCGGGCGCACCCCGTCCCAGGACGGTGCGTAATTCGCCAGTTCCTCGAGAGCTCCGTCCACGCCGTCGGCGAGGAGCTGGTCCAGCTCGGCGAACGAGGGACGGGTGTGGGCCAGCATCGTGGCCCACGGCCAGTACCGGCGTGCCGCGAGGTCGCGGTCGCGCAGTACGCGAGCCGCCTGCCGGGTCACGACGAACCCTCGTCGCCGATCCGTGGCCGTGACCGCTTGCCCCAGCGCAGCCAGCCCTTCGATCCGGTCCGCCGTCACCACCGGGGCGAGTTCCGCGATCAAGTTCACCGCGTGGTCGACAGTGGCCGGTGAGGACACCGCCGCCGCGGCGATCAGCAGGAGGTGCAGCGGCGAGTCCACCTGGGCAGCGAAGACCAGGGCGTCCTGGTCCGGCAGTCCGCCACTCAGGATCCGGTGTCCCGAAGCCACCGCTTCCTGCTCGGACAGATCCGCCGGCTGGGTCGCGGCTCCTGCGCCCAGGCCCTGGTAGCCGGATCCTTCGAGCAGTTCACCGACCGCGGATCCGATCCCGTAGTTGAACCTCCGGCGCAGGAGCTCCGCCGGGGATCCGGTCCGTTCGAGCAGTTCCAGCCGCAGCTCGTAGGCCGCTCTGATGGCGTGTGCGCCGGACAACGTCGGAAGCCGGTCCTCGAGCTCGGCGAGGCGCATCGACGTCAGCGCCGTCCTGACCTCTTCCATGCTGGGCGGGACGAGCACCTCCGACGTGCGCAGTACATCGTCGGCAGCCGCGGCGACCTTTTGTCCGGTGGATCGCAGCAGCTCCGCCAGCAGCACCTCCAGCCCGCGGATCCGGCCGGTCTCGATGGCCGCGATCGCCTCGACCCGGACCTCGGCGGTGTGGTCGCCGGCCAAGACCGAGCCGAGGGCGTGGCGGGCCCAGTGCACGAGGGTGTCGTCGGCCCGGTGGGTGGCGAGGTGCGCTCCGATCACCTGAAGGATTTCGATTCGAGTCGAATCGGGTGTCGCGTGGTCGAGCAGGATCCCGAGGAGTGCTTGCCTGGCTTGGGGCACCGCAGTCAGCAGCAGGGCTTCTGCCCCGGCCAAGTGTGCGTGCGTCCCCGCATTCGGATCCGAAATGACGGCGTTCCAGTCCGCCAGGTAGCCGAGAGCCACCGTCGGCAAGTACGACACGAGTCGCGCCGCGTAGCGCGGGTCGGCGGTGCGCACACTTCGAGCCATCAAGTCGACGACCGAGCCAGGGGTGCCGGGCAGCCTCGCGGCGAGCAGGCAGACGTCGCGCCAGGCGAACGAGCGGGCTCGCTGCGGGACGAGATCGGTTGCCGTACTCAACGTCCGCGCGGCGAAGAAGTCCCGTGCCGCCGACCGGCGGAACCGCAAGCCGTCTCCAGCGTTCTCCAGGATCCCGCGATCGACGAAGGCGCTGAGGTCGGCAGCGGGCCGTACCGGCCCGCCCGCGTCGATGATCTCGGTGGCAAACGAACCGAGCGCCGCCAGTTCCTCGTCGGTGAGGTCCCCGGCGAAGTGCTTGTCGTACGAGTCGTCGCCCAGGGCCGGCCACTCCGATGCGAGTGCGGCTTCGGCGATCATGGTGACGAACCCCGGTGCCGCCGCTCCATCGGCGCGGTGAAGATCCAGGATTTCGTCCTTGACCGCGCCGGCTGAGCATTCCGATAGCGCCAGCCCGCTGAGGTACCGGGTGATCTGCCAGCCGTCCCACGGTTCCAGCTCGAGCACCGGGCTGCCGAACGCACTCGCCGCCCAGGTCCCGTTGCGCACCACGACGGTCAGCCGAAGCCTGGGATGGCGGTCGAGCAGCGCGCGGTACTCCGCGGCGATCCGGTGCCGGTCTGCGCGGGGCACCTCGTCGAGGCCGTCGAGGAGGAGGTGAGCACCGCCGAGAACGAGGGTTTCCCGGGGCAGCTCCGGGGGCGGGTCGGTGGCGGTGACGAGGAACGGCACGCGCAGCGGCCCCGTTTCCGGTCCGGGCCGAGCGATGTCGAGCGCACCGCGGTAGGCCAGCTCGCGCAGCAGCCGGGATTTTCCGGAGCCGGGCCCGCCGGCCACGACGGTCGTCTTCCCCAGTGGAACCGGCACCGTTTCGTGGAAGGTTTCGTGCTCCCGCGACAATTCGACGACCGACTCGCGGGCCCGGTCGAGGTAGCGGGCCCGGACGAACCGATTCCGCAGTTCGTCGACCTCGGGCAGGTCGGCGCCGGGATGCTGGGCGTCCACGGCGGTCAGTAGATCGGTCATCGCCGGCATTGCATCCGGCCGGGAGAACTCTACGATCGGGGCGAGCCGGTTCAGGAGCTCCGGCAAGTCGTCCCAGTGCGCATAGGGATCTTCGGCGGCCAGCCACTCCGTGGCTACCGCGGCCGCCGCGTGTACCGCGCGAAGCGCGGACGGCTGCTGCTCATCCCACTTGACTGTGCGATAAGCCGCCAAGTGCAGCTGGGCCAGGTAGTCGAGCCAGCCGTCTTCACCTGGGAACGCGCGTTGGGCTTGGATCCGGACCTCGTGGAGGATCCGAAAGGCCACCAGAGCACGGTCCCCGAGCAGCTCGTCGAAGACCTGCTCCAGCTCGATGACGTCGGCGACCACCGACCGGAACCGGTTGGCCAGCGCAAGGAAACGCTGGATTCGGACCAAGTCCGGGTAGGGGAGTTCGGCGAAGACGTCACGAAGCAGGCTGATCTCCAGCCACGCGGCGTCCGAGAGCAGCGGGTGGCCGTCGGTCGTCTTGGCGTAGTCGATCAGGATCGGCTGGCCCTCTACGCACATCACGTTGCGCGCGTTCAGATCCCCGTGCACGATACTGCGGAACCGGCCGAAGCGCGGGTCTGTCAGCGCCGGACGCAAGCCGTCGGCCGGATCGGCGGTTCGCACTTCGTCGGCGATGACCGAAACCCCGTCCCGGTCGACGGTCGTGAAGGCGCTATCCAGCTTCTGGCGTTGCTCGGTGGACCTGATGCGAACCACGTGCCCGGCGAGCGCGGCACCACCGTCGAGTGACTCCACACGGATTTCCGCCCCGGCGGAGTGCGCTATCCGCAGTTCCGTACCTCGGCTGAACTTTCCGGAACCGAGGGAGGATTCGAGGACATCCTCCCCGTATATCGGCTCCTTCTGAACCATTGCGGGGTGGAGTACGAGATCGGGGCCGAGTGACGGGTTGAGGTCGCGTAGAGTCCGTTTTTCGTACACACGCCGGCGGTTGTGGAACGGGTCCGCCATCTTCGTGAACAACCGCTCGATCAGCTGCCGGATCTCGCGGACTCCGGCTTGCTCGCGGAACGCGGCGTCGATGAGTTCCTCGAGCGTGGGTGCGGGTGTCTGCGGCCGTCCGCCCGCATAGGCGCTGACGTGGGTGTACACCACGGCCTCGACCTCGCCGTCCCGCTGCTCCTCGGTCTTTATGGCGCCCGGCGTGGCTTCCTCGATGGGAGCGCAGACCGCGGTCCGGTAGTCCGCCAAATGTCGGCGGAAGTTGTCGTACTCGGCAGCCATTTCTTCCGCTGGACCGATCTTCACGACGCGTCGCCGATATTCCCCTCCGGCCCGCAACGCGATCTCGATGACGGCCGCACCACTGCGTCCACCGTCGATCAGGCGGGTGATTTCGATCAGCTCGACCGGGCCGTGCCAGTCGTTCCCGATCCGCTGTAGCGCGTGTCGGATCATGCCGCTGTACCCGGGCGGAAGTTCGACGTCCCGGACGAGGATTTCGGCGTTGGCCACCCTGAACCTCCCCGGCGAGGGTGCGTAGGCTGGTCACTCTACCGAGGTCCGTCACCGGCGAAAACACCGGAGGTGCTATGTCGGAGGAGTCCCGGCGGAAAGCTTGGAGCGCGGTGTGCTTGAGCCTGCGGCGAATCGGCGGCGACGCGACCTGGTTCGCGTTGCGGCCCCGTTTCGACGAACTGGTGGCGGCGACGCGTGCGGGACAGGACACTCTCTCCGGGTGGCACGCGCTCGAAGCGGAGATCGACCGCTTGATCGCGGCGGAGCTGGACCAGACGATCCGCAACGGCGATTTCGCCGAGGAGATTCCGCCGGGACCGGTTGCGTCGCATCGGTGCCCGCGGGACTTGTGTGACCGCGTGGTGCGAGCGGCACCGGACCAGCCGCCGACCTGTCAGCTGTGGGGGATTCCCATGCCGGGACAGGCTGAGTGGCCGTCTTGACCACTCAGCCCGCCCGGCTCAGTCGCGCTCGATGAGGTGGCCCACCACGTCCGGGCCTGGGTGCGCGTGGCCGGAGCCGTCCCGGCGGACGTCGATCTCCGGGAGCTCCACCGGGTCGCCGTTCTTTGCCGCGCCTGCCGGGCGCGGGCCGATCCACGCCACT
Source organism: Amycolatopsis kentuckyensis (assembly GCF_041679295.1). GTDB lineage: Bacteria > Actinomycetota > Actinomycetes > Mycobacteriales > Pseudonocardiaceae > Amycolatopsis > Amycolatopsis kentuckyensis_A. The sequence continues at coordinate 383,487 of NZ_JBGDMD010000008.1, read as the reverse complement.
CGCAAAGCCGTCTCGCCCTTCAGGAACCGCTGCGCTCGTACCCCGCCCGTGGCCCGGCCCTTCGCCGGGTACTCGCTGAACGGCGTCACCTTCACGCTCTGACCCGTCGACGTGATCACCAACGGCTCGCCGTGCTCGTCGTCGTCCGTGCGGATCGCTCCGAAGAACACCACCGAACCCGCGCCGACGTTCATGCCCGCCATGCCGCCGCCCTTCAGGCCCTGGGGGCGGACCAGCGATGCCGCGTACTTCAGCAGCGATGCCTCCGACGACACGAACGCCAGCGTCTCCGAGCCGTCCGTCAGCCACGTTGCTCCGACGACCTCGTCGCCGTCCTTCAGCGAGATCACTTCGAACTCGTCCGAGCGGACCGGCCACTCCGGTGAGCAGATCTTGACCACGCCGGCCTTCGTGCCCAGCGCCAGGCCCGGGGAACCCGCCGCCTGCTCGCCCAGCGGCGCGATGCCGACGACCGTCTCGCCCTTCTCCAGCGGGACCAGTTCGCGCGCCGCCATGCCGCCGCGCAGGGAGACCGTGCCCGCCTGCTCCGGGAGCACCGGCAACGGGAGTACGTCCGTCTTGAACGCGCGGCCGCGGCTCGTCACCAGCAGGACCTGGCCGCGGGCCGTGGTGTGGACCACCGCCGCCACGGCGTCGTGCTTCACGCGGCCGTTGCGCCGGCGCGTCTCCGTCGACTCCTCGGACTCCGCAGCGGTGCGCGCCACCAGCCCGGTCGCCGACAGGATCACCTGGCACGGGTCGTCCTCGACCTCCAGCGGACCCGACGGCTTCGACGCGGCCAGGACCTCCTTCAGGTCACCGTCGATCAGGGACGTGCGGCGCTCGGTCGGGAAGTCCTTCGCGATCTTCGCCAGTTCCGCCGACACGAGCTTCTTCAGCACCGACTCGTCGTCGAGGATCTTCGACAGCTCCGCGATCTCCTCGCGCAGCCGCTCCTGCTCCGACTCCAGCTCCAGCCGGTCGTACTTCGTGAGCCGGCGCAGCGGGGTGTCGAGGATGTACGTCGCCTGGATCTCCGACAGCTTGAAGCGCGTCATCAAGCCGTCCTTCGCGGCCTGCGCGTTTTCGCTCTCGCGGATGAGCTTGATGACCTTGTCGATGTTCAGCAGCGCGATCAGCAGGCCGTCGACCAGGTGCAGCCGCTCTTCGCGCTTGCGGCGCCGGTACTTCGTGCGCCGCGTGACGACGTCGTAGCGGTGCCGCAGGAAGACTTCCAGCAGCTCCTTCAGGCCCAGCGTCTGCGGCTGGCCGTCGACGAGCACCAGGTTGTTGATGCCGAACGACTGCTCGAGCGGCGTGAGCCGGTAGAGGTCCGCGAGCAGGGCCTGCGGGTTGACGCCGACCTTGCACTCGATGACCAGCCGCGTGCCGTTCTCGCGGTCGGTGAGGTCCTTGACGTCGGCGATGCCGGTGAGCCGCTTGGACTTGTTGACCTCGTCGGTGATCTTCTCGATCACCTTCTCCGGCCCGACGCCGTAGGGCAGCTCGGTGACGGTGATGGCCTGCCGGCCGCGGCTGCCTTCGAGCGGACCGGTCTCGCAGTTCGCGCGCATCCGGACCACGCCGCGGCCGGTCTCGTACGCGCGGCGGACCTCGTCGAGGCCCAGCAGGCTGCCGCCGGTCGGGAGGTCGGGGCCGGGCACGAACTCCATCAGCTTGTCGAGCGTCGCGGACGGGTGCGTGATCAGCCACCGCGCAGCCGCGACGACCTCGCCGAGGTTGTGCGGGATCATGTTGGTCGCCATCCCGACCGCGATCCCGGACGTGCCGTTGACCAGCAGGTTCGGGAACGCCGCGGGCAGCACGGACGGCTCTTCGAGCGAACCGTCGTAGTTCGGCCGGAAGTCGACGGTGTCCTCGCCGAGCTCGCCGACCAGCTGCATCGCCTCGGGCGACATGCGGGCTTCGGTGTACCGCGACGCGGCCGGGCCGTCGTCCGGCGAACCGAAGTTGCCGTGGCCGTCGATCAGCGGGACGTTCAGCGAGAAGTCCTGTGCCAGCCGCACCATCGCGTCGTAGATCGCGACGTCACCGTGCGGGTGGTACTTGCCCATCACGTCGCCGACCACGCGCGACGACTTCACGTATGCGTGCGTCGGGCGGTAGCCGTTCTCGTTCATCGAGTACAGGATCCGGCGGTGCACCGGCTTCAGCCCGTCCCGCGCGTCCGGCAGGGCGCGCGAGTGGATGACCGAATACGCGTACTCCAGGTACGAGTCTTCGATCTCGGTCTTCAGCGAGTTGTCGAAGACGTTCGCGCCGGCGCGGTCGAACGCGCTGGGATCGACCTTGGTGGTGGTGCCCTTGCGGCGTGCCACGGCAGAACTCCTTGGTAGCTAAGAAATTTAAGCGTCGATGGCGTCGCGGTCGATCCGGTCCGAAGAGGCGACCAGCCAGTTCCGCCGGGGCTCGACCTTCTCGCCCATCAGCAGTTCCAGCGCGCCCTCGGCCGCTTCGGCGTCGTCCATGGTGATCCGGCGCACCGAGCGGGTGGCCGGGTTCATCGTGGTCTCCCACAGCTCGTCGGCGTCCATCTCGCCGAGACCCTTGAACCGCGGCACCGGCGTGACGATGCTCTTGCCCGCCCGCTCCAGCTCGGCGTACTTGGTTTCCATCTCCTGCTGCGTGTACGTGAAGTGCGTCTCCGGGTTGCGGCCCTTCGTGACGAGCTTGTGCAGCGGCGGCATCGCCGCGTACAGCCGGCCGTCTTCGATCACCGGGCGCATGTACTTCGCGAACAGCGTGATCAGCAGGGTCCGGATGTGCGAACCGTCGACGTCCGCGTCCGCCATCAGGATGACGCGGCCGTAGCGCATCGTCGTGAGGTCGAACGTGCGGCCGGTGCCCGCGCCGAGGACCTGCACGATCGACGCGATCTCGGCGTTCTTCAGCGTGTCGCCCAGGGACGCCTTCTGCACGTTCAGGATCTTGCCCCGCAGCGGCAGCAGCGCCTGGTACTCCGACACGCGCGCCATCCGGGCCGACCCCAGCGCGCTGTCACCCTCGACGAGGAACAGCTCGCTGCGGGAGACGCCGGTGGTGCGGCAGTCGACCAGCTTCGGCGGCATCGCCGCGCCTTCGAGGGCGGTCTTGCGCCGCGCCGCGTCCTTCTGCTGCTTCTGCGTGAGCCGGACGCGCGCGGCGTCGACCACCTTCTGCAGCACGACCTTCGCTTCGGACTTCGTCTTGCGGTCTTCGGTCCAGGCCTTGACGTGCTTGTCGACGATGCCCTGCAGCACGCGGGTGATGCCGGCGGTGGACAGCTCGTCCTTCGTCTGCGACGTGAACTGCGGCTCCGGCAGCCGGACGTGCACGACGGCGGTCATGCCCTCGAGGACGTCCTCGATCGTCGGCATGTCCTCCTTGGGCTTGAGCAGCCCGCGGGTCTTGGAGATGGCCTCCTGCAACGCCTTCGTGACCGCGCGGTCGAAGCCGCGGCGGTGCGTGCCGCCGTGGACGTTGCGGATCGTGTTGGTGAAGCACTCGACCGTGCGCTCGTAGCCGGTGCCCCAGCGCAGCGCCACCTCGACCTCGGCGTGGCGCTCCACATTGGACTGCATGACGCCGGCGGCGTCGGCCGCGTTCTCCTTGTACGTGCCCTCACCGGTGATCAGCAGCGTGCCGCAGACCGGCTTCTCGCCCGACGGCGTCAGGAAGTCGACCATGTCGACCAGGCCGTTCGGGAAGTGGAACGTCTCTTCGTTGATCGTGTCTTCGATCGCCGTGCGCAGCACGTACGTGACGCCCGGCACGAGGAACGCGGTGTTGCGCAGCTTCGCGCGCACGCCTTCGACGTCCAGCGCCGCGCCGGACTCGAAGTAGCGCGCGTCGTACCAGTAGCGGATCGACGTGCCGCTGCGCTCGCCGCGCTTCATCTTGCCGACGAGGTTCAGCCCGGACCGGCGGGTGAACTTCGCTTTGGGGCCGGGCGCGTCGAAGGTGCCGGGGATGCCGTGCTTGAACGACATCTGGTGGACCTTGCCGTCCTGCTTCACGGTGACGTCGAAGCGGTGCGACAGCGCGTTGACCGCCGAAGCGCCGACGCCGTGCAGACCGCCGGAGGTCTTGTAACCGGAGCCGCCGAACTTGCCGCCGGCGTGCAGCCGCGTCAGCACCAGTTCGACGCCGGACAAACCGGACTTGGCGTGGGTGCCGGTGGGGATGCCGCGGCCGTCGTCGTCCACCTGGACGCTGCCGTCGGCGTGCAGGGTCACGACGATCTTCGTCGCGTGGCCCGCGACACCCTCGTCCGTCGAGTTGTCCACCACCTCGGAGAAGAGGTGGTTGATGCCCCGGCTGTCGGTGGAGCCGATGTACATCCCGGGGCGTTTGCGGACGGCTTCGAGACCCTCGAGATGCGTCAGGTCGTCGGCCCCGTACAAGGTCTCGGCAGTCACAGGGTCGTTCTCCCGGATCGTGGCTCGCGAAAGTGCTGGTGGCGGTGCGGACTGGCCTGCACCGTACTGCAGGATATCCGCCCGCCCCGACAGTTTCGCCGCCCTGTCGCCCCGGGAGTGGCGCGCGCCGCCCCCTAACGGGGGTCGTAGCCCAGGTCGGGCCACAGGCCCAGCAGGGCTTCGATCTTCCGCGGGACCTGGAAGCTGTTCCGGAAGTTCGGCTTTTCGCCGATCGCGGCGAGCGCCTTGCGCAGGTCGCCGAACGCCGGCCGCGCGGCCGGGTCCCGGGTCAGGATGTAGCAGTACGTGCGGCGCGGGTAGGCGAACTCGTCGGCGTGGGCCTGCAGCACGAGGCCGGGGGCCTCGATCCGCGACCCGACCAGGGCGCGGCCCTGCTTCTGGCTGTAGACGCGGATCACGTGCACGCCCGCGCGCAGCGTGCGCGGCGGGTCCTGGCCCTGGCCGTCGTCGGCCCAGAACATCTCGACGCGGAACGGCTGTTCGCCGTTTTCGCCGGGGTGGGTGTACTCGCGCTGCAGCTCTTCCAGGCGGTATTCGGCCTCGGCCGACGGCTCGCCGCCTTCGACGAGGCTGACGAGGTACAGCTCCGCCGGGCGCGGCCACGCCGGCCGGGGGACGTCGGTGGCCGCGGGCTCGGCGGCCGGCTCTGTTTTCGACGGCGCCGCGGCCGGTGCCGCAACCGGTTCCGCGGTGGCGGGCGCCGAAGATGCCGCCTCGGGGGCGGCGGGGCTGCCGGGCTCGGTGGTCTCGCCGGGCCGCTCGGCGTCAGGGGAGGCCGCTGCCGGGGTGGCGGGTCGCACCGGGGTCGCGGTCGCCGGGGGTGCGGCGGGCCGGTCCGGGGTGGCGGGCGCCGCGGGTGCGGCGGGCCGGTCCACGGCCGCCGGGCGCACTGGTGACGGCGGCGGGGTGGGAGCCGCGGGGCGGACGGGCGTGGCCGGGCGGCTGGTCACCACCGGGCGCGCGGGCGGCGTGCGGCCGGCCGCGGGGCGCGGCGCGGTGACCGGCTTGCCGGCGCCGTACTGCTCCAGGAGCGGCTCCAGGTCGGCGGCCGTCAGCGCGGGTCCGGCGAGGTCGCACCACTCGAGCCAGGCCTCCTGGGCCTCCTCGACGGTGTGCTTCTCGTGGGAGACCGTGACGGCCTCGAACAGCTGCCGCGGGCCGGCGGCGGTGACGTCGGCCGAGCCGACGACCACGAACGACGGGTCGTCCTCGGCGATCACCAGCTTCGCGTTCAGCCCGCGCAGCGAGTGCACGATCACGCCCGCCTTCACCCAGTGCAGCAGGGCGTGCGGGCTCGTCGCGCCGGACAGCACCATGTCCAGGCTGGCGTCCGTGATCACCGTGTCGCCGGGTTCCAGCGGCAGCAGCGCGGCCGCGCCGGGGCCGACGTGGCCGAAGGCCGCCACCAGGTTCCGGCGGGGCGCGAGCAGCGGGGTGATCGAACCCCAGATGTCGCGGCCCGTGAGTAGTCGTACCGAACGTTCTGCCAGACCCAGCCGACCGAGCTCCGCGTCCATGGTGCTGACCTTACTTGGTGCCCCCTACGGCATTGACGGCCGGAATATCTCTTGCTTGGAAGTAGTTGAACGCGCATGTAAGATGGGGCTCGCGAAGGGAGTCAGGTCATGCAGTTCGGAATCTTCTCGGTGGGCGACGTCACGACCGATCCCACGAACGGCACCACGCCCACGGAGCACGAGCGGATCAAGGCGATGGTCCGCATCGCGCTGAAGGCGGAGGAGGTCGGCCTCGACGTCTTCGCGACGGGCGAGCACCACAACCCGCCGTTCGTGCCGTCGTCGCCGACGACGATGCTGGGGTACATCGCGGCGCAGACGTCCAAAATCATCTTGTCGACATCGACGACGCTGATCACGACGAACGACCCGGTGAAGATCGCCGAGGACTTCGCGATGCTGCAGCACCTGGCCGACGGCCGCGTCGACCTCATGATGGGCCGCGGCAACACCGGCCCGGTGTACCCGTGGTTCGGCGAGGACATCCGCCAGGGCATCCCGCTGGCGATCGAGAAGTACGCGCTGCTGCGCCGGCTGTGGCGCGAGGACGTCGTCGACTGGTCGGGCAAGTTCCGCACGCCGCTGCAGGGGTTCACGTCGACGCCCCGGCCGCTGGACGGAGTTCCGCCGTTCGTGTGGCACGGGTCGATCCGCAGCCCGGAGATCGCCGAGCAGGCGGCGTTCTACGGAGACGGGTTCTTCGCCAACCACATCTTCTGGCCGACCTCGCACTTCCAGCAGCTGATCGCGTTCTATCGCCAGCGCTTCGAGCACTACGGCCACGGCAAGGCGGACCAGGCGATCGTGGGGCTGGGCGGCCAGGCGTTCATCCGCCCGCGGTCCCAGGACGCGTGGAAGGAGTTCCGGCCGTACTTCGACAACGCCCCGGTGTACGGGCATGGGCCGACGCTGGAGGAGTTCACCGACCAGACGCCGTTGACCGTGGGGAGCCCGCAGGAGGTCATCGACAAGACGCTGACGTTCCGGGAGCACTTCGGGGATTACCAGCGTCAGTTGTTCTTGATGGACCATGCGGGGTTGCCGTTGAAGACGGTGCTGGAGCAGCTGGACCTGCTGGGGTCGGAGGTGGTGCCGGTGCTGCGGAAGGAGCTGGACTCCATGCGGCCGGTTCATGTGCCTGAGGCGCCTACGCACGCTTCGCTCGCTTCGTCCGCTTCGTCCGCTTCGTCCGCGTCGGCTGTGTCGGCTGTGTCGGCTGTGTCGTCTTCGGAGGTGTCGGAATGAAGCTCGCGGTGGTGACGGCGGGGTTGTCGGTACCGTCGTCTTCCCGGTTGCTGGCGGATCGGCTGGCCGCGGCGACTGTTGCCGCCGCTGGGGGCGGGTCGGTCTCGGTGGTGGAGTTGCGCGATGTCGCTCTGGACGTGACGAAGAACCTGCTGACGGGGTTTCCGAGTCCGGACCTGCGGTCGGCGATCTCCACGGTGGTGTCCGCGGACGGGCTGATCGTGGTGACTCCGGTGTTCACGGCTGGGTACAGCGGGTTGTTCAAGTCGTTCTTCGATGTGCTGGACGCGGATTCGTTGGTGGGGAAGCCGGTTCTGCTGGGTGCGACGGGCGGAACCGAGCGGCACTCGCTGGTGTTGGACTACCAGTTGCGGCCGTTGTTCGGGTACTTGAAGGCGGATCCGGTGGCTACCGGGGTTTACGCCGCTTCTTCGGACTGGGGAAGCGGGGAGGGGGCTTTGCAGCGACGGATCGAGAAGGCCGGGGCCGAGTTGGCCGCGGCTGTCGAGGGTCGGGTTGCTGGTGGCGAGGGGACGGGGTTTGTTCCCTTTGAGCAGCTGTTGGCCGAGGTGGGGGAGTAGGTGGCGGCCGGCCGGTTGCTGCTGGTTGATCGGTGTCCGGCCGGTTGAGTTGACGCAGGATCCGGTGATCGCCGCCGGAGCCACTGCCTGGCGGGGTTCGGCCAGCCGGGGGCATGAGGCGGTGCTGCGCCTGCCGAGGTGGCGAACTTGCTGCCAGGCAGGCGGTGCTCGGGGCCGGCGGTGGGTGCGAGCTGTTGGCTGCTGTTGGCGGGCCTGAAGTGTGGCGCCCGGTGGGCCGGGTGACGTTGGGGTTGGGCGGTGGTGGGGTCGCTGCGCTGCTGGAGCAGCTGTAGGTCGGGCTGGAGTCGGTGCCTGGTTGGCGGTTTGCGGATGGTTCGGTGGGCGCTTGTGCGGTCTTCGGGTGGGGCGGTGGTTGGAGTTGCTGCCGGAGCGGTTGAGGTACGGAATCGCGCGGTGCCTGGTTGCCATGTGCTCATGGGGGCGGGCGCTGGCGGTGGAGTTCCGTAGGTGGTTGGGGCAGCGGTGGGGTCTGGGCCGGAGTCAGTCGCTGGTGGGCTGTGGTGCGCGGTGCTCTGGTGGGTCTGGTTGACCTTCAGCCGGAGCAAGCGGTTGGAGTTGCTGTGTTCAGCGCCCGGTGAGATGAGCGGCTGATGTGGGCCGTGGGTTCGTGATCTGCGCGTGGGTGTGGGCCCGTAGCCGTCTGGCTGCGGGCCTGTCCCATGTTTGGTTGTCTCACGCTGCGAAGGGCAGCGGCTGGTGCAGGTTGTTGCGCCTGGGTTTTCGTTCCTTGTCCAGGAACGCTGGTGGGAGGAACTCGGGGAGGCCGTCGGCGGCGATGCGGACTTCCCAACCCGAGCGGTGCAGCAGCCGGTGGTGGTGGGCGCACATCAGGACCAGGTTGTTCAGGTCTGTTCGGCCGCCTTCGGACCAGTGGTGGATATGGTGACCCTGGCAATGCCGCGGCGGGCGATGGCAACCCGGGAACGCGCAACCCCGGTCGCGCAGGTACAGCGCGCGGCGCAGGCCCGCGGAGATCAGGCGGCGAAGGCGACCGAGGTTCAACGGCTCACTCTTGTCGCCGAGGACGGCGGGGATGATCATGCTGTCGCAGGCGTGGAGCCGGGCTTCCGCCGCCGACATCGTGCCGGTATCGCCTAGCGTGGCCTCGCCGAGACCGGATTTGAGGTCGTTGAGGTGCACCGCGACCATCACGTGGGCGCGTTCGCCGGCCTGCATGGGCAGGGTCGGAGAGTTGAGGGCCAGGTCGATCGCGTCGGAGAAGGCGTCGCCGTAGCGTTCCTGCGGGGACCGCAGGTCGGCACTCTCGCCGGTGCTGGTGCGGCGTTCGGCCAACGCGTCGAGCAGGGCGCTGGCGCGGGTGCCGGTTTCGTCGTCGAAGCGGCCGTGCAGTTCCCATACCCCGGTTCTTTTGCGGCGGAGGGACAGTTCACGGCTGGGGATCGCGGGTTCGGTGGTGTCGGGTTCGGGGCCGTCGGGGTCGAGGTGGGCGATAATGCGGGCACCCAGGGCCGCGACTTGCTTGTGGCCCGCGTCGGCGGCCAGAGCCAGCAGGTGCTGCTCGGCGTCGGCGCGGTGCTCGGGCGGGATCTGGGTCAGGGCCCCGACGATCGTGTCGATCATCGGGTTGCTCAGGCGACCCTCCGCCGCAGTAGCAGCAGTCAAAGGGGCGGCGGTGGGGGTGGCGTCGAGGTGGTGGCTGGGGTGGAGGGCGTGGGCGCGTTTGACCATCGTCTCGGCCGCGGACTTGGGGATGTCGGCCAGGTGCTCGAGCAAGCGCGCGGTGGAGCGGTAGCCGAAGAGTTCCATCACTCCGCGGGTCTCGATTTCGGCCAGCAGTGCACCGATCTCGGCTTCGGCGGAGCGGACGACGGTGAGCAGCGTGGAAATGCGATCGGCCAGCACCGTCGCATCCGTTTTCCACACCGCTTCTGTTGCCATACAACAAGGTTAGCCGAACCCGAACGCATGATCACCACACGATCAGGTAGTACCGAGAACTCCGGCAGGGGCACCGTAGCGTGGGGAATCGGCGCTGGTGACCACCACGAGAAGGAAACCACGAGGAGCGCCGATTTCCCACGCCCCGGCGAAGCCGTCATCTTTAAGAGTCTGGGTAGCGGACCCGATAAACCAAGTGTGTCACCCCAGAACCGACCACAACCTCAACCTGCTCAAGCGAAGCGCAAGAAGGCGAGAGACCGGAGAAGTAGGGGACCCCGGAACCGAGAAAGACCGGAACGAGATCGACCCGAACCTCAGTGAGAAGCCCAAGCTCCAGGCACTGCCGAGCAATGGAGGGCCCAGAGACCCCAACGGTCCCATCCCCGGCGGCAACAGCCAACTCAACGGCGTGAGCGACATCCGAAACGAACGTGAAGGGCGCCAGAACAGAGGAAGACCAGGAAGGCGGCGGACGATGAGTGACGACGAAGGCGGAACCCCCACCAGGAGGACGACCACCCCACCCCCGTGTGTAGTCGAAAACCCGCCGCCCGCAGACGAAAGCACTGCCGCGAACAGAGTCCATAAAGGACCGAAGATACGAAGCACTCGACGGCGCAACCCGGAACGTCATCGGATACCCGACCATCGGGACCTCGACGTCACCAGCGGTGTACCAGTCGAACAGCGGCCCGACCGAATCGTCGGGCCGCGCGACGAACCCGTCCAACGACATGCAGAAACTCGCGACGACGCGCGGCATCTCAGTCCGCCAGTACCTTGTCGAGCCGCTCGTACGACTCGGTGATCCCGCGGCTCATCCCGCTCTCCAGCGCCGCGTCGCGCGCCGAAACCGACGGGTACACCGACTGCGTCACCATGCGGGTACGCCCGCCCAGGTCCGTCAGCACCATCGAATCGAGCGTTACCTCGCCGGGCGCGCCCAGGTACTCGAACGTCTGGATGATCCGGTCGGCGCTCACCGTGTGGTACACGCCGCGGAAGCGGTACTCGCCCCGGGCGTCGCGGTGGATGTAGTCGTACGTGCCGCCTGACCTCGCGTTCAGCTCGACTATCTCCATCTCCATCCCGTGCGGGCCCAGCCAGCGCACGATCAGCTCGGGGTCCGTGTGGGCGCGCAGGACCGCCGACGGCGGAGCCGCGAACTCGCGCGTGATCTCGATGAACGGCGTTCCGGGCTGGGCGGTGATCGTCGTGCTCATTGCTGCTCCTCCAAGGTTTCCAAGACGGCGTCGAGCCGCCGGTAGCTGCGTTCGGTGGCCAGCCGGTACGTGTCGATCCAGCCGGTCAGCGCTTCGAGGGCGGATGGCACCAGGTGGCACGGCCGGCGCTGGCCGTCGCGGCTGCGCGTGATCAAGCCGGCCTGCTCCAGCACCTGGATGTGCCGGGACACCGCCTGCTTCGTGATCGAAAACGGCTCGGCCAGCTCGTTGACCGTTGCTTCGCCGCGCGACAGCCGGGCGATCAGGGCCCGGCGGACCGGGTCGCCGAGTGCGGTGAACGCCCGGTCCAGCGCCTCCTCGTCAACCGCCATCTTTATCAACCAATCTGTTTATCAACCGATGTGTTGAATATAGCCGGGCTGTCAAGACCTGCCGAAAGTCGGGGGTGGCCGACGTCGTCCGGCAGCGGTCGCCGACCCGGCCGAAGATCTACGTTCACCGCCATGACCAGGCTTTTCCTCCTGCTCGCGACGCTCTTGCTCGCCACCGCGACCCCGGCCGCCGCCGATCAGGGGTCCGGCATCGACGAGTACGTTCGCGCCTACCTCGACCACACCGGCCTCCCCGGCGCCGCGGTCGCCGTCACCCACGGCGGTGACGTCGTTCGCGTCGCCGGCTACGGCCACGACTCCGCCGGTAGGCCCATCACCGCGTCGACGCCGCTGCCGATCGCGTCGCTGAGCAAGTCCATGACCGCCTTCGCCGTGCTCCAGCTCGTCGAAACCAAGCGGCTCGAGCTGGACGCACCCGTGCCGCGCTACCTGCCGGACTTCCGGCTCGCCGACGACCGCGGCGCGCGGATCACCGTCCGGATGCTGCTGGACCAGACGTCCGGGATGGCCGACTCCGCCTTCCCCGACCTGGCGTTGCCGCAGCCGCACACGCTCGCCGAAGCCGTCTCGCGGCTGAAGGACGCGCAGCTGGCCAGCGAGCCCGGGACGCAGTTCCACTACCACAACCCGAACTACGAAGTGGCCGCCCGGATCGTCGAGGTCGTGGCCGGGCAGCCGTTCGCGGAGTACCTGAAAACGCGGCTGTTCGCGCCGCTCGGCATGACTGCCAGCTCCACCGTGGACGAACCGCCCGGGACCGCCGGGTACGTCCGGGCCTTCGGGTTCGAGGTCGAGGTGCCCGAACCGGACTGGTTCACCGGTGGCAGCCACGGCGTGCTGAGCACCGCGGAAGACCTGGCGAAGTGGCTGCGGGCGCAGCAGGACGGCGGTGGGGTGCTGACCCCGGAATCAGTCCGGAGCGCGCACACGCCCGCGCCCGGTCGCGACTACGCGCTGGGCTGGCGCGTCCGCGACGGCGTGACGTCGCACACCGGTGAGTGGTTCTCCCACACCGCCGCGCAGGTGCTGCTGCCCGATGGGTACGGCGTCGCGGTGGTGGCGAACACCGGCATGGCGCTGGACAACGAGGCCGAGCTGCTGGCCCAGGACCTCGCGAGCCTGCTGCAGGGCCGGTCTCCCGAGCCTGCGCTGCCCGCCGGGGTGATCGCCGACCGGGTCCTGGCCGCGCTGGCCGTCGTCGCCGTCGGACTGGCCGTCCTGGGGGTACGGCGAGCCCGGCGGAAGCGGCGGTGGTGGCGGATCGTGCCGCCACTGCTGCCGCTCGTCCCGCTGGCCTTCCTGCCGCAGCTGCTCGGGTGGGTATTCGCCGGGCGGCGGGGTACCTACGCCCAGGTGCTCCACGTCTGGCCCGGGCTCGTGGTCGCGCTCGGCGTGGTCGCGCTGGCGGGCCTGACCGTGGCCGCGGCCAGGGCGCGCGCCCTCGTGAGTGGCACGCGGGGCCGCGACCAGGAAGAATCGGACGAAACGAGGGGAGACGCCCAGTGGGTCTCGGCAAACAGGCGAAGCGGATCCTGATCACGGTGGCCGGTGCCATCCTGCTGGTGGTCGGGGTGCTGCTGCTCGTCCTGCCCGGCCCCGGGCTGCTGCTCGTGCTCGCCGGGCTCCTCCTGCTGGCGTCGGAGTTCCCGGCGCTGGAGAAGTACGTCGACCCGGTGCGCGACCGCGCGATGAAGGCGGCCGAGGAGAGCGTTTCCTCGCCGCTGCGGATCGCCGGGTCTGTGCTGGCCGGGCTGGCGCTGCTGGCCGCGGGGATCGTCTGGGGCACGGTGAAGTCGCTGCCGTTCGCCGGCTGGAGCACCGGGTCGAGCCTGATCCTGTCGTCGGTGATCTTGTTCGCGCTGCTGATCTGGAGCTACCGGCGGGTGAAGACCCGGCGCGAGGCCACCAGTCGCAGCTGAGGGGGATACTGTCGGCGCCATGAGCGCCGGATTCCAGCGGGCCCGGAGGCCGGAGCAGGTCGAGGCGCGCCGCACCGCGATCCTCGCCGCCGCGCGGGAGCTGCTGGCCGAACACCCGGTCGCCGACATCAGCCTGCGGGAGCTGGCCTGCCGCGTCGGGCTCGCGAAGTCCAATGTGCTCCGCTACTTCGACAGCCGTGAGGCGGTCTTCCTCGAGGTCCTCGACACGGCGTGGACGGCGTGGCTCGACGAGCTGGCGTTCGGGGAGCTGCCGTTCGAGCGGGAAGAGCGGATCGCCGGGACGATCGCGGCGACGCTGGCCGAGCGGCGGCTGCTGTGCGAGCTGATCAGCGCGATGGCGCCGGTGCTGGAGCGCAACATCTCCCTGGAGTTCGCGCGCGGCTTCAAGCTCCGCGCGGCCGCGAACCTCGAGCGGCTGGCGTCGTTGGTGCGCGCCGGCGTCCCGGAGCTGTCCGCGGATGCGGCCCGGGTGTTCGCCCGGGCCGTCGTGGTCGTGGTGTCGGGGGCGTGGCCCTACGCGAACCCGACCGAGGCGGTCGCGCTGGCGACGGCCGAGGCCGGGGGTGCGCCGGGGTTCGAGGCGGTGGTGGCGGAGAACCTCACGAACCTGCTGGCCGGCCTCGTCGCGCGGCGGCAGTGACGATGTCGGTGTTCTCGAGGACGGGCTTCTCGTAGCCGTTCTCGGCGACTTCCAGCATCGCCCGGCCGACTTCCTCATTGGTCGTCACGAAGCGGGGGAACAGCCGCCGCAGCAGCGGGTACAGCGGCATCGCGACGCGGTAGAGCGTCCGGTACAACGTGGTCTTGGACGTGATCCCGTGCATCGGCTGGATGTAGCCGGGGCGGACGGCGAACGTCCGCAACGGCAGCTTCGCGAGCGCGTTCTCGGTGGCGCCCTTGACCCGCGCCCAGCGCACCCGGCCGCGTTCGGTGCTGTCGGTGCCCTGGCCCGAGACGTACCCGAACGTGGTGCCTTCGGGCAGTTTCCGCGCGACCGAAAGGGTCAGCTCGTAGGTGATCCGCTCGTACTCCGCCGGCGCCATGCCGACCGAGGACACGCCGAGGCAGAAGAGGCACACGTCGTAGCCGGTGATCGGCTCGAGGGCGAACAGATCCTCCTCGACGCGTTCGGTGAGCTTCGGGTGCGTCACGCCGAGGGGGGACCGGCCGATCGCCAGCACCGCCTCGACGCGCTCGTCGAGCAGGCACTCCCGCAACGCGCCCTGGCCGACCATGCCGGTCGCGCCGAAGAGGACGACCCTCATGCGTCCGCCACCGGCAGCAGCCCACGTTCGGCGAAGACCTTCTTCGCGACGGCGGTCGCGTTGAGCGCCCGCGGGAAGCCGCAGTAGGCGGCCGACTGCAGCAGCGCTTCGACGATCTCCTCCGGCTTCAGCCCGGCGTTGAGCGACGCGTTGACGTGCACCTCCAGCTGCGGCTCGCACCCGCCGAGCGCGGTGAGCATGCCGAGCGTGACGAGCTGCCGGTCCCGCGGCACGAGCGCCGGCCGCGTGTAGATCTCGCCGAAGCCCCACGACACGAGGCTGTCGGAGAGCTTCGGCGAGATGTCCGCGAGGCTGTCGAGCACGCGCTGGGCGGTCTCTTCCCCGTTGAGGTCGACCAGAGCCCGCTTGCCGCGTTCGAAACGATCATCGGTCATGACAGCGACGGTAGCGGCTGGAGCGGGCTCCAGGTCAAACCGCGCGCGCGGACCCCGGCACGGTCCACACGTAGAACAGGGTGGTGGTCTCGTCCGACCGGACGCCCGCCGCGTTCACGCTCCACGTCCGCAGCGTCAGGTACGCGGCGTTCGGCTGATCGGCCGGCACGTCGAAGCCGAACGACGCGGTGCCGTCCGCGGACGCGGGCACCGCCGTCTCGGCGCCGGACCCGATCGCGTAGCCGTAGCTCGCCGGGTTCGCCTGCAGCGGTTGCACCGAGCACTGGATGTGCTGCTCGGGCCGGACCGAGTCGGCGCCGGAGTCGCAGGTCACGGTGGGCGCCGCGGACTTGGCGGTGAACGTGTACACGGTCGCCTCCGACACCACGCCGTCGGCGAACGTCGTGGTCACCCGGACCGAGTTCGGGTAGCGCCGGGTCGGGGTGAACACCACGGAAGCGGTGCCGGACGGGCCCGCCGCGACGGTGCCGGACGGCCCGCCGTCGAACTCGTAGCCGTAGCTCACCGCGCCCGCCACGGGCGAGGAGAACACGAACGTCCCCGGGGTGCCCACCGCGCCGCCCGCGTCGTTCGCGGGGTACTCGGCGCTCGTGACGGCCGGCTGGTTCGAGGCCACGTTCAGGTTCACCCAGGCGTCACCGGAGCGGATCCCCGCCGCGGTGGTGTTGTGCGCGATGAACACGCCCCAGGACGCGGTCGCCGGCGTGACGGTCACGGTCGCGTCGCCGTTCTCGTCGACCGGTGCGGTGGCCCACTCCTGGTCCTGCCAGCGGTAGGTCACCGATGCCGCGCCCGGCAGCGTGGCGTGCACCCGGAACTGCGCGGGCCGCCCCTGCACGGGGTTCGTGGTGAGCGGGGTGATCTCGGGTTCGCCGGCCTCGACCGAGAACGACGTGGCCGACGGGCCCGTCACGTAGCCGTTCGCCAGCTTCGCCCGCACCGTGAGCTCCGGGTACGGCTGCTGGTAGTCGGTCGGCACGACGGTGACCGTCGCGGTGCCGTCCGGTCCGGCGGGCACGGTCCGGTCGTCGTCCTGGCCGAGGTGGTAGACGTACGCGGTCGCCGGGGACGGCCCGTTCGGGGTGAACGTGCACTGGCGTGCTTCGCCGACATACCCGTCCCACGGTGTGCAGGCGACGCCGGGCTCGTTCGACGCCACCCAGAAGCGGTAGTCGGTGCGGTCGGAGCGCGCGCCCGCGGCGTCGACGCTCCACACCGACAGGTACTGCGGGCCGCTCTGCTGGGGCACCACGGTCACCGTGGCCGGGCCGCCCTTGCGCGTGGCCGGGACGTACGAACCCGGGGTGTCGAAGAGGCCGTAGTAGTAGCCGACGACGTCCGGAACTCCGTTGGCGGTGAAGGTGAACGAGCCGGGGATGCCCGTCCCGCCGGTGCCGAGCCCGACTTCGTAGTAGTCCGCGGAGGTCACCACCGGCGCCTTGTCCGGCCGGACGAAGTCGGTGGTCAGCTTGCAGATGGCGCTCCACGGTCCCGCATCGGTGCGGTCGAGCGCGCGGACCTGCCACGCGTACGTCGTGGCGTCGGCCAGCCGGCCCTGCACGTCGAGCGAGACGCCGTTCCCGGTGAAGGAGTTCTGGATCGTCACGCGCAGCTCGGGGTGGTCGACCGGCCACAGCGCCCACTCGGCCGTGCCGAAGTCACCGTCGGGGTCGGTGACCGCGGCGCCGAGGGTGGTCGAACCGGCACCGGCGACGACCGGTTTCGCCGTGCACGCGGACGTGTTCACGGTGAGCTGGGCCGGCTTCGAAGGCGCCCGGTTGTAGGTGATGCTCAGCGTGGCGTGCGGGTTGTAGGCCCGGCCGAACTTCGGGTCGTTCTGCTGGTCGTCCGGTAGCCGGATGGCCAAGGTCGCAGTCTTCTGGCCGGCGTCGAGCGCGCTCTGCAGGGCCGCGGTGGCGTTCCAGAAGACCCCGCGGGCCGGGCAGGACGTGTCGATGACCGGCCCGCCCGCCTGGACCAGTTCGGCCGGCTGGCTGTTCCACGTCGGCTTCTTCGCGGGCTCGGTCAGCCACAGCTGGGTGGTGCGGGGCGTCGAGCAGTCGGCGACGGCGGTCTCGTCGATGGACACCCCCGCGCGCTCCAGCCGGTTCCCGCGCAGGGCCGAGAGGTCGAACGTCACGTAGGCCTTCGAAACGTGGCTGACGCCGTTCGCGTAGGTGTGCGCGCCCACCGGGAGGTCACCCGCCGGGTTCGCGAAGCTGGTGCGCGGCGCGGCCGAGTCGATGTACGCCCACGAGCCGGCGGTGCTTTCGGTGATCGTCGAAGCGGCGGCCGGCGCCGCGGTGAGCACGGTCGCGGCCAGTGCGGAGACGGCGGCGCACACGGCTGCCGCCCGGATCTTCGAGCCCATCGGGCCTCCCCCAAGAAGTTCGGTTCAGTCCCGTATCGACGGTCCTTTCGTTGCCGTTACGCCGTTTTCGGCGCAAGAACGCGGAATGGCCGCACCGGGGATCTCCCGATGCGGCCATTCCGGACAAACGGCTACTTACCGCTGGCGTACAACGTGCTCACGTCCGCGTCGGACAGCGCGCGGTCGTAGACGTGGACCTGGTCGACCGCACCGTTGAGGAAGTCGACCGGGCCGCCGCCGTACTTGCCGCGGCCGATCACCGTGTTGCCCGTCGACGCGTCGCCGAGGCAGACGCTCTTCGTGGCCGCCAGCTGACCGTCCACGTACAGCTTCAGCGTGCCCGAAGCCGCGTCGCGGACGCCGACCACGTGGTACCAGCGGTTCGCTTCCGGGGCCGTGGGCGCCAGGGCCCGCGTGCCCACGAAGCTCATCGCGAGCCGGTGGTCCTGGCCGGAGTACTGCAGGAAGAACGCGCTGTTGCTCGGGCCGTCCTGGCTGACGATCGTCTGGAAGCCGTCGCCCACGGCGTTGAACTTCACCCACGCCGCCGCGCTGTAGCTGCCTTCGGTGTCCACCAGCGCGGCACCCGTGTCGGCGTACTGGCCCGACCCGTTCACCGCCAGCGCCGAGCCGGTCTTGCCCGCCGTCCAGGACGCGCCGCCGACGAGCGTGGCGTCGTGGCTGCCGACGACGTCCTCGGCGACCGTGCCCGCGTTCTCGTCGAACGGGTACGCCGCGATGCCGTCGATGCCCGGGGTGCCCTGCGGAACCGAGGGCCCGGACACGGGAGCGCCGGTCGCGCCCCTGATGACCGCGAGGTTCGCCGCGCGGACCGCCGCGAAGTCCATCTTCTTCACCTGCCGGTCGTAGGTGAAGAAGCCGTTGACCTCCTTCTCGACGTCGGTGGTCTGCGTGTAGACGCCGGCCGAGACGCCGCACCGCTGGGCGACCAGCAGCAGCCGCTGCTGCAGCTCGCCGTAGCGCCGGGTCAGCGTCGCGCTGTCGGGCTCCATCTCGTAGGCGAAGCTGCCCGCCGCGTCGAACTCGTGGCCGGCGACCTTGAGGCCGAGGCCGCCGTACTCGCCGTCGACCGCCGCGCGCGTCCCGGTCTGGATCGGCGTGCCGGGACCGGTGTAGGTGTGGTCGTCGTAGATGTCGCCCTTGCCGCTGTCCGGTTCGGACCGGCAGCAGTTGACGCCGGATTCGGCGTTGACCAACCGGGAGGGATCCCAGGACTTGACGAGATCGGCGATGCGGCCGACTTCGTAGTCGCCCCAGCCCTCGTTGAACGGCACCCAGGTGACGATCGACGGGAAGCTGCGGTGCTGGTCGATCATCCGCTTCATCTCGGACTCGTAGTTGACGCGCGAGGCGGCCGACGGCTCCACGTCGTCCTTCATCGCCGGCATGTCCTGCCAGACCAGCAAGCCCAGCTTGTCGGCGTAGTAGTACCAGCGGTCCGGCTCGACCTTGATGTGCTTGCGCACCATGTTGAAGCCGAGCGCCTTCTCCTGCTCGAGGTCGAACTTCAGCGCCGCGTCGGTCGGCGCGGTGTAGATGCCGTCCGGCCAGAAACCCTGGTCGAGCGGGCCGACCTGCATGACGAACTTGCCGTTGAGCAGCATCCGCTGCTTGCCGTCGGCGGTCTTGCCGACGCTGATCGACCGGATCCCGAAGTACGAACCGACTTCGTCCCCGCCGGACAGCTTGACGCGCAGGTCGTAGAGGAACGGGTCGTCCGGCGACCACAGGTGCGGCCGGTCCACTTTGAGCGTCAACGGCTTGTTCGCGTCGCCGGACACGCGTCCGACGGGGCGCCCGTGGTCGTAGGCGACGGCTTCGACGCGCTGGCGCACCGGGCCGCCGACCACGGCGTTCACCGTGACCGAGCCGGTCGCCACGTCCGGCGTCACGTCCAGGCGGTCGATGTGCGCGGTCGCCACCGGCTCCATCCACACGGTCTGCCAGATGCCGGAGGTCGGCGTGTAGAAGATGCCGTCGCCGGGCTGGCGCTGCTTGCCGATCGGCTGGCCGCCCTGGTCGTTCGGGTCGGCGACGCCGACGACGAGCTCCTGGGTCCTGGCCGTGGTCAGCGCGTCGGTGACGTCGACGGTGAACGCGTCGTAGCCGCCGGTGTGGCGGGCGACGGTCCTGCCGTTGACGATGATCGTCGCGTCGTAGTCGACGGCCTGGAAGTGCAGCTGCAGCCGCTGTCCCTTGCCGATCTGCCAGGTCTTCGGGACCTCGAACGCGCGCCGGTACCACATGTTCGTTTCGTGGCGCATGATCCCGGACAGCGCGGACTCGACCGGGTACGGCACGAGAATCCGCTCGCCGAGCGTCTTCCCGATCGGCGCGGCCTCACCCGGGGTCGCCTTGGCGAACTCCCAGACGCCGTTGAGGTTCTGCCACTTGTCGCGGGTCAGCTGGGGCCGGGGGTAGTCGGGCAGGGCGTTGGCAGGGGAGACGTCCTTCGTCCACGGCGTGGACAGCGGTGGGGTCAGCCGCTGCCACTGCGGCGCGTCCGCCGCACTGGCCGCCGGCACGGTGCCGAGGCCGGCCACCGCGACCGCGAACGCCGCGGCCGCGGTCAGCCATCTCCGGGTTTTTCGGGCAGGGTGGAACATCGTTGAGACCTCCTGTCGGGGGAACGGAGCTCAGCGGGTCCGGGAGCGCGCCAGCGCGCGCTGGATCACCACGACGACGAGCAGGAAGGCCCCGCTCACCACCGTCTGGTAGTTGGAGTCGAGAGTGCCGATCTGGTTGATGACGTTCTGGATCAGCGTGCGCAGCAGCACGCCGACGAGCGTGCCGATGATCGTCCCGGCGCCGCCGGTGAGCAGCGTGCCGCCGATGACGACGACCGAGATCGCGTCCAGTTCGGTGCCGACGCCGATCACCGTGACGCCGGACTGCAGGTACGCGGCGGTGAGCACACCGGCGAACCCGGCGAGCGCGCCGCTGAGCGTGTAGAGGCTGATCTTCGTGCGGGCCACCGGCAGGCCCATCAGCAGCGCCGACTGCTCGGCGCCGCCGATGGCGAACACCGACTGGCCGAACCGCGTGCGGCGCAGGAGAAGCCCGCCGAGGGCGAAGAGCACGAGCGTGAGGTACACCGGGACGCCGATGCCGAAGATCGTGCCCTGGCCGAGCCAGAGGAACGCCGAGCCCGGGTCCACTTTGTACGTCGTCGAGCCTTCGGACGTCAGGGCCAGCAACAGTCCCCGGGCGAACAGCAGCGACGCCAGCGTCACGATGAACGGCGCCATCCCGGTGCGGGCGATGAGCAGGCCGTTGATGAACCCGATCAGCGAACACACGGCCAGCGGCAACAGGATCGCGACGACGAGCCCGTACTGCGCGCCCCACGCGGCGAGGACGCCGCCCAGCGCGTAGTTCGAGCCGACCGAAAGGTCGATGCCGCCGGAGATGATCACGAACGTCATGCCCAGCGCGATCACCGCGAGGAACGAGCCCTGCAGCACCAGGCTGCGCAGGTTGTCCGCGGTGCCGAAGTGCGGGAAGGCGAACCACGAAGCGAAGATGCCGAGCACGAGCACGACGGCCGCGCCTTGGCGCTGCAGTACCCCGGCGAACGCCGCGTTCCGAGCGGTGGTCTGGACGGCTGTCATCGGCTGCTCCGCTCACGGGCGACGTAGACCGCGACGACGATGATGGCCGCCTGGACCATCTGCGCGGTGGAGTCCGGCAGGTTGTGCTTGATCAGGGTCGCCTGGACGAGCTGCATCAGCAGGGCGCCGAACACGGTGCCGAGCACGCGGGCCCGGCCGCCGGTCAGCGGCGTGCCGCCGACGACGACCGCGGTGATCGCGGACAGCTCCATCAGCAGGCCGACGTCGCTCGGGTCGCTGGCGGCCAGCCGCGACGTCGCCAGCACGCCGGCGATCGCGGCCAGTGCCCCGGAGATGACGTAGACGCTGATGAGCACGCGCTTCACCGGCAGACCGGCCAGGGTGCTCGCGGCGCGGTTGCCGCCGACCGCGACCAGGTGCCGCCCGAACGTCGTGCGCTGGACGACCAGCCCGGTCAGCACCGCCAGCACGCCCGCGACGATCACCATGATCGGCACGCCGAGCAGGTCGCCGGTGCCCAGCGCCAGGAAGTCCTGGTTGCGCAGCTGGACGAGCTGGCCGTGGGCGATGACCAGCGCGAGCCCGCGCCCGCCGACGAGCAACGCGAGGGTCGCGATGATCGGCTGGATCCCCAGGTACGCCACCAGGTAGCCGCTGAACAAACCGGAAAGCACGCCCGCGACGACCGCGACGATGATCGCCATCAGCGGCCCGGCGCCCAGGTAGAGCGGGATGAGCGCGGCCGCGATCGACATCACCGAGCCGACCGACAGGTCGATGCCCTCGGTGCCGATCACCAGCGCCATGCCGAGCGCGACGATGCAGACCGGCGCCGCCTGCACCAGCTGGGTGCGGAAGTTGGCCGCGGACAGGAAGTTCTCGGTGAAGAACACGTTGAACAGCAGCAGCACCACGACGGCCAGGTAGACGCCGTAGTTCTGCAGCCACGCGGTGACTTTCGCGCGGTCGGGGGTTCTCGTCAGGGTGGCGCTAGACATCGTTGTCACCCTCGGTGGTCTCGGCGGCGATCGCGGTCAGGACGTTCTCCTCGGTGATGCCGTCGCCGGTCAGCTCGCCGACGACCGAGCCGTCGCGCAGCACGACCACGCGGTCGGAGCCGTCGATCAGCTCTTCGAGTTCGGACGAGATGAGCAGCACGCCGAGCCCTTCCCGCGCGAGTTCGTCGATCAGCGCCTGCACTTCGGCCTTGGCGCCGACGTCGATGCCGCGCGTCGGTTCGTCGAGGAGCAGGATCTTCGGGCCGGTGGCGAGCCAGCGGGCGAGCAGCACCTTCTGCTGGTTGCCGCCGGACAGTTCCGAGACCTTCTGCTCGGGACTGGCCGCCTTGATCCGCAGGCGCTCCATGAAGATCTTGACGATCTTGTCCTGTTTGGACTTGCTGACCAGGCCGAACGGCGAGAGCGTCGGCAGCGCGGCGAGCACGATGTTCTCGCGGACCGACAGGTTCGGGATGATCCCGTCGGTCTTGCGGTCCTCGGCCAGCAGCGCGATCCCGGCCCGCATGGCGGCCTTGATCTTGCCCTTCTTGAGCGGTTTTCCGGCCAGCAGCACGGATCCGCCGTCGAGCGGGAAGGCACCGACGATGGCCCGCGCCGTCTCGCTGCGGCCGGAGCCGAGCAGGCCGGCGAGGCCGACGACCTCGCCGGGCCGGATGCTCACCGAGACGTCGTGCAGCCTCCGCATGCCGGACAGGCCCTCGGCCTTGAGCAGCGGTTCGCGCTCGACGTCGTGTTCCTCGCCGAACGCCGTGACGCCCTCTTCGCGGATCTGCTTGATCTCGCGGCCGAGCATCTTGGACACCAGCTCGATGCGCGGCAGGTCCTTCAACGGTCCACTGTGGACGACCCGGCCGTCGCGCAGCACGGTGACGCTTTCGCAGACCCGGTACAGCTCGTCCATCCGGTGGCTCACGTAGACGATCGCGATGCCCTCGGCGTGCAGCCGGTTCAACACCTCGAAGAGCGTCTCGACCTCGCGCGGCTCCAGCGACGACGTCGGTTCGTCCATGATGACGACCTTGGCATCGGTGGAGACCGCGCGGGCGAGCGCGACCATCTGCTGCGCGCCGACACCGAGGGTGTGCAGCGGGCGCTTGACGTCGTCTTCGATGCCGTAGCCCTTGAGCAGCTCGCGGGCGTCGGCGTACATCTTCGACCAGTCGACGAGACCGGCCTTCGTGCGCGGCTCGCGGCCGAGGAAGACGTTGCCGGCGATGCTCATCAGCGGGACGAGGTTGACCTCCTGGTAGATCGTGGAGATCCCGGCCCGCTGCGCGTCGATCGGCCGCTTGAACGTCACCGGCTCGCCGAGGTGGCGCACTTCGCCCTCGTCGGGCTGGTAGACGCCGGTGAGCACCTTGATCAGCGTGGACTTGCCCGCGCCGTTCTCGCCGACCAGCGCGTGCACCTCGCCCGGTCGCAGCGCGAAGCTGACGTCGTCGAGCGCGAGGGTGCCGGGGAACCGCTTGGTCACCCCGGCCACCTCGAGCACCGGTGCGGTCGTCATGGCGACGTCCTCTTCGGTGGCTGCCGTCATCAGTACGCGTTCCCGACCTTCTGCGAAGCGTTGGTCTCGTCGTACTGGTCGTCGGTGATCACGATGCTGGCCGGGATGGCCTCGCCGTTCTCGAACTTCTGCAGCGTCTGGAAGGCCAGCGGGCCGAAGCGCGGGTTGGACTCGATCACGGCGTTGTAGCTGCCGTCGGCGATCAGCTGCACGGCGTTGCGGGTGCCGTCGATCGAGATGACCTTGACGTCCTTGCCCGGCGTCTTGCCGGCGGTCTTGAGCGCGTTGACCGCGCCGACGCCCATTTCGTCGTTTTCGGCGTAGACGGCGGTGATGTCCGGGTGGCTCTGGATGAGCTGCTCCATCACGGCCTGGCCCTTGGAGCGGTCGAATTCACCCGTCTGCTCGGCGACCACGCTCAGGCCGGCCGTCTTCGCCAGCTCGTCCTTGAAGCCGGAGGTGCGGTCGGTGGTGACGTTGTTGCCGGACGCGCCGAGCAGGATCGCGACCTTGCCGGTGCCGCCGGTGACCCGCGCCATCTCCTGCGCCGCGCGCTTGCCCTGCTCGACGAAGTTCGAGCCGATGAAGGTCAGGTAGTCGGTGCAGGGCTGCGACGTCACCTTGCGGTCGATGGTGACGACCGGGACCTTCTTGGCCTTCGCCGCGTCGAGCGCCGGCTGGAGGCCGTCGGAGTTCAGCGGCGCGACGACGAGGAGCTGGGCGCCCCGGTCGAGCATCGACTTGATGTCGCTGATCTGCTTGTTCAGGTCGCTCTGGGCGTTGGTGACGAGCAGCTTGTCGTTCGCGATGCCGAGCTTGGCGGCTTCGTCGCGAATGGACTGCGTCTCGGCGATCCGGAAGGGATTGGCTTCCTTTTCGGACTGTGAGAAACCGACCACCGCGGTCTTCAGGTCGACCTTGGGGTAACCGGTCTTGTCGATGGTGCAGCCGTCGGCGCTCGGGGCGACGGACTGGGCGCTGGCGGCGGGTCCGCCGCCGCTCGACGGGGCCGCGGGGGTTTCTTCCCGGCTGGTGCAGGAGGTCAGGGTGAGCGCGGCGGCGGCCGCGGTGGCCAGGACCAGGAGGGGACGGGGGGACAGCGGCACGGTGACTCCTCGGGCAGCGACGGTGGTGGCCCGCTCACCGGGGTGATCCACTTCACCGCGGGAGCCTTGAGGTACTTTTTACATCGTTGGAACAACGTTGTAAACCGGCAAATCCTCGCTACACTTCGTGCTCACTATCCCGAAGGAGCCGCCCGTGACCGTGACGCTCAAAGACGTCGCCACGCTCGCCGGAGTGTCGGTGAAGACGGTGTCGAACGTGGTGAACGGCTATGCCTTCGTCAAGCCGGAGAACCGGCGGCGGGTCGAGGAGGCGCTGGCGGCGACGGGCTACCGGCCCAACGTCGGCGCGCGGAACCTGCGTCGCGGGCGCACGGGGTTCCTGGCGCTGATGGTGCCGGAGCTGTCGATCCCGTACTTCGGCGAGCTGGCCGGCCTGGTCATCACGGCGGCGCAGAAGCGGGGCTGGAGCGTCCTGATCGAGCAGACGCAGGGGACGCGGTCGAGGGAGCGCGAGACGCTGTCGTCGCTGGGGCCGCACCTGGTGGACGGGGCGCTGGTGCACCCGGAAGCCCTGGAGGCGGCGGATTTCCCCTCGCCGGGGGAGATCCCGCTGGTGATGCTGGGCGAGCACGCGGTCGACGTGCCGATCGACCACGTCGCGATCGACAACGTCCTGGCGGCGCAGACGGCGGTGTCGCATCTGGCCTCGCTGGGGCGCACGCGGATCGCGGCCATCGGGCGGAATCCCTCTCGTGGGACGTCTTCGCAGCGTCTCGCGGGGTATCGGGCGGGCTTGGCCGCGGCGGGTCTGTCCTATTCGGACGCTTTGGTGGCGCCGGCGGAGAAGTGGCACCGGTCGGTGGGGGCGGCGGCGATGAAGTCCCTGCTGGCTTCGGACGCGCCGCCGGACGCGGTGTTCTGCTTCAACGACCTGCTGGCGATCGGCGCGTTGCGGGCGGTGGCGGAGCTGGGGCTGCGGGTGCCCGAGGACGTGGCGATCGTGGGGTTCGACAACAACGAGGAGAGCGCGTTTTCGCTGCCGTCGTTGACGACGATCGCGCCGGACAAGACGGCGCTGGCCGAGGCGGCGATCGATCTGGTGCACCGGCGGATCACGGGGGACAAGGGGTTGGCGCCGCAGGACATCCAGACGCCGTTCGCGCTGGAGATCCGGGAGAGCACGGGCGGTTGATCTTTCGGAACCGACATCCCCCGCCCCTCCTCGCGGAGTGTTCAGTCGCCGGTTGAGTTTGTCAAGGCGGGAAAGCGTGCCTTGACAAACTCAACCGGCGACTGATGTGCGGCGAGGATGAGGGGCGGGGGAGGTCTGGTGATCTCCTGGTTGGCTTGCGTTGCCGGCTGCCGGCTGCCGGGGGCGCCGGATGTCTTGAATGAGTCATTCAGGGCGTTGGAGGTCCTGAATGACTCATTCAAGACGTCTGGCCGCCGGTGTGACCGGGCCGGTCTAGCGGGTCGGCCAGTGCCAGCTTGGCCGGTCCAACCTCCCCTGCCCCACCAGCTTCGTCTCGCCGCCCTCCTTCTCCAGCTCCAACGCCGCCACCTCGGATATCTCCGACAACGCCCGGATCAACGCCGCCGCGTGCGATACCACCACCAGCTGCGTCTCCTTTGCCGCCGTCGCGATCAGCGCTGCCAGTGCCGGGAGCAAGTCCGGGTGGAGGGATGTCTCCGGCTCGTTCAGCACCAGCAGCTCCGGTGGCCTGGGCGTCAGCAACGCCGCCACCCACAGCAGGAACCTCAACGTCCCGTCCGACAGCTCCGCCGCCGACAGCGGCCTCAACAGCCCGTGCTGGTGGAAGCGGATCGACAACACCTCCTCCTGGGATTCCACCGACACCCGTGAGCCCGGGAACGCCGCGTCCACGACCGCTGCCAGCTCTGCCGCGCGGCCGATCTCGATGATCGTCTGCAGGGCCGAGGCCAGGTCCGCGCCGTCGTGGGAGAGGATGAACGTTCGCGTGCCCACGCGGGACTGGCGGGCCGGGGCCGTCGCGTCCGTGCGGAAGTGGTCGTAGAACCGCCATGATCGGATGCGCTCGCGGACCACCAGCAGCTCCGGGCACGCCCGTGGGTCCGCGAACTCGCTCAGCATGCTGTCCGACAGCCGGATCTTGAACCGCTCGTCGTCCCACGCGCCGGAGGCCACCCGGGTGCGCACTGCTGGACCCGCCCGGTCCGCCAGCAGGGCCGCCGGCCGCAGGACCGGCCCCGCCCACACCGCCTCCCGCTTGAACTCCGGGTCCAGGTTGAACATCGTCTCGCCCGGGACCGGCAGCCCCAGGTCGAGCGCGTAGCCGAACTCGTCGCCCGCGAAGCCCAGCCGGAGGCCGACCGCCTTCGTGCGCACCGTGCCCTGGACCCGCTTGCCCGGGCGCGCGCCGTTCTCCGGGCCCGCCCACAGCGTCGACGGCAGGCCGCCCTCGCGGGCCAGCGCCGCCACCGCGCCGTTGCGGGACGCGTCCGCCAGCAGCCGCAACGCCCGGTACAGGCTCGACTTGCCGCTGCCGTTCGGGCCCGTCACCACCGTCAGCCCGGACAGCGGCAGCACCAGGTCGCGCAGCGAGCGGTAGTTCTCGACGGCCAGCGTGGTCAGCATGCCCCGAACCTAGCCGTCACCCCCGACAGTTCAGATTCGTCCGATCTCTGTCCGGTGCAGTCGTTGACATCCGCGATCCCCAGCAGCAAGAATCAGCCGTCGTCGATCCTATAGGATCCACGGTTGCGGGCAAAAGCGCCGTGGTCCTCCGATGTCTGACGACGTCCCCACCGACCTCGAAGGAGTGGTCATGGCAGCACGCGGCAGACGGGCCCTGGGTGCCCTCGCCGGCCTGACGGTGATCGCCGGCCTGCTCACGGCCCCCGCGGCGGCCGCGGCCGAACAACAGCAACCGGTGGCCCAGAAGCCCTACCTGGGCTGGAGCAGCTGGAGCCTGGAGTCGACGAACTACCCGGGCGTCAACCCGACCGGCCCGGCCAGCTGGCTCACCGAGGCCCACGTCCTCCAGCAGGCCGACGTCCTCGCCGCGAAGTTCAAGCAACACGGCTACACCTACGTCAACATCGACGCCGGCTGGGCAAGCGGCTTCGACGAAAACGCCCGCCCGGTCGTCAACCCGACGACGTTCCCGGACGGCATGAAGTACGTCGCCGACTACGTCCACGAGAAGGGCCTCAAGCTCGGCTCGTACCTGGCCGTCGGTCTCGACCTCAAGGCCTACGACGACGGCAATTCCCCCATCGCGGGGACGACGAACTGCCACACCCGGGACCTGGTCTACCCCGACCTGCGCAAGACCAACGGCTGGGACTCCGCCTACAAGATCGACTTCACGAACCCGTGCGCCCAGTCCTACGTGGACTCCGTGGCGCGGCTGCTGGCCGGCTGGGGCGTCGACTTCCTCAAGCTCGACGGCGTCGGCCCCGGCTCCTTCAAGGGCGGCGAGAACTACACCAACACCTCCGACGTCGAGGCGTGGCACCAAGCCATCGCCAAGACCGGCCGCCCGATGGAGTTCGTGATCTCCTGGGCGCTCAGCCACCGCCAGGCCGACGTCTGGCAGGCCAACACGAACGGCTGGCGCGTCGACACCGACGTCGAGTGCTACTGCGACACCCTCGTGACCTGGAACAACTCGGTCAAGCAGCGCTGGAACGACGTCGTGCAGTGGATCCCCGACGCCGGCCCCGGGCACTGGAACAACCTCGACTCCGTCGACGTCGGCAGCGGCAAGATGGACGGCCTCACCGAAGCCGAGCGGCAGAGTTATATGACGCTGTGGGCGATTGAGGCCGCGCCGCTCTACATCGGCGACGACCTGACCCAGCTCGACGACTACGGCGTCAAGCTGCTCACCAACGACGAGGTCATCGCGGTCGACCAGGCCGGGATCCCGGCCAAGCCGGTGAGCCAGACGACCGACCAGCAGGTCTGGTACAACCGCAACGCCGACGGCAGCTACACGATGGCGCTGTTCAACCTCGCCGCGACGCCGGCCCGCGTCACCGCGGACCTCGCGCAGCTCGGCATCTCCGGCCCCGTCGAGATCCGCGACCTCTGGGCGCACAAGAACGTCGACCAGGCGGCCGGCGACCTGCCGGTGCACGGCTCACGCCTGTTCAAGGTCACCCCGCGCGACCGCAACGCCCTCGCCGCCCCGGCGGTCGTGCACGGCACCGCGGCCACCGGCACCAGCGTCTCGCTGGCGTGGGACGCCTCGAAGGGCGCGCAGAGCTACGACGTCTTCGCCGGGACCAAGAAGGTCGCCACGACCGGCACCGCGAGCGTCACGGTCACCGGCCTCCGGCCCTCGACGAGCTACGACTTCACCGTCGTCGCGAACCAGCGGTACGGGCGGCCCTCGGCCGCGAGCAAGAAGATCAGCGTGACCACACCCGCGGCGGACGGCCCGAAGTCCTACGAGGCGGAGAACGGCAGTCCCCAGGGCGGCGCGACGGTCTACGACTGCGCGTGCAGCAACGGGAAGAAGGTCGGTTACCTCGGCGGCAGCGGCTACGTCGTCCTGCCGACCGTGACCGTGCCGAAGGCCGGCACCTACCTGATGCAGCTGTCCTATGTGGACGGCGATTCCAGCCGGACCGGCATCGTCACGGTGAACGGTACGTCGTTCCCGCTGCCGGTCGCCGGCAGCAACGACAACGACTGGAACACGCCGCAGACCGTCACCGTCCCGGTGTACCTGCAGGCCGGGGCCAACACCGTCCAGATCGGCAACCAGGCGGGCTATGTCTACGACGTCGACAAGATCACCGTCTAGGGGCCGCCGGCTGGTCGATTCCATCGGCTTCACGGGGTTGAAATGACGGATCTGCTGCTCTCCTGGCCGGACCCGGCCGCGGACTGGACCGAGGCGATGCCGGTCGGCAACGGCCGGCTCGGCGCGATGGTCTTCGGCGGCGCCGGTCGCACCCGGATCCAGGTCAACGACGCCACGGTCTGGTCCGGCACGCCGGACGGCCCGGCGGCCGCGCTGGCCGGTGTCGACGCCGGACCCGAACGGCTCGCCGAAGTGCGGGAAGCTGTGTTCGCGAAGGACTTCCGGCGGGCCGAAAGCCTGCTGATGGGCTTCGAAGGGCCGTACAGCCAGGAGTTCCTGCCCTATGTGGACCTCTGGCTGACGCTGCCCGAGGGCACCTCGCACGGCCGGACGCTCAACCTCGACAGCGGCGTGGCCACCGAACGGCTGACCATCGGCGGCCACGACGTCGAACGGACGACCTGGGTGAGCCGGCCCGCGCAGGTCCTGTGCGTCGCGCTGTCCGGGGTGACCGAGGTCGGTGTCGACGTGTCGACACGGCTGCGGGAGGTGTCGCGGGACGGCCTGGACCTCGGCATCGAGATCCCGATCGACGGCGCACCCCGGCACGAACCCCAAGTCGAGGAGCCCCTGCGGTACGGGACTGTCGAGGGCTATGACCCGTTCGGCGCGGTTTCCGTCCGGGTCGCCCGGACTTCGGCGGGTACCCTGATCGTCCTGGCCAGTTCGACCAGCGCGTACGACGCCTGGATCGGCGACCGCCGGCACACCCGCGACGAGCACCGGCGGCGCGCGGCCGTGCTGGCCGA
The DNA here is from genome assembly GCF_041679295.1 of Amycolatopsis kentuckyensis. Taxonomy (GTDB): domain Bacteria; phylum Actinomycetota; class Actinomycetes; order Mycobacteriales; family Pseudonocardiaceae; genus Amycolatopsis; species Amycolatopsis kentuckyensis_A. The sequence goes on along the minus strand of NZ_JBGDMD010000008.1, from coordinate 353,423 downwards.
GCAGGCCATCGAGACCGGAGCCGTGGAACTGCGGCGAGCGCACGAAGCCGATCTGCGTCCGTTGCTCGGCGCCTCTTCGCTCACCATCGGCGAACGGCGGGGCGGCACCCACGACGTCGCCGAACTGCTGTCCGGAACGGACGAACAGCTCACCGCGACCGTGCTCTTCCAGTACGGCCGCTACCTCCTGGCGAGCGCGTCCCGGCCCGGCGCGCCGCCCGCGAACCTCTCGGGCATCTGGAACGACGACCTCCGCCCGGCCTGGTCGTCGAACTACACGATCAACATCAACACCCAGATGAACTACTGGGCCGCCGAAACGACCGGGCTCGGCGAATGCCACCTCCCGCTGTTCGACCTGCTCGGCAAGCTCGCGGTCACCGGCGCCGACGTCGCCCGCGAGCTGTACGGCACCCGCGGCTGGGTCACCCACCACAACACCGACCTGTGGGGCTGGGCGCTGCCGGCCGGGATGGGGCACGGCAACCCCTCGTGGGCGCTCTGGCAGCTGGGCGGCGCCTGGCTCGTCCAGCACGCCTGGGAGCACTACGACTTCACGCGCGACCTCGGCTTCCTGGCGACGACGGCGTGGCCGTTGCTGCGCGGCTGCGCCGAGTTCTGCCTGGACTGGCTCGTCGAACGCGACGGCTTCCTCGAGACGTGCCCGTCGACGTCCCCGGAGAACCTGTTCCTCTCCGAAGCCGGGACGAAGGAGTCGCTGACCCACTCGGCGACCATGGACATCGCGTTGATCCGGGCGGTGTTCGAGCGCGGCCTCGCCGCGATGAACGCTCTGGAAGTCCACGATCCGCTGTACGCCGAGATCGAACGGGCTTTGCCGCGGCTGCGCCCGTGGCCGATCCTGCCCGACGGGCGGCTGGGGGAGTGGGCCGAGGACCTTCCCGAAGCGGATTCGACGCACCGGCACCTGTCGCACCTGGTCGCGCTCTACCCCCTGGGCCGGCTCGACACCCCGGATCTGCTGGACGCGGCCCGGCGGGTCCTGGACCGGCGTGGACCGGGCGCGATGGGCTGGTCGTGGGCGTGGAAGATCGCGCTGCGCGCGCGGCTCGGCGACGGCGAGACCGCCCGGAAGCTGCTGAGCGAGGCCACCCAGCCGTTCACCGGCGACCGCCACCGCGACGCTCCGGTCGACGGCTCCGAGTGGGGCGGGCTGCTGCCCAACCTGTTCAGCACGCACCCGCCGTTCCAGATCGACGGCAACTACGGCTTCCCGGCCGGGCTCGCGGAACTGGTGCTGCAGAGCCACCACGACGTCGTCACGCTGCTGCCCGCCCTGCCCGCTGACTGGACGTCGGGGGAGGCGCGGGGACTGCGGTGCCGCGGCGGGCTCGCGGCCGACGTCGAGTGGCGCGACGGCGAACTGCGGTACGCCGTCCTGCGGCGGTTGTCGGGCGATCCGGCGGAGCCGGTGCGGGTGCGCTACCGCGGCCGGGAGGCCGAGCTGCGGCTGCGGACCGGCGAATCGACCGTCCTGAAAGGACTGTGATGTACCCCGACCTCGGCCTCGACGCGCTGTGGGAGTACCGCAGCTCCTATGAAGCACCGGAAGACTTCGACGGCTTCTGGGCGTCGACGCTCGCCGAAGCCCGCGACCACGACCCGGCCCCGCGGCTGGTCCCGGTGGAGACCCCCTTGCGAACCCTCGACGTGTTCGACGTGACCTTCCCGGGATTCGGCGGCCACCCGCAGCGTGCCTGGCTGCGGCTGCCGCGCGGCACGGAGGGAGCGCTGCCGGCGATCGTCCAGTTCCACGGCTACGGCGGCAGCCGGGGAAGTGCTCTCCAAGAGCTGCACTGGGCCTCGGCCGGGTACGCGCACCTGCAGGTCGACATCCGCGGCCAAGGCGGGGTCACCGCCGACCCGGTCGGCAGCGGACCGGCCTACCCCGGCCACCTGACCCGCGGCATCGAGAGCCGCGAAACCTACGTCTACCGGCGTGTCTTCACCGACGCGGTCCGCGCGGTCGACGCGGTCCGGGCGCTGGAGCAGGTCGACCCGGCGCGGGTGGCGGTGCTCGGCAACAGCCAGGGCGGCGGCATCGCGCTCGCCGCGGCGGGCCTGGTGCCGGACGTGGCGGCCCTGCACGCGCAAGCGCCCTTCCTCTGCGACTTCCGGCGGGCCAGCCTGGTCGGCGGGGAGCGGCCCTACGTCGAGCTGTCCCGGTACCTGGCCGGCCACCGGCACGCGATCTCGCGGGTGTTCGAGGTGCTGTCCTACTTCGACGGCGTCGGGTTCGCCGCCCGCGCCACGGCGCCGGCCTGGTTCAGCACCGGGCTGATGGACGGGATCGTGCCACCGTCCACGGTGTTCGGCGCCTACCACGTCTACAAAGGACCGAAACAGCTCGGCGTCTGGGAGTACAACGGCCACGAAGCCGGTGGCGCCGAAGACGTCCAGGCCGTGCTCGAAGGATTCCGGACCATTCTGCATCCTCACGGGAGGCGATCGGTCCCGGGCAAGCAGTAGCCTGTAGGCACGACACGAGGGGAGCCAGAGTGGCCGCCGGACGAAGGCTCGAAGCCCTGCCGAGCAGGCAGGTGCTCGCCGACGGCGTCTACGAGCAGATCCGGGCGCTGATCATGAACGACGGCATCGAGCCCGGCGCGCGCGTCAACATCGACGAGATCGCGCGCGAGCTGGGCGTGTCGGGCACGCCGGTGCGCGAGGCGCTGGCGCGCCTGGAGTCCGAGGAGCTGGTCAGCCGGCTGCCGCTGCGCGGGTACCGGGTGACAGAACTGCTCGACCGCAAGGAAGTCGACGACATGTACGCGCTGCGCCTGCTGCTGGAGCCGCCGTCGGCGGCCCTGGCGGCGGCGGCGATGTCGGACGCGAACGTGGCTTTGCTCGAAGCCGAGCTGGCGACGTGTCCGCCCGCCCCGGCCGAAGACGCCTACAGCGACTACAAGGCATTGACCGCGCACGACCAGCGGCTGCACGAGCTGATCCTGCGCCTGGCCGGCAACGCGGCGGTCGAGCAGGCGTTCGCGCGGACCCACTGCCACCTGCACTTCTTCCGGCTGAACTACAACCAGCCGTTCGGCGAGCAGACGATCACCGAGCACCGGGTGATCGTGGACGCGCTGGTGGCGGGGAACGCGGCGGCGGCGCGCAGGGCGATGACCGACCACCTGGAAGTGGCGCGGGACCGCCTGCTGTCGCGGCTCTGACGCACGAAGGCCGCACCGGGCGTACCCGGTGCGGCCTCCCCCGACGACGTCAGACTCCGGTCACTTGACCGGCATGGTCACTTCGTAGACGCGGGTCGGCGCCTTGCGCGCGCCGGTGAAGCCGTTGGCCCACAGGGATTCCACCTGCGAGGACTCCTCCGAGTTCGGGTTCGCGTTGGTGCACGACGGGCCGGGGCCGCCGCCCGACATCAGCTCCGAGCACGGACCCTCGTAGTGGTCCGGCAGGCCCAGCGCGTGGCCGGTCTCGTGCGCCGCGATGCGGGTCTGGTTGTACTGCTCGGCCTGCGTGTAGTCGATGAAGATCGTGCCGCTGCCGTGGCCGTCGGTCTGGGCGTACGAGCCCCGCGGGTCGTTGCCTTCGGTGTAGTGCAGGGACGCGCCCGAGGAGCTCTCCTGGAGCTTGACGTTCGACACCGCCGCGTTCCAGTTGGCCGCGCCCGCGTTGATCACGTCGCGGAAGGTCGGGGCGTCCGAGGTGTCGTAGTAGACGATCGTGGCCGCTTCCGGCGCCGCCATCGCGGGCGCGGCGGTCAGCGGGGTCGCGATCATCGCCAGTGCGACGGCGGCACCGGGCAGCAGGTACTTCCGGGACATCGGGACGACTCCTTGCCGTGGGGAATTTGCCGGGTTTGCGCGCGCTGGGTGTCGAACTTACAAAGTCGTGCGGCTCTTGTGACCCGACTTTCGTACTGCAAGGAAAATGGTGATTTACCAACCGACGGGGTCTGCCAGCGGAATCTCACCCTTGGACAGCCATGAGCCGCGCCACGCCAGATCGTCCCTGACCAGCGGTTTTCCGCACGCGTCGCACTTCTCACCCGGCCGGGTCAACTCGCCGCAGGCGCAGTGGACCAGCTGCATCGGGCCGTACGCGCTTTCCGACGAAGTGTGGGCGTCGCCCCACGCGCCGAGGGCGTGCAGCACCGGCAACGCGTCCGAGCCGGCCTTCGTGAGGCGGTACTCGTACCGCGTCCGGCCGCCGTCGCGGTAGGGGAGCTTGGTGAGCAGGCCGCGCTCGACGAGCTTCGCCAGCCGCGTCGTCAGGACGTTGTCGGCGATGCCGAGCTGGGTGCGGAAGTCCTCGAACCGGGTGGTGCCCGCGGTCGCGTTGCGCAGGATCAGCAGCGTCCACGGCTCGGCGAGGACGTCGGCGGCGCGGGCGATCGGGCAGGAGTTGTCCTCGAAGGTGATGCGGCGGCTCATGACTGTGACCTCTCCTACCTGGCTTGCTCCGAGCAAGTCTACGCCGTACAGTCGGCCGTAGCTAGCTTGCAACGAGCAAGCCAGGTGCGAGAGGAGCTCGTCATGGAGATCACGGGTGCGGTGGCGCTGGTCACCGGAGCCAACCGGGGACTCGGCCGGCAGTTCGCCGCCGCCCTCCTCGCGCGTGGTGCGGCGAAGGTCTACGCCGCCGCGCGCAACCCCGAGTCCGTCGACCTGCCGGGCGTGGTGCCGCTCCGCCTCGACGTCACGGACCCCGCGTCGATCCGGGAGGCCGCCGCGCAGGCCGGGGACGTCACGCTGCTGGTCAACAACGCCGGTTCGTCCACCGGGTCGTCGCTGCTCGGCGGGTCGCTCGACGACATCAAGCTCGAGATGGACACGCACTACTTCGGCACGCTCGCCGTGACCCGCGAGTTCGCGCCGATCCTCGAGCGCAACGGCGGTGGCGCGGTCCTGAACGTGCTGTCGGTGCTGTCGTGGTTCACCTCGCCGCAGGTCGCCGCGTACTCCGCGGCGAAGGCGGCGGCCTGGTCGCTGACCAACGCGCTGCGCCTCGAGCTGGCGTCGCAGAAGACGCAGGTGACCGCGCTGCACGTCGGCTACATGGACACCGACATGGCCAAGCACGTCGACGGGCCGAAGATCGACCCGGCGGTCGTGGCCGGGCTCGCGCTCGACGGCGTCGAGCAGGGCCGCTTCGAGGTGCTCGCCGACGACGTCAGCCGCAACGTCCGGGCCGGGCTGTCGGGCGACCTCGCGGGGCTGTACCCGGCGCTCGCCTCCTGAGTCCACATCGGACGGTGTCGGCCGGCTGAACGGGTTCCCGCTGAACGAGAGCCCACCGGCCCGCAGAGGTCCGTCTTGACCGGGCCGGTGTGCCGACTTAGCGTTTTCCGACAGTAAGGAAACTTTCCTAACTGTCGGAGGTCCTCATGCACAGACCCCGGGCGATCGCCATGGCGATCGCGGCCGTCGGCGCCCTTCTGGTGGCGCCGGCAGCCGCGAACGCCGCGACAGTCACCTACGAAGCCGAGAACGCCACCATCTCCCAAGGCGCGGTCAACTCCGACCACGCCGGGTTCACCGGCACCGGATTCGTCAACTACGACAACGTGACCGGCTCGGCCGTCCAGTGGTCGGTGTCGGTCGCCACTGCCGGCAGCACGTCGCTGGGCTTCCGGTTCGCCAACGGCACGACGACCGCCCGGCCGATGACGATCGCCGTCGACGGCACGACCGTGGCGACGCCGTCGTTCGCCGGGACCGGTGCCTGGACGACGTGGGCCACCACGGCGGTGACCGCCACGCTGGCCGCGGGCACGCACACCGTCCGGGCCACGGCGACGACCGCGAACGGCGGCCCGAACGTCGACTCGCTGATCGTCGGCGATTCCGGGGGTGGCGGCGGTGCGCCGAGCGCGTCCGAGCTGCTTTCGAAGCTGACGGCGTGCAGCCAGATCTCGAGCGGCAAGTACAAGACGGATTCCGAGACGAGCCGGACGATCCCGGTCTGCGGGCTCTCCGACGCCGTCTTCTGGAAGGCCGACATGGACATCGACTGCGACGGCCAGCGGACGTCGCAGTGCAACGAGAACACCGACTGCTGCTTCCAGGCCGACACCGCGTTCCACCAGTCCGACGGGAAACCGCTGAACGCGGCCACGCTGCCGTACGTGGTCGTGCCGAGCCCGAGCAGCACGTGGGACTACCGGAAGTTCGGCATCGCGGGCGCCGGCGTGGTGGCCGTGATCTACAACAACCAGGTCACCTACGCCGTGGTCGGCGACACCGGGCCGACCGACATCATCGGCGAGGCGTCGTACGCGACGGCCAGTTCGCTGGGGATCAACCCCGACCCGTCGAACGGCGGAACCGATTCCGGCGTCACCTATCTGTTCTTCAAGAATTCCAAGGTGACCCCGATCGAGAGCCACGCCAACGCCGTGAGCACCGGGGAAGCGCTTGCGCGGCAGTTCGTGAACAACCACTGACCGTCCGTTCCGGGGTCCTTTCGGGGACCCCGGAACACGGGCGGCCCGCACCCGGGCGTATGAATGGCCGGGTGCCGGAGAGCGTCGAAGCCGGAAACGGCCGAACGAGGAACCGCTGGGGTGAGGGCGAACGGCTGCGCGGGGAGATCCTGGCGGCGGCCGCGCGGTTGCTGGCCGAGCTCGGCGGGGAAGACGGCCTGACGATCCGCGGCGTGGCACGCGCGGTCGGCATCGCCCCGGCCAGCATCTACCAGCATTTTTCCGACCGCGCGGAATTGGTGCGCGGCCTGTTGGAGCACGAATACGCGAGGCTCGCGGAATCGATGCGCGCGGCGGAGGAGACGCTCGGCGAAACCGACGTCGTCGGCCGCGTCCGGGCGCAGATTCACGCGTACTGCACGTTCGCGATGGAGAACCCGGGCCATTACCGCCTGATGCTCGCGAACGGAGCGTCCCGGGTCGAGCCGGGCGGCCCGGCGGAAGGCCCGCTGCTGGACGTGATCGATCGGCTGGCGGCGGGGTTCGAGAGGTGCGTCGAGGCGGGGCACGCGCTGCGGGTGACGCCGGGGCGGGCGGCGGCGGTGGTTTTCGTGGGTGCGCACGGGCGGGTCGCGTTGTTCCACAGCGTGCTGAACCGGACGGGGGCCGAGCTGGTGGAGCCGTTCGTGGACGAGCTGGTGTCGCTGGTGTTCGCCTGATCGCCGGTAGCCGGTCAGCCGGGCCGGACGCGGAACTCGTTGCCGTCCGGATCCGCCAGCACGACGGTGCCGTCGTCGCGGGTGTCGTGTCGAGCGGCGCCGAAGGAGATCAGCGCGTCGACCGCTGCCCGCTGGTCGCCGTCGGCCGGGAGCAGTTCGAAGCGCTGCCGGCTCGGCGCCACGGGCGTGCCGTCCCACACGTCCCAGGCGACTTTCGTGCCACCGCGCGGTGATTGGACCGCGGTCTGCTCGCCTCGGTCCCACACCAGCGGCCAGCCCAGCGCCTCGCTCCAGAAGAGGCCGGTCCGCCGGGTGCCGGCGCAGGTGAGCTCGCCCAGCGGGCCGCACCCGGCGAGGTAGCCGTTGCCGGGCTCGATCACGCAGAACTCGTAACCCGCCGGGTCGGCCAGGACGACGTGTCCCTCCTCGGGTCGCTGCCCGACGTCGACGTGGCGGCCGCCGAGCCGGACCGCCGTGGCCACGATGGTTCGCTGGTCGTCGAGGTCGGCGCTGGTCAGGTGCAGGTGCATCCGGTTCGCGCCGGTCCGGCCGGCGCGGCCCGGGACGAACCGCAGGCCGAGCTGGGTGTCCCCGCCGGGCAGCAGCACGCCGCCGGCGTCGTCGACGACCTCCCGGCCGAGCAGCTCGGCCCAGAAGCGGGCCGGTTCGGCGGGGTTTTCCGCCTCGTACGTCACCGCCAGCAGTCGTGAAGGCATCACCGGAACGTAGACATCGGCTTGTGGCGCGGCAACGCAATATCGAACCGGCGGAACCAGTGGCGAAGTCCCCGGAAGATGCTTAGCATAGCTATGTAAATTTCCGGCAGCTTCGGGAGGTATCCGGTGGACGGTGTGCCCGCGTTTCCGATGACCCGGCAGTGTCCCTTCGACCCGCCCGCCGAACTCGGCGAGCTGCCTCCGGTGTCGCGCGTCCGGTTGTGGAACGGCAGCACGCCGTGGCTGGTCACGCGCTATGACGACGTTCGCGCGGTGCTGCGCGACTCGCGGGTCAGCGCCGACTCCGACCGGCCCGGCTACCCGCACCAGAGCGCGGCTTCCGCGGCCCGGCGGCAGCGCGCGAAGTCCTTCATCACCATGGACGGTGCCGAGCACGCGGCCCAGCGGCGCCTGCTGACCGGCGACTTCCTGGTGAAGAAGATGGAGGCGCTGCGCCCGGCGATCCAGCGCATCGTCGACGCCCTGGTCGACGCCCTGCTGGCCGGCCCGAAACCCGTCGACCTCGTGACGGCGTTCGCCTTGCCGGTGCCGTCGCTGGTGATCTGCGAGCTGCTCGGCGTGCCCTACGAAGACCGGGCACTGTTCCAGGACATCACGAAGGTCATGGTGTCGACGAACGCGACACCCGCAGAGTCGGTGCGGGCGACCGAAGAACTGCTCGCGTACCTCGGCGGCTTGGTGGAGCGAAAGGCTTCTGCGCCGGGTGACGACGTCCTGAGCAAGCTGGCCGTCACCCAGTACGCGACCGGCCGCATGAGCGCGGAAGAGGTCGCGTCGATGGGCCAGCTGCTGCTCGTGGCGGGCCACGAGACGACGGCGAACATGATCGCGCTCGGCACGGTGGCGCTGCTGGAGCACCCTTCGCAACTCGAACTGGTCCGCACCGGCGACGCGGACCTGCTGCGCCGGGCGGTCGAGGAACTGTTGCGGTACTTGAACATCACGCACACCGGGCGTCGCCGGGTGGCGGTCGAGGACATCGAGGTCGGCGGCGAGCTGATCCGCGCGGGCGAGGGCCTCATCGCGGCGGGCGACGCGGCCAACCGCGACGGCGCGGTGTTCGCCGACCCGGACCGCCTGGACGTGACGCGCGAGGCTCGCCACCACGTCGCCTTCGGGTACGGCGTGCACCAGTGCCTCGGCCAGACGCTGGCCCGGGTGGAGCTGCAGGTGGTGTACGGGACGCTGTACCGGCGCATTCCGGGGCTGCGGCTCGCGGTTCCGGTGGAGGAACTGGCCTTCAAGGACGACATGCTGGTGTACGGGGTGCACTGCCTCCCGGTCACGTGGTGATGATCGCGCTGCGTGACGTCCCGTAACGGAAGTACCTCCCGGATCGACTTCCCTCGGAGCGGAAACGGGGGATCGGTGTGGACTTGCGACTCTCTTCGGACGACGACGCGGAGGTGCTGCGCTCGCTGTACCAGTGGTTGCGCGACGAACCCGAGCTGCGCGGCCGCGTCAAGCAGATCGACCGCCCGCCGGCGGCCGGTGAGATGGGTGCCGTCGCCGACGTGCTGATGGTGGCCCTCGGCAGCGGCGGGGCCGTCGGGGTCGTGGCGTCGTCGCTCAAGGTGTTCTTCGCGCAACCCCGCCGCTCCGACGTCGAGATCACCATCGAAACGCCCGACGGCCGGAAAGTCCGGGTGAACGCGAAGCGAGCCGCCGACCCCGAGGGGATCGTCCGAGAGGTGCTCGGCCGCGGTGACGACGCATGACCGGAGCCGGGCACCTGCTCCCCGATCCGAAACGGTCGCGGGTGGTGCTCGCCGGCAGCAGCCGGTACCGGGACCCCGGCCTCCCGGATCTGGACTCCGTGCGGAACAACCTCAGCGGCCTCGCCAGGGTGCTGCACGATCCGGAGGTGTGGGGGGTCGCCCCCGAGCACTGCAAGATCGTGCTCGATCCGGCGGAGCCCGGTGACCTGATCGACCCGGTTTCCGCCGCGGCGGAAGAAGCCACCGACATGCTGCTGGTCTACTACGCCGGCCACGGGCTCACCAACCGCGCGGGGGACCTGTACCTCACGGTCGCCAAGTCGGTTCCGGGCAAGCCGTACCTGCAGGTCCGGTACGACGACGTGCGCGAGCCGATCGTGGAGAGCCCGGCGACGCGGCGGATCATCATCCTGGACTGCTGCTACAGCGGCCGGGCGGCCGAGAAGACGCTGGGTGGCGACTCGCCCTACGCCGCCCAAGCGGAGGTCGACGGGTCCTTCGTGCTCACCGCCACGCCGGCCAACCGGCTCGCCCAGGCGCCCGCCGACCAGGACTACACCGCCTTCACCCACGAGATCATCGAGGTGCTGAAGGAAGGGCTGGTCGACGGCCCGCAGCTGATCAGCCTGAACGACCTCTACAACAACGTGCGGGCCCGGTTGCGGACCCGGGCGCGACCACAGCCGCAGGCGCGGGATCGCAACAACCTCGGCGCCCAGACGTCGTTCCGCAACAAGGCGTTCCGGCCCGACGCGGTGCGGCGGGACCTCAGCGCCGAGGAACGGGACGCGGAAAGCCAGGCCGCGCTCGAACGGGTGCGCACGGCTTGTTCCCGCGCGTCCGCCGATTTCCTGCGTCGCGAGCGGTTGCGCGACCACGACCGGCTCTACGTCCGGCGGCCGGTCGACCGGGACATCGAGTCGGCGATCGGCGCCCTCGCACCCGCCAACCTGAGGCACACCCGGCGGGCGAGCAAGGCGTTGTCCGGCGGGCTCGTCGACCGGGTCGCGCCCCCGCAGCTGATCGTGCTCAGCGACGCTCCCGGCGCCGGCAAGACGATGCTCGCCGTGCAGCTGTCCCGCTCGGCCACGCGGTTCGGCGCCGTGCTGCGGCGAGCCGGCGGTCCGGTGGCCGACGATCTCCGGTCCTTTTTGGACGCCTTCGGGCCGGACCACGGGCTGGCCGAACTGGTCGCGGCCCGGGTGCCGCTCGTGTACGTGGTCGACGGGCTGGAACGAGCCGACCACGTGGCGGACCAGAAGCAGGTCATCGACCTGTTCCGCTTCGTCGACCGGAAGCTCAACCGGCACGCCCGGCGCCACGGCCTCCTCGCGTTCCCGATCTCGGTGCTGCTGACGATCCGCGAGAACGACTGGGACCGGTGGTTCACCGTGCTCGAGGGACGGTCGATGGTGCCGTTCCGGCGGACGATCCCGGAGTTCACCCCCGCCGAACTCGACACCGCGATCACCCGCTACACCGCCGCCTACGACTACCGGTTGACCGGCGCCGTCCCGGCCGGGGCCCGGCGCACCCTCGCTCTGCCGGTCAACCTCCGGCTGCTGTCCGAGACCCACGAATACGAGGGGCAGGTCGACGCCGCCGAGGCGTTCGGCGAGCACCTGCTGGCCGGGTACGTGCGGAGCAAGAGCGAGTCGATCGTCCGGCTGCTGCCCTGGCTCGACGCCGAGCGGTTGAGCGGGATGCTCACCGGGCTCGCCATGGACCTGATGGACGTCCCGGAAGCGACGGCGCCGGTCGAGCAGGCCGTCGCGGTGCTGGCCAGGACCGGGCGGATCCCGAAGGCCGACGCGGTGAGCCTCCTGCGCCTGCTGATCGAAGACCGGATCCTGCTCCAGAACAGCCACGGGGTGCAGTTCGGCTACCCGGCGACGCTCGAGTACCTGATCGCCGCGGCCAGCGTGCGGCGGCTCAGCGAATCGGGCTCGATCGACTCGCTGGAGACCCTCACCTCGCTCGTCGCCGAATCCCCGGCCGTCTCGTCCGCGGCGGTCCGGTCGAACGTGGAGGCGATCGTCGCGACCGCGCGACCGGACGCCCGCCAGCTGGTGACCCGGCACTACGACACTTCCGCGGTCTACACCGGATCGGTGCTTTCGCAGCTGCGCTACGGGATTTCCCGCGGGAACAGCCCGTCGGAACCGGAGCTCGCCTCGATCTACGGCAGCCTGCGCACGCTGCGCGCGGAGGACGCCTGGAACGCGTTCTTCGTCGTCGCGGCGGTGAACAGCCGGCAGTCCGCGGACCGGATCGCCGAGGTCTTCGCGGTCGCCTGGGACACCAACCCGGCCCGGCCGGACCGGTGGAAGCTCTTGTCGAAGCTCCGGCAGCGCGGCTTGCTGTACCGGGACGAAGCCGTCGAGCGGGTGCTGCGCAGCAGTGAGCCGCGCGAATGGGAAACCCTGCTCGGCTGGGCCGGCCACGAGCCGGACCCGGCCCGGGCTTTCGAACGGCTGCTCGCGGCGGCGAACGGCGCGCTCGCCGGTCGGATCGGCCCCGGCCCCGAGTGGGACCAGACCCGTGGCCTGCTGAAGGTCCTGTCCGAAGGCCGGTCCTTCGTGGACGGGCAGGTTTTCTGAGCGCGTCTCACACCGCGCGCTGCAGGGCGTCGACGTGCCGGCCGAGGCGGGCCGAGAGGAACCTCGCCCGGTCGGCGTCGTCGACCTTGCGGGGCACCATCTCCACCAGCATGATCAGGTCGAGGTACACCCGATACAGCCCGAGCCGCGCCCACACCGGCATGCCGAACCGCACCGGGCCGCCCGCCGCTCGGTAGCCCTCGAGCAACCCCGGGTCGAGGTCGCGGAACAACCCCAAGGAGACGAACTCCGCCACCGGGTCGCCCCAGAACGCGCGCTCGGCGTCGACGATGCCCGACACGCGGCCGTCGTCGAGGAGGATGTTGCCGTCCCACAGGTCGAAGTGGACCAGCACCGGGGTTTCGACCAGCTCCAGCAGCGGCTCGTGCCGGCGGACCAGGTGCGCGATCTCCGCCGCCGGGCGCGGGAGGTGGACGCCGTAGCGGACGGCGTCGGCCAGGACCGCGTCCGCCATCGCCGTGAACGCCTTCGGCCACGTCGGGTGCAGGGGGTCCTGCGGGTAGCCGAAGCCGTCGCCGGTGACCGTGTGCAGCCCGGCCACCACCTCGCCGAGCTCCCGGTGCGGCCGCGGCCCGGCGGGGAGCTGGGACCACGGGACGCCCGGCAGCTCCGTCATCAGCAGGAACCCGGGCCCCGCCCCGACCACGGACGGCAGCGGCCCCGACGCGAGCCGGTAGTACTCCGCCTCCGTGGCCAGGAGGTCGTGTTCGTGGGTGAGCCCGGGGCCGGCCGGCGCGATCTTCAGCACCAGCCGCCGTCCGTCCGCGAGCTCCAGGCGGATCGCCGTGTTGTACGTTCCGCCGCCGATGTTCTCGGCCGTCACCACCGAAGCCGGGTCGATGCCCGATGCCGTCAGTTCCGCGCGCACCCGGCCGAGTCTGCCACTAGCCGCCCAGTTTTTCGCGCGCGTCGGCGAGGTCCTCGGCGGTCGGCGCGTCGTCCTGCGTCAACCGGCGCCGCCAGTAGCCGGTGAACTCGATGACGCTCTTGGCGAACCCCCGCTCGTTCACGAGGTGACGGCGCAGCGCCCGCACCATCCCGGCCTCGCCCGCGAGCCAAGCCGCCGACCCCGGGCCGAGAGCGGCGCCGCGGACGGCGTCGAGCAGCTTGGCCCCGTGCGGTGCGCCGTCCCGGTGCAGCCAGCAGACCGGCAGCGGCTGCTCCTCCGCCGCGTCCGCCACTTCGACGAACGCCACTGCGTTGTCCACTTCGGACAGTATGGTGGCGATGGCGGGCACCGCGGTCTCGTCTCCGGCCAGCAGCAGGGTGTCCGCTGTGGACAGTGGACGGCGGTACGCGGCGTCCGGGCCGTACCGGCCGAGGACGTCGCCGGGAGCCGCCGTCCGGGCCCACGCCGTCGCCGGGCCGTCGGTGTGACCGGAGTGCAGCACGAACTCGACGTCGATCGTGTCGCCGTCCCGCGAGCGGACGGTGTAGCTGCGCAGCACCGGCCGCTCGTCCTCGGGGATCGCGAGGAACGCCTGGTACCAGCGCATGACGTCGCCGTCGTCCGGCGGCAGCCGGACCGCCCGGCCCGGCGGCGGGAACAGGAGCTTGAGCTGCTGGTCGGGCCACGCTTCCAGCTCGCGCAACCCGTCGCCGGTGAACGTGACGCGCACGGTGCGCGGCGTCGGGCGCCGCACCGCCGTCACCTCGAGCAGGCCGGTCGGGTTCACGGCTTCCCCAGGTATTCGCGCAGGTGGCGGGCGGTCAGCGTCGAGGCGGTCTCGACGAGCGACGCCGGGGTCCCTTCGAAGACGACCCGGCCACCGTCGTGGCCGGCGCCGGGGCCGAGGTCGATCAGCCAGTCGGCGTGGGCCATCACGGCCTGGTGGTGCTCGATGACGATCACCGTGTTGCCCGCGTCGACGATCCGGTCGAGCAGCGCGAGCAGCTGGTCGACGTCGGCGAGGTGCAGCCCGGTCGTCGGCTCGTCGAGGATGTACGTCGACCCCCTCTCGGCCATCCGGATGGCCAGCTTGAGCCGTTGCCGCTCGCCGCCGGAGAGCGTGGTGAGCGGCTGCCCGAGCGTCAGGTAGCCGAGGCCGACGTCGGCGAGGCGGTCGAGGACGGTCCGCGCGTTGCCCGTGGTGAAGAACTCCCGCGCCTCGGCGACGGACATCGCGAGGACCTCGCTGATGTTCTTGCCCCGCAGTTCGAACGTGAGCACCTTGGGCGTGAACCGCTTGCCCTCGCACTCTTCGCAGACCGACGCGACGCCGGCCATCATCGCCAGGTCCGTGTAGATGACGCCGAGCCCCTTGCAGTGCGGGCAGGCACCTTCGGAGTTGGCGCTGAACAGGCTCGCCTTGACGCCGTTGGCCTTGGCGAACGCGGTGCGGATCGGGTCGAGCAGGCCGGTGTAGGTCGCCGGGTTGGACCGCCGGGAGCCGCGGATCGCCGACTGGTCGACCACGACGACGTCGTCGCGGTGGGACAGGGAGCCGTGGATCAGCGACGACTTCCCGGAGCCCGCCACGCCGGTGACGACGGTCAGGACGCCGAGCGGGACGTCGACGCTGACGTCCTTCAGGTTGTGGAGGCGAGCGCCGGTGATCGAGACGTGCCCGGTGGGCTTGCGGGGCTGCGCGCGCAAGGTGACGCGGTGGTCGAGGTGGCGGCCGGTGAGCGTGCCGGACGCGCGCAGGCCGTCGACGCTGCCCGTGTAGCAGAGCCGGCCGCCGTCGGTGCCCGCGCCGGGGCCGAGGTCGACGACGTGGTCGGCGATCCGGATCGTCTCCGGCTTGTGCTCGACGACGAGGATCGTGTTCCCTTTGTCCCGCAGGCACAACAGGAGGTTGTTCATCCGCTCGATGTCGTGCGGGTGCAGCCCGACGGTCGGCTCGTCGAAGACGTAGGTGACGTCGGTGAGGCTGGATCCGAGGTGGCGCACCATCTTCACGCGCTGCGCCTCGCCGCCCGAGAGCGTCGCGGATTCGCGGTCGAGGGAGAGGTAGCCGAGGCCGATCTCGACGAGCGAGTCGAGCGTGTCGCGCAGGTTGCCCAGCAGCGGCCGGATCGACGGCGCGTCGAGGCTCCGGACGAAGTCGGCGAGGTCGCTGATCTGCATCGCGGCGCAGTCGGCGATGTTCCTGCCGTCGATCTTGGCCGACAGCGCGGCCTGGTTCAGCCGGGCGCCACCGCAGTCGCCGCAGGTCTTGAAGGTGGCGGCCCGCTCGATGAACGCGCGCAGCTTCGGTTGCAGCGACTCGACGTCCTTGTGCAGGTAGAGCCGCCGGACCTTCACCGCCAGGCCTTCGTAGGTGACGTTGGTCTTGCCGACCTTCACCTTGCAGGAGTCCTTGTGCAGCAGGTCGTGGAGCTGCTCCGGCGTGAAGTCGCGGATCTTCGCGTCCGGGTCGTAGAAGCCGGAGGAGAGGTAGGTCTGCACGTACCAGGTGTCCGGCGTGAAGCCCGGCACCTGGATCGCGCCTTCGTTGAGGGAGAGGTCGAAGTCGAGCAGGGCGGCCACGTCGAGGTCGGAGACGCGGCCGAGGCCCTCGCAGGCCGGGCACATGCCCTCGGGCAGGTTGAAGCTGAACGCGCCGGACGTGCCGACGTGCGGTTCGCCGAGCCGCGAGAAGGCGATCCGCAGCATGGCGTAGGCGTCGGTCGCGGTGCCGACCGTGGAGCGCGAGTTGGCCCCCATCCGCTCCTGGTCGACGACGATGGCCGCGCTGAGGTTCTCCAGCAGGTCGACGTCCGGGCGCGAGAGGCTCGGCATGAACGACTGGAGGAAGGCGCTGTAGGTCTCGTTGATCAGCCGCTGCGACTCGGCCGCGATGGTGCCGAAGACCAGGGACGACTTGCCGGAGCCGGACACGCCCGTGAACACCGTGAGCCGGCGCTTCGGGATGTCCAGGTCGACGCCGGTCAGGTTGTTCTCCCGGGCCCCCCGGACCTCGATCACGTCGTGGGTGTCGGCGGCCCGCCTGGGTGAGGTCATACCGTCCTTCTCGATACTTTAGGCTGTAAGGTGATTGTCCAGCGTACATTACTTTAGGGTGTAAGGAGTCGGCAAGGTGGTCGTCTTCGCGGGTCAGGGCGACGCCCGCCGGTCCATGGAGCTGCTGTGGGGGCCGCGCGTGGTGGCACCGCGCACCGGGCCGGGGCCGAAGCCGGGACTGTCGGTGGAGGCGATCGTCGCGGCGGCGATCGACATCGCGGACGCCGACGGCATGGCGGCGCTGTCGATGCGTTCGGTGGGCGAGCGCCTCGGCCGGACGGCGATGGCGTTGTACACGTACGTGCCGGGCAAGACCGAGCTGGTCGACTTGATGTACGACCGGACCTTGGGGGAACTGCCGTCATCGTTTCCGTCGTCCGACGGGTGGCGTGCGGCGGCGCTGGCTTTGGCCGACGCGCTGTGGGACTTGCACCTGCGCCACCCCTGGCTGCTGCAGGTCTCCCCGGCGCGGCCGGTGCTCGGGCCGGGGGAGTTCCACGTCCAGGAGACGTTGTTGTCGGTGCTGGCGGCCACGGGGTTGCCGCTGGCGCGGGTCCGGTGGGTGGTGTCGGCGCTGTTCAACGTGGTCCGGGGATCGGTCCAGGCGGCGGCGGAGTCCCGCCAGGCGACGCGGGAGACGGGACTGTCCGAAGAGGACTGGTGGGGGGCGCGGTCGGTGCTGCTGGGGGAGCTGGTGCCGGATCTGGCCGCGCGATTCCCGACGGTGGCGGAGCTGGGCGAAGAGGGCGCTTACGAGCCGTCCGACGAGCCGTACCTGGAGCGCGAGGCCAGGCTGTCGTTCGAGGCGGGGGCGGAGCTGTTGCTGGACGGCGTCGAAGCGGCGATCGTCAAGGCTTCCGGGCCTCGATGAGGAACCTGGTCGTGTGGGCGACGAACGGGCCGTCCCGCTCGATCAGCTCGTGCAGTTCCCGCAGTTTCGGCCGGTACTGCTCCACCGTGAACCCCGAGACCATCCAGATCACCTTGCGCAGGAAGTAGACCACCGCGCCGATGTCGAAGAACTCCGTGCGCAGCGACTCCGAGCGCAGGTCCGTGACTTCCAACCCGGCGGCGGTGGCGGCCGCCACGGCTCGGTCCGGGTGGCGGCTGTTGCGGCCCTCCTCCGGCTGCGGGCCGAGGAAGAACTCGACCAGCTCGAACACGCTCGCCGGGCCGACCTGCTGGGAGAAGTAGCTGCCGCCGGGGCGCAGGACGCGGGCGATCCCGGGCCAGTTCGTCGTCACCGGGTGCCGGCTGGAGACGAGGTCGAACACGTTGTCGCCGAAGGGGATGCCTTCGGTGGCCACGACGACGACCCCGCGCGGCCGGAGCCGGGCGCTTGCCTTGGCGACATTGGGCGGCCACGACTCCGTTGCGGCCATCAGCGGCGGCAGGGAGGGGCAGCCGTCGAGGACTTCGCCGCCGCCGGTTTCCAGGTCCAGTGCGGCCTCGACCTGGGCGAGCCGTGCGCCCAGCAGCCGCTGGTAACCCCATGAAGGTCGCGCCTCGGTGGCTCGGCCGTCCAGCCACGAGAAGTCCCAGCCGTCCACCGATACCGCGTCGGCTTCGGCGACCAGCGCGTCGAACTTCGACTGCCGGACCGGCGGTGGGGGCACCGGCTTGGCCAGGGTGACGGCGTCGAACGCCACCACCACCGGGCCGCGCCGGGTCTCGACCGTGCACGTCGTCGCGTCGCGCGCCACCAGGTTGCCGAGCGCGTCGGTCAACCCGCCCTCGATCCGGTAGCGGACGACCACCCGCGTGCCCAACGGCAAGTCCCGCAACAGCTTCACAGCCGCGCGCTCAGCTCGTCGTCGGACGGCTCGACCAGGAAGCTGCCGTCGTCCCACACGATCGTCGGGATCCGGCGGGCGCCGTCCTGGAGCTCGCGGACCCGGGCTTCCGCCTCCGCGTCGGCCTCGACGTCCACATAGGAATACGCGACGCCCTCGCGGTCGAGCAGCGCGCGGCTGCGCTTCACGTCCGGGCACCAGGATGCGCCGTACACCGTCAAACTCACGAAACGACCTCCGAAACAGCGTCGGGAACGGGCGACGGGTGACCCAGCTCGGTCAGCCACCCGCGGAACACCTGGTGCAACGCCTCGGCGCCGACGACCTCACCCAGCGGCGCCAGCGAACGCGGGTGCACCACGAACCCCCGCTGCTGCGGGCCGCCGAGCCCGCCGTGCGACCCCACGTGCGTCTCGAACGGCGACGCCTGGTCCGAGTCCGGGTCGTAGCGGCTGTTGATCATCACGTCCGCGCAGTGCGGGAACGTGTCCACCCGCCGGATCAGGTCCGCCGCGTGCGGGCCGTACGGCAGCAGTGGGTCCTCACCGATGACGACACCGGAAGCGAGCCGGTGGAGGCCGTCGCGGCCCAGCACCACCGGGCCGAACTCGCGGCTGCGGACCAGCAGGAACCCGACCCCCGGGTGGTCCACCAGCGACGGCAGCAGGTCCGGGAACTCGCGCTCGATCGTCTCCAGTTCGACGCGGCCCTCGTGCTCGGTGAACGACACCATCGCGACGTGCCCGGACACCACCGCCACCACGCCCGGCGCCACGCGGGTCACCGCACCGGGGGAGCCGGACGTCGTGCGTGGCCGGTCGTCGGCGCACTCCGCGTCCTCCACCCGGGCGCGCAGCCGGCGCGCGATCAGGCCGCCGCTCTTCGTCGCCTCCGCCAGCGCCGCGTTGATCTGCCAGCTCTCGGCCTGGCGCCGCTTGCCGGCCGACGCCGACGGCGAACCGCCGCACAGCCGGCCGACGTACGCCTCGATCGTCTCGCCGAACCGCTCCGAAAACGCCTGGCCCTGCGTCTGGCCGTGGTCCGACAGCGCGACGACGTGGTAGCGGCGCGGGGCGAGCCGCGAAGCCCGGTGCAGCCGCGCGATCTGCTGGTCGATCGAGCGCAGCACCGACAGCGTGTCGAACCGCTCGATGCCGGAGTGGTGCGCGACCTCGTCGTAGCCGAGGAAGTCCGCGTACACCACCGGCCGCCCGGCCAGCATGTCGCCGAGGATGGCCGAGACGACGACGTCGCGCGCGATCACCGTCGTGCCCGGCCGGGCCAGCGGGTACCAGCCGCCGCGCGGGATCCGCGGCACCACGCCGGCGCGGCGCTGGCGCACCGACGCGTTGATCTCGCGGAAGACGTCGACGAGCGCAACGACGAACGTGCGCAACGCGTTGACCGGGTTCGCGAAGTAGGCGTAGTAGCCCGCGCCGAGGCGATCGCGGCGGCGGTGCCGCAGCTTCTTCGGCACCAGCACCGGGATCGAGCTCATGGTGAGGCTGACGTGCTCGGCGTCGCCGGAGAACAGGTTGCCGCGGCTGGCGCCGTCGCCCGACAGCAGGCCGCGCCCGTCGGAGTGCCGCCGTTCGATCTCGGCCGCGTCGGCCGGGTGCGCGCACGCCATCACGTGGTCGCGATCCTTTTCGTACCAGCGGAAACCGAGGATGTCGTGGTTGGAGCCGTGCAGGATGCCGCACACGCTCGCCCCGGTCTGGGAGCTCCAGTCGGTGTGCCACGGCGTGAGCGTGTGGCTGCCCTCGGCGAGCCAGGCGGCGAACGTCGGCATGTCACCGTCGCGGACCGCGCGGCGGACGGTGTCGTACCCGAGCCCGTCGATCTGCAGGAACACCACGCCGGGCGGCTGGTCGGCGGCGCCGGGCGCGGGCGTGTGGCGACGGCGGCGGCGGGCGGCGCGGCGGAAGAAGATCTCGTCCTCGTCGACGGCCAGCGCCGTCGAGATGAGCGCGCCGACGCCGGCCATGGCGACGGTGACGATCACCGCGGTCCGGAAGCCGACCAGCTCGACGCCGGGGATCGTCCGGAACACCGCCAGGGTGCCCGCGCCGAGCAGCAGGAACCCGAAGAGCCCGAACGTGAAGAACGCCAGCGGGTAGGCGATCCGCATGGCCAGCGGCCAGCCGAAGGCGACCAGCACGCCCAGCACCAGCGCGCACACCGTGGGCTGCCACCAGTGCGTCATCCGGAAACCGGGCAGCAGGACGTCGAGCAGGCGCAGCGCCCCGGTGACCGCGGCCCACACCAGGAGGATGCGGGCGACGGCCCGGCCGCCCCGCAGCAGCCGGCCCTTCGGCGCGGTCGTCGTCACACCTTCTCCTTGGTTTTGCGGCGCCATCGGGAGATCAGGTTCAGCAGCACGGTGACCAGCAGGACCAGCACCGTCGCCAGCAGCGTCGCGATGAGCGGTGAGTCGAAGATGCCGCCGCTGAGGATGCCGAGCAAGCTGTACGCGGTCGCCCAGAGCACGCACGCGACGAGCGCGGCGGGCAGCAGCCGCCGCCACGGGTAGCTCAACGCGGCCGCCGCGAGCAGCACCGGGATCCGGCCGGCCGGGACGAGCCTGCCGATCACGACGAGCTGCCAGCCGCGGCGGGTGAACTGGTCGCGGGCCTTCTCGAGCCGTTCGGCGGGCTGGCGGCGGCTGATCCAGCGGAACGCGGCTTCGCTGCCCAGGCGCGGGATCCCGAACGTCACGACGTCGCCGACGTACGCGCCGAGCACGGCGAGCGCGATGACCAGCGGCAGCGACAGGTGGTCGGTGGTGGTGGCGACGGCGGCCGCGGCGCCGACGACGGCGCCGGTGGGCACGATCGGGATGATCGAGCCGAGCAGCACGCCGCCGAACACGGCCGGGTACCCGATGGCGGCCGGGTCGGTCCAGTTCACGCGCGGTCCGTCGGCGCGGGGAGCACGACGTCGGCGCCGGGCTCGGTGAACAGGACCTCGGTGGTGCCGCCGGCGGCTTTCACTTCGGCGGCGAACACGCGTGGCGGATCGGCGAGCAGCCGGCGCATCCGGGCGGTCCGCTTCAGGCCGGGGACGGCGAGGGTGCCCCAGTGCACGGGCACGGCGGCACGGGCCCGCGTGAGTTCGGCGGCTTTCGCGGCTCGGGCCGGGTTCAGGTGACCCGGCCCGAGGTTCGGCCCCCAGCCCCAGACGGGCAGCAGGGCGACGTCGACCGGGCCGTAGTCCGCCATCCCGGCGAAGAGGTCGGTGTCGCCGGCGTTGTAGACCTTCGCACCGCCGCCTTCGACCAGGTGCCCGATCGCGGGACTCTGCGGGCCGTGGGTCAGCCGGGGGCCCCACCGGTGTCCGGAGTGGACGGCTTCGGTGGCGGTGACGGTCAGCGCGCCTTCGGTGAGGGTCTCGCCGGGCGCGATCTCCTCGACGTTCCGGAAGCCCTTCCTGGCGAGCCAGGCCCCGGCCCCGCGCGGGACGACGATCCGGGTACCCGCGCCGAGCAGCTTCAGCGACGGCAGGTGCAGGTGGTCGCCGTGCAGGTGGGAGAGCAGGACGAGGTCGACGTCGGCGTAGGCGTCCGGCGGAGGCGGCGGCACGACCCGGACGAGCCCCCCGACGCGCGCGGTGAGCACGGGATCGGTCAGCACGACCCGGCCGGCGAGTTCGAGCCGGACGGTCGAATGGCCGAGGAAACGCAGGTTGAAGCCGCTCACGCTGTCGAGTATCGCCCCCGGCCCCGGCGAATGCCCGGCGGAGTGGCGCGGACAACGCTGCCCGGTGACGCGCTAGCTCCGGTACCGCCGCCGGCCCGCGATGACCAGCCGCAGATCCCTCAGCGACCGGCCGGCAGCAGGGACGAGATCCGCAGCGAGGACGTCCCGATCCCGGTCGGCCCGCCGAACCGCGGGTGGTGACCCAGCTCGGTGCCGGTGTAGCGGCCGGCGTGCTCGTGCCAGTGCGCCACGCCCGCCAGCCAGTCCCGCAGCGACGGGTCCGCCGCGTGGCGGAACTCCGCGAGCCGCGCCTCGGCCAGGTCGGCGACCACCTCGAAGGCGCGCTCCTCCGAGCAGCCCAGAAAGTTCCGCACGACCAGGACGCCGTTGTTCAGCTCGCCCTCGTGGCGGATCTCCTTGCGGTAGGAATACAAGTCGTTGAGCAGGCCGCCGTAGTCGGCCGCGAGGTTCTTGAGCGCCGGCCGCGCGTGCGGGGCCGTCAGCGCCATCGACAGCTCCGCGCCGAACGTCCGGCGCCGCATCTCGACGTGGTCGATGGGGTCCGGGATCCGGTTCTGCGCCAGGTTCGCCAGCCGCCACAGCCAGCTGCCGGTCATCGACTCGACGGCCCGCCGCACCGCGTCGCGGTCGTCCGTGCGCGGCCAGAGGTCGGCGAGCGCGGTTTCGACGGGGTTCAGCGGCGCCGGCCCGTCTCCCATGAAGAGCTTCAGGCGTTCTCGCCACGCCTTCGCCGCGGCGAGGTCGCGCGTCGCGCCGAAGGCCTCCTGGAACCAGTCGTCGGCGTAGGTGCTCCAGGTCAGCCAGTCGCTGGTGACGTCGAGCCGCTCGGCCGTCGCGTCCGGGTGGATGCCCGCCGCGCACAGCGGCAGGTCGGCGGCGCGCAGCTTCCGCGCGTCCCACACCACGCCGTCGAGGAGCCCCGTGGCGCGCGCCCAGTCGACGTTGCGGCGGCGGCACGCGTCCAGGTGCCGGTTCAGGCGCACCGGGAACGGTGGTTCGACGCTCGGCCGCGCCACCCGCACCTCGCTGAACGGCGGGTGGCTGTACGCCCGCAGCCGCTGCGGCGCGGTGGCGAGCAGTGACGACAGGATCCGCGCGGCCGGCGGCCGGTCGTCGAGGGCGCCTTCGTTCATGTACCGGCTGGACCGCAGGTGCCACTCGTGCCCGCCGGACTGCCAGTCCTGCAGGCCCTTGACGTAGGCGAACGTCGCCGCGCGCGCCGCCGGGTCGACGCCATGCTCGTCGAAGAGCGCGGGCACCTCGGTCAGCGCCGTGTGCTCGAACTGGTGCAGCCGCGAGGTGATCAGGTCGTTGACGGCCTCGGCCGCGTCCTGCGTGGGCAGGTCCAGGAACTTCTCGAACACGAGCACGCCGTTGGACAGCTCGCCCTCGTCCTGCACTTCGCGCTGGTAGGAGAAGAGGTCGTTGCGCAGGTGGACGCTGTCGGCGAAGCAGTCGCGCAGGACTTCCAGGGGTCTCGTCGCGGCGATCGCGTCGGGGACTTCGGCGTGCACCGAGTGCTCGACGAGGTTCGCCGACCACGGCGCGCCGCCGACCTTCCGCCGTATCTCGACGTACTCGATGGGGTTGGCGAGCCGGCCTTCGTTGATGTTCGCCAGTTCCCACAGCGACTCTTCGAGCAGCGCCTTCGTGCTGTCGACGAACCGGCGCCGCCACGCGGCCGAGCGGTGCGGGACCGTCCGGTCCCAGAGGTCGGCGAGGCCGCGCTCGACCGGATTCTCCGGGGTCGCGGTGATCTCGCCTTCGGCGGGCATGAAGAGGTCGATCCGGTCGAGGTAGGCGCGTGCGCTGTCGATGTCGCCGGTGCGCTTGTAGAGCTCGAGGAAGTGGTCGTCGAAGTAGAAGACCCAGACGTACCAGTCGGTGATGACGTCGAGCTCTTCCGCGCCGGCGTCCGGGTGGGTGTAGGCGCAGAGCAGGGCGTAGTCATGGGAGTCGAGGTCGTGCTCGGTCCAGACGACCGTGCCGTGCTGCGGGACGTCGATCATGTCCATCCCGCGCGCCCACGCCTTGCTGTGCGCGCGGGCCCGCTCGAGGTGCGGGTTCAGCCGCGCGGGGTAGGGCATGTAGAACTCGGGGAGGGCGAACGGCTGCTCGGGCACCCCGTGAGGCAACCAAAGACGCGGGTGCCCGCCAAGAGGAGCAGCCGGGGTTGCACACGAACGGGTCGGGCACTTCCCCCGGCCGGCCCAGCGACGACAGGAGTGCCGATGACCGAGACCCGAGTGGCCGACAACCCGGACGAGGGCCGCTACGACCTGTGGGTCGACGAGAAGCTGGCCGGCTCGGCCTACTACGACGAGCGCGGTGAGCTGACGGTCTTCACCCACACCGAGATCGACGACGCGTTCTCGGGGCAGGGCTTGGGGAAGGTGCTGGCGGCCGGCGCGCTCGACGACGTCGTCGCGAAGGGCCGGACGATCGTGCCGGTCTGCCCGTTCATCGCCGGATTCCTGCGCAAGAACCCGGGGTACGAGGACCACGTTCGGTGGCCGAAGGGCTGAATGAGTCATTCATTTCGTCGGGTGACAGGGGCTCGGCAGAGTCGGATCGGTGCGGCCGCTCCGGCGGCCGGTGACGTCATGAACGGGTCGTTCATCTCGCCGGATGCGATGAACGAGTCGTTGATGACTACCGGAACTCGGCGGTCCGTCGAGGCGCCTCTTCGGCCCGGCGTTCCGGGGTGGGGTGGGGGCAGCTGTTCTGTCAAAGCTCTTCCGGCACCCCGAAGCTGTCATGGTGACTACGGCCGGCAACACCGCGTCAAGGCGGGAAAGATGCCTTGACCCGGCGTTGCCGGCCGTGTTGTGGCTTCGGATCGGGGTGCGGGGGAGTCTGGGTTCTCGTCGGTGTCTGTTCTCGGGGGCCTCTCGCCTTTGGCGGCGGCCTTTGTGGCGTGGCGAGGCGGTTGGTAGTCAGTCGTTGAGGTGGCGGTTGGCGGATGACATGAATGAGTCATTCATGTCGCCGGACGACATGAATGACTCATTCATGTCGGTGGCGTGGGCCGAACGTCGGAACCTCACTGGGGCAAATGGGTCCTTAACGCGAGGTATGTCCGGATCTGCTGGTTATTAACCAACCTTCGTCGGTGTTGCGTTGGTTGCCTGGCAACGAAAGTGACCGGCGCAGGCTTCGAACCGGCAACCTGGAGGAAGTTGATGACTCCCCGGAAGACCGCCCTCAAGACCTTCGCCGTCTTGTCGGCCGCCGCGCTGACGGCGGGCGTGTGCTCGTCGGCGGCCACCGCGTCCCCGCTGGCCTTCGCCGCGATGCAGGCCCAGGCCATCACCAGTGCCACCCAGGTGGCGAACGCGCTCGGCGCCGCTTCCGGCGGTGTCTACCTCGAGAACGGCAAAGCCGTCGTCAACGTCGTCGACGACGCCGCCGTGCAGCAGGTGCAGGCCGCCGGCCTCACCGCTAAGAAGGTCAAGCACACCTTCGCCGCGCTCACCGGCGTCAAGAACCAGCTCGACGCGGTGAAGAACGTCCCGCAGACCGCGTGGGGCATCGACACCAAGACCAACCAGGTCGTCGTCAAGGTCTACGACGCCGCCAGCAAGGAGACCGCCGGCAAGGTCGCCGCGGCCGCCGCGAAGTACGGCGACAGCGTCCGCGTCGAGCACCGCACCGGCAAGCTCGAGCTGCACATCCAGGACGGCGACGCCATCCAGAACAGCCAGGGCCGCTGCTCGCTCGGCTTCAACGTGACGCGCGGCGGCGAGCCGTTCCTGCTCACCGCGGGCCACTGCACCAACCTCGGCGGCACCTGGTCCGGCGGCGACGTCTCCGGGGCCGAGGTCGTCGAGAGCGACTGCCCCGGCGCCGACTCCGGCCTGCTGACCCGCCCGAACGGCACCGGCCCCGGCGAGATCAACACCGGCCAGAAGATCACCTCCGCGGCCGAGCCGACCGTCGGCGAGCAGATCCAGAAGCAGGGCTCGACCACCGGTGGCGGCAGCGGCGAGGTCACCTCGGTCGACGAGTCGGTCAACTTCGACGTCGGCGTGCTCAACCACGAGTTCGGCACCACCGCGCACACCGACCACGGTGACTCGGGCGGCCCGGCCTACGACGGCGAGAAGGGCCTCGGCACGCTGTCCGGCGGCGACACCGTGACCAGCTACTTCTACCCGCTCACCCTGGAGCTGCAGGCTTACGGCCTCGAGCTCGCCTGACCGAGAGACCCGCGGGGGTCCCGTCACACGCGTCGAGGGCGCGTGACGGGACCCCCGCTTCCGTTTTCAGAGCCGCTTCGCCCGGTAGACGGCGTCCGTGTGGTGGCCCTCGCCGCGCGTCTCGCACGTCTCGACGAGCCACTCCCAGGCGTCGCCCAGGTAGCTCGTGATCTCCTCCGGCTCGAAGTACAGCTCCTCCGGTGGCTTCTGGCCGTCGAACTCCCGCATGGCCTTCGGCGAATGCCCGACGACCAGCAGTGACCCGCCCGGCTTCACGGCCGCGGCCGCCGCCGTGAAGACGTCGCGGCGCAGGGCCGGCGGCAAGTGCATGTACTGCGCGGAGATCAGGTCGTACTGCTCCTCCGGCTGCCACTTCAGGATGTCGCGGTGCAGCCAGCGGACGTCGACGCCGGCCTCCTTGCCCGCTTCTTCCGCGCGGGCGAGCGCGACGGTCGAGATGTCGGCGCCGTCGACCGTCCAGCCCTGCTTCGCGAGCCAGATCGCGTCGCCGCCTTCGCCGCAGCCGAGGTCGAGGGCGCGGCCGGGCGTCAGCCCCTCGACCTCGGAGCTGAGGTTCGCGTTGACGTTCCCGCTCCAGATCCGGTGCTCGTCGCGCTGGTACATCGCTTCCCAGAACTCCTGCTTGAGCATCTCTTCGACGATCATGGGGCCCTCGTGCGGCATGGTTCCTCCTCGGTGACGTCCCCAGCATGCGGAGGACGTCACCGAGGAGGCAAATCGCGTTGCCGGAATGGCAACTCAGGCCGTGCCGTACACCTGCAGCTCGTACAGCGAGTAGCCGTACGACGTGCCGCGCGTGACGCCGTTCATCCGCACGTAGCGGCCGCTGCCGGCCAGGCCGGTGAGGTCGTCCGTGGCGCCGTTGCCGGTCGTGGTGCTGTAGATCGTCGTCCAGTTCGTGCCGTCGGCCGACGTCTGGATGGTGTAGGCCTTCCCGTAGGCGGCTTCCCAGGTCAGCTTGACGTGCGAGACCTGCTTGGTGGCGCCGAGGTCGACGCGCAGCCACTCGGCATTGCTGCCCTCCTTGGAAGCCCAGCGCGTGCTCGTCAGGTTGCCGTCGAAGGCCGCGCTCGCCGGGTAGGAAGACGACTCGGTCGACGACGCTGTCGCGGTTTTGCCTTGGGAGAGCAGGGTTTCGGTGCCTCCGGTGACCGTGATGCCCAGGGAAGCGGTTTTCGTGCCGCCGGTGATGGTGACCGTCGCCGATCCCGGGCTCGCGGTCGTGGCGGCGACGGTGACGGTCGAGGTGCCGCCGGCCGGTACCGAAGCCGGCGCGAAGGACACCGTCACCCCAGCTGGCGCGCCGCTCGCGGACAGCGTGACGGCGTCCGTGGCGGTGACGGTGGCCGTCGCCGAAGCACCGGGCGCGACCGACACCGACGACGGCGTCACGCTGAGGCCGCTCGGCGCGCCGGCCGCGGTGAACGTCCAGCGGGCCTGGGTGCCGGAGCAGCTGCCCGCGGTGAGCGTCGAACCCGAGGCGCGGAAGCACTTCTTGCTCGTCTGGATGTCGGAGATGGTGCCGTCGGGGTTGATCGACCACTGCTGGGCCGGGCCGCCCGTGCAGGTCTGCAGCACGATCGAACTGCCGGAGATGCCCGCGCACTTGTCGTTGATGACCAGGAAAGCGCCGTGGAACGTGAACCGCTGCGCGTCGCTTCCGGTGCAGGCGGCCACTTTCAGCGTGGTGCCGCTGCTCGGGGCTTCGAGGCACGTGCCGGTGGAGTTGTTCTGGTACTGGCCGACCGTCGTGTTCGGCTGGGCGCCGCCCCAGCACTCACCGGTGCTGGTGTCGAAGATCGGCGTCGAGTCGTACGGCTCGTTGGACGGCGGGTCGACGACGACCGGCTCCATGACCGGCGTGTTGTCGGGGTTGTAGTGCGTGAGCGCGTCTTCGCAGTCGATCGCGTCGAAGGCGCTGCCGCCCTTGCCGCCGAGCCAGAGGTCGATGTGGCGCAGGCCGGGTCCGCCGTTCGGGCCCTGGCTGTTCCAGTCGTCGGAACACTCGTCGCAGCCGTCCTCCATGATGAAGTACTTCTTCACCCGCGGCACCCAGACCTTGGTGCCGGGCTTGAGCTCGTCGCTGCTGGTGGCGAAGGTGATCGGGTCGGCGTAGGTGCCCTTGCCGCCCGCGGTGTCGTGGATCTGCGGATAGGAGATGTCGCCGCCGGGTGGGGTGTTGTCCCACCAGCCGTAGAAGGTGAGGAAGGTGGGCTGTGTGGTGGCCGCGTTCGCCGCGGGGGCGCCGGCGGTGGCCAACGCGAGGAACAGGGTCACGACGAGCACGAGCGCGCGCCGGGTCATGCTGCCTCCGGAAGGGGTGGGGCGGACGATGACTGCGGCGTGCGTCCAGGTTCGCCGGGCGGCGGCGCGGCGTCAAGAGCTATTCGTAAAGTTTCCTAACGAATCCGGTTTCGTGTCCCGGTCGCCGGGAAATCCGCCCGCGCCGGTGGTCCGCTCGGCGAAGATGGCGCCATGAGCGAACAACGGGAAGTCGTGGTCACCGGCGGCGGCACGGGCATCGGGCTGGCGATCGCCGCACGTTTCGCGGCGGCGGGCGAGCGGGTCACGATCACGGGCCGGCGCAAGGACGTGCTCGAAGCGGCGGCGGAGAAGCTGGGCGCGCGGGCGGTGGCGTTCGACGCGAGCGACCCGGAGGCGGTGCAGGCGGCGCTGGCGGAGTTGCCTGCGCGGGTGGACGTCCTGGTCAACAACGCGGGGGGCAACACCGACCGCGTCCGGGAGGCGCCGGTCGGGCTGGCGGGGCTGGCGGACGCTTGGCGGGCGAACTTCGAGGCCAACGTCGTTTCGGCGGTGCTGGTCACTACGGCGTTGAAGCCGCGCTTCGGGGACAACGTGCGGGTCGTGACGCTCGGGTCTGTCGCGGCGAAACAGGGTTCGGGCTCGTACGGCGCGGCGAAGGCGGCGATCGAGGCGTGGAACACCGACTTGGCGCGGCAGCTGGGCGCGGCGGGGTCGGCGAACGTGGTGGCGCCGGGCGTCACGCTCGACACGGAGTTCTTCCACGGGACGGTTTCCGAGGAATGGGTCGCGGCGCGGGTGTCGGTGGCGTTCGACAAGCGCGCGGGGACGCCGCAGGAAGTCGCGGCTGCCGTGGGGTTCTTGGCGTCGGCGGAGGCGGGGCACATCACCGGGCAGGTGGTGCACGTCAACGGCGGGGCTTACGGGGCTCGCTAGGCCATCCGGGTCGGAAGTGGGTCGAACGTCCCACGACCGCGCCGGTTCTCTCCATGGTGGAAGTGTCCAGACCACCGCACGAGAGGTGTGATCCGCCGTGACGGCAGCGTCCGAAACCCCGGCCCTCCCGACGGCACGACCGGCCGGATGCCCGTTCGACCCACCCGAAACCTACGCCACCCTGCGGGAAACCGCGCCGACGTCGCAGGTGCGGTGCCCGGCCGGCATGGATGCCTGGCTCGTCACGCGGTACCAGGACGTCCGCGCGGTGCTCGCCGACCGGACCCTGAGCTCGCGCGGTGCCTCGTCGGTGCACGTCAACCCGAACGCCGACCTCGACGAGGAAGTCAGCCCCGGCTCGATCATCCAGCTGGACGGCGCCGAACACTCCCGCATCCGGAAGATGGTGATCGCGGAGTTCACCGTGCGACGCGTGGAGGCGATGCGTGGTTACGTCCAGGAACTCGTCGAGAGCCACCTCGACGCGATGCTCGCCCGGCCCGGGGAAGCCGATCTGGTGCGGGACTTCGCGTTGCCCATCCCGTCGCTGGTGATCTGCGAGCTGCTCGGCGTCCCGTACGCGGACCGCGAGCGGTTCCAGCGGCAGAGCGGGCTGCTCGTCAGCACCGACGCCACGCGCGAAGAAGGACAGCAGGCCTACGACGAGCTTTCCGGCTTTCTCGCGGAACTGTTCACCGACAAACAGCGGAATCCGCAGGACGATCTGTTCAGCAGGCTGATTTCCCGCGGCGAAACCTCGGGTGACCCGCTCACCATGGAAGAACTCGTGGTGCTGGGCCTCAGCCTCCTGGTCGCCGGCCACGAGACGACGGCCAACATGATCGCGCTCAGCACGCTCGTGCTGCTGGAACACCCGGCCCAGCGCGACGTCGTGCTGTCGGCGCCGGAGCGCGCCGTCGAGGAGCTGCTGCGGTACCTGTCGGTCGTGCAGTTCGGCGTCCTGCGCTACGCGACCGCGGACGTCCAGGTCGGAGACCGCGCGGTCAAGGCGGGGGAGTGGCTGGTGGCCGCGCTGAACTCGGCGAACCGCGACGAAGAGCTGTTCTCCGGCGCGGACAAGCTCGACTTCCACCGCGAGTCGCCGCGTACGCACGTCGCGTTCGGCTTCGGGGCCCACCAGTGCATCGGCCAGCAGCTCGCGCGCGTCGAGCTGCAGGAAGCGCTGACGCGGTTGTTCCGCCGCGTGCCCGGCCTGCGGCTCGCGGTGCCGCGGGAATCCCTCGCGTTCAAGCACAACACGCTGGTGTACGGGGTGCGGGAGCTGCCGGTCGCCTGGGGCTGAGAATGACGGCATGACACCTTCACCGGCGCGGCGGCTCTGGGCGGCCGTCGAACCCCTGCACGCCGTCGTGTACTTCGCGCCCGAGACGGCGGCCGCGGCGAAGGAGGCAGGCCTGCGGGGGTACTGGATGGGGTACTTCGCGGGCCGCCTCGCGCCGCTGGGGCCGATCGGCCCGGGGCCGGCGACGTCCGTGCTGTTCGGCTTCGCCCCGGCGATGGTGACGCGGGCGTTGCCGGACGCGTGGTCGTTCGCCTCGCCGGACGACGTGCTCGGCTCGCGGCTGGCCGCCGTCGAAGCCGCGCTGGACCGGGTCGTGGGGTCCGGGCACGGCGAACTGGCGGAGCTGCTGGAGCGGGCCGCCGCCGCGTGCCGGTTCGACGGCCGGCCCCTCGCGGCGGCGTGGGCCGCGGTGCCCCGGCCGGCCGGGACGCTGGGCCGGCTCTGGCTGGCGGCGACGGTGTTGCGCGAGCACCGCGGTGACGGCCACGTCCTGGCCGCGGTCCACGCCGGGCTGACCGGCCTGGAGACCACGCTGACCCACATCGGCGACGGCGTGCTCGGCCGCGGCGACGTCCAGCCGCACCGGGGCTGGACCGAGGACGACTGGACGGCGGCCGCCGAGCGCCTGCGGACCCGCGGCCTGCTGGATTCGCGAGGCCGGCTGACCGCGAAAGGGACGGCGGTGCGTACCCGCCTCGAAGACGACACGGACCGCCTCGCGTCGGCTCCGGTGGACGCGCTGGGCGACGGCTTGGACCGGCTCCTCGACCTGGCGGTCCCGCTCAGCCGCGCCGTCATCGACGCGGGCGTCGTCCCGGTGCCGAACCCGATGGGCGTCCCGCGTCCCTGACGTGTCGATTCCGGCGGGTCCCGTTCGACGCACCGGTGAACCCGGACCTCGGAGGGACTCATGACACTGCTCAACGGCAAGAACGCGATCGTCTACGGCGGAGGCGGCCGGATCGGCTCGGCGGTGGCCGCGGCCTTCGCGGAGGAAGGCGCGCGGGTGTTCCTCGCGGGCCGCACGCACGCGCGGCTCGACGAGGTCGCCGAGCGGATCCGCGCCGCGGGTGGCGCGGCCGAGGTCGCGGAGGTGGACGCCCTCGACGAGCGGGCGGTCGACGAGCACGCCGACGCGGTGGCCGCCGAGGGCGGCCTGGACATCTCGTTCAACCTGATCACCCACGGCGACGTCCAGGGCACCCCGCTGATCGACATGACGCCGGCGGACTACGAGCGTCCGGTCGTGACGGCGGTCCGCACCCAGTTCCTGACGGCCCGCGCGGCGGCCCGGCACATGGTCAAGCAGCGGTCGGGCGTGCTCCTGTTCTTCGGCGGCGCGGGCGAGCCGGTGCGTGAGTTCTCGGTGGGCGGGCTGCAGGTGGCGTTCCACGCGCTGGAGGCGATGCGCCGCCAGCTGGCCGCGGAGCTGGGCCCGCACGGCGTGCGCGCGGTGACGCTCCGGACGGGCGGCATCCCGGAGACCCTGCCGGCGGAGTTCGCGGGCCGCGAGGCGATCGAGGCGAGCGTCGCGGGCAAGACGATGCTGGGCCGCACGGCGACTTTGGCGGACGTCGGCGCGGTGGCGGCGTTCGTGGCCTCGGACCGGGCCCGCACGATGACGGCCTCGACGGTCAACGTCAGCTGCGGGGCCCTGGTGGACTAGCTACTTGCGCGACGAGATCTGCTGCACCATCCAGGCGTTGCCGTCCGGGTCGGCGAAGTGGACGAAGCCCACGTTGTCGAGGTTGGCCTGGCCGTCCCACGCGCCCGTGCCGTAGACCTCGATGTCGCTCACCTCGACGCCGCGCTCGCGCAGCATCGCGTGGGCTTTCGGGAGGTCGTTGACCACGAGCTGCAGTCCCTTCAGCGACCCGGGGGTCATCTCCGGCACCGCGCCCTTGCCGATGACCACCGAGCAGCCCGAGCCCGGCGGGGTCAGCTGGACGAACCGGGCGCCCTCGCCGACCGTCATGTCGTGGTCGACGGTGAAACCGACCTGGTCCGCGTAGAAGGCCTTCGCGCGGTCCAGATCGGACACCGGCACCACGACCACCTCGAGCGTCCATTCCATGTGAGCCACGTTACCCGCGCCGCTCGACCACCAGCCGCTGGTGGCGGGCGGCGCGGACGCGGTCGCCGCACGTCGTCGAGCACCAGCGGCGGCGGGCGTGCTCGCGGAAGAAGTACCGCACGCACCCGTGGGCCTCGCACGGGCGCACCAGCGGGGCGAGGTCGCCGGTGACGACGTCGATCGCGTCGCGGGCCAGCGTCGCCAGGGCCTCCTCCAGGCTGCCCGGCCGGGTGCTGCGCCACTCGCGGTGGGGCCAGGTGAGCTGCGGGGCGGCGGCGTCGGCGCGGGCGGCCGCGTTCACCGTCTCGACGGCGTCGGCGGCGGGCGCGCGGTCCTCCGTCAGCGCCGCCAGCAGCTCGCGGACCGCCGCGCGCAGGTCCGTGACACGGCTGAGGTCGTCCGCGCCGAGAGCGGCGGCCAAGCCCAGCCACCCGGCGGCCTCGGCGGGTCCGGCCAGGTCGTCGACCTCGCCGCCCGCGCTCAGCCGGCGCGTGTTGACCAGCGCCAGCGCGGGCGAGCGCTCCTCGCCGGGTGCCGCAGTGACCACGTTCGCCTCCTTCAGTCCGGCCCTCATGTTGACAGTGTACGACGTCTCATGGATAAATGAGTCAATAAACATGAGACGTGAGGAGTGACCCATGGTCGCCGTGCACCACCGCTACGCCACCGTCGCCGGGCACCGGCTCTTCTACCGGGAGGCCGGGCCCGCCGACGCCCCCACGATCGTGCTGCTCCACGGCTTCCCGACGAGCTCGCACATGTACCGGCACCTCATCCCGGCGCTGGCCGACCGCTACCACGTCGTCGCGCCGGACTACCTCGGCGCGGGCGCGTCGGACGCGCCGCCGGTGGCCGAGTTCACCTACACCTTCGACACCCTCGCCGAACTCACGCTCGGCCTGCTCGACGAGATCGGCCTGGACCGCTTCGCGCTGTACATCCAGGACTTCGGTGCCCCCGTCGGGCTGCGCATCGCGGCCGGGAACCCGGACCGGGTCACGGCGATCGTCACGCAGAACGGCAACGCCTACGTCGACGGCCTCGGCGCCGGGCTGCCGCAGAGGCTGGCCGCCGGCACGCTGACCGAAGCCGACCTGCGCGGCATGGTCAGCCTGGAAGCCACCAAGGCGCAGTACCTCGACGGCGTCCCCGACCCGGCGCTGGTCAGCCCGGACGTCTGGATCCACGACCAAGCCCTGCTCGACCGGCCGGGCGGCGCCGAGATCCAGATGGCGCTGCTCGCCGACTACCACCACAACATCGGCCTGTATCCGAAGTTCCACGAGTACTTCCGGACCAGCGGGGTGCCGCTGCTGGCCGTCTGGGGCGGCAACGACGAGATCTTCGTCGCCGACGGCGCCCGCGCCTACGCCCGCGACCTGCCCGACGCCGAGATCCACCTGCTCGATTCGGGCCACTTCGCGCTGGAAACGCACCTGGACACGATCGCCGGGTACATCCGCGGTTTCCTCGGCCGGGTGCTGCCCGTTGAGCGGGATGCCGGTTGACCGCCCGGTCGGCGCGCTCGTAAGGTTTTTTCCGACCTCCGCCGTCGTCAGCACTCCTGGAGGACGGTAATGGGCAGACGGATTCGGGTGGGGGCGATCGCGCTCGCGCTGGTCGCCGCGACGGTCACCCCGGCGGGAGCCGCGGATTCCCTGTTGTCGCAAGGAAAACCGGTGACGGCGTCGTCGTCGGGCGGGTGCTGCCCGGCGGCGAACGCGGTCGACGGCGACTCCGCGACCCGCTGGGCCAGCGCGGCCGGCGTCGATCCACAGTGGATCTACGTCGACCTCGGCGCGGCGGCGCACGTCAGCCGGGTCCGGCTGCAGTGGGACGCTTCTTGCGCGACGGCGTACGAGATCGACACCTCAGCCGACCACGTCACGTGGACGAAGATCTACGCGACCACCACGGGCAAGGGCGGCGTCGAAGACCTGACCTCCCTCGACGGCACCGGCCGGTACGTCCGGGTGTACGGGACGAAACGCTGCCGCACGGACGCGTCGAAGGGCTATTCGCTGCAGGAGTTCGGCGTCTACGGGTCGATCGGGGACGTCACGCCGCCGACGCCGCCCGGCACGCCGACACTCGACGCCGTCACCGCGACCAGCGCGACCATCTCGTGGACCGCGGCGAGCGACGACGCCGGCGTCGCGGGCTACGACGTCTACCGCGACGGTCAGCTCTGCGCCAGCACGACCGGCGCCCTCACGGCCACTTGCGGCAACCTCAGCCCGAAGAGCACGTACGGCTTCTACGTCAACGCGCGTGACGCCGCGGGGAACGTCTCGCAGGCCAGCGGCACCCTGTCGGTGAAGACGCCGCCGTCGGACGACCACACTCCGCCGTCGGTGCCGGGGAACGTGCACACGACCGCGGTCACCAGCACGTCGATCGGTCTCGCGTGGACCGCGTCGACCGACGACGTCGGCGTCACCGGCTACCGGATCTTCGACTCCGGCAACCAGATCGGCACGTCCGACACCGCGAGCACCACGCTCGGCGGCCTGACCCCGGACACGGCCTACCACCTGCAGGTGCGGGCGATCGACGCGAACGGCAACCTGAGCGACCCGAGCACGCCGGTCCTGGACGTCACGACCACCGGCGGGTCGGGCTGCACGCCGTCGCAGGGTGTCTGCGGCGCGACGCAGGTCGGCACCGACGACGACGTCGTGTGGGGCCTGGTGACCCTGCCCGACGGCACGATCCTCTACAACCAGCGCGACGCGCACGCCATCGTCCACCTGAACCCGAAGACCGGGGCGAAGAAGACGATCGGGACGGTCCCGAACGTCCAGAGCACCGACGGCGAAGGCGGGTTGACCGGGCTGGAGATCAACCCGGCGTCGTTCGCGGCCGACCACTGGCTGTACATCATGCACACTTCGCCGAACGACAACCGGATCGTGCGGATCAAGTACGACCCGGCCGCCGACTCGCTCACCACGAGCACCGAGCAGGTCCTGCTGACCGGCATCGCGCGCAACAAGTTCCACAACGGCGGCCGGCTGCGCTTCAGCCCGGACGGCAAGTACCTGTTCGCCGGCACGGGCGACGCGCAGAACGGCGCCAACGCGTCGAACACCAGCAGCCCCAACGGAAAGGTGCTGCGGATCAACCCGGACGGCTCGATCCCGGCGGACAACCCGTTCCACAACGCGGTGTGGAGCTACGGACACCGGAACGTCCAGGGCCTGGCGTTCGACTCGCAGGGCCGGCTGTGGGAGCAGGAGTTCGGCAACAGCATCATGGACGAGACGAACCTGATCGTGAAGGGCGGCAACTACGGCTGGCCGTCGTGCGAAGGGACGTCGGGTTCGTGCGGCACGGCGGGCTTCATCGCGCCGAAGAAGACGTACCCGGTGGCGCAGGGATCGTGCAGCGGGATCACGATCATCCACGACGCGCTGTACGTGGCGTGCCAGCGCGGCGCGCGGCTGTACCGGGCGGTGATCAGCGGTAGCTCGCTGACGAACTTCCAGACGTTCTTCAGCGGAACGTACGGCAGGCTCCGCACGGTGGAGCCGGCCCCGGGCGGCCAGATGTGGCTGGCGACCAGTGTGGACGGTGACAAGGACAGCACACCGCACAACAGCCACAACAAGATCCTGCGGGTGACGGTCGCGTAGCCTCGTGCAGTGAATGACTCATCCTGTCACCAGGCGACAGGAATGAGTCATTCACTACATCCGGGACTCAGCCGCCGAGGAGACGCGAGAGCGCATCCCGCGCCCTCGCGTCCTTCGCCGCCAACGCCGTCAACTCCTGCGCGAGCGCTGCCAGCCAATCGTCGATCGCGGCTTCCTTGCGGCTGATCACCACGCCCCGCACCACCTGGTGGATCTCCGCCGCGACCCCGCCGTGCTTGCCGGCGCTCAGCACCAGCACCCGGTCCGGCGTCCGGACGCGCACCGCCGTCGCCTGGCCGTCGCGGCCCGCCACGCGGTCGGCGAACGTGCGGCGCCGGTCGACCTCGACCATGCCCGGCGGCAGCGCGCTGCCCAGCGTCTCGGACAGGACCCGGTGGTAGGACTCGACGTCCGCGCGGTCCGTGCGCAGGGCCGCCGCCACCAGGTGGAAGTCCAGCTCGCCGCCCATCAGTCGGTGAGGGGCAGCACGAGCTGCGGCTTGGCGATGTGGTGGTCGGCGCGCAACGGCTTCACCGCGGTGCCGATGGCGAAGAACTCCGTCGTGTGCCCGCCCCAGCGGTGCGGCAGCGACAGCAGCTGCACGCCGACGATGCCCTCCGCCTCCAGCTGCTCCGCCTCGGCCTGCATCCGCGACATCGCGAGCTCGCGCGCGTCGTACAACGCCTCGGTGTACTGCGGGATCTCGACGTTCTGGCCGATGTTGCCCATCATCTGCCGGAACCGCTGGTGCGCGATGTGGTAGACGCACGTGCCCATCACCATGCCCAGCGGCGCGTAGCCGGCCTGCACCAGCGTCCAGAAGTCCTGCCCGGAAAGGTCGCTGGTGAACGGCTTTCCGGTGTTGTTGCGCCATTCGCCGGGTTCGTCGGCCTTCACCGCGGTGCCGACGGCGATGAACTCGGCGAGGTCGCTGCCGAACTCCTTGAACTCGATCTCCAGCCGGACCGCGACGATGCCGTCGGCGCCCAGGACGTCCGCCTCGGCCTCCATCCGGGACATCGCGAGCTCGCGGGCGTGGTACATCGCCTGGGAAAGCCGGTCCAGCTCCTGGTTCTTGCTCCACCGTCCCATCTGGAACCCGACGTGGTAGATGCTCGAGCCGAGCACCAGCCCGAGCGGCCGGAAGCCGGCTTCGCGCACGAGGAGGAACTCGTTGACGCTCAGGTCCGAGGTGAACAGGCTGGTCTTCTGGCCCGGTCGCATCTCGGCGAGCCGGCGCATCGCATCCTCGGGGATGTGCTGCGCGGCGGGGTCCGCGGTGGTCACGAAGCCTCCTCAGGAACGGTTCAAGGGCAGGATCTTGAGCGCGCGGGTGGGCGCGGTGGGGCCTTCGTGGAAGCGGGCGATCGCGGTGCCGGTGACGGTGGCGAGGGCGACCACCGCGAAGTCCTGCACCGGCCAGGCGTCGACGCGCAGGTCCGACACGATGCCGCCGTCGGCACCGCAGTCGCGGATCGCCTGCCCGAACTCGGCGCGGGCCGCCGCCCGGGCGTCGGTGACGGCTTTCGTGGGCGCGTCGACTTCGACGTTCACCGCCCACGAACTGGTCTGGTAGCTCATGTAGCGGGACATCACCGCCTGGCCGGACACACCGATCGCGACGCGCGCCGGGACCCAGCCCGCTTGCATGAGCTTGCCGACGTCCTGGCCCGGCAGATCGGTGGTGAAGAGGCGCCGCGGCCGCTGCTCGGTCTCGGCGCGCACGGCGGTCCCGAGGGCGACGAACTCCTGCATCACCTCGTCGAGCGTGGTGATCGTGAAGCCGATGCCCAGAACACCGTCGGCGCCGAGCGCCTTCGCTTCCTGGGTGAGCCGTTCGAGCGCGGTCGCGTATCCCTGGCGCAGGGCGTCGGCCTGCAGCCGCACGCCGTCGAGGGCCCACCAGTTCGGCCCGGTCCACCCGGCCTGCTGCACCACGCAGCCCATGACGTCCCCGACGGGGGTGAAGCCGGCGACCTCGGCCCCGACCGCACCGGGCACGCTCAGCAGCGACGTCTTGAGCCCGGAGGCCTCGAAGCGCTCGACACGCGCCTGCGCGGCCGGCGGCAGGTCGCGAACGTCCCGCTTGGGCACAGGGGCCTCCTTCCGTCACCGCTCTTCCCATCGTGGCACGGATTCGCGTCCGGTCGAGGCGAGGACGGGGTATGTCCGGAAGGTCGCGATCAGCCGAGCGGGAGGACACCGCGCGCGGCCGTCGGAGCGGGCCCGTCGGCGAACCG
The DNA here is from genome assembly GCF_041679295.1 of Amycolatopsis kentuckyensis. Classification (GTDB taxonomy): domain Bacteria; phylum Actinomycetota; class Actinomycetes; order Mycobacteriales; family Pseudonocardiaceae; genus Amycolatopsis; species Amycolatopsis kentuckyensis_A. The sequence goes on along the minus strand of NZ_JBGDMD010000008.1, from coordinate 315,094 downwards.
GGCGATCGCCGTGCCGAACACGCTTGCCACCGCCGCCGCTCCCGTGTTGCCCAGTGCCCATGCCCGCAACGTCGTCGACGTCACCAACCCGCCGTCCGCGCCCGATTCGCGCACCGCTGCCCGGAACTCCGCGCGGGCCGCCGCGCGGACGCGGGTCACCAGGTCCGTCGGCATCGGTGCCTCCGCGCCCGGGCGGTCCGTCATCGCGAGGTCGTACGCCCGGTCGCCGTCGATGCCGATCGCCAGCGTTACCGGGACCCAGCCCGCCAGCAGGAGCTTCGCCACGTCCGGGCCGGGCAAACCCGTCGTGAACGGCCCGGCCGGGCGCTTGCCGCGGACGGCTCGGACCGCCGTTCCTAGCACCACGAACTCGCGGACCGTTGCGCTCACGCGGGTCACCGTGCAGCCGATCGCCAGCACGCCGTCCGCGCCCAGCGCCGTCGCCTCCGCGCGCAGCCGGTCCAGCGCCGTCGCGTAGCCGTGGCGCAGGCCCGGCACCAGGTCTTCCGACTGCGAGACCACGCAGCCCATCACCTCGCCGACCGGCCGCAGCCCGACCGCTTCGGCGCCCACCGCGCCCGGCACCGACAGCAGCGACGTCCGCAGCCCCGACGTCGTGTAGCGGCCGGCGCGGGGGTGCACTAGCGCCAGCTGTCGTCGCCGAAGCCGAGCGTCACCGGGCCGCGGCGGGACGTCTCGGCGATCGTCTCGGCCGGCAGGACGTCGTCGAGGAACGCGTAGTCCGGCAGGCGGGTGCGCGCGTGCCACTCGGCGATCTCGTGCCAGCCCGGGGCGGCCAGCGCGCCGCCGAAGTGCTGGACCGACAGGCTCGCCGTGAGGCCCGCGAAGCGGAGCCGGTCCGCCAGGGGCCAGCCGGTCAGGGTCGCCGCGACGAACCCCGCGCCGAAGACGTCGCCCGCCCCGGTCGCGTCGAGAACGTTCACCGGCAGCGCCGGGATGTCCGCCGTCTCGCCCGTGGTGCCGTCGACCGCGAGGACGCCCGCCGCGCCGCGGGTGATCACCGCGACGGGGACGAGGTCGGCGAGCTTCGCCAGCGCCGCTTCCGGGCTGTCCGTGCGGGTGTAGTGCATCGCTTCGACGTCGTTGGGGAGGAACGCGTGGCAGCAGGCCAGCTGGTCGAGCAGCGTCGCCGACCACGTCTCCGACGGGTCCCAGCCGACGTCGGCGAAGACGAGGCTGCCGGCTTGGTGCGCGGTGTGGACCCACTCGGCGGTGTCGAGGCCGATGTGCGCGACGGTCGCGCGGCTCGGCGGCGGCGACCCGGCCAGCTCGGCGACCGGGACGGGCGGCGGGTGGCCGTGGGTGATCATCGCGCGGTCGCCGGCGTAGGCCAGCGAGACGGTGACGGGAGAGTGCCACTCCGGGAACCGCCGCGACCGCGAGAGGTCGATGTGCTCCTGGCGGCCCAGGACGTCCCAGCAGTAGCGCCCGTAGACGTCGGTGCCGAACGCGGCCGCCAGCGACGTCCGGAGGCCGAGGCGGCTCAGCGCGACCGCGAAGTTCGCGATGCCGCCCGGCCCGGAACCCATGCCGCCCGTCCACACCTCCGTGCCCGGCGCCGGCGGGTGCTCGAGCCCGGTGAAGACCAGGTCGAAGAACAGCAGGCCGGACAGGAAGACATCGATGTCGGGTACGGACTCTTCCGGCACGGGCGCCTCCGGGGATCGAGGATGCGCACGAGCGTGCTTCAGATGCGCGGAATGCGCAAGAGCTGCGCAAACTCGATCGGCTGGTGAGCGGGTTTGACTGCTATCGTCCCCGCATGCTGCCCCAGCGTCGTCACGAGCTGATCCTGCGGGCCCTCCGCGCGGAGGGCCCGGCGCCGGTCGGCGTGCTGGCCGAGCGGCTCGGCGTCAGCCAGGCCACCGTGCGCCGCGACCTGGTGCTCCTCGGGCGCGAAGGCCGGCTGACCCGCGTCTACGGCGGAGCGATGGCGGCCGGTGACGAGCCGTTCGCGCACGTGGCCGCCGAGCGTGCCGACGAGAAGGACGCCGTCGCCCGGCGCGCGGCGGGCCTGGTCGCCGACGGCGACACCGTGCTGCTCGACATCGGCACCACCGCGCACCGGCTGGCGCGCCACCTGCGGGACCGCGCGCTGACGGTGATCACCAGCAGCCTCGCCGTCTACGAAGAGCTGAAGGACGCCGACGACGTCCAGCTCGTCCTCCTCGGCGGCGTGGTCCGGCGCAGTTATCACTCGATGGTGGGATTCCTGACTGAGGACGCGCTGCGCCAGGTGCGCGCCGGCACCGTCTTCCTCGGCACCAGCGGCGTCCGCGCCGACGGGCACGTGATGGACTCGACGGTCGTCGAGGTCCCGGTCAAGCGTGCGATGGTCGCCGCCGCCGATCGCGTGGTGCTGCTCGCCGACGCCGGCAAGTTCCCCGGCACCGGGCTGGCGAGGGTGTGCGGGCCGGACGCGCTCGACATCGTCGTCACGACGCCCGGGGCCGACGAGCCCACCTGCGCGACCCTGTGCGAGGCCGGCGTCGAGGTGCTGCGGTGAGGCTCGCGATCCTCGGCGGCGGCGGCTTCCGCGTGCCGCTGGTGCACGGCGCGCTGCTGGCGGACGGCGGCGTCACCGAGCTGGTCCTGCACGACGTCGACGCCGGGCGGCTGGCGGCGATCGAGCGGGTCCTGGCCGAGCAGGCGCACGGGGTGGCGAACGCGCCCCGGGTGCGCACCACCACCGACCTGACCGCCGCACTGTCCGATGTGGACTTCATCTTCTCCGCCATCCGTGTCGGCGGGCTGCGCGGACGCCGGCTCGACGAACGGATCGCCCACGCGGAAGGCGTGCTGGGGCAGGAAACCGTGGGCGCGGGCGGGATCGCGTACGGGCTGCGGACGGTCCCGGTCGCCGTCTCCCTCGCGCGGACGATCGCCGAGCTGGCGCCGCGCGCGTGGGTCATCAACTTCACCAACCCCGCCGGGATGGTCACCGAAGCGATGGCCGCGCACCTCGGCGGCCGCGTGCTCGGCATCTGCGACTCGCCGGTGGGGCTGTGCCGCCGCGTCGCGCGGGCGCTGGGGATCGACCCGGCGACGGCGTGGTTCGACTACGCCGGTCTGAACCACCTGGGCTGGCTGCGCGCGGTCCGGGTCGGCGGTCAGGACGTGCTGCCGGACCTGCTCGCCGACCGCGGGGTCCTCGAATCCTTCGAGGAGGGCAAGCTCTTCGGCGCGGAGTGGCTGCATGCGCTCGGTGCGGTGCCCAACGAATACCTGCACTATTACTACTTCGCCCGCGAAGCCGGCGGTTCGGCGTCACGCGGCGCCCAGTTGCTGGAGCAACAACGCGGTTTCTACGCCGAACCTTCGCTGGAGTCGTGGGAACGCACGCGGCTGGAGCGTGAAGCGACGTACATGGCCGAGACGCGCGAAGGAGAGCGTGACGATCTCGAGGGTGGCGGCTACGAGCACGTCGCGCTGGCGCTGATGCGGGCCATCGCGCACGGCGAACGGACGACGCTGATCCTCAACACGCGCAACGGATCCGCGCTCCCGGGCGTGCCGGCCGACGCGGTCGTCGAGGTGCCGTGCGAGGTCGACGCGAACGGCGCGCGGCCGCTCGCCACCGAGCCGCTGCCCGGCCACGCGCTGGGCCTGGTGACGGCCGTCAAGGCCGTCGAGCGGGCGACGATCGAAGCGGCGACGACCGGTTCGCGCGCGGCGGCGCTGCGGGCGTTCGCGCTGCACCCGCTGGTCGACTCGGTCTCCGTGGCACGGCGGCTGCTCGACGCCTACGTCGCCGCGCACCCGGAACTCGCTTACCTCGCTTAGGAAATCTCGCGCAGGAGTGGCGCCAGCCGCTGAGCCAAGTCGGTGTCGACGTGGCCGATCTCGCCGATGAGCAGCTCGACGACCGCGTGGAACGCCCTCGCCGCGTCTTCGAGGCCGCGGACGAGCGTCGCCTCGAAGGGTTTCGTGACCTCGGCGGGCAGCTGGTCCAGGCCGCGGCCCTCGACCGCGGGCACGCCGTGGCGCAGGCAGGCGAGGGTCAGCGCGTACTCCCGGACCCGGCCGATCATGTACTCCGCCTGCCAGCCGCGGCCGCGTTCGATGCTCGACCGCGCGTGCAGGGCGTGCAGCCAGGCCAGGTCGACCAGCCGGCGCGCGTCCGGCGGCGGGGTCGCGGGGCGGTCCTGCGCCGTGCCGAACAGCAGGCGGAACTTCGGCGTGGTCGCGCCGAAGTCCGCCGCCGGCCAGAACGCCAGGTCGACCTGCAGGGTGTTCGCCAGCAGGAAGACCCGGAACACGGTCCGCTCGAAGACGACGTCCAGGTGGTGCACCGCGGCGTGCTCGCGGTACATCAGCGTGGTGAAGTCCGCGAGCACCGGCTCGGGGTCGCCGTCGACGGCGAAGGCGAGGTCGATGTCCGACCACGAGTCTTCGGCGCCGAGCGCGGCCGAGCCGGTGAGCGCGGCGCCGGTGACGCGCCCGTCCGACCGGGCCGCGTCGACCAGGGCGTCGCGGAGCCGGGTCCGATCCCCAGTGGTGAACATGATCCCCAGGTTAGCCGCCGACGAACTCCGCTTCGGCTTCTTTCCGTTCGGTGTAGAGCGTCCACGCCGTGTCCGCGATGTCGTCCGGGTTCAGCGTCCCGGGGGTGAACCCGTGGTCCTGGGACGTGAACTCCCGGTGGATGTCGCCGCGCTCGATGAGGCCGCCGATCGTCAACGCGCCCGCGTAGACGCCGGTATCGCGCAGGGCCTCGTGGAGCGTCAGGACGTACATGCGCAAAGCCGCCGACGCCGGCGCGAAGCTGCCGAGCATCGGCATCGGGTACTTGCCGCTCAGGCCGCCGGCGAAGAGCAGCGCGCCCGAGCCGCGTTCAAGCATGCCGGGCAGGACCGCTTCGACGAGCCGCGCCGCCGGGACCACGATCGACTCGAAGGGCGCGCGCACGACGTCGGCGCTTGCTTCGGTCAGCGGGACGGGGCGGGGACCGGAAAGGTCCGCGGGGCCGAAGTACACCGTGTCGATTTCTCCGGCGTCGGCTTCGATGCGCGCTAGAACGGCTTCCAGTTCGGCCGGGTCGGTCACGTCCGCGGTGTAGGTGTGCGTGGTGCCGCCCACGGACTCGCGGTAGCTCGCGTGCCGGGTTTCGGTGCGCGACACCAGCGCCGTCGTGAAGCCTTCTCGGCTGAACCGGCGGGCGATGGACAGGCCGAGCCCCGGGCCGACCCCCAGGACGGCGATCACTTTGGACAAAGGTCCTCCTCGGATTAACTTGAGACTGACCTCAACTTAGCCACAACTTGAGGGTGTCGTCAACTTGTGCGGCGAATGTCGTCATGGGTTCGGACCAGTGGCCTACCGCGCTGCTCCAAGCGGGTAGAACCTGTTCCAGTTTCCGGAGTGGACCGACACGATGTGCGCCATGGATGCCGAGCTGACCCGCCGCCAGATCCTGCGCGGCACCGCTTTGGGTGTGGGCCTCGCGATGGCGCCCGGGCTCGCGACCGCCGCGACCACCGCCGAGTACGACGTCGTCGTGGTCGGCGCGGGCGCCGCCGGGATGACCGCGGCGCTGACGGCGGCCAAGCGCGGGCTCAGCGTCGTCGTGCTGGAGAAGGCGCCGACGTTCGGCGGGTCCGCGGCGCGCTCCGGCGCCGGGATCTGGATCCCGAACAACCCGGTGCTGCTCGCCGCCGGCGTGCCGGACACGCCGGCCAAGGCCGCGCAGTACCTCGCCGCCGTCGTCGGGCCGGACGTCCCGGCCGCTCGCCAGGATGCGTTTCTGCGCAACGGTCCCGCGATGATTTCGTTCGTCATGGCCAACAGCCCGCTGCGGTTCCGGTGGATGGAGGGCTACAGCGACTACTACCCCGAGCTGCCGGGCGGGCTGCCGAACGGCCGCTCGATCGAGCCGGACCAGTTCGACGGCAACCTCCTCGGCGCCGAGCTCGCGAACCTGAACCCGCCGTACCTCGCCACGCCGGCCGGCATGGTGGTGTTCAGCGCCGACTACAAGTGGCTGAACCTGGCCGCGGTCAACGCGAAGGGTGCGGCGGTCGCGGCCGCGTGCCTCGCGCGCGGAACGGCCGCCGCGCTGGCCGGCCAGAAGCCGCTCACCATGGGGCAGTCGCTCGCCGCGGGCCTGCGCGTCGGCCTGCAGCGGGCCGACGTCCCGGTGCTGCTGAACACGCCGTTGCTCGACCTGAACGTCGAAAACGGTGCGGTGACCGGAGTTCTCACGCCGAACGGCCTGGTGCGGGCGCGGCGGGGCGTGATCGTCGGGTCCGGTGGGTTCGAGCACAACGCCGCGATGCGCGCGCAGTACCAGCGGCAGCCGATCGGCACGGCGTGGACGGTCGGCGCGAAGGAGAACACCGGCGACGGCCACCGCGCGGGGCAGCGGGCGGGCGCGGCGCTGGACCTGATGGACGACGCGTGGTGGGGCCCGGCCATCCCGATCCCGGGCGACCCGTACTTCTGCCTGGCGGAGCGGACGTTGCCCGGCGGCCTGATCGTCAACCAGGCGGGCAAGCGGTTCGTCAACGAGGCCGCGCCCTACAGCGACGTCGTGCACGTCATGTACGACAAGAACCCCACCGAGCCGGACATCCCCGCGTGGCTCGTCGTCGACCAGAACTACCGGAACAAGTACCTGTTCCGCGACACCCTGCCGCTGCTGCCGCTGCCGGACGCGTGGTACTCGGCGGGTGCGGTCTACAAGGCGTCGAGCATCCAGGCGCTGGGCTCGGCGATCGGCGTGCCGCCGGCCGCGTTGAAGTCCACAGTGGATCGGTTCAACGGCTTCGCGTGGTCCGGTGTGGACGGTGACTTCCGGCGCGGCGTGAGTGCGTACGACCACTACTACACCGACCCGCTGGTGCTGCCCAACTCGTGCCTGGCGCCGCTGTGGGCCCCGCCGTTCTACGCGTTCAAGATCGTGCCCGGCGACCTCGGCACGAAGGGCGGCATGCGCACGGACGCCCGCGCCCGCGTGCTCCGCCCCGACGGCTCGGTGATCCCGGGCCTGTACGCGGCGGGCAACGCGAGCGCGGCGGTGATGGGCCACAGCTACGCGGGCGCGGGGTCGACCATCGGCCCGGCGATGACGTTCGGGTTCGTCGCCGGGAACGACGTCTAGAACTCCTTTTCCACCAAGGGAAGCACTTCGGTGCCGAGCAGTTCGATGGCGCGCATGACGTCCTTGTGCGGCACGCCCGACCAGTCCATCTGCAGGGCGTAGCGGTCGGCGCGGGTGAGCTTCCCGACGGTGATCAGCCGGTCGGAGATCTCCCGCGGGCTGCCGACGAACAGCGCCTGGGCGTCGTGGGTGTAGGAGTCGTACTCGGCCCGCGTCGGGACCGCCCAGCCGCGGGCCTTCGCGCCGTACTTCATCGTCTCGAGCCAGTACGGGTAGAAGGTTTCCTTGGCGTCCTGGGACTTTTCGGCGATGAAGCCGATGGCGCTCATGGTGACGTGCAGGTCCTGCTGCTCGCCCGCTTCACCGGCTTGGCGGTAGAGGTCGACGAGCGGGGCGAAGCGCTCCGGCCGGCCGCCGATCACGGCGTAGACGACGGGCAGGCCCAGCAGGCCGGCGCGGATCGACGACTCGGGGTTGCCGCCGGTGCCGATCGAGATGCGCAAGTGGTCGCCGTACGGGCGGGGCAGGATCCGCGCGTTGTCGAGGGGCGGGCGGAACTTGCCGGACCAGGTGAGCGGGTCCTCGCGGTCGATGTGGAGAAGCAGCGCGAGCTTTTCCTCGAACAGCTCGTCGTAGTCGCCGAGGTCGTTGCCGAAGAGCGGGAAGGACTCGGTGAACGACCCGCGGCCGGCGAGCAGCTCGGCGCGGCCGTGGCTGAGCTGGTCGAGGGTGGTGAACTGCTGGTAGACGCGGACGGGGTCCTCGGTGCTCAGCACGGTGACGGCGGAGCTGAGGGTGATCTGCGTGGTGACGCTCGCCGCGGCGGCCAGGACGGTTCCCGGGTTGGAGATCGCGTACTGGTCGAGGTGGTGCTCGCCGAGGCCGTAGAAGCCCAAGCCCAGCTCGTCGGCGAGCTTGATCCGCTCGAGGGTGTTGGTCAGCGTCTGCGCGACGGACAGCTGCTCGCCGGTGCGGGGGTCCGGCGCGCGGTCGCCGAAGCTGTAGATGCCGAGTTTCATAGAGCGTTCAACTATCTAGGGGGTCGATTCGTTCCCGAAGCGGGCCTGGATGGCTTCGAGGTTCTTCTCCGACAGCTGCAGCGCGGCGGCGCGGAGGCTGAGCCCGTCGAGGGTGGCGCGCTCGAACATCGCCGTCACGAGGTCGCGCATCCGGGTGCGGACCTTGCCGAAGGCCTCGTCGGCGTCCGCCCCGACGTCGCCGAACAGCGTCCACCACCACCAGGAGTTGGTCGCCGAATTGGCCACGAAGTCCGGCAGCACCCGGATCCCGCGGGCGCCGAGCAGCTCCTCGGCGTCGGCCGTCACGGGCATGTTCGCCGCCTCGACGATGAGCTTCGCGCCGATCTTGGCCTGGTTGTCGCTGTCGACGCAGTACGAGATCGCCGCCGGGACGAGCACCTCGGCCGGCACGTCGAGCCACGCCTCCGGCGGCCGGAGCTCGTCGCCCGGCCGGAGGTGGTCGCGGTCGATGCCGCCGAACCGGTCGCGGTGCCGCAGGAGGTTCTCGACGTCGAGACCGTCCGGGTTCACCACCACGCCGCGCACGTCCGAGACGCCGACGACCCGCAGCCCGGCCTCGGCGAGGAACCGCGCGGTCGCCCCGCCCATCGAGCCGAACCCCTGGACCACCGCGCGGTTCGGCCCGCCGAGCCCGAGCATCTCCAGCCCGGTGAGCGTGGCCTGGGCGACGCCGAGACCACCGACCAGCTCGTCGAGCCCCAGGCCGCCGACCTCGATGCGGAAGGCGTCGGCCAGCCGTTCGGTCGCGGCGTCGCGGTCTTCGAGCAGCGGGTAGACCGCCTGGACCGAGCTGAGCAGCCCGATTTCGGCGATGACGCCGTCGATGACGTCCTGGCGCAGGCCGAGGTCCTCGCCCATGGTCCAGTAGCGCTCGATGAGCGGCCGCATGGCGTGCAGGTAGCGGGCGACGACGTCGCGGGCGCGCTCGTCGTACGGGTCGAAGTCGATGCCGCCCTTGGCGCCGCCGAGCGGGACGTAGCGGCCGTCCGGGTCGTAGTTGAGGCCTTCCTTGAGCGTCATGCCCCGGGCCAGGCCGCGCACTTCGAAGAGCGTGCAGCCGCGGCGCATCCGCAGCCCGCCGCTGGCGACGCCGCGGACCAGCCGGTCGATCACCAGGTAGCCGCGGCACCCGGTGACGGGATCGGTCCACGCGACTTCGAGCAGGGCCGGCGCGGTCATCGGACCTCCGCGGTCAGGGCGAGTTCGTGGGCCAGCGCCTGCTCGACCCACTGGGCGCAGTCGCCGGCGGTGACGGTGCCTTCGCGGGCGACGAACTGCACGGCGAGCCCGTCGAGCAGGGCGGTCAGCCGCCACGCGGCCCCGTGCGGATCGGGGCAGCGGAACTCGCCGGCGGCGACGCCCTCGGTGATGAGCGAGACGACGGCGTCGCGCCACCGCAGGTCGAGCCGCTGGACGACGTCCCGCAGTTCGGCGTCCCGCATCGCGGCGGCGCCGGCCTCGATCCACAGGTGCCACCCGGCGGTCGGCGTGGTGGGTCCGTAGAGGAGGAGGACGGCACGCAGCCGTTCCCCGGCCGGGCCGTCTTGCTCGAGTTCGTCGCGCAGGACGGCGAGGTTGCGTTCGGCCGCGTGCCGGAAGGCCTCGATGATGAGGGCTTCGAGGGTGCCGAAGTGGTAGAAGACGAGCGCGGTGCTGACACCGAGGGCCTGGGCGACGTCGGCGGCCCGCACCCCGGCGATGCCCCGCAGCCGCACTTGGTCGAGAGCGGCGAGCAGGATCTCCTCCCGCCGGACGGCGACCTCCTTGCGCTTCATGGGGCAACGGTACCCGGGTGGGTCAGAGCCGCAGTTCGGTGACGAGCGCCCGCAGCCACGGCCCGGCGATCGCGGGTTCGGCGGACATCGTCCGCACGAGCCGATCCCGCGTTCCGGCGGACCGCCCGGCATCGACGAGAGCGAAGGCCTCGGCGAGCGCGCGCCGGGTCGCCTTGCCGTGATCGGGCGTCCGGACGGTCTCATCGGTCCACCGCTGCCGCGGGAAGGAGGGCGTCAGCTTCGGTTGATCGTCCCCGAAGTAGAACCAGACGTCCCGCGCGAGAGAGACGTTCCGCACGGCGGCGGCGGGCAGTTCCCGCGTCCAGCCGGCGTCTTCCTGCCAGCGCCAGGCATCGGGCCGCACGGGCTGCCGCAGGGTGACGCCGAGGAACCGCAGCTTGCGCCGGATGACGTGCCAGGCCTCGCGTTCGTCGTCGATCCAGTCCCGCAGCCGGAGGTAGAGCTCGGTGAAGGTATCGCCTTCGAAGACGAGATCGACGAAGACGGTGGGCCGGGTCCCGCGCGCGAGTGCGTAGGGGGTGATGCCGTTTTCGGCGAGGTTTTCCCTGAGGGTCTCGACGTCTCGCCGGCTGTAGTGCCGCCGCGGCTTGAGCGAGATCGGCAGCTGGTGGACGCGATCGTGCCAGGAGGTGCGTTCGAGGGCCCCGCCGAGGAGATCGTGCATGCTGTCGAGCGAGCGGCCGACGAAGTGGAGTTCGCCGTCGCCGCAGCGGGACAGGACTTTCGCGGTGGCTTCGGTGAGGTCTTCGAGGAACCAGAGGTGGGGTTTTTCGGTTTGGTTGAGGAGCGTCCCGACCTGGTCGGGACGTACCAGGTCCCAGCGAAACGGTCGGTTCGTCATGGGGTTCAGGGTAGGGAGGGGGTTTGGTTGGGGGCAAAGGGTTTTGGGGTGGGTATTCGGTTGCGGAGAGGTGGTGTTTGTGGCGGGTGGGCGATGGTGGGGCGGGCGGGCTTTTTGAACCGCGGCGATGGCCGGTTCGAGGGGCGCGGAGGAAGGCTGTTGCTGGGCAACGGCTTGGCGCGCTTGGTGGCGGCAGAAGGTCGCGCCCGGAGGATGGCTTGGCTCGCGGGCAGGGAAGGCTGCCATCGGGAAATCCTTGGCCGGCCGGTCGAGGACGGACGCTGCAGCAGAGCTCAACACGCGCGCGGTGGGATTGCGGATGCTCGGAGGGGCGCCGGCTAGGGCCTGTATCGAAGTTGTCTCCAGCAAGTTGAGCTGGCGCTGGGCGTGTCGATGGTTGAAATAGGTGAGGTCTCCGGTAGGTGGTTCGTCGACCAAGAAGAACCTGAACACCGGAGACCTCGTGGACACCCTAGCGGTGACGAGGCGGTTCGACCTGACCGACGAGCAGTGGGCGGCGCTGGAGCTGTTGTTGCCCGCGCCGTCGCGGCCGGGTCGACCGCCGTTGTGGAGCAGACGGCAGCTGATCGACGGGATCCGGTGGCGGGTGCGCACCGGCGCTCCGTGGCGGGACATGCCCGAGGGATATGGGTCCCGGGCAGCGGTTTATGGCCTGTTTCGGCGCTGGCAACGGGCTGGTATCTGGCAGCAGCTTCTGACTGCGTTGCAGGCTCTGGCCGAGGCGGCGGGGCGGATCACGTGGGATGCCAGCGTGGATTCCACGATCGCGCGGGCGCATCAGCATGCGACGGGGGCGCGGAAAAGGGGGATCTGCAGGCCGAGCCGCCGGGCGGGGTCACCGTCGAGCCGGAGGATCATGCGTTGGGCCGGTCGCGAGGCGGGTTGACCACAAAAGTGCATCTGGGGTGTGAGCAGGGGCAGAAGCCGTTGTCGATCGTGCTGACCGCGGGACAGCGTGGCGACAGCCCGCAGTTCGTTCCGGTCCTGGCCGGGATCCGGGTGCCTCGACCGGGCCGTGGGCGGCCGCGGACGCGTCCTGATCGGGTGCTGGCGGACAAGGCTTACACCTCGAAGGCCAACCGGGCGCACCTGCGCGGTCGCGGGATCAAGGCGACGATTCCGAGCAAGGCTGATCAGGATGCGCATCGCAAGGCCAAGGGGTCGAAGGGCGGTCGGCCACCGGCCTTCGACCCCGAGATCTACCAGCAGCGTCATGCGGTGGAGTGCGGGATCAACCGGCTCAAACGCCACCGTGGGGTGGCCACCCGCCACGACAAGCTCGCTGTCCGCTACGAAGCCACCGTCCACGTCGCTGCGATCAACGAGTGGCTATGACCCACTTCGATACAGGCCCAAGTGGGGATTGCCGCTGGAGAACCCCGGCTTCGGGGGCGGGAAGGGGTGCGGTGGTGGGGAAGTGGGTGGTCCGGTGGGCTCGGGGGTGTGGTGGTGGGGAAGTGGGTGGTCCGGTGGGCTCGGGGGTGTGGTGGTGGGGAAGTGGGTGGCCCGGTGGGCCCGGGGCGCTGTGGAGGGGAAGCCGTGGTCCCGCGGACTCGGGGTGAGGCGGCGGAGAAGCGGATGCCCCGTGGATCAGGAGCGCCGCGGCGGAAGCGGGTGGCCCCGTAGACCCTGGGCGCGGCGGCGAAGAAGCGGACAGCCCCTTGGCCCCGCGGCCGAGAGCTTGACTCCCGACCCAGCCAACCACCGGCCGGGTCAATGGCCATACCGGGGAGCCGCCTTCGCGGTTCCCCGGCCCCAGCCGTCAACTTTTCACGCCGTCCACTGAGGATCACGGCCCAAGTAGCGCAGCAGCTGCGAAGCCGCGTCGTCCTCGGATGACCCCTCCAGCGCCGGTGCGTACGCGAACCCTCGCAACGGTTCCGCCAACTCCCGCGCCACCGGGAGCAGCGACTCCGCCAAGTACGGCGTCAGCGGGGACTCCTGGCCCGTTGCCACCGCGATGTCCCACGCATGGACCGCCGCGTCCAACGCCGCCGCTCCTACTGCCACCGGTGCCGGGAGGGCTCCCTGGGGGAGGGGCGTCGGGACCTCCGTTGCCGATCGGGGAACCGTGGCGAACGCTGCCGCCGAGGCGGCCAAAGTCGGCTCCAGGAACCCCGCCACGTCCGAGAGCTCGCCTGACGGGGCGAACGGGTTGAAGTTCGGGCCTTCCTCGCCCGTGATGAAGGCTGCGTAGCCCTGCTGGTCGCCTCCCGCGTGGTGGATCACCTGGTTCACCGTCCACTCCGCGCACGGGGTCGGGAGCCCGCCGTCCGTTACTCCCGCCACCGCCGCGCGCAGGGCGTTGTGCGCCGCCGTCAAGAGTGGCCAGCGGTTCAGGCCCGCGAAGAACCCGCGGATGTCCGACACCAGGACCTCCGGTGCCTCGTGTGCCGCGTAGTGGCCGGCCGCGTCTCGGGGGCCGCCGCTTCCCGAACGTGCGTCGTACGCGTTCCAGCTGACGATGTTCGCGTGGTCTCTCTCGGCGAACCGGCGGATCGACTGGAAGTCGCCCGCGAACATCGCCAGGGCCGTCGGGACCGTCGTCGGTGACGAAGGGTGCGAAGGCGTGTGCGCGTCCTCGAAGTAGAAGCGGATCGACGAGCCGCCCGTGCCCGTCAGCCAGTACAGCGCCACGTTCGCGATCACGAAGTCCGCGTCGAGGTGCTCGCCGAACAGCTGCGCGTTCCACGCCAGCAGCGCCAGCGGGGAGTCGGCCAGCGCGAACGCCAGCGTGTGCGGCTGCTGGCTGTGCAACGTGTTGAAGGAGAACATGTTCTCGTAGAACCACTGCAGGTGCGCCAGCGCCGCCTGGTCGGCCTCGCTCAGGTTCGCCATCTCCGCCGGGTCGCCCGACGGGAACGAGAACAGCTGCGTGACGTGCACGCCGACGACCTTCTCCGGCGCCAGCCGGCCGATCTCCGGCGAGATCATCGAACCCGCGTCGTTGCCCGCCGCGCCGTACGACTCGTAGCCCAGGCGGCTCATCAGCTCCGCCCACGCCGCCGCCGTGCGGTGCGTGCCCCAGCCCGCCGCCTTCGTCGGGCCCGAGAACCCGAAGCCCGGCAGCGACGGGATCACCAGGTGGAACGCCGGCTCGCCGGCCGACTCCGGCTCGGTCAGCGGGCCGATCACGTCGAGGTACTCGACGATCGAGCCCGGCCAGCCGTGCGTCAGCACCAGCGGCGTCGCGTCCGCCCGCGACGACCGGACGTGCAGGAAGTGGATCGTCTCGCCGTCGATCTCCGTCACGAACTGCGGGTACGCGTTGAGCTTCTCCTCGAACGCCCGCCAGTCGAACTTCTCCAGCCAGTGCTCGGCCAGCGCGCGGACCCGCTCGTTCGTGACGCCGTACTCGGCGGGCAGGTCGTCCGGCCACAGCGCCCGCTGGAGACGGCCCCGCAGGTCGTCCAGGGCGGACTGGGGGACCTCGGCGCGGAACGGGCGAACGGTCATGACTGGCTCCTCGGGTCGAACTGCTGGAACGGAATGCTTCGTTCCGAACTGTAGCAGACCGGAACGATCCGTTCCAGTGCTAATCTCCAGGGCATGCCCGAGACAGCTCTGCCCGGCCGCCGCGGCCAGGCCGCCCGCAACAACCTCGTCATCCTCGACGCCGCCCGCCACGTTTTCCTCTCGGACCCGAAGGCGCCGATCTCGCAGGTCGCCGAGCGCGCCGGCGTCGGCATCAGTGCCCTCTACCGCCGCTACCCGAGCAAGGAGCAGCTGCTCAGCCGGCTCTGCCACGACGGCCTTCGCACCTACATCGCCGAGGCCGAGGCCGCCGACGAGGAGCCGGACGCCTGGACCGCGCTGACCGGCTTCCTCGAGCGGGTCGTGGACGCCGACGTCCACTCGCTGACCGTCCACCTCGCCGGCACGTTCACGCCGACCGAAGAGATGGGTGCCGACGCGCGCCGCGCCAACGAGCTCTCGGCGGCCCTCTTCGCGCGGGCGCGCGGGACCGGGCGGCTTCGCGAAGATGCCGTCACCGAAGACCTCGGCATGATCCTGGAGTGCTGCGCGGCCATCCGCGTCGACGACGAGGAGCGCACCGCCCAGCTGCGCCGCCGGTACCTCGCGATGCTCGTCGAGGGGCTGGAAGCGGGAAAAGAGCGCGCGCTGCCGGGTCCGCCGCCGCGCCCGGGTGAGATGAACGGGCGCTGGCGTCCGTCCTGACGGCCGTGCCGCGGCGCGTCCGGATGGCGGTAACGAATGTCGGGATTGCGACGACTGATCAGCGTCGGATGTCCACGAATACCACGCAGCACCAGTCAGAGCGGCATTCCCCGGACGGAACAGCGAGACCACGACTATGCACAGACCCTGGCGACGGATCACGATCCTGTCCTCGGTGGCCGCACTGGCCACGGCGTTCATCGCGATGGCGCCCGCCGCGCAGGCGGAAACGCCCACGAGTGCCGTCGAAGTCAGCACCACCACCGTGGTGCCGGGACAGACCTTCACGCTCACGCAAACCATTCACAACGACCGCGATTTCACGGTGACTTTCGCGAAGGGCGCCATTTACGGCACCCCGACCGCGATCGTCGACGTCGTCGACGTGGTGTCCTGCACCAACACGACGGCGGTCGGCTGCTTCCAGGCCGGCAGCAGCTACCGCGCAGCGTTCGGCGACCTCGAGGCCGGCGGCACGAAGACCACGGTGTGGACCCTGAAGGTCAAGGACGCCGCGACGCCGGGCCAGTTCACGCTGCAGCACCAGTTCGTCGGCGACAACTACAGCTTCGACATCCTCGACGGCCCGGTCATCACGGTCGCGAACCCGGCGACCCAGGCCGACGTCAAGGTCGGGCTCGCCGCGGCCGGCCACGGCGGCCTCAACGCGCGCATCGACTACACGGTGACCGTGACGAACAACGGCCCGGCGGCCGCGTCGGGGATCCGCGTGGTGGCAACGTATGCGTCGGGTCTGTCGTACGCGAGCGGCACCGGCTGCGCCCGCGTCGGTTCCACCCGGAACGTGAACTGCGACGTCGCGTCACTGGCGCCGGGTGCCTCGGCGACGGCGAAGTTCTCGGTCAACGGCGGTCTGCTGGCACTCGGCTCGTACACCACGACGGCGGTCCGCACGGCCTCCTCGCCGCAGGATCCCAACAGCGCCAACGACAGCGCGTCGAAGACGTGCTCGGCGCTCACCGGGCTCATCGTGACCTGCTGAGGGTTCGCGAGAGGTGAACCGGGCTCGTGTCCTCCGCCAGGGACGCGGGCCCGGTTCGCGTTTTCCGCCGTGTTCAGCCGGCCATCGAGGCGTACAGCTTCGCGATGTCGTCGTCGAAATAGGCGCTGTAGGAGACGTCCGGGGTGTCGCCGCCGAGCTGGTAGCCGCCGATGACCCCGATGACCGCGCCGTCGGTGACCCACGGCCCGCCGCTGGTGCCGTCCGGGAAACCGGGGCACGCCACGCGCAGTTGATAAGTCTCGAACCGCGTCGTCGTTCCGGTGCACACCACCGGGGAATCGGTCGTGTCGGGGTACCCCGTCAGGGTGATCGTGTGGTCGAATCCGCGATCGGTGCCGAGGGTGTTCGCACCGGTGAGGCTTTCCAGCGACGCCGGATTTCCGGGCTGCTGAACGGTCAGGAACGCGAAATCCAGATCCGGATCGGCCGAAGACGTCCAGCCGTCCGCGACGGCGACGCCCGTGACCGTCCACATTCCCAGTGGCGCGACACCGTCGTGATAGGACGGTGCGAACGCCATTCCTTCCTTGACGCAGTGCGCGGCCGTCAGCACCAGGTCGCCGCCGCCGGAATGCACGACGCTCGCCGTGCAGAAATGGCTCCCGTTCGCGAACAACGCGCCGACCGGGGAAACGGTTTTCGCCGGCGCGGAAGTGGTGGCGGGAGCCGGCGTGGTGCCCGCGGCGTAGGCGTCGTCGGCGGTCGTGTCCGTGCCGGCGACCACGCCGGCGCCGAGCACCAGCACGACCGCCGCGCCCACGAGCGCGGGCCTCAGGAACTTGATCGCCACGACTCCAGATCACCACACCGGAGCCGGGTCGGCAGCGCAACGGACCGGATGCACAGCGACTTCACAGCGGTTGCGAAGCCGTTAGTCTCGGAGGTATGTCGAGTTCGGTCAGGTCGCCCGACGGCACGGTCATCGGATTCGAGACCCTGGGCGAGGGCCCGCCGATGGTCCTCGTGCACGGCACCGGCGCGGACCACACCCGCTGGGCGGCGGTCCGCGAACGGCTCGCCGAGCGCTACCGCCTCCACCTCGTCGACCGCCGCGGCCGCGGGCTGAGCCGGGACGAGGCACCCGAGTACGCCATCGCCCGCGAAGGCGAAGACATCGCCGCCGTGGCCGAAGCCGCCGGGGGAGACGTCTACCTCCTGGCGCACTCCTACGGCGCTTTGTGCGCCCTCGAAGCCGTCCGGAAGACCGACGCCGTGACGCGGCTCGTGGCCTACGAGCCGCCCCGGCCGAAGCCGGGCGAGCACGTCGTCGGAGCGGACGCGCGCGACCGCATGCGAGCCGCCGAAGACCCCGAGGAGATCCTGCGGATCTTCTTGCGGGAGGCGCTGCGGCTCGGCGAGGCCGACGTCGAAGCGATGCGGGGCACGCCGGTCTGGCGGTCGCGGGTCGCCGCCGCGCCCACAATCCCGCGGGAGCTGGACGTCGTCGAGGCGATGGAGTTCGGCGAGAGCCTGGGCGAGATCGCGATCCCGGTCCGGCTGTTCGCCGGCACCGAGAGCCCGGAGTACCTGCGGCTGGCCGCCGGCGCCGTGGCCGCGCGCGTCCCCGGCGCCGACGTCGTGCCGCTGCACGGCCAGGCGCACCAGGCGATGGACTTCGACCCGGACCAGTTCGTCGCGGCGGTGTTCGCCTTCGGGGCCTAAGCGGGCGCGATGGCGCTTCGCACGCACTCCCGCAGCAGCTGCCGGCGCCGGTCGTGGACTTCGGCGGGCTCCGCGTCCGTGGCGGCGTAGACGTTGCTGACCGGTGACCACGCCATCGACATCGCGATCACCAGCGCCATCAGGTCGAACGGGTCGCCCGGCCGGACCAGCCCGGCGGCCTGCGCGTCGGCGATGGCGCGCAGCTTGGGGTCGTCCAGCCGGTCGGTGTCGGCCACCAGGTGACCGGCCGGCCGCCGCTCGAGGCGGGTCCAGGTGGCGAGGCGGATGAGGTCCGGGCGGCGCAGGTACTCGTCGTAGAGGCGGACCGCCCAGCCGGCGAGGTCGGCGCCGTCGATCGGCACCACGTTCACGATCCGCTCCAGCGAGGCGAAGAAGATCGCGTCGAACAGGCCGTCCTTGCTGCCGAAGTAGGCGTACAGCTGGGCCCGGTTCGTCCGGGCCGCTTCGACGATGCGCTCGACGCGGGCCCCGGCGATGCCGTACCGGGCGAACTCCTCGGTCGCGGCGTCCACGATGCGCTGCTTCGTGGCGGCTCCGCGGGCGGTCAGCGGCTTGTCGGCCATGGGCAGAGCGTACAACAGAACAGTCGGTTTGCTTTCCGGGGCGGGGCGCGCTAGCTTCGAAAAACAAACCGACTGTTCTGTTGTCAGGAGCTGCGATGCGAACCACGACCGGCTGGCTGGCCGACACGACCGGACCGGCCCTCCGGCGCGTCACCCTCGAGCGGCGCGACCTGCGCGACGACGACATCGCGATCCGGGTGGACCACTGCGGGGTCTGCCACACCGACCTGCACGCGGTACGCGGCCCCCGGGACACGGCGCTGGTGCCGGGCCACGAGTTCACCGGCGTCGTGACCGCCACCGGGCCCGCGGTGACGCGGTTCGCGGCCGGCGACCCGGTGGCGGTCGGCAACATCGTCGACTCCTGCGGGACGTGCGCGATGTGCCGCCGCGGCCAGGAGAACTTCTGCGCCGAATTCCCGACGCTCACCTACGGCGGAACCGACCGCCACGACGGCTCCCCCACGCTGGGCGCGTTCTCCCGCGAGTACGTCGTGCGGGAGGACTTCGCCTACCGGCTCCCCGCGGGCCTCGACCCCGCGTCCGCCGCGCCGCTGCTGTGCGCGGGCATCACGGTCTGGGAGCCGCTGCGCGCCCTCGGCGCCGGGCCTGGCACCCGGGTCGCGGTGGTCGGGCTCGGCGGTCTCGGTCACCTGGCCGTCAAGCTGGCGGTCGCCCTGGGCGCCGAGACGACGGTCGTCAGCCGTTCCGCCGCGAAGGCCGCCGACGCGAGCCGCCTCGGGGCGCGTGAGCTGCTGGTGTCGACCGACCCCGGGCAGCTCGCGGCGAGCCGCGACCGGTTCGACGTCGTCATCGACACCATCGCGGTGCCCCACGACCTCGGCCCGTACCTGCGCCTGGTCGCCCTGGACGGCACCCTCAGCCAGGGCGGGCACCTCGGCACGCTCACGGTCGAGGCGATGGACCTGCTGGTGGGCCGCAAGAAACTGACGTCGGCGGGCAGCGGCGGGCGGCCCGCGACCGCGGAGCTGCTCGACTTCTGCGCTCGCCACGCCGTCACCGCGGACGTCGAAGTGGTCCCGTCGGCCCAGGTGAACGAGGTGCTGGATCGCCTGGCCCGCAACGACGTCCGCTACCGCTTCGTGCTGGACCTCGCGGACCTCGGCTAGCTCTTGGGCAGCAGGGTGGTCGCCGGGTCGGGGGAGGTGACCGCCTTCGGGCGCTTGTCGCGGAACAGCCAGCCGCCGATGATGCCGCCGGCGAAGCCGAACAGGTGGCCCTGCCAGCTGATGCCCTCTTCGCTCGGCAGCAGGGACGCGAACTGGTAGGCGAAGCACAACGCCATCACCAGCCCGATCACGATGTCGATCGGGTGCCGGTCGAACAGGCCGCGCACGATGATGTAGCCGAAGTAGCCGAACACCAGGCCGCTGGCGCCGACGGTGACCGAGTGCGACGGCGAGATGAACCA
This sequence comes from Amycolatopsis kentuckyensis, assembly GCF_041679295.1. GTDB lineage: Bacteria > Actinomycetota > Actinomycetes > Mycobacteriales > Pseudonocardiaceae > Amycolatopsis > Amycolatopsis kentuckyensis_A. The sequence continues at coordinate 295,395 of NZ_JBGDMD010000008.1, read as the reverse complement.
GACGCCGAGACCGCTGGCGACGATGATCAGCACGCTCACGCCGAGCCACTTCTTCACGCCGCGGTAGGCGGCGAGGAAGCCGAACACGAACAGCGGCCCCGAGTTGCCCTCGATGTGGCCCCAGCTGCCGTGCAGGAAGGGAGCGGTGAAGATTTCCGGCAGCGACGCCGGGTTCCGCGCCTCGATGCCGAACTCGCTGCTCAGGTCGTAGCCGGTCGGCGCGTTGATCAGCTGGATCACCCACAGGAAGGCCAGCAGGCCGACCATCACCCACAAGGCCTTCTTGGCCTCGGCGATCATCATCTCGGCTTCGCTGCGGGCCGGTCCCTCGCCGCTCGTCATGTCGTTCCCCCTGCTCGGTGTGCGCCCGAGGATAACCGGACAGCGGCCCCGGACGCGGCGTTCCGGACCGAGCCGTGACCTGGCAGGGTTGCGGTCATGACGTCACCCCGGCCGGAGATGGTCTTCCGCGGCCGCCGCATGCCCGGCGACCGCGCGCTGGTCATGGCCATCGTTAACCGCACGCCCGACTCCTTCTACGACAAGGGGGCGACGTTCGCGCAGAACGCCGCGCGCGACGCCGTCGACCGCGCGGTCGCGGCGGGTGCAGACATCGTCGACATCGGCGGGGTGAAAGCGGGCGAGGGCCCCGAGGTCGACGTCGACGAGGAGAGCGCCCGGGTCGTGCCGTTCGTCGCCGAGGTGCGCGAACGCCACCCCGACCTGGTCATCAGCGTCGACACCTGGCGCCACGAGGTCGGCCGCCGGGTCTGCGAGGCCGGCGCCGACCTGCTCAACGACACCTGGGCCGGCGCCGACCCGAAGCTGGTCGAGGTGGCCGCCGAGTTCGGCACGGGTTACGTCTGCTCCCACGTCGGGGGCATGCCGGTGCGGACGGACCCGTACCCCGAGCCGACGCCCGCCCGCCCGTTCTGGCCCCGCTACGACGACGTCGTCGCGGACGTGGTCGCCGAGCTGACCGCGGCGGCCGAGCGGACGGTCGCGGCCGGCGTCCCGCGCGGCGGCGTGCTCGTCGACCCGACGTTCGACTTCGGCAAGAGCACCCGCCACGGCCTGGCGCTGCTGCGCCACTTCGACCGCCTGGTGGCGACCGGCTGGCCGGTGCTCGTCGCGCTGTCGAACAAGGACCTGATCGGCGAGACGCTCGACGTGGAGGCCCACGACCGCCTGGCGGGCACGCTTGCGGCGACGGCGATCGCGGCGCACGCGGGGGCGGCGGTCTTCCGCGCCCACAACGTCCGGGAGACGCGGGAAGCCGTGGAGGCGGTCGCGGGCCTCGCCGTGTAGTGAATGACTCATTCCTGTCACCACACGACATGAATGAGTCATTCACGTCACCCGGACCGGCCGTCCACTATGGACTGAGCCGCCAGAGCGACGTGACTTCCGAAGCCCGCGCCCGGTGCAGGGGGTCCGCGAGGTCGAGCGCACGCGGGTGCCGGGCCGGCGCCTCCGTCCGTCCCACCACCCGCAGGCCCGCCGCTTCGATCCAGCTGAGCAGCTCGGAACGCGTGCGCAAACCGAGGTGCTCCGCGAGGTCCGACAGCACCAGCCACGCCTCGCCCTCCGGCGTCAGGTGCCGGCGTGCCCGGTCGAGGAAGCCGCGCAGCATCCGGCTGCCCGGGTCGTACACCGCGTGGTCGAGCCGCGTGCGCGGGCGGCCCGGCAGCCACGGCGGGTTGGCCACCACCAGCGGCGCCCGGCCCGGCGGGAACAGGTCCGTGCACACCACTTCCGAGCGGGCGCCGAAGCCGAGCCGGGCCAGGTTCTCGGTCGCGCACGCGACGGCGCGGGGGTCGGCGTCCGTCGCCACCACCCGGGCGACGCCGCGGTGGGCGAGCACCGCGGCCAGCACCCCGGTGCCGGTCCCGATGTCGAAGGCCGAGGCACGCGAGGGCAAGGGCGCCGCCGCGACCAGGTCGACGTACTCCTGGCGGACCGGCGCGAAGACGCCGTAGTGCGGGTGGATCCGCGCGCCGAGGGCCGCGACCGCGATGCCGCGCCGCCGCCATTCCGCCGCGCCGACGACCCCGAGCAGCTCGCGCAGCGGCACCGCCGCGGGGACGTCGAGCGGGCCGTAGACCGCCGTGCACGCGGCCGAGACGTCCGGTGCCCGGCGCAGCGGGAGCACGTGACCGGGATCCAACGGCACGTAGAGGAGCGAGAGCCGTTGCGCCCGCCGGGCGCGCCACGCGCGGTAGCGGGCGTAGTCGTCCGGTGGTGGGGGTGGGATCCGCCGGTTCACGGCGTCGAGCAACCGCCGGGCGGCGGGGTAGTCGCCGCGCCAGAGCAGGGCGGACGTCGAGTGCAGGGCGGCGTCGGCCGAGAGGCGGTCGTCGGCGACGACCGCCTGGCGGGATGGCGGTGAGAAGAGCCGGCGAGGGGGTTCGCCGGGCACGACGAGCTGAGCCACGGGAAGGGGTTTCCGTTCTTGCTGCGGGCACGGTGAAGCACCCGCGAGACGGGCGGGTGTGCGGGAGTCCGGAGCCGGACTAGCTCAGGACCGCAGCATGAACGGGATTCGTCACGCCTCGACAGTAGCGGCCATGGCGTACAAAGGACGAAGAGGTGATGCCGGATGACGCCCTCGGTGGTGCGGCACGCGAAGCGGCGCCGGTGGGCGGTCGTCGCCGCCGTGGCCGCGGTGCTCGTGTCCGTGCCGTCGGTCGTCGCCGCGCTCGCCCCGGCCGGCGCGAGCGTCGATCCGGCCCGGCTGCGCGACCTCGTGCTGGACTCCGCCGGCAAGCCGTACCAGGGCTACGCCGAAAGCGCCGGTTCGCTCGCCCTGCCGGAGCTGCCGAACCTCGCCCCGGTCACCGCGCTCTTCTCCATGCGGACGCCGATGCGCGCCTGGTACGCCGGGCCCGACCGCTACCGCGTCGACATCCTCGGCACCGCCGGCGAGCACGACGTCTACCGCCTGCCCGACGGCGAATACACGTGGGACTACGGCGACAACACGCTGACCGAGCTGATCGGCGAACCGGCCGTCCGGCTGCCGCGGGCCGGGGACCTGCTGCCGCCCGAGCTCGCGCGGCGGATCCTGAAGGCGGCGAAGGGTGACCCGGTGAGCGCGCTGCCGGGCCGCAACGTCGCCGGCGTCGCCGCGTCCGGGCTGCGGCTCGTGCCCGCCGACCCGGCCACGACGATCGGGCGCGTCGACGTCTGGGCGGACCCGGCGACCGGCGTGGCCGTGCGCGTCGAAGTCACCGCCCGTGGCCAGCAGGCGCCGATCCTGGTCACCGAGTTCCAGCAGCTGGAGCAGACGACGCCGGTCGTCGAAGCGCCGCGGCCGGTGCTCGGCTCGGGGTTCACCGTGGCGAGCGCCCCGGACGTCACGAACGCGCTCGGCGCGCTGGGCCAGGTGCCGCTGCCGGCGACGCTCGCCGGGCGCCCGGTGGTGTCGTCGGACTTCGGCGGGGTCGAAGGCGCCGCGCTCTACGGCACCGGGCTCGCGGCCTTCGCGGTCATCGCCGTGCCGCGCGCGGTCGGGAACGCGGCCGCCGACGCCGCCGGGAAGGCCGGCGCGGTGCAGGTCAAGCTGGCCGCCGGGACGGTGGTGCAGCTGTCGATCACGCCGTTGTCGCTGGCCATCGTCCGGTCGTCGACCTTCCGCCGCTCCTACCTGGTGGCCGGGACGGTGACGCCGGACGTGCTGAAGACCGTCGCGGAGGAACTGACCAGGCTGCGCCGGAGCGGCCGATGATCGTCACGCGCGCGCTGACCAAGCGGTACGGGACCACCGTCGCGGTCGACGCCGTCGACCTGGCCGTCCGCGAAGGCGACCGGTACGGCTTCCTCGGCCCGAACGGCTCGGGCAAGACCACGCTCGTCCGGATGCTGCTCGGGCTCGTCTACGCGACCAGCGGAGAGATCGAGGTGCTCGGGAAGCCCGTCCCGAAGCGGGTCGCCGAGGTGCTGCCGGAGGTCGGGGCGCTCGTCGAGGGCCCGGCCGCGTACCCGCACCTGTCCGGCCGGCGGAACCTCGCCCTGCTCGACGCCGCCGGCCGCGGTGGCGGCCGGCGCACGCGAAGGCGTCGCATCGACGAAGCCCTGGAGCAGGTCGGCCTCGGCGGCGTCGACCAGCGGCCGGTCAAGGCGTATTCGCTCGGCATGCGGCAACGCCTCGGGCTCGCCGGCGCGCTGCTGCGCAAGCCGCGGCTGCTGGTCCTCGACGAGCCCACCAACGGCCTCGACCCGCAGGGCATCAAGGAGATCCGCGAACTGCTCGTCGAGCTGAACGCGGGGGGCACCACGGTGTTCCTGTCGAGCCACCTGCTGGCCGAGGTCGAGCAGCTCTGCACACGCGTCGGCGTCGTCGACCGCGGGCGGCTCGTGCTGGAAGAGGACCTGGCGACGCTGCGGGCGGCGACCGGCCGGGTGCTGGTCGGCACGCCGGACGCCGCCGCGGCGGCCGCGGTCCTCGACGGCCAGCTCGAGGCCCGCGACGGCGACCGCCTGGTCATCCGGCACGGCGACCCGGCCGCGCTGAACGCGCTGCTGGTCGGAGCGGGGGTGCGCGTGACGTCGATCCACGCCGAGCAGCGGACGCTCGAAGAGGTCGTCCTCGACGTGACGGGTCCGGGCTCGGACCGGTTCGGAGCCGCCGGGTGATCGGCGTCGAACTGCGCAAGCTCGCGCTGCGGCCGCGGGTGTGGGTCAGCGTGCTGCTGCTCTGCCTGCTGCCGGCGATCGTCGGCGTCTTCCTGGCGACGGCCGACTTCGCGCCGCCACCCGGGCAGGGCGGGGCGTTCCTGTCGGCGGTGGTCAGCGACGGCGCGCTGTTCCCGGCGGCCGCCCTCGCGCTCGTCCTGCCGCTGTTCCTGCCGATCGCCGTCGCGGTGGTGGCCGGCGACTCGATCGCGGGGGAGGCGTCGAGCGGCACGCTGCGGTACCTGCTGGTGCGCCCGGTCGGGCGGACGCGGCTGCTCGGCGCGAAGATGGTCGCACTGGCCGTGTACGTGACCGCGGCGATCGTGATCGTCGTGCTGACGTCGCTGGTGCTCGGGGTGATCCTGTTCGGCACCGGCGGGACGCCGGGCGTCGCCGGGCCGGGCGGGCAGCCGACCGGCGTGACGTCGTTGTCGGGGCAGTCGCTCAGCTCGTCCGGGCTCGGGTTGCGGTTGCTGGGCGCGGTTTCCTACATCGTCACGTCGATGCTGGGGTTCGCCGCGATCACGGTGTTCCTCTCGACGCTCAGCGATTCGGCACTGGGGGCCGCGCTGGGCGGGCTGGCCGTGCTGATCACCAGCTCGGTGCTGGAGACCCTGGACGCGGCCGCGTCGGTGAAGCCGTACCTGCCGACGCACTACTGGCTGTCCTGGATCGACTTCTTCCGGGATCCCGTGCTGTGGCGCAACATCGACCACGGGCTGCTGCTGCAGGCCGGCTACATCGTCGTGTTCTTCGGGGCCGCGTGGGCGAACTTCGCGACGAAGGACATCACGAGCTGAGGCACTCCGTCGGCGCTTCGAGCGGACCGGTGCCGAGGGCCTGCAGGACCAGCTCGGTGACGGCGGGGTCGGTCGGGAGGTCGCCGTGGCCGGCCGCGTTGCCGGGGCAGACCTGCTGGATGGGGACGTTGACGGCGCCGTCGAGCCGGGCGGAGTCGGGCGGCGTGACGGTCTCGTCGCGTTCGGTCCAGACCGAAAGCCACGGCAGCGTCGCCGGGATCGGTTCCTTCGCCAGCTCCTGCAGGAGGGTGCTGCCCGGGGCGAGCTGGACGCAGGCGGTGGGGCAGGCGCCGGGGACGAGCGCGCCGCCGGCCGCGGCGAGGCCCGTGCCGTGCATCGGCGCCCCGAGCGTGACGACGCGGCGGGCCTGGTGGTCGCCGCCGTCGCGGCTGACCCACAGCCGGGCCACGACCCCGCCGGCCGAGTAGCCGATGACGTCCACCGAAGGCGCTCCGCGCGCGTACGCGTTCTCGACGGCTTCGGCCAGGACGCCGGCCTGTTCGAGCAGGTCACCGGTGCCGTCGCCGGCCAGGGTGAGGACCTCGGTCGAGCGCCCGGTGGTCTGCCGGATGCGGGCGGCGAGCTCGTTCAGCGCGCCTTGGCCGCCGCCGTAGCCGGGGACGAGCAGCACGGGCCCGGGCTTGCCTTGGTCGGGGACACCGGACTGCGGCGCGGCGCTGGTCCCGGTGGCGGCGAGGACGGACGCGACGAGCACGGCCACCACGGCCACGCCGACGCCGCCCATGAGCAGCCGCCGCCGCGGGCTGATGCCGCGCCACCAAGCCGTGATCCGCACGGTTCCATGATGCCCCGGCCGGGCGGGTCAGAGGCTGGCCCAGCCGGTGGTGACGGTCGTGCCGTCCGCCGCCGTCACCTTCACCCGCGTCGCCCCGCGGGGGAGGCCCGTCGCGGTGAACCAGCCGTCCGGGGCGATCAGCCGGACGTGCCGCTCGCCCGCGGCCTCGATCACCACGTCGCCGGTCGCGCCCGTCACCAGGCCGCGCAGCGTGACGCGGTCTTCCTCGTACTCGGCCTGCAGCTCCAGCGACACCCGGGCCGAGTCGAACGACAGCAGGCGGACGTCGCCGCCGCGGACCGCGCCCGCCGCCTCGAGGTCGGAGTCGAAGCCGAGCTCGGCCAGCTCCGCGTCGAGGTCGCGGGTGGCGAGCGCCGCGCGGGCCTGGCGCAGCACGAGGTCCGGCACCGGGTCCGCCTGCTCGGCGGCCGCGCGCAGTTCGTCCATGAGCTCGTCGTCGGTCACGTCCGGTCCTCCGTTCCGAGCCCGGCCGCGCCGGCCTGTTCCCGCAACCGGGCCAGGCAGCGCTGCCGCGTCGGGCCGATGCTGCCGACCGGCATGTCGAGGGCGGCCGCGACGTCCGCGTACGACAGCGGCGGGGTCGCCATCAGCACCCGCAGCAGCTGCCGGCACTGCTCCGAGAGCGTGGCCAGCGCGCGCCAGAGCGTGGCGTTGCGCTCGTCGAGCAGCAGGGCGGCGTCGACGCCCGCGTGGCCGGCGGGCTCGTCCGGCCAGTCCCGGTCGTCGGCCGGCCGTTCGCGACCGGCGCGGCGCAGCACGCGGAGGCACTCGTGCCGCGCGGTCGTCGCGAGCCAGCCGGGCAGGCGGTCCGGGTCCTTGATCTTGCCGAGGTTCTCGACGAGCTTCAGCCACGTCGTCTGGACGACGTCGGCCGCGTCGGCGTCGGAAAGCCGGTGGCCGCGCGCGATCGCCCAGAGGAGGCTCGCGTACCGGTCCACCAGGGTGTCCCAGGCCGCCTGGTCGCCGCGGGCGGCCGTTTCGAGCAGGGTCGTGGTGTCCACCGCACCTCCGATCGACTCGCCCAGCTAACCACCCGGATCCGCGGACCCGCGCGGAAATACACCCGTTCGCACTGAACCGCGCCGCGGCCGGCGCCGTGTGCCGGGGTGGGAGTGTGGAGACAGAACCGGGGTGAGCTGATATGCGGATCCGGAAGGTACTGCTCGTCATACCGTTGCTGGTGCTGGACCTCGCCGCCTGCGGACGGCCGGTCGCCGTCGTGAAGGTGGGCAAGGCGGTGCCGGTGCCCTCGAGCACCGGCGTACCCGCCTGCACGTTGCTCGGGAACACGCCGGTGGCGCCGGAGGTGGTGCGGCTCTAGGAAATGCGGCGGACCGGTTCGCCGCCCAGCACGCAGTCCAGGTCGATCCGGCCGCCGGCCGCGGCGAGGACCGCGTCGACGGCCAGGTCGACGTCGAGCTTGCGGCCGTGCTGGTCGGCGTACGCGCGCATCAGGTTGCCGATGTGCCTCTCGGGGTTGCGCCAGTGCGGCCAGCGCAGCGACGCCTGGTTCGCCAGCCGCGTGAAGTCCGTCTGGCGCTCGGTCACCTCGAGCAGCCACTCGAGGTAGACGCGCATCGCGTGCAGCGCGGTGTGGCCCGGGGTCGCCACCGGGCCGTGGCCGGGCACGAGTGTCCGCGGGCGGAACGTGTCCTGCAGCCAGTCGAGGGCGCTGAGCCAGCCCGGGATCGAGCCGTGCACCGCCACCGGCGTGTCGCCGATGGAGACGAGGTCGCCGGTGAAGAGCGTGCCCGAGCGCGGCTCGTGCACCACGAGGTCGCCCGCGGTGTGCGCGACACCCGGCACCGCGACGACGTCGGCGACCGCGTCGCCGAGGTCGAGCTGCTGCCATCCCGGCACCGGCTTGACCGCGGCCGGCTCCGGCGGTTCGAGCACGCCCCACTGGGTGTAGGTGAAGACGTTGCCGTAGGTCTGCGGCCCGGCCTTGACCTCCTCGACGCTGCCGGGGGCGGCCAGTGCCGTCCCGCCCTCGCGCAGCGCGACCCCGACGCCGTTGTGGTGCTCACCGTGCGCGTGCGTGACGACGACGGTCAGTTCCTGCTCGCCCGCGTACTTGCGGACGTCGCGCACCAGCTCCAGCGTCGCCTGCTCGGTGCCGCAGGTGTCGACGAGCACGACCCCCTCGCTGCCCTGGATCCACCCGCTGTTGGAGACGAACCATTCGGCCGGGCTTTTCACGTACGCGACCACGCCTGGGCGCGCGTGCCGGAGCGGGACGATGTTCGAAGTGACGGCCGGCATGGTTCCTCCCCTGGACTGACGAAGCGGATAACGACGGGGGCGCGGGCAGGTTGCGGAGTTTTACCCCGAGATAACCCAACGCTGGTTGGCCGCCGCCGAACAGGTCCAGATCTGCAGGCGGGTGCCGTCGCCGGTGGACCCGCCGGGCGCGTCGAGGCACTTGCCCGACTGCGGGTTCAGCAGCGTCCCGTCGGACCGGGCCTGCCAGGTCTGCGCGCCGGTGGCATTGCAGTCCCACAGCTGGACGAGCGTGCCGTCCGCGGTGCCGCTGTTCGAGACGTCCAGGCACTTGCCGAGGGCGCGGACGGTGCCGTTCTGCCTGGTCCAGCGCTGAGCGGGCGTGGTGTTGCACGTCCACAGCTGCACGGCGGTGCCGTTCGCGGTGCCGCTGTTGGACACGTCGACGCACTTGCTGCCGATCCCGGTGATGGTGCCCGCCGGGTAGGGCGTGCCGCCGGCGATGAGGTACGCGCTGGTCGCGACGTTCCAGTGGGTCGCCAGGTAACTGCCGGGCGCGGGGTTGGTGTTGAAGTAGTCGTCGCCGAGGCAGTCGAACTGGTTCTCCGGCGCGCCGGGGCAGACCTTCACGAGGGTGCCGGGCGGGTTCGGCAGGCCGCCGTCGTCGTAGCACATGATGTCTTCGTCGTCCCAGCAGTGACCGAAGGCGCTGGAGTGCGGCGCGCTGCCCTGGACGGCGCCGAGGGTGTGCAGCAGTTCGTGCCCGGTCGCCTGCCAGGACCAGCACCCGGTGCCGACGGTGGCGTAGTGCGGGCCGCCGTTGTAGGGGTTGCCGGAGCCGGGGCTGTCGTTGCCGCCGTTGCCGAAGGCGAGACCGCAGCCGTCCTTGTCGTACCAGACGATGTACTTGCGGTCGGCGCGGTTGTAGCCCTGCGCCTTGATGGCGTTGGTGATCGTGTCGACGGTCGCCATGTCGGACTGGGCGATGACAACGTTGTTCACGGTGGCGCGGCAGCCGGCGTCGGTGACGTACCGGACGTGCCGCACGCCGCCGCCGAGCCGGTAGGCGGCTTCGACGAAGCCGTCGTCGATCTGGCTCGCGAAGGTCTGGAACTGGCCGGCGAACTGGGAGTACCGGTCGGCCTGGGTGTTGCCGCGGACGTAGAGGGCTTGGACGCGCTTGCCGCTGGTGCCGTCGCCGTCGCAGACGGTGGACATCGTTGTCGCGACCGCCGCGGCTTGGTGCCGCAGGTGGTCGGGGAGCTGCTCGGTGCCGTCACCCGCGGCGGCGGCCGAGGGGAGCAGCGAGGTGGCGATGAGGAGGGCGCCGCTGAACGCGGCGAGACGCAGGGATCTCGCGGTCATGGGGGAGTTCCGCCTTTCCCGGTACGGCAGGGGACGAGAAGTGCGGTCTAGACCACTGAGGATGATAGGCAGGGAGCGAGTGGACTGTCACTGACAAGAACGGACAGCTTGGGGTGAATCGCCCACGGAAGCGGGCTGCCGTCTATTTCGGTCGACCGATTGAAAATGATCTTCGTACCGATCATCGGCGCAGGTCTTGACAGTCGATCTCGTACGTCCATACTGGTATATACCTTTATGGGAGGGTCCGGGTAAATCCGAGGGGGCTTCGCGCTCGCGGGCCGACGGAAGGTCTGAGGGGTCCTTCCGTCGGTCGCGCGAAGCCGTCGTTGAAAACCGCCGGTCACGGACAGCGTTGACACAACTACTGGTACGAACCAGTATGGACGCTGCCGGCCGGGAGGAGACGCATGGCGGGGGTACACGTCCGGATCGACAACCGGCTGATCCACGGGCAGGTCACCGTCGCGTGGACGCGGCGGCTCGGCGTGCGCCGGCTGGTCGTCTGCAACGACGACGTCGCCGCCGACGACCTGCAGCGGATGCTGCTCCCGCAGGCCGCCCGCGGGCTGCCCACCGATGTCCTCACGGTCAAGCAGACGCTCGAAACCGGTACCGGCGTGGACGTCATGATCCTCGCCAAGGACCCCGAAGACGCCTTTCGCCTGGTCGAAGGCGGCCTGAGACCCGAAACCGTCAACGTCGGGAACGTCGCGCCGCGGCCCGGTACCGCCTACACCATGGTCACGCGCTCGATCGCGGTCACCGCGGACGAGGCCGACGCCTACCGCAAGCTGGCCGCGTCCGGCGTCCCGCTGGTCACCCAGCTGATGCCGCAGGACAAGCCTGCCGAATTCGTCCCGTTGCTCGACCGGAAAGGGCTTTAGCCCCGCATGCTCGTCGCGCTGGCCCTGACCCTCTGGGCGATCTACTGCACCTACGACGGGCTCGGCCCGTTCCTCATCTACGCCCAGCGCCCGCTGATCGCCGGCTCGGTGGCCGGGCTGATCGTCGGGCACCCGCTGCTCGGCCTGCTGATCGGTGCCACGCTGGAGCTGGCCGCCCTCGGCGTGTACACCTACGGCGGCGCGACCATCCCGGACTACCAGACCGGCGCCATCGTGGGCACCGCGCTGGCCGCGGGCGCCGCCGGCGACACGTCCGCGCAGGTCGCCATCGGGCTGGGCGTCGGGCTGCCCGCCGCGATCCTGCTCTCCGCGCTCGATCCCGTCGGCAAGATCATCACCACCGCGCTGGTCCACCGGGCCGACGGCTACGCCGCCGACGGCAACGCCCGCGGCCTGGCGGTGATCCACTGGGTCAGCCTGGTGCCGTGGGTGGCGGTGCGCGCGATCCCGACGTTCCTCGCCGCGCTCGCCGCGTCCGGCGGCCTCGTCAAGGACATCACCGCGAGCATCCCCGCCGGGTTCGTGCAGGGCATGACGCTCGCCGGGTCGCTGCTGCCCGCCGTCGGGTTCGCGCTGTTGCTCGGCATGATGGAGCTTTCGCGGTACTGGTACCTGCTGCTCATCGGGTTCGTCGCGTTCGCCTACCTCCACGTGCCGCTGCTGGGCATCGCGCTGATCGGCGTCGCGGTCGCGATGCTGTTCGTGACGCTCAAGCGCGACGAGCCGGCGATCGAAATCCCCGAAGAAGCCGAAGAGTCCACTGTGGACGCCCGGCTGACCAAGCAGGACCTGCGCCGGGTCTTCCGCCGGTACTTCTGGTCCAGCCAGATCTCCTGGAACTACGAACGGATGCAGGCGCTCGGGTTCGCGTACTCGATGGAGCCGGTGCTGCGCCGGCTCTACCCGGAGAAGGCCGACTACGTCGCCGGGCTGCAGCGGCACCTCCAGTTCTTCAACACCTCCGTGCTCGTCGGCGGCCCGCTGATCCTCGGCTCCAGCGTCGCCCTCGAAGAAGCCGGCACGCCGAAGTCGGCGGCGAGCACCAAGGTCGCGCTGATGGGCCCGATGGCGGGCATCGGCGACACCGTCGTCTTCGCGCTGTACAACAGCATCGTCTTCACCATGGGCGCGTCCTGGGCGCTGCAGGGCAACTGGCTCGGCCCCGCCTTCGCCGCGGTGATGGTGCTCGTGCCCTACGCGCTGATCCGGCGCTGGCAGTTCGGGTTCGCCTACCGCGAAGGGAAACGGCTGGCCGGCCACCTCGCCGCCGGCGCGCTCGCGCGCGTGGCGCAGGGGGCGACCGTGCTCGGGTTCGTCGTGCTCGGCGGCTTCATCCCGTCGATCGTCAAGGTCGTCACCACGCTGACCTACCGCCAGACCACGACGGTCCAGGGGCAGCCGGTGACGCAGGCCGTCGCCATCCAGGACCGGCTCGACGAGCTCGTCCCGTTCCTGCTGCCGGTCCTCGTCACCGCCGGGGTGTACCTGCTCACGGCCAAGGCCCGCCTGCGGCCCGTCTGGATCATCGCCATCGTCGTCGTCGCCGGGGTCATCCTGGGGTGGCTCGGCTGGTTCGCGCCGTCGGCCCCGGCAAAGGGTTAGGAGACCGCCATGTCCGTCCCGATCGTCCTCGCCGGACACGGGCGGCTGCCCTCCGGCGTGGGGGAAGCCGCCGAAATGATCCTGGGGCCGCAGTCGCGGCTGAAGGTCTGCGAGCTGAGCCCGCACGACAGCCCGGAGGAGTTCGGCGTCCGGCTGCTCGCGCTGCTCGGTGGGGCAGGCGAGGCGCTCGTGCTCGCCGACCTGCACGGCGGGTCGCCGTTCAACGCCGTCCGCGCGCTCGCCGCCGTGCACCCGCGCATCCAGCTGGTCGCCGGGCTCAACCTGCCGATGCTGCTGGAAGTCCTGCTGCACACGACCGACGACGTCACCGAGCTCGCCGGGGTGGCCCGCGCCGCCGGCCGCGACGGCGTCGTCGACGTCCTGGAATCGACCTGGTGACCGCCGCGCTCCTGCTGGCCGCGCAAGACGTCCGGATCACGCCGGGGCCCGGGCACCCGCTCGGCGGCTACCTGGCCCGGCACGGCGTCGCCACCGGCACGCACGACGACCTCGAGGCGTCGCTGATCTGGCTGTCCACCGAGGACGACCCGGGCGTGCTGTGGGTGGCGCTCGACGCGCTCGCGGTCGACGCCGGCCTCACCCGCACCCTGGCCGACGCCGTCGCCGCGGCGGTCGGCATCGACCCCGCGCGCGTGCTCCTCTGCGCGTCGCACACGCATTCCGGGCCCGAGGGCTGGACCGGCCCGCTGCACCCGGGGCTGCCGGGCCGGCGCGACGCCGGGCTGGTCGGGCGGATGGCGGAGACGGTCACCGGGGCGGCGCTGCGGCTGCGCGCGTGCCGCGGCCGCGTCCGGGCCCGCTGGCACGCGGGGTCGACCGAAGCCGTCGGCAGCAACCGCTACCGGCGGGACGGGCCGCACGACACGTCGTTCGGCGTGCTCGAGCTGCGCCGCGACGACGGTTCGCCGGCCGCGCTGCTGTTCGACTACGCGAGCCACCCGACCGTGCTCGGGCCCGACAACCTCACCTGGTCGGCCGACTGGCCGGGCGCGACGCGGCGCGAGCTGGCGGCGCTGATCGGGCAGCCGGTCTCGGCGTTCCTGCAGGGCGCGGCGGGCGACGCGAGCTCCCGGTTCGTCCGGCGCGGGCGCGACCACGACGAAGTCCGCACGCTCGGCGGCCACCTGGCGACGTCGATCGCCCGGACGCTGGCGGAGGCCTCGCCCGGCGCCGAGACCGGCCCGGTCCGGCTGACGCGCTCGGCGCTGCACCTGCCCTACCGGGACGTGCCGTCGCTGGAACACAGCCTCGAGCTGCGAGAGTCGGCCGAGCGGGAGTGGCAGCGCGAGCTGGCGCACCACGGCGAGGACCACCCGGCCGTCCGGATCGCGCAGACGCGCTACGAGGGTTGCGCGATGCTCGCCGCGATGGCGGCCACCGACCGGCCGACGGGCTGCGCGGAGGTCCCGGTCAGCGTGGTGTCGCTGGGGGAGATCGCCTGGCTGCACACGCCGTTCGAGCTGTTCGCGTCGCTGGGGCTGCGGATCCGGCGGGGCAGCCCGTTCCGCCACACGCGGGTGATCGGCTACTCCGACGGCTACCTGGGCTACCTACCCGACGCGGACGGCCACCGCAACGGCGTGTACGAGTCGTACGTGACGCTGTTCGAGCCCGACGCCGGGGACAAGCTGGTGGAGCACTGCGTCAGACTGCTGCGGGCTCACCGGGCGGCCCCTGCCTAGGCGAGCCGAAGCAGGCGAGCCGGCTCGCCTACTGGCACCGACGAGGACCCAGGCCTCCCCGCACCCCGATCCGAAGCCAGAACACGGCCTTCAGCGCCGGGTCAAGGCATCTTTCCCGCCTTGACGCGGTGTTGCCGGCCGTAGTCACAATGACAGCTTCGGGGTGCCGGAAGGCGTTCACGGACCGGGCTCATCGGGCGGACCCCACCTAGGCCACTCGAGGGGGAACCCGAAGCCGAGCACGGTGACGCCCAGGATGCCGGCGCCCGCCAGCACGAATACCGTGCCGAGCGACGGGTTCACCTCTTCCGGCAGCTCCGAGCGGACGAACCCGCCGCGGTCGTAGAGCACGGTGAACCGTTCGCCCACCACGGTTTCGACCGTGCTGCGCAGGTCACCGCGCAGCGGCGTCGAGCCGCCCGGCAGGACGAGCGGGACGAAGTGGCGGCTCTGCGCCGGCGCCACTTCGATCAGAACGGGCGCACCGCGGTGGGTCAGGACCAGGTCGGTGACCAGACCCGGACCGGAGAGTGCCAGGACGAACAGTCCCAGCATGGTGAACATCAGCTGGCCGAGGTCTTCGTCCCACACCCAGGCGCCGCGCCACCAGGCGGTCACCCACAGGGTCGCGCCGAGGACGCCGAACCCGGTGATGCAGACGGCCGCTTCCCCGCCCCGGGTCTCCTGGTGCGCGGCCCAGATCGAGATCACCGCCGAAGCCGCGAGGACGCCGGCGAACACCAGCCGGCGGTACGCCTTCTCCACGCGCCAGCCAGGGTCGTCCTCCGGCACCGGCTTGGGCTTCGGCCGGGGCTTGGGCTCGGGCTTCGTGCGGGGCCGGCGGGCGGACCACGCCGCGAGCGCGGCCGTCGAACCCAGGAGAGCTGCGGCGAGTGCGAAGAACCTGGTTCGGCCGGCCATGCCGGTAGCACGCGGAAGGGACGCCGGGGGTTGCCCGGTCAGGCCGGGCTGCGCCGCGCCTGAGTGAAAACCGTGTACCGGTCCGCTCGGTACAGTGACCGGCCCGCCTCGATGACGCCGCCGCTCTGGTCGTGCAGCGTGCCTTCGATGATCAGGCACGGCTGGCTCGGCTCGATGCCGAGGAGGGCCGCGTCGCCGGTGTCCGGGAGGACCGCCGAAATCGCCGTGTCGTTCCACTCCGCGTGGACGCCCCAGCGCTCCTCGATCGTGCGGTGCAGGGACTGCGTTTCCCAGTCGAACAGCTCGATGCCCGGGAACCGGTCGACCGAAAGGTTGGTGCGCTCGACGGCGAACGGCTCGTCGTCGACGTACCGCAGGCGCTCCAGGCGGAACACGCGCGCGCCCGGCGGGACGTTGAGCCGGCCGGCGAGGCGGGGGAGCGCGGACTCGACCTCGGCGTGCAGCACCTTCGTCTTCGGGACGACGCCGCGCGCCTTCATGTCCTCGGTGAACGAGGTCAGCATGTCGATGTGCGCGGCCTGGCGTTCGGCGGTGAAGGTGGCCGTCCCGTGCTGGCGGTAGAGGACGCCGTCGGAGACCAGGCGGTTGATCTCCTGCCGCACGGTGCCGCGGGCGACGCCGAAGTGCTCGGCGAGGAACCGTTCGGACGGCATCAGCCGACCGGGCCCCGCCTCGGTCGCGACGCTTTCCAGGATCTCGCGCAGCTGGTCGCCCTTGGGCCGCCCCGGCTGCAGCGCGTCCGGGAGCCGGAGATCGCTCGCGGGGACGTGTTTGGGACGGGGCATGGGTTCAGTATGTCGCGCCGCCGGCCGGGGGGTAACACCGCTCATCCGGTGGCGCGGCGGGAAAGGTTCCCGGCCGGAGCAGCCCGGCCACCGCCGGGCGGGGGAACCCGCTCATCCCGTCGCCCGCCGGGCGAGGTCCGCCAGGAACCGCTCGGCCAGTGCTTCGCCGGTGACGTGCCCGACCGACCGGTACAGGCCCCGGGCCTCCCGGGCCGTCCCGGCGGCCAGCATCGGGCGGCCGGCCGCGCCCTCGACCGCCGCCAGCCCGAGCAGGGCCTGGGCCTCCAGCAGCCGGTACCCGCCCGCGCGGGCCGCGTCCAACGCCGTGCGCGCGTGCTCGCCCGCTTCCGAAACCCGGCCGGCCGCGGCCAGCACCCACGCCAGCGTCGCCGACGCTTCCGCCAGCTGCCCCCGCAACCCCGACTCGACCGCCAGCTCGCGGGCTTCGCTCAGCACGCGTTCCGCCAGCGCCAGGTCGCCGGCGGCTTCCGACGCGTGGCCGAGGGCGATCAGCGCCGCCGCCTCCACCTGGCGGTCGCCGTCGCGGCGGACGCGGTCCAGGGCCTCCTCCGCCGTCCGGGCCGCCGCCGCGTGGTCGCCGCGGGCGCCCTGCAACGCGCTCAACGCGGTGAGCGCGGTCGCCTCGCCGAAGCTCGAACCCAGTTCGCGGAACGCCGTCAGGGACTGCTCGGCCGCGTCGCCCGCCTCGTCGAACCGGCCCGTCTCCAGCAGCACCCACGCGAGGTCGGCGAGGTTCGCGGCTTCCCAGAACCGCAGGTTCTCCCGGCGGCACAGCGCGACCGCCTCGCACAGGCAGTCCTCCGCCTGCTCCAGCCGGCCCAGCTGGCGGTAGTGGCAGCTCAGCGAGTTGAGCGCGAGCGCCTCGCCCGAGGAGTTCGCCAGCTCGCGGAACAGCTGGATCGCGCGCCGGCTGTGTTCGACGGCCTCCGACAGCCGGCCCGTCCACTCCAGCATCGAGCCCAGGTTCGCGACCGCCGTCGCCTCGCACTCGCGCCAGCCGCAGGCCCGGCTCGCCAGCACCGCCTTCTCCGAATGCCGGATGCCGGCCTCGTGCTGGCCCTCGCGGAAGTACGCGCCGCCGACGGAGAGGTGCACCAGCGCTTCGGCCGGCTGGGCGCCGTGGTCGCGCGCCGCGCGCAGCACGATCGGCGCCAGCTCCAGCCACTCCGCGCGGCGGCCGTGGTCGTGGAAGAAGCGCCGCAGCGCGTCGGCGAGGTACCACGCCGCCGGGTACGGCCCGCGCGTCGCCGCCAGCCGCAGCGCCGCCGCCAGGTTCGTCGCCTCGACGTCCAGCCAGGCCACGGCGGCCGCGGCGTCGGCGAACGCGACCGGGCTCGGCACCGCCGGGGCGTCTTCGCGGGGCAGCGTGACGATCCGCGCGCCCAGCAACGCGACGGCGGCGTCGGCGGCCGCGCAGTAGCCGGTGAACAGCCGCTCCCACGCCTTTTCCCGCGCGATCTCGTCTTCGTCGGCACCGACGCACCGCTCGGCGTAGCGCCGGGCGAGGTCGTGGAACCGGTAGCGGCGGGGCGCGTGCGCCTCGATGAGGTTCGCCGCGGTCAGCCCGCGCAGCCGCCGGGCGGCCTCCTCGGCCGGGACGTCCAGCAGGGCCGCCGCGGCGATCGCGGTGAAGTCGGCCCCGGGCACCAGCGCCAGCAGCCGGAACGCGTGCCGCAGCCCGGGCGGCAACGCCTGGTAGGAAACGGAAAACGCCTTGGCGACGGCGCTTTCCTCGTCGCCGTCGAAGCCGAGGTGGGCCAGGGGGTCGCCGCGCAGCTCGTCGACGAGCTCGCCGAGGCTCGCGACCCCGGTGTTCGCCGCCGCGATCCGCAGCGCGAGCGGGTGGTGGCCGCAAAGCCGGGCCAGCTCGTCCGCGGCGCCGGGCTCGGCGGTGGCCCGCTCGCCGAGCAGCGCGGTCAGCAGCGCGCGGGAGTCGTCCTCGGGCAGCTGCGCCAGGCCCAGCGCCCGGGCGCCGGTGCGCGCGACGAATTCGTCGAGCCGGTGGCGGCTGGTCACCAGCACCCGGCCCGACGACGGCAGCAGCGGCAGCACCTGGGCGGCGTCGCGGGCGTTGTCCAGCACGACGAGCGCCTGCCGGTCGGCCAGCAGCGAGCGGTAGAGCTTGCTCTGGTCGTCGATGCCCGGTGGCACGTCCCGCAGGTCGACGCCGAGGGTGCGCAGCAGCTGGGCGAGCGCGGCGGCAGGGGTGAGCGGTTCGTCGTCGGCGTCGAAGCCGCGCAGGTTGACGTACAGCTGGCCGTCGGGGAAGCGCGCCCGCGCGGTGTGGGCCCAGTGCACGGCCAGCGCGGTCTTGCCGACGCCGGCGGTGCCGGTGATCACCCAGACGTCCCCGGGCTCGTCGAGCGCGGCCAGTTCCGGCGCCCGGCCGGTGAAGCCGCGGACGTCCAGCGGCAGCTCGGCGGGCCGCGGCACGACCGGGGCCGCGGCGGGCGCCGGCTCGCCCTCGCCGCGCAGGATCCGCAGGCGCAGGTCCTGCAGGGCCTGGCCGGGTTCGATGCCGAGCTCGTCGACGAGCAGCTCGTGCGCCCGCGCGTAGGTGTCGAGGGCTTCCGGCGTGCGGCCGCAGCGGTGCAGCGCGAGCATCAGCGCGGCCCGCAGCCGCTCGCGGAACGGGTGCTCGTCGACGAGCCGGCGCAGCTCCCCGACGACTTCGCCGTGCCGGCCGGACGCCAGTTCCTGCTCGTAGAGCTCCTCCAGCACGACGAGCCGGCGTTCGGCCAGCGCCGGGCCTTCGTGCGCGGCCAGCGCCTCGCTGACCCCGCCGAGCGGGGTGCCGTCCCACAGCGCGAGTGCGGCGCGCAGGTGCGTGACGGCGGCCGGCCCGGACGTCGCGCGGGCCAGGGCGACCTCGTCGTCGAACACGTCGAGGTCGCGGTCCCCGGGCGCGACTTCCAGGACGTACCCGGGCGCGCGGCGGACGATCGCGTCGCGGCCGAGGAGCTTCCGCAGCTCCGAAATGTGCACTTGCAGCCGCCCGCGGACGCTTGGCGGCGCGTTCTCGCCCCAGGTCAGGTCGATGAGCCGGTCTTCGCTGACCACGCGGTTCGGGTTCAGCAGGAGGGCGGCCAGCACCGACGTCTGCTTCTGGCCACCGGGCCGCACGGCGCCCGCGTCGCCGAGGACCGTGACCGGTCCGAGCAGGCGGTAGCGCACGAGTAGCCCCCAGAAGGCCGACCGAAGCGGAACGGAAGTGCCGTCATCGACCCTAGCTCGGGGCGAGGGCAAAGGAGGCCATGGGTGGACACCGACGAGGCCGGGCGGCTGCTGTTCGTCTGCTTCCCGGACGCGGGGGAGGCAGCCGGCCGGTACCGGGCGTGGCGCGATCCGCGGATCGCCGTGCACGTCGTCGAGCTGCCCGGCCGCGGCGAGCGCAGCGGGGAACACCCCTACCGGGACATGTGGCTGCTCGTCGAGTCCCTCGCGGCGGAGCTGGCGGGGGTGCTCGCCCGCCCGCACGTGCTGTTCGGCGCGGGGCTGGGCGCGCTGGTGGCCTACCGGCTGGCGCAGCGGCGGGTGGCCGCGGGACTGGGGGTCCCGCGGGCACTCGTCGTGGCGCACCAGGCGCCGCCGGACCGGGCCGCGCGGGTGGTGCCGGAGCAGGCGGCCCGCGCGGACGTCAGCCTGCTGGCCAGCGACGCCCACGTGCCGGTGGCGCCGCCGCTGCCGTGCCCGATCCGCGGCTTCGGCGAGCCGCACGCGATGGCGGGCTGGGGCGAGCACACGGAGGCGGGGTTCGTGCTCGCCCCGGCCCGCGAGCGGGACAGCGGCGCGCTGCTGCGCGACGCCGTCCTGCGGTCGGCCTACTTGGTTTCCGCGCTGGCCGTCCCGGGCTTGGGCGAGTCGCCGATGTAGGGACCGACGCCGATCGAGGGGCCGGGCTGCGGCGGGGTCTCGGCCGCCTGCGCGGCGGGCGCGAGGACGAGGACGGCCAGGAAGGCCGTACCGATGACGGCCTGGAGAACACGGGCTTTCATGTTTCGACTCCTCACGCTTCGGGATGCGGGTCGATCTTGCCCGAGAGGACTTCCAATCCGCTTCCCTTTGCTCCCAGTGGTCGTCCGCTCACCGGCCGTCCCTTGTGGAGGGAATCGCCGGGCTGCGACCATGCGTTGTCATGGGGAGTGACGACACGAACACGATTCTGCGCATGGCGAGCCTCGCGACACCGATGGCCCTGCGGGTGGCGGTGACTTTGGGCCTTCCGGACCGGCTACGCGAATCGGACACCGCCGTCGAGCGGCTCGCGGAAGACCTCGGCGTCGCGCCGATCCCGCTCGACCTCCTGCTGGCCCACCTCACGACACTCGGGTTCTTCGAACGGACCCCCACCGGCTACCGCACCACGGCCTACGGCGAGCACCTATGCGGCGACACCCTCACCACGGTCCTGCTGAACCTGGACACCGCCGGCGGGCGCGCCGAGCTGGCGTTCGCCGAGCTCCTGCACAGCGTCACCACCGGCCGGGCCGGCTACGACCGCCGGTACGGGCGGGACTTCTGGTCCGACCTCGCCGCGCACCCGCCGCTGCGGGAGTCGTTCGACCGGCAGATGGCGCACCGGCTGCGGGCCGGCGTCCCGCACCTCGCGGCCGGGTACGACTGGGGCCGGTTCGGCTCGATCGTCGACGTCGGCGGCGGGCCCGGCACCGCGCTCGCGGGCATCCTCGCGGCGCACCCGTCGACGCGGGGGCGGCTGGTCGACCTCGACGTCACCGCGGCCGCCGCGACCTTCGCCGAGCACGGGCTCGAGGACCGCGCCTCGGCGGTGACCGGCAGTTTCTTCGATCCGCTCCCCGCCGGGGCGGACGCCTACCTGCTCGTCGACATCCTGCACGACTGGGACGACGAGCACGCCCACCGCATCCTGGCCCGCTGCGTCGAGGCGGCCGCACCGGACGGGCGGATCGTCGTCGTCGAGCCGGTCGGCGGCCGGCAGGCCGGGACGGACATGGACCTGGCCATGCTGGTCATCTTCGGCGGGCGGGAACGCCGGGTCGAGGAGTTCGAGACCCTCGCGTCAGAGCACGGGCTCGCGCTGGACTCGGTGACGGACGCGGGCGGCCGGTCGATCTTGGACTTCCGAATCGTATAAGCGCTGTTACAATTTTGGGCGTGCCGCTGTCCCGCGCCTTCGTCGACCTGACCCCGCTGCGCGTCTCGCCGGCCTTCCGGCGGCTCTGGCTGGGTCGCGTCTTCTCGGGCTTCGGGTCGCAGATGACGCTCGTCGCCGTGATGTTCCAGGTCTGGGAGCAGACCCGGAGCACGGTCTGGACCGGGGTCGTCGGGCTCGCGCAGGCCCTGCCTGTCGTGGTGTTCGGGCTGCTCGCGGGCTCGCTCGCGGACCGCGTCGACCGGCGGAAGCTCGCGCTGGTCACCACCGCCGGGCAGGCGGTCTGCTCGGTCCTCCTCGCCGTGCAGGGGATCCTCGGGGACGTGCCGGTGCTGCTCGTCCTGGGCCTGGTGGCCGTGCAGTCGTGCTTCGTCGCGGGCGGCGGGCCGGTGGCGCGCACGTTCGTCCCGCGGCTCCTGACGCCGGAGCAGCTGCCGGCCGGGCTCGCGCTAAACCGGATCGCGTTCCAGGGCGCGATGCTGCTCGGCCCGGCGCTGGGCGGGCTGCTGCTGGGCCGGTTCGGGGTGGGCGGCTGCTACGTCGCCGACGCGCTGACGTTCGCCATGGCGTTCTACGGCGTCTTCGGCCTCCCGCCGATGCGGCCCGGCGGCGAACCGGCGCGGCCCGGGCTGCGCGGGGTGCTGGACGGGCTGGCGTTCCTGGTGCGCACGCCGGTCGTCCGGGGCGCGCTGCTGACCGACCTCGCGGCGACGGTCCTGTCGATGCCGATCAGCCTGTTCCCGCTGGTGAACGCCGAACGCTTCGCCGGCGACCCGCGGACGCTCGGCCTGTTCCTGTCGGCGATCGCGGTCGGCGGGGTGGCGGCGTCGGTGTTTTCCGGGACGTTCACCCGGCTGCCCCGGCCGGGGCTGGTGATGCTCGCCGGCTCGGCCGCGTGGGGCGGGGCGCTGGTGGTGTTCGGGCTCGCGCCGGACCCGTGGGTCGGGCTGGCGTGCCTGATACTGGCGGGCGCGGCGGACACGGTTTCGGTGGTGTCGCGCGGGGCGCTGGTGCAGCTCAACACGCCGGACGAGCTGCTGGGCCGGGTCGCGGCGGCGGAGCAGATCGTCGGTCAGGCCGGCCCCGACCTCGGCAACCTGCGGGGCGGCCTGGTGGCGGGGGCGACGTCGGGGGCGGTCGCGCTGGTCAGCGGCGGGCTGTTGTGCGTGCTGGCGGTGGTGCTGGTGGGCGCGGGAACGCCGGGACTGCGCCGCTTCGCGACGCCGGCGAAGGCGGCCGTGGAGTAGCGGGTGCACAGCCGGACCCGAAGTGTGCACGCACGGTCATCGCGTGGCCTTCCGTCGTGCCACGCCACCAGGTAGTCCTTTCCCGACAACGCTTTCGTCCGTCCGGAAAGGACCGAAATGATCAAACGCATCCGTGCGGCGGCTCTGCTGGCCGTCGCGGCGGCCGCCGTCACCGCCGCGCCCGCGCACGCGACCGTCCAAAGTGGAAGCGGCACGATCGGCGACCCCTGGGTGCCGACCCGGGCCGCGCACATCACCTGCCAGACCGCCACCCTCTTCGGCAACTACACCCCCGGCCAGGGCCACTCCGACCCGATCGCGACGCTCGTCCAGGGCAACTACATCGGCGTCCGGTACATCACCGCCGACCACTACTCGGCCGACGTCTTCTGGCACGGCACGAGCAAGTGGGGCTTCCTCCTCCGTGACTGCTTCACCCTGAACTGAAAGGGAAACCGATGAAACGCGCCCTGCTGACCACCACTCTCGCCGCCGCCGCGGCGATCGCCTTCGCACCCGCCGCGAGCGCCGGTACCGTGCACGAGATCTGCGCCCAGGACCTCTACGTCCGGACGCAGCCCGCCGGCGTCATCATCGGCACCCTCTACCGCGGCGACCACTTCGAGCTGTCGCGGTACTCGCCCAGCGGCGACTGGGCCGAGGGCTACGCCATGGGCCACGTGAACCAGCGCGGCTGGGTCCAGGCCGGCTGGTTCTGCTGACCGCTCAGGGCACCTTGAGCGACAGCACGTCCGGCACCGTGACGCGCTGGCCGTAGAGGTTCGCGCTGCCGCCGATCGCGAGGACCCGGTGCGCCGGGGTGGCCGCGCAGACCACGGATGCCCGGCCGTGCGGGAGGAGGGTGCTCAGCAGCACCCATTCGCCTGTGCGGACGTCGAGGACCTCGGTCGTGCGGTCCCGCGCGGTCGGGTCCTCGATCGGCGCGGGACCGCCGCCGACCACGATGATCCGGTCCTCCACCCGGACCGCGCCGGGCGCGCCGCGGCGCTTGCGCATCGGGGCGACGGCCTCCCAGCGGTCGGTGTCCGGGTGGTACCGCTCCACGGCGTCGAGCGCGTTCTGCTGCCGGCTGGGCAGCCCGCCGAGCGCGTACAGGTGCGTGCCGGTCGCGACGAGCCGGAACCGGGCCCGCGGCGTGAGCATCGGGGCGACCGGCGCCCAGCGCCCCGTCGCCGGGTCGAAGACGAGCACCGCGTCCGTGGCGTGCTCCTCGGGATCGCTGTCGCCGACGAAGCCGCCCGCCACGTAGAGCTTGCCGCCCAGCCCGGCCGCCGAAGCCGCGCCGAGCGGAACCGGCGTCGGCGGGCTCGCCCGCCAGGCGTCGGCCGCCGGGTCGTAGACCTCCACCACGTCGGTCGTGCGCTCGTCCGGGGTGATCCCGGCGGCGGCGTAGACCAGGTCGCCGACCACGCCGACCGCGTGGTTGCCGCGGGGCGTGGGCATCGGGCTGACGTAGTGCCACTCGCCGCTGCCGGTCAGCTTGCGGGTCTCCACCGAGCCGTAGGCGACGTTCCCGTCGGTACCGCCGAACACGAAGACGTCGTCGCCGACGGTCGCCACCTCGTGGGCGAACCGGGGCGAGAGCATCGGCGGCCGGTACTTCCAGGATTCGTTCATCGTTTCCACCCCTCTTTTTCGCGCCCAGAGTCTCCGCGGCGAACCGTTCTGTTACGACGGATTCGATTTCCGTTATTCGCGCCGCCGCCGGTTATCCGTTTTCGGATGGCTCGGCGGGGAGGAACCCCGCTGACGATCATCCGACGCAGTGGGCTGGGCCGGATGGCGGACATCGATCACGCTGTGTGGCCACTTCTCGTTGGTTTGTTTCCGATGGTGATCATCGGCGCGGTATTTCTCGGCAACGTGTTTGCGGTCCGGGAAATCGTCATCTACAGTCCGGCGATCAACGGCTTTCACGCCGGAATCCGTGGTCCCCGTGGTTCTTTTCCGAGGAGTGTCATGCGCAAACGCGCCTCGACCCGCCGGTTCGCCGTGCTCGCGCTCGTCCTCGCACTGGTGAGCGCGTGCAGCCAGCGGACCGCCTCCGGCGGCGGCGCCGTCGAGAAGCCGTCGATCCGGGTCGCGGTCTTCGCCACCGTCGACCTCGCCGCGTTCTGGCTGGCGCAGGAGGGCGGCTACTTCAAGGCGGAGGGCCTCGACGTGCAGGCCGACACCGTCGCCAGCGGGCAGGAGTCCCTCACCCGCATGACGAGCGGTCAGGCCGACCTCGCGCTGTCGACCTACACCCTGTTCTTCCTGGCGAAGAACAACGGCACCGACGTCAAGCTGGTCTCCGACGCGACTTCGGCCAGCCCGCGCAGCAACGAGCTGGTCACCGTGCCCAACTCGCCGGTGAAGTCGGTGGGCGACCTGAACGGCAAGCGGATCGCCATCAGCTCGAAGAACGCCGCGTCGGACGTGCTGACCCGGTCGGTGATGCGCGACCACGGGGTCGCGTTCGACAAGGTGCAGTGGGTCCCGATGCCACTGCCGGAGATGGGGGCCGCGCTGGCGCAGGGCCGCGTCGACGCCGCCTACCAGCCGGAGCCGTTCCTGACCCAGGCCGCCAAGACGGCCGGGGCGTTCCCGGTCATCGACGCCGCGAGCGGCAGCACGCAGGCCTTCCCGCTCACCGGCTTCGGCGCGTCCGGCAAGTGGGTTCAGGACCACCCGAAGACGATGCTCGCGTTCCAGCGCGCGATGCTCAACGCCACCCGCGCGGCGGTCGACCGCGGCCGGATCGAGCCGCTCGTCGTCCGCAACGCCAAGGTGGACCAGGACATCGCGAGCCTGATGGTGATGCCGGCGTTCGGGTCCACCTTGGACGCCCGGCGCATCCAGCGCGTGCCGGACCTGCTGCAGCAGCTGGGCGTCATCCAGACGAAGCTCGACGCCTCCTCGATGATCACGCCGCAGGCCAGCACGGGCTGAGCCCCGGCAGGACACGGCAAGGGCGGGTGCGCTGAAGAGCGCGCCCGCCCTTTTCGTGTGGATTCGTGCCTTGACACGACCGGCGCCGCACTCCACCCTCTTCATACCGACCGCGCGGTACGGCACAGTCCACATAGTGGGACGAAGACAGGAGAGTCGACGATGACCCCTCCCGGCGAGGACCTGCTCGTGGCCGACGGCCTCACCGTCCGGTTCGGCGGGCTCACCGCGCTCCACGATGTCCGGCTGAGCGTCGACGCCGGCACGGTCGTCGGCGTCATCGGGCCCAACGGCGCCGGGAAGACCACGCTCTTCAACGTCATCTGCGGGTTCGTCCGGCCACAGGCCGGCCGCGTGGTGTGGCGCGGCGAGCCCCTCGTGCGGCACCGCCCCGAACAGCTCGCCGGCCTCGGGATCGTCCGGACCCTGCAGGGCCTCGGCCTGTTCGCCGGGCTGACCGTGCTCGAGAACGTGATGGCCGGCGCGGGCCGCCACGCCCGCACCGGCGTGCTCCCCGCGCTCGTCGGCGCCGGCCGCTCGGCGCGCGACGAAGCCGGCCTGGCCGCTCGGGCCCGCGCCACGCTCGGCGAGCTCGGGATCGCCGACCTCGCCGACCGGTTGCCCGGCGTCCTGCCCTACGGCGTGCGAAAACGCGTCGCCCTCGCCCGGGCGCTGGTGGCCGAGCCCGACCTGCTGCTGCTCGACGAACCCGCGAGCGGGCTGTCGTCGGCCGAGCTCGCCGAGCTGTCGACGCTGATCCTGTCGCTGCGCCGGCACATGGCGGTCGTGCTCGTCGAGCACCACATGGACCTCGTGATGCAGGTGTGCGACCGGGTCGTGGTGCTCAACTTCGGCCAGGTGATCGCGGCGGGCACCCCGGCCGAGATCCAGGCCGACCCCCGCGTGGCCGAGGCCTACCTCGGCGACCCCGCCGAGGAGGCGCCGAGTGCTTGAGATCGACGAGCTTTCCGTGGCCTACGGCGCCGTCCGCGCGCTCGACGGCGTCGGCATCGAGGTCGAGCGGGGCGGGATCACCGCCGTGCTCGGCGCGAACGGCGCCGGCAAGACGACGCTGCTGCGCACGATCAGCGGCCTGCAGCCCGCCCGCGGCGGCCGGATCGCCTGGGACGGCAAGGAACTCACCGGCCTGGCACCCGACCGGATCGCGCGCGGCGGGGTCGCGCACGTGCCCGAGGGCGGCGGCGTCATCACCGAGCTGACCGTCGACGAAAACCTCCGGCTGGGCGCGCTGTGGCGGCGGGACCGCGCCGACCGCGCGGCCGCCAAGCGCGAGGTGTACGAACTCTTCCCGCCGCTGGAAGAGCGGTCGGCGAAACCCGCGTCGACGCTGTCCGGCGGCGAGCGGCAGATGCTGGCCATCGGCCGCGCGCTGATGAGCCGGCCGTCCCTGCTGCTGCTCGACGAACCCTCGCTCGGCCTCGCGCCGCTGATCACCGCCCGGATCATGGGGATCCTGCGCGACCTGCGGGCCTCGACCGGGCTCACCGTCGTGCTCGTCGAGCAGAACGCGCACTCCGCGCTGTCCATCGCCGACCGCGGCTACGTCCTGGCGCTGGGCCGGGTCGTCGCCGTCGACACCGCGGCCGAGCTGCTGGCCGACGACGGCCTCCGCCACGCCTACCTCGGTTTCTGAGCAACCACCAGGGAGAGAACGGTCCGGTATGCAGGAATTCCTCGACCTGACCCTCGGCGGGATCTCCGCCGGCGCGGTCTACGCGGCGCTCGGGCTCGCGCTGGTCATCATCTACCGGGCCACCCGGGTGGTGAACTTCGCGCAGCCCGCCCTCGCCCTCATCTCGACGTACCTCGCCTACTCGGTGACGAAGGCGACGGGCAGCTACTGGCTCGGTTTCGCCGTCGCGATCGTGGCCGGGACACTGCTGGGCGTCGCCACCGAACGGCTGCTGATCCGGCCGCTGCGGCACCGCTCCGAGCTGAGCTCGATCATCGTGACGCTCGGGCTTTTGCTGGTGCTGCAGGCGATCGCGGGCATGATCTGGTCCAACGAGCCGCTGGCGTTCCCGTACGCCTTCGACTTCCGCGGCCGGTTCTCCGCCAACGACCTGTTCGTGGTGCTGGTGGTCCTCGCCATCGCCGCGCTCGTGCTGGTCGTGTTCAAGTACACGCCGCTGGGCCTGCGGATGCGGGCCGCCGCGTTCGCCCCGGACGTCGCCCGCACGCTCGGCGTCCGGGTCGGGCTGATGCTGACCGTCGGCTGGGGCATGGCCGCGGCGGTCGGCTCGCTGGCCGGGCTGCTCGCCACCCCGCCGTTCCTCTTCCCGAACGTGCTGGACGGCGTCTTCGTCTACGCCCTCACCGCGGCCGTGCTCGGCGGGCTCGACAACCCCTTGGGCACCATCGCCGGCGGGTTCGTGCTCGGCGTCGGACTGTCCTACGTGTCCGGTTACCTGGGACCGGAGATGGTGACGATCGCGGCGCTGGCGATCCTCGTCGTCGTGCTGATCGTGCGTCCCAGCGGGTTGTTCGGCCGGGCGAAGGTGAGGCGGGTATGACGGTGCGTACGAGTCTTCCGGAAACCCGCGTGGAGCCGGCGGCGAAGAAGCGGACGCTGCCGCCGCTGCTGCGCCACACCCTCACCGCGCTGGCCGCGTTCGCCGCCGTCGTCGCGCTGACCCTGGTCACCGACGAGTTCACCAACCTGCGGATCGCGACCATCGGCTACTACCTGATCGCGGTGGCCGGGCTGACCCTGCTGACCGGCCTCACCGGCCAGGTTTCCCTGGGCCACGGCGCGTTCATGTTCATCGGCGCGTACACGGTCGCCTTGCTGGTGAAGCACGTGCCGTCGTTCCCGCTGTGGGCCGACCTGCTGCTCGCCTCGGTGGCCGGCGGGCTCGCCGGGCTGCTGGCCGGGGCCGCCGCGGCCCGGTTGCGCGGCCCGTACCTCGCCGGGGCGACGCTCGCGCTGGCCGTCGGGCTCCCCGCGTTGACCCGCCGGTTCCAGGACTTCCTGGGCGGCAGCAACGGGTTGAGCTTCACCGTCCACAGCAGACCGTCCGGCGTGGCGGTCCCGGAGCTGCGCTGGCAGACCTGGATCGTCTGGCTCAGCGTGCTCATCGCGCTGGTGCTCGTGGTGAACGTCGTGCGCGGCCGGCTCGGGCGCGACTTCCGCGCGGTGCGCGACGACGAGGTCGCCGCGTCGCTGAGCGGGATCGCCGTCGGGCGCACGAAGATCCTCGCGTTCCTCATCAGCGCGGTCTGCGGCGGCCTCGCCGGCGGCCTGCAGGCGTTCCTGCTCGGCACGGCCGCGCCCGGCTCGTTCACGCCCGCGCTGTCGTTGAGCCTGCTGGCCGCGGTCGTGCTGGGCGGGCTCGGCTCCCTGTGGGGCGCGCTGTGGGGCGCGGTCGCGCTCGTCTACTTCCAGGCCTGGTCCGAGGACCTCGCCGACGTCCTGCACCTGAACACCGACGTGGCCAACAACCTCCCGCTGGCGGTGTACGGCGTGATCCTCATCGTCGTCGTGCTCGCGTTCCCCCGCGGTATCCAGGGTGGTTTCCAGAAGCTGCGCGAACTTCTTCGTCGACCCGCCGAAAAGAAGGAGAGTCATGAGAACCACTAGGTACGGCGCGGGGTTCGTCGCCCTCGCACTGGCGCTGACCGCGTGCGGCGGCGCGGGGGAGAGCGACGGCGGTGGGCAGCAGGCCGCCGACTCGGCCGTCGGCGTCACGAAGGACACCGTGACCATCGGCAGCCACCAGCCGCTCACCGGCCCGGCCGCGCCCGGGTACAGCAAGATCTCCGTCGGCGCCCGCGCGGTGTACCAGGCGATCAACGACGGCGGCGGGATCAACGGCCGCAAGATCGACTACAAGGTCGAAGACGACGGCTACAACCCGACGAAGACCGTCGAGGTCGTCAAGAAGCTCGTGCTGCAGGACAAGGTGTTCGCGATCGTCGGCGGGCTCGGGACGCCGACGCACTCGAAGGTCGTCGACTACCTCAACACCGAAGGCGTGCCGGACCTGCTGGTCTCCTCGGGCGCGCTCGCGTGGGACAACCCGCAGAAGGCGCCGATGACCTTCGGCTACCAGGTGGACTACACCCGCGAGGGCAAGATCCAGGGCAAGTACATCAAGGACACCTTCGCCGGCAAGAAGATCGGGTACTTCACGCAGAACGACGACGTCGGCCGCGACACCCAGGCCGGGCTCGACCAGTTCGTCAAGGACCAGACCGTCGTCCGGCAGGGCTACGACAGCGCCAACACCGACGTCACGCCGCAGCTGTCCGCGCTGAAGGCCGCGGGCGCCGAGGTCGTCGTCTGCGAGTGCATCCCGGCGTTCACCGCGCTGTCGATCCTGGCCGCGGCGAAGATCGGGTACCGGCCGCAGTTCGTCGTCAGCAGCATCGGCGCGGACCCGGCGACGCTGTCCGGGCTGCTGCAGGACTTCGCCAAGCGCGGCGGCGCCAGCGTGTCGAGCGCGCAGCTGCTGTCCGGGCTGATCGGCACCGGCTACCTTCCCGACGTCGCGCAGACGTCCGACCCGTGGGTCGCCTACTTCAAGGGCATCCACGACAAGTACATCCCGAAGGAGCCGCTCACCAACACGCTGTTCTACGGGATGGTGCAGGCCTACACGTTCGCGCAGGCGCTGAAGGCCGCCGGGCCGGACCCGACGCGGCAGAAGATCGTCGAAGCGATGAGCTCCGGGCAGCTGAAGGGCCCGGGTCTCACCCCGTTCGGGTTCTCGAAAGACTCGCACGCCGGCTACACCGGCGCGTACGTGTTCAAGATCAACCCGGACACCACGACGACGGTGATCCAGCCACCGTCGGTCACCGACCGGGGCACCGGGGCGATCACGCCGTACACCGGTGAACGCGCCACTCCGGAGCAGGTGAACCTGCTGGGCAAGTGAGGACCGGGCCGGCTCGCGGCGCCGCGCGGGCCGGCCCGCCCGCTCACATAGGGTGGCGACATGAACGTGCGGGACAAGGTGGTGCGGGCGGCGGTGCGCCTGTTCGCCGAGAAGGGCTTCGAGGCCACGACGGTCCGCGAGATCGTCGAGGAGGCCGGCGTCACCAAAGGCGGGCTGTACCACTACTTCGAGTCCAAGGACGACCTGCTCTTCGAGATCTACACGGCGATGCTGCGGATGCAGACGCGCCGGATGGTGACGATCGCCGAGTCGGACCTGCCGCTGCCGGAGCGGCTGCACGCGATCGTCGCCGACGTCGTCGTGACGAGCATCGCCGACCTCGACGCGGCGACGGTGTTCTTCCAGTCGTTCCCGCTGCTGGAGAAGTCCAAGCAGGTCCAGGTGCGGGCCGAGCGGCGCACCTACCACGAGCGCGTGCGGGACCTGGTCGCCGAAGGCCAGCAGGCGGGGGTGTTCCGCGCCGACGTGCCCGCCGACCTGGTGATCAACTACCACTTCGGCGCCATCCACCGGCTCGGCATGTGGTACCACGCCGACGGCGAGCTGTCGGGGGAGCAGGTGGGCGAGCACTTCGCGAACCTGATGCTGCGCAGCCTCCGTCCATAGTGGACGATCTATCGTGGGGACATGCACATCGTGGCGGTCCTCGCGCTCGACCAGGTCGTCCCCTTCGACCTGGCGACGCCCATCGAGGTCTTCTCGCGGACCCTCCTGCGCGGCCGGCCCGCGTACGAGGTCCGGATCTGCGGTCCCGCGCCGGAGCTGGACGCGGGCATGTTCACGCTGCGGCCGCCGTGGAACCTCACGGGGCTTCTTGACGCGGACACGATCATCGTGCCGGGTCGGTCCGCGAACCCGCCGCTGCCGGCTTCGGTGATTTCGGCGTTGCGCTCGGCGGCCGCGCGGGGAGCGCGGATCGCGTCGATCTGCTCGGGAGCGTTCGTGCTGGCCGAGACGGGCTTGCTGGACGGCCTGCGCGCGACGACCCACTGGGCGGCCGCGCCCGAGCTGGCGCGCTTGTTCCCGGCGGTGGAGGTGGATCCGGACGTGCTGTACGTGGACAACGGACAGCTCCTGAGTTCGGCGGGCGCGGCGGCGGGCCTGGACCTGTGCCTGCACCTGATCCGCCGCGACCACGGATCGGCCGTGGCGGCCGACGCGGCCCGCCTGTCGGTGATGCCGCTGGAGCGCGAGGGCGGCCAGTCCCAGTTCATCGCGCACGACGTGCCGCCGACGCCGCGTGGCTCGGAGCTGGAGCCGGTGCTGGCGTGGCTGGAGGAGAACTGCGCGTCGGAGCTGACGTTGTCCGGGGTGGCGGCCCAGGTCGGGATGAGCACGCGCACGTTGAACCGCCGCTTCCGAGAGCAGACGGGGACGACACCGTTGCAGTGGTTGCTGCGGGCGCGCGTCCGGCGGGCGCAGCACCTGCTGGAGTCGACGGGCGAGCCGGTGGACCGGATCGCGGGGCTGGTGGGGTTCGGGTCGCCGGGGGCGTTCCGGGAGCGGTTCAAGCGGGTGGTGGGGACCAGTCCGCAGGCCTATCGGGCGAGCTTCCGGACCACCGCGGTCGTGAGTGGCAATCAGGGTTAGAACCCTGATTGCCACTCACGACCGGGCCGGGCTGCGTTAAGGTCGGCCCCATGTCGAGCCCCGAAGCGTCCAGGGCGGGGCTGCCGGTCACTCCGGCAGCCCGGTAACCCCCCACTTCCCGGGCTCCCGGGTGACCACGAAAGCGTCCCTTGCCTTCGTGCTCCCTGGAGTTTCGCTTTGTCGCTCTACTTCCTCGCCCTGGGCGTGTTCGCCATGGGCACGTCCGAATTCATGCTCGCCGGGCTCGTTCCCGGCATCGCCGCCGCGCTCGACGTCTCGGTCGCGCAGGCCGGGTACCTCACCTCCGCTTTCGCCGCCGGGATGGTCGCCGGGGCGCCGTTCATGGCCGCCGTCGCCCGGCGCTGGCGGCGTCGGACCGCCCTGCGAACCTTCCTCGCCCTCTTCGTCGCCGCGCACGTCGTCGGGGGCCTGACGACGTCTTTCGGCGTCCTGCTCGGGACGCGCGTGGTCGCCGCCGTCGCCAACGCCGGCTTTCTCGCCGTTGCCCTGACCGTGGCCACCTCGCTCGTGCCGCCCGACCGGACCGGACGCGCGCTCGCCGTCCTCCTCGGCGGGACGACCTTGGCCTGCGCCGCGGGCATCCCCGGCGGGGCACTGCTCGGCTGGCCCACCGCCTCCTGGACTGTC
This sequence comes from Amycolatopsis kentuckyensis, assembly GCF_041679295.1. Taxonomy (GTDB): domain Bacteria; phylum Actinomycetota; class Actinomycetes; order Mycobacteriales; family Pseudonocardiaceae; genus Amycolatopsis; species Amycolatopsis kentuckyensis_A. The sequence goes on along the minus strand of NZ_JBGDMD010000008.1, from coordinate 263,068 downwards.
GCCGCGTTGTGCTTGCCCGCCTTCGCCGCGGTTTCGCGCGTTCCCGGCACCCCCGCCGGCGGGGTGGCCGACCTGCGGAGCGAGTTCGCCGAACTCCGCCCGCTCGCCCCGGTGCTGCTCCGGGCGGCGCTGGTCAACGCCGCCACCTTCGGCGTCTTCACCTACTTGGCGCCGCTGAGCGAAGGTGCCGCGCCCGCGCCGGTGGTGCTCGGCCTGTTCGGTGCCGGGTGCTTCGCCGGCATCACCGCGGCGGGGCGGCTCGCGGACCGGTGGCCCGGCCGGGTCGTCGCCCTCGGCGGGGCGCTGCTGCTCGGGGGCTGGGTCGTGCTCGCCCTGGTTCCGGCGGCGCTCGTGTTCCTCGCGTTTCCGCAGGGCGCGCTGGCTTTCGCGGTCGGCGGCACGGTGATCACGCGGGTCCTGCGTGAAGCCACCGGCGCCCCGACCATGGCGGGCTCCTACGCGACCGCCGCGCTCAACGTCGGCGCGACGGTGGGCCCGATCGTCGCCGGCACGCTGAACCCGTTCTGGGTCGCCGCGGTGTTCACCGCTGCCGCCGTCGCCGGACGTAGTAGGTGATCAGGCCGGCGGTCGCGGCGAGTGCGATTCCGCCGGCGATCATCCGGAGCGTGAAGTCGAGGCCGGTCACGGAACCTCCGGCGTTGACAGCGGCGCTGATGGCGAGGACCACCCAGAGGACGACGGGGGTGGCGGTACGGGTGGAAACGGTGTTGTTCGTCATGCCGGGAACACTACGAACGCGCAGGTCCCGCAACGATCCCGCCGACACCCGGATCCGGGGTAGCGCCAGCGCTACCCCGCGTCCCGGCCGAGGTAGGCGAGCACCGCCAGCACCCGGCGGTGCCCGCCGCCTTCGTCGGACGGCAGGCCGAGCTTCGCGAAGATGTTGCGGATGTGCTTGAGCACCGCGCCGTCGCTGACGACCAGCAGCTCGGCGATCGTGCCGTTGTTGTAGCCCTCGGCCATCAGCGCCAGCACTTCGCGCTCCCGCGCGGTCAACGCCTCGAGGGGGTCCTTCGCGCGCCGGCGGGACATCAGCTGGCCGATGACCTCCGGGTCCATCGCCGTGCCGCCCTTCGCGACCCGCTCGAGCGCGTCGAGGAACCGCTCGACCTTGCCGACGCGCTCCTTGAGCAGGTAGCCGACCGCGCCCACGCCGTCGGCGAGCAGCTCGACCGCGTAGCTCGTCTCGACGTGCGCCGACAGCACGAGCACCGGCAGCCCGGGGTGGATCTCGCGGGCGCGCACGGCCGCGCGCAGGCCCTCGTCGCGGTGGGTCGGCGGCATCCGGACGTCCATCACGACGGCGTCCGGCCGGTCGCCTTCGACGAACTCGAGGAAGCCCTCGGCGTTGTCGAAGGTGGCGGCCACCTCGATGCCCGCCGTCTTCAGCAGCAGCGCGAGACCTTCGCGCAGCAAGGCGTCGTCCTCGGCGATCACGACCCGCATGGCAGCTCCACTCGCAGCACGGTCGGCCCACCGGGTGGGCTGGTCAGGGTGAGGGTTCCGTCGAAGGCTTCGGCGCGGCGCCGGATCCCGGCGAGCCCGCTGCCGCGCCGCTCGTCGGCACCGCCGCGGCCGTCGTCGCGGATCTCCAGGGTCAGCAGGGAAGCCGTGCCGCCGAGCGTGATGTCCACAGTGGACGCGTCGGCGTGCTTCGTGACGTTGGCGAGCATTTCGGCGACGACGAAGTACGCGGCTGCTTCGACCGCGGCCGGGCGGCCGGTCTCGTATTCGACGGTGACGGCCGTCGGCACCGGGCAGTGCTCGGCGAGCGCGCGCACCGCCCCGGCGAGGCCGCGCTCGCTCAGCAGCGGCGGGTAGATGCTGCGCACGACGGTCCGCAGCTCGGCCAGCGCGTCGGTGGCGGTGTCCTGCGCCTTGACCAGCAGGTCGCGTGCCGTGGTGGGGTCGCGGTCGTAGAGCTGGCCGGCGATGCCGAGCTGCAGGACGACCGCGGCGATCCGGGCCTGGGTGCCGTCGTGCAGGTCACGCTCGATGCGGCGCAGCTCGGCGCCGTGCGCCTCCAGCGCGGCCGCCCGCGTCGCGGTCAGTTCGGCGACCCGGTCGGCCAGCACGACGCCGGGGGCCGGCCGCAGCAGCTTTCGCGCGGTGCGGGCCTGCCACCGCGCGGCGCGCGGCAGCAGGAGCGTCGCCGCGGCCATTCCCACGGCGACCAGGAAGTCCAGCCCGGCGCTCGGCCACGAGTTCACCATGATGCCGAGCGAGCCTTCGATCCCGCCGGGCACCACCGGCCAGATCAGGACCGTGACGACCTGCTGGACCGCGCCGAGCGGCAGGCCGATCGCGAGGCTGCCCAGCAGCAGCCCGGTCGCCGCGTGGATCGCGAGCCACGCGAGGTCGCGGCGGGTCGCGGGGTCCTTCACCGGCGAGCCGTCGCGGTAGGGCTCGGGGATGGCCTCGCCGAGCCGGCGCGCGGCCCGGCGCCGGTCCACCCCGACCGGCCACCGCGCCAGCTTGATCGCCGGGGCCAGCGACGGGATGCCGACGCCGAACGGGCACAGCAGGAGGACGGCGAAGAGCCCGGCGAGGGCCAGGATCGACAGCAGCGAGGTGCCGGCGCCGACGACGAGGTAACGAGCCGCCGACCAGCACTCGCGCAGGCGGGTCGTCACGGGCGACAGTGTCCCACCCCACCGCCGTGGTGGTGCTGGCGCTACCCCCGATCCACCTCTCCACGGGATCGATCGCCGCTGGTCGCGGGCCTAGTTTTCCCGGTAGACCACGAAGGGGATCGGAAAATGACCACAGGGAACGCGCTGGAACTGGCCGGGGTGCGGAAGGTGTACGGCTCCGGCGACGGCGCCGTCACCGCGCTCGACGGCGTGACGGCGGGCGTGCCGCGGGGGACGTTCACCGCGGTGATGGGCCCGTCGGGCTCGGGCAAGAGCACCTTCCTGCACTGCGCGGCCGGCCTGGACCGGCCGACGTCGGGGAAGGTGGTGCTCGGCGGCACCGAGATCGGGCGGCTGAAGGAGAACGAGCTGACGCGGCTGCGGCGCACCCGCGTCGGGTTCGTCTTCCAGGCCTACAACCTGCTGCCGTCGCTGAACGTGCTGCAGAACATCACGCTGCCGATGCGGCTGGCCGGCGCCAAGCCCGACCCGCAGTGGCTGCGGGAGATCGTCGAAGGCGTCGGGATGGCCAAGCGGCTGGAGCACCGCCCGGCGGAGCTGTCGGGCGGGCAGCAGCAGCGCGTCGCGATCGCGCGGGCGCTCATCGCCCGGCCCGACGTCGTGCTGGCCGACGAGCCGACCGGCGCGCTCGACACCCGCACCGCGCGGCAGGTCCTCGACCTGCTCCGCGCCGTCGTCGACGGGATGGGGCAGACCGTCCTGATGGTGACCCACGACCCGGTCGCCGCGTCGGCCGCGCACGGCGTGCTCTTCCTGGCCGACGGCAAGCTGGCCGGCCACCTGCCGCACCCCACCCCCGAGCGGGTGGCGGAGCGCATGACGCACCTCGGGGAGTGGTGACCGTGCTGACCCTCGCGTGGCAGACCATCCGCACCAGGCTCGGCGGGTTCACCGGCGCGTTCGTCGCCATCCTCTGCGGCACCGCGCTGGTCGCGGGCTGCGGGGTCCTCATGGAGTCCGGCCTGCGCGCCGGCGTCCCCACCCAGCGCTACGCCGCCGCGGCCGTCGTCGTCGGCGGCGCCCAGACCGTGCGCCCGGCGGGCGCCGACGCGCTGACGTTCGAGCAGGTCGGCGAGCAGCCGTCGGTGCCTTCGGAGCTGGCCGGGCGGATCGCTTCGGTACCCGGCGTGCGTTCCGCGGTGGCCGAGCAGAGCTTCCCGGCCCAGGTCGTCACGGCTTCCGGGGAGGTCATCGGCGGCCCGCAGTCGCTGGGCCACAACTGGGACGCGGCCGTGCTGGCGCCGTTCCGGCTGAGCGCCGGCCGGGCGCCCGGGGCACCGGACGAGGTCGTGCTCGACGCCGATCTCGCGCGGCGGGCGGGTGTCGGCGTCGACGGGACGGTGCGGATCATGACCCGGTCGGTGCCGGCCGAGTTCCGCGTGAGCGGGATCGTGGACGCGTTGTCGCGGCAGTCGGCGCTGTTCTTCACGCCTTCGCAGGCCGTGGAACTGGCCGCTCGCCCCGGCCAGGCGCACGCCATTGGCGTCCTCGCCGAACCCGGCGTGGCACCGGAGACGCTGGCCGAGCGGATCGGCGCGGTCGCCGGGGGCGCCGAGGTCACCACCGGCGTCGAGCGCAGCACGATCGAGTTCCTCGACGTCAGCCAGACGCGGACGCTGCTGCTCGCCATCGCCGGCTCGTTCGGCGGGTTCGCCCTGCTCGTGGCGGTGTTCGTGGTGGCGAGCACGCTCGCGCTGACGATCAACCAGCGGCGCCGGGAGTTCGCGCTGCTGCGCGCGGTCGCGGCGACCCCGCGCCAGATCCGCAAGCTCATCGGCACCGAGACGACGATCGTCGCACTGGCCGCCGGCGTCCTCGGCGGCGCGCTGGGCCTGGCGGTGGCGTCCGGGCTGCGCGACGCGTTCGCCGCGATCGGCGTGATCCCGGCCGACTTCGGGCTGGCGATCAGCCCGCTGCCGTCGCTGGCCGCGGTGCTGCTGGGGCTGGGCGCGGCCCGGCTGGCGGCGTGGGCGGCGTCGCGGCGGCCGTCGTCGATCAAGCCGGTCGAGGCGCTCGGCGAGGCGGCGGTCGAACGCCGTGAGCTCGGCCGCGCCCGGGCGATCACCGGCTGGAGCCTGGTGCTGGCCGGGTTCGCGGGCGCGCTGGTCCCGCTGTTCCTGCGCGGCGACGTGATGACGGCGGTGTCGTCGATGGCGACGCTGGTGATCGTCATCGGGCTGGCCGTGGTGGGGCCGCAGGTGACCGGGCTGGCGGTGCGGTTCCTGGGCCCGCTGCTGGCGCGGCTGTGGCGGATCAGCGGCTACCTGGCGGGCGCGAACGCACAGGCCGGCACCCGGCGCCTGGCCGCGGCGGCGACGCCGTTGATGCTGGCGATCGCGTTCGCCTTGGCGATGTTCTACGGCCCGACGTCGGCCACCGCGGCCGCCGCTTCGGAGACGGCGGAGTCGACTACCGCCGACTACGTGCTGAGCGGCCCGGCGGGAGTCTCGCCCGAGGTCGCCTCCGCCGCCGCTCGGGTGCCGGGGGTGGCCACGGCGACACCGGTGGTGCGCACGTCGGTGCTGACGGTGTCGAAGGTCGGCGACAGCACGGAGGTCCAGCGGACGTCGGCCCAGGGACTGGGGTCGGTCCAGGGCGTGCTCGAACTGGGCGTCGACAGCGGTCGGCTCGCGGATCTGACAGGTGACACGGTGGCGCTGAGCCGCTCGGAGGCCGACTGGCAGGACAAGAAGCTCGGCGACGAGGTGACGTTCTACTTCGGTGACGGCGTCCCGGCGAAGCTTCGTCTGGTGGCGACTTATACGCACGATAAGGCTTTCGGTGACTTCGTGCTGCCGGTTTCGTTGGCGCGCCGGCACAACGGCGGCCGGCTGGACGACTCGGTGCTGGTCCGCCGTTCGCCGGACGCAGACCCCGCGGCGGTGGCCGCGGCGTTGCGTTCGCTGCCGTACCCGGGCTTGACGGTGGCTACGGCTTTGTCGGCCCCTTCACCGGAAGGTGGCGAGGGGCAGGCGCAGTTCTACCTGAACCTGGTGGCGGCCGGCGTGATCGTCGGGTACCTGGCGATTTCGGTGGCCAACACGCTGGTGCTGACGACGGCCCAGCGGTCGCGCGAGTTCGCGTTGCTCCGGCTGGTGGGAACGACCCGCCGCCAGGTGACCCACATGATGCGGCTCGAGGCCTTGGTGACGGTGGGGATCGCGGTGGTGGTGGGGACGCTGGTCGCGGTGGTGCCGTTGGGGTTGCTCAACGTGGGACTGCGGGGGAGCCCGGTGCCGTCGGGGTCGTGGACTGTCTACCTCGGAATCATCGGCGGAGCGGCGGCGCTGGGGTTCTTGTCGATGGGGTTGTCGACGTTCGTGGCGTTGCGAGCCCGGCCGATCGACGCCATCGGGCTGCGGGAGTAACCCCTGCCGCAGCTGGTCGTGAGTGAGAAACAGGGTTAGAACCCTGTTTCTCACTCACGACCGGCTCACGGGCCGGGCGGCCAAAGCCCCAGCTTCGTGAACTGCTCACGCACATGACCGCGCACCGGATCGTCGACGTCGGCGACGAGGGCGATCGTCTGGCGGGACTCGTTCCACGCCTCGACCTGCCTCCCGGTCGCCGCCAGCGAACGCACCAGCGCGACCAGTGCCCGGACGACCTGCACGTGATCAGCGCGAGACACACCCAGTGCCTTTCGCGCGAACAGCAGCACATCGCCGTGTTCTTCGGCGTCGCAGGCGGTTTCGCTCAGCTCGACCAGTGCGGCCAGCGTCTGCTCGTGACCCGCCGGGTAGCGCTCGTGCAGCTCGACGGCCTCGGTGAACCGGCGGATGGCCTCCGTGGTGCGGCCGGCGCGGCGGCTCAGCAGGCCGAGCTCCAGTGCCATCGCGGCTTGGCGGCGGTGGTCGCGCAGTTCGGCGTAGAGCATCTTTGCCTGGGAGAGGTGGATTTCCGCCTCTTCCAGCTCGCCCCGGCGGCGCAGGTGCGTGCCGAGATCGCCGTGCGCCGCCGCGCACTGGCCGGGTTCGTTGAGGCTGTGCTGGATGTCGAGCGCCTCCCGCAGGCAGGCCAGCGCGTGGTCCCGTTCCCCGGCGGCTTCCGCGTGCTGGGCGAGCAGGAGGAGGACCTCGGACCGGTCCCGGCTGTTCTGCGTGTTGTGGAAGAGCTGGTTCGCGACTTCCAGGGACTCGACGATCTTGTCCGGGTCGTCGTGGATCCGCGCCAGGGTGGCCAGCGCCTGACCCTCGGCGTCGCGGTCGCCGGCGCCTCTCGCGGCGAGCAGGACCGTCTCGACGGCTTCGTGCCAGTCGGATCCGGCGCCGTCGAACGCGAGGTGAGGACGCGCCAGCCGCAGCAGCGTCACCGCCCGCGCCAGGTTGTCCCTCGCCGCGCGGCGGATCGCGGCGCACAGGCTCGCCTCTTCGCCGGCCAGGAACGCCTCCGCGGCAGCGAAATCCGGCAGCCGGCCGGCCGGCAGTTCCGCGGTGCGCCGCAAGGCCGGCGCGAGGACCTCGGCGGCGTCGGTGACGCGCGCGATGTACCAGTCGAGGAGCCGTGCCTCGGCTTGCCGGCGGTCGCCGGGCCGATCGTGGGCGCGCGCGAGCCGTTCGCCGGCCTCGCGGGTCAGGGCGTCCATCCGGTAGCGGCCGTCGTCCCGGCTGATCAGGTACCGGGAGCCGATCGCGGTCAGCGCGCCGCGAGTCGATTCTTCGTCGGCGCCGTCCAGGGCGAAGATCGCGTCCAGCGCGAGGCTCGGCGAGACGTGCAGTGCGAGCGAGCGGAAGAGCCGCGCGGCCGGCGCGTCGAGGGCGTGGTACGACCACAGCACTGACGTCAGGATCGTGCCGGACGCCAGTTCACCGGCCAGCAGGAGTTCGGCGGGGCTAGGCAGGCCGCCGGTGCCGGGCAGGAGCTCGGCGAGGGTGCGGACGGCCTGCGGGGCGCCGCCGGTCAGCGCCAGCACCGCCGCCGGATCGGGCGGCTCGGTGTCGCGCAGCAGGTTGCCGAGCAACCGGGCGATCTCGGTCTCGGTGAAGGGCCGCACCTCCAGCCGGAAAGCGCCGTGGTGGGTGACGAGGTCGCTGAGCCGGTGCCGGCTCGTCACGACGACCACGGAGTGCGCGCTGCCCGGCAGCAGCGGGACGACCTGCGCGGAATCCCGGGCGTTGTCGAGGAAGACGAGCACGCGGTGGTCGTCGAGCAGGGTCCGCAGCATCCGGACTCGTGCGCTCGGGCTCGCGGGGATCGCCGACGCGGCGACACCGAGCGCGTCGAGGAAGTCGGCGAGGACGTCGGCGGCGTCGCGGGGCGGGCCGGCGCCGTAGCCGCCGAGGTCCGCGTGCAGCTGGCCGTGCGGGAACCGGTCGCGGACGGCGTGCGCCCAGTGCAGTCCCAGCTCCGTCTTCCCGACGCCGGCGGGCCCGGTGATCGCGACGATGAGGGTCGCGGGCGGGCCACCGACTCGGGAGCGCACGAAGAGGTCGTCGAGCCGGCCGACGTCTTCGGCGCGGTCGACGAACTGGCTGACGGTCGAAGGCAGCTGCGCGGGCGGCACGGCGCGCAGCGCGGCCTGGGTCCGGTGCCGATCGGCGGGCGCGGGCGAGTCGCGGGACTGCAGCAGCTGCTGGTGCAGTTCCTGCAGGTCCTGGCCGGGGCCGGTGCCGAACGACCGCGCGAACCGGTCGTAGACCTGCTTCCAGTAGGTGTCGAAGACTTCGTAGTGCCCGAGCCCGTTCAACGCGGTGAGCCGCTGCGCGATGTACTGGGTGTCCAGTTCGTGGTCGACCATGGCCTCGTCGAGGATCCGCAGCACCCCGCGGTAGTCGCGCCGTTCGAGCTCGACGGCGCACAAGGCCTGGTACCCGGCGACGCGCTCGTAGCGGTCGATGTCTTCCCGTTTCTGCTCCATCCAGATGGTCCCGAGATCTTCGACGACGGGCCCGCGCCACAGGTTCATGGCTTCTCGAAGCGCGGCGGCGGCCTCGTCGAAGCGGCCGGCTTCCCTTGCCTGCTCACCGTTCTTGAACAGCGTTTTGAAGCGGGCGTAGTCGAGATCGTCGTCCTCGGGCAGGAATTGGTAACCGGCCCGCTGGGTGACGATCTTCGCGGAGACGCCGGCGTCGCGCAGGGACGCCCTCAACCGGCTGACGTAGGCGTGGAGATCTTTCCGGGCGTGATCGGGAGGATCGTCCCAGAGGGCTTCGGTGACGGTCCGGACGGCGACGACTTTGCCGTGGTTGAGCGAGAGCACGCCCAAGAGCGACCGTTCCTTCGCCCGCCCGAGCGCGACCTCCCGGTCGCCGAGCAGGAGTTCGACGTGCCCCAGGATCCGGAACTGCATCGCACCTTGTGGTTTGGTCGGCAGGGACTTCCTGTCCAGCACGGTAACCCGGAGATGGGCGGGTTTCAGTGCAGGTCAAGGGGCTGTCAAGAATTTGTCCAGCGGTTGGTAACCGATGTGTCAACCGGCGCGGTTCACGATCACGTCATGTCGTGGACGGAAGCGTGGCGGCGGCTTAGCGGTGCCGCGTCGCCCTTGGAACCGGTCGCGGACCCGGTGCACCGAACGATTCTCGCGGTCGGCATCGACGGGTTTTCGGCGCCGGACCGCACCAACCTGCACCGGTTGACGCTACGGGCGGGGTTGTACCGCGCATTCCAGCTGGCCCTGACCGAAAGCCGCGTGCGCTGGAGCGACTGCGACCACGCGGATCTGGGTGACGGGGTACTCGTGTTGGCGCCAGCGGGATATCCGAAAGCGGTGTTCAGCGAACTGGTCCCCGCCGCGCTCACAAAGTCATTGGCCGAGCACAACCGCTGCCATCGGCCACCGGAGCAGCTCGGGCTCCGGTTGGTGTTACACGCGGGAGAAGTGACTTACGACGCGCATGGATCAACGGGGTCGGCGATCGTGCACGCGTTCCGGTTGCTGAATTCGGCCGTGCTGAAGGAGAGTTCGGCTTGCTCGAGTGGGGACCTCGCGGTGATCGCTTCGGGTTGGTACCACGAGGAGATCATCCGGCACAGTCCGTTGAGCTTTCCGGATTTTTTCGATCCGGTGGTGATCCGGGAGAAGGAAACCACGGCCGAGGCTTGGATACGGCTGGTTACTTCTGGGGAGTCCGACTGCCGAATTCTTGGGTGAGGGGCTCGGGGCTCCTCACTTTGGCGTGAGAATCTTAATGGTCTTCTGTGGAGACAAGGCGGATCAACGCCGACCAGGCGGGGGCCGAGTACTCGAGCGTCGGCTGGCCGGGTCGTCGGTCTTTGGTGTCTCGGACCAGCGCCTTGACAGGCGTCAGCAGTGTCTCTACGCAGCTGCCGTGGGCCATCGAGAAGCTGGATTTCTTCCACTCGAACCGAAGGGAATCCTTTGGTTTGGAGGTTTGGCTCATCTGTTCGTCTCCCTTGCTGTTCGATCCATCGTCAGCTGGAATTGGCCCGAGTAAAGGCGCAGCGAACCGCGCCTCGAAGGGCGAGACGGTAATAAGCAACGGTGTCGTCGTCGTTCCTCTGTGCGCTACTGTGATTGCGCGTGAATTCGGACGACGGTGCTATGAGTAGGGGAGGGCTTCCGGCTCCACCCTCGCCCCCTCTTCTTACTTCGCTAGCATCGGTAGATCTTCGGTTTCACGGCGTCGAGAAAGAATGACCACGCTGCCAGGTGGAACTCGACGACCGGTGAGTCCTGGCGGCGGTCTTTGCTGTCTCGCACTTGGGTTGCCCCAGGTGTGAAACGCGCTTCGACGCAGCTACCGCCTGCATTCGAATGGCTGCTTGTGAACCACTCGCTGCGGTCGTGGTACGGGAATGAGGTGATCTCTCTGGTCAATCGAGTTCCTTGGTGTGATGTCGAACCATTCGGAGGGTATCCTCCGCGTTCAGTGCGCGCCGGTAAGCGTCCTGAAACGTTGTGGTGAGATTCCTGACTTGGGTTGAATCGTCAATGATTCCCCAGGTGGTGACGGTTTCTTGCCAAGCCAGGGTGGGCAACTGCGGGTTGTCGAAGTCGATCAGAACCATGGTGGCTCCTCCGAAGAGTCCGCAAGCGGTTGCCGTGAAGGGAATTATCCTGATGTCGAGAGTGGTGGGGTGTCGTTCGATCAGCGTGGCCAGGTGTGCAAGCTGATTTCGGAGTACGCGTGGCCCGCCGATCTGTTGTCGGAGCGCGGCTTCGCTGATGAGGGCCGTAAAAGAAAGAGGGTTGTTCACATCGGTCAGTCGTACTTGTCGGCGCAACCTCGCTTCTACGCGCTGGTCGACCTCCACTCTGCGCATGGTCACGTCCGGCGTCATAATTGCCCGGATGTATTCCGGCGTTTGCAGGAGCCCTGGAATCAGTAGACTGTCGTAGTCTCGGAGTTGTCGGGCACCTTGCTCCAAACCGTACAACCGTTGAATCTCGGTGTCGAATAATGCGGAATATCGCGTCCACCACCCGCGCTCCTTGGCTGCGGCGCGGAGAGCCAACAGTTCGCCTCGTTCCTCGAGGTCGAACTCGAACAGGTCGAGAATTCTGGTGAGGCTGTCCAGGGTTAGGATCTTGCGTTCGTTCTCCACCGCCGACCAGTAGTTGCGGGTGAAACCCAGGGCTTCGGTGATGGTTCGGACCTCGATGCCCAGCTGTTCGCGTCGCCGCTTCAGTCGCAGCGTCAGCTCCAAGGAGGCGACCACCGGTGATGTGGGCGCTGACAAGTCTTGCTCCTTTGCGCGTGCAGTTGCGGCTGCGAGGGAACAGTACTGGTTACGGTAACCGAACGATACTCTGGTCACTCTCGCGGTGGCAGGTTCGGCTGCCTACTCTCAGGATAGACATCAGCTTGTCGTAACACGCTCGGTGACGCCCGCTCGATCGGCTGATGCCTGCCGAAGGGAAGCAGGATGTCCGACTCCGAGACGACGAGGCCGCGCACGACGCGTCTCAGCGCTCGGACATCGAGGTTGACCACGCCGCGAACTGAGTGGTCGCCTATGGCGGTCGGTGTGACGCCGTTCGGGGAGGTTGGCTCCGGCGAAGTCGACTGGCGCGGCAGTCTCGGGCTGAACACCAGCCACTGCACGATCGTCGTGGTCGACGTCGAGGGCTTCGGGCGCTACAGCCGGACCAACCCCAACAAGATCAGAATCCGCCGCGGAATGTACCGCTCGCTCGAGCTCGCCTTCGTCGAGGCCGATATTCCCTGGGCTGCCTGCCGTCAAGACGATCTCGGGGACGGTGTTCTCGTCCTTGCCCCCGCTCATATCTCCAAGACCCTCTTCGCCGACCTGCTCGTCCCCGCCCTCGCCGACGAACTCGCCGCTCACAACAAGGTCCACCGGCCGGCCGAACAAATCCGGCTCAGGCTTGCCCTGCATGCCGGGGAAGTGTCCTATGACGACCACGGCGTCATCGGCTCCTCGCTCCTCCACGCCCACCAGCTGGTCGACGCCGACGAACTGAAGACAACGCTGAGGGAGTCCGGCGCAGTCTTGGCTGTCGCCGCGTCGGACTACTTCTTCGACGAGGTCGTCCGCCACAGTGAACGCAGCTCTGCCCACGCCTACCGCTCCGTCGGTACCGCCACCGGGAAGGCCTGGATCCGGCTCCTCACCCCGTCACGGCGGCGCCGCGCCGGCTGATGGACAACCCCTGCCGTACTCCCGAAACTTCCCGAAAGTTATTGCCCCACCGAAGACGTCGATCACATGCTTTCCCCATCGCCAGGCCTCGACGAGGAGGAAAGCATGCTCACCAAGAACCGCTTCAGGGTTTTCGCCGGTGGGGCCGCCCTTGCGCTGGTCGCCACCTTCCTGCCCGGGGTTGCGCGGGCCGATACCGTCATCACCACCAGCCAGACCGGGAACAACGGGGGCTACTACTACTCCTTCTGGACCGATGGTGGCGGGTCCGTTCAAATGACCCTCGGCTCCGGGGGGAACTACCGGATGAACTGGAGCAACGTCGGGAACTTCGTCGGTGGCAAGGGGTGGAGCAACGGCAGCCGGCGGACCGTGAACTACTCCGGCAGCTTCAACCCCTCCGGCAACGGCTACCTCGCCCTCTACGGCTGGACCTCGAACCCGCTCGTCGAGTACTACATCGTCGACAACTGGGGCACCTACCGGCCCACCGGCACCTACAAGGGCACCGTCACCAGCGACGGCGGCACCTACGACATCTACCAGACCACCCGCTACAACGCCCCTTCCGTCGAAGGGACCAAGACCTTCAACCAGTACTGGTCCGTGCGGCAGCAGAAGAAGACCGGCGGCACCATCACCACCGGGAACCACTTCGACGCCTGGGGCCGCTACGGCATGCGCATGGGCAGCTTCAACTACTACATGATCCTCGCCACCGAGGGGTACCAGAGCAGCGGCAACTCGAACATCTCGGTGGGCTGACGCGATGCGCAAGGCAATTCTCGGAGCCGCGCTGCTCGCGATGACGAGCGTCGTGAGCACTGCCCCCGCGCACGCCGCCGCCTGTAACGGCTATGTCGGCCTCACCTTCGATGACGGTCCCTCGAACTCGAACACCCCCGCGCTGCTGAGTGCCCTGCAGCAGAACGGCCTGCGGGCGACCATGTTCAACGAGGGCCAGTACGCCGCCGCCTATCCGGGGCAGGTGCGGGCACAAGTGAGCGCCGGCATGTGGGTCGGCAACCACAGCTACACCCACCCGCACCTGACGCAGCTGAACCAGTCCCAAATGGACTCCGAGGTTTCCCGCACCCAGCAGGCGATCTCGGCCGCCGGTGGTGGCACGCCGAAGCTCTTCCGCCCGCCCTACGGGGAAACCAACTCCACGCTGCAGACCGTCGAAGCCAAGTACGGCCTGCGGCAGGTCATCTGGGACGTCGACTCGCAGGACTGGAACGGCGCCAGTGTCGACGCCATCGTCGCGGCCAACGGCCGCCTCGGCAACGGGCAGGTCATCCTCATGCACGAGTGGGCCGCCAACACCCGGGCGGCCATCCCGAGGATCGCGCAGAACCTGGCGAGCCGCGGCCTGTGCGCGGGGATGATCTCGCCGCAGACCGGCCGCGCCGTCGCGCCGGGCTGAGGGGTCCGGTGGCGCGGCGGCCCGCCGCGCCACCTCCCTCAGTCCACGTGCCACTCCAGCCGCGCCGCGTCCGGTCCGAGCGGCCGGATGTCCACGCAGACCTGGTGCTCCACCAGGAGCCCGGTGGTCCGGCAGAAGCGCGGGGCGTTGAAGATCGACGCTGCCGGCGTGAAGTTCCGGGCCGTGACGTAGTCGCGAAGCACGTCAGGGGCGCGGTCGCCGGTGGCCTCCAAAACGCCCCAGCAGTTGTGGGAACCGCAGTTGAAGTCCCGGGTGATCCGCAGCTCGGCGGGACCGGGCGCGACCCCTTCGTCGCCGGGCGGGGACTCGTACGCGGCGAACAGCGCGCCGCCCGTGCCGACGAACCCCGCGATGACCAGCAGGAACAGCGGGACGAACCCGCGCCGGGCGCCGATCGCGCACACCACCGCCGCGAGGGTCGTGTGCAGCCAGTAGACCTCGATCGGCGCCGGCACCCAGTGCCCGGCGAAGCCCAGCGCGCCCGGCAGGACGAACCACGCCAGCAGTGCCAGCAGCACCGCCCCGACGATCAGCCCGGACCGCCGCGACGGCGCCAGCCAGCACCAAACCAGAAGGGGGACCAGGCCGAACAGCCCGGCGAACGGGCTCGCCGAGAAGCAGGCCACGACCGCCGCCGCCACCACGAGCGCGCCGCGCCACCAGTGGGTCCGGACACTTTCGGGGATCATCACCCGGCCAGTCTCCCGGATGCGGCAGACTGCCGACCATGACGATCGCGGTGCTGGTGGTGGACGACCAGCAGGTGGTGCGCGAAGGCCTGGTCGCGCTGCTGGGCCTGCTCGACGACGTCGACGTCGTCGGCTCGGCCGCGAACGGCGAGCAGGCGCTCGACCTGGCCGCCGAACTCGACCGCCTCGACGTCGTCCTGATGGACCTCAACATGCCCGTCCTGAGCGGGGTCGAGGCGACCGGACGGCTCACGCGGGAGCACCCCGACGTCGCCGTCCTCGTGCTCACGACGTACTCGGACGACGACTCCATCGCCGGCGCGCTCGCCGCGGGCGCGAAGGGCTACCTGACGAAGGACGCCGGACGGCACGAGATCGGGGCCGCGCTGCGGGCCGTCGTCGCCGGGCAGCTCACCTTCGGCGCCGATGTCTCACGCCAGGTCGCCGGCGCCCTGTCCGGGGCGAAACCGCGCAAGGAAACGCTGCCGGACGGGCTCACCGCGCGGGAAGCCGAAGTCCTCGGCCTGATCGCCGCCGGCCTGACCAACGGCAAGATCGCCGCCGAGCTGTTCATCGGCGAGGCCACCGTCAAGACGCACATCAACAACGCCTTCGCCAAGATCGGCGTGCGCAACCGCGTCGAGGCACTGCGCTACGCCGAGCAGCACGGCCTGCACGCGAAGCGGTGATCACCGCCCGGCCTTCTTCACCACGACGGCGATCACCCCGAGCACGATCAACAGCAGCAGGATCCCGCCGCCGATGATCGCGAACCGCAGCAGCATGAACTGGACGACTTCACCCATGTCCGACTTCCTTCCCGTGTTCCGACGGGGGAAACGCTAGGGCGGCACCCGGGTGGAGGAGGACCTCCGCGGGGTGGAGATCGGGGTGGAGATCCCCCCGCGGATCCACTGTGGACAGACAAGCGCTCGGTTAACCCGTCGTAAGAGACCGGCTTAACCCGGACATTTCACCGCCCTGGCGGCCGCCGGTCGGCTGCCGTTCGGGCTGCGTTCACCCCGCTCGCCCGCCGCCGTAATTTGCGGTGCCTAAGTTTCCTGCTCGAGCCGCAGAGTGAAAGCAAGGAACCCATGGACGCACCCCTGGCAGTGAGAGCGCGCGGGATCACCAAGTGCTTCGGTGACGTCGTCGCGCTCGACGGCATCGACTTCGACGTGGCACCCGGCCACATCCACGGCCTCGTCGGCCCGAACGGCGCCGGCAAGACGACGCTGCTCGGCCTGCTGCTCAGCCTGGCCGTCGCCGACGAGGGCACCCTGGAGATCCTCGGCGCGCCGGTCGGCCGGAACCTCGGCGGCGTCGCCGGGTTCGTCGACGGCCCGGGGCTCTACCCGTCGCTGACCGCCCGGCAGAACCTCGCCGCGCTGATGGGGCTGCACGGCCGCGACCGGAAGACGCCGAAGATCGACGACGTCCTCGGCGACGTCGGGCTCACCGACGTCGCCGACGACCGCGTCCGCGGCTTCTCCCTCGGCATGCGCCAGCGCCTCGGCCTGGCCGCCGCCCTGCTCACCGAACCCCGCCTGCTCGTGCTCGACGAGCCGGCCAACGGGCTCGACCCGGCCGGCAAGAAGCACGTCCACGGCGTGCTCGGCCGGCTGGCCGCCGAGGGCACCACCGTCGTGCTCTCCAGCCACCGGATGGACGACCTCGAAGCGCTCTGCTCGGAAGTCACCATCCTCGCCACCGGCCGCGTCGTCTTCACCGGCCCGCTCGGCAAGCTTTCCGCCGAGAGCGGCGAACTCGACTACCGGCTGCGCACCTCCGACCCCGGCAAAGCCCGCCCCCTGGTCGCCGGCGCGCCCGGGGTCCGGCTCGCCGACCCCGACGCCGACGTCTTCGTGGTGCGCGCGCTGACTTCCGCGCTCGACGAACTGGTGCTGCGGCTGGCGAACGACGGCATCGCGGTGCGCGAGCTCGCGCCGGTCGTGTCGCCGCTCGAAGCCGCTTTCCTCGCCCTCACCGAACAGCCGGAGGCCGGCCGATGACCGCGACCCTCACGGAGACCGCCCGGCCCGTCCCGGTGGCCCGCGGCTACCGCTTCGAGCTCGTCAAGCTGTTCGCCGCCTGGCGCATCCGCTTGCTGGTCCTGGCCTGCTGGCTCGCGCCGGCGCTGTTCGTCGCCGTGGTGAGCGAGCAGAGTTCGCTGCCCGTCGACACGCTGTTCGGCCGGTGGATGAACGCGACCGGCTGGGCGGGACCGCTGGTGATGCTCGGGTTCGCGGGCACCTACGCGCTCCCGCTGCTGATATCGGTCGTCGCCGGGGACGTCTTCGCGTCCGAAGACCGGCTCGGCACCTGGCGCCACCTGCTGGTCGCGGTCCGGTCGCCGCGTCGGATCTTCGTCGCGAAAGCGCTTGCCAGCCTGACCGTCATCCTCGTGCTCGTAGCCGGGATGGCCGTTTCCAGCGCGGTGGGCGGGGTTCTTGCCTCGGGAAGCCGGCCCCTGGTCGGGCTCGACGGCCACTCGCTGGCCGCGGGCGACGCCGCGGTGCAGGTCCTGCTCGCGTGGGTCTGCGTGCTCGCCCCGACGCTCGCCCTCGGCGCGATCGGGCTGCTCGGCTCGGTCCTCTGGGGCCGGTCGCCGATGGGGTTGCTGCTGCCCGCCGTCGTCGCGCTCGTGCTGGCGCTGGCCCAGCTGCTGCCGCTGCCGGTCGCCGTCCGGCTCGCCCTGCCCAGCTACGCCTTCATCGCGTGGAACGGCCTGTTCACCGATCCCGCCCAGCTCGGGCCGCTGCTGATCGCGGTCGGCGTCAGCCTCGCGTGGGCCGTCGTCGCGACCGCGCTGGCCTACCTGATCTTCGTGCGCCGCGACTTCACCAACCCCGCCCACGACGGCGGGGGCCGCCGCGCGCTCACCCTCGGTGTCCTGCCGCTGGTCGCGCTGCTCGCCGTGACGGCGGGGATCGTCGCCGTGGCCACGCCGGCCACCGGGTCCGGGATCGACCTGGACAAGGTCCAGCGGTCGGTCGCCACCGCCTTCGCCCACCTCTACCGGCTGCAGGCCGGCCAGTTGAACCGGCCCGACGTCACCGAGGAGCAGCTGGCCGCCACGGCCGCGTGCACCAAGGGCGACGGCCTGGTCGAGGCCGACGGCCCCGGCAACGACTGGCGGTGCGTCGTCTCCTG
The DNA here is from genome assembly GCF_041679295.1 of Amycolatopsis kentuckyensis. Taxonomy (GTDB): domain Bacteria; phylum Actinomycetota; class Actinomycetes; order Mycobacteriales; family Pseudonocardiaceae; genus Amycolatopsis; species Amycolatopsis kentuckyensis_A. The sequence continues at coordinate 245,537 of NZ_JBGDMD010000008.1, read as the reverse complement.
GCACCTGCCGGACGTCGCGGCGACGGGCTCGGCGATCTACCAGCTGGACATCACCTCGGACGGGCGGTACGTCGCCGACGGCGACGGACCGAAGGAAGTGAACGGCTACTTCCAGGTGCGGACCCCGGCAGGGGACCAACCCAACCCGCTCTGGCAGTTCGACGGGAACGTCGAGCTGCTCACCACCACGAAGGGATAACCCCGATGCAGGTAACACGCCGCAGACGGCGTGCCGGGAAGAGCCGGAGCAGCGGCCATCGGCTGCGCTACGCGACGGCCGGTTCCGCCACGCTCGTGCTCGTCGCCACCGGCACCGGCGTCGGTGTCGCGTCGACGGCGCAGTTCGGCGAGGAGCACGTCGGCCAGGTCACCGAAAACGGCCAGGTCGTCTCCGCGGACCAGTACATCAAGCCGATCGGCGACCGCCTGGTCGTCAACAACGGCAAGATCATGGCCTCCGCGGTCAGCCCGGACGGCAGCCACCTGGCCGCGCTGACCACCGACGGCGGCATCGCGCTCACCGTCGTCGACCTGAAGAACTGGAAGGTGCAGCAGCTCGTCGGCAACTCCGCGACGGCGAACCTGCGCATCGCCGGCAACGACGTCGGCCAGGAAGGCCCGACGTACTCGCCGGACGGGAAGTCGTTGTGGCTGGCCCAGACCGACGGCTACACGAAGTTCACGGTGAACCCCGACGGCACCGTGGCCGCCCCGGTCCCGGTCAAGATCCCGGCGGACGGCGCCAAGCACGCCCTGGTGGCGCAGGCGCTCTTCACGCCCGACGGGTCCACTGTGTACTCGGCGGTCAACGGCCAGAACCGCGTCGTCGCCCTCGACGCGGCGACCGGCGCGATCAAGCAGAGCTGGGCCGTCGGCAACGCACCGCGTGACCTGGTGCGCGTCGGCAACAAGCTGTACGTCAGCAACGAAGGCGGTCACCCGGCGAAGCCCGGCGAGCCGACGCTGAACTCGTACAACACCCAGGTGCCGGCCAGCCAGTTCACCGGCGCCACCACCAGCGGCACGGTCAGCGTGATCGACCTGGCGAACGCGGCCGCCGCGCCGAAGAGCATCGACGTCGGCCTGCACCCGACCGCCGTGTACTTCAAGAACGGCGCGCTGTTCGTGACGAACACCGCGAGCAACACGGTTTCGGTCATCGACACCGGCCGCGACCAGGTCGTGCAGACGATCGCGACGCAGCCGTGGCCGCAGGCCTCGGTCGGCTACGAGCCGGACGGCGTCACCCTCACCGACGACGGGCACCTGCTGGTGACGCTCGGCCGCGCGAACGCGGTCGCCGTCTACCGCTACCAGCGGGCGCAGGAGCCGGTGAGCTACGTCGGCCTGCTGCCGACGGACTACTTCCCGACCGCGATCACCACGGTCGGCAAGGACGTCGTCGTCTCCAACACCCGCGGCATCGACGCCCTCCGCCCGACCACGGCGGCCGGGCACGGTACGCACGACACGACGTCGAGCGTGCAGAAGTTCCGGCTGCCGGACGACCGGGCGATCCGCGGCTACACCGCGCAGGTCTTCAAGCAGAACGGCTGGACGAACGACTCGGTCCAGCTGGCCACGGACAACGGCCACCGCAGCCCGGTGCCGGTGCCCGCGCGGCTGGGCGACCCGTCGACGATCAAGCACGTCTTCCTGCTGGTCAAGGAAAACCGGACGTACGACCAGGTCTTCGGCGACGACCCGCGCGGCAACGGCGACCCGTCGGTGACGCAGTTCGGCGAGAACGTGACGCCGAACCAGCACGCGCTGGAGAAGCAGTTCGGGTTGTACGACAACACCTACGACATCGGCACGAACTCCGCCGAGGGCCACAACTGGCTGATGCAGGCCGACAACCCCGAGTACACCGAGTCGTCGGCGGGGGAGTACCTGCGCAGCTACGACACCGAGGACGACGCGCTCGGCCACCAGAGCACCGGGTTCCTCTGGACCGGCGCGCAGGCGGCCGGGAAGTCGGTGCGGGACTTCGGCGAGTTCCAGCAGTTCCTGACCAAGCCCGCCGGGGCGAGCTGGCAGAACCTGTACTGCGACGCCAAGAACATGGCGGCCACCGGGGAGCCGACGGCCTACCCGCTGGTGTCGTCGTCGCCGATCCCGTCGCTGAACAACGTTTCGGTGCCGGGCTTCCCGAAGTTCGACACGTCGGTGCCGGACGTCTACCGGTACCAGATCTGGAAGGACGACTTCGAGAAGAACGGGCCGGCCAACCTGAACATGTTCTGGCTGTCCAGCGACCACACCGGCGGCCCGCCGAACGCGGCCGCCCAGGTCGCCGACAACGACCTCGCGGTCGGTCGCATCGTGGACGAGATCTCGCACAGCCAGTACTGGAAGGACTCGGCGATCTTCGTCGTCGAGGACGACTCGCAGGCCGGTCTCGACCACGTCGACGGGCACCGGGCGCCGGTGCAGATCATCAGCCCGTACGCCCAGCACGGCGTCGTCGACAGCCACTTCTATTCGCAGATCACGATGATCCGGACGATCGAGCAGATCCTCGGGGTCAAGCCGATGAACCAGAAGGACAGCGCGGCGACGCCGATGAGTGCGGCCTTCACCAGGAAGCCGGACTTCACGCCGTTCACCGCGTTGCCGAACCGCACGTCGCTGACTGGCGGGCTGGCGACCCAGCCGTCGTGCGGGCCGGACACCCCGGCCGCGGCGAACCCGGCCGCGGCGCCGGTGCCGTCGTCGGCGGTGCCCGCCGAGAAGAAGCAGGTCGCGGCGCAGTGGCAGGAGTGGACGACGCACCAGCGTCTGACCGGCCCTAACGCCGTCGCCGACTACGCCAACCCCGCGCAGATGAACCACTTCACGTGGTACCAGACGCACGGCTGGCAGGTGCCTTACCCGGGTGAGAACCAGGTGTTCGCGCCCGAGCAGGTCCCGGGGGCGTACCTCCCCTCCGCGGAGTCGGACGGCTGAAAGACGTCGTGAGTGAGAAACAGGGTTCCAACCCTGTTTCTCACTCACGACCGGTCGTGGGTTATTCGGCTACTCTCGTGCGGCCGCACCAGGCGAACACCGGGACTTGGTCGCCGCCGCTGGTCGTCGTGAACTCGCCCGCGTGGGAGAAGTGTTCGTATCCCGCGCCGAAGCCGACCTTCGCGACTTCGCCGAGGTCGCCGACCGTCCATTCCCGGTGCCGTTCGACCAGTTCTGCCGGACCGCCGGAAAGCGTCACCTTGATATTCGTCATGAGTCAGCTCCGTGGGTTCGTCTACGCGGAGGGAAAAATGTGTTGTTCGTCTCTCGACGATCCCTGACGTGCGCTCGCTGTGTCAATCGGCCCGTACAGGGGTTGACGGTAGGGGTTTTACGCGAGTTCGGCGGCCAGGCGGTGGATGCGCAGTGCCAAGTGGACGTCCAAGGCGCGGTCGCCCTCTTGCCAGTCCTCGCCCAGCAACGCCGTGATGCGGTCCAAGCGCTGGTAAAGCGTGTTCGGGTGGATCGTCAGCTCCTCGGCCGCCGGGGTCTTGCGACGGCCACATCGCAGGAACACCTCCGCCGTGTGGGTCAGGTCCGTGCCGCGCTCCTCGTCGTGGGCCAGCAACGGACCCAGCGTGCGGGCGACGAACGTGCCGGCCTCCTCGCGCCCGGCCTGGCTGAGTAGATAGCGGTACGGGCCCAGGTCGGCGGGCGACGCCGTCGAACCTTTGCGTCCCAACGCGTTCAGGACACGGACGCACGCGGCCGCGTCGTCGTACGCATCGGCCAGCGCGGCCGGCCCGGTCGCCGGACCCGCCAGGCCGGTCGTGCCCAGCGACCACGAACGGACCGTCGCCTCGTCGGCGCGGACCAGGGCGACCAGCCGGCCATCCACAGTGGACGAAAGTGCGGCGAGGGTCCGCAGCCGCGGGTCCTCGCTCACCACGACCAGGTGCGGGCGCCGCAGCTCCCGGGCGTACGCCGGAATCTCGCGGACCCGGCGGGTCACCAGGTGCTCCACCAGTTCCTCGACCGTCCGGCGTTCGGCGCGCTCGACCGACGCCACCAGCGCGACGGTCGTCGCCGAACGCTCCAGCAACCGGACGTCCGCCTCGGCGAGCGGCGCGTCGGAAAGCACTTGCAGCGCCCCGAAATACGCGTTCGCCGACGCCACCGGCACGGTGACCACCCGCTCGTCCACCCGGGTGCGCCGGGCACTCGCCGAGGCGAACAACCGGGACGGCCTCCCGGAGAGCCGCGCGTCCACGAGCGAGCCGGCGCGGGCGGCCGCGCGGACTTCGTCGTGCTCGTCGGCGACCAGCACCAGCCCGCCGACCAGTTCCGACAGCGGCACGACGACGTCTTCGGCCGCGCCGCCGTGCAGCGCCACCGCGCCGAGCCGGTCGTGCAGCCGGACGGCCCGCTCCAGCCGGTCGTTCGCCTCCGCCAGCGCGGTGACCAGCTTCGCGTTCTCGATGGCGATCGCGGCGAACGAGCCGAGCGACGTCAGCAGCGACGACTCCGCCGCCGTGAACCGGCGCACCGCCCGCTGCGACACCATCAGGACCCCGGCGACCCTTCCGCGCAACCGCAGCGGCACGCCGAGGATCGTGCGCAGGCCTTCGGCTTCGGCGACGCGGTCGACCTCGCCGAGGTGCGTCAGCGCGGCGTCGCCGAGGTAGTCGGCGCTCTGCACCGGTTCGCCCGTGTCGGCCACCTGCCCGGCCAGCCCGCTGTGCGGCGGCAGCACGACGCCGCGCAGCCGCGGGCCGAGCGAGCCGTCGGTGACCCGGATGACGAGCGCACCGTCGGGCTCGGCCAGCGCGAGGTAGGCGACGTCGACGCCGAGCAGCCGCCGCGCGTGGTCGACCACCTCCTGCACCAGCGCGTCGAGGTCGTGGACCGCCGACAGGCGCAGGACGAGGTCGTACAGCTCACGCAGGCCGTGGGCGTCCATCAGCCCAGGCGCGTCGTCTCGGCCGGAGCCCAGCCCGGGTCGCCGGTGGCGGCGAACCGCGTCCAAGCGCCGTTGACCTCGCGGGCCAGCTCCGCGGGCGGGTCGTCGCCGACGATGGCGGCGGACGCGGCCAGGGAGTCGAACACGAACGGCAGCTCCATGCCGTGGCACGCACCGAGCCGCGGGGCCCGCCACTCGAACTCGTACCGGAACGAACGGCCCTGGTGGGCATCGACCAGCTCGCGAACGCCGTCGCGGAACACGAGGTCGGTCATGGCCTCGACGAACACCTCGCCCGCCTTCCGGCCGTCGCCCAGGCCGTACCCGCGAAGGACGTTCGCCGCGTCCGGGTGCGACGCCGAGAGCATCGCGACGGCCTGCTCGTCGGTCAGCACGTCGAGCAGCCCAGTCGGGCCGAAGTAGAGCAGCATCTCCTCGCGGCAAGTGCCGGCGATCAAGTCGACGTCGGCGCCCGCACCGGCGCGGATCGCCTCGCCGGGGTGCCGCGGCAAGACGTCGTCGCCGACCAGCGGGAGGAACGGGCTGAGGCCGTAGCTGCGGTCCAGCCCGTCTTCGCCGCGCAGGTCGGGGCCGCCGCCGGGCTTGAGGACGGCGTCCTGCGCGTCGAGCAGCCGCTCGGTCGGCAGCTTCCGGAACGCGGCGGCGGTGGGTTCGACGCCGAGCCCGTCGGCGATCACCCCGGCGAGCCGCTCGAGCTCCGCGCGTCCGCGCACCATGTTCGCGTGTCCACTTTGGACGACCGCGCGGCGGAAGAGGCCGGCCGACAGCGGCGAACCGAGCAGGCACGCGACGCTGATCGCGCCCGCCGACTCGCCGAAGAGCGTCACGTTGCCTGGGTCGCCGCCGAACGCGGCGATGTTGTCCTGGACCCAGTGCAGCGCGGCGAGCTGGTCGCGCAGGCCGAGGTTGGTGTCGCCGCCGGCCAAGGGGACGAAGCCGTCGACGCCGAGCCGGTACTGCACGGTCACCAGCACCGCGCCGCCGCGGGTGAACGCGGTGCCGTCGTAGGCCGGGGCCGACCCGGTGCCGCCGATGAACGCGCCGCCGTGCACGAACACCAGCACCGGGAGCGCCGAGGCGCCCGGGTCCGGCGTCCAGACGTCGACCGTCAGGTACTCGCCGCCGGGTCGCCAGCCGCCGCCGACCACGGCGGACAGGTCGAGGCCGGGGATCGTCCGCTGCCGTTGCGGTGCCGTGGGTCCGGCCTCGCGGGCGTCGCGCACGCCGTCCCACGCCGGGGCCGGGACCGGCGCGGCGAACCGCCGCTCGCCCTCGGGTGCGGCGGCGTAGGGGATGCCGCGGAACCGGACGCCGGTGGCGATCGGCTTGCCGCGGACGTCGCCGGAGGTGGTGCGGACGATCATGCGGGTGTCCCTTCGGGGAAGACCTTGCCGGGGTTGAGGATGTTCTGCGGGTCCAAGGCTTTCTTGACCGCGCGGTGCAGTCCGACCACGGCGGGACCGAGTTCGCGCGCGAGGCCGGGTTGCTTGAGCAGGCCGACGCCGTGCTCGCCGGTGACGGTGCCGCCGAGGTCGAGCGCGTCGGCGATGATGTCGTCGAACGCGGCTTGGGCGCTCTTCCGCGCGGTGTCGTCGCCGGCCGGCGTGACCAGCAGCGGGTGCAGGTTCCCGTCGCCGATGTGCGCGACGTTCGCGATGAGGACGCCGTGGCGCTGAGCCGCCGCGTCGATGCGGGCGAGCATCTCGGGCACGGCCTGGGTCGGGACGCAGACGTCCTCGGTGAGCACCGGGCCGAGCCGTTCGAGCGCGGGGTAGGCCAGGCGGCGGGCGGAGAACAGCGCGTCGGCCTCGGCCTGGTCGGTCGACTGCGCGGCCCAGGTCGCGCCCGCCTGCTCGAAGCAGTCGAGGATCTCCGCGGCTTCGTGCTCGCCGAGCGCGCCGGGGGAGTCGGTGCGGGCGAGGAGCACGACGTTCGCGTCGGCGCTCAGGCCCATGTTCTTCCACTGGTCGACGGCGGCCAGGCAGTGCCGGTCGACGAGCTCGAGCGCCGAGGGCAGCACACCCCGGGCGGCGACCGCGGCGGCGGCCTGCCCGGCGGCGACGGTCGTGTCGAAGTACCCGGCGATCGTCCGTTCGGCCGCGCGGGCCGGCCGCAGCCGCACGGTGACCTCGGTGATCACGCCCAGCGTGCCTTCCGACCCGACCATGAGCCCGGTCAGGTCGTAGCCCGCGACGCCCTTGGCGGTGCGGCGGCCGAGCCGGACGAGCTCGCCGGTGCCGGTGACGACCCGCAGGCCCAGGACGTAGTCGCGGGTGACGCCGTACTTGACGCAGCAGACGCCGCCGGCGTTGGTGGCGACGTTGCCGCCGATGGTCGACCACGGCGAGCTGGCCGGGTCGGGCGGGTACCAGAGCCCGCGTTCGGCGCACGCGGCACGCAGGTCGTCGTTGACGACGCCGGGCTCGACGACGGCGTACCGCTCCCGCTCGTCGATCTCCTTGATCGCGGTGAGCCGGTCGGTGACCAGCACGACGCAGCCGTCGACGGCGTTCGCCCCGCCGGAGAGCCCGGTGCCGGCGCCGCGCGTGACGAGCGGGGTCCGGTGCTCCAGGCAGGCCTTGACCACGGCCTGGACCTCCTCGGCGGTGTGCGGCCGGACGACCACCGCGGGCCGGCCGCAGGGCGCCCACTCGGCCTCGTCGTGGGCGAAGCCCGCCACGACGTCCGGGTCACGGACCAGCCGGTCCGCCGGCAGCACGGCGGCCAGGTCGTCGATCAGCATCCGCGGGAACCTCCTCGTCACCGGGTTCCCACGCTAGGGCGGCGGCGCCGGTCTGGCCATGGGGAGAGTGCACACCGGACGCGCCCGCGAGTGTGCTCACCCCACAGGGATGACCTCGTTGAACGCCTCGGTCGAACTCGGGTGCGTGTAAATGGCGTCGGTGACCGGACGGCGGCCGGCAGCAGCGCACTGGCCTCGACTTCGTGCGTCTCGCCGTCCTTTTCGTAAACGACCTTCGCGACGGCGCCGCTGTCCTCGACCTGTCCCGCGCGACCTTTTTGCGACGGTTCGTCCGGGAGACGGGAATGACGGTGGGAGCGTTCCTGGCCCGCGCCCGCATGATGGCGGCGGCCGAGCTGCTGACCACGTCGGAAGCACCGGTGGCAACGATCGCGGACCGGGTGGGCTACCGATCGAAGTCGGCATTCACCCGGGCATTCCGCGCAGAACTAGGCACCACGCCAGCCCGGTTCCGGCGGAAGACGGTGAACGGGAGCAACCGCCACCGGTAAACGGGAAGCCGGCAGCGCAAAGAGAGCACAGCATCACCAGACCTCCCCCGCCCTCCTCCCACGCCGCATTCCAGTCGACGACCGGGTTTGTCAAGGCACGCTTTCCCGCCTTGACAAACCCGGGCGTCGACGAACAATCCGAACGGAGGGCGGGGGAGGTCGAACCCGCAGAGCCGGGCTTTCCGCCGCGGTAGACCACCCAGCTCTCACGTGGGTCGCGCCACCACCACCGTGCAACGCTTGCGCATCGCTTGTAGGGTGAAGAGGACATCGGTTCAGCCTGCAGCCGTCGTGCCTCGACCCCGCCAGCCCCCACCCGGGCTGCCCGTGTGCCCGGACTCGGTGTCCGGCCTCGCGGCGTTGTGCCAAGGAGGCCTTCCGCGAATGCTCGCTCCTCAGACCTTCCCGCCCGCCGTCTTCGACGTCACCACGACCGCGCACGCCAGCGTGGTCACCGTCACCGGCGAGCTCGACCTCGCCGTCACCGAACACCTGGAAACCCTGCTGCGCCAAGAACTCCGCCTGGCCCCGGCGGCCGTCGTCTTCGACGCTTCGGCCGTGACGTTCTGCAGCGCCCGCGTTTTGACGATCCTGCTCGACACCACCGGTGAAGCCGCCGCGAGCGGCGTGCCGTTCGCGGTCGCGAGCCGGTCCCGGGCCCTGCTGCGGCCGATCGCCGTGCTGCGGCTGGAGCACCTGCTGCCGGTGCACGCGAGCACCGGGGAAGCGCTTGCTTGGCTCGGACTGGCACGGGAACTGGCCTAGCCCTCTTCGCACTGAACGCGGGCCCAGACGAGCTTTCCGTCGTCGTGGTGGGTCACGCCCCAGTCGAGGCTGAGCTGGTCCACCAGCAGCAGGCCGCGGCCGCCGCCGTGGTCGGGGACGCGCATCTTCGGTTCGCCGCTCCCGACGTCGGCGACGGCCACGGTCACCTCGCACGGGTCGTGCGCGTGGTGGATCCGCAGCTGCCGCGGCCCACCGCCGTGGACGTACGCGTTCTCAAGCAGCTCTCCGACGACGATCAGCGCGTCGACCAGGTCCGCTTCCGGCAGCGTGCCCAGCTTGGCCTCGGCCCACCGCCGGGCGGCCGTCAGCCCGGGCCGGTCGGCACCGGCGACGTCGAGCACGTGCCACCCCGCCTGATCGGCTCCGTTCCAGCTCACCCGCACAGCGCGACTCCTCCTGACGCCGCCCTTCCCCACGAGGGCGGCACTTTCCCGGAATGCGTACCCGGTCCGGCCGCTTTTACTCGCGAGTCGGGTCCTTAGGGGCCGTTAGGGGTCGTTGGCCCGCCATCGCGCTGGCTAGCTTGGCCGGACGGAGACTCCGACCCGGAAGGCGGGGGACGACATGGTCGCAGGCGACAACGGCGAGGAGAACTGGTTCCGCCGGTTCGCCGCGTCACCCGAGGCGAAGGCGCGGCTGGTCTGCCTGCCGCACGCCGGCGGCTCGGCCACCTTCTACTTCCCCGTGGCGAAGGCACTGGCCCCGGACGTCGAGGTCCTCGCCGTCCAGTACCCGGGCCGGCAGGACCGGCGCCACGAACCGTTCCTGACCAGCATCGGTGCCATGGCCGACCGCGTCGCGGACCTGCTGCGGGACAAGACCGACCGCCCGCTCGCCCTCTTCGGGCACAGCATGGGCGCGATGGTCGCCTACGAGACGGCCCGCCGCCTCGAACGGGCCGGCGTGCCCGTCGCCGGACTGTTCGTCTCCGGGCGGCGCGCGCCTTCGCGGGTGCGCGACGAAAGCGTGCACACGCGGACGGACGCGGGCGTGCTCGACGAGCTGCGCAAGCTGAGCGGCACCGAAATGGACCTCCTCGGCGACGACGACGTCGTCCGGATGATCCTGCCCGTGGTGCGCAACGACTACCGCGCCGTCGAGACGTACCGGGACACCCCGGGCGAGCCCCTGGCGACCCCGATCGTCGCCTTCACCGGCTCCGACGACCCGATGGCCACCCTCGACGAGGTCGAGTCGTGGGCGGACCACACCTCCGGCGGGTTCGAGCTGGTGGAGCTGTCCGGCGGCCACTTCTTCCTCACCCGCCACCAGGACGTGATCCTCGGGCGGCTGGCCGCCGAACTCGGCGGCGTCCGTGTCTGAGGCACCGGCCGCGTTCGCCCACCGGCTCGACGAACTGCGGGAGACCAAGGACGCGGCGCGCCGCGGGCCGGACGAAGCCGCGACGCGGCGGCAGCACGAGCGCGGCAAGCTGACCGCGCACGAGCGGATCGAGCTGCTCCTCGACCCCGGCTCGTTCACCGAGCTCGAGGCCCTGCGCCGGCACCGGGCGACCGGGTTCGGCCTGGAGCAGCGGCGGCCGCACTCCGACGGTGTCGTCTGCGGCTGGGGCACGGTCGACGGCCGGACGGTCTTCGTCTACGCCCACGACTTCCGGGTCTTCGGCGGCGCCCTCGGCGAGGCGCACGCGGAAAAGATCCACAAGGTGATGGACCTCGCCGAGGCCGCGGGCGCGCCGCTGGTGTCGCTCAACGACGGCGCCGGCGCCCGGATCCAGGAGGGCGTGACAGCGCTCGCCGGGTACGGCGGCATCTTCCGGCGCAACACCCGCTGTTCCGGGGTCATCCCGCAGATTTCGGTGATGCTCGGCCCGTGCGCGGGCGGCGCGGCGTACTCGCCCGCGTTGACCGACTTCGTGTTCATGGTCCGGGAAACGTCGCAGATGTTCATCACCGGTCCCGACGTCGTGCAGGCGGTGACGGGCGAGCAGATCACGCAGAACGGCCTCGGTGGCGCCGACGTGCACGCGGCGACCTCGGGTGTCGCCGCGTTCGCCTACGACGACGAGGCGACCTGCCTGGCCGACGTCCGGTACCTGCTGTCCCTGCTGCCGGCCAACAACAACGAGGCACCGCCGCACGTGCCGGCCGCCGACCCGGCCGACCGGCGCACCGACCGGCTGCTCGACGTCGTGCCGGTCGACCCGGCCCGCGCGTACGACATCTGCGACGTCATCGCGGAGATCGTCGACGACGGCGAGTTCCTCCAGGTGCACGCGGGCTGGGCGACCAACGTCGTGTGCGCGCTCGCGCGGCTGGACGGGCACGTCGTCGGGATCGTCGCGAACCAGCCCGCGGTCTTGGCGGGGGTGCTGGACATCGAAGCGAGCGAGAAGGCCGCGCGGTTCGTGCAGACGTGCGACGCGTTCAACATCCCGCTCGTGACGCTGGTGGACGTCCCCGGCTTCCTGCCCGGCGTCGACCAGGAGCACGGCGGCATCATCCGGCACGGCGCAAAGCTGCTCTACGCGTACTGCAACGCCACCGTGCCGCGGGTGCAGGTGATCCTGCGCAAGGCCTACGGCGGCGCGTACATCGTGATGGACTCGCGTTCGATCGGCACCGACGTCTCGCTGGCGTGGCCGACGAACGAGATCGCGGTGATGGGCGCCGAGGGCGCGGCGAACGTGATCTTCCGCCGCGAGATCAAGGCGGCCGACGACCCGGAAGCGGTGCGGGCGTTGAAGATCAAGGAATACCGCGCGGAGCTGATGCACCCGTACTACGCGGCCGAGCGCGGCCTCGTGGACGACGTCATCGAGCCGGGGGAGACGCGGTCGCTGCTGATCCGGTCGCTGGCGATGCTGCGCACCAAGCACGCCGAGATTCCGGCGCGCAAGCACGGGAACCCGCCGGTCTGATGGGCGACCCGGTGGTCCGCGTCCTGCGCGGCGCGCCCGATGAGACGGAACTGGCGGCGCTGATGGCGGTGTTGGCCGCCGTCGGCGCCCGGCCGGCCGCGCCGGAACCGCCGAAGCCGGCGCGTCCTCGCCGCCGGCCGCGGTTCCGGCCGGCGACGAGCTGGCGCAGCTGAGCCCGCTCAGGCGCGGACGTTCGTACTGTCCAAATAGGTCAGCACCGCGCGGATGCGGCGGTTCTCGTCGCGGCTCGCCTCCAAGCCCAGCTTCGCGAAGATGTTGCTGATGTGGTTCTCCACCGCGCCCTGCGTGACCACCAGCTGCTTCGCGATCGCCGCGTTCGACAAACCCTGGGCCATCAACCCCAGCACCTCCGTCTCGCGCGCCGTCAGGGCGTGCAGCGGGTCGCGGTTGCGGGACAGCATCTGCGCGACGACGTCCGGGTCGATCGCCGAGCCGCCGCCCGCCACGCGGCGGACCGCCTCCAGGAACTCGCGCACGTCGGCGACGCGCTCCTTCAGCAGGTACCCGACGCCGGACGTGCCCTCGGCGATCAGGTCGACCGCGTAGCTGCCCTCCACGTACTGCGACACCACCAGCACCGGCAGGCCCGGCACTTCCTTGCGGGCCGCCAGCGCGGCGCGCAGGCCCTCGTCGGTGAACGTCGGGGGCATCCGGACGTCGGCGATGACCAGGTCCGGGTGGTGCTCGCGGACGGCGACCAGCAGGTCGTCGCCGTTGGAGACCGCGGCCGCGGTCTCGATGCCGACGTCGGCGAGCAGGCTCTGCACGCCGGCCCGCAGCAGGACGGAGTCTTCGGCGATGACGACACGCATTGTTCCCACTCCCAGGGGGTTCACCAGCGGACGGGCAGGTCGGCGCGGACCACGGTCGGCCCGCCCACCGGGCTGACCACGGTGAGCACGCCGTCGATGGTGGCGGCCCGGTCGGCGAGCCCGGCCAGGCCGCCACCCGGCCGCACGGACGCGCCGCCGTGGCCGTTGTCGACGATCTCGACGACGACGGTCTCGTCGTCGCGGGTCACCCGCACCGTCGCGCGGTCGGCGCCCGAGTGCTTGGTGATGTTGGTCAGCGTCTCGCTGACGATGAAGTACGTCGTGGTCTCCACCGGCGCCGGCGGACGCGGTTCGACGGTCACCTCGACGTCGACCGGGATCGGCAGCCGCGCGGTCAGCGACGACAGCGCCGCGTCCAGGCCGCGGTCCTGCAGCACCGGCGGGTAGATCCCGCGGGCGAGGTCGCGCAGCTCGGACACCGCGAGCTTGGCGTCCGCGTGCGCCGCGCCGATCAGCTCGCGCACGGCCGACGAGTCGTCGTTGTCGAGCTTCAGCTGCGCCCGGCCCAGGCTCATCGCGACGGCCACCAGCCGCTGTTGCGCGCCGTCGTGCAGGTCGCGTTCGATGCGCCGGCGTTCGGCCTCGACCGCGTCGACACCGCGGGCGCGCGAGTCGCTCAGCTGCCGCGTGCGGGCTTCGAGCTGCTGCGTCCGGTTCGGCCCCAGCATCGAAGCCGTCAGAGCGGTGTGCATCGCCCCGATCCGCGGCGCGACGAAGATCCCGAACGGCGGCACGGCGACCGAGACGATCCCGGCGACGAACTCCACGATGCCCAGCGGGAACGCGAGCAGCACGTAGTTCACCTCGTGCCAGGTGACCGGGTCGACCAGCCGCGCTTGCCACGTCTGCAGCAGCCCGGGCCCGTGCGGGCGCCGCCGGGGCGCCGGGATGTCGACGCCGAGCATGGCGCCGGCCCAGCGCCGTTCCAGGTCAGCGAACCCGCGGACGAGCGAGGTGGCGGCGATCAGGATCGGGATGCCGATCCACAGCATGGTGGTGGCGATGCCGAGCACCATCGTGACGAGCACGAGCACGAACGCGAAGATCCGCAGCGGCAGGCTCGCGATCAGGAAGCCGATGGTGCGCACCACCTTCGGCCGCCCGGTCACCGGCATCGCGCGATCCGTTCCAGCTCCGGCACGAGGTCGTCGAGGGTCGGCGTGGCCAGCATCTCGTCCCGGACCTCGAGCGCGCAGGCCCGGAACGACGGTTCCGTCAGCAGTCTCTCCAGTCCACTTCGGACGGACTGCGGTGTGACGTCCTCGAGGTCGAGCACCAGGCCGTTGCCGCGCTTCTCCTGCGCGACGGCGGAAACCCGCTCACTCCAGGTGGTGCCGGGGATGATCAGCTGCGGCACGCCGTTGACGACGGCGTTGCCGATCGTCGCGCCGCCGCCCTGGTGCACGATGGCCGAGCAGCTCGCGAGGAGCTCGTACATCGGCACGAAGTCCACCGCGCGCACGTTGTCCGGGATCTTCTTCACCGAGGCGAGCTGGGACTCGTTGAGCGTCGCGATCACCTCGACGTCGAGGTCGGCGAGCCCGTCGAGCAGGTCGGCCACGGACGTCTCCTCGACGCCGAGCACCTGCCGGTTCGAGATGCCCAGCGTCAGCATCACGCGCGGCCGCTCCGGCGGCTCCAGCACCCAGCGGGGGATGGCCATCGGCTTGTTCTGCGGGATGAACCGCGCCGGCACGTAGTCGACGTCGACGCCTTCGTAGCGCAGGTAGGACGGGTGGCAGTCGAGCGTCTTGACGCCGTGGCGCAGCGCCTCGTCGTACTCCGCGCCGAAGCGCCCCACCGCGGCGGACATCCACTCGACGAACGGGTCCGGCGAGGTGTCTTCGGGGTGGTTCGCGCGCAAGTCGCGGTACTGCGCGGCGATCCGCGCGGTCTGGTCGGCCGCGTACATCATCCGCAGGTGCGGGACGCCGAGGACGTGCGCGACGATCGGGGCCGCGTAGATCATCGGGTCCCAGACGACCAGGTCCGGCTTCCAGCCCTTCGCGAACCGCACCAGCTCGTCGAGCAGCGCGTCCGGGGTGGTCCAGCGGAAGACCTCGACCCAGTGCTCGTAGACGGTCCGGACGTACTCCTCGGTGTAGCGCTCGGGCCGGCTCTCGGAGATGCGGAAGCCGCCCTGCATGGCGTTGTCGCCGTCCATCTGCAGCTGGCGGTGGCGCGCGATGTCGAGCTCGTCGCCGAACCACATCGCGTCGAGGCCGGTCTCGGCGAACGACGCCACCTCGCGCGGGTTGCGCTGACCGACGAACCGGACCTCGTGGCCGGCCGCGGCCAGCGCCCAGCCGACCGGGGCCATGCTGTAGACGTGCGTCCTCGTCGGGAACACCATCATCATGACGCGCATGGACGCACTCCCCGGAAGTCGGCTGCTGCTGTCTAGAAAGTAGTGCGCGTGCGCCGCCAGGCCGACCCGGCAACGCGCCGGTAGGGGTCGGCAACCCCTGTTCCCGCCCGGAATCCTTCCTCCCGGGCGCTGCCGTGCGCTAGGGATCCGGAGTGGATTTGGAACGGCTTTAGACGCCCCTTAGGGGCTGGTTCCGGCGGGGCCGCGACGGCTAGACATGAACGTGGGTCCGGCCGCGTGTGCCGGGGCGAGGGATACGAACAGAGGTGATGAGCATGGCCGTGGCACCGATCACGAAGGGCTGGGTGCCCTTCGGCGGGTACCGCACCTGGTACCGAGTCACCGGGGATACCGGGGGCGAAGCACCCGCCGTCGTCGTGGTGCACGGCGGGCCGGGGAGCACGCACGACTACCTGCTGAACCTCTGCTCGCTCGCCGGGCACGGGTTCCCGGTGGTGCACTACGACCAGCTGGGCAGCGGCGGCTCGACGCGGCTGCCGGGCAAGGGCGCGGACTTCTGGACGCCGGAGCTGTTCGGGGACGAGCTGGACAACCTGGTGCAGCACCTGGGCATCGAGGACAACTACGTCCTGTTCGGACAGTCCTGGGGCGGCCTGGTCGTCGCGCGGCACGCCGCGCAGCGCCCGGACGGCCTGCGCGGGCTGGTGATCGCGGACTCGCCGGCGTCCTACCCGCTGTGGCGCCAGGAGATGGACGTGCTGCGCGCCCAGCTCCCGCCGGGCGTCGACGACCAGCTGCGGGCCCACGAAGCCGCCGGCACCACCGGCGCGCCCGAGTACTTCGAGCTGATGCGCGCGTTCTACGACCGGCACGTCTGCCGCGTGCTGCCGTGGCCCGCCGACTACCTGGCCTCGTTCATGGAGATGGCGGACGACAACACCGTCTACGCCACGATGAACGGGCCGAGCGAGTTCACCGTCACCGGCACGCTCAAGGACTACTCGGTGATCGACCTGCTCGACGACATCGAAGTGCCGACGCTGCTCGTCTCGGGGCGCCACGACGAAGCCACCCCCGTCACGATCCAGCCGTACTTCGACCGGATCCACGACGTGCGCTGGGAGATCTTCGAAGACTCCAGCCACGTCCCGCACCTCGAGGAACCCGAGCGGTTCCGCGAAGTCCTGCTGGAGTTCCTGCGGGACGTCCACCCCACCGCACCCGCGAGCCGGGTCGAACGAGAGGTCGCCAGTCATGGATGAGGCCACCCGGCCGGGATCGGCGGTCGTCTTCCCCGGCATGAGCCCGTGCCGCTTCGCCGACTTCGGCAAGTTCCTGCTGATCAACCCCTTCGCCCGCCGGCTGATCGGGGAGGCGAACGAGCGGCTCGGCTACTCGCTGGTCGACCGCTTCCGCGAAACCGAGGGCGACTATTCGCCGTACGCGCAGGTCGGGTTCATGCTCACCTGCGTCGCGCTCGCCGAATGGGCCGAAGAAGAGCAGGGGATGAGCCCCGACTTCTGCGCCGGCCCGAGCTTCGGCGAGAAGCCGGCCAGCGTGTACGCCGGGTCGCTGACCTTCCCGGACGCGGTCTGGATGACGGCGGAGCTCGCGCGCTGCCTGACCGAGTTCTTCGACACCGAGTACACCGACGTCGTGACGCACTCGTTCGTGCGCACCCCGGAAGAGAAGCTGAAGGACGCCCTGTCCCAGTTGGACTCGAAGGGCGAGTGGTTCGACATCTCGTGCTACATCGACCACGACTTCTACATGGTTTCCGTGCGCGAGAAGAACCTCGACTGGCTCAAGCAGACGGTCCGGAGCATGGGCGGGCTCTCCCTCTACACGATGCGGCCGCCGCTGCACTCGCGCGCGTTCGGCGCACTGCGTCGCAAGGCGGAGGACGAGGTGCTCGGCGACCTGGAGTTCCACGACCCGCTGCTGCCGATCGTCGCGGACCAGGACGGCGAGATCCTGCGTACCGGTGACCAGGTGCGCACGATGCTGCTCGACAGCATCGTCAAGCCGATGCGCTGGCCGGACGTCGTCCACACGCTGGCGGACAACGGCGTGCGCAAGCTCTGGGTCGCGGGGCCGGACACGCTGTTCGGGCGCGTCCGCGTGACCACGAGCCGCTTCGAGGTCGTGACGGTCAACCCGCGCATGGCCCTGCAACCCCGCCGCCGGGGCGCAGGACCGTCGCGGGTCAGCTAGCGGGCTGCAGCGCGGACAGCGTGGTCCACAGCCGGCCGGGGTTCTCGAACGTCTCCAGGTTCAGGGCGTCGTCCTCGAACCGCACGTTGTAGCTCTGCTCCAGCACCGAGAGCAGCTCCACGGTGGCGAGCGAGTCCAGCCCGTACTCGCGGAGCGGGGTCTCTTCGGTCAGCGCCTCCTCGGCGGGCAGGAAGGGGAGGAACGTGCGAAGGGTCTCGTCGAAAGTGCTGTCCCACATGGCTACTCCGGATCGCTAGGTTGGGATCTACCGAGAGGAAACCGACCGCCCGGTTCGGTTTTGGACTCTACCGCGCGTCGCCGTCCCGGATCGACGCATCGGCACCCCTATTCATTGCGGAGGACTTCGATGGACACCGGACTCACCAGCGGGCTGCACACGCGGTTCCTGCGCGGCCTCGAGCGTTCCGGCGGCGGCGTGGCCGTCCACGTGGGCGACCAGGCCCTGAGCTACGAGCGGCTGAACGACCTGGCCCTGCTGTGGGGCGGCGCGCTGGCCGAGGCGGGCGCCCGCACCGTAGGGGTGCTGGCCGGCAAGGGAGTCACGGCGTACGCGGGAATCCTGGCCGGGCTGTACGCCGGCGCGACGGTCGTCCCGCTGCGTCCGGACTTCCCGGCGGCGCGGACCGCCCAGATGGTCGCGGCGGCCGGGGTCGACGTGCTCGTCGCCGACGAACGGGGTCGGGCGGTGGCTCCTGCGGGAGTGCCGGTGCTTGGGGACCCGCTTGTTTCGCAGGCGTTGTCGGCACCGCTGGCGCCTTCTTCGGACACCGCGTACGTGCTGTTCACGTCCGGGTCGACCGGGCGGCCCAAGGGGGTGCGGATCGGGCACGCGGCGGTGGACCACTACTTCGGCCTGCTCGATTCCCGCTACGACTTCACGCCGGACGACGTGTTCTCGCAGACGTTCGACCTGAACTTCGACTGCGCGATGTTCGACCTGTTCTGCGCGTGGGGCGCGGGGGCGCCGGCGGTGGTGCTGCCGGGCGGGGCGTACCGCAACCTGCCGCGGTTCGCGGCCGAGCGCGGGCTGACGGTGTGGTTCTCCACGCCGAGCGCGATCGACCTGGTCCGCCGCACGGGCGGCCTCACCCCGGGCGCGCTTCCGGGCCTGCGGTGGAGCTTTTTCGCGGGGGAGGCGTTGACGGTCCGCGACACGGCGGACTGGCGGGCCGCGGCGTCGTCGTCCCTGGTGGAGAACCTGTACGGGCCCACCGAGCTGACGATCACGGTGTCGGGCTACCGCTGGGACGACGTCGTGACGCCGCAGGTGGCGGTGAACGGCGTGGTGCCGATCGGCGCGGTGCACGCGGGCCACGACTACGTCCTGCTGGACGGCGACGACGTCGAGGGCGAGCTGTGCATCGCGGGCCCGCAGATGACCCCGGGCTACCTGGACCCGGCCGACGAGCAGGGCCGCTTCCTGGACCGTGACGGCCGGCGCTTCTACCGCACGGGCGACCGCGTGCGGCGGCTGTCCGACGGGCTGGCGTACCTGGGCCGGCTGGATTCCCAGGTGCAGGTGCTGGGGTGGCGCATCGAGCTGACGGAGGTCGAGCACGCGTTGCGCGACTGCGGCATCCAGGACGCGGTGGCGCTGGGCGTGGCCGGGGACGTGGGGACCGAGCTGTTCGTGTTCTACACGGGGGGCGAGCGGCCGGTGCTGGAGATGGTCCGGGCGCTGCGGGCGGTGTTGCCGGAGGGGGTCATTCCGCGGCATTACCGGCATGTCGAGGAGTTCCCGTTGAACTCCAACCGCAAGATCGACCGGAAGACGTTGGCGGCTCGGGCGGCGGAGATCCTCGCACCCGCTCCGGTTGCGTGATGGGCTGGGGGTCCGGTCGCCAGACGACATGAATGAGTGATTCATGTCGCCTGGCGACAGGGCTCCGGCAAAGTCGGGTGGGCGATGCTCCACCCGGCACCACCGCCCGCGGAACGCCGGGCCGAAGAGGCGCTTCGGCGGGATGCCGAGCTTCGATGGTCATCAACGACGCGTTCATCGCATCCGGTGAGGTGAACGACTCGTTCATGCCGTCCCGCCATCCGCCGCCTGAACGGCTGCCCATCGCCTAGCCACAAAGCCGACACCAAAGGCGAGAGGCCCCCGAGAACGGGCACCGACGAGAACCCAGACTCCCCCGCACCCCGATCCGAAGCCAGAACACGGCCGGCAGCGCCGGGTCAAGGCATCTTTCCCGCCTTGACGCGGTGTTGCCGGCCGTAGTCACCATGACAGCTTCGGGGTGCCGGAAGGGCTTTGGCAGAACAGCTGTTCCCGCCCCGCCCGCGGAACGCCGGGCCGAAGAGGCGCCTCGGCGGACCGCCGAGTTCCGGTAGTCATCAACGACTCGTTCATCGCATCCGGCGAGATGAACGACTCGTTCATGACGTCACCGGCCTCCGGACCGGCCGCACCGATCCGACTTTGCCGGGACCCTGTCATCTGGCGACATGAATGACTCATTCATGTCGTCCGAACCGGCCGCGGCCAGCCCGGCACCGGCTAGCCCGGCCGCGGCCGAAACCGGCTCGGCGGGCCCCCGACCCTCGTGCAGTCTCCCGCCGCTGGTCGTGAGTGTTCAGGGCAGTTTCAACTGCCCTGAACACTCACGACCGCTTTGGCGCGCCCGGGCCCCGGGGCTGGGCTTAGGGGCCGTTAGGGGTGTGGATCCGCAGGTCGGCGCGGCTAGTTTTCCGTAGGTCTCCAGGTGTGTCTTCCACGCCGGCCCGGTTATCCTTCGAGTCCTACGGAGTGGCAGTCGTGAACGATTCTCTGGTCCATTCTCTGCTCGATGCCGCGGCGGCCGATGCGGCCGGGGCGTCGGCCGTCCGGGACCGCGTCGGTGCCTGGACCTACGGTGAGCTCGAGGCGTGGAGCCACGCCGTTGCCGTAGTGCTCGCCCGGCGCGGTGTCGGGCAGGGCGAGCGCGTTGTCGTGCAGCTGCCCACCGATCGGGCGCTCGTCGCGCTCTTCTACGGGACCTCCCGCCGCGGGGCCGTCTTCGTGCCGATCAACCCGGCCATGAAGAAGTTCCACTTCGACTCCGTCGTGGCCAACGCCGAGCCCGTCCTCGTGCTCACCCCGGACAACTTCGGTCCCTTTTGGACGGAAGTCGAAAAGGCGCAAGGACAGCAGGCGGAAGCCGCCGAAACAACCGAAGACGACATCGCCGTCCTCGTCTACACCTCCGGCAGCACCGCCGCCCCCAAGGGCGTGATCGGTCCGCACCGCCAGGTCACCTTCGCCTCCCGCGCCATCCAGGCGGTCCTCGGGTACCGCCAGGACGACGTCGTCTTCTGCCGGTTCCCGATGTCCTGGGACTACGGCCTCTACAAGGTGCTGCTGAGCACCCTCGGCCGCAGCGAGATCGTGCTCGCCGACGCCGAGTCGGACCTGCGGCTGCTGCAGCGGATGCGGGAGGTCGGCGCCACCGTCGTGCCGATCGTGCCGTCGCTGGCCACCATGATCGCCACCCTGGCGCAGCGCGACACCCAGCCGGCCGCGCCCGTGCGCCTGTTCACCAACACCGGTGCCGCGCTGCCGGACTCCACCATCGCGCAGCTGCGCGAAGCGTTCCCTGGGGTCAAGGTCGTCCGCCAGTTCGGCCAGACCGAGTGCAAGCGGATCACGATCATGCCTCCGGACGAGGACACCGAGCGCCCCGGTTCGTCCGGGCTGCCGCTGCCCGGCACGTCCGTGCTGATCCTCGCCGCCGACGGGACCGAGCTGCCCGCCGGGGACATCGGCGAGATCGTCGCCGCCGGGCCGCACGTCATGCCCGGCTACTGGCGGGCCCCGGAGATCTCCGCCCGCGCCTTCCGTCGCGACGAGGCCACCGGCGAGCCGCGCCTGCACACCGGCGACTACGGCCGCCTCGACGCCGACGGCTACCTCTACTTCGAGGGCCGCCGCGACGACATGTTCAAGCGCAAGGGAATCCGGATGTCCACTTTGGAAATCGAAGCCGCGGCGATGGACATCCCCGGCGTCCGCGCGGCGGGTGCGATCCCGCCGAGCGAGACGCGGGACCTCGCCATCTGCGTCGAGACCGACCTGCCGCCCACGACCGTGCTGCGCGAGCTGGCCAAGCGCCTCGAGCCGCAGAAGGTCCCGTCGCTGTGCCACGTCGTCGAGGAGTTCCCGCTCACGGCGCACGGCAAGAACGCCACCAAGGAACTCGCACAGCTGGTCGAGGGGGCCCGCGCATGAGCAAGTACGACGGCATCGCCGCGAAGTACGGCACGCCCGCCTACGTCTACGACCTCGACGTCGTCGCCGAGTCGCGGGACCAGCTCTTCGGCCTGCTGCCCGAAGGCTTCCAGCTGTTCTACGCGCTGAAGTCCAACCCCCATCCCGAAATCGGGCGCGAGCTGCGCCGCGGCGGCTGCCGCGCGGAGATCAGCTCCACCGGTGAGCTGGTGAACGCTCTCGAAGCCGGGTTCGACCCGGCCGGCATCCTCTACACCGGGCCGGGCAAGACGAACGAGGAGCTGGAGCACGCGCTCGCCGCCGGGGTCCGGCTGTTCTCCGTCGAGTCGCTGACCGACCTGCAGCACGTCGGCGCGGCGGCCGAAAACCAGGGCGTCACCGCGTCCGCGCTGCTGCGCGTCAACACCACCGCGAGCAGCGGCGGCACCGGTATCCGGATGATGGGCCGCCCGTCGCAGTTCGGCATCGACGCCGAGACGCTGCCCGACCTGATGCCCACGCTCAAAGCGGTGCCGGGCACGCGGGTCGTCGGCGCGCACTTCTTCACCATGAGCAACGCCCAGGACGAGGACGCCCTGCTCGGCGAGTACGAGTTCGTGCTCACCTCGGCCGCCCGGCTGCGCGACGAAGTCGGCTTACCGCTGGAGGTCCTGGACATCGGCGGCGGCTTCTCCTCGCCGTACGCGGTGCCCGGCCCGCGCACCGACTACCCGAAGCTGCGCGCCGGCCTGGAAACGCTGCTCAACCTGCACCTGCCCGAGTGGCGGGACGGCGGGATCGAGCTGGCCTGCGAGTCCGGCCGCTACCTGTCCGGCAGCTGCGGTTCGCTGCTGGCCGGCGTGGTCAACGTCAAGGACAGCCGCGGCAGCCGGTTCGTCGTGCTGGACGCCGGGATCAACGTCGTCGGCGGGCTGTCCGGGATCGGCCGGCTGCTGCCCGCGGCCGTCGGGGTCGAGGAGACCGGGGACGTGGTCGGCAGCCTCGTCGGTCCACTGTGTACTCCCGGTGACTCGCTGGCCAAGGCCGCGAAGCTGCCCGAACTGGCGTCCGGCGACGTCGTCACCGTGCCGAACGTCGGCGCTTACGGCGTCACCGCCAGCCTGATCAGCTTCCTCGGCCGGCCCACGCCGGCGGAGGTCGTGGTCCGCGGCGACAAGGTCCTCTCGGTGTCGCGTTTGGACTACCAGCGCGTGTACGAGGTTTCGCCATGACCGAAGAACTGCGGGCCTACGGCACCGGCATCGTCACCGAGCCGCCACGGCGGACGGTGATCGTCAGCAGCATGGCCTCGGACTCCCACACCTGGAACCTGGTCTACCTAGAGCTGCTCGTCGGCGAGCTCGGCTTCGACGTCGTGAACCTCGGCGCGTGCGTGCCCGACGAGCTGCTGGAGTCGGAGTGCCTGAGCCGCCGCCCGGCGATGCTCGTGCTGAGCAGCGTCAACGGCCACGGCCACCAGGACGGCCTGCGCGTGATCCAGCGGATCCGAGCCCTCCCGGAGCTGCGCCGCCTGCCGGTGGTGATCGGCGGCAAGCTCGGCGTCGGCGGGGCGCTGACCGCGGAAGAGACCGCGCAGCTGCTGCTCGCCGGGTTCGACGCGGTCTTCGACGACCAGCAGGGCGCGGGCTCCTTCCGCCGGTTCGCCGCCACGCTCTCGGCCGGTGCCACCCAGGTGGAGGCGTGAGCTTCGAAGAGTTCGTCGCGCGGCGCCACGCCGCCGGCGAACTGGTCGTGCAGCCGCGCATGGGGTTCGCGGACCCGGCCGTGATGCGCGCCGGGCTGGCCGCGACGAAGAACGCGGCCGCCGCGACCGTCGGCACCGTCACGCTCGACAGCTACACCCGCGTGTGCGACACCGCTTCCGTGGCGCACGCGCTGAGCAACGGGATCGCACTCAACGGCTACCCGATCGTCAACCACCCGCCCGAGGTCACCCGCGGCATGCTCGACGGTCTCGAGGGCCCGGACTTCCCGGTGCAGGTGCGGCACGGTTCGGCGCGGCCCGCGGACATCTTCCGCGCCATGATCGCCGCCGGCCTGCACGCCACCGAGGGCGGCCCGGTGTCCTACTGCCTGCCCTACAGCCGCACGCCGCTCGACGAGTCGGTGCGCAACTGGGCGCACTGCTGCGACCTGCTGCTGGACGCCGAGCACCCGGCCGGTCGGCCGCACCTGGAGACGTTCGGCGGCTGCATGATGGGCCAGCTGTGCCCGCCGAGCGAGCTGGTGGCGCTGTCGGTGCTCGAGGCGTTGTTCTTCTACCGCAAGGGCGTGCGCAGCATCTCGGTGAGCTACGCGCAGCAGACGAACATGGCGCAGGACCAGGAGGCGGTGTCCGCGCTGCGCCGGCTGTGCGCCGAGCTGCTGCCCGACGCCACCTGGCACGTCGTCATCTACGCCTACATGGGCCTGTTCCCGCGGACTTCCGACGGCGCGCGAAGCCTGCTCGGGCGGGCGGCCGAACTGGCCGTGACGACCGGGTCGGAACGGCTGATCGTCAAGACGACCGCGGAGGCGCACCGGATCCCGACCGTCGCCGAGAACGTCGCGGCACTGGAGCACGCGGGCGCGGCGGCGCGGGCGGTCACCGAGAAGTCCACTGTGGACGCCGACAACCAGGTCTACCGCGAGGCGTACGCGCTCGTCGACGCCGTGTTGAACAGCCACGCCGACCTCGGCCGCGCGATCGTCGTCGCGTTCAAGCGCGGCCTGCTCGACGTCCCGTACTGCCTGCACCCGGATAACGCCGGGCAGGCACGCAGCTACCTCGACCCGGCGGGCCGGCTCGGCTGGTCCGAGCTCGGGTCGCTGCCGCTGCACCGCGTGGTGGAACGCCGCCACGCCGACCGGATCACGTCGTCGACGCTGATGTCGGCGCTTTCCCACGTCCAGAACGCCTTCGACGCCGAGGCGCTGGAACAACCGATGAGAGCGATTGGGGGCGAGTCGTGACGAGTTCACGCCGGACAGTCCGTGCGTATCCGTTCGACATGCACGAGATCTCCGTTTCCGAGCAGTATCACGTCCTGCAGCGCGAAGAGCCGATGAGCCGGGTGCAGATGCCCTTCGGCGAACCGGCCTGGCTGGCGACGAAGTACGCCGACGTCAAGCTGGTGACGACCGACCCGCGGTTCAGCCGCGAGCTCGCGCAGGGCCTCGACCAGCCGCGGATGCGCCGCCAGCAGATGGGCGACGGCATCATGGGGATGGACCCGCCGGACCACTCCCGCCTGCGCCGCCTGGTGAGCAAGGCGTTCACCGCGCGCCGCCTGGAGCAGATGCGCGACGGCGTCAAGGATCTGGTGAACCGCCTGCTCGACGACATGCAGGCCCACGGCGACAGCGCCGATCTCGTCGAGGAGCTGGCGCGGCCGCTGCCGGTCACCGTCATCTGCGACCTGCTCGGCGTGCCGCAGGAGGACCACAAGATCTTCCGCGAGTGGACCCAGGCGCTGGTCAGCGACGCGACGGCCAAGGGCGACGTGCTGGACGTCTACGGCGACCAGCTCGACAACTACGTCGCCGGGCTGGTCGCCCAGCGCCGCGAGGAGCCGACCGACGACCTGCTCGGCGCGCTGGTCTACGCCCGCGACGCGGGGGACAAGCTGACCGAGAACGAGCTGATCTCGATCGCCGGCGCGGGTTTGCTCACCGGCGGCGTCGAGACGGTGTCGACGGCGTTGCCCAGCTTCGTCTTCACGCTGCTGACGAACCCGGAACTGCTCCAGCAGCTGCGTGCGGACCCGGAGCTGATGCCGACGGCGATCGAGGAACTGCTGCGGTACGTGCCGATCAACACCGCGGCCATGTTCGCCCGGTACGCGACCGAGGACATCCGCTTCGGCGACGTCGTCGTGCGCGCGGGCGACCCGGTGCTGCCGGCGCTGCACGCGGCCAACCGCGACCCGGAGGTCTTCGCCGACCCGGACCGCATCGACCTGACGCGCAAGCCGAACCCGCACGTGGCGTTCGGGCACGGCCCGCACCACTGCATCGGCGCGCAGCTGGCCCGGCTGGAACTGCAGGAAGCGTTGAAGGCGATCCTCGAGCGGTTCCCGGACCTGCGGTTCGCGGACGGCCGCGAGGGCGTCAAGTGGGAGTACGGCGTGATCGTGCGGGGGCCGTCGCTCCTGCGCATCGCGTGGTGATTCCCTGCCCCTAGAAGGCTTTTCAGGGGGACCGGCCGCGGTGCGCGCCGACCTACGATCGATCAAGACGACCATGAGTGCTGGCTTGCTACAGCGGTGGAGTGCGGAATGCGTGAGTTTGAGACCGAATCGAATCGGGCGTCCGGGTTCGCGGAGCGGCTGACCGAACTGCCCGCCGGTGACCGCGCGGCATTCCTGGCCGACGTCGTCCACGACGCCACCCGGGCCGCGCTGCTGGCGGCGCGCCCGGACGTCCCGGCGGTGCTCGACCCGGAAAAGGCGTTCTCCGACCACGGGTTCGACTCGCTGGCGGCGGTGGAGCTGCACGCGCGGCTCACCGAAGCCACCGGGCTCGACCTGCCGGTCACCCTGGCCTTCGACCACCCGACCCCGGCCGCCGTCGCGCGCTTCCTGCACGCGGCGGTGTTCGGGGCCGACGTCGTCCACAGTGGACTTCCGTTGGCCGGCGACCACGACGAGCCGGTCGCGATCGTCGGCATCGGCTGCCGGTACCCCGGCGGGACCGCCTCGCCCGAGGACCTCTGGCGGCTGGTCGAGCAGGAGGTGCACACCATCACCGGGTTCCCGACCGACCGCGGCTGGGACCTCGACGGCCTCTACGACCCGGACCCCGACCGCCCGGGCAGCAGCTACGTCACCTCCGGCGGCTTCCTGCCGGACGCCGGCGAGTTCGACGCGGACTTCTTCGGCATCGCCCCGCGCGAGGCGTCCGCGATGGACCCGCAGCAGCGCCTGGTCCTCGAGACGGCGTGGGAAGCCCTGGAGCGCGCCAAGATCGACCCGACGACGCTGCGCGGCACGCCGGCCGGCGTCTTCATCGGCGCGGAGGCCCAGGAGTACGGGCCGCGCCTGCACGAAGCTCCCGACGGCCTTGACGGCTACATGTTGACCGGCAATGCACCCAGCGTCGTCTCCGGCCGCGTCGCCTACGCGCTCGGCCTCGAAGGCCCGACGCTGACCGTCGACACCGCGTGCTCCGGTTCGCTCGTCGCCCTGCACCTCGCCGTGCAGGCCCTGCGCCGCGGCGAGACGCAGCTAGCGCTCGCCGGCGGTGTCGCCGTCATGGGCGGGCCCGGTACGTTCACCGCGTTCAGCCGCCAGCGCGGCCTCGCCGAAGACGGCCGCTGCAAGGCGTTCGCCGCGGGTGCGGACGGCACCGGCTTCGCCGAAGGTGTCGGCGTCCTGGTCCTGGAACGGCTGTCCGACGCGGTCGCGAACGGCCACGCCGTGCTCGCCGTCGTCCGCGGCACCGCCATCAACTCCGACGGCGCGTCCAACGGCCTCACCGCCCCCAACGGCCCGTCGCAGCAGCGCGTGATCCACCGCGCGCTCGCCGACGCCCGGCTCACGCCGTCCGAAGTGGACGCCGTCGAGGCGCACGGCACCGGCACGCGGCTCGGCGACCCGATCGAGGCGCAGGCCCTGCTGGCCGCCTACGGCCAGGAGCGCGAGACGCCGCTGCTGCTCGGTTCGATCAAGTCCAACATCGGCCACACCCAGGCCGCGGCCGGCGTGGCCGGCGTGATCAAGATGGTCGAGGCGATCCGCCGCGGCCGGCTGCCCAAGACGCTGCACGTCGACGCGCCGACCCCGCACGTCGACTGGACCGCGGGCGCGGTCGAACTGCTCACCGAGGCCCGCGAGTGGCCGGAGGTCGAGCGTCCGCGCCGCGCCGGTGTCTCGTCGTTCGGGGTCAGCGGCACCAACGCCCACGTCATCATCGAGCAGGCGCCCGTGACCGCCGACGTGGACGGCACCACTGAGCCGTTGCCGGTCGTCCCGCTCGTCGTCTCGGCCCGCAGTGAGGAAGCCCTGCGGGCGCAGGCGGAAAAGCTCGTGTCCACTGTGGAGTCGGCCGACCTGACCGAGGTCGGTTTCTCCCTGGCCGGCACGCGCGCCGCGCATGACCACCGTGCCGTCGTCGTCGCCGAGAGCACCGAAGACGCCGTCCGCGGCCTGCGCGCGCTCGCCGCGGGTGAGCCGGACGCGTCCGTCGTCACCGGGACCCGCACGCCGGGCAAGCTCGCGATGCTGTTCACCGGCCAGGGTTCGCAGCGGCTCGCCATGGGTCGCGAGCTGTACCTGGCTCACCCGGTCTTCGCCGAGGTCTTCGACGAGGCCATCGACCACCTCGACGTCCAGATGGACCGCCCGCTGCGGGACGTCCTCTTCGGCGACGACGCCGACGAGCTGAACGGCACCCAGTACGCGCAGTGCACGCTGTTCGCGATCGAGGTCGCGCTCGCGCGGCTGCTGGAGTCGTGGGGCGTCAAGCCGGACGTCCTGCTCGGCCACTCGATCGGCGAGCTGGCCGCCGCGCACATCGCCGGCGTCTGGTCCCTGGAGGACGCCTGCCTGGTCGTCGCCGCGCGCGGCCGTCTGATGCAGGCGCTGCCCGAGGGGGGCTCGATGGTCGCGATCGCCGCGACCGAGGACGAGGTCGGCCCGCTGCTCACCGACGGCGTCAGCATCGCCGCGATCAACGGCCCGACGTCGGTCGTCGTGTCCGGCGAGCGCGCCGAGGTCGACGCCGTCGCCGAGGTCTTCCGCGCGCAGGGCCGCAAGACGAGCGAGCTGCGCGTGTCGCACGCCTTCCACTCGCCGCTGATGGAGCCGATGCTCGCCGAGTTCCGGGAGGTCCTGGAGGTCGTCGAGTTCTCGGCGCCGAAGATCCCGGTCATCTCGAACGTCACCGGCCGCCTGGCGACGACCGAAGAGCTGACTTCCCCCGGCTACTGGCTCTACCACGTGCGGCGCGCGGTCCGGTTCGCCGACGGCGTCGCCGCGCTCGCCGCGGCCGGCGTCACCACCGCGATCGAGGTCGGCCCGGACGCCGTCCTCGCGGCGCTCGCCGCCACCGGCCCGCACGGCTCGGACATCGCGTTCCTGCCCGCGCAGCGCCGCGGCCACGCCGAGGTCCCGGCCCTGGCCGGCGCGCTCGGGCGGCTGCACACACGCGGCGTCCCGGTCGACTGGACGGCCGTCTTCGGCCCGGCCCGCGTGGTCGACCTGCCGACGTACGCCTTCCAGCGCAAGCACTTCTGGCTCACCGCGCCCGCCCGCGGCGACGCGGCCGACTTCGGCCAGCTCGCCTCCGGCCACCCGCTGCTCGCCGCCGAGATCGGCCTCGCCGACCACGACGGCCTGGTCCTGACCGGCCGCATCGGCCTGCGCTCGCACCCGTGGCTCGCGGACCACGCGATCGCCGGCACGGCCCTGCTGCCCGGCACCGCGTTCGTCGAGATGGCCTTGCACGCCGCCGAGCGCGCGGGCTGCGACGTCGTCGACGAGCTGACCCTGCAGGCTCCCCTGGCCGTCCCCGAGGGACGCGGGGTCGAGGTGCAGGCCGTGGTCGGCCCGGTCGAGGACGGCCGCCGCACCATCGAGTTCTACTCGCGCGCCGAGCAGGACGTCGCCTGGACCCGGCACGCCACCGGTGTGCTGGCCGAGGCCGCCTCCGGCGAGCCCGCCGCGCTGACCGCGTGGCCGCCGTCCGGTGCCGAGGTCGTCGCCACCAGCGAGCTGTACGAGGAGCTGGCCGCGCAGGGCTATGGCTACGGCCCGCTGTTCCGGGGCCTGCGCACCGCGTGGAAGCGCGATGACGTCGTGTACGCCGAGGTCGCGCTGCCCGAACGGGACGGCGACTTCGGCATCCACCCGGCGCTGCTCGACGCCGTCCTGCACGCCACCGACTTCGCCCCGGGCGAGGCCCGCGAAGCCGGCGAGATCCGCCTGCCCTTCGCGTGGACCGGCGTGCGGCTGCACGCCTCCGGCGCGACCGAGGTGCGGGTGCGGATCACGTCGCCGGCCACCGGCGGTGTGTCGATCGACGTCACCGACGCCGCGGGTGCGCCCGTGCTGTCGGTGGAGTCGTTCCGCTCCCGCCCGGTCAGCGGCGCCGACCTGGGCCCGCGGGCCCAGGACCTGCTGCACACCGTCGAATGGACGCCGGTCGCGGCTTCGGACGCGGATCCGGGCGAGGTGCGGCTCGTGACTGTGCCGGGCGAACGCGGACGGGTTCCCGCCGCTGCCCGCCAGACCGCTCACCGCGTCCTGGAGATCCTCCAGTCGTTCCTCGCCGAGGCGACCTCGGCCAAGCTCGTGCTGCAGACGCGCGGCACGCTCGCCGAGTCCGTCGTGCGCGGGCTGGTCCGCTCGGCGCAGGCCGAGCAGCCGGGCCGGATCGTGCTGATCGAAGGCGAGACCACCGCCGCGACGCTGGCCACCGCGCTCGCGTCCGGCGAGCCGGAGCTGCGCGTCGACGGTGACCGGGTGCTGGCCCCGCGGCTCGTCCGCCTGCACACCGACGCGCCGGCCTGGCAGCCCGACGGCACCGTGCTGGTCACCGGCGGCACCGGTGGCCTCGGCGCGCAGGTCGCGCGCCACCTCGTCACCACCCACGGCGTCCGGCACCTGGTGCTGCTCAGCCGCCGCGGCAGCGACGCCCCGGGCGCGGCCGAACTGGTCGCCGAGCTGTCCGAAAGCGCGACCGTGCAGGTCATCGCGGCCGACGTCACCAAGAAGCGGTCGCTCTCGGCCGCGCTGAAGAAGATCGAGGGGCCGCTCACCGCCGTCGTCCACACCGCCGGTGTCCTCGACGACGCCTTGATCGGCTCGCTCACCGAAGAGCGTCTCGACACCGTCCTCGCGCCGAAGGTCGACGCTGCCTGGGCGCTGCACGAGCTGACTTCGGACCTGGCCGCGTTCGTCCTGTTCTCCTCCTCGGCCGGGCTGGTCGACGGCGTGGGCCAGGCCAACTACGCCGCGGGCAACACCTTCCTCGACGCGCTCGCCGAGCACCGCCGCGAGCAGGGCCTGCCCGCGACGTCGCTCGCCTGGGGGCTCTGGACCGACGACGGCGCCGCGCTCGGCATGAGCGCCGGACTGTCCGAAAAGGACCTGAACCGGATCGGCCGGCTGGGCCTCGCCCCGCTGACCGCGGCCGAAAGCGTGGCCGCGCTGGACGCCGCGATCACCTCGGGGACGGCCACCGTCGTGCCCACCCGCGTCGACCGCGCCGCCCTCGGCAACCGCGACGACGTCCCGGCGCTGCTGCGCGGCCTCGTCCCCGCGAACCGGCGCCGCATCGCCGCGGCCGCGGGCGAGCTCACGCCGGAGCGGCAGTTCGCCGAGCGGTTCGCCTCGCTGTCGGAGGCCGACCGCGACCGCGCGGTGCTCGACCTGGTCCGCACGCACGTCGCGGCCGTGCTCGGCCACGACGGCCCGAGCGCGATCAGCCCGGCCCGGCCGTTCGGCGAGATCGGCTTCGACTCCCTCGCCGCGGTGGAGCTGCGGAACATCCTCGACTCCGTCACCGGCATGCGGCTGCCCGCCACGCTGGTGTTCGACCACCCGACCCCGCGCGCGCTGGCCGAGTACCTCGTCACGCGGCTCGGCGGCCTGTCCCCGGTCAAGCCGATCGCGCCGGTGACCACGGCCGACCCGGAGGAGCCGATCGCCATCGTCGGCATCGCCTGCCGCTACCCGGGCGGCGTCGCGACGCCGGAGGACCTGTGGCGGCTCGTCGCCGGCGGGGAAGAGGCGCTCACGCCGTTCCCGGCCGACCGCGGCTGGAACGTCGACGCGCTCTACGACCCCGAGCCCGGCAAGCCCGGCCACTCCTACGTCAAGCACGGCGCGTTCCTGCACGACGCCGCCGAGTTCGACGCCGACTTCTTCGAGATCAGCCCGCGCGAGGCGGCCGCCATGGACCCGCAGCAGCGGCTGCTGCTGGAAGTGTCCTGGGAGGCGTTCGAGCGGGCCGGCATCGACCCGGTTTCGCTGCGCGGCAGCGCGACCGGCGTGTTCGCCGGCGTCATGTACCACGACTGGGGCACCCGCCTCGGCACGGTGTCCGACGACATCGCGGGCTACCTCGGCAACGGCAGCCTCGCCAGCGTCGTCTCCGGCCGCGTGTCCTACGCGCTCGGTCTGGAGGGCCCGACGGTCACCGTCGACACGGCTTGCTCGTCTTCGCTGGTCGCCCTGCACTGGGCGGTCCAGGCCCTGCGCCGCGGCGAGTGCACGCTGGCGCTGGCCGGCGGGGTCACCGTGATGTCCACTCCGGACACGTTCGTCGACTTCAGCCGCCAGCGCGGCCTGTCCGCCGACGGCCGCTGCCGCTCGTTCGCCGACGCGGCCGACGGCACCGGCTGGGGCGAGGGCGCGGGCATGCTGCTCGTCGAGCGGCTGTCGGACGCCCAGCGCAACGGCCACCCGGTGCTCGGGCTCGTCAAGGGCTCCGCGGTCAACCACGACGGCGCGTCCAACGGCCTCACCGCCCCGAACGGCCCCTCGCAGCAGCGCGTGATCGCGAAGGCCCTGGCCGATGCGGGTCTTGCACCGTCCGAAGTGGACGCCGTCGAGGGTCACGGCACCGGCACCACGCTGGGCGACCCGATCGAGGCGCAGGCGCTGCTGGCCACCTACGGCCAGGACCGCGCCGAGGACCAGCCGCTGTGGCTCGGTTCGATCAAGTCCAACATCGGCCACACCCAGGCCGCGGCCGGCGTCGCGGGCATCATCAAGATGGTCATGGCGCTGCGCAACGAGCAGCTGCCGCGGACCCTGCACGTGGACCGTCCGTCCACTGTGGTCGATTGGGACACGGGTGCGGTGCGCCTGCTCACCGAGGCGCAGGACTGGTCACCCAACGGCCACCCGCGCCGGGCCGCCGTCTCGTCGTTCGGCATCAGCGGCACCAACGCCCACGTGATCATCGAGCAGGCCCCGGCCGACGCGGAGATCGAGCAGCCCGCCGAACCGCAGCCCGAGGCCGTCGTCCCGGTCGCGCTGTCCGGCCGGTCCGCGGCCGCCGTGCGCGGCCAGGCCGCCCGCCTGCGCGAATACCTTGCCGACCACGAAGACATTCCGGTCGCCGAGCTGGCGCGGTCGCTGGCCTCGACCCGCGCCGCGCTGGAGCACCGCGCGGTGGTCGTCGCCGGGACCGCGGCCGAGCTGGCCGCCGGCCTCGACGCGCTGGCCGCCGGCGAGCAGGGAAGCGAGCCCGTCACCGAGGGCAAGCTGGCGTTCCTGTTCTCCGGGCAGGGCGCGCAGCGGGTGGGGATGGGTGCCGCGCTGTCGGCGGCCTACCCCGTCTTCGCCGACGCCTTCGACGCCGTCTGCGCCGCGATCGACCCGCTGCTCGACGTGCCGCTGCGCGACGTCGTCTTCGGCACGACCGCGCTCGCCGACCGCGGCCTCCTGGACCAGACGCAGTACACGCAGACCGCGTTGTTCGCGGTCGAGGTCGCGCTCTTCCGGCTCGCCGAGTCGTGGGGGATCGTCCCCGACGCCCTCGCCGGCCACTCGATCGGCGAGCTGGCCGCGGCCCACGTCGCCGGGGTGCTCTCCCTTGACGACGCCGCGAAACTGGTCGCCGCACGCGGCCGCCTGATGGGGGCGCTGAGCACCCCGCCGGGCGCGATGGTCTCCCTCGCCACCACCGAAGAGGCCGCACGGGAGCTGATCCGCGGGCACGAGGACGACGTCAGCATCGCCGCCGTCAATGGTCCGGCTTCGGTCGTCATCTCCGGTACCGCCGACGTCGTGTCCCGCATCGAGCGCGCCACCGACGTCCGGACGCGGCGGCTGCGCGTCAGCCACGCGTTCCACTCGCCGCTGATGGCGCCGATGCTCGACGAGTTCCGCGAGATCGCCGCCGGGCTGACGTTCCACGAGCCGAAGATCCCGATCGTCTCGACGGTTTCGCCGGACGCGGACCTGACTTCGCCGGAGTACTGGGTCACCCACGTCCGCGAAGCCGTCCGCTTCGGGGACGCGGTGGCCGCGCTGGCCGCCGACGGCGTGCGGACGTTCCTCGAGCTGGGGCCGGACAGCGTGCTGACCGCGCTCGGCCGCCAGATCGACCCGGACGCCGCGTTCGTGCCCTTCGGCCGCCGCGACCGGGACGAGGTGCGCACCGCGCTGACCGCGCTCGGCCGGCTCCACGCCCGTGGCGCCGCCGGGCTGGGCAAGGTGCTCGGCGACGGCCCGATCCGGCTCGACCTGCCGACGTACGCCTTCCAGCACAAGCGCTACTGGCTCGACGCGACCCCGTCCGGTGACGTGACGGCGGTCGGCCAGCAGCCGCTGCCGCACCCCATGCTCGGCGCGGTCGTGCCGCTGTCCGGTTCGGACACCACGGTGCTCACCGGCCGGCTCTCGGCCGGGTCGGTGCCGTGGGTGGCCGACCACGTCGTCAAGGGCGCGATCCTGGTGCCCGGCACCGGGTTCGTCGAGCTGGCCATCGCGGCCGGCGACCAGGTCGGGCACTCGACGGTCGAAGAGCTGACGCTGCAGGCGCCGCTCGTCCTGCCGGCGGACGGCGCCGTCGCGCTGCAGGTCGTGGTCGGCCCCGCCGACGGCGACCGGCGCCCGATCACCGTCTTCTCGCGGCCGGCCGACGGCGACGAGTGGACGCAGCACGCGATCGGCACGCTGTCCGCGGCGCCGCGGCCGGAGCCCGCCGGGCTCACCGAATGGCCGCCCGCCGGGGCGACCCCCATCGTGGTCGAGGGTGCCTATGACCTGCTCGAAGAGCGCGGGTACGGCTACGGCCCGTCCTTCCAGGGGCTCAAGGCCGCCTGGAAGCGCGGCACCGAAGTGTTCGCCGAGGTCGCGCTGCCGGAACCGGCGGCGGCGACGGCGAACCGCTACGGCCTGCACCCGGCGTTGCTCGACATCGCGATGCACGCCGACCTCCTCGGCGACCCGGGCGGCGCGACGCTGCTGCCCTTCGTCTGGAACGGCGTCACGCTGCACGCCGCCGGCGCTTCGGTGCTGCGGGTGCGGATCGAGCGGATCGACGGTGACGAGGTGTCGGCCATCGAGGTGGCCGACAGCGAAGGCCGTCCGGTCGCGACCATCGGCTCGCTGGTCTCCCGCCCGGTCCGCCGGGAGCTGACGTCGGCGGCCGAGTCGGACGGCTCGCTGCTGACGATCGCCTGGCAGCCGGTGTCCGTGCCGCAGTCCGACGCCGAGGTCGTGGCCGTCGGCCGGGGCCGCATCGGAGTGGCCGCCACCTACGCCGGGTTCGCCGACCTCGTCGGCGCCGTCGACCGCGGCGAGCCGGTGCCGGGTGTGCTCACGCTGAGCGTGCCCGAGCGCACCGGCGACGTCCCGGAGACGGCGCGGGCGAACGCCGCCTGGCTGCTCGCCGAACTCCAGGCCTGGCTGGCCGACTCCCGCTTCGCCGCCACGAAGCTCGCGGTCGTGACGCAGGACGCGGTCCCCGCTGGTGAGTCCACTGTGGACGTCACGCAGGGCCTGCTGTGGGGCCTGGCGCGGGGTGCGCAGGCCGAGCACCCGGGCCGCGTGTTCGTGGTCGACGCCGACGCCGACGCAACGGCCGGGACCATCGCGGCGGTCGTCGCCTCCGGGG
Source organism: Amycolatopsis kentuckyensis (assembly GCF_041679295.1). Classification (GTDB taxonomy): domain Bacteria; phylum Actinomycetota; class Actinomycetes; order Mycobacteriales; family Pseudonocardiaceae; genus Amycolatopsis; species Amycolatopsis kentuckyensis_A. Next base: position 210,506 of record NZ_JBGDMD010000008.1, on the reverse strand, counting down.
AGCCGGAGGCCGCGATCCGCGACGGCGCGGTCGTCGTGCCGCGGTACGTCAAGACCGAGCCCGGCGACGCCTCCCCGTGGGGCAGCGGCACCGTGCTCATCACCGGGGGCACCGGCGGGCTCGGCAGCCTGCTGGCCCGCTACCTGGTGGCCGAGCACGGCGTCACCTCGCTGGTGCTCACCAGCCGCCGCGGGCTCGGCGCGCCGGGCGCCGAGCAGCTGGTCGAGGACCTGACCGACCTCGGGGCCCGGGTGCGGGTCGCCGCGTGCGACGTCACCGAGCGCGCCCAGGTCGAGAACGTCCTCGGCGCGATCGACGACCTCACCGCCGTGGTGCACGCGGCCGGCACCGCCGACAGCGGCGTCTTCGACTCGCTGACCGCCGACCGGCTCGACGCGGTCCTGCGGGCCAAGGTCGACGCCGCCTGGCACCTGCACGAGCTGGCCGGTGACCTGGCCGCGTTCGTCATGTTTTCCTCCGCCGGCGGCCAGGTGCTGCCCGCGGGCCAGGCGAACTACGCCGCCGCCAACGCGTTCCTCGACGGCCTCGCCGCGCACCGGCAGGCCGCCGGTCAGCCGGCGACGGCGCTGGCGTGGGGGCTGTGGGCGGAGAACACCGGCCTCGGCGGCGAGCTGGCCGAGGCGGACCTCGCCCGGATGGCGCGGCTCGGCCTGCCCGCGGTCACCGCGGAGCAGGGGCTCGCGCTGTTCGACGCGGCGACCGCCACCACCGACGCCGTGATCGCCCCGCTGCGGGTCGACGTCGCGGCGCTGCGGGCCCGCACCGACGACCTGCCCGCGTTGCTGCGCGGGTTCGTCCCGCCGAAGGCCCGCCGGACCGCCAAGGCGGCGAAGGCGGCCGACAACGCACTCGCCGCGGAACTGGCGGCGCTGGCCGACAACGAGCGCGACCGCGTGCTGCTGGACATCGTCCGGACGCAGGTGGCCACCGTGCTCGGCTACGCCGACAAGTCCGAAGTGGACGGTGCGCGGGCGTTCAAGGAGCTCGGTTTCGACTCGCTCGCCGCGGTCGAGCTGCGCAACCTGCTCGGCACCGCGACCGGCCTGACCCTGCCGGCGACGCTGATCTTCGACCACCCGACCGCCAAGGCGGTGGCGGACTTCGTCAAGGGCAAGCTGCTCGGCGCGGTCGCGAAGGTCCCGGCCACCACGACCCGGACGAACGCGTCGATGCAGGAGCCGATCGCGATCGTCGGCATGGCCTGCCGGTACCCCGGTGGCGTCCGGTCGCCGGAGGACCTCTGGCAGCTGCTCGTCGACGAGGTCGACGCGGTGTCGGAGTTCCCGACCAACCGCGGCTGGGACATCGACAGCATCTACGACCCCGAGCGCGGCAAGCGCGGCAAGACCTACGCCCGCGAAGGCGGCTTCCTCCACGAAGGCACGTTGTTCGACCCGGCGTTCTTCGGCATCGGCCCGCGCGAGGCGCTGGCCATGGACCCGCAGCAGCGGCTCCTGCTGGAGACGGCGTGGGAGGCCATCGAGCGGGCCGGCATCGACCCGACCGCGCTGCGCGGCAGCATGACCGGCGTCTTCACCGGCGCGATGTACGACGACTACGGCAGCCGCGTCCCCGGCGCGCCGCTCGACGTCGCCGCCTACATCCCCAACGGCAGCTCGGGCGCGGTCGTCTCCGGCCGCATCTCCTACCTGCTGGGGCTGGAAGGCCCGTGCATGACGGTCGACACCGCGTGCTCGTCCTCGCTGGTCACGCTGCACCTCGCGGTGCAGGCGCTGCGGGCGGGGGAGTGCGGGCTGGCGCTCGCCGGCGGCGTCACGCTGCTCTCGCAGCCGGACCTTTTCGTCGACTCCAGCCGCCAGGGCGTGCTTTCGCCCAACGGCCGGTCGAAGTCCTTCTCCGCGGCCTCCGACGGCGTCGGCTGGGCCGAAGGCGCGGGCCTGCTCCTGCTGGAGCGCCTGTCCGACGCCCAGCGCAACGGCCACGAGGTCCTCGCGGTGGTCCGCTCCAGCGCCGTCAACCAGGACGGCGCGTCCAACGGCCTCACCGCGCCGAACGGGCCGTCGCAGGAACGCGTGATCCACGCGGCCCTCGCGGCCGGCGGCTTGACTCCGGCCGAAGTGGACGCCGTCGAGGCGCACGGCTCGGGCACCAAGCTGGGTGACCCGATCGAGGCGCAGGCGCTGCTGGCCACCTACGGCCAGGACCGGCCCGAGGGGCAGCCGCTGTACCTGGGCTCGGTGAAGTCCAACATCGGCCACGCGCAGGCTTCCGGCGGCGCGGCGGGCGTGATCAAGGTCGTCCAGGCCATGCGGCACAACATGCTGCCGAAGTCACTGCACATCGACGCGCCGTCCCCGGTCGTCGACTGGACCACCGGTGACATCGAGCTGCTGAGCGAGGCCCGGCCGTGGCTGCCGAACGGCCGCCCGCGCCGCGCGGGTGTCTCGTCCTTCGGCATCAGCGGGACGAACGCGCACATCATCATCGAGGAGGCACCTCCGTCCACTGTGGAACGGCCGCGGGCGACCGCCCCGGCGCTGCCGTCGGTCCCGCTGCCGATCGCCGGCACGACCGCCGCGGCGCTCGCCGACCAGTCGGCCCGCCTGGCCGCGTGGATCCGGTCGAACCCGGAGCTGGACCTGACCGACGTCGGCTATTCGCTGGCGACCGGCCGGGCCGCGCTCGACCACCGTTCGGTGGTCCTGGCGGGCAACCGCGACGCCGCGTTGAAGGCCCTCGACGGGCTCGCCACCGGCGGGACCCCGGCTGGCACGGTCACCGGCGCGACCAGTGCCGCCGACCTGACCGCGTTCCTCTTCACCGGGCAGGGCGCGCAGCAGCCGGGCATGGGACGTCAGCTGTACGAGGCCTTCCCGGTCTTCGCCGGCGCGTTCGACGAGGCCTGCGGCCTCTTCGACACCGAGGTCCCGCTCAAGGACGTCATCCGGGACGGCAGCGAACTGCTGAACCAGACCGCGTACACGCAATGCGCGCTGTTCGCGATCGAGGTCGCGCTCTACCGCCTGGTCGAGTCGTGGGGCCTGACGCCCGACTACGTCGCCGGGCACTCGATCGGCGAGCTGGCCGCGGCGCACGTCGCCGGGGTCTTCTCCCTGGCCGACGCGTGTGCCCTGGTCGCCGCGCGGGGACGTCTCATGCAGGCGCTCCCTGAAGGCGGAGCCATGGCGGCGATCGCGGCCACCGAGGACGAGGTGCGCGCCGCGCTCCCGGCCGGGGTCGACGTCGCCGCGGTCAACGGCCCGCGCTCGGTCGTCATCTCCGGTCCCGAAGACGCGGTGAAGGCCGCGATGGCCGCCTTCAAGGAAGCCGGCCGCCGCGTGAAGCAGCTGGTCGTCTCGCACGCCTTCCACTCCGCGCTGATGGAGCCGATGCTGGACGAATTCAGCGTCGTGGCGGCGAAGTTGACCTACACCGCGCCAAGCATCCCGGTCGTCTCCAACGTGACCGGTCGGATCGCCACCGCCGAGCAGCTCTGCTCGCCGGAGTACTGGGTGAACCACGTCCGGGAGGCGGTGCGCTTCGCCGACGGCGTCGGCACGCTGCTCTCGGCCGGCGTCACCCGGTTCGTCGAGCTGGGCCCGGACGCGGTCCTGACCGGCATGGCCCGCGAGTGCGACACGTCGGTCGCCGACCGGCCCGACCGCGTCGTGGGCGTGCCCGCCCTGCGCCGGGGCCGCGACGAGGTGCAGACGCTGTTCACCGCGCTCGCCACGGTGTACTCGCGGGGCGCGAAGATCGACTGGCGGGCGCTGTTCGCCGGCCGCGGCGCGTCCACTGTGGACTTGCCGACCTACGCCTTCCAGAACAAGGAGTACTGGCTCAACGCGACGAAGCCGGCCGGCGACGTCGGTTCGCTGGGCGCCAAGTCCGCCGCGCACCCGCTGCTGGGCGCGCTGGTGGAGCTGCCCGACGGCGGCGCGGTCCTCACCGGCCGGCTCGCGGTCGACAAGCAGACCTGGCTGGCCGACCACGTGGTGCTGGGCCGGACGATGCTGCCGGGCACGGCGTACGTCGAGCTGGCCCTGCACGCCGCCGACCAGGTCGGCTGCGACCTCCTGGAGGAGCTGACCCAGCAGGCCCCGCTGCTGCTGCCCGACGAGGGCGGCGTCGACATCCGCGTCGTCGTCGGCGCTCCCGGCGCGGACGGCCGCCGCGACCTGTCGGTGCACTCCCGCGCCGAGAACGGGTGGACGCAGCACGCGGCCGGCACGCTGGCCACCGGTGCCCAGCCGGCGGAGTTCGATCTGACGGCGTGGCCGCCCGAGGGCGCCGAAGCCGTCGACCTCACCGGGCTCTACGACGACCTGGCCGGCCTCGGCTTCGGCTACGGCCCGGTGTTCCGCAACCTGCGTGCGGTCTGGCTGCGCGAGGGCGAGGTGTTCGCCGAGGTGGCGCTGCCCGAGGGCACCGCGGCGAGCGACTTCGGCCTCCACCCGGGGCTGCTGGACTCGGCGCTGGGTGCGACGGACTTCCTCGTTCCGGGTGGGCCGAAGGCGCTGACCGAGACGACGATCCCGTTCGCCTGGAACCAGGTTTCGCTGCACGCCTCCGGGGCGACGACGCTGCGGGTGCGGGTCCGCAAGGAGGGCAAGGACGCCTCGCTCGCCCTCGCCGACGCGGCCGGCACGCCGGTCGCGTGGATCGAGTCGCTGGTGACGCGGCCGGTGTCGGAGGGCCAGCTGGGTGCCAAGGTGCCCGACTCGCTCTACCGGATCGACTGGCAGCCCGCCGCCGGTGTCCGGCTGGTCAAGTCCCTCGAGGGCTGGGCCGTGCTCGGCGCCGACGACCTCGGCCTCGGCGTCCCGGCGCACGCCGAGCCGGTGGCCGCCGACGTGCTGGTCCTGCCGGTCGTCACCGCCGAAGGTGACGTCCCGGCCCGGGTCCACGCGACCGTCCAGAACACTTTGGGACAGTTGCAGACCTGGCTCGACGGTTCGGCCGACGGCAAGCTGCTGGTCGTCACGCGGAACGCCGTGGCGGACGACCCGGACCTCGCCCAGGCGCCGGTCTGGGGCCTGGTGCGGGCCGCGCAGGCGGAGAACCCCGGCCGGGTCCAGGTGGTCGACGTCGACGACCTGCCCCAGTCGCTGCGGGCCCTGCCCGCGGTGGTCGCCTCCGGTGAGCCGGAAGCGATCGTCCGGGTCGGCGAGGTCCGCGTGCCCCGGCTGGCCAAGGTCACGACGGTCGGCGACCCGGTCGAGTGGGACGCCGACGGCACGGTGCTCATCACCGGTGGTGCCGGCCTGCTCGGCGGCCACCTGGCCCGGCACCTCGTCGCCCGCGGCGCCCGGAAGCTGGTGCTCACCAGCCGTCGGGGTCTCGACGCACCGGGGGCTCGCGAGCTGGTCGAGGAGCTGGGTGCCTCGGTGACCGTCGCGGCCTGCGACGTCACCGACCGGGCCGACCTGGCCCGGCTGATCGAGTCGCTGCCCGATCTCACCGCCGTCGTGCACGCCGCCGGGCAGATGGACAGCGCGGTGCTGACCGCGCTCACCCCTTCGCAGGTCACGAACGTCCTGCGGCCCAAGGTGGACGCGGCCTGGCACCTGCACGAGCTGACCGCTTCGCTGGACCTGAAGGCGTTCGTCCTCTACTCGTCGGCGGGCGGCCTGCTGCTCGCCGCCGGGCAGGCGAACTACGCGGCGGGCAACGTCTTCCTGGACGCGCTGGCCGGACACCGCGCGGCGCTGGGCCTCCCGGCGACGGCGCTGGCCTGGGGTCCGTGGGAGGGCAGCGGCGACGCCGTCGACCTGACGCACGTCGCCCGGTACGGGGTCGCGGAGCTGGCCGTCACCGACGGGCTCGCGCTCTTCGACGCCGCGCTGGCGGCCGGCGAACCGGCGCTGGTGCCGGTGAAGCTGGCCGACCTGCGGGAGGCCGACCGGATCGCGCCGCTGCTGCGGGGCCTGGTCACGGCCGCCCCGCGGCGGGCCGCCGCGGCGGCGGGTCCGGTGACCGCGGCGCCCGAGGCGGGCTTCGCGGACAAGCTGACCGGGATGTCGGCCGACGAGCGGGAAACCGCGCTGCTGCAGCTGGTCTGCGAGCACGCGGCGGCCGTCCTCGGCTACGACGACGCTTCGGCGGTCGGCGTCGAGAAGGGCTTCACCGACCTGGGCATCGACTCCCTGGCCGCGCTCGAACTGCGCAACCGGCTCGGGGCGGCCTGCGGGCTGCGCCTGCCGGCGACGCTGATCTTCGACTACCCGAGCCCGCTCCCGCTGACCCGCTTCCTGCTCGGGGAGCTGCTGCCCGAGCTCGGCGAGCCGGTCGAAGAGGCCGCCGAGGCCAACGGAACCGACGAAGTGGCCGCCATCGCCGGCATGGACCTGGCCGACCTGGTCAAGTCCGCGATGGCGGGCACCGAAACCGAGGAGTCCCAGTGAGCCAGCCGTCCACCGAGCAGATCGTCGCCGCGCTGCGCCAGTCCATGATGGACAACGAGCGGCTCAAGGCGGACAACCAGAAGCTCACCGCGGCGATGAGCGAGCCGATCGCCATCATCGGGATGGGCTGCCGGTACCCCGGCGGGGTCACCACGCCGAACCAGCTGTGGGACCTCGTCGCCGGCGGCACCGACGCCGTCGGCGAGTTCCCCGAGGACCGCGGCTGGGACACGGCAGCGCTCTTCGACCCCGCCGGCCGGCCCGGCACGACGTACTCGAAGGAAGGCGGTTTTCTCTACGAAGCCGCCGACTTCGAGCCCGAGTTCTTCGGCATCTCACCGCGGGAGGCCCGCACGCTCGACCCGCAGCAGCGGATCGTGCTGGAAACCGCGTGGGAGGCCGTGGAACGCGCCGGGATTGTGCCGTCGACGTTGCGGGGCAGCAAGACCGGCGTCTTCGCCGGCGTGATGTACCACGACTACGGCGCCGGCAGCAGCGACGGCAGCCTCATCTCCGGCCGCATCTCCTACACCCTCGGGCTGGAAGGCCCGTCGGTGTCGGTGGACACGGCGTGTTCGTCGTCCCTGGTCGCCCTGCACTGGGCGGCCCAGGCGCTGCGCCGCGGCGAGTGCTCCCTGGCCCTCGCCGGTGGCGTCACGGTGATGGTGACGCCGGACATGTTCGTCTACTTCAGCGAGCAGCAGGGCCTCGCCCCGGACGGCCGCTGCAAGGCGTTCGGCAGCGGCGCCGACGGCGTCGGCTGCTCCGAAGGCGCCGGAATGCTCTTGCTGGAACGGCTTTCCGACGCGCGTCGCAACGGCCACCACGTTCTCGCCGTGCTGCGCGGCAGTGCGGTGAACTCCGATGGCGCTTCGAGTGGCATCACCGTCCCGAACGGCCCCGCGCAGCAGCGGGTCATCAAGGCGGCCCTCGCCGACGCCGGGCTGAAGCTGTCCGATGTGGACGCCGTCGAGGCGCACGGCACCGGGACCAAGCTCGGTGACCCGATCGAGGCGCAGGCGCTGATCGCCACCTACGGCAAGGCGGCCACGGCCGACCGGCCGCTGCACGTCGGGTCGTTCAAGTCGAACGTCGGCCACACGCAGGCGGCCGCCGGGGTCGGCGGCGTCATCAAGATGGTCGAGGCGCTGCGGCGCGGCGTCCTCCCGCGCACGCTGCACGCCGACGAGCCTTCGCCGCACGTCGAATGGACGGACACCGTTTCGCTGCTCAGCGAGCCGAAGCCGTGGCCGGAGACCGGACGGCCGCGGCGCGCCGGCGTGTCGTCGTTCGGCATCAGCGGGACCAACGCGCACGTGATCGTCGAGCAGGGCGACCCGGTGGCGCACTCGTCGGACGACGGGCCGGTGACGTGGCTGTTGTCCGCGAACGACCCGGAAGCGCTGCGGGCGCAGGCGGGCAAGCTCGCTTCTTCCGTCGGCGACGCGTCCACTGTGGACGTCGGGTTCTCGCTGGCGACCACCCGGACCCGGGCCGAGCACCGCGCCGGCGTCGTGGCCGCCGACCGGGAAGCCGCGATCCGCGCGCTGACCGAGTACGCGGCCGGCCGCACGCCTGCCGGTGTCGTCGAGGGCGTGGCCGGCCCCGGGCGCACGGCGTTCCTGTTCACCGGCCAAGGCGCCCAGCGCGTCGCGATGGGCGTGGAGCTGGCGGCGGCGTACCCCGCGTTCGGCGAGGCCTTCGACGTCGTGGCCGCCGAGCTGGACAAGCACCTCGACGTGCCGCTGCGGACCGTGCTGGGCTCCGACGAGACCGGGTACACGCAGCCGGCGTTGTTCGCCGTCGAGGTCGCGGTGTTCCGGTTGCTCGAGTCGTGGGGCGTCACGCCTGACTACCTGCTCGGCCACTCGATCGGTGAGCTGGCCGCGGCACACGTCGCCGGGATCCTTTCGCTCGAAGACGCGTGCACGCTGGTGACCGCCCGGGCGCGGCTGATGCAGGCGCTGCCCACCGGAGGCGCGATGGTCGCTGTGGCGGCGGCCGAGGCCGAGGTCCTGCCGCTGCTGACCGACGGCGTGTCGATCGCCGCCGTCAACGGACCGGCGTCGGTCGTGCTGTCCGGCGACGAGGACGCGGTCCTCGCGGTCGCCTCGAAGTTCGAGAAGACTTCGCGGCTGAAGGTGTCGCACGCGTTCCACTCGGCGCTGATGGAGCCGATGCTGGCCGACTTCGCCTTCATCGCCCGCAACCTGACCTATGCCGAGCCCGCGATTCCGATCGTGTCGACGGTTTCGCCGGACGCCGACCTGACCTCCCCGGAGTACTGGGTGAGCCAGGTGCGCGACGCCGTCCGGTTCGCCGACGGGATCCGCACGCTGCTCGACGCGGGTGTCACGACGTTCGTCGAGGTCGGCCCGTCGGCGGTGCTCACCGCGATGGGGCCGACGTGCCTGGGCGCGGACGACCGGGCGGCGTTCGTCCCGGTGCTGCGCAAGGACCGGCCCGAAGGCGAGTCGGCGGCCGCCGCGGTGGCTTCGCTGTTCGTCGCCGGGTCCACTGTGGACTTCTCGGCGTTCTACGCCGGCGGCGCGCCGGTCGAGCTGCCGACGTACGCGTTCCAGCGAAAGCGCTACTGGCTGGAGAACCCGACCGGCGCCCGCGTCCGCGGCGTCGCCGAGGTCGGGCAGCGCGACGCCGAGCACCCGGTGCTGGGTGCCGTCGTCGTCGCGGCCGATTCGGGCGGGGCCGTGCTGACCGGCCGGCTTTCGGCTGCCACGCAGCCGTGGCTGGCCGACCACGTCGTGCAGGGCTCGATGCTGTTCCCCGGCACGGCGTTCGTCGAGCTGGCGATCCGCGCCGGCGACGAGGTCGGCTGCGGCCGGCTCGACGAGCTGACCCTGGCCGCGCCGCTGATCGTGCCCGCGGAAGGGGCCGTCCGGCTGCAGGTCGTCGTCGGTGCTCTCGAATCGGAGCAGCGCTCTCTGGCGATCTATTCGCAGGCCGAGGATGCTTCCGAGTGGGTGCAGCACGGTTCCGGCCGGCTGTCCGCCGCTCTTTCCGCGCCCGCCGTGGGGGCCGAGTGGCCGCCTGCGGGAGCGACCGAGATCGACGTGACCGCCCGCTACGACGAGCTGGCCGCGCAGGGCTTCGACTACGGCCCGGTGTTCGCCGGGCTCCGCCGCGTCTGGCAGGTCGGCGACCGGCTCGCCGCCGAGGTGGCGCTGCCGGAGGACACCGACGCTTCGGCGTTCGGCCTGCACCCGGCGCTGCTCGACGCGGCACTGCACACGATCGGCCTCGCCGGGCCGACCGAGGACAAGCCGGTGCTGCCGTTCGCGTGGTCGGGTGTGTCCCTGCACGCCGCCGGCGCGTCGGACCTGCGGGTGCTGATCTCGTCGGACGTCGAGAACACCGTGTCGATGACCGCGACGGACGCCGCCGGTGCGCCGGTGCTCAGCATCGAAGCGCTGTCGCTGCGGCCGATCGCGGCCGACGCGTTCCGCGCCACGCGGTCGGCGGTGGACGACTCGCTGTTCCGGGTCGAGTGGCAGCCGTTCGCGGGCGACGCGGTTTCGGGCGTCTCGTCCGCGGTGCTCGGGTCCGGGTTCGGGCTGCCGGGCAAGTCCTATGTGGACCTTCCCGCCCTGGTGGCCGACGGTGTGCGGCCGGACGTGGTGTTCGCGCCGTTCGTGGCGCCTTCGACGGCGTCGCCTTCCGCGGCCCGTGCAGCCACGCACCGGTTGCTGGCGCTGGCGCAGGCCTGGGTCGCCGAAGAGACTTTGGGGTCGTCGCGGCTGGTCGTCGTGGCGCAGCGGGCGATCGGGACGCGGCCGGACGAGGGTGTCGACGACCTGACGCACGCCGCGCTCTGGGGCGTGATCCGGACGGCTCAGCTGGAGTACCCCGACCGGTTCATGGTCGTGGACGTCGACGGCGGCGAGCTGCCCCTGGACGCGGTGCTCGGGGCGATGTACGCCGACGAGCCCGGGGTCGCGGTGCGCGACGGCGCGGTGCTGGTGCACCGGCTGGCGAAGTTCGTGCCTTCTTCGGCTCCGGTTGCCCTGGACCCGGACGGAACGGTGCTGGTCACCGGAGGCACCGGCGTGCTCGGGCAGCTGATCGCCCGGCACCTGGTGACCGACCACGGCGTCCGGAACCTGCTGCTGACGAGCCGCCGCGGTGCCGCGGCGCCGGGGGCCGACGAGCTGGTTTCGTCGCTGACTTCCCTGGGAGCCACGGTTACCCTCGCGGCGTGCGATCTCGCCGACCGGGAGGCGGCGGCCGAGCTCCTGGCCGGCGTCGACTTGGCGGCGGTCGTGCACACGGCCGGTGTCGTCGACGACGGCGTCCTGCTGGCGCTGACGCCGGAGCGGATGGACGCGGTGCTGCGGCCCAAGATCGACGCGGCGTGGAACCTGCACTCGCTGACCGCTTCGCTGGACATCCCGTTCGTCCTGTATTCGTCGGCGGGCGGCACGCTCGGCGCGGCGGGCCAGGCGAACTACTCGGCGGCGAACGTCTTCCTGGACGCGCTGGCCCACCACCGGGCGGCCACCGGGCGGCACGCGGTGTCGCTGGCGTGGGGCCTCTGGTCCGAGGGCGGCATGTCGAACGAGCTGGCGGAGACGGACCTGATCCGGATGGCGCGTTCGGGCGTGTTCGGCTTGTCGTTCGACGACGGGCTTTCGTTGTTCGACGCGACTTTCGGGACGTCACAGCCGTCGCTGGTGCCGGTCCGGCTGGACATGTCGGGCCTGCGGGCCGACGCGCACAGCGTCCCGGCGATGCTGCGGGGCCTGGTCCGCGGCGGTCGTCGTCGCGTGGAGGCGTCGGACGACTCGTGGGCCCGGATCGTGGCCTTGCCGGCTGCGGACCGCGAGCGCGCGCTGCTGGACCTGGTGTGCGGCACGGCGGCGGTGGTCCTGGGCCACGAACGCCGGGACGCGGTCGACCCGCGCAAGGGCTTCATCGAGCTGGGCTTCGACTCCTTGACGGCGATCGAGCTGCGCAACCGGCTGGAATCGGTGTCCGGCCAGCGCTTGCCGGCGACGCTGATCTTCGACCACCCGTCGGCTTCGGCGCTGGCTGCGTTCCTCGGCTCGGGACTGGCCGACCCGCCGTCGGCGGTGGAGGTCCGGTTGACGGACCTGGAGGCCGAGCTGCGGTCGCTGGACGCTTCTGCGCGTGTGGCGGTCGTGGGCCGGCTGCGCGAGCTGGTGGCGACGTTCTCCCCGGCGGACCGCGAACTCGAGGAGGCCGGCGCGGACGAGCTGTTCGCGATGCTGGACGAAGAACTGGAGTCCCAGGGCTGAGCTTCCCGGCTGCCTCCCCCGGCCGGGACATCGGGACCGCTTCCGCCAATGGCGTCGGAGGCGGTCCTTTTTTGCGTGCGCGGGGTTCGCTCTCGGCCGGCCGTGACCGCCGAAGCCCAGCGTTCCGCGTGCGGTGGTGCCGGGCGGGAACAGCTGTCCTGCCAAAGCCCTTCCGGCACCCCGAAGCTGTCATTGTGACTACGGCCGGCAACACCGCGTCAAGGCGGGAAAGATGCCTTGACCCGGTGTTGCCGGCCGTGTTGTGGCTTCGGATCGGGGTGCGGGGGGAGTCTGGGTTCTCGTCGGTGCCCGTTCTCGGGGGCCTCTCGCCTTTGGTGTGGGCTTCTGTGGCGGCTTTTGTGGTGAGGCGGTGGGCAGTCAGCCGTTCAGGCGGCGGATGGCATGAACGAGTCGTTCATGGCGTCCCGGTGCGGTGACCGCGGGTCGCGATGCCGCGCCGGGCGGCACCGGGGATCGCTTTCGGCGACCGGCGCCGGAGACGGTGGGGTGCCAAGGCGGAGCGTCTTGAATGAGTCATTCAGGGCGTGGGAGGTCCTGAATGACTCATTCAAGACCTCTGCGCGCGGGGTTCGCCGAGGCGCGAGGCCGCTCGGGGCGGGCCAGCGGGTCGCCGTAGCGGGGCGTTCGACGCGAGAGCAGAACTCGCGGATCGCACCGGGGACCGGGCGCTCGACGCGAGCCGACAGGGCTTTAAGCACAACGAAAGGCGGCGCACGGCGACCCGAACCGTGCACCGCCCCAGGGGGCGATCAGACTTCGGCGAGCAACCCCAGCGAGCACAGCGAGCCCGCCAGCAGCTCCATGTCGTAGCGGGTGTCCTCGACGTCGGTCTCCCACAGCGCCGCCAGGACGGCGCTTGCGCGGTCGACGTCGCCGTTGTGCTGCTTCAGCGCGATCCACATCGCCGCCGCCACGGGCTCGCAGTCGACCTGGCGGCTGGTGCCGCGGCAGGTCAGGCGCAGGTGGCCGTTGGGGAGCATCCGCTGGGTGACACCGGGAACGGTCTGGATCGCCATCATGACTACCTCCGGGGGCGGGTCGTTTTCCTCGATGTACCCAGTTTCGCGGATCGGGACCCGCCGAACCATGGGGTCGGCACCTGAACACCGGCTGGGGTTTCCCCCACCCCTGCCGCTGCCCGGATCAGGGGGTTGCGCGGGCACCCCAGTCGCGCAGCCGGGCCGCGACGACCGCCAGGACGCCGTCGAGCTGGGCGTTCAGGTAGAAGTGGCCGCCGGGGTACACCTCGACCCCGCAGCCGCCGGTCGTGTGGGCTCGCCAGGCGTCGGCCTCGGCGAGCTCGGTGACCGGGTCGTCGTCGCCCACCAGGACCTGGATCGGGCACGCCAGCTCGGTGCCGGGCCGGTGCCGGTAGGTCTCGACGGCGGTGTAGTCGCCGCGGACCGCGGGCAGCACCATGCGCAGCAGCTCGTCGTCGCCCAGCACGGCGCTGTCGGTGCCGCTGAGCTCCTTCAACGCGGCGATGAGGCCGTCGTCGTCGCGCTGGTGGACGTACTCGATCCGCTGCTGGGACGGCGCCCGGCAGGCCGAAGCGAACAGCCCCAGCGGCTGGGCGCCGCGCGCCTCGAGCCGGCGGGCGACCTCGTAGCCGAGCGTCGCGCCCATGCTGTGCCCGAAGAGCGCGACGGGCCGGTCGAACCAGGGGCCGAGGTCGTCGGCGATGGCGTCGGCCATGGCCCCGACGTCGTCGAAGCACCGTTCGCCGAGCCGGTCCTGCCGCCCGGGGTACTGCACGGCAACGACATCGGCATCGAGGCCGGCTTGCGCGGCCGCACGCGAGAACGGGAAGTAGGCGGTGGCCGAACCACCCGCGTGCGGCAGGCAGACGAGCCGCACGGCGGCGTCATCGGCCGCGTGGAAGCGCCGGATCCACCGGCTCGTTCTTTCGTTTACGGCAGTCATGGTTCCCGAAGTTTTGGGGGCTTTCCCGGTCGTGGCAACCCCTATGACGGCCACCCGAGATCAACCGACCACACCCCCCGCGAAACTGTGTCCGATTCACTCCGTTGGGTGACTTTAGATCGCTGTTGGCCCTGCTTAGGCGCCTGCTGCGAACGTCGTCAGGGCAGGAAGACAACCGCCTGCTTCGAGGAGCTTGCGATGGGCGTGATCTGGGGGCAGAACCGCCGAGACAATCCGCATGGGGCCTTGGCTTTTCTCGAGGACCTGCTGATCGAATGCGACACCGGCGTCGGCGAAACGGTGCTGGTCGGCGGAGGCCCGGCCAGCGGGAAGACACACCTGCAGCACCAGCTGGTGGTGCGGGCCAAGGAACTCGGCATCGTGACGCTGACCGCGACCGGTGCCGCCGACGAACGCGACGTGGACGGCGGGGTGCTCGACCAGCTGCTCGCCAGCCCGCTGCTGCCGTCGTCGCTGACCGAGCTGCCGGCCGCCGACTCCGTCGACGACCGGATCGCCGGGCTGTGCGGCGCACTGCACCGGCTGGCCCGCGAACGCGCGGTGCTGGTGGCCGTCGACGACCTCCACCACGTGGACGAGACCTCCGCGCGGCTCCTGCTGCGCCTGCAACGCCGGACCCCCTCCGCCGCGCTGCTGCTGGTCCTCAACCACGCCGACGGGTCCTACGCCGACCTGCCGTTCACCTCGCTGCCGCACCGGCACGTCGAGCTGACGCCGATGTCGGTCCAGGCCATCGCCGAACTCGTGCAGGGCGACGGGCTGCCCGAGCGGATCCACGAGCTGAGCGCCGGGAACCCGCTGCTGGTCCGGGCCCTGATCGACGCCCACCGCGGCAGCGCGGACACCGGTTCGGCCTACTCCGAAGCCGTGCAACGGCTGCTGCACCGCTACGGCTCGCCGCTGCGGGAGGTGGCGACCGCGATCGCGGTGCTGGACAGCGACGTCACGACCGAGGCCGTCGCCATCGTCGCCGGCGTCGACCCCCTGGAAGCCGAGGCGTCCACCGGGCGGCTGGCCGACGCGGGTCTCGTCGCCGGCGTCCGGTTCCGGCCGCTCGCCGCCGCCGCGGTGCTGGGCGGGCTGCGCGGGCCCGAGAAAGTCCGGCTGCACGTGCGGGCCGCCGAGGTGAAGCACGCTCGCGGGCTGAGCCCCGCCGACGTCGCGCGGCACCTCGTCGCCGCCGGGGAGGCGCAGCCCGACTGGGCGCTTCCGGTGCTGGTCGCGGCGGCGGAGCAGGTGATGCTCGGTGACGACATCGAGTTCGCCACCCGCTGCCTGAAGCTCGCCGACTCCGTCTCGACGGCGACCTGGGAGCGGCAGACCATCTCCCAGCTGCTGGCCAAGATCACCTGGCGCGTCAACCCGGCCGCCGCGGCGCCGCACCTGAAGTCGTTGCGCGAGGCCGGTTCGCTGGACCGGTCCGACCGGATCGGGCTCGCCCGGCAGTCGCTGTGGCTCGGCGACCGGGACACCTTCGAGCACGCGTTCGCCGCGCTCGAGCACGACGTCGAGCCGCTCGACCCGCGCACCTCGGCCGAGCTGGTCCTGGCCGGGTACTGGCACTACGGCGTTTCGACGACGACGGCCGAAGCGGGCGATCCCTGGCTGCAGACGGCGAACACGCTGGCCGCGATGTGGCGGACCGGCGGCACCGAGGCGACTTCGGCGTGCGCGGAACGGATCCTGCAGAACTGCCGGCTGTCCGACACCTCGCTGGAGGCGCTCGCCACGGCGATCCTCGCGCTGGCCCACGACGACAAGGGCGACCGCGCCGAGGGCTGGTGCACGTCTCTCAGTGAGGAAGCCGAATACCGCGGCGCGATCACGTGGAAGGCGATGCTCGACGCGATCCTCGCGAGCCTGCGGCTGCGCCGGGGCGACGTCGGGGGTGCCGTCGAGCTGGCGACGCGGGCGCTGGGCATGCTGGACGCGCCGAACTGGGGCGTCGCGATCGCTCACCCGCTGGGCACCTTGCTGATCGCGCACACCGCGGCCGGGGCGTTCAAGGACGCGGCGGCGGTGCTTCGGCACCCGCTGCCGGACGCGGTGTGGGGCACCCTCGGCGGCGTCCGCTACCTGCGGGCCCGCGCGCAGTTCCACCTGGCGACCAACCGCGGCCTCGCGGCCGTGAGCGATCTGCAGCAGTGCCGGCGGATCCTGCGCGAGCAGGACCTGGAGCTGCCGACGATCCTGCCGTGGCAGGCCGACCTCGCGGAAGCGAACCTGGGCCTGGGCAACACGGCGCTGGCCGTCGAACTGGCCAAGCAGCAGCTGGCCGGCGCCGGCCCGGCCGACGCGTATTCCCGCGGTCTCGCGCTGCGGATCCTGGCGCTCGCCGGGGACGCGGCGGCGCGGCCGGGGCTGCTGAACCGGGCGGCGGAGAGCTTCAAGGCGTCGGGTGACCGGCTGGAGCTGGCGAAGACGATGCGCACGATCAACCAGCTGAGCCAGCGCGCGGAACGCGGCGGCAGCCTGGTGAAGGCGGTGCACGTGCCCCGGCAGGGCCGCGCCCGGCCGCCGTCAGCGCCCCGGCCGGTCCCACGCCCGGAGCCGGCCGCGGCCTCGGCGTCGGCGTCGGTGCTGAGCGAGGCGGAGCTGAGGGTGGCGGAACTGGCCGTGGAGGGCCGCACGAACCGCCAGATCGCGGCGACGCTGTACATCACCGTCAGCACGGTGGAGCAGCACCTGACGCGGGTCTACCGCAAGCTGGGGGTCGCCGGCCGCGCCGCGCTGGCGGGCGAGTTCGACGGCGCCGAGGGCGGACAGTGAACGCGTTGCTCACCGACACCGAGCTGAAGGTCGCCGAGCTGGCCGCGGACGCGACGGGCATCGACGCGATCGCGGAGAAACTGGGGATCGCGGCGGCGGACGCGGCCGGGCTGCTGGAGACGGTGTACCGCAAGCTCGGCCCGGCGAAGCACCGCTGAAACGACGTGAATGACTCATTCCTGTCGCCAGGCGACAGGAATGAGTCATTCACTACATCGGGACCGGGTCAGGAACCGCGGCGGTCGGCGACGACGGCCGAGATGATGTCGTCCAGCGTCCGCGTGGGCGAGAACCCGATCTGCTGGTTCGCCCGCGTGCAGTCCGGGATCCGGCGCTGCATGTCCTCGTACCCGTCGCCGTAGGCCTCCTCGTACGGGACCTTCGCGATCGTGCTCGTCGAGCCGGTCGCCGCGATCACGCGCTCGGCGAGCTGGGCGATCGTCGTCTGCTCGGTGCTGCCGAGGTTGAACACCTTGCCGTACGCCGTTTCGTCGGACAGCAGGGCCACCAGCGCCGGCACGACGTCGTGGACGTGGCAGAAGCAGCGCGTCTGCTGGCCGTCGCCGAACACCGTGATCGGCTCGCCCGCCAAGGCCTGCTTCACGAACCGCGGGATGACCATGCCGTAGCGGCCGGTCTGGCGCGGGCCGACCGTGTTGAACGGCCGGACGATCACCGTGCGCAGGCCGTGCTCCACCGCGTACAGGTACGCGAACGTCTCGTCCAGCGCCTTCGCCTCGGCGTAGGACCAGCGGTTCTTCAGCGGCGAGCCGATGATCCGGTCGGCGTCCTCGGTGAGGCCGTCGGCCGTGTTCTTGCCGTAGATCTCGCTGGTCGAGGCGACCAGGATCGGGACGTCGTGCTGCAGCGCCGCGTCCAGCATGGTCTCGGTGCCGTGCAGGTTGGTGCGGAGGCTCTCCATCGTCTTGTCGAGGATGGTGAAGACGCCGACCGCGGCCGCGAGGTGGAAGATCGCGTCGATCCCCGCCATGCACGCCTCGACGGCCGAGGGGTCGGTGACCGAGCCGCGCACGAAGCGGAAGCCCGGGTTGTCCCGGAAGCCGGCGAGGTTGTCGAGCGTGCCGGTGCTGAGGTTGTCGAGCGCGACGACCTCGTGGCCGCGCTCCAGGAGGTGCTCGGTCAGGTGGGAGCCGATGAAGCCGGCACCGCCGGTGATGAGGTAACGCACGTCGGATTTCCTCTCAGTTCGCGAAAAGCGCGGGGTCGAAACGGTAGGTGGCGTCGATGACGAGCTGGACGTCCCCGAGCCAGTCGTAGCCGTGGCCGGGCTGGACGGTGTGGATCAGCGCGACGTCCCAGTCACCGGCCTCCGGCTCGGCGACGCTGTCCAGCTGCCCGCCGGTGACGCGGATGGTCGGCACGAGCGGGTCGTGGTAGCCGACCTTCGCGCCCCGCGCCGCCAGCAGGTCGATGATGTCCAAAGCCGACGATGACCGGACGTCCTGGACACCGGGCTTGTACGTCACGCCGACCACCAGCACGCGGGTGCCGCCCAAACCCTTGCCGTCCCGGGAAAGCGTGGCCGCGATCCGATCGACGACCTGCTTGGGCCGTTCGGCGATGGCGTGCATGGCCTGCGTGACGAGCGGCGCGTTGTGCTGCGTCGCGCGCAGCTGCCAGAGCAGGTAGTGCGGGTCGCACGGGATGCAGTGGCCGCCGACGCCGGGGCCGGGGTGGAACGCCATGAAACCGTACGGCTTGCTCGCCGCCGCGTCGATCACCTCGATCGGGTCGATCGCGAAGCCGTCGCTGATCTCCGCGAACTCGTTGGCCAGCGCGATGTTCACCGCGCGGAAGGTGTTCTCGTACAGCTTGGTCAGCTCGGCGGCCTCGGCCGAGCTGACGCAGTGCACGGCCGGCGTCAGCAGGTTGATCACGCGCTGCGCCATCGCGGTGCACGTCGGCGTCACGCCGCCGAGCACGCGCGGGGTCTCCTGCTGCGTGTGCGTCACGTTGCCGGGGTCGATGCGCTCCGGGCTGGACGCGACGAAGATGTCCCGCCCGATCTTGAACCCCTTGGCGACCAACGGCTTCACCAGCAGCCGCCCGGACGTGCCGACGTAGCTGGTGGAGGTGAGGATCAGCGTCTGCCCGGGCCGTGCGTGCTTGACGAGCGCCGCGCAGGCGCTCTCCAGCGGGCCCAGATCGGGCATCAGGTACTCGTCGAGCCCGGTCGGGACGCACACCAGCACCGCGTCGGCCTCGGCCATCCGGGCCGAGTCGGCGGTGAGCCGGAAGTCCTCCTGGTGCACGGCCTTCTCCAGCCGGCGGTGGTCGGCCTCGATCAGGTCGACCTCGCCGGAGCGGATCGCGTCGAGGCGGTTCTGCGAGAGGTCGATGCCGATCACCTCGACACCGCTCTCGTGCAGGCCGAGCGCGGTCGGGAGGCCGACGTACCCCATCCCGATCACCGCGACCGAGGTCAGCTCGTTGCGCTCGGCGATGGTTTCGAATTCGGCGACAGTACTCGTCATTGCGGTTCACCCGTTTCTTGCACGGTGGAATGGGACGCAGGTCAGTGCACGACCCGGACGATTTCGAAGGCCTCGGCGAGGCCGGTGGAGATCTGCGAACCGCGGTACTCCGCCAGTGCGCGGACACCCCGCTCGCTGCGGGGGTGCGGCCACGGCTCGAGTTCCTTGCCGTACGCGCGCAGGGCTTCGATCTTGCGGTCGACGTGCGAGTCCTCGAGGCGCTGCCAGCAGTTGGGGCGGAAGGTGACCGGCAGCCCGGACGCCTCGCCGACGTCGGTGGCGGAGCGGATCTCGAAGGTCCGCACCTCCTGCACGCTGCCCTTGCCCGGCCGGCCCGCCACCCGGGCGGCCCGGCTGACCAGCGCGTGGTCGGTGCTCAGGTCGCACATGCTGGTGGTGAGGATCGTGTCGGGCTCGAAGTCGCGGACCTCGTTCTCCACCATCCGGTTCAGCTCGAGGTGGCTGACGGTGTCGAGGCGGTTGTCCCCGAACTCGTGGATGCGCACGCGTTCGATGCCGAGCGTCTTGGCGGCCAGCTCGATCGCGGCGGTGCGGTTGACGACCCCGGCGCCGTCCGGCGACCGCGAGCCGTCGTCGTTGGTGAGGATGCAGAGCGAGACCGACACGCCTTCGTCGGCGAGCCGGGCGATGGTGCCGCCCGCGCCGAGCGTCTCGTCGTCGCCGTGCGCTCCCACGACCAGCAGTTTGCGAATTTTCCTGTGCATACCGGATCCCCAGTCTTTGCTGAATGGAAGTGCCGTCGCACGGCAACACGAGCGGAAATGTCTCCCGGAAATCTGACATCCGCTCGTCCCGGCCGACAACCCCTAAAGACCGTCTAAAGCGGACCTTGGCGGGGCGGGGAACGCGGAGCGTAGGGGCGCGTTCCCGGGTGTCTTGAATGAGTCATTCAGGACCTCCCACGCCCTGAATGACTCATTCAAGACTTCCGGGTGCCGGTGCGCCGGGCGAGCCGGCCGTGGCCGCGGCGGGTCCGCCACCCCGGTCGGCGAAAGCTTTCCGCCGCCGCGCTTAGGGGCGCGGTTTCCGCCGCAACCGGGGCCGTTAGGGGTGGGTGGGGGCGCCGTGCGCTCGTATCGTCGGTCGCATTGCTGTGGGGGTGCGCGATCCCCCTTTCCAGCGCAGGCGACGTGGAAGGAAAGAGGACTCGTGGGCAACTCCGAAGACAAGCTGGTCGGTGCGCTCCGTGCCTCCCTCAAGGAGAGCGAACGGCTGCGCGAGAAGAACCGGCGGCTGACCGAAGCCGCGCGGGAACCGATCGCGATCATCGGCATGGCGTGCCGGTTCCCCGGCGGCGCCACCACCCCGGAACAGTTCTGGCGGCTGCTCGACGAAGGCGTCGACGCGATCGGCGAGTTCCCCGCCAACCGCGGCTGGGACCTCGAACGCCTCTACGACCCGGCCGGCGAACGCCCCGGCTCGAGCTACGTGCGCGAAGGCGGGTTCCTGCACGACGCCCTGGACTTCGACGCCGACCTCTTCGGCATCAGCCCGCGCGAGGCCCTGCTCATGGACCCGCAGCAGCGGCTCCTGCTGGAAACCTCCTGGGAGGCCTTCGAACGCGCGGGCATCGCGCCGCACTCGGTGAAGGGCAGCCCCACCGGTGTCTTCGCCGGCACGATGTACCACAACTACCAGGGCAGCTACGGCTCTTCCGGCGTCATCTCCGGCCGGCTCGCCTATACCTTCGGCCTGGAAGGCCCCGCCGTCACCATCGACACGGCGTGCTCGTCGTCACTCGTCGCGCTGCACATGGCCGTGCAGGCGCTGCGCTCCGGCGAGTGCTCGCTCGCGCTGGCCGGCGGCGTCTCGGTGATGTCGACGCCGCGCACCTTCGTCGAGTTCAGCCTCGACGGCACGCTCGCCCGCAGCGCCCGCTGCCGCGCCTTCGCCGACTCCGCCGACGGCACCGGCTGGTCCGAGGGCTGCGGGATGCTGCTGGTGGAAAAACTGTCCGACGCCCGCCGCAACGGCCACCCCGTGCTCGCGGTCGTCCGCGGCACCGCGATCAACCAGGACGGCGCGTCCAACGGCATGACCGCGCCCAACGGCCCGGCCCAGCAGCGCGTGATCCGCCAGGCGCTCGCCAACGCCCGCGTCACCCCGGACGAGGTCGACGTCGTCGAGGCGCACGGCACCGCGACCAAGCTCGGCGACCCGATCGAGGCCGGCGCGCTGCTGGCGACCTACGGCCAGGGCCGGCCCGAGAACTCCCCGCTGTGGCTGGGATCCGTCAAGTCCAACGTCGGTCACACGCAGGCCGCGTCCGGCGTCGCCGGCGTGCTGAAGATCGTCCTGGCCCTCAACAACGGCGTGCTGCCGCAGACCCTGCACGTCGACCAGCCGACCCGGCAGGTCGACTGGAGCGCCGGGCAGGTCGAGCTGCTCACCGAGCGCCGCCCGTGGGAGCGGAACGGGCACCCGCGCCGCGGCGCGGTTTCGTGCTTCGGCCTGAGCGGCACCAACGCGCACGTCATCATCGAGGAAGCCCCGGAACCGGAAGCAGCCGAGGAGACCCCCCGCGACAGCGCCGCGATCCCGTTCGTCCTTTCCGGACGGACGCCGCAGGCGTTGCGGGCGCAGGCCACCCGGCTGCTCGCCGACCTCGACGAGAACCCCGCTCAGCTTCTGGACGTCGCCCG
The DNA here is from genome assembly GCF_041679295.1 of Amycolatopsis kentuckyensis. Lineage (GTDB taxonomy): Bacteria > Actinomycetota > Actinomycetes > Mycobacteriales > Pseudonocardiaceae > Amycolatopsis > Amycolatopsis kentuckyensis_A. Next base: position 188,955 of record NZ_JBGDMD010000008.1, on the reverse strand, counting down.
CACGCTGGCCGCCGGCCGCACCCACCTCGACCACCGCGCCGCCGTGGTGGCGAGCGACCGCGACGAACTCCTGGCCGCGCTGCGCGGGTTCGCCGACGGCGAGCCGGGCGCGCTGACCGGCGTTGCCCGGGGTGAGACCAGCACCGGATTCCTGTTCTCCGGCCAGGGTTCCCAGCGTCCCGGCATGGGCCGCGAGCTGGCCGCCGCGTACCCGCGGTTCGCCGAGGCGTACGCCGAAGCCTGCGCCGAACTCGACAAGCACCTCGACCGTCCGATCCGCGAAGTGATCGACACCGACGCCGAAGCCCTGGCGCAGACCGGGAACACGCAGGCCGCGCTGTTCGCCTTCGAGGTCGCGCTGTTCCGGCTCGTCGAGTCGTGGGGCCTGGTCCCGGACGCGGTGTGCGGTCATTCCATCGGCGAACTCGCCGCCGCGCACTGCGCCGGCGTGCTTTCCCTCGCCGACGCGGCCAAGCTCGTCGCCGCCCGCGGCCGGCTGATGCAGGCGCTCCCTGCCGGGGGCGCGATGGTCGCCGTCGAAGGGACGCCCGACGAGGTCGCCGCGCACGATCCACAAGGGACGGTCGACGTCGCCGCCGTCAACGGCCCGCGCTCGGTCGTCCTGTCCGGCGAAGAAGCCGCCGTCATCGCGATCGGTGACAAGTTCGTCGAAGCCGGCCGCCGGACGACGCGGCTGAAAGTTTCGCACGCGTTCCACTCGCGCCTGATGGAGCCGATGCTCGCCGAATTCCGCGCCGTCGCCAAGACGCTCACCTACGCGCAGCCCGAGCTGACCGTCGTCTCGAGCGTCACCGGCGCGGAGGTCTCGGCCGAGCTGACCGACCCCGAGTACTGGGTGCGCAACGTCCGGCAGCCGGTCCGGTTCGCCGACGCAGTGCGCGCGCTGGCCGCCGAGGGCGTCAACCGGTTCTTCGAGCTGGGCCCGGACGCGCCGCTGACCGCCGTCGTCCCTCAGTCCACATCGGACAGCGCGGTCGCCGTAGCGGCGCAGCGCCGGGACGTCCCCGAGGACGTCGCGCTCGCCACCGCGCTGGCCGGCCTGCACGTCCGCGGCGTGGTGCCGGACTGGGCGGCGCACTTCGCCGCCCGTGGCGCGACCCGCGCGGACCTGCCGACCTACGCCTTCCAGTACCAGCGCTACTGGCTGGAGGTGTCGTCGGACTCCGGCGACCTCTCCTCGCTCGGCCTCGACCCGGTCGACCACCCCCTGCTCGGCGCGGCCACGCTGCTGGCCGACGCCGACGGTGTGGTGCTGTCCGGCCGCATCTCCGCGGCCACCCACCCGTGGCTCAACGACCACGTCGTCGGCGGCGCGATCCTGCTGCCCGGCACGGCGTTCGTCGAACTGGCCGTCCGTGCGGGCGACGAAGCCGGCTGCGGCCGCGTCCGCGACCTGACCCTGCACGCCCCGCTGGTGCTGCCGGCGAAGGGGGCCGCGCGGATCCAGGTGCGGCTCGGCACGCCCGCCGCCGACGGGTCCCGTTCGATCAGTGTCCACTCGCGAACGGACGACCTCGCCGCGACCGGCGGCTGGGCCCGGCACGCCGACGGCACCCTGGAACCGGCCACGGCGGGCCCCGCGTTCGACCTGAGCGCGTGGCCGCCGGCCGGCGCGGAGGTCGTCGACATCGAGGGCATGTACGACCTGCTGGCCGAAGCCGGTATGGCGTACGGCCCCGTCTTCCAGGGCCTGCGCGCGGCCTGGCGGCTCGGCGAGGACGTCTTCGCCGAAGTCGCGCTGCCCGAGCAGGAGCGCCTCGGCGCCGAAGCGTTCGGCCTGCACCCGGCGGTCTTCGACGCGACGCTGCACGCCATCGGCCTCAGCGGCGCGGCGGGGGAGGGCACCACGCTGCCCTACTCCTGGTCCGATGTCGAGCTGCTGGCCGCGGGCGCGTCCTCACTGCGGGTCCAGGTCCACCCGACCGGGGACCAGACGGTCGAGCTGCTGCTGGCCGACTCCGCGGGTGCCCCGGTCGCCCGGGTCGGCGCGCTGGGGCTGCGCCGGATCAGCGAGGAGCAGCTGGCCGCGGCCCGCGCGGTGCCCGCGAGCACCGACTCCCTCTACCGGATCGACTGGGTCCCGGCGCCGCTTCCCGAAGGCACCGAAGACGTTGCGGTGTACGAGGTCGCCCCGGGAACCACCGCGGCCGCCGCGAAGAAGGCCGTCCACAGTGCACTGTCCGAACTCAAGAACCTTTTGGCGGGACCGGATCGGCTGGTCGTGGTCACCCACGGCGACCTGGCCGGCGCCACCGTCGCCGGGCTCGTCCGCTCCGCGCAGGTCGAGAACCCGGGCCGGATCGTGCTCGTCGAGGGCTCCGCGACGCCGGCGCAGCTGGCCGCGATCGCCGCCGCCGACGAGTCGTCGGTCCGCGTCGCCGACGGCGAAGTGACCGTGCCCCGGCTCGCCCGTGCGACCCCCGAAGCCGGTGCCGCGCCCGAGTGGGGCACGGTGCTCGTCTCGGGCGGCACCGGCGCGCTGGGCAAGCTCGTCGCGAAGCACCTCGTGCGGCAGCACGGCGTCAAGGACCTCGTGCTCGTCAGCCGCCGCGGCCCGGAGGCCGAAGGCGCGGCCGAGCTGGTCGCCGAGCTGGCGGAGCTGGGCGCGTCGGCGACCCTCGTGGCCGCCGACCTCGCCAACCGCACCAAGGTCCGGGCCCTGCTGAAGAAGCACCCGGTGAACTCGGTCGTGCACGCGGCCGGCGTGCTCGACGACGGCGTCCTCGCCTCGATGACCCCGGAGCGCATCGACGGCGTCTTCGACCCGAAAGCCCTGGCCGCCTGGCACCTGCACGAGCTGGCCGGCGACCTCACCGCGTTCGTCACGTTCTCCTCGGCCGCCGGCGTGCTCGGCGCGCCCGGCCAGGCGAACTACGCCGCCGCCAACGCCTTCCTGGACGCCCTCGCCGCGGTGCGCCACGCCGAGGGCAAGCCGGCGCACTCCCTCGCCTGGGGCATGTGGGAGTCGGCGGCCGGCATGGCCGGTGAGACCAACGGAAAGCGCGGCCTCGGCGCCTTCGGCGTCGACGAGGGCCTGGCACTGTTCGACGCCGCGGTCGGCGCGGCGGGCGACCTCTACGTCCCGATCAAGCTCGACCTGCCCGCGTGGCGCGACGCGGGCGGCGTCCCCGACCTGCTGCGCGGGCTCGTCCCGGCGGCGCGGCGGACGGTGTCCGACCGCGAGGCGGGCGCGGATTCGCTGCTGGGCAAGCTGATCCGGCTGCCCGCGGACAAGCGCCTCGACCACCTGCGCGACCTGGTGGTCAAGCACGCGGCCGCGGTGCTCGGCCACGGCTCGGCCGACCTGGTCGACGCCGACCGCGCGTTCAAGGACCTCGGCTTCGACTCGCTGACCGCGGTCGAGCTGCGCAACGCGCTCAACGAGGCCACCGGCCTGAGCCTGACCGCGACGCTCGTCTTCGACCACCCGACCGCGGGCGAGCTCGCCGCGCACCTGCACGAGTCGCTGCTGGGCGACCTCGCCGACGCGGGAGAGCCGGAGGAGGTCGTGGCCGGCGCCGGGCACGACGAGCCGATCGCGATCGTCGGCATGGCCTGCCGGTTCCCCGGCGGCGCCGACAGCCCCGACGCGTTGTGGCAGCTGGTCGCCGCGGGCGGCGACGGCATCACCGCCTTCCCGGAGGACCGCGCCTGGGACATGGAGCACTGGCTGCCCCAGGTCGCGCCGGACGGCGGCACCCCGCACGGCGGGTTCGTCCACGACGCCACCGACTTCGACGCCGCGTTCTTCGGCATCAGCCCCAACGAGGCCGTGATGATGGACCCGCAGCAGCGGATGCTGCTCGAGTCCTCCTGGGTCGCGCTCGAGAACGCCGGCGTGGACCCGTTGTCGCTCAAGGGAAGCACCACCGGCGTCTTCGTCGGCGTGATGCAGTCCGACTACGACCCGGGTGACGCGCTGGCCCAGGGCGGCGGGCTCTACCGCGGGTCGGGCGCGCTGAGCAGCGTGGTCTCGGGCCGCGTCGCCTACGCGTTCGGCCTCGAAGGCCCGGCCGTGTCGGTGGACACCGCGTGCTCGTCCTCGCTGGTCGCGCTGCACCAGGCCACGCAGGCGCTGCGGGGCGGCGACTGCTCGCTGGCGCTGGTCGCCGGCGTGTCCGCGCTCGTTTCGCCCGCGCCGTTCGCGCAGTTCGTGGACGGCGCGGTGGCTCGCGACGGCCGTTGCAAGCCCTACTCCGCCGCGGCCGACGGCTTCGGCTGGGGCGAAGGCGTCGGCGTCCTGGTGGTGGAGCGGCTGTCCGACGCGCGCCGCCACGGCCACGACGTCCTCGCCGTCATCAAGTCCAGCGCCGTCAACGCCGACGGCGCGTCCAACGGCCTCACCGCGCCGAGCGGGTCGGCCCAGGAGCGGCTGATCCGCCGGGCACTGGCCACCGCCGGGCTCGAACCGACCGAAGTGGACGCCGTCGAAGGGCACGGCGCCAGCACCCCGCTGGGCGACCGGATCGAGACCGGCGCGCTGCTGGCCACCTACGGCAAGAACCGCACCGGCGAGCCGCTGTGGCTCGGCTCGGTGAAGTCCAACATCGGCCACACCCAGGCCGCGGCCGGGGTCGCCGGCGTGATCAAGATGGTGCAGGCGATGCGCCACGGCCTGCTGCCCGCCACGCTGCACGCGGCCGAGCCGACGGCCGACGTCGACTGGTCCGCCGGGACCGTCCGGCTGCTCGACGAGGCCCGGCCGTGGCCCGAGGTCTCGCGTCCGCGGCGCGCGGCGGTGTCGGCGTTCGGGTACAGCGGGACCAACGCGCACGTGATCCTCGAGCAGGCCCCGGCCGTCGAGACCGTCGCGAGCGAACCGGCGGGGGACGTCGGTGGCGTGCTGCCGCCCCTGGTCCTGTCGGCCCGGACCCCCGCGGCCCTGCCGGACCAGGCGCGGGCACTGCTCGCGCGGCTCGGCTCCTCGACGGACCTGCTGGACGTGGCCTATTCGCTGGCCCAGCGTCGTCCGCTGTTCTCCCACCGCGCCGCGGTCGTCGGCGCCGACCTCGACGAGATCCGCGCCGCGTTGTCCACATTGGACGTCACCGGCCGGGCGCGTCCGGGTGGCACGACGGCCTTCCTGCTTCCCGGTGACGGGACGCAGGGCGCCGAGCTGTACGCCGCTTTCCCCGCGTTCGCCCGGGAATTCGACCGGGTGGCGAGCGGGTTCGACACCTACCTCGGGCGCTCGCTGCGCGAAGTGGTGTTCGCTCCCGCGGGAACGGCGGCCGCGCAGCTGCTCGACCGGACCGAGTTCGGCCAGGCCGCGGCGTTCACGGTCGGCGTCGCGCTGGCCCGGTTGTTCGAGAGCTGGGGTCAGCGGCCCGACGTGCTGGCCGGCGTCGCCGTGGGCGAGGTCGCCGCCGCGCACCTGGCGGGTGTCCTGTCTTTGGCGGACGCGGTGAAGCTCGTCGCCAACCGGGGGCAGCTGATGGCCGAGGGACCGCTCGACGACGACCTGCTCGAAGAGCTGGCGGAGATCGCGGGGGAGCTGACCTACGACGAAGCCCGGGTGCCGCTCGCGTCCGCGAGTGACTTCCGCGACCCGCAGCACTGGGCGCGGGCCGCGGCGGTCCCGGAGATCGAGGCGACGCACACTCTGGACCTGGGTGCGCTCCCGACGGTGCGCTCGGTGCTGCTGGCCGCCGGCCGGCTGCACGTGACGGGCGCCGGGCTCGACGTGACGCGGATGTTCGCCGGCCGTGCCGCGAAGACCGTGCCGCTGCCGGACTACGCGTTCCACCGCGACCGCTACTGGCCGACGGTCGACATGGAGGCACGCAACGCGATCGGCGACCACGAACTGCCCGCGCCGCGCACCGAGGCCCCCGTCTCCTTCGAACGGACCGAAGAGGGCGTGCAGCGGTTCGTCCTCGCCGAGGCGGCCGGGCTGCTCGGGTACGCCGGCGCCGACGCGATCGACCCGGACGCGCACTTCCTGGAGTTCGGCTTCGACTCGCTGACGGCGTTGAAGCTGCGGAACCGGATCGCGGAAACGACGGGGGTCACCCTGGCCGGATCGGCGGTCTTCGACCTCGGGACCCCGGCGGCGCTGGCCGCGCACCTGCTGGAGCTGCTGACCAGCGCGCCTGTTGGTCCCGGCGGGGACCCGGTGAAGGAGCTGTTCGTCGAGGCGGTCCGCGGCGGCCAGGTCGAGAACGGCATCGCGCTGCTGGGTGCCGCGGCGAACCTGCGGCCGAAGTTCACCGGCGTCGCGGATCTCGGGGCGGCACCGCGGCCGATTTCGCTCGCCGAGGGTCCGGACGGCGTGCGGCTGCTGGCCGTCCCGTCACCGGCGGCGCTGGGCGGGGAGTACCAGTACGCGAAGCTCGCGGCCCGGTTCCGCGGCCGGCGCGGGGTGTCCGCGCTGCCGACGCCGGGGTTCCGCACGGGCGAGCCGGTGCCGGCCGACGTCGACGCGCTGCTGGAGGTCCTGGAGGAGAGTGTCCGGCTCGGGGCAGGTGACCAGCCGTTCGCGCTGCTGGGGTACTCGTCCGGCGGGGTCCTGGCGTACGCGCTGGCGGCCCGGCTGGAGAAGGCCGGCTTCGCCCCGGCGGCGGTGGTCCTGCTCGACAGCTACGAGATGGACGCCGGCGGCGAGTCCACAGCGGACACGGTGGCGGACATGGCGTCGGGCATGATCGAGCGCGAGGAGCAGTTCGGCCCGTTCGACCGCGACAAGCTGACGGCGATGGCCCACTACCTGGGTCTGCTGGAGTCGGCGGTGCTCGGTGAGGTGGCGGCCCCGACGGTGCTGGTCCGGCCGGAAAACCGCTTCGCGGCGGGGGATCCGGCGCCGTCGGACGACTCGTGGCGCTCGACGTGGAGCCGGGCGGACGCGAAGGTGACGGTGCCGGGCGACCACTTCAGCCTGGTGGACACGGACGCCGAGACCACGGCCGAGGCGGTCGGCACCTGGCTCGCCACTCTCCCCTGACCCGCCGCGGCAGGCCTGCCAAGCCAGGGCGGCGCCCCTCCCCCCCCCTCGGGGCGCCGTCCATCCCACCTTGCGGGGGCCACTCAAGCGCGGGAGGTGGTCAACAGCCCAGCAATCCCGTCCAGCACCCGCTCCAGCCCGAAGTCCACCGAACCCGTCCCCGGGTACTCGCCCCGCGCGGCGAGCGCGGCCAAGTACGGATAACCGCCATCAACGAGCAACGGCCGCAAAAACGCGCGAACGTCCGAAGCCCGCACCCCGGAGTCCGCCGAGTCCGGATCGGCGCGGGCCCGCAACCGGTCGGCCGTCGCGCGGGCGAAGTCGCCCACCAGCAACGCGCACCCGAGAGCGTCCACATCGGACAACCCGGCCTCGGCCAGCACCGCCAGCAGCTGCTCGGTCCACCGCAGCCGGTGCGGCGTCACCGCACTGCCCCGCGACGGCAGGTCCAACAGCCACGGCCGGCTCCGGTAACGCTCCAGTGCCGCGTGGACCCATTCCCGCGCCGCACCGCGCCAGTCCGAGTCGGGCGCCAACGGCGGTGGTGGCCCGAACCCCGCGTCCCCGAGCAGGACCAGCAGCTCGTCCTTCGACCCGACGTACCGGTACAGCGCGTTGGTGGTCAGCCCGACCGAAGCGGCGATGTTGGGCAGCGACGCCGCCGCCAGCCCGTCGGCGTCGGCGAGCTCGACGGCGGCCGCGACGATCCGGTCCAGGCTGTGCGACGGCTTGGGGCCACGGCGGGGCCGGGGCGCGGCACCCCACGCCGGGGCCAGCCCGGGCGGCAGGTCCGGACGGTCGTCCGGCTCGGGTTCGGTCGGCATCTATCGCTCCGCGGTCCGTTTCAGTAAACTGTGCAAGTCTTACACTAATCGGAGCTGGGGGCGAGTGCTTGTGAGCGAGAGCAGCCGGTTCGGGCTGGGCCGGGTCACCGAGCTGGACCGGAAGCTGGCGGCCACGGAGATCGAACACGGCCGGTCGACCGGTGCCTACGACGGCGGGGAGGCCGCCCGGCGGCTCGCCCGCGTCCGGCTCGCCACCACCCAGGCCGCGCTGCGGGCCGCGGTCGCGGGCGCGTCCGGCTCGGCCGCGCCGCCCGCCCTCGAGGCGGCCCCGCGGATCGCAGGCGCGCTGTGGGCGTTCGTCAGCGTCACCAACTTCGTCGTCTGGCTGCTCATCGGGCTGATCGGCGGCCAGTGGGACCCGCTGTGGCTGGTCTGGGTGGTGCTCGGCGGCGGCGTCCTGGCCGTCGGCGTGTGGGGGATCCGGGACTGGGACCGCCGCATGCGCGTCGCCCCCTAATCGGGGCCCGGCTTCCCCGTTCGGCGGTACTGCGCTAAACTGTGTAAGCCTTACACGATTAATCCGACCGTGCGGCCGGACGTCGACAAGGGGGAGATTGATGCCCGAAAGCGCAGGAGGAACGCGGTCCACCGGCGGGCTCGCCCGCCGTGTCGTCACGGTCGTGTGGGCGATCGTCAGCGGCATCCAGTTCGTGATCTGGCTGCTCATGAGCCTGATCAGCATGTCGTTCAAGGCGCCGTTCTGGCTGTGGACGATCGTCGGCGGCGGGATCGTCCTGGCCGCGTGGTGGTACCTCGACCCGGCGCGCCGCGCCCGGGAAGGATCGGAGTGAACGACGTGCCCACGATGACTTCCGTCGAGTCGCCGGTCCAGCTGGACGCGGTGCACAAGACCTACGGCTCCGGCGAAAGCGCGGTCGAAGCGCTCGCCGGGGTCACCGTCAGCTTCCCGGCCGGCACCTTCACCGCGGTGATGGGCCCGTCGGGGTCCGGCAAGAGCACGCTGCTGCACTGCGCGGCGGGCCTCGACAAGCCGAGCTCCGGCCGCGTCACCCTGGTGGGGACCGACCTCAAGGGCAAGAGCGAGACGAAGCTGACCGAGCTGCGCCGTGAGCACGTCGCGTTCATCTTCCAGTCCTTCAACCTGATGCCGGCGCTGAACGTCGAGCAGAACGTCACCCTGCCGACCCTGCTGGCCGGCCGCGAGCCGGACCGGAAGTGGGTCGACGAGGTGATCGCGCGCGTCGGGCTGACCCAGCGCGTCAAGCACCGCCCGGGCGAGCTGTCCGGCGGCCAGCAGCAGCGCGTCGCGATCGCCCGCGCGCTCGCCGGCCGCCCCTCGGTGGTCTTCGCCGACGAGCCGACCGGCGCGCTCGACACGAACACCGCGCTCGAGGTGCTGAACCTGATGCGCGAGCTGGTCAGCGCGGGCCAGACCATCGTCATGGTCACCCACGACCCGGTCGCCGCGTCCTTCGCGGACAACGTGCTCTTCCTGGTGGACGGCCAGATCGTGACGCAGATGGCCACGCCCACCGTCGAAGCCGTCGCCTCGACCCTGGCACAGCTGGGCGAGCGAGCCAAGCAGGCACGGGGGCAGCGGTGAGTTCGCGGCGGGTGGTGCTCAACCTGGCGCTGGCGAGCCTGCGCTACCGCGCGGCCGCGTCGCTGGCGTCGTTCGTCGCGATCCTGATCGGCTGCGGCCTGCTCATCGCGTGCGCCGGGCTGTTCGAGACGGCGATCGTGCTGCAGGCGCAGCCGCAGCGGCTCGCCGCGACGCCGGTCGTGGTCGGCGGCTCGTCGGCGTTCAAGCTGCCGGACGAAGAGTCCGAGGAGGTGCCCTACGCCGAGCGCGCCGGGCTCGCCGCGGACCAGCTCGTCAAGATCGGTGCGGTGCAAGGCGTCCAGCGCGTCGTTCCGGACGTCTCGTTCCCGGCGGCGCTGCTGAAGGACGGCGCGCCCGAGGGTACGTCCGTCCTTTCCGGACACGGCTGGGACTCGGCCGCGCTCGGCGGGTACGTCCTGCGCGACGGCACCCAGCCGCAGGCGCCGGGCCAGGTCGTCGTCGACTCGGCCACCGCGGAGGCGGCCGGGCTCAAGGCGGGCTCGCCCGTCGACCTCGCGATCGACGGCCGGAAGCTGACCTTCACCGTCGCGGGCGTCGCGGAACCGAGCCAGCCCGTCAAGGCGCCGGCGTTCTTCTTCTCCGCTCCGGACGCGCAGCAGTTTTCGCCGCACCAGGGCCGCGCCGACCTGGCCGGGGTGTTCCCGGCCGAGGGCGTGGACGCGGGCGAGCTCGCCGCGCGCGTCGCGGAGCAGGTGCCCGGCGTCAGCGTGCTGACCGGGGACGACCGCGGATCGGCGGAGTTCCTCGGCGTCGACGGCAGCCGGCTCCCGCTGATCCTGCTGGCCGCGGTGTTCGGCGGCATGGTGCTCGTCGTCATGGCGCTGGTCGTCTCCGCGACGATCAGTCTCACCGTGCGCCAGCGCCAGCAGGAGCTCGCGCTGCTGCGGGCCACCGGGGCGACGCCGAAGCAGGTGCACCGGATGGTGGTCGCCGAGACCATGGCCGTCGGCGCGGTCGCCGCGCTGTGCGGCGTGGTCGCGGGCAGCCTGCTCGGCAACCGGATCTTCGACACGAGCATGTCGATCGGCATCGTGCCCGACGAACTGGTGTTCCGGCAGGACATCATCGCGTTCGGCGCGGGGGTCGTCGCCACGCTCGTGATCGTCTACGCCGCCGCGTGGTTCGCCGCGTTGGCCGCGTCGCGGGCCCGGCCGATCCAGGCGCTGGCCGAGGCGTCGATCCCGAACCCCAAGGTGAACCCGTTGCGGCGCATGGGCGCCGTGGTCTTCGGGGTCGCGACGGTGCTGCTCGCCGGCACCACGCTGTTCATGCCGGCCGACACCGCCAGCGCGATCGGCGGGCCGGCGGTGCTCACCGGCGCCATCGCGGTGGCCCTGCTGGGCCCGGAGATCATGGCGTACGTGGCGGACCGCTTCGGCCCGTTCGTCCGGCGGGTCGCGGGCCGGGACGCCACGCTCGCGGTGATCAACTCGCGGGCGCGGGCGGTGGCCTTCGCCGCGGTGCTCACGCCGATCACGCTGGCCACGGCCGTCGCGCTCGGCAACGTGTACTCGGAGACGACGGCGCAGAAGGCGCAGATCGCCGCCTACGCCGACCAGCTGAAGGCCGACGCCGTGGTCAGCACCACCTCCGGCGGGATCGCGCCGGAAGCGCTGGCGCAGATCCGGAGCACGCCGGGCGTCGCGACCGCGTCGCCGCTGGTGACGAGCTCCGGCTGGATCGAGCAGCCCTACGACGGCAACGGCAGCGACCCGCTGCGCCTGCTCGGCGTCTCCGCCGAGGACCAGGGCGGCACGGTGCTCGCCACCGAAGTCACGCAGGGGTCGCTGAAGAACCTCACCGGCGAGTCGGTCGCGCTGCCGGAAGCCGTCGCGGACGACCTCGAGCTCAAGGTCGGCGACAAGATCACCATGCGGCTCGGCGACGGGGCGCAGGCGCAGGTCACGGTCGTCGCGCTGCTCGACAGCCCGTCGAGCTACGCGAGCATGGTCCTGCCGGTGGATCTCCTCGCCGCGCACACCACGAGCGGCATGGCTTCGCAGGTGCTCGTGAAGGCGGCCGACGGCAGCGACGTGGTGTCGGCGTTGACCGACCGGCTGAAGGACTGGCCGGGCATCGCGGTCGGCGGCGACGACGCGTTGCTGGAGAGCTTCCAGGCCGGCGCGGACGTCGAGGCGATGATCAACTACCTGCTGGCGGTGCTGGCGATCGCGTATGCGGCGATCGCGGCGGTGAACACCCTCGCGGTCGCGGTTTTGGCCCGGCGCCGGGAGTTCGGCGCGCAGCGGCTCGCGGGCGCGGACCGCGGGCAGGTCCGCCGGATGCTGTTCATCGAGGGCGGCATCGTGGCCGTGGCGGGTCTGGTGCTCGGCATCGCCATCTCGCTGTTCACGGTGCTGCCGATGGCGATCAGCACGGGCCAGATCATCCCGTCGGGGCCGATCTGGGTGTTCCTCGCCGTGGTGCTGGCGGTGTTCCTGATCATTTGGCCGGTGACGTCGCTGTCGGCGCGGCTGGCGATGCGCAAGAGCCCGATCGAAGCGGTGACATTACCGGGGCAGTGAATTCTTAGGGGTTCGCGGGCCGGACCGGCGTGGATAGTGTCGAATTCGACTATCCGCACCGGGCCGGCCCGGTTTCCTTTTCTGGAGTGGATCCCATGCGCGTACTCCTGGCCGCCCCGTCGTCCCCCGCGCGGCTGCACAACCTGGTCCCGCTGGCGTGGGCGCTGCGGACGGCGGGCCACGACGTCAAGATCGCCGGCCGCCCGTCGTTCGTCGACGAGATCCTCACGACCGGCTGCGTCGCGGTCGACCTCGAAGGCGACGAGTCCGCGGCGCTGGTGGAGTTCGCCGAGCTGTGGCGCCCGGGAGTGGTGGTGTCCGACGCGGCGGCCCCGGCCGGAGCGGCGGCGGCCGAAGCGGTGGAGGCGGTCGCGGTCCGGCTCTTGGGTCCGCTGGACGAGTCCGGCCCGGGTTTCGACACGGTGCCGCCGTCGCTGCGGGACGGGGTCGCGGACGCCCGCCCGGTGCGGCACGTGCCGTACTTCGGGCCGGTGGTGGTCCCGGGTTGGTTGCGGCGCAGGGCAAGGCGCAGCCGGGTGTTGCTGTCGCTGACGGACCCGGCGCAGGCCGGCCCGGTGTTCGACGCGGTCGCGGGCCTGGAGGCGGAGGTGCTGTGGGCAACGGACCCGGCGCGCATCCCGGACGGCGTGACGATGCCGGCGAACGTCCGTTTGGTGGACGCGGCCCCGCCGGCGGCGGTGTTGCCAACGTGCACAGCGGTGATCCACGACGGCGACGCTTCGCTTGCCTTGGCGGCGGTGACGCACGGATTGCCCCAGTTGTCGTTGACGGAGTCGGCGATCGGCGAGCGGATCGCGGCGGCGGGAGCCGGGTTGGTGGGGGCGGCTCCCGGGGTGGCCGAGCTGGCTTCGTTGCGCGGTGGGGCGGAGGCGGTGCGGGACGAGATCGCTGCGCTGCCTGGGCCGCGTGCGGTGGTTGCTGAGTTGGTTCGCGGATAGCGAGCCTGCTGATCTGGTCACCGGGGCCGGCCGGCCCGCCCGCGGGCCGCGGGCCGGCGCGCTGACTGGGGTCGGCTGGTGTCCCGCCCGAGGCGAGCAGGCTGAGGTCGATCGTGGCCGGGCCGGTCCGTGCTGAGAGTTCCTTCGTCGGCGCGGCTTCCCCGGCTTCGGTGAGCGGACCGCCGCCGGGTTCGCGCCGGGGCGAGTGTCTTGAATGAGTCATTCAGGACCTCCGAAGACCTGAATGACTCATTCAAGACATCTGGGCCGGCTGCCGGAGCGCGGGCCAAGCGGGCCGCCCCATCGGCAGGCCGCCGCTGCCCGCGCCGAGCGCTTCGCCGCCAGCGCTGCTGCTCGCGCCGAGCGCTTCGCCGCCAGCGCTGCTGCTCGCGCCGAGCGCTTCGCCGCCAGGGCCGCTGCCCGCGCCCCGCGAGCAGCCCACCGCCCGGCCCGAACGTTGTGAATGACTCATTCCTGTCCCCACACGACATGAATGAGTCATTCACGTCATCCGGCGCGGCCCGGCGCGGCCCGGCCCGGCGCGGCCCGGCGCGGCCCGGCCCGGCGCGGCCCGGCGCGGCCCGGCGCGGCCCGGCCCGGCCCGGCGCGGCCCGGCCCGGCCCGGCCCGGCCCGGTCCGGCCCGGGCCGGCCCGCCCCCGAGCCCCGGGTGATTGTGGGGCCGTTAGGGGTGGGGCGGCCGAAAGTCGCTCGGTAGCGTTTTCGGCGTGGCACCTTCCACCCCTTTCGCGGTTAGGTGGTCGATTACGTGAGTACCGTTTTTCCTGCCATTTCCCGGCCTCGCGCCGGAACGGGGGTAATGGCGTGAGCGCCGAAAACGAGCGGAAGCTGCTCGACTACCTGAAGCGCGCCACCGCCGACCTGCGGGAGGCCAAGGGTGCCCTGCAGGAGGTCCGGCGGCGCGATACCGAACCCATCGCGATCGTCGGCATGGACTGCCGGTATCCCGGTGGCGTCGGGAGCCCTGAGGACCTCTGGGAGCTCGTCGCTTCCGGGACCGACGGCATCGGTGCCTTCCCCGCCGACCGCGGGTGGCCGCTCGATCGGCTCTACGACCCGGCGGGGGAGAAGCCCGGCACCACCAACACCCGCGAAGGCGGCTTCCTCTACGACGCCGCGGAGTTCGACCCGGAGTTCTTCGGGATCTCGCCCCGCGAGGCGCTCTCCATGGACGCCCAGCAGCGACTCCTGCTCCAGACCTCCTGGACCGCGCTCGAGCGCGCCGGCATCGTGCCCGAAACCCTGCGGGGCAGCAGCACCGGGGTCTTCGCCGGCGTCATGTACCACGACTACCTCGGCCACGCCGCCGCCGGCAGCGTCGTCTCCGGCCGGGTCGCCTACGCGCTCGGGCTGGAAGGCCCGGCTGTCAGCGTCGACACCGCGTGCTCTTCCTCGCTCGTCGCCCTGCACTGGGCCGCGCAGGCGCTGCGCCGCGGCGACTGCTCGCTGGCCCTCGTCGGCGGCGTCACCGTCATGGCCACGCCCGAGACCTTCGTCTACTTCACCGAGCAGCGCGGCCTGTCCGACGACGGCCGCTGCAAGGCCTTCGCCGCCGGTGCCGACGGCACGGGCTGGGGCGAAGGCGTCGGCGTCCTCGTCGTCGAGCGCCTCTCCGACGCCCAGCGTCTCGGCCACCACGTCCTCGCCGTCGTGCGTGGCAGCGCGGTCAACTCCGACGGTGCCTCCAGCGGCCTGACCGTCCCCAATGGACCCGCACAGCAACGCGTGATCCGCCAGGCCCTCGCCACCGCCGGACTGTCCACAACGGACGTCGACCTCGTCGAAGGCCACGGCACGGGCACCAAGCTCGGCGACCCGATCGAAGCGCAGGCCCTGCTCGCGACCTACGGGCAGAGCCGGGAAGAGCCGCTGTGGCTCGGTTCCCTCAAGTCCAACATCGGGCACACCCAGGCCGCGGCCGGGGTCGGCGGCGTGATCAAGGTCGTCCAGGCCATCCGGCACGGCGTGCTGCCGAAGACCCTGCACGTCGACACGCCGTCGCCGCACGTCGACTGGTCGGCCGGCGCCGTCGAGCTGCTCACCGAGGCCCGCGACTGGCCCGAGGCGGGCCGCCCCCGCCGCGGCGCGGTGTCGTCGTTCGGCATCAGCGGCACCAACGCCCACGTCATCATCGAACAGGCCGAGCCCGCGGAAGACGAGCCCGCCACCGAGGTTCCCGTGGTCGCGTGGCCGGTCTCGGCGGACTCCGCGGACGCCGTCGCCGCACAGGCGCAACAGCTCCTCGACCACGACGGGAACCTCACCGACATCGGCTTCTCGCTGGCCACGACCCGTTCGGCGCTGGACCACCGCGCTGTCGTCGTCGGCTCCGACGACACCGAGGTGCGCGCCGGCTTGGCCGCGATCGTGGCAGGAGAAGACGCGCCGAACGTCGTCCGCGACCGCCGCGGCACCGGCCGGACGGCCTTCCTCTTCACCGGCCAGGGCGCCCAGCGCGCCGGGATGGGCCGCCGGCTGGCGAAGTACCCGGTGTTCGCCGAGGCCCTCGACGCCGCGTGCACCCGGCTCGGCCTCGACCGCGCTGTCCTGGACGACGCCGATGCTTTGGCACAGACCGGTTTTACGCAGCCCGCGCTGTTCGCGTTCGAGGTCGCGCTGTACCGGCTCCTCGAGTCGTGGGGCCTGAAGCCGGACCACCTGCTCGGCCACTCGATCGGCGAGCTGGCCGCGGCGCACGTCGCCGGCATCCTCTCGCTCGACGACGCCTGCACGCTCGTCGCCGCCCGCGCCCGGCTCATGCAGGCCCTGCCCGCGGGCGGGGCGATGGTCGCGATCCCGGCCGCCGAGGCCGAGGTGACCCCGCTGCTGACCGACGGCGTGAGCATCGCCGCGATCAACGGCCCGGCTTCGCTGGTCGTCTCCGGCACCGAGGATGCGGTCGCCGCCGTCGCCGCGCACTTCGAGCGCGCCAAGAAGCTGCGCGTCTCGCACGCCTTCCACTCGCCGCTGATGGAGCCGATGCTGGCCGAGTTCGCGGCCGTGGCGAAGAAACTCACCTACGCCAAGCCCGAAATCCCGCTCACGTCCACTGTGGACAAGGGTGCCGACCTGACCTCGCCGGAGTACTGGGTGGAGCAGGTCCGCGCGACCGTCCGGTTCGACGACGGCGTCCGCGCCCTCGCCGAGGACGGCGTCCGGACGTTCGTCGAGATCGGCCCGGCCCCGGTCCTGACCGCCGCCGGGAGCACCGCGCTGGACGACGACACCCTCGCGTTCGTCCCGGCCGTCCGCCCGGACCGCGACGAAACCCACGCCGTCGTCACGGCGGTCGCCACCCTGCACGCTCGCGGGATTCCCGTTGACTGGCCAGCGTTCTACGCCGGCGCGCGACGCGTCGAGGTGCCGACGTACGCCTTCCGCCGCACCCGCTACTGGCTGCCCGCGACGATCGCGACCGGTGACGCCGGCGACCACGGCCAGCAGGCCGCCGCCCACCCGATGCTCAGCGCCGTCGTCCGCGTGCCGGAGACGGACACGATCGTCCTCACCGGCCGCCTGTCGACGGACACCGTGCCGTGGCTGGCCGACCACGTCGTGCTCGGCACGGTCCTGGTGCCCGGCACGGCGTTCGTCGAGCTGGCCCGCGCCGCCGCCGACGAGATCGGCTTCGCCGGGCTCGACGAGCTGACGCTGCACGCACCGCTCGCCCTGACCACCGGGGCGGCACTCCAGGTGAGCCTCGAATCCGAAGAGGACGGACGCCGTCGGCTGACCGTCCACTCGCGACCCGACGGCGACGACGCGTGGACCCGGCACGCCGAAGGGTTCATCACGGCCGAAGCGGCCGCGCCGGCGTTCGACCTCGCCGAATGGCCGCCCGCCGGAGCCACCGAGATCCCCTTGGCGGACCCGTACGCGCAGCTCGCGGACCTGGGCTACGACTACGGCCCGGCCTTTCAGGGCCTGCGCGCGATGTGGCGGCACGGGGACGACGTCTACGCGGAGGTCGAAGTCTCCGCGGACGCTCGCGACTACGGCCTGCACCCGGCGCTGTTCGACGCCGCGATGCACGCCCAGCTGCTCGGCCCCGCGCCCGAAGACGGTGACGCGAAGCCGATGCTGCCGTTCGCGTTCAGCGGCACGACCTGGCACGCCGCCGGCACCGGCGCGGTCCGCGTCCACGTGTCGCCGACCGGCCCGGAGACCATCACGCTGCGGATCGCCGACTCCACCGGGATGCCGGTGCTGACGGTCGATTCCCTGGCCGCACGACCGATCTCCCTGGACAAGCTGGCCCCGAGCTCGCTCTTCCGCATCGCCTGGGAACCCGCTACCGGCGGCGAAGAAACGAAAGCGACCGTCCTCGAAGTGTCCAGTGTGGACGGCACGGTGCCGGAACGGGCCCGCGCGGTCACGCGCCAGGTGCTCGACGCCATCCGCACCACCGAAGACCGCCTGGCCGTCGTCACGCGCGGCGCGGTGTCGGTCGACGGCGAGGACGTCGATCCGGCTCTCGCGACGGTCTGGGGCCTGGTCCGCGCGGCCGAAGCCGAGAACCCGGGCCGGTTCGTCCTCGTCGACGGCGACGTCGAAACCGCGCTGGCGACCGGCGAGCCCGAGGTGGCCGTCCGCGCCGGAAAGGCCTACGTCCCGCGCCTGGTAGCGGCGACCCCGGCCGGCGAGCTGGGCTGGCACCCCGACCGCACGGTCCTGATCACCGGCGGTACGGGCGGCCTCGGCGCCGTCATCGCGAAGCACCTGGTGACGAACCACGGCGTCCGGCACCTGCTGCTCTCCAGCCGTCGCGGCGCCGACGCGCCCGGAGCGGCCGACCTGCGCGACGAGCTGACGCGGCTCGGCGCCGAGGTCACCATCGCGAGCTGCGACGTCACCGACCGCGCGTCGGTGGCCGAGCTGGTCGAGGGCGTTCCGCTGACCGCGGTCGTGCACGCCGCGGGCATCCCGTCCGCCGGCCGCGTCGAGAGCCTCACCGACGACGAACTCGACCGCGTCTTCGCCCCGAAGGTCGACGGCGCCTGGCACCTGCACGAGCTGACTGAAGGCCTCGACGCGTTCATCCTGTTCTCCTCGGCCGCGAGCACCGTGCTGGCCGCCGGCCAGGCCGGGTACGCCGCGGCCAACGCGTTCCTCGACGAACTGGCCCGGCACCGCCACGCCCAGGGCCTCCCGGCGACGTCGCTCGACTGGGGCGCGTGGGCCGACGACGGCGGCATGGCCGGCGAGCTGACCGAAGCCGACTTCCGCCGCCTGCGCCGTCTCGGCACCCCGCCGATGGCGACGGCCGACGCCCTCGCGCTGTTCGACGCGTGCCTCGTCGCCGACGACGCCGTCCTCGCCCCGGTGAAGCTGGACCTCGCGGCCCTGCGGTCCCGCGCGGACTCTCTGCCGCCGGTCCTGCGCGGGATGGTCCGGCAGGCACCCCGCCGGACGGTCGCGAAGACCGACGGCGCCGTGGCGGCCCGCCTGGCCGCGCTGCCGGAGCCCGAGCGCGAGGCGTACCTCCTCGAGGTCGTGTCCGGGCAGGTCAAGGCCGTGCTGGGCCTCGGGTTCGTCGAGCCCGGGCGCGCGTTCCAGGAGATGGGCTTCGACTCGCTGACGTCGGTGGAGCTGCGCAACCAGCTGGGCGCGCTCACCGGCCTGAAGCTGACGGCGACGATCGTGTTCGACCACCCGACGCCGGCGGCGCTGGCCAAGCGGCTGCACGCGCTGCTGGGCCCGGCCCGCGGTGCGGCGGACTCCTTGCTCGCCGAGATCGACCGCCTGGAGACGCTCCTGACGGGAGCGGGCTCGCTGAACGGCTCGACGGCGAAGGTCACGGCCCGCCTGGACGCGCTGCTGCGCAAGTGGACCGAAGCGAACACGACCACCACCGAGTCCGCCGACCTGGACGAAGCCACCGACGACGAGCTCTTCGCCGTGCTCGACGAGGAACTGGGGATCTCATGAGCAACGAGGACAAGCTCCGCGACTACCTGAAGCGGGCGACGGCGGACCTGCAGGCGGCCCGCCGCCGCGTCCAGGAGCTGGAAGCTCAGCACACCGAACCCATCGCCATCATCGGCATGAGCTGCCGCTATCCCGGCGGCGTCCGGACGCCGGACGACCTGTGGGAGCTGGTCGACCAGGGCCGCGACGTCATCGGGGAGTTCCCCGCCGACCGCGGGTGGGACCTCGAGGGCATCTACGACCCCACCCCCGACCGGCCGGGCAAGACCTACACGCGGCACGGCGGTTTCCTCTACGACGCCCCGGGTTTCGACGCCGAGTTCTTCGGCATCAGCCCGCGGGACGCCCGCCGGTCCGACCCGCAGCAGCGGATCCTCCTCGAAGCCTCCTGGGAGGCCTTCGAACGCGCCGGGCTCGACCCGCACTCGCTCAAGGGCAGCCCGACCGGCGTCTACGCCGGCGTGATGTACCACGACTACAGCGGCGGCAGCCCCGACGGCAGCCTCGTCTCCGGCCAGGTCTCCTACACCCTCGGCCTCGAAGGCCCGTCGGTCTCGGTCGACACGGCGTGCTCGTCGTCGCTGGTCGCGCTGCACATGGCCGCCCAGGGCCTGCGCGACGGCGACTGCTCCCTCGCGCTCGCCAGCGGCGTCGCCGTCATGGGCACCCCCGAGATGTTCGTCGACTTCAGCGGGCGCCGCGGGCTTTCCGCCGACGGCCGCAGCAAGTCCTTTTCGGACGACGCCGACGGGACGTCGTGGGCCGAGGGCGTCGGCGTCCTCGTGCTGGAGAAGCTCTCCGACGCGCGCCGCAACGGCCACCGCGTCCTCGCGCTGCTGCGCGGCTCCGCGATCAACCAGGACGGCGCCAGCAACGGCTTCTCCGCCCCGAACGGGCCCTCGCAGGTCCGCGTGATCGAGGCCGCGCTCGCCGACGCCGGGCTGTCGCGGTCCGATGTGGACCTCGTCGAGGCACACGGCACCGGCACCGCGCTCGGCGACCCGATCGAAGCGCAGTCGCTGATGGAGACCTACGGGCAGCGCACCACGGGCGAGCCGCTGCTGCTCGGCTCGATCAAGTCCAACATGGGCCACCCGCAGGCCGCGGCCGGCGTCGCCGGCGTGATCAAGATGGTGCAGGCGCTGCGCCACGGCAAGGCACCGCGCACCCTGCACGTCGGCACGCCCTCGACGCACGTCGACTGGACGGCGGGCGCGGTCGAGCTGCTCACCGAGGCGCGCGACTGGCCCGAGGTCGGCCGCCCGCGCCGGGCCGCCGTGTCGTCGTTCGGCGTCAGCGGCACCAACGCGCACGTCATCCTGGAGCAGGCGCCCGAGAGCGACGCCGTCGAGCCGCCGCTGCCCGCGGTCCACCCGCTGGTCCTGTCGGCCAAGACCCCGGCCGCGCTGGCCGAAGCCGCCGCGCGGCTGGCGTCCCACGTGGACGGAAACCTCGTCGACGTCGCGCACACCCTCGCCACCGGTCGCGCACGGCTCGACCACCGCGCGGTGGTGCTGTCGACGGATCCGAAGCAGGCGTTGGAGACGCTGGCCGCGGGCGGTTCGCGCCCCGACGTCGTCACCGGGACCGCCGACGTCCGTGGCAAGACCGTGTTCGTCTTCCCCGGCCAGGGCTCCCAGTGGACCGGCATGGCGACCGAGCTGCTGACGCAGTCGCCGGCGTTCGCCGCCCGGATGGCCGAGTGCGACGCCGCGCTGCACGAGTTCACCGGCTGGTCGGTGATCGATGTCCTGCACGGCGAGCCGGGCACCCCGCCCGCCGACCGGGTCGACGTCGTGCAGCCGATGCTGTGGGCCGTGATGGTTTCGCTGGCCGCGCTGTGGCGTGCGCACGGCGTCGAGCCGGACATGGTGATCGGCCACTCGCAGGGCGAGATCGCCGCGGCGAGCGTGTCCGGTGCGCTGTCCCTTCAGGACGGTGCGCGCGTGGTCGCGTTGCGCAGCAAGGCGATCGGGGACGTCCTCGGCGGCCGCGGCGGTGGCATGCTCGCCGCCGGCCTGCCCGCCGCCGAGCTGCTGACCCGCTTGGACGCCTGGGACGGCCGGATCTCCCTGGCCGCCGACAACGGCGCCACCTCGGCCGTGCTGTCCGGCGACGGCGACGCCCTCGACGAGCTGCGCGACCAGCTCGTCGCCGAAGGCTTCCGCGCCAAGCGCGTCCCGGTGGACTACGCGTCGCACTCCGCGCACGTCGAGCACCTCGCCGACCGCCTGCTGGCCGACCTCGGCCCGATCGAGCCCGGCGCCGGCACCGTCGCGATGACCTCGACGGTGACCGAGGAGCCCGGGGCGACGATGGACGCCCGGTACTGGTTCACGAACCTCCGCACCACGGTCCGGTTCGCCCCGGTCGTCGCGAAGCTCGCCGAGGCGGGCTACACCCGGTTCGTCGAGGTCAGCCCGCACCCGGTGCTCGCGATGAGCATCCAGGAGACCCTCGACGAGGGCGAGCACAGCGGTTCCGTCACCGGCACCCTGCGCCGCGACGAAGGCGGCCTGACGCGGTTCGCGACGTCGCTGGCCGAGCACTCGGTCCGCGGCGGTGCGGCGGACTGGGCCTCGCTGGTGCCCGGTGGCCGGATCGCCGACCTGCCGACCTATCCGTTCCAGCACAAGCGCTTCTGGCTCGAAGAGGAAGCCACCTCGGCACTGCCCCGGGCGTCGGTCGCCGACCAGGACTTCTGGCAGGACGTCACGAGCGGTGACGTCGACGCGCTGGCGACGAGGCTCGGCGTCGAAGCGGCCCCCCTGGGCGAAATCGTCCCGGCACTCGCCGCCTGGCACGGCCGCCGCACCGAACTGTCCACTGTGGAATCCTGGCGCTACCGCGTGTCCTGGGCGCCGGTGACCGTCACGGGCGGGCTGGTCGGCACCTGGCTGGTCGTCGTCCCGGCCGGCGTCCCCGAGGCGGCCGAACTGGCCGACGCGCTCGCCGGGCAGGGCGATGTCGTCCGGGTGATCGCCGAGCACGGGGAACTGGCGGAGGCGCTCACCGAAGCGACGGCGGTGCGGCCGTTCGACGGCGTGCTGTCGCTGCTGGCCCTCGACACCCGCGAACACCCGGAGCACCCCGCGCTCAGCACCGCGGTCGCCGCCACCATCGCCCTGCTGCAAGTCCTGCGGGACAGCGACGCTCCGGTGTGGGTCGTCACCCGCGGCGCCGTCGCGGTCGACGCCTTCTCCGGCGCCGACCCGGCCGCCGCCGCGGTGTGGGGCCTCGGCACGGTCGCCGCGCTCGACCAGCCCGCCACCTGGGGTGGCCTGGTCGACGTCGACGGCCCCGCCGACGCCGCCCGCCTGGCCGCGGTGGTGTCCGGTGTGGACAGTGAAGACCAGGTCGCGATCCGGCCGTCCGGGGTGTTCGCGCGGCGCATGGTCCACGCTCCGCTGACCGGCACCGCGGACGAGTGGCAGCCGCGCGGGACGGTCCTGGTGACCGGCGGCACGGGCGCGGTCGGCGCGCACGTCGCCCGCTGGCTGGCCGGCCGCGGGGCGAACGACCTCGTGCTCACCAGCCGTCGCGGTCTCGACGCCGAAGGCGCGCGTGAGCTGGCCGAAGAGCTGGGCGCCACGGTCGTGGCCTGCGACGTCTCCGACCGGGAGCAGCTGAAAGCCCTGCTGGCCGAGCACCCGCCGACCGCCGTCGTGCACGCCGCCGGCGTGCTCACCGCCGAGTCACCGCTGGCCGACGTCACACCCGGCGAGTTCGCCGCGGCCACCCGCGCCAAGGTCACCGGCGCCGCGCTGCTCGACGAGCTGCTCGGCGACACCGAACTGGACGCGTTCGTGCTGATGTCCTCCGGCGCCGCCGTGTGGGGCACTTCCGGCCAGCCCGCCTACGCCGCGGGCAACGCCTACCTCGACGCGCTCGCCCGGCGCCGCCGCGCCGCGGGCCGCACGGCGACCGCGATCGCGTGGGGCTCCTGGGGTGGTGGCGGCATGGTCGACGCCGAAGCGAGCGACCTGCTGCGCCGCATGGGCCTCGCCGAGATGGCGCCGGAACTGGCCGTCGAAGCACTGGGCCAGGCCCTCGACCACGACGAGACGCACCTGGTGGTCGCCGACATCGACTGGGCCGCGTTCGCCCCGGTGTACCAGCTCGCCCGCCCGCGGCCGCTGCTGCGCGCCTTGCCCGAGGTCGGCGAGGACAAGACCGAGGCCCCGGCCGACAACGGCGACCTGCGCGGGCTGCCGTCCGCCGAGCTGCGGCGGACGCTCCTGGAACTGGTGCGCACCGAGGTCGCCGTGGTCGCCGGCTACGACGGCGGCTCGGCGGTCGAACCGGCCCGCGCGTTCAAGGAGCTGGGCTTCGACTCCGTGACCGCGGTCGACCTGCGCAACCGGCTCGGCGCGGCCACCGGCCTGAAGCTGCCGGCGACCGTCGCGTTCGACCACGTCAACCCGCAGGCGCTGGCCGAGCACCTGTGGACCCAGCTGGGCGGCGGCGAGGCCGCGGTCCCGCTGGAGGTCGAGCTGGACCGCCTGGAGGCCGTCGCGTCCACTTTGGACGCTGCGGAGATCGACCGGTCCCGGATCGTCGCCCGGCTGCAGGCGATGGTCACCACGCTGCACAAGACCCTGTCCGGCGCGAAGGCCACCGACGTGCTGGAGACCGCGACCACGGATGAGCTGTTCGCCCTCATCGACAACGAGCTCGGCGCCTGAGAGGTATGTCCACGATGACTGACGAAAGCAAGCTGGTCGACTACCTGAAGCGGGTGACCGCCACCCTGCAGGAGACGCGGGAGCGGCTGCGCGAGGTCGAGGCCGCCGACGCCGAGCCGATCGCCATCGTCGCGATGGGCTGCCGGTACCCGGGCGACGTCCGCTCCCCGGAGGACCTCTGGGAACTGGTGGCGCAGGGCCGGGACGCGATCGGGCCGTTCCCGACCGACCGCGGCTGGGGCCTGGACACCATGTTCGACGCCGACCCCGACAGCCCGGGCACGAGCTACGTGAGCGAGGGCGGCTTCCTCCACGACGTCGCCCAGTTCGACGCGCCCTTCTTCGGCATCTCGCCGCGCGAGGCGCTCGCCATGGACCCGCAGCAGCGGCTCACGCTGGAACTGGCGTGGGAGACCTTCGAACGCGCCGGTATCGCGCCGCACTCGCTGGCCAAGCAGCAGGTCGGCGTCTTCCTCGGCAGCGGCGACCAGGACTACTACGACGAGCTGCCGCCGGCGGTGCTCGCCGGCGAGGTGCAGGACTACCTGAGCACCGGCAACGCCGGCTCGGTCATCTCCGGCCGGATCGCCTACGCCCTGGGCCTGGAAGGCCCGGCCATCACCATCGACACGGCCTGCTCGTCGTCGCTGGTCGCGCTGCACCTGGCCGTGCAGGCGCTGCGGCAGCGCGACTGCGCGCTGGCGCTGGCCGGCGGCGTCATGGTGATGTCGCGGCCCGGCCCGTTCGTCGCGTTCAGCCGCCAGCGCGGCCTCGCCGCCGACGGCCGCTGCAAGCCGTTCTCCGACAGCGCCGACGGCACCGGCTGGGCCGAGGGCGCGGGCACGCTCCTGCTGGAGCGGTTGTCCGACGCCCGCCGCAACGGCCACCCCGTCCTCGCCGTCGTGCGCGGCACCGCGGTCAACTCCGACGGCGCGTCCAACGGCCTCACCGCCCCGAACGGCCCGTCCCAGCAGCGCGTCATCCGCCAGGCGCTGGCCAACGCGCAGCTCTCGGCGTCCGATGTGGACGCTGTCGAAGGCCACGGCACCGGCACCACGCTCGGCGACCCGATCGAGGCGCAGGCCCTGCTCGCCACCTACGGCCAGGACCGCGACCGCCCGCTGTGGCTCGGTTCGATCAAGTCGAACATCGGCCACGCCCAGGGCGCGGCCGGCGTCGGCGGCGTGATCAAGATGGTGCAGGCCCTGCGCAACGGCCTGCTGCCGAAGACCCTGCACGTCACCGAACCGAGCACCGAGGTCGACTGGACCGCCGGGAACGTCGAGCTGCTGACCGAGGAGCGGCCGTGGGCCGCGGGGGACCGGCCGCGCCGCGCCGGCGTCTCGTCGTTCGGCGTCAGCGGCACCAACGCGCACGTCATCGTCGAAGAGGCGCCGGCCATCGAGGTCGAGGAGACCACGCCGAACTGGCCCTCGGAAATTCCGGTCCCGTGGCCCCTGTCCGGACACGGCGCCGCCGCGCTGAAGGCCCAGGCCGCGCGACTGTCTGATGTGGACGCATCGGCGCTCGACATCGGGTTCTCGTTGGCGACGTCACGCTCGCCGCTGAGCCACCGTGCGGTGGTGTTCAACGGCAAGGCAGGTCTTACGGCCGTGGAAGTCGGCGAGCTGGTCGAAGGGCAGACCGCGTTCCTGTTCTCCGGGCAGGGCGCGCAGCGCGCGGGCATGGGGGCCGAGCTGGCCGCCGCGTTCCCGGTGTTCGCCGCCGCGCTGGACGAGGTGTGCGCGGAACTGGACCAGCACCTCGACCGTCCACTGAAGACGGTCGTCTTCGACAAGCCGCGCCTGATCAACCAGACCGGCTACACCCAGCCCGCGCTGTTCGCGATCGAGGTCGCGCTGTTCCGGCTGCTGTCCTCGTGGGGCATCAAGCCCGACTTCCTGCTCGGCCACTCGGTCGGCGAACTGGCCGCCGCGCACGTCGCCGGGGTGCTGTCCCTGGCCGACGCGGCCAAGCTGGTTGCCGCCCGCGCCAAGCTGATGCAGGCGTTGCCGACCGGCGGTGCCATGGTCGCACTGCAGGCCACCGAGGACGAGGTCACGCCGCACCTGACCGGCGGCGTCAGCATCGCCGCGATCAACGGCCCGGACTCCGTCGTGCTGTCCGGCACCGAGGACGCCGTCACGGCCGTCGTCGCGGAGTTCGACGGCCGCAAGTCGGCCAAGCTGAAGGTGTCGCACGCGTTCCACTCGCCGCTGATGGAGCCGATGCTGGCCGAGTTCGGCGAAGTCGCCCGCACGCTCACCTACGCCCAGCCCGAGATCCCGCTGGTGTCCAATGTGTCCGGCGCGCTCGCCGGTCCCGAGGTCGCCACGCCGGAGTACTGGGTCTCGCACGTCCGCGCGGCCGTCCGGTTCCACGACGGCCTCACCGCGCTGAGCGCCCAGGGCGTCTCGCGGTTCGTCGAGGTCGGGCCGGACGGTGTCCTGTCGGCGTTGACCCGGCAAGCGACGGACGCGGTCGTCGTGCCGGTCCTGCGCAAGGACCGTCCCGAGCCCGCCACCGCGCTCACCGCGCTGGCCGAGCTGTACGTCAGCGGGCTCGCGCCGGACTGGGCCGCGGTCTTCGAGGGCCGCGGCGCCCGGCGCGTCGACCTGCCGCCGTACGCCTTCCAGCGCAAGCGCTACTGGATCGACGCCCGCGCCAACCGCGACGAGGTGTCCGCCGCCGGCCTCACCTCCGCCGGGCACCCGCTGCTCGGCGCGGCCGTCGCGCTCGCCGACACCGACGGCGTCGTGCTCACCGGCCGGCTGTCCCTGGAAACCCACGCGTGGCTCGACGAGCACCGGCTCGGCGACGTCGCCACCGTGCCCGGCACGGCCTTCCTGGAGCTGGCGATCCGCGCCGGCGACCAGGTCGGCTGCGGCCGCATCGAGGAGCTGACGCTCGGCAGCCCCCTGGTCGTCCCGGACCGCGGCGGCGTCCAGGTGCAGG
This sequence comes from Amycolatopsis kentuckyensis, assembly GCF_041679295.1. GTDB lineage: Bacteria > Actinomycetota > Actinomycetes > Mycobacteriales > Pseudonocardiaceae > Amycolatopsis > Amycolatopsis kentuckyensis_A. The sequence goes on along the minus strand of NZ_JBGDMD010000008.1, from coordinate 162,493 downwards.
TCACGGTCGGGGCCGCGGGGGAGAACGGCGTCCGCGCCGTCAGCGTCCACTCGCGCCTCGAAGACACCGACGACCCGTGGACGGCGCACGCCGACGGCACCGTCGCCCCGCAGGCGCACCGCGGGACCGAGCTGACCGAATGGCCGCCGGCCGGCGCCGAGCCCGTCGCGATCGACGGCCTGTACGACGACTTCGCCGGCACCGGCCTCACCTACGGCCCGCTCTTCCGCTCGCTGCGGGCGGTCTGGAGCCGCGGCCGCGAGGTCTTCGCCGAGGTCGCCCTGCCCGAGGACAGCGACGCCGACCGCTTCGGCCTGCACCCGGCCGCGCTCGACGCCTGCACGCACGCCCTGCGTGTCGCGGGCGGGGGAGACGGCGGAGTCGGCCGCGTCCCGTTCTGCTGGACGGGCGTCGAACTGCACGCCACCGGCGCTTCGGCGCTGCGGGTGAAGTTCACGCCGACCACCGAGGACGGCTTCGCGGTCGCGCTCGCCGACTCCACCGGGGCGCCGGTCGCCACCGTCGCCGAGACCGTGTTCCGCGCGTTCACCGCGCCGGTCGCGACGGAGGCCCCGCTCTACCGGGTCGAGTGGCAGCGCATCGCCGCGGAGTCCACTGTGGACGCCTCGGCCGCCGAGATCTTCGAGGTCGCGGGCACCGACACGCACGAGGTGACCCACGGGGTGCTCGCCGCACTGCAGGATTGGCTCGCCGAGGAGCACCCGGAGGACGCGCGCCTGGTCGTCGTCACCCGAGGTGCCGTCGCGGCGGCCGGGGGCGTCACCGACCTCGCCGCGGCCGCGGCCTGGGGTCTCGTACGCTCGGCACAGGAGGAGAACCCGGACACGTTCGTGCTCCTGGACCTGGACGCCGACAGCACCGCGGCCGAGATCCTCCCGCAGGTTCTCGCCACCGGGGAGGCACAGGCCGCCGTCCGCTTCGGCGCGGTCCTCGTCCCGCGCCTGGTGCGTACCGCGGCGGCCGCCGAACCGGCGTACTTCCACCCGGGCGGCACGGTGCTGGTCACCGGCGCGTCCGGCGCGATCGGCGGCGCGCTCGTCCGGCACCTGGCCGAAAAGCACGACGTCCGGCGGTTCCTGCTGGTCAGCCGGCGCAGCACGCCCGCGCTGGAAAGCCTGGGCGCCGAGCTGGGCGTCCACGTCGACATCGCGCTCTGCGACGTCGCCGACCGCGCCGCCCTGGCTCAGGTCCTGGCCGGGATCCCGGCCGAGCACCCGCTCACGTCGGTGGTGCACGCCGCCGGCGTCCTCGACGACGGCGTCGTCACCGCGCTGACGCCCGAGCGCCTCGACACCGTGCTGCGGCCGAAGGTCGACGGCGCACTCAACCTGCACGAACTCACCCGCGACACGGCGCTCTCGGCGTTCGTGCTGTTCTCCTCGGTCTCCGGCGTGCTCGGCGCGCCGGGCCAGGGCGGGTACGCCGCCGCGAACGCGTTCCTCGACGGCCTCGCCGCCCACCGCGTCGCGCACGGCCTGCCCGCGCTGTCGCTGGGCTGGGGCCTGTGGGGCGAGGTCGGCGGCATGGGCGGCACCCTGACCGAGGCCGAGATCGCGCGCCTGGCTTCGGGCGGCATCGTGCCGCTGTCCACTTCGGACGCTCTCGACCTGTTCGACCGCGCGCTGGCGTCCCGTCAGGCGGCGGTCGTGCCGGTGAAGCTCGACCTGCCGGCGCTGCGCAAGCTGGACCGGATCCCGAAGACCCTGGAGGAGCTGACCGGGCGGCCCACCCGGCGCGTCGCGGCGAGTGCGTCCGCGGCCGCCGAGGACTCCTTCGCCGCCCGCGTCCGCGCCCTGCCGGAAGCCGACCGGGCCGACGCCGTGCTGGACCTGGTCCGCGGGCACGCGGCCACCGTCCTCGGCTACGGCGGCGGGCACGAGATCGAGCCGGCCGCGCAGTTCCAGTCCCTCGGCTTCGACTCGCTCACCGCGATCGAGCTGCGCAACGGCCTCACCGCGGCGACCGGGCAGCGCCTGCCCGCGACGTTGATCTTCGACCACCCGACGCCGTCCGCACTGGCCGCGCACCTGCTCATCGAGCTGACGGGCGGGGTGGAAGAGATCGCCACGGCGTCGGCCAAGGCGTCCGACGAGCCCATCGCGATCGTCGGCATGGCCTGCCGGCTGCCCGGCGGGGTCACCTCGCCCGAGCAGCTGTGGGACCTCGTCGCCGGCGGCCGCGACGCCATCGGCGACTTCCCGGCCGACCGCGGCTGGGACGTCGACGGCCTGCTCGACCCGACCGGCCGCCGCCCCGGCACGACCTACGTGGCCCGCGGCGGGTTCGTCCACGACGCCGGCGACTTCGACGCCACCTTCTTCGGCGTCTCGCCGAAGGAAGCCCCGGCGATCGACCCGCAGCAGCGGCTCCTGCTGGAGGCTTGCTGGGAGGCCCTCGAGCGCGCGGGCATCGACCCGACGTCGCTCAAGGGCAGCCCGACCGGCGTCTACGCGGGCGTCCAGTACCACGACTACGTGGGCGCGAACAGCGCCGGCTCGATCGTCACCGGCCGGGTGTCCTACACGCTCGGCCTGGAGGGCCCGGCGGTCAGCGTCGACACGGCGTGCTCGTCGTCGCTGGTCGCGATGCACATGGCGGCCCAGGCCCTGCGCAGCGGCGACTGCTCGCTCGCCCTGGCCGGCGGTGTCACCGTGATGGCGACGCCGGAGACGTTCGTCGAGTTCAGCCGCCAGAAGGGGCTGGCCGCCGACGGCCGCTGCAAGGTGTTCTCCGACGACGCCGACGGCACCACCTGGTCCGAAGGCGTCGGCGTGCTGGTGCTGGAGCGGCTGTCCGAGGCCCGGCGCCTCGGCCACCCGGTGCTCGCGGTGCTCAAGGGCAGCGCGGTCAACCAGGACGGCACGTCCAACGGCCTCACCGCGCCCAACGGCCCTGCGCAGCAGCGCGTGATCCGGGCGGCGCTGGCCGACGCCGGCCTCTCCGCGGCCGACGTCGACGCCGTCGAGGCGCACGGCACCGGCACGAAGCTGGGCGACCCGATCGAGGTCCAGGCGCTGCTGGCCACCTACGGCAAGGAGACCTCCGCCGACCGTCCACTGTGGATCGGCTCGGTCAAGTCGAACCTCGGCCACACCCAGGCCGCGGCCGGCGCCGCCGGCGTCATCAAGATGGTGATGGCCATGCGCCAGGGCGAGCTGCCCGCGACGCTGCACGTCGGCCGCCCGTCGAGTGAGATCGACTGGTCGTCCGGTGGCGTCCGGCCGCTGGTCGAGCCGGTGAAGTGGCTGCCCAACGGGCACACCCGCCGGGCCGGTGTCTCGTCGTTCGGCGTCAGCGGCACCAACGCCCACGTCATCCTGGAGGAGGGCGACCGCCGCGAGGTGACCGCCGCGCCCGATCACGACGGTCCCGTCGCCTGGCCGGTCTCCGGCCGCGGCGCGGCGGCGTTGCGCGCCCAGGCCGAGCAGCTCATGTCCTATGTGGATGAAGACCCGGAGGGCAGCCTCGCCGACATCGGCTTCTCGCTGGCCACCACCCGCGGCGCGTTCGACCGCCGCGCGGTGCTCATCGGCCAGCGCTCGCCGCAGTTCGTCCGCGGTCTCGCCGCCCTGGTCGACGAGGAGGAGGCGCGCGGCGTCGTCAGCGGGATCGCCACCGCGGGTGGCCGCACGGCGTTCCTGTTCGCCGGCCAGGGTGCGCAGCGCGTCGGCATGGGCGCCCGGCTCGCCGAGCAGTTCCCCGCCTTCGCGGCCGCGTACGACGAGGTCTGCGCGGAAGTCGACCGGCACCTCGACCGCCCGATCCGCTCGGTCACCGACGAGCTGGCCGAGACCCGCTACACCCAGCCCGCGCTGTTCGCGCTGGAAGTCGCGCTGTTCCGCCTGGTGCGGTCGTGGGGCGTCAAGCCGGACGTCCTGCTCGGCCACTCCATCGGCGAGATCGCCGCGGCCCACTGCGCCGGCGTGTTCTCCCTGGCGGACGCGGCCAAGCTGGTCGTCGCCCGGGGTGCGCTGATGCAGGCGCTGCCCACCGGCGGAGCCATGGTGGCGATCGAAGCGACGCCGGAAGAAGTCCGCGACGACAGCGTCGACATCGCCGCGGTCAACGGGCCGAACGCCGTCGTGATCTCGGGAGCGGCCGACGCCGTGGCCGCGGTGGCGGCGAAGTTCGAGCGCACCAAGCAGCTGAACGTGTCGCACGCGTTCCACTCGCGCCTGATGGAGCCGATGCTCGAGGAGTTCCGCGCGATCGCCGCGGAGCTGACCTACGCGCCGCCGCGGATCCCGGTCGTCTCGACGGTCGCCGAGGGCGCCGACCTGACCTCGCCGGAGTACTGGGTCCAGCAGGTGCGCGAAGGCGTCCGGTTCGCCGACGCGGTCACCCGCGCCGCGGCCGAGGGCGTCAACCGGTTCCTCGAGCTGGGCCCGGACACCACGCTCGCCGCGATGACGGCCGCGTGCTTCGACGAACGGCCGGAGGTCGTGGCTTCCCTGCTGCACAAGGAGAACGACGAAGCCGTCGCCGCCCTGACCGGCATCGCGCAGCTGCACGTCAGCGGCGTCGACGTCGACTGGACCGCGGTGTACGAGCCCACCGGTGCCCGGCCGGTCGCGGTGCCGACGTACCCGTTCCAGCGGCAGCGCTTCTGGCTGGAGAGCACCACCGGATCGGTGAGCCAGGAGGACCACCCGCTCCTCGGGTCGGCCCTGGAACTGGCCGGCGCCGACGGGCTGCTGTTCTCCGGACGGCTTTCCGTGGGCACGCACCCGTGGCTGGCCGACCACGTCGTCGGCGGCTCGATCCTGTTCCCCGGCACCGGGTTCGTCGAGATGGCGATCCGCGCGGGCGACGAGGCGGGCTGCCCGCGGCTGGACGAGCTGACCCTGGAGTACCCGCTGGTCGTGCCGGAGCGGACCGGCGTCCGCGTCCAGTTCGCCCTCGACGCCCCCGGTGCCGATGGCACCCGCGCGTTCGGCGTCCACTCGCGACCCGAGGGCGCGAGCGGCGCGTGGACGCGGCACGCCACCGGCAAGCTCGCCAAGGCCGGTCCGAAGGTGGGCTTCGACCTGACGGCCTGGCCGCCCGCCGGCGCCGAGCAGGTCGACCTGGAGGGCACGTACGAAGAACTCGCGGCCGACGGGCTGGCCTACGGCCCCGCGTTCCGCGGGCTCGTCGCGGCCTGGAAGCGCGACGGCGAGGCGTTCGCCGAGATCCGGCTCCCGGCGTCGGTGTCCGATGTGGACCGTTACGGCGTCCACCCGGCCGTGCTCGACGCCGCGCTGCACACCATCGGCGTCTCCGGCGCGGCGGGCAGCGAACCCGCCCTGCCGTTCGCGTGGGAAGGCGTGCGGCTGCACGCCGTCGGCGCGACGACGCTGCGGGTGCACGTCCGCCCGGCCGGCACCGGCGCGGTCGCGCTGGACGTCGCCGACGGCGCCGGGGCTCCGGTCGCGTCGGTGGAGTCGCTGCTGCTGCGGCCGATGTCCGCCGTTCCGCAGGCCGCCCCGGCCGGTGGCGGCGACACGCTGTTCCGCGTCGCCTGGGAACCCGCCGAGCTGGACGCCGTCGCCGAGGTCACCGACTGGTCCGTGCTGGGGACCGACGCCTTCGGTCTCACCGAAGCGCTGGGCGCCGAGGCGGAGGCGACCGGCCCGGCCGTGCTCCCGGTGGCCGGCGACGACCTGCACACCGAACTGCACCGCGTGCTCGGCCTGCTGCAGTCCTGGCTGGCCGGACCGGGGGAGTCGCTGATCGTCGTGACCCGCGGCGCGGTGGCGACCGAGGCGGACGAGAACCCCGACCCGGTCGGGGCCGCGGTGGCCGGCCTGGTCCGCTCGGCGCAGGCCGAGCACCCGGACCGGATCACCCTCGTCGACCTCGGCGCGGGCACCCCCGCGGGCCGGACGCTCGCCGCGGTGGCGGCGTCCGACGAACCGCAGGTGGCCTTGCGGGCCGGCGCGGTGCTGGTGCCCCGGCTGGCCAAGGCGGCCGACGCGGTGGCGGCCCCGGTGTGGGACGCGGAAGGCACGGTCCTGGTCACCGGCGCGACCGGCGCGCTGGGCTCGGCCGTGGCCCGGCACCTGGTCGCCGAGCACGGCGTGCGCAACCTGCTGCTGGTCAGCCGCCGGGGCGCCGACGCACCGGGGGCGGCTGAGCTGGCCGCGCTCGACGCCGACGTCACCATCGCCGCCTGCGACGTCGCTGACCGCGACGCCGTGTCAGCGCTGCTGGCCGCGATCCCGGCGGAGGCACCGCTGCGGGCCGTCGTGCACGCAGCCGGCGTCCTCGACGACGGCGTCCTGACGTCGCTGACCCCGGAGCGGCTCGACACCGTGCTGCGCCCCAAGGCCGACGCGGCCTCGGTGCTGCACGAGCTGACCCGCGACCTCGACCTCGGCGCGTTCGTGCTGTTCTCCTCGGCCGCCGGCGTCCTCGGCGCACCGGGCCAGGGCAGCTACGCCGCGGCCAACGCGTTCCTCGACGCGCTGGCGGCCCGGCGCCGGGCCGACGGCCTCGCCGGCACGTCGCTGGCGTGGGGCCTCTGGGCCGACGGCATGGGCGAGGCACTGGACGACGCGGACGCGCACCGCATCGGCGAGACCGGTATCACCGCACTGTCCACTGAGGACGGATTGGCGCTGCTGGACGCGGCGGCCGGCGGCGCGGACGCGCTGCTGGTGCCGATCGCGCTGGACACCCGCGTGCTGGCGTCGTCGGGCGACGACGACCTGCCCGCCGTCCTGCGCGGCCTGGCCGGCACCCCCGGCCGGCGTGCGGCGCAGGACGTGGCCGAGGACACCGAGTCGCTGGCGAAGAAGCTGGCCGGGCTGCCGGTGGCCAAGCGCGTCCCGACCGTGCTGACGCTGGTGCGCACCCACGCGGCGACGCTGCTGGGGCACGCCGGGCCGGAGGCGGTGGAACCGGACCGCTCGTTCAACGAGGTCGGCTTCGATTCGCTGTCCGCCACCGGGTTCCGCAACAAGCTCAGCCTCGTCACCGGGCTCAAGCTGCCGGTCAGCCTGATCTTCGACTACCCGACCCCGCGGGTCCTCGCCGAGCACCTGGTCGGCGAACTGGCCCCGGCCGCGGTCGAGGTCGTCGAGGAAGCCGTTACGGAACAAGGGGTTCGCGACGCGCTGGCGGGCATCCCGCTGGAGAAGCTGCGGGCCGCCGGGCTCCTGGACGGGCTGCTGGAGCTGGCGGGCGTCCGCCTGCCCGAGGAAACCGTGGAGCCCGAAGCCGTCGAAGAGGCCACGATCGACGACCTCGACACCGACGCGCTGATCAGCATGGCGATCGGCGGTGGTGACGACGACTAGTCGACCCCTATTCCGGCCCGCCCCGGCCATTATTGCCGCCGCTGACGCGGCTGTGGCCCACTGGTGGGGAGAGTTTCCCGTGCTTCACCACGATCTTGACCCGAACGAGGAGAGGTAACCCATGGTCACCGGCTACGCAATCGAAGCACGGGGGCTGCGCAAGTCCTATGGCGACGTGGACGTCCTGGAAAGCGTCGACCTGAGCGTGCAGCGCGGCACGATGTTCGCGCTGCTCGGCCCGAACGGCGCGGGGAAGACCACGACGGTGCGGATCCTCAGCACCCTCCTGGACGCCGACGGCGGCACCGTGACGATCAACGGCCACGACCTCACCGGGCCCAAGCGCAAGGTGCGCGAGCAGATCGGCCTCACCGGCCAGAACACCGCGGTCGACGAGCTGCTCACCGGCCGCGAGAACCTGGAGATGATGGCCCGGCTGTTCCACCTGGCCACCCCGGCGGCGAAGACCCGGGCCACCGAGCTGCTCGCGCAGTTCGACCTGACCGACGCCGGCGACCGCCCGGTCAAGACCTACTCCGGCGGCATGCGCCGCCGGCTCGACCTGGCGATCAGCCTGATCACCTCGCCGCCGGTGCTGTTCCTCGACGAGCCGACCACCGGTCTCGACCCGCGCAGCCGCTCGGCGATGTGGGACGCGATCCGCGAGCTGCTCGACGGCGGCACCACGATCCTGCTCACCACGCAGTACCTCGAGGAGGCCGACCAGCTCGCCGACCGGATCGCGGTCATCGACAAGGGCCGCGTGGTCGCCGAGGGCACGGCGGCCGAGCTCAAGCGCAAGGTGGGGACCGAGCGGCTGAAGCTCACCTTCGCCACCGCCGCCGAGGCGGTCCGCGCGCACGGCGTCACCGGCGGCGTGCTCACCGACGACACGGTCAGCGTCGCGATCGACCAGCCCGCCCAGGTCCGGCGGGTGCTCAACCAGGTCGCCGACGCGGGCCTCGAGACCACCGGGCTGGAGCTCTCCGAGCCGACCCTGGACGACGTTTTCCACACCCTTACCGGAACCGCGGGAGAGAAGCGATGACCCAGACCCTGTCCAGGGAGGTCGAAGGGACGCAGCTCCCCGAGACCCCGAGCCGCTCGGCGTTCGCGCTGGCGCTGTCCGACTGCCGCGTCCTGATCGGCCGCAACCTCAAGCACATCCTCCGCAACACGGAGATGCTGTTCCAGGCGGTCTCGCTGCCGATCGTGCTCCTGCTGCTGTTCCGCTTCATGTTCGGTGGCGCCATCAGCATGTCCGGCGGCCTGGCCTACATCGACTACCTGGTGCCGGGCCTGCTGGCCATCAGCATCGCGTTCAACTCGACGACCACGGTGGTCGGCGTGGCCGCGGACCTCACGCAGGGCCTGGTCGAGCGGTTCCGCTCGATGCCGATGGCCGGCGCGGCCGTGCTGGTCGGCCACGTGGTCTCCGGTGTGCTGCGCAGCATGCTTTCGTTCGTGGTGATGGTCGCGGTCGGCCTGGCCATCGGCTTCCGCCCGGCGGGCGGCGTGCTCGGCTGGCTCGGCGCGATCGGCCTGCTGGTGCTGTTCGCCTCCGGCATCTTCTGGCTCGCCACGCTGCTGGGGTCGATCGCCAAGACCGTCGAGGGCGCGGGCGGCCTGGGCATGATCCTCGTGTTCGTCCCCTACGCCACCAGCGCGCTGGTGCCCACGGCGTCGATGCCGTCGGTGCTGCGGGCCGTCGTCGACAACCAGCCGGTGACGGTGCTGATCGACGCCGTCCGCGGCCTGCTGAACGGCACGGACCTGGGCTCGACCGGCTGGCTGGCGCTGGCCTGGTGGGGCGTCATCACCGCCGGTGCCGCGTACCTCGCGATCCGGAAGTTCCACCAGCGTTCCCGCGGCTGATTCCTCCCGCGGTACCGAAGGCGGCCCGTGCCCTGCGCACGGGCCGCCTTCGTGATCCGGCCAAAAGCAGGCCGCCCCCCCCCGGGCGGCGCGTAACCATTCCTGCGAGGGCTGTTCGGCCGTGGCTGTGGCCGGATCACGAACATCGACTCAGCGCGTGCGCGCAAGGTCGACTTTAGATCGGTCGGGCACTCTGCGTAGAGAACGTCCGACCAGTCCGTGAAGTGAGGTGGCCCCGATGCCGACCCGCATCGCCGAGAACCCGGCCGTGACCCTCGACGCGTGGGCCGCCCCGCTGGCGGCCGACCCGGCCGGCGCGGCGGCGTTCCTCGCCGAAGTCGCCGACCGCGTCGCCGGCCGGCCGCGGGTGCTCGTCCTGGGCGCGGGCCCGGTGGCGGACGAGCTCGGGGAACTGGGGTACGCCGTCGCGGAAGCGGGCTTCGACAGCCTGCCCGTGCAGCGTTTCGACGTCGTGTACGCCGGTTCGGACGTGCTTTCCCGGCTGCTCGTGCAGCGGGAGCAGGTGCGCGCGGTCCGCAAGCTGGCCGGGCTGCTGCGGCCCGGCGGCGCGCTCGTCGTGCAGGGCCACCACCCGGACCCGGCCCGCTGGGCTTCGCACCCGCTGGTGACCGGGCACGACTGCGCGCGCCAGACGCTGTTCCTGGCCGACGCGCGGGTGCCGCTGCGCTACGTGTGGCCGTCGGAGCTTGACCTCATGGCGGAACTGGCCGAGCTGGCGCTCGACAGTCGCTGGGGTGGCTGGTACGGCGAGGCCGCCACGTGCGGCTCGCCGGTCGTGTCCGTCTACCGCAGCTGAAGAAAAAGAGGCCCGGTCCCCGCTGGTGGCGGAGGACCGGGCCGCTGGGAGCCGGACGCGGGCCGGGTCAGACCGCGTCCGACATCTCGCCGACGAGGATGCTGTGGTGCAGCTTCCGCAGCGAACTGCCGGGCTCGATGCCCAGTTGCTGGACGAGGTGCTGCCGGGCGGAGGCGAAGGTCTCGAGGGCCTCGGCACGGCGGTTCGAGCGCAGCAGGGCGGTCATCAGGTACTCGTAGAACGTCTCGCGCAGCGTGTGTTCCTTCGCCAGCGCGGACAGCTGACCGACCACCTCGCGGTGGCGTCCGATCAGCAGCTCGGTTTCCATCAGCAGTTCCAGGCACTCCAGCCGGCTTTCCTCCAGCAGGGTGGCGTAGGCCTGGACGTCGGGGGAGTCGGTGAAGCCGCCGAACGCCTCACCGCGCCACAGGTTCGCGGCTTCGCGAAGGATCTTCGCGGCCTCCTTGTAGTTGCGGTCCCAGTAGAGGGTCCGCCCCCGCTCGTAGAGGCGGGTGAAGCGGTCGGCGTCGAGCTCGCCGTCCGTGACGACCAGTGAATAGCCGCGCGGGCTGGTGACGACGGGGCTGTCGTCGGCGTCGTCGCCCGTGCCGCGCAGCAGCTTCCGCAGCTGCGAGACGTAGACGTACAGCGCGGCGCTCGCGCGGGCCGGCGGGCGCTCTCCCCAGAGCTCGCCGATGAGGTGCTCGGTGGTCGCCACCTGGTTGCGCTTGACCAGCAGTACGGCGAGCAGCGTCTCGATCTTGCGTGCCCGCGGGGCGCTCACGCCGGGACGTCCGCCTACTCTGATCTGCCCCAGTATCCCGTAGTCCATTTCCTGTGCCCTCCGGTGTCCGCGTCGATCGGATCTGCCCGGCCCGGCGCCCCCAGTGTTGTCCTCCAGCGCCCAACTGCCCGGTCCCACTCCGGCAGCGTACTAAACCGACCTCCCGGTTTTCAAGACAAAACCGGGAGGTCGGTCGGTTTGTTCTGTGAGCGGTCGGCAATGTCCTTGTCAGGGGCAGGTTTCTGGGGTTCCCCTAGTTGTAAACCGGGCGGTTGGTATGTAATCATGATCGAGACGCGCAGACCCCTGCGCCGGGACGAGGGGACCGACGGTGACCAAGCAGGCACGCTCGGAACACACGCGGCGCCTGTTGCTGGAAGCCGCGGCCGAGCTGCTGCACCGGGACGGGTACGCGGCCACCAGCATGGTGGGCATCGCCCAGGCCGCGGGGGTCACCAAGGGCGGCCTGTACTTCCACTTCTCGTCCAAGGACGAGATCTGCGACGAGGTCCAGGCCGCGGCGACGGCGGTGCTGCGCGAGCACGTGGGCCGCCAGCCGGCGGGGCCGCGCTCGGCCCTGCCGCGGCTGGCGGACCTGAGCCGCGCGTTGATGCGCTGGCTCGACAAGGATCCCAAGGTGGGCGCGAGCTTCCGCATGGCGCGCGAGATGGGCTCGGTGGACGAGCGGTTCGTGGTGTTTTCCCGGGCGTGGCTCGCGCAGGTCCACGAGTACGTGGCGGAAGCGCTGGCCGGCGGCGAGCTGGGCGCGGACGTGCCGATCGAGACCGCGGAGCTGCTGGTGGTGGTGACGTGCGTGGGCCTGGAGTCGGTGGTGTCGAGCCGGATCGTGGTCCCGGACAGCGATCTGGCGGCGACGCTGGGCAAGTTGTGGCGGTTGCTGGAGCTGTCCCGCCACCCGGCCGCGGCCCGCACGGCGCGGACCTGAGGGTTCGGTTCGGCTGGTCGACCCGCGCTTCTCGGCCTGGTTGGCCTGGTCGGCCGCCTCATGCTGCCGGCCGGCCCGGTGGGGATCCCGGCTTCGCCAAGGTCTTGAATGAGTCATTCCGGACCTCCCAAGCCCTGAATGACTCATTCAGGACGCCGCCGAGCCGGTCCGGCACCCGGCCGCCCGGCGAACCGTGAGTCCTCCGCGCCGGCGGTCCGGTGAAGCGCCCCAAGGCGGCCTTGGTTGCGTCTCACGCACCGAAGGCCGCCTTGGGTGCGTCTCACGCAACCGATGTGGCCTTGGGGCGCGCGTGAAAAAGGGCGACCGGCACCTGCCCGGCCGCCCGTTCCCCGAAAACCCTCAGACCGCCGCCGTCACGTGGGCCGTCCCCTCCGGGACGAACCGGTGCAACCGCCGGGGCGGGACCACCGAGGTCAGGACCGTGGTCCACATGAACGTCACCCGCTCGAGCAGGTCGTTGCGGCCGGTCAGGACCTGGGAGCTGAGCTGGATCCCGGTGAACGACGCCTGGACGAACATCGCGAGGTCGTACGCGTTGATCTCCTTGCGCAGGTCGCCCGCGGCCTTCGCCGCCAGCAGGCAGCCGTGGATCGTGTCGATCCAGCGCTTGTACGCGTTGCCCGCCGGGGCGATGAACGAACCCTGCTCGATGACCAGCCGGATGCTCGCCCGGACGCGCACGTCGGACTGCAGGCTGGCCGCCATCCCCTGGGTCAGGTCGATGACCGTCTGCAGTCCGGGGTTCTCGATCTCCGCGAGCGGGTCCCAGACCGTGAACTGCTCGTCGATCAGCGCGTCGGCCAGGTCTTCCTTCGACTTGAAGTGGAAGTACAGCGCACCCTTCGTGACACCCGCCTCGGTCAGGATGTCCGAGAGGCTCGCGCCGAGGAAGCCGACGGCGTCGAACCGCGAGGCGGCCGCCTCGAGGATCGCGTTCCGTGTCTGCTCCGCACGCTCTTGGCGAGCCACGTGTCAGCCCCTCTCGCTCTGGCCGCTCAGTCCACAGTAGACCATTCGGCGGTACCTTCCGCGTCAGAGGGTCAGTCTACGTCCCGGCGGCCGGGAAAGCCACTAAAAAAAACCGCTCGGTTGGTATGGTTTTGCGTGTCCGATTCCGCTAAAACTGATGTGGGGGGCACTGGGGTACTGGGGATGGACATTCTAGGAGGACCGTCATGGTCGGCATGATGCTTCAGGAGTCTGTGCGCGAAATACCGGAAACCAAGATCGACACGATCCCGTCGGTGAGCTCGGTCGACTTCCAGCAGACTATCCCGCGGAGCCTCGTGCACCGCGCGGCCGTCTCGGAAGTCTTCGTCACCGACCTGCACATCCTCGGCGAGGGCCGGTTCGAAGTCGGCGCGCAGTGGCCGCGCCGGCACAGCTTCTTCGGGCCGCGGACGCCCGTGTTCCACGATCCGATGCTCTACGCGGAGACGATCCGCCAGGCGGTGCTGCTGATCGCGCACCGGGCGTACGGCGTGCCGCTCAGCCACGGCTTCCTGTCCGACCACAAGGAGTACGAGGTCGAGCAGACGGGGCTGGCCACGCTGGGGCGGCCGGTCGACGTGGTCCTGCGGGTCACCGCGCACGAAGTCGAGTTCAGGGGCAAGAACGTCGGGGGCATGCGGCTGGACTTCGAGTGCTTCCGCGACGGGCGCCTGATCGGCACGGCGTCCGAGCGCTGGCGCTGTGTGTCCTCGGCGGTCTACCGCCGGGTGCGGGGCGACCACTTCGCGGCGACGCCGTTCCAGGCCGCGGTCCTGCCCGCGGTCGCCCCGGCCTCGGTCGGCCGCGACCGCGTGGAGGACGTCCTGGTGGCGGCGACGCCGACGGACGGCACGTGGGCGCTGCGCTTCGACCCGGACCACGCGGTGCTGTTCGACCACCCGGTCGACCACGTGCCGGGCATGGTGCTGATCGAAGGGGCCCGCCAGGCCGCGCTGCTGGCGATCGGCGACCCGTACGCGCTGCCCGGACGGGCGGACTTCCGGTTCGACTCGTACGTCGAGTTCGACTCGGAGTGCCTGCTGGTGGTCGACGCCGACCCCGCCGGCCCGGGCCGCACCCGGACCGTGCGGGTCGACGTCCGCCAGAAGGGCGCCTCGGCCGCGGGCGGCACGCTGGCACTGCACTTGTCGTGAGAACCGGTGAGCCGGACCTCCTGGTCACCGGCGCGACCGGCTTCGTCGGCACGGCGGTGCTGCGCGAGCTGGTCGCCCGGGGTGAGGGCGCGCGGGTCCGCGTCCTCGCCCGCCGCCCCGTGCCGGGGTGGATGACCGACGCGGGGGTGACGACCTGGCGCGGCGACGTCACCGACGCGGCCGGTCTGGTGGGGCTGTGCACCGGCATCACGACGCTGGTGCACCTCGCCTCGCAGGTGGGGGGCGACGCGGCGCTGTGCACGGCCGTCAACGAAGACGGCACGGCGAAGCTCCTGGCGGAAGCCCGCCGCGCGGGCACGGCGGACGTGCTGTACCTGAGCACGTGCGCGGTGTACCGGGACGGCGTGCACCGGGGATCGCCGGTACCCGGGGGGCCGGGGGCCGGGTCCGGTCCGGGGACGGACCCGGCGGCATCGGCCGGTCGCGGCCGGCGAGGGGGCGAGTCCGGTCCGGGCTCGCCGGCCGGTCGCGGTGGGTTCGGATCCACTCCGGGGATGGATCCGGGTGCGAGTGGCGGGCCGGGAACCGCTCCGGCAGCCCAGCTCGGTTCACCGGCCGGTCATGGCGAGCTGGGGGGTGACTCCGGTCCGGTGCCGCAGATCGGCCGGGCCTCGCGAACCGGTCACGACCACCCGGCAGGCGGGTCCGCCCTCGTGACGGGCCCGGTGTCGGCGACCAGCCGCAGCAGGCTGGCCGGCGAACGGCTGGTCCTCGCCGCCGGTGGGGTCGTCCTGCGGCCGCACCTGATCCACGGCGACGGTGACCGGCACGTCGTGCCCGCGCTGGCCCGGTGGATCAGCGCGGTCCCCGCGTGGGCGGCGGGCGGCGCGGCCCGCACGTCGCTCGTGGCGGTCGCCGACCTGGCGGCGGCGATCGCCGTGCTGGCGCTCAACCCCGGCACCGGCGGGGCGGGCGAGGTCTTCCACGTGGCCGACCCCGACCCGGTCCGGCTGCGCGGCCTCATCACGGCGGTGTGCGCGCTGCTCGACCTGCCGGTGCCGGTCGCGGATCTCACGCTGACCGAGCACCGGGCCCGCACGCGCGCGGCGCTCCCGGCGCTGACCGACCACCAGTACTCGCTGCTGACGCGGGACCACTGGTACGAGAGCACGAGGATCTGGGAACTGACGGGCGTTTCCCCGGGACCGGGCTTCGGCCCGCGCCTCGCCGAAGCGGCCGAGTGGTACCGCGGGTCGCTGGGGGCGGCCCGGTGAGCGGGGTAGACCGTCCATTGAGGATGGTCTACCCCGCTCGCGAACTCAGCTCAGCGTCACCGCCGTGTCGTCGAGGCAGAAGGACGTCTGCAGGGACGAGTCTTCGGTGCCGGTGAACGCCAGCGTCACGGTCTGCCCGGCGAACGCCGAGACGTCGACCGTCCGCTGCTGGTAGCCGGTCGCCTTGTTCAGGTTGGAATACGTCGCCAGCGTCGTCGACCCCGCCTTGACCGTCAGCTTGTCGTACTGCGTCGAGGTCGTGGTCTCCGCCGAATCGACGTGCAGGTAGAAGCTCAGCGAAGCGTGGCACCCGCTGGGGATCGTCACGGACTGCGAAACCGTGTCGGTGTGCGTGCTGCCGTAGCCGTCGAGGTAGGCGAGGTACGTGCCGGAGTGCGGTGCCTCACCGTCGGCGGACGTGGTGATCACGCCGCTCGACGCGGTCCACGCCGTCGCGCCGCTTTCGAAGCCGGGGTTGGCCAGCTTCTGGCCCGAACAGCCGCCACCCGGGGACGTGATGGTCCAGGTGAACGTCGTGCTGCCGGTGGCGCCGGAGGAGTCCTTGGCGGTGGCGGTCACCGAGTACGTCCCGGCCGTGGCCGGCGTGCCGGAAACCAGGCCCGAAGAGCTGATCGACAGCCCGGTGGGCAGCCCGGTGGCGGTCCAGGTGTAGCCGCCGCTGCCGCCGGAGGCCGACAGCTGCAGGCTCGCCGCCGTCCCGGTGACGCCGCTCTGGTTACCCGGGTTCGCCGCGGTGACGCCGCCGGAGGACGTCCCGGCGGTGAAGGCGGCGGTCCCGTTGGGCGTGCCGAGCCCGGTCGGGCCGTCCCAGCCGGCGCCCGCCTTGCACTGCACGGCCGTCGAGCAGCTGCCGTTGCTGCCGGAGGTGACGTCGTTGAGGTTGCCCGCGTGCGAGTAGGGGTAGGCGGCGGGCGTGTCGGACGCGCCGGGGGTGCCGGCGAGCGCGTAGACCGACGCGATGATCGGGGCGGACGCGCTGGTCCCGCCGTAGACGGCCCAGCCGCTGCCGCCGTAGGTCTGGTAGACCGCGACACCCGTCTGCGGGTCGGCGACCGCGGAGACGTCGGCGTCGGCGCGCTTGGCGCACCCGGTCGTCACGTTCTGGAACGCCGGCTTGGCCACGCTGGTCGAGCAACCGCTCCCCGCGCCGCTCCACGCGGTTTCGGTCCAGCCGCGGGTGCCGCCGCCCTGGGTCAGGGACGTGCCGCCGACGGCGGTGACGTACTGCGACGACGCCGGGTAGCTGATGCCGTAGCCGTTGTCGCCGGTGCTCGCGGTGATCGCGACGCCGGGGTGGTGGAAGTAGCTGGTGTCGTAGCTCGGTTCGCTGCCGTCTTCCCCGCCGCCGTAGCTGTTGGAGACGTACTTGGCGCCCAGGGAGACGGCGGTGTTCACCGCGGTGCCGAGGTCCTCCATGCTCGGCTGGTTCGCCTCGACGAGCAGGATGTGGCAGTTGGGGCAGATCGCCGAGACCATGTCGACGTCGAGGGAGATCTCGCCGGCCCAGCCGCTGTCGGCGGCCGGAAGCGGGCTGCTTTGCCCGTTTTCGTTGACTTTCTTGAAGCAGCCGTTCGCCGTGGTGCAGGCGGGCAGGCCGTAGGTCGACCGGTAGGTGGCGAGGTCGGCTTCGGCGTTGGGGTCGTCGTTGGAGTCCACAATGGCCACAGTGGCCGACGCGCTCCCGCTCGCCGTGAGGTTGTACGCGGACCGCAGCCCGGTCGGCCCGAACCCGCTCGGCAGGGCGTCCGGGGCGAGCGCGGCGCGCATCGTGTCGGTCTGGCGTTCGGCGAAACACGTTGCCATGCCGGGCTTCGCGGTCTGCGCGCACACGCGTGCCGTCGGGTGCACGGTGGTCGTGGCGGACGCCGCGGTGGCCGGGAGTGCGGCAGTGGTCAGCGCCAGTGCCGCGAAACCGGCGACGGCGAGGATTCTTCGGGGTGGACGGCGCATCGAGCCCTCCTGGAGGGAAGTCGTGCGGACGGTGGGGACCCATGGGTGTCCTGTTTATACAGTCCGCCGGGCGCCGTTGACCCATTTCCGAAGGGGCGCAATGAATTGCCCCGGCGCGGTTCCGCCGAATGGCCCGCGGACCAATCGGCCACGGCGGCCCGTTCCCGCCCGATCGGGACGAATCGGCGAGTGCGCGCGTCCGACTTTCGTCGCGAACCGCCCGCGACTTTCGTCGGGCCGCGTGCGGTGAACCCGGAAGCGCCGCCGTCCGTGTCAGGAACGGGGTACGGAGCGGAAGTACGGGAGCCTGTGGTGACTGCCATCGACGAAGACCGGGACCGGCGCGGGCCGGCGGGCTGGAACGCCGACCCGGTCCTGATCCTGACCTTGGTGCTGCTGCTCGGGTTCGTGGCGCAGGGGCCGGTGCGGCAGCTGCTGGCCACGCCGGTGCTGCAGAGCTGGCTGACGGTGTTCGTGGCGGTGGTCGTGCAGGCGCTGCCCTTCCTGGTCGTCGGCGTGCTGCTGTCGGCCGGGCTCGCCGTCTTCGTCCCGCCGGCGTTCTTCGCCCGCGTGCTGCCGAACCGGCCCGCGCTGGCGGTGCCGGTCGCCGGGCTGGCCGGGGCGGTCCTGCCCGGCTGCGAATGCGCGTCGGTGCCGGTGGCCGGCGCGCTGGTGCGCGGCGGCGTGACGCCCTCGGCCGCGGTGGCGTTCCTGCTGTCGGCGCCGGCGATCAACCCGGTGGTGCTGACGGCGACCGCGGTCGCGTTCCCCGGGCAGCCGCGGATGGTCGTCGCCCGGTTCGTGGCGAGTCTCGCGGCGTCCTGCGTGATGGGCTGGCTGTGGCAGCGGCTCGGCCGGCCGGACTGGCTGCGGCCCCGGGCGCACGCGCACGGGGACGGCGAAGGCCGCGGCGAGGCGTTCTGGGGGTCGGTCCGGCACGACGTCATGCACGCGGGCGGGTTCCTCGTCGGCGGCGCGATGGCCGCCGCCACCCTCAAGGCCGTGGTGCCTTCGAGCTGGCTGTACGCCGCGGCCGGCAATCCGGTCGTGGCGGTCTTGGCGTTGTCCGTCCTCGCGGTGCTGCTGTCGATCTGCTCGGAGGCCGACGCGTTCGTCGCGTCCTCGTTGACGCAGTTCTCGCTCACGGCCCGGCTGGCGTTCCTGGTCGTCGGCCCGATGATCGACCTGAAGCTGTTCGGCATGCAGGCCGCCACGTTCGGCCGCGGGTTCGCGCTGCGGTTCGCGCCGGTGACGTTCGTCGTGGCCGCCGGAACCGCGGTCGCGACCGGGGCGGTGCTGCGGTGAACCGCACGGTGCAGGCGATCCTGCTGCTCCTCGTCGGCGGGGTCCTGCTCCACGCCGGCGCGACCGGGCTGTACCTGCGGTACGTCAAAGCCGGGTTGCGCCCGCTGGTGCTGGCGGCCGGGGTGGTGCTGGTGGTCGCGGCGGTCGCCACCGTCCGGTACGCGCGGCGCCGCCCGGCCGGGCCGCCGGGGCCGCGGATCTCGTGGCTGCTGGTGCTGCCGGTGTTCGCGCTGATCCTCGCCGCGCCACCGGCGTTGGGCTCCTACAGCGCGATGCGCACGGGCACGGCGGTGACCGCGCCGCGGATCGTCGCCCCGCTCCCGGCCGGCAACCCGGTCCCGTTGACGGTGATCGGCTACGCGGACCGCGCGGTGTACGACCACGGCCGGTCCCTGACCGGGCGCACGGTCACGCTCACCGGTTTCGTGGCGTTCGGCGACGACGGCACGCCGTACCTGATCCGCATGCTCCTCAACTGCTGCGCGGCGGACGCGCAGCCGGTCAAGGTCGGCCTGACCGGCGAGGTGCCCCCGGTGCTGCAACCCGATTCGTGGCTCGAGGTCACCGGCACCTTCAGCCCGGCACAGGCCAAGGACCCGGTGAACGGCGGCACCATCCCGTACCTCGACGTCGCCCGGGCCCAACCCGTGCCGGCTCCGGACGACCCGTACGAGAGCCTCGGTTAGGCATTCCCTTCGACCCCCTGGGCGACGAGCCGGCTGACGGCCTCCTCCTGGGGAGTCAGCCGCGATCAGGAGGCGAGCGTGTTGCGGGCGAAGTCCGACCACGCCCCGGTGTCCCGCGCCAGGTCGGGACTGGTGCCGTAGAAGACGTTCTTCGCGGCCTGGTCGCCGGCCAGGTGGTACTGGAGCCAGGCGGTGACCGCGCCGATGAGGCGGTAGCGCGTGTCACCCTGCAGGAAGTGCGTTGCTCCTCTCAACTGGCCGTAGACGGCCGGAACCTGGTCGCACGCGAGGAACCGCGCGCGGACGTACGGTGCCGGGACGATGATGTCGGCCTGCCCGGATACGAAGAACGCCGGTCCGTGCAGGGAGTTCACGTTCCCCTGGGGGCCGGGCATGATCGGGATCGTCGTCTTCACCAGCGGGTCGGCGCCCGCCGCGATGGCGCCGCCACCGCCCTGCGAGTGGCCCGCCGCCGCGATCGCGCCGGTGTCGACGCGGTCGTGGAAAACGCTGCCCTGGCGGGCGTTCTCGGCGATCAGGTACCTCGCGCCGTCGAGCATTTCCGTGCCGGAGCCCGATTGGCCGGTGTTCGCCGCGGCGACCACGTAACCCCAGCTCGCGAGGTGGGTGAACAGGACCTCGTACTGCTCGACGGTGGCCCCGGTGCCGTTGCCCCACAACAGCACCGGGTGCTTCGCGGTGCCGGTTGCGATGTCGGCGGGGTAGTAGAGCGTGTGGGCGGCGTCGCCGGCCGCCTTGACGGGCCGGTGCGGCCCGTCCTGCTCGTAGTCGCGGGCGGTGGACGACGGTGCGGGCAGGGCGAGGGCGGCCGGCGGGGTCAAGGCGACGGTGACCGCCACCGCCGTCGTCGCGAGAAAGAGCCTGCGGCTCAGCGAACGCATGTCGGCTCCCGGTCAGTCGTAGAAGTGGATGTAGCGGAACGACGAGGCGCTGACGTCGTGGACGAGGTAGTGGCCGTCGCCGGCCCAGTTGTAGTCCTCGACGGTGACGGTGCTCCCGTGGACGCTGTCGACGACGGCGACGTGACCGAAGCGGCCGTTGTCGGTCTGGGCGATCGAGCCGGCCGTCGGGGTGGTGTCGACGCGGTAGCCGTGGTTGCGGGCGTTGTCGTCCCAGTACTTCGCGTCGCCGTAGTTGTTCGCGCTCTGCCCGTGGCGGGCGATGGTGAACGCCGCCCACGAGACGCACTCGCGGTTGTACATGTTCCAGTCGTCGACGACGGAGTCCTGCGGGACGTTGCGCCACTTCGCGGGGTAGTTGTCGCCGATGGTGGCCGCGGTGGCGGCGGCCGGGACGGTCCCGTATTCGGCGGCCATGGACAGCGGACGCGTGTCGGGGCCGGGCGCGGCGGTGGCGGTGGACGTGCCGCCGATCGCGAACGCGGCGACGGCGGCGAGGGTGAGGAGGGCACGGGATGGTCGGCGCATGGGTGGCGGCCTTCCTGATCGGGGAGTGACTGCGCCGTGACCGTAAGTCCGTGATCACGCCGGGCCCAGACCTTTGTGGACGTCCCGTCGATCGCCGGTCGAACGCCCTGTTCAGCGGCCGCCGTTCACAGAATTGGCGTCACCACTGCCAACCGGTGCCGTAGATCCCGGGCCGGACGTCGCGCAACGCCAGCGTCGCGGTGTGCGTGCCCCCGGCCGGCAGGGGGCGGCCGGCGTGCTCGGGGCCACCCGGGGCGCGCTGCTCGAACGAACGGATGCTGCGCGGCATCCGCGGGCCGAACGCGACCTGGCAGACGTATTCGGCGATGGGCCGGGTGAACCGCCGGTGGTAGTGGTCGATGGGTGGCCCGGGCGGGAACCGGATCTCGTACTCCACCACCGTCACCTCGCCCAGCGCGAGCGGGCGCGCGAGGCGCAGCTCACCGGCGAGCATGCCGGTCGCCCGGTCCACGCAGACCCGCTTCAGCCGCGCCGACCGGACGTGGTGGTAGTACGGATCGGCGGTCAGGAAGGAATCGGCCTGGTAGTACGTCATCAGCCGGTCCACGCCCTCGACGGCGGCTTCGGCGACCATGCGCACCTGCAGGGCGCGCTCGCAGCCGTGTTCGTCGAGCAGCATGCGGTCGTGGATCGACCAGAACGACAGCTGGCCGTCCGGCGGTGGCTTGAGTTCGCCGGACATGGCCCGCAGCTGCGGCCACAGCCGGCGGCGTTCGATCCGGCAGGCGGGCTCGCCGAGCCAGCGGCCGCGGGGAGCCTTGGGGCCGAGCTGCGAGGCCAACGTCCCGGCTTCGAGGCCGAGCACCGCCTCCAGGTGGGTGACGGCGATCATCGACGTCTCGCGTTCGGGCTGCGACCGGCCGCGCCGCCAGTAGGACAGCGCGGACCGCGAGAGCCGCACGCCGCGCGCGGCGAGGTGGTGCTGGAGCCGTTCGAGGGACAGCCCGGATTCGTCGATCGCGGCGTCCAGCGTGACCGCGAACGAGCCCGGGGACGGCCGGGTCACGTCCCCAGCATGATCAGCGGCGGGCGGTCGCGGAACCGACGAAAGTCCTGTCACGCAATTCTGTGGACGCCGGTCCCTGAGCAGCGGTTGTTCCCCGGCACCGGCGTGGTTTCCACTCTTCGTGGAAAACCCGGATCCCGGTTCCTACGGTCCGGAGTGCTGTATTCCTCCTCATCCCACCGGAGCAGCACATGCGAAAACCAGCCTTCCTCGCCGCCGTCTTCCTCGTGACGTCGGCGATCTCCCCGCCGCCGGTCTCGGCCGCCCCGCCGCCGCTGGTCCCGTTGGGCACGGCGCCCGCCGTCCCGGCCGGAGCCACCGCGGACAGCTCGGCGATCCCCGGGAACCTCACGGTCTCCGTCGCGCTCAAGCCCCGGGACGCGGCGGGAGCCGAGCGGTACGTCGCCGCGACGGCCGATCCGGGATCCCCGCTGTACCACCACTACCTGAGCGCCGCGGAGTACACCGAGCGCTTCGGCCCCACCGCCGGGGCGGTCGACCTCGTGCGGAACTACCTGACGGGCAAGGGACTCCGGATCGCCGACGTCACGGGCAACCGCCAGGTCGTCACCGCGTCCGGCACCCCGGACCAGGTGGAGAACGCCTTCGCCACGGCCCTTTCCGGCTTCCGCTCGGCCACCGGCGAGCGTTTCTTCACCGCCACCAAGGGCACCGCGGTGCCGGCGGACCTGGCGTCGGTCGTCCGCGGCGTCACCGGTCTGACGAACCGGCCGGCCGCGCACCGGGCGGGTGCCCCCGCGGGTCCCGCCGGGCCGGCCGGCGGCTACACCCCGGCGCAGCTACGCACCGCCTACAGCATGAGCGGGCTGTCCGGGTCGTACGACGGCTCGGGGGAGACGGTCGGGCTGATCGAGTTCGACACCTTCAAGCAGTCGGACATCGACGCCTGGACGCAGTACTTCAAGCAGCCGGCCGTCACCCCGGAGCTGGTGAAGGTCGACGGCGGCGTGCCGAACCCCGGCAGCGACCAGATGGAGGTCACCCTCGACATCCAGGCCGTGGCCGCCACCGCGCCGAAGGCCAAGCAGATCGTCTACTCCGCGCCCAACAGCGACCAGGCGTGGGTGCACGAAATGGCGAAGATCGCGTCGGACAACAAGATCACGATCCTCTCCGGCTCGTGGCTCAACGGCGAGGTCTGCGAAGCCGACCCGATCGCGGCGTCGCACGACTCCTACACGCAGCTCGCCGCCCAGGGCGTCACGATGCTTTCGGCGTCCGGCGACTGGGGCGCCACCGGCTGCGGCTACCGCGGTGACAACTCGACGATCCAGGCCGACTACCCGGCCAGCGACCCGCTGTTCACCGGCGTCGGCGGCACCCAGCTGCGCACGTCCGACAGCGCGGGCACCTGGCAGTCGGAGACGTGCTGGAACCAGGGAAGCAGCGGCAACACCCGGTCCGGCGGCGCGTACTCGAAGATCTACCCGCGGCCGGACTGGCAGCCCGGCACCAACCAGTACCGCTCGGTGCCGGACGTCTCGCTCGTCGCCGACTACGGCGCCGGCGCGTTGTCGGTGTACCTGAACGGCGGCTGGCTCGACGTCGGCGGCACCAGCCTGTCTTCGCCGCTGTGGGCGGGGTACGTGGCGATGCTGAACCAGAAGTCGCTCGGGGGCGGGAAGTCCCGGCTCGGGCAGCTGAACCCGGACATCTACCGGATCGCCGGTTCGGGCGACTACGCGTCGACGTTCCACGACGTCACGTCCGGCGGCAACGGCACCTACAACGCGGGCACGGGCTACGACCTGTGCACCGGCTGGGGATCCCCGAAGGCCGACGCGCTGGGCGCGAAGCTGCTCGGCGGTGGCGACACCCCGCCCCCGGCGCAGGACTTCACGCTGTCCGCCTCGCCGTCCTCGGGAAGCGTGGCCGCGGGCAGTTCGGTGAGCACGACGGTCACGGCCGCCGCTCCGGCCGGCGCTTCCCCCAGTGTGGTCGGTGGTTCGCCGACCACGACGGCCGCGCACCCGTTCCTCATCTCGATGCGGCGCGAGGGTTCGGCGTTCCCGGGGCAGCAGTCCTGCACGGCGACGCTGTTCGGGCCGCGCACGGTGCTGCTGGCGGCGCACTGCCTGCTGGAGAAGCCGGGCCACAAGTGGTTCGTCTACGGCGCCGACGACCTGACGCAGAACACCGGCACCACCGCCGAAATCGCGTCCCAGTGGGTCCACCCGGCGTATACGGACTGGAGCGCCGGGGCCGACATCGCGGTCGTCACCCTCGACAAGGACATGCCGGTGCCCGCCGGGATGACCTACCCGAAGCTCAACACGGACCCGAGCCTGGAAGCGGCCGGGACGCGGGGCATCTCCATCGGCTGGGGTGAGACGGGCGCCAACACCTACAGCACCGTGCTGCGCCAGGCCGACGTCCCGGTCGCGGCGGACAGCGCGTGCAAGGGCCGGTTCACCGACCCGCACGGGCAGGAGCAGTACAAGACGCCGGCGATGCTGTGCACGGGGTACGCCGACCACCACGCCGGCGCCTGCGTCGGCGACAGCGGTGGCCCGTACCTGGTCGGCAACTCGGTCGTGGGCGTGTTCTCGTGGATGTCGACCGGGTGCGACTGGTACGCGGTCTACGCGCGGGTGTCCACGTACGCGGCGGACATCGCCCCGCACCTGCCCGGCGGCGACACCCCGGCCGGCACCATCGCACTGACCGCAACGGGCCTGCCTCCGGGCGCGACGGCGACGTTCGCCCCGGCGAGCGTGGACGTCGGCGGCCACGCGACGCTCACGCTTTCGACGAGCGCCGGCACCCCGGCCGGGACGTACGACGTGACGATTTCCGGCAAGAGCCCGAAGTCGACGCAGACAACGCACTACAGCCTGACGGTGACCGGCGGGCAGCCCACCGACCTGAAGCTGACCAACCCGGGGACGCAGAACAGCCGGGTCGGCCAGGCGGTGAACCTGCCGCTGCAGGCAACGGGCGGTGCCGGCGGGAACAAGTGGTCGTCGACGGCGCTCGCACCCGGCCTGACCCTCGACCCGGCGACCGGCGTGGTCTCCGGGACCCCGGCCCGCGCGGACAGCAGGCAGGTCTCGGTGACGGTGACGGACTCGACGGGCAAGAAGGCGACGGCGGCGTTCTTCTGGTTCGTGTTCGGCTGAGTCTCTCCTCAGCAGGCGGTGCCACCCCCGGGGACGGGTGGCACCGCCTCCCCGTGCTGAAGGGAGTCCTCGCGGCGGCGCTTGACGGCCGCCCCGGCACGACCTTACTGTAGTAATCATTCCAATTGTAGTGATCGCTACGGAAAGGTGGCGCAGCGGTGGACACGCTGGCGTCCGGCGAGGTCGTCCGGACCGAGATGACAGTCCGGGCCGGGGCTCGCGACGCGTTCCTGACCGAAGCCGTCCCGCCCACGGGCGTGACCCGGGACGTCCCGCTGGTGCTGCTGCACGGCGGCGGCCCCGGGGCGACCGGCGCGTCGAACTACGTCCGCAACATCGAGACGTTCGCGGGCGCCGGCTACCGGGTCGTCGTGCCGGACCTGCCCGGCTACGGGCAGTCGGCCAAGGAGCTCGACCAGTCGGACCCCTTCGGCGACCTCGCCCTCTTCGTGCGCTGCCTGCTCGACACGCTCGGCATCGAGCGGGCGCACCTGGTCGGCAACTCCTACGGTGGCGCGGCCGCGCTGCGGCTCGCCCTCGACCGGCCGGACCGCGTCGCCCGCCAGGTGCTGATGGGCCCCGGCGGCGTCGGCGCCACCCGGGCGCTGCCGACCAAGGGCCTCGCCGCCCTGCTGAACTACTACACCGGCGACGGACCGTCGCGGGACAAGCTCCGGACGATCCTGCACGACCACCTCGTGCACGACTCCTCCGACGTGCCCGCGGACCTGCTGGAACTCCGCTACCAGGCAAGCATCCAGCCCGAGGTCGTCGCGAACCCGCCGCTACGCCGTCCGAACAGCCTTCGCACGATGCTGAAGATGGACTTCACCCGCAGCAAGACCCGGCTGGCGCGCTGCCCGGTGCCGACCCTGGTGGTCTGGGGCACCGAGGACAAGGTCAACCGCCCCTCCGGCGGCCCGTGGCTGGCGCACGCCCTGCCGGACTGCGACCTGCACCTGTTCGCCCGCACCGGACACTGGGCCCAGTACGAGCAGGCCGCTCGCTTCAACGCCCTCGTCCTGGCCTGGCTGGAGGGCGGGGCATGACCACCCGGCCGGACATCTTCGGCGCCGCCCGGCTCGGCTACCTCGTCGTCGAGTCGCGGCGGCTCACCGACTGGCACCGGTTCGGTGCCGACGCCGTCGGCCTGCACGTCGACGAGCCGACCCGCGACACCCTGCGGCTGCGGCTCGACGACCGCGAGTGCCGGTTCCTCGTCGAACGCGGCCGGCGCGAGGACGTCACCGCGATCGGCTGGGAGATCGACGACCACGAGACGTTCGAAGTCGTCCTGGGCCGGGTCCGCGCCGCCGGCCTGCCGGTCACCGAAGGCGCCGAGGAGGAGGCCGCGTTGCGCGGAGTCGAACGGCTGTGGCGGTTCCCCGGTCCGAAGGGCGTCGCCACCGAGGTCTTCACCCGCGCCCGGACCACCGCCGCGCCGCTGCGGATGCGCACGACCGCGTTCGTCACCGGGCTCTCCGGGATGGGCCACGTCGCCATCACCACCACCCGCCCCGAGCAGCTGCACACCTACTGGAACAACCTGCTCGACCTGCGCCTGTCCGACCGGATCACCGAACGGGTCGGGCCGGCGAAACTGGCCATCCGCTTCCTGCGCAGCGGGCCGCGCCACCACTCGATCGCCCTGGCGAACGTCGCGGGGTTGCGGCTCGACCCGGTCCGGACCGCGGTGCAGCACGTCAACATCGAGGTCGCTCGCCTGGAGGACCTGCTCGACAGCTTCCACCGGGTGACCGAGCTCGGCTTCGCGATGGCCTGGTCGGTCGGGCAGCACACCAACGACCGGGAACTGTCCTACTACTGCGTCACCCCCTCCGGGTTCGAGCTGGAGGTCGGCTGGAACCCGGTGGTGATCACGCCGGAGCGGGAGGCCACGTGGGAACCCGGCCACTACGACGCCATCTCGATCTGGGGGCACACCACGACCGGCGAGCGGGTCGCCACGCTGATGAGCCGGTTCCAGGGGGCCGTGCGCTCCCTGCGCGAGCGGGAAGAGACCGTGCCGGCGCTGTCCTCGGTTCCCCGGGGGGTGCGGCGATGACGACCCACGACGTCGCGGTCGTCGGGTACGGACCCGTGGGCGTCACCGCGGCGAACCTGCTGGGGCGCCTGGGTTTGCGCGTGCTGGTGGTCGAGCGCGACGCCGACGTGTACGCCCGCGCCCGGGCGATCTCCACCGACGAGGAGGTCGTCCGGATCTGGCAGCGTGCCGGCCTGGCCGACGCGCTCACCGCCGACATGCTCGCCGACCGGCCGCTCACCTTCGTCGACGCCGCCGGCCGCACGTTCCTGTCGTTCACGCCCGAGACGCAGGGCAACGGCTACCCGCCCCAGCAGTTCATCCACCAGCCCGCGCTCGAACGCACCCTGCGCGCGGGCGTCGAGCGGTACCCGAACGTGGAAGTGCTGCTGGGCCACGAATGCACGGACCTGGCCCAGGACGCCGGCGGCGTCGACCTCACCGTCACGCCCACCGGATCGGCCGCGCCCCGCCGGTTCCGCGCGGCCTACGTCATCGCCGCCGACGGCGGTTCCAGCCCCACCCGCACCCAGCTGGGCATCGGTTTTTCCGGCCGTACCTACGAAGACCGCTGGGTCGTCATCGACACGCGGGTCAGGCAGCCGTGGCCGGAGGCCGACCGGCTGCGGTTCCACTGCGACCCGGCCCGCCCCGCCGTCGACTGCCCGACCCCGCTCGGCCACCACCGCTGGGAGTTCCCCGTGCTGCCCGGCGACGACGAGGCCGCGCTCGTCTCCCCGGACGGCGTCGCGGAACTGCTGGCCGCCCAGGGCATCGGGCCCGAGCAGGTCGAGGTCCTGCGCGCGGTCGTCTACAACCACCACGTCCGGTTCGCCGACCGGTGGCGGGCCGGCCGGGTGTTCCTGGCCGGCGACGCCGCCCACGTCATGCCGCCGTGGATCGGGGAGGGCATGGCCTCGGGCGTGCGCGACGTCGACAACCTGTGCTGGAAGCTCGCCGCGGCGTGCGACCCGGCGGCGCCCGCCGAGACCGTCGAGCGGCTGCTCGGCTCGTACGAAACCGAGCGGATGCCGCACGTTCGCGCCGTCACGCGGGCGGCGGTGTTCTTCGGTCGCGTGATCACCGAACGCCGGCCGGCCGTCACGGCGGTGCGGGACCGGGCGTTCCGGCTCGGGTGCCGGCTGCCGGGCGTCGGGACCTACCTCAGCAGCGCCCGCTGGCTGCCGCCCACCGGCAGCCGCGACGGGTTCCTCGTACCCGGTCCGGGACGGCGGGCCACGGGCCGGCACATTCCCCAGCCGTGGGTCCTCGACCAGCGAGGCCGGCGCGCCCGGCTCGACGACGCCCTCGGCAGCGTCGCCTGGACCGTGCTCCACACCGGTCCGCGTGCCGACCTCGGCCGCTGGTGCGACGCCGGCGCGGACGTGCTCGAGCTGCGGCCGGCCGGGCACGATCCGGGTGCCCGCGCGCTCGTCGACGTCGAGAACCGCTTGCGGGACTGGATGAGCCGCCGCCGCGTCACCGCCATCGCGGTCCGGCCCGACGGGATCGTCTACGCGGCCGCCGGAGCCGGCGAGCACCTCCCGCCGCCGGCGCTCGTCAGCCGGTGACGCCCAGCTGGTCGGCGGCGGTCAGGACGGCCCGGGCGTGCAGTTCGAACAGCCGGACGAGATCGACGCTGTCGCCGCCGATCTCCTGGGCGATGAAGAGGCCGTCGGCGGCGGCGATCGCGTACGTCGCCAGGAGCTCGACCGCCGCGTCGTCCAGCTTTTCGTTGGTGGAGCGGAGGATGTCGGCGACGTAAGCGTGGGTCGTGGCGCGGACCCGCAGGAACACGGTGCGCGCGCTGGGATCCTGCGGTCGCCGTTCGAGCGCGAGCATCAGGCCGAGCCGGAGGAAGTCGGGTGCTGCCAGCAACGCTTTGGCGACCGAGACGGCCAGCGTCTTGACGCGTTCGGCGGCCGGGGCCGGCAGGTCGGTGAGCCGGACCGCTTCGAGCCAGGTGGCGAAGCTGCGCTCGATGACCGACGCGATCAGCTCGTCCTTGTCCTTGAAGTGCCAGTAGATCGAGCTGGCCGGCAGGCCGCACTTCGCGCTGACGAGGGCGATGCTGGTGCCGTCGTAACCGCGTTCGCCCGCCACTTCGACGGCCGCGTCGAGAATCTTGCGGCGCGACTCCTCGCCGTTGGCGCGGCGCTGACGGGCCATGGATTCACCTCCGCGGATTCCCGCTCAGTGTAGTGACCGTCGCGCGGCGGACCGGCAGCGCCGCGCAGAGGGCGGCCAGGTCGCGGCCGGCGCTGTGGACCGTCCCGTCCGGACGGACGACGGCGGCGCGGGCGAAGCCACCGCGCAGCCAGCGGTGCAGCGGGCTGCCGGGCCGGGCGACCACGACCACGGCGCCGCGCTGCTCGATGTCCGCTCGCTGCGCGGCGGCGGGTTCGGCGGTGGTGACGACGGCGAACCGCCCGGCCGTCACTTCGTCGAGCCGGCGTCCGCCGTCGACCGGCGCGTTGGGGCACTGCCGGCCGGCCAGGGACCGGCGCAGGCGCGGCCGCAGGACGAGGGCCGAGCGGTGCAGCGGCGGGGTCGCGGTTTCGAGCACGCGCTTGCGCACCCCGGGCACGAGGTGCAGGCGGGGCACGGCGACGCGGCGGAGGAACGTGCCGAGTTCGCCGCCCTCGGTCATGGCGGCGCCCATCAGCTTGGCGAGCCGGATCATGGTGGTGGCGTGCGGTTTGCGTTCCGGCTCGTAGGTGCCGAGGACGGATTCGGCGAGCGTGCCGTCGAGCACGCCGGCGAGTTTCCACGCGAGGTTCAGCGCGTCGCGCATCCCGGCGCCCATGCCCTGGCCGATGAACGGCGGGGTGAGGTGGGCGGCGTCGCCGAGGAGGAAGACCCGCCGGTCGCGCCACCGGTCGGCGACCTGGGCGCGGAAGGTGTACTCGGCGACGCGGACGACCTCCAGTTCGCCGGCCGGCACGTCACGGGTCCACGGCCCGATCAGGGGGAGCAGCCCGGCCGGCTCGCGGTAGCCGTCGGCGGTTTCGCCGTCGGCCAGCCGGAACTCCCAGCGGTGGCGGTCCGCGCCGATGCGCATGTAGGTGGCGGCGCGGACCGGGTCGGAGACCTGGTGCACCCCTTCCCACGCGCCGAGTTCGGCGTCGGTGCGGACGTCGGCGACGAGCCAGCGTTGCGTGAACCCGAGGTCGCGCAGGACCGCCCCGATCGAGGTCCGGGTCAGGCTGTTGGCGCCGTCGCAGCCGAGGACGTACCGCGCGCGCACCGAGTCCGGCCGGCCGGACTCGGTGAACGTGACCCGCACGCCGCCGGCCTCCGGGGCCAGCGACGTCACTTCGGCGCCGCCGCGCACTGTCGCCACGGAGTGCCGCCCGAGTCCCGCGCGCAGCAGCGCTTCCAGGTCGGGCTGGTCGAACATGCTGGCCTCGGGGTAGCCGTGCCTGCCGCGCCCGGCGTCGCGCCGGAACTCCGCGAGCACGTTCAGGTCCCGGTCCACGAGCCGCAACCCGTGGCAGGGCCGCGAAATCGCGGTGAACTCCTCGAACAGCCCGAGCCGGCCGAGGATCCGGCAGACCTCGTCGTCGAGGTGGACGGCGCGGGGCCGCGGGTAGATCGTCTCCCACCGGTCCAGGACGAGGGTCTCGACGCCGTACCGGGCCAGCAGGGCGGCGGCGGTGAGGCCGGTCGGGCCCGCGCCGATGACCACCACGGGCACGTCGGTCACGAGGCACCCGCCACGCGCCAGCCGACCGCGTACCGGCCGAGGACCGCCTTGACCGCCGAGCCGTCGCCCGTGGTCCGCACCACCGCGACGACCGCGCCGTCGTCGACCTCGGTCTCGACGTCCAGCACCCCGGGGACGCCGGCGAGCGCTTCGGCCAGTTCGCGACGGGTGGCGTCGGCGCGCAGGGCGGGCTTGTACGGCTTGCCGAGATCGGTGAGCGGCAGGGCGTCGAGCACCGTGACGGTCTTCGGCGCGGCGGCCGACTCGGGGACCCGCTCGCGGGCCCAGCCGCACAGGTCCTCCTCGGTCACCGAGGCGCCGGCGGCGAGCGTGACGTAGGCGACCGGTACCTCGCCGGCGTGGGCGTCCGGCCGGCCCACCGCGCCGGCGGCGGTGACCGCGGGGTGGGCGAGCAGCGCGTCCTCGACGACCGCGGGGTCGATGTTGTGGCCGCCGCGGATGATGAGGTCCTTGGCGCGGCCGGCGAGGTGCACGAACCCGTCAGAGTCGACCCGGGCGAGGTCGCCGGTGTCCAGCCAGCCGTCGACGAGCTTGCCGAGGCCGTCGAGGACGTGGCCGCGCTCGTCGTGGCCGGTGACGTACCCGGGGAACACGGTGGGGCCGCTGATCGCGAGCACCCCGGTGCGGCCGGGCGGGAGGTCCTCCCAGGTGCCGTCTTCGCGGACGCGCACGGTTTTCAGCCGCTGGTAGGGCAACCGCTGGCCGACCGAGCCGGGGCGCGGGGTATCGGGGAAGCTGCGTGCGCTGGCGCAGGTCGCTTCGGTCAGGCCGTAGCCTTCGACGAGCGTGATGCCGGTGCAGGCCTGGAAGCTCTCGCGGACGGCGGCGGGCAGGGGGGAAGCGCCGACCATGGCGAAGCGCAGGCTGCTGATGTCCGCGTCGACCGGGCACTGCGCGAGCACCGCGTAGACGGTGGGGACTGCGCTCATCGCGGAGATGCGGTGGTGCTCGACGATCCGCCAGAACTCCTGGTACAGCGGGAGATCGCGGTAGCCCAGCGGTCCGGCCCAGACCGCGGCCTGCCCCTTGAACAGCGGCGCGAGCAGGGTGACGACCAGCGCGTTGACGTGGAACAGCGGCAGCGCGGCGAAGAGGGTGGCGTGCTCGTCGAGCAGCGAGTTCGCGGCCAGCATCCAGGCGTCGGCGACCTCGGCGGCGTGCGTGTGCGCGGCCAGTTTCGGCGCGCCGGTGGTGCCGCCGGTGGGGAAGAACGCCGCCAGGTCGTCCGGGCGCGGCGGTTCGCCGAGGAAGACCGACGATTCCCGCTCGGCTGCCAGCTCGCCCAGGTAGCCGACGCGGACGCCGGGCAGGCTCGGCAGGTCCGCGGCCGGCTCGGTGGCGCCGGTGGGCCGGAGGACCAGGAGCGTGTCGACCGCGCCGTCCTGCGCCAGCGCCTGCGCGGTTTCCCAGACGGCGGGCGACAGTTCGGGTCCGGCGGTGAGGAGGACCCGGGCGCCGGAGCGGCGGAGGAGCTGGGTGAGGTGCCGGCGCGAAAGGCCGCCGTTGAGGGGCGCCGCGATCCCGGCGAGCTGCGCGGCCAGGGTGGCGGGCACCAGCTCGGCGGTGTTGGGCGACAGCAGCGCGACCGCGGCACCCCGGCGGACGCCGAGTCCGTGCAGCAGGTTCGCGTACCGGTGGACGTCACCGAGGAGTTCGGCGAACGTGCGCTGCTCGGCTGCCCGCCAACGCGCGGCGTCGGGCAGCACGGTGAGCGCGGTGCGGTCCGGCCACGTGGTGGCGGCGCGGACCAGCAGGGCGTAGGTGGACGCCGGGAGGCCGCGGGCCGCCAGCGGCACGGCTTCGATCGCTTCGACGTCGGCGGGGCCGGAATACGCCGGCCACAACGGGTTTCCGGTCACCGGGCGTGCCTCACGACCGTGCGCTGGGTACCCAGGTCGAGGACACCGTCGTCGGTGGCGACGCCGGCTTCGATGACATCGCCGTCCTGGAGGTACCGGGGATTCCTTTCCTGGCCCCGGAAGAACAGCTTCCACTTGAGCGCCGGCGGCAGGAGGGAGCCGATGATCTCCACCGGTTTCGGTGGCGCGGACAACGCCGTGCCGACCGGGGTGCCGGTCAGCACGAGGTCACCGGGATCCAGGCGCTGGAAGCGGGCGAGGGCCCGGAGGGCTTCGGCGGGCCGGTGGATCATGTCGGCGACCGTCCGGTCCTGGCGGACTTCGCCGTTGACGCTCAGTTTCAGCCGCAGGTCCGCGAACCGCTCGAACTCGACGGCGTCGAGCAGGACGAGCGCGGGCCCGGTGGGGGTGAACGACGGGTAGGACTTGGCTTCGTAGAACTGGGTCTGGGGCAGCTGGACGTCGCGCGCGGAAACGTCGTTGGTCACCACCAGGCCGGCGACGTACGCGGAGACGTCGTCGCCGATCTCCGTGCCGACCGGGATCTCCGCGCCGATGACGAGCCCGATCTCGACCTCGTAGTCCAGGAGCCGCACGTGGGCGGGCCGCACCACGTCGTCGTGCGGGCCGCTGATCGAGCCGGACGCCTTGCGGAAGAACGTCAGCGGCACGGTGGCCGGGTTCCCGCCGGTGTCCTCGACGTGCGAGGCGAAGTTGGTCATCTGGGCGACCACGCGGCACGGCGCGGTGACCGGCGAGACGAGCTCGAGGGTCGCCACGTCGACCGTGCGCCCGCTCGCCGCGGCCGCGGCGAGGGCCGTCCGGTCGGCCAGCAACTGGCCGGTCGTCGTGGCGTCGGTGGTGACTTCCGCCGCGCCGGTGGGAGTCGCGACCCACCAGGCGCCGGCGGTGCGCAGGACGGAAATGCTCATGACACCGCAACTTTCAGCAGGCCGCGAAGGCGGTCGAAGTCGAATTCGTTCTCTTCGCGCAGCGCGCCGACGATCGCGCGCAGCTCGCGGAACGCTTCCCGGCCGGGTTTGACGCCGAGGAAGTCCTTGGTGGCGGGCGGCCCCCACTGGGCGAGGCCCGACGCGGTCATCGGCGCCCAGCCCGGCTCGAGCGAGGAGTCGAACAGGTCGCCGTCGCTGAAGTGCTCGACGAGGAACCCGTCGGGGTCGCGCCAGTAGTCGAAGAGCTGGCTGCCCTGGATGTGCCGGCCGATGCCCCACGACCGGTGGTAGCCCCGGTCGAGCAGGTACTCGCCGCCGGCGGCGAGCGAGTCGAGGTCCGGCACCTGGTAGGCCGAGTGCACGTACCGGTTCGCCGGGCCGAGCACCATCGCCAGGGTGTGGTGGTCGGCCGGGGTACCGCCGCGGTCGCAGCGGATGAAGCTCATGACCGGCCCGCGTGCGCGACGGCCGGGGTAGTAGAGGAAGTCGCTCACGATCAGGCCCAGGTGCGCGAGGTACCAGTCGAGCGTTTCGCGGTACTTCCGCGTCTGCAGCACGACGTGGCCGAGCCGCTGCACCTTGACCGGCTCCCGCGGCGGGCGCTGGGTGGCGTTCACCCGGGTGACGTCGCGCCCGAAGTTGAGGGGGAGCGGCTCCTGTGCCGGCAACGCGGGGAGCTCGTGCGTGCCGGACACCACGCGCACGCGCGCGCCGCTCGGGTCGAGCAGGTCCACGGTCACCCCGCCGAGGCTCTCCGGCAGCCGCGCGACCTCGTGCCCGGTCGCGTCCGCCAGGCGGAGCACGTCGGCCGGATCGGCGGCCCGGAACGCCGGCCCGGTGAACCGCGAGCGCGGGCCCCGGCGGATCAGGACGCAGGGCGCGCCCGGCTCGGTGCCGCGCAGCTGCAGTTCGTCCGCACCGCGCAGCGCCGTCGTGAACCCGAAGGCGTTCGCGAACAGCTCGGCCTTGCGCAGGTCCGGCTTCTCGAACTCCAGCCAGGCCAGGTCGTGGACCTTGACGACCGGGTTGCCCGCCCGCCCCGGGTGCTCGCCGGGCAACGCGCCCTGCTCGCTGTGCAGGTCGGCGTGGGGATCGCTCATGGCCCCTCCTTGGATTCTGACGATATCGTCACTTCCGATCGTATCGTCAGTCAAGAGGCTATCCTCAGTTTTGTGACGACCCGGCTAAAGTGGCCCCGACGATCGGGAGGGAAGGCATGGCCGAGCAGGCGATCGGTACCGACCGGTTGACACGGCGCAAGGCGCGGACGCGGGCCGCGCTGCTCCAGGCGGCCCAGGCCTTCATCGCGGCGGGGAACACGAACGTCCCGATCCTGGAGATCACGCAGGCCGCCGACGTCGGGATGGGCTCGTTCTACAACCACTTCGAGAGCAAGGAGCAGCTCTACCAGGCCGCGGTGGAGGACGCGCTGGACCGCTTCGGCGCCCTGCTCGACGAGCTCACCGTGGACCTGACCGACCCGGCGCTGGTGTTCGCGCAGAGCTTCCGGCTCAGCGGCCGCCTGCACCGGCTGCGGCCCGAACTGAGCCAGGTGCTGCTGAACAACGGGCTCGCGCTGGCGACATCGGATCGGGGCCTGGCGCCGCGCGCCCGCCGGGACATCGAGGCCGCGGCCGAGGCGGGCCGGTTCACCGTGCGCGACTCCGAGCTGGCCATGGTCACGGTGGCGGGCGCGATGCTGGGCCTCGGCCGTCTCCTGCACGACCAGCCGGACCGCGACGCCGCGGCGGCGGCCGACCAGGTCGCCGAGGACCTCCTGCGCATGCTGGGCTTACCCGCCGGCGAAGCTCACGAACTCTGCCGGCGTCCCCTGCCGGACGTCGACGCCGCCGCCCGGCTCACCGGCTCGGTTCGACCAGCGCGGTGAACAGCCGGGGCAGGACCTCGGTGAGGTAGCGGCTGTCGGCCCGGTCGGGCAGCGCGTCGAAGATCGCGCGCTGCAGCATGGTCTCGTACAGGGCCACGATCGTCACGACGGCACTGCGCGGGTCGACCGACAGCCGCAGGTCGAGCCGGCCGAGCAGGTGCTGCAGGATCTCGCCGAGCTCGTCGTGGAAGCGGCCCTCGGCGGCGGCGGTCGGCGCGCGCAGTTCCGGCTGCCGCATGGCCTGGGCGCGGAACTCGGCGTTGAGCAGGTACCACGTCTCGTCGGCCGCTAGTGAGTCCATGAACAACAACCCGGCTTGCCGCAGCACTTCGTCGACGGAGCCGGGTTCGGCCCGGCCGATCGCCTCTTCGACGGCGACGCGCAGCCGTTCCGCGCGCTCCCGCATCTCCACTTCGTAGATCGCCAGGAAGAGTTCTTCCTTGCTGGCGAAGTTGGAGTAGAAGGCGCCGCGGGTGAAGCCGGCGCGTTCGCAGATCAGTTCCACCGGGGCGTCGCGGATGCCCAGCTCGGTGAACACCTCGTAGGCGGCTGCCAGCACCCGGCGCCGGGTCTCGGCGCGCCGCCGCGTCATCCGCTTCGGAGCGCCGAGGTCCGCGCTGGTGGTCGCCATGCCGGTCACCTTACTTTCCCCGCCTCACCCGGGGGAGTGACGGGATCCACTGCGCATCGGATACATCCTGTATTACGATACACCACGTATCCGAAGAGCTGGGAGTCCTCGTGTCGTCGTTCCTGTACCGGCTGGGCCGCGCGGCCGCCCGGGCGCGTGTCCTCGTGCTCGCGCTGTGGGTGGTGGTGCTGGCGGCGGCCGGCGGGGCCGCACTGCTGGTCAACCAGGGCACCGACGACACCTTCGCGATCCCGGGTTCGGAGTCGCAGGACGCCCTCGACCACCTCGGCCGCGTCTTCTCCGAAGTCAGCGGTACGTCGGCGCAGCTGGTGCTCGTGGTGCCGGAGGGCGCGAAGGCCGACACCCCGCAGAACCGCGCCGCGGTCGCGCAGGCGGTGACCCGGATCGGGAAGCTGGACCAGGTCGCGACCGTCGTGAACCCCTTCGACAAGAGCGTTTCCGGCGCGGTGTCGGCCGACGGCCGGGCGGCCCTGCTCGCCGTGCCGCTGAAGGTGCAGCTCGCGCAGGTCGACCCGGCCACCAAGGCGCAGCTGTCCGCGATCGCCGCGGACCTCGGGACGGCCACCGGCGCGAAGGTCCACACCGGCGGCGACGCGTTTTCGAACCGGGTGCCGAAGCTCAGCCCGACCGAAGGCATCGGCCTGGTCATCGCCCTGCTGGTCCTGGTGCT
Source organism: Amycolatopsis kentuckyensis (assembly GCF_041679295.1). Taxonomy (GTDB): domain Bacteria; phylum Actinomycetota; class Actinomycetes; order Mycobacteriales; family Pseudonocardiaceae; genus Amycolatopsis; species Amycolatopsis kentuckyensis_A. Next base: position 126,000 of record NZ_JBGDMD010000008.1, on the reverse strand, counting down.
GATGTTCCGCTCGCTGATCGCCGCGGTCATGCCGCTGGCCACGGCGGTTCTCGGGGTCGGCGTCGCCGGCGGCCTGATCTACCTGGCCACGCTCGTCACGCCGATCTCGTCGACCGCGCCGATGCTGGCGGTGATGATCGGGCTCGCCGTCGGGATCGACTACGCCTTGTTCCTGCTCTCCCGGCACCGCGACCAGCTCGCCGAGGGCCTCGACGTCGAGGAGTCGATCGCCCGCGCCACCGCCACCGCGGGGTCGGCGGTCATCTTCGCCGGGCTCACCGTCGTCATCGCCCTGCTCGGGCTGGCGGTGGCCGGCATCCCGTTCCTGACCACCATGGGCGTCGCCGCCGCGGTCGCCGTGGCCCTGGCGGTCGCGATCGCCGTCACGCTCGTCCCGGCGCTGATGTCGTTCGCGGGCAAGCGGTTGCGGCCGCGCGCGCCGAAACGCAAGCGACGCCGCCGGAAGCCGCGGGTCGCGCGCTGGTGGGTCCGGCTCGCGACGAAGGCGCCGCTCGTCACCGTGGTGCTCGTGGTGGCGGGCCTGGCCGTCTGCGCGATCCCGGCGACGTCGTTGCGGCTGGCGTTGCCGGACAACGGAACCGAGGAGCACGGCAGCCCGGCGCGCGACACCTACGACGTCGTCAGCGAGCACTTCGGGCCCGGCTACAACGGCCCGCTGATCGTCACGGCGGACATCATCACCAGCACCGACCCGATCGGGCTGGTGAACAAGATCGCCGAAGAGATCCGGCACGTGCCGGGCGTCGCCTCGGTGCCGCTGGCCACCCCGAACCCCAAGGGCGACACCGGAATCGTGCAGGTCGTCCCGGCGACCGCGCCGGACTCCGTGCAGACCGACGACCTCGTCGCGCGGCTGCGTGGGCTGGAGCCGCACTTCCTCGCCGCCTACGGGACGCAGACCGCGGTCACCGGCATCACCGCCGTCGGCATCGACGTCTCCGCGCAGCTCGGCAGCGCGTTGCTGCCGTTCGGGATCCTCGTCGTCGGCCTCTCGCTGATCCTGCTGGCCATGGTGTTCCGGTCGATCTGGGTGCCGATCAAAGCGACCGCGGGCTACCTGCTTTCGGTCGCGGCGGCGTTCGGCGCGACGTCGTTCGTGTTCGTGCAAGGGCACTTCGCGGACGCGCTCGACGTGACGCACACCGGGAGCGTGATCAGCTTCCTGCCGATCATCCTGATGGGTGTCCTCTTCGGACTCGCGATGGACTACGAAGTCTTCCTCGTCTCGCGAATCCGCGAGGACTACGTCCACTCTCGCGATCCGCGGCACGCGATCGAGTCCGGGTTCATCTCCGCGTCGAGGGTGGTCGTCGCGGCCGCGGTGATCATGTTCGCGGTGTTCGCCGCGTTCGTGCCCGAAGGCAGTGCCACCATCAAGCCCATCGCGTTCAGCCTCGCGGTCGGGGTGTTCGTCGACGCCTTCGTCGTGCGGATGACCTTGGTGCCCGCGGTCCTGGCGCTGCTGGGCCGCCGCGCCTGGGGCCTGCCGCCGAAGCTCGACCGCGCGCTGCCGGTGTTCGACGCGGAGGGTGACGCGCTCGTCCACGAACTGCGGCTGGCCGACTGGCCCGCGCCGGACAGCGAAGAGGCGGTCAGCGCCCGCGGGCTCCGGCTCGAGGACGACCGGGGCCGTCCGGTCTACGCCGGCATCGACGTGCACCTGCGGCGCGGGGAAGTCCTCGTGCTGCACGGCGCGGGCGCGTGCGGCAAGACGGCGCTGCTGTACACGTTCGCCGGGCGCGTCACGAAGTTCACCGGCGACCTCAAGGTGCTCGGGCGGGTCCTGCCGCAGCACACGCACGCACTGCGCAGGGACGTCGCCGTCGTGCCCTGCCGCGCCGAGCCGGACCCGACCCGGCGGATCGGCGACGCCGCGCTCGTGGTCCTCGACGACGTCGACCTCGTGCTCCGCACCGACGTCCGCGACCGGGTGCGCGCGCTGCTCGCCGAGCGGGGGAGCACCACGTTCGTGCTGACCTGCCAGGACCCCGAGCGCATCCGGGACCTGCTGCCCGGCGGCGCCACCCACCTGCACGCCCTCACCGCCGTCCAGCCCGCCGAGGTCTCCTGATGCTCAAGCCGTTCGCCAACTCCGCCCGCGCGTCGGCCACCGGCCCGCTGACCTGGCGGACCTGGGCCGGCCTGATCGCCGTGCCGCTGATCGTCATGGGCCTGCTCACGTGGGCGTTCTGGACGCCGGACGCCAACCACGGCACCGCGAAGGCGGCCGTGGTCAACAACGACGAGCCCGTCCAGGTGAACGGTCAGACCATCCCGCTCGGCCGCCAGCTCGCCGGATACCTGACGCACAGCGAAGATTCGGCGTACGACTGGGTCCTCACCGACGCCGGCGACGCCGCGGCCGGCCTGGCCGACGGCAGCTACGCCGCGACGGTCACGATCCCGAAGGACTTCTCGGCGCGCGCCACGTCCAGCGCCACCGCGAAACCGCTCGAAGCCCGGCAGGCGCAGCTGCGGGTGCAGACGTCCGACGCCGCGGGGGTCGGCGATCCCGGCTTGGCCGGCCACATCGCCCAAGCCACGCGGCGGACCCTGGACCAGCAGGTCGTCGAGACCTATTTGGACAATGTGTACGTCGGGTTCACGACCCTGCACCAGCAGGTCGGCCAGGCGGCGGACGGCGCGGGGCAGCTGGCCGGCGGCACCCGGCAGCTGGCCGACGCGGCCGGTCAGCTGAGCACCGGTGCCGACCAGCTCGCCGACGGGACCGCCCAGCTCGCCGCCGGTTCGGGGAAGCTGTCTTCGGGGCTCACCCAGGCCGAGCGGGACACCGCGCAGCTGCCCGCGCTGACCCGGCAGCTGGCCGGCGGAGCCGATCAGGTCGCCGACGGCAACGAGCAGCTCGCCGGAGTCGTCGTCCCGCTGGCGAACCGGATCATCGCCGCGATCGACGCCGTCCCCTCGGCCGGTGACGCCGCGAAGCAGTTCCGTCGGCTGGCCGACGAGTGCACCGGCACCGCGGCCTTCTGCGCCGAGCTCCGGCAGGCCGCGGACCGGTTCACCACCGACGCGGGGAAGATCGACGGGGTCAAGGCCGCCGTCCGGGCCAACGCCGTCAAGGCGCGCGACTCCGTCCAGGCCCTGGCGAGCGGGGCCCGCAAGGTCGCCGACGGCAACGCGCAGCTGGCTGCGAAGTCGGGTCAGCTCGCCGCCGGGATCGCGTCCGCCGCGAACGGCGCACGTCAGCTCGACAGCGGTGTCCGGCAAGCGAATTCCGGCGCGCGGAAGCTCGCGTCCGGTGCCGGACAGCTGACGGACGGCGCCAAGAAGGTCGACGACGGCGCCCAGGACCTCGCCACCCAGCTGGCCAAGGGCCGCGACCAGGTGCCCAGCTACACCGACGCCGAACGCGCGCACCTCAAGACCGTCGCCGCGAACCCCAGCACGGCCGCGACCGACGGCACCCCGATCGGCACCCTGGCCCTGACCTTGTTCGCCGCGCTGGCGCTGTGGGCGCTCGCGCTGGCGACGTACATCGTCACCCGGGCCGTCCCGGACGCGGTGCTCACCGCCCGCGAACCCACCTGGCGGATCATCCTGCGCGCGGCCATCCCGGGTGCGACGGCGGCCGCGCTCGCGGCCCTGGCCATCACCGCGATCGCCGTTCCGGTGCTGGAACTCGGCTTCGCGGGCACGATCGGCTTCCTGCTGATCGCGTTGCTGGCGGCCTCGGCGTTCGTCGCGCTCAACCAGGCGGCGACGGCGATCTTCGGGCGCGCCGGGCGGATCGCCTCCCTCGCGGTGCTCGTCCTCGCGGGCGCGACCGGCGTCGTCTCGACGCTGCCGGGTCCGCTGTACACCCTCGCCGGCTACCTGCCCACGCACGGCGCGGTGCTGGCCCTGCGCGCCGCGGCGACCGACGGCACGGGCCTGACCACGGGCGTCGCGCAGCTCGCGGCGTGGCTGCTGGTCGGCACGCTCGTGTCGATCCTGGTCACCGACCGCCGCCGCTACCTGTCCACCAAGAGCGTCCGGCTGCCGGCCACCGCCTGATCCCGAAAGGACCCCTTCGATGAGCCGTGCCCAGCGCATCGACACCCACCAGCACATCGTGCCGCCCCGCTACGGGGATTGGATGCACGACAAGGGAATCCGGCCGGGCGGCGTCGACCTGCCGTCATGGTCGGCCGCGGCCGCGGTGAAGTTCATGGACGGCCACGGCATCCGGACCGGCGTGCTTTCCCTGTCCACACCAGGGGTTTACTTCGGGGACGTGCCGGAAGCCCGCCGCTGGGCGAGGCACGTCAACGAGTACGCGGCCGCGGTGGTCGCCGACCGACCCGACCGGTTCGGCTTCTTCGCCACCCTGACGCTGCCCGACGTCGAAGGCGCGCTGGCCGAAGCCGAGTACGCGCTGGACGTCCTGCACGCCGACGGGATCGTGCTGCTCGCCAACAACGACGGCCGCTACCTGGGCGACCCGGAGTTCGAGCCGCTGCTGGAGTTCCTGCACGAGCGGCAGGTGGTGGTGTTCGTGCACCCGGGCGAGCTGCCCGGCCCGGAGGTACCGGGAATCCCGTCGTTCACGGCGGACTTCCTCCTCGACACGACCCGCACGGCGATCAGCCTGATCCTGTCGGGAGCGATGGCGAAGTACCCGGGGATCAAGTTCGTCCTCGCGCACGCGGGCGGGTTCGTGCCGTACATCTCCTACCGCATCCTGCTGACGATCATGAGCACGAAGAACAAGGCCCAGCAGGCGTGGACGCTGCTGGACCAGAAGCACCAGGTACCGAAGCAGCTGGCGGTGCTGAGGCAGTTCTACTACGACATCGCGCTGTCGGCGTCCCCGGCGGCGCTGCCGAGCCTGCTGGAGGTGGCCTCCCCGGACCACATCACCTACGGCAGCGACTTCCCGTTCGCCCCGCCGCCCGCGGTGTCGTTCTTGAACAAGACGTACGAGCGCTACCCGTTGGAGGACGACCTGCGCGCGGCCATCGACCGGGGCAATGCGGAGAACCTGTTCCCCCGCCTCAAGGGGTGACCGTTCGGGACGGACGGTCCCGCCCGCTCGGCGGGCCCATCGGCCGTCGACGACCGCACCGCGGCCCGGAAGCCTGAAGGCGGAATCCACACCGCACGGACGGAGCCGGACACGTGACCGAAGCCCAGGCGCACCAGACCGACCAGCACGCGGCGCCGCCGTCCGCACCCGCAGTGCTGACGAGCGCGACGCGCGAGATCGCCAAGGCCACCCACGTCCAGCTGACGGTGCCGGTCCCCAGCAGCGGGCAAGCCCTGGTCAAGCACGCCTTCGCGCGGGAACTCGGGCTGCGGCCCGGCGAAGTCGGCGACGCGGAGACACTCCTTCGCGACGCCGGCGTCCGAGTCGAGGCGTCGACGACGGACCTGCTGCGCGGGTTCGAGGCCGGGACCGGGCCGGACGCCGCCGAGCTCGTCGACGCGTCCGTCGCCGACCTGACGCGGCTCGGCGACGCCGTCGCCGAGCTGCGCGGCCGGGCGCTGACCGAGGCACTGGAGGATCCGGACGCGACGACGACGCAGGTCGGGCAGGCGCGGCAGCGGGTCCGGAACGCGGCGATCGCCGTCGGCGCGCTGGCCGCGAACACCCGGGCGACGCCGCTGGGCATGCTGAACCTCGAACGGCTCGAAATGGCGCCCGCCGGGCTGCAGCGCGGGGAGCTGATCGCCACGATCCCGCTGGCACCGCTGGAGGAGACCGCGGTCAGCCACAAGGAATGGTCGGTGCTGAGCAAGGAGTTCACGTCGATCGTGACCGACTCGCTGGAGAACACCAGCGAAACCGGCGTGACCGACAACACCGAGCTCAGCCAGGCCACCACGTCGCAGGCCCAGCACTCGAACCAGTTCAACGTGACGGGGTCGGTGTCCGGCGGGATCCCGGTGATCTCCGGCTCGGCGTCCTCCGGGTTCACCGCTCAGGACTCGACTTCGCAGTCGGCCACCACGAGCACGAAACACGCCACCGAGCTGACGAAGAAGGCGTCCGCGCGGACGAAGCAGGAACACAAGATCACCATCTCGACCACGACGGTGACGGGGTCGGAGGAGCAGTCGACCCGGACCATCCGGAACCCGAGCTCGACCGAGGCGATGCGCGTCGACTACTTCAGCCTGATGCGCAAGTGGCGGGTGCGGCTGTACCGGTACGGCCTGCGGCTCACCTACGACCTGGTCATCCCCGAGCCCGGGGCCGGGCTGCGGAAGGCGCACAAGCAGCTGGCGGACCTGCGGGGCGGCGTCGGCCCGTTCGTCTTCGGCTTGCCGCACAACGAAATCACCGCGGACACCCGGCCGGGCGAGGCACAGCCGCACCACCGGGTGCTCGCCGAGCGCTACGGCGCGGTCGTGCCGGACCCGCCGCTGCTGCCGGCCCCGGTCGAGCGCACCGCGACGACCGTGCCGTCGTTCGACGAACCGGGGATCTACACGATGGACCCCTTGGAGATCCCGGACGGCTACCGGATCCGGACGTTGACGCTGTGGTACGCCTTGACGAGCCAGACCGGCGACGAGAACCGGTTCTCCATCGCGGTGCTGGGCTCGTCCTACACCAACAGCGGCACCCAGGGGCAGTTCGGGCCGATCGAGCTGACCTCCGCGCAGTGGAAGGGTTTCATGCTGCACGCGACCGGGAAGGTCGTCGTGTCGTTCGCGCTGGGGCACAACCGCAACACCCAGCTCAAGCTGGTCGCCGAGCTCGAGGAGATCCCGACCGTCCTCGACCCGGACCCGCGCAACCCGCCGCTCAGCACCGTGGTCAAGGAGCGGTGGCAGGCGGCGGTCTGGAACGCCCTGCGGGACGCGGCGCAGACGCAGTACTTCGAGCGGCAGCAGGACATCGCCGCCAAGACCGCCGTGCTGGCCGAGAAGATCGAGAACGTCGACACGCTGACCCTCCGGCGTGAAGAGAACGAAGAGATCATGAAGGGCGTGGTGCGGTTCCTGCTCGGACCCGACTTCGCCTTCATGCCGCCGGACGTCGTGGCGGCGTTCAAGAAGGCCGGCGTCGACCTCGAGCACGGGATCGGGTTCGACGGCAACGAGCTCGGCCTCGACGCCTCGAGCTGGGCGACCGTCCGGGAGCACGAGAGCGTCATCCGGTTCGTCAACCAGGCCATCGAGTGGGAGAACGTGGTGACGTTCCTCTACTCCTACTTCTGGGACACGCCGCAGAGCTGGGAGTTCATCCGGCAGCTGCAGCACCCGGACAGCACGCGGCAGGCGTTCCTGCGATCGGGCAGCGCGCGCGTGGTGCTGACGGTCCGGAAGGGCTGGGAGACGGCCTGGGTCGCGTTCGCCGAGGGCGGGTTCAAGACCCCGCCGGTCGTGCCCGATCCGCAGTACCTGTCCATCGCCAAGGAGATCGCGGCCTACGACGACCGCAACTACCCGGGCATCCCGCCGGCGAACCCGGGCCGCAGCGCGGTGCGGCTCGAGGACGCCGCTTACACGACGACGTCGGCGGTCCTGCCGAAGAGCGCGAGCCCGGTCACGTTCCGCGTCGGGTCGACCGACGGGTTCCTGGTCGGCGCGCAGGTGGTGCTCGACTCGGCCGACAAGCTCGACCCCGCGGACGGCAGCGTCGTGCAGGAGACGACGGTGATCACGGCGATCCCCGACAGCTCGCGGCTCACCGTGGCGTCGACCGCCCGGGCGCACGACGGTTCCGCGGCACCCTTCGCCGTGCTGCAGCCGGGGACCAAGGGTGCGTTGATCGCGGAGTGGAACGAGTACACGCCGTCCTCGGGCACCGACATCGAAATCGGGTCCAACCTCGGCACCACGGTCTGATGGAGGGGCCGTTCCTGCGGGCCGATCCGAGCCTGGGACTGGAAGCCCCGGCCACGGGCACCCGGATCGAGCACCTCGTCGGCGGGGAGGCGACCCTGCCGAGAATGCTCGCCGACATCCGGGCGGCGGCGGCCAACCACCCGGAACCGTTCGTCTACCTGGCCGGCTGGAACTGCGAGAACGACCTGCCGGTGCCGACCGCGTCCGGCCGCACCGACAACCTCGGCGAGGCGCTGCGGTTCGCCGCCGGCCGGGGCGCGCAGATCCGGCTGCTGCTCTGGGCGGGGGCGCTGGACCAGACCACGCTGCGCCGGTTCCCGCCGCGGGTCCGGCAGATCCTCCTCGACCTGGCCGCCCTGTGGAGCCCGACGCGAGCGCACAACCTGGCCACCGAGGCGCTCGTGAAGAAGCTCAAGGCCGACGGCCACGACGCGTGGTGCCACATCGACGCCGCGCACCTCTTCGCCGGCTCGCACCACCAGAAACTGCTGATCGTCGGCTCGAAGCAGCGGTTCGTCGCCTACGTGGGCGGGATCGAGTTCAGCACGGATCGCCTGTACGCCACGGACGCCGCGGGCAAGCGCCTTCCCGGCGCCCCGCTGTTCGACGTGACGTTGCGCGTCGACGGGCCAGGTGCGGACAGCTTGCTCCGCACGTTCACCAGCCGGTGGCGGAAGACGGTCCCGCCGCCGGCGGTTCCGCTGGCGGCCTTGCGCGGCCTGAGCGTCCCGCCGTCGCCGGCGGCGGGGTCGCTGGTGTCGCAGGTCACGCACACCTACGCGCCGGGGTTCCCGTTCCCCGCCAAGATCCAGACCTCGGCGCGGGCGATCGCGACGGCGATCCGGTCGGCGAAGCAGTACTTCTACATGGAGGACCAGTACTACTCCGGGACCGCGGAACTGACGAACGCGATCAAGGACGCGCTGCGGGCGAACCCGGACGTCTGGGGCGTGGTGGTGATCGCGAACGAGGCGAGCGTCGGGGACCTGCCGGACCTCGCCTACCGCCGTCGCCTGATGCTCACCCCGCTGGTGGCCGCGTTCCCGGGCCGCTTCTACGTCTTCGAGCGCACGGGCGACGACGGGACGAACACCGGCCGGACCGCGTACGTGCACAGCAAGCTGACGATCGTCGACGACGTGACGGCGGTCGTGGGGTCGGTGAACAGCAGCTACCGCAGCTGGACCCACGACACCGAGGTGATGCTCACGGTCCACGACCCCCGCGGAGCGGGCCCGGCGAACCCGCCGGACTGGCGCCCGATCCGCAGGCTGCGCGCGGAAATCTGGCGCCGTCACCTGGGTGCCCCGCCGGCGGTGCTGGGCGACCCGGCGCTGCTTCGGCGTTGGTGGCTGGACGTCTGGATCCGCGCCAGGGCGGCGCACGTGGCGCCGTCCGCGGTGTTCGTCCCCGCGAAGCCCGCGTTCGGGCCGTTGTCGGACTGGGTGTGGACGAACTTCCTCGATCCCCGGGTGCCGTGAGAGTCAGTGCCTGCCGGTGGCCGCGGCGAGGTCGTATTCGACTTCGCCGAAGAGGGAGTCCCGATACCGGCCGTGGCTGACGGGGACGGTGAAGTCCTGGTCGCGCGGGTCGAAGGAGACGGCGACGAGGCCGTCACCGCTGGCGGACTCGCCGACGGTGTGCTCGGCGATGACGTGCGCGCCGGCGTCGAGCAGGTTCCGCAGGGCGTTCTGGTGGGTGAGCGGATCCCCGGAGATGGAGTGGTGGTGCGTCGAGACGACGAGGAACCGCACGCGGCCGGCGTCGAAGATGTCGCGAGCGCGGTCGATCAGGACGGTTTCGGCGCCCTGGACGTCGACGAGAACGAGGTCCGCGCGGGGCAGTTCGGCGTCGTACATCAGGGAAGCGAGGTCGTACTGCCGGACGCGGTACGTCCGGCCGTCGCTTTCGGCTTCGAAGTCCAGGGGTTCCCCGGGCCGGTCCCCGATGGCGGCGGGCACGAACCGGACGCGGCCGGTGTAGCCGTTGAGAGCGGCGTTGCGGCGGCCGACCTCGAGGTAGGCGGGATCGGGTTCCACCGCGACGACGTGGCCGGTGGGGATGGCGTGGCAGAACCAGAGCCCGTAGTAGGTCCAGAAACTGCCGAACTCGATCATGGCCGGGTTCCCGCCGTCGGCGGCGAGGCGTTCGACGATCCGGTGGAAGACCAGTTCTTCCTGCGGTTCGTGGTGGCCGCGCAGGACGCGGATGGCCTCGGTCATCCAGGGGCCGTAGTAGCCGCCTTCTTCGACGAGCAGGCCGTTGTGCATGATCTGCACGCGGCCGCCGTCGTGGTCCCGGCTTTCGCCGGCGTGCTCGACTTTGGGGATGTCGTCGGCGTCGGTGCAGGCGACCGTGGTCCGAAGCCGGCGGGCCAGCGCCGGGTCGAGCCCGGTGACGTCCGGAACCAGCCGCTCCACCGCACCTCCAAGACCGGATACCCGAGGACCCGAGCCTAACGGCCGCAGCCGGAGCTCAGGTCAACGGCGCACCCGATAGCGCAGGTGAAGCACCCGGTCGCCCGGAACCACCTCGTCGGGATCCTCCAGCAGGTGCTGCGCGCGGACCGATCCGAAGTAGCGCTTGCCGGACCCGAACACCACGGGTACGACGTCCATGCGCACCTCGTCGACCAGACCCGCGGCGAGCACCTGGCCCCCGACGTCGCCGGCGGCGACCTCGACCAGGCGGTCACCCGCGAGCTCCCGCGCGGTGGCCATGGCCGCCTCGACGCCGTCGACGAAGTGGAACGGCGCCCCGGGGTCCCAGCCCTCGGGCGCCGGCCGGTGCGTCACGACGACCACGTGGTCGATCCCGCCCGGCGGCTTCCCGTCCCAGCCGTCCGTCAGGTCGAAGACGTGGCGGCCGACGACCGTCACCCCGATCCGGTCCCAGTACGGCCGGGTGTAGTCGTAGGACGTCTGCGACACCTTCACCTGGCCGCTCTCGTCCAACGGGACGTCACCGCCGGACAGCCAGTCGAACAGCGGTCCGGGCTGGTCGTTCTCGTCCGCGATGAAGCCGTCCACCGACACCGAGCTGTACATGACCACCTTGCCCACGGCGCACTCCTCTGCTTCGGGGTGCCCCAAGTTAGCGGGCCGTGAGCAGCCGCTCTTGTAAGAATTCAATCGGCGGGCAGCGGCCAGCCGTCCAGGACGTGGCCGGGGTGTTCGCGCAGGAACCGCCGCCGGACTTCGACGTACCGGGTCGGTGTGAGCCCGGTGAACGCCTGGAACTCGTGGCCGAAGTGGGCCTGGTCGAAGTAGCCCGCGCGGCAGGCGAGGTCGCCCCAGTCGACCGGTCCGCGGGGGTCGATCGCGAACACGGTGGCGGCGAAGCGGCAGGTGCGGGCCAGCCGTTTCGGCGTGACGCCGACGAGCTCCTTGAACCGCTGCGCCAGATGAGTGCTGCTGACCCCGGCTGCCGCGCTCAGGTCGCCGATCGCGACCGCACCGCCGGTCGCCGCGATGACGCCGCTCGTGTGGCGGACCAGGCCCAGGCCGGCGGTCTCGCGCAGCCGTCGCCGCAGTTCCTCCTCGAGCAGCGTCAGCATTTCGTGGGGTCCGCCTGCCGTGGCCAGCCGGTCTCGCAGCTCGGCAACCGCGCGCCGGCCCCAGACCTGCTCCACCGTCACCGGCCGGTCACGCAGCTCGGCCGCGGGCATCGGCAGGAACGAGGCCGGCCCCCACGGCTTGAAGTGCACCCCGACGGACCTCGTCCGGAGTGGATAGCCGAACTCCCACGCGTGGGTGGGCATGGTGACCACGCAACCGTCGGCGAACTCGGCGGTCCCGACGTCGGTGCCGGCGCGGATGCGGAACGGCGCCCCGAGGTTGACGACGAGCAACGCCGCCGGCGCCGGAGGCAGCGTCAGCCGGGCGTACGGCGACGTGCCGTCCAGGTAGTAGATGTCGTCGATCAGCCCGTCCAGCGGCGGCCGCGGCACTCTGGACACGTATTCCACGCTCACAGCATCGCAGCCGGCCGCTGACGAAGATGCGACGTGTCGTGATTCGGACGCGTCCGACCTAGTGACGGATGGGGGTGGCGGCGCGAGCCTGGTGCGATGCACTGGAGATCATCTGTTCTGGTCATCGCCTGCGTGAGCACCCTGGTCGCGGGCACCGCCGGAGTCGCGGACGCGGCCCCCGGCCGGCCGGGGACACCGTCGTCCGCGGGCGTCGAACGGCATTCGGTCACCCTGCTCACCGGGGACGTCGTCCAGGTCGAACGGCAGCCCGGCGGCAAGCAGGCCGCCACCGTCCGGCCCGGGCCGGGCCGGGAAAAGATCCGGTTCCACCAGCAGGAGGTCGACGGCCACCTCAGCGTCTTCCCCGAGGACGTCACCCCGCGGCTGGGCTCGAAGCAGGTCGACCGGACCCTCTTCGACGTCACCGAGCTGATCGCCGAGGGGTACGCCGACGAGCAGTCGGCGACGCTGCCGCTGATCCTCACCTACCGCAAGGGCACGGACCTCCGCGCGGCCCCGGTGGCGGCCGCCGACCTGGGCGCGACGCTGACCAGCGTCAACGGCCGTTCCGCGCGGGCCGGCAAGGCGACCGCCGCCGCGTTCTGGACATCGAGTGCGGGCACCGCGATCGAGCGGATCTCCCTGGACCGCAAGGTCCGCGTCTCCCTCGATCGCAGCGTCCCGCAGATCGGCGCCCCCGAGGCGTGGGCCGCGGGCTACGACGGCACCGGCACCACGGTCGCCGTGCTCGACACCGGCTACGACCCTGCCCACCCCGACCTGGCCGGTCGCGTCAGCGAGGCGGTCAACTTCACGACCAGCCCCGACACGACCGACCACTTCGGCCACGGCACGCACGTCGCCTCGACGATCGCGGGCTCCGGCGCCGCCTCGGGCGGCCGGCTCAAGGGTGTCGCGCCGGGCGCGAAACTGCTCGTCGGCAAGGTGCTCGACGACGACGGCTTCGGCTACGAGTCCTGGGTCCTCGCCGGGATGGAGTGGGCGGCGCACTCGGGTGCCAAGGCGGTCAACATGAGCCTCGGCGGCGGCCCGACCGATGGCACCGACGCACTCAGCGTCGGTCTCGACGCGCTCAGCGAGCAGACCGGCACGCTCTTCGTGGTGGCCGCCGGCAACGACGGCGAACAGGGCGCGTACACGGTCGGTTCGCCGGGCACCGCCGAAGCCGCGCTGACCGTCGGCGCCGTCGGCCGTGACGAGAGCCTGGCGTCGTTCTCCAGCCGTGGTCCGCGCCTGGGCGACAACGCGGTCAAGCCCGACATCACCGCGCCCGGCGTCGGCATCGTCGCCGCGCGCGCCGCGGGGACCGCCATGGGCGACGTCGTCGACGACCACTACACCGCCGCTTCCGGCACCTCGATGGCGACGCCGCACGTCGCGGGTGCGGTGGCGATCCTCGCCCAGCAGCACCCCGACTGGCCGGGCAGCCGGCTCAAGGACGCGCTGGCCAGTACTTCCCGGACCGCGAGCGGACTCTCGGTGTTCGAGCAGGGCGGCGGCCGGGTCGACGTGGCCCACGCGGTGAAGCAGCAGGTCTTCGCCACCGGCACGCTCGACCTCGGCGCGGTCGAGGACGGCAGGGCGCCGGTGTCCAAAGAGGTCACTTACACCAACGTCGGCACCACACCGGTCTCGCTGAAGCTCTCGCTCGACGCGAAGTCCCTCGCCGGTGTCCCCGCCGCGGACGGCATCCGGCTCGAAAAGTCCACTGTGGACGTTCCGGCCGGTGGCCGGGCGACCGTCACGATCACCGGCGACCCGGCGAAACTGGCGCCGGGCACCTACAGCGGCCGGCTCACCGCGACCGCGAACGGAGTGGTCGTGCACACCGCGCTCGGCGCGGACAAAACCGCGCCCAAGCACAAGGTCACCCTCACCGCGCTCGACCTGCAGGGCAAGCCGGCCGTAGCGCCCTGGCTGCTGATGTACGGCGAGGACTACCGCTTCGACGTCAACACCTGGCTGGGCGGCGGCAGCCTCACGGTCGAGCTCGGCGCGGGCGTGTACTACCTGACCGCCGAGGTCGACGGGACCCGGGACGGCCTCACCGTCTCCCAGGTCGTCCTGCCGGAGCTGCGGATCAGCGGCGACACGACTGTCGTGCTGGACGCCCGCAAGGCGGTGAAGGTGGACATCCAGACCCCGCAGCCGTCCGAACAGGCCGGGATCTGGAGCTACTACACGTACCGGGAGCTCGGCTCGCGCAAGATCGCGAACTACGCCATGCAGTTCGACTACACCCGCGAGCTCCGGGTCACCCCGACGCCGAAGGTGACGACCGGGGCCTTCGAGTTCGGCTCCCGCTGGTCGAGGATCGCGCCGCCGTTGACGGTGAACGTCCTGGGCGGCCGCGCTTCGCTCACGAACCGCTACCTGGCCGGGTCGCCCAAGCTGGACGGGTGGCGGCTGCTGCAGGCCGTAGCCGCCGGACGGGGCAAACCGGCGGACTTCAAGGACGTCCGCGGGAAGGCCGCGATCGTCGACCCGGACCCGGCCGACTACAACCGCGACGAGGTGTCCCGTGCCGCCGCGGCCGCCGGGGCGGCGATCGTCTTCATCGTCGTGCCCGACGGCTGGGGCGCCGCCTCGGTGCCCTCGATCAGCGCGGCGCCGTTCCTGACCATCCCGACCGTCCAGCTCGACCGGGACGAAGGGCTCGCGCTGCTGGACAGGATCAAGCGCTTCCCGGCTTTCCTGAGCCTGCACGGAACCGCGGTCAGCCCGTACCTCTACGACGTGGTGCAGACCGAGCACGACCGGATCCCGGAGAAGCCCGTCCACCAGGTCACCGCGGCGAACACCGCGACCGTCACCACCCACTACCGCCAGACCGGCAGCGGCGGTGAGGCCAAGGAACAGCGGTTCGCGTGGAAGCCGTGGCAGGACTTCGCCGTGAACGAATACCAGCGGTACGTGACGACGCCCTCGACCCGGCAGGAGTACGTCAGCGCCGGGGACACCCTGTGGCAGCACCGGGTCAAGCACGGGCTGATCTGGGACGAGATGTCCCCGCTCCAGGGCGGCATGACCGCGGCGCCGCGCACCTACACGGGCAAGGAGAACATCACCGAAGACTGGTTCGCGCCGGTCGTGCGGCCCGCCATCCCGCGGGGCGTGCCGGGCCTGGACTCGACCCGCGAAGGGGACAAGCTGCAGATCCGCATCCCGGAGTTCGTCGACAGCCAGGCCGGGCACTACGGCTTCAACGAAGGCGACGACCAGGCCGGGCCGGCCACGACGTCGGCGAAACTGTTCCGCGACGGCAAGCTCGTGTCGGAACAGCCGTACGCGTTCGGCACCTTCCCCGCCGGCGCGGACCCGGCGACCTACCGGCTCGACCTGTCGGTGCGGCGGGATTCGCCGGAGTGGCTGTTCGGCACCAGCACGCAGACGTCGTGGACGTTCCGCTCGGCACGGTCGGCGGCACCGGCGCTGCTTCCGTTGCTGCAGCTGGACTACGCGGTCGGCGCGGACGCCGGCAACCGGCTCCCGGCCGGCCGCCGGGCCGAGATCGGCCTGACCGCCCGGTTCCAGGACGGGATGGCCGCGCCGGACGTGCGGTCGGTGCAGGCCTGGGCGTCCTACGACGACGGAAAGACCTGGCGCGCCGTCGACGTCAGGCGCACCGGGAAGTCGTACGCGGCCACGATCGACCACCCGTCGCTCGGCGCGACGAACTCCTACGTCGCGTTGCGGGTGCGGGCCACCGACAGCGCGGGCAACGCCGTCGACCAGACGGTGCTGCGGGCGTACGGGCTCAAATAGCGTCGCCCAGGGGCTCCGGGTGCCTCCCGCCGTCACGCGGCAGGAGGTGCCCGGGGCTCGGCTCGTCCAGCCAGCCGAGCTTGCTGGCCTGCCAGGCCAGCTGCATCCGAGTGTGGACGTTGACCCGGCGCATGAGGTCCTGCAGGCGCCGCTGGACGGTCCGGTAGCTGACGTTGAGCTGGGTCGCGATCGACTTGTCACTGACCCCGCCGATGAGCAGGGACAACAGCCGCCGCTCGTCGGGGTCGAGGTGGGCGGTGGGCGCGGTGTCGCCGATCCGCAGCGGCGACGCGCGTTCCCAGTAGACCTCGAACAGCGCGACCAACGCCGACAGCAGGCTGCTCTCCCGGACGAGCGCGGCGGTCGGCTCGCCCGTGCTGTCGTGGCTGACCAGCGGGCACAGCGCCACCCTGCGGTCGGAGATGGCCAGGCGCACCGGCAGTTTCGAGATCGAGCGGGCGATCTCGCCGCCCTCGATCCCCTCCAGGACGTTGACGATCCGGCCGGGTTCTTCGAGCAGGCCGGTCTCGTAGATCACGCGGTACTGCACGCCGCGGGCCTGCGCCAGCGCCTCCTCGACGTTCTCCGACGCCGCCATCGCGACGTTGCCCTCCAGGCAGAACCACAGCGACTCTTCGCGGGCGCCGCGCTGGATGGCGAGGGCCTGCCGCCGGATCGCGTCCACCCCGGTGATGACCTCGACGAGCTGCGCGGAGTCACGCCGCCGCACGCTGCCGCGGTACTCCTCGGCGAGCTGGGACACCGCGGCCCTGGCGGCCTCCAGCTTCTCCTGACCGTGCACCAGCAGCGGGCCGAGGGAGACGTCCGGTGGCGCGGACACGTAGTGCCCGTCGATCCTGCTGACGAGCCCCTTCGCCAGCAGGGCCTCCAGGATCGGCTCCACCTCGCCGCGGCCCACGCCGATCCGGCCGGCGATCTCGCCGGGCGCGATCCGGTACCCGCCGACGACCACGCGGTAGACCCGTTCTTCCTCGGGAGTCATGCCCAGCGCTTCCAGCACCACTGCCTCCTAGCCACGCGGCCGGCGGTTCCCATCGGCGTTGACGGCTCGTCGACAACGTACAACGCGGGTGCGGGCCGGACCGCGCTCGGCCGCCGTTCGGCGCTTTACAGCCCGGCGGAAGGTGCCTACGGTGCGCTCGCATCCACGCGGCCGGTCCGTGCCGACCACGGCTGAAGGAGGTCAGGTGTTCCGCAACCACAGACGCAGTACCCGCGCCACCGTCACGGTGCTCGCGGCGGCGGTCTCCCTCGCGGTTTCCGCGTTCACCGCCAGCAGCAGCGCCGCCATCGACCCGGGCGCCGCACCCTGGCTGGACGCCCATCGCCCGGTGCCGGCGAGGGTGGAGGCGCTGCTGCACGCGATGACGCTGCCCGAGAAGGTCGGCCAGATGGACCAGCAGCTGGTCACCACGCTGACCGACGCGAACAGCACGACCTGCGGGAACAACGGGTTCAACCTGCCCAACCCCGAATGCATGCGAAAGATCCTGGTCGACTCCCACGTCGGCTCGATCCTGGCGGGTGGTACCGAAAATCCGATCGACACCACGGGCAAAGGTGGAGTGGGCAACACCGGTTACGACTGGGCCACCGAGTACAACACCATCCAGCAGTTCGCGATCAAGAACTCCCGCCTGCACCTCCCGGTGGTGTTCGGCATCGACGCGGTGCACGGCTTCGGCCACCCGTGGCAGGCGCCGCTGTTCCCTCAGTCCATCGGCATGGGGGCCACCTGGGACCCCGCGCTCGCCCAGGCCGGGGGCAAGGCGACCGCGGACGCCCTGCGCGCCACCGGCTGGACGTGGAACTTCGCCCCGGTCCAGGACATCGCGCGCGACAACCGATGGGGCCGCACCTACGAGACGTGGGCCGAGCAACCGGTCCTGTCGGCCGCGATGGGCGCCGCGAACATCAAGGGCATGCAGACGCCCGGCAAGCGCGGTGAGCTGAACGTCAGCGCGACGGTCAAGCACTTCGCCGGCTACTCGCAGTCGGTCAACGGCCACGACCGGGCCGAAGCGCTGCTCCCCATGAACTACCTCCAGACGACGATCCTGCCGCCGTACGCGGCCGGGATCGACGCGGGCGCCGGGACGGTGATGGTCAACTCCGGTTCGATCAACGGCGTTCCCGCCACCGCTTCGCGCTACCTGCTGACCGACGTCCTGCGCGACCAGCTGCACTTCCAGGGGGTCGTGATCAGCGACTACCAGGACGTCACCGCGTTGCAGACCGCCTACCACATCGCGGCGGACCTCCCGGGTGCCATCGCCGCCGCCGTGAACGCGGGCGTCGACATGAGCATGCAGGTCTCCGACGCGGCCGGGTGGCAGGCCGCGATCCTGCAGGCGGTGAACACGGGCAAGATCTCGCCCGCGCGGATCGACCAGGCCGTGCGCCGCATCCTCACGCTGAAGTTCCAGCTCGGCCTGTTCGACCAGCCGTGCGTGGCCGACCCGGCGAAACCGTGCGTCGACGCGAACGCTGCGAACGCTGCCGTCACCGCGGGCCGCGACCAGACGCTGAAGGCCGCGCGGGAGTCGATCACCCTGCTGCGCAACGAGAACAACGCGCTGCCGTTGCCGGCCGGCGCGAAGGTCGTGGTGACCGGGCCGAGCGCGGACTCGATGACCAACCAGCTCGGCGGCTGGAGCGTGAGCTGGCAGGGCGTGGCGGGTGCCGGGCACGTGTGCTGCATGGGCCCCGACAACCAGATCCCGCCGGGCACCACCGTGCTGAACGGCATCCGGGCCGCGAACCCGGCGGCGGTCTACGCGCCGGATCAGGCGAGCGCCGTCGCGGCCGCGGCGGACACCAGCGCCTACGTGGCGGTCGTGGGGGAGAAGGCCTACGCGGAAGGGCTGGGCGACAACCCGGCTCCGGCGCTGGCGCCCGACCAGCAGGCCCTCATCTCGGCACTGGAGGCGACCGGCAAGCCGGTGATCGTCGTGGTCGTCGCCGGCCGGCCGGTCGGGCTGGGCCCGGCCGGGAAGGCGAACGCGGTGCTGATGGCCTACCAGGGCAGCACGGAAGCCGGCACGGCGGTGGCGGATGTGTTGTTCGGCAGGACGAACCCGGCGGGCAAGCTGCCGATCAGCTGGCCGTCCGACGCACCGGCGGTCGGCGCCGACTTCGCCGGCACGGCCCCGTCGCCGCTGGGGGACCAGCCGAAGTTCTTCGACCAGCTGCCCAGCACCGCGTCCGGTGCGGGCAACGCCTACAACCCGCAGTTCCCGTTCGGGTACGGCCTGTCGTACACGACGTTCACCCACACGAACCTGGCGGTGACGCCGAAGGTCGCGCGGGGCGGCACGGCCACCGCGACGTTCACCGTCACCAACACCGGAACCCGCGCCGGCACCGACATCGTGCCGGTGTACGTGGCCCAGCCGGTGAGCCCGGTGGTCGTCCCGCCGCAACGGCTGGTCGGCTTCGCGCGGGTGACGCTCGACCCGGGCCGGTCCCAGGTCGTGCGGGTGTCCTTCCCGGCGGCGGCGCTGGCCGAAAGCGCCGGCGACATCAACGGGTCCGGGCCGCCCGTCGTGGTTCCGGGCAGCTATGTGCTGCAGCTGAACAAGAACAGCACGACACCGTACGCGGTGGACGTGTCGGCGCCGTTCGTGATCCGCTAGCACGGTGCCGGTCGCGGGGCGACGCCGCCGCGTCGCCCCGCGATACCGGCCCAGTCCCGAAACGTGACCACTCGTGAGCGAACTGTCACCGCAGGTACCGATCGAGCCGGCTCGTGCGTGACCGCTTCGTGTCCGAAATGTTCATCCGCCCCCTCGCGCGCCGGTTATAGTCGCTGGCCAGGGCCCCGCACTGCCGGGCTCGTCCTTGGGGGGAAGGAAACGATGAGCGGGTTCGTCTCCGCGGCTTTGGCATTTCCGGCCGTGCTCTTCAGCTTCCTGCTGGTCGTCGTGATCGGCTACTGGGGGCTGGCCCTGCTCGGCGTCCTCGACGTCGAAGACGGTGACATCGGGTTCTTCGGCGGGGTCCCGCTGTCCATCTCACTGTCGCTGCTCGTCGCGTTCAGCTGGTTCCTCAGCCTCGTCGGGACGGTCCTCATCGAAGGCGCGCCCCTGCGGGTTCTGCTCGGCTTCGGCGTCCTGGCCGGCGCGCTCGTGCTCGGGGCGCTCGGCACCCGGTTGGTCATCGTGCCGTTGCGCCGCGTGTTCGCCGGGGCCGAACCGACGCGGCAGGACTTCGTCGGCCGGGTCGCCGTCGTGCGGACGTCGAGTGTCACCGAGGACTTCGGGCAGGCCGAAGCCACCGCTGCCGACGGCTCGTCGGCGATCATCCAAATTCGACTGGCGGGCGAAGGCAACCTCGGCGTGGGCAGCCGCGTTGTCCTCTACGACTACGACTCCGCGGGTGAGTTCTTCTGGGTCAGCCCGATGGAACTCGAAGCAGAAAAGGACTGAACTGGAATGGATGCCATCGGCCTGGGGGCCGGCGTGTTGATCGCCGTCGTGGTCCTGATCGTCCTGGTGCTGCTGTTCGTCGTGAGCCGGCTGTTCCGCAAGGTGCCGCAGGGGAAAGCGCTGATCATCTCCAAGGTGCGCAAGGTCGACGTCACCTTCACCGGTGCCGTGGTGCTGCCCGTGCTGCACAAGTCCGAGGTCATGGACATCTCGGTGAAGACGATCGACATCGAGCGCACCGGCCGGGAAGGCCTGATCTGCCGCGACAACATCCGCGCCGACATCCGGATCTCGTTCTTCGTGCGGGTCAACAAAACGGTCGAGGACGTCGTGAAGGTCGCGCAGGCGATCGGCACCGAACGCGCGAGTGACGAGGGAACGCTGCAGGAACTGTTCAACGCGAAGTTCTCCGAGGCGCTGAAGACCGTCGGCAAGCAGCTGGACTTCGTCGACCTCTACACCAAGCGCAACGAGTTCCGCGACCAGATCATCCGCGTCATCGGCACCGACCTCAACGGCTACAGCCTGGAAGACGCGGCGATCGACTACCTCGAGCAGACCCCGATGGCGTCGCTCGATTCGGCCAACATCCTGGACGCGCAGGGCATCCGGAAGATCACCGAGCTGACGGCGATCGAGCACGTGCGCACCAACGAATTCCGCCGCCACGAAGAGAAGGAGATCACGCGCCAGAACGTCGACGCGCGTGAGGCGATCCTCGAACTCGAGCGGCGCCAGGCCGACGCGGAAATCAAGCAGCGTCGCGAAGTCGAGACCATGCGGGCGCGCGAAGAAGCCGAGATCGCGAAGGTGCAGGCCGAGGAGCGGCTCAAGTCGCAGGCCGCGCAGCTGCGCACCGACGAGCAGCTCGGCATCCAGCAGCAGAACCAGCAGCGCGAAATCGAGGTCGCCGGCAAGAACCGCGAACGCGTGATCGCCATCGAGTCCGAGCGGATCGAAAAGGACCGCCTGCTCGAGGTGATCGGCCGCGAGCGGGAGACCGAGCTGTCCCGGATTTCCAAGGACAAGGAACTCGAAACGGAAAAGCGGTCGATCGCCGAGGTGATCCGCGAGCGGATCGCCGTCGAAAAGACCGTCGCCGAGCAGGAAGAGAACATCAAGAAGCTGCGCGTGGTCGAAGAGGCCCAGCGCGACCGCGAGGCGGTCGTCATCCGCGCCGAGGCCGAAGCCCAGGAGAACCTGGTCAAGGGCATCAAGGCCGCCGAGGCCGCGGAGCAGGCCGCCAAGTTCAAGGCCCGTGAGGAGCTGACGCTGGCCGAGGCGCGCCAGCAGGCCGCCGAACTGGAGACGCGAGCGAAGATCCGGCTCGCCGAAGGCATCCAGGCCGAGGAGGCCGCCGCCGGGCTCGCCGCCGCGCAGGTGCGGGAGCGCGACGCCGTCGCACTGGAGAAGGTCGGCCGCGCCGAGGCGATCGTCGAGCGCGAGAAGGCCGTCGTGGTCGCCGAAGCGTTGCGCGACAAGCTGAAGGGCGAGGCCGAGGGCCTCACCGAGAAGGCCGCCGCGCTGGCCGCGCTCGACAGCGCGAGCCGGGAGCACGAGGAGTACCGGCTGCGGCTGGACGCGGAGAAGGAGATCCGGCTGGCCGCGCTCGACGTGCAGCGTGACGTCGCCGAAGCGCAGGCGGTCGTGCTCAGCGCCGGCCTGGAGAAGGCCGACATCGACATCGTCGGCGGCGAGACCATGTTCTTCGACCGGGTGGTCGGCTCGATCGGCCTCGGCAAGAGCGTGGACGGCTTCGTCGAGCACTCCGACGTCGTCCAGTCGCTCGCGCGGCCCTACCTCGACGGGTCGGCCAGCTTCACCGACGACCTCGCCAAGCTGATCGGCGCGGTCAGCACGGAAGACGTGAAAAACCTGACGCTGTCGGCCTTCCTGGCCAAGCAGCTGCAGGCCGGCGGGCCGGACAGCGACAAGCTCCGTGAGCTGATGACCACGGCGCAGAAGCTCGGCCTCGCCGAGACGTCGGTCGCCACCGTCGTCGCCGCGAAGCAGTGACGGCGGCCGCAACGGAGCTGGACGCGGGCACGTATGAGGTGCTCCGCGTCCGGCTGGCCGCCCAGGCCGCCGAGCTGGCGAAGCGCGCGGACGAGCTCAACGCTCGGCGGCTGGAGGTCTTCGGCAGCGCGCAGCTCGCGCTGGTCGGCACCGAACGCATCCGCACCGCCAACAACTGCGTGCCGCGGGACATCGTCGCGGTCGACGGGCGGATGTTGTTCGGCTACAACGTCTTCATCGGGCTCAAGCCGGAGACGGCGATCGACGACGTCTTCTCGTTGCAGCGCTTCAGCCGTGACGAAGACGCGTTCCGCTTCGACGACGTCAGCGCCGACGAGCTGCCCGAACTGCTGCGTGACGAGCAGTTCGGGCGGGACTTCGGCGAGCTGTACCGGTACTACCGGCAGGCGAAGCTGCTGCAGCTGCGCCGGCTGGACGGGAAGCTGCTCGCGGTGTTCCAGATCGGCCCGCGCACCGAGGACATCCGGGTGCTGCGCTGGGCCGTCGCGGCCGACGGCAGCGTGTCCTACCTGGACAGCCGGGGCGAGCGCGACCACGTCTTCCCGCCGTCGCACGACTTCGAGTGGATCGAGACGACCCGCGAGGACCACGTCCTGGGCCGGCACCCGCACATCTCGATCGAGAACGAGGTCTTCGTCGAAACCGTCGGCGGCAACCTGACGGTCAAGGTCGAGAACAACACCGAGACCGGCGCCGGCGTGTACGCCGAGCCGGTGGACGAGCCGTTGCAGAGCCTCGCCGACGCCGAGGTCTCCTACGCCCGGATCGGCCCGCTGATCCTGCTGCGCATGCTGCCGTACAAGGAAACCACCTACCGCTACCTGGTGTTCAACACGCGCACCCAGGACGTCGTGCGGCTCGACGGCATCGGCCAGGCCTGCCAGCGGCTCCCCGAGGACCACGGCATCATCTTCCCCGGCGGCTACTACCTCGACACGGGCGTCAGCAAGACGTTCGACACCACTGTGGACGGTCTCGAGTTCGAGCGCGTGATCCGCTCGCCCAACGGCGAAGACGTGCTGTACGTCTTCCACGCGCGGGCCGAGGGGCGCTCGCTCCTGCTGCCGTACAACGTGATCCGCAAGGAAGTCGCCAACCCGATCCCGTGCCACGGGTACTCGTTGTTCGACGACGGCACGATGATCCTGTTCCGCGCGCTGTCCGACGAGCCGAGCCGGGTGCACCCGATGCAGGTGTGGCGGACGCCGTTCCAGTCGGACACCTACGCCGCGTCACAGCCGGCCGGCACCGGGCCGCTGGAGCGGGTCGGGAACGCCGACCTCGTCCGCGGGATCTCGGACTGCCTGTCGATCACCAGGATGATCGGGGAGATGGCGCCGTCGGCGGCGGTGTTCGAGGCGCTGATCGCCGCGTGCGCGCGCGTCTTCGACCACTACCACTGGCTCGGCGAGACCGAGCTGGGTGACCTGCGCTCGCCGCTGTCCGACGTCCGCGTCACCGCCGAGCAGGTGCTGGACGAGTTCGAAACGGTCACCTCGCTCACGGCGCAGGCGGCCGAGGCCGTCGACACCGCGGCGGCCGATACGGCGTCGCTCGTGCGGCGGGTGCGGGGCGAGGCGCTCAACGCGGCGGACGCGTGGGTGCGGCGCCTGGCCGAGATGCACCGGGCGCGCGGGCGCCTGGTCACCGTGCGGGAGCTGCGGTACGCCGACACCGCCCGCGTGGACACGCTGATCGCGGACCTGGACACCGAGTTCTCCGAGGCCGCGCAGCGAGCCGTGCGGTTCCTGCAGGGCGAGGAGGCGTTCACCGGCTACCACGCCGAAGTGGACGGGCTCATCGCGGCGGCGGGCGCGATCAGGACGGTCGCCGAGGCCGGCCCGGTCGCCGAGCGGCTTGACGAGCAGTCCGCCGGCCTGGAGGTCCTCACCGACGTCGTGGGCGGGCTGGACATCGCCGACGCCGTCGTCCGGACCAAGATCCTCGAGCGCGTCGGCGAGGTGATCGGCGCCGTCAACCGTGCGCGGGCCACCCTGGAAGCGCGCCGCAAGGAGCTCCTGGAGACCGAGGGACGGGCGGAGTTCGCGGCCGAGTTCGCGCTGCTGGCGCAGGCCATCGCGGGCGGGCTCGCGGTCGCGGACACCCCGGAGCGCTGCGACGAGCAGCTGGGCCGGCTGCTGCTGCAGCTGGAGAACCTCGAATCGCGGTTCGGGGAGTTCGACGACTTCCTGACCGCGCTCGGGGAGAAGCGCACCGACGTCTACGAGGCGTTCTCCTCGCGCAAGCAGGCGCTGCTCGACGAGCGGGCGCGGCGGGCGGACCGGCTGGTTTCTTCCGCCGACCGGATCCTTGGCAGCGTGACGCGCCGGGTCGGTTCGCTCGGCTCGGCGGAGGAGATCAACACCTACTTCGCGGCCGACCCGATGGTCTCGAAGCTCCGCACCGTCGTCGAGGACCTGCGGGCCCTCGGCGACCAGGTGCGGGCCGAGGAGCTGGAAGGCCGGGTGAAAGCCGCTCGCCAGGAGGCCGGCCGGGCCCTGCGCGACCGGCTGGACCTGTACGGCGAGGGCGGCGAGACGATCCGCCTCGGCCGGCACACCTTCGCCGTCAACACCCAGGACGTCGACCTGACGCTGGTGCCGCACGACGGCACGATGAAGTTCGCGATCACCGGCACCGACTACCGGACGCCGGTGCGGGACGCCGCGTTCGAGGCGACGCGGCCGTACTGGGAGCAGCTGCTGGTCTCGGAGTCGCCGGAGGTCTACCGGGCCGAGTACCTCGCGACGTCGATCCTCGCCGAACGGCCGGTGGCCGAGCTGGTCGAAGCCGACCTCCTGGAAGTCGTCCGGAGCGTGGCGGGGGAGCGGTACGACGAGGGGTACGCGCGCGGGGTCCACGACCACGACGCCGCCGCGATCCTGGGCGCCCTGCTGCGGCTGCGGTCGGCCGCGGGGCTCCTGCGTTACCCGCCCGCGGCCCGGGCGGCGGCCCAGTTGTTCTGGGCGTTCGGCGCGGACGAGCGGGCGCGCGCTACCTGGACTACGCGGGCCGCATCGCTCGCGCGGGTGCGGGAGGCGTTCGGCCCCACCCGGGCGATCGACGAGCTGGCGCGGGAACTGGGGGACGCGATCACGGCGTTCACCGACGGGCTCCTGCTCGACACCGAGTTCGCCGGGGAGTACCTGGTCGAAGAGCTGGCCGTCGCCCCGGCCGGGTTCGTCACCAGCGGTGGCGCGCGGGCGGTGCTGGACAAGTTCCGGCTGGACCGGCGGAGCTTCGCCGAAGACCTGGGTGCGCTCGACGACCTGGCGGACCGGTACCAGCTCGCCGACGCCTGGCTTCGGTCCTTTGTGGACTCGGTCGGGCTGCCGGCCGACGAGCTGCCCGAAGCCGTCGCGATCGAGCTGTGCGACCTGCCGCGGTACGACTCGTCGGCGACGCTGACGGCCACTGTGGACGGTCTGCTCGGCGCGCACCCGCGGCTCACCGGGCGGTCGGTGACGGTGCGGCTCGACGAGACGCTCGCCAGGACGCACCGCTTCCGTCGCGACCGCGTGCCGGGTTTCCGCGCGTACCAGCGGCTGCGCAACGACCTGGTCGCGGCCGAACGCGACCGGCTCCGGCTGGCAGAATACCAGCCGAAGGTGATGAGCGCCTTCGTGCGCAACCGGCTGCTCGACGAGGTCTACCTGCCGCTGATCGGCGACAACCTGGCCAAGCAGCTCGGCGCGGCCGGGGACGCCAAGCGCACCGACCAGTCCGGGCTGCTGCTGCTCATCTCACCGCCGGGGTACGGCAAGACGACGCTGATGGAGTACGTCGCCAGCCGTCTCGGGCTGGTCTTCGTGAAGGTCAACGGGCCGGCGCTGGGCCACGACGTCACGTCGGTCGACCCGGCCGACGCGCCGAACGCGACCGCGCGGCAGGAGGTCGAGAAGATCTCGTTCGCGCTGGAGCAGGGCAACAACGTGCTGCTGTACCTCGACGACATCCAGCACGCGTCACCGGAGCTGCTGCAGAAGTTCATCTCGCTGTGCGACGCGCAGCGGCGGATGGAAGGCGTGTGGGAGGGCCGCACGCGGACGTACGACCTGCGCGGCAAGCGGTTCGCGGTGTGCATGGCCGGCAACCCGTACACCGAGCAGGGCAAGCGGTTCCGCATCCCCGACATGCTCGCCAACCGCGCGGACGTGTGGAACCTCGGCGACGTGCTGTCCGGCAAGGAAGAGCTCTTCGCGCTGAGCTACGTCGAGAACGCGTTGACGTCGAACGCCGTCCTGGCGCCACTGGTGTCCCGCGAACGGTCCGATGTGGACATCCTGGTGCGGATGGCCCGCGGCGACGGTTCCGCGCGCGCCGACCAGCTTTCGCACGCGTATTCGGCGACGGAGCTGGAGCAGGTCCTCGCGGTGCTCCGGAAGCTGGTGCGGGTCCAGCGGACGGTGCTGGCGAACAACCAGGCCTACATCGCCTCGGCGGCGCAGGCGGACGCTTCGCGCACGGAACCGCCGTTCCAGCTGCAGGGTTCGTACCGGAACATGAACAAGCTCGCCGAGCGGATAGTGCCGGCGATGAACGACGCGGAGCTGGAGGCCTTGATCGACGACCACTACGCCGGCGAGGCGCAGACGCTGACCTCCGGAGCCGAGGCCAACTTGCTGAAGCTGGCCGAGCTGCGGGGACGGCTGTCCCCTTCGCAGGCTCAGCGGTGGGCGGAGGTCAAGGCGGCGTACCTGCGAGAACAGGCACTGGGAGGGGACGGCGAGGACCCGCTGAGCCGAGCGGTCGGCGCGGTGGGCTTACTGGCCGACCGGGTGGGCGCGATCGAGACGGCCATCGGACGCGCGGCACTGCAGTTGACGCGAGAGGAGGCTTGATCGCGAAGTCCTCCGCCCCGGGATCTCAGTTGCAGCGGTAGGCCTGGCGGGGGTCGTGGTCATAGCGCAGGCTGCTGAGTCCGACGGCGTGGATGAGGTTCTGCCAGAAGCGATCGGGCGTCAGCGGCGCCCGGACGGAGTCGAGCATTTCCCGAGCGGGCGAGCAGGCGAAGATGCCGCGGATCGCGTCGATGCTGGTGTCCACGACGTCGCCGTAGCGGGTCAGTTCGGTTGAGCTTTCGTTGCTCAGTTCGGCGATGTCCCAGACGCTGCCGGCGTACTTGTTGTGGCCGATCCGGCGTTCCGGGTACGGGGTGGAGTGCGCGGCCGTCGGGTTGGCCAGCCCGATCGGGTCGTGGACCCAGACGTCCAGGGGCAGGAGCAGGCCGGGGCCGCCGATGTTGAAGAACTGGACGACGGTGCGTCCGTTGGTGGTGGGGTAGCGGTGCCAGACGCCTTGCTTGTTCTGGACGAGCACGGCTGGTTCCTGCCCGGTGGCGAGCATGGCGTTGATGGGCCCGGCCATCGCGGTGAACTCGTCGAAGTCCTCGGCCAGGATCGGGTGTTCGTGGTGGCTGGCGGCGACGTAGGCGGCCCGTTCGTCGGCGACGTCGACGGTGCCGTTCGCCAGCCCGGTCAGGTCGGTGCCGGTGCGCAGCCACCCGCCGGCGACCACCGCCCACACCGCGAGCGCGACGACGGGGACGGCGGTCGCCCGGGTCAGCCGCACGGCCAGCACGGGCAGCAGGAGGCAGAACAGCGCGGGCAGCAGCATCCGGCCGTGCATGAAGTCCCCGCCGACCCGGACCACGTAGGTCGCCAGAGCCAGACCGCCGAGCAGGGGCACCGCCACGACGACGGCGACCGCCCGGTCGATCTGGGTTCGCCGCAGGCGCAAGCCGCCGAGCAGGAGACAGAGGACGAGGGGGATCCACAGGTAGTAGGGCCCGGCGAAGTCGGTCAGGTAGTCCCAGCCGCGGCTCCACAACGCGCCGGAGGCTTCCTTGACCAGGGCGGTGTTGGGGGTGATGAGGCCGTAGTAGCCCATCCGGAAGACCTGATAGGCGACCGGCAGAGCCGCGGCCGCAGCCACCCACAGCAGGGCGCGGCGCCAGCTTCGCCATTCCAGCACCAGCAGTCCGATGCCGGCGACGACGCTGAACAGCGCCAGGTCCGGCCGGACCAGCACGCCCAGCCCGACGACCAGTGCGGTGACCGCGACCGGGCAGGCGGGTGTCCGCCGGGCGTGGCGGACGAGCAGCCACCAGGTCGAGCCGAGCCACAGGGTGGTCAGGCCGGTCTCGAGTCCCGAGGTGGCGAAGTCGAGGAAGGGCGGCAGCACGATCAGCACGAGCGCCCCGGCGGGGACGACGAGCGCGGGACGCGTGGCGCCGACCAGTCGCCGGGTGCCGTCGAGTGCGAGGAGCAGACCGCCGATGGAGCAGAGCAGTCCGAGGATCACGGCGAGCCATTCGAGGCGCAGGCCGGGGATCCAGCCGAACGCGACCAGCAGGTAGGTCCACAGGGTGCTGGTGTTGGACTCGACGCGTTCGCCGGCGTTGAAGACGGGTCCGTTACCGGCGAGGATCTGGCGGACCGTACGCAGGACGATCATGCCGTCGTCGCTCATCCAGCGCCGGTTCCAGGCCAGCACGGCGAACACGGCTACGGTGAGCCCAAGCAGGAGCCAGGTGCCCCATGCGGCCCGGCGAGCGCCGGGTTCAGGGGCCTCACCCACCGGGGCGGGTGCGTCGTCGATGACCGTACTCATCTGCGGAACGCTCCTCATGCCGGTGGGTGATGCCTGGTTGAGCCGTCCTGGGCACCCGCATTGCATGGGGATCGCGAAGCGGACCTAGCGACTGCGAGATCTGCCTTCCGCTGATGCCGGCCTCACCGGTCGGATATCAGCAGATGATCACTCGTCGCTCGGTGCGCAGCCTATCAACCGGTCTGCGGTGGGCCCGGCCGAGACCACCGGGGCCTACTGGATCGCGATCGCGCGCGGTCACCGCGGCGTGCGTTGGTCCGGACGCGTCGCTTCGGCTCTTGCAGACGAAGTGAGGTAGCCGAATGTCAACTCGGTCGTCTCGAGGGCCCACGCTTCCCAGGACAGGTTGTCGGGCCAATAGCGGCAGGTGGCTGCGCGGTGCACGCACGCACCGATGATCGTTCGAGCAACCATCCGGATGGCCTGGACCTGGTCGTGGCGGGAGATCTCGTGCAGGTAGGGGCTACTGGAGTCGACGAATGCTTCCTGAATTGCGGCAAGTGCTTCCAAACCGCGCTCGCGGCCTTCCGCGCGCTGGCCGTCGAGCAGCTCCGAGAAGATCCGGTCGTGGCTGGCGAATGTGTGCGCCAGAGCGTGGGTGAAGGCGCTGAGGGTCTCGCGTAGTCCAGGTGCCGACACGCTGAGTGCTTCGCCGACGTTGGTTTCGAGTTGCCTGAGCAGTTGATCCTTTACCGCGTGCAGGAGCTGCTCCTTGCCGGAGAACCGGCGGTAGATCGCGCCCACGGACAGCTCCGCCTGCTCGGCGACAGCGCCGACGGTGAACTCTTCGATCCCACGGTGGGCCAGCACGTGCTCGGCGGCCGTCAGCACCTTCTGCAGGGACGCCCGGCTGCGAGCCTGCTGAGGCGGGTGGAAGCCTCGCTCGTCGGTCTGCTTGCTCACCGGCCGCACGTTACCTCCCGCCGAAGAGGGGTGGTGGACCCCGCCGAGATGCGAATGATAACTTGCATTCGCATCTGCCGGGAGTCGACCGCCGAGAGGGGCGCGAGCATGGTGAGTATCGAGGTGCGGAACGCCTACGTCGACTTCCCGATCTTCGACGCCAAGACCCGCTCGATGAAGAAGCAGGTCCTCGGCAAGGTCGGCGGCAAGATCGGCACCGAAGCGAAAGTCCCGATCATCGAGGCGCTGCAGGACATCACGCTGTCCCTGGCGGAAGGGGACCGGGTCGGCCTGGTCGGGCACAACGGCGCCGGCAAGTCGACGTTGTTGCGGCTGCTGTCCGGCATCTACGAGCCGACCCGGGGAAGCAGCCGGGTCGTCGGCCGGATCGCGCCGGTGTTCGATCTTGGCGTCGGGCTGGACCCCGAGGTCTCGGGCCGGGAGAACATCCTGATCCGGGGCCTGTTCCTCGGTATGAACCGCAGACAGATGGAGAAGCGGATCGAGGACATCGCCGAGTTCACCGAGCTCGGCGACTACCTGCACCTGCCGTTGCGCACCTACTCGGCAGGCATGCGGGTCCGGCTCGCGCTCGGCGTGGTGACCACCATCGACCCCGAGATCCTCATCCTGGACGAGGGCCTCGGCGCGATCGACGCCGGATTCCTCGCCAAGGCTCGCTCGCGACTGGTGGACCTCGCTCGACGCTCCGGGGTGCTGGTGTTCGCCTCGCATTCCGACGAGCTGCTCGCCGAACTGTGCACCACGGCCATCTGGATGGACGAAGGCCGGATCCGCATGAGCGGCTCGCTGCGCGAGGTCATCGATACCTACAAGTGCCGGGTGTAGCCGCCGGGATCGGGGTGATCAGCGCGATGATGGTCGTCGCGGGCGGGCTGGGGATGCTCATCACCGGCTCGATCGCCGAAGTCACGCCGAATCCCCGGCCCGTGTTCTGGGTCGGTCTCGCCGCCGCAGTGGTGGCCGCCCAGGCCGTCGACGCCGCATTGAAGCTGACGGGATCGGTGGCGTCGAGGCGAGCTCGGTACCGGCTTCGGAATCTGGTCGAGAGGTTCGCGAAGTACGACGCGCTGTCCGCTCGTGAGGCGAGGGACGGCATCAGGCAGTTTCTGGTTCGCGGTCCGTTGTCGGCGTAGCTCTGGCCACGGTGTATGAGCAAGCTCGGTTCGTCGCATGAGAGTGCGGAACGACGATTCGTCGTTCTCGTTGGGGTGTGGGAAGTCATTGTGGCGTCGGCAGCTGGGCTCACGAGTCGGGGTCGATGCGGTGGCTCGGGCCGCCGAAGACCCGGACCTCGGCGCGGACGATCGCGCTGCCGCCGTTCCTGGTCGCGCTACTGCGCGAGCAGTGGGGTCGACCGCAGGCCGGGCCCAGGAGCAGCCGGAAGACCGCGCCGACGGGGCTGGGGCGGTGCTCCATTTCTGCCCACCAGGAGCACAAGATCACGCCGCAAGCCGATCACCGAAGATCGAACCCGGAATGCAGAAACCCTTCCGACCAGCCGAGAAGGGCGCGCCCCGGGGCTCGGGCGGCTGGGGAAGTCGGAGCGCCAGGTCGGGGTCTCGGTCACCGGCGCTGTGCTGAACCGCGCGGCCGACGTCGCGCCGTGGTTGACCCCGGACAGCACGATGTCCGGCGGCTTCCGCCGAAGACGTAGATGCGGCCGTCGAGGCGTTTCCGCGTCGACACGCACCACCACAGGAACAGTGGCGGCCACACGAACAGCACGATGGCCAGCGTTGCGATCGTGTCTCCTTCACGGATTCCGAGCGCGAGTGCGCCCGGGAGCGGCGCGAAGGCGAAGTAGGCCCCGACGACTCCCGGCCTGCGACGGTAGCGGCGGAGACAAGCGCCGAGGTCGTGCTCGGCGGCTGTCGCCCGGAGGTGGGGCGGGGCCGGGAGATTGCTCTCATGCAGTGCCGTGAACCTTTCGCGTGTCCTCGTCGACTGAACACGAGAAGGAGGGCAGATGAGCGATGAACTGCTGATCGTGCGGTGCCGGCTGGGCGAGCGCGACGCGTTCTCCGAGCTGGTGCACCGCTGGCACGGGACAGTCGAACGCTACGTCCGGCGGATGCTGGCCGGCCCGGACGACGACGTCGTGCAAGAAGTGTGGCTGGCGGTGTTCAAAGGGCTGCCCAGACTGCGGCAGCCTGAACGGTTCCCGCCGTGGTTGTTCACCATCGCCCGCCGCGCCGTGATGAACAGGCTGCGTGACACCTACGGCCAACCCACGCCCGAACCCGACGCGTCGGAGGAGCCGTCCGGCCCGGACGAGGTCGACACGCTCGCTGACCGGCAGGTGCTCGCGGACGCTTTGGGCGCGCTGCCGGTCCGAGAACGCGAGGTGTTGCTGCTGTTCTACCTCGAGGACCTCCCCCTGGAGGTGTGTGCCCAGATCTGCAGTGTGCCGGTCGGCACGGTGAAGTCGCGGCTCAACCGGGCCCGGAGGCTGCTGCGGGACGAATTGACGCGAAAGGAGTACGAGGCATGACGCCGGACGAGGTGGTCAAGCGGCTCGAGCAGCCGCTGTCGCTGCGGCGACGGGTAGGTTACGTGATCGTGGCCCTGGCGGGGCTGCTGGGCAGCGGCGTGGTCGGGCTGTTGTGGGCAACCGAGCCGGGGCTTCCCCCGCGCACCAAGGTCGCGTTCGCCGTGCTCGTGGCGATCGGGGTGGGCTGGGCGACGTTCGGCACCTGGGCGGTGACGCGCCGGGCCCCGCTGTTCGCCCGCGATCGCGTAGTCGCCGCCTGGCTGGGGATCGTGGCCTGGCTGTTGTTCACCGTCGGCGTCCTGGTCATCACGACCTTGCGGCACCGCGTCGAGCCTGAACTCCTTCTGATAGTGCTCGTGCTCGGCGGCGTCGCGTTGGTGGGGCTGCGCGCCGCTCACCGTGATCGTGCAGCACTCCTCCGGCGCCGAGAAGAGCTGAGCCGGCGACCGGAATAATCTCTCTGCCGCCCGATCCCGGCGGCGCGCGTGGGCGGACCGCTGCTTTGACACGCCGACGCGAGCACGCAGCCCACCAGTCGCCCGCACCTCAACGCCGGATGCCTGGTGCGCGGCGTGGACGGAACGCTCGAGCACGTCGCCGCCGGCCGGGGCATCTCGTTCCTGACGCGCTCGGCGACCGTCTTCTACACGCACCCGGAGGTCACCTACGTGCGCGTCCCGGATCTGGGGCCGGACAAGGTATGCCTCGCGGTGGCGACTTTGCAGCTGTCACCGGTGGTCGACGACTTCATCACCGCGGCTCAAGCGGTGGCCAAGAGCACGGCAGAGTACGGCAACTACGACATGTGGCAGCTCGGCTGCGATGCCATCGCTTCTGGCCGATGAGACGTACGCGTTGTACGCGGATCTGCGACGCCTCGTTCCTGCGGCGAGCGAAGCCACGGGGACACACGGGCGCCGAATGGCACAGCTGTTCCGGCACACTCCGCTGGCGATCGCCGCCGGACCAGCCGAGCGCCTGGCGCTGTTTTCGGTCACCGAAGCGCTCGACAGCCTGACGGGGTTGTTGCGTCCGCTCATCGGCATGAGCGCGCGTCACGCCGCCCGTCGACCGGCCTGCGACAGAAGAGTGCGGTCACGCACGGTGATCCGGTGTGTAACGGCGACGGGGTCCGGCGCGACTACTCACGACACCGGCGCCGTGGACGATCGGTTTGGGTGTGGCGGGGAGGTATGCGGTGACCGAGTTTGCAAGAATCAGCACCTACGCTGCCCTCGAACAGGCGGAGTACTACTGTGCAGACTCTGGACATCGTGGACCAGTCCCGGGATCGGCTTCCGGCAGTTTCCTGCCTAATGCCCACCAGCGACCGGCGACAGCTCGCCCGGCGTGCCATCGACCACTTCCTCGGCCAGGACTACAACAATTGTGAGTTGATCGTCGTCGATACCGGAACAGACCCGATCGCCGACCTGATTCCGGCCGGTGATGTCGTCCGGTACCACCGGTTGGACGTCCGTAGGAGCATCGGCTGGACGAGGCAGTTCGCCTGCGAGGCGGCGGCTGGGGACGTCCTCGTGCAATGGGATGACGACGACTGGTACGGCAGCCACCGGCTACGACGACAGGTCGAACCGATTGCTCGTGGCGACGCCGAGGTGTCGGCGCTGCTCTGGGACTACCTGTACGACGTCCCGGCTCGCCGGTTCTGGCGTAGGTCGGCCAGGCTCCGGCTGAACTACCTCGACAGCGTTGTGTGCGGAACGCTCGCGTTTACCAGAGCCGCGTGGCAGCGGTCAGCCGGTTACCGGGATGTCTCCTTAGGCGAGGACGTCGGCATGCTCACCGAAC
Source organism: Amycolatopsis kentuckyensis (assembly GCF_041679295.1). Lineage (GTDB taxonomy): Bacteria > Actinomycetota > Actinomycetes > Mycobacteriales > Pseudonocardiaceae > Amycolatopsis > Amycolatopsis kentuckyensis_A. The sequence goes on along the minus strand of NZ_JBGDMD010000008.1, from coordinate 92,096 downwards.
TCGTCCGAAAGGGCGCGCGATTGGCCAGAGTGAAAAGCGACGGGATCTTCGTCTGTGTCCGCCACTCTGGCAATACCTGGCACTTCGAGCCCGTTTCGGGATCCGGGGACGGTGAAGGCTGGTACCAGGCGCCGCCGCCACTGTTCCTGTCCGATGAGGAAATCCGGTTCTACAATTCCACGCAGTCTCTGCGTGACCGCTGGTGACGTCGGCCCAGGAAAGGAATGCGAACGTGGCACCAACCTGGACGGCCTATGTGGCCGTCAGCGTTGTCGGGCGCAGAGCAGGGTCCATGCCGGGAGTGTCGTGGCGGGCGGTGCTGCGTGCCTTCGACGAGGTGGGGCTGTCGTTACCCACGGCGCAGGACAACGACAGTGTTCAGGGCTTCATCGCGGTACCTGCGCCGGAGGATATCGGTGTGCTCGTCGGCCGGCTTCCCGAGGCACTGGCGCGGGCTTACCGCACGGGCACGCGCTCCAGGAGGTCCGGGGTCGTCGTCGCAATCCACATCGAGGACAACACCGACCAGCCGGACGCATTGATGGCGTGGCTGTCCGCCGCAGGCGAGCCACACACCACCGCGGGTGGGCTCACCGTGATCGTGTCGGCCGCGACGTTCCGGCTGGCGTGGGCACGCGACGAGTCGGCGTGGCTCTCCGTCGAGATTGGGAACGGAGCGGCTATGGCGTGGCTGTCCGCGCCCGAATCCGTACCGCCGTGGGAGGACCTGCGTGGCCTGCCACTCGGCGCTCCGCTCACCGGCCATCAGAGCCGGGCGTGGTGGGGCCGATGGGGCGCGGTCGGCGGCAGGCCGGTGCTGGCGACCGCCGGCGACGACGAACGGGTGCAGCTGTGGGATCCCCACACCGGGGAGGCGACAATCCTCTCCGGGCACACAGATTCGGTTTCCTGGGGAAAGTGGGGAGAGATCGACGGCGAGCCGGTGCTGGCGACGGGTTCGCACGACTCCACGGTAATCCTCTGGAACCCGGTGACGGGCACAGCGATCGGCTCACCGCTCACCGGCCACAACGGGCAGGTCTGGTGGGGCACCTGGGCCGAGTTCGACGGTCGGTCCGTCCTCGCGACCGGGAGCAGCACCGGATCGGTGCGGCTGTGGGACTCTGGCATGCCGTCGAGGCACTCATCGCTGCAGAGCCACGGTTCGGGTCTCCGGTGGGGAGCGTGGGGACGAGTCGACGGGCAGCCAGTACTCGCGACCGGCGGAGACTACCCGTTTGTGCGCCTCTGGTTCCGGGACGCCGATTCCCACCCCGTGTCCGTGGACTTCGGCGCAGCCGTCCGGTGGGGCGCGTGGGCCCCGGAACCGGGATCGCCGCAGCTCGCCGTCGGTGACGAGAGCGGATCCGTAAGGTTGTGGCGGCCGGACGGCACAACGCTCCCGGGGGTGACGGTCGAGGGGCCGTCGTGGTGGGGGGCCTGGACGACCGCCGCCGGGCTGCCGATACTCGCGACCGGTGGGGAGGACGGCAAGGTGGTTCTGATCGAGGGCGAGACGGGTGGTCTGTTCGCCACCCTGTCCGGACACACCAGCGCCGTCCGGTGCGGGGCGTGGGCACGGATCGGCGGCCGGCTCGTGCTCGCCACCGGTGACGCCGGCGGCACCGTGCGGCTCTGGGACCCGTTCACTCACACTGAAATCGCGAAGCCGTTCCCTCGGCACACCCACGCTGTGCTGTGGATGGATTGGCAAGCGGTGGACGGGAAACCTGTGTTGGCGACGGGCGGGTCCGAGGCGACGGTACGGCTATGGGAGGTCGTGACCGACCGGCCAGTACCGAGGCTTCCGTCCTACCAGTCCGACGCGGCCCACACCGTCGATGAGCTTTTCCGCGATACCGATGCGACCGCGCTCGCCGAGCTGATCACCGCGCGCACGGCGCGGCCTCCGCTCGCGGTCGGTCTATTTGGGGACTGGGGCGCGGGCAAGAGCCACTTCCTATCGCTGCTGTGGCAGGAAGTGGATGCGACCGCGAGGTCAGGCAACTCGCTCGCCCATAGTGCGGTGCGCCAGATCCGGTTCAACGCGTGGCACTACGCCGAGACTGACTTGTGGGCAAGCCTCGTGGCTGAACTGTTCGCACAGCTGGCAGCGCCACCAGACGGTGACGCGCCTGCGGAACAACGCCGCCACTCGCGGCTCACCGCCGAGCTGGTGGCTGAGCACGGGGTGCGTGCACGGCATCAGGCGGCCCGTGCCCGGCACGAGGCGCTCCGGCAGCAGCTGGCCAAGGCTGAACGCGACGACCAGGGGTCCTGGGTCGGGTTGTCCGACGAGCAGCGTGCGGAGCTGCGGATCCTGGCAGGTGACCGGGCGGAGTCGGTGTATCGGGACGCGACCCGAACAATCGCTTTCGCGCGGGACAACACCAAGAGGTGGCAGCGGTTCCTGCGCAGCCTCCGGCCGGTGACCTGGGCGGTGCTGGTAGTCGGGCTCGTGGCGACCGTGTCCGTGCTCTTTCTGTTACCGGTGGTGGCCGCCCTGCCCGCAGTGTCCACGGTGGTCGGTGTACTGGTGGCGCTGCGTGCGACGGCGAAGGATAGGGCCGCGCCGGCATGGAGCTTCGCTGCGCGCGTTGCCGAGGCCCAACAGGAACGGTTGCGCACCGCAGTCGACGTTGCGGCGGCCGAGGTCGCCAAACTGGCGCGGGAGGAGCAGAATCTGACCGCGGCGGGACAGCTGGCCGGGCTGGTCACCGACCGAGTCAAGGACAGCGACTACCGCGGCAGGCTCGGGGTGATGACGCGGATCCGCGAGGACTTCCACCGCATGGCTGCCCTCCTGATGCAGTCTGCCGACGACGAGGACGAGGCGGATCGCGACGAGGCGGGCGACACGCTGCCGCGCATTGATCGGATCATTATCTACATTGACGACCTCGACCGGTGCCCGCCGCGGCGCGTGGTGGAGACTCTGGAGGCGATCCATCTTCTGCTCGCCGTCGATCTGTTCGTGGTCGTCGTCGCGGTGGACCCGCGGTGGCTACTGCGGGCGATCGGGTCCCATTATCGGGGCCTTTTCGACGAGCCCGATGACGAGGCGCTTCGGCAGTCCTCGCCCGCGCAGTACCTCGAGAAGATCTTCCAGGTCGTGTTGACCCTGCCACCCATGGAGACTGTCGGCTACCAGCGGCTCCTGCGCACGCTTGTCGGGACGCGCGCTTCCCAGCCGGCAGCGGTCGGTCGCGAACAGGCTACTCGCGCCGGCACTGTGCCGCCGCGCGCCGAGGCTGCTGTCGATGACCGGGGTCTCCCAGCCGCCGGGGCGGCGTTGCCTGCTGCGCGGCCCGTGGAACGCGTCGACCCCCTCACCCTGGAGCCCGAAGAGCTGACATTGCTGGACATCCTTGGCCCGCCGTTGCTCGTGGCAACGCCCCGCGCTGTCAAGCGGCTCACCAACAGCTACGGCCTGCTGACCGCCATCCGCCGAGATCACCGGCACACCGACCTCGCGGAGACGACGGTCGACGGGGTAGTTTTCCGTTCTTACCGGGCGGGGCTTGTGCTGCTGGCTGCGCTCGTCGCATACCCGGCGCTCGGTCCTGCGTTCCTCGTACACCTGCACCACACCGCCGCCGAGCGGCCCGGTATGTCGTGGCCGGAGTTCCTCGACGCGCTGCGACCGGTCCGAACGACGGTGTGGGAGAACCCCGCGGAGCCGGTGATGAAGCACGCGCGGGCACAGCAGTGGCAGGCGATGCTCGACGGTCTGCGCACGGCCGGAGAGGAAGCGGCCCGGCGGAACCTGCCTCTAGCCGAGCCGATCGGCGCGTGGGCGGAATGGGTGGTCCCGGTCGGCAGGCTGTCGTTCCCCGCGGGCGAGATCGTCAGCGCACTGGATCGGCAACGCCCGTTGGGGTGAGAGCGTGCAGCCCTTCGTCCGATGACACCACGCACTTCGGAGGCGTGGTTCGCGCCCCTCACAGCCGGCACCTCGTCGCTGCACCCGTCCGGCGCGTTAGTTCGGCCGGAATCGCTATCCGACGACTTGCTCTTTCGGAGAATTGCGGACGCACTTCCAGCGGCTACGAGAGTTCGTACGGATCGGTCGTCCGGTCTGTGCTTCCTGGATGCCGGCCGGCGCCTGCATCGTCGTTAGGAGCGGCCGCTGGTGATGTCTCCGGTGGGGAACTACATCTGTTGGGGGCAACATTTCGTTGTTCGCAGTCTGGTGCGGTGGTTCCGGTCGCTGGATCTGGATCCGCGGACGATCGAGAGTTATCGGAGTCGGCTGCGGTGTCACATCCTGCCGAAGTTCGGGGCCCTGTCATTGGGTGATCACGGCGCTGGGCGTGACCGAGTGGGGCCAGGAGCCATACGGCGACCCCGCCACCGCCGACGCCGTCACCGTACGTGGCCGACGGTGGAAACGGGCGCCGGTTGTCCTCCGCTCGCCACGGTGGGGGTCACTCGCCGGCCGGGGCCGGGAGCAGCTGGAACACCACGCCGACGCCGTGTCGGGGCTGGGGCAGTGCTCCGGTTTTGCCCCACGAGGACCACAAGATCACGCCACACAACGATCACCGGACATCGAACCCGGAATGCAGAAAACCCCTCCGACCAGCCAAAACGGCTGAAACGAAGGGGTTTCGTACGATGTGGAGCTAAGGGGACTCGAACCCCTGACCCCCTCACTGCCAGTGAGGTGCGCTACCAGCTGCGCCATAGCCCCGGAGCGAAGTTGAACTCCGCATCTCGTGTGTCCATACATTACACCCCGCCCAACACCCCTCCACGCGGGGGTCCCCACGGCAACGACAACCCTCTGACCTGAGTCTTTACACCTTATTTTTAGTCGTGTATTGACTCCCGGTGTGGCCGCCGTTACATTTTGCGCGGTTGTGACGCCGAGGTCCCCGCCCGTTACGCCGCGTCTACCCAGACCGGGCACGCCTCTGCCGTTTCCTGCTCTACGAACGCCGCCCCGCGCGGCAGAGGAGGTTTCGCATGAAGAGGGTGATGACGTTGCTCGCCGCAGCGGCTGTGCTGGTCGGGAGCGCTGCGACCGCGACAAGCGCCCAAGCGGCCGTGACCCCCGATGGCTGGTACACCGTGACCGCCGCCAACAGTGGCAAGTGCGTCGACGCCCGGGCTGCCGGGACCGCCGACGGCACCGTCGTGCAGCAGTACTCCTGCAACCAGACCGGCTCGCAGCAGTGGCAGTTCCAGTCCACCGGTGACGGCTACTTCCGGGTGAACGCGCGCGGCAACCCGGCCGCCGCCTGGGATGTCGCGAACGTCTCCACTGCCGATGGCGGCCTGCTCCAGCTCTGGACCTATGGAGGTGGGGCCAACCAGCAGTGGCAGGCCGTCGACGAAGGCAACGGCCGCTACCACTTCGTCAGCCGCAACAGCGGGAAGTGCCTCGACGTTCCCGGCGCTTCCACCAGCGACGTCCAGCTCCAGCAATACTCCTGCAACGGCACCGCCGCCCAGTCCTTCACCCTGAACCCCGTGAACACGACCCAGCCCGGCCAGCCCGACTTCGGCCCGAACGTCGTCGTCTTCGACCCCTCCATGTCGAGCTCGACCATCCAGAGCCGGCTCAACAGCATCTTCAGCCAGCAGGAACGCAACCAGTTCGGCAGCCAGCGCTACGCCGTGATGTTCAAGCCGGGCACGTACGCCAACGACGTCAACGTCGGCTTCTACACCCAGGTCCTCGGGCTTGGCCTGAGCCCGGACGCCGTCACCATCAACGGCGCCGTGCACGTCGAGGCCGACTGGTTCCCGCCGCAGAACGCCACCCAGAACTTCTGGCGGGGCGCCGAGAACCTGTCTGTGACCCCGAACGGGGGAGCCGATCGCTGGGCAGTCAGCCAGGCCGCGCCGTACCGCCGCATGCACGTCCGCGGCGACCTGCAGCTCGACGACGGCGGCTGGGCCAGCGGCGGCTGGATCTCCGACACCAAGATCGACGGCCAGGTCCGCTCCGGCTCGCAGCAGCAGTGGATCTCCCGCAACTCGCAGTTCGGCAGCTGGAACGGCTCCAACTGGAACATGGTCTTCGCGGGCGTCCAGGGCGCCCCGGCGAACACCTTCCCGGCGCCGCCCTACACCACCGTCGGCCAGACGCCGGTCGTGCGCGAGAAGCCGTTCCTCTACATCGACGGCTCCGGCAACTACCAGGTCTTCGTCCCGGGCGTGAAGACCAACGCGGCCGGCACCAGCTGGGCGAACGGCGCCGCGCCCGGCACCTCGCTCCCGATCGACCAGTTCTACATCGCCAAGCCGGGTGCCACCGCCGCCGACATGAACGCCGCGCTCGCCGCCGGCAAGAACCTGCTGGTCACGCCGGGTGTCTACCACCTGAACCAGGCGCTGCACGTGACCCGCCCGGACACCGTCGTGCTCGGGCTCGGCATCGCCACGCTGGTGCCGGACGGCGGTGTCACCGCGATGAACGTCGACGACGTCGACGGCGTCAAGGTCGCCGGCCTGCTGATCGACGCCGGCACGACCAACTCGAACACCCTCATGCAGGGCGGCCGGCTCGACCGCGAGTCACTCGGCGAACCCGACGTCGCTGCACGACGTCTTCTTCCGCATCGGCGGCGCCAACGTCGGGAAGGCGACGAACAGCCTGGTCGTCAACAGCAACAACGTCATCGGCGACCACATGTGGATCTGGCGCGCCGACCACGCCGACAACAACGCCTACGTCGGCTGGAACACCAACACCGCCGACACCGGGCTCACGGTCAACGGCAACAACGTGACGATGTACGGCCTGTTCGTCGAGCACTACCAGAAGACGCAGGTCGTCTGGAACGGCAACGGCGGCCGGACGTACTTCTTCCAGAACGAAATGCCGTACGACGTGCCGAACCAGGCCGGCTGGATGAACGGGTCGACGCTCGGCTACTCCGCCTACAAGGTGGGGCCGAACGTCACCAGCCACGAAGCGTGGGGGCTGGGCAGCTACTGCTTCTTCAGCACCAACCCCTCCGTGGTCAGCGCGCACGCGTTCGAGGCGCCGAACAACCCGAACGTGCGGTTCCACGACATGGTGACCGTCTCCCTGGGCACCCAGGGCCGGATCAACCACGTCATCAACAACACCGGTGACATCACCCCGGACGGCACCCGGCCGTCGAACCTGGTGAGTTACCCCTGAGCAACCGGCGTGCGCCGTGGTGGCGGCCGCGGCGCACGCCGGTCCTCCAAGTCCACACTGACCGGACACAGTGGACGCATGGCCCGAACGGGTGGTCAACCGCGCCAGTCAGGCGCTTTGCCGCGATACTGGGTGCCCCGACACCCGAGGAGCGACCCATGACCTCCTTCGCAGCGTTCTCCGTCGTCGAGCCCCGCAAGGCATGGCCGATCGCCGCCGTCCGCGGCGTGTTCGCCGTGCTCTTCGGGCTCTTCGCGCTGATCTGGCCGGGCGCCACGGTGCTCGTGCTGGCCGTCCTGTACGGCGTGTACGCGATCGTCGACGGCATCGGTGGCCTCATGCAGGCCTTCCGCCCGGGTGACGCCGCCCACCGCGCCGCCTACGGAATCCTCGGTGCGCTCGGCATCATCGCCGGAATCCTCGTCCTCGTCTGGCCCGGCATCACGGTTCTGCTGCTGGCCCTGCTGGTCGGCCTGTGGGCGATCGTGACGGGCATCGCGGAGATCGCCGCCGCGATCCGGCTGCGCAAGCAGATCACGGGCGAGGCGTTCCTCATCGCGGCCGGCGCGCTCTCCGTGATCGCCGGCATCCTGATCGTGATCAACCCGATCGCCGGCGCGTTCGGCATCGCGCTGCTCGTCGGCATCTACGCCCTGCTCTACGGGATCATGCTGCTGGTGCTGGCCTTCCGGTTGCGCAAACTGGGGGACACCACGCCCGCCGCGTGAGTAGCGTGCGGGGGTGTCGACCCGCGAACTGGTGGTGCTGGGCACCGCGAGCCAGGTGCCCACGCGCCACCGGAACCAGAACGGCTACTTGCTGAGGTGGGACGGCGAGGGCCTCCTCTTCGACCCCGGCGAGGGCACCCAGCGCCAGATGCTGCGGGCGGGCGTGGCCGCCACCCACATCACGCGCCTCTGCGTCACGCACTTCCACGGCGACCACAGCCTCGGCCTGCCCGGCGTGATCCAGCGGCTGTCCCTGGACAAGGTCCGGCACCCGGTCCACGCCCACTTCCCGGCGTCCGGCGCGCACTACTTCGAACGGCTGCGGCACGCGACGTCGTTCTACGAGACGGCTGACCTGCGCGAACACCCGATCACCGACGACGGCCCGATCGCCACCGGGAAGTTCGCCCTCGAGGCCAGGCGCCTGAGCCACCCCGTCGAGGCGTTCGGCTACCGCCTGACCGAACCGGACGGCCGCACGATGCTCCCGGAGAAGCTGAAGGAGCACGGCATCGCCGGACCGGACGTCGGCAAGCTCCAGCGAGAGGGACACTTCGACAACACACGTCTCGAAGACGTCAGCACGCCCCGGCCCGGCCAGCGCTTCGCGTTCGTCATGGACACCCGCCTCTGCGACGCGGTGTACGCGCTCAGCGAAAACGCCGACATGCTCGTCATCGAGGCGACGTTCCTCGCCGAGGACACCTCCCTGGCGAAGGACTTCGGGCACCTGACGGCCCAGCAGGCCGCCCGCGTCGCCGCCGAATGCGGGGTCCGGCAGCTGGTCCTGACGCACTTCTCGCAGCGCTACCCCGACCCGGCGCGCTTCCTGGAGGAGGCGAAGGCGGAGTTCGACGGCGAGATCGTCGTGGCCGAGGACCTGGAGCGGGTCCAGGTGCCGAAACGCCGGTCCTCCCCAGCCGGGCACGACGCGCCGTAGGCTGCATGGCGTGAGCCAGCCGATCCTGATGACCGTCGACGACGATCCCGCCGTGTCCCGCTCGGTCGCCCGCGACCTGCGGCGCCGCTACGGGAAGGACTACCGCGTCATCCGTGCCGACTCCGGCATGGACGCGCTCGAAGCGCTGCGGGAGATCAAGCTGCGCGGCGACGCCGTCGCGGCCATCCTCGCCGACTACCGGATGCCGCAGATGGACGGGATCGCCTTCCTCGAGAAGGCGATGGACCTCTTCCCGCACGCCCGTCGCGCCCTGCTGACCGCCTACGCCGACACCGACGCCGCGATCCAGGCGATCAACGTCGTCGACGTCGACCACTACCTGCTCAAGCCGTGGGACCCGCCGGAGGAGAAGCTCTACCCGGTGATCGACGCGCTGGTCGAGACCTGGAAGGCGGTCGGCGACCGGCCGGTCGAGGAGGTCAAGCTCATCGGCCACCGGTACAACTCGCCGTCGTTCCAGATGCGCGACTTCCTCGCCCGCAACGCCGTCCCGTACCGCTGGTTCTCCGTCGACGACGACGAAGGCGCCCGGATCCTGCAGGCCGCGGAAGCCACCGAGAAGGACATCCCGGTCGTCGTCACCCCCGACGGCACCGTGCTCAAGAACCCCAGCGGCAGCGAGATCGCCGACGCGGTCGGGTTGTCGACCCGGCCGGCGCAGGAGTTCTACGACCTCGTCGTGATCGGCGGCGGCCCGGCCGGCCTCGGCGCCGCCGTCTACGGCGCGTCCGAGGGCCTGCGCACGGTGCTCGTCGAGAAGAAGGCCACCGGCGGCCAGGCCGGCACCAGCTCCCGCATCGAGAACTACCTCGGCTTCCCCGACGGCGTCTCCGGCGCGCAGCTGACCGACCGGGCGCGGCGCCAGGCGCAGAAGTTCGGCGCCGAGGTGCTGACCGCGCGCGACGTCGTCGGCCTCGAAGCCCGCGGCTCGTCGCGGGTCGTCACCTTCGGCGACGGCAGCGAGATCGCCGCCCACTCGGTGATCCTCGCCAGCGGCGTCACCTACCGCGCGCTGGAGGCCGAGGGCATCGAGGAGCTCACCGGCCGCGGCGTCTACTACGGCTCGGCCGCGACCGAGGCGCCCGAGTGCAAGGGCGAGCACGTCTACATCGTCGGCGGCGCCAACTCCGCCGGCCAGGCCGCGGTGTTCTTCTCCCGGCACGCCAGCGACGTCACGATCCTCGTGCGCGGCTCGTCGCTGGAGGCGTCGATGTCGCACTACCTGATCGAGCAGATCGCCGGCATCGAGAACATCCACGTCCGGACGCACACCACGGTCAAGCAGGCCCACGGCGACGAGCACCTCGAGCGGCTCACGCTGTGCGAGAACGGCGTCACCGAGACCGTCGAGTCCGGCCACCTGTTCATCTTCATCGGCGCCGCCCCGCGCACCGACTGGCTCGGCGAGGGCCTCCACCGCGACGAGCACGGCTTCGTGTGCACCGGACCGGACCTGACGGCGAACGCGCAGCGGCCGGCGGGCTGGCCGCTCGACCGTGATCCGTACTACCTCGAGTCGTCCATCCCCGGGGTGTTCGTGGCCGGTGACGTGCGGTCCCAGTCGGTCAAGCGGGTGGCGTCCGCGGTCGGCGAGGGCGCGATGGCCGTGACGCTGGTACACCGGTACCTGGAGGAACAATGAGCGCACTGCCGCGGGAAGAGCTTCGCGGGCTCTTCCTTTTCGAACACCTTTCCGAGGCGCAGCTCGACTGGGTCGCCGCCAACGCCGTGCTCGAGGAGTACGAAGGCGACTCGACGATCATCAGCGAGGGCGGCGAGGCGACCTGCTTCTACGTCCTGCTCGGCGGCGCCATCCGGATGACGCGCCTGGTCAGCGGTACCGAGGTGGAGACCAACCGGTCCGACCAGCGCGGCGCCTACTTCGGCGCGACGCAGTTCTTCGTGCACCAGGACGACGACCACCGCTACGGCGCGACCGTGCGGGCGCTGTCCGACGTCACGCTGCTCGCGCTGCCGTCGAAGGAGTTCTCCGTCGAGTTCCGCAAGTGGTTCCCGATGGCGACGCACCTGCTGGAAGGCATGTACCTGGGGTGGCGCAACAGCGACACCGTGATCGGGTCGCGCCGCCGTCTCCTGGCGCTGGGTGAGCTCTCGGCGGGCCTGACGCACGAGCTGAACAACCCGGCCGCGGCCGCCGTCCGGGCGACATCCGCCCTGCGGGAACGCGTCGCCGGCATGCGCCACAAGCTCGCCTTCCTGGCCAAGAAGGACATCGAGCCCGAGCTGCTCTACCAGCTCATCGACGTCCAGGAGCGCCTGGTCAAGCAGGTCGCGCAGGCCGAGAAGCTGTCCGCGATGCAGCAGGCCGACCGCGAGGACGAGATCGGCGACTGGTTCGACGACCGCGGCATCGACGGCGGCTGGGACCTCGCGGACATCTACGTCCGCGCCGGCCTGACCACGGCCGACCTGGACAACGTCCTCGAGCAGGTCGGCGACACGTTCATCGACGGCGCCGTCCGCTGGCTCGCCTACGCGCTCGAAACCGAGATGCTGATGGGCGAGATCGAGGACTCCACCACGCGCATCTCCGCGCTGGTCGGCAAGGCCAAGCAGTACTCCCAGATGGACCGGGCGCCGCACCAGTGGGTCGACGTCCACGACGGCCTCGACTCCACGCTGGTGATGCTGTCCGGCAAGGTCGGCACCGGGATCCGCGTCGTCAAGGAGTACGACCGGAGCCTGCCGAAGATCCCGGCGTACCCGGCGGAGCTGAACCAGGTCTGGACGAACATCATCGACAACGCGCTCGGCGCGATGAAGGGCGACGGCACGCTGACGCTGCGCACCTGGCGCGTCGACGACCAGATCCGCGTCGAGATCGGCGACACCGGCCCCGGCATCCCGGCGGACATCAAGCCGCGGATCTTCGAGCCGTTCTTCACGACCAAGCCGGTCGGCGAGGGCACCGGGCTGGGCCTGGACATCTCGTGGAAGATCGTCGTCGAACGCCACCAGGGCGACCTGCGCGTCGAGTCGGAGCCCGGGAACACCCGGTTCGAGGTCTGCCTGCCGACGGTCGAGCAGGCCTCGCTCTGATGGCATCCGTCCCGACGGTCACGACCGAGCTCGGGGCGCTGGTGGGGCTGGCGGGTGACGGCGTCCGCGTGTGGCGCGGGATCCCGTACGCCCGGCCGCCGGTCGGCGAACTGCGGTGGAAGGCGCCGCGGCCGCCGTCGTTGTCGGGCGGCGTGCACGTCGCGACGGAGTACGGGCCACACGCGATGCAGTCGCCGGACCCGATGAACCCGGCCGCGGTGTGCGACGAGGACTGCCTGTACCTCAACGTCTGCACCCCGGACGGCCCCGCGCCCGCCGGCGGGTGGCCGGTGCTGTTCTGGCTGCACGGCGGCGGCTACCGCGTCGGGCACGGCGAGCAGCTGGGCGACGGCGAGGAGTTCGCGCGCGCCGGGATCGTCGTCGTCACGATCAACTACCGGCTCGGCTCGCTCGGGTTCCTGCACCTCGCCGGGATCTTCGGCGAGTCCGAAGCGGACGCCGGGGTGTGCGGGTTCCTCGACCAGGTCGAGGCCCTGAAGTGGGTGCGCCGCAACATCTCCGCGTTCGGCGGGGACCCGGAGCGGATCACCGTCTACGGCGTCTCGGCGGGCGCGAAGAGCGTCGGGAACCTGATGGGCAGCCCGCTGGGCCAAGGGCTGTTCGCGCAGGCGATCAGCAGCAGCGGCGGCGCGGACCACGTGGCGACGCCGGAGGCCGGGACCGCGCTGGCCCGGCGGCTCCTTTCCGAGGTCGGTTGCCACGACCTGGACTCCTTGCGGGCGTTGCCGGCCAAGGAGTTCGTCGAGGCGCAGGAACGGATCCTGTCCGGGCTGCAGGCGTTGTGGCTCTGGCGGCCGACGCTGCACCCGAGCGTGCTGCCGGAGGTGCCGATCGAGCCGATCCGGCGGGGGAGCGCGGCAGGAGTCCCGTTGCTGGTCGGCTGCAACAGCAACGAAGGCAGCACGTACGCGCTGATGCTCGGCGACGACGTCGCGACGGCGCCGGCTTCGGGTGTGCTCGAGAGCATCCTCGGCGGTGAAGGCACTTCGCACCTTCTCGAGACGTACCTTCGCCGCGTCCCGGACCTGAAGTCCGCGAAGATCGCCGCGATGGGCGACGAGCGCTACGGCATCCCGACGCAGCGGCTCGCCGACGCGCAGTCCGTGCACGCGCCCGTCTACCGCTACCGCATCGACATCGCCGCGCCCGGCGTGCCCGAACAGCTCGACGGCGGCCACGGCACGGAGACGACGATGGCGTGGAAGACGCCGTTGCCGCTCGCTTCACAGGGCTCAGCTGTCAACCCGAAGCGCGAGCGCGCGGCGTTGCTGATCCATCGCGCCTGGGTGCGGTTCGTCCGGGACGGCGTCGCGGACGCGGACGGCCCGGAGTGGCCGCCCTACGGCCCCGAACTCCGGCCGGTGCTGGTTTTCCGGGAAGACACCGATCTGGTGCTCGATCCACGGTCCGACGAGCGAAAAGCCTGGGGCGACACGGAATGGGCGTCCGGGACCTGGTTCCCGGTGACCTGAGACCGTTCCTTCACCCACCGTTCACTTCGAACCGGCCCGCTCCCGCGTCCAATGAGCGAAGGCCCGTCGAGGGGAGTGGCTCAGGTGAAACGCCGGGTGTCGATCGGACTGGCCGTGGTGCTGGTGCTGGCCGTCGTGGGGGTGATCGTCTGGGGTCGCGGCGACGACAGCGCCGCGGGCTCCACGACGACGGTGCGCGGGGTGATCGGTTCGGAGAAGCAGGCCTTCTTCACCGACCAGCGCGTCGTCGACGCCTTCGCCCGCCACGGCCTGAAGGTCGAGGTCGACACGGCCGGGTCGCGGCAGCTCGCGACGACCGTCGACCTCGGGAAGTACGCCTTCGCGTTCCCGTCGTCGTCGCCCGCCGCGCAGAAGATCCAGCGCGACCGCAAGGTGACCACGGTCTACACGCCGTTCCAGTCGCCGATGGCCGTCGCCTCCTTCGAGCCGATCGTTTCCCTGTTGCGGGCCAACGGGGTTGTGCACAAGGGCGCCGGCGACTACGACGTCCTCGACATCGCGAAGTACCTCGACCTGGCGAAGGCCGGGACGCGCTGGGACCAGCTGCCCGGCAACACCGCCTACCCGGCGCGCAAGAACGTCCTGGTCACGACGACCGACCCGCGCGAGTCGAACTCCGCGGCGATGTACCTGTCGATCGTTTCCTTCGTGGCCAACGGGAACGCCGTCGTCAGCACGCCCGACCAGGAGGCGAAGGTGCTGCCGTCGGTGGCCAAGCTGTTCCTCGACCAGGGGTACACGCAGAACAGCACCGAAGGGCCGTTCGAGGACTACCTGTCCGCGGGCATGGGGAAGACGCCACTGGCGCTGATCTACGAGTCGCAGTTCGTCGGCCGCGTGGTGAGCGGCGACGGCTCGATCCGGCCGGACATGCGGATGCTCTACACCGCGCCGACGGTCTACTCGAAGCACACGCTGGTGCCGTTGACCGGCGACGGCGACAAGGTCGGGCAGCTCCTCGCGACCGACCCCGAGCTGGGCAAGCTCGCCGCGACGTTCGGCTTCCGCACGACCGACCCGAAGCTGTTCGCCGAGGTCGCCGCGCCGGCCCACGTGCCCGCCGACCTGGTGGACGCCGTCGAACCGCCGTCGTTCGAAACCCTCGAGCGGCTGCTCGACGCCGTCGGCAAGCAGTACTGACATGGACTTCGCGCTCACGCCGCCCGAGCCGGTCACCACGATCCCGGCCGAGCGCGCCGCCGGGCTGATCACGCTCAGTTCCGGTACCCGGACGGAAATCACCGTTCGCGCTTCGGAGTTCGCGTCCCGGCTCGAAGCCCTCGACGTCCGCTCGCCGGAGTTCACCGACCTGCTCGACGAGCTGCTGGCCGTCGGCGAGGCCGACATGCGCGCGGCGGCCGGGGTCGCCGGGACGATGCTCGACCGGTCGTTGCGCAGCGCGGCGTCGCCCCAGGACGGCGTCACGACGAGCCTCGCGAGCCTGCGCCGGACGGTCGCCGAGCTGGACCCGGCGAAGCTGCCGCTCACCGGCCGGAAGCTGCTGGGGATGTTCCCGGCCGCGGCCGGCGCGAAGCGGGCGCTGGACCGCTACCGCGCGGCGAACGAGCCGGTCAACGCGCTGGTCGTCGACCTGCGCGGCCGCCAGGACGTGCTGCGCCGCGACAACGCCTCGATCAAGGGTGAGCGCGAGCGGCTGTGGAAGGTGATGGGGAAGCTCGCCGAAGCGGCCGCCCTCGCCGAAGCCGTCGACGGCGCGATCGAAGCGCAGGCCGGCGTCTTCGACCTGACGGATCCCGCGCGCGCCAACGCGTTGCGTGCGGACGTGCTGTACCCGATCCGGCAGCGGCACCAGGACCTGCTGACCCAGCTGGCCGTCAGCGCACAGGGCTACCTCGCGCTGGATCTGGTGCGCAAGAACAACGACGAGCTGATCCGCGGCGTCGAGCGGGCGGTGTCGACGACGGTGTCCGCGTTGCGCGTCGCACTGCTGGTCAGCGGGGCTTTGGCGAGCCAGCGGGACGTCCTCGACGAGGTCGCGGCGCTGCAGGCGACCACCGACGGGCTGATCCGCGCCAACACCGAGCTGCTGGACCTGCAGTCCGCGGAGATCCGCAAGGCGAGCAGCGACCCGGCCGTCGCGACCGAGACGATCCGCGCGTCCTTCGACCGGATCTACGCCTCGATCGACGCGATCGACGGGTTCCGCGCCGACGCCGTCCGCACGATGGCCGCGACCGTCGAGTCGCTGTCCGGCGAGATCCGCCGCGCCGAAGACCACCTGCGGCGTTCGCACGAGGGGGAAGCATGATCAGGAAGGTGCTGGCGCTCTTCTTGGGTGCCGCGTTGCTGGCGGGGTGTTCCGGCTCGTCGTCCGCACCGCTGGGGGACCCCGAGCCGGGGACCTTGCGGATCCTCGCGGGCAGCGAGCTGGCGGACATGCAGCCGGTGCTCGACGAAGCCGCTCGCGCTACCGGCGTCACGGTCAAGTTCACCTTCACCGGTACGTTGGAAGGCGCCGAAGCGCTGGCCAACGGCGGCGTCGACGGCAAGTACGACGCCGTGTGGTTCTCGTCGAACCGTTACCTCGCAGGGATTCCCGAAGCGGCGAAACGGCTCGGCAACCAGGTCAAGATCATGAGCTCGCCGGTGGTGCTGGGGCTGGCCACGTCGGTGGTGCAGCGGCTCGGCTGGGCCGGCAAGCCGGTGAGCTGGGGCGAGATCGCCGCGCAGGCCGGGAAGAAGGCGTTCAGCTACGGGATGACGGACCCGTCGGCGTCGAACTCCGGGTTCTCGGCGCTGGTCGGCGTCGCTTCGGCGCTGGCCGGCGCGGGCAACGCGATCGACGCCCAGCAGATCGCTTCGGTGACTCCGCAGCTGACGCAGTTCTTCAGTGCCCAGGCGCTTTCGGCCGGCTCTTCGGGTTGGCTGTCGGACGCCTACATCCGGCGGGCGACCGGCCCGGACCCGATCGACGGGCTGATCAACTACGAATCCGTGCTGCTGTCGGCGAACGCGTCCGGGAAGCTGCCAGAGCCGCTGACGCTGGTCTACCCGAGCGACGGCGTCGTCACGGCGGACTACCCGCTGTCCCTGCTCGCTTCCGCCGGTGACGACGCGCGGTCGGCGCACCAGCGGCTTTCGGACTACCTGCGCACGCCCGACGTCCAGAAGCGGATCATGGAGACCACCCAGCGGCGGCCGGTCGTGCCGGGCGTGGCGCTAGGGTCGCAGTTCACCTCGCGCGACCTCGTCGAGCTGCCGTTCCCGGCGACGCAGCAGGCGGTGGACGCGCTGCTCCAGGCGTACTTCGACAAGATCCGGCGGCCGTCGCGGACGCTGTACGTGCTGGACACGTCCGGGTCGATGAAGGGCGATCGGATCGACTCGCTGCGGACGGCGCTGGTGGGGCTGACGGGGGCGGACAACTCGCTGACGGGCCGGTTCCGGCGGTTCCGGAGCCGGGAGGAGGTGACGATGCTGCCGTTCAACACAGTTCCTTCGCGGCCTTCGACGTTCACTGTGCCGGAGCAGGATCCTGCGGGCGAGCTGGCGCGCATCAAGGCGTTCGCCGAGGGGCTGACGGCCAACGGCGGGACGGCGATCTACGACAGCCTTTCCGAGGCCTACCGGGTGCTGGAACCGTTGGCGGCGCGCGATCCGGACCGGTTCACGTCCGTCGTCCTGATGACCGACGGCGAGAACGCGAACGGCTCGTCCCTGGCGGATTTCCAGGCGTCGTTCGGGTCGCTGCCGCCGGCGATGAAGCAGGTTCCGGTGTTCACCGTGCTGTTCGGGGAGGGGAGCAGCGACGAGCTGACGCAGGTGGCCGCGCTGACCGGCGGGAAGGTGTTCGACGCGCGGAAGGTCCAGCTGTCCGACGTCTTCCAGGAAATCCGCGGGTACCAATGATGCTGCGTTATCTGGGGTCGGGCAAGAACCTCCTCGGCTGTGTCGGTGGCCTGATCGGCGTCGTGCTGTACGTGACCGGGGTGGTCGGGTGGTTCTGGCCGTTCGTCGTGGTGGCGTTGTACTCGGCCGGTGCTTTGCTGGCGCCTTCCGAGAAGGTCCGGTTGGTGCCGGACCTCTCGACTTCGCTGCTTTCGTCCTTGGAGACCTTGGTTTCGCGGGTCTCTTCGCAGGCGTCGCGGATGCCTGCGTCTACTGTGGACACCGTTGGGCGGATCGCTGCGATCCTGCGGGACTTGCTGTCGGATCCCGCGCGGCTGGCCGCTGATCCTGATCTCCAGCATTCTCTTGTCCGGCTGGTGCGGACGGATTTGCCGCTGTCGCTGGAGACTTACCTGAATCTGCCGTGGTGGTTCGCTTCCCGGCGGGCCGGCGCGGGTGAGGAATTGGTGGTCCAGCTGGGTTTGCTCGAGACTGAGGCGCATCGGGTGGCCGAGCGGTTCTACGCCTCCGACGTCGACCGGCAGGCCGATCACACGCGGTATCTGCGAGACCGGGACGTGTGAGTTTCCGGCCCTACCCTTGTGAGTGATGACGTTCGAACGCGCGTTCGAGTAGCTTCGAGGTCATGGACGCGAACCGAGTTTCGGCAAGGTCAGGGTCACCGCTGCGGTGGTCAACCAGCTCAACAGATCGGCGAGAGGAATGCGGGAAAGCCGTTCCGGCCACTCTTCCGCGACAGTGTGCAGCACGAGTTCGTCGTGCCGGGGCTCCACCTTCGTCAGCTTTATCCCCGGCGGGAGTTCCGGCAGGGGAAGCACGATCGGGTGAAAGCGCCTCGGTGGACGCAGTCGTCGTTGTCCTATGTGGAGCGTCCGGGGGACGAGGACGACGGCGTCGTCGGCCACCTGGGCCTCGAGGGTCAAGTGGCCCCAGTGGGGCTTCTTGGCCCAGTGGATCTGGAGCAGCCCGCTGCCGGCCGGGGCGGCCACGATCCCGGGCCGGACCTGCGCCACCCTTTCGCGGAGCACATCCGCGGAGACGGCGATCCGCAGGTCCACGCGGGCCGGTTTGGCGGCGGGCGTCGGGAGTGAGCGCAGGCGGACGTCCTCGGCGAGCACGGTGACCCGCCGCAGCGGAATGCTGCCGCCTTCGGGCTCGGGCCAGTCGACGTCTTCGGCGACGATGCGCACGTCGCCGACGCGTCCGGTGGCCAGCCGGAGGCTGTCGGCCGGGTAGTCGAGTTCGGCGAGGGTCAGGCCGACCTCGCGGTCCCCGACCTTGGCGGTCAGCCGCCGCCCGACGAGCTGCTCGGTGACGGTCCGCACCAGCGCGCCGGGCGTGACGGGAACGTTCGGCAGCAGCGATCGCCCCGCCGCGGCCAGCCCGGCCAGCTCAGGCCACGGCGACCAGCCGTCGAACCACCTGCCGTCACTCATCCGTCCAGTGTCGCGCAAGGAGAGGTGAAGCGCCGACGCCAGGTAACGCAAAAGGAGGTTTCTCACGCGGCAGGGGATTGGCGGCAGCGGATTACCCGGCGCCACTGGCCAATGGCCACGGGCTTCCCATCGCCGAGTGCAACAGCCGCCAGGCACCGGCTTCCTGACAGCGGTCAGCCATCAGTACCCATCCGCCCCGGCCGCCAACCTTCAGCCAACCCGACTCCGGCCACGGGTCCCCCGCGGGGCAACGAGGCGGCGTGCGTTCCGTTGGCAAGGCGGCGGGTGTTGCCGGCGCCGGTGGGCGTTCCGTTGGTGAGGCGGCGGCCGTTCCCGGCGCGAGTTGGCGTTCCGTTGGCAAGGCGGCGGGTGTTGCCGGCGCCAGTGGGCGTGCCGTTGGTGAGGCGGCGGGTGTGCCCGGCGCCAGTGGGCGTTCCGTTGGCAAGGCGGCGGGCGTTCCCCGCACCAGCGGGCGTTCCGTGTCGAGGCGGCATGCGTTCCTGCGGTCGCAGCCTCGGCCGGCGGACGTTCCTCCGCAGCGGCCGCCGCGTAAGCGGCCGGTGCGGGATCAGCTCACTGTCCCGCACCTCCGTGCGACATCAGTACTCGATCCGCAAGCAGGGAGCGGATCGTGAGCCACCTGCCGCCACCGGAGGGGGCAGTGACGGCAGGTGGCAGCGTGGAGGGCGACGTCGCCCGCCGGTCACCGGCCCGCGAAGCGGGCGATGATGCCGGTGATGACCAGCCAGAACACCGCGGCCAAGCCGAAGTCGAGGATGACTTGCAGGCTGCCGTTGTCCACGTTGAACAGCCCCGGCCAGAACAACGCGAGAGGGACAGCCAACGACTTGATGAAGATGAAGAAGGCGTTGCCGGCATTGGCGCCGGCGAGCACCATGATCATGTAGAGAACTTCGATCCCCGCGAAGATCGCGCCGATCGCCGTGATGACCCGCACGGCCGTGTTCCGTCTGGTGGTGGTTCGCCAAGGAGACATGTCCGGAAAATTCCCGGATCGGGTGACCGATCAAACGCTCAATCCGCAAGATTGCGCCGTTCGGCCGCTCCTCGTTGCTCTCCGCCGCCCCATTCGGACGCTCCGTGAGCTCTCACGCGACCGAAAAGCCCCGAGAAGCCTCGGGCAAGCGCCCGTCACCGCGATCCCAGCAACCTCGCGATGGCCCAGTCCTGCACCGCGAGACCGACCGACTTGAACACCGTTCGCCCGCTCACCGCCGGCGGCGTCCGCAACGCATCACCGAGTTCGACCAACGAAGACCGCGCCACCAACCCGGCGTCCACCGCGTGGATCACCTCACCGGCCTCCTCGAGCACCGCCTCGACCTGATCCACCACGACACACGCGGCACCCCCGAGCAACCCGGCCGGAAGCTCCCGCATGGAAGGCAGGTACGACC
Organism: Amycolatopsis kentuckyensis; assembly: GCF_041679295.1. Lineage (GTDB taxonomy): Bacteria > Actinomycetota > Actinomycetes > Mycobacteriales > Pseudonocardiaceae > Amycolatopsis > Amycolatopsis kentuckyensis_A. The sequence continues at coordinate 71,971 of NZ_JBGDMD010000008.1, read as the reverse complement.
CGATCGCGTTGACGTGAACCCGCTCCGGCAAGTCGTCCACATCGAACAGAGGAGTCGAAGATGACGTAGCACAGCACACGATCTCCGCATCGGAGACGGCGTCCGCGGCCGACGACGCCACCCGCGTCGTCACGTCCGGGAACTCGGCGGCCATCCGCTCCGCGAAGGCGAGCGCGCGCGTCCGCGAACGGCCGAACACCGCCAGCCGGCTCAATGGGCGGACCGCGGCCACCGCGCGCACCTGGTCGGCGGCCTGCGCGCCGGTGCCGAGGAGTGCCAGGCGGCCGGCGGACGGCGGGGCGAGCAGGTCCGTCGCGACGCCGGAGGCCGCGCCCGTGCGCAGGGTGGTCACCTCGATCGCGTCGGCGACCACCTGGCCCGCGGCCGTGTTCCACACGAGCGTCCCGAGGATCATCGGGGTCCGGCCGGCGACCAGGCTGAGCGTTTTCACGACCGTCGTCGACGTCGGCGTGTGGCACGCGCTCATCACCAGCGTCGTGCCGCCGCCGAAGGACAACCGTTGCGGCACCACGAATCGGCCGGCGGCGAGGTCGAGGAAGGCGTCGCGGACCGCGTCGACGGCGGCCGGCATCGGCACGGCTTCCCGGACGGCTTGGGCATCGAGCATGCGCGGACCCTTCGGAGTCGGAAGCTCCGGCTAGCCTGACGGGGTGCCCGATGCCACGCAAGATCCACCCGTCGAAGAACAGCGGTTCGTCCGCGACGACTGGTACGGAGAGGAGATCACCGGACGGCACTACGTGCGCTGCGAGTTCCTCGAGGTCGACCTCTCGGAGGCACAGACGCGGAACTCGGTCTTCACCGACTGCGTGTTCGGGAACGTGCGGTTCAACGCGTCCCGCCACACGGACTCGGCGTTCACCGGCTGCGCCTTCAAGCGGTGCAACTTCTTCGACGCCGAGTTCACCGGGTGCAAGCTCGTCGGTGCGACGTTCAGCGAGTGCGAGCTGCGGCCGCTGCGGGTCACCGGTGGCGACTGGTCGTTCGCCGGGCTGGCGGGGGCCGACCTGCGGTCGGTCGCCTTCCACGGGGTGCGGATGCGCGAAGCCGACCTCACCGGGGCGAACTGCGGCGACGCCGTGTTCGCCGACGTCGACCTCTCGGGCGCGGCGCTGCACGCCGTCAAGCTGCCGCGTGCGGAGCTGCGGGGCAGCGACCTGTCGGCGCTCGACCCGGTCAACGCCGACCTGGCGGGGGCGATCGTGTCACCCGAACAGGCTGCGGTGCTCGTCACGTCGCTGGGGTTGCGCGTCCGGGCGTAGGCTCGGGCCGACCGGGAAGGAGGGCCGCATGGGCGTCGTGACACCGGGGTTCCGCGGCCGGGCCCGCAGCGGCAACCCGCGCCTGCCACCCGGGCAGTACCTCGCCGAGGACTTCCCCGTGCTGTCGGCGGGACCGACTCCGCGCGTCCGCACCGAGACGTGGGAGTTCACGGTCACCACCGAGACCGGTGAGAAGCACGCCTGGAGCTGGGCCGAGCTGATGGCCCTGCCCAGCGAGAAGCCCACAGTGGACATCCACTGCGTCACCCAGTGGTCCAAATTGGACACCCGCTGGCGGGGCGTCTCGGTGGACACGCTGGTCGGCGGGCTCGACACGGCCGCCGACTACGTCATGGTGCACGCCTACGGCGGCTACACCACGAACCTGCCGCTCGCCGACCTGCTCGACGGCCAGGCCTGGATCGCCTACGAGTACGGCGGCAAGCCGCTCACGCCCGAGCACGGCGGCCCGGCGCGGCTGCTCGTGCCGCACCTGTACTTCTGGAAGTCCGCGAAGTGGGTGCGCGGCCTGGAGCTGAAGACCCGGGACGAGCCCGGCTTCTGGGAGAACGTCGGCTACCACGACTACGGGGATCCATGGCGCGAACAGCGGTATCAGGGCGACTAGCCTGGCGGGTCGCCCGCCTGGCCGAAATCCGCGACGAGACCCCGACGGCCCGCACGCTCGTCTTCGACCTGCCCGGCTGGCCGGGGCACCTGGCGGGACAGCACGTCGACGTCCGGCTGACCGCCGCCGACGGCTACCGCGCGCAGCGCAGCTACTCGCTCGCCGCGCCCGCCGACGGTGACACTGTCGAGCTGACGGTCCAGCGCGTCGCCGACGGTGAGGTGTCCGAGCACCTGACCGGTCCGTACGCGGTCGGCGACCCCGTCGAGATCCGCGGCCCCGTCGGGGGCTGGTTCGTCTGGCGTCCGACGGACCCCGAGCCGGTCCTGCTCGTCGCGGGCGGCTCGGGCATCGTGCCGCTGATGGCGATGATCCGCGCCCGCCGCGCGGCCGGCGTCCGGACGCCGTTCAAGCTGATCTACTCGCTGCGCACGCCGGCCGAGCAGTACTACGCCGACGAGCTGCGCACGCCGGTGGCCGGGCTGGACATCACCTACGTCCACACGCGTGAGCTGCCGGAGGGCCGCCCCGGCATCCCGCGGCGCATCGACGTCGCCACGCTCAACACCGCGGGCTGGCCGGCGGAGTTCGGCGCGTCGTGCTTCGTCTGCGGCCCGACGGGCTTCGTCGAGACCGTGGCCGACATCCTGGTCGCCCTCGGCCACGATCCGCACCGGATCCGCACCGAGCGGTTCGGCCCCAGCCGGGACTAGTGAGCCACCCATCTGATGAATAGGTGACAAGACGCCCCGCTGAGCGGGAACTTGTCGACATTGGCGTTCAAAGATCCTATGTTTCGTCCCATGCTGACGAAGTGGGGCTCGAAGCGGCGCCGCACCGTGGTGACCGTTCTCCTGGGGGCGGGCGCGCTGCTCGCCGCGACCGGCCCGGCCGCCGCCGCGGATCCGGACTCCGCCGCCGACCGGGACGTCTACGTCTCGCCGGCCGGCTCCGACCACGCCCCGGGCACCGCGCACCGGCCCGTGCGGACCCTCGGCAAGGCACGTGACCTCGTGCGCCAACGCGCGCCGCACCTCACGCGCGACCTCACCGTGCACCTCGCTCCCGGCGTCTTCCGGCTGACCGAGCCGCTGCGGCTCGACGCCCGGGACTCGGGCGGCAACGGCCACCGCGTCATCTGGCAGGGCAGCGGCGACACCGAGCTGAACGGCGGCGTGCGCGTCACCGGGTGGCGGCCGGTCCCGGGCCGGGCCGGGCTGTTCGCCGCGCCCGCGCCCGCCGGGCTCGACAACAGCCGGCAGCTGTACGTCGACGGCGTCCGCGAACAACGCGCCCGCGGCCCGCTGCCGGTGACCGTCAAGGCCACCGCCACCGGCTACACCGCGAGCGCCGACACCCTCGCGCACTGGCGCAACCCGAAGGACGTCGAGTTCGTCTACACCGCCGGCGAAGCGCTGTGGAACATCCAGCGCGACGGCCTCGGCCAGTGGACCGAGCCACGCTGCCCGCTCGCCGCGGCCGAGGGCACGACCATCACCATGGCCCAGCCCTGCTGGGACAACTCGACCAAGCGCGTGCTCTTCCCGGACATCCCGGGCCGCAGCGTCAACATGGTCGGCCCGGCCGACCTCACCAACGGCAGGCACCCGACCTACGCGGAAAACGCCTTCGAGCTGCTCGACACCCCGGGCGAGTGGTACCTCGACCGGGCGGCGCACGTCGTCTACTACCTGCCGAAGCCGGGCCAGGACCTGCGCCGCGCCGACGTCGAGGTGCCGGTGCTGGAAAAGCTCGTCGACGCGCGGGGAATCCACGACGTCGCCTTCCGCGGACTGCGCTACTCCTACGCGACCTGGCTGACGCCGTCGTCGCCGGAGGGCTTCTCCGAAATCCAGGCGGGCTACACGATCACCGGCGCCGACGGCTGGGCCACGCAGGGGCTCTGCCAGTTCGTGCCCGGCGGCACCTGCCCGTACGCGTCGTGGACGCGCGAGCCCGCGAACGTCTCCGTGTCGCACGGCCAGCGCGTCGAGTTCAGCGACAGCGTGTTCGCGCACCTCGGCGGAGCCGGGCTGGACCTCATCGACGGCACCAAGGAATCCCAGGTCCGCGGCGACATCTTCACCGACATCTCGGGCAACGGCGTCCAGCTCGGCGGAGTCGACAAACCGACCACGGACACCGACGCCGACGTCGTGCGCGACATCGCGGTGACCGACAACCACCTCTACGGCCTGCCGCGGGAGTTCCACGGCGGCGTGCCGATCGTCAACGGCTACACCGTGCGGAACACGTTGTCCCACAACCAGATCGACCACGTCGGTTACTCGGCGATCTCGGTCGGCTGGGGCGGCTGGCCCGACAAGATCAAGCAGCCGGCGACGCCGAACCTGTCGCACGACAACACCGTCTCGGACAACCTGATCTTCGACTACATGCTGATGCTCGACGACGGCGGCGGCGTCTACACCCAGGGCATCACCGGCACTTCCCTCGACGACGGCGAGAAGGTCACCGGCAACGTGATCCACGGCCAGTGGGGGCTGGGCAAGGGCGTCTACACCGACAACGGCAACACCTACGAGACGATCCGCGGAAACGTCCTCTACGACATGGCGTACGCGAACGTCGGCACGGTGCACGTCGACTACCGCGACGGCCTGGGCAACAACGACCCGACGCTGACCGAGGGCAACTACTGGGAGCAGGGCGACCGTGACAAGGTCGACAAGGGCGCGATCACGCGCGGCAACAAGCTCCTGGGCAATCCAGCCGAAGCGCCGGCGGCGATCGTCGCGAACGCGGGCCTCGAACCGGCGTACCGCGGTCTCCTCACCCGCCGGGTGGGCGGCGCGGCCCCGGCCGAAGCGCCGTCGCGAGTGGGCACGTTCGCCGTCGCCGGGAAGCTCTACGCCACCTGGAATCCGACGTACGCGTTCAACAACGCCCCCGTGACGCAGTACGTGGTGACGGCCACGGGCGGTGGCCGCACCTTCTCGGCGACGATCTCGGCAGCCGACTTCGCGAAGCGCGCGTATGCGGAGGTCCCGGGCCTGACGGACGGGACGGCGTACACGGTGACGGTCGCGGCCCGCAACGCTTACGGCACAAGCGAACCCTCCTTGGCCGCGGCCCCGGTGACGCCGGGCCCGAAGCCGGGAGTGCTGCCGGGAGCCCCGACGAGCGCCCGGGCCTTGCCGAGCGCGACGGCGGCCTCGATCCGCTGGAACCCACCGGCGGCCACGGGCGACACGCCGGTCCTGGGCTACACGATCACGGTGTCCGACGGCCGCACGATCGCGGTGGAGGGCCGCGACGCGCTGGTCACCCAGCCGACGATCAAGGGCATGACCAGGGTGGTGGCCGACCTGGAACCGGGCACGGCGTACACGTTCACGGTGGCAGCGGTGACGGCAACTGGAACCGGCCCAGCCGCCACCTTCACCGCGACGACGCCGGCAGCCTGACGGGACGCTAGGGGGCGTCCGGCCGCGAAAGCAGCTCTCGTAGCGTCGCGAGCAGCTCTCGCCGGTCCGACGCCCCCAGCTTCCCGCGGATCCGGGCCATGTGGTGCTCCACCGTCTTCCCGGAGATGAACAGCTTCGACCCGGCCTGCTTGTACGTCAGCCCCTCGACGACCAGCCGGGCCACCTCCAGCTCGCGCTCGCTCAACGCCGCCAGTCCCGTTCCCGCCGAGGCCGGCTCCGTCGTTCCCGGCTCGCGGCGGGCCGCCGTCCCCTGGAACTGGCGGGCCGCCTCCAGCAGCTGGACCATCGCCTTGCGATCGGACGTGCGGATCGCCGCCTGGCCCGCCAGCCGGGCCGCGTCCCAGCGCAATCCGAGGTCGTGCATCTCGGCCGCCGCGGCGGAAATCGTGTCCGGGGCGAACTGGCCGCCCAGGACCGACAGCCAGCACCGGGCCGCCGTCGCCAGCGCGCTCGGGTAGCGGCCGCAGTGGGCGTGCGTCGTCAACGTCGCCAGGTGCGCCTTCGCCGCTTCCGCGTCCTCCAACGTGATCGCCGCGTGGAGCTCGTGCCACACCAGGGAGACCGTCCACAGTGGAGGCTCGCCGAGGCGGGCCAGCAGCGCGTGGGCGCGTTCCAGCTGGCCGGAAATCTTCGCGAACGCCCCCGTGCGGGCCGCCGCGATCGCCAGCTCGCCCAGGGGCAGCAGGCCGAACAGGTCCGTCTGCTGGCGCATCGACGCCTGGTACGCGCGGTTCCACGACCGCTGCAGCCCGACGAGGTCACTCGCCCGGCGCGCCAGGCCCAGCTCCAGCGTCGCGAAGAACAGCTCGTCGCGGGCCTCCAGGGTCCGGCCGGCCACGGCGTCGCGGTGTTCGGCCGCCGTCGCGAGGTCGCCCGCCGTCATCGCCACCCAGCCCAGCAGCAGCCGGTGGCGGACCGCCAGGAGGTCGCCGCCGATGCCGCCGTCGAGGGCCCGCGTCAGCACCGACTCCGCCAGCGCCAGCTCGCCCGTGTGCAACGCCGCCAGCGCGGCCAGCGCCGCCGGGCCGTCCGGCAGCAGCGTGCCGCCCAGCGCCGGTTCCAGCATCGCCGCCGCGCCGAGCAGCGTCGACAACGTCTCCGTCGCGCAGCCGGACACCGAATCGGCGATGCCGCGGGCCATCCGGGTCGCCGCGCCGGCGAACAACGTCGGCGCCACGCCGGGGGCGGGGGAGTCGAGGAGGCGCTGGGCGCCGGCCAGGTCGCCGGTGCCGACCAGCGCGATCGCCGCGAACGCGTCGGCCCCGGCCCAGGTGCCGGCGCCGTCCGGGGAGGTGCGGGACGCCCAGTGGTAGAGCTCCGCGCTGCGGGCCAGCTCGCCGCGGTGCGCCAGCACGGTCGCCGCGATCGCCGCGCCGGACGCGCGGGTTTCGGGGTCCGGGTCGCCGAGCATGCCGTCGCCGAGGCGCAACGCCGTGTCGAGGTCGCCCGACAACGCCGTCGCGCGCGCCCAGCCCGTCGTGACGGCGGACGAGCGGTCGCCCGCTTCGGCGGCCGCCTCGAACAACCGCGTCGCCAGCCGGGCGTCCGTCGGCAGGGCTTCGGCGGCCGCGGCGGCGAACGCGGCCGCGGCGGACGCGCCCGAGCTGCCCGTGCCGAGCAGCGACCGCGCCAGGTCGAGCACCGGCAGGCCGTTCGCGAGCTGCAGCTCGACCAGCCGCTGCACCGTCGTCAGCCGGCGCGCGGGCGGCCCGAAGTCGCGGACGGCGGCCGCGGCCAGCGGCGGCAGCGTGTCGTCCGGGCCGAGCAACCCGGTCGCCCGGGCGGCGTCGACGATCGCGGGCAGCCGGTCGGGGCCGCGGTCCAGCAGCGCGCACAGCAGGTCGAGGTTGCGCCCCGCCCCGGCTTCGGCCGCGGTCAGGTAGCGCAGGACGTCGTCGTCGAGCTCGTCCAGCTCCGGCCGGAAGTCCTCCAGCCGCCCGAGCAGCTCCCGCTCGGCCAGCCGCGGCACGCCGCCGCTGCGCGCGTGCAGCTCGGCCGCCGCGGCGGGATCGGCGGGCCGGCCCGTCACGGCCGTGATCAGCCGCGCGACGTCTTCGACGCCGAGCGGGCCGAGCTGCAGCAGCGTCCAGGCGGCCGACACCGGGGCCGGCCGGTGCGCGACGACGATCGGGCCGTCCGCGCCGGTGAGGAGCTCCTCGAGCTGGTCGGGGGCCAGCCGGTCGGCGTCGTCGACGAGCAGGGCCTCGACGCCGGCTTCGCGGTAGCAGCGGTCGAGGGCGGCGAGCAGCACGCTCTTGCCGTACCCGCCGGGCGCGACGACGGCGAGCCGCAGGGGCGTGGCCGGGGCGGCCGCGACCTGGTCGAGCAGCTGCCGGGCGGCCGGGTGCACGGGGACGAGCGGGGAGACCTGCGTGAGCAGAGTGTTCAACAGTGACCTTCACCGGAGGGGGCGCCGGGGCGGGCGCAGTGGCTCGGGGCGGGGGAGGTGTCGGGGCCGGCGGTGGCTTCGCGGGCGGTGAGGGTGATCACGACGGCCGAGACGGCCGCCGCGAGCACGAGGACCGCGGCGGCGAGGGGGCGCCGCCGCCGGAACAGGTTGAGCGGGGTGGCGCGCTCGGGCAGTTCGAACGGCGTGATGTCGACCGGCGGCCGGGGCGGCCGCTCGCCGAGGTCACCGAGCGTGTCCACCTGGGGGAGCAGGGTGGTCTCGACGGCGGGGGGTTCGTGCGGGGCACCCCGGTGGTCCGCGCGCAGCGCCGCGAGGGCGGCCGCGCCGAGGGCGGCGGCCGCCGGCGGAACCGGTCCCGCGAACACCGGGCACGGCGGCCGGGCCGGCAGCGCGTGCGGCGGGACGTCGCCGCAGAACACCACGCCGGCGAGCCCCTTGGGGGACGTCGAAGCCGCGCCGGCGAGGGCGAACAGCGTGCTGAGCGCGGCGGCCGGGGCCACGCCTTCGGCACTGGTCGCGGGCTGCCACCCGCTCGCGCCGGTGGCCGTGGCCAGCGTGACGGTCACGCCGTCGGCGCCGAACTCGCACACCCCGGCGAACTGCGCGCCGGGGCCGGGGACCGGCAGGTGCGCGCCGAGCGCGGCGACCGAGCCGGGGACCAGCGTGACCGCGGTGAACCCGGCGTCGGCCAGGGCGCGGCGCAGCACGTCGCGGCGGTAGCCGCCCCAGTCGCCGGGGTGGGTCAGCACCAGGTGCTGCGGGGGCCCGCCGAGCAGGTTGGCGGCGTGCTCGGCGATGCCTTCGACGAGCACGGTGGTCAGCGTTTCGGGCGGGAACGGCTCGCCCTCGACGAGCATCGGCACGTCGTCGCCGATCCGCCGGTGGAAGCCGGTGAGCAGCCGGGACGGGACCCGGGCGCCCGCCTGCGCGGCCGCGTCGCCGGTCAGCAGGTACCCCTCGTCATCGAGGAACAGCGCGGACGCGGCGGCCGGGGTCCGTTCACCCAGCCAGAGGGGTTCGGGCTCGCCCCAGCCGGGGCCTTGCCGACGGCAGGTCGCGGCGTGGGTCCGCCCCTGTGCCACATCGATCCCGAGGACGTAGGGCAACGGCGCTTCCTCCTCACCTCGCGGGGCCGATCGGGGGTGCGGAATCCCCCTAGGGCTCGGGGCATCCTCACCCAAACGGGTTAGTCAAGCAAGTAGTTGGAAGGATTAAATCCAACTGAGTGCGTCTCGGATGAGCCCCTAACTCCCTAACGATGACATATCGATCCCCTATCGGCTGACCGGCCTGCAACTCGGAGTGATCCCCGATGTGCGTGGGGGGACCGGCTCCCTAACTTGATGTCGGAGCACCGGTCCCTGCGGCCGATGCTGTCCCCCGAACCACCGGACCAGGAGAAATCCCCATGGACTCCGTGCAGACGTTGCACGACTTCGCTCTGAACCTGCTCAACGACCCGACCGCGCTCGCGGCCTTCGGGACGGACCCGCAGGGCGTCCTCGCCGCCGCCGGTCTCGGTGACGTCAGCGCCGCCGACGTGCACGAGGTCATCCCGCTGGTGCTCGACTTCGTCCCGGTCGACAGCCTCCCGGCCGTCGGTGGCCTCCCGGTCGTCGGCGACCTGGCCCCGGTCGGCACCGACGCCCCCGGCATCCAGGGCGCGATCGACCAGCTCACCGCCCTCACCGCGGGCCTCGGCCTGCCGGCCGTCCCGGAGCTGCCGGGCGTCGGCGACCTCGGCGTCGGCGAGCTGCCCGCCGTGGGCCAGCTGCCCGCCGTCGGCGCGCTCCCGGGCGTGAACGACCTCACCAACGTCGGCAACGTCACCGCGATCGCCGGCAACGTGCTCGGCGGCGACCTGGCGAACGGCCTCGACTCGGCCGCGCTGACCAACCTGACCGCCGCGCCGGCGTACCTGACCGACGCCAACGACGGTGTCGTCGCCGGCGCCGTCGACCAGGGCTACCAGGCCGTGGGCGGCGCTGTCGACCAGGCGCACCAGGCCGTCGGCCTGGCCAACGCGCAGGTCCACGAGGTCACCGCCGACGTGAACGACGTCACCGGCGGCCTCGGCGTCGGCGACGCGGTCAGCAACCTCACCGGCCACATCGGCGACTTCTCCGGCATCCTCCAGGGCGCCGGCGACGTGGCCTCCACGCACGGTGGCGGCCACCACGGCGCCGGCCCGCTGGGCGAGGTCACCAACGTCGTGACGAACGCCACCGGCATCAACGTGGACCACAACGTCGCGGGCCAGGTCACCGGCGCCGTGGGCGACATCGCCAGCGGCAACGGCACCGCCGTCCACGACGTGGTCTCCGACGTGGCGGACGTCAGCCACAACGCGCTGGGCAACCTGCACATCGGTGACATCGCGTCGAACGACATCCACCTCGGGCACTGATCCCCGAACCGGTCACCGGTGCCCGTCCCGCGGTCTGGGTGCAGCCGCGGGACGGGCACCCGGTGTGCGTACGGGGAGTAAACCGGGGACACTCGTCCGCTGTGACCGCACCGGCTTGGCTCGAAGTGCTCAACGAGACGCTGGACGCGTGCCGCACGCACGGCCGCGCAGATCTCGCCGAGCGCCTCCGCAGACGTCGAGACGCCCCCGAGGGGCAGATCCGCCTCGGCGTGCTCGGCTTCCCCAAACAGGGCAAGGGATACCTGCTCAACGCGGTGCTGAACGCGCCCGTGTGCGCGGTCGGCGACGCCGCGACCCCGGAGGTCCCGACCGAAATCGGCTACGCCGCCGAACCCGCCGCCACCCTGGTCAGCCGCTCCCGTGAACGGACCCCCGTCGCGGTCGAACGGCTCAGCGGTGAGCTCGGCGCCCGGCCGGCCGGCACGCTCAGCCGGGTCGAGGTCGGGGTGCCGCGGGAACTCCTTTCCGCCGGGCTCGTCCTGGTGGACACCCCGTCGGTCGGCGACCCGCGCTCGCCCCGCACCGCCGCGGCGCTCGACCTGCTCGCCGAAGCGGACGCCGTGATCCTCGTCTCCGACGCGACCGCGCCGCTCAGCGCGGCGGAGCTCGCGCTCGCCCGGCACGTGCGCACCTGGTGCCCGCACGTCGTGCTGGCGCTCACCAAGATCGACGCTTCGCCGGGGTGGCGCGCGGTCGCCGAACGCAACCGCGGGATGCTCGCCGAGGCCGGGATCGACGCGCCCGTTCTGCCGGTCTCGGCCGTCGTGCGCCAAGCCGCCGCGAAGGCGGGGGACGCCGAGCTCAACGCGCGTTCGGGCTTCCCCGAGCTGCTCACCTGGATCGCCGAACAGGCCGCGCGCCCGCCGGAGCAGTCCCGCGCGCTGCTCGCCGCCGTCGGCGTCCGCGCCGCTGCCGCGGAGCTCGTCGAGTCGCTCCGCGACCGCGTCGAGGCCGCCGGGCAGGACGCCGGGCTCGGGCAGGCCGCTCTCCTGCAGCGCGCGCAACGCCGGGCCGACGACCTGCGTCGGCAGAACACCCGGTGGCAGAACCTGCTTTCCGACGAAATCACCGACCTCATGGGCGACGTCGAGTACGACCTGCGCGAGCGGACGCGCAAGATCGTCAACACCATCGACCAGACCTTCGACGAGGGCGACCCCGCGAAGGTCTGGGACGAGTTCGCGCCGTGGCTGGACAACGCGCTGGCCGAAGCGATCGAGACGAACTACGCGTGGCTGACCGAGCGGGCGCAGTGGACCGCGCAGGCGGTCGCGGCGTGCTTCGGCGCGCAGTACGACCACGCGCTGCCCGACCTGCCGCTCGACGGCTCGGGCGTGGAAAGCCTCGACGACGTCCGGCGGCCGAAGATCGAGAAGTTCAAGATCGGCCAGCAGGCCTTCACCGGCCTGCGCGGCTCGTACGGTGGCGTGCTGATGTTCGGCCTCGTCACCAGCCTGCCGTGGCTGGGCCTGCCGCTGATCAACCCGGTCTCGATCAGCGCCGGCGCGGCGTTCGCGGTGAAGACGATCCGCGACGAGGGCGGGATGCGGCTGCAGCGGCGGCAAGCCGTCGCCAAGCAGGCCGCGCAACGGCACGTCGACGACGTGTTCCTGCGGTTCAGCAAGGAAAGCCGCGACGCGATCCGCGTCGTGCAGCGGCGGCTGCGCGACCACTTCACGGGCCTGGCCGAGGACCTCGCGGACGAGCTGACGCGCGAACGCGAGACGATCATGGCCGGCTCGGCCGAGCGCGAACGCAAGACCGGGCACATCCGCCGCGAGATCGACCGCCTGGCCGGGCTGCACCAGCGCGCGGGCGAGCTCGGCACGATCGCCGGGCGGAAGCGGCGGGAGCTTTCGGCGTGACCCAGGACGTCCGCGACCTGCTGCACGCCGCGGCCGGGCTCTACCGCGACGACCCGCGGGCTTCGGCGCTCCTGCACGACTGCCTGAACCGGCTGGAGCAGCCGCTGCGCGTCGCGTTCACCGGGTCGCCGTCGTCGGGCAAGACGACGCTCGCCGCCGCGCTCGGCGAATGGCCGACGCGGGCGCTGCGCGACCTCGTGCTGCTCGACGACCCCGGCCCGGCCGACGACTTCCCGGACGCGACCGTCCGGCTCGTGCGGCACCTCGAGCCGGACGAGCTCGCGGCGGCGCACACACCGGGCGGTTCGCCGTTCGCGCGGCAGACCGCGGTGAACTCGGTGCTGGTGCTCTCGCGCGCCGACGAGGTCGGCGCGGGCCGGATCGACGCGTTGCTGACCGCGAAGCAGCTCGCGCGCCGGGCGTGGCGCGAAGACCCGCTGTGCACGGGCTTCCTGGGCGTGATCGCCGTCGCGGGCCAGCTGGCCTACGGCGGGCGGTCCCTGCGCGACGACGAGTTCGACCTGCTCGCCGCGTTCGCCGCGGTCCCGCGCGAAGAGCTGGAACGGCACGTGCTTTCGGTGGACTCGTTCACCGACCCGGCGTTCCCCGGCCCGATCCCGGTCGAGACGCGGCGCTCGCTGGTGGTCCGGTTCGGGATGTTCGGCGTCCGGCTGGCGCTGACGCTGATCCGCACCGGCTGCGACGACCGCCTCAAGCTGTCGGCGGAACTGGTCCGCCGCAGCGGTCTCGGCGAGCTGCGGGACACCCTCGCCGGGTGTTTCGTGGCGCGCGCCGAAGCGTTGAAGGCGCGTACGGCGGTCATCCGGCTGGAGGCGTTGCTGGCGGCCCAGCCCCGCCCGGGCGGCGACCGGCTGGTGTCCCGGGTGGAGCGCTTCGCGGCGGCCGCGCACGACTTCCGCGAGCTGCGCCTGATCGCGGACATCACCGGCGGCCGCACGGCGTTGTCCGGCGAGCCGGCGGAAGAGGCGATCCGGCTGCTGGGCGCGCAGGGCACGTCCCCGGCGGACCGGCTGGGCCTGGACCCGGACGCGGACCCGGGCGACATCTACGACGCGGGCCTGGACGCGCTGCGCCGCTGGCGCCACGAGGCGGAGCGACCGGACCGCCCCCACGCGGAACGTGCGGCGGCGCACGTCGTGGTGCGGTCCACCGAGGGGCTCCTGGCGTTGTTCGCCTAGAGGACCGCGGTCGCTTCGATCTCGACGAGGTGCTCGGGCACGTCCAGCGCGGCGACACCGATGAGTGTGGCCGGGGGTTTGGCGGTGGTGCCCACCTTCGCGCTGCCCCGGGCGATCCCCGCCAGCAGTGCGGGCATCTGATCCGGAGTCCAGCCGACGACGGAGAAGTTCAGCTTCGCCACGTCGTCGAACGAACCGCCGGCCGCGGCGAGGGCCGCGCCGACGTTGACGTAGCACTGCTCCACCTGCGCGGCGAGGTCGGGCTCGGTGTCCCAGGCGACCTGCCCGGCGACGAAGACGAGCTTCGTCCCGGACGCGACCGCCACCTGGTGGTACACGTCGATCTCGGGCAGCTCGGGGACATTGATCAGGGTGACAGCCACTTTTCCTCCGTGGTCTCTTGTGGTTACCCAGGAACCGTAGGAGAGTGTTGGACGATGCGGAAGAAGGCACTTTTTCGTGACGGGGGAACCAGATGGTGACCAAGCAGGACGCGGACCTCTCCCGCGCGGATTCGCTCGCCCGCGAGATCTTCTCCGACGTCGCCAACAAGTGGGCGTTCCTCATCATCGAGACCCTCGGTGACCGGACGCTGCGCTTCAGCGAGCTGCGCGACGCCGTCGAGGGCATCAGCCACAAGATGCTCACCCAGAACCTGCGCATGCTGGAGCGCAACGGCCTCGTCGAGCGCGAGGTGCACCCGACCGTGCCGCCGCGGGTCGAGTACACCCTCACCGAACCGGGGCAGGGGCTGCGCGCGACCGTCGACGCCATGTGCGGGTGGACGCAGCGGTTCCTCGGGGAAATCGAGACGGCCCGGCGCCGGTTCGAAGCCTGACGCGCCAAGAAGAAACGGGCAATCCGGGCGTCGTGGTCATCGTTGTCCGGTGTTGACGACCGGCCGGGCGCGACGCACCATAGACCGATCTATGGTCCAGCGCCGGCCCGAGGAGTTCCCTGATGCCCGATGACGTCCGCCCCCGCGTCCGGTTGTTCGGCGAGCTCCTGGCGCACTGGGCGCGGGAACGGCCCGGCGACACCGCGCTGATCTTCGGCGACCGGCAGTGGACCTGGGCGGAGTTCGACGAGCGCGTCCGGCGGCTCTCGGGCGCGCTCACCGCCGCTGGGGTCGGGAAGGGCGACCGGGTCGCGTTCGTCGACAAGAACCACCCCGCCTGCCTGGAAACGACCTTCGCGGCCGCCGGGGTCGGCGCCGCGAACGCCGTGGTCAACTGGCGGCTCTCCGGTGACGAGCTCGCGTACGTCCTCAAGGACGCCGGCGCGAAGGTCGTCTTCGTCGGCGCCGAGCTGGTGCCCGCGCTCGACGCGGTCCGCGACCGGCTGCCCGCCCTGGAACGCGTGATCGTCGTCGGCGGCGAGCACGACGAGTACGAGGCGTTCCTGACCAGCGCGGCGCCGCACACCGCGGCCGGTCTCGACGAGGACGACGGCGTCCTGATCATGTACACCAGCGGCACCACCGGCTTCCCCAAGGGCGCGGTGCTGACCCACCACAGCGTCATCGCGCACGGCCTCGCCGCGGGCACGGCGTTCCCCATCGGCCCCGGCGACGTCAACCTCGTCGCGATGCCGCTGTTCCACGTCGGCGGCAGCTGCTACGCCGTTTCCGGGTTCCTCTACGGCGAACCGTCCTACCTGACGCGCGAGCCGGACGCGGCGTCGCTGTTCGCCGCGCTGCAGGCCGGGATCACGCACGCTTTCCTGGTGCCCGCCGTCGTCGCCGGGATCGCGCAGGCCGGGGAGGCCGCGCTGAAGGCGTTCTCGCGACTCAAGTACCTCTGCTACGGCGCGTCGCCGATGCCGCTTCCGTTGCTGCGCAAGGTGCTCGCGGCCTGGCCGGACGTCCGGTTCGCGCAGGTCTACGGCATGACCGAGCTGTCCGGCGCGGTCACCGCGCTCGACCCGGAGGCGCACCGCGACACCACGCGCCCCGAACGGCTGGCTTCGGCGGGCACCGCACTGTCCGGTGTGGACATCCGGATCGTCGACCCCGTCACGCAGGAAGACGCCGAGGTCGGGGAAGTCTGGGTTTGCACCGAACAGCGGATGGCCGGCTACCTCGGCAAGCCGGAGGCCACCGCAGAGACCATTGTGGACGGCTGGGTGCGCACCGGTGACGTCGGGCGCCTGGACGACGGCGGCTTCCTGTTCCTCGAGGACCGCGTCAAGGACATGATCATCACCGGCGGCGAGAACGTCTACTCGCCGGAGGTCGAGCGGGTCGTCGCGGAGTTCCCCGGCGTCACCGAGGTGGCCGTGATCGGCGTACCGGACGACCGGTGGGGTGAGCAGGTCAAGGCCGTCGTCGCCGGCGAGGGGCTCGACGCCGACAAGCTGGTGGAGTTCTGCCGCGAGCGGCTGGCCCACTACAAGTGCCCGCGCAGCGTCGACGTCGTGGAAGCGTTGCCGCGCAACGCGACCGGCAAGATCCTCAAGCGTTCGCTGCGCGAGCCGTACTGGCGGGACCGGGACCGGAACGTCTGATGCCCGCGGTCACGCGGCAGGCGTACTTCGAGGCCGCGCTGGACGTGCTGGCGGAGCACGGGTTCACCGAGCTCAACGTGGGCCGGCTGTGCCGCGCCCTCGGCGTCACGAGCGGGTCGTTCTACCACCACTTCGGCGGCTGGCCGGGGTTCGTCGAGCGGCTCCTGGAGTACTGGGAGAACCGGCAGGTGCTGATCCTGCGCGCGCGGAACTTCGGCACCGGCGGGCCGTCGGCGGACTTCGCCGCGCTGATGGACCTGACGCTCGGGCTGCCGCACGAGGCCGAGGCGGCGATCCGCGCGTGGGCGGCGAACGACGAAACCGTGCGGGCGGCGCAGAAGCGCGTCGACTCCGCGCGGCTGCGTACGGTCGGGACGGCGGTCAAGGGGATCGTCGGCGACGGCGACCTCGCGCGGACGCTGACGTCGCTGGGCATGGCGATGCTGGTGGGGCACCAGCAGCTGGCGTCGGCGGGGGAGCACAGCGAGCTGGCGATCCTGCTGGACGAGTACGCCCGGCTCGTGCACTCCCGCCGGGCTTAGGCGTTACCGAGGATCCGGGTGATCGCGATCTCCAGGACCACCCGCTGCGGGTTCGGCTTGGGCTGCCGGTAGCGCGCGGCGTAGCGGTTTTCCGCGTCCCGCACGGACTCCGGGTCGTCGCGCAGCACCGCGCGTCCCTCCAAAGTGGACCACTTCGGGCCTTCGAGCTGGCAGACCGCGACGGGTACGCCCTCGGTGCCCGCGGCCCGGATCATCCTGGCCTTGACGGACGTGCCGAAGGTGATCACGCGCGCGAGCCCGGCCTCGAAGTCCACGGTCACGCCGACCGCGACGACGTGCGGGGTACCGTCCGGCCGGACCGTGGTGAGGGTGGCCAGCCGGCGCTCGGTCCAGAACGCGCGGAAGTCGGGGCCGCGGTCGTCGATCTTCATGGGGTCCACGCTAGTCCGTCCGGGTGGCCGGCCGCCCGTGGGACCACTCACGGTCATAGTAAGGAAAGTTTCCTAACAGTCTTGACCTGGTCTTGAACCTTCTGTCACGCTCTGATCGCCGTCGCCGCAGCCAACGATGTGTCTTTACGGAGGAGCGATGAAGAAGATCGTCCGGGCGGTGGTGGCCACGGCCGCGCTCGCCGCCGGGCTGCTGAGCGTGCCCGCGACCGCGTCCGCGGCCGGCACCCCGTACGTGCCGGGGACCCTGCGGCCGTCGGTTTCCCAGGCCACGCAGGATGCCGCGCTGCAGAAGTACTACGACTTCTGGAAGAAGAACTTCCTGACGACCAAGTGCGGCAGCGGCACCTACGCCGTGCTGTCCAAGGACGCCGACCACTCCTTCGTCGCCGAGGGCGAGGGGTACGGCATGACGATCTCGGCGATGATGGCGGAGAAGGACCCGCAGGCCCGCGCGATCGTCGACGGGATCCTGAAGTTCGTGAAGGCGCACCCGTCGGTCAACAACAAGGACCTGCACGCGGCCGAGCAGGATTCGAACTGCAAGAGCGTCAACGGCAGCGACTCCGCCACCGACGGCGACCTCGAAATCGCCTACGGCCTGCTGATCGCGGACAAGAAGTGGGGCAGCGCCGGCTCGGTCAACTACAAGGCCGAAGCCGTCCGGATCATCAACGCGATCAAGAAGAGCGAGGTCAACGGCACCACGAAGTTCACGCTGCTCGGCGACTGGGGCAACGACGCGGAGTACAAGAACAGCTCCCGGTCGTCGGACTGGATGCCCGGCCACCTGCGCGCGTTCGCCACGGCGACCGGCGACAGCTTCTGGACGTCGGTCCGCACCCGCTCGGAGACGGCGGTGAGCCAGCTCCAGTCGTCGTACGCGCCGAACACGGGGTTGCTGCCCGACTTCGTGGTCAACACGAACTCGACGCCGAAGCCCGCGCCGGCGGACTTCCTCGAGGGCCCGTACGACGGCAAGTACAGCTGGAACGCGTGCCGCGACCCGTGGCGCCTGGGCGCGGACGCGATTTCCTTCTCCGGCAGCGCGGCGGCGGCGCAGGTCCGCAAGATGAACACGTGGATCAAGTCGGCGACGGGCGGTGACCCGGCGAAGATCCAGAGCGGGTATTCGCTGTCGGGTTCGAAGACGGAGAGCGGCCAGCACCCGTGCTTCACGGCCCCGTTCGCGGTGGCGGCGATGACGGACCCGGGCAGCCAGGCGTGGCTGGACAAGCTGTGGACGGCGGTCTCGACGTGGTCCCCGGACGCGACGGACTACTACGGGACGGGCATCACCATCCAGGTGCTGCTGATCCTGAGCGGTAACTACGTGGCCGCGTAGAGGCGGGTCCGACCTCCCCCGCCCCTCCGGTGGGATTTTCAGTCGGCGGCCGGGTTTGTCAAGGCGGGAAAGCGTGCCTTGACAAACCCGGCCGCCGACTGAAGGGACGGCTGGGATGAGGGGCGGGGGAGGTCTGGTGACGTTGTTGGCCGGCTTGCGTTGCCGGCTGCCGGTTCGCTCTCGCTGATGTGCTTGCTCAGCTCGGCTCGCGCACCGGCAACCCTGCCGCCCGGTAGATCTCGTCGATCACGGTCATCGTCTCGACCGCGTCCGACGGCGAGGTCTTCACCGGTTCTCCGCGCAGGACTGCCGCCGCGAACGCGTCCAGCTGGTACTCATACGTTGCCCGGCGCGGGAACTTCTCCGTCCGCCGCACGCCGTCGATCCGGACAGCGAACCGGTGGTACATCTGCGGCATCAACGGATTCACGACCCGGACCGACCCCCGGGAACCGGTCACCACCGCGCTGATCTTCAGCACCGACGACGACCACATCGAGCACGTCACCCGGCCCGTGTGGCCCGAAGGGAAGCGAAGCTCCGCCGTCATCGCCCGGTCGACCCGGGGTGACCGCAAGCGGGCCGAAGCCGAAACCACCGAAGGCGTCTCCCCGCCGAACACGCGGGCCATGTGGACCGCGTAGCAGCCCGCGTCCATCGTCGCGCCGCCTGCCAGGTCGTAGTCGTACCTGATGTCCGAAAACTTCGGCAGCGGGAAGCACACCGCCGTCTCCACGCGCTGCAGCGTTCCCAGCTCGCCCGAGGCCACGATCTCCTCCACCCGCAGCGCCAGCGGGTGGTAGCGGTAGTGGAACGCCTCCATCACGACGCGGTCCGACGCGGACGCCAGCGACGCGATCTCGCGAGCTTCCGAAGCGTTCGCCGTGAACGGCTTCTCGCACAACACGTGCTTGCCGGCTTCCAGTGCCGCCCGCGTCCACCGGCCGTGGAGGCCGTTCGGCAGCGGGTTGTACACCGCGTCAACGTCCGGATCCGCCAGCAACTCCTCGTAAGACCCGTACGCGGTCGGGATCCGATGGCGCGAAGCAAACGCTTGCGCGCGATCGAGGGAGCGCGCGGCGACGGCGGCAACCGACCCCGACGGATGAGAAGAAGCGGGCTTGACCAGGGCAGCGGGGGCGATGCGAGCCGCCCCCAGGACGCCGATCCGCAGGCTCATGCCGCGAAGCTAGCACCGAAACAGATTTCAACAGCCAGTTGACCTCTTCAACAACGAGTTGTACCGTTCCGGCCAGCCGAACAGTGGAGGTCCGTTATGTCCCGTTGTCGTGCCGCACAGGCAGTGCTGCTCGCGAGCCTGGCCGTCCTCGTGACGGCCTGCGGTGGTGGTCCGGACGGCGCGGGCGGGACGTCGCAGGCCGCCGGCGCGCCCGCGTCCGGCATCCCGGACACCGCCGCGATCGTCCAGGGCGTGCAGAAGGACGCCCAGCTCAACGCGGCCCTGCCGGCCACCGTCAAGTCCGCAGGCCTGCACCTGGCCTCGAACCTGCAGTCCGCGCCCAACAACTTCTACGCCGCCGACGGCAAGACGCCGATCGGCTACGAGGTCGACCTCGCCAAGGCCATCGCCGCCAAGCTCGGCGTCACCGTCACCCACCAGGACATGGCGTTCGGCTCGCTGATCACCAGCCTCCAGTCCGGCCGCATCGACCTGACCATGGCCGGCATGAACGACACCAAGGCCCGCCAGGCGCAGATCGACTTCGTCGACTACTTCACCTCGGGCATCACGATCATGATCCGCAAGGGCAACCCGGACGGCATCACCGGCCCGGACACGCTCTGCGGCAAGAACGTCGCCGTCGTGCAGGGCACCAGTCACCAGAAGTTCGCCGAAGCGCAGAGCACGAAGTGCACGCAGGCCGGCAAGCCCGCGCTCACCGTCACCGCGACCGACAGCGACAACCAGAACCAGAACCAGCTGCGCACCGGCCGCGTCGCCGCGATCCTCAACGACCTCCCCAGCGCCGTCTACATCTCGCGGACGGCGGGTGACGGCAAGTTCTTCGAGGTCGTCCCGGGTGAGCCGATCGAGGGCGGGCCGTACGGCATCGGCGTCAACAAGGCCAACACGCCGCTGCGCGACGCCGTGCAGAAGGCGCTGCAGGCCCTGATCGCCGACGGCACCTACGGCAAGATCCTGCAGGCCTGGGGCGTCGAGCAGGGCGCGATCAAGGAGGCCGCGGTCAATGGCGGGTCCTGAACCGCTCCCGATCGTCCGGCTCCGCCACTGGGGCCGGTGGGTCGCCGCCGCGATCATCCTCGCGCTGCTCGTCCTGCTGGGCATCGCGCTCGGCAACGCGCAGATCGCGTGGAGCCAGGTCCCGGACTTCGTCTTCTACAAGGTGATGGCGACCGGCCTGCTCAACACCGTCGTCTTGGCCGTGCTGTCCCAGGCCGTCGCGATCGTGCTCGGCATCGTCATCGCCCTGCTGCGCCGCAGCGCCAACCCGGTCGCGCGGTGGTTCGCCGCCGGCTACATCTGGATCTTCCGCGGCCTTCCGGTGCTGCTGCAGATCCTGCTCTGGTACAACCTGGCGCTCGTCTTCCCCGTGATCGACATCCCGTTCCTCGTCCACGAGCAGACGAACGTGCTGATCAGCGCGTTCACCGCCGCGTTCCTCGGGCTGGCGCTCAACGAAAGCGCGTACATGGCCGAGATCGTCCGCGCCGGGCTGAACAGTGTCGACAGTGGACAGACCGAGGCGGCGAAGTCGATCGGCATGACGCCGGCCGCGACGCTGCGCCGGGTCGTCCTGCCGCAGGCCATGCGCGTGATCATCCCGCCGACCGGCAACGACTTCATCAACATGCTCAAGGGCACGTCGATGGCGTCGGTGATCGGCGTGACCGAGCTGATCCACGCCGCCAACAACATCTCGTCCAACAACCTGCTGGTGATGGAGACGCTGCTGGCCGCCGCCGTCTGGTACATGGTCGTGGTGACCGTCGCCGGCGTCGGCCAGCACTACCTGGAACGCGCGTTCGGGCAGGCCGACCGCGGCCCGCTTTCCCGGGCCGGCAAGGCGTTGCGCGGCGTGCCGCTGGTGAGGAGTGCCCGTGTCTGAGCCACTGCTGCGCGCCGTCGGCGTCCGGAAGTCCTACGGCCACACCGAAGTCCTCGGCGGCATCGACCTGGAAGTCCACAAGGGACAGGTCGTCTGCCTGCTCGGCCCGTCCGGCGCCGGGAAGAGCACCTTCCTGCGCTGCATCAACCACCTCGAGACGATCGACGCCGGCCAGATCTGGGTCGACGGCGAGCCGATCGGCTTCCGGCAGCGCGGCGGCAAGCTCTACGAGCTGCGCGAACGCGAGGTGGCGCGGCAACGTCGTGACATCGGCATGGTGTTCCAGCGGTTCAACCTGTTCGCGCACCGGACGGCGCTGGAGAACGTCGTCGAGGGGCCGATCCGGGTGCTCGGGGTCAAACCGGACGAAGCCCGCAAGCAGGGGCTCGAGCTGCTCGACCGCGTCGGGCTCGCCCACCGCGCCGACGCGTACCCGGCGCAGCTGTCCGGCGGGCAGCAGCAGCGCGTAGCGATCGCGCGGTCCTTGGCGATGAAGCCGAAGCTGATGCTGTTCGACGAGCCGACGTCGGCGCTGGACCCGGAGCTGGTCGGCGAGGTCCTCGAAGTGATGAGTACGTTGGCGGGGGAGGGGATGACGATGGTCGTCGTGACGCACGAGATGAGCTTCGCCGCGGAGGCCGCCGACGAGGTGGTGTTCCTGGCCGACGGCGCGGTCGTCGAGACCGGGCCGCCGTCGGAGGTGCTGAGCGCGCCGAAGCACGAGCGGACCCGGCAGTTCCTGGCGAGGATCCTCGCGTGACGCGGATTTCGCCCCGGTACCTGCTCCAGTTCGACGAGCCCGCCGGCTACCTCGACTTCGCCCGGTTCGGCCCGCCGTCGCACGCGGTGCTCGACACGACGGCCGCGCTGCTCGACCAGGCCACCACGGCCGGTCCGTCCACTGTGGACGAGCTGATGCGCCAGGAGATCCGGGCCAAGGCGGCTGCCGCGCGGCTGTCCGGTTCGGACACCGACCACACCGTGCTGCTCCCCAACACCAGCCTCGGGTTGTTCCAGGCCGCGTTCCACAGCGCGGGCGAAGTGCTGGTGTCGGCTTCGGAGTTCCCGGCCAACACCTACCCGTGGGCACGGGCCGAACAGGCCGGACGGCTGCGCGTCCGTCGGCTGACCAGCGGTTATGTGACGCCGGAGCGGGTCAGGGAAGCGTTGACGCCGGAGATCACGACGGTCAGCGTCAGCGCGGTCGACTTCCGCACCGGCTACCGCGCCGACCTCGCCGCGCTGCGCGACGTCGTCGGCGACCGGCTGCTGGTCGTCGACGGCATCCAGGGCTTCGGCGTCGTCGAGGAGCCGTGGGAGGTCGCCGACGTCCTGGTCGTCGGCGGGCAGAAGTGGCTGCGCGCGGGCTGGGGGACGGGCTTCGCGGTGCTGTCGGATCGTGCGCTGGAGCGGATGGACCCGGTGCTGTCGGGGTGGACCGGCGCGCGCGACCCGGGCCTGTTCGACGACGAGATCCACCCGCCGGACGCGACCGCGCAGGCCTGGTCGATCTCCAACCTCAGCCCGATCACGTCCGGCGCGTTCGCCGAGGCCCTCGAACTGGTCGAGGACGCCGGCGTCGGCGCCATCGCGGCGCGGATCGCCGAGCGGCTGACGTCCTTTGAGGAGGTCCTGGTCTCCTGCGGCGCCGAAGTCGTCTCGGCGGTCGACCGCCGGGCGGGAATCCTGGCGTTCACGCTGCCCGGCCACCCCGCCGAACAGGTCGGGGCGGCGCTGGCGAACGCGGGGATCTCGGCGACCGTGCGGCCGGAGCACGTCCGGTTGTCGCCGCACGCGTCGACACCCGCGGCCGCGGCGGACTTGCTGCGCTCCGCTTTGGAGACGTTGACCAAGCCGCGTGAACCCCTGGTGGTCCCCGCCGCGGGGGCGACGACGCACGAGGTGCTGACGGCGCTGGTCCCCGCGATCCCGGGCCTCGCGGCGATGCTCGGGCCGGGCAACGAGGTGCTGCTGCACGACCTGAGCCGGCTGCCGGACTCGATCGTCGCGATCGCGGGCGACCTGACCGGCCGCAGCGTCGGCGGGCCGATGACCGACCTGCTGCTGGGCCTGGTCCGCCGCGGCACGACCCAGGACCTGACGAACTACCGCACGCACGGCCCGGACGGCCGCGCGATCCGGTCGTCGACGCTGTTCCTGCGCGACGCCGACGGGGTCGCGGTCGGGTGCCTGTGCGTCAACAGCGTCGACGCGTCGGCTTCGGCGGGCGGCAACGGCGAGCCGGAGACTTTCCCACCGGACGTCGACAGCCTGCAACGGTTCCTCGTCGACCGCGCGGTGACGAAGGCCGGGATCCCGGTGGACCTGATGAAGAAGCGGCACAAGGCGGCGGTGGTCCGGGAACTCGACGAAGCCGGTTATTTCCTGATCAAGGACGCGGTCGACCACCTGGCCGGCCGCCTCGACGTCACGCGGTACACGATCTACAACTACCTCAACGAAATCCGTGCCTGATCGGGGCCTTGCCCACGATCGTCCGGGAGCGCACCATGGCGCCCATGACCGAACCGGACACCCGGTGCGCGGTGCTCAGCATCGAGGCGCCGGACGCCGACGCGGAGGAGCTGGACCGCCTCGCCCGCCGGTTGCGCGCGGAGCTGGGCGAGCTGGACGTCGACCTCCGGCCGGTGCCGGGTGAGGTCCCGGCGGGCGCGAAGGCGGCGGACCCGGTGACGGTGGGCTCGCTGCTGGTGGCGTTCAGCGCGGCGGGCGGCGTGTTCCCGGGGTTGGTGGAGACGCTGAAGGAGTGGCTGGGCCGCCAGGCGGGCAGGCACAAGATCAAGGTGACGATCGACGGCGACACGGTGGAGCTGGAGCGGGCGACGACGGCGGAGCGGCAGCAGCTGATCGAGGCCTTCGTCCAGCGGCACGCTCAGGCGTAAGCGCCGATCGGGCAGTGCCAGCCGGTCTTGGCGTCGGTCCAGCAGGCCCCGCCGTCGGACACCGACCACGTCACCGCGCCGATCCACGCGGCGGAGTCCCGGTCTGGTGCGCCCGCGGCGAAGTCGCGGACCACGTCGCTGGACATCGAGACTCCTCCCGGCAGGTCGCTCCACTTAGGACTCTCGCCTCACCGTAGAGCGTCCCGGACGCCCGGTGCATCCGATTTCCGCCTTTAGTAGGGCCGTGCCCGCTTGCCCTGCCCGAAAACCCGTGCCCGGGTCTAGGGTTCTCCCGCCCGAAGTCGCAGGGGAAAGGGAGAAAACAGTGAGACGTGCCGTAATCGCCGCGGTCGTCGCCGCGGTGGCGTCCGCGCTCGCGGTCGCGCCCGCCGCGAACGCCGCGCCCGCGCCGGCGAACCAAGCCGGGACCATCGCCTGGGGGCCGTGCACCGATCCCACGCTCGTCGCCGCCGGTGCGGAATGCGGGTTCCTCGGCGTGCCGCTCGACTACTCGAAGCCGCACGGCGAGCAGATCCAGCTCGCCGTCGACCGCGTCAAGCACAAGGTCGCCGACGCGCAGTACCAGGGCGTCATGCTGACCAACCCCGGTGGCCCCGGCGGTTCCGGCCTGCTGCTCGCCACCCGCGGGCCGCGCGTGCCCAACCACGCCGGCGACGCCTACGACTGGATCGGCTTCGACCCGCGCGGCGTCGGCTCGAGCAAGCCCGCGCTGAGCTGCGACCCGAACTACATGGACTACGACCGGCCGGTCTACGCGCCGGTCACCCCGCAGCTCGAGAAGACCTGGCTGAACCGCTCCCAGGGCTACGCCGAGGCCTGCGCGAAGAACAACCCGAAGGCCCTGCTGGAGAACATGAAGACGACCGACACGGTCAAGGACATGGACTCCATCCGCCAGGCGCTCGGCGCGAAGCAGCTGAACTTCTACGGCTACTCCTACGGCACCTACCTCGGCCAGGTCTACGGCACGCTCTACCCGCAGAACGTCCGCCGGATGGTCCTCGACTCGACCGTCGACCCGCGCGGTGTCTGGTACGGCGACAACCTCGACCAGGACGTCGCCTTCGACAAGAACATCCTGATCTGGTTCGGCTGGCTCGCCCAGCACGACGACGTCTACCACCTCGGCAAGACCCAGGCCGCCGTTCAGCGCGTGGTCAACGAACAGCTGCTCAAGACGACCTTCACCCCCGCCGGCGGCGTGATCGGCCCGGACGAGATCCTCGACGTCATCCAGCAGGCGAGCTACTACCAGCTGCGGTGGACGCTCCTGGGCGATGCGCTGTCCCGGTTCGTCAACCAGGGCGACTGGCAGAACTGGAAGACGCTCTTCGAGGCCTTCGGCGGCCGCGGCGACGACAACGGCTACGCGGTCTACCTCGCCGTCCAGTGCACCGACGTCCAGTGGCCGCAGAGCTGGAACCAGTGGAAGCGCGACAACTGGCAGACCTTCGCCAAGGCGCCGTACTTCACCTGGCAGAACGCCTGGTTCAACGCGCCGTGCCTCTACTGGCCCGCCAAGGCCGGCAAGCCGACCAAGGTCGACGGCAAGGGCGTCCAGAGCGTCCTGATGATCGACGAGACGCTCGACGCGGCGACGCCGTACCCCGGCAGCCTCGAGGTCCGCAGCCGCTTCCCGGGCGCTTCGCTGATCGCGGAGCCGGGTGGCACCAGCCACGCGATCACCCCGCGCGGCAACGCTTGCGTCGACAACAAGATCGCCGACTACCTGGCGACCGGCGCCCTGCCGGCCCGCAAGCCGGGCCGCACGGCCGACGTCGAGTGCGCCCCGCTGCCGCAGCCGACGCCCCCGGCGCCGACCGCGGCGAAGGCCGACGTCGCGGCGACGCAGGGTCTCGTGTCCGGACGGTTCACCGGCTGACCTGCGAAAACCCGTCATGGACGGGGTGTCGGGCCCAGTGCCCGGCACCCCGTTTTTCGTGCTTTCCCACACCGTGGGCTTTGAACCTGCGCGGACTTTGTGTTACAAAGTGCGAGTCGAGTTTGCGTTTCAAAGTTCAGAAGGGAGGGACGCCATGACTGGGGGACCGGCGTTCGCGCTGCGGGGCCTGACCAAACGGTTCGGCGGCGTCACCGCCGTCGACGGGGTGTCCGTCGAAATCGCCCGCGGAGAGGTCGTCGCGCTGCTCGGGCCGAACGGCGCGGGCAAGTCGACCACCGTCGACATGCTGCTCGGGCTGACCAAGCCGGACGCGGGAACCGTCACGGTCGAGGGCGGCAGCCCGCGCGAGGCCGTCGACCGCGGGCTCGTCGGCGCCATGATGCAGAACGGCGCGCTGCTGGGCGACGCCACGGTCGGCGAGATCGTCGACCTGATCGTCTCGACGCACGCGAACCCGCTGCCGGCGAGCGAGGTGATCGCCCGCGCGGGCCTGGAAAACCTCGTGAAACGCCGCTGCGGCAAGTTGTCCGGCGGCGAACGCCAGCGCGTCCGGTTCGCCCTCGCGCTGGCCGGCGACCCGAAGCTGCTCGTGCTCGACGAGCCGACCGCGGCGATGGACGTCGACGGCCGGCGCGCGTTCTGGGCGGCCATCCGCGAGTTCGCCGCGACGGGGAGGACCGTGCTGTTCGCGACGCACTACCTCGCCGAGGCCGAGGACTACGCCGACCGCGTCGTGCTGATGCGCCACGGCGTGGTCGTCGCCGACGGGCCGGTCGCCGAGGTCCGGGCCGCGGTGTCCGGGCGGGTGCTCAAGGCCGCCGTCCCGGGCGCGTCCGAAAGCGACCTGGCGCGGCTCGCCGGCGTCACGTCCGTGCAGCTGCGCGCCGGCCGCGCCGAGCTGGCCTGCGCCGACTCCGACGCCGCCGTCCGGGCGCTGCTGGCGCAGTTCCCGCAGGCGTCCGGCATCGAAATCACCGCGCTCGGGCTCGAAGAGGCCTTCCTGGCGCTGACCGCCGAGGAGGCCGCCGCGTGAACACCACCTACCTGAGCCTGGAGATCAAGCGGATCGTCCGCAGTCCCCAGTTCACGATCTTCACCATCGGCATGCCGCTGGCGATGTTCCTGCTGTTCGGTTCGATCTTCGGCAAGCTCGTCGCGCCGAACGGGCTGGCGGCGGACGTCCAGACCATGATCAACCTGGCCGCGTACGGCGCGAGCGGCGGCGCGCTGTTCACCGGCACGCGGGTGGCGCAGGAACGCACCGACGGCTGGCAGCGCCAGCTGCGCCTGACGCCGATGCGCGGCCCCGGCTACCTGGTCGTCAAGGTCATCTCGGCGATGGCCGTGGCGCTGCCGGTGCTCGTGGTGCTGTTCCTCGCGGGCCTGGCGATGGGCGTCGAGATGACGGCGGCCCAGTGGGGCCTGGTGCTGGTGTCGCTGTGGCTGGGCGTCCTCCCGTTCGCCGTGCTCGGCCTGGCCATCGGCCTGTTCGGCAAGGGCGACACGGTCGGCGCGGTCACCGGCGCGCTGATGATGCCGCTGGGCATGCTCGGCGGCCTGTGGATCCCGCTGTACGTCCTCCCGGACTGGATGGCCACGCTGGCGCACTTCTTCCCGACGTTCTGGCTCGGCCGGGTGGGTCTCGAGCCCCTCGCCCACGCCGGCGGGATGGGGCTCGCGGTGCTCGTGCTGGCCGGTTGGCTGGTCGTACCCGCGCTCGTGGTGGTGCGCCGGTTCCGGCTGGACACCGCGCGGCTGTGAATGGTTGTTAACCTCCGTGCGGTGAACCTTGTTCTGCCGTCGCCCGGCGCATCACCGGGTGCGGAGCCTCCGTTTCGCGGCGGGGCGCGCCGGGCTGACCAGAACAAGGTTCAAGCACTGAGGGGTCTGCGCGGACGAAGGGCGGAGAGGGTGGACGACGAGCCGTTGTCGGCGGAGGAGTCGCTGAACCTGATCGCCCAGCAGAACCGGCGCAACCGCCGGGAACTGGGCGGGGGCCCGGCGCGGATGCTCGCGGCGTGGGCCCTCGCCTGGATCGTCGGCTGGGGCTTCACGTACTTCGCGACGCAGACCGAGAGCATTCCCGGCTGGGTCGCCGGTGTGCTCGTCGCCGTGCTGTTCCTCGGCGCGATGGCCTACACGGCGTTCGTCAGCGCCCGGGCCGGGCGGGGGATCCGCGGCCCGTCGAAGACCGTCGGCGCGATGTACGGCTACAGCTGGGCGCTCACGTCGATCGGGCTGACGGTCGTCGACATCCGGATCACCTCGTTCCAGGCGCTCTCCTCCGACCAGGTGTCCCTGCTGTGGTCGGGCACCTGGCTGCTGCTCACCGGGGTCATGTACCTCGCGGGCGGCATGCTCTGGCAGGACAAGCTGATGTACGGCCTCGGCGCGTGGATGATCGTGTGCTCGGCGCTGAGCGTGCTGGTCGGGTTCCCGGCCAACTTCCTGGTGCTGGCCGTCTGCGGCGGGGGCGGGTTCCTGCTGGGCTCGATCGTGTACTTCGTCCGCGAGAAGAAGTCGCGATGAGCGAGCTGCCGCAGCTCGACCCGGTCATCCACGCCCAGGCGCGGCTGCGGGTCACGGTCGCGCTCGCCGGGCTGCACACCGGCGACCAGATCACCTTCCCGCGGCTGCAGCAGCTCCTCGACATGACGGCGGGCAACCTCTCGACGCACCTGCGCAAGCTCGAGGACGCCGAGTACGTCGAGATCACCAAGGCGTACGAGCACCGCACCCCGGTCACGCTCGTCAAGCTGACCCCGGCCGGCCGGGCGGCGTTCGAGAACTACACGAAGGCGCTCCACCGGCTGCTGGACGCCACCGGCGGCGACTGACGTGGCCCGCTGGGTGATCCACCTCGACCTGGACGCCTTCTACGCGTCGGCCGAGCAGCTCACCCGCCCGACGCTGGCCGGGCGGCCGGTGCTCGTCGGCGGCACCGGACCCCGCGGCGTCGTCGCGGGCGCGAGCTACGAGTCGCGGGCGTTCGGCATCAAGTCGGCGATGCCGATGGCCCAGGCGCGCCGGCTGCTCCCGGCGAACGGCGTGATCGTGCCGCCGCGGTTCCGCGTGTACGAACGGCTCAGCCAGGAGGTGTTCGCCGTCGTGACGTCGGTGGCGCCGCTGCTGGAGAAGATCTCCCTCGACGAGGCGTTCGCCGAGCCGCCTTCGCTGGCCGGGGCCTCTTTGGCCGAGGTGACTTCGTTCTGTGCCTCGTTGCGGGCCCGGATCCGCGCGGAAACCGGTTTGGTGGCGTCGATCGGCGCGGGCAACGGCAAGCAGATCGCCAAGATCGCGTCCGACGAGGCCAAACCGGACGGCCTGCTGGTGGTGCCGCAGGGCACCGAACGCGAGTTCCTCGCGCCGCTGCCGGTGCGCGCGCTGTGGGGGATCGGCCCGGTGGCGGAGGGGAAGCTGCGGTTCATCGGCGTCCAGACGCTCGGGCAGCTGGCGGCACTGTCCGAACAGGACGCGGTGGCCACGCTGGGCGGCGTGGTCGGCCGGGACCTGCGCCGCCTGGCGACGGGCTTCGACGACCGCCCGGTGGCCGACCGCGGCGAGACCAAGCAGGTCAGCGCGGAAACGACGTTCGACACCGACATCATCGACCTGGCGTCTTTGAAGGCGGAGGTCCGGCGCATCGCGGTGGGCGCGCACAAGCGGCTGGTGAAGGCCGAGCGGGTGGCGCGCACGGTGGTGATCAAGCTGCGGCACACGGACATGCACACGGTGACCCGCTCGGAGACGATCTCGGCCCCGACGGACGACTTGGCGGAGCTGTCGGCGGTCGCGGAGAGGCTGCTGCTGGACCCGGCGGAGTTCGGCGGGATCCGCTTGGCGGGGGTGGCGTACAGCGGGCTGTCGGTACCGCACCAGGACGCGCTGTTCACCTTGGCGGCACCTTCGGTGCCATCGACATCGACGGTGGTCGCCGCCCCGGCACCCGCGGCTCCGCCTTCGGAGTGGCGCCAGGGCGACGACGTGGTGCACTCGGAGTTCGGAACAGGCTGGGTGCAGGGTGCGGGCCACGGCCGGGTGACAGTGCGTTTCGAGCACCGCTCCTCGGGGCCGGGCGTGGCCCGAACGTTCCCCCAGGACGACCCGGACCTGCGCCGGGGCGAGCCGGGTGACTGCCTGAAGTAGGCCCTACTCCGCCGAGCAGCCCTGCAGCTTCGCCACTTCCTGGCCCGCCAGCAGGAACGCGCCCACGCCGAACGCCGACGTGTCGGTCGCGTGAGCCGTCGCCGGGCGGTCGCCCGCCGGCTGGACGTAGCCCACCAACCCGTTGGGCTGCAACGCCTTCGTCGACAGCGCCGTCCACGCCTTGTCCACCACCGGGCGGTAGCGGGACGCGTCCAGGATGCCCGCCGTGATGCCCCAGCCGATGCCGTACGTGAAGAACGCCGTGCCGCTCGTCTCCGGGCCTCCGTGGTCCCGCGGGTTCAGCAGGTCGGAATTCCAGAAGCCGTCACGCCGCTGCAGCAAGGACAACGAGAACGCCATCTTCCTGAACACCCGCAGGTACTCCGGCCGGCGCGGGTCGTCCGCCGGCAGCACCTGCAGCACCTTCGTCAGTGCCGCCAGTGCCCAGCCGTTGCCGCGTGACCAGAACATGCCCGAGCCCTTGAACCGCTCGTCGCGGTACCACAGGCCGGTGAACTCGTTGTACAGCTTGCGTTCCGACGTCCGGTAGAGCTGGTCCATCGCGTCCAAATAGGACGGATTATGGTCGATCAGGCTCATCCGCGCGAACGACGGCATCGCCATGTTCAGCGCGTCGACGTAGTTCCAGTAGTCCCGGTGCCCCGCCTGCACCGACGCGACCTCGTCCTTGATGCGCGTGCGGATCGAGTCGAGCGAGATCTCCGGGTGGAAGTACGTGTACAGGTCCAGGTACGCCTCGCCGGCCGCCTGGTTGTCCGGGAAGAACGGCCGCTTCGGATCCAGCGGCAGCTGGTAGTTGTTGGCCTGCGCCCACGGCAGCGTCTTGTGGTTCGACTGGCCGGTGGTCCGGACCAGCGCCAGGTTGCCGACGTGGAACGTCGCGTTCTGCCAGTCCGGCGCCTCGAGGTTCGTCCCGTTGGTCACCCAGTAGTTGCCTGCGGCGACCATTTCGTCCGAAACGGCGCAGGAAACGGCGGCGGCAGCGACGGGGGCTGTCAACAGACTGCCCGCCACGGCTGCGGCCGCGAGCACGCCAAAGCCACCAATACCCGGGAAACGCATGAAAAGCGTCCTCCTCAGCACGTCATGGCGGCGGTCATCCGCAGCGAGTGAAGCGCTTCCCGCTGGACGTGTCAAGGTGCCGGTGAGCGGTACGGCGCAACGGTTTCCAGCAACCGGCGGGCCGCCGACTCGGCCCCGTCGGCGTTCTTCGCCAGCACCAGCGTCAGCACGCGGGAATGCGCGACGAGCTCCAGCGGCTCGCCGTGCGCCCGCAGCGCCGCCACGACCGGGACGTGCAGCTGGGCGATCAGCGCGTTGCCGGACGCGCGGATCAGCGCCGCGTGGAACCGCGAATCGGCGGCCCGGAACGCTTCCGCGTCGGCCCGCTCGACCGCGTCCGCCATCAGCTCGTACGCCGCGGCCATCGCGGACAGCTCGTCCGGACGCCGGTGCTGCGCGGCCATCCGCGCCGCCTGCGGCTCGATCGCCAGCCGCAGTTCGGCGAGCTCACGCAGGTGCCGGGGCCGGTCGGGACCGTTGACGCGCCAAGCGATGACGTCCGGGTCGATCGCGTCCCACGCGTCGGGCGGCAGCGTCCACGTGCCGACCCGCGGCCGCGCGGTGACCATGCCCTTGGACTCCAGCACGCGCAGCGCCTCGCGGACCACAGTCCGCGACGCGGCGAAACGCCGCCCGAGTTCCTCGGGGACGAGCGGCTGCCCGTCCCCGAGGACGCCTTCGACGATGAGCCTGCCCAGCTCGTCCACGATGCGCGCGTGGAGATTCACTCGGGCAGGCCGACGCGACGCTCCCCGCTGCGCAGCTGCTGCAGCACGACCGCGATCACGAGCAGGGCGCCGTGGGCGACGTTCTGCCAGAACGGGTTGATGCCCAGTCCGGACATGCCGTTGTCGAGCACGCCCAGGATGATCACCGCGAGCACCGTCGAAATGATCGACCCGCGACCGCCCTTGAGCATCGTGCCGCCGAGCGCGGCGCCGGTCACGGCCTGCAGCTCCAGGCCCTCGGACCCGGACACGGGCTGGCCCGAGCCGGTGCGCGCGGTGATCAGGACGCCGGCGACCGCGGCGACCACGCCGGCGAGGGCGTAGACGCCGATGATGTACCGGTTGATGTTGATGCCGGCCAGCCGCGCCGCGGTGTCGTTGCCGCCGATGGCGTAGACGTTGCGGCCGATGTCGGTGTACTTCAGCAGGAAGTGCAGCAGCGCCGCGACGATCAGGAACACCCACACCAGCGACGGCAGGCCCGCGATCGCGCCCTTGGCCAGGAAGATGAACAGGTCGTCGCCGCCGGTGTAGCCCTGCGACTTGCCGTCCGAGATCACCTGCGCGATGCCCTTGTAGGTGGCCAGCATGGCGAGCGTCGCGACCACCGGGTTGACCCGGCCGAAGATGATGATCATGCCGTTGACCAGGCCGCAGAGGATGCCGACGCCGATCGCGGCGAGGATGCCGACCTCCGCGTTGCCGGTCGAGGTGAACACCATCGCGGAGATCACCGACGCGAGCCCGGCCATCGAGCCGACCGAGATGTCCAGCGCGCCGAGGATGATCACCAGCGTCTGGACCAGGGCCAGCAGCCCCATGATGGTGATCGCGCTGCCGATCAGCAGCAAGTTGTTGGTGCGCAGGAAGTTGTCGTTCAGGATGCTCAGCAGGACGATCAACGCGATCAGCGTGATGATCAGGCTCGAGTTCTGCACGCCGATGCCGGTCAAGACCCGGCGCGCCGCGCTCGGTTGCGCCGGGGCGGCCGGGGCCGACGTTTCCTTGGTGGGGGTACTCATGCGCCGATCTCCTGGGCTTCTTCCACGGCTGGTTCGGTTTCGGGGATGGCGAGGGTCAGCACGGCTTCCTCGGTCGCCTCTTCACGGCCGATCTCGCCGGCCAGGCGCCCGGCCCGCATGACGAGGATGCGGTCGGCCAGCGTCAGCACCTCGGGCAGGTCGGAGGAGATGACCAGCAGCGCGATGCCTTCCGCGGCGAGGCCGTCGATGATCCGGTAGATCTCGGCCTTCGCGCCGACGTCGACCCCGCGCGTCGGCTCGTCGAGGATCAGCAGCTTCGGCCGCCGCGCGAGCCAGCGCGCGAGGACGGCCTTCTGCTGGTTGCCGCCGGACAGCTTGCGGACTTCCTGCTCCATCGACGGCGTCCGCACGCGAAGCTCGCGTACGTACTCCTCGACGAGCGCGCGTTCCTTCGCGCGCTTCACCACGCGGAAGCGGCGAAGGCGATCGAGGACGGCGATGGACACGTTGTCGCGTACGGACCGCTGCATCAGCAACGCGTCCGTCTTGCGCTCTTCGGGCGCGAAGCCGATCCCGGCTTTGACCGCGTCACCCGGGTTGTGCGCGCGAAGGCGCTTCCCGTCGAGCGTGACGGTCCCGGACCGGATCGGCAGATCGCCGACGATCGCGCGGGCCAGCTCGGAGCGTCCCGCGCCGACCAGGCCGGCCAGGCAGACGACCTCGCCCACGCGAACCTGGAGCGAGATGCCGGTGACGTCGTCGGTCGTGACGTCGTCGAGCTTCAGCACGACGTCGCCGGTGTCCTGCGTGACGCGGCGCTCGAGGGCCGACAGGTCGCGGCCGATCATCATCCGCACCAGGCCGGGCTCGTCGGTCTCCGCGACCTGCTGGACGCCGACGAGCTTCCCGTCGCGCAGCACGGCGACGCGGTCGGCGAGCTCGAAGATCTCCTTCATCCGGTGCGAGACGTAGACGACCGCGACCCCGCTGTCGCGCAACCGGCCGATCAGCCGGAACAGCGCCTCGACCTCGTGCTCCGACAGCGACGACGTCGGCTCGTCGAACGCGATCACCTTCGGCGGCGTGGCCGCGGTGAGGACGCGCAGGATCTCGACGAGCTGGCGTTGCGCGGGGGAGAGGGCGACGCCGAGCGTGGCCGGGTTGAGGACGCCTTCGAAGCCGTACTCGGCGAGCGCGTCGTGCGTCGCCTTCATGAGCGTGCGGCGGTTGAACACCCGGCCCTTGGCGGGGAGCTCGCCGACGAAGACGTTCTCCGCCACCGAAACGTGCGGGATGATCTCGGGTTCCTGGTAGATCACGCGGACCCCGGCGGCCATCGCCGCGCGCGGGGTGTCGAACGCGACCTCGGTGCCGTCCAGGAGGAGCCGGCCGTCGTCGGGGCCCTGGTCGCCGGAGAGGACGCGCAGCAGCGTCGACTTCCCGGCGCCGTTCTCGCCCATCAGCGCGAGCACCTCGCCGGAGCGGAACTCCAGCGAGACGTCGTCGAGGGCGGTGACGCCGGAGAAGCGCTTGCCGATGCCCTCGACGGCGAGCGCGGGTGAAGAGGAGGACATGGTCGCCTTCCGTACGGCGGTCGTGAGTGCGTAACAGTGTTGGAACACTGTTACGCACTCACGAGGGGGTCGGTCAGGTGCAGTTGACGCCGGCCTGCTTGTAGTTGTCCTTGTTGACGATCGTGGTCTTCGCGATCGTCTCCGCGGGCAGCTCCTTGCCGTTCTTCACCTTGTCGACGAGCACCTGGATCGCCGAGCGGCCGACCTCGGCGCCGGAGATGTAGAGCGCGGACTTGTTGCCGGTGTCCTTGCCCGCGGCCCAGTCCTTGCAGTCGAGGTAGGCGCCGAGCCCGACGCCGATGATGTTGCTCGCCTGCACGCCGGAGTTGGCCAGCGCGGTCACGACACCGGTCTCGTTCTCGTCGTTGCAGCCCCAGACGACCCAGTGCTTGACGCCGGGGTTGGAGCCGATCACCGCGCCGGAGCGGTTCTGCGCGTCGACCGGGGTGTTGTCGGTGCCGACGTCGATCACCTGGACGTCGGAGCCCGCGGCCTTGGCGAACGCCGACTTCGCGGCGCCGACGCGGTCGGTGCAGACGGACAGGTCCTGCTTGTAGGCGCTGATGATCTTCGTGTCGGCGGCGGTCCAGCCGGCCGCCTTGAACAGCTTCCCGGCCTCGGTGCCGACCGAGTCGCCCATCTGGCTGCCGTTGAAGCCCACGAACGGCGCCTTCGCGCCGGTGCCGTCCTTGATGACGTCGTCGGAGGCGATCAGCGGGATGCCCGCGCTCTTGGCCTTGTCGATCACCTGCGGGCCGATGGCCTGGTCCGGGACGACGATGGCGACGCCGTTGGCGCCCTGCGCGACCGCGGCGTCGAGTTCGCTGATGGCCTTGTTGGCGTCGTTGCCGAGGTTGACGACCTTGAGCTCGACGCCGAGCTCCTTCGCCTTTTCCTGCGCCCCCTGCGCCTGCTCGACGAAGTACTGCTGGTCACCCTGTTTCTGCAGGTAGTAGAGGGTGATCTTGCCGTTGGCGGGTGCCTGCTGCTGCGGTGCGGCGGTGTCTTTGCCCGAGGAGCACGAGGCCAGCAGGACACCGGAAATCAAACAACAACCAACAGCGCTCCAGGCGCGCAGCCTGTGCGAGTGTGGGGACATCGTTGCTCCCAAGGAGGCCGGGGGTCGAGTGGCGCGCGCGGGCGCCGCTGAGTGACTGGTATTACAAAACACCCGTTCGTGGAGCGTCAAGCCGCAGTTAGCGGAGCGAGACCTACTCTCCGTAGTTGCATCGTGGCACGAGCGGGCGCCATTTATCGTATTTTTTCCCTGCTGTCCTGCGCGTTGTCCGGTTTTGTCCTGTGCGAATGTTCTGATCGGTGTTGTCGACTGTGGTGGAAGTTTTTGGTGACCGGGATGCCGTCTCTGCCGGTTTCGCCCGGCTGGCAGGATGGCCGGACCACGTTAGGGGGACCCGATGACGAAGCACCGCGTCGCCGCGCTCGCCGGGGTCGCCGTCCTGGTGGCCGCGTGCAGCAGCCCGCCGCAGTCCGGCCCGGCGCCGACGCCCTTCCCGGAGACGCCGTCTTCTTCGGCCGCCCCGGAAGGCTCCTTCAGCGTCGTCGCGACCGGCGACGTCCTGATCCACCCGGCGCTGACCGAGCAGGCCGAGGCCGACGGTGGCGGGAAGATCGACTACCGGCCGCTGCTGGCCGGGATCAAGCCGCTGATCTCCGGCGCCGACCTGGGGATCTGCCACCTCGAGACGCCGCTGGCGCCGGAAGGCGGCCCGTACAGCGGGTATCCGTCGTTCAGTGCGCCGCCGGAGATCGCCGACGCGCTCAAGGACACCGGTTACGACACCTGCTCGACGTCGTCCAACCACACGATCGACCAGGGCGCCGACGGCGTGAAGCGGACGCTGGACAAGCTCGACGAGACCGGGATCAAGCACACCGGCTCGGCGCGGTCGGCCGCGGAGGCGGCGAAACCGCTGATCCTGGACGTCAACGGCGTGAAGGTCGCGCAGGTGTCGTACGCGTTCGGGTTCAACGGGATCAAGGTCCCGGCGGGCAAGCCGTGGCTGGCGAACCAGATCGACGTCGACGACGTCCTGGCCTCGGCCCGCAAGGCGCGCGAGGCGGGAGCGCAGGTCGTGATCGCGAGCCTGCACTGGGGTGTGGAATACCAGCACGAGCCGACGGCGGAGCAGCGGTCGCAGGCGAAGAAGATCCTGGCGTCGGACGACGTGGACCTGATCGTCGGCCACCACGCGCACGTCGTCCAGCCGTTCGAGAAGATCGGCGGCAAGTGGGTGGCGTACGGGCTCGGCAACAGCGTGGCCCGCCATTCGGAGCCGCGCGGCGACACGGAAGAGGGCGCGGCGGCCCGGTTCCGGTTCGTGCGCGACGGGGACCGGTGGAAGGTCGACAAGGCCGAGTACATCCCGACCTACATCAAGCTCGACGCGCCGATCCGCCTTCTCGACTTGTCGACCTCGCCGAAGTCGGCGCAGGCGACGAAGGCGCTGGGCGACACGGACAAGAACATCTTGAGCCTGGACGCCGACAAGGACGGCCTCACCCGCCCCGGGAAGTGACGCCCGTCGAGGTGGCGCGATGCCGCCCCCGGCCCGGCGGGTGACGCCCGGTCCGCGCTGTCTTGAATGAGTCATTCAGGACCTCCGAGGTCCTGAATGACTCATTCAAGACAGCGGAGGAGGGGGTCGGGGCGACTTGGCGGGAACCCCGAGAGGGTCCGGCGAGGCCCGCGTCAGTCCGGGCGTGATCAGCCGGCGCCCCGGCTCCCGCGAACCCTCCCTCAGTGCGTCCGGGTCGTGATCAGCCGGGCCAGCGATGCCAGCTCCGCCGCCGGCCGCGGCACCGGGTTCACCGCCGCCAGGTCCCGCAACCCCTTCGCCACCAAAGCCGCCGCCTGGGCCTGGCTCCACTGGCGGCCGCCCGCCTCGGCCACCAGCGCCGCCGCGCGGGCGAGCTCCGCGTCCGTGAACGGGTCCGTCCCCGCGTACAACCCCGCCAGCTCCGCGCCCGCCGCCGTGCCCGAGGTCAACGCCGTCACCACCGGCAGGGACTTCTTGCGGTTCTGCAGATCCGAGAACACCGGCTTGCCCGTCTCTTCCGGGTCACCCCAGATGCCGAGCAGGTCGTCGACGTGCTGGAACGCCAGCCCGACCGACCGGCCGAACTCCCCGAACCGCGCCACCGCCTCCGGCCGCCCGGCGAGCAGCGCGCCCAGCTGGCAGGCCGCTCCGATCAGCGCCGCCGTCTTGCCGTTCGCCATCCGGACGCACTCCGCCGGCGTGACGTCGTCGCGCTGCTCGAAGTCCACGTCGGCCGCCTGGCCTTCCAGCAGATCCAGCACGCCCTGGGACAACAGCTTCGCGCCCTCGGGCGTCAACTGCTCGAACGCCACGCTCAGCAACGCGTCGCCGGCGAGCACTGCGGGCCCGGTCCCGAACACCGTCCACGCCGTCGGCCGGTGGCGCCGGGTCGTGTCGCCGTCCATGACGTCGTCGTGCAGCAGCGAGAAGTTGTGCACCAGTTCGACCGCGACGGCGGCGGGCACGGCGGCCGCGGGATCGCCGCCCGCGGCTTCCGCGCACAGCAACACGAGAGCCGGCCGCAGCGCCTTGCCGCCGTCCGCGGCCGACGGCTCGCCCCGCGCGTCCTCCCACCCGAAGTGGTAGCCGGCGATCCGCCGCATCGCGTCAGGCAGCCGGTCGGCCGAGGCGCGCAACGCGGGGTCGACCAGGCCCTTGCTCCACGCGAGCACGTCGGTCAGCGGCCGGGCGGCGGTCCGGGAGTCCATGGTCGTCACGAGCGGCCGACCTCGACGTCGTCGAGCACGCCGAGCGCGTCCGGCACCAGCACCGCGGCCGAGTGGTAGGCACTGACCAAATAGGACGTCACCGCGCGGTCGCTGATCCCGAGGAACCGGACGTTCAACCCGGGCTGGTACTCGTCCGGCAGGGATTTCGGCCGGAGCCCGATCACGCCGGCGTCGTCCTCGCCCGTCCGCATCGCCAGGATCGACGTCGTGCCCGTGTCGGTGACGGGAATCTTGTCGCACGGCAGGATCGGGACACCGCGCCAGGCCATGACGCGTTTGCCGTCGAGGAGGGTGGTGTCGGGGTAGACGCGGGCGCGGGTGCATTCGCGGCCGAACGCGGCGATGGCGCGGGGGTGGGCGAGGAAGAACTTCGTCTTGCGGCGCCGGCACAGCAGGTCGTCGAGGTCCAGCGGCGAGGGCGGTCCGGTGCGGGTCGTCAGCCGGTGTTTGAGGTCGGCGTTGTGCAGGAGCCCGAAGTCGGTGTTGTTGACGAGTTCGTGTTCTTGCCGTTCCCGCAAGGCTTCCACGGTCAGCCGCAGTTGTTGCTCGAGCTGGTTCATCGGGTGGTTGTAGAGATCGGTGACGCGGTTGTGGACGCGCAGGACGGTTTGGGCGACGGCGAGTTCGTACTCGCGCGGCGATGGGTCGTAGTCGACGTACGTGCCGGACAGGATCGGTTCGCCGTCGTGCCCGGCGGACAGGTCGATGGCGGCCTCACCGGCCTTGTTCGCCGGTTTCCGCGGCCGCGCAAGGGCTTCGGCGACGTGCGTCCGCAGTGGTTCGGACCGGCCGTTGAGCCTGGCGTACGCCGCGGCCGGGAGCACCAGCGCGATGACGCGCGTCGCGGCGCGGGCGGTGAACGGCCAGGTGGCGTCGTCGCGGGCGAGGAGTTCGGCGCCGAAGTGGTCGCCGTCGGTGACGGTGCCGAGGTGGGTTTCGTCGCCGTATTCGCCGCGGCCGTGCTGGGTGACTTTGCCGTGGGCGAGGAGGAACAGGGTGTCGAGCGGGGTGCCGGTGTCGACGATGGTGGCGCCGGGTTCGTATTCGCGTTGTTCGAAGGCTTCGGCCAGCGCACCCAACGCCGTTTCGTCGCCGAAGCCGCGGAGGAGTTCGAGTTCGGTGAGTTCGGCGGGGACGACTTGGACGCGGGCGCCGGTGGTGTAGAAGGAGACTTTGCCGTCGCCGACGGTGTAGGTGAGGCGGCGGTTGACGCGGTAGCTGCCGGCGGGGACGTCGACCCAGGGCAGCTGGGAGAGCAGCCAGCGGGTGGTGATGCCGCGCATCTGCGGCGGGGTCTTGGTCGTCGTGGTCAGCGTCCGCGCGGCTTTGACGCCCAGCGACAGCTGTTCTTCGGTAACGGTCAAGGGTTCACGCGCCGATCGGGTTCGGGTGCGGCGGGCTTGGGTACGACGCGGGCGGCGGCGGTGCCGAGCCCGGTCGGCCCGAAGGCCGACGGTGGCAGGCCGGGCCCGGGGCGCGGCGGTTCCGCGTCGGGCTTGCGGGGCGGGGTCGTCGGTTCCGCCATCACGCCTCCCGGCCGAGTTCGACGCTTTCCAGCACCGCCAACGCGTCCGGCACCAGCACCGCGGCCGAGTAGTAGGCGGAGACGAGGTAGGAGATGATCGCCTGCTCGTTGATACCCATGAACCGCACGTTCAGTCCCGGCTGGTATTCGTCCGGCAGCCCGGTCTGGTGCAGCCCGACCACGCCCTGGGCTTGTTCGCCGGTGCGCATCAGCAGGATGGAGCTGGTGCGGGTGTCGGAGACGGGAATCTTGTTGCACGGCAGGATCGGCACGCCGCGCCAGGCGGGGACGTGGTGCCCGCCGAGGTCGACGGCGTCGGGATACAACCCGGCCTTGGTGCATTCCCGGCCGAACGCGGCGATCGTTTTGGGGTGGGCGAGGAAGACTCCGGGGTCTTTCCAGACCAGGGCGAGGAGTTCGTCGAGGTCGTCGGGGGTGGGTGGGCCGGTGCGGGTGGGGATGCGCTGGGCGAAGTCGGCGTTGTGCAGCAGCCCGAAGCCGGTGTTGTTGATCAGTTCGTGTTCCTGGCGTTCCCGCAGGGCCTCGACGGTGAGCCGGAGTTGTTGTTCGATCTGGTTCATCGGCTGGTTGTAGAGATCGGCGACGCGGGAGTGGACGCGCAGGACGGTCTGGGCGACGGAGAGTTCGTATTCCCGGGGTTGGGCGTCGTAGTCGACGAACGTGCCGGGCAGGGTCGGTTCGCCGTCGTGGCCGGAGGCGAGGGAGATTTCGGCTTCGCCGTGGTCGTTGCGTGCCGACGCCCCGCCGGCGACGTAGGCGTCCAGGTGGGCTTGCAATGTCTCGGACCGGGAGAGGACGTCCTCGAACACGTCCCTCGGCAGGGTGAGGACGGTGCAGGTGGTGACGGCTTTGGCGGTGAACTCCCAGATCCCGTCGTCCCGGACCAACGCCGTCTCGCCGAAGTAGTCGCCGTCGGCGAGGGTGCCCAGGACGGTCTGGTCGCCGTAGGCGCCGGTGCCGACTTTGGTGATCTTGCCGTGGGCGATGAGGAACACCTGGTCGGCCCGGGAGCCGAATTCGACGAGGGCGTCCCCGGGTTCGTATTCGTGTTGGGAGAACCGGGATGCCAGTTCGGTGAGGACCTCTTCGTCGTCGTAGCCGCGCAGGGGGGCGAGTTCGCCGAGTTCGGGTGGGATGACGCGGACCTCGGCGCCGGTGGTGGTGAAGGTGACGCGGCCGTCGCCGACGGAGTAGGAGAGGCGGCGGTTGACGCGGTAGGCGCCGCCGGATACTTCGACCCAGGGCAGGACTTTGAGCAGCCAGCGGGAGGAGATGCCCTGCATCTGGGGGACCGACTTGGTCGTGGTGGCCAGGGTCCGGGCCGCGGCCCGGCCGAGGCTCTGCGGTGCCTGGTCGGTGTCCACCGGGTCGGTGACAGTCACAGCGAAAACCACCCCATCATTCGGAAAACCGGGTTGCGACGGAGAATCAACATAGCAACGGCGTCCGCCCGCACAATGACACGATCGGGTCCCGCGGGAGAATCACCTGTTCGACCTTCGGCCATTTCGGACACCGCGTTCGCCG
Source organism: Amycolatopsis kentuckyensis (assembly GCF_041679295.1). Taxonomy (GTDB): domain Bacteria; phylum Actinomycetota; class Actinomycetes; order Mycobacteriales; family Pseudonocardiaceae; genus Amycolatopsis; species Amycolatopsis kentuckyensis_A. The sequence goes on along the minus strand of NZ_JBGDMD010000008.1, from coordinate 30,617 downwards.
CGGTCGTCACCCGCCGTTCGCAGGCGTCACCCGGTCGAGAAGATCCCCAGTGCATAAGGGGAATCGACGGTTGCTGCGGGGTGCGAGCCAGCGGCCGGATCGGCGGTGAACTGCGCCGAACCGGCGATAACGGCGGCCCGGGTGAGGCCACTCGGATGAATCGAACAATACCCGGTTGTCCGTGCGGAAATGGGTGCACTAACTTGACCACCCTGGCGTGAATGCGCCGGTGCGGAAAGGACGTGGATGAACATCTTCGTGGCCGGCGGGCTCTGGGTGGCCGGCGCGGCCCTCGTCGGGGGCGTGATCGCGTACCTGGTCCGCCGGTTCGGCTGGGACGAGGGGCGGCCCGACAACAACGACGCGGCGGGCCAGGTGTTCACCATCGTCGGCGGGCTGCACGCGGTGCTGGTCGCGTTCGTGCTCATCTCGCTGTTCGACTCGGTCGGCTCGGCGAGCCAGGACGCGCAGACCGAAGCGGACAGCCTGGTCGCGGCGACGTGGGCGGCCGACGCGTTGCCGGCGGAGACGAAGGACCGCGTGCACCAGCTCGCCGTCGCCTACGCGCGGACGGTCGAAGAACAGGAGTGGCCGCGGCTGGCCGACGGCGGCGAGATCGCCGCCACGGGCTGGACTCAGCTGGACCAGATGCGCCAGGCCGTCGCGGCCGCCGACGTCGACGGCGACTGGGCGATCGACCGCAAGACCGAGGCGAGCAACCAGCTCTGGTCGGTCTACCAGGCCCGCACGCAACGGCTGAACAACGCGGGTGGCGGCGGGGTCGGCGCGGTCGTCTGGTTCGCACTGATCCTGGGCAGCCTGATCACCGCGATCCTGCTGCCGAACCTGTTCGGCGGCACGCGGCTGGCGGCGCACATCATCATCGTCTCGACGCTGGCCGGCACGATCACGTTGCTGCTGTTCGCGATCTACCAGCTGCAGAACCCGTTCAGCGGGGGCGCGAAGATCCCGGCGGAGGCGTTCACCGGCGCGCTGGACCGGCTGGCTTGACCGGCACGCGGGCCCGCTGGGCGGCGATGCTCGGCGTGGCGGCGGCGGTCTCGGCGGTGCTGGCGGCGACGGGCTGGCTCGCGCCGGCGTCGTCCTCGAAGCGTCCGGCGGCCCAGGACCCGGACACCTGCACGATCCTGCAGGCGGAGAACGAACGTGACGGCGCGCCGACGACCTTGCGGCTGCTGTCCCTGCCCGACGGGACCACGAAACGCCTGACCCAGGCCGGGTACTGGATCAACGCGATGGGGTACTCGGCCGGGCAGGACGTGGTGTACGGCGTCGCGGACGGAACGCGCCGGGGCCGCTACGACCACGGCGCCCACGCGGTGCGGATCGACGCGTCGGGGGCGGTGACGGACCTCGGCGTGGTCGGCCGGGCGGGCGCGCAGCGTCCGGTGTGGAGCCAGGTCACGGGTGCGACGGCGGGCGCCATCGCCGGAAACCGCTGGTACGTGCGGCAGGACAGCGATCTGTACACAGTGGACATCGACCCGGCGTCGGCGGACTACATCCGGGTGGTCCACCGGACGGCGCTGCGGCCGGTGTCGCTCGCGGTGGGCGTCGACGACTTCGCGTACGACCCGGATTCCGGCTTGCTGTACGGGGTGTCGACGACTTCGCGCGGCGACAGCTCGGTGGTGACGCTGGACCCCGCGACGGGGAAGGTCGTGGTGGTGCCGGACCTGCGGTTCCCGCGCGGGGGAGCGTACGGGTCGGTGGTGCTGGCGCCGGACGCGATCTACGCGACGGCCAACCGGGCGGGCCGCCGGAGCGTGACCTACCGCCTGCCCCGGGACGGCTCGGGTGCGGCGGTCGAGGTGTCGACAGGGCCGGCGTTGGTGAGCGGGGACGCGGCGGGGTGCTTCGCCGAAGCGGCTCCGCCGCCTCCGCCCCCGCCTACCACCAGTTCGGCATCGCCGACTCCTTCGCCGTCTCCGCCGCCGGCTTCCTCGGCCACGCCGGAGCCGCCACCGCCGTCCCAGCCGCCGCCGGTGGAGCAGCCGGCGGCGGTGATCCCGACGACCCCGACACCTACTCCGACCTCGGTGGCCACCACGGCGCCGAAGGCCGAGGAGCCGCTTCCGCCGCCGCCACCGTCGTCGAAGCGGCACGTGCAGCCGACGGAGGAGCCGGAGCCGGTGGCCCAGGACACGGGAGTGCGGACGCAGGAGAAGCGCCGCTGGGGCTTGACGGCCCTGATCCTGGTGCTGGGCGGCGGCGCGGCAGTGGCCCACGTCCGCCGGCACCGCTGACCACGACCAGCGCGGCAGACCTGCCGGCGCGACCGTTAACGTCCTGGACTCCTCGAAGCCGGCCACCGTCCACTTCGGGCACGGAGACTCCTCCTCCGGCGCGGTCCACGCGCCGGAGGAGGAGAAACGGGATGAAGCGGGTAACGATCGCCCTGGTCGCCGGCGTGCTGGCGCTGCCGCTGGCCGCGGGGCCGGCCGAAGCGCACGGTCACGGGCCGAGGGCCGAGGACGACCACCTCAAGACCCACGCCGGGCGGACCCTGACCGCGGACCTGCTCCGCAACGACCGCGGCACCGCCGTCGTCCGGCACACCGCCGCCGCGCACGGGACCGTCGACCTCGACGCCGACGGCACCCTCCGCTACACCCCCGCCCCCGGCTTCACCGGCCGGGATTCCTTCACCTACACCGTTTCGGACGCCGTGAAGCTCTACCCGACCGGCCTGAAGCCGCTCGCCACCATCGGCGGCGTGTCCATCAAGGGCGGCGCGTACGGCTCCGCGCTCACCCCCGTCCCCGGCGAAAGGGACGAGTTCTACGGCCTCACCGACCGCGGCCCGAACGTCGACGCGCCCGACGGCGGCAAGATCGAACCCTTGCCCGCCTTCACCCCGGCCATCGGGAAGTTCCGGCTCCGCGGCGGGAAAGCCGTGCTGGAGAAGACCATCCCGCTGCGCGCCGCGGACGGCACGCCCTACAACGGCCAGGTCAGCCCGCTCGCCGACACCGGCGAGAAGATCGTCGACCTGAATGGGAACGTCCTGCCGAAGTCCGCGAACGGCTACGACTCCGAAGGCCTGGTCGCGCAGAAAGACGGCACCTTCTGGGTCTCCGACGAGTACGGCCCCTTCATCACCCGCTTCGGCCGCGACGGCCGCGCGATCGAGCGGCTCTCGCCGTTCGACGGCTCGCTGCCGGCGGAGCTGAAGTACCGCGTGCCGAACAAGGGCATGGAAGGCCTCGCGCTGACCCCGGACGGCCGGACACTCGTCGGCGTCATGCAGTCCGCGCTGCAGCAGCCCGACCTGACGAAGAAGCCGGGCAACGTCACCACGCTGCGGATCGTCACCGTCGACCTGCGGACCCGCGCCACCCACGAGTATCTCTACCTGCTCGACGACCCGGCCACCACGAGCACCGCGGTCAGCGAGATCACCGCGCTCTCGGCGACGCGCTTCCTCGTCGACGAACGCGACGGCAAGGTGGAACCGGGCGCCTACAAGAAGCTGTTCGAGATCGACCTGACCGGCGCCACCGACGTCGGCCCGCAGGCCGCCGGCTACGACGCCGTCAAGGGCGGCGTGCTGATCGGCAGCAAGAGCATCGACGCCTACGTCGGCAAGGACACCACGGCCGAGGCGACGAAGGACCTGGCCGCCGCCGGGATCACGCCGGTGCGCAAGAAGCTCTACCTGGACCTCGGCGCCCTGGTCACCGGCCTGGACCCGAGCGGCGGCTTCTTCGGCCACGACAAGGTCGAGGGCGTCGCGACGACGGACGGCGGCCGCACGCTGGTGATCAGCAACGACAACGACTTCGGCATCGACGGCGTCACGAACGCGGCCCCGCCGTACGCGCTGCACCCGAAGACGCTGCCGGACGGCCGCCAGGACGACGGCGAATACCTGGCTGTCGACACCACCAGGCTCCCGGCGGCGACGAGCACCGCGACGGTGACGATCGACGTGCGCTAGTACTTGAACTGGTCGACGTTGTCGGCGGTGATGAGCAGCGGATCGCCCAGCAGGACGGTCTTCGACGTGGCGTCGTACTTCACCGCCGGCAACTCCAGGCTCACCTTGTTGACCGGCTGGAGCGGCTTGCCGTCGGCGACCTGCTTCGCCGTCCAGGCGGTCAGGTAGCCCAGCGACTCGACATTCCACAGCACCGACTGCGAGCACGAGCCGTCGAGCAGGTACGGCTTGATCGCCTGCGGCGTTCCGACGCCGACGGTGAACACCTGCCCGATCTTCTGCTGCTCGCGCACGGCCTTCGCGACGCCGGGTGCGGACGTCGTGCACTCGCCGACCAGGCCGGTGAGGGCCGGGTGGCGGACCATCAGCTCCTTGGCGAGCTCCGTCGCGGTGTCCTGGTCCTCACCCGCGTACAGCGTCTCGACGAGCCGGGCCTTCGGGTAGTGCTCGGCCGCGTACTCCTTCTGGACCGAGATCCAGGTGTTGAGGTTCGCCGCGGCCGGCCCGCACGAGACGATCGCGTACTCGCCGGTGCCGCCGGTCCGCTTCATCAGCGCGTCGGTGAGCGCGGCGCCGATGCCCTGGGCGCTGGCCTGGTTGACGAACACCTCGCGCTGCGTGCCCGGCGCGTCGGTGTCGGAGGTGAGCACGTGGATGCCCTTCGCGCGGGCCTCGGCGATCACCGGCGCGAGGGCGGCGGGGTCGTTCGGCGCGACGACGATGACGTCGACCTTCTTGGCGATCAGGTCGCGCACGATGCTCACCTGGGCGTCGGGGTCGACGGTCTTCGGGCCGACCGTGGACCACTCCACGCCCAGCTGCTTCGCCGCTTCGAGGCCGCCGGTGTTCATCGCCTGGAAGTACGGGATGCCGTCGACCTTCGGCACGAACGCGATCCGCGTCGGCGCCGACGCGGGCGCGCTGCCCAGCTGTTCCGAGCAGCCCCCGAGCGCGAGCGCCGCACCCAGCAGCAGCGTCGCGACCAGCCGGAACGTCTTCGTCGGCCCTCGCATCCCCACCCATTCCTCAGGACTTTCGATCGGTCTGCGCACGGTGGAGACCAAGGGGGAAGGTAGGGCTCCGCGTAACGCTGGTCAACGGGATGTGCGCAAAGGGTTACGGAAGTGAGTTCTACCTCGTGGATTTCTGGCGAGAATTCGCTGGTCCGGCGGTGTCGCTCACAGTGAGCGACGGCCGCATGCACGCTGGGTCGCCTGTGGCGCGCGAGACACTGGCGTAGTTACCCCCAGGGGGTATAGTTCCCCGCATGAACGAACAGCGTGGAGCTTCGTGGGCGACAGCGATCCAGGCGACCCTGCACTGCCTGACCGGCTGTGCGATCGGCGAAGTGCTCGGCATGGTGCTCGGCACGGCGTTCGGCCTGCACAACGCGGCGACCGTCGTCCTGTCGATCGTGCTCGCGTTCGTCTTCGGCTACGGCCTGACCATGCGGGGCGTGCTGAAGTCGGGGCTGTCCGCGGCGGCCGCGTTCAAGGTCGCGCTGGCCGCCGACACCGTGTCGATCGCCGTCATGGAGCTGATCGACAACACGGTCGTCGTGGCGATCCCGGGGGCGATGGACGCCGGCCTGGCCAGCCTCCTCTTCTGGCTGGCGCTGGCGCTTTCGCTGGCGGTCGCGTTCGTCGTCACCGTGCCGGTGAACAAGTGGATGATCGGGCGCGGCCTCGGCCACGCGAAGGTCCACGCGCACCACCACTAGGGGAGGTGGCGGCCTCCCCCGGTGGGTCAGACGCTCGACAGGTCGACGGCCCGGTCGGCCTTCGGTCGGTCGAGCACCCGCAGGATGCCTTCCAGCAGGTAGTAGTCGGCGTAGGGGAGCGACACCTCGATGCCGTCCTCGGCCGGCCGGTTGCGGGTGCAGCGCGCGACGCTCGCCTCGGCCCGCGCCGACTTCGTCGTCAGGCACGTCTGCGAAATCGCCGAGAGGATCCGCAGCGCGGCGTCGCGGTACTGCGCGCGGTGCGTGATCTCCGCGAGGTCGAGCAGGCCGCACGCCATGATCACCCCGGCGGACGCGTCCTTGACGTCGTTCGGTGCCTGCGGCGCGAGGTAGTCCCACACCGGCACGTGGTCCGACGTCAGGTGCGACAACGCGAAGTCCGCCAGGCGCCGGGCCGTGGTCAGGAACTCCCTGTCCCCGGTGCGGCGGTGGATGGTCGTGAAGCCGTAGATCCCCCACGCCTGCCCGCGCGACCAGCACGACGTGGGGCTGTAGCCCTGCACCGTGTTCGGCCCGATCGGCGCGCCGGTGACCGGGTCGAAGTCGAAGACGTGCGGGGTCGAGCCGTCCGGGCGCAGGAAGTTGCGCTGCGCGGTCTTCGCGTGCGCGACGGCGATCTCGAGGTACTGCGGATCCCCGGTCTGCTTGCTCGCGAAAGCCAGCAGGTCGAGGTTCATCATCGTGTCCATGATGACGCGGCCCGCGTTGTTCGGGTCGGTCAGCGCGCCCCAGGCGCGGATGAACTTCCCGGCCGGGTTGTATCGCTTGATCAGCGAAGACGCCGCCTGTACCGCGCCCGCCCGCCACTTTTCGTCGCCGGTGAGCCGGTACGCGGTCACCCACGACGGGTAGAAGAGGAAACCGAGGTCGTGCGTGCCGGTGTCGTTCTGGCGCGGCGCGAGTTTCTCCGCGGACGCCAGCGCGAGGGTCTTGAATTGTTCGTCACCGCTGTGCAGCCAGGCCAGCCACAACTGGCCGGGCCAGAATCCGCCGACCCAGTCGCCATTCTGCGAATAGGTCCATTTCTCGAACTTCGTGCCGACCGGGAACGCGGTGACACCGGGTGCCACCGCGCGGAGCTTGGCGACCGCGTAGTCGGCCGCTTGGCGGAGCGTCCGGGTGACCGATGCCTGGTCGGAGGCATCGAGGGAGGCCGCCGCGGCGACGGTGGGGGTGCTGGCGCTCGCCGCCACCGCGGCACCGGCCGCGGTGGTCAGCAGGGTTCTCCGGGTAACGCTCACAGGTGACCGCCATTCCGTGTGGGGAAATGCTCCAGGTTCCCGGAAGTTTTCCACAACGGACTGGCGCTTGTACACCCGGCGGATAGTCGTTCAAGGTTGTGAATTCATGTTCCGATAGGCGGGATATTCGCATTGTGGTGGAACACGTTTCCGGGGTCGTACGCGGTCTTGATCCGCTGCAGCCGCGCGTACTTTTCCGCGCCGTACGACGTCCGGACGCGGTCCTGCTCGTACTCCGCCATGAAGTTGACGTACCCGCCGGTGTTGCCCGAGTGCGGCACGAGCGCCGACCAGAACGCCCGCGTCCACGCCCGGTCCGCGGCGTGCAGCTCCGCGGACGGCGCGACCGCCGCGATCCCGAACACGAAGCCGTCTTGACGGGCGCCGCCGAACGCCGTCGCGTCGTCGGCCACCGCGGAGAACGCGCCCCGGACCGGGAACACCGGCACCAGCGACAGCGGCGACGACTTCCCGGGCAGGTGCGCGGCGACGACGTCGAGCACGTCGTCGGAGAGTTCGCTGAGGTACAAGGACTTCTCGTAGGCGAAGAGCCCGCGTGGCGCACCGCCGTCGAGCATCTTCTGCAGCTCGGTGTACGGGATCGGCGTGACCAGCTCGAAGAGCGCGGGCACCCCGTCCCGGATCCGCGCGACGAGCTCGGCGTGCCGCTCCGGGCCGTCGAACCCGGCGACGATCAGCGCCACCCCGGGTGCGCCGTGGTGCGCCAACGGCACCGGCGGGGCGTTCAGGCCGGCGAGCATCGCCCCGGCGCCGTCCGGCAGCGAGGCCAGGACGTCGCGGGCGAACCGCAGCGCCGCCGGGGCGTCGTCGAGGCGCCAGAAGAACATGCCCAGCTCGACCAGCGGCCCGACCGGGTGCAGCCGGAACTCGAACTCGGTGACGACGCCGAAGTTGCCGCCTCCGCCGCGCAACGCCCAGAAGAGGTCCGGGTGCTCGGTTTCGGACGCGCGCAGGACGCGGCCGTCCGCGGTGACGACCTCGGCGGAGAGCAGGTTGTCGATCGAGAGCCCGTGGCGCGAAGTCAGCCAGCCGAACCCGCCGCCGAGCGTGAGCCCGCCGACGCCGGTGTCGCTGACCGTGCCGCCCGGGGTGGCCAGGCCGTGCTCCTGGGTCGCCGCGTCGAGCTCGGCCCAGGTCGCGCCGCCGCCGACGCGGGCCGTACGGGCGCCGCTGTCGACCTCGATGGTGCGCAGCGCGGAGAGGTCGATCAGCAGCGCGCCGTCGGCCACGGCCGCGCCGCCGAAGTTGTGCCCGCCGCCGCGGACGGTGACGGCCAGCCCGGTTTCGCGGGCGTGGGCCAGTGCCGCCGCGACGTCGTCGGGGCCGGCGACCCGGACGATCAGGGCGGGCCGCCGGTCGATCTCGCCGTTCCAGACGCGGCGCGCCTCGTCGTAGCCGCCGTCGCCGTCGTGCAGCACGGTGCCCCGGATGCGCCGGCCGAACGTGTCGCTGATCGTCGTCATCGGCCCAGTGTCACCGTGCGTGGCGGCGAACGGCGGGGCTGCCCGCGCGGCCTTCGGGGCGGTTCCGGCCGCGCGAAAGGGCGAAGGCCCGGCGGGGGACACCGGGCCTTCGCGTCATCGCGGGATGAGGGCAGTCAACCACGCGACGTTCGGGGCTCGCTCGAGCCGCGGGTTCAGCAGTGCGGCGCGACCGGGAGGTCGGAACCCGTCTGCAGATAGGTGTCCGACACGTAGTGGCCCGGGCCGATCCGGTCCCAGATCGTGCTGGTGCCGAACGTGCCGGTGACGCTGTCACCCTCGACGTAGCACTCGATGTTGACCCGGGCGTAGTTCGCGGCGAGGCCCTTGACGGCGGCCGACGTGCTGGCGCTCGCCCGGACGTTCATCGGGTCGCCTGCGGTCTTCACCGTGCCGGTCGGGCCGGAGCCGGTCCACAGGTAGCTGACGTTGACGTTGCCGTTGTCGGACATGCCGAGGCCGTCCCAGAAGACGCCGTCGGCGAGGTCGATGCCGGCCGGGTTGCCGACCTTGTAGCCGAGGTCGTCCTTACCGCCGTTGTAGCCGTTGTGGTAGGCGGCGTACGCCTCCGGCGTGCCCTGCGGGAGGTCCTTGTACTCGTAGCGCACCGAAGCCGGGTTCCAGTAGTCGTCCTTGGTGTTCCACGGGCCGACGTCCCACACCGGCGCGTACTCGCAGCGGCTGTTGTCGGTCTTGCAGACGCGGACGCTGTAGCTGCCGGTGCCCTTCGGCGAGAGCCCGCGGCCGGACGGCAGCGCGACGAAGTGGTCGCGGCTGGTGATGACGTGGCCGTTGGCGGTCGTCTGACCGGTCAGGCCCTCGCGGGTGCCGTAGATCTTGTAGGTCAGCTCGGTCGCCGCGGCGAGCGCGTTCACCTGCGGGACGCTGTCGGCGCTGAGGGCGAGACCCGTGACGGACGGGCGGACACCGTCGGTGTCGCTGTGCAGGCTGATCCGCGCCTGCACGGCGCTGACGGAGGTCTTGAACGCGGTACCGGCGGGCGTCCACTCGGTCCAGGCGTCGACGCCGGTGCGGCCCCGCACCTCGACGTCGACGGTGGTGCCCTTGGGGGTGTCGGCGGACAGCTGCGCGCTGACGCGGTTCGCCGCGGTGCCCAGTGCGTGCTCGGCGGTGATGAGGCTGCCTTCGCTGCCGGCGAAGACCCGCGCGGTTCTGTGCCACGCGGCGTCGGCCAGGGTCAGCGTCCCGCCCGCGCCGGTGACGTTGACGTCATCGCTGTCCACAATGGACAGATTGGCGGTCCAGCTCGTGCTGGTCGCGGCCTGGGCGGGGGCTCCGGCCAGCGCCGTCACCGCCCCGGCGGCCAGGACCGCCGCGGTCACGCGGCCGGCCTTCTTGATCCGGATCATCCCCGGTTCTCCTCTCGCACTCGTTCACTCGAACGTGGCGAAAGGTTGGCGGGGCGGCGTACATGATCCGTACAAGCAGGTTGTGCACCCGGGTGAACGTCAGGCCGACAGCTCCCGCCAAATGGCCAAAGCCCGCTCCGAATAGTCCCGGGACCGCTCGGGCTGCGAAAGCGCCCGGTGCAGCTCACCGAGCAACTGCGAAACCTCGGCCTCCGACCGGCGGTCCCCGTTGCGCCGGTGCACCGACAACGAGTTCACCAGCAACAACTGCGCGTGCGCGAAGTCGCCGCTGTGCAGGCACAGCTCGCCGAGGTTCTGGTTGGCGTACCCCACGCAGTGGTCGTCGCCCAGGTCGGTGAAGATCGCGATCGCCTGGTCGACGTGCTCGCGGGCCGCCGCCAGGTTGCCCTGGTGCTGGAACAGCAACCCCAGCCTCTTGTACGCGTGGGCCTCGCGGTGGCGGTCGCCGATCGCCGCCGACAGCTCCAGCGCGTCGGTGAACCAGCGCTTCGCCGCCGCGTAGCAGCCTCGGGACATCCAGACCGCGCCCGCACCCAGCCGCGCCACCGCTTCGCCGTTCGGGTCGCCTTCCTCCGCGAACAGCTTCAACGCCTCGTGGCAGTGGTCGAGTGCCAGGCCGTCCTCGCCGTCGATGCGCAGGATCGTGGCCAGCCCGGTCAGCGCGATCGCCACGCCCTGAGCGTCGCCGACCCGCTCGAACAGCGCCTTCGACTCCTCGAACGCCACTCGCGATTCGGCGTATTCGTCCTGGTAGAGCAGGTACTGCCCGAGGTTGCGCTGCACGATCGCCTCCGCGCGCACCGACCCCGTCCGGCGGGCCGCCGCCAGCGCGATCGTGTGCGTGCTGTGCCAGTCGTCCTGGTGGCCGCGGAGATCGAAGTACGGCGTCAACGCCGACGCCAGCTGCCACGCGAGGTCGTCGAAACCGTGCGAAGCGGCCAGCGAAACCGCCTGAACGCTCGTGTGCCGCTCGGCCGCGAACCACGCCGCCGGGTCGTCCGGCAGCACGTCCGCCGGCACCTCCGGCCGCGGGAGCTCGTCGTCGCAGTACATGCCGAAGAAGTGCAACGGCATCCGCCTCGCGGCTTCCAACGCCAGCGCGAGGTACCCCTCCAGAACCCGGCGAAGCCCGGCACGCGTCTTCGCCGCGTCACTCTGTTCAGCCAGCTCCACCGCGTACACGCGCAGCAAGTCGTGCAGCCGGTAGCGCGGCTGCCCGGCCGAATCCGATCCGACGAGCTCGACGAGGTGGCCGTCGACCAAGACGTCCAGGACGTCTTCGGCGTCCCGGCGGCCCAGCACCGCCGCGACCGCCCACGCCGGGAACTGGACCGGCCCCAGCAAACCGAGCCCGCGGAACGCCGTCGCCGCCGACATCGGCAGCAGGTCGTACGACAGCGTCACGCTCGCGCGGACCGCGAGGTCGCCGACGCGCAGCTCGTCGAGCCGCCGGTGCTCGTCGCGCAGGCGGTCGGCCAGCAGCCGCAGCGTCCAGCCCGGCCGGTGCGTCAGCTTCGCGCCCGCCACCCGGATGGCCAGCGGCAGGTGCCCGCACTGGCGCAGGATCGCCGCCGCGCTCTCCGGTTCGGCGGCCACCCGCTCGGCGCCGACGATGCCCTGCAGCAGCCGCGCGCCTTCGTCCTCCGGCAGCAGGTCGACGTCGACCGGGGTCGCCCCGGCCAGCCCGGGCAGCCGGATCCGGCTGGTCACCAGCACCGCGCACGCGCCGGCGCCCGGCAGCAGCGGACGCACCTGGGCGGCGCTACCGGCGTCGTCGAGCACGACGCACATCCGCCGCCCGGCCAGCCGCGACCGCAGCAGTGCCGAGCGTTCCGCCGGTTCGCGCGGCAGGCCGGCGTCCGGGATGCCCAGCGCCCGCAGCAGTTCCGCCAGCACGCCCATCGGCGCGCGCGGCGACGACGACGTGCCGGCCAGGTCGACGTGCAGCTGCCCGTCGGGGAAGTCGTCGCGCACCGCGTGCGCGACCCGCACGGCGAGCGCCGACTTCCCGACGCCGGGCGCGCCGGAGAGCACGACGACGGCCGGCGTGCCCGAGTCCGCGCGCTCGCGCAGCAGGCCGACGACCTCGCGGAGGACGTCGTCGCGGCCGGTGAAGTCCGGCAGGTCCAGCGGCAGCTGACAGACCGGGACGAACTCCGCCGCGCGCACGGCGGGCACGGTTTCGGAGACGAGGGTCGCGCGCAGTTCGCGCAGCCGCGCACCGGGTTCGGCGGCGAGCTCTTCGCGCAGGACGCGCTCGGCGGATTCGTACGCCTCGACGGCGTCCGCGGTCCGCCCGGCCGCGCGCAACGCGATGATCAGCTGCGCCCACAGCTCTTCGCGCAGCGGGTGCTCGGTGACCAGCCCGCGCAGCTCGGCGACGGCTTCGCCGCAGCGGCCGAGGTCGATCCGCGCCCGCAGGCGCTGTTCCTGCACCGACAGGCGGAGCTCGGCGAGCCGGGCGACGGTCGCGCCCCAGCTGTGGTCGTGCGGCAGTCCTTCGAGGACTTCGCCGCGCCACAGCGCGTCGGCCCGGTCGAGGAGCTTGAGAGCGCTCTCGGCGTCGGCGCGGTCGAGCGCTTCCTGCGCTTCGCCCGCCAAGGCCGTGAAGGCGAGGTGGTCCAGTTCTTCCGGCGACGCGGTCAGCAGGTAGCCGGAGGCGCGGCTGCTGATCCGTTCGCCCAGGTCGGGGTCGATCTCGGCGAACCGTCTTCGGAGCGAATGGACGTACGTGCGGATGTTCGCCGCGGCCGACCGCGGCGCCGATTCCGGCCACAGCACCTCGACCAGCACGTCGGCGGACACGACGACGTTCGGCTGCAGCGCCAGCGCGGCCAGCAGCAGCCGGGGCTTCGGCCCGCCGAGCGGGATCACCCGCCCGGAAGCGGTGACCTCCAGCGGTCCGAGGACGCGGATCTTAAGCGAGGTGGCCTCAACCTGCCCGATGAGTTCCCCCATAACCGGATGCTATGGCCCGTTCGACCCCACGGGCTAGATCCATTCGGAGTGTCTGCGCAGCCCGTGGGCGCTTTGTACGAGTCGTGTACGAGCCCCGGTCACGCTCCCGCCATGAAGCGTTCGAACCTCCGGCGTACGGCCGGCTTAGGGGTCGTGCTCGCGACGATCGGCGCGCTCGCGGTGGGCGGCGCGCTCGAGGCGTCGGCGGCCGCGACCGGCACCGTCAAGACCGCGGGCGACGCCCTCAACGTCCGCCGGGCGCCCACCGCGAGCGCGACGGCCGTCAAGACCGTCGCGAACGGCGCGTCCGTGACCATCGACTGCCAGATCACCGGTACGTCGGTGACCGGGACCTACGGCACGAGCACGTTGTGGGACTACGTGCCCGCGCTCGGCGGGTACATCTCGGACACCTACGTCTACACCGGCTCCGACCTGCGGATCGCGCCCGACTGCGGGGTCGGCTCGGGCAGCGGCCAGTGCGCCGACGCCTGCGCGGGCGAGGCGACGTACCGCTCGTCCGACTCCCACTTCCTCGTCTACGACAAGAACGCCGACGGCTACTCGGCCGTCGTCGCCTACTGGCTCAAGGGCGGCGCCGGGCCGTTCTACGTCTGGAACTCCGGCGGCGAGGGCTCCTCGGTGGACAAGGCCGTGAGCGTCCCGCACGGCGGCTGGGTCTTCTACAAGGTCTGCGTCGCCAACTACACGACCGCCAAGCCCGCGCTGCTGTCCTGCAGCGACGGCATCACCGACTTCGCGGCCTGACCGCGCGTCTCTCCCCTTCCCGAAAGGCTTTCCGACATGGTTGACCTCACCCGGCGCAAGGTGCTGCTCGGCGGGCTCGCCGCGGTCACCGCCACCGCGGCGTCGGCCGCGCTGCCGTCCTGGGCGAACGCCCGCACCACCGCGGCCGCCCCCACCATCCACGACCCGTTCCAGCTCGGCGTCGCCTCGGGCGATCCGCTCCCCGACAGCGTGGTGCTGTGGACGAGACTCGCGCCGGCGCCGCTCAACCCGGACGGCTTCGGCGGCATGCCGGACGCGACCTACGCGGTCGACTGGGAGATCGCGAACGACCAGGCGTTCACCTCGATCGTGCAGAGCGGGTCGGCGGACGCGGTGCGCGCGTCCGGGCACAGCGTCCACATCGAACCCGCCGGCCTGCAGCCGGCGCGCGAGTACTTCTACCGCTTCAAGAGCGCGGGCTACATCTCGCCGGTCGGCCGGACGCGCACCGCGCCCGCCGCCGGGGCCGCGGTCAACGAGCTCAAGTACTGCTTCAGCTCCTGCCAGCACTGGGAGGAGGGCTACTACCACGCGTACAAGGGCATCGTCGCCGACGACCCGGACCTGGTGCTGTTCCTCGGCGACTACATCTACGAGAAGAAGTCGGGCCGCACCGCGCAGGAGCGCAACCCGCGCAGCCTGGCCTTCACCGAGGACGTGACGACGCTCGCGCAGTACCGCGCCCGGCACGCCCAGCACAAGACCGACGCCGACCTGCAGGCCGCGCACGCGATCGCGCCGTGGATCGTGGTGTTCGACGACCACGAAGTGATGAACAACTGGAACGGCACCACTTCGCCGGCCACCGCCGCGCGCAAGGCCGCCGGGTTCCAGGCCTTCTACGAGAACACCCCGATCCGCTCGACGGCCAAGCCGAACGGCTCGTCGATCCAGCTGTACCGCCAGTTCGTCTGGGGCAACCTGGCCCGCTTCCACATGCTCGACACGCGCCAGTACCGCAGTGCCCAGGTCGCCGACCCCTCCGGCGACGCCGGCCCGGCCTGCACCGACATGCGCAGCACCTCGCGCAGCATCCTCGGCAGCACCGAGGAAGCGTGGCTGCTCAAGCAGTTCGAGTCGCACCCGACCACGTGGGACTTCCTCGGCCAGCAGGTCTTCTTCGCCACGCGGGACGGCGACGGCAACAAGGCCACCTGTGAAAGCCCCGACTCCTGGCAGGGCTACGAGGCCTCCCGGAACCGGATCCAGCAGGGCTGGGTCGACCGCAAGGTCGCCAACCCGGTCGTGCTCACCGGCGACGTCCACCGGCACTGGGCGGCCGACCTGCGGCTGGACTACTTCGACCACAGCGACCCGGTCATCGGCTCCGAGCTGGTCACGACGTCGGTCACGAGCAACAGCGACACCGCGACCGCGCCGAGCTCGACCTGGTACGCGAACAACCCGCACGTCAAGTACTGCAAGGGCGAGCGTGGCTACGTCCGCGTCACGACGACGCCGTCCCAGACGCGGGCGGACTTCATGACGACGTCCGACACCAGCGTCTACGACCCGGCGTCGGTGGTGATCAAGAACGACCGCAGCTACGTAGTGCAAGCGGGCAAGCCCGGGCTCCAGCAGGTCTGAGGCGGGGACGCTACGCTGCGTGACGTGACCGAAGAACTGGGCCTGCGGGAGCGCAAGAAGCTCCGCACGCGGGCGGCGATCTCGACGGCGGCGATCGGGCTCTTCCTCGAGCGCGGGTTCGACGCCGTCGGGGTCGCCGAGGTGGCGCGGGTGGCGGAGGTGTCCAAGCGGACTCTCTTCGCCTACTTCCCGTCGAAGGAGGACCTGGTGCTGCACCGGTTCGCCGACCACGAGACCGACGCGGCGGACGTCGTCCGCGCCCGGCGCGCGGGGCAGGGCGCGCTGTCGGCCCTGCGGGAGGCGTTCCTGCGCGGGCTCGAAGAGCGTTCGCCGGTCACCGGCCTGTGCGACGAGCCCGCCGTGCTCGCGGTGTTCCGGCTGGTCACCGGCACACCCGCGCTGGTGGCGCGGCTGGCGGAGTTCACCTCCGCCGGGGAGGCGGCGCTGGCCGCCGCGCTCGCCGAAGCCGGCGTCCCGCCGCTCGATTCCGCGCTCGCCGCGGCGCAGATCGCCGCGGTCCGGCGAACCCTGGCGACGGCGAACATGGACGCGGTCGCGGCGGGTGTCCCGGCGGCCCGGCGGCACCCGGAGGCCGTCGCGGCGGCCGAACGGGCGTTCCACCTGCTGACGTCCGGCCTAGGGTTCGGCTGAGCCACCCGGATCATGCCGAATTCATGGTCCGGACCATGAAGAATGCACGGTTTCGCCGGGCCTGGCGAAGGTAGACTGCCAAAATCCCGATAGGACGCCGGAGCCGGCCCGGTGTTCCGGCCGCTCACCGTCCACACGAACACCGGGGGGACCCGCGTCCGACTGGGGGTGGCGCGGGTCCCCCGGGCCTCACGCGATCGGTTTTCCGGTGATCTTGACACCCCGCTCTCGGCGCTCGTAGGCTGAGTGCTCCGCCGTCATGAAGAGCTTTTCTCGAATCCATGACAAGGCGGTTCCCCGTGAAAAGAATCCTGCTGATTTCGTGCGCGGTGGCGGGACTGGTGGTGGCCGGTGCCGGCGTCACCACCGCCGCGCCCGGCGGCGTTTACGACGTCAAGGACTACGGCGCCAAGGGAAACGGGTCGACGAACGATTCCGGCGCCATCGACAAGGCGATCACGGCCGCGAACGCGGCGGGCGGCGGCACGGTCCGGTTCACCTCCGGCACCTACAAGTCCGCCAACACCGTGCACCTCAAGAGCAACGTGACGATCCAGCTCGACGCGGGTGCGACGATCTCCGGGTCGAGCGCGGACAGTTACGACAAGCCCGAGTCCAACCCGAACGACGACTACCAGGACTACGGCCACAGCCACTTCCACAACGCGATGTTCTTCGGCGACAAGCTGACGAACATCGGGTTCACCGGCGCCGGCACGATCGACGGTGGCGGCAACCTCATCACCGGCAACCCGAAGTCCGGCGAGGCCGACAAGATCCTGTCGCTCACCCGCTGTGACGGGCTCACGCTGTCCGGGATCAAGCTGCGCCGCGGCGGGCACTTCGCGGCGCTGATCAACGGCTGCACGAACGTCGTCTCCGACCACCTGACGATCGACACGGCGAGCGACCGCGACGGCTGGAACATCATCAGCACGACGAACGTCACGATCACCAACGCGACCATCGCGGCGAACGACGACGCACTCGTGTTCAAGAGCGACTACGCGCTCGGCGCGAAACTGCCGAACGGGAACGTCACGGTGAACAACGCGAAACTGTCGGCGGTGTGCTGCAACGCGCTGATGTTCGGGTCCGAGACGTGCGGTGACTTCACCGGTTACCAGTTCTCGGACATCACGATCACCGGCGCGCACAAATCGGGGCTCGGCATCGTTTCGATGGACGGCGCGAAGATTTCCGACGTGCACTACCGCAACATCACGATGTCCGGGACGTACTCGCCGATCATGATGAAGATCGGCACGCGCAAGCGGTGCGGGAACAAGCCGGGGGTCGGCTCGATCAGCGGCATCACCTTCGACAACGTCACCGGCACGCACACGGGCACGAACTTCAGCCCGACGATCTGGGGCGCGGACAGCAGCCACCGCGTCTCCGACGTGACGTTCACCGGCGTCCACCTGAACGTCCCGGGCGGCAACGGCACCATGGGCACCGGCGTGCCGAGCAACACCTCGACCGACTACAACCCGAAGAGCATCGGCACGCGGCCCTCGTACGGCTGGTACGTGCACTACGCGTCGGGCGTCAAGTTCGTGGACAGCTCGGTCGAGTTCGCCAAGGACGACGGCCGCCCGGCGAGCATCGTGAACAACAGCTCCGACGTGACGTTCGACCACTTCACGGCGGAGAAGGGGAGCAAGAGCCCGTTCGACGTCGGCTTCCAGACGGTGACGGGGTACTGCGTCAAGGACTCGGCGACGACGTCGGGTTCGGCCCTGCGGGTGAACACCTCGGGCTCCAGCTCCAGCTGCTGACACGAAGGGGCCCCGGCTCGTGAGCCGGGGCCCCTCCTGCGGCGCGCCTGCGTGGTCAGTGCGAGTACTGCTCGTTCATGATCAGGAACGCGCCCAGGCCGTGGAAGTCGTTCGTCTTGCGGGCCCGGGCGTAGTAGTAGGACAGGTCGCCGACGTTCGTGCCCTCGCCGATGTCGGTGATGTTCGTCAGCCCGTCCGAGCCCACCGACACCTTGCGCAGCACGCCGGCGTACCCCTTGTCCGCCACCGCCTGGTACGACGACGGCAGGTAGCCGCGCTGGACACCGCGGGCCATGGTGAACGTGTACATCGACGACGCCGACGTCTCCAGCCAGTTCTTCGAGTCCCCGCCGCGGTCGACGACCTGGTACCAGCGGCCGGTCGACGGGTCCTGGTAGCGCTGGTAGCCCGCCGCCAGGAACTGGACGATCTCGATCAGCGCTGGCCGCCGCGGGTGGTTCGCCGGGAGCACCTCGAGGATGTCGATCGCCGCCATCCCGAACCAGCCGATCGCGCGGGCCCAGTGGTACTTCGAGTGGTGGCCGGCGCCGGACGCCCACGACTCGGACCCGTCCTCGTCGTAGGCGTGGTAGAGCAGGCCCTTCGCCGGTTCGCGCAGGTGGCTGAAGTAGACGACGAGGTTCTTCGCCGACTCCTCGAAGCAGTAACCGCCGTCGTTGAACGCCGCGCCGTAGAGCGCGAGGAACGGCTGGGCCATGTAGACGCCGTCGCCCCACAGCTGGCCGACCTTGCTCGTGGCGTGGAACATGCCGCCGTCGGACGTGCGGGGGTAGGCGGGGAACCGCTTGCGCAGCTGGTCGGCCGCCGTCTTGTACTTCTTGCGGCCGGTCTCGGCGAACAGCAGCGGCAGCAGCTGGCACGAGCGCATCGAGTCGAGGTTGGTGAAGCTGTTCGAGATCCCGCTGTCGGTGATGAAGCGGTCGTACCACGCGACGATGTAGTCGAGGTACTTCTTCTCGCCGGTGCGCTTGTAGAACAGGTACTGGCCGTAGAGGTACAACCCGAGGGTGTAGCCCCAGCCGCCGATCTTGTCCGGCGTGTAGCGCTTCATCGTCGAGTCGATCACGGCGCGGGACCAGTCCGTCGGCGCGCTCGCGCCGCCGATCGGGGGCAGCCGGTCCGCCGCGCGCGCGACGGGACCCGCCGCGGCCAGGGCGCCCAGCGCGCCCAGGGTGCCGGCCAGGACCGCGCGCCGGGTCGGGCGAAGGGGGTGCTCGGACATTCGTTGTCCTTTCGTGCACGGGCCCCGGTGAGCGGGCAGTTCCACGAGGGGGCACCTCCTCGAAGGTGCCCCCTCGTGAAGAAGGTGGCCGGGATGCCGATCCGCCGTCCGTCGGCATCCCGACCGGCTCTGGGGGTGGGGGCGCGGCGTGCTGCCCTGGTCGCCGGAGCGGTGGGGGAGAGCGAAAGCGCTCTCTGGGGGAAACATCTACTCGCCCCGGGGAGGTCGAGTCAAGAGAGATCGGATCTCTCGTGTCATATATCAGATATTTAACCCGAACGGCCGTAGTCGCGATGTACCGGCCGCTGGGACGTCGCGAAAAGGTCGGATCTCAGTATTGACCGCACCTTCGAACCAGGAGTACACCACCGGGTGGACCAGACCACTGGGAGGTCGTTCATGTCAGCCAAGTTCCTGCGCCGGGTGTTCGCCGCGTGCGCTTCGCTGCTGGTGGTGGCCGGGCTCGTCGCGGCCCCGGCGGCGGCCGACCTGCAGAAGCCGTCCCAGCAGTGGCTGCGCGACAGCCAGGCGGGCCTGTTCCTGCACTGGGGCATGCGCACGTCACCCGGCTACACCAGTTGCAGCGCCTGGGAAAAGGCGATCACCGACGGCGGGTGGAGTCCCGCCTACTGGGTCACCGAAGCGAAGAAGCTGCACGCGTCGTACCTCGTGCTGGCGTCGTTCCACAGCCGGCTCGGCTACTCGCGGGCCTGGCCGTCGAAGATCCCGGGCAGCTGCACCACCAAGCGGGACTTCCTCGGCGAGCTGATCGCGGCGGCGAAACCCCAGGGGCTCAAGGTCATCCTGTACATGACCAACGACGCCCAGTGGCACGACGAGGGCGGCCACGAGTGGCTCGACTCGGCCGGCTATTCGAAGTACAAGGGCAAGACCGTCAACCTCGACAGCCAGGACGGCTTCGGCCAGTTCAGCTACGACAACTTCTTCGAGGTCATGAAGAACTACCCGGACCTCGGCGGGTTCTGGATCGACAACGACAACGCCTACTGGGAGTCGCACGACCTCTACAAGCAGATCTACCAGCAGCGGCCGGACTACCTGCTGAGCAACAACAACGAAGACACGCCGATCATGGACACGATCAGCAACGAGCAGAAGACCGGCATGTCGCCGGCGTACGACTACCCGCAGGCGACCTACACGGCGATGCCGCGGCTGACCGAGGCGTGCTTCAAGCTGCCCGACACCGGCTCGTGGTGGTACGGCGGGTCCAACTCGGCGGTGAGCAGGGCGCTCAACATCGGACGTCTGGTGACGAACTCGGGGTCGTCGATCAAGTCCCTGATGGCCGAGACGGCGATGGTGAACGGGAAGTTCCCGTCGAACCAGGAAGCGTTCAACAACTTCGCCGCGGGATTCCTCGACGGGATCTGGGAGTCGCTCGGCGGCACCCAAGGCGCCGGGTACATGTACGGCGGCATGCAGCCGGGCTTCTGGAACGACGGCGCCCACGGCGTCATCACGATCAAGGGCGCGACGCAGTACGTGCACGTCCTGACCAAGCCGTCGGGCAGCACGCTGAAGATCCGCGACAACGGCTACCGCGTCTCGAAGGTGACGAACCTCCGCACCGGCGCGGCGATCTCCTTCGGTCAGGGCGGCGGCAGCCTGACCCTGACGGGACTGTCCGGATGGGACACCTACGACACGGTCTTCAAGGTCGAGACGGCCGGTCGAACGGGCACGTACGACCCGAAGACCGTGACGCTCAAGGCGAGCGCGTCCGCGAGCGGCCACGGTGGACAGTCGGCGAGCGACGGCGACTACCTGACGTACTTCGACAACAACAAGACCCTGCCGGTGAACCTCGACTACGACCTCGGGTCGGCGAAGAAGGTCCAGTACCTCGGCGTCAACCAGCGCGAGGACTCGGTCAGCTACGCGCGGTCGGACAGCGAGCAGTCGGCGCGGATCAAGGCGTACAAGGTCTACGTCTCGGACGACGGCAAGAACTGGGGGAGCGCGGTGAAGTCCGGAACGCTCCCGAGCCACCGCGGCGTCCAGTTCGTCGACCTGACCGCGGTGACGGCTCGGTACGTCCGCCTGCAGGTGACGAGCACGTACGCGGCTTCGAGCGACAGCACGCGGTACAAGCGCCTGCGGATCGACGAGACCTGGCTGGGTTCGGACTACGCGACCGCGGCGGGCTGAGCCAGCAGGTCCAGGGTCAGCGCGGCGGTCCAGCCGAACGACCGGGCCCCGTGCCCGGCGCCGGTCAGCGGGTCCACGTACTCGGCGAAGTCCGTCCGCAGCGCCGTCTCGACGAGGTCGGTTCCCAGTCGTGAGGCCAGGGCGTGCTCGCCGTGGTGCAGCAGCCCTTGCCGGACCAGCCAGCCGACGTTCGCCCACGACGGGCCGCGCCAGTAGCGGCCCGGGTCGAACGTCGGCGCGGTCAGGTCGTGGCTCGGGACGCCGTGCACGCGCCCGAGCCGGAACCGCGGCCCGGTGGCCGTCGCCAGCAGTGCCGGGGCGACGGCCAGGTCGGGCAGCAGCAAGGGCAGCAGGCCCGCGCACGTGTACTCCGGCAGCCGCGAGCCCGTGCGGACGTCGCGGGCGAAGAAGAAGTCGTCGTCCCACAGCGTTTCCTGCATGGCCTTCGCGACGCGCGCGGCGGACTCGCGGTGCGTGGCGGCGGCCGCGGGCAGGCCCAGCTCGCCGGCGATCTCGGCCAGCGCCAGCTCGGCGTCGGCCAGCAGCGCGTTGAAACCCGGGTCTTCGACGACGAACTCGCCGAACCCTTCGTAGCCGTGGTCCCGGTAGTCCGTCGCGAGCCGGACGTAGCGGCCGTAGTCCTCGTCGCTCGGGCGGTCGGCGGCGGCGCCGTGCTCCAGGTCCCGGCGGACGAACCCGGTCGACGGCGTGACGCGCGAGAGCGGGCCGTCCCAGGCCGGGCTGTTGTCCATGCCGGACTCCCACGGGTGCACGATCGCCGCCAGCCCGCGTCCGCCGGCGTCCCGGTGGGTGCGCAGGTACTCGTGCCAGGCCCGCAGCTTCGGGTACAGCGTCGCGAGGAACGTGTGATCGGGGTCGGCCTGGTGCACCGCGAGCACGGCCCGCGCGTGCACCGGCGGCTGGATCAGCCCCGACGTCCGGCCGGCGCGCCAGAACGCCGGGCCGGGGAAGTACGCCTCGGCGGGGGTGTCCGGGTTGAAGAGGATGTGCGGGACGCGGCCGTCGCGCCACTGCGCGGAGAACAGCGTCAGCAGCTCGCGACGGGCCCGCGCGGGTGCGGAGTGGCGCAGGCCGATGGCGATGAACGCCGAGTCCCAGCTCCACTGGTGCGGGTAGAGCGAGCGCGAGGGCACGGTCGACGAGCCGAGCCAGTTGCCGTCCAGGACCGCCGCGGCTCGTGTTACATCCATATGTCCAATCTATCTCCGACTTGTGTATTGTCAATGGACAAAAGTCCGGAAGGAACGTGATGTCGGCGAGCGCGGGTGAGCTGCTGCAGCTGGTCCGCAGCGAGCGGGCAACGACCCGGAAAGCGCTCCTGACCAGCACGGGACTGTCGCGCACGACGCTCACGGCCCGGCTCGACCGGCTGCTCGAGGCGGGCCTGCTGGCCGAGGGTGGCCACGAGGACTCGACCGGCGGCCGCCCGGCAAGGCAGCTGCGCTTCGACGACGGGCACGCGGTGGTCCTCGCGGCGAGCATCGACACGATGCACGCCGAGGCGGCGGTGACCGACCTGGCGGGGCGGCGGCTGGCCCACCGCGCGGGTGAGCTGCGCGTTGCCGACGGGCCGGAGGTCGTGCTCGACCGGATCGCGGGGTGGTTCGAGTCGATGCTGGCCGAGGTCGGGCGGCCGGTGTGCGGCATCGGCATTTCCGTACCCGGCCCGGTCGAACCCGGCCGAGCCTGCGTCAACCAGCCGCCGATCATGCCCGGCTGGGACGGCTACCCCATCGACACCCACCTGGGCCCGCGGTTCAAAGCCCCCGTGCTGGTCGACAACGACGCCAATCTCATGGCCCTCGGCGAGCACCGCGCCCGCTACCCGGACTCCGGTGCCCTCGTGGTCGTCAAGGTGTCCACCGGCATCGGCGCGGGACTGGTGATCGGCGGCGAGGTCTACCGCGGCATCGACGGCGGCGCCGGCGACATCGGGCACGTCCGCCTGCCGGACCACCCGGACGCGCGCTGCCTGTGCGGCTCGACCGGCTGTCTCGCGGCGGTCGCCGGCGGTGGCGCGCTCGCCGCGCGGCTGACCGGGCTCGGCCTGCCGACGACGTCGGGCTCGGGCGTCCGCGAGCGGATCCTGGCCGGCGAACCGGCGGCGGTGCGCCTGGCCGAGGAGGCCGGCCGGCAGGTGGGCGAGGTGCTGGCGACCCTCGTCTGCGTGGTCAACCCGGGTGTGCTCGTGGTGGCGGGCGACCTCGCCGAGCCGCATTTCGTCGCCGGCGTCCGGGAAGTGCTCTACCGGCGGGCGCTGCCGCGGTCGACGCGGAACCTGCGCGTGGAAATCGGCGGGCGCGGCGAGGCGCTCGGCGGCGCGGTGGCGATGGTCGTCGAGTCGGTGTTTTCCCCGGCCGCGGTGGATCGACGGCTGCAAGCGCGCGCCTGACGGCCGAAGTGCCGCCATCCCCGGACTGTCCGGTGTGGACGGAGCACCCTACTTTGGTAGGTGGCAGAAGGTGAACCCCCGTGTTCCGCGATACGGACACGAACCGGACTTACCTCGCATACAATCGCATTCCTCGCGTTTTCCGACCGACAAATCGGATTTCCGTACCACGCGCCGCGGCGGGTGAATTCGCGACCAGATAACGGTTCCGCAAGCACTTCCCCACGAGCGGAACACCGATCTAGTCTCGTCCGGTGTTCCAGGCCCATTTTCTGGGGGCCGCTTTCGAAGAGGGAGATTTCTGTGCGAAGAAGCTCCACCCTGCTCCTTTCGCTCGCGGTGGTGGGCGGCCTGACCGGCGCCCTGCCGGCCACGGCGTCCGCGCAGGGGCGTCAGGACATTCCGCAGTCGCACCCGTTGTGGGCGAACGCGCAGGCGAAGGTCGCCGACACGGCGCCCGCGTCGAAGCTGAGCTTCCGGGTCTACCTGAACCAGCGCGACAACGCCGGTGCCGAGGCGCTGGCCCAGGCCGTGTCCGATCCGGACAGCAAGACCTACCGCCAGTACCTCAGCCCGGACCAGGTGCGTGACCGGTTCGCCGCCAGCGATGCGACGGTCAACGCCGTCAAGGCGTGGCTGACCGGCAACGGCTTCAGCATCGGTGACGTGCCGTCGAACCGCGCTTACGTCGAGGCCACCGGCACCGCCGACCAGACGCAGAAGGCGTTCGACGTCAAGCTGGCCAAGTACAAGGTCAAGGGCCAGACCCTCCGCGCCACCGACAAGAACCTGTCGGTGCCGGCGAACCTGGCGAACGACGTCCTCGGCGTCGTCGGGGTCGACCAGGCGACCAACCTGTTCAAGCCCGACCACGCGACCGGTTCCGCGACGCCGGCCGACGTCCCGCCCGGCCCCGGCTTCCGCAACGCGCGGCCGTGCAGCGCCTACTACGGCGAGAAGATCGACACCACCGATCCCGCCTACAACGGCCAGCACCTGCCCTACGCGCCCTGCGGCTACACCCCGGCCCAGCTGCGTTCGGCCTACGGCGTCGACAAGGTCGGCGCGGACGGCAAGGGCACCACGATCGCTATCGTGGACGCGTTCGCCTCGCCGACCATCTACGCCGACGCGAGCACGTACGCCAAGAAGAACGACCCGGCGCACCCGCTGAAGGCGAGCCAGTTCAAGCAGCACGTCTTCCCGGCGAACCCGGTCCTCGAGCCGCCGGACCAGTGCGACGCGGCGGGCTGGTACGGCGAGGAGACCCTCGACGTCGAGGCCGCCCACGGTCTCGCGCCGGGCGCCGACATCCTGTACGTCGGCGGGGAGTCCTGTGAGGACAACGCCCTCGACGTGGCGCTGAACTACGTGATCGCCGGCCACAAGGCCGACATCGTGTCGAACTCCTACGGCGACACCGGCGAGGACATCCCGGCCGACGAGGTCAAGGTGTTCAACCAGATCTCGCTGCAGGCGGTGCTCGAGGGCATCGGCGTCTACTTCTCCTCGGGTGACAACGGTGACGAGGTCGCGCGCCTCGGCACGCCGTCGCCGGACTTCTCCGCCTCGGCGCCGTGGATCACCGCGGTCGGCGGCACGTCCATCGCGATCGGCAAGGACGGCAAGCGGATCTTCGAGACCGGCTGGGAGACCAGCAAGTCGACGCTGACCAACGGCGTCTACGGCCCGGCCAACTACACCAGCGGTTCCGGCGGCGGCACCAGCCGCCTGTTCGAGCAGCCCTTCTACCAGAAGGGCGTCGTGCCGGACGCGCTGTCCACGAAGAACCAGGTCGGCCACAAGAAGGGCCGGGTCGTCCCGGACATCTCGGCGGTCGGCGACCCGAACACCGGCTTCCTGGTCGGCCAGACGCAGACCTTCCCGGACGGCGCCTACTACGACCAGTACCGGATCGGCGGCACGAGCCTCGCGTCGCCGGTGTTCGCCGGCATCATGGCCGTGGCCGACAGCTTCGACCACTTCCACCACGGCTTCATCAACCCCGTGATCTACAAGCTGACCTCCCGCACCGCGGCGATCAGCGACGTGAAGCACGTGGACGCCGCGGTGGAGCGCGTGGACTACGCGAACTCGGTCGACGCTTCGGACGGTCTGCTCACCTCGGTGCGCACGCTCGACTACCAGGGCCTGACCATCCACACCACCCCCGGCTACGACGACGTGACGGGTCTCGGCACGCCCAACGGGCTGCTGTTCCTGCTGCTCGTCTAGCAAGTACTCCGTGAAGGGCACCCTCAAGCCACGAGGGTGCCCTTCACGGCGTTTCGGCGACCAGGGGGATGACCGCGCTCACCGCGGTGCCGCCGTCGCCGCTGACCACGGCGAGTTCGCCGCCGAGCGCCTGGACGCGGTCCCGCAGGCCCGCCAGGCCCGTGCCGCCCTCGATGTCCGCACCGCCGACACCGATGTCGGTGACGGCCACCCGCAGCTCGTCGCCCTCGACCGCGATCCGCACGTTCACGTGGTCGGTCTGCGCGTGCTTCATCGCGTTCGTCAACGCCTCCGACGCCACGAAGTACGCCGTCGCCTCGACCGCCGAGTCCAGCCGGGGCACCGTGCCGACCGTCAGGGCCACGTCCATCGGGATCCGGTCGGCCAGCGACCGGACTGCCGCGACCAGCCCCGCCTCCGTGAGGATCGCCGGGCGGATGCCGCGCGCGAGCTCGCGCAGCTCGGTGATCGCCGTCTGCAGCTCGTCGACCGTGCCGGACAGCAGCGCCCGGACCTCGGTGGGCAGCGACGCGCCGTACCGGCGGCCGGCCATCCGCAGCAGCAGCACGACGCTGACGAGCCGTTGTTGCGCGCCGTCGTGCAGGTCGCGCTCCAGGCGGCGGCGCTCCTCGTCCCCGGCCGCGACGAGCCGCGCGCGCGACGCCCGCACCTCGGCCAGCCGCTGCTCCAGCTCCGCGGTGAGCCGCTGGTTGTCGAGCACGAGCCCGGCGGCCGCATTGAGCGCGTCGATCGAGCGGCTGTCCTTCCACACCTCATCGTCCTGCACCAGCGCCGCCAGGCCGGTGCCGTCGCGCTCCAGCAGCAGCCGGATCATCTCGGCGTTGCCGACGCGGGCGCGCAGCACTCCGGCCAGGAACGCCAGCGGCCACAGGCAGAACAGCACCCGGTAGACCTGCAGCAGCGGATCCGACAGCGGGTGGCCGTCGCCGAGCGCAGTGCCGGCGCCGGACGCGAGCGCGCCGAACAGCGCGATCGCGATCACCGGCGACAGCAGCCGCCGCTGCGGCAGCTGCCCGGTCAGCCACCGGTAGAGGAGCACGACGATCACGCCGGCGCTGATCACCGTGGCCGCGAGCTCCAGCACGCGGTCGGCGAACACGCCGCTCGCCGGGTCGGCCGACACCGCCAGCAGGTCGCGCGGGTCGTCGCTGACCAGGAGCCCGAGCACGCCCAGCGCGAACACCACGAGGTAGGCCGACGCGACGAGCAGCCGTTCCCACCGCGACCGGAGCCTGCCGTGCGGGAAGGCGAGCACGAGGTGTGCGATCACCGGGCTGGACGCGGCGCGCAGCGGCACGGCGATCGTGTACAGCACCGGGCTGCGTGTGAACTGCAGGTCTTCGAGGAAGACCGCGACTCCGGCGAGCGCGATGAGCACGCCGATCGGGTTGGCCGGGCGCCGCACGTGCGCGACGGCGCCGGCGAGCAGGAACAGGAACCCGGTCGCGGTGCTGAGCGCGGTGTCGAGCGCGGAGTGGCTGCCTTCGCCCGCCTTCAAGGTCAACGCCGTGACGCCGAGCGCGAAACCGGCGGCCAGCAGGCCGGTCATCGCCAGTGTCCGCGGATGCTGCACCACGCAGGCCTCCCGGTGTCCGCTCGCCGGGCAATCCTGGCGGGTGTGTGGCGCGGTCCGGCAGCGGCTAACCGTGATTCGCCCGTTCGGGCCGTCGCGTTACACCACGCGGGCGCGCTTTAGGGTGAACCGGGACAGGAGGCAGCACATGAGCGGACTGGGTGCCGAGGTCTTCGGCGGGCGGATGCCTGCCGGCGGCCGTGACCTGGCGATCGAAACCCACGGCATCAAACCGGTGCCGGAGGGCAACCGGTTCGGGCGGCCGTGGCGCCTGTTCAGCGTCTGGTTCGCGCCGAACCTGACCATGACCGCGGTGTTCACCGGCACGCTCGCCGCGTCGCTCGGCCTCGGGTTCTGGACCGGCCTGGCCGCGATGCTCGCCGGCACCGTGCTCGGGTCGCTGCCGGTGGCGTACCTGTCGACGTGGGGGCCGCGTACCGGCACCGGCCAGCTGCCGCTCGCCCGGCTGCCCTTCGGCGGCGGGGTCGTGCTGCCGGGGCTCGTCCAGTGGCTCGGTTCGATCGCCTGGGACGCCCTGGTCGGCCTGTTCGGCGGCGAGGCCCTTTCCGAGCTGACCGGGCTGCCGTTCTGGGCCGCCGTGCTGATCGTGCTGGTGCTGCAGTGCGCGCTCGGCGTGTTCGGCTACGCGCTGATCCACCGCGTGCAGGCGGTGATGAGCGTGCTGCTGGTGCTCGCGTTCGCCGCGCTGGCCGTGAAGGTCCTTTCCGGACACCCGATCGCCACGGCGAACACGGCCGCGGGCGCCGACCTCGCCGGCGGCGTCGTCCTGTTCACGACGATCACCCTGTCGCTGGCGATCTCCTGGGCGCCGTACGCGTCGGACTTCAGCCGGTACCTGCCCGTCTCGACGTCGTCTCGCAGCGTCTTCTGGGCGACGCTGCTCGGTCTCGTCGTGTCGTACGCGATCGGCGAAGGCCTCGGGCTCGCGCTCGGTTCGTCGCTGGGCGACCAGACGGCGGCCGGCGTCGCGCACCTGCTCGGGGGCGGGTTCCTGGGCGCGCTGGCGCTGGCGGTGATCGCGCTGGCGGCGGTGTCGTCGAACGCGATGAACGACTACAGCGGCTCGCTCGCGCTGCAGACGGTCGGCGTCCGGCTGCGGCGCCCGGTGTCGGCGGTGGTCGTCACGGTGCTGGCGTTCGCGCTGATCCTCTGGATGCACAGCGGCGACCTGTCGGCGAAGTTCGAGAACGTCCTGCTGTTCGTGAGCTACTGGATCCCGCCGTTCCTCGGCGTGGTCGTCCCGGACTGGCTGGCGCGCACCCGCGGCGGGCAGCGCGTGGACGTCCTGGCGTCGAAGACCGTGCGGCCGTGGGCGGCGCTGGTGGCGTTCGTGGCAGGTTTCGGTGCGGCGGTGCCGTTCATGAACACGTCCCTCTACACGGGACCGGTCGCGGCGGCGCTGCACGGCGCGGACCTCGCCTACTACGTCGGGCTGGTCGTTTCACTGGCAGCGTATTTCCTGCTCCGGCGCCGCGTTGACCTCAAGTAATGTAGAGGGTTGACGATGGTGTGGTACCCCTCGAAGGAGGAACCATGCCAACCGCACTCGTCACCGGAGCATCCGCGGGCCTGGGCCGCGCCCTCGCCGCCGCCCTGGTGAGTCGCAAGTGGACGGTCATCGGCGACGGCCGTGACGCCACTGCTTTGTCGGCCGCTGCCCGGGAAATCGGCTTCACGGCCGTTCCCGGCGACGTCGCCGACCCGGCGCACCGCGCGTCACTCGCCGGCGCCTGCCCGTCACTGGACCTGCTCGTCAACAACGCGAGTTCGCTGGGCGTCAGCCCGCTGCCGCCGCTGTCGAGCTATCCCTTGCCGGAACTGGAAACCGTCTACCGCGTCAACGTTTTCGCACCGCTGGCGTTGGCGCAGCTGCTGCTGCCCGCGTTGACGGCGGCGCGGGGCACGATCATCGACATCAGCTCGGACGCGGCGGTCGAAGCGTACGAGGGCTGGGGAGGTTACGGCTCGACGAAGGCGGCGCTCGACCAGGTGACGGCGGTGCTGGGGGTGGAGAACCCGGAGCTGGCGGTGTACGCGGTCGACCCGGGCGACCTGCGCACGGAGATGCACCAGCGAGCGTTCCCGGGCGAGGACATCTCGGACCGGCCGCTGCCGTCGACGGCGGTCCCGGCGTTCCTGAGGCTGCTGGACGAGCGCCCACCGAGCGGCCGCTACCGCGCGGCGGACCTGCTGGTGCCGGCATGAACATCCGGTTCGACCTGCCGACGGAGCTGTCGGCATCGGCGCCACCGGAGTCCCGCGGCACCGCGCGCGACGGGGTCCGCCTGCTGGTGGCTTCGCCTGCCGGAGTCCACCATTCGGTGTTCTCGTCGTTGGGTTCGTTCCTGTCCCCGGGCGACTTGCTGGTGGTGAACACATCGGGAACGCTCCCGGCGGCGGTGGACGCCGTCCGGGACGGACGTCCGATAGCGGTCCACTTCTCGACGTCACTCGACGACGGCTCATGGATCGTCGAGCTGCGCGCTCCTGACGGCCCGTTGCTGGACGGCCGTGCGGGAGAGCGGGTGTCACTGCCCGGCGGCGCGTCGCTGACATTGCTGTCTTCGGACGCCCGCCGGTTGTGGCGGGCGAAGGTGTCGGTGGAGGTGCGGGGGCTCCTCGCGGCGAAGGGCCGGCCGATCCGCTACGGGTACGTGCCGGGCGAGTGGCCGCTGTCGGATTACCAGACGGTGTTCGCCCGCGAGCCGGGAAGCGCGGAGATGCCCTCGGCGGCGCGGCCGTTCACGTCGTCGCTGGTGACGCGGCTGGTCACGGACGGGGTGTTGTTCGCGCCGCTGGTGCTGCACACGGGGGTGTCATCACCGGAAGCGGGCGAGCCACCCCAGGCGGAGAGGTACCGGGTGCCACCGGCAACGACGGCGCTGGTGTCGTGGGTCCGCTCGCAAGGGGGCCGGGTGATCGCGGTGGGAACAACGGCGGCGCGGGCGTTGGAGTCGGCCTCCGAGGGCCCGGCGTCCGGGTGGACGAACTTGGTGCTGGGGCCGGACCGCCCGGCGAGGGTGGTGGACGGCATCGTCACGGGGCTGCACGCCCCGGACGCGTCGCATTTGTTGCTGCTGGAGGCGGTGGCAGGTCGGGAGCTGGTCCAGCGCGCTTACGACGCGGCGGTGGAGCGCCGGTACCTGTGGCATGAGTTCGGCGACGTGTCTTTGTTGTTGCGCCGCTGACTCGCCGCCCCCCACACAAGACCCCGCCCTCCCTGGGGGCCTGCCCGCTTCCAGCGTATCGGGGTGGTCCGACGAAAACCCGGCTGAAGCTACGGCCCGGGCGTGCTTATCCACATCACGTCCGGGCTGTGGGCAGCTGTCCTGTCAAG
>NZ_JBGDMD010000007.1:0-720730 GCF_041679295.1 Amycolatopsis kentuckyensis | reverse complement strand
TCGGTTCTCGGGGGCCTCTCGCCTTTGGTCTCGGCTTTTGGGGCGAGACGGTGGGCAGCCAGTCGCTCAGGCGGGATTGGCGGCTGGCATGAACGAGTCGTTCACCTCGCCGGATGCGATGAACGAGTCGTTCATGACCGCCGAAGCTCGGCATCCCGCCGACGCGCCTCTTCGGCCCGGCGTTCCGCGGGCGGTGGTGCCGGGCGGAGCCTCGCCCCACCCGACCTTGCCGGAGCCCTGTCGTCAGACGACATGAATGAGTCATTCACGTGATGTGTGCCGAGCCGCAGACAGCAAGAAGCCGGGTGGAGGCTCGCTCCACCCGGCTTCTCGAATCCAGCTCAGTTCGGGATCGGATCCCCCGGCTTCAGCCGCGGCTTGGGCACCCGCAGCCGCCGGATCTGGGACGCCCGGACGAACGCGTACCACCCGATCGACCGGCCGCTCACCGTTTCCTTCGGGAACTTCTCCCGCGCCAGCTTCGCGATCTTGCGGCCGTTCACGAAGCCCTCGATCGCCATCACCAGCAGCAGCGCCGTGCACAGCAGCGTGATGTACGACTGCACCTGGGGCATCGGCACCAGCAGCGCCAGGAACACCAGGATCGCCAGCGGCATGAACAGGCCCAGCAGGTTGCGCCGCGTGTCGACCAGGTCGCGGACGTACGCCTTGACCGGCCCGCGGTCGCGGGGGAGCAGGTACTTGTCGTCGCCCGCCATCATGCGGTCGCGGCGGAGCTTGGCCGCCGCGCGGCGGTCTTCCTTCGTCTGCGGGTTCGACTTGCGCAGTTCCTTGTTGCGCTTCATCGCCTCGCGCATGGTGGTCGGCGGCGGCGCCACCGGGCCGCGCCGCTTCGCCTCCGCCTCGCGGCGCTTCGGCGTAGCCTTGCCCTTACCGGGCGTGTACGCCTTGCCGCCGACGTCGACGGCGTCGGTCGCCTCCGGCTCGTCGGCGGCGTTGTCTGTGGTGCTTCGGCGCAGGAACCTCACGTCATCAGGGTATTGCAGGCGTCACGCCGCCGTTCACCAGGTCGATCGATGTGCGACCATGGTGGGGGAACAGATCGGACGCTCCGGGTGTTGAAGACGTCAGCACGAGGAGTATCCGCAGCGAGTTCGAACTTAGAGGGAGTGCCATGACGACCGCTGAGCACGCCGGCGCGACGCAGGCCGAGACCGCCGAGGAGACCCACGGCGTCACGTTGACCGACGCCGCGGCTTCCAAGGCGAAGGCCCTGCTCGAGCAGGAGGGCCGCGACGACATGCACCTGCGCATCGCCGTCCAGCCCGGTGGCTGCGCGGGCCTGCGCTACCAGCTGTTCTTCGACGAGCGCACGCTCGACGGTGACCTGTTCCGCGACTTCGACGGCCTCAAGGTGGCCGTCGACCGGATGAGCGCGCCGTACGTGTCGGAAGCCGTCATCGACTTCGTGGATTCGATCGAGAAGCAGGGCTTCACGATCGACAACCCGAACGCGACGGGCTCCTGCGCCTGCGGCGACTCGTTCCACTGAGGCAGCGCGAGAAAGGCCCCGCTCCCCGAAAGGGAGGCGGGGCCTTC
Organism: Amycolatopsis kentuckyensis; assembly: GCF_041679295.1. GTDB lineage: Bacteria > Actinomycetota > Actinomycetes > Mycobacteriales > Pseudonocardiaceae > Amycolatopsis > Amycolatopsis kentuckyensis_A. The sequence goes on along the minus strand of NZ_JBGDMD010000007.1, from coordinate 719,170 downwards.
TTCGTCTCTGCGGACTACACGTAGGCGTCGAGCTCCGCGACCTGGGCGTGGCACACCTCGTCGACCTCCCACGGACTGGCCGTGACGAAGGCGGGCGGACGGCTCTCGGCCTGCAGTGTCGCCGGGATGAGCGCGCAGTCGGCGATCAGCTCGGACAGGGTCTCGGGTTCGGTGACGGCGTTCACGATTCGTAACGCTATTGATCCGCTCTCGACTGGAGAAGGAGTACCAGCCGGTAGTGTCGGCTGGGCGCGCGCGAACTACCCGGTTGGGTCATGACCCGGGGGTAACTTCGCGCCTTTTGCCGTGAGGTCGAGCACAAAGGAGCAGCCGGTGGCAGACAGGGCCAGGATCGCGGTGTCCGGCAGTATCGCAACCGACCACCTCATGCATTTCCCGGGCAGGTTCGCGGAGCAGCTGGTCGCCGAGCAGCTGCACCGGGTCTCGCTGAGCTTCCTCGCCGACGACCTCGTGGTCCGGCGCGGCGGCATCGGCGCGAACATCGCCTTCGGCCTCGGGGTGCTCGGCGTGCGGCCGGTGCTCGTGGGCGCCGTCGGCGCCGACTTCGCGGACTACCGCTCCTGGCTGGAGCGGCACGGCGTCGACACGTCCGGTGTGCACGTGTCGGAGGTCGCGCACACCGCGCGGTTCGTCTGCACGACCGACGAGGACCTCTGCCAGATCGCGACGTTCTACGCCGGCGCGATGGCCGAGTCCCGCAACATCGAGCTGCAGCCGATCGCCGAGCGCGCCGGCGACCTCAGCCTGGTGCTGATCAGCCCGGACGACCCCGAGGGCATGGTCCGCCACGCCGAGGAGTGCCGCCAGCGCGGGTACGCGTTCGCCGTCGACCCGTCGCAGCAACTGGCCCGGATGACCGGCGAGCAGGCGCGCGCGTTCGTCGCGGGTGCGAAGTACCTGTTCAGCAACGACTACGAGTGGGAGCTGCTGCTCCAGAAGACCGGCTGGACCGAGGCCGACGTCCTCGACCAGGTCGGCCTGCGGATCACGACGCTGGGCGAGAAGGGCGTCGAGATCGTCGGCAAGGACGGCGTGGCCCTGCAGATCGGCGCGGTCCCCGAGCGCGCGAAGGCCGACCCGACGGGCGTCGGCGACGGCTTCCGCGCGGGCTTCCTGGCCGGCCTCGACGGCGGCCTGAACGTCGAGCGCGCGGCCCAGCTGGGCTCGCTGATCGCGGTGCTGGTCCTGGAGACGGTCGGCACGCAGGAGTGGACGTTCGACCGCGCGGACGCCCTAGCCCGCATCGGCGAGGCCTTCGGCCCCGACGCGGCCGAGGAGATCTCCGCGGTCCTGCCCGCCTGAGTCCCGGAACGCGAGAGGCCCCGCACCGAGCCGGTGCGGGGCCTTCTCACGGGAACGTCAGAGCTTGACCGGGTACACCGGCTCGGGCACCTCGGGCTTGATCCGGTGCTCGACGAAGATGCCGTGCCACAGCATGAACACGATCAGCGCCCACAGCTGGCGGCTGCGGTCCAGCTGGCCCGCCTTGTGCTCCTCCAGCAGCGCCAGGATCGCCTTCTTGTCCAGCAGCTCGTCGGTCTTCGAGTCGCTGATGATCCCCTTCGCCCAGTCGTACATCTCGTTGCGCAGCCACAGCCGGATCGGGACCGGGAAGCCGAGCTTGCGCCGGTTGAGCACGTGCGCCGGGATGATCTTCGCGAGGGCCTGGCGCAGCGCGTACTTCGTCGTCCCGTGGGCGAGCTTCTGGTCCAGCGGGATCGACGCCGCGACCTTGAACACCTCGGCGTCCAGGAACGGCACCCGCAGTTCCAGGGAGTTCGCCATGGTCACCTTGTCGGCCTTGACCAGGATGTCGCCGCGCAGCCAGGTGTAGAGGTCGACGTGCTGCATGCGGGCGACCGGGTCCCAGCCGCGCGAGACGTCGTACCAGGGCGCCGTGACGTCCTTGAAGCCGATGCCCTCCTGGTAGGTGCGAAGGACGTTGCGCAGCTGGTCGTCGCGGAAGTTGCGGGCGTTGCCGTAGTAACGGTCCTCCAGCGGCAGCGCGCCGCGGCGCAGCAGGTCCTTGCCGCGGGTGCCCTCGGGGATCTTCGTCGAGACCTTGCCGATGAGCTTGCGCATCCCGCCCGGGATCTTCTCGAACGGCGCCAGCGAGATCGGCTCGTTGTAGATCGTGTAGCCGCCGAACAGCTCGTCCGCGCCCTCGCCGGACAGCACCGCCTTGACGTGCTTGCGGGCCTCGCGGGCGATGAACCACAGCGGGACCAGCGCCGGGTCGGCGACCGGGTCGTCGAGGTACCAGACGATGAGCGGCAGGACCTCCATCATCTCGTCCGCCGACACCGTCCGGACCACGTGCTTCACGCCGATCGCGGCGGCCGACTCGGCGGCGACGTCGACCTCGGAGTAGCCCTCGCGCTCGAACCCGGTGGTGAACGCGATCAGGTTCGGGTTGTGCTCCTTGGCCAGCGTCGCGGTGGCCGTGGAGTCGATGCCGCCGGAGAGGAACGCGCCGACCGTGACGTCGGGGTCCGAAATCATGTGCTTGCCGACCGAGTCGCGCATCACATCGGCGATGCGCTGGTGCAGTTCCTCGGCCTCGGCCTGCGAGTTCACCGGCTTCGCGGTGAACTGCGGGTGGAAGTAGCGGGTGAACGCCACCTCGCCGCCGGGGGCCACCTCGAACGAGGTGCCGGACTCGACGCGGCGGATCGCGGTGTGCAGCGACTCGGGCTCGGGCACGTACTGCAGGACCAGGTAGTGCTGGAGTGCCTTCCGGTCCAGCTCCTGGGCGACACCGAGGGTATCCGACAGCTCCAGCAGGCTCTTCTTCTCGCTGGAGAACGCCACCCCGCCGGGGCCGGCCGAGTAGAACAGCGGCTTGATCCCGAACGGGTCGCGCGCGCCGAAGACCTTCTTCTCCTGGGAGTCCCAGATCATGAAGGCGAACATGCCGCGCAGGCGCTTCACCCAGTCGGCGCCGAGGTAGTGGAAGCCGGCGACGATGGCCTCGCCGTCACCCTCGGTCTCGAACTTCGCCCCGTGCTGCTCGGCCAGCTCGGCCCGCAGCTCCAGGTAGTTGTAGATCTCGCCGTTGAAGTTCATCGTGTACCGGCCGGGCGCCTCCGGCGGCCCCCAGACCAGCGGCTGGTGGGCGTGCTCGACGTCGATGAACGCGAGCCGGTTGAAGCCGTAGACGACCTCGGCGTCGGCCCAGGTGTCCTGCTCGTCGGGGCCGCGGTGACGCTGGCAGCGCATGGCCGCGCCGACGGCGTCACGCGCGTTCGCCGCGCCGGTCTCGGTCGCGCAGATCAGTCCAAGCAGGCCGCACACGGGTACTCACACACCTTCAGGGTCTTCACCGGGCTGGGGAAGGCCCCAGTATGCCGGGGCGGTCGTGGCGAGTACCACGCGCGTCGATTGAGGCTTATTTGAGCTAGGTCGGCGCTGCGGACCGCAGCTTGCCGGGGGAAGCGCCGTTCGCGCCGACCGACGGTTGAATAAGTCTCATCAGTTACCCCTTGGTCAGCAGGATGGGCCAACTCGGCTAGAGTCCGGCTGTCACAAAGATCTGTCGTAGGAGGCTCTGGGTGAAAGGGCGAGGCGCAGTGGGACAACCCAAGCGCACCCTGGGGAAGCGGACCGTGCGCGTCGCCGCGCTGGCCGTGCTGGTCGCGCTGACCGCGACGGGCTGCTCCGGCGACGAGATCCTGCGGTTCGGCTGGCCGGTGGGTGTCACGCGGCAGGCGAACGAGATGCGCACGCTGTGGACCTGGACCGTGGTGGCCGCGCTGATCGTCGGTGCCATCGTGTGGGCCCTGATCTTCTGGACCGCGGCGTTCCACCGCAAGAAGAAGACCGCCGACGGCGAGCCGGAGGAGCTGCCCCGGCAGTTCCAGTACAACATCCCGCTCGAGCTGTTCACGGTCGTCGTCCCGACGATCATGGTCTGCGTCCTGTTCTTCTTCACCGCGACGACGGAGTCGAAGGTCCTGGACAAGATCCCGAACCCGGACGTCAAGGTCCAGGTCGTGGCCTTCCAGTGGAACTGGGAGTTCAAGTACGAGGACGCCAACGCGGCGAAGCCCGACGGCAGCGGCCAGGTCAGCACGGTCGGCTCGTCCGGCGAGATCCCGCTGCTGGTGCTCCCCGTCGGCAAGGTCATCCAGTACGACCTGATCTCCACCGACGTCATCCACTCCTTCTGGGTGCCGGAGTTCCACTTCAAGCGGGACGTCATGCCGAACCCGGACAAGAACAACCAGGACAGCTCCTTCCAGAACACGATCGACCGCGAAGGCTCCTTCGTCGGCCGGTGCGCGGAGCTGTGCGGCACGTACCACTCGGTGATGAACTTCGAGGTCCGCGCGCTGTCGGCGGACAAGTACGACCAGTACATCCAGCTGCGCAAGCAGGTGAACCCGGCCACCGGCCAGACGTTCACCGCCGCCGAAGCGCTGGCGAAGATGAACTGCGGCGAGCTGTGCACCCCGCACGCGGTGACCACCCAGCCGTTCAACACCGACCGCACGGCGCGGACCGCGTCCAACTGACGGCCACACAGGGAGTAGGAAGAAGACCATGAAGGTCGAAGCCCGCATCTTCTTCATCGTGGCGATCTTCGCCGTGTTCATGGCGGCCGTGTACTGGGTGTGGACCGCGCTGGCGGCGACCCACGGGGCCGAGCCGGTCGGCATCGTCGCGCTGTTCCTCACCGGTGGCCTCGCGTTCCTCGCGGGCAGCTACATGCAGTTCGTCGCCCGCCGCATCGAACCGCGCCCGGAGGACCGCGAGGACGCCGAGATCAGCGACGGCGCCGGCGAGCTGGGCTTCTTCAGCCCGGGCAGCTACTGGCCGGTCGGCATGGCCGCCACCGCTGCCCTCGCCGCGCTGGGCCTGGCGTTCTTCCACATCTGGCTGCTCGTCATCGCGCTGGTCGCGCTGCTGATCACGATCGGCGGGCTGGTGTTCGAGTACCACACGGGTCCGTCGCACGACTGACCTTCGTTCCTTTCGACTGGCCGCGGCGCTGAGGACTCAGGGCCGCGGCCAGTACCGCGAGCATCCCCAGTGCCTCCGGCCAGGTCGGGCGGTGGCCGTAGAAGGCGACGTCCACCAGCACCGCGACCACCGGGTACAGGTAGGACAGCAGCGCCACCGTCGTGGTCGGCAGCTTGCCGATGCTCGCGTACATCAGCACGTACATCAGGGCCGTGTGGACGGTGCCCAGCAGGACGAGCCAGAGCAGGCCGTGCGTCGTGGTCGGTAGCGGCGTGATGAGCAGCACGGGGGCCAGCACGAGCGCGCCCACCGTCGTCTGGACGGCCGCGAGCAGGTGCGGGCGGATGTGCTTCAGCTGCTTCGCGACGAAGGACGCGCCGGCGTAGAGCAGGGCCGCGCCGAGCGCTAGGCCGATCCCGGCGAGCTGCACGGGTTTGCCGTCCTCGCCGTGCGCGGACAGCGAGATCAAGGCCACGCCACCGAAGGCGATCGCGGCCCGGACCAGGTGGCTCTTGGCCACCTTCTCGCCGAGGAACGCCGCCGCCAAGCCGACCAGGATGAGCGGCTGGGTGTGGTAGACGACCGTGCTGACCGAGATCGACGAGAGCGCGTAGGACGCGAACAGCAGCACCCAGTTGCCGACCAGGAACAGCCCGCCGAGGACGGCCAGCCCGAGGTCGCGCTTCGAGGGCCGCCAGGCGGGCAGCCAGCCGCGGGCGAAGCACCAGATCACGAGGAGCGCTCCGCCGACGAAGCAGCGGGCGAAGGCGACTGCGGGCGCGGCCGCGCCGCTCTCGAGGACGACGGCGCCGATCGTGCCGGACATCGCCATCGCCGCGGACCACTGGAGCAGCGGGCGGGTTTCGGAGTTCGTCATGGCGTTCAGGTTCGTCCGGTTGTTCATGACCGACCAGTGTCAGAGATGACAACGGGCGCAAAACTTGTGACATGCTGGCCGGCATGGACGTCAACCGGGTGGCGGTGGTGCTGGCCGACCACGTTTCGCCGTTCGAGCTGGGGGTCGCGTGCGAGGTGTTCGGCACGGACCGCACCGGCGACGGCATCGAGGGCTGGGAGTTCGGGGTCTGCTCGCCCGCGGGGGCGCCGGTGGCCAGCTGGTCGGGCTTCGGCCTGTCGGGGCTCCGGGGCCTGGACTTCGCGGCCTCGGCGGACCTGCTGATCGTGCCGACCTGCGCTCCTCGGACGGCGCCGCCGCCGGCGCCGGTGCTGGACGTCCTGCGCGACGCGGCGGCGCGGGGCGCGTGGGTGGCGGGGTTCTGCGCGGGGGTGTTCACGCTGGGCTACGCGGGCCTGCTGGACGGCCGCCGCTGCACGGTCCACTGGGTGTACGAGGCGGAGTTCCGCGCCCGCTTCCCGTCGGCGGAGGTGGACACCCAGGCGCTGTACGCCGACGACGGCGCGGTCTTCACGAGCGCGGGCACGGTGGCGGCGGTGGACCTGTGCCTGCACCTGGTGCGCCGGCTGCGCGGCGTCACGGCGGCGACGACGTTGGCGCGCCGGATGGTGGCGGCGCCGTTCCGGGCGGGCGGTCAGGCGCAGTTCGTCCAGGCGCCGGTGCCATCCGTCCCGGACGACTCGGTGGTGGCGGAGGCCCTGGAGTGGGTGGAGCGGCGGCTGGACCGGCCGTTCACGGTGGCGGAGCTGGCGCGCCGGAGCGGGCTGGGCGAGCGGACGTTCCTGCGCCGCTTTTCGGCGGCGACGGGCACGACCCCGCACCGGTGGCTGACCGAGCGGCGCCTGGACCGCGCCCAGGCGCTGCTAGAGGAGGGCCGGCTGTCGGTGGAGGACATCGCGGTGGCGTGCGGCTACGCGTCGGCGGCCGCGCTGCGGCACCAGTTCACCCGGTTGCGGGGAACGAGCCCGACGTCGTACCGGACAGCCTTCCGCGGCTGACGGCTCAGCTGAAGGCGATCCAGCGGTCCAGCAGCGCCGCCGCGGCGCCGGAATCGATCGCCTCGGCCGCCCGTGCCAGCCCGGCCCGCAGATCGTCCTCGAGGGATCCCGAGAACCCGGTGAACGCCGCCAGCGCCGCGGCCGCGTTGATCAGCACCGCGTCGCGCACCGGCCCCGGCTTGCCGCCCACCAGCTCGCGGACCACCGCCGCGTTCGAAGCCGCGTCGCCGCCGCGCAGGTCCGCCGCCGTCGCGCGCGGAATGCCCACCGAGGCCGGGTCGAAGGTCGTCTTCGTCACGGTTCCGCCCGACACCACCCACACCGACGAGGTCGTCGTCGTGGTGATCTCGTCCAGGCCGTCGTCGCCGCGGACCACCAGTGCCGTCGTGCCGCGGCGGGCGAACACCTCCGCCAGCACCTGCGTCTTGTCCTCGTACGCGCAGCCGATCAGCGCGCTGCCCGGCTGGGCCGGGTTCGTCAGCGGGCCGAGCAGGTTGAACGTCGTCGGGATGCCGAGCTCGCCGCGGACCGGGCCCGCGTGGCGCAGCGCCGGGTGGAACGCCGACGCCAGGAAGAACCCCACGCCGACCTCGGTCAGGCTCCGCCGGACGTCCTCCGGCGGCAGCGAAATCGTCACCCCGAGCGCCTCGAGGACGTCCGCCGCGCCCGACTTCGACGACGCGCTGCGGTTGCCGTGCTTGGCCACCGGCGCGCCCGCCGCCGCCGTGACGATCGTCGCCATCGTCGAGATGTTCACCGAGTTGGAGCCGTCGCCGCCGGTGCCCACGATGTCGACCGCCGGGCGGTCCAGCTCGACGCGCTTGGCGTGGGCCAGCATCGTGGCCGCCATCCCGGCGATCTCCGACGGCGTCTCGCCCTTCGCGCGCAGCGCCACGGCGAACCCGGCGATCCGGGCCGGGCTCGCCGCGCCGCTCATGATCTGGTCCATCGCCCACGCGGTGTCCTCCTCGGACAGGTCGACGCGCGCGACGAGCTGCTTGAGCAGCGGCGGCCAGGTGCGGGGGACCGGGGTGCCCACCGGGCTCAGCCGTTCACGACGGGGACCCGTCGCAGCACGTCGGCGACGGTCTCCGCGGCGGTCAGCGGGTCCAGCGGGTGCACCAGCACGGCGTCCGCCTGCGACCACGTAGCCAGCCACCGGTCGTCCTTGCGCCGCACCGCGATCACGATCGGGGGACACTGGGCGATTTCGCTCTTCAGCTGGCGGCAGAGGCCGATGCCGCCGGTCGGCTGCGCCTCGCCGTCGAGGATCGCCAGGTCGACGTTCCCGGCGTCCACCTCGGACAGCACGTCCGCGATGCCGGCCGCCTCGACGTAGTCCACGCGCGCCAGGTCGGCGGCGGGCCGCCGGCCGACCGCGTTCACGATCGCCTCGCGCACCTCCGGCTTGTGGCTGAACACCAGGACCCGCATCGACCGCTCGCCCATGTTGGACACGCCTCCATCTCGTCACCGCACGTCTGGAGGCGATCGTATCGGCCGAGACCGACATCACGCGGGCGCCTCCGGCTGGAGCGCGTCCCAGCCCAGCGCGTCACCCCCGAGCCGCTGCGCGAGACCGGCCATCCGGGACCGTTCCTGGGCGCAGTGCAGCGCGTCGAGCACCTGGACGCGCACCGCGAGCACCCGTGCGCGAGCTCCGTCCGCGGACTGTTCTCGCAGCTCATAGCCGTCCTGGGCGAGGATCGACGCCGCTTCGGCCACCCGGTCCGGCGGCAGGAGCAGGTGGTGCCGCAGGACGGCCGGTGCCGTGCTGACCCAGGCGGGTGAACCGGCGAGGACGGCGGAGTCCGCGACGACCGGGTCGAAGGCCTCGGCGACGATCTCCAAGCCGGGCGAATCGGGTGTCAGACCAGCGGTTTCCCGCTTTTTGACCAGGTCAAGCAGCCGGTCGAGTAAACCCATGAGTAGCTCTCACCTTCCCGGGCATCCGGTGTGATCGGTTACGCAGACGGCTCGCCGTGGACCCACCCGGCGGAGCGGTGGTGCGAGAGGACATAATGCGACGCGTGACAACGGCAGCTCCCACCATCAGTCAGCGGGTCCACTCGCTGAACCGGCCGAACATGGTCAGTGTCGGCACCATCGTGTGGCTTTCCAGCGAGCTGATGTTCTTCGCCGGACTGTTCGCGATGTTCTTCACCGTCAAGGCGCAGAACTCGTCCGGCCAGTGGCCGCCGCCGCTGCACGGCGAGGAGTTCCACCTCAACGTGGCGTACGCGATCCCGTTCACGGTGATCCTCGTGCTGTCCTCGCTGACCTGCCAGTTCGGCGTGTTCGCGGCCGAGCGCGGCGACGTCTACGGCCTGCGCCGCTGGTACATCATCACGTTGATCATGGGCGCCATCTTCGTCGGCGGCCAGGCCAACGAGTACCACAACCTGGTCGAAGAGGGGATGACGATCCCGTCCGGCCCGTTCGGCACGGTCTTCTACCTCGCCACCGGGTTCCACGGCCTGCACGTCATCGGCGGGCTCATCGCCTTCGTGTACCTGCTCATCCGCACGAAACTGAGCAAGTTCACGCCCGCCCAGGCCACGTCGGCGATCGTCGTGTCCTACTACTGGCACTTCGTCGACATCGTGTGGGTCGGCCTCTTCGGTGTGATCTACCTCCTTCCGTAGACCCGCCAGCCGCCACCACCTTCACCATCGGCCTGAACTGACAGCAAGGGTTGCCGCAAGATGACCACCAGCACCAAATCGTCGGAGCGCCGCTACCGCGCGCGGTCGAAGCTGCGGAGGCGGTTCGCCGGCCTGCTCGCGCTCGGTATCGCGCTGGTGGGCGCCGGCGCCCTGTACGCCGTGTTCGCCCCCGAGCCGCAGACCGCGCAGGCCCAGGGCACGCCGGCGCAGCTGCGCCTCGGCGAGCAGGTCTACAACAACACCTGCATCGCGTGCCACGGCGCGAACCTCGAGGGCGTGCAGGACCGCGGGCCGAGCCTGATCGGCATCGGCGACGCCGCGGTGTACTTCCAGACTTCTTCGGGTCGCATGCCCGCCGCGCGCCAGGAGGCGCAGGTCGAGCGGAAGCCGCCGAAGCTGACCGAGGCCGAGATCGACGCGGTCGGCGCCTACATCCAGGCGCACGGCGGCGGCGTGCAGCGTCCCGCCGAGAAGGGCGAGGCCCTGCGCGGCTCCGACCCGGCCCGCGGTGGCGAGCTGTTCCGCCTCAACTGCGCCTCGTGCCACAACTTCACCGGCCGCGGCGGCGCGCTGTCCGCCGGCAAGTACGCGCCGAACCTGGACCCGGCCAGCGAAGAGCAGATCTACACGGCCATGCTCACCGGGCCGCAGAACATGCCGAAGTTCTCCGACCGGCAGCTGTCGCCGGAGGAGAAGAAGGACATCGTCGCCTACGTGAAGTCGGTGTCGGACGGCAACAATGACCCGGGTGGGAACGGCCTCGGCGGGGTCGGCCCCGCGTCGGAGGGCGTGATCGCCTTTATCGTCGGGATCGCCGCGCTGATCGGCGTGACGTTGTGGATTGGATCGAAGGCATGAGTGCCGAGGGGCCGAAGCCGCCGTCGGAGGCGGAACTGGCTGAGATGGACCGGGACCAGCTGGTCAAGCTGGGCGGGGCGCTCGACGGCGTCGAGATCGTCGAGTACCCGACCCCGTGGCCCGTGGAGGGCACCCGGGCGGAGAAGCGGGCCGAGCGCCTGGTCGCGTTCTGGTTCGGGCTGTCCGCCCTGGCCGGGATCGGGTTCGTCGTCTCGCTCATCTGGTGGCCGTGGCAGTACGAGGCGCCGGACAACGAGAGCGGCCACTTCTGGTACAGCCTCTACACCCCGATGCTCGGCATCACGCTCGGCCTGGCCATCCTCGGCCTGGGCATCGGCGTGATCCTGTACACGAAGAAGTTCGTGCCGGCCGAGGTCGCGGTGCAGCAGCGCAGCGACAACCAGGGCGAGGGGTCGGCCGAGGTCGACCGCGCGACGCTCCTCGCGCACCTGGCCGACGCCGGTAACCGCAGCACCATCGCCCGCCGGTCGCTGATCAAGCGTTCGGCGATCGCCGGGGCCGGTGCGCTGGGCCTCGCGGCCGCGGCGCTGCCGCTGGCGTCCTTCATCAAGAACCCGTGGAAGGACTCCGACAACCGGCAGTCGCTCTGGCACACCGGCTGGCAGCCGAACTTCCCGGGCGAGAAGGTCTACCTGCGCCGCAACACCGGCAAGCCCCTGGAAGAGGGCGAACAGGTCAGCCTGGTCAAGGCCGAGGACCTCGACGCCGGCGCCATGGAGACGGTCTTCCCGTACCGCGACTCCGAGAAGGGCAAGCCGGAGCTGCTGGCCGCCGCGCTGACCCGGGTGGACAACCCGGTCATGCTGATCCGCCTGCGCCCGACCGACGCCGCCAAGGTGGTCAAGCGGGCCGGCCAGGAGGACTTCAACTTCGGCGACCTGTACGCGTACACGAAGATCTGCAGCCACGTCGGCTGCCCGACCTCCCTGTACGAGCAGCGGACCAACCGCATCCTGTGCCCGTGCCACCAGTCTCAGTTCGACGCCCTCCACTACGCCAAGCCGATCTTCGGCCCGGCGACCCGTCCGCTGGCCCAGCTACCGATCACGGTGGACGAAGAGGGATACTTGATCGCGCGAGGCGACTTCATCGAGGCCATCGGTCCGGCCTTTTGGGAGCGTAAGTCATGAGTTCACTCACCACGCCGACCAAGGGGTCGAGCCCGGTCGAGAAGGCGCTGGGCGACGCCGCGGACAACGCCGACCAGCGGTACCACCTGGCCAAGGGCCTGCGGCACCAGATGAACAAGGTGTTCCCGACCCACTGGTCGTTCCTGCTGGGCGAGATCGCGCTCTACAGCTTCATCATCCTGCTGCTCACCGGCGTGTACCTGACGTTGTTCTTCGACCCCTCGATGCAGGAGGTCGTCTACCACGGCAGCTTCACGAACATGCAGGGCCTGGAGATGTCGCAGGCCTTCCGGACCACGCTGGACCTCTCGTTCGACGTGCGCGGCGGGTTGTTCATGCGGCAGCTGCACCACTGGGCGGCGCTGATCTTCGTGGCGTCGATGGCCGTGCACATGCTGCGGATCTTCTTCACCGGCGCGTTCCGGCGCCCGCGTGAGGCGAACTGGGTGATCGGCGGGCTGCTGCTGATCCTCGGGTGTTTCGAGGGCTTCTTCGGCTACTCGCTGCCGGATGACCTGCTTTCGGGTACCGGTATCCGGGCGACGCTGTCGGGGATCGTGCTGTCGGTGCCGGTGATCGGGACCTGGATCCACTGGGCGCTGTTCGGTGGGGAGTTCCCCGGGGACCAGATCATCCCGCGGTTGTACACGCTGCACATCCTGCTGCTGCCGGGCATCATGCTGGCGCTGGTCGGGGTGCACCTGGCGCTGGTGTGGTACCAGAAGCACACGCAGTTCCCGGGGGTGCGGCGCAAGGAAACCAACGTGGTCGGGGTGCGGATCATGCCGTACTTCGCGTTGAAGGGCGGGGCGTTCTTCACCCTGGTCGTGGGTGTGCTGGCGTTGATGTCGGGGTTGTTCCAGATCAACCCGGTGTGGAACTTCGGCCCGTACAACCCGGCGCAGGTGTCGGCGGGCTCGCAGCCCGACTGGTACATGGCCTGGGCCGACGGCATGCTCCGGATCTGGCCCGCCTGGGAGGTCTACCTCGGGAACTACACGATCCCGGCGGTGTTCTTCCCCGGCGCGATCGGCATGCCGATCCTGTTCGGCCTGCTGCTCGGCTACCCGTTCATCGAGCGGAAGCTGTCCAAGGACACCGCGCACCACAACCTGCTGCAGCGGCCGCGTGACGCACCGGTCCGCACGGCGCTGGGCGCGATGGCGCTGGGCTTCTTCGCCGTCATCGAGCTGTCGGGCTTCAACGACATCATCGCCGACCAGTTCGACATCTCGCTGAACGCGACGACGTGGGCGGGCCGCATCGGCGTGCTGATCGTGCCGCCGGTGGCGTACTACCTGACCTACCGGCTGTGCCTGGGCCTGCAGCGGGCCGACCGCGAGGTGCTGGAGCACGGCGTCGAGACGGGCATCATCAAGCGGCTGCCGCACGGTGAGTTCATCGAGATCCACCAGCCGCTGGCCGGCGTCGACAGCCACGGCCACGCGATCCCGCTCGAGTACCAGGGCGCTTCGGTGCCGAAGAAGATGAACAAGCTGGGTTCGGCCGGCGAGGCCGTCCCGGGCACGTTCTGGTCGCCGGACCCGGCCGAGGAGACCGCCGCGCTGCAGCGGGCCCACGGCAACGGGCACGGCAACGGCCACTCGGTCACCCAGGGCGAGCCGGGCGAGTTCGAGAGCATCGAGACCGCCAAGCGCTCGGAGCACTGAGTTCCGCACACGCCGAAGGCCACCTCCCGCGGGAGGTGGCCTTCGGTCGTTCCAGGCTTTCGTTTCAGGCTTTGTCGCGGAGGCGCTGTACGGCCTTCTCCGCGCGTGAGACGCGCGTCTCGGGCTTCTTGGCCTCCGCCACCCACTGGACGTACTCGCGCCGGTGTGACGGCGGCAGGGCGTCGAACGCGGCTTTCGCGTCCGGCGCCGCGTCGAGGGCGTCGGCCAGCTCTGCGGGGAGCTCGCTCAATCCTCCGCGCCGATCGCGAAGGCCTGCTCGGTGTCGGCGCGGGAGTACGACCGGAACGCGATGTGCGTGACGGTGTCCAGCACCCCGGGCACCTTGCCGATCCGGCCCGGGATCAGGTCGGCCAGCTCCTCGTGGGCGGACACCTTGACGGTGGCGATGAGGTCGACGTCCCCGGCGCAGGAGTAGACCTCGCCGACGCCGTCGATGTCGGCGATCGCCTGCGCCGCGTCCGGGATAGCGTCCGCCTCTACCTGGATCAACACGATCGCGGTGATCACCTGGGGTCCTCCAAGGTTGGTCTTCGGGTTCGGTCGCGATCCTAGGCCGCGGTGGGTGTTGGGCGGTGTTCGGCTGGAGGCCGGCTGGTGGGTTTTCGGTTGGGTTCCGCCACCCCGATGCCCGATTGTGACTACGGCCGGCGGTACCGCGTCAAGGCGGGAAAGATGCCTTGACCCGGCACCGCCGGCCGTGTTCGGGCTTTGGATCGGGGTTGCGGGGAGGTCTGGTCTCGTTGGTCCTCCGTTGCTGCTTTCGGCTGCCGGATTAGCTTTTCCCAGCCCAGCCCAGCCCAGCCCAGCCCAGCCCAGCCCAGCCCAGCCCAGCCCAGCCCAGCCCAGCCCAGCCCAGCCCAGCCCAGCCCAGCCGCCTGGGGACCCGGCCAAGCTCCGATCTCACCCCACGTGCTCCAGTGAATGCGCGCTGGACACCAGATCCAGCCATCCCCGCCAGCCGGCCACCGCGGCCGGCTCCGCCCATGGCCTTGTCGTCCGCACCAACCTCACCCCTGGCCGGGCCAGCCAGCGCAGCAACACCCCCACCTCCTCCGGTGGCGCCCCGTTCAACGGGCCCGGGTCCGGCAGCACCGTCTCCGCCGAAGCCACCAGTGCCTCCACCACCGGCATCGGTGGCACCCCGCGCCGTGCCACGCCGGCCGAGGCCAGGCGGCCGTAGCGGATCACCGACAGCTCCCAGCCTCCCGCTCCGTCCGGGCCCGCCGCGATCAGCTCCGCTATCGATGCCAGCGCCGACTGGCGGTGCGCCCGGCCCAGTGCGCGGATCAGCCCTGCCAGCTCGTCGCGGTGGCGGGCCGCCTGCTCGTAGTGCTGACCCTCCGCCAGGCGCTCCACCTGGGCCGCCGCCACGTGCAGCGGGCCGCCGTCCAGGCCCGCGATCAAGCCCGATGCCGACTCCACCGCCGGGACGTACGCCTCCACGCTCTGCCGGCCCGCGCACGGCGCTCCGCACCGCCCCAGCTCCGCCAGCACGCACGGGGTCCCGTTCGCCGTGCGGGGCGAAATCCGCTGGGTGCACGTCCGCAGCCCCGACGCCCCGGCCAAGGTGTCCGCCGTCGCGCGGGCGTCCGCCTGGTTGCGGAACGGGCCCAGCACCCCCGGCCTCGGCAGGCGGACCACCGACAGCCGCGGGAACGCCTCCTCCGTCAGGCCGATCCACCAGCCCTGGTGGCGGTTCTTCGACCGCCGGTTGTACGCCGGCTTGTGCGCCGCGATCAGCCGCAGCTCCCGCACCTCCGCCTCCAGCGCGTGCGCGCACACCACGTGGTCGACGCGCTCGGCCAGCCCGACCATCTCGCGGATCCGGCTGCGCCCCTCCGAGCCCGTGAAATACGTCCGCACGCGCCGGCGGAGGTCCTTCGCCGTGCCGACGTACAGGACCTCCTCCTTCGGCCCCTTGAAGAGGTAGACGCCCGGCGCCGACGGCAGGTCCGCCGCCAGGTGCCGCTTCGCCCGCTGCGCCACCGTGACCTCGGGCAGGTACCCCATCAGCTCCTCGAGCGAATGGACGCCCAGGTTGCCGACGCGCTCCAGCAGCCCGTGCAGCACGTCGACCGTGGCCCTCGCGTCGTCGAGCGCCCGGTGCGTCGGCCGCGTCCGCGCGCCGAACAGCAACGCCAGCGCCGTCAGGTTGTAGCGGCCCACCTCGTCGCGCGGGACCACCCGCCGCGCCAGGCGGACCGTGCAGACGACCGTCAGCTTCGGCCAGACATAACCGTGTCCTTCGCACGCCGCCCGCATGTGGGACGTGTCGAACCCGGAGTTGTGCGCCACCAGCACCGAACCGCCGATGAACTCGAGGAACGCCGGCAAGACCTCCTCGATCGGCGGTGCGTCGTAGACCATCGCCTGGGTGATGCCCGTCAGCGAGACGATCTGCGGCGGGATCACCATCCCCGGGTTGACCAGCGTCCCGAACTCGCCCAGGACCTCGCCGCCGCGCACCTTCACCGCGCCGATCTCCGTGATGCCCGACGGGCCGGGCGCCGCCCCGGTCGTCTCGAGGTCGAACACCACGAAAGTCGTGTCCCGCAAGGGAGTTCCGAGCTCGTCGAACGCGAGCTGTGCCTGGGTCGAACGCATGTGCGGGAGACTAGAGGCGACCACCGACAATTTCCGACCGGCGCCGGCGGTTTCCGGTCGTGCCCGGTCCGTGTGCCGCGCGGGGCACGATGCGGGGGCGGGGCCTACCCTGGACCAATGCACCCGCAGCCGCTCGTGCCGGAGCCGCCCGAGGACCCCGCCGGTCCGTCGGGTGTCGCATCGCGCCCGGAGCAGGCTCCGGAGCAGGTCGAGGAGGGGGCCGAGCGGCCCGAACCGGCCACCTGGCCGGCACTCCCGGAGCCGGTCCGCGACCGGATCGCCGAACTCTCGGCCGCGGCCGTCGCCAAGCTGCCCGCCACGGACGTGCCCCGCCAGCTGCGGCCGGTCGCCAAGTTCGCCCCGGCGAAGCGGGCCAAGCTGGGCGGTGCCGCGCTGCTCACCGCGCTCGGCGAGTCGGCCCAGTTCCGCACCGCCGTCATCGAGTGGCTGCGCGAGCACCGCACCGACGCGCTCGACCCGAACGCGGCCGACTCGGTCGCCGCCGCGGCCGCCGCTGTCCTGCTCGGGGAGTCCGGGGCGGCCGGGCGGGTCCGGCTCGTCGCCAAGAACGCCGAGGAAAACGCCCTGCGCGCCGAACGCGACGCCGCGCTGGCCCGCAACCAGCGTCTCGAGGCCGAACTCGCGCAGCTGCGTGCCGAACTCGCCGAGGCCACCAAAACCGCCGAGAACGCGCGAGGCGAGCGCGAGGGCGAAGTCGAGAAGCTCCTGAAGCGCCTTCGCGAGCAAGGCGTCCAGCTCCGCCAGGCCAAGGACGCGGCCGAAGCGGCGTCGGCGGAGGCTCGACGCGGGGCCGGCGCCCGCGCGGAAGAGATCGCCGCCCTCAACGCCCAGCTCGAGCGCGAACGCCAGCGCGTCGCGAACGAACGCGCCCGCGCCGAGCGCGCGGCCGCGGACGCGGACATCGCGCGCCAGTCCGCCCGCGAGGCCCGCGAAGCCGACGAAGTGCGGCTCGCGCTGCTCATCGACACGATCGACGGCGCGGTCACCGGGCTGCGCCGCGAACTCTCCCTCGGCTCGCGCGGCGCCCGGCCCGCCGACATGGTCCGCGGCGCCAGCACCGGCACCGGGCAGGGCGGCAAGATCGCCGACGTGTCCACGTTGGACCGCTACCTGGCGCTGCCGAACGTGCACCTGATCGTCGACGGCTACAACGTCACGAAGACCGGCTACCCCGAGCTGGCGCTGGCCGACCAGCGCGACCGGCTGATCCACCAGCTGTCCGCGCTGGCGGCGCGCACGTCGGCCGAGGTGACGGTGGTGTTCGACGGCGCGGGCGTGCTGTCGGTCCCGGCTTCGGTGCCGCGCGGGGTCCGGGTGCTGTTCTCCGACCGCGGGGTCCTGGCCGACGACGTGATCCGCAACATCGTGGCGGCCGAGCCCGCCGGCCGGCCGATGGTGGTGGCGACGTCCGACCGGGCGGTCGCCGACTCCGTGCGCGGCCGCGGAGCGCATCCGACGCCCTCTGCGGTGCTGGTCAGCCGCTTGTCGAGGGTCTGACGCACCGAAACTGTCGGTGGTAGCGCCTACCGTCCTCGTCAAGTCAGTTCCGACGTGAGGAGGACACCGTGCACGACACCCCTGAGCTGTCCGAAGTGGACGTCTCGCACATTTCGGTTTCCGACATCGAGAACGTCGTGGTCGACTGCGACCGCTGCGTCGTGCGCGGGATCTCCTGCCACGACTGCGTCGTGAGCGTGCTGCTCGGCGCGCCACCCGCGGTCGTCTGGGACGCCGACGAACGGCGGGCCGTGGACGCGCTGGCCGACGCCGGGATGGTGCCGCGGCTGCGGCTCGTCGAAGAACGGCGGACCGCCTGACGCGCCCGTTTCGTGTCGGCGCGCCGAGTGGTCGATCGGATCCGATGAACGGTCGGTGACCGAAAAGGCCTCCGGAGAAACCCCAGCGTGTAACGCCCATCACATGTTTTCTCCCGCCCAGGTCCGATCGGGTTTAGCGGCGCTACGGAGAGTTTTTGCCGAAGAGGTGGTGGACGCGCACGCGGTCTTTTCGTAACCTGTCCGAGATCTCGTGGCCCCCGGCCGTCGATAAGGGCGGCGACGCGGGATCGCCGCCGGACGCAGCTTTGTCGGGAAGCTGGGAACCGGAACCACCACCGCGCTGCAGCTGTTGCGGAAGAAGACGGCTCGCGCGCGGTGACAGGGACAGCGGCGAAGAGGAACCCCCGACCTCTTCGCGCCCCGGTCCCCACGGCGGCCGAGACGCAAAGGAGACCCGCGCGACCGTGCAGTCGCATCCAGTTAGGCGCGTGGTTTCAGGTGCCCTCGCGGCGGCTTCGGTGATCACCCTCGTCACCCTCGCCCAGCCGACGGCCACCGCCGCCCCCGTCCCCGTCCTCCAGGCCCCGCCCACCGGTTCGGACGCCCTCGCCCAGTACCGCGACCTCGCGGCCCAGGCCGAAAAGCTCAACGAAGACCTGCTCAAGGCCCAGGACGACCTGAAGGCCAAGCAGGGTGAGCTCGACAAGGCCACCGGCGACGTCAACGCGGCGAAGGACCAGGCCGCCGTCGCGGCCGAGAACCAGAAGAAGTACCAGACCGAGGTCGACAAGTTCGCCGGCGCGTCGTTCACCAGCGGCGTCCAGCTGAACAAGCTGTCCGCGCTGCTGGCCGGTACGTCCACTCAGGACTTCCTGGACCGCTCCTCCGCCCTCGAGGTCATCGCGACCGAGAAGAACGGCGCGATGGGCAACCTCACCGGTGCCGTCCAGCAGGCCACCGACGCCGCGAACAAGGCCTCCGACGCCGCGAAGCGCGCGCAGGACGCCCGTGACGCCGCGGCCAAGCTGACCGACGACATCAAGGCCAAGCAGAAGACGCTGAACGACCAGATCGAGCAGCTCAAGGCGGCCAACAAGAGCCTGAGCGCGCTCGACAAGGCGTCCCAGAAGGACACCGGCGGCTCGCCGACCGGGCTGAAGGCTCCCACCGCGGCCGCCCAGACCGCGCTGGACGCGGCGCTGAGCAAGCTCGGCAAGCCCTACGGCTGGGGCGACACCGGCCCGAACTCGTTCGACTGCTCGGGCCTGATGCTGTGGGCCTACAAGCAGGCCGGCCTCACCCTGCCGCGGTCGAGCCGTGAGCAGTCCACCTTCGGCGCCGCGGTACCGCGGGACCAGCTGCAGCCGGGCGACCTCGTGTTCTTCTACTCGCCCGTTTCGCACGTCGGCATGTACATCGGCGACGGCAAGATGGTCCACGCACCCGACACGGGTGACGTGGTGAAGATCTCGCCGCTGCAGAGCCAGTACTCGGGCGCCCGACGCCCGACGTCCTGACCCCGGCAGCACGAAGGGGCGGTACCGCACACGCGGTGCCGCCCCTTCGCCGTCGGTGGCGGCCGCTAGCCTCTGGGGCGTGCTCAAGACCCTGCTCGTGACCAACGACTTCCCGCCGCGGCCCGGGGGGATCCAGAACTACCTGAACTCCCTCGCCACCCGGCTGCCGGCGGACGACCTGGTCGTCTACGCGCCGTCGTGGGAGTCGCGGACGGGGTCGCACGAGGAGTTCGACGCCGAGGCGCCGTTCGAGGTCGTCCGGCACCCGACGTCGCTGATGCTGCCGACGCCGGACGTCCTTCGCCGCGCGAAGCAGATCATGCGCGCGAGGGGCTGCGAAGCCGTCTGGTTCGGCGCTGCCGCGCCGCTCGCGCTGCTGGGGCACTCCCTGCGCCAGGCCGGCGCGCGGCGGATCGTGGCGTCCACGCACGGCCACGAGGTCGGCTGGTCGATGCTTCCCGGCTCACGGCAGGCGTTGCGGCGCATCGGCGACACCGTGGACGTCGTCACCTACGTCAGCCGCTACACGCGCGGCCGGTTCGCCGCCGCGTTCGGCGCGATGGCCGGGCTGGAGCTGCTGCCGTCCGGAGTGGACACCGAGGTGTACAAACCGGACCCGGCCGGGCGCGCGGAAATCCGGGCGCGGCACGGCCTTTCCGACCGCCCGACCGTCGTGTGCGTGTCGCGGCTCGTCCCGCGCAAGGGCCAGGACCAGCTGATCCGCGCGCTGCCGAAGATCCGCGAGCGCGTCCCGGGCGCGGCCCTGCTGGTCGTCGGCGGCGGCCCGTACCGCAAGACGCTGACCGGGCTGGTCACCGAGCTGGGCCTGGAGCGCGACGTCGTGCTCACCGGGTCCGTGCCGTGGGCGGAGCTGCCGGCGCACTACGCCGCGGGTGACGTCTTCGCCATGCCGGCCCGCACCCGCGGCAAGGGCCTCGACGTCGAAGGGCTCGGCATCGTCTACCTGGAGGCTTCCGCGACCGGCCTGCCGGTCGTGGCGGGCAACTCCGGCGGCGCGCCCGAAGCGGTGCTCGACGAGGTCACCGGGCACGTCGTCGAAGGCCGCGACACCGGCCAGCTCGCCGAGACCGTGGCCAGCCTGCTGGCCGACCCGGTGCGCGCGCGGCGGATGGGCGAGGCCGGGCGCGCCTGGGTGGCGGAGAACTGGCGCTGGGACACCATGGCCGGGCGGCTGGCCGGCCTGCTGGACGGCGACCCGGTGGCCGTCGTCCGCTAAGGCGTGTAGAGCGCCGGGTGCCGCGGATCGTCGACGCGCACGACGACGTCGG
Source organism: Amycolatopsis kentuckyensis (assembly GCF_041679295.1). Taxonomy (GTDB): domain Bacteria; phylum Actinomycetota; class Actinomycetes; order Mycobacteriales; family Pseudonocardiaceae; genus Amycolatopsis; species Amycolatopsis kentuckyensis_A. The sequence goes on along the minus strand of NZ_JBGDMD010000007.1, from coordinate 698,698 downwards.
CCAGCGCGCTCGGGTCCACCTCTTCCTCGTACCGTTCGTACGTGGGCACCGCCCAGGCATCCGGCACGCGGCGGCGCAGGGCCGCGGGGGAGAGCCACAGGTGCACGGCCAGGTCGAAGGCCAGGCCGGCGCCCAGCAGCAGTTCGCCGTCCACGAGCACGACCCCGCCTTCGGGCACCGGCACGCGCTCGGCGCGGGTCGCGCGGTCGCGTCCGGCGTCCCACAGCGAAGGCAGGACCTCGCCCGATCCGTTCTCGCCGAGGGGGTCGAGGACTTCGCGGCGGAGGGCACCCACGTCGAGCCAGTCGGTGTAGCGGGCGTCGGGGTCGGTGCGGCCGTGCTCGAAGCGCAGGGATGCGGGCCGCAGGAAGTCGCGCGCGGACACGCGCAGGGCCGCCCGGCCGCGCAGGCGCAGCGGGTCGACCAGGGCGTCGGCGAGTTCTGTGGTTTCCGTCGCACCCGCCGCGCCGTCGACGGCGACCGCGATCCGCCGCCGCCCGGTGAGCGCGTCGATGCGGTCGGTCAGCTCTGCGGCCAGGACGGCGGGGGAAATGGGGCGGTAGCGCACGGTTGACGATCCTGCACCCGGACCGGGGACCGGTTTTGTCGTACCCCGGTGGGAGGATGACCGCATGACTTCTTCAGTGGGGAAGACGGCCGATGTGGGGTGGAACATCGGGGTTTCGCGGACCTTGCCGTACGCGGCCGGCACGGTGTGGGACTTCCTGGTCAGCCGGGACGGCGTCGAGATCTGGCTGGGGCCGGGCGTCGAGCTGCCGCGGGAGCCGGGGGCGGAGTACGAGACGGCGAACGGCACGGTCGGCGAGATCCGCAGCTTCGTCGAGGGTGACCGGGTGCGGCTGACCTGGCGGCCGAGCGACTGGGACCACGACTCGACGGTCCAGGTGCGGCTGAGCGGCTCCGGCGCCAAGACCACGCTGCGGTTCCACCAGGAATGGCTTTCGGACGCGGAGGAACGCGAGGAACAGCGGGCATACTGGCAGGACGTGACCGAGCGCGTGGTGGCGGCACTCGCCGAGCGCTGAGCCGGACTCATGGGGGCGGGATGACGACCGTGGAAGTGGCCGAGGACTTCGCGCAGGACGCGCACCTGTTCGCGGAGATACTCCGCGCGGGCGGGCCGGTGCGCCGCGTGCGGATGCCGCGCGGCCTGGATTGCTACATCGTCACGGACTTCGCGCTGGCGCGGGCCCTGCTGGCGGATTCCCGGCTGCACAAGGACAACCGGCGCGCATACGAGCTGTTCGAGGCGAAGCTCCCGGCCGGGGCGACCAACCAGGGCGGTTTCGGGGAAGCGCTCGGTCGGCACATGCTCAACACCGACCCGCCGGACCACTCGCGGCTGCGCAAGCTGGTGAACAAGGCGTTCACCGGCCGCACGGTGGCGCGGCTGCGGCCGCGGATCGAGGAGATCACCGCCGAGCTGCTCGACGCGCTGGCCGGGCGGGAGCGGGTGGACCTGCTGCCGTCGTTCGCCGCGCCGCTGCCGATCACGGTGATCTGCGAGCTGCTGGGCGTCGCCCCGGAAGACCGGAACGAGTTCTCCGCCTGGTCGAAGACGCTGCTGAGCCCGTCGACGCCGGAGAACGCGCAGCACGCGGCGCAGAGCATGCTCGCCTACCTCACCGGCCTGGTCGAGCAGAAGCGCGCCGAGCCGGCCGAGGACCTGCTGTCGGACCTGGTGCACGCGAGCGACGACGGCGACTCGCTGTCGGGCGACGAGCTCATCGCGATGGCGTTCCTGCTGCTGGTCGCCGGGCACGAGACCACGGTGAACCTGATCGCCAACAGCGTCCTGGCGCTGCTGCGCGAGCCGGAGCAGCTGGCGCTGCTGCGCGCCGACCCGGCCCTGATGCCGGGCGCGGTCGAGGAGTTCCTCCGGTTCGACGGGCCGATCCACCTGGCCACGCTCCGGTTCACCGCGGAGCCGGTCGAAGCGGGCGAAGTGACCATCCCGGAGGGCGAGTTCGTGCTGATCTCGCTGCTGGGCGCGAACCGCGACGAGGAGCGCTTCCCGGAGCCGGCCCGGCTCGACGTCACGCGCGCTGCGGCCGGCCACCTCGCGTTCGGGCACGGCATCCACTACTGCGTCGGCGCGCCGCTGGCCCGGCTGGAGGCCGAGATTGCACTGGCCGGCCTGCTGGCGCGGTTCCCGGACCTCGCGCTGGACGCGAAGCCGGGCGATCTGGTCTACCGGTACAGCTCGCTGGTGCACGGATTGGAGGAGCTGCCCGTTCGCCTGTGACGTGTGTCACTCGCTGTCGGCCGGAAGGTCCCTTCACGCGTGAAAGCGCCGAAGCCCGCGCGGGAGGTGCGGGCCGGAGGTGAGGGGGAGTCACCTTGGGGATCCGACGCGTACTGGTGACACTGGCCGCGGTGCTCGTGGCGATCGTGGGGTTCGCCGTCCCGGCGAGTGCGGAGGACTACGACCTCCGGGGCACCGCCGTGGTCGAAGGCGGGCCGTACCTGCTGGGGGAGCCGGTCACCGTGAAGTACACCGTGACCAACGCCGGCACCCGCGGGGTCTACTACTCGCACGGCATCGCCGACCACCTGGGCGGCACGCGCTTCTGGGTGGATTCCGGCTGGGGCGACCTCGGGCCGGGCGGGTTCGGCGCGAGCTTCGAGCCCGGCGAGACCCGGGAGTACCTGCTGACCGGGCACCTCACCGGCCCGCTCGACGGCGACTCGAGGTTCCGGCTGTCGGTGTCGCTGCTGGACGGCGTGACCCCGCCGCTGGCCCCGGCCGAGGCGGTCGTGCGGGCGGCGGCGGGAACGACCACGATCGGCGGCCAGGCGTTCGCCGACGCGGACGAGGACGGCGTCGCCGACCCCGGCGAGGCGCTCGCCGGTGCGGAAGTCAAGCTGTACGGCGGTGACCTCCCCGCTACGCGAACCACGGGCGCCGACGGGCGGTACTCCTTCGCGGACCTGCCGCCCGGGCGCTACGACGTCTACCCGGAGAGCGCACCCGGCGGCTGGATCCTGGGCGGCGGCACGACGGTCCGGGCCGACGGCTCGACGCCGGTCGCCGAGGTGCCGCTGCGGGCGTTGCGGCCGTTGTCCGAGACGCTGCGCGCGACGGTCGCGCTGGACCAGGACACCTACCGCATCGGCGACCCGGCGGTGCTGACGGTGACGCTGGCCAACACGGGCACTCGTGTTCTCTCGGGGATCTACGGCGCCTGCGACCGCGGTGACATCGGCCGTTCCCTGGACATCACCCCGGCCGGCTGGGGCGAGCTGGACTACTTCGGCCCGGGAGCGACGATCCGGCCGGGGGAGACCCGGACGTTCGAGGTGGCCGGAACCGTCACCGAACGCGCCGGCCGGTGGGGCGTGCTCGAGCAGATCTGCGACTTCACCCGCGACGAGGCCTACCACGCCGGCGTCCCCGACGCCCGGGACACGGCGAAGATCCTCGGCCTCGACGGCACCAGCACGGGCCGGATCGTCGCCGAGACCGGGGAAGGCCTCGCCGGGCTGCCGGTGACGGCCACCGACATCGACACCGGCCAGGCGCTCACCGCGACGACCGGCGCCGACGGGAGCCTGACCATCGCCGGGCCCGCCGGCCGCTACCGGCTGTCGGTGGCCGGGCCGTGGGTGCTGGTGGGGGACCGGACGGTGTACGTCGTGGCGGCGGCGATGAACCAGAACGGCTGGGTGTTCACGCGGAAGCCCTGCTGAGGTCACGTATGGTCGGCGGATGGACTCCGCCGACCTGCTCGCCCTCGACGCCCAGCACGTGTGGCACCCCTACGCGCCGATGCCGGCGAAGGTGCCCTCGCTGCTGGTCACCGAGGCGAGCGGGGTGCGGCTGAAGCTCGCCGACGGCCGGGAGCTCGTCGACGGGATGTCGTCGTGGTGGTCGGCCATCCACGGCTACCGGCACCCCGTGCTCGACGCCGCCCTCGCCGCCCAGGCCGGCCGGATGAGCCACGTCATGTTCGGCGGCCTGACGCACGAGCCCGCGATCACGCTCGCCAAGACGCTGGTCGACCTCACGCCGGACGGGCTCGAGCACGTCTTCCTCTGCGACTCCGGCTCGGTGTCGGTCGAGGTCGCCGCGAAGATGTGCCTGCAGTACCAGCGTTCGCGCGGGTTGCCGGAGAAACGGAAGCTGCTGACCTGGCGCGGCGGCTACCACGGCGACACCTTCACGCCGATGAGCGTCTGCGACCCCGACGGCGGCATGCACTCGCTGTGGCGCGGCGTCCTGCCCGAGCAGGTCTTCGTGCCCGCCCCGCCGTCCGGGTTCGACGCGCCGCCGGACGAGTCCTATGTGGACACCCTCGCCGAGGCGATCGGCGCGCACGCCGGGGAACTGGCGGCGGTGATCGTCGAGCCGGTCGTGCAGGGCGCGGGCGGGATGCGGTTCCACAGCCCGGCCTACCTGCGCGCGCTGCGGGAGCTGACCGAGGCGCACGACGTCCTGCTGATCTTCGACGAGATCGCGACCGGCTTCGGCCGCACCGGCGCGCTCTTCGCCGCCGGGCACGCGGGTGTGACGCCGGACGTGCTCTGCGTCGGCAAGGCGCTGACCGGCGGCTACCTGAGCATGGCGGCGACGCTGTGCACGCCGGAGGTCGCGGCGGGCATTTCCCGCGGCGCGCTGCCGGTCCTCGCGCACGGGCCGACGTTCATGGGCAACCCGCTGGCCTCGGCGGTCGCGAACGCCTCGCTCGGCCTGCTCTCCGGCGGCGCGTGGCGCGACGACGTCAACCGGCTGGAGAAGGGCCTGCTCGACGGTCTCGCGCCGGCGCGGGACCTCGGCTCGGTGGTGGACGTCCGGGTGCTGGGCGGGATCGGCGTGCTGCAGCTCGATCACCCCGTCGACGTGGCCGTGGCCACCGAGGTCGTCACCGGGCACGGCGCCTGGCTGCGGCCGTTCCGGGACCTCGTCTACGCGATGCCGCCGTACGTTTCGACTGACGACGACCTCGCCGTGCTCACCCGCGCGATGCTCGCGGTCGCGGAAAAGGCGTGAATTCAGCACATCGGGTGTGACCACGGGCACAGCCAGACCCGAAGGTCCCTCATCGTCGCGCTGCGTGCCGGAGCAAGATCCACACCACGCGATCGGCGGAGGTTGCCGCGGTGGTTTTCGCCTGAAAGGTCCGGGGAACCGAACCGATCCGTACCGGCGCAAACGCGAGAAATGCTTGCGTAGCGGACTTTTCGCGCGGTTTCGGCGATCCTGCCCCCATGATCGAGATCGTTCGCGGAGAACACGACACCGGCCCCCCGAAGACCCCGCGGTTCCTGGAGAACCTCAAACACGACGTCCTCGCTTCGGTAGTCGTCTTCCTCGTCGCCGTCCCCCTGTCCCTCGGCGTGGCCTTCGCCGCCGGGGCGCCGCTGCTCTCGGGCCTGATCTCCGCCGTCGTCGGCGGACTGGTCGCGAGCCTCTTCGGCGGATCGCCGCTGCAGGTCAGCGGCCCGTCCGCCGCCCTCACCGTGGTGCTGGCCGACACGATCGCCACCCACGGCTGGCCCGTCACCTGCGCGATCACCGTCGCCGCGGGCCTGCTCCAGATCCTCTTCGGCCTGACGCGCCTGGCCCGCGCCGCGCTCGCCGTGTCGCCGGCCATCGTGCACGGCCTGCTCGCCGGCATCGGCGTCACGCTCGTGCTCGGCCAGCTGCACGTCGTGCTCGGCGGCACGGCGCAGGGTTCCGCACTGGCCAACGTCCTCGCGTTGCCGGGGCAGATCGCCGCGCACCACGACGAGGCCGTGCTGATCGGCGTGGTCACCCTCGCGGTGCTGCTGGCCTGGCCGCGGCTGCCCAAAGCCGTCCGCCGGGTGCCCGCCCCGCTGGCGGCGGTCGCGCTGGCCACCGGGCTGTCCGTCGTGGCCGGCCTGACCCTGCCGCGCGTCGACCTCCCGGCCGGGCTGCCCGCGCTGAACGTCGTGCCGCGGCTGCCCGACGGCGGCTGGGGCGGCTTCGCGGTCGCCGCCGTCACCATCGCGCTGATCGCCGGCCTGGAGAGCCTGCTGTCCGCGGTGTCGGTGGACAAGCTGCGCGGCGGCCCGCGCACCGACCTCGACCGCGAACTCGTCGGGCAGGGCGCGGCGAACGTCGCCGCCGGCGCGCTCGGCGGGTTCCCGGTCACCGGCGTCATCGTGCGCAGCATGACCAACTACGAAGCCGGGGCGCGCACCCGGGCGTCGGCGATCCTGCACTGCTGCTGGATCCTCGCCGCCTGCCTGCTGCTGACCGGCGTGCTGCGGCTGATCCCGCTGGCGGCGCTCGCCGCGTTGCTGGTGTACGTCGGGACGAAGCTGGTGAACCTCAACGGGCTCAAGGAAGTCCGGCGCCACGGCGACCTGCCGGTGTACGCCGTCACGCTGGCCGGCGCGGTCGCCGTCAACCTGCTCACCGGTGTCGCGGCGGGGATCCTGCTGGCGCTCGCGATGATGCTGCGGCGGATGATCTTCTCGGGCATCCACGTCGAAAAAGACGGTGACCGCCACCGCGTCGTCATCGAAGGCGCGCTGACGTTCCTGTCCGTGCCGCGGCTGACCCGCGTGCTCGCGGAAGTGCCGCCGCACGCCGAAGTCACGCTCGAGCTGCTCGTCGACTACCTCGACCACGCCGCGTTCGACTGCCTGCGCGGCTGGCAGCAGGCGCACGCCGGGCCGGTGACGGTCGACGAGATCGGGCACCCGTGGTTCGAACGCGGCGCGTCGGGCGCGCCGACCGTACGCCGCAGCGTCGCGGCGCGCGTCGTGCCGAGGTGGCTCGCGCCGTGGTCGCAGTGGCAGGCCGAGCACGTCGTGCTGCCGGCCCAGCGCACGGCCAGTTCGTTGTTGTGCCGCGGTGCTTCGGAGTTCCAGCGCCGGACGGCGCCGCTGCTGCGCGAGACGTGGAGCGGGCTGGCGCACGGCCAGCAGCCGCACACGCTGTTCATCACCTGCGGCGACGCGCGGATCGTGCCGAACCTCATCACCACCAGCGGGCCGGGCGACCTGTTCACCGTGCGGAACATCGGCAACCTCGTCCCGCCGGTCGACGGCGACGACTCGTCGGTCGGCGCGGCGATCGAATACGCCGTGGGGGTGCTCGGCGTCGCGGAGATCGTGGTGTGCGGGCATTCCGGGTGCGGGGCGATGAAGGCGTTGCTCGGCCAGGCCCCGGACGGCTTGGTGCAGCTCGGCAGCTGGCTGCGGCACGGCGAGGCGACGCTGCGGCGGCGTTCGCGCGAAGCCCCGCTCCTGCTCGGCGGCGAGCGGCCGGCGGCGGAGGCCGACCAGCTGGCGCTGCAGAACGTGGTGCAGCAGCTGGAAACCCTGCGCGGCTACCCGGTGGTCGCCGCGGCGCTGGACCGCGGCGGGCTCCGGCTGACGGGCATGTACTTCGACGTCGGCGCCGCGCAAGTGTCCCTTTTGGACGACGGGGCCCGCGGGTTCGTCCCGGCGGGTGCCCTGGAGCACTGACTCCAAGCGCCCCGATGTGGCGTCGAGTGCGTCACGTCGGGGCGCTTGTGCCGGTGAGCGGAAACCCTTGTGTAGTAAGGGATTCAACTGTCACGCGACCGAAATGATCTTGTGAACGCGGCGTTAACGACCTGTCCGGTTTGTGACGTTCGGGCTAAATATGGCCAGTTGTTCACCCGATCGAGTGGTGCATAGCGGACATTTCACACGATTTCCGGTTGCATGGTGATCATGAGACCCCTCGCCGTGCTCCGCCACGACCTGCCGGCCTCACTGGTCGTCTTCCTCGTCGCTGTCCCCCTGTCCCTCGGCATCGCCCTCGCTTCGGGCGCGCCGGTCGCCGCCGGGCTGGTGGCCGCCGTCGTCGGCGGCATCGTCGCCGGCGCGCTCGGCGGCTCCGCGCTCCAGGTGAGCGGGCCCGCCGCCGGCCTGACCGTCGTGATGGCCGAAACCATCCAGACGTTCGGCTGGGTCGTCACGTGTGCGATCACCGTCCTCGCCGGGGCGCTCCAGATCCTGCTGGGGCTGAGCCGGATCGCGCGCGCCGCCCTGGCCATCTCGCCGGCCATCGTGCACGGCATGCTGGCCGGCATCGGCGTCACGATCGTGCTCGGCCAGCTGCACGTCATCCTCGGCGGCAAGGCCCAGAGCTCCGCGATCGAGAACATCGCCGAGCTGCCCGGCCAGATCGTCGCCCACCACGACTCGGCCGCCCTGATCGGCCTGCTCACCATCGCGATCCTGCTCGTCTGGCCCCGGCTGCCGAAGGTCGTGCAGCGGGTGCCCGGCCCGTTGGCGGCGATCGCCGTCGCCACCGTCCTGTCCGTGGTCACCGGGATGACCCTGCCGCGCGTCGAGCTGCCCGGTGACCTGCTGAACGTCCACCTCGTCCCGCAGCTGCCCGACGGCGGCTGGGGCGGGTTCGCGCTCGCCGTCGTCACCATCGCGCTGATCGCCAGCGTCGAGAGCCTGCTGTCGGCGGTCGCGGTCGACCGGATGCACACGGGCCCGCGCGCCCACCTGGACCGCGAGCTCGTCGGCCAGGGCGCGGCCAACATGGTCTCCGGCGCGCTGGGCGGCCTGCCGGTCACCGGCGTGATCGTCCGCAGCTCCACCAACGTGGCGGCCGGCGCGAAGACCCGGGCGTCGGCGGTGCTGCACGGCGTCTGGGTGCTGCTGTTCGTCGTCCTGCTCGCCGGGCTGATCCAGAGCATTCCGCTGGCCGCGCTGGCCGGTCTGCTCGTGCACGTCGGCGCGAAGCTGGTCAACCCGGGGCACATGAGGACCGTCCTCGCCCACGGCGACCTGCCCGTCTACCTGCTCACCCTCGGCGGCGTCGTGGTGTTCGACCTGCTCACCGGCGTGCTCGCCGGCATCGGGCTGGCGCTGGTGCTGATGCTGCGCCGGACGTTGTGGTCGGGAATCCACGTCGAGCACGAGGGCGACGCCTGGCGCGTGGTCGTCGAAGGTGTCCTGACGTTCCTGTCGGTGCCGCGGCTGTCGAAGATCCTCGGCGGCATCCCGGCCGGCGTGCCGGTGCGGCTGGAGCTGGTGGTCGACTACCTCGACCACGCGGCGTTCGAGAGCCTGCACACCTGGCAGCAGGCGCACGAGCGCGCGGGCGGCACGGTCGACGTCGACGAGGTCGGCCACCCGTGGTTCGGCGAAGGCAAGGCGGGGCGGCCGACGCGGTCCCGGCTGGCCGCGAGCCGGGCGGTGCCGCGCTGGCTGGCGCCGTGGTCGGCGTGGCAGGCGGTGGAGGGGATCCCGTCCCAGCAGACCCGCCGCGGCGCGACGGAGTTCCACCGCCGGGCGGCCCCGCTGCTGCGCGACACGCTGTCCGGCCTCGCGGACGGCCAGCGCCCCCGCACGCTGTTCATCACGTGCGGCGACTCCCGGATCGTGCCGAACCTGATCACGACGAGCGGCCCGGGCGACCTGTTCACGATCCGCAACATCGGCAACCTGGTGCCGCCGGGCCAGGCGGACCCGTCGATGAACGCGTCGATCGAGTACGCGGTCGGCGTGCTGGGGGTCGAGGAGATCGTGGTGTGCGGCCATTCGGGCTGCGGCGCGATGGCGGCGCTGGCGGAGGGCCCGCCACCGGGACCGTTGTCGGTGTGGTTGCGGCACGCGGAACCGAGCGCGCACCGCACCGGTTCGGCCACTTTGGACGGTGGGCTGCCGGACCGGGAGGGCGATCGGCTGGCGTTGCACAACGTGCTGCAGCAGCTGGAGCACTTGCGGGAGTACCCATCGGTGGCGGCCGCCGAGGCGGCGGGGAAGGTCCAGTTGACGGGGATGTACTTCGCGGTCGGGACGGCGCAGGTGTATCTGTTCGACTCGGCGGAGCGGACGTTCCGGCCCGCCGGTTCGGCGGCGGCGGTGGTGCCGGGGGCTTGAGGTCGGGGTGGGCCGGGCTCGGGTGGGCCCGGCTCGCTCCGGCGGGATCGCGGCGCAGGTCGGCTCGGCTCGCTCCGGTGAGGTCGCGGCGTAGGTGGGCCCGGCCTGGTCCGGTCCGCGCCGGCAGGGTTCGGCCGGTGTCGGCCAGGTGCCCTGCGCCGGCCCGCCCGCGCCGGCGGCCCGCCCGCGCTGGCGGCCCGCCCGCGCTGGCGGCCCGCCCGCGCTGGCGGCCCGCCCGCGCTGGCGGCCCGCCCGCGCCGGCGGGCGGGTCTCCTGCAGAGTCTGCGATGGTAGGCCGGCGGCGCCGCGAACGTCTTGAATGAGTCATTCAGGTCCTGGGAGGCCCTGAATGACTCATTCAAGACACTTGGGCTTCCGTCCAGCGACCTGGAACGCCGACTTTGCCGGGCACGGACCTGCGCCGGTGGGTTGGTCGGTTCGGGCTGTGCCGGTGCTCGCCTGCGCTGGTGGGTTGGTCGGTTCGGGCTGTGCCGGTGCTCGCCTGCGCTGGTGGGTTGGTCGGTTCGGGCTGTGCCGGTGCTCGCCTGCGCCGGTGGGTTGGTCGGTTCAGGGTGTGCCGGGGCCCGCCTGCGCCGGCGGGGTTGGCCGGTTCGGTCCGCGCCGAAGCCCGCGCCTGCCGGCCGGACCCGCGCCGCGGCGCGAGTCACCCGCTCGGTCGGAGATTCGTCGCCCGTCGGCGCATGCCGGCCGTGCCCCACCCCTACTCCACCAAACCCCAAGCTGACCTGGGCATCCTTCGACTCCACCCCGCCACATCCGGTGCCCGCGGTGCACACCCCACCCCCGGGTCACTAAGTTGATGGTCCGTGACCATGCTGGTGATGACGGGGACCGGGACCGGGGTCGGCAAGACGATCACCACGGCGGCCATCGCCGCCCTGGCGGTGGCCGGCGGGCAGCGCGTTGCCGTTCTCAAACCCGCCCAGACCGGCGTCCTCCCCGATGAGCCCGGGGATCTCGCCGATGTCCGGCGGCTGGCCGGCCGCGAGGTCACCACCCGGGAGCTGCGGCGCTACCCCGATCCGCTGTCGCCCGAGGCCGCCGCGCGGCGTAGTGGCCTTCCCTCCCTCGATCCCGGGGAGATCGCGCGGGCCGCGTCCGACCTCGACACCGGGCACGATCTCACCCTCATCGAAGGCGCCGGCGGCCTGCTCGTGCGCTTCGACAAGGCCGGTTCGAGCCTCGCCGACGTCGCCTGGTCGCTCGGGTCGCTCGTGATCATCGTCGCCGAGGCCGGGCTCGGGACGCTCAACGCCACCGCGCTCACCGCCGAGGTCGCCACCAAGCGGGGCCTGACCGTCGCCGGGGTCATCATCGGTTCGTGGCCCGCCGAACCGGACCTGGCCGCGCTGTCCAACCTCGAAGACCTGCCCGTCGCCGCCGGGGCGCCGCTGCTCGGCGCGCTGCCCGCCGGGCTCGGGGACGCCTCGCCCGAGGAATTCCTGTCCGCCGCGCGGGCCGGGCTCTCGCCGTGGTTCGGCGGCGAGTTCGACCCCGAGCTCTTCGCGGGATGCGCTTCCGCCGGGAAGTGACCTGCGTCGCTGTCGTCCCGGCGTGCCTTCGTGCACGATGAGGGACGCTTCCACCACGACCAAGGAGCCGCCGTGACCGCAGTCCCGGACACCGATGTCCTCGCCTACGCGCGCGAGCACGTCCTCGAAAACGGCGTCGGCCTGGGCGAAGCCGAAGTCCTCGAGGTGCTGCGGCTGCCCGACGACCGGCTGCCCGACCTGCTCGCGCTCGCGCACGACGTCCGGATGCGGTGGTGCGGACCCGAGGTCGAGGTCGAGGGCATCATCAGCCTCAAGACCGGTGGCTGCCCGGAGGACTGCCACTTCTGCTCGCAGTCCGGCCGCTTCCCGACGCCGGTGCGCTCGGCGTGGCTCGACATCCCGAACCTGGTCAAGGCCGCCCGGCAGACCGCCGAGACCGGCGCGACGGAGTTCTGCATCGTCGCCGCCGTCCGCGGGCCGGACCAGCGGCTGCTCTCCCAGGTCCGCGAGGGCGTCAAGGCCATCCGCGCGGACGGCAACGACATCCAGATCGCCTGCTCCCTCGGCATGCTCACGCAGGAGCAGGTCGACGAGCTCGTCGAGATGGGCGTGCACCGCTACAACCACAACCTCGAGACCGCGCGTTCGCACTTCCCGGCCGTCGTCACCACCCACACGTGGGAAGAGCGCGCCGACACCCTCCGGATGGTCGCGAAGGCGGGCATGGAGGTCTGCTGCGGCGGCATCATCGGCATGGGGGAGACGGTCGAGCAGCGCGCGGAGTTCGCGGTGCAGCTGGCCGAGCTGAGCCCGCACGAGGTGCCGATGAACTTCCTCATCCCGCAGCCGGGGACGCCGTACGAGAACTACGAAATCGTCGAGGGCAAGGACGCGCTGCGGACCGTCGCGGCGTTCCGGCTCGCGATGCCGCGCACGATGCTGCGCTTCGCGGGCGGCCGCGAGCTGACGCTCGGCGACCTCGGCGCGGAGCAGGGCATGCTCGGCGGCATCAACGCGATCATCGTCGGCAACTACCTGACGAACCTGGGCCGCCCGGCCAGCGCGGACCTGGAGATGCTGGACGAGCTCAAGATGCCCATCAAGGCGCTCAGTGACAGCCTCTGACGCACCCGCTTTTTGTGTCCATTGTGGACAGGCGTCGCCGGGCGGGGCGGACCACCCGGCGTGCCACAACCCCCGGACGGCGCTCGAGCCGCCGCGCTACTGCACGTTCTGCGCGCGACGGCTCGTGGTCCAGGTGAGCCCGCTCGGCTGGACGGCCCGCTGCAGCCGGCACGGCGAGACGGCGAGCGGCTGACGGCTGCGGCGACGACATGAACGACTCATTCATGGCGTCAGGTGACATGAATGACTCATTCACGGCGTTCGGATCCGGTCACCCGCGCGACACGACCGGCGGCTCACCGCCTCCACGCACCGACCGGTTACCCTCAGTCGCACGCAGCAGGAGGGAGTCCGGGTGAGTGAGTCGTCGGGGCCCGCGCACCGGCCGTCGGCCGTGGCCGGTCCGTGGTCGGTGCCCGTCCTGGTCCGGGAACGGCGACCGCGCGTCGTCGTCAAGGCCGACCTGCTGCCCGCCGTGAGCGTGCTCGGCACCCTCAGCCTGCTGAGCTTCCCGCTCGCCTTCGCCTGGTCCCGCCTCGCGCCGCCCGAGCGCGTCCGCATCATCGCCGCCGACGGCACCCAGGGCCCGCTCGAACTCGAAAGCTGGCACCGCTTCGACGACCTCGCCGTCTTCGGGCTCATGACGCTCGGGCTGGGGATCGTCGTCGGCATCGTGGTCTGGCTGCTGCGCGAACGCCGCGGGCCGGTCGTCTTCCTCGCCGCCGTGCTCGGGGTCGCCCTCGCGAGCGCGCTGGCCGTGCTGCTCGGCGTCGGCTGGGCGAACAGCCACTACACCATCACCAGCGCGCCCGCGCTCGGCTCGGTGATCGAACTCGCGCCGCGCCTGGAGTCGTGGTGGGTGCTGCTCACCGGCCCGCTCGGGGTGACCATCTCCTACGGCCTGCTCGCGACCTGGAACGGCCGCGACGACCTGGGCCGCCGTCTGGGCTGACGATCTTGTCCTAAGCTGTGCCCCCTCGACCACAGGGGGATTCCAGCAGTGACCGAAGACATCGAAGTTTCGCGCCACCACGCCGTCCGCTTCCCGGGCATCAGCCCGCGCGCCTACGAGCACCCCGTGGACCGCGGCGCGCTCGCCACGCTGCGCGCCGTGCCCGGGTTCGCGCAGGTCGTCAAGGCCATCTCGGGCTTCTACAACGAGCGCGGCGAACGGCTGATGGCGCTCGCCTCGTCGATCCGCGTCGGGCCGAAGCAGTACCCGGAGCTCGACCGCCTGCGCCACGAGTGCGCCGAGACGCTCGACCTGCCGGTGCCGAACGTGTTCGTCTACCAGGACCCGCGGATCAGCGCCGAGACCGTCGGCATGGACGAGCCGTTCATCCGGGTCAGCACCGGCCTCGTCGAGCTGATGAGCCACGAGTCGCTGCGGTTCGTGCTCGGGCACGAGATGGGGCACGTGCTGTCCGGGCACGCCGTCTACCGCACGATGATGGTGCGCCTGATCGCGCTGCAGCTGGCGATGTCGTGGACGCCGGTGAGCGCGCTCGGCATCCGGGCGATCGTCGCGGCGCTGCGCGAGTGGTTCCGCAAGGCCGAGCTGTCGTGCGACCGCGCCGGGCTGCTCTGCGGCCAGGACCCGACGGCGGCGCTGCGCGCCCAGATCCAGGTCGCCGGCGGCATCGACCCGGCCCGCATCGACATCCCGTCGTTCCTGCGGCAGGCGGCCGAATACGAGTCGGTCGAGGACATCCGCGACAGCTTCCTCAAGCTCAAGTTCGTCGAGACGGAGTCGCACCCGTTCGCGGTGGTCCGCGCGGCCCAGCTGCAGAAGTGGGCGGCCTCGGAGGAGTACCGCGCGATCCTGGCCGGCGACTACCCGCGCCGCGACGACGACGCGCCGACGTCCGACTGGAAGGACGACCTCAAGTCGGCCGCCAAGTCGTACAAGGAGTCGTGGAACTCCTCGGCCGACCCGCTGACGAAGGTGTTCAGCGACGTCGGCGAGGCGGTTTCCAGCACCGCGGGCAAGGTGTGGAACAAGTTCGGCACCGGCAACGGGTCCGCGGGCTGAGTCAGTTCAGGCTGGCCGGGCGGCTCAGATCGGTGAGCTCGCCCGGCGGCAGCGGCACCGCGCCCAGGGTGTCCAGGAACCCCGCCTCCCGCGTCAGCAGGCGGCACGCGATCCGCAGCCGGCGCAGGGGGTGGCGTTCCTCCAGCAGCCGCTGCCGGTCTTCCAGGGGCAGCAGGCAGTCCGCCGCCAGCTGGTAGGCCAGGTCGGCCAGTGCCGTGGTCGCTTCCGGGGTTTGCCAGTCGTCGCTGCGCCACGCCGTTTCGCAGTAGCGCCGGTGCGCCGTCCGGGCGACCACCGCCAGGCGTTCGGCCATGTCGCCGGCCGGGGCCACCGGGTCGTCGTCGACCCACTCCACCGACGCGATCAGGTACGGCGCCGACGTGCAGTCGAGGTCCGTCAGGCGGAAGCGGCGCCGGGCCTGCGTGACGACGTCGAAGCGGCCGTCGGGCAGGCGCTTCGCCTCGCGCAGCACCGTGCTGCAGCCGGTCTCGTACAGCTGGTCCAGACCACGTACCTCGCGGGTCAGCGACGAGCGCAGCGCCACCACGCCGAACTCGCGCCCGGGCACCGTGCCGCTCACCAGGTCCGCCGTCAGCTGGCGGTACCGCGGCTCGAAGATGTGCAGCGGCAGCTTGGCCCCCGGGAGCAGAACGGTCTGCAACGGGAACAACGGCAGCAAGGTCGTCGTCGCGTCGCTTTCCGATTCCGGCTCCGTCACTCGTCCACGGTAAGGGGAGAACGCCTCCGGCGCAGGATGGTCACCGGTTCGGCGGCTTGAACACCGCGAACGGATCGGTGATCTGCATGCCCTTGCCGGCGAAGGAGAACAGGGCCGCCGGACGCCCGCCCGCGCGGCCCGGCGGGGCCGTGTGACCAGTGGGAACCAGCAGCCCGCGGCGGGAGAGCACGCGCTGCAGGTTGGTCGCCGAGACGCGGTAGCCCAGCGCCGCCGAATACAGCCCGCGCAACGCCGAAATCGTGAACTGGTCGGGCGCCAGCGCGAACCCGAGGTTCGTGTAGGAGAGCTTCGAACGCAGCCGGTCGCGGGCGCGCAGCACGATCGCCTCGTGGTCGAACGCCGTGCGCGGCAGCTTCGCGACGTCGTGCCACTCGGTGTCCTCCGGCACCTCCGGGTCGACGTCGGACGGGACCAGCGCCAGGAACGCCGTCGCCACCACGCGCGGGCCGGGCACCCGGTGCGGGTCGCTGAACACCGCGAGCTGCTCGACGTGCTTCAGCTGCCGGACGTCGACCTTTTCCTTGAGCTGGCGCCGGACCGACGTCTCGACGTCTTCGTCGGGCCGCAGCCGGCCGCCCGGCAGCGACCAGCGGCCGAGGTGCGGATCGAGCGCGCGGCGCCACAGCAGCACCCGCAGTGTGTCCGAGCGCACTTGAAGGACCGCTCCCAAAACCTCGTGGGCCAGGGGTGCCTGGGTGTTAAGATGACTTCGCACGGTTTTCGATTATAAGGCGAAAACCGGAGACGGGTCCAGGAGGGCCAGCATGACTTCGACGCTCGAACAAGACCTCACCCCCTACGGCGGCGTGGAGGCGAACGCGGCCTGGGCCGAGGAGGTGCGGCGCCTGGCGAAGCAGCGCGACGCGGTGCTCCTCGCGCACAACTACCAGGTCCCGGAGATCCAGGACATCGCCGACCACACCGGCGACTCCCTCGCGCTCAGCCGCATCGCGGCGAGCAGCGACGCGTCCACCATCGTCTTCTGCGGCGTGCACTTCATGGCCGAGACCGCGAAGATCCTCTCCCCGGAGAAGACCGTCCTGATCCCGGACGCGCGGGCCGGCTGCTCGCTCGCCGACTCCATTTCCGGCGCCGAGCTGCGCGCCTGGAAGGCCGAGCACCCGGGCGCAGTGGTCGTCTCCTACGTCAACACCACGGCCGAGGTGAAGGCCGAAACCGACATCTGCTGCACGTCCTCGAACGCGGTCGACGTCGTCGCCTCCATCCCGGCCGACCAGGAGGTTCTCTTCCTGCCGGACCAGTTCCTCGGCGCGCACGTCAAGCGCGTGACCGGCCGGGAGAACATGCACATCTGGGCCGGGGAGTGCCACGTCCACGCCGGCATCAACGGGGCCGAGCTGGCCGAGCGCGCCGCCGAGAACCCGGACGCCGACCTGTTCATCCACCCCGAGTGCGGCTGCGCGACGTCGGCGCTCTACCTGGCCGGCGAGGGCGCGGTGGCGCCGGAGCGGGTCAAGATCCTCTCGACCGGCGACATGGTCCACGAGGCCCGCGACACCCGCGCGAAGTCGGTCCTGGTGGCCACCGAGATCGGCATGATCCACCAGCTCCGCAAGGCCGCGCCGGGCATCGACTTCCGCGCGGTGAACGACCGCGCGTCCTGCCGGTACATGAAGATGATCACCCCGGCGGCCCTGCTCCGCTGCCTGCGTGACGGCCTCGACGAGGTCCACGTCGACGTCGAGACGGCTTCGAGGGCGCGCGCTTCGGTGCAGCGGATGATCGAGATCGGGCAGCCTGGCGGCGGAGAATGACCCCGCCGGTTAATGACCCCCAGGCGAAAACTCCGGTTTGGGAAGCTCGCGCGGACCTGGTCGTGGTCGGCAGCGGCGTCGCCGGGCTGACCGCGGCGCTGCGCGCCCAGGCGCTCGGCCTGCACGTCCTGGTGATCACCAAGGCGGCGATCGAAGACGGCAACACACGCTGGGCGCAGGGCGGCGTCGCCGTGGTCCTGGAGGACGAGCACGACCTCGACGACTCGGTCGCGAAGCACGCGCAGGACACGTTCACCGCGGGCGCCGGGCTGGTCGACGAGGTGGCCGCCCGGTCGATCCTCGACGGCGGCCCGGCGGCCGTCGCCCGGCTGCGGGCGGACGGCGCGAAGTTCGACTCCGCGGAAGGCGGCCTGCTCGCGCGGGCCCGCGAGGGCGGGCACAGCGCGTTCCGCGTCATCCACGCCGGTGGCGACGCGACCGGCGCCGAGGTCGAACGCGCGCTGGTCGCGCAGGCCGGGCAGGCGCGGGTGCCGGTGCTGGAGCACCACATCGCCGTCGACGCGCTGCGCACCCCGGGCGGCCGGGTCGCGGGCGTCACCGTGCTCGACCGGAACGGCGTGCCGGGTGTCGTCCGCGCGTCCGCCGTGCTGCTGGCCAGCGGCGGGATCGGGCAGCTCTACCAGGCGACGTCGAACCCGGAGATGGCCACCGGCGACGGGATCGCGCTCGCGCTGCGGGCCGGGGCGGCCGTGGCGGACATCGAGTTCGTCCAGTTCCACCCGACCGTCCTGTACACCCCGGGCGCGCGGGGACGCCGTCCTCTGGTCACCGAGGCCGTGCGCGGCGAAGGCGCGACGCTGGTCGACGCCACCGGCGCGCCGGTCATGGCGGGCGTGCACCCGCTCGGCGACCTGGCTCCCCGCGACGTCGTCTCCGCGGCGATCACACGCCGGATGGCTTCGGCGCCGGGCGGCGTCGACGACCACGTCTTCCTCGACGCGACCGGCGTCCCGGGGTTCGCGGCGCGGTTCCCGACGGTGTCCGGGGCGTGCGCGGCACTGGGGCTCGACCCGGCGACCGACCCGATCCCGGTGGTGCCGGCGGCGCACTTCTCGTGCGGCGGCGTGGTGACCACTGTGGACGGACGTTCGTCGGTGCCGGGCCTGTACGCCGCGGGCGAGGTCGCGCGGACCGGGCTGCACGGCGCGAACCGCCTGGCGTCCAACAGCTTGCTCGAAGGCCTGGTCGTCGGGCAGCGCGTCGCGGAAGCCGTCGCGGCGGACCTCGCGGCCGGGCTGCTGGCCGATCCGGCGCGCGGACGGCTGCCGTCGTGGACCACCGCGCCGGCCGCGGTGCGTGATTCGCTGCAGCGCGTGATGAGCCGGTACGCGGCGATCGGCCGGGACGCCGACGGGCTCGCGGCCGCGGGCTCGGTGCTCGACTTGTCGACCCAGGACAGTCCGTTGTGGACGCACGCGGCCGTCGAGGACGCGGCGCTGACCGTGGTGGCGCAGGCGTTGCTCGCCGCGGCCGTGCGGCGGACCGAGTCGCGCGGCTGCCACGTGCGGTCCGATTTCCCCCTGCTCGACGAGAACTGGCGACGCAGCCAGCTCATCCGGCTCAGCCCGTCCGGCCAGCCCGTGCTGGCCGACCCGATCCCTTTGGAGGGCGTGGCATGACGTTCCCGATCTCCGAACCGGTCCTCGAGCTGATCGCCGCTTCCGGGCTCGACGTCGAAGACGTGCGGCGGGTCGTCACCACCGCGCTCGGCGAGGACCTGCGGTACGGACCCGACGCGACGACGGAGTCCACGGTGCCCGCGTCCGCGGTCGCGCTGGCCGAACTGACGCCGCGCACCGACGGCGTCGTCGCCGGGTTGCCGGTGGCGCTCGCGGTGTTCGACATGGTGTTGGGCGACGGCTACGAAGTCCTGGCCCGACGCGAGGACGGCGACCGGCTCGTCGCGGGCGAGCCCGCACTGGTGCTGCGCGGCCCGGTGCGCGGGCTGCTGACCGCCGAGCGCACCGCGCTGAACCTGCTGTGCCACCTGTCCGGCGTCGCCACCGCGACCGCCGCCTGGGTGTCCGAAGTGGACGGTACCGGCTGCGCGATCCGGGACTCCCGCAAGACGTTGCCGGGGCTGCGGCTGCTGCAGAAGTACGCCGTCCGCTGCGGCGGCGGGGTCAACCACCGGCTCGGGCTCGGCGACGCGGTGCTGATCAAGGACAACCACGTCGTCGCCGCGGGTTCGGTGACCGCGGCGCTCGAAGCGGCCCGCGCGCACGCGCCGGAACTGGCGTGCGAGGTGGAGGTCGACACGCTTGCGCAGCTGGAGGAGGCGTTGGCCGCCGGAGCGGACGAAGTGCTGCTGGACAACTTCACGCCGGAGGAGTGCCGCCGGGCGGTGGCGCGCCGCGACGAGGTTTCGCCGAAGACGCGGCTGGAATCCTCTGGTGGGCTCACCCTCAACCGTGGTAGGGCCTACGCCGAGTCCGGTGTGGACTATCTGTCGGTGGGCGGGCTGACCCATTCCTCACCCGCGTTGGATCTGGGCATGGACCTTCGCTGACGGGCCTTTCCCGGGTAGACTGGCGGTGGCGGAAGTCCTTTTCCGCCACCGTCTTTCGTTGCGGGGGGATCGGGTGCGGATACCGGCGGTTCTGGCGGTCGCGGGCCTGGTGACGCTCGGATCGCCCGCGTTCGCCGTCGCGGCGCCCGAAGCGCAGTGCGCGAACCCGTCCGGCACGTACACCGGCGACGTCCCGTGGGGGCAGCGGCTGGTCGACCCCGCGCGGCTCTGGCCGTTGACGCGCGGCGAGGGGCAGCTGGTGGCCGTGATCGGCACCGGCGTCGACGGGCAGAACACGCAGTTCGCGCCCGGGCAGCTCGAAGGCGGCAACGGCACCGAGCGCACGGACTGCGACGGCCGCGGGACGATCGCGGCCGGGATCGTCGGCGCGCAGCCGGACTCGTCGACGACGTTCGCCGGTGTCGCACCCGGCGCCCACCTGCTGCCGATCCGCTACACGGACGGCTCTTCCCGCGAGGGCGGCGACCCGGGCGCGCTGGCCGGCGCGATCGACACGGCTTTGGACCGGCACGCGGGCGTCATCCTGGTGGCGGTGCCCGCGGCGTTCGACAGCCCGGCGCTGTCCGGCGTGGTCGCGCGGGCGCGTTCTTCCGGCGCCGTGGTGGTTTCCGCGGCGGCCGCGTCCCAGCAGGGCGCGCGGTCGTACCCGACGGCGACGTCCGGCGTGCTGTCGGTCGGGTCGGTGAACCCGGCGGGGGAGCCGGTGCAGCCGGAGGCGGGCGACTACGTCGGCGTCGCCGCGCCGGGAGCGGAGCTGGTCAGCACCTCGGCCGGAGCGGGCGGCGCGGTGGCGCACCGCTGGCCGGTGACGGACCCGGGCCTGGCGGCGGCGTATGTGGCCGGGGTCGCGGCGCTGGTCCGGGCGTACCACCCGAACTTGACCGGCGACCAGGTCGTGACGCGGCTGGAGCTGACGGCCCACCGCCCGGCCTCGGGCGGCCACGACCCGCGGCTGGGCTGGGGGGTGCTGGACGCGTACGCGGCGGTGTCCTCGACGCTGCCGGCGGACATCGCGGGCCCGGGCTCGGTGGTCCCGGCGGCGCCGGAGCCCGCGGTGATCCCGGCAGCGGCGCCGGCCGAGCACCGCGCGAACGTGCCGGCGGGAACGATCGCGGTGGCGGGAGTGGCCTTGGCGGCGGCTGCCGGGGTGGCGGTCGCGGCGGTGCGGCGGGGGCGGAAGCGGAACTGGCGGGCATCGCGGTTCACGCCGTAGCGCGCTGGGGCGCCGGGCAGGGTTGGCCGGTCAGGCGAGCGGCCGCGGTTCGGCGGCGCCCGTTCGGCGGGGCGGCCGGGAGGTGAGCCGGCGGCTTTCGTTGGGGTGTAAGCGAGTGGGCGGCGGCTGAGGTCGGCCGGGGTAGCGAGCGGCCGCGGTTCGGTGGGGCGCCCGGGAGGCGAGCTGGCGGCTTTCGTTGGGGCGTAAGCGAGCGGCCGCGGTTCGGCGGGCGCCTCAGCCCGCTGCGGCTGCCGGAACCGGGCGGGTCGAGCCGATGATCGCCACCGCGTGACTCGCCCGGGCCACGTGCACCGTGAAGTCCGCTCCCTCCCGGCTGAACCGGGCGATCAGCTCGCGCGGGGTGCTCCGGTCGTGGGCCTGCCACCCGCGTTGCTCCAGCGTCGGCACGACCACCTCCGCCAGGCGGCGCTCCGGTTCGCCCGCCTTCTCCACCCTCACTCCGTACTGCCAGCACAGCAGGTTGCCCGGGCGGGTCGGGTCGCAGTCCAGCTCGCCGTTCACCGTTCGGTCCGCCTCGGTGCCGAACACCGATGCCACGCTGTCGATCACGTCCGTCAGCTCGTCCGCCAGACGGTCCAGTTCGACGGTCATCGCAGCACACCCCCGTCGTTGAGGAACTCGACGCCGTGCTCGAGGATGCCATCCGGCTGGAACGTGCCGTCGAGGGTGGCCGGCCCGGCCGTCAGCACCCGGTAGATGTTCGTCCACGACTCCGAACCCGGCTTCAGCACGTCACTGTGCGACGACAAGCCCCACAACTGATCCCCGGAAGCCGAACGCCCGGTCTCCAGCTCCGTCACCCCCGGGAACGTGTCCGGATCCGCGCCGTGGCCGATGCCGGTCCACTCCAGGCCCCACGCGTTGCCCTGGGCGATCTCGATCGGGTCGAGCGGTGCCGTCATCGAGTACCGCTGGACGCCCGCCTGGCTCGCCGGCAGGTCCGCCGGCGACCACACGCCGTGGCCCATGCCCGCCGACTCGACGTGCAGCACGCGGTCGACGTCCAAGCCCTGCGTCTCGGCCAGCCCGACCGTCGCGCCGCCGTAGCTGTGGCCGATCGCCGTCAGCGTGACGTCGGAGCCCGCGTGGCTCGCGATCTCGCCGCGCAGGTCGTCGGTGAAGTGCTTGAGGTCCGGCGCCATCGTCTGCGCGTAGCTCGCGTCCGGCCCCTGGACCACCGGGTTCTGCGGGAACACCCCGTCGGCCCAGACGACCACCGCCGTGCGGCCGGTCGGGTCCGCCGCCACCAGGCTGCGCCCGAGGCCGGCGTAGGCGTCGAAGTTGGACATCTGCGTGTTGACGCCGGGGACGAACAGCCCGACGTTCCGCGTACCCGGCTCGATGTGCCCGACCAGCTCGGCGATCCGGCCGTTGCCCGACGGGTCGAACTTCAGGATCTGCCGGTTGTTCGCGAGGATGTCCTCGTACAGCGAAATCCGCGCCTGCGACCGCTTGATCTCGTCGGCGTCGGTGAGCGCCGCCAGCCGGGACCGTTCGGCGGTGAGCGCGTCCGCGACCTTCGTGCGGTTGGCGGCGATCGCCTGCGCCCACGCGCCGGTATCGGCCGAACCGCCGATGCCCGCCGGGTTTCCCGCCTTCGGCAGGGGATCTTCGGGCAGGAGCGCCCGGTACATCGCGGCGATCTGCGCGTCCGTGCGGCGGTAGCCGGCCGCGGACGCGGTCAGTCCATTTTGGATGGTCCGGAGCCGGGACACGCCCGCCTCGAGCTTCGAGCCCAGCTCCGTCATCGTCTTTTCGAACGTCTTGGCCGCGGCCGCGGATTCGCTGACCTGGCCGAACGCGGCGGCGGGCACCTTCTCGCCCGCGACCGCCGCCTGCGCGGTGTGCAAAGCCTCAGCCCGCGAGCCGGATTCCCCGGCCACCTGGTCGAGGCGGGCCGGGGCGACGCGGTATCCAGCAGCCGTCACGGCCCGCCTCCGTCTTCAGAAGGGAATCAGTACGCTTCGGGCTCTTCGCCGATGACCGGGGGCGCGACCGGGGCCGACTGGCCCCAGACGTTCTCCGTCTCCACCAGCCACGCCGGGATCCGGCGCCCGGAGCCCATGTCGCCGCCCCCGCCCATGCCCATCGGCATCATGGGCATCATCGGCATCGCGCCCTTGGCCGCCGACGCCGCCGCGGCTCCGGCCGCGCCGCCCGCGAGCCCGGACAGGGCGTTGCCCGCGCCGCCGTCGCCGGCCAGGCCGGAGTGCGCCGCCGGGCCGTCGCCCCCGCCGCCGATGCCGGCGCCGCCGGGGATGCCGCCGGCCCCACCCAGCGAAGGCGCGTCACCGCCGCCGATCGGGATACCGCCACCGGCGCCGCCTTCGACGCCCGCCCCGCCGCCGCCGAGCTTCGTGCCGGGCGCTTCTTCCTTGCTGTCCTTGGGGTCCTTGCCGCTGGCCCACGACGGCACCTTCGGCATGATCGAGCCGAACCGGCCGAACGCGGCGGCGGAAGCCGCGGCGAGCCCGGCGGTGAACATGTCGCCGAACAGCGGGTTCGACGTCGGCACGGACGTCCCGGGCTGCGGCGTGCCCGTCGAGGGCAGCGGGTGCCCGTCGGCCGGGGTGACGACGACGCCGGGATCGGTGACGCCGTTGCCCACCAGCCCGGGCGAACCGGCGCCGCCCGCGCCACCGCCGGCGGGCGGGGTCGCCGGGACCGGCACGGCGTTCGGCGACGCCGGGATCGACTCCTCGGCCACGGTGTATTCGCCGGCCAGCTCGGTCATCACGGCGATCGCCCTGCCGTGCGCGTTGCCGGCGGCGTTGGCCGCGGACTGCTGCGCCTCGACGTTCGCGATGGCCTGCTGGCGCTGCTGCGCCGCGGCCTGGATGACGGCGGGCGAAGCGTCCGGCGGCAGCAGCGGCGGGTTGACCGCGAGCGCGACGTCGGCGGGGGAGACGTCCGGCACCGCGACCGGCGGCGGCATCTCCTTCTTGGCCTTCACCAGCGCGTCGGCGGCGTCGTCGAGCATCACGTTCATCGCCTCGGCGGTCTGCGCCACCTTGGAGATGCCGTTCGCGAGGTCGACGATCATCCGCTGGTACTGGTCGGCCGCGCCGCCGGTCCACTGGTCCTTGAACTCGGTCAGCTCGCCGTTGAGGTTGTGGGCCTGCTCGTGCAGGTGCAGCGCGGCGGACTTCCACTTGTCGGCGGCGTGCCGCGCGCTGTTCGGGTCGCCGGCCTGGAGCATCGCGTAGAGCTGCTGGTGGCTGTACGCGGCGAAGTTCGTGTGCGCGGTGTTGTTCTTCGTCATCCCTTGCGGCTCCCGTCCGAGTCACCGAGGCCCAGCAGGCCCAGCACGGGGTCGAGCAGGTTCGTGACCGCGCCCGAGTGGTGGAGGTCCCCGGCCACCGCCTGGTCGGCGTTCTGGTAGCCGTCGGCGACCGTGGTGGTGACGTCCTGGGCGAACCCGATCGCGCTGCGGACCTGGTCGAGCAGGCCCTGCATCTCCGACACGGCCGCGCGGTGGGCGTCGGCGAGCGACCCGGCCTCGCCGAACTCGCCGAACAGCAGCGGCTCCTGGCCGAGCGTGAGCAGGAAGTCGTTCGGTTTCGACATCGCGTGGATCTGGGTTTCCAGCTCCCGCGCGAAGTCCTTCAGCGATTCCAGGTGGACGTAGTACGACTGGTCTGGCATCGGTCCCGGCTCTCTGGCGCGACGGCTGACATGGGGAAAGCCGGTCGGCCGGTGCGAGCGGGGGGTTTCCCGCACCGGCCGACCGACGTCTGGGCGCGGATCAGCCCGCGAACAGTCCCTGGTTGCGGTTCTCCAGCGTCTGCTGGAGGTCGTGCGCCTCGCCGACCTTGCCGCCGAACTGCGCGATGATGGCGACGATGTCCGCGGTGGCCTGGCGCAGCCGGGTCTCCGACTGGCGGGCCGCGTCACCGGCGGAGCTGCCGGAGGCGTACCAGGTCGCGGTGATCGGCTGCAGGTTCTGGTGCAGCTGCTCCAGCTGCGACGTGAGCGCCTTGGCCTTGGCGGCCAGGGAAGCCGAGCTGTGCTGCAGCGCGGCGAAGTTGATTTCGACGACGTCGGCCATGGTGGGCGTCCTCTCGGGTCAGGGGTTGAGGCGGGGGATCACGCCCGAGCCCTCGAGGGTGTTGCCGACCCCCTGGAAGCTCTGGTGGACGTCGGCGTCGCCGCGGCCGTAGTTCTGGTGGCTGGTGTGGACGAGCTGCGACATGGTGTCGAGCTCCTTCACCGCCACGGTCATCTTCTCCTGGAGCCGGCGCTGGAGGTCCCAGAACGCCACGGCCTGGTCACCCTTGTAGTTGCGCAGGGCCTCGGTCAGCTCGGACTCCAAGCTGGCCATCGTGGACTTGGCGTTCGTCGCGGTTTCCTCGAAACCCTGGACGGCGCGCGTCATGGCAGCGGAATCTGCCTGGAATCCCGGACTGGACATCGACGGGCCACCTCCTTCCTGAAGCGAATTCCCCTGGCGCGGTGGTCCGCGCGGTGTGAAAGTCACGCTAGAAAAGAGCCTGGTGTGGTCAAACGGCACAACTGCCGGTCGTGGTGACGGCACTTATACCCACAGGGGTCGCGCCGGTGCCGCGTCTGCCATGGCAGACGGGGAAAACCGCTGGTCAGCGCGATTCTGCCGAAATTCTGAGATCCGCCCGGTAGACCGGGGCGCCCCGGGCGAAAGGCGGTCGAGATGGTCCACCCGCAGGCACTGCTGGACGAGCTGGGGCGCGCCCCGGACGTTCCCGCGTTCGAACACGGCTCGCGCGTCACGTCGCGCGGCGAGCTGCGGGAACTGACCGGCCGGTTCACCGCGGGCCTGCGGGCGGCCGGGCTGGGGCCGGGGGACGGCGTCGGCATCGCCACCGCCGTCACGCCGGAGGGGTTCGCCGCGATCATCGCCGCGCACGTGCTGGGCTGCCGGGTCGTCGGGGTGCGGCCCGGCTTGCCGGTGCCGCAGCTGCGGCACGTCCTCGGCGACGTCGCCGCGCTGGTCGTCGACGCCGCGTCCGAGTCGCCGGAGCTGCTGGGCACCGTGGCCGGCGTGCCGATCCTGCGCGTCGGGCCCGAACTGCTCGCCGGCTACGAAGAACCCGTGCCGCAGGGACGGCCGGACGACATCGCGACGGTCGTGTTCACCAGCGGCAGCACCGGCGTGCCGAAGGGCGTCGCCTACGACTACCGCGCGCTGACCGAGGGCCGGGTGTGGCGGCCCCCGGTCCCCGGTTCGAACCACGAGCGGCTCGGCGCCGGGTTCGGCCGGTACCTGCTGTTCGGCACGCTCACCAGCGCGGTGATGCTCGAACAGCTGGGGGTGTGCCTGCTCGCCGGCGGGACCGCGGTGGTCCCGGAGGAGCTGCCGGACTTCCCGTGGGTGCTGCCGCGGCTGCGGATCACCGCGGCGCTGATGACCGTGCCGCGCCTGCACCAGGTGCTCGAAGTGCTGCGCGAAGAGGACGTCGACCTGAGTTCGCTGCGGGTCCTGATCGTGGCGGGGTCGCCGGTGCCGCCGCACCAGCTCGCCGAAGCGGCCGAACGGATCGGGCCCGCGATGCACCACGCGTACGGCCAGACCGAGACCGGGATGCTGACGATCTGCCCGGCCGGCGAGGGGCTCGGCTCGGTGGGCAAGGCCTGCGACACGGTGGAGATCGAGAGCCGCGACGGCGAGATCTGGGTGCGCACACCGTCGGCGTTCGCGGGCTACTGGCGCGACCCGGCGACGACGGCGGAGGTGCGGCGCGACGGCTGGGTGCGCACCCAGGACCTCGGGTTCCTGGACGAGGCCGGGTACCTGCACCTGTCCGGGCGCGCCCGCGACGTCGTGATCGTCAACGCGGTCATCCACTACACCGGCCCGATCGAGCGGGCGATCGCCGCGCACCCGGACGTCGACCAGGCGTACGTCGTGGCGGTGCCGGACCCGGTGACGGGCGAGGCGGCGCACGCGTTCGTGGTGCCGGTCCCGGGCCGCGAGCCGGACCTCGACGCGGTCGGCAAGGCGGTGGCAGCGGAGCTGGGGGAGGCGGCGGTGCCGGCGCGGTTCAGCTTCGTGGGCGCGGTTCCCGTGGCCCCGTCGGGAAAGCCGGACAAAGCCGCGCTGCGACGGTCTGTGGTGGACTAGAAGTGGGTTTCGACCTTGAAGGCCTCGCGGAGGTGGCGCATGTCCGCGAGGTCGTGCGGCCGCGGCTCGTAACCCTGGTGGAAGAAGACCTGCTGCGCCACCGAAATGCACGGCACGGGGACGCCGAGGATCCATCCGGTGACGAAGCAGTCCGCGGGGTAGGGGAAGGTTCCGCCGTGGTCGTCGGCGGCCTGGACGGCGGAACCGTCTTCGGCGAAGACCAGCGGGTGCAGGTCGAGTTCGTTCGTGCCGTCGGAGAGGACGAACCGGACCGGGCGCAGGTCGAGCGTCTCGCGGTAGCCGAGGGCGGCCAGCGCCGTCAGGACGTCGTCTTCCTGCTCGCGGCGGTGGAGCAGGTCGAGGTCGCGGTGCTCGCGCGTCCGGTGGCCGAGGAGGGCGTCGATGCCCCAGCCGCCCGCCAGCCACACCCCGGCCGGGCGCACGGCGTCGAGGACGCGCAGGACCGTGGCGGCGTCCGTCACTTGCCGGCGCGCAGGTCGGTGATCACCTTGGCGACGCGCCGCTGCCGGGTTTCGGCCGTCTTCGCCTGGCCGATCGGCAGCACGAACCGCTGCTTCGCGCTGTAGGAGAGGCTTTCGAACCGGGCGCGCGCGGTGTCGTCGGCGGAAAGCGCTTCCGCCAGGTCCGCGGGGATCTCCAGCTCGCGCGGGGCGGTGTCCAGCGCGAGCTCGACGTCGACCTCGTCTCCGGCGGCGACCCCGGCTTTCTCGCGGTTCTCGGCGCTGAGCGGGACCAGGTACTGCCCGCCGCGGCTCGCGACCGTCGTCCGGTAGGTGTGACCGCCGAGCGTCACGGTGACCGCGGGCTTCTTGCCGGCGCCGAGCGCTTCGACGACGGCGTCGGGCACCGGCAGCCCGGTCGCCGTCTTGCCGCCGAGCAGGACCTGCGTGCGGAACTCCATGCCCGCGAGTATGCCGCGTGCCGGCCTCCCGGGCGGAGAGGCCGGCACAGGTGGGTCAGACGCCGGCCGTCGTGCGGATCCAGCTGCGGCTCGACGCGATGCTCGCGTAGTTCTGCGTGCCCTGGGTGTTCGACCCGGAGTTGTTGCCGGTGGAGCACACCCCGACCTGGACGCCGTTGTAGAGCTCCGGCCCGCCCGAGTCGCCGTGCCACGCCGAGCCGTTGACGCCCTGGCTGGCGATGGCGGTGCCGCCGAACGCGTCGGAGCTGAGGCCCGTGACGCGGACGTTGGCGGTCTTGAGGGTGGTCGACGGCGGGCTGGTGCCCTCGGTGCGGCCCCAGCCGTAGATCTGGTTGGTCGACCCGGTGGGCGGGTTGCCGGTGCCGAGCTTCATGTACGTCGTGTTCACCGCCGTCGTGAGGTGAAGCAGCGCGATGTCGCCGTTGGGCGAGGCCTTCTGCTGGTCGACGGCGGCGTTCGTGCCTTGCTGGAGCGTCACGTTGCCGACCTTGACGTGCATGCCCGGCGAGTTCAGGCAGTGCCGGGCGGTGAGCACCCACTGCGGGGCGATGATGGTCCCCGAGCACTCGAAGCCGCCGTAGGTGGTGACGTTGTTCCAGTAGATCTGGGCGCCCCACGGCGCGGAGGAGACGGTGCTCCCGCCGATGATGTCCTCCTGGGCGTCCGCAACCCCCGCTGAGACCAGGCTCAGCGCCGCGGCGGCGGCACCCACCGCGGCAACAGCCCTCGACATTCGCATGAAAATGCCCTTCGGCCAGGTGATCCGGATGTCGGCCCCGAAACCGGGCGACGAGCACAAAAGTAAGTTCGTGGACGACTGCCGGGTACCTACCGAAGTCGGTAACTTGCCGACCGTGACGGGTGCTCTTGTCCGGGTTGGCGGCCACTGGAGTTCGGCGCGAGGGGGGACACATGACTGCGCACGATCCTGAGCTGTTCGACGAGCTGATGCGCGAAGTACGCCACCGCGCCCGGCCGACGCGTGGTCGCGGTGCTCGTTCTCGGGTCTGTTGTCGGTAGCCGGCTTGCTCGCCTACCGGGCCGCCAACCAGCCTGAGCAACTGCCCGAGGGCACCAAGCGGTCTGCTACTACCGCTTCACCGCCGCCGAAATGACCACGCCCGTGCGCTAGCTAGCTCTCCGCCGGCTTGGTCCACGCCACCTGCACGAGCCCCGTGCCGTGCCGGCGCGACACCAGCGTTCCCCGGCCCGGCGGCTGCGGTGACGGCTTGACGTCCGCCAGCAACGCCCCCTCGTCCTTCGTCCCCGACATGATCAACCCCGGCGAGCCCAGCTCCCGCAGCCGCTGCAGGACCGGCTCGAACAACGCCCGCCCGGCGCCTCCCGAACCGCGCACGATGATCACGTGCAGGCCGATGTCCCGCGCCTGCGGCAGGAACTCCAGCAACGGCTGCAACGGGTTCCGCCCGACCGTCGCCACCAGCTCGTAGTCGTCCACCAGGACGAACAGCTCCGGCCCGCGCCACCACGAGCGGTTGCGCAGCTGCTCCGGCGTCACCGACGGCCCCGGCAGGCGGTTGCGCATCGCGGTCGCGCACTCCGTGATCAAGTCCGTCAGCTTGCCCTCCGCGCCCGCGTAGCCCAGCAGGTGCGGCTCGGACACCGCGCCCAGCAGGCCACGGCGGTAGTCCGCGACGATGATCGCCGCCTCCTCCGGGCTGTACTTCGACGTGATGCCCTGGGCCAGCGCACGCAGCAGCGACGACTTCCCCGACTCCACGTCGCCGAACGCCACGAAGTGCGGGTCCGCCGCGAAGTCCAGGTGCACCGGCCGCAGCGTCGACTCCGCGATCCCCAGCGTGACCTGCTTGCCCGGGGCCGCCGGCAACCCGTCGAGGGGCACCTCCGGCGGCAGCAGCCGGACCTGCGGCGCGCGCGGGCCCTTCCACGCGTCCGAAATCCGGCGCACGAGGTCGACGCCGCCCGCGCCGATCGTCTCCGGGCGCTGGTCGCCGTCGATGCGGGGGAGCGCCGCCAGGAAGTGGAGCTTCTCCGCCGTGATGCCGCGGCCGGGCCGGTCGGCCGGGACGTTGACCGCGACCTTGCGGTCGATCGAGGAGTCCATCGGGTCGCCGAGGCGCAGCTCGAACCGCGTGCCGATCGCGTCGCGCAGCTGGGCGCGGACGCCGATCCACTGGTTGAGCGAGACGATCACGTGGATGCCGAACCCGAGCCCGCGAGCGGCGAGCCCGGTGATCTGCTCCTCCAGCTGCTCGTACTCCTGCCGGATCGTGGTCCAGTTGTCCACGAACAGGAACACGTCGCCGAACTCGCGGCCGTCGGTGCTCTCGGTGAACTCCGCGCGCCGCTGGCGGAACGTCGTGATCGACTCGATCCCGTGCGCGGAGAAGTACTCCTCGCGCTGTTCCAGCAACGTCGTCAGCTCGGCGACGACCCGGCGGCAGCGCTGCGCGTCGCGGCGGGTGGCGTAGCCGGACGTGTGCGGCAGCCCGGCGATCGGGGCCAGCGCGCCGCCGCCCATGTCGAGGATGAACAGCTGCACCTCGGCCGGGGTGTGGGTCAGCGCGAGCATGCCCGCGATGTCCTTCATCAGCGTCGACTTGCCGCTCTGCGGGGCGCCGACGATCAGCGCGTGCCCGCCCGCGCCGGAGAAGTCGGCCCACAGCATGTCCCGGCGCTGCTCGAACGGCTTGTCCACCAGCGCGACCGGGATCGTCAGCTTGCCGTTGCCGCCCCAGCCGAGCGGGCACAGGCCGCGCGCGGCGTCCTCGCCCAGCGGCGGCAGGAGCTGCTCCAGCGTGGGCGGTTCGGCCAGCGGCGGCAGCCAGATCTGGTGCGCGGCCGGCCCGCGGCCCTCCAAGCGCGAGAGCATCGCGTGGATGATCGTTTCGCCGCTGCCGTCGGCCTTCGGCGCGTCTTCGATTTCGGTCGTCACCGGGATCTCCACCGGCGCCAGGGAGAACGGCAGCACGCCGAGCTCCTGCCCGTCCTCGCGCACGACCGTGCTGCGCGGCGGCAGCTCCCCGGAGACGTACGCGGCCTTGAGCCGGATCAGCGAGTCGGTGTCGGCCTTCAGGTACGCCGACCCCGGCACCGGCGGCAGGTGGTAGGCGTCGGCGACGCCCAGCACCGCCCGGCTCTCCGCCGCCGAGAACGTCCGCAGGCCGATCCGGTACGACAGGTGGGAATCGAGCCCGCGCAGCCGGCCCTCTTCCAGCCGCTGCGACGCGAGCAGCAGGTGGATGCCGAGGGATCGCCCGAGCCGGCCGATCGCGACGAACAGGTCGATGAACTCCGGCCGCGCGGACAGCAGCTCGCTGAACTCGTCGATGATGACCAGCAGCGACGGCAGCGGCTCGAGCGGCGTGCCGTCCGCCCGCGCCTTCTCGTAGTCGCGCACCGACGCGTAGTTCCCGGCCGCGTGCAGGAGTTCCTGGCGCCGCAGCAGTTCGCCGTTCAGCGCGTCGGCCATGCGGTCGACCAGCGCGAGGTCGTCGGACAGGTTCGTGATGACGGCGCAGGTGTGCGGCAGGTCCGTCATCCCGGCGAAGGTCGCGCCGCCCTTGAAGTCGATCAGCGCCAGGTTCAGCGTCTCCGACGAGTGCATCACGGCCAGCGCCGTCACCAGCGTCCGCAGCAGCTCGCTCTTGCCGGATCCGGTCGCGCCGATGACCAGGCCGTGCGGGCCCATCCCGCCCTCGGCCGACTCCTTGAGGTCCAGGTCCACCGGCCGGCCCTCCGGGTTGACGCCCAGCGGGATCCGCAGCCGGTCCCGCGCCGCGCGCGGCGCCCACGTCACGGTCGTGTCGGTGTCGCGCGGGTCGCCGATGCCGAGCAGTCCGGCCAGCCCGAACGTCGACGACATCGGCTTTTCGCCGACGACGGCGGCGGGGGTGTGCAACGGCGTCAGCATGCGGGCCAGCGCTTCCGCGGCGCCGCGGTCGAGGACGTCCGGGCGGCCGAGGAACCCGAGCCGCTGCTCGGAGGCGTCGCCGACGACCATGCCGAGGGAGTCGGGGGCGGTGTGCAGGCTCAGCAGCCGCTCGGTCGAGAACGTCCGCGGGTGCTCCTGCCCGATCTCGAGGACCGTGACGCCGAGCCGGCCGTCCTCGCCGATCAGCCGGGTCTCGCCGTGGGCGTTGCCGCCGTCGACGACGACGATCAGGTGCGGCAGGTCGAGCTCCGCCGCCGCGCGGCGGCTGAACGCGGGGCGTTCGCCGAGGTCGGCGCCGAGCAGCTCGGCCAGGCCGGCCGCCGAGTCGGCCGCCAGGCGCCGGGACCCGACGGCGTCGGTCGCGCCGGCCGCGGTCGCGTGCGGCAGCCACTTCGCCCATTCCCAGTCGTGCTGCCGGTCCGCCGAGACGCACAGCGCGACCCGCAGGTCGGCGGGGGAGTGGAAGGTGACGAGCTGGCACAGCAGCGCGCGCGACAAGCCGAGCACGTCCGGCCGGCGTCCGGCCACGGTGACCGCGGCGAACGAGCGCAGCGACAGCGCCACCGGCAGCCCGTCGACCGTCGAGTAGGTGCGGATGAAGTGCTTGAGGCTGGTGGAGGACACCGGGTCCAGGTCCTCCAGCGGCACGGTCTGCGGGGCCTTCAACGGTGTCGCGAGCCGCTGGGGGCCGGTGCCCGCGCGGACCTGCGCGAACTGGCCGTCGGTGCGCCGCCGGTCCCACAGCTGCCCGGTTTCGACGTAGGCCCAGAGGTCGGCCGGATCGGGCTGGAGCGCGATCATGGCCGCGCGCTGGCCGTCGGCGATGTCGCGGACCTGGCTGCGCAGGCCGGAGAGGTACCGCTGGTAGTCGCGGCGCTCGTCGTTGATCTGCGCCTTCTTCGCCATGCCGCCGCGGCCCAGCGACATCACGACCATGCCGCCCATCGCGCAGATGAACAGGGCGCCGAAGATCCAGGTCATCACCCCGCCGTCGCGTCCGATGTAGACGAACGACATGGCGCCCATGCCGAGCATCATCGGCAGGAACATCATCAGCTGCACCATCCCGCCGGACGAGCTCTTCGGGAGCATCGGCGGCGACTGCAGCACGATCTCGGCGGGGCGCTCGGGCGAGAGGCTCATGTAGCAATGCTCCAGCGGATCGGAACGGCTCTGACCGGTATTTTGGCCACTTGCCGTCGTCGCGCGGTGGGTACTTTTGCCGTCCGCCCGCTTCCGGGGCCGAACTTACGCTCTGCCGAGCAGCCACCCGCGGAAGGAGAGCCATGGCCGGCGAGTACCGGGCTGAGCCCGAGGCGATGCGCTCTTCCGTCGGGAACGTCGGAGGCATCATCGCCCACGGCATCAACGCGGTTTCCGACCTCGAACGCCTGGTCGTGCAGCCGATGTCGTTCGCCGGCTTCGGCAGTGCCGTGGCCGCCGCGAACGCGGCGCTGCACTCCGGCCAGGTGACCGCCGTCCGCACGCTCCTGCAGCTGCTGCAGCAGATCAACGGCCTGGTCAAGGCCAGCGCCGACGCCTACCAGGCGGCCGACGAGGCCACCGCGGCCGGCTACGGCGGCGGTCACGACGGCTCGGCGGCGCCGACGTCGTCGATCTGGGGTAGCCCGCACGCCTCGGAGCTCGCCACCCTGGCGATCAACGACAGCGCGGGCGCCCACGGCGAGCCGTCGTCGGTCGGGAACGTGCTGCGCTACCTGGGGGACGCGCGGCTCGGGCGGCTCGGCGACCACCCGATCACCGACACCCGCTTCCACGGGGTCGCCGACTTCAACGACTGGCTGGCCGGCGACGCCGACAACCAGGCGCGCGTCGGGCTGATCGAGGTCTACGCCGGCACCGCGCGCACCTTCTCCGACGTCCCCGGCGGCGTGCACAGCGGGGACGTCGTGGTCGTGGAGCCGCTGCTGTTCTCCGACCGCCAGCCGGTCATCGGCGTCGCCGGCGACGGCGGCCGCCTCTACAACCACGGGCTCCTCGACGCCCGCATCAGCGGACTGGCCAAGGTCAGCGTGTACCGGCCCGCGTCCGTCGTCGCCTGATCGTCCGTCCTTGAATCTCTGTGAGGTCCGATGCTGACTTTCCCGAACTCCAGCGCGATGGACGCGACCGCGTCCTCGGGCGGGCCGATCACCATCCTGCCGCAGATCGTCACCGGCCAGCCCGAGCAGATCGCGAAGCACGTGGCGGACCTGGTCCGCAAGGCCGAGCAGTTCCTCAGCATGTACAACGAGCTGACGAAGGCCGCCGACCAGCTCGGCAAGATCTGGTCCGGCGCGGCGAGCGAGTCGGCGCTGAAGAAGATCTCCGACTCCCTCGACCAGCTCACGAAGATCATCGGCGTGGTGCAGAAGGGCGCCGAGCTGCTCGGCGTCTCCGGCACGCTGATCAAGACCGCGCAGGAGGCCTACCGCGCGGTGGTCTCGGCGGTGAACCCGACCGTCGCCGCGCTGATGTCGAACTGGTGGACCTACGGCGCGGCGGTCGCTTTGTCGACCGCGACGAGCGCGTCGCTGCGGGCGTTCATCACGGCGATCGGCGCGCTGCTCAAGGCGCTGGGCGCGGTCGACCTCGCCCAGCAGATCACGCAGCTCGCGCAGGTCATCGGCCAGATCGAGAAGCTCTTCCACCACGACTCCGGTAGTTCGGGCGCGACGACGCCGTCGATCGGGAACACCCCGGTCACGGCGCCCCAGGCCCCGTCGCCGGTGGCGAGCCCGTCGGGGCAGCAGGCGGTGGCGGGCGGGAGCGGCGGGGGGATCCCGCAGCAGCCTTCGTTCACCGACTACACCCCGCCCGCGCTCGCCACCGGCGGCGGTTCCAGCACTTCGGGCGTGCCGGTCTCCGGCAACGGCAGCCCGCTGAACCCCGCGAACAGCTGGATCGCCGTGGACCCGGCGCAGCACGGCGCGACCGTGCCGACGCAGCCGGCGCCGGTCACCCAGCCCGCGCCGGTCACCCAGCCGTCCGCGCCGGCGCCGGTGCACAGCGCCGACGAGGTCGTCATCCACACCAACCTCACCACCGGTGAGTCCACTGTGGAGGCTCCGGGCGGCCAGGACTTCGACCTCGACATCGACCTGGACTACAACGGCAAGCACTTCAGCCAGCACGTCGGCTACGACGCCGCCGGGAACTAGCCGTGTGGTCCTCGGGGGTCGTCGACGCGTCGGGGGTGGTCAGCTCCGTGCTGTCCGGGTACCGGCGCGTCCTGGTCGAATGCCGGAGACGCGTCACCGGTGACCCCGGTGCGCTCAGTGCCGCGGCGCAGCGGGTCGCCACCCAGGCCTCGACGGTTTCGGGCAAGGCTCGCGAAGTCGGCGAGTCGGCCAAGACGCTGCACGCGGACTGGGACGGCGACGCCTACACGGCGTTCGCGACGGCGGCCGGGAAGCTCGGCGAGGAGCTCACCGACGCCGCCGCGAAGCTCGATGACCAGGCGCAACGGCTCTCGACGGCGTCGCAGCTGGTGCAGTCGGCGAAGGCCGCGGTCGACTCGGTCATCGCCCAGTTCGACCAGTACGCCCAGCAGCTGACCGCGCAGGCGCGCGCGGTGAACTCCGGCTCGGTCGGCGCGTTCATCCAGGCCGCGCGGCAGCTGGGGGAGCAGAGCGTGCAGGCCGCGCGCCAGGTCGTCGACGAGTTCTCCGAAGCTCTCGCCGAGCTGTTCCCGCCCGAAGGCACGCAGCGGCTCGAACACAAGCTGGGCAAGAAGACCCGGGGCCCGCTGGGCTGGCTCAACGGCAGCACGCTCGACGGGCGCAAGCGGCCGCGGGGCGCGCCGTCGTGGTTCAAGAACTCAGGCTGGAAGAAGCTCACCTGGGACGGTCTCGAAGGTACGCGCGCGCCCAAGAAGGCGGACACGCCGTTCGGCCAGCCGAAGCCCGAGAGCGTCAAGGACAAGCTCGGCCGCAACACCGAGATCACGTACTACAAGTTCAAGCACGAGCAGGACGGCTTCACCCCGGAGTACGACGGCAAGGTCACCTCGAAGGGCTGGGATGTCGGCGCGTCCGGGCACACCGAACTGGCCGCGGTCAAGGAAGAGGCCGAGCTCAAGGGCGACTGGGGCCCGGCCGCGGCGCACGCCAAGGGCACGATCTTCGCCGGCGGCGAGGCGAGCGCGTCCGGCACGATCGGGGCGCACGGCGTCGGCGCGCACGCGAACGTCTTCGCCGGCGGCAAGATCGAGGGTGAGGTCGCCGCGGACGTCGCCGGCATCGGCGTCGGCGCGAACGGGACCCTGCAGTACGGCATCGGCGCGCAGCTCGACGCCCAGGCCACCTACGACGCCGGGCACCTCAAGGTCAACTTCAAGGCGGGCGCGGCCCTCGGCCTCGGCGCCGGGGTCGGCGCGAAGATCGACATCGACCTGCCGAAGCTCGGGCACACGATCGGCGAGTACGGCGGCGCCGCCGTCGACGCCGTGAGCCACGCGGCCTCCGACGCGGCCGACGCCGTCGGATCCGCTTGGGACGACGCTGTTTCGTACGTGGGGCTGTGATGACCCTTCCCCTCGACTTCGTCATCCCGGACGGCTGGACCGCCGTCGACCCGGGCGGCTCCGGCGCGGTGTTCGTCGCCGTGCACGACGCCGCGCCGGGCGAGTTCGTCCCGAACATCACCGTGAGCGTCCAGCAGCGGCCGGACGGCGCGTCGATCGACGCCATCGCGGAGGAAGCCGTCGAACGCCTTTCGCGCACGCTGGCCGGGCTCGAAGTCCTGAGCCGCCGCGACGTCGGCGCCCCGGCCGCGCCCGGTGTCATGCAGCTGCTGCGCCTGCGCACCGGCGAAGGCGACGAGCTGATCCAGACCCAGGTGCACCTGACCGTCCCCGGCACCACGCCGGGGGAACGGCTGGTGCTCGAGCTCGCCTGCACGGCCGCGCCCGCGACCGCGCGGCGGCTCTCACCCGGTTTCCAGCGGTTCGTGGGCAGCGTCCACGTCCGCCAGCACGAAGGGACGCAACAGTGACCGATCCGTACGCGGTGCCGGACATGGACGAGCTGCTCGCCCAAGTGCGCAAGCAGACCGAAGAGGTCCAGCGGATCCAGCGCACCGTCGAGGCGATGGAGGTCAAGGCGCACTCGCGGCAGAACGAGGTCACCGTCACCCTCCGCGGCGACGGGCGCTTCACCTCGATCGACATCGACCCCCGCGCGATCCGCGAGTACGACGCCCGCAACCTCTCGGAGATCGTCCTCGAGGCGGTGAACGCCGGGCTGCAGAAGCTCGCCGAGGCGTCCAACGCCAAGTTCGCCCCGGTCATCTCGGCCGCCAAGAACGTCTGATGACCGCTTCTCTGACCGGCACGACGCGCCGGGTCACGGTGGTGACCCCGCGGGCCCGCGTCGACGTCGCCCTGCCGCAGCAGTCGACGTTCGCCGAGCTGGTGCCGCAGCTCGTGCGGCTGGCCGGGGCCGCCGGGCAGGCGTCGGCCGAACACCCGGGCTGGGTGCTGTCCCGGCTCGGCGGCGCGCCACTCGCCCTGGGCTTGAGCGTCGCGGCCGCCCAGATCCGCGACGGCGAAGTGCTCCACCTGACCCCGCGGGAACGCCCGCGGGGCCCGCTGCTGTTCGACGACGTCATCGACTCGATCGCCAGCGTCGCCGACTCGTCCGGCGGCTGGGGCCCGGCGGTCGCACGCCGGTCCGGGTTGGTGGCGGCGGTGGTGCTGCTGCTGGCCGGCGGCCTCCTGGTGCAGGCGGCGGCGTCCGGCAGCGTCCTGGCCCCGGTCGGGACCGGGTTGCTGGCGCTGGTCCTGCTCCTCGGCGGCGGCGCGCTGAGCCGCGCGTACGGCGACGCCGAGGCGGGCGCGGCCGGTTCCTTGGCGGGAGTCGGCGTCGCGTTGCTGGCCGGGATGTCCGTGCTGCCACCGCACCCGCTGTTCTCGCTGTCGGCGGGCCCGCTGGCCGCGGGCCTGGCGGCGGTGACGGTCTACGGCGTCCTGGCGGCGGTCTCGGTGGCGGACCGGTTGCCGTGGTTCGTGGCGATCACGAGCGCGGCGGGCTTCGGCGCGCTGACTACGGGCGTGGTCCTGCTGGCGGGCGTTTCCCCCGTGTCGGCGGCGGCGGTGGTCGCGGTGCTGGCCACGGCGCTGGCGGCGGTGGCCCCGATGCTGGCGTTGCGCCTGGCCCGGCTACCGCTCCCGCGCGTCCCGGACGACATGGAGGCGTTCCGCGCGGACGAGCAGCCGTCGCTGGGCACGGAGATGATCGGCCGCACGTCCCGCGCGCAGGCGGTGCTGACCGGGTTGCTGGTCGGCCTCGGGCTGGTGGCGCTGGCCGCTTCGGTGGTGCTTTCCACGGGTGGGCCTTGGGAAGCGGGGCTGGCCGGGGTGCTGGGCGTGGCGTGGATCCTGCGGTCGAGGTCGTACGCGGGCCGCGTCCAACGCCTGGTCCTGGTCGGTTTCGGCGTGCTGTCGCTGGTGTCCGCGGGCGTGTGGCTGGTGGCCTCGGGCGACCGCACGGTCGTGTTCGCGGCGGGCTGCGCGGTGGTCGTGGCGGCGGCGGTGTGCCTGGTGTACGCGACGCGGGTGGCGCGCGGACTGCGTTCGCCTTACTGGTCGCGGCTTTTGGACGTGTCGGAGTTCTTGGTGTTGCTGTCGCTGGTGCCGTTCGTCGGCATGATCGCCGGGGTTTACGAAGCCGTCCGCGGCTAGGATAGCTTCGTCGCATGACCTCCGATCCCAAGGACGATCTGCGGCGATACCTGCAGACGGCGCGCGACGCGCTGGTGTGGAAGCTCGACGGCCTTTCCGAGTACGACATGCGCCGCCCGATGACGCCCACCGGCACCAACCTGCTCGGCCTCGTCAAGCACCTGGCCGGGGTCGAGCTCGGGTACTTCGGCGACACCTTCGGCCGGAAGTTCCCGGAGCCGCCCCCGTGGTACGACGCCATGGACGACGATCCCGGCGTCGACTTCTGGGCGTCGGAGGACGAGTCGCGCGACGACATCGTCGGGCTCTACCGGCGCGTCTGGGCGTTCGCGGACGAGACCATCGAGGCGAACCCGCTGGAGGCGGTCGGTGAGGTCCCGTGGTGGCCGCCGGAGCGCCGCGAGACGACGCTGCACCGGGTGCTGGTGCACGTGATCGCCGAGATCAACCGGCACGCCGGCCACGCCGACATCGTCCGTGAACTCGTCGACGGCGGCGCCGGCTTGCGGGCCGACGCGTCGAACCTGCCCGATCAGGACGCGGACACGTGGGCGGAGTACCGCGAGAAGCTGGAGCGGGTCGCCCGCGCGGCCGGGTAGCGTCACCGTTTGAGCGTGAAGGCGAAGCCACTCGAGAGCCGGCTGTCCAACCGGACCGCCGACACGAGTTTCCCTTCCACCAAAAGCCTTTCGACCTCGGCGCGCGGCAGGGCGCACCCTTCGGCGATCAGCCGCACCGGCCGGACGGGGATCGGCGCGGCGAACCGGACCCCCACCTCGATCACCTCGCGATCGAGGTGGTCCGTTCCGCCGGTGTCTAGACGCCAAGCGCCCTCCCAATCGAGGGCGACGCGGTTGCGGCGCACCAGACCCCCGTCCTGAAGCAGCTCGGCGGCCAGGCCGGGATCGTTGTGGTGCAACCGATCCAGCAGTTCAGGCCGGACCGCTCGGACGTTCGTCCGCTCGAAGACCGTGAGCTTTACCGTGTCCCCGCAGCCCGTGCAGAGCGCGAGGAGCCAGGCGTCGATCAGCTTGTGGTGGGCGTTGACCCGGAACTTCCCGGTCGTCCGGAAGCGGTCCGCCGCGCACGCGTGGCAACGGCGGCGGACGAGCGGCAGGCGGGTGGGCATGACAAACCAATGGGAGAGCACAGGAGTACACCGGTTCCAGTGAGAAGTCCGCAGCAAAAGGCGGCGTGACGCACCAGCGGCGTCACGCGACGGTCAAGCGCTCGGGGGTTCTCACGCGAGGTACAACGGCACGTCCCGGACTCGGCGACTCGGTCGACCGCAAGATAACGGCGCTCAGTGCCGTCGGGAAACCGATTTTTCAGCTGTCCAATGCGAGCGGGAGGGTCTGGCGGACTGCGGCACCGTGCCGCCCGTGCAGCGGAACCGCCGCCGCCAAGGCCGGCACCGGCGCACCCGGCCGCGCGCCCACCCGTACCGTCACTTCGGCCTTCTCACGTCCGCCCGGTGTCCGGGTGAGCGTGTACGACGTCGCCGTGAAAGCCGCTCCCGGTACCGAAAAGTCCAGTACCCGCGCCGATCGCGGCCGGTAGCACAGCTGCGGCGCGCCGCCCCACGTCCACGACCGCCACCGGTCGGGCTCGCCGCCGGGCGCCCCCTGGACGCCCAGGGCCACGCGAAGCTCCTTCGCCAGCTCGCCGGCCTCCAGCACGGTGCTCTGGTACCCCGCCTCGGCCAGCGCGCCCATCAGGCTCAGCGCCGCCGACGCCGTGCTCCGCAACGCCCCCAGGTCGCCGCCGCCGCGGGCCAGTGCCGCGATCGGGGCCAGGTCCGGCCGGTAGCGGACGGCCAGCCAGCGAACCCGCAGCACCTGGTCGCCGCGGGGAATGGCCCACGTCAGCAGCTGCGCCGACGCGAGCGGGACGTCGGTCCGCCGGTACGCCGCGCGCAACGCCTCCACCAGCGGCCCCGGCGCGCCCGGCCCCTGCGTCAGCCGGACCAGGGCGCTCCAGCCGCCGTCGACCTCGGCGACGCCGAAGCGGTTGCCCGCGCGGTCGACGTGCTGGCGCACCTTCACCGGACCGGCGACGTGCAGCAGCGGATCGGGACTCTCGCGGCGCGTGTCGTGGCGCCGCAGCCGGAACGCCGTCCAGGTCAGCGCCCAGCCCGCCAGGTGCCGCCCGGCGAACCGCACCGACGTCAGCAGCACCAGGAGCCCGGCGGCCACGCTGACGCCGATCCGCACGGGCTGCGCGACGCCGTCGACCAGCCACGCCAGCAGCACGGCGATCCCGGCGATCTCCCACAGCGCGGCCTGCAGCGGCCGGATCGGCAGCAGCCAGGGCAGCGGCGCCGACGCGGGCCGCGGTGGTGCCGGGCGGACGGCGCCGGCGGTTTCGACGGACACGGGCTCCCCTTTCCCCGGGTACCCGACGCTACTGCCTCCCCAGATGCCGCGTGGGCGTAAAAATTACCCTCCCCTTGCCTTCTTCGGGCGCCTAACCTCGGGCACTCGGGAGGACGACACACAGCCGGGGGCCAGTCAGCGTGTGGACGCAGCGGGACCAGATCCAGGCGTACCAGTTCCTCCGGCGCAGGCTCGTTTCCGCACTCGTCGCGGCCGACGCCAACCACCCCGTCTCGCCCAGCCGCCGGCTCGTCCTCGGCACCGTGCTGGGGCTCGTGGCCGCCCTGCTGGTCACCGCCGTCTTCGGCATCATCGGCCTGCTCAACCCCTCCGGCGGCAAGGACTGGCTGGCCGGCGGCAAGGTGATCGTCGAGGAGGGCACCGGCGCGCGGTTCGTGCTCGGCGCCGACGGCGTGCTGCACCC
The DNA here is from genome assembly GCF_041679295.1 of Amycolatopsis kentuckyensis. GTDB lineage: Bacteria > Actinomycetota > Actinomycetes > Mycobacteriales > Pseudonocardiaceae > Amycolatopsis > Amycolatopsis kentuckyensis_A. The sequence continues at coordinate 657,427 of NZ_JBGDMD010000007.1, read as the reverse complement.
CGTCCTCAACTACGCCTCCGCGCGGCTGCTGGCCGGCGGCGCCGGCGACGCGACCGTGTCCGTCTCCTCGGAGAACCTCGGCAAGGCCGGCCGCGGCACCCAGATCGGCATCCCGGGCGCGCCCGACTCGCTGCCGGCCGCGAGCGCGCTCGTCACGACGCCGTGGACGAGCTGCAGCCGCACCACCCAGGACGCGCCCGCGTCGGCCGAGCCGCGCACCGCCGTCCTGCTCGCCGCGCCCGCGTCCGGCGTCGAACTGCCGCGCGACCAGGGCGTGATCGTCCGGCTGCCGCAGGGCGACCGGTTCCTGCTCGCCGGCGGCCGCCGCTACCAGCTCTCCGACGAGGCCGCGACCGCGCTGCAGTTCGACAGCTACCCGACGATCGCGGTGTCCGCGCGCTGGATCGACACCGTCCCGGCCGGCCGCGACCTGACCGCGCTGCCCGTCGACGGCGCCGGCGACCGCGGCCCCACGGTGGGCGGTCGCGACTCCCGCGTCGGCGAGGTCCTCGCCGTCGTGGACGCGATGGCCGCGCCGGGCTCCGCCACGTCGTACTACCTCGTGCGCCGCGACGGGCTCGAACCGGTCGGGCAGACCGAGGCGAGCCTGCTGGTCACCACCGAGGCCAACGCGGCCGCGTACGAGGGGACGCCGAAGCCGGTCGAGGTCCGCGCGGCCGACGTCGCCGCCGTGCCGAAGGTCGCCGCGCCCCGCGCCGGGGGCGCCGACCCCGCGGCCTTCCCGGACCGCATTCCCGGCAAGGCGCCGATCACCGGCGGCTCGGTCGCGTTGTGCGTTCAGGGCAGCCGGTTGCTCGTTTCGGCCGAATTCCCGCTTTCCCCTGGTGCCAAGGCAATCCAGGTCGCCACGAGGACCGAAGCACGGGTGGCGGACGAGGTGTTCGTACCTCCGTCGGGGGGAGCCGTCGTCGTCGAATCCGGCTCGGCCACCACGTACCTGGTGACCGATACGGGCCGGAAGTACCCGGTGGTGAACGCGCAGGCATTGGCCTCGCTCGGCTACGGAAGCGTGGCGAAGTCACCGGTCGCAGGTAGTTTGCTGGCATTGGTGCCGACGGGCCCCGCGCTGGACCCGGCCACGGCCGGGCAGCCGGCTCCGTCGGGTGGAACGGGGTGAAAGTCGTGCAGATGACAGAAGAGCGTTCGGCCGGCGAAGTGGACCATGGGCGGGTCCGCGTCGCGGTCATCGAGGACCACCCGTTGTACCGCGTCTCGGTCGAGCGGGTGCTGGCCGAAGCCGAGTTCATCGAACTCGGCGCGGTGGTGGACTCGGTGGCGCGGTTCCACGTGCACCGGCAGCCGCCGGGCAGCGTGGTGCTGCTGGACCTGGGCCTGCCCGGCGTCGCGGGGGCGGCGGCGGTGCTGGAGGTCTGCGAGCTCGGGCACCACGTGCTCGTGGTCTCCGCGCAGGCCGAGCCCGAGGTCGTGCTGGGGGCGATCGCCGCGGGGGCGCGGGGGTTCCTCTCGAAGGACGTCGACGCGGACGAACTGCTGATCGCGATCAAGACGGTGGCCGACGGCGGCGCGTACGTCTCCGCCGTGGTCGCCGGGATGATCATGAAGGACAACGCGGACCGGCCCGCCGTCTCGGCGGACGTCGAGCTGTCGCCGCGTGAGGAACAGGTGCTGCGGCTGGTCGCGGCGGGGGAGCGCGACGTCGACATCGCGCTGATCCTCGGCATCGGCGTCCGGACCGTGCGGGGCTACCTCGACCGCATCCGCGACAAGACCGGCGAACGGCGGCGGCCGGGGCTGGTCAAGGAGGCCATCCGGCGCGGCCTGATCGGCGGCTCCGGGCCTCGTCGCGGCGGCCGCAAATGAGCGAACCGGACCCGGCTCCGGCGCCGCGCCGCATCGCGGTCGGGGTCATCGAGGACCACCCGCTCTACCGGTACGCGCTCACGCGCGTGCTCACCGAGGCACCGGACATCGAGCTCGGCGCGGTCGCCGACTCGGTGGCCCGGTTCGCGGTCCAGGACCAGCCGGCGGGCAGCGTCGTGGTCCTCGACCTCAAGCTCCGGGGCGTCCAGGACGCGGCCGCGGTCCTGGAAGTGGGGCAGATGGGGCACAAGGTGCTGGTGGTGTCCGCGCACGCGGAACAGCCGGAGGTCCTGGGAGCGATGCAGGCGGGCGCGAAGGGGTTCCTGTCGAAGGACGTGGACGGCGACGAGCTCCTGCGCGCGATCCGCACGATCGCCGACGACAACGCGTACGTGTCGCCGACGCTCGCGGGGATGATCATCCAGGACAGCGAAGAGCGGCACGCGGGGCCCAAGATCGTGCTGTCCGAACGCGAGAAGCAGGTCCTCCGGCTGGTGGCGGCCGGGGAACGCGACGTCGACGTGGCGGAGATCCTGAACATCAGCGTCCGGACGGTCCGGTCGTACCTCGACCGCATCCGCGACAAGACGGGCGAACGCCGGCGCGCGGGGTTCGTCCGGGTCGCGATCCGCGAAGGCCTGCTCCGCTGAGCCTGGCCCGAGTGACGTGAATCATTCAGGACAGTCGGGGCGATGCGGGGCGGGGTAGCTGTTCCGTTCCGTCCTTCCGGCACCCCGAAGCTGTCATGGTGACTACGGCCGGCAACACCGCGTCAAGGCGGGAAAGATGCCTTGACCCGGCGTTGCCGGCCGTGTTCTGGCTTCGGATCGGGGTGCGGGGGAGTCTGGGTCCTCGTCGGTGCCTGTTCTCGAGGCCTCTCTCGTCTGGGCGTCGGCATTGTGGTGCGCGCTGGCGCCCGTCCGGTCAGAGCCGCCGGTTGGCCAGGGCTCCCGTCGCCGTGCGGGCCTTGGCCGACACCGCCGGGTCGACGTCGACCACGAGCGTCTCCGGGCCTGCGCCCGCGGCGGCGTGCACCCGGCCGAAACCGTCCGCGACCAGCGAGTACCCGATCCCGGTCGGCGCCTTCGGGTTCACCGTGATGCCCGTCGCCGCCGGGTCGGCCTGGCCGCACGCCAGCACCCAGCAGCCCGAATCCAGGGCGCGCGCCCGCACCAGCACCTCCCACTGCTCGCGCTTGCCCTCCCCGGCGCCCCAGGACGCCGGCAGCAGCACGACGTCGGCGCCGTCGTCGGCCAGCGCGCGGAACAGCTCCGGGAAGCGCACGTCGTAGCAGGTCGCGACGCCGTAGACGACGCCGTCCAGCTCGAACGTGGCCACCGAAGTGCCGGGCGCCACCGTGTCCGACTCCGCGAAGCCGAACGCGTCGTAGAGGTGGATCTTGTCGTAGCCGTGGTGCTGCCCGCGGCCGGTGACCAGCAGCGTGTTGCGCACGCGGCCCTCGTCCGCCGGGGTGAACATGCCGGCGACGACCACGACGTCGTGCTCGGCCGCCACCGCGGCCACCGCCGTCGCCCACGGCCCGTCGAGCTCCTCCGCCACCGGCGCCAGGGGACGGCCGAACCGCGCCATGGTGGCCTCCGGGAACACGACGATCCGCGCGCCGTCGGCCGCCGCGGCCTCGACGCCGGAGCGAATCAGCTTCAGGTTCGCCTCCGGATCGTCACCCGAGTTGACCTGGCACAACGCGATTCGCGCCACCGCTGCCTCCTGCATGCTGGGATCGGCCGTCACCGGGGAGTATCGCTGAAAAGCCGCTGGGCGTGACCTCGTACCCTGGAGGGCATGTTGAACCGCACCGACCTGCGCGGGCAGGTCCCGACCGCCGCCGAACTGCGCGCCACGCTCCCACGCGCCGAATACGACGTGGACGCGGCGCTGCATCACGTGCGCCCGGTGGTCGAGGCGGTCCGTGACCGCGGTGTCGAAGCCGTCCTCGAGTACACCGAGAAGTTCGACAAGGTGCGGCCCGCCTCCGTGCGGGTGCCGCGCGCTTCGTTGACGCAGGCACTGGCGGAGCTGGATCCGGCCGTGCGCGCCGCGCTCGAGGAGTCGATCACCCGCGCCCGGAAGGTGCACGCCGAGCAGCGCCGCACCGACGTCACGACGACGGTCGTCGACGGCGGCACGGTCACCGAGAAGTGGGTGCCGGTCGAGCGCGTCGGGCTGTACGCCCCGGGCGGGCTGGCCGTGTACCCGTCGACCGTTGTGATGAACGTCGTCCCGGCGCAGATCGCCGGCGTCGCCTCCCTGGTCGTCTGCTCGCCGCCGCAGGCCGCGTTCGGCGGCCTGCCGCACCCGACCATCCTCGCCGCGGCCGAGCTGCTCGGCGTCGACGAGGTGTGGGCGGTCGGCGGCGCGCAGGCCGTCGCGCTGCTCGCGTACGGCGGCACGGACACCGACGGCGCCGAGCTCACGCCGGTCGACGTCGTCACCGGCCCGGGCAACATCTACCTCACCGCGGCCAAGCGGCTGCTGCGCGGCCTGATCGGCATCGACGCCGAGGCCGGCCCCACCGAGATCGCGATCCTCGCCGACGAGACGGCCGACCCGGTGCACGTCGCCGCCGACCTGATCAGCCAGGCCGAGCACGACCCCCTCGCCGCGAGCGTGCTGGTCACGACGTCGGTGGAGCTGGCCGACGCCGTCGACAAGGAACTGGTGAACCGCGTCGCCGCGACGAAGCACAGTTCGCGGGTCGCCGAAGCACTGGCGGGCAAGCAGTCCGGCGTCATCCTGGTGTCCACAGTGGACGACGGCCTGCGCGTCGTCGACGCCTACGCCGCCGAGCACCTGGAGATCCAGACGGCGGACGCGCGCGCGGTCGCCGCCCGGGTCCGCAACGCGGGCGCGATCTTCGTCGGCGCGTACGCCCCGGTGTCGCTGGGCGACTACTGCGCCGGGTCCAACCACGTCCTGCCCACCGGCGGGTTCGCCCGCCACTCCTCGGGCCTGTCCGTGCAGAGTTTCCTCAAGGGCATCCACGTCGTGGACTACACCGAGGACGCGCTGCGCGAGGTCGCCGGCCGCGTCGTCGCGCTGGCCGACGCCGAGGACCTGCCCGCGCACGGCGAGGCCGTCACCGCGCGCTTCGGAGGTTCGCTCTGATGACGATCGGCGAAGAGGTCACCCTGGACGCGCTGCCGCTGCGCGAGGATCTGCGCGGCAAGACGCCGTACGGGGCGCCGCAGCTGGACGTCCCGGTCCGGCTCAACACGAACGAAAACCCGTACCCGCCGCCGCCTTCGCTGGTCGAAGACGTGGCCGAGGCGGTCCGTGCGGAGGCGGCCGAGCTGCACCGCTACCCGGACCGCGACGCCGTGGCGCTGCGCCAGGACCTGGCCGACTACCTGAGCGTGTCGACGCGGGTGGTGCTGTCGGAGGCGAACGTGTGGGCCGCCAACGGGTCCAACGAGGTGCTGCAGCAGATCCTGCAGGCGTTCGGCGGGCCGGGGCGCAGCGCGCTGGGGTTCGAGCCGTCGTACTCGATGCACCCGATCATCGCGTCCGGCACGCGCACCGAGTGGGTCCCGGCGCCGCGCCGGGACGACTTCACTTTGGACACTGCCGCGGCGGCGTCGGTGATCTCGGAACGGCGACCGGACATCGTGTTCGTCACCAGCCCGAACAACCCGACGGGCGGTTCGATCCCGCTTTCCGAGCTGCGGTCCGTTTTGGACGCGGCCATCGGGATCGTGGTCGTCGACGAGGCGTACGCGGAGTTTTCCTCTCAGCCGAGCGCGGTTTCGTTGCTGGCGGACTACCCTTCGCGGCTGATCGTCTCGCGCACGATGAGCAAGGCGTTCGCGTTCGCGGGCGGCCGCCTCGGCTACCTGGCGGCGGCCCCGGCGGTCGTCGACGCGCTGCAGCTGGTGCGGCTCCCGTACCACCTGTCGCGGCTGACGCAGGCGGCGGCGCGAGCGGCGCTGCGGCACGCGGACGCCACTTTGGACAGTGTGCACAAGCTGGCGGCGGAACGCGACCGCGTCGTGGAAGCGTTGGCAGGACTGGGTTACGACCCGGTGCCGAGCGACTCGAACTTCGTCCTCTTCGGACGGTTCAGCGATCCGCACGCGGCCTGGCAGTCCTACTTGGACAAGGGGGTGCTGATCCGCGACCCGGGCATCCCCGGCCACCTGCGCGTGAGCATCGGCACCCCGGAGGAGAACGACGCCTTCCTCGAGGCGAGTAAGGAAGTCTCGCGATGACCCGCATCGGCAAGGTCGAACGGACCACCAAGGAGTCCTCGATCTCCGTCCAGCTGGACCTCGACGGCACGGGCGAGGTGGAGATCTCCACGGGCGTGCCGTTCTACGACCACATGCTGACGGCGTTCGGCGTCCACGGCTCCCTGGACCTCAAGGTGGAGGCGACGGGCGACATCCACATCGACGCGCACCACACGGTCGAGGACACGGCGATCGTCCTGGGCCAGGCGATCCGCCAGGCCCTGGGCGACAAGAGCGGAATCCGCCGCTTCGGCGACGCGTGGATCCCGATGGACGAGACCTTGGCCCACGCGGCGATCGACGTCTCGGGCCGGCCGTACTGCGTGCACGTGGGCGAGCCGGAGCAGTTCAACACGTTCACGATCGGCGGCAACTACCCGTTCGTGCTGACGCGCCACGTGTTCGACTCGCTGTCGTTCCACGCGCAGATCGCGCTGCACGTCCGGGTGATCCACGGCCGCGACCCGCACCACATCGCGGAGGCGGAGTACAAGGCGGTGGCAAGGGCGCTGCGAGCGGCGACGGAGCCGGACCCGCGAGCGGGCGGCATCCCGTCGACGAAGGGTGTTCTGTGAGCAACAGCGTGGTCGGCGTCCTCTTGCTGGCACTCGGCGGTTTCTTGGTGGGCGGGGTCTATTCGACGTGGAAGACGGCCAAGTTCATGGCGGTGGTGCTGGGAGTCGCGGCGTTGCTCGCCATCGGCGGCGCCATCTTCTGGCTCATGAGCTAGCGGGGGCGTTCCGGCGGTACGATGACCGACCGTGGGCAGAGCCGGACTTCTTGTGATCATCCTGGGTATCGCCGGGCTGTTCGCGCACTTGGTCGTCGCCGTTCCACCGCAGAGCGCGGCGGCGGTCACGAGCGGCTCCTGGGTCGCGATCGGCATCGGGGTCGTGCTGCTGCTGACGGCGCTCGCCCAGAACGGTTATGGCTACGGAATCTTCTTGCTGACCCTCGGGGTCGGCGCGGTGGTCGCCCATCAGGTGGCGCACCTCGACGACCGGATACACGCTCCGCAGCCGCTGTTCGGCATCGTGGCGGCATCGCTGGCCGGCGTAGGTGCGGTCGCCGTGTCCTACTCCGGTGGGACGGACGGGGCGTGCCCCAGGTTGCTGTTCTTCGCCACGGCGTCGTTGCTCGCCGACATCTTCGTCGACTTCGGCTCCGGCTGGGACAGCCTGATGAACGTCAGCACAGCGTTCTTCGCCGCTGCCTTCGTCGCCACCGCGGCGTGGGAGATCACAGCCGACTCCTCGGCGGATCGCGATTCCGTGGCGGCTCACTATGGGAGCCGGTTGCTGCAGGCGGGAGGCATCGGGGTCGGCGTGGCCGCGGTGCTGATCACGGTCGAGGCGGCGTTCATACTGCCCTCGTTCGTCGACACCCTGCTTGTTCTGGGCGCGGTTTTCGGCGTGTATCCGCTCGTGCTGCAGCTCGGGTTCGGCTGGCTTCATTTGCTGGTCGGTGGCGAGACGATGGACCACGCGCCCAAGGAAATGATCGAAAAGGGCATCGAGGGCATGGAGAACGGCGTCGCCCTGCTGGCCGCGCTGGTCGCAGGCTTCGTCTTCGTCACGGTGCTGGCCGGGTTGATCTTCGGCGAGCCGACGGGCTGGCAGGTTGCCGTCCTCGTGGTCGCGGCCGTCGTCGCGATCGTGGCCATGGTGGGTTGGGGATACCGGGCGGTCACCGAACTAGCTCGCTGGCTCAAGGGGACGCCCCTGCCCGGCCGGGTTGCCAAGGTCCTCGACGACCTGCGTCTGTCTGACCCGGTGTTCCGTCTCCTGCCCGGCTCAGAAAAGTGCTGACCTCCCTCTCGAGCGCCGGAGTGGCCTCTCGATCGCGCAGCATGCCGCGGGCGATCCACACCGCCTCGTCGTGGTGGCCGAGGTCCGCGAGTTCCCGGATTCCCTGGACGCGCACCTGGGCGGGCAACTCGGCGGCGGCGAGCAGCATCGCCATGGCGGTACCCCAAAGCTGCCTTTTTTCGACATCGGTGACCGTCGCGGAGCCGGGGATCAGTTCACCGACGTCCCACTGGTCACTCTCCCACGCCCGGCCATCGGCCAGCTTCGTGCGCAGGCGTTTGACCGCGGAGACTGCCCTGGAACAGGCGAGGTCGGGAACTCCAAGATGCCTGAGTGCTTGTTCGGCGAAGGCTTCCTGATGCGCCCCTGCCAGCTCCGCCACGAAACGCAGCCGGGCGAGTACGGGCCAAGCGGGGTGCGACGCCGCCGTCGCGAGCTTGGCGTTCGTGGTGCCACCCTCGGGAAAGCCGCTTATGAGGGCATCGGCTTCGGCGATGGCGTGCAGCTGTGACGGCGGTTTGAACGGTGTCATCCGCAGCGGCGATGATGGGGACACGATCCGCGGCGGTGGGGCCGCGGGTGGGCGGAAGGACCGGTTGCGGACCAGTGCGAAATCACTGACCGAGTCGCTGTGCACGATCTTCGGCTCGGGGTGCTGGCGTTTCCGCATCCGGCCGCGGAGTTCCCGGTAGACCGCCGACAGCGAGAGCAGGCCCCCTTCGCCGGGCAACCCTTCCCGCAGCACCGCGATCAGCTCACCCGAGAACACCGTGTGCCGCTCGCCCTCGACGAACAGGGAAGCGAGGTGACGGGGCGCCGAGGCGAGGCCGCACGTGCCCGTCGTATCGATCTGTTCGAGCACACCGGATGCCTCGTTCGCCATGGCCCGGCCCAAAATACGGCCGGAGTAACAACAGTCCAGGATGACAATCTTGATCTTGGCGTCGCTCTGGTTGACGGCCCGGCGCAGCATCTCGGCGCGCAGCGAGCGGTATTCCTTCTCTGTCTCGATCGTGTCGCTCGTGGCCAGCAGGAGCTCGCCGTCAACGTCGACCAGCCCGTGGCCGGCGTAGTACACGACCAGGACGTCCTCGGCGGTGCGGCACCAGCGCGCGATGTCCAATCCCGCGTCTTCCCGGTGTCGGGGATTGACCATCGTGCGGACGTTATCCGGGAGGAAGCCGCCGAGTTCGGGGTCGACGAGGATGGCGGCGAGATCCACGGCGTTGGCTCTCGCCTGGGCGATCTCGGCCAGCGCCGGGTCGTCGTACTGGGCGGCGCCGATCAGGATCGCCTTCGATTTGGAGGGCTCGGCCAGGCGCATTCATTCCTCGCCGAGCTGCTTGGCCAAGGCCACCGCGGTGTCGTTGAGGTCCTTGACAGCGGTCCGGTGAACGCGTTCACCTTTCAAGGAAACAGTTTTGTCGCCCACCTTGACCGTGATGTCGACCTTCATGCCGCGCGTCTTGAGGTAGGCGACGAGCGAGGTGGTCATCGCGGTGAAACCGCTGGTGAGCACCAACGACACGGTGTCGAGCGCCGGACCCATCGTGCCTTCGCCGACGGAATGGCCGTCCAGGCGTGATCTTCCCGGAAAATCTTCCTCAAGCCAGCGCTGCAAGCCGAGTGCGTCGTCTTCGCCCTCGACCGTGATCAAAAACTTCGTTCCCGTCACACTGGGCAGTGTAATGGGATTGCGGCGGAAAACAGGAAAGAGCCCGGCCGTGACATGAATTGTCCAAATCACGGCCGGGCCGGGCAAAAATCAGCGGTTCGCGCCGACCAGCTCGCGGGGCTCGTCACCCGGCGCGTCGAGATGCTTGGTCAACTTCTCGCCCTCGACATCGACATCCGGCAGGATCCGGTCCAGCCACTTCGGCAGCCACCACGCTCCGCGGCCCAGCAGCGACATCACCGCCGGCACCAGCGTCATCCGGACCACGAACGCGTCCACCAGCACGCCGAACGCCAGCGCGAACCCGATCGACTGGATCAGCGTCGACTCGGCCAGGATGAACCCGGCGAACACGCTGATCATGATCAGTGCCGCCGCGACGACCACCCGCGCGCCGTGGCGGAAGCCCGTCACCATCGCTTCCTGGGGCTCCGCGCCGTGCACGTGCTCTTCGCGCATCCGCGTCACCAGGAACACCTGGTAGTCCATCGCCAGCCCGAACAGCACGCCGATCAGCAGGATCGGCAGCATGCTCATGATCGGCCCGGTCGACTCCACGCCCAGCAGGTCCGTCAGCCAGCCCCACTGGAACACCGCGACCACCGCGCCGAACGTCGCCGCGACCGAGCCGAGGAAGCCGATCGTCGCCTTCAGCGGCACCACCACCGAGCGGAACACCAGCATCAGCAGCACGAACGCCAGCCCGACGATCAGCGCGAGGTACGGCAGCATCGCGTCGGACAGCTTCTCCGAGACGTCGATGTTCGCCGCGGTCTGCCCGGTGACGGACAGCTTCGCGCCCGTCGCGTTCTCCAGAACGCCGGATTCGCTGCGGATCGCGGCGACGAGATCCTCGGTCTGAGTGCTGCTCGGCCCGCTCTTCGGGATCACCGTGAGCAACGCCGTGTCACCGGTCTGGTTGACGCGCGGCGGAGTGACGGCGGCGACGTCGGGCAGCTTCTGGATGTCCGCGGCGGCCTGGCCGAGCGCGGCCTGGCGGTTGACGCTGGCGCCGGTGTCGACGACGACCAGTAGCGGCCCGTTCGACCCCTCGCCGAAGCTGCGGCTCGCGATGTCGTACGCCTTCTTCTGCGTCGAGTCGGGCGCCGCGGTGCTGTCGTTGGGCAGGCCGAGCTGCATGCCGAGCGCGGGCAGCGCGACGACGGCCATCCCGGCCAGCGCGACGAGCAGCACCGGGATCCGGTGGCGGGCGACGAACCGCGCCCAGCGCTCACCGTGCGTCGTTTCGACGGGCTTGCGGCGCAGCCGGATACGCTCGCCGGCCACCCGCGTGCCGGCGAAGCCGAGGATCGCGGGCAGCAGCGTCAGCGCGATGACCACGGCGACCGCGACGGTGACCGCGGCGGCCACGCCCATCTGGCCGAGGAACGGGATGCCGATGACGGTCAGCCCGGCCAGCGCGATGATCACGGTGAGCCCGGCGAACACGACGGCCGAACCGGCCGTGCCGGTGGCGCGGCCCGCGGCCTCCTCCGGGTCGCGACCGAGCTTCAGCTCGTGCCGGTAGCGCGAGACGATAAACAGCGCGTAGTCGATGCCGACGGCCAGCCCGATCATCAGCGCGAGGATCGGCGTGTTCGAGTTCAGCTCCAGGAAGCCGGAGGCGAGGAAGATGCCGCCCATCCCGGTGCCGACGCCGATCAGCGCCGTGAGCAGCGGGATCCCGGCCGCGACCAGCGAGCCGAAGGTGATGATCAGCACGACGGCGGCGACCGCGACACCCAGGCCCTCGGTCGCGCCGGTTTCGGGGATGCCCTGCACGGCGTCGCCGCCGAACTCGACGGTGAACCCTTGCGCGCGGGCCTCGTCGGCGCTGTTCAGGAGGGCCTCGCGGTCACCGTCGGTGAGCTCGTACGCCTTCGCGCCGTAGCTGACCTGCGCGAGCGCGACGTGCTTGTCGGGCGAGATCGACTGCGCCTGGAACGGGTCGACGACGACGGCGACCTTCGGGGCCGTCTTCAGCTGCCCGACCAGGGCTTCGACCGCGGCCTTGCCCTTGGCGTCGGTGACCGTGGTGCCCGCGGGAGCTTCGATGACGACGCGCGCGGTGGCGCCACCCGCGTTGGCCTGCGGGAACTTCTCGGTCAGCTGGTCGATTGCCCGCTGCGACTCGGTGCCGGGGATCGTCACCGAGTTCGACAGCTGGCCGGACAGCGTGAGGGCGCCCAGCCCGAGCGCCACGAGGACGGCCGCCCAGACGGCGGCGACCAGCGCTCGCCGTCGGAAGGACAACCGGCCGAGCCGGTACAGGAAGGTCGCCACGAGTCAGCTCCGTTTCGCCCGAACGGGGTCGGTTCACTCCATCTGATTACTGACCAAGCTAGCCGATCGGCAAGGAGACCTCCAAGCCGATCGGCAAGTATGTGACTTGCCGAACAGCAAGGTTTATCCCAGCCGATCGGCTAGTAGTCGGTTTGCCGATCGACAGGGCGTGACGTACGCTCCGACGGCTCGCTGAGGAGGAAGAATGACCGCCGGCCCGGACGGGGACACCCGGACCCGACTGCTGCAGACCGCGCTGCGGCTGTTCACCGAACACGGTGTCGAGGGCACGTCGCTGCAGATGATCGCCGACGCGCTGGGCGTCACCAAGGCCGCGGTCTACTACCACTTCAAGACGAAGGCGGAGATCACCGAGGCGGTGGCCGAGCCCGGCGTCCGCGACCTGGACGAGCTGGTGCTGCGCGCGGCGGCGCAGAAGCGCCGCGGCGCGCAGGTGGACCTGCTCCTGGAGGGGTTCGTCGACCTGGTGATCCGCCACCGCGCGCTGGTGGCGCTGTTCTCGAGCGACCCGGGGATCGCCCGCGCGATCGAGAAGTCGGCGCACGGCGGCATGGAGGGCTTCGGCCAGGCGCTGCTGGGCATCCTCTCGGGCCCGGACCCGACCCCGGCGGCGCGGGTCAACGCAATGGTTACGTTGACGGGCATCGCGATGGCCGGCGGCTCCCCGGACCTGGCCCGGCTGAGCGACGAGGAACTGCGCGCGGAGCTGCTGGACGTCGGCCGCCGCCTGCTGGGCCGCCCCCGCCGTCGCGGTCTCGCCCCGGTGACCTAGTCGTCAGCCGACGCGGTACAGGTACTCCGGCGGCACTGCCGCTGTCAGCCACACACCGTTCGCGCTGACCTGGAACGCGTGTCCCGCGGCGGCCAGCCTCGCGGCGTCGACGCGCAGGATCACCGGTTTCCCGCGCCGGGCGCCGACGACACGTGCCGTGTCGACCGTCGCCGAGAGGTGGACCGCGTGGCGGTTCATCGGGCGCAGTCCCTCGCGCAGGATCGCGTCGAGGAACTTCGCGACCGTGCCGTGGTAGAGCACGTCCGGCGGGACGGCGTCGGCCAGCCCGAGGTCGACGTCGATGCTGTGGCCCTGGCTGGCGCGGATGCGCGTGCCGGTCTCGTCGAAGGCGAAGCGGCGCTTGTTGTTCGTCTCGACGACTTCGTCGAGCTGCTCGCGGGTGATCTTCAACGCGCGCAGGAGCTGCTCGACCGGCGCCCAGCCGTCCGGGCTGAGCGTGAGGCCGATGGCGGCGGGATCGTGGCGCAGGTGCCGCGCCAGCCGCTTGGAGATGCGGATCGTTTCTTTCTCGTTCATTTCCTGCCCAGGATCCCGCGGCGGGCAAGCGATTTAGATGCCGCCTTCGACCGCGGGACGCAGTTTGCTCGCCCCCGGCCCGAAGCGGGCCAGCGCGTCGTCGTTGTTGTAGAGGGCGCAGCTGCGCAGGGACAGGCAGCCGCAGCCGACGCAGCCGGTGAGCCGGTCGCGCAGGCGTTGCAGGGCGTCGATGCGGGCGTCGAGCTCGTGCTGCCAGTCTCGGGACAGGCGCGCCCAGTCGGCCTTGGTCGGCGCATGGTCGGCGGGGAGCGTTTTCAGTGCGGCACTGATGTCTTCCAGGGAGAGCCCGACGCGTTGCGCGGCGCGGATGAACGCGATCCGCCGCAGCACCGAGCGCGGGTAGCGGCGCTGGTTGCCGGCCGACCGCTCCGAGCTGATCAGCCCTTTTTCCTCGTAGAACCGCAGTGCCGTGTGCGGCACCCCGCTGCGGTCGGCCACCTGTCCGATGCTGAGATGTTCAGCGAGCCTCGTCACCTGCTCAGGCTATCCTTGACTTCGAGTTTAGTCGAGGTTGCATCGTCGAAAACATGACCACTGCGACCGAACCGGGTTACGCGGACCTGCCGCGCCTGATTTCCCTGATGACCGGCGACGACAAGCACCACGCCGCCGCGGAGTCCACTGTGGACGTGTTGTGGGTGCTGTACGACCGCGTGCTCGACATCACGCCGGCCAATTCCCGCGCGCCCGACCGCGACCGGTTCCTGCTGTCCAAGGGACACGGTCCGATGGCGTACTACGCGGTGCTGACGGTGAAGGGGTTCCTGGCGGAGGCGGAGCTCCCGACGTGGTCGAACGCGCTGTCCCGCCTGGGCCACCACCCCGATCGCCGGCGCGTGCCGGGCGTCGAGATTTCGAGCGGCTCCTTGGGTCATGGCCTCCCGATCGCCCTCGGCACGGCACTGGGCTTACGCGCCCGGGGGCTGACGTCAAAGGTGGTGACGCTGGTGGGTGACGCGGAGCTGGACGAGGGCTCGAACCACGAGGCAATCGTCGTCGCGGCGCGTTCGGGCTTGGAGAACCTGACAACGGTGGTGATCGACAACCGGTCGTCGACGCGAGGCTGGCCGGGAGGAATAGGGCGCCGCTTCGAGCTGGAGGGCTGGGAGACGCGCACGGTGTCCGGCCGCGACCATTCTGCGTTGTATTCGGCGTTTGCCGGGGCGCATCCGGGTAGGCCGTTGGCCGTGGTCGCCGTCGTCGAGCCGAAGGGGCTTTCATGAGGGAGACGTTTCTCCGCGTCACGGAGGAGATCCTGGACGCGGACCCGGACGTGGCGGTGGTATTGGCGGACATCTCGGCGGCCCAGCTGGCCGGCGCGGCTCGTCGGCATCCGGACCGGGTGATCAACGTGGGGATCCGCGAGCAGTTGCTGGTGAGCGCGGGGGCGGGGTTGGCGCTGGCCGGGTTGCGGCCGATCGTGCACACGTTTGCGTCGTTTTTGGTGGAGCGGGCGTTCGAGCAGATCAAGCTGGACTTTTCGCACCAGGAGGTGGGTGGGGTTTTGGTGTCGTACGGGGGTTCGTACGACATGTCGACCGAGGGGCGGACGCATCAGTCGCCTGGGGATGTTGCTTTGATCGATTCACTGCCGGGGTGGACGGTGCACGTCCCCGGGCACGCTGACGAGGCTCGTCGGTTGTTGTTGGAGTCGATTCCTGGGGATGGCCGGGTGTATTTGCGGCTTTCGGCGCAGGCCAATGCTGCGCCGCACCTCGGGGTGGGATTCACTCGGTTGCGGTTCGGTTCTGCCGGCGTTGTGGTCGCTGTCGGTCCGGTGTTGGACCGGGTGTTGCGTGCTTCCGCCGGCTTGGATGTGACGGTGTTGTATGCGTCGACGATCCGGCCTTTCGATGCCGCCGGTCTTCGGTCGGCGGTGCTTTCGGCTTCGCCTTCGGTGGTTATGGTTGAGCCTTACTTGGCGGGGACTTCGGCTCATTGGGTGGCGGAGGCGTTGTCGGATGTGCCGCATCGGGTGAAGTCGTTGGGGGTGCGGCGGGATGCGGAGGTGCGGACTTACGGTGGAATCGCGGACCATGACCTGGCGCATGGGTTGGATGCCGGGTCGTTGAGGTTGTCGATCAGGGATTTCCTGGGGGAGTAGGAGGTGCGCTCGGCTCTGGGTGTTCATATCGGACGCTGGCCTTGTGATCTTGGTCCAACAGCTTGATGAGTTTCTCGTTGTTCCAGCGCTCTTCCACACTGTTGCGAGGCAGTGCGGTGTGAAGGCTCTCATAAAGCTTGAAGCGATTGAGATCGACAACTGTGGCTACCACGGTCATGTAGTCAGCCGCTGAGCCGACCGAAGCCCGATAGGCCAGCCAGCTGCACGCGTACGGCACCAGCGCGATCAGGAGCCACCATCCATCGGTGAGAAGACAGCTGACGGCCATCACAGTCGCAATGAGGAAGACGACGCACAAACGCACGGTCAGGTCGAACTGCTGCCGCGCGTCCCGCAGGTAGTCGAGGTGCCGCTGATCGGCAACCATCGAGAAGTGCTGAGCAGTCACGGTGACGTCGAGCCCGTACTGCTTTCCGACCTGGTCTTCTGCAGCTCGCAGGACATTGCCGAGGCGAGTGGGCATCGTCCTGGTCACGTCCGGATGGGAACGAAGGATGCCGTACAACGCGTCTTCGGCGGCTCGCAAGCCCGCGAACCTGGCGCCGTCCAGTGACTTGAACAGGCCATCGCGACGAGTGGTCAAGGTCTGGGCGCTCCAAGTTTCCGGATCCTCCCCGTAGAGCTCACCGAGCAACTTGTCCATTCCCTCGTTCTGACGCTCGCGAAGCCTTTCTCGACGGGTGCGCAGTAGGTCGAGACGGCGACGATGCCGGCCGATCCGCCAGCGCATGACCACTCGCGCCGGACCCGACGTGCCCCAGTAACCTTCGAGGATCCGCGTCATCCCGAACTGCAGCGGGTTCAAGATCAGGCCCACGACCAGCGACGCCAGCAAGATCCACAGCAGCGCGCCTGCGTAGCTGCTCAGCGTCCATCCGGACAGGGCCTTGGCCAGCCGCGCCAGGTTCGGGCGATCCCGCCACGCATCGCTCGTGATCAGCACCGCGCCCCACAGAACCAGCAAAAGCGCGGGAATCATGCCGACGACACCGAAGTACCGGCCGATCCTGGAGCCGACGGACGAGGCCGCGTCGGTCAGTGAAGTGCCCGCGGTCATCGAGCCGCCGGCGGGATGAAGCCACATCGCGAGCAACTGCGGCTGCCGTCATCGTTCTTTCGGAGACGGCCCTTGCAGCGAGGCTTCGGGCAGGGCGCGGATTTGACATCGTCGGGTTCGCGGCGGCGGTCACCGGGCTGCCGGTAGCTCGGCTGGTCGTGATGGGCGAAGGTGACGGCCCGGGCGGTGCCGAACACCAGCCGTAGCAGGCCCATGGCCCTCACCCCGCCCTCCAGGATTCGACCATGTTAGGTCAGCATTCAGGGCTAGTCGACAAGCCGGGACGAGGTGGTGATGGGCTTCTCGCCCTGGGCGGTGCCCGCCGTGGGGATCGTTGTCGTCGCCGTGGCCGGGGAGTTCGGGGCCGGGTGGGCGTGGCTCGCTGCCGGAGCGCTTGTGGCGGCCGGTGCCGGCTGGCTCGGCTGGATCGTGCTTCGCGAGCCGCGGGCCGATAGCGTGGCCGGTATGGGGTCCAGTATTCGGCCGATCGCGCTCGGTCTGGTCCGGCGGCGTGCTCAACTTCTCGTCTTCGAAGGGCGGGATGACGTCAAAGGCGAGACCTACTACCGGCCCCTCGGCGGGGGCATCGAGTTCGGCGAGCACAGCAAAGACGCTCTCGAACGCGAGTTCCGCGAAGAACTCGACGCCGAGATCAAGGTCGGCGAACTCCGAGGCGTCCTCGAGAACGTCTTCGCCTGGCGCGGCAACCCCGGCCACGAGATCGCCTTCGTCTACGAAGCCACCTTCGCCGACCCTGACCTGTACGCCAAAGAAGAGATGAAGATCCTCGACGACCCCGCCACCGCCCGGTGGGTCGACCTGAACGACTTCACCGACGGCCGCAAGATCCTCTACCCCAACGGGCTCACCGAACTGCTCTCATCGGAGCAATGACCGCGAAGTCGCCTCCAAAGACTCGGAGCCAGGCGAAGGCGAACGGCTGAACGACACCGTGAACGGCCCGTCCGTCCGCACCGGCAGCTGCGGGAAGTTGTTCGGCCCCGGTTCCGTCTCGAACACCGCGAACGCCGCCGGTGCCATGCCGAAGGAGACGTGCACCCCCGACCCCGGCGGAGGCGAAGCCAACCCGCGCACGATCGGACGCAGCAGCAGCACGTTGTCCGAGTCCACCATCGTCGCGTTGGCCTCCTCCCGGAAGCGCCGCCACGCCGGCCCGGAGTAGAACGCGGAAAGTGCGTCGAAGCGAGCATCCATGGACGTGAACCCCCGCAACCACACGAACTCGTCCGGGGACGACGGAGTCCGGAACAGCCCGAACAGATGCGCCCCGACGGCCTCCTGCGGTGCGACGAACTCGCGCTCGAACAACGAAATCAGCTCATCCCGGCGCCCCGGGTGCAGCGTGTAGCGGCGCAGCTCCAGCACCGTTTCGTACGTAGAAAAGTCCACGACCAGAAGCTAGCGCCCACCACCGACAAAAACGGATCAGCGGAACGCCGCCAGCCCCGTCACCGCCTGGCCGAGGGACAGCGCGTGCATCTCCTCCGTGCCCTCGTACGTCAGGACCGTCTCCAGGTTCGCCATGTGGCGCATCACCGGGTACTCCAGCGAAATCCCGTTCGCGCCCAGCATCGAACGCGCCTCGCGCGCCGCGGAAAGAGCCGACCGCACATTCGCCATCTTGCCGAAGCTCACGTGGTTGTGGTGCAACGTCCCCGCGTCCTTCAGCCGCCCGATCTGGAGCGCCACCAGGCCGGCTCGGTTGACCTCCACCAGCAGGTCCGCCAGCTTGCGCTGCGTCAGCTGGAACCCCGCCAGCGGCTTGCCGAACTGGGACCGCGACAGCGTGTACTCCAACGCCGCCTCGTAACACGCGCGAGCCGCGCCCACCACGCCGAACAAGATCCCGTACCGAGCCTCGTTCAAGCACGACAACGGCCCGCGCAAGCCTCGGACCTCGGGGAACGCCGCCGACGACGGCAACCGGACGCCGTCCAGGACCAGTTCCGCCGTCAGGGACGCCCGCAGCGACAGCTTGTGCTTGACCTCGTTGGCCGTGAAGCCCGGCGTCGACGTCGGGACGACGAAGCCGCGGATCCCGTCGTCGGTCTGGGCCCAGACCACCGCCACGTCCGCGACCGTTCCGTTGGTGATCCACATCTTCGTGCCCGACAGCACCCAGTCCGACCCGTCGCGCACCGCGCGCGTCCGCATCGAGCCCGGGTCGCTGCCCGCGTCCGGCTCGGTCAGGCCGAAGCAGCCCAGCGCGTCGCCCGTGGCCATCCGCGGCAGCCACTCCTGCCGCTGTTCCTCGCTGCCCCACTTGTGGATCGCGTACATCGCCAGCGACCCCTGCACCGACACGAAGCTCCGCAACCCCGAGTCGACGGCTTCGAGCTCCCGGCACGCGATGCCGTACGCGACGGCGCTGGTCCCCGCGCAGCCGTAGCCCTCCAGGTGCATGCCCAGCAGCCCCAGCGAGCCGAAGCCCTTGGCGAGCTCGGCGGCCGGCAGCGAGCCCGATTCGTACCAGTCCGCAACCTGGTCCAGCAGGTTGTCCTTCGCATACGCGCGGACGGCGTCGCGGATGCCGCGTTCCTCCTCGGCGAGCCCGGCGTCGAGGTCGAGGAAGTCGTGCGGGTCAGGGGTGCGGCTGCTCATGAGGGCTCCCAGGGGACGCGTCGGTGCGGCCCCCGCAGGAAACCACAGTCAGGCGTCTGTCCTCCGCGTGGCGTTCGTCACGCGGACAGCAGACGCGGACGGCGTGCACCGCGGCCGGACCTGCTGGCGGGGGATCAGCAGCTCGCTGAACTGCGGAAACGGCACGCTCTCGATGTCGTCACGCCAGGCGTGCAGCATCTGGGACAGCAGATCGTCCTCGGCCATCTTCGCCTCCCTGGCGTCCGGTCGCGCGCGCTGAGCACACACGATCGGGTGGCTTGATACCCGGCGAACGGGACGTCGAAACGTCCTTCGCCAAGATTCTTCCGGCGCGTGACCGCCCCGTGGCAGAATCGCGTCGCCGCCGCCACCGCCTCAACTCCCGAGGAGCGCACATGCGCGCGGCCAGTCTGCTCGCCCTCACCACCGCCGCCCTGCTCACCGCCACCGGCGTCGCGTCCGCGCACGAAACGCACGAAACGCGCTGGCGCCAGGTCGGCCACACGACCGCCGAAAACCGGATCAGCGGCGAGGGCCTCACCACGCTGCGCCTGCCCGGCCACGCGCCCGAGATCCTCTACCGCAACGGCGCCACCATCCCGCAGCCGCTCAAGGACGAGGGCTGGGGCCACGTCGGCGACCCGGACTCGCTGCGCGGCTACGTCTTCGACGTCTACCAGGACACCGTCACGCCGACGCCGGCCAAGAAGATGTACCTGGTCACCCAGCCCGACGGCACGACGACGGAGTTCGTCCACCCGCTGCTGCCCGACGAGCCCGCCGCGAACGCCAACGCCCAGGTCGCGGCCACTCCCGACGGCCAGTGGCTCGTCTCCGGCCCGCTCGGCGAGATCGACCGCCTCTACGTCTCCCCGACGCCGTTCCTCAACCCGCGCGGCCCGAAGAGCGCCGGCGACCTGCCCGTCGCCGCCCGCGTCCACCTCGACCACCACATCCGCAGCGCCCAGGGCTGCGACTTCGTCACCTCGACGCGCCTGATCTGCGCGACGAGCGACCCGTACAACGACCTGTACCCGACCAACCTGCAGCTCCTGCAGATCGACCTCCCGCGGCCGGTGAACGGCCACGACGTCACGGCGAAGGTGCGCGAAATCGGCCAGGTCCCGCTGGTCAGCACCTGCACCGGCACGTTCACGCCGGAGGGCGTCGACTACGACGCCGGGGTGCTGCGCGTCGAGGTCGTGCCGCCGTCGCCGTGCAACACCGTGACGGACGTCTATTCGTTCGAGCGCCGCTGAGCCCTGCGGCTACGCTGGGTGGCGTGTCTCGTGTGGTGATCCTCGACTACGGTTCCGGCAACCTCCGCTCCGCCGAACGCGCTGTGGCGCGCGCCGGGGCCGAAGTCGAGGTCACCGCCGAACCGCATGCCGCCGTCGAGGCCGACGGCCTGGTCGTGCCCGGCGTCGGCGCCTACTCGGCGTGCATGGCGGGCCTCCTGGACGTCAAGGGCCACCGGATCATCGGCAAGCGCCTCGCCGGCGGCCGTCCCGTGCTCGGCATCTGCGTCGGCATGCAGATCCTCTTCTCCCGCGGCGTCGAGCACGGCGAGGAGACCGAGGGCACGGGGGAGTGGCCGGGGGTCGTCGACCGGCTCAACGCCGACGTCCTGCCGCACATGGGCTGGAACACCGTGCGCGCGCCCGAGGACTCGCAGCTGTTCGCCGGGCTCGACCCGGACGAGCGGTTCTACTTCGTGCACTCCTACGCCGCGCGCAAGTGGGAGCTGGAATCGGGCATCGGCCAGGAGCCGAAGGTGACCTGGGCCAACCACGGCGAGGACTTCGTCGCGGCGGTCGAGAACGGGCCGCTGTGGGCCACCCAGTTCCACCCCGAGAAGTCCGGCGACGCGGGCGCGCGGCTGTTGAAGAACTGGCTCGCGACCCTCTGACCGGGTGACGCGCGTCTCCGCCCTAGAGTTACCGGCGTGACTTTCACGCTGCTTCCCGCCGTTGATGTGGCCGATGGCCAGGCCGTGCGACTCGTCCAGGGCGAGGCCGGCACCGAGACCTCCTATGGCAGCCCGCTCGAAGCGGCGCTGGCCTGGCAGCGCGACGGCGCCGAGTGGATCCACCTGGTCGACCTCGACGCCGCGTTCGGCAAGGGCAGCAACCGCGAGCTGCTCGCCGACGTCGTCGCCCGGCTCGACGTGCAGGTGGAGCTGTCGGGCGGCATCCGCGACGACGCGTCGCTGAAGGCCGCGCTGGCCACCGGCGCCCGCCGCGTCAACCTCGGCACGGCCGCGCTCGAGGACCCGGAGTGGACGGCGCGCGTGATCGGCGAGTACGGCGACCGCGTGGCGATCGGCCTGGACGTCCGCATCACCGAGGCCGGCCACCGCCTGTCGGCCCGCGGCTGGACGTCCGACGGCGGCGACCTGTGGGAGGTCCTGGAGCGCCTGGACCGCGACGGCGCGTCCCGGTACGTCGTGACGGACGTGAGCAAGGACGGCACACTGCGCGGCCCGAACATCGAGCTGCTGAGGGACGTCGTCGCGCGGACGGACGCGCCGGTGATCGCTTCGGGCGGGGTGTCCAGTGTGGACGATCTCGTCGCGCTGGCCGGTCTGGCTTCGGACGGGGTCGAGGGATCCATCGTGGGCAAGGCGCTGTACGCCGGGGCGTTCACGCTGCCGGAGGCCCTGGCTGCGGTCGCGAAGGTCTGACTCAGGGTTCGTACAGCGGCAGGAACCGGATGACCGGCTCCTCGTAGGGATGGGCACCGCGGACGGCCTGCTGGACGGCGCGGGCTTGGTCGGTTTCGCAGACCGATTCGATCCGGCATTCGTCGGCGTGCTGCACAACGCCGACCTGGCCGTCGTAGGGCTGCGAGCCGGGCAACGGCAGCCACGACCCGGTTACGTGCCAGACGCTGGAGCACCGCGCGTACTGGCCGACCCGGCCCGCGCCCGCCTCGTGAAGAGCATCGATCACGGCGGCCACATGGCTCTCCGGGACGGTCACCTCGATCTTCAGGCGCGGCATGGCCGGAGAGTAGCAACCAGGCGCGGCCGAGCAGGGCACCGACGACCCCGCGCGGTGCCGGCATTACTTCCGGCGTAATCGACGCCGTACGGCTTCGTTGCCAAGATTCAGGGCATGACGAAAAACGCCTACGGAATCGCTCACCTCCGCCCGCCCGCCGTGCTCCACGAGGACGTCTTCCAATACCTGGAACGCATCCAGGCGACGCTCGACGCCTACGGCGGCAAGTTCGTCGTGCACGGCGCGCCCGTGGAGGTCATGGAAGGCGAATGGCCCGGCACGCTTGTCGTCATCGAGTTCCCGGACCTCGACGCCGCCCACCGGTGGTACGACTCCGCCGCCTATCGGGAAATCCTGTCCATGCGGGCCGACCACATCCCGGGTGACCTCGTGCTCGTCGAAGGCTGCGGCTCGGACCACGATTCGGCCGCACTCGGTGCCGCCTTGCGCGCGATGGCGTAACCACACGCAAAAGGGGCTGACACCGAGCCCCCGGAGCCGTAGGTTGCCGCGGGTGGAAGAGATCGTCACCGAGCTCGAAATGACCACCGCCGACCAGCTCAACCCCGCGCCGGTCGTCGATGGCGTCACGCTGAGACCCGCCGAACCCGGCCCGCTCATCCGGGACCTGCACACAAGGATCGGGACGCCCTACCGGTGGCCGAGCGCGACCCGGAGCGACGAAGACTGGCAAACCTGGCTCGCCGAACCGGGCCGGCGGTACCGGCTCGTCGAATACCGCGGCGAAATCGCCGGCGCCGCCGACTTCGAACCGCAAAACGAAACCGACGTCGAAATCACCACCTTCGGCCTGCTGCCCGAATTCGTCGGGAAGGGCCTCGGCGGCTACGCGCTCACCCTCGTCGTCGCCGACGCGTGGACGCTCCCGGGTACGAAAAGAGTCTGGCTGCACACCTCGACGCTCGACCACCCGAACGCGCTGCCGAACTACCTGCGGCGCGGGTTCCGCAGCTTCAGCCGTCCAGCTTGACCGCGATCCCGACCGTCCGGTCGGCCGGGCCGCGCAGCTTCGAGAAGAACATCGTGACGCGCCCGATGATGCCGTACTTGCGGGCGATCGCCTTGCGGACCCGCTCGGTCTCCGCGAGGTCCAGCAGCCGTGCCTGGCCGGTGACGACCGCGCCGTGCGTCTTCTGCCCGCGCAGGTCGCACGCCTGGACCTCGACGCGTCCGCTGTTGCGGATGCGCTTGACCTTGCCGGCCTTGCGCTCCGACCAGAACACGAGCTCGCCGGCGTCGCCCGCCAGCCAGATCGGCGTGGGCACCGCGCGCCCGTCGCGGCGGAACGTGGTCAGCAGGACGTAGCGCTCGGCGGCGAGCCGGTCCGTTTCGGAGGCCATGGCCCCACGGTAGTCACGGCGTCCGGCGCCGCAGCGTCGCCGCGCCGAGCACCAGCGCCAGCAGCGCGCAGCACGCCACGACCACCAGGTTGCGCAGGATCACCGCGTCCACCGTCGACGACGCCGTGACGCGCGTCAGCGCCTCGACCGCGTACGACAGCGGCATGACGTCCGAGAGCCACCGCAGCAGCCACCCCATGTCGCCGCGCGGCACGAACAGCCCGCACAGCAGGATCTGCGGCAGCACGAACACCGGCATGAACTGGATGGCCTGGAACTCGGTGCGCGCGAACGCGCTGACGAACAACCCGAGCGCCATGCCCAGCAGCGCGTCGAGGACGGCGATCACCAGCAGCATCCCGACCGACCCGGCGAGGTCGAGCCCGAGCCACCACAGCGACACGCCGGCCGCCAGCGAAACCTGGACGACGGCGATCGCGCCGAACGCCAGCGCGTAGCCGAAGAGCAGGTCCAGCCGGCCGATCGGCAGCGTCATCAGGCGTTCGAGGGTGGCCGTCGTCCGCTCCCGCAGCGTCGTGATCGACGCGATGAGGAACATGATCAGGAACGGGAACACGCCGAGCAGCGCGGGCGCGACGTGGCTGAACACCAGCGTCGAGTTGAAGACGTACCGCAGCAGGATCATCAGCAGCGTCGGCACCAGGACCAGCATCACGACGGTGCGCGGGTCGTGCCGCAGCTGGGTGAGGATGCGCCGCGTGGTCGCGAGCGTCAGCGCGGGGTTCACGAGGCGGCCCTCACCAGGTGCAGGAAGGCGCCTTCGAGGTCGGCGGCGCCCGTGCGCTCACGCAACACCGCGGGCGCGTCGTCGGCCAGGAGGGTGCCTTCGCGCATGAGCAGGAGGCGGTCGCAGCGCGCGGCTTCGTCCATGACGTGGCTGGACACCAGCAGCGTGGCGCCGCCGTCGGCGAGCCGGCGGAAGAGCGCCCAGAGCTCGTCGCGCAGCAGCGGGTCGAGCCCGACGGTCGGCTCGTCGAGCACCAGCAGTTCCGGCGTGCCGAGCAGCGCGACGGCGAGGTTCGCCCGGTTGTGCTGCCCGCCGGACAGCGAGCCGACGAGCTTGCCGGCGTGGTCTTCGAGGCCGACCTCGGCGATCACCCGGTCCACATCGGACGCCGGTGCGCGCAGCACCGCGGCGAAGTAGCGCAGGGCTTCCCGCACGGTCAGGTCGGCGTAGATCGCCGGGTTCTGCGTCGCGTAGCCGATCCGCCGCCGCAGCGGCGGGCTGCCGGCGGGCAGGCCGAGCACGGTGACCGTGCCGCCTTCGACGATCTGGACGCCGACGATCGCCCGCATCAGCGTCGTCTTGCCGCAGCCGCTCGGGCCCAACAGCCCGGTGACGGCCCCGCGCGGGACCTCGAAGCCCACGTCCCGCACCACGAGCCGGCCACCGCGCCGGACCCGCAGGCCGGTGACCTCCAGCGCAGAATTAGTCATGTGTTTAATTCTGCGCGCGCTGAGTTTCCCCCGTCAAGGGGGCAGCCGGCGCAACACGATGGGGCATGACGGCAGAAGCGCGCCAGGCCCCGGACTTGCGACGATTCATCGGTCGGGCTGTGCGCCCGCGTACTGGAGGGAACGTCGATGGCTGTCAAGCAGGAAGTCCCCGTCCACCCCCAAGCAGGCTTCTTCGGCGAAGGGCCGTACCCCGCACGCCGCGCCGCGATCGCCGTCGTCGCGATCCTGGCCGGGTTCGGGCTGACCGCGATCTGGTCGGCGCCCTTCGTGGACTCCGTGATCGGCGACAGCGTCGCCAACGGGCTCCTCGGCTACGACGCCAAGGCGACGCCGATCAGCGGCGCCCTCGCCGGGACGCTGTTCGCGTTCGTCTCCGGGCTCGCCGGCTCGTTCACCGCCTGCAACATCGCCGCTTTCGGAGCCGTCGCGCCGCTGGTCGGCGGGCAGGCGGGTGAGAAGCGCAGCCCGTTCAAGCCGCTCGGCTGGATCGCCGCGGGCATGCTGACGGTCTCGATCGTCTACGGCGTGATCGTCGCACTGGTCGGCACGAGCATGCCGCAGTTCTCCACCGCGACCGCCAAGGGCCTGACCCCGCGCAGCATCCAGTCGATGGTCGCCTTCGGCGTCGTCGGCCTGGTCTTCCTGCTGATGGGTCTGGTCGCGCTCGGTATCCTCCGCAACCCCTTCGCCGCGTTCGTCCGGCGACACCCCGCGGCGCCGTACGTCCTGATGGGCGCGCTCATCGGCGGCTTCCTCATCGGGCGGCCGTACCCGCTGTTCCGGATCATGTTCCGCAGCGCCGCCGAGCAGCACAACGTCTTCTACGGCGCCGCCGCGTTCGCCCTGCAGTCGCTCGGCAACATCGTGATCATGGCGGTCCTGTTCCTGATCCTGACCTACGCCACGCGCGGGCGCCTGCAGCGCTGGTTCGCCGCGAAGCCGACGCGGATCGCCGCCGTGACCGGTGCCGCGCTGCTCGTCGGCGGCACGTTCACGCTGCTCTACTGGGACGTCCGCGTGCTCGGCCGGCTCGGGATCATCTGGTTCCCGATGATCAGCTGGTAGCCCGGCCCAGCCACCGGTAGTCGGGCGTGGGGTCGAGCTGGACGCTGTTCGCGACGGCGATCAGCTCGCTCTCCGGCCGCGCGCCC
The DNA here is from genome assembly GCF_041679295.1 of Amycolatopsis kentuckyensis. Taxonomy (GTDB): domain Bacteria; phylum Actinomycetota; class Actinomycetes; order Mycobacteriales; family Pseudonocardiaceae; genus Amycolatopsis; species Amycolatopsis kentuckyensis_A. The sequence continues at coordinate 631,424 of NZ_JBGDMD010000007.1, read as the reverse complement.
GACACCGTCAGCCAGCGCCCGGACGGCAGCCGGACGGCCACCATGCCCGCGACGAAGAACCCCGGGCCGCCGCGGACGGTGACGGGCGCGGCGCCGTCGACGCCGGGGGAGCCCGCGCTCGCCGTGACGCGGACGGCGGGTTCTGCCGGCCACGCCGGGTCGGCCGCGGTCAGTTCGGTGCTCGCGTCGCCCGGGCCGGTACCGCGCACCGCGGCCGAGCGTTCGGTCAGCCCCGCCGGGAGCGGGCCGAAGTGCAGCTCGCCGCGGACGCCGACCGGCGTGGCGGTGACCCCCTGGGCGATCCGCAGGGCCACCACGCGGGCGTCCGGAACCCCGGCGACCCGCGCGGTCAGGACGTGGTCCTCGTCGGCGAGCCAGGTGATCAGCGCGGTCGTCCCGGTGTCGCCGGTGACCATGGCGACGCGGCCGCCCACCAGGACCTGGTCCCGGATCGACGCGATCCGCAGCTCGGTCTGCGACCACTCGGGATCGGCGGTCGAGTAGACCGACAGCGTGACCTCCGCGGGGCCGGCGAACCACCGCCGGACCTGCGGCGTGATCCCGGGGCCGCCTTCGCGGTACTGCTCGGTGAAGCCGTCGGGCAGCCGGCCGGGGCTGTAGCCGAGCACCGGGCGGCTCGCGGCCGGGGCGAGGTCCGGGGTGGTGAGCGCCCGCGTGCCCACGAAGACCCCGGCGACCAGCACGACCACCGCCGCGGCGACCAGGGCCAGCTTCGTCGCCGGACGCCGCTGCCGCCCGGCGCGGGCCAGCGCGTCCCGCACCGCCCGGCCGTCCGGGGCGCGGGTGGCGAGGCGGTCGAGGCTCTCCCGGATCAGCGTCTCGGTGTCGTGCTCGCGGTGGGTCATTCTCCAGCTCCGGTGGTGAGGGCCGCGGGGTGCGGCGCCTGGCGCAGGGTGGCGAGGGCGCGGGAGATCTGGCTGCGCACGGTGGAGGCCCCGCAGCGCAGGACGGCGGCGATCTCGGCGTCGGAGTAGTTCTCGTAGTAGCGCAGGACGATCGCCGCGCGCTGCTTGCGGGGCAGCGTGGCGAGCAGGCCGAGCATGGCGTCCCGCTCGTCGTAGGCGGTCGACGGGTCGGCGGCCGGCGGGCCGAGCGCGTCGAGGACGTCGTGGCTGCTCGGCACCATCCGCCGCACCGCCCGCCGGCGCCACGAGAGGTACTCGTTGGTGACCATCCGGCGCACATAGGTGGGCGGGGAGGCGATGCCGTCCCACCGCTGCTGGGCGCGCAGCAGCACGTCCTGGACGATGTCCTGCGCGAGGTGCGGGTCGTTCGTCAGGACGGTGGCGTAGCGCAGCAGCCCGTCCAACCGCTCCGCCACGAACTCTTCGAAACCCACCCCCTGTGGACGCATGAGCGAGCCGGACTGCTGCACGCGGCGGGAGTGGCCGCGGTCACATTCAGCAGTTCGGCGTCACGCCGTCGAAGGAGGCGCAGTCGTCCTGGTTCCAGGGTTCGTTCTGCCACTGCGCCGGCGTCAAGCTGCGCGAAGTGTCACCCGCCACGAACACCCACGGGCCGAAGTAGTCGTTGCTGTACCAGTAGTTGTCCTGGTCGTGGGTGATCGCGTCCTGCACGAGCGTTCCCCGGTACGGCGACCACGCCGGGTACGTGCCGTAGTTGGACAGCACCGCCATCCGGCCGCACAGGCCGTTGCAGCCCGGCCGGGCCGGGTCGAAGCGGAACGTGTTCGAGTGGATCTCGACCCGCTGGGTCTTCCAGCGGCAGTCGCCGTACAGCGGCTCGTCGTCGATGCCCGGCGCCGAGCACCGGGTGCGGTCCGCGACCAGCTTGGTGCAGCTCGCCGACGACGTGTTCGCCGGGCTGTTGCAGAAGCGGTCGGCGTTCTCCCACAGCGTGATCGCCGACCAGTTGTCCTCGAACGTGTTGCCGTAGATGTCCAGGACGTCGGTGCGGGCCGGGACGCGCGGTTCGCCGCCGGACTCCGAGAGGTAGATCGCCGCGGACGGGAAGTTGTCGCCGCGGGACGCGCGGCGGCTGCCGGCCACCACGTTGTTGCGGCGGATCGCGTTGTGGCGGATGACGGCGTTGTAGCTGATCTCGTAGAAGATCGCTTCGGCGTCATTGTCCTCGATGACGTTGTCCTCGATCAGGAAATCGTTGTCGTTGGTGTCGGCCCACAGGCCGGCGCCGTGGTTGTGGTGGATCCAGTTGCCGCGCACGTCGGCGCCGTCGACCGCCCAGAATTTGATTCCGCCGCTGCAGCCGCAGCCCGGGTTGCGCGTTTCCCAGTCGTCGACGTTGTTGCCGACGATTTCGTTGCCTTCGACGAGCAGCCCGGTGATCGCGTTGTCGGGGCGGTAGGCGTTCATGCCGTACTGCCCGTTGTCGCGCAGGCAGTTGCCGCGCACTTCCTGGCGGACGCCGGCCATCAGCGCGGCGCCGCGGTTGTTCTGGATCGTGTTGTTCTCGATCACCCAGTGCGCGCCCGAGTCGTGGTTGACCACGCCCTGGTCCTGCGGGGCGACGAAGTTCTGGATGGTGAGACCGCGGATGACGACGTCCTTGGCCTGCTGGGTGAACGCCGCGCGGTTGACCGAACGGCCGTCGAGCACGGCGCCGGGCGCGCCGAGGTAGACGTCGCCGTCCTTCGGGATGACCTGGCCGAACTGGTCCGCGGCCAGCAGGTGCGTGCCCGGCGGCAGCCAGAACGTCGTCCCCGGCGGCGCGGACTGCGTTTTCACCGACAGGTCGCCTTCGATGGCGGGGTCGACGAGCACCGCGCCGGCCGGTGCCTGGGGGTTCAGGGCGGGCTGGTGGTCGCAGACGGCCCCCGTAAGTGCGGCAGCGGCGACGGCGGCGGGCGCGGCGGCCGGGAAAACGGGAGTGGCGAAAGCGGCGACGAGCAGGACGGCGAGCGCGGAATGGAGGCGCGGCATGCCGTGGAACCTACGCGAGATCGATGCCGGGAATACCGCCATCAGTGGACTATTGCGGCTGTTTGTGAAAGCGCCGGTCACGGTTAATGAATCACCGTGACCGGCGCAATGGACAAATGCCGGACAATGGCGTGTCGGTAGAATTCCCCCTAGCGGGGGAGGACGTCGTCGAGCCGGACGAACGCGAATCCCGTGGTCGCGAGGTCGCCCTCGGCCGGGCGGCGCTCGCCGTCGTGCACCACCAGGAGGCCGTGCGGGAACCGGCGGCCGAGGTAGGCGGTGCTGATCGCCGAGCCGTCGGAGTGCTCCACCGAGTCCGTGCCGCGGCCCGCGACGATCCGCAGATCACGCGTGCGCGGGCCGTAGACCACGAACCGCGAGTCGCCCTGGCTGGAGGCGAACAGCGTCCCGTGCGCGACGGCCAGGCCCTCGGCGTCGGCCGTCAGCCACTTCCCGCCGAAACCGGGGTCGGCGCCGTCGGGCACGCACTCCTCGGTGGCCGCGTCCCACCGCTGCGGGACGCCGTACGACCGCACGCGGTCGACGAGCTCGGGCCGCCCGAAGCCGCGGGGCGTGAGCGGGATCCGCCAGATCCCGACGTCCTCCTGCGCGGTGTAGAGCACCCGGCCGTCGAAGACGGACCCCTCCAGCTGCGGCCCCTCGCCCGGTTCCTCGCAGGGCGCCCACGTCGTGCCGTCCGGCAGCCGGAAGGAGGCCGGCAGGTCGACGGTGGCCAGCTTCTCGGTGCCGACAGTGCCGCCGGGCCGGTCGACGAGCTTCAGCAGCGCCACGCGCGTCTCGTGCCGCCGGGTCACCGCCGCCCAGCGGATCCCGGTGACCGGGTCGCGGCCCGCGGCCAGCCCGTAGGCGGTGCGCTGTTCGTCCACATCGGACTCCGGGAACACCCGCGCGGCGGCGGGATCGGTGACGTCCCGCAGGACGGCCGCGCCCGCGGCGGCGCCGCGCGGGTCGATCCGGTAGACCCGGACGAGGTCTCGGCCCCGGTCGCTGACGACGGCGAGGTCCCCGACGACGTCGACGTTGTTGAACCGCCCGCCGTCCCCGGCCGGGACGAGCTGCAGGGTCCGCGCGTCCAGGTCGAACGCCGCCAGGCCGCCCTCCTTGAGCGTCCCGAGCACGACGCTGCGGGCGGGGTCGTGGGGGTGGACCCAGATGGCGGGGTCGTCGGCGTCGGCCGGCTCGGCGAAGGCCTGGGTCTGCAGCACCGGCGAGGGATCGCGGGGCGCGGCGGCGGCGGGGACGGCGGTCAGCAGGGAGACGGCGGCGACGGCCACCGGGAGGAGTCTGCGCACGCGGGGCAAAGTAGACGAATCGGGTGGCCGGGACGTGAACGAGCCCGGAACGTGAACGAGCGGTGGGGCGCAGCCCCCGGTTTCCAGCTTACGCGGGGGGACCGACAGTTTCGCGCGCTCAGGCCGGGGGCGGGGCCAGGTAGTACTGCGCCACCGGGGCGAGCAGCGCGACGATCTCCTCGTCGTCCGCCTCGGCCAGCGGGGGCAGCTTGATCACGTACCGCAGCAGCGCCACGCCCATCATCTGCGCCGCGATCCCGGTCACCCGGATCTTCGGGACCGCCAGCGCCCGCGCCACCTCGGCCAGCACCGTGCGCTCGATGAACTGGCGCATCATCAGCGCGACCTGCTCGTTCGTGGCCGCCGCGCGCAGCATCGCGAGGAACGGCGTGCGCCCTTCCGGGGCCGCCCACACCGCCAGGAAAGCGCGCACCAGGCGTTCGCCGACGCCCGCGCGCGGGCCCGCCAGGATCGCCGGGACCAGGGACGCCGGGTTCACCGGGAGGTTCATCGCCGCCGCGAACAGCGCCTGCTTGCTGCCGAAGAAGTGGTGCAGCAGGGCCGCGTTCACCCCCGCGTCGGCGGCGATCCCGCGGACCGTCGCGCCGTCGTACCCCAGCTCGGCGAACCGGTGCCGGGCCGCGTCGAGGATCTTCTCGCGCGTCTCCGTCTGCCCCGGCCGCCGTCCCGCCCGTGCCATTGGCCGAGCTTAAACGGCGCTTGACTACGCTGGTGCGCATGTCTGTCGCGGTGCGGGTGATCCCCTGTCTCGACGTCGACGCGGGCCGGGTCGTGAAGGGTGTCAACTTCGCCGGCCTCCGTGACGCCGGCGACCCCGTCGAGCTGGCCCGGCGCTACGACGCCGAGGGAGCCGACGAACTGACGTTCCTCGACGTCACGGCCTCCTCTGGAGACCGCGAGACCACCTACGACGTCGTCCGCCGCACCGCCGAGCAGGTCTTCATCCCGCTCACCGTCGGGGGCGGCGTCCGCAGCAACGACGACGTCAACCGGCTGCTGCGCACCGGCGCCGACAAGGTGAGCATCAACACCGCCGCCATCGCCCGGCCGGAGTTCCTCAGCGAGGCGTCGAGACGGTTCGGCGCGCAGTGCATCGTCCTGTCGGTCGACGCGCGCCGCGTCCCCGAGGGCGGCGAGCCGACCGCGTCCGGCTTCGAGGTCACCACCCACGGCGGCCGCCGCGGCACCGGCATCGACGCCGTCGAGTGGGCCGCCCGCGGCGAGGAGCTCGGCGTCGGCGAGATCCTGCTCAACTCCATGGACGCCGACGGCACCAAAAACGGCTTCGACCTCGAGCTCATCGAGCTCGTCCGCAAGGCCGTGCGGGTCCCGGTGATCGCCAGCGGGGGAGCGGGCGCGGTCGAGCACTTCCTGCCCGCCGTGAAAACGGGCGCGGACGCCGTGCTCGCGGCCAGCGTGTTCCACTTCGGACAGTTGAAGATCGGCGACGTCAAGGACGCGCTGCGCGAAGGCGGGGTCGAGGTCCGGTGAAGTCCTGGCAGGCACCCGTCGAGGTGAAGGTCACCGCCGCGCTGCTGGTCGGGCTGCCGGTCGCGTGGGCGCTGCTCGACCTGATCCCGGTGCTGAGCGCCGGGTCGGGCCTCGAGATCTACCGGATGCCCGCGCTCGCGCTCATCCTCGGCGGCGTCGTGACGACCGGGCTCGTGCTCAAGATGGGCAGCGCCCGCATCGGCGGCCTGGTCGTCTCCGTGGTCTTCGCGCTGCTGCACGCGTTCCTCCTGCTCGGCGCCGCGCTGTGGTGGAACAAGCTGTTCTCCGGCTTGTCCTTCGCCGGGTACGGCTACGCCTTCGTCCTGTTGAACTCGATGCCGCTCAAGCGGCACATCCTGGGAGTACGCGCATGACCCTGGACGCGGCCGTCTCGGCGCGCCTCAAGCGCAACGCCGACGGCCTGATCGCCGCGGTCGTCGTCGAGCACGCCACTTCGGACGTGCTGATGATGGCCTGGATGAACGACGACGCCCTCGCCGCGACCCTCTCCACCCGCCGCGGCACGTACTGGTCGCGCAGCCGGGGGAAGCTGTGGGTCAAGGGCGAGACGTCCGGCCACTACCAGCACGTCCGCGAGGTGCGGATCGACTGCGACGGCGATACGGTCCTGCTGCGCGTCGAACAGACCGGCCCGGCCTGTCACACCGGCACGCACACCTGTTTCGACACCGAGGAGCGCCTGCTCCTGGCCGACGAGAAAGAGCACGCGTGACCATCGTCGCCGACGTCCTGATCGGGCTGGTCGCCCTGATCCACGTCTACATCGTCGTCCTCGAGATGTTCCTCTGGACGACCCCGCGCGCCCGCGCGGCCTTCGGCACGACGCCGGAGTTCGCCGAGGAGTCCAAGACGCTGGCCGCGAACCAGGGGCTGTACAACGGCTTCCTCGCGCTGGCTCTCGTCTGGGGCCTGGTCGCGGACCAGTACCAGCTCCAGCTCTACGGTCTCGTCTGCGTGATCATCGCCGGGCTCTACGGCGCGGCGACGGCCAGCAAGCGGATCCTGTTCGTGCAGGTGCTGCCGGGCGCGCTGGCCCTGATCGCGTTGCTGATCGCCCGCTGACCCTGCCCCCTTGCACGCCCGGCGGGGCCGCCGGGTTGCCCCGGTGTGCGGTATCGCCGGAATGTCCTTTACCTGCGGTTTCGCCTCTAGGCTGCGCGCATGGACCTGGACGGTGAAGCGGTCGCCCGCCCCTCGTCGGCGCAGCGGACAGCGTGGGACTGGGCGGCCATCGGCTGTGCACTGCTCTTCGCGGGATTCGCGACCGCCGCGCTGGTTTCGCTCGGCGAGGGCACGGACGCGCTCCCGGCCTGGTGCGCGGCGACGATCGCGTCGGTGATGCTGGGAGTCCTGGCCGCGGCCCGGATCGTCGACGGCGACCGCCGGGCCGCGGCGCTGGCGGACTTCGCTCCCTGGCTGCCCCCGGAGGAGCCGCTCGGTGGCGGGCGCGTGGTCGACTTCGCCGAGGAGACCGCGCGGCTGCGCCGCTCGGCCCGCCGGGCGGCGGTGTTCGCCGCGGTCTGGTGCGCGGTGGTGGCCGGCTTCGTGGTTCTCGGTGCGGCCGCCGGAAGCCGGGACGCCGGCACCGGCACCAGCGCGGCCGGCGAAGTCGTCGGCGTCGTGCAGCCGGGCGGCGGCCCGCGGCTGGTCCGCGTGGAACTCCGGGTCGAGGGCACCACCCGCACGGTGGACGTCGCCGTGGACGACGTCGGCGGCTACTCGGCCGGCCAGGTCGTGACGGTGGTCTACGACCCGCCCGGCCTGCGAAACGTGCGCCTCGCCGACGAGCGCACTACCCGCGGCGCGGCCCCGGTGGGGTTCGTCGTCGTGGTGCTCGTGGTGCTCGCCCAAGTGGCCGCGATCGCGCTGTTCCAGGCGTTGAGCTGGCGACGGCGGTACCTCGCGGTCCGCCGGACCGGCTGGCGCCGCGCCGCCGTCACGGTGGTGGTCCCCGCCCCCTCGACGAACTACTACCTCCAGCCGGACATCGACGTCCGCTATTCCGACGGCTCGACGATCGCCCTGCGCGCGGCCATGTCCACCTTCCACGGCGCCGCGAAGCTGAAGGACCCGCCGGACCGCATCGCCTGGGTCGGCGGCTGGGGACGCGACATGGTGGTGTTGTTCCCGTACCGGCCGGGGAAGGAGGAGCCCTACGCGGTGCCGGCGTTCGCGCTGACCGCGCGGGAAGACGCGTGAGCGAGCAGGGACCGCCACGCCTGCGCGGAAACGGTGAGCTGACCCGCCCGCCGGGCCTTGGTGTCCCGCACCCCCACGACCGGCCCCAGCGCCACCTCGACACAGTTGTCGTTGGGGCCGCTGTAGGAAGACTTGCGCCACCCGGTCGAGCCCACGATCGCCTCCGTTATCGGGCGGCTTCCCGAAGCAGGGCTTGGGAAGCCTCTTCGCTCAGAGCTAGTCCGCGTAGCACCTTAGCATCGTGCTTATGGCCTGTGGTCTGGGATTCCTCGTGGAGGAAGGCGGTCGAGCTGACGTGTTCGACCGAGGCGATCGGCGGTGAGTCGGCGAACTCGTAGATGTCGAACGGGCCGATCAGCCCGGGGTGGTAGCCGATTCCGGACGGCACGATGCGCAGGCTGATGTTCGCGTGCCCGGACATCTCCAGCAGGTGATCGATCTGGTCGGACATGACCTCGGCGCCGCCGAAGTTTTCCCGGAGGGACTGCTCGCCGATCAGGGCGCTGAACCGCACCGGGTCCCGGCGGGTGAGGATCCGCTGCCGATCGAGCCTGACCCGGAGCCGGTTGTCGGCCTGTTCGATCGGTAGCGAGAGCTTGTCCATGATCGAGCGGATGTAGTCCGGGGTTTGCAGCAGCCCGGGAATGAGCAGGGGCGACCACGTGGTGATGACGGTTGCCGTACTTTCCAGGTTCAGCCGGGTGGTGAGGGCAAAAGGGGTGTCGGTGTTGCTGGAGGCGAGCCAATTGGGCTCCCGTGCGTGCCTCGCGAGAGTCCGGATGCGGTCCCGTTTCTCCCCGGTCACCCCGAGCAGCGCGAGGATCGCCGACACGTCCTCGACGCTCGGCAACCGCTGCCCCTTTTCCCACAACGACAGCACTTGCGGCAGGACTCCCAATTTCTCCGCGAGCCGGCGAAGGCCGACTTTGCGCGCTTCGCGTTCTTCGCGCAGCGAAGCGGCGAGCGTTCTCGCCGCCGGGCTTGAAGACGTTGGCTTCACGGACGAAGCATACGAATCCCGTCGATTCCCCGAATGCGCGAACGGTGTCAGCGAATGGTGACGCCCGGTCCCTTACACGCCTGAGAAGGCCGCCCGGTTGTCTCGTCGTCGTGTGCCGTTTCTCGCAGCGGCCGCGCAGGCCCCCGAGCCCTACCCTCACTCCATGCGGGCACTTCGGGTGGGCATCGTCGCCGTCTTTTCGGTCCTCTCCGGGCTCGGTGCCGCGGGCGCGGCGTACTCGCTCATCACCGGCGACGGCAATCCGCTGGGCTACGCGATCCTCCTGTTCGGTGCTCTCGCGTTCGCTGTTTTCGGCTGGTACGGGCTGCGGGTCTTCGGCCGCACCGAACTGGCCGCGGCCGGGGACTTCGGCCGCTGGCTGCCCGCGGCGGATCCCGCCGACGGTGCCCACCCGGAACTGGACGCCCGCATGCGCCGGTCCGCCCGTCGCGCGACGGGCTTCGCCGTGGGCTGGGCGGTGGTGTTCGCGGCCGGGCTCATCCAGCTCTCCCTGGTCGACGCGGCCGCCGAGGACCTGCTCCACACCGGCTTCCACGAGATCGGCGTGGTCGTCGACGTCCGCTACAGCAGAGGCACGACGTTCATCGAGGTGAGCCACGGCAACCGGACCGACGTCCTCGTCCGGGATTCGGACCGCGACTACTCGGTCGGCGAGGAGGTGATCGTCATCTACGACCCGGCCGACCCCTCGCGCGTGCGCACCGCGGACGAATCGAACGAAGACGATTCCCAGCTCGCCCTCGGCGTGGTGCCGATGCTGGCCGCCCTGTTCGGCCTGCCGTTCTGGACCGGGCGGGCGGCCGGCTGGCGGCGCCGGATCCGGGCCGTCGGACGCACCGGGTGGCGGCGGGCCGGCGTGACCGACGAGCTGGGAAGTAGCGGGCGGTACCTGCACACGGAGTTCCGCGACGGGACGGACGCCACGCTCCGCCGCTCGTGGGCGTTCCTCCGCCTGTCGCCGTCGGCGGGCTGGAAGAACAAGCAGGCCTGGGTCGGCGGCTGGGGCAAGGCGATGGTCGTGGGTACCGAGGACCGCCCCTACGTCCTGGCCGTCCACGCGATCCGGGACTGGGTCAGGCGATCTCGCCCGTGAGGTAGCGCTGCAGGTTCGGCGCCACCGCGCGCACCAGGACCTCGACGTCCTCGGTGGCGAACGGGTCGAACTTCGCCACGTACCGGATCATGCCCATGCCCACCATCTGGGACGCGCAGAGCGTCATGCGCAGCGGGACGTCGTCCGAGCCGATCGACGAGATCAGCGCGGTGAAGAACTTCTGGAAGAAGTCGCGCAGTACGTGCCCGGCCTGCTCGTTGCCGCTGATGCTGCGGATGAGCGCGACGAACTGCCCGCCGCCGGCACTGTCCCAGCGGGTGACGAAGGTGCGGACGATGCGTTCGCCGAGCTCGTCGTCGGGTCCGTCGCGCAGGACCTTCAGCAGCTCCAGCGGGTCGAACGGCAGCTTCAGCACCGCTTGGGCGAACAGGCCCTCCTTGCCGCCGAACCAGTGGTTGACCATCGCCGCGTCGACGCCCGCGCGGGTGGCGATCGCGCGGACGGTCGCGCCGTCGTAGCCGTTCTCGGCGAACACCGCCCGGGCGGCCTCGATCAGCGCCGTGCGGGTGTCCTGGCCGGCGGGGCGCCGCCCGCGGCGGCGCGAAGTAGGCTCGGTGGTGCTCACGCCGTCATCATGACGCACGGACTCCCCGAATTCAACAATCATTGAATTCGGGGTCTGGGAAAACCCCCTCCCGGGGGTGCAGCACAATGAGGGTCATGGTCAGCACCTCGAGCAGCAAGTCCGGTCCCGGCTCGGTCAGCCCGTCCCGTGCGGACTTCCGCGCCCTCGCCGAAAGCCGCCGCGTGATCCCGGTCGTGCGCCGGGTCCTCGCCGACGGCGAGACGCCGATCGGGGTCTACCGCAAGCTCGCCGCCGACCGGCCGGGCACGTTCCTGTTCGAGTCCGCGGAGAACGGCGCCTCCTGGACGCGCTGGTCGTTCATCGGCGTCCGCAGCCCGGCCGCGCTGACCGTCCGCGACGGGAATGCGGTCTGGACCGGCACCCCGCCCGTCGGCCTGCCGTCGGAAGGCAACCCGCTCACCGTGCTGCGTGAAACGATCGAAGCGTTGCACACCGAGCCGCTGCCCGGATTGCCGCCGCTGACCGGCGGCATGGTCGGCTACATCGGCTACGACTCCGTGCGCTGGCTGGAAAAGCTGCCCGAGCTGGCCGAGCGCGACCTCGACATCCCCGAGCTGACCATGCTGCTGGCCACCGACCTCGCGGCGTTCGACCACCACGAGGGCACGGTCACGCTCATCGCGAACGCCGTCAACTGGGACGACTCGCCCGAGCGCGTGGACGCGGCCTACGACGACGCCGTCGCCCGGCTGGGCGCGATGACCGAGCAGCTGCAGGTGCCCGCGCCCGCGACCGTCGCCGCGTTCGACCGGCCCGCGCCCGAGTTCGTCCGCAAGCGCTCCAAGGAAGACTTCCACGCGGCCGTGGAGAAGGCCGTCGAGGCGATCAAGGCCGGCGAAGCGTTCCAGATCGTGCCGTCGCAACGGTTCGAGATCCCGACCGCGGCCGACGCGCTCGACATCTACCGCGTGCTGCGGACGTCCAACCCGAGCCCGTACATGTACCTGCTGCGGCTCGAAGGCTTCGACATCGTCGGCTCCAGCCCGGAATCGCTCGTCACCGTGCGGGACGGCCGCGCGACCACGCACCCGATCGCGGGCACGCGCTGGCGCGGCGCCGACCCGGAGGAGGACGCCCAGCTGGCCAAGGACCTGCTGGCCGACGAGAAGGAGCGCGCCGAGCACCTGATGCTCGTCGACCTCGGGCGCAACGACCTCGGCAAGGTCTGCAAGCCGGGCACCGTGCGCGTCGTCGACTTCTTCCAGATCGAGCGCTACAGCCACGTCATGCACATCGTGTCGACCGTCACCGGCGAGCTGGCCGAGGGCAAGACGGCGTTCGACGCGGTCACGGCGTGCTTCCCGGCCGGAACGCTCTCGGGCGCGCCCAAGGTCCGCGCGATGCAGCTGATCGAGGAGCTGGAGCCGGTCCGCCGCGCGCTGTACGGCGGGGTCGTCGGCTACCTCGACTTCGCCGGCGACGCCGACACGGCGATCGCGATCCGCACCGCGCTGGTCAAGGACGGCATCGCGCACGTCCAGGCCGGCGGCGGCGTGGTCGCCGACTCGGTGCCGGACTACGAGGACACCGAGTCGCTGAACAAGGCCCGGACCGTGCTGTCGGCCGTGGCCGCCGCGCAGACGATGGTCGCGGCGGGCTCCCTCGACCCGGCCGCGGACTCCGCGCATGTCTGAGGAAGCCGCGCCCGTGGAGACCAGGCCGTCCCGCCGTCCACTGTGGATGATCGTGGTCGCGCTCCTGCTCGGCGCGCTGGCGCTGTGGGGTGCGTCACGGCTGACGTGGTTCGCCGAGTTCCGCGACGGCGGCGTGCGCGGCACGGTGCTCTACCGCGAGACCGGCGAGCAGCGCGCGACGGCGCTCGTCCCGCTGGCCCTGCTCGCCCTGGCCGGCGTGGCCGGGGTGATCGCGACCGGCGGCTGGGCGCGGCGTGTGCTCGGCGTCGTGCTGGCCCTGGCCGGCGTCGCCGCGGTCTGGGCCGGCGTGTCCGGGGCCAAGTTCTCCGGGTTCGCGGACGGCCTGCCCGTCACCGAGATGCTGCTGGGCCGCGGCCTGGCCGTGCTCGGGGGAATTCTCGTCGCGGCGGGCGGGTTGGCAGCCGTCAAGGGCGCCGGGAAAGCCGCGCGGCTCGGGGCCAGGTACGCGGCGCCGGCCACGCGGAAGAAGGCGCGGGATCCGGACGCCGAGCTGTGGGAAGCGCTGTCGGAAGGGGAGGACCCGACGGACGTCCGGGGGAGGCATTCGGAGTAACGCGCGCACCCGGAACCGGGCGCTCCAGATGCGGGGGTTAGCATCGTTTCGGCGGGAAGGGGAAGGTTTTTGTGAGCGACCTTGCGAGTGAATCCGTGAGTACCAGGCCGGGCGGGGGCGCCCGGTGACCGTGCTCGAAGACATCGTCGCCGGCGTGCGCGAGGACCTCGCGGCACGCGAGGCCGTGCTGCCGTTCGACGAGCTGAAGATCCGCGCGGCGGCCGCCCCGGCGCCCCGCGACGTGATGTCCGCGCTGCGCGAGTCCGGCATCGGCGTCATCGCCGAGGTGAAGCGGCGCAGCCCCTCCAAGGGCGACCTGGCCGACATCCCCGACCCGGCCGCGCTGGCAAAGGACTACGAAGACGGCGGCGCGCGCGTCATCAGCGTGCTCACCGAGCAGCGCCGCTTCGGCGGCTCGCTGGCCGACCTCGACGCGGTCCGCGCGGCGGTCGACATCCCGGTCCTGCGCAAGGACTTCATCGTCAGCCCCTACCAGGTGCACGAGGCCCGCCTGCACGGCGCCGACATGGTGCTGCTGATCGTCGCCGCGCTGGAGCAGAACGCGCTCGTCGCGCTGCTCGACCGCGTCGAGTCCCTGGGCATGACCGCGCTGGTGGAGATCCACAACGCCGAGGAGGCCGACAAGGCCCTCGAGGCGGGCGCCAAGGTCATCGGCGTCAACGCGCGCAACCTGCACACCCTCGAGGTGGACCGGGACGTCTTCTCGCGGCTGGCCCCCGGCCTGCCGATGGACGTCTACAAGGTCGCCGAGAGCGGCGTCCGCGGCCCGGGCGACCTGATGTCCTACGCCGGCCACGGCGCCGACGCGGTGCTGGTGGGCGAGGGACTCGTCGCGTCTGGCGACCCGAAGGGCGCCCTGGTCAAGCTGGTCACCGCCGGCTCCCACCCCGCCTGCCCGAGGCCGTCGCGGTGACCGAAGAGCACGGCAAGCACGACCCGGACGAGCGGGGCTACTACGGCCCGTACGGCGGGCGGTTCATGCCGGAGGCGCTGATCGGCGTCGTCGACGAGGTCGCCACCGAGTACGACAAGGCCCGCCACGACCCGGAGTTCCTGAACGAGTTCAACCGCCTGCTGCGCGAGTACGCCGGCCGTCCGTCGCTGCTCACCGAGGCCAACCGCTTCGGCGAGCACGCCGGCGGCGCGCGGGTGTTCCTCAAGCGCGAGGACCTGAACCACACCGGCTCCCACAAGATCAACAACGTGCTGGGCCAGGCGCTGCTCACCAAGCGGATGGGCAAGAAGCGCGTGATCGCCGAGACCGGCGCGGGCCAGCACGGCGTCGCGACGGCCACCGCGTGCGCGCTGCTCGACCTCGACTGCGTCGTCTACATGGGCGAGGTCGACACCGAGCGCCAGGCGCTGAACGTGGCCCGCATGCGGCTGCTCGGCGCCGAGGTCATCCCGGTCAAGACCGGGTCGCGGACGCTGAAGGACGCGATCAACGAGGCCCTGCGCGACTGGGTGACCAACGCGGACACCACGCACTACCTGTTCGGCACGGCCGCCGGGCCGGCGCCGTTCCCGACGATGGTCCGCAACTTCCACCACGTCATCGGCACCGAGGCCCGCGAGCAGATCCTCGAGCAGGCCGGCCGCCTGCCCGACGTCGTCGCGGCGTGCGTCGGCGGCGGGTCGAACGCGATCGGCATCTTCTCCGGCTTCTACGACGACCCGTCCGTGCGGCTGGTCGGCCTGGAGCCGGGCGGCGAGGGCATCGAGGGCAACCGCCACGGCGCCACGTTGACCAAGGGCACCCCGGGCAACCTGCACGGCGCGATGACGTACCTGCTGCAGGACGAGGACGGCCAGACGGTCGAGTCGCACTCGATCTCGGCCGGGCTGGACTACCCGGGCGTCGGCCCGGAGCACGCGTGGCTGAAGGACACCGGCCGCGCCGAGTACCGGCCGGTCACCGACGCCGAGGCGATGGACGCGTTCAAGCTGCTGTCGAGGACCGAGGGCATCATCCCGGCGATCGAGTCGGCGCACGCGCTGGCCGGCGCGCTGGTGCTGGGCCGCGAGCTGGGGCCGGACGGGCTGATCGTCGTCAACCTCTCCGGGCGCGGCGACAAGGACATGGACACGGCGGCGAAGTGGTTCGGGCTGGTGAACGAGTGAGCGGGCTGGACGACCTCTTCGCTGCCACGCGCGCGGAGGGTCGCGCGGCGCTGGTGGGCTACCTTCCGGCGGGCTTCCCGACTGTTTCCGGATCCAAGGACCTGATCGCGGCGTGCGTCGACGGCGGCGCGGACCTGATCGAGGTCGGCGTCCCGTATTCGGACCCGGTGATGGACGGCCCGACCATCCAGGCGGCGTCGGTGACGGCGCTGGACAACGGCTTCCGCCTCAAGCACGTGTTCGAGGTCGTCGAGTCGGTGTCTTCGCGGGGTGGCCGCGCGGTGGTCATGACGTACTGGAACCCGGTGAACCGCTACGGCGTGGACCGCTTCGCGCGCGACCTCGCTTCGGCGGGCGGGCTCGGCCTGATCACGCCGGACCTGATCCCGGACGAGGCCGGTGCGTGGCTTTCCGCGTCGGAGACGCACGGCTTGGACCGCACGTTCCTGGTGGCGCCATCGTCGTCGGAGGAGCGGCTGGCGTTGACGGCGGCGGCGTCGTCGGGGTTCATCTACGCGACCGCGGTGATGGGCGTGACGGGCGCGCGCGACCAGGTCGGCGCGGGTGCGGAAGAGCTGGTCCGCCGCACGCGGGTGCACACGTCGCTGCCGATCGGCGTGGGTCTGGGCGTCCGGTCGGGCGACCAGGCGGCCCAGGTGGCGTCGTTCGCGGACGCGGTGATCGTGGGCTCGGCCCTGGTCACGGCGGCGGCCGAAGGTCCTTCGGGCGTCCGGGCGCTGTCGTCGGAGCTGGCCGAGGGCGTGCGCCGGGCGGTCGCCACCGCTTGACCTGGAGCACACTCCAAGTGCGACCCTGGGACGGTGACGTCCTACACCCCGGCCCAAGTGACCGAAAAGACCGGCTTCACGATCGACACGCTGCGGTACTACGAGCGCATCGGCTTGCTCCACGAGGTGGGCCGGACGGCAGGTGGGCGGCGGTTCTTCACCGAGCAGGACGTGGAGTTCCTGCAGTTGCTGCGGTGCCTGCGGTACACGGGCATGCCGGTGGCGGAGATGCTGCGGTTCGTGGAGCTGCTGCGGTCCGGTGAGGCAACGCGCGAAGAGCGGGTCGACGTGCTGCGAGAGCACGAGGCGAGGGTGGCGGCCCAGATCGCGCGGCTGCGGGAGCACCAGGACCACATCCAGTTCAAGATCCGGCTGTACAGCGGGGCGGGGGAGCTGGCTTCGGCCGGGTGAACGCCGGGAGGCCGGAACCCGCCCGTCGTGCTCTGATGACTGGGTGACTGCGACCCCGCACGGGTGGGTGCCCGTCGAACACCGGTTTCTGGGCCTGGACCGCCGGACGTTCCCGCCGGCGCTGATCGCGCTCGTCGTCGCGCTGCTGCTCGCCTACGGGCTGCCCGCGGTGAACGCCGCGATCCCGTGGCACAACGAAATCGAGGCCGGCGACCGGCTCGACCTCGGCGACGGCGCGACGGCCATCCCGCCGGTCGGCTGGCAGCTCGAAAGCGGGACGCTGGCCGGCGCGACCGCCGTCAGCCCGCAGACCCTGCAGGTCGACCTGACCACCGGCGGCGCGACGATCGCGCTGCGCGGCGCGCCGTTCCGCGGCTCGGCGGAGGCGTTCCTCGACCAGGTCGAACGGTCGGAAGGCACCGTGCCGGGCATCGACGGCGCCCGCGGCACGGTGCGGACCGCCGGCGGCCTGGTCGGGGTCGGCGTCGCCGGCACCGGGCCGAACGGGGACGCGCTCGACGTCGCGTTCAAGATGGCCGGGCCGGGACAGGCGGCCGACGACGCGCCCGCGTTGCTCGTGCGGGTGCGCACCGCGCCGGGCGAGTTCGAACGCCACCGCGACGAGATCGACGGCGTCCTCAGCAGCATCACCCCGGGAGCGGGCCGATGACCGCGAAGGCGGCCCAGCTGGCCGCGATCGAGGAGTCGGGCTGGGGCCTGCCGTTCCGGTTCGTCCAGCCGCACAACCTGGCGTTCTGGGTGTACCTCGCCGGCGTCGGCAGCGGCGCCTTGGCGATGGTCCGGTACTTCGGCGCCGGCGGCGGGTTCTACACCCCGGCCCTGACCGGCGGGATCCTGCTGTTCGGGCTGTACCTGGTGCCGTGGTTGCTGCTGCTGCGCCGCCAGAACCGCTACACCGCGCAGCCGGGCGGCCTGCTGGCGGCGGCGTTCGCGTGGGGCGGCGTCGCGGCGACGTTCTGGATCGCGCTCCCGGCCAACTCCGCGCTGCTGGAGATCTGGACCAAGCTCGGCGGCACGGCGTTCGCGTCGGACTGGGCCGCGGGCCTCACCGCCCCGATCGACGAGGAGTTCGCGAAGGCGCTCGGGTTGGTGCTCCTGATCGGTCTCGCCCCGCGGCTGGTGCGCGGCGCGTACGACGGGTTCATCATCGGCGCGTACCTCGGGTTGGGCTTCCAGGTGTTCGAGGACGTGCTGTACGTCTACAACGGCGCGGCCCAGAGCTTCGGTGCCGACCAGCTGGGCTCGTCGCTGCAGATCTTCCTGGTGCGCGGGGTGAGCGGGATCGTGTCGCACGCCCTGTTCAGCGCGATCTTCTGCACCGGCCTGATGTGGGTGCTGGGCCGCGACCGCGCCGACCGGCACGTGGTCCGCGGGGTGCTGACCCTGCTGACGGCGATGGTGTTCCACTTCGCGTGGGACGACATGTCGGGCCTGGGCGGCGGGGTGTGGCTGCCGTTCGTCATCGCGGCGGTCGAGCTGACGTTCTTGTTCTGGGTGCTGCGCCACGCGGCTCGGCGGGAGCGGGCGTGGACGCGGGACCTGCTCGGCCCGGAAGCCGAGGCGGGCGTCCTCGACCCGGCGTTGGTGGACGCGGTCAGTGGGCTTCGGAAGCAGCGGAAGGCATATCGCAAGAGGGTCCACAGCGGCCGGGTCGCGCGGCACCGCCTGGCGGCGGCGCGCGATCTGGCCCGGGAGATCGCCCACGCGGGTGGGCAGGAGACGGCCCGGGTGGCCCACGCCCGCGCCGAAGTGGTGCGGCTGCACCGGCCCTGACGCGTGTCGCACCGGTGTGACCCCCTCACCTGATCCAGAACTGTCGGTGGTGGTCCGCATACTCCTCGTGTGATGATCCACAACGCGTTCCTCTTGCCTCCGAGACCGGACGGCTGGACAGCGGAGGAAGTTCTCGCCCTGCCCGAGGAGCAAACCCTGCTCCAGCGGGTCGAACTCGTCGACGGGATGCTGCTCGTCGGCCCGTGGCCGGGACTGGAACACCAGCGGCTTCTGGGAAAGCTCCAAGCCGCCTGCGCGCCCGCGTCGCCGGACGGCACCGAGGTGCTGCCCAGGGTCAACGTCCGCCTCGCCGCGCGGAGGCTGCTGACTCCCGACCTGGTCATCGTCGACTGCCCCGCAGTCGACACCGTCGCCTACGCGGCGAGCGATGTTCTGCTGGCGGCGGAAATCGTCTCGCCATCGACCAAGGTCCAGGACCGGATCCTCAAGCGGGCCCTCTACGCCGAGGCACTGATTCCGTACTACCTCCTGGTCGAGCCACGAGAGCCGGTCAGTGCCACGCTGTTCGCCCTCGAAGGCGGCGAGTACGAGCCCGTCACCAAGAGCGACAACGGCGAACTCCACCTCACCCGCCCCTTCGAGGCCACCCTCCGCCTTTAGAGCCGTTTGTACGAAAGCTGTACAGCCCCGCGGGAAAGTCCACCCCATGGACATCGCACCCCTCCCGCGGCGCACCTTCCTCCGCGCCACCGCCGGTCTGGTCGCCGCCGGAACCGCGGGGCTTCTCCTCCCGCGAACGGCCCAAGCTGCCACCGAACCGCGGATCTACTCGTGCGCCGAGTGGGGCGCCCGCCCGCCGGCCGATGCCCTCACCACCCTCGACCACCCCGCCGACCGCGTCCTCATCCACCACATCGCCTGCCCCAACAGCACCGACTACTCCCTGGCCCACGCCTTCCAGGTCGCCCGGGACGACCAGCACGACCACATCGACAACAACGGCTGGTCCGACACCGGGCAGCACTTCACCGTCAGCCGCGGTGGGTACCGGCTCGAAGGGCGGCACGGCAGCCTCGACGCCCTGCGAGGCGGCACCACCATGATCCAAGGCGCGCACTGTCCCGGGCAGAACACCAACGCCATCGGCATCGAAAACGAAGGCACCTACACCAGCGTCGAACCGCCCGAAGCGCAGTGGGCGTCGCTCGTCGTCTTCTGCGCCTACATCTGCCGCCAGTACGGCGTTCCCGCCGAAGAGATCAAGGGCCACCGCGACTTCTACAACACCGAGTGCCCCGGCGACCGCCTCTACGCCAAACTGCCCCAGCTCAGGGAAGAAGTCTCAATGCAGGTAGCGCATCAGCGCGCACAGCTCGCCGGGCGGCAGTGAGCCCAGCCGGGCGATCTCGCCGCGGCGCACGTCCATCAACGTCGTCGCGAACTCCGCTCCGAACGCCGACGTCAACTCAGAGTCCGCCTCGAACGCCGTCACCGCGTCCGCCAGCGACGTCGGCAGGCGGACCGCCGAGGGGAGCGTGCCCGGGTCGACGTCCACCGGCTCCGGCAACGACGCCGACGCCGAAACCCCGGCCAGGCCCGCGAACAGCAGCGCCGCCACCACCAGGTACGGGTTCGCCGTCAGGTCGAAGCACTTGACCTCGAAGTTCGCCGCCCGGTCGCGCTGCCCGGCCGGGCCCTGCACCAGCCGCAGCGGTGCCTCGCGGTTTTCCAGGCCCCACACCGAAAACACGCCGGCCCAGTGGTGCGGCTCAAGACGCAGATAGCTGACCACCGAAGGAGCGCCGATCGCCAGCAACGCCGGCAGCCGCGCGAAGATCCCCGCGCCGAACGCTTCCGCCGTCGGCGTCAGGCCGAACCGGCCGGCGCCGCCGGAGCACAGGTTCCGGTCGCCGTCCCAGAGGCTCAGGTGGACGTGGCCGCCGTTGCCCACCCCGTCCGGCGAGAACTTCGGCGTGAACGACGCCCGCAGCCCGTGCTGCTCGCTCACCATCCGGATGGTTTCCCGCGTCAGGACGGCGATGTCCGCCGCGCGCACCGGGTCGTCCGGCGCCACCGACAGCTCGAACTGCCCGGCCGCGTACTCGGGGTGGATCTGTTCCACCGTCACGCCCTGGGCGGACAAAGTGGACACCAGCACGCGCAGGTACGAAGCCTGCGCGGACAGCCGCGCGAAGCCGTAGGCCGGGCCTGCCGTGGCCGAGCGCGGGTCGTCCGGCGCGTCCGCCGCCGTGATCACCCACTCGATCTCGAACGCCGTCCGCACTTGGTAGCCGAGCGCCGCCACCTGCGCCGTCGCGGTCGCGGCCAGCGCCCGCGCGTCCTGCGGGTGCGGCTCGCCGTCGGTGTCGAACTTGCGGACCGGCGCCCACGCCCAGCCCGGCTGCGCGGCCAGCGGCACGAGCGCGTCGAGGTCGGGGTGCAGCCGCAGGTCGCCGACCGGGCCGCGCGAGTACGTCCCGTCGGTGATGTCGTCGGTGGCCAGGAAGAAGTCGAACGAGTTCGACGCGCCGACACCCCACGCCGCCGCCGACCACAGCCGGTCCACCGGGACGGCCTTCACGCGCGCGATGCCGCTGTTGTCCACGAAGGTCAGCGCGACGAGCTCGACCCCGGCCGCGCGCAGGGCGTCGGCCCGCAGCGCGCCCTGTTGTGCGAGTTCTGCCCGATCGAGCTGGCTCATTCCGCTCCCGTCGATGTTCACTGAGTACTTCGAAGAAAGAGGTGGAGATCGTGTCAGACACCGTCGAAACCCGTCCAGGGCTGCGCCGCTCCCTCTCCGTCTGGCAGGCCGTCGGCCTGTCGGTGGCGTTGATGGCCCCCAGCATGGCCGCCAACATCAACCCCCAGCAGACCGCGGCCGCCGCCGGCCGCGCCGTCCCGCTCGCCTTCCTGCTCTCCGCGGTCGGCGTGCTGCTGGTCGCGTACGGCTTCGTCAAGCTCTGCCAGTACTACCAGCACGCGGGATCGGTGTACGCGTTCGTCGGCGCGACGCTCGGTCCGCGCGCCGGCGTCGTCTCCGGGATCGGCCTGCTCGGCACGTACACCTTCTACGCGGTCGTCACGAGCTCGGCCGCGGGCACGCTCGGCACCGCCTTCCTGACGCAGGTGGGCATCTGGCCGGACCCGCCGTCCTGGGGGCCGTTCGTGCTGACGGCCGTCGCCCTGATCGGCGCGTGGCTGCTGTCCGTGGTGCCCGCGCGCCGCGGCACGAGCACGCTGCTCGCTGTCGAAGGCGCAACCATCGCGGTCATCCTGCTGGTCACGGTCGTGATCCTGGTCCGGCTGCTCGCCGGGAACGCGCCCGGGGGCGGCCGGTTCACGCTGGACGTCTTCGTCCCGGAAACCGGCCTGTCCGGGGTGTTCCTCGGCGCGGTCTTCGGCTTCCTGTCGTTCGCCGGGTTCGAGGCCGCCGCGACGCTCGGCGAGGAGACCCACGACCCCAAGCGCAACATCCCGCGCGCGATCCTCGGCACGGCGATCTTCGGCGGCCTCTACTTCGTCGTGGTCACCGCCGTCGAGATGATGGCGTTCGGCGCGGACGCGACGGCGTTCCACGACTCGCCGTCCCTGCTCGGCGACCTCGGCAGCCGGTACGCGGGCGCGTGGGTCGGCGACGTCATCAGCGTCGGCGCCGCGATCAGCGCGTTCGGCTGCTGCCTCGCCTGCGTCGTCGGAGGCTCGCGGCTGCTCTACGCGCTGGGCCGCGACGCAGGTGGCAGCCTCGGCCGGACCTCCTCGCGCGGCACGCCGGTGGCGGCGGTCAGCGCGGTCACGGCCGCGGCGGTGCTGATCATCGGAGTGTGCGCGCTGTTCTTCGGCGCGACGGCGTCGGACACCTTCGCGTGGTCGGGTTCGATCGGGACGTTGATCCTGCTGGTGATCTACCTGCTCACGACGGTCGGCGCGATCCTGCTGCTGTTCGTGAAGCGCCGGATGCACGCGCCGGCGTGGCACCTCGTGTTCCCGATCGGCGCGCTCGCCGTGCTCGGATACACGGTCTACGTCAACGTCGTGCCGTACCCGACCGAAGGCCCGGCGCGGTGGTTCCCCGTGGTGGCCGGCGGGGTGCTGGTGCTGGCGGTGCTCTTGGTGCTGTCCGCGCCCGGCTTCGCTCGTAGGGTGGGGGAGAGGCTGACCACCGTGGACGGAGGCGCATGACCGACCTGCTCCCGTTCGTCGCGGACCTGCCGCTGGTGGACCACCACTGCCACGGCGTCGTCACGCACGACGTGGCCCGCGCGGACTTCGAGGCGATGCTCACCGAGGCCGACACGACGTCGCCGCTCGGTACCAGCCTCTTCGACTCGCTGATCGGGCTCGCGGTGCGCGCTCGCTGCGCACCCGTGCTGGACCTGCCGGAACACGCGGAAGCCGACGCCTACCTCGAACGCCGCGCCGAGCTGGGCGCGGCCGAGGTGGCGCGGCGCTTCCTGCGCGCCACCGGCACGACCGACTTCCTGCTGGACGGCGGCTTCCTGCCCGACGCGCTGACCACGACCGGCGAGTTCGCGGAGCTGGCGGGTGCCCGCGCGCACGACGTCGTCCGGCTGGAACAGGTCGCCGAGGCCGTCATCCAGGGGACCACCGCGACGGGGTTCGCCGCCGCGTTCGCCGATGAGCTGGGGAAACGCGCCGAAACCGCCGTCGGGCTCAAGTCGATCGCGGCCTACCGCGTCGGCCTGGGACTGGCGGGGGAGCGGCCGTCGCCGGCGGAGGTCGAAGCCGCCGCCGGGCGCTGGCTCGCCGCGGGCGGCACCCGGCTGGCCGACGAGGTGCTGCACCGCTTCCTCGTCTTCACCGGCCTCGACCTGGGGCTGCCGGTGCAGTTCCACGTCGGCTACGGCGACTCCGACGTCGACCTGCACCGCTGCGACCCGCTGCACCTGACCGGGCTGCTGCGCGCGACCCGCGACCGCGGCGTGCCGATCCTGCTGCTGCACAACTACCCGTTCCACCGCAATGCCGCGTATCTGGCGCAGGTCTTCGAGCACGTGTTCGTGGACGTCGGGCTCGCCACCCACAACGCGGGGTTCCGCGCGCCGGCGATCCTGGCCGAGCTGCTGGAGATCGCGCCCTTCGGGAAGGTCCTCTTCTCCACCGACGCCTTCGGCCTGGCCGAGCTGTACCACCTGGGCACGGCCCTGTTCCGGCAGGGACTTTCGGACTTCCTGCGCGCCGGGCTCGACGCCGGCGCGATGTCCGAAGTGGACGCCGTCCGGCTGTGTGCTTTGGTGGGGCACGAGAACGCGAAGAGGATCTACCGCTGGGAGCGCGTGTGAGTGAGCTGTGGGACGCCTGGACCGGGGCGATCGAGGACGAGCTGCCCGCCGCGATCGAGCTGCGGCACGCGGTGCACGCCGACCCGCGCGGTTCCGGCGACGAAGAGGACACCGCCCGGCTGGTCGCCGGCGCGCTCGGGGCCGGCGACGGCGTCCGCGTCGCGAAGACCGGCCGCGCGATCCTCCTGCCCGGCGGCGAGGGCCCGGCCGTGGCGCTGCGGGCCGAGCTCGACGCCCTCCCGGTGCTGGAGGGCACCGGCGTGCCGTGGGCGTCGGGCAACGAGTTCATGCACGCGTGCGGCCACGACGTCCACCTCGCCGCGCTGGTCGCCGTCTGCCGGGCGGCGCGGCGCGTCGGCGTCCCGCGGCCGATCCTCGCGCTGCTGCAGCCGCGCGAGGAGACGTCGCCGCCCGGCGCGCTCGACGTCGTCGAGTCCGGGGTGCTGGCCGAAGCCGGGGTCGACGCGGTGATCGGCGCGCACGTCCAGCCGCGGATCGCGCACGGCGTCGTCGCGGCGGTGCCGGGCCCGGTGAACGCGTCCACCGACGAGTTCGAGGTCACGATGCAGGGCCAGGGCGGCCACGCCGGCTACCCGCACCTGCTGCGCGACCCGATCCTGGCGCTGTCGCACCTGGTCGTGAGCCTGCAGCAGCTCGCGTCGCGCCGGATCGACCCGGTGTTCGGCGCGGTCTGCTCGATCGGCCGGATCCAGGCCGGCACGGCGGCCAACGTCGTCCCGAACACCGCGACCGCGTTCGGCTCGCTGCGCTTGATGCGCACGAAGGACCGCGAGAACGCGCTGGAGGCGCTCGCGGACATCGTGCACGGCACGGCGCGGGCGCACGGCTGCACGGCCGAGCTGGAAATCAGCCCGTGCGAGCCGGTGCTGGAAAACGACCCGGCGCTCGCGGTGGGCGCGCAGCGCTGGCTGAGCCACGGCGGCTTCGTCGTCGACGACGGGTTCCGCTCGTTCGGCGCGGACGACTTCGCCCACTACTGCGGCGGCGCGACCCGCGGCCTGATGCTGTTCGTCGGCCTCGGCGACACCGCGGGCGTGCCCAGCCTGCACGACGACCAGTTCCTCCCGCGCGACCAGGCTGTCGTCCAGGTGGCGCACGCGCTGGTGGCGGGGTACCTGGCCGCCTTGGAAGCCCCGGCCGCGTTGCCAACCCGGCAGGAAGAAGGCCGCCCCCACAGCGGCACGTAACCGTTGTCGGCAAGCCGTCGGCCGTAACTGTGGCCGGGTTGGTAACGAACAGCACAGTAGCGCTACGGTGGCCGCGTGATGACCGCCTACCTCGCGACGATCCCGAGCCCCGACCGCGGGGTGTGGCACCTGGGACCGATCCCGATCCGCGCGTACGCCCTGTGCATCATCGCCGGCATCATCGTGGCGATCTGGTGGGGGGAGCGGCGCTGGGCCGCCCGCGGCGGCACCAAGGGCACGGTCGTCGACATCGCCGTGTTCGCCGTGCCGTTCGGCCTGGTCGGCGGCCGGTTGTACCACGTCATCACCGATCCCGAGCTGTACTTCACCGAGGGCAAGAACCCCTGGAACGCGTTCGCGATCTGGGACGGTGGCCTCGGCATCTGGGGCGCGATCGCCCTCGGCGCGGTGGGCGCGCTCATCGCGTGCCGGCGCAAGGGCATCCCGCTGCCGGCGATGGCGGACGCGATCGCCCCGGGCATCGTCGTCGCGCAGGCCATCGGCCGCATCGGCAACTACTTCAACCAGGAGCTGTACGGCGCGCACACGGACCTGCCGTGGGGGCTCGAGGTCTACCAGCGCTTCAACCCGGAGGACCCGGACAACCTGCTGAACGGCGTCGCGACGGGCCACATCCCGCTGCCGGAGAGCCCGGTCCACCCGACGTTCCTGTACGAGCTGATCTGGAACCTGCTGGTCGCCTTGCTGGTGGTGTGGGCGGACCGCAAGTTCAAGCTGGGCCACGGCCGGGCGTTCGCGCTGTACGTCGCGGGGTACACGGTGGGCCGCGGCTGGATCGAGATGATGCGGACGGACACCGCGAACCACATCCTCGGGCTGCGGGTGAACGTGTGGACGTCGATCCTGCTGTTCTTGGGAGCGGTGGTGTACTTCGTACTCGCCGGCCGCCGGGGGCCGCGGGAGCTGCCGGAGACGCTGGTCAGCAAGGACGCTCCGGGGCCGGAGGAGAAGCCGCTCGCGGATTCGGAGGACTCCGACGTGACCCCGGACACGGCGGCACCCGCTTCCGGGGAGGAGCCCGGCGAGCCGGAGCACGTCAAGGTGGCCGCCGAGGAGCCGAAGAAGACCGACGAAAGCTGACCGCTTTCCCGAAGGCCAGGTGGGGGATGCCGCGTAACCGACGCCCGCAGGACCGGGAAGAGAAGCGCGGTGAGATCGTCGCCGCGGCAACACGGTTGTTCGTGGACGAAGGCTACGACCCGACGACGGTGACGCGGATCGGGCGCGAGGCGGGGGTGACCTCCAATACCGTCTACTGGTACTTCAAGGACAAGGACGAGGTACTGGTCGCGGTTCTGGACGCGCTGTTCGCGCAGTTCCTGGCCGGCGTGGCGGAACGCTCGGCCGAACCGCCGGTCGAGCAGCTGCTGTGGGCTGTCGCCGAGTTGCGGCGGGTCGATCGGCTGATCACGACGGTGCACGCCAGGGTCGCGGCGTCGGAGTCACTGCGGGTCTGGCACGACGGTTTTCACGCGCAGGTGGAGGCGATCCTGCGGTGGCACCTGGCCGCGTTGGGCGTGCCGGAGACCGAGCAGGACGCGATGACCCGGATCGGGGTGTTCGTCGTCGAAGGGATGCTGACCCACTCCGGGGACGCCGCGGGCGATCGCGCCGTTGTCGAGACGCTGGTGCGCAGTGCCCGCGGCATCGCCGCGGTGCCGGCTAGCGGGTCGCCGCGGCCGTGAACCGGGCCGCGAGGAACTCGATCTAGTCTGCGACGGCACGCTCGAACAGGTCACCGACGTAGATGTCGAAGTGGTCGCCTTCGTAGTGGTTGACCTGGACGTGGTCCTGCCCGGCCGCGAGGCGGGCCGTGGTGCGCGCGGGGGCGGCGCGGTCGTCGTCGCACACGCACAACAGGGTCGCCGCGGCGATCTTGCGCAGGTCCTTGCCCGGCCGGTACAGCGGCAACCGCAACGCGAGCCGGGCCGCGATCGCGTTGGCGCTGTCGCCGCCACCGTCCGGGCCACTCATGACACCCCAGATCGTGTCGCGGCCGACAGCGGTGTCGCCGGGGCGGAACGGCTGCCCACCCGTCTCGACGGTCGCGGACAATCCCTTCCCCACCGCCGGGAACCGGGCGAGGACGCCGGCGGTGCGCGGCGAGAGCCGAGACCCCGCCGGGATCAGTTTGGACGCCGCGGCGATCGCGGTCGGCGACACCAGGAAGGCGGGCATCCACCACAGGCCGACCACCGGAGCCAGCACCGGCTTCGCGCCGAACACCGACCCGGCGACATCGAGCAGCGCGGCGATGACGAGCCCGGCCATGCTCATCGGGCCGGAGCGGAACCGGGAGAGCAACGACGCCGGTCCGTCGGTGAACGGGCATTGGGCCACCACTGCGGCCAGATCGTGGTCCTTGCTCGCGATTCGCAGCACGTGCCCGCCGCCGAACGAGGTCCCCCACACCGCGATCCGGCCGGGGTCGACCTCCGGCAGGGACCGGCCGTAGGCCAGCGCCGCCCGCCAGTCGTCGAGCTGGTCGCCGATGTCGAGCAACTGCCGTGGCGATCCCTCACTGGCCCCCAGGTACCGGTAGTCGAACACCAGCACCACCCACCCCTGCGCGGCGAACCGCTCCGCGAACGCGTCCAAGCGCCACTCGCGGACCGCGCCCAGCCCGTGCGCCATGACCACCAACGGCCGAGGCGCGCCTTCCGCTGCCGGCGTGTACAGCCACGCCGCGCACCGCACGCCGCCGGACTCGAACCACACGTCCCGCCGCACCGACGCGGTGTGGTTGTCCTGCTCCGCCGAAGTTTCCATTGCCTGTCCCACTCCGCTCGCCGACTGCTCTTGACTTGCGATCAAGAGCCGGTGGACGCGAAGGCTAGGGCTCTCTTGATTGGAAGTCAAGAAACGAGGCCTGGTGCTGTGCCGTCCCGGTCCAGAGCGCCCCAATGTGGCCTTGGTTGCGTCAGACGCACCGAAGGCCGCCTTGGGTGCGTGGGACGCACCGAAGGCCGCCTTGGGGCGCTGGCCGATCGCCAACAGCGGGCCGAGTTCCAGTGGCGGCCCGCCGGGATGACGTGAATGACTCATTCATGTCGTCTGGCGACATGAATGAGTCATTCACGTCGCTCGAAGCCGCCCGAGGTCAACCCAAGTCGGGCAGGCCCAGCTCCAGGTTCGGCGCCTGCAACCCGCCGTCGACCTCGAGGATCTTGCCCGTGATGTACCCGCCGGCCCGCGACGCCAAGAACACCACCGTCGCCGCGATGTCCTCGGCCTCGCCGATGCGGCCCAGCGATGTCGCCGACTCCATCTTGTCCTTCAGCTCCGGGTTGCCGACCACGATCTCCAGCGCCGACGTCGCCACCGAGCCCACGGAGATCGCGTTCACCCGCACCTTCGGCGCCAAGTCCGCCGCCGCCAAGCGCGTGTAGTGCGCCAGAGCCGCCTTCGCCGTTCCGTACGCCGCGAAGCCGCGGCCGGACACGCGGCCCATCACCGACGAAATGTTGACGATCGAGCCGCCCGTCTCGAGCAGCGAAGGCGCCGCCGCCACCGTCAACGCGTGCGCCGTCGCCACGTTGAAGCGGAACGCCTCCTCCATGAAGTCCACCGAAGACTCCAGCAGGGGCCGCGGGTACGTGCCGCCGACGTTGTTGACCACCAGGTCGAGCCGCCCGAACTCCGACACCGCCGTCGACGCCAGCGCCCCCGCGGCCTCCGGTGAGGACAGGTCCACCGGCACCGCCACTGCCCGCCGGCCGGCCGCCGAGACGCGCGAAGCGACTTCGTCGAGCTGAGCGGACGTACGGGACGCGATGACCACGTCGGCGCCCGCTTCGGCGAGGGCCACGGCCGTCGCCGCGCCGATTCCCCTTCCGGCGCCGGTGACCACCGCGACCTGGCCGGTGAGCTTGAACCGATCGAGGATCATGCGGCGAAATGTAACACGTTCTAGTGACCGGTGACACAATTCCAGGCTGCCGGGTCGGGCCTGTCACGTTAGGCTTGACGGGAGTTTCCGGGCCGTATACTTAGCAGAACGAACTACCGGGAACCCATCAGGAACTACGTCGTTCCACGCAGCCAGATCGTTACCGTCCGACGTCGCTCGGGGCGCTCTGAACAGGTGCTGGCATGTTTCCCAGGTGTTAAAGTCGCGCTAACAAGCGGGCCATCGTCGTCCCGTGCGCTCCCCGGCCGGTAGCCCGGCCCCGCACGACAAGACGACGAAGGAGGTCCCTTCATGATCTTCTCCGCCATTCCCGGCAAGCAGGGTCTTTACGACCCGGAGACCGAACAGGACTCCTGCGGTGTGGCCATGGTGGCCGACATCCGCGGGCGCCGCTCCCACGGCATCGTCACCGACGGCCTGTCCGCGTTGACGAACCTCGACCACCGCGGCGCCGCCGGCGCCGAACCCACCAGCGGCGACGGCGCCGGAATCCTGCTGCAGCTGCCCGACAAGCTGCTGCGCGCGGAGGCCGGCTTCGCGCTTCCCGAACCCGACTCCCGCGGCCACCACGCCTACGCCGCCGGCATCGCGTTCCTGCCCCAAGACGCCGAGCAGCGCCGCAAGGCCGTCGAGCTGGCCGGACGCATCGCCGTCGAAGAAGGACTGGAGGTCCTCGGCTGGCGCGAGGTCCCCGTCGACGCCGACCGCGCCGACATCGGCCCGACCGCCCGCTCGGTCATGCCGCACTTCGCCATGCTTTTCGTGACGGCGGACGGAAAAACCGGCCTGGAGCTGGACCGGCTCGCCTTCTGCCTGCGCAAGCGCGTCGAGCACGAAAGCGCGAACTCCGGCTGCGGCACGTACTTCCCGTCGCTGTCCTCGCGCACGATCGTCTACAAAGGCATGGTCACGCCGGAGCAGCTGCCGGCGTTCTTCGGCGACCTTCGCGACGAGCGGCTGGAAAGCGCCATCGCGCTGGTGCACTCCCGCTTCTCCACCAACACTTTCCCGTCGTGGCCCCTGGCCCACCCGTTCCGGTTCGTGGCCCACAACGGCGAGATCAACACCATCCGCGGCAACCGCAACCGCATGCGGGCCCGCGAGGCCCTGCTGGAGTCCGAGCTCCTCCCCGGCGACCTGTCCCGGCTGTTCCCGATCTGCTCGCCGGACGCGTCCGACTCCGCGTCCTTCGACGAGGTCCTGGAGCTGCTGCACCTCGGTGGCCGGTCGCTGCCGCACGCGGTGCTGATGATGATCCCGGAGGCGTGGGAAAACCACGCCACGATGAAGCCCGAGCGCCGCGCGTTCTACCAGTTCCACGCCAGTCTCATGGAGCCGTGGGACGGCCCGGCCTGTGTCACCTTCACCGACGGCACGCTGGTCGGGGCGGTCCTGGACCGCAACGGCCTGCGGCCGGCCCGATGGTGGCGCACCGCCGACGACCGCGTCGTCCTCGCCAGCGAGGCCGGCGTCCTCGACGTCGCGCCCAGGGACGTCGTGGCCAAGGGGCGGCTCAAGCCCGGCCGGATGTTCCTGGTGGACACCGAAGCCGGCCGGATCGTGGACGACGAAGAGGTCAAGTCCGCGCTCGCCGGCAAGCTCCCGTACGAGGGCTGGCTGCACGCGGGCCTGCTGAAGATCGCCGAGCTGCCCGACCGCGACCACGTCGTGCAGAGCCACGATTCGGTGCTGCGCCGCCAGCTTTCCTTCGGCTACACCGAAGAAGAGCTCAAGATCCTGCTCGCGCCGATGGCCGAGAAGGGCGCCGAGCCGATCGGTTCGATGGGCTCGGACACGCCGCCCGCGGTGCTGTCGCAGCGATCCCGGCTCCTCTACGACTACTTCAAGCAGAACTTCGCGCAGGTGACCAACCCGCCGCTGGACGCGATTCGCGAAGAGCTCGTCACCTGCATGGCGCGGATCATGGGCCCGGAGCGCAACCTCCTGGCCCCCGGCCCGGCGTCCTGCCGTCACCTCAAGCTGCCGTACCCCGTCATCGACAACGACGAGCTCGCGAAGCTCATCCACATCAACGACGACGGCGACCTCCCCGGCTTCGCCTGCAGTGTCCTTTCCGGACTGTACGAAGTGGACGGTGGTGCCGAGGCGCTGGCCGGTGCGATCGAACGCGTCCGGCGTGAGGCGTCGGAGGCGATCGCGGCTGGCGCGCGCACGCTCGTGCTGTCCGATCGCGACTCCGACCACCGGATGGCGCCGATCCCGTCGCTGCTGCTGGTCTCCGCGGTGCACCACCACCTGGTCCGCACCAAGGAACGCCTGCGCGTCGCGCTGGTCGTCGAATCCGGCGACGCGCGCGAGGTGCACCACATCGCGCTGCTGCTCGGCTACGGCGCCGCCGCGGTCAACCCGTACCTGGCCTTCGAGACCATCGAGGACATGATCGGGCAGGGCGCGGTCACCGGCATCGAGCCGGCCAAGGCGGTCCGCAACTACGTGCAGGCGCTGGTCAAGGGCGTCCTGAAGATCATGTCCAAGATGGGCATCTCGACGGTCGGCGCGTACACCGCCGCCCAGGTCTTCGAGTCCCTCGGCCTGAGCCAGGACCTGCTCGACGAGTACTTCACCGGGACGTCGTCGAAGCTCGGCGGCGTCGGGCTCGAGGTGCTCGCCGAAGAGGTCGCCGTCCGGCACCGCCGCGCGTACCCGGACAACCCGACCGAGCGAGTCCACCGTGGACTCGACACCGGCGGCGAGTACGCCTACCGCCGCGAGGGCGAGCTGCACCTGTTCACGCCGGAGACGGTGTTCCTGCTGCAGCACGCGTCGAAGACCGGCCGCGACGAGGTCTACCGCAAGTACACCGACGAGGTGCACCGCCTCTACCGCGAGGGCGGCACGCTGCGCGGGCTGTTCTCGTTCAAGGACGGCGTCCGCGAGCCGGTGCCGCTCGACGAGGTCGAGCCGGCCGAGGCGATCTTCAAGCGCTTCAACACCGGCGCGATGTCGTACGGCTCGATTTCGGCCGAGGCGCACGAAACCCTGGCCATCGCGATGAACCGGATCGGCGGCCGCTCCAACACCGGTGAGGGTGGCGAGGACCCCGAGCGGCTCTACGACCCCGAGCGCCGCAGCGCGATCAAGCAGGTCGCTTCGGGCCGCTTCGGCGTCACGAGCGAATACCTCGTCAACGCCGACGACATCCAGATCAAGATGGCGCAGGGCGCGAAGCCCGGCGAGGGCGGCCAGCTGCCGCCGAACAAGGTGTACCCGTGGATCGCGCGCACCCGGCACTCGACGCCGGGCGTCGGCCTCATTTCGCCGCCGCCGCACCACGACATCTACTCCATCGAGGACCTGGCGCAGCTGATCCACGACCTCAAGAACGCCAACGAGCACGCCCGCATCCACGTGAAGCTGGTGTCCTCTTTGGGCGTCGGCACGGTAGCGGCGGGGGTGTCCAAGGCGCACGCGGACGTCGTGCTCATCTCGGGCCACGACGGCGGCACCGGCGCGTCCCCGATGAACTCGCTCAAGCACGCGGGCACGCCGTGGGAGATCGGCCTCGCCGAGACCCAGCAGACGTTGCTGCTCAACGGCTTGCGCGACCGGATCACCGTGCAGGTGGACGGTGCGATGAAGACCGGGCGCGACGTCGTCATCGCGGCGCTGCTCGGCGCCGAGGAGTACGGCTTCGCGACGGCCCCCCTCGTCGTCGCGGGCTGCATCATGATGCGCGTCTGCCACCTCGACACGTGCCCGGTCGGCGTCGCCACGCAGAGCCCGGAGCTGCGCAAGCGCTACACCGGCCAGGTCGAGCACGTCGTCAACTTCTTCAAGTTCGTGGCCGAAGAAGTCCGCGAAACCCTTGCCGCACTGGGCTTCCGCACGCTCGACGAGGCCATCGGCCACGCCGAGCTGCTCGACACCGACGAGGCCGTCGACCACTGGAAGGCGTCCGGTTTGGACCTGGCGCCGATCTTCGAGATGCCCTCGGAGACCCCGTACGGCGGCGCCAAGCGACGCACGCGCGGCCAGGACCACGGCCTCGAGCACGCGCTGGACCGCACCCTCATCCAGCTCGCCGAGGCGGCGCTGGAAGACGCGCACCACGTGAACATCGAGCTGCCGGTGCGCAACGTCAACCGGACCGTCGGCACACTGCTCGGCTCGGAGATCACCCGCCGCTACGGCGGGGACGGCCTGCCCGAGGGCACGATCAACGTCACGCTCACCGGTTCGGCGGGCCAGTCGCTCGGCGCGTTCCTGCCGCGCGGCATCACCCTCGACATGGTCGGCGACGCGAACGACTACGTCGGCAAGGGCCTGTCGGGCGGCCGGATCGTCGTCCGCCCCGACCCGGACGCGTCGTTCGCGGCCGAGGCGCAGACGATCGCGGGCAACACGATCGCCTACGGCGCGACCGGCGGCGAAATCTTCCTGCGCGGCCAGGTCGGCGAACGCTTCTGCGTCCGCAACTCCGGTGCCACGGTCGTCGCCGAGGGCGTCGGCGACCACGCCTTCGAGTACATGACCGGCGGCCGCGCGGTGGTGCTCGGCCCGACCGGGCGGAACCTGGCGGCCGGCATGTCCGGCGGCGTGGCGTTCGTGCTCGACGTCGACCGCAAGAAGGTCAACCAGGACATGGTGGATCTGCTCAGGCCGACCGCGGACGACCTGGCCTGGCTCAAGAAAACGGTGCAGCAGCACCACGATCTCACCCGCTCCGCGGTGGCGGCGTCGCTGCTCGGCGACTGGCCGCGCCGGTCCGCGGCGTTCACGAAGGTGATGCCGCGCGACTACCAGCGGGTTCTGGACGCGGCGAAGGCGGCGAAGGCCGCCGGCCGCGACGTCGACGAGGCGATCATGGAGGCCGCTCGTGGCTGACCCGACCGGTTTCCTGAAGTACGACCGCGAAGAGCCGAAGAAGAAGTCCAAAGAGGACCGCCTGCACTCGTGGGGCGAGGTCTACGCGGACGTCGACCCGGGCGAGCGCAACGAAAAGGTGCGCAAGCAGGCGTCGCGCTGCATGGACTGCGGCATCCCGTTCTGCCACTCCGGCGGCTCCGGCTGCCCGCTGGGCAACCTGATTCCCGAGTGGAACGACCTGGTCCGCCGCGGCGACTGGGCCGCGGCGAGCGACCGGCTGCACGCCACCAACAACTTCCCCGAGTTCACCGGGAAGCTGTGCCCGGCGCCGTGCGAGGCCGGCTGCGTGCTGTCCATCTCGCCGCTCTCGGGCGGGCCGGTGGCGATCAAGCGCGTCGAGCAGACGATCGCCGACCAGTCGTGGGAAGCGGGCTACGTCCAGCCGCAGGTGTCCGAAGTGGCCAGTGGGCAGCGCGTCGCGGTCGTCGGCTCGGGGCCCGCGGGCCTGGCCGCGGCCCAGCAGCTGACCCGCGCCGGCCACGAGGTCACGGTGTTCGAGCGCGATGACCGCCTCGGCGGGCTGCTGCGCTACGGCATCCCCGAGTTCAAGATGGAGAAGAAGGTCCTCGACCGGCGCCTCGCGCAGCTGCGCAAGGAGGGCACCCGGTTCGTGACGGGCTGCGAGGTCGGCGTCGACCTGTCGGTGGAGGACCTGCGCGCACAGTACGACGCGGTGGTCCTGGCGGTCGGCGCGCTGCGCGGCCGCGACGACACGACGACGCCGGGCCGCGAGCTGGCCGGCATCCACCTGGCGATGGAGCACCTGGTGCCGGCCAACAAGTTCGTCGAGGGCGACGGCCCGCCGTCGATCGACGCGCGCGGCAAGCACGTGCTGATCATCGGCGGCGGCGACACGGGCGCCGACTCCTACGGCACGGCCACCCGCCAGGGCGCGCTTTCGGTGACGCAGCTGGACCAGTACCCGATGCCACCGTCCACAAGGGACGACGAGCGGTCGCCGTGGCCGACGTGGCCGTACATCCTGCGCACGTACCCGGCGCACGAGGAGGCGGGCGAGCGCAAGTTCGCGGTGGCGGTCAAGCGGTTCGTCGGCTCCGCCGAAGGGCGCGTGACGGCGGTGGAGCTGCAGCAGGTCCGCGTCCAGAAGGACCCGGCGACGGGCCGCCGCGAGGTGATCCCGGTCAACGACGAGGTCGAGACGCTCCCGGCGGACCTGGTCCTGCTGGCGATCGGCTTCGAGGGCGTCGAGGAGATGCCGCTGCTGTCCGACCTCGGCTTGTCGTTGACCAAGCGCGGCACGCTGTCGTGCGGCGCGGACTGGCAGACGGAGACCCCAGGCGTGTTCGTCTGCGGCGACGCGCACCGCGGGGCGTCCCTGGTGGTGTGGGCGATCGCGGAGGGCCGCTCGGTGGCCAACGCGGTCGACGCGTTCTTGACGGGGGCATCGGACCTCCCGGCCCCGGTGCACCCGACGGCGCTGCCGCTCGCGGTTGTCTGATCCGGACATCTCGAAAGCCCCCTCGCCGCTGGTGAGGGGGCTTTCGACCGGTTCGGCGGCTCGCCGCCCCCGTCGCCGCGCGTGCGGGCCTCCTGGCGAGTGTCGCGAATGGCCCATCGGGGGACCTACGCCGCCCCGAATGCGCCATTCGCGGCCCGTCGGTGCGCGGTCGGCGCCGCTGGTGAGGGGCTTTCGACCGGTTCGACCCATTGCTCCGAATGGCGGCTGTGCAGTGTGTACACGGCCAACTACTTTCGAGTAGCTGTGCCGCTTTTGCGACAATTCACTTCCGCGGAAGGTGGGGCGTCTTGAAGCACACGACATTCCGGGCAGCGGTCGTCACCGCGCTCCTCTCCCTCGCGTTCGCCCTGGTCGGCGCGCCCGCCCAGGCCGCGCCGAAACCCTTCTGGACGCCCGATGCCATGCGGGCGGCCGTCCCGATGGACAACCTCGTCAAAGCGCCTCGCGTGAGCGCGAAAGATGTGGCCAAAGGGGAAAGCGCGATCATCCAGAGCATCCCCAACGGCGGGGGCGCCTGGCCCGGCGGTGGCAAGGTCACCCAGACCGCCGGCCGCGTCTTCTTCCTCTTCAACGGCCAGAAGGCCTCCTGCTCCGGCGACGCCGTGACCAGCACCAACGGCAGCGTCGTCGTCACCGCCGGGCACTGCGTCAAGTACCAGGGCACCTGGCACACCGAATGGGTCTTCGTCCCCGGCTACAACAACGGGAACGCGCCCTACGGCCAGTGGGCCGCGAAGGCCACGCTGACCACGCCGCAGTGGGAAGCCAGTGAGGACATGAACTACGACGTCGGCATGGCCGTCGTGAACCCGCTCAACGGGCAGCGGCTCACCGACGTCGTCGGCGCGCAGGGCATCGCCTTCAACCAGCCGAAGAACCAGAGCATGTACACCTTCGGCTACCCGGCCGCCTCGCCCTACGACGGCACGAAGCTGATCTACTGCAGCGGCAGCACCTTCACCGACTTCCTGCTGACGCAGGACCACGGCATGCGGTGCAACATGACCGGCGGCTCGAGCGGCGGGCCGTGGTTCCTGTCGTTCAACGAGGCCACCGGCACCGGCGTCCAGGCCTCGGTGAACAGCTTCGGCTACACCTTCCTGCCCGGCTACATGTTCGGGCCGTACTTCGGCACCGACGCGCAGAACCTGTACAACCGCGCGCAAGCCGGCTGACGTCCGCGCGCCTGCTGATGAACCCCGGCGGCCCGGCCGACGTGGTGCTGGTGCAGAACGAGCGCGACCTCGCTGTCCGGCGCCCGGGAAACGCGAGCGGCGTTCGGAAACCGCCACGGGGTTTTCCCGCGGGACAACGCTTGTGGGAACGCGGTTGTGCCGGACTACCTGCGTGATGGGGTTTTCCCCGCGGTGGACCGCTTCTGCCGGTGAGAAAATGTCCGCTGCCCGATGGGGCTGACCAGGTCACCCAACCGGTCATCGCCGCCGATTTTCCGGTTTCCGGGGCGCACAATCACTCCGCCCGGCCTCCGCGGTCCACTGTGGATCAAGCACGGGGCCGGGCGGAGAGGTGGCAAGTCATGTCCAGACTCGTGCGCGCCGCGGTGGTGGCCGTGTCGGCCGCGGCCGTGGTCGTCGCCGCGCCCGGCGCCGATGCCGGCCAGGGTGGCCTGAAGACGGTCGCCACCGGGTTGAACAACCCTCGGCACCTGACCGTCCACGACGGCAGGGTGTACGTCGCCGAAGCCGGCGCGGGAGGCACCGGCAAGTGCGTCGAAGGCCCGGAAGGGCCCGCCTGCTTCGGCCTCAGCGGCTCGGTGGCGCAGCTCGACGGCCACGGCGGGGTCCGCCGGATCCTGACCGGCCTGCCGTCGGCGGCCGCGCCCGGCGGAGCCGCGGTCGCCGGTCCGACCGACGTCGCGTTCGTCCACGGCGTCCCGGCCCTGCTCGCCGGCGACGTGCTCATCGACCCGGCGACCGGCGCCAACCCGTTCGGCTCGGCCGGTCGGCTGTTCGGGAAGCTGTCGTTCGCGTTCGGCCCGCACGTCGTGCCCGGCCCGGACTTCGCCGCGTTCGAGGCGAAGAACAACCCCGACCACGGCGCCGGGGCCGGCCCGGACACGCCGGTGATCGACTCGAACCCGTTCGGGATGACGCGCTACCGCGACGGCTTCGCGGTCGCCGACGCGGCCGGCAACGACCTGCTCTACGTCGACGGCCGGGGCCGGATCAGCGTGCTCGCGGTGTTCCCGCCGAAGCTCGTCACCGCGCCACCCGCCCTCGGCCTGCCGCCGGGAACGCAGATCCCGGTGCAGAGCGTGCCGACGTCGGTGGTCGTCGGCCCGGACGGCGCGCTCTACGTGTCCGAGCTGAGCAGCATCGCCGTGGGCGCGGCCCGCGTGTGGCGCGTGGTGCCCGGGCAGCAGCCGAAGATCCACGCCGACGGCTTCACGGCGTTGACCGACCTGGCGTTCGACCGCAAGGGCAGGCTGCTGGCCTTGACGTTCGCTCGAGACGGGATCGCGGCACCGCCTTCTCCCGGCGTGCTGACCCGGGTGGAGAAGAACGGCAGCCGGACGGTGCTGGCGTCGGCCGGCCTGGCCGCGGCGACCGGGCTCGCCGTGCGCGGTGACGAGGTGTTCGTCAGCAACAACGGCACGTCGCAGGGCACGGGCTCGGTCGTCCGGCTCGTCCCGCGCGGCTGACCCGCCCCGGGGTCGTGAGTGGGAAACAGTGTTCTAACCCTGTTTCCCACTCACGACCGGGGGGTCGGTGAACCTGAGGAAGCGCCCAGGAGCGGGAACCCTATCCTGGTGTTCGTGAACTGGACTGTGGACGTCCCCGTCGACACCCTGCCCGAACTGCCGCCGCTGCCGCCGGAGCTGCGCGCCCGGCTCGACAAGGCGCTGGCCCTGCCCGCCGCGCAGCAGCCGGAGTGGCCCGACCCGGACGCGACCCGGCGGGTCCGCGGCGTGCTGGAGAGCGTGCCGCCGATCACGGTCCCGCCGGAGATCGACCGCCTCAAGGACCGGCTGGCGATGGTCGCCCGCGGCGAGGCGTTCCTGCTGCAGGGTGGTGACTGCGCGGAGACGTTCGAGTCCAACACGGAGCCGCACATCCGCGCCAACCTGCGCACGCTGCTGCAGATGGCGGTCGTGCTGACCTACGGCGCGAGCCTGCCGGTGGTCAAGGTCGGCCGCATCGCCGGCCAGTACGCGAAGCCGCGCTCGGCCGCGACGGACGCCCTGGGCCTGCCGGTCTACCGCGGCGACATCATCAACTCCCTCGTCGCCAAGCCCGAGCTGCGCGTGCCCGACCCCGGCCGGATGATCCGCGCCTACGCGAACGCGGGAGCGGCGATGAACCTGGTCCGCGCCCTCACCGGCGCCGGCATGGCCGACCTGCACCAGGTGCACGACTGGAACAAGGACTTCGTCTCGGCGTCGCCGGCGGCGCAGCGCTTCGAGGCGCTGGCCAACGAGATCGACCGCGGCCTGCGGTTCATGTCGGCCTGCGGCGTCACGGACACCTCGCTGCAGTCCACCGAGATCTTCGCCAGCCACGAAGCGCTGCTGCTCGACTACGAGCGGTCGATGCTGCGCCTGGACAAGGCCGACGCGGCGAACCCGAAGCTGTACAACCTGTCGTCGCACTTCCTCTGGATCGGCGAGCGGACCCGCCAGCTGGACGGCGCGCACATCGCGTTCGCCGAGCTGCTGGCCAACCCGATCGGGTTGAAGATCGGCCCGACGACCACGCCCGAGCAGGCGCTGGAATACGTCGAGCGGCTCGACCCGCGCTTCGAGCCGGGCCGCCTGACGCTCATCTCCCGGATGGGCAACGGCAAGGTCCGCGAGGTCCTGCCGGCGATCGTGGAGAAGGTCGAGGCCTCCGGCCACAAGATCATCTGGCAGTGCGACCCGATGCACGGCAACACGCACGAGTCGTCGACGGGCTACAAGACCCGCCACTTCGACCGGATCGTCGACGAGGTCCAGGGCTTCTTCGAGGTCCACAACCAGCTGGGCACCTACCCGGGCGGCATCCACGTGGAGCTGACCGGCGAGGACGTCACGGAGTGCCTCGGCGGGGCGCAGGAGATCTCGGACATCGACCTGTCCGGCCGCTACGAGACCGCCTGCGACCCGCGCCTGAACACGCAGCAGTCCCTGGAACTGGCGTTCCTGGTCGCGGAGATGCTCCGCGGTTAGGCTCCGGCCCCGCCGTCGACCGGCACGATCGCCCCGGTCACCATCGCCGCGCGGTCGCTGAGCAGCCACGCGGCCGCCTCGGCGACCTCGCGCGGCTCCGCCATGCGGCCGAGCGGGACCGACGCCGTGATCCGGGCGACCACCCCCGGTGACGCCGCTTCCCACGCGTCGATCATGTCCGTGGCGGTGCCGCCGGGGGTGAGGCCGTTGACCCGGATGCCCTGCGGGCCCCACGTCACGGCCGCGGTCTCGGTGAGGCTGTTCAGCGCCCGCTTCATGGCGCCGTAGGCGGGCAGGGCGGGGTTGGCGCGGCGGCTGCCGATGCTGGACGTGTTCACGATGGCCCCGCCGCCGCCCCGGCGCATGAGCGCGGCCTCGGCGGTCATGGCGGTCCAGTGCGCGCGGAAGTTGACCGCGAACTGCTCGTCGATGTCTTCCTCGGCGGTCGTCTCGAGCGGGCCGGGCCGCTGGATGGCCGCGCCGTTGTTGAACGCGCCGTCGAGACGGCCGTGGAGCTGCTCCACGCGGTCGATGGCGGCCCGGATGCTCGCGGGATCGGCCAGGTCCAGCGCGACGGCGTCGGCAGTGCCGCCCGCCGCGCGGATCTCGCCGGCGATGCGGTCGAGGGACTCGGTGCCGCGCGAGGCCAGCACGACGGCGGCGCCTTCCCGGGCGAAGAGGCGGGCCGCGGCCGCGCCGATGCCGCGGCTGGCGCCGGTGATGAGCACGACCTTGCCGGTGAGCAGGCCGATCGAGGGGGAATCGCTGGTGTTCGTCATGGTGCCGACCGTGCCCCGATCCGCGACGCCCAGGCAGGCACAAGCCGTACCAGGATCCGGTGGCGGTGCGTCCGCATACTGGGGAGGTGGACAAGCAAGAGCTCGGGGCGTTCCTCCGCAGCCGTCGTGAGCGGCTGCGGCCGCAGGACGTCGGCCTGCCCGCCGGGCCGCGCCGGCGGACCCCGGGTCTGCGCCGCGAGGAGGTCGCGGTGCTCGCGCACATCTCCACCGAGTACTACGTCCGCCTCGAGCAGGGCCGGGCGCCGCGGCCGTCGGGCGAGGTCCTGGCCGGGATCGCCGGTGCGCTGCGGCTGACCGACGCCGAAACCGAGCACCTGCACGTCGTGGCCGGCACCGCGCCGATCCGGACCGACGCGCACCGCCGTGACGTGCGGCCCAGCATCCTCGCGCTGCTGCGGCGGCTGCCGCAGACGGCCGCCATCGTCATCTCCGCCACGTTCGAGGTGCTGGCGTGGAACGACCTCGCGGCGGCGCTCATGGAGGACTTCGGCGCCGTGCCGCCCGAGCGGCGCAACCTCGCCCGCAAGGCGTTCCTCGGGCCGGCGCTGTACGGGGTGTCCGACGCCGCCGAGTTCCGGCTCACGGTCGTCATGGAGCTGCGCGCCACGCTGGCCCGCTACCCCGCCGACCCGGCGGTGCGCGGGCTGGTCGAGGAGCTGCGCGCGGGCAGCGCCGACTTCGCCCGGCTGTGGGAGCGGCACGACGTCCAGGCGACGCCGGTGCTCACGAAGACCTTCCGCCACCCGGCAGTGGGCGAGGTGACCGTCGACTGCGACGCGCTCGCGCTGCCCGACCGCGACCAGCACCTGGTGCTCTACACCGCACCGCCCGGCTCCCGCGACGCCGAGGCGCTGGCGTTCCTGGAGGTGGTGGGCGTCGCCCCCTGAGGAGCGTCCCAATGTGGCCTTCGGTGCGTCGGACGCACCCAAGGCGGCCTTCGGTGCGTGAGACGCAACCAAGGCCACATTGGGGCGCTAGGGTCAGGAGGCGTCGGCCAGCCGGGCCGCGGACTTCAGGACCGCGTCCCGCAGCGAGCCCACGTCCGGGACCGCCGCGCCGTTGACCTGCAGTCCGATGTGGACCGAGTCGCGGTACGTCGCCACCGCGATGCCGACCGCGTGGCGCGGGGCCAGCGGGACGAACGGGTACACCTCAGCCAGTCGCGCGCCGCCCAGGGACAGCCGCGCCGGGGGCACCGGGACCGTCGTGATCACCAGGTCGAACAGCATCGGCGCGGCCAGGCCGGCCGTGCGCGTGCCCAGGCGGTGCAGCAGCGGCGGGACGCGGCCGGCCAGCAGCGGGAGCGCCCCGGCGCCGCGGCTCGGGCCCGCCGCCTTGTTGCGGGTCATCGCGCGGCGGACCACCCGCAGCCGCTCGACCGGGTCGTCCTCGCCGACCGGCAGGTCGCACAGGTACCCGGACAGCTTGTTGCCGCCGAGCTGGTCGGCCGCCCGGCCGCGGACGCTCACCGGGATCAGCGCGCGCAGCGTGCGCCCGTCGGCGCGGTGGCCGCGGTTCACCAGCCATTCGCGCAGCGCGCCGGAAAGCACCGCCAGCACGACGTCGTTGGTCGTGCCGCCGTGGGCCTTGCGCACGCGGCGCAGCTCGGTCAACGGCAGCCGGACGAACCCGAGCCGGCGCTCGGCCGACTGCGGCGCCGACACCGGCGACAGCGGCGGCCGCGCGGCCCGCACGAGCGACGACGCGATGCCTGCCGTCTCGTTCGCCTGGCCCCAGACCGTGCCGAGCGCGTCCTTCACCGTGTCCAAAGTGGAGCGCGGGGCCGGGATCGGCCGGGACGGCGACGAGATCCGCTCCGGCAGCTTGACGCCGTCGAGCAGGCCGGCCGCCACCGCGTACGCGCCGGCACCGTCGGTGAGCGCGTGGTGGAGCTTCAGCAGCAGCGCGAACTTCCCGTTCGGCAGCCCGGTCACGAGGGTGAGGTGCCACAGCGGCCGGGACGTGTCGAGCGGCTCGGCGATCCACTGCGACGCATAGGCCGCCAGGGGGTCCGGTTCGTACAGTGAGCTGAGCGTCACGTGGTGAATGTGGTCCGCCGCAACAAATTCCGGGTCTTCGGTCCAGCTGGCCGAGCCCGGCGGGAACAGCTCCGCGCGGGCGCGCTGGCGCAGCTTCGGCAGCCGGGCGGCGCGCTCGGCGAGCACCGCGGTCAGCGCGGCGGGATCCACCGGGCCGCGGGCGGTGAAGGTGACCACCGCACCCATGTGCATCGGGGAGTTTTCGCTTTCCAGGCACAGGAAAGCGACGTCGAGTGCGCTGAGCGGCGAGCCTGCCATGGGCGACCTTTCCGGGTTCGCGGGTGTGCACGGCCACGTGCGTCGGAAGGGAGGAAACCCCACTGCACCAGCCCGGCGTGACGGGCGGGTGGTCTAAGTGTTTCCACGACGCTAACTACTCACCCCGTTAATCCATTCGAGATACCCCAGGCTCCGGTGCCCGCGGTCACAGATCAAGAACGTTCACTCACCCGGGGCGGCGTCCGGTTGCTCCTGGACGACGGCGGGCCCCCATTCGGGGGTGAGCGCCACCTGCTTGCCGACGCGGCGCACCGGCAGGCCGTTCACCTGCCGCTTGCCCAGTCCCGGCCAGATCTCCGCGGCGTCCTTCGCCGCGGCCCGGATCGCGCCGCCGTCGAGCGTCGTGCGCGTCTCGGGGATCTCGCGGTCGGTCCACTGGACGACCAGCTTCAGCGGGCCGGCCGGCGGGAGCGGCCACAGGAACACTTCGTGCTCGACGGCGAAGCGCGTGCCGCCGACGGGCTGCGCCCGCAGCACCGGCTCCTCCGGTTCGGACGCCGACGGCACCGAGACCGCCTCGGAGCTCGCCCGGCTGCCGTCGGCATAGAGCACGCCGATGAGCAGCCCGTTGTAGTCCGGCTTGCGCCGGTGGTCGATCAGGCCCTCGGCGGGGTCGTCGACCAGGCTGTCCCGGGAGTAGACCGTGATGCGCAGCGTGAACGCCCGCGGCCACACCTCGACCGAGCGCAACGCCACGATGGTGCGCTCCGACCGGCCCAGCGGCTGCGCCAGCGGCAGCACGGCGGGCACGATGTACTCGCGCGGGGGATCGGTCCAGTGCCGGCCGTTGAACGCGTACAGCTCCTGTTCCGGGACGGGGAACAGGGGACGCTCGCGGGGACCGCCGGTGAAGAAGCTGCTCATCGGGCGGCCCGCGACACGCTGTCCGGCACCATGCG
Source organism: Amycolatopsis kentuckyensis (assembly GCF_041679295.1). Lineage (GTDB taxonomy): Bacteria > Actinomycetota > Actinomycetes > Mycobacteriales > Pseudonocardiaceae > Amycolatopsis > Amycolatopsis kentuckyensis_A. The sequence goes on along the minus strand of NZ_JBGDMD010000007.1, from coordinate 588,442 downwards.
CCCACGGTAGGACAACCGCTCCGGAATTGCCGCCCCCGAACGGGCGTACGGCCCTTGCCTCCCGTGATCCGGGACACAAGGGCCGTACGCAGCGTGACCGGCTAGTCGCTCAGCTTGAGTTCGCCGTTCTTCCGCGCGGACTCGTCGAGCTCCTTCTCGGCCGGCTTGCCCATGGCGTCCATCAGCTGCCGGGCCAGGCCGAGCCCGGTCCCGCCGAGCGACAGCGCCTTGGCGAACATGTCCGACATGCCGTCGGCGCCGTTGAGCACGACCATGTGGTCGACGTTGCCGAACGCGCTCGCGCCCGCCTCGACGATCTCCGGCCAGCGCTCGGCCAGCTGCTGCGCGACGACGGCTTCCTGGTTCTCCGCCAGCGCCGCCGCGCGCGCCTTGATCGCGTCCGCCTCGGCGAGACCCTTCGCGCGGGCCGATTCGGCTTCCGCCAGGCCGCGCGCCTTCGCGGCCTCCGCGTCGGCCAGACCGCGGGCCTTGGCCGCGGCCGCCTCCGCTTCACCGGTCGCCCGGGTCGCCCCGGCCGCCGCCTCCGCGCGGGCCTTCGTGGCCTGCGCCTCGGCCTCGGCGGCCGTCTTCACGCGCGTCGCGTCCGCGGCCGCGCGCAGCTCGGTCTCCTTCGCCTCGGCCTGCGCCTTCGCGATCGAAGCGTCGCGGGCCGCGTCGGCCGTCGTCCGCGTGTCGTACGCCTTAGCGTCGGCCGGCTTGCGGACCTGCGACTGCAGCCGCTGCTCGGCCAGTGCCGCTTCCAGCTCGGCCGCCCGCGTCTCCTGGACGACGACCTCCTGGCGCGCGGTCGCCTCGGCCAGCGGCCCCGACTGCGACGCCTTCGCCCGCGCCTGGTCGACCTCGGCCTGGTAGCCGGCCTGCTGGATCTGGCTCTCGCGGACCGCGGCCGCCTTCTTCGCCGCGGCGACCTGCTCGACCTCGGCGGCCTCCTGGTCGCGCTGCGCCTCGGCGATGCGGGCCGACGCGGCGATCGCGGCGGCGTGCGGCTTGCCGAGGTTGTTGATGTAGCCGGACTCGTCGTCGATCTCCTGGATCTGCAGCGAGTCCACGATCAGCCCGAGCTTGATCATCTCCGTGGCCGACGACTGGCGCACCTCGCCGGTGAGCGCGTCGCGGTTGTGGATCATCTCCTCGATGGTCAGCCCGCCCACGATCGAGCGCAGGTGCCCGGAGAACAGCTCGTGGATCGTGTCGTTCATGCCCTTCTGCTGGTCCAGGAACCGGCGGGCGGCGTTGGCGATGGAGGCGAAGTCGTCCCCGACCTTGTAGATGACGACCGCCCGCACGGTGACCGGCAGCCCCTGCTTGGTCACGCAGGACACCTGCAGGTTGACGCCGCGGGTGTCCAGCGACAGCCGGCGCGCGGTCTGGAAGCCGGGCAGGACGTTCACCCCGCGGCCGGTGATGATCTTGAACCCCAGGCTGTCCGCGGTGTCCGCGCGGTCGACCCGGACGCCCAGCCCGGAGATGATCAGGGCTTCGTTCGGCTCGGCGACCTTGTACAGCAGCCGCAGGATCCCGAAGATCACCACCAGCGCGACGACGAGCCCGCCCACCGAATACAGCAGGATTTCCACGAGACTCATGGCACCGACCCCCTCGCTCTTCTGTTGTGGGTGTGTTGGTGCCCCTTCGACGCCGTCAGCGGCTCAACGGTTGCCACCGCTCGACATAAACCGTCCGCGGGGGTTCGAAGTCCACGACGAGCACCTGCGTGCCGGAGCTGAACGACTCGTCCGGATCGGCCGGGTAGGCGTAGAACGCCTCCGTGCCGCCCCGGACGTTCAGGAGGACTTCGCCGATGAGGCCGGGGCCGATCGTGCCGGTCACGCGGCCTCGGCTGCCGATCATCCCCCGAAGCCCTTCAGCTTGACCTTGGAGCCCTTCTGCACGAACGTCCCCGGCTGCGGGTCCTGCTGGAAGACGAAGTCGAACCCGCCGCCACCGCCGCCGCGGCCGCCGCCCTTGCCGTCGCGGTCGGCCTTCAGCCCGGCCTGCTCGAGGATCTTCTGCGCGTCGTCGAACGAGCGGAACCGGACGTCCGGCACCTGGACGGCGTTGTTGACGAAGACGCCGATCCGCTTTTCCTTGGCCTGCGAGTTCGCCGGCGGGTCGGTCCGCGTGACGGCGCCGCCCGGGACCTCCTGCTTGAACTCCTCGCCCGCCTGGAACGGCTCGAACCCGGCCTGCTGCAGCAGCTGGAACGCCTCGTCCTTGCTCCGCCCGGTGACGTCCGGGACCGGCGGCAGCGGCAGCGGGCCCTTCGACACGATGATCGTGACCTGGCCGCCGATGTTCAGCTGGCTGCCCGACGACGGCTCGGTGCGGATCACCGCGCCCTGCGGGACCTCGGCGTCGTAGTCGTCGGTGCCGCGGGCCGGGGTCAGCTGCGCGGTCTTGATCGCCTGCTCGGCGTCGGGCAGCGCGGTGCCGGGCCGGATGTCCGGGACGACCGGGCGGCCCTTCGACAGCACGACCGACACCGTCGAGTTCGACGCCAGCGGCGTGCCCTCGGCGGGCTCGGCGCGCAGCACGGTGTTCGACGGCACCGAGTTGTCGTACTCCTGGCTGAACTGCGGGGTCAGCTTCACCGCCCGCAGCGCGTCGCCCGCCGCGGCCTGGTTCAGCCCGACGAGCTTCGGCACCGTCGCGGTCTTGTCGCCGCCGGTGTCGGTGAGCATGAAGACGAATGCCGTGATCAGGCCGCCGAACAGCAGCACCGCGCCGGCGATGATGGCGATCCGCTTCCGGTTGTCGGCCGGCTTCTCCGGCTCCGGCTCGCTCCGGCGCCGGGCGACCGGCGGCCGCACGGGCGGGATCTGCTGGGTGATGCCCGGGGGCGGGGTGCCGGGGTGGCTCAGCGCCCGCGTCGCGTTCGGGCGGTGCACCGGCATCGTCTTCTCGCTGTCCGGCGCCACCTGCGGGATCCGGGGGAGCGTGCGCTCGGTGTCGGCGAGGTCGCCCTGGCCGTGCGACACGGGAACCGGGACGGTCACCGGCAGCAGGCCCAGCTTCGCGCGCACCGCGGTCAGCTCGGTCAGGAACTCCCCGGCGTCGGCGGGACGCAGCTCGGGGTCCCGCCGGGTCGCGCGGGTGATCAGCTCGTCGAGCTCCGGCGGCAGGTCCGGGCGCAGCGCGCTCGGCCGCGGGACGTCGTCGTTCACGTGCCGGTAGGCCACCGAGATCGCGGTGTCGCCGGTGTAGGGCACCTGCCCGGTCAGCATTTCGTAGAGCAGGATGCCCGCCGAGTAGACGTCGCCGCGCGCGGTCGCCGCGCCGGTCTCGACCTGCTCCGGCGAGAGGTAGGCGACGGTGCCGAGGATGACGCTCGAACTCGTCGTGCCCGCGCTGGCCACGGCCCGCACCAGGCCGAAGTCGGCGACCTTGACCGCGCCGCCGGTGTGCGGCCCGGTCCGGCCGATCAGCACGTTCTCCGGCTTGACGTCCCGGTGCACCAGCCCGGACCGGTGCGCGGCGGCCAGCGCCGACAGCACCGGCTCGGCGACGCTCAGCGCCAACGCGACGTCCAGCGGGCCCTTCTCGTCCAGCAGGTCCCGCAGGGTCCCGCCGTCCACCAGCTCCATCACCAGGAACGCGAGGCCCGACTCGGCGCCCTGGGGCAGGTCGAAGCCCTGGTCGTGCACCGCCACCACGTGCGGGTGGTGCAGCTGCGCCGCCGACTGCGCCTCCCGCACGAAGCGGTCCACGAACGACCGGTCGTCGGCGAACCGCGGGTCCATGATCTTGATCGCGACCGGACGGTCCAGCCGGGTGTCCGTCCCCCGGTAGACGGAAGACATCCCCCCGTGCGCGAGCAGCCGGTCCACCCGGTAGCGGCGCTCGAGGAGCGTGCCGACCAGGCTGGGGTGGGTGCGAGTCACGAGTATGGATCGTACGGAACCGCACACGGTTCGTGGAGGAGACCTCGCGGGTCACCCGTGCGCACTAGCGGGAGTGAGTGCGGAATGTGGCAGAGTGTCACGTGTGAGTGGGATTCCTGTCGCCGACGACGTCCTCGACACCGCCATCGCGGTTCTTCCGCTGGCGGAAGTGGCGAACGTCCTCGGGACCTCCGCCAACAAGGTCCGCCAGATGCTGCGCGACGGGCAGCTGATCGCCTTCAAGCGCGGCGGTGACCTGTGCGTGCCCAGCGACTTCTTCGTCAAGGACGGCGTGGTCAAGGGCCTCGCCGGCACGATCACGGTGCTCGCCGACTCCGGGTTCTCGCGCACCGAGATGCTGCGGTGGCTCTTCGAGACCGACGAGAGCCTGCCGGGCCGGACCCCGGTCAACGCCCTGCGCACCAGCCACGGCACCGAGGTGAAGCGGCGCGCGCAGGCGATGGCGTTCTGACCTGCGCAAACAGCTCGCCGCGGCGCCCAGTTGGACGGCCACTGCGACGCTCAGGCACGCCGGGAGCGACCACGCCGCCAGCGGACCGGCCAGCGCCGCTCCCGCCGCCAGGCCGGTGATCTTCAGGCTCGCCGCCGTCGTGAACACCTGAGCCCGCACGTGCGCCGGCGCTTCCCGGTGGCGGATCGCGAACAAGGCCGTGAGCTGCGGTCCTTCGGCGATCCCGGCGAGCGCGGCGGCCGTGATGAGCGCTGTGGCGCCGTGGCCGATGGCCGCGAGCGCGGCGCTCGCGGCCAGGACCAGGGTGCTCAGCCAGACGGTCCGGTCCGGTGGCCACGGCAGCGGTTTCCGCGTGAAGACCGCGTTGGCCAGCAGGGACGTGACCGCGAGGACGGTCAGCAGGAGAGCGCCGTCCTGTGGGCCGCGCAGGTGAGCCGCCCCGAGCAGGGGGTAACAGACGGTGACCATGCCGATGCCGGCGCAGGAGATCGCCGACGCCGTCGTCGCGCGTCTCAGCGGGGCGTTGCGCGCGAGGACCGTGAAGCCGTCCCGGAGGCGGGTCTTCCGCTGGGGACGTTGCCTCGGGAGGAGCCAGGCGACCGGCGTGGCCGCCGCGACCAGGACGACGGCCGTGCCGAGGCCGATCGGGCCGCCGAGGAGCCCGGCGAGCCCGGGACTGGCGAGGGCGGCGGCGGTGAAGGTCAGGGCGTCGAGGCGGCTGGCTTTCGGGAGCTTTTCCTCGGCCACGGCAGGCAGCTGAGCCGTCCAGCCCCCGGCGATGGCCGGGTTCAGCAGGCCGGTCACGACGGCGATGGCGACCACGCTCGCGAGCGGCAGGTGCCCGAACGCCGTGGCGATGACGGCGAGCCCGCCGGCGTACCCGGCGAGTGCGGTGGCGAGCAGCCGGCCGGGCGCGGGGCTGCGGTCGAGGAAGGCGCCGAAGACGGGCCCGCCCACGGCGGCGGCCGCGGTCAGCCCGGCGAGCAGCGCCGACCCGGCGTGCGGCCCCGCGGCGAGCCCGAGCAGGAGGAGGGCGGGGCCGGACAGCTCGTCGCCGGTCCGCGCGAGTGTCGCGCCGGCCAGGTAACGCCTTAGCATGGTGGAGACGTTACAGTGGGGCATGGCCTTTCCGCACCGGGATTCCGTGCAGCGCGCGGTCGACCTGCTGGGTGTGCTGCTGGCTCCGGCCCCTGATCCGGCGGCCGTCGCGCAGGTGCTGCGTGCCCACGGCGAACCGGACGTCCGGCTGTCGGCCTCGGACGTCTCCTCGTTGCAGGCTGCGGCTCGTGAACTGCGTGAGGTGTTCGCGGCACCGGACGTGGCTTCGGCGGCTTCGGTGCTCAACGCGTTGTTCGCGGCGTACGCGGGGCCGCCGCGCTTGACGGACCACGAAGAGGGCTACGGCTGGCACCTGCACGTGGACGCGGCGGACGACGGGCCGTGGGGAGCGTGGCTGGTGACGTCGTCGGCGCTCGGGTTGGCCTCGCTGCTGGCGGAGCGCCAGGACGTGCCGGGAGGGTTGTGCGCTTCGCCGTCGTGCGGGAAGCCGTTCGCCCACACGGGCGGCGGCAGTCCCAGGAAGTTCTGCTCGACCCGGTGCGCGACACGCGAACGCGTCGCCGCGCACCGGGCGCGAGCATGATCAGCCGTTGGTCTTGTCGCGCCAGGCGATCCACTTCTTGAGAGCGTCCAGGTCGTAGTCCGGGCCGCCGACGCCGACCGTGAACGTCGTGACGCCCAGGTCCAGCAGCTTCGGGCCCAGCTCGTCCGGCTCGCCCTGGACGCCGCACGAGCGCTCGATCTCGCCCGGGTCGCGGCCGACGTCCGCGCAGTGCTGGTCGAGGATCTTCACCTTGCGCTCGACGACCTCCGGGTCGCCGAAGCCGTGCCAGATGTCGCCGTGCTTGGCGACCAGCTTGAGCGTCTTCTTCTCGCCGCCGCCGCCGATCAGGACCGGGATCTTGCGCGTCGGGGCCGGGTTCAGCTTGCCGAGGCGGGATTCGATGCGGGGGAGCGACTCCGCCAGGTCGTCGAGGCGGCCGCCCGCGGTGCCGAACTCGTAGCCGTACTCGTCGTAGTCCTTCTCGAACCAGCCCGAGCCGATGCCGAGGATGAGCCGGCCACCGGAGATGTGGTCGACGGTCCGCGCCATGTCCGCCAGCAGCTCGGGGTTGCGGTAGCTGTTGCAGGTCACCAGCGCGCCGATCTCCACCCGGGACGTCGACTCCGCCCACGCCCCCAGCATCGTCCAGCACTCGAAGTGCAGGCCGTCGGGATCGCCGTACAGCGGGTAGAAGTGGTCCCAGTTGAAGACGATGTCGGCCCCGAGGTCCTCGGCGGCCGACGCGGTGCGCCGGATGGTGTCGTAGTCGGCGTGCTGCGGCTGGAGCTGCAGGCCGATCCGGATGCGTCGTTCGGTCATGATCGCAGCCTACGACCGCTTCCGAACGTCTCGCGCGCCCAGACCGTGGCCAACGGTGGTAGTGCCACCACCAGCCTGCGCGAGTTCGGGACCACCGCCCGCCGCGTGAGGATGTCGTAGTCCAGGGCCACGATCTCGTCCAGGATGCCCTCGTACAACGTCAACGCCGTCCGCACGCACGGCCGCGATTCCGGGCGCAGCTGCGAAACCCCGGCTTCGGCCCGCCGGTACACCGCCCGCGTCCGCGCGACGAAGTACGCCAGCGCCGCGCGGATCCGCGGGTCCGGCCGCCTCTCCTCCAGCAACGCGCGCGTGACACCGAACGCCGCCAGTTCCGCCGAAGGCAGGTACAGCCGGCCGCGGTCGAGATCTTCGCCGATGTCGCGCAGGAAGTTCGTCAGCTGGAACGCCTCACCCAGCGCGATCGCGCCCGGCTCGGCGTCCGACAACGGGCCCACCGTGCCGAACACCGGCAGCATCTGCAGCCCGATCACCGCGGCCGAGCCGTACATGTACTCGCCCAGCTCGGCGAACGTCCGGTACTCGACCGGCGAAAGGTCCATCCGCATGGACTTCAGGAACGCGTCGAACAGGTCGCGCGCGATGCCGTAGCGCCGCACCGTGTCGGCCAGCGCCACGAGCACCGGGTCCGCCGGGGTCCCGCCGTCGTAGACGACGTCCACCATCGCCGCGACGCGGTCCAGGGACTCGGCCGGGTCGCTGCCCGGCTCGGGGTTGTCGACCAGCTCGTCGGCCATCCGCGCGAAGCCGTACAGCGTGTGCGCCGCCGGCCGGGCCCGCGCCGGCAGCAGCCGGGTGGCCAGGAAGAACGTGCGCCCGTGGTGGGCGTTGATGCGGCGGCACTCCGTGTACGCGGCCCGCAGCGCGGGCCCGGTGATGCCCGCGGCGTCCAGTTCCCTCACTGCCCGGTGATCCTTTCCGCTGCCAGTCGTCCGGAGATGAGCACGGGCGGGATGCCGACGCCGGGCGTGGTGCCGCAGCCGGCCAGCACGACGTTGCCCGCCGCGCGCACCAGGTTCGCCGGCCGGAACGGGCCGGTCTGCGCGAACGTGTGCGCCAGCGAAAACGGCGTCCCGGCCGCGAGCCCGCGCGCCGCCCAGTCCGCCGGGGTGATCGTCTCGTCGACGGTGAACTCGTCGCCGAACCCGGTCAGCCCGCGCGCTTCGAGCGTGCGAAGGAGCTCTTCGCGGTACGGCCCGCGGACGCGGTCCCAGTCGATCGGGCCGCGCCGCAGGTTCGGCGCGGGCGCGAGCACCGAGACGATCTCGCCGCCGCGCCCGGCCAGCCCCGGGTCGGTCGCCGTCGGCCGCGTGACCAGCAGCGACGGGTCGCTCATCAGCTTGCCCTCGCGGATGATCTCGGCGAACGTCCGCTCCCAGGCGTCGCCGAAGAAGATCGTGTGGTGCCCGAGGTCCCACTTCGCGGTGGTCCGCCCGTGCAGGACGACGGCCGACGGCGAGTAGCGCAGCGGGACCGGCCGCCGGGGCCGCGCGCCGATGAGCCGGTAGGCCGCGGTCAGCTCGGTGGCCAGCACCACGGCGTCGCACGCGATCCGCTCACCCGAGCGCGTCCGCACCGCGCGCACCCGCGAATTCACCCGTTCGAGCCAGGCGGCTTCGGTGCCGAACCGGACGTCGGCGCCCGTCCGCGCGGCCGCGCCGGTCATCGCGCGGCCGATCTCGCCCATCCCGCCTTCGGGGTAGTAGACGCCGCCGACGGTGTCCATGTAGGCGATGACGCCGTACGCGCCGATCGCGCTCGCCGGGTCGAGACCGGCGTAGAGGGCCTGGAAGGTGAACAGCCGCCGGACGCGCTCGTCGAGCAGGTAGCGGCCGACGCGCGGGCCGAGCCGGCCGAACCCGCCCAGCGCGGCGAGCTTCGCCAGCGCGGGGTGGGCCAGGTCGAACGGTGAATCGAAGTTCGTCCCGATGAACCGGTCCTTCTGCACCGCGTACAGCTCGCTCAGCCAGCGCCGCAGCGCCCGGTAGCCCGCCGCTTCGCGGGCACCGGAGAACTCGCGGATCTCGGCTTCCATCGCGTCGCCGTCGGTGTGCAACGCGAGGGAGCTGCCGTCGGCGAACCGCGCCCGGTACGCGGGGTCGAGCCTGGTCAGCCGCAGGTTCTTGGCCAGCGGCTCGCCGACGGCGGCGAACGCCTCTTCCAGCAGCTCCGGCATGGTCAGCACGCTCGCGCCGGTGTCCACGGCGTTGCCGTCGAAGTTCTCCTGCCCGGCCCGCCCGCCCGGGGTGGCCGCCTGTTCCAGCAGCGTGACGCGCCGGCCGGCGCCGAGCAGGTGCAGGGTCGCCGAAAGCCCGGCGAGCCCGGCGCCGATCACGACGACGTGGTCGGCCTGCCCGTCGATCGTCCGCACGTCAGTACGTCCGCTGGGTGGCCTTGACGACCAGCCCGGTCAGCGCCTCGGGCGCGGGCTCGGCCAGGTGCGCGCGGTCCAGCGCGGCCATCGCCGCGGTCGTCAGCTCGTCGATCCGGCGCTCCACGGCGTCCACCGCGCCGACCTGCTGCAACGCCATCCGGACGGTCTCGACGCCCTCGTCGGAGAGGTCCGCGTCCCCGATCGCGTCGGCGATCACGGTGGCCGCGGCCGTCTCGCCCTTCTCGGCGGCGAGCTGCAGGCCGAGCGCGACGAGCAGCGTGCGCTTGCCCTCGCGCAGGTCGTCGCCGGCGGGCTTGCCGGTGATCGACGGGTCGCCGAACACGCCGAGCAGGTCGTCCCGCAGCTGGAACGCGACGCCGACCTCGCCGCCGAACTCCAGCAGCGTGGCGATCAGTTCGGGGGAGGCGCCGCCGAGCGCGGCGCCCAGGTGCAGCGGCCGCTGGACGGTGTAGGCGGCGGTCTTGAGCCGGTCGATCTTGAGCGCGGCCTCGACGGAGGCGTCGCCGGTGGCCTGCGTGCGGACGTCGAGGTACTGCCCGGCGAGGACTTCGGTGCGCATCGCACGCCAGGCCGGGCGCGCCGCGGCGAGCGTCTCCGCGGGCAGGGCTGCGTCGGCGAACATGTCGTCCGCCCAGGCCAGGGCCAGGTCGCCGACGAGCACCGCGGTCGCCAGGCCGAACGTCGCGGGGGAGCCGAGCCAGCCCCGGTCGGCGTGCAGCTTCGCGCCCGCGATGTGCACCGTCGGGAAGCCGCGGCGGGAGTCGGAGGAGTCGATCAGGTCGTCGTGGATCAGCGCGCAGGCCTGGATCAGCTCGAGGCTGGCCACCGCCTGCAGCACGCCCTCGGCGTCCGGGCCCGCCGGGTCGCCGCCCGCGCCGCGCCAGCCCCACCAGGCGAAGGTCGGGCGCAGCCGCTTGCCACCGTTCAGCACGAACCCGCGCAGCGCGTCGATCCCCGCCGCCACGGTCGGCTCGGTGCTCAGGATTTCGGTGCCCGCCCGATCGAGGAACCCGGCCAGCGCGCGCTCGACGTGGGCGGGCAGGTCGGCGTCGGAGACGGGCGCGTTCATCCCGCCATCCTCGCGGAACCGGCGGGGCCGCGGGCCGCCGGGGCACCCGGATGTGGCGAATCAGACTCCGGCCGTGGCGGGGGCCCAGAACGGCCCGGTGAGGCCCGCTTCGGCGAAGTAGGCGACCGCGCTGTCCGGCTCGCGCCGCCGGTAGCCGCGCTCGAGCCGGCCCGCGTACCAGCCGCGCGCGAGCCGCCAGAGCGTGACGAGGTCCATGACGTACCCCTTGGCCTGCCCGGTCGCCGCGAGCCAGGCGTCCACACAGGACTCGCAGCAGAACAGCCGCTGGTTCCCGCAGGTGTGCAGCACGTCGTCCCACATCCGCGCGGCGGGCACCAGGAAGTGGGCCACTTGGGCGCCCTCCGGCGGTTCCGCGCGGTTCACGACCAGGGCGTGTGGCTGGGCGCAGCCGGGGCAGCGGGTCGCGACGAGCACCTCGGGCTCGTCCTCGACCAGGTGGGGGACGGCGAACGAGTCCCACGCGCAGCCGCCCCACCAGAGCGTGTGCGAGCCCATCACGGAGAACCCGAGCGACTTCGCCGCGAACGGGTGGGCCAGCACGACGTGCTCGGAGTCGTCGAGCACCAGGTGGTGAGCGTCGGCGAGGCGGTGCAGCGCCTGCTTGGCGACGGCCAGCGACCCGCCCGCCGCGTCGGCCAGCTCCGGCCCGGTCGGCGCGCGGCCGTGGTCGGCGAAGGCGTGGTAAACGGCGAGGCGCACGTCCTCGTCCCAGCTGGCGTCGTCGTACCTCATCGCTCACTCCTGTATCGAGTCTAAAGCCGGGGCCCTTAACATTCGAGGTATGACGTCGGTGATCGAGCGGTTGCGCGGAGACGGGCCGAAGTTCTCCATCGAGTTCTTCCCACCCCGGGACGCGGCGGACGAGGCCGTCCTGTGGAAGGCGATCCGGGAGCTCGAGCCGTACGACCCGGCGTACATGTCGATCACCTACGGCGCCGGCGGCTCCAGCCGCGACGGCACGGTCCGCAGCATCGCCCGCGTCGCGACCGAGACGACGCTGGTGCCGATGGCGCACCTGACCGCGGTCAACCACTCCGTCGCCGAGCTGCGGAACGTGATCGGCTGGTACGCCTCGGTCGGCGTCCGCAACATCCTCGCGCTGCGCGGTGACCCGCCCGGCGACGTCTACGGCGAGTGGATCCCGCACCCCGAGGGCCTCACCTACGCCGAAGAGCTGGTGCAGCTGGTCCGTGAGCTGGGCGACTTCTGCGTCGGCGTCTCGGCCTACACCTACGGCCACCCGCGCTCGTCCGACCTGGAGTCGGACACGAAGTACCTGGTCCGCAAGCTGCGCGCGGGCGCGGACTTCGCGATCGCGCAGCTGTTCCACGACCCCGAGGACTTCCTGCGGCTGCGCGACCGGGTCGCGGCGACCGGCTGCGACGTCCCGGTGCTGCCGGGCGTCATGCCGCTGACGACCATGCGGACCCTGCAGACGACGATCAAGCTGTCCGGCGCGCCGGCGCCCCGCAAGGTCCTGGACCGGCTCGAACCGCTGGCCGACGACCCCAAGGCGTTCCGCGCGGCGGGCATCGACGTCACCACCGAGCTGTGCGAGAAGCTGATCGCGGAAGGCGTGCCGAACCTGCACTTCTACACGTTCAACCGGTCGAAGGCGACGCGCGAGGTGATCGCGCGGCTGGGGCTCGTCCCGGCCCGTGCTTAAGTACGTACCACCGGGTCCTGGTGGCCCGGTAGCGTGCGGCGCATGGCTTCTACTGCTTCCGACGGCGTGCACGGCATCTGTGACCGCTACGTCGACGACTACGCGGCCGTGGACCCGGTCGCCGCGACCTCCTACGGCATCAAGGGTCACGACGACCGGCTGACCGACTTCTCGGCGGCCGGCTTCGCCGAGCGCGCCGAGCTGGCCGCGCGGGCGCACGCCGCCGTCACCGCCGCCGAGCCGCGCGACGCCGCCGAGCGCGCCGCCAAGGCCGTGTTCACCGAGCGCGTCGGCCTGGAGCTGGAGATCCACGAGGCCGGCCTCGACGTGGCGAGCCTGAACGTCATCTCCAGCCCGGTGCAGGAGCTGCGGATGGCGTTCGACCTGATGCCCTTGGAGACCGAAGAGGACTGGTCGGTCGTCTCGGCCCGCCTCGGCGAGGTTCCGCAGGCGCTGGCGAAGGTGCGAAGCGGCCTGCTGACGGCGTCCGACGCGGGGCACGTCGCGGCGTTGCGCCAGGTCGCCAAGGTCGCGGAGCAGTGCGAGACGTGGGCCGGGCTGAAGGACGAGACGGGCTACTTCACCCAGCTGGTCAGCGGCGCGCCTGGTTCGGCGCTTGCGGCGGACCTGACGCACCGCGCGCGGGCGGCCGAGGAGGCGTTCGCGGAGTTCGCCGGGTTCCTGCGGGCCGAGCTGGCCCCGAAGGCCCCGGTGAAGGACGCCGTCGGCGAGGACGTCTACCGCCTGTGGTCGCGGTATTTCGTGGGTGCGGCGCTGGACCTGCGCGAAGCGTACGAGTGGGGCTGGGCGGAGTTCGCGCGCATCGAGGCGGAGATGCGCGCGGTCGCGAACCGGATCAAGCCGGGCGCGTCCCTCGCGGAGGCGGCGGCGGTCCTGGACGCCGACCCGCGCTACCGCGTCCGCGGCCGCGCGGAGTTCGAGGCGTGGATGCAGCACCTGTCGGACGAGGCGATGAAGTCGTTGCGCGGCAAGCACTTCGACATCTCCGACCGGGTGATGGCGTTGGAGTGCAAGATCGCCCCGCCGGGCGGCGGCGTCGGCGCGTACTACACGGGCCCGAGCGAGGACTTCAGCCGCCCGGGCCGCATGTGGTGGTCCCTCCCGAGCGGCCGCGACGAGTTCTCGACGTGGCGCGAAACGAGCACGGTGTACCACGAGGGAGCCCCGGGCCACCACTTGCAGATCGCGACGGCGGTGGACCAGTCCGAGGGGCTGAACAAGTACCAGCGCCTGATGGCGTTCACGTCGGGCCACGCGGAGGGCTGGGCGCTGTACGCGGAGCGCCTGATGGAGGAACTGGGCTACCTGGCCGACGACGGCGATCTGCTGGGGATGCTGTCGGAGCAGCTGTTCCGCGCGGCGCGGGTCGTGGTGGACCTGGGGATGCACCTGGAACTGGTGATCCCGTCGGGCACCGGCTTCCACGAAGGCGCGCGGTGGACCCCGGAGCTGGGCCTGGAGTTCATGCTGACCCGGACGATCACGGACCAGGCACACGTGCGCGACGAGATCGACCGGTACCTGGGCTGGCCCGGGCAGGCCCCGGCGTACAAGATCGGCGAGCGGCTGTGGCTGGCCGCGCGGGCCGACGCGCAGGGACGTGCGGGGGCCGGGTTCGACATCAAGCGGTTCCACACGGAGGCCCTGCGGATGGGCGGGATGGGGCTGGACACGCTGCGGGAGCAGCTGGCCCACCTGGACTGAGGTGTGCGGGGGCGTCCGGCACAACGGGCGGCCCCCGCCTTTCCCTGGCAGGTCCCGGCAAAGTCGGATCGGTGCGGCCGGTGACGTCATGAACGAGTCGTTCATCTCGTCGGATGTGATGAACGCGTCGTTGATGACCGTCGAAGCTCGGGATTCCGCTGAAGCGCCTCTTCGGTCCAGCGTTCCGCGGGCGGTGGCGCCCGGCGGAGCATCGTCCCGGCCGGCTTTGCTGGAGCCCTGGCGTCAGTGACGTGAATGGGTCATTCATGGCGTGTGGGGTGGGGCTTGGGGATGTGCATTCGGGTCGCGTGAGGTGGGGTGGGGGCAGCTGTTCTGTCAAGGCTCTTCCGGCACCCCGAAGCTGTCATGGTGACTACGGCCGGCAACACCGCGTCAAGGCGGGAAAGATGCCTTGACCCGGCGTTGCCGGCCGTGTTGTGGCTTCGGATCGGGGTGCGGGGGAGTCTGGGTTCTCGTCGGTGTCTGTTCTCGGGGGCCTCTCGCCTTTGGCGTCGGCTTTTTGTGGCGTGGCGAGGCGGTGGGTAGTCAGTCGTTCAGGCGGGATTGGCGGTTGGCATGAACGAGTCGTTCGCCTCGCCGGATGCGATGAACGAGTCGTTGATGACCACCGAAGCTCGGCGTCCCGCCGAAGCGCCTCTTCGGTCCAGCGTTCCGCGGGCGGTGGTGCCGGGCGGAGCATCGCCCCACCCGACTTTGCCGGGCCCCCGCCCTTCCCTGGGGGGCGTCCCACGTCCAGTTTATCGGCCCTGCCCGACAAAACCGCCCGGAAAGCCAGCTCGCGGCTCGGCTGTCCACAACTGCGCCGCCCTGTGGAAAACCCATCGCGCTAACCGCTGGCCCGCCGCTACGTTCCCTCTCGTGCGCCGAATTCTCTTCGTCACCCCGCCGCCCCGCGCCTGAGCGGGGTGGTCCTCCGCCGCGTGGCCGCCACGGCCCGCGGCTGATCTGTCGTGCACAACCGCCCCGCGTCGTCGAACTCCCTTTTCCTTCGACGCAGGAGCGTTCCCTTGCTCGTTCTTCCCCTTCGCGCCCGTTCCTCGGCCGCGCTCGTTCTCGCCGGGGTCCTCTGGGGCACCGGTGGTCTCGCCGGCTCGCTGCTCGCCCAGCTCGCCGGCCTCCACCCGCTCGCCGTCGCCACCTACCGGCTGCTCGTCGGCGGGGGGATCGCCACCCTGGCCGTCCTCCTCAAAGGCGGCACCTTCCCGCGAACCGCCGAAGCCGCGAAACGGCTCCTCGCCGTCGGCGGGCTCTTCGCGCTCTTCCAGGCGAGCTACTTCGCCGCCGTCGCGTTCAGCTCCGTCAGCATCGCGACGATGACCACGATCGGCGCCGCCCCGGTCTTCGTCACCCTCGCCTCGGTGCGGAAACCGGGCCGCTGGACGCTCGTCTCGGTCGCCGGCACCCTCGCCGGCCTCGTCCTGCTGCGGTGGTCACCGGAGGAACCCGCCCACCTCCTCGGCGGCCTCGGCTTCGCGCTGCTCGCGGCGGCCGGGTTCGCGGCACTGACGCTGCTCACGGCGAAACCGGTCATGGACCCGCTGGCCACGACGGCGTTCGGCTGCCTGACCGGCGGTCTCCTGCTCACCCCCGTGGCGAGCTGGACGGGGATGGCGCTCCCGCTGCACGCCGACGTCCTCGCGGTGGTCTGCTACCTCGGCGCGGTGCCGACCGCGCTCGCCTACGCCGCGTACCTGCGCGGCCTGGCGACGGCGCATCCCGTCCTGGGTGCGTTGTCGGCGGTGCTCGAGCCGCTGACCGCCACCATCCTGGCCGCGCTGCTGTTCGGTGAACGGCTGAGCGGCACGGCCTGGTGCGGCGCCGCCGTGCTGGTCGCGGCGCTGGTGATCGGGTACTGGCGGCCCGAACCCCGGTAGAGGACGCTGCCCCTCGGCTCAGCGCGCGTCGAGGGGCAGTGCCCGCCCGAGGATCGCGAACGGCCGCGGGTCGCCGGCGAAGTGGTAGTCGCGCAGGACGTCGACGAACCCGGTGCGGCGGTAGAGCTTCCACGCCCGGCTGGTGCCCTCGGGCGTCGACAGCAGGACGTTCGCGCTCGGCACGCCGTCCAGCAGGCCGCGCAGCAGGTCCTCGCCGATCTGGTGGCCCTGGTTCTCCGGCTTGACGTGGATCTCGGTCAGCTCGAAGTAGTCCGACAGCCAGCGCTCGGCCGCCTCGGGCCCGAACCGGCGGCTCAGGCCGTGGCGGACCTGCTCGTGCCACCACTGGCCGGCCCGGCCGCGGTAGCCGTAGGCGAGCCCGAGCAGGACGTCGTCGGCGTCGAGCGCGGCCATGCAGCGCCAGCCCTCACGCAGCGCGTGGGTGAGCCACATCGGCGCGCGCTGCTCGGCGGTGCCCGCCGGGTACCGCATCGCCCGGACGTAGATGTCCAGGGCTTCGGGCAGGCGTGCGCGGAACTCGTCCGTCGAGAGCTGGACGTAGCGGGAGCAGCCGGCGGGCATCGCGGTCACAGCGATCCATCTTCCTCCGCGCCGTCGAGCGCGCCGGGGGTGCCCCCGGTCAAGGCCACCAGCTCGGCGAAGGTGGTCGGGTAGACGGTCTTCGGGTGTCCGGCGGCGGCCCACACGACGTCGTGGGCGCGCAGCGCGGTGTCGACGAGCGTCGGCAGCTTGGCCGGGTGCCCGGTGGGCGCGACCCCGCCGATCGGCTGCCCTGTGTACGCCCTCACGAAATCGGCGTCGGCCTTGCCGATTTCGCCCCCGGCCAGGCGTTCGAGGGTGGCCGGATCGGCGCGGTGGGCACCCGAGGTCAGCGCGAGGAGCGCTTTTTTGTCGGACCCCAGGCGGAAGATGAGGCTGTTGGCGATGGCGCCGGTGGGCACGCCGAGCGCTTCGGCCGCTTGAGCGGCGGTCCGGACTTCGGCGGGCAGCACGCGGATGCCCTCGGCGGCGGCGTGCTGCCCGGCTTCGGCCAGCGCGGCCGCCACCTTGGCGACGGCGGGGTGGTCCAGCGAACTCATGAGCCTATGAGATCACGCCACCGACCTGGTGTCCCGCGGGATTCCACCCCTGGGGTTGAGCGGACGCCGGGTGGAGGGTTACTCTGGATTTTGTTCGAACAGACGTTCGACATCGGTGAGCGCGCACCGGTCAGGTGCCCGGCTCCGGGGCGGGGGAAGCGTCTCGGCGCCGGGCACATGATCGGGCTCACCCAGCGCAGGAGGAGGGTCGTCATGTCCGTCAAGGTCGTGTCCCCCACGGAGTCCGGGCAGCCGCAGCTGCCCATGTCGCTGCGCCCGCACACCGGGCGGTCCCCGCTGCGCCCGTCGGTGTCGTCGGCCCCGCCGGTCCCGGGTTGCGTGGAGCCCCGCAAGCCCCGGCGGCGTTCGGTGGACGCCGGCCAGCCGGAGTTGCCGATGACGCCGGAGCCGGTGCGCCCGCCTGCTGCGCCGGTCGCCGGTGCTGAGGCCGCGGAGCCGCGGATCGAGCCGTCGCGCCCGGCCGCCGCGCCTGAGCTGCCGAGGTTGCCCGCCGCCGGTGCGGAGGCTCGGCTGCCTGATTCCGACTTGCCCGCGGGAGCGGGTTCGGCGCCCGAGCAGCCTCGATCGACTGAATCGCGCCCGTCGGCCACCGGTTCCGCCAAGCCTGAGCTGTCGATGTCCGTGCGCCAGCCTGCCGCCGCTGCCGAGCCGTCGTCGCGTCCGGCCGCCGCGCCTGAACTGCCCCTGCGCCCGCCGGCCGCCGATGGCGATCGCGAGCAGTCCCAGCTGCCCATGTCCCTTCGCCCGCCCGCTCCGCCCGTGGCCGCCGGTCTGCTCGCCCAAGCCCGGCGCGGACTGGCCGAAGCCGAGCGCGAAACCGACTCCGTCGAACGGTTCGTCGGCGCCTACCTCGCCGCCCTGCGCGGGGCCGCTGCCGTGCTCGCCGCCCGCGGCCGTCCGCACCGGGGGCGTGCCCGGCCGGCCAGTACCTGGGTGCTGCTCGACTCCGTGGCCCCCGAACTGCGGGAATGGTCCGCCTTCTTCGCGAGCAACTCGGCCGCGCGCGCCGCCGCGCAGGCCGGGATCACCGGGAAGGTCACCGCCGAGTCGGCCGATGGGTTGGTGCACGCCGCCACGCCGTTCCTCGAACTCGTCCGCCGTCTCGTGCACGGCCTGCCGATCACCGGGGAAGCCCATGTCGCGTGAGCACGGCCCGGTCGACCAGGGGCGGTTGCTCACGGCGTTGGGAATCGAAGGCCGGGTGCTGGCCGAAGCCGTCCGCGCGGCGCCGCTCGAAGCGCCGGTGCCCGCCTGCCCCGGGTGGTCGCTCGGCGAGGTCGCCCGGCACGTCGGGAGCCTCTACCGGATGGTCCGGCGCCGGCTGGCCGACGGCCGCGGCCCGGACGACTGGCAGCGCGACCCCGAACCCGGCCAGAGCCTGGGCGAGTACCTGGAAACCGGCCTGACGGAGCTGCTCGACGAGCTCGCCGCGCACGATCCGGAGGACCACGCCGACACGTGGTGGCCGGCGGACCCGACGTACGGCTTCTGGCGCCGGCGGATGCTGCACGAAACCCTGGTGCACCGCGTCGACGTCGAGCAGGCCGCGGGCGCGGAGTCGCGCGGCGTCGACGAAGACCTCGCGATCGACGGCATCGACGAGGCGCTCACGCTGTGGTTCGGCCAGAAGCTGCCGATGCTGGGCCTGACCGGCACGAAAGCGGGCTCGGTCGGCGTGCGCGTCGGCGCGCACAGCTGGATCGCGCGTGCCGGGCCCGACGTCACGGAGGCCTGGCGCTGTTCGGCCGAGGAAGCCGAGGCCGCGGACGACGTCGTCACGGCCGGCGAGCCCGAGCGCGTCTACCTGTGGTTGTGGGGCCGGTCGTCCCTGACCTCGGTGACCGTTCGGGGCGTGCACGACCAGGCGGCCCAGCTCTGGGCGCTGCTGCGGCTCGCGACCCGATGACTCCGGTAGGTGGGGAAGCCGAACCGGAACTGTCGGGGGTGACGGCTAACCTGCGGCGCATGAACACGCGGCTGGTGAACCTGGTGATCGACGCGGCGCGGCCGAGGGTCCTGGCGGACTTCTGGGCCGCGCTGCTCGGCTGGCGCGTCGCCGTCGAGGAGCCGGACGAGGTCGACGTGCGCGCCCCGGAGACCGACGGCTGGGACCTGGACCTCGTGTTCGTCCCGGTGCCCGAGCCCAAGGAGGTCAAGAACCGGATCCACCTGGACCTGGCCAGCACGACGCCCGAGCACCAGGCGGAGCTGGTGGCGCGCGCCTTGGAACTGGGCGGCCGCCGCGTCGACGTCGGGCAGGGCGACGTGCCGTGGGTGGTGCTGGCGGACCCCGAAGGCAACGAGTTCTGCGTCCTCGAGCCCCGCGACCGGTACGCGGGTACGGGGGCGGTCGCCTCGATCGTGGTCGACGCTCACGACCCGGAGCGCATGGCCGCTTTCTGGGCGCGGCTCACCGGCCGATCGGTCGGCGCCCGCGACGAAGGAGGCCTGGTGGGGCTGAGCGCGCCGGCGGGGCGGGGGCCGTGGCTGGAGTTCCTCCGCAACGACGACGTCAAGCGGGTCAAGAACCGCGTCCACCTCGACATCGCGCCACCGGCGGGCGCCGACCACGCCGCGGTGGTGACGGAGGTCGTGGCGACGGGCGCGGCGCCGGCCGACCTCGGCGGCCCGGACCTGCCGTGGCGCGTGCTGATGGATCCGGAAGGCAACGAGTTCTGCGTGCTGACCCCGCGCTGAGGCGTTTCGGCCGCGTTGCCGAGCCGTCCCGAACGCTGATCTGCGCGAAACACCCGCGTCCCGGGTCGGCAACACACGCGGGGGACCGTGGGGGCATGGAGACCTCCAGAGCGTTGCCCCAGCTCGACCCGGCGGCCGACGTCGAGGCGGCGGGTACGCCGTCGGCGTGGCGGGTGCGGGTCCGGATGCACGACCACCCCGGCACCCTGGCCCGCATCGCGATCCGGCTCGCCGACCTCGAGTGCAACATCCTCGGCCTGTCGGTGCTGCCCGTGCCCGGCGGCGTGCTCGACGAGATCGTCCTGCGCCCGGCGACCGGCCTGCCCCGGCGCCACCTCGTCGACGCCATCCGCGCCGAGGGCTGCGAATGCACGGCGATCATCGACGCCGACGTCCACGAGCTGGTCGACCCTTCGTCGTCGACGCTGCTCGCGGCCCGGCGCGCGATCGATGACCCGGCCCGGCTCGCCGAGGTGCTGAAGGACGTGCTGGCCGCGGACGTGGTCACGCGCGTCCCCGAGGTCGAGGCGAACCCGGGCCGCACCGAGAGCGGGCACCGCGCGGTGTTCGCCCTGGGCGACGGAGAAGCGCTGGTGGCGCGGCGCCAGTGGGCGCCGTTCGTGCAGCTGGAGCTCACCCGCGCCGAAGCGCTGGTGACGTTGCTGGGCGCGGCGGCCCGCAACCTTGCGGGCCCGGTGGTGCTGAACCGCCCGGACGGCGCGGCGATCGTCCTGCGCAAGGGCGTGCCCGCCGACGCCGAAGCGGTCTCCGAACTGCACCGCCGCTGCTCGACGGCGACGCTCTTCCGGCGCTACCACACGGGCGTCCGCACGGTCCCGCGCCGCTGGCTGCACCGGTTGCTGGTGCCGCCGCGCGGGACGAGCGTGCTGGCCGTCTTCGGCCGCGAGGTGATCGGGCTGGGCCAGCTGATCCCCTCGGCCGCGGGCGGCGCCGAGATCTCGTTGCTGGTGGAGGACGACTGGCAGAACCAGGGCATCGGCACAGCACTGCTGTCCCGCCTGGCGGCGCTCGCGGAGGCGAAGGGGATCACGGAGCTGCGAGCGGACTGCCTGGCGGGCGACGACGTGCTCCCACGCACGGCGGCCCGGGCGGGTCTGCGCGCGGAACACTCGGCGGAGGAGAGCACGCAGCTGAGGATGTTCCTGCGCGACTGACCGGTCCGGCGGCAAGGGAGGGCGGCGCGCGCGAAGGTGGCCGCTTGTGATGCCCGCGGGACCCGGGAATGGCTACCGGCCTGCGGTGGTCAGGCGGCACGCGCGAGGCGCATGGCCGCTTGTGGTGGCTCGCAGGGCCGGGGTTGGCGACCGGGCCGCGGTGGCCTGACCGCACGGGACAGCAGCCCGCGAGACGGTTGGCTACAGAGGTTCGGGGGTGGTCGAGCCGCTCCGCGGCGGCCGCGCGAGCTGGGTGGGCCGCAGAGGTGGGTCAGCCGCGCGAGCCGGAGCGGCCAGCCGGGAGCGCGCCCCGATCGAGCCGCGGCCGGTGGCGCCGGCTTGGTCGGGTGGTCAGCGCTTCCAGAACCAGTCCTTGTCGCGCGCTTGGCGGAGGGCCGTTTTCTTGCGGTCGGCCGTCAGGCGGTCCAGGTACAGGATGCCGTCCAGGTGGTCGGTTTCGTGCTGGAGGCACTGGGCCAGTACGTCTTCGCCCTCGACCTCGATCGGCTCATTGTGGATGTCGACGCCGCGGACCTTCGCGTGCTTCGCCCTCTTCGTGGGGAACCACAGCTCCGGGACCGACAGGCAGCCCTCGTCGATTTCGTGCGTCTCCTCGGACAGCTCGGCTATCTCCGGGTTGATCACGTACCCCGTGAGCCCGGCGACGTCGTAGCTGAAGATGCGCAGCCCCACCCCGATCTGCGGGGCCGCCAGCCCGGCGCGGCCCCCGGGTTTCACCGAGTCGACCAGGTCGCGCACGAGCGCCTCGAGCTTTTCGTCGAACACGGTGACCGGGTCGCAGACGGTCTTGAGGATCGGGTCGCCGAAATAGCGCAGTTCGCGCATCGCCATGAGCAGAACATCCTTCGTGCGGTGTCGAACTGGCAGCTTAGGCCCGCAGTCGCAGCCCGGACGGCGTGGCCCGGAAACCGGCTTCGCGGAGGACTTCCGCCAGTTCCGACGTCAGGGCCTGCTCGCCGTCCGCGCGCTGGACCGACAGCTGACCCAGCCAGCCCTCCCGCACCGCCGCCGACAACGCCTGCGCCGCGTCCACCAGCGGTTGCCGCTCGTCCGTGAAACTCAGCAGTGACTTGCCCCCTCGCTCGACGTACAGCGCCGGCACGCCGTCCACCAGCACCGCCAGCGCGCCGGCCTTGCGGGCCGGACGGTGCTTCGTGTCGCCCGTCGCGGCCGGCCACGGGAGCGCCGCGCCGTACGGCTGGGCCGGGTCCGCCGCCGCCAGCACCACCGCGCGGCCGGGCGCCGGACGGCCCGGGCCCGACAGCGCGCGCAGCCGGTCCACCGCGCCCTTCGCCGCGAACTGGGCCGCGCCCAGCCCTTCCACGACGTAGCCGCGGATCACCTGGCCGGTGTCCTCCATGCCGCGCAGCACCTTGTAGATCCCGGAGAACCCGCCGGTGACGCGTTCGGTGTCGAGCGCCCCGCGGGTCAGGACGCCGTGGCGTTCGAGGAACGCCTCCGTCCGCGCGTGGGCGCGCCGGGTCGCGTCGGTTTCACGGTTCGGCGTCAGCGCCCAGCGGCCGGCGACCGTCGGTGGCCCTGACCGCGACGGCATCTGCGGCCGCCCCGCCCGCAGTCGCGCGTACCGGCCACGGGGTGCCTGGCGCCGCGGCTTGTGCGCACCGTGCCCCGCCACCTGGGCCCGCAGCGGCCCCAGCGTGTCGCCGGTGACCAGCCCGGCCCACACCAGGTCCCACAGCGCGGCCACGATTTCGGCATCGTTCGGCGCCTTGTCCACCAGGACGCTCGCGCGGTCCACCAGCTGGCGGAAGAACAGCGCACCACCCTCCAAAGTGGACACGAGCGCGTCGTGCAGCGGCCCGGTCGGGATGTCCTCGACGACTTCCGGCAGCAGCAGGTCGGCGACATCGGTCGGGGCGAGGGCGATCCAGCCGTCCCCGCCGGACAACGCGCCGCAGCCCGCCCACGTGACCTCGCCGGCGGTCGTCAGCTCGTCCAGCAGCGCGGGGGAGTAGCCCGGCAGCCGCCCGGGCAGGATCAGCGACTCGACGGCGCTCGCCGGCAACGGCGCCCCGGCGAGCTGCTCGACCACCGACAGCACGTCGTCCGCCGTCGGCGCCGCCCGGACGCGGCCGCCGAACCCGTGCCACGACGGCAGGAACCGGCCCAGCGCCGCCGGTTCGACCGGCTCCACCTCGGCCCGCAGCTTCGCCAGCGACGCCCGCCGCAGCCGCCGCAACACCGCGGAGTCGCAGTACTCAGTACTGACCGAACTGCCCACGCCCGGGGAGTGGGTGTCCGGATGTCCGACCGGGCTCAGCTCGCCGCGCACCAGGCGGCCTTCGCCGGTCATCCGGTCGAGGACCCCGGTGACGACGGCCAGTCCGAGCCCGAACCGCTTGGCCACGTCCGAAGCGGCGAACGGTCCCCGGCTGCGGGCGTAGCGCGAAAGCAGGTCGCCGAGCGGGTCCGCGACCGGTTCGGTGAACGCCTCGGGGACGCCCACCGGCAGGGCGGTGCCCAGTGCGTCCCGGACGCGGCCGGAGTCTTCGATCGCCAGGAACCGTTCGGTGCCGCCGATCCGTACCCGGATCGCCCGCCGCGCCGCTTCCAGCTCGGTGAGCCACTCCGCCCGGATCCCGCGCTCCGCGGCTTCTTCGACGGTCAGGTCGCCGAGGAAGCGCAGCAGGTCGGCGGCGTCCTCCGCCGAGCGCGCGTGGCGGTCGGGGTCGAGCCGCTGCAGCGACCGGGTCACCTCCGCGACGGCCTCGGGATCCAGCAGCTCGCGGATCGCCTCGGTGCCCAGGAGCTCGGCCAGCAGCGCCGAATCCAGCGACAGCGCCGCCGCCCGCCGCTCGGCCAGCGGCGCGTCGGTCTCGTACAGGAACATCCCGACGTAACCGAAGAGCAGGCTGCGCGCGAACGGCGACGCGGCCGGCGTCTCGACCTCCACCAGCCGGACCTTGCGGGCCCGGACGTCGGTCATCAGCTCCCGCAGGCCGCCCACGTCGTAGACGTCCTGCAGGACCTCGCGCATCGCCTCCAGCACGACCGGGAACCGCTCGTACTTCGCCGCGACCGACAGCAGCTGCGACGCGCGTTGCCGTTGCTGCCACAGGGGAGTGCGGCGCCGCGGGTCCCGGCGCGGCAGCAGCAGCGACCGCGCGGCGCACTCCCGGAACCGCGCCGCGAACACGGCCGAACCGCCGACCTCCGCGACGATCAGCTGTTCCACCTCTTCGGGGTCGAGCAGGATGTCGTCCGCGCCGATCGTGACGTCGCCGCCGTCGGCGTCGAGGGCGTCGGGCAGCCGCAGCACGATGCCGTCGTCGGAGTGCGCCACCTGCGCGTCGACCCCGCGGTTCTCCCGCAGCCGCGCGGCGATCGCGAGGGCCCACGGCGCGTTCACCTGCGCGCCGAACGGCGAGTGCACGATGATCCGCCAGTCGCCCAGCTCGTCGCGGTAGCGCTCCAGGAGGATCGTCCGGTCGTTCGGCACGTGCCGGGTGGCGGACTTCTGCTCGGCCAGGTAGTTCAGCAGGTTGTCGCACGCCCGCTGGTCCAGCCCCGCCGCGGCGGCCCGCTCGCGCGCCTTCTCGTCGTCCGATGTGGACAGTTCGCGGACGAACTTCCCCAGCGCCCGGCCGAGTTCGAGCGGACGGCCCGGCGCGTCGCCCTTCCAGAACGGCATCCGCGCCGGTTCGCCCGGCGCGGGCACCACGATGACCCGGTCGTGCGTGATGTCGGTGATCCGCCACGACGACGTGCCGAGCAGGATCGTGTCGCCGACGCGCGACTCGTACACCATCTCTTCGTCGAACTCGCCGACGCGCGAACCGGGCTTGTCGTCCCCGCCCGGTGTCATCACGGTGAACAGGCCGCGGTCCGGGATGGTGCCGCCGGAGGTGACGGCCAGCCGCTGCGAGCCGGGCCGCCCGCGCAGCTCGCCGCCGATGCGGTCCCAGGTGATCCGCGCCCGCAGCTCGCCGAACTCCTCGCTCGGGTAGCGGCCGGCGAGCATGTCGAGCACCGCGTGCAGCGCGTCGTCCGGCAGCGACGCGAACGGCGCCGCCCGCCGCACCAGCGAAGCCAGGTCCGGCACCGTCCACGGCTCCAGCGCCACCATCGCGACGACGTGCTGCGCCAGCACGTCGAGGGGGTTGCGCGGGTAGCGGACCGCCTCGATCGCGCCGGTCGCCATCCGTTCCGCGACCACTGCGCAGGAGACGAGGTCGCCGCGGAACTTCGGGAACATCACGCCGGAGGAGACCGCGCCGACCTGGTGCCCGGCGCGGCCGACGCGCTGCAGACCGGACGCCACCGTCGGCGGCGCCTCGATCTGGACGACCAAGTCGACCGCGCCCATGTCGATGCCCAGCTCCAGCGACGACGTCGCCACCACGCACGGCAGCCGCCCGGACTTGAGGTCCTCCTCGACGTGCGTGCGCTGCTCCCGCGACATCGACCCGTGGTGCGCCCGGGCGATCACCGGCGGCGCGCCGGTGCTCACGCCGGACTGCCCGACCGCCTCGGCCGGGAACGAGTCCGCCGGGGTCAGCTCCGTCTGTTCCGCGGCCAGCTCGTTGAGCCGGGCGGTGAGCCGCTCGGTCAGCCGGCGCGAGTTGGCGAAGACGATCGTGGAGCGGTGGTCGCGGATCAGGCTCAGCACCCGCTCCTCGACCGCCGGCCAGATCGACGGCCGCTGCACGGGGTTGCCGGCGATCTCCTCCAGCGTGCCCAGGCCGCCCGGGGCGATGTCTCCCGGCGGAAACGCCTCGGTCAGCGACTCCAGTTCGTCGAGCGGGCTCGGCGCCGGGCCGCTTCGCGGTGCGTCGAGGTTGCTCATGTCGTCGACCGGGACCTCGACGCGCACCTCGATGGTCTTCGCCAGCTTCGGCTGGACCACGCGCACCGGGCGGCCGCCGGCGAGGAACGCGCTCACCTCGTCGATCGGGCGGACCGTCGCCGACAGGCCGATCCGCTGCGCCGGCTTCGGCAGCAGGGAGTCCAGCCGCTCCAGCGACAACGCCAGGTGCGCGCCGCGCTTGCCGCCGGCGACCGCGTGCACCTCGTCGACGATCACCGTTTCGACGCCGCGCAACGACTCCCGCGCCGACGACGTGAGGATCAGGAACAGCGACTCCGGCGTGGTCACCAGCACGTCCGGCGGAGTTTTGCCGAACGAGCGGCGCTCGGCCGCGGTGGTGTCGCCGGTGCGCATGCCGACCTCGATGTCGGGCACCGGGAGCCCGAGCCGCCGCGAAGCCTGCGAGATGCCGGCGAGCGGGGCGCGCAGGTTCCGCTGGACGTCGACCGCGAGGGCCTTCAGCGGGGAGACGTAGAGGATCCGGCAGCGCTTGGTGGCCTCGGCCGGCGGTGGTTCCACCGATAGCCGGTCCAGCGCCCAGAGGAACGCGGACAGGGTCTTGCCGGACCCGGTCGGCGCGACGACGAGGGCGTGCTCGCCCGCGTGCGCCGCCCGCCAGGCGCCGTCCTGGGCCGCGGTGGGCGCGGCGAAGGCCCCCGCGAACCAGTCCCGGGTCGCGGGGGAGAAGAGGTCGAGCACGTCAACTGCCACGTCGTCCATGATGCGCGGCACCACCGACAATTTCGGAGGCATCGGCGACGATCACGCTGTCGGCGAACGCCGGGTACACGGCGTCGATCGTCGGCTCGTCGGTGATCAGCCGGTACTCGCGGTCGAGCGGCGTCCAGTAGGAAAAAGGGGCCTGGTCCAGCTTGGAGCGGTCGGCCAGCACGTAGGCCTCGGCGCCCGCGTGCAGCATCGCGTGCTTGACGACCGACTGCTCCAGTGACGGGCAGCACAGCCCGCGGCCGGGCACCAGGCCGTCCGCCCCCAGGAACACCCGATCGGGTGAGATGTGCCGCAGCTGGGCGAGGACGCTCTCGCCGAGGATGGCCTCGTTGGGGTGCCGCAGCCGGCCGCCGAGGACGATCAGGTCGATCCCGGCGAAGCCGGCCAGCTCGCGGATGGCGGTGACGCCGTTCGTGACGATGGTCAGCCCCTCGCGGTGGGCGAGGTGGCGGGCGAGCCTGCCGGTGGTCGTGCCGGCGTCGAGCAGCACTACCTCGCCGTCACGCACCAGCGCGGCGGCTTTCCGGGCGATGGCGTCCTTCGCCGTCGCGTTTTCGCGGTCCTTCTCGCGGGGACTGCGTTCGGTGTCGAGCGCGCCGCCGTAGGTGCGGACGACGTGCCCGGCCCCGGCGAGGGAGGCGAGGTCGCGGCGGATCGTCGACTCCGAGACGCCGAACTCCTCGGCGAGCTCCGCGATGCCGCCCGAGCCGTCGCGGACGGCTTCCAGGAGCATCGCGCGCCGGTCACGGGTGCCTGGTCGCGGCTGGGACATGCACCGACTCTTCCACAGTCGCGGGTTTCAGCCCGAAGAACGCCAGGCTCGCGGCCACGGCGAGGAACGCCGCCAGGACGACGAACCCGGTGGTCGCGCTGCCGGTGACGTCGGTGAGCCAGCCGACCAGGTAGGGCCCGGCGAACCCGCCGAGGTTGCCGAGGGCGTTGATCAGGCCCATCGCCACGGCGACGACCTCGATGCCGAGGATCCGGCTGGGGATGGCCCAGAACGGCCCGTACGGCATGTAGACGCCGGTCGCGACGACGCAGAGCAGCACCAGCTGCACCGCCGCCGGCCAGTGCACGAGGTTTCCGAGCAGCAGCCCGGCGATGGCCACGACCAGCGGTACCGCGACGGCGAGCCGCCGGTTGCCGGTGCGGTCCGACCAGTGCGCGCACACGACCATCCCGGCCAGGGCGAGGACGTACGGCACCGCCGACAGGAACCCGACGGCGGTGGCCGAGCCGCCGGTCATCGTCTTCACGACCGACGGCAGCCACAGGCTGAACCCGTAGAAGCCGGTGATCCAGAAGAAGTAGATGCCGATCAGCAGCAGCACCTGCCGGTTCGCCAGTGCTTGCCGGTAGCCCTGCTTGACGAACGCGGGCTTCGCCTCTTCCTCGGCCTGCAACGTGGTCTCGAGGTAGTCGCGCTCTTCGGCGGAGATCCAGCGGGCCTTCGCCGGCCGGTCGGCCACCGCGAACCACCAGACGACCGCCCACAGCAGCGGCGGCAGGCCCTGCAGCACGAACACCCAGCGCCACGACATGTGGTCGAGCATCAGCCCGGACAGCGGGGACATGACGATCGCCGAGATCGGCAGGCACGTCATCCACAGCGCGTTCGCCCGGGCCCGTTCGGCCTGCGGGAACCAGGACGCCAGCAGGATCAGCACCGCGGGCCACACGCCGCCCTCGAACAGCCCGAGCAGCAGCCGTGCGAGGTGCAGTTGCGTTTCGTTCTGCACGAGCCCGCAGAGCACCGCCGCGAACGCCCACGCGACCATCAGGATCAGCACCGTCTTGCGGGCGCTCCACTTCACCGCCAGCACCGCGGCCGGGATCTGCAGCACGAGGTAGCCGACGAAGAAGATGCCGCTCGCCAGCCCCTTCGCGCTGGCGGACAACGGGAAGTCGTCGCCGATGTAGGGCAGGATCACCGCGACGTTCGTGCGGTCGAGGTAGGCCAGCATGTACATGACCACCGCGACCGGGATGACGTACGCCCAGCGCTTGCGGGGGATCACCGGACACCCGGCGGGTAGATCGACGGCAGCTTGCGGGCGTACGGCGCCAGCGTCGCGGCCGCCTTGAACGCCGCGACCATCGTGCCGTGCGAGGCCCGGCCGGTGCCGGCGATGTCGAACGCCGTGCCGTGGTCGACCGACGTGCGCAGGATCGGCAGGCCGACGGTCACCGACACCGTGCCGTCGAAGTCGTACGTCTTCGACGCGATGTGTCCCTGGTCGTGGTAGAGCGAGAGCACGCCGTCGAACCGGCCCTGGATTCCTTGGTGGAACACGGAATCCGCGGGGATGGGGCCGACGACGTCGAGCCCCGCGGCGCGCGCGGCGGCCACCGCGGGCGCGATCGCGACGATCTCCTCGTCGCCGAACTTGCCGTTCTCGCCGCCGTGCGGGTTCAGCGCCGCCACCGCCAGTCTCGGTTTCTCGGTGCCGAACACTTCGAGCGCGGTGTAGGCCTCGCGGATCGCGTGCTCGATGTTCTCCCGCGTGATCTGGTTGATCGCTTCGCGCAGCGAAAGGTGCCGGGTGGCGAAGAAGATCTTCAGCCCGGACACCCAGAACATCGTGTTGAACCGGGTCGACCCGGTCAGCTCGCCGAGCATCTCGGTGTGCCCGAGGTGCCGGGAACCGGCCGCCCAGATCGCCTCCTTGTTGATCGGCGCGGTCACGACCGCGTCGACCTCGCCGGCCAGCGCGAGCCGGGTGGCCACTTCGATCGCGCCGACGGCGGCGGCGCCCGCGGTCGCGTTGACTTCGCCCCACGGCAGGTCTTCCCGGACCACGCCGAGGTTCAGGATGTCGATCACGCCGGTGGTGAAGCGCGCGTCGGCGACCGTGGCGATCGGGTTGATCTCCAGGTGCAGGCCGAGGTGCCGGACCAGGCGTTCCAGCACGATCGCGTCGCCGACCGCCACCCCGCGGGCCAGCTGCAGGGATTCGGGCTCGGCGAGGGTCTTGAGGGTGATCTCCGGGCCGATGCCGACGGGGTCGCCGAGGGTGACGGCGAGGATCGGGAGGTCGCTCACGGGTTCTTCCTTCCGGTGGCCAGCACGTGGTTGAGGTGTTCCAGGCAGGCGACGGCGGCGTCCCGGCCGCCGATCAGCCCGCCCTTCGTGGCGAAGGGCAGCCCGGCGTGCGGGCCGCCGGAGAGCCGCCCGGCGACCGCCAGCGGCAGCACTTCGGTGTCGATCTCGAAGCCGTCGGCCCCGAGGGCCTTGGTGACTTCGACGGCGATGTCGCCGCCGGTGGCGTAGAGCCCGCCGATCCGGTGGGCGGCGAGCACCAGCCGGGTCGCTTCGCCGAGCGCCGGCGCGATCCGCGCCGCCACGCTCGCGTCGATCGGGACGCCCGGTGCCGGTGCCCGGGTCCGGATGCCGGTCACGCGGTGCCCGGCGTCGAGCAGCTTCCCGGCCGCGGCGGCGATCACGGCCGGGTCGGGCCGCTCCGGGTCGACGTCGACGTACCGCGCGTCCAGCACCAGCTCGGTTTCCAGCACCTGGTCCCGGGTCTGCCCGGTGATGCTGCCGATGACGGCCAGGACCGGCGGGATGGTGCCGTGGCCGGGGGCGAGGCCCAGCGCGGCCGCCAGCCGGACCCCGAACGGCCCGGAGTCCACGGAGATCCAGCGGGTGCCTTCGGCCGCGAGCCGGGCGGCGGCCTTGGCGACGGTGGTGAGGTGCCGGTTCGTCGTGGCGTCGCAGACGACGATCCCGGCCGGGCCGCGCAAGGCGGCCTCGACCGCATCCACGCCGTCCTCGACGACGTCCAGCGGCAGTTCGGCGATCTCCCGGTCGGTCGGCCGCAGGAGTGTCCGGATCCGCGAAGTCCGGACCGGGGCGAGCGGGTCGCGGGCGGCCGGGCTTTCGGCCAGCGGCACGCCGTCGACCAGGTGCAGGCCGCCGAGGGTGACCCGGCCGGCGTCCGGGAACGCCGGCACGACCAGGGCACGGGCCCCCGGTGCCGACGCCAGGACGGCCTCGGTCTCCACGCCGACGTTGCCCCGCAGGGTCGTGTCCACACGCTTCACCGTGAGCTCGACGGGCCCGGCCAGCCCGACCACGTCCCGCACCGCCCGCCCGGCGTGTGGTGGCGAGGCGTGCCGGGTACCCAGGTTCACCACCAGCGCGTCGATTCCGCTTTCCGCGCGGAAGCAGGGCGCGTCCGGTTCGAGCGGTGCGTTGACCGAAACCGCGCGCAGCCCGAAGCGGGCGT
Organism: Amycolatopsis kentuckyensis; assembly: GCF_041679295.1. Classification (GTDB taxonomy): domain Bacteria; phylum Actinomycetota; class Actinomycetes; order Mycobacteriales; family Pseudonocardiaceae; genus Amycolatopsis; species Amycolatopsis kentuckyensis_A. Next base: position 558,051 of record NZ_JBGDMD010000007.1, on the reverse strand, counting down.
ACAGCGCTCCGGTCGCGTTGCTGCCGGTCAGGTCGTCCCCGAGGACGAGCAGCTTCGGCATCGCGGATCGCTCCTTTGCGCGGTTCGGGCAACTCGGATGACCGAACTGCGCAACTATCGTGCACCGTGATCCACCTCTCCGTCAAGCCGCGGTGACTTTCGCGGGTCCGCACGCACGGTGACCGCGCGCATGGCAGCATCACCGCGAACGCCGTCACGGCGTGTTTCGCGAAGGGGAGTGCTGTGCGGATCCTGTCCGTGGACCTCGGGACGTCCAACACCGTCGCCGTCCTGTCGGCGCACGGCAGGCCGCCCCGGGTCGTCGAGGTCGACGGCTCGGCCAACATGCCGTCGGCGGTGTTCGCCACCGAAGAGGGCACGATCATGGTCGGCCGCGACGCCGAGCGCCGCGCCCGCCTCGACCCGACGCGCTTCGAACCGAACCCCAAGCGCCGCATCGACGAGCAGACCCTGCTGCTCGGCACCGACGTCGTCCCGGTGACCGACGCGCTGGCCGCCATCCTGCGCCGCGTCCTCGAAGAAACGTCCCGTCAGCTCGGCGGCGAGCAGCCCGACGAGGTCCGGCTGACCCACCCCGCGCAGTGGGGCCAGACCCGCCGCAACGTGCTGATGTCCGCCGCCCGGCTCGCCGGGATGGGCCAGAACATCCTGCTGGTGCCCGAACCCGTCGCCGCGGCCGCGCACTTCGCGTCGTTCCCCGGCAAGTCCCTCGCCCCCGGCCAGGCGCTCGCCGTCTACGACCTCGGCGCGGGCACCTTCGACGTCGCCGTCGTCGGCGCCACGCAGAACGGCTTCACCGTGCTCGCCGAGGACGGCCTGCCCGACCTCGGCGGCCTCGACGTCGACCAGGCGCTGATGGTGCACGTCGGACGCGAGGTCTCGCACTCGGACCCGCAGCGCTGGCAACGGCTCCTGCGCCCCGAGTCCACCGGCGACCGGCGCACCCGGCGCGCGCTGCAGGAGGACGTCAAGGCGGCCAAGGAGGCGCTGTCGCGGCACCCGCAGACCGAGGTGCCGATGCCCGAGCCGTTCAAGGACGTCCTCGTCACGCGCGGCGAACTGGAGGGCCTGGTCCGGCCGGCGATGCTGCGCAGTGTCGAACTGCTCTCGCGGACGTTGCGCTCGTCCGGGCTGACGCCGGACCGGCTGGCCGGCATCTACCTCGTCGGCGGGTCGAGCCGGCTGCCGCTGGTCGGCACGATGATCGCGGAGAAGCTCGGTGTCGTGCCGGGCAGCCTCGACCAGCCGGAGACCGCCGTCGCGCTCGGGGCGCAGCACGTCGCGCGCGACGGCATGGGCGCGCGGACGCAGAACGTCGAAGGCGCGGTGGCCGCGGGCGCCCCGCACCGCCCGCAGTACGCGCCCCCTCAGTCTCCGCCACCTCCGCCGCAGTACCCGGGGTACGCGCCGGCGAACTTCCCGCCGAGCGGGCCGCAGCCGATGCCGTCGAACTTCCCCGCGTACTCCTCCCCGGAGAAACCGGAGCCGAAGCCCGGCGGGAAGAAGAAGCTGCTCATCGGGATCGCGGCCGCGGTCGTGGTGGTGCTCGCGGCGGGGCTGACGTACTTCCTGACGTCGTCGTCCTCGGCGACGACCTACACCGCCGAGCAGTGCAAGACGCCGGGCCAGGCCGACGACAAGGGCCTCACCGGCTGCCTGCGCCAGCTCGCCGGGAAGATCGCCGACACCGGCGACTGCAAGCCGGGCATGGGCAACGGCCCGGCGGCGCCGGCGGAGAGCCTCGGCGTGTCCTCGACCTGCTCCGCGCCGGGCCGGGCGGGCACGCAGGTGACCTACGTCCAGGGCGACAACGCCGACACGCTCAAGCAGTACACCGACGGCCTGCTCACCTCGGCGGGCGGTGACCGCACCGAGGCCGACTGGGGCGGAAACGGCCTCAAGGGGCACTACTCGTCGGCCGCGGGCAAGACGTCGGCGGTGCTCGTGTTCACGGTGTCGGACCGGCCGCTCGTGGGGTTCATCTACCAGCTGAACTCGAGTGACCAGGCCGCGGCGACCACGCCGGGCACGCTGGCCGACTACTTCGAGGCGAGCGTCCAGCCGGGGGAGTAGACGGCGGGCCTTTCGCCGACAGCGACCTCGGCTGTCTTGAATGAGTCATTCAGGTCTTGGGAGGTCCTGAATGACTCATTCAAGACGCTCAGGCTTCGCTTGGGGCGACCCGGGACGCCGGCTTTGCCAGGCCCCTGAGGTCCGGGGGCGGACGGCGCGAACGGACCGTTCGCGCCCGCCGGTTAGAGTGGGTTCGATGCGGATCACGGTTTTCCGGCGGCTGATGGCCGAGGAGTTCGGCCCCGGGCGGGCCCAGGTGCTGGCCAGGGACCACGTGCTCAGCGGGCTCGGCGGCCGGACCGTCGACCAGGCGCTGACCGCGGGAATCCCGGCCAAAGACGTCTGGCGAGAGGTCTGCGACGCCTTCGACGTCCCCCGCGAACGGCGCTGACCTGGGCATATCCCCGGGTGCTCGACCCGGGTGGGCGAAAAATCCTAGCGCAAGGGTGTGTCGCTGCCGACCTCGAACAGGTGTTCGTCTAAGGTGTTGTCCACATCGGGTCCAGCGATCCACAGATTGGGCGCCGCGCCTGGAATTGTCGGTCCCCGCCGCTAGCGTCGGACCGGACAGCTGAAGAACCGACACAGAGCCCCCGGAGAGCCGGGGCTTCGACCAGCGAGGTGGACTTCCATGCCTGCAGCACCCGACAAGGACAAGGCGCTCGAGCTCGCGCTCGCGCAGATCGACAAGCAGTACGGCAAGGGCTCGGTGATGCGCCTGGGCGAGGACACCCGGCCGCCCATCGCCGTGATCCCCACCGGCTCGATCGCCCTCGACGTCGCGCTCGGCATCGGCGGGCTGCCCCGCGGCCGGGTCGTCGAGATCTACGGCCCGGAGTCCTCCGGTAAGACGACGGTCGCCCTGCACGCCGTGGCGAACGCACAGCGCGCCGGCGGCATCGCGGCGTTCATCGACGCGGAGCACGCGCTCGACCCGGAGTACGCGAAGAACCTCGGCGTCGACACCGACGCGCTGCTCGTGTCCCAGCCGGACACCGGTGAGCAGGCGCTCGAGATCGCGGACATGCTGATCCGCTCCGGCGCGCTCGACATCCTGGTCATCGACTCCGTCGCCGCGCTCGTGCCGCGCGCCGAGATCGAGGGCGAGATGGGTGACTCGCACGTCGGCCTCCAGGCCCGCCTGATGAGCCAGGCGCTGCGGAAGATCACCGGTGCGCTCTCCAACTCGGGCACCACGGCGATCTTCATCAACCAGCTCCGCGAGAAGGTCGGCGTCATGTTCGGCTCCCCGGAGACGACGACCGGTGGTAAGGCGCTGAAGTTCTACGCGTCGGTCCGCCTGGACGTGCGCCGCATCGAGACGATGAAGGACGCCGGCGAGGCGGTCGGTAACCGCACCCGCGTCAAGGTCGTCAAGAACAAGGTGGCCCCGCCCTTCAAGCAGGCGGAGTTCGACATCCTGTACGGCCAGGGCATCTCCCGCGAGGGCTCGCTGATCGACATGGGTGTCGACCAGTCCATCGTGCGCAAGTCGGGCGCTTGGTACACCTACGAGGGTGACCAGCTCGGCCAGGGCAAGGAGAACGCGCGCCGGTTCCTGCGCGACAACCCGGACATCGCCAACGAGATCGAGAAGCGGATCAAGGAGAAGCTCGGCATCGGCCCGCAGCTCGACGCGGACGCCGTCGAGGCGGTCCCGGCGCCGGTGGACTTCTGAGCGAAGGGGGCTCGGGATTGGGCCGGTGTGCTCGCGGAGTGCGCTCGCCCTCATCCCTTTGCCGTGTTTCCCGGGTGTCGAACCCCCGGACCCCCGCCAGGGGGCAAGCCCCCTGGACCCCGGCCGTGGTCGCGTTTCGACTTCGGGCGCGGGTTTGTGAAGACGAGGAGTGACGTAGGTGGCGAGGGCGCCCAAGGTTCCGCCGGCCGAGCTGCCTCCCGAGGAGCGGTACAAGAAGGCCAAGGAGATCTGCTTCGATCTCCTGGCCGCCCGGCCGCGCACCCAGGAGGAGCTGCGGCAGGCGTTGCACCGCAAGGGGTTCGACGAGGAGACCAGCGAGACCCTGCTCGGCAAGCTCGACCGGGCGGGGCTGGTCAACGACGAGGAGTTCGCCCAGCTGTGGGTGAAGTCCCGGCACGCGAACCAGGGGCTGTCCCGCACCGCGCTGGTGGCCGAGCTGCGGCGCAAAGGCGTCGACGGTGAGGTCGCCGCGCAGGCGGCGGGCGAGGTCGACCGCGAGTCCGAAGAGCAGATGGCCAGGGAACTGGTCCGCAAGCGGCTCGGGTCGCTCGGCAACGTCGACGAGCAGACCGCACTGCGGCGGCTGCTCGGCTTCCTCGCCCGCAAGGGCTATCCGCAGGGGCTGGCGTACACCGTGATCAGGGAGGAACTCCGCGAGTACGGCGCGGAGTCCACCCTGCTCGACGACGCCGTCATCGACTGACCGGCGCCCGCCGGCCCAGCACGGCGGTCGGGCGGCCCGGCAAGCGATGGCGGCTTGGGGCGGGGTGGGCTGGCGAGCGTGGGCGGGTGCTCGGACTGCTTGCGGGTGCCTGGGCGGCCTGGGGTGGGGCGGCTGGCGAGCGTGGACGGGTGCACGGGCTGCCTGCGGGCGGCCTGGGGCGGTCGGCGAGCGTGGGCGGGTGCACGGGCTGCCTGCGGGCGGCCTGGGGCGGGGCGGCTGGCAAGCGCGGGCGGGTGCCCGGGCGGCCTGGGGCGGTCGGCGAGCGTGGGCGGGGTGTACGGGCTGCGTGCGGGCGGCCTGGGCCTGGGCGGCCGGCAAAGGTGGTCGAGTGCCCGGAACCCGCTGTGGGCGGCCTGGAACCCGCAGACCGCGTGGCGGCTTGGGCGAGCGAGCACCGGCGGTGGCGCCGGCCGCTGGGTCAGCGGCGGGCTTCTCCCACCTGGTGCTGCACCCGACCTTCCAGGTCGGCCGGCGGGAGAGTCGCGCCGGGGCGGCGGGCGGTCGGCACCCGGCGGTCCGAGCGGTGCTTGCGGACCGCCAGCAGCAGCACCGCGAGCAACCCCATCACCACGCACGTGACCACCGCCGACAGCACCAGGAACTCGTCGAGCTGACCGGCCGCCAGGTACGCGCCCAGCGCCACCGCCACCAGGGCGCACACCGCGCGGTCCACAATGGACTCCATCGACAGGAGCGTCGCGCGGTAGCGGGAGTCCGGGATCGAGTCGTTCAGCAGCTGCTTCTGCACCGGGAACGAAATCCCCGTCGCCACCGCGAAGACGCACAACAAGACCACTGCCGGGAAGGAACCCACGAACACGACCACCCCGAGGCACAACGCCATCACGATCGTCAGCGTGAACACCGACCCCACCGGGCCGATCGCGCGGCGGAGGCGGTGGGGGCGGGCCGCGCCCAGGGCCTCGAAGACCGTCATGGCGGCCAGTATCGCGCCGTACCAGTTCACCGACAGCGACTTCGACTCCAGGATCGGCTGGAACAGGTTCACCTGGCAGATCCGGACCAGCGTGAACATCGCGATGCCCTGCACCATCAGCAGCACCAGCCACCGCGACGACCGCAGCGCCGACAGCGCGCCCCCGACACCGGCCACCAGGGAGGCCGTCTTGCCCGTGACCCGGCGGCCGCCGGGAATCGGCGGGAGCTTCAGCGCGAACAGCAGGGCCACGCCGGCGTTGATCGCCGTCAGCCAGTACGGGGAAGGGAGGTTCCACGTCATCAGCAGGCCGATCACCGGCCAGTACACGATCTTGCCGACCAGGCTGTACGCGCGGCCGACGCCTTCCACGCGCAAGTAGTGCTCACCGGCGCCGGAAGCGTGCAGGTACTCGTACAGGTACGCGCTCTGCGCGCCGGACACCAGTGACCGCGCCAAGGCGATCAGGATGAAGTGCACCAGGAACCCGGGGTACGAGCCGAGGAACACCGGCACCAGGTTCGCCGCCACGAGCACGCCGGCGCCGGCCGTCAGCGAGGTGCGGTAGTCGAACCGGTCGGCGAGCAGCCCGGTCGGGATCTCCAGCAGGCAGAACACGACGTAGTAGATGCTCTGGATGCCGAAGATCTCGCCGTCGGACAGGCCGACGAGCTTCTGGTACTGGTAGAAGATCGGCACCCACAGCAGCAGGCCGAAGAAGAACTGGAACCCGTAGGTCAGCCGGACGGTGCGTCGCACGGCGGGGTTCGCGGGCAGGCCAAGGCCCAGCATGACGGTTTCTCCCGGAACTCAAACGGAATACGGACGCAGCTGCACGAGGTGGAGGTGCTCGCCGTCGGCGAGCCACTCGACGTCCACCGGCGAGTCGAACGTGTAGTCGGGCGAGAAGTGCCCCTGCAGCAGGCGGCCGGCGATCGCGAGCCGCTGCAGCTGGTCGTGCGCCCGCGGGTCGAGGTCCGCGGGGGCGTCGCCGAGCGACACCGTGCGGCCGCCGCCTTCGACCGTCGAGTACAGGTACTGCATGGGCAACGCCGAACCCTCGACGACGTCGGTCACGCGCGGCGACACGTTGACGTACACCGTGCGGAAGTCCGCGCGGTTCATCGGGTTCGTCGTCACGAGCACACCGCCGAAGTCGGCCGCGACCTGCTCCTGGATCACCACGCCCATGTAGCACTCGTCGAGGGAGATCCCGGCCTGGTGCCGCAGCCGGACGCTGCGCACCGACACCAGCGACGCCCACACCTCCTTGACGCTGGCGAAGATCCGCTCGGCCGTGGTGACGTGGTTGAGCGACTCGTAGATCCCGGCCGCGGAGAACCCGGCCAGGTCTTCGGCGTTCGACGAGCTGCGCACGACGAACGTCCGGACCCCGGCCAGCTGCGACACCAGCGCGGAGTCGATCTCCCCGGCGAGCGCGCCCGGCAGCCGCGCGGACCGGATCAGGCCCTGCAGCTCGACGCACAGCGGCTCGATCTCGCGGGCGTCCAGCTCCAGGGCCATTTTCAGCTTGCCGATGGCCTGCTGGATCCGCGGCGACGACTCGAGGAACCGCCGCTGCAGCGAGAACGGCAAGGCGATCCCGCGGGGCACGCGGACGTGCTCGTCCAGGAGCCGGTGCGCGGCCGCGGCGAGGTCGGAGCCCGGGGGGACGTCCAGCAGCCGGGCCAGGTACGGCAGCAGGTTCTCCCGCGGCGGGCGCGGCACCTGGTAGAAGCCGAGCAGCCGCTGCGAACCGTGCGCCAGCACGTGGTGCAGCTCGCCGAGGTTGGCCGCCTTCGTGCCGTACCGGTAGCGGTCGGTCGCGCGCAGCCGGTTCAGGTGCACGATCGGGCCGGCCCCGGACTCCGGCTCCTCCAGCGTGACGCGCTGGGCGTACCACTTCGGCGGCGCGGCCGACGCAGGCTCGGTGACCTCCCGCAGCGTCAGCCCCTGGTCGTCCACTGTGTACTCGACCCACTTGCCGTCGAGGTCGCGCCGGTCGATGTCGGCCAGCGCGCCGACCTGGACGGCATTCGGGATCTGCCAGCCGGTGGCGAGGACGTTGGTGTGCGACAACGGTGTCGTGTGGCGGGCGTTGACGATGCCGGACAGCCGGGGGATGTCGTCGGGGACGCGGTCCATCACGATGATGTCCGACCACTCCAGCGTCGCGGCGCGGTACTCGGCCTCGGTGCGGAACGCGCGCAGCCGGCCCGTCGCCGTGCCGGGGTTCAAGGGCACGAACGGCGCCGTCGAGAACAGCTCGTGCGCGAACACCCGCGGCAGCTCGCCCGGCGGGATCTCGCGGACGATCCGCTCCTGCAGCTGGTTGGCCGGCTTGAACACCAGCGGCAGCGCCGGGTCGACGTACCGCGCGACGAACGCGTGGAACTCGCGGATCAGCGCGGCCGGCATCGTGTCGACCTCGACCGTCTCGAGCGAAAGCAGCTGCGGGTGGCGGGCGAGAATGCCGAGCAGGAACCGGCGGTCCGGTGCGTGGTAGAAGTCCTGGTTGTAGGAGTCGATCTCCGCGCGCACCCGTTCTTCGGGGACGCCGAGGATCTCTTCCCCGATATAGATCGCGTGAAAGGAATGGCGGGCGTCGTTCAGGAAGTGGATCACCGCGTTTTCGCGGTCGACCACGACCTTGACGAAGGAATAGCCGCCGAGGGTGCCGCCCAGCTGGTGGAGGGCGGACAGCGAAAGGCGTTCACCGACGAGTGCGGCGACGTTCTCGGGGGCAGGACTGGGGGCGACCACATCGGTCAGGGACACCGGATCTCCTCGCTCGAAACAGCGAGGGGAAACGATAACAGGCCGGTAAATCACCCACCGAGGCCGCGATTGCTCCATTCAGCGGGATTCATGACTGCCGCCACACCCGCTCGGAGCACCGTTCCAGAAAGCTGGAACGGTGCTCCCGGAATGCGGACGCGCATTCCGCCGTTCGGGCGCGGCGATGACGCGGGGTGATCTCCGCTACAGCTGCGCGGCTTCCGCGGCCAGCTTCTCGATCGTGGCGGGGTCGAGCGAGGCCGTCAGCCACGAACCGCCGATGCAGCCGACGTTGTCCAAGGCCAGGTAAGAAGGCGCCGAAGCGACCGTGATCCCGCCCGTCGGGCAGAACTTCAACGACGGCAACGGGCCCGCGATCGACTTCAGGTACGCGACCCCGCCGGACGCCTCGGCCGGGAAGAACTTCAGCGCCGTGATGCCGCGCTCGGCCAGCCGCATCGCCTCGGACACGGTGCTCGCGCCGGGCAGGAACGGCAGCCCGGTGTCGAAGCACGCGTCGACGACCGCGTCGGTGCAGCCCGGCGTCACGAGGAACTTCGCCCCCGCGTCCGCCGCCTGCTTCGCGTGGTCCGCCGCGGTGATGGTGCCGGCGCCGATGACGATGTCCGGCACCTCGGCCGCGACGCGCTCGATCGCGGACAACGCCGCCGGGGTGCGCAGGGTCAGCTCGATGACCCCGATCCCGCCGGCGAGCAGCGCCCGGGCCGTGGGCACGGCGTCGGCGGCGTCGTCGATCACCACGACGGGCATCACGGGGGACAGCTCGAGCAGGTCCTGACCGGTGGTCACTGACCGACCTCCTGGATTGTGAGAGCGGGCGTTCCGAAGTGCTCCGGCGTCAGGCCGCCGAACACCGATGCGCCCTGGTCAGCGGGGCCGACGGCACGGCGCAACGCGGCGAACAGCTCTCGGCCGGTGCCGGTCCAGGATGCTTCGGACGGCGGTGAGTCCACAAGCTCGCGGCGGGCGAGTTCTTCGTCACCGACGAGCACGTCGAGGCTGCCCGTGGCCGCGTCGAGCCGGATGACGTCGCCGTCGGCGATGCGCGCGATCGGGCCGCCCGCCGCGGCTTCCGGCGTCACCTGGATGGCGGCCGGGATCTTGCCCGACGCTCCCGACATGCGGCCGTCGGTGAGCAACGCCACGGCGTGCCCGCGGTCCATCAGCACGCCCAGGGCCGGCGTCAGGCCGTGCAGCTCCGGCATGCCGTTGGCCCGCGGTCCCTGCTGCCGGACCACCACGACGACGTCGCGGTCCAGCTCGCCGGCCTCGAACGCGGCCTTGAACGCCTCCTGGGTGGTGAACACCCGCGCCGGCGCCTGGACGACCCGGTGTTCGGGCGCCACCGCCGACACCTTGACGACCGCGCGGCCGAGGTTGCCCTCGACCATCCGCAGCCCGCCGTCCGCGGCGAAGGGGCGCCAGACCGGGCGCAGCACGTCCTCGTCGAGGCTGCGGGTGGGGACGTCGCGCCAGACCAGCTCGCCGTCGGACAGGATCGGCTCGGCGCGGTAGCGGTGCAGCCCGAACCCGGCGACCGTGTGGACGTCCTCGTGCAGCAGCCCCGCGTCGAGCAGCGTGCCGACCAGGAACTGGATGCCGCCGGCGGCGTGGAAGTGGTTGATGTCGGCGCTGCCGTTCGGGTAGACCCGCGCCAGCAGCGGCACGACCGCCGAGAGGTCGGAGAAGTCGTCCCAGGTGAGCTGGATGCCCGCGGCCGCGGCGATCGCGACCAGGTGCATCGTGTGGTTCGTCGAGCCGCCGGTGGCGAGCAGCGCGATGACGCCGTTGACGAACGCCTTCTCGTCGAGGATCCGCGCGACCGGCGTGTACTCCTCGCCGCGCGAAATGGCGACGATCCGGCGTCCGGCTTCTTCGGTGAGCGCCTGACGCAGGGAAGAGCCCGGCTGGACGAAGCTGGCGCCGGGCAGGTGCAGGCCCATCACCTCGACGACCATCTGGTTGGAGTTGGCCGTGCCGTAGAAGGTGCAGGTGCCGGCCGAGTGGTACGACGCCGCTTCGGCGTCGAGGAGGTCTTCACGGGTCGCGAGGCCCTCGGCGTACTGCTGCCGGACGCGCGCCTTCTCCTTGTTCGGCAGCCCGGAGTTCATCGGCCCGGCCGGAACCAGCAGAGCCGGCAGGTGCCCGAACGACAGGGCGCCGATCAGCAGGCCGGGCACGATCTTGTCGCAGACGCCCAGCAGCAGGGCCGCGTCGAACATGTCGTGCGAGAGCGCGATCGCCGTCGACATCGCGATGACCTCGCGGCTGAACAGCGACAGCTCCATGCCCGCGCGGCCCTGGGTGATCCCGTCGCACATCGCGGGCACGCCGCCGGCGAACTGGGCGACCCCGCCGGCGGTCCGCACGGACTTCTTCAGCCACGCCGGGTACTCCTGCATCGGCTGGTGCGCCGAGAGCAGGTCGTTGTAGGACGAGACGATCGCGACGCCCGGGGCGCGCGCGGCCCGCAGCGCTTCCTTGTCGACGCCGTCCATGGCGGCGAAGCCGTGGGCGAGGTTGCTGCACGCGAGACCGCGGCGGACCGGGCCTTCTTCGTACGCGGCGGCCGTGCGGGCGAGGTAGGCGGCGCGGGTCGCGGCACTGCGGGCGGCGATGCGCTCGGTGACGTCGGCGACGACTCGGTGCAGCTTCGTGGTGGGGGTGGGGCTCATGTCCGGCTCCGGATCACTGGTGTGGGGTGGTCCGCGGGACGGCAGCGCTGACGCCTCTGGGTCGTGACACTGGCCACAGTACCTCGGGAAAACGCCGAATCAAAATCGATTCAGAAGATCGACCCGCGTGACCCCGATCACCCCCAGAACCGTTAGTGTGCTAGTTGTCACACTGCACGACGCACGGTAAAGCCGTAAGGGCGAGTGATCGCCCGGCTCCGCCGGCCCCACCACACCCGGGAGGATTGATGTCCACCTCCGAGATCGCCGAGCTGCGGCGAACCATCGGCCAGCTCAGGCAGTGCGTCGGCGCACTGCGCTCTCGTTACGGCGACGCGTCGGCGGTCCGCCGGCTCGCGAACGACGTGGAGCGCCTCGACATCGACACCGCGGACCTCGACGGCACGCCGCTCGCGGTGCCCGCCCAGGCGAAGGCGGCCGAACGCGTCCCCGTACCGGACACCCCGTACGACCCGTCCTTGTGGCACGGCGCCGATGACGAAGGCGTCGGCGGCTACAAGCGCGACCAGCGGTGAGCGCTCCGGCTGACAACGGCGTCGGCACCGGCGTCCGGGCCCCCAAGCGGGCCCGGATCGCCGAGCGCACCCTCCGGACGGACCGGTGGTGGCTCCAGCCGCTGCTGACCGTGCTCGGGCTGTCGGCGTTCATCATCTACGCGACGGTCCGGTCGTTCGTGCGCACCGCGTACTGGGTGCCCGACTACCACTACCTGACGCCGTTCTACTCGCCCTGCCTGTCCACTTCCTGCGTCGAGGGCTCGAGCCACTTCGGCCACTGGTTCGGCGACCTGCCCGGGTTCATCCCGCTCGGGTTCGTCGTGCTGCCGTTCCTGCTCGGGTTCCGCCTGACCTGCTACTACTACCGCAAGGCCTACTACCGGGCCGTGTGGTTCTCCCCGCCCGCCTGCGCCGTCGCGGAACCGCACGCGAAGTACACCGGCGAGACGCGGCTGCCGCTCATCATCCAGAACGTCCACCGCTACTTCTTCTACGTCGCGCTGATCGTCTCGCTGGTCAACACCTACGACGCGATCACGGCGTTCCACGGGAAGACCGGCGGCTTCGGGTTCGGGCTGGGCAACATCATCCTGCTCGGCAACGTGATCCTGCTGTGGGCGTACACGCTTTCCTGCCACTCGTGCCGGCACGTGACCGGCGGCAGGCTGAAGCACTTCTCCAAGCATCCGGTGCGCTACTGGATCTGGACCAAGGTCTCGAAGCTCAACACCCGCCACATGGCGCTGGCCTGGACGACGCTCGGCACGCTGGTGCTGACCGACTTCTACGTCATGCTCGTCGCCAGCGGCGCGATTTCGGACCTGAGGTTCGTGAACTAGTCTCCCCGCACCGACAACGACGTCCCCAGTTCCGAGGTGGAATCTCTTCATGACCGAGGTCGAACGGCACAGCTACGACGTGGTGGTGATCGGTGCCGGTGGCGCCGGTCTGCGAGCTGTGATCGAGGCGCGCGAACGCGGCTTCCGCGTCGCCGTCGTGTGCAAGTCCCTGTTCGGCAAGGCGCACACGGTGATGGCCGAGGGCGGGTGCGCGGCGTCGATGGGCAACGCGAACTCGAACGACAACTGGCAGGTCCACTTCCGCGACACCATGCGCGGCGGGAAGTTCCTCAACAACTGGCGGATGGCCGAGCTGCACGCCAAGGAGGCGCCCGACCGCGTCTGGGAGCTGGAGACCTACGGCGCGCTGTTCGACCGCACCGCCGACGGCCGGATCAGCCAGCGCAACTTCGGCGGGCACACCTACCCGCGGCTGGCGCACGTCGGTGACCGCACCGGCCTCGAGCTGATCCGCACGATGCAGCAGAAGATCGTTTCGCTGCAGCAGGAGGACTTCGCCGAGACCGGCGACTACGAGGCGAAGATCAAGGTTTTCGCCGAGTGCACGGTCACCGAGCTGCTCACGACGGACGGTCGTATCGCGGGTGCCTTCGGGTACTGGCGCGAGAGCGGGCGGTTCATCCTCTTCGAGGCGCCCGCGGTCGTGCTCGCCACCGGCGGCATCGGCAAGTCGTTCAAGGTGACGTCGAACTCGTGGGAGTACACCGGCGACGGCCACGCGCTGGCCCTGCGGGCGGGCGCGAAGCTGATCAACATGGAGTTCGTCCAGTTCCACCCGACCGGCATGGTCTGGCCGCCGAGCGTCAAGGGCATCCTCGTCACCGAGGGCGTGCGCGGTGACGGCGGCGTGCTCAAGAACTCCGACGGCAAGCGGTTCATGTTCGAGTACGTGCCCGAGGTGTTCAAGGGCCAGTACGCGGAAAGCGAAGAGGAAGCCGACCGCTGGTACGCCGACGCGGACAACAACCGGCGCACGCCGGACCTGCTGCCCCGCGACGAGGTGGCGCGCGCGATCAACTCCGAGGTCAAGGAGGGGCGCGGGTCCCCGCACGGCGGCGTGTTCCTCGACATCGCGAGCCGGCTGCCGACCGAGGAGATCAAGAAGCGGCTGCCGTCGATGTACCACCAGTTCAAGGAGCTGGCGGACGTCGACATCACCGCGGAGCCGATGGAGGTCGGCCCGACCTGCCACTACGTCATGGGCGGCATCGAGGTCGACCCGGACACGGCCGCGGCGAGCGTGCCCGGCCTGTTCGCCGCCGGCGAGTGCTCGGGCGGCATGCACGGGTCCAACCGGCTCGGCGGCAACTCGCTGTCGGACCTGCTGGTGTTCGGCCGCCGCGCGGGCCTCGGCGCGGCCGAGTACGTGTCCGGCCTGACCGAGCGGCCCGCGGTCGGGCAGTCCGATGTGGACGCCGCGGCGAAGATGGCACTGGCGCCGTTCGACCCGCCTTCCGGTGCGTCCGCGGAGAACCCGTACACCCTGCACACCGAGCTGCAGCAGTCGATGAACGACCTGGTCGGCATCATCCGCAAGGCCGGCGAGATCGAGCAGGCGCTGGTGAAGCTGGCCGAGCTGCGGCAGCGGATCCTGCGCGTCACGGTGGAGGGGCACCGGCAGTTCAACCCCGGCTGGCACCTCGCGATCGACCTGCGCAACATGCTGATGGTCAGCGAGTGCGTCGCGAAGGCCGCGTTGACGCGGACCGAAAGCCGCGGCGGGCACACGCGGGACGACTTCCCCGGCATGGACGCCGAGTGGCGGCACAAGCTGCTGGTGTGCTCGGCGTCGGAGGGGGACAACCCGGTCGTCCCGGACATCGGCGTCGAAGTGAAGGAGCAGGTGCCGCTGCGGCAGGACCTGCTGGAGCTGTTCGAATTCGGCGAACTCGGGAAGTACTACACCGACGACGAGCTCGAGGCGCACCCCGGGAGCAAGGCATGAGCTACAAAGCGAGCTTCCGCGTCTGGCGCGGGGACGACACCGGCGGCGAGCTGCAGGACTTCACGGTGGAGGTGAACGAGGGCGAGGTCGTCCTCGACATCATCCACCGGCTGCAGGCCACCCAGGCGTCGGACCTCGCGGTGCGCTGGAACTGCAAGGCGGGCAAGTGCGGCTCGTGCTCGGCGGAGATCAACGGCAAGCCGCGCCTGCTGTGCATGACGCGGATGTCGACCTTCACCGAGGAAGAGGTGATCACGGTGACGCCGATGCGGACGTTCCCGGTGATCCGCGACCTCGTCACCGACGTGTCGTTCAACTACACGAAGGCGCGGGAGATCCCGTCGTTCACGCCGCCCGCGGACCTGAAGCCCGGTGAGTACCGGATGCAGCAGGTGGACGTCGAGCGGTCGCAGGAGTTCCGGAAGTGCATCGAGTGCTTCCTGTGCCAGAACACCTGCCACGTGGTGCGCGACCACGAGGAGAACAAGGAGTCCTTCGCCGGGCCGCGGTACCTGATGCGCATCGCCGAACTGGAGATGCACCCGCTCGACGTCGCGGATCGACGTGACGCGGCGCAGGAGGAGCACGGCCTCGGCTACTGCAACATCACCAAGTGCTGCAGCGAGGTCTGCCCGGAGGGCATCCACATCACCGACAACGCGCTCATCCCGATGAAGGAGCGCGTCGCGGACCGCAAGTACGACCCGATCGTGTGGCTGGGCAACAAGCTCTTCCGCCGCGACAAGTAGCACTTCCCTCCCGACGCTCGCGAACCGTGCGATCAAGCCGGTTCGCGAGCGTCTTCATTTCCGTGGCGCCCCGCGTGCGAGCGCTCGAGCCGTGATCGCGGCAGGATGGTGGGGTGCTGGAGATCGAGCTGCTGCCGCCGTCCGCCGACCCCGCCTTGATCGCCCGGATCGCCGGGCTGGTGAACCAGGTCTACGCCGAGTCCGAGAAGGGGCTGTGGCTGGGCAGCACCGACCGGACCGCCGCCGACGAGATGGCCGGCTTCGTGCGGGCCGGGGAGATTGCCGTCGCTTTCGTGGACGGTGACCTCGCCGGGTCGGTGCGCGTCCAGCGGCTCGACGAGACGACCGGCGAGTTCGGCATGCTGGCGGCCGACCCCGCGCGGCGCGGCCTCGGCGTCGGACGGGAGCTCGTCCGCTTCGCCGAGCGGACGAGCCGGGACGCGGGCTGCCGCGAGATGCAGCTGGAACTGCTGGTGCCGCGCGAGTGGACGCACCCGGCCAAGCAGTTCCTCGCCGAGTGGTACAACCGGCTCGGCTACCGCGTGACGCACCGCGCCGACCTCGCCGTGGACTACCCGCACCTCGCGCCGTCGCTGGCCACGCCGTGCGATTTCCTCGTCTACCGCAAGGCACTCGCGTGACGGTGCTCGCCGGGGCGCACGTGTTCAACCCCGAGACCGGCGAGACGACCCGCGCGGACGTCCGGCTCGACGGCGAGCGGATCGCCGAAGTCGGACTGGGCCTCGACGGTCCGCCCGTCGACTGCTCGGGTGGGCTGCTGATCCCCGGGCTCATCGACTGCCACGTGCACGTCGCGTTCCGGCGGCCCGAGCCGTTGCCGCGCAGCGCCCGGATCCTTGAGGCCGTGCCGGTGCTGCGGGGGTTGCTGGCGCGGGGGATCACGACCGTGCGGGACGCGTGGGGCGCCGACGCCGGCTTCAGGCACGCGCTGGCCCAGGGGTGGATTTCCGGGCCGGACCTGCTGATCAGCCTGCGTCAGCTGGGACCGACCGGCGGGCTCGGCGACGTGTGGGACCCGGCCTCGGGCGCCGTCGACAACTACGGCGACCCGTCGCTGCCCGACCCGTTGTTCGACGGGCCGGACGCCGCCCGCGCGGCCGTCCGCAGGATGGTGCGCGCGGACGCCGACTGGATCAAGGTCGGCGCGAGCGGCTCGATGCGGGCGGTCCGCGCGGGCGTGGACGTCCGCCCGACCGACGAGGAGCTCGCCGCCGTGGTCGACGAAGCCGCCCGCTGCGGCCGCGACGTCCTGGCGCACGCGCACACCTCGGCGGCCGTGGTGTCGGCAGCCCGCGCGGGCGTGCGCAGCGTCGAGCACGGCACGTTCCTCGACGACGCCGCCGTCGCGGCCCTGGCCGGCGCTTGGTACGTGCCGACGCTGGCGCCGATGAGCGACACCGAGTTCGCCGACCGGCACCGGCGTTCGCTGCGCCTCGCGGTGGAGGCGGGCGTCCGGATCGCCGCGGGGTCGGACCTGGCCCCGCGTCCCCATGTCGACTTGACGACCGAGCTGAGGTTGCTGGCCGCGGTACTGGGCGACGCGGCCGCGCTGAAGGCGGCCACCTCCGAAGCGGCGCGGTTGCTCAGGCTGGACGACGATCGGGGCCGGGTCGAGCCGGGGTTGCGGGCGGACCTGGTGTTGCTGGACGGCGTGGGGCTCGACGTGTCGGATCTGCCTGGTCGGGTCCGGGCAGTCTGGCACGACGGGCGGCTGGTCAGCGAAGCGAACTGAGGAGCTCGGACCACGCCCGGTGCGGAACAGTGAGGTGCCCGGCGTCCGGTGCCTTCGAGTCCCGGACCGCGGTGGCGGTCTCGTCGAGCGCGATCTCCACGCAGGTCTGGTGTTCCTGCCCTTCGCTGTAGCTGCTCTTGAACCAGGTCCGGCCGCGGGGCGCCATGGGTCACTCCCTCATGCGTTCGTACTCGTCCGCGAACCGGACGAGCCACTCCCTCGATTGTGCCTCGGGAAGCGCTGCTTGTTCCAGCCGTGTGACCAGGATGTAGAACGCTTCGACGGCGACCCGGTCGTCCACGAACAAGCCCGCTGTGTAGGTCTCTTCGTAGACCACCGGCGGATGTTCGGGGAACTCCATCACGGTGAACGTCGTGGTGAGCACCCGGAACGTCGGGTCCGACTCCGGTACCACGCGGATGACGCAGTGCGGCAAGTTCGTGGTGAGGACGAGGTTCTGCAGCTGTTCGTGCATGAGCTCCGGACCGCCCACGACCGAGCGCAGGGCCCGCTCGTGCACGAAGAACGTGCAGCGCGGCGGGTCTCGGCGTTGGAGCAGCTGCTGCCGATCCACGCGTGCCCGAGTCAACACACCCAGCCGTTCGGTCGTGTAGCGCCCGGTCAGTTCGAAACAGGTGCGGACGTACTCCTCCGTCTGCAGCATCCCGGGGATGGCGGCCGGGCTGTAGTAGACGACCGTGTCCGCCAGGTTTTCCTGGATGATGAGGGATTTCATCGGGTCGACGAGCTTGTCGAAGTACGGCCGTACCCAGTACAGGTCGCCGGGAGGTTTCGTCAGTTCGAGGAGCCTCGTGCGCTCGGCTGTCCCGGTGCCGCAGTGGGCGAGGTAGATCGCCGCGTCGATCGGCGAGATGCGGCGGCCGTTCTCCCACGCCGACACCTTCGATGCCGACCAGTCGGCGCGACGGGCCACTTCTCGCAGCGTCATCTCCTTCAGTTCACGTTGTGCCTTCAGTTCCACGGCCATTTCACGCGTGCGCACCGTGCTCTTTTCGGTCATGCCCGCACGCTAGAGGCGACCCCCGACAAAACAGCCCAAGCCGCGCAGGGATTCACCGCAAGGAGGTCAGTGTTCCGCCTGTGTGACAACGGATTCCGTTTGCGAAGCACCGCGAAGCAGCTTCGCTCGACGAAGCACGCTTCGCTCGTTAGCGGCCCAACAAAGGGTTTGTCGCTGCTCGATCCGGAAGTCTATAAAAGCTGTCGGAACCCCGCGTGAGGTCGTGACGACGAAGTGCCCCTGGAGGTAAGGCCGTGCACGTCTCCGGAATCGAGCTGAGCCGCCGGTTCTACGCCGAAGCGGTCGCGCCGGCCGTCGACGGGCCGCACACCGCCGCGCTGGTCGGGCCCGGCTCCGAGGTCCTCGGCTTCGACACCGCGCGCTCCACCGACCACGACTGGACCGCCCGCGTCTTCCTCTTCCTCCCGGAAGTCCGGGACGTCCCGATCCCGGACGCGTTCCTGGGCCACCCGGCGAAACTCGAAGTCGCGACGCTCGACGACTGGGCGCGCGGCTTCCTCGGCTTCGACCCGCACCACCCCGGCCGCCGCGACTGGCTCGCCACCCCGACCCAGGTCTTCGCCGAGTTCACCGGCGGGGCGGTCCACCACGACGACCTCGGGTTCGAGGCGCTCCGGCGGCGTGTCGCCTGGTACCCCGACGACGTCTGGCGGTACGTCCTCGCAGGTCAGTGGCACCGCATCGGCCAGGAGGACGCGTTCGTCGGCCGGTGCGGCGAGGTCGGCGACGAGCTGGGCTCGGCCGTCGTCGCCGCGCGGCTCGTGCGGGACCTCATGCGGCTGTGCCTGCTGATGGCCCGCCGCTACCCGCCGTACGGCAAGTGGCTCGGCAGTGCCTTCGCGCGGCTGCCCGCGGCCGCGGCGTTGACCCCGCACCTCACCGGCGCCCTGGCGGCGACGGACTGGCGGGAGCGCGAACGGCACCTCGTCGCGGCCTGCGAGAACGTCGCCGGGCAGCACAACGCGCTCGGCCTCACCGACCCGGTCGAGCCGCGCGCGAGCTGCTTCTTCGACCGCCCGTTCCGGGTGATCCACGCCGAGCGGTTCGTCCGCTCCCTGGCCGGCGGCACGCCGGTGATCGGGGCGATCGACCAGTTCGTCGACAGCACCGACGCGCTCGGGCACCGCGGCCTGACCCGCGCGGTGGTTGACTGCGTGCATGGCTGAACCGAAACCCCGCGACCTGGCCGCGCTGCTGCTGACGCTGACCGTCGTGACCGGGGTCGTCGACGCCGTCAGCTTCCTCGGGCTGGGCCGCGTGTTCGTGGCCAACATGACCGGCAACGTCGTGTTCCTCGGGTTCGCGGCGGCGGGGGAGACGACGCTGTCGGTGCTCGCGTCGCTGACCGCGGTGCTGGCGTTCCTGGCGGGCGCGCTCGCGGGCGGCCGGCTGGCCCGCCGCGACGACGACTACGACGCGCTCCGGCAGGCGACGGCGGTCCAGGCGGCGCTGGTCGCGGTGGCGGTCGTGCTGTCGGCGACGCTCGGGGCGGGCACGCGGCCGGGCAGCGAGCTGCTGATCGTCGTGCTGGGCGTGGCGATGGGCCTGCAGAACGCCGCGGTCCGCCGGATCGGCGCGCCCGACCTGACGACGACGGTCTTGACGATGACGCTGACGGGCTTCGCGGCGGACTCGAAGGCGGCCGGCGGCCCGGGCGCGCACCCGCTGCGGAAGGTGGCCGCGGTGGGGGCGATGTTGGTGGGCGCGCTGGCCGGCGGGTTGCTGCAGCTGCACGTCGCGATGTGGACGGCGTTGGCGCTGGCCCTGGTGCTGATCCTCGGCGTGCTGGTGGTGCTGCAGCTCAACCGAGGGCGCGACCGCCGTCCACCAGCAGACGCTGGCCGGTGACGAACCCCGCCTCCTCAGATGCGAAGAAGCTCACCGCCGCCGCGACGTCTTCCGGGGTGCCGAGGCGGCCCGCCGGGACCGAGGCGCGGTACGTCTCGCGCTCTGCCTCGTCGACCTCCGCGTGACGCTCCACCGGGACGAAACCCGGGGCCACCGTGTTGACCGTGATGCCGTCCGGGGCCAGCTCGCGCGCCCACGCGCGGGCCAAGCCGATCTGGGCGCTCTTCGCCGCCGCGTACGCCGAGCGGCCCGGTGGCGGGCGGTCCGCCACCTCCGAGTCGATGTGGACGATCCGGCCGTGGCCGCGGGCCCGCATCCCCGGCAGCACCGCGTGCCCGAGGAGCACCGGGGACCGCACGAAGAAGTCCAGCTGCGCCAAGTGGTCCGGCCAGTCCACTTGGGACACCGGGGCCTCGGGCTGCGGGCCGGTCGCGTTCAGCACCAGGACGGTGATCGGGCCCAGCAGCGCCGTAACACCGTCGACGAGCTCGCCGACCTGACGGCGGTCGGTCACGTCCGCGGCGAACGCCGCCGCCTTGCCGCCCTCCGCGAGGATGCCCTCCGCCGCCGTCTTGAGGTCGGCGTCGTCGTGGTGGCCGTTGACCGCGACGGCGAACCCGTCGCGCGCCAGTCTGCGCGCGATCACCCGGCCGAGTCCGCGGGAGCTGCCGGTCACCAGTGCGACGCCCATGCGCCCGACGCTAGGGGAGACCCCCGGGTACGACAAGGCCCCCGGGACGGATCCCGGGGGCCTCGAACGAGTGACTCAGGCGGACGCGGCCACCACGTCATCGGCCGCCATCGGGGCCGCCACGACCTTCTTGTTGCGGCGGTTGCGCCGCTCCAGGTAGGTCGCCAGCGCCGTCAGCAGCAGGCACATCACGACGTAGATGGCGGTCGCGACGATCGTCGACGGCACGATCGGCCGCCCGAAGGCGCCCTGCGAACCGATGTACCGCGCGTAGTACAGCAGTTCCTGGAACGTGATGATGAAGCCGAGCGCGGTGTCCTTGAGCAACACGACGAGCTGGCTGATGATCGTCGGAAGCATCGCCCGGATCGCCTGGGGCAGCAGCACCAGGAACATGACCTGCGTCTTGCGCATGCCGAGCGCGTACGCGGCTTCGCTCTGCCCCTTCGGCAGAGACTGGATACCCGCGCGGAACACCTCCGCGAGCACCGAGCCGTTGTACAGCGTCAGGCCGAACACCACACCGAGGAACGGCGTCATCGGGACGCCCAGCGTCGGCAGGCCGAAGTAGAACAGGAACATCAGGATCAGCGCCGGGATCGCGCGGAAGAACTCGACGACGAATCCGGAGATCCCGCGGATCCAGGCGTGGTCCGACAGGCGCCCGGCCGCGAAGATCGCACCGAAGACCAGCGCCAGCACGGCCGCGGCCGCGAACGCCTCGAGGGTCTGGAGCACCGCGTTCGCGAGGTCGCTTTGGACCTGGGCGTACTGCAGCCACTCCCACTTGCGGGCGGTGAACTGGCCGCTGTCGTAGAAACGCCAGCCGATGTACCCGACGAACGCCAGGACCACGAGGATGCCGACGACGGCGAAGCTCCGGTACCGCAGCCGGGCCTTCGGGCCCGGGACGTCGAACAGGACGTTGCTCATCGGGCCACACTCCAGCG
Organism: Amycolatopsis kentuckyensis; assembly: GCF_041679295.1. Classification (GTDB taxonomy): domain Bacteria; phylum Actinomycetota; class Actinomycetes; order Mycobacteriales; family Pseudonocardiaceae; genus Amycolatopsis; species Amycolatopsis kentuckyensis_A. Next base: position 536,767 of record NZ_JBGDMD010000007.1, on the reverse strand, counting down.
CTTCTCCAGGCTGCGTTGGACGAACGACAGCACGGCGACCAGGATGATGAAGCCTAGGGCGACCCACAGCAGGCCGATCAGCTGGTTCTCCCCGCGTTCGGACAGGTACGACCGGATCGCGCCGGCCTCGGCCACGGAGAAACCGGCGGCGATGGTGGTGTTCTTCAACAGCGCGATCAAGGTGCTGATCAGCGGCGGCACGACCGAGCGCAGCGCCTGCGGCAGCACGACCTGCCCCAGGATCTGGCCGAACGTCAGGCCCAGCGCCCGGCCCGCCTCGGCCTGGCCCACCGGCACCGTGTTGATGCCCGAGCGCACGACCTCGCAGATGAACGCGGAGGTGTAGACGGTCAGGGCGGTCACCGCGGCCGGGAAGTAGTCGAGCTTGACGATGTCCAGCAGCGGGTACGCGAACACGAAGAACGCGAACACCAGGGTGAGCGGGGTGTTCCGGGCGATCGTCACGTACGCCGTGCCGATGGCGCGGAAGACGGGGACCGGGCTCACCCGAAGCATGGCCAGGATCGTGCCCCAGATCAGGCTGCCGACGGCGGAGAGCACGAACAGTTCGATCGTGCGGAGGAAGAACGGACCGAACAGGTCCAGGTTGTTGAGCAGGACGTCCATGGAGCCTTCCCCGCGTCCGTGGTCAGGTGGTGGATGGAGAAGGCCGGTGGACCGGGATCCCGGTCCACCGGCCTTGAGCTCAGGTCAGTACTTCTCGAGGGTCGGCTTCTTGGCCGGCGAACCGGACTTGCCGAGCGTCGCGGCGTAGATCTTGTCCCAGGTGCCGTCGTCCAGCGCCTTCTGCAGGATCTCGTTGACCTTGTCGCGCAGGACCTTGTCGTCCTTGTTGAGGCCGATGCCGTACTTCTCCGTGGAGAACGTCTGGCCGACGACCTTCAGGTTGTCCGGGTCCTGGGCCGCGTAGCCCTTGAGGATCGCGTCGTCGGTCGTGACCGCGTCGACGTCCTTCGACAGCAGCTTCTCGACGCACTGCGAGTACTTCTGGAACTCGACGATGTTGCCCGGCTCGGTCAGGTTCTCCGAGCGGACCTTCTGGATCGGGGTCGAGCCGGTGACCGAGCAGACCTTCTTGCCCTTGAGCGTGTCCTTGCCGGTGATCGACGAGTCGTCCTTGCGCACCAGCAGGTCCTGGCCGGCGAGGAAGTACGGGCCGGCGAAGGAGACGAGCGCCTTGCGCTTGTCGGTGATCGAGTAGGTGCCGACGTAGTAGTTCACGTCGCCGTTCGCGATCGTCTGCTCACGGGCACCCGAGTCGACCGTGCGGAAGGTGATCTTCTCCGGGTCGAAGCCGAGGCCGGCCGAGACGAGCTTCGCGATCTCGATGTCGAAGCCGCCGAACTTGCCGGTCGTCGGGTCCTTCTGGCCGAGGCCGGGCTGGTCGTCCTTGGCGCCGACGGTCAGCGCGCCCGCCGACTTCATCTTGGCGAACACCGGCGAGCCGGCCAGGTCGACGCCTTGCGCGACGGGGTACGTGGGCAGCGCCGCGGCGTTCGTGCCGCTCTGGTCGCCCGAGCCCGGCGTGGCCGGCGTGCCTTCCTTGCCACAGGCCGTCAGCGTGGTCAGCGCCAGGCTCCCGGCGAGCAGTCCCACCGCGAGGGTGCGGATCCTCATGTGAATTTCTCCTGTGTGTCGTCACCCGCGGCACGACGGCGCCGCGGAACGTTCTCTCAGTGGGTCAGGATCTTGCCGAGGAAGTCCTTCGCGCGCTCGCTCTTGGGCGCGGTGAAGAACTCTTCCGGCGTCGTGTCCTCGACGATCTCGCCGTCGGCCATGAAGATCACCCGATCGGCTGCCCGCCGGGCGAAGCCCATCTCGTGGGTGACGACCAGCATCGTCATGCCGTCCTTGGCCAGGCCGGTCATGACGTCGAGGACCTCCTGGACCATCTCCGGGTCCAGCGCCGAGGTCGGCTCGTCGAACAGCATGACCTTCGGCCGCATCGCCAGCGCCCGCGCGATCGCCACGCGCTGCTGCTGGCCGCCGGACAGCTGAGCCGGGTACTTGTCGGCCTGGTTGGCGATGCCGACGCGCTCCAGCAGCTCCATCGCCGTCTTGCGCGCGTCTTCCTTCGAGGACTTGCGGACCTTCGTCGGCGCCAGCATCACGTTTTCGACGATGGTCTTGTGCGCGAACAGGTTGAACGACTGGAACACCATGCCGACGTCGGCGCGCAGGGCCGCGAGGGCCTTGCCTTCGGCCGGCAGGGGCACGCCGTCGACGGCGATCTCGCCCGAGTTGATCGGCTCGAGCCGGTTGATCGCCCGGCACAGGGTCGACTTGCCCGACCCCGACGGACCCAGCACCACGACGACCTGGCCGCGAGGCACCTCGAGCGTGATCTCCCTGAGCACGTGCAGGTCGCCGAAGTACTTGTTCACGGCGGACGCCTTGATCATCGGCGCCGCCACCTCCGCGGTCATCTGGCCTCCAGGGTCGTTCGAATGCGGCGTGGGTCACCACGCGATGGCGAGAACCTACCGTTGCTGCCCCGGCCCGCAAGGCCGCTTGAGCAATACTTAGGGTTTCAACTGCGTATCGATGTCCCTTTTGGGGCTATCGGCGTCAGCGTAACCCACAGTCACCGTCCGGGTGGCCCGTGCGTGGCGGGCCGCGACGTCCTAGAGTTCGGCGCTACCGGCCGGTGGAGCGGGTCACCATGGGAGGCGGACGGGTGCGGGTGCTGCTGGTGGAGGACGACGACCGGGTCGCGGGCGCGCTCATCCCGGCGCTGACCCGCCGCGGCCTGGCGATCGCGCGGCTGGCCACCGGCGCCGGCGTGCTCGAACGCGTGCACGAGGTCGACGTCGTCCTGCTCGACCTGGGGCTGCCGGACATCGACGGCGTCACCCTCTGCACCCAGATCCGCGCGGTCAGCGATGTCTCGATCATCGTCGTGTCGGCCCGCGGCGAGGTCGACGACCGGATCCGGGGCCTGCGCGCGGGCGCCGACGACTACCTCGTCAAGCCCTACGACGTCGAGGAGCTGCTCGCCCGGGTCGAGGCGGTGCGCCGGCGGCGTCCGGAGCACACCGTCACCGAGCCGGTGGTCATCGAGGTCGGGGACGTCAGCGTCGACCTCGCCCGGCACGAGGTGCTGGTCGACGGACGCGCGATCGCGTTGTCCCGCAAGGAGTTCCAGGTGCTCGCGCTGGTCGCCGGCGCGCGCGGCGCGGTGTGCTCGCGCGAGCACGTGCTGACCGAGGTGTGGGGGCACCGGGGCGCCGCGGAGAGCCGGTCGCTCGACGTCCACGTCGCGACGCTGCGGACGAAGCTGGGCCGCCCGGCGCTGATCGAGACGGTCCGCGGGGTCGGCTACCGGCTCGGCGGCGCGGCCACCCGGAGCTGAGGGGCGTGCGCGTCCGGCTGCAGGGCATCGTGCTGACGCTGGTCGCGCTGCTGGTGTTCGGCCTCGGCATCCCGCTGGCCATCTCGATCGCCGCGGGCGCCCAGCAGGACCTCTTCCTCGACCGGCTCACCGACACCGCCCGGTTCGCGTCGCTGGCGCAGCGGCCGCTGCTGGACAACAAGCCGTACCTGATCGAGCCCGACGTCCGCCGCTACACCGAGGTGTACGGCGTGCAGGTGGTCGTGGTCGACCAGGACGGCCGCCCGGTCGTGACGGCGCTCGGCCCGGCCGCCGCGCGGATCGACCTCAAGGACGAGCGGATCAGTGACCCGGTCCACGAGGCGCTGGCCGGCCGCCGGTCGCAGCCCGCCGGCGTGCTGATGCCGTGGGACTCGACGCCGCTGGTGCTCGCCGAGCCGGTGCTCGCCGACGGCGAGGTGCGCGGCGCGGTGCTCACGGTGTCCACCACCGATTCCGAGCGCGCCGCGGTGCTGTGGTGGTGGCTGCTGCTCGCCGCGGGCGGCATCCTGGCCTTCGTGGTGGCGCTGGGCGTGGCGATCCCGGTGGTCCGGTGGATCCTGAAGCCGGTGAAGCGGCTCGACGACGCGACCGGCGCGCTGGTGGCGTCCGTGGTCAGCGGGCGGGAGGCCGAACCGGTCGGGGAGGGCGGCGGCCCGCCGGAGCTGCGGCAGCTCGGGCGCTCCTTCGACCGGATGGCCGAGAGCGTGTCGAGTGCGCTGGCCGCGCAGCGGGCGTTCGTCGCCGACGCCTCGCACCAGCTGCGCAACCCGCTGACCGCGCTGAAGATCCGGCTCGGGAACCTCGACGGCCACGTCGTCGACGACCAGTCCGCCGCCGACCTGGAAGCCGCGCGCGTCGACGCCGGACGGCTGCACCAGATCCTCGACGGCCTCCTCTCGATGGCCCGCGCCGAGGCGTCCGGCGGCGAGCTGGACCCGGTGGTGCTGGACGAGGCCGTCGCCGAGCGCGTCGCCGACTGGTCGGTGGTCGGTGAGGCCCGGGACGTGCGGCTGGTCGTCGACGCGTCAGGCGACGGCGCGCGGGTCCGGATGCCGCCGCGCGGTGCCGAGACGATCCTCGACGCACTGCTGGACAACGCGCTGAAGTTCACCGCGGCCGGCACCGAGATCCGGGTCGCCGTCGAACGCGACGGCGACCGGGTGCGGCTGTCGGTCCGCGACCACGGGCCCGGCCTGCCGCCCGAGGAGCTCGACCGCGCGCTGGACCGGTTCTGGCGCAGCCCGGCCCACCAGAACGTGCCGGGTTCGGGGCTGGGCCTGGCGATCGTGTCCGAGCTGACCGCGCACTCCGACGGCGAGCTGGCGCTCGACCTCCCCGACGGCGGCGGCCTGCGGATCACGATGACGTTCCCGGCCGCCTAGGTCTTCTTGTCGCGGTAGTACCGCAGCGCGCCGGGGTGCAGGGGGATCGGCTGGGTCTCGATGCCCGGGTGGACGTCGATCGACAGCGCCGCCGGGTTGGCCAGCGCCAGCTGCTGGCGCGCGTCGAACAGGCCGCGGACCAGCGCCTCGGCGACGTCGTCGCTCATCGACTTCGGGACGATCAGGAAGTTCGGCACCAGCAGCGTGGTCACCGGCCCCGGCTGGTTGTACGTGCTCGCCGGGATCGACGCGGTGCCGTAGACCTGGTTGATCTCCTGCATCTTCGGCATCACGTCGGCGATGTCGAGCAGGCGCAGCGACTGCGTGCCGTTGTAGGCGGCCAGCGTGGGCGTCGGCAGGCCGCCGGACCAGAAGAAGGCGTCGATCTCGCCGTCGAGCAGGGCCTTGACGGAGTCGTCGAGCCCGCGGGAGCTGGTGGTGACCGAGTCGGTGAGGTCGGTTGCCTGCAGCAGCCGGCGGGCGATGTACTCCACGCCCGAGGACTTCGCGCCGGTCGCGATCCGGCGGCCGCGCAGCTGCCCGACGGTGCGGATGTCGGAGTCGGCGCGGACGACGATGTGCAGGTAGTCGTCGTGGATGCGGGCGAGGGTGGTCAGCCGCGGGTCGCTCTTGTACCGGTCGGCGGCGACGTCGGCGGCGACGAACGCGACGTCGGCGGCCCCGGCGAGCACCTTGTCGATGTTGTCGGGCGAGCCCTGGGTCTGCAGCACGGCGGGCCGCTCGATGTCCAGGCCCGCGGCCCACGCCGTGGCAAGGGTCTGGGCGAGCTTGTCGTAGACGCCGCCGGGGTTGCCCGCGGCGATCCGCAGCTTCAGCTCGCCGAACCCGGAGCTGCACGCCGAGAGCACCAGGACCAGGGCGGCCGCTATCGCGAGCGCCTGCCTCCGCCGCGTCGTGACCACGGCCCGATCGTGCCAGATCCGGCGCTCGAGTGGTTGGCCTCCGGCGATCAGGGCACTCTCGGTGCGGAGGAAGGGAGGGCGGCATGGACGTCGTCGTCGTGGGTGGCGGGCTGGCGGGGCTGAGCGCGGCGCGGCGGCTGCGCCGGGCCGGCGCCGAGGTCACGGTGCTGGAGGCGGGCGACGACGTCGGCGGCCGGGTGCGCACCGACGTCGTCGGCGGGTTCCGGCTCGACCGCGGGTTCCAGGTGCTGCTGCCCGCCTACCCGGCGCTGCGGCGGCTGACCGACGTCGCCGCGCTGCGGCCGCGGCCGTTCACGCGCGGCGCGATCGCGATGACCGGCTCCGGACGCCGGTGGCTCGCCGGGCCGTGGCACGGCCTGCCCGCGGTGCGCGGGGTCGCGGCGTTCGCGGTGAGCCGGCCTCTCGACGGCGCGCGGATGGCGGCGCTCGCGGCCAAGGACGTGCTGACGGCCGATCGCGCGGACAACGGGCGCAGCACCGCCGAGGAACTGCGGCGCTGGGGGCTGACCCGGGCCACGGTCGAGGAGGTGCTGCGGCCGTTCCTCGCGGGGGTGTTCCTCGACCCGGCCCTCGCGACGTCGAGCCGGATGTTCCACCTGATCTGGCGCAGCTTCCTGCGCGGCGGGGGCGCGTTGCCCGCCGAAGGGATGCAGGCTTTGCCGCGCCAGCTGGCAACCGGGCTGGCGGTCCGCACGGGCGTCGAGGTCGACGCGGTCACCGAGGACGGCGTCCGCACGCGGGACGGCGAAGACATCCGGGCGCGGGCCGTCGTGGTGGCGACCGACGGCGACGTGGCCGCGCGGCTGCTGCCGGAGGTGGAAGCGCCGGGCTGGCACGCGGTCACGACGTTCTACTACCGCGCCGACGCCTCGCCGCTGCGCTCGCCGACCCTGCTGGTCGACGGTCTCGACGACCTGCTGCTGAACACGGCGGTGCTCAGCGAGGTCTCCCCGGCGTACGCCCCGGCCGGCTCGGCGCTGGTCGCGGCGTCGGTGCCCGACCGCGCGGACCCGGGCCTGGAGCCGCGGGTCCGGGAGCGGCTGGCCCGGATCTACGACACGGACACCCGCGGGTGGGACCTGCTCGAGACATACGCGATCCCGAACGCGTTGCCGGTGTTCGGGCCGGGTGCGCCGCTGCGGCGCCCGGTGCGGATCGGCCCGGGCCGGTACGTGTGCGGCGACCACCGGGACACGCCGTCGGTGCAGGGCGCGCTGGTGTCCGGCCAGCGGGCGGCCGCCGCGGTGCTGGCCGACCTCGTCGCGTAAGTCCACAGTGGACGGGCATGGCTGACTCCCGGGGATGAGGCCCCTGGGCGGGTGGCGGCGCCACGCAGAGGTTCGAGCTGGAACCGGTTCCGAGGATCGCTCCGCGGCGCCGAACTGTCAAGGGTTGACAGGTCGGGTGCGGTGGTATGAACCTTTTCACCAGTCGTCCCCCGCCGGCCCTCGAGGGCATCCGCCCGGCGCTCAGGGGGCGAGCCGGACCGCGCCGTCCCCTGACCGGCGGCGGGTCCGCCCACTTCCCCGGCCAGGGAGGAACCATGCCCTCGAACGTCCTGCCGCGGCGCCGTCGCCGCGGCCCCGGTACCCGCTTGGCTACCCTCGCGGCGGCCCTCGCCGTCGCCGTCCTCGGGCTCGCCGCCCCGTCGGCGTCCGCGGCGGATCCCCTGATCTCCCAAGGCAAACCCGCCACGGCGTCGTCGGTCGAGAACGCCGGCACCCCCGCGAGCGCCGCGGTGGACGGCAACACCGCCACCCGCTGGTCGTCGCAGTTCAGCGATCCACAGTGGATCCAGGTCGACCTCGGCGGGGCGGCGACCGTCAGCCAGGTCGTGCTCCGCTGGGAAGCCGCCTACGCGACCGCGTACCAGATCCAGCTGTCCGCCAACGGTTCCGCGTGGTCCACTGTGTACCAGACGACCACCGGCACCGGCGGCACGCAGACGCTGAACGTGACCGGGTCCGGCCGGTACGTCCGGCTCGCCACGACCGCGCGAGCCACCCCGTACGGCGTCTCGCTGTGGGAGTTCCAGGTGTTCGGCACCGGCGGCGGGACGACGCAGCCCGGCGCGGGCACCCCGCCGGACTCGTTCTGGGGTGACACCGCGAGCATCCCGGCCGCGCGCAACGTCCTCACGGTGAAGGTGCTCAACCGCACCAACGGCAAGTACCCGGACAGCCAGGTGTACTGGAACTTCGGCGGCCAGACGCACTCGATCGCCGAACAGCCCTACATCGACATGCCCGCCAACTCCGCCGGGCGGATGTACTTCTACCTGGGCACCCCGAACGGGCAGTACGCCGACTTCATCGAGTTCACCGTCGGGCCGGACGTGTTCAACGGCAACACGACCCGGGTCGACGCGTTCGCGCTGAAGCTGGCCATGCGGCTGCACGCCCACGACGGCTACGACGTCCAGGTGGGCGAGGACTACCAGACCTTCCAGGAGGACCGCTCGACCACCTTCGCCAAGTTCCAGTCCGAGGTGCCGACGGAGTTCAAGGGCCTGGCGACGGTGAACGCGCCGTACCGGATCCCGGCGCCGGGCAGCGCGCCGGACTTCCGCGCCGGCGGTCAGTACGCGAACTACTTCACCGCCTACGCGCAGTCGGTCGGCGTCAACGAGCCGACGTCGAACATCACCGGGTGCGCCGGTTCGCTGGCCGGGAACCCGGACATGTGCGCGGCGCTGAACCGGCACACGGCGCACCTGCCGCAGTCGCAGTGGCAGGACCCGGCGCGGTACTACCAGGCGGCCCCGGCGAACTACTACGCGAAGTTCTGGCACGACCACGCGATCAACCACCTCGCGTACGGCTTCCCGTACGACGACGTGGCGGCCCAGTCGTCGTTCGTCTCCCACGGCGACCCGCAGTGGCTGGTGGTCGCCGTCGGCTGGTGACCTCGCCGGTGCGGCGGCCCGGTCAACGGGCCGCCGCTACCGGAGGGTGGCGATCCCGGCCAGGAAGATGTCGACGCCGGCGAGGAATTGCTCGCGGTCGTCGTGCTCGCGCAGCTGAGCCGACGCCTTGTGCACGAACGGGTACTGCTCCGGGTCGAGGTCCGCCCACTGCGCGGCGACCTTGCCCAGGAAAGCCGAGCGGTCCTCCTCGCCGGAGGTGAGGAGCCGGGCGTTCGCGGCGTTCTGCCCGGCGACGCCCAGGACGTAGTTGACGAGCGCGCCCGCGGCGTCGAAGAGCGCTTGCCCGGGGACGCCGAGTGCGTCGAGGAGCCCGCCGATGCGCTCGTAGACCTCCAGGAGCGCGGGGCGCCACGGCTCCCGCGAGAGCTGGGCGCCGACCCAGGGGTGGGCGTCGATCGCGTCGAACAGGCCCAGCGCGACGGTGCGCAGGGCTTCGCGCGGCTCCGCGTCGACGATCGCGCCGGTCATGACGTCCGCGATGACGTCGTCGGTGGCCGCGGCGAGCAGGTCGCTCTTGTTGGCGATGTGGTGGTAGATCGCGCCGTACCCGGTGGCCAGGTGGGTGGTGAGCGCCCGGAAGGTCAGCGCGGCTTCGCCGCCGTCGTCGAGGAGCTCTTTCGCGGCCTTGACGATCAGCTCCTTCGACAGCCCGTCGGTGCGTCGCTTCGTCATGACGGAATCATCGCACAGTTGGATCGTCACTCCAAGGTCGTGGTAGCGTCGTTGGAGTGACGATCCAACGAACCACCACGATCATCGGAGCCGGACTCGGCGGCCTGGTGCTGGCCCGCGTCCTGCACGTCCACGGCATCCCGGCGACGGTCTACGAAGCGGAGGCCTCACCGGAGGCCCGCCGGCAGGGCGGGATGCTCGACATCCACCCGTGGAACGGCCGGCCGGCCCTCGAAGCGGCGGGCCTGACGGCGGGATTTCGCCGGCTCGTCCTGGCGGGCCGCGAGTCCTACCGCGTCCTCGACCGGACGGGGACGGTCCTGCTCGACCGGCCCGACGACGGCACCGGCGAGCGTCCCGAGGTCCAGCGCGGCGAACTGCGGCAGCTGCTGCTCGGCTCGCTGCCGCCCGGGACCGTCCACTGGGGACGGAAGGCCACCGGCGTCCGGGCCCTCGGCGAAGGCCGCCACGAGGTGAGCTTCGCGGACGGCACCACCGTCGTCTCGGACCTGCTCGTCGGTGCGGACGGCGCGTGGTCCCGGGTGCGGCCGCTGCTGTCGGCCGCCGTTCCCGAGTACGTCGGCGTTTCCGTCGTCGAGACGTTCCTGTTCGACGCGGACACTCGCCACCCCGCGGCCGCGAAGGCCGTCGGCGCGGGATCGATGTTCGCACTGGCGCCCGGCAAGGGAATCCTGGCCCACCGGGAAAGCGGCGGGACGCTGCACACCTACGCGCAGCTGCGGAAGCCGCAGGACTGGGCCGGCGACATCGCCGGGGAGTTCGACGGCTGGGCCCCGGAGCTGACGGCGTTGCTGACCGGCAGCGACGTACCGCCGGTGCTGCGCCGCCTGTTCACCCTGCCGGCCGAGCACCGCTGGGACCGGGTGCGACCCTGATCGGCGACGCGGCCCACCTGATGCCGCCGAACGGAGAAGGCGCCAACTTGGCCATGCTGGACGGCGCGTCACTCGCGCAGGCGATCGCCGCGCACCCGGAGGACGCGGAGAAAGCGCTGGCGGAGTACGAAGAAGCGATGTTCCCCCGCGCGGCGGCCGAAGCGGGGGAGGAGGACATCTACGACATCATGCTCGGCGCGGACGCACCGCACAGCCTGGTGGCCATGTTCACCGGAGCCGAGGCGTCGTGAGCAGTTCGCGGCCGCGCTCGGGGGTGATCGCGGCGGCCAGGACGGGGTCGGCGAGCAGGGCGACCGGGGCGATGTGGTCCGGTGTGCGCGGCCGCCAGTGCGGCAGCGCGGCCAGGACGGCGGTCCACAGCGCGTCGGGGTCGTCCGGGTGCGCGGCCCGCGCGTCGCGCACCGGCTGGTCGAACTCCGGGTTGCCGTAGGTGAAGCCTTCCCCGGGCCGGGAGAACCGGGGTTCGTTTTCGGCGATCATCGCCATGATTTCCGGTCGTCCACCGATCATCGCGCCCCGCAGCACGGACATCCGGCCCTGCCGCGCGCCGCGGAGGTGGTCGTCGAAGAGGTACGGCAGCAGTTCCTCGGTGAAGAGCGGGTCCGTGAGGAATCCTGCCGGCAGGAAGGACGGGTGCAGCAGCCGGCCGAGCAGCATGCCGGCTTCGTACCAGTTGCGCGACAACAGCAGGATCTGCGCGCGCAGCACGGTGGCCCGTTCACGGCCGAACTCTTCGGCGCGCTCCAGCACTTCGCCGGCGGCATCGACGTCACCGGCCAGCGCGGCGACCCGGGCTCGTTCGACTTCCGCGTCCCACGCGTCGCGCGTCTCGCCGGCCGGCTTGCGCATCTGGTGGAACTCGGCGTAGAGGTCCTCCATCAGCGCGGCGAAGGAGGCGAACCGGGTGGGCGGTTCGGCGCGCCAGGAGAACAGGCTGCAGGCGGCCCACTCGCCGGACTCGTCCACGTCGCCGGGGTCGAGGAACAGGATGCCCGCGTCGGCTTCCTCCGACAGCAGCAAGCCGCGGGTGAAGCGGTTCTCGCCGGCCTCCTGTTCGTCGAGGTCTTCCCACTCTTCCCAGAACGGCTCGAGGTCGCGCAGCCAGCCGACCGTCGCCGTGTCGCGCATCCGGCAGCCGCACCTCGAGGCGCGTCTCGGCCGCGGTGACCTCGTCCTCGGTCGCGGCCGCGAAGCCGAGCCACCGGTCCCGCGTCACGGCGGGGTCGAGCTCACCGGGCTCCGCCGTGCTGATCCATTCCGCACTCCACTTGCCAGCACGCGGTAAGGCTTCGGGAAGAACGCCCAGTGGTCGTCGCACCAGACCAGCCCGTCGTAGGAGAGGCCGGCGGACTGCCCGGGGGAGAGGTACCGCCAGGCGGCCCACACCCGCGTCGGCACCAGGAGGCCCGCCACCGAACGGTAGCCACCGGGGAAGGAGTGCGACACGGCGTTGTCATCGGCGAGCGCACCGGCCGGCGTGAGGTGGACGCGGAGGTTCGGACGTCCTGTCGGCCGGCGGAAGCCGATGCCGGTTTTCCAGTTTCGCGCGTACTGCTGCCGGGCCGGTCCCACGGTGTCGCGCACGAAGACTTTCGCGTAGTCGTCATCCCGCGGCCGCAGCTCCTGCAGGGCCGCGCCGGTCCGGTCCGCCGCGACCGCCCGCAGGATCGGTTCGAGCTGCACTTGCAGGGCGACCATGGAGATCTCCGCCCGCAGCCGCGGGCTCGAGGTCGTCACGGTTCTTCGTCGGCGCCGACTCCGCCGAGCCAATCATCGAGTCCGCGGCTTGCCTTGCGTTCGGCGGCGTAGTCCTCGGGAGTGGGCCGGTACCACCGCAACCCGGTGCGGATGGTGAGCAGGTCGACCACGTAGGCGCTGATGTCGACCCGGTCGTATTCGACTTCGTCGCTGCCGTCCGGCGCGTACAGGAAACCCTCCTCGGCGACCTCGCCGACGAGTTTGACCACGTTCTTACCGCCGGCACCGGCGACGCCGACCGCGGAGATCTCGACCCCGAAGACGGACGCGACCTGCGCGGGCCGCCGTTGGAATTCGCCTCGGGCGAAAGTGCAGTCCAGCGCTTGCCCGACACGTGCGGCGACCTGCTCCGGCGCCTCGTCGGTATCCGCGCGGGCACTAAAACGGATCGTCTGTCGTTTCATCCGGACTCTTTCGCCATCGAGGTGACTTTACCAGGGCTGTTCCGCGCGAAGTGCGATCGTGGATTTCTCGATTCCGTTGACGTGCGGGAACTTCTCCTTGAGCGCCGCGCCTATCCGCCTGCCGAGCCGGACGAGATCCGCCGGCACCCCACGGGCGGGCATGATCTTCGTGCCCTCGGTGTCCAGCAGATCCGGGTACTCGGCGGCGACCGCGGCGAAGGCTTCCCGGTCGACCACCACGTAGAGGTCGACGTCGAAGTCGTACGGGTCGAAGCGGGTTCTCCCCTTGTGCGGACCGCGCAAGCCGGATTTCATGCTGCCGATGTACCCGATCTCCTGGCCGTGGTAGGTGAAACCGGCGACGACGTCGTCGATCTTGGTCTGGGTTGCCCGGAACGAAGCTTCCCAGGCTGCCGTGCCCTCGAGGTCCGCAGTCCGCGCCACCGTGTCCCTGGCCAGCGCCGGATCCCCGGTCGTCACCGCGAATTCCGCCAGCCGGTCCCTGAGCCCGCGAGCCTCGTCCGCCAAGGCGCGGACCACCTCTTCGGCCTTGCGGCTCTTCTCCGGGGAAAGCGTGAACTCGTCCCGCTGGTGCGGGAAGAGGTCGTCCCACAGCGCCTTGAACTTCTCGGTCTGTTCGGACTGGAGATCGCGGATCTCGCCGCCGTACTCGGCTTCGAAGCGGGCGCGGACGGCCGGGTCGGCGGTGCTCTGCAGGTAGCTGCGGACGTTGTCGATCGCGGTCCAGGTGCGGCGGTAGTCGGGAGTTCCGGGCAGCTGGCCGGCGAAGCGCTCGGCGAGCCGGTTCGCCGTGGTGGAGTCGAGGCCCAGGGCGTCCTGCAGGGCGGCGGTGGCGGCGCCGACGTCGGGCGCCCGGCGGGGATCGGGCCGTTCCGTCAGGCGGGTCATGGCCCGGGCCAGCCGGTGCGCCGCCGCGCGGGCGTCGAACATGGCCTGCACCGGCGCGGGCACGACCGGTCCGCCGCCGCGCGCGTAAGCGTCGGCGAAGTCCTGGCGAAGCAGGCCGATGTCCTGCGGGGTGAGCCCGAACTCGCGGCCGAAGTGGCCGATGCGCTGGGTGAACAGTGAGACGTCCCGGGCCGGCGAACCGATGGGGTCGCCGGCGGCGTTCATCGACTGGTGCAGGGTGGGGGCGTCGATCATCGACACCCCGGCGTCGGCGTCCCAGAGGAAGTTGCCCAGGTGGGCGTCGCCGTGCACCAGGGCGGCCGGGCCGGGGTCGGCCGCGGCCCGCGCCAACGTCGTCTCCAGCGCGGCCTGGATCCCGTCGAGGTCGATGCCGAGCTCTTCGAGGAGCGGGCGGCGGGCCGCCAGCTCCGCGAGGTGTTCGCGGATCGCGGCGGCGTGCGGCGCGAGGTAGGCCGGGGAGGCCTGCCGGTCGCCGCCCCGGTGCAGTTCGGCCATGCCTTCGGCGACGCCGGCGACCGCCCGGCGCAGGTCGTCCATCGCGTGGTCGCGGTCCCAGGCCAGCGGGACCCGGCGGAGCAGGGCGTCCACCGACACACCGGGGGCGGCCGCGGAAAACAGCGCGCCGCGGCGGGTGCCCTCCGGCCCGGGCACCGAGGCGACGGCGAGGACGTCCGGCACGCCGAACGCGGTCAGCTCGGCCTGGCCGAGCCGGTCCGCGGCCGACAGCTCCTGGGCGAACTCGGCGCCGTCCGGCACGATCTTGACGTAGCCGGCCGGCTCGCCGTCCACCGTCACCCGGTACACCGGGCGCGTGGTCCGCGCCCGGCCGTCGTGCCCGCCGACCGGCTCCAGCACGACGTCGCCGTCGACGACCGTCACGACCAGCGCGCGGATCGACGCCGGCGAATCGTCCGGCAGGCTGGGCAGTTTCCGGAGCAGGTTCGCCACCGCACCGGGGGCCACGTCGCCGGTGTCCGTCCGCGTCGACCTCGCCGCCCGGCGGGCCACCTCGACCGATTCCGCCGGCCCGCGGAACCGGGCGGGCTTCTCCAGCGGCCCGGCCGCGCTTTCCTGGACCGCCGACTCCAAGCCGGCCTTGCCCATCTCCTGCAGGATGTCGCCGGCGTCGCCCGGGAGCTTGCCGGTTGCCGCGCCGATGCCCAGCTCCACGCCCTTGCCCGTCGCGCCGCCGAGGAACGAGGACGTTCCGCGCAACGCCGTGCGGGCCGCCAGCGAGCCGTTGAGCGCCTCGCCGAGGGTGGTGCCGCGGCCGGCCGGGAGGGACTCGAACGCCTGGGACGTCACCGTGCTCGCCATGCCCGCGAGCGCGCCGGTCAGCGTGGCCTCCAGCAGCGCCGCGAAGCCTTCGCCGAGCCCCTTGCGCCACGTGGCTTCGTCCAGGAGCGCGCCGCCGAAGCCGCCCAGGCCGCCGGTGGCTCCGCCGATGACCAGCAGGTCGCCCAGCGTGCTGCCGGTGAGGCCGCCCATCGTCGGCGCCAGGCCCTCGGCCGACCGCAGCGTCGTCATCCCGGCGGCCAGGCTCTGGGCGCCGCCGCGCGCCACGATCGACAGGTGCTGGCCGATTCCGGCGGTCAGCGCCTGCACCGCCGTCATGCCCAGGTCGACCGCCGCCTGCTCCCAGCCGTACCGGCCGCCGCTGACCGCGCTGTGCACGGCCATCGAGCCGAGGCCGGTCAGCCCGGCGATGGCGGCGATCAGCAGCGGGCTGGCCGCGCCGCCGGTGGCCACCGTCGCCACGGCGGCGGCGATCGCGCCGATCACCATGACCGCGGTGGTCAGGACCGACGCGTAGCGGTCGATCGCGGCGGCGTAGTTCTCGGCCGCCAGCTTGCCGACCCGCACGGCGGACGCGAACTCCCGCGGATCCGCGCCGGTGTACTTGCCGTCCTTGTCGAACAGCCCGCCGCCCGCGGCGATCGGGCGGCCCGCCGCGTCGGTCCAGACCGGGTTGCCCTTGTCGTCGACCCGTACGGTCGCGCCACCCAGCGAGGTGGTCAGCCGGGACTGTGCCAGCGCCAGATCCCGGTCCGCCGTGCTGTCGCCGGCCAGCCACGAACCGAGCCAGCCCGTCTCGTCCCGCTGCTGCTGCATGGTGAACGCGGCGACCTCGGCGCGTTCCCGGTCGTTGCGCGGCACGCCGAGCAGCGCCCGTTCCATCCGCAGCCGCTCGTCGCCGGAAAGCTCGGTGAACCAGCCCTGGCCGCCGAAGGTGCCGAGGTCGTCGTCGAGCGCGGTGCCGGTGAGGTTCTTGTACTCGACGCGCATCGCGGCGATCTCGTCGCGGTCCATCCGCTCGACGAAGCGGAACATCAGCTCTTCGTCGGTGCCGGCGCCCTTCGAGGCGTACTCGAGGGCGAGCGCGGCCGTCTTCGGGGTCGGGTAGTCCTCGTGCGCGAGGCGGACGGCGAGCTCGCCGGCGTCCTTGTCGTCGCCGGCCGCGGTCCTGAGCTGTCCTTCCAGGTAGGTCTTCGCGGACGCGGGCGTCCCGGCCTGGGCGGCGCCGCCGTAGTCGGCGGCGTACTTCCGGAAAACCTGGTCGCGCTCGTCCAGCGCGGCTTTCCGTTCCTGCTCCGGCACTTTCGCACCGGGCTTGAGCCGCGGGTCGACGAGCGCGGCGTCCAGCTTGAGCAGGTTCGGCCCGCCGGGCCGCTGCGTCTCGACGCCGAGCCGGGCCGCGCGCGCCGCCACGCTGTTCTCGCCGCCGCGGATGAGCGCGACGGCGAGGTCCCGGTTCGCGCCGGTGATCTCCCGCGTCTCGACCGTCGAGCCGCCCTCGGCGTCGGTGACGGTCACCTGGATCGGCGCGAGCGTGTACTTCTCGACCGCGGCGGCGGCCTGCTGCGGCGAAACCCGGCCCGTGCCGGCGATGACGCCCGCGAGCTCCTGCTGCACCGCCACCCGGCGCTCGTCCGCGGTGGCCTGCACGCGGCCGCGCTCCGTCGGGGCCTTGCCGTACTCGATGAGGGTGTCGTGGAGCGCGTCGAGGTCGCCGGCGCGGCGCGCGTCGTCGATCCGGTCCTTCATCCGGAACGCGTCCGCGAGGTTCTGGTTGCCGGCCGCGAGCGCGTCGAACACCTTCAGGTCGGTGCCGCCGAGGCTGTCGCGCACCTCCGCGAGCGCCTCCGCGCCTTCCTTGCTGCCCTTGAGCTTCTCGAGCTCTTCGGGCTTGAGGTTGCGCATCAGCTCCTCGATGCGCGCTTCGTCGTCGTTGTACCAGTGGGTCGACGCCCGCAGCTCGGCCGCGGCGCCCGCGGCCTGGTCACCGCGCAGGTAGGCCCGCGCGGACTCGAGCTCGTCGCCGCTGAGCTCGTCGGTCAGCGCCGCGTCGAGCGAGCCGTGCGCGGATTCGTACAGCCAGCGCAGCGCGCGGGCCTGCGCCGGGGTCAGGCCGCGCAGCGATCTCGACACCTTCGCCTCGTCGGTGCCCCAGCCGCCGAACGCGTCCACCAGGGCGAACTCGCGCTTCTCCAGGTCCGACGCCACCCCGACCGCGGCCGCTTCGATGTCGCCGGCCAGCTTCACGGCCGGGTGGAGGTACGGCGTGAAGATTTCGCCGACGTACTTGTCCCGCCCGGCGTCCGTCGTCGTCTTCCACTCGGTGAACGGCGCGGTCATCGCCGCCTTCGTCTTGCGGACGGCCGTGCCGAACACCTGCTTCAGCGGCATGGCCCACGCGTCCGCGACCTGCCGGATGCCGCGGGCCGTGGCCGCGAAGGACGCGTCGTGCCCGCCCACGAAGCCGGCGATCCCCTGTGCGGCCGCCCTTCCCGTCCCGCGCAGCGCGGCCGCCGACTCCGCGCGCGCCCGCCCGGACGCCGTCGTCGCGGTCCGCTCGACCTCGTTCACCACCGCGCCGGTCGACGCGTCGGCCCGGGTCACCAGGCGCTGCTGCGCGACGCCGAGCTGGTCCACCTTGGGTCCGGTGTCGCCGACGGCCTTTTCCGTCGTCCGGCGCAGGCTTTCCGCGCCGTTCTCCGCCGCCGGCTTCAGCCCGTCGCGCACCGACGTGGTCACCTGGCCGAACGCCGACAACCCGGTCGTCGCGGCCGTCCCGAGCCCGGTCAGCTCCGCGGCGGCCTGCGCGTGCGAGCCGTGCAGCAGCGCGTTGGCGTCGTTGACCAGGCGGTCCCGGGCCGCCTTGTGCCGCACGGCGATCGACTCGCGGGCCTCGCCGGCCATCCGGCGCAGTGCTTCGTGGCCGCTCGTGGCCTGCTTGCCGAGCGCGCCGTAGGCCGTGCTGGTGGCCTTCCGCACCGCGGCGCGGCCCTTCGTGTCGATCTCGGCCTTGCGCGCCTTCAGCGCGGTGGCCAGCTCGCTCGCGTCGAACTGCTCGCGAACCTTGGGAATCTGGTCGCGGTACGCCTTCGACTGGGTCGTCGACGCCTCGGTCAAGGCCGCCTCCGCTGCCTTGGCCAGCCCCGGGACGGCCGCCCGCCGGGCCTCGTTTTCCGCTTCCACCAACGGCGTCGCCCCGCCGGGGAAGAGCGTGGCCGCGGCGGCGCCGTAGGCCTGGACGGCCGCGATCGCCTGCCCGGCCGCGGTCGTGATCGCCACCGCGCTCTGCTCCAGCAGGTCGGTGTAGCCCGCCGCCAGGTCGTTGACGATCGCGGTGATCTGCTCGCCCGCGGTGTCGGCGTTGGCCCGCACCCGGCGCAGCGCGCTCGCGGAGGCGGAGGCCACCTGCCGGCGGCCCCGCCGCACGGCGACGTCGAGCCCGGCGGTGCCCTCCTCGTACGCGGTGTCGACGGTGCTCAGCGCGGCCAGGCGCAGGTCGTCCAGCTCCTGCTCGGCCGCCGCGACCCGGGAGCGGGCCCGGCCGTCCACCCGGTCGTGGCGGTCCGCCGCGGCCCGGCCGAGCCGTTCCAGCAGCGACCGCTGGGCCTCGTGGGCGCGCCGAGCGCGGTCGACGAGCCGGGCGAACGCGCGCGAAGCCGAGGCCAGCGCGTCCCGATCGCCGGCCCCGGGAGCGCGGACCGGCGGCAGCGCGGCCGGCGCGTCGAACCGGCGCGCGAACGACGGCAGCGCCAGCCGCAACGGGCTGTCCAGGCGCACGCCGTCGACACTCGGCGCACCGGGGGTCTTCGTACCCGGGACGGGGCGGTCGTCAGCGGTCTTCGCGTCCGTTTTCGCGGGCCCCGGCCTGGCCGGCGGCTGCGCCGCGCGGGCCCGGGCGGTGGCCGCGACGGCCTGGTTGCCGACGAGGTCCTGCCCGGCGAGCAGCTGCCGGGGCGACGAGCCGGGCGGCGTGCCGGTCATCGAGGCGGCTACAGCGGCGTTGCCGGCCGCGGGAGGCGTCCCGGCCGGTCCCGGCGCCGGGACCGGCCGGCGCGGCCCCGGCACGGCCGCCACGACCGGAGCGGCCGGCCGAGGAGCGCGAACCTTGAGGGGCGCGGGCATGACGCAGGATGGCACCCGGCACGTCGCGGCAGCGCTTCCCCGGCGTCACGACCACGTCACCGGCCCGGCACGAGCGACCCCACGGCAGGCGGCGGCTTCACCTGGTCAAGCCAGGGTTACCCTGAAGGACGATGACCGAGAACCAGGCACCCAGGGCGTACCAGATCCGCACCTTCGGCTGCCAGATGAACGTGCACGACTCCGAGCGCCTCGCGGGGCAGCTCGAGGACGCCGGGTACGTCCCCGTCGACCACGGGGCCAAGCCCGATCTGATCGTGTTCAACACCTGCGCCGTGCGGGAGAACGCCGACAACAAGCTCTACGGCACCCTGGGCCACCTGCGCCCGGACAAGGTCGCCAATCCCGGGCTGCAGATCGCTGTCGGCGGGTGTCTCGCGCAGAAGGACCGGGGGGAGATCGTCAAGCGCGCTCCCTGGGTCGACGTCGTCTTCGGGACGCACAACATCGGGTCGCTGCCGACGCTGCTCGAACGCGCGCGGCACAACGCCGAGGCCGAGGTCGAGATCCTCGAGTCGCTCGAGACCTTCCCCTCGACGCTGCCCGCGAAGCGCGAGTCGTCCTACGCGAGCTGGGTGTCCGTTTCCGTCGGGTGCAACAACACCTGCACCTTCTGCATCGTGCCCGCGCTGCGCGGCAAGGAGCGCGACCGGCGGCCCGGCGAGATCCTCGCCGAGGTCGAGGCGCTCGTCGCCGAGGGCGTGCTCGAAGTCACGCTGCTGGGCCAGAACGTGAACTCCTACGGCGTCGAGTTCGGCGACCGGCTCGCCTTCGGGAAGCTGCTGCGCGCCACCGGCGCCATCGACGGCCTGGAGCGCGTGCGCTTCACCTCGCCGCACCCGGCGTCCTTCACCACCGACGTCATCGAAGCGATGGCCGAGACGCCGAACGTCTGCCACCAGCTGCACATGCCGCTGCAGTCCGGGTCCGACCGGGTGCTGCGCGAGATGAAGCGGTCCTACCGGTCGGCGCGCTTCCTGAAGATCCTCGACGAGGTGCGCGCGGCGATGCCGGACGCGGCCATCACCACCGACATCATCGTCGGCTTCCCCGGCGAGACCGAAGAGGACTTCCAGGCCACGCTCGACGTCGTCGAGCAGGCGCGCTTCTCCAGCGCCTTCACCTTCCAGTACTCGAAGCGCCCCGGGACGCCCGCCGCGACGATGGCGGACCAGCTGCCGAAGGAGGTCGTCCAGGAGCGCTACGAGCGCCTGGTCGAGCTGCAGAACGCGATCTCCTGGGAGGAGAACAAGAAGATCGTCGGCCGCCGGGTCGAGCTGCTCGTCGCCGAGGGCGAGGGCCGCAAGGACGCCGAGACGAACCGGATGAGCGGCCGCGCCCGCGACGGCCGTCTCGTGCACTTCACGCCGACCGGCGTGCTCGTCGACGGCGCGGTGCGCCCGGGCGACGTCGTCGAGACGGTCGTCACCTACGGCGCCCCGCACCACCTGGTGGCCGACGGCGACCTGCTGTCCCACCGGCGCACGCGGGCCGGCGACAACGCGGAGGCCGGGCTGAAGCCGAAGACGAGCGGCGTCACGCTGGGACTGCCGGGGTTCGGTGCCCCGGCCGCCCTGCCGGAGCCGGTGAGCGGGTGTGCGCTGTGACGGAGTCCAAGGGCAACGGCGAGCTGGCCGAGCTGGCCGCCGAGATCGACGAGGTGGGCGACCGCGCGTCGCGCACGGTCGAGCTGGGCCGGCGCGGGTTCACCATCGCGGTGTTCACGTTCGTGCTGCTGATCTGCCTGATCCTGCCGTGGGTCGGCGACAAGGCGGGCTGGCAGGTGCTGGCCGGCGAGGGCGGCGGCATCCCGCAGCTGTTCGCGGCGACGTCGACGGCCGTCGGCATCCTGGCGTCGGCGCTGGCGCTGGTGACGCGCCGGTGGTGGCTGGCCTGGGTGTGCGCCGCCGGCGGCTGGTTCGCTTCGGTGGACGGGCTGCTGGCGATCTGGTCGCAGCAGTCGTCGCACGCCAGCGGAGCCGCGGGCGGCGGACCCGGCTACGGCCTGATCATCGCCTGGATCGCGATGATCTGCCTCGCGGTGTCGTGGATGCGCACCGCGTTCTCGCGCTCCTAGGGACTCAGCCCACCCGCAGGGTGAGCGTGCTCGACGAGTACGCGGCGGCGTACAGCGTCGTCTCGGGGTGGTAGAGCCGCAGCGAGACCGTGGCGCTCAGGCTGAAGCTGAGGCTGAACGTGAAGCCCCCGTTCGGCCGGCAGGTCGTGTCGGCGAGGTTCACCCAGACACCCGCCCGCAGCTGCTGCACGATGACGGTTTCGAGGGTCTGGGTGCCGTCGGTGCGGGCCGCGTCGAGCACTTTGAGGTTGCCCTTGAGGTCGACCTTTTCGTTGACCTTGACGTGGTCCTTGCCGAGCTTGCCGTCGACCTTCACCTTGCCCTTGCCGGCTTCGGCGGAGGCGCTGACCGGCGCGGCGGTCGCGGGGGCGGCGAGAGCCGGGGCGAGCCCGGCGACGGCGATGCCGATCGCCAGTGCGGAGAGGGTCCTTCTGGCGCTGAGAAGTGTCCTGGTCATGATCGAAGTGGAGCACCGGGAGCCGCGGAGAGCGCCCCGGAACCCCCGGTAGTGGTGGCGACCGGACCGCTTCGGGTGACCCGTTAACCGTCCGATAACCGACGAAGGCCCCACGCCGGAGCGAGGGGCCTTCGAACGACGGACCTCAGCGGTCCGCGACCGCAGCCTCGGCGGCCTGCAGCCACTCCCGCCACTGAGCGGCCTGCTCATCGGCCTTCTTGGCCCGACGCTCATCCCCGGCAGCCCGCGCCTTCGCCGCCTGCGACTCGAACTGCTCGACCCGCTCCCGGAACTGAGCCGCCCGAGCCTGCGCCTCCGGGTCCGTCCGCCGCCACCGGGTGTCCTCCGCCGACTTGACCGCGTCCTGGACCGCCTTCAGCCGGCCGTCCAGCTCCCGGATGCGCTCGCGCGGGACCTTGCCGATCTCGTCCCACTGCTCCTGGATCCGCCGCAGCGCGCTCTTCGCCGCCTCCAGGTTCGCCGCCGCGTCGATCTTCTCCGCCTCGACCAGCAGCTCCTCCTTGCGGGCCGCGTTCGCGCCGAACTCCGCGTCGCGCTCGGAGAACACCGCCGACCGGCGGGCGAAGAACTTGTCCTGCGCCGCGCGGAAGCGCTGCCACAGCGCCTCGTCGCTGTCCTTGGGCGCGCGCCCGGCGGCCTTCCACTCGGTCATCAGGTCCTTGTAGCGACCCGCCGTCTCGCCCCAGTCCTCGGACTCGCTGATGGCCTCGGCCTCGGCGATGAGCTCTTCCTTGCGCTGCTTGGCCGACGCGCGCTGCTTGTCTAGCTCGGCGAAGTGCGACCCGCGGCGGCGGTTGAACGCCTCACGGGCCTTGGAGAACCGCTTCCACAGCTCGTCGTCGGTCTTGCGGTCGACGCCCTTGACCGTCTTCCACTCGTCGAGGATCGCGCGCAGCCGGTCGCCCGCCGCCTTCCACTGGGTGGAGTCGGCGGCGATCTTCTCGGCCTCTTCGGCCAGCTCCTGCTTCCGGGCGACGGCGGCCGCGCGGGCCTCCTCGCGCTCCGCCTTCGCGCTCGCGAGCGCCTTCTCGGCGTGGCCGATCACGTACTCCAGCCGCGCGGCGAGCGCGGCCAGGTCGCCGACCAGGGCGGCCTCGGCCAGCCCGTCGCGGATCTGCGTGGCGCTCGACAGCGCGTGCTTCGGGTCGCCGGCGCCGGACACCAGCCGGGTCTCCAACAGCTCGACCTCGGTGCGCACGTCGTCGAAGCGGCGGGCGTAGTGCACGAGACCCTCGTCGGGGCTGCCTGCCTGCCAGACCCCGACGGCGCGCTCACCCTCGGGAGTGATGACGTAGACGGTGCCCTCGTCGTCGATCCGGCCCCAGGTCGACGGGGTGGGTTCGGCGGGCGGCACGGGCGGGGCGGCGTGCCCGGCGTGCAGCGCGTGCGGCACCGGGTGCGGGGCCGGGGTACCGGTGGAAGTGTTCTCCTGGGCCATCGCAGGCTCCTTATCGCCTGTACGCCCGCTCGCGCGGGCGCCCCGCCGCGAAGCGGGGC
Organism: Amycolatopsis kentuckyensis; assembly: GCF_041679295.1. Taxonomy (GTDB): domain Bacteria; phylum Actinomycetota; class Actinomycetes; order Mycobacteriales; family Pseudonocardiaceae; genus Amycolatopsis; species Amycolatopsis kentuckyensis_A. Next base: position 513,952 of record NZ_JBGDMD010000007.1, on the reverse strand, counting down.
CGGGTAATGCGGTCGTCACGGGCCGTGCTCGGATGCTACGGCCTCCACGCGGCATTCAAGCAGCTCAGCGCGCACCGTGGTACCGGATGAGCCACTCGAAGCTCGTGATCCTACTTCCGGTGGACGCTCTGTGTCGGCCCGCCGGTATCGTCAGCCGCCGTGAACAGCCTCGTCGCCCCGGTCGCCGTGGTCGGGCCGACGGCCACCGGGAAGACCGCGCTCGCCGTCGAGCTGGCGCTGGAACTGGGCGGCGAAGTCGTCAACGCCGACGCCCTGCAGCTCTACCGGGGCATGGACATCGGCACCGCGAAGGCCACCGAGGCCGAGCGCCGCGGCGTGCCGCACCACCTGCTCGACGTCCTGGACGTGACCGAGACGGCGTCCGTCGCGGCCTACCAGCGGCACGCCCGGGCCGAGATCGAACGGCTGCTGGCCGCGGGCAAGGTGCCGGTGCTGGCCGGCGGCTCCGGCCTCTACGTCCAGGCGGTGCTCGACGACCTGCGGTTCCCCGGCACCGACCCGGCGGTCCGGGCCCGGCTCGACGCGGAAGCCGAGCAGCTCGGCACGCCGGCGTTGTACACCCGGCTGGGTGAACGCGACCCCGCCGCCGCGGCGGCGATCCTGCCGACCAACACCCGCCGGATCGTGCGCGCCCTCGAGGTCATCGAAATCACCGGCGAGCCGTTCTCGGCGAACCTGCCCAAGCCGGGGCCGGCCCGCTACGGCACGGTCGTGATCGGCGTCGACCGCGCGCCCGAGGAGCTCGACGAGCGCGTCAACGAGCGCGTCCGGCGGATGTTCGAGGCCGGCTTGGTCGACGAGGTGCGCGAACTCGAGAAGCGCGGCCTTCGCGAGGGGAAGACGGCGTCGCGGGCCCTCGGCTACCAACAGGTGCTCGCCGAACTGGACGGCGACGGCGACTTCGAAGCGGCCGCCGCGGCGACCGCGCAGGCGACGCGGCGCTTCGTCCGGAAGCAACGGTCCTGGTTCCGGCGCGACCAGCGGATCCACTGGTTCGACGGCGCCGAGCCGGGGCTGGCCGCGCGCGTCCTGGATACCCGGGGCCGGTAATCTTGCCCCCATGGGCGGAATCGAGTTCCTCAAGGGGCACGGCACGCAGAACGACTTCGTGCTGCTCCCCGACCCGGCGGGCCGCCTCGAGCTGACCGAAGCCCGGGTCGCCGCGCTGTGCGACCGCCACCGCGGCCTCGGCGCCGACGGCGTGCTGCGCGTCGTCCGCGCCGCGGCGATCGACGAGCCGTCCGCGGGCGAGTGGTTCATGGACTACCGCAACGCCGACGGGTCGATCGCCGAGATGTGCGGCAACGGCACCCGCGTGTTCGCGCGCTACCTCGTCGACTCCGGGCTGGAGCGCGAGGGCGAGTTCGTCATCGGCACCCGCGCGGGCGACCGCCCGCTGATGGTGCACCCGGACCGCTCGGTGACGGTCCAGATGGGGCCGGCGACGATCACTGGCACGTCGGTGACGGTGGTGGCCGGCCGCCCGTTCTCGGGCGTCGCGGTGAACGTCGGCAACCCGCACCTGGTGTCGCTGATCGACGACGACGTGGCGGACCTGGACCTGCGCGACCAGCCCGACTTCGACCACGACGTCTTCCCGCACGGGGTCAACCTCGAGTTCGTCAACCGCCTCGGCGAGGGCGCGCTGCGGATGCGCGTGCACGAGCGCGGCGTGGGGGAGACCCGGGCGTGCGGAACGGGCACGGTCGCCGCGGTGGCGGCGGCGTTCCACCTGGCGGGCACGGACACCGGCGCGTCCACAGTGGACATCCCGGGCGGCCGGGTGTCGGTGACGGTGTCCCGCGGCGCGTCGACGCTGTCGGGCCCCGCGGAGATCGTGGCGCGCGGTGAGATCGACGAAGCCTGGTGGGCCGCCGCCGGTTCGTGACGGCGTCAGCCGGTTTCGAGGGCGTTCAGGATCTTCCAGGTGTGCCAGTGCGAATCGTGCTCCTGGCAGAGCAAGGAAACGGCCGTCAGCACCGCCACGAGCGCGTTGGTGCGCGTGACCTGGCCCGGCGCGGTGATGTGGTGGCTGGTCACCGGCCGGCTGAAACCCGCCGGGGCGGGCGCGCCGCTGCCCGGCGACCACGGCGTCATGGCGTTCAGCAAGGGCATCACGGTGGCCAGTTCGCGCAAGATGCCGAGCGAAGCGAAGAAGGACAACCCCGCGCTGCGGGCGCGTTCCGACAACGTCTGGACGCGGCTCGGCGCCGGGGCGTGGCTGTGCCGATCGCCGTAGACGATCGTGAACGCGGTGCGGGCGAGCTCGTCGATGAGGTTCGCGGCCGCCGACTGAGCCGGTGCCGGAAGATCGAGACGAAGTGCCTGGACCGCTTCCCGGGCGACCCGGACCGACGGTGCCGCCGCGGGGGCTCGGTCCACCTCGTCCAGGCGGCTGTCGCAGTGGTCGAGGATCGGCTCGCGGCGGTCGTCGAGAACGGCGTGGACCGAGACCGTTTCGTCGTCGTGGGCGGCCAGGAGCAGCTTGACGGTTTCCGGGTCGGGCACCCAGGCCAGCGGAACGCCGTGCGCCAACGAGAGCCGGACGGCCGCGAAGTAGTCGACGTCCGCCTTGCCGTCGGAGACCCAGTTCGGCGGAGCGGCCCGCCGGTGGAGCTCGTCGACCCTCTTGCCCGAGGCCCTGGCCGTTCGTTCGACCCAGGGCCAGAACCCGTCGATCGCGCGTCCGATGGAGTCCGCCAGCTGCCGCGTGGGCTCGGGGGACAGCTCGGCCGCAGCCGGTTGGACCAAGGGCCGGAACGGTCGCAGCAGGTCAGCGGCGGCGAACACGAACTCGTCTCCGGTCGCCGCGGGACGCTCCCCGCCCGGCGCATCCGTACTCATGGCGAGAGATTAACGGTCCGGCCCGGCGGAATTCCCGTTTCCGCGGCAGGAATTCCGCCGGGCCCACCGGCGTCAGATCTTCGCTTCCACCGAGAAGCCGCCTTCGCGCGTCTCCACCGACGTGATCGCGCCCGCGGTGCGGATGTCCGGCTCGATGGCCGCGAACCGGGCCAGCAGCTCGGCCGGCCCGGTCACGGTGAGCGTCTCGACGGCCGTCCGCATCGACACCTTCGCGTCCGTCTTCGCCCGGCGCACCGCCGCGATCACCGCACCCGCCAGTGAAAGCAGCTCGGGGTCACCCTCGACGGGAGCCACCGAAGGCCACTCGGCCCGGTGCACCGACCCCTCCTGCCACCACGACCAGACCTCCTCGGTCGCGAACGGCAGGAACGGCGCGAACAGCCGCAGCACCGCCGACAACGCCGTCACCAGCGCGGCCTGCGCCGAAGCTGCCTCGGCCGGGCCGAGGTCGCCGTACGCGCGGCCCTTCACCAGCTCGACGTAGTCGTCGCAGAACGTCCAGAAGAACGTCTCCGTGACCTGCAACGCACGCGCGTAGTCCAGCGCCTCCAACGCCGTCGTCGCCTGCTCGGCAACGACGGCCAGCGACGCCAGCAGCGCCCGGTCCAGCGGCTCGGTCGCCACCGCGTCAGCTGAAGGCACGCCCAGTCCCAGCACGAACCGGCTCGCGTTGAGCAGCTTGGTCGCCAAGCGGCGGCCGACCTTCATCTGGCCTTCGTCCACCGCCGTGTCGACGCCCGGGCGCGCGCTCGCCGCCCAGTACCGGACCGCGTCCGAGCCGAACCGCTCCAGCAGGTCCACCGGGGTCGTCACGTTGCCCTTGGACTTCGACATCTTCTTGCGGTCGGGGTCGAGCACCCAGCCCGCGATCGACGCCGCTCGCCACGGCAGCACGCCGTGCTCCAGTTCCGCGCGCACCGCCGTCGAGAACAGCCAGGTGCGGATGATCTCGTGCGCCTGCGGCCGCAGGTCCATCGGGAACACGCGCGTGAACAGGTCGTCGTCGAGGCTCCAGCGGCCGACGATCTGCGGCGTCAGCGACGACGTCGCCCACGTGTCCATCACGTCGGCCTCGGCGACGAACCCGCCCGGGACGCCGCGCTGGTCTTCGGTGAAGCCCGGCGGGACGTCACTGCTCGGGTCGACCGGCAGGTCGTCCGGCAGCAGACGGGCGTCGTAGTCCGGCTCGCCGTTCGCGTCGAGCCGATACCACAACGGGATCGGCACGCCGAAGAACCGCTGGCGGCTGACCAGCCAGTCGCCCGCCAGGTTCTCCACCCACGACGAGTAGCGCACCTTCATGTGCTTCGGCACCCAGGTCAGGTCCTCGCCGCGCGCCAGCATCTTCTCCCGAAATGCCGGGTCGTTCCCGCCGTTGCGCAGGTACCACTGCCGGCTGGCGACGATCTCCAGTGGCTTGTCGCCCTTTTCGTAGAACTTCACCGAGTGCGTGATCGGCCGAGGTTCCCCTTGCAGGGCACCGCTTTCGCGCAGCAGGCGCACCATGATCTCGCGTCCCGTGTGGACGGTCTTGCCCACCAGCGGCGCGTACGCCTCCGCCGGCACGTCGTGGGGCGCGTCGGGCAGGAACCGGCCGTCGCGGCCCAGCACCACCCGCGTCGCCAGGCGCAGCTCGCGCCACCATGTGACGTCGGTGGTGTCGCCGAACGTGCACACCATCGCGATGCCGCGGCCCTTCTCCGGGTCCGCCAGGTGGTGCGCCACGACGGGCACCTCGACGCCGAACACCGGTGTCCGCACGGTCTTCCCGAACAGTGGCTTGAAGCGCTCGTCGTCCGGGTGCGCGACCAGCGCGACGCACGCGGGCAGCAGCTCCGGCCGGGTCGTCGCGATCACGACGTCGGCGCCGTCGGGGCCGGTGAACGCCAGGTCGTGGAAGGCACCCGGGCGTTCGCGGTCCTCCAGCTCGGCCTGGGCCACGGCGGTCCGGAACGTCACGTCCCAGAGCGTCGGCGCTTCGGCCTGGTACGCCTCGCCGCGCTCGAGGTTGCGCAGGAACGCGCGCTGCGAAATCAGCCGCGAGTCGTGCCCGATCGTCTGGTAGGTCATCGTCCAGTCGACCGACAGCCCGAGCCGCCGCCAGAGCTCCTCGAAGACCTTTTCGTCGGTCTCGGTGAGGGTTTCGCACAGCTCGACGAAGTTGCGCCGCGAGATCGAGACCACGTCCTTGCCCGGTTTCTCCGGGGCGCGGAAGTCCGGGTCGTAGGGCAGCGACGGTTCGCAGCGGACGCCGAAGTGGTTCTGCACGCGGCGTTCGGTCGGCAGGCCGTTGTCGTCCCACCCCATCGGGTAGAACACCTCGAACCCGCGCATCCGCTTGAACCGCGCCAGGACGTCGGTGTGGGTGTAGGAGAAGACGTGCCCGATGTGCAGCGACCCGCTGACCGTCGGCGGCGGGGTGTCGATCGAGTAGATCTCGTCCCGGTTCCTGGTGCGGTCGAAGCGGTAGGCGCCGGTGGATTCCCATACGGGTACCCACTTGGCCTCCAGACCGTCGACACCGACCTTGTCCGGGACTCGCGGGCGTTCGTATGGGGTACTCATGAAGCAACTCTAGGCGGCCGCGGAATCGCTTTTCGCCTCGGTCGGCAGGTCGCGCAGGTGCCGCAGGGGCGAGCACACGACCCACAGGACGGCGGCGGCCTCGCCGGCGACGGAGACCCACATCGCGCCGCGCAGCCCGAGCCCTTCGCCGAGCGCGCCGCCGAGCAGGCCGCCGAGCGGGATGGTGCCCCAGACGACGAACCGCACGCTCGCGTTCATCCGGCCGAGCAGCCGGTCCGGGCAGATCGCCTGCCGGTAGGAAACCTGCGCGATGTTGTAGATGATGATCCCGAACCCGCTGAAGACGAGCCCGAACCCGGAGAGCGCGAGCCGCCAGTCCGGCGCGGCGAGCGGGACCAGCAGGTAGCCGGGCGCGGTGACCAGCGGGACCAGCCAGATCGCGCGGGACTGGCCGACCCGGCGGGTGACCGCGCCCGAGCAGACCGCACCGAGGATGCCACCGGCGCCGCCGACCGCCATCAGCGCGCCCACCGCGGCCGGCGGCAGCCCGACGGTCCGCGTCAGGAACAGCACGTTCACCGCGATGAACGCGCCGTTGAAGAAGTTCGCCGTCGCCGTCGTGCCCACGATCGCCCGCAACGGCTTGTCGGAGAAGACGAACCGCAGGCCCTCGGCGATCTGCGGGAGCAGCCGGGCGTGACCGTCGCGCCGCGGCACGGGTTCCGCCGCGCGGATCCGCAGCAGGCACAGCGCCGAGCTGAGGAAGCCCAGGCCGGTGACCAGCACGGTGTTCGCCGCGGTGATCAGCTGGACCAGCACGCCGGCCGCGCTCGGCCCGGCGATCTGCGCGGTCGACTGGACGGCCTGCAGCTTGGCGTTGCCCTCGAGGAGGTGCTCCCGGCCGACGAGCGAAGGCAGGTACGACTGGTAGGCGATGTCGAAGAACACCGTCGCGATGCCGACGAACAACACGACGACGAGCAGCTGGGCGAGCGTCAGCACCCCCGCCCACCAGGCGACCGGCACGCTCAGCAGCAGCGCCGCCCGCGTGAAGTCGGCGGTGAGCATGACCCGGCGGCGGCGCATCCGGTCGACCCACACGCCCGCGGGCAGCCCGATGAGCAGGAAGGCGAGCGTCTCGGCCGCGGTGAGCAGGCCCATCTCGAACGGCGTCGCGGCGAGCGTGACCGCCGCGAGCAGCGGGACGGCGGTGTTGCCGACGAACACGCCGAACTGGCTGGCCGTGTCGCCGGCGAAGAGCCGCCTGAAGTCGGCGTGGCGGAAGAGTGACCCCCGGTGCATGGCTCCCGAGTGTGGACCGAGTGATTGGAAAGTGTCAATCACTGTTCGCTCTAAGCTGTGCGCCGTGCCGCCCGAGAAACGACGTACCGCCACCGAAGCCGAGGCCGCCGCGCTGGCCTCCGGAATACGGCTGCGCATCATCCGGTTGACCTTCTCGGAGGCGCTGACGAACAAGGAGCTCGCCGAAAGGCTGGGCCGGGACCCGGCGACGACGCTGCACCACGTGCGCAAGCTCGTCGAGACCGGCTTCCTCGCCGCGCAGCCGCCGCGCCGCGGAGCCCGGGGCGCCAAGGAAATCCCGTATCTTTCGACGGGCCTTTCGTGGACACTCGACTCATGCGGTGACAAGGGCGTGGAACAGGCGGTTCTCGAGGCCTATCTGGCCGAGATCGCCGAGACCGGATTCGAGGGCGTGCACCAGTCGCGCCTGGTCGTCCAGGTGGCCCCCGAGGAGCGGGCGGAGCTGGAAAACCGGCTCAACGCCCTGCTCGAGGAGTTCCGTGCGCGTCCCCGCCGTCCCGGCGCGGAACGCACCGCGATCTACCTCGCCACCTATCCCAGCACGTAAAAGTTCGGTTCCCGCGGCGAAACGTGGGAACATGGAGGCACGATGACAGAACTGACACACACCGAAGACCACGACGACGACCTGTACGACCCGTCGACAGGCGAGATGGAGCTCGAAGACCGCGCGTCACTGCGCCGGGTCCGGGGACTGTCCACGGAGCTCGAGGACGTCACCGAGGTCGAGTACCGGCAACTGCGGCTGGAACGCGTCGTGCTGGTCGGCGTGTGGACCGAGGGCACGGCCCTGCAGTCCGAGGCGTCGCTGGCCGAGCTGGCGCGCCTGGCCGAGACGGCGGGCTCGGAGGTCCTCGAAGGCCTCATCCAGCGCCGGCCCAAGCCGGACCCGGCCACCTACATCGGTTCGGGCAAGGTGAAGGAGCTGCGCGACATCGTCTCCTCCACCGGCGCCGACACGGTGATCTGCGACGGCGAGCTCTCGCCCGGCCAGCTGCGGCAGCTCGAGGAGAAGGTGAAGGTCAAGGTCATCGACCGGACCGCGCTGATCCTCGACATCTTCGCCCAGCACGCCCGGTCCAAGGAGGGCAAGGCGCAGGTCGAGCTGGCCCAGCTGCAGTACCTGATCCCGCGGCTGCGCGGGTGGGGTGCGTCGCTGTCCCGGCAGGCCGGTGGCCGCGCCGGTGGCGCGAACGGCGGTGTGGGCCTGCGTGGTCCCGGTGAGACGAAGCTCGAGACCGACCGGCGGCGGATCAACAAGCGCGTGGCGAAGCTGCGTCGCGAGATCGCGGCCATGGACACCATCCGCGAGACCAAGCGCGGGCGGCGGCTGGCCAACGAGGTGCCCAGCGTGGCGATCGTCGGCTACACCAACGCCGGCAAGTCGAGCCTGCTCAACGCGCTGACCGGGGCCGGGGTGCTGGTGGAGGACGCGCTGTTCGCCACCCTCGACCCGACCACGCGGCGCGCGCAGACCGCGGACGGCCGCGGCTACACGCTGACCGACACCGTCGGCTTCGTGCGGCACCTGCCGCACCAGCTGGTGGACGCGTTCCGCTCGACGCTGGAGGAGGCCGCGGACGCGGACCTGCTGCTGCACGTGGTGGACGGGTCCGACCCGGCGCCGGAGGAGCAGGTCAGCGCCGTGCGCGAGGTGCTCGGCGAGATCACGCGCAAGCGCAAGGAACCGCTCCCGCCGGAGCTGCTGGTGATCAACAAGATCGACGCGTCCGACGAGGTCAGCCTCGCCCGGCTGCGGCACGCGCTGGCCGGCTCGGTGCCGGTGTCGGCGCGGACCGGGGCGGGCATCGCGGAGCTCGTCGAGGTGATCGCCGACCGCCTGCCGCGGCCGGAGGTCACGGTCGACGTCCTGGTGCCGTACTCGCGCGGCGAGCTGGTCGCGCGGGCGCACGCGGACGGCGAGGTGCTCGAAGAGGAGCACGTCGCGGACGGCACGCGCCTGCTCGTGCGGGTCCGCCCGGACCTCGCCGCGGCTTTGCGCGACTACGAGACCAACTCGACCAGGGCCTGAGACGTCTCCGTAGTGTGCGATCCATCGGGGTCGCACACTACGGAGGTGGCTGGGTGCGCTGGGTGGTCGTTCTCGTCTTCATGGCCGTGTTCGGCGGGGCGGTACCCGCGTCGGCCGCGGAGACGCCCCAGCCGTTGTGCACGATGAAGGATCCGCGCATCGGCGAGCTGTCCGGCCTGGTGTCGGACGGCTCGAAGCTCTACGCGATCAACGACGGCGGCACCAAGGTCCAGGTGTTCGTGCTCGGGCGCGACTGCAAGGTCCAGAAGGTCCTGTCGGATCGCACGGACCCGTTCGACGTCGAGGACCTGGCCCGGACGCCCGACGGGACGCTGTGGCTGTCGGACACGGGGGACAACAAGAAGGGGCGGCTGACGGTCGCTCTGCTGGAGCTGAGCCCGGCGGGCAAGCTGACGGTGCACCGGCTCACGTACCCGGACGGCCAGCACGACACCGAAGCGCTGATCATGGACAAATCGGGGACGCCGTACCTGATCACCAAGGACATCCTGGGCGAGGCCCGGGTGTACCGGCCGCAGGGGCCGCTGGCGAGCCCGGGGCCGACGAACCTGGAGAAGGTCGGCACGGTGAAGATCGCGACCACGGACACCCAGGGCGGCCCGGTGGGCTCGATCGGCTCGGTGCTGGTCACGGGCGGCGCGTCGTCGGCCGACGGGACCGTGGTGGCGTTGCGGACCTACACGGACGCGTATGTGTACGCGGCCCCGGACGGCGATGTGCTCGCCGCGTTGCAGCGGACGCCGGTCCGGATCCCGTTGCCGGGGGAGAAGCAGGGCGAAGCGATCGCGTTCGACCCCGATGGGACGTTGCTGTCGGGCAGCGAAGGGGTGGGCGAGCCGATCCGCGCGGTGCGCGGGGCGGCGGCCTCGGCGCCTGCGCCTTCTTCGGACGGGAAGCCGGCTTCGAGCGCGGGTGGTGAGTCCGGTTCGGACGGTGGGGGAGTGCCGGTGCTGCCGGCGGCGGGGATCGCGGTGGCCGTGGTGGGGCTCGGGTGGTTCGGGTTCAGCCGGCTGCGCCGCCGGAGGGGCTGAGCGCGGTTTGCCTCGGGGGCGCGAACGGTCCGTTCGCGCTCTTCGCCGTCCACAAGGGATCGTCCTTCGCGCGGTGCGGGGCGCGGCCGCGTGAGCCGCGCGTCCTGCGCACCGCGCGAAGGAAACCTCGACCGGAGCGGCGGCGGACAGGGCCGGGCATCCCGTCCGCCCGCCGCATCGCGGTCAGGCTCGCTTCCCGATCTCGGCTCCCCACGGCCGAAGATCATCCGATCCGGTGAACCTCCCGGGCCGTGCGATAGCCCGGGTTCACCTCGTCAGAGGCGCCGGAGCACCGCCACGACCTTGCCGAGCACCGTGGCGTCGTCGCCGGGGATCGGCTCGTACGCCTCGTTGTGCGGCATCAGCCAGATGTGGCCGCCCTTGCGCTTGAACGTCTTGACCGTGGCCTCGCCGTCGATCATCGCCGCGACGATCTCGCCGTTGTCCGCGTCGGGCTGCTGGCGGACCACGACCCAGTCGCCGTCGGTGATGGCCGCGTCGACCATCGAGTCACCCGTGACCTTCAGCAGGAACAGCTCGCCCTCGCCGACGATCTCCCGCGGCAGCGGGAACACGTCCTCGATGGCCTGCTCGGCCAGCACCGGGCCACCGGCGGCGATCCGGCCGACCAGCGGCACGTACGCCGCCTTCGGCATGACCGGCTGCTGGTCCATCTCGATGCCCATGGGGTTGTCGTCGGTCGCCGAGAGGACACCCACCGCGCGGGGCCGGTTCGCGTCCCGGCGCAGGTAACCCTTGCGCTGCAGGGCGCGCAGCTGGTGCGAGACCGACGACGTCGACGTCAGCCCCACCGCCTCGCCGATCTCGCGGACGCTCGGCGGGTAGCCGAACCGGCTCACCCACGAGCGGATCACGTCGAGCACCTGCTGCTGGCGGACGGTGAGGGTCTCGTCCACGTCGTAGACCTCGGGCATGGGGTGCACACTGCCCCCGGGGGACCCACTGGTCCTGCCCGCCTTGTTCTCCTTCGCCACTGCGTCGCCTCCCAGACGTTCGCTGCACGTATCGCGCGCCGGCCGCCGCCCGCCGGGTGCGGGCAGCCTCGCCGGCGGCATCTGCCCGGCAGATGCCCTGGTCACCGACGTTAGCCCCCGGGCACGACGATTTCAAACATCTGTTCGATCGACACGCCGTGTCCGCTCGATTTTGTCGGTGGTAGGTGGTAGACCTTCGCACGGGCGTTCGATAGAACGCCTGTTCGACCTTGATCCACGGGCCGGCACCGGCCATGGAAACGGGCGGACACCAGGGTTTCGAGGAGGTTCGGATGTCCATTCTGGCCGAACGCGGGCACGCCCGCCCGGCGACCCCGGTCCCGGCGCAGCCCCGTCCCGTCCGCGTCCTGCGCGGCCGCCGCGGCGAGGTCCAGCGCCCGCCGACGCGCGCGAGGGTCGTGGCGGGCCGCCGCCCGGCCGGCGCGCCGTGCGCGGCGCCCCGCCGGGTCCCGGTCCGCTGGCCGTGGCTGGCGGCGCTGGCGGTGGCGAGCTGCCTGGTGGTCACGGGCCTGGGCCTGTTCGGCGGCGGGACGGCGGAAGCCCCGGTCCCGGCGCAGACGGCGACGGTATCGGTGGGCCAGGGCGACACGCTCTCGTCGATCGCGGCGAGGTTCGCCCCGGACAGCGACCCCGGCGCGGTCGTGGCCCGGATCAAGGAGCTGAACCGGCTGGACGACGCGGTGCTGGTGCCGGGGTTGCCGCTGACGGTCCCGGTCGCCGACGTTCCCGCGCCGTGATCGCTCGCCGGTTTTCCAGGGATGTTCGCAGTGGGGCTGTGCCGAGGCGCGGGTGAACGACGGCGCCGGCTTCGGAGTTGCGATCGCGGTGTCGCGCGCTGAGGCGCGGGCGAATAACGGCGCCGGCTTCGGAGTTGCGATCGCGGTGTCGCGCGCGCTGAACCTCGCGCTTTCGTCGCGCGCCGCGAACACGGGCCGCGAAGTCACCCTCCCCGGTGAATCCGCCGGCCCGTCGAAACCACTCGCCCGGCCGATCCGGGCCACCGCCGAAGCGTCCTGTCGCGCCACCCGAACAGACCAACCCCGTCCCGACCTGGGCGACTGCTCCGCCGCCCGCCGATCGCCACCGCGCGACACCCCCGGCGAGGCGCCACCCGGGCGGGTCCGCCACCGGCCGCGTCGCTTGCGCACACCCTCGCCGAGTTCTACGCTCGCCCGCTATATGTAGTAGTTACACCGCTGTAGTTGGTCCACAGGTTGGGGTAGACTGGGCAGCAGTTGTCCACAGCTGGTCGGCGTTTACCCACCGGATGTCCACAAAACGATCACCAGGTGCAGGGGTGCATGGTGGCCGCGGAGGACGTCGACCGCGGGCGGCCGGCGAGGAGGGGAAGGTGATCGGCGGATGAGGTGCCCGTTCTGCCGGCATGCGGACTCCCGGGTCGTCGACTCGCGAGAGGTGGATGAAGGCCAGGCGATCCGCCGGCGGCGCTCGTGCGCGTCGTGCGGGCGGCGGTTCACGACCTCGGAGACGATGGTGCTCGCCGTCGTCAAGCGGTCCGGGGTCACCGAACAGTTCAGCCGGGACAAGGTGGTGAGCGGCGTCCGCCGCGCCTGCCAGGGCAGGCCGGTCGACGACGACGCGCTGCAGCAGCTCGCGCAGCGCGTGGAGGAGTCGATCCGCTCCGCCGGTCTGGCGGAGATCCCGAGTCACGAGGTCGGCCTGGCCATCCTGGGCCCGCTGCGTGAGCTCGACGGGGTCGCCTACCTCCGGTTCGCCAGCGTCTACCGCTCCTTCTCCTCGGTCGAGGACTTCGAGAAGGAGATAGCCGATCTTCGTGAGGCCATGGCGGGTTCTGCTGCTCCGGAGGAGAGCGATCAGCGCGAAGACGGCGATTGACCGTCCCGCTGCGGGAGTGAGGGTTCGACCGATGACCGAAACCGTGGGAACCGGGGCCGGCACGGCCGCCGGCAAGAAAAGCAAGGCGGCCGGCGGGCTGAGCGTGAAGCGCGTCTTCACCACCGAGGGGAAGCACCCCTACGACCAGGTGACCTGGGAACAGCGCGACGTCGTGATGACGAACTGGCGCGACGGCTCGGTCAACTTCGAGCAGCGCGGCGTGGAGTTCCCCGACTTCTGGTCGGTCAACGCCACCAACATCGTCACCAGCAAGTACTTCCGCGGCGCCGTCGGCAGCCCGCAGCGCGAGCGCAGCCTCAAGCAGCTCATCGACCGCGTCGTGAAGACCTACGTCAAGGCCGCGCGCGACCACGGCTACTTCGCCTCGCCGCAGGACCTCGAGATCTTCGAGCACGAGCTCACCTGGATGCTGCTGCACCAGGTCTTCAGCTTCAACTCCCCGGTCTGGTTCAACGTCGGCACGGCGTCGAAGCAGCAGGTCAGCGCCTGCTTCATCCTCGCCGTCGACGACACGATGGAGTCGATCCTCAACTGGTACCGCGAGGAGGGCCTCATCTTCAAGGGCGGCTCCGGCGCCGGCCTGAACCTCTCCCGCATCCGCTCCTCGAAGGAACTGCTGACCTCCGGCGGCACCGCGTCCGGCCCGGTCTCGTTCATGCGCGGCGCCGACGCGTCCGCGGGCACCATCAAGTCCGGCGGCGCCACCCGGCGCGCGGCGAAGATGGTCGTGCTCGACATCGACCACCCGGACATCGAGGAGTTCGTCCAGACGAAGGCGCGCGAAGAGGAGAAGATCAAGGTCCTCCGCGACGCCGGGTTCGACATGGACCTCTCCGGCGCGGACATCTCCTCGGTGCAGTACCAGAACGCGAACAACTCGGTCCGCGTGTCCGACGAGTTCATGCAGGCGGTCGAGAACGGCACCGACTTCGGCCTGCGCGCCCGGCTCACCGGCGAGGTGATCGACCGGACCGACGCGAAGAAGCTGTTCCGCAGCGTCGCGCAGGCCGCGTGGGAGTGCGCCGACCCCGGCATCCAGTACGACGGCACGATCAACGACTGGCACACCTGCCCCGAGTCGGGCCGGATCACCGCGTCGAACCCGTGCAGCGAGTACATGCACCTCGACAACTCGAGCTGCAACCTCGCCTCGCTGAACCTCCTCAAGTTCGTCACGCCCGAGGGCACCTTCGACGCGCCGCTGTTCGCGCGCGCCGTCGAGTTCGTCATCACCGCGATGGACGTCTCGATCTGCTTCGCGGACTTCCCGACCGAGCCGATCGCCGACACCACGCGCAAGTTCCGCCAGCTCGGTATCGGCTACGCGAACCTCGGCGCGCTGCTGATGGCGCTGGGCCACGCGTACGACTCCGACGGCGGCCGCGCGCTCGCGGCGGCGATCACGTCGCTGATGACCGGGGTGTCCTACCGCCGCTCGGCGGAGATGGCCCAGGTCGTCGGCGCGTACGAGGGCTACGCGCGCAACGCCGAGTCGCACCAGCGCGTGATGCGCAAGCACGCGGCGGCGAACGAGCTCGTCCGCACCTACCACTCGAACGACGCCGCGGTCCGCGCGCTGGCGACCGAGGAGTGGAAGAAGGGCATCGACATCGGCGCGAAGCACGGCTGGCGCAACGCGCAGGCGTCGGTGCTCGCCCCGACCGGCACCATCGGCTTCATGATGGACTGCGACACCACCGGGATCGAGCCGGACTTCTCGCTGGTGAAGTTCAAGAAGCTCGTCGGCGGCGGCTCGATGCAGATCGTCAACCAGACGGTGCCGCGCGCGCTGACCGCGCTGGGTTACCAGGACGAGCAGGTCGAGGCGATCGTCGAGTACGTGGCGCAGAACGGCCACGTCGTCGACGCGCCGGGGCTGCGTCCCGAGCACTACGAGGTGTTCGACTGCGCGGTCGGCGAGCGCTCGATCGCGCCGATGGGCCACGTCCGGATGATGGCGGCGGTGCAGCCGTTCCTCTCCGGCGCGATCTCGAAGACGGTCAACATGCCGGAGTCGGCGACGGTCGAAGAGGTCGAGGAGATCTACTTCCAGGGCTGGAAGCTCGGCCTCAAGGCCCTCGCGATCTACCGCGACAACTGCAAGGTCGGCCAGCCGCTGTCCACGGCGAAGAAGGAAACGGCGGCCGCCTCCGCCGAGCCGGAGAAGGTTGTCGAGTACCGCCCGGTCCGCAAGCGCCTGCCGAAGAAGCGCCCGAGCCAGACGGTGTCGTTCACGGTCGGCGGCGCGGAGGGCTACCTGACGGCGGGCTCGTACCCGGACGACGGCCTCGGCGAGATCTTCGTCAAGCTGGGCAAGCAGGGCTCGACCCTGGCCGGCGTGATGGACGCGTTCTCGATGTCCATTTCGGTCGGTCTGCAGCACGGCATCCCGCTCGAGTTCTACGTTTCGAAGTTCTCGAACCTGCGCTTCGAGCCGGCCGGCATGACCGACGACCCGGACATCCGCATCGCGACGAGCGTGATGGACTACCTGTTCCGCCGCCTGGCGCTGGACTACCTGCCGTACGAAAAGCGCTCGCAGCTGGGCATCCTGTCGGCGGACGAGCGTTCGGCGGAGGTGGAGGCCACCTACGGCTCCCCGAAGGTCGACCTCGAGGCCCTTCAGTCCACAGTGGATGCCTCGCCGGAGCCGCACGTGGCGGAGCCGGAGCACCCGCACCGCGAAGCCCAGACGACGACGGAGCTGATGGAGCTGCGCCTCGGCAAGGCGGCGGACGCCCCGCTGTGCATGACGTGCGGAACGAAGATGCGCCCGGCAGGCTCGTGCTACGCCTGCGAAGGCTGCGGCGCGACTTCCGGTTGTAGCTGACGACCGGAGCCGCGGCGGGCGTTCGGTTCAGCCGAACGCCCGCTGCAGCTCCGAGATCGGCGGCAGCTCGGCCACGAACCCGAACCGCCCGGCGCGCATCTCGCGTGCACCGTCCATGAAGGACTTCAACGCCAGCCGGGACAACGCCGCGCCGATGCTGATCCGGCGGACGCCGACCTCCGCCAATTGCTCGATCGTGATCGACGGATCGGCGAACCCCATCACCACGTTCACCGGCTTGCCGACCGACGACACCACCGCGCGCATCTCCTCGAGCGTCCGCAGGCCCGGCGCGTAGAGCACGTCCGCACCCGCTTCCTCGAACGCCTGCAGGCGCTTGATCGTGTCGGCGAAGTCGTTCGCGCCCCACAGCTGGTTTTCGGTGCGGGCCGTGAGCACCACCGAGCGCGCCCGGGCCGTCTCGACCGCCGCGCGGACCCGGTCGACCGCCAAGCCGAAGTCGTAGATCGGGTTGTCCGGGTCGCTCGACTGGTCCTCGATCGACGCGCCCACCGCGCCCGCCCCGGCGGCCGCATCGATCATCTTCGCCGCTTCCGCCGGCTCGTCGGCGAACCCGTTCTCGAGGTCCGCGTTCACCGGCAACGGCGTCGCGTCGGCGATCTCCCGGATGTTGGCCAGGATCTCCGCCCGGGTCGCCCGGGGCCGGCCCCGCACGTTGGCCACCCCGAGACTCGTGGTCGCCAGCGCCGGGAACCCCAGGTGGGCCAGCAGCCGGGCCGTTCCCGCGTCCCACGGGTTCGGCAGCAGGAAGGGCTCGGGCCGCTCGTGCAGGGCCCGGAAGTCGTCGGCAGTCGTCATGCGGTCAGCTTCCTCCCGCGACGGCCGCCGGACAACGGGCCAGCACCCGCGCCACCGCCTCCGGGAGCTCTTCCGGCTGCCCGCGCCAGGCGATGAAGTGGTCCGGGCGCACCAGCACCGCGCCGCCGTCGGCGATTCCCGTGTCCCGCAGCCATTCTTCATCCTCGACGACGTGGACGTCGAAATCACCCGCCGGGGGTGCGCCGGGGCCCGTGAGCAGCGTGAGCCGGCGCCCGACCAGGTCCAAAGTAGACAAGTCGGCCGCGATCCAGGCGTGGGGGAGCCGGGATCCCGGCGTCCCGTCGAGCACGACGTCCTCCGTCGACGGCAGCCCGGGCCGCGCGCCGAGCACCGCCGCGGAGTCGTAGCGGTAGCCGAGGTGGACGACCGGCGCGTTGACCACACCCGCGGCGGCGCGGGCCGCGGCGGCCGCCGGGCCCTGCTCCCAGTGCAGCCGCGGATCCGCCAGCCGCCGCAGCGCCTGATCGAGCGCGAGCGCCGCCACCGGACGGCGTTCGGCCTCATAGGTGTCCAGCAGCGCGGGCCCCGCGGTGCCGTCGAGGACCGCGGCCAGCTTCCACGCCAGGTTGTGCGCGTCGGCGATGCCGGTGTTCGCGCCGAACGCCCCGAGCGGCGGCACCGCGTGCGCCGCGTCGCCGGCGAGGAACACCCGCCCGGCGCGGAACCGGTCCGCCAGCAGCCCGCGCACCCGCCACGGCAGCACGCTCAGCACCTCGACCGCGAGGTCCGGGACGCCGACCGCGGCCCGGATCGACGCGACGCAACGCGCGGGCGGGAAGGCCTCCACCGGCTCGTCACCGAGCTCGGTGTGGAAGATCCAGTCCTTCTCGGCGTCGACGGTCACCAGCATCCCGGGCGCGTCCGGCGTCGTGATCGTGCAGTTCGCGAAGTGGTGGCCCTTCGTGTACGGCGTCAGGTCGGCGCGGAACAGGATGTTCAGCAACGGCTGCCCGAGCGCGCCCGGGCCCGTCGTGCCGATGCCGAGCGCGGCCCGCGCCTCGCTGCGGCCGCCGTCGGCCGCGACCAGGTAGTCCACGCGCTCGGTCCGCCGCCCGGCCGGGCCGTCGAGGACCGCGGTGACGCCGGTGTCGTCCTGCTCGAGGGAGACGAGCGTCGTCGAGTACTCGACCACCGCGCCGCGCTCGCGGGCCGCGGCGAGGAGCACCTTGTCGAGCCGGTCCTGCGGGCAGGTGCCGCGCAGCACGCACGGGCTGTGCCGGGACGCGGCGACGTTCGGGCTGTTCGGCGTCGCGGGCGGCGTGTCGGGCAGATCCGCGGTGACCAGCGTGTCGGCGGAGATCTTGCCGAGGCTGGCGGAGCGCCGGACGGCGACCGCCTCGATCGCGTCGGCGATCCCCGCCTGGCGGAAGAACTCCAAGGTCCGGAAGCCGAGGCCGGTGGCGCGCGGGTGCGCGGACGGCCCGTCGGCGCGTTCGACGACGAGTGCCGGCACGCCGTGGCAGGCGAGGAAGAGCGCGGTGGACAGGCCGACGGTGCCGCCGCCGGCGACGAGGACGCGTGACATGGTGACCCCCAGTTGTGGCTACGGTGTTCTCGCTACGGCTACACCGTATCCACTCCGGTACGCTGTTCGCAACGACGACGGGAGGACGACGATGGCCGACGAGCCGGCGCTGGTCTGGGCCAAGGAGCGGCGCAGCCCGCGGCGCCAGGCCCCGAGCGTCGAGCGGATCGTGCGGACGGCGATCGCGATCGCCGACACCGAGGGGCTGCCCGCGCTTTCGATGCGCCGGGTCGCGGCGGACCTCGGCTCGGGCACGGCGTCGCTCTACCGCTACGTCGCGAGCCGCGACGAGCTGCTGGACCTGATGATCGACGAGGTCAAGGGCGCCGAGCGCACCGAGCTCAGCGGCGACTGGCGTGCGGACCTGGCGAGCGTCGCCCACCAGGTCCGCGCGACGCTGCTGCGGCACCCCTGGCTGAGCGGCGAGATCCCCGGCCGCCCGGCGCTGGGGACGAACTCGCTGCGCCGCCACGAAGCCGCCCTCGCGGCGGCGGTGCAGCTCAGCGGCGACATCACCTTCGCGGCGGGGGCGGTGGACGTAGTTCTCGCGTACGTCTTCGGCACCGTGACGCAGGAGCTGGCCGAACTGCAGGCTCAGCGCCGGTCCGGGCTGACGAAGGAGCAGTGGCAGGCGAGCGTCGGCCCGTACATCCGCGAAGTCATCGAGAGCGGCGAGTACCCGCAGTTCTCGCGCCGGGTGATCGAGGGGGAGGAGCGGACCGCCGAAGAGGTGTTCGCCTTCGGCCTGGCCTGCGTGCTCGACGGCATCGCGGCCCGCGCGCCGCGGCCCTGAAACGCGAACGAGCCGGGCTCGCGTGCGCGGGCCCGGCTCGTGCGTTCGCGGATCAGCCGTCGTACGAGTCGTAGTCGAAGTCCTCGTCGTAGTCCTGCCAGCCGTGGTCGTCGGCGTCGGCGTCGGCTTCCGCGGTCACCGAGTGCACGGCCGTGCCGCCCGTGCCGGCCGCCGTGTACCAGTTGTGGTAACCGGCGTACCCCGGCACCGCCAGGGCGTGGACGCCCTCGGACGACGCGCCATCGGGACCGGCCGTCAGGTGGCCCGAGTCGTAGACGGCGTGGTGGTCACCGGCGTGGCTCGCGATGTGCGTCGAGGACGCGCCGTCCGCGCCGGCCCAGTGGGCCTCGTGGACGTAGCCGGCTTCGTCATCGGCGTCGTCGGCTTCGTCATCGTCGTCGGTGTCGGCCGCGGGCTGGGTGTAGGTGACGTGGTCCGCGGTGTCCACCGGGTCGGGGTGGGACACGGCGTGGTGGACGTGGTGGGTCACGGCGACGTCGTCGTCGTCACCGGACCAGCCGTTGTCGTCGTCGTCCCAGTCGCCGTCGTCGTCGGTGCCGGACTCCTCGCTGTGGAACACGCCCGCGCCGCCGATGCCGGCGTAGGTGCTGTCGCTCTCCGACCAGTGGTGGCCCCACCAGTCGGAGCCGCCTTCGGTGTCGGTCGTGGCCGCGCCGCCGATCCCGGCGTAGCTGCCGGAGGTTTCGAAGTGGCTCCAGGGGGTCCAGGGCTCATAGGGGCCGTCGAGCGTGCCGGCCGACGACGGGGCGACGGCGACAAGGGAAATCGGCAATGCGAATGCGCCCGCCAAGGCGAGTCGACGCAATGTGGACATGGTTGATCGGGGTTCCTTCCTGGCTGCGGCTCCCGGGATTTCTCGGGGTTTCCGGGTGCCGGGACAGAACATCTGCCCACTTCGGACGGTACCCGGCAAACCGGCCTTCTGACCTGCACGGATACCCGATCGGTGCGGCGAACCCGCCCGCCGGAGGACAACGGCGGAAAGGCACCGGAACAGCGTAGGCCGGGCGTCAAATGATGTCGGCGTGAATGGCGTCGAATCACACGCTCAGGTAGTCAACTGTTTAACCCGGAAATCGACGGTTCGCGCGTCAGCTCCCGGCCTGCAGGATCCACTCCCGCCCGTCGGGGTCGCGGACGGTCATCTCGCGCGTCCCGAAGTGGGTGTCCTCGAAGGGGGAGACGACGTCGACGTCAGGTGTGACTTCCTTTCCCTTGAGGACGATCTTCATCCCGGTGGGCTGGCTCTCGGGCACCTCTGCGACGAAGATGTAGGGCCCGTCGCCGTTGCGCAGCAGCCCCGAGTTGTGGTCGGTGGCGAAGTCGAGCTCGAACCCGAGGGCCTGGAAGAACTTGGCTGCCTTGCCCCAGTTGTGGGTCTCGAGGTACACGGCTTCGATGGTCATCGCTGGTCTCCTTCGTTCTTGGCCAGGTACTGGCGCAGGGCGTCGGTCACGAGTGCCGAGAGGGACTGCCCGTGGTCGACGGCGTGGTGCTTGACCTCCCGGATCAGGTCCACGGGGAGGTACACGTTGAACTGCTTGACGTCCTTGTCCGCCATGACAGCATGCTAGCATTCTAGACAGCTAGCGCGTCAACCTTCACGAGATCTCCACCGGACCCGCTCGGAAAGCCCACGCCGGCCCGGCATCATCGGACCCGATGAACTGGTTGCGGGAATTCGAAGCGGAAGCCGAACGCCGTCACCGCCGGGACGACCCTCCCTGGGCGCGTGGGGCCCGGCTGCACCCCGACGTCGCCAAAAGCGTGCAGCGGTTCCAGGTCGGCGAGGCCGGGGACGGCGCCAACCTCATCGCGAAAGCCGGCGGCGGCGACTACCTCGCCGCCGTCAAGCTCTTCGTCGCCGAGGAGCAGAACCACGCGCGCATGCTCGCCGGACTCCTGGGCGCCGCCGGGGTGCCGACGATCGAACGGCACTGGTCCGACACCGTGTTCGTCCGCCTGCGACGAGCGCTCGGCCTGCGGCTGGAGCTGATGGTGCTGCTCATCGCCGAGGTCGTCGCGCTGCGGTACTACCGCGCCCTGCGCGACGGCGGCGGCGACCCGCTCGTCACGCAGGTCGCGGCCCGGATCCTCGCCGACGAGGAGCGGCACGTGCCCTTCCACTGCGACCGCCTGCGGATCGGGTTCGCGGGTCTCCCGAAACCCGTGCGCGCCGCGGTGTTCGGGGCCTGGCGGGTGCTGCTGCTCGGCGTCGCGGTGACGGTCGCCGCCGACCACGGGCCGGCGCTGCACCGGCTCGGCGTCGGACGGCTCGTCTTCGTCGCCGATGTGCTCACCGCCTTCGAAGCCGCCCTCGCGCAAATCCGTGGCGATGAGCCGAAACCGAAGTCGCGGTACATCCCGAAGCGCGCGCGGCCACGTGGGCTCGTCTAAAGGAGACGGGCCAATTCCGAAAGCGACGCCGTGATCCGCTCCGGCGTCACCCCTCGCGCGCGCTGGTGCAGGTACAGCTCCGGCGCGAGCGGGGCCAGCAGGACGTCCGCCAGGACGTCGGGGTCCGGTGCGTCCGCGGCCAGCACCTTCACGTGCGTTCGCCAAAAGCCGTACGCGCCCGTCGTGAAGCGGGAGTGGCCGACCTCGGTGCCCAGCACCAGGGGCGCGTGCCGCTCCAGCAGTTCGACCATCGCCGCGTAGAACGCCGACAGCCGCTCGGCCGGCGGCGCGCCCGGGCCCAGCGGTGGGTCGCCGCGCAGCAAGGACTCCTGCAGCCGGCGCTCGTGCTCGTCCAGGAGCGCGACGGCGATCGACGCGCGGTCGGGGTAACGGCGGTAGAGCGTGCCGCGGCCGACGCCGGCCGCGCGGGCGATGTCCTCCATCGTCACGTCCGCCGCGCCGCGGGCGGTGAACAGCTCCTCCGCCGCCTCGAGGATCTTCGCGCGGTTGCGGGCCGCGTCGGCGCGTTCGGGCATGGCGGCAGCCTAGGGAATAAGCGGACGCGGCGTCCAGTTGGCGTCAAGCGGACACCGCGTCCACTTGAGGAGGAACCGTGACCCACCTGCTGCACCTCGACTCCAGCGCCCGCCGCACGTCGTTCTCGCGCGAGCTGTCCGCGCGCTACGCCGCCGGCTGGGCGGGCACCCGGACCTACCGCGACCTCGCCGCGGACCCCGTCCCGGTGATCGGCGAAGCGTGGACCGAGATCTGCGACGCCCTGCTGACCGCCGGGATCACCGACCCCTCGCACTACGCCGACGTCGTCGGAACGCCGTCGCAAAAGCAGGCCTGGGCGATCGTCGAGCCGCTGCTGGCCGAGCTGCTCGAAGCCGACGTCGTCCTGATCGGCGCGCCGATGTACAACTTCTCGATCCCGGCGGCGCTCAAGACGTGGATCGACCAGGTGACGTTCCCGCGGATGTCCCTGCGGGGCAAGGCGTTCGTCATCGCCGGCGCCCGCGGCGGGACGTACGCGCCGGGGACGCCGCGCGCGCCGTTCGACCACCACGAGCGCTACCTGCGCGACTTCATCGCCGGGCACTACGACGTCGACGACGTCCGGTTCGTGCACGCCGAGCTGACCAACGCGCTCGTCGACCCGCACCTGGCCGCACGCGACGGCGAGCGGATCGCGTCGCGTGAAGCGGCTCTGAAGGCGCTCTGATGGGCTGGGTGACGCTCGTCTGCGCCGGGCTCGTCGAGATCGCCTGGTCGCAGAGCATCAAGCCGACGGAGAACTTCACGCGCCCGTGGCCGACGCTCCTGTGCTTCGTGCTCGGCGCCGCCGCCGTCTACCTGCTCTCGCGCGCGATGGACACCGTCCCGGTGGGCACCGCCTACGCGGTGTTCACCGGGATCGGTGCCGTCGGCGCGATCGTGCTCGGCGTCGTCGTGACCAAGGACCCGCTCAGCGTCGGCCGGGTGGCCGCGCTGGCCCTGATCGTCGGCGGCGTCGTGCTGGCCCGCCTCACTTCGTGAGCTGCTCCCACAGGAACTCGAACACCAGCGCCCACTTGAACGCCAGCTGCTCGTTGTCGGCCGCGGCGCCGTGGCCGCCTTCGATGTTCTCGTGGTAGCGGACGTCGTGCCCCTGCTCACGCATGCGCGCCACCATCTTGCGGGCGTGAGCGGGGTGCACGCGGTCGTCGCGCGTGGACGTCACGAACAGCGACGGCGGATACGCACGTCCACTGTGGACGTTCTGGTACGGCGAGTACTTCGCGATGTACTCCCATTCCGCGGCCTCGTCCGGGTCGCCGTACTCGGCCATCCACGACGCCCCGGCCAGCAGCAGGTGGTAGCGGCGCATGTCCAGCAGCGGCACCTGGCTGACGATCGCGCCGAACCGGTCCGGGTAGCGCGTCAGCATGACGCCCATCAGCAGGCCGCCGTTGCTGCCGCCCTGGATCCCCAGCTGCGCCGGCGTCGTGATGCCGCGTTCGACCAGGTCCGCGGCCACGGACGCGAAGTCCTCGTACACGCGGTGGCGCTCGGCCTTGATCGCCTGCGTGTGCCAGCCCGGCCCGTACTCGCCGCCGCCGCGGATGTTCGCGACGACGTACGTGCCGCCGCGCGCCAGCCAGCCGCGGCCGATCATCCCGCTGTAGGACGGCGTCAGCGAGACCTCGAAGCCGCCATAACCGGTCAGCAGCGTCGGGCCGCCTTCGGCGCCGGACGGCCGGACGACGAAGTACGGGACCTTCGTGCCGTCCTCCGACGTCGCGAAGTACTGCGCGACGCTCATCCCCGAAGCGTCGAAGAACGCCGGAGCCTGCTTCAGGACTTCGACCTCTTCGCCGACGTGGCCGTAGCTCAGCGTCGACGGCTGGAGGAAGCCGCTCGAGTTGAGCAGGTACTCGTCGCTGACGTCGGGGTCGGTGTCGAAGATGTCCGCGCTGCCGAACTCCGGCCCGCCGGAAAGCGGTTCCTCGGTCCAGCCGTCCGGGCCCGGCGTCAACGTGCGCAGCTCGGTGCGGACATCGCGCAGCGTGCCGAGCAGCAGGTGGTTGCGCGTCCAGGCCCAGTAGTCGAGCGAGGTGTGGTCGTCGGGCGTGAAGAGCGTCGCGAAGGCGCGGTCGCCGGCCAGGAAGTCGTCGAACCGGATGCCGATCAGCGACCCCGCCGGGTGCTCGGTGCCGCCGACCGTCCACGCCGTCCGCGGCCGCACCAGCAGCCACTCGCGGTGGACGGACGCGCTCGCGTCGTCGGGGACGTCGATCTTGACCAGCGCTTCGGGCGTCCGCAGGTACAGCTCTGACCGGTAGAAGTCGATCGCGCGGCTGACGAAGTCGCGTTCGAAGCCTTCGGTCGGGTCGTGGGACGCGCCGATCGAGACGTCGTCGGGCTTGCCTTCGTAGACCGTGACGGCTTCGTCGAGCGGCGTGCCGCGGCGCCACTCCTTCGCCAGCCGCGGGTAGCCGGAGCTGGTCAGCGTGTCCTCGCCGAAGTCCGTGCCGATGTAGACGCGGTCTTCGTCGATCCAGCCGATCCGAGTCTTCGCCTCCGGCACGGTGAAGCCGCCCTCGACGAACTCGTGCGCGTCGAGGTCGAACTCGCGCACGACCGTGGCGTCCGCGCCGCCGCGCGAGAGCTCGACCAGGCCGCGCCGGTAGTCCGGCCGCAGCACGGTCGCGCCCTGCCAGACCCAGTTCTCGCCCTCGGCCTCGGCCAGCGCGTCGACGTCGATCAGCAGCTCCCACTCGGGCTCGGGCCGCCGGTAGGACTCCAGCGTCGTCCGCCGCCACAGGCCGCGGGGGTGGCTCGCGTCCTGCCAGAAGTTGTAGAGGAACTCGCCGCGGCGGCGGACGTACGGGATCCGGTCGTCGGCGTCGAGCACCTCGCGCAGCTCGTCACGGAGCTCGGCGAAGCGCGCGCCGCGGGTCAGCTCGGCGAGCGTCTCGTCGTTGCGGGCGCGCACCCAGCCGAGCGCGTCGTCGCCGGTCACGTCTTCCAGCCACAGGTAAGGGTCCTCGACACTCATGCCGACAGTTTCGTCCGTCAACGGTCCTGGTGGCCACCGGGACGTGTTCCCGTTTCGTGATCCTTCCCTCTCCGGGGGTCCGTATGCTGGTGCCATTGAGCAGGGGGAGAACGTGAACGACGACGGAATGTCCGGTTTTCCCGCGCCGCCGGCCGGGGACCGGTCGCCGGAACCCGCGTGGACCCCGGAGCCGAACCCCTGGGCGCCGAACTGGGCCGCCGCGCCGCCCGTCCCGATCGCCCCGCCGCGCAGCCGGCTCTGGGGCGCCGTCGCCGGGGTCCTCATCGTCGTGCTGGCGATCTCGCTGATCGCGGCCACCATCCCGCACCGCGTCGACGGGCACGCGTACGTCGCCCAAGGCGTCGACACCGGCCGCGCGTACAGCGGCGGTTCGGACGGCAAGCCCGCGAAGCCGGTGCCGGAACTGGCGCGCAACCCGCTGCTGTCGGCCGGCATCACCCCCGGCCCCGCGACGTGCGCGTTGCCCGACCTCGGCCGGGCGCCCGCGCAGCTCAAGGCGTACTACGGCGCGCTCGTCGACTGCCTGGAGCAGTCGTGGCGCCCGGCGCTGCAGAAGGCGAACGAGCCGACGCTGACCGCCACGGTCTCGGTGACGCTGCCCGAGCACAGCGCGTGCGGCGCGGCGCCGACGGAGAACGAAGCCGTCGCGTACTACTGCGGCGGCGACACCACGATCTACGCCCCGACCGACTGGATGCTGTCGGACGCCGGGCTCAACAAGGCCCGCCACATCGCGACGATCGCCCACGAATACGGCCACCACGTGCAGCGCGAAAGCGGCATCCTGTCCGCGGCGGCGGACAAGATGACCTCGCCGGACGAGGACAGCGCGGCCGACAAGGAGGTCGTCCGCCGGATCGAGCTGCAGGCGAACTGCTTCGGCGCGCTGTTCCTGGCCGCGGTCGCCGGCTCGGGGTCGGTCAGCCGGTCGCTGGCGAACGCCGCCGTCGCCGACTACGGCCGCGCGAACGACAGTGACACGCACGGCTCGCGGGCGCACCAGCTGTCGTGGGCGAAGGCCGGCTACGACGGCAAGAACACCAAGGCGTGCGACACGTGGAGCGCCGCGCCCGCCGACATCAGCTGACGGTCCACGCCGGGTCGCGGCCGAGCAGGGCGAGGAACCGGTCGAGCTCGCTCGCGTCGGGTCCGGTCTCGACGCTGTGGGCGAAGGAGCCGTTCTTCTCGCGGCCCTCGTCCGGGATCCGCTCGGCCAGCTTCAGGGCGACGTGCACGGCTTCGGCGTCGGGCTCGTAGGGCAGGCCGAGCGTGCGGGCCAGGTCCCAGCCGTGCGCGACGGTGTCGACGAGGTGCATGTGCGCGGCGATCGTGCCGGGGAACGTGCCGAAGTGGTTGATCGTGAGCTGCCGGTCCAGCACGCCGTCGTCGGCGAAAGCGGCGAGGAAGTCTTCGACGGACGCCTGGTAGGCGGCCCGGTGGTCGTCGCCGAGGTCGCCGGCGTCCCAGTCCGGGGCCGAGCCTTCGCGGGCCGCGGTCGCGAAGGCGTGGTTCTCGCTGACCTGGTGGCGGAGGAGGTCGGCCAGGGTCCAGCCGGCGCACGGGGTCGGGCGCCGGAGGTCTTCCGGCTTGGCGGCGGCGACGATCTTGTCGAGGACGAGCAGCGTGCGGCGGTCGAGTTCGCGGAGATCCATGCTTCGCACGCTAGGTGGGGGAGCGGACCACGAGAAGTGCCAAATCCGCGCTTCTTCCGGTGTGCCAATCTGGAGCGATGGACGTCCACATCGACCTGACCGGCACGCGCGGGCACCGCGACGCGATCTACCGGCAGCTGCGCGCGGCGATCCTGGACGGCCGGATCCGGCCCGGCGCGGCGCTGCCGCCGACGCGGGAGCTGGCGCAACGCCTGGCGGTCTCCCGGACGACGGTCAGCGCGGCCTACGACCGGCTCACCGCCGAGGGGTTCCTCGCCGGGCGCGTCGGCGCGGGCACGTTCGTCACGGCTTCGTTCCTGACGCGCCCCGCGCCGTCGTCGGTGTCGGGCGTCCGCCCGCTGCCGGAGTGGGACGCGGTGCCGCCGCCGCCCGCGCCGTTCGCACCGGCGCCGGAGTTCGACTTCCGGCCCGGCGTCCCGGACCTCTCGCGGTTCCCGTTCGACACGTGGCGCCGGCTGGTCACGCAGCGGCTGCGCGCGGGCCAGGCCGACCTGATGACCTACGGCGATCCGCAGGGCCTTGCTTCCTTGCGTGCCGAGATCGGGCGGCACATCGGGGTGTCGCGGGACGTCCGGGCGAGCGCGGCGCAGGTCGTCGTCACCGCCGGCGCCCAGCAGACGACGGACCTGGTCGGACGCGTGCTGCTGCGTCCGGGTGACGTGGCCGCCGTCGAGGACCCGGGCTACCCGCCGCCGCGGCTGGTGCTCGCCGCGCGGGGCGTGCGGGTGGCGCCGGTGCCGGTGGACGCCCAGGGGATCGTCGTCGGCGCGATCCCGGCGGAGGCACGGCTGGTGTACGTGACGCCGTCGCACCAGTACCCGCTGGGGCTGTCGATGTCGCTCGAGCGGCGGCTCGAGCTGCTGGACTGGGCCGAGCGGCACGACGCCGTGCTCGTCGAGGACGACTACGACACGGAGTTCCGCCACACCGGACGGCCGCTGGAACCGTTGCACAGCTTGGATTCCCGTGGCCGCGTCGTGTACGTCGGGTCGTTCTCGAAGGTGCTTTCGCCGGCGCTGCGGCTCGGGTTCCTGGTCGCGCCGCCGGCGCTCGTGCCGGCTTTGGTGAAGGCGCGGTACCTCACGGACTGGCACGCGCCGAACGTCGAGCAGGCGGCGCTGGCGGCGTTCATGGCCGAGGGCGGCTTCGCGCGGCACGTCCGGCGGATGCGGAAGGTCTACCGCGAGCGGCACGAGCTGCTGTCGTCGCTTCTTCCGGGCTTCGGCTTCTTGACGCCGTTGCCGTCCTCGGCCGGGCTGCACGTGAGCGCGGTTTCCCCGTCGGATCTGTCGCCTTTGGTGCGTCGCGCCCGCCGCGCCGGCGTCCGCCTGTACTCGCTGGGGGACTTCGCCGTGGGCGAGCGGCGGCACGGGCTGGTGTTCGGTTACGGTGCGGTCGCGACCGAGCGGATCGGGCCGGGACTGGCCCGGCTGCGCGAGCTGGCGGACGGGGGAGCGGCGTGACCGACGACGTTATGGTGGCGATCGACGCCGGTCTGCGGCAGCACATCGGCGGCGACCGCGCGGGGGCGTACGCGACGTTCACGGCGTTGTGGGCGTCGATCGGCCCGGACGGCGACCCGCTGCACCGCGTCGCGCTGGCGCACCACATGGCCGACGTCTGCGACGACCCGGCGGAGGAGCTGGAGTGGGACCTGCGCGCACTGGCGGCGGCGGACTCGCTGACCGACTCGCGCGCCCAGGAATATCACGCGTCGCTGGCCGTGCGCGGGTTCTACCCGTCGCTGCACCTCAACCTGGGCGAGGACTACCGCAAGCTCGGTGACCTCGCGGCGGCCCGTGAGCAGCTGGAACTGGCCCGAGCCCGCCTCGACGCCCTGTGCGACGACGACTACGCGGCGGGGATCCGCGCGGCCCTGGACGGCCTGGCCGAGCGTCTCGGCTGAATCGGTTTGAATACCACGAGAACGCCCCGTTTGCCGGACTTTCGCCGGGGTCCCGGCACCCTTACCCTGTGGTGATCCAGCTCACCGACGGGAAGGATCGCCATGCGGATTGCGGATCTGCTGCGCAAGAAGGGGTCGGCGGTCGCAACGGTCACCCCGGAGACCACGGTGACCGCGTTGCTGGCCGGCCTGGCCGAGAACAACGTGGGTGCGATGGTGGTGGTCGCCCCGGACGGATCGATAGCGGGCATCGTGTCGGAACGCGACGTGGTCCGGCGGTTGAACGAGCACGGGCCGGGCCTGTTGGACGGGCCGGTGTCATCGATCATGACGAAGCTGGTGGCAAGCTGTACGCCGGATGACTCGGTGGACCAGCTGTCGGTGCTGATGACGGAGCGCCGGATCCGGCACGTGCCGGTACTGGCCGATGGGCGGTTGGCCGGGATCGTTTCCATCGGGGACGTCGTGAAGAACCGGATGGAGCAGCTGGAGAAGAGCCAGGAGCAGCTGGAGGCGTACATCTCCCAAGGCTGAGCGGCGTTGGCGCGCGAGGGCCGGCTCACCCGACAAGGGGTAGCCGGCCCTCGGCGTTGTTCCGGTTCTCCCGGACTGTCGTAGGCACCGACTAGGGTCCGACGGCAGGTTTCGGCGAGAGGGGAATCGGTGTGGCGGCGGTGCTGGAACGTTTGAGAAACAGCCTTTTTCGCGAAAGAAACCTGGGGGACTTCGCGGTGTTCGTCCAGGAAGGGCTGTGTTCCGCCACGGAAGCGCGCCGGGCACGCTGGAGCGCCCACCGCTTCGCGTACGGGCCCTTTTACCTGGTCGTAGCGAGCCTGGTGCTGGGGCGTCTCGGGTACGACTTGGTCCAGCCGGTGCCACGCGACGAGTGGCTCGGGGTCGTGCCACTCGCGATGGGACCCAGTCTGATTCCCCTCGTCTACTTGTTCGTGGGGGCCTGGGGTGCGCGGTTCGCGGGCAACCGGATCCAGCGCCAGATCGCGAGGCTGTTGGACGAGCTGGGTGACCTGGACGTAATCGGCACCGGTGCGTCCTTTCGTTGTCGGTACGGCAACCCGGCCCGTCTCGAACAGATCCGGATCCGGGAGCTCAGAGCCCTCCTGCGGCGGGCCGCGGCGACCGTTCCCGGCGAACTGTTGCGGCTGAGCGGTCGTGGTCACCAAGCAGGCGACCTGGTCACGACCGACAAGGTGAAGAACGTTTTCCTCGACGCCATGACCACTGTCCCGAGGCCGGAATCGGCAGCCGAACGGAGAGAGCTCCGCAAGTTCCTGGCGGTTCTTTCCCTCGCGGTCATGGAAGCCGACCCGTACGTCCGGCTGGAGCGCGCCGTCCGCGCGGTTCCGGCCGCTTGCGCGGCGCGCTCCGCTCCGCTCAAGACGTGGGCGTGGCGGCTGCACTCCCTTTCGGTGCCGGAATTGCTGTCGGTCATCGCTTTGCCGGTGGCCGGTTTCGTGGTCGCCAAACTGAGCAGTTTCTCCACACCGACAGGCTTGGCCGTGGCCGGCGCCGCTACAGCTGTCCAGGCCGTGATCCGGTACTGGGAGAACTACAAGAACTGATCTCGTACGCCGGTCACTCGCGCCAGCCCGACAGCTCCACACCCTTCGCCACATCCACCCGGTACGACAGCTTGACCTCGCCCGTTTCGCCCGCCGCCAGCGTCAGCTTCCACGTGAACTCGCCCAGTTCGGACGTCTCCACCGGCTCTGGAGACGTCCGAACGTCCTTCACCGTGACCCCGTCGTCCCGAGAAACCGGCGCTTGATCAAGCACGGTGACGACAGCGGAACGCGGCCCGTGGTTCCCCACCGAAATCTTGTACTCCGCCTCACGCCGCTTCTGCCCCGACAAAGTCGCCTTCGAAGCCGTCCGCCGGATCAGCTCCCGTTCGACGCGGATCCGGTCGTCCACCCCCAACGCCAGCTCCAGTTCCTCCCCGGGAGCCCAAGCCTCCAAAGAAGTAGTCCCGACGAACTCGGCGTCGTGAAAAACCGAAGCGCGCCCCGGCCGCAAAGCGAACGAAGACGTGTTGACGACCGTCGCCCGCAAGTAAGCCTCCTCGGCCAGCACCGGTGCGGTCACGTAACCCAAAACAGCCGTCAGCGAAAGCTCAGCCAACGTCGTCCGATGTCCGGACGCCCCCGACGGCACCGCCACCGGACGCGAAGGCCGGTACGTCACCGCCGTCGTTCCCTGCTCCACCGAAGCCAACTTGGGCGCCATCGGAGCAGCGGCCAAAGCGGCGAACCGCGCCCCCTCCGGAATTCCGCCACCCGACCCGCCATAAGCCGCCGCCGGCGCGGCCGGGATCGGGCGGACCCGGTCCAAGAACCACGGCGACAACTCCGGCACCACCACCGAAACCGCCGGCCGCGCGGTCGACAAAGCGAGTTCGCACTCCGGCCAGTCCTCACCCGTGTACTGGCTGACCAGACCATAAGAAAGAACCGTCACATCGGTCCCCCGGACCCGGACGTCGTACCCTGGCTCCCAGCTGGCCCCGGGGACCACATAGGACAGTTCCAGATCGGCAGATCCGGCAGGATCCGAAATCTCCAGCTCCACCACCACCGACGTACTGTCCTCTTCGGACCGGGCACTGTGGGATTCGATCCGCCGGTCCAAAGCGGCGAGGTCCTCGCGCAGCCGCGTGATCCGGTCCGAAAGAACCCGCCGCGCCTTCAGCGCCGACGCCAGACGCGAACTCAACGCATCGGTCACTTCGGCAACCCGCGACGGCTCGGTCGTCCCCGCAGCCAGTGCCTTCGCGAAGCTGCCGCCGCTGCGCTTCGCGAGCGAAGTCAGCAGATCCACCTTCATCGCTTCGGCCGCTTCGTCGTCCACGACGCCGTCGAGCGTCGCCTGGTCGGCGCGCCGCTGCTCCACCAACTCCCGCAACGCCGCGTCGGCCGGGGACGCGTGCCGCTCGGTGCGGACGTCGACTCCCGTGATCAGTGCGGGACCCGTGCCGGTGACGCGCACCGAGCCCGGGTCGAGCGACAGGGGGAGCCCGGCGAACGTCAGGCGCGGCCCGCCGTCGAGCGGAGCCTTGCCCCGGCGGGTGATCCGGGCCTGCTGCGGGTAGACGGTCACGGCGGCGATCGGCGCTTCCACGGTCGGCATGCCCCCGACGTTAGTCTCTTGACACCCCCGCGGCCGGAACGGAAGTCTCGACAGTCGTCCGCTTCGCCCGGCTTGGGGGTTTGATGAAAGCCGCAGTCGTGCTCGCCGCCGTCCTCGCGCTGCCGCTCACGGCGGTCACCGCCGAAGCCGCGCCGCCCGCCCCGGTCTTCACCGGCGGCCAGGCCCAGCCGGTGTTCGACCCGGCCGACGTCGTCCGCGAAGACGTCTGGGTCACCGCGCCGGTCGACAGCGACCACGACGGCGCCGACGACCTCGTGCACGCCCAGGTCGTCCGCCCGCGCGCGACGCAGCAGGGGCTGAAGGTCCCCGTCGTCTACCAGGCCAGCCCGTACTACGCCGGCGGCAACGACATCGCGAACCACGACGTCGACGTCGAGCTCTACGCGCCCGGGTACGCCCGCGGCCCGGAAGGCCCCCGCGTCGCCGCGCACGGCGTCGGGCCGGCCACCCCCATCACCTGGCGCTACCAGGACTACTTCACCGCCCGCGGGTTCGCCGTCGTGTACGGCGAGTCGCTCGGCAGCGGCCTCTCGACCGGCTGCCCGACCACCGGCGACGTCAACGAGACGATCGGCGCGCGCTCGGTCGTCGACTGGCTCAACGGCCGCGCGGCCGCGAAGGACGCCAACGGCGCCGCCGCGAAGGCCGATTGGAGCACCGGCAAGACCGGCATGATGGGCGTCTCCTACAACGGGACGCTGCCGAACGCCGTCGCGAGCACCGGCGTCGAGGGCCTCGAGACGATCGTGCCCATCGCCGCGATCTCCAGCTGGTACCAGTACTACCGCAACGACGGCGCCGTCGTCGCGGCCGGCGGGTTCCAGGGCGAGGACGCCGACGTGCTCGCCGAGTACGTCTACACCCGGGCCGACCGCCAGGTCTGCCGCCCGGTGATCGACGGCCTGGCGCGCGACCAGGACCGTGTGACCGGCGACTACACGCCGTTCTGGGACGTCCGCAACTACCGCAACGACGTCGCCAAGGTGCACGCGTCGGTGCTCGCGGTGCACGGCCTCAACGACTGGAACGTCAAGACCGACCAGGTCGCCGAGTGGTACGAAGCGCTGAAGGCCCGTGGCGTCGAGCACAAGATCTGGCTGCACCAGTCCGGCCACGCCGACCCGTACTCGCTGCGGCGGGACGTCTGGCTCACGACGCTGAACAAGTGGATGTCGCACTACCTCTACGGCGTCGGCAACGGCATCCAGAACGAGCCGAAGGCGACGATCCAGCGCGAAGACCTGTCGTGGACCGACGAGGCCGACTGGCCGGCGCCGGGCACCGCCGACGTCCGCGTCTACCCGTGGCCGGGTGGCAAGGCGAAGGGTGCCATCGACACCCGCAACCCGGTGCCGGGCACGGCGGCCGTCGAAACCCTCGCGGACGACTCGTCGAAGACTATCGAGCAGCTCGCCGGCCTCGCGTCTTCCGGCAACCGGCTGCTGTACGCGACTTCGGCGGCGAAGCAGTCCGTACGCCTCTCCGGCACCGCGCGCGCCGACCTGGCGCTGGCGTTCGACCGGCCCGCGGCGAACGTCTCGGCGATCCTGCTCGACCGCGCCCCCGACGGCACGTCCCACATCATCAGCCGCGGCTGGACCGACCCGCAGAACCGGACGTCGCCGGCCCGCACCGAGCCGATCACGCCCGGTCAGACGTACCGGATCGGCGTCGAGCTGATGCCGAAGGACTACATCCTCGCGGCCGGGCACCGGCTGGAGTTCCTGCTGGCCTCCAGCGACCACGACTACACGCTGCGGCCCAAGCCGGGCGCGGGGCTGGCGCTGGACCTGACGAGGACGTCGGTGACGCTGCCGGTGACGGGCGGCAAGCCGGCCCTGCGAGCCGCGTTCGGCTGATGCTGCCGGCACACCTGGACGCCGATGTCCGCACGTTGTGGGAGTACCACGACCTGCGGCACGAACCCCGGCGTTCCGACGTCGGGATCGGGCTGGGCAGCCGCGATCCCGGCGTCGCCGTCCACACCGCGGAGCTGTTCCACGCCGGGCGCTTCCCGCTGGTCGTCTTCACCGGGGCCAACGCGCCGACGACGGTGGAGCGCTTCCCGCGCGGCGAAGCGGTCCACTACCGCGAAATCGCGCTGGAGCTGGGAGTGCCCGACGAGGTGATCCTCGTCGAGCCGGCCGCCCGCAACACCGGCGACAACATCGCGTTCACCCGGCGGCTGCTGGCCGAGCGGGGGGTCCGGTCCGTGACGCTGGTGACGCGGCCGTACCAGCAGCGCCGGGCCTACGCGACGGCGAAGCGGCTCTGGCCCGGCGTCGACGTCGTGTGCGCGTCGAAGGCGGCCTCGTTCGAGGACCACGTCACCGGCGAAGAGGACGTCGAGCGCGTGGTCAGCATGCTCGTCGGCGAGACGCAGCGGATCACCGAGTACGCGGCGCGCGGCTTCGCGATCCCGCAGCCCGTCCCGGCCGGTGTCGAGCGGGCATTCGGCCGGCTGGCCGCGGCGGGGTTCACGCAGCGTCTGCTCCCGCGCCGCTGAAGATCACGCACTGTAACGATCTTCGCAGGTCAGGCGACTTATGGGGGCTCTGTCCGCTGCGAGAGGAACCGCCATGACCTCGACCGCCGAACCCACGTTGGCGAGCTTGCGTGCCCAGCTGACCGGATCGCTCCTCACCCTCGGCGACGCCGGCTACGACGTCGCCCGATCGGTCTGGAACGGCGAGATCGACCGCCGTCCTGCTGTCGTCGTGCAGCCCGCCGGGCCCGGGGACGTCGCCGCGGCGCTCGCGTACGCGCGTGCAGCGGCGCTCGATGTCTCGGTGCGCGGCGGCGGCCACAACTTCGGCGGCACCGCGGTCGTGGACGGCGGCGTCTGCATCGACCTCAGCTCGCTCCAGGCGATCAGCGTCGACCCGGAGAGCCGGACCGCGCGCGTCGGCGGCGGCGCGACGTGGGCGCAGGTCGACGCCGCCGCGCAGGAGCACGGGCTCGCGGTGCCGGGCGGCACGATCAGCCACACCGGCGTCGGCGGCCTGACCCTCGGCGGCGGCTTCGGCTGGCTCACCGGCAAGCACGGGCTGTCCTGCGACAACCTGCTTTCGGCCGAGGTCGTCACCGCCGACGGCGAGGTCCTGCGCGCGTCCGCCGACGAGCACCCCGACCTGTTCTGGGCCCTGCGCGGGGGCGGCGGCAACTTCGGCGTCGTCACCGAGTTCGAGTTCCGGCTGCACCCCGTCGGCCCGCTGGTGCACCTGGGAATGTTCTTCTGGGCGGCCGAAGACGGCGCGGCCGCGCTGCGCCACATCCGCGAGGTGCTCGAGACCCTGCCGGCGGAGCTGGGCACGCTGGTCGCCGGGCTCAACGCGCCGCCGGCGCCGTTCGTCCCCGAGGCGCACCACTTCCGTCCCGGCTACGCCCTGATCATCGCCGGCTTCGCGGGAGAAGAGCAGCACGCCGAGGCGATCCGGCCGGCGCGGTCGGGGCCGGCGCCGCTGTTCGAGTTCGTCTCGCCGATCCCGTACGTCGAGCTGCAGCGGATGATCGACGACTCCGCGCCGTGGGGCATCCTCGGCTACGAGAAGGCCGTCTACGCCGACGGGTTCACCGACGAGGTCATCGACGTCATCGCCGACTTCCTGCCGCGGAAGACCTCGCCGATGTCGATCATGCCGATCTTCCCGATGCGCGGCGCATACCACGCGGTCGGCGACGAGGCGACGGCGTTCGGCGGCGCGCGACGCCCCGGCCTCGTCATCGGCATCTCCGCGATCGCCCCCGAGCCGGAGTTGTTCGCGGCCGACCGGGCCTGGGTGCGGGAGTTCTGGGCGGCGTTGGCGCCGCTCGCGGACAACTCGGGCGGCTACGTCAACTTCATGGCGGAGTACGAAGCGGACCGCGTCCGGACGTCGTACGGGCCCGCGAAGTACGAGCGGCTCGCGCGGATCAAGGCGCAGTACGACCCGCGGAACGTGTTCCACCACAACGCGAACATCCCGCCCGCGGGGTGAGTCACTCCGCGATGCCCGCCCGGTAGGCGAAGGCGACCGCCTGCGCCCGGTCCCGCAGCCCGGCCTTGGTGAACAGGTGGTTCACGTGGGTCTTCACGGTCGCTTCGCTCACCACGAGCGTGCGCGCGATCTCCGTGTTCGACAGGCCCGCCGCGATCAGCCGCAGCACCTCGATCTCGCGGGCGGTCAGGCCTTCGACCTCCTTGACCCGCCGGGGCGTGCTGCGGGTGGCGGCTTCGACGAGCCGCCGCTGCAGTTCGCCGTCCACTGTGGACTGCCCGGCGGCCGCCGAGCGCAGGGCCCGCGCGATCGCTTCGGCGTCGGCGTCCTTGGTGAGGAAGCCCCGGGCGCCGGCGCGCAACGCGGCCAGCAGGGACTCGTCGTCGGCGTAGGTGGTCAGGACGACGACCTCGGTGCCGGGGTGCTCGGCGCGGATCCGTTCGGTGGTCTCGACGCCGTCGCAGTGCGGCATCCGCAGGTCGACCAGGACGACGTCGGGGTGGTGCTCGGCGACGAGGTCGAGCGCGGTCAGGCCGTCGGCGGCGGCACCGACCACCTCGACGCCGGGGAGCAGCCCGAGCAGCGTGACCAGGCCCTCCCGGACCACCGCCTGGTCGTCGGCCAGCACGACGCGCAAGCTCACGCCGGCACCGTCAGGTGAATCCGCCATCCGTCCTCCCCCGGCCCGCTGTCCAGGCGCCCGTCGAGCAGGGCGACCCGCTCGTCCATCCCGCGCAAACCGTAGCCTGCGGCCGGCGCGGCGGGCGGGCGCCTGCCCTGCCGGTCGGCCACGGTCAGGTCCACTTTTCCGTCGGCGTACCCCAGCGTGACGTCGACGTCGGCCTGCGCCGCGTGCTTGCGCGTGTTGGCCAGCGCTTCCTGCACCGCGCGGACCAGCGCGGTGCCGACCGCCGCGTCCAGTTCGCGGGGTTCGCCTTCGACCTTGAGGTCCGCGCGCGCCCCACTGTCCAGCCGGTAGGCGGCCAGCAGGTCGGCGATCGCGCGTTCGACGGGCACGGCGTCCTCGCGCAGCGCGGCCACGGCCTGGCGGGCCTCGGCGAGGCCGTCCGACGCCAGCTTCTGCGCCCGTTCGATCTGCGCGACGGCGTCCGGGCTCGCCCCGTCGCGCACCAGCATCAGCCGGGCGCCCTGGAGGTTCAGCGACAGCCCGGCCAGCGAGTGCGCGAGCACGTCGTGCAGCTCGCGGGCGATGCGGGCGCGTTCGGCGAGGGCGGCCGCGCGGGCGTGCTCTTCGTTGGCGGTCTGCGCGCGGGCCAGCGCCAGCTCGGTCTGCTCGACCCGGGCGTTGCGCGTCCGCCGGTTCAACCCCATCAGCACGATCACGGCGAGGACCGCATACGTCGACAGGGCGCTTTCCCACTGGTCATGGTGGGCCACCCAGGCCGCGGTGATCAGCGCGGCGTCCAGCACGACCGCCAGCACGACCGGCACCGGGGACTGCCGCAGCACCACGAAGAACGTCGTACTGAACATCGCCACCGACGCCCAGCTGCCCGGCAGGACCACCCACAGCGCGCCCGCGGTCGCGATCACGGCGAGCGACAGGACCGCCGACGTCCTCCGGGCGCCGAGGTCGGCGATCCACGGCATCGGGATCGACAGGACGAGGGTGATGCCGATCAGCACCCAGGCGAGCGCGTGCGCGCGGGGCATCGCGGTGACCATCGGCACCGCGATCAGCCCCCAGCGCAGCCAGCCCTGCGCCGTGGGGAACCGGGGTCGTGGGGGTGTCATTCCGGGTGTCCTCCGCGGGTGCTTGTACGGAAAATGTACCGACGGGGGCTTCCCTTCGTGGGGTCAAGCTGTCCCTTTTGTCAGGAGGTAAGCCCCATGTCCAGGTTGCGACGGCTCGCCGTGTTCGCCGCCGCCGCGGCGCTGCCCGCGCTCGGCCTCACCCTCGCCGGCCAGACGCCCGCGTCGGCCGCGCCCAACTTCCAGGTGCCGTTCAAGTGCGGGGTCACCGTGACCGCGGCGACGTTCAGCGGCCACAGCCCGGCGTACTCGGTCGACTTCCAGAAGGACGGCATCACCGGCATGCCCGTGCTCGCCTCGGCGTCCGGCACGGTGACCCGGGTCGCCGACGAAGGCAGCACGAGCTACGGCAAGTGGATCGAACTGGACCACGGCGGCGGCTGGCGCACCCGGTACGCGCACCTGTCGGCCCAGGAGGTCTCGGTCGGGCAGTCCGTGGCGCTCGGCAAGGAGATCGGCAAGGCGGGCGCGACCGGCGGCGTCACCGGCCCGCACCTGCACTTCGAAGAGCGGCTGGACGGCGTGGTGCAGAAGGCGAAGCTGAACGGCGTCGCCGTGCCGTACTACGGCCACACGAACTTCACGAGCAAGAACAACTGCGGCGGCAACCCGTACTCCGCCGAAGAGGTCTGCGGCGACGGCTTCTCGGTCGTCGACCAGCAGGCGCTGGCGAACTCTTCGGGCACGGCGTACCTGCTGTACAACTCCTCGACCCAGGCGAACTGCGTGACGACGCTAAAGGCGACGTCGCTCGGCACGGCCAGCCCGGTCTCGGCGTTCCTGGAGGTCGAAGGTTCCGCGCGGGTGACCGATTCCGGCAGCTTCACCTACTACGCCGGGCCGGTGAAGAAGACCGCCGCCGCCACCTGCGTGAAGTGGGGCGGCTCGGTGGGCAGCAACACCTACGAGAGCGGGTTCGAGCACTGCGGCTGAGGCCGGACCGGTCGGTGGGGCCGGGCACTTTAGCCCGCCCCACCGACAAAAACCCGCCACCCGGACGCCGCCCGCCCGGTTCCGTCCACATCGGCCCCGGCCATCCACAGATTCGCCGCCCCCGCCCCATCCGGCCCCGTCCTGCCCCACGCTGGAGGCATGACCACTTCCACCCCGACCGGCCGCCCGCCGGTGGAACTCCGAAAGCCCGCGCTGCTGCTGGCCGCGCTCCCGTACCTGATCGGGTTCCGGCCCGCGAACTCCGTCGTCCTGCTCGGCCACCGCACCGACCGCGTGGGCCTGGTCGTGCGCGGCGACCTCCCGCACCCGGAAGACCAAGCACAGCAAGCCCGCGCGCTGGCGGCGAGGTACGTCCTGTCGCCGCCGACGGCGGTGACGCTGGCGCTGATCGGCGGCGGCCGAAGACCCGGCAGCCCGCCACCGCACGCGGGCTTCGCTGCCGAACTGGTCGACGCGCTGGACGAGCTGAGCATCCCGGTGCTGCACGCGTTGTGGGCCGCGGACATCACCGAGGGAGCGCCCTGGGGCTGTTACACGGACCCGGACTGCAGCGGCGAGCTCCCGGACCCCCGGGCGACGGTGGCGGCCGCGTCGGCGGCAGAAGCCGGCTGGGTCGCGTTCGACAGCCGTGAAGAGCTGGAGGCGCTGCTGGCTCCCCGTGCCCCGGAAGCAGTGGCTCGCCGGAGTGCGTCGTTGTCCGGGATGTCGTCGTTGCCCTGGCCCGAGCCGACGTGCGTTTCCGAGGCGGCGTCGGTGATCCGGGCAGCGTTCGAGCGCCAACGCCGTGGCGCGGGCCCACCGACGGACGACCAAGCGGTCCTGCTGGCGAGCGCGTTGACGCTCCCGGAGATCCGCGACGCGTGCTTGGGCATGGCGGTCCCACCCCACAGCCGGCAGGCGCGCGAGGCCGAGCGGCTGTGGTTGACGCTGGTCCAGGAACTCCCGGCACCAGAGCGAGCCGAAGCGGCAACGCTGTTGGGCTACACGGCCTTCATGCGCGGCGACGGGGCTTTCGCAGGCATGGCCCTGGAGAACGCGCTGGACGCTGACCCGGACCACGTGTTGGCCGGGTTGTTGAGAACAGTGCTGCGGCGGGGCATGCCACCCGAGCAGTTGCTGGGCTTGGCCTTGGCGGCGGACGCGGCAGGGGTGTCCGGGTTCGGGTTGGAGCCCCCGGAGTTCGACGACGGTGGTGCCGAATTCCCGATGACTGTCGTTTGTGGACTTCCGGAACTGGTGGGAGGCGAGCCGGCCGCCGAGGTCGCGCCACCCTGTCCGCACACCGTCGAGCCGGGGTGAGCGGCCAGGCGCCCTGGGCGATCGACTCGCGGCGCTCGCGTTCACGGGCTGACCGTCGACGTTCGGCGACGGTCAGCCCGACCCCCGCGACCCGGTTCCGCCTCAGCTACGCCGGGCCTGGGTGAACTCCCAAGCGTCCCGCACGATCCCCGCCAGCTCGGTCCGCTCCGGCTTCCAGCCCAGGTCCTCGCGGGCCCGGTCGCTGGCCGCCACGAGCACCGACGGGTCGCCCGCCCGCCGCGGCGCCACCGCCGCCGGGATCGGGTGGCCCGTCACCTCACGGCAAGCCTCGATCACCTGCAGAACGGAGAACCCCGTGCCGTTGCCCAAGTTGTAGATCCGGTGCGAACCCGCCGTCGCGCTCTTCAGCGCCAGCAGGTGCGCGTCCGCGAGGTCCACCACGTGGATGTAGTCGCGGACCGCCGTGTGGTCCGGCGTCGGGTAGTCGTCGCCGAAGATCTGGATCTTTTCGCGGTCGCCCGTGGCGACCTGGAGAACGAGAGGGATGAGATGGGTTTCCGTGGTGTGGCGCTCCCCGAACGCGCCGTACGCACCCGCGACGTTGAAGTACCGCAGGCTCACCGCGGCCAGTCCGTGCGCGCCGGCGAAGCTGGTGATCGCGTGGTCGATCGCGAGCTTCGTCGCGCCGTAGGTGTTGGTCGGCCGGGCCGGCGCGGACTCCGGGATCGGCGACTGCTCCGGCTCGCCGTAGGTCGCCGCGGTCGAGGAGAACACCAGGCGAGGCGTGCCGTGCTCCCGCATGGCCTCGAGCAGCCGCAACGACGTGACGACGTTGCCTTCCCAGTACTTCGCCGGCTCCGTCATCGACTCGCCGACCAGCGACTTGGCCGCGAAGTGCAGCACGCCGTCGAAGCCTTCGCGAAGCAGGCTGCCCGCCACCTCGGCGGCGTCGCCCTCGACGAACCGCGCGTCCGGGTGGACGGCGTCGGCGTGCCCGGTGGACAGGTCGTCGACGACCGTGACCTGGTGCCCGGCCTCGATCAGCCGGGCCGCGCAGACACTGCCGACGTACCCGGCTCCGCCCGTCACGACCAGCTTCAGGGCGTTGCTCTGCTCCGACACATCCAGGCCTTCCTGCCGAGGGTGATGACTGTGACGGCCAGTCTTCCCCCTCGGCGGCGTGCGCGTCCGCGCGGGGCCTCAGACCTCGTCGCGACCGGCGCCCCGCGACGGCACCGCGGTGAACATCCGCGGCCGCCGGTAGCCGGCCTTTTCGTACGCCGCTTCGACGGCCGCCTTGACCCCGTCGAGGTCCGCGTCGCGGACCAGCGCGATTGCGGAGCCGCCGAAGCCGCCGCCGGTCATCCGCGAACCGAGCGCGCCGGCCTCCCGCGCCGAGTCGACCGCGAGGTCCAGCTCGGCCGTGGAGATCCGGTAGTCATCGCGCATGCTGACGTGCGAAGCGTCCAGGTACGGGCCGATGTCGGCCAGCCGGCCGGCGCGCAGCAGCTCCACCGTGTCGAGCACCCGCTGGTTCTCGGTGACGACGTGCCGGACGAGCGGCACGAGGTCCTCGGGCAGCCGGTCGAGAGCCGCCGAGAGCCCCTCGAGGGTGATGTCGCGCAGCGCCTTCACCTCGAGCAGCTCGGCGGCGCGCTCGGTGCCGCGGCGGCGCTCGCCGTACCCGCCTTCGGCGTGCGAGTGCTTCGTGCGGGTGTCCATGATCAGCACCTGCAGCCCGGCGTCGGCCAGGCCGAAGGGCACCTGCTCCTGCTCGCCGGAGCGCACGTCGAGGAACAGGACGTGGGACTCGGTGCAGCAGAGCGACGCCGTCTGGTCGAGCAGGCCGGTGGGCGCGCCGACGAAGTCGTTCTCCGAGCGCTGGACCCACCGCGCCACCTGCGGCCGCGTCGGGACGCGGTCGCCGGGCACGTTGAGCTCCAGCCCGGCCAGGCCCAGCAACGCCAGCGAGACCGCGCACTCGAGCGCGTGGGAGGAGGACAGGCCCGCCCCCGACGGCACGTCCCCGGCGATCACCAGGTCGGCGCCGGCGCTGAAGCCCTGGTCGCGCAGCACCCAGGCGACCCCCGCCGGGTACGCGGCCCACCCGTCGACGGTGCCCGGCGCCAGGTCGGCGATCTTGAGCTCGCCGGAGCGCTGGAGCTGGCCGTCGTCGCCCAGGGTGGCCACGGACAGCACGCCGTCCTCGCGGGGTGACGCCGCCGCGGCCAGGCGGTGCGGCAGCGCGAACGGCAGCACGAAGCCGTCGTTGTAGTCGGTGTGCTCGCCGATCAGGTTGACACGCCCGGGCGCGGACCACACGCCGGCGGGCGCGACTCCGTGGACCGTGCGGAACGCCGCCACGGCCTCCGAAGCGGGGCTCACCTGGCCTGCGCCAGGACTGCGTGCAGCGCTGAGCTGGCGACCTGGGCGGTGGTCTCGCCGCCGGTGACCTCGACGGTGCCGCCGTTGGCCCTGCCGATGGTGACCGTGCCGCCCGGCACGATGCCGACGGACTTGAGCTCGGTCATCAGCGACTCGTCCAGCTGGACGTGCTCGGCGATGCGCCGGATCTCGACGCGGCCGCCGCCGGTGCGGGCGAACTCGTCGAGCCGGACGAGGTCGGCCTCCGCGGGCGGGGCCGGGTCGCCGTCGCCCAGCTTGTCCAGACCGGGGATCGGGTTGCCGTACGGGGAGGTGGTCGGGTGGTCGAGCAGCTTGACCAGCTTGCGTTCGACGGCCTCGCTCATCACGTGCTCCCACCGGCACGCCTCGTTGTGCACGTGCTCCCACTCGAGCCCGATGACGTCGACGAGGAGGCGCTCGGCCAGGCGGTGCTTGCGCATGACGGCGATGGCCAGCTCGCGGCCGTGGTCGGTCAGCTGGAGGTGCCGGTCGTCGGCGACCACGACGAGGCCGTCGCGCTCCATCCGGGCGACGGTCTGGCTCACGGTCGGGCCGCTCTGCTGCAGGCGCTCGGCGATGCGGGCGCGCAGCGGAACGACACCTTCTTCTTCGAGCTCGTAGATCGTACGCAAGTACATCTCGGTGGTGTCGATGAGATCGTTCACGCTGTCCCCTTCGTCCGCGTTGCTCATCGTAGTCGTTGACCCCGACAGCGGCGGCGGGCGTTCGGGATACTGCGCCGATGGTTACCGATCAGACCGGCAGCCACGGCGGAAACCGGTACCGCGAGCAGATCCGCTGCCGTCCGTCTCCGCGTGCTTTCGGCCGGATCGGTAACAACTCGCAGGTGGCGGATATGTCCGCACCCCGGCGCGGCCGGGCGCGCGGCCGCTGGAAGATGGGAGGTATGCGTCCGCTGATCAGCACCACCGACCTCGCCGCCGCGCTGGCCGGCCCGGCCGGGGACCGGCCCGTCGTCCTCGACGTCCGCTGGCGGCTCGCCGGCCCGCCCGGCGCCGATTCCTACCGCGAAGGCCACGTGCCCGGCGCGGTCTTCACCGACCTCGACCGCGTGCTCGCGGCCGAGCCGGGCGAGGGCGGCCGGCACCCGCTGCCCGACCCGGCGGATCTGCAGCGCGACCTGCGCGCGGCGGGCGTCCGCACGGGCGCGCCGGTGGTGGTCTACGACGACGCCGACGGCTCGGTGGCGGCGCGGGCGTGGTGGCT
The DNA here is from genome assembly GCF_041679295.1 of Amycolatopsis kentuckyensis. Classification (GTDB taxonomy): domain Bacteria; phylum Actinomycetota; class Actinomycetes; order Mycobacteriales; family Pseudonocardiaceae; genus Amycolatopsis; species Amycolatopsis kentuckyensis_A. The sequence goes on along the minus strand of NZ_JBGDMD010000007.1, from coordinate 470,930 downwards.
GCTGCGCTGGGCCGGCCACGACGAGGTGGCGGTGCTCGACGGCGGTTACGCTGCGTGGACCGCCGACGGCCACCCGGTGAGCACGGAGCCGGCGATGCCCGAGCCGGGCGACATCACGGTCCAGCCGGGCGGCATGCCGGTGCTCGACGCGGACGAGGCAGCGGCCCTGGCCCGCGACGGCCTGCTCCTGGACGCCCGCGCGAAGCCGCGCTACACGGGCGAGACGGAGCCGATCGACCCGCGGGCCGGCCACATCCCGGGCGCGGTGAACGCCCCGTTCGCAGCCCACACGACCGAAGACGGCCACTGGCACGCGCCCGAGCAGCTGGCGGCCCGGTTCGCGGACCTGGGCTTGCGCCCGGGCGAGCCGGTCGGCGCGTACTGCGGCTCGGGAGTGACGGCGAGTTCGGTGGTGCTGGCCCTGGAGCTGGCCGGCCACCCGGGTGCGGGGCTGTACGCGGGCTCGTGGTCGCACTGGTCCCGCAACCCGCAGCGCCCGGCCGCGACGGGCGACCTGCCCGGCTGAGCAGCAGCGGGCGGCGGGATAACTCGCCCGGCAGAGCCACTGCGGAGCTGCAGGGTGCGCAGCCGAGGCTCGGGAGACAAGCCTGCCGAACTGTGGGGAAGCGGCGGGCAGCCGGACCTGCGCCAAGGGTGGCGAGCACCGGACTGAGCCTTCGCTGCGGTGGGGCTCGCCGCGCCGCTGCGGGCGGCGGGCCTGCACGCCGGCGGGCGGAGTGCGTTGGCGCCCGCAGCGAGCTGGCTGGCCATCGCGAGCGGCGGGGCCGCCTCAGCGGGGCAGCTGGCTGAGCCTTCGCGGCGGTGGGCGTTCGCCCCGCCACCGCGGGCGGCGAGGCGGCACTCCGCGAAGGGAGTGAGTCGGCGAGCTGCCTGGCCGCACCATCGCGGACCGGCGGATGGCAGCCCAGCGAGCAGCCGCCGCGCCGGCGAGCCCCGTCGCCGAGGGCGCCGCGCCGGCGGGCGGGCGGGGTCGCGGGGCAGCTGGCCGAGTCTTCGCGGCGGTGTGCTTCGCCGCGCCGGCGGGCGGGCGGCGCCGCCAACCCGCCCGCCCGAGCCATCGCGAGCCTGCGCAGGGGTGGCCGCCCCCGCGCGCCGAGCCGCCGCGCCCGGTGGGCTACCCCGCGCCCGTCACTTCCGGGCCACGCGTTCCCCCGATCGGCACTAGAGTCGACCGCATGTCGCCGGCCGTCGTTTGGGACTCCGCCCTTCTCGGTTATGACCTGGGTGGGGATCACCCCTTCAACCCCGTTCGGCTGGAGCTCACCGTCCGGCTGGCCACCGAGCTCGGCGTGCTCGACGACGTCCCCCTCCTCATCCCCACCGGGGCCGGCGACGAGGAGCTCCTCCGGGTCCACGCCCCCGAATACATCGCCGCCGTGCGGGAGGCGCCGCTCGTCGGGTGGGATGTCGGGCATGGGCTCGGGACCTCCGACAACCCCGTCTTCACCGACATGCACGACGCCTCCGCCCTCGTCGTCGGTTCCACCCTGCTCGCCGCCCGCAAGATCGCCGAAGGCGAGGCCACCCGGGCCGTCAACATCGCCGGGGGACTGCACCACGCCATGCGCGACCAGGCGTCCGGGTTCTGCGTCTACAACGACTGTGCCGTCGCCATAAGCTGGCTGCTCGACCACGGCTTCGAGCGCATCGCCTACATCGACACCGACGTCCACCACGGCGACGGCGTCCAGGCCGCCTTCTACGACGACCCCCGCGTCCTCACCGTCTCGATGCACCAGCACCCCTTCACGCTCTGGCCCGGCACCGGCTACTCCGGCGAGACCGGCCGCGGCAAAGCGGACGGCACCTCCGTCAACGTCCCGCTGCCCCCGCGCACCAAAGATCCCGGCTGGCTGCGGGCCTTCAACGCCGTCGTCCCGTCACTGCTCGCCGACTTCGAGCCGCAGCTGCTGTTCACCCAGTGCGGTGTCGACTCGCACGAGGAAGACCCCCTGGCCGACCTCTCCCTCTCCGTCGACGGCCACCGCACCATCTACGCCACCCTCCGCGACCTCGCCGAGACCTACGCCGGCGGCAAGTGGATCGCCGTCGGCGGGGGCGGGTACCAGCTGATCCGGGTCGTCCCGCGGTCGTGGACGCACCTGATCGCCACCGTCCTCGACCGGGACGTCGCCCCCGCGACGCCGCTGCCGCCGGGCTGGGTCTCCACCGTCTCCAAAGCCGCCCCGAACGCCGAACTGCCGCAAGCGATGACCGACGACCGTGAGACCGCTTTCAAGCCGTGGGGCGACGGCGAAGACGACCCGGTGGACGTCGCCGTCCGGGACACGCGCCGCGCCGTCTTCCCCCTGCACGGCCTCGACCCGGACGACCCCAGGGACTGACCATGACCGGCCGGGATCCCTTCGACTACCCCCGCGACTGGGAAGCCGACGTCGTGCTGTCCGACGGCGGCACCGTCCACCTGCGCCCGATCGTCCCCACCGACGCCGACGGCCTGGTCGCCTTCCACGCCAAGCTGTCCGAGCGCACCCGCTACTTCCGCTACTTCGGCGCGTACCCGCGGATCCCCGAGAAGGACCTCAAACGGTTCTCCACCGTCGACCACCACGACCGCGTCGCGTTCGGCGCCTTCCTCGGCGACGACATCGTCGCGGTCGGCCGGTACGAACGGCTCGACCACGGCCCGTCGGCGGAGGTCGCCTTCGTCGTCAGCGACGCCCACCAGGGCCGCGGGCTCGGCTCGATCCTCCTCGAACACCTCGCTGCGGCCGCGTCCGAATGCGGGTTGCGCCGGTTCGTCGCCGAGGTGCTCGCCGAGAACGCCGCCATGGTCCGCGTCTTCCGCGACGCCGGTTACCAGGTCAGCCGCGAGATCGAGGAAGGCGTGCTGCACCTGGAGTTCGACATCGACCCGACCGAGGAGTCCCTCGCGGTCGCGCGCTCCCGGGAGCAGGCCGCCGAAGCGCGCAGCGTGCACAACCTGCTGCACCCGACGTCGGTCGCGGTGATCGGCGCGTCCGCCGAGCCGGGCAAGGTCGGGCACGTCGCCTTCGCGAACCTGCTCGCCGCCGCGTTCACCGGCACCGTCTACCCGGTCAACCCGGAGCACCGCTCGGTCCGCGGCGTCCGCGCGTACCCGTCGGTGCTGGACATCCCGGACCCGGTCGACCTGGCCGTCGTGGCGGTGCCGGCCGAGTCCGTCGAGTCCGTTTTGGACGCTTGTCTCGCGAAGGGCGTCAAGACGCTGCTGATCCTTTCCAGCGGCTTCGCCGAAGCCGGACCGCACGGCCTGCACGCGGAGCTGCGGCTGGTCGGCGAGGCGCGGGCGCACGGCATGCGCGTCGTCGGCCCGAACGCCCTCGGCGTGCTCAACACCGCGCCGGGGATCCGGCTCAACGCCACCCTCGCCCCGCGCCTGCCCGTGCGCGGGCGCACCGGGTTCTTCTGCCAGTCCGGCGCACTCGGCACCGCGATCCTCGCCGACGCGGAGTCGCGCGGCCTCGGCCTGTCGACGTTCGTCTCGGCGGGCAACCGCGCCGACGTCTCGGGCAACGACCTGCTCCAGTACTGGGAAACCGACCCGGACACCGACCTCGTCCTGCTGTACCTCGAATCCTTCGGCAACCCGCGCAAGTTCGCGCGGCTGGCGAGGAGGCTGGCCCGCACGAAACCGATCGTCGCGGTGAAGTCGGGGCGGCACGCGGTCCGCCCGCAGCTCGCGGCGACGTCCACGGAGATCGACGAGGCCAGCGTCCAGGCTCTGTTCGAGCAGGCCGGCGTCGTGCGCGTGGAGTCGCTGGCGCAGCTGTTCGACACCGCGCTCGTGTTCGCCCACCAGCCGCTGCCCGCCGGGCCGCGGGTCGCGATCGTCGGCAACTCAAGCGCGATCGGGCTGCTGGCCGCCGACACCGCGCGGATGCAGGGCCTGCGGCTGGCCTTCGACCCGGTCGACGTCGGTCCGCAGGCCGGCCCGGAGGACTTCGCCAAGGCGGTCGGCGAGGCGCTCACCTCGCCGGACACCGACGCGCTCGTCGTCGTGTTCGCCCCGCCGGTGGCGATCCCCGGCACGGCGTACGCGCGCGCCCTGCGCGAAACCGTGGTCGAACTCGGGCAGCGCAAGCCGATCGTCTCGACGTTCCTCGCCGCCGAAGGCGTCCCCGACGAACTGGCCGTCTCGACCGGCGACGGCGTGCCGACGCGCGGCTCGATCCCGTCGTACCCGAGCCCGGAACGCGCCGTGAACGCGCTCGCCAGGGTCGTCCGGTACGCGGCGTGGCGGCAGCGCCCGCAGGGCACGCTCGTGCGGCCGGCCGGGACGCACACCGAGCAGGCGCAGGGACTCGTGCGCGAGCTCCTCGAAAACGAGAGCGGCAAGACGACGCTGCTGTCCGACACCGACGTCGTGCGGCTGCTGGGGTGCTACGGCATCGACGTCGTCCCGTTCCGCGTGGCGTCCACAGTGGACGAAGCCGTCGCCGCGGCGGCCGAGCTGGGCTACCCGGTGACGCTCAAGGCCGTCGACGAGCGGCTGCGCGGCCGCCCCGACCTGGCGGGCGTGCGGCTCGACCTGGCGTCCGAGGACTCCGTGCGCACCGCTTACGAAACCCTGCGCGAGATCTCCGATGACGACGACGTGTACGTCCAGCGGATGGCCCCGAAGGGCCTGTCGTGCGTGATCGGGCTGCAGGACGACCCGTCGTTCGGCACGCTCGTGTCGTTCGGGCTGTCCGGGCTGGTCAGCACGCTGCTGGGCGACCGCGCGTACCGGGCGGTGCCGCTCACCGACGTCGACGCGGCCACGCTGCTGCGCGAGCCGCGGACGGCGCCGCTGCTCACCGGCTACCGCGGCGACGAGCCCGCCGACCTCGCCGCCCTGCAGGACATGGTGCTGCGCGTCGCCGCGCTGGCCGAGGACAACCCGGAGGTGCGGTCGCTGGTGCTGGACCCGATCCTGGCGTCGCCGGACGGCGCCTTCGTCGCCAACGCCCGTCTCGTGCTGGGGCCGCCGCCGTCGCGGCCCGACACCGGCCCGCGGCGCCTGCGCGCCATCAACCCCCTGGACTGACCATGGTGACCTTGACCGAGGTGCTGGCCAAGCACATCGAGGACGTACCGGGTGCGGTGGCGCTCGTCGCGCACGGCGGCCGGCTGGAGGTGGCGGCCGTGGGCTCGGCCGACGCCGAGGGCACCGTGCCGATGGCGCGCGACTCGCTGTTCCGGATCGCGTCGCTGACCAAGCCGATCGTCGCGGCGGCGGTCCTGCTGCTCGTCGACGACGGCGAACTCGCGCTGGACGACCCGATCGCGCGGTGGCTGCCGGAGCTGGCGTCGCCGGTGGTCGTGCGGACGCCGGCCGGGCCGGTCGACGACGTCGTGCCCGCCGTCCGCCCGATCACGGTGGCCGACCTGCTGACGTTCCGCTGCGGGTACGGCCTCGCGGCGGACATGACGCTGCCCGCCGTCGACCTGCTGCTGCAGGTGCTCGGCCACCCGGCGGCTGCCCCGCGGGCGCTCGCGCCGGACGAGTGGCTGGCCGCGCTGGCGCAGGTGCCGCTGCTGCACCAGCCGGGGGAGGCGTGGCTGTACGACACCGGATCGGACATCCAGGGCGCGCTGATCGCGCGGGTGGCGGACCGGCCGCTGCCGGAGTTCCTGGCGGAGCGGTTGTTCGAGCCGCTGGGCATGGCCGACACGGGGTTCGCGGTGCCGACCGCCGCGCTGGGCCGGTTCACCAGTGCGTACCGGCCCGGCGAGAGCGGGCTGCGGCTGATCGACTCGCCGGAGGGCCGGTGGAGCAGCGCGCCGGCGTTCCCGTCCGGCGCGGCGGGCCTCGTCTCGACGGCCGACGACCTGCTCAAGTTCGCCCGGTTCCTGCTGGACGAGGGCACGGTCGACGGCCACCGGCTCCTGACGGCGCAGTCGGTGCACGGGATGACGACCGACCACCTGACCCCGGCCCAGCGCGAAGCCGGCCGGGTGTTCCTGCACGGCCAGGGCTGGGGCTACGGCGGATCGGTCGACGTCCAGGCGACGCGGCCGTGGGAGGTCCCGGGCCGCTACGGCTGGGTCGGCGGCGCGGGCACGGCCTGGCACCTGCACCCGGCGACGGGCACGGTGACGGTGTTGCTGACGCAGGTGGAGATGACGAGCCCGGAGCCGACGCCGCTGATGCAGGAGTTCTGGCAGTACGCCGCCGAGCAGTGACGGCGCCGGCCGCGGCAGACTGCTCGCGCGCGGCTCAGTCGCCGACCCCGGCCAGCTCCAACGCCTCCACCGCGCACCGCAGCGCTGCCTTGTTGGCCGCCGGGTCGTCGTGCGTCGGCGACACCGCCAACGTCGTCACCCCCGCTTCGGCGAGGGCGCGCATGCCGTCGGCGATGCGCTCCTTCGGGCCGAGCAGCGACGTCGCGTCGAGGAACTCCACCGGGATCGCCGCCATCGCGCCCGCGTAGTCCATCGTCAGGTACCGCTCGCGGACCTCGTCGGCCGCGGCTTCGTAGCCCATGCGGGCCACCAGGTCGCGGTAGAAGTTGCGCTCCCGGCTGCCCGCTCCGCCGACGAACCCCGCCACGTACGGCCGGGCGTGGTCGGCCGCCTTCCGCCAGTCGGGGTCGACCGCCAGCGGGACCGTCGTCACCACGTCGAACCCGGCCAGGGTCTCGCCGATCTTCGCGCGGCCCGCGCGGATCCGGGTGAGCGCCTCGCCGCCGTGCTCCGCCGAGAAGAACAGGCCGAGCCAGCCGTCCGCGATCTCCCCGGTGAGTTCGAGGTTTTTCGGGCCGAGCGAGGCGAGGTAGAGCGGGATGTGCTCGCGCACCGGCGGTACCGCGAGCGGCAAAGCCTTGCCCGGCCCGCCCGGCAGCGGCAGCCGGAAATGCGCGCCGTCGTGGCGGACCCGTTCGTACCGCAGGGCTTTGCGCACGATTTCGACGTATTCCCGCGTGCGTTCGAGCGGTTTCCCGAACGGGACGCCGTACCAGCCCTCGGCGACCTGCGGGCCGGAAACGCCGAGCCCGAGCCGGAACCGGCCGCCGGACAGGTTGTCCAGGGTCGCCGCCGTCATCGCGGTCATGGTGGGGCGGCGCGCCGGGATCTGCAGGATCGCGCTGCCCAGCTCGATCCGCTCGGTCCGCGCCGCCAGCCACGCCAGCACGGTCGCGGCGTCCGAACCGTAGGCCTCGGCCACCCACGCCACGGAGAACCCGAGGCGGTCGGCTTCCGCCACCAGCTCCAGGTTCGCCCAGTCGTTTCCGGCACCCCAATACCCGATGTTCAGTCCGATTTTCACTCACCCGAAGTTACCGTTGGTAACCAACGAACTACGGGTTTACTGGGGTGGGACAGGGGTGCCGAGCAGGGTGCCGAGCGCCAGCAGCTGCGGGGTCGCCGGGCCCAGCTCGAATTCGAGGCGCTTCGCCGCCGTGAAGTAGCGGTGCACCTCGTGGTCCACGTCGATGCCGACGCCGCCGTGGATGTGCACCGTCGTGTGGGCCACGCGGTGTCCCGCCTCCGCGGCCCAGAACTTGGCCGTCGCCACCGCCTCCGCGGCGGGCAGGTCCGACGCCAGCTGCCACGCGGCCTGCAGCGAGGTCAGCCGGACCGCTTCGACGTCGACGTACGCGTCCGCGAGGCGTTGGCGGACCGCCTGGAAACCGCCGATGACGTGGTCGAACTGCTTGCGCTCGGCCGCGTACGCCGCCGTCAGCTCCAGGGACCGCTCGACGACGCCGAGCTGCTGCGCGCACACGCCGGCCGTCCCGCGCAGCCGCAGCCACTCGCCGATGTCGCCCAGCGAAGTCCCCGGCACGCCGGAGAGTTCCAGCAGGCACGCGTCCGCGTGGTCGGTCGTCGCCTGCGGCCGGACCGTCACCCCGGGCGCGGCGGCGTCGACCAGGAAGACCTCGTCGTCGGTGGCGACCAGGAACCCGTGGGCGAACGCGCCGAACGCCACCGCGGACCGAGAGCCCGAAAGCACGCCTTCCGAAGCCGTGAACCCGGACAGCGCCACCGCTAGAACACGTTCTCCTCGCAGGACCGGCAGCACCCAGCGGTCCACCAGCTCCGGCGTGCCGAACTCGGCCAGCGCCGACGCCGCCATCGTGATCGACGGCAGGTACGGGACCGCCGCCACCGCGCGGCCGATCTCGGTGAGCACCGCGCACTGCTCCAGCAGGCCGAACCCGCCGCCGCCCAGCGACGACGGCAGGGCCGCGTCCAGCACGCCCGCCTGCCCCAGCGCCGTCCACAAAGGAGCGTCGAAGCCGCCGGTGCCGTGCGGGTCGTGGCTGGCCTTGCCGGCGACGATCCGCCGGGTCAGCCCGGCGAGGTCGGCCGACGCCTCGGAAGGGGTGAAGTCCATGAGACGCTCCTAGCGCGTGACGGGCAGGCCGAGGGCGGTCGCGGCGATCATGTCCCGCTGGATCTCGTTGGTGCCGCCGCCGAAGGTGAGGATCAGCGCCGAGCGGTGCAGCCGCTCGATCCGCCCGGCCAGCAGCGCGCCCGGCGAGCCGTCGCGGACGACGGCGGCCGCGCCCAGCACCTCCATCAGCAGCCGGTAGGCCTCGATCGCGAACTCCGTGCCGTACACCTTCGTCGCCGACGCCTCCGCCGGCCCGAGCTCGCTCGCCGCGGCCGCCCAGGCGATCCGCCAGTTCCGCAGCTTCAGGTACTCCGCGCCGGCGTGCACCCGCGCGAGGTGCACCCGCACCCATTCCTGGTCGATGGCGCCGGTTTCCTTCGCCCACGCCAGGACGTCGGCGAGTGCCTTGCGCACCGGCGCCGCCGAGGTCAGCGCGACGCGTTCGTGGTTGAGCTGGTTGGTGATCAGCGGCCAGCCCGCGTTCTCCTCGGCGACCCGCGCCGACACCGGCACGCGCACCTGGTCGTAGTAGGTCGCGCTCGTGCCCGCGCCCGCGACCGTGTGCACCTTCGTCCACGAAAAACCTTCGGCGGACGTCGGCACGATCAGCATCGACAACCCGCGGTGCTTCTTCGCGTCCGGATCGGTCCGGACGGCGAGCCAGACGTAGTCGGCGTACTCGATCAGGCTCGTCCACATCTTCTGCCCGGTGACGACGTATTCGTCGCCGTCACGCACCGCGCGCGTCCGCAGCGACGCGAGGTCGGTGCCGGCCTCCGGCTCGGAGTAGCCGATCGAGAAGTGCAGCTCGCCCGCGGCGATCTTCGGCAGGTAGAACGCCTTCTGCTCGTCGGTGCCGTAGCGCATGATGGTCGGCCCGACGGTGTTGACCGTGAGGAACGGGACCGGCACCCCGGCGATCGCCGCTTCGTCGGTGAAGATGAGCTGGTCGAGCATCGACCGGTCCTGCCCGCCGTACTCCTTCGGCCAGCCCAGCGCGAGCCAGCCGTCCTTGCCCAGCTGCCGGACGATCTCCTTGTACGCCAAGCCGTCGCCGTACTCGCCGCCCCCCGCGCGCAGGCTCTCCCGCCGCTCCGGCGTCATCAGCTCGGCGAAGTACTCCCGAAGCTCCGCGGCCAGCGCGCGCTGCTCCGGCGTGTAGTCGATCCGCACCCGTCACCTCGATCCGGCGTTATAGTAGAACCTGTTCTAGTTGTACCAGGACTCACGCGGCGGAGGAAGCATGGAGATCGGCGTCGATCGTTCGCTCTGCGAGGCGAACGCGGTGTGTGTCGGGTTCGCGCCGGACGTCTTCGACCTGGACGACGCCGAGGAGCTCGTCATCCAGCCGGGCCCTGTGTCGGCCGATCAGATAGAACAAGTTACAGATGCGGTCAAAGGCTGCCCAAAGAACGCCCTGTTCATCACGGGTTAGCACCGTTCACTGAAACCCTTGCGGAGAGCAAGAACAGATTCTAGTGTAGGCGCGGTCACAGGACTCGATGAGGAGGCCTCGCGTGAGCCTGACCGGCAGGACAGCGATCGTAACCGGCGCCGCCGCCGGACTGGGACGGGCCGAGGCCCTCGCCCTCGCCGCGCGCGGGGCGACGGTCGTCGTCAACGACATCACCGAGGCCAAGGACGTCGTCGAAGAGATCGAAGGCGCAGGTGGCAAGGCCGTCGCGGTCGCCGGTGACGTAGGCGACCGGGCCACCGCGGACTCGCTGGTGGCCGCCGCGCTCGACCTCGGCGGGCTCGACATCGTGGTCAACAACGCGGGCGTGCTGCGCGACAAGATGCTCTTCTCGATGTCCGACGACGAGTGGGACACCGTCCTGCGCGTCCACCTGCGCGGGCACTTCCTGCTGTCCCGCAACGCCACCAGGTACTGGCGCGACAAGTCCAAAGCGGACGGTCGGCCGGTGTACGGCCGGCTCGTCAACACCGCGTCCGAGGCGTTCCTCATCGGCTCGCCCGGCCAGCCCAACTACGCCGCGGCGAAGGCGGGCATCACCGCGCTCACCATGTCGGCCGCCCGCGGCCTGGCCAAGTACGGCGTCCGCGCCAACGCGATCTGCCCGCGCGCGCGGACGGCGATGACCGAGGGCGTGTTCGGTGCTCCTCCCGCCGAGGGCGCCGATCCGCTCTCGGTCGAGCACGTCGCCCCCTTCGTCGCCTACCTCGCTTCACCCGCGGCCGAGCACGTCAACGGCCAGGTGTTCATCGTCCACGGCGGCGCGGTGTCGCTCGTCGGGGCGCCGCGGATCGAGCAGCGCTGGTCCCTCGACGAGCTCGAGACGTCGGTCAGCGCCTTCTTCGCCGACCGCGACCCCGGCCGGATGTTCGCCGCCACCGAGATCCTGGGAGAGTCATGAGGCTGGACGGGAAGATCGCCCTGATCACCGGCGCCGCGCGCGGCCAGGGCGAGGCCGCGGCCCGCGCGTTCGTCGCCGAGGGCGCCAAGGTGCTGATCGCCGACATCCTCGACGACGAGGGCAAGCAGCTCGCCGCCGAACTGGGGGAGCAGGCCGTCTACCAGCACCTCGACGTCGGCGACGAGGACGGCTGGGCCGCCGCAGTCGACCGGGCGACGACCGAGTTCGGCGCGCCGAACGTGCTGGTCAACAACGCGGGCATCCTCCACTTCTCCGAGCTCGGCAAGACGAAGCTGGCCGACTACGAACGCGTCATCCGGGTGAACCAGATCGGGGCGTTTCTCGGGATGCGCTCGGTCGTTGAACCGATGACCGCCGCCGGCGGTGGCTCCATCGTCAACGTGTCCTCTGTGGAGGGACTGGCCGGGATGCCCTACCTCGTCGCCTACACCGCGAGCAAGTTCGCCATCCGCGGGATGACCAAGGTCGCCGCGATGGAGCTCGGCCGCAAGCACATCCGCGTCAACTCGGTGCACCCCGGCGCGATCGACACGCAGATGGTCGAGACCGCGGCGGGCGGGCAGAAAGTCGACATGTCGTACGTCGGGAAGAAGGTGGCGCTCGGCCGGGTCGGGCAGCCGGAGGACATCGCGAAGCTCGTCCTCTTCCTGGCCAGCGACGAAAGCGCGTATTGCACGGGGGCGGAGTTCGTCGCGGACGGCGGCGCCACGGCGTCGCACGCGCTCAACCTGAGTTTCTAGACGATCAGTTAACACCGCTAACGAAAATCGGGCACCGGGTATGGAGAACACTCGGAGGTCAGCGACGACCTACTGGGAGGTGTGGTGAGCGAGAGCACGGGCACGCTCCCGGGAACCGCGGCCCTGACCCAGGTCGGCCGCATGGCGACGCTCTCCTGGGAAGTCCTGCGCGCGATCTTCAAACGCCCGTTCCAGGCCCGCGAATGGATCCAGCAGTGCTGGTTCTTCGCCAGCGTCACGATCCTGCCGACCGCGCTGGTGGCCATCCCGTTCGGCGCGGTGATCGCGCTGCAGCTCGGTTCGCTGACCGCGCAGATCGGCGCGCAGTCGTTCACCGGCGCGGCCAGCGCGCTGGCGATCGTCCAGCAGGCCAGCCCGTTGATCACCGCGTTGCTCGTCGCGGGTGCCGGCGGCAGCGCGGTGTGCGCGGACATCGGCGCGCGCAAGATCCGCGAAGAGATCGACGCCATGGAAGTCCTCGGCGTCAACCCGATCCAGCGCCTGATCGTGCCGCGCGTGCTCGCCGCGATGGTCGTTTCGGTGCTGTTGAACGGCTTGGTCAGCGTCGTCGGCGTGCTCGGCGGCTACTTCTTCAACGTCGTCCTGCAGGGCGGCACGCCCGGCGCGTACCTGGCCAGCTTCAACGCCCTCGCCCAGGTGCCGGACCTGTGGGTCAGCGAGATCAAGGCGTTGCTGTACGGCTTCGTCGCCGGCGTCGTCGCGGCGTTCCGCGGGCTGAACCCGCCGCCCGGGCCGAAGGGCGTCGGCGACGCCGTCAACCAGGCCGTCGTCATCACGTTCCTGCTGCTGTTCCTCATCAACGTCGTGCTCACCGCGATCTACCTGCGGATCGTCCCGCCGAAGGCCATGTGATGACGGCCGTCGACAGCGACCGGACGCTCGAATACATCGCGCGTCCGGGCCAGAGCCTGGAAGGACTCGGCAAGCAGCTCTCGTTCGCCGCGAAAGCGCTCGCGTGGTCGCCGCGCACGATCCGCCGCTACAGCCGGGAAACCCTGCGGCTGCTCACGGAAGTCTGCTTCGGCACCGGTGGGCTCGCGGTCATCGGCGGGACGCTCGGCGTGATGATCGGGATGACGCTCTTCACCGGTCTCATCGTGGGCTTGCAGGGCTATTCCGCGCTCAACCAGCTCGGCACGGCCGCGCTGACCGGGTTCATCTCCGCCTACTTCAACACCCGCGAAGTCGCGCCGCTCTCGGCCGGCCTCGCCTTGAGCGCGACCGTCGGCTGCGGCTTCACCGCCCAGCTCGGCGCGATGCGGATCTCCGAGGAGATCGACGCGCTCGAGGTCATGGGCGTACCGAGCATGCCGTACCTGGTGACGACGCGGGTGCTCGCCGGCGTCGCCGCGGTGATCCCGCTGTACGCGGTCGGCCTGCTGTCGAGCTACCTCGCGTCGCGGCAGATCACCATCTGGCTCTACGGCCAGTCCGCGGGCACCTACGACCACTACTTCACGCTCTTCTTGCCACCCGGCGACGTCCTGTGGTCGTTCGGGAAGGTGATCGTGTTCAGCGTGCTCGTGATCCTGTCCCATTGTTATTACGGCTTCAACGCGAGCGGCGGCCCGGCCGGCGTCGGCGTCGCGGTGGGCCGCGCGGTGCGGACGTCGATCGTGCTGATCTCGGTGCTGGACTTCTTCCTGTCGCTGGCGATCTGGGGCGCCAACACGACGGTGAGGATCTCCGGATGAGGCGCGAGCTGTGGCAGCGGCTCCGGTACCAGGTGCTGGGGCTCGCCTTCCTGCTCGTGGCCGCGTTGTTCATCGCGTTCACGCTCGCCGTCTACAACAAGGCGTTCACGCCGGTGACGCTCGTGAAGCTGGAGACCGACCGCGTCGGCAGCCAGCTGCGCACGGGCGGCGACGTCAAGGTCCGCGGCATGCTCGTCGGTGAAGTCCGTTCGGTGCTGGCGAAAGGCGACCACGCCGAGCTGGAGCTGGCGCTGGACCCGGACAAGACGCACGTCATCCCTCGAAACGTGTCCGCGCGCCTGCTGCCGAAGACGCTCTTCGGCGAGCGGTACGTGGCCCTGCAGCTGCCCGAGACCGCCGAGGGGCCGATCAAGGCCGGTGACGTCATCCCGCAGGACCGCAGCAGCGCGGCGATCGAGCTGCAGAAGGTCCTCGACGACGTGATGCCGCTGCTGCAGGCCGTCCAGCCGGAAAAGCTGGCGAGCACGCTGACGGCGGTGTCGACCGCGCTCGACGGCCGCGGCAAGCAGCTCGGCCAGACGCTCGTCCAGCTGAGCGACTACCTCGGCAAGCTCAACCCGTCGCTGCCGGACGTCAAGGCCGACATCACCGGCCTCGCCAACGTCGCGAACACCTACGACAAGGCCGCGCCCGACCTGCTGCAGGCGCTGTCGGACCTGACGACGACGAGCCGGACGATCGTCGACCAGCGGGCGCAGCTGACCGACCTCTACGCCACCGTCACCGCGGCTTCCGTGGACCTCACGAGCTTCCTGCAGGTCAACAAGGACAACCTGATCCGGCTCACCACGGCGGTCCAGCCGACGCTGGACGTCCTCGCGAAGTACGCGCCCGAGTACCCGTGCCTGATGCGGCAGCTCGCGGAATCCGTGCCGCGCGCCGAACTGGCGTTCGGCAAGGGCACCGCGCACCCCGAGGTCAGCCGGGTCACCATCGAGTTCGCCGCCAGCCGCGGCAAGTACCTCCCCGGCGTCGACGAGCCGAAGTACGACGACAAGCGCGGCCCGCGCTGCTACCCGAGCGTGCCGCACCCCGGCGTGTGGCCGCAGTACCCGCCGGACGGCGCCATCAAGGACGGCTCCACCAAGCCCCCACCGCCGAAGTACCCGCCCGAGGAGCTGCCCGCCGGTGGTGGCGCCGTCGGCGGCGACGGCACGATCGTCGGCTCGGCCTACGAAAACGACCTCATCGACCTGCTCGCGTCGCCCGCGCTCGGCACCTCGCCCGGTGACGTGCCCGGCTGGGCCGGCCTGATCGTCGGGCCGCTCTACCGCGGGGCGGAGGTGGAGCTGAAGTGAGGAGCTTCGTCGGGTCGCTGATCAAGCTCGCGGTGTTCGCCGTCGTCACCGTGCTGCTCACCGGGGTCCTCGCGGCGACCATCGCGAACACGAACTTCGGCGAGACGTCCGGATACCTGGCGAAGTTCACCGACGCGTCCGGGCTCAAGGAGGGCGACGACGTCCGCATCGCCGGCGTGAAGGTCGGCCAGGTCGACGCGATCGGGGTGGTCGAAGGCGAGCGGAACCTCGCCGAGGTGCGGTTCGACGTCGAGCAGGCGTACCGGTTGCCGGAGACGGTGACCGCGACGATCAAGTACCGCAACCTCGTCGGCCAGCGCTACCTCGCGCTCGGCACCGACGTCCCGGGCGATCGCGCGTTGCCGGACGGTGGCACGATCCCGCCGGAGCGCACCAAACCCGCGTTGAACCTCACCGTGCTGTTCAACGGCTTCAAGCCGCTGTTCAAGGCGTTAAGCCCCAAGGACGTCAACCAGCTCTCGGCCGAGATCATCAGCGTCTTCCAGGGCGAGGGCGGCACGATCACCAGCCTGCTGCAGCACACCGCATCGCTGACGACGGCGATCGCGAGCAAGGACCAGGTGATCGGCCAGGTCATCGCGAACCTCAACACCGTGCTCGGCACGGTCAACGCCCGCGGCCCGCAGCTCGGCGACCTCATCGAGCAGACGCAGAAGCTGGTCAGCGGGCTGGCCGAGCAGCGCAAGCCGATCGGCGACGCGGTCAGCGCGCTCGGCGACCTCGCCGTGTCCACGACGGGCCTGCTCGCCGACGCGCGCCCGGCGCTCAAGGACGACGTCGCGCAGCTCGGCGTGCTGTCGCAGAACCTCGGCGACTCCGGCGAGCTGATCAACCACCTCCTCGAGGTGCTGCCGGGCAACCTGCAGAAGTTCACCCGGACCCTGAGCTACGGCAGCTGGTTCAACTACTACCTGTGCGGGATCACCGGCACCATCGGCATTTCCTCGCTCGACATCACCGTGCCGATCGTCCCGCTGCCCGGCACCCAGCGCGCGGAGAGGTGTGGTCCGTGAAGCCGCTGAAGGATCGCAACCAGGCGGGAGTCGGCGCGGTCGCGCTCGTGCTGATCGTGCTCGTCACGGCCACGACGTACTTCTCCGACCAGCTCCCGTTCTTCGGCAACGGCACGACGTACTCGGCGTACTTCGGCGAGTCCGCCGGGCTGGCGCCGGACAACGAGGTCGAGGTCGCCGGGGTGAAGGTCGGCACGGTGTCGTCGGTTTCCCTCCGGGGCAAGCAGGTGCTGGTGCGCTTCCGCGTCAAGGACGTCCGGGTCGGCGACGCCACGACGGCGTCCATCGAGATCAAGACGCTGCTGGGGGAGAAGTACCTCGCGCTCGACCCGAAGGGCGACGGCGCGCAGGAGCCGGACTCGACGATCCCGCAGGCCCGCACGCGCACGCCGTTCCAGCTGCAGGACGCGTTCGAGCAGCTGTCGACGACGGTCGGCGACATCGACACGAAGCAGCTGGCGGACAGCTTCAACGCGCTCTCCGACAGCCTCAAGGACAGCCCGCAGTACTTGAAGGACACGCTTTCCGGGCTGTCGTCGCTGGCGCGCACGGTGTCTTCTCGCGACGCGGACCTGCACACGCTGCTCGCCAACACGAGCCAGGTCTCCAAGACGCTGTCCGACCGCAACGCCCAGCTGCAACGCGTGATCAGCGACGGCAACCTGCTGCTGGGCGAGCTGCAGAACCGCAAGAAGGCGATCAACGCGCTGCTCACCGGCACCCAGCAGCTTTCGCAGCAGCTGACCGGGCTCGTCCAGGACAACCGGGCGCAGCTGAAACCGACGCTGGACAAACTGAGCAAGGTGACCGACATCCTGCAGCGCAACCAGGGCAACCTCGACAAGAGCCTGCAGCTGATGGCGCCGTTCGCCCGCGTCGGCGCGAACGCCACCGGCAACGGCCGCTGGTTCGAGGGCTACCTGTGCGGGCTGCTGCCGCCGACGATCAACGCCGGCGTCGTCACCATCAACCCCGAAGGCTGCACCCCGCCGATCGCGGCGCCGAACCAGGGGGTGGGCGGCCGATGACCATCCGGACCTACCGCGGCCGCAGCCTGGTGACGTGGCTGGCGTTCGCGTGCATCGTGGCGCTGGTCGTCACCGCCGGGCTGTGGCTGGTGTTCCGCGCCGCCACCGGCACTGTGGTCTCGGCCTACTTCGGCAAGACTGTCGGGCTCTACGCGGGTTCGTCGGTGCGGGTGCTCGGCGTGCCGGTCGGGCAGGTCACCGACGTCACGCCGCAGGGCGACGCGGTGCGCGTGGACATGCGCGTCGACGACGTGTCCCTGCCGGCCGACGTCGGCGCGGTCGTCGTCGCGCCGAGCCTGGTCAGCGACCGGTACGTCCAGCTGACCCCGGCCTACGACAGCGGTCCGGTGCTCGCTTCGGGGACAGTGCTGGCGAAGGACCGCACGGCGACGCCGGTGGAGCTGGACGACCTGTACTCGAGCCTGGACAAGCTGTCGACGGCGCTGGGTCCGAACGGCGCCAACAAGGACGGCGCGCTGTCCGGCGTCCTGGACACCGCGGCGAACACGTTGAAGGGCAACGGCGCTTCGCTGAACTCGACGGTCGGGCAGCTCGCCGAGCTGGCCAAGACCCTCGACGGCTCGAAGGACGACCTGTTCTCGACCGTGCAGAACCTCAACTCCTTCACCGGGGCCCTGGCTCAGAGCGACCAGCAGCTCAACGAGTTCTACGGGCGCGTTGCCGACGTCAGCCAGTTCCTCGCGGCGGACTCGTCCGACGTCGGCGCGGCTTTGCAGTCGCTGGGCGGGGCGCTCGGCGACGTCCAGACGTTCGTCAACGACAACAAGACGGCGCTGGAGTCCAATGTGGACAAGCTGGCTTCGCTGTCGAAGGTCCTGGTCGACCAGCGGGCCGCGCTCGCCGAAGTCCTCGACATCGCCCCGACCGGCGCGACGAACTTCATCAACTCCTACGACGCGGCGTCGGGCACGATCGCCGTCCGCGACAACCTCAACGAGCTGACCAACCCGCCGATCCTCACCGTGTGCCGGCTGATCAGCTCGTTCACGCCCAAGGAAGTGCCCGACACGCTCGGCAACATCTGCAAGCAGCTGGCGCCGGTCCTGGACGGCGCGTTGAAGCTGCCGACCATCCCGCAGGTGCTGAATTCCCTGCAGAACGGCACTTTGCCGCCACTGCCGCTGCCGCTGGTCGACGTCATGGAGCAGCTGACGGGCGGTGCGAAGTGAAGCGGCTCGCGGGAGTGCTCGCCGGGGTGCTCGTGCTGGCGGCCTGCAGCGACGGCGGGTTCAACGGCCTCTACGGCACGCCGCTGCCGGGCGGCGCGGACGTCGGCGACCACCCGTACCACGTCACGGCGTTGTTCACCGATGTCCTGGACTTGGTGCCGCAGTCCAGCGTCAAGGTCAACGACGTCGCCGTCGGCCGCGTCGACAAGATCTCCCTGACGCCGGACACGCGGTCCGCGCTGGTCGCGATGACCGTCAACGGCGACATCGCGCTGCCCGCCAACGCGCGCGCCGAGCTGAAGCAGTCTTCACTGCTGGGGGAGAAGTTCGTCGAGCTGAGCGTGCCGACGGCCGAGCCGGCCACCGGCCACCTCGGCGACGGCGCGCAGATCCCGCTCGGGCGCACCAACCGCAACCCCGAGGTCGAGGAAGTGCTCGGCGCGCTTTCGCTGCTGCTCAACGGTGGCGGCGTCGAGCAGATCCAGAAGATCAGCCACGAGCTGAACGACGCGTTGTCCGGCAACGAGCCGGAGATCCGCGCGCTGCTGTCCCGAGTGGACGAACTGGCGACCCAGCTCGACGGGCACCGCACCGAGATCCTCCGCGCGATCGACGGGCTCGGGAAGCTGTCGCAGACTTTGGCCGGCCAGACGCAGAACCTGACGAACGCGCTGGACAACCTGGCGCCGGGCCTGAAGGTCGTCACCGACCAGCGCGACCAGCTCGTCGGGATGCTGAACGCGCTCAACGCGCTGTCCGGCGTCGCCGTCGACACCGTGACGAAGAGCCGTGACCAGCTCGTCGCGAACCTCAAGGCGCTGCAGCCGACGTTGACGAAGCTCGGCGAAGCAGGATCGAATCTGCCGAACGCGTTGCAGATCCTACTGACGTACCCGTTCCCGGACTACGCGGGCAACGTGATCAAGGGCGACTACGCGAACGTCGAGGCGAACGTGAACCTCGACCTGGACACGCTGATCTCGAACTTCACGAACTCGTCGCAGCCGCCGATCGCGTTGCCGTCCGGGCAGCCTTCCGCCGTCGCGCCACCGCTGCCGCTGCCCGACCTCGGTTCGGTCCCGCAGTCCGCGGGGCCCGACCTGCTGGGCGGCCTGCTGGGCCTGATCGGGGGCGGCAGGTGACCACCCGCAAGATCCGGATCCAGCTGTTCGCGTTCGTCGTGATCGCCGTGGTGTCGGTGGTGTACGCCGGCGGCCACTACGCGGGGCTGGACCGGCTCTTCGGCAGCCGCGGCTACGTCGTCACGGCGCAGCTGACCGACTCCGGCGGCGTCTTCGTCAACTCCGAGGTTGCCTACCGGGGAGTGACGGTCGGGCGGGTGACCGGGATGACGCTGACCGAGCACGGCGTCGACGTGGCGCTCGACATCGACGCGGGCGCCCCGGACATCCCGGCCGACGCGCACGCGCAGGTGGCGAACCGGTCGGCGGTGGGGGAGCAGTTCGTCGACCTCCTCCCGTTGCACGACGGCGGGCCTTACTTGAAGGACGGTTCGGTGATCACGGCGGACAAGACGTCGCTGCCGCCGTCGCCGGACACCGTACTGTCGCATTTGGACGACCTCGTGGCGAGCGTCCACCCGGACTCGCTGCGAACGGTCGTCGACGAGACGTACAACGCGTTCGCGGGCGCGGGACCGGAACTGCAGCAGCTGCTGGACAGCACGGGATCGCTGACCGCCGTCGCCGCGCAGTACGTCCCGCAGACGCAGGGGCTGCTGTCGAACTCGCGAGTGGTGCTGGACACGCAGCAGCGGCAGGCGGCGAACATCACCGACTTCGCCGCCGGCTTGAAGACGATCGCGGGTCAGCTCAAGAAGTCCGATCCGGATCTGCGGCGCGTGATCGCGGAGGCACCGCAGCTGAGCCGGCAGATCAGCGACGTGCTCGCCGCGTCGGGTACCGACTTGGGTGTGCTGTTCGCGAACTTGCTCACCACGGCCCAAATCACGTCGTCCCGGCGCGACTCCCTCGAGGAACTGCTGGTGGCGTACCCGATCATCGGGGCGTTCTCGCCGTCGACGTCCCCGGACGGGACGGGTCACTTGGGCGTGGTGTTCAACTTCTTCGACCCGGCTTCGTGCACGAAGGGGTACGAGGGGACGAAGCAGCGTCCGGCGAATGATCTCACTGAGGCGCCGGTGAACATGAACGCGTACTGCGCCGAGCCGCCGGGGAGCCCGACCGGAGTGCGTGGGGCGCAGAACGCGCCTTATGCGGGGAAGCCGCCGGCGATTCCGGCTGCGCCTTCGCAGCAGGCTGCCGCTTCTTCGCCGCCGCAGCTGCCGGGGATGCTGAGCCTGCTGACGGGTCCTTCGTCCGGTGGCCTCGGCCGGTTGTTGGGCGCGCCGTGAGGGTGCTGGTCGTGGCCGCGGTGCTTTCGGTGTTGGCGGCCGCGTTTTCGGGCTGGTCCTGGTGGCGGGCGGCCACTGACGATTCCTTGGCCCGCGGCCGTGAGCGCGACGCGGTCCTGGCGGCGGCGGGCCCGGAGCTGGTGACGCTGAACACGATCGACTACCGCTCGGCCGGCGCGGACGTGGACCGGTGGATCGCGGCGACGACGGGGCAGTACGGGAAGGATCTCGCCGGCGATCGCCAGGTGCAGATCGATCGAGCTTCGACGGCGCGCACGGTTTCTTCGGCGTCGCTGGTTCAGGCGGCGGTCACGGAGATCGATCTTGCTCGCGGGGCTGCCCGTCTCTTGGCGGTATTGGACGTGCGGGTCTCGACAGGCGGTTCGGCTGCTGCTCCGCGTCTGAACCGGTTGACTGTGGACGTTTCCCGTTCCGCTGACGGGTGGAAGATCTCGGGTGTTCAGGCGGCCGGGTCGTGACTCGGGTGTTGGCTGTCGTGGTGGCTCTGGCCTTGGGTTGCGCCGTTTGGTTCGGTGTCGAGACGGCTTCGCTTTCTCCTGGAGACAACCAGGCCTTGGTGGACTCCGCTGCGACCGCTGCTGTGTCGGCTGAGGTCAGTGATGCCGTGAAGTCGGTTTTCTCTTACGACTACGCCAATCTGGATCGTACTGAGCGGGCGGCTTCTCAGGTCTTGGTGGGGGATGCCGTCCGTCAGTATCGGGATCAGTTCGCTTCGGCTCGTACGCGGGCTGCTGCGGAGAAGCTCGTTCGGACTACTACTGTTCGGGCTGTCGGCGTGCGGTCCTTGGTGGGGGATGATGCTTCGCTCTTGCTGTTCTTGGATCAGCAGACCGTTGCTCAGGGTGGCGGTGCGCCGGCTTCTTCGGTTGCTCAGCTTGCTGTTGGTGCCAAGCGGGTTGATGGGCGCTGGAAACTTGCTTCTCTGACTGCGTTGTAGGGGCTCGGCTCTAAAGATACGGCTTCGCCGGGGCGTGGGAAATCGGCGCTCCTTGTGGTTGCCTTCTCGTGGTGGTCGGCAGCGCCGATTCCCCACGCGACGGTGCCCCTACCGGAGTTCTCGGTACCACCTGATCGTGTGGTGATCATGCGTTCGAGTTCGGCTAACCTTGTTGTATGGCAACGGAAGCGGTGTGGAAGACGGATGCGACGGTGTTGGCCGATCGCATCTCCACCCTGCTCACCGTCGTGCGCTCCGCCGAAGCCGAGATCGGTGCGCTGCTGGCCGAAATCGAGTCCCGCGGGGTGATGGAACTCTTCGGCTACCGCTCCACCGCGCGCCTGCTCGAGCACTTGGCCGATCTCCCGAAGTCCGCGGCCGAGACGATGGTCAAACGCGCCCGCGCCCTCCACCCCGGCCACCACCTCGACAGCACCCCTGCCGTCGCCCCCGCGACCGCCACGGCCGCCGCGGAAGGTCGCCTGAGCAACCCGATGATCGACACGATCGTCGGCGCCCTCACCCAGATCCCGTCCGAGCACCGCGAGGACGCCGAGCAGCACCTGCTGGCTCTGGCCGCCGACGCGGGCCACAAACAAGTCGCCGCTCTGGGTGCCCGCATCATCGCGCACCTCGACCCCGACGGCCCCGAACCCGACACCACCGAACCCGCGATCCCCCGCCGCGAACTGTCGCTCCGCCGCAAAAGAACCGGGGTATGGGAACTGCACGGCCGCTTCGACGACGAGACCGGCACCCGGGCCAGCGCCCTGCTCGACGCGTTGGCCGAACGCCGCACCACCACCGGCGAGGGCGCCGACCTGCGGTCCCCGCAGGAACGCTACGGCGACGCCTTCTCCGACGCGATCGACCTGGCCCTCAACTCTCCGACCTTGCCGATGCAGGCCGGCGAACGCGCCCACGTGATGGTCGCGGTCCACCTCAACGACCTCAAGACCGGCCTCGGCCAGGCCACCCTCGGCGACACCGGCACGATGTCGGCGGCGGAAGCCCGGCTGCACGCCTGCGACGCCATGCTCATCCCCGCCGTCCTCGGCGACAAAAGCGAGCCGTTGAACCTGGGCCGTCTCCGCCGCCTGATCTCCGCAGGTCTGCGTCGAGCGCTCTACCTGCGCGACCGGGGTTGTGCGTTCCCGGGTTGCCACCGCCCACCGAGGCACTGCCAGGGCCACCACATCCATCACTGGTCCGAAGGCGGGGCAACGGATCTGAACAACCTGGTCCTGATGTGCGCCCACCACCACCGGCTGCTGCACCGCTCGGGTTGGGAAGTCCGCATCGCCGCCGACGGCCTACCGGAGTTCCTGCCACCCGTGTTCCTGGACAAGGAACGAAAACCCAGGCGCAACAACCTGCACCAACCGCTGCCCTTCGCAGCGTGAGACAACCAAACATGGGACAGGCCCGCAGCCAGACGGCTACGGGCCTACACCCACGCCCAGATCCCGAACTTACCCAGGCCCAGATCCCGACCTCACCCACCCAAGCCCACAACCCACATCGACGCTCATCCCACCGGGCGCTGAATAGAGAAACTCCAGCCGCCGCTCCGCCTGAAGACCAACTGGACATCGCGCACCAGAGCCACCGCCCGCGAGCAGCCAACCAGGCACAGCGCCAATCCCGAACCATCAGCTGCTCCGAGCCGCAGCAACGGCAACTGCACTCGCCATGTCCCCGCACCTCGGGTGCAGTCCGCAGAGCGTTCCTGCATCCGAACGCGGAGGGTCCGCAGCCATCGGCTTCGGCTCACCCCGTGCCCAAGTTGCTTCAAGGCCGTGCTCGCCGTCTGCCGTTCTTAGCCTGGCAACTTCCGCAGTTGTCGGCTGTGGGCCGATGCTCGTGTCCTCATGTCCCGAAGGCTGTGCCTTCTGTTCGCGGTTCGCAGCCTGCCAACTCCCCGCAGTCACCGGCTACGAGGCCTCCACCCATGCCCTCATTTCAAGGGCCGCGCTCCCCGCCCCTCAGGGTGGCCATGCATCCGACTCGCCGTCCGGGCCGCCTCGCCTTCCCAACAGAAGCGCGCCGTCCGAGCGTTGAACCTGCATCCGCCCCGGTCTCCGCATGCCCGGCCGGACCGCAGCGAACCGAAGCGAGCATCCAGCCGAACCGACCGGCGACGGTGAACCCACCCCAAGCACCTACCCGTCCCAGACGGAAGCGCCCTGCCTCAGCACCTCGACTCCCGACGAAGACGACACCGGCCACATCTCCACCACGTACCGGTAGTGCTCCCCGTACTCATGGTCGTTCCAGTCGACCGATGGCGGCCCGGCCGGCACGTACGACACCCGTGCCCGGTACAACCCCGGCAACACCGAAAAGAACTTTTCCTGCGACGGATAGTCCGCAGGCCCGGAAATCACCAGCCGGCCGCTCGGGACCGGAAGATCCGCTTCCACGACGTGCTCGGCCGAAGAATTCAACGCCGGCGCCGAGGGAACCAGCGAGATCGACGACTCCACCAGATCCGACCGGGCCGTCGCGATCGCGATCCCGCCCGGCTCTGACCCGATCCGGTGAGATTCGACCGCCGACGCGGTCCAGCCGCTGCCGTCCAGCCGGGAACGCGAGTCGCGCAACGAGAACTGGCGCTGGTCGGCGTGGACTACCAAATGCACACCTACCACCCTAGCCAGGACCCGCCCCAAAATGGTATCGACGCCGGGTTTAGCGTTGACGGCATGACCACTGCTTCCGTCGACGTCGACACGGCCCGCCGCGACTACGCGGCCCTGGTCGACCGCGGCCTCTCCCTCGACATCACCCGCGGCAAGCCCTCCCCGGAGCAGCTCGATCTCGCGAACGGCCTGCTGACCCTCCCCGGTGACGGCTCCTTCAAGGCCGAGGACGGCACCGACGTGCGCAACTACGGCGGCCTCAAGGGCCTGCCCGAGCTGCGCCGCATCTTCGCCGGCGCGCTGCAGGTCCCGGCCGAGCAGCTGCTCGCCGCCGGAAACTCAAGCCTCGAGCTGATGCACGACGCCGTCGCGCAGGCGCTGCTGTCCAAGCTGCCCGGGGCCGAGCGCCGCTGGGCCGACGAGCCCGTCCTCAAGTTCCTCGCGCCCGTCCCGGGCTACGACCGCCACTTCGCGCTCACCGAGCGCTTCGGCATCGAGCTCGTCCCCGTCGCCATGACCGCCGAGGGCCCGGACATGGACGCCGTCGAGACGCTGGTCGCCGAGGACCCGGCCGTCAAGGGCATCTGGTGCGTCCCCAAGTACAGCAACCCCACCGGGGTCACGTTCAGTGACGACGTCGTCAAGCGGCTCGCCACCATGACCACCGCGGCGCCCGACTTCCGGATCTTCTGGGACAACGCCTACGCCGTGCACCACCTGACCGACGACGAGCCGGCGCTGGCCGACATCCTGGCCCTCGCCACCGAGGCCGGGAACGCCGATCGCGTCTTCGTCTTCGGCTCCACCTCGAAGATCACCTACGCCGGCGCCGGCGTGGGCTTCTTCGGCGCCTCCGAGGCCAACCTCGCCTGGTGGGTCGGCAACATCGGCAAGCGCACCATCGGCCCGGACAAGGTCAACCAGCTGCGCCACGCCCTCTTCCTCAAGGACGAAGCCGGCGTCCGCGCCCACATGCGCAAGCACGCCGAGATCATCGGCCCGAAGTTCGAGGCCGTCGACCGCATCCTCACCGAGGAGCTCTCGGACCTCGCGTCCTGGACCAAGCCGACCGGTGGCTACTTCGTGTCGCTGACCGTGCCCGAGGGCACCGCGAAGGAGGTCGTGCGGCTGGCGAAGGAGGCCGGTGTCGCGCTGACCCCCGCCGGGGCGACCCACCCGCACGGGGCCGACCCTGCCGACGCCGTGATCCGGATCGCGCCGACCTTCCCGAAGCTCGCCGACGTCGAGGAGGCCGTCCGCGCGCTCGCCGTGTGCGTCCGGCTGGCCGCCGCGGAACGCTCCTGACCTGCGAGAACAGAATCGGGAAGAACTTTTTCCCGATTTGACCGAGCCGGGGGCCGTCCAGGTACGTATGACCGTTGGGTGAGGTGGACGAACTCGTCACGAGAGGACGTCCCCCGGTGTTCGGAAAACGCTACACAGAGCAGCTCATCGAGCGCAGCGCGGAGAACGCGACCGACCGCCGCCGCTTCCTCAAGGCTGCGGGAGCGGCGGGACTCGGCGTCGCGGGCGCCGGTGCGCTCGGTACCGCGCTGTCGCTGGGCCTCGGCTCGGCGGGCGCGACTTCGCAGTACCCGGAGCAGAACGCGCAGGACGCCGCCGCCAGCGACGCCGCGGTGCTGAACTTCGCGCTCAACCTGGAGTACCTCGAGGCGAACCTGTACTCGTTCGCCGCCTACGGCTACGGGCTGAACGAGAAGTACGTCAACGGCGTCGGCAACCTCGGCAAGGTCTCCGGCGGGCACGCCGTCAAGTTCAAGAGCGAGCACACCAAGCAGATCGTCCAGGAGATCGCCGGCGACGAGGTCGCCCACGTGAACTTCCTGCGCAAGGCGCTCGACAAAGCCGCCGTCGCGCAGCCGGAGATCGACTTCCAGAACAGCTTCACCGCCGCCATGCAGGCGGCCGGGGTGATCAACGAGAAGCAGACCTTCGACCCGTTCGCCAGCGAGAACAACTTCCTGCTCGCCGCGTTCCTCTTCGAGGACGTCGGCGTGTCGGCCTACAAGGGTGCGGCGCCGCTGGTCAACAACAAGACGTTCCTCGACGCCGCGGCGGGCATCCTCGCGGTCGAGGCCTACCACGCGGGCATCGTGCGCGGACAGCTGTTCGAACGCGGCCTCGGCGACGTCACGAACAAGATCTCCGACGCCCGCGACAGCCTCGACGGCAAGGCGGACGACGACGAAGGCGTGCTCAAGGACGGCAAGGCGAACCTCGTGCCCGCGGACGCCAACGGCATCGCGTTCGGGCGCTCGGCCGACCGCGTCCTCAACATCGCCTACCTCAACCCGGACAAGGTGTCCTCGGGCGGCTTCTACCCCCGGGGCCTCAACGGCGACATCGCCACCAGTGGCGCCAAGGAGTGAGCGCCGCGTGCCGCCCTCACGGTAACGTCGTGAGCGGCGGCACGCGGAGTTCACGAGGGGGCGCGGGGTGCGGGTACTGGTCGCGGGTGGCGGGATTTCCGGCACGGTCACGGCGATGGCGCTGAAACTGGCCGGGCACGACCCGGTCGTCTTCGAGGCCTACCCGGCCGGCGGGGACGACATCGGCGCGTTCCTCACGATCATGCACAACGGCATGGACGCCCTGCGCGCGATCGGCGCCGACCAGCCGGTGATCGACAGTTCCTTCGCGGCGTACGGCGTCGAGCTGGTCGCCCCGACCGGCGAGACGATCGGGCGGCGCGAGTTCGACACCGACGGGCCGCGCACGATGACCCGCGCGGCGCTCTACCGCGTCCTGCAGAACGAAGCCGCGCGCCGGGGCGTCCCGATCGAGCGCGGCAAGCGCCTGGTCGGCGCGAAGCCGGACGGGGCCGGCATTGCGGCCGAATTCGCCGACGGCACCACCGAAACGGGTGACGTGTTGGTCGGCGCGGACGGGTTGCACTCGGTGGTCCGGAAGCTGATCGACCCGGACGCCGACGCGCCGCGCTACACCGGCCAGACCATCGTCTGGGGTTACACCCGGGCGCCCGGGCTGCCGCCGGCGGCCGGGATCTACCGGATGGTCCGCGGCAGCAAGGCGGCCTTCGGGTTCACGACCGGCCCCGATGGTGCGACGTTCTGGTTCGCCCGCATTCCCGATCCGGAGCGCTCCCGCGAGGAGATCGCGGAGGTGACGCCGGCGGGGTGGCGCGAGTTCGCGCACGCGGCGTTCGCCGGGGAACCGTTGCCCTGCACGGACATCATCGCCGCCACTGGCGAAGAGGTGTTCGGCGGTCACTCCTACGACCTCCCGCGGACGCGGATCTGGTCGACGCCGGAGATGGTGCTCGTCGGCGACGCCGCGCACGCCGCGGCCCCGGCCGACGCGCAGGGTGCGTCGATGGCGATCGAGGACAGCGTCGTTCTCGCGCAGTGCCTGCGCGACCTGCCCGACCCGGCCTCGGCTTTCGCGGCGTACGAAGGACTTCGGCGCGAGCGTGTCGAAAAGCTGGTCGCGTCGAGTTCAGGCCAGGACGTCGGCGAAAAGCCGGGCTGGGTCTACGCGCACCACATCGACTGGGACGCGAAGATCCGATGAGTCTCGGTCCGCCGCCGCAGCGCATCTCCGTCGACGCGGACCAGGTGCGGCGGCTCGTCGCCGAACAGTTCCCGCAGTGGGCGGATCTTCCGGTCCGCCCGGTCGCCGAGGGCGGCTGGGACAACCGGACCTTCCACCTCGGCGACGCGATGACCGCGCGGCTGCCCAGCGCGGCCGAGTACGCCTTGGCGGTCGAAAAGGAACAGCGCTGGCTCCCGGTGCTCGCGTCCCGGCTGCCGTTACCGATCCCCGTCCCGCTGGCGGAAGGCCGGCCCGGCGCGGACTACCCCTTCGCGTGGTCGATCCACCCGTGGCTGGACGGCGAGCCCGCGCGGCCGGAGCGCGTCGCCGACCCCGTCGGGTTCGCGGCCGACCTGGCCGGGTTCGTGGCGGCGCTGCGGAGCCTCGACACCGCCGGCGCGCCCCGGCCGGGCAAGCACAACTGGTTCCGCGGCGGCACCCTGCGGACCTTCGACGAACTGGTCCAGCGTTCCCTCGACGGCCAGGACTGGGCCCGCGAAGCCTGGCAGACCGCGCTGGACACCCCGTGGGACGGCGTCGAAAGCTGGTTCCACGGCGACATCGCCGAGGGGAACCTCCTGCTCGCCGACGGCGAACTGGCCGCGGTGATCGACTTCGGGACGTGCGGAGCCGGCGATCCGGCCTGCGACCTGGCGATCGCGTGGACGCTGTTGACCGGCGACGGCCGGCGGGAGTTCCGCGAGCGCCTCGCCGTCGACGACGCGGAATGGGCCCGCGGCCGCGGCTGGGCGCTCTGGAAGGCACTCGGCACGTACGCCCGCACCCGGCGCCGCGACGACCGCGAAGCCACCGAATCCCGGCGCGTGCTCGACGAAATCCGCGCGGAGTACCAAGTCTGCCGCGGCTCGTCGTGAGTGAGAAACAGGGTTAGAACACTGTTTCTCACTCACGACCGGGTGCCGCAGGAGTCGCGGACCACCAGTTTCGTCGGCAGCCGCACCGGATCCGGGGCCACCCCCGTGTCGATCATCGCCAGCAGCGCGCCCGCCGCCGCCGTGCCGAAGCCCGGCTTGTCCTGGGCCACCGTCGTCAGCGCCGGGTCCACCAGGGACGCGACCTCGATGTCGTCGAACCCCACCACCGCCAGGTCGTCCGGCACCCGCAGCCCGGCCGCGCGGGCCGCCAGCAGGGCGCCGACCGCCATCTCGTCGCTGGCCGCGAACACCGCCGTCGGCGGGTCCTTGCGGGCCAGCAGCCGACGCATCCCGACGAACCCGCTCTCGCGGTAGAAGTCCCCGGTGACCACGTAGTCCTCGCGGGCCGGCAACCCGGCTTCGGCCAGTCCGCGCAGGTAGCCGTCGGTGCGGGCGGCCGCGGGGGCGTTGCCGCGCGGGCCGGTGATCGTCGCGATCCGCTGGTGCCCGAGCGCGGCCAGGTGCCGGACGGCCTCCGCCGCGCCCGCGGCGTTGTCCGACGTCACGTAGGTCGCCCGCGGCCCGGACAGCGCCACGTCCACCGCGACGCACGGCAGCCCGGACTGGGCGAACGTGCCGAACGCGTCGGCGTCCGTCCCGCTGTCGATCAGCACCAGCCCGGCCAGGTGGTGGCGGCGGGTCATGCTCACGTACGCGATCGGGTCGGCCAGTGACACGCCCGGGTTGCGGTCGCGGGCGTCGTCGCTCGTCGCGAGCAGCAGCAGGTGGTAACCGTGCGAACTGAGCGCGGATTTGAGGCCCAGCAACAGGTCCTGCAGGAACGGGTGCCGCCAGCCGGGCCGCCGGTGGTCGGTGTCCCAGACCAGCCCGACCATCGCCGAGCGCTGCCGCGACAGCGCCCGCGCCGACTCGTTCGGCGAGAAGTCGAGTTCCCGGGCGACGCGTTCGACGTGCTCGCGCGTCGTCGCGCTGACCGTGGCGGGGCGGTTGAACACCCGCGAGACGGTCGCGACCGAAACCCCGCAGAGCTGGGCGATCTCGCGGGCGGTGACCATGGTGACCTCCGATGCTGTAACCGGTTACATTGGTAGCACATGATCTCGGGCTGGGGAAATGCCAGGGTGTGTTATCACTTCGTTACTTGACGAACACCGGCTGGGAGCGCTCTCATGGGTCCCGCGTTTTCCGACCGGCCCGCAGAACAACGGAGATCTCATGCGCCCGAAAACGACAACCCGACGGACCCGCCTGATCGCCGTGGCGGGCGCTGTCCTGGCCGCGGTCACCGCGTTGAGCGCCTGCGGGAGCAGCGACGCCGGCGGTGGCGGGAAGGTCAAGCTGAGCCTCGGCCTCTTCGGCAACTTCGGCTACACCGACCTGATCAAGGAGTACCAGGCCGCGCACCCGGACATCGAGATCACCGAGCGGACCGCGTCCTACTCCGACCACCACAAGAACCTCGCCGCGCACCTGGCCACCGGCGGCGGCGCCGCGGACATCGAGGCGATCGACACCGGGTACGTCGCCCAGTTCAAGGCGAACCCGGACAAGTTCGTCGACCTCAACACCGTCGGCGGCGACAAGCTCAAGGACCGCTGGCTGGGCTGGAAGTGGGCGGCCTCGCTCGGCAAGGGCGGCCAGCAGATCGGCTACGGCACCGACGTCGGCGGCCTGGCCATCTGCTACCGCCGCGACCTCTTCGAGCAGGCCCAGCTGCCCGCCGACCGCGACGCCGTCTCCGCGCTCTGGCCCACCTGGCAGGCGTTCTTCGAGACCGGCAAGCGCTTCCAGGCCAAGGCGCCGAACGGCGTCAAGTTCATGGACGGCGGCCCGACCGTCCTCAACGCGATCTTCGGCCAGGCGCCCGTCGGGTACTACGACCAGAGCGACCAGATCGTCGTCGGCAGCAACCCGGCGCTGCGCACCGGCTGGGACCAGGTCGTCGACGCCGTCAAGGCGAACCTCTCCGCCGGCCTGCTCTACAGCACGCCGACCTGGAACACCGGGTTCACGCAGGGGCAGTTCGCCACCGTCACCTGCCCGGCCTGGATGATGACCAAGATCAAGGACCAGGCGCCGGACACCAAGGGCAAGTGGGACGTCGCGACCGTGCCCGGCGGGGGCGGCAACTGGGGCGGCTCGTACCTGACCGTGCCGAAGCAGGGCAAGCACACCAAGGAAGCCGCCGAGCTCGCCGCGTGGCTGACCGCGCCCGAGCAGCAGGCGAAGGTCTTCACCAGCCAGGGCCTGCTGCCCTCGACGCCGTCGCTCTACGACGACCCGAAGATCACCGGCTACACCAACCCGTTCTTCAACAACGCCCCGGTGGGCAAGCTCTTCACCGACGCCGCCAAGAAGCTGAACCCGCAGTACCAGGGCCCGAAGGCCGGCGACGTGCAGACGGAGTTCGGCAACGCGATGCAGCGCGTGGAGCAGGGCAAGCAGGACGGCGCGGCGGCGTGGCAGCAGCTCGTGGACGACGTCAAGAAGATCAAGTAATGGCGCTGAAGGAAACGCTGAGCTGGGCCGACCGGCGGCACAAGTGGGACGTCAAGCTGTCGCCGTTCGGCTTCATCAGCCCGTACTTCCTCATCTTCGGCGTCTTCGGGCTGTTCCCCTTGCTGTACACGGCTTTCGTGTCGCTGCAGGACCGGAACCTGCTCGACGCCGAGGGCGCGACGTTCATCGGGTTCGGCAACTACCAGCAGCTGCTGTTCCACGACCCGTACTTCTGGAACGCGATGGGGAACACGGTCAGCCTGTGGCTGCTGACCACGATCCCGCAGATCCTGTTCGCGCTCGGCATCGCGCACCTGCTCAACCGCAGGCTGCGCGGCCGGACGCTGTTCCGGATGGGCATGATCCTGCCGAACATCACCTCGGTGGCGGCGGTGACGATCATCTTCGCGCAGCTGTTCGGCCGGGACTTCGGCCTGGTCAACTGGGTGCTGAGCTGGTTCGGTGCCGGCCAGGTCGACTGGCAGGCCGGCACGGCCAGCTCGCACACCGCCATCGCGGCGATGGTGGTGTGGCGCTGGACCGGCTACCACGCGCTGATCTTCCTGGCGTCGATGCAGGCGATCCCGTCGAGCATGTACGAGGCCGCGACGCTCGACGGCGCCCGCGGGTGGCAGCAGTTCTGGCGGATCACCGTCCCGCTGCTGCGGCCGCAGATCATCTTCTCCACGGTGATCGCGACGACCGGGAACATGCGGCTGCTGGCCGAGCCGCTGCTGTTCAACCCGGGCACAGCGGCTGCCACCGGCGGCTCGGACCGGCAGTTCCAGACCGCCGCGCTCTACCTCTACGAGCAGGGCTTCACCAAGTACGACTTCGGCTACAGCTCGGCGATCGCGCTGATCCTGGCCGTGGCCACGATGCTCGTCGCGGGCCTGTCGTACCTGGTGACCCGGCGCATCCAAACGGACTGAGGAGCGGACATGACCACCGTGCTGACCCCGGCGGCCCCCGCGCCCCCGGCGGCACCCGGGCGGGCCCGGCGCCTCGTGCGCCGCGTCGCGAGCCCGTGGACCTACGCCGCGCTGATCGCGATCCTGGCCGGCTCGGCGTTCCCCGTGTACTGGTCGTTCGTCGTCTCCTCGCAGACGACGGAGGCGGTCGGGAGCGTGCCGCCGGTGCTCGTCCCCGGCGGGCACCTGTTCGAGAACATCGCGCGCGTCTTCGACGAGACGGACTTCGCGCTGGCACTGGGGAACTCGCTGATCGTCGCGGGCACGATCACCGTGTCCGTGGTGCTGTTCTCGACGCTGGCCGGGTTCGCCTTCGCCAAGCTGCGCTTCCGCGGGCGGACCCTGCTGCTGCTCATCGTCGTCGCCACCCAGGCGATCCCGACCGAGCTCGGCGTCGTGCCGCTGTACATGATGATGGCCGACTTCGGCTGGGCCGGGCAGCTGCAGGCGGTCATCGTGCCCGGCCTGGTCACCGCGTTCGGCGTGTTCTTCATGCGCCAGTACTTCGAACGCGCGCTGCCGCTGGAGCTGCTGGAGGCCGGGCGGATGGACGGCTGCGGCTCGCTGCGGCTGTTCTGGCACGTCGCGCTGCCGGCGGCCCGCCCGGCCGCGGCGGTGCTCGGGCTGTTCACGTTCATGCAGGCGTGGAACGACTTCTTCTGGCCGCTGGTAGTGCTGGTGCCGGAGAACCCGACCGTCCAAACCGCACTGTCCACCCTGGCCAGTGGCTACACCACCGACTACACGCTCGTGCTCACCGCCGCGACCATCGGCACCGTCCCCGTCCTGCTCGTGTTCCTGCTGTTCGGCCGTCAGATCGTCGGCGGCATCATGCAGGGCGCGCTCAAGGGCTGACCCTCCCGGAGATGACCGTGACCACCAGTTTCCCGCCCGGCTTCCGCTGGGGCGTCGCGACCTCGGCGTTCCAGATCGAGGGCGCCACCACCGCGGACGGCCGCGGACCGTCCATTTGGGACACCTTCGCCGGGGTGCCCGGCGCGGTGGCCGGCGGCGACACCGGCGAGCCGGCGGCGGACCACTACCACCGCTGGCGCGACGACCTCGCCCTGCTCCGCGAGCTGGGCGTCGACTCGTACCGGTTTTCGGTGTCCTGGCCGCGCGTCCAACCGGACGGGCGCCGCTTCGAACGCCGTGGCCTCGGTTTCTACCGGCGGCTCGCGGAAGCGTTGCGGGAGCAGGGGATCGAGCCGTTCCTGACGCTGTACCACTGGGACCTGCCGCAGGCACTGGAGGATTCGGGAGGCTGGCGGTCCCGGGACACGGCGCACCGGTTCGCCGAGTACGCGTCGCTGGTGCACGAGGAGCTGGGCGACGTCGTCGACCACTGGACGACGCTGAACGAGCCGTACCCGTGCGCGGTCGCGGGCTACGGCGAAGGCCGCCACGCCCCGGGCGCGCGCGAGGGGCACGGCGCGCTCGCCGCCGCGCACCACCTGCTGCTCGGCCACGGCCTGGCCGTACAGGCGATGCGCGGGCAGGCCACACCGCAGCACCAGTTCGGGATCGTGCTCAACCAGTCGCCGGTGGTACCGGTGTCGGACTCGGCCGCCGACGCGGCAGCGGCCGCGCGCCAGGACACGCTCCTGCGCAGGCAATTCACCGACCCGCTCTTCGGCGGCCGGTACGCCCCGGGCCTGGCGGCGATGTTCAGCGGCGTGTCGGACTTCTCGTTCCGCCTCGACGGCGACCTGGAGACGATCGGCGCACCGCTGGACTACCTGGGCGTCAACTACTACTACCGCCTGCACGTGGCGGACGCCCCGCACCGCGAGCCCGACCCGGCCCAGCGCACGGTGGCCGACATCGGGGTGGACACTTCGCGGCTGCCGGACGTCCCGCGCACGGGGATGGGCTGGCCGGTGGAGCCGGAGGGCCTCACGGAAGCGTTGGTGGGCTTGCACAACCGCTACCCGGGGCTGCCCCCGATGTACGTGACGGAGAACGGCTGCGTGTACGCGGACCGGAGTGATTTCGCGGACTACGAGCGGATCACGTTCCTGAACGAGCACATCGAGGCGGCCCGCGCGGCCGCGGCGGCGGGGGTGGACCTGCGGGGGTACTTCTGCTGGTCGCTGCTGGACAACTTCGAGTGGGCCCACGGGTACAAGCACCGGTTCGGCTTGGTGCACGTGGACTACGCGACGCAAGCTCGCACCCCGAGGGCGAGTTTCCGGTGGTACCGCGACTTCGTCGCGGCGCAGCGCGGGTGATGCCGAAGGGGTGAAGGCACGACCCGCCATCGGCGGTGTCCCCGCCGCGCGGGTGGCCGGACAATCGGGCGCAGGGGACGATTCCGGCTCGCCCGAGGGGAGGGCTCGCGATGCTGGTGATCGACACCGACGACGTGGACCAGGGAGATGGGTTCGCCTACTTCCGGGACGCGCTCGCCGGGGCCACCATGGGGATGGAGCTCCGCTCGGACCGGCCCGCGGGCTTCCGGGCGCGCTTGTGCGCGGCCGACGTCGGGGGCGTGACGGTGATGTCCGTCCGGTCGTGGGCGGGTTCCTACCAGGTGGCCAGGACGCCTTCGTCGATCGGCCGGTCGGACCCGGAGGCCTTCCGGGTCGTGCTGGGCGTCGGCGGCCGCAGCGCGTTCCGGCACTGTGGCCGCAGCACCGTCCTGACACCCGGCGAGATGGCGCTCTACGACAGCTCCCGGACGTTCGCCGGCCGCCGCGAGCCGGGCGGCGACGGCTGCGAGCACATCCTCGCGGCGACCTTCCCCCGTGGCGCTCTGCCGGTGGACCCGCGGGAGCTGCTGGGCGAGCGCCTGCCGGCGGGCGGCGTGGCCCGGCTGGTCCGCGACTTCCTGGTCGAGCTGGCGGACGGCGCGGTCGCCGGGCAGGCCGCCCGGGAACGGCTGGCGTGCGCCTGGCTCGACCTGCTGACGGTGCAGCTAGGTGGGCTCCTCGACCCCGTCCCCGCCCGGGACGCCGCCGACCGCACGCTGTTCCTCCGGATCGGGAAGTTCATCGACGCCCACCTGGCCGACCCGGCACTGACCCCGGACGCCGTCGCCGCGGCGCACTTCATCTCCCCGCGCACCCTCCAGCGCCTGTTCGCCCGCCACGACGCCACCGTCGCGGCCTGGATCCGCCGTCGCCGTCTGGACCGCTGCCGCGAGGAGCTGCGGGACCCGGCCCTGGCCGGGCTCACCGTCCGGGCCATCGCCGCTCGCTGGGGGTTCTCCGACCAGGCACAGTTCAGCCGCGTTTTCCGCCGCAGCTACGGCACCACCCCGCGAGCGTGGCGCGGAGAGCCAAACCCGTGACGCGCGATGCCCAACCTCCGGCCCGCCCGGTCTCCCAGACTGTGACCAGGGACCGAGAGGGAGGAAACGACATGCGCAGAACGGTGTACGCACTACTGGCCGCGGTGGTGCCGGGGGTGCTGGTCACGGGGGTGTCCGCCGCCGACGCGGCACCGGCGGCCGAAATCCCGTGCAAGAGCTACTCGAACGTGTTGATCGGCGCGTCCTACTACATGCACGTGCCATCCACGGACTGGAACACCTTCGACTACGGCTGCGTCGTGGTGCGCGGCCACCACAACGTCGCCGTGCTGGTCCTGCAGGAGAGCCTGAACGCCTGCTACCACCAGGGGATCGCGGAGGACTGGGACTTCGGTCCGGCCACCGAGCGGGCCGTGCGCAACGCCCAGCACATCATCAACAGCTACCCCACCGAACCCGTGGTCGCCGAGGACGGCCGGTTCGGCCCGCAGACCAGCGAGTACTTCGAGTTCCAGGCCTACGACCACGCGAACAACGGGCACCACGAGGGGTGGTGCGACTACCGCGACTGACGGGCTACTTCTTGTACAGCCCTTCGATGTCGTTCGCGTAGTTCTTGGTGACCACGTTGCGCTTCAGCTTCAAGCTCGGCGTGATCTCGCCACCGGCTTCGGTGAAGTCGTTGGCCAGCACCGTGAACTTCTTGATGGCCTCGGCCTTGGACACCGACTTGTTCGCCTCGTCGACCGCGGCCTGGATCTCCGCGAGGAGGTCCGGGTCCGCGGCCAGGTCCGCCACCGTGGCCGAAGCCGGCTTGCCGTGCTGGGACTTCCACGACGGGAAGTACTCCTCGTCCACCGTCACCAAAGCCGCGATGAACGGGCGCTGGTCGCCGACCACCATCGCCTGGCTGACCAGCGGGGCCGCCTTGATCGTGTCCTCGAGGCCGGACGGGGCGACGTTCTTGCCGCCCGCCGTGACGATGATCTCCTTCTTGCGGCCGGTGATCTTCAAGAACCCGTCGCTGTCCAGCTCGCCGAGGTCGCCGGTGTGGAACCAGCCGTCGGTCAGGGCCTCGGCGGTCGCCTGGGGGTTGTTGTAGTACGCCCGGAACACGACGTCGCCCTTGAGCATCACTTCACCGTCGTCGGCGATGCGGACCGACGTGCCGTTGACCGGCTTGCCGACCGTGCCGACGCGGAACGCCGTCTGGGTGTTGACGTTCGCCGCCGCGGACGTCTCGGTGAGGCCGTAGCCCTCGAACACCGGGACGCCGATGCCGCGGAAGAAGTGCGCCAGCCGCGCACCCAGCGGCGCGCCACCCGACACCGCCGCGACGCAGCGGCCGCCGAGGGCCGCGCGCAGCTTGCCGTAGACGAGCTTGTCGAACGCCAGGTGCTTGAGCTTCAACGCGAACCCGGCGCCGCCGGTGTCCTGCGCCTGGCTGTACTCGACCGCGACCGCCTCGGCGGCGTCGAAGATCTTGCCCTTGCCGTCGCCGTGGGCCTTCTGCTTCGCCGAGTTGTAGACCTTCTCGAACACGCGCGGCACCGCGACGACGAACGTCGGCCGGAACGTGCCGAGGTCGGCGACCAGGTTCTTGACGTCCGGGGTGTGCCCGAGGGTGACGCGGGCGGTGAGCGCCGTCACGGCGATCGCGCGGGCCAGCACGTGCGCCAGCGGCAGGAAGCACAGCAGCGAGTTGCCCTGCTCCATCAGCTGCGGGAACGCCTCGATGTCGGCGCGGATCTCGGCCAGCAGGTTCCGGTGGGTCAGCTCGACGCCCTTGGGGCGGCCGGTCGTGCCCGAGGTGTAGACGATGGTGGCGAGCTCGTCGGCGCTGACTTCGCGGCGGCGCTCGTGCAGCTCGTCGTCGGACAGCGAAGCACCCAGCGCGGCCAGCTCTTCGACGGCGGGGGAGTCGCCCTCGATCTGCCACGTGTTGTCCAGCTCGGTGAGCCGGTCGCGGATCTCCTCGACGGCGCCGCGGTGGGCGTTCGTCTCGACGAACACGCCCTTGGCGGCCGAGTCGGAGAGGATCCAGTACACCTGCTCGGGCGAGGACGTGTCGTAGATCGGCACGGTCACCGCACCCGCCGCCCAGATCGCGAAGTCGATCAGCGTCCACTCGTAGCGGGTCTTCGACATGATCGCGACCCGGTCGCCGCGGCCGATCCCGGCCTGGGCCATGCCCTTGGCCACCGCCAGCACCTGGCCGGCGAACTCCTTGGCGGTGACGTCCAGCCAGGTCCCGTCGACCTGGCGGCGGAAGCTCACCACGTCCGAGAACCGCTCGGCGTTCGCCCAGACGACATCGGACATGTTCTCGTCGTCGGCCACCGGCTTCCCGGCGGGAGCGCTGTATTCGCGCACGTGGACCTCCGTGTTCAACGCGTGCGGTGGGCGACACCGCTGTTACCCGCCAGTCAACTTAGCGTGGTGAGCACCTTAAGACCATGCTGATCGACCCTGCACGGCGAGGGCGTGACATTCTTCGCACGTGAACGCACCGCCCGCCATCGACGTCGTCGACGAGACGTTCCTCGCGGTCCCGCCGTCCACCGTGGCCGCCGTCTTCGCCGATCCCAGGTCGTGGACGCGCTACTGGCCCGACCTGGTCCTGGAGGTCTACACCGACCGGGGCGACAAGGGCCTGCGCTGGACCGTGCGCGGCGCGCTCGTCGGTACGATGGAGGTCTGGCTCGAGCCGGTGCTCGACGGCACCCTGCTGCACTACTTCCTGCGGGCGACGCCTGCTGATGCGGCCGGGGCGCCTCGTGCGCTGGCGCCGCGCGACCTGCGCCGGGAGTTCGACCGGCGGGCCCGCGCGGCGAAGGGGATCGCACTCGGGCTCAAGGAGATCCTGGAGGACGGGCGCGAGCCCGGCGTTCCACCGCGAACCGACAGCTAGGGGGCCAGGGGTGCGGGTACACGTCGTCTCGGACGTGCACGGCAACGCGGACGCGTTGAAGCGGGCCGGGGACGGGGCCGACGCCCTGGTCGTGCTCGGCGACCTGATCGACTTCGTCGACTACCACGACCACGAGAAGGGCATCATGGGTGCCCTGTTCGGCGCGGAGAAGGTGGCCGGGTTCGCGCGCCTGCGCCGCGAGGGCACCCGTGACGAAACCGTTGCCTACTCGCGCGAGCTCTGGGCGAGCCTCGACGACCCGGCGAGCGCCGTCGACGAGGCCATCCGCACCCAGTACGCGGCGCTGTTCGCGGCGATGACCGCGCCCACCTACGCCACCCCCGGCAACGTCGACACCCCGGCGCTGTGGCCCGAGTTCGCAGGCGAGGGCATCCAGGTCCTCGACGGCGAGGTGGCCGAGATCGGCGGCCTCCGGTTCGGGTTCGTCGGCGGCGCGCTGCTGCCCGACGGCGTCGTCCCGCGCCGCCGCAAGGGCGCTGCCTGGCGCCCCTACCTGCGGGATCGCGAAGACTACGACGCGAGCGTGGCCGCGCTGACCGAGGTCGACGTCCTCTGCACGCACGGCCCGCCCGCCCTGCCCGAGCTGACCTACGACGTCGTCGCGCGCCGCAGCGAGATCGGCTCGACGGCGCTGCTGGACCTGATCCGCGCCCAGCGGCCGCGCTGGTCGGTGTTCGGCCACGTCCACCAGCCCCTGGCACCGCGCGCCCGGGTCGGCCTGACCGAGTGCCGTAACGTGGGTCACTTCAAGGAGACCGGGCAGCCGTACGTGCTGCGTTGGTGACCGGCCGCGGCGGCTACGCTTCGTCCCATGGCCGAGCAGTCCACACAGTCCATCGAGGTCGACGCCGAGCCCAGCCGGGTGATGGCCGTGATCGCCGACTTCCCCGCGTACCCGGAATGGGCCAAGGCCGTCCGGCAGACCGAGGTCCTCGACACCGACGGTGACGGGCGCGCCAAGCAGGTCAAGCTCACGCTCGACGCGGGCCCGATCAAGGACGTCTACACCCTCGAGTACGACTGGGACGATGACGGTCTCGGCGTCAGCTGGCACCTGGTCAAGGGCCAGATGCAGAAGGCGCAGAACGGCCGGTACGCGCTGGAGGACCTCGGCGGCCGGACGCGCGTGACGTACACGCTGTCGGTCGAGCTGGCGCTGCCGATGATCGGGCTGCTGCGCCGCAAGGCCGAGAAGATGGTCATGGACACCGCGCTCAAGGAGCTGAAGAAGCGGGCCGAGGGGTAGCCGCGTGCGGATCCTGCTGTTCACCGGCAAGGGGGGTGTCGGGAAGACCACGCTGGCCGCGGCCACCGGCGCCGCGCTCGCCGCCCGCGGCAGGAAGACCCTCGTCGTCTCCACCGACCCGGCGCACTCGCTCGGCGACGCCTTCGGCCACTCCCTCGGCGCCGAACCGTCCGAAGTGGACGCGCTGCTTTCGGCCGTGCAGATCGACTCGCGCACCCTGGTGGACACCACCTGGCACCGCCTGCGCGCCGAGCTGCAGACGGCGCTGTCCGGCGCGGGTCTCGACACCCTGGACGCCGAAGAGCTCACCGTGCTGCCCGGCGTCGACGAGCTGCTCGCGCTCACCGAGGTCCGCCGGCTGGCCGAGGAAGGGCCGTGGGAGACCATCGTCGTCGACTGCGGGCCGACGGCCGAGACGCTGCGGCTGCTCGCCCTCCCGGAAGCCGTCTCGGGCTACCTGACCCGGGTGTTCGGCCGCCGCGTCACGGACTCCGTGCGCCGGCTCGGCGTCCACCTCGACGGCCTGCGCGCGCTGCTCACCGAACCGTCGGTGACCACGGTCCGGCTGGTGCTGACGCCGGAGCGGGTGGTCGTCGCCGAAGCGCGCCGGACGCTCAGCTCGCTGGCCCTGCGCGGCATCGCCGTGGACGGCCTGATCGCCAACCGGCTCATGCCCGCGCCCGGGTTCTGGCGCGGGGGCGCCGCGTCGTGGCTGCGCACCCGCCGGACCCAGCAGGACGCTGTCCTGGCGGAGCTTTCGAAAGCCGGGTTCGACGGCGTGTCGCGCGTCGAGCACCGGGCCGTCGAACCGGTCGGGCTGCCCGCGCTGCTGGAGATCGCCGCCGAGCTCTACCGCGGCGGCGACCCCCTGGCCGGCGACGGCACACCCGTCACGCCGCTGCAGCGCGTGCGGCCGGCGCCGGACGGGTACACGCTGCGCATCGCGATCCCGCTCGTCCGGGACGCCGAGGTCGACCTCGCCCGCGTCGACGACGACCTGGCGATCACCGTGGACGGCTTCCGCAGGCTCATCGCCCTGCCGGAGTCGCTGCGGCCGTGCCGGATCACCGGCGCGGAATCCGACGCCGACGGCCTGGTCGTGCACCTGGCCGGGAACCGGGGACGCGGGTGAGCGAAGAGGACGAGGCGGCCGGACCGCGGCTCGCGGAGGAGATCCGCCTGCTGGTCGAGATGGTCGTGGAGAAGGCCGCGCCGTGGTTGGAGGGCGTCGTCGCCGCCGGGCACGGTGACCCTGACCAGGCGAAACCGGACGGCTCGGCGTGCGGCTGGTGCCCGCTGTGTGCGATCGTCGCGGTGGTGCGGGGTGAGCGTCCCGAATTCGCGGCCCGGCTGCTGGAACAGCTGGCCCAGCTCGTGGCGTTGCTCCGGGCGGTGCTCGCGGACCGCTGGGAGCCGGACGAGGGCGTGCACATGCCCGGGTTCCGGCCCGCGCCGCGGCCCCCGGCGGACGCCTCGGTTTCGGTGCGGGTGCAGCACATCACCGTCCGCAGGCGCGACGAGTGGGAGAGCTGAGTGCGGACGATAGGGGTGGACGTCGGCGGGACGAGCGTCCGGGCCGGCGTGGTGG
This sequence comes from Amycolatopsis kentuckyensis, assembly GCF_041679295.1. Classification (GTDB taxonomy): domain Bacteria; phylum Actinomycetota; class Actinomycetes; order Mycobacteriales; family Pseudonocardiaceae; genus Amycolatopsis; species Amycolatopsis kentuckyensis_A. Next base: position 430,232 of record NZ_JBGDMD010000007.1, on the reverse strand, counting down.
ACGAGCGCGGCTCCCTGCTGGACACGGCGCGCGTCGCGACGCCGAGCGAAGAGGGCGCCCTCGAGGACGCCATCTCGGGTGTCATCGAGGACCTGCGCAACCGGCACGACGTGGCCGGAGTGGGCCTGGCCGTGGCCGGGTTCGTGGCGCGCGACCGCCGGTCGGTGATGTTCGCGCCGCACCTGGCCTGGCGCGGCGCGCCGGTCGCGGACCGGATCGAGAAGCGCGTCGGCCTCCCGGTGCTGCTGGAGCACGACGTCAACGCGGCGATGGTGGGCGAGCACCGCTTCGGCGCGGCCCGCGGCGCCCATGTCGCGGCGCTGGTGGCCCTGGGCACGGGCATCGGCGCGGGCCTGCTGCTGGACGGCAAGCTGTTCCGCGGCGCGTACGGCGTGGCACCGGAGCTGGGCCACCTGACGGTGGTCCGCGGCGGCCGGCCGTGCCCGTGCGGCAAGTACGGCTGCTGGGAGCGCTACTGCAGCGGAACGGCGTTGGCGGCGACGGCGGTGGAGCTGCTGGCGCGGCATCCGGGCCGCTCGACGGTGCTGGCCCCGCAGGTCGCGGGCGACCCGGGTTCGGTGACGGGGCGGCGCGTGGCCGGCGCGGCGCGCGATGGTGACCCGATCGCCCAGCTGGCGATGGCGGAGCTGGCCAAGTGGCTGGGCGAGGGCCTGGCGCTGGTGGCGGACGTGTTCGACCCGGAGATCATCGTGATCGGCGGCGGGGTGTCGGAGTCGGCCCCGCTGTTTTTGGACGAGGCCCGCGAGCACTACGCGGGCGCGATCACGGGGGCCCGGCACCGGCCGTTGGCGCGGATCCGGACCGCCCACTTGGGTGACGACACGGCGATCGTGGGTGCGGCGGCGTTGGCGTTGGAAGCGGCCAAGACCCCGGTCTGACCCTCCGTCAGCGGTCTTTTCCGCAACCCCGACGCCCGATTGTGACTACGGCCGGCGGCACCGCGTCAAGGCGGGAAAGATGCCTTGACCCGGCGTCGCCGGCCGTGTTCTGGCTTCGGATCGGGGTTGCGGGGGGTCTGGGCCCGTTCACGTTGCGGTTGGTCTGTCTGCCGCGGCCTCTCCCGCGAGCTGGTTTTCGGCGGCCCTTGGAAGCGAGCACCGGCTTCCGCGGAGAGGTGATCTTCGGCCGACCTGTGACAGGCTGGACCGGTGAGTGCCCCGTCCGCGAGTGTCTTCGTCAAGTGTTCCTGCGGGCACCTGCACTGGGGCCGCTACGGCGCCGCCGGCCTGCTGCTCGTCGACCCTGCCCGGGGCGTTCTCCTGCAGCGGCGGGCCTGGTGGGTGCACCACGGCCGTACCTGGGCGCTGCCCGGCGGGGCCATCGAAGCCGGCGAGACCGCCGTGACCGCCGCCGCCCGCGAAGCCTTCGAAGAAGCCTCCGTCCCTGCCGAAGCCTTTCGCGCGGTGTCGGCCTCCGTGGTGGACCATGGGGACTGGAGCTACACCACCGTGCTCGCCCTCGCCGACGGTGCCGAGGCGCGGGTCGCCAACACCGAAAGTGCGGAGGTGCGCTGGGTGGACCCCGACGACGTGCCCGGCTACCGGCTGCACCGCGACTTCGCCGCCGCCTGGCCCGGCCTGCGCGACCGCGTCGGGCAGGAGCTCGTCCTCGTCGTCGACGGCGCCAACGTCGTCGGCTCGCGGCCGGACGGCTGGTGGCGCGATCGCCACGGCGCCGCCGAACGCCTGCGCGACCAGCTCGCGAAACTCGCCGAAGCCGGCGTGCCCGACCCCGGCGACCCCGCCGTGTCGTGGTGGCCGCGGATCATCCTGGTCGTCGAGGGCAAGGCCAAGCACGTCACCGGCACCCCGGGCGTCGAGGTCGTCGCCGCGGACACCGACGGTGACTCGAAGATCGTCGAGGTCGTCGCGCAGCAAAAGGGCAAAGTCCTCGTCGCGACGGCCGACCGGGAGCTGAAAGGACGCGTCGAAGCCCTCGGCGCGTCGATCCTCGGCCCCGGCACGCTGCGCAGCCGGCTCGACGAGCTCTAATCCTTCGGGATGCCGTCGCGCATCTCGGCGACCAGCGACGCCATCACGGCCTTGAGGCTGCCCTTGTGCGCCTGCGCGACCGCGCGCTGCCGCCGGTAGCTCGGCCCGCACTTCAGGATCGTCTCGACGTCGCGCAGCTCCGCCACGCAGTCGAGCCGCCGCGCCACCGGCTCCAGCCGGTCCAGCAGGTCGGCGACGTCGTCGGTCACCAGCCGTTCGCGCCCCGCCGCGTCCAGGATGATGATCGCGTCGGTGCCGTAGCGGGCCGCGCGCCACTTGTTCTCCTGAACGTGCCACGGCGGCAGCGCCGGGAGGACCTCGCCGTCGTCGAGGCGCTCGCTGAAGTCGTCGACCAGGCACTGCGTCAGCGCCGCGATCGCGCCGACCTCCTCGAGCGTCGGCAGCCCGTCGCAGACGCGCATCTCGATCGTGCCCAGGTGCGGGGCCGGCCGGATGTCCCAGCGGATCTCCGAGAAGTGGTCGATCACGCCGGTGGTGAACATGTCCTCGACGTAGCTCTCCAGCTCCGCCCACTTCCGGAACTGGAACGGCAGCCCGGCCGTCGGCAGCTGCTGGAACATCAGCGCCCGGTTCGACGCGTACCCGGTGTCCTCCGCGCCCCAGTACGGCGACGACGCCGAGAGCGCCTGAAGGTGCGGCGCGTAGTTCAGCAGCGCGTCGAGGATCGGTAGCACCTTGTCGCGGTGGTCGACCCCGACGTGGACGTGCACGCCGTAGATCAGCATCTGCCGGCCCCACCACTGGGTCCGGTCGATCAGCTTCGCGTACCGCTCCTTGTCGGTGACCTTCTGCTGGTACCAGTTCGAGAACGGGTGCGTCCCGGCCGAGAACATCTCGACGCCGAGCGGGTCGGCGACGCCGTGCAGCACGTCGAGCGACCCGGCCAGGTCGGCCTTGGCCTCGGCGATCGTGTCGCAGACGCCGGTGATGACCTCGATGGTGTTGAGCAGCAGCTCCTGCTTGATCTTCGGGTGCTCGGCCTGCCCGTCGGGGCGGACGGCCTCGAGGATCTGCTCGGCCACCGAGGACAGCTCACCGCTGCGCCGGTCCACCAGGCCGAGCTCCCATTCCGCGCCGACGGTCGATCGCCGCGAAGGGCTGAACTCGATGTTCATGGCCGTCGGATCAGACCTGGGCGCCGTTGCTGGGGTCGGCACCGGGCGGCGGGCCCTGCCGGACGCGCAGCAGCAGCAACGCGATCGACGTCGCGAGCGCGAGGATGCCCAGCGGCGTCGCCACCGTCGGGCCCACCCCGATCGCACCGGGCAGGATCAGCAGGAACAGCCCGGCCAGGAACAGCAGCAGGATGAGGAACGCGCCCATCTTCGGCCGCGGCAGCGGCGGCGGCTCCGGCGGGACGTAGTGCTCGTCGTCGCCGGCCGGGTCGTCGGAGAACATCGTCGTGTCCCACGACGTGCCCCCGGACCGCCAGCCGGGTTCCGGCGGGGTGTCCGCGGCGGGCGGCTCCACGGGCCGGTCGGGCGTCCGGCGCGACTCGCTCTCCACGCCACGGCCGGATTCCGCCTTGTCGGAGTTATCGGCGGTGTCTTCCTCCGGGAGCCCGAACCCGTCGGCGCGCAGGTCGGCGACGATCTCGGCGAACGTCGCGTCGACGTCCTCCGGCCCGTCCTTCCCCCGGCTCATGCGGTCTCCTCGGGCTGTGCCGCGTGCGCCTTCACGAACTCGACGCTACGCGTGAAGATGACTTCGGCGTCGTTGTCCTGCGTCGCGACGTGGTAGCTGTTCTCCAGCACGACCTCGGTGACGTCGGTGCTGGACACCCCCTGCAGCACCAGCTGCGAGTTCACCGGCTCGACGACGTGGTCCACCGACGAGTGCAGCAGCAGCACCGGCTGGGTCACCTTCGCCAGGTCCGCGCGCACGACCGCCCACAGCTTCGCCAGGCTCGCCGCGGCCCGCACCGGCGTGCGCGGGTAGGCCAGCTCCGTCTCGCCCGGCTTCTTGATGTCGTTCGCGATCGCCGGCACCGACGGCACGATCCGGCCCAGCACCGGCAGCAGCCGCGTGTCCCACTTCAGCCGCGTCACCGACGGGTTGACCAGGACGATCCCGGCGATCCGGTCGCCGAACTCCTCGGCCAGGCGCAGGGTCAGCGTGCCGCCCATCGACAGGCCGCCGACGAACACCGTCTTGCACGTCGACAGCAGCGCGAGCAGCGCCTCGCGGACGGCGCCGTACCAGTCCTCCCACGTCGTGCGGTTGAGGTCCGGCCAGCGGGTGCCGTGCCCCGGCAGCAGCGGGCAGCGCACGGTGAACCCGGCCCCGGCCAGGTGGTCACCCCAGGCCCGCATGCTCGCCGGGGTGCCGGTGAACCCGTGGCAGAGCAGGAACCCGGTCTCGGCCGAACCGGTGTGGCCGAACGGTTCCGCGCCGGCGAGCACGCCCATGCGATCGCCTTCCGTGTGAGCGGTGGATTCGTCCATGCTCTCACGGCTCGCGGGCGTTGTGGGGGTCCGGCCGGGCCCGGAATTCCCTGTGAGATCGATCGCCCCCGTGGGGTAACCGGGTGGTCTCCGTTGTGCGCCGGCCACCGGGGTTCGTAGGCTGTCCCGCGCGGGTGAATGGGGCTGAGCTGCGATGGAGGACTGAGGCACCGGTGCTGTACTGGCTCATGAAGTGGGTATTCATCGGACCGCTGCTCAAGACGCTGTGGCCGACCAAGGTCGTCGGCGCGGAGAACATCCCCGAGTCCGGCGGCGCGATCCTGGCGGGCAACCACCTGGCGGTCGCGGACTCGTTCTTCATGCCGCTGCGGGTCAAGCGCAAGGTGACCTTCCCGGCCAAGTCCGAGTACTTCACCGAGCCGGGCTTCAAGGGCCTGCTCAAGAAGTGGTTCTTCACCGGCGTCGGCCAGTTCCCGATCGACCGGTCCGGCGGCAACGCGGCGCAGGCCGCGCTCGACACCGCGACCCGGCTGGTCAAGGACGGCCACCTGCTCGGCATCTACCCGGAGGGCACGCGCTCCCCGGACGGCCGCCTGTACAAGGGCAAGACCGGCGTCGCCCGGATCGCCCTGGAGTCCGGCGGCGTCGTGGTCCCGGTGGCGATGATCGGCACCGACAAGGTCAACCCGATCGGCTCGAAGATGTGGTGGCCGCGCCGCCTCGAGGTCCGCTTCGGCAAGCCCCTCGACTTTTCGCGCTACGAGGGCCTGGCCGGTGACCGGTTCATCGAGCGGTCGATCACCGACGAGATCATGTACGCGCTGATGGAGCTGTCCGGCCAGGAGTACGTGGACATCTACGCGGCGAAGGCCAAGGAGCTGCTGGCCGCCGAAGCCGCCGGGGTGAAGCCTTCGGTGCCGGCCCAGCCCGCGGCGCGGGACGCGGCCCGGGTGCCGGAGTCCAAGGTCGGCTGACCCACTACTGTTCACCAGTGCGTTTTTTCTACGACACCGAGTTCATCGAAGACGGCGTCACGATCGACCTGGTTTCCATCGGTGTCGTTGACGAGCGCGGCCGCGAGTTCTACGCGGTTTCGACGGAGTTCGACCCGTCGAAGGCGGGCCCGTGGGTACGGGACAACGTCCTGGACAAGCTGCCGTCGCCCGCCGACAAGGCGTGGCGCAGCCGCGAGAAGATCCGCACCGACCTGCTGGAGTTCTTCGGCAAGCCGCCGGGCGGCATCGAGCTGTGGGCCTGGTTCGCCGCCTACGACCACGTGGCGCTGGCCCAGCTGTGGGGCCCGATGCCGGCGCTGCCCCGCCAGCTGCCGCGGTTCACCCGCGACCTGCGTCAGCGGTGGGAGGACGCGGGGAAGCCGAAGCTCCCGTCGGCCCCCACCGACCAGCACGACGCGCTCGCGGACGCGAAGCACAACCTCGCGCGCTGGGAAGTCATCGACGAGTACTTCCACCGCCGCTGACCTTCACTCCACCGGGGTGACGACCGTGCGGCGGACGTGACTGAAGATCACCGACGTCCGCACGTCGACGATCTCCTTGCGCTGGGTCAGCCGGTCGAGGACGAACCCGCTCAGGTGGTCGTTGTCGGCGACCGCGATGTGCAGCAGGAAGTCGTCGCTGCCGGACATCACGAACACCGACAGCACCTCCGGCAGCCCCGCCACGAACGCGCGGAACGATTCGATCACCGCGCGGTCGGGCGGGCGCAGCCGCACCGCGACCATCGCCTGCACCGGCCGGCCGATCTTCTTCAGGTCGACCTCGACGTGATGCCCGCGCACGATCCCGCGCCGGGTCAGCTCCCGCACCCGTTCCAGGCACGTCGACTGCGCGATGTGCAGCTTGCGCGCCAGCTCCTTGTTGGTCTGCTTGGCGTCCTCCTGCAGCAGGGTCAGCAGCGCCGAATCCAGTTCGTCCATCCGGCCCGTGTTCTCCTCGCGTCGGTGTCGAATTCGGTGTTCCTGGTAGGTTGCCGAATCTAGCACGCTGTTCGTCGGGGTGCGTCCGTTCGCTGCTTAGTCTCGCCCCATGATCACAGAAACGCGTGGCCTCTCGGTGGCCGCCGTCCTGGCCGCCGCGCTGATCTGGAGCAGCTCGTTCGCGGTCACCAAGGTGGCGCTGACGGAGGTCCCGCCGATGACGCTGGGCGCGCTGCGGTTCGTGCTCGCCGCGCTCGTCCTCGGCGTCGCGGCGCGCCGGTTTCCCCGGCCGTCGCCTCGGCAACGCCGGTCCATGGGCCTCGCGGGCCTGCTCGGGATCACGGCGTACTTCGCGCTGGAGAACGCGGGCGTCGACCTGGCGACGGCGTCCGACGCGACGCTGATCGTCGCCGCGTACCCGATCATCACGCTGGCCCTGTCCGGCCGCACGGCGTTCTCGCCGGTCCGGCTGGTGGGCATGCTGGTGGCGCTCACCGGGGTCTGGCTGGTCGTCCGGGAGCAGACCGGCGGAGGCCACCGGCTGTGGGGCGACGTGCTGCTGATCGCGGGTGGTGTCGCGTGGGCGGTCTACAACATCGTGGTGCGCCGGGATTCGTCGGGCGCTTCGCCGATCGTGGTGACGTACTACCAGACGCTGGCCGGCGCGGGTGGTTTCGTCGTGTTGTCGCTGACGGAGACTTCTCGGTGGAGCGTGCCGTCCGGTGGGACGGTGCTGCGGATCGGTTTTCTCGCCGTGTTCTGTTCGGTGGCGGCGTTTCTGCTGTACAACCACGGGTTGCGCGGGCTGGAGCCGAGCGTCGCGGTCAACTTGCTCAACGTGGTCCCGGTGGCGGGGCTCGGCTGGGCGGTGGTGTTGGCGGGGGAGAGGTTGTCCTGGTGGCAGCTGGCCGGCGGGGCCGTCGTGCTCACCGGAGTGTTCCTCGGCAGCCTGCGCCGACCGCCGAAAACTGTCGGGGTCCCCCGGTAACGTAAAAACCGGGGGACCCCTAGGCCGGGGACCTCTCAGCGGCGCGCCCGGACCGCCGAAGCCAGCTCGTCCAGCAGTGGAGCGGTGTCGTCCCAAGCCAAGCACGCGTCGGTGATCGACTGGCCGTACGTCAGCTTCTCCGGGTGCCCCAGGTCGAGGTCCTGCCGGCCGGCCGCCAGGAAGCTCTCCATCATCAGGCCCGCGATCCCGCGCTCGCCGCCGCCGATCCGCGCCGCCAGCTCGCGCACCACGCCGGCCTGCCGCACGTGGTCCTTGCCGCTGTTCCCGTGCGAAGCATCGATGATCACGCGCTCCGGCAGGCCGGACTTCGCCAGGCGGGCGAGGGTGTCGGTGACCGTCCCGGCGTCGTAGTTGGGGCCGCCCGCGTGGCCGCGCAGGATCACGTGGCAGTCCGGGTTGCCCTTCGTCGTCAGCAGCGCCGCCAGGCCGTCGGTGTTGATGCCCGGGAACACGTGGCTCGCCGCGGCCGCGCGGGTCGCGTCGACCGCCACCTGGACGTCGCCCTCGGTCGAGTTCTTGATGCCCACCGGCATCGACAGCGCGCTGCACAGCTGGCGGTGCACCTGGCTCGCCGCGGTCCGCGCGCCGATCGAGCCCCACGTCACGATGTCGGAGATGAACTGCGGCGTGATCGGGTCGAGGAACTCGCAGCCGACCGGCAGGCCCAGCTCGGAGACGTCGAGCAGCAGCTTGCGCGCCATCCGCAGGCCCTTGTTGACGGCGAACGTGCCGTCGAGGTCCGGGTCGTTGATCAGGCCCTTCCAGCCCAGCGTGGTACGCGGCTTCTCGAAGTACACGCGCATCACGATGTGCAGGTCGTCGCGCAGTTCGTCGGCCTTCGCGGCCAGCCGGCGGGCGTAGTCGAGCGCGGCTTCCGGGTCGTGCACCGAGCACGGGCCGACGACCACGAGCAGCCGGTCGTCCCGGCCGTCGAGGATGTCGACCGTCTCGGCGCGGCCCTGCCGCACGACTTTGGCGACGGCGGGGCCGGCGGGATGGTCTTCGCGCAGCAGCGCGGGCGAAATGAGCGGACTGATCGACGTCGTGCGGGCGGCGTCGAGGTCGCCGATGGCGGCGGGTCCGGCGGAGAGCGTCATCGCGGGGGTGGTCCTTCCTGGTGGACACCGACCCGCGGAAGATTCGCCGAGCCGGTTTCGAGATCCGGCTCGGGGTGGAGGTCAGCGCAGGTTCACGCCGCCGTGCCCACCCGGGGCCGGCTTCGTAAACCAGAAATAGCGCTGCACGGCGCCAAGGTAGCACAGACCGGAGCCGGACCGATTCGGCAGGTGGTCCGGGCTGCACCGATCAAGACGTTTGCCGCTACGCTGGCCCTGGACGAAATGTGACTGTCATCTCCAGAGAACAGACGGAGGCTTCTCATGCGTGTCGGTGTGCTGACCGGCGGCGGCGACTGCCCGGGGCTCAACGCGGTGATCCGCGGCGTGGTGCGTAAGGGCATCGAGGTGCACGGCTGGGACCTCGTGGGCTTCCGCAACGGCTGGAACGGCCCGCTGACCGGGGACAGCCGCCCGCTCGGCCTCAACGACGTCGAGGACATCCTGACCCGCGGCGGCACCATCCTGCGGTCCTCGCGCACCAACCCGTACAAGGTCGAAGGCGGCGTCGAGAAGATCAAGCAGGTCCTGGCCGACCAGGGCGTCGACGCGCTGATCGCGATCGGCGGCGAGGACACCCTCGGCGTCGCGAAGCGCCTCACCGACGACGGCGTCGGCGTCGTGGGAGTGCCCAAGACGATCGACAACGACCTGGGCGCCACCGACTACACCTTCGGCTTCGACACCGCGGTCTCCATCGCGACCGAAGCGATCGACCGGCTGCACACCACCGCCGAGTCGCACCACCGCGCGCTGGTCGTCGAGGTCATGGGCCGGCACGCCGGCTGGATCGCGCTGCACTCGGGCCTCGCCGGCGGCGCGAGCGTGATCCTGGTGCCGGAGCGGCACTTCAACGTCGACCAGGTAGTCTCCTACGTCGAGAGCCGCTTCGAGAAGGAGTTCGCGCCGATCATCGTCGTCGCCGAGGGCGCGCTGCCCGAGGGCGGCGAGGAGAAGCTGCTCACCGGCGAGAAGGACGCCTTCGGGCACGTCCGCCTCGGCGGCATCGGCACCTGGCTGGCCGACGAGATCGCCCACCGCACCGGCAAGGAGTCCCGCGCGGTGGTCCTGGGCCACGTCCAGCGCGGCGGCACCCCGACGGCGTACGACCGGGTCCTGGCGACCCGCTTCGGCCTGCACGCGGTCGACGCGGTGGCCGACGGCGACTTCGGCGTGATGGTGGCCCTGAAGGGCACGGACATCGTCCGCGTGAAGCTGTCCGAGGCGACGGCCGAGCTGAAGACGGTCCCGGCCGAGCGCTACCAGGAAGCCGAAGTCTTCTTCGGCTGAGTCTCGGCGACGAAGGGCCGCTCCGGAGTTCCGGGGCGGCCCTTCGCGCGTTCAGGGGCGCTGCCGCACTTCGTCGACGATGCCCTGGCCGACGACCGCGCCGGTCGTCCCGGAGCCGACGTAGGCGAAGGTGACCGGGTCGAACAGGAACTCGTCCTGGTTGCCGATCCCGTGCTCGGTCGTGCTGCTCCAGGTGATCCCGAGGACCGGCCGGCCCGCGGCGTCCTGCGCGTCGGTGCGGGCGACCAGCCCGGGCACCTTCGCCACCGCCTCGTAGAGCGCGGCCCGCGCCGCCGGCCTCAGGTAGCCACCGGCCAGGTCGACGACCTCGGTGCCGAGGTCGTGCCGGGTGTCGCCTTCGCCGTACGTGCTCTTGTGCAGGTAGGCGAGCATGGCGTCGGCGTCCGTCGGCAGGTCCGGGTGGGCGGCCGGACGCGGCTCGCACCGGCTGGTCACCGTTCGCCCGCGGCCCTCCCGCTGCACGCGCTTCCCGTCGCGGCAGCCCGCGATCACCGATTCGTGGCCGAACAGGACCTCGAAGCCGTCGTGGGTTCCGTCCGCCGACGCCCAGAACTCGTTCTCCCGGCCGTCCGCGAGCCGTGTCCTGGTGTAGAGGAACTGGTCCGGCCGGGGCTCGACGTCCGGCTGGGCGCGCGCCGCCGCGGCGGCGCGGTACAGGAATTCGACCGGGCCGGCGGCTGCCGGTGGGGCCGGCGGGGCGGCCGGCGTGAGGGCGAAGACGGCGGTGGCGGCCGCGGCGAGCCCGGCCGCGGTGACCGAGCCCCACACCCAGCGCCGAGCGGGTCGTCGCGCGGCCGTGGCGGCGAGCAGATCGGCTCGCCGCCGGGCCAGGTCGTCGCGCGCCGGGAGTTCCGCCGGTCCGGCGAAGTCGCGCAGCAGCTGCATCTCATCCACGGTTCGAGACCTCCTCGGCGGGCGCGAGTTCCGCGCGGACCTTCTTGCGGGCCCGGTTCAGGCGCGACCGGACGGTGCCGACGGGGATGTCCAGCGCCGCGGCGACCTCGTCGTAGGCCAGGCCTTCCCAGGCGATCAGCAGCAGGACGTCGCGATCACCCCGGGCGAGCCCGTTCAGCGCGGCGGCGAGCCGGTCGTTCATCGCCTGCGCGCTCACCCGCGCGGCCACCCGGTCCGCGTGCCCCTCCTGGGCGGCGGGCGGCCCGAGCGCGGCGCGCAGCCGGTACTCGCGCGCCTCCTCGCGACGGCGCTTGCCGACCAGGTTGGTGGCGATGCCGTAGAGCCACGGCCGCGCGTCCGGGAAGTCCGGGTCGTACCGGCCGCGGCCGGTGAAGGCGGCCAGGAACGTCTCGCCGAGGACGTCGTCGGCGAGCTGGCCGCCGAGCCGCCGGGCCAGGTACCGGTGGATGTGCGCGGCGTGCCGGTCGAAGACCGCCGCGAACCGCTCGGGGTGCCGCACCGACGCCGCGATGATCTCCGCGCCGGCCGCGCCTGGTGAACTCATGAACCGCCCGCCTGTCGTCCGCCACGTGCTCCCGTTATTGGCGGAGCGGGCGGTCCGGGTTGACGCTAGATCCGGGCGAGGGCGTCCAGGACGCCGACCGCGGCGGCGATGTCGCCGGTCAGCGGGCGGTCGTCGACGCTCTCGTCCAGCACCGAAGACGCCGCTTCGAACGCGTCGCGCACGGGCAGGTCCACCAAGTCGGCCTCGCGCATCCGCAGCGCGCGCACCGCCGCCACCAGCTCGCACGCCAGCACCTGCTGGTAGGCGCCGCAGGCCGCCGTCGCCGCGCGGGCCGCCTGCGTCGAGAAGCTCGCGTGGTCCTCGATCCCGCGCGACACCACCGCCGTGCCGAGCGTCGCCGGGAGCGCCGCCTGGCGCAGTTCGGTCAGCGCGTCGTGCGCCACGTACTCCAGGATCATCACGCCCGAGCTGCCCGCCGGGCCCGCCGCGAGGAACGGCCGCAGCCCGGTGAACTCCGGCTCGACGAGGTCGCCGAGCCGCGCCACCGACAGCTCCGCCACCTGATGCACGGTCGCGCGCGCCTGGTCCAGCGCCGTCGACACGTACGCCGTGTGGAAGTGCGCGTGGTGGTAGGCGTCGCCGTGGACCGTCGAGATCATCGGGTTCTCGGTGCTGGCGTTGATCTCCACCGCGAGGACGTCCCGCAGGTAGTGGATCGCGTCCAGCGCCGGGCCCTGCACCTGCGGGAACGCCCGCAGCCCGAACGGGTCCTGGATCCGCCGGCCCGGCTTCGGCGTCTGGTGCATGCCCAGCAGCCGCCGCATCTCCGCGGCGCACGCGACCTGCCCGGCGTGCGGACGCGCTTCGTGCACCGGCGTCGCGTACGCCTCGGGGTTGCCGTCGAGCGCGACGTACGTCAGCGCCGCGACGGCGTGGCTCGCGCGCGTGAGCGTGTCCAGCCGCATCGCGGCGAGGGTCGCTTCGGCGAGCGTCGCGGCGTTGCTGCTCATGAACGCCAGCGCGTCGCCCGCGTGCACCGGCACCGGCGGGACGTGCCCGCCGACCCAGCCGCGTTCCCCGGTGAGCGCCAGCGCGGCCTCGGCGAGCGGCGCGAGGTCGCCGGTGCCGATCGCGCCGAGCCGGTGCACCAGCGGCAACGCGCCGGTGCGGACGGCGTCGGCCAGCGCGCCGATCAGCTCGGGGCTGATGCCCGAGCGCCCGGTGAGGAGCTGGTTGAGGCGGATCAGCAGCATCGCGCGCACCTGGCCGGGCGGCATCACCTCGCCGCTGCCGCCCGCATGGCTGCGCAGCAGGCGCAGGCCGTGCTCGCGCGAGCTCTCGACGGTGTCGTCCTTGTTGGCGCCGACGCCGGTCGTGCGCCCGTAGACCACCCGCCGCGTGCTCAGGTCCTCGGCGAGCTTCCACGCGTGCTCGGCAGCGCGCAGCGCGGCGATCGAGACGTCGATACCCAGCGGCCCATCGGTGCGCGCCGCGGTCACGACGTCGGCGCACCTGAGGGTCCGGCCGTCCACCCGGATCAAAGGCAGCCTCCTTTCAGCTGCCCCTCACTATGCGGCTAGGACGTGGACGGCTGCCAGGGCGGTCTGGGCCAGTCCCAGTGCGGCACGGGTTCGTGCGGGTCCGGCTCGGCGCCGGGAGCGGAGAAGATGACGGCCAGCCGGCTGCCCCACTCGAGGTAGCCGGCGAACGCGGCGCGGAACTCGGGGTCGGCGGGCAGCCCGGCTTCGTCGGCGGCGTCGAGCAGCAGCGTCACCCACCGGCGGCGCTGCTCTTCGGTGATGCCGCGCCCGAGGTGGCGCCCGACCATGTGGGCGTGGCCGCCGCGGTTCGCGGAGTACCCGGCCGGCCCGCCGAAGACCTCGCCGAGCCACACCGCGACGTGCTTCGGGTGCTCCGGGTCCATGCCGCGGAAAACGGGTTCGAGCAGCGGATCTTCCAGGACGTGGCCGTAGAAGATCGTCAGCAGCTTCACGAGGGCTTCGTGGCCGCCGGCCCAGTCGTAGAGGGTGGGGGTTTCTGGCACGATCACCCGCTCAGGCAACCAGTGGTTTTCCGGGCGGGCAACCACGTACTTTCCGGTGCGTAGGAGCGAGATGAAGCGGTACCACTGCGCGGTGGAGCTGGCGGTCGACCTGATCGGCGGCAAGTGGAAGCCGGTCATCCTGGCGCACCTGAAGGAGGGCGCGCACCGCTACGGCGAACTCCGGCGGCGCATGCCGGGGGTGAGCGAGAAGATGCTGACCCAGCAGCTGCGCGAGCTGGCGGCGGACGGCATCGTGCGCCGCGTGGAGTTCGACGGCCGGGTGCCGCGCGTGGAGTACCACCTGACGGAGGTGGGGGAGGAGCTGCGCCCGGCGCTGCAGGCGCTGTACGAGTGGGGCGAGCGCCGCGCGGCGGACCGCGGGCTCGCCTTCGACCCGGCGCCGCCGACGTGATGTAGTGAACGACTCATTCCTGTCACCAGACGACAGGAATGAGTCATTCACTACGCCCGGTGTCGGTCTCGGCCAGCCGGCGTTCCAGCGCGTCGAGCCGGTCCGACCAGAAGGCGCGGTACGGCGCCAGCCATGCGTCGACCTCGGCCAGGGGCTCCGGCCGCAGTGCGTAGCACCTTCGCTGGGCCGCCACGCGCACCGTCACGAGCCCGGCCTCGCGCAGCACCCGCAGGTGCTTGGACACCGCGGGCTGGCTGAGGGACAGCTCGTCGACCAGCTCGCCGACCGACCGCTCGCCGGCGCGCAGCAGGTCCAGGATCGTGCGGCGGCGGGGCTCGGCCAGCACCTCGAACGTCTGCATCACCCCCGAAATGTGCTCCGCCGGGCATATTCCTGTCAAGGAATGCACGCACCGACCACCGGGCTTCTTGGTCTGAACCATTGACCTAGTGGTCTAGTCCACTTACGGTAGGTGTGGTCTCCACCACGTGGTCCCCGTTGGTTGTCAGTTATTCTCCGAAGGGAGAAGGCATGTCCCGTTTCCGCAGGAAGAGCTTCTCGGCACTGCTGACCGTGGCGGCCGCCGCGGGCCTCGTCGCGGGTGCCGCGACCGCTCCGGTGGCCACCGCCGCCACCGAGGCCTCCGTCGGCAAGGTGGTCGGCTACTTCACCGAGTGGGGTGTCTACGACCGCAACTACCACGTCAAGAACATCGAGACCTCCGGTTCGGCGAGCAAGCTGACCCACATCAACTACGCCTTCGGCAACGTGACGAACGGCGGCTGCGCCATCGGCGACGCCTACGCCGACTACCAGAAGACCTACGACGCCGCGGGCAGCGTCGACGGCGTCGCCGACACCTGGGACCAGCCGCTCGCCGGCAGCTTCAACCAGCTCAAGAAGCTCAAGGCGAAGCACCCCGGGCTGAAGGTGCTCTGGTCGTTCGGCGGCTGGACCTGGTCCGGCGGCTTCGGGCAGGCTGCGCAGAACCCGACGGCGTTCGCGAACTCCTGCTACAACCTCGTCAACGACCCGCGCTGGGCCGGCGTCTTCGACGGCATCGACATCGACTGGGAGTACCCCAACTCCTGCGGCCTTTCCTGTGACACCAGCGGTGCCGCGGCCTACAAGAACCTGATGGCCGCCCTACGCGCGAAGTTCGGGTCGAAGCTCGTCACCTCGGCGATCACCGCCGATGGCACCAGCGGCGGCAAGATCGACGCGGCCGACTACGGCGGCGCGGCGCAGTACGTCGACTGGTACAACGTGATGACTTACGACTACTTCGGCGCCTGGGCGGCGCAGGGGCCGACGGCTCCGCACTCGCCGCTGACGTCGTACTCCGGCATCCCCACCGCCGGCTTCTACTCCGACGCGGCGATCCAGAAGCTGAAGAGCAAGGGCGTCCCGGCGGGCAAGCTGTTGCTGGGCATCGGGTTCTACGGCCGCGGCTGGACCGGCGTCACGCAAAGTGCCCCGGGCGGCACCGCGACCGGCCCGGCGCCGGGCAAGTACGAGCAGGGCATCGAGGACTACAAGGTGCTCAAGACGTCCTGCCCGTCGACCGGCACGGTGGCTGGCACCGCGTACGCGAAGTGCGGCAGCAACTGGTGGAGCTACGACACCCCGTCGACGATCGCGGGCAAGATCTCCTACGCGAAGACGCAGGGCCTCGGCGGCGCGATGTTCTGGGAGCTCTCCGGCGACACGACGAACGGCGAGCTGATCACGGCGGTCGCGAAGTAGGACCCCGGGGGCACCGGCGCGAAAAGTGTCGGTGCCCCCGATTATCGTTCCTCCCCGTGAAGTTCAGCGGATTCGGCGAGTACGCCGTCGACTTCTACGACGGTCTCGTGGAGGACAACTCGAAGCCCTACTGGGACGACCACGTCGAGACCTACAAGTCCGACGTCCGCGCCCCGATGGAGGCGCTGCTCACCGAGCTGGCCCCGGAGTTCTCCGACGGCTTCGGCGACCCCAAGGTGTTCCGCCCCTACCGGGACGTCCGGTTCGCCAAGGACAAGACGCCGTACAAGACCCACTGCGGCGCGGTGATCGAACAGGGCCGCGGCGGCGGCGCGTACTACGTCGAGGTCGGTCCCGAGGGGCTGCGCGTCGGCGGTGGCTGCTTCCACCTGGCGGCCGACCAGATCGCGCGGTTCCGCAAGGCCGTCGACACCGAGCTGCACGGCGAAGCGCTCGAGAAGATCCTCGCCAAGCTCCGGCGCGCGGGCTGGGAGATCCGCGGCGACCGGCTGAAGTCGAAGCCGCGCGGGTTCGACGCCGACCACCCCCGCCTCGACCTGCTGCGCTACCGCTCGGTGTACGCGGTCCGCGTCTGGGAGCCGGACGACGTCCTGCACGAGCGGGGCGCCCTCGAGCGGGTGAAGAAGGCGTGGCGGCAGGTGCGCGAGTTCAACGAGTGGGCCCGCGACCGCGTCGGGCCGAGCGAGTTACCCCGGCGCTAGCCCGGTCGACCCCGACTGGGCACCTCAGGAGATGCCCCCTGGACGGGACCGGTTTCTGAACAGTTTCTCTGAACTTTTCGGGATCGGTACAGACGAACGCGCGAAGAGGGACTACGCTGTGCGAACGTGAGCCGACGCGCGAAGATCGTTTGTACCATGGGCCCCGCCACCGCCACGCCGGAGAAGATGCGGGCCCTCGTCGACGCTGGCATGGACGTGGCCAGGATGAACTTCAGCCACGGCAGCCACGGCGACCACAAGGAGGTCTACGACCTCATCCGGACCGCCGCCGCCGAGAGCGGCCGGGCGGTCGGCATCCTCGCCGACCTGCAGGGCCCGAAGATCCGGCTGGGCACGTTCGCGGGCGGGCCGGTCGAGTGGCACAACGGCGACATCGTCCGGATCACCGTCGAGGACGTCGCCGGTACCCACGACCGCGTCTCGACCACCTACAAGGGCCTGGCGAAGGACGCCAAGCCCGGTGACCGCCTGCTCGTCGACGACGGCAAGGTCGGCCTGGTGGTCAAGGGCGTCGAGGGCCCCGATGTGGTCTGCGAGGTCACCGAAGGCGGCCCGGTCAGCAACAACAAGGGCGTCTCGCTGCCCGGCATGGACGTCTCCGTGCCCGCCCTCTCCGACAAGGACATCGAGGACCTCGAGTTCGCGCTCGAGCTGGGCGTCGACTTCGTCGCCCTCTCGTTCGTCCGCTCGCCGGCCGACATCGACCTCGTCCACCAGGTGATGGACCGGGTCGGCAAGGGCCGGCTGCCGGTCGTCGCCAAGATCGAGAAGCCCGAGGCCGTCTACAACCTCGAGGCCATCGTGCTGGCCTTCGACGCGGTCATGGTCGCCCGTGGCGACCTCGGTGTCGAGCTGCCGCTGGAGCAGGTCCCGCTGGTGCAGAAGCGCGCCATCCAGATCTGCCGCGAAAACGCGAAGCCGGTCATCGTCGCGACGCAGATGCTCGAGTCGATGATCAACAACTCCCGGCCGACCCGCGCCGAGGCCTCCGACGTCGCGAACGCGGTCCTCGACGGCACCGACGCGGTCATGCTGTCCGGCGAGACCAGCGTCGGCCGGTACCCGATCGAGACCGTGCAGACCATGGCCCGGATCGTCGAGGCGGTCGAGACCGACTCGCCGGTCGTCCCGCCGCTGACGCACGTCCCGCGCACCAAGCGCGGCGTGATCTCCTACGCCGCCCGCGACATCGGCGAGCGGCTCAACGCCAAGGCGCTGGTCGCCTTCACGCAGTCCGGCGACACCGTGCGCCGCCTGGCCCGGCTGCACACGCGGCTGCCGCTGCTGGCGTTCACCCCCGAGGACTGCGTGCGCAGCCAGCTGTCGATGACCTGGGGCACCAACACCCACATCGTGCCGCGGGTGGAGTCCACCGACCAGATGATCCAGCAGGTCGACCACGCCATGCTCGAGATGGGCAAGTACCAGAAGGGCGACCTGGTCGTCATCGTCGCCGGCTCCCCGCCGGGCACCGTGGGCTCGACCAACCTGATCCACGTGCACCGCCTCGGTGAAGACGACCACGCATAAGGGACGCTTTGCCCCCGCAGCACATAGGGTCTGGCCATGACTGAAATGGCCAGGACGGCCGCCACCGAACTGGAGATCCCGGGTGGCGGCCAGCCGGTGCTGGACCGCCTGATCGCGCTGCTCGACCTGGAGAAGATCGAGGAGAACATCTTCCGCGGCGTCTCGCCCGCCCACTCGCCGGTGCGGGTGTTCGGCGGGCAGGTCGCCGGCCAGGCGCTGGTCGCGGCCGGGCGGACGGTCCCCGAGGAACGCCGGGTCCACTCGCTGCACGCGTACTTCATCCGCGGCGGCGACCCCAGCGTCCCGATCATCTACGAGGTCGACCGCATCCGGGACGGCCGGTCGTTCACCACCCGCCGGGTCGTCGCGATCCAGCACGGCAAGGCGATCTTCTCGCTCTCGGCGTCGTTCCAGAAGGACGAACCGGGCATCGAGCACGCCGAGACCATGCCGGAAGGCGTGCCCGCGCCCGAAACGCTGCCGACGCTGATGGAACGCGCCGAGGGCTACGCGATCGGCGCGCACAGCCGGCCGCGGCCGATCGACCTGCGCTACGTCAACGAACCGCCGTGGGTCACCCGCGAAACCGGGGAGCTGCCCGCGCGCAACCAGGTGTGGATGCGCGCCGACGGGAAGCTGCCCGACCAGCAGCTGCTGCACGTCTGCGTGCTCACCTACGCCTCGGACATGACGCTGCTGGACTCGGTGCTCGCGCGCCACGGCGTCTACTGGGACACCGACAAGGTGCTCGGCGCGAGCCTCGACCACGCGCTCTGGTTCCACCGGCCCTTCCGCGCCGACGAGTGGTTCCTCTACGACAGCGTCTCGCCGACCGCGTCGGGTGCGCGGGGCCTGGCCACGGGCCGGTTCTTCGCCGAGGACGGCACGCTGATCGCGACGGTCGTCCAAGAAGGACTCCTGCGCGTCCTCTGACGCCTGTCGGGAAATCACCCTTACGGGCGACAAATGCGCGGAATAATCATTCCGCCAATAAGGCATCGACGTCGGGGAAGAGGTCCGGGACCGATCGGGGGACGGCCCCGGGCCTCTCCGCGGATGATCGCGCGGCGTACCGCCCGGTCATCGTCTACGCTGATCACAGGCTCGGCGCAGGGCTGGGGGAGAAGCCCGCCGCGCCCCGGCCGCGTCCTGTCGTCGCGCAGGGTGCGAGCATACAGAAGCATTTTGCAAATTGCAGAAGCGGCGCGGGACCGGGTCGGGTAATCGGTGCCGTGCGATTACTCGACCGTTCATGTTGGATACTGGCAGCGAGCGTTCGGCTACGACGCCGTCGACACCCGGAGGTGCGCCATGGCAAGGGGACAGAGCCCCACGGTTCGCCGCCGGAGGCTCGCGGGCGAGCTGCGCAGGCTGCGCGAAGCCGCGGACCTGACGATCGACGAGGTGGGCGAAAAGCTCGAGTGCTCGGCGTCGAAGATCAGCCGCATCGAGACCGGCCACGTGGGGGTGACCCCGCGCGACGCCCGCGACATGCTGGCCCTCTACGGGATCACCGGCGACGAGCAGGAAGCCCTCGTCCAGCTGGCCCGGGAGGCCCGCAAGCGCGGCTGGTGGCACGCCTACAACGAGGTCTTCACCGGCACGTTCGTCGGGCTCGAGGCCGACGCCAGCTCGCTGCGCGCCTTCCAGGCGCTGCTGGTGCCGGGGCTGCTGCAGACCGAGCGCTACGCCCGGGCGGTGATCCGGGCGCTGCGGCCGGACGCCGAGGACGCCGAGATCCGCCGCCGCGTCGCCGCCCGGATGGCCCGCCAGGAGCTGCTGTCGGACACCCCGCCGCCGGAGTACTGGGCGGTGATGGACGAAGCCGTGCTGCGCCGGGTCGTCGACGGTCCCGAGGTGATGGCCGAGCAGCTCTACCGCATGGTCGCGGTCGCCGAGAAGCCGAACGTGACCATCCAGGTCGTGCCGTTCGGGGCCGGCGCGCACCCGGGCATGGAAGGCCCCTTCCTGATCATGGGGTTCCCCGAGCAGGCCGACCCGGACGTCGTCTACGTCGACGACAGCACGTCCAGCGGCCTCTACCTGGAGGAACCCACAGACGTCCGGCGCTACGGGCTGATGTTCGACCATCTGCGCGCGGCCGCACTGAAGCCGGACGACTCGGTGGACCTGATCGCCGAGGCCGCCGGGCGGTTCGCCGAACAGGCGGCCGTACCGGCTCCGGTGCACCAACTGGAACCGAGGACACAGTAAGGAGTGGGGACGATGGAAGACGGATTCTCCGGGGCGCGGTGGCGCAAGAGCAGCCACAGCGGCGGCGGGAACGACTGCGTCGAGGTCGCGTTCGTCGACGGTGGGGCCGCGCTGCGCGACTCGAAGGACCCCGAAGGTGGTGCGTTCCGCCTGCCCGCGTCGGGTTGGCGGGGGCTGCTGGCCGCGGTGCGGACCGGCGGCCCGGCGCACGACTGAGGCACTCGGGAACAAGGCACTGGGAGAAGACCCCTTACCCCCGCCGAGCTGGGCTCGACCGGGAGTAAGGGGTCTTTTCGCGCCTAGGGCTGCGTGATCACCCGATGCCTGAGGTGCCCCCTCAGGACGAACCTGAGTACTACCAAACCGGTGAACTCAGGGACAGGGGAACACAATGCACAGCGATCTGCTTCTGGACGCGGTCCGAGCCGAAGCCGCCTACCGGGCCGAGGAACTGCGGAAGGCCGGGCGCAGCGCCTGGGCCGCCCGCGCCCGTCGCGCCGCCCGGCACTTCAGGGCCACGAGGACGGATGTCGAGGTACCGGCGCAGCAGCGCCGCGAGGCCGCGCGGGAGACCGCCGGCGTCGAAACCGCCCGGTGAGGGCCGGGTAATGGTGTCAAAGGCGATAAGCGGTCGGAAACTGTCGGTGGGGTGAGCAAGAATGCTCCTCGTGCCCCGACTCGGCTCCGGAATCCCGCTCGTCGCCCGTACCCACGAGATGCGGCGGCTCCGCGCCGCCTTCGCCCGTGCCGAACGGGGCGAAGCCGGCGCGGTGCTGCTCTCGGGGGACGCCGGCGTCGGCAAGACCCGGCTGCTGACCGCGCTCGCCGAGCACGTCGAGGCGTGCGGCGGGCTGGTGCTCACCGGTCGCTGCATCGACGTCCGCGAAGGCGGTCTTCCTTATCTTCCGTTCGCCGAAGCGCTCGCCCCGCTGGGCAGCGCGGCGGACCCGGCGGTGGCCGCCGCCGTGCGGCTCCGGCCCGCGCTCGGGCGGCTCCTGCCGCAGGGCCAGGGCGTGGAGGAACCGCGCCCGGCCGAACACCCGCCGATGACCTCGAACGACCGGGAGACGATGGTGCGTCCCCGGCTCGAGCAGGATCTCGGTCAGCTGCAGTTGTTCGACGCGGTACTGGGGGTGCTGACCGAGATCGCGGAGGCGCGCCCGGTGGTGATCCTGCTGGAGGATCTCCACTGGGCCGACGCCTCGACCCGCAACCTGCTGTCATTCCTGCTCAGCAGGCTGCGGGCGCAGCGGCTGCTGGTCGTGGGCAGCTACCGCGAGGAGGACGTGCACCGGCGCCACCCGCTGCGCGGCCTGCTGTCCGAGCTGGTCCGGCTCGCCACCGTCGAGAGCGTCGACCTGCGCCCGTTCGGGGCCGCCGACGCCCGCAGGTTCGTCGAGGCGCTGGCCGACGAGCCGCTGTCCGCCGACGTCGTGGCCGACATCGTCACCCGCTCCCAGGGCAACCCGTTCTTCGCCGAAGAGCTGCTCGCCACGAAGACCGAGTGCAACGACCTGCCCGCCGGACTGGCCGAGGTGCTGCTGTCCCGGCTCGAGCGGCTCTCGCCGGACACGCGGCGGGTCGCCCGGGTGATCTCGGTGGCCAACGAGCCGGTGATGCACGCGGCGCTCGCCGAGGTCTCCGCGCTGGGGGACCTGGAGCTCGACGAGGCCTTGCGCGAAGCCGTCCAGCACCACGTCCTGGTGGTGCTTTCCGACGGTTCCTACACGTTCCGGCACGCATTGCTGCAGGAAGCGGTGTACGGCGATCTGCTGCCGGGGGAGCGGTCGCGCACGCACGCCGCTTACGCCGCCCGGATCGTGGCGCGGCCGCAGGGCCGCGGGCACGACGCGAAGCTGGCCTACCACTCGATGCAGAGCAGCGACCTGGTCACCGCGCTGCCGGCGCTGCTGCGCGCGATGGACGAGGCCGAGAAGCTCGGCGCGCCCGGGTCGGCGCTGCAGCACGTCGAGCAGGCACTGTCCATCTGGGACGCCGTGCCGGCCGCCGACCGGCCCGAGGGCTTCGACGAGCTGCGGTTGCTGCACGAGGCGTCCTACTTCGCGGGCACGTCCGGCGAGCCCGAGCGGGCGGCCGCGTTCGCGCGCTCGGCCACCCAGGCACTGACCCCGGACACCTCGGCCGACCGCGCCGCGAAGACGTGGCGGCGGCTGGCGGAGGCGCTGCTGGCGCTGGAAGGCACCCTGGACGAGGCGGTCGCGGCGATCGACCGCGCGTGGGACCTGGTGAAGGACACCGAGCCGAGCGGCACTCGCGCATGGGTGCTGGCCAGCCGGGCCGGGTTCCTCCGGATCCTCGAAGAGCCGGAGGCGGCGCTGGACAGCGCGCGCACCGCGGTCACCGACGCGCAGGCGGTCGGGGCGGCGGGTGCCGAGGCGTCGGCGCTGGTCACGCTGGGCACGCTGGCCGACTCACGCGGCGACGCCGCCGAGGCCCGCGAGTGGCTGCGCAAGGCCGAGCGGAAGGCCCGCGACGCCGGGGCGCCGAACACCGAGATCCGCGCGACCTACTTCCTGGCGTTGAGCTACCACGACCAGGCCGAGTTCGCCGAGGCACTGGAGCACTCCACGCGCGGCGTCGCGCGGGCGGAAGAAGCCGGGCTGAGCTGGAGCTCCTTCGGGCTCGAACTGCGGGCGGGGCAGCTGGTCCTGCGTTACGTCATGGGCGAGTGGCCGGACGAGAGCGCCGGCCGGACCGGACGCGGGGTGTCCAGCGCGGTCGCCGCGCGGATCCAGGCCATCTGGGCGCAGTTCGTCGTGGCCCGCGGCCGGTTCGACGACGCGGCGAAGCTGATCACCGGGCTGCGGCAGCACTGGACGGCGGACATGCAGATCCCGCTGTCGGCCGGGGGCGCCGGGATCGAGCTGGCGTACTGGCGCGGCGAGCACGCCGAGGCGGTGCGCCGGGCCGAGGAGGCCATCGGCTGGCTGGAGCGGATCGAACCCGGCCTGCTCGCGGGCATCCGGATGGCCGCGCTCGGCGTGTCCGCCGCGGCCGCGCTGGCCGCCGACGCCCGGGTCCGCGGCGACCAGGCCGCGGCCGGTGCCGCGGTGGCGGCGGGCGAGCGGCTGCTGGCGCACGGCCGGATGTGCTCGGTCGTCGGGCAGCCGCGGTCGGGGACGCTCGGGCCCGAGGGCCGGGCCTGGCTGGCCCGGCTGGAGGCGGCGGCGTCCTGCTTGACCGGCCGGGGCGACGCGGAGAAGTGGGCGGCCGCGGTGGCGGCGTTCGGCTACGGCGCCGTCTACGAGCAGGCGGTTTGCCGCTGGCACGAGGCGGAAGCGCTGCTGGCGGCGGACGGCGACGCGGGCCCGGCGCTCGAAGCGGCGCACGCGGTGGCGGTCCGGCTCGGCGCGATCCCGCTGCGCGACGCGGTCCGCGACCTGGCCCACCGCGCCCGCGTCGAGCTGGCGGGTGCCGAACCCGTGGCGCCGGTGCGCGCGGTGGCGGACCCGCTGACCGACCGCGAGCGCGACGTCCTGGAGCGCGTCGCCCTCGGCCGCACGAACCGGCAAGTCGGCGAAGAGCTGTACATCAGCGAAAAGACGGTCAGCGTCCACCTGTCCCGCGTGATGGCGAAACTCGGCGCGAGCAGGCGCGCGGAGGCGGTGGCGATCGCGTACGACCGTGGGCTCCTCACGGCGCCCACGGCCGAACACGCCTGAGGTGCGTCAGCGCGGCAGGCGGCGCAGGGCCTTGAGCCCGACCGTCATGCCGCGCGACCACAGCGAACCCGGGACCCGCTTCGGCGGCCGCAGCGCCAGTCCGCGCTGCAGCGCGATCGACTGGGACTCGGTGTACTTCAGCAGGCCTTCGGCACCGTTGCGGCGGCCGACGCCCGAGTCCTTCATACCGCCCATCGGGACGCCGACGCTGCCGAACGTCGCCGCGTAGCCCTCGTTGACGTTGACCGTCCCGGCCTTGAGCCGCGCCGCGACCTCCCAGCCCGCGTGGCCGTTGCGCGACCAGACGCTGGCGTTGAGCCCGAACGGCGTGTCGTTGGCGCGGTCGATGGCGTCGGTGACGTCGGTGTAGCCGTAGATCGAGACGACCGGCCCGAACGTCTCGTCCGCGAACGGCGCCATGTCCGGGGTGACGCCGGAAAGCACCGTCGGCTCGTAGAACAGCGGGCCGAGGTCGGGCCGGGCGCGGCCGCCGGTGAGCACCGACGCGCCCTTCGCGCGGGCGTCCTCGACGTGCGCGGACACCGCGGCGAGCTGCTCTTCCGACGTCAGCGACCCCATCTGGGCGTGGTAGTCCAGCGCGCCGCCGAGCTTCAGCGCCGCGGTCCGCGCGACGAACGCGCGGGTGAACTCGTCGCGGATGTCCTCGTGGACGTAGATCCGCTCGACCGACACGCACAGCTGGCCCGCCGAGGAGAAGCACGCGGTCACCGCGCCCGTCGCGGCCTTCGCGATGTCGGCGTCGGGCAGCACGATCATCGGGTTCTTGCCGCCGAGCTCCAGCGAGTACGACGTCAGCCGCTTCGCCACCTGCCCGGCCAGCTCCTTGCCGGTCGGCGTGGAACCGGTGAAGCACAGGTAGTCCGACTCCTCGACCAGCGCCGTGCCGATCTTCGAGCCGCGGCCGAGCACGATCTGCCAGGTCCCGGCCGGCAGCCCGGCCTCCTCGGCGAGCTCGTGCAGCCACAGCGCCGAAAGCGCGGTCTGGTTGTCCGGCTTCTGCACCACGGCGTTGCCCGCGGCCAGCGCCGGCAGGACGTCCATCGCGGTGAGCGCGAGGGGGTAGTTCCACGGCGAGATGACGCCGACGACGCCCTTGGGGTGGCGGAGCTCGCCGGCGCGGGTCAGGCCGGGGATGACGCCGGCGACCCGGCGCGGGGCGAGGATCTTGGCCGCGTGCTTGCCGTAGTAGGCCGCGACCAGCGCCGTCGCGCTGACCTCGTCGAACGCGTCGAGCCTCGCCTTGCCCGCCTCGACCTGGACCAGGTCGAGGACCTCGTCCTGGCGGGCGAGCACGAGGTCGTGCAGCCGGGTGAGGACGCGGGCGCGGTCGGCGGGGGAGCGGTCCGCCCAGGCCCGCTGGGCCGTGCGGGCGCTGTCGAACACCGCGCGGACGTCGGCGTCGGTGGCCTGGGGCAGCGTCGCGATCGGCTGCCCGGTGAAGGGCGCGTGCATGCGGATCGGCGCCGAGTCGGCGCCCCCGGCCACGCGGGCGACGAGCTGGGCCGCCCGCGCCGAATCGGGCGCCCCGGCGACGCCGCCGACGGTCGGCGGCAGCGGGGTGTCTTCGAGCGCGTTCGCGGGGGTCGTGCTGGTCATGACGTCTCCGTTCCGCGGCGTCCGGAGGTCCGGGCGCGACGCCGCGCAGGGGTTACCGACGAGTACACCATACCGTCGGTACGTCAGATGTCCAGCCTGATATGAATATCTTTCACGTATTGGGCGGGTTGAGCGGCGGGAGCTGGTAGTTCGGCTCGGTGGGGTCCTGCTTGGGCGGCGGGTGGGCCTGCGTCGCACCGCCGTAGGGGTCTTCGAGCCGCGCCGACAGCCCGCCGGACTGCGCGGGGAACGGCTGCGACGGCTCCCCGGACTGCGCCGGGAAGGGCTGCGACGGCGGACCGCTCTGGGCCGGGAACGGCTGCGAGGCCGGGCCGCCCTGCGCCGGGAACGGCTGGGACGGCGGCGTGCCCGGGTAGGGCTGCTGCGCCGGGTACGGGGGCTGCGCGCCGGGGTACGGCTGCTGCGCGAACTGCTGCGGCGGCACCGGGTACGGCCTCGACTGCTGCTGGTACGGCCCGCCGTACGGTCCCGGCGGCGGCCCGGCCGGTGCGGTCGCCCGCGCCTGGCGGCCGGCCAGCGCCGCGAGGACCAGCGTGACCACGGCCAGCGCACCACCGCCGAGCAGGATCCAGAACCCCAGGCCGGTCGAGTAGAGCGACTTGAGCGTGTCGTCGTCGGACTCGTAGCTCAACGTCGCCGAGACGTCCATGCCGAGCATCCACACCGCCGCGGCCACGCCCGCACCGCCGGCCACCAGCGCCGTCCGGGCGCCCGAGCGCACCCCGTTGCCCGCCGAACGCCGCGCGCCCGCGACCGCCAGGCCGGCGCCGGCCAGCAGCACCAGCGCACCGGCCGAGAGCGGGATCCCGTAGCGGGCGACGTGGGTGTTCTCGTAGAACTTCTTGGCCTCGTCGCCGGGTTCGACGGCGAACGAGCGGGACCAGGCGCTGATCTCCTGGCTGCTCTCGGTCTTGCCGTTCACGATCTGCTCGAACTTCGTCTGCGGCAGGAACGACCCGGCCAGCACGACCACCGCGGCGACGACGCCGACGATCGCGGCGACGAGCCGCAGGCGCGCACCGGGGTCGGCGGGCGGCCGCGGCGGCTGTCCCGGGGGAGGGCCGTAGGGGTTCTGGTACGGCGTGGCGGTCATGGAAGCTCCCCTCTATCGGGGGGATTGGACCACGAATCCGCCGGGCGGATAAGGGGCATTCCAGCCCTTGCGGTGCCCCGCTGGTCAGCTTGGCGCAGTGGCTGCGTCCTGGTAGAGCAGGACGGCGATCCGCTTCCACTCCTCCAGGAGCTGCCGGCGCCGGTTGGGGTCGCCGCCGAGCTCGGCGTCCAGCGCCAGCCCGCGGGTCAGGTTCACGGTGAGCCAGAACAGCATTTCCGCGCGTTCGGGCGGCAGCTCGCCGGCGACCTGGGTGACGTGCTCGAGGGTCGCGCGGCCGAGTGCGCGGTCGACCGGGCGGATGGCCGCGCGCAGCTCGGGGTCGGTGCGGGCGGCGACCCACAGCTCGGTGACGGCGGTCGAGAGCGTGCCCGAGTAGCCGGTCCAGAGCAGGTCGATCGCCGCGGCGACACCGGTACCGCCGCTGGGCAGCTCGTCCAGCGACGCGGCGAGCTGGCGGCGCAGCTTCGTCGTGAGGTGCTCGACGGCGGCCGCCATCAGCTCGGCCTTCGCGGTGAAGTGGTGCTGGACGGCGCCCTTCGACACGCCCGCCCGGGCGCAGATCTCCTGCACCGACGTGCGCGCGTAGCCGACGTCGACCAGGCAGTCGATGGTCGCGTCGAGCAGCGCCGTGCGGGTTTGTTCGCGCCGCTGCGCCTGGGTCCGGTGCGCCGTCTCGGTCACCGCGGCCTCCCTGCTTTACCTACAGGCCGGTACGGATGTACATTCCGCAGAGAACTTACATGCTGATCGTCATGTTTTCCAGCAGGAGGGTCCCGTGCCGCTTCAACTCCCGAAGAGCTCCTGGAGCACCACCGAGCTCGAAGACCTCCGCGAGCTGTCGCGGTCGTTCCTGCAGAAGGAGGCCGTGCCGCACCAGGAGCGCTGGGCGGCCGAGAAGAAGGTCGACCGCGAGTTCTGGACCAAGGCCGGCGAGGTCGGGCTGCTCTGCCTCTCCATCCCCGAGGAGTACGGCGGGGGCGGCGGCACGTTCGCCCACGAGGCCGTGCTCTACGAAGAGCAGGCGCGCGCCGGCGACAGCGCGTGGGGCGTGACCGTCCACAACGGAATCGTCGCGCACTACCTGCTCGCCTACGCCTCGGAAGAGAAGAAGCGCGAGTGGCTGCCGAAGCTGGCCACCGGCGAGATGGTCGGCGCGATCGCGATGACCGAACCCGGCACCGGCTCCGACCTCCAGGGCATCAAGACGCGCGCGGTCCGCGACGGCGACCACTACGTCATCAACGGCGCCAAGACGTTCATCACCAACGGGTTCCACGCCGACCTGGTCGTCGTCGCGGTGAAGACCGACCCGGACGCGGGCGCGCAGGGCGTCTCGCTGATCGTGGTCGAGACGGACACGCCCGGCTTCCGCCGCGGCCGCGTCCTGGACAAGGTCGGCCTCAAGGGCCAGGACACCGCCGAGCTGTTCTTCGACGACGTCCGCGTGCCCGCCGCCAACCTGCTCGGCGACGCCGAGGGACAGGGCTTCTTCCAGCTGATGCTGCAGCTGCCGCAGGAACGGCTGATCATCGCCGTCACCGCGGTGGCCGGGCTGGAGGCCGCGGTCGACCTCACGCTGGCGTACACGAAGGAGCGCACGGCGTTCGGCCGGCCGCTCTTCGGCTTCCAGAACACCAAGTTCACCCTCGCCGAGGCCGCCACCGAGGCCGCGGTGTCGCGCGCGTTCCTCGACCAGTGCATCGAACGTCACTTGCGCGGTGAATTGGACGTCCAGGGCGCGGCGATGGCCAAGCTGTGGACGACCGAGCGCGTCAACAAGGTGATCGACGACTGCGTGCAGCTCTTCGGCGGCTACGGCTACATGACCGAGTACCCGATCGCGCGCGCCTGGGCCGACGTCCGCATCTCGCGGATCTTCGGTGGCACCAGCGAGATCATGAAGGAAATCATCTCCCGCTCGCTCTGAAAGGACCGACCATGAAAGCAGGTCCGCTCAGCGGCCTGAAGGTGGTGGAGCTCGCGGGTCTCGCCCCCGGGCCCTTCGCCGCGATGATCCTCGGCGACCTCGGCGCCGACGTCGTGCGGGTCGACCGCGCGACGCCGGGGGAGGACGTGCTCGGCATCCCGACCGACCCGCTCGCCCGCGGCCGCCGGTCGGTCGGCATCAACACCAAGACGCCCGAAGGCGTCGAACTGGTGCTGAAGCTGTGCGAGACCGCCGACGTCCTCATCGAACCCTTCCGCCCCGGCGTCGCCGAGCGGATCGGCCTCGGCCCCGACGTCGTGCACGCCCGCAACCCGCGGCTGGTCTACGGCCGGATGACCGGCTGGGGCCAGGACGGTCCCTTGGCGAAGGCGGCCGGGCACGACATCAACTACATCGGCATCGCCGGGGCGCTCGAGCCGATCGGGCGCGCGGGCGAGCGGCCGGTGCCGCCGCTCAACCTCGTCGGCGACTTCGGCGGCGGCGGGCTGCTGCTGGCGATGGGCATCCTGGCCGCGTTGTACGAGCGGAACACGTCCGGTCGCGGTCAGGTCGTCGACGCGTCGATGGTCGACGGCGCCGCGCTGCTCACGACGAGCCTGCACGGCATGGCCGCCGCCGGGCTCTGGGGCGGCGACCGCGGCGACAACATGCTCGACGGCGGGGCGCCGTTCTACGACACCTACGAGACCGCGGACGGCAAGTACGTCGCCGTCGGCGCGATCGAGATGCGGTTCTGGGGCGACCTGGTGAAGGTCCTCGAACTGGACCCGGATTCGCTGCCCCTGCACGTGGACAAGACGCAGTGGCCCCGGCTGCGCGAGATCCTCGCGGCGGCGATCGGCAAGTACACGCGCGACGACCTCGTGGCCCGCGCGGCGGGGACGGACGCGTGCCTGACGCCGGTGCTGGCCCCGGGCGAAGCGGCGTCGCACCCGCACAACGCGGCGCGCGGGACGTTCGTCGAAATCGGCGGAATGGTCCAGCCGGCGCCGGCACCGCGGTTCGACCGCACGCCGCCGTCGACGCCGGAAGCCCCGCGCGCCAAGGGATCCGACACCGAAGCGGTGCTCGCCGAACTGGGCGTCACGGACCTCGAGGGCCTGCGTTCGGCGGGCGCGATCGCCTAGTTCTTCGCCAGGTCGGAGCGCACGACCGAGTAGATGACGTGGTCGCGCCACTCGCCGTCGCGGAAGTCGTAGCCGCGAAGGATTCCTTCGCGCGTGAAGCCGGCTTTCTCGAGCGAGCGCTGTTCGGCGCGGTTGCCGACCTCGGTCGTCGCTTCGACCCGGTTGAGCTGGGTGTGGGCGAAGAGGTATTCGACGAGCAGGCGCTGGGCCTGGGTGCCGTAGCCGTGGCCGCGCGCTTCCGGGGCGAGGACGAGGCCGGCGTTCCAGCAGTAGGACGCCGGCCCGCTCCGGCTGCGGTGCCAGGAGACGAGCCCGAGGACGCGGCCGCCGAGCGTCGGCACGAGCATGCCGGTCTCGGCGGTGAGCATCCCGGTTTCCAGCCACCGGCGGCGCAGGTAGCCGGGATCGTGCCAGCCGAACCACTGGTGCTCCCCGGCGCCGGCGGGATCGTTGGTCAGACGTTCCAGGAGGTCGAGATCGCCTTCGGCCACGGGCCGGAGCACGACTCTGTCGACATCGTCGTCCATCGGGCGACCTTATCGGCCGCTTGACCGGAACCGAGGCGACGGCGCGCGATCCAGCCGGTCCGGTGAACGGGGGTTGCGGACAGTGGCCGGCTTCGCACCTGGGCCGAGCGCGCCGCTCAGCTCAGCCGAAGCTGCCGTGGCGACCTTTGTCGCCCGCGAAGCGAGCCGCGCCGTGGTCCGCTTCGGCGGCCGGCCCGCGTGGGCCGAGCGTGCCTTCCGTGTCAGCCGAAGCTGCCGTGCCGTCCCTCTCCGCCCGCAAAACGAGCCGCGCCGTCGACCGCCTCGGCCGCCAGCACCCCGGGCCCCATCGCCGCGCCGAACTCCGCCGTCAAAGCGTCCTCTTCGGACTTCCCCCACTGCTCCAGCGCCGACCGCCGGTCACCCCTCATGCACGCCTGCGGGAACGCCGCCAGCTGCCGCGCCAGCTCCTGCGCCGCCGAAACCGCCTCGCCCGCCGGCACGAGCCGGTTCGCCAAACCGATCGCGAACGCCTCCTCGGCCTCGACCGCCCGGCCCGTCAGGATCAGGTCCATCGCCCGCGACTGGCCGATCAACCGCGGCAGCCGCACCGTCCCGCCGTCGATCAGCGGCACGCCCCAGCGGCGGCAGAACACCCCGAACACCGCCGTCGCGTCCGCGACCCGCAGGTCGCACCACAGCGCCAGCTCCAGCCCGCCCGCCACCGCGTGCCCGTGCACCGCCGCGATCACCGGCTTGCCGAGCCGCAGCCGGGTCGGGCCCATCGGGCCGTCCCCGTCCGGGTGAGTGCGGTTCATCCGGTCGGTGCCGATCGCCTTGAGGTCCGCGCCCGCGCAGAACGCGCCACCCGATCCGGTGAGGACCGCGACCGCGGCTTCCGGGTCCGCGTCGAACTCGCGGAACGCTTCCGCCAGCTCGGCGGCGGTCGGTCCGTCGACGGCGTTGCGGGCGGCCGGGCGGTCGATGGTGACCGTCGTCACTTCGCCGTCGCGCTCGACCAGGACGTTCCGCGTCATCGCCGCTCCTCGGGGGTTGATCGGGGTGTCTTCCGGGCACGCCTTCCCTAGAGTATTGACGTGGCCACTCCCAGGACGGGCGCGGCGAGCCGGGGAGGAAGCCGATGTCGAGCGGCATGAAGAAAGTTCTCATCGTGGGCGTCGTCGCGCTCGTGCTCTTCTTCCTGATCACCCAGCCCAACCAGTCCGCCGACTTCGTGCACCGCGTCCTCGGCTGGCTGAAGGACGGCGCCGAAGCCATCGTCACGTTCTTCCGGTCGCTCTTCTCCTGACCCGCGCTCTGCGCTCACCGGCCCCGCGAACCGCGGCGCCGGTCGTCACCCTGAGTGTTAGCGGACGGTAAATCACTGTGCGTCACGAATCTCGGATTTCGGACCCCGGCACTCGACCATCCGGGTGGATTGCGGCCGAAAACGCGCAGGTCGGCGAATTCGTGCCTGCCGGGGTCTGGCGAAGGAGACCACCCCGGCCCTACGGTGCTCACATTGCGTGATCGGGTGGTTCGCCCTCCCCCCGGAGACCCCCGGTACGCAGGCAGTTTCCACTCAGCAAGGTGCAGGTTGGTGCGTGCGGCACCACCGCGTGGGACAGGCGTCAGGGCCTGTCCGTCGGGGACCTACAAGGAGGCAGGGATGACCGGAGATCCCGGAGTGGACGCGCTGATCCGGCAGTGGGCAGCCGAGCGCGAGCAGACCCCCGAAGAGCAGGAGGTCGACCGCATCGCGTCCGCGTGGCTGGCCGACGCGCCGCCGCAGGCCCCGGGCATTCCCGGCCAGCGCGCCCGGACCGGGCAGTCCCGGTTCGTTCCCGTCGAGTCGGCCGACCCCGGCTACCTCGCCGCCATGCGCAGCAGGCTGCCGGACGTGCCCGAAGAGCTCCTCACGGCCGCCGCGGGCTGGTGGCAGATGGTCGGCGGCGTCGCCGAGGCCGAGGAGTGGTGGAACGCCGGCATCAGCCCGCTCGACCAGCGGGCGCTGGACTACCGGGCGGCCGGGCTCGCGCCGTCCGACCTGAGCCGCCGGCTCGGGCCGATGACCGTCCTGCAGCACCTGCGCCGCGGCAGTGCCCCGGCCTGGTGCGTCGCGCGGCTCGCGCGGCAGCAGAAGTCCGCCTGACGAGACGTTTTCCACTCGGCCGGGTGAACCGGTGCGGTGAGACGATGGCGACGACCCGCGTAACGCTAACCTGCGCGGGCTCGTTGACAGTTCGTCGACACCACGCTGGAGGACCGGAGTTTCGTGCGCACGAGTAGCGGAAAGACCGAGGACGACCCGATCGACGGTTGCGTCGAGGAAGTCGCCCCCGCCGCGCCGGCGCCGCGCTCGTCCGGCGTCGCCGTGCTCACCCGGCTGGTCGTGGTCCTCGCCGTGCTGGCCGTGGCCGGCGGCGGGATCTGGCTCGTGACCCGCGCGTCGACGCCGGAGGCGAGCCCCCTCACCACCGAAATCCCCGCCCTGCAGGTCAAGGCGGCCGACGTCCGGCCGGGGTCGGTCGCGCCGGCCGGCGGTGCCGTCGCGGGCGGGGCCGAGCAGCAGACCTCTCCCCAGCAGGCCCGCAGCACGGGCCCGGCGACGCTGTCGCAGTGGGCGAGCCAGGTGGCGGCGGCGTCCGGCGTCCCGGCGCGGGCGTTGCAGGCGTACGGCAACGCGGAGCTGGCGATGCGCGCGGACCAGCCGAAGTGCAAGATCTCGTGGGCCACGCTGGCCGGCATCGGCCGCATCGAGTCCAACCACGGCCAATACGCGGGCGCGGTCCTGGGTGCGGACGGCCGCCCGTCCAAGCCGATCATCGGCGTCCCGCTCGACGGCTCGGCGGGCGTCCAGGCGATCGGCGACACCGACGGCGGCCGCTACGACGGCGACCCGGGGGTGGACCGCGCGGTCGGCCCGATGCAGTTCATCCCCAGTACTTGGCGCAAGTGGGCTTCGGACGGCAACGGCGACGGCCTCGGCGACCCCCAGCAGATCGACGACGCGGCCTTGGCGGCGGCTCGTTACCTGTGTGCGGGCGGGCGGGACATGGCGAGCCCGAGCGGGTGGTGGGCCGGGATCCTCTCGTACAACAACTCGACCGAGTACGCGCAGAAGGTGTTCGGGCTGGCGGACGGGTACGCGAAGGCGGCCCAGTCGATCCGCAAGCAGGGCTGAGAGCCGGGCCACCCCGGTCGCGCCTCGGCCGCCGCCCCTCAGCCGCCCAGTGCTACTTTCGAAGCGTGCCAGCTTCCCCGCCACCGGTCGCGTCCCCCTGGGGGCGGCGGATCGCGATCATCGCGACCTGCCTGGTGAGCCTGCTCGTCTGCTGCGGGCTCGCCTGGTGGCAGTGGGACCGCTTCACCTCCGCGAACGGCACCTTCCAGAACCTCGGCTACGTCCTGCAGTGGCCGCTGTTCGGGCTGTTCCCGGCCTTCATGTTCTGGCGGATCCGCAAGCTCCGGCTGAAGGCCGAAGCCGACGGCACCGCGGACGAAAAGCCGGCCCCCGTCGCCGAGGTGCCCGCTCCCCGTCCCCGCCCCGACGTGCAGCCGACGGACGAGGACGAAGAGCTGGCCGCGTACAACCGGTACCTACGCGAGCTGAACGCCCGCGACCAGCAGGCCGCAGAGTGAGAAGGACGACCCGATGACCACCAGCACCGAAGGCGCCGCACAGACCGCGGTGCCGCTCACCGGCCCCCTGCTCCGGTTCCGCACCGCCGCCTACGTCACCGGCGTCGGCCTGCTCGGCCTGTGCTTCGTGATGGTGCTGCGGTACGGCTTCGACAACCCGACGCCGTCCGCGGTGTACTCGCCGATCCACGGCGTCCTCTACATGATCTACCTGGTGCTGACCATCGACCTGGCGATCAAGGCCCGCTGGTCGATCAAGGGCACCGTGCTGGTGCTGCTCGCCGGCTGCGTCCCGTTCGTCTCGTTCCTCGTCGAGCGCCGGGTGACGCACAAGGTCAAGGCCGGGCAGAAGCTGTAACCCGCCGGAACGTCAGCGCCACCAGGACCGTGCCCGCGGCGAACACCGCGGCCGTCGCGAACGCCGACGTCATCCCGTCGACGACGAGCTGGTTGCCCGTCGCGCCCGACGACCGGGTCACCGAGCCGAACACCGTGATCAGCACGCCGAGGCCCAGCGTGCTGCCGACCTGCTGCATCGTCTGCAGCACGCCGCCCGCGGCGCCGGCGTCCTCGGCCGGCACCGTGGCCATCACGATCACGTTGAGCGGCGCGAACGCCAGCCCGCCGCCGAGGCCCATCAGCAGCAGCGGCCCGAGCAGCGCCGGGAAGTACGCGCTGTCCGTGGTGAGCATCGCCAGCCAGAGAACCCCGGTGAGCATCAGCAGCGACCCCGTGACGGAGAGGGGCTTCGGTCCGTAGCGCGGGAGCAGCCGCGGCACGAGCCGGCTCATCGTGAAGATCAGCGCCGCCATCGGCAGGAACGCGAACCCCGTGGCCAGCGCGGCGAAGTGCCGGATGTCCTGCATGAACTGGGTGAGGAAGAAGAACATCGACATCATCGCCATCGGCCCGAGGAAGAAGTTGACGTAGGCCGCGCTGCGGTTGCGGTCGGCGAACAGCCGCAGCGGGACCAGCGGCATCGCCGTGCGGGCCTCGATGGCGACGAACCCGGCCAGCAGCGCGAGGCCGCCGGCGAGCGAGCCGAGCGTCACCGGGTTGCCCCAGCCGTCGGACGCGGCGTGGGTGAAGGCGAACACGAGCGAGCCGACGCCGAGGGTGCCGGTGATCGCGCCGGGCAGGTCGAGGTGGGCCCGCCGGCGTTCGGGCTCCGGCACGAACCGCGGGGCCAGCAGCACGATCGCCAGGCCGAACGGCACGTTGATGAACAGCGCCGCGCGCCACGAGATCCACTCGGTGAGCAGGCCGCCGACGATCAGGCCGATGGCGAACCCGCCGCTGGACATCGCGGAGAACAGGGACAGCGCGCGGACGCGGGCCTTGGCTTCGGTGAACGTCGTCGTGACCAGCGCCAAGGTGCTCGGGCCTGCCATCGCGGCGCCGACGCCCTGCAGGACGCGGGCGGCGATGAGCAGCGCGGCCGAGTCGGCGAGGCCGCCGGCCAGGGACGCGAGGGTGAACAGGGCGGTGCCCGCGACGAACATCCGGCGCCGGCCGAAGAGGTCGCCCGCCCGGCCGCCGAGCAGCAGCAGGCCGCCGAAGACGAGGCTGTAGGCCGTCATCACCCAGGACAGCCCGGTGGGGGTGAACCCCAGGTCGGCCTGGATGCGCGGGAGCGCGACGTTCATCACGGTCGCGTCGAGGATGAGCATGAGCTGGCAGGTCAGGATGATCGCGAGGACCAGCCCGCTGCGGCGGGCCGGGGCAGGCTCGACCGCACGATGGATCGTTTGCTGGGACAAGAGATACTCCCCCGAGGAGTAAGAGAAGAAGCGGAGATCTTCTCCGCTTGGGTGCGATCCGATAATATGGAGAGCGTCTCCGGATGCGCAAGTGAATTCGGAGAATCTCTCCGGTTGAGTGGCGAGGAGGCCGGGATGCCGGGTGCGGACTCGGAGCGTCCGATGCGGGCGGACGCGAAGCGCAACTACGAACGCATCGTCGCGACGGCGAAGGACCTCTTCACCGCGCAGGGGGCCGACGTGCCGCTCGACGACATCGCGAAGAAGGCGGGCGTCGGCGCGGGCACCCTGTACCGGCACTTCCCGACACGGGAGAAGCTGTTCGAAGCGGTCTACCGCGACGAGATCGAGGTGCTCGCCGACCGCGCGTACGTCCTGCACGACGAGCTGCCGCCGTGGGAGGCCCTCGAGGCCTGGCTGGGGGAGCAGGTGACCTGGGTCGTGGAGCGGCACAAGCTCGCCACGATCCTCAAGGAGTCGATCGACTCGGGCTCGGAGACCTTCCAATACTGCCAGGTCCGGCTGCGCGAGGCGGTCGGGGTGCTGGTCGACGGCGCCGCCGGGCTGATCCGGCCGGACGTCGCGGGGCCCGACGTGCTCCGGCTGGGGCACGGCGCCGGGATGGCGGTGCGCAACTGCAGCCCGGAAGACGGGAAGCGCGTATTGGACGTGATCCTGGACGGCCTGCGCGCGTGACGCAGGCCGTCCAGGGTGGCTAGCTGCCGATCCCGGTGAGGGACCGGACCTCCATCTCCGCGTGCTTGTCCGCGTCCGCCTTCGGCTTGCCGACGAGGGTGCCGACGAACCCGCAGAGGAACGAGAACGGGATCGACACCAGGCCCGGGTTCTTCAGCGGGAACCAGGCGAAGTCGATGCCCTTGAAGATCGAGTCCGGCGAGCCGGAGACGACCGGCGAGAACAGCACCAGCAGCAGGCACGCGATCAGGCCGCCGTAGATGCCCCACAGCGTGCCGGTGGTGTTGAACCGCTTCCAGAACAGGGAGTACAGCAGCGTCGAGAGGTTCGCCGACGCCGCCACCGCGAACGCCAGCGCCACCAGGAACGCGATGTTCTGCCCGTTCGCCAGCACGCCGCCGACGATGGCCAGCGCCCCGACCACGATCGCGGTCAGCCGCGCCACGCGGACCTCGTCCGCCGGTTCGGCCTTGCCCTGCTTGAAGATGTTCGCGTAGACGTCGTGGGCGAAGGACGCCGACGCGGTGATCGTCAGCCCGGCCACGACCGCGAGGATCGTCGCGAAGGCGACCGCGGCGATGATGCCGAGCAGCAGCGTCCCACCGACGTGCAGGGCCAGCAGCGGGGCCGCCGAGTTCTCGCCGCCGGGGGCGGCCTTGATCTCGTCAGCGCCGACCAGCGCCGCCGCCCCGAAGCCGATCACCAGCGTGCACAGGTAGAAGAGGAACATGCACGCCGTCGCCCAGACGACGCTTCGCCGCGCCTCGCGGGAGTTCGGCACCGTGTAGAAGCGCATCAGCACGTGCGGCAGCGCCGCCGCGCCGAGCACCAGCGCCAGCGCCAGCGACACGAAGTCGAGCTTGGTGGTGCCGTTCTTGCCGTACGAGCCGCCCGGCTCGAGGAGCTTGTCGCCGAGCGGGCTGTTCTCCGCCGCCGAAGAGAGCAGGTTCGAGAACGAGAAGCCGAACTTGCCGAACAGGAACACCGTCAGCAGCGCGCCGCACAGCAGCAGGATGGTCGCCTTGATGATCTGCACCCACGTGGTGCCCTTCATCCCGCCGACCAGCACGTACAGCACCATGACCAGCCCGACGACGCCGATCACCAGCGCCTGGCCGAGCTTCGAGTGGACGTTCAGCAGCAGCGCGACCAGGCCGCCGGCGCCGGCCATCTGCGCCAGCATGTAGAAGAAGGAGATCACCAGCGTCGACGTCGCCGCCGCCGCGCGGACCGGGCGCTGCTTCATCCGGAAGCTGAGGACGTCGCCCATCGTGAACCGGCCGGTGTTGCGCAGCAGCTCGGCGATCAGCAGCAGGTCCACGAGCCAGGCGACGAGGAAGCCGATCGAGTAGAGGAAGCCGTCGTAGCCGTGCATCGCGATGGCGCCGGCGATGCCGAGGAACGACGCCGCCGACAGGAAGTCGCCCGACAGCGCGATGCCGTTCTGGCGGCCGGTGAACGCGCTGCCCGCGGCGTAGTAGTCGGCCGTCGAGGAGTTCCGGGAGCTGGCCCGGTAGACGACGTACAGCGTGATCGCCACGAACAGGGCGAACACGACCGTGTTGACGAGGGGGTCGCTGGCCGGGGTGCCCTCGGCGGCGAGCGCGGTCATCGGCGGGTCCCTTCCGGCAGGCCCGCGCGGGCCCGCAGCTCGGCGACGCGCGGGTCGACCTGGCGGCGCGCGTAGCGGAGGTAGAGCCAGGTGACCAGGGCGGTGCTGGCGAACTGGCCGATGCCGAGCAGGATGCCGACGTTGACCTGGCCGAACACCTTGCGGCTCATGAAGTCGTGGGCGTACGCGGCGAGCAGCACGTACGTCATGTACCAGGCGAAGAAGGCGAAGCTCATCGGGAAGACGAAGGCCCGGAACCGCCGCCGCAGCGAGACGAACTCGGGGCTGGCCTGGATCCCGGCGTAGTCGGGACCCGTCGGGGGAGCGGGTCGTCGGTGCTGGGCGCCGGACGGGCGGTCCCCGGTGAACAGGGCCGGCATCTGGCCGGTCTCCTCCATCGGGTTGCCCGCCGCGGGACGCGCGACGTCGTACATGGGTGCCTCCGGCAGGGTGCCTCCGTGGTGGCGGGCCGGCGAACGCCTGCTGGCAGGGTGCCGGGCCGCCCTTGCGGACTGCGAGGCGAACATCGTAACTAGGCCGTCCGGCGGACATCGGAGGCGGCCGGTCGATGTACGGGCCCGGGAAGAGGTGGTATTCGATTTCTCGTCGAAAGCGTCGAATCCCCGTTCGCGGCAAGATCACGGGCAGATCACCCGTCATGATGAAAAGAATTGTGACCGGCCGTTGTCGCATCCGGCCTACACTGCGGCGAACGGGTTAACCATCCTGGATGATCGTCCAAATTGATCACACAGCGTGGCGGAAGTGAGGGTCATCGCGCCGGAGAGTGTCGCTCGCGCGTGGGCGTGGCGGGGAAGATCCACTGGTCAGCGCTCGGTCTCGAAAGAAATCACCAGGTCGGGGTGTGTTGACGCGGAACGCCACAACATCGGGCACATCTTGAGACTTGACCCACCCGATGGGGGTACTGAGTGTAGATCGTCCGAGGTACCATGCTCCCCTGCATGGGCTAATCGGGTGACGGCCGGATGCCCGGGTGAGACGCGTCCGGTAACCGGAATTCCCTCTTCGGGGGCAGTGAGGTCGAATGTCGAGGGCAGTTCCCGGCCCGGAAAGCACTTTTCGCAGGTCAGCGCCCGAGCGGGGAACAAAATTGACCGGCCGGGCATCGGGGGTACGATTCTTTGGCCCAGCTGACCACAGCGATCGATTGGCACCGATAAAGTTGATCTCGACCACCGTGCAGAACGCAACTTGCGGCGTGCACGTGCACAGTCCCTTGCACGGGACTTCGGGACGGTGCCCGCGCGCAGGTGGCCGGTTGGCCGGGGACGAGCGAGGGCACCGGGGACGCGGCAGGGCGCGGGCGGCACATCCGTCCGCACGCCCGCCGCGAGCCGGGACGCCGCGCCGCCGACGCGGATCCATGACGCCGGACAGGGAGTCACTCACGTGACCGTTGCAGGAGAAGGTCAGGTGCCCGTGGGGGAGCTGCTCGGCCGAGCGCCCCGGCGGTCCAAGGGGAAGGACGCCTGGCGCGCCCTCGTGCGCTGGCGCGACTGGAGCCTGCCCGTCAAGCTCTCGGCCGTCACCGTCGTCCCCATCGTCCTCGCGCTGGTCCTCGGCGTCACGACGATCGCGGGCCAGGTCGGCCGCTCGGACGAGTACCAGCGGCTCGACCGGCTCGTCGCGCTCGGCGGCCAGACCCGCGCGCTCACCGGCGCGCTGCAGCAGGAGCGCACGGTCACCGCGGCGATGCTGACCGAGGGCACCGTCGGCGGCACGCCCGAGCTGGCCGCGGCCCGCAAGGCCACCGACGCCGCGACCGGGCCGTTCACCGCGGCCCAGGCCCGCGCGGCCGACGCCGAGCCGGGTGTCGCCGGGGCCGCCGGCGCGGCCACCGCGCAGGTCAACAACCTGGGCTTCCTCCGCCGCCAGGTCGACGGCGGCCAGCTCGACCCGGCCCAGGCCGTCACCGCCTACTCGGGCATCACCGGGTCGCTGATCAGCCTCGACACCGCGGCCACCGCGGGCGAGGGCGACGGCACCCTCGGCGGCACGCCCGCCGGGTTGCACGAGCTGCTCGTCGCCGGCGAGCAGGTGTCGCTCAGCCAGGCGATGGTCTCCTACGGCATCGCGCGCGCCGCATTGACGCCGAGCGAGCTGGCCACGCTGCGTGCCGCCGAGCTGCGGCTGGCCGACCGGCTCGTCGACTTCCGGTCCGCGGCGGGCGACACGCTGCAGCGCGACTTCGCGGCGATCGCCGAAGGCAAGCAGGCGCAGAGCCGGGCCCGGATGGTCGAGTCCGTGCTGAACGCGCAGCCCAACGCCGTCGACGACGCCTTCCGCGCCCTGTCGGCGGCCGACTGGAACGCCGCGTCGACGGCGATGCGGACGGAGATCAGCCAGGTCGCCGACCGGCTCGGCGCGTCGGCCTCGGCGACGTCGGCGCAGCTGGTCGACGACGCCAGCAGCGGTGCGGGCCTGCTCGCGGTGCTGCTGTTCGCCGCCATGGTGCTCGCCGTCGCGGTCGTCTTCCTCATCACCCGCCAGCTGCTGCGCTCGCTGAAGGCGTTGCGGCGCAGCGCCCTCGACGTCGCCGAGACCGCGCTGCCCGAAGCGGTCCGCAACATCCAGGAGGGCCGCGCGCAGGGCACGGACATCGTGCCGGTGCCGGTGCGGACCGACGACGAGGTCGGCGAGGTGGCGCGGGCCTTCGACAAGGTGCACCACCAGGCGCTGCGGCTGGCGACCGAGCAGGCCGCGATGCGCACCGGCTTCGGCAGCGTCTTCGTCAACCTGTCGCGGCGCAGCCAGAGCCTGGTGCAGCGGCAGCTGCAGCTGATCGAGCAGCTGGAGCGCGACGAAGAGGACGCCGACCAGCTCGCGACGCTGTTCCAGCTCGACCACCTCGCCACCCGGATGCGGCGCAACAACGAGAACCTGATGGTGCTCTCCGGCGCCGAGCCGGGCCGCCGGTCCGGCAAGCCGGTCGGCACCACCGACATGCTGCGCGCCGCGGTCTCGGAGATCGAGCAGTACCAGCGGGTCCAGGTGCAGCCGCCGCCCCCGGCCCGGATCGTCGGGTACGCCGCGAGCGACCTGATGCGCCTGGTCGCCGAGCTGCTGGACAACGCGACGGCGTTCTCCGCGCCGGAGACGTCGGTGACCGTCGCTTCGCGGCTGGGCGAGGACGGCTCGCTCAACGTCGACATCCTCGACAAGGGCATCGGCATGAACGAGGCCGAGGTCGCCGAGGCGAACACCCGGCTGACCGAGGCGGGGTCGGTCGACCTGGCCACCTCGCGCCGGATGGGCCTGTTCGTCGTCGGCCGGCTGGCCAGCCGGCACCGGATCGGCGTGTCGCTGCACGGCGGCAAGGACATCGTCGGCGTCCGCGCGACGGTCGTCGTCCCGCCGGACCTGGTGATGCCGGTGACCGACGGCCCGCTGACCGGCCCGATCGGCGCCCTGCAGCAGCACCCGGCGAGTCCCGCGGCCGGCAGCCAGCTGCCGCGCCGCCAGGTCAACGGCCATTCCCGGCCGCGGCCGGTGGTCCCGCAGCAGCCGGCGATGGGGGAGGAGCGCTGGCCGTCGGCGAGCGACCTCGCCGGGCTGGCGAACGGCCACGGACCGGTCGAACGCCCGCCGTCGGACCTGGAGATCTCGGGGACCGACCTGTTCGCCCCGCTGCCGAAGGACGACGACGTCCCGCCGCCGCGTCCGACGTTGCCGGCGGTGCTGCCGGTACCGGACCCGCCGCGGGCGGGTGACCTGCCGTCGGGCAAGGACCTGTTCTCCGCCAACGAAACGACGTTGAGCGACTGGTGGCGCCAGGCGACCGCGAAGCCGGAGCCCACCCCGGCGCCCGCGCCCGACCCTTCGGAGACGACGCCGATCTTCGACGAGATGCTGTCGGCGTGGTTCCGCGAGGACAAGCCGGCGGCTGCCGCGCCGGAAGAGCCGGCTGAGGAGGAAGCGCCCCCCGTCGCGGCGGAAGAGGTCCGCAGCTGGGACTTCGCGAGCGACGAGAACTTCCGCACGGTCCAGGCGGTCACGAAGTCGGAACCGACGGCGTTCACGGAGAAGGGCCTGCCCCGCCGTAGGCGCGGCGAGCAACTGCTGCCGGGCAGCGCAACGCCGGCACGGGCGGTCCCCGCCCCGGCCCCGCCGCGATCGGACCTCCCGGTCC
The DNA here is from genome assembly GCF_041679295.1 of Amycolatopsis kentuckyensis. Classification (GTDB taxonomy): domain Bacteria; phylum Actinomycetota; class Actinomycetes; order Mycobacteriales; family Pseudonocardiaceae; genus Amycolatopsis; species Amycolatopsis kentuckyensis_A. Next base: position 388,453 of record NZ_JBGDMD010000007.1, on the reverse strand, counting down.
GCGACCCGGCGGACGTGCGGGGGAGGTTGAGCAGCTTCCAGCAGGGCGTGACGCGGGGACGCCAGCAGGCCCGCCAGGCGGCGCAGACAGCCGGCCAACCGGGCGCGACGACCGCGGCTCAGGCTGGTGCTCCGGCGCAGGGCGGAAATGCTTCCCAGCCCGGTGCTCCGGCACAGCCCGGTGCTCCGGCCCAGCCGGGCGATGCGGCTCGGCGCGGGGTTTCAGGGCAGGGCGGGACTGCGGTTCAGCCGGGTGTCCCGGCGCAGCCGGGGGATGCGGCTCAGCCCGGAGTTTCGGCGCAGGCCGGGACTGCGGCTCAGTCTGGTGCTCAGCCGCAGCCAGGCGCGTCGGGACAGGCTGGGACCGGCGCTCAGTCTGGTGCTCAGCCGCAGGCAGGTGCCCCGGCGCAGGCTGGGACTGCGGCTCAGGCGGGTGCTCAGCCGCAGGCAGGTGCCCCGGGACAGGCTGGGACTGCGGCTCAGGCGGGTGCTCAGCCGCAGGCAGGCGCCCCGGCGCAGGCCGGGACCGGCGCTCAGTCCGGTGCTCCTGCGCAGCCCGGCAATCCCGCCCAGCCGGGTTCGGGACAGGCCGGGACCGCGGCTCAACAGTCGTTCGCGCAGGGCTTCCAGTCGGGCGCCCTGCCGCAACAGGGCCGCCCGGCGGCCGCGCCGAACGGGCTCCCGCAGCGGGGCCGGCAGGGTGCCGCGGCGCAGCCGAACGCCCTCCACCAGCCCGGACAGCCCGGTGACCGCCCGACCTCGGCCGCGCCGGAAAGCGAGCCGGGCGCTCGGGAAGCCGGCCGGCTGCCGAGCCGTCAGCCGCGGCCGGTGCCCGGCGAGCAGCCGGCCCAGCCCTCGGTCTTCCAGGAGGCAGCTCCGGAGCAGCAGGCGCCGGGCGGCGAGGCCGACCAGCCCACGGCGTTCCACGAGCCGGCACCCCAGCAGGCGAACCAGCCCACGGGTTTCCACGAGCCGGCACCCCAGCAGGCGAACCAACCCACGGGCTTCCACGAGCCCGCACCCCAGCAGGCGGACCAGCCCACGGGTTTCCACGAGCCGGCACCCCAGCAGGCGAACCAGCCCACGGGCTTCCACGAGCCCGCACCCCAGCAGGCGAACCAGCCCACGGGCTTCCACGAGCCCGCACCCCAGCAGGCGAACCAGCCCACCGTCTTCCAGGAGTCGGGACAGCTGCCCGCCCCCGAGACCGCTGCCCGTCCCGCCGCACCGCCGTCCACTCTCCCCTCCCGCCGGGGCGGAGCGCCCGAAACCCCGGCTCCCCGGCACGAAGAGGCCACCGCCGAGTGGAACTTCGGGACCGATGACGGCTGGCGGGCGGTGCAAGCGGTGTCCCAGTCGACACCCGCCACGTTCACTTCGGCAGGATTGCCCCGGCGCCGTCGCGGGGAGCAGCTGCTCCCGGGCAGCGCCGGACCGCCCACCGGGGCCACGGCCCCCCGACCACAACGGGACGCACACGACGTGCGCGGCCGCCTGCGCAGCTTCCAGCAGGGCATCGAGCGCGGGCGCCACCGCACCGCTCGGGCGACCGAGACCAACCACGAGACACTGGAGGGTGAATGACCTCGCCGAGTAGTGCGCAGCCGACGCAGAACCAGTTCGGCTGGCTGGTGAACGACTTCGCGGAGCGCGTGCCCGGCGTGGCGCACGCCGTGGTCGTCTCGGCGGACGGCCTGCTGCTGACCGCGTCGAACCGGCTCCCGCTCGACCGGGCCGACCAGCTCGCCGCGGTCGCCTCCGGCCTGGTCAGCCTCACCCAGGGCGCCGCCCGGTGCTTCGAGGCCGGGGCGGTCAACGAGACCGTCGTCGAGATGGAGCTCGGGATCATGGTGCTGATGTCGATCAGCGACGGGTCCTGCCTCGCCGTGCTCGCCGCCCCCAACTGCGACATCGGGCAGGTCGCCTACGAGATGACCATGCTCGTCGACCGCGTCGGTCAGATCCTCACCCCGGAACTGCGCGCCCAGCTTCAGGGCTCCGGGGGGTCGCTGATCGGCCAACCGGTGGGATGATGGCGCGATGAGCACGGGGTCCGGATTCGACGGCGAGCCTCCCGAGGGGTACTACCCCGCCGGGCGACGGGACGACGGCACGTTCGCCGACGTCCTGAACGGGTTCACCCTGGATTCCGGCCGTGCCCGCCGGAAGCGCAAGAAGAGCAAGGAGTCCCCGCCACCCCCGGCCGCCGGTGCGCACGCGGCCGCGGAACCGCCGGCGCCCGCGCCGTCGGCCGACCAAGGAGATCGTGTGACCTCTTTAGTCTCGCCCCCCGGCAGTACCGACGGGGACAGTCCCAGGCCGGGTGGGCTGTTCGACCCCGGCCCGCCCAGCGGCGAGTTCGTCATGCCCGCGGTGTTCGAGCAGCCGCCCGCGCCCGAGGACCTGACGGCGATCGTCCGGCCCTACGCTTTGACCGGCGGCCGCACCCGGGCGAACTACGCCCTGGAGCTGGAGACACTGATCTCCGCGAGGGACTACGCTGCCACCGGTGGCTTCCCCGAGGTGGCCGCGGAGCAGATCGAGTGCATCTCGATCATGGAAGAGTGCCGGACCCCCCGTTCGGTCGCCGAGATCGTGTCGGCCCTGCGGGTGCCGCTGGGGGTGGCCCGGGTGCTGATCAGCGACGCGGCCGACGCGGGGCTGGTCACGGTGCACAAGACGATAACGGGCAATGACGGCGCCGAGGCACATCTGGTGTTGATGGAAAGGGTTTTGAGTGGACTCCGTCGGCTTTAAGGCACCGCGGGACACCGCGCCCCCGACCATGACATCCGCCAAGATCGTGGTGGCGGGCGGCTTCGGTGCGGGGAAGACGACCTTCGTCGGGTCGGTGTCGGAGATCGTGCCGCTCACCACCGAGGCGATGATGACCGACGCCAGCGTCGGCGTCGACAACCTCGACCACACCCCGAGCAAGTCGACGACCACGGTGGCGATGGACTTCGGCCGGGTGTCGCTGGACGCGGACCTGATCCTCTACCTGTTCGGCACGCCCGGGCAGCAGCGGTTCTGGTTCATGTGGGACGACCTGGTTCGCGGCGCGATCGGCGCGGTGGTGCTGGCCGACACGCGCCGGCTGGCCGACTCGTTCGCCCCGATCGACTTCTTCGAGGACCGCGGCCTGCCGTACATCGTCGGCGTCAACACGTTCGACGGCGTGCTGGAGCACGACATCAACGACGTGCGCGAGGCGCTGTCGATCGACCCGAACATCCCGATCGTCCGCTGCGACGCCCGGGACCGCGAGTCGACGAAGCAGACGCTGATCACGCTGGTCGAGTACGCGATGCGCCAGTGGATCGCGCTGCGGGCGGCCAAGTCCCGCTGACGCCGCCAGGGCCCGGGGGAGCCCCCGGGCCCGGCCCGGCTCACGCGTGCCGGAAGCGCAGCAGCACCACCCGGTCGTCGAACACGCGCGACTCGACCAGCTCGAGCCCGAGCCGCGCGGTGCCTTCGGCGAACGGGCGTTTCGCGCCGCCCAGGACGACCGGGTGGACGAACACCAGGTACTCGTCGATCAGGCCGTGGGCCGTCAGTTCCGCCGCCAGCTCGGCGCCGCCCATGAGCAGCACGTCCTTGCCCGGTTCGGCCTTCAGGGACGCGACGACCTCGGGGAGCGCGCCCCCGACGACCCGCGTGTTCCAGTCCGCCTTCTCCAGCGTCCGCGAGAACACGGTCTTCGGCGTTTCCCGCCACACGGGCGCGAACGCGACGTCGTGCGGGTCGTCGGAGACCGTCTCGGCGACCGGCCAGAACGCGGCCATCATGTCCCAGACCTTCCGCCCGTAGGCGAACTCGCCGCAGCGGGCGGACATCTCCCGCGAGTGCCCGGACAGCTCCGGTCCCATGACCGGCCAGTCGAACTCGCCGTCCGGGCCCTCGACGCAGCCGTCGAGCGACGTGTGGACCATGTAGACGATCTCGCGCATTTCCGCTCCTCCTCGGTGGGTGTCACCGCGAGGTCGGAGCCGCGGGCGCGGACCGGACACGGGTTTCAGTATTCGTCGTGGCGGCGCCACCAGGAGCTCGGCGCGTCGTCGCCGTGGCTGTCCTCTTCCCAGTTCTCCTGGCGGCCCAGCGGCGTGATGTCGAGGTAGCGGTGCGAGGCCAGGAACATCTCGCCGCCGCGGCCGGAGGTGAAGTACGTCCGGTAGACGTCGTCGCCGTCGCGCAGGAACACGCTGACGCCGAAGCCCATTCCGACCCCGCAGTCCTCGGTGAAGCCGGTGCCGTGCGCGGACACCCACGGCACGTCCCAGCCCATCCGCGTCCGGTACCGCTCGATCTCCGGCAGCGTCGCCGGCGCGACGATCTTCAACGTGACGTCGCGCGCGTGCAGGTGGGCCAGGTGCGGCATGTTGTCGACGAGCAGGGAGCAGCCGGGGCAGCCCGCCTCGTCGCCGGGGTGCAGCATGAAGTGGTAGACGATCAGCTGGCGGCGGCCGTCGAACAGGTCGAGCAGGCTGACCGGCCCGTCCGCGCTCTCGAACTGGTACTTCGCGTCGAAGCGGACCATCGGCAGTCGGCGGCGCTCGGCGGCGAGGTGGTCGGCCGCCTTCATGTGGGCCTTCTCGCGGGCCAGCAGCGCGTCGCGCGCGGCCTGCCAGTCCTCCGGCGAGACGATCTCGGGCAGCGTGGCGGTCATCGGGCGTCCTTTCCTCGGATGTGGCCGGTCAGGTCCTCGAAGCTGGAGAGCCAGCCCTCCTCGTGGTCGTCGCGTTCGGCCACGGTCGGGAAGCCGGTCTGGGTGAACGTCATCTCGGTCTTGCCCTCGAGGTCGGTGAAGCCGATCGTCACGAGCGTCTCCAGCTCCTGTGCTTCCCAGGCGAAGGTGAACGCGAGCCGTTCCGGGGCGCTGACCTCGCGGTAGACGCCGTGCATCCACAGGTCCTCGCCCTCGGGGGAGTGGATGCAGGCCCGCCAGCGGCCGCCGGGGCGCGGGTCGACGGTCACGGCGGAGCAGGTGAAGCCCTGCGGACCGAACCAGCTCGCGACCTGGTCCGGTTCGGTCCAGGCGGCGTAGACGAGCTCGCGCGGGGCGTCGAAGACGCGGGTGATGGTGAGCTCAGGCATCGCCGGTCAGCCTCCTCAGGTGGTCCTCGAGGCGGTCGAAGCCGCCCTCCCAGAACTGCCGGTAGGTCGCGACCCAGTCGGCGACGTCTGCCAGGGGTTTCGCCTCCAGCCGGCAGGGCCGCCACTGACGCGTGCGGCCGCGGGTGATCAGCCCGGCCTGTTCGAGCACCTTCAGGTGCCGCGAGACGGCGGGCAGGCTCATCGTGAACGGTTCGGCGAGCTCGTTCACCGTCGCCTCGCCGGCCGAAAGCCGGGCGAGGATGGCGCGCCGGGTCGGGTCGGCCAGGGCGGAGAACGTGCGGCTCAGCTGGTCAGTCATCATTTCAGCACCTTGTTAATTAACGGACTCGTTAAACATAGCGCCGAACAGGGGACTGTCAAGTTCGCCTGGGGGCCCCTGAGAGCCGCGTCACGGGTCCTCGGGTTTCCAATAGTAGGAAGTCAAAGTATTTTGGAGGGATGAGCAGCGAGCTGTACCGCCCCGTGCACCCCGTCCGGTTCGTCACGGCGTCGAGCCTTTTCGACGGTCATGACGCGTCGATCAACATCATGCGGCGGATCCTGCAGTCTCAGGGCGCGGAGGTCGTCCACCTCGGCCACAACCGGTCGGTCGACGAGGTCGCCACCGCGGCCATCGCCGAGGACGTCCAGGGTGTTGCCATCTCGGCTTACCAGGGCGGGCACGTCGAGTACTTCTCCTACCTGGTGGAGCTGCTGCGCGAGCGCGGCGCCGGTCACATCAAGGTCTTCGGCGGCGGGGGCGGGGTGATCGTGCGCGAGGAGATCGAGCTGCTGCACTCGCGCGGCGTCGCCCGCATCTTCTCGCCCGAAGACGGCTACGAGATGGGCCTGCCGGGCATGATCAACATGATGATCAAGGCCTGCGACACCGACCTCGCGGCCGAAGCCCCCGCGCTGGACAAGGTGCTCTCCGGCGACGTCGCCTCGCTCTCCCGCGTCATCACCCAGCTGCAGGCCGAGCAGTTGCCCGGCGACCTGCTGAGCGGCATCACCGAGGCCGCGGGCAAGCGCGAGGTACCGGTGCTCGGCATCACCGGCACCGGCGGCTCGGGCAAGTCGTCGCTCACCGACGAGCTGATCCGCCGCTTCCGCCTCGACCAGGAGGACAAGCTGCGGATCGCGGTGCTCGCCGTCGACCCGTCGCGGCGCAAGGGCGGTGGCGCGCTGCTCGGCGACCGCATCCGGATGAACTGCCTCGACGGCTCGCCGGTCTACTTCCGCTCGCTGGCCACCCGCACGACGTCGGGGGAGATCCCGGCCGGGCTGAGCGAGTCGATCCTGGCCTGCAAGGCCGCCGGGTACGACCTGGTGATCGTCGAGACGCCGGGCATCGGCCAGGGCGACGCCGGCATCGTCGACTTCGTGGACGAGTCGCTGTACGTGATGACGCCGGAGTTCGGCGCCGCGTCGCAGCTGGAGAAGATCGACATGCTCGACTTCGCCGACGTCGTCGCGATCAACAAGTTCGAGCGCCGCGGCGCCGAGGACGCCCGCCGCGACGTCGCGCGCCAGCTGGTGCGCAACCGCGAGGCCTTCTCGCAGGGCCCCGAGGACATGCCGGTGTACGGCACGAGCGCGGCGAAGTTCAACGACGACGGCGTCACCGCGCTGTACCAGCACCTGCGCGGCATGCTCGCCGAGCGCGGCCTGACCGTCTCGGCCGGCACGCTGCCGAAGGTCGAGGGCAAGGTGTCGACGGACGCGTCGACGATCATCCCCGGCAACCGGTCCCGCTACCTGGCCGAGATTTCCGAGACCGTGCGCGGTTACCACGCGAAGACGCAAGCACAGGTCGCCGCGGTCCGCAAGCGCGAGGCACTGGCGCTGGCGCGTGCCGAACTGTCCAAGGTGGACGCCTCGACCGACGCACTGGACGGGCTGCTCGCCGCGGCCGAGTCCGATGTGGACGGCGAGTCGACAAAGCTCCTCGAACGGTTCCGCTCGCTCGCCGAGGAGTACCGCCAGGACGAGCTGGTCGTCAAGATCCGCGACAAGGAGCTGCGTACGCAGCTGTGGCGCGACACGCTGTCCGGCAACCGGATCCCGCGCGTGGCGCTGCCGCGGTACGCCGAGTCCGGCGAGCTGCTGTCGTTCCTGCGCCGCGAGAACCTGCCGGGCTACTTCCCGTACACGGCCGGTGTGTTCCCGTTCAAGCGCGAGGGCGAGGACCCGGCGCGGATGTTCGCCGGCGAGGGCGACGCGTTCCGCACCAACCGCCGGTTCAAGCTGCTCTCGGCCGACTCCGAGGCGAAGCGGCTCTCGACGGCGTTCGACTCCGTGACCCTCTACGGCCACGACCCCGACACGCGGCCGGACATCTACGGCAAGGTCGGTACGTCCGGCGTGTCGATCGCGTCGCTCGAGGACATGAAGGTCCTCTACGACGGCTTCGACCTGACCGCGCCGAACACGTCGGTGTCGATGACGATCAACGGCCCGGCGCCGACGATCCTGGCCTTCTTCCTCAACACCGCGATCGACCAGAAGCTCTCCGGCTTCCGCGAGGAGCACGGCCGCGAGCCGTCCGACGCCGAGGCCGCCGAGCTGCGCGAGTGGGCTTTGAAGAACGTCCGAGGCACGGTGCAGGCCGACATCCTCAAGGAGGACCAGGGCCAGAACACCTGCATCTTCTCCACCGAGTTCAGCCTCCGGATGATGGCCGACATCCAGGAGTGGTTCATCGAGCACGGCGTCCGCAACTTCTACTCGGTGTCCATTTCGGGCTACCACATCGCCGAGGCCGGGGCGAACCCGATCTCGCAGCTCGCCTTCACGCTGTCCAACGGCTTCACCTACGTCGAGTCGTACCTCGCGCGGGGCATGGACATCGACGACTTCGCGCCGAACCTGTCGTTCTTCTTCTCCAACGGCATGGACGCGGAGTACTCGGTGCTCGGCCGGGTGGCGCGGCGGATCTGGGCCGTGGCCATGCGCGAGCGCTACGGCGCGAACGAGCGGTCGCAGAAGCTCAAGTACCACGTGCAGACGTCCGGGCGCTCGCTGCACGCGCAGGAGATGAGCTTCAACGACATCCGCACGACGCTGCAGGCGCTGTGCGCGCTGTACGACAACGCGAACTCCTTGCACACCAACGCGTTCGACGAGGCGATCACGACGCCGTCGGAGTCGTCGGTGCGCCGCGCGATGGCCATCCAGATGATCATCAACAAGGAGTGGGGCCTGTCGAAGAACGAGAACCCGCTGCAGGGCTCGTTCGTCATCGACGAGCTGACCGACCTGGTCGAGGAGGCCGTGCTGGCCGAGTTCGACCGGATCAGCGAGCGCGGCGGCGTCCTCGGCGCGATGGAGACGGGCTACCAGCGCGGCAAGATCCAGGACGAGTCGATCCTGTACGAGCGCAAGAAGCACGACGGCTCGCTGCCGATCATCGGCGTCAACACGTTCCGCAACCCGCGCTCGGGGGAGGACGAGGTCGAGGTCGAGCTCGCGCGGGCCACGGAGGACGAGAAGAAGTCCCAGCTGGACCGCCTCGCGGACTTCCAGCACCGCCACCACGAGGAGGCCCAGCAGGCCCTGAAGGCCCTGCGCGAAGCGGCCACCCGCGGCGGCAACCTGTTCGGGGTGCTGATGGACGCCGCGCGGGTGTGCACGCTCGGTCAGATCACGGAGGCGTTCTTCGAGGTGGGCGGCCAGTACCGGCGTAACGTCTAGCGGCGGACCGCCTTCAGCTGCCAAACGGGAACCAGCACCCGGCCGTCGTCGTCGGTGCCCAGGCGGTCCAGCTCGGCCGGGTCCTGGTCCAGGATCGCCCGGACGCTCTGCCGCAGCTCCTCCGGCGTCATCGACGTCGTGTAGCGGGTCGGCTCGAGGCGTTCGATCGTCCAGTCCTTCCCGACCGTCTCCCGCAGGTTGGCCTCGGTGATCAGGTACGGCGCCGGGAAGCCGTCCGGGATTTCCGGGGAGAAGGCGAAGAGGTGCAGCGTCGCGCCCGGCCGGGCCGCGCGGGTCAGCGCGGCGAGGTAGCGACGACGGTCGTCCTCGGACAGGCAGTGGTACAGCGCGCTGTCGAGGACCGTGTCGAAGCGGTCTTCGTAGCCTTCGAGCGTGGTCGCGTCGGCCACCGCGAAGGTGACGCCCGGCGCGCGCGTCCGGGCTTGCTCGATGGCCGACGGCGCGCCGTCCAGCCCGGTGACCCGCAGGCCGCGCGAGGCGAGGAACGCCGAGTTGTCGCCGAGGCCGCAGCCGATGTCGAGCACCTCACCGGTGAACTCGCCGGCGTCGGCCAGCGCGACGACCGCCGGCTGCGGGCCGCCGAGGTCCCACGGCATCTTGCGGCCCATCGGGGTGGCGCCCCGGTACAGCTCTTCGAAGTCGACGTCCTGCACGTCCATGACTGCCCCCTTATTCAACGTATGATGAGATCACTTCATCCTGCACCTCGTGTCAAGCCGGTGGTAGTCGTTGAGTATGAAATTCGGGATTTCGACGTTCGTGACCGACGAAGGCATCCGGCCGGACGTGCTGGGCGCGGCCCTGGAGGAGCGCGGCTTCGACTCGCTGTTCCTGGCCGAGCATTCGCACATCCCCGCCAGCCGGGAAAGCCCTTACCCCGGCGGGGGCGACCTGCCGCGCGTGTACTACCGCACGCTCGACCCGTTCGTGGCGCTCAGCGCGGCGGCGGTGGCGACGTCGGAGCTGCTGCTCGGCACCGGGATCGCGTTGCTGCCGCAGCGCGACCTGATCCACACCGCCAAGGAGGTCGCCTCCCTGGACCTGGTCTCCGACGGCCGCGTGCTGTTCGGCGTCGGCGTCGGCTGGAACCGCGAAGAGATGCGCAACCACGGCACCGACCCCAAGACCCGCGGCGCGCTGATCGACGAGCAGCTGGCCGCGCTCAAGGAGATCTGGACGAAGGACGAGGCCGAGTTCCACGGCGAGCACATCGACCTCGACCCGCTCTTCAGCTGGCCGAAGCCGGTGCAGAAGCCGCACGTGCCGATCTACATCGGCGGCGAGAGCGAAGCGGCGCTGAACCGGCTCGCCAAGTACGGCGACGGCTGGCTGCTTCGCGGCTACACGAAGTACCAGGAGGCGCAGCGCGTCCGGGGCTGGCTGGCCGATCAGGGTCGCGAAGACGTCCAGTTCGCGGTGTTCGGCGGACCGACGACGCCGAAGGTGATCGACGGTTTCCGCGACGCCGGCGTCGAGCGGTACACGTTCCTGCTCGACACGCTGCCGGAAGCGGAGACGCTCAAGGCGCTCGACGAGCTGGCGAAGGTGGCCTCCGCGCACCGCTGACCGGCCACGGGCCCAGTTCCGGCCGGTCGCCGGTGAGACCGTCGCCGGTGCCCCGGCCGGACAGCCACGCCGCGAGGTCGCGCACGGACCCGGTGACTTCGCGATCGCCGGAGCCCCACCGGCGGTCGCCGGCGCGGAGCGTGACGCCGGCCGGCAGCCGGTCGGCGAGGAAGTCCACGGCGTGGCCGCAGAAGTCGGCGGGCCAGTCGGCGAAGCCGATGCCGACGTCGAGGTCGACGGCGTGGACCCAGACTTCGCGCCAGCGGGTGAAGACGGTGCTGGAGAGCTTGCCGTCGCGGTAGTTGACGCGCTGGTCCCAGTCGGTCACCCGGGCCCAGGCGTCTTCGAGGCGGACGCAGTGGCGGAGCAGGGCCCGCCGGTGCTCTTCGGCGGACCGGCCGGCGGTCGCCTCGATGATGCCGTCCCGGTCGTGCGTCTTCGGGTCGTAGAGCGGGACGAGCACCCCGCGCAGCGCGTTCTCGACCAGGTCGGCGAGCGCTCGCCCGGCGTCGGTGACGTGGGCGAGCACGTGGCCGCGCGTCCAGCCGGGCAACGGTGACGGCTCGACGACCTGCTCGTCGGTCAGCGGTTCCAGCGCGCGGTGCAGCCGGCTGTGCGCCTCGGCGACCGCCGGCGCCGGAATCACTTGTCGAGCAGGAGGTGGACCGACAGCTCGAGGCGGTTGGCGACGTCGGCGGCCGACGCGCGGCGCGTCACCCAGGCCACCAGGTTCGCCATCCAGACGTCCGCGACGACGTGGAAGATGTCGCGGTCGGCCTCGGTCGGCTCGGAGATGCCCATGGCCTGGGCGAACATGTTCTCCATCAGCCGCCCGACCTGCTCGACCTCAGCCGCGGCGGAGGTGTCGGCGAACATGAACGCCCGCACCATCGCCTCGGTCAGGTGCGGGTCGCGCTGCATCAGCCGGGTGTTGCGGCCGAGCACGAACATCAGCCGCTCGGCCGGCGTCTCGCCGGGGATCGCCTGCCGCTCCAGCTTCTCCTGCGCGCGCTCGAACTCGCGGGCGAGGCCGGAGACGAGCAGGTGGATCTTCGACGGGAAGTACCGGTAGAGCGTGCCGAGGGCGACGTCGGCCTTTTCGGCGACGGCGCGCATCTGGACGGCGTCGTAACCGCCCTTCGAGGCCAGGGCGAGGGTGGCGTCGATGATCCGGCGACGGCGGTCGCGCTGGGCGGCGGAGCCGAGTTCGTCGGCCCCGATCGCGCTCATGCCGTTGCCGCGCGCCTTGGTCTTGCCGGGCATCGGTGTTCCCCCGTTCTCCGGAACTTGTTTCAGTTCACGACGTAGCGTACCTCGCCTGGCGAAACGTTCAACAATTGACCCACTGGCCGAAAAACTGTAACACGTTCTACACTCGCGAGTAGTCTTGCCGATTCGGTCGGAAGCAGGCGGAGACGGGGCCGGAGCCCGCCCGCTCCCCGGCACCCGTTCCGCCGTGACTGCCGCCCGGATCGGCAAGAGCTGACACAGTCCCGTCCCGCGAGGAGGCCCCATGGCGGTCGCGCTCACCGAGGAACAGGCCGCGCTGGCCGAGGCGATCCACGCCTGGTCCGCCGCCCACCACCCGCGAGAGGCGGTGCGCGCGGCGGAAACCGGGGCCGGTCTGCCGGCCGGGTTCGCCGGGCTCGGCCTCTTCGGCGTCGCCCTGCCGGCCGCGGTGGGCGGTGCCGAGGGGAGTGTCGCCGATCTGGCCGCCGGCCTGGCCGCGGCGGCGGAAGAACTCGTTCCCGGTCCGGTGCTCGGCACGGCCTTGGGTGGCCTCCTGCTGGCGGAGATCCCGTCGGCGAAGGAACTCCTCGAAGCCGTCGCCGAGGGGGAAGCCACGATCGCCGTGCTGCTGGACCCGCTCGAGGACGGCGTCAGCGGGCCCGTGCCCGGCGCCTCTACGGAGTCCTGGCTGCTCGTGCCGGTCGACGACGGGCACGTGCTGCTCGCGCCCGGGACGCCCGGGGTGACGGTCGAACCCCTCTCCCCGTTCGACTTCTCGCGTCCGCTGGCGCGGATCCGGCTCTCCGGGGTCGATGCCGAGGTCCTGACCCTGCCGCCGGTGCTTCCGTTGGCGGCCACGCTGGCTTCCGCCGAGGCGGCGGGTGTGGCGCGGCGGTGCCTGACCGTCGCGGTCGAGTACGCCAAGGTCCGCGAGCAGTTCGGCCAGGCGATCGGCGGGTTCCAGGCGATCAAGCACCTGTGCGCGGAGATGCTCTGCCGCGCCGAAGCGGCCGAAGCGCTGGCCTGGGAAGCGGCGTCCGGACAGCACCCGCTGTCGGTGGCGAGCGCGGCCGCCGTCGCCTTGGACGCGGCCGTCGCCAACGCCAAGGACTGCATCCAGGTGCTCGGCGGGATCGGCTTCACGTGGGAGCACGACGCGCACCTCTACCTGCGCCGGGCCGTCGCGCTGCGGCAATGGCTCGGGGGTGCGGGTCCGTGGCGGCGTCAGGCGGCTTCGCTGGCTCTCGCCGGGACCGAACGCACTTTGGGCGTCGACGTCGGCGAAGACCCTTCGCTGGCCGAGGAGGTGGCGCGGATCGCGGCGCTGCCGGTGGCGTCGCAACGGGTCGCTTTGGCGGACGCCGGGCTGCTGACGCCGCACTGGCCCGCCCCCTACGGCCGCGGTGCCGACGCCGCGGCGCAGCTGCGGATCGACGGCGCGCTCGCCGCGGCCGGCGTCCACCGCCCGGACCTGGTGATCGGGGCGTGGGCGGTCCCGACGATCCTCGAACACGGCAGCGACGAGCAGCGCGACCGGTTCGCCCGGCCGACGCTGCGGGGCGAACTCACGTGGTGCCAGCTGTTCAGCGAGCCCGGCGCGGGATCGGACCTGGCGTCGCTGCGGACGGCGGCGCGGCGCGTCGACGGCGGCTGGCGGCTGACCGGGCAGAAGGTGTGGACGTCGCTGGCGCGGGAGGCCGACTGGGGCATCTGCCTGGCGCGCACGGACCCGGCCGCGCCCAGGCACCAGGGGATCACGTACTTCCTGGTCGACATGCGCGCTTCGGGTATCACCACGCGGCCACTGCGGGAGATCACCGGCGAGGCGGTGTTCAACGAGGTGTTCCTCGACGACGTGTTCGTCCCGGACGCCGACGTCGTCGGTGCTCCCGGTGGTGGGTGGCGGCTGGCGCGCACGACGCTGGCCAACGAGCGGGTGGCGCTCGGGAGCGGGTCGGCGGTGGGGGAGAGCGTCCGGTCACTGGTGTCCACTGTGGACGCGTCGGCGCTGGACGACGTCGCGTTGGACCGGCTCGGTTCGCTGGTGGCCGAGGGGGTCGCCGGATCCGTGCTCGACCTGCGGGCGGCCCTGCGCCGGCTGGAGGGGCAGGACCCGGGCGCGGAGTCGAGCGTGCGGAAGCTGCTCGGGGTTTCGCACCGGCAGGAGGTCGCGGAGTTCGCGCTGGAGCTGGCGGGGGCGGGGGCGCTGGTCGCGGGGGGCGCGGCGCAGCACGAGTTCCTGCTGACGCGGTGCCTGTCCATCGCGGGCGGGACTACGCAGGTGCTGCGGTCGTTGACGGCGGAACGGCTCCTGGGCCTGCCGCGGTGAGTTCCGGGTGAGCTTCGGAGGGCGCGAAAGGACCGTTCGTGCCCTCCGGGCCGAAACTGTCGGGGGTGTGTTCTAGCGTTGCCGTCGTGGAGTTCAGCGCAGACACCCGGGCCACCTACCTTCCCGCGGATCCCCCGCGGGAAGGCGTGCTGGCCTTGTGGGGCGACGACGTGGCCGGCGGGACCACGATCGAGCTCGTGCTGCCCCGGGGCGCCCGGTTCGCGCGGACGAAGGTCGAGGCGGAGCTGGTGCCGCTCGAGCGCGCCCTGCCCCGGCTCCTGTCGGTGGGGGAGGAGGCGAGCCCGGCGGTCGCGGCGTGGTCGGCGGCGGTCAACGCGGGGGTGAACCTCGTCGCGCGCGGCCGGCTGCGGCCCGCCGTCTCCCCGGCCGGGGCGGCGGCGTGGCGGATCGGCCCGTTGGACGCGGCCGACGAGGAGCTGCTGCGCGGCTTGGCCGGTGCGTTGCCACCGGAGGCGTACGCGCTGCCGTTGACGGGGCTGAAACGCATCCGCCTGCACTCACCGGATTCCCTGGTCCGCGCGCTCTGGGACGCGACGGCCGACCTGCTGGCCCGCAGCCCGGCGGCCCCGGTCGGCGCGGGCGACCCGGCGTTCGCGGCCCGCGAACCGGCCCTGCTCGGCCCGGACGGCGCGGCTTGGCTGGCCGAGCTGGAGGCCCGTGAACCGCGGGGTGTCCAGGTGCTGCTGCGGGTCGAGGGCCTGGACGACGAATCGTTCGCCGGGGTGCTGGCGGTCCGGAGCATGGCGGAGCCGAGCTTGGTGGTGGAGGCCTCGACGCTGTGGGACGCCCCGGACGCGGTGCTGAGCCGCCTCGGCGACCAGGTGGAGACGCAGCTGCTGCTGGGCCTCCGCCGCGGCGCGCGGGCGTGGGCGCCCCTGGAGCGGGTGCTGTCCCAGCCGGCGCCGGCGTCGTTGGAGCTGTCCGACGACGAGGTGGTCGACCTCCTCACCGACGGCGCCCGCGACCTGGGCGGCGCGGGCATCGAGGTGCTGTGGTCGAAGGGCCTGTTCGCGGGCGAGGTGAAGGCGAAGGCGAGCGCGACCCAGGCCCCGGCGAGCGTGACGGAGGCGGAGTTCGCGCTGCGGAGCCTGCTGGAGTTCCGTTGGCAGCTCAGTCTGGGCGGCGAGCAGCTGACGCCATCCGAGGTCGCGGCGCTGGCCGAAGCGAAGCGGCCGTTGGTCCGGTTGCGCGGGCAGTGGGTGCGGGTGGATCCGCAGCTGCTGGCCAAGGTCCGCGGGCGCGCACGCAAGCTGGAGGCGGGCGAGGCCCTGGCGGCGGCGTTGACGGGCGAGCTGGAACTCGACGGCGAGCGCGTGGAGTTCACGGCCCCGCCGGTGCTGGGTGACCTGGTGGCCCGGATCCGCGACCGGGCTACGGCCGAGGTGGCCCCACCGCCGGGGCTGAGGGCGACGTTGCGGCCGTACCAGCAGGCGGGGGTGGCGTGGCTGGCCACGATGACGGGCCTCGGGTTGGGCGCGTGCCTGGCCGACGACATGGGTCTGGGCAAGACGATCCAGCTGATCGCGCTGCACCTGCACCGCCGAGCCCTGGCGGCTGAGCTTGGGGCCGGCGGCCACCCCGGCCCGCTGGAGGCGGCTGAGCCCAGCTTGGGCAGCCACCCCGGCTCGGCCGATCCCGGGGCTGCCGGCAGCGGCCGTCCTCCACTGGCCGAAGCCGCTTCGAGCCCCGCCGACCTCCGCGCCGGCAGCCACCCCGGCTCCACCGAAGCCCCCGCCGAGGCCGACCCCACTACCACCCCGACCACCGCCGGCCATCCCGGCGCTGCAGGCCTTGCCGAGCCTGGAGTCGATGGCCAACTTCGCCGTGTCGAAGCCGCGGCGGGGCTTGCCGAGCCGCGCGCCGGCAGCCATCCCGGCTCCACCGAAGCCGACCCCACTGCCACCCCGACCACCGCCGGCCCCACTCTCGTGCTCTGCCCGACCTCCCTCCTCGGCAACTGGGAGCGCGAGTTCGCCCGCTTCGCCCCCGACATCCCCGTCCGCCGGTTCCACGGCGGCAGCCGCCACCTCGACGACCTCGCCCCCCACGAGGTCGTCCTCGCCACCTACGGTGTTCTCCGGCGCGACCGCGAGACACTGTCCGAAGTGGACTGGGGGCTCGTCGCCGCCGATGAAGCGCAGCACGTCAAGAACCCGCTCTCCGCCACCGCCAAGGAGCTCCGCAAGATCCCCGCCCGCGCCAAGGTCGCCCTCACCGGCACCCCCGTCGAAAACCGGCTCACCGAACTGTGGTCCATTGTGGACTGGACCACCCCCGGCCTGCTCGGCCCGCTCGACCGCTTCCGCCGCACGGTCGCGCGCCCGATCGAACGTGACCGGGACAAGGCCGTCACCGAACGGCTCGCCGCCACCGTGCGGCCGTTCCTGCTGCGGCGGCGCAAGTCCGACCCGGACATCGCCCCGGAACTGCCGCCCAAGACCGAGACCGACCGGTTCGTCCCGCTCACCGCCGAGCAGACCACGCTCTACGAAGCCGTCGTCCGCGAAAACCTGGCCGAAATCCGCGAGACGCAGGGCATCAAACGGCGCGGGCAGGTCCTGCAGCTGCTCACCGAGCTCAAGCAGATCTGCAACCACCCCGCGCAGTTCCTCAAGGAACCGCACGGCGCGCTCACCGGCCGGTCCGGCAAGCTCGCCGCGTTCGAAGAACTGGTGGACGTCATCCTCGACGAGGGCGAGAGCGTCCTCGTCTTCAGCCAGTACGTCCAGCTCTGCCGGCTCCTCGAACGCCGCCTCAGCGAACGCGGCCTGCCCACCGAGCTGCTCTCCGGCGAAAGCTCGCCCGCGAAACGCCAGGACATGGTCGACCGGTTCCAGGCCGGCGAAATCCCGGTCTTCCTGCTCTCGCTCAAGGCGGGCGGCGTCGGGCTCAACCTGACCCGCGCGACCCACGTCATCCACTACGACCGCTGGTGGAACCCGGCGGTCGAGGACCAGGCCACCGACCGCGCGTACCGCATCGGCCAGGACCGGCCGGTCCAGGTGCACCGGCTGATCGCCGAGGGCACCCTCGAAGAGCGGATCGCGCAGGTGCTGGAAAAGAAGCGCGGGCTGGCGGAGTCGATCGTCGGCGCGGGGGAGGACTGGATCACCGAACTCTCCGACGACGAGCTCGCCGACCTCGTCCGCCTCGGGAGCGGGTGATGCCGCCGCGGCGCAATTTCGGCACGACGTGGTGGGGCCGCGCCTGGGTCGACGCCCTGGAGCAACGCGCCAAGCTCGACCCGAACCGGCTGCCGCGCGGGCGGACGTACGCGCGCAAGGGCACGGTCAGCGAGCTGCACTTCGGCGCCGGCGAGATGACGGCGCGCGTGCGCGGCAGCCGGCCGCAGCCGTACAAGGTGACCATCACGATGCGCACCTTCACCGACGGCGAGTGGGACACCCTGCTCGGCGTGGTCGGCACCCAGCTCGGCCACGCGGCCGCGTTGCTCGACGGCGAACTGCCGGCCGCCCTGGCCGAGCAGGCGCGCGAGGCGGGCGCCGACCTGCTGCCCGGCCCGGGCGACCTGCGGCCGCGGTGCTCGTGCCCGGACTCGGCGAACCCGTGCAAGCACGTCGCCGCGGTGTACTACCTGGTCGCCGACGAGGTGGACCGCGACCCGTTCACGCTGTTCCTGCTGCGCGGCCGCCCGCGGGCCGACGTCCTGGCCGAGCTGCGGGCCCGCCGCTCCCCGGCGCGCGGCGAGAAACCCAAGCTGCCGAAGCGCGTCGACGAGGGTCTGACACCCCGCGCGGCCTACGCACGCCGTCCGGGCGCGATCCCGGCGTTGCCCCCACCGCCGCGGATGGCCGGGCCACCGGCGGTCCTGGACCTCGACCCACCCCCGAGCACCGGCTGGACGGCGGCGGCGCTCTCCGGCCTGGCGGCGGACGCGGCCTCGCTGGCCCGCGACCTCCTGGTCACCGGCGCGACGGCAACCCAGCTGACGTTCGAGGAGGACCTTGCCCGCCGGGCGGCGAGCCGCTCCGGCTCGGACTTCACCGCGCTGGCCACCGCGGCCGAGGTGCCGGCGCGAGATCTGGTCCTCTGGGCGGAGGCGTGGCGCGAAGCCGGCCGCGCGGGCTTGGCGGTCGTGCGCGAGACGTGGCAACCGGGCCCAGGCCCATTGGCCGAAGCCCAGGCAGTCCTGACCGACGCGGGTCTGCCGGGAAAGCCGAAGGTGTGGCGCAACCGCCTAACGCAAGGAGAGCTACAGCTGCGCTACGGCCGTGACGCCCGCTGGTACCGCTTCATCCGGGCGGGCACGGAATGGCGCCTCGACGGCCCGCCATCGGCAAGCCCGGTCGACCTGGCCTACTGATCGGCGGGCGAAGTCGGCTTCTACCGGTTCTCGGCTTTCCAAGCGTTGTAGGTGAAATCCAAGAACCGCGCCACTCCCCGGACGACGTGGGCCGAACGCACCGAAGTGAACACGTCGAACGCGTGCTGCGCCCCCGCCAACTCGGCATAAGCCACCGGCTGACGCGACTTCTCCCGCAACCGCCGCACGAACTCGCGCGCCTCGCGCACCGGCACCAGCGAATCGTCCCGTCCGTGGATCACGAAAAACGGTGGTGCCTCGGAAGAAATCCGGTCCAACGGCGACGCCGCCACGTAGTCGTCCAAATGCCGGACCGGATCCCGATCCGCCGCGAACACGCGACGCGCGATCAGGCTCTCCAACCGGTACTGGCTCGCCCGCGATCCCGACGTCGCCGCGAAGTCGTACACCCCGTAGTGCGGTACGCACGCCTGAACACTCGTGTCCACGTCCTCGAACGACGGCTGCAGCGCCGGGTCGTTCTGGGACAACGCCAGCAACGCCGACAAGTGCCCGCCCGCCGAACCGCCCGTCACGGCGACGAAGCCGGGGTCGCCTCCGTAGTCGGAGATCGAAGACCGGATCCACGCCAGCGCCTGCTTCGCCGCCACGATGTGCGCCGGCCAGCGGTGCGTCGGCGACAGCGGGTAGTTGATCGCCACGCACACCCAGCCGCGGCGGGCCAGGTAGCGCATCAGCGGCCGGCCCTGCTCCTCCTTGTTGCCGATCACCCACGCACCGCCGTGGACCTGCAGCAGCACCGGGGCACCCGTCACCGGCTCAGCAGGGCGGTACACGTCCAGCAGGAACCGCTTCCCGCCCGGGGCGTACGCGATGTTGCGGTCGACGCGCACGTCCGGCGCGCCCATCCGGAACGGCAGCGCCAGCTCGCCCCACGGCAGCCCGAGGTCCGAGCGGCCCAGCTCCTGCGCGTAGTCCTCGCCCAGCGCCTCGGTCAGCGCCGACTCGATCTCCTCGCGGGCGCCGTGGCCCGTCCGGACCAGCGCGGCGAGGCCGGCCGCGGACGCCGCCGCCATCGCGAGCCCCGCCTGCGTCGACCGGTCGCGGACGCCGTGGCGGGCCACGTGGGCCAGCGAATCCGCCGCCGTGAGCGCCAGGAACTGGGGCGCCAGCTCGCTGGTGAGCCACCCCGCGAAGAACGCCGGGATCGTCGTGGAGCGGGCTCGCAACGGCCGGAGCGCGTTCGCCGTGAGGCCGAGCTGGACCGCGCGACGGATCAGGAAATTCGGCTGCACCAGCGTGATGATACCGGCGAGTAGGGTGACGCGCCGCGCGTCGGAAGTGGCTTACGCTGATCGCCATGCAGAGACTGAGCGGCCTCGACGCGAGCTTCCTGTACCTCGAGACGTCGTCCCAGGTCCTGCACGTCTGCGGGCTGCTCGTCCTCGACGGCTCGACCGTCCCCGGCGGCTACACCTTCGCCAAGCTGAAGGACGAACTGGACCGGCGGGTCCGGGTGATCCCGGCGTTCCGCCGCAAACTGCACAATCCGGTCTGGAACGTCGGGCATCCCGTGTGGATCGAAGACGAGGACTTCGACCTCGACCACCACGTGCACCGCATCGGCGTCCCGGCCCCCGGCGACCGCGCCGAACTGGCCGAGCTCTGCGCGCACATCGCCGGCCAGCAGCTCGACCGCGCGCACCCGCTCTGGCAGCTGTACGTCATCGAAGGCCTGGCCGACGGCCAGCTCGCGGTGCTGCTGAAGATGCACCACGCGAGCGTCGACGGCGTGAGCGGCGCCAGCCTGATCACCTACCTGGCCGGGCTCGAGCCCGACGCGCCGATGCCGGACGTCGAGGCGCCCCGCAACCCCGCGCTGCCGTCGCCGGTGCAGCTGCTCCGCACCGGCGTCGAGAGCATCGCCCGGCGCCCCGCCGAGGTCGCCCGGCTGCTGCCCGACCTGCTCGGGCTCGTCCCGCGCTGGCTCGGCAAAGCGTTGCGCGGCAAGGGGATGCCGGTCCCCTTCACCGCGCCGCGGACGTCGCTGAACGGCACGATCACCGGCCACCGCTGCGTCGCCTTCGCCCAGCTCGACCTCGACGACGTCAAGGCGGTCAAGAACGCGTTCGGCGTCACGGTGAACGACGTCGTGCTCGCCCTCGTCGCCGGGGCGCTGCGCGACTTCCTCGAAGGGCGCGGCGAACTGCCCGAAGACCCGCTGGTCGCGACCGTCCCGGTCTCGGTGCACGACCGGACCGAACGCGACCACGGCAGCAACAAGGTGTCGGCGTTCTTCGCCTCGCTGCCGACGCACCTCGACGACCCGGCCGCGCGCGTGTTCTTCCTGGCCGAGGCCAACCGGCTGTCCAAGGATCACCACCACGACATCGACGCCGACATGCTGCAGGACTGGGCGCAGTTCTCCGCGGCCACGATGTTCGGCCTCGCCGTGCGCGCGTACTCGGCGCTGCGCCTGGCCGAAAAGCACCCGGTGGTGCACAACCTGGTCGTCTCCAACGTGCCCGGCCCGCCGATGCCGCTCTACCTGCTCGGCGCGCGGATCACCGGCTTCTACCCGCTCGGCCCGGTCTTCCACGGCGCCGGGCTGAACGTCACGGTGCTGTCCAACGCCGGCAAGGTGCACGTCGGCCTGCTCGGCGCGCGGGAGCTCGTCAAGGACCTCTGGCCGCTGGCCGACGCGCTCCCGGACGCACTGGCCGAGCTGCTCAAGGCCGCGGGCTGAGGACGACGACCGGGATCTCCCGGTCGGTCCACGCCTGGTACTTCGCGAAGTCGGCATAGAGCTCGACCAGCCGCGGCCACAGGACCGCGCGTTCGTCCGGACCGGCCACGCGCGCCGTGACGTCGACGTTCCGCCGTCCTTTGAGGTGGATGCGGGTTTCGGGGTGCGCCAGCAGGTTGCGGTACCACTGCGGGTGCTTCGGCAGGCCGCCCTGCGAACCGACGATGACGACGTCCTCGCCGGAGCGCAGGTACAGCAGCGGCGTGGTGAACAGCCGGCCGGACTTGCGCCCGCGGTGCTCCAGCAGCAGCGTCGGCACCGGCTTGCGGAAGCCGGCGCCGACCCGCCACGTGCTACCGACGCGCCCGCCGGTCAGCCGGAAGACCGCCACCTGCGCTTTCGCGCCGTACTTCATGACTTTGGCCGTCACGGGCGAGTCGAGGCCGCCGGGTTTCTCGTCGGGCAGGCTGAAGCGTCCCATCGGGGTTCCTTCCTCACAGGGAGTGGACGGCGGCGAGCAGAGCGGGCACCCAGCGGTCGGCGGCCAGGACGCAGGCGGCGTGCCCGGCCGCGACCTCGTACGTCGCCGCGCCCGGGATCCGGCGGGCCAGCGACCGCTGGTGGTCGGGGGAGATGAACCGGTCCTTCGTGGTCACGACGACGGCCGCGGGCAGCCGCAGCGCCGGCAGCCACGGCGTCGAGTCGAACCGGCCGATCTCGTCGACGGCGACTGCGATCTCCCACGGCGTGGTCGACCGGAACTCCCGCAGGCCCCACCGGTAGTCCTCGACGCGCCGCGGCGGTGCCCCGGGCGCCACCGGGAGCTTGACGCGCTCGCGCAGCTGCCGCAGCGTCCGGCCGAACACGTCGAGGGCGACGCGCTGGCGCAGCCCGCGGCGGAAGTTGCTCGCGGTCGAGCAGAGGACCAATCCGGTAACACGTTCTGGTTCCGCGCGGGCGACCAGCTGGGCCACCATCCCGCCCATCGAGTACCCGGCGAGCGCGAACCGGCCGATGCCGAGCGCGTCCGCGACGGCGACGACGTCCTCGGCGCAGTCGGCGAGCCGGAACTCCGGCGACCGGATGCCGCGGCCGTGCCAGCGCTGGTCGAACACGACGACGCGGTGGTCGCGCGCCAGCCGGTCGAGGGCGGGATACCAGGTCAGCAGGCCCGTGCAGGCCACCGAGTGCAGCAGGACGAACGCGGGCGCGTCGCGCGGCCCGACGTCGGTGACGACGGTCCGGCCGCGCCCCGGCAGGTCGAGCGGGACCGGGTCGGGCACGCCGGCGGTCGGCGGCACGGTGATCAACCGGCGGCGCGCGCCGCCGCGTTCGGTCACCGCCATCCAGGTCCTCCGCCGGGGGTTGCCGTACCGACCCTTTCCGGTTAAGACTAGAACAGGTTTCAGTATTGCGCCGAACCCGGAGGGACGGGCGTGGACTTCACCCTTGACGATACGCAGACGGAGATCGCCGCCCTCGCCGCCAAAGTGCTCGGTGCGGAAGAGGATCCCTGGCGCGCGCTCGCGTCTTCGGGCCTGCTGGCCCTCGCGCTGCCCCCGGACCTGGAGGGCGACGGCCTGGGTGTCGCCGAGGTCGCGCAGGTCCTCACCGAAGTCGGCCGCGCCGCCGCGCCGGTGCCCGCCTACGCCACGCTGGCCCTGGGCGTCCTGCCGATCGAGACGCTCGGCACCCCGGCACAGCGCGCGGAGTTCCTCCCGCCGGTCGCCGCGGGGGAGGCGCTGCTCACCGCGGCCCTGAACGAGCCGTCCGCCCCGCTCGCCGGCGAGCCCGCCACGACCGCGCGGGCGGCCGGCGGGAAGTGGCTGCTCAGCGGCGTCAAGACCGCCGTTCCGTATGCCGCCGAAGCGACCCGGATCCTCACGCCCGTGTCGACGCCGCACGGCACCGCGGTCTACCTCGTGGACGGCGGCGCCGACGGCGTCACGCTCGTCCCGACACCCACGTCGGCGGGGACGCCGGAGTGCACCGTGCGCCTGGACGACGTCGCCGTCGAGGAGACCGACCTGCTGTTCGACCGCGGCGCCGTCGCCGCGCTGCACCGGTTCGCGCTCGCCGGCGCGCTCGCGGTCGGGGACGGGCTCCTGGCCGGCGCACTGGCCCTGACGGTGAAGCACGTGGGCGAGCGCACGCAGTTCGGCCGGCCGCTGGCGACCTTCCAGGCGGTGGCGGGCCAGATCGCCGACGTCTACGTGGCCGCGCGGACCGTCCACCTGGCCGTGACGTCCGCGGTGTGGCGGCTGGCGGCCGGCCTCGAGGCGGACGCCGAACTCGACGTCGCCGCGTACTGGCTCGCGACGCAGGCGCCGGCGGCCCTCGCGACCTGCCACCACCTGCACGGCGGCGTCGGCGTCGACGAAACCTATCCGCTGCACCGGTATTCGTCGCAGGTCAAGGATCTCGGCCGGGCGCTCGGCGGCGCCGCGCACCGGCTCGGCAAGCTCGGCGAACGAGTGGCGGGGTGAGCGGATGCACGTCGAACTGACCGCGGCGCAGAAGGACCTGCGCGCCGAACTGCGCGCGTACTTCGCCGGGCTGATCAGCCCCGAAGAACGCCAGGCGATGCGTCGCGAGCGGCACGGGCCGGTGTTCCGCGAGATCGTCCGCCGGATGGGCCGCGACGGCCGGCTCGGCGTCGGCTGGCCGGTCGAGTACGGCGGGCAGGGCTTCGGCGAGATCGAACAGCACTTGTTCGTCGACGAGGCCGTGCGCGCCGACGTCCAGCTGCCGTCGGTGACGCTGCAGACCGTCGGGCCGACGCTGCAGCAGTTCGGCACCGACGAGCAGAAAGCCTTCTTCCTCCCCAAGATCCTGGCCGGGGAAATCCACTTCGCGATCGGGTACACCGAACCGGAAGCGGGCACCGACCTCGCGGCGCTGCGGACGACCGCGGTGCGCGACGGCGACGACTACGTCGTCAACGGCCAGAAGATCTTCACCACCGGCGGCCACGACGCCGACTACATCTGGCTCGCCGTCCGGACCGCGCCCGACGCGCCGCGGCACAAGGGCATCTCGATCCTCATCCTGGATACGAGCGATCCCGGCTATTCGTGGACGCCGATCATCACCTGCGACGGCGCCCACCACGTCAACGCGACGTACTATTCGGACGTTCGCGTGCCGGTGAACCGCTTGGTGGGCAAGGAGAACGAGGGCTGGCGGCTGATCACGACGCAGCTCAACCACGAGCGCGTCATGCTCGGCCCGGCCGGGCGGATCGGCGGGCTGTACGACCGCGTGCGCGCCTGGGCCGCCGCCCACGGCCTGCTCGACCTCGCCGACGTCCGGGCCGTGCTGGCCGACGCCATGGCGGTGACGCGGGTGAACGAGCTGCTGAACTGGCAGGTCGCGGTGTCCTCCGCGAGCGCGCCAGTGGCCGTCGCGGACGCCTCGGCGACCAAGGTCTTCAGCTCCGAGGTCATCCAGCGGATCGGCCGGAACCTCGAAGAACTGGTGGCACGCCACGGCGACCTGGCCGATCCGGACACCGCCGAGCTGGCGGAGTGGCTGGACGTCTGCGCCAAGCGCAACATCGTGCTGACCTTCGGTGGCGGGGTCAGCGAAATCCAACGGGAGCTGATCGCTTCGATCGGCCTGGGCCTGCCGAGGGTGCCGCGATGACCGACATCTTGACGACCGCCGAGGAGATCGCGGCTCGCGGGGAGTGCGCGCCGCGCCTGGCGCGCGACCCCGTGAACCAGGCCATGGTGAACAACTGGGTCGAAGCGATCGGGGACACCAACCCCGTCTACACCGACCCGGAGTTCGCCGCCCGGAGCGTCCACAAGGGACTCGTCGCGCCGCCGGCGATGGCGCAGGTGTGGACGATGGGTGGCCTGAACGTCCCGCGGGGCAGCGACGACCCCCTGGGTTTGATGATGGAGTTGCTCGACGAAGCCGGGTTCACCTCGGTCGTCGCGACGAACTCGGAGCAGACCTATCACCGTTACCTGCGTCCGGGCGAGCAGGTCGAGGCGCGGACCCGGCTGGAGGACGTCGTCGGTCCGAAGAGGACCGCGCTCGGCGAGGGCTGGTTCGTCACCACGCGGATGACCTGGTACGTCGACGGGGAAGCCGTCGCGGAGATGATGTTCCGGGTGCTGAAGTTCCGGCCACCCGCACCGAAGCCGCCACCGGCTCCGGTGCTGCGCCCGGTGATCAGCAAGGACACCGAGTTCTTCTGGGAAGGTCTCCGCCAGGGCGAACTGCGGATCCAGCGCTGGGGTGAGACGCTGCGGCACCCGCCGGGGCCGATGCCGCCGGACGGCGCGCTCGACGCGAAGCCGGACTACATCGTCGCGAGCGGCCGCGGGACCGTGTTCTCCTACGTCGTGCACCACCACCCGCCCGTGCCGGGCAAGGAGCTGCCGTTCGTCGTGGCCCTGGTGGAACTGGAAGAAGGAGTCCGGGTGATGGCCGAGCTGCTGGACGCGGCGCCGGAAGAGGTCCACATCGGACTTCCGGTGGTGGCGGCGTTCGTCCGGGTCGACGAAAACCTGACGCTGCCCGCGTGGAAGGTCGCCCGATGACCGTCACCGAAGGGACCGAGCTGCCGCCGCTGACGATCGAGGCGACGCCGACGTTCGTCGTGAGCACGGCGCTGGCCACCCGCGACTTCCAGGACGTGCACCACGACCGCGACGCCGCGGTCGAACGCGGCTCGAAGGACATCTTCCTCAACATCCTCACCGACACCGGCCTGGTGCAGCGGTTCGTGTCGGACTGGGCCGGGCCGGATGCGCTGATCCGGTCGATCAAGATCCGGCTCGGTGTTCCCTGCTACGCCTACGACACGCTGACGTTCACCGGACGGGTGGTTTCGGCTTCCGGCCAAGATGTCGTCGTATCGGTGTCCGGAGTGGACAGTATCGGTGAGCACGTCGCCGGGACGGTGGAGGTGACGCTGCCGTGACGCTCTCGGGCCGGGCGGCCATCGTGGGGATCGGCGCCACGGAGTTCTCGAAGGACTCCGGGCGCAGCGAACTGCGGCTGGCGGCCGAATGCATCTCGCACGCACTGGCGGACGCGGGTCTCACGCCGTCCGATGTGGACGGACTGGTGTCGTTCACCATGGACGGCAACGCGGAGATCGCGGTGGCGCGCGAACTCGGTATCCCGGAGCTGAAGTTCTTCAGCCGCATCCACTACGGCGGCGGCGCGGCGGCGGCGACCGTGCAGCAGGCCGCGATGGCGGTGGCGACCGGCGTCGCGGACGTCGTCGTCGCGTACCGGGCGTTCAACGAGCGTTCGGGGATGCGGTTCGGGCAGGTGTCGTCGGCCGCGGCCGGGCAGGTCAATTCGTCCGGTGTGGACAACGCGTTCCACTACCCGATGGGCATCGCGACCCCGGCGGCCACCGTGGCCATGGTGGCGCGGCGGTACCTGCACGACTACGGCGCGACGAGCGAGGACTTCGGCCGGATCGCGGTGCTCGACCGCAAGCACGCGGCGACCAACCCGAACGCGTGGTTCCACGAACGGCCGATCACCCTGGAGGAGCACCAGGCGTCGCGCTGGGTGGCGGAGCCGCTGCACCTGCTCGACTGCTGCCAGGAGAGCGACGGCGGGGTCGCGCTGGTCGTGACGAGTCTTGCGCGGGCTCGTGAGCTGGCGCAGCCGCCGGCGGTGATCGCGGCGGCGGCGCAGGGGAGCGGGCCGGACCAGTACGTGATGACCAGCTACTACCGCGACGACCTGGCCGCGCTGCCGGAGATGGGCGTCGTCGGGCGGCAGCTGTGGGCTCAGTCCGGGCTCGGACCGTCCGATGTGGACGTCGCGGTGCTCTACGACCACTTCACGCCGTACGTGCTGATGCAGCTGGAGGAACTGGGTTTCTGCGGCCGCGGCGAGGCGAAGGACTTCATCGCCGACGGCACGCTGGAACTCGACGGCGCGCTGCCGCTCAACCCGCACGGAGGGCAGCTCGGCGAGGCGTACATCCACGGCATGAACGGCATCGCCGAGGGCGTCCGCCAGCTGCGCGGCACGGCGGCCAACCAGGTCGCCGGCGCGTCGCGGGTGCTGGTGACGGCGGGGACCGGGGTGCCGACCAGCGGGCTCGTCCTGACGAGCGGGGCGTAGCCGGCCGTCGCTCTTGTGGGTCAACGGGCTTCACCTCATTGACGGCTGGTGCGTGCCTCGGCGGGGTGTCACGGTGGAATGACCACCCGACGACGCAGAGTGAGGCCCCGGATGTGTGACTTGCGGATGCCCGGCGCACGGTTCGCGGGTTGACGATGGGCTGGGCGCTGACGGCGGCGTTCGCGGCGCTGGCGTTGCCGTGTGTGCTGCGGCTGGTCCGCCTCGACTACGCCCGCTTGGGCCCGGCGGTCCGCCACGGCGACCTGGCGGAGCTGCTGCTGGTGGTGGCGATGGTGGCGATGCTGTCCCCGGCGGGCGGCCCGATCCCGGCGGCGGGCTGGCAGGCGGTCCTGGCGTTGACGGCGGGCTGGTTCGCGGCGGCGTGGTGGCGAGGGCACCGATCAGGCTGCGCTGACCACGCACTCTCGGCGGCGGCGATGTTCTACATGGTGACGGCGATGCCCCACGGCGGCATGGACCACGGCCCTTGGCTGACGATGTCCACAATGGACTCGGGGTTGGCGTTGCCGGTGGTCGCGGTGGTCGCGGCGGGGTATTTCGTGGTGGACGCGGCCTGGTCGGGGGTGGGGGTGGTCCGCGGTGCGGTGGCGGCGGTGCCCGAAGCGGTAGCCGGTGCCGGAGTAGCGGCGAGCGCTGCTGCCGGTGGCGGAGTCGCGGCAAGCGCTGCTGCTGGTGGCGGAGTAGCGGCGAGCGCTGCTGCGGGTGGCGGAGTAGCGGCGAGCGCTGCTGCCGGCGCCGGTGGCGGAGTCGCGCCGGCGCGGGCCGGGCAGGCTTCGCGCGCGGTCTGCCGGGCGGCGATGGGGGCGGGGATGGGTTACATGCTCCTGGCCGCGGCTCTCTGACTGGGGTCCGGATGACATGAATGACTCATTCCTGTCGCCAGACGACAGGAATGAGTCATTCACTACAGGGACCGGCCAGGGCCGGCGACTGCGGCCCGGCTGCGCGGCTACTGCGGCCCGGCTGCGCCGGGCCGCTCGCGGAACTCGACCTCGCTCGGCGGACGCCCGCCTGCACGAGGCCAAATGTCTTGAATGAGTCATTCAAGACGGCGGCCCGGCGTTGCCGGGGCCGCTCGCTCGCCGAACTGGATCTCCCGCAGGCGCCCTTCGCTTGGCGTGCGCGGGACCGGCGGGGGGACCTCAGCCTTCGATGCGCCGGACCTCGCCCAGCGGGCTCTCGCCGACGGCCGGGAGCGAAGCCGCCGGGAGCGAAGCCGCCGGGTGCGCCGTCGTCCACTGGGTTGCCGCCGCGATGTCGTTCTTCAGCGCCGTGATCAAGTCCTCCGCCGACGAATACTTCTGTTGCTCCCGCAAATGCGACCCCAGCCACACCACGAGCGTCTCGTCGTACAAATCGCCCGAGAAGTCCAGTATGTGGGCCTCCAGCAGCCGGTACCCGTCCGCTCCGTAGTACGTCGGGCGGCGGCCGACCGAGATCGCCGCCGGGAGGCTCGTTCCGTCCTCGCGAAGTACCCAGCCTGCCCACACTCCGTCGCCGATCGAGCCGGCCTGGTCGCGCAGGGCGATGTTCGCCGTGGGGAAGCCCAGCTCACGGCCTCGCTCGTCGCCGTGCTCGACCGTTCCCCGCACCACGAAGTATTCGGAAGTCACCCCTCCACGGTAGCGGGCTCCGGCCAGGACGGTCTCACGAAGTGGGCACCAGCACCGTGTCCGCCAGGACCGGCGCGTCGTCGCGCTCC
Organism: Amycolatopsis kentuckyensis; assembly: GCF_041679295.1. Lineage (GTDB taxonomy): Bacteria > Actinomycetota > Actinomycetes > Mycobacteriales > Pseudonocardiaceae > Amycolatopsis > Amycolatopsis kentuckyensis_A. The sequence continues at coordinate 359,641 of NZ_JBGDMD010000007.1, read as the reverse complement.
GCCGCCGACGTCGTCACCAGCAGCCGATCGGGCGAACGCCACACCCGCGTCCGGAGCGTCTCGCCCGGGAACACCACCCCGGCGAACTTCGTCGAGAACGACGCCACCCGCGCCGGGTCGCCGTCGAGGAGCTCGTTCACCAGCACCCGCGCCACGATCCCGTACGTGCACAGCCCGTGCAGGATCGGCCGGTCGAACCCGGCCGCCCGGGCGAACGCCGGGTCCGCGTGCAGCGGGTTCCGGTCGCCGCACAGCCGGTACAGCAGCGCCTGCTGCGGCAGCGTCGGCGTCTCGAACACGAAGTCCGGCTCCGTCGAAGGAAACGAAATCCGGTCCGACGGCCCCCGCGAACCGCCGAAACCACCCTCGCCGCGGGCGAAGATGCTCGACCGGGCCGTCCACAGTGGATCGCCCGACGACGACGTGACCGAAACCTCCTGGATCACCACCGCGGCCTTGCCCTTGTCGTACACGTCGGCGATCCGCGAGCGGGCCACCGCCTTGCCCGACGTCGGGATCGGCCGGTGCAGGGTGATCTCCTGCTTGCCGTGCAGCACCTTCGCCAGGTCGATCTCGACGCCGGGGAACGACACCGCCGGCGGGTCGAACACCCGCAGGTTCGCCGCGACCGTCGCGAACGTCGGCAGCACCACCAGGTCCTGCTCGTAGGTGTAGCGCAGCTCGTCCGGGCCGGCCCCCAGCGCGAGGTGGTAGAGCAGCACGTCCGACGACGTCCAGGCGAAGTTCACCTCGCCGATCTCGGCGCCGATCGCGACCGCGGGATCGATGGGCACGCGGGTGCTCCTATTCGTAGCTGATCGAGACGTCGTCGGTGACCGGCAGCGACTGGCAGGCCAGCACGATGCCGTCCGCGATGTCCTCGGCGTCCAGGACCTCGTTGTGCAGCATCTTCACCTCACCCGAGGTGATCCGGCACGCGCACGCACTGCATTGTCCCTCGCGGCACGAGTAGGGCGCGTCCAGGCCCGCCTCCAGCAGGTGGTCCAGGAGCTTCCGCTGCCGCGGCCACGCCATCGACCGCGTCTCGCCGTCCAGGGACACCGTCAGCGACGCGGGCGCTTCGTCGGATTCGGCTTCGGGCTCCGGCGCACTGGATTCGAACGGGTTCCCGGTCAGCGACGTGAACTTCTCGACGTGCACCCGATCGCGCGGCACGCCGAGCTGCCCGAGCGCCTCCCGCACGGCGGCCATGAACGGTGCCGGCCCGCACAGGAAAGCTTCGTGCGAGGTGTACGCCGAAGCCAGCCCACGCAGCTGCGAGACGTCCGGCAAGCCCTGCACGCTCTCCAGCCAGTGCACGACGACCAGCCGGTCGCCGTACCGCTTCGCCAGCGACGCCAGCTCGCCCGCGAAGATCACCGAATTCTCGTCCCGGTTCGCGTAAACCAGCACGACCCGGCCGGACCCGGTTTCCAGCGCCGTCTTGAGGATCGCCATCACCGGCGTGATGCCGCTGCCGCCGGCGAAGAGCAGGAAGTCCTCGTCCGCCGACGTCGGGCAGAACACCCCCGCCGGCGCCAGCACGTCCACGGTCATCCCCGGGCGGAGCGACGAGCACACCCAGCTCGACCCGTACCCGCCGTCGGTGCGCTTGACCGTCACCTGCACGCGGTTCTCGTGCGGCGCGCTCGACAGCGAGTAGCACCGCGCCACCGAACCGGTCCGGTCGCTGGGGATCTTCAACGTCAAGAACTGCCCGGCCGTGTAGGAAAACGCCGCAGCGTGCTCGGGTGGGATCTCGAAGACCACCGACCGCGCGTCCGGCGTCTCGACGACGACGTCGGCGACGGTCAGCGTGTAGACCCGCTCACCCATCGGCCACCGCCAGCGAGCCCTCCCGGACCGCGTCGCCGATGCTGTCCGCCAGCTTCGGGCACGTGTCGAGCAGCGCCGACGGTCCGTCCGCGTCCGCGAACACCGGGCACGTCTCGGCGGGCCGGGACGTCCACTGGATGCTCGTGTGCTGGATGCTGTTCTTCTTCACCAGCACGCACGTCCCGCAGCTGCGGCACTCGTGCGGCCGCAGCCCGCCCGACAGGAACTCGGTCTGCTCGGCGGTGGTCACACTTCCGCCTCGGTCTTCTGCCGGGCCAGGTTCTCCGCCACCTCGGCCGCCCACGCCTCGTTGGCCTTCGAAGTGTCCACTTCGAACTCGAAGCGCCGGGTCATGTCCTCGGTGACGTCGGCCGCGTCGACGTAGAACTGCTGGTACCACCGGCGAAGCTGGTAGACGGGACCGTCCTCTTCGCACAGCAGCGGGTTGTCGATCTGCGTCTTGTGCTTCCAGATCTCGACGTCCTGCAGGAACCCGGCGCCGATCCCGCGGGCCAGCTTCGCCGCGATCTTGTCCGCGTGCTCGTCGGTGAGGCCGTGCTGCTTCTTGACCTTCATGCCGTACTGCAACACGAACGACGTCGGCGTCACGGGGTAGTGGCAGTTGATGAGCACGCTCTCGATCTCGTAGCCCTGGAACGAGTTCACCAGCTTGTTGATCATGTAGGACGGCCCGAAGTACGACGCCTCCGAGCGCAGCAGGTTGTCCTCGCCGCCGTAGTTCGACGCCATGCCCATGTCCGGGCGGCCCTTGGTGTTGAGGTACTGCGTCGCGATGTGCCCTTCGAAGACGTTCTTGAAGTACGTCGGGTAGGCGTAGTGGATGTAGAAGAAGTGGGCCATGTCGACGACGTTGTCGATGATCTCCCGGCAGTTCGAGCCGTCGATGAAGATCTCGTCCCAGGTCCAGTTGCTCCACTCGGCGCTGTCGGCGGCTTCGATCCGCGGGATGGCCAGTTCCGCCGGCGGCGGGTTGCCTTCCGGGTCGTGCCATACCATCAGCTGGCCGTTCTGCTCCGACACCGTCCACGACCGCGTCCGCGCGCGCAGCGGAACCCGCTTGGCGTAGGGGATCGAGACGCACTTGCCCTTGCCGTTCCAGCGCCAGTCGTGGAACGGGCACGCGACTTCGTCGCCCTTGACGCTGCCCTGGGTGAGGTCCCCGCCCATGTGCCGGCAGTAGCCGTCCAGGACGTTCAGCTCGCCCTTCGAGTCGGCGAACACGACGAGCTTCGTGCCGAACGCCGTGATGGCGTGGGGTTTCCCGTCGCGGAACCGCTCGGCCAGGCCGAGGCAGTGCCAGCCGCGCGCGAACCGGGTCGGCGGCTCACCGGCGTAGATCGTGCGTACTGACTCCTGCGTCATCGCTCGCCTCCCGTGGTCCCTTGATCTTCGTGCGCCAGCCGCGTCGCCGCAAGGTAGCCGAACACCATGGCCGGGCCGATGGTCGCGCCGGGCCCGGCGTACGTCCGGCCCATCACGGCCGCGCTGACGTTGCCCGCGGCGTAGAGGCCCGGCACGACCGAGCCGTCTTCGCGCAGGACTCGTGCTTGTTCGTCGGTCCGCAGCCCGCCCTTGGTGCCGAGGTCGCCCGGCACGATCTTCACCGCGTAGTACGGCGCTTTGTCCAGCGGGCCGAGGCTGGGGTTGGGTTTGTTGCGCGGGTCGCCGTAGTAGTGGTCGTACTTGCTGACCCCGCGCTGGAAGTCCTCGTCGACGCCGTTGCGCGCGAAGCCGTTGAAGCGTTCGACGGTCGCCTCCAACGCGGAAGCCGGGACGTCCATCTTCGCGGCCAGCCCGGCCAGCGAGCCCGACTTCACCGCGATCCCGGCCTTGAACCAGCGGCCGGGCAGCGGCTGGCGCGGCCCGACGCCGGTGAACATGTACCGGTCCTTGTAGCGCTGGTCGAACACGAGCCAGGTCGGGATGTGCTCGCCGGGCCCGTCGCCGGCGCCGTACATCGCGTGCACGGCCTCCACGTACGGCGCGGACTCGTTGACGAACCGCTCGCCGCGGGCGTCCACCATGATCGAGCGCGGCCGCGACCGCTCGGCGAGCGCGAACCACGGCCCGCCGGTCAGCGGGAGCGACGGCCCCCACCAGGCGTCGTCCATCAGGTCGAGGGCGGCGCCGAGCTTGAGGCCGGCGGTGATGCCGTCGCCGGTGTTGGCGGCCGCGCCGACGGTCCAGTCGATGCCGATCGGCGCGCGCTGGTACTTCTCGCGCATCTCGAGGTTCTGCTCGAAGCCGCCGCTGGCGAGGATCACGCCGCGCCGGGCCTCGACGACGCCGTCCGCGGTGACGACGCCGGTGACGCGGTCGCCTTCGACCTGGAGGTCGACCAGCGGCGTGGTCAGCCGGACGTCGACCCCCGCGCTGGTCAGGCCCGCCCGCAGGCCGGCCGCAAGCGCTTGCCCCATGCTCAGCAGCCGCTGCCCGCGCAGCTTCCCGACCAGCCACTGGACACCGAGCGACAGCATCCGGACGGCGCCGCGCGGGTGCCGCGCGAGCAGGCTCAGCCAGCGGTAGTCGGCCTGGGTGATCGGCACGCCGAGCGGGGGAGCGCTGTAGGGCGGTTCTAGGTGGGCCAGCTCGGCGCCGAGCAGCTTGCCGTCGAAGGCCCGCGGCTCGACCGACCGGCCGCCGGGCCGCCCGCCGGGGGCTTCGGGGTGGTAGTCGCTGTAGTCGCGGACCCACCGGAACTTCAGCGGGGTGTGGTCGCAGACGAACTTCAGCACTTCGGGGCCGTGGTCGAGGAAGGTGTCGCGCCGGACGGCCGGGACGACGTCGCCGACGATCGAGGCCAGGTACTCGCGCGCCCGCTCGGGCGGTTCGTCGATCCCGGCGGCGCGCAGCGCGTGGTTGCCCGGCAGCCAGACCCCGCCACCGGAGCGGGCGGTCGAGCCGCCGAAGCAGGCCGCCTTCTCGAGGACGACGACGCTGAGCCCGTGGTGAGCCGCGGCCAGCGCGGCGGTCATCCCGGCGGCGCCACTGCCGACGACCACGACGTCGAACTGCTCCGTCATGCCACCTCACTATAACGTGTTCCACGTAACGAGTAACCAGTTGAGAGCCGCTTTCGGTCACCATAGACGAGAACGTGTTTCAGTTCTAGGGTACCGACCATGGACGAGCTCTTCGCGGACGTGGTCATCGTGGGGTTCGGGGCGGCCGGCGCCTGCGCCGCCCTCGAAGCGGCCGACGCGGGCGCCGAGGTCATCATCGTCGAACGGTTCGCCGGTGGCGGCGCGAGCGCGGTCAGCGGCGGCGTGGTCTACGCGGGTGGCGGCACCGCCCAGCAATTCGACGCGGGCGTCGACGACTCCGTCGACGCGATGTACGCCTACCTGCGGCTCGAGGCCGGGGACGTCGTCTCCGAAGCGACGCTGCGGCGGTTCTGCGAAGGCAGCCGCGAGATGATCACCTGGCTGGAGGGCAACGGCGTGCCGTTCGAAGGCAGCCTCTGCCCGTACAAGACGTCGTACCCCAGCGACGACCACTACCTGTACTACTCCGGCAGCGAGGCCGCGGGCGGATTCCGCGACGCGGCGAAGCCGGCCCCGCGCGGTCACCGCGTCAAGGGTCCCGGGACCTCGGGAAAGACGCTGATGACCCGGCTCGCGGCGGCGGTGTGCGAGCGCGGGATCCGGGTGCTGACCCAAACGCACGTCCGCAGCCTGATCCAGGAAGACGGCCGCGTCACCGGGCTCGTCGCCGACTCGCTGAGCGACGCGCCCGCGCGGGTCCGAGCCCGGCACCGGCGGCTCGCGCGGTACGCCGCCAAGCCCGGAATCTACGTGCCCTCGCTGCGCAAGTCGCTGCACCGGCGCGTCGAACGCTTCGAGCGCGCGCACGGGCGTGAGCTGCGGATCACCGCCCGGCGCGGCGTCGTGCTCGCGGCCGGCGGGTTCATCGCGAACCGCGAGATGGTGCGCGAACACGCACCGAAGTACCGCGGCGGGCTCGCCCTCGGCACGTCCGCCGACAACGGGTCGGGCATCCGGCTCGGCGTCGAGGCCGGGGGTGCGACCGGCGAGCTGGGCCGGATCTCGGCGTGGCGGTTCGTGACGCCGCCCAGCGCGTTCCTCGGCGGGATCATCGTCGACGCGGGGGGCCGGCGGGTGATCGACGAGTCCCGGTACGGCGCCGCCGTCGGCGAGAAGCTCATCGAAGAGCACGAGAGCAAGGGCTGGCTGCTCGTCGACGCGCCGATCGTCGCCGAGGCGCGACGGGACGGCCGGAAGCAAAGCCAGTGGTTCCAATGGCTCCAGTTGCGCTACCTGCTGCGGCGCGGCCGCGTGATCGGCGCGACGGTCGAAGAGGCCGCGCGCAAGGCCGGCGTCGATCCGCAGGGGTTGCGTGCGAGCGTCGAGGCCTATCACGGCGCTTCGGATCCGGTCGGCAAGCCCGACGAGTTCCGGCGGCGGCTGGAGAACCCGCCGTTCTCGCTCATCGACATCTCGGTGCGGCCCAACCTGGGGTACCCGACGCCGATGCTGACCCTCGGCGGCCTGGTCGTCGACGAGGACACCGGCGCGGTGCGGAGCGCGGCGGGGGAGTCCATCCCCGGGCTGTACGCCGCCGGCCGCACCGCGGTGGGAATCTGTTCCAGGTCCTACGTGAGCGGGTTGTCCCTGGCCGACTGCGTGTTTTCCGGCCGCAGGGCAGGGATCAACAGTGCCCTGGCGCAGGGCGTTCTCGACAAAAACGAGAACGTGTTCTAGTCTTGGCGCAGCGAGCAAGAGAGAGGAACTGCGCATGAGCGAGCAGGTGATCGCCGGGGTCCGGGACCTCCTGCCGGTCCTGCGGGAACGGGCCCAGGACACCGAGGACGCGCGGAACGTGCCCGAGGAGTCCGTCAAGGCCCTGCAGGAGACCGGGTTCTTCAAGATGCTGCAGCCGAAACCGTTCGGCGGCCTCGAATCCGACCCGGTGAGCTTCTACACCGCGGTCAAGCTGATCGCGAGCGCCTGCGGGTCCACCGGCTGGGTCGCCTCCATCCTCGGCGTCCACCCGTGGCACGTGGCGCTGTTCGACGCGCAGGCGCAGCAGGAGGTCTGGGGCGAGGACGAGGACGTGCGGATCTCCTCGTCGTACGCGCCGATGGGCAAGGCTGAGGTCGTCGACGGCGGCTACCGGCTGTCCGGCCGCTGGAGCTTCTCCTCCGGCTCCGGCCACTGCACGTGGGTGCTGCTCGGGGGACCCGCGTTCAAGGACGGCAAGCCGGTCGACTTCTGCACGTACCTGCTGCCCATCGCCCACTACACCATCGTGGACGTCTGGGACACCGTCGGCCTGCGCGGCACCGGTTCGAACGACATCGTCGTCGAGGACGTCTTCGTCCCGCAGCACCGCGCGCTGAGCTTCATCGCGACGTCGAAGTGCAAGGTGCCTGGCCAGGCGATCAACCCCGGCCCGCTGTACCGGCTGCCCTACGGCTCGGTGCACCCGTCCACGATCACCGCGCCGATCATCGGCATGGCCCAAGGCGCCTACGACGCGCACGTCGAGCACCAGCGCAAGCGCGTGCGGGCCGCGTACGCCGGTGAACAGTCCAAAGAGGACCCGTTCGCCAAGGTCCGGATCGCCGAGGCGGCGAGCGAGATCGACGCGGCCTGGCTGCAGCTGACCCGCAACATCGAAGACCTCTACGAGCTGGCCAAGCGCGAAGAGCGGCTGCCTTCGGACCTCAGGTTGCGCGTCCGGCGCGACCAGGTGCGCGGCACCGAACGCGCGATCGCCGCCATCGACCGGCTCTTCGAGAACTCCGGCGGCCGCGCGATCCAGCGCGGCACGCCGATCCAGCGCTTCTGGCGCGACGCGCACGCCGGCCGGGTCCACGCGGCCAACGACGCCGAGCGCGCGTACGTCATGTTCGGCACCGGCGTCTTCGGGCTCCCCGTCGAGAACGCGATGTACTGATGGCCGCACCCGAAGGCAAGTACGTCCAGGCGGGTTCGCTGAACCTGCACTACCACGAAGCCGGCGCCGAGCACGCCGAGACGGTGATCCTGCTGCACGGCGGCGGGCCCGGCGCGTCGGCGTGGAGCAACTTCGGGCGCAACCTGCCGGAGTTCGCCAAGCACTACCGGACGATCGCCGTCGACCAGCCCGGGTTCGGGCGGTCCGACAAGCCGACCGAGCACCCGCAGTACTTCCGGTACAGCGCGGACGCGGTCGCCGGCTTGATGGACGCCCTCGGCATTGAACGCGCGCACTTCGTCGGCAACTCCCTCGGGGGCGGAGCCGCGGTGCGGTTCGCGCTGAACCACGGGAAGCGCGCCGGCCGGCTGGTGCTGATGGGGCCCGGCGGGCTGAGCGTCAACCTCTTCGCGCCCGACCCCACCGAGGGCGTCAAGAACCTCGGCAAGTTCGGCGCGAAACCGAGCCGCGAGCGGATGGAAGCGTTCCTGCGCATCATGGTCCACGACCAGGCGCTGATCACCGACGAGCTGATCGACGAACGCTTCGCCGCGGCGAACACCCCGGAGTCCCTGGCCGCGATGCGGGCGATGGGGAAATCGTTCGCCCACCCCGAAACCTACGAAGAAGGCATGCTCTGGCGCGAAGCCCACCGCCTCCGCCAGCGCGTACTCTTGATCTGGGGCCGCGAAGACCGCGTCAACCCGCTGGACGGCGCTTTGGTGGCCTTGAAGACGATTCCGCGCGCGCAGCTGCACGTGTTCGGCGGCTGCGGGCACTGGGCCCAGCTGGAGAAGTTCGACGAGTTCAACCGGCTGGCCCTCGACTTCCTCGGGAGTTCCTGATGGGCATCCGGTCACTGGGCTACCTCCGCGTCGAAGCCACCGACATGGCGGCCTGGCGCGAGTACGGCCTCAAGGTGCTCGGCATGGTCGAAGGCAGTGGCACCGACCCGGACGCGCTTTACCTGCGCATGGACGACTTCCCGGCGCGGCTGGTCATCTCACCCGGGCCGGCCGACCGGCTGGCCGTCACCGGCTGGGAGGCGGCCAACGCCGGCGAGCTCGCCGAGATCCGGTCGCGGTTGGACAGTGCTTCGGTGCCGTACAAGGAAGGCACGCCGGAAGAGCTCGCCGACCGCCGCGTCGACGAGCTGATCAGCTTCGACGACCCGTCCGGCAACACCCAGGAGGTGTTCCACGGCGTCGCGCTGCAGCACCGGCGGGTGGTGAGCCCGTACGGCCACAAGTTCGTCACCGGCGAGCAGGGCCTCGGCCACGTCGTCTTGTCCACAAAGGACGACGAGGCGTCGTTGCGGTTCTACCGGGATGTCCTCGGCTTCCGGTTGCGCGACTCGATGCGCCTGCCGCCGCAGATGGTCGGCCGGCCCGCCGACGGCGCGCCCGCGTGGCTGCGGTTCTTCGGCTGCAACCCGCGTCACCACAGCCTGGCGTTCCTGCCGATGCCGACGCCGTCCGGGATCGTGCACCTGATGGTCGAAGTGGAGAACACCGACGACGTCGGCCTGTGCCTCGACCGCGCGATCCGGCGCAAGGTGCCGATGTCGGCGACGCTCGGCCGGCACGTCAACGACCTGATGCTGTCGTTCTACATGAAGACCCCCGGCGGTTTCGACGTCGAGTTCGGCTGCGAGGGCCGGCAGGTCGACGACGACAACTGGATCGCGCGCGAGAGCACCGCGGTTTCCCTGTGGGGGCACGACTTCTCGGTCGGCGCGCGGCCCCCGGGCGCATGACGGCGGTGGCGGTCGACCAGGCCGGTTTCCGGAGCGTGCTCGGGCACTTCTGCACCGGCGTCACGGTGGTCACCGGCCGCGACGGCGACACGCTCGCCGGGTTCGCGTGCCAGTCGTTCGCGGCGTTGTCGCTCGACCCGCCGCTGGTGCTGTTCTGCCCGGCCCGCACGTCGCGGACGTGGCCGGTGCTGGCCGCGGCGGGGCGGTTCGCGGTCAACGTGCTGGCCGAGGACCAGCAGGAGGTCAGCGCGGTGTTCGGCGCCCGTGGCGAAGACAAGTTCGCCCGGGTCGGCTGGACGCCGGCGCCGTCCGGAGCACCGCTGCTCGACGGCGCGTTGACGTGGATCGACTGCGAGCTGGAAGCCGTCCACGAAGCCGGCGACCACTACGTGGTGATCGGCCGGGTGACCGCGCTGGGCGCGCCGTCGGACGCCCGGCCGCTGCTGTTCCACCGCGGCCGGTACGCGGTCACCGAGCCGGCGAAGGACGCGCTGTCGGCGTTGATGCCGTGGCCGCGTCCGGACGACTGGCTCTGACGTAACAGCCGCGGGGACGCGGGCGACTTCCCGGGAGTCGTCGCCCGAGGAGGACCGCCGTGCAGCTGTCCGGTTTCCCGGCCGCCGAGGTGGAGTTCGACCGGACCGGCGAGCTCGCCGGCGACCGCGGCGCGGCCGTGCGGGCGCTCGCGGCCGACCCGGCGGTCACCGACCTCGTCGTCCTGACCCACGGCTGGAACGACGACCACCTCGTCGCGCGGCTGCTCTGTTCGGCGCTGGCGGGGTCGCTGCGCGCGGTTTCGGGTGGGCTGCCGGGCCGGCGGATCGCGTTCGCCTGCGTGCTGTGGCCGTCGCGCAAGCTCGCCGAGGGCGGGGTGGCGGAGCGGCTGGACCTGCTGCGGGACCTGGTCCCCGAGCAGCGGCTCACGATCGACGCCGCGGCCGACCTCGTCCCGGCGCTGACCGCCCGCGCGACCGCGCGCACGGCGTTCGCCGCGGCGCTGCTGTCGGCCGCCGCCCGCGGCGCGGACGACCACGAAGACGCGTCGACGCAGCTGTTCACCCTCCCTGGCGGCACGGTGATGGACCGCCTCGGCGCGACGAGCTTGCTGGACTTCCTCGCGTACTACGAGCTGAAGGCGCGCGCGGGTGCGGTGGGCGTCCGCGGCCTCGGGCCGCTGCTGGCCGGCCTCGCCGGGCCGAAGGTCCACCTCGTCGGCCACGGCTTCGGCGGCCGGTTGGTGACGGCGGCGGCCAACGCGGCCGCGTCCGTGGGGACACTGACCCTGCTGCAGGCGACCCTCTCGCACCACGCCTTCACCGGCACGTTCCGCCGGATCGTGGCCGACGGGATCGTGACCGGGCCGATCATCGTCACGCACTCCGCGCACGACGACGTCGCCGGCGTTCCGTTCGCGATCGCGTCCCGGATCGTCGAAGCCGCGCCCGGCCACTTCGGCGCACTCGGGCGCACCGGCGCGCAGGGGATCGCCGACGCCGGAGAGCTGGTGCCGGTGGGCGGGACCTACCACTGGAAGCCGGGGGTGCCGCACAACCTGCGGGCGGACCGGTTCGTCCGCAGCCACACCGATGTCTGCGGGCCCGAGATCGCTCACGCGCTGTGGTCGGCGATCGCGGCGAGTTAACGCGACCGGGTGGTTGTGCAGGGGTTCACAGGTGGGCCGCATCCCATTCACGAGAGTAAGCCGAGCCTTCGCGGGCACACTGGTACCCAGTTGATGCTTTTCCTGGGAGGAGTGTGTCGCGCATGCGTGGGCCCAGCGGACGGATCGCCCGGTTCCGGCGCCGGTTGCACCCCGGCCGCAACCCGCTGACCAGGTTCGGCGACCGCGTCGAAGCCGCCCTGCTGGTGCTGGTCTTCGCCGGCGCGCTGCTGGCGCTGCCGTTCGCGGCGGCGTTCGGCTCCGAGACCTACGCCGCGCAGACCGCCCGTGCCGAGCAGGAACGCACGACCCGCCACCCGGCGACGGCGGTGTCCCTGGCCGCGGCGCCCAACCAGCCGTACAGCACCGACGGCGCGGGCGCGCCGGCCGACCAGACGACGGTCCAGGCGGCGTGGTTCGACGCGCGCGGAGCCCGCCACACGGGCGACGTCCTGGCCGACGCGGGCAGCCCGGCGGGCACGCACGTGCCGGTGTGGCTGGACCAGCGCGGCGAGCTGACGAACGAGCCGCTGTCACCGTCGACATCGGTGGCCGACGGCATCTTCGCGGCGATCCTGCTGTGGGTGGCGATCACGGGTTCGCTGGCGGGTTTGTACGGAATCGGCCGGTTCACGGTGAGCCGCGTCCACGCATCGGCGTGGGACCGCGCCTGGGCCCAGGCCCGCCACGACAGCCGGTTCTGACGAGGGCTTCCCGACGTGCTGAGCGTCGAACTCTCGTAACGCTCCGAAGGCGGCGTGCGACATTGTCTACCGTGGCTCTGTCGGTTCGTCTTGGAGGGCGCCGTAGTGTCGAGGCTGGCCACCGAAATCGAGTACCGAGCCAGGCGTGGATTTCTGCTCTTCCTGCAGCTGGCGCTCAGCGGACTGGTCGCGTTTTACGTGGTCGCGGTCTTCATAAACCGTGAGCTGGGACTGATGGAACGGCTCGAGCGCCCGCTGATCCTCACAGCTCTCTTGTTCGTGTTGACGATTCTCGCCCGAATCGAACGGCGGTTGCCCGAGCGGTCCTCTGCGAGGGTGAAGGTTTACTTCGATCGCACCAGCTTCTACGAGGCCACCCGCAAAGCCACCGAAAGCGCGCGGCGGCGGATCTACGTCACCTACTTCCGGCCGACCAGCCCAACCGCCCTCGACGCCGCCGCGCAGCGGCACTTCAAGGCGTGCCGAAAGTGGGCTGCCAGCTCACCGGAGCACGTTTTCCGGCGGGTGCTGCTCAACTCGGACAACCCGTCGATGATCGATCACCTGCGGCAAGAGCTCGCCGACGTCGTTCGAGCGCAGGCAAGTAAGAGGCACTACAACGTCAGCGTGCTGAATGACGCCGCTCTCGATGTGGGAGCGATCAGCGTCGGGATCTTCGACGACGAGCAGGTCTTCATCTCGTATGCCAGTGGACCGGATCGGATCGTCGGCATCGGGATCTGCAGTCGTGAAGTCGTACGTGACTGTTTCGACCATTACTACGACCATCTGTGGTCCAACGCGACACCGATCGACAAGTGCCTTGCCGAGCAGCCCGAGGCCGGCTGACGTCACTTCCAGCGGAAGTGCACGAACACCCTGCCGAAGTTGTCCTTGTCCTTCTCGACGCGGTGGTAGAGCGCCTTGACGTCCTTGCGCTCGAGGAACCGCAGCACGTGCTTCTTCAGCTGACCCGATCCCTTACCAGGGATGATCTCGACCAGCGGTGCCTTCTTGGCGACGGCCTCGTCGATGATCCCGCGCAACGCCCGGTCGATCTCGCCGCCGCGGTTGTAGATGTCGTGGAGGTCGAGCTTCAGCTTCACAGCGCCTGCCACCAGCCGTCGACCGCCGGGGGCGCCGTCACGTCGATGCGCTCGCCCGGGCGGGGGATCGCCAGCGGCAGGTCCGCCGCCTTCGCCTCGCGCCACACCCGGTCCGCGGGCTCGCCCCACGGGTGCATCGCCAGCTGGAACGTCGCCCAGTGCACCGGGACCAGCAGTTTCGCCCGGACGTCGATGCCCGCCGCGACGCCTTCCTCCGGCGTCATGTGGATGTCCGGCCACTGCGGGGCGTACGCGCCGATCTGGATCAGCGCCGCGTCGAACGGGCCGTGCGCTTCGCCGATCGCGGCGAACCCGTCGAAGTAGCCCGTGTCGCCGCTGTAGAACACGCGGTGCTCCGGGCCCAGCAGCGCCCACGACGTCCACAGCGTGTCGTCGTTCGTGATGCCGCGGCCGGAGAAGTGCTGGGCCGGGGTCGCGACGAACCGGACACCCGCCACCGTCGCCTCTTCGTGCCAGTCCAGCTCGATGATCCGGTCGGCCGGGACGTGCCAGCGTTCCAGGTGCGCCCCCACGCCGAGCGGCACGAGGAACGGGGCCGGGGACGACGCCACCAGCGAGCGGACCGTCGCCAGGTCCAGGTGGTCGTAGTGGTCGTGCGAGATCACCACCGCGTCGACCCGGCCGACGTCCGACAGCGCCACCGGCGGCTCGTGCAACCGCCGCGGGCCGGCGAACGCCGCGGGGGACACGCGGTCGCTCCACACCGGGTCGAGGAGCACGCGGGCGCCGTCCAGCTCGATCAGCGCCGACGCGTGGCCGTACCAGGTCAGGTGCAGGCCGTCGGCCGCCTCGACCGGCGCCGACGCGACCAGCGGCACCGCCCCGGCGGGTTTGCGCAGCTCGCGGTGCTCCCCGAAGAACATCTCGCGGAAGATCGTCCGCATCGACGCCGCGGTCATCGGGAGCCGCGGCGCCGCGTTGCGGAACACCTTGCCGTCGAACTGCGGCGACGAGCGGACCCGCTCGGCCCGCGCGCCGGTGGCCTTCGCGCCGAACGCCGCCGGCAGGTCCCGAAGCGCCGCGATCGTCTTCCTCATGCCCCGAGTCTACGAACGGTTCCTGAGAGGCGCCCCAGCTTCATGCAGGTGGGTGAGGGCCTGCCGGTAGGACTCGACGAGGCTCGTCTGCAGGTAGGGGATGCCCAGCTCGGCGCAGTAGCCCTGGACGATCGGCTGCGCCAGCCGCAGGTGCCGCGACGGCATGCTCGGGAAGAGGTGGTGCTCGATCTGGTAGTTGAGGCCGCCGAGGGCCACGTCGGTGACGACGCCGCCGCGGACGTTGCGGGACGTGAGGACCTGCTTGCGGAGGAAGTCGAGCTCGGGGCGCCCGGTCAGCGTCGGCATGCCCTTGTGGTTGGGCGCGAAGATCGATCCCATGTAGACACCCCAGAGTCCTTGGTGGACGGCGAAGAACAGCAGCGCCATGCCGGGGGAGAGGACCGTGAACAACGCCGTGAGGTAGCCGACGAAGTGCGTGGCGAGCAGCGCGGCTTCGACACCGCGGCGGCGCAGGCCCGGCTTGCGCACCGCGCGGATCCCCGACACGTGCAGGTTGAGCCCTTCGAGCGTCAGCAGCGGGAAGAACAGGAAGGCCTGGTACCGCCCGATGAACCGGGCGACTCCGCTCGCGTTGCGGGCCTGGTCCTTCGACCACACGAGGATGTCGGGATCGACGTCCGGGTCGAGCTCCTCGTGGTTGGGGTTGGCGTGGTGGCGGGTGTGCTTGTCCATCCACCAGCCGTAGCTCATCCCGATGCCGAGGTTGCCGGCGAGCATCCCGGCGATCTCGGTGGGCCGCCGGCGGCGGAAGACCTGCTTGTGCGCGAGGTCGTGCGAGAGCAGGGCGATCTGCGCGAACATGACGGCCTGGAACGCGGCGACGGCCAGCTGCCACCACGAGTTCCCGAGCAGCGCGAAGGCGACCCAGCCGGCCGCGAACAACCCGCCGACGACGGCGAACCGGGCGGTGTAGTAGCCGGGCCGCCGCACCATCAGGCCGGCGGCGGAGATGCGGTGGCTCAGCCGGGCGAAGTCGCTGCCGGTGCTGATCTCTGTCGTGGTCACGCACCCGAGTGTTCGCGGTAGGGGGCCCCGCCCGGAACCCGGAGCGCCCCCGGCACATTCCGGGGGCCCGCCCTACCCCGCCTTCTGGTATACGCCCGGCCGGTCGTGAGTGGGAAACAGGGTTGGAACACTGTTTCCCACTCACGAGGGGTCACGCGACGTACTCCGCGAGGTGCTCGCCGGTCAGCGTCTTCTTCCGCGCCTTCACCAGCTCCGCCGGCGTCCCCTCGAACACCACCCGGCCACCGTCGTGGCCGGCTCCGGGGCCGAGGTCGATGATCCAGTCCGCGTGGGCCATCACCGCCTGGTGGTGCTCGATGACGATCACCGACTTGCCCGACTCCACCAGCCGGTCCAGCAGGCCCAGCAGCTGCTCGACGTCGGCCAGGTGCAGGCCCGCCGTCGGCTCGTCGAGGACGTACACCCCGCCCTTCTCCGCCATGTGCGTCGCCAGCTTGATCCGCTGGCGCTCGCCGCCCGACAACGTCGTGAGCGGCTGGCCGAGCGTCAGGTACCCCAGGCCGACGTCGGACAGGTGCGTCAGGATCTTGTGCGCCGCCGGCAATGCGGCGTCGCCGGACGAGAAGAAGTCCTTCGCCGAAGCCACCGACATCCCGAGCACCTCGCTGATGTCCCGGCCGCCGAAGGTGTACTCCAGCACGTCGGCGTTGAACCGCTTGCCCTCGCACACCTCGCACGGTGTCGCGGTGCCGGCCATGATCCCCAGGTCGGTGTAGACGACGCCCGCGCCGTTGCAGTTCGGGCACGCGCCCTCGGAGTTCGCGCTGAACAGCGCCGGCTTGACGCCGTTGGCCTTGGCGAACGCCTTGCGGATCGGCTCCAGCAAGCCCGTGTACGTCGCCGGGTTGCTGCGGCGCGAGCCGCGGATCCCGGTCTGGTCGACCGTCACGACACCCTCGCCGCCGGACACCGAGCCGTGGATCAGCGAGCTCTTGCCCGAGCCCGCCACCCCGGTCACGACCACCAGCACACCGAGCGGGACGTCGACGTCGACGTCCTTCAGGTTGTGCGTCGAAGCCCCGCGCACCTCCAGGAAACCCGACGGCGAGCGCACCGACGACTTCAGCGCCGCCCGGTCGTCCAGGTGCCGCCCGGTCAGCGTCCTGCTCTTGCGCAGACCGGCCACCGTGCCCTCGAACACGACCTCGCCGCCGGCCGAACCGGCGTGCGGGCCGAGGTCGACGACGTGGTCGGCGATCGCGATCGCCTCCGGCTTGTGCTCGACGACCAGCACCGTGTTGCCCTTGTCCCGCAGCTGCAGCAGCAGGTCGTTCATGCGCCGGATGTCGTGCGGGTGGAGGCCGATCGTCGGCTCGTCGAAGACGTAGGTGACGTCGGTGAGCGACGACCCCAGGTGCCGGATCATCTTGGTGCGCTGGGCTTCCCCGCCCGAAAGCGTCCCGGATGGACGGTCGAGCGAGAGGTAGCCGAGGCCGATCTCGACGAACGAGTCGAGCGTGCGCCGCAACGCGTCCAGCAGCGGCGCGACCGACGGCTCGGCCAGCTTCCCCACCCACGCGGCGAGGTCGCTGATCTGCATCGCGCACGCGTCGGCGATGCTGATCCCGTCGATCTTCGACGACCGGGCCTCTTCGGACAGCCGCGTGCCGTCGCAGTCCGGGCACGTCGTGAACGTGACGGCCCGCTCGACGAACGCGCGGATGTGCGGCTGCATCGCGTCGACGTCCTTGGCCAGGAAGGACTTCTGGATCGCCGGCACCAGCCCCGAGTACGTCAGGTTGATGCCCTCGACCTTGATCTTGGTCGGTTCCTTGTAGACGAGGTCGTTGAACTGCTTCTTGGTGTACTTCTTGATCGGCTTGTCCGGGTCGAAGAAGCCGGAGCCGCGGAAGATGCGGCCGTACCAGCCCTCCATGCTGTAGCCCGGGATCGTGATCGCACCTTCGTTGAGCGACTTGTCCTCGTCGAACAGCGCGGTCAGGTCGATGTCGTTGACCTTGCCGCGGCCCTCGCAGCGCGGGCACATGCCGCCGGTGATGCTGAAGCTGCGTCGCTCCTTGATCTGCCGCCCGGCCTTCTCGATGGTGACCGCGCCGGCGCCGCTGATCGAGGCGACGTTGAACGAGAACGCCTGCGGCGAACCGATGTGCGGCTGCCCGAGCCGGCTGAAGAGGATGCGCAGCATCGCGTTGGCGTCGGTGGCCGTACCCACCGTGGAATGCGGGTTGGCGCCCATCCGCTCCTGGTCGACGATGATCGCGGTGGTGATCCCGTCGAGCACGTCGACGTCGGGGCGGGCCAGCGTCGGCATGAACCCCTGCACGAAGGTGCTGTAGGTCTCGTTGATCAGCCGCTGCGACTCCGCGGCGATCGTGCTGAACACCAGCGAGCTCTTGCCGGAGCCGGAAACCCCGGTGAACACCGTCAGCCGTCTCTTCGGCAGCTCGACGTGCACGTCCTTGAGGTTGTTCACGCGCGCGCCGTGGACGCGGATCAGGTCGTGGCTGTCGGCGACGTGCTTGGTCATCGGGTCTCCAGGACTCGGTCGGAGGTGGGGGTGCGGGCGGTCCGCTGGTAAGCGTGCGGTTGTTGCCCGTAGGCGAGCTCGAACCGGCGGAGCAGGTGTTCGGTCGTCATGCCGGCGTCGCGGGCGAGCGCGTCGAGGTCGACGGTCCCTTCGCGGCCGATGCGGTCGCGGACGCGGCGCAGCAGCGCCAGTTCGCGGAAGTGCTCACGGGCGGCGGCGGTCAGGCCGAGACACATATCGGTTCCCTTTCTCGGGTGAGCACGGCGCGGGCCGCGATCGGGAGCAGCAGCAGGGTCAGCACCCCGGACAGCACGAGCCCGCCGGTGCTGCCGGCCAGCTCGATCAGCGGGCCGCCGAGGGCCAGGCCCAGCGGTGCGGCCACGGTGGCGCCGGTCGTCCACAGCGTGACGACCTGGTGTTGTTCGCCCGGCGCGAGCCCCGACTGCAGGAAGCTGTAGGCGACCGGCGTGAACGGCGCGTACACCAGGCCGCCCAGGCCGAAGACGACCAGCGCGAGCGTCAGGTTCCCGGCGAACGCGAGCGCGATCGGGCACAGCGCCCACAGCCCGATGATCGCGACCAGCAGCGGCCGCTGCGGCAGGTTCCGCAGCCGGCCGACCAGCGCGGCGCCGAGGAACGCGCCGACCCCGAGCGCGCCCCACAGCAGCCCCAGGCCGGACGCGCCGGCGTGCAGCGTCCCGCTCACGTACAGCGGGAGCGCCACTTCGATGGGCATGTACAGGAAGTTGAAGAAGAACTCGACGACCAGCAGCCGCGCGGCGACCGGGCGGCGCCGCAGGATCCGCCAGCCGGACGTCTTCGGCTCGCGCAGGGCGTCCCGGTCCTCGGCCGCGCGGGGAACGAAAAGGAGCGTGGCCGCCAGCAGCACCAGCGCGCCGGCCGCGTCGAAGAAGAGCGCGTAGCCCGCGCCCGCCGTCGCCACGACCAGCCCGCCCAGCACCGGCCCGGCGATGTAGAGCGCGAACGTCGTGTTCAGGCCGAGCAGGCCGTTGACCGAGAACCGCCCGGCCTCGCCCGCCGCCGACGTCGCCAGGAGCCGGCGGCCGCTCGACCCGGCCAGCTTGCCCGTCGCGCCGAAGAGCAGCCCGGCGATCAGGACGGGCAGCGTGAGCCGCCCGGTCACGGCCAGGACGCCGAGCGCGGCGAAGGTGGCCGACCGCAGCACGCAGTCGGCGACCAGGAGGGTGCGCGGCGGGACGCGCACCCGGCCCAGCCCGATGGCCAGCGCGAGGACGGTCGACAGCACGAACGGCGCGGCCTCGACCAGCCCGATCGCGATCGCCTTCGGGACGCTCCCGTGCAGCGACAGCGTCTGCACGGGCATCGCGACGATGATCATCCCGGTGCCGACGTTGGCCAGCAGGTCCCCCAGCAGCAGCCCGGCCACGCGCCGGTCGCGCAGGACCTCGCGGTAGGACCGGGCCGCGACCTCGGTCAGCGGAGCTCCTGGATGCGCAGGAGGTTCCCGGCGGGGTCGCGGAAGGAGCAGTCGCGGACGCCGTAGGGCTGCTCGACCGGCTCCTGGACGACCTCGGCGTTGCCCGCTTCGAGCTTCGCGAAGAGGGCGTCGAGGTCCTTGGTGGCGAGGTTGATGCCGGCGTAGGTGCCCTTGGCCATCATCTCGTTGATGGTGCGGCGCTCGTCGTCGGTGAGGCCGGGCGTCGCGGTCGCCGGCGCCAGCACGATCGCGGTGTCGGGCTGGTTCGGCGGGCCCACCGTGATCCAGGCCAGGTCGCCGTACTTGACGTTCATCCGGACCTCGAAGCCGAGCAGGTCGCGGTAGAAGGCGAGGGAGGCTTCCGGGTCGGTGTGCGGGAGGAAGCTCGAGTGAATGGTGACGTCCATGGTCGTCACCCTAGGTGGCGGCCGAGGGCCGCGCTTCTCGATTCCTGATCGGTCTGGTGACCTGTTTGGCCACGCACGGCGGCATGCCCAAGGTGGCCTGGGCCTGCTCTTCGCGGTAGACGCTCGGCGGCACGCCGACCAGCTCGGCGAACCGGGTGCTGAAGGTGCCCAGCGACGAGAAGCCGACGGTGAAGCAGACCTCGGTGACGCTCAGCTCGCCCTTGCGCAGCAGCGCCATCGCGCGTTCGATCCGCCGCGTCATGAGGTACGAATACGGTGACTCTCCGTAGGCTTTGCGGAACTGGCGGCTGAGGTGGCCGGCGGACATGCTCACGCCCTTGGCGAGCGCCTCCACGTCGAGCGGCTGCGCGTACTCCCGGTCGATCCGGTCCTTGACGCGGCGCAGCAGCGCGAGGTCGCGCAGGTACTGCTCGGAGGCGGACGTGCTGCTCACGCCGACGATCGTGCCACACCGGACGGCCCCCGCGGCACGCTTCGGCCGCTCCCGAAACGTCTTGAATGAGTCATTCAAGACCGCCGGCGTCCTGAATGACTCATTCAAGACATCGGGCGAGGTCGGTCGGTCAGCCGAGCGCGGCGCGGATCGTGTCGCGCAGCCAGCGCTGCGCGGGGTCCGCGTCGAGGCGCGCGTGCCAGAACAAGCTCACCTCCACCTCCGGCAGCTCCGCCGGGATCGGGAACCGGCGCAGGCCCAGCGCCGGGCCGTGCTGCTCGGCCAGCCGCTCCGGGACCAGCCCGACGTGCGCGCTCGACGCCACCAGCAGCAGCGCCAGTGCGGATGTCGGCACCACCGCCGCCACGTGACGCCGCAGGCCCGCCGCCGCCAAGACTTCGTCCAGCGGCCCGCGCGCCCGGCCGCGGCGGGATGCCGACACGTGCGGGTGGCGGCACAGCTGCGCCAGCGTGGGGCGGCGGCCCAGCGGGCTGTCCGCGCGCACGATGCCGACCAGCCGTTCGCGGTACAGCACCGCCGTCCGGATGTCCGGTGCCGGGACGTCGCCCGCGCCGATGTCGAGGTCGACCGAGCCGTCGCGCAGTGCCTCCGTGCTCTCGGTGCCCTCCGCGACGAAGCGCAGCGTGACGCCCGGGGCGATCGCCGCCGTGGCCTCGACCGCCGCCGTCGCCAGGGTCGCCGCCACGCCGTCGTTGATGCGGATCGTGAACGTCCGCTCCAGGCCCGCGACCGAGAAGTCCACGTTGACCAGCGACGCCGCTTCCTCCAGCAGCGAGCGCACCCGCGGTGCCGTCCGGAGCGCGAACGGCGTCGGCGCCATCCCGCGGCCCGCGCGCACCAGGATCGGGTCGCCCATCGCCCGCCGCAGCCGGCCCAGTGCGCGGCTCGCCGCCGGGATCGACAGGTGGAGGCGCTCGGCCGCCGCCGTCACGCTCCCTTCCCGCAGCAGCGCGTCGAACACCCGCAGCAGGTTCAGGTCCAGCTGGTCCGCCATGGTTGCAGCGTACGCAAGGCAACCTTGCCAAAGTTGCGTGGCACAACACCCGAGCCCCTTCATACCGTCGGCCGCATGCACCTCAAGCACCGAACCGGCGGCCTGCTGACGCTGATGTGCGCCTGCGTCGCGCTCGTCGTCGGCATGGTCGCCGCCGTCAACCTCGCCGTCCCGATGCTCGCCGCGAGCGAGCTGCACCCCTCCGCGTCGACGCTGGTCTGGATCGTCGACACCTACGTCCTCGTGTTCGCCTGCCTGGTGATCCCCGGCGGCGCCGCGGGCGACCGGTACGGCCGCAAGGGCGTCCTGCTGGCCGGGCTCGGGCTGTTCGCCGCGGGCGCGCTGCTGTCGGCACTGGCCCCGGACGTCGTCCTCCTGCTCGCCGGCCGCGCGCTCACCGGCGTCGGGGCCGCCGCGGTGCTGCCGAACTCGCTCGCCGTCCTGCTCCACGCCGTCCCATCGGAGAAGAAGGCCTCGACCATCGCCGTCTGGGCGTCGATGACCGGGATCGGCGGCGTCCTCGGCAACGTCGGCGGCGGCCTGGTCCTCGCGGCCGGGTCGTGGCGCTGGCTGTTCGCCGCCGCCGTGCCGATCGCGCTCGCCGAAGCCGCGCTGGTGGCGCGGATCGCGCCGCTGTCCTCGCGCCACGACCGCCGGCTCGACCCCGGGTCCGCGCTGCTGCTCGTCGGCGGGTCGGTCGCTTTGCTCGTCGGCATCGTCCAGGGCCCGGAGGCGGGCTGGGGGAGCGCGGTCGTCGTGACCGGGTTCGCCGGCGCCGCGGTGCTGTTCACGGCCTGGACGCTGCGGGAACTGAAAGCCGAGCACCCGCTCCTGGACCCGCGGCTGTTCCGGATCCCGGGCCTGCGCAGCGCCTGCCTCGGCCTGACGACGGTCTTCTTCGGCATGTTCGCGCTGTTCTACGTCAACGCGTCGTTCCTGCAGTACGCCAAGGGGTTCGGGGTGCCGGCGACCGGGCTCGGCATCGTCCCGCTGACCGTGCCGATCATCCTCGGCGGCCGGCACGTCGGCCTGCTGACCCGGCGCATCGGCTTGGACGCCACGGTCGCGCTCGCCTTCGCGTTCGTCGGCGGCGGCCTGCTCGGTCTGTCCACAAGCGACGCTCAAACGCCGTACGCGGCCTACGCGGCGTGGCTCGTCGTGACCGGGATCGGCGTGACCCTGGCGCTGCCCACGCTGTCGGGCGTCATCACCGGTTCGCTGCCGCCCGAGCAGGCGGGCGTCGGCACCGGGTTGCAGGCCACCACCCGCGAGTTCGGCAGCGCGCTCGGCGTCGCCGTCATCGGCACGGTCATGTCCGCGACGAGCCGCGGGTCCGACGAAGTCACCGCGTTCGTCGCCGGCGCGGACACCGGGTTGCGCGTGGTCGGCGTGACGGTCCTGGTGCTCGGCGCGCTGGTCGTGGGGGAGTCCTGGTGGCGGACGAGGTGAAGGCCGTCTCGAGGGTTCCCGTTTCCCTCGAGACGGCCTTCGCCGGTGCAACCCCGAACCCGACTTGCGCCCGGACCGGCCTTCCCGGCGGCATACCCTTCCCCCGGGAAGGGCCGGTACGGACGTGCACGCCGTGGCGGTGCGAGACCACCGCGGCGCTCGACCCCGGGCCCCCGCCCGGTGCGCCGGAAGAAGGCCACCCCGGGGGCGTCGGGTTCCCTCGGGATGGCCCTCTCCTGGCCCGCCGGACGCTCGGTTCACGAAACGCGAGGCGGGCAGGGGGACGCTTTCTTTCCGGGGCTCCGGATGCCGGAGCCCGCGTGTGACGTGGGGGCCGGTCACCACACCGCCCAGCCGCGGAGGGGGCGTGGTGACCGGCGAAGGGACGATGGCCGCCGCGCGCAGCCACGTCCCGGCTTCACTACCTCCCCATCGGGATGGCCATGGTCGGCGGCGCCGCGGCTCCGGGCTGGGCGGCGAACGCCGTGGTGGGCGGGGCCGCCAGCGCGGGGAACGCCGTCGTGGGGATGTCGTTGGCGAACTCGCTTTCGAACTCGCGCTCGAAGGCCTGGTGGTCGAAGCCGCTGTCGAACTCCGTCGGCACGTCGGCCGCCAGCGCGGCGATCGCCGGATCGACCGTGGGGACCTCCGCGACCTCCGGGGCGGGAGCGGGCTCCGGCTCCGGGACGTAGTCGGGCGCGGGCAGCCGGCGGTCGAGCTCGGCCATCCAGTCCAGCATCGCCCGGGGCTTGTCCCACGCGGAGATGCCGACGAGCTGCCCGTCGCGGATGAAGCCGGTGATGCCGTCGGCCAGCGTCACGGTGTCCTCGGCCAGCGACGGCATCCCGCACATCTGCAGCCGCGTGTCGTACAGCGTCGACCACGCGCGGGGGAGCGGGGTGAACGGCTTCGCGCTCGACTGGCCCATCAGCAGGTTGTCCGCCGCGTGCCGGGCCGATTCGACGGCGTTGATCCAGTGCTCGACCCGCCGCGGGGTCTCGTCGAACCGCAGGTTCGGCCAGCGCGCGATGTCGCCGGCGATGACGACGTCGGAGGCGCCCTCGGCGAACAGCTTCGCGTCGCAGAGCACGCCGTCGCTGATGTCGAGGCCGGAGCCGCGCATCCAGTCGACCGACGGGACGCTGCCGATGGCGAGCACGACGACGCTGGCGACCAGCAGCTGGTTGTTCGTCAGGTGCAGCCCGACGGTGTCCTTCGTGCTGATCCAGTGCCGCACTTCGCTCTTCATCGCCAGCTTCGCGCGGTGCTCGTGGTGCGCCTCGACGATGCCGCTCGAGACGCGGTCGCCGAAGCGGTGCAACGGCGCTTTCGCGTGCCCGACCAGGGTGACGTCCCGGCCGATGTGCCGCATGCTCGCCGCGAACTCGTTGCCGATGAGGCCGGCGCCGATCACGACGGCCGGCTTCTTGCTGGCGTGCAGGCAGCGCCGCACGGCCATCGAATCCTCGACCGTGCGCAGGATCCGCACCCGCGGGTCGTGCCGCGGGGACCCGGGCAGGTGCCGCGGGTAGACGCCGGTCGCGGCGATCAGGCCGTCGTACCAGAGGGACTCGCCGCCGGGCAGGTGCACGACCCGCTCGGTGGTGTCGAGGTGCGTCACGCGCGCGCCGAGGCGCCAGTGCACGTCGAGGTCCGGCAGGTAGTGCGAAAGGCCTACGTCGCTGGGCCGTTCGGTGCCCATCACCAGTGCCTTGGAGACCATCGGCCGGTGGTAGGGCCGGCGGGCTTCGTCGCCGATCAGGACGATCTCGCCGTCGAACTTCTGTTCGCGCAGGCGTTCCGCGGCACGCAGCCCGGCGACGCCCGCGCCGACGATGACGATCCGGTCGCCGTCAGCCATCGAGGTCCCCTCTCATCACGACCGCCTGCATCGGGCAGCAGCGGGCGGCCATCTTCGCCTGTTCCATGGTGGTTTCGTCGAGCAGCCGCGTGTGGAAGCGCAGCCGGCCGTCCTGGCCGAGGTCGAACACGTCCGGTGCCTCCATGGCGCAGATGCCGTAGAGCTCGCAGCGGTCGTTGTCGACGCTGATCCGGGGTCCGTTTCCGGGTAGGCGGAAGGGCATGTCAGGCCACCTGCTCTTCCACGAGGCCGATGCGTTCGAGGGTCCGCGCGGGCATGAAGCGCAGCAGCGACACCGTGACCGCCGGGATGAGCAGCGTGATGCCGCCCAGCCAGACGACCGCGAGGTGGCCGTTGGCGATCGAGCCGAACCACGCGTGCAGCGCGGTCAGCGCGACCGCCGGGTACGCGCAGCGGTGCAGCCACAGCCAGCGGCGGTAGGAGGTGAACCGCTGCAGGCCGGCGGTCAGCGCGATGGCGAGCATGACCTCGAAGCCGACGATGCCGATGCTGTGCCGGGTCTCCTGGCCCGACAGGAAGGGGAGGAAGAGGTACTGCAGGCTGTACGGCTGGATCGTCAGGTAGAAGAAGCCCAGCGCGTGGATGCCGCCGAAGATCAGCGTGCCGGTGGCCAGCACCATGTGCGAGCTGCGCAGCGCCTTGCGGCCGGTGACCGAGCGCACCCAGCCGGTGGCGGTGAGCACGCCCCAGGTGAGCGTCAGCATCATCGCCGCGTAGGACGCCCGGGCGGCGAAGGCCGCGAGGCCGCGGGCCGCCGGGTCCGTCTTCGGCTGGAACTGCTGGGTGAGGAAGAGCGTCGCGTCGTGCCAGGTCTCAACCATGGCTACCCCCGGTTCTGACGGTGGCCGGCCGGCGGGACGCCCGGGCGCGGCCGCGGTTGCCCTTGATCTGGCGCAGCACGTAGAACAGGCCGCCGCCGACCAGGAGGAACAGCGCTCCCACCACGGCGATCTGGGACGTGTCGAGGCCGAGCGGCTGCCCGACGGGCGCGGCGGTGGTGGAGACGGCCGGTGTCGGCAGCGCGGTGTAGTCGACCATGCCGGTGCTCTCGAGCATCGTCATGTGCCGCATGACGGCCTGGTTGCCGACGGTCGCGAACGCCCGCACGTCGTCGTTGCGGGTGCCGGCGCGCAGCTGCGCGAGGATCGCGAAGACCTGGCCGTGCGCCGCGCGCAAGCGGTTGGCGAAGACGCTGTCGAACGACGCCCCGGGAGGCGCCGCCATCTCTTCGGCGAGCCAGCCCATCTGCTCGGCCGAGGGCTGGTCGGGCACCGGCGAGTTCAGCTTCTGCGAAAGCGCGCGCGTGGCGACGTCGAGGCGGCCGTGGTCCATCATGATCGCGAAGCCGACCGCCTGGACCTTCGGGCTGCCCTTCTGCATCGCCATCATGCCCGAGGGCATCTCCCACAGGCCCGCCTGGCGGACCTTGGTGAGCAGCACGGCGTCTTCGGGCGAGACCGCGGTGGTCTGGGCGGTCGAGGCCGGGGACACCGACGCGAGCAGCGTCAGCACCGCGACCAGCACGAACAGGATCCGGACCAGCGGGCGGGAACGTTCGACGGGGGACTCCAGTCCCACGAGCTCAGACGCCGAAAGCATTTTCCCTCCACTGGTCCTGGGTCAGCGTGATCTTGGTGCCGTCCGGCGCGATCGGGTACCACGCCTGGTCCGCGCCCTGGCCGGACGTGTCGGCGGGCTCGCTGTCGCCGGTGAAGTGGTACAGCGGCCAGCCCGCGAGGGTGGCCTGCTGGGTGCCGTCGTCGCGGGTGAGCTGGCCGATCAGCGACCGGTCGACGTCGATCGGCGCCGGGCCGCCCGCCTTGACCGGGATCCACTTGGTCGCGCAGGCGTCGTTGCAGTTCGACTGCGGCGGGTTCGTGGAGTCGCGGTCGTAGCGGTAGATCGTGTACCCGGTCCCGTCGACGAGCATCAGGCCGAGGTCGAACGTCTTCGCGCCCCTGAGCTGGCTCTTCATCGGGTCGTTGGGGTTGGCCGTGATCGGTTGCGGCATCGCGATGATCGGGGCCTGCTGCTGCATACCGGGCATCTGCATCCCGGCGCCGCCACCGGCGGCGTAACCGCCCGAGGTGGTGGCCGCGCCGGCGGTACAGGCGGTGAGCAGGGCGAGTGCGGTGAGGCACACGGTGGCGGGGACCACCGTACGGGGAATGCGTATCACTGCTCCTCCGAGGGCATGACTACGCGCAGTAGCCTGGGGTGAGGCGAAAATGCGCGCGAAGGATCCACAGTGGACATTCGGTCCGGAGTGGATGCGGAGCGTTGCGGGGGACAACGCCTTTGTCGGGGTCTTCGGTAGGGGATACGGACACGGTCCGGAAACGGTTCAAAAAAGTTTCGGGTCCGTTTGGTACTGGACGTAGCCCCTTCGGCCCACCAGGATGTCCCGCGTGGGACGGCACACCCGAGCGCTGAGACCCGTTCAAGATCAGGAAGTCGTCGTCGAGCGCAGCGACGCCTCCGATGACTTGGCGAAGGCGCTTTACCAGGAGTTCGGCGGGTCCCTCATGGCGTTCGCGCTGCGGCTGACCGGCCACGACCGGCAGTGGGCCGAAGACGTCGTGCAGGAGACCCTGATCAAGGCGTGGCGGAACGCGGACAAGCTCGACCGCCAGCCGGAGATGCTGCGCGCGTGGTTGTTCACCGTCGCCCGGCGCACCGTCATCGACGGCTGGCGCAGCCGCAGTGTCCGTCCCCAGGAGCTCGAGGAGATCGAATCCGACGCGATCGCGGTGTCCGACGAATCGGACCGGACGCTCGCCGCCATGATCGTTTACGAGGCGCTGCAGGGCCTTTCGCCCGAGCAGCGGGAAGCCATCCAGCAGACCTACCTGCGCGATCGCACCGTGAACGAGGTCGCGGCGACCCTCGGCGTGCCGCCGGGCACCATCAAGTCCCGCATCCACCACGCCGTCCGCGCCCTGCGCCGGGCCCTGCGGGAGCGGGGGTGAACTGAGGGTGGCCGGGTCCGCACACACCGACGTCGCCGCGTACGTGCTCGGCGTCCTCAGCGAGGCCGAGAGCACCCAGTTCGAAGCCCACCTGATGAACTGCCCGCACTGCCAGCTCGACCTGATCGAGCTCTACCAGCTGCCGGACGTCCTCGACCTGGTCAAGCGCAGCTGGCCGGAGCCGCCGATGCCGGCGCCCGGCCCGCGCACCCTCGCGCCCGGGCCCCGCGTGCTGCGCGGCCTGATGGAAGAGGCCGCCGTCAAGCGCCGCCGGCGCAAGCGGATCGGCATCCTCGCCGGCGCCGCGGCCGCCGCCGCGGTGATCGCGGGCCCGCTGGTGACCCTCGCGGTCCGGCCGGCCGACGCCGTTCCCCCCGCTTCCCTCGCCGCGCCCACCAGCAAGCAGCCTCCGCCGGCGACGAGCGTCCTGGCGACGTCCGTGCCACCCCCGTCCGCCGGTGCGCCGAGCCAGCCCGGTGGCGGGCAGACCTACGGCCGCGGCAGCGGCGGGTCGGCCGTGAGCGCCGTCGTCACGGTGTCCCCGGTGGAGTGGGGCAGCCGCGTCGACCTCGAGCTGCGCGGGATCGTCGGACCGCTCAAGTGCCAGCTGGTCGCCATCTCGACGACCGGCGACGACCGCGTCGTGTCCGGCTGGTCGGTGCCGCCCAAGGGGTTCGGCATCCCCGGCTCACCGGACCCGTTGCGGCTGCAGGGTTCCACTTCGCTCGCGGTGGAGCAGATCAGCCGCTTCGAGGTCCGCGGCGACGACGGCTCGGTGCTCGTCGTCGTGCAGCGCTGACGCCTTTTTCCCCTTCTGGTCTGAACCACGGCTGAGTCCGCGCCGCGGTTCACCGTCTTCTTTTTTCCTGTGCACCGCTTTGACCTGGGTGAATGGCGTCCGGTTGCGTTCCGCTTGATAACGAACAGATAACGGGCTGGTCGCTTTTGAACCTCGCCGCGTCGGCGTCCGTATCCCCCAATGCATCCCCCGATGCATCCCGACAGCCGGAACCACCAGCATCCCCGCAGGTTCCGTGCGATCTCGACCGCAAACCAACGGTAGTTCTTGCCCGGGCACCGCGGTAATCGGCGTGCCCGGAATAACGAACGAGGTGAACTAGTCTATGGCCCGGAATTCTCGGTCCCCCGTGACGGGCAAGCATCGCGTCGCCCGCCGTACCAAGATCGCCATGGGCGCGATCGGCCTGGCGATCGCCGTCGGCGCACTCGCCGTCGCGGTCACCGCGGGCCGCACGGGCGAGGCCAGCGCGGACCCCGCCGACCCGTCGTTCTTCATCGACATCAACAAGGTTCCCGCCGGCAACAACGTCAACGCGGCCTTGCAGAAGAAGGGCGCGCAGGGTTCCTTCACCGTCGACTGTGGAACGAACGCGGACGGCGCGCACCACAACCCGGACAACTTCATCGCCCAGCCCGGGATCAAGAACGGTGCCCAGCACCTGCACGACTACGTCGGCAACGTGACCACCGACGCCGACTCCAACCTCAAGAGCCTCCTCGCCGGCGACACCACCTGCAAGAACGGTGACAAGTCGGCGTACTTCTGGCCCGTGATCCGCATCGACCGCGAAGACGACGCGGCCAACGAGAGCGAGAACCAGCAGGCCCAGCAGAAGCAGCAGGGCAAGACCGGCGACGTCCAGCAGGACCAGAGCGCCGAGGACGCCCAGGACGCGCAGGACGCCGGGCAGGGCCAGCAGGACGCCCAGGACCAGGACGCGCAGAACCAGGACCAGCAGGACCAGAACGCCCAGGACCAGCAGGGTCAGAACGCGCAGGACCAGCAGAACCAGGACGGCCAGCAGCAGAAGCGGCGCAACACCGGTGGCGGCGCGGGCCGCGGCGGTGACCAGAACGCCCAGCAGCAGGACGGCCAGGACCAGAACGCGCAGCAGGACGGTCAGAACCAGCAGGACCAGCAGCAGGCCCAGGACCGCCGTCGCGGCGGCAAGAACAACGGTGGCCAGAACGGCGGCCAGAACCAGAGCAGCTCCGCCGCCGCACCGCCGGCCGAGGAGCTCGGCGGACCGCAGGGCGAGAACGAAGAAGTCGGCGACAACGACGGCGAGATCATCGAACCGGAGTCCGCGACGCTGAAGTTCATTAGTGGTGGCGCGCAGAACGTCGTCGCGATGCCGCTCGGCCTGCGCGTCCTCTACGGTGACGCCAAGCAGAGCACCAACGGCCCGGCCAACGCCCGGCCCAGCTGGACCTGCACCGGGTTCGAGGACCGGCTGACCGACCTCTACCCGATCTGCCCGGCCGGCAGCAAGGTCGAGCGCATCCACGCCTTCCCGAACTGCTGGGACGGCAAGAACACCGACAGCGCCAACCACCGCACGCACATCGTGTTTGCGAACCAGCAGGGCAAGTGCCCGCAGGGCTTCAAGAACGTGCCGCAGCTGCAGGTGACGCTGGTCTACGACGTCCCGCAGGACGTCCAGCAGAAGGGCCAGTACAAAGTGGACGCCTTCGCCCAGGAGAAGCACAACCCGCGGTCCGATCACGACGACTTCGCGAACGTGATGAGCCGCAAGATCATGGGCCGCCTGGTCAACTGCATCAACTCCGGCAAGGCCTGCGCGGAATAGCTTCGCCAGTCAGGTCACTCCGCACCAGGAGGGAGAACGTCCGATGAACCGTGCTCGTCCGAGTGCCGCTGCCGTGGTCGCCGTCGCCGGTCTCGCGCTGGTCGCGGCGTGCGGGACCAACCCGTACGCCACGTCCGGCGCGGTCCAGCCGGCCGCGCAGCAGCAGCTCTCGGCGAGCACGGTTCAGGCGAGCTCCGGGGTGCAGGCCCAGCTGGTCACGTCCACAGTGGAGGGTCTCGGCGCGGTCCTCGCCGACGCCGCGGGCCACACGCTCTACCGCTACGCCAAGGATTCCGCGAAGCCGTCCCGGGCCGCTTGCGCCGACACCTGCGCGCAGGCGTGGCCACCGCTGCTTTCGGATTCCCCGGCGCTCGCGGCGGGGGTGGACGCCCGGCTCACCGGCCTGGTCACCCGGCCCGACGGCCGCAAGCAGGTGACCGTCGCCGGCTGGCCGGTGTACACCTACGCCAAGGACACCGGCGCCGGCGTCGCGCTCGGCCAGAACGTCAGCGCGGACTGGGCGGCGATCACACCGGCGGGGGAGAAGGCGGCGGCGAGCGCCCCGACCACCCTCGGCACCACCGGAATCGGCGGCCTCGGCCCGGTCCTGACCGACCAGGCCGGCCGCACGCTCTACCTGTTCACCAAGGACGGCAAGGACTCCGGACAGTCCACTTGCGACGGCGCGTGCGCGAAGACGTGGCCGCCGCTGCTGGTGGACGGCCGGATCACGGTCGCCCAGGACATCGACACCGGGCTGGTCGGCCGGATCTCCCGGGCCGATGGCCGCCAGCAGGTGACGGTCGGCGGCTGGCCGGTCTACACCTACGCCAAGGACGGCGCGCCCGGCGAGGCGACCGGCCACGGCGCCGGGAACACGTGGTATGCCATGGAACCCAGT
Source organism: Amycolatopsis kentuckyensis (assembly GCF_041679295.1). Lineage (GTDB taxonomy): Bacteria > Actinomycetota > Actinomycetes > Mycobacteriales > Pseudonocardiaceae > Amycolatopsis > Amycolatopsis kentuckyensis_A. The sequence goes on along the minus strand of NZ_JBGDMD010000007.1, from coordinate 328,898 downwards.
GGCTGCAGAGTGGACCCGTCGCGCCGGCCGGACACCGCGACAGCAACGACCGGCGGGTACTGACCCGCCCCACGAACCCCGGCCCGGCGGACATTTCCCTCCACCTCACCCCCCCAGTCCGCCGGGCCGGTCGCACCACCCCGTAAGAACCGCGGGACCCCCGTCCCGCGCCCCGAGCCCCGGCCCGGGTGGACGCTTCCCTCCACCTCACCCCCCTAGTCCCCCGGGCCGGGATTCCTCACCCCCCACCGATCCGGTCCGCCGGATCAGCGAAGGAGGAAGACGGCGGGAGCAGTCCCGCCCCGCGAGTTCCGGCCGGTGGACGTTCTTCCCTCCACCTCACCCCCCGAGTCCACCGCGCCGGAACTCCTCCCCGCACCGCCCACGAGTCCAGCCCGGCCTCGATCACCCAGGCCGCGGGCTCCGACCAGGTCGGATCCGATCCGCCCCGGCGAGACCCGCCCCGCTCACGTGAGCGACGGGCTCCGATCAGCGGAAACCCGCTCCCGAACTTCCCCGGCCCGGCGCCCGCCCCGCGAGCGGCGGGCCGGAACTGCTCACCGAAGCCCGCGCCCCGAAGCCACCGCACTCGAGCACAGCGCGGCCGACGTGAATGACTCATTCATGTCGCCACGTGACATGAATGAGTCATTCACTACACGGCAACCCCCGCGGCCCGCCCCTCGAACCCCGGTCCGGTGGATGCTTCCCTCCACCTCACCCCCCTCATCCCCCGGACCGGCCCACGCTGCGGTCCCCGTGCTCCGGCACGGGGACCGCGGCCCAGAAGTCCAGCGGCACCCGCCCCACGCCGCGGCCCGCCGCGTCGAGCAGGCGGCCCATCAGCTTCACGTTCCGCAGCGTCACCGCGCGGGCGACCACCTCCAGCCACGGCAGCTTCGCCGCCAGCACCGCCTCCAGCCCCAGCGTGTCGTGCTGCGAAGGCAGCCACACCACCAGCATCAGGTTCGCCGTCCCGGTCAGCGCCGCGCACATCCGCACCTCGGGCAGCATCGCCAGCGACCGCGCGGTCGTCTCCAGCTTGTCCGGCGGCACGTTCAGCCACAGCGTCACCGTGACCGGTGCCGGCGACACCGACCGCGCGATCTCGCACCGGACGCGGATCGCGCCCCGGGCCAGCAACGCGTCCAGCCGGCGCCGGACCGTCGTCGCGCCGACGCCGAGCTCGGCCGCCAAGGAAGCCGCCGACGCCCGCGCGTCCACCCCGAGCGCCAGGATCAGCGCGCGGTCCGCGTCGTCGAACCGCAGCGGCGCGCGGTTCTTCGCCGGCTTCGCCGACAGCGCCTCCCGCTGTCCCGGCGAGATCGCCCGCACCCGCCACCGGCTGCCTTCGGTGAACATCCGCGGTGACAGCACCGTCCGCACCCGCGTCACCCCGGGCACCGCCGCCACCCGGTCCAGCACGTGCGCGCCCAGCTCGCGCAGGGTCGGCGCGACGACGTGGGCGAGCAGGTCGCACGGCCCGGCCACGTACTCGACGGTCGCCACGTGCGGGTCCGCGGCCAGCGCGGCCGCCACGGGCAGCGCGGTCCCGGGCGCGCACTCGACCTCGACGAACGCCAAGGTCAGCCGCGCGCTCAGCTCGCCGCCGACGTACGCGGTGAGCCACGCGTCGCCGCGCTCGACCAGCGTGTCCCAATGCCGGGCGGCGGTCACCGCGCCCAGGCCGAGCGCGCGGCCGAGCGTCGACCACGACGCCCGCGGCGCCGCCTGCAGCGCGTCGACCAGTTTGAGATCTTGCTCGGTCAACATGGCGGATTCTTCGCTCATCGGCTCTCACAGCGGTGGTTTCGGGGAATTTCTGCGGCCATTGTGCTCGACACTTGCATGATCTGCGGATGACCCTGCGCTCCGACGCCGCTGACCTGCTCGACGACCTGGTCGCCCTGCGCCGCGACCTGCACCGCATCCCGGAGATCGGCCTGCACCTCCCGCGCACCCAGGAGCGGGTACTCACCGCCCTGGACGGCCTGCCGCTCGAACTGAGTCTCGGCAAGAACCTCTCGTCGATCACAGGAGTCCTCCGCGGCGACAAACCCGGCGGAACCGTCCTCCTGCGCGGCGACATGGACGCCCTCCCGGTGACCGAAAACAGCGGCGAGGAGTTCAGCTCCACCCTCGACGGCGCCATGCACGCCTGCGGCCACGACCTGCACACCGCGGGCCTGGTCGGCGCGGCCCGCCTGCTCGCTGCCCGCCGCGAAGAACTCGCCGGTGACGTGGTGTTCATGTTCCAGCCCGGCGAAGAAGGCTGGGACGGCGCCGGCCACATGATCGAGGAAGGCGTCCTGACGGCGTCCGGCAAGCACGTCGACGCCGCGTACGGCCTGCACGTTTCGGCGGCCAGCTACGCGAAGGGCCACTTCGTCGCCCGGCCCGGCACGCTGATGGCGGCCTCGGGCGCCCTCGAAGTCCGCGTGCTCGGCGACGGCGGCCACGGCTCGTCGCCGCACGACGCGCGCGACCCGATCCCCGCGGCCTGCGAGATGGTGACCGCGCTGCAGACGATGGTGACGCGCACCTTCGACGTCTTCGACCCCGTGGTGGTCACGGTCGGCCAGTTCCACGCCGGCACCCGGCGCAACATCATCCCGGACGACGCGAAGTTCGAGGCGACGCTGCGGTCGTTCTCGCCGGAGGTCGCGGCCCGGGTGGGGGAGCGCGCCGTCCAGGTCTGCCGCGGCATCGCCCAGGCGCACGGGCTCGACATCGAAGTCACCTACGAGCCGGAGTACCCGGCGACGGTCAACGACGCCGCGGCGTACGACTTCGTCGCCGACACGATCCGTGACGTCTTCGGCGAAGAGCGGTTCACCGAGATGGCCGATCCGATCACCGGCTCGGAGGACTTCTCCCGCGTGCTCGAACGCGTTCCCGGCGCGTACTTGTTCCTGGGCGCCTGCCCGACGGACCCGGAATCCGCGCCGGACAACCATTCTCCGCGTGCCCGCTTCGACGACAGCGTCCTCGGCGACGGCGCGGCGCTGCTGGCCGAGCTCGCCGTCCGCCGGCTCGGGCTGCTGGCGGGGTGACGCGCGTGCGCAGCTACCACTGGCCCCCGGTGCTCCCGGTCGTCGCGCTGGTCCTGATGCCGTTCCTGCCGTCCGTCAACACCACCGGGCTCTGGCTCGGGCTGCCGCGGATGATCGTGTGGGGCGCGTTCTGGTGCCTCATGTTCACCCCGGCGCTGCTGCTGTCCGAACGCTTGCTGCGGGGCCGGGAGGACGAGTCGTGATCCTCGCCTTCACCCTCGCCGGCATCGTCCTGATCGGCGTCCTCGGCTTCGTCGGCCGGCGCAAGCCCGTCGCCGACCTGGCCGAGTGGACCGTCGGCGGCCGCCGCTTCGGCGCGCTCACCATGTGGTTCCTGCAGGCGGGGGAGGTGTTCACCACTTTCACCTTCCTCGGCATGGCCGGCCTCGCGTTTTCGGGCGGCGTTGCGGCGATGTACGCGCTGCCGTACGTGCCGATCGCCTACGTCGTGCTGTTCTTCCTCGCGAAACGGCTCTGGACGATGGGCAAGGAGCGCGGCTACCTCACCCAGGGCGACTTCCTCGAGGACCGCTACGCCAGCCGGGCGCTCGGGACGCTGTCCGCGGTGCTCGGCGTGATCTTCGTGCTGCCGTACCTGCAGCTGCAGATCACCGGGCTCGGCCTGATCGTCCGGCTGGTCACCGGCGACAGCGCTTCCGGCACGTTGAGCATGGTCACCGGCAGCGTGCTGGTGGTCGCGTTCGTGCTGTGGGCCGGGCTGCGCGGCGTCGCGGCGACGTCCTACTTCAAGGACGGGATCATGCTGGTCGCGCTGGTGGTGCTGATCATCGCCGTGCCGACGCACTTCGCCGGCGGGATCGGCGGGGTGTTCCACAAGATCGAGCAGCTGCACCCGGAGAAGCTGATCGTCCACAGTGGAGCCAACGACCACGTGTGGTTCGTCACGAGCATGCTGGTCAGCGCGATCGGCGTCGGGCTGATGACGCTGCCGCACTCGTGGCCGGCGCTGATGTCCGCGCGGGACCCGAAGGTGCTGCGCCGCAACTACACCTGGATGCCGATCTACGAGCTGTGCCTGCTGCTGCCGATGATCGTGGGGTTCGCCGCGATCATCGTGGTGCCGAAGAGGAGTGACCCGAACGGCGTATTGCTGACGCTGTCGAAGGACGCTTTGCCGACCTGGGTGACCGGCGTCATCGTGGTCGCCGCGACGGCCACCGCGATGGTCCCGGCGGCCGGGATCCTGATCGGCATCTCGTCGCTGGTGGCGCGCAACATAGTCCGCGTCCGCAGTGGCCGCAAGCAGTTCTGGATCAACCACGGCACGGTTGTGCTCGCGAGTACTCTTGCCCTCGTGCTCGGCATCTTCCGGCCCGACCTGCTCGCCAACCTGCTGTTGCTCACCTATTCGGGGTCGGTCCAGCTGGCCCCGGCCAACCTGCTGGGCTTCTTGAAGCGGGTGCCGGTCGGCAAGGGCCCGGTGTTCGCCGGGCTGGTCGCGGGCGAGCTGGTGGTCGTCTGGCTGACCTTTGTGGACACCCAGCTCGTCGGCACGGTCAACGTGGGCCTGGTCGGGCTCGGCGTCAACGTCGTCGTCCTCGCCGCGGCCGCGGCGGTGGCGCCGCGCAGGACTGCACTCGTGGAGGCGGCGTGACGCGCACGGTTTTCACCGGCGGCTCGGTGTTCGACGGCACGGGCGCGGACCCGGCGCCGGCCGACGTCGTGGTCGAGCACGGCCGGATCGTCGACGTCGGCACGGACCTGGACGGCGACGAGGGCGTCGACTGTGCGGGCGCGGTGCTGCTGCCGGGGCTGTTCGACTGCCACGTGCACGTGACGGTGTCGGACATCGGGTTGCTGGCGCGCGTGCAGAAGCCGTTCTCGTACCAGTTCTACGAGGCAGCGCGGAACCTGTGGGCGACGCTCGGGCTGGGCATCACGACGGTCCGCGACGCGTCGGGCGCCGACCTCGGCATCAAGCAGGCGGTCGACGACGGCCTGATCCCGGGCCCGCGGCTGCAGATTTCGATCGGGCTGATCAGCCAGACGGGCGGCCACGGAGACAGCTGGAACCCCTCGGGTCTGTGCGTCCCGCTGCTGGTCCCGCACCCGGGCCGCCCGGACGCGACGGCCGACGGCCCCGACGAGATGCGCCGGGTCGCGCGCACGCTGCTGCGAGCGGGCGCGGACGTGCTGAAGGTGTGCACGACGGGCGGAGTGCTGTCCCCGCGCGACGACCCGCGCCACTCGCAGTACACCCCGGAGGAGCTGGAGGTCCTGGTAGCGGAGGCGGCGGCCCAGGGCCGCCCGGTGATGGCCCACGCCCAGGGCGCGGCGGGCATCAAGAACGCGGTCCGCGCCGGGGTGCGGTCGATCGAGCACGGCATCTACCTGGACGACGAGGCGATCGAGCTGATGCTGGGCCACGGGACGTGGCTGGTCCCGACGTTGATCGCCCCGGTGAACGTGGTCCGCGCGGCGGACGCGGGGGTGGATTTGCCTGCCGCGGTGGTGGCGAAGGCGCGCGAGGTCGTCGAGGTGCACCGGGATTCGGTCCGTCGCGCGTACGCGGCGGGGGTCCGGATCGCGATGGGGACGGACAGCGGGGTGGGCCCGCACGGGACGAACCTGGAGGAACTGGCGTTGATGGCGGCGTGCGGGATGACCCCGGGGGACGTCCTGGAGGCGACCACTTCGTCGGCTGCGCGGTTGATGGGGTTGGACGGGGAGTTGGGTCGGCTGGAGGCCGGGTTGCGGGCGGACTTGGTTGTGGTTTCCGGGGATCCGTATGACTTTCCGGGGTTGGCTGGGAACATCCGGGAGGTGTGGAAGGACGGGGTTCGGGTGGTCTGACGCGCTAGCGTGGGTCGAGCCGCAGGGTGGTCGCCGCGGCCTCGGCCGTCGCTATGTCGTCGGTGCCGCCGCCGGCGTATTTGGTGCGGTAGGCGGCGTCGATGTCCGCGGTGAGCGGGAAGGGCGGGGTCCTGCCTGGCCCGGTCAGAGCTCCGGGCTCAGCAGTTCCTTCAACGCCGCCGCGAACTTCCCCGGGTTCCGCTGCGGAGCCAGATGCGCCCCCGGCATCTCCGTGAACGGCAACCCCAGCTCCAAAGCCAAAATTTTCGCCGGCTGGTAGTGGTACCGCCCCCGGCTGCCTTCGCCCGCCGCCGGCACGATCTCCGTGCTCGCCTTGCGCAACGCTCGCAAATCCGGCAGGTAGTCGAAGAACTCCGTCAGCTCCCGGTCGAACAACCGGATCCAGTCAGCCTCGTGTGGCAGCCGCAGGTTCGGCAAATCCGGCAGCGCCGCACCGGCGATCGCGTCGGCGAAGCGGGTCACCGCCGTCATCAGCTCGCCCGACCTGGCCAGCCGGACCTGCTCCGCCGCCGCCTCCAGCCACGCGCCCGCGTCCGGCATCAGGTGGACCGCCGGGGGCTCGTGCGCCACCAACGTCGTCACGCTCGACGGGAACCGGGCCACCAGGTCCAGCCCGATCAGCGCGCCCGCGCTCGTGCCGAACACCATGGCCGGGCCGAGACCGATGTGGTCCAGCACCGCCCGCGCGTCGTCCGCCTGCAACGACACCGGGACCGGGCCCGTCGTCGCATCCGTGCTGCCGAAGTGGCCGCGCCGGTCGTACGTGATCACCGTGTAGTCCGCGTACAGCGGCTTCGCCAGCGCGCGGTAGGAGTCACCCGACCCGGTGCCGCCCGGGATGAGCAGCAGTGCCGGACCCTCGCCGCCGCGGCGGACCAGGAGCTCACCGTTCTCCACCGGGCAACGGCTTTCCGAGATCATGCACCGAAGTCAAGCACAAGCCGGACGGCGCGGAAGCCGGGGGCTAGAGCCGTTCGATGACCGTCGCCGTCGCCAACGCTCCGCCGGCGCACATCGTCACCAACGCCGTTGCCGCGTCGCGGCGCTCCAGCTCGTGCAACGCCGTTGTCAGCAGCCTCGCGCCCGTGCTGCCCACCGGGTGCCCCAGCGCGATCGCGCCGCCGTTGACGTTCACCCGCGCCGGATCCGGGGAAAGGACCTGCTGCCACGACAACGCCACCGACGCGAACGCCTCGTTCACCTCGAACAGGTCCACGTCACCCACCGTCATCCCGGTGCGAGCGAGCACCCGTTCCGTCGCGCGGATGGGGCCGTCCAGGTGGTAGTACGGCTCCGCGCCCACCAGCGCCTGCGCCACGATCCGTGCCCGAGGACGCAGTCCCAGCTCCGACGCCCGCGAAGAGTCCATCAGCAGCAGCGCCGCCGCGCCGTCGGAGATCTGCGACGACGTCCCCGCCGTGTGGATCCCGTCCTCGACCACCGGCTTCAGCCGCGCCAAGCCCTCGACCGTCGTCTCGCGCAAGCCCTGGTCACGGCCCACCAGCCGCGTTTCGCCGGTGAGCGAACCGTCTCCGGACAACACCGGTGCCTTCACCGGCACCACTTCGCGGTCGAAATGTCCCGCTTCCCACGCCGCCGCGGCTTTCTGTTGCGACAAAGCGCCGAAACTGTCGACGTCGGCGCGCGTCAGCCCGCGCCGGACCGCGATCCGCTCCGCCGCGCCGTACTGGTCGGGCAGGTCGATCGACCACGACGACGGCCGCGGCGACGCGCCGGCCCGGTTGGTGCCCAGCGGCACCCGGCTCATCGCCTCGACCCCGCACGCGACGCCGACCTCGATGGCGTCCGCGGCGATCAGGCCGGCGACCAGGTGGGTCGCCTGCTGGGCCGAGCCGCACTGGGCGTCGATCGTCGTCGCGCCCGCCGTCTCCGGGAGGCCCGCGTGCAGCCACGCCGTGCGCGTCACGTTGTTGGACTGCTCGCCCGCCTGCGTGACGCAGCCGCCGATCAGCTGCTCGACCAGCGCGGGATCGATCCCGGCGCGGTCGAGGAGGGCCAGCTGCGCCGCACCCAGCAGTTCGGCCGCGTGCAGGCCGGCCAGCAGCCCGCCCCGCTTGCCGATCGGGGTCCGCACGGCTTCGACGATGACCGGCACGCCCATGTCGTCCCTTTCGTCGGGAAACTCTGTCCTGTAGTCAGAAAACTAGAACAAGTTATCGTTTGAGGCAAGCGGCCCCAGGATCGGCCGGATCTTGATCTTCGGCGAGTGAGCGCTCGCTCACCTGGCCTCATCGGTCAAGTTAACGGGTTTCACTGAACGGTCTTCCGTAAGTTAACACCGTATGCTCTAATCGCCGTTAGAACGTGTTTCAAAGGCGAAACGTGGGAGGCACCGTGGCCGCTCCGCTCATCCCCGCCGGTTTCGACTTCACGGACCCGGACCTCTACGCCCAACGGCTGCCCGTGGACGAGTTCGCCGAGCTCCGGCGGACCGCCCCCGTGTGGTGGAACCCCCAGAAGCACAACACCGCGGGCTTCCGCGACGACGGCTACTGGGTCGTCTCGCGCCACGCGGACGTCAAGGAGGTGTCCCGCGACAGCACGCTGTACTCGTCGAGCGAGAAGACCGCGATCATCCGCTTCGACGAGAGCATGACCGAGGACAACCTCAACGCGAACCGCCTGGTACTGCTCAACATGGACGCCCCGCAACACACGAAGCTGCGGCGGATCGTGTCGAAGGGCTTCACCCCGCGGTCCATCGCGAAGCTCGAGGACACCCTGCGCGACCGCGCCGAGCGGATCGTCTCGGAAGCGCGCAAGAAGGGGTCGGGAGACTTCGTCACCGACGTCGCCTGTGAGCTGCCGCTGCAGGCGATCGCCGAGCTGATCGGCATCCCCCAAGAAGACCGGCTCAAGATCTTCGACTGGTCGAACCAGATGGTCGCCTACGACGACCCCGAATACGAGGTCGAGCCCCTCGAGGCGTCCGCGCAGCTCATCGGCTACGCCTGGAACATGGCCGAGGACCGGCGCAAGTGCCCGATGGACGACATCGTCACGAAGCTGATCCACGCCGATGTCGACGGCGAAGCGCTCGGCTCCGACGAGTTCGGCTTCTTCGTCATCCTGCTCGCGGTCGCCGGCAACGAGACGACGCGCAACGCGATCAGCCACGGCATGAAGGCGTTCATGGACCACCGCGACCAGTGGGAGCTGTTCAAGGAGCAGCGGCCGAAGACCGCGCCGGACGAGATCGTCCGCTGGGCCACCCCGGTGGTCGCGTTCCAGCGCACGGCCACCCGTGACACCGAGCTGGGCGGCGCGCGGATCCGCAAGGGCGACCGCGTCGGGATGTTCTACAGTTCGGCCAACTTCGACCACGAGGTTTTCGAAGACCCGGAGAAGTTCGACGTCCTCCGCGAGGACAACCCGCACGTGGGCTTCGGCGGCACGGGGTCGCACTACTGCATCGGCGCGAACCTGGCCCGCTTGGAGATCGACTTGATCTTCAACGCGATCGCGGACGTGATGCCGGCCATCACCGAGGCGGCGCCCCCGGTGCGGCTGCGGTCCAGCTGGTTGAACGGGATCAAGCACTACCCGGTGCGGTACGCCTGAGGAACCCGAGGACCCGCCGCCGGGTGAGCCCGGCGGCGGGTTCGTCGTACTCGGGGCCGCCGGAGTCGGTGTAGAAGTGGCCGAGGCCGGGGTAGCGGAACACCTCCGCGTCGGCGCTCGCCCGGGCCGCGGCGGCACACCACGCCGCGACCTGCGCCGGGGGCGCGATCGGGTCGGGGTCGGCGACGTGCACCTGCACCGGCAGGCCGGCGCGGATCCCGGCGGGCAGCGCTCCCAGGGCGTGCAGCAGCACGACGCCGGCCGTGTGCGGGCGGCCGGGCAGCACCTCCTGGACGACGCCCGCCCCCATCGACACGCCCACGAGGACGGTCTCCGCGGGAAGGTCGCGCAGGGCCTCACGAGCTCGCCGGGTGATGGTCTCCCAGCCGACGGCGTCCTTCAGCGCGAAACCCTCGTCGAGGGCCGGCGCCGTCCGGCCTCCCGCAGCCGGTCGGCGAAGGCGAGTTCGACGGGCCGCAGCCCCAGCACCGAGTGGAAGAGCGCGATGGTGGTCACCGGACCATGACATCATGAGGCGATGGCCCCGCGAGCGACCGTCGACGTCGAGTTCTCGATCCGCGTCACCGAACCCGGGCGCGCCGCGATCTCGGTCGCCGCCGCGCACGCCGACACCGAAGAGCTCATCGTTTCCTGGCACGGGGACAGCGAGCTCGCCGAGTTCGACCACGGCACCCGCGCCGAGGTCTTCACGCTGCCCGAAGGCGAACACCGCGTCACCTACCGCGCCGAACGCGCGCTGACCGACCCCGAACCCGAGCCCGTCACGCTCGCCGACGTCGCCGTCTTCACCCGGCCGAGCCGGTACTGCCCCTCCGACCGCGTCGCCGGGCTCGTCCCTCCTGCCGCTGTCAAAGCGAAGGACACCAAGGCGAGGGTCGACGCCATCGTCCGGAACGTCCACGAGCGACTGTCCTATGTGGTCGGATCGAGCCGCCCCACCGACGACGCCATCGACACGCTGCTGGCCGGCGAAGGCGTCTGCCGCGACTTCGCGCACGTCTGCGTCACGCTCTGCCGGTTCCTCGACATCCCCGCCCGCTACGTCGGCGTCTACGCGCCCGGGCTCTCCCCGATGGACTTCCACGCCGTCTTCGAGGCCGCGATCGACGGCCACTGGTACGTCTTCGACGCCACCCGCCTCGCGCCGCGGCAGACCATGCTGCGGATCTCCACCGGGCGCGACGCCGCGGACACGTCCTTCCTCGCCACCCTCGGCTGCGAGCTCGACTTCCTCGGCAGCACGGTCTTCGCGACGACGGACGCCGCCCTCCCGGTGGACGACGGCACCGGGCTCGTCGTCCTGAGCTGATGGTCCGACCGCGTGTTGCCTGCGCGAAGTGGCCTCCGGCTGGGTAGACAGTGTCAGTGAAGAGTTCCCCCAAGGCCCCGAGCCCCTGGGCCCGGGCCCGCGCCCGGTACCGCTGGCTGGACCACATCGCCCGCGCGACCAACCGCTACATCGACTGCGGCGGCTACCACTACGTCGCCTCGATCACCTACTTCAGCCTGCTGTCGCTGGTGCCGCTGCTGATGGTCGCGTCGTCGGTCGCCGGGTTCGTGCTGGCCAGCCAGCCGCACCTGCTCGACACGATGGTTCACGCGATCGTGTCGACGCTGCCCGGCGGGCTCGGCGACAAGGCCACCGAGCTGCTCACCGGCTTCGTCGAGCAGCGCACGAGTGTCGGGGTGTTCGGTCTGGCCATCGGCCTCTACTCCGGCTGGAACTGGATGAACGCGCTGCGGGACTCGCTCACGGCGCTGTGGGGGCAGAACCGGTCCGACCAGTCGCTGCCGCGGCTCATCGCCGTCGACCTGCTCGCGCTGCTCGGTCTCAGCGCCGCGCTGCTCGTGTCGTTCACGCTCACCATCTCCGGCACCGCGCTCGGCAGCTACCTGCTGCGGCTGGCCGGGCTGGACGACACGAGCTGGGGCCACCAGCTCGTCTCGGCGTCCTCGGTCCCGCTGTCCCTGGCCGCCGACTGGCTGGTGTTCCTGTGGGTGCTCACGCGGCTGCCGCGGCAGAAGGTGGGCGTGCGCAGCGCGGTGCGCGGCGCGATCGCCCTGGCCGTCGGGTTCGAGGTGCTCAAGCTGGCCGGGGGCTTCTACCTGCGGCTGATCGGCGACTCGCCGACCGGCATCGCGTTCGGCTCGGTCATCGGCCTGATCTTCTTCATCTCGCTGGTCGCGCGCCTGCTCGTCTACGTGACGGCGTGGACCGCGACCGGCTCCGACGCGCCGCCGAAGCCGGTCCAGCCGCCGGCGCCCGTGGTGCTGAACCCGGTGGTCGTGGTGGACCCGCCGGTCGCGGTGCCGGCCACCGTCGGGGTCGTGACCGGGGTCGTCGGGACGCTGCTGGCGCTCAGGTGGCGACGTTCGCGAGGCTGAAGAGCCGGTCGAGCTGGTGGTCGATCAGCGCGACCGCCGCCTCGGGCGTCCGCTGGCCCAGGATGATGCTGGTCTGCAGGCCGTCGACGCTCGACAGGAGCAGCTCCGCCTCCGGCATCAGCTCGAGATCCGGGGCGACCTCCCCGCGGTCGCGGCCCCACGCCAGCAGGTCCGCGGTCAGCCGTTCCAGCTCGGGCGGCGCGGCGCTGAACGCCGACGCGAGCCCGGGGTCCGAAAGGGACCGGACGAAGTAGGCGAGGTGCACGAGGTAGCGCGTGCGGCGCTCGTCGCCGACCGGCAGCATCCCGACGAGCATGGCCCGCAGCACCTCGCGCGGCGCCGCGTCCTCCTCGGGGCCGAGCTCCGCGCGGATGCTCTCCCCGGCGTCGGCGTTGAGGATTTCCAGCGCCCCGAGCAGCAGGTCGTCCCGCGTCCCGAAGTAGTACTGGACCAGCCGCAGCGAGACGCCGGCTTCGGCAGCGACCTTCCGCAGCGACACGTCTTCGAGCCCGCGCGTGCTGGCGATCCGCCAGACCGCTTCGGCGATCTGGCGGCGGCGTTGCTCGTGGTCGGCGAGTCTGGGCATGGTGGGTCGAGCGTATCAACGCGGCTTGTCGGCGCCGACCACCCACATCGAGAAGTACTGCGACCCGCCGCCGTAGGCGTGCCCGAGCCCGATCCGCGCGCCGTCGACCTGGTAGTCCCCGGCCCGGCCCATCACCTGCTTCGCGGCTTCGGAGAAGCGGAGCATGCCGGACGCGCCGATCGGGTTGGACGAGAGCACCCCGCCGGACGGGTTGCACGGCAGCCGGCCGCCGATCGCCGTCTCGCCGGCCTCGGTGACCTTCCAGCCTTCGCCTTCGGGTGCGAACCCGAGGTTCTCCAGCCACATCGGCTCGAACCACGAGAAGGGCACGTAGATTTCGGCGACGTCCACTTCGGACATCGGGTCCTTGATCCCGGCTTCGGCCCACAGCGCGGCCGCGGCGTCGCGCCCGGCCTGGGGGTTGACCTGGTCGCGGCCGGCGAACGTCGTCGGCTCGGTGCGCATCGCCGTCGCGTGGATCCAGGCGGCGCCGCCCTCGACGGCGTCCCCGGCGGCCTCGTCGCCGAGCACCATCGCGCACGCGCCGTCGGACGACGGGCACGTCTCGTCGTAGCGGATCGGGTCCCACAGCATCTGCGACTTCTGCACCGACTCGACGGTGATGTCGGCCTGCTGCAGGTGCGCGTACGGGTTGAGGGCGCCGTTGCGGCGGTCCTTGGCCGCGACGATCGCGCCGACGTGCTCGGGCGCGCCCGAACGGCGGATGTAGGAGCGCACGTGCGGCGCGAAGTAGCCGCCCGCGCCGGCGCCGACGGGCATCTGGAACGGCGGCAGGATCGACAGGCCCCACATCGCGTTCGACTCGGACTGCTTCTCGTACGCCACGGTCAGCACGCGGCGGTGGACGCCGGACTGGATCAGCGACGCGGCGACCAGCGCCGTCGACCCGCCGACCGAGCCCGCGGTGTGCACGCGCAGCAGCGGTTTGCCGGTCGCGCCCAGCGCGTCGGCGAGGAACAGTTCGGGCATCATGACGCCCTCGAACAGGTCCGGTGCCTTGCCGAGCACGACGGCGTCGATGTCGGCCCACTCGACCTGGGCGTCGGTCATCGCGCGGTCGATCGCTTCGCGCAGCAGGCCCGGCATCGAGACGTCCTGGCGCTTGGCGCGGTGGTGCGTCTGGCCGGTGCCGAGCACGGCGGTGAGCTGCTTGGTCATCGGGCCTCCAGCACGGTCACCAGGTTCTGTTGCAGGACCGGGCCGCTCGTCGCGTGCGCCACGGCCTTGCGGGATTCGCCGCTGTGGATCCGGGCCGCCGCCTCGCCGATGCGGGCGAGGCCGGCGGAGAACATCGGGTTGGCGGCCAGCGCCCCGCCCGACGGGTTGATCTTCACGGTGTCGTCGAGCTTCAGCGCGGTCCGCAGGATCAGTTCCTGGTGCGTGAACGGCGCGTGCAGCTCGGCGAGGTCGGCGCCGTCGAGGTCCAGGGCGCTCGCCGCGGACTCGGTGGACGGGCTGCGCGTGAGGTCGCGGGCGCCGAGGACGGGGGAGTCGACGCGGTGCTCGATGCCCTGGATCACGGCGGGCCGGTCGACGATGTCGCGTGCGCGCTCCACAGTGGACAGCACGATGACCGCCGCGCCGTCGGTGATCGGCGCGATGTCGTGCCGGCGCAACGGGTCCGCGTAGTACGGCGTGTCGAGCAGCTCGGCGACGTCCTTGCCCGTGCCGCGCGCGGCGACCTCGGCGAGGTCCTTTTCGGACCAGAGCCCGGCTTCGAGGCCCATCCGAGCCTGGATCCCGGCGATCGAGACCGAGTCCGGCCACAGCGGCGTGACCACGTAGGGGTCGAGCTGCAGGGCGAGCACCCGGCGCAGCTGCCCGGCACTGGACTTGCCGAAGCCGTAGACGAGCGCGGTCTCGACCTCGCCCATCTTGATCTTCAGCCACGCTTCGTAGAGCGCCCAGGCGGCGTCCATCTCGACGTGCGACTCGTGGATCGGCGGGAACGCGCCGATCGCGTCGACGGCGGCGATGAACGAGAAGGCGCGCCCGGCCAGGTAGTCCGACGAGCCGGAGCACCAGAAGCCGATGTCCTGTTTGGACAGCCCGGTCTTTTCGAATACCTCGGCGAAGATCGGAACGAGCATTTCCACGCCGTTGGTGGTGCCCGGGGTCTCGCGGACGTTGGGGGCCTTCGCGAAGCCCGCGATCGCGACGTCTGGCATCAGGACCTCACAGGTGGTGGGCGAAGGTTTCGTAGGCCGCGTCCGGCTCGCCGGTCGGCTCGAAGTGGCTGATGTTCTCCAGCGACGTCCACCACTCGTCGCGCGGTTTCCACGCGGCGCGCACGCGCATGCCCATCTTGACGTCCTGGGCGTCGCAGCCGAGGACGAGGTGCAGGAAGGCGATGTCGGCGCCGTCGAGCAGGATGTACGCGGCGACGTACGGCGGCTTGAGGCGCTGGCCGAGGAAGGGGACGTTGACGATGCAGAAGGTGGTGACGATGCCGGTGTCGGGCAGTTCGACCTCGTCGGTGGTGGGCACGCCGTCGGTCGGGCACGCACCGCGCGGCGGGATGTAGACCTTCTCGCACTTGGGACAGCGCTGGCCGATGAGCTTCCCTTCGGCGAGGCCGCGCAGGTACCGGCTCTCCTCGGGGGAGGCGGAGTGCGTGTACTTCAGGTGCACGGGGGTGATGACGACGCTGACCGGAGCGCCTTCTTCGCGCTCGGCGACCGGGGGAGCGGGCTCGGTCGGCGTCGTGTCCTCGGCGTCCGCGGGCAGGAAGTAGGCGATGTCCCGGATGTGCCCGACGGTCTCGTCGGCCCACTTCACGCGGACGCGCTGTCCACTGTGGATGTTCCCGGGCGAGCCGGCGTCGACGGCGTGGAGCATGGCGGTGTCGGCGCCGTCGAGCTTGACGAGCGCCCAGGCGAAGGGCCGGTTCAGTGGCTGCCCGTCGAGGGGTTGGGGGCACCACGACCACGAGACGACGGTGCCCTCCTCGGCCACGGGGACGAACTCGCCGAGCTGTTCGGCGGTGAGCGGGTCGTACTCGACGGGCGGAACGTGCACGCGGCCGTCACTGCCCCGGACGCCTTCGATCCGCCGTTCGCGCAGGGAGGTGACGAACCGGCCCAGAACGGGCCCGGTCGAGCGCGTGTAGTCGAAGCCGACGTTGAGGGGTGCCGCCAGTGGTGTCTCGGTCACGTCCATGAGTGAAACATGTTCTTGTTCTGTCGACAAGGTTCCTCCGCGGTGCGGTCGGATATCGATGGAACGCGTTCTATGTCAGCGGCCATTGAAGTCCGGTTTGCGCTTCTCGCTGAACGCCCGCGGCCCCTCCTTGGCGTCCTCCGAAGCGAACACCTCGATGCCGTACTGCGAGTCCAGCTTGAAGGCCTCCTCCTCGTGGAGACCCTCGGTGTCTCGGATCGTCCGCAGGATCGCCCGCACCGCGACCGGCCCGTTCGCGTTCACCAGCGCGGCCAGCTCCAAGGCCTTCTCCAGCGCGGTTCCGTCCGGCACCACGTGCCCGATCAACCCGATCGCCAACGCCTCCGAAGCGGACAGGTGCCGTCCGGTCAGCAGGATGTCCGCGGCCACCGTGTACGGGATCTGACGCGGCAGCCGCACCGCCGAGCCGCCCATCGGGAACAGTCCCCACCGCGCCTCCGACACCCCGAAGCGGGCCGACTCGCCCGCCACCCGGATGTCCGTCCCCTGGAGGATCTCCGTCCCGCCCGCGATCGCCGGCCCCTCGACCGCCGCGATCAGGGGTTTCGTCAACCGGCGGCCCTTCAGGAGTCCGGGGATCCGCGACGGGTCGAACTTGCCCGACGCGAACGACTCCGACGGCGAGTTCCGGGTCATCGACTTCAGGTCCGCGCCCGCGCAGAACGCGCCGCCCGCGCCGGTCAGGACGCAGCTGCGGATCGAGTCGTCCGCGTCGACCCGGTCCCACGCGTCGACCATGATCGACATCATCTCGCCGGTGATCGCGTTGCGGGCCTCGGGCCGGTTCATCGTGACGACGAGGGTCTGGCCCTCCTGTGAGACCAGCGCGTGCGGTTCACCCACGGAAACCTCCTGAAGGAGCAGTGCCATTGCCCAGAACGATAACATGTTCTACTTTGAGGGCGTGGCACTCAACATCGCGGATCTTCTGGAGCACGCCGTCGACGCCGTGCCGGAGCGCGTCGCGGTCGTGTGCGGCGACCGGCGGGTCACCTTCGCCGAACTGGAGGCGCGGGCCAACCGGCTCGCCCACCACCTCGCCGCGCACGGCGTGGGACGCGGGTCCCACATCGGGGTCTATTCCCGCAACTCGATCGAGGCCTTGGAGGCGATGATCGCGGCGTACAAGCTGCGCGCGATCGCCGTCAACGTCAACTACCGCTACGTCCACGGCGAGCTCGTCTACCTCTTCACCGACGCCGAGCTCGTCGCGCTCGTGCACGAGAGAAGCTACGCAGGCAAGGTCGCCGCCGCCCTGCCCGAGACGCCGAAACTGAAACACGTTGTCGTGATCGACGACGGCAGCGACGGCGACTACGAGAGCTACGGCGGCGTCGACTACGAGGCCGCGCTCGCGGCGCAAAGCCCGGAGCGCGACTTCGAGGAACGAAGCAACGACGACCTCTACATCCTCTACACCGGCGGCACCACGGGCTACCCGAAGGGCGTGCTCTGGCGCCAGGAGGACGTCTGGCGCGCGCTCGGCGGCGGTATCAACTTCGTCACCGGCGAGTACATCCCGGACGAGTGGACGCTCGCCGAGCAGGGCAAGGCCGGCAGCCTGACCCGGCTGCCCGCCGCGCCGCTCATCCACGGCGCCGCGCAATGGGCCGCGTTCGGCGCGCTGTTCACCGGCAGCCCGGTGGTCTTCGTGCCGCGCTTCGACGCCCACGACATCTGGAAGGCCGTGCAGGAGCACAAGGTCCAAGTGCTCACGATCGTCGGTGACGCGATGGCCCGGCCGCTGATCGAGGCGTTCCGCGAGGGCGACTACGACGCTTCGTCGCTCGTCGCCGTCTCCAGCCACGCCGCGCTGTTCTCGCAGTCGGTGAAGCAGGAGTTCGTCGAACTCGTGCCGAACGCCGTCATCACCGACGCGATCGGCTCGTCGGAAAGCGGCTTCACCGGGATCGGCATGGTCGCCAAGGGCTCCGACCACAGCGCCGGCCCGCGGGTCAGCTTCGGCAAGGACGCGATCCTGGTCGACGACGACGGCAAGCTCGTCGACCAGGCGCCCGGTGCGGTCGGCCTGATCGCCCGGCGCGGGCACGTCCCGCTCGGCTACTACGGCGATCCCGAGAAGAGCAAGAAGATCTTCGTCGAGGTCGGCGGCGTCCGGTACGTCGTGCCGGGCGACTACGCCCGCTACGAGGAGGACGGCACCGTCACGCTGCTCGGCCGCGGCTCCCAGTGCGTCAACACCGGCGGCGAGAAGGTCTACCCGGAAGAGGTCGAAGGGGCGCTGAAGTCGCACCCCGACGTCTTCGACGCGCTCGTCATCGGCGTCCCGGACGACCGGCTCGGCCAGCGCGTCGCCGCCGTCGTCCAGCTGCGCGAGGGCGCTTCGCCGGACCTCGCGACGCTGGAGGAGCACGTCCGCGGCGAGATCGCCGGGTACAAGGTGCCGCGCACGATCTGGCTGGCCGGCGAGATCGGCCGGTCGCCCAGCGGCAAGCCGGACTACCCGTGGGCCCAGCGCTACGCGGCCGAGCACGAACCGGCCACGGCCCAGCCCGTCTGAGAGGACATCGCAAGTGCGGACACCCCTGTGCGACCGGCTCGGCATCGACCTGCCGATCATCGGGTTCACGCCCTCGGAGCACGTCGCCGCGGCGCTCAGCCGCGCCGGCGGGCTCGGCGTGCTCGGCTGCGTCCGGTTCAACGACGCCGCCGAGCTCGACCGGGTGCTGACCTGGATGGACGAGAACACCGGCGGCAAGCCCTACGGCGTCGACATCGTGATGCCGGCGAAGATCCCGGCCGAAGGCACGCAAGTCGACCTCTCGAAGCACATCCCGGAGGGGCACCGCGCGTTCGTCGACAAGGTGCTGCGCGACCTTTCGGTGCCGCCGCTGCCGGACGACACCGACGAGCGCGCGGGCGTGCTCGGCTGGCTGCACTCGGTCGCCCGCTCGCACGTCGAGGTCGCGCTGAACCACCCGATCAAGCTGATCGCCAACGCGCTCGGCTCGCCGCCGGCGGACGTCATCGCCCAGTGCCACGATCGCGGTGTCCCGGTGGCGGCGCTCGCCGGCAAGGCCGAGCACGCGGTCCGGCACGTCGAGAACGGCGTCGACTTCGTGGTCGCCCAAGGCTACGAAGCCGGTGGGCACACCGGCGAGATCGCGTCCATGGTGCTGGTGCCGGAGATCGTCGACGCCGTCGACGTCCCGGTGCTCGCCGCCGGCGGGATCGGTTCCGGCCGGCAGGTGGCCGCGGCGCTCGCGCTCGGGGCGTCCGGCGTCTGGATGGGTTCGATGTGGCTGGCCACGCAGGAGTACCTGCAGACGATGGGCGAGTCGGTGGCGATGCAGCAGGCGCTCGTCGGCGCGAGCTCGTCGGACACGGTGCGGACCCGGATCTACACCGGAAAGCCCGCGCGGCTGCTCAAGACCCGGTGGACCGAGGCGTGGGCCGCGGCGGACGCGCCCGAGCCGTTGCCGATGCCGCTGCAGAACCTGCTGGTTTCCCACGCCCACAACCGGATCCACGCGGCGAACGACCCGAGCGTGGTGTCGATGCCGGTGGGGCAGATCGTCGGCCGGATGAACGCGGTGCGGCCGGTCGCCGACGTCGTCGCGGATCTGGTGAACGGTTACGAAGAAGCACTGTCGCGTTTGGACAAAACACGCTGAAGAGGGGGCCCGCCGCGGCGGGCCCCCTCTTCGCGGAAGCGGTTACAGACCGGCGGCGGCCGCGGCGATCTTCGACGCGAACGTGCTCACCTCGGTGTAGACGCCGGGGGCGTGCGGCCGGGCGCAGCCGTCACCCCAGCTGGTGATGCCGACCTGGATCCACGCGTTGTTGGCGTCGCGGCGGAACATCGGGCCGCCGGAGTCGCCCTGGCACGTGTCGACGCCGCCGGAGGTCAGGTTGCCCGCGCAGATCTCGGCGCTCGGGATGAGGTCGGGGTAGCTGCCGCCCTGCGCGGCGCAGGTGGAGTCGGACACGAACGGGACCGACGCCTTGAGCAGGTACCGCTGCTGCGAGCCGCCCTCGGTCGCGGCGCCCCAGCCGGCGACCGTGAAGGTGCCGGTGTTGTACGTCGACGTCGTCGCGATCGGCAGCGTCGAGAGCCCGCTCACCGGGCTGGCCAGCTTGATCAGCGCCCAGTCACCGCCGGTCGAGGTGCCGTAGGTGGGGGACTGGTAGACGTAGGTCGACTTGATCTTCTTGGCGCTCGTGCTCTGCAGGTCGACCACGCCCACCGTCGCGGTGATCGAGGTGTTCGAACCCGTCCGGCTGACGCAGTGGGCGGCGGTCAGCACGATCTGGTTGGTGTAGAGCGCGCCGCCGCAGCCCATGGACAGCCGCACCATGAACGGGAATTCGCCCTGGGCGGCCCGGGTGCCGCCGACGACGTCGGTGGACGGCGGCTGCGCGGCGATCGCCGGGGTGGCGAACGACGCGGCCGCGGCGACCGCGGCCAGTGCGGTGGTGGCGTTTCTGAGCAGGGTGAACCAGCGCTTGGGAGCCAAGGGGATCAGTCCTTCCAGTGTCCACAGTGGAAGCCGGTTGCCGTCAGCGGCCCCACGACTACACCAGGTGCTCACACACCCGGACAACCGACTTTCTTCGGATCTTTCGGGCGGTTGGGTGATTTCTCACCGTCGGATCCGACGAACGCCGTAGGCCGAAGCGCCCAGCAACAACGCGACGCAGCCGGAGAGCACCGAAGGCAGCGGCAGGCTGAAGGCCAGCACGACGCACCCGGCCAGGCCCAGGACGGCCCGCGTCTTCCCCTTCAGCGTGAGCGCGGCGGCGTTGGCGACCGCGTAGTACGTCAAGACGGCGAAGGACGAGAAGCCGATCGCGGCGCGCAGGTCGAGGAACGCGGCGAGCACGGCGACGACGAGCCCGACGGCGAGTTCGGCGCGGTGCGGCACGTCGTACTTGGGGTGCACGGCGGCGAGGAACCGGGGGAGGTGGCCGTCGCGGCTCATCGCCAGTGTCGTGCGCGAGACGCCGAGAATGAGCGCGAGCAGCGAGCCGAGTGCCGCCAGCGCCGCGCCGGCCCGGACGACCGGGGCGAGCCACCCCGGCACGGCGGCCGCGATCGGGTCGGGGCTCGCGGCGAGCTCGGCCGGGCCGAGGCGGACGAGCAGCAGGATCGCCAGGGCCGCGTAGACGACGAGGGTGAGCCCCAGCGCCAGCGGGATCGCGCGCGGGATGGTCCGGGCCGGGTCGCGGACTTCCTCGCCGAGCGTCGCGAGCCGCGCGTACCCGGCGAAGGCGAAGAAGAGCAGCCCGGCCGCCTCGAGGACGCCGCCGGTGCCGGGCCAGGCGACGAGCGGGCCGCCCGCGGCCGGCCCGGTGGCCATCGTGACCGCGGCGGCGGTGAGCACGAGCAGGGTGCACGACACGATCACCCGGGTCGCCAGCGCGGAGCGGTGCACACCGAAGTAGTTGACCGTGGTGAGCGCGCCCACGACGGCGACGGCGAGGAGGCCGCGCCACGGCTGCCCGAGGCCGGGCGCCGCGTAGGCGACGACGGTCAGCGTCATCGCGGCGCAGCTGGCCGTCTTCCCGGTGACGAATCCCCAGCCGGCCAGGTAACCCCAGAATTCACCGAGCCTTTCCCGGCCGTAAACGTAGGTGCCGCCGGATTCGGGATAAAGCGCGGCGAGCCGGGCCGAAGACATCGCATTGCAGTAGGCGACGACGGCCGCGACGACCAACGCGATGAGCAAGCCGGCCCCCGCGGCCCGCGCCGCCGGGGCGAACGCGGCGAAGACGCCGGCGCCGATCATCGAGCCCAGGCCCAGGAAAACGGCGTCGGCGAGGCCCAGCCTGCGGGCCAGCGGGGTCGAGCGCATCCGGGTGATCCTCCGTGTGACGGCCGTGTTACGCGCCACAGCGAACCACGGCGCACCGGGAAACGAATAGGGTCGATTCCGTGCCCGCCCCTTCACGCCATTCCCGCCTGTCCGCCGACGGTCCCGTGCTCGACGGGATTCCCGAGCACGGCCGTGTCCCGCGCTACTACGCGGTCAAGGTCGAGCTGCTGGCGGTGATCGCGGAACTGGGGGAAGGTTCGGTGCTGCCCACGGAACGGGAACTGTGCGAACGGTTCGAAGTGTCGAGGGCGACGGTACGGCAGGCGGTCGGCGAACTGGTGCTCGAGGGCAGGCTGAGCCGGCGGCAGGGGAGCGGGACGTTCGTCGCCGGCCCGAAGCTGGTGCAGCCGCTGGCCCTGGTGAGCTACACCGAAGGGCTGCGCCGCCAGGGGATCCGGCCGGGCCGCACGGTGATCACCCTCGAGCGGCGCGTGGCGGGCAGCGCGCTGGCGGCGGACCTGCAGGTCACTTCGGACGCCGAGGTGATCCACATCGAGCGCGTGCTGCTGGCCGACGAGGAGCGCGTCGGGCTGGAGTCGACATATCTCCTGGCGGAGCGGTTCCCGACGCTGCTGGAGGTGTTCAACCCCGAGCAGTCGCTGTACGCATGCTTGAGCGAGCAGCTCGGCGTGGTGTTCGACGGCGCCGAGGAGCGCGTCGAGACGGTGCTGGCGACACCGCGCGAGGCATTGCTGATCGGGACGAACCCGGCGCTGCCGATGCTGCTGATGCACCGGATTTCGTGGGGCCCGGACGGGGCGCCGTTCGAGCGCGTGCGGTCGCTGTACCGGGGTGACCGGCTGAGCTTCATGACCCGCCTGGGCCGCGCCTGACGCGTCACACTTCCGCCGGCGGTCTCGTTCCTCCCGCACAACCGAACGGGAGGACGTCATGAACATCGCACTGTGGGTGGGCCAGGTGCTGCTGGCGGCGATTTTCGCCGTATCGGGCGCGTTGAAGGCGACGATGTCGCGGCAGCGGATGCTCGAAACCGGCCAGACGGGCGCGGCGGCGTACCCGCTGCCGGTGGTCCGGTTCACCGCGACCTGTGAGCTGATCGCGGTGGTGGGGCTGGTCCTGCCGGTGCTCGTCGGGGTCGCACCGGAGCTGACCGGCTGGGCGGCGGTCGGGCTGGCGGTGGTGATGGTGGGCGCGATGGCAATGCACGCCCGGCTCGCGGTCGTGCAGACCAAGGCGGCCGAGTGGCGGAACGTCGGGGTGAACGCGCTAATCCTGGCGGTGTGCGTATTCGTGGCGGTCGGCCGCCTGTGACTTCGCCGCCGCGCGGCCCGGAACCTCGCTCGCCGCACGCTTTCGAGGACCGACCGCGGGCTGCCGCGCCTTGGCCGCCACGCCCGGGCCGCCGCGCCCGGGCCGCCGCGCCCGGGCTGGCGTGCCCGGGCTGGCGTGCCCGGGCTGGCGTGCCCTGGCTGGACCGCCTCGTCTGCTCGCCGGGGTGGCAACCCATCGAGGCCAGCTCGCTGAAGTCCGGCCCGGCGCCGCCGCCTCACGCCCGACGCCGGGCAGCCGACCTGGGTGTCTTGAATGACTCATTCATGTCGTCCGACGACATGAATGAGTCATTCAAGACATTCGCGCGCCCCCGAAGCTCTCCCGGTGAGGTGTCTTCGGCCGCCAGAGATAACGGGACGGTAACTCATTCGGTCCAATATTCGAGGGCGCTTCACTCCGCGTTCGCCGAGGGGCCAGCGACTGTTGGCGCGCGGCCGACAGCGTGGGCCGCGTGCGAATCCTCATCGTGGGCGGTGGCGTGCTCGGCACGCTGCACGCCTGGCAGGCCGTCGAGCGCGGCCACGACGTCGTCCAGCTCGAACGCGAACCCGAGGCCCGGGGCGCGTCCGTCCGCAACTTCGGCCTCGTCTGGGTCGGCGGCCGGGCCGCCGGGGCCGAACTCGCGACCGCGCTGCGGGCCCGGCACCTCTGGGAACGGATCGGCGAGCGCGTCCCCGCCCTCGGCTTCCGCGCCAACGGCTCGCTGACCGTCGCCCGGACCGAAGCCGAACTCGCGGTCGCCGAGGAAGCCGCCGAAGCCGGCACCGAACGCGGCTGCCGGCTGCTCGACGCCGCCGAAACGAAAAAGCTCAACCCGGCTCTCGGGGGCGACTTCCGAGGCGCCCTCTGGTGCGAACGTGACGCCGCCGTCGAACCGCGCACCGCCCAGCCGGCCCTGCGGGGAGCACTCGCGAAAACCGGCCGCTACACCTGGTGCCCCGGCCGGGAAGTCCGTCACCTCACCGGCACCGGCGTCGTCGACGACCACGGTGAGCGCCACGACGGCGACCTCGTCCTCTTCTGCACCGGCGCCCGGAACGGCGGGCTCGTCCGGGAACTCGCCGGGGAAACGCCGGTGAGAAAAGTCCGGCTGCAGATGGCCCAGACCGAACCCCTCGGCGAAGAGCTCACCACGAGCGTCGCCGACGGCGACAGCTTCCGCTACTACCCCGCCTACCGCGGCGAAGCCCTCGACACCCTCGAAAACACGCAGCCGCAGGCCGAAACCGCGCGGGCGCACCGGATGCAGCTCCTGCTCGTCCAGCGGCTCGACGGCTCCCTCACCATCGGCGACACCCACGAGTACGACGAGCCCTTCGCCTTCGACGTCACCGAGGATCCCTACGAGCACCTCGAAACCGTCGCCGGCGCGCTGCTCGGCCGTCCGCTGCCGCGGATCCGCCGTCGCTGGGCCGGCGTCTACGTGCAGACGGCCGACCCCGGCCGGATCGTGCACCGCGCCCGCGTCGCCGGCAACGCCTTCCTGGTCACCGGGCCGGGTGGCCGCGGCATGACCTGCGCCCCCGCCATCGCCGAAGACACCGCCGAGGAGCTGGACCTGTGACCCCCGAACTCGTCGTGCTCGACATGGCCGGCACGACCGTCGCCGACGACGGCCTCGTCGTCAAGGCCTTCACCGAAGCCATCGAGACCGTCGGCGTGCCCGGCGAAAAGCACGACGACATGCTGCGGTACGTCGTCGACACCATGGGCCAGTCGAAGATCACCGTCTTCCGGGCTCTGCTGCACGAAGAAACCCCGGCCCAGCAAGCCAATTCCGCGTTCGAAGCCGCGTACGGCGACCTCGTGCGCGCGGGGGAGTGCAAGCCGATCCCCGGCGCCGAAGACGTCATCCGCGGCCTGCGCGAGGACGGCGTCAAAGTCGCCTTCACCACCGGCTTCGCGCCCGCCACCCAGCAGGCCATCCTCGACGCGCTCGGCTGGCGCGACCTGGCCGACCTCGCGCTCGCGCCCGGCGACGGCGTCCGCGGCCGCCCGTTCCCCGACCTGGTCCTCGCCGCCGCCCTGCGGCTCGAGATCACCGACGTGCGCCGGGTCGCCGTCGCCGGTGACACCGCATCCGACGTCCTTTGTGGACGCCGGGCCGGCGCGTCGATCGTCGCCGGTGTCCTCACCGGCGCCGGCCGCCGCGAAGACCTCTTCGAAGCCACCCACGTGCTCGACTCCGTCCGTGACCTCCCCACCCTGCTCGAAGGATCGAAATGAAGAAGACCCTGGCCACCGTGCTCGCGGTGGCGCTGACCGCCGTCCTGTCCGCCTGCGGGGGTACCGGCGCCGCGAACGCCGGCGGCAAGACCGTCACCGTGTACACAGTGGACGGACTGGAAGACTGGTACACCGCCCGCTTCGCCGAGTTCAAGCAGCAGACCGGCATCACCGTCCAGGCCGTGACGGCCGGGTCCGGCGAAGTCGCCTCCCGTGTCGAAAAGGAAAAGGCCAACACCCAGGCCGACGTCCTCGTCACGCTCCCGCCGTTCATCCAGCGCGTCGCCAACCTCCTGCAGCCGTACTCCCCGCCGGGCGCCGAGAAGGTGTCCGAAAAGGACCCGCAGGGCCGCTACTTCGCCGTGATGGACAACTACCTCAGCTTCATCCGCAACCCCGGATCCACCGCCAAGACCTGGGACGACCTGCTCGACCCGAAGCTCAAGGGCAAGGTCCAGTACTCGACGCCCGGCGAGGCCGGTGACGGCACCGCCGTCCTCCTGCAGCTGCAGCACGTCCTCGGCGAGCAGGGCGCGCTGGACTACCTCGGCAAGCTGGAGGCGAACAACGCCGGGCCGTCGTCGTCCACCGGCAAGCTGCAGCCGAAGGTGGCCAAGGGCGAACTGCTGGTGGCCAACGGCGATGTCCAGATGAACCTCGCCGAGATCGCCAAGAGCGGCGGCTTCGACGTCTTCTTCCCGGCCGATGCCCAAGGCAAGCGCTCGACGTTCGCGCTGCCTTACTACGCCGGGCTGGTGACGAACGCGCCGCACGCCGACGACGCGAAGAAGCTCCTCGACTTCCTGTTCTCGCCGGAGGTCCAGGGGAAGGCCGCCGACGCGTACGGCATCCCGGCCCGCGCCGACGTCACGGCCACCGGGGCGAACGCCGCGAAGATCAAGGCCGCGCTCGACGGCGTCGAGATCTGGCACCCGGACTGGACGGCCGTCCTCGGCAAGCTCGACGCCGACCTGGCCGCGTACAAGAAGGCCGTCGGCCGATGACCCCGGCCGTCGAGTGGCGCGGCGTGTCCGTCCACTTCGGACGCACGACCGCGCTGGACGCCCTCGACCTGACGGTCGGCCGCGGCGAGACCCTGGCGCTGCTCGGGCCGTCCGGGTCCGGCAAGTCGACGGCGCTCAAGGCCCTGGCCGGCTTCGTCCGGCCCAGCGCGGGCCGGGTGTTCCTCGGCGGCGAGGACGTCACCGACCGGCCGCCGCACCGGCGCGGCCTCGGCGTCGTCGTGCAGAGCTACGCGCTGTTCCCGCACCTGCGCGTCGACGCCAACGTCGCGTTCGGGCTGAAAGCGCGCCGGACCCCGCGCGGCGAAGCCGCCCGGTGGGTCGCCGAAGTCCTCGACCTCGTCGGCATGGGCAAGTACGCCCGCCGGTTCCCGCGCGAGCTGTCCGGCGGCCAGCAGCAGCGCGTCGCGCTCGCCCGGGCGCTGGCCATCCGGCCGGCCGTACTGCTGCTCGACGAGCCGCTGTCCGCTTTGGACGCCGCCCTGCGCGAGGACATGCTCGCCGAACTGCTGCGGCTGCGCGCCGAGCTCCCGGACACCACGCTCGTCTACGTCACCCACGACCAGGGCGAGGCCCTCGCACTGGCCGACCGGATCGCCGTCATGCGCGACTCGCGGCTGGTCGAAACCGGGCCGTGCGAACAGCTCTACCGGCGGCCGGCCTCGGAGTTCACCGCGAGCTTCCTCGGCGCGGCCAACCTCATCCCGGTCGACCTCGTCCGCGACGGGACGCCGGCGACGGTCCGGCTCGGCGGCCGCGTGCTGACCGCCGAGCCGACCGGCGCCCTCGGCCCAGGCCCGGTCGCGCTCGGCGTCCGCCCGCACCGCGTCGGCGTCGGCGAACCCGGCGCGGACACGCTCCCGGCGCTGGTCCGGGCCGTGCAGTGGCGCGGCACCGGCTACCGGCTCGACCTGGTCCTGGCGACCGGCGAGACGATCCGGGCCGAGGTGCCCGAGGCGTTCTCCGTCGGGTCGGCGGTCGGCGTGTCGATCCCGGACGGCTGCCCGCTGGTCGGGGTCGGCACATGACCGCGACGGCCCTCGTGAGTGTGAAACAGGGTTCTAACCCGAATTACCACTCACGGGGTTCGCTGTGGATCCTGCCGCCGCTGGTGGTCGTCGCGGTGTTCTTCGGCTACCCGCTGGTCCTGGTGGCCGGGCAGTCGCTGACCACGGACCGCGGGTTCGGCCTCGGCGTCTGGGCCGAGGTGCTCGGCTCGGCGGAGTTCCGCGACGCCGCGTGGCAGACCGTGCTGCTCGCGCTGGGCGCCACGACCGGCTGCGTGCTGCTCGGGACGTTCCTCGCGCTGGTGATCGCGTTCGTCCCGTTCCCGGGCGCGAGGACGCTGTCGCGTTTGGTCGACACCGTGCTCGCGTTCCCGTCGTTCCTCATCGCGCTGGCCTTCACCTTCCTGTACGGGAGCGCGGGCGTCTTCGGCGCCGGCGGCTTCCTCTACTCGCCGTGGGGCGTGCTGCTCGCCGAGATCACGTTCTACACGCCGTTCGTCATGCGGCCGGCGCTGGCGGCGTTCGGCCAGGTCCCGGGCGTGCACCTGGACGTCGCGGCGTCGCTCGGCGCGCGCCCGGGCCGGGTGCTGTGGCGGGTCGTGCTGCCCGCGGCGCTGCCGTCGCTGGCGTCGGGGGCCTGCCTGACGCTCCTGCTCGCGCTCAACGAGTTCGGCATCGTGCTGTTCCTCGGCGCGAAAGGCGTCACGACACTGCCGATGCTGGTGTACGGCAAGGCGATCGTCACGTTCGACTTCCCGGCGGCGAGCGTCGTCGCGCTGGTCGAC
The DNA here is from genome assembly GCF_041679295.1 of Amycolatopsis kentuckyensis. GTDB lineage: Bacteria > Actinomycetota > Actinomycetes > Mycobacteriales > Pseudonocardiaceae > Amycolatopsis > Amycolatopsis kentuckyensis_A. The sequence continues at coordinate 301,065 of NZ_JBGDMD010000007.1, read as the reverse complement.
GTCGCGATTTCACTGCTGCTGTACGGAAGTTACCGGGTCCTGTCCGGAAGGGGTCGCGGTGCTGCTGTGGACGCGGCGTAGCAAGGTGCTGCTGTGGCTGGTGTTCGGCGTGGTGTTCGCCGTCGTCGTGGCGGCGCCGCTGGTGATGATCGTGCTCGCGTCGTTCGCCGGGCACTGGACGGGCGTGCTGCCGGGCGCCCCGACGTTCCGCCATTACGCCGACGCGTTGTCGGGGGAGACGTTCGCGAGCCTGTCGGTGAGCCTCCAGACCGGCGTCATCGCGGGCGCGGCGGCCGTCCTGCTCGGCACGGGCGCGGCGCTGGCGGCCGAGACCGCGCCGCGACGGCTGCGGCAGCTCGCCGACACGCTGTTCCACCTGCCGATCGCAGTGCCGTCGGTGGTGCTGGGGCTGGCGCTGCTGGTGGCGTTCAGCCGGCCGCCGCTGGCGTTCAACGGGACGCGCTGGATCGTGCTGCTCGGGCACCTGCTCATCCTGCTGCCGTTCGCCTACAGCACGGTCTCGGCGGCGCTCGCCCGCGTCGACCCGCTGCTCGCGCGGGCGGCGGCGTCGCTCGGGGCGTCGCCGGTGCGGGTGCTGCTGCGGGTGCGCGTCCCGGTGCTGCTCCCGGCGATGACGGCGTCGGCGAGCCTCGCACTGGCGATGTCGATGGGCGAGCTGGGCGCGACGATGATGCTGTACCCGCCGGACTGGCGGACGCTCCCGGCGAGCATCTTCGCGCTGACCGACCGCGGCCAGGTGTTCCTCGCCTCGGCGGCGACGGTCGTGCTGCTCGGCGTCACCCTGGCGGGGGTCGTGCTGCTGGGACTGGTCCGCGGGCGGGCGGCGCACCGGTAGGTGCAACCGATCGGGCGTCCGCTCCGTCCTGGAGGTATGCGCACACTGCTGGGTACGGTCCTGCTGCTCCTCACGCTGACGGCGTGCGGGGCGGCGGGTACCGCGGGCGCTCCGGGCAGCACCGGACCGGAGACGCCCACGACGTCGGCATCGCCGGTGCCGGGTTCGCCGACGGTCGCGCCGCCGCCGTCGCAGACCGTCGGGCGGCCGACGCAGGGCATCGCCCCGGGCGACGACGTGATCGCGGAGTCCCAGGTCGACGCCCGCGGGCTGCCCGAGGGCTACCCCCGGAGCCTGACCCGCAGCCTCGACGGCAAGACGGTGATCCTCCAGGCGGAGGAGGGCGGCTGCCGCCGCGTCGCCGCGCACGTCGGTGACCAGACGCCGCAGCAGGTCGTCGTGCTGGTCTCGGTCATCGCGGCGAAGAAGGGCCAGATGTGCCCGGACTACATCAAGGAGGTCAGCATCCCGCTGACCCTCGCCGAACCGCTCGGCACGCGCACGGTGGTGCTCCGCCAGGGCTGAGGAGTTCCCGCAGACGCTGGGAGGGCCGCCCCGGGATGCCCGGGTCGCCCTCCCAGACCACGTCCGGGGCCGGTTCGTGGAAAAAGCACCAACCAGTCGATCTTCCGTGCAACCCCCGGCACCGCCCGTTCCGTCTTCGGGTCATGAGGTACTTAGCGAAAGTGGTCGGGACAGGCGCGTTCCTGCTGATGGCGACGGCCTGCGCCGGCCAGGCCATGCCCACCAGCCAGCCCGCTGCCGGGGGTGACTCCGCCGCGCCCACCGGGAGCGTTTCGACGACGCCGACCGAGTCGGTGCTGCCGACGTCGCCGTCGGCCAACCCGCCGGGCAAACCCCGGCTCACCGTGCCCGAGGGGAGCACGCCCGTCCCGCCGGCCAAGGTCGACGCCTCGGCGCTGCCCGGCGGCTACCCGCACGAGGTGTGGACGGCCAACGGCGGCACCATCCTCAACATCCGCGCCCAGGAGGGCGGCTGCGGCCACGCCCTCGGCGAGGCGACCGAGCAGGCGGGCGACCACGTCGTGGTCAACCTGAGCGAGACCAAGGCCCAGACCGGCCAGATGTGCACCATGGACATCCGGTACCCGGTGATCTCGGTCGCGCTGGCCGCGCCGCTGGACCAGCGCACCGTCGTGCTGAAGACCACGCCGCCGAAGTGATCACCCTGGCCTAGGCTCGGGTGATGGGAAGCCGCCAGGTCTCACGCACCGCGATCGTCGCCGCGCCGCCCGAGAAGATCTTCGGGCTGCTCGCCGATCCGGCCCAGCACCCGCTCATCGACGGATCCGGCACGGTCCGGGCCGCCCAGTCCGGCGGCCCGGACCGGCTCACGCTCGGCGCGCGGTTCGGCATGGACATGAAGATCGGCGCCCCGTACAAGATCCTCAACACCGTCGTCGAGTTCGAAGAGGGCCGGCTCATCGCCTGGCGGCACTTCAACGGGCACCGCTGGCGCTGGCGCCTCGAGCCCCTCGACGACGGCCGCACCGAGGTCACCGAGACGTTCGACTGGTCGACGGCGAAGTTCCCGCTCGCGATCACCCTCAGTCCGTTCCCGCGAAAGAACGCCGAGGGCATCGAGAAGACCCTCGCGCGGCTCGGGGAGCTGTTCCCGGCCTGACTCGGAGCCGCCCGAAATTAGTTGTACAGTGCTTAATATTGTTCGTGCAACTAGTTGGGGAGTGCGGTGCCGCAGCCGGTGCGCCGGCGGGTGGTCCTGGCCACCTGCTGCCTGAGCCTGTTCATCGTCGGGCTCGACAACACGATCGTGAACCTCGCGCTGCCCTCGATCCGCCGCGAGCTGGGCGCGTCGGTCTCCAGTCTGCAGTGGACGATCGACGCGTACACGCTGGTGCTGGCGAGCCTGCTCATGCTGTCCGGCTCGACCGCGGACCGGATCGGGCGGCGCCGGACGTTCCAGACCGGCCTGGCGCTGTTCAGCCTCGGGTCGCTGCTGTGCGGGATCGCGCCGAGCATCGGGCTGCTGGTCGCGTTCCGCGCGCTGCAGGCGATCGGCGGGTCGATGCTCAACCCGGTCGCGCTGTCCATCGTCGCGAACGTCTTCACCGAGCCCGGCGACCGCACCCGCGCGATCGGCGTCTGGGCGGGGGTGAACGGGCTGAGCCTGGCGGTCGGCCCGGTGCTCGGCGGCGTGCTCGTCGACTGGGCGGGCTGGCGCTCGATCTTCTGGATCAACGTCCCGGTCGGCATCGCCGCGATCGTGCTGACGGCGGTGTTCGTCCCGGAATCGCGCGCCCCGCGGCCGAGGCGGCTGGACCCGATCGGGCAGCTGCTGGTGATCGTGCTGCTGGCGTCGCTGACGTACGGGATCATCGAAGGCCGTGGTTCGGGCGCGCCGGTGATGGTGGGCTGCTTCGTGATCGCCGCGGCGGCGCTGGCGGTGCTGCTGCCGTACGAGCGACGGCGCCGGGATCCGTTGCTGGAGCTGAGGTTCTTCCGCAGCGTGCCGTTCTCGGGCGCGACGCTCACGGCGATCGCCGGGTTCGCGGCGCTGTCCGGGTTCTTGTTCCTGACCACGCTGTACCTGCAGGAGACGCGCGGGTTTTCGGTGCTGCACGCGGGGTTGCTGACGTTGCCGATGGCAGTGCTGACCGCGGTGGGTGCGCCGTTGTCGGGCCGCCTGACCGGCGCCCGCGGCCCGCGGCTGCCGCTGCTGGTGGCCGGCGCGGGGATCGCGGCGTCCGGCGTGGTGCTGGCGGGCATCGGCCCGGCGACGTCGATCGCGTGGGTGGTGACGGGGTACGTGTGCTTCGGCATCGGCTACGGCCTGCTCAACGCGCCGATCACGAACGCGGCCGTGTCCGGGATGCCGCGCGAGCAGGCGGGCCTGGCGGCGGCGGTGGCGTCCACGAGCCGCCAGGTGGGGACGTCGCTGGGGGTGGCGGTGATCGGCGCGGTGGTCGCGGCGGACGTGGGGACGCCGCCGGGAACGGGCCACGCGGTGTGGGCGATCGTCGCGGGGTGTGGGGTGCTGGTGTTCGTGCTGGGGCTGGTGACGACCGGGCGCTGGGCGCTGGCGACGGCGGCCCGCGTGGCCAACCCGGACCACGACGGCGCACCGGTGGCGTGACCGGGCGCGGGTCGCCGCCGGTGCACTGAGCATGGTCCGAACCACTCGCGCCCCGCGGCGCGATCCTCGCCCGCGTCCGCAGGTCGCGGCCACCTCCGATCCCGGTGGTCCGGACCACCTCTCCCAATCCTCTCTCGAAGTTGTCGAAAAACTTCCGGCGAATCCGGTGAACCGCCCGTGTTACCGAGCCGTATCCAAGGGTGAGGTGGTGATCAGAGAGGAGGGGCCCATGCCCCGGTTGAGCAGTGGTCGGCACCGCAAGCAGGCGACCGTCGGTCTGGCCGCGTTGCTGGGTGTTTCCGGCATCACCGCGGCGGCCATCGCGCTGAGCAGTCCCGCGGGCAACGCGGCCGAGGCGCCCAAGGAGAACTGCGGGGGACTCGACACCGCCCTGCAGAACAACCTGACCTTCATCGCGGGCCAGCAGGCGAACCCGGACGCGCAGTCGGCCGCGCGGATCGCCAACCGGCAGGCGGTCGTCGACCTGATCCAGCAACGGCGGCAGGTCGCCGGCTGCACGGCGAACGTCACCGCGGGTGCCGGCCAGGCCGCGCAGGCCCCGGCCCAGCAGGCGCCGGCGCAACAGGCGCCGGCCCAGCAGAACCAGCAGCAGAACCAGAACCAGCAGCAGGGTCAGTCCGGAGTGGACACCGGCGCCGTCGGCGAAGTCGTCTGCCCGGGTTCGACCGTGACGCTCTCGGGCGAAGCCGGTGCGCCGGCCGCGTCCAGCAACCAGTTCCCCGCGGGGACCAAGCTGAAGGTGACCAACCTGGACAACTCGAAGTCCACGACAGTGGAGGTCACGTCGGTGTCGGGCAGCTGCACGCTGCTCAACGACGCGGCCTTCGAACAGGTTCGGGAACCCGGAAAGTTCCTCATCCGGCGCGCGCGGATCGAGCGCGTCGGCTGAGGGAGCAGGGAAGAAAGGGGGCACCGGCGGCGGGCCGGTGTCCCCTTCCCCCATGCCCTAGCGGAAGCTGATCTGCAGCACCGGGTCGCCGGTGCTGGCGAAGAAGTCGTTGCCCTTGTCGTCGATGACGATGAAGGCCGGGAAGTCCTCGACCTCGATCTTCCAGACGGCTTCCATGCCGAGCTCGGCGTACTCGAGGACGTCGACCTTCTTGATGCAGTCCTGCGCGAGCCGCGCCGCCGGGCCGCCGATCGAACCGAGGTAGAACCCGCCGTGCGACTGGCACGCGTTCGTGACCTGCTTCGACCGGTTTCCCTTGGCCAGCATGACGAGCGAGCCGCCGGCGGCCTGGAACTGCTCGACGTAGGAGTCCATCCGCCCGGCGGTGGTCGGGCCGAACGAGCCCGACGCGTAGCCCTCCGGCGTCTTCGCCGGGCCGGCGTAGTAGACCGGGTGGTTCTTCAGGTAGTCCGGCATCTCCTCGCCGGCGTCGAGGCGCTCGGCGATCTTCGCGTGCGCGATGTCGCGGGCGACGACCAGCGGTCCGGTGAGCGAAAGCCGCGTCTTGACGGGCAGCTGCGAGAGCTGCGCGCGGATCTCCGCCATCGGCCGGTTGAGGTCGACGCTCACGACGTCGTCGGAGAGGTCTTCCTCGGTGACATCGGGGAGGAACTGCGCGGGATCGCGCTCGAGCTGCTCGATGAAGACGCCGTCGGCGGTGATCTTCGCCTTGGCCTGGCGGTCGGCGGAGCAGCTCACGGCGATACCGACCGGGCAGCTGGCGCCGTGGCGGGGGAGCCGGATGACGCGGACGTCGTGGCAGAAGTACTTGCCGCCGAACTGCGCGCCGATGCCGAACTGCCGGGTCATCTCCAGCACCTGCTGCTCGAGGTCCTGGTCGCGGAAGGCGTGGCCGAGCTCGGAGCCCTCGGCGGGCAGGTTGTCGAGGTAGCGCGCGGAGGCGAGCTTCGCGACCTTCAGGTTGAACTCGGCCGACATCCCGCCGACGACGATCGCCAGGTGGTACGGCGGGCAGGCTGCGGTGCCGAGGCTGCGCAGCTTCTCGTCGAGGAAGCGCGCGAGCCGCTTCGGGTTCAGGACGGCTTTCGTTTCCTGGTAGAGGAACGTCTTGTTGGCGCTGCCGCCGCCCTTGGCCATGAAGAGGAACTCGTAGGCCGGGTCGTCCTGGCCGTCCTTGTGGTAGAGCTCGATCTGCGCCGGGAGGTTGGTGCCGGTGTTGCGCTCGTCCCAGAAGTTGACCGGCGCCATCTGCGAGTAGCGCAGGTTCAGCTGCTGGTAGGCGTCGAAGATGCCCTGCGACAGGGCGCGCTCGTCGTCCCCGCCGGTGAGGACGCCTTCGCCGCGCTTGCCGATGACGATGGCGGTCCCGGTGTCCTGGCACATGGGGAGGACCCCGCCGGCCGAGATGGCGGCGTTGCGCAGCAGGTCCATGGCGACGAAACGGTCGTTGCCACTCGCTTCGGGGTCGTCGACGATGGCTTTGAGCTGCTTCAAGTGTGACGTACGCAACAGGTGCTGGATGTCGGTGATCGCGGTGCGGGCGAGCGTGGTGAGCGCTTCCGGGGCGATCTTCAGGAACTTCCGCCCGGCGGCTTCGACCGTCTCGACGCCCTCGTCGGTGACCAGCCGGTACTCGGTGGTGGTGTCCTTGCCCAGCGGGAGGACTTCGGTGTGCTGAAACGTGGTGGTGGACGGCACTGCCAGGCTCCTTTGCCAGCTCCGGGATCGGTCCACCCTACGGGGGCTGTTCGGGCACCGGATATAAGCACCCGGTCACTGTGGGCCACCCCACGCGGTTCTGTGCAGTTCTGCGTTCGGCCTCCATCGCCCCGGGCTTGGTGTCCCCACGACCCTGGCTTGGTGTCCCCACGCCGCGGCTTGGTGTCCCACAACCCCGGAGCCCGATTGTGACTACGGCCGGCAGTACCGCGTCAAGGCGGGAAAGATGCCTTGACCCGGCACCGCCGGCCGTGTTCTGGCTTCGGATCGGGGTTGCGGGGCGGTCTGGCTGGTGGGGTGCTGGTTGTGTTGCCGGCTTGCGTTCGGATGTGCTGCCGCCGGCTTGCGTTCGGATGTGTCGGCGGCTTGCGTTCGCGTCGCGTTGCGGAAGTGGTCGGGAGGCCGGGTCCACCCCGACGGACCCGACCTCCCGGGGAAAGCTTCCGGATGCGTGCACATCCGGTCGCGAGGTCTGTGCCGGTGCTTCGAGGCTGGCGTGACGAAGGTCATAAGTCAACGCTGCCGAACGGGTACCGGCGGAGGGTTGCTACCCAGGCCTGTCGGGGGCGAAACCCGATTTCGTGAAGGATTTTCCGCCGGGTGCCTCGCTAATCGCGGAACCGCTGGTCGAAGACATGCGAAAGGGGCGGGTGCAGAGTGCACCCGCCCCTTCACTTGAAGCGATCAGCTGGCGTACGCGCGGAGGCGGTCGGCTCGCTCGCCCTGGCGGAGCTTCGACATGACCTCGCGCTCGATCTGGCGGACGCGCTCGCGGGAGAGCCCGAAGTGCTTGCCGATCTGGTCGAGCGTGCGCGGCTGGCCGTCGTCGAGGCCGTAGCGCAGGCGGATCACGTGCTGCTCGCGGTCGTCCAGCGTCGCCAGTACGCGGCGCAGGTCGTCCTGCAGCAGGCCCGAGATCACGGCGCTCTCCGCGTCCGTCGCCTCGGAGTCCTCGATGAAGTCGCCCAGCGGGGCGTCCTCCTCGGTGCCGACCGGCATGTCCAGGCTTACCGGGTCACGCGAGTGGTCGAGCAGGTCGGAGATCTTGTGCGCCGGGATGCCGGACTCGGCCGCCAGCTCGTCGTTCGTCGCGTCGCGCCCGAGCTGCTGGTGCAGGTCGCGCTTGATGCGGGCCAGCTTGTTGACCTGTTCCACCAGGTGGACCGGGAGCCGGATGGTGCGGCCCTGGTCGGCCATCCCCCTGGTGATGGCCTGGCGGATCCACCAGGTCGCGTAGGTCGAGAACTTGAACCCCTTGGAGTAGTCGAACTTCTCCACCGCGCGGATCAGACCCAGGTTCCCCTCCTGGATCAGGTCGAGCAGCGGCATCCCCCGGCCGGTGTAGCGCTTGGCCAGCGAGACCACCAGGCGGAGGTTGGCCTCCAGCAGGTGGTTCTTGGCCACGTGCCCGTCGCGGACCAGCGCGGACAGCTCCTTGCGGCGCTTCGGGGTGAGGTTCTCCCCGGTGTCCAGCATGTGCTGGGCGAAGACGCCGGCTTCGATGCGCTTGGCGAGCTCGACCTCGTCGGCCGCGGACAGCAGGGCCGTCTTGCCGATGCCGTTGAGGTAGACGCGGACGAGGTCGGCGGCGGGGCTCTGGGCGTCGAGATCGGCGTCGGTGAGCGCCCCCACGCTCAGCGACGACGGCTCCTCGGACACCTGAGCCGGGATGCGCTCGCGAATCCCGCGCGACTCGCGTTCGAGAGTCTGGACTGACATTCTGCCTCCCCGGTCACGGGCTGAACGTGCTGCTGCGGTCGTCCCACCGGGTGCGTACCCGCGGACCGGGGCCTGTGGAACCCGGTACGCCGGTCCGGCCGGCTTGGCTGGACATCTGGCACAACGCTCCGGGTTTCCAAAACGTTCCCGGCTCGCCTGAAAAGGAGACGGCTGCCGGCGCGCTCCGGTTGCTCGACCATTGCTGAGCTTTTGCTGAGAACGTTCCGTGACCGGGGAACCTGAGAATCCGATGTGAATCGGGTCAGGATGTGAACCGGGATGCTGTGGTCTAGACCTCTACGAGAACCGTGAACGGACCGTCGTTGACGCTCGAGACCGCCATCATCGCCCCGAAACGCCCCGTCGCGACGGTGGCGCCGCGGCCGCGCAGCTCGGCCACGACGGCGTCCACCAACGGCTCCGCGACCTCCGGCCGGGCGGCCCGCGTCCACGACGGCCGGCGCCCTTTCTTCGTGTCGCCGTAGAGCGTGAACTGGCTCACCACGAGCAGCGGCGCATTCGCCGTGGCGCATGATTCCTCGTCGCGAAGCACGCGCAGCTCGTGCAATTTGCGCGCCATCACGGCGGCCTTCGCCGCGTCGTCGTCGACGTGGATTCCCAGCAGCACAAGCAAACCCGGTCCGTCGATCGCGCCGACGACCTCGCCGTCGACGGTCACGTCCGCCCGTGCGACCCGGGCCGCGACGGCCCTCACCGGCCCGCCGGGACGAGCATCCCGTGCCGGACGAGCTCGCGGACGACGGGCAACGCGGTGGCAGCGAGCTCCGAAGCGTCGAGTCCTTGCGAGAACGCGAGGAGCTCGATCAGGTCCTCCAACGGCAGCGCGCCGCGGCAGCCCGCCAGGAGCCGTGCGGCCAGGTCGTCGACCTCGTGCTGCCAGCCGGGCCCGTCGGTGCGGTGCAGGCGGCGGATCTGCGTCGTCCAGCCCTCGTCGCCGGGTTCCTCGACGCTTTCCAGCAAAACCGTGTCGGGCACCACAAAACGGACATCGAGCAATGATTCACCCGATTCGCGCAGCCATTCGACGCGGTCCAGCCAGCCGGCCGCTTCCGGGCCCAGCGGGTCGTCGTAGGCCTGCCGGAGGTCCTCGCAGACGACGGTCGGTGTCCGCCCGGACGCGCGCCGCAAGGTGACGAAGCCGAAGCCGATGCCCCGGACGTCGTTCGCCGCGAACCAGTCGAGCCACGCCGCCGCCTTCGCCCGGCCTTCCGGCGAGCGCGGGTCGAGGCCCGCGTCCCGCAGCCAGGTGCCGACGTAGAGCGCCGGGTCGGCGACGTCGCGCTGGACGAACCACGCGTCGGTCTCGGCGGGCAGCCAGCGGCTCACCCGGTCGGCCCAGTCCTCGGTGCCGGTGTGCACCCACGAGGCGAGCAGCTGGCCCACGCCGCCTTCGTTGAGGAAGCCGGGCAGCTGCCGGACGACCAGCGCGCTCGCGTCGTCGCCGGCCAGGCCGGAGTCGCGGTAGGTGTAGTCGACGCGGGCCGGGCCGACCACGAACGGCGGGTTGCAGACGACCTGGTCGAACTTCCGCCGCGCGACCGGCGCGAACCACTCGCCGCGCACCAGCTCGACGTCCAGCTCGTTCAGCCGGAACGTCGCCGCGGCCAGGGCCAGCGCCCGCTCGGAGACGTCCGTGGCGGTCACGCGCTGGGCGTGCCGGGTCGCGTGCAGGGCCTGGACGCCGTTGCCGGTGCCCAGGTCGAGCAGCGTGCCGACCGGGCGGCGGCTGGTCGCGCGGATCAGCGACAGCGACGCGTGGCCGACGCCGAGCACGTGGTCCTCGGGCACGGTGGTGCCGAGCACGTCGGCGTCGAGGTCGGACACGACCCACCAGGAGCCTTCGTCGTCGCCGTGCGGCCGGATGTCCAGCGCGGCGCGGTAGCCCTCCTGGACCGCGCTCAGCACCCCGGCGGCGACCGCGTCCTCCGGCGAGAGCGGCGCGAACGCGGCCTTGACCGCGGTCTCCGGCTCGGTGCCGCCCAGCAGGAACAGCCGGATCAGCGTGCCCAGGTCGCCCGCGTCCCGGCTCGCGCGCTCGGCGGGCACCGGCTCGCCGCGGCCCAGCGCCGCGTGGGCGGCCCCGCCGAGGGCGGCCACCACGCCGTCGGCGTCGTAGGAGGTGCGCCGGAAGGCCTCGCGCAGCCGCGCGCAGACGTCGTCGGACAGGTCGGGCAGTACGCTTCGCGTGCTCACGGTGGGTAATGCTGCCACGATGGCCCCCGTGACCCTTGAACGCGTCCTCGCCCCGCTCGACGCGGCGCTGCCCGAGCTCGAAGCGCTGTACATCGACCTCCACCGGCACCCCGAGCTGTCCTTCGCCGAGACCCGGACGGCGGCCGAGCTGGCCCGGCGGCTCGAGCGCGACGGCTACGAGGTGCACACCGGCATCGCCGGCACCGGGGTGCTGGGCGTGCTGCGCAACGGCGAGGGCCCGACGGTCCTGCTGCGCGCCGACATCGACGCGCTGCCGGTCGAGGAGAAGACCGGGCTGTCGTACGCGAGCACCGCCCGCAGCACGGACGAGCACGGCAAGGACGTCCCGGTCATGCACGCGTGCGGGCACGACATGCACGCCACCTGGCTCTCCGGCGCCGCCGCGCTGCTCGCGAAGGGCCGCGACACCTGGTCCGGCACGCTGCAGGTGGTCTTCCAGCCGGGGGAGGAGGGCGCGGGGGGCGCGGTGCGGATGGTCCGCGACGGCCTCTTCGACCGCGCCGGGACGCCCGACGTCGTGTTCGGCCAGCACCTGGTGCCCGGCCCGGCGGGCTGGGTGCTCACCCGGCCCGGCGTGATCATGGCCGCGACCGACACGCTGCGCATCACCCTGCACGGCCGCGGCGGGCACGGCTCGCGCCCGGAGACGACCGTCGACCCGGCCGTACTGGCCGCGTCCGTGGTGCTGAAGCTGCAGACGATCGTCTCGCGCGAGATCGCGGCCACCGACTCCGCCGTCGTCACCGTCGGCTCGCTGCACGTGGGCACGGCGAGCAACGTGATCGCCGACGACGCCGTGCTCGAAGTGAACGTCCGGTCGTTCGACCAGGCCGTTCGCGAGCGCGTGCTCGCCGCGGTGGAAAGGATCGTCAACGGCGAGGCGGCGACGGCCGGCGCGCCGAAGCCGCCGGAGATCGTCCGGTCCGGCTCCTACCCGATCACCGAGAACGACGAAGCCGCCAACGACGCGCTCACCGAGGTCTTCCGCGGCCACTTCGGCGCCGACGTCGTGCTGCCGGCGCCGCTGGTCACCGGCAGCGAGGACTTCAGCGAGTTCGGCCGCGCGGCCGGCGTGCCGTCGGTGTTCTGGCTGGTCGGCGGCTTCGACCCGCAGACGGTCATCACGGCGATGACCGAGGGCCGGTTCGAGCGCGACGTCCCGTCCAACCACTCGCCGCGCTTCGCCCCGGTGCTGCACCCGACGCTGCGCACGGGCATCGAGACCCTCGTCACCGCCGCGTTGAGCCGGTTGTCCCACCCAGGTGTCGGATGACCGGAACAGGTGGGACGATGGACGCGGAGGTGGTGCAGTGACCACGCCCGCCAAGGACTCGGACCCGGTGCTGATCACCGGGGCGGCCCCGTCGTACGAAGAGCAGTTCGCCGCCCGCAAGCGCAAGTACGTGATCATGATGGCCTGCCGGATCCCGTGCTTGATCCTCGCCGGGCTGACCTACCACACGTGGTGGCTGGCGCTGGGGTTCCTCGCGATCTCGGTGCCGCTGCCGTGGATCGCGGTGCTGATCGCCAACGACCGCCCGCCCCGCAAGTCCGAGAACGTCTCGACCTACCAGCGCGAGGCGAAGGCGATCGAAGGCACCAGCCACCGCGTCATCGACGGCTGATCGTCAGACCGGCTGCGGGCCCACCTTCCCGACGGCCAGCGCGCCCAGCCGCGTCCCGTGCCGCAGGACGTCCACAGTGGACTCCCCGGCCAGCCAGCCGGTGAGCACGCCGGCGTCGAACGCGTCGCCCGCGCCGGTCGAGTCGATGCAGTCGGCCTCGACCGCCGGGACGCTCGTCACGCCGTCCGCGTCGACCCAGCTCGCGCCGTCCAGCCCGGCCGTCACCACGACCGCGCCGACCGTGCCGAGCAGTTCCTTCGCCGACACCGGGTCCGCCGAGCCGGTCAGCGCCACCAGTTCCTCGGTGTTCGGCATCAGCAGGTCGACGCCGCGGACGTCGTCGAGGAACGCCGCCGGGTCGGTGATGTGCGCGGCCGCCTGCGGGTCGACCGACGTCGTCAGACCCGCTTCGCGAGCGGCGGCCAGCGCGGCCAGCCCGGCCGCGCGCGACGGCGGGTCGAGCAGCACGTACCCCGACAAGTGGAGATGCCGAGCGCCGGACAGGGCCTCGGGCGTGACGTCTTCGGGCGCGAAGCGCTGGTTCGCGCCGCGGTCGGCGAGCATGCTGCGCTGTCCGGAACCGTCGACCATGACCACGACGCAGCACGTCGGCGCCTCGGGGTCGACGGCGAACGCGCACCGCACGCCCGCCGCCTCCAGCTCCGCGCGGATCAGCCGGCCGCCCGGGTCGTCGCCGATCCGGGCGAGCAGCGTCGTCTCCGACCCGAGGTGGCGCAGCCACAGCGCCGTGTTGGCGCCCGAGCCGCCGCCGGTGAAGCGGATCTTCGCACGGGCGTCGCCGCCGTGCGGGAGCGGCTTGTCGTGCCGGGCGATCACGTCCAGGGCCGCGTCGCCGACCACCACGATTGCACTCATGCCAGCGCCACCGCGACTTCGGCGGCGAGCTTCGCGTTGTTGAGCACGAGGGCTTCGTTGGCGTCGATGCTCACGCCGCCGCTGGCGGTGTGGAAGTGCTCCAGCAGCACCGGGGTGACGTCGGCGCCGTGCACGCCCCGCTCGGCGACCAGGGCGAGGCCTTCGGCGAGCAGCCGGTCGTGCAGCGCTCTGTCCATTTCGGACGCTTCGGGGATCGGGTTCGCCAGCAGGACACCGGAACCCGCGTACGCGCGGTGCGCGGCGACCACGGCGGCGGCCTGCTTCGGGTCGTCGACCCGCCAGCCGACGGCGTGGCCGGACGAGCGCAGGTAGAACGCCGGGAAGTCGTCGGTGCGGTAGCCCAGCACCGGCACCGAGTTCGTCTCCAGCACTTCGAGCGTGGCGGGGATGTCGAGGACCGACTTGACCCCGGAGCAGACGACGACGGTCGGCACCTTCGCGAGCACACCGAGGTCGGCCGAGACGTCCCAGGACTGCGCGGCGCCGACGTGCACGCCGCCGAGCCCGCCGGTGGCGAACATCCCGATGCCGGCCGCGGCGGCCAGCGCCGACGTGCTCGCGACGGTCGTCGCGCCCGAGCGGCCGAGGCCGACGGCCGGGCCGAGGTCGCGCAGCGAGAGCTTGTCGAGGCCGGCGTCCGGCGCGCAGACGCGCTCGAGCTCGGCGGGGGACAGGCCGACGACGACGCGGCCGTCGAGCACGGCGATGGTGGCCGGGACGGCACCGCCGTCGCGCACGACGCGCTCGAGGCGGCGGGCGACGTCGAGGTTGCGGCCGGGCGGCAGGCCGTGGGACAGGATGGTGCTCTCCAGCGCGACGACGGGGTGCCCGTCACGCAGCGCCGAGGCGACCTCTTCGTGCAGGTTGAGTGGGGTGGTCACGAGGGACCATCATCGGTGATCGGTCCCCTCGCCGCGCCAGTGGGTCAGCTCGGCGGCGAGATTGGTTTCGGCGGCGCTCGCCCAGCGTGTCCGCGCGGCTTCGCTGCGGTAGAGCTGCCGGGCGAGCATGCCTTCGAGGACGGCGATGCGGCCTTCGCGCCAGACGTCGTCGGGGTACTTCGCGTACTCCTCGCGCACGCCTCGGGCGTACACGGCGTACAGCTCCTTCGGCGCGCCGAGGATGGCGAGGTCGGCGTCGAGGAGCGCGGTGGCGAGGTGGTCGTCGGGCGGGGCGTCGTGCTCGATCGTCGTGAGGATCAGGTCTTCGACGCGCGTCTGGTGGGCTTCGGCGACCCCGTCCAGCGCTTCGCGGGCCCATCGCGCGCTGGCGCGTTCGTCTTCGCCGGGGTTCGCGTCGTAGACGACGTCGTGCGCCCAGGCGGCGACGGCGAGCACCGCGCGTTCGGTGGGGTCGAGATCGCCGGCCAGCCAGGCGGAGTCGCGGACGACGGCGGCCGCGTGGGCGAGCGTGTGGTAGCGGCGGTGGGGTTCGCCGTAGCGGGCCCGGAGTTCCGGCCAGGTGCCGGAGGTGCCGCCGAGGACGCCGACCGCTTCGGCCCACTTCACGGGAACGTCCAGCGCGTCGGCGTGCCGGTGAAGTCCTTCTCCCGCAGGCCGAACGCCTTCTCCGGGCGCAGCCGCATCGACGCGTTGGCGGTGGGATCGAGGAAGTCTTCGCCGTACGCCGTCGCGTACTTCGCATTCATCACGGCCAGGAACTCCCGCAGCGCCGCCGGGTCGGTGACGATCTCGGCGACGCCCTCGACGACGACGGGCTCGTACGGGTCATCCGTGGCGATCGACACCTCCGAGCCCGCGGCGATGTTGCGTGCCTTCACCGACCGCCGGGACGAGGAGAACCACAGCACCTCGCCGGTCCACACGGCCCAGACCGGCATCAGGTGCGGGCGCCCGGCCGGGGTGACCGTCGCCAGCCAGAAGCCGTGCGACTCCCGCAGCCGCGTCTCCGCCCACGACCAGGGCAGCAGCCCGGCGGGCCCGGCCGTGAGGCCGTAGCCCGGCATGTGCGGCCGGCCGGCGCGGGGTCCGTCCATCAGTCGAAGATCCCCCGCGGCCGGGCGACCTGGTCGAGCCAGTCGTCGAGCTGCTTCTCCCAGTTCACGTCCGGCTTCATGGTGAACATCCCGAGGAAGTCCTGCCCGCGGCCGCCGAAGCCGCCCGTCTTGCTCACCCGGACCCGCTTGGTGACTTCCAGGACGACGTCGGTGCGGCTCGACGAGGCCAGGAACGTCACCGCGAGCTGCGAGAACACGCTCGCGAAGCGCGGCGAAGGCGTGAAGCGGACCTCCTGGAAGAACGGCAGCTGCTGCTGGGCGCCGTTGATCCGGCCCTGCTCGAGGATCGCCTCGCGGAAGGTGAAGCCGATGCGGCTCAGGGCGTCGAGGACGCGTTTCTGCGCCGGGAGGGGCTCGATCGCGACGGCGTCGGCGTCGAACGGGTCGGACACCGACGTCGCCAGGTCGAGCTCGGCGCGGACGCCGACCGCCATGCCGGTGAGCGGCTTGCCGTAGACGCTGGTCACCGGCGTCTCCCAGGGCAGCGGCACCTCGAACGGGACGCGCACCTGCTGCCCCGCCCGGATGACCTCCTTCCCGACCAGGTGCTGGGTGCCGAAGGGGAGGTCTTCGGTCTGGTCCGCGCCGGGGACCTGGACGCGGGCCAGCAGCGTCACCGCGAGACCCTTGATCTCCTGGTCGACGTCGCCGCCGGCCAGCAGGACCTCGCCGTGCAGGGGCCGGCCGGGGGTTGCGGTCCGGTCGAGCAGGCGGGCGTCGATCTTCGCCCCGCCCGAGCCGAACGTCGCGAGCACCTTCTGGAACATGCCGTGGATCCTGCCAGGCCGGGGACCCCTCGCGTGGGGTCTCGGGCACAATGGACGGGTGAGCACCGAGACGCTGACGAAGCCGGAAACCACGCCCGAGGGCACGGACACCACCGACGACGACACCCCGAAGATGTTCCACTACGTGAAGAAGAACAAGATCGCCGAGAGCGCGGTCATGGGCAATCACGTGGTGGCGCTCTGCGGCGAGGTCTTCCCGGTGACGAAGTCGCCGAAGCCCGGGTCGCCGGTCTGCCCGGCCTGCAAGGAGATCTTCGACGGGCTGCGCCCGGGGGAGTGACCCCGGCGCCCGGACCCCGGCTGACGTCGTCCGCCGGGGTCGAAGGCTGTCCGGAAAGGGACAGATCGCCGAACAAACGTGAAAACCCTTCATAAGACGGGTGTGCGCGGGGTGGGTCACCTGGTAGATCCAGGACGCCAGGTTCCCTCACCCACCGGAGTCGCACATGCGCAGAACCGGGATCGTCCTCGCCGTCGCCGCCCTGCTGACCGCGTTCGCACCCGCACTGGCCCAGGCCGTCACCGGCTGGTCGGAGGTGGGCCGGGACTCCGCGCGCGCCCTCGACGAGAGCCAGGGGCTCGCCACGATCGTCCGCCCCTCGGGCACCACCATCCGCTACACCGGGATCGGCACCATCCCGGCGGACCTCAACTCGCAGGGCTGGAACCACGTCGGCGACCCGGGGTCGGCCCAGGGCTGGTACGTCGAGCCCTACCAGCGTGACGACCGCGGCGCGAAGCTCTTCCGCGTCCAGGCCCCGGATGGCTCCTGGAAGAACTACCAGCACGCCCTCGAGTCGTGGGAAGCGAACAACAACTCCTTCGCCGCGGTGTCGCCCGACGCGCGCTGGCTGGTGGCGGGGGAGTGGGGCACCATGGACCGGCTCCTGGTCCACCCGATGCCCGGCGTGGTGGCGACCGACCCGGCGCAGAACCTGCCGTACGCCTCGGCGATCCGCCTCGACCACCCGGTCCGCGACGTCCAGGGCTGCGACTTCCAGACGGCGACCCGCCTGCTCTGCGCGTCCGACGACCCCGACGGCAGCCTCTTCGGCACGACGAAGCCGCTGCTGCAGGTGGACCTGGCTTCGGCGCTGAACGGCTCCGACGTCACCGGGCACGTGACGTCGCTGGGGCAGTTGCCGTTGCGCAGCGGCTGCAGCGGGAACTTCGAGGTCGAGGGCATCGACTTCGACGAGCGGGACAACACGCTGCGGGTGATCGTCATGTCGCCGAGCATCTGCATCCTCTTCGACTCGATGACCTACCGCTTCAAGCAGTGAACGCCGAAGGCCCGGCACTTCCACGAGGAAGTGCCGGGCCTTCGGGCGTGATTCAGGCGGTCGGGGCCGGGTCCAGGGACTCCGACTCCGGGGCCTTCGCCGGAGTCCGCTTGGCTTCGCGACGCGCGCGGCGCCGTTCCTTGCGGGTCTCGACCATCGTGTAGAGCGTCGGGACCAGTACCAGCGTCAGCAGCGTCGAGCTGACCAGGCCGCCGATCACCACGATCGCCAGGGGCTGGCCGATGAAGCCGCCCTGACCCGTGATGCCCAGCGCCATCGGGACGAGCGCGAAGATCGTCGCCGCCGCGGTCATCAGGATCGGGCGCAGCCGGCGCCGGCCGCCCTCGGTGACCGCGTCGGTGACGCTCATGCCTTCCGCCCGGTACTGGTTGATCAGGTCGATCAGCACGATCGCGTTCGTCACCACGATCCCGACCAGCATCAGCATCCCGATCAGCGCCGGCAGGCCGAGCGCGGTGCCGGTGGCGAGCAGCAGCCCGATCGCGCCGGTCGCCGCGAACGGGATCGACACCAGCAGGATCAGCGGCTGGATCAGGCTGCGGAACGTCGCGACCATGATCAGGAACACGATCGCGATCGCCGCCAGCAGCGCCAGGAACAGGTTGGAGAACGCCTCCTGCTGGTCCTGGCTCACGCCGCCGAGCGAGTACGACGCGCCGCCGGTGAACGTCAGTCCGTCCAGTTCGGACTTGATGTCCGCGGTCGTCTTGGTCAGGTCGTCGCCGGTGTTCTTGGCCGTCACCGTGGTGCTGAGGTCGCCGCCGGTGCGGTGCACCGACGCCGGGCCGTCCACAGTGGACACCTTCGCGACCTCGTCGAGCCGGACGACTCCCGCCGGCCCCGGGATCGGCAGGCCCTTCACCTGGTCCACCGTCACCGGAGCGGTGCCGGCGCGCAGCACGATGTCCGTGCGCTGGCCGTCGACCGGCAGCTGCGTCACCGTCCGGCCGGCGATCGCCTGGTTGGCGACCTGGCCGATGGTGCTCGCCGACAGCCCGCGCGCGGCGGCCGCGGCGTCGTCCACCTCGACCTGCACCCGCGGCGAACCGACGGCCAGGTCACTGGACACCTCGGTCAGCCCGGCCACCCCGCCCAGCGCCCGCACGACCTGGTCGGACGCGGGCTTGAGCGCGGCCTCCGACGGCGCGGTCACCGTCACCGAGACCTGGTCGGAGTTGAACCCGGACGCGTCCGCGCCGACCTTGATCTCGCCCAGCTCCGGCCGCGAGGTCAGCTTCGAGCGCAGCCGGTCCGACAGCGCGTCGAGGTCGGTGTCCTTCGCGACGGTGACCGAGATGCTCGTGTTGGTCCCGCCGCCGAAGCCGAACGTGCCGCCCCCGCCGATGCTGACCTGGTACGTCTGCACCGCGGGCTCCGCCGCGAGGGCCTGCTCGACCGCCGTCGCCGCCTTCTCCTTCGCCTCGACGCTCGTGCCCGCGGGCAGCTTCTGCGTCATGTTCAGCGTGGTGCCGCCGGACTGGTCGAGGAAGTTCGTGTTGAGCCGCGTCGCGAGCCCGACCGTGCCGGCGAAGATCAGCAGCGCCAGCAGGACGACGGTCAGCCGCCGCTTGGTCGCGAACCGGATCACCGGCAGGTACGCGCGCTGCAGGAAGCTGCGGCGCTCCTTCTCGACGGCGGCTTCGCGCGCCCGCTCGGCTTCGATGGCGTCCGCCGGGACCTCCGGCCGCTTCAGGAACCAGTACGCCAGCACGGGAACCACGGTCAGCGAGACGAGCAGCGAAGCCAGCAGCGCCACCGTGACGGTGATCGCGAACGGCGAGAACAGCTCGCCGACGAACCCGCCGACGAACGCGATCGGCAGGAACACCGCGACGGTCGTCAGCGTGGACGACGTCACCGCGCCGGCCACCTCGCGGACGCCGTCGAGCACCGCCCGCTGCTTTTCCTCGCCGTAACCCAGGTGCCGCTTGATGTTCTCCAGCACGACGATCGAGTCGTCGACCACCCGGCCGATCGCGATGGTCAGCGCGCCGAGGGTGAGCAGGTTGAGCGACAGATCGCCGGTCCACAGCGCGATCAGCGCGACCACCACCGACAGCGGGATCGACACCGCGGTCACCAGCGTCGAGCGCACCGACAGCAGGAACAGCAGGATGACGAGGACGGCGAACGCCAGGCCCAGCAGGCCTTCGGTGGTCAGGCCGCTGATCGCGTCCTTCACCGGCGTGCCCTGGTCGAACACGACGCTCATCTCGGAGCCGGTCTTCTTCGCCAGGTCCGGCAGCTTGTCGCGGACGGCGTCGGAGATCGCGACGGCGTTCCCGTTGTCCACCATGGTGATCGAGAGGCCGAGGCTCGGCTTCCCGTTGGTGCGCGTGATCGACGTGGGCGGCGCGAAGCCGGCCTGGACGTCGGCGACGTCGCCCAGCTTCACCGGCCCCCGCGCCGGCGCGCCCGGCCGGGCGGTGGCACCCGGGGTCAGGTACAGGTTTCGGAGGGTGTCCACAGTGGTCTGCCCGCCGCCGACCTGGACGCTCAGCGTCTTGCCGCCTTCGGTCAGCGTGCCGGCCGGCACGGCGGCGCCGGCGGTCTGCAGCGTGGTCGCGATCGACGCCGGGTCGACGCCGGCGGCGGCCAGCTTCGCGTAGTCGAGCGTGATCGTGACGCGCGGCTGCTGCACGCCGGTGACGGTCACCGTGCGGACGCCGTCGATCTTGCGCAGCTCCGGCGCGACCTGGTCGGTCAGCGCGGGCGCGAGCTGCTGCGGGTCACCGGCGGTGCCCGCGGCGACCAGCACGACCGGCAGGTCGTCGGTGCTGCCGGCGGACACCGACGGCTCGGAGTTCTGCGGCAGCCGCGGCCGGACCTGGTTCACCGCCTGCTGGATCTGCGAGACCGCGGCGTCGAGGTCGGTGCCGAACTCGAACTGCGCGACGACCCGCGAAACGCCGTCCGACGACGTCGAATTGATCTCCTCCAGGCCTTTCAGGCCCTGCAGCGCCCCTTCGAGGGGCTCGCTGACCTGCCGGTCGACCGCGTCCGGCGACGCGCCGGCGTAGGAGGTGACGATCTGGGCCTGCGGGAACTGCAGCGACGGGAACAGCTGCTGCTTGAGCTGCGGCAGCGCGAAAGCGCCGAAGCCGACGACCACCAGCGCGAGCAGGCCGATCAGGCTTCGGTTGCGCAGGCTCAGTCTGGCCAGCACGGACATGACTCGGGAACCCCCTAGGGAATGACGCGACGACCGACGTCTGCGTCAGTGACGGGGGAAGCGTGCCATGTCCGACCTGAGGAGCGACTCAGTCTGGGGGTGGATTCCGGGTCGTCCCCTGGGAGGAGACGCGACCCTGAGGTGCGCTGGGTGCCGGCTCGGGTGCGCTCGGTGACGGTTCGTCCTCTTCGGACGGTGCGTCGCCGTTGGGGGAGACGTCTTCGGCGCGCGGGCGCTTGAGCGGCGTCGTCGTGCGCTCCCACAGCTTGCGGCCCTCTTCGGAGCGCAGCCGCTCGGAAGCGCGTTCCATCTCCAGCCGCCGCCACTTGCGCCGCTGCCGCCGGGTCGCCTTGGCCGGCCACAGCTCCTGGATCGCGCTGTTGAAGTAGGCGCCGCCGACGACGGCCAGGCCGATGAAGAACATCAGCAGCAGGAAGGCGATCGGCGCGGCGAGCGCGCCGTAGGTGTAGCCGGTCTTGGTGATCCAGTTCAGGTAGATGCGCAGGCCGACCGAGGAGAGCAGGAACACGACCATCGCGAGCACCGCGCCCGGCAGCCCGCGGTGCCACGGCAGCTTCCGCGGCAGGGCCAGCTTGTACAGCGTGGTCAGGGCGAGGGTGATCATCACCCCGAGCGTCGGGAAGTACAGCGCGCTCACCCACGACGCCACGGTCGGACGCCAGTCGGCCGGGAAGAACTCCGGCAGCAGGTCCGGGCCGATCGCCAGCAGCGGCAGCCCGACGACCAGGATGACCAGGCCGCACAGGTAGAGCAGCAGCGCGAAGATCCGCTGCCAGACGTCGTTGCGGACGCCGTACTGGTCGTGCGCGACGGTGATCGCGTCCACGAAGGACGACATCGCCGACGAACCCGCCCACAGCGAGATCAGGAAGCCGACCGAGACGATCTCGCCCTTGCCGACGGTGAGGATGCTGTTCACGGTCGGCTCGATGATGTCGTGCACGGCGTTCTGGCTGAACACGGTCCGGCAGAAGCCGATGATGCGGTCGTGCACCGCGGCGACGACGTCCTGGCCGAACCACTCGCCGACGAAGCCGAGGCTGCCCAGCAGCCCGAGCAGCAGCGGCGGCAGGGAGAGCGTCTGCCAGAAGGCCGCTTCGGCGGCCTCGGAGAAGATGTTGCCTTCCCAGGCCTTGGCGAACGTGCGCGTGACGAGCCGCCACGGCCCCTTGCGGGCCACCTTCGTCGCTGCGGACGGCTGCACCTCACCCATGACGTGTCCAGCATGGTCCATCGGTGCTGATTTGGCTCGTCACACCCCCTGCGGCCGGGCGTGTCGGGGGACATCACCCGTGCCGGTGCCCGGAACTGTCGGACCCGGCCGGTAGACTCGGTCCAGTGCCCTCACCGCAGTCGCCGACACAGCAGTCGGTACCACAGTGAGGGTTTTCGCACGTCAAAGGCATGAGCGAGGGGGAGGACCGGCATGACGGAGACGCAGCTCGGGGCGCCTCCCGCGGAGAAGGACTCGACCGCGCGCCCGCTGCGGGCGTGGCAGCGGCGGGCGCTCACCAAGTACCTGACGCAGAAGCCGAAGGACTTCCTCGCGGTGGCGACACCCGGCGCCGGCAAGACGGTGTTCGGCCTGCGGATCGCCGCGGAGCTGCTGAGCGACCGCACGATCGAGGCGGTCACCATCGTGACCCCGACCGAGCACCTCAAGCACCAGTGGGCGGCCTCGGCCGCGGCGGCCGGCATCGCCATCGACTCGAACTTCCGCAACACCACCGGCGTCACGTCGTCGGACTACAACGGCGTCGCGCTGACGTACGCGCAGGTCGCGGCGCACCCGACGCTGCACCGGGTGCGCACGGAGAACCGCAAGACGCTGGTGATCCTCGACGAGATCCACCACGGCGGCGACGCGAAGTCCTGGGGGGACGCGATCCGCGAGGCGTTCACCCCGGCCGTGCGGCGCCTGTCGCTGACCGGGACGCCGTTCCGGTCCGACGACTCGGCCATCCCGTTCGTCACGTACGAGCCGGACGCGGGCGGGTTCCAGCGCAGCAAGGCCGACCATTCGTACGGCTACGCGGACGCGCTGGCCGACGGCGTGGTCCGGCCGGTCGTCTTCCTCGCGTACTCGGGTGAAGCCTCCTGGCGCACGAGCGCGGGGGAGGAGTTCACCGCGCGGCTCGGCGAGCCGCTGACGGCGGAGCAGAACGCCCGGGCGTGGCGCACGGCGCTCGACCCGGCGGGCGAGTGGATCCCGGCGGTGCTGCAGGCGGCCGACACGAGGTTGTCGCAGGTCCGCCAGCACGTGCCGGACGCGGGCGGCCTGGTGATCGCGACGGACCAGGAGTCGGCGCGCGCGTACGCGAAGATCCTGGAGCGCATCTCGGGCGAGATGCCGACGCTGGTGCTCTCGGACGACCCGAAGGCGTCGGGCCGGATCAAGGAGTTCTCCGAGACGAACGAGCGCTGGATCGTGGCGGTCCGCATGGTCTCGGAGGGCGTCGACGTCCCGAGGCTGGGCGTCGGCGTGTACGCGACGAGCGCGTCGACACCGCTGTTCTTCGCCCAGGCGATCGGCCGGTACGTGCGCGCCCGCAAGAAGGGCGAGACGGCGAGCGTGTTCCTGCCGTCGGTGCCGGTGCTGCTTGAGCTGGCGAGCGAGCTGGAGGCGCAGCGCGACCACGTGCTGGGCAAGCCGCACCGCGAGAAGGAGGGCTGGGAGGACGAGCTCCTGGCCCAGGCCAACCGCACCGAGGACGAGCCGGGCGAGGAGGAGAAGGCGTTCACCTCCCTGGGCGCCTCGGCCGAGCTCGACCAGGTCATCTACGACGGCAACTCGTTCGGCACGGCGGTGTTTTCGGGCTCCGACGAGGAGCAGGAGTACCTGGGCCTGCCGGGGTTGCTGGAGCCGGACCAGGTCCGCGCGCTGCTGCGGAAGCGCCAGGAAGAGCAGGTCGCGGACGAGAAGCGCCGCAAGCCGGCCAAGGAGGAGGCCCCGCCCCCGCCGGCGCGTCCCCAGTCGGTGAGCGAGCGGCTGGGTGCGCTGCGGAAAGAGCTGAACGCGCTGGTGGGCATGTACCACCACCGCACGAAGAAGCCGCACGGCGCGATCCACAACGAGCTGCGCCGGGTGTGCGGCGGCCCGGTGACTGCCATGGCGACTGTCGAGCAGCTGGAAGAGCGGATCGTGACGCTGCGGTCCTGGTAGCCGCGGTTCCCCCGCCGGGCAAGCGCCCCAATGTGGCCTTCGGTGCGTCAGACGCACCCAAGGCGGCCTTCGGTGCGTCAGACGCAACCAATGTGGCCTTGGGACGCTCCGGACCGGACCTCACCTGAGCCGCGGACCGCCCGCCCGCGTGCCCGGTTGAGAGGGCTCCGCCAGCCCACCGGCGGTCGCCCAGCCGGCTGAACTCCACCGTCACCGTCTGTTCCTGGTAAGTACCAGCCATCCTGTGACTCTCCGTACCCTCTCCGTCACCCTTCGTTTGCCCGCGCATCCCCGACTTGTTGCCCTTCCGGGCACCGCCCGCTCCGAAGTTCGCAAGTCGGCGACCAATCAGCGGCCCGTCACGTGGGTTCACCACCACTTCGCGGCGGATCTCGCTCAGAGCACCCCGGCGGAGTACCTTCAAGCCGTCAAGAAACCTGGATGTAACAGAGCGTGAGTGCCGGCGATCACATCGTCAGCGGAACTGCTCTTTCCGGGCGAGGTTCGGCCCGTGTTGCCGAACCGTGTCCAATTGGTGTCATTTAATCGATCCAGCTATCTTCCCCGCAGCCGCTCAGCGGCATATGTTGTCGCCCACAACATATGCGCGACGGTGCGCCGGGACCCTCCGGATCACCGCCCCGCAGGGCCCGAGACGACGTCGACGGCCCGCTCGTCACCAATGCTTGGATCCGGAAGGAACGAGGATGCGCAGCAGAACCCTTACCCTCCTCGCCGCCACGGTGAGCACCGGCCTGGTGCTGACCGCTTGCGGTGCCAACAGTTCAGACAGCGGGGGCACGGGGAGCAACTCCGCCTCCTCGTCCGCGCCGGCCGCCGGTGGCGGTGCCAGCGGCAAGGTCGGCGTCATCCTCCCGGAGACCGCCACCTCGGCGCGCTGGGAGGCCTTCGACAAGCCGATGCTGACGGCCGCGCTGACGGCGCAGGGCTTCGAGGTCGACGTCCAGAACGCCCAGGGCGACAACCAGAAGTTCTCGACGCTGGCCGACGGCTTCATCAGCTCCGGCGTCAAGGTCCTGGTCATCGCCCCCGGCGACCCGGCCGTCGGTGCGGCGGTCGAGGCCAAGGCCAAGACCGCGGGCATCCCGGTCATCGACTACGACCGCCCGAGCCTCGGCGGCTCCGCCGACTACTACGTCTCGTTCGACAACGAGAAGGTCGGCCAGCTGCAGGGCCAGGCCATGGCGGACGCGCTGAAGTCCAAGCCCGGCGCGGGTTTCGTCCAGATCGAGGGCGCCCCGACCGACAACAACGCCACGCTGTTCACCAAGGGCCAGGACTCCGTCCTCGACCCGCTGGCCTCGGCCGGCACGCTCAGGCGGATCCAGAAGCAGCCGATCAACGACTGGGACAACCAGCTCGGCGGCACGACGTTCGAGCAGATCTTCACGGCCAACGCCGGCAAGGTCGACGGCGTCGTCGCGGCGAACGACGGCCTGGCCGGCGCGGTCATCACCATCCTCAAGAAGAACGGCCTCAACGGCAAGGTCCCGGTCACCGGCCAGGACGCCACCGCCGACGGCCTGATGGCGGTCATGCGCGGCGACCAGTACATGACGGTCTTCAAGCCGATCAAGGAAGAGGCCGAGGCCACCGCCAAGCTGGCCGCCGCCCTCGCCAAGGGTGACACGGCCGGTGCGGACGCGATCGCCACGGCGAAGCTGCACGACCCGAAGAACAACCGCGACATCAAGTCCGTGCTGCTCACCCCGACGACGATCCTGGAGAAGGACGTCAAGACCGTCGTCACCCAGGGCTACGTGAAGGCCGCCGAGATCTGCGGTGGCGACCTCGCCGCCAAGTGCACCTCGCTCGGCATCTCCTGACCGGCCCGCTCCACCCATGAACAGCCGGGCCGGGACGCGCACCCCGACGGCGCGTCCCGGCCCGGTCCCCACCCAGGAGAAATGCCATCCATGAGTGAGCCCATTCTCGAGATCAAGGGCCTGAACAAGAGCTTCGGCCCCGTCCACGTCCTCCACGACGTGGACTTCGACGTGCGTGCGGGCGAAGTGACCGCCCTGGTCGGCGACAACGGCGCCGGCAAGTCGACCCTCGTCAAGTGCATCGCCGGCATCCACCCGTACGACTCGGGGGCCGTGCGGTTCAACGGGCAGGACGCCCACATCCGGGGTCCGAAGGACGCTGCCGACCTCGGCATCGAGGTCGTGTACCAGGACCTCGCGCTCGCCGACAACCTCGACATCGTGCAGAACATGTTCCTCGGGCGCGAGCGCGGGAGCAGCTGGAAGCTGGACGAAGCCAGCATGGAGAAGGCCGCTCGCGAGACGCTGGCCTCCCTGTCGGTGCGGACCGTCAAGTCGGTCCGGACCCCGGTCTCCTCGCTCTCCGGTGGTCAGCGCCAGACGGTGGCCATCGCGAAGTCGGTCCTGTGGAACAGCAAGGTCGTCGTCCTGGACGAGCCGACCGCCGCCCTCGGTGTCGCGCAGACCCGGCAGGTGCTGGACCTCGTCCGCCGCCTGGCCGAGCAGGGCCTGGGGGTCGTGCTGATCAGCCACAACATGGCCGACGTCTTCGAGGTCGCCGACCGCATCTCGGTCCTCTACCTCGGCCGCCTCGTCGCCGAGGTGCACACGAAGGACGTATCCCACGGCCAGGTCGTGGAGCTGATCACGGCGGGTCGCTCCGGTGACCTCGGCCTGGCCCGGCCCGAAGCCGTGGTCCTGTGAGCGGGAAGAAAGAACCGGAAATGACTGAAACCCCTGCGAAGCACGAGGTCGACACCCCGGCCGCGGAAGCGCTCGCGCAGACCCAGAACCCCACCGCGGCGATCACCGACTTCGGCATCGACACGACATCGATGTCAACCGGCGAGGCCATCCGCGACTACTTCGCCCGGCTGCGGGCCGGCGAGCTCGGCTCGCTGCCGTCGCTGTTCGGCCTGCTCGTGCTGGTCGTCCTGTTCAGCGCGCTGTCGGACAACTTCTTCACGCTGGCCAACATCGCCAACGTCTTCCCGCAGGGCGCGGGCGTGATCATCATCGCGATGGGCATCGTCTTCGTGCTGCTGCTCGGCGAGATCGACCTCGCCGCCGGTGTGGCCTCCGGCACCGCCGCGTCGGTGATGGCCCTGCACTACGTCCACGCGGGCAACCTGCTGGGCTCCATGGGTTCCGGCGTGTTCATCACGTTCATCGCCGTCCTCGCCGCGGCCATGCTGCTCTCGGCCTACCAGCGGATCTGGGCCGGCGCCGCGCTGTCGCTGGTCGGCCTGCTGATCGTCGCGATCGGCGTCCCGGCCAACGCCTGGCTGGAGATCCTGCTGGCCATCTGCGTCGGCACCGCGATCGGCTGCATCACCGGCTTCCTCGTGTCGAAGATCGGCATGCCGTCCTTCGTCGTGACGCTGGCGCTGTTCATCGTCTGGCAGGGTGTCCTGCTGCAGTTCATCGGTGAGGGCGGCACGATCGGCATCACCAACTCCGACATCCTGTACAAGATCGCCAACGGCAACCTGAACGTCCTCGGCAGCTGGATCTTCTTCCTCGTCGCCGCGGGCGGCTTCGCGGTGATCACGCTGCTCGGCCACTTCCGGCGGCTCCAGCGCGGCCTGGTCGTCCAGCCGACCGCGCTGGTGATGATCAAGGTCGGCGCGCTCGTCGTGCTGTCGGCGCTGGGCACCTGGCTGCTCACGGTCAACCGCTCGCCGAACAAGTCGGTCGTCACGATCGAGGGCGTCCCGTACGTCATCCCGATCATGCTGGCGCTGCTGGTGGCCGGGACCTACGTGCTCAACCGGACCAAGTACGGCCGGTACGTGTACGCGGTCGGCGGCAACAAGGAAGCCGCCCGCCGCGCCGGTATCGACGTGCCGAAGATCCGGGCGAGCGTGTTCGTGATCGGCTCGGCGGTCGCGGCCATCGGCGGCATCGTCGCCGCGTCGAAGGTCGGCTCGGTCAGCCCGCAGTCCGGTGGCCTCAACACGCTGCTGTACTCGGTCGGCGCGGCTGTCATCGGCGGCACGTCGCTGTTCGGCGGCAAGGGCCGGGTGGCCGACGCCGTCGTCGGTGGCCTGGTGATCGCCGTGGTCATCAACGGCCTGGGCCTGCTCAAGCAGCCGGCCGCGGTGGTCAACATCGTCACCGGTCTGGTCCTGCTGCTCGCCGCCACGGTCGACGCGCTGTCGCGGCGCCGCGCGGCTGCGTCGACGCGCTGAACCAGCATGGAATGATCAGACCCGTGACCAGCACACCCGTTGCACGACCGGACGAGGTGCGCCGGCACAACCGCACGACCCTGCTCCGCCTGCTGCACGTCGGCGGGCCGAGCACCCGGGCGACCCTGGCCGCGGAGCTGGGGCTCAACCGGAGCACGATCAAGACCCTCGTCGACGGGCTCGCCGAAGCCGGCGTCGTCGAGGAGAAGGTGCCGAGGCCGGGACGAGGGGCGGGCCGCCCCTCGCTCCTGGTCCTGCCCCAGCCGCACGCGGCGGTCGTGCTCGCGGTCGACCTGCAGGTCGAGCACGTCGCGATCGCGCTGGTCGGGCTGGGCGGGCAGATCCTGGGCCGCAACAGCTGGAACCTGCGCGGCCGGATGGGCCAGCCGGACGAGGTCATCACGCACGTCATCGAGTCGACGGCCATCCTGGCCGGCGACCTCGACGTGACCCCGGTGGCGGCCGGGGTGTCGGTGCCGGGCGTCATCCGGCGGGCGGACGGGTACGTGCACGAGGCCCCGAACCTGCGCTGGACCGACGTCGCCCTGGGCGAACGGCTCGGCTCGGTGCTGCAGATCCCGATCCTGGTCGGCAACGACGCCGAGTTCGGCGCGGTCGCCGAGCACCTGCGCGGGGCCGCCCGGGGGGCGTCCGACATCGTGTACATCTCGGCGGACGTCGGGGTCGGCGGCGGTGTCATCGCCGAGGGCTCGCCGCTGCGCGGCGGCTCGGGCTACGTCGGCGAGATCGGGCACATGGTGATCCGCCCGGACGGCCGGCCCTGCTACTGCGGCAGCAGTGGTTGCTGGGAGACCGAGGTCGGCGAAGCGGCGCTGTGCCGGGCACTCGGGCTGCCGGAGGACACGCCGCGCGGCGCGATCCTGTTCGAGCTGCGCGAGCTGGGCCGCGACCCGGAGGCGGCGCTGACGCGGCTCGCGGAGTTCGCCGAGTGGCTGACCCTGGGGCTGATCAACGTCGTCAACCTGCTCGGGCCGCAGCTGGTGATCCTCGGCGACCTGCTGACAGTGCTGCCGGAGGCGGTCCTGCGGCACGTCGGCGCGGAGGTGCGGCAGCGGAGCCTGGTGAGCCGTGCGGTCGGCGGTACCCGGATCGTCAGCTCCGCGTTGGGGGCCGACGTGAAGCTGTTGGGTGCCGCGGAAGTGGCGTTCGAAGTCGTGCTGGATTCTGTCTGATTTTCTGTCCGCTTTCGTGTCCGTAATCACTGCGGTTCGCGGCCGGACCGTGATATCGGACACGCAATGTGCAAGATGCAGAAAGGCGGCCGGTGCCTGTGCGCACCGGCCGCCTTTCGCGTCTGCGTGGTTACCGCTGGATGTCGGCGGACAGTTCCTTGAGCTTGGCCTCGTGCTCGCGGGCGTGGTGCCCGCAGAAGAGCAGTTCGCCGCCTCCGGAGAGGACAGCGCGTACCTGAGCTGCTGCTCCGCACCGGTCACAGCGGTCGGCGGCGGTCAGTTCGGGGCGGGTGAGCGTCGGCGTTGTCATGGGGGTCTCCCTCCGTCCCGGCACCGGTTGCCCGGTGCCATCGATCCAGCTACGCCCACTTCGGAACACTGCCGCTGGCGGCGATCGCCTTCGGCTCCGCGGTGTTCGTGCTTCCACTCTTCCAGACGTTTCGCGGCTCGCAAGTGTTCCCGCGCCGGTGGGACCTGAGTCACGCCGATTTACCCCGGATGTCGTAGCCGCGTCCCGCAATGCAGGAGACGAATACCCGGAGAGTTACGTTTTCCGTGGTCAGGCACCATGGGGTGGTGAGTACGGTGACTTCGCCCCGAAGGCTTTCCGGGGTACCCGCGCCGCTCTTGTTCGTTCTCAGCGGAATTTCCATGTACGCGGGCGCGGCCATCGCGGTCGACCTTTTCGGCCACGCGACCCCGGCGGGGGTGGCGTGGCTTCGTTGTCTCGGGGCGGCGGTGGTCCTGCTGGCGTGGCGCCGCCCGGGGCGAGAGGCGTGGCGCGGCCGCGGCCTGTGGCTGGCGATCGCGTTCGGCGTGGTGACGGCGGGCATGAACGTGCTCTTCTACGAGGCGATCGCCCGCCTCCCGCTGGGCACGGTGGTGGCGATGGAGTTCGCGGGCCCGGTCCTGGTGGCGGCGTTCGGGACGCGCTCGCTGCGGGACGTGCTGGCGGTGGTCCTGGTGGCGTGCGGCGTGGTGGCGATCGCGGATGTCCAGTTGTCGGGGTCGGTCCTGGGGGTGCTGTTCGCCCTGGGCGCGGCGGCGGCGTGGGCGGGGTACATCGTGCTGGGCAAGAGGGTGGCTTCGTCGTCTTCGTCGGGTTTGGACAGCCTGGCGATCGGCTTCACGGCGGCGACGGTGGTGCTGTCGCCGTTGGCGTTCGGGACGGGGTCGGTGTGGTCTTCGCCACGGATGCTGCTGCTGGGGGTCGGGGTGGGGGTGCTGTCGACTGTGGTGCCGTACGCGCTGGACCAGGTCGTTCTGCGGCGGTTGGGACAGGCGCGGTTTGCGGTGTTGCTGGCTTTGCTGCCGGTGACCGCTGGGGTGATGGGGTTCGTGTTGCTGGGGCAGGTGCCTTCGGTGGTGGAGGCCGTCGGGACGTTGGCTGTGGTGGCGGGGGTGGCGTTGCGGAGCCGGGACGAGTCCGTGGGGCCGGCGCCGGAGCCGCCGGGTTGAGTGGGTCGGGCGTCTGTCGTGTGCTCTGTGGGGTCGCTTTCGCCGGCCCGAGCACCGCGTCGTGGCCGAGGACTCCGCCGGCCTCGGCCCGGACGGCCGTCGCGACCGCGACCGGATCGGCTTGGCGGCCGCGAGTTGTCCACAGCCCGCCCGTGATGTGGACTACCCCGCCCCGCCACCCCCTTTCCCCGCGCCTTTCGTCGGACCCTCCCGATACGCTGAAGCGGGGCTCGTCCCCCGGGATGGGTGGGGTCTGCTCGGGCCTGAGGAGGCGGGTGCCATGACCAAAGCGGCGTCGGCGGCGGCGAAGGACTTCGCGGCCGCCGGAGTGGGTGGTGTGCACCTCGCCTGGGCGGACAACAACGGCATCCCGCGCTCGCGGATCGTGCCCGTCGCCGGGCTTGCCGAGGCCGCTACCCGGGGCGTAGGGGCCACCTCGCTCTTCGCCGTCTTCGACAGCCACGACGCCATCACCTACGCACACCGCGGGCTCGCCACCCCGAGTGGCGACATCCGGCTCGTGCCCGTCGTCGAGCGGCTGCGGCGGCTCGCCGGGCAGCCCGCGCTCGCCTGGGCACCCGTGCGGCAGGTCACCCAGAGCGGCGAGCCCTGGCCGTACTGCCAGCGGGCCGTCCTCGAAGCGCAAGTCGCCGAGGGCGCGCGGCGGGGGCTGGAGTTCCGGGCCGGCTACGAACTCGAGTTCGCCGTCGCCCCCGCGGGCAGCGCCGGCATCACCGAGAACCCCGGGCACCCCGGGCCCGCCTACAGCCCGCACGCCCTCGTCGGGCTCGACGGCTTCGTCGCCGCCCTCCTGCACGACTTCGCCGCCAACGGCCTGCGGATCGGCCAGCTGCACGCCGAGTACGGCGTCGCCCAGCTCGAGCTCTCGCTCGCCGCCACCGATCCCGTCTCCGCCGCCGACGACCAGCTCCTCGCCCGCCAGACCATCCACGCCGCCGCCCGCACGCACGGCCTCGTCGCCAGCTTCGCGCCGCTGATCGGGCTCGGCGCCGCCGGCAACGGCTGGCACCTGCACACCTCCGTCCGCCGCAAGGGCCGCAACCTCCTCGAGACCGGCGGCGACGGCAAACCGGACGACGGCGGCTACCTCGCCGGCCTCCTGCGCGACCTCCCGGCGCTGACCGCGATCACCGCGCCGAGCGTCCCGTCGACCCTGCGGCTGCGCCCCGGCTACTTCGCGGGCGCGTACGCCTTCTGGGGCGTCGAGAACCGCGAAGCACCGCTGCGGTACGTCCCGGGCTCGCCGCTGCTGGGCGCCGACCACGCGAACGTCGAGCTCAAGACGTCGGACGCCTCCGCCAACCCCTACCTCGCGCTGGCCGTCGTGCTCGCCGCCGGGATGGCCGGCATCGAAGACGCGGCCGCGCTGCCCGAGCCGATCGCCGAGGATCCCGGCGGCTGGACCGAAGGCGAACGCGAGACGCGCGGCGTGCGCCGGCTGCCGGCCGGCACCGCCGAGCAGGACGCCGCGCTGCTCGCCTCGCCCCGGATCGCCGGCGTGCTCGGCGAAGAGCTCTTGGGCGCCTTCCGCGCGGTCCGGGCGTCCGACGCGGCGTGGGCGGCCGAGCGCAGCGTCGAGGAGATCGTCGCCGCACACCTGTGGCGCTATTGAGTACCGGAAAAGGAAGTCGCTGAGGGGACCGATGTCTTCGGGGATCGACGGCGGGCAGCTCGACCTGTCCGGGGTGCGGTGGCTGCCGGGCGGCGCCCGGCTGGCCGCGGCGGCCCAGGCGGAGCTGCCCCAGAAAGACGGCCTGGCCGCGGCGTTCTGCGGCCTCGCGGCGCTGCGCGCGGCCGGGTTCGACGTGCCCGACCAGGACGCCGTCGCGGTGGCCGCGGGCACGGTCCGGGGGCCCGTCGTGCGCCCGCCGGGCGAGGTGGGGCGGCCGGGCTTCCGGCTGCCGGTGCCGCAGGTCGACGACCCGGCCGCCGCGGGAACGCGGGTTTCCGGGCTCGCCACGGCGATCGGCGCGTTGTCCGGCGGTGCCCTCGCGGCCGTGCCGGCGACGGGGGAGTGGACCACCGAGCGGCTCTTCGACCTGCTGGCCGGCCTCTGGGACGTCCCGCGCGTCGCGGTGATCGCCCGGATCGACGCCGCCGAGCTCGGCGCCCACGACACCCCGGAACGCGCGCTGCTCGACTACCTCGACACCGGCGTCCCACCACTGTGGACGTCGCGCTGGCGCCCGCCCGGCGGTCACTTCGTGCTCGTGGCGGGCATCCGCATCGGCGCCGAAGGAACGTTGTTGTCCGTTGTGGACACTTATCCGTCCTTCGGGGACAACGGGATCCACGACCAGCCCGTCGAGTGGATGACGGCGGCGCTGGGCGGACTGGGCGTGCTGGTGGTCGTCGACGCGGACCAGGTACCGGCGACGCGCGAGGCGGTCCGCGTCGCCGGCCTCAGTCCGTCCTGCTGGGACTGACTTCCGCCTCGGTCGCGAAGCGGGAATGCCTGCGGCCGTAGGCGAAGTAGATCGCCAGGCCGATCAGCAGCCACACGGCGAACCGGATCCAGGTCAGCACGTTCAGGTTGAGCATCAGGTACAGGCAGGCCAGCGCCGCCAGGATCGGGACCACCGGCGAGAACGGCACGGAGAACGGCCGCTCCAGGTCGGGACGGCGGCGGCGCAGCACCGGGACCGCCACCGCCACGATGATCATCGCCGACAGCGCGCCGATGCTGACCATGTCGGCCAGCTCGGAGATCGGGATGAACGCGGCCAGCACCGCGATCAGCGCGGCGCCGCCGATGGTCATCCGGTGCGGGGTGCCCCACTTCGGGTGCGCGGTGCCGAGCGCCTTCGGCAGCAGGCCGTCGCGGCCCATCGCGAAGCCGATGCGGCCGATCGTCACCAGCTCGACCATCATCACCGACGTCAGGCCGGTCACCGCGCCGAGCGAGATGAGCGCGCCGACCCAGTGCTGGCCGACCCGGTCGAACGCGTCGGCCAGCGGCGCGCCCGTGTCGATGTCGGTGAACGGGATCATGCCGGTCAGCACGATCGACACGCCGATGTAGAGCAGCGCGCACACGCCGAGCGCGCCGAGGATGCCGACGCGGAGGTCCTTGCGCGGGTTGAGCGTTTCCTCGCCGAGGTTCGCGAGCGCTTCGAAACCGGTGTAGGCGAAGAACACGATCGCGGCTGCGGTGACCATGCCGGCGATGCCGTAGACCGACTGCTCCAGGCCGAGCGCGGCTTGGACGATCGGCTGCTCCAGCACCGTCGACCCGTTCGCGGGCGGCTGGGCCGGCGGGATGAACGGGGTCAGGTTGGCGCCCTTGACGAAGAACAGGCCGACCGCCAGCACCAGCACGCACACGGCGACCTTCACGCAGACGAGCAGGTTGGTCAGCCAGGCCGACTCCTTGATGCCCAGCACGGCGACGACGGTCAGCACGGCGATGATCAGCACCGCGCCGACGTTGACCTTCGCGTCCTCGCCGAACCACTCCGGCGACAGCCCGAGCAGGTTGGCCAGGTAGCCGGACCAGCCGCGCGACACGACGGCGGCGCCGAGCGCGAACTCCAGCAGCAGGTCCCAGCCGATGATCCAGGCGAAGACCTCGCCGAGGGTGGCGAAGGCGTAGGTGTAGGCGCTCCCGGCGGTCGGCACGCTGGAGGCGAGCTCGGCGTAGCAGAGCGCCGCGAGGCCGGCGACGACCGCGCCGAGCACGAACGACAGCGTCACCGACGGCCCGGCGTGGGTCTTCGCCTCGACACCCGCCAGGGTGAAGATGCCGGTGCCGATGATGATCCCGACGCCGAACCCGACCAGGTCGCGCCCGCGCAGCCGCCGCTTGAGCTCCCCGGACTCCTGGCGCTTCAGGACGTCGTCCACGTTCAAGGTTCTCCGCACACCCATGAGGAGAAGTTAGAAGGTCACGGGGGTTCCCGCAGATCGGCGGCGGCCAGGCCGTTCTCCTGGGCGAGGATCGCCGCCTGGACGCGGGAGCGGAGGTCCAGTTTGGTCAGGACGCGGGAGACGTGCGTCTTCACCGTCGTCTCGCCGATGTACAGCCGGGTGGCGATCTGGGCGTTGGACAGGCCGGCGCCGAGGCAGC
The DNA here is from genome assembly GCF_041679295.1 of Amycolatopsis kentuckyensis. Lineage (GTDB taxonomy): Bacteria > Actinomycetota > Actinomycetes > Mycobacteriales > Pseudonocardiaceae > Amycolatopsis > Amycolatopsis kentuckyensis_A. Next base: position 266,567 of record NZ_JBGDMD010000007.1, on the reverse strand, counting down.
CGAGCACCTCGCGTTCGCGGTCGGTGAGGGTGTCGAGGCCGTGGGGGACGGGCGCCGGCCCCCGCCCGGCGGCGTAGGCGGTGATCAGCCGCCGCGTGACCTCGGGGGCGAGCACGCCTTCGCCGGCCGCCACGCGCTTGACGGCCTCGATCAGCCGGGGCGCCTCGACCGACTTGAGCAGGAAGCCGGCCGCGCCCGCCTGGAGGGCGCCGTCGACGTACTCGTCGAGGTCGAAGGTGGTGAGGACGAGGACTTCGGACAGCCCTTCGGCGAGCAGCTGGCGGGTGGCGGTGATGCCGTCGGTGCCCGGCATGCGGACATCCATGAGCGTGACGTCGGGCCGGAGGGCACGGGCTTGCCGCACGGCGGCGGCGCCGTCCGCGGCTTGGCCGACGACCCGGACGCCCTCGGCGTTGTCCAGGATCATGGCCAGGCCGTCGCGGATGGCGGTGTGGTCGTCGGCCAGGAGGACGGTGATGGTCATCGGGTGGTGCCTTCGGTGGGGCTTGCCAGGAGTTCGGTACCGATCAGCCGGTTCTCGCTGGACGGGCCGGTGGCGAGCCAGCGAGTTTGCCGCCAGACCGCGGTGCCGACGGTGGTCATGGGTGCGGTGAGGGTCATCGGGTGGTGCCGGCCGGAGGTTCCGTGTGGAGGAGCCGGCGCCGGCAGGGCGGGTCGGCTACCGGCGTGCGGAGTTGTCGCCGGGCCGGTGCGGTCCAGCCGGCCTCGGCCTGCCGCGGGCTCGGGGCGGAGGCGGGCGTGGTTGTTGGCCGCCACATTGGTGATCGTCATCGGGTCGGGCCCACCGGGAGCTCCGCGCGGACCAGCCAGCCTTCGCCCGACGGGCCGGCCGTCAGCCTGCCGCCCACCGCGTCCGCCCTCTCGCGCATGTTCAGCAATCCCGTTCCGGAGCCGTCGGCCGGAGCCGGGGGGTGGTGGACCTCGTTGCGGACCTGGACCTCCAACACTCCGTCGAAGTGCCTGATGTCCACGTCGACCTGGCCGCCCGGGGCGTGCTTCACCGCGTTCGTCAGCGCCTCCTGGGCGATCCGATACGCCGTCAGGTCGACCGCCGTCGGCAGCGGGACCTGCTTGTCCACAGTGGACTCGACCGTCACCTCCAGGCCACTCGCCCGGGCCGACTCGACCAGCTTGGAGAGTTCGGCCAACCTGGCCGGCGCCGTCGTCTCCGCGCTCGCGCCCTCGGCCTTCAGCAGCCCGATCATCGCCCGCATCTCCGCCAGCGCGCTGACACTGTTCTCCCGCACCGACTCCAGCACCCTCCTCGCCAGCTTCGCGTCCGAGAGCGACAACGCGGCTTCCGACTGGATCGCGATGGCCGAGAGGTGCCCGGCGACCACGTCGTGCAGGTCGCGCGCCATCCGGCCGCGCTCGGCGGCCACCGCCGCGCGGCGGTCCAGCTCCGCGATCTTCGCCAGCTGCGCGGCGTTCGCCCGCTCCGTGTCCGCGATGTCGCGCTGCTGGCGGACGTTCGCCGCCCACCACACCGGTGTCAGGACGAACGGCAGCGTGCTCACCGCGGCCAGCACCGCCGTGCGCCACTCCTGGCCGAGCAGCAGCACCCCGGCCAGCACGGTCACCACCGACAGCGCCGCGACGCCGATCATCACCCGGCTCGTGCGCCGCGAGCCGTAGAGCGTCGCCGCGTACAGGAAGTCCGTGTAGATGATCACCACCGGCAGGGACGGGCTCAGCCAGATGTCCACCGCCAGCACCACCGTCGCCAGCAGCAGCGCGCCCGGCACCCACCGGCGCAGCAGCTCCAGACCGCACAACGCGGTCAGCTCGAGCAGCCGCACCCACAAGGGCGCGTGGTCGTACGCGGTCAGCAGCCGGTGGATGCCGGCCGCGTAGACCAGGACGCCGGCCACCCACGTGGCCAGCGCGATCACCGCGTCCTGCTGCCACGCCGGCCGTGAGCGGAGGCGGAGGAAGGACATGTGACCATCCCAGCACACGGGGTGAGCGCGGCGCGTCCTACGAAGTGATGACCCCCGGTCGTGCTTTCCGACGACGCGCCCGAGCCGGTCCGGGCGCGAGCCTGGAAGCGTGAACGAGATCGGGAAGTTCCTCGCGGAGAATCCGGCGGCCGCCGTGATCGCGGCGGGCGAAATCGGGTTCTGGGTGCTGATCGCGGCCGGGCTCGCCGTGCGGTACCTGCTGCGCGCCCGGCGCGCCTCCACGATCCTGCTGGCCATGGTGCCGCTGATCGACGTCGTGGTGCTGGTGGCGACCGTGGCCGACCTGGCCGGTGGGGCGAAGGCGAACTTCACCCACGGCCTGGCCGCCGTGTACCTGGGGTTCAGCGTCGTCTTCGGACCCGGCATGGTCCGGTGGGCCGACGTGCAGTTCGCCCACCGGTTCGCCGGCGGGCCGCCACCGCCGCCCAAACGGCGGGGAAAGGAGAAGGCGCGGCACGAGTGGCGCGAGTTCGGCAAGTGCCTGCTCGCCTGCGGGCTGGCGGCCGTGGCCCTGCTGGCGGCGATCGTCACCATCGGCACCCCGGAGCAGGTCGGGCCGTTGTGGGCCTGGTTCCCGCGGCTGGGCACCGTCACGGCGATCTGGTTCGTCACCGGCCCGCTCTGGCAGGAGCTGGCCGGCAAGGCGGAGGTGCGGTCGTGATCGAGCTGCTCGGGATCCTGCTGGTCGTCCAGGGCGCCGGCGGCCTGCTCAACCGGCTGCTGGAGGCCCGCTCGCCGAGCTGGTTCGTCCAGCTGCACCTGCTGCCGGCGTCGCTGCACGTCGCGGCCAGCGTCGTGATGGTCCTGGCCGGCGCGGCGGTGCTGGTGGCGACCCGGCGGCGAAGAGGGCGGGGGTGACGTCGTGCCGCGTCGATCGGAGACCGGGGGGCTCCGCCACCCGGACCCCCGGAAAGCGGGCGTGCGGATGGCGGGAACGGCCCCGCACCGGAATGCTGGTCCCCGTGCCCGACGAGATCCCCGCCCGCAGCGCCCTGCACCAGCTCGCCGACCGCCACGGCGTCGCCACCCGGTACGAGAACGCCGACCAGGAATGGGTCGAAGTCGACGACGACGTCGTCGCCGCCGTGCTGGGGCAGTTCGGGGTCGACGCCACCAGCGCCGACGCCATCGCCGAAGCACTGGCGGCCCAGACCCCCGACGAGCTGCCGCCGACGATCGTGCTGAAGGAGGGCACCGGCCGGCCGCTGCCCGGGGACGCCGAGATCGTGCTCGAAGACGGCAGCCGGCGTCGGACCACCGGCGAAATCCCCGCCGACCTGCCGCTGGGCTGGCACCGGGTGGTCACCGACGGCCAGGACGTCGTGCTCGCCGTCGTGCCCGCGAAGCTGCCGGACGTCCCGCCCGCCTGGGGCTGGATGCTGCAGCTCTACGCCCTGCACTCGGCCGGTTCCTGGGGCATCGGCGACTACGCGGACCTCGCCACCTTCGCCGCCCGCTCGGCCGCGGAGCTGGACGCGGGCGTCCTGCTGGTCAACCCCGTGCAGGCCTTCAGCCCGGCCCACCCGGTCGAACGGTCGCCGTACTCGCCCGCGAGCCGGCGCTTCGCCAACCCGATCTACCTGCGCGTCACCGCCACCGAGACGTTCGAGCGGGCCGACGCGGCGACGCGGGAGGCGGTCGAGTCGCTGGTCCCGGACCGAGACGGCGAACTCATCGACTACGACAAGGTCTGGACGGCGAAACGCGCCGCCCTGGAGCTGCTGTGGCCGCACCGCGTCGAAGAGCTGCCCGAAGATCGCGACCTGCTGGACTTCGCCCTCTTCTGCGCCCTCGCCGAACGGCACGGCGCCGACTGGCGGGACTGGCCGGAGCCCCTGCGCGACCCGGCCGGCCCCGAGGTCGAGAAGGCCCGCGAGGAGCTGAAGGAGCGCGTCGGCTTCCACACGTGGCTGCAGCACCTCTGCCGGATCCAGCTGGAAGCTGCCCGGAAACAAGCCTGCGCGGCCGGGATGACCGTCGGGATCGTGCACGACCTGCCGGTCGGCGTGCACCCCGGCGGGGCCGACACTTGGGCGGTGCGGGACGTCTTCGCCGCCGACGTCCGCGTCGGCGCGCCGCCGGACGCCTTCAACCAGCAGGGCCAGGACTGGAACCTCCCGCCGTGGCGGCCGGACAAGCTCGCCGCGGCCGGGTACGCGCCGTTCCGGGACGTCATCCGCGGCGTGCTGCGGTACGCCGACGGCATCCGCGTCGACCACATCGCCGGGCTCTGGCGGCTCTGGTGGATCCCGCCGGGCGAGCCCGCGCACCGCGGCACGTACGTCCACTACGACGCCGAGGCCATGGTCGGCGTGCTCGCGCTCGAGGCGCACCGGGCCGGCGCGGTCGTCGTGGGGGAGGACCTCGGCACGGTCGAGGAGACCGTCACCGAGACCATGCACGAGCGCGGCATGCTCAGCTCGGCCGTGCTGTGGTTCGAACGCGACTGGGACGCGCCGGGCAAGCCGTTCACTCGCCCGGACACCTGGGACCCGGAAGCCATGGCCAGCATCTCGACGCACGACCTGCCGACGGTCTCCGGCTGGCTGGAAGGCGAGCACGTCCGGGTCCGGGCCGAGCTGGGCCTGCTGGACCGCGGGGTCGAAGCCGAGGAAGAAGCGGCCGCCGCCGAACGGCAAGCTCTGCGGGAACTCCTTGCCCGCGAAGGGATTCCGGACGACGACATGGTCGTCGCCCTGCACGGGCTCCTCGCGCGGGCCGCGTCCCGGCTGGTGCTGACGTCACCGGCGGACGTCGCGGGCCAGGTGCGGCAGCCGAATCTGCCCGGGACGGTCGACCAGTACCCTAACTGGCGGATTCCCCTTCCCGTCAGCGTCGACGGCTTCTTCACCGCGAAGGGGGTGCGCGCCGCGGTGGCGCCGCTGGCAGCAGCGCGTCCGTTGCCCGGGTAACGGGTACCCCACGGCGTACGACCCCCGGAGTGATGCGCGTCCGCGTGCGCGGACGCGCCCGGTACAACCCTGTGAAAGCTCGAGGAGACCCCAGTGCGGCCCTGGCCCGGAACGCCCTACCCGCTCGGCGCGACCTACGACGGAGTCGGGACGAACTTCGCCCTGTTCTCCGAGGTCGCCGAGCGGGTCGAACTGTGCCTGTTCGACGCCGAGGGCGAGGAGACGCGGTACGCGCTCGAAGAGGTGGACGGCTTCGTCCACCACGGCTACCTGCTCAACGTCGGCCCGGGTCAGCGGTACGGCTTCCGCGTGCACGGCCCGTACGACCCCGCCCGCGGCCTGCGGTGCAACCCGAACAAGCTGCTCATCGACCCGTACGCGAAGGCCGTCTCGCACGGCGTGAAGTGGGACGAGTCGCTCTTCGGCTACCAGTTCGCCAACCCGGAGGAGCGCAACGACGCCGACTCCGCCGGCCGGGTGCCCTACTCGCTGGTCGCCAACCCGTTCTTCGACTGGGGCAACGACCGCCTGCCGAAGCGGCCGTACAACGAGACGGTCATCTACGAAGCCCACGTCAAGGGCATGACGGTGAACCACCCGTTCGTGCCCGAGGCGCTGCGCGGCACGTACGCCGGGATGGCGCACCCCGCCGTCGTCGAGCACCTGCAGAAGCTCGGCGTGACGGCGGTGGAGCTGCTGCCGGTGCACCAGTTCGTCTCCGACCACGGGCTGGAGGAGAAGGGCCTCACGAACTACTGGGGCTACAACACGATCGGCTACTTCGCCCCGCACGACTCCTACGCCGCGATGCCCGGCGAGGGCGGCCAGGTGCAGGAGTTCAAGGGGATGGTGAAGGCCTTCCACGAGGCCGGCATCGAAGTGATCCTCGACGTGGTTTACAACCACACCGCCGAGGGCAACCACCTCGGGCCGACGCTGTCGATGCGGGGCATCGACAACGAGGCCTACTACCGGCTGGTGGAGGGGGAGCCCGAGTACTACATGGACTACACCGGCACCGGGAACTCCCTCAACGTGCGCAACCCGCACACCCTGCAGCTGATCATGGACTCGCTGCGGTACTGGGTGACGGAGATGCACGTCGACGGCTTCCGCTTCGACCTCGCCTCGGCGCTGGCGCGCGAGTTCTACGACGTCGACCGGCTGTCGACGTTCTTCGACCTCGTGCAGCAGGACCCGATCGTGAGCCAGGTGAAGCTGATCGCCGAGCCGTGGGACGTCGGCCCCGGCGGCTACCAGGTCGGCAACTTCCCGCCGCTGTGGACGGAGTGGAACGGGCAGTACCGCGACACCGTCCGCGACTTCTGGCGCGGCGAGCCCTCCACACTGGGCGAGTTCGCGAGCCGGATCACCGGCTCGTCCGACCTCTACCAGGACGACGGCCGCCGCCCGTTCGCGTCGATCAACTTCGTCACCGCCCACGACGGCTTCACGCTGCGGGACCTGGTGTCCTACAACGAAAAGCACAACGAGGCCAACGGCGAGGACGGCCGCGACGGCGCCGACGACAACCGCTCGTGGAACTGCGGGGTCGAGGGCGAGACCGACGACCCCGAGGTCAACGAGCTGCGCGTGCGGCAGCAGCGCAACATGCTGGCGACGGTGATGCTGTCGCAGGGCGTGCCGATGATCCTGCACGGCGACGAGTTCGGCCGGACCCAGCAGGGCAACAACAACGTCTACTGCCAGGACTCCGAACTGTCCTGGATGGACTGGGAGCTGGCCACCGAGCACGCCGACCTGGTCCGGTTCACCGGCGGGCTGGGCGCGTTCCGGCACCGCCACCCGGTGTTCCGCCGCCGCCGGTTCTTCCAGGGCGGCCCGGTCGGCAAGGGCGACAAGCTCGGCGACATCGCCTGGTTCACCCCGGCCGGCGAGGAGATGACCGAGCAGAACTGGGACGACGGCTTCGGCAAGGCGGTCGTCGTCTTCCTCAACGGCCAGGCCATCCCGGACCTCGACCCGCGCGGGATGCATGTCGAGGACGACTCGTTCCTGCTCGCGTTCAACGCGCACTACGAGGACATCGACGCCAAGCTCCCGGGCAACGGCTACGGCCAGGCCTGGACGGTCGTCATCGACACCGCGACCGGCGAGGTCGAGCCCCGCGACGCGAAGTCCATCGAAGGGGGCGGCCAGTTCACCCTGCCCGCCCGGTCCCTGATCGTGCTGCAGCGGACGGAGACGGAGTCCGAATGACGGTGCCGGAGTCGACCTACCGGGTGCAGCTGCGCCCGGAGTTCCCGTTCGGCGACGCCGCCGGCATCGCCGGTTACCTGCGCGACCTGGGCATCGGCGCGCTGTACGCGTCGCCGGTGCTGGACGCCACGCCCGGTTCGACCCACGGCTACGACGTCGTCGACCCGACGCGCGCGCGGCCCGAGCTGGGCGGCGAGTCGGCCCGGCAGGAGCTCAGCGCGCTGCTGAAGGAGCTCGGGCTCGGCTTCGTGGTCGACATCGTGCCGAACCACATGTCGGTCGAGGTGCCGAAGGCGAACCGCTTCTGGTGGGACGTGCTCGAACACGGCCGCGACTCGGAGTACGCGTCGTTCTTCGACATCGACTGGGAGCGCGGTCCGCTGCTGCTGCCGGTGCTCGGCGATGACGACGCTGTCTCGGAGCTGACGGTCGACGGTGACGAACTCGCCTACTACGACCACCGCTTCCCGATCGCGCCCGGCACCGGCGGCGGGACGCCCCAGGAGGTCCACGAGCGCCAGCACTACCGCCTGATCGGCTGGCGCCGCGGCAACGCGGAGCTGGGCTACCGCCGGTTCTTCGACATCACGAACCTGGCCGCCGTCCGCGTCGAAGACCCGAAGGTGTTCGCCGAGACGCACGGCGAAGTGCTGCGCTGGGTCGCCGACGGCGACGTCACCGGCCTGCGCGTCGACCACCCGGACGGCCTCGCCGATCCCGGTGGCTACTTCCGGCGGCTGCGGGAGAACGCGCCGAACGCGTGGATCGTCGCGGAGAAGATCCTGCACCCGGGCGAGCCGCTGCCGCAGAGCTGGCCGGTCGACGGCACCACCGGCTACGACGCCCTGCGCGAGATCGCCGGCGTCTTCGTCGACCCGGCGGGCGAGCCCGGGTTCACCGAGCTGGCCACCGAACTGGGCGTGAAGACCGGCTACCACCGCGTCGAGGCCGAAGCCCGGCGGCTCGTCACCGACCGCATCCTCGTCGCCGAGGTCCGGCGGATCGCGGCGCTGCTGCGCGGGGTGGACCAGGACGCGGCGCGCGACGCCGTCGCCGAGACCATGGTCGCGTTCCCCGTCTACCGCTCCTACCTGCCCGAGGGCGAGACGCACTGGGCGGCCGCGATCGCCGGGGCCCGCGAGGCCCGCCCCGACCTGGGCGGCGTGCTGGACGCGCTCGACGCGCAGGTCCGCGCCGAGCCGGACGGCGAGCTGGCCACCCGGCTGCAGCAGACGTCCGGCATGGTCGTGGCCAAGGGCACCGAGGACACGACGTTCTACCGCTACACCCGCTTCGCCGCGCTCAACGAGGTCGGCGGCAACCCGGACCGGTTCGGCCTGGACGTCGAGGAGTTCCACCGCCTGGCGGCCGAGCGCGAGGCCGGGCACCCGGCCGCGATGACGACGCTGACCACGCACGACACCAAGCGCTCGGAGGACACCCGCGCGCGGATGGCCGTGCTGGCGGAGCTGCCCGGCGAGTTCGCCGACGCCGTCCGCCGGTGGACCGTGCGCCGCGGGATCGCCGAGCCGGCGCTGAACCTCCTGGCCTGGCAGACGCTGGTGTCGACCTGGCCGATCGAGCCGGGCCGCCTCCAGGACTACCTCGACAAGGCGGCCAAGGAGGCCAAGCTCCGGACCAGCTGGACCGACCACGACGAGACGTTCGAGGCCGACGTCGCCGCGTGGCCGGCGGACGTCATGGGCGACGCCGAGCTGGCGGCGGACATCGAAGCGTTCGTCGCGCGGATCGAGAAGCCCGGCTACGCGAACTCGCTCGGGCAGAAGCTGGTCCAGCTGACCGCGCCCGGCGTCCCGGACGTCTACCAGGGCACCGAGCTGTGGGACTTCTCGCTGGTCGACCCGGACAACCGCCGCCCGGTCGACTACGCGGTCCGCCGCGAGATCCTGGCGCGCGTCGCCGACGGCGAGCAGCCGGGGATCGACGCGTCCGGCGCGGCGAAGCTGCTGGTCGTGCACAAGGCGCTGCGGTTGCGCCGCGAGCACCCGGCGCTGTTCCGCGGCTACCGGCCGCTGCGCGCCGAGGGGCCCGCGGCGGAGCACATCCTGGCCTTCACTCGGTCCGCGGACCTGGCCGTGGCGGTCACCCGGCTGCCGATCGGCCTCGAGGCCGGCGGCGGCTGGCGCGGCACCGTGCTGCCGCTGCCCGACGGCGTCTGGACCGACGTCCTGACCGGCCGCGACGCGAGCCCGGACGTGGCCACGTTGTTCGACCGGTACCCCGTCGCGTTGCTGGTGCGAGGAGACGCATGAGGTTCAGCGTGTGGGCGCCGTCCGCCGGGCGGGTCCGGGTGAGCGTCGACGCCGGCGTGCACGAGATGACCGCCGGCGACGGCGGTTGGTGGCACGCCGAAGCCGACGGCATCAACTACGCCTTCCTGCTGGACGACGACGAGAAGCCGCTGCCCGACCCGCGGTCGCGGTGGCAGCCCCACGGCGTCCACCGGGAGTCGCGCGTCTACGACCACGGCGAGTTCGAGTGGACGGACGACGCGTGGCACGGCCGCCAGCTGCCCGGCGCCGTCCTCTACGAGCTGCACGTCGGGACGTTCACCGAGGGCGGCACCTTCGACGCGGCGATCGACCGGCTCGACCACCTCGTCGACCTCGGCATCACCCACGTCGAGCTGCTGCCGGTCAACTCCTTCGACGGCACCGCGGGCTGGGGCTACGACGGCGTGCTCTGGGGCGCGGTCCACGAGCCCTACGGCGGGCCGGACGGCTTCAAGCGGTTCGTCGACGCGGCGCACGCGCGCGGGCTGGCCGTCGTGCTCGACGTCGTCTACAACCACCTCGGGCCGTCGGGGGCCTACCTCGACAAGTTCGGGCCGTACTTCGCCGGGCAGAACGACTGGGGCCCCGGCCTCAACCTCGACGGCGCCGGCTCGGACGAGGTCCGCCGGTACGTCATCGACAACGCGCTGAGCTGGTTCCGCGACTTCCACGTCGACGCGCTGCGGCTGGACGCGGTGCACGCGCTGCTCGACCGGCGCGCGGTCCACCTGCTCGAACAGCTCGCCACCGAGACCGAGGCGCTGTCGGCGGCGCTGAACCGGCCGCTGACGCTGATCGCCGAGTCCGACCTGAACGACCCCCGCCTGGTGACGCCCCGCGAGCGCGGCGGCTACGGCCTGCACGCCCAGTGGTCGGACGACTTCCACCACGCGCTGCACGTCAAGCTCACCGGCGAGACGTCCGGCTACTACGCGGACTTCGCCGCGCAAGACGCCGTCGAACGGGTGCTGCGCGAGGTGTTCTTCCACGCCGGCACCTGGTCGTCGTTCCGCGAGCGGACCCACGGCCGTCCGGTGGACACCCGGACCGTGCCCGGCCACCGCTTCCTCGCCTACCTGCAGAACCACGACCAGATCGGCAACCGCGCGACCGGCGACCGGCTGTCCGCGACCGTGTCCCCGGGCCGGCTGGCCTGCGGCGCGGCGATCCTGTTCTGCTCGCCGTTCACGCCGATGGTGTTCATGGGGGAGGAGTGGGCGGCGAGCACGCCGTGGCAGTTCTTCGCGTCCTTCCCGGACCCGGAGCTGGCCGAAGCCGTCCGCACGGGCCGCCGTCGCGAGTTCGCCCGGCACGGCTGGGGCGAGTCCGAGGTGCCCGACCCGATGGACCCGGCGACGGTCGACCGCTCGCGGCTCGACTGGGCCGAGCCCGAGCGGCCCGGTCACCGAGAGGTGCTGGACCTGTACCGCGCGTTGATCCGGCTGCGCCGCGAGCACCCCGAGCTGGCCGCCCCCTGGACGGCCGACGTCCGCGTCGACGCCGCGCCGGACGGCTCCTGGCTCGTGCTGCACCGCGGCGCGCTGCGGCTGGCCGTCAACGTCGGCGAAGGCCCGGTCACGCTCCCGCTCCGGGCCACGACGACCCTGCTGACCTGGGCGGACGCCACTGTGGACGGGGGTGCCGCGCAGCTGCCGCCGGACACCTTCGTGCTCGTCGGAACGGCGGCGGCCCGGTAACCGTCCCGGTATAGGGGCGCGGCATCCGGGCCGGATCTGGGACGATTCAGGAATGGCCACACGACCGTCGACCCAGCACGTCCGCGCCGGACGCCCGTTCCCGCTCGGCGCCCACCCCGAGGCGGGCGGGGTCCGGTTCGCGATCACCTCCGCCGTCGCGGACGCGGTCGACCTGTGCCTGATCGACGCCGACGGGTCGGAACGCCGGATCGCGCTCACCGAGCGCACGTTCGGCGTCTGGCACGGCCTGGTGCCCGGGGTGACGCCGGGGCAGCGCTACGGCTACCGGATCCACGGCCCGTACGACCCGGCCCGGGGCCTGCGCTGCAACCCCCACAAGCTGCTCCTCGACCCGTACGCCCGGCAGATCACCGGCGGCCTCACCGACCTGACCGCGGCGCAGGGCTTCACCGGCGACCCCGAGCGCGGGCCGATGTCCACAGTGGACTCCCTGGGCAGCGTGCCGCTGTCGGTGGTGTCCTCGCCCGGCGGGCCGGACACCGGCGTCAAGCCGGAGGTCCCGTTCGAAGAGGCGGTGATCTACGAGCTGCACGTCAAGGGGTTCACCCAGCGGCACCCGTTCATCCCGGAGGCGCTGCGCGGCACCTACCTCGGCCTGGCCCACCCGGTCGCCATCGAGTACCTGACCCGGCTCGGCGTCACGTCGGTGGAGCTGCTGCCGGTGCACTCGTTCCTCGACGAGCCGTCGCTGGTGCGGGCCGGGCGGCACAACTACTGGGGGTACTCGCCGCTCGGCTTCTTCGCGCCGCACGCGGCCTACGCCAGCGAGCCCGGCCACGAGGTCGAGGAGTTCCGGCTGATGGTGGCCGCCCTGCACGCGGCCGGCATCGAGGTGATCGTCGACGTCGTGTTCAACCACACCTGCGAAGGCGGCCCGGACGGGCCGACGCTGAGCTTCCGCGGGCTGAACGCGCCCGTGTACTACCTGCACACCGAGCGTGGCCACATGGCCGACATCACCGGCTGCGGAAACACCCTGGAGGCCGGCTCGCCGACCGTGGTCCGGCTGGTCACCGACTCGCTGCGGTACTGGACCCAGGAGCTGGGCGTCGACGGCTTCCGGTTCGACCTGGCCAGCACGCTCGGCCGGGCCCGCGGCGGCCCGTTCGACCCCGCGTCGACGCTGCTGACCGCGATCACCACCGATCCGGTGCTCTCGCGCTGCAAGCTCATCGCCGAGCCGTGGGACGCGACCGGCGAGGGCTACCGCGTCGGCGGCTTCGGCGCCCAGTGGGCGGAGTGGAACGGCCGCTACCGCGACACCGTGCGTGACTTCTGGCGCGGCGCGACCGGCGTCCGCGACCTCGCCTACCGGCTGTCCGGTTCGTCGGACCTGTACGACCACAACCTGCGCCGGCCGTGGCAGTCGATCAACTTCGTCACCGCCCACGACGGCTTCACGCTGCGGGACCTGGTGTCGTACAACGAAAAGCACAACGAGGCCAACGGCGAGGACAACCGCGACGGCGGCAACGACAACCGCTCGTGGAACCACGGCGCCGAAGGCGACACGGCCGACCCGGAAATCCGGGACCTGCGCGCGCGGCAGGTGCGGAACATGTTCGCGACGCTGCTGCTGTCCACTGGCACCCCGATGATCACCGCGGGCGACGAGTTCTGGCGGACCCAGGGCGGCAACAACAACGCGTACTGCCTGGACGACGAGACGTCCTGGGTGGACTGGACCCCGGAAGATCCCGAGGCCGAGGCCATGTTGACCTTCGCCCGCCGGGTCGTGCGGCTGCGGGCGAACAGCCCGGCGCTGCGGCAGCCGGAGTTCTTCGAAGGCCGCACGACGCCGACCGGCCAGCCGGACCTCGTCTGGTTCCGCCCGGACGGCGAGGAGTTCGGCGAGACCGACTGGTTCGAGGACCGGCACACGCTGGGCATGTGGATCGACGGTTCGAACAGCCAGGCCCGCAACCGCGACGGCGAGCTCGTGCCCGACCACTCGTGGCTGCTGTGGCTGCACGCGGGCGACGAGCCGATCGAGGTGGTGCTGCCGGGCCGCGAGTACGGCGAGACGTTCAAGCCGACGCTCGACACGAGCACGGCCGACGGCAGCCCGGCCAACCCCGGGACGCTGGAGGCCAAGAGCCGGGTGACGCTGCAGTCGCGCTCGTTGCTGTTGCTGCGGGCCCCGCGCCTGGCCGCGGAGGCGCAGCCCGACGGCCGCTGACCCGTACCGCCGGTGCGAGGCCGGCGCGGCGCGTCTTGAATGAGTCATTCAGGTCGTGGGAGGTCCTGAATGACTCATTCAAGACCTCGCAGCCGGGTGCGTTCGTCCATTCGGGTACGGGTGTTGGCCGTTCGGGTCCGCGTGTCGGCCGGCCGCTTGCGCACGCGATCTTAACGCCCCGGTCATCCGCCGGAAATTCGTTGCGGGGAAAGCGTTTCGTCCGTCGCCGCGTGGGTACACCGTAGAGAACCCTGCCTCCCAGGCGCTTGATCGAGTCAGGCAGACTGGCGTCGCCTGCGTCCAACCGACACACCGAGGGGCGTTGCCCATGACCGGCCGGCTCGGCATCGACGACGTCTCCCCCAGCGTGAGCTGCGGCCGGTATCCGGCCAAAGCCGTTGTGGGGGAACACATCCCGGTCACCGCGACCGTCTGGCGGGAAGGCCACGACGCCGTCGCGGCGACCGTCGCCTGGCGTGGTCCCGGCGACCGGCTGACCCGCCAGACGCGGATGGTGCCGCGCGGTCCGGATCACCCCGACTCGTTCGCCGCGGTGATCGTCCCGGACACCACCGGCCTGTGGACCTACCGGATCGACGCGTGGGGCGACCCCTGGGCGACGTGGGAGCACGCCGTCGAGGTCAAGGTCGCCGCCGGGCAGGGGCCCGAAGACCTCGCGAACGACCTCGAGAACGGCGCCCGGCTGCTGGAGCGCGTCTCCCGCCGCCCGGACCGCCGGGCCGAGAAAGCGCTTTTGACCGGCGCGGTGACGGCGTTGCGCGACGAGGAGCGCGCCCTCGCCGAGCGCGTCGGGCCCGCCCTCTCGCCCGAGATCCGCCAGCTCATGCGGGAGTTCCCGGTGCGGGAGCTGATCACCAAGGGCAAGCCGCACAAGGTCTGGGTCGATCGCCGCCGGGCCGCGTTCGGCTCCTGGTACGAGCTGTTCCCGCGGTCCACCGGCGGCCTCGACGCCGAGGGCAAGCCGGTGCACGGCACGTTCACCACCGCCGCGGCCGCGCTCGACCGGGTCGCGAAGATGGGCTTCGACGTCGTCTACCTGCCGCCGATCCACCCCATCGGCCGCGTGAACCGCAAGGGCCCCAACAACACCCTCGACGCGAAGCCCGAGGACGTCGGCTCGCCGTGGGCCATCGGCGCCGACGAGGGCGGGCACGACGCGATCCACCCCGACCTCGGCACCTTCGAGGACTTCGACGCCTTCGTCGCCCGGTCCGAAGAGCTCGGCATGGAGGTCGCGCTCGACTTCGCGCTGCAGGCCGCGCCCGACCACCCGTGGGTCCTGAAGAACCCGGAGTTCTTCACCACCCGCCCGGACGGTTCGATCGCCTACGCCGAGAACCCGCCGAAGAAGTACCAGGACATCTACCCGATCAACTTCGACAACGACCCCAAGGCCGTCTATGAAGAGATGCTGCGGGTCATCACCGTCTGGATCGACCACGGGGTCAAGATCTTCCGGGTCGACAACCCGCACACCAAGCCGCCGGACTTCTGGGCCTGGCTGATCCAGTCGGTCAAGGACGCCCACCCGGACGTCCTGTTCCTGGCCGAGGCGTTCACCCGCCCGGCGCGGCTGTGGGGCCTGGCCCGGCTCGGCTTCACCCAGAGCTACACGTACTTCACGTGGCGGACGGGCAAGCAGGAGCTGATCGACTTCGCCATCGACCTGCGCGAGCACTGGAACGAGGGCCGGCCGAACCTGTTCGTCAACACCCCGGACATCCTCCACGAGTCGCTGCAGCGCGGCGGCCCCGGCATGTTCGCGCTGCGGGCGGCGCTCGCGGCGACGATCTCGCCGACGTGGGGCGTCTACTCCGGGTACGAGCTGTTCGAGCACGTCCCGGTCCGCGACGGCAGCGAGGAGTACCTCGACTCCGAGAAGTACCAGCTGCGCCCGCGCGACTTCGAGCGCGCCCTCGAAGAAGGCCGCTCGCTGGAGCCGTGGATCGCGAAGCTGAACGCCGTCCGCCGCGCGCATCCGGCGCTGCAGCAGATGCGCACCCTGCACTTCCACCACGTCGACAACGACGCGCTGCTGGCCTACTCCAAACAGGACCCGGCCACCGGCGACACCGTGGTCACCGTCGTGACGCTCGACCCGTACGGGCCCCAGGAGGGCACGCTCTGGCTCGACACCGGGGCGCTCGGGTTCGAAGCGCACGAGCGGCTGATCGCGCACGACGAGGTCACCGGCGACACCTGGGACTGGGGTCAGGCGAACTTCGTCCGGCTCGAACCCTGGCGGGCCGTGGCGCACGTCGTGTCGGTGAGACGCCGGCTGGCCGGCTGAAGCGGAAGGACAGGGACTCGAGGGACGAGGTGGAGCTCATGGCCGAAGATGCCCGGCCCGACGCGGCGTTGGGGCTGGAAGGCGTGCCGCACACCGGTGAGGCGATCACCGCGGACGGGATGCTCGTCGAACCCCAGGCCGGCGACTTCCGCTCGGCGCAGCAGGCGCCCAGCAACCCGGAGTGGTTCAAAGGCGCGGTCTTCTACGAAGTGCTGGTGCGCGCGTTCGCCGACTCCAACGGCGACGGCACCGGCGACCTGAGAGGCCTGGCCGGCCGGCTGGACTACCTGGCCTGGCTCGGCATCGACTGCCTGTGGCTGCCGCCGTTCTACGCGTCGCCGCTGCGCGACGGCGGGTACGACATCAGCGACTTCCGCGCGGTGCTGCCGGAGTTCGGCAGCGTCGAGGACTTCGTCTTCCTGCTCAACGAGGCCCACCGGCGCGGCATCCGGGTGATCACCGACCTGGTGCTCAACCACACCTCGGACGCGCACCCGTGGTTCCAGCAGTCCCGCAGCGACCCCGACGGCCCGTACGGCGACTACTACGTGTGGAGCGACGACGACTCCCGCTACGCCGACGCGCGGATCATCTTCGTCGACACCGAGACGTCGAACTGGACCTACGACCCGGTGCGCGGCCAGTTCTACTGGCACCGGTTCTTCTCCCACCAGCCCGACCTGAACTTCGAGAATCCCGACGTCCAGAACGCGATGATCGACACCCTGCGGTTCTGGCTCGACCTGGGCATCGACGGGTTCCGCCTCGACGCCGTGCCGTACCTGTTCGAGCAGGAGGGCACCAACTGCGAGAACCTGCCGCGCACGCACGAGTTCCTCAAGCGCTGCCGCAAGGTCGTCGACGACGAGTACCCGGGCCGCATCCTGCTGGCCGAGGCCAACCAGTGGCCCTCGGACGTCGTCGAGTACTTCGGCGACCCGGCGGTCGGCGGCGACGAGTGCCACATGGCGTTCCACTTCCCGCTGATGCCGCGGATCTTCATGGCGGTGCGCCGCGAGTCCCGGTTCCCGATCTCGGAGATCCTCACCCAGACCCCGACCATCCCCAGCGGGTCCCAGTGGGGCATCTTCCTGCGCAACCACGACGAGCTGACCCTCGAGATGGTCACCGACGAAGAGCGCGACTACATGTACGCGGAGTACGCCAAGGACCCGCGCATGAAGGCCAACATCGGCATCCGCCGCAGGCTGGCCCCGCTGCTGGACAACGACCGCAACCAGCAGGAGCTGTTCACCGCCATGCTGCTGTCCCTGCCGGGCTCGCCCGTTCTGTACTACGGTGACGAGATCGGCATGGGAGACAACATCTGGCTCGGTGACCGCGACGCGGTGCGCACCCCCATGCAGTGGACCCCGGACCGCAACGCCGGGTTCTCCTCCTGCGACCCCGGCCGGATCTACCTGCCGGTGATCATGGACCCGGTGTACGGCTACCAGGGCCTGAACGTCGAGGCGCAGTCGAACAACGCGTCGTCGCTGCTGAACTGGACCCGCCGGATGATCGAGGTGCGCAAGCAGCACCACGCGTTCGCCGAAGGCGAGTTCATCGACCTCGGCGGGTCGAACCCGAGCGTGCTGGCCTACAAGCGCCAGTGGCGGCGCCCGGACGGCGGCGAAGACGTCGTGCTCTGCGTGAACAACCTCTCCCGGTTCCCGCAGCCGGTGGAGCTGGATCTGTCCGCGCACCGCGGGTGCACGCCGGTGGAGCTCACCGGCGGCGTGCGGTTCCCCAGCATCGGGGAGCTGCCGTACCTGCTGACGCTGCCGGGGCACGGCTTCTACTGGTTCCAGCTGACGAGTTCGGGAGACGAAGGCGAAGCGAGGTGAGTCCCTTGTCCGACCCGCGTGAGCTGGTCGACGACCTGACCGAGGACCTGAAGCGCTGGCTGCCGGAGCAGCGCTGGTTCGCCGGCAAGGACCGGCCGGTGACCGGCGTCCGGCCGCTCGGGGTGACCGAGCTGGTCGAAGGCGACCCGCAGCTGCTGCACGTGGTGGTCGAGGTCGCCCAGGACGACCGGCGCGAGCCGTACCAGCTGCTCGTCGGCCGGCGGACGCACCCGCCGGAGATCGCGTCGACCAGCTGGATCGGCGCCGTCGGCGACCTCAACGCCTACGAGGCGTCCGGCGACCTCGACGTCACCGGCGTGCTGCTGGACCTGATGGCCCGCGAAGAGCAGGTCGGCTCGCTGGTCTTCGAGCACGAGCCGGGCGTCGAACTGGACACCGGCCTGCGCGCGCGGCCGATCACGTCGGAGCAGAGCAACACCTCCCTGGTCTACGGCGGGCAGTACATCCTCAAGCTGTTCCGGAAGCTGACGCCGGGCAAGAACAAGGACCTGCTGCTGCACCGGGCGCTGCAGGGCGTCGGCAGCAAGCACATCGCGCAGGTGCTCGGCTCGATCACCGGCGACCTCGACGGGGAGCCGACCACGGTCGGCATGCTCCAGCAGTTCGTCTCCGACGCGGTCGACGGCTGGGCGATGGCCACCACCAGCGTCCGCGACCTGATGGCGGCGCCGGAGCTGCACGCCGGGGAGGTCGGCGGCGACTTCGCCGGCGAGGCCGAGCGGCTCGGGCGCGCGGTCGCCGAGGTGCACGCCGACCTGGCCGAGGCGCTCGGCACCGAACCGGTCGACGCCGACGAGCTGGAACGCTCGGCGAAGGCGATGCTCGACCGGCTCGACACGATTGCCGCCCGCGTCCCCGAACTGGCCGCGCACGCCCCGTCGCTGCGGGCGGCGTTCGAGAAGCTGCGCGCGCAGCCCGCCGACTCGGTCACCATGCAGTACATCCACGGCGACCTGCACCTCGGCCAGGTGCTGCGGACGGTCACCGGCTGGCTGCTCATCGACTTCGAGGGCGAGCCCGCGGCCCCGGTCGAAGAGCGGCACGCGCTGCGGTCGCCGTTGCGCGACGTGGCGGGCATGCTGAGGTCGTTCGACTACGCGGCCCAGCAGATGCTGGTCGGCCAGCCGGACGAGCCGGCGCTCGCCGAGCGCGCGCTGGAGTGGTCGGACCGCAACCGGGCGGCGTTCTGCGAGGGCTACGCCGCCGTCGCGGCCGACCCGCGCGACCAGGGCGAGCTGCTGCGCGCCTTCGAACTGGACAAGGCGGTCTACGAAGTGGGCTACGAGCACGCGAACCGGCCGGACTGGCTGGGCGTGCCGCTCGCCTCGATCGCCCGGATCACCGACGGAGAGGGATGACACCGTGAACGCGGTTCCGGAAGGCCTCCCGGCCGCGGCCCCGCCGGCCGCGGACATCGACCGGCTGCTCGCCGGTTCCCACCACGACCCGCACTCGGTGCTGGGCGTGCACGCGGTGGGCAAGGGCTTCGCGGCCCGGGCGCTGCTGCCCGGCGCCAAGGGCGTCACGCTGCTCGCGGGCGAGCACCGGTACCCGCTGGAGCCGGTCATCGACGCGCTGTTCGCCGGCCCGGTGCCGGAGCACCCGGGCGACTACCGGCTCGAGGTCGAGTACGACGGGCACACCGTCGTCGCCGACGACCCCTACCGCTGGCTGCCCACGGTCGGCGAGCTCGATCTGCACCTGATCGGCGAAGGGCGGCACGAGCGGCTCTGGGAGGCGCTCGGCGCGCACGTCCGCTCGTACGAGACGCCGAACGGCGTCGTCGAGGGGACGTCGTTCGCGGTGTGGGCGCCGAACGCCCGCGGCATCCGCGTGATCGGCGACTTCAACGGCTGGGACGGGCGCGGCCACCCGATGCGCTCGCTCGGCTCGTCCGGGATCTGGGAGCTGTTCGTCCCCGGCGTCGGGGTCGGCACCTGCTACAAGTTCCGCATCCTCGGCGCCGACGGGAACTGGCACGAGAAGGCCGACCCGATGGCGTTCGGCACCGAGCAGCCGCCCGCGACGGCGTCGGTCGTCACCACCTCCGGGCACATCTGGGCCGACGACGTCTGGGTCGCGCAGCGCGAGGCGACCGACTGGTCCGCGGCGCCGATGAGCGTCTACGAAGTCCACCTCGGCTCGTGGCGGCCCGGCCTCGACTACCGCGAGCTGGCCGACCAGCTCGGCGACTACCTGGTCGAGACCGGCTTCACGCACGTGGAGCTGCTGCCGGTGTCGGAGCACCCGTTCGGCGGCTCGTGGGGTTACCAGGTGACGTCGTACTACGCGCCGACGTCCCGCTTCGGCTCCCCGGACGACTTCCGCTACTTCGTCGACCGCCTGCACCAGCGGGGGATCGGCGTGCTCGTCGACTGGGTGCCCGCGCACTTCCCGAAGGACAGCTGGGCGCTGGCCAAGTTCGACGGCACGGCGCTGTACGAGCACGCGGACCCGCGGCGAGGGGAGCAGCCCGACTGGGGCACGCTCGTGTTCGACTTCGGCCGCAACGAGGTCCGCAATTTCCTCGTCGCGAACGCGCTGTACTGGATCGAGGAGTTCCACCTCGACGGCCTGCGCGTCGACGCCGTCGCCTCGATGCTCTACCTCGACTACTCCCGCAACGAAGGGGAGTGGCTGCCCAACCAGTACGGCGGCCGCGAGAACCTGGACGCGGTGAAGTTCCTGCAGGAGCTGAACGCGACCGTCTACAAGCGACACCCCGGGATCGTGATGGTGGCCGAGGAGTCGACGGCGTGGCCGGGCGTCACGCGGCCGACCCACCTGGGCGGGCTCGGATTCGGCTTCAAGTGGAACATGGGCTGGATGCACGACACGCTCCGGTACCTGTCGCACGAGCCGATCCACCGCGCGTACCACCACAACGAGATGACGTTCTCGCTCGTGTACGCGTGGAGCGAGAACTTCGTGCTGCCGCTGTCGCACGACGAAGTGGTGCACGGCAAGGGATCCCTGTGGGGCCGGATGCCGGGCGACGCGTGGAACAAGGCGGCCGGGCTGCGCTCGCTGCTGGCGTTCATGTGGGCGCACCCGGGCAAGCAGCTGCTGTTCATGGGCGGCGAGTTCGGCCAGCCCGCGGAGTGGTCGGAGCAGCGGTCGCTGGACTGGCACCTGCTGGACGAGCCGCTGCACCGCGGTGTGCAGGACCTGCTGCGGTCGCTGAACTCGATCTACCGGTCCACGCCGGCGTTGTTCAGCCAGGACACGTCACCGGACGGCTTCCGCTGGATCGACGCGAACGACTCCAGCGGCAACGTGCTGAGCTTCCTGCGCATCGGCGCGGACGGCTCGCGGCTGGCGTGCGTGGCTAACTTCGCGGGGGTCCCGCACCACGACTACCGGGTGGGGTTGCCCTCGGCGGGGCGCTGGCTCGAGGTGGTCAACACCGACGCGGAGGCGTACGGCGGTTCGGGCGTCGGAAACCTGGGCGCGGTGGAGGCCACGGAGGACGCGTGGCACGGCCAGCCGGCGTCGGCGGTCCTCCAGCTGCCGCCCGCGGGTGTGCTGTGGCTGGTCGAGGAGAACCCCGAGACGGCCGAGACGCTGGTGGTCCCGGAGACTCCCGAGCTCCTTTGAGGCACCGCCGGGGGCGGCACTTTCACGGGAAAGTGCCGCCCCCGGCCTGGCCCCGCGAGAGTGCGCCGCCCTGCTCCGGCGACAGAGCCGCGCCGCCTGGCCCGCGAGGGTGCGCCGCCCTGCCCCGGCGACAGAGCTGCGTCGCCCCGCCCCGCGAGAGTGCGCCCTGCCCCGGTTCGCCCGCTGCTCGTCCGTGCGCCCGGCGCGTAAAAGATTCCGCTCGCCGCCTCGCGCGGGCTTACCATCGGTGCATGACCGGCGCCGGCGGCGTCCTCGTGAACCTGATCCTCTTCGCCGTGGTCTGCATCGCCCCCACGGTCCTCTTCTGGTGCGCCCTGCGCGTCCCCAAGCTGGTCCACCGGATCCGCGAGAAGCGCGCGCAGCCGCAGCCGGCAGGCCCGCCGATCGAGCGCGTCGCCGCGGACCTGCGCCGGGTGCACCGCCTGCTGGCCGGTTACCCGTCCGGCACTCCGGCCGCCCGGCGGCTCGGCACCCGGCAGGCGTACGACGAGCTGCTCACCCAGGCGTGCCGCCAGGTGGGCGTCCCGCACCGGCTCGCCGAGCTGCCCGAGGGCATGGACCGTGAGATCGAACGCCTGCGCGTTGAGGAATCGCTGCGGGAGCGCGGTCTCGCCGTCCCCTGATGTCCTCAGTGGACACAAGAAAACCCCGCCACCGAGAAGATCTCGGTGGCGGGGTCCCAAGAAACGTCAGTCCAGGTAGTCCCGCAGGACCTGCGACCGCGACGGGTGGCGCAGCTTCGACATCGTCTTCGACTCGATCTGCCGGATGCGCTCGCGGGTCACCCCGTACACCTGGCCGATCTCGTCGAGCGTGCGCGGCTGGCCGTCCGTGAGGCCGAAGCGCAGCCGGACCACGCCCGCCTCGCGCTCGGACAGCGTCTGCAGCACCGACTGGAGCTGGTCCTGCAGCAGCGTGAACGACACCGCGTCCACCGCGACGACCGCTTCGGAGTCCTCGATGAAGTCACCGAGCTGCGAGTCGCCCTCGTCGCCGATCGTCTGGTCCAGCGAGATCGGCTCACGCGCGTACTGCTGGATCTCCAGGACCTTCTCCGGGGAGATGTCCATTTCCTTGGCGAGCTCCTCGGGCGTCGGCTCGCGGCCGAGGTCCTGCAGGAGTTCGCGCTGTATGCGGCCGAGCTTGTTGATGACCTCGACCATGTGCACCGGGATGCGGATGGTGCGCGCCTGGTCGGCCATCGCGCGGGTGATCGCCTGGCGGATCCACCACGTGGCGTACGTCGAGAACTTGTAGCCCTTGGTGTAGTCGAACTTCTCCACCGCGCGGATCAGGCCGAGGTTGCCCTCCTGGATCAGGTCCAGGAACGCCATGCCGCGGCCGGTGTAGCGCTTGGCCAGCGACACCACGAGCCGGAGGTTCGCCTCCAGCAGGTGGTTCTTCGCCCGCTCGCCGTCACGCACGATCCACTTGAGATCGCGGCGCATCTGGGTGACGAGCTTCTCGCCCTCCTCCTCGGCGGTGCGCACGCGCTCGGCGGCGTAGAGCCCGGCCTCGATCCGCTTGGCCAGCTCCACCTCCTCCTCCGCGTTCAGCAGCGCGACCTTGCCGATCTGCTTGAGGTAGGCGCGGACGGAGTCGGCGGACGCGGTGAGCTCGGCGTCCTTGCGCGCCTGACGCAGCGCTTCGGACTCCTCCTCGTCCCAGACGAAGTCCGGGTTGTCGGAGCTCTTCGCGGCCGCGGCCTTGTCGGCCGCGGCACCCCGGCGGCGCTGCGCCGGGGTCTCCTCGTCCGACTCCTCGTCGTCATCGTCGTCGTCGGCCGAGTCGGCGTCCGGCTCGTCGTTGACCGTCTCGTCGACGACGTCGACCTCGACCTCTTCCAGGTCCGACAGGTCGGGCGAGTCGAGTTCGGCCTCGTCGAGCTCGCCGGGACCGTCCGGCTCGCCGTCTTCGGTCTTCGCGCCCTTGGTCGCGGGCTTCTTCGCCGGAGCCTTCTTGGCCGGCGCTTTCTTGGCGGTGGTGGTCTTGCGCGCCGCTGGCTTCGCCGTCCCGGTGGCTGCCTCTTCGGCCGGCTCGCCGGCTGCGGTCGCGGTCTTCGTCCCGCCTCGGGTTGCGGTTCTTGCGGCTGCCACTTACGCCCTTTCGCAGCGGTCGATCATGACGAGCAACGGCACGGGTGCCACTGCTGCCTCACATTCGGGGATCACGCCTCGGCCTGCGGTTTTGACCTCCGCAGCCGTGGGCCGTGTTCCATTGTAACGACGGTACGCGCATGCGTCGCGAAGCGATCACCCTCCGGCCCGGTTTCGGGCCGGATTCAGTGCTGGATGCCCTCCGCGGCGGCCGCCGCGGCACCCACGATCCCGGCGTTGTTCTGCAGCGTCGCGACCAGCACCGGAGTGCGGATGTCCAGCAGCGGCACCCATTTCTCGGCCTTCTTGCTCACCCCGCCGCCGACGATGAACAGGTCGGGCCAGATCAGGTTTTCGAGCACGGTCAGATAACGGTGCACGCGCTTGGCCCATTCGGGGTAGGAGAGCCCCTCGTTGTCCTTCACGGAGGCGGCCGCGCGCTTCTCCGCGTCGTGGCCGTCGATCTCCAGGTGGCCGAACTCGGTGTTCGGGACGAGCTTGCCGTCCTGGAACACCGCGCTGCCGATGCCGGTGCCGAAGGTGAGCAACGCCGTGACGCCCGTGCGCGCGACCGGGTCGCCGAAGCGGATCTCGGCCATGCCCGCCGCGTCGGCGTCGTTGAGCATCGCGACCTGGTCGACGCCGCGGCCGAGGCGCTTGGCGAAGAGGGCGTCCGCGTCGGTGCCGATCCACTGCTTGTCGATGTTGGCCGCGGTGTGCGCAACGCCCTTCTTGACGACCGCCGGGAGCGTCACGCCGACCGGGCCGTCCCAGGCCGCCTGCGTGACGATGTCGTGCACGACGTCCGCCACCGCCGACGGGGTGGACGGCTTCGGCGTCTCGATCCGGATCCGGTCGCCGATGAGCTGCCCCTTGTCCAGGTCGACCAAGGCGCCCTTGATCCCGCTGCCGCCGATGTCGATGCCGAAACCTCGGCGGGTCGCCTCCACCACGGACGTGGTCCCTTCTCGCACGATTCAGAAGCCTGCCTCGGAGACTTTAACCGGATGTGGTGACATGTCGGACGTGGGAGTTGACGAGTCGTTGCTGAAAAGCGTCGCGGTGCAGGTCGCGACGGACGCCGCCGAGCTGGTCCGCGAGGCCTGGGAGGGGATGGCGGGCGGCCGGTCGGTGGCCGTCGGCACCAAGTCCGCGGACACCGACGTGGTGACCGCGGTGGACCACGAGTCCGAGCGGCTCGTGCGGGACCGGCTGGCCGCGTTGAGGCCGGGGGAGCCGGTGCTGGGCGAAGAGGGCGGCGGCGCCGCGGGCGACGGCGTGACCTGGGTTGTCGACCCGATCGACGGAACGGTCAACTTCCTCTACGGCCTGCCCTGGTTCGCGGTGTCGGTGGCGGCGCAGATCGGCGGCGAATCGGTGGCCGGCGCGGTGGTGGAGCCGGCGAGCGGGCGAGTCTGGTCGGCGGCGCGCGGCCAGGGCGCGTTCCTGGACGGCCGCCGCCTGGCGGTGTCGGCCCCGGCGCGGCTCGAGCTGACGCTCGTCGGAACCGGTTTCGCCTATTCGGCCGAGCGCCGGACGCGCCAGTCGCGTTTCGCGGCGGAGCTGCTGGGCCGCGTCCGCGACATCCGGCGCAACGGTGCCGCGTCGCTGGACCTGTGCGCGGTGGCGGCGGGCTGGCTGGACGCGTACGTGGAGCACGGGCTGCACCGCTGGGACTGGGCGGCGGGGGCCCTGATCGCGGCGGAGGCGGGCGCGGAGGTGCTGCTCCCGGGTTCGGCGCCGGAGCTGGGCGCGGACGCGACGTACGCGGCGGCGCCGTCGATCGCGGACCCGCTGCGGAAGGTCATCGCCGACTGCGGCGCAGCGGAGGTCTGAGGCGAGCGCTGCGCCCCTGCGCCGCGGAGGTCCGAGCGCGGGAGGTGGCCGGGAGGTCTTGAATGACTCATTCAGGACCTCCGAGGACCTGAATGAGTCATTCAGGGCGTCAGGCGGCCGAAACTGTCGGTGCCCACCGGTAACGTGAAAACCGGGGGCGCCCCTACGCGCGCGGGTTGTGGTGCTTCGCTCAGCAGGCGACCTCGCGGCGCGGGCGCCCGGTCTGGCGCGGGCCGGCCGGAGGCCGGCGCTGCGTCGCCCGGCCAAGCAGGGAAGCCGCCCGAAGACCGGCCGCACGTGCGACAGCCCCGCGAGGGACCGGCTCACCCGGCGACGTCGCGCCGCTCAGCAGGCGACGTCGCGGGCGGACGCCAGCAGGGTCTGGTCGATGACCGGGGCCTGCCCGCCCGCGGACTGCTCGTTCGAGCCGCCGCCCTGGTGGGCCTTCGACCAGTCGGCGAGCTGGGTGAGGACCTGGCGCGCCTCCTCGCGCGGCCGGATGTCGCCGAACAGCGAGCCCGTGACCAGGTCGACGCTCGCGTCCTTGCGGTTGTCCTGGACCAGCTCGGCGCACGGCACGACCAGGCTGAGCGTCCGGGCCGCCGCGCTGCCGTTCTCGCCGAAGCGGATCTGGCCGCGGCACTTGGCCACGCGGCCCTCGTACGCCGGGTCGTTCGCCGGTTCACCCGCTCCGGTGAACCCCAGCTCCTTGAGCGCGGTGGTGGCGATGCCGCCCTGGCCGCGCGTGCTGGACGCGTTGAGCACCTTCACCGCGACCTTGTCCGGCGGCACCGGCGCGCGGTCGTCGAGAGCGGTGTGGGGCAGCGAGCTGAACGTGACCCCCGGCGGCGGGCTCGCGGGCGGGTCGCACTTCACGGCCTCGTCGACGTCGCCCTTGCCGACCGCCGCGTTGATCCAGACGATGATCGCGCCGAGCGCGAGCACGCCGATGACGATCAGCGCCGGCAGCGGCTTGTGCTTGCGATACGGCCGCGTCCCACGGTCCCCGATGCCGTTCCCCGACGCCACCTGCCCGTCCCTTCCCGAACACCGAACCCGGCCGGTGCGAACCCGGCACCGTCGTGGCCGCTCAGCCTAGGCGCTGCGGCCGGCGCGCACCGTCCCGGGTCACCCCGCCGGAATTGCCCGTGCCCGCCCGTCGCCGCGTGCCCCGCCCGCGGCCGATCCCCGTCCGGCGATCGCACCACGGCGGGGCCGGCCGGGGCAAGCGGACACGGGCCGGCGGTGAAGTTCTCCACCCCCGGGCAACCCGAATGGACGACACCGCGTCTTACCTGCGGGTTCCCCCTGTCGGGTGACGAATCCCCGGCAATGTCTGACTCGTTGCAGAACCGTCGCGGGCGTGAGCTACCCTTCCCGGGCTCCGGCCGCAGGAAGAGGCCCATAAAGAAGAGACCTCGGTCACTTCGGCCGTCGGGCACAAACGAGGGCCCTGGAACGTTGACCAGCGGCACGGCGGACTCACGGGCGCACCCGGGGGTCCGGGAAAACGACTACACAAGCTGATCGCAGGGGTGAGGGACACATGGCTACCGACTACGACGCTCCGCGCCGCAGCGAAGCCGACGAGCTGGCCGAAGACTCGTTGGAGGAGCTCAAGGCCCGGCGGAACGAGAACCAGTCCGGCGTCGTCGACGTCGACGAGGACGCGACCGCCGAGAACTTCGAGCTGCCGGGTGCCGACCTCTCCGGGCTTTCCGGTGAGGACATGACCGTGAAGGTGGTGCCGAAGCAGGCGGACGAGTTCACCTGCTCCGTGTGCTTCCTGGTGCACCACCGCAGCCGGCTGGCCGAGGACAACGGCGGACGCCTGATCTGCCGCGACTGCGCCTGATCGCGCGGGATCTCGGACAGGGGTTCAGGGGACGAACAGACGCGACGGAGAGCCTCGAGGGCACCAGGGGGAGGCTCGAAGCGCGCTGGGGACAAGGGGGCCGGCCGGCAGGCCGGCCCCCTTCCCATGTCCTGAGGGGCAGAGCTTGGGTCAGGCGCCCTTGACCAGCTCGGCGACGCGCTCGGGGTGGCGGGTGCTGAACAGCCAGTAGGGCGTCGGGTCGGCCGGGTCGGTCAGCCGGATCCGCACGACCGGGCCCACCCAGCCGCGGTGCAGCACGTAGGCCGCGGGGTCGCCGTCGCGGCCCAGCGCCTTGCGCTTGGCCTCCTTGTCGAAGATCTCGACCTCGCCGGCGTACCGCAGCGGCAGGTGCGCGTCGCCGACCCACAGCTCCGGCTCGTCACCGCCGGTGACGCGGACCTTGGACCGGCCGAGCGACAGCATCAGCCCGACGACGACCGGCAGCGCGATCACGTACGGCAGCCACGCCCGGACACCCGGGTAGCCCATGTCGACCTCGGCCGCGAGCAGGATCGCGCCCAGCACCGGCAGCGGCCAGCCCCACCACGGGACGTAGAGCCGCTCGGAGTGCCGGACCGCGGCACTCGCGGCCGTCTTCGCAGATTCACCCACGGGTAGAGAGTAATCTCGCCGCCCGTGTCCAGCGTTCAGGTACTCCTCTCCCGGCTCGACCCGGATGTCCCGCTGCCCGCCTACGCCCGGCCGGGCGACGCGGGCGCCGATCTCGTCACGACCTCGGATATCGTGCTGAAACCCGGGGAACGCGGCGTCGTCGGCACCGGCGTCGCCATCGCCCTCCCGCCCGGGTACGCGGGCTTCGTCCACCCCAGGTCGGGCCTGGCCGCCCGGGTCGGCCTCTCGGTGGTCAACACGCCGGGCACGATCGACGCGGGCTACCGCGGGGAGATCAAGGTCTGCCTGATCAACCACGACCCGCGGCACCCGGTGGAGCTCGCGCGCGGCGACCGCATCGCCCAGCTGGTCGTGCAGCGGGTCGAGCACGCGGTGTTCGTCGAGGTCGCCGAGCTCGACACGACCGAGCGGGGCGACGGAGGCTACGGCTCCACGGGTGGACACGCCACACTGGGAGCACCGGCGCTCGCCGCGAGCGCCGGCACGGGGGAAGGAACGGAGAAGTAGTGGGGATTTTCGGACGCAAGCGGCGGACCGAGGGCGGGTCCGCCGGACGGCACGCCGCGCCCGAGGCCGACGACACGATCGAGGACGAGGCGTACGACGAGGACTCGGAGCTTTCGGACGTCTCCGACGGCCCGTTCGACGTCGCGGACTTCGAGGACGACGGCGTCCCGCGGATCGACCTCGGCTCGGTGAAGGTGCCGGTGCCGGACGGTTCCCAGGTGCAGGTCGAGATGGACCCCGAGACGCAGGGCGTGCGCGCCGTGCACGTCGTCACCGAGCAGGGCCAGATCACGGTCAGCGCCTACGCCGCGCCGCGCTCGGGCGGGCTGTGGCGCGAGGTCAGCACCGAGCTGGCCGAGCAGCTGCGGGCCGACGGCGCGAAGGTCAACATCGGCCGCGGCGTGTGGGGCCTGGAGATCTCGGCCATCGTCGGCGACGTCGCGCTGCGCTTCGTCGGCGTCGACCGGCCGCGCTGGATGCTGCGCGGCGTCATCGCCGGGCCGCAGTCGGAGGCCGCGGCGGCGGTCGAGGTGCTGCGGGGGATCGTGCGGCGCACGATCGTCGACCGCGGCGACGCGCCGATGCCGGTCCGGACCCCGCTCACCATCACGCTGCCCGACGCGGTCGCCGAGCACATCGCGGCCCAGCAGCAACAGGGCTGAGCACGTCCCGTGAGGGGCACCTGCGCGGTCGCGCGGGTGCCCCTCAGTGCGTTTCCAGGGCCCTCAGAAAGGCGAGGACGGTCGCGCGGCCGAGGGATTCGCGGTCGGCGCCCAGCGCTGTGAGCGTCGTCTCGCCGAGGACGGCGCGGGGGAGTGCGCGAGCCCACTCCGATGCGACTTTCGTCGGGTGGATCGGGTCGTCGGTGCACGTGCCGATGCCGGCCGGGACGTCGAGCGCCGCGAGTTCGCCGAGGGTGGGGGAGGGCCGGCCCGCCGCGACGCGCAGGCCGTCGGCCAAGCCGGCGCCGTGCCGGCGCCACGCCCGGTCGAGTTCGGCCCGCAGCCAGTCCGGGCTGCCCGCGGTCTGCGCCAGCGCGACGTCGACCCCGGAGCCGGCCACCAGATCGGCGGACAGCGTTGCGGCGAGCGATGCGGGTGCTGAGCCCGGGACGCCGTTCCAGGCCGGGAGGGCGGCCAGCAGGCCCCCGCAACGCCCCGGGTTGGCGACCGCCCACTCCGCGGCGAGGTGGGCGCCGAACGAAATGCCGCCTACGAGCAGTTCGCCGTGTTCGTCCGCGAGCGCGTCGAGGGTGGCCAGGTAGCCGTCGGCGAGGGCCGCGCCGGGTGGCGGCGGTGGCGCGATGAGCGGGACACCGAGGGCGCGCAGCGGCCCGCCGAAGACGGCCCGGACGAACACCTCGTCCGAGCCGGTGCCGGGCAGCAGCACCGCGGCGGGAACTCTGATTGCGGACGTCACGTTGCGATCTTTGCGCAAAGGCGTTTCCCTGGCGGGGACCGCAGTACGCTGGAATCGCACGGGCCGCAAGCAGTTTGTCGGGGGCCCCGGAGCACAGGAGCACCTATGTCCGCCAAAGACGGCGGCTACTTCAGCCGGCTGGTACGCAAGCTGACCAGCGACGTCGACGAGCTCGACGCCGACGAGATGTCCATGAGGTCCGGCGCCGAGGGCGCGCAGCGGGCCTGCGACTGCCGTTCCGGCGAAGAGGTCACCGTGATGGGGAGACTCCGCAGCGTGGAGCTCTGCCCGACGAACGAGGCCGCCACGCTGGAGGCGGAGCTGTTCGACGGAACACAGGGCGTGACGCTAATCTGGCTCGGCCGCCGCCGGATTCCGGGCATCGAGCCTGGCCGGACGATCAAGGTGCGCGGCCGGATGGCCGAGCGTGACGGCCAGAAGGTGCTGTACAACCCCTATTACGAGCTCCAGAGCCCAGTGAGTTGATCACCCATCGTGACTGAACCCGCCCCGAGCGAGAAGAAGACCGACTCCGGCGACGAACCGCAGCCGACCCTGCTCGAGCAGATGGGCGGCGTGTCCGGCCTGATCTACTCCTCGGTGCCGGTGATCGTGTTCGTGCTGGCCAACGCGTTCTTCGGGCTGACCGCGGCCATCTGGACGTCGGTCGGCAGCGCGGTGGCGATCACCGTGCTGCGGGTGGTCCGCAAGGAGCCCCTCCAGCCGGCGATCTCCGGGTTCTTCGGCGTCGCGATCGCGGCGTTCATCGCGTACCGGACGGGGTCGGCGAAGGGGTTCTTCCTCTTCGGGATCTACGCGAGCTTGGTCTATTGCGGCATCTTCGTGCTGTCGGTGGTGGTGCGGTGGCCGATCGCGGGCGTGGTGTGGAACGTGCTGAACGGCACCGGCCAGGCGTGGCGCAAGGACAAGCCGTCCCGCTACGGCTACGACATCGCGACGCTGGCTTTGGCGCTCGTGTTCGCCGCGCGGTTCGTGGTGCAGCGGTGGCTGTACCAGGAGGACTACACCGGCTGGCTGGCGTTCGCGAAGATCGCGATGGGCTACCCGCTGTACGCGCTGGGGCTGCTGGTGGTGGTGTGGGCGGTGCGGCGGTCGGACAAGCGGCTGAAGGCGCAGGAGGAGACCGCGCCGAAGCCGGAGACGGACGCCGAGATCGAAGCCCGGCTGCGCGAGAAGTACGCGGCTCCCGAGGCCTGACCCCGGTCGCGGGCCGGCCACCGACGACCTGAACGGGTCGTTCATGTCATCTCGGCGAGGCTCCGAAGCCGGAGTTCCGCTTCGCTCCGCTGTCTTGAATGAGTCATTCAGGACCTCTGAAGACCTGAATGACTCATTCAAGACCTTCCGGCCGGCGGTCGGGTGGGTGCGGGCGCGCTCAGACGCCGTGAATGACTCTTTGACCTCGTCCGACGACATGAATGACTCATTCATGTCGTTCAGGCCCGCCGGGCAGCACGTCACGGCTCCCGAAGCCGGCCGCCCGGCGCCGTGAACGGGGCCGTCCAGGGCATCTCGGCGAGGCTCCGAAGCCAGAGTTCCGCCCCGCTCGGCTGTCTTGAATGAGTCATTCAGGACCTCCGACGACCTGAATGACTCATTCAAGACCTTCCGGTCGGCGACCGGACCGGTGCAGGCGCGCTCCGATGCTGTGAATGACTCTTTGACCTCGTCCGACGACGTGAATGACTCATTCATGTCGTTCAGGCCCGCCGGGCCAGCACGTCACGGCTCCCGAAGCGGGACAACCCGCGCGCGTAGGGGCGCCCCCGGTTTCCACGTTACCGGCAGCCACCGACAGTTCCGGCGACCCAGCGAACGGCCCATCACCGGCGCCAGAGGTCCCGAAGCCGTCATTCGCGACCCCACCAGACACGGAGAAGGCCCCCGGCACACCAGCCGAGGGCCTCCAAAAGCCGCAAACTCAGTACCCCAAAGCCGTCCGAATCTCCGGCTCCACATCCGCGGTCGCGACGAACAAAAGCTCGTCCCCCGGCTCGAGCGGATCCTCCGGCTGCGGCACGATCACCCGATCCCCCCGCAGGATCGTCACCAAAGCGGCGTCCCGGGGCAACGTCAACTCGCTCACCGGCTTACCGGCCAGCGGCGTCTCCGCCGGCAACGTCAACTCGACCAGGTTCGCGTTGCTCTGCCGGAACGTCATCAACCGGACCAGGTCGCCGACGCTGACCGCCTCCTCGACCATCGCCGCCAGCATCCGCGGGGTCGAGACCGCCACGTCGACGCCCCACGCGTCGGTGAACAGCCACTCGTTCGCCGGGTTGTTGACCCGGGCCACCACGCGCCGGACCGCGAACTCCGTCTTCGCCAGCAGCGAGACGACCAGGTTCGCCTTGTCGTCGCCCGTCGCGGCGATCACCACGTCGCACTGCTCGATGCCGGACTCCTCCAGGATCGACACCTCGCACGCGTCCCCGAGCACCCAGTCGGCCTGCTCGACGGTGTGCGGCTCGAACTGGTCGGCCTCCCGCTCGATGAGCATCACCTGGTGCCGGCCGTCGATGAGCTCGTTGGCGATGGAGCGCCCCACCGCGCCCGCCCCGGCGATCGCGACCCTCATGCCTCGTCCTCCGGTTCGCGGTTGGCCACGCTGGTCACGTCGCTGACGGTGCCGGAGCGCGCGGCGACCCACACGTCGTCGCCGTCCTGGACCACGGTCTTGTTGTCGGGCAGCACCGGGGTGCCGAAGCGCATGATGAACGCCACCCGCGCGCCGGACGCCTCCTGCAGGGACTTCACCGAGTGCCCGACCCAGCCCTCGTGCAGCGGCAGCTGCAGCAGCGCGACGTTGCCCGACGGGTCCCGCCACGCCGACGCCACGCCGTCCGGCAGCAGCGTCCGCAGGAACCGGTCGGTGGTCCACGGGACCGTCGCCACCGTCGGGATGCCCAGCCGCTCGTACACGGCCGCGCGCTTGTGGTCGTAGATCCGCGCGACGACGTGCTCGATGTTGAAGTTCTCGCGCGCGACCCGCGCCGAGATGATGTTCGAATTGTCGCCGCTGGACACCGCCGCGAACGCGCCGGCCCGCTCGATCCCCGCTTCGATCAGCACCTTGCGGTCGAACCCGACGCCGACGACCTGCTGGCCGTGGAAGTCGCTGCCCAGCCGGCGGAACGCCTGCTGGCTCTTGTCGATGACGGCCACCTCGTGGCCGAGCCGCTCCAGCGCAGCGGCCAGGGACGCGCCTACCCGGCCGCACCCCATGATCACCACGTGCACGCCCTGCCTCCTCGTTCGGCGGTTACCCGTCCGTTGCTACCCCGACATGCCAGCGCCGAACCTACCGTGCACCCCGACGGTTACGCTTCCGTGGTGTCGAAGTTCCCGACCGTGCTGAAACGCCTGGTCCTCGGACGTCCGTTCCGCAGTGACAGGCTCGCTCACACGCTCTTGCCCAAGCGCATCGCGCTGCCGATTTTCGCGTCCGACGCGCTCTCGAGCGTGGCGTATGCACCCGAAGAGATCTTCCTGACACTGAGCGTGGCGGGTCTCTCGGCGTACGCGCTGGCGCCGTGGATCGGCGTCATGGTCGCCCTGGTCATGCTCGTCGTCGTCGCGTCCTACCGGCAGAACGTGCACGCCTACCCGAGCGGCGGCGGCGACTACGAGGTCGCCAACACCAACCTGGGCGGCAAGTTCGGGCTGACCGTGGCGAGCGCGCTGCTCGTCGACTACGTGCTGACCGTCGCGGTGTCCACTTCGTCCGGTGTGGCCAACATCGGGTCCGCGGTGCCGTGGGTGGCGCAGCACAAGGTGCTGGCCTCGATCGTCATCGTGGTCGTGCTGACGTCGCTGAACCTGCGCGGCATCCGGGAGTCGGGGAAGGCCTTCGCGATCCCGA
Organism: Amycolatopsis kentuckyensis; assembly: GCF_041679295.1. GTDB lineage: Bacteria > Actinomycetota > Actinomycetes > Mycobacteriales > Pseudonocardiaceae > Amycolatopsis > Amycolatopsis kentuckyensis_A. The sequence goes on along the minus strand of NZ_JBGDMD010000007.1, from coordinate 233,215 downwards.
CGTACGGGTTCATCCTGGGCATTCTGGTCATGGTCGCGTGGGGCCTGGTCCAGGCGGCCACCGGCACCGAGATGAAGGCCGAGAGCGCCGGCTTCACGCTGAACGCCGAGGGGACCTTCGCGGGCGTCGCGTACGCGTTCCTGGTGCTGCGGGCGTTCTCCTCCGGCGCGGCGGCGCTGACCGGGGTCGAGGCGATCAGCAACGGCGTCCCGGCGTTCCAGAAGCCCAAGTCGAAGAACGCGGCGACGACGCTGCTGATGATGGGCCTGCTCGCGGTCACCATGCTGGTCGGCATCATCACGCTCGCGTCGATCACCGACGTCAAGTTCGCCGAGGACCCGGCACGCCAGCTCGCCGGCGCGCCCGCGGGCTACGAGCAGAAGACGATCGTCGCGCAGATCGCGCACGCCGTGTTCGCCGACTTCCCGCCGGCGTTCTACTACATCTCCTTCTCCACCGGCATCATCCTGCTGCTGGCCGCGAACACCGCGTTCAACGGCTTCCCGGTGCTGGGCTCGATCCTCGCGCAGGACCGCTACCTGCCGCGGCAGCTGCACACCCGCGGCGACCGGCTCGCGTTCTCCAACGGGATCCTGTTCCTGGCGGCGTTCGCGCTGGTCCTGATCATCGCGTTCGACGCCGAGGTCACCCGGCTCATCCAGCTCTACATCGTGGGCGTGTTCGTGTCGTTCACGGTGAGCCAGGCCGGCATGATCCGGCACTGGAACCGGTTGCTGGCCAAGGAAACCGACCCCGCGAAGCGGCGGCGGATGCGGCGCTCGCAGACGGTCAACGCCATCGGCCTGACCATGACCGCGACCGTCCTGGTGATCGTGCTGATCACCAAGTTCCTGCTCGGCGCGTGGATCGCGATCGCCGCGATGGTGGCCATCTTCGCGTTGATGACGGCGATCCGGCGCCACTACGACCGCGTCGCCGACGAGCTGAAGGAGCTCGGCGACACCCCGACCGTGCTGCCGTCGCGCAACCACGCGATCGTGCTGGTGTCCAAACTGCACCGGCCGACGCTGCGCGCGCTGGCCTACGCCAAGGCGATGCGCCCGGACGTCCTCGAGGCCGTGACGGTCAACGTGGACGACGCGGACACCCGCCGGCTCACCGCCGAATGGGACGCGCACAACTTCAAGGTGCCGCTGAAGGTCGTCGAGTCGCCCTACCGCGAGATCACGAAGCCGGTCCTCGACTACGTGAAGCGGGTGCGCGGCGACAACCCGCGCAACGTCGTCACGGTGTTCATCCCGGAGTACGTGGTCGGGCACTGGTGGGAGCAGGTGCTGCACAACCAGAGCGCGCTGCGGCTCAAGGGCCGGCTGCTGTTCCAGTCCGGGGTGATCGTGGCGAGCGTGCCGTGGCAGCTCGAGTCGTCGGCCAAGGCGGCCGCGCGCGTCCGGACCGAGCGGCCCGCGGCCGGCGACGTCCGCCGCGGCTTCTCGCCCAACGGCAAGCCGGCCGCGGCGCCGAAGCCCAAGGAGCCCGCCGAATGACGAGCTGGCTGGGCCGGGTCCTCGAGGTGGAGGTCGGCGCGGTGGCGCACGGCGGCCACTGCGTCGCCCGCGCCGAAGGCCGCGTCGTGTTCGTCCGGCACGCGCTGCCGGGCGAGCGCGTCCGCGTCGAGGTGACCGAGGACAACGGCGGGTCGTTCTGCCGCGGCGACGCCGTCGAGGTGCTCTCGGCCTCGGAGTTCCGCGTCGAGCCGCCGTGCCCGCTCGCGGTGCCCGGCGGGTGCGGCGGCTGCGACTGGCAGCACGCCGACCCCGGCTACCAGCGTTCGCTGAAGGCGGCGGTGGTGGCGGAGCAGCTGCAGCGGCTGGCCGGCATCGAACGCGAGGTCGTCGTCGAAGCCCTCAAGGGCGGGCCGCTGGACTGGCGCAGCCGCGTGCGGCTGGTCGCCGACCGGGAGGGGCGCGCGGGGCTGCGCGCGCACCACAGCCACCGCGTGGTGCCCCTGGACGACTGCCCGATCGCCGTGCCCGGCGCGCTCGACGACGTCCTGGCGCGGCGCTGGCGGCCGGGCAGCGAGCTGGAGGTCACCAGCGACGGCGACGGCGCCGTGCACGTGCGGGAGCTGTCGACCGCGCGCGGCAAGGTCCGGGCGCGGCAGCTCGCCGGCGGGGTGGCGGTGCAGCACGCCGCGGACCGCGACTGGCACCTCGACGCGCACGGTTTCTGGCAGGTCCACCCGGACGCGGCGCCCACGCTGGCGGCGGTCGTGGGGGAGTGGGCCGAGGCCCCGGCCGGCGGCACGGCCTGGGACCTCTACGCGGGCGTCGGGCTGTTCGCGTCGGTACTGGCTGCGCAGGTCGGCTCGGCGGGCCGGGTGCTGGCGGTCGAGTCCGGGCGGCGCGCGGTGACCGACGGCGAGAAGAACCTGGCGGACCTGCCCCAGGTGTCCTGGCAGGCCGGGCGCGTCGAGCACGTGCTGGCGTCGGCGGCGAAGCCGGTCGACGTCGTGGTGCTGGACCCGCCGCGCAAGGGCGCGGGCAAGGCGGTGGTGGAGTCGATCGTCGCGGGTTCACCCGATCGAGTCGTCTACGTGGCGTGCGACCCGGCGGCCCTGGCCCGTGACCTGGCGTTCTTCGGTACGCACGGGTACTCGCTGACCGATCTGCGGGCGTTCGACGCCTTCCCGATGACCCACCACGTGGAGTGCGTGGCGCTGCTGTCCTGAGTTTTTGTCGGTGGTGGTCGGCACACTGCTCGCATGACTCCGCTCGACGAATTCGACCTCGCGGCTTCCACGGTGACCGGCCTGGTTTCCGGCATCTCGGCTTGGGACGCGCCCACGGCGTGCGCGGACTGGGACGTGCGCGCGGTGGTGAACCACCTGGCGCACGGCAACGCGAAAGTGGCGTTCTGGGCGGGGATGGGCCCACCGGTCCCGGACGGCGACTACCTGGGTGCCGCGCCGGTCGAGGCGTTCGCGGCGTCGGTGGCGGCGGCCCGGTCGGTGCTGGCGTCGCCCGGGTTGTCCGAGCGGAAGGTGACGACTCCGCTCGGCGAAGTGCCGGGGGTGTTCCTGGTGCACATGCGGGTCAACGAGTACGTCGTCCACGGCTGGGACATCGCCGACGCGACGGGTGCTTCGACGGATCTGCTGCCGGAACTGGCGTCGCGGGCGCTGGCGCAGTGGCGGGCGCGGTTCGGTGACACGCCGCGGCAGCCGGGCGGGCCGTTCGGGCCGGAGGTGGACGCTCCGGAGGGCGCCACGGCGGCGGACCGGCTGGCGGCGTTCCTGGGCCGGAAGGCGGTGAGCGCCTGACGAGGGAGGCGGACGAAGGATCACGGCGGCTGGAGAACTCACTGCGGCTGCGCTGTGCCGCGGCCGCAGCATCGCGCGGCCCAAGCACTGTCGCCTGCCGCGGCCGTAGCCTTCCGTGGCTGCAATCCGCCGTGGCTGCAATCCACCGCAGCCGCAGCCTGTCGTGGCCGCAATCCGCCGTGGCTGCAGCCTGTCGTGGCCGCAATCCGCCGTGGCTGCAACCCATGGCGGCCGCAGCCTGCAGCCTGCCGCAGCTGCAGCCCCGCCGTGGCCGCAGCCTGCTGCGCCCGAAACCCACTGCTGCCGCAGCCTGCCGCGGCTGCCGCCAGCCGTGGCCGCAGCCCGACGGCCCACCGCGGCCGCGAACGGCGGGCGCCCGCCGTTCGCGGCCGTGCAGGGCCGGCGTCAGCTTGCCCGGCGCACCGCGAACGCCGCCGCCAGACCGGCGGCCGTCATCGCGATGCCCGACACCAGCAGCACCCATGCCCCGGCGCCCGGCACCACGCGCGCCGCCGGCTGGATGCGGGTCACGCCCGGCAGCGTCACCACCAGGTGGCGCAGGACCACGCCGGTCACCACCAGCCCCGGCAGGCACGCCATCGCGAGGGGCTCGTCCTGGCGGCGAGCGGCCGTCAGGTACGCGAGCGTGCCCGTGATCAGGACCGCCGCCGCGCAGACCAGGCGCAGGCCCAGGTCCAGTTCGGGGTCCGGCGTGCCCGGGGGCAGCATCCCCGGGTAGTCCGCCGTGCGCAGGGTCAACCCGGCGATCACCCCGAGGCCGGCGACCCCCGCCGCCACCGCCCGTGGAACCCGCCAAGCACGCGTCACGCACGCAGCATAATTCGCCGGAAACGGCTTTCCGATCACCTTTTCCGCGCTGGGCCGTTCGGGGGATCCCGATCGGAGGACCGCTCAGCCGGCGAACCAGCGCTGCGGTGCCGGCCGGAGGTTCTGGTAGATGTGCTTGACCTCGGTGTACTCGCCCAGGCCCGTCGGCCCCAGCTCGCGGCCGAAGCCGGACTGCTTGTACCCGCCCCACTCGGCCTGCGGCAGGTACGGGTGGAAGTCGTTGATCCAGACCGTCCCGTGGCGCAGCCGCCCGGCGACCCGCTGCGCCCGGGACGCGTCCTGCGTGAACACCGCCCCGGCCAGGCCGTAGTGCGTGTCGTTGGCGATCCGGACGGCGTCGTCCTCGTCCGTGAACGTCTCGACCGTCAGCACCGGCCCGAAGGACTCCTCGACCACCGCCGACGTCCCCTGCTTGACCTGGTCCAGGATGGTCGGAAGGTAGTAGAAGCCGTCGGCCAGCGCCGGGTCGTCGGGCCGTCGCCCGCCGGTCCGCAGCACCGCGCCTTCGGCCAGCGCCGCCGCCACGTACGCCTCGACCTTCTCCCGGTGGGCCGCCGAGATCAGCGGCCCGGTCTCCGCCTGGGGGTCGAACGGGCCGCCCAGGCGGATCCGCTCGGCCCGGCGCACCAGCTCGGCGACGAAGTCGTCGTGCCACTCGCGTTGCACGATCAGCCGCGTGCCCGCCGAGCACACCTGGCCCGAGTGCAGGAACACCGCCGTCAGCGCGTAGTCGACGGCCGTCTCGAAATCGGCGTCGGCGAACACCACGTTCGGGTTCTTCCCGCCCAGCTCCAGGGCCACTTTCTTGACCGTCGCGGCGGCCGCGGCGGCGATCACCCGGCCGGTCGCCAGCCCGCCGGTGAACGACACGAGGTCGACGTCCGGGTGGGACGCCAGCGGCGCGCCGGCCTCGGCACCCGCGCCGAGCACGAGGTTGGCGACGCCGGGCGGCAGGCCCGCCTCGGTGAGCAGCTTCATGAACAGGATCGCGGTGTGCGGCGTCAGCTCGCTGGGCTTGAGCACGAACGTGTTGCCCGCGGCCAGCGCCGGCGCGATCTTCCACACGGTCTGCAGCAGCGGGTAGTTCCACGGCGTGATCAGCCCGCAGACGCCGACCGGTTCGTGCACGATCCGGCTGATGGCGTCCGGGTTGCCGGTGTCGACGACGCGTCCGGCGTCCTGGGCCGCGAGCTTGCCGAAGTAGCGCAGGCACGCGGCGATGTCGGCCATGTCGTAGCGGCTCTCGACCAGCCGCTTGCCGGTGTCGAGCGACTCCGCGCGGGCGAACGCCTCCGCGTCGCGGTCCAGCAGGTCCGCGGTGCGCAGCAGCAGGTCGCCGCGCAGGTGGGCGGGGGTGCCGGGCCACGGTCCATTGTCGAACGCCCGGCGGGCCGCCGCGATGGCGGCCTCGGTGTCCTTGGCGGTGCCTTCGGCGACCGTCGCGACCGGAGAGCCGTCGGCCGGGCAGCGGATCTCCCGGCGCCCGCCGTCGATCGCGTCCACCCAGTCGCCGCCGATGAAGAAGTCCGCCATGCCCCCATTCTCGTGGCCACGCGGCGTGACTGCCACAGCGACGGACGGAGACGAGGTTCACCCCGCGTGATGACGCCTGGTCGCGCTCCGCCTGTGACGCCGGACGCGGCGGGCGGAACCACCCTGGCGGGTCTCCGTAGACTGGGCCGGACGCGGGGCGTGCCGATCAAGTGAGGTGGAGACGAGTGACGTTGCTGGAGTCCTTGGACGGACCGGCGGACCTGAAGCGCATGAGTGTCGAGGACCTCGGCGAACTGGCTGCCGAGATCCGGGACTTCCTCGTCGACAAGGTCCGCCGCGCCGGCGGCCACCTGGGACCGAACCTCGGCGTCGTCGAGCTCACGCTGGCGCTGCACCGCGTGTTCGACTCGCCGCGCGACGCGATCGTCTGGGACGTCGGGCACCAGGCCTACGTCCACAAGATCGTCACCGGCCGCGCGGAGGGCTTCGATCGGCTGCGGCAGACCGGCGGTGTCACGGGTTACCCGTCGCGCGCGGAGAGTGAGCACGACTGGGTCGAAAGCAGCCACGCGTCGTCCGGTCTGTCCTATGTGGACGGGCTGGCGAAGGCGTTCGCCCTGGACGGTGCCGGGCGGCACGCGATCGCCGTCGTCGGCGACGGCGCGCTCACCGGCGGCATGTGCTGGGAAGCGCTCAACAACATCGCCGCGCACCGCGAGCGCCCGGTCGTCATCGTCATCAACGACAACGGCCGCTCGTACTCGCCGACCATCGGCGGCCTCGCCGACCACCTCGCCGCGCTGCGCCTGCAGCCGGGCTACGAGCGCCTGCTCGACGGCGGCCGCGAGATCCTCAAGCACACCCCGGTCGTCGGCAAGCCGATCTACGCCGCGCTGCACGCCGCGAAGGCCGGGCTGAAGGACGCGCTGAGCCCGCAGGCGATGTTCTCCGACCTCGGCCTGAAGTACCTCGGCCCGGTCGACGGGCACGACCAGGTGGCGCTGGAGAAGGCGCTGCAGAGCGCGAAGGCGTTCGGCGGCGCGGTGATCGTGCACGTGGTGACCGAGAAGGGCCACGGCTACGCGCCCGCGGTCAACAACGAGCACGACCAGATGCACCAGACCGACCCGATCGACCCGGAGACCGGCCTGCCGCCGGTGAAGGGCCCGAGCTGGACCGGCGTGTTCGGCGACGAGCTGGCGAAGATCGGCGCCGAGCGCGAGGACGTCGTCGCGATCACGGCGGCGATGCTGCGCTCGACCGGGCTCGACAAGTTCGCCGAGGCGTTCCCGGACCGCTGGTACGACGTCGGCATCGCCGAGCAGCACGCGGTGACGTCGGCGGCCGGGCTCGCGATGGGCGGGCTGCACCCGGTGGTCGCGATCTACTCGACGTTCCTGAACCGCGCGTTCGACCAGGTGCTGATGGACGTGGCGCTGCACCGCCAGCCGGTGACGCTGGTGCTGGACCGGGCCGGCATCACCGGGCCGGACGGCCCGAGCCACCACGGCATGTGGGACCTGTCGCTGCTGGGCATGGTCCCGGGCATGCGCGTGGCGGCCCCGCGCGACCCGGCGACGCTGCGCGAGGAACTGCGCGAGGCAGTGGCGGTGTCCGACGGCCCGACGGCGCTGCGCTTCTCGAAGGGCAAGGTCGGCACGGACGTGACGGCGGTGGAGCGGATCGGCACGGTCGACGTGCTGCGCCGCCCGACCGAGGGTGCGGACGTCCTGCTGGTGACTGTGGGTCCGTTCGCGACGCTGGGTCTTGCGGCCGCGGACCGGCTTGCCGACCAGGGGATCGGGGTGACCGTCGTCGATCCGCGGTGGGTGCTTCCGGTTCCGGCCGAGCTGGTGGCGCTGGCATCGCAGCACAAGCTGGTGGTGACGGTGGAGGACAGCGGCCGCCACGGAGGCTTCGGCTCGGCACTGGCGGCCATGTTCCGCGACGCCGAGTGCGACGTGCCGCTGCGTGATCTGGCGGTCCCGCAGGCATTCCACGACCTGGGCAGCCGCGACGAGGTACTGGGCCGGATCGGCTTGACGGCCCAGGACGTGGCCCGCCGGGTGACGGAGTGGGCTTCCCGCCTGGGGTCTTCGGAGGCGTCGGCGCCGGAGAAGAAGGACGCCAACCGCAGCTAGACCAGAGCGCCCCAAGGCGGCCTTGGGTGCGTCTGACGCACCGAAGGCCGCCTTGGGGCGCTTGGGGCCCGCACTGGGCCGGCGCCGGGATCTCGGGTGCCGAAATTGTCGGTGCCCACCGGTAGAGTGGAAAACGGGGGGCGCCCCCGCGGGGTTCGGGTGTGGCGGTGGTCAGGCCTCGGCGGGGAGTGCGGCGGTGACCGGCACCGGAGCCGAGGCGAAGACCTCCGGCGGTTCCGGGAACAGCTTCACTAGCACCGGATAAGCCACCGCCGCGGTCGCCAAAGTCACCAGCAGGCTGATGTCCACGCCACCCGCCACGTCCCGCAACGGTCCCGCGATCATCGGCGTGTTCGCGCACAACAACCCCAAAGTCGTCGCCGGGATCCACGCCGCCATCGCTCGCCAGTTCACCCCTCGGGCGAACCAATACCGGCCACCGCGGCGCCCTTCGTTGAACACCTGCAGGTCGTCGACGTCGTAGAAACCCCGGCGCTGGACGAAGCCGATCATCATGATCACCATCCAGGGCGACGTGCACAGCACGATCAGCGTCGCGAACGCGTTGATGCTCGACACCATGTCCAGCACGAAATTGCCCACGAAGATGAACGCCACGCTCAGTGTCCCGATCAGCAGCGTCGCCTGCACCCGGGACAGCCTCGGGAAGATCGAACTGAAGTCCAGCCCCGTCCCGTACAGCGATGTCGTGCCCGTCGACAGGCCGCCGATCAGCGCCACCACGATCAGCGGGATCGCGTACCACAGCGGGGAAATCGCCGTCAGGCCCGTGATGTAGTCGGCCGGGTCCGCCACCAGCGTTGCCGTCGCTATGCCGAAACCGAACGGCAGCAACGTCGCCACCTGGGCCAGGAACGGCGCCGCCAGGAGAGAGCGCTTGCTGAACGAAGAAGGGATGTACCGCGCCCAGTCGCCGAGGAACGCGCCGAACGAAATCGGGTTCGCCAACGCCGTCAGCGCCGCCAAGGTGAACGTCGGCCAGAACGTGCCCAGTGCGTACGTTCCCGTTCCCCCGTAACCCGGGTCGAACGTGCCGCCGTAGGCCAGGATTCCCAGCAGCATGATCGCCGTGCCCAGGACCACCGCCACCCGGTTCACCAGCAGCATGAACCGGTAGCCGTAGATGCAGACCACCAGCGTCGCGATCGCGATCACGCCGTACGCGACGCCGCGCAGCACCGCGCCGCCGTCGAAGCCGAACAGCCGCTGCGCCGCGCCGGCCACCGCGTCGCCGCTCACCCACACCGAGATCGCGAAGAACGTGATCGCCGTCAGCAACGACAGGAACGAGCCGACGCACCGGCCGACCACGCCGAAGTGCGCGCCCGACGACACCGCGTTGTTCGTTCGCGTCCGCGGACCGAACAACGCCATCGGCGCCAGGACCAGGCCGCCGACGACCACGCCGAGCGCCGTCGCCAGTGCCGCGTCGCGGAAGCTCAGGCCGTACGCGATCGGCAACGTGCCCAGGATGATCGTGGCGAACGTGTTCGCGCCGCCGAACGCCATCCGGAACAGGTCGCGCGGCCTCGACGTCTGCTCGTCCGGCGGGATCGGGGCGATGCCGTGCTGTTCGACCTCGGTGATCTTGTCGCTCATGCGAACCTCGTCATGACGTGCTTGACGCGCGTGTACTCGGCGAACGCGTACGCCGAAAGGTCCTTGCCGTGGCCGGAGTGGCCGAACCCGCCGTGCGGCATCTCGGCGACCAGCGGCCCGTGCGTGTTGACCCACACGCACCCGAAGTCCAGCTCGGCCGACACCCGCGCGGCGACGCCGAGGTCGCGGGTCCACACCGACGACACCAGTCCATACGGGACACCGTTGGCCAGTGCGACACCGGCGGCTTCGTCCGAAAAGGACTGGACCGTGATGACCGGCCCGAAGATCTCCTCCTGGACGATCTCGTCGTCCTGGCGCACGCCCGAGATCACCGTGGGGGAGAAGTAGAACCCCTGCGACCCGAACCGCGTACCGCCGGTCTCGATCCGCGCGTGCGACGGCAGCCGCGATATGAGGCCCTCGACGCGGGAGAACTGCGCAGCGCTGTTCAAGGGCCCGAAGTCGACGCCCGGTGTCTGTGCTGAAGCGGCCTTCGCGAGCGAAGCGACGAAGTCGTCGTGGATCGACGCGTGCACCAGCACCCGGCTGCCCGCGGTGCAGTCCTGACCCGCGTTGTAGAACGCGGCGCCCACGATGCCCTCCGTGGCCGAAGCCACATCGGCGTCCGGGAAGACCAGCAGCGGCGCGTTGCCGCCCAGCTCCAGGTGCGTGCGCTTGAGGTCGGCCGCCGCGACGGTGGCGACGTCGATGCCCGCCCGGGTCGACCCGGTGATCGAGACGAGCGCGGTGATCGGGTGCTTGACCAGCGCCCGGCCCGTGTCGCGGTCGCCGGTCAGCACGGTGAACGCGCCCGTCGGCAGGAACTCCGCGGCGACGCGAGCCAGCAGCACGGCCGTCGACGGCGTCGTCTCGGCCGGCTTGAGCACCACCGTGTTGCCCGCGGCCAGCGCCGGCGCGATCTTCCAGACCGCCATCATCAGCGGGTAGTTCCACGGCGCGATCTGCGCGCAGACGCCGACCGGCTCGCGGCGGATCACCGACGTGTGGCCCGGCGCGTATTCGCCGGCCGCGGTGCCTTCCAGGTGCCGCGCGGCGCCGGCGAAGAACCGCAGCGCGCTCACGCACTCCGGGATCTCTTCTTCCAGCACCACCGACCGGATCTTGCCGGTCTCGCGCACCTCGAGGTCGGCGAACTCCGACGCCCGTGCCTCGAGCGCGTCGGCGATCTTCAGCAGGGCGAGCTGCCGCTGGGCCGGGGTGCTGCGACGCCACGTCGCAAACGCTTGCGCGGCCGCTTCGAGGGCATTGTCCACATCGGACTGCGAGGCGACGGCGCTGGTGCCGACCACCTCGCCGGTCGCCGGGTCGGTCAGGTCGAGCGTGCGGGTCATGCCTGCTCCAGGTGGGTCGGCGCGAACAGCTTCAGCAACGCGGGGAGGACGACGACGGACGGGCCCGGCGTGCGCAGCGCTTCGGCGAGGTCCGCGCCCACGGTGTCCAAAGAGGAGAGACGGGCGGGGACGCCGAAGGACGAAGCCAGCGCCACGAAATCGGGGCGGGCCAGCTCGGTGGCCGTCGTCTGGCCGAACGCGTCCGTGAGGTACTCGCGCAGCACGCCGTAGCCGCCGTCGTCGACGATCAGCCACGTGACGTCGAGGTTGTGCTGCACCGCCGTCGCCAGTTCGGCGATGCCGTACATCGCGCCGCCGTCACCCGACACGGCGAGCGCCGGGCCGCCTGCGGCCGCGCCGCCGAGCGCGCCCGGCAGGCCGTAGCCCAGCCCGCCCGCGCCCTGCGCCGTGTGGATCGGCGCGCCCTCGGGGTTCCACGCCGACCAGGCCCAGTACGCGGCGATCGTCATGTCCCAGAACGTCTGCGTCCCCTCGGGCAGTGCCGCGCGGATGTCGTCGATCAGCTTCCGTTCGGTGGCCAGGTCCTGGCCGGCCAACCGCGACTCCACGCGCGCGAGCAGTCCGGAGACCGCTTTCTCGGCGCGGCCGTCGGACGACCGCATCGGCACCCACTCCAGCAGTGCCTGCAGCGTGCGGCGGACATCGGCGTGGATGCCGAGGCCGGGGTAGTTCGACTCCAGCTTGCCGAGATCGGCTTCGACCTGGATCACCCGGCCACGCGGCGCGAACTCGCGGTAGTTGCTGGACAGCTCGCCCAGCCCCGAGCCGAGCACGAGCAGGACGTCCGCGGAAGCGAGGAACTCCGTGGTGTGCCAGTCCTCCAGCCACGACCGGCCGGACAGTTCGTGGTCCCAGCCGAAGACGCCCTTGCCGCCGAACGTCGAGATCACCGGCGCGCGCAACGCCTCGGCCAGCGCCTTCAGCTCGGCCGAAGCGCCGGACCGCAAAGCACCGCCGCCGGCGAGGATCACCGGATTCGCCGCCGCACCCAGCAGCTCCGCGGCGGCGGTGACCAGTTCCGGAAGGGGCTCCAGCGGAGGAGGAGCGGCCGACACCGACGTGATCGGCGGGACCCCGGCCGGGCCGAGCAGCACGTCCTGGGGGATCTCGACCCACACCGGGCCGTACGGCGCGGTCGCCGCCGACGTCCACGCCTCGCGCAACGCCGACGGGATCTGGCTCGCCCGCCGCACGACGTGCACCGACTTCACGACGTCACGGAAGCTGGCCTGCTGGTCGGGCAGCTCGTGCAGGTAGCCGTGCCGCCCGCCGCCGAGCCCGGCGACCGGGATCTGGCTCGAGATGCCGAGCACCGGCACCGACGCCGCCCGGGATTCCTGCAGCGAAGCCAACGTCAGCAACGCACCCGGGCCCGTCGAAACGATCAGCGGCGTCACCGGCACCGGCCCGTCGGGGTTCGCCGCGAGCCGCGCGCGAGCGTGCCCGTCGGCGGCGAAGGCGAGGTTGTTTTCGACGCGGCCGCTGATCACGCGCAGGTCGTCGGCGCGCCGCAGCGCCTCGAACAGGCCCAGGGCGTGCTGGCCGGGCAGGCCGAACACCGTGTCGGCGCCCAGCGCCCGCAGCGTTTCGACGACGACGTCGCCGCCGATCCGGGTCATTCGCCCTTCCCCAAGGTCAGCAGGCTCACCAGGTCGTAGGCGACGTGCGAGGCCGCGATGGCGGTGATCTCGGCGTGGTCGTAGGCCGGGGCCAGCTCGACGACGTCCGCGCCGACCAGGTTGAGGTCGCGCAGCCCGCGCAGGATCTCCAGGAGCTCGCGGCTGGTCATCCCGCCCGCTTCCGGCGTGCCGGTGCCGGGCGCGTGGGCCGGGTCGAGGACGTCGATGTCGACCGAGACGTACAGCGGCCGGTCGCCGATCCGCTGGCGCAGCGCGTCGACGGTCTCGGCGACGCCGCGGCGCAGCACGTCGCCGGAAGTGACGATGCCGAAGCCCAGCCGGCGGTCCTCTTCGAGGTCGCGCTTGCCGTACAGCGGGCCGCGGGTGCCGACGTGCGACAGCGCGCTCGTGTCGAGGATCCCTTCCTCGGACGCCCGCCGGAACGGGGTGCCGTGGGTGTACGGCTCGCCGAAGTAGGTGTCCCAGGTGTCCAGGTGCGCGTCGAAGTGCAGCAGGGCAACGGGTCCGTGCTTCTTGGCCGCGGCGCGCAGCAGCGGCAGCGCGATGGTGTGGTCGCCGCCGACGGTCACCAGCCGCGTCCCGTCCGCCTGCAGTGCTTCGGCTTCCTGCTGCAGCGTCTCGATCGCTTCGCCGATGTTGAACGGGTTGACCGCGATGTCGCCCGCGTCGACGACCTGCTTTTCGGCGAACGGCGAGACGTCCAGCTCCGGGTGGTACGGCCGCAGCAGCCGGCTCGCTTCGCGGACGGCCGCCGGGCCGAAGCGCGCGCCGGGCCGGTAGGACACCCCGGAGTCGAAGGGCACCCCGACGACGGCGACGTCGGCGCGCTCGACCTGGTCGATCCGCGGCAGCCGCGCGAAGGTCGCGAAGCCGGCGAACCGGGGGACGCGCGACGAGTCGAGGGGTCCGATGTTAGGCACTGGTGGGCTCCTGTTCCCGGTTCTCGATGGGGGTTTCCTGGCCGCTCAGGCGGCGGGTCCAGACGGAGAGGATGGTTTCGGACGTGCGGGGCGTGGCGAGGCTGACCGCGAGGTAGACGACCAGGCTCGCGCCGAGGCCCCAGTAGATCGGGGTGTTGGCGTCCACGCCGTCGATGATCATGAACGCGATCACCGAGAGCGTGCCGGCCACCATCGACGCGTACGCGCCCTGCCGCGTGCCGCGCTTCCAGAACAGCGCGCCGACGATCGCGACGAGCAGGCCGCCGACCAGGATGTCGTAGGCGATGGTGAGCGCGTTGACGACGTCGTCGACGACCATCGCGATGCCGATGGCCAGCAGGCCGAGCACCAGCGTGGCGATCCGGTTGCGGCTGACTTCGCCGCCCTTCCTCAGGCCCAGCTTGGTGAGCAGGTCCGACGTCGTGGTGGTGGAGCAGGCGATCAGCGCGCCGCTCGCCGTCGACATCATCGCCGACAGCGCGGCGGCCAGGACCAGGCCGCGGACGCCGGTCGGCAGCAGCCGCTCGACGATCGTCGCGAACGCGTCCTGCGCGCTGGCGATGTCCGGGTACAGCGCGTGGGCCGCGGTGCCGATCAAGGCGCCGGCGAGGCCGTAGACCAGGCAGTAGACGCCGGAGGTGATGCCGCCGGACGTCGCGATCGCCGGCGTGCGGGCGGTGAACACGCGCTGCCAGATGTCCTGGCCGATGAGCAGGCCGAAGGTGTAGATGACGAAGTAGGTGATGATCGTGTCGGTGCCGATCGAGGTGAAGCTGAAGAAGCTCGCGTCGAGCTTCTCGCTCATCCCGTCGAAGCCGCCGGCCGAGGTGATCGCGACCGGCAGCAGGATGGCCAGGATGCCGATGGTCTTGATGACGAACTGGGCGATGTCGGTGAGCGTGATCGACCACATGCCGCCGAGCACCGAGTAGAGGACGACGATCGAGCCGCCGACCGCGATCCCGGCCCAGTTCGGCAGGTCGAACAGCACCTTGAAGATGGTCGCGAAGGCCAGCGTCGAGGTGACCGTCAGCATCAGCGTGTAGCCCCACATGACGACGCCGGACACCGCGCTGGTGCGGCCGCCGTAACGCAGGTCGAGCATCTCGCCGACGGTGTAGACCTTCAGCCGGACCAGCCGCCGCGCGAACAGCGCGTGCAGCACCAGGATGCCGACGCCGATGCTGACCACCAGCCACATGCCGGAGATGCCGTAGGTGTAGCCGAGCTTGACGCCGCCGACGGTCGACGCGCCGCCGAGCACGACGGCCGACATCGTGCCGGAGTACATGAACCACCCCAGCCGCCGGCCCGCCACCAGGTAGTCGGACTTCGTCTTCGCGAGCCGGAGGCCGTACCAGCCGACCCCGAGCATGCCCGCGATGTACAGCGCGATCACCGCGTAGTCGCCGGTCACGGTGTCCTCCTCACGTCGTTTCGGGTCACCGTAGGTTCGCCCGCCACCCTCTCGGCATGGGATGATTCATCCCCATGTCGACATCGGTGGGGATGGAATGACCCTGATCACGGATTCGCTGTCCACGGAGGTGAATGTCCCGTTACGGGACGTGGTCGGCAACCGGGAGCTCGCGCTCGACGTCGTCCCCGAAACCCTGCGGCCGGGCGCGCTGGACGCCCCGGTGCGCTGGGCGCACGTGAGCGAGCTGCAGGACCCCGCGCCCTACCTGCTGGGCGGCGAGCTGATCCTCACCGCCGGGGTCAACCTGCCGGAGCAGATCGACCGGTACGTGCGCGGGCTGCGCGACGCCGGCGTGACGGCGCTGGGGTTCGGGCTCACCCCGACGGTGCACGAGACCCTGCCGGAACCCCTGCGCCGGGCGTGCGCACGGCGTGCGCTGCCGCTGCTGGTGGTGCCGTCGCGGACACCGTTCCTGGCGGTGAACCGCGCGGTCTCGGTGGCGTTGACCGAGGCCGGCCAGCGGGACCAGCGGCGGATCACGGCGGCGCGCGAGACGCTCACGCGCGCCGCAGGGGGCGGGCTCGGCGAGCTGACGTCGGCGCTGGCGGCGGCGCTGCGGTCCTGGGTCGCGCTGGTCGGCGCCGGCGACGTGCTGGCGGCGGAGCACGACGCGCCCACGCCGTTGCCGCCGCAGGTGCGGGAGCTGATGGCGACCGTGCGGGCGGGCAGCGGGATCCGGAGCGCGACCACCGAGCTCGGCGGCGGGTTCGTCGTCGTCCAGCCGGTGTACCCGCAGGCCACGGCGTCGCACCTGGTGGTCGTCGGCCGGTCCCGGCGGCTCGACGGCGCCGAGCGGGCGATCCTCGCCGTCGGCGCGGCCCTGCTGGGCCTGGTCGGCCGCGCGGGCTCGGACGCGGCCGAGCTGGGCGCGGCGGCCACCGGCCTGCTGCTCGGCCGGGTGTCCCCGGGCGACGCGGCCCGGTCGCTGCTGGGGTCGGAAGTGGTCCGGCTGGTCGCGGGCGCGGCGTTCCGGCGAGGTCCCGACGAGGTGGCCCGACGCCCGGACTGGCTGCGCGCGCGGCTGGACACGCCGTTGGTCTCGGTGCTGCCCGGGCCCGCGTTCGTGGCTGTCGCCGGCTCGGTCCCGCGGCTGGAGGATCTGCGCGCTGCCGGCTGGCTCGCGGCCGTGGGCTCGCCGGTGCCGGCTGCCCGGGTGGCCGCCGCGTCGGCGGAAGTGGAGCTGCTGCTCGCGCGGGCGCTCGCGCTCGGCCGCCCGGTCGTGGCCGGAGGTTCGCCGCTGGATTTCGACGCGCTGCTGGACCCGGGAGCTTCCCGGGGGTTCGCTGCGAAGGCACTGGAGCCATTGCTGGCGCTGGATCGCGCGGGCGACCGATCGCTGGTGCTGACGCTGCGGACGTGGCTGGCCCACCACGGCGCCTGGGAGCCGACGGCCGCGGAGCTGGGGGTGCACCGCAACAGCGTCCGGCATCGGATCGCGCAGGTGGAGAAGGCGTTGGCGGTGGACCTGGCGGACCCCGAGATCCGCATGCGGCTGTGGTTCGCGCTGCGCTGGGCCACACCTGACACACAAAGTCCTTAAAGGGCACTCTCAGGAAAATATGGGATTGTGGGCTCGTGCGAGTTTTGGTAGTCGAGGACGAAGAACCCCTGGCCGACGCGATCGCCCGTGGCCTCCGCCGCGAAGGCATGGCGGTGGACGTCGCGCTCACCGGGGATGATGGGCACGAGAAGGCCGCCGTCACGCGGTATGACGTCGTGTTGCTGGACCGGGATCTGCCCGGGATGTCCGGGGACGAGCTGTGCCGGGAGATCGTCGCCTCCGGGGAGCTCACCCGGGTGCTGATGCTCACCGCGAGCAGCTCGGTGTCCGACCGCGTCGAAGGGCTGTCCCTCGGCGCCGACGACTACCTCGCCAAGCCCTTCGCCTTCCCCGAGCTGGTCGCCCGCGTGCGGGCGCTGGGCCGCCGGGCGACGCCGGCCGCGCCGCCGCTGCTCACCGCCGGGGACGTCGAGCTGGACCCGGCCAAGCGGACCGTGCGGCGCGCGAGCGGGCCGGTCGAACTGACGCGCAAGGAGTTCGGCGTCCTCGAGGTGCTCCTGCAGGCCGCCGGATCCGTGGTCAGCAGCGAGGAACTCCTCGAGCGCGTCTGGGACGAGAACGCCGACCCCTTCACCACGACCGTCCGGGTCACCGTCATGACGCTGCGCAAGAAGCTCGGCGAACCGGGGATCATCGAGACGGTCGTCGGATCGGGGTACCGGGTGCCGGAACCCGGCGCGCAGCGCGCGTGAACCTGCCGGGCACCCGCAGCCTCCGCGCCCGGATCACCCTGCTGGCGACCGTGCTGGTCGCCGCCGTCAGCCTGCTGCTGCTCTGGCTCGCCTGGACGCTGGTGCGGGACTCGCTCGACACCGTGCCGCAGATGCCGCCGGGCAGCACGGTGGTCGTCGACGGCGTCACGGTCGACGCCTCGACGCTCGCCGAGCACCTGCGCGTGCACGCCCGCAACCGGATGCTGCTGTTCGGGTCGATCGCGTTCCTGCTGGTGGTGGCGGCCGCGGCGATCCTCGCCTGGACCTTCACCTCCCGCGTCCTGCTGCCGCTGCGCGAGATCACCGGCACCGCGCGGCGGCTGTCGGTCGAGTCGCTGGGGGAGCGGATCGGCGCGGTGCGCCCGCGCGACGAGCTGGCCGTGCTGGCGGAGACGTTCGACGACATGCTCGACCGGCTCCAGGCCGCCTTCGACGCGCAACGCCACTTCGTCGCCAACGCGAGCCATGAGCTGCGGACGCCGTTGGCGGTGATCCGCACCGAACTCGACGTCACCCTCGCCGACGACGACGCCGACGAAGCCGAGCTGCGCCGGATGGGCGGGGTGGTCCGTGACGCCACCGAACGCGCCGGTCAGCTGGTGAACTCGCTGCTGCTGCTGGCCCGCACCGACGGCGCCGGGCTGGGCGTCCGCGAGCCGGTCGACCTGGCGGTGGTCGTCGACCGCGCCTGGCGCGCGGTCCGGCTCGAAGCCGAAAAACGCGGGATCCGGGCGACGTTCGCGGTGGTGCCGGCACCCGCGTTCGGCGACCCGGCGCTGCTGGAACGGATCGCGGGCAACCTCCTGGAGAACGGCGTCCGCCACAACGTCGAGGGCGGCTGGCTGGAGGTCGTGACGCAGCCGGGGCCGCAGTGGTCGACGCTGCGGGTGCGGTCGTCGGGTGGCCTGGTCGATCCGGCGACGGTGGCCGAGTTGTTCGAGCCGTTCCGCCGGGCCGGGGTGGCGCGGACGGCCCGGTCGGGTGCCGGGCTGGGGCTGTCGATCGTGCGGGCGGCGGTGGCGGCGCACGGCGGAAGCGTGACGGCGGAACCGATCGTGGGCGGCGGCCTCGGGGTGACGGTCCACCTCCCCGTCCGGTAGGTGCTCAGCCGAGGGCGAGACCGGCGCGGAGCACCCCGGCCGCGTGGACCATGGCCGCGCGGGCGTCCGGGTCGATGCCCACCCGGTTCGCGAAGCCGTGCAGCTGGCCCTCGTGCCGGCGGTGCACCAACGGGACTCCGGCGGAAGCCAGCCGGGCGGCGTAGGCCTCGCCTTCGTCGCGAAGCAGGTCGAAACCGCACGTTGCCACGTACGTCGGCGGCAGGCCCTCGAGGGCGTCGTCGTACAGCACCGACGCTCGCGGGTCCGGGTACAGCGCCGGATCCCGCACGTACTGCTCGCGGTACCAAGCCCACTCGTCCCGGTCCAGCCGGAAGCCCGAGCCGAACTGCCGGTGCGACTCCGACGACCCTATCGCGTCCGTCGCCGGGGTCAGCAGCAGGCTGAACGCCGGCCGGGGCAGCTCGCCGCGGGCCGCCGCGTGGGCCACCACCGCCGCCAGGTTGCCGCCGCTGCTGTCGCCGCCCACCGCGAGCCGCGCCGGGTCGATGCCGAACTCCGCCGCGTGCTCGTGGACGAAGGCGAACGCCGCCACGGCATCGGAAGCCGCCGCCGGGAACGGGTGTTCCGGCGCCAGCCGGTAGCCGATCGACACCACCCGCACCCCGGCCTCCTCGGCCAGCAGCCGGCACGCGCCCTCGTGCGTGTCCAGGCTGCCGAGCACGAACCCGCCGCCGTGGAAGTACACGATCGCCGGCCCGGGCGCCGGGAGCCCGGCCGGTTCGTAGCACCGCAGCGGCAGCGGACCGCCGGGTCCGGGCCACGACCGGTCCCGCGTCCGGACGCCCGGGCAGATCCCGGCGCCGGCCAGCGCCCCCGCCAGGTTCAGCTCCGCCCGCGCCCGCGGCAGGCTGCCGTTCTGGTGCGGCGCGTCGAACGGCGCGAACCGCGACACCCGCATCAGCATCCGCGCGGTCGGCACCGGCTGCCGCCCGTCGACGACCACCGGCCGGCCCGCGAGGACGCGCAGCACCGGCGAAGGCAAGCTCAGCAGCCACCGCAACCCGGTCATGATCGACCGGACGAGCAGCACTCTCCCGTTCAGCACACGTCCACGAAAATCGGGTTCGCGTACATCCACAAGTCCTCGAACGGGTTCGCCTGCCCGATCGTGTCCGAAGTGGGCTCACCGTCGCCGTTCGTCCCGCGGACCCGCGCGTAGAACGGCGCGCGCACGTTCCGGAAGGTGTGCCGGAACACCACCTGCCTCCCGGGCGCCCACCGGGGCTCGAACGACTCGACGACCCGGGTGCCCGGCGCCGTCATCGTGTCCGGATCGGCCACCGGACCGGTGACCGGGCCCGCGATGACGTCGAGGCGCGCCAGCCGCGGCACCGAGCCGCCGCCGTTGGGTCGCGACGCCAGCCGGGCCGAGAGCACCAGCGTGACGTCCGAACCCCGTCGCACCCGCAGCCGCCCGCCCAGCGTCACCGCGGCCCCACCGCCGTACGCGCCGACTTCAAGGGACTGGACCAGCCCGCCGTGTCCGCCCCAGACCCGCCCGGCCCGCAGGCCCTCCAGGACGCCTTCGAGGCTTCGCCGCGTGACGCCGACGTACGTGCGGCTGAACTCCCCGGGGTAGAAGTCCGCGTACGGCGCGAGCAGCTGCGGGGAGCCGGTGTCGATGGGGTCGGGGAACTTGCCGTGCGTGTCGTACCAGTCACCCGGCACGTCGGGGCGGACCAGCGTGTCGCCGCGGTTGTAGTGCGAGTCGGAGTTGGTGGTGACCCACCACGGCTTGCCCTCGGCGAGCAGCGAGTCCCACAGGCCGCCGACCTTCGCCGTCGCCCAGTCCCAGCCGCCGTACGTCCGGTACGCCTCGGCCGGGAAGCCCGGCCAGGAGTTCGGGCCGGCGCTGTTGGCGTAGCCGCCGCGCGCGCCGCCGTTCCCGAGCGGCTTCGGGAAGCCGTCGGCCTGCGCGCCGGGCGCACCCTCCATGCCGATCACGATGTCCGGCGCGGCGTCGCGGTAGGCGCGCAGCTCGTGCGGGGCGACGCGGCCGTTGCGCAGCGGGTGGTTGATCAGCACCACGGGCGCGTGGATCCGCCGTGCGCGTTCTTCGTCGGCGAGCCAGCGCAACGCCCGCAGCGCGAGGGCCTCGTTCGCCGGGCTCGACGCCTCGGAGTTCGTCAGCCGCCAGTCGAAGGTCCGCTCGAACTCGCGCAGCTTGGCCGCCTGCTCCGAACCGGCCTGGAAGAACACGGTCGCGTGCTCGGCGCCCGGGACGTTCCACTCCATGCCGTGCCACAGCAGCAGGTCCGGGTACTTCCGCCGGGCGGCGAGGAAGTCGGCCTCGGTCGGCTCGACCGACACCTTCTCGTGCTCGGCGTGCCCGTGGTCGGTGAAGACGATCCAGTCGGCGCCGTGCGCCCGTCCGCCGCGGGCGATCTGGTCGATCCGGTACATCGCGTCGTAGGAGTACTGGCTGTGCGTGTGGTGGTCGCCCACCAGCCACTGGTAGCGGCCGCACACCCGGCTCACGTCGACGTCGGGAGCGGAGAGGGGGATTCCCGCGGCGGCGGCCGCGAGCCCGGCGCCCTTGAGGAACCGGCGTCTGTCGGTGGTCACGCGCGGACGTTAAGCCGCCGGGGTGAACGGGCGGTGTCCCGGCGGCCAACGTGTGCTGTGATCTCGGGCGTGGAGGAGAAGCCGCTGGTCCGCGTGGTCGCCCCGGCCGTCGCGCTGGCCTTGGCCGCGGGCGCGGGACTGGCCTTCTACGTCGCCGCGCTGGTCCGGCCGCCCGAGCTGCCGGTGGACACGAACCCCGCGCCGCTGGCCGGCCACACGCTGTGCGCGGCCGTCGTCGTGGTCTTCCGCACCGACGCCGAGCTGCGGGCGGCGCTGCCGTCCCTTCGCGACGATCCGAAGGCGCGGCGGGTGTTCGTGGACTCGCCGTCGGTCTCGCTGCTCGCCGTCGCGGGCACCGACCTGAAGGCCTGGGCGCAGGAGCTGCACACGCGTTTCCGCAAGGCCGAGCGGGTGACGGTCATCGACTCCGACGCGACGGCGGCGCAGCTGAAACTCACTGCGCCGCCGCCGAAGTGCCCTAGGGAGGGCGAGTACTAGCGCGCCGGAACCGAGGCGACGCCCGGGGCGAGGAACGGCTTGCCGTTCACGCGCTCGGAGACGCCGGAGCGGTCCAGGTACGGCGTGATGCCGCCGTTCCAGAACGGCCAGCCCGCACCGAGGATCAGGCACAGGTCGATGTCCTGCGCCTCGGCGACCACGCCCTCGTCGAGCATGATCCGGATCTCCTCGGCGATGGCCGAGAGCGCCCGGTCGCGCACCTGCTCCGAAGTGGACGGTTTGTCGCCCTGCGTCCAGAGCTCGACGACCTCGGGGTCCGCGGACTGGTTGCCCTGGGCATCCCAGACCCAGACGCCCTTCTTGCCCGCCTTGACGAACTTCGCGAGGTTCTCGGAGACGGTGAACCGGTCCGGGAAGGCCTCGTGCAGCGTCTCGCCGACGTGCAGCGCGATGGCCGGGCCGACGAGCTGCATCAGCGTCAGCGGCGTCATCGGCAAGCCCAGCGGCTCCAGTGCCTTGTCTGCGACGTCGAACGGCGTGCCCTCGTCGACGGTGACCAGCACCTCGCCGAGGAAGCGCAGCAGGAGCCGGTTGACGACGAACGCCGACGCGTCCTTCACCAGCACGCTCGACTTCTTCAGCTGCTTGCCGACTGAGAACGCCGTCGCCAGCGAAGCGTCGTCGGTCCGCTCGCCGCGGACGATCTCCAGCAGCGGCAGCACGGCGACCGGGTTGAAGAAGTGGAAGCCGACCACACGCTCGGGGTGCTGCAGCTTCGACGCCATCGCGGTGATCGACAGCGACGAGGTGTTCGTCGCCAGGATCGCCTCGGGCTTGACGTGCTGCTCCAGCTCGGCGAACACCTGCTGCTTGACGCCCAGCTCCTCGAAGACGGCTTCGATGACGAAGTCGGCGTCGGCGAAGGCGGCCTTGTCGAGCGAGCCGGAGACCAGCGCCTTGAGCCGGTTCGCGCCGTCCGGGGAGACGCGCTTCTTGCCCAGCAGCTTGTCGATCTCGGCGTGGACGTAGCCGACGCCCTTGTCGACGCGCTCCTGGTCGACGTCGGTCAGCACGACCGGCACCTTGAGGCGGCGCACGAACAGCAGCGCGAGCTGGCTGGCCATCAGGCCGGCGCCGACGATGCCGACCTTGTTCACCTTGCGGGCCAACGACTTGTCGGGCGCGCCGGCCGGGCGCTTGGCGCGCTTGTTGACCAGGTTGAACGAGTACAGCCCGGCGCGCAGGACGTCGGACATCAACAGCTCGGCGAGGCTGTCGGTCTCGGCGGCGTAGCCGCGGTCGAGGTCGTTCTCGCGCGCCAGCTCCAGCAGCTCGACGGCCTTGGTCGCGCCCGGCGACGCGCCGTGCGTGCGACCGTCCACAAGGGACTTGGCGCGGGCGATGGCGGCGTCCCAGCCGGAGCCGCGGTCGATTTCACGGCGTTCCGGCCTGATCTCGCCGTTCACCACGCGGGCCAGCCACAGCAGCGACTGCTCGAGGTAGTCGGCCGAGCCGAAGACGGCGTCGACGATGCCGAGCTCCGCCGTCTGCTTGACGTTGAGCATCTTGTTCTGCGCCAAAGCGTTCTCGATGATCACCGTGACGGCGGCGTCGGCGCCGATGAGGTTCGGCAGCAGCTGCGTGCCGCCCCAGCCCGGGA
Organism: Amycolatopsis kentuckyensis; assembly: GCF_041679295.1. Lineage (GTDB taxonomy): Bacteria > Actinomycetota > Actinomycetes > Mycobacteriales > Pseudonocardiaceae > Amycolatopsis > Amycolatopsis kentuckyensis_A. The sequence continues at coordinate 210,315 of NZ_JBGDMD010000007.1, read as the reverse complement.
ACAGGCCGAGGAAGACCTCGGGGAACGCGATGGCGGCGGTGTTCTCCGACAGCGTCCGGTAGTGGCACGAGAGCGCCAGCTCCAGGCCGCCGCCCATGACCGCGCCGTTGACGAACCCGAACGTCGGGATCTTCGACTCGGTCAGGCGGCGGAACACGTCGTGCCCGGTCTGGGCGATCTCGCGCGCCAGCTTCGGGTCGCTCACGGACTCGACGCCCGAAAGGTCCGCGCCGACGGCGAAGATGAACGGCTTGCCGGTGACGGCGATCGCGGCCGGCTCGGCGGCGAAAGCATCATCGATAGCCGCGTTGAGGCTCACCAGACCTTGGGGGCCGAAGGTGTTCGGCCGGGTGTGGTCGTGGCCGTTGTCGAGCGTGATGAGCGCGACGGGCTTCTCGAGCCCGGGCACCTTCACCAGCCGCGTCACGGCGTTCGTGACGACCTCGTCCGGGAAGGCGGCCTTCGCTTCTTCAGCGGTGAAAGTCATTACTTCGCCCCCTCGAACGCCGGGTTCTCCCAGATCACGGTGCCGCCCATACCGATGCCGATGCACATCGTGGTCATGCCGTACTGCACGTCGGGCCGCTCGGCGAACTGGCGGGCCAGCTGCGTCATGAGCCGGACGCCGGACGATGCGAGCGGGTGGCCGCACGCGATCGCGCCGCCCCACTGGTTGACGCGCGGGTCTTCGTCGTCGATGCCGAAGTGGTCGAGGAAGGCCAGCACCTGCACGGCGAAGGCCTCGTTGATCTCGAACAGGCCGATGTCGTCGATGGACAGGCCGGTGCGCTTGAACAGCTTCTCGGTGGCCGGCACCGGGCCGATGCCCATGACCTCCGGCTCGACGCCGGCGAAGGAGTAGCCGACCAGCCGCATCGCGACCGGCAGGCCCAGCTCGCGGGCGGTGTCCTCGTCGGCGAGGATCGACGCGGTCGCGCCGTCGTTCAGGCCGGCCGCGTTGCCCGCGGTGATCCGGCCGTGCGGGCGGAACGGCGTCTTCAGCCCGGCGAGGGTTTCGAGCGTGGTGCCCGGACGGGGCGGCTCGTCCTCGGTGGCCAGACCCCAGCCCAGCTCCTTGGACCGGGTGGCGACCGGAACCAGCTCGGGGCCGATCTTGCCGGTCTTGACGGCTTCGGCGTAGCGCTCCTGGCTGCGCGCGGCGTAGGCGTCGGTGCGCTGCTTGGTGATCGCGGGGAACCGGTCGTGCAGGTTCTCGGCGGTCTGGCCCATGACGAGCGCGGTCGGGTCGACGAGCTTGTCGGCGATGATCCGCGGGTTCGGGTCGACGCCCTCGCCCATCGGGTGGCGGCCCATGTGCTCGACGCCGCCGGCGATGGCGATGTCGTAGGCGCCGAAGCCGATGCCGGACGCGACGCTGGTGACGGCGGTCATCGCGCCGGCGCACATGCGGTCGATGGCGAAGCCCGGGACGGACTTCGGCAGGCCGGCGAGCAGCGCCGCGGTGCGGCCGATGGTCAGGCCCTGGTCGCCGATCTGCGTGGTGGCGGCGATGGCCACCTCGTCGACGCGCTCGGGCGGCAGTTCGGGGTGCCGCCGCAGCAGCTCACGGATGGCGTTGACGACGAGGTCGTCGGCGCGGGTCCCGGCGTAGATGCCCTTGTCGCCGGCCTTGCCGAAGGGGGTCCGTACCCCCTCGACGAAGGCGACGTTTCGCACGCCCCGCGCGTTCGGCGCGAGCGGCGTTGCTGGTGCGGCCACGAATGCTCCATGGAGGTAGACGGTGATAGCCGCACGATAGCCCTTGTTACCCGCCGGTAACCAGGGTAGTGGCCCGGTCGAGTGGGCTACGGCACACTCTTGGGCGTCAACGTCTGCCCCTTCAGCAGCCACGCCACACCGAACGCCCACACCGCGACGCTCTCCAGCCACAACGCCGGGTGCCACTCCGGCACGAGCCGCAGCCAGCTCGTCAGGGCGATCAGCACCAGCGCGGCCAGGATCACCGCGCCGCACCCGCGGTAGACGATCCCGGTGCCCCGGGGCTGTTCGCCGTCGTGGGGGAACAGACGCAGGCAGAAGTAGGCCAGCATCAGGAAGAACACCGCGGCGAACGTCAGGTGCAGCACGCCCGAGGTGCGGTCCCACGCCGTGACGTCGTGGTCCGGCGCCGCCGGGAACAGCGCGAGCCCGATCGCGCCGAGGCCGGCCACGCTGCTGGCGACGTTGTCGACGAAGTCGTGCCCGTAGTAGGCGAGCAGGAACACCCCGACGGCGCACATCGCGCCGACGAAGACGTCGCGCAGGTCGGTGTAGTAGTAGCCGCTGAGCGACCCGATCAGGTCGCCGCCCTGGGCCAGCTGCTTGCCGAAGATCAGGACGACGGGCAGCGCCAGCCCGATCAGGCCGATCGCGCGGCGGAGGAACAGGTACGAGTGGACGAGCGTGCTCTGCGGGGATCGGGTTGCCGTGGTCATCGCCGCCTCCGGGGTCTCACCGAGGTCATCGGCGGTTTCGTGCCCCGGGAGGAGCGTCGTTATCCGACGGGTGCCCAGATCCTCAGCTGATCGTTACGGAGTTCGGCGAAGGCGCCGTCGTGGTGGGCGATCGGCGCGAAACCTTCGAGGAGCCCGATCCGGGCGCCGTCGGCGGGGTCCCAGACCTCGAGCCCGGCTTCGACGGCGACGTACAGCAGACCGCCGTGGGCCCACATCGGGCCCTTCGGACCGGCGAACATTCCGGTGCGGCGGCCGGTCCCGGCGTCGTAAAGCTCGACTCCGTCGAGCATCCGGTCGTAAGAGGCTCCCATGCGCTGGATGGCGACCGTGGTGTCGTCGAGCCACGCAATCGGCTGGTCCCAGTCGTTGCTGCGGCCGGGAGTCAGGTGCCGGCCCGTCTCGGCCGCGTGGACATCGCCGCCGAGCCAGGTGGTCAGGTCGACCACCGACGGCGAGCCCACGGGCATCCAGACCCAGCCGTCCACGACCAGTGATCGCTCGGACGGGCTCACGTGGAGCGCGCCCTGGAAGTAGTCGAGGTAGTGCTCGGGTTCCGGCTCCCCGCGGTCCGGCGCCGCGGTTTCCCGGCCGGTCAGCAGGTCGCCGCCGGGCAGCGTGAACACGTCGAGCCGGTTCCAGTCGGTGCCCGCGACGACCTTCGTGGTGTCGCCCTCGCCGAGGAAGGCCAGCGGGTACCGGGTGAACTCGTTGTCGACCCGGTCGCGGTCGAGGTCGACCACGGTGACCCACTCGTGCAGATCGACGACCCTGGCGAACCGGCCGTAGTCCGAGACGACGGCCGCGAACCGGCCGTCGCGCGAAGTGTGCAGGCCGCGGCGCGGCCGGTCGGGGAAGGCACGCACGTCTTCGCAAGTCTCTTCGGGCAGCTCGACCGGCCCGACGAACCAGTGCTGCTCGTCGTCGATCCGGACGAAGCCTTCTTCGGTGAGGGCGAGCCAGCCGCCGGGCACCGGGGCGAGGCAACGGTCGTTCAGGGGCACGACGGGGCAGTCGCGGGTCACGATGCCGCCCGGGAGTTCCCGGTCCCGCACCAGGATTTCGGGCTCGCCGTGCCAGCCCGAGGGGAAGCTCTGCTGATCCGCCCGATCGGCGCAGCTCTCGCAGACTTCGACCAGCGCGGCCGGCGTGCACCGGGCGCACACCAGGTCGTAGTGCGTGCCGGCGCCGGTCAGGTGACGGGTGGACGGGGGAGGTGCTTCGACAGCCAGGTGCGGGCAGAGGCGCAAGGTGCCGATGCGGCCCGGATGGCCGCAAGGCAGGGTGTTCACGGCTTCAGTGTGCGACGCGCGGCATCCGGCGCGCACGCGATTATCCGAGGTGCGCCAGCCAGCCGCCCTTCGACGAGATGTCTTCCGCGTCCTCGGTTGCCGCCGGTTCGCACAGGAAGCCGGACACGCGCGAGCCGTCGGCCAGCTCCACCTTGCCGATCGCCAGCGGGGCGGGGATCCGGGAGACGAACTCGCCGAACCCGCGCACCGGCAGGTCCCACACCTCCGCCGCGATCGCGACTCCGCCGGCCGCGACCCGCACCAGCCCCGGCTTCGGCGGCACCGTGTCCAACGCGAACAACCGGTACGACGCCGAAGTCGACACGGCGGACACGAACCGCCCGCCCCGCGACGTCAGCTCGTGGTTCAGCGGCTGCCCGCGCAGGTGTGCGCCGACCACCACGATCGGGACGCGCGAACCGCGCAACCCCGCCGATGCCGCCAGCTTCAGGTCGTCGTGCGGGGCGCCGACCAGCATCACGCCGAACGGGCGGCCGGCCACCGTGGCCGCCGGGACGGCCAACGCCGACAGCCCGAACAGGTTGGTCGAGTTGGTGAACCGGCCCAGCCGTGCGTTGACCGCGACCGGGTCCGCGGCGACCTCCGCGAGCGTCGGGTGCTCGGTCGTCGTCGGGAACAGCAGCGCGTCGACACCGGCCAGCGTCGCCAGCGCTTCCGCCCGCAGGCCGGCCAGTTTCGCCTGGTCCGCGAACAGCCGGTGCGCCGGGATGTCGCGGGCGCCGGTGATGATGCCGTGCACCACCGGGTCGACGTCGGCCGGGTGCGCGTCCAGGAACTCGCCGACCGCCGTGTACCGCTCGGCCACGAACGCGCCGCCGTACAACAGTTCCGCCGCCTCCAGGAACGGCGTGGTGTCCACAGTGGTCACTTCGGCGCCGGCGGCGGCGTAGTCCTCGACGGCCGCCTCGAACGCCTCCGCCCACCCCGGCGCCAACGGGCCCAGCTCGGCCGGTACGCCCAGCCGGAACCGTCCCGTGTGGACCTGCGCGGGCTCGGCCAGGCAGGTCAGCGCGAACGTGGCCTCCTCGACCGTCCGCGCGAACAGCGATACGCAGTCGATGCTCGCGCACGCGGGGACGACCCCGTCCGTCGGCAGCAGCCCGGGCGTCGGCTTGAGCCCGACGATCCCGTTGAACGCCGCCGGCACCCGCCCGGAGCCCGCGGTGTCCGTGCCCAGCGCCAGATCGGCGATGCCCAGCGCGACGGCCACCGCCGAACCCGAGCTGGACCCGCCCGACACGTACGCCGGGTCGACGGCGTTGCGGACCGCGCCGTAGGGGCTGCGCGTCCCGACCAGGCCGGTCGCGAACTGGTCGAGGTTGGTCGTGCCGAGCACCAGCGCCCCGGCCGCCCGCAGCCGCGCGACGACCGGCGCGTCGGCCTCGGGCTTGTACGCGTACGCCGGGCACCCCGCGGTCGTCGGCAGCCCGGCGACGTCGATGTTGCCCTTGACCGCGACGAGCTTCCCGTACAGCGGCAGCCCGCGCTCGTCCAGCGCGGCGGCTTCGGCGAGCACCTCGGCTTCCGGCCGGAGGTCGATCCAGATCTCCGGGCGGTCGACCTGCTCGATCCGCCGGTACGCCGCCCGCACTCGTTCCAGGAGGCTCATCCGAGCACCACCAGCGGTGTTCCGGGGGCGACCTGGTCACCGGGGGACACGAGCACTTCGACCACCTCACCGCCGGCCGGCGCGGGGATCCGCGCCTCCGTCTTCATCGCTTCCAGCGTCACCAGCGACTGCGCGTCCTCGACGCGCTCGCCCGCGGTGACGTCCACCCGCCACACCGTCGCCGCGAACGGCGCCTCGACGACGTGCCCGCCCTGCGGGGCCTCGACCCGCTTCGGCGGCCGCGTCACCGGTTCCGGCTTCGGGTCGAACTCGCCCGCTGCGGCCCATGCCCGCCGTTCCGCGTCGAACGCCGCCGCCTGCGTCGCCCGGAAGCCGGCGATGCTGTCGGCGTTGTCCGCCAGGAACTTCTGGTACTCGGCCAGCTTGAACGTGCCGTCGGTGGTGTCGAGGGCCAGCTGCCCGGACGAGCTCTGCGACCGCAGCTCGAGGAGCTCTTCCGCCGACACCGGGTACCAGGAGATCCGGTCGAAGAACCGCAGGTTCCACGGCTGCTCGCCGCCGTGCCAGCTGTTCCACACCTGCACGGTCCGGCCGACGAACTGGTAGCCGCCAGGGCCTTCCATGCCGTAGATGCAGAGGTAGGCGCCGCCGATGCCGACGGAGTTTTCCGCGGTCCACGTCCGCGCCGGGTTGTACTTCGTCGTGACGAGCCGGTGCCGCGGGTCCAGCGGCGTCGCGACCGGCGCGCCGAGGTAGACGTCGCCGAGGCCGAGCACCAGGTACTCCGCGTCGAACACCGTGCGGTAGACGTCGTCCACGCCTGCCAGGCCGTTGACGCGCCGGATGAACTCGATGTTCCACGGGCACCACGGCGCGTCGTCGCGCACGCCGGTCATGTACCGCTCGATCGCCTCACGCGTCGCCGGGTCGTCCCACGACAGCGGCAACCGGACGCTGCGGCTCGGCACCTCGAGCGCGTGCGTCGGCGGGAGGTCCCGTTCCAGCTCCCGCACCAGCCCCAGCGCCTTGCCGACGGGCAGCGCGTCCGGGTCGACGTGCACCTGCAGCGACCGGATACCCGGGGTCAGGTCGACGATCCCCGGCACGCCTTCGGCCGCCAGCCGTTCCGCGAGCGCGTGCACCCGCATCCGCAGCGCCAGGTCGAGCGTCATCTCGCCGTACTCGACGAGCAGGTTGTCGTCCCCGCTGCGGCGGTAGGTGACCGACGGCTCGTCGCCGGCAGACGTCTGCCGGCCCAGGACGCCGTCGTCGTGGCGAGTGTCCCGAGTGGACGTCACCGCCGTCGCGGGCCGTCGCCGCAGCACCGCCGCGTGGTCGGTGTCGATCGGCACGAACCGCACGGTGTCACCCGGCCGCAGCTGCCCGAGCTTCCACCGCTCGCCGGTCGCGACCGTCGCCGGGCAGACGAACCCGCCCAGGCTGGGCCCGTCCGGGCCGAGCAGGATCGGCAGGTCGCCGGTGTAGTCGACGGCGCCGATCGCGTACGGCGTGTCGTGGATGTTCGACGGGTGCAGGCCGGCCTCGCCGCCGTCCGCCCGCGCCCACTGGGGCCGCGGCCCGACGAGCCGGACGCCGGTGCGGGCGGAGTTGAAGTGCACCTGCCAGTCGGTGGCGTAGAACGTGTCGACGTCTTCGGGGGTGAAGAACTCCGGTGCCGCGTGCGGGCCTTCGAGCGCCCCGATCGTCCAGTGCGCCGCGAAGTCCGGGCGGTCGGCCACCGGCCCGACGACCGGGTCCGCGGGCTCGGGCCCGGTCCGCAGGACGTCGCCCACGGCCAGCGCCCGGCCGCCGTGCCCGCCGAACTTGCCCAGGGTGAACGTCGCCGCGCTGCCGAGGAACTCCGGCACGTCGACGCCGCCGCGGACGAGCACGTAGCTGCGCAGCCCGGCCGTGCACGCCCGGACGTCGAGCGTGCTTCCGGCGGGCACCTCGACCGGGGTCCACAACGGAACTTCGGCGCCGTCGAGCAGCACGGTCGTGGGTGCGCCGGTGACGCACACCTCGGTGGCGTGCGAGAACCGCAGCGTCACGCCGTCCACAGTGCACTCCAGGCCCGGCGCGCCCTCGGGGTTGCCGAGCGCGAGGTTGCCCAGCCGCAGCGAGCGGTCGTCCATCGGGCCGCTCGGCGGCACGCCGACGTGCCAGAACCCGGTGCGGCCCGGCCAGTCCTGCACGGTGGTCATCGTCCCGCCGCGCACGACGTCGATCCGGGGCTCGGCGTCCTCGATGCCGTCCAAAGTGGACGTGTCGTGCGCCGCCGCGCCGAACGCCGCGTCGGCGGCCGCGGCCCGCAGCTGCCCGAGGTTGGTGCGGACGCCGTCGACGCGGGTCGTGGCGAGCGCTTCCCGCAGGCCCGCGAGGGCGTCGTCGCGGTCGGTGCCGGTGCAGATCACCTTGGCCAGCAACGGGTCGTAGTGCGTCGTGACGGTGGTGCCCGGTTCGACCCAGGTGTCCACGCGGACGCCCGCGGGCAGCGTGACCCGCGTGACGAGGCCCGCGCTCGGCCGGTGCCCGGCGCTCGGGTCCTCGGCGTACACCCGGGCCTCCACGGCGTGCCCGCGCGCGACCGGCACCGCGCGGAACATCGCGCGGTCGCCCTGGGCCAGGCGCAGCATCCAGGCGACTAGGTCGACGCCGTACACCGCCTCGGTGACCGGGTGCTCGACCTGCAGCCGGGTGTTGACCTCGAGGAACGCCGCCTCTTCGCGCTCGGGGTCGTAGACGTACTCGACCGTGCCCGCCGAGCGGTACCGCACCGACGAGCACAGCGCGACGGCGGAGTCGACGAGCTGCTTGCGGACGGCGGCGGGCAGGTCGGGTGCCGGGCACTCCTCGACGACCTTCTGGTTGCGGCGTTGCAGCGAGCAGTCGCGCGTACCGAGGGCCAGCACCTCGCCGAAGCCGTCGCCGAACACCTGGACCTCGACGTGCCGGGCGCGGCGCACCAGCCGTTCGAGGAACACGCCGGTGTTCGCGAAGCTCTTGGCCGCGACGCTGCGGACGCCGTCCCACGCCTCGCGCAGCTCCCCGGGCGTCGCGCAGGCGCGCATGCCGATCCCGCCGCCGCCCCCGGTCGCCTTGAGCATCACCGGGTAGCCGATGTCCTCCGCCCGCGCCAGTGCCTCGTCCACATCGGACAGCAGGCCGGTGCCGGCCAGCAGCGGCACGCCGGCCGCGATCGCCGCCTCGCGCGCGGTGTGCTTGCTGCCGAACACCTCCAGGTGCTCCGGCGCCGGGCCGGCGAACGCGAGCCCGGCCTCTTCGCAGGCCCGCGCGAACGCCGCGTCCTCGGACAGGAAGCCGTAGCCGGGGTGGACGGCGTCGCAGCTGGTGTCGAGGGCCGCCCGGACGAGGGCGCCGGCCCGCAGGTAGCTTTCGGCGGCGGGTGCCGGGCCGAGCCGCACGGCCCGGTCGGCGAGCCGCACGTGCGGGGCGAGGCGGTCGGCGTCGGAGTACACCGCGACGGTCTCGAGACCCAGTTCCCTCGCGGTGCGCAGGATCCGGACCGCGATCTCGCCGCGGTTGGCGACGAGCAGCCTCACTCGCCGCCTCCGGGGGACGTCACGAACATGCGGACCGGCGTCGGGTCGAACCCGTTGCAGGGGTTGTTGATCTGCGGGCAGTTCGACACGAGCACGAGGACGTCGGTCTCGGCGCGCAGCCGGACTTCCAGGCCCGGCGCGGAGATCCCGTCGACGATGCCGAGCGTGCCGTCCTCTTCGACCGGCACGTTCATGTACCAGTTGACGTTGCTGACCAGATCGCGCTTGCCGAGGCCCCACTTGGCGCCCTCGATGAGGAAGTTCTCGACGCAGGCGTGCTGGTAGCGGGTGTGCTGGCCGTAGCGGAGGCTGTTGGACTCCTTGCTGCACGCGCCGCCGAGCGTGTCGTGGCGGCCGCAGGTGTCGGCGACGACGGTCAGCAGCGGCGCGCCTTCCTGGGTGCGCAGGACGCTGCCCGTGGTCAGGAAGATGTTGCGCTGCGCGGCGATCGTGGCCGCCGCGCTGTAGCGCTTGGCCGTGTCGTTCGCGTCGTAGCAGAGGAAGTCGACGGCCTGGTTGCCGCCCAGGTCGACGATCGCCAGCTCGCTGCCGCGCTTCAGCACGGTCGAGAACGGGGCGCGCGCGGCGACGTCGAACGTCAGCTCCAGCCGGGACTCGTACGCCGTGCTCATGCAATCCCCCGTGCGGTCAGGTAGTCGGCGGTGTTCTCGAACGCGCGCTGCGCTTCCGGCGAGTGCGTCCACTCCGGACTGTCCGGGGTGGACGGTGTGTCGCGCCAGGCGAGGACTTCGAGGTTCGTCACGGTGTAGTCCGGGCGCGGGTCGACCGGGTGCGGCACGTTGGCGAGCAGCACGATCGACGGGATCTCGATCCGCAGCTCGACGGACTTGCCGGCGCCCGCGGAGCCGGTGAACTCGAGGCCGCCGTCGGGCCGGACCCGCACGCCCTGGAAGAACGCCAGGCTCGGCGGCAGGTCCCGCGGCCCGAGGCCGTTCTTGGCCGCCGCCAACGTGAACAGCGGCAGCCCGGCGGGGGAGGGTCCCTGCGGGGCGCCGTCGCCGTACTGCTCGGTGTTGCCGTCCACAGTGGACGTTCCGCACAGGGCGTCGTGGTGCCCGCTCGAGTCCGCGACGATCGTCGCGAGCACCCGCGCCTGGTCCGACAGCAGCGCCACCTTCTCGCCGAGGTAGGCGTTCCACTGCACCTTCACCGTGTCGGCCACGTTCAGCCGCTCCCACGGCCCCTCGGCGTTGAACAGCAGCAGGTGCGCGCAGGCGTCGCCCTCGACGTCGGTGAGCCGCAGCCGCGTGCCGCGGGCCAGCACCTTGTGCGTGTAGCCGCCCCCGGCCACGGTCTCCGCCCAGGTCAGCGCCTCGGGTGCCACCCCGGGCGGGGGAGCGGGCCAGGTGCTCGCCGGGATCGACGGCATCGTTTCGACCACGGTGCCGGCCTGGGCCCTGGCGTGGTCGCGGGCGCCGTAGGTGGTGGCGGTGGTGCTCATGGACGTCCTCTCTCAGATCGCGGGTTCGAGGGCGGGAGCGGGGCGCAGCCGCAGCCAGCAGAGCCAGCCGATCACCAGTGCGCCGCCGACGAACTCTATCGGGAACAGGAGCATCCAGGGGGCGCCCGAACCGGTCACGTCGTAGATCTCCGCGCGCGGCCAGGCGATGTTGACGATCATGGCGATCCCGTAGAGGACCGCTGCCCCGTTCAGCGGCACACCCCACCGGCCCAGGGAGAACCGGCCGGGTTCCGCGGGGAACTTCCCGCGCAGCCGCTGGACCAGCAAGGGGCCGGTGACCAGCAGGTACGCCAGGTAGACGACCACGACGGACGTCCCGGTGATCGTGCTGAACAGCGTCGGGTTGCCGAAGTTGAGCAGCAGCAGCCCGATCGCGAGCCCGCCGGAGAGCAGGGCCGGCGCGACCGGCGTCCCGGTGCGCGGATTGACCGACGAAAGTCGGGCGGACGCGGGGAGCGCGCCGTCGCGGGCCATGGCGTAGATCAGCCGGACGGTGCCGGTCTGGATGGTGAGGGTGCAGACGACGACGGCGATCGCGACGTCGGCGAGGAAGACGCGGCCGAGGGTGTCGCCGAAGACGGCGGTGATCACGTACGGCAGGCCGTGGCCGGCGAGCTGCCCGTCGGTCAGGCTCGGCGCGGCCATCAGCGCGGTGACCACGACGGCCAGCCCGCCGATGCCGGACACGAGCACGGCCCGCAGCACCGCGCGCGGCGCCGTCTTCCGCGCGTTCTTCGTTTCCTCCGCGACCGACGCGGCGGTGTCGAAGCCGTAGAGCACGTACGCCGCCATGAGCGCCGAAGCGAGCACGCCACCGATCCCGGCGCTCGTGCCCGGGGCGTCGTGCAGCACGACCTGCGGGCCGCGGACGGCGAACAGCCCGAGCCCGGTGACGAGCACGACGACCCCGAGCAGCTCGGCCGCGACGCCGACGTCGTTGATCCGCGCCATCAGCCGGACGCCGCCGGCGTTGACGAGCGTGGTGAAGACGAGCAGCAGGGCACCGAGCAGCACGGCGTTGGCCGCGCCGGACGGCGACGTCACCGACGGGTCGCCGCCGAGGAGCTGGAACCCGTCCCAGACCGACGGCAGCACGATCTGCAACGCGATCGCGGCGGCCGCGAGCGCGACGACGCAGCCGAGCAGCATCATCCAGCCGGCGAGCCAGCCGAGGAACCCGCGGGTGAGCTGTTTCGCCCACTGGTACACGGATCCGGCGAGCGGGTAGCGCGCGGCGAGCTCGGCGAAGTTCAGGGCCACGAGCAGCTGGCCGGCGAGGACGACCGGCCACGTCCAGAAGAAGAGCGGGCCGCCGAAGGAGTAGCCGAAGCCGAAGAGCTGGAAGACGGTCGTGAGGATCGAGACGAAGGAGAAGCCGGCGGCGAAGGCGGAGAACCCGCCCAGCGACCGGCGGAGCTCCTGGCGGTAGCCGAAGGCGGCGAGTTCGTCGGGTGGTGTCATGCGGGCTCCTGACCTGGTTTCGATCGCTTGACAGAAATTAGGTCTCCGGCACGACGTGATGATCTCCGGCGCGTTAGGGGCCCGTTAACGTCCCGGTCGACGGGGCGTCAACGGCGACATGTGGGTGTAACTCCCACCTCGGTGCGGGTGTGCGGGCGCCGGACCTGGCAAGATCACCGCCGTGGTCAAAGGGGCGGGGGTCGGCAGGCCCAGAGCGAGCGGCGCGGCGGCGAACCGGCCGGACGCGCGGCAGGCGGTGCTCGACGCCGCGGGCGAGCTGTTCACGGGAGCCGGCTACGCGGCGACGACGACGCGCGCGATCGCCGAACGCGCGGGCCTGCGCCAGGCGTCGCTCTACTACCACTTCCCGGCCAAGGAGGACATCCTCGCGGCGCTGCTGGCCGAGACGGTCCGCCCGTCGCTGGACCTGGCCGGCCGTCTCGTCGCGGGCCCGGGCCCGGCGGCGGTCCGGCTGTGGGCGCTGGCGTACGCGGACATCGGCCTGCTCGGCGGCGCCCGCCACAACCTGGGCGCGCTGTACCTGCTGCCGGAGGTCGCCTCGCCCAACCTGGCCCGCTTCCGCGCGGAGCGGGCGGAGCTGAAGGCGGCGTACGGGAGCTTGGTGGCGGCAGCCGGGGTCGCGCCGGAGGCGGTGGCGATCCGGACGGACCTGGTGTTCGGCCTGGTGGAGAGCATCGCGGTGATCCGCCGCGACGACCCGGAGCTGGACGTCGAGGCCCACGTGCGGGAAGGGGCCGACGGGGTGGTCCGGCTGGTGGGGGCGCCGGAGCCGACGGACGAGCTGCGCGCCGAGGCCCACACTTTGCTGGCGACGCTCGCCGGTTAGTGCAGGACGCCCTGCGGGGGATGTGCGGGGCGGCCGATGAGCAGGTCGCTGATGATCCGCGACAGCTCCCGCATGGTGCGTGTGCCCAGCTGGATCGACTGGGCGCCGACGCGCAGCGGCCGGATCGCCGCTCGCAGGGGGGCGTTGATGGCTTCGAGCGGGCGGATCTGCGTGAGGAACTCGGTGATCCGGAGGTCCAGCTGCAGCAGGCCGTTGAGCATCTCGACGAACTCGTCGTACTCCCGGTGGGCCCGGTCGAACAGCTCCGGGGTCATGTGCGAGTCCATCAGGCGCATGTACGAGCGGATCGTCGAGTCGGTTTCGGCGACGGTGGCTTCGAAGTCGGTGCCGACCTGCTGGATGGTGACCGCCATCGGCTTGATCGTGTCGGCGGCCCGCACCACCCGCGCCTTGATGGCGTCGGGGGCCATGCCGGCCACGTCGCCGGTCACCTGGCGCATTTCGTCGGCCAGGTCGTCCAGTGATCGGCTGATCGCGTCGAACTGCCGTTCCAGCAGGTCTCCGATCTTGGTGAGGTTTTCGTTGTATTCCGGCAAGCCCGGTCCGTCTTTTTCGGAAGCGAACCCGTCGAGCAGCAGCTGATCGCAGTTCTTGAGCTTTTCCAGGGTCGCTTCCGCGGAGCGGATCGCCTTGATCAACCGGTCGGCGACCAGGTCCATGGTCCGCCGCCATTCGGCGGTGCCGGCCCCGGCGAGCACGGCCTGCTTGATGTCGACGTACTGGAGCTTTTCGATGATCCGGATGTTGGCGTCGTCGCTCTGGTCGGTGATCAGCTCGTGCCCCAGCACGATCAGCGGCAGGATCAGCTGGGTGAGCCCGAGCTCGTTCGCCTTGGCGTAGAAGGCGGTCAGCTCTTCCCGGCAGGCGCTGCTCTCGTAGAAGTAGTTCATCGAGATGGCCGGGATGAACACCATCGCGGCGTTGAGCCCGTCCTGGATCTTCGTCCGCCAGTCCTCGCCCCACCCGATGCTCTCGCGGTCCACGAAAACTTCGATCTTGCGGCCGTGCGCGGACGCGCAGAACTTTTCCAGCGAGCTCTTCAGCGGCGTGACGAAATTGAGAAAGCTGTCGTCTTCGTGCGTGAAGCTGAGAAAGCACTGCACGGCGGGCTGATCGGACATGAAATCGGTCATCGAGTCACCTTCGGCGGTGTCGCGGCATTGCGCGGCGCAGCATAGGGGAGCCGATGAGCCGGCGCGGAGCGGTTTCGGCGGTGCTGCCGGAACTGTCCGGGAATTGTCCGTTCAGGACGCCGTCGTCTGCAGCGCCTTGCTCAGCGCCGTCACCGTCAGCTCGATCTGCCACGGCCGGGCCCCGCCCGCGCGGAGCACCGACGCCACCGACTCCTCGTCGGTCTCCGCGGGCGGGCGCCAGCATGTGCGCCGCACGAGGTCCGGCAGCAGCAGGTTCTCCACCGGCAGCCGGCGGTCCTCCGCGATCGCCGCCAGCCCCGCCCGGGCCGCCGACAGCCGGGCCGCCGCGTCCGGGTCCTTGTCCGCCCAGCGGTTCACCGGGGGCGGGCCGTCCGTCGGCTGCGACGGCGACGGCAGCTCACTCGCCGGCAACGCCCGGGCCGCCTGCAGGTGCCGCAGCCAGCTCGCCGTGTACTTGCGCTGGACCCGGCCGCTGAACACGGGGAGCGCCTGCAGCTCCTCGACCGTCTTCGGGTCGGCCGTCACCGCGTTGATGATCGCGCTGTCGGGGAGGATCCGGCTCGGGGCGCGGTCGCGCTTGCGGGCCAGTTCGTCGCGGGCCTGCCACAGCTCGCGGACCGCCGCCAGCCCGCGCGGGTTGCGGATCTTGTGCACGCCCGACGTCCGGCGCCACGGCTCGGCCCGCGGCGCGGGAGGCGGGGCCAGGCGGACGTTTTCGAACTCCTGCTGCGCCCACTCCAGCTTGCCCTGGGCGCCCAGCTCCGCTTCCAGCTTTTCGCGCAGCTGGACGAGCAGCTCGACGTCGAGGGCCGCGTAGTTGAGCCAGTCGACCGGCAGCGGCCGCTTCGACCAGTCCGCCGCGCTGTGCCCCTTCTCGAGGGTGTAGCCGAGCAGCAGCTCGACGAGCGTTCCCAGCGCCACGCGTTCGTAGCCCGCCAGCCGGCCGGCCAGCTCGGTGTCGAACAGCGCCGCCGGGCGCAGGTCCAGCTCGGCGAGGCAGGGGAGGTCCTGGGAGGCGGCGTGCAGCACCCACTCCAGGTCGTTGAGGACGTCGCGCAGCGGCTGGAGGTCGTCGGCCAGGGCGATCGGGTCGATCAGCACCGTGCCGGAACCCTCGCGGCGCAGCTGCACGAGGTAGGCCTTGGGCCAGTACCGGTAGCCGGACGCGCGTTCGGTGTCGACGGCGACCGCGCCGGTGCCCGCGGCGAGTCTCGCGCACGCTTCGGCGAGCGCGTCCGGATCCGTGATCACCGGGGGCGTGCCCTCGGCGGGTTCGCGTAGCAGCACAGGGCCGCCCGTGGACTCGATCTCCATCCCGGTGTCCTCGGCCTCTGCACTTCCCATAACCGACGACCCTACGGGACGGGCATACCGCGCCTGGTCTGCCCGCCCCGCAGGGCTGTTCGCTTGCGTCAGCGGATCACGCCGGCCCGCATGGCCAGCGCCACCATCTGGGCCCGGTCGCCCGTGCCGAGCTTGCGCCCGATCCGGGACAGGTGGGACTTGACGGTGAGAGCGGAGAGCGAAAGCTCTTCGCCGATCTCCTTGTTGGACTGCCCGTCGGCGACCAGCTGGAGCACCTCCACCTCACGAGCGGACAGCTCGCGCGGGGTGTTGTCGGTGCCCGCGACACGGGTCCCGGTGGCGAGCACCGGAGCCACGCTCGGGTCGGCGTAGACGCCGCCTTCGAGCACGCGCCGCACGCCGTCGGTCACGACGACCGGCGACGCGGACTTCAGCAGGTACGCCTGGGCCCCGGCCTGGAAGGCCGAGCGGACCGCGTACGGGTCGTCCGAGGATGCGAGTACGACCACGCGCGGCCAGCCGTGGCTACGAAGTTCCGTAACCAGCTCGATGCCGCTGCCGTCCGGCAGTCCGAGATCGAGGATCGCCAGGTCACAAGGCCCGGTGGCCTGTGCTCGCGCCCTCGCCTCGGCCACCGTGGCGGCTTCGTGGACGGTCCCCGCACCCATCTGTGCGAGTCTTGCTGCGATTGCCTCCCTCAACAGCGGGTGGTCGTCGACCACCAGTACCGAAAAGAGCTCTTCCCGCGGGTGCGGAACCATGCTCGCCGGCAACGCGCCGGCTGGCGTGGATCGGACGGCCTGAGAAATGCCGACGGTAGCCACGTCACTACCTCCCTGGAGTCGGTCGTGCCCCCCGACCGGCACCGGGACCTTCGGCCGTTCAGCCGCGCCAGCTTTAGACCGAAAGTGGTGTCGTCGAAGGCACTGTAGCCGCCCTGAGGCCGTTGCGGGGGGATCGAATGGGTATCTATCTCAAACGAACAGTCACTCAGTGGGTTCGTAGTAACACGATCGGGCTAGTACACGGCCGGTTGTTAACGGATAGCCCAGCGAACACGATGCTAAGAAGTTACCGGCGTCCAAATGGCCGTGCAGATGAGGTGTGCAGCTGCCGGTGCGCCTAGTGACGGGGGTCCGGATGGGGGTCTCCGGGGGTCGGAAAGCGGCCCCGGCCGGGGCATGATCAACTCCGTGACCCGGCTCCGGCAGCCCTTGCGGGAGGGCGTTCCGGTGACTGTCCGTGGCGCCGGTGGGCGATCTCCGGCACCTTGATGCCAAGTTGATCTTGTTGCGGTGCGTGACCGCGGGCAGTCACTATCGAGGAGACGTGAAACGGCCTCAGGGACGTTCGGGGGAACACGGAGGGTCCGGGTGCCGGTCTGAGTGGTTTCGCCCGTCCGGGGGCGCTTCAGGCGGCCGTTCGGGGGTGAACGGCGTTCAGTGGACGTGAGATTTGCTCACATCCGTACAAGGGGCTCCTGACGGACCGGACGGCGCCGACCCGTCGTTGCCGATTCGTTGCCGACGATCGCCCGGACGCCGCGCGTCAGGAGCTCTGGCGCTGCCCGAAGAGCGTCACGCCGACCGGCGGCAGGCCCACGACGCTGGCCATCACCTGGCAGAACGCCTGCCCGTGCGGCAGCAGCGCGGCGTCGGCCGGGGTCCAGGACGCCCGCAGCTCCAGGTCGTCGGTCCGCGCCGGACCGGAGATGTCGCCGAAGCGGGCCGAAGACGTCTCCGTGACCGTGCCGCCCAGCGCCGTCCAGCTCGCGCCCGACACCTCCAGTGCGTCGGTCAGCCACGACCAGCCGACCTGCGGCAGGAACGGGTCGGTCGCCAGTTCGCGGTCCAGCTCCGCGCGCACGTACATGACGAGCCGCAGGACGCCGTCCCAGCCGTCCTGGCCGTCCGGGTCGTGCAGCAGGACCAGCCGGCCCGAGGCCAGCACGTCCGCGGGGCCGGAGACCTCGCAGCTGACCGCGTACGACCACGGCGCGAGCCGCTGCGGCGGGCGCATCGGCTCCAGCAGCACCTCCCGGCGGGGCCGGACGGACTGCAGCGCCGAAACTGCTTCGCGGAAGAGTTCGGGCACTGGTGTCATCGCGGTCACGCTTCGACTTTAGGGCGGGCACGCCCTGTTGCAGGCGCAGGCGCGCCGAGAGAAGGGCGTCGGCGGGCTCGTGGCACGATTGACGGCGATGTCACCGACCACGCCCCTGCCGCAGCAAGCCGCCCCGTCCGGCCGCCGCGAGCTGCCCGAAGCCCCGTTCCTGGCCGCCGCGCGCGGCGAACGCCCGGCCCGCACCCCCGTCTGGTTCATGCGCCAGGCGGGCCGCTCGCTGCCCGAGTACCGCGCGCTGCGCGAAGGCGTGCCGATGCTGGACGCCTGTTTCGACCCCGAGATGCTCGCCGAGATCACGCTGCAGCCGGTCCGCCGGCACGGCGTCGACGCGGCCATCCTCTTCAGCGACATCGTCGTGCCGCTGAAGGCCGCGGGCGTCGACATCGACATCGTCCCCGGCACCGGCCCGGTGGTCGCGGCGCCGGTGCGCGACCTCGCCGCCGTCAAGGCGCTGCCCGAGCTGGCCACCGAGCAGGTCTCGCAGGTCGCCGAGGGCGTGAAACTGCTGGTCGAGCGGCTCGGTGAGACGCCGCTGATCGGCTTCGCCGGCGCGCCGTTCACGCTGGCCAGCTACCTCATCGAGGGCGGGCCGAGCCGCAACCACGAGCACACCAAGGCGCTGATGCACTCCGCGCCGGAGGTCTGGCACGAGCTGGCCGGGCGGCTGGCCGACATCGCGCTGACCTTCCTGCGCGCGCAGCTCGATGCCGGCGTCGACGCGGTCCAGCTGTTCGACTCCTGGGCCGGCGCGCTGTCCGAGCGGGACTACCGCCGGTTCGTCCTGCCGCACTCGGCGCGGGTCCTCGAAGGCGTCGCCGCGTACGGCGTGCCGCGCATCCACTTCGGCGTCGGCACCGGCGAGCTGCTGCCCGCGATGCGCGACGCCGGGGCGGACGTCGTCGGCGTCGACTGGCGCATCCCGCTGGACGAAGCCGTCCGCCGGCTGGGCGGGCACGCCGTGGTGCAGGGCAACCTCGACCCGGCGCTGCTGCACGCGTCCTGGCCGGTGCTCGAAGCCGAGGTCCGCCGGATCGTCGAAGAGGGCAAGGCAGCCGACGGCCACATCTTCAACCTGGGCCACGGCGTGCTGCCGGGCGTCGACCCGGACGTGCTGACCCGCGTGGTCGGGCTGGTGCACGAGCTGTGAAGCGCGTCGCGGTCGTCGGCGGCGGCGTCTCCGGGCTGACCGCGGCGTACCGCCTGCGGCGCCTGCTCGGCGAGAGCGCCGAGATCGTCGTGTTCGAGAAGACGAAGACGCCGGGCGGCAAGCTGCGCACGGCCGAGCTGGCCGGTGTCCCGTACGACGTCGGCGCGGAGGCGTTCCTCGTCCGCCGTCCCGAGATGCTCGCGCTGGTCCGCGAGCTCGGGCTCGACGTCGTGAACCCGACCAAGGCGCGCGCGAAGATCCACGCCGGCGGCAGCGTCACCGGCCTGCCGCCGGGCACGGTCATGGGCGTCCCGGCCTCGGCCGAGTCGGTGGCCGGAGTGCTGTCGGAGGCCGGACGGCGGGCCGTCGAGGCCGAGCCGTCGCTGCCCGAGCTGCGGCTGCCGAGCGGCGACCTGCCGCTCGGGCCGCTGCTGCGCGAGCGGTTCGGCGACGAGCTGGTCGACCGGCTCGTCGACCCGCTGCTCGGCGGCGTCTACGCGGGCGGCGCGGACGGCCTCGGCCTGCGCGCGACCATGCCCGGCCTGGCCGCGGCGGTGGCCGCGGGCGCCGGTTCGCTGACGGCGGCGGCCAAGGCGCAGTTGCCCGCTTCGCCGGGGACGGCGCCGGTGTTCGGCACGGTCCCGGGCGGCCTGGGCACGGTGATCGACCGGCTGACCGAGCTGTCCGGCGCCGAGCTGCGGACCGGGCTGCCGGTGTGCGACATCGAACGCCACGGCCCGGGCTGGCGGCTGCGGATCGGCGCGAACCCGACCGCGCACGCGCCCGCGGACAACACGGTCGAGGCCGACGCGGTGCTGCTCGCGGTCCCGGCGCCCTCGGCCCGGCGGCTGCTGGCCGACCTGGTCCCCGCGGCGTCGGCGGCGTTCGGCGAGGTCGAACTGGCGTCGATGGCGGTCGTGGCGCTGGCGCTCCCGCCCGGCACGGCGCTGCCCGACGCGTCGGGAATCCTGATCGGCCAGGGCGAACGGGACGCTTCGGGCGTGCCGTACGCGGCGAAGGCGTTCACGTTCTCTTCGCGCAAGTGGGCGCACTTCGGCTCGGGACCGGTGCTGGTCCGCGGTTCGGTGGGCCGGTTCGGCGAGCTGGGCGCGTTGCAGGCCGACGACGTCGAGCTGGTCCGAGTGGTCCGCGACGACCTCGCGCGGCTGACGGGCGTGACGGCGGCGCCGATCGAGACCCTGGTGACGCGCTGGGGCGGCGGCCTGCCGCAGTACGGCACGGGCCACCTCGAGCGCGTCGAGCGGATCGAGAAGGCCGTCGCGGAGATCCCGGGGCTGGCGGTGGCGGGAGCGACCCTGCACGGCGTCGGGCTGCCGGCCTGCGTCGCGACGGCCGAGGCGGCGGCGCACCGGATCGCGACGCACCTTTCCGCGTGAGTGCGCTCACCCGGCCCCGTGGCAGCGTCCGGCGGGCCGCGGTGACAGGATGGAACCATGGCGCGGGTCAACTACAACGAGCTCAACGACACCATCCGCTACACCACCTGGTCGGTCTTCCGGATCGAGCCCGGCCGGCTGGGTGAGGACCGCGGGGCGGCCGGTCGCGAGACGACCGAGTACCTCGACGGCCTGGAGGCCAAGGGCGTCGTCGTCCGGGGTGTCTACGACCTCTCGGGCCTGCGCGCCGACGCCGACTACATGATCTGGTGGCACGCCGAGGAGATCGAGCAGGTCCAGGCCGCCTACTCCGGTTTCCGGCGGACCCCGCTCGGCCGCGCGTCGACGCCGGTCTGGAGCCAGACCGCGCTGCACCGGCCGGCCGAGTTCAACAAGAGCCACATCCCCGCGTTCCTCGCGGGCGAAGAGGCGCGCAAGTACATCTGCGTGTACCCGTTCGTGCGGTCCTACGAGTGGTACCTGCTGCCGGACGCCGACCGCCGCAAGATGCTGGCCGACCACGGCAAGGAAGCCCGCGACTACCCGGACGTCCGCGCCAACACCGTCGCGTCGTTCGCGCTGGGCGACTACGAGTGGATCCTCGCGTTCGAGGCCGACGAGCTGCACCGGATCGTCGACCTGATGCGCCACCTGCGCGGCACCGAGGCGCGGCTGCACGTCCGCGAAGAGGTCCCGTTCTACACGGGCACGCGCGTGCCGCCGGCCGAGCTCGTCGCGGCGCTGCCGTAGTGCGCGAGGCAGTGGAGGGCGTCTGGCACGCCCTCACCGAGTCACGGCCGGGCCCCTTCGAGCTGACCGGCACCGAAGACGTGCTGCCCGGCCCGTACCGGGTCGCGGCGGCCGCGACGGCGTCGATCGCCGCGGCGACGCTGGCCGCCGGCGAAATGCTTCGGGCGCGGGAGATCGACCCCGGCGTCGTCACGGCGGACACGCGCCACGCGGCGGCGGCGTTCCACAGCGAGCAGCTGCTGCGCGTGGACGGCGCCGGCGCCGACTCGATGTGGGCGCCGCTGTCGGGCAACTACCGCGCGGCCGACGGCTGGGTCCGCCTGCACTGCAACTACCCGAAGCACGAAGCGGCGGTGTGCTGGGGCCTCGGCGTGCCCGGCAGCCGGGAGGCGGTCGCGAAGGCGGTCGCCGGGCGGAGCGCGCGCGAGATCGAGCACGCCGTCGTGTCCGCCGGGGGAGCGGCCGCCGAGCTGCGGTCACCATCGGACTGGGCTGTGCATCCCCAAGGGGCGGCCGTGGCTTCGCTGCCGCTGGTTTCGGCTTCGCCGGTGGGGGAGGCGCCCAAGCGGACGTTGTTCTACTCGGACCGGCCGCTGGGCGGGGTCCGGGTGCTGGAGCTGACGCACGTGCTGGCGGGCCCGGTGGCCGGCCGGGTGCTGGCGGCCCACGGCGCCGACGTGCTGCACGTCGGCGCGGCGCACCTCCCGCGGGTCGAGGCGCTGGTGCGCGACACGGGCCAAGGCAAGCGTTCGGCGTTCGTCGCGCTCGACACCGAAGGCGGGCGGGCGCGGCTGAAGAAGCTGATCAGCCGCGCGGACGTGCTGCTCCAGTCGTTCCGCCCGGGCGCGCTGGAGCGGATCGGCTTCGGTGCGTCCGAGCTGGCTTCGCTGCGGCCCGGATTGGTGATCGCGGACCTGAGCGCGTACGGCTGGGAAGGGCCGTGGGCGCGCCGGCGCGGGTTCGACAGCCTGGTCCAGATGTCGAACGGCATGGCTTTCGGCGCGGAGGGGCCTTCGCCGTTGCCGGTCCAGGCGCTGGACCACACAACGGGCTGGCTCGCGGCGGCGGCGATCATGACGGCGCTGCGCCGCCAGCTGACCGACGGCGGCACGTGGCGGGTCCGGTTGTCCCTGGCCGGGACGGGCCGGTGGCTGGATTCCCTGGGCCGCAAGGATCCTGCCGGTGCGTCGGTCGATTTCGGCGACCTGCTGGAGGAGGCCGACAGCGGGTACGGCCGGTTGACGAGGGTCCGGATGGCGGGCGGGTTGCCGGGAGCCCAGCCGCACTGGGACTTCGGGACGCGGCTGCCGGGAGTCGACAAACCGACCTGGACCCCTTAGCGAGCGGCGGCCGGGCGCGGCCCGCCCTTCCCGGGGGTGCCCCCGCATCCAGTTTACCGGTGGTGGCCGACGGAAACGCCGCGCCGAGCATGGTTGTCCACAAGGCGGCCGGCCTGTGGACCAGCGGCGCTGAGGGCGGGACATCAAGCCCGCCGCCGGCCTGTGGACTACCGGCGTCGGAGGCGGGACACCAAGCCCCGCTTCGGTTTCGGCAGATACCCACCCGCGATCAGCCACGTCACGAACTCGTCCGCGTACGCCCCCGACCGCTCGGTGTCCCGCTTCGGCCGGGCAGCGTTGAACGCCGCGAACAACGGCCCGAACCGGTCCCCGAGCGCCTCCGCCACCTCCGGCCGCTGGTGCGCCAGCACCCGCCCGTGCTTGCGGCGCAACACGTTCGCCTCCACCCGCAAGCGCGCGGCGTCGAAGCCCGCCGGTGCCGGGCCGGACGCCAGCAACGCCTGCAGCAACTCCGCCTGCCGCGCCGCCAAGTCCTCGCGGCTCACCCCGTCACCGCCGCGCGCAGCGCTGCCAGCTCCGCAGCCAGCTCCTCGTCCGTCGGGTAGTCGTCGTCGCGCTCCAGCAGCACTCCCGGCGGGTCCGTCCGGCGGCGCAGTTCCGCCAGCAGCGCCAGCACCTCCGGCAGCACCGGGTGCGCGTGCGTGTCGTGGTAGACGCCGTCGCGCTCGATGCCGCCCGCCATGTGCACGTACGCCAGGCGCTCCCACGGGATCCCGTCGAGGAACGCGACCGGGTCCGTGCCGATGTTGCGCGCGTTCGCGTACAGGTTCGCGACGTCGATGATCAGCCGGCAGTCCGTGCGCTCGGTCAGCTCGGTGAGGAACTGCTCCTCGGTCAGCTCGTTGTCCGGCCAGTCCAGCACCGCCGCGATGTTCTCCAGCGCGAACGGGACGTCCACAATGGACTGCGCGAGGCGGACGTTCGCCACCAGCACGTCCAGTGCCTCGCGCGTGCGGGGGAGCGGCATCAGGTGACCCGAGTCGAGCCCGCCCGCGCGGACGAAGCACACGTGGTCGCTCACCAGCGGCGCGTCCACGGCCCGCGCGATCTCCGCGAGGTGCTGGACGCGCCCGGTGTCGAGCGGCTCGGCCCCGCCCAGCGACAGCGAAACCGCGTGCGGCAGCACCGGCAGCCCGCGCCGGCGCAACGCCACGAGCGTCTCCGGGAGGTGGTCGGCGTGCAGGTTCTCGGCGACCACCTCCACCCAGTCGACGCCGGGCAGCCGGGCGATCGACAGGTCCAGCTCGTGCCGCCAGCCGATCCCGATGCCGAGCTCACCCACCGCAGCCACCCCCACCGCACGAAGAACCGCACGACGACCCGCTGCTGCACGACGAGCTGGAGCACGACGACCCGCTGCTGCACGAGGACCCACCGGACGAACCGCCGCCGCCGAAGGACGTCACCGGCGGGGTCAGCGCCGCGCTCAGCTCCTCGTCCGGGTACATCGCCCAGCCGCCGAGGGCGACCGCCGCCGCGGCGCCGCCGAGCAGCACCCCGCCCGCCAGCATCCCCGCCGGCAGCGGACCGCTCGACGCGGCCCGGGCCTGGCCGAGCACGCGGTGCCCCGCCGCCGAGGGCTGCCGCGGCCCGGTCTTGGACCGCCGGACCGCCGCCACGATCGTCAGCACGGCCGCGACCAGCACCAGGAACACCAGGATCCCGACGGGGCGGCCCAGCGAGATGCCGTTGACCAGCCGCGCCACGCCGAGCACCAGGACGGCCAGCTGCAGCACGAGCCCGAACGTCCGGGACTGGCGCTTCGCCGTCGCCGACGCCAGCAGACCCCGCTGGTCGAGGCCGTCTTCCAGAGCGCGCATCGCCGCCGACTGCCGGCCGTACGCCCGCAGCGTCGCCGTCGTCTTCAGCTGCGCCGCGTCGAAGACCGCCTGCTCCAGCGGTTCGGACGGCCGCGTCCCGGCCTGGCTGACCTGCTTGTAGCTGTTGACCCGCAGCTGGCCGCGCTCCACCAGCGCCGCGATCGCCGCGTCCACGGCCCGGTCGGGGCCGCCGGCGAGGAACGCGAGCTGGTAGACGGTCGGCGGCGGGCCGGGCCGCTCGGTGTTCGCCCGCAGCGCCCGGCTCGCGACGACCCCGGCCACGACGACCCGGACGAGCAGCACGGCGACGAGCAGTCCGATGTAGAGGACCACGAAATCCGGTCCGGAGATGCCCCACGGGTCGTCCATCGCCCGTCTCCCCTCAGTGAGTTGCGGTTACCGTAGCTGTGAGACGCGGCTGGTCGCGTCGGCGTTTCAACCGCCGCAGCCCCCGCCGCCACCCCCTCCGCAGCCGCCGCCCCCACCGCCACCGCAGGAGCTGCTGCCGCTGCTGCACGAGCTGCCGCCCCAGTAGCCGACGGCGACGCCGCCGCCGGCGCCGGCGAAGCGGGTGCGACGGCTGGACGCCCGCGCGGCCGCGTGCCGCGCGGCCTGGGTGGCGGCCTGCCGGATGTCCTTGTCGGGGTGACCGCTCAGCCCGTACGCGGCGACCGCCCCGGCCGGACCGGTCGTGAGCGTCCCGGCCGCGCGGGCCGCTTCGGCGGCCGCCTTGCCAGCGGAGGTGGCCTTGACCTGCGGCCGGTGGCGCGCCTTGACGGTGACGGCGATCGCGACGGCCGTGCCCACCGCGAGCAGGCCCAGCAGGATCCCCACCGGGTGCCCGGTGCTCGACCCGGCGATCAGCCGGACCACGCCGATGACGAGGACGAGCCAGTACGCCGCGGCCGTGGCGACCCAGGTCGCGCGCACTTTCCGCGGGTCGGCGAGCAGCCCGCGGCCGACCAGCCCGGTCTCGAGCTCGAGTGCGGTCCGGTGCTCGGCGACCGCGTCGCACACCCGCTCGACCGACGAGCCGTGCTTGCCGATCCTGCTCAGGGCTTCGCGGCCCACGGGATCGGCCGCGGCGCCCTTGACGCGGCTCAGCCAGCCGCTGCCCGACAGCCGGACGATCTGCTGGTCCAGCAGGCTCGCGACGACGTACTCGCCGAAGCGCCGCCGTCCGCCGGTCAGGACCGCCAGCTCTTCGGCCCGCTCGGGCGCGCCGCCGTCGCGGCCGTGCCGCAGGGCGCCGAGCCGGATCGCGGCCGACAGCGCGGGCAGGAGCAGCAGGCCCAGGTAGAGGCCCGCGAACGCCGGTCCGGGAATGCCCCAGGTGTCGGTCATGAGTCCGCCCTCCCTCGTCCGTGTGCGGAGACTACGTTCGAGGAAGGGCGGCGGGTTGTCGGCTTAAGGAGGATTTAGGCTGCGGTCTTTTACTGCTCGGGTACCAGTTTCAGCGAAATCGAGTTGATGCAGTACCGCTGGTCGGTCGGGGTCGGGTAGCCCTCGCCCTCGAAGACGTGCCCGAGGTGGCTGTGGCACGAGCCGCAGAGCACCTCGATCCGCTTCATGCCCATGGTGCGGTCCTCGCGCAGCAGCACGGCGTCGGAGTCGGCCGGGTCGAAGAACGACGGCCAGCCGCAGTGACTCTCGAACTTCGTGTCGCTGCGGAAGAGCTCGGCACCGCACGCGCGGCACTCGTAGACGCCGGTGGTCTTCGTGTCGGTGTACTCGCCGGTGAAGGGCCGCTCGGTCCCCGCTTGGCGGAGCACGGCGTACTCGTCGGGGCTGAGCTGCGCCCGCCACTCCTGCTCGGACTTCACGACGCGCGGGGTCGCGCCGACAACGGGTTTCATACCTTTCACCCGATCCACGTTACGCCGCGAGCCACGCGAGGGCGTGCACGACGATGTCCCATGCGGCCACGATCACGCCGAGCACGATGAGCACGACGATGAGCGCCGACACCCAGTAACGCAGCCCGCCGAGGCGGTTGCTGGAGTCGGCGAAGTCGGCCACGCCGTCCAGCGCGGCTTCGATGGTGTAGTTCGGCCCGGAACGTTCGATCCGGTCGAGGTGCTCGGCGAACGCGCGCGCCTCGGGGTCGTACGGGTCCAGGCCGACCAGGTCCTCGTGGAAGCGAGGATTCTGGCCCGGCAGCGCAGCTCCGTCGTCGGCCATACCTCCACGGTAGGCCATCGGTGCCCGCGAACCCACCAGCGGCGCGTTAAGTCTCAGTAGCCCGACGTGCTGCCGTCGAGCTTCGTGCTCGCGTCGATCAGGGTCTGGCCGCCGACGATGACCAGCCGGTAGGCGTGGCGGCCACCCGCGACGTTGACGTTCATGATCAGCGAGCCGTCGCTTTCGTTGCCGCCCGAGTCGGCGTGCGCGGTGTTCACCTGACCGATGTTGCCCTTGTTCTCGGCCCAGTACTCCTGGTACTTCTGCTCGCTGCCGTAGACCTGCTGGGCCGCGGGGGTGAGCTGGTTCCAGTGGGCGGCCGGGTCGCCGAAGTAGTCGATGACCATCTTGCCGGCCGAGCTGAAGTTGCTGACCCGGCTTTCGGTGGGCGTCTGGCCCAGCTTGGCCGTGACGTTCGAGTTGCTGCTGGAACCGGTCGTCCCGGGCGAACTCTGCCCCGCGGTCGGCTGGTTGCCCGGCGACTGGGCGTTCGTGCTGCCGCCCGTGCCGCCGCCGCTGCCCGAGTTCAGCACCAGGAAGACGATGACCGCGACCACGACGACCGCGGCGCCTCCCCCGGCCAGCAGCGCGTACTTGCGCTTGTTGTCCGGCTTCGGGGCGTTCGACGAGTACTGGGGTGCCCTGGCCGTCGGCGCGGCCGCGGGCATCGGTCTGGGCGGCGTGTTCGGCGGCGCGGCGGGCGAGCGCATCGGCATGAACGCCGCGGTCGGGCGCGGCGGGTTCGACGCCTTGTTCGCGGGCACCGGCGTGCCGACCGGCGGCGACGACGGCGCCTTCTGGTCGGTGCGCTGCCACGGCGGGCGCTCGCCGCCGTCGGCGGGCGCGGCGGGCTTGCGGCCCCCGCCACCCGACAGCAGCGGCGGCGACGCCGACATGCCGCCCGGCTCGGTGCGGGCCAGCGCGGCCAGCCGCTCGCGCGCCTCGGCCATGCTGGGCCGCTCGCCCGGCTCGCTGCGCAGCAGGCTCATCAGCAGCGCGGTGGCCGCGCCCGCCTGCACCGGCGGGTTGATCTGGCCGTTCGCGGCCGCGTAGAGCAGCGCGAGCTGGTTGGTCGTGTTGCCGTACGGCGTGGTGCCCTCGATCGCCTGGTAGAGGGTCGCGCCGAGGGCGAAGACGTCGGAGCTGGGCACCGGGTCGGCGCCGCGGGCCAGTTCGGGCGCCAGGTAGGCGGGGGTGCCGCCGATGAGGCCGGTGGCGGTGAGCGTCATGTCGCCCGCCGCGCGCGAGATGCCGAAGTCGGTGATCTTCGCGGTGCCGGTCTCGTCGATGAGGATGTTGCCGGGCTTGACGTCGCGGTGGACGATCCCGGCGCGGTGCGCGGCCACCAGCGCGGACGCGACCTGCTCGCCGATCCGGGCGACGCGCCCGAGCGGGAGCGTGCCTTCCTCGGACAGGATCGTGGAGAGGCTGGGCCCGTCGAGGTACTCCATCACCAGGCACGGGTCGCCGTTGTGCTCGGCGATGTCGAACACGACGATCGCGTTCGGGTGCTGGAACCGGGCCGCGTTCTTCGCCTCGCGCATGGCGCGCTGGCGCATGTTGTCGCGTTCGGTCTCGGAGACGCCCGGCTGGGGGAGGATCTGCTTGATCGCGACGGTGCGCTCGAGGCGCACGTCGGTCGCGCGCCACACGACTCCCATGGCACCGCTACCAATGTGCTCGACGAGGCGGTAGTGCCCCGCGATCAGCTGACCGGTGTCGATGGCGGCTGCTCCTGACGAAATTCCCGGTGATGGTGGCCCTGCTCAGCGCGTTTACGCTTCGCGCACCCGATCGAGTGTAGCGGTCGGCCCTGTGCTGTTCGCGTCAGCCAGCAGGTCCGGCGGACCCGGTTCGGCCGGTGCCCGCTTCTTGAACACCTTGACCAGCCCGATCGCCCCGGCCAGCGCGAACACGCCGTAGCAGGCGAGCAGCGCGGGCGGCGTGTCGCCGGTCAGGGCGTCGCCGAGGACGACCACGGCGACGGTGCCGGGCACGCTTCCGAGCAGCGTACCGGCCAGGTAGGGGACGAGCCGCACCGAGGACACCCCGCAGAGGTAGCTGAAGGGCGCGAACGGCACGACCGGGATCAGCCGCAGCGAGGTGATCGCGAGGACGCCGCCGCCGGAGAGCCGGTCGTTGACGGTCCGCACGGCCGACCGGTGCAGGTGCCGGGTGACCAGGTCCCGGCCGAGCAGCCGCGCCAGCCCGAAGGAGAGACCGGCCGCGACGGTGGTGGCGGCCAGGCCGATGGCGATCCCGGCGGCGGTGCCGACCAGCAGGCCGGCGGCGAGGTTGAAGACCGTGCGCGGGATCGGCGCGACGGTGAGCAGCGAGTAGGCGGCGAAGAGGACGAGCGGGGTGGCGGGCCCGGTGGCGGCGGCCCAGGCGCGCAGCTCGGCGGGACCGGGGATCGGCAACAGCACCGCGGCGGCCACGAAGAGGGCGACGACGGCGAGCGCGACGATCAGCTTGGTGCGGCCGGACACCCGCTCCAGCCTACCGGCCGGGTCGGTGGCTCCCTCGGGGCCGGTCCGCTCGGGCTCTCGCCGCTCCCAAGGCCGGACTGGTGGGGCTCGCCGGCCCGCCCGAGCATCCCGCCGCCCCCATCCCGGGCCCTCGCCGCGTGTCTTTCCCGGGCTCCGGCCGTTTCCGCTGCGCCGACCCCGGCCTCTCGCCACCCTCGCCGCGTGTCTTGAATGAGTCATTCAAGACCTCCGGCGCCCTGAATGACTCATTCAAGACAGCCGGGCGGGCCGTTTCGCGGGCGCCGCGGTGCCGGATCACCGCTAGCGTGGCCGCATGCCCAAGCACGGTGACCCGGTCGAGTACGAGGTGGGCGGGCGCACCGTCCGCGTCTCGAGCCCGGACAAGGTGTACTTCCCCCAGCGCGGCATCACCAAGCGGCAGGTCGTCGAGCACTACATCACGGTCGGCGGGCCGCTGCTGCGCGCGATCGGCGAGCGGCCGACGACGCTGAAGCGGTACGTCGACGGCGTCGAGGGCGAGTGGTTCTACGCCAAGCGCGTGCCCAAGGGCGCGCCGGCGTGGCTGGAGACGGCCGAGATCACGTTCCCGTCGGGCCGCAAGGCGGCCGAGGTGTGCCCGACCGAGCCTGCGGTGTTCGCGTGGGCGGCCAACCTGGGGACGTTCGACTTCCACCCGTGGCCGGTCCGCCGTCCCGACGTCGACCACCCGGACGAGCTGCGCATCGACGTCGACCCGCCGGACCGCGCCGGCTTCGCGGACGCGGTCGAGGTGGCGCTGGTGGTCCGCGAGGTGCTGGCGGACGCGGGGCTGACGAGCTACCCGAAGACGTCCGGCGGCCGCGGGGTCCACGTGCTGGTCCGGATCCGCCCGGAGTGGGACTTCGTCGAGGTCCGCCACGCGGTGATCGCGCTGGGCCGCGAGGTCTCGCGGCGCATCCCGGACAAGGCGACGATCGCGTGGTGGAAGGAGGAGCGCGAAGGGCGCGTGTTCCTGGACTACAACCAGGCCGCCCGCGACCGGACGGTGGCCTCCAGCTGGTCGGTCCGCGGCACCCCGAGGGCGACGGTGTCGACGCCGCTGACGTGGGACTTGCTGCCGGAGGTCGACGCGGACGACTTCGACGTGCTGACGATCCCGGCGTTTCTGGAGGCCCACGGCGACCTGCACGCGGGGATGGACGCCGAGGCATTCGGCCTGGAGACGGCGCTGGAGTGGTACGAGCGGGACCTGACCGACCACGGGCTGGGGGACATGCCGTACCCGCCGGACTACCCCAAGATGCCGGGGGAGCCCAAGCGGGTCCAGCCCAGCAAGGCGAGACCCGAAGCTTGAGCTGTTTGTGCGCGGCGCCACAACGGTGCTCCGCGCCACTTCCGGGGGCCGGAAACCAATCGGAACGTCACCGCGGAAAACGGGGAGTGATCACCCCGCTGCCCGCTGTCGCCTTTCGGGTCACAAATGTCGTACAGCGTCCTCGGTGGTCTCGACCACCGGCACGATCGGCGTAACGTGCGGTCCCGAATCGACGATCCTCCGGCGACAAGTCCAGGGGCGAGTTCTAGGGAGGCCCTTCGTGGACGACCTGATCGCATTCCTCGCCGCGCGCGTCGGCGCGCGGCAGGCGTTGATCATGCAGGCCGTCAACAAGGCGAAGGCCGGCGAGGCGATGAACCGCGGCGAGACCAAGGTCGCCGTCGAGCAGAAGATCCGCGGGCTGACCGATCTCGAGCTCGATGTCGTCAACCAGATGATCAACGAGATCGAAGCCACGCGGCGGATCCTGCTCGCCCACCGCACCACCGTGTCGGAGAAGGTCCCGGGGTTTCCGCTCTACGGCAGCGAATACTGGTGTGAGACCTGCCACGTGCCCGCCGACGAGGCCGGCTCCAACTGGTGCCTCACCCTGCGCCTGCTGGCCCTGCCCTACGCCGACCACCCGGAGTACAGCGAGCGCTGGCGTCCCTGACGGGAATCCCGGCGCACGGCGGGCGTTGCACCCGGCGTGAGGTTTTCCGTGCTCGATCGCTCGCCCGTGCGGCGGGACGGCGGCACCGCGCGGGCCCTGCGGGACACCGTCGCCTTCGCCGCCGACGTCGAACGGCTGGGCTACCACCGGTTCTGGGTTTCCGAACACCACGGCGTGCCCGGGGTCGCCGGGTCCGCGCCGACCGTGCTGGCCGCCGCCGTCGCGAGCGCCACGAGCCGGATCCGCGTCGGCACCGGGGGCGTCATGCTGCCGAACCACCGGCCGTTGGTCGTCGCCGAGCAGTTCGGCGTGCTGGAAGCGCTGTACCCCGGGCGGATCGACATGGGGCTGGGCCGGTCGGTCGGCTTCACCGCCGGCGTCCGCGACGCGCTCGGCCACGGCAAGGAGGCCGCCGACGGCTTCGGCGCCCAGGTGCGGGAACTGCTCGGGTTCTTCGCGGGCGAGCACCCCGGCGTCCACGCCTACCCGGCCGAGGGGCTGCGCGTGCCGCCGTTCCTGCTGGCCACCGGGTCCGGCGCCGACCTCGCCGCCGAGCTCGGCCTGCCGCTGGTGATCGCGCCCGTTCGCGGCGAACGCGCGCTCGCCGAAGCCGTGACGCGCTATCGGGACGGCTTCCGGCCCGGCGCGTGGGCGAGCGAGCCGTACGTCGTGGTGTCCTCGGCGGTCGCCGTGGCGGACTCGGCGGCCGACGCGCGCCGCCTGCTCGTGTCGGAAGCCTGGGCGACGGTGTATTCGCGCTCCCACGGTGTCTTCCCGCCGCTGTCGCCGCCCGCGGAGGTCCTGGCGCTGCCGATGACCGACCGCGAGCGCCGGCGCCTCGAAGAGACCCTGGACGGCCAGATTTCCGGCACGCCGGCCGAAGTCGAGGACCGCCTCGGCGCATTGATCGACGCCGCGGGAGCCGACGAGGTTTTGGTGACGACGGCCGCCCACGACCAATCCGCGCGGCTGGATTCTCTCGCGCGGTTGGCCGATCTTCACGCGCTTGCGTGAGTCGATTTCCCGATAGCCGGAGATCGGGAAAGAGAATTACCGCTGGCGCAATTCCGTGCTCCGGCGCTACGGTTTCCGGGTGACTGCCGGGTCGGCCTCGAGCCGTGCGCAGACGGGGTTCCCGGCTGAACCCTGACCTCCGGGCGGGCCCGTGGCCCGCCGCCTCCCGCACGTCTTCCGGCATCGGAACGTGCGCGGGAAGGAGGTGAATCGCATGTCCGACTGGAAAGAGTTCGTCGCGGCCCACGCCGAGGGCGGGGTGCTCGACGGCGTCGTGGCCCGGGTGGTCCCGTTCGGCGCGTTCGTCGACGTCCACGGCCGGCAAGGGCTCCTGGTGACCGACGCCGCCCCCGGACCGGGCAGCCGGGTGCGCGTCCGCATCGACCGCATCGACGTGGAACGCCGCCGGTTCAGCCTGGTGAAGGCGTGACGTGAGCCGGGTGAGGCAGGGCGCCCTGCCTCACCCGAGCACGAACGGCAGCCGCCCGGCCAAGTCGCCCAGCGAAGCGCGCTCGGCGTCCGTGGGTGCGCGGCGGCCCGTCGCCACCAGCAGCACGTCCGTGTCCGAGAACGCCGCCGGGAACGCCGTCCCCGCGATCTGCTCGACCAGCTCGCGCGCTCGCGCCAAACCCTCGGGAGGCGGGGGCGCGGCAGCAGGCAGGTCGAGGTGGTGCAGCGTCCACTCCAGCACGTACGCCGACAGGTAGTCGCCCGCGGTCAGGACCATGTCCTGCGTCGAGATCCGCATCCCCGGGTCCGCCAGGTCGGCCGCGCGGCCCGCCGCCGCGCCCACGTCGGCCAAGTGGAACTTCAGCAGCGCCGGGTCCTCGTACGCCGCCGCCAGGCGGACGATCAGGGCGTCCAGCGGGTCGTCGCCCGACGGCAGCTCGGAGGCGACCGCCCAGTACGTCACCGCGTCGTGCGTCACCGCCGACGAGGTCGGGGTCACCAGCGTGATCAGCACGTCCTGCGCGTCGATCACCAGGTGGCACACCAGGTCCCGGACCAGCCACCCCCGGCAGCCCGACGGCTCGGCGAACGACGAGCCGGGAAGCGCGGCGACCGCGGCCCGCAACGCCGCCCACGTGCGCGAGAAGAGATCCACGCCGGCGAAGCTAGCAGGATCACAGCCTCAGCTGCAGCTGAGTAAGGATCCGCTGGGCGGGGTCGTCGAAGTCCACTCCGGACACTTCGGCCGCCCGCCGGACGCGGTACCGGACGGTGTTCGGGTGGATGTTCAGCACCCGCGCCGCCGCGCGGACGTCGCCGAACGCGTCGAGCCAGGCCAGGACCGCCGGGACCAGGATGCCGCCGTGCTCGGTGTCGTGCTCCACGAGCGAAACCAGCCGCGGGTCGCGGATGCGGGGCTGCCCGCCCAGGAACGCCAGCACCTCCGACAGCAGGACTTCGGCGCGGACGTCGGCCAGCGAGGCGACGTCGGCGGCCCAGTGCCCGCGGGCCATCGCCGCCAGGACGCGGTCGGCGTCGCCCCGGGACGCGGCCGCGTCGGACAGGCGCGGCACGACGCCGCCCAGCGCCGCCCGGACCGGGACGTCCAGGTGGCGGCGCGCGGTACCGGTGATCTCGCGCGCCAGCGCCAGCACCGCCGCGTCCGAGTGCTCGGGCAGGTCCGGCAGCAGCGCGTAGACGCGGCCGCCGATCACGCTCACCAGCGCGCTGCGCCGGTAGGCCGCCGTGTGCACGGCGATCAGGTGGACCAGTTCCGCACGCCGCAGCTGCCGGTGGTCCGACCGGTCCAGCGAGAACGCCAGCACCTGAGCGGGCCGTGCGGGGTCCGCGCCGATGTCGTCCGCGACGGACTCCGCGTCCAGCCGCCCTTCCAGGAGGCTCGCGAGGAGGTCCTCCCGCAGGCGCAGCTCCGGGCTCGGGAGTGTGCGGGCGCGGATCAGCTGCGGTGCCAGAGCTCGGCTGGCGCCGAGCAGGGCCGTCTCGGCGCGTTCGGTGAGCGGCTGGGCGCCTTCCTGGACCCAGATCGTGCCGAGCGGCTGCTTGCCCGCGTGGATGCCGGCCGCGATGCGCCGGCGGATGCCCAGCTCGGGCCGCTCGTCGATCCGGACGATGCCCTCGCCGGCGCGCAGCCGCTGGTAGACGCCCCATTCGCGCAGCATCGCCAGGTAGCGTTCCGGGCCTTCGCGGCCGAGGATCGACAGCCGCCGCAGCTCGTCGACCTCGTCGCCCGCCCGCGAATACGCGAGGACGCGGTTGGCCGTGTCCTCGATGCTGACCAGGCCACCGGTGAGCGTCGCGATGGTCTGGGCCAGGGCGAACAGGTCGCCGAGGACCTCGCCGCTGGCCGCTTCACCACCCGCGCGGGCCGCGTCGACGACCCCGCGGGCCAGCGACTCCACCTGCTCCCAGCGCGCCTCCGCACCGACCGTCAGCAGCGCGACGCCCGCGTCGGCGGCGACGTCGGCGCCCGTCGCGCCCTTGACCGCCACCGCGGCCGCCCCGCCGCGCCCGGCCGCGCGGATCGCCGGGGCCGCCGCCCGGCCGCGCGCGCCGATCACCAGCACGAGGTCGCCGGGGGAGGCTTCCAGGGGGTCCTCGGGGTCGAGGATCACGACGTCGGCGACCGGGACGCCGAGCCCGTGCGGGGCCACGACGACCTCGACGAGCGGCTCGCCGAGCGTCGCCAGGACGTGGCGCAGGGAGGTCACGACGGGGTTATTCGATCGGCCAAGATCATACGAGCGATTTTAGCCGCTCGGACAAGCCGCCACGACGTGTCCGGGGTTACCGTTCGGGGCATCAGGACGTAAAGCAGAGGAGCCGCCGTGGACGCCGTGACCCAGACCCCCGCCCCGAAGAACGAGCCGGTGCTCACGTACGCGCCGGGCAGCGCTGAGCGCGCCGAACTCGAGGGTGCGCTCAAGCGGCTGGGCCAGGCGGAACCCGTCGACCTCACGGTCACCGTCGGGGGCGAGCAGCGTCCCGGCGGCGGCGAGAAGATCGACGTCGTCCAGCCGCACAACCACCAGCACGTCCTGGGCACCATCCACAGCGCCACCCGGCAGGACGCCACCGACGCCATCGCGGCCGCCGCGAAGGCCGCGCCCGAGTGGCGCGCGCTGTCCTACGACGACCGCGCCGCCATCCTGCTGCGCGCCGCCGACCTGCTCACCGGCAAGTGGCGCGCCACCCTCAACGCCGCCACCATGCTCGGCCAGTCCAAGACCGCGACCCAGGCCGAGATCGACTCCGCCTGCGAGCTCGCCGACTTCTGGCGCTTCAACGTCGAGTTCGGCCGCCGCGTCCTCGCCGAGCAGCCGGTCAGCTCGCCGGGCGTGTGGAACCGGATGGAGCACCGCCCGCTGGAAGGCTTCGTCTACGCGATCACGCCGTTCAACTTCACCGCGATCGCCGGCAACCTGCCGACCGCGCCCGCGCTGATGGGCAACACGGTCCTCTGGAAGCCGTCGCCGACGCAGTCGTTCGCCGCGCACCTGACCATGCGGCTGCTCGAAGAGGCCGGTATGCCGCCGGGCGTCATCAACCTGCTGCCGGGCGACGGCAAGGCCGTCTCCGAGGTCGCCCTGACCCACCGCGACCTGGCCGGCATCCACTTCACCGGCTCGACCGCGACGTTCCAGCACCTCTGGGCCACGGTCGGCGCGAACATCGCGGGCTACCGCTCGTACCCGCGGCTGGTCGGCGAGACCGGCGGCAAGGACTTCGTGCTCGCGCACCCGTCGGCCGACGTCGACGTCCTGCGCACCGCGCTGGTCCGCGGCGCCTTCGAATACCAGGGCCAGAAGTGCTCCGCCGCTTCGCGCGCCTACATCCCGCGCAGCGTCTGGAACCAGCTGAAGGACGGCCTGGTCTCCGAGACCGAGGCGCTGTCCTACGGCGACGTCACCGACCTGTCGCACTTCGGCGGCGCGGTCATCGACGCTCGTGCGTTCGCGAAGCACACCAACCTCTTCGAGAGCGTGAAGAACGACGCCTCGGTCGAGGTCCTGACCGGCGGCACTGCCGACGACAGCGTCGGGTACTTCGTCAAGCCGACGATCCTCGTCTCGGACAACCCGAAGCACGAGATCTTCTCGACCGAATACTTCGGCCCGATCCTCTCGGTGCACGTCTACGAGGACGGCGACTTCGACGCCGTCCTCAAGCTCGTCGATGAGACGGCGGCGTACGCGCTGACCGGCGCGATCATCGCCAACGACCGCGGGGCCGTGGCGAAGGCGGCCGAGGCGCTGCGGTTCGCCGCCGGCAACTTCTACGTCAACGACAAGCCGACCGGTGCCGTCGTCGGCCAGCAGCCGTTCGGCGGCGCGCGGGCCTCGGGCACCAACGACAAGGCCGGCTCGATCTTCAACCTGCAGCGCTGGACGAGCCCCCGCTCCATCAAGGAGACGTTCGTGCCGCCGACCTCCGTGCGCTACCCGCACCAGGGCTGAGAGGGGAGACCGTCATGTTGCGTGCCCCGTTGCTCGCCGCCGCCCGCTCGAAGGGCATCCGGCGGCTCGTGGAGGCCGTGCCCGCCACGCGGTCCGTGGTGCGCCGGTTCGTGGCCGGGTCCGAGACCGCCGACGCCGTCCGCGTGGCCCGGGAACTGGCCGCGGACGGCCGGCGGATCACCCTCGACCACCTCGGCGAGGACACGACCGACGCCGCGCAGGCGGCGGCGACCGTCGCGGCCTACGAAGCCGTGTTGTCGGCGCTGGCCGCGGAAGGGCTGGCCGAGGGCGCCGACGTCTCGGTGAAGCTGTCGGCGGTGGGCCAGTTCCTGCCGTCGAACGGCGAGGACGTCGCCTTGGAGAACGCGCGGAAGATCTGCGCGGCGGCCGAGGCGGTCGGCGCCACCGTGACGCTCGACATGGAGGACCACACCACCACGGACTCGACGCTCGGCATCCTGCGCGAGCTGCGTGGCGAGTACCCGTGGGTGGGCGCGGTGCTGCAGGCGTACCTGCGACGCACCGAGCAGGACTGCCGGGAGCTGTCCGGCCCGGGCTCGCGCGTGCGGCTGTGCAAGGGCGCGTACGCCGAGCCGGAGCCGGTGGCGTTCCAGGAGAAGTCCGAAGTGGACAAGTCCTACGTCCGCTGCCTGCGCGTCCTGATGGCCGGTCAGGGCTACCCGATGGTCGCGTCGCACGACCCGCGGATGATCGGGATCGCCGCCGCGCTGGCCGAGGAGAACGGCCGGAAGGACGACGACCACGAGTTCCAGATGCTCTACGGCATCCGGCCGGAGGAGCAGGCGCGGATCGCGGCCTCGGGCGCGCGCATGCGCGTCTACGTCCCCTACGGCGACGAGTGGTACGGCTACTTCATGCGGCGGCTGGCCGAGCGGCCGGCGAACCTGGCGTTCTTCCTGCGCGGGCTCGCGACTCGCTCCTGAGACACGCGAAGGCCGCCCCCGAGGGGGCGGCCTTCGCGTGTGGTGGTGGTCAGGCCTGTTCGGCCTCGGCTTCGGCGGCCTTGCGCTTGACCTCGGCCATGTCGACCTCGCGAGCCTGCTTGATGAGCTCTTCGAGGGCGGGCTCGGGCAGCGCGCCGGGCTGGGCGTAGATCAGCGTCTTGTCGCGGATGATGGCCAGCGTCGGGATGGAGCGGACGTCGAACGCGGCGGCGAGCTGCTGCTGCGCTTCGGTGTCGACGCTCGCGAACACGATGTCGTCGTGCTTCTCGGACGCCTTCTCGTAGACCGGCGCGAACTGGCGGCACGGCCCGCACCAGCTCGCCCAGAAGTCGATCAGGACGAACTCGTGGTCGTTAACCGTCTGGTCGAAGTTCTCGGCGGTCAGCTCAACGGTGCTCATGCCCTGGTCAACGACGTGGGCCCGGCGGGAATTCCCGGGTCCGGGGTAGCGTCTGCACCCGAGCACCCGTGAAGAGGAGGACACATGGCCGACGGCGAAATCCTGGGCCGGATCGACGAGCTGATCGCGGAGGAGCACGAACTCCGGTCGCGCTCGGTCGGCGTGGGGCTGAGCGGCGGCGACAAGGACCGCCTCACCGCGGTCGAGCAGCAGCTCGACCAGTGCTGGGACCTGCTCCGCCAGCGCCGCGCGAAGTCGGAGTTCCACGAGAACCCGGACGACGCGCAGGCCCGCCCGGTCTCCGAGGTGGAGTCCTACCGCCAGTGACGCTCGTGAGTGGGAAACAGGGTTGGAACACTGTTTCCCACTCACGAGGGGTCAGGCGGGGCAGAGGGTGCCGTCCACCGGGACCTTGCCGTCCACCAGGAACGCCCGCGCCGCCTCCGTGACGCACGGGGACGTGCCCACCGCGCCGTGGCCCGCGCCCTGCCACGTGAGCGTCACCGCCGTCGGCATCTGGTCGGCTGCCCGGGTGCTGCCCACCTGCGGGGTCAGCGGGTCGGCCGCCGTGGCCGTCACCAGGATCGGCGGGGCTCCCGTCGCGCCCGCCGGGGGCAGCGGCTCGGTGCGGACCGGCCACGGCCCGCACCACGCCAGCTGCTGCGCGACGACCGTGCCGAACTGGGGGTACTTCGTCCGCATCCCGGCCGCGACCTGGTCGAGCTGGTCGGCCGAGAGCCGCGTCTGGCTGTCGTTGCAGCGGGTCGCGATCGTCGCGTCGAGGCGGGAGGGCTGCGCGCGCGTGTCGTGCAGCACCGGCGCCGCGAACGCCGCCAGCGGGGTGATGTTGCCGCCGCGCGCCGCCGTGATCGCGTCGGCCAGCTCCGGCCAGCGCGAGCGCTGCGAAAGCC
This sequence comes from Amycolatopsis kentuckyensis, assembly GCF_041679295.1. GTDB lineage: Bacteria > Actinomycetota > Actinomycetes > Mycobacteriales > Pseudonocardiaceae > Amycolatopsis > Amycolatopsis kentuckyensis_A. The sequence goes on along the minus strand of NZ_JBGDMD010000007.1, from coordinate 172,195 downwards.
CCGCATAGACCGCGTACATCGCCACTCCCGGCCCGAACGCGACGGCGTCCTCGGTCATCGGGGGCGCGGCCCGCAGCTGCTGGGTGAGCGCCGTCAGGGCCGCCTTCGGATCGCCGAGGGCGCACTTGCGGGCCGCGCAGTCCGCGGCGAACGCGTCCAACGTCGTCTGGGCGCCGGCGGCGACCGCGTCGAGCACCGCCGCCGTGTCCGGGCCCGGGTCGGGGACGCCGTCGAGCACCATCCGGCCGACCTGGCCCGGGAAGCGCACCGCGTACTCGGACAGCAGCTTCGAGCCGTCGCCGCGGCCGAGCGCGTTGAGCCGGTCCGAGCCCAGCGCCTTGCGCAGCTCCTCCAGGTCGCCCGCGCCGCGCCAGCTGTCCAGCGCGGTCTGGGAGTCGTCCAGCTCGATCGCGCACTGCTGACCGGCCTTGCGCGCCGCGTCCAGGACGTCCTGCAGGTCGCCCTGGCCCGGGTCGGCGTCGATCAGGTCGTGCCGGATGTCCGGCGGCACGCACTGGACGGGGGCCGAGAGCCCGGTGCCGCGGCGGTCCAGGCCGATCAGCGAGAACTTCGCCAGGAACGCCGGCGGCAGCGTCGCGGCCAGCCGCGCGGCGTACACCGTGCCCGGGTCGCCGTCGACGTCGTTGACCACGACCAGCGGGATCGGCCCGGTGCCGACCTTCAGCGCCAGCAGCCGCACCACCGACCGCCGGGCCTCGCCGGGCGCGTCGAGCGGCGTGGTGACCCGGGCGCAGGTGAAGTGCAGGTTGTCGGGCACCGGCGGGGTGCCGATCCGCTGCCGGGTGTCGTCGTCGCAGTCGGCCCACCGCAGCGACGGCGACTGCGGCTCGGCCAGCGGGGGCAGCGGCACCGGCGGGGTGCCGGTGGGCGCCGCCGTGGTCGTCTTGCCGTCGTTCTCGACCAGCGCCGGGCGGACCGACGGCCCCGCGGCGCAGCCCGCGGCGGAGGCCAGGGCGAGCAGCGCGACCAGGAGACGGGTACGGCGGCGGCGCACGGGCGAGGTCCTCACGTAGATCACAGGCAGGGTGGTGCCGAGCTTCGCACGGCCGGTGTGGGACGCGGGTTAGCGGGTCCGCACGACCTGGCCGCGGAACACGGCGTCGAGGTCGTAGCGCGCGGGCTCCTCGAGCTGGCTGTAGTCGCACGACGCGGGTTCGCGGTCGGGCCGCCAGCGCTTGAACCGCGCGTTGTGCCGGAAGCGCGACGGCATCCCGCCTTCGGTGTTCTCGTAGGCCACTTCGACGACCCGCTCGGGCCGCAGCGGCACCCATTCGTGTTCGGTGGCGCGCCAGCGCGTGACCCCGCCGGGGATCCGCTGGGCCTCGCCGGTCGCGCGGCCGCCCCACGGGTGGTCTTCGCCGTCGGTGACCAGGGGCGCCAGTTCCTCGGCGAGTTCGCGACGGCGGTCCTTCGGGAACGACCCGACCGTGCCGACGTGGTGCAGCACACCGGCGTCGTCGAACAGGCCCAGCAGAAAACTCCCGACCAGGTCGCCGGGGCCGCCGTCGACGTGCCAGCGCAGTCCGGCGAGGACGCAGTCCGCGGTGCGCAGGTGCTTGTACTTGACCATCACGCGCTTGCCGGGCGTGTACGGCTCGTCGAGGGGCTTGCCGATGACGCCGTCGAGGCCCGCGCCCTCGAAGAGCTCGAACCAGTGCCGCGCGGTGTCCGGGTCGGTGGTCGCCGGCGTCAGCGGGAAGGCGTCGCCGGCCAGCTCGACGAGCCGGTCGCGCCGCGCCGACGTCGGCTCGTCGAGCAGGGACTCGTCGTCGAGGGCGAGGACGTCGAAGGCGACGAACTCGGCCGGCTGCTCGGCCGCCAGCAGGGTGATCCGGCTTTCGGCGGGGTGGATGCGCTCGGTCAGGGCGTCGAAGTCGAGCCGCCCGCCGCGCGCGACGACGAGCTCGCCGTCCAGCACGACCCGCGGCGGCAGCGTCTCCAGCAGCCGCGCGACGGCCTCCGGGAAGTACCGGTTGAGCGGCTTTTCCGCGCGGGACTGCAGGTACAGCTCGTCGCCGTCCTTGAAGACGATGCAGCGGAAGCCGTCCCACTTCGGTTCGAACAGCAGGCCCCCGGAGTCCGGGATGGCCTTCGCGGGCTTGGCGAGCATCGGCTTCAGCGGCGGCTGCAGCGGTAGGGGCATGCGGGCATTCTGCGGAAAGACGCCGTTCAGCGCACGCGTTTCGCCGTGCTCGTGTCGAGTTCCAGGCGGACGGCCGTCGGCAGGACGTCGAGGCCGAGCGACTCCCGGGCCCTGGTCAGCACGCGGCCGTCCAGGTCTTCCCAGACGCTCTTGAGGTCGGTGCCCTCGTGCAGCCACAGCGTGATCCGCAACGCGGGAGACGTCCGGGAGCCCACGGCGCGGACCCGGGCGCGGCTCACGCCGTCGAGCTGTTCGGCGTCGGCCTGGACCGCGCCGGAGATCGCGGCGGCGGTGACCACCAGCTCGGCGCCCTCGGTGGTGTCGAGGTCCAGGTCGGGCCGCGGTTCCGGCCGCAGCGACCGCACCGTGCCGCGCAGGCCGAGCACCACCAGGAGCAGCCCGAGCACGATCGCGGCGATCCGGGCGGGCGTGGCGTGCCCGCCGAGCCAGTCGAGCGCCATCGGGTCGAGCAGCGGCCGGCGCCCGCGGAACTCGCCGAGCACGCCGAAGCCGACCACCAGGGCCAGCGCCCCGCCGAGCAGGGCCAAAAGCCCGACGAGGAACACGCCGGTGCGTTCGCCCGCGTACGACCGGGAAAGCGCCTTCGCGGCAATCGATTTGCTCATCGGCGATCCTTCGGGGAGTCGACGACCACGGTCACCTTCGGCCGTCGCGCGAGGGGGACGTCGTCGAGCAGCGCGGTCACGGTCTCGAGCAGCCGCGGCCGCAGCTCGCTTTCGCTTTCGAGAGTGCTCTTCGCGCGGACCCGGACGCGGCGGGCGCTCGCGGTGACCGTCGCGCCGGCGACGTTGTCCTGCGCGCGCACGGTGAGCCCGACCAGCCGGGCCAGCGAACGCGGCGACGTCGAGACGCTCACCTCGTCGGCCGGGTCGGTGAGCCGGACCGCGCGGTTTCCGGCGGCCAGTGCGCAGAGCAGCAGGACCAGTCCCGCCGCGGCGAGCACACCGGCGCCGACGCGCACCGCGTAGGCGTCCCAGCCCAGCGAAGCGAGCTGCGCCTGCCAACGCGGCCACGGCACCAGCAGCGGGTCCGAAGCCGGACGCCACCAGTGCCAGCCGACTTCCAGGGCGAGCAACGCCCCGGCGGCGGCGAAGGCCAGCCCGAGCAGCGTCGAAAGGAGGCGGACGAACACGCGCACGGCTACCGCACCCTCGGCGCCACCGCGGGCCGCAGCGCCGACACCGTCACGGCGAGGGTCCGCACGTGGTAGCCGGTGAGCAGCTCGACCTCTTCGGTGACCTTCTCGCGCACGACGCCGACGACGGTCCGCACCGGCGCCGGGTACTGCAAAGCCAGGTCCAGCGCCAAGTCGACGTCGTTGTCGAGCCCGCCGACCTTCGCCTTGGCGCCCTTCTTGCCGTCGCTCGCGGTGCCGGGGACCTGGTCGGCGGCGTGCTGGGCGACTTTGCGCACCACGGCGTGCCCGACGGTGAGCGTGCCGCGCTCGGCGGGCTCGGCGAGCTCGCGCGGCACGTCCAGGACGCGGCTCACTTGTCGCGGCCCTTGCCGAAGAGCTCGCCGAGGTCGAGCTCGCCGTCGAGGACCCGGCCGGCGACCAGGCCGATGATCCCGACGGCCAGGGTCACCAGGAACGCGGTGAACCCCTGGGACGCGGCGAGGCCGAGGATCAGCCCGGCCAGGAGCCCGGTCTGCGTTGCGTTCACATGTCCTCCTTGGACGGTCCATCGTGGCGGAAAGCGTGGTCACCGCACCCGCGGTGGCCGGCGGCGGAAGCGGGCGAGCAGTGCGGCGATCCCGCGCCGGCGGGCGGTGAAGCTCACCGGGGCGTCGTAGCGGGTGTCCACTTCGGACTCCCCGGCGCGGAACCGGGCCAGTCCTGCGGCGAACACCGCCGGGTCACCGCCGACGTCGGGGTGGTGGGTGCGCACGAACTCCCGGAAGGCCGCCCGGTCGCGCCCGGTCATTCCACCCGCGTCGATTCGGCTTCTTCCTCGCCGGGCAGGTGGATGTCGTTGACGGCGATGTTCACCTCGATCACCTCGAGGCCGGTGATCTGCTCGACCGCGGTGATCACGTTGCGCCGCACCGCGCGGGCGACGTCGACGATGCGCGCGCCGTACTCGACGATCACGTCGAGGTCGATCGCCGTCTGCTTCTCGCCGACCTCCACGGCCACGCCGGTGGTGCTCACCGTGCCGGAGCCGGGGATGCGTTCGCGCAGCGCGCCGATCGCGCGCGACACCCCGCCGCCGCCCAGGGCGTGCACCCCGGCGACCTCGCGGGTGGCCAGGCCGGCGACCTTCTGCACGACCAGCGAGGAGATCGTGGTGCGGCCGGCGGTGCCCTCCTCGTTGAGCGGGGTCACCGTGCCGGGGCTTTCGGTCCGTTCCGGGTGCATGCGTGCGGGCTCCTCTCGCGGCGGTCTCTCGCCCGTACGATGCCCGCGCGGGCGCAAACCTCACGCAGACTCACCCGATCGGGGGAACGTCAGTCGCGGTGGACGTCCACGACGTGCACGTTCACCGTCGCCTCGCTCCCGAGCTGGCGCGCCAGCTCCGCGGTGACCTCCCGCCGCAGCGCCTCGGCGGCCTCGTCGGCGGCGACGCCGAACCGGACCGACACGAGCACCTGCACGGCGTCGTCCTCGACCGCGACGGCCGAAACCCGCACCCCGGCCGGCGCCCGCTCGCCGGCGATCGCCGTGGCCAGCCGGGTGACGACGGTTTCCGCGACCCGCAGGTCGCCGTCGTCGCCGGGCACCTCGAGGGCGGTCCGGCGGCCGCGCGCGACCGCCCGCAGCACCCGTTCGACCAGCCCGGGCGGGGTCGGCACCCGGCGCCGGGCCGCCGCGCGCACGGCGTCCCAGCGGGGATCCCGCTCGGGGTCGGACAACTCGGCCATCACCGCTCCCTCAACTCGGCGAGCAGCGCCACCCTGGCCCGGTGCAGGCGGGAACGCAAGGCTCCGACGTTCACGTCGAGCACTTCGGCGACCTCTTCGTAGCTGAGCCCCTCCAGTTCGCGCAGCACCAGCGGCACCCGCTGCGAGACCTCCAGCCGGCCGATCGCGCGCAGCACGGCGTCGACCTCCTCGGCCCGCACGACCCGGCCTTCGGGGCCCGGCACCGCGGCGGCGAGCAACGCCGTGTCCACAGTGGACCGGTCGGTGGGCTCGTCGAGCGAGACCGTGGGCCGGCGGCGGCGCAGCAGCGCGAGCGCGCTGTTGGTGACCACGCGGTAGAGCCACGTCGAGACCGCGGATTCGTGCCGGAAGGCGGGCAGGGCGCGCCACGCGGCCAGCCACGAGTCCTGCACGACGTCCTCGGCCTCGCCCGCGCTGCCGGTGATCCGCAGCGCGACGCGGTACATCCGGGGCGTGTGCCGGCGCACGAGCGCGCCGAACGCGGCGTCGTCGCCGGCCGCGGCCTTGGCGACCAGGTCGCCGTCGTCGCTCACCCGGCGTCCCGGCGGTAGCGCAGGAGCGTGAAGCCGTCCTCGACCAGGATCGACGCCAGCGCGAGCCGGCGCGGCACGGCGACCGGCCCCGCCGCGATCCGCGCCGCGCTCCCGGCGACGAGCAGCGGCGCGACCGTGAGGCACAGCTGGTCCACCAGATCGGCTTCGACCAGCTGCCCGAACAGCCGCGGCCCGCCCTCGCACGCGACGCGGCGCAACCCGCGCGCGGCGAGCAGCTCGAGCGCGCGCCGGACGTCGACGTCGGTGTCCCCGGCGCGCAGGATCTCCGCTCCGGCGGCCTCCAGCGGCCAGGTTTTGGCGGACTCCGTGGTCACCACGATCGGGGGTACGACGGTCTCGGTGAACAACCGGGACGCGGGGTCGAGGTCCGCGGTGCGCGTGACGACGGCGATCGGCGGGACGGTCTCGAAGCCGAGCCGGCGCCGGCGTTCGAGGCGCTTCGGGCCCGCGACGACCCCGCGGTAGTCCTCGGCGCGGGCGGTGCCGGCGCCGACCAGGATCACATCGGCGAGGTCACGCCCGAGCAGGAAGACCTTGCGGTCGGCGGCGTGCGAAAGGCCGGCGGAGGTCGTGTCGACCTCGACGGCGCCGTCGGCGGACGCGACGAAGTTGACCTGCACCCACGGGCGGTCGAGGTCCGCCGGGTAGGCGTAGATCGCTTCCAGGTCGACCCCGGTCAGCTCGTCCGTCGAAGAAGGCCACACGCTCCGCACGCCGACAATCCCAGCACGGGCGTGAAGTGCGTCTCGACCGGGGGACATCGCCACCCGACGGGGTCAGCGACGCCGTTAGGCTCTGCGACCATGCCCGCGCACCTCACCGACCGCCGACCCGAGCTGTCCTCCGACGAGCTGATCGGTGCGCTGGTGCCGCCGCCGCGCTTCGACGCGGTCCGGTTCGAGACCTACCTCCCCAACCCCGACGAGCCCAGCCAGGCGGCCGCGGTGGAGGCGTGCTCGGCGTTCGCCGCCAAAGTGGGCGCGCGCAAGGAGAAGAAGCGCTTCAAGCTCTTCGGCGGGTCGTCGGAGCCGGCCGGCCCGATGGGGCTCTACCTCGACGGCGGGTTCGGCGTCGGCAAGACGCACCTGCTCGCCTCGACGTGGCACGCGGCGCCCTCGCCCAAGGCGTACGGGACGTTCGTCGAGCTGACCCACCTGGTCGGCGCGCTGGGCTTCGCCGAGGCCGTGCGGCGCCTGTCGGAGCACCGGATCCTGGCCATCGACGAGTTCGAGCTGGACGACCCGGGCGACACCACGCTGGTCACGCGGCTGCTGCAGGAGCTGATGGACGCGGGCGTGTACGTCGCGGCGACGTCCAACACGCTCCCGGAGAAGCTCGGCGAAGGCCGGTTCGCCGCCGAGGACTTCCTGCGCGAGATCCAGACGCTCTCGGCCCGGTTCGGTGTCGTGCGCGTCGACGGCCCGGACTACCGCCACCGCGGCCTGCCGGACGCGCCGCCGCCGGTTTCGCCGGACGTCCTGGAAGAGTCCGTCGCGGCGCACGAAGGGTCCACTGTGGACGACTTCGACGCGGTGGTCGAGCACCTGGCTTCGCTGCACCCCTCCCGCTACGGGCGGCTGCTGGACGGCGTCACGCGGGTGCACCTGCGCGACATCCACCCGGCGCCGGACCAGAACGTCGCGCTGCGGCTGGTCGCGTTCGCCGACCGGCTCTACGACCGGGCCATCCCGGTGGTCGTCTCGGGCGAGCCGCTGCCGGCGCTGTTCACCGAGGAGATGGTGAACGGCGGTTACCGCAAGAAGTACCTGCGCGCGGTCAGCCGGCTGACGGCGCTGGCGCGGGACGCGGCGCCGGCCACGTGAGCAGCACGACGGCGACGGCGAACAGCGTCCCGCCGGCGACGTCGGTGAGGTAGTGGTAGCCGAGGCCGACCAGCCCGGCCGTGGCGCAGAGCAGCGCCAGCGCGCTCAGCACCACCACGATCACCTTGCGCGTGACGAGCACGAGCACGGTCAGCACCGCGACCAGGCTCACGGTGTGGCCGCTCGGGTAGACCAGGGTGTCGTTCTTCCACCGGTCGTACAGGGGTTTGAGCAGGACGGCGGTCAGCAGGATCGCCAGCAGCGGCGCCGCGAGCGCGAGCCCGGCCTCCAGCTTCCGGCCCGCGCGCAGGCACAGGACGACGCCGAGGACGCCGAGCGCGAACACGACGTACGGCTCGGTCGGGAAGACCAGCGCGCGCAGCACGCCCGGGCTCAGGTGCGCCGTCCAGCCGGCGACCACGGCGTCGGCCGCGCCCGGGGTCGTCCCGCCGGCGAACGGCAGTCCCAGCAGCAGCGCGAGCGGCCCGCAGACCGCGGCCGGCACCCACATCGTCCTCACCCGCGCGAGGGTAGCCGCGGCGGCGTGGGGCGGCCGTCTGCCACGATGCGGGCATGCACATCACGGTGGCGGGGGCCGGGATCGTCGGCCTGAGCTGCGCGTACCGGCTGGCCGGTGCGGGCCACGACGTGACGGTCGTCGCGGCGGCCGGCCCGGGGGAGTCGACGTCGGCGGTGGCGGGCGGGGTGCTGTACCCGCCGGTGCGCCGCCCGGACAAGCGGATCGCGCGCTGGACGGCGGAAACCCTGGACGTGCTGCGGGCGCAGGAGGCGCCGGGGGTGCGGTTCCGCCGCGGCCGGGTCCTGCTGGCCTCGGGCGAGCCGGAGCCGCAGTGGCTGCGCGCGATGATCGACCCGGTCCGCGACGGCGACCAGCTGGTGTTCACGACGGCGCTGGTCGACACGCCGGTGTACCTGGAGTGGCTGCTGGCCCAGGTGGTTTCGCTGGGCGTGCGCGTCGAATACCGGTCGCTGACGTCGCTGTCCTGCCTGGGAACGGTGGTGAACGCGGCGGGCCTGGGCGCGGGTCCGCTGGCGGGCGACGGCTCGATGGTCCCGATCGGCGGGCAGGTCGTGCACCTGGCCGACCCGGGCCTGCGCGAGTTCGTGGTGGACGAAACGGGCCCGGGCGTGACGTACGCCATCCCGCACGGCACGCACGTGGTGTGCGGCGGAACGGAGGAGCCGGGCCGCGGCGACACGATCCCGAACCCGGGCGTGACGGCGGACATCGTGCGGCGGTGCCGCGAGCTGGTCCCGGCGTTGGCGGGCGCGGAGGTGCTGCGGTCGGCGGTGGGGCTGCGCCCGTTCCGGCCGGTGGTGCGGCTGGAACGGGCGGGCGACGTCGTCCACTGCTACGGCCACGGCGGCTCGGGGATCACCCTGGCGTGGGGTTGTGCGGCCGACATCCTGGAGTTGTTCAGCGCCGGCTGAAAGCGGCGTGGTCGGCCTCGGTGCGGTCGGCGTACCGCACCGCGTACGCGCCCATCGCTTCGTCCAATTCGGAGTCGTCGGCGAAGTAGCCCGCCAGCAGCTTCGGGTGCAGTGACCGCGTGTGCGCGCGGGCCAGCAGGGCGCCTGCCAGCCGGCCGTAGTCGTCGAGGTGGTCCTTCTCCAGCTCCGCCGGGTCGATGTCGCCCTTGAGGTTGCGGAACTGGCGGACGATGTACGGCACTCCGTCGATCGTCGTCCAGCCGAGCAGGATGTCGGTCTCGGCCTGCACCAGGCGGGCGCCGTCGACGATCCGGCGGCCTTCGTGGTCCGCTTCGGGCAGGTCGAGGTACGGCGCCAGTGCGGGCTTCGCCGCCTGCTTCACCTGCAGGACGAGGTCTTCGTCGTCGTTGCCGTGCAGCAGGGCGACGTAGCTGCGCAGCCCGACGCTGCCGGTGCCCACCACGCGGAAGGCGACGTCGGCGATCCGGTACCGCTCGATCAGCGTCCGCCGCGACTCGCGCAGGGTGTCCACATAGGACACCAGTCCGGCGGCGACGGCTTCGGCGGTCCGGTCGTCGACGTGCGTGAGGACCGGCGGGTCCTCGACGAACCGGTGGCGCGCCAGGCCGGTCTCGTGGTCGTCGACGCGCTCGGTCCACTTCGCGGAGATCTTCGCGCTGTCGTTCTTGCGGGCCTTCTCGGCGGCGTCGGCGAAGTCGTCGATCAGCTCGTCGGCCCGGGCCTTGGACAGCACCGACGAGTCCGGCAGCGCGTTCCAGCTGCGCAGGAACGGCAGGTCGGCCAGCGCGCGGATGGTGCGGCGGTAGGACTTCACGGCGTCTTCGGCGGCCTCGCGGCACCCGGACTCGCCGATGCCGCCCTCGCGCCCGGCGAGCACGAGGCTGGCGGCGAGCCGCTTGAGGTCCCACTCCCACGGGCCCGGGACGGTCTCGTCGAAGTCGTTGATGTCCATCACGATCTTGCCTTCGGGCGTGCCGTAGAGCCCGAAGTTGGCGGCGTGGGCGTCGCCGCAGAGCTGGGCGGTGAGCCCGGAATCGGGCGTGCCGGCGAGATCGGCGCCCATCAGCCCGGCGGCGCCGCGGAAGAAGGTGAACGGGGACGCGAGCATGCGCTCCCGGCGGAGTTCGGCCAGTTCGGGAAGCCGCCCGGCGTTGCTGGCCTCGAAGTACTGCTTCGCGTCCGGCCGGCCCGCGCCGGCGGCCTCGTGGTCGTGCGCGGTGGCCGGGACCTTCTCCCGCAGCCGTTTCCCCTGCTCGTACAGCTCGCCCGGTGTGACGCTGTTCGTGCCCACCAGCGGGCGCTCCCCGAATCCCATACCGGGCACAACGTCCGAAGGGGACGTTCTGCTCCCGGTGCGGGGGTGGTCACCCGGCCGGGCTGCGCGGGCAGGGTGGATGGGGCGGGCGTTCGGCCGATGCGGCGCGGGCTGCCGCACCACGGCGGCGAGGGCGGACCTTCCGCCGCGCCCGATCAACGGCGGGTGCGCGGCCGGCCGGTTCGGCGCGTTGTGCTCCGGATGCCGCCGGGGCGGGAGGCTCACCCGGCGGCATCCGGACGTCTCAGGGGCGGATGACCTCGGCGATCGCGTCGATGCCGCGGTCCAGCTCTTCGCACGTGATCACCAGCGGCGGCGCCACGCGCAGCGTGCGCTCGTGCGTCTCCTTGCACAGCACGCCGCGGCCGGCCAGGGCCTCCGACGCCTCGCGGCCCGACGGACCGCCCGGGGCGATGTCGATGCCCGCCCACAGGCCGCGGCCCCGGACCTCCGACAGCCCGGTGCCGATCAGCGAGTTCAGCCGGCCGTGCAGGTGCGCGCCCAGCTCCGTCGAGCGCTGCTGGAACTCGCCCGTCGCCAGCAGCTTGACCACCGCGCGGCCGATCGCGCAGGCCAGGGGGTTGCCGCCGAACGTCGAGCCGTGCTCGCCCGGCTTCAGCACGCCCAGCACGTCGCGGCGGCCGACCACCGCGGACACCGGCATGATGCCGCCGCCGAGGGCCTTGCCCAGCGTGTACACGTCGGCGCGGACGCCTTCGTGGTCCAGCGCCAGCACCGTGCCCGTGCGGGCCAGCCCGGACTGGATCTCGTCGGCGATCAGCAGCACGCCGTGTTCGTCGCACGCCGCGCGGACGTCGGCGAAGTAGCCCTCCGGCGGCACGATCACGCCGGCCTCGCCCTGCACCGGCTCCAGCAGCACCGCGGCGGTGCGCGGGGTGATCGCGTCGCGCAGCGCGGCCGCGTCGCCGTACTTCACCGTGACGAAGCCGGGCGTGAACGGGCCGAAGTCGGCGCGCGCGGTCTCGTCGGTCGAGAACGACACGATCGTGGTCGTCCGGCCGTGGAAGTTGGAGCCGGCGACGATGATCTCGGCGGTGCCGTCCGGCACGCCCTTGACCCGGTGCGCCCACTTCCGGGCGATCTTGACCGCCGACTCGACGGCCTCGGCGCCGGAGTTCATCGGCAGCACCAGCTCGGTGCCGGTCAGCTCGGCCAGCTCGCGGCAGAACAGGCCCAGCTGGTCGTGGTGGAACGCCCGCGACGTCAGCGTGACGCGGCCGAGCTGGTCCACGGCGGCGGCGATCAGGTCCGGGTGGCGGTGGCCGAAGTTCAGGGCCGAGTAGCCGGACAGGAAGTCCAGGTAGGAGCGGCCTTCGACGTCGGTCACCGAAGCACCGGAAGCCTCGGCGATCACGACGGGCAGGGGGTGGTAGTTGTGCGTGCTCCACCGCTCGTCGAGCTCGATGAAGCTCGCGGCGGTGGGGGCGGCGGTCTCCCGGCCGGCGAACGTCGTCATGCGTTCAGGTTAAAGGCAGAAGACGCAGAGTTCAGCCGGGAATCATTGCTTTCACCCGTCGTTCGTTGCGCAATCCGCACGCAACACCCGCGAAACATTGCTCGGCGATTGACGACCGGTTTGGTAAGCAGTAACTTACCGTTCGTGGCGACTTACGGAAGCGACCAGCTGGCCGCCCTCGCCGACCCTTCGCGCCGCGCGATCTTCGAGGCGCTGCGCGACGGGCCGCGCGCGGTCGGCGAGCTGGCCGCGGACCTGCCGATCAGCCGCCCGGCCGTCTCCCAGCACCTGAAGGTGCTCAAGGAGGCCGGCCTGGTCACCGACCGGGCCGCCGGCACCAAGCGGCTCTACCGGCTGGAACCGGCCGGCCTCGCCGCCCTGCGCGCCTATCTCGACGGGATGTGGTCGGACGCGCTGAAGTCCTTCGCCGAACTGGCGGAATCCACCGAAGAGGAGCAGCCATGACCGTGGAGCCGTTCCGCAAGAGCGTCGTCGTCGCGTGCTCGCGCGAGCACGCGTTCAAGACCTACACCGAGGCCTTCGACAGCTGGTGGCCGCGCGAGCACCACCTCGGGGAAGCCGACCTCGCCGAGGCCGTCCTGGAACCGAAGGCCGGTGGCCGCTGGTACGAGAAGACCGTCGACGGCGCCGAGTGCGACTGGGGCGAGGTGCTCGTCTGGGAGCCGCCGGCCCGGGTGGTGCTGTCCTGGCGGATCGACGGCGACTGGAAGCCCGACCCGGACCCGGCGCACGCCAGCGAAATCGAGGTCAGGTTCGTCGAGGAGGGGCCGCGCAGCACGCGTGTCGAGCTGGAGCACCGGGCTTTCGAGCGGCACGGCGCGGACGCGGCGAAGATCCGCCGTGGCGTCTCCAGCGAGGGCGGGCACGACCGGGGGCTGGCCCTGTTCGCCGAGAAAGCTGCGACCTGAGCGGGTAGTTTCGCGGGATGGCGAAGAAGGACGCAGGAAGCCGGGTCCGGGACGCGCTGCGCGTCGGCGCGGAGCTGCCGGACCCGGGTTCGACCCCGGTCGGCCCCGGCAAGAAGCCCAAGGCGCTGGCCAAGCTCGACGGCGCCGGCGAGCGGTTGTCGGCGCTGCAGGAGGCCCTCTACGCCGAGGGCGTCGGCGGCGGCACCCGCAGCGTGCTGCTCGTGCTGCAGGGCATGGACACCTCCGGCAAGGGCGGCACGGTCTCGCACGTGCTCGGCCTGGTCAACCCGATGGGCGTCCGGTACGCGGCCTTCAAGAAGCCGACCGCCGCCGAGCGGCGCCACCACTACCTGTGGCGGATCCGCAAGCAGCTGCCGGCGCCCGGCCAGATCGGCGTCTTCGACCGCTCGCACTACGAGGACATCCTCGTCCCGCAGGTGTCCGGGTTGCTCACCGCGGCCGAGCGCCGCCGCCGGTACGCCGAGATCACCGCGTTCGAAGCGGAGCTGGCCGAGGCGGGCACGACCGTGCTCAAGGTGTTCCTGCACATCTCGCCCGAAGAGCAGCTCAAGCGGCTCAAAGCCCGGCTCGTCACGCCCGAGAAGCGCTGGAAGTACAACCCGGGCGACCTGGAAGCGCGCTCGCACTGGCCGGCCTACCAGGAGGCCTACGCCGGCATCTTCGCGAAGACCGCGCCCTGGTACGCGGTGCCGGCCGACCACAAGTGGTACCGCAACTGGGCCGTCGCCGAACTGCTGATCGAGACCCTGACGGAGCTGAAGCCGCGGTTCCCCGAACCGGACTACGACGTCGACGCGGAGCTGGCGAAGCTCAAGGGCGTTGGCGTATCCGCGTGATCGTCTGAAAGAGTGCGGGCGTGACCGATGTCGACGACCTCCCGTTCCTCCGCAAGCAGGCCCGGACCCAGCGCTTCACCCTCGGCGCGCCGAAGGAGTTCCGGGTCGCCCCGGACGCCTCGCGCGTGCTGTTCCTGCGCGCGGAGTCGGGCACCGACCCCCGGCACAGCCTCTGGTCGGCCGATCCGGCGACCGGGGCCGAGACGAAGCTGGTCGACGCCGTCGAGCTGCTGCCCGGCGAGGAGGAGCTGCCCGCCGAGGAGCGCGCGCGCCGCGAACGCGCCCGCGAGGCCGGCGGCGGCGTCGTCCACTACGGCGTCGACGCGGGCTTCACGGTCGCCGCGTTCTCGCTTTCGGGCAAGCTGTACACCTTGGACCTCGCGTCCGGTGAGGTGACGCTGCGCGTCGACGGCGCCGTCATCGACCCGCGGCCGGACCCGACCGGGAAGCACGTCGCCTACGTGCAGAACCGGCGGCTGCACGTCATGGAGCTGGCCACCGGCGACGACCGCGTGCTGGTCGAAGAGGACGGCGAGGACATCGCCTGGGGCCTCGCCGAGTTCATCGCGGCCGAGGAGATGGACCGCACCCGCGGTTACTGGTGGGCCCCGGACGGCCGGAGCATCCTCGCCGAGCGCTCCGACCGCGGCCCGGTGCCGCGCTGGACCATCGCCGACCCGGCCAACCCGCAGAACCCGGCGAACGTCGTCGCGTACCCGGCGGCGGGCACCACGAACGCGCTCGTTTCCCTGGCCGTGCTCGGCCTCGACGGCTCCCGCGTGGACGTCGCGCCGGGCGAGTGGGAGTACCTGGCCTCGGTGCACTGGTCGGCCGGCGGCGCGCCGCTGCTCGCCGTCCAGCCGCGCGATCAGAAGCGGATGGACGTCCTGGGCCTGGACGTCGCCGACGGCTCGACGTCGGTGCTGTACACCGCCACCGACCAGCACTGGGTCGACATCGTCGGCGGGGTCCCGGCGTGGACGCCGGACGGCCGCCTGGTCGTCGAGGGCATGGTGGACGGCGACCACCGGCTGTTCGTCGGCGGCGAGGCCGTCACCCCGGCCGGATTGCAGCTGCGCGCCGTCCTCGACGTCGGCGACGAGATCCTCTTCAGCGCGTCCGAGGACGACCCGACGCAGATCCACGTGTTCCGGACCGACGGCGCTTCGGTGCGGCGCCTGTCCACTGTGGACGGCGTGCACCACGGTGCCGGAAACGCCGCGGTCACCGTGCTCTCGTCGTGGAGCCTGGAGCACAGCGGGCCGCGGGTTTCGGTGCTGCGGGACGGTTCGCCGGTCGCGTCCATCGAGACGTCCACTGTGGACCCGGACATCGTGCCCAACCTGACCTGGCTGACGCTGGGGGAGCGGGGGTTGCGCGCGGCGCTGCTCCTGCCGCGCGGGTACGAGCCCAGTGAGGGCAAGCTGCCGGTGCTGCTCGACCCGTACGGCGGGCCGCACGCGCAGCGCGTCCTGCAGAGCCGCAACGCCTTCCTGACGTCGCAGTGGCTGGCCGACCAGGGTTTCGCGGTGCTCGTCGCGGACGGCCGCGGCACGCCCGGCCGCGGCGCGGTGTGGGAACGCGAGGTCGCCGGCCGCCTCGCCGACGTGACGCTGCAGGACCAGGTGGACGCGCTGCAGGCGGCGGCCGCGTCTCATCCGGAGCTGGACTTGGAACGCGTGGCGATCCGCGGGTGGTCGTACGGCGGCTACCTGTCGGCGCTGGCGGTGCTGCGCCGGCCGGACGTGTTCCACGCGGCGGTCGCGGGCGCGCCGGTCACCGACTGGTCGCTGTACGACACGCACTACACCGAGCGGTACCTGGGGAAGCCGCAGGACGAGCCGGAGAGCTACGCGCACAACTCGCTGATCGAGAGCGCGGGCGAGCTGAGCCGCGCGCTGCTGATCGTGCACGGGCTGGCCGACGACAACGTGTTCGTCGCGCACGCGCTGCGGTTGTCGTCGGCGTTGCTGGCGAAGGGGCGGTCGCACGTGTTCCTGCCGCTGGCGGGCGCGACCCACATGACGCCGCAGGCCGAAGAGGTCGCGGAGAACCTGATGCGCACGCAGGTCGACTGGCTGCTGCGCGAGCTTTCCGCCGTGGACAAGGAGAACGCATGAGCCGATGGGGCCTCACGATCCCGTTGACCGGGGTGCCGCTGACGGCGCACCGGGAGATGGTCGAACAGCTGCCGGACCTGGGCTACACCGACGCGTGGACGGCGGAGACGGCGGGCACCGACGCGTTCACGCCGTTGGTCCTGGCCTCGCAGTGGGCGCCGCAGCTGCGCCTCGGCACGGCGATCGTCCCGGTGTACACGCGTGGCCCGGGCCTGCTGGCGATGCAGGCGGCGACGGTCGCGGAGCTGGCACCCGGCCGGTTCGTGCTGGGCATCGGCGCCTCGTCCCCGGTGATCGTCTCCCAGTGGAACGCGGCGTCCTTCGAAGAGCCGTTCGCGCGGTCCCGTGACACGCTGCGGTTCCTGCGTTCGGCGCTGGCGGGGGAGAAGGTCAGCGAAAAGTACGACACGTTCGCGGTGTCGAAGTTCCGGCTGGAGCGCCCGGCCGACCCGCCGCCGTCGATCATGCTGGCGGCGCTGCGCCCGGGCATGCTCAAGCTGGCGGCGCGTGAAGCGGACGGCGCAATCACGAACTGGCTGGCGGCTTCGGACGTCCCGAAGGTGCGGTCGGTGGTGGGCCCGGACGTCGAGCTGGCGGCCCGGATCTTCGTCTGCCCCACGGAGGACGCCGACGCGGCGCGCGGGCTGGGGCGGATGCTGATTTCGAGCTACCTGACGGTCCCGGTGTACGCGGCGTTCCACGAGTGGCTGGGCCGCGGTCCGCAGCTGGCCCCGATGCACGAAGCGTGGGCGGCGGGGGACCGGCAGCAGGCCAACCAGGTGATCCCGGACTCGGTCGTGGACGAGCTGGTGATCCACGGCAGCGTGGAGTCGTGCCGGGAGCAGGTCCAGTCCTATGTGGACAACGGGTTGACGACGCCGATCATCGCGTTGCTGCCGACCGGCGGGGACCCGTTCGAGCAGGTGCGCGGGCTCGCGCCGCGCTGACCCCGGTTGCCGGCGCCCCAATGTGGCCTTCGGTGCGTCAGACGCACCGAAGGCCACATTGGGTGCGTTGAATCAGCACCGCGGCGCGAAGCGCCTCCGTTGAGGGTGGCGGTGGGGGCATCGGTGGAGCAACCAAGGCCGCATTGGGGCGCTCGGGTCAGGACCAGATCGCCGTGGCGAGGAGCAGGCCGAGAGCGCCCGAAGCCAGACCGGCGACCACCGTCACCAGCACGTTGAGCACCGCGTACAGCCGCGTCTTCTCCAGGAACAGCCGCACGGTCTCGTAGCCGAACGTCGAGAACGTCGTCAACCCTCCGCAGAACCCCACGGCCACCAGCGCGCGCACCGATGACGGCTCAGCGCCGTGCAGGAGCCAGCCGCTCAGGAACCCCAGGATGAACGAGCCGATGATGTTCACCGTCAGCGTCCCGAACGGGAACGGCGAATCGCGCCACGACTGCACCCGGCGGTCGGTCAGGTAGCGCAGGATCGACCCCGCCGCTCCGCCGACGGCCACCAGGACCACCGTCACTCCGTCCGCCCCACGTAGCGGACCACCTCGACCTGGTCGAGCGTCACCAGGCCCTCGCCGATCAGCTCGTCCAGCTGCGGCAGGAACTCCCGCAGCTTCTCCTCGCGGTCGATGATCACGATGACCACCGGCAGGTCCTCCGACAGCGACAGGATCCGCGTCGTGTGGATCAGCGACGACGCGCCGTAGCCCTCGACGCCGCGAAGCACCGAAGCACCCGCGAGGCCCGCGTCGCGGGCTCGCCGGACGATCTCGTGGTAGAGCGGCTTGTGGTGCCAGTGGTCGTCTTCCCCGAGGTAGATCGTGAGCCGGGTGGCCGGTCCTTCCATCAGCGCCCCTTCCGCACCGCGCGCGTCGCCGTCAGGCCGGCGGTCACCGCCGCCAGGCACAGCACCAGCGACGCGGCCACGTACGCCAAGGATCCCACGAGACGCCCGGTCGTCGCCGCGTCGAGGGTGTCGGTCACGAACGTGGAGAACGTCGTGAACCCGCCGAGGATCCCGACCCCGAGGAACGGCCGGAGCAGGTGGTGGGGGCGCGCGGTGGTGGTCAGCAGCGCCATCAGGACGCCGATGAGCAGGCAGCCGAGGACGTTGGTGAGCAGCGTCGCGACGGCGAACTCGCCGCGGGCGTGCGGGATCGCCACGGACAGGCCGTAGCGGGCGAGGCTGCCCAGCGCGCCGCCGGCGCCGATCGCCGCGAGGACGTCCCACCGGGGCACGTGATCACCTCCTGCGGCGAACCTACCCCCGGCGGCCGGGCCCCCTCGTCCCGGCCGCCGCGCCGCGCGCTACGCCGGCCGGATGTTCTGGTTGACGTGGAACGCGTTGTCCGGGTCGTACCGCCGCTTCACCGCCGCCAAGCGCTCGTAGTTCGCGCCGTACGACGCCTTCACCCGGTCCTGGCCCTCCTCCATCATGAAGTTGACGTACGCCCCGCCCGCCGACGTCGGGTGCAGGTCCTCCCAGTACTCCCGCGTCCACTGCGAGATCGCCTCGGCTTGCGAGGGCGACGGGTCCACCCCGACGATCACGCCCGACCAGCCGCCCGACCGGTGCGGGAACGCCGTCGCGTCCGGGGCGACCCGGCTCGCCGCGCCGTCGATCGGGTACAGGTGCATCGTCGAGTGCATCGTCGGCAGGTCCGCGCCGTGCTTGACGTGGACCTCGATCGCCGCGTCGGAGATCTCGTGGAACACGTCCGCCCGCCAGTACCACTGCAGGCCGGCCGGGTACAGCGCGTCGAACGCCCCCTGCAACGCCGTGTACGGCATCTCCTGCAGGCCGACCAGCAACGGCGACCCGAACGAGCGGACCGGCGCCAGCACTTCGTCCGCCTTGTCGTGCGCGCCCGTGTAGCACCAGACGATGCCGCACGCCTTGCGGCCCCACAGCTCCTCCGGGAACGGCGGTGCCGGCGGGATCGTCAGCAGGCCGAACCAGCCGTTCAGCTCCTCGGGCAGCGACGGCAGCAGCTCGCGGTACCAGCGCAGCACGTCGGGCGCGTCGGCCAGGTCGTAGAGCACCGGCCCGCCGATCACCACGCCGTGCTCGCCGATGTCGTGGCAGCGGAACGTGAACGACGTGACGACGCCGAAGTTGCCGCCCCCGCCGCGCAGGGCCCAGAACAGGTCCGGGTGCGACGACTCCGAAGCGTGCACGAACGAGCCGTCCGCGAGCACGACGTCCGCGCCGAGCAGGTTGTCGACCGTCAGGCCGAAGCGGCGGGCCA
This sequence comes from Amycolatopsis kentuckyensis, assembly GCF_041679295.1. Classification (GTDB taxonomy): domain Bacteria; phylum Actinomycetota; class Actinomycetes; order Mycobacteriales; family Pseudonocardiaceae; genus Amycolatopsis; species Amycolatopsis kentuckyensis_A. The sequence continues at coordinate 153,369 of NZ_JBGDMD010000007.1, read as the reverse complement.
GGTAGCCGATGCCGCCGCCGAGCGTCAGGCCCGCGACGCCCGTCGAGGCGACGACGCCGGAGGGCGTCGCCATCCCGAACGCGACCGTCGCGTGGTCGACGTCGCCCCACGTGCACCCCGCGTCGGCGCGGACGGTGTGGTTGACCGGGTCGACGGTGGTGCTGCGCAGCCCGGACAGGTCGATGACCAGCGCGCCGTCGGCGACGCCGAGGCCGCCCGCGTTGTGGCCGCCGCCGCGCACGGCCAGGTCCAGGCCCTGTTCGCGCCCGTAGCGGACGCAGGTGACGACGTCGGCGGCGTCGCGGCAGTAGGCGATCGCCGCCGGGCGCTTGTCGATCATGGCGTTGTAGACCGCGCGGGCTTCGTCGTAGCCCGGGTCGGCCGGCGTGACGAGGTCGCCGCGCAGCGCGGTGGCCAGTTCCTCGTGCGGCAGTGCGGTGGTGGTCATGGTGCCCCTCTCGGATTTCCCGTACCGGGGGGAACCTAGGCAGCGGGCGTTCGCGCAGCGTTCGGTCCGTTCGGGCGGCGTCAGGACGGGAGCCGAACGCCCAGGTCCGCCTCCGCCCGCCGCCGCAGGGCGACGCTGCCCTGGACGCGGGCCAGCTCGGCGGCCGCCCGCAGGCGGGGGACCGGATCGGCGTCGTGGGCGGCCCGCAGCCGGAGCACCTCCGGCAGCCACCAGCGGTCGTCGCGGGCTTCGCCGGCGGCGAGGGCGGCGTCCAGCGTCGCGCGGGCCGCCGCCGGGGGCGCGAGCTCGGCGACCAGCGTCAGCCAGTACGGCATCCGGGCGAACGACCCCTCGGCCTTGAGGTTCGCGACGCCCTCCTGCGCCGCGGCCAGCCCGGCCGCGCCGCCGCGGGCCCAGCCGCCCAGGACGAGCGCCCACTCGCGGTAGTAGGCGAAGCCGTACCGGTCGCACAGCGCGTGCAGCTCCGTGACGGCCGTCCACAGCGCCGGCCGGTCCCCGCGCATCTGGTGGGTGATCCCGGCGTACGCCAGGGCGATGGCCAGGCTGTACGGCTGCTCGATCCGGCGGGCCAGCGCGATCGCGTCGGCACTGCTCGCCACGGCCGCGTCGTCGTGGCCGAGCAGCCAGTGGGCGTGCGCCGCCCAGGCCGGGCCGTGCACGTCCGGCCGGGTGCCGATCGGCCACGACGACGCCCCGCGCGTGCGCTCGGCGCCGAGCTCGAAGTGCCGCAGCGCCTCGGCCGGGTCGTGCCCGAGGGTCAGCGACGAGCCCGCGACGATGAAGTGCGCCGAGCCGCCCTGCTCGGCGCTGGTGCCGGGGACGAGCAGCGTGAGGGCCCGCTCGGCGGCTTCGTGGGCCTCCGCCGTCCGGCCCTGGACGAACCGCGACGACCACAGTTCCAGCAGCGCGGTCAGCGCGGACTCCTTGCTGCCGCCGGTCTCCGCGAGCGCGAGCGACCGTTCCAGGACGTGCTGCAGCTCGGGGGAGGAGTACCCGCGGTGGGCGTTGAGCGGCCCGGCGAGCGCTTCGAGGATGTCGAGCTCGGCGCGGTCGCGGTTGCCGCTCGCCGGACGCGCGCGGACGAGCGTCAGCGCCTCCTTCAGCAACCGGATCGCCTCGGCGTGCGCGAACGTCCGGGCGGCGACGGCGGCGGCCCGCCGGTAGTGCTCGACAGCGCGGTCCGGGCGCCCGCCGCGGGCGTACTGCTCGGCCAGCTGCGCCGCCACGGCGTCGGTGTCGTCGGCGTGCAGCAGCTCCAGGCCCTGGGCCAGCCGCCGGTGCAGCAGCCACCGCCGCGGCGGGCTGACCTGCTGGTAGGCGGCCTCGCGCAGGAGGTCGTGGGTGAAGTCGTAGCCGCCGCCGACCTCGCGCACGATCCGGCGCCGCCACAGCTCGTCGACGGCCTCGACGACGGTGTCGGCGTCGAGGTCGCTCGCCTCGGTGAGCAGCTCGAGGGTGACGTCCCGGCCCGCCGCGGCGGCCAGCCCGGCGACTTCGCGGGCCGCCGGGCCGGGTTGTTCGAGGCGGGCCCGCAGCACGCCGTCCAGCCGGCCGGACGGCGGGGAAGCGTTGGTGCGCAACGCTTCCACGACGTAGAGCGGGAACCCGCCGGTGGCCGCGTGCAGCAGGGTGCGGTCCGACGCGGACAACGGGCGTCCGGCCACCGCTTCGCCGAGGTGCGCGGTGCCGTCGGCGTCGAACGGGCGCAGCGGCAGCTCGGTCAGCTTGCCGTCGTCGCGCAGCCGGCCGGTCCAGGCGGCCACGCCCGGGTCGAGGTCGCCGTCGCGCAGCGTCCCGGCGACCAGCAGCGGCGCGTCGGGCAGGAGGCCGAGGCAGAAGGCGAGGAACGCGCCCGTCTCTTCGTCGCACCACTGCACGTTGTCGAGCACCAGCAGGACGGGCCGGTCGCCGGCGGTGAGCGCGCGGGCGAGCCCCTCGAAGAAGCGCAGGCGCTGCCACGCGTCGACGGTCGGGTGCCCGCCCGCGGCCGGGCGCGCGGCCGGCCGCAGCCGGTCGACCTCGGCGCGCCACCCCGGGTCGAGGGCCGCGGCCGCGCGCTGCACGGCGGGCGTACGCAGCCAGTCGGCCACCGGCGCGAGCGGGAGCTGCCCGGCCGAGCCGAAGCAGCGTCCGGTCGCGACGACGGCGCCTTCCGCGCGCGCCAGCCCGGCGAGCTCGGTGACGAGCCGCGTCTTGCCGACGCCGGCGTCGCCGCGCACGAGGACGATCCCGGCCCGGCCCGCGGCGGCCGCGTGCCACCGCTCGCCGAGCCGCGCCAGCTCGGCCGCCCGGCCGACGAGCCCGGTGGCGGCCGCCCGCCGGACCTCGGGACCGGGCCGGTCGAGCAGCCGGCGCAGGGCCGCGCGGGTCGGTTCGGCCGGGACGACGCCGAGCTCGCGTTCGAGGACCGACGCGCACCGGTGGTACGTGCCGACCGCGCCCGCGCGGTCGCCGGCGTCGGCCTGCAGCCCCATCAGCGTCCGGTAGCCGGTCTCTTCGAGGGGGCGCAGGCGGATCCGGCGGCGGGCCGCGGCGAGCGCGGCGGCCGGGTCGCCCGCCGGGGTCCGGCAGATGAGGTCGCACAGCTCGACGCACTGGCGGTCGAGCTCGGCGCGGGCGGCCAGGACCCAGTCGTCGGCCAGGCCGGGCAGCAGCTCGCCGCGGTGGGCCGCGAGCGCGGTCCGGGCGTGGGCGACGGCTTCGCCGGGGTCTTCGGCGGCCAGCGCGGCCCGGTAGGCGACGTCGAACTCCCGCACGTCCACCCGGGTCGACGGCGTGTCCCGCCAGCACAGGTCCCGCCCGGTGACGGCGAGCGAGGGCAGGTCGCCGAGCACGCGGCGCAGCTGGTGCAGCTCGCGGCGGAGGTTGGTCAGGGCCTGCGCGTCGGTGGAGTCCGGCCAGAACAGCCCCGCGAGCAGGCGCCGCGGCTGGGCCAGCCCGGCGTGCACGACGAGGTGGGCCACCAGCGCGACCGACCGCGGCGACCGCGTCAGCACGGTGCCGGTCGTGTCGTCGGCGATGACCTGCTCGCCCAGCAGCGAGACGCGCAGCACCCGGCCACGCTAGCCCGGAACCGGATCCGCGCGCGGATCTTCACCCGCGGGGGGTTGCGCCGGGGCGTCCGGGTGCGCAGGCTCGACACCGTGAGCGCGCACGAGTACGACCTCATCGTCATCGGTTCGGGCCCCGGCGGCCAGAAGGCCGCCATCGCCGCGGCGAAGCTCGGCAAGCGGGTGGCGGTCGTGGACCGGCACGACATGGTCGGCGGGGTGTGCGTCAACACCGGCACGATCCCGTCCAAGACGCTGCGCGAGGCCGTGCTCTACCTGACCGGCATGAACCAGCGCGAGCTGTACGGCGCCAGCTACCGCGTCAAGCAGGACATCACGATCGCCGACCTGCTGGCGCGCACGCAGCACGTCGTCGGGCGTGAGGTCCAGGTCGTGCGGGCGCAGCTGATGCGCAACCACGTCGACCTGATCTCCGGCACGGGCTCGTTCGCCGACCCGCACACGGTGGTCGTCGAAAGCAAGCACCCCGGCGACCGCCGGACGCTGAGCGCGGACTACGTCGTGATCGCCACCGGCACCCGCCCGGCGCGCCCGGCCCAGGTGGACTTCGACGCCGCGCGCGTGCTCGACTCCGACGAGATCCTGCAGCTGGAGCAGATCCCGTCGTCGCTGGTCGTGGTGGGCGCGGGCGTGATCGGGATCGAGTACGCGTCGATGTTCGCGGCACTCGGCTCGCGCGTCACCGTGGTGGAGCAGCGCGACCAGATGCTCGACTTCTGCGACCCGGAGATCGTGGAGTCGCTGAAGTTCCAGCTGCGCGACCTCGGCGTGACGTTCCGCTTCGGCGAGAAGGTCGCGGACGTGGCGGTGTCCGACGACGCGACGATCACGACGCTGGTCAGCGGCAAGCGCATCCCGGCCGACGGCGTCATGTACTCCGCGGGCCGCCAGGGCATGACGGGCGAGCTGGCGCTGGACGCGGCCGGGCTGTCGTCGGACGAGCGCGGCCGCCTGGTCGTCGACGAGAACTACCGCACCGAGGTGCCGCACATCTACGCGGTCGGCGACGTGATCGGCTTCCCGGCACTGGCGGCGACGTCGATGGACCAGGGCCGGCTCGCGGCGTACCACGCGTTCGGCGAACCGGCGAACGGCCTGGGCGCGCTGCAGCCGATCGGCATCTACACGATCCCGGAGATCTCGTACGTGGGCGCGACGGAGGCCCAGCTGACGTCGTCGTCGGTGCCGTACGAGGTGGGCATCGCGCGCTACCGCGAGCTGGCGCGCGGCCAGATCACCGGGGACAGCTACGGGATGCTGAAGCTGCTGGTGTCCACCAAGGACCGGAAGCTGCTGGGGGTCCACGTGTTCGGCACGGGCGCGACGGACCTGGTCCACATCGGACAGGCGGTGATGGGCTGCGGCGGGACGGTCGATTACCTCGTGGACGCGGTGTTCAACTATCCGACGCTGTCGGAGGCGTACAAGGTGGCCGCTTTGGACGCGACGAACAAGATCCGGGCGCTGGACCGCTTCTCGTCCTGATCTGGCGCGGCAGCCGCGCAGATCAGCCGAAGCGTCCCAGGAGTCACACCCGCACCACGCGGATTCGCCTGCGGCGAACCGGTTTGACACTCGACTAGAACATATGTTCGACTGGCGCGGTGCGATGGGATCGGCAGCGAGCGGGGGAGGGTGAGCCGGCACTGCCCGGGCTGGAGGGCCTGGTGCGGTCCGTGCGGTCACCGGAGTTCGACGGCGTCACCTTTCACGAGGTGCACGCGCGCTCCGTGCTGAACAAGGTGCCCTCGGGTTCCGGCGTTCCCTTCAACTGGACCGTCAACCCGTACCGCGGCTGTTCCCACGCCTGCACGTACTGCCTCGAAGGCGGCACGAAGATCCTCCTGGCGGACGGCCGCACCCGGGCGCTGTCCGAACTGAAGGTCGGCGACGAGATCTACGGCACCCGCGGCCACGGCGCGTCCCGCCGGCTCGTGCCCACCCGCGTCGAAGCGCACTGGACGACCCTGCGCGCCGCCTACCGCGTGACCCTGGACGACGGCACCCGGCTCGTCGCCGGCGGCGACCACCGGTTCCTCACGAGCAAGGGCTGGAAGCACGTCACCGGCAGCAAGTTCGGCGCCGCGCAACGGCCGCACCTCGAACCCGGCACCGAGCTCATCGGCGTCGGCCGGTTCGAGCCGACGCCGGACGAGACGCTCGGCTACCGGGCCGGCTACCTGTGCGGGATGCTGCGCTCCGGCGGGTTCGCCGCGGAACCGGACGCGGCCACCCGCGCCCTCGGGTACCTGCCCGACTTCGGCGCGTCCGTCGGGTTCCTCCAGGTGCCGCCGGACCCGGACGCGCACTGGCAGCGCGGGTTCCTCGCCGGCGTCTTCGACCTGGCGGGCGACTACGGCCGCGGCGTCCTCGCCGTCGCGCACGACGAACCCGAGATCATCGAGGCCTTCGCCGCCGCGCTCACCCGCTTCGGCTTCGCGCACCAGATCGACGAAGTGCCGAAGTTCCCCGCGCGGCAGGAGGTCCGGCTGCTCGGCGGGACCGCGGAGGTGCTGCGGTTCCTGCACGTGGGCAACCCGGCGGTGGCGTGGAAGCGATCGCTCGACGGCGCGGTGATCGGCGCGAGCCGCCGCAGCGTCGAGACGATCGAGCCACTGGGACTGCAACTGCCGCTGTTCGACATCACCACCGGCACCGGCGACTTCATCGCCGACGGCATGGTGTCCCACAACTGCTTCGCCCGGAACACCCACACGTACCTGGATTTCGACGCGGGCCACGACTTCGACACGCAGGTGGTCGTGAAGGTCAACGCGCCGGAGGTCCTGGCGGCGCAGCTGAAGCGGCCGTCGTGGCGGCGCGAGCCGGTGGCGATGGGCACGAACACCGACCCGTACCAGCGCGCGGAGGGCCGCTACCGGCTGATGCCGGGGATCATCACGGCGCTGGCCCGCTCGGGGACGCCGCTGTCGGTGCTGACGAAGGGCACGGTCCTGGCGCGCGATCTGCCGCTGCTGCAGGAGGTGGCCCGGGACGTACCGGTGTCGCTCGCGGTCTCGCTGGCGTTGCTGGACGGCGAGCTGCAGCACCGTCTCGAACCGGGTACGCCGAGCCCCCGGGCGCGGCTGGAGCTGATCCGCAAGGCTCGCGACGCGGGGCTGCCGTGCTCGGTGCTGGTGGCGCCGGTGCTGCCGTGGTTGACGGACTCGGCCGAGGCGCTGGACGCGTTGTTCGCCCGGCTGGCCGAAGCGGGCGCGACGAGCGCGACGGTGATTCCGCTGCATTTGCGCCCAGGTGCGCGGGAGTGGTTCGGCCGGTGGCTGGCGGGGACGTACCCGGAGCTGGTGCCGAGGTACCGCGAGTTGTACGCGCGGGGGAGTTACGTGCAGAAGGCGTATCGGGAGCGGTTGGGGCAGCGGGTGGCGCCGCTGCTCCGGCGGCACGGGTTGCTGCGGAGCCGCGGGGAGGATTCGCGGGGGATGGAGGTGGTGCCCGAGCCGCGGATCGAGGTGCCGGCGGCGGAGCAGCTGCGGCTGCTTTGAGCCCGATGGCGCGGGAGCCGCGGCGGCCCGCGACCGCGCGGGCGTGGCGAACCCGCTTGGCCGTCGCCTGCGGCCGAGTGGATCCGTCCGCGGCCCGCGGCCGCGTGGCGTGGCGAACACGCTTGGCCGTCGCCCGCGGCGGAGCGGATCCGCCTGCTCCGCGGCCGCGACCGCGCGGACCTCGCGAACCCGCTCGGCCATCCGCCGCGCCCGCTGTCCTTTGTGGACAACCGCCACCCGCGGTACGTGATCACCCGCCTCGCCGCCGTGTGGGTGAAGGCGTCACCCCATCGTCCCCGGAGCCGTGCGAACTGCGCCGTTCGCCGTAGTCCTCACCCGATTGCGCGGCCGAGTCGGGGGCTTGCGGAAAAATGTCCGATCGTGTCGTTGTCGCTCCGGCTCGCCGACGCCTAACGTCGAAGGGATCGATGCGGAAGGGAGAGCGGCGAATGACGACCTCGCAGACCGACCGGGTCGCGGCCGCCCGGCTCGCGTGGGCCGCCCTGAAGCTGACCCGGGCCGGGCGGCACCCCGTCAGCGTCGAGCGGCTGGCCGCCACCGTCGGCGTCGCCCCCGTCGAAGCGCGCCGGCTCGTCGAACTGATCGGCTTCACCCTGCACCGCGACCTCGTCAGCACCGGACCCGCGCCGCGCGGCGCCCACCACCGCCTCGAACCGGCCGAAGGCACCCTCGGCGCCGGCCCCGACGGCACCGTCGACATGTTCCTGCTGGCCATCGCCACCGGCGAGCGCGTGCACGCGGCCGCGACCTGCCCGGTCACCGGCACCCGCATCCGGATCGACCTCACCCCGCACGCGATCGTGCAGGCCGACCCGTCTTCGGCCGTCGTCGCGGCCGTCGACCTGGGCTTCGGCCTCGACCACGCCGACGCCGTCGCCTGCGCCGGCCAGCCGTTCTTCTCGTCCGCCTCGGCGGCCGCGAGCTGGCTCGTCGCCCATCCCGGCGGCCGCATCTACCGGGTCGCCGCCTACCTGGCCCAGGCCCACCGGCTGGTCGCCGCGCTCGAGACCCGGCCGAAGTTCGTGCTCTGACCACCGCGCAACCCAAGCCTGCCGACGTCGTACGCTGGGTGGTTCGTTAGCCTTTCCGGGCAGCGATAACCCCAGGTCGAAGGAGAGCAGTCGCAGTGCTCCGCACTCACAACGCCGGCACCCTGCGTGCCGGACAGGCCGGACAGGCCGTCACCCTCACCGGATGGGTGGCCCGGCGGCGCGATCACGGCGGCGTCATCTTCATCGACCTCCGCGATGCCAGCGGCGTCGCCCAGGTCGTCTTCCGCGAAGGTGAAATGGCCGAGCGCGCGCACGCGCTGCGCTCGGAGTTCTGCGTGAAGATCGTCGGCGAGGTCGCGAAGCGCCCCGAAGGCAACGCGAACGCCGAGATCCCCACCGGCGAGATCGAGGTCCTCGCGACCCAGCTCGAGGTGCTCTCCGAAGCCGCGCCGCTGCCGTTCCCGATCGACGACCGCGTCGACGTCGGCGAAGAGGTCCGCCTCAAGCACCGCTACCTCGACCTGCGCCGCAGCGGCCCGGCCGCGGCCATGCGGCTGCGCAGCGAGGTCAGCCGCGCCGCGCGCGAGGTGCTGCACGCCCAGGACTTCGTCGAGATCGAGACCCCGACGATGACCCGCTCGACGCCCGAAGGCGCGCGCGACTTCCTGGTGCCCGCGCGGCTCAAGCCCGGCTCCTGGTACGCGCTGCCGCAGTCGCCGCAGCTGTTCAAGCAGCTGCTCATGGTCGGCGGCATGGAGCGCTACTACCAGATCGCCCGCTGCTACCGCGACGAAGACTTCCGCGCCGACCGGCAGCCCGAGTTCACCCAGCTCGACATCGAGATGAGCTTCGTCGAGCAGGACGACGTCATCGCGCTCGGCGAGGACATCGTCTCCGCGCTGTGGAAGCTGATCGGGCACGAGATCCCGCGGCCGATCCCGCGCATCACCTACCACGAGGCGATGGCCAAGTACGGCTCGGACAAGCCGGACCTGCGCTTCGACCTCGAGATCACCGACATGACGGAGTTCTTCGCCGACACGCCGTTCCGCGTGTTCCAGGCCCCGTACGTCGGCGCGGTCGTCATGGCCGGCGGCGCCGACCAGCCGCGCCGCCAGCTCGACGCGTGGCAGGAGTGGGCCAAGCAGCGCGGCGCGCGCGGCCTCGCGTACATCCTCGTCAACGAAGACGGCACCCTCGGCGGGCCGGTCGCCAAGAACCTGTCCGAGACCGAGCGCGAGAACGTCGCCGCCGCGGCGGGCGCCAAGCCGGGCGACTGCATCTTCTTCTCCGCGGGCAAGGCGTCGAGCACGCAGCCGCTGCTCGGCGCCGCGCGCGACGAGATCGGCAAGCGCCTCGGCCTGATCGACGAGGACGCCTGGTCGTTCGTGTGGGTCGTCGACGCGCCGCTGTTCGCGCCGGTCGAGGACATCGGCGACGACGTCGCCGTCGGCTCCGGCAAGTGGACGGCGGTGCACCACGCGTTCACCTCGCCGACCCCGGAGTGGATCGACAAGTTCGAGCAGGACCCGGGCAACGCGCTCGCCTACGCCTACGACATCGTCTGCAACGGCAACGAGATCGGCGGCGGCTCGATCCGTATCCACCGCGGCGACGTCCAGAAGCGCGTCTTCAACCTGATGGGCCTCGGCGACGAGGAAGCGCAGGAGAAGTTCGGCTTCCTGCTCGACGCCTTCGCCTTCGGCCCGCCGCCGCACGGCGGCATCGCGTTCGGCTGGGACCGCATCGTCATGCTGCTGGCCAAGGCCGACTCGCTGCGGGACGTCATCGCGTTCCCGAAGACCGGCGGCGGCTACGACCCGCTGACCGCGGCGCCCGCGCCGATCACGGCGCAGCAGCGCAAGGAAGCGGGCATCGACGCGAAGCCGGCGCCCGCCCCGCAGAACTAGTGCTGCACCTCAGGGCCGTGTGCCCGCCGGAAGTCACCGCGCAAGCGCTGGACGTCCTGCGGGCCCACGCCGGGACGGCGCACCTGATCGCGCACCGCGGCGCCGCCGTGGAACCGGCGGGTGACCTGGTCGAGGCCGACATCGCGCGCGAGGCGGCCGACGAGATCGTCGACGCGCTGTGCGGGCTCGGCCTCGACCACACCGGCGGCATCACGCTCGAAGCCCTCGACACCGCGCTGTCCGACGCCGCCGACCGGGCGGAGGAGGCGGCGCCGGGCGAGGGCGCGGACGCCGTCGTGTGGGAGGAGCTGGTCGCCCGCACGGGCGAGGAGTCGCGGATGAACGTGACGTTCCTGGCGTTCCTCACCATCGCCTGCCTGCTGGCCGCGGTCGGCGTGCTGACGAACTCCGCGGTGACGATCGTCGGCGCGATGGTCGTCGGCCCCGAGTTCGGGCCGCTGGCCGCGCTCGCGGTCGGGCTCGTGCTGCGCCGCGGGGACCTGCTCCGCCGGGCGAGCGCGGCGCTGGGCGTCGGCTTCCCGCTGGCGATGGTCGTGACGCTGGGTGGCGCGCTGCTCGTGCGCGCGACCGACGTCTTCGGCGAACAGGCCTTCCAGCTGGACCAGAACCACGAAGTCGACTTCGTGTTCTCCGTCGGCGTGCCGTCCCTGGTCGTCGCGATGCTCGCCGGCGCCGCCGGGATGCTCGCCATGACGTCGGCGAAGTCGGCCGCGCTCGTGGGCGTCTTCATCTCCGTGACGACGGTGCCGGCCGCGGGTTACGCGGTCATCGCGGCCGTGGCGGGGGAGTGGAGCCGGTGCCTCCAGTCGGTCGGCCAGCTGCTCGTCAACCTTCTCGGAATCGTTGCAGCAGCGGCCATTGTGTTGACTCTGCGCCGGAATGGGCAACGTTCACGGGTGGGAACGCGTCCGCTTTCACGGGGATGACCGGTCCGGACGGGGGGCTTCTTGTCCGGATGTCAGTAGTCGTGGTTGCTCAGTCACGAGTAGGGTCGGTGACAATGACAGTCGACACCTCCTCCTCCGGCGACGCTGGGGTCGGGGCAGGAGCCGAGCAGCTCGCCGTGGCCGCGGCGGTCGCGGCGGGCGAGTCCGTTCTTTCGCGCCGGTTCGGCAGTGCGATCACGCTGGTCGCGCCGGAGGACCTGGCGGGGAGCGGGCCGGCGACGGTCGTCCGGGCGCGGGTGGTGTCGTCGTCCTTCGCGCTGCCGCGCACGCTGGTCATCAAGCACTACCCGGAGTCACCGGCGGCGGGTGACGCCGACCCGTTCGCGCAGGAGGCGGTCAGCTACCAGCTGTTCACCGCGCTGGCGCCGGACGAGCGGATGTGCCCGGAGCTGCTGGCCCACGACGGCCGCGACCGCGTCCTGGTGCTGGAGGACCTCGGCCGCACGCCGACGCTGGAGGACAAGCTCTACGCCCGCGACTCCCGCGCGGCCGAGCGCGCGCTGCTGTCGTGGGCGCGGTCGCTGGGCCGGCTGCACGCGAGCACGGCGGGGCGCGAGGCGGACTTCAACGCGTTGCTGCGGCGCCTGGGCGGCCCGGCGAAGAACGACGCTCGCGGTGACGACGAGCTGTGCGCGAGGGTGCCGGCGGTGATCCAGGAGCGCCTCGGCATCCCGGCGCCGGAAGAGGTGCTGACGCAGGTGGCGGAGGCGCTGGAGCAGTCGCGGTCGGCGGGGTTCCGCGCGTTCAGCCCGGTGGAGCTGAGCCCGGACAACAACCTGGTGACGGGCGAGAGCGTCCGCTTCCTGGACTTCGAGTACGGCTGCGTCCGATCGGCCCTGGTCGACGCGGCGCACTTGCGGCTGCCGTTCGCGAGCTGGCCGGACGCGCTGGCCCTGCCGGCGGGCATGAGCGAAGCGATGATCGCGGCGTGGCGCGCGGAGGTGGTCGGGGTGTGGCCGGCCTTCGCCGACGACGACGTGCTGGCCGAGCACTTGACGACCAGCGAGCTGCTGCGGGTGTGGGTGATCACGGGGGAGGAGCTGGGATCGCTGGATTTGTCCCGGCACGCCGCCCCGGTCAGCCGCGAGGCGGCGTTGGTGACCTGGTGGCGGGATTTGGCGAAGCACGCGGGGTATGTGCGGATGACGGCGGTGTCGGAGTTCGCGGCCCGGGTGGCGGCGGCGTTGGCGGCGCGGTTGGGGCCGCACGCGGATTTGGCGTTCTACCCGGCGTTCCGGTGAGGGTGGGGCGGTTTGTCCACAGGGTGGCCGTGATGGGGATGGGTTGGGCTGATGGGGGCTTATTCGGGCTGGTCTGTCGGACCCTCTCGATACGCTGGTAGCGGGGGCAGCCCCCAGGGAGGGTGGGCTTTTCTTTCGGGCGGGGGAGGGGCGGTTCTGCCGTCGAAGGTGTGGCTTGCTGTTGAATGGGCGGCTGTGCCGCCGAAGGGGCGGCTCTGCTGCTGAACGTCGCCTTTGAGGCTCGCGCAACGAGTCGTTCATCTCGCCGGATGCGATGAACGAGTCGTTGATGACCGTCGAAGCTCGGCATCCTGCTGAAGCGCCTCTTCGGCCTGGCGTTCCGCGGGCGGGGCCGGGAACAGCTGTCCTGCCAAAGCGCCTTCCGGCACCCCGAAGCTGTCATTGTGACTACGGCCGGCAACACCGCGTCAAGGCGGGAAAGATGCCTTGACCCGGCGTTGCCGGCCGTGTTGTGGCTTCGGATCGGGGTGCGGGGGAGTCTGGGTTCTCGTCGGTGCCCGTTCTCGGGGGCCTCTCGCCTTTGGCGTCGGCCTTCGTGGCGAGGCGGTGGGCAGTCTTTCAGGCGGCGGTTGGCGGCTGGCATGAACGAGTCGTTCACCTCGCCGGATGCGATGAACGAGTCGTTGATGACCATCGAAGCTCGGTATCCCGCTGAAGCGCCTCTTCGGCCCGGCGTTCCGCGGGCGGTGGTGCCGGACGGAGCATCGCCCCACCCGGCTTTGCCGGAGCCCTGTCGTCAAGCGACATGAATGAGTCATACACGTCATCCCACCAAGCGCCAACCACCCCCCGAACTGGACATTTCCGGCTCCTGTGAACTGAGCGTCAAGAATTAGGCGCTCCGTCCCAGGCGCGTTACCTCGTCCTCACCGGGTGTGAGTCTCCGTGGCCGATGGTCGTGGGCGTGACCGTGATCAGTGTCGAAGTCACTCCCGAACCCTCCCGGCCCGCCCGCCCCGCCCTGGCGGCCGTGCCTGCCGCGGCCGTGCCCGCGCTCAAGCACGCCGAGCGGCTCGTCGTGCTCGGGGACTCCACCGCCGTCGGGCTCGGGGATCCGCTGCCCAAGCGGGGCGGCTGGCGGGGTGTCGGCCCGCTCGTCGCCGCCGCGCTCGGGGTCGGCCCCGCCGGCTACCTCAATCCCGCCTTCACCGGTGCTCGGATGCGGTGCGTGCTCACCGAGCAGGTGCCCGCCGCCGTCGCGCACCGGCCGGATGTCGCCTTGCTCGTCGCCGGGATGAACGACACCCTGCGGCCCGACTTCGACGCCGCCCGGATCGCCGCCGACCTCACCGAAGTCATCCGACGGCTCCGCGAAGTGGACACCACCGTCGTCCCGGTCCGGTTCCACGACCACAGCAGGGTCTTCCGCCTGCCGCCGTCGCTCAAGCGCGCCCTCAGCGCCCGCGTCGCCGAGCTGAACGCCGCCATCGACGAGGTCGTCGCCCGCGAAGGCGTCCCCTGCCTCGACCTCGACCGCCTGCCCGGTGCCTACGACCTCACCGTCTGGAGCGTCGACCGGCTGCACCCCTCCGAACTCGGTCACCGCCTCCTCGCCGACGGCTTCACCGCCCTGCTCGCCGAAGCCGGCTTCGCCGTGCCGGAGCCGGTCAGCCTCACGTGCGGCGGCGGGGTCGAGCCGAGCGCCGCGGGGCACGTGGGGTGGCTGGTGCTCAAGGGAATCCCGTGGCTCTGGCGCCGCGGCCGCGAGTTCCTGCCCTACGCCGCCGTCATCATGTGGAACTCGTTCCGCGCCCGCTGAACACCCGCAACGCCTCCGCGTCCGAAGCCGGGTTGCGGACGAAGTAGTCCGCCCATTCCTCGATGCCCGGATAGCCCGACCGCGCGGCCAGGAAGCGACACGCCTCCTCGACGTCGTACGACGTCCGCCGCAGCTGGACCCCGTCGCCGAGCAACGCCCAGTGCGCACCCCGGGCGCCGTAGGGCATTCCGACGCTGCCGGGGTTGACGACCAGCCGCCGGTCGGCCAGCCGGACGAACGGCATGTGCGTGTGCCCGCAGACGATCGTGGATTCCGTGGCGCCGTCGAGGACTTCCGCCCACCGCTCCAGCGGGCTGTCGACGAGCGCGATCTCCGTGTCGTCGCGCGGGGTCGCGTGGCAGTACAGCACGCCGTCCAGCGACACGGTGAGCGGCAGCGCGTCCAAGATCGGCAGATCCGCGGGACGCAGCTGCCGCGCCGCCCAGGGGAAGATCGGGTCCGGGACGAACTTCCCGGTCCCGCGCGCCGACGCCGCCAGCTCGCGGTCGGCGTTGCCCCGCACCCAAACCGCCCGCGAGCCCAGCGAACGGAGCCGGTCCAGGGTCTCCACCGGCATCGGGCCGGCCAGCACGTCCCCGAGCAGCACGATCCGGTCCGCCGCCGCCACGTCCGGCTCCGCCAGCACGGCCTCCAGCGCGGGGAGGACGCCGTGGATGTCCGCCAGCACCGCCACCTTCATCGCCCCACCCTCGGACACGGCAAGCGCCCCGGGCGAGCGATTTCGCCCAGGGCGCAACCGGTTCACGCCGTGGTGAGCGGCAGCTCCCGCACCCCGGTCATGTTGGGGTTGATCTGGAACTTCGGCGGCTCACCCGGGATCGTGCGCAGCGCCGGGTACCGATCGAACAGGATGTCCAGCGCCACCCGGCCTTCCAGCCGCGCGAGCGGCGCCCCGATGCAGAAGTGGATCCCGCGGCCGAACGCGAGGTGCGGGTTGGGGTCCCGCAGCGGGTTGAACGTGTCCGGGTCGGTGAACACCCGGTCATCGCGGTTGGCGGCTGCCACCCAGACCAGCAGCATCTGGTCCGCGGGCACGGTCGTCCCGCCCAGCTCGACCTCGCGGTTCGTCGCGCGGGCCACCACCGCGAACGGCGACAGGTACCGCAGCGACTCCTCGATCGCCGGCGGCACGAGCGACCGGTCGGCGCGCACGCGCTCGTCCCACTCCGGGTGGGTGTCCAGGCACAGCACCGCGTTGCCGAGCAGCATCGTGGTGGTGATGTGCCCGGCCAGCAGCAGGACGTTCGCGAAGTTGACGACTTCGTTGCGCGTCAGCCGTTCCCCGTCGAGCTCGGCCTCGACGAGCTTCGTCAGCAGGTCCTCCCGCGGCTGTTTGCGCCGTTCGTCGACGTGCGTGCCGAGGTAGTCCGTAAGCGCTTTCTGCCCCTCCAGGGACTTCTTGACCGCTTCCTGGCGCCCCTCGGTCTGCTCCTTCAGCGAAAACTGCTCCGAGGAGTCGAACAGCTTGTCCACCCAGCCCTTGAACAGGTTCCGGTCGCTCGCGGGGACCCCCAGCAGCTCCGCGATGACGATCACCGGCAACGGGTAGGCCAGGTCTTCGACCAGCTCGAGCCGGCCCGGCGACCCCGCCGCGTCGAGCAGTTCGTGCGTCACCGCGGCGATGCGCGGCTCGAGGTCCGCGACGACCTTCGGCGTGAACGCCCGGCTGACCAGCTTGCGCATCTTGTTGTGCAGCGGCGGGTCCAGCTGCAGCAGGTTCCCCGCCTGCATCTCCTCGAAGTCGACGTCGATGTCCTGGCCGGCCATCATCTCCTTCGGCACCAGCCGGGTGGTGTCCGAGGAGTACGTCGCCGGGTCGCGCAGGACCTCTTCGGCCTCCGGGTGCCCGTAGACGTTCCAGAACCCGAGGTCGGCCGCGTGGTGCACGCGCTCCTCCGGCTGCTTCCCCCGCAGCCAGAACTGGGCTTCGTGGAGTCCCCAGAGGTCCGCTTGTGTGGTGGTCATGTCCGCCCCTTCTTCCCCTGTGTGGCCCCGGGATCAGCCGGGTGCCCTGGTGGGATCGTGTGCGTAGATCCCTTTCCGGTAGCCCGAGACGAGCTCCTCGAGCGCCGAACCCAATTCCGCCGCCACGTCCGCGACCGCCGCGGGATCGGGCTCCCCGGCCGGCTCGAACGCGGTGCGGATGATGTGCGCGAGGACCGCTGCCTTCTCCTCCAGTGCGATGCCGTCGAACTCGTCCGACAGCGTGTCGCCGAGGTAGAAGCCGAGCGTCGCCGCGTGCAGCGCGTAGGTCACGTTCGGGACGTCCGCGCGGATCAGCCCGCGCCGGAGCATCGCGTCCTCGAACTGCCCGCGCAGCTCGTCCTGTTGCTTGCGCAGGGCGAGATCGCCGAGCGAGCCGAACATCTCGGCGTTGCCGCGCAGCATCGCCATCACCAGCGGACGGCGGTGCGTGGTGAGGAACGACGCCGAGATCATCCGGTGCGGGAGGATCATCGCCGGATCGGCCTTGATCGCCTGCAGGATCTCGTCGGTCAGGTCGGCCGACTCGCGCATCATCAGCGCCTGGAACAGCAGTTCCTTGTTGCGCCAGTGCAGGTAGACGGTGCCCTTGCCGATGCCGACCGCGCGCGCGATGTCGTCGACCGCCACCTTCCGGTAGCCCATGCGCAGCAGCAGCTCGCCCGCCGCGTCCAGGATGCGGTCGGCGCGCTCGCGGTTGGGATGGCTCATGCGTTCGTCCACCTGCTGGTTCGTTGAGAGTTTGACCTGTTGACCAGAATCGCACTTTCGGTCAACCGGTCATCGCAACGGTAGCGCCGATCCCCGGACCGGGGCAAGTGGTTCTGTCGGTGCCGTCGGTTAACGTCATCGGTGTGGCACAGGACGAACTCTTCACCGTGAACGCCGACGTGGCGCCGCCGCCGGAGCGCACGACGTCGAACGCGGGCGAACCGCAGGCCGACCCGGCGAGTTCGCCGCTGGCCGTGCGGATGCGGCCGCGCTCGCTCGAGGAGGTCGTCGGCCAGCAGCACCTGCTGCGCGAAGGCGCCCCGCTCCGGCGGCTCGTCGAAGGCGCCGCGCCGGCGTCGGTGCTGCTGTACGGCCCGCCCGGCACGGGCAAGACGACGCTGGCCAACCTCGTCTCGATCGCCACCGGCCGCCGGTTCGTCGCGATGTCGGCGCTTTCGGCCGGCGTCAAGGAGGTGCGCGGCGTCATCGAGGAGGCGCGGCGGCGGCGCCAGTACAACGCCGAGAACACGGTGCTGTTCATCGACGAGGTGCACCGGTTCTCCAAGACCCAGCAGGACGCGCTGCTCGGCGCGGTCGAGGACCGCACCGTGCTGCTGGTCGCGGCGACCACCGAGAACCCGTCGTTCTCCGTGGTCTCCCCGCTGTTGTCGCGCTCGCTGGTGCTGCAGCTGCGTCCCCTGACCGACGAAGACATCACCGAGCTGATCGAGCGCGCGCTGGCCGACGAGCGCGGCCTCGGCGGCGAGCTGACGCTGACCGAGGACGCACGCGCCCACCTCGTCCGGCTCGCGGGCGGGGACGCGCGCCGCGCGCTCACGGCGTTGGAGGCGGCGGCGGACGCGGCGTCGGCCACCGAGGCGAAGACGATCGACCTCGCCATCGTCGAGTCCACTGTGGACAAGGCGGCGGTCCGCTACGACCGCGACGGCGACCAGCACTACGACGTCATCAGCGCGTTCATCAAGTCGATCCGCGGGTCCGATGTGGACGCCGCGCTGCACTACCTGGCCCGGATGATCGAAGCGGGGGAGGACCCGCGGTTCCTCGCGCGGCGGCTGGTCGTGCACGCCAGCGAGGACGTCGGGCTGGCCGACCCGACGGCGCTGCAGGCGGCCGTCGCGGCCGCGCACGCCGTGCAGTTCATCGGCATGCCGGAGGGCCGGCTGGCGCTGGCCCAGGCGACGATCCACCTGGCCACCGCGCCGAAGTCGAACGCGGTCGTCACGAGCATCGACGCGGCGCTGGCGGACGTCCGGGCCGGGCTGGCCGGCGCGGTCCCGCCGCCACTGCGCGACGGGCATTACGCGGGGGCCAAGAAGCTGGGCAACGCGCAGGGCTACCGGTACCCGCACAACGTCCCGGAAGGCGTGCTGGCGCAGCAGTACCCGCCGGACGAGCTGGTCGGCCGGGACTACTACGAGCCCACCCAGCGCGGTGCCGAGCGCACCCTCGCCGAGCGCGTCCCCAAGCTGCGCCGGACGATCCGCGGCGAACGGTGAGCCGGGCGGACGATTCTTCGGGCCCTGATCATCTTCGCGGCCCGAGGCGGTCAAGATCATCGGGTTTCGTAAGCTGCACGCCTCGAAGGTGATCCGACCCCGCAGGAGGCGTGCCCGTGCCCGCGACGCTGCAGTGCATCGTCCTGGATTGTCCGGAACCGGTCGTGCTCGCCCGCTTCTACCAGGCCCTGCTCGGCGGCGAGGTGGACCGGCCGGACCCGCGCTGGCGGGTCGACGAGGACTGGTCGACGCTGCACGTGGCCGGGATGGTCCTCGGGTTCCAGCGGGCCCTGGACCACCAGCCGCCGCGCTGGCCGGACCCGGCGCACCCGCAGCAGTTCCACCTCGACTTCGAGGTGGACGACTTCCGCGAGTCGCACCACGCGGTCCTCGCGAACGGCGGCCGGCTGCTCGACCCCGACCTCGGCGGCCGCGGCTGGCGCGTCTACGCCGACCCGGCCGGGCACCCGTTCTGCCTCCTCGGCGATTACTGAGCGCGTTCCGTGGGCACGTGGAGAGCATGAGCGTCGCGTTTCTCGGAACCGGAATCATGGGCGCCCCGATGGCGGCCAACATCGCGAAGGCGGGCCTCGACGTCCGGGTCTGGAACCGGACCCGGGCGAAGGCCGAGCCCCTCGCCGACGTCGCGACGGTCGCGGATTCGGCGGCCGCGGCGGTCGAAGGCGCCGACACCCTCGTGACCATGCTCGCGGACGGACCCGCGGTGGCCGAAGCGTTCGAAGCGGCTTCGCCTGCTTCGGGCACGTTGTGGCTGCAGATGAGCACGGTCGGCCTCGACTGGACCGACCGGCTCGCCGCGCTGGCGGAGAAGGCGGGCGCGGTGTTCGTCGACGCGCCGGTGCTCGGCACCCGGCAGCCGGCGGAGCAGGCGCAGCTGCAGGTCCTGGCGTCCGGCCCGGAGGAAGCCCGGCCCAAGGCCACGCCGGTGTTCGACGCGGTCGCCGTCAAGACGCAGTGGCTCGGCCCGGCGGGCAACGGCAGCCGGCTGAAGCTGGTGCTGAACGCCTGGGTGCTGGCGCTGACCAACGGCACGGCGGAGAGCCTCGGCCTGGCGCGGGCACTGGGCCTGGACCCGGCGCTGTTCCTGGAGACGATCAAGGGCGGCGGCCTCGACGTCGGCTACGCGCACGTGAAGGGCGGCGCGATGCTGTCGGGCGAGTACCCGCCGTCGTTCCCGGCGGGCTTGGCGGCGAAGGACGCGCGGCTGGTGGTGGAGGCCGCGGGCGAGGACGTCGACGTGGCAGGGGCCCGCGCGGTCCTCTCGCACCTGGAGGCGGCGGTGGACGCGGGGCACGGCGACGAGGACATGGCGGCGCTCTACCGCGCGGTGGTGAAGGAGCGTTAGCGGAGCGTCGCGAGCCGGTCCACCCCCAGGGCGCTGGTCAGGAGGCGTTCCTTCGCGTTGCCCAGGAGCTTCTGCGTCCACGGCGTGAAGCCGCCATCACCCACTTCGGCGAGCTCGCCGCCGAAGGACGCGTACACCTTGAAGCAGAGGCCCTCGTAGTACCCACCTCGGCCGCCTTCGCGGTCCGGGAACGGGTGGACCGGCACGTCCGGCACCGAGCCGAGCAGGCCCTCGAACCGCGGGTCCAGCACCGTCACCCCGAGGGAAACCTCCGTCGCGCCCAGCGCCCGGCACCCCGCGGCCAGCAGCCGGATGTGCTCGGCCAAGTGCTGCCGCTCGAAGGCCAGGTCGCCGGTGTCCCGGCCGGCCGTCACCGCGCCGAACAGCGAGAAGTGCGCGAACAGCCCCGCCGGGACCTGCTGGGCCCGCACCACCCGCTGCACCGCGGCCAGCCGGACCACGTCCTCCGCCGAGCGCCGGACCGCTGCCTCCAGGGCCAGGCCGGTGGTGGGGTCGGCGGCGACCTCGGTGCCGCGGCCGGTCGGCACCACCCGGTGCTGGGCCACCCCGCCCACCGCCGAATGGGTGCCGAGCGGGACGAGCGGCGAGAGGGTCACCAGGTCGAAGCCCGCGGCTGTGCCGAGCAGAGCGTCCTCGACCCGGCGCACCAGCGCGAACGGCAACGGGCTCGGCGCCGCGAAGCGGTCTTCGCGGTGGCGGCGCAGCACGTCGGGACCGGACAGCCGGGCCGCCCGCCGTCGTGCGACCTCCAGCTGGACCGTCGTCAGGTCCGCGCCGGGCAACGCGGCCAGCACGTCGGCCGCCGTGCCGCCCGGCCCGGAAAGGACCCGGCGCCCGGGTCCGTCGTCGTGTGCCATCGCCCAGGTGTACCGCCCCGCGACCGCCGCGGGCGACGCGTTTTCCGGCCCGCGCGGGGTGACACGGTCGGGAACCCGGCCAGGCGGTAACCTCACCAGCACCCGAAACCCGTGAACCGAGGAGGGCCCGTGTCGGCAGGGCAGATCGCCGCGTTGATCGCCGCAGGAGCATTCGTGGTGCTGGTCGTCCTGCTGGCGATCCCGCTGATCAAGCTCGGCAAGACGCTGGACGCGGCCACCGAGGCGATCGAGCGCACCAACAGCAACACCGACCCGCTGCTGATCGGCGCGAACCAGACGATCACCCACGTCAACGCCCAGCTCGAGCGGGTGGACGGGATCACGTCGAACGCGCAGGCGGTCACCGGCAACGTCTCCGCGCTGGCGTCGGTGTTCACCGCGACGCTGGGCGGCCCGCTGGTCAAGACCGCGGCGCTGTCGTACGGCCTGTCCAAGGCGATCAAGGCGCGCAAGAAGAAGAGCGCGCTGAAGGCCGCGAAGAAGGCCGCGAAGTGAAGCGGCTGTTCTGGCTCGGCGTCGGCGTGGTCACCGGTGTCGTGCTGTCCCGCAAGGCCGCCGAAACCGCTCGTCAGGCCACTCCGGCCGGGTTAGCATCGAACCTGGGCGACGCCGTGCGCGAGCTGGCCGGCGCCGTGGGTTCGTTCGGCGCCGAGGTGCGCGCGGGCATGAACGAGCGGGAGCAGGAGTTGCACGACATGGTCGAGGAGCGGGCGGGCGTCTCGGCGCCCCGCGCCGAGGGGCGCCACGCGGCCGCCGCCCGGCGCCCGGTCCGGCGAGCTCGCCGGGCGGAGGGCTGATCCGGGCCTGCCCGGACCCTCCGCCGTCGCCGTCTGATCTCGCTCGCAGCCACCAGTACAAGGACTGACCCGTGGACACACACGAAATCACCGATCGTTTCCTGCGCCATTTCGAGAGCAAGGGCCACACGCGCGTGCCCAGCGCGCCGCTGATCCTCGACGACCCGAACCTGCTGTTCGTCAACGCCGGCATGGTGCAGTTCAAGCCGTACTTCCTCGGTGAGGCGCCGCCGCCGTACCCGCGCGCGACCTCCGTGCAGAAGTGCGTGCGCACGCCGGACATCGACGAGGTCGGCAAGACCACCCGGCACAACACGTTCTTCCAGATGGCCGGCAACTTCTCCTTCGGCGACTACTTCAAGGAAGGCGCCATCGAGTACGCCTGGGAGCTGATCACCAAGCCCCAGAGCGAAGGCGGCTACGGCCTCGACCCGAACCGCATCTGGGCGACCGTCTACAACGACGACTCCGAGGCCGCGGGCCTGTGGCGCAAGCTCACCGGCCTGCCCGGCGAGCGCATCCAGGAGCGCGACGGCAAGGACAACTACTGGGACATGGGCGTGCCCGGTCCCGGCGGCCCGTGCTCCGAGATCTACTACGACCGCGGCCCGGCGTACGGCCGCGAGGGCGGCCCGGTCGCGGACGAGGACCGCTACATCGAGATCTGGAACCTCGTCTTCATGCAGGACGTCCGCGGCGACCTGAGCCCCAAGCTCGGGCACAAGCCGATCGGCGAGCTGCCGAAGAAGAACATCGACACCGGCATGGGCGTCGAGCGCGTCGCGACGATCCTGCAGGGCGTCGAAAACGTCTACGAGACCGACCTCGTCCGCCCGGTCATCGGCCGCGCGGAGGAGTTCTCGGGCCGGCGCTACGGCAGCAACCACGCCGACGACGTCCGCTTCCGCGTCATCGCCGACCACGCCCGCACCGGCGTGCTGCTGATCGGCGACGGCGTCACCCCGGGCAACGACGGCCGCGGCTACGTGCTGCGTCGCCTCCTGCGCCGCATCGTCCGCTCCACGCGCCTGCTGGGCGTGCAGGAGCCGGTGCTGCAGGAGTTCGCGAAGGTCGTCCGCGACACGATGGGCCCGACCTACCCCGAGCTGGTCTCCGGCTTCGACCGGATCAACGAGGTCGTCCGGATCGAAGAGGAGGCGTTCCTCTCGACTCTCACGAGCGGCTCGCGCATCTTCGACCTGGCGGCCGAGGAGACCAAGCGCGGCGGCGGGGACGTGCTGGCCGGCGACAAGGCGTTCCAGCTGCACGACACCTACGGCTTCCCGATCGACCTGACCCTCGAGATGGCGGCCGAGCAGGGCTTGTCCGTCGACGAAGAGGGTTTCCGCACGCTCATGAACGAGCAGCGGACCCGCGCGAAGGCGGACGCGGCGGCCCGCAAGACCGGCCACGGCGACCTCTCGGAGTACCGCAAGGTCCTGGAGCAGCACGGCGAGACCGAGTTCCTCGGCTACACCGACCTGCAGGCCGAGGCGAAGGTCGTCGCACTGCTGGAGGACGGCCAGCCGGTCCGCAGCGTCGCCGCGGGCAAGAAGGCCGAGCTGGTCCTCGACCGGACGCCGTTCTACGCCGAGAGCGGCGGCCAGGTCGCCGACACCGGCGTCCTGCTGGGCGACGGCGTCGAGCTGAAGGTCCTCGACGTCCAGAAGATCGTCCCCGGCCTGTACGTGCACCGCGTCGAGGTCGTCGACGGCGAGGTCGGCCTGGACACGAAGCTGACCGGCTCGGTCGACGCGCACCGCCGCCTGTCCATCGAGCGCTCGCACTCCGCGACGCACCTGGTGCACGCGGCCGTCCGCGGCGCGTACGGCAAGCGCGCGGCACAGGCGGGCTCGCTGAACTCGCCCGGCCGCATGCGGTTCGACTTCACCACCCCGGGCTCGGTGTCGGCGGACGTGCTGACCGAGGTCGAGCAGGAGGTCAACGACTACCTGCAGACCAACGTCGAGGTGCAGAGCTACACCACGACCAAGGACAAGGCCCTCGAGCTGGGCGCGGTCGCGCTGTTCGGCGAGAAGTACGGCAACGACGTCCGCGTGGTCGACATGGGCGACTACTCCCGCGAGCTCTGCGGTGGCACGCACGTCGAGCGGATCGGCCAGCTCGGCCTGGTCAAGCTCGTCTCCGACGCTTCCATCGGTTCCGGCGTGCACCGCGTCGAGGCGCTGGTCGGCACGGACGCGCTGAAGTACGTCCGCAAGGAGCAGCTGCTGGTCTCGCAGCTGGCGAACACCTTCAAGGTGCCATCGGACCAGCTGCCCAGCCGCATCGAGGACGTGCTGAGCCGGCTGAAGAACGCCGAGAAGGAGATCGCGCAGCTCAAGACCCAGCAGGTGCTGGGCTCGGCGGGCTCCCTGGTCGACAAGGCGCAGGAGATCGGCGGCGTGACCGTGGTGGCCGAGGTCGTCCCGGACGTCGACGGCACCGGCCTGCGCGCGCTGGCCTCGGACATCCGCGGCCGGCTCGGCTCGCGGCCCGGCGTGGTGGCGCTGTTCTCGCCGGCCGGAGAGAAGCTGAGCTTCGTCGTCGCGACGACCAAGGCGGCCCAGGACAAGGGGATCGCCGCGGGCAAGCTCGTCCCGTCGTTCGCCGAGAAGATCGGCGGCCGCGGCGGCGGCAAGCCCGACATGGCCCAGGGCGGTGGCACGAACCCGGCCGGCGCGGCCGACGCGGTCACGGCCCTGCGTTCGGCGATTGCCGGCATTGGTTAACCGCGGAAACCGCGGCCCGGACCGGCCGGGAGAGGCCGATCCGGGGCGCGGCCGTCGCCTCGGCGTCGACGTCGGATCCGTCCGGGTCGGGGTGGCGCTGAGCGATCCGGCCCCCGTGCTGGCGTCGCCATTGGTTACCCTCTCCCGCGATGCGACCGACGACAGTGATCTGGACCAGCTGGCCGCCCTCGTCACCGAGCACGAGGTGGTCGAGGTGATCGTGGGCCTGCCGCGAACGCTCGCCAACCGCCACGGTCCGGCGGCCGAGCTGGCGATCGCGTATTCTGAACGCCTGGCCGGGCGGATAGCGCCCGTGCCGGTCCGGCTGGGCGACGAGCGGCTGACCACGGTCACCGCATCCCGCATCCTCTCCCAGCGCGGGGTCAAAGGCCGCAAGCAGCGCGCGGTGGTCGACCAGGCCGCCGCCGTGGAGATCCTGCAGGCCTGGATCGACGCCGCCGCTGCGCACCGCGCCCGGGAGGGAGACCGATGAACGACGAGCAGCCCCCTCGCGGGCGCAGGCGACTCCGCGAACCGGGACCGGCCACCCCGCCGCCGTCCCGGCCGAACCACCAGGACCCGCGCGCGAGCGGGTACCAGGAGCTCCCGCAGCCGTCGCGGCACAGCGGGTCCCACGAGCTGCCCCAGCCGTCGCGCCGGGCGCGCCCCGAGCCGGGCTACGACCCGCGCCGCGACGCACCGCCGTCCGGCCGCCGTCGCCGGCTCGAGCCGCCGGCCACGCTGCCGCCGGCCGACGACGACTTCGACCCCCGGGAAGCCGAGCGCTCGGCCCCCGTCCGCGCCCGCCACGGGCTGGACGACGGCGTCGACGGCCCGCCCCCGCGCCGCGCGGCTCCCGAGCCGGGGCGCCGCCGCGCGGCCCCCGAGGAGCCGCCGCGCCGCCGCCGTCCCGCGCCGGGCCCGGAGGAGGGGGCGGACGCACGCCGTCGCCGCCCGAGTCCCGAGGAGCTGGCCGAAGCCGACGCGGCCCGCCGCCACCAGGCGATGCTGGACCTGGAAGAGGCTGCCGAAGCGCAGGCCGCCCGGCTCCGGGGTGCCCCGGACGAAGCGCCTCGGCGGCGTCGCCGGGCCGAGCCGGAGCCGGTCGAGGCCGTCGAGCCGCCGCCTGGACGCCGTCGCGCCGCACCCGAGCCGGTCGAGGCCGGCGAACCGCCTGCCGGGCGCCGGCGGGCCGCGCCGGATCCGAACGAAGCCGAGTCGCACCGGCGTCGCGCGGCGCTCGATCCCGACGCCGACCCCCGCCGCGGCGCGCCGGAACCCCCGCGGCGGCCCGTCCAGCCGGGTGACCGGTCTGTCGGCGTGCCCGAACCCGGCGTGGAGCCGCCGCGCCGCCGTCGGCCGCCGCCCCCGCCGGTCCGCGAGGACCCGCCGACCGACATCATCCCCGCACAGGCCCCGGCGGAACCGGCGCACGATGAGCCCGAAGAGTTCTTCGCCGAGGGTGACGAGTACTACGACGATTACGACGAGTACGCCGAAGGCTACGAGGACTACGACGACGCCGAGTACGACGAGTACGAGGACGAGCCGGAGCAGCCGCGCAAGAAGAAAAAGGGCAAGCGCGCCCTCGGCTGGGTCGCCGCGCTCGTCGTGATCGTGCTGCTCGCCGGCGGCGCCTACTACGGCTTCAACAAGATCTTCGGCTACGACGACTTCGAGGGCGCCGGCGACGGGGACGTGCTGTTCCAGGTCGACGACGGCGACTCGACGTCGGCGATCGGCGCGAAGCTCGCCACGGCGGGCGTCGTCGCCAGCGGCAAGGCGTTCGTCAAGGCCGGTGAGGACAACCCGAAGCTGGCCCGGATCCAGCACGGCTTCTACGTGATGAAGTCGCACATGTCGGGCGCCAGCGCGGTCGACCGGATCACCGACGGGGCCGCGCGCGTCGGCCAGCTGGAGATCCGGCCGTACACGCAGTTCGACGACATCACCCAGCCCGACGGCAAGGTCACGCCCGGCGTGTACAGCCTGATGGCGAAGGCGTCCTGCGCGCAGATCAACGGCAAGAGCACCTGCGTGACCGCCGACGACCTGCGCAAGGTGGTCGACGGCGCGGACCTGAAGACGCTCGGCGTGCCCGACTGGGCCATCGAGCCGGCGAACAAGGCCGACCGCAAGGACCGGCGGCTCGAAGGCCTCATCGCGCCCGGCCTCTACGACGTCCGCCCCGGGGCGTCCCCGCAGGAGATCATCGGGCAGCTGGTGCGCAGCTCCACCGAGGCGATCCAGAACGCCGGGCTGAGCCCGCAGTCGACCGGCCCGGGGATGACGCCGTACCAGACACTGATCATCGCCTCGATCATCGAGCGCGAGGCGGTGAAGAACGACTTCGGCAAGCTCTCCCGGGTGATCTACAACCGCCTGGCGATCAACATGCGGCTGCAGATGGACTCGACGGTCAACTACGTCCTGGACCGCCCGACGCTGGCGACCAACGACGACGACCGGAACCGGGCCGGGGCGTACAACACCTACAAGAACGCGGGCCTGACGCCGACCCCGATCTCGGTGCCCAGCGCCGACGCCATCCAGGCGGCCGTGCACCCGACGGCCGGGGACTGGGTCTACTTCGTCAAGTGCGAGAAGAACGGCCTGTCCTGCTTCGGGGTCACGTTCGACGAGCACAAGGCCAACGTCAAGCTGGCCCAGCAACGTGGTGTCTTCTGAGCCCCGCCGCGCCGCCGTGCTCGGGAAGCCGGTGGCGCACTCGCTGTCCCCGGTGCTGCACGGCGCCGCGTTCGCCGCGCTCGGCCTGACCGGCTGGACGTACGAGCGCATCGAGACGAGCGCCGAGGAGCTGCCGGCCCTGGTCGACGGCCTCGGCCCGGAGTGGGCCGGGCTCTCGGTCACCATGCCGGGCAAGCGCGCGGCGCTCGACCACGCGGACGAGGTGACCCCGCGCGCGACCGCGGTCGGCGCGGCCAACACCCTGGTCCGCACGGCCAAGGGCTGGCTCGCGGACTGCACCGACGTCGACGGCGTCACGGGCGCGTTGCGGGCGGCGGGCGGCTACGAGCCGGCGCCGTCGGACACCGCGGTCGTGCTCGGCGCGGGCGGCACGGCGGCCGCGGCGGTCGTCGGGCTCGCGGCGCTCGGCGTGCGGCAGGTGCGGCTGGTCGTGCGGGAACCCGCGCGGGCCGGCGAAACCCTCGACGCGGCGAAGCGGGCTTCGCTCGACGTCGACGTGCTTCGCTGGGCTGACGCGGACTTCGCTTCGCTGGGGACCTCGGCGGTGCTGGTGAACACCGTGCCGCCGGACGCGGTCGTCCCGCACGTGGCCGAGCTGGCGGGCGTCGCGCACGTCCTCGACGTCATCTACCACCCGTGGCCGACGCCGCTGGCCGAGGCCGTCGCGGCGCGGGGCGGCCGGCTCGCGACCGGGCTGGACATGCTGCTGCACCAGGCGTTCGGGCAGGCGGAGCACTTCACCGGGCGCCCGGCCCCGCGCGCGGCGATGCGGGACGCGCTGCGCGAAGCGACCGGGAACCTGCTGCCGCTGCCGATCTCCTGAAAACCGGTTGCGCCGGTCGATATTCTGGCGGACTGCCTTGAAGAAGGGGGTCAACCGGAATGACCAGCCAAGACGCGTTGAGCGAAACCGAGATCGAGTCGGGATGGGTGGGCGGCGACGCGCCGCAGCTCAACTCCACGGTCCTGCTCGTCGACTACGACCCGGAGTGGCCGGAGCTCTTCGAGCGCGAGGCCGAGCGGATCCGGGGCGTGCTCGGCGACCAGGTGCTCGTGCTCGAGCACGTCGGGTCGACCTCGGTACCGGGCCTGTGCGCCAAGCCGTGCGTCGACATCCTCCTCGAGGTGCCGGACTCCGACGACGAGGATGCCTACGTCCCGGCGCTGGAGGCGGCGGGCTACCGGCTCGTCATCCGCGAGCCGGACTGGGAGAAGCACCGCTGCTTCAAGGGCCCGGACACCAACATCAACCTGCACGTCTACTCGCCCGGCAACGGTCAGACCGAGCGCTACCGGCTCCTGCGCGACCGGATGCGCGCGCACCCGGAGGAGCGTGACCTGTACGCGGCGAAGAAGCGTGAACTCGGCGCGAAGGAGTGGAAGTACATCCAGCAGTACGCCGACGCGAAGACCGAGGTGATCGAAGAGATCCTCGGCCGGGCGCGGGCGGCGCAGTACGACGCGTTCAGCGAGGACTACGCGTCGCACGCGGAGAAGTCCGTGACCAACGCGCTCTACGACCGACCGGCGATCCTGGACCTGGCGGGCGACGTGTCGGGTCGCCGCGTCCTGGACGTCGGCTGCGCGGCCGGGCACCTGAGTGCGTTGCTGGCCGGGCGGGGCGCGGACGTCCTGGGCGTCGACGTGAGCGCGGGGATGGTTTCCCTGGCGCAGCGGAAGTTCGGTGACGTGGCGCGCTTCGAGGTCGCGGACGTGACCCGGCCGCTCCCGCTCGAGCCGGGCTCGATCGACGTGATCACGGCGTCGCTCGTGTTGCACTACCTGCAGGACTGGGGGCCGGCGCTCGCCGAGTTCCGCCGGGTCCTGAAACCCGGTGGCGCGCTGGTGTTTTCGGTGCACCACCCGGGGGAGGACTGGCGCTGGTTCGGCAAGGAGAACTACTTCGAGGTGGAGCTGCTCGAAGACGAGTTCCCGCCCGGTCAGCGGGTGCGCTTCTACCGGCGCCCGCTGAGCTGGACGTTCCAGGCGGTCCGCGACGCGGGTTTCGCCGTCGACAAGCTGGTCGAGCCGATGCCGGCCCCGGAGGCGGCCGAAGCCGACCCGAAGTGGGCGGCGAACCTGCGGACCAAGCCGCGGTTCCTCTACTTCCGGGCGGTCAGTCCCGCTTAGCCAGTTCCTGGACGAGGTCGACGATCTCCCGGCTGACCGGGCGGAACACCCGCAGCCGGGAGAGCGCGGCCAGCCGCGCGATCAGCGGGACGCTGCGCTCCACCAGCAGCCGGCTGCGCTTGGTCCCGGCCGAGCGGTCGTGGACCCAGTACAGCACCACGCCCATCTGGTAGAGCCACAGCAGTTCCGGCAGCTGCGCGCGCAGCTCCGGGTCGAGTTTGACGTCGGAGCCGTCGACGACCTCGCGCATGAGGCCGATCGACGCTTCGCGGGCGGCCGAGGAGTCGTCGCTGAACGGGCTCAGCGGCGACTCCGGGTCGGCCGCGTTGACGAAGAACTGCGTGCCGAAGCGGTGGTAGGGCTCGGCGACGTCCAGCCAGCACAGCAGCACGGTCTTCAGCCGGGCCGCGAAGGCGCTTTCGCCGTCGATCCGAGCGCGGGCGGCGTCGAGGTGCTGCCGGGCGATCTCGTCGTAGAAGCCCTGGATGAGCTGTTCCTTCGACGAGAAGTAGTAGTAGGCGTTCCCGACGGAGACGCCCGCCTCGGCGGCGATCGCGCGCATGGTCGTGCGGTCGTAGCCGTTCTCGGTGAACAGCCGCATCGCGGTCGTGACGATCAGGGACCGCGTTTCCTCGCTCTTGGCCACGTGCGGCACGTTAGCGCCGGCCACGTCCGGGCGCTGGGACGGGCAGCCGTTCACCTGCTGCTCACCCGGCCGGGCGAAATCCGGCATAGGGTGACCGCCGACTGGGAGGTAACCACCGTGAAACGCTTCGCCGCCGGCCTGTCCGTGGCCGCGCTCGTCGCCCTGTTCGTGCCCGCCACCGCTTCCGCGAGCTTCGGGACCAATGTCCGCTTCGCGACTTTCAACGCGTCGCTGAACCGCGCGGCCGCCGGGCAGCTGGTGACCGACCTCTCGACGCCGGGCAACGCCCAGGCGCGCGAGGTCGCCGAGGTCGTCCAGCGCAACCGCGCCGACGTCCAGCTGATCAACGAGTTCGACTACGCGCCGGGCAACGCCGCCGCGGACCTGTTCCGGAAGAACTACCTGGCGATCGGGCAGAACGGCGCGAAGCCGATCGACTACCCGTACGCCTACACCGCGCCGGTCAACACGGGCGTCCCGACGGGCTTCGACCTCGACCGCAGCGGTACGGTCGGCGGCGGCAACGACGCCCAGGGCTTCGGTGCCTTCGAGGGCCAGTACGGCCTGCTCGTGCTGTCGAAGTACCCGATCGACCTGGCGCACGTGCGGACGTTCCAGCACTTCCTGTGGAAGGACATGCCCGGCGCGCTGCTGCCGGACGACCCGGCCACGCCGGCGCCGCACGACTGGTACAGCCGCGCGGAGCTGAACGTGCTGCGGCTGTCGTCGAAGTCGCACTGGGACCTGCCGCTGAAGATCGGCCGCTCGACCGTGCACTTCCTCGTCTCGCACCCGACGCCGCCGAGCTTCGACGGCCCGGAGGACCGCAACGGCACCCGCAACAACGACGAGATCCGCTTCTGGGCGGACTACGTCACGCCGGGCAGGGGCGGCTACCTCTACGACGACCGCGGCCACCGCGGCGGCCTGGGGGCTTCGGAGCGGTTCGTGGTCGCGGGGGACAACAACTCCGACCCGCTCGACGGCGACAGCGTCCCGGGCGCGATCGACCAGCTCCTGAACGCGCGCCGGGTGATCCGGACGCACCCGGGCAGCCAGGGCGCGGTGCTGGCCGCGCAGGCCCAGGGCGGTGCCAACGCCGGCCAGAAGAGCGACCCGTTCTACGACACGGGCGACTTCAACGACGTCGCGCCGGGGAACCTGCGGACCGACTACGTGCTGCCGTCGAAGGGCCTGCTGCCGTGGCACGCGGAGGTGTTCTGGCCGGTGCCGTCGGACCCGCTGGCGCGGCTGAACGACGCCTCCGATCACCACTTGGTCCGCGTGGATGTCTTCGTGCCACTACGGTGAGATCATGCGCATCGCGATCCTCGACGACTACCAGGACGTCGCTCTGACCTTCGGTGACTGGGTCTCGCTGAAAGCCGACATAACCGTCTTCACCGAGCCCCTCACCGATGTCGCCGAGCAGCTGCAGGGCTTCGAGGTCGTCGTCGCGATGCGGGAGCGCACCCGCTTCCCGGCCGAGGTGCTCGACCGGCTGCCCGACCTGAAACTGCTGGTCAGCACCGGTCCGCGCAACGCCGCCATCGACCTCCCGGCGGCGAAGCGCAACGGCGTCGTCGTGTCGAGGACCGGCTACCTCGGCGAACCCACCGCCGAGCACACCTGGGCGCTGATCCTGGCCGCGTCGCGGAACCTGCCGCAGGAGTTCCGGTCCATGCGGGAAGGCGGCTGGCAGACGACCGTCGGGACCATGCTGCACGGCAAGACGCTCGGCCTGCTCGGCCTCGGCCGCCTCGGGGCCGGCGCGGCGAAGATCGGGCAGGCCTTCGGCATGGAAACCATCGCCTGGAGCCAGAACCTCACGCCGGAGAAGGCGGCTCCGCACGGCGTCACGGCGGTGTCCAAAGAGGACCTCTTCGCCCGGTCGGACGTGCTTTCGATCCACCTCGTGCTCAGCGGGCGCACCCGCGGCCTGGTCGGCGCGGCCGAGCTCGCCGCGATGAAGTCCAGCGCGTTGCTGGTGAACACCTCGCGCGGTCCGATCGTCGACGAGGCCGCTTTGGTGGACGCGTTGCGGCGCAAGGAGATCCGGGCGGCGGCGCTGGACGTCTACGACGTCGAGCCGTTCCCCGCCGACCATCCACTGAGGACGATGGACAACGCCGTCCTGACCCCGCACCTGGGGTTCGTCGCCCGCGAGACCTACGAGATCTTCTACGGCGACGCGGTCGAGGACATCGCGGCCTACCAGGCGGGGGAACCGATCCGCGTCATGGAGGGTTAGGCGTGCGGCCCGCCGGGGCCCGAGGTCCCCGCACCGGCCCGGCGGCGGGCCCGCACGAGAACCATGACACCACCCGGAAACCGCGCCGGGCAGGGTCCAAAGACCCTGGTGGGGGCGTCCGTTCGGCTGAACGACGGACCCACGCTGGTCGTGAGTGAGAAACAGGGTTAGAACACTGTTTCTCACTCACGAGAACGGGACCGCGTCCGGCGCGCAGGTCGTCCCTTCGGCCGGCGTCGCCAAGTCCGTCAGGTACCGCGTCACAGCCGCCGAGGCGCACGCGCTCGGCGCGTCCAGCGACGTGTGGCCGAACCCGTCGACGACGAGCACCCGGCCGTCGCCCAGCTCGGCCGCCGTCGCCTGGGCGTTGTGCAGCGGCGTCGCCGGGTCGAACCGGTTGTTCAGAACCAGGACCGGGTTCTTCCGCGCCCGGTTCCACGGCCCGGTGTAGCGATCGGGATCGTGCGCCGGCCAGCCCACGCACTGGGCCATCGAGAACACGGAGCCCAGCCCGAAGTACGGCTGACGTGCGCTTTCCCGGGCGGCGAGTGCCGCATAATCCGCGGGTGAGCCAGGGTTGTCGCTGTCGACGCACTGGACCGCCAGGAACGTGGCGGAATGCGTCGGCACGTACGGGTCGAGCACCGGCGTGGCGGGGCCGGAATCCGCCGGCATCGCGGAAAGGGTCTGCGCGAGCCGCTTCCACCGGCCGGACTGGTACAGCGCGCTGTCGACCGTCCGCATCAGGGAGCCGACGCCGGTGGTGCGTGACACCCGCGCGAAGACCCCGGCGAACTTCGCCTTCGGGTCACCGCCGGAGAACGCGCACTTCGGCCCGGCCGCCGCGCACGCGGCGAAGAACTGGTCCAGCTCCTGCTGCTGCGCCCCGGCGACGTCGGCGCGGACGTCGACCGGCTCCTTCTCCTGCCCCGGCCGGCCGGTGGCGTTCGCGACCAGGTCGAGCGTGCCGTCGAGGACCAGCGCGCGCACCTTGTCCGGGAACAGGTTCGCGTACGTGCCGCCCAGGTAGGTGCCGTAGGAGTAGCCGTAGAAGTTCAGCGCCGGATCGCCGACGGCCTGGCGCAGCAGCTCCAGATCGCGGGCCACGTTCGCCGTCGACAGGTGGCTCAGGGTGGCGCCCGAGGCGGCGCAGGCCCGGCCGGTCGCGGCGCTCGCCGCGAAGAACGCGTCCGGCTGCCGCAGCGGCGAGCCCGGCGCGGGCGCGTGGCCGGCACCCGGGCAGCTGATCGGCGTGGACCCGCCGATCCCGCGCGGGTCGAAGCTCACGAGGTCGAACCGGGCCCGGACGTCGGCGGGGTAGCGGTCGGCGAACCGCGTCAGCTCACCGACGCCGTCGGTGCCCGGCCCGCCGAAGTTGAAGAACAGCGAGCCGAGCCGCCGTCCCGGATCGCCCGCCGGCAGCCGGATCACCGAGAGCGTGATCGCCGGACCGTGGGGCTCGCGGTAGCTCAGCGGCACGGACGCGCCCGCGCACTGGAACTTCCCGTGGCACGGCGTCCAGCGCAGCACCGGCGCGGCGGCGCCGTTCGTGCCGAGCGCCGACGGGACCGCGGCCGCGGGCGGGGACGCCGGCGGGGGAGCGGACGCGGCCGATGGCGCGCTGCAGGCGGCGAGCAGGAGCAGCAGCGCGGCGAGGAGCGGCTTCACGCGCTCAATTCCGCCAGGACGGCGTCGGTGTAGCGCGGCCAGACCTCGGCGGCCCACGGGCCGAACGCGCGGTCGGTCAGCGCGACGCAGGCCGCGCCCGCGTCCGGGTCGACCCAGAGGAACGTGCCCGACTGCCCGAAGTGCCCGAAGGTGCGCGGCGAGCTGTTCGCGCCGGTCCAGTGCGGGCTCTTGTGGTCGCGGATCTCGAAGCCGAGGCCCCAGTCGTTGGGCTTCTGGTGCCCGAACCCGGGCAGCACCCCGGAGAGGCCGGGGAACACGACGTCCGTCGCCTCGGCGACGGTGGCCGGGTCGAGCAGCTTGGGGGACTGCAGCTCGGCGGCGAACGCGGCCAGGTCGTCCACAGTGGACACGACGTCGGCGGCGGGCGAGCCGTCGAGCGTGGTGCTCGTCATGCCGAGCGGGGCGAACAGCGCTTCGGCCTGGTACTGCGCGAAGGGGATGCCGGAGTGCTCGGCGAGGGTGTCGGCGAGCACTTCGAACCCGGCGTTGGAGTAGAGCCGCCGCGTGCCGGGCGCGGCCATGGCCTTGTGCGCGTCGAACGCGAGGCCGGAGGTGTGGGCCAGCAGGTGCCGCACGGTCGAGCCCTCGGGCCCGGCCGGGGTGTCCAGCTCGACGACGCCCTCTTCGACCGCGATGAGCGCGGCGTAGGCGGTGAGCGGCTTGCTGACCGAGGCCAGCCGGAACTTCCGCGCGGTGTCGCCGTGGCTGCCCACGACGGTTCCGTTCGCGGACACCACGGCCGTCGCGGCGTTGTCCACCGGCCAGTCCCCGACCAAGCGCACGCTTTCCATGCGCCCACCTTACGAAACGAAGGCCTTCGCACCGGTGTCGGGGACCGGTGCGAAGGCCTTCGCGGGGGTACTGCTCAGGCGTCGAGGTCGGTGGCGACCAGCTGGGCGACCGCTTCCACGGCCTCCTCGGCGCCCTCGCCCTCGGCGCTGATCACGACCTCGTCGCCGTAGCCGGCGGCGAGGGTCATCAGGTTGAGCACGCTGCCGGCGGCCACCGGGCTCCCGCCGGCCTTGGCGATCTGCACCGCGACGGGCTGCGCCGCGGCCGCCTTCGCCACCAGCGCGGCCGGCCTGGCGTGCAGGCCCACCTTGCTCGCCACGGCGACGCGTTTCTCCGGCATGTTCGTCCTCTCGCTTCTGGGGTTTACGTCGGTACGGATGTTACGCGGCGGCGGTGCGCTCGAGGTCCGACTCGATCGAGTCGTCCTCGCGGCCCGGCGTGCGCAGGTTGAACTTGGTGATCGCGAAGCGGAACACCACGTAGTAGATCACGGCGTAGACGAGACCGATCGGGATCAGCAGCCACGGCTTCTGCGCCGCCGGGGCGCCGAAGTTGAGCAGGTAGTCGATCGCGCCGGCCGAGAAGTTGAAGCTCTGGTGGATGCCCAGCGCGTTGCAGATCGCCAGCGAGGTGCCGGTCATGATCGCGTGGAACAGGTACAGCGGCCACGCGACGAACATGAACGAGAACTCGATCGGCTCGGTCACACCGGTGAGGAAGGAGGTCAGCGCGCCGGCGATCATCACACCGCCGACGACCTTCTTCTGCGCCGGGCGGGCCGTCTGCCAGATCGCCAGCGCGGCCGCGGGCAGCGCGAACATGAAGATCGGGAAGAAGCCCGTGGTGAAGGAACCCGCCGACATCTTGCCCGCGACGAAGTTGTTGATGTCGCCGCCGTCGAAGATGAACCACACCGGGACGTTCAGCAACTGGTGCAGACCGACCGGGATGAGCAGGCGGTTCAGCGCGCCGTAGATGCCGCCACCGACGATCGGGGACGCGGTGACCGCGTCACCGGCGGCCTGGATGCCCTGGTCGACCCAGTGGAAGACGAGGCCGAAGATCACGCCGAGGAGCACCATGACGCCCGCGGTGATGATCGGGACGAACCGGCGGCCGCCGAAGAACGCCAGGTAGGCGGGCAGCTTGATGCGATGGTACTTCTGCCACAGCAACGCGGCCACGATGCCGACCACGACACCGGCGAGCACCGAGTACGGCCACTTGATCGGCGCCAGCTCGGTCGCGCCCGCCTTGTAGCCGGGAAGGTCGCTCAGCGGGGCGAACACCTGCACGACGGCGCTGAAGACGAAGAAGCCGACGACCGCCGCGACGGCGGTCGAGCCGTCACCCTTCTTGGCGAAGCCGACGGCGATGCCGACCGCGAACAGCAGCGGCAGCCAGTTGAACAGCGTGCCGCCCGCGGCGCCCAGCACCGAAGCGACCTTGTTCCAGCCGAGGCCGTCCTTGCCGAGCATGTCGTCCTGCCCGAACCGCAGCAGGATGCCCGCCGCCGGGAGCACGGCGATGGGGAGCATGAGGCTACGGCCGAAGCGCTGAAGACCGGCGAGACCGCTGCCGCTCTTCTTCGCCCCCTCCGCGGTGGTGGAGCTCATCTGGATCCTCCATAGTGGGGTGGTTGACCGGGTTCCGGGGTGTTCCGGTCCAACTGCATGGTCACCTGGTAGTGATCTCCCCGGTACCAGGACGTGATGTCTTCGATCGGGTCCCCGCCTGCGCTGGAGACCCGGCGGAACACGAGCAGGGGGCTGCCGGCGCGCATGCCGAGCAACCGGGCCGTCTCGCGGTCCGCTCCTTCGGCCCAGACCGTCTGCCACGCCTGGTCGGGACGCACGTCGTACGTCTCGGCCAGCTGCGCGTAGATGGACTGGGTCAGGTCGAGCTCGAGCAGGCCGGGAGCCCGGCCCGCGTGGTACCAGCCCCGTTCGACGGCCAGGGGTACACCGTCGGCGTGGCGCAACCGCACCAGGTGGTGCGCGGGGGCGCCCTCGGTGAGGCCGAGGGCGTGCGCCGACGCGGTGGGCGGGACCTCGGTGGCCGCGGAGACCACCTCGGTCGTCGGGGTCAGCCCCCGCCGCCGCATGTCGTCGGTGAACGACATCAGGTACAGCTGCAGCTCCATCCGCCGGGCGGCGGTGAAGGTGCCCTTGCCGCGCACCCGGGCGAGCAGGCCCTCCTCGACCAGCTTGCCGATCGCCGATCTGACCGTGAGCCGCGACACGCCGTAGCGCTGGGCGAGCTCGCGTTCCGACGGGATCGGCGCGCCGGGCGGGAGCTCCCGTTCCACCGTGCGGCGGAGGATCTCGCGCAGCTGGGCGTGCTTGGGCGTGGGCCCGTTGACGACCCGGTCGGGTGGCGGGACGTGCGCGGCCGCGCTCATCGGCGTCACCCTCCTCGTTCTCCGGCACCGGGGGACCGGTGCTCGCGTCCGGCCCGGAACATTGGTACGTTCCGGTCTAGACCAATGATCTGATGGGGCAGGATGCTCCGCCGTGCGGACGGGTGTCAACCACCGTTATCCGTTCGTGGCCCGCGGCGGGGTGCATGCCGACGAACGGCGTAGTACAGGTGGACACGCGGTTCGCGTCAGGTTGGGAACAAACAGTGATCAAGGAGACCGCGATGGCGGATGACAGGCCCGAAAAGATCCTCGCCGCACTCGGCGGCACGGAGAACCTCACCGAGATCGAGGGCTGCATCACGCGGCTGCGCTGCGAGGTCGAGGACATGAGCCTCGTCGACGAAGCGGCGCTGAAGAAGGCCGGCGCGATGGGGGTCGTGAAGATGGGGTCGACGGCGCTGCAGGTGATCGTCGGGCCGGAGGCGGACACGATCGCCAGCGACATCGAGGACCTGCTGTGAGCCTGGAGATCCTCAGCCCGGTCGCCGGGCGCGTGGTGCCGATCACGGAGGTCCCGGACCCGGTGTTCGCGCAGGCCATGGTGGGCCCGGGCATCGCGGTGCAGCCCTCGGGCGGGCGGTCGGACGCGGTCGCGCCGGTCGACGGCACGGTCGCGA
Source organism: Amycolatopsis kentuckyensis (assembly GCF_041679295.1). Classification (GTDB taxonomy): domain Bacteria; phylum Actinomycetota; class Actinomycetes; order Mycobacteriales; family Pseudonocardiaceae; genus Amycolatopsis; species Amycolatopsis kentuckyensis_A. Next base: position 116,129 of record NZ_JBGDMD010000007.1, on the reverse strand, counting down.
CGCTGCACCCGCACGCCTACGTCGTGGCGACCGAAGACGGCAAGGCCGTGCTGGTCCACCTCGGGATCGACACGGTCAAGGAGAAGGGCGAGGGCTTCACGCTGCACGTCGTCAAGGGCGAGCAGGTGCGGGCCGGCCAGCCGATCGTCAGCTGGGACCCGGAAGCGGTGACCGCGGCGGGTTATTCGGCGATCGTCCCGGTCGTCGCGCTGGACGCCTCGGCGGACGTTCTGTCCGGTTTGGACGCCGAGCGCGACGTCGCGGCCGGCGAGAAGCTCTTCGGCTGGGACGCCTGAGTTCTTCCTGTCACACGGAGAGCCCTTGTGGACGGTGTCCGTCCACAAGGGCTCTCCGGCGTTGCCGGCCCGTCAGCCGGCGACGACCTTCCCGTTCTCGACCTTGACCGGCACGCTCGGCAGCGGCTTGTTCGCCGGACCCTGCTTGACCTCCCCGGTGAGGGCGTTGAACACCGAGCCGTGGCACGGGCAGACGAGGTCGGCACCCTTCGGCGTGACCGTGCAGCCCTGGTGCGTGCAGATGGCGCTGAAGGCGGCGCAGGCGGATTCGGACGTCCGGGCCACGATCACGTCGGAGCCGTCCGGGGCCTTGGCGGCCTTCGCCTGCCCGACCGGGACGTCGGCGAGCGCGACCAGCGGCGTCCCGGCGGCGATCGGCGCCTGCGCGGTGCCGGACTTGGCGTCGTCCGACGAGCAGGCGGTGAGCGCGACGGCGCCGACGGCGGCACCGGCGACGGCGGCACCCGTGGTCAGGACGGTGCGGCGGGAGTGCAGTTCGGCAGTCATGCCCTTATGAACGAGATCGGCACCGCATCGGTTCAATCCGCGGTGAACCCGATCGGCCCCTGTTCCGTGTATGTACCCGAGTGGGTGTGGAGTGGAGGAACGATCATGGTGGGTTGGGTTCTGCGCATCGTCGTGGCGGCCGCGTTGCTGGGCTCGGCGGGCGTGCACTACTTCTTGTGGACCGAGGACTACCCGGGGATCGTCGGGCCGTTGTTCCTGCTCGACGCGATCGGCGGCCTGGTCATCGCGATCGCGGTGCTGGCCTGGCGGCACTGGCTGCCGGCGCTGGGCGCGGTCGGGTTCGGTGTCCTGACGCTCGGCGCGTACGTGCTGGCCGCGACGGTCGGGTTCGCCGGGAACCACGACCAGTTCAACAGCCAGCCGGAGTACTGGGGCGTGATCACGGAGGCGGTCTGCATCGTCGGCGGCCTCGCGCTGCTGTTCGTGAAGGACCGGCGCCGGATCTCGGCCTGAGTTCGTGGGGGAAGTCGCCGAAGACGCGCTGATGCGCGCGCTCCACGAGGAGCACGCGGCCGCGCTGTGGTCGTACGCGCTCCACCTGACGTCCGGGGACCGGATCCGGGCCGAGGACGTCGTCCAGGAGACGCTGCTGCGCGCGTGGCGGTCGACGACGGTGCTGGACCAGTCGACGGGCTCGGCGCGGGCGTGGCTGTTCACGGTCGCGCGGCGCATCGCGATCGACGGCTGGCGCTCGGCGTCGGCCCGCTCGGAGGTGGTGACCGACCAGCCGCCGGAACGGGCGGTCGCGGACGGCACCGACCGCGCGGTCCAGGGCTGGCTGGTGGCCGAGGCGCTCGCGGAGCTGTCGGAACGGCACCGCGAGGTGCTGCTCCTGTGTTACTTCCAGGGCTATTCAGTGGCGGACGCGGCACAGCGGCTGGGAGTGGCCGAAGGGACGGTCAAGTCGCGCACGCACTACGCGTTGCGCGCCCTGCGCCTGGTGCTCGAGGAGAGGGGGGTGACCCAGTGAGCGAGGACCCGTTCGCGACGTTCGACGCGGCGTACGTCCTCGGGGCGCTGTCCCCCGAGGACCGCCAGCGCTTCGAGGCGCACTTGCGGACGTGCGACCGCTGCGCGGCCTCGGTGCGCGACCTGGCGGGGCTGCCGGGGTTGCTGGCGAGGGTGGACGCCCCGGCGGTCGCGCCCGAGTTGTCGGCACCCCCGCCGGACCTGCTGCCGACGGTGCTCCGGCGCGTCCGCCGAGGCCGCCGGATCCGCTGGGCGGTGACGTCGGTGTCGGCGGCGCTGGCGGTCTCGGCGTGCGTGGCACTGGCGGTGGTGGCGTCGGCGCCTCCCCCGTCCCCGGGGATCGCGATGACGGCGCTGGGCCAGTTCCCGGTCCGCGCGGACGCCCGGCTGGACGCGTTCGAGTGGGGCACGCAGGTCGACATGTCGTGCAGCTACACGGGCGACCGCAGCAGCGGCGAGTACGTCCTGGTGGCGATTTCGCATTCCGGGGCGGAGACCCAGCTGGCGACGTGGAAGGCGGTCCCGGACAACACGGCCCGGATCGTGATCGGGACGGCGTTGAAGAGGGCGGACCTGGCGGCGTTGGAGGTGCGCGGGGGGAGTGGGCGCCCGTTGCTGCGGTTGACGTTGTGACGGGGTGGGGCTCGTCCGGGACGCAGGGGGTCCCGGACGAGCCTCTTGCTTTTTGGTCGCCGGTTCCGGCACACGTGTGCCGTGCGTTGCGGTTGTCGCCCACAGGAGTGAATTCAGGGCAGGAGCGTCGCGAACGGTCCGTTCGCGACGCTCGGCATTTGCCCTGGTCAGCCGGTTCGCGGCAGCCTGGGTTCATGCCTTTGCCGATCTTGCTCATGGCCGCCGCGGCGGCCACCGCACCCGTCACCGCCAGCGCGCTCGACCGGGCCCGGGCCCCGATCCCGCGCAGGCCGGCGGCCGTCCTGACCACGCTCGCAACCGCGGCGGCCACCGTCCGCTGGGCGTCCGGGGCTTGGCCGACGTGGTGGCTGCCGGTTCCGGTTGTCCTCGCGGTCGTCGCCGTCCCGCTCGTCCTCGCCGATCTACGCCACCTGCGCCTCCCCGATGTGCTCACGTTGCCCGCCTACCCGCTGTTCGGTGCCGCGATCGGAGCGGCGGCGCTGGGCGGTGGCGGCCCGTCGCTGGCGGCGCGTGCGGTCTTTGGCGCGCTGCTGTTCGGCGGCGCACATGCGCTGGTGGCCCGCCTGGCGCCGGGCAGTCTGGGCGCGGGCGACGTGAAGCTGTCCGGCAGCCTGGGCATGGTCCTGGGCGCGGCGGGCTGGCCCACCCTCGCGTTGGCGGCGGTCCTGGCGGCGTTGTTCAGCTTGGCCCTCGCAACCGCGACGAGCGCGCACCAACGACGGGCAACCGCCCGAGCACTCCGCGCGACCGCACTTCACCCGGCCGCAGCCGACCCGCGACCAGCGCCCACCCCGCACTCAGCGAGGCTCTCCGTCGACCTGCACCCAGCCGGTCCGGCACCGCCGGCAACCGGTCCGCGACCAGCGCCCAACCCACACCCAGCCGACCCCACGCCGCCGGAACCTGCCAGCCACCAGGCCACACCACCGCCACCCGCCCCAGCCCGGAACCCCACGCCAACCTCCCGACCAGCGCCCACCCCACCCCCCACTGCTCCCTTCAGCGGCCCCCGCGTGCCGCACGGTCCCGCCCTCCTCGCCGCCACCTGGCTGTGCGCCCTCTTCCCGGGTGCGCCATGACCGGAACACTCTTCGGGCCCGCCCGGCCCCCGTGACAGGATTGAGCCCATGTTGCGCTGGATCACCGCAGGTGAATCGCACGGACCCGCGCTGGCCGCCGTGCTCGAAGGCATGCCCGCCGGCGTCGGCGTCACCACCGCCGACGTCACCGAGCAGCTCGCCCGGCGCCGCCTCGGCTTCGGGCGCAGCCCGCGGATGGGCTTCGAGACCGACCACATCGACTTCCTCGGCGGCGTCCGCCACGGCCTCACCCAGGGCGGCCCGGTCGCGATCCAGATCGAGAACGCCGAGTGGCCCAAGTGGGAGCAGGTCATGGCGGCCGACCCGGTCGACCCGCAGATCCTCGAAGGCCTCGCCCGCAACGAACCGCTCACCCGCCCGCGCCCCGGCCACGCCGACCTGCCCGGCATGCAGAAGTACGGCTTCGAAGAGGCCCGCCCCGTCCTCGAGCGCGCCAGCGCCCGCGAGACGGCTTCGCGGACCGCGCTCGGCACCGTCGCGCGGAACTTCCTGAAGCAGCTGCTCGGCGTCGAGATCCTCAGCCACGTCGTCTCGATCGGCGGCGCGGACGCCCCCGAGGGGCCCCTCCCGCAGCCGGGCGACCTCGCCGCCATCGACGAAAGCCCGGTGCGCGCCTTCAGCCAGGAAGGCACCGACGCCATGGTCGCCGAGGTCGACGCCGTGCGGAAGGCGGGCGACACCGTCGGCGGCGTCATCGAGGTCCTCGCCTACGGCCTCCCGCCGGGCCTCGGCTCGCACGTCCACTGGGACCGCCGGCTCGACGCCCGCCTCGCCGGCGCGCTGATGGGTGTCCAGGCGATGAAGGGCGTCGAGGTCGGCGACGGCTTCACCACCGCCCGTCGCTGGGGCAGCCAGGCCCACGACGAGATCGACCGCGGCACCGGACCGGTCGGCGTCACCCGCCGGTCCAACCGCGCGGGCGGCCTCGAAGGCGGCATCACCAACGGCGAGCCGCTGCGGGTGCGCGTCGCGATGAAACCGATCTCGACCGTCCCCAAAGCACTGTCCACAGTGGACGTAAAGACCGGCGAGCCGGCCGTCGCCATCCACCAGCGGTCGGACGTCTGCGCCGTGCCGCGCGCCGGCGTCGTGCTCGAGTCGGTCGTGGCGCTCGTCCTCGCCGACGCCGCGCTCGAGAAGTTCGGCGGCGACTCCCTCGCGGAGAGCAAGCGCAACGCCGAGGCGTACCTGAAGGCCCTCGAGGAGCGCTGGTGAGCCCTCGCGCGGTGGTCGTCGGCCCGCCCGGCTCGGGCAAGAGCACCGTCGGCCCGCTGCTCGCCCGGGCGCTCGGCGTCGAATTCCGCGACAGCGACGACGACATCGTCGCGCGCGCCGGGCGCAGCATCGCCGACATCTTCGCGGAAGACGGCGAACCCGCTTTCCGCGCGCTGGAAGAAGAAGCCGTCGCGACGGCGCTGGCGGAGCACGAGGGCGTGCTCTCCCTCGGCGGCGGCGCGCCGCTCACCCCTGGCACCCGCGCGCGGCTGGCCGAGCACACCGTCGTGTTCCTCAACGTCGGCCTCGCGGCCGGCGTGCAGCGCACCGGGTTGTCGAGTGCGCGGCCCCTGCTGGCCGGGGTGAACCCCCGCGCCACGTTCAAGAAACTGCTCGACGAGCGGGTGCCCGTCTACCGTGAGGTCGCCACCGTCGAGGTCGTCACCGACGACCGGACGCCCGCCGAGATCGTCGCGGACCTCGCCGCGCGGCTCGCCCCCGCCGAAGCCAAGGAGTGATCTTCCCCGTGTCCGATCCGGTGCGCATCCCGGTCGCCACTGCCCATCCCTACGACGTCGTGGTCGGCCGCGGCCTGCTCGGCGACCTCACCGCGCGGCTGGCCGACGCCTCGAAGATCGCGCTGATCCACCCGCCGACGCTGACCACCACGGCCGAGGCCATCCGCGAGGAGCTGATCGCGGCCGGGCTCGACGCGCACCGCGTCGAAATCCCCGACGCCGAGGACGGCAAGGCGCTGACGGTCGCCAGCTTCTGCTGGGAGGTGCTCGGCCGGATCGGGCTGGACCGGCGCGGGGTGGTCGTCGGGCTCGGCGGCGGTGCCGTCACCGACCTCGCCGGGTTCGTCGCGGGCACGTGGATGCGCGGGGTCCGGCTGATCAACGTGCCGACGACGCTGCTCGGCATGGTCGACGCCGCGGTCGGCGGCAAGACCGGCATCAACACCGAGGCGGGCAAGAACCTCGTCGGCGTGTTCCACGAGCCGAGCGCGGTGTTCGTCGACCTCGCGACGCTGGAGACGCTCCCGCCGAACGAGCTCGTCGCCGGGATGGCCGAGGTCGTGAAGACGGGCTTCATCGCCGACCCGCGGATCCTCGAGCTGATCGAGGCCGACCCGGCCGCCGCGCTCGACCCGGCCGGCGAAGTGCTGGGCGAGCTGGTCCGCCGCTCGATCCAGGTCAAGGCCGACGTCGTCGCCGCCGACCTGCGCGAGTCGGACCTGCGGGAGATCCTGAACTACGGGCACACGCTCGGCCACGCCATCGAGCGCCGCGAGCGGTACCGGTGGCGCCACGGCGCCGCGGTGAGCGTCGGGCTGGTGTTCGCCGCCGAGCTGGCGCGCCTGGCCGGGCGCCTCGACGACGCGACGGCCGAGCGCCACGCGTCGGTGCTCAAGCTGCTCGGCCTGCCGACGACGTACGACGCCGACGCGTTGCCGCAGCTGCTGGAAACCATGAAGGGCGACAAGAAAACCCGCTCGGGGGTGCTGCGGTTCGTCGTGCTCGACGCGCTGGGCAAGCCCGGCCGGCTCGAGGGCCCGGACCCGGCGCTGCTCGCCGCCGCGTACTCGGCGATCGCTGCCGACTCCCCGAAGGCCGGCGGGAGCGTGCTGCTGTGAAGGCGTTCGTGTTCAACGGCCCCAACCTCGGCCGGCTCGGCAAGCGCGAGCCGTCGGTCTACGGCTCGACCACCCACGACGACCTCGCGGCGCTGTGCGTCAAGACGGGGGAGGAGCTGGGCATCGAGGTCGAGGTCCGGCAGACCGACCACGAGGGCGAACTGGTCGGCTGGCTGCACGAAGCGGCCGACGGCGGCAACCCGGTGGTGCTGAACGCGGGAGCGTGGACGCACTACTCGATCGCGGTGCGCGACGCCGCGGCGCAGCTGTCCGCGCCGCTGATCGAGCTGCACATCTCGAACGTGCACAAGCGGGAGGCGTTCCGGCACCACAGCGTGCTGTCGGACATCGCGACCGCGGTGATCGCGGGCCTCGGCGTCGACGGCTACCCGCTCGCCCTGCGGTGGCTCGCCGCGCACCCGGGATGACGTTCCCGACGCTGACGACGGCGCGCCTGACGCTGCGCCGGCTGGTCGAGGCCGACCGCGAAGCCGTGGTGAAGGTGTTCTCCGACCCGGAGATGAGCCGGTTCTTCGCGGCGGACTTTTCCGACCCGGCCGCGGCGAGCGCGATGGTCGACCGCCGCCTGTCCTACCGAGGTCCGGCCGGGCAGGGCCACTGGGTGGTCGAGCACGCCGGCGAGGTGATCGGCGTCGCGCACCTGCGCCCGTCGTCGGAACTGCCGGGCGGAGTGGCCGAGCTGGGCTACTACATCGCGAGCGCGCACGCGGGCCAGGGCCTGGCGACCGAGGCGGCGCAGGCGGTCCTGGACCACGGCCTCGACGCGCTCGGGCTCCCGGCGGTCTGGGCATTGGTGCACGAGGACAACGCGGCAAGCCGAAAGGTGGCCGCGCGCTTGGGTTTCCTCGACGTGGGCAGCGGCATCCACTACGGCGACCTGCACCGGGTGCTGGTCGCGCCGGCGCCGGTGGCCGGGCGGCCGCACCACATCGAGCTGTGGGTGCCGGACTTGGCGGAGGCGGAGCAAAGCTGGGGTTGGCTGCTGGGCGAGTTGGGCTGGCGAGAGTTCCAGCGTTGGCCGGCGGGAGTCAGCTGGCGCCGCGGCGGCACGTACTTGGTGGTCGAAGCGTCCCCGGCGATGAGCGCTCGAGCCCACGAGCGCACGCGGCCGGGGTTGAACCACTTGGCGCTCCACGTGGCGACTCGCGCCGAGGTGGACGCGTTGACCGAGCGAGCAGAGGACAACGGCTGGCGTCCGATGTTCGCCGACCGCTACCCGTACGCAGGTGGGGAAGCGCATTACGCGGCGTATCTCGAGAACGAGGCCGGCTTCGAGGTCGAGCTGGTCGCGCTCGAGGGCCCACCGGCAGGAAGTTGAGCTTCGACCCGCGGCCCTGAACGCGGCGAAGTCCGAGGATGCCGTGATCCGTTGCCGTTGCCGTTGCCGTTGCCGTTGCCGGTCCGGGTGCCGGTGCCGGTCCCCTGTGGCGCGGTGCAGTGCGGCGCGGACGCGGCGCCGGATCGCAGCGAACTCCCGGCAACTGTCTTGAATGACTCATTCAGGACCTCCGAAGACCTGAATGAGTCATTCAAGACACCGAAAGCCCCCGCATCCGGCCGCGGAGCGCGGCGAAGCCCGCGCACCGGGTGGCAGCTCCGCTCGGCGAGGGCCAACTCCCCAAGCCGCACTTCTCGCACCCGGCCGCGTTGCGCAGCGAAGCCCGCGCCCCGGCCGCGGAGCGCGGCGAAGCCCGCGCCCGGCCGCGTCGTCACCTTGCTTGACCGGCCCATACCCCGAAAACCCTTACCCCGCCCGCGATCTTGAGCCCGACCGAGGGACCGTCGACCAGGCGTGCCGTCACCCGATCGATTCAGCTCTCGCTACACTCCGGTGTCGTGCGCCCGTCTCGTCGTGCCTTGCTCGCCAGTGTTCTGGCCGGGCTGCTCGTTGCGGGGTGCACCGAGGGTTACGCCCAGCCCCAAGCCGCGGGGGAGAAACCCGCCATCGCCGGCGGGAAAACCGACGAAAAGCCGCGGCCCGTCGATGTCAAGCTCGGTTCGGGTGACCCCCGGCAGAGTGGTGGTGTGATCGCCGCCGGTGGGGCGGACGCCGTCTACAACTACGGGCCCTCCGTCATGCTCGATCGGGGGCAGACCCGGATGTGGTGGTGCAGCCAGTACGGCGGCGCCGGGCCCGCCGGGGACGACATCCTCTACGCCCAGGCCCAGTCGATCGACGGGCCGTTCGCGGGGCCCGGGGACGGGATCCCGGCCGCCGTCTTCTCCGGGGCGCCCGGGCAGTTCGACGGCATGCACACCTGCGACCCGTCCGTCCTGCGCGTCGGCACGACCTACTACCTCTACTACACCGGGGCCGCGGGCGATCACGCGCTCGGCAACGCCGTCGGGCTCGCCACCAGCCAGGACGGCGTCCACTGGACCCGCGCCGCCGGCGGGAAACCGATCCTCGGGCCGTCGCACGACGTGCACCGCGACAACGTCTACGGCGCCGGCCAGCCCTCGGCCGTCTACCTCGACGGCTGGTTCTACCTCATGTTCACCGACACCACCGGCCGCGCCGCGGCGTGGAACGGGGCCGGGCAGTTCGTGCTGCGGTCGCGCGATCCCGCGTTCGGCTCGGGGGTGCAGGCGCTCGACGTCGGCGGGTTCGTGCCGGTCGCGACGACGTCGGCGCCGCGTGGGCGTTCGGTCGTCGAAGGGTTCAGCGCCGACCTGATGTGGGTGGGCGCGCTGGACGCGTTCGTCATCGCGCACGAGACCGACACCGGAACCACGCTGACTTTCTGGACCGCCGACTTCACCGAGAACCCGTACCGGCCGGTGGTCATCCCGGGCCCGTGGAAGGAAGGGCCGGGGCTGGTGCGCCGCGCCGACGGGCACGCGCCGCTGTCGTCGGCCGCGCCGTGCGACCGGGTGCCGCTCGACGTCGTGCGCGCGACCACGATCGGCTCCGCCGGTGCGCCGACCGACCTGCGGCACTACGGGCTCGACCTGCTGGGCAGCCAGGCCTGCGCGAATCCGGGCCGGGTAGCGGCGACGTTCGACGGCGTGACGATGCCCTCGCCCGACCGCACGATGGACCTGGTCCGCGCCGGGCAGAAGGTGCGGGTCGACCGGCGCGGGGTCGCCGCGGCCCTGGCCGGGGAGCTGCTGGAGAAGGAGCCGCCCGAGGTGGCGGCGCTCCCGGTGGCGACGCGGCTGCGCTCCGGCGCGGAGGCGGTGCAAGCGCCGGGCCGAGGGCTGGCGCTGGTCCTCGACGACCGCCGCCTGTGGCGCATCCCGGACGGCGGGATCGTGGCCGGCAACGGCTCGACGGCCCGCCCGCTGACGGACGCCCAGTGGGACGGCTCCCCGCAAGGCCCCTCACTGGTCGGCTGACGCGGGGGAAGCAGGTTCGACCAGCGGCGGGACCGGCGGCCGGCGAGGCACCACGCCGAACGCCGGGAGCAGTGCTAGGCGCGGGGGTTCTCGCTGCGAGGCCGGATCCGGGGAGACGGCCGGGGCGCGAGACCTTCGCCGGCAGTCCGGACGCGGGGGTGCGGCCGGGGTGCGGGCTCCTCGTCGGTCACCACGGGCTGTGGCCGGGTGAGCGGTTCCTCGTCGGTCACCACGGGCTGCGGCCGGGTGAGCGGTTCCTCGTCGGTCACCACGGGCTGTGGCCGGGTAAGGGGTTCCTCGTCCGCGGCCTGGCGGCGCGGCTGGGTGGGGGAGTCTTTCTCGTCCGCGGTCCGGGTCTGGCGGCGCGGCTGGGTGGAGGAGTCCTTCTCGTCCGCGGTCCGAGCGCGGCGGCGCGGCCGCGGCGATGGCGCCTCCGGTGCCGGACCATCCTCGTCGGCCGCCGGCTTGGTGCGCCCGATCCGCCCGCCGACGAACAACCCGAGCCCCGCCGGGATCAGCACCAGCAACGCCGAAAACGCCGCCCCGCCGGTCAACGCGCCGCCCAGCTCGGAAACCCCGGTCTGGTCGACGAACACCGCCCGGCCGATCACGTACAGGATCCCCGACACGACCCCCGCCACGAGCGCCGCGATGAACCACGCGCGGCCGCGGTCGGCCAACCCCCGCCAGGCGTCCGAAGCGCTCCACAGCGCCGCCGCGCCCACCAGCACCGCCAAGGCCACCGAGGTCATCAGCGTCTGGTCCGTCGGGTGGTACACGGCGTACTTGGCCAGCAGCGTCAGCGCCACGCCGTGCAGCAGCGCCATGCCGAGTCCGCGGATCACCCAAGCGCTCATCCTGCGGAGTGTAGGCCAGGTTACCGGCGAGTTGCCCGGCCAGCGCCCACTAGGCTGGGACCGTGCCTGAAACCCATGGACGACGCCGGGCGGCGCTGCGCGGGCTTCTGACCGAAGCCGGCCTGGACGCGCTGCTGGTCACCGATCTGCTCAACATCCGCTACCTCACCGGGTTCACCGGGTCGAACGCCGCTGTGCTGCTGCACGCCGAGGGTGACGCCAAGACGCTCTTCTGCACCGACGGCCGCTACACGACCCAGTCGGCCGCCGAGGTGCCCGATCTCGACACGGTCGTCGACCGGGCCAGCGCCGCCGCCCTCGTCGCCAAGGCCGCGAAGGACGCCAAGACCTACGGGCGCGTCGGCTTCGAGAGCCAGCACGTCAGCGTCGAGGAGTACGAAGCCCTCAAGAAGGACGTGCCGCTCGAACGCACCCCCGGCCTGGTCGAACGGCTGCGCCTGGTCAAGGACGAAGCCGAGGTCGACGCGCTGCGCCAGGCGTGCGCCGCCGCCGACCGGGCGCTCGACGACCTGCTCGCCGCCGGGGGGCTGCGGCCCGGGCGGACCGAGCTGGAAATCGCCCGTGACCTGGAGAACCGGATGCTGGAGCACGGCTCGTCCGCGCCCAGTTTCGCCTCCATCATCGCCGCCGGCGCGCACTCGGCCATCCCGCACCACCAGCCGACGCACGCCGAGCTCAAGCGCGGCGACTTCGTGAAGATGGACTTCGGCGCGACCGTCGACGGCTACCACTCCGACATGACCCGCACCTTCGTCCTCGGTGAGCCCGCGGACTGGCAGCGGGAGGTCTACGACCTCGTGCACGCCGCCCAGGCGGCCGGGGTCGACGCCGTCGTGCCGGGCGTCGAGGTGTCCGATGTGGACGCCGCGGCGCGGAAGGTGATCGCGGACGCGGGCCACGGCGAGCACTTCGCGCACGGGCTCGGGCACGGCGTCGGCCTGCAGATCCACGAGGCGCCCAGCTTCGCCGCCACGGGCGTCGGTACACTGTCCGCCGGTATGGCGGTCACCGTCGAGCCCGGCGTCTACCTCGCGGGGCGCGGTGGCGTGCGCATCGAGGACACGCTCGTCGTGCGGGCTGGGGAGCCCGAACTCCTCACCCTGAGCACCAAGAACCTCGTGGTCGTCTGACAGCGGCCGCGAACCGTAGATCGACACAGGAGACTGCAAGCTCGTGGCCACGACCAACGACCTGAAGAACGGGCTCGTCCTCAACCTCGAGGGCCAGCTGTGGACCGTCACCGCGTTCCAGCACGTCAAGCCGGGCAAGGGCGGCGCCTTCGTGCGCACGACCCTCAAGCACGTGCTCACCGGCAAGGTGGTCGACAAGACGTTCAACGCGGGCACGAAGGTCGACACGGCCACGGTGGACCGCCGCAACATGACGTACCTGTACAAGGACGGCCAGGACTTCGTGTTCATGGACGGCGACACCTACGACCAGATCACGGTCCCGGCCGAGGTCGTCGGCGACAACGCCAACTACATGCTCGAGAACACCGAGGTCCAGGTCGCGGTGCACGAGAACGAGCCGCTGTACGTCGAGCTGCCGACGTCGGTCGAGATCGTCATCCAGCACACCGACCCGGGCCTGCAGGGCGACCGCTCGACCGGCGGCACCAAGCCGGCGACGCTGGAGACCGGCGCGGAGATCCAGGTCCCGCTGTTCCTGTCCACCGGCGAGAAGATCAAGGTCGACACCCGCGACGGCCGTTACCTGGGCCGCGTCTCCAGCTGATGCCGACGTCGAAACCCCACCCGAACCGCGGCGGCGCGATCAGCCGCAGGCAGGCACGCCGCCGCGCGGTGGAAATGCTGTACGAGGCCGCGCAGCGCGACACCGACGCGGTGACGCTGCTGGCCGACCGGGTCGGCGCGACCGAGGTCGACCCGATCGCGGACTACACGATCAGCCTGGTCGAGGGCGTCACGGGCCGGAAGCCGCAGATCGACGAGCTGCTGGCCGAGCACGCGCAGGGCTGGACCCTGGAGCGGATGCCGAAGGTCGACCTCGCGGTGCTGCGGGTCGGGGTCTACGAGCTGCTCTGGGCCGAGGACGTGCCGGACCCGGTCGCGATCGACGAGGCCGTCGGCCTGGCGAAGGAACTGTCCACGGACGACTCGCCGCGGTTCGTCAACGGCGTGCTGGGCCGGATCGGCACGATCGCCGACCGCCTCCGCGCGGTGCTCTGAGTCTGCTGCGAGCCCCCCGACGAGGTCAGTGAGCGTCTCCGGTGCCCCACCGGGGAACGCTCACTGCGTCGGCGCAACAACACGAGCGGATCAGTCCTCCTTGGAAGGACGCGCCTCCGGCGGCAGGACGCCCCAGTCGATGAGCTGCTCGGTCAGCTCGCCCGGGGTCATGTCGTAGATGATCGCCAGGGACCGCAGGTCCTCGGTGCGGATCGAGAGCACCTTGCCGTTGTAGTCGCCGCGCTGGCTCTGGATCGTCGCCGCGTAGCGGGCCAGCGGGCCCACCTTCTCGGCCGGCAGCTGCTGCAGGCGCTCGAGGTTGATGACGATCTTGGTGGCGGGCTCGGCACCGGAGGGGACCCGGCCCTCGGGCAGCAGCTCGACCACCGGCACACCGTAGAAGTCGGCCAGCTCGGCCAGCTTCTGCACGGTGACGGCACGGTCGCCACGCTCGTACGAGCCGACGACGACGGCCTTCCAGCGCCCACCGGACTTCTGCTCGACCCCGTGCAGGGACAGGCCCTGCTGCTGGCGGATCCCGCGGAGCTTGGCCCCGAGCGCCTTGGCGTAATCGCCCATCTGGTCGTTCTCCGTTCTCCACCCCCTCCCGGTCGGGGTGACCGGTCCAGGGGACTCTTCGAGTCGAATACTCAGAGTAATGGTTACGCATTGTTGTCACCAGGTCAAGCGCGAGCTTGCCGCGAATCACCTCACACCACCCGTAAGACTGAGCAAAGTGCCTGCTACTGTCGGTGCGAAAGCCCCGACCAGCAGGGGAACAGACGTCCTTTAAGGACCCGTCCGGTGAGGCGGGGAAGGAGTCCGAAGTGTCGTCACGTCCGCGTGGCGCGGCTGGTTCGGCCGGGGAGCGCGAGCTCCTGACGGCCGGCGATGTCGCGCGCACGATCGCCCGAATGGCCCATCAGGTCATCGAAAAGACCGCGAACGGTGCGGAAAGCACTACCCCGCCCGTGTTGCTCGGGATCCCGTCCCGCGGCACCCCGCTCGCCGTCCGGCTGGCCGACAAGATCGGCGAGTTCTCCGGAGTCCGGCCGCCGGCCGGCGCCCTCGACGTCACCCTCTACCGGGACGACCTCCGCCGCCGCCCGCCGCGCGCGCTCGAGCAGACGCAGCTGCCCACCGACGGCATCGACGACCGGGTGGTGATCCTGGTCGACGACGTGCTGTTCTCCGGCCGGACGATCCGGGCCGCGCTCGATGCCCTCCGTGATCACGGCCGTCCCCGCGCGGTGCAGCTGGCCGTGCTGGTCGACCGCGGTCACCGGGAGCTGCCGATCCGCGCCGACTACGTGGGCAAGAACGTCCCGACGGCGCGCTCCGAGGGCGTGTCCGTCCTGCTGGCCGAGATCGACGGCCGTGACGCGGTGCTGCTCCGCGCCGCGGCGGAAGCACCGGGAGAAGAGTCTTGAAGCACCTGCTCGCCACCGACGGGCTGGACCCGGCGCTGGCCACGGCCGTGCTCGACACCGCCGACGAGCTGAAGCACACGCTGCTCGGCCGCGAGGTCAAGAAGCTGCCGACGCTGCGCGGCCGCACGGTGATCACGCTGTTCTACGAGAACTCGACGCGCACGCGGGTCTCGTTCGAGATCGCCGGGAAGTGGATGAGCGCGGACGTGATCAACGTCTCCGCGTCCAGCTCCTCGGTCAACAAGGGCGAATCCCTGCGCGACACCGCGTTGACGCTGGCCGCCGCGGGCGCCGACTGCGTGATCGTCCGGCACCCGGCCAGCGGTGCCGCCCAGCGCCTCTCGGAGTGGCTCGCCGAGCCGGGCACCTCGGTGGTCAACGCCGGCGACGGCACCCACGAGCACCCGACGCAGGCGCTGCTCGACGCGGCCACGCTGCGGGAGCGGCTCGGCTCGCTCAAGGACCGCCGGGTCGCGATCGTCGGGGACGTCCTGCACAGCCGGGTCGCCCGCTCGAACATCCACCTGCTCTCGGCGCTCGGCGCCGAGGTGGTGCTCGTCGCGCCGCCGACGTTGCTGCCTTACGGCGTCGAAAGCCTGCCGGTCACCGTCTCGCACGACCTGGACGCCGAGTTGCCCGCCGTCGATGCGGTGATGATGCTGCGGGTCCAAGCGGAACGCATGCACGGCGGGTTCTTCCCGAGCGCGCGCGAGTACTCGATCGCGTACGGCCTTTCGGAGCGGCGGCAGAAGCTGCTGCCCGACCACGCGGTCGTCCTGCACCCCGGCCCGATGCTGCGCGGGATGGAGATCGCTTCGGCGGTCGCCGATTCCCCGGCCTCGGCCATCACCGAACAGGTCCGCAACGGCGTCCACGTGCGCATGGCGGTCCTCTACCACCTCCTGGCCAGCGAAGGAGCCGCCGCGTGAGCACCGTGATCAAGGGCGCCCGCCCGTACGGCGAAGGCGACCCCGTCGACGTCCTGGTCGAGGACGGGGTGATCACCGCGATCGGCGCCGTCCAGGTCCCCGAAGACGCCGAAGTCCTCGAAGCGAACGGCCAGGTGCTGCTCCCGGGCTTCGTCGACCTGCACACGCACCTGCGCGAACCCGGCCGCGAAGACACCGAGACGATCGACACCGGCTCGGCCGCGGCGGCGCTCGGCGGCTACACCGCGGTGTTCGCCATGGCCAACACCGATCCGGTCGCCGACAACGCCGTGGTCGTCGACCACGTGTGGCGGCGCGGGCGGGAGGTCGGCCTGGTCGACGTCCACCCGGTCGGCGCGGTCACCGTCGGGCTCAAGGGCGAGAAGCTCGCCGAGCTGGGCTCCATGGCGAACGCGCAGGCCCGGGTGACGGTGTTCTCCGACGACGGCCTCTGCGTCGCCGACCCGCTGCTGATGCGCCGCGCGCTGGAGTACTCGACCGCTCTCGACGTCGTCATCGCGCAGCACGCCGAGGAGCCGCGGCTGACCGTCGGCGCCCAGGCCCACGAGGGCGAGCGCGCCGCCCGGCTCGGCTATACCGGCTGGCCGGCCGCCGCGGAAGAGTCCATCGTGGCGCGCGACTGCCTCCTGGCGCTGCACGCGAACGCGCGGCTGCACGTCTGCCACGTCTCGACGTCGGGCACGGCGGACGTGCTGCGCTGGGCGAAGGACCGCGGCACCAAGGTGTCGGCCGAGGTCACCCCGCACCACCTGCTGCTCACCGACGAGCGCCTGGCCACCTACGACCCGGTCAACAAGGTGAACCCGCCGCTGCGGACCGAGTCCGACGCGGAGAAGCTGCGGGCTGCGCTGGCCGACGGGACCATCGACTGCGTCGCCACCGACCACGCGCCGCACGCCGTGCAGGACAAGGACACCGAGTGGACCGCGGCCCGGCCGGGCATGCTCGGGCTCCAGACGGCGCTGTCGATCGTGGCCGAGACGATGGTCCGCACCGGCTTGCTCGACTGGCGTGGCGTCGCCCGCGTGATGAGCGAGCGGCCCGCGGAGATCGGCAACCTGGCCGACCAGGGCCGGCCGATCGCGGTGGGCGAGCCGGCGAACCTGGCGCTCGTCGACCCGGACGCCGGGTGGACGGTCCGCGGCGCCGAGCTGGCCAGCATCGCGGCCAACACCCCGTACGAGGGAATGCGGCTGCCCGGCGTGGTGACCGCCACGCTGCTGCGCGGGCGGGTCACCGCCCGGGACGGGAAGATCTGCTGATGGAACGCCTTTGGCTGGTGCTGGCGATCGTCGCCTTCTTCCTGCTCTGCCTCTGGGGCATGTACGCCGGCTGGCGGCGCAAGTCCCGCTCGCAGAGCGCCCAGGTGCCGCCCTTCCCCGCCATCCCGTCGGACGCCGGCGAGGTGCTGCTGGAATCGACCGGCGTCTACCTCGCCACGACCTTCGCGGGGGAGTGGCAGAACCGGGTCGTCACCCGCGGCGCGGGGCTGCGGACTGCTGCTTCTTGGCGGCTGCACGACGGCGGGATCGCCGTCGAGCGCGGGGGAGCACCGGACTTCTGGATCCCGCGGGAGGCCGTCACGGGCGTCCGGCGCGACAAGAAGATCGCCGGGAAGGTGATGGGCACGGACGCGCTGCTCGTGCTCACCTGGCGGCTCGGCGACGCGGAGCTGGACACCGGCTTCCGCGGCGACGACCTCGACGACTATCCACAGTGGATCGAACAGCTCAAGATCAAGGGAGGTGCCCAGTGAACGCGCGCGCTCAGGCCGCACTGGTACTCGAAGACGGCCGGGTGTTCCGCGGCGCTGCCTACGGCGCGCAGGGGCGAACCCTCGGCGAGGCGGTGTTCTGCACCGGCATGACCGGCTACCAGGAGACGCTGACCGACCCGTCCTACCACGGGCAGATCGTGGTGCAGACCGCGCCGCAGATCGGAAACACCGGCTGGAACGACGAGGACGACGAGTCCTCGAAGATCTGGGTCAACGGCTACGTGGTGCGCGACCCCGCGCGCACGCCGTCCAACTGGCGCTCTCGCCGGACGCTGGACGAAGAGCTGGTGCGCCAGGGGATCGTCGGCATCGCCGAGGTCGACACCCGGTCGCTGACCCGCCACCTGCGCGAGCTGGGTGCGATGCGCGCCGGGGTCTTCTCCGGTGACGCGCTGGGCACGGTCGACGAGATGGTCGCTTCGGTGCTCGAGAGCCCGAAGATGGAGGGTGCGGACCTGGCCGGCCAGGTCACCACGCCTCGCCCCTACGTGGTTCCTGCGGAGGGCGAGACGCGGTTCCGGGTCGTCGCGCTGGACCTGGGCATCAAGTCCAACACCCCGCGCCAGATGGTCAAGCGCGGCATCGAGGTGCACGTCCTGCCGTCCACCTCGACCCTGGACGAGCTGCTGGCGGTGGAGCCGGACGGGGTGTTCCTGTCGAACGGCCCGGGCGACCCGGCCACGACGACGCACGCGACCGAGCTGACCAAGCAGGTCCTGGGCCGCGAGATCCCGCTGTTCGGCATCTGCTTCGGCAACCAGGTCCTCGGCCGCGCTTTGGGTCTGGACACGTACAAGATGCGCTACGGCCACCGCGGCATCAACATCCCGGTGATCGACGTGGCTACGCGCCAGGTGGCGATCACGGCCCAGAACCACGGGTTCGCGTTGGAAGGCGAGCCCGGGCAGCGTTTCGAGTCCCCGTTCGGCGCGGCCCAGGTCAGCCACTACTGCGCCAACGACGGCGCGGTCGAGGGCCTGCGGGCGTTCGACGTCCCGGCGTTCTCGGTCCAGTACCACCCCGAAGCCGCGGCCGGCCCCCACGACGCGGCCCCCCTGTTCGACGATTTCGTTTCGCTCATGGAGAAGAAGGCCTGATGCCGAAGAGGACGGACATCCAGCACGTGCTGGTGATCGGCTCCGGGCCGATCGTGATCGGGCAGGCCGCGGAGTTCGACTACTCCGGCACCCAGGCCTGCCGGGTGCTGCGCAGTGAAGGCCTGCGCGTGTCCCTGGTGAACTCGAACCCGGCCACCATCATGACCGACCCCGAGTTCGCCGACGCGACCTACATCGAGCCGGTCACGCCGGACTTCGTCGAGAAGGTCATCGCCGAGGAGCGCCCCGACGCGATCCTCGCCACCCTCGGCGGGCAGACCGCGCTCAACTGCGCCGTCGCCCTGCACGAGCGCGGGGTGCTCGACAAGTACGGCGTCGAGCTGATCGGCGCCGACATCGACGCCATCCAGCGCGGTGAGGACCGGCAGAAGTTCAAGGACATCGTGCGCACCATCGGTGCCGAGGTCCCGCGCTCCCGCGTCTGCCACGACATGGACGAGGTCCGCGACACGGTCAAGGAACTCGGCCTGCCGGTCGTCATCCGGCCGTCCTTCACCATGGGCGGGCTCGGGTCCGGTATGGCGCACACGCCCGAGGACCTGGAGCGGCTCGCTTCGACCGGGCTCGCCGAATCTCCCGTCACCGAGGTGCTCATCGAGGAGAGCGTGCTCGGCTGGAAGGAGTACGAGCTCGAGCTGATGCGCGACAAGAGCGACAACGTCGTGGTCGTCTGCTCGATCGAGAACGTCGACGCGATGGGCGTGCACACCGGTGACTCGGTCACCGTCGCGCCGACCATGACGCTCACCGACCGCGAATACCAGGTAATGCGCGACGTCGGCATCGCGGTGCTGCGCGAGGTCGGTGTCGACACCGGGGGCTGCAACATCCAGTTCGCGATCAACCCGGCCGACGGCCGGATGGTCGTCATCGAGATGAACCCGCGCGTGTCGCGCAGCTCCGCGCTGGCGTCCAAGGCGACCGGCTTCCCGATCGCCAAGATCGCCGCGAAGCTCGCCATCGGCTACACCCTCGACGAGATCCGGAACGACATCACCGGCGAGACGCCGGCGTCGTTCGAGCCCGCGCTGGACTACGTCGTCGTCAAGATGCCGCGGTTCGCCTTCGAGAAGTTCCCGGGCGCGGACCCGACGCTGACCACGACGATGAAGAGCGTCGGCGAGGCGATGTCGTTCGGCCGCAGCTTCCCCGAGGCGCTCGGCAAGGTGATGCGGTCGATCGAGACCAAGGCGACCGGGTTCTGGACGCTGCCCGACCCCGAGGGTGCGACCGTCGAGTCCACTTTGGACTCCCTGCGCACCGCGCACGAAGGCCGGCTGTACGAAGTGGAACTCGCGCTGCGGCTGGGCGCCAGCGTCCAGCAGGTGCACGAAGCGAGTGGCATCGACCCGTGGTTCATCGACCAGATCGCCCTCATCGGCGAGGTCGGCGCCGAAGTCCGCGACGCGCCGGTGCTCAACGAAGACCTGTTGCGCCGCGCCAAGCGCACCGGCCTCTCCGACCGCCAGATCGCCGCCCTGCGGCCGGAACTGGCCGGCGAGGACGGCGTCCGCGCGCTGCGCCACCGCCTCGGCGTGCGGCCGGTGTTCAAGACCGTCGACACCTGCGCGGCCGAGTTCGCGGCCAAGACGCCTTACCACTACTCGGCTTACGAGTCCGACCCCGGCGCGCAGTCCGAAGTGGCCGTCCAGTCGGACAAGCCGAAGGTGCTCATCCTGGGCAGCGGCCCGAACCGGATCGGCCAGGGCATCGAGTTCGACTACTCCTGCGTGCACGCGGCGATCGCGTTGCGGGAGGCCGGGTTCGAGGCCGTCATGGTCAACTGCAACCCGGAAACCGTGTCCACCGACTACGACACGTCCGACCGGCTGTACTTCGAGCCGCTGTCCTTCGAGGACGTCCTCGAGGTCGTGCACGCCGAGCAGGCGTCCGGCACGGTCGCCGGCGTGATCGTCCAGCTCGGCGGCCAAACCCCGCTGGGGCTGGCGAAGAAGCTCGCCGACGCCGGTGTCCCGGTGGTCGGGACGCCGCCGGAGGCCATCCACCTGGCCGAGGACCGCGGCGCGTTCGGCGAGGTGCTGACCGACGCCGGGCTGCCCGCGCCGCGCTACGGCACGGCGACGTCCTTCGAGGGCGCCAAGCGGATCGCCGACGAGATCGGCTACCCGGTGCTCGTCCGGCCGTCGTACGTCCTCGGCGGGCGCGGCATGGAGATCGTCTACGACGAGGAGACCCTGGCCGGCTACATCAGCCGGGCCACGGAGATCAACCCCGAGCACCCGGTGCTGGTGGACCGCTTCCTCGACGACGCCATCGAAATCGACGTCGACGCGCTCTTCGACGGCGAGGAGCTGTACCTCGGCGGTGTCATGGAGCACATCGAGGAAGCCGGCATCCACTCCGGCGACTCCTCGTGCGCGCTGCCGCCGATCACGCTCGGCCACACGGACCTGCAGGCCGTCCGCCGCTCCACCGAGGCGATCGCGCGGGGCGTGGGCGTGCGGGGGCTCCTGAACGTCCAGTACGCGCTCAAGGACGACGTCCTGTACGTCCTGGAGGCCAACCCGCGCGCGTCGCGGACGGTGCCGTTCGTGTCCAAGGCGACGGCCGTGCCGCTCGCCAAGGCCGCCGCGCTGATCATGACCGGCTCGACGATCAAGGACCTGCGCGAGAACGGCGTCCTGCCGGCCGAGGGCGACGGCGGGCAGATGCCGGCCGACTCGCCGGTCGCGGTCAAGGAAGCCGTGCTGCCGTTCCACCGCTTCCGCACGCCGGAAGGCCACGGCGTGGATTCCTTGCTGGGCCCGGAGATGAAGTCCACCGGCGAGGTGATGGGCGTCGACGTCTCCTTCGGCAAGGCGTTCGCCAAGTCGCAGAGCGGCGCGTACGGCTCGCTGCCGACGTCCGGCCGGGTGTTCGTCTCGGTCGCCAACCGCGACAAGCGCTCCCTGGTGTTCCCGGTGAAGCGGCTGGCGGACCTCGGGTTCGAGATCCTCGCCACGTCCGGCACCGCGGAAGTGCTGCGGCGCAACGGGGTCGCGTGCACGGTGGTGCGCAAGCACTACGAGGGGTCGACCGAAGCCGAGCCGAACATCGTGGACGTCATCCTCGCCGGCGACGTCGACATGGTGATCAACACCCCGTACGGGAACAGCGGTCCGCGCGTCGACGGCTACGAAATCCGCACCGCCGCGGTGTCGCGCGACATCCCGTGCGTGACGACCGTGCAGGGCGCCGCGGCGGCCGTGCACGGCATCGAAGCGCTGATCCGGGGCGACATCGGGGTCAAGTCCCTGCAGGAGCTCCAGGCGGCGCTGAAGGCGAAGTCGTGAGCGGGGGAGAGCGGTTCGGGGCGCGGCTGGCGAAGGCCGTCGCGGCCCGGGGCCCGCTGTGCGCCGGCATCGACCCCCACCCGGGCCTCCTCGAGGCCTGGGGGCTCCCGGTGGACGCTTCGGGCCTGGAACGGTTCGCGCTGTCCGCCACGGAGGTCCTGGCGGCCCGTGCGGCGGTCGTGAAGCCGCAGTCGGCGTTCTTCGAAAGTTTCGGAGCGGCCGGCGTCCGTGTGCTGGAGCGGGTCGTCGAGGCGGCCCGCGAGGCGGGCGCGCTGGTGCTGCTGGACGTCAAGCGCGGCGACATCGGCTCGACGATGGCGGCCTACACGGCGGCGTACGTGGCCGACGGGGCGGCGATCGCGGCCGACGCGATCACCGTTTCGCCGTACCTCGGGTTCGGCTCTTTGGCCCAATGCGCCGAAACGGCGGTCTCCGCGGGGCGCGGCATCTTCGTGCTTGCGCGGACTTCGAACCCCGAAGCGGCCGCCGTGCAGAACGCGAAGCTGCCCGACGGGCGCACGGTGGGCCAGTCGATCGTCGATTCCGCGGCGGCGCTCAACGCATCCGCGGCACCGCTCGGCGATGTGGGGGTCGTCGTCGGCGCCACCATCGCGCCGGGGGACCTGGATCTTTCCGGGCTGAACGGACCGGTGCTGGCACCCGGTTTCGGGGCCCAGGGAGCCACTGTGGCCGATCTGAAGGCGCTTTTCGGACCGGGACTGCCGGGCGTGCTGCCCGCGTCGTCCCGGGACATCCTGAAGCACGGTCCGGAGCAAGCGGCTTTGCGCCAAGCGGTCGAACGGGTCGCCGAACTGCTGGCCGACCCGCAGGAAAACGGCCAATAGCAGGGCCCGGAACCGGGTCCCACCAGGCACCCCCGCATTGTGGCCGGTGCTCACGGGTGGGTACCGTCGCGTCACCCACCCAGATTTGAGAACTACCGGAGGAAAACGTGGCACTTCCCCAGCTGACAGAGGAACAGCGCGCTGCGGCGCTGGAGAAGGCCGCCGCCGCTCGCAAGATCCGTGCTGAGCTGAAGGAGCGGCTGAAGCGGGGCGGTACCACTCTGGTCGACGTGCTGAAGCAGGCCGAGGAGAACGAAGTCCTCGGCAAGATGAAGGTTTCGGCTCTGCTCGAGGCCCTCCCGGGCGTCGGCAAGGTCCGCGCGCAGCAGACCATGGAACGACTGGAGATCGCCCCCAGCCGTCGCCTTCGCGGCCTCGGCGACCGGCAGCGCAAGGCGCTGCTGGCCGAGTTCAGCGGCGAGTGAACGGCGCCGGTCGTGACTACCCGGTGAACCCGGGCACCGACCGCGGCAGTGAGCCGGTGGCGGGGGACATCCCCCGGCACCGGCTCACCGTCGTATCGGGGCCTTCGGGGGTCGGGAAGTCGAGCGTGGTGGGCGAGCTGCGGAAGCTGGAGCCCGACGTCTGGTTCAGCGTCTCGGTCACCACGCGCGCGGCACGCCCCGGTGAGGTCGACGGGGCGCACTACCACTTCGTCGACCGGGCGGAGTTCGACGCCATGGTCGCCGACGGCAGGCTGCTGGAGTGGGCCGAGTTCGCGGGCAACCGCTACGGCACCCCGCGCGAGCCCGTCGAGAAGGCCCTCGCCGAGGGGCGCCCGGCCGTCCTGGAGATCGAGCTGCAGGGCGCCCGGCAGGTCCGCGCGGCCATGCCGGAGGCCCGGCTGGTGATGCTGATGCCGCCGTCCTGGGAGGAACTGGTCGGTCGGCTCACCGGGCGCGGCACCGAAAGCGAGGCCGCGGTGCAGGCCCGGCTGGCCGAAGCGGAGCGCGAGCTGGCGGCGGCGGGGGAGTTCGACCACCGCCTCGTCAACGCCGACGTGCGGGAGGCGGCCGAGCACTTGCTAAACTTGATTACTGATCAGTCTTCCGAAGATGCGGAGCTTTGCGAGTGACCACCCAGGTAACCCTGACCGAAGAGCTCGAGGGCATCACCAACCCCCCGATCGACGACCTGCTCGAAAAGGTCAGCTCGAAGTACGCGCTGGTGATCTACTCGGCCAAGCGCGCCCGCCAGATCAACGACTACTACGCCCAGCTGGGCGAGGGCCTGCTCGAGTACGTCGGCCCGCTCGTGGAGCCGGGCCCGCGCGAGAAGCCGCTCTCGATCGCGCTGCGCGAGATCCACGGCGGCCTGCTCGAGCACACCGAGGGTGAGTAAACCCAAGGTCGTCCTGGGCGTGGGCGGCGGGATCGCCGCCTACAAGGCCTGTGAGGTCCTGCGCGGGCTGACCGAGTCCGGTCACGACGTCCGCGTGGTCCCCACGGATGCCGCGCTGAACTTCGTCGGCGCGGCCACCTTCGAAGCCCTCTCCGGCCACCCGGTGCACACGGGCGTGTTCACCGAGGTACCGGAGGTCCAGCACGTCCGCGTCGGCAAGGAAGCCGACCTCGTCCTGGTCGTCCCGGCCACGGCGAACCTGCTCGCCAAGGCCGCCCACGGCCTCGCCGACGACCTGCTGACGAACACCCTGCTCACCGCCCGGTGCCCGGTCGCCTTCTTCCCGGCGATGCACACGGAGATGTGGGAGCACCCCGCGACCCGCGACAACGTCGCCCTGCTGCGTTCACGCGGCGCGATCGTCACCGAGCCCGATTCGGGCCGCTTGACCGGCGTCGACACCGGTAAGGGCCGGCTGGCGAACCCGGCCGAGATCGTCGACCTGGCGCGGCTGCTGCTGGCCCGCCCCGACGCCCTCCCGCGCGACCTCGAAGGCGTCCGCGTCGTCGTGTCGGCCGGCGGGACGCGCGAGCCGCTCGACCCGGTCCGCTACCTCGGCAACCGCTCGTCCGGCAAGCAGGGCTACGCGCTGGCCCGCGTCGCCGCCCAGCGCGGCGCCGAGGTCACCCTGGTCACCGCGCACACCGTCGCGCTGCCCGACCCGGCGGGCGCGACCGTTTCGCACGTCTCGACGGCGGAGGAGCTGCGTCAGGCCGTGCACGCGGCGGCCGAGAGCGCCGACGTCGTCGTGATGGCCGCCGCCGTCGCCGACTTCCGGCCGGCGAACCGGGCCGACCACAAGATCAAGAAGTCGGACGACCAGCCCGACCCCGTGATCACGCTCGACCGCAATGCGGACATCCTCGCGGAACTGGTGCGAAACCGGCGTCCCGGTCAGGTCGTCGTGGGATTCGCCGCGGAAACCGGCGACGAGCACGGCGACGTCCTCCACCACGCCCGCGTCAAGCTCAAGCGCAAAGGCGCGGATCTGCTGGTCGTGAACGCCGTCGGCGACGGCAAGGCGTTCGGCACGGAGGACAATTCGGGCTGGTTGCTCGGGTCCGACGGCACGGAAATCCCCATACCCCTCGGCGCGAAGGCTGAACTGGCGTCCACTCTGTGGGACGCTGTTGTGAGCTTCATGAAGCGTTGACCGTCCCCCGAGCGATAGTCAGTACGCTTGCACAGGTAAGGGGTGCCTAACTTTCGGGGCATCCGACGACAAGGTGAGGAAGTGACGGCCACCGTGACCGCGTCTAGCAGCAGATTGTTCACCTCGGAGTCGGTGACCGAAGGGCACCCCGACAAGATTTGCGACGCCATCAGCGACTCGATCCTCGACGGCCTGCTGTCGAAGGACCCGCGCAGCCGCGTCGCGGTCGAAACCCTGATCACCACCGGCCAGGTGCACGTCGCCGGCGAGGTGACCACGGAGGCGTACGCCGACATCCCCACGATCGTCCGCGACGTCATCCTGAAGATCGGCTACGACTCCTCGGCCAAGGGCTTCGACGGCAACTCCTGCGGCGTCAACGTCGCGATCGGCTCCCAGTCGGCCGACATCGCCCAAGGCGTCGACACCGCCTACGAGTCGCGGGTCGAGTCCGACGAGGACGAGATCAACCGCCAGGGTGCCGGCGACCAGGGCCTGATGTTCGGCTACGCCTGCTCGGACACCCCCGAGCTGATGCCGCTGCCGATCGCGCTCGCGCACCGCCTCTCGAAGCGGCTGACCGCGGTCCGCAAGGACGGCGTGCTGCCGTACCTGCGCCCGGACGGCAAGACCCAGGTGACCATCGAGTACGCCGGCGACCAGCCGGTGCGCCTCGACACGGTCGTCGTGTCCTCGCAGCACGCCGACGGCATCGACCTGGACAAGATGCTCAGCGTCGACGTCAAGGAGCACGTCGTCGGCCCCGAGCTCGAGGGC
This sequence comes from Amycolatopsis kentuckyensis, assembly GCF_041679295.1. Taxonomy (GTDB): domain Bacteria; phylum Actinomycetota; class Actinomycetes; order Mycobacteriales; family Pseudonocardiaceae; genus Amycolatopsis; species Amycolatopsis kentuckyensis_A. Next base: position 90,557 of record NZ_JBGDMD010000007.1, on the reverse strand, counting down.
CTGGGCATCGACACCTCCGGCGCGCGGCTGCTGGTCAACCCGACCGGCCGGTTCGTCATCGGCGGCCCGATGGGCGACGCGGGCCTGACCGGCCGCAAGATCATCGTCGACACCTACGGCGGCATGGCCCGCCACGGTGGCGGCGCGTTCTCGGGCAAGGACCCGTCCAAGGTCGACCGGTCCGCCGCGTACGCGATGCGCTGGGTGGCCAAGAACGTCGTCGCCGCGGGGCTGGCCCAGCGGACCGAGGTGCAGGTCGCGTACGCGATCGGCAAGGCGGCCCCGGTCGGCCTGTTCGTCGAGACGTTCGGCACCGAGACGGTCGACCCGTCGAAGATCCAGCAGGCCATCACCGAGGTCTTCGACCTCCGGCCGGCGGCGATCATCCGCGACCTCGACCTGCTGCGCCCGATCTACGCCCCGACGGCGGCGTACGGCCACTTCGGCCGGCCCGAGCTGAACCTGCCGTGGGAGAGCACGGCCCGCGCCGAGGCCCTCAAGGCCGCGGCCGGCGCCTGACGCACGATCCGGTGAAGGCCACCCCGAGCACGGTTCGGGGTGGCCTTCCTGGCGTCCGGGCTGTCGGAGGGGTCTGGTAGAGATCTCGGGGTGAGCAGTTCCGAGCCCGCCGCCCTCTGGGAGCTCCCGGAGACGCCGCCTTCGCCGAAGGCGGCCCCCTCGCGTGCCCGGAAACCGGCGAAGCCGGGAGCGAAGGCCAAGGGCGCGCAAAAACCCGCGCCCGAGCGGCCGGTCGCGCGGATCGTCGTCGACATCCCGCTGGCGCACCTGGACCGCACGTTCGACTACCTCGTGCCGGAGAAGCTGCACGAGACCGCCGTGCCCGGGTGCCGCGTCCGCGTCCGGTTCGCCGGGCAGCTCGTCGACGGCTACCTGATCGAGCGCGGCGAGACCAGCGACTACGGCAGCAAGCTGGCGTTCCTCGACCGCGTCACCTCGCCGGAGCCGGTGCTGCCGCCCTCGTTGCACGCGGTCTGCCGGGCGGTCGCCGACCGCTACGGCGGCACGCTGTCCGACGTCCTGCGCCTCGCGATCCCGCCCCGGCACGCGAAGGCCGAGGGAGAGCCGGCCGTGGCGCCCGCGGCCGCTCCGGACGTGCCCGACACGGCGCCCTGGGCGCGCTACCAGCGTGGCCCGGCGTTCCTGGAGGCGCTGGGGGAGGGCAAGCCCGCGAACGCCGTCTGGCAGGCCCTGCCGGGCGAGGACTGGCCGCGCCGGCTGGCCGAGGCGGCCGGGGTCGTGGCCGCGGCGGGCCGGGGCGCGGTGCTGGTGGTGCCGGACCACCGCGACCTGACCCGGGTCCACGAGGCGTGCGCGGCGGTCGTGGGGGAGGACGCCGTCGTGGCGCTGATCGCCGGCCTCGGGCCCGCCGAGCGCTACCGCCGCTGGCTGGCGGTGCTGCGCGGCGCGGTCCGGGTGGTGGTCGGCACGCGGGCGGCGATGTTCGCCCCGGTCCACGACCCGGGCCTGTTCGTGGTCTGGGACGACGGCGACGACCTGCACCTCGACCAGCACGCGCCGTACCCGCACGTCCGGGACGTGCTGATGGACCGCGCGCACGCGGCGAAGGCGTCCCTGCTGGTCGGCGGGTTCGCCCGGACGGCCGAGGCGCAGCTGCTGGTCGAGTCCGGCTGGGCCGCGCCGGTGCTGGCGGACCGCACGGTGCTGCGGGCCGCGGCACCCCGCGTGACACCGGTCGGCGAGGACTTCGACGTGGCCCGCGACGAGGCGGCGCGGGTGGCGCGCCTGCCGGCGGTGGCGTTCGAAGCGGCGCGCCAGGCGTTCGCGGCGGGCCACCCGGCGCTGGTCCAGGTCCCGCGGCGCGGGTACGTCCCGGGCCTGGCCTGCGGCAACTGCCGCACCCCGGCGCACTGCCGCCGCTGCGCGGGGCCGCTGGCGCTGCCGGGCGGTTCGGTGGACGGGCAGCCGAAGCCCCCGGCGTGCCGCTGGTGCGGCGTCCCGGAGACGGCGTTCCGCTGCACGGCGTGCGGCTCGGTGCGGCTGCGCGCGGTGATCGTGGGGGCGAAGAGGACGGCGGAGGAGCTGGGGCGCGCGTTCCCGGGCATCCCGGTCCGCACGTCGGGGGCGGCGGAGGTACTGGCCTCGGTCCCGGGCAAGCCGGCGCTCGTCGTCTGTACGCCCGGGGCGGAGCCGGTGGCGGAGGGCGGCTACGGCGCGGCGCTGCTCTTGGACGGCTGGGCGTTGTTGGGGCGTCAGGACTTGCGGGCGGGCGAGGAGACGCTGCGCCGCTGGATGGCGGCGGCGGCGTTGGTGCGTCCTTCGTCGTCCGGCGGCCGGGTGATCGTGGGGGCCGAGGCGGGGTTGGCGGTGGTCCAGGCGCTGGTCCGCTGGGATCCCGCGTGGCACGCGGGTCAGGAGCTGGCGGAGCGGCGGGAACTGGGCTTTCCGCCGGCGATGCGGATGGCAAGCGTGGAGGGGAGTCCCGACGCGGTGGCTTCGCTGCTGGCGGACTTGCCGTTGCCGGCGTCGGGGGAGGTTCTCGGCCCGGTACCCCTCGGTGAAATCGATGAAGAGGGCAACGCTGCTCGCGAACGGGCATTGGTCCGGGTGTCCCGCGCCGAGGGCAGGGCGCTGTCATCGGCGATCCACGCGGCGGCGGCGCGGCGGGACGCGAAGAAGGCCACGGAACCGATCCGCATCCAGCTGGATCCGCTGGACCTGATCTGATCGGGGGGACCGGAATCCGTGGCCTGCGCGCGAAATCCGCCGGATCAGCGGCCCAGCACCGTGCCCGGCAACGAATCCAGCGCCGCCCGTGCGGATTCCTTGACCGGCAACGGAACCGCCGGTGCGGCGCCGCCGGCCGCGGCGGTCGCCAGCTCGACCACCTCGGCGGCGATCGCCTGACGGCGGGCTTCGAACGCCGGGTCCGTCAAGCCGGTCGGCTGGCCCAGCACTGGCGTGTGCAGGTGCCCGCCCGCCACCGACGTCAACCCGAGCCCCAGCCGGACCCGGTTCGCGCGGAACATCGATTCGTTCGACAAGTAGCCTTCGTAGGTACTTTGGGATCATGGAGCTCACCGGGGTAGAGGTCGCCGCCTACGAGCGGGTTTCGAAGGACGAGTCCGGCGTTGAACGATCGCCGGAAGAGCAGCACGACGGGCACCTCGAAACGTGCGAACGGTTCGAGTGGCGCCTTCAGACGCCGACGTACCGCGAGGTCGGATCCGCGTCGAAGTACCAGCGCAAGGCACGCGCAGCGTTCGACCGGCTGATCGCCGACCTGAAGGCCGACCGGTTCACCGCGCGTGTGCTGATGCTCTATGCCAGCAACCGCGGCTCCCGCCAGACTGAGGAGTGGCTGGAGCTGATCAACCTCTGCGCGAAGCGGGACGTCGTGTTCTGGGTCGAGCAATACGACCGCATCGTGGATCCCCGCAAACCCCGCGACCGTAAGCAGCTCATCGACGACGCGAGCAAGGCGGAGCTCGACGTCGCCGAGATGAGCCAGAACATCAGGCGCACGACGAAGGCCTCCGCACGGAAGGGGCTTCCCCATGGGCGGATCCCGTTTGGCTATCGCCGCATATATGACGACCGGACCAAGCAGTTGGTTGTCCAGGAGCCTGATCCGGCGGAGGCGCCGATCGTTCAGGAGATGTACCGACGTGTGAAGAGGGGGCATCACCTGAAGGCTATCGCGCGCGACCTCAACAAACGGGGTCTTCGCCGGCGAGGTGGTGGGGAGTGGGTGCCGCAGAATATCGGTCTGATGCTTCTCCGGGAGTGCTACATCGGGCTGAGAGTGCACGACCCGGCACGGAAGAGCCCTTACCACCCGTTGACGCCAGGCGCCTCCGTTGTCGAAGGTCAGTGGGAGGCACTGGTCAGTCCTGCAGATTTTTATAGTGTGAAAAAGATCTTGCGTGATCCGGCTAGGCTGACGAACGAAAATCCCGGTGCGGTAGTTCACTTGCTGTCTGGCATTGTTGTGTGCGGTACCTGTGGTGATGGGTTGCGAGTCAATCGCAAGCAAAAGAAGTATTGGAGATACGTCTGCGTCAAGAGTGGCTGTGTGACGATTGACAAGTACGAGCTCGAAACGTATGCGGAAAACGCGATCTTGGCGTACCTGACGACCTTGTCCCCTCATCTGGCGGTTGACGAGGGAACTGCTGGGTTGCAAGCCGTGCGGGCCGAGTTGGCGGAGGCAAGGAGTGAACTTGATGAGTTGGCAGCGTCGGTCGTTGGTAAGCGTACGCGCAGTCGCTTCGCGGCAACGGTAGCAGCTGCGCTCGAGGATCAGATCGAGAAGCTGGAGGCCAAGGAGCGAGAGTTGCAGACTCCGGCGGTGCTGTCCGGTCTGATCGAACCTGGCGGCGCGGTTCTGTCGCAATGGCAGGCTGCTGAGTTCTCGACGAAGCGTGCTCTGGCGAAGATTGTTCTCGCAGCGACGCCTGATGGTGCACTTGGTCTTGGGCAGCTTCAGGTACTGCCGATTGGTCCGGGGCGCCGGAAAGTCCCAATTTTGGCGATGCATCGAACGCGTTTCTATCGGCCGCTGAGTGCGGACGCGAGTTATCGTAGTTAGGGGAATTCGTCGTGCTGGCTGCGGCGGCGCCTTGTCTGAGTTCTTTTCTTCGCGGCGTCTGTCTCGTCGGGACGGGGCGACGTTTGTGGTGACTTAACCTCTTGGGCGGGATCTGAGGGAATCGAAAGTGGAAGCAACTGCCTCAGTCGTGTCGACTCGTCGGGCGACGGTTGTCCAGAGTGAGAGATTAAGCGCATTATGAACTGGTCATACGGCTCGTCAGCGCGCGCCTGTATGGTGACGGCCTCGTCTGGCCGCTTGAAGTTTTGCTGAGGTCGGCGAGAACGCTTCATGACGTACGGACCAACTGTGAGATATCCGGAGCGGCCCCACGTCGCTCGAACTGTTCCGCAACGGACCATTGTGCTGACATGACGCCTCCAGGCATTTCGTGTGGGAGGGCGCCGGTGAGGGCTATGACTCACCTAGTTCCATGGTGCCGCGTGGGCGGACAGTCGGCAAGGCTGCACGTCCTGTCGCGACAGGAGGTGACCGAGGATGATCTCGCGTGCGAGGGAGGTGAAGCGCGGAATTCGAAGCTGTTGTACATGTTCGGAGGACATCGGCGGTGACTGTGGCGGTAGGAAGGTGCATTCGGAGCCTTCGCAGGATTCGACCTTGTGACGCCCGCTTTAGGAGAGTGGGCGACGGCGCCGTCCAAGGCCTCTACCAGCAATGATGGCCTCAGGGTTGCCTCGTATGACCTCAGAAGTCACACGGTTCAACACGGTTTCGGGTCACGAAATGGGTCGCGCGGAGGTGCCTCAAGTGTGGCGCATGCCACAACGGAGACAGCGTGTCGACACACGTGCGGCGCTCTCGTAGCGAGAGTCCGCCGTCTGTGGTTGCGCTCTACGCGGCCCCGGATCCAAGCGGCGGTGTGAACAGTGTCCGCAGCAGGACTTCGACTTGTGCGGGGCGCTCGACGCGAAGACGACCCCGCCTTGGTGCGGGGTATTGTTCGAGGCCCGCGTGTCACCGCGGGAACGCCTCACCCGTCGGCCAGCCCTCATCCAGACCGAGCGCGGTGTAAGGCGGGGCCGCGGCTGGCTGGTGGTCGACTGCGACGCCGATGAGCTGAGCGATTGCCCATGTCGGCAGGACTGGTGAATGGTGATGACTGGGGTCCGGATTCCGCCACAAGGTAGGTACGGCTCTCGCCCAGGTTCCTGGTGAAGGGTTGTCGACGACGAGAACACCGCTTACGTGGGAGTGCTGCCGTTCACGAGAGGAATGCCAGTATCCGTCCTTCTGCCGGCCGAAGGTGGGTGCGGCGGCGGTATGAGCGTACTCGACGGATGAACCGTAGAGCGAAGTCTCGACATCCTCGTCATCCGGAAACAATGCCGAATTGCCCACTGCCACGATGAAAGGATGCACGAGGGTGCCGTACCGGCTTCCCTTCTTCTTGACCGCGTCAAGCACCGATTCCGACCGGCCACCGATGTAGGTTAGAGCCGGGTAGAACCCGATAGTCCGGTTTGAGCGAGCACCACGTTTACCAGGACTACGCGGGATGGCCTCGAAGGAGATCGACCAGTCCGCTTCAAGCCACGTATGGCGGGGGAAGCGCCGGCGCCCTTTCTCTTGATCAGCGAGAGCGACGTCCGGATCGAGCGAGGCAAGCCACGTCGCCAGTTCGATCTTCAGTCGCTTCTGGGGCGGAGCTGTTACTCCAGCCCGGTTGATTGAGACGGCGAGCACGAAGTTGGGGCTCGGCACGCTCTCGATGGCATCCATTAGCTGGGATGCCAGGGGGCCGTGTGCTGAGCTGTCGATGCGTTCGGAGCGCCAGATCGCCTCCACGACGAACGACTGTCCATCCAGGGTAGCTACGAAGTCGGGATTCTTGCCGCGTGTGCCGATGTTCGGCTCGACCTCTACGGTGCATCCCGAGCCCAGCAGCATCTCGTGGAGGTAGAGCTCCCACATCGCGGAGTACACGTTGGCGTCGGAGTTGCGGTCTAGTAACCGGCTGCGCAGCGCCTGTTGCGCGTGCGCAGGGAAGCGCGTCCACCACGCGTTGATGACCTCACGGACTTGGTCCCAGTAGGAGCCGGCGATGCGGTCGTAGAATTCGGCCACGGTCTCGCTGGCTCTCTTGGGTGCTGCGATACTCCTGTGCCGGTTCGCGTAGACGGCCATAACGGTCATTCTAGGTAGCACCATGCAGTCGCGGTTCGCTGGTACCGGATCGAAGAGGCCCGCAACCGCCCTGCTACGCGACAGTGACACTGTGATCCGTCGGGGTGAGGTCCGAGCCGAGCCGCTTACCAGTAGTGACGCTGGCTCGGCGCATGGAAGTAACGAATTTTCGGCTGTTAACCACATACCACGTGTGGCCACGAACGCGCACCCTGACATGCTGCCCGACCTCACCGACCTGGAGCGGGAACTGGTTGATGCGGCCCGCCGCGGAACCACTCTGAAGTGCAGTGACCTGGATCTAGACCAGTTGCACGGAACTGACGCTCCTGAGTACTGCCTGCGTGGCCAAGTAGTCCGCGAGCTGCTCCTGGGCCACCACGGGGAGTTGGACCCGCGTGGCGTGTGGGTGGAGGGGGCGCGGATCATCGGCGAGATTGATCTGCGCTACGCCGAGGCCAAGGTCGGCTTGTGCCTGCACCGATGCCTTGTGGACGGCTCCACACGCTTCCGGGGAGCACACCTGCCCTGGCTGTATCTCGTCGGCACTCGGGTCGGCGGGTTCAGCGCGAACGGTCTGCACCTGGACGGGGACCTGTTGTTGCGGGACGGATTCACCTGTTCTGGCGTCGACCCACTCGGGGCGGTGCGCCTACTGAGCGCGCGAATTGGCGGCAACCTTGAATTGGACGGTGCGAGGTTGTCACATCAGACGGGGCCAGCCTTGGCCGCGGAACTGCTGAGGGTCGACGGCAGCTTATTTCTGCGTGACGGATTCACCGCTATCGGTGCTGGTGATTCCGGTGCGGTGCGACTGTTGGGTGCGCACGTTGGAGGTGTCCTCGATTTGGGGGGCGCGCAAGTTACAAACGCTACGGGCCCTGCCCTGCATGCAGAACGTGTGCGGGTCGAAGCCAGCTTATACATGCGCAACGGTTTTGCGGGAACCGGAGCAGGAAGTCTCGGCGCCGTCCGCCTGTCCGGCGCGAGTATCGGGGGTCAGCTAAGCTTACGGGGAGCGCAGCTCATCAACACCGGTACGGGCCCGGTTCTAGATCTGCAGGGCATGAAATGCACTGATGCTGTCCTGATGGCCCACCTGATCTGCCCGGAGGGACGGTCGACCGGCCGGAGTTGCCGCCACGCTGCGCGGCAGGTCAGAGTCGACAGGTTCGTGTTTAACGACTTTGCTGGCATGGATTGGCGGCAACTGCTGCACCTGCTGCGCTGTCACACAGAGAACTACAGCCCACTGCCATATCAGCAACTGGCCGCCTCCCTGACTGCCACCGGACATGATCGCAACGTGCGCGAAGTTCTCATCATCCAGCAACAAGACCATCGAGTTCGTGGAGACTTCGGAAATCGGTTAAGGCGCGCGGTGCATGCGATATGGGGTGGCCTTGCCGGATACGGCTACCGCACTGGCAGGACTGCTGCAGCACTCCTTATTGTGGTGACACTCGCTGCCGGACTGGGCCTGTGGGCCGGGCACACCGCTACCGGCCCCGGTCGCTACGCCGCAGAGCGACCGGGAGGGCTTGGCGCATGTTCATCGGTTGAACTGGTCGGTCTTGGTATCGATCGAGGGCTTCCGCTGGCAAGCACAGGGATCAGGGCGCGCTGCGACCTGGACACCGCCAGCCTGGCCGGGCAACGATTCACGGTCGTCGTGTGGCTGCTGCAGGCAGCACTTTGGGCACTTGCGACCCTGGTGCTCGCTGGTTACACCAGCCTGGTGCGGAAGACTCGGTGAAGCCGATCCCGACCTCGCGGCTACAACGATCAACGTTGTCCCTTGTTCGTCGAGCTAGACGAAGCCGACTGGCGCCCATAGCGCGAGTCGTCGACATGCGTGTTCGATTGCTGCAGCGGCCCTCGAGATGTTAGTCGGTCAGGTGTTCGCAGGACGGTTCGGCCGCGCGGGCGATATTCCGGAGCGTCACTTCGTTCTCACCGCTGGTCATGTGACGATCGGAAGATCGGCTGCGGGGAGGGCCTCCCTATGGCGAAAGGCACCAGTGCTGGCCTCCTGGACAACCAGCAGGCTCAATCGGTGTTCAAGCACGAGCTGCTTCGGGGCTACGCCCTTCCGTTCGTCGTGATGACTGCCTCGAAGATCCCAGGTCGGCGGGCGATGGTGGTGGACGGCTACGCCGGCCGCGGCCGTTACGACGATGGACGACCGGCATCGGCCGAGCTGCTGCTGAAAGCAGCACACCGCGCGCGCACGTCCACCCGGGTCGAGGTGCTGCTGGTCGAACGCAACAGACAGGACTACCGAAGGCTGTCGACGGTCGCCGCCGAGTACCGTGACCAAGGCCTGCAGGTCGAAGCGTTTCACGGTCAAGTTCAGGATCACCTGCCCGCGATCGTGTCCCGTGCTGACGGAATGCCGCTGTTTTTGTTCCTCGACCCCTGCGGTGCAATCCTGCCGTTCGTCGAGTTGCATCGTCTGCTCCGGCGGGCACGCGGTAGCAGCTGGCCTCGCACCGAAGCACTGCTGAACTTCAGCGCCGACTTCACCCGCCGCGCCGCAGGCGTCCTACACAAGAACCTGCACGACCATGCTGCGATCCAGGCGATGGACGCCGTCTGCGGCGGCCCGTGGTGGCGGCAAGTTGCGCTCGACGCGCACAAGAGCTCACGCCGCGGAGACTGGGAGTCGGCAGCGGAAGCCGTCGTAACCGAGTACGCGCGCCGGCTCGGCGCGGCCACGAACATGAAACATGTCGTGGTCCCGGTTCGGCGGCAGATGCATCACCAGCCGGTCTATCACCTGGTGTTCTTGACCAGGGGTGAGCACGGGATCTGGGTCTTCGGGCACAGCGCCGCCGCGGCGCGACGCGCGTGGCTCGACGTAGTCGGTCCGGGCGCCGACCCGCCAGAAGGGGTGTTGTTCAACCTCGCCGAGTTCCAGCAGGAAGACGAAGAGCAGCGCGCCATCGAGGAGATCAAGCGCAACCTGGTCAAGCTCGCCGGCCGGGACGGCAGCTTCAAGCTGGCGCACCACCCGCAAGCAGTGTTCGGCGATGCCTACGGCATCGCCGGTGACGTGCTCGTGCGCAAGGCCGCCCGTGAGCTGCACAAGGCCGGCACGATCCGCATCGACTGCACGCCCAAGCAAGTGCGAGACTGGGTGGTCGGCTGATCACGACAGTGAACGAGTGGCTGGCGTCTCAGTGAGCGAGTAGCTGCGGCATCTCGTCCCATAGTCGGCCGTCGAGTTCGCGGCCGCCGGCCTTCGGTGTGCGGCCGCCCCATTGCTTGTGGAAGAAGGCAACCTCGGCGTCCTGGCAGCGGTCGCGGATGCCCCGTACCCACGCAGGGTCGACGGGGCGCGCCCGGGGACCGGACTCGCCGCCGGTGATCACCCAATCGATACCGTCCAGTTCGAGCCCGTCCAGTGGTCCCAGCAGCGGCTCGCAAGACAGGAACCGCACCGCCGCCGGTACGTCGCGCAGGTCGTCGACCCGGCCAAGCTGTGAGGCGTTCTCCACGCTCACGCCGATCCACAGGTTCGCAGGCCACGACAGCTGATCGGCCAGCCGCCGCAGGCGGGTCGAGCGTTTGGTCAAGACCTGGTAAGTGTGCTGCGGGGTGGCCGCGATGACCTCGAACACGTCTCGCACGAATGCTGTCGGCACCTTGGCGTGGAACAGGTCGCTCATCGAGTTGACGAACACCACCCGCGGCATGCGCCAACGCCGCGGCAGATCCAGCGCGTCCGGGTGAACCGTCACACCGAAGCCAGGGCCGGACGTGCGCGGGTCTCCGTCGTTCTGGTACTTCGGCGTGCCCATGGCTTTCAGCCGCTTGGCCAGAGTGAGGGCGTAGCAATTGTCGCAACCGGCCGATACCTGGTCGCAACCTGTCGTCGGGTTCCAGGTGACTTCCGTCCACTCGATCGCCGACTTGCTGCTCATCGTCACTCCTGCTCGCGCACCGCTCATCGCCCCTTGCCTGAGAAACTTTACGCGATATCCGTAACGAGGATCCCGTAACATCGAGTTCGTGACCGAGATGGATGCCGAACGGCTGCGTCAGGTCTCCCAGCATGCGTTCGGACAGCGGTATCGCCTCGAGCTGATGCTGGCGATCGCCGGCACCGACGACGGCATCGTCTGCCTCACCGACCTAGCCAAGACCCTCGAGATCACGATCAGCAACCTGCAGAGCCCGCTGCGTGCCCTTGTTAACACTGGACTGATCAGCCCGCTACCCCGCGGCGACTCGCGCCGGAAGTTCTACATCCGTAACCCCAGCGCCGCCTGGGCCTGGGCTCAGGAACTCAGCGAGCACGGGCAACGCGACTTCCTGACGTCCGCCTCGAGTCCTGATGCAGGATCGGCGGGTAACGACGTCATGTCACCTGGAAGCGACATCCCGTAACAAAGGTGGCGGTGCCGGCGACTCTTGATCTATGCCGACGTCCAGGTCCGCCGAACTCCAGCTGTGGGACCGTCCGCCGCACACAGCCGCGAAGCACAGTCTGCTCCGCGCCTACCTCGGCGCCTGGTTCCCCATCATCGCCAAGTACAACCGGCGCGTCATCTACTACGACGCCTTCGCCGGCCCAGGCGAATACAGTAACGGCGATCCCCGGTACCCGGGGTCGCCGATCATCGCGCTCGACACCCTGCTCGGTCATGGCTACCTTCCGAACATGAGCGGAACGGAGTTTCTGTTCCTGTTCAACGAGAAGGATCCGGCCTGCGGCGCCAACCTGGCGCGCCTTATTGCCGAAATGAAGACAAAACACGCTCCGTGGCCGGCGAATGTCAAGGTCGGCATCGAGAATAAGACCTTCATCGAAGTCACGGGCGACATGCTCGATGACCTGGACGGACGCAACGCTCGGCTCGCGCCGACGTTCGCCTTCGTCGACCCCGTCGGCGTCAAAGCCACCCCGATGTCGATCCTCGCTCGCCTGACCAACTACCCGAAAGGCGAACTGCTCGTCTACTTCGCTCACGAAGCTGTCACCCGCTTCTGCGGTGCTGGCAACATCGACCAGGCGCTGACGGACCTGTTCGGTACCGACGAGTACAAGGGCGCTTCGCTGCTGCAAGGCGTACAGCGAAGCCAGTACGTGCACGACCTGTACAAGCGCCAGTTGCACGAGATGTGCAAGTTCCCCTACATCCAAAGCTTCGCGATGTACGACAATCGCGGCAAACGACTCTACGACCTGTTCTACTGCACCCGCGAACTCATCGGACTCGATCGCATGAAGGGCGCGATGTGGAAGGTTGCACCGTCGGGCGACTTCAGCTTCCGGGATCGACTCGCGAACCGGGACGTTCTATTCTCGCAAGTCGTCGACACAATTCCGCTCCGCAATTACTTACTGGCCCGGTTTGCGGGTCAAGCTGTAACCATCGAATCCATCATCGACAACGTCATGGCCGCAACGCCCTACACTAGCAGCCATGTCAAACGTGCCACGCTAAAACCGATGCAGAGCGATGGGCTGGTCTCAAGCCCAAATCAGGCACGGACGGGTTTCTTTCCAGACGGGACGATTATTGTGTTCCCGGACGCTCAGTCATGAACAGCGCGCAAGCGATATCGGTTCGAACATTTGCTGACTGGCCCCGCGAGGGTATCGGGCGTGGCAAAAATCGGGCTCCTGTCGGTCCCGACCGTGATCCGTCTTGAACGCTGCCGTGTTCGTCGGCGCGACCTTCGTCGGTCGCGCCGAGTGCCAGGACGCGACCGTCGACGGCTGCACGCGGTTCGAGAACTTGACCTTCGCCGGCAGCGTCGATGAGGCACACTTCGGCCGTGGCCTTACATTCGAGGCGACGACCTTCTGCGGGTCGGCGATGCCGAACTGGTAGGTGGCGAAGGCGCTGCGTCCTGCGCGCCGGTCAACGCCGCGATCATGACAGCCGTGCAGCACATCCTTTTCGGCGACAACCGGGAGAACGTCGTTGTCGCGGCCGCAGCGTTCGGCGGGTGTCGGTGAGGCGCTCCGCTCCTTATCGCCGAGCTGGTGGCTGCGAATCAAGGCGTGCCATTCGCGACAGTCTAGATGGCGTTGAACAAGATCCTTTTGCGCTCATTGTTGCGCTCATCGAACTTGCGATCACTACGGTTGATCGACGGCCAAGTGTGGAGAGCGAGAGCTGACTGTGAGTGAGACGGTAGTAGCACTTAGTTGCCGACCTCCTGCTTGCCCAGGTCAGCACGATTTACTGGGCGGACCGGACCAGGAAGACTTCAATGCACCCCGCCACTGGCCAAATTTTTCGCCGGAAGTTCGACATGGAAGCCTCTCCCGGTGGATTACCCAGCAACGAGCTGGAGGAGGTCCCCGAAGTGGTTGTGGATCCGATAGACATGATCGACCCGGAGGCCGATGTCGTCCGGATTTTGCGGCCCCGGAGCCTCATGCGCATGCTGCTGACCCTGTTCCGCCTGCGTAGCGAGAGACTCAGGGCCTTCGAACGCGGCGACATGATCATCGAAGTAGCGCAAGTCCTCAGCGACTCCAATCGTGGTGGCAGGGTGACCAGTCAAAGCGCCGACGGAGATCGGTGGATGGTGAGCGTCCCGTCCCGGCCTGAAGCGCCAACGGCCACTGCCGCGGAGGCTCGGTGACTGTCGGTGATTCAGATGCCGTGCCCTACAGTGAGCGTGCGGTGAACGAGCTGGTGCGGCGGCATGACGTCAGGGCGCTTGCCATCGTCATGAAATGCGGTTTCAAACGCGCGGACGCTGAGCCGATCGTGGCTGAGGCGTACCTCGCGGTCGTCAAGAAGTGGAAACGTGACAAAAGTCTGGAGGAACCTGAAAATTTGTTATTCGCCACGGTGCGTAGGCGAATTTCCAACGAGTTTCGGCGTCAAGGCCGCAAGCCGACCAGCCTGTTCGACAATGAGGAAATCGTCGATGCAGCCTCAAGCGCGTTGCGACGAGCCTCGTTCGTCGAAGACACGATAACCAAAAACGACATCGCGGAAGCGTTGCTGGAGCTGCCGCACCGGCAGCGCGCCGTGCTGGTGTTGAGGTTTCTGCACGACTTGACTGTCGAGATCGTGGCCGAGTTGTTGGGTTGCAAGCCCGGCGTTGTGAATTATGCGCAGCAGACGGGCCTCGCGACCATGAGGAAATCCCGGTGGTTGGCCGGGCACGCAGGGACGGCGGAGGTGCACCAGTGACAATCAACGACCCCGAGGGGCGCTCGGGCACCTGGCTCGACGCGCGGAGTCTGATGGACCAAGCCGCCCAGGAGGACGTCGCCGAGTTGGGCGAACACGGCACCTATCGGCCCACGCTCGCCGACGACGCGGAGCGCGCCTACGAACACTTCAAGATCGGCGTGTGGTACTTCGAGCGTGGCGACCCAAAAGAAGCACTGCGCTGGCTGCGCACTGCGGTCGAGCAGGATATCGTTGAGGCAGAACCGCTGCTGCAGATCTGCCTTCAAGAGCTGGAGGCGGTCTCGGCGAGTCGCGCTGCGCATCGAGATGAGACCGCCGCCGAACGCCAGTTCATTTCCGACGACGAGGGCCGATCACCGGATAGTAGTGGACTCACATCAGCATCGGATGGACGGAGCGCCAACCGACGTCGCCCCCGCTCTGCGATACGGAGATACGGAGCCCTAGCCCGCGCCCGGTGGGCTGCCACCACACGCCGGTTCGGCGATGCACTCGTCTGGATTGGTGGCGCAGACCGCGTCATCCTGCAGGCCGCGCCGACCAACCGCGCTTCCTTCGTCCAAATGGGTCTGGTCGTCCTGGGTACCGCGGGGCTCGGCATCGTGTCGATGTCGTTCGCCCTGCACAATGGCATGCAACTGTCGGTGCCACTTGCTGTGTCCGGCGGCCTGCTTTGGGGCTTCCTGATCGCCGTCATCGACCGCTTCCTGATCATGAACGTGAAGCTGCGCAACGGATTCAGGAAGGCAGTCGCCGTCGTCGGTGTTCGGATGACTATCGCCGCGTTACTCGGCATCGTGATCTCCACCCCTCTGGTCCTGCAGATCTTCCAAGACGAGATCGCGAAACAGGTCGTGCGGGACAACCTCAGCCAGGCTGCGCGAGACGGCAAGCTGGCCGAAGAAACCCCGTCGGCGAAGGAGCTCAAAGAAGTTCGAACGAAGATCGCAATCGACGAGAACACGCTCCGGGGTCTGCTACCTGCCGTAACCTTCCCGGAAGTCGAGATTCAGCAAGATTACCTGGACAAGGCCCGCCAGTCCTACGAGTCAGCGCGCGGACTCGCCGAGTCGAAGTACCGCTCCTGGCAGTGCGAGCTGTACGGGTCATCGTGCGAGGGCTCAACCCACGTGGCAGGCAACGGGAACCTGGCAAAGGCTCGGGAAGGCGAGTACCGGGCGGCCCAGCGGCGGGCAGACTCGGCGAGCACGGCCGTGGCCGAAGCGGAAGCAGCGTTGACAGAGGCCCGGCAGGCAGCGGCGACGCAGGCGCGGGACGCGTTCAGGCAGGCGCAGGACGCTGCCATCGCTGAGTTGCCCGTGCTGCGGCAACGCGCGAATCAGCTCCAAGCCGAAGTCAACGGCAACGTAGACAGCGTCGACAAGACCAACGCTGACGATGGTGGCTTACTGGCACAGATCGTCGCCTTGGGACACCTCAACGACAACAGCAGCGCCGCACTAGCTCACTACATGGTCGCCGGTTTGTTCTTCATGATCGAGCTGCTGCCAGTCTTGGTGAGGATCGTGACGAGCGCAGGGCCGCCGTCGGCCTATGAGCGTATCCGCGACGCCGCCGAGGACGCCGAAGTCGAGAAGGCGAAGATCGAGAAGCGGCGAGAGGTCCGGGATCGCGACGAGGCCGAGCGACGGGCCGCGGCAGCGACGGAGATAGCTGCCGCCGTAGCTGATGACATGCGTTCACGCGAGCGCGATCTGGGAATTGAGGCCAATAAGCGGCTCGCAATTGAGATGAAAAAGATTCTCGACGGCTCACTGACGCAGTGGGCTAAAGACGTCCGGCGGACACTGCAGGCCGCAGCCGGCCCAGGTACCACCGGAGTCGAGGACGCCGATTCAGCCGATGGCGGGCCGGCGGCAACGGGATCGCGGGCAGGGCTAGTGGGAGCACCGTCAACGGCGGAGCCGTAGGCGGATAGGGCTCCGCCGAGGTGTCACGGGTAACAGAACCCTCGGCGGGGCCTCAGGCGTGGTGACGGTCAATGACAGCTCTCAACGGCGGTGCGGTGCGCGCTGAGCATGGTGACTCCGGCAGCGCCACTGCACACCCCCGGCTGATATGGAGGCTTGGATCCGTCAGCGGCGACTCAGTTGGCCAGAATGGTCGCCTCATCGACCCGAGCGTGACGTCGCCCGCGACGAGTCGGAGGGTCCTCCTCGGCGGGCGGCCGCCCTGGGACGACGCGGAGCCCAGCCGGTACTTCATCGAGGCCGAAGTAAGAGTTGTGAGTCTCGGCGGCGGTCTGAGTTAGTTGCATCGGGACCAGGTTGACGAGTTGATGTTTCTGGCGGATGCTGAAGTTGATGGTGTCGATGTGGGCGGTCAGTTGGGCCGTCGGTGCCACCCTCCCCTTGCCACGTAAGTAGGCGGAGGTCCGTGATGTCCGAATCCAATCTGAGCGTGCCGCGTTTCCTGACGGTTGGTCAGGCGGCAGAGTTGCTCGGCGTTTCTGCCATGACGATCTACCGTGCCGTGGATGAGGGCGGTTTTCCGGCGGTTCGAACCCGGGGGCGTATCTCGATCCCTGCGAAAGCGATCGACGCGATGGAGGAAGTTGCTGTATCGGAAATGCGCGCTGTCGACTCCAGCGAGTTCACGTTGCCGATAAGGAACGGCGTCGGTGGTGGCAGTAGGTAAAAGCTCGACTGTGGGCTGCTCATCGTCGACTTCAGCGGCCTTGACTCTCAGGCTGTGGTTAATGGCGAATTGGCGTCTGTCGCGCTGATGCTGTGACCTCAGCCTGAGGGGGTCCGCTTGGCCGAGGCTGGGGGTGTACGGAGTGGGGGAAGTTAACTCTGCGTTGGGATTTCCCCCTACGTTTTCAGCCAAGATGAATGCATCGCAGTCTGTCTCCCCTCCGGTGTACTGGTGCACGCGTTTGAGGATGCCCAGTTTGAGAGCGGCATCTCGTGCGCGCCGGACAGTCTTAGGATCGAGGTTGGCGCGCTCGGCCCAGTGGCGAATCGAGAGCGATCCCCGTGTCGTGAGGACGGCGTGCGCGAATGCGTCGAGAGCTGCGCGCAAGCTGGTGATCCGTACGCCGGCGATCGTGCCGGTGCGCACCACCGTGCTGGCTCCGCGCGACAAGTGCTTGTCCACGGCCGCCTTAAGCACGGCACGGATGTGTCGTAGCTGACGGGGTGACGGTTCGTTCTGGTGGTTGCCGGCTTGAGGTGGTCCCAGGCGTCGTCGTCGCGGCCTAGGTTCGCCCGC
This sequence comes from Amycolatopsis kentuckyensis, assembly GCF_041679295.1. Classification (GTDB taxonomy): domain Bacteria; phylum Actinomycetota; class Actinomycetes; order Mycobacteriales; family Pseudonocardiaceae; genus Amycolatopsis; species Amycolatopsis kentuckyensis_A. The sequence continues at coordinate 73,439 of NZ_JBGDMD010000007.1, read as the reverse complement.
CTCGCGAACTGCGGGTAGCCAGCGGTTGCGGCGCCAGGCGTCTCGCCCGACGTGGGCGGCTTGCGTCGGGGACGCTTGGTGGAAGAGGTCCCACGCCTGCTGCTCGGTGAGGCCGCGTTCGGCGGCGGCGATCGTGGTGGCGGGTGCCCAGAACCAGCGTCGCCAGGCTTGTTGCCCGATCTCGCGGGCTTTGGTGCCGGCGAGGTTGGCGAAGGCCCAGGCGTGCGCTGTGGTGTGGCCGGCGCGGGCGAGTGCGAGGGCGTGGCCGTACTCGCTTTCGGACCTGCTGACGTTTGAATTGCCGCGGCGACGCGCCGGTCGTATAACCCGCGGGGCCCTGGACGTAACGAGCTCCGGCACGTCGCTTGTCCTCAGCGTGCAGCTCAGGATCGGGCTGGACAGCCCGTGCCGATGCGGTGAGGACGTGAGCCGGAGGGTTGACCGGACGGTGGCGGAGACGCTGTGCCTCGTGGCGACCACGTAAACGACGCGCTGCAGTTCCTGACGCAGGCACGGCGGGGTCTTGATGACGAGGTGGGTGTGCCCTGGGCGGCCGGAAGCGCGCCGGAGGCACGGCAGGCCGTAGCGATCGGCCCAAAGCAGTAGCTGTTCGGCGACGACCTCGCCCGCGTCGGCATGTGCGCCGGTGTCTTCGGGGTCGATGTCGATGGCAAGGAGGGGCGGGCGAAGGGTGCCCACGATTGCTCGGGCCGCGTCGTCGGTGTTGAGGATCGTGGTGGCGTCGTCGAGGCGGCGGGTGATCGTGTGTGCGTGATTGTCTGCGTCGATGACGATGAAGGGGGCGCCGAAGGCGGCCTGGTCGAGGCGCGACGGTCGGTAGGTGTCTGGCATCGGGAGTCCTCGGGAGCTCGGCGTGGCGGGCTGGTGGTCAGCGCTGTGCGTCGGCCCGGGTGCGCCAGGGCCAGCGCAAGGGCGGGGCAAGGACACTCAGGCCGGGTGGCACCGCGTCGATGCGGAGGATCGCGGCGGTCCAGGTCATGCCGATGCCGATGCCGAGCAGGGCGACGTGGTCGCCGGGGATGATCGCGCCGCGCGTGATCAGGTGGGTGAGGCCGATGATCTGGTCGTTGGGGCCGATGTGGCCCCATTGGTCGCCGGCGTGGCAGAGGGTGCGGTCGGCGGTGATGCCGAGCGGTTGCAGGCACTGGGTGTCGAGCAGGTGCCGTCCGTAGTGCGGCAGCAGCACCCAGCGCAACTGGCCGAGATCGAGGTCGGCGTCGCGGAGCGCTTCGCCGATGACGGCGCGGACACCCTCCTGATTGCGGCGGGCGACTGAGGCTGCGCCGACGGCGTCGGTGTACTGGCGTTTGCGCTCGCGGATGCGTTCGATGCCGAGTTCGGTGCTGCCGGCGGGGGCGAAGCGGTGGTTGCCGCGGTGGAGTTGTTCGAGGGTGGGGTCGGTGTAGGAGCTGGTGGCGAGGATGTGGGCGAGGCCGGGGTGGCGGCCGAGGATGAGGGCGGAGCCGCCGTCGCCGTAGGCGATGCCGTGGTCGGCGGTGAGGTGGTCGAAGGCGGGTGGGCCGAAGGTTTCGCCGCCGGTGAGCAGGACGGTGTGGATGTCGGGGCTGCCGGCGAGGACGCGGGCGGAGATGTCGATGCCGCCGACGAGGCTGTTGCTCATGGCGTTGAGCTCGGTGGCGATGCCGCGTCCGGCGGGTAGGCCGAGGCGGGAGCGGACGTAGGCGGCGCGGGACCAGAAGTCGATGCCTCGGCTGCCGCGCCAGATCGCGGCGTGGAAGTGCAGGTCCGGAACGGGCAGCGGCCCTGTCGTGGTCATGGCCATGCTCGCGAGGGCGTTGCGGCCGGCGCGGACGGCCAGATCCACGCCGCTGCTGCCCGAGGCGATCGACACCGCGCGCTGGCTGGTCGCTCCGTGCAGTGTCCGGCTGGACTCGAGGTCGTCGACGGGCACGAGCTCGCCGAGCGCGGCGCCGACGCCGCGCAGATGGAGGTTCGTCCAGCGCATCGTCAGCACCGCCCCATCTGGCTCGGGCATGGGGGGATGTCGGCGACGATGGCCTCGACCGAGCCGTAGTAGGCCCGCAGCTGACGGGTCGTGATGCCCGCGCAGGCGGCGATCTCGTCGAGCGTGACCGATCCGCCGGGCGGCGGGTGGTCGAGGAGGTCGCGGGTGGTGTCGGTGATCCAGGTGCGCATGACGTCTTCCTGATCGAGCCGGTTGTGTGGCACGCCAGGAGCGGGGAGGCGCCGAACGGGTCTGGTCGGCGGGTGGCGTGGTGCTGGACGGGAGGGTGAGAGCAGGGTCAGGTGCGGCGCGCGCGGCCGCTGCGCCGTGTGAGGAGCGCCTTGTGGTGGGCGCGGCGCAGGTCGGGGATCTGGTCGCGGACGGCGCGGTCGAGTTCGGGCATGCGGTGGACGTCGGTGTCGAAGCCGGGGTCGGTGCGGAAGACGAGAGCGAGGACGGAGGCGTTGTTGCTGAGGTTCACGACCGCGTAGGGCAGGGTCGCGGGGATGTAGATCATGTCTCCGGCACGGGGGTGGAAGGGCTGCATGGCGTTGCCGGAGAGGACGGCGACGTGGCCGCTGATGATCGCGATCGCGGTCTCGGTGGTGTCGTGCCGTTGCGGCGCGAGTGTGGTGGCGCCGGGCAAGTGCATTCGGCCGCCGGAGAGCGCGCGGGTGGGCACGATTCCGGTGCGCAGGATCGGGGTGAGCGTCTCGCGTTCGTCGGCAAGCTGGCCGGCCGCGGACGGTATTGGTGTGGTCGTGGTGTCCATCTCGGCAGTTCCTCTCCAGGTGGGTTCAGCGGGCCGGGGTGTCGGTGGTGTGGCGGGCGAGTTCGCGGGCCAGCGCGGCGTTGGCGACGGCCTGGGGTACGAGTCGGCGGCCGTGGCCGCACGCAGCGGCGACCGCCAGGACGGGCCGGTCCAGTTCGGTCTCGACCAGCCCGAGCGCGGTGCGGGAGGCCTCCGGGTGGGTTTCGTCGACGAGTCCGGCGATGACGTCGATGTCGCGGCGCAGGTGCCGCAATGCCCGGTAGAACCGCGGGTCCGTCGGCGGGGCCTGGGTGCCGGTGCACATCGGGATGTGCACCGCCGGCATCGGGATCCGCAGCCGGCGCAGCTGCTTGTGCAAGGTGTTAAGGAACTGCACAGCGGGAACGAGGTCAGAGAGTTCGAACAGGGGCTGGTGGCCGAGGTCGCCGTGGCAGAGGTGGATCCGCCAGGTCGCGTCGCGCGGGCCGTCGGCGAAGACGCGGGCGACCTGTTTGGCCAGCGCCCGCACCGCCGCCGGCCACAACGGCCGCGGGGTCCGATCCAGCGTCGCGAGCACAGCAGGGGTCTCGAGCTGAAACACGACCTGAGCGCCGTGCTCCCGGTGGATGGTGTGGACGTCGTCGAGCACGGCCTGGCGGAACACCGGCAGATGGGTGACCGCGGCTGCCGGGCTGCCGAAGGTGAACAGCGACAGGTCGTACGGGTTCGGGATCGACACCTGGTGCGGCGGGAAGTCGCGGTCGTCGTGCAGCTGGGCGCGGGCTGCCATGACGGCGTCGGTGTGGGCGGCGCGGCCGAGGGACAGGTCCTCGGATTCCAGCCAGCGGTCGCGCTTGAGGCGGTAGGTCGGCATGTCGTCGTAGTCGGCGGAGTTGCCGGTGCGGACCGGTTCGAGGGCGTCGACGGCCGCGAGGCCGTCGAGCCAGTCGATGATCCACCGCGGGTCCGGATCGCACGGCAGCCCGGTCAGCGAGGTGTCGGTGCTGTGGTCGAGGAACCACTGCATGGTTCCGCGGTGGTCGCCGGTCAGGACGGCGGGCAGCGAGCCGACGAAGTGGACAGCCCGGTCGTCTTCGGAGGACGTAGCGGTGTCGGGGTAGTCGGTGCTGGCGTGGCTGAAAACGAGTGTGGACATGAGGATCTCCCCGGTTCGGCGGGTTGGATGGGTTGAGTGGTGGTGCGGGCGTGGGGAGGGGCGCCCGGCGGGGACGTGGGAGCGGACGGGGTGCGCGGGCCCGCGCTGGAGGGGTTGAGGTGGGGCGTGGGCCCGCGCGGTCTGGAGGGTCAGCCGGTGACGGGCACGTGGCCGGGCTTGGGCTGTGGCTTGGGTGCGGTCCGGTCACCCGGGTTGTCGCCTTGCTGGTGCCGCTGGCCCGGCACGCCCGGCCGCGCCGTCCCCGGTGCCCCGGGCTTGTGCGTGGGGGCCGGGCGGGTGCCGGTGGGCGGGTTGCCGGTCGGCGGCGGCGGGTTACCGGCGCCGCAGCTGACGGTCGCCACCGTGACGGTGATTGCCGTGCCGACGGTCGGCTTGGCCGACGTCGGGCCGCCAGTACCGCTGGTGCGGGTGGGTGCGGTGCCGGTGGTGACAGTGATGACCCCGGCCGTGCCATGGCCGCCGCCGGTGACCTTGAGGTTGCCGCTGCCGCCTTTGGGGGCGCTGGTGGTGATGGCGCCGTTGCGGCAGGTCGCGGTGAACGGCCCGACCGTGGTCCCGCCGACCCGCACCGACGCGACGCGGGCTTCGGCGAAGCCGGCGCCGGCCTGCAGGCTGATGCCGCTGGCCACGACCGCGCCGCTCGGCGTGGACACCGAGCCGCCGGCGGACTTGATCGCGCCGCTGCTGGACACACTGGGACTGGCCGAGAGGTGCTCACCGCCGGAGACGGAGATCCCCGTCGCCGTCGACGTCGCCGCGGCGGCTGAGAGGGCGGGCGGCGCCGCAGTCGCTGGGGTGCAGCTGGACGCGAACGTGGTGAGGGTGCCGATGAGGAGCGCGCCGGCTCCGGCCGCGGCGAGGGCACTACGAGTGGTGTTCATCGCTGATGTCTCCAGAACTGTTGGCGTGGTTGGGTTAGCGGATGAGGACCGGGGTGCCGATGGGCACCGGATCTGCCGGATTCGTGAACGTGGCGAGGGCTTCAGCGGGGACGCGGACGCATCCGTCGCTGGACGGGCGGCCGAACACGTCGGTGGTCGGCCAGCCGTGAATGCCCGTGGTCCCCGGGCCGCCGCCGTAGGTGGTGAACGTGGCCGAGTGAATGCCGAGCGGGAAGATCACCGGGCTGAACTTCTGTTTCGCGTCGGTCATCGACGCGAGGACGAACGTCCGCCCGGTCGGGGTGGGCGTGGCCGCGGTGCCGACGCCGACGCTCCAGGTGCCGATCTGCTGGTGGTTGCGGTAGAGCGTGAGCCGGAACGCTGTCCGGTCGATGACGATCTGGTCGGTCGTCGACCGGATCGTGAGCGTGTTGTCCTGGATGGACAGCCAGCCGGTGGAGCCGTTGGGCCGCGAGGGCAGCAGCACCTGCACCCAGCCCGGTTCCTCTTCGATCACCGGCAGCCACGTGTCGGACCCGAGCTGGGTGGTCGGCAGGACCGCGATGGCCGCACCGCCGGGCTGGTCGAACACCGGCACCGGCTCGGTCGGGTGCACGAGCTGCCCGTCCGGTATCTCCTCGGTCATCGCGTCCTGCGGAGCGCCCGGAATGGTGCTGAAGGTGCTCGCCTCAGGCAGCCCTGTCAGATTCGGGACCGCCCGGGCGGCCACGACCGGGACGTGCAGCTCGACTCCCAGCTCAACGGGGTCGGCGCCGCGAGCGGCGTCGGGCGTCGGCCCTGTCGGTGAGAGCAGCACACCCGCAGTGCCGACCAGCGCGATTCCGGCCAGCCAGAGCGCGAGCACCCGCAACCGGTTCGCTGGCGGCTGTGGCGTCTCCGACATGGAACTGTCCTTCCTCGAGGTCGATGGAGGCCGCGGCAAACCCGCCCGCACTGGAGCGGGCTTGCCGCGAGAAGAGGGTGTGGTTACTGGGAAAGCGCGGAGATGAAGCCGTCGGCGGGGGTGCCGAGGCCGGTGACGTTGTCCCAGCCGGGGCCGCTTTGCAGGTTCTGCGGGCGGGCGTCGAAGTCGATCAGGTAGCTGGCCTGTCCGCCGGGGACGGCGACGCCGCCGAAGGCGTGCATCATCGGCGTCCACACTCCCGCCTTCTGCGGCGTGACGTCGGCGATCGCAGCGGATCCCTTCAAGCTGTAGAGGACCGGGGTGAGCAGCCCGGCGCGGGCATTGCCGGAGCGGGCCTGCTGGGCGTCGGCGACGAGCCCGGCGATCAGCGGCGAGGCGAGCGAGGTGCCGCCGTAGGAGCCGATGCCGAACTGGCCCTTGATGGTCTGCCCGACCAGCATCCCGGTGTAGGAGTCAGCCAGCGCGGCGATGTCCGGCACCGCCCGCTTCCCGCTCGCGCCGGAGACGACACCGGCCTGCCAGTCCGGCGCGTCATACAGCGCGGAGGTGCCGCCGCCGGCGCCGGAGGCGAACGGCCCGTCCGCGTCGCGCTGCGGTGCCCACGAGTTGCCGGACTGTGTGTTGCCGCTGTTCTCCCACCCGGTCAGCACCTTCGGCTGGCCGTTCTGGTCCAGCCCGACGCTGGTCCCGCCGACGGCCACGACCCACGGGCTCGAGGAGGGGAAGCTGGCGGTCGCGTGTCCGACGGCGCCGGAGTTGTTGCCCGCGTCGCCGGTGGACACGGTGATGGTCTGGCCCTGGATCGCCGCCTGCAGCGCCATGCTGTTGAACTGGTCTCGCGCCGCCTGCGGCAAGGACGCTTCGCCGTCGGCGTTACCGTAGCTGTTGCTGATCACGTCCACCGCGTTGTCGGTCACGGCCTGGTTGAACGCGTCGTAGATCCCGGTGCCCTTACAGGTTTTCCCGGCGTAGTAGCGGATCTTGGCGCTCGGGGCGATGGTGTGGGAAGCCTGGACATCGAGGGTCTGCTCGGCGTTCCAGCCGTCGGCGCCGCACTCGGACGCGTCCGTAAACCCGCCCTGCGGCACGACCGCGCTGTACTGACCGTCCGCCAGCGGCGGGACGCCGAGCTGGGCGGCGGCCTGGTTGGTGTCGGCCACGACGGTGTCGGAGTTGTAGGCGCCGACGACACCGATCGTCGTGCCCGCCCCGGTGTTGCGGTTGTCCAGCTTGTACATCGCTCGGACTTGGGTGCCGGTGTAGCCGCAGAGGGAGTTGGACTGGAATCCGGCCGGGTACTTCTGCGGGACGTCGGTGTTGTTCTGCTCGCCCCACCACCGCGCGCAGTGCTGCTCCGCGGTCGCCGCGTTGGGGCGGGTGTGCTGGGGCTTGAGCAGCGCTGCGCTGTCGTCCAGGCCGAGCACCGCGGTGATCGAGGCACGCAGCGAAGTCGGCACGGTGACCGGCGACGCCGGCGCAGTGAGCGTGCGGCTGACACCGTCAACGCGAGCTCGGAACGCGGCAATCCTCGTACCGAAAGCGGTCTCCAGCGCGGCGACCGGGGCTTCGGCGTCGACGAAGTGCCGGTTCGCGCTGACGCCGGTCACGTGCAGGCCCTGCTTGGCCAGCCACTGCGACACCTGGTCGACGGCGTCCCGCGTCGGGGCAAATCGGTCAAGGAACTCCTTCGAGGACAGGAACTTTCCGTGCTCGGCGCTTCCCGGTGTCGCCAGCTGCGCGGCGAGGTGCTCGGCGCCAGCCTGGTCGCGCAGTGCCAGGGCTACCTGGATGTGCCGGACGGTATTTCCGTTGCTGCGGGCGACTTCCGTGTGCGGAGTGGCCCAAGCGGGGGTGTTCCCGGCGAGCGGCGCGCGGTCGCCGGTGTCGCCGGCGATAGTGGTGGGCGCCGCGATGGCGGTGGCCACGGTGGAGGCGAGTAGGGCCGCAGTCGCGGCCAGGGCATGCCAAAGACGGCTGTGCATCGAGGTTTCTCCTTGTATGAAAAGGAAAGCCGACCAGCGTGCCGTCAGTCGATTGACGGACGTGCTGAAGGGCGTGCCTCGTGCCGCAGCCAGAGATGCGCGAAGGGGGCTGAGCGGAGACGTCAAGGGACCACAAGACCGGCCATGTGCGGCCGGTTGTGGAGTTCGCTGATCGAGAAGTCCGAAGCAGTATCGGACGCGTGAAGTGCGTTGCTGTCGAGTTTGCGCTGTCGGCGGTCCGCGAGCGACCGGCGTCCGGCGTGATTTGGAGGATGAAAACACGGGAATGCTCCCTAATATTGGGCGGACCGTGCCGGATTCCACGCCTCCCCAGGGTGGAGCACAAGTCAGCCTTGCTGAGACGAACGATAACCGGCCCCGCAAGAAAATGCAAACACTTGTGGCGATTCCGTCGGAGAAACGATTCGGCTATGCAGCTTATGCTGCGCACTGTTGCGGCAAGTAGTCACATGGGTTCGCGCTGTGAAGAGGGTGGCGCCACCTGCTCGCCATCGGCAACTTTGGGGCCAGTTCTGGGGTGATCTGCTTTCTGTCGGATGAGCGAAACTGTCCTTCGTGGCCTGGCGCCGCTTCGGTGTAGCCAGCGTGTTGACGATTAACCCGATTGGGTGTTTGGTTGTGAAGTTGTCGATCATCGCAGGCCACAGGTGGTACGACATCTGCCACGGAGGGTGTCACGAGCCGGGCGAGCGCCGCCCGCCGATTGGGCGGGCGGGGTGTGCCGGCGTGAGGAGGGGATCGTGAAGGACATCATGAGCCGGGCAAAACCCGCAGTCGGCGCCGGCTGGCGTCACTGCGTCCATTGCGGTGGATAAGCGCATTCGCAGACCGGCTGAACGGTCGCTCGCTGGTGTTCAGCTGACGACATTCTTCGGGCGATCCCGCGAACTGGTCGAGGTGTGCGAACGGCTGAACGCCGGTGACAGGGTGGTGACGCTGACCGGATCACCCGGCGTCGGGAAGACGCGATTAGCGGGCGAACTGCTCGTGCATATGAATGAGCATTACGACGCGTCGGCGTTCATTCGTCTCGCCGAACTCGGTGTGCATGTCGACACGGTGGATGTCGAGCGGCGAATCTGCAACTTGCTCATTGCAGCCTTGCGTATCTCGCACCATCAGCCGAACGCCGGCCCCACCGACGTGCTGATCGAGCACGTCCGTGACCGGCGCGTGCTGATCGTGCTGGACAACTGCGAGCAAGTGCTGGACGCGGTTGCCGAGCTGGTCAACCGGATCATCACCGAGACCGTCATGGTGCAGGTGATCGCCACCAGTCGCCCCTACCTCGACGTCCAGGGCGAACACCGGGTGCACCTGGGCCCCTTATCGACCCCCGCCGAGAACGCCGACCGCACGGCGGCCGAGCGCAGTGACGCGGTACAGCTGCTGGCCGACCGCGCCACCGCGGTCGGACGGCCACTGACCGAGCAGGACGACTGGCAAGCCATTGTCGACCTGGTCCGCTGGTCCTCAGGTATTCCGCTGGTGCTCGAACTCATCGCGGCCCAGTTCGGCCGGGGACGGGCACCGGCGGTCGTCCTCGATCGCCTGCAAGGCGGCGCGTCGCTGAAGTACGGTCCCGGCGCGCGCGGGATCCCCAAGCATCACCTCGCGCTCGACATCGCGATCACCGAGTCCTGGGACCTGTGTTCGCCGCAGCAGCAACGGGTCTGGGCGCGGCTGACCGTCTTTTCCGGCGGGTTCACTCTCGACGCCGCTGAAGAGGTGTGCGCGGATGCGCTGATCGATCGTGGCGAGATCCTGGAGATGTTGGATCATCTGGTGCGGCACTCGATCATCGAAGGTGCTTCCCCTGATGGGCGCTACCGTCAGCACACCTTTCTGCGTGAATACGGCCGGCGCAGCCTGAGCACGTCCGGCGAACTGGACAAGATCAGTGAACGGCTGTGCCGTTGGGTTGCCGGGCTGGCCCGGCAGGCGGCCGAGCAGTGGTTCGGACCGGAGGAGGTCCGCTGGCTGGACCTGGTCAACGCCGAATCCCGCAACATCGCCGCAGCCGTGGCATGGTGCTCCGACAACGGCCTGACCGAGCGCGGCTTGGCGATCATGGTGGACGTCCTGCTGACGCGCGCGCCGTTCTTCTTCGCCACCGAGGTGCAGGTGTGCCGCCGAGTCGAGGAGCTGCTGCGCGAGGGCCCGGTGGCGGCGTCGGATGTGCGGATCGCGGCGCTGGCGATGGCCGGCTGGGTGTGGATCGCCCTCGGCGAACAAGCCCGCGGGAAGACGCTCCTGGACGAATGCGTGCGCCTGGCGTGTGAAGCGGGCAAGTACGACGCTCCGGCAGTCCAGCTCGTGGAAGGTACCTACGAGGCACTCGCCCTCGGGCAGCGCAGCGGGTTCGCGAAACTGGCCGCTGCCAGCGCCGGTTTCCGCGCCGCGGGTGCCGACGGTCCCGCCTTCATGGCGGACCTGTTCCACGCCATGACAGCCGGTTTGCTCGGGCCGGCCGACGAGGCGGACCGGATGTCGCAACGCTGCCTGGCCGAAGCCCGCCGCCGCGGCGCCGAATGGGCCGTCACCTGGGCGGAGTGGACGCGCGGCTTGCCCGCGTGCTCCGAGCCCGTCACCGACAATCCCGAGCCGCTGCGGCGGCAGATCGCCCTCGGCGACCTCTGGGGGCCTGGCTGGTGGGTCGAGCGGAAAGCCTGGGAGCTGGCCAAGGACGGAGACTACGTCGGCGCGGCGCGGGCGATCGGCGGGTCGGACAGCCTGCAAGCCCGCCACGGGGTCCACTACAACGGGCTGGCCAGCTTCAAGCCCCACCGCGGACGAGCGAAAGCCGAGATCGCCTTGGTGCTCGGGCCGGTGGAGTCGACGGCGGCCTACCTCGAGGGCAGCCTGCTGACCGATGAGCAGATCGTGGCCCTCGCCTTCGGCGACACCGACCCTGCGGCGGAGCCGACGCTGAACGAGCGGCAGTGGGCAATCGTCCGGCTGGTCGCCCAGGGGCTGAAGAATCAGCAGATCGCGACGACTGTGCGGTTCTCCGTGCGCACGGTCGAGACCGAGCTGACCACGATCTATAGCCTGCTGGGCGTGGCGGGACGTCGGGAGCTCGCCGAGTGGTACCGGGCCCGGTCGGCGCCTACTGGTTCTCCCACTGCACCGGTAGGGCCGCGACGCCGCGGATGACCCCGAACGTCCGCCGCACCGTGGTGCCCGGCTGCAGGCGGAGGCCGGGCAGCGCGCGCAGCAGCTCGGTGAGCATGACGCGTAGTTCGACGCGGGCGAGGTGGCGGCCGAGGCAGCGGTGCTCGCCGGCACCCCACCCCAGGTGCTGCGGAGCGCCGCGGTCGCGGTCGAGGCGGAAGACGTCGCCGTCGTCGAAGACCCGTTCGTCGCGGTTGGCGCTACCCCACGCCAACAGCAGCCGGTCGCCCGGAAACAGCGGCATGCCGCCAAGATGCGTCTCGCTGATCACGGTGCGTCCGGTCGCCGCGACCGCCGGCTCGTAGCGAACCAGCTCTTCCACGAACGCCTCCAAGGCTGATGGCTCGGTGGTGATGCGCTCCCGCAGCGGCAGGTCTTCCAGCAGCTGCAGGAGCGCGGTGGCGCACGCGTCGGCGGTGGTCAGGTGACCGGCCGCGACCATCAGCATGGTCATCTTGACCAGCTCGTCATCGTCAGCGGAGTGGCCCTCTACCTGCGCGTGCACCATCGCCGAGAGCAGATCACGGCCGGGATGGGCGCGGCGTTGCTGGATCTGCCCGAGGAGAAAATCTGCGTAGGTCCGCCCGGTCTGCTGGGCGTCGGTGAGCGTCTCGGCGCCGTAGACAGCACGGACGTGCTCGGACAGCCACGCGCGTTCCAGCTCGGCGAGCCCGAGCAGACGCCCGATCACCAGCGGCGGCACTTGACGGACGTAGTCGGCGACAAGGTCTGCGGCACCGTGCGGGATCAGCTCCTGCAGGACCTCGCGGCAGACTGCCCGTACGTACTGGGCTTGCGCGGCCGCGATGGCCGGGGTGAAGTGCGTCTGCAGCAGGCGCCGCCACTGGTGGTGGTGGTCGGCGTCGGTCTCGAACAGCGGCGCGACGGCGTCGCGCATCTCGGTGACCACCGCCGCCGCGCCCAGCCCGTCGACATAGGTGCTGAACCGGTCCGAGGCGCGCGCGGCCTCCCGGATCTCGGCGTACCCGGTGACCAGCACGAACCCGTCCAGCTCGCCGCTGCGCGCCACCGGACACGAGCGCCGGATCGCCCCCAGCGTGTCGTAGACGGTCTCGGCGACGGCCGGATCGAGATGGCTGAACGACCACGCCACATCTGCCGGATCGGTCCCTGACACCTGCGCCGCAGCGCCCCCCGTTTCCAGAACCATACCCACCTGGCTACTTGCCGTGAATGAAGCAGGTCAAGGGCCCTAGCGGGACATTGTGGAAAAGAATGTGGACTCCACATCGCCGACATGTGGACCGATTGTGGCAACAAGCGGCGTTGGTTGCGGAGCGTGTCCGTCACTATGGCTCCAACGCCCTGAACAGCCGCGATATAGGTCACCACGGCTTGACGGGGGATCACACAGGGGTGCCGGCGGGGGCCGGCTGGATATCGAACGCACAGGGGCAAAAGTGAGCACTACCGGCCACAGGAATCACGAGTTCGTCCGGCGCTGCGAAAACATCATCAGCGCCCTGCCGATCCGTCATCCATTCGAATTGCGGGCCTTCCTCGACGCGCTGGGCCGGCAACAGGGCATGCCCGTGATCCTGGGCCGGATGCCTCTGCGGCGCGGCGGGGCCAGCGGCCTGCTGGCGCGCACGCGTGAGGAGTGCTGGCTGACGGTCGTCGCGAAAGCCGCCCCGGCGCACGCCGCGCACATCGCCTTCCACGAGATCGGGCACTGGATCCTCGGCCATCCCGGCACCTACGCCTGCGGCCGCCGCACACACCCCGACGACCGGTGGGAGCTCGAAGCCGAGCAGTTCGCGTGCCTGCTGCGCGAACACGTGAACGCGGGGGCAGCGCGCCACCGCGATCGGCTGCCGGGCCGGACGGCTCTGCGGGCGGCGTTCGGGTCGCGACGGCACCTGTGCGCCGATGTCTGACGCGGTCTCGCTGCTCTGGCTCGGCGCCGCGGCCGCGGGCGTGGTCGAGGCGGTCCGCAAGGCGGTGGTCAACCGGGGTAGCGGGTACGCGCTCAGCCGGCACTTCCTGACCGCCGGCATCGCCGGTATGGCGCTGTCGCTGGCCGCCGGGGCGCCGGTCACCTTGGACTGGGTCGACGAGCTGACGGGCCTGCACAACACCGCGGTCGTGGCGCAGAACGTGCTGGCGATGCTGGCGATGGTCTTCACCGCCGGGTTCCTGCACACCCTCGGAGAGCTGCGCCTGCCCATGCCCGCAGTGATCACGATCTTCGTGGTGTGCGCCACGGCGATGGTCACCCTGTACACGCTGGCCGGCGCGCACACGTCCTTCTTCGCCTCGCCCCGGAACCCGACCTGGCCCTCCCAGCTCTACTCCACCCTCTACCTGGGCTACCTGGTCGGCTGGCTGGCGATGCTCCTGCTGGGGCTGACCGTGGTGGCGCGCGGCGAGGTGGCCGGAGTGAGGGGCGGGGTTGCCCTGGCGCAGTTGGGGGTGGCGGTGTCGCTGGTCGGGCTGTCCTGGCGGCTCGGTGTCGCGCTCCGATTGCTGGTCGACCCACACCATCCGCCCCGCGGGACGCACTTCGGGGTCTTCACCGACGGTGCCGGTCTGGTGCTGTTCGTCGCCGGGTCGCTGTTCGCCGCGGCGACCCGGCGGCTGTTCGACTGGCTCGCCCGGCGCCGCACTCAGCGCCGAGACGCCGCGATCGAACGCCTGTGGAAGCGGGTGCGGGTGCTGCTGGCCCACCGCCGCCCGCCGCCACTGTCGCTCATCCAGAAGGTGGTCGAGATCGAAGACGCCCTGCTGATCGTCGAGCAGCTCGTCGACGAACGTATCCGTCGCGCGATACGTGACGAACTGCAGACCCTGGCCCTCTACGTCTATGTCCCGCCGGGAACGGCGACAGCCGTCGACATCGAGATCGCGCTCGCCGCGATCGTCGCGCACCTGTCCCACCAGTCCGCAGGACACCTGCCTGGCGGGGACCGCGGCGACGCCGAATCCCCGGCATGGTGGCCGGAGACCGAACGCCTGCACATCGACGACGCCGCGAGGATCCGGTGGCTGGCCGAGGTCGGCGACGCATTGACCCACCGCCGAGTCCAGCGCATGGTCATGAGAATCAGCGCGACGCATCGCAGGCTCCGGGAAGCGGAATCGGCGAGCCGGTAGATCGACGAGATCAGGACGCGGGATCGTCGCGCCCGGCACGGCGCACCCGCGCGATTTCTTCCACCACCTGCAGCAGATGTTTGCGGTTGGCGTCGGGGACATCGCCGATCAAGCTGGCGATGTCACGTGCGTTGAACCCGACGAAGCCGAGCTCGGTCACCAGATCATGGGTTTTGCGAGCTATCTCGTCATCGGGCGGTGCGAAGTCGGTGGCCGGGATGGTGGGGTCGAGCAGGTCCGGGTGGATGCGCCAGAACTCGGCTAAGGCACGGGTGATCGCAGGTCGGCTGTTCTGCCGTTCGCCGGTCCGGAAGTAGCGCAGTGCTTGCTCGGTCAGCGGCAATCCGGTTCGATCCCGCACCCACTGGGCGACCATTGGTAGCCGCGCCGTGCGGGTCGAGAAATCCGGATCGCCCTCGGCGGTGAGTCGGTCGATCGCGTCGGGATCGACGACAGGATCTCGTCCCAGGGCGTAGTAAGTCGAGGCGTGGTCGAACAGATACTCGAGTCGCTCGGCGAAAGTGTCCAGGTCTAGCAGCGCGACAGTGAGTGCTTGCTGGTCGGCTGCTTTGCGCCGTGGGATCGGCGAAAGCAGCTCAGGCAACGGCGTCGAGACCGGGACGTCCCCGTCAGATCCCGTTCCGTCGTCGGATGCTCGCGCCACGGTCCGCCCCCAACGTCTAGCGAAAGCACTGATGTGTGGAGTAGCAGCCCGCATTGGCAGACATTTGACACATCGCAGCTTGCGTCTACTATCAAAGTTAAGCACAACACTTGTTGCGAGTATCTTCGGAACGTCGAGAGAAAGCAACCCACGCCACCCCGATCAGGGGGTTGGAGCACGGTCCCGCTGTGACCGCCGCACCCTTCACCGGCGCACGACCACCGCTGAGGGGAGGCCCGTCATGGTCACATCCGAGAACCTTGCGGATGTTCGCTCCAACGTGGACTCGCCGACCACCACGCCGCACCAGACCACGTCGACGGGCGACGCTGTCGAGCTGGTCGACTGGTCACCGTTCGGCCGCGTGCTGCCGATCTTGGCCGCGTCGCCCGGGGCCGGCGCCACCGTTGCCGCCGTCGCGATCGCCGACGCGCTCCAGCTGGCGGGCCGATCGGTGCTGCTCGTCGACGCCGGCGATCCCGTCCGATCCGGACTCGGACGTGCCGCACGGGCCGACGGGCCACGCCGGGATGGACCCGGCTCCGCCACAGGTATCCGGTTCTCCCGGCGCGCCCACGCGATTTTGGCGCGGCTGGACGTGGCCGATCTCGCCGCGGAGCCGGTGCTCTTCCCGGCCCCGCCGTACTGGCATCCCGGCGGTCGCGAGGTCGACGTCACCGTGGTCGACATCGGCCACGACCCGTGGCGGCTGGCGACTGATCCCGTCCTTGGACCGGGCCAGTGGCTGCGTGTCGGCAGTCCGTCACCGATCCCTGCGCTGGTGGTGCGGCCTACCGTGCCGGGGCTCGCGCACGCCGAGCAGGTCTTGGCCCGGTTGGAGCCGTGGGTGCGGACCGCTGCGGTGACTCCGCCCACGCAACTGCTTGTCGTGGGCGCGCGCCGGTGGCCGACAGGCGTGGCTGGCACCGCCGGGCGCCGCACCAGCATCCTGTTACCCGACACGGTGTTCTTTCCCCATGACCGCGACGTCGCCGAGCACGGGGTCACCGAAGAGGTGACTCCGTCATCGCTGCGCGCGCCCGCCGAGCAGCTGCTCCGTTCCTGGCATGTGCTGCCACCGCGGACACGCCGCCTGTCTCTGAGATGGCCGCGAATCGGCCGCGGCAACGGCAGTCCCGTCGCCGACCGCGACACCAGCTGAGCGCCTCCCGTCGCTCAGCTGAGAAGAACTTCAACGCCCTCCCACTTGACCCGCCTGACGTGACGTCGGGCGGTGCGATGTGGAGGGCACGATGTCCGCGCACATTGTCATCGACTGGCTCGGCCAGATCCCGAATCCGACACCGGTTCAGCCCCCGGTCGGCGGCGACAAGATTTTGGGGCTGCTCAACAACGTCAAGTGGGGTGCGGCCGTCGCGCTCATCCTGGGGTTCTTCGTCGGGCTGATCGTCTGGGTCGGCGGTCGCTGGGTGGATCACCATCGTGCCGGGAAAGTCGGCGTCGTCATGATGCTCTGCGCCGTCGCCGGCGCGATCCTCTACGGCATCGGCTGGTCGCTGATCAACAGCTTCGCGGGCGGCTGAGCCATGTTCACCACCGCCGAATCGCCGCGCGCCCGCACGCGAACGCGCCGCTTGATCATCGTCGTCGTCCTGCTCGTCGTCGCGGCCGTCGTGGTGCTGGTTGCCCGGCAGGCAACCGCACCACCGTCGTCCCCGCCGGCTGCGACTGCGCCCGGCGTCGCGGCCTCGCCGACACCGACGGCGCCGGTCGACGAGGCGACCGCGCTGGCCACCCGCCCCATGCTGACCCTGTCGCCCGAGGCAGCCCTGCCCCACGAGCTCACCACCGCCACGGCCGGTCCGCCGATCACCGTCCCGCGGCCGGCGCCGATCGCGGACCGCGTGATCTCCGACAGCTTCTCGGCCACTCCGGAAGGCGCACTCGGCTGGCTGACGGACTTCAACGAGACCGCGTTGCGCGGCGGCGGCCCGGCGACCTATCTGCGGGCCTACGGCGAGTCCGCGCTCCCGCACGCGCCGTCCCCGCAAGGCAACGGCCTGCTCGCGCTGCTCACCTCCTTCCGTGACGAAGCCGGCCTCCGCGCCGGTGAACTCAAGCCCGGCCTGACGGTGACCTACGAGGTCACGCAGGGGCTGATCAAGGGCACCGCCGAGGAGGGCCGGTTCGCGGTCGTTTGCACGCTCGGGCAGCTGAGCTTCGACTACGAGGGCCAGAGCACCCGCATGGGCATCGGCGACTGCCAGGCCCTGCGCTGGACCGGGACCGCCTGGCGGATCGCCCCCGGTGCTCGCGCCGCCTACGCCGCGTGCGCGTGGCCGGGCAGCATCGAATCGGTCGCGGCCGGGTACCGGCCCCTGATACGGGACGGTACCCGGTGAACCCGCTGGACCTGCTGGACGAACTGGGCAAGCTGGCCGGCGGTGCGGTGGGGGCTCTCGCCGGCGGGGTTCTCGAGCCGCTCATGGCGGCGACCTGGGCCGCGGCCCTGTTCATCCTGCGCACCGCGTTCGAGTTGGTCGACCAGTTCTCTCTCTTCACGGTGTCCACGACGGACGGGCCGGTGTCGATCCTGTGGCCGCTGACGCTGTGGATCTCCGGGGCGATCGCGCTGGGCCTGTTCTTCTGGCAGATCGTCACCGCTGTCCTGCACGGCGGCCGCGGCTTCCTCCGCCTGATCATCGGCCCCGTCCAGTACGGGATCGCTCTCGCCCTCACCGTGAGCATGGTCGCGGCGTTCCTCGCCGCCGCCGACGGTCTGACCGAAGCGATCCTGTCGACGGGCCTGCGGGTGGGGAACTTCCGCGACGCGTTGAACATGACCGGCTTCACCGACGCGCTCTCGGACGAGGTCAAGAACGTCGTGCTCGGTCTCGCCGGGGCGTTCGGCGTGATCCCCGCCGGGCTGGGGTTCGCGGTCGAGGCGGTGTTCCGCGAAGCCACGATCTACGTCCTGGTCGCCACCGTGCCCATCGCCGCGGCCGGGCTCGTGGCGGACGTGACCGCGCGGTGGTACTGGAAGGTCGTCCGCTGGGGCCTGGTCGCCATCGTGATGAAACCGGCCCTGGCATTCGTGGTGGTGCTGGGTGTCGCGATCCTCGGCGGCGCGCAGGGCCTGTCCGGGCTGCTGGCCGGCATCGGCGTGCTGTTCGTCGCGTTGTGCGTGCCGCTGGTGCTGTTCAAGCTCTTCGCGTTCGTCGACTCCGACGCCGACCCGCAGGGTGCGTTCCGAGACAAGCTCTCGGACGCGGGCCTGGATTCCTACGGTGCCAACAGCATCGCCGGGCGCATGGCCCGCGCATACGGGAAAAAGGTCGGCAAGGAGTTCGGGGACAAGGAAGACAGCGACGAGGACGGCGGCGATAGCCAGGAGCAGGCGAACGTCGACCGCTTCGACCAGGCCGCCGCCGACGACGATGCGACCGTCGCGACGCCCGACGACGACCGCGCGTCCGGCGGGAAAGATGCCGCCGGCTCATCCGGTGACGAGGCGACCGACGCCGGCTCCTCCAGTTCCGGAGTGGGCGAGCCGGGAACCGGGCTGGCTACGGAGGCGGCGGACTCGGCCGCCGGCGGCGCAGATGGTGCCGGGGGCGCGGACGGTGCCGGCGGTGCGGACGGCGGCGGCGGCGCGAGCGCGGCCGGCCCGGTCGAGGACGGTGATGATGACGGGCAGCCGCCACCTGTCGAACCGCCGGGCGACACCGGTCCGCCGACACCACCGACCCCGAAGCCCTCGGGTGGTCCGCCCGATGATGGCGGCGGTGCTGCTGCGGGCGAGGCTGAGGAAGCCGCGGTGCTGCTGTGAGCGCCGCGACCCGAATCTACAAAGGTCTATCCCGTCGGGAGCGGGCAGGCTGGATCGTCGGTCTCACTCCGGTCCAGGCGTTGGTGTGTGTCGGGCTGGCTGTGCCGGTGATCCTCGCGCTAGCGGCGGGACGTTTCGGCCAAGCGTTGGCCCTAGGTGGTCTCTGCGGCGCAGCGGCGGCGCTGGTCGTGGTGCCGGTCCGCGGTCGCCCGGCGCTGCGGTGGCTGGCGCATCTGCTGCTCTACCGCGCCGGCATCGCGCTGGGCTGGTCACGATGGCAGTCCCGCGCCGTCGCCGGACAGGCCGCAGACCTGGACGAGCCCGATCTGCCCGGAGTGCTGGCGCGGCTGCGGTTCCCCGACGGGCCGCCGCTGCGAGACCTGGGCCGGGTGTGCCTGATCCACGACACCGGCGACGGACGGTGGGGCGCCACCGCACGGCTCACCCACGCCGGGGTCGGGATGCTGTCGGACGCCCAGTGCGAGCGGCTGGCCAACCGGCTCGGGAACCTGCTGCTGTCGATCGGGCACCGCGAAGTCATCGACCGGATGACCTTGCTGGTCCGCACCGTGCCCGACGACGGCGCCGACTACCAGGCCTGGCGCGCCGAGCACGACATCCCGACGGCGCCGGCGCTCGCGCGCCAGGCGTCGCAGGAGCTGGACCAGCTGGTCGGCGCGGTGTCGGTCCGGCACGAAGTGTTCGTCACCCTCTCCGGCACCGAAGACGCCCTCCGCCGCCCGGCCGCCGCCGCTGGCGGCGGGGTCGCCGGCCGCGCAGCGGTGCTCTACCGGGTGCTGGATGGGCTCGAGGACAAACTCAAGTCCCTCGGCGCCACCGCGGTGAAGTGGCTCTCCGGTCCGGAGCTGGCGGTGGCGATCCGCACCGGCTTCAACCCGGCCAGCGCCGCCGTCCTCGCCGCGCGCCGCCACCAGGCCGGTTATGCCGGTGTCCGCTGGGCAACCGCCGGACCGGTGCACGCCCCGGCCCCCTCGCCGCGGGCGTATTACCACGACGGTTTCGCGACGGTGTCCTACTCGGTGCTGATGCCCGAGGCCGGGACGGTGTTCGGGTCCCTGGGTGGGCTGTTGGCGGTCAAGACCGCCGGCGAGCGCCGCAGCCTCGCCATCCACTACGAAACCCTGTCCCAGCACCGGTCTCGCAAGGCCGTGCGTCGGCTGCGGTTCCGCACCGGCGTCATGCGGGACTGGAAGTCCTCGAAGGGCTTCAACTCCGGCGCCGCCGAAGCCCGCGAAGCCGGTGGGGCGCGGGCGCAGGAGCACGCGGTCGCGGCCGGGCACGGCATCGTCCGGTTCGCCGTCGCCGCCGCGGTCACGCTCCCGGAGACGTGGAACGTCGAGGACCACGCGGCCAAGCTGGAAAACGACATCGCCGGCCGCTTCCAGTTGCTGCGGATGGAACTGGCCCAGGACGCCGGGTTCGTCGCCGCCGTCCTGCCCGTCGGTGTCGGGCTGCCCCGCCTGCGGGGCGGTGGGTCGTGAGCCGCCGTGGCGACGAGCGGACGGCCGCGGAACTGCTCGCCACCTTCGGTCCCGCGGTCAGCACACGCCCGTCCGGACGCCGCCGAGGCGCGGACGGCCGCGGCGCTCGCCTCAATCAGCGGGCCGCGCCACGGCGCGGGTTCGCCCGGCCCGGACACGGCTGGTCGCCGGTGGCGGCGCCGCTGCAGGTGTATCAGGCCGGGACGCACGAGATCGGCGGGTTGTTCCCGTTGCTGGCGGCGAGCCCGCTGCCTGCGGTCGGGGCGCGGATGGGCTACGACGTGCACTCCGGCGGCGCGTTCTACCTGCATCCGGTCGAGTTCGTCCTGCGTGCGATCTGCACGAACCCGAATATGGTGCTGTTCGGCGAACCCGGACGAGGCAAGAGCTCAACGGTGGTGGCGTTTCTGCTGCGGATGATGCTCACCGGTGTCCGCACGCTGATCTCCGGCGACGTCAAAGGCGAATACACCCCGGTGCTGCACGCGCTCGGGGTGACGCCGATCATGCTCGGTCGCGGCAGCAGCGCCCGTCTCAACGCCCTCGACCTCGGTCCCCTGGCCGCGCGCTGGGACACCTGGTCGACCGAGCGGCAACGCGACGAGCTGGACGGGGTGCTGGGCCGGTGGGTGCAGCTGCTGGTCGCGCTGGCTGAAGCACAGGGCTACCGGCCCACCGTCACCGACGAAGCCGCCCTTTCGGCCGTTTTGCGGCAGCTGCTCGGCGTCCACGACGGCTACACCCGCCTCACGCCGATCACGATCCCCGACGTCCATCGGGCGTTGGCCGATCCGGACGAGCAGCTGTGGCAGGAGCTGCGCTTCGCCGGCCGCCGCCAATTCCTCGACCACCTCCGGTCGATCACTGACGCGCTGGCCAACCTGATCAGCGGCCCGCTGGCCGGGCTGTTCGACGCGGCCACGAACTTCACCGTCGACTGGGACGCCCCGATCCAGAGCCTGGACCTCTCGCGCTTACGCACCCGCGGCGACCAGGCCATCGCCGTCGCGTTGACGTGCCTGGGGTCGTGGTCGTCGCTGGCGACGGATCTGCAGGAGGACGGGGAGCTGCGGATCGTCGTCCGGGACGAGATCTGGCGGCAACTGCGGCTGGGGCTGCGTGCGGTGCAGGCGGTGGACAGCGAGTTGCGGCTGTCGCGCGCGGAACGCAAGATTCAGGTGCTGGTCAGTCACAAGCCCGGCGACTTTCTCTCTGTCGGTGCCACCGGCTCTCAGGAAGTCGCCATCGCCCGCGATTTGCTCGCCCTGTGCTCGATTCGAGTCCTGCTTGGACAGTCGACCCGCGTGGCAAGCGAGCTGGCTGATGTCCTGGCGCTGTCGGAGAAAGAGCATGAGGCGACAACCGGGTGGGCGAACGACCGTCAGGGCCGGGCGCTGTGGAAGATCGAGAATCGGACCGGCCTGAAAGTACAGACGGTGCTCAGCCGGATCGAGCGGCAGATCTTCGACACCAACAGCCAGCTCGTTTCGAAGCCGAACCCGCTACCGCCCAACGCCGGATCGGCGACGTCGTCATGAAGCCCCACGGGATGCTCGCGGGTGTCACCAGCGCGCTGGGCGGGCTGGTCTTCCTGCCGATCCTCGTCCTGGCCTTGATGATCGGGCCCACAGCGACCGCGACGATCGTGCAGCTGAGCGGGTGCGAGCAGGGCGGGCCGGGCGGCGGCTCCATCGTGGTCGACCGCCAGCAGCTGGGCGCCGAGGAGATGGACATCGCCCGCACCATCGTCGAGGTCGTCCAGCAACGCCGGCTCCCGCGGCGCGCCGCGGTCCTCGCGATCGCGACCGGGATGGTGGAGTCCGGGCTGCGCAACCTCGACTACGGCGACCGCGATTCACTCGGGGTGTTCCAGCAACGCCCGAGCCAGGGCTGGGGCACCCGCGCGCAGATCCTCAACCCGGTCTACGCCACCGCCAAGTTCCTCGACGCCCTCATCGCGCTGCCCGGCTGGGACTCCATGGCACCGGGGCAGGCGGAGCAAGCGGTGCAGCACAGTGGTTTCCCGGACCGTTACGCGCCACGCGAACCTGCTGCCGCCGCGATCGTGGAGCGGTTCTGGACCGGGCCGGACAACCCGACCCCGCAACCCCGCAGCGGTACGCAGGCCGTGCAGGCGAAGACGCTGTGCCCGGACCAGGGCGGGTCCGACGTCCCCCGCGACCCGGGCCGGCTCGACCCGAGGAAGCTGCCACCGGGGTACACGCTGCCCACCGACGTGCGCCAGCGGACCGCGGTCGGCTTCGCGCTGGGCCAGCTCGGCAAACCGTACGTGTGGGGCGCGAAGGGCCCGGACGCCTACGACTGCTCCGGGCTGATGCTTGCCTCCTGGGCTGCTGCCGGGATCGGTATTCCGGCCGGGACGATCAGCCAGGTCCACGCCGGCTACGCCGTCTCGTCGCTGGAGCAGGTACAGCCGGGGGATCTGCTGTTCATCCCCGGTTCTCTCGGGACCGCGCAGGTGCCGCGGCACGTCGGGATGTACGCCGGGCACGGCCTGATCGTCGACGCCTACGACACCGACACCGGCGTCATCCTCGAACCCCTCTCCGCCTGGACGTCGAAGATCGTCGCGATCCGCCGGATCGCCGACCCAGATTTGCCCTCCCCGCCGCCGGGAGGGAGCCCACTCCGATGAACACCGTGGTGCCGCTCTCCCGCTGTCCGGGAGGAGCGGCCGATGCCGCGCACACGCACCGACACTCTCAACCTCGACCGCGACGTCGCCCTGATGGGTCTCGCAGTCGCCGCCCTGGCGATCCTGTGCGCGCTCGGCGCGATCGTCGTCGCCGCGGCCGTTCTGGTGGCCGGGTTCTTCACCGGCACGTGGACGTGGCCGCCGATCACCGCATGGGCGGGCTTCGCCCTCACGGTCGCCTTTCACGCCGCTGACCCGGGGCCACGCTTGCCGGTCCCGTGGTCGGGCGCGGTCAGCGAGCACCAGCTGGCGTTCTACATCTGGTTCACCACCATCACCATGCTCACCGCCGGGCTCACCGTGGGCGCCGCGATCCCGGTCTGGAGACGCGTCGCACCGACCGATTCAGGCCACGCCACCCGCCGCGAGATGGCCAAGACCCTGTCGGTCACAGCCGCACGCAAGACCGCGGTGTGGACCCGCGGTGACCTCACCGACGAGCAACGCCGCACCGCGCCCCTCGAGCAGATCGCGGTCCCCCTGCACCGCGGCCCCCGCCTCCAACAGCTGGTCACCTCACTGGAGACCCCGACCGGGACGATCGCACCGACCCGCTCGGGCAAGAGCCGCACCGACCTGGTGCACAAGGTCCTCGGCGCCCCGGGCGCGCTGGTCGCGTCGACGACGAAGAACGACCTCGCCGAATGGTGCCTACTGGCCCGCACCCGCCGCCCCGACGCCGGGCCGGTGCTGGTGATCGACGCCACCGGCACCCTGTTCTGGCCCGCGCACGCCCGCTGGTCGCCGGTTACTGGCTGCGCCGACCCCGCGGTCGCGCTGCGGCGGGCGGAGACGCTGATCGAAGTGTCCTCGCTCGGGCTGGAGAACGTCGGCGGCAATGACGCGGTGTTCCGCGGCCGGGCCACCATCGTCATGCAGGCCTACCTGCTCGCCGCCGCCATCCATCACCGCACCGTCGATCACCTGGTGCGGTGGTCGATCGCCAAACCCGCCGACCGCGAGCCCGTTGAGCTGTTGGAGCGGCAGTATCCGCAGCTGGCGCAGAACCTGGAGTCGGAGATCGGGATGGTCGCCGAGACCTCCGACGCGGTCTGGATGAGCGTGCGGCGCGCGATCGAGCCGTTCATGAACCCGGCGATCCGCTACTTCGCCACCCCGAGCCAGGCCGAGGAACTGGACATCGACGAGTTCCTGCGCCGCCGCGGCAGCCTGTTCATCATCGCCGGGGAACACCAGGCCCCGCAGGCCCGGCCGGTCCTCACCGCCCTGGTCGAGCAGATCCTCACCACCGCCCAGGACACCGCACTACGCCACGAACGCCGACGGCTGGAACCTCCGACCACGGCAATCCTGGACGAGCTGTTCGCCGGCACGCCGGTGCCGCGGCTGCCGGCGATCATCGCCGACTCTGCTGGCCGCGGCGTGCTGATCCACTGGTCCGCGCAATCGCGCTCCCAGCTGGACGAGCTCTACGGCGAACCGGGCCGGCTGCAGCTGATCGACAACACCCTCACCCTGACCGCGTTCCCGGGGCTGAAGGACGACAAGACGCTGGAGTGGCTGTCCACGTTGTCTGGGCAGCACCGCCGCCGCACTCATCAGCACCACAGCGACGGGCTGTTCAGCGTCGGGCGCGGCGCCAGCGGGGAGGAGACCGTCCCGACGCTGCGCGCTGGGGACATCCGCACCCTCGACCGCGGGCGGGTGCTGATCCTGCACGGCAATCTGCGCCCGATCCTCGGCCGCACCGTTGACGTCGAACAACGCCCGGACTGGCCCCAGCTGCAGGCCGACGTCGCCGCGATTCGCTCCGGTCGGGCCGCGATCACTCCCGACGGCTACCCGCTGCTCCTGCCCGGTGGCGGTGATCTGCGATGAACGACGACGACATCGCCGCACGCCCGGACGACGTCGGCGGCGACGAGCGGCGAACAGACGGTGAAGAGGAACTCGAGCCGCGGTCGCTGGACGAGCTCGACGAGGTGGTCGCCGGGCTGGAGACCGTGGCCGAGGTCTTGGGCCGGGAGATCGAGCGGGTGGCGAAGAAGCTCGCGGAGCTTACCGAGGAGCCGGAGAGCGATCCGCGGCTGGCGCGGTGGCTGATGTTCCTGCCGCCGGATGCGGCCGAAGACACGGAGCACCGCGGGGAAACTTCGCTGTTCACGATCGCGCACTTTGTGCAGTACTACAACGAGACTTACGTCGGCAATCCCGGGACTCGCGCGGTCGCCATTCCCGACTGCTGGCTGGAGCATCCCGGCCTGGTCGCCGAATTGGCCAGCCTCACTTACACCTGGCGCGAAGCCCACCTGGGCAAGAAGGCCACCGCGCGTGATGCGCAGTACTGGCACGACCATTGGCGGCCCGGCTTCGCCGAGCGGATGGCCACCGAGTGGGTTCATCAACGCTGCCGATCCGACGGCCACAAGTCCGCCGGCGCACCGGCTCGTCCCGACCGGTTCACTCTGGAACACCGGCAGATCACGCCCAGCGGGCCATGACCATCGGTTCGCGTCGCCGGTCGCGCAGGCGCGAAACGGGCACCGGGTTCGTGCGTGTTTCGGTAGTCGCGCTCTATGTCGGGTGCGTCGTCGGCGCGAACTGGCTGGCCGAGCACGTCGGCGCTGTCGGCGTCGGGTTCGGCTTGCACGCTGCGGCCGCGGTGTATGTGGCGGGTCCGGTGCTCGTGGTCCGGGACTGGGTGCAACGCCTCGCCGGGCTACGGGTCTCCTTGGCGGCTGTCGCTGTCGGCACGGCGCTGTCCTTTGTGGTTGCCGGCCCGGCCGTCGCGACGGCGTCGGCGGTGTCCTTCGCGGTCAGCGAAGTGCTCGACGCGGCCGTGTACTCCGCCATCGTCTGGCGGCGGGGTGTTGTCGTTGCGGTGCTCTGCAGCGGGATCGTGGGTGTCGCCGTCGACTCGTTGCTGTTCCCGGCGATCGCCTTTGCCTCTCTCGCGCTGACACCAGGTCACCTGTTGGGTAAGACGTATGGCGTCGTCGTCGGAACGATTGTGACCGCTCTGGTCCGTCGCCGGTCATGAGGTTTCTGCTTGGGACGCATCGGCCGCATTGGCTGGGGCTGCTCGATATGCCGTTGTTCGTGTCCGACCGAACGCTGCGCCGGTACAAGAGTTTGCCGGTTGCCTCGTGTGACTGGGCGTGTGACTCCGGCGGGTTCAGTCAGCTTTCCCGGTGTGGAACGTGGGCGTGCGGTCCCAGCCCGCGGGAGTATGCGGCGCGGATTCGCCGCTACCGCGACGAGATCGGTCGCCTGCTCTGGGCTGCCCCGCAGGACCACATGTGCGAGGATGCGATCCTCGCGCGCACAGGGCTCGATGTCGCACAGCACCAGGAACTGACGATCAGCAACTACCTGGAGCTGCGATCCCTCGACGCTGAACTGCCGTTCATCCCGGTCTTGCAAGGTCAGTCCATCGAGGACTATCACCGCTGCGCCGACCGCTACGAGCAACGCGGAGTCGACCTCGCCGCCGCTGCTCTGGTGGGAGTCGGAAGTATTTGCCGGCGTCAGCACACCTCAGAAGTCGAGGGTGTCGTGCGTTCACTCGCCCAGCGCGGCTATCGACTGCATGCCTTCGGCGCGAAAACTTTGGGCCTGGCCCGGTATGCGGACAGCATCTTCAGCTCCGACTCGCTCGCCTGGTCGTTCGCTGCGCGGTGGGAGCCGCCGTTGACGGAATGCCACGGCCACCGTCGATGCAACAACTGCGTGAAGTTCGCCCTTCGCTGGCGACGGAAGATCCTCCAGTCGATCGGAACATCCGGAAACGATATGACAACCGCGGCGTAGCCCGACTGTGGTGAGTTATAGTGACACCGTCCGGCACATCTCATTGGCAGCCGGAGTCACTGGAGGTTTTGCCGTTATGGCGCAGAAAGTTCTCGTGGAGATGGTCGACGACATCGACGGTGGCGTGGCCAACCAGACGGTCCCGTTCAGCCTGGACGGGGTGAGCTACGAGATCGACCTGTCCGACGACAATGCTGCCGCGCTACGCGATGAACTCGCCCGCTATGTCGCCGCGGGGCGACGGATCGGCGGCCGTAAGGTGCGATTGGCGGCAGGTGAGTCGGCGCAGGCGAAGAAGCCCGGCACCGCTGCCGCGGACCGGGAACGGTCACGCCAGATCCGGGAGTGGGCCAACAACAACGGCTACACCGTGTCCGAGCGTGGCCGTCTTTCCAGCGAGATCATCGAGGCGTTCGAGGCGAACGACGGCCAGCCCATCGTCGTCGACCAACCCGCCCCTGCTGCGCGCAAGCGAGCGCCGCGCAAGAAGGTCGCCGCCACGAAGAAGTAATGACGGCCAGGTGACGACGCTGACATAGCGCGCCTGGGCATGAAGGCAGGACGGCGACGTCCGGCGGCGACGGCCATATGCACGATTCGTGACTGTCTTCGCCGGACGTCGTCTGCCGCCGGGTTCAGTAGGTGAGTCCGCGGTGAGAGCTTTCGCCGTAGCCGGCCTCGTGGCCGTCGACGAGCTCTTCTTCCAGTTCAGTGCGCCGTGCGTCTGCGGCGGCGTCTGCCTCGGCTTCTTCTTCCTGTGCTTTTTCGGCGGCGAGGCCGGCGAAGAACCGTGCGGCGTAGTCGTCGGCGGCGTCGCTCAGTGACTCGCGGGTCAGCATGACGTCCGATGCGGCGTCTTCGCGGTCAGGTGTGGTCATCAGGTGCCTCCATCGCCGGGTGATGTCCCGCCAGGCGTCGGCGCGAAGGTCGTTGCCGGGCGGTTGGTTGCCGATCGGGGAGGCGGCATCGGTGCTGGTGATGCCGTAGGTTTCACGGTACGCCGCAGCGAGCCCGACGACCTGGTCCCATTGCCGCGCGAGCGCGGCGTCGTCGGGGCGGGCACAGAAGCGTGCGAGCCACGGCGGTTGCTCCCGCATAGCGGCTTCCCGCAGCTGGTCGGTTCGCGCGGTGATCTCCGCGTTCATGGTTGCCAGCCGCTCCAGGGCACCGTGATGGCTCGCCGCGTGTGCGAGGTCGGGTTGGGCCTGCCACGGCAGGGCGGAGTGGTGCCCGGCGCCGGCGTCGTGCTGGCGCACGAGCGCGCTGACCAGTGCCACGCCGGTCTTGCGGGGATCTGCGTGGTCGGCGCCGGTCGTGGTCGCGGCGACTTGGCGGGCGGCGTCGGTGAGCGCGGTGTCGGGGTCGAGTCCGCGGGTGGCGCCGCCGGCGGCGTGGCGCCACACGATGCCCCATTTTTCCTCGCTGACCGCGGCGTCGGGCAGGTGCGCGGCGACGATCTGCTGCCAGCGGGCGATCTGCTCGTCGGTGGCGGGGGCGATCCGGGCGGGCGCATCGTGGGTCCGGACGTGGTCGTTGATCCGCTTGGCGAGGACTGCGGCCGGGTCCTCGGCCCAGCTGAACCCGCGGTCGTCGACCAGGTCGCGGACGATGCGTTCGGCCTGCCACCCGCGGTCCTGGGCGCGAGCCAGCGCTGCCAGCGCGGCCGGTTCGGCACCGGCGTTGACCGCGTCGGGGACGTAGCGGGCCAGGACGTCGAGGTAGCGGTCCTCGTCGCCGTCACGGGCCAGCAGCTCGTAGCGGCGGATGAGCACGTTCAGGGGCTCGAGGACGACGCGTTCCTCGACGTGATCGAACTCGGCGAACACCTCGTCCAACTCAGTCTGTCGAGCCGCAGGGCGAGGCTGCGCGGGTGTGGCTGAGGCTGGCTCGTGCTCCTGGCCGTAGGACTCCCAGCGCTCGGTGAGGGTGCGCCAAGCGTCTGCCCGCGCCCCGCGGCTGTCAGGCTTGTCGCCCAGCGGCGCCTCACTCCTGATCCGGAAGGTCTCGCGGTACGCGGCGACTAGGCCGACCAGGTCGTCCCACTCCTCGGCCGCGATCGGGTTGTCCGGCCGCGGCCCGAGCCCCGAGACCCATTCCGGTTGCTCGCGGATCACCGCTGCGCGCAGGTGCTCGACGCGGTCGGCGATCGCGAGGTTCATCTCGTGCAGGTACTGGGCGTGCCCGGGATGGTGACGCACGTGGGCGAAGTCAGGACGGGCCAGCCAGGGAACAGCACGCACGTGGGCCTCACCGCGGTCACGTCGGCGCTCCAGCTCGGCGGCGAGCGCGGCGTCGGCGTAGCGGTCATCCGGCATCGGATCCGGCACCGCTGGACGCGCGGCGAGTTGGTGGGCGACCACGGTCAGCGCGGCGTCGACGTCGAACCCGAGCGCCAGCGCGCCGGCCGCGCGGACCCAGATCTTCTCCCAGTCGGGGTCTTCGACGGCGACGTGCGGGGCGATCGCGTCGACGACGCCCCGCCAGCGCGTCACGTCGGCCGGCTGCGGCGGTGCGGTCGCCGAGGGTGGCTGGCGGCGGGCGAGGTGGGTGGTGATCCGGGCCTGCAGGGCCGCGCCGGGGTTGTCGGCCTCGTTCAGGGACTGGCGCCAGCGCATGACGGCGGCGACGAGGGGGTCGGGTTCCCAGCCGAGGTCGTGGGCGTTGCGCAGCGTCTGGATGAGTGCCGGTTCGCTGTCGAGGTCCAGCGTGGAGGGGGCGTGGCGGGCGAGGATGGCGCGGTAGCGGTCCTCGTCGCGGTAGGTTGCGGTGTAGTTGTAGCGCAGCACCAGCGTGCCCATCGACACCGCCGCGTCCTGAGCTTCCCGCAGCGTCTCGGTCGCCGACACTTCGGCACCCGAGTGGTTCAGCACCCCGGTCAGCACCGACCACGCCGACACCGGCTCGGGGGTTTCGCGGTGCTGGTCGATGACGTGGTGGTGGGTGACGACGTAGATGAAGTTGCGCAGCATGGCGCGGGTGATGCCGGGGTAGAACTGCTCGCGGGTCATCGTCGGCGGCACGAGCAGGTGGGCGTTGCCGGTGCTGGTCATGCCCTGCACGCGGTTGATGGTGGCGGCGTAGGCGAGCTCGACGTGGGCCTGGACGTACCCGGCCGGCAACGTGATCGCGGCCTTGTGCACCTTGTGTTGCACGGTGATCTTGCCGCTGGCGTGCACGTCGGTGACGGTCCAGACGTCGCCGTTCTTGACGAAATCCTTCCCGCCGAACAGCGACAGCAGGCGCTGGTTGTGCCGGGTGACGACCCAGTCCCCGACGCTGGCTGTGGTGGCGTCGTGCAGCTCGACCTCCCGGCCGCGGTCGACTGCACCTTGTTGGAGGCGCCGTTCGCGGGCGTCGATGTTCAGCGCGACGGTGTCCTCGTTGGTCGGCACGATCAACAGCGATTGCACGCCGGCGTCAAGATCGGCCTGCCACCGTGAGCGCGCGGCGTCACGCATCGTCTCCAGCGATCCGTCGGAGACTCGCCGGCGGTCGAAGTAGTACTCGAGTCCCTTGGGGTTCCAGGCGCGGATCTGCAGCGACGCTGCGGCTTGGTCTTTGCGGTCTTCGCCGCGGAACCGCACAATTTCGGTGAAGCGGACCGCGCCGACGTCGTGGGCGATCAGCCGGATCGCGCCTCCGGCTTCGACGGCGGCCAGCTGCGCGTCGTCGCCGATCAGCCGGACGTCGGCGCCGTTGTTGAGCGCGTATTTGACGACCTTGTGCAGGGTGTGGGTGCCGGCCATCGCTGCCTCGTCGACGATCACCAGGTCCCCGGCTTCCATGGGGAACGCGCGGCGGGCGAACCGGAACCACAGGGCGGTGGTCAGCTGGTGCAGTGTGTGCGGCTTTGCCCCGATCGATGCGCCGAGTTCCTGGGCCGCGCGGGCGGAGGGGCCGAAGGCGTAGACGCGGTGTCCGGTGCGTCGCCACGCGGTCGCCAGGACCTTCATCGCCGAGGTCTTCCCGGCCCCGGCCGGGGCCAAGGCGAGCTGTAGCCGGCGTCCGGAGCGGGCGAATTGGCGCACCATCTCCGTCTGCCCGGCGTTCAGTCCCTGACCGGTCAGGGCCTTCTCGACGGTGTCGGCGCGCAGGCGGTGTCCGCCGCCGCGGCGTGCCAAGGCGACCAGGTCGCCTTCGGCGGCGAGGGTCGCGGTCGTGGTGTAGCGGGTCGAGTGGTGCTCGACGAACACCGACTCGCCGTCTCGGCGACGCAACGAGGCCGGCTCGTTGACCGCGGTCGGGCCGACGAGGGCGAGGGTGTCGGGCTGGGCGAGGATGGTGTCGACAACGTCGTCGACGAGCTTCTCGCGCTTGTCGACCGGCACCTTCAGGTGCGCAGTCTGGCGGTGAGCTTCAGCGGCGAGATTCCACCAGGAGAAGTGGCTGTAGTTGTCCGACACCACATCCCGTGTCGCCTGAGCGAGCTTCGCGATGTCGAACGCGTCGGGCTCCGTGCGTCCGCTGAGGAACACGCGGTGGGCGAGGGTGTCCAGAATCTTGGCGGGCACGATGGTCAGCGCGTGCTCGCGCCAGGCCTTGAGATGTTCCGGCAACGTCTTGGGCGGCTGTTTGCCGGGTCGGTTGTCGTACTGGGCGGCGCGGTCGATGGCGAAGATGTCCTTCGGCGTCGGCTCCTTGCCGTACTTGGAGCGGAATTCGACGATGCGTTTCGCGCGAGCTGCCTCGAATTGGCGGTGGCGCTGGGAGAATAGCTTCACCAGCTCCAGCGGGACACCTTCGAGCTGCCAGACCGGGCGCTTCATGTCCACGCCCTCGGCGCCGCGCTGCACCCAGGAGGCGCCCTGTTCGCGGAACAGGTCGCGCAGCCGGTTGTCGAAGTACTCCGACGCGGTGACGGTCGCGGCGAACATGGTGCGGCCGTCGAGCGCGGTCCACTCGCCGTCGTCGCTGCGTTGCACCTTCGAGGAGATCAGCACGTGGAAGTGCAGGTGCGGGTCGGCGGCACGGGAATCCCAGTGCTCGAACATCGCCGCGGTGATCCCGTTGACATCGACTTGGGCCTCACCCATGTTCCCGCGGCGGGTGTAGGCGATGTTGCGTTCGATGTAGGTCACAGTGTCGAGGGCTGCTTGGCGGGCCAGGTCGACGATGCGTTTCTGCTGGGCCGGCGACGACATCGCCCACACGATGGAGAGGCTTTTGTCGTAGCTGAACACGGCCTCGTATCCGGAGACCGCGGACTTGAGGTTGCGTTTCTGCTCGGCCAGCCACTTGTTCAGCTCTTTGTCGCTGACGGGATCGTTGTTCTTGTGGGCTTTGTGGTAGGCCTGCAGCTGCACGCCGCGGCGAATCTCGGCCCGTGTGGCCGCGGAGATGGGCGCGCCGACCGGGTGCCCGTTGAGGCGGTTGTGGTCTTTGTACGCCTGGGAGACTTGGCTGCGCAGGTGATCGAGTGCGGAGTATTGGGGGAACCGCCGGCCGAGCCGGGTGGCGTTCAGGGCTTCGGCGGCGGTGGCGCCGTCGGCGATCTTCTCGGCTTCGATGGCGTCGGCGTTCGGGTGGCGGCCTTCGCCGAAGAGGGCGTTCATCTGGGCAGGGGTGACTGCGCCGGAGAGTCCTAAGTGCTCTGCTCCGGCGCCGAACCATTGGCCTGCCGGGTAACCACGGGAGAGGTAGTAGTCACTTAACAGCTCGCCGGGTGCGAGCTCACGGCTGCGATCGGCGCACGCCACCGTGTTCGTGAGGTACTCATGACCACCAGGGCTCAGCTTCCGCAAGCCCATCATGTCCACACCAGACTACGCCGAAAAGGCGGAGCCGCCCACCTGGTTCAGAACGTCTGCAAGACGTGCTGTGTGCGGTGGTGGGGGTGGGTTGGGTGAGGTGGGGGCGGTGGTGTGGTCGGCGGGGTGAGTGGGTGGCGGGGTGGGTGTGGGCTGGGGTGTGGTGGTGGGCGGGGTGCGGTTGGTGGGGTGTGGTGGTGGTGACCGAAATTGCGGTCGAGCGCCGGCGCCTGCACTAAGGCGCTCCTGGCGCCGTCTGCCGGCGCCTGCGCGGTCCCGGGGCTGTGCCGACACAGCAAAGCGGCCCGCCGATTCGGAGATCGGCGGGCCGCTTTGCGTTCGGGTGGGGCTAGAACGGGCGGTCGTCGCAATCGATGTGCCTGCATCCGATGTGGCAGGCACGGCCGTTGCGTTCCTCGCGCCCGGTGCTGGGTTGGGTGGCGGTGGTGAGGCGGGACAGCTCGCGTCGGATCGCGTCGGCGGGAATGACCTCGGTGACGGTGCCGTCGTGTCTGGCGGTCCACTGGGTGTGGCGGTCGAGTAGTGCCCGCAGGTACGCGGCGACCGGTGCGGGCGCGTCGGTTGGGATGGTGTCGGCGGCTATCTCGCTGTCGATGTCGGCGAGAAGATCATCGAAGGTGCGCACGGTGGCGGCTCCTGGCTCTGGGGCGGGGGCACCCGGTCCGGGTGCCCCCGCTGGCGAGTGAGTGGTCAGGCGACGGCGGCGAGTTCGCGCGACGGCGCGAACGTGACCAGCGGCGGCGTGTTCCGGTCTCGGCACATCTCGCACCGGTCGTCGGTGCTCGGGGTGCGCTGCTCGCTGGGGGTGCGTTCGAGGTTGCACGCCACGCACAGCGCGTCCGGGTCGATGCTGCGCAGGGCAAGGCGGTCGTAGTCGTCTGCGGTGACCGTGCGGCCGGTCAGGTCGGTCACGGCTTCGCGGCTGTCGTGGGTGTCGCGGTGGCGCTCGCGTTCGCCTTCGTAGGCGTCGACGCCGCTTTCGTTCTTGCGCACGAGCCCGGCGGACGGGATCGCCTGCTCGATTTCGCGCCACTGCTCGTCATAGCCGGGCTCGGCCGCGCTGTCGACGTAGCGGCGTGCGGCGCGCTGCTCGATCGGCTCGTGCGGGGCGGCGATCCGGTGGGCGGGCACGGTCGTGGTGTGCTCGCCGGTGGTCGGGCGCTCGGCGCTCTCGGCGTCCGTGGCGCACGTACTTGAGCAGTAGCGCATTTCGGGGAGCCCGGCGAGGTTGCCGTCACAGTTGCCGCACCGGTGGATGTCGCCGGACTCGGCTTCGTTGGCCTGCTGCCGGGCGGCGGTGCGGGCGCGCGCGTGGGCGGCGCGGGCCTTGCTCGCGTACACGCACGTCATCACCAGGGTGCGCAGGTCTTCGGCCAGGCTCGGCCACAACTGGTGCGCAGTCTGGATGGCCTCGACGATGGCGGGGTGGTCGGCGCTGGGATTCTTCAGCAGCGTCCCGCACACGGTGAACACGTGCTGGTGCGCGTACTGGGTCTGGGCGTTGAGCCACCGCAAGCCGTTGAGCGCGTCGGCGACGCGCGGTGGGGTCTCGCGCAGCATCACCGTCACGTCGTTGACCTCGGTTACCGCCACGTCCCGGCGGGTCTCGCTGGACCAGACACACTGGTTGAACAGCTCGCGCTCTGCGTCGCCGTAGCTGTCCCACTCGGCGTGGGCGGTGCGCACGGCGGCGAGAACGTCACCACTGAGCGCGGCGTCGGTGTTGAGCAGCGTCGCGCACGCGGCGAGGATCGCGGGCGGGTTCGCGCCGCTGCGGGTGAACACCCGCTTGAGTTCCTGCAGCGCGGGACGGATGCGCGGCGGCTGCGCCTGCAATGCCTGAACGACGCGTTCGATGCTCTGACGGTGCTTGGGGTGAATGGTCGAAACCATGAGATCCAACTTTCGTGAGTTAATTTGCTGGGCTTTCGGGTTTGCGGTCCCGATCGCCCTGTGCTTTCGATAGTACCCGATTGCTGCTGTTCATTCTACTTGGAATGGACTTTTCTGCGATGCATTTCGGTCAATTCTGACGCCTTGTGGATCTACTGAAGCTTATTTGCTTTCCGGTGCCCTCTGGGCGGCGTAGGTGGCCCGCAGGTGGTCGCCGTGCGGCCGCCTGGGCTGCTGGTCAAGGGCGGTGAGGGTGCCCACGTGCTGAGCGGGTGGTGGGTGGCCCCGAAGCAACGAGGGCAGGCCCCCGGCCTGGCCTTAACGCCTGACCTAGGGAGTAGGGGCCCCGAATGCAAGGGTGGGGCCTCAAATTATTTTTGGCCACGCTTTTCGGTCAAAAATAATTTGGGGTGCCCTTGCATTTGGGGGGACGACCGATACAATTTCGGGGCCACCCACCACCCGTGGACGCGACGAAGCACGGGAAGGCTCCCCAGCGCAGGCGTGGTCTAGGAATAGACGCCTGACCAGCCGAGACGGCTCGTCCTGCAGGGGCACGGTTGGGCTCGGCGTCTGCGGGTATGCTGCTGACAGCGCTCCGTGGGCGTGTGAGTGCCCTGTCGCGGAGCGTCAGCGGGCCGCCGCGAGTTTTGCGGCTTGCCACTTCGGTGGCGTGGCCCTTCGGGGCTGCTGCGGCGGTACCGCGCCCTTCTCCTCGTCTGCAGGCCATCGCTGTTGCTACGGCAAATGCGACCGGTCCTCTCGTTGGCGGCGTGGGCGTCGCGCTGCTGCGGCACGGTGGCGCTGTGCAGGCTAGTAAGCTGGCGGCTACTACTGCTGCCCTCCCCGCGCGGGAGGTGCGTCATGGTTGAACGTCAAACAAGAACCCCGGGGCGGAAGCGTCGGTCGTCGGCGACGTTGGAGCGGCTGGAGGCGGCGCGGCGCCGTCGCGCCGAGCAGCTGGAGCGTGAGCGGGAGAACGAGCGACGTGTTGATGCGGCGCTGGGGCCGTTCGCGGAGGCGGTGACGGCGATCGAGGCGGTGGAGCGCCGGCGCGAGGACCGGATCGGCGCGCTGGGGGCGCAGCTGGAGCGGAAGCTGGCGGAGCTGGACCGGCAACGTGCGGTGAGGGTCGCGGAGTTCGAGCGCTCGGCTGAGCAGGTCCGGGCGGATGCGGAGATGGAGATCGGCGAGTGGCGCGCGGTGATGGCGACCTCGGTCGCGGAGATCCGCGCGGCGGAGGTCGGCGCGGCGGAGACGGCGGCGCTGCTGGGGATCTCGGCGAAGGCGGTCACCGCGTTGTCGCGTAGCGCTGCGGCGCTGTCGGAGGTCGGCGGTCAGGGAAGTGACGCGGCCGCCGTGGGCACGAGCACGGGCACGGACGCGGTGAACGCAACGACGTCGGGCGAGGACCGCGCGGCCGAGGAGCCGGCTGGCGAGGATGTTGTGGTGCCGGAGCCACATCCCGAGGTGAAGGTTTCAGCGGACTGATCGTCGAGGCGTGCCGGGCACGTGAAGAGGGCGGTGGCACCTGATGGTGCCACCGCCCTCTTCTCGTTGTTGGCGACGGTTCAGCGCGTCGCGGTCTGCTGGTCGGCCTGCTGTCCGGCGAGACGCCGGGCGCGGCGGGCGAGGTAGGCGCGCTTGCGTCGCTGGCAGTAGACGATCATCGCGGCGATGCCGCAGCAGAACGGGATCGCCACGGCCCACTGGCTGGCGGTGCTGCCGCTTTCGGCGCCGGGGAAGTGCCCGATGAACAGGTAGCCGGGCAGGGTGAGGGCGCCGAGGATGGCGCCGCGGCGGTAGCGGTGGGCGAATTTCGGTGTGATGCGGTTGCGGCTGAGGTAGGCGACGCCGAGCCCGAGGAGCGCACCGAACACGAGAGCACCGGGCAGGGCAAGCAGGCCGGCGGGGTCGGTGAAGGCTGTAGCGATGAGTCCGATGTAGCCGAAAGGCTGGACGGTGAGGTAGAAGCCGGTTCCTCCGGCGAGGACGAGCCCGGGGATCGTGACGCCGTAACGAATGCTCATTCTGCGAGCGTAAAGCGATTCCGCGCCCTGAAAGGGTGATTTCTGGGCCAGGGCAATCAGTATCTCGCGAGAGACAGGGCGTTTCGTCGGCGCATCGGATCGGCTGGACGGTGTGGTGTTGTGGGTGGCGGACACGGTGGCCTCCGGAGCGCGGTGTTGGCATGGGAAAGGCCGGGGCCCGCCGTGAGGCGGGCCCCGGCCTTTTGGGGGTGGTGTCCGGCCGGAGGGGAAGGTCCGGCCGGACACCGGGTCTGATCAGAACGGCGGCTCGTCGCTGGAGCCACCGGCGGTTGCGCCGACCAGGTCGCGGCCGGTGTCGGAGCTCCACGGGTCCTCGGCCGGGGCGGTGTGGGTGCTGGTGACCAGGTCCGGGTTTACCCGGGCCTGCGTGGTTTTGCCGTTCTTGGTGACCTCGGTGGTGGCGTAGCGCAGGGACGGGCCGATCTCGTCGACGTTGAGTTCGAGGACGGTGCGCTTCTCGTCGTCCTTGGTGGTGTAGGTGCGCTGCTGCAGCCGGCCCTGGACGATGACGCGGTGGCCCTTGCGGAGGCTGTTGGTGATGTTCTCGCCGAGCTGGCCCCAGGCGTTGCAGCGCAGGAACAGCGCGTCGCCGTCTTCCCATTCGCCGGTGGCGCGGTTGAGCTTGCGCGGGGTGGAGGCGACGGTGAAGTTGGTGACGAAGGAGCCGCTGTCGAAGAAGCGGCTGGTCGGGTCGTCGGTCAGGTTGCCGATGATGGTGAGGATGGTGTCGCCGGCCATGGTGTGTCTCCCTGGTGCTCGTTGGGGTGTGGAACGCGGCGCAGCCTCAGCACGCGGCGGCCGGGGGTCGCCGTCAGGCGACGTCCCCGGCCGGGCTCATCCGCCCGGCGTGAACCAGCCCGCTGCTCGACCGGCAGCGGAGTTCGGCAGGTGAGGGCGCTGGTTCACCCGGGCGGATCGGGCCGGGCTTCGGGGACGCACTGCCCCCGGCCGGGGTGTGCTTACCTTCGGGCGATCCACGACCCGGCGAGCCGGGGCGAGGCCAGCGCCGGTGACCCCACCCGCCGTCGCGCCACCACCCCCGACGGTCCTGAGCACGTGCGGCAGGAGTTCGGTCCGCGGGGATGCTGCCTCACCTGTGGCCACTTCGTCGAGTGGTGCGACCGGCGTGGCGGGGTGGGCGTCATGCCTGGTCGATCGCGGGCTCGCTGAGCAGCGTGCGGCGAGTGTCGGCGCTGGCGTTCTCGATCACGTGGCGGATCTCCGGCGGTGCGATGGCGTGGTCGAGCACTGTGGAGAGCAGCTGCGTCATGGGTTGCTGGGGGTCGGCGTTCTCGAGCGCGATCCGCGCTACGGTTCCGCTGCCACGCAGGTAGGCGTGCACAGCGATGACGACGGCCAGCTGACCGGCGACCGGGTCGCAGCTGTGGCGCCACAGGTGCAGGACCAGGTTCTCGGCGGCCAGGCGCGTCGCGTCATCGGGCACAGCGAGCAGCGCGTCGCGGAACGACAGGGTGGAGAAGGTGGCGGCGAGATCGGCGATGGCGGCATCGTCGGTAGGCAGCTCGCCGTGGGCGGCGGTGCGGATCGCGGCGTCGGCGCGGGCCAGGCGGAGGTGTGCGGCGAGGTGCCAGCTTTCGTCGATGGCGGCGGATGTGACGGCGTCGGCGATGTGGGGCTGCAGCCGTGCGCGGAGGTTCTCGGGCGCGGGGGTGAACCGCGCCGCGAGGTCGTCTCGGCTGGCGGCGATGGTGTGTCCGGCGGCGACGGAGGCCGCCGCGGCCGCGGCGGCCGCGGGGTCGGGCAGGACACCGGTGCGGTCGGCGTCGCGGTAGGAGCGCCAGCGCGCGCCTCCGGCGACGGCCGGCACGTGCACGACGTCCACATCGGTGAATCCGTATTCGGCCAGCTGCTCGATCACGCTGTCGACGTCGGTGCGCTGCGGAAGCGACCCGTCGCCGGCATCGTCCTCATCGACGGCGCGGACGACGATGCCGATGACGCAGACGACGGGCAGGTTGCCGCATTGCCGGTTGAAGTGCCGCGCGCAGTCGTCGGCGTGGCCGGTGAGGCGGGTGAGGTCGATCCGGGCGAGCGGGCCGGTGGTGACCGAGCCATCGTGGTCGGTGAGCGCGGTGATCAGCATCAGGGAGTCGTCGGGGATGAAGCCGAGCAGCGCCGGGAGGCTGGCGACGATGGTCGTGGTGCTGGCGAGCGTGAGCGACATGAGCGTCCTTCCGAACAAGAGGGGTAAGGGCTGTCGGCGGGGACCGGGTTGTGGATCAGCGGCCGAGTTCGGCGCGCAGCGTCTGAGCGGCGGTGTGGGCGATCCACGGCGGTGACGGCCGCGCGACGTCGTGACCGGTGGCGGGGATGAACCCGTTGACAGCGATGCTCCAGAACTCGGCCCAGGGCTCGGTGTCGGTGCGTTCGCTGCGGTAGATCACGCGGACGTCCCGCCCGTCGGTGCATCGGGCGTGCGCGGTGATCCGGATCGCGGTGCGCGTCCAGTCGCGGCGCTGGACGGGTTCGTCGTAGAGCAGTGAGACCGGCGTCGCCGGGAGCGCGCGGCACAGCTCGACGAGGACACCGCGAGCGACGTCGTGCGCGCCGTAGCCGCCGACGCCGCCGCGACGGGGAATGTTGCAGGTGACCGACTCCGGCAGCAGGTAGGAGCGGCTCCAGTCATACGGGGTGAACCACAGCTGATGTTCGGACATCGTCAGTTCACCGCCGTGTTCTCGTCGTCGCCCCGACCAGCCGGGCGCGCGCCGGCGGTACGGTCGTGTGGCTGTGCGGGGTCGGTGGTGAGGCGGCGGCCGCCGAGTTCGGTCTCGATCAGCCGACACGCCTGCTCGTAGGCGGACTCGCTGTGGTCGGTGCTGTCGTGGACGGTGGATGCGGTCACGGGAGCCTCGTCGGTGTCGGGTGCGGATGACCGCGCCCTCCCAGCACACCCGGGCTCCGGCGCCCGGCAACGTGTCGTGGCCG
This sequence comes from Amycolatopsis kentuckyensis, assembly GCF_041679295.1. GTDB lineage: Bacteria > Actinomycetota > Actinomycetes > Mycobacteriales > Pseudonocardiaceae > Amycolatopsis > Amycolatopsis kentuckyensis_A. The sequence continues at coordinate 34,323 of NZ_JBGDMD010000007.1, read as the reverse complement.
AGCGACGGAAGCCCGGCGCCGGGGCTCGGGTGTGCTTTCCTGGCAGCGAACGTCCGCGCCGACCGCGAGGCACCCGGCCGTCCGTTCCTGTGGCCGGCCGCTGCACCGCCGGACACTGATCTGAGGTGCTGCGCTACTGCGGCTGCCGCGTCGCGGCTGGCCGCGGCGTGGTGTGGTCGCGGAGGACGCGGATGCGGTGGTCGCGAAGGACGTCCGCGTGGCGCCCGTTGTCCGGTACGTACACGAACGAGGCGGGGTCGTCGATGTTCTCGGTGGTGAAGCACAGCATGTAGTGCGGGCCGGCGGTGCGGGGATCGCTGCAGATCTTCTTGGCGTCGGTGACGCTGACGCGCCATAGCACCCGCCGTCGGACGGGGTTGGTGTGTTTGCTGGCGATGAACACCAGCGCTTCGGCAGGCGGCATGGACCGGTCCTTTCTGGACTGGGCTGGCGTTCAGGAGATGCGTTGTGGGGCAGCGCTGATGGGCCGGATGCGCAATGGCGGGATGAGCAGGTAGGACGCGGCGGGGTGGCCGTGGAGGGTGATGACGGTGTAGCGGGTGAGCCAGACCGCGTGCCAGGGTTCGGCGGGGGCGCCGAGGCGCTGGTCGAGGTCGGCGCCGTGGACGGCGTCGTCGCCGATCTGGTGGGCGCTGGCGCGGTAGTGGCTGCGGCGCCCGGCGACCATGGGGCACGCGACGATGGAGTAGGCGGCACAATGCGGATGCAGCCCGGGCTCGGTGCTGGCGTAGCGGGGCAGGTCGGATTCACGCAGGAGCAGGACCAGGCGGCCGGCCAGCGCGCGGCCGCAGACGCCGCAGAGTCGCCGGTGGATCGCGGTGCGGGTCTTGGCGGCGTCGACGGCGCCGAGCAGGTAACGGCCGTCAGCGGTGCGGGGCGTCACCCAGGGAACGACGAGACCGCCGACGGTCGGCAGGTGGGCGAGGGCAGCGGGAATCGGTGGAGTCGCGTCCGCGGGGGCGGGGTGTGCGGGCATGGCGGTCCCTTTCGGCCGGGCGCAGCGGCAGACGCCGCACCCGGCCAGCAGCCGAAATGCGAGAGGGTCAGCCGTTCAGTGCGGGCGCTACAACGCAGCCGCAGTCGTCGAGGTCTTCGCCGCAGCTGAAGCAGGAAACGCCGGCGAGTAACCGGAAGCACCAGGATGGGCATGGCTGGTTGTCGGCGGCGCAGATGGGACATGCGCCGCAAGCGAGGCACAGTCCTGTCTCGGGGTCGACGGCGTCAGCGACGCCGCAGTAGAGGCAGCCGTCGTCGAGGCCCCACCAGGAGGTGTGGCCGGGGTGGGTGTCGAGGTAGTCGCGGTTGGAGTACCAGATCTGGTTGTCCCAGTGCCCGGCCTTCTCGTTGAACAGGTAGCCGTTCTCGGGGTAGCGCGGGTTGACGGTCAAGATGACCAGTTTGTTGAACGTGCCCAGCCAGGACTCGATGCGCCGCCGGGTCGCGGGGGAATCGATGGGGAGGAACCGTTTCGCGGAGAAGATGTCGTCGGCGGCGATGCGGGTGTCCGACCGCGGATCCCATCGAGTCGGTTGCGCCATCTCCGGCAGGACTCCGTTGTGGGCCAGGACGGTGCGGGGATCTCCGCCGATCGGGAACGGGTGGATGTTGTCCTCGGTGACCGGGCCGTGGGTGGCGAAGCGGCTGTGGAACAGCGCGGGCTGGTCGGGGTGCAGGCCGCGCAGGGCGGCGAACTCGTCTATGACGGCGGCGGCGTTCATGCCGCGGCCGGTGATGATGCGGTCACCGTCGACGATGGCGTAGCCGTGACCGTCGTTGTTGTGGACGCTGCCGTTGGTCAGGGCGGCGGTGTCGGGCTGGATTCCGGCGGGCAGGTAGGTCAGCATGCACATGCCATGACCTCCAGCTCGGCGGTCAGCGGCGCGTACTGCGGGCGGGTACGCAGCCACTGGGTGAAGGCGGCCCAGGTCCACCCGCCGGCCTGGGTGATGTCGTGGATGGTGAGGTCGCGGGTGTAGGCGACGGAAGCGTCGGCGAAGGCGAGAGCGGCCTGCACGCGCTGGATGTCGAGGCTGGAGGCGAAGACTCGCAGCTCGAAAGTCTCTTCGGGTTGGGTGTTGATGGCGGAACTGCGCGGCGCCCAGTAGGTGCCCTTGCAGGCGTCCTTGATGTGGTTGCGTTCGGAGTCGCGGAACGCGGCGTAGCTGCTGGAGCGGCCGGCGAGGGTCTGGACGTCGTCGGCGTTGCGGTAGATGAACTTCATCCACCGGAACACGTGACAGGGGCCGGTAAAGGCGGCACGGCTGATGTGGACGTGCAGCCCGTTACCGTCTCCGCTGCAGCCGGCGAGCTCGAGCTGTTCGAGCAGATGCCAGGGGAAGCAGTCCACGGCCCAGCGGTAGGCCATCGGGTGGGTGACGAGCTCGAACCCGTAGTCGATGGACATTTCCTCTTTGAGGTAGCCGAGTCCGGCGAGGGTGTCGACGGTGTCGTCGATGCGCCGGCCCAGGTCGCCGTCGGGGACGTTGATTTCCAGTTCGAGGCCGAGGTAGCGGGGACCGATGCCGTGGAAGACCGGTGCGGGCTTGTAGGAGTAGTCGTGCAGGTCGTCGAGGTCGTCGCGGTGGTCTTCGCAGGAGGTTCCGCTGTCGATCAGGGTGGTGCAGACGTTGCACTCGTAGTAGTCGAGCCGGCTGGCGCAGTCGTCGCACATCTCGCGGTCGGTGTCGGTGCTGCGTAGTGCGTCGTCGTAGAGGCCGCAGTAGTCGCAGAGGTCGAACCCGACGGCGCAGGGCGAGCACAACTGGCGGTCCCCGGTGGACTCGCACGGTTCGTGCAGCCGCCGGGAGAAGGTGTCGTCGCACCGCGAGCACGTGAAGGAGTCGTCGGCCTCGTCGACGGCGTGTTCTCGGCACGTGGAGCCGTCGCGGATGAGGATGTCGCACTGATCGCAGGTGTAGTACGGTTCGGCGCGTTCGCAGTAGTCGCAGATCCGGCCGTCGCCGTCGGTGGCGGAGGTGACGTCGGTGATCTGCCCGCACTCATTGCACCGATGAAGAGCCTGAACGCAGTCATCGCAGCTGGCCACCGTGGACGTGATGTAGAACGGCGTCAGGGTGATGTTGCCGCAGTCGTCGCAGCGGACGGCGTCCTGGACAGGGGTAGTCATGGTGGTGGCCTTTCGCGCTCGAAACGTGAAAACACCCCTCTCCGGCGTGGAAGCCGAAAAGGTGCGCGTGGACGTGGGAGGGCCGGTAGCGCGGCGTTGGGGTGTTCGGCGCGCACCGCGCTACCGACCCTCGGGGACGGTGTCCCGGCCGGGCAGGGAGGTTCCGGACGGGACACCGAGTTGAGGAGATCGGCGGATGCACCCGCGTGACGCGGATTGGCCGCGGTTAGTGCTGTGTCGGGAAGTACGTGGCCTCTCCGGGGCCTCGTGGGTGTGCGGGACGTGACGTGCTCGGAGCGCCCGCGGCCTCGGGGCGTGAAGCCCGGCGGGCTCGTCCGGCCGGAGCGAACCGGCGACAGGGGAGGTGAGGGGTGCGCGTTGCCGCGGCGCCGGTTCACCCGCGCCGGATGTGGCCGGGCGCCGGGTTCAGGCCGCCCCGGGGCTGTGGGTGCTGTGCTCCCGACGCCCCGCACTGCACGAGCCTGGGGATGGCATCCCCTTGTTGCTTGGTTGGCTCAGTTCTCGGCGAGATCGGTCAGCGTCGCTCGCATCTGTTGTGCGACAGCAGTGATGTCCGGTGCTACAACGGCGGGTTCGACACCGTCGGCGATCCATCGGCGGACCAATCGGCTGAGCTTGGTGGGTTGCGGATCGCGTTGAAGGATCGCGCTCGCGGTGCTGCCGTCCTTGCGCAGGTGTGCCGCCATGGCCGTGAGGGCGACCATCGTGGGCGCGTATCGAGCCGGGGCGTGTCGCCACAGGTGCAGCCACAGCGACTGCGCTGCCCCGCGACGCTCCTCGGTGGACTGGACGAGGTGGATGTTGCGCAGGAGGAAGCTGGACAGTGCGGCGATCAGTTCGGCGATCTCGTCGGCGCTGCTGGGCAGCTGGCCGAGCGTGGCGGCGGTGACGGCCTCGTCGAGCCGCTCCAGGCGCCGGCGCAGTCGCGGGAAGTCGCCGGTGAGTTCTTCGACCTGGACCTCTTCGGTGATCGGGTCAGCCAGGGCGGCGATGCTGTCGCGGACGTCGGCGGGCGCGGGGACGAACTGGGTGAGAAAGGTGGCCCGGTTGCTGTAGACGCGGTGGCCGTTGGCCACGCGAGCGGTGGTGAGCGGAGAGAGCGCAGGGTCGGGCAGGAAGCCGGTGTGATCGGCGACGTCGTAGCACGACCAGACCGCGCCGGCGGTGAAGTTGGGCAGGTGCAGCAGCTCGACGTTGACGAATCCGGATTGGTGCAGCAGGTGAGCGAGTTGGTGAAGCTGGGGCCGGTAGGGCAGGTCGGTGGTGTCGGCGCTGTCGTGAACGACGGCGCCGATGAGTCGCTGGACAGGCCGGTCGCCCAGCGCCCGGCTGAGGTGCGTGACGACCCTCTCGGGCAGTCGTATGGCTAGGTCGAGGTCGAATCGTGTGGTGCGGCCAAGGCGAACCGTGCCGTCGGTGTGCACGACTGCGGCGACGATCACGAGCGAGTCGACGGGATTGAACCTGATCAGGGCGGGGATGGCGGCCAGAAGATTCTCGTCGGTCAGATAGATCGGTTCGGGCATCAGGGAACCTCGCTGCCTACAGTGGACGAATAATGCGAGAGAAAGCGACGTGGCGGCGGTCGTCCGCACCGGCCGGAGTGCCTGATCGCGGGCTACGGTCAGTCGGCGGGCGGTAGGGAGGTGCGGTCCCCTTCTTCTTCCAGCGCCAGTTGGGTCCGGCGCACGAAGTCGAGCAGTTCGGCGGGGGTGCCCTCGATGGTGATCACCGTGTCGTTGTCGTGATCGGCGAGGACGAGGGCGAAGTCGCCGTCAGAGAGCAGTTTGGCGCCGGCCTCGTCGCCCGGGCGTGCCAGCGTGACGTCGCATCCTGTGGGGATACCGGCGTAGTCGCTACTCAATGTGGCTCTCCTCGGATTCGGTGGCGTCGGCTGGCGTCGTGGGCGACCCCGTGAGCGTCCGGTGCTGGGTGCGGATGTTCCGGAGCGTCTGTGGATCGGGCGCGGGGTAGGTGTTTTCGGTGACGTAACGGATCACGGTGTCGACGTGGAGCGGGTCGTCGGTAGCCAGGACGGCCAGCGCGGCGCGTGCGGTGTCGTCGAGGCGTTCGGTGGTGGTGTCGTGTTCGTGCCACAGCCAGGTCGGGAAGACGTACCGGTTTTCAGTGTCGGGCCTGATGCGTTCGACGGCGGGACCGCTTGTCGGGTCGGTGTCGTCGTGGAGCGCGTCGTGGTCGGTGACGATCAGGTCGTCGCCGTCCCAGCGGAAGCGCAGGTGGTCGGAGGTGGCTTCGACGGTGATGGCAATCCACTCGGTGACGACACGACGAAACCGCGGCGTCACGGTGTAGTAGCGGCGGCCGTCTTCGTCGTGGGCCGCGAACGTCGGCTCGCCTAACTGCGCGGGGAAGTAGGGCTGGTCGTCACCGCACACCAGTCCTTCGTCGACGCGGAGAACGTCGGCGGGGAGGCCATGCGGCGTGATGTGGTTGGGCATCGGGTCCTACCTATGTCTGCAGTGGACATGACGGTGTCGGTTTCGCGGGCGTCAGGTGCAGTCCAGGCCGCATCGGCGGCACAGCAGCACGACACCATCGGACGCCGTGCGGTCGTCAGGGGCGTGCTCTGGGGTGCCGGTGGCGTCGAACCAGAGCCCAGTGGAGGTCTGGTCGTCGCAGTCCTCCGGGCTCCTGATCGGCCAGGGCCGGTTCGGCACCTCGATCACAGTGCGGCCCGGGTGGACGTATTCCCGGGTCGCCTCGTCGCGTCCGTGCCAGCGGACCGGTTCGTCGCGGCGGCGCAGGACACCAACCCCGTCGTCAGCTGTTGCGTCCGCGGGACGGCGAGAGAAGGCGGCCCCGGCACGGCCGAGAACGTCAGGCGAAGAAAGTGCGAACATCGGGATTTCCCTTCAGCGGGCGAAGAACGCGTGGTGGACGGCGCGCACGAGCGCGAACCGAGAACGGCACCACCGGCAGGAAACCGCGGCGGGGTAGCGCAGTTCCGGCGGTGCCGGAGCCGGACCGGGCTGGCACACGGGTACGGATGTGCTGTGGCAGCGGGGATCCCACGGTGTGTGGCGCGTGCCGCGGTCGCTGCTGGCCCAGCGCGCGGTGATCGACCAGCTCGGGTCGGTCAGGTCACCGTCGCGGAAGCGGATCTCAATCGATTCGACGAGGTACCAGCGATACCAGTAGTCGCACCAGTAGGTGCCGCCGACTTGGCGCGGGCCGATCGCGTCGAAAACCTCGCGCATCCGCTCCCGGTGACGCCGTAGGCGCGTCTGTGCCTCGTCGAGCGCGCGCACGTCCTCCGGCGGGGGTGACCAGAGGCAGTCGCAGGGCTGCGGATACGTCGGTTCGGGCTCGTCACAGTCCCACGGCTCGATGGTGTCGTCGCGGTCGCTGACCAGGAATTCGCCGTTGCCGCCGCAGACGAGGCAGCCGACGAGGGCCCACAGCCCACGCAGGCGAGTTGGGCAGTATCCGTCGGGAACCTGGATTGTCGGCTCTGTCATGCGCCCCTCCGTGAACGGTCGGTCACCGGCGGACGGCGCCGCCGGTGGTGAACGGGGGCCCTCGCGAGCACAGCGCGGTCCGGGCCGACGACGGCCTGACGGTGGATCGGCACCGTGGCGAGGCCCGGGCCGCGCTGTGCTTTTCTGGTGACCGGGCGCGCCGCGCGGCGCGCCCGGTCCCGGCCGACTGCCGGCTACTTCCCCTGCACGGTGGTGGCGAGGATCGGAACGAAGTGGGCGCAGACCACCGGTTGGCGTTGTGCGGCGGCGGAGATCACGACGGCGATGGCGTCGCGCAGGCAGGTGCGCACGGCGTGGTGGCTGGGGCGGCGCGTCGGGTGGTGGTGGACCACGACCGGGTCGAGCGGCCGCTGACGTTCGCGGTGTTCGCCGGCCTGGTCGAGTTCTTCGACGCTGGAGAGCGTGGCGACGAACCCGATGTCGGGCTGGAAGGCGATGTGCAGCCGCGCCAAGGGCAGCCAGCCGTCGGCGGTTGGGCGGCCGAGGTTCCAGTACGCGGTCGCGGTGTGGCCTTCCCGGCGGACAACGGGATGGGGATGCGGGTCGACCGCGGCGTCGATGACCGGATCGGCCGGTGCGGCGGGTTCGGCGCCGTGCGGACGGACGTCGGTCTTGTGAATGGCGAAGCCCGAGCCGGGGCGCTCGCCGGCGATGGCCAGGTACATGCCCTGGTCTCGCACGACTGTGCCCGGCTGTTGCTGGCCGTCCCAGGCGAAGTCGACACGGTCGCCCTCGGCGTAGTGGTGCTGAAGCGACGGCAGCCAGCCCGCGGGAATCCGGTGGGCGGGAACGAGGGCCTTTTTCAGGTCGGTGCTGTCCGGTTGCCGTTGCCAGAGCCAGAGCAGCTCCGGTGTGCCGGGGGTGGCGGCGGGATCCGATGACACGGTTTCGGGCATGGCGAATTTCTCCCTTCAGCTGATGGCGAGTCGCGATCGAGGTGCTGGGCGGTCGGTGAGGATGCGGGGGTGTTCGCGGCCGGCGGCGATGCCGTCGCGGATGGTTCTGGTCAGTTCGCGGGAGTCGAAGTCGGCGACGCCGAGGTGGTGGCGGGCAGCGTTGGTGAGGTGGTGGGTGATCGCGGCGGCGCTGATCCAGCCGTTGCCGTGCAGTTCGCCCAGTGCCGCTGCGGCGGCGTAGACGGTGATGTGGCGGTGGCCTTCGGTGGCGGTGGCGACGTTGCGGCACTCCGCGGTGACGGCGGCTCGGACGTAGGCGGTGACCCGGCGGCTGGTCGCCGGCAGCGGCGGTGGTGGCGGATACGCAGCCGGCGGCGGTGCCGGTGGCGGAGTGAGGGCGGTGATGAGCCAGCGGGGCAGGACGGCGACCGGAAGGTCCCAGATGACGGTGTAGGGCATCAGGGCGCCGTGGACGACGGCGAGGGAGCCCGGGGCGGCGATGAGCGCGCCGGGGCCGCGGGTGTCGACGTGCCAGCCGAGCCCGCGGCCGCGGGCGCCGACGGTGCTGCGCAGCCGCGACCCGGGTGGCCGGGCGAAGTATCTGTGTTCGCCGGCGCGTGGGGTCGCGACGGTGAAGGTGTCCACCGGGTCGGGTTCGCCGGCCTGCTGGGCCAGCATCGCGAGCGCGTCGCGGCCGTGGGTGACGCCAAGGCGGGTCCATGGGCGGGGAATCGGTCCGTGGGCGGCGTCGAGGTCGAGCACCAGCAGGCTCGCGGGCCCGCAGGCGATGCCGACGTTATGTCTCGGGTGGCGGCGCCACCAGCGGCGGATGCGGTCGGGATCGCAGGTGGCTCGCTGCTGCCAGTCGGGAATGGCGGGCCTCTTGCCGCGCGGGGTGAGCGGGAACACCGGCCACCCACGCCCCGCGGCGCTCAAGGCAGCGCCGAGCAGATCTCCGGTGGCGTTGAGGCGTGCCGGTGCCGGTGCCGACACAGTCGTCGTGGTCATGGCACCAGCTCGGCCGCGACCGGGGCCGGGACGGGGTCGATGACCATCGCGGCGGCGTTGTCGGTGCCGCCGTGGTACCGCGAGGCGAGTGTCAGCCGGTTCGCGCACGCCGCCGGGTCGCTAAAGGTGCGGCACGCTCGGACGAGGGAGGCGTGCGGGACGGGTTTGTGGACGCCGTCGCTGGTGAGGAGCAACCGGTGGCGCGGCCCGGTCGTGGTGACGTGGCCGAGGGAGTCGTGGTCAGCGGTGGCGACGGAGCTGGTTACGACATTGTCTCGCCTGGCGGCCAGGTCCTCGAGTTCTTGCGGCCGATCGCGGTAGTGCGCGGCGAGGCTGTCACGGAGTTCCTGTCCTTCGGTGTGGTCGACCGTGAGCTGGGTGAGGACGTCGGTGTGGGAGTCGTATTCGTAGGCGCGGCAGTCTCCGACCCAGGCGACGTCCCATCCGTTGCCACGTTCGGGTGGGAGCGGGGTGGCGACGACCATGACGGTGTCGCCAGGGTGGACGGTGGCGAGGGTGGCGGTGGCGGCGAGCAGCCCGGCTACCGCGCCACGGTCGGCGGCGACGGAGGCGGCGGTCGCCGCCGCGCTGCCCGCGGCGTGCGCGGCGAGCGAGTAGTCGCCGATGCCGTCGGCCAGGGCCCAGCCGTGGCGGGCACCGACGCGGGAGACGTGGGTGCCGGTGGCGTCGGCCTGATGGGCGCGGCCGCCGATGCGCAGCGCCGAACCGGGCAGGTAAGCGGGGTGGTCGGCGGCGTAGCGGCGGTGGTCGCGGGCCAGGGCGCGGGCGTCGCTGTGGGATTCGGCGATCTCGGCCCAGCCACATCGGCAGGTGGCGTGGGTCCAGCACGGGCCGGGCGGCAGCGGGGCATACGGCCAGACGGGGTGGTGCCCGGCGGCGTAGGTGCTGGTGTGGTGGATGTGATTGAAGACCGGTGGAAGGTGCGGATGCATCGGATAAAACTCCGTTCACGCGCGGGGCTGGCGACGGGCCCCGGCGGGAGGCGAGGACGACGGGATAGGTAGGAGCGGGGGGCGGGCCCGGCAGTAGTGCGGAGCCCGCCCCTGGCGAGGAACCGGGTCCGGCGACGGTCCGGCTAGATCGCGGCGCCGATCAGCTCTGCCTCGGCCTCGGTGTCCTGCTTGACCGGCTCGTGATCGGGGCCGCTGTCGGCGGCGTCATCGGAGTGGTCGGTCGCCGTGTCGCTCTGGCCGTCCGCGCTCGCGTCATCGTTGACGCCGTCGATCCCGGTGGTGGGGTCGTCGGCGGGGTCCTCGACGTCGGTGTGGTCGGAGACGTCGTCGTCCGGGGCCTCGGCACCGTCGGCCTCGCCGCTCTCGCCGCTCTCGCCGCTCTCGCCGCCGTCGCTCGTGGCGTCGGTGGCGAGGTCGCCGAGCTGCGCGGCGATGACGTCCTGCTCGGTCTCGGGGTCGACGACCTTCCGCTCGACGTCGGAGGCGGGGTAGCCCCAGCCGATGAGCGCGGTCATGTACTCCCGCCCCGGCCCCCAGGGGTTGCGCCACGTGTTGCGGGACAGGTCGTCTTCGATCGCGCACAGGGTGAGGACCAGGTCGTAGAGGGTGGCCTTCCCCGCGGTGGGCGCCTTGGCGATCTTGTCGGTCAGGTCGGCGAGCGTGGCCCCCACCGGCATGCCGAACAGCTTCATCCCCAGCGGGTGGTTGCGCTCGAACGCGCGCCGCAGCGCGTAGCCGCCGTGCGCCTTCTGCAGCGCGAGGAACAACTGCGCACCCTTGGGCGCGGTGCTGCGCTGCACCAGCGCGGCCAGCCATTGCCGGCGCGGGGCCTGCGAGGCGTCCCAGTCCTTGTTGTTCTGGATCACCCACTTGCGGATGATCCGCGCCTTCTGGCGCTCCAGTTCGGCGGCGGCGTGGGCAGCACGCGCGTTCGCGACCTCATCGGCCTGCCCGGCTGCGTCCTCCTCGTCGGATGACTCGTGGTCGACGGATGTGCTGGTGCTGCTGGGCACGGGGGTGAAGTCCGCGCGGCCGGCCGGGGCGTAGCTGAGGGCGTGACCGTGGGCGAGGAAGTCGGCGCAGCCGTAGACGGCCACCGGGATCTGGTTGCCCTGCTCGTCGTAGTGGTCGGTCTCGATCCACGCGCCGTGTCCCAGGCAGGAGGCGTGGTCCTCGACGGTCAGCTCCGTGTGGGGCTCGTGTTCGGGGGTGGGGCGCAGCCGGTCCAGCGTGCGCGCGTCCCCGTGACTGTCGGGCAGGCTCTCGTCGAAGATCGTGACGCCCGCGGCGGTCAGTTCCTCGGTGAGGTCCTCGGTCAGGGCCGCGAGCCGCTGCTTGTCCGCGCGTTCGGTGCGCTTGCGTTCGGCGAGCTGGGCGAAGTTGTTCGGCGCCGTACGCGCGGTGAAGATGAGTTCCTTGGCCGTGTCGGTGTCGCCGGCCTCGTCGAATTCGGCGACGACTACGGCCTGCAGCAGATCGAGGTCGTAGCGCTCAGCGGCCTTGAGCGCCAGCTCGCTCTGCCCGGCCTGCAGGACGTTCTCGACGTAGGTCTTGCCCTGTTTGCCGAGCGCGAGCTTGCGGGCGATCCCGGCGGGCTTGAGGTTGAACGCGGCGAGCTGCTTGAGGGCACGGGCGGTGTCGGCCAGAGTCACGGGCTTGCGGAGGGCGGCGTCGTTCTCGATGAGCTGGTTGACGATCCGCTCGATGGTGGCCTTGCGCTCGTCGGCCGGCGGCGGGGTCTTCATCCACACCGGCACGGTGCAGCCGGCCTCGCGGGCGTTGAGGACGCGGCGCTGGCCTTCAGTGACCACGATGGTGCCAGTGTCGTAGTCGCGGTAGCCGTTGACCGCGGTCTTGACGCCGTGGGTCTTGAAGTTCACCGTGGTTTCTTCGTCGGCCTCGGCGTTGTCGGTGCGCACGTTCTCGGCGAGCAGCACCTCGTGCGGGTCGACGTGCTGGACGGTGTCGACCTCGGCGTCCCACGTCGCGTGCAGCGCCGCGCGGTCCTCGTCGGACAGCTCCGCGACCGGGGTGTCCCCGACGTCGGTGGACGATGCGTCGTCGGCGGTGGGGTGGTCGGTGGCAGCAGCGTCCAGAGTGGACGTGGCGGGCTCGGTGTCCGGCGTCGTGGGGGTGTCGGTGTCGCGCTGGGTCGGCAGATCCATCGTGCTGGTCACGAAGGTGCTCCTTCAGACGGGCCGGCCGGTCACCGGAGATGGATCCGGTGACCGGTCACGAACCCCGCACCACCTTCTTCTCCATCACCGCGTGGCGGTGGAGAAGGAGCGGAGTGCGGGGTGTCCCGGTCGGGACGCACTCGCCCGAGCGGGGCCGCCCGCGTCGGCGGCAAGCCCGCCCCATCTCTGCCCATCCGCCGCCGAAGTCGTCTTCGGGCGGGCTTCCGCTGACGTCAGGCTCCGCTAGAGTGCGTCGGCCCGACCGGAACACCCGCGCCCGCTTTCTCGGCGCAGCAACGCGTTCCTCAACTTTCTCCTGAGCTCAACTGCAGCGGCACTGTCCCCATCGGGCTCGGGCCTCACACGCGATCTCTGGTGCAGCTCACCTCGGAGCCGGATTCCGCAGCAGGTCCAGCATTCCGCTGCGGTGCGCGAGCGTCAGCCAGATATCGGCGATGTCCGGATGCGCCCGGCCGTCCAGGTCGGCACGTGTCCAGGCCAGCCGCAGACACCGCGCTGCGGTGGGGGAAGTAATCCGGCCGTGCCGGATCGCATCATCGAGCTTGTCCACCGTCTTGGCAGGAAGGCCAGCGACGGCTTTTGTGTAGTCGAACTCGGCGCCGGGTTCCGGTAGGGCACCCCACCGGTGGCGCGCGCGCTGCCGGGCCCGGGCGACGCCCTCCCGCAATGACTCCAGCGACGGCAGCGACGGATCGGGCTCGGCAACAGTGACCTCCCGGACAAAAAAGTCGACGCGGTCGAGCAGCCACAGCGGGATCCGTGCGAGGTGGCGGGCACGCTGAGCCGGAGGGCAGCGGCACTCTTCGGCCCGGGCGCTGCCACAGAGGCAGTCCCGGGTGGTGAACACGATGCGTGCCCCAGCCGGGTGCGACCCGGTGCCGGCTGCGTCCGCGATGGACAGGCTGCCGTTATCCATTGCCGGACGCAGCACCTCGAGAGTCGAGGCGGAGAAGTCGGGGAGGTCTTCGACGGTCAGGACGCCGCGGTGGGCGAGGGTGAGAAGTCCGGGCCGGGTGAACGAGCCGACGATCGCGGCGATCGTGTCGGTGGGGTGCAGGGACACGGCGGGCGGGCGGGTGAACCCGCCGTTGTCGGGCAGTGGTTCGCCGGCCAGGGAGTGCAACCTGTTGACTTCGACGGTGTCGGCGTCGGAGAGGTCGGACATCAGCGTCCGGATCAGCCGCGGCAACAGGAGTACCGGATCACTAGGATCGGCGACGTGCAAGATGTGGTGTCCGCCCGTTGCCGCGACAGCGGCGGCTCGGACCGCGGTGGACGACAGCTGAGCCCAGGCTTCGGGAGCCCACGACGTGCGTGGCTGTCCTTGTACGCCTGATTCGGGGAGGAGGGCCGGTGCGGGGCTGCTGCGCAGCCAGCTGATCAGGTCGTCCAGGCGAGCGACAGGAATGACAGTGAGACCGGGGACGGCGCGTGCGTCGGCGGCGTTGGCCGCGGGCACGACGAGGTGTGTGAAACCGGCGTCGGCGGCGGCGACGGCGCGGCCCAGGATGTCGGGGACCGGCCGGACGGTGCCGTCGAGGCCGAGTTCGCCGATCAGCGCGGTCGCGGTCAGCCGCCGTACCGGCACGGCGCCGGTGACCAGCAGCGCCGCGGCCGCGGCGGCGAGATCGACGTCGGAGCGTGGGTGCGCGCTGGAGGCGGTCAGGTGCACGACGCCGTCGGGCCAGGACAGGCCGCTGTTGCGGATGGCCGCGCGCACCCGGTCGCGGGTCTCGCGCGAAACGCTCGGGCTGAGGCCGTGCACGCGCAGTGTGGCGTCGCCGACGTTGAGGTCGGCGCGGATGTCGACGATCCGGGGCTGGTGATCGGAGAGGGTGATCACACGGGTCAGGGCTTCCATGGCATCGTCCTTCCAGGGAGATGAAGAGGACTCCGGCGCCAGTAGGGCGCCGGAGTCGGGGACGTGCAGTCGCTGCGGCGGCGAAGGTCAGCGGAAGGTGTCGGGCGCGGCGTGGTCGGCGGCGGCGCGTTCACCGACGAGCGCGGCCAGTGCGAGCGCATTCTCGACGGTGACGTCGATGCTGAACCGCACCCGGCGCTGGCGGTCGCGCCAGACCGGCTGCAGCACCTGCGCGGTCGCGAACAGCGGCTGACCGTAGGCACCGACCGACACGGTGTTCGCCCCTGCCGCCGGGGTCGTGCCGAAGCCCGCGCCAATTGCGGCGAGAACGTTGGAGAGGTCGGCGGCGTCGCATGCGCGCCGGTGCGCCAGGTCTTTCGCCGCGTCGATCAGTTCGACCACGTTGGGGATCAGCCGCCGGGCGAGGTCTTTGCCGACCGCGTCGGCGGGCCGGGTACGCGCCACGGTCACCGACGGCCGGACCATTCCGGTGGGCTGGTGCGGACTGAGCTCGGAGTCCAGCCAGGCCTCCAAAACCAGCCGATCCCGCGCCGCGCCCGACGCGACGGTCACGCTGATTCACCCGCCGTCCGGGCCGATCAAAGCGGCGTCCTCACCGACACAGAGGGGTGTGGCGGCACGCCACGGCTCACCGAGCACCTCCGCGACGGCGTGCAGATACGGCATCAACTCGTTCGACATCTTCAGGTCTCCTCATCGATCGTGAGGTGTGCAGATCCGGTCGCCGGTGCCGCAATCGCGGCCCCGGCGGCCCCGGGGCGGCACGTCGTGGAGCCGGTGACAGCGCAGACCGTGGCCACGGCGGCGCTGCACCTGACCGGCACCGCTGGGCAGCAGGCGGCCGCCGTGGTCCCGGGCAGCGCTACCGTGGGCCCTCGGACGTGTCCGGCCGGTCATCGCCGGGCGCTGCGGTGGACCGGGCGGCGGTGCGGCGGGCGGCGCGGGCGGCGTCGACGCCGGCTTGCCAGCGGCTCCAGCGGCGCCCGGCTTGGCGGGCCTTGAAATGCGCGATGTTGTTCGCCGGGATCCCGACCGGTGTCGGCCCGAGCACGGCCAGCAAGTCGGACTCCTCCTGCGAATGCCAGCCCGCGGCCGCGATCGACTGCTCATCAGGGAAAACATCGGCAACCCGATCCACTGCAGGGTCCAATGTGGAGTCTTGGGTGCCGCCGTAGGAGTAGACCCACCAGAAGTTCCGCGGCGGATTCGGCTCAACCAGCTCCCGAAACGCGGCTACTTCCTTGGTGTAGGCGTAGAACCGGGTGCGCTGACGGGCGCGCATGATCTCCAGCCACGCGGACAGGTAAGCACTGGAGTAGAAGTCGCCGCTGTCGTGGATACGCACCCACGCGTCGATAAACCGCTTGTGCGACAACTCATCCAGCATCGCGTGCTGCCAGCCCGCTAGGTCGTCCAAGGTCCAGCGCAGATTTTCCTGATGCCGTGCCCTCACCTGAGGAAAAAGGTAGGTGCCGTTGCGGGCGTAACACGCTTGCGCGCACACCCCGGCCGAGGGGCAGGCGTTGTAGTTACGGCCGTCCGGTAGCTTCCCGGCGAAGGCGGGCAGGGACCAATTCCAGATTCCCAGCCGTTTCAATTCGCGGTTCTGCCGCAGCAGCGTCATCGTGACCACCGTCCTCATGCCACTCAATGCATGGGGAAGGCCATACCAAGATCTGGTATCTCCACGGTACACCCGCTATGCCACGGCGACGAACCATCAGACACAGCAGACCGGCGGTCCTATCCAGACTAAGTCGACTGGCTGGTCAGGTCAGCTCGGCAAGTTCACGGCGGCGAGACGCCCACTCCGATGACGTCCATACGGGGGGGCATCTCGGCCAGACAATCACGGGCGGCCTGGCCGGCGGCGGTGCGATCGCCGAGGGCATTGAGGGCAAACGCGCGCTGGCCGAGGAAGAACGGCGCCATGTACCAGTAGCCCGAGGGCGGCAGTTCGTCGGCGGGCGGCAGGTGCTCGATCATGCTGTCAGTGCCGGACAACAGCCGCAGCGCCTCGGCGTGCTCGTCAAGGTGGGCGAGGATCTTGGCGCGTTGAAGGGTTTCGTAGGTTCGCAGGCCGAGATGGATGCGCGTGTCGCGGCGCGCAGCGTCGGACAGCGCATCGGCGGCGCGGAACTTCCGGCGCCGGATCGCGCGGTCGGCCGAGAACGACAGCGCGGTGGACAGCCGCAGCGGGTCGTCGGCCTCCAGCGGCAGGACGGCCGCGCGGTCGAGGTGCGCTGCGGCCGGCTAGCGGACGCCGGGTTGATCCTGGCGGATGGTGAGGAACCAGAACACCCGCTGGTGGTTGAGCGGGTGCACGCCGAACCGGACCGGTTGTTCTGTCGCATCTACGGCCGTGGCGAGGATCGAATCCGTGCCCCGCCGCGAACTGACGACGGTGGTCGGCCTCGACACGATCTCGGGCACCTCCGTCATCGACCTGAAGCCAACGATGACCGAGTTCCTGCCGGTGGACCTCACGTAGCCGGAATGGGTCAGCCACCTGAAGTCGGAGTACTTCCAGCCGCAGAGCGGCCGATCAGCGCTCGCCAGCTCATGCGCCGCCTGAACCGCCTGGGCATTCAGGCCCGGCTCAGCCGCAACACCGCGCTGATGGACCTCGCCGCCCAGCTACCCGCCACAGTGTTGTCCGGCCTTCTCAATCTCCACATCGGAACAGCGACCGCCTGGAACGAACTGGCGGGCAACACGTGCTCGGGATACGCCGCGGAACTCTCTCGCGGCGCCACCGGAACAGGACAAGCAGGGCATTCGGGATGATGTGTGCCGCGTCACGTCGGGTGGTGTCACGTTTCGGTGGGTCCGCGGTGTCTTGGGAGGCATGTCTGAGCACAGCACACGAAACATCAAGATTGTCGTGATCGGCGGAGGTTATGCCGGAACGGTTGCGGCCAACCGGCTACGGAAGTACGGCGGCGTGGACATCACGCTGGTCAACCCTCGTCCGAGGTTCGTCGACCGGGTCCGGCTGCACCAGTTCGTGGCCGGTACCGGCGAGGCCGAAGTGAACTACGGCACGCTGCTCGGCGACGGCGTCCGGCTGGTCATCGACAACGCCACCCGGATCGACACCGCCGCACGCACCGTGGAGCTGGCGTCGGGTCAGGCGTTGGACTTCGACTATGTCATCTACGCGGTCGGCAGCACCGGAACGGCACCGTCAGCGGTGCCCGGCGCAGCCGAGTTCGCCGTTCCCCTGGCCGAGTTAGAATCCGCGCAGCAACTGCGCGCCAGGTTGGAGGAGTTGCCCCTCAACGCCGCGGTCACCGTCGTCGGCGGGGGGTTGACCGGTATCGAGACCGCCGCCGAGCTGGCCGAGCAGGGGCGTGCGGTCACGCTGGTGTATGGCGGACCCCTGGCGCCGGGGTTCGGTGAGCCGGGTCGCCGGTCGGTGGTCCGGTGGCTGTCCCAGCATGGTGTGGCCATGGTCAAGGCCGCGGTGACCGAGGTCCGGCCTGACGCCGTGGTCCTCGCGGACGGGTCGGTTCGGCTGAGCGCACTGACGATCTGGTCGACGGGGTTCGGCGTGCCCGAACTGGCCAGGGTCAGCGGGTTGCGCACCGACACGCTCGGCCGGCTGCTCACCGACGAAACACTGACCAGCGTCGACGACGACCGCATCGTCGCGGCAGGCGACGCCGCGGCGCCGTCGGGCCAGCCGCTGCGGATGAGCTGCTATGCGGCCGGGCCGCTCGGGGCGCAGGCCGCCGACACCGTGTTGAGCCGGATCGCGGGCACCGAACCGTCCGTGATCAGCCTGCGCTTCTCGGGAGCGTGTGTCAGCCTTGGCCGGCACAGCGCCGTCCGGCAGATCGCCCGCAAGGACGACACCCCGGTGAACGCCTACTTCGGCGGCGTTGTCGGCGCGGCGATCAAGGAGCTG
The DNA here is from genome assembly GCF_041679295.1 of Amycolatopsis kentuckyensis. Lineage (GTDB taxonomy): Bacteria > Actinomycetota > Actinomycetes > Mycobacteriales > Pseudonocardiaceae > Amycolatopsis > Amycolatopsis kentuckyensis_A. The sequence continues at coordinate 16,786 of NZ_JBGDMD010000007.1, read as the reverse complement.
ACCTGCAAGCTCGCCGTCTGGAAGACCCGCCGCGAGGCCCGTAAGCCAGGCTCGCTGATCTGGCCGAAAGCCGGCCCCCGTCCCGTGCTCACCACGCTGGAGGTCGCGTGACCACCGACGAGCATGCCGAGCGGTTCACCGTGCTACGGCCGCTGCTGTTCACCATCGTCTACGAGATCCTCGGCTCGGCGACCGAGTCCGACGACGTGCTGCAGGACAGCTACCTGCGCTGGGCCGAGGTGGACCTCGCGACGGTGCGGGACACCAAGTCGTACCTGGCGCGGCTGGTGACCCGGCAGGCGCTCAACACACTGCGAGCGAGCGCGCGGCGACGTGAGGAGTACGTCGGCCCGTGGCTGCCCGAGCCGCTGCTGCTCGACGAGCACGACGCGGCGGCCGACCTCGTGCTCGCCGAGTCGGTGTCGATGGCGATGCTCGTGCTGCTCGAAACCCTTACCCCCGACGAACGTGCGGTGTTCGTGCTCCGCGAGGTGTTCGGCTTCCACCACCACGACATCGCCGCGGCAGTCGGCAGACCGGTGGCGACGGTACGCCAGGTGGCCCACCGCGCCCGCGAACACGTGCACGCACGACGCAAGCGCTTCGAGCCCGCCGATACCGCGTCGACCGCGCGGATCACCGAGCAGTTCATGGCCGCCACGGCCACCGGTGACTTCGCCGGGCTGCTCTCGCTGCTCGCGCCGGACGCCACCTGGACCGCCGACAGCGGCGGCAAAACCACCGCGGCACGCCGCCCGGTAGTGGGCGCGGAGAAAGTCGCCGCCGTCCTCCTGGATCTCTTCCACAAGAAGTGGCAGATGTCGGACCTGCGGGTCGAAATGGTCAACTGCAACAACGCCCCCGCGATCGTCGCCCACCTCGGCGGCCGCGTCGAAGGTGCCTTCCTGATCGAGATCATCGACGGGAAGATCACCAACTTCTACGCCGTCCGCAATCCGGACAAGCTCCTAGCGGTGACGGTTCGTCGGCAGATCAGCCGGTAAATGATGACCAAGGAGTTGACCGTGACCGACACGCAGGTAGTGATCGCCGGAGCGGGGCCGACGGGGCTGATGCTCGCGTGCGAGCTGCGACTCGCCGGGGTCGATGTGCTCGTGCTCGAGCGTCTCCCGGAGCCGCGAACGGTGGAATCGCGCGCCGGTGGTCTGCACATCCGCACAATGGAGACGCTCGACCAGCGGGGCCTTCTCGACCGGTTCCTCGAGCGCGGACAGCCGAGCCAGGCCGTGCGTTTCTCCACCATCCCGCTCGACGTGTCCGATGTGGCGACGCGGCATCCGTACGTTCTCGTCATCGCGCAGTCCGAGGTGGAACGGCTGCTGACGGAGCGCGCGGCGGAGGTCGGGGTACGGCTGCGACGCGGTACCGAGGTGGTGGGGTTCACCCAGGACGGAACGGGTGTCACGGTGGAGCTCGCGTCCGGGGCGTGCGTCCGGGCGGACTACCTCGTCGGCTGCGACGGCGGCCGCAGCACCGTGCGCAGGCTCGCGGGCATCGAGTTCCCCGGCACGTCGGCCACGATGACCGCCCTGCTCGGCGACGTCGAGCTCGCCGAGCCGCCCGAGGACGACATCTTCCAGGAACGGCGCGAGCACGGTGTCTTCTCGGTGCTCTCGCGCGGCCCGGACTGGTACCGGGTGCTGACCAACGAGTTCGATCATGTCGCCGACCGGGACGAGCCGGTGACCCTGGAGACCCTGCGCGCGGCCTTGCTCAAGATCGCCGGGACGGACTACGGGCTGCACTCGCCACGCTGGCTCTCCCGGTTTGGCGACGCGGCGCGCCAGGTGGACCGTTACCGCGAGGGCCGGGTTCTTCTCGCCGGCGACGCCGCGCACATCCACTTCCCGGCAGGCGGTCAGGGCCTGAACACCGGTGTGCAGGACGCGGTCAACCTCGGCTGGAAGCTCGCCGCCGTCGTCCGCAGCCAGGCCCCGGACCTGTTGCTCGACACCTATCAGACCGAACGCCACCCCGTCGCCGCCCGGGTCCTGCAGAACACTCGCGCCCAGACCGCACTCCACCGGGCGGACGAGCACACCTCCGCTCTGTGCGAGGTGCTGGGCGATCTCATCGACATCGACGAGGTGCGGCTGCGTCTTGCCGGCATGATCACGGCGACCGACATCAAGTATCCGATGGCCGGGACGGACGACCTTCTCGGCAGGCGGATCCCGGACCTCGACCTCGAACACGGCCGCGTCTACGAGCTTCTGCACCGCGCCCGCGCGGTTCTGCTGGATCTCGGTGGTCTCCCGCCCCTCGATGCCGTCGTGACCGGCTGGGCGGATCGCGTCGATCTCGTCCGCGTCCGTCCAGCCAAGGGCTCCGGACTCGGCGCGGACGCCGTACTCATCCGTCCCGATGGACATGTCGCCTGGGTCACCCGCGCCGGCGAACGGCCAGACGTGGACGCTCTCCGGACCGCCCTCACGACGTGGGTCGGCCCCTCCGGTCCTCACTTCGAAGGAGAACGAAATGCAAACTCAAATGACCGTAATGTCGCAGCACGCGACCGGTGAGAAGCCCGCGACCGTCGCACGAAGCGACCGGAACTCAAGCCGGGTTCGCTCCATCGCCTTCTGGGCCATCACGTTCGTCATCGTCTTCGAGTTGGCTGCCGGGTCGGTCTGGAACCTCCTGACGATCGAGTGGGTGGAAATCCAGCTGCACCACCTGGGATACCCGCACTTCTTCGCCTACCTCCTGGGCGCGTGGCAGGCAGCCGCAGCCGTCGCGATCGGCGTGCCCAGGTTCCCGCTGGTCAAGGAATGGGCGTACGCGGGCGCCTTCTTCCTGTGGTCGGGTGCTGTGCTGTCGCATTGGGTAGCCGGTGACGGTCCCGCGGCGTGGGGACCGCCGCTGCTGTTGGCGGTGTGTGCCATCGCGTCGTGGGTGCTGAGGCCGGCCGACCGCCGGCTCCCGCAGACACGGCTTCGCCGGGATCATTCCGCGCCGCAGACCCCTGTTCGCTCCTGGGTCGCTGCCATCGGGCTCCTCGTTGTCCTGTATGCCATCTCGTTCCTCACACTGCCCGCAGTCGAAGACACCATGCACGAGTTCGCCGTCGAACTCGGATGGATTGACGAGTAGAGCCTCATGGACACAGTGGACAACGGCGGACGCCAGACACTGGTGGTCGGACTGGGCGCCGGCGGGGACCGCGACAGCGTTGGGGCTGAAGCAGATCGGCTGGACAACGGTGATCGTCGAGCGCCCAGCCGGCCGCAGGTCCGGTGGGTACTTTATCGCGCTGTACGGTGTCGGCCGGGGCCGCCGCAGGACGCCTCGGCGTCCTGGACAGGTTGACCGATCGGGGTCCGGACGGCGCAAGCTATGACATCGACGGAGGCCAGCAGGCGCCGGCCCTGTTGAGCTTCAGGGACCTCGGCCGACCGTGGCTGATGTTGCACGTGACCGGCTACCGGATGCCTTGATCCCGAGCTTCGAGACGTCCGCAAGTTCTGATAGCCAGGATTACCGATATGCGACAAGGTGATGGTGTCGGTGAACTCCGAGCCGACGACGGCGTGCAGCACGACCAGATTCTCGGGGTCGACGTCGTGCCGGGTGGGGTTGGTGAGGATTTCGGTGAGGTAGGCGGGGCTTTCCACACCGGCACCCCAGGACACCACGTCGAGCGGACGGCTCTCGCGCTGGTTCTCCAGCGAGAACAGCGTTGGCTCGGTCATTGCGGCCCTGGCCGTTCGCGGACGTCGTGACGAGCAGGTGCGGTCGCTGCCCGGCCCGGCTGCCCGGGTTCGCACCTGGCGTGGCCCGGCGGCGACACCAGCCGCGGTATCGCTTGCGTCGTCGGCAGGTGCGGTAGCGGGCACCGGAGGAGACCGGTGTCGTAGGCGATAGCGACGGCGTGCGCGCGGTTGCGGGCCTTCAGCTTGGCGAGGATGTTCTTCACGTGGGTACGGATGGTCTCGTGTGACCGGAACTGCTTGAGCGCGATCTGGAGGTTGCTCAGGCCGCGGGCGACGTCGTCGAGGACCTCCCGCTCCGTAGCGGTCAGTGTGGCGGGCTGGGACATGCTCGAATCTCCGAGGGCAGGTAGCGAGGTGAGGGGGCTGGCCGGGCAGCGCGGCGCGTGCGCTGGCCCGGCCAGCCCCGAACCGGGAGCCGGCTCGCCCGGGGGAAGGCGTGCCGCTCGGGGATTCCCGGTTCATTCAGGTGGCCTCACGTGGGGTGGTGTGCGGACGACCGCGGTCACCCAGGTCCCGCCGTGGCACCGGTCAAGGCCCCGTGCCTGGGGTCGGAACGTTGATGTGTCGAGGTGTGGCCTTGACCGGTGTCGCGGGACCTGGTCGCGTGATCGAGGCCGCACGACACCGCGAGGTCACGAGTGGTCGGGAGCCACGGCATCGGGTGCAGGCTCGCGTCCGTCCGTCCAGGCGATGAGGGCGTCGGCGGCGGCGTGGACGGAGTCGTAGGCGGGTTGCTCGTCCTCGGGCAGATCGGGACGCAGGACGGATCCGGTGAGGGTGCGGGGTTCGTAGCGGTCGAGCACGCCGGCGGTGACTCGACGGACGGTCCCGACGGCGAGGCCGTCGACCCGCACCGTCCAGACGTGATCGAACCGGTACGCCGCGCGGGCCGGTGCGGTGCGCGGGTGGTGCTCGGGGTAGCGGTAGGCGGCCCACCAGTTGGTGACGGAGCCGTCGACGACGTGGTCGCCGGCGTTGACGATCGCGGTGACCGCGTCGCGGGCCAGCACCGGACCGACAAGGTCGGCCAGCATCGTGAACGCCTCCCGCGCCTCACTGATCGCGGCCAGCAGCGGCGCGGCCTGCGCCCGCAGCTCTGTCGCTTTCAGGCGCCCGAGTTCATTGTTGCGGTCGGCGTAGGCACGCTCGTCGGTGAACCCGCTGATCCAGCGAGGGGCGAGCGCGTCCAAGCAGGCGATGCAGTCGCGGTAGCGGTAGATACTCGGGCGCGACACCGCGATCGAGATTCCGTGGCCGGTGTTCGTGCAGCCGTCTGTGCCGCACGTCATCGGCGGGATCGTGCTGGTGCCCATGGCAGGAGTCCTTTCGTGAGCCGGAACAGCGAGCAAGGGCGGGGACCGGAAAGCTGTCAGACGGCGGCGAGGATCTTGTGCAGGGTCGCGGCGGCGTTGCGGTCGTGCTTGCCCAGTTCACCGGTCATCACCCGGGTCATGTTCCGTTCGGCGCGGCCGGCACCGCGGATGACGGCCTCGTGGTTCAGGTGGGTGTTGACCGCCTGCACCACACCCCACCCGGTGTTCTTCCACGGGCTGACCCGGCTGTCGCTGGTCCACAACCGGGTCAGCGCCGAGCGTTTCTTGGCGGCGTTGGTGCGCCCCCGGCCCGGCTGGTCGGGGATCGGTGTGTGGGCGTCGAGGAAGGCTTTCCAGGCTCGATCGGTGACCGTGGTCTGACACAGTTTCTTGACCTCGGCGGCGAAGTCGTCGGCGACGGTGTGCACGATCTGCAGGGCCTCACGGGCGGAAAGCAGCTGCAGGGAGCTGTTGCGCTTGTGGACGACGGCGACTTCCTGGCCGTCTTCGCGTAGGCCGATGCTCATGGTGTTGTCGCAGACGACGTTGGTGACGACACGCTTGTAGCGGGTTTTGAGGCTGGCGTCGTGGCTGGAGCAGGCGAGCAGGTTGGGCCGGAACTCCACCCCTTCGGGGGTGGTGACGTTGTCGGGGACTTCGACGCTGACCCACGCTTGCTTGCGTTCGCGCAGCAGCCCGGCGGAGCCGATGGCGAGGCCGTCGTCGAGCAGGGCGGCGACGTTGTCCAGCAGCCAGGTGCCGTACTGGTGGATGCCGTATTCGTCGGTGTGGATGGCGAGAAGGTCGCCGGTGTCGGAGGTGGTGACGCCCAGGTGGTGCTCGGCGAGGCGGAGCCCGAACCGGTCTTCGACGAACACCCGGGCCGGTTCGGCGCTCCAGCCGAACAGGCGTCGTTTGACGTCGGTGATGGGGATCGGTCCGGGGTAGTGATTCGGCTCGGCACCTTGATCTTCGGCCCGGTAGTGCCAGGCGTGGCCGCGCTTGTCGGTGAATCCGATAAGGACGTTGGTGTTGAGCCACGTGCTGGTTTCCTTCGACACGGTCAGGGTCCTCTCGTCGTGGCCGGTGCTTGCCCGCCGCGCGGGGCGGCGGGCTCGCGGGTGGACGGCCACGGATCACCAGGCCGAGCGCCGGCGGTGCACCACGCCCCGGAACCGCGAAGCGAGCCGGTGCTGTGGACTAGTGGGTGTGCACCGCCGGCGCGGGCCTGGTTCCCTCGGTCCGGTCACACCGCGACGGCCGAACGCCCAGCACCCCGCAACCGCCTTCCACCGGGGCGCGAGAGGCGCGCGGGGACGTCACCCGGCCCGATCTCCCGCCGTGGCAAGGGATCCCACCTGGAGACGGCGTCGACGATCGTCAGACCGTTCGCCGAGGCCGAGCAGGCGCAGGACGTGCTCGATGTCCAGTTCGGTGAGGGGCGATGCGGCTGCGGACCCGGTGTGCAGGGCGCGCAGCGGCAACGGGTGAGTCTGGCCGTGGCGGCGGTGTTTGAGAATCGCCACATCCCCGTGGGCAGCACGGAAATCCTGTTCGAGCTGGGCGTACCAGGCGAACCGATCGGGAAAGACGTCGCGGGTGCGTCGCCAGTGGGCCTGACCCCCGCGCACACAGAGGCCGCCGCAGTTGTTGTGACTGAACCCGAAGCGATACAACCGTGGCGGTTTTAACCCGACGCCCCGGCACCAGGCCAGCAGGTCGTCCTTGGTGAGGTCGGGGTGCTGCATCAGCGGGTACTCGACGCGCCACGGCCGCCACCCGGCTGTGACCGCCGGCGCTCGGCGCTGCTCGTCGGGCTCGAGCCCGACGTAGAGGACGGTGTCGCCTGGGTCGGTGTGCTCGGTCAGCCACCGTCGGCAGGGTTTCTGCTTCAGTGCCTGCGAGCATGGGGCGATGCGGGAGTTGCCGAGGTAGCTGCGCTGGGTGAACAGCTCGAACGGTGTCCGGCTATCGCAGACCCGGGTGATCGGGATCCCGAGCCGATGTGAGGCGTCGGCGTTGAAGCGGTAGAGGTCGCTGTCCTCGATCAGTACATCGGCGAAGAGCAGGATAATCGGGTCGCCCGGGTGCTCGCGGCAGACGAGCTCCGTGGCGGCCCAGGAACCGATGCCGCCAGACGATTGAATCACGTGATGCACGAGGTGGCCTCTTGAAAGGCAGAGGCCGTGAGGGTCCTGGGGCGCGCAACGACGCCCCAGGACCCTTGCGGCCAACTGGGCTTGCCGGACGGGCGCTACCAGCGGTTCGCGCGGACCCCGGGCATCGCCGCGACGCGGCCGGCGGTCTGGTCCAGCTGCTGCTCGACGACGTCGGTGCTGGCGTGCTTTTGGAAAAGCAACCCGACGGTGGCGGCGCCCGCTGCGCCGTGGGCGTGGGCGAGAGCGCAGGCGGTGAGATGGCGCTCGCCTCGGCGTAGGGCGCTGGCCGCGATCAGCGTGGCCAGCCGGGCACGAGCGTTGGGGTCGGTGGTGCCGCGGTAGAAGGCCATCCACAGCTGCTCGACCCGCTGAGGATCGACCTCGTTCGGCGGCAGGAACATCGGCCCGTAGACGGCGTTGTCAGCCAGCGCAGTCGTGACCGCGAACGCCGTCACGTCGTCGATGAACTCGCCACGGCCGGCCTGGATGGTGGCGTGTACGACGATCCGGTTCGCCTCGTCCCCACGACGCACCAGGAACGGCACGATCCGGCGGGCGAACCGGCCGAGGTCGGCCGGCAAGGTGTCACCGGATTCGGTGAAGGGCAGACCCCAGGTCGGGGTCGGGGCATCGCCACTCAGCTGGACCGGGGCGGCGAAGTCAAGGTCGGTGCGCGGGGCGATGACGGTGCCGAGGTGATTGGAGCGGCGGTAGTCGCGCCAGGGAGCGCCGGGGCGGGTGTGCGGGGCCCAGTATCGGCCGACGACGGTGTGCCCGGCGGGGCGCAGGTCGGCCTCGAGCGCGGCGATCGCGGCCCGCAGCGGCAGCCGGTTCCGGGAGTGGTTCTCGGCGATCACGACGACAACCAGGTCGATGTCGCGGTGGGCCGGCAGGGCGTCCCGCACGTGCCCGGCGATCTCGGTGGTGGTCATGTCCCGCACCAGGGTGACCGGGAACGCAGCGCCGAACGGTGAGGTCAGCCGCCCCGCCGATGTGCTGTCCGCGTCGGAGGGCAGAGCGATGACGTGCAGGGTGTCGGCACAGGTGTCGGGCAACGATCCGATTAGTTCACCGGTGGTCAGGTACTGGGTCACGTAGCGGCGCTCCTCGGCTCGGCCTCCCCGGCGTGTAGGCCGCGGGGAGGCGGTGGCGGCCCACGAACGTGTGAGCCGCCACCGCCCCTGAGCGCGCGTCCGACGGCGGCCCGGGACAGTGCGCGAGGTCACCGGGTCAGCGCGAGGTGCGGGCCGCCGTCGGGGCGTGCGCTAGCGTCGATCGGCCACATCCGTCGCGACGCCCGCCTCCGGTTCCGCGCCCACCTCCCGCTCGGACTCCTCGATCACCGCGATGACATCGTCGGCCGAGGTGACCAGACGGGCCGTGCCGTCCTGGATCAGCCGGTGGCACCCGGCGGACGCGACGGAGGACACCGGACCCGGGAGGGCGAGGACGGGTCGGCCGAGCTTGTCGGCCAAGCGCGCGGCGTGGAGGGCGCCGCTGCGCCGCCCGGCCTCGATCACCACCGTTGCCCGGGTGAACGCACCCAGAATCCGGTTGCGCTGGAGAAACCGGTGCCGCGCGGGCGGCGTGCCGGGCGGGTATTCGGAGACGACCGCGCCGGAGCCGGCGATCCGCTTGAGCAGACCCACGTGTCCGGCCGGGTAGCCGTAGTCGATCCCGCACGCCAGGACGGCGACAGTGCAGGCCGGGCGATCGGTGGCCAGCGCTCCGCGGTGGGCGGCACCGTCGATGCCATAAGCCGCGCCGCTCCACACCGTGACACCCCGAGACGCCAGCGTGTAGGCGAACTCGGCGGCGTGGTGTTCGCCGTACTGGGTGGCCGCCCGTGCTCCCACGACCGCGACCGACCGTGCCGACGCCAGCTCGTCCAGCCGCGGCTCGCCCTGGATCCACAGGCCCAGAGGCAGCCCGCCGAGGGTGGCGTCGTCGGCGGCCAGGGTGCTCAGGCCGCCGACGACGCCGGCCGGCCACTCGTCGTCTTCGGGGACGACGAAGCGGGCGCCGAGCTCGGCGGCGGTGCGCAGGACGGCGTCGGCGCGCATCCAGCCGACGTCGTGGCGCGATTCGGTGAGGACGCCGGAGGGTGCGGAGCCTTCGGAGACGTGGTGGGCGGCGTCGACGGGCCCGACCTCGGCGACGTAGCGGGCGATGACCGGGTTGGTGGGTTCGGCGGCGTGCTGGAGGAACGCGCGGGCACGCCGTGCATCGGCAGAACAAGACATGAAGGACTCCCTCGAGCGGGCTAATGAACCGGCGGCAGGCGGTCAGGATTCGGTGGGGAAGCTCCGCACGCGGATCTCCCGACCCCGGCGTTCGACGACGGTGCCCACCGGCCACAGGGCGGCGAGCAGCAGCAGCTCCACCGCGGCATCGATGACACCGTTGCGCGTCTCCACGGTGTCCTTCCAGCCGAGGGCGAGAAGGCCGGCGTGAAAACGGCCGATGTATTCAGCGGCGGTCATGTTGGTTTCGATGACCTCGGCGGTGGTGGAGGTTTGCCGGCTGGTGATGCCGACGAAGCTGCGGGCGCAGCCGCAGATGGGTGAGTCCGGGTCGTCGTGGCATTCGCCGGGAAGATCGACCAGTTCCGTACCGGGAAGGCTGTTGGAGTCGTTGTCCCGTTCACCTTGGGTGCGGTGGGTGGAGACGAAGTATTTCAACACGGATTCCTCCTCGGTGGCCGCGGCGGCCCGGGTGGGCGCTGGACGCGGCCCTTGGCCAGCGGGCCCCGCGGGGCCGGGGCAAGCCGGCGGGAGGGTGACGGTCGTGTCCCTCGTGGACGGTGGGCTTGCCCCGGGCCGCGGGTCTGCTGCACTGCGCTGCAGCCACGCCCAGCCGTGGTCGTCTGGTGGGAGAGGTCGTCGCCGGGTGCTGCGTTTCGTGCACAGGGTGACACTCAAAGTTATTATCAGAAAATCCGCAACAGTTGTGGCGAATTACTGGGTCCTGGGGCACCCTGGTTGTAGAAGGTGATCCATTGTGGTCCACAGGGAGTGACCACAGTGGACCCTTCCGGGGATCTGGACCGCTCTCAACCCCCGGCGGTACAAGGATTCCCGGCTCGGGAGAGGGCACTGGGGAGGGCGCCTCTCCCGAGCCGAAACTTCAGCAGTCGGCGACCTGTCGCCGCTTTCGGCGGCCGACGGATTCTGGGCCTCAGGAGACCGGCCTGGGCTGAACGTCGGTTTCCGTGCGTGCGTTGACGAGGCGCTGCCCTCGCGCCGAAACGAGCTGTTCTTCCGGGCGGCTGCGACGCGCCATAATCGACGGGAGTCCCTTTATGGCAACAAGTTTCCGTGCGGGAAACGGATCGCGGCGTCACTGCTGACGTTCGGTGCGCTCACGGGCGCGACACCGCCACGGAGGACGAACTTCCGTTCCGGTCGGCCGAAACGGCACTACTGCGCGACTGGCTTGACCGGCTTGTCATGGAAGGCCGCAACTACTGCGCCCGGGTGAGGTCTGACCTTCCTAGGGGCCAGACGTCCAGGCCATGACTACCTGGGAACGTGCCGCCCCGTCTGGGGACTGTCGGCCGAGACCTCATAGCCTGCGCGGAACACCAGGTCAGCACCAGCCTGAGACCAGCGATCACCGTCACTCGGACAGGTCCCTCGGCGACGCGCTCAATTCGACATGAGCGCGCATCTCGGCAGCTTCAACCAGCCGCAGAGAGCCTGGTTGTGAGCCATGTGATCTCTGCCGTGGCCGCCCGCACTACTGGCTGCATGGAACCCAGTCAGGCGCGGAAAATCCCTTTCGGCCGAGCCGGGACAGGCAACTGAAAGTGTGGCGCGGTTACGCGGTCAGGTTGTTGACGGTGAGGGCGGCGATCTTTGTGGCGGCACCGCAGGGGTCGTGCTGCCACGGGCCGGCTTCGGGCTCGTCGGCGGTGGCGGCGTTGATGTAGACGAGGGTGGTGTCGTCGGCGGCGAGTGCGAGGGTGCACCCGAGCGGGCCCTCGGCCTGCTTGCTGGGGACGTTCTCTTCGATGGTGACGATGACTGCCGGGTAGATGGTTTCGACGGTGATCGGTTCCCAGTGGTTGCCGGTGTCGTGGCCCAAGGCATGCTCCTGATACAGGGTGCGCAGGCTGTTACCTCGGTTCGCGGTGCTGACGCTGGCGACGGCGCCGAACGTGGTGACGCATCGGTTGCCGTCGCGGCGGCGTTCGCCGCCGGCGAAGCCGATGGCGGTGAGCTGGTCGACGGTGACCGCGGCACACGGATCGGCACGGAACCGCCCGGCCCCGCTCATCCCGGTCCCGGGGATCGGCGGGATCGACACTGACGGCTCTGCCGGAGCCGGCGATCGACCGGGCGAGCAGCCGGCGCCCAGCCCCAGTCCCAGCACGGCGGCGACAACGCAGAGAGTTCGGTGATCGATCATGTGTGGGTGGCTCCGGGCTTGACCCGCCAGCGACCCGGGTCGTCGATGACTTCGGTGCTGTCCCCGACGTCGGGCAGCCTGGCGAAGGTGGCTTCGATGGTGGTCAGCTGGATGCGGTTGCCCAGTAGACTGCCGATGTTGCTCATCAGCCCGCCGAGCAAGGCCAGGCAGTCGTTCCAGAATGTCGCGAACGCGGAGTTGATTGCGTCGGCGACGTCTCTGAACCCGATGATGGCCAGTGGCGGCAGAGCAGCCGATTCCACGACGGCGATGCCGATCTTCCCGCCGAGCTGGGCGAGGTTGATCGCGCACTTGCCGATGGTCATGAGCAGGTTCTTGTAGGTGTCGATGATCGTCTGGGCGATCGAGGACATGGTGCTGGTCAGGGTGATCATCGAGCTCTGGTTCTTGTCCAGGGCGGTCACGGCTTTGCCGGCGTAGGTGTTGAACTGGTCGGCGGCGTCGCCGTGCCAGGCCTTCGCCAGGGTCAGCTGGGCGGCGTTGAGCTGCTCGGCGGCTTTGGTCAGGGCTGTTTCGGTGGCGAAGGTGTCGGCGAGGTGGAGGACCTTGCCGATGTCGCCGGCGATGAAGACACGAAGTTTGTCCAGCAAGGTGATGATGCCGTGGGCGCCGATGAAGTCGGCCCAATAGCGGATCTTCGCGTCGGCGTCGGTGGGGTAGGGCATCCCGGCCTGCGGCGGTGTGACCGGCGCTGGAGGGGCGCTTGACCATGATGGGGGAAAGGCGCTCACGGGAGGCCTCCTTCGAGCTTCTTGAGCCGTTCGTACTCGGCGGCGTCCTGCTGTTCGTAGTAGGAGGCCGCGGTCTGCAGAGCGTGGGCCAGCTGGTGCAGTGTCTCGGCGTTCTTGCTCGAGATCCCGCGGATGGTCTCGATGGCCCGGTTGTACTGCTCGACGGTCCCCGCGCCGTATTTGTTGGGCATGATCTCGGTCAGGGTCCCGGGCAGCCCCAGGTCGAACTCGCCGAGCAGTGTCCCGGCCAGGTCCTGCTGCGCGAAGGTGGTGACGAACTCGGCGGCGGTGGTGGCGTCGTCGGCGGCTTTGCGCAGGGATTCGGGGTAGACGCGGTAGCCGCGGCCGGTGATGTCGTTGGGGTCGAAGGTCATGCCAGGCCCGTCTCGGCCACCGCGGCGGCGATGGTGTCGGCGCGGCGGCGTTCGGCCTGGGTCTCGGCGTCCTGTATGGCGCGCAGCAGGGTGCGGGAGAGGGCATCGGCGGAGTACTGGTGCAACTCGGTGCTCTCGAGGGTGACAGCCGTGAGTTCGCCGGCGCCGGACACCGTGATCGACCCCAGATCACCTGGTAGCGGTACCTGCAGCGGCTGGTGCTCGGCCTGCTGGGCGGTCTGGGCGACCGCCGCCGTGGCGGCGTCGATCTCGCGCGCTAGGTTGTGCAGCTCGTCCTGGTAGTTCACCAGCGCCCCCGGTCCTCGTCGTCGCTGTCGTCGTCGGTCAAGAAGTCCAGCTCGTCGAAGTCCTCCTCGACGACGTCCTCCCGCGGCCGCCGCTCGGCAGCCGGGGACGCCGCCGGTGGCTGGTAGCCGGGCGCGGGCTGGGGCTGGTCCGGACGGGCTCCGGCGGGTTGGGGCTGCCATACCTGGTCTTTGTCCAGGACGGCGTGCATCTTCGCGAACGCGGGACCGCAGGCGGCGCGACGGGCGGCCGACACCGCCTCCACCACGTCGGGACCGACAGTCTGCGGGTGTGCTCCGCGCATCACTGCCGCGCTGATTTTCAGGTCGATCAGGCGGCCGTGCCCGCTGACGACCGCGGTCACCGCACGGTCGCGGGAATGGCCGGTGAACCGGGCCTGCTCGAGCTCGGCGTCCAGCTCGCCGGCCTGGCGCCGCATCACGTCCGCGTTGAACACCACGTCGGCATCGCCTCCCCACGCTCCGACACACATCCCGAGTACTGCTACCTGCAGCAATCGTTGCTTGTCGCAGTGTAGCCAGCGCTCGAGGGCAGCGTAGCTGATCGACAGCCTGGGAGGCGTCACCGCGCCGATCCGGTGTTCACCGTCCAGCCGAAAGAGTTGACCACGGCACGAACCGGACAAGCAGCCACCAGTCGGCGGTGATCAACTACACGCGAAGTCGGTCTTCTGCGTGCTAACGACGACCGACAGTGGCGTGCAATTCGCCTTTTTGTCTTGTTTCTGCCGCGCCGCGGAAAGATGTGGAATATGCAGGTAAAACGGAGTATCAACCAGCGTCGTGACGCCGGCAGTTGTCCGGTTATCTCGGCATTTTGCGTGGTTGATTACCGTCTGAGCCGATGCAGTGATTCTTGATCATGCGTATTTCGACCGGGCGAACAGTCGCCACAGTGGCAATCCCGGCGCCGCAACCGCGGGCCGGAATGTTTTGCGTCAGATTCGGGAGGGATCATGCGAAAGTCGATCTGTGGTGCCCTGGCGGCGCCAGAGCCGGGATATCGCTGCTGATGGCGCCGGTCGCCTCGGCCGCGCCGGCGCTGCCGACGGGACGCCATTACCTCATCGACGTGGCCACCGGCGAGGCTACGGACACTGCCACTGGCGAGGTTCTCAAGCCGGCTGCGGCGGCGACCACGTCGGGCACGGCCGGTCAGGTGAGTGAGGCGTAGCCGGCAACGGTGGCGATCCGGCCGATCCCGGCCACTACTTGCGCGAGCTCGTCGATCTACTTCAAGGTCTGGCGCGTCGTGCCGTTTGCGCACCTGTGCTGGGCTGACTCGGGTACCACCGGCACCAACGCGCCGGGCTCGTACCAGTTCTCTACCGGCAACTACACCGGCGCGGTCGCCTACACCCTCTCCGGCGGCGGCACCGCGTTCAGCCCGGTCCTTGGCCCGGGTTCGACCGCGGGCTTCACCGGCAACGTCACCGTCACCTCGGTGTCCATCCAGTAGCACCAGCACGGCTCGACCCGGGTGCGCACGTGGCTTCTCACGGCAGCGTCGACACCTGGGCCGGGCCGTCCGGTCACTCCGGCATGTCGCACGGCCAGCCAGAGCCGGATCGGCTACCTTCGCAAGTGATCATGTTTGTCCCACGCGTGTTTAGCGGTCGCCGCGCCGGCAATCGCGGCGCCGCGAACATGAGTCGCAGTTTCGTACCAGGCTCGGGAGGGACCGTGCGCAAGGCGACCTGGGGTTCGCTGGCCGTCGCCGCCGCAGGAGTGTCGGTGCTGGTAGCTGCGGCGATACCAGCCACACCGGAACCACCCGCCGGGCACGACTACCTCATCGACGCAGCCACCGGAAAGGCCACCGACACCGCTACCGGCGCGGTGCTCGAGCCCACTACCGCGGAGTCGCTGCTGGCCGACAACGTCGCCCAAGGCGGCCCGGCCGGGGCGACGGTGACGATCTCGGCCCAGACCGGCACGGTGACGCAGGCGTCGGTGCCGCCGGCCTTCCTCGCTGGCCGCTGCCTGTCGTTGATGCACTACTTCACGATCTGGCGCGGCGTGCCGTACGCCGGTGTCTGCTGAGCCGACATCGATAGGGTGCTGTTGTAGCTGCATCCCCACTGCGCAGATGCTGCTGGGGATCAACCCCGCCGAGCTCGCGATCCCGTTGCACCGCAACGTTGAGCACGTCGTCGCCCTCCAGCAGGGCTCAATCGCCCGCAAGCATTGGAGGGGCGAGGTCAGTCCTCCGCGAGCAGGTGGTGCAGGAACCTGTCGGGGCCGGCCAGGAACCCCGCGGGCCAGGGTGACCGCCACGGTCTCGTCGTGGCCGACCTGCTCGCTCACGCCGTCGCCGCCGATCTGCAGGACCCGCGCCCCCCGGCACGGGGACCAGGATCGGCGAGTGCGTGGCCGCCATGAACTCGCAGCCCTGCGCGGCGAGCTCGGCGGTCCGGGGCGGCCAGGGCTATGCAGCTGCGCGGGGCCGGGCCGCGTGCCCATTTACCCGGATCGCGAGTACGTCGCTCTCGTCGCTCTCGTCGCTCTCGTCCGTTTGGAACGTGCGGCGGTGCAATGCCCGAGCATGTCGCGTGCGAGCACTGGGCGCACGAGACGCCTTGCAGTTCACCTGGGACAGCCGAAGCCTGCATCAACAGGGCTGGATCCGGCATTGTCTCGCCGCACGCGGAGTCCATATCGAAGATTTGATCTCGACGGCGCCTGGTCGGCGTCGGTCATGCCCGACTGAAACCTCAGGCCAGGCGGAGCGCACTGCATCGATCGTGACTGTGTCGTCGTCCGCTCGGCGGCATGACAGGACGTTGGCGCACGACCAGTGGCATGGGAGTGCGTTCTGTACGGGCAGCCGATGGAGCTCGTCCGGATCGGTGCGGCGGGTCGGCGAGGAGCTACGCCGACGGATCTTCCGGTTTTGGCAGATCGAGGAGTTGGTCGGGGTTCAGTTCAGACAGGTGACGTGGGCCGTCGTCGGTGATCAGCGTGAGGGTGATGTTCCCGTCGAGGTCGTTTCTGATTTTGTCGATGAGGCTTTGTGCTCGTCGGCGCTTGCGGATGCGGTCTGTCAGGTCGGTCACGGCCAGCGCGGCTGAGGGAATGGAAACGATCAACGCTGCCAGCGCGACCGGGTCGACCGACTTCTCGTTCTCTCGGGCAGGATCCCCTAAAGCCGTCGCGCTGAGTGGGGTCTCGTGCACGCAGTATCCCCATTCGCCGATCAGCTCGTCGAGGGTGGCCTTCGCGGATTCCAGGCCGGCGGTGGTGTCACTTTCAATGTGAATGATCATCGTTCGTCGTTCCCTTGGCTGAGGTTATCGAGCAGGTTCGTCAGCTGTTCTACTAGGTCGCTCGCGCCGATCTTCGTAGCTGACTGAAGGCCTTCGCCGGCTACGTGCTGGGCTTCGGGGATCCGATCGGCTGCCGCGAGCAAGCTGGCCAAGGTCAGGGCGACGACCGCGAGTCCATCGGCGCGTCGAAGACGGCGCAAGATCGTGTAGGACTCGATCAGCCTGGGCGCCGCGGACTCGTGGTCTTGCTGCGCAAGGTGGATCGTGGCCAAGTCCCAGTTAGCCGCGGCGATACCGTCGAGGTCGCCTAGGCCAGTGTTCGTCTCTAAGCGTTTGAGCTGGAGAGACGTTGCCTCCTCATATTCTCCCCGCTGGTAGAGGATGTCGGCGATCCTGCCCCAGGTGAGGGCGGTCTCACGGGTGTCGCCTAGCCGCGTGTAGACCGGCAACTC
>NZ_JBGDMD010000006.1:0-750555 GCF_041679295.1 Amycolatopsis kentuckyensis | reverse complement strand
CGGGGGGGGGGGGGGGGGGGGGGGGGGGGGGGGGGGGGGGGGGGGGGGGCCAGGATCTCCTCGACGCGACCGCCGACGCGGCGTCGCCAGAGCAGGCGCCCCATGCCGAGCAGCCCGCCGCAGCATCACCCGGAGAGCTGACCCACGCCGAGCAGCCCGACGCGACATCGCCCGGACATCCGACCCACGCCGAGCAACCCACCGCGGCACCGCCCGGATATCCGCCCCACGCCGAGCAGTCCGCCGCGGCATCACCCGAGCTGG
The DNA here is from genome assembly GCF_041679295.1 of Amycolatopsis kentuckyensis. GTDB lineage: Bacteria > Actinomycetota > Actinomycetes > Mycobacteriales > Pseudonocardiaceae > Amycolatopsis > Amycolatopsis kentuckyensis_A. The sequence continues at coordinate 750,291 of NZ_JBGDMD010000006.1, read as the reverse complement.
CGGCCTACGCCGGGCAAGCCGGCGCCGGCGAGTGGGGCGGGGGCCAGGATCTCGCCGACGCGGCTGACCAGGCCACCGATGGCGACTATGCGGAACGGCTCGTCGCCGCGTTCGCCGACGAGACTGGGCTGGCCGCGCCCGTCCTGCCGTGGCACTCGCTGCGCACGCCCGTCGCCGACCTCGCCGGTGCTCTCGCCTTTGCCGCGGGGGCGCTCGGGAAGCTGGCCGTCGATGTCGCCACGCTCACCCGGACCGAGCTGGGCGAGGTCGTCGAACCGGCCGCCGATGGGCGGGGTGGCTCCACGGCCATGCCGCACAAGCGGAACCCCGTGCTCGCGACGCTGATCCGGTCGGCCGCGCTGCAGGTGCCCGTGCTGGCTGCCGGCGTCACGCAGTCGATGCTGACCGAGGACGAACGCTCGGCCGGCGTCTGGCACGCCGAATGGCAGCTGATCCGCGAATGCCTCCGGCTGACCGGCGGTGCCGCGCACACCGCCGTCGAACTGGCGCGTGGGCTCACCGCGAAGCCCGCGCGGATGCGGGCGAACGTGGCCTCGACGCACGGGCTGATCGTCTCCGAACGGCTCTCCGCCGTCCTCGCGCCTCTGCTCGGCAAGGCCAAAGCCAAGGAGCTGCTGGGCGAGGCCTCCCGACGGGCCGTCCAGGACGACCGGCCGCTGCGGGACGTGCTCGACGAGCTGCCCGAGATCACCGACGTCCTCACCCCCGCGGCGCTGGACGCCCTCCTCGACCCGGCCACCTACACCGGTGCCGCGGGGACGCTCGTCGACCGGGCGCTGGGCGGCACCTTCTGACCTGGGGCGAACCCGCGGCGAAAATTCTTTGAACCGCCTCCGGCGGGCGTCCGTGTAGTGGGTATCAAGCAGCCGCACCGAGCGGCGGGAAACCCCAACGGACACAAGGAGAACTTCCATGCTTCGCACGCGCATCGCCGTCTCCGTCGCCGCGGCGGCAGCCGGGCTGGCAGTGCTCACCGCTTGCTCGGGTGCCGAAACTGCTCAGCCGGTCATCGCCCCCGCAGCGGCCGGTGGCACCGGCGGCGGCCAGATCGCCAACGGGCAGGTCGGCAACGCCGCCCCCGCGTCGAACGAGTCGAAACTGGTCGTCGCGGACGTCGCGAGCGTCGGGCAGGTGATCACCGACCAGAACGGCATGACCCTCTACCGGTTCGACAAGGACACGGCCAAGCCGCCGAAGTCCAATTGCGACGGTGACTGCGCCAAGGCCTGGCCGCCGGTGCTGGCCACCGGGGACGTCCAGGTGCAGGGGATCGACAAGAACCTCGTCGGGAAGGTGACGCGCTCCGACGGCACCGAGCAGATCACCGTCGGCGGGTGGGCGCTCTACCGCTACGCCAAGGACACCAAGGCCGGCGACGCGACCGGTCAGGGCGTCGGTGGCGCCTGGTACGCCGCCAACGCCAAGGGTGGCAAGGCCGGGCAGGCCGCGAGCGAAGCCGGCGTCGTCAAGCTGAGCGCCAGCAACATCGACGGGCTCGGCGAGGCGATCGTCGACCAGAACGGCATGACCCTCTACCTGTTCCAGAAGGACACCAAGAAGGCCAAGACGTCCGCCTGCAACGGCGACTGCGCCAAGACCTGGCCGCCGGTCCTCTCCAACGGCAAGGTCGAGCTGCAGGGCATCGACTCGAAGCTCCTCGGCAGCATCAAGCGCACCGACGGCACCGAGCAGGTCACCATCGGCGGCTGGCCGGTCTACACCTTCTCGAAGGACCTGAAGCCGGGCGACGCGAACGGCATGGGCGTCAACGGCACCTGGTTCGTCATCGAGCCCAACGGCTGCAAGGTCGGTACCACCCCCAGCTCCACCGCCAACCAGGCTCCGGCGGCTGACAGTGGAGCCGGGAGCACCAACTCCGGCTCGGGCGGTACCACTTACTGAGCTACCACGAACTAGTGGGCGAGGCCCGGCGGACGCTCTTCACGAGCGACCTCCGGGCCTCGCTCGTTGTGGTCCCGACGCAGGAACGACCGGCGGCGCGGGCGCTCGTCGGAGGTGACGACGCGGTCGGTGGCGGCGGTGCGGTCCGTGGCGGCGACCCGGTCGGTGTCCGCGGCGCGGTCGGTGCGCTGCTCGACGACCGTCGGCTCGTCGACGGTCTCGTCCTCGGGTACGAGGATGGTGCGGCGGGCCGGCAGGACGGCGATCAGCAGACCGAGCGCGGCGACACCGAGGTGCAGCCACGTGTCGGCGGGGCCGAGGTCCATCGGGTTGCCGGCGTTGGCGAACGGGTTGGTCGAAATGAGGCCGTCGATCATCAGGCCCCAGACGAACAGGGCGCCGTAGAAGATGAAGAGCAGCCAGCCGAACGTCCGGGCGCGGCCCGAACCGAACGCCAGCAGCAGGCCGACGACGCCGGTCACGACGCGGACCAGGCTCATGAGCGGGTTGCCGGAGAACCGCCAGAACCCGGCGTCGTGGTGGCCGGCGAAGTTGCCGACCCCGGTCCTGGTGAACCCGATGATGCCGACGACGAGGAACGCGATCCCGGCCAACCCGGCCAGCACCTGCGCCGGCTGCAGGCCGCGAACCCGGATGCGTGCGCCTTTCGCGTGAGTCATGACTCCAGTCCTTCCCAGAGTGTGGTGACGATCGTCACCGCACACAGGTACCCAGCGCACACAGGCAGCGAAACGACGGCGCTTGCCCGCAGGCCCCGGAAGCGTTCCCGGATCCGGGGTGGTTCGAGACCTATCCCACAAAGTCACCCGATTCGGGGAACGCCGGAGAGCGCTTCCGGCAATCCGGATCATGCGCAAGCTGAGCGGCATCTTCCTGGTGGGACTGTGCGTGGGGGCGATCGGCGCGGTGGCGGTCACGATCGGTCACGGGCCGGCTCAGCCGCCCAAGGCGATCGCGGTCACACAATCGCTGACAACGATGTCGGAATCGGCGAGCGCGACTCCCGAACCCACGCCGACGCCGAGTCCGTCGACGACGCCCAAGGCGACGCCGAAGTCCGAGCCGTCCAAGGTGGACGCTGCCGAGCTGGACCGGATGCTGGCCGGGGGCAACGTCAGCGCCGTCGTGTTCGACCGGCAGAGCGGGGCGGCGACCGTCTCGCTGCACGCCGACCGCGCGTACACCTCGGCGTCGCTCGTGAAGCTGCTGATCGCGTTGGCGGTGCTGGATCGCGGCGGTCCCACGGCGGACGTGCAGCGGATGCTGTCCCGCAGCGACGACGACCTCGCGAGCCGGTTCTGGACGGCGTACGGCGGACCGGCGATCGTGACGGGCTGGGCCAGGAAGATCGGCCTCACCGGCACCCGGGCACCCGCGGATCCCGGGCGGTGGGGCGACACGCGGATCACGGCCAAGGACGTGGTGAAGATCTACCAGTACCTGCTCGCGAAAGGGCCCGCCGCGATCATGACCGCGCTGCGCGCCGCGACCGAGCGGGGTTCGGACGGCTTCCGGCAGTACTTCGGCATCCCGGACGCCGCCGGTGGCCGGCCGTGGGCGGTGAAGCAGGGCTGGTCCTGCTGCGACCCGACGCGGATGCTGCACACGTCAGGCCTGGTCGGCGAGGAGGACCGGTACATCGTGGTGGTGCTGAGCGAGCACCCGGCTTCGGTCAGCTACGCGACGGCTTCGAAGCGGGTGACGGCGGTGGTCACGGCCCTGCTGGGGTGAGCGGCTCGGCGGCGGGGCGGCTCGCGGCTCGGCAGCAGGGCCGGCTCACGGGTTCAGCGCGTCGGCCCCTTCCGCGCTACTGGTCCGTGTCCGCCAGCGCGCCGTGCGCACCCGATCGCGGCAACGGCCACGGCAGCACGCCACCGGTGGTCTCGACCTGTCGCCCGGCCGGGGCGGGCGATGACGTGTGCGCGCCGATCCACGCCAGTACGTCCGGGATCTGCGACTTGAACGTGTTCATGTTGTGGCCCGCGTCCGGCACCCGCCACGACGAAAACTGGAGCGGGGGCTTGGCCGCCGCGCGGATCTGGTCGATCGCGAAGCTCTCGTAGCTCTCCTTCTCCCCCGAAATCGCCAGGATTTCCACCGGCGACGGGTGGAGGCGGACGTTCACCCGGACGTTGTTGGCGTCGTTGATGTCCTGGCGGCCGTGGAACAGGTCCTCGGTCTCCGCGTCGACCTGGGCCTTGTCGTAGCCGCTGACGCTGACCGCCTGGCCGTACCACTGCGGGTGGCGCGTCACCAGGTTCATCGCGCAGTAGCCGCCCGAGGACCAGCCCGCGAGCGTCCACGCGCGGCGGTTCGCGGACACGCCCAGCTTCTGCAGGGCCCAGTCGCGCAGGTCCGCCGTCAGGTACGTGTCGTTGGCCGTTCCGTTGACCTCGTCGACGCATTCCGTGTCGTGGCCGACCTTCGGGACGCCCGTCGGGTCCGGGACGATCACCACGGCCGGCGGCAGAACCTTCCGAGCGATCGCCGCGTCGAGCTGCTCCGGCATGTGGTAGCCGCTCGTGAAGACCTCGGGGCCGGACGGGTAGTTCGGAATCCACTCGATCGCCGGGAACCGCAGTTCCTTGTACGCCGCGTCGAAGTACTGCGGGGGAAGGTAGACCATGACGTCGCGGGTCAGCTTCGTGCGCCGGCCGGTCACCTTCATGTGGACGACCGTGCCCTTGCCCTCCTTGGCGTGCGCCACCCCCGTGTCACGCAGCTTCTCGAGGTCTTCGCCGTTCTGCGACGCCTCCGCGTCGGTGCCCTGGCCGGCGAAGGAACCGGTGCCGAGCAGCGAGCCGACCGTCGGGAAGAACCCGCCGATCAGGTTGCCCGCCATGCCGGTCGTGAGGACCAGCAGCACGACCGCGAGCAGGATCGTGGCGCTGCGCCACAAGCGCTTGCGCTTCCAGCGGTCCCAGAACCACGGGACCGCGATGATCGCGAGCAGCGTCAGCACGACCACCACGATCATGGTGACCGGCGAATCGAGCCGGATGCTGCTCAAGTTCATGGGAACGGTCCTTCCGGGCGGGCAGTGAATGCGCACCCGGAACCCCCCGGACTCGCGTATATATCACGTTTGACCGGGCATGCACGTTGCGGCCCTGTGAGTTGCGTCATAGGGCCGCAACGTGCGGCGTACTCAGCGATTTCTCAGTTATTTCTCCAAAGCGCGGGTCAGGACGGTGATGGCCTGCGTGATCGCGGCCTCGGCGGCGTGGGTCTCGCGGAGGGCGTTGACCATCACGAAGTCGTGGATGATCCCCTGGTATCGGACGGCCGTGACGGGCACGCCGGCCTGACGCAGCTTCGCCGCGTACGCCTCACCTTCGTCGCGCAGCACGTCCGCCTCGCCGGTGATCACCAGCGCCGGCGGCAGCCCGGCCAGCTCGTCGAGCGACGCGCGCAGCGGCGACGCCGTGATTTCCGCGCGCTGCGCGGGATCCGTCGTGTACTGGTCCCAGAACCACTTCATGCCTTCGCGGCCGAGGAAGTAGCCCTCGGCGAACTGGTGGTACGACTCGGTGTCGAAGTTCGCGTCGGTCACCGGGTAGAAGAGCACCTGCTGCTTGAAGGTGACGTCGCCGCGCTGCTTGGCCAGGATGGTCAGCGCCGCGGTCATGTTCCCGCCGACGGAGTCGCCGGCGATCGCGATGCGCGAAGCGTCCAGTCCCTGCGAAGCACCGTTCGAAGCGACCCACTTCGCGACGGCGTAACTCTGCTCGATCGCGACCGGGTAGCGCGCCTCCGGCGAGCGGTCGTACTCGGGGAACACGACGGCCGCGCCGACGCCGGCCGCGAGCTCGCGCACGAGCCGCTCGTGGGTGTGGAAGTCGCCGAACACCCAGCCGGCGCCGTGGATGTAGAGGATCACCGGGAGCGGGCCGTCGACGCCGGCCGGCTTGACGATCCGGGTCTCGACCTCGCCGGTCGGGCCGCCCGGCACCTTGATGACCTCGATCGACGCGTCGGCCATGGCGACGTCGCCGTCCTGGACGCCGTCGACGGCCTTGCGCCCCTCGGCCGGCGGCAGCTGGAACAGGTACGGCGGGGCGTCGGTGGCCTCGGCGAACGCCTGCGCGGCCGGTTCGAGGGCCAGGTTGTGCGGGTTGGCGGTCATGTCGTCCTCCTCGGTTCGAGCTGGTGTCACCAAAGTAGCTCGCAACTCAGTTGTGCACAACTGAATGACGTCCAATGAGATGCAGGGCACTTAAGTTGCCGCGCAGCGCGATCTCGGGAACCATGGAGTGTTACGAGAGAGGAGGGCGCCATGGCATCGCTGCGGCTGGACGACCAGCTCTGCTTCGGGCTGTACTCGGCGTCGCGCGCCGTGACGTCGCTGTACCGGGTCGTCCTGGAAGACCTCGACCTGACCTACCCCCAGTACCTGGTCATGCTGGCGCTGTGGGAGCAGGACCACCGCTTGGTGAAGGAACTCGGCGCCGAGCTGAACCTCGACTCGGGCACGCTCTCGCCGCTGCTCAAGCGGCTGCAGACCGCGGGCCTGGTGGTCCGGAACCGCCAGGCCGACGACGAGCGCTCGGTCCGCGTCAGCCTGAGCGACGCCGGGAAAGCGTTGCGGGAGAAGGCGGAAGGCATCCCCGACGTGATCGGCACCGCGATGAGCCTCGACGACGCCGGAGTGGCCCGGCTGCGCGCCGAGCTGGACCGCCTGACAGAGTCGGTGAACGCCTATCGGGAGGCCACGGCACCGGCATGATCAACCACGACGACGCGCTGAAGGCCGTCGAAAGCAGTCTCGACCGGCCGTCCGCGGCGCGGATCTACGACTACTTCATCGGTGGCACAACGCATTACGCGATCGACCGCGACTTCGCCGAGAAGGTCCGCGCGCGGCTGCCGCTGATGGGCGAGTACTGCAAGACGAGCCGGCAGTTCCTCGGCCGCGCAGTGCGGCAGTGCGTCCGGGAGGGCATCCGGCAGTTCGTCGACATCGGCTCCGGCCTGCCAACCGCGGGCAACGTGCACGAAGTCGCCGATGAAGAACGTGAAGAGCTCGACACGCGCGTGCTCTACATCGACAACGAGCCGATCGCGCTCGCGCACTCGACGCTGCTGCTCGCCGACACCGCCGATCCCGAGCGCCACCACGCCATCGCCGCGGACTTCCTGCAGCCGGAAGACCTTTGGGACCGCGTCACCGCGTCGGACGTCATCGACGTGCGCGAGCCGGTCGCGCTGGTGATCAACGCGGTCATGCACTTCATCAAGGACGAGCAGGAGCCGGACGAGCTGCTGGCGTTCTACCGCGAGCGGCTGCCCTCGGGGTCGCTGCTGGTGCTGTCGCAGATGACGAACGAGAACCCGGTCAACGAGGACGAGCGGCAGGCCCTGGTCGACCTGCTCGAGTACTACGAGACGACGACGAACCCGGGTTTCCTGCGCACGATGACCGAGTTCGAACGCTTCTTCGGCGGCTGGCCGATGCTGGCACCCGGGCTCGTCTACGCGCCGGCGTGGCACCCGGACGACGACACCGTGTTCGCCGGGTCGCCGTCGCAGTCGCGGGTGATCGGCGGCGTCGCGCGCAAGCCCTAGGAGGCTTCGCGCAGGCCTTCCAGCACGTCGAGGACCGCGCTCCTGCCCAGGTCGACGGCCTTGCGCAGCACCTCCGGATCGCGCTCCAGCACCGCCACGTCCGGTGCCCCGTTCGGCGGGCGGACGCTCAGGATCCGCGGATCGGACGCCAGCACCTCCTCGTCCTCGACGTCCCGGCGGAACGTGTCGCGCCACGCGGGGATCGCGCCCGGGGCCTGGCGACGCAGGAACCGCGGCACGACGACGTCGTAAGCACGCGGTGGCGGCAGCGGCAGTTCGTCCGCACGGCGGGTGCGCAGCACCAGGACGTCGGTCGCGTCCTGGGCCAGCGCTGTCCGGTACGGGATCGGCTCCGCGACGCCCGCGTCGACGAACCGGCGGCCGGCCATCGGGATCGGCGGCCCGGCCAGCACCGGCATGCACGACGACGCCGCGAGCGCGACCTTGATCGCGTCGACGTCGTCGAGAAAGGGGTGCAGGTCGGTCGACTCCCCCGTGTCCGCGTCGGTGGCGAGCGGGTGGAACGTCACCGGGTTGGCCAGGATCGCCGGGAAGTCCATCGGCTCCAGCACCGAATACACCTGGTGGACGAGGTATTCGAGGTCGATCACCGCGCGGCCGCGCAGGGTGTGCAGCGGGTTGATGATCCGGCGCATGACGACCGGGTTCCACCAGGTCCGCACGCCCGTCGACGAACAGCCGCTGAGCAGCCAGGCGCCGTTCAGCGCTCCGGCCGACGAGCCGTAGACGGCGTCGAAGACCGGGACGGCGCCGAGTTCGTCCAGCGCCAGGGCCATGCCGCTGGAGTAGGTGCCGCGGCTGCTGCCGCCTTCGATGGCGAGCGCCAGCCTCCGGCCGTCGGTGCGTTCGCCCGGGACGCTGCCGGTCGCCATCCGTTCGGAGATCAGTTCGAGTACCGGGTGCACTCTCTCCATCCTCGTCGTTTCGCGCGCGTAGTCGACCCGATTTATCCCCCTCACGGGGTGAAGTGATGCGCGCCTCGTTGCACTGCAACTCGTTGCATAGGACCCTCGTGCCATGGCACTGGAGCACGCGATCCTCGTCTCGCTGTCCGAGCGCACCGGCTCGGGCTACGAGCTCACGCGCCGCTTCGAGAAGTCGATCGGGCTCTTCTGGAGCGCCACCCACCAGCAGATCTACCGCGTGCTGAAGCGGATGGAAGAGGCCGGCTGGGTCGCCGTCGACGTCGTCGCGCAGTCGAGGCGGCCGGACAAGAAGGTCTACACGGTCAGCGACGGCGGCCGCGCCGAACTCGTCCGCTGGCTCGCCGAGCCGGATCCGAGTGCCGGTCCCGTCGAATTGGCCGTGAAGATCCGCGGCGCGACCTTCGGCGACCCGGCCAAGGTCGCCGAAGAGATCGTCCGGCACCGCGCGGCGCACGCCGAACGCCTCGACGTCTACCGCCAGATCGAGAAGCGCGACTTCCCCGCGCCCGCGGGCCTGCACGGCCGGCACCTGCACCAGTACCTGGTCCTGCGCGGCGGCATCCGCGTCGAAGAGGGCCAGGTCGAGTGGTTCGACGAAGTCCTCGCCGCCCTCCACCACCCCAAGGACGCCTGATGAGCCCGTACCCGAACTTGCTGTCGCCGCTCGACCTCGGCTTCACGACGCTGCGCAACCGCGTCCTGATGGGGTCGATGCACACCGGCCTCGAGGACAAGGCCGCGCACTTCCCCGAACTGGCCGAGTACTACGCGGAACGCGCTCGCGGCGGGGTCGGCCTGATCGTCACCGGCGGGTTCGCGCCGAACAAGACCGGCTGGCTGCTGCCGCTCGCCTCGAAGCTGACGACGTCCGCCGAGGCGAAGCAGCACCGGCAGCTCACCGCACCGGTGCACGAGGCCGGCGGCAAGATCGCGCTGCAGATCCTGCACGCGGGCCGGTACGCCTACCACCCGCTGAGCGTGTCCGCGTCGAGCATCAAGGCACCGATCAACCCGTTCCGGCCGCGCGGCCTCACGAACCATGGCGTCCGCAAGCAGATCGACGCCTTCGCGAACTGTGCCGCGCTCGCGCGCGAAGCGGGCTACGACGGCGTCGAGATCATGGGCTCCGAGGGGTACCTGATCAACCAGTTCCTGGCCGAGCGCACCAACAAGCGCACCGACGCCTGGGGCGGCACACCCGAGAAGCGCCGCCGGTTCGCCGTCGAAATCGTCAAGCGCACCAGGGAAAAGGTCGGCGACGACTTCATCATCGTCTACCGGCTTTCGATGCTCGACCTCGTGCCGGGCGGCCAGCGCTGGGAAGACGTCGTCGCGCTCGCCCAAGAAGTCGAAGCCGCCGGTGCGACGATCATCAACACCGGCATCGGCTGGCACGAGGCCCGCGTGCCGACGATCGTGACGTCGGTGCCGCGCGCCGCGTTCACCTGGGTGACCGGGAAGCTCAAGCCGCACGTGGGCATCCCGGTCGTCACGTCGAACCGGATCAACATGCCGCAGGTGGCCGAGGAAGCGCTGAGCAGCGGCGACGCCGATCTCGTGTCGATGGCGCGGCCGTTCCTCGCCGACCCCGAGTGGATCCGCAAGGCCGAGACCGGCCGCGAAGACGAGATCAACACGTGCATCGCGTGCAACCAGGCCTGTCTGGACCACGCCTTCAAGCGCAAGCTCGTGTCCTGCATGGTGAACCCGCGCGCCGGCCACGAAACCACGCTGACGCTCGCCCCGACGCGGCGGTCGAAGCACGTCGCCGTCGTCGGCGCGGGTCCCGCCGGGTTGTCCGCGGCGACCGCGCTCGCCGAACGCGGCCACAGTGTCGAGCTGTTCGAAGCCGACGACGAGATCGGCGGCCAGTTCGGCATCGCGCGGAAGATCCCCGGCAAGGAGGAGTTCGCCGAGACCATCCGCTACTACCGGCGGCGCCTCGAGGTCACCGGCGTGAAGCTGCACCTCGGAAAGCGCGTGTCGGCGGGCGAACTGACCGGGTTCGACGAGGTCGTGCTGGCCACCGGCGTCGCGCCGCGTGTGCCGTCGCTGCCCGGGATCGACCATCCCAAGGTGCTTTCGTACGTCGACGTCGTCCGGCACGGCAAGCCGGTGGGCGAGCGGGTCGCCGTGATCGGGGCCGGCGGGATCGGCGTCGACGTCAGCGAGTTCCTCACGCACACGGATTCGCCCGCGCTCGACCTCGACGCGTGGATGGCCGAGTGGGGCGTCACCGACCCGGAACAGGCGCCCGGCGGGCTCACGACGCCGAAGCCCGAGCCGTCGCCGCGGCGGGTGTACCTGCTGCAGCGCAAGAAGTCCGGGATCGGTTCCGGGCTCGGCAAGACGTCGGGCTGGGTGCACCGCGCCGCGCTCAAGGCGAAGCGCGTCGAGCAGATCCCCGGCGTGGCGTACGAGAAGATCGACGACGCCGGCCTGCACATCACCGTCGACGGCGCCCCGCGGCTGCTCGAAGTCGACACGGTCGTCGTCTGCGCCGGTCAGGAGCCCGTGCGGGACCTCGCCGACGAGCTGCGGGCCGCGGGGCTGCCGGTGCACCTCATCGGCGGGGCCGACGTCGCCGCGGAACTCGACGCGAAACGCGCGATCGACCAGGGAACGAGGCTCGCCGCCGCGCTGTAGCCCTTAATGCGTCCGGCACTGGCAGGATGGGGCCCGTGCGAGACGTATGCGTGATCGGGCTCGGGCTGATCGGCGGGTCGTTGCTGCGCGCGGCGGCCGCCAGCGGCCGCACGGCGTTCGGCGCCGCGGTTTCCGAAGTGGACGCCGACGCGGCCAGCAGAGCGGGTTACGACGTCACGACGGACGTCGAAGCCGCGCTGCACCGGGCCGCCGCCGACGACGCGATGGTCGTGCTGGCCGTGCCCCTGCCCGCCGTCGAGGACCTGCTGCGCCTGGTGTCCCAGCACGCGTCGCACTGCCTGCTCACCGACGTGACCAGCGTGAAAGCGCCGGTCCTGGACGCCGTCCGCCGCCGCGTGCCGTACACGCGGTACGTCGGCGGCCATCCGATGGCGGGGACGTCGAACTCGGGCTGGCTGGCCGGGGACGCCGCGCTGTTCCAGGGCGCCGCCTGGGTCGTCGCCGTCGAAGACGACACCGATCTCGAGGCGTGGGCCGAGGTCGCGGGGTTCGTGCTGGACGTCGGGGCGCACGTCGTCCCGCTGCCCGCCGAGTCGCACGACGAAGCCGTCGCCCGGATCTCGCACCTGCCGCACCTGTTCGCGGCGATCCTCGCCACCATCGGCGCCGAGGGCGGGCCGCTCGCCATGTCGCTGGCCGCCGGCTCCTACCGCGACGGCACGCGGGTCGCGGGCTCGAACCCGCACCTCGTGCGCGCGATGACCGAAGGCAACCGGGACGCCCTGCTGCCGATCGTCGACGAGGCCCTCGGCCGGCTCGGCGCCGCACGCGGCTCGCTCGCGTCGACCGGCGGGCTGGCGGCCACGATCAACGCGGGGTACGAAGGCGCGCAGGCGCTCGCCGCCAGCCTGGACGTCGACCGCGCCGGCGTCCGGATCAGCCTTTCGGCACCGGACGCGCGGCAGGGCCTGATCGCGCTCGGCGAGCGCGGCGGCCGGATCACCGGGCTGTCGGACGGGATCGCGACCGGCGAGGTCCAGTAACTAGCGGTCCGGCGTGTCGTCGAACTTGTTGAGGAAGTCCTTGGCCTTCTCGACACCGCCGTCGATCTGCGAGTCGTGGCCGGAGAACTTGGACTTCGCGAAGTCCGCCGCCTTGTCCAGGCCCTCCTCGATCTTGTCGTTGTGCTCGCGCAGGGCCTCTTCGGCCTTGCCCTTCAACGCGTCGAAGTCGATTCCCATGCGGCAATTGAACAGCACGGACGTCAGGTGCGCCTGTGGTAGGGCAGGAACCGCCGGACCAGCCGCAACGGCGTGCGTTCCACCAGGTCGGGCCCGCGGACGGCGTCGAACGCCGACTCCAGCTGGTCGACCACCCCGGCCAGCCGCGGGTTGTCCGGCAGCGGCACCGACCGCGGCTCGCGCTGTTCGCGGATCGCCGACGCCAGCTCGTCCAGCGCGGCGGTCAGCAGCTCGATGTCGGCCGGCGCCGGTGGCGCCACGCCGCGGCCGATCGTCACGCCGACCTCGGTGACGGCGTCGGCGACGCGTTCCTGCGCGGCGATGACCGGCCACCACGCCACCGCCTGGCGGCCGTTCGCCGACGGCTCGACGACGACCTGCTGGAACGCCGTCCGCAGGTCGGCCAGCGCCCGGTAGGCGCCGCGACGGGCCCGCGACCGCGCCAGCCGGGCGTCGCCGGAGGAAGCCTCGACCAGCGCGCACGAGACGTACTTCGCGACGGCGTCCAAGCCGTCGGCCAGCCGGCCGCCGACCTGCGGACGACGGCTGCCCGGCCACAGCAGGTAGCCGAAGACGAGCACGATCAAGCAGCCCAGGACGGTGTCGACCAGCCGCGCGACCACGACGTCCCAGCTGCCGGTGTTCGCCAGGTCCATCTGCAGGATGATCAACGGCGTCACGAACGCGCTGAGGATGCCGTAGTTGCGCACCTTCCCGACCGCGACGCCGCCCGCGAAGATCGCGATCAGCGCGACCAGCAGCCAGCCGTGCCCGCCGACCCCGAGCACGACCGCCCCCACCCCGACGCCGACGACCGTGCCGATCCCGCGCAGCACCGCGCGGCCGAAGACCGAACCGAAGTCCGGCTTGAGCACGATCCCGACGGTCAGGGTGATCCAGTACGACCGCTCCAGCGGCACGAGCAGCCCGACGACTTCGGCGATCGCGACGCACAACGTCAGCCGCAGCGCGGCGATCCAGGTCAGCGGGCCGGACGCGAGCGAGCCCGCCCACGTGCGCAGGCGCCGGTACCAGGGCGTCGGCTCGCGGCGCTTGCGGTCGTCGCCCTTGCCGATCCGGACCAGGCCGGCGTACAGCGCGGCGAGCAGCGGATCGCCGTCGTCGGCCGGCTTCGGCGGCGGTTCCGGCAGCGGCTGGCTGGCCAGCACCGACGCCGAGAGCGCGACGAAGTGGTCGATGACGTCCTGCGGCGGGCGGCGGCCGGCGTTGACCATCGCCACCGATGCCTCGACCGCGGGCGTCGTCGCCGAGAGCAGGTTGAGCAGCTGCCGGTAGGCGGCGTCGCGGCCGGACAGCCACGAGCGCGCGGTGAGCAGCTGGTCGTAGGCGGTGTTCATGGCCGTGGTCAGCCGGTGCCGTGCGACGCGCGAGACGGCTTCGTCGGTCGCCGAGAGCATCGCGGCCAGCTCGACGTAGACGTGCGCGACGGCGGAACGTTCGGGGCTGGTCGCCCGGAACGTCCAGCTGACGAGCGCGACGAGGAAGCTCCAGGCGGCGCCGAGGCAGAAGTAGCCGAAGAGGACTTCGACGCGCACGCCGGTCGCGTGCTGGCCGGTGCCGAGCACGCAGAACACGAACATCTGCAGCCCGGCGACCGAGGCGTTGCTGCCGGCCGCGCTGATCAGCGCGGACACCGCCGCGACCAGGATCACCGCCGGCACGGACAGTGCGGGCGTGCCGCCGGTGAGCAGCCCGACGAGGTACCCGGCGGTCGCGGCGAGCGTGGCGCCGCCCAGGCGTCGCGCGCGGTAGCGGTAGGGACCGGCCGATTCGGACAGCACGGCGGGCAGCGCGCCGGTCGAGATCAGCGCGCCGACGGCGATGTCCCCGGCGGCGTAGGCGATCGCGAGCGGCACGGCCAGCGCGACGACGGCGCGAGCGACCATGTTCCACGGCACCGGGACCGGCTTGCTGCGCAGGAGCTGGGTCAGCCAGTGCGGCGCGGCGAGGTCGGGACGCGGCGTGCTCACGCCCCCATCTTGACCTACGCTGCCGGGAACGCTTAATTATCAATCTGTCAACAACGTGGGAGGTTCCGGTGGGCCGCAAGTTCTCCTTCGAGGTCAACCGCACGAGCACGGCTCCGCCGGAGGCGTTGTTCGCGCGCGAGGCCGAGGGCCCGCGCTGGGCGGAGTGGGGAAAGCCACTCATCGTCCAGGCTCGCTGGAAGCGGCCCGGCCCGGGTGTCGGCGCCGTCCGCGAGGTCGGTCTCTGGCCGGTGCTGATCCGCGAGGAGACGGTCGAGTACGAGCCCGGCCGCAAGCACGTCTACACGTTCTTCGGCGCCAACCCGATCAAGGACTACCGGGCCGAAGTGCTCCTCACGCCCACCGCCGACGGCGGCACACACCTGCGCTGGACCGGATCGTTCACCGAGCCGGTCAAGGGCAGCGGCCCGATCCTCGCGGCCGGACTCGAACGCGTGATCCGGCTGTTCTCCGGCAAGCTGGTCAAGGCGGCCGAAACCGGACGCTGACCTGGGTGGCCCCGGCCACACAAGATCAGCGGACGCAACTTCCACCGCCACCCCCGCGTCACCCGATCGGGTAGTTCTTCGCTACGCGAAAGGGGGACGCGGGATGAAGCGCGTCGCAGCCGTGGTCGCCGCCGCGGCACTGGCACTGACCGCCTGCTCGACGAGCGAGCCGGACCGGACGGAGTTCGGCACCAGCCAGCCGAACCCGGCACCCGGGGGCGGGCCCGGGACGACGACGTCGGCGCCGTACCCGTTCGGCACCGTCCAGCAGAAGGCGCCCGCGGTCGAGAACGGCCAGGTCCCGGTGGTCCGCCGGATCACCACCGACAAGCCGTACGTCTTCCTCACCATGGACGACGGCGCGGTCAAGGACCCCGACGCGCTCAAGCTGATGCAGCAGAACGGCACCCACCCGGTGCTGTTCCTGAACCAGAAGTACGTGAAGGGCCACGAGGCGTACTTCAAGCAGATCCTCGACGCGACCGGCGCGACCCTCGGCGACCACACGGTCGACCACCCGAACCTCAAGGGCAAGCCGTTCGAGTTCCAGCGCAAGGAGATCTGCGACGACGCCGACGACTTCGCGACGGAGCTCGGCGTGCGGCCGTCGCTCTTCCGGCCGCCGTTCGGCAACTACGACCAGAACACGCTGCGCGCGGCGGCCGCGTGCGGCATGCGCGTCGCGGTGCTGTGGACCGCCGCGGTCAACGACGGGCACGTCCAGTTCCAGGCCGGCGACAAGCTCAAGCCCGGCGACATCGTGCTGATGCACTTCCGCAAGACCTTCAAAGAGGACTACACGGCGTTCGTCGAGCAGGCGAAGAAGGACGGGCTGACCCCCGTCCCCCTGGCCGACTTCCTCGGTTAGAGCACCACCGTCGGTGTCACGACCGTCCGGCGGCACGACACGTCACCGAGGTGCACGAGGATCTGCGTCGTCCCGCGCGGCACGTTGTCCAGCACGAACCGGCCGCCTTCGTCGGCGGTCGTGGACGTCGTGCCGTGCTCGGCGACGCGCACCTCGACGCCGTACTGGCCGGCGGGCACCAGCCAGCCGTCGATGCGGTGCAGCTTGCCCATCTTGGTCAGGTTGATCATCACCGTCAGGTCGCTGACGGTGAACGTGATCGTCCCGGTGCCGCCGCCGCGCACGCCGGCGAGGTTGTCCAGCCGCTCCCACCGCGCGACCTCGACGTCGAGGTCTTCGAGGGCGAGCGCGAATTGGACCCGCTGCACCAGGTCTCCCGGTGGCGGGTCCAGTTCGTCGAGGAAGCGGCCGATGCCGGCCAGGATCAGATCGTCGGAATAGGCCTCGCCCGGCGTTCCGAGGTCGTTCATCGGCTTCCCCCTTCACTGGCGAGGAGATCGCGCATCTGGTCGAGGCAGCGCCCCCTGGTCGGTCCGACACTGCCGCGTGGCATGCGCAGCGCCTCGGCGACGAGCTGGTACTCCGCGCGACCCGCGAGGACGGTCAGCCGGAGCAGTTCCTGACAGCGTTGGGGCAGCCGGACGAAGGCGCGCCAGACCCGGCGGTCGCGGTCGGCGCGGACGGCTTCGTCTTCGGGTGCCGGTTGGGTGCTCGGCATGGCCTCGGCGACTTCGTCGCTCAAGGGCACCGGCTGGATGCGGCGGCCGAAGGGGTGCGTGGCTTCGCGCCGGGTGGTCGTGATGAGCCAGGCGGCGAGGGCCTTGGGGTCGCGGAGCTTGCCGAGCTGGCTGAACAGCGCCAGCCACACGGTCTGCACGACGTCTTCGGCGACCGAGCGGTCGAGGCCGTTGGCGCGGGCGACGTGCCAGACGAGCGGGGTCAGCTCGGCGACGAGGCGGTCCATCGCGCGGCGGTCGCCGTCGCGGGCCGCCCGCATGCACGCGGCGTGCAGCTCGGCGCCGGTCAGGCCTTCCCACGGCGGGTCTACCTCGGTGGTCTGCACGTCGGTCACGGTATCTGCCCCTCTTCGGAAAAGTCTTCGAGTCGGCAACGGCAGTATCGCGGGTCCTTCGGGGGGAAGGAGCGTGCAGGTGGATCTCGGATACATCAAGGTCACTTACTTCGTCGGTCGCGCTTTCGGTCAACTGGCGATCGAGGGAGGTACCGGCCGACGCGAGCGGGTGAACCCGCGCCGACCGGTACTCCCCTCCCTCAAGGGCCCGCTCCCCAACGGGCCCGCCGGATGTCCCCTCCCCCGAAGGGCACCCGGCCTACGGTGTCCGGTAGCCCCCTCGGCTCCCGGTCACCGCGCATTTCCGAACTCGGCACCCCCTGCCTCGTTCCCATCTCCGTGCTTGGCTGCTCCACAGGACGCAGTGGCGGCACCGCCAGATACCCGAATCTCGAACTTTTTTCGAAGATCGACGCAGCGCGGCTAACCGATCACGGGGAGTGCCAGGTTTTCGGCCCAGCGCGCGTACCCGGCGGGCCCCGGGTGGAAGCGGTCGGACGCGAAGGCGGCCGGGTCGAGCAGGGCGGGGTCCATCGGCATGTGCCGGACGCCGGGGACCTTCGCGAGGGCGGCGGCCGCCTTGTCGAGAGCGGTCGAGCGGGCGGCGAGGACGTCCCGCAGCGGCCGCGGCAGCGCCGGGAAGCGGGACATCGGCGGCACCCCGGCCAGCAGGACGTCGACCGGACCGAGCCGCCGCCGCAGCTCGACGACCAGTTCGAGCAGGTCACGGCGGTACGCGGGAGCCGTCCGCAGCTCGATGGTGTCGTTGACGCCGAGGGCGACCACGACCAGGTCGGCCGGGCGCAGCAACGGGACCAGCTCGGCGCGGACGACCCGCGCGTTGGCGCCGGTCCGCCCGACCGCCTGCCAGCGCACCGCGCGGCCGCCGCGCGCGAGCTCGCGGGCGAGGCAGCCGGTGAGCGCTTCCTCGTGGTTCGCCGCGCCGACGCCGTCCACAGTGGACTCGCCGAGCACGGCCAGGCGGAACGGCTCGCCGTTCCCCGGCACGAGCCCCTCGGTCGGTCCCGCGGCGCCGGGGAGCCGCGGGGTCTTGCGTTTGACGTACAGGGCTTGAGCCAGGATCACCATCCTTCGAAGTTAGCCGTGGGCGATCGAAACCTTCGCCCTGATCAGCGTGGGGTCCGCCACGGCGTCGAGCAGGTACGCGGCGACATCGGCGCGCCGGATGGTGAAGGTGCGGACGTTCCCGTCGAGCCGGCTCGCCACCTTGCCCGTGCGGGGACCGTCGAGCAGCATCGGCGGCCGGACCACCGTCCAGTCCACGCCGGACGCCGTCACGACGTCCTCCATCGCCAGCATGTCGGCCCACCCGTGCTTGAGGAACGTGTTGAGCAGCGGTTTCACCAGGGTGCGGGTGAAGAAGCCGTCGCCTTCGGTGTGCATGCCGCTGGCGCTGACGACCAGCAGGCGTTTCGCGCCGGCCTCGATGGCCGCGCGGGCGCCGTCCGCGCAGACGGTCGTCGGCCCGCGGTCGCGGGAGCCGACCGCCGAGATGACCGCGTCCCGGCCTTCGATCGCGGCCGCCAGTTTCTCGTGGTCGTGCAGGCCGGCGACGACGACGTGGGCCGGCAGCCGGAGTTTCGCGGGGTCGCGCACGACGGCCGTGACGTCCCAGCCACGGTCCAGTGCCTGCTTGACGACCTCGCCGCCGACGCCGCCGGTCGCCCCCAGCACGGTGATCTTCATGATGTCTCCTTCGTGGTTAGTAAACACTCACCAGGTAGGGTGAGTGTTTACTAACCACGCTGAGAACGCACTCAGGGAGCCACCCATGGGAAGCCGTGAGGAGATCGTCGCCGCGGCCGCGAAGGTGATGCGCGAGCAGGGCTACGCCCACGCGACCACCAAGGTCATCGCGCAGACCGCGGGCTACTCGGAGGCGATGCTCTACAAGCACTTCCGGGACAAGACCGACCTGTTCCTCAGCGTGCTCTCCGACGAGCTGCCCGCACTGGGCGCCACGTTGGCCGAGCTGACCGCCGACCCCGGCCGGGCGCCGCTGCGGGACAACCTCGTCCGCGTCGCGCGGCTCGGCCTGGCGTTCTACACCGACAGCTTCCCGATCGCCATCTCGATGTTCTCGTCCCGGGAGCTGCTGCGCTCGCACCGGGACCGGGTGGGCGGCGCCGGGCCGCGCATCCCGCTGAAAGGCATTGAGGACTACCTGCGTGCCGAGGTGGCCCTGGGCCGGATCAAGCCGGAGACCGACGTCGAGGCGACCGCGGCTCTGCTCCTCGGCGCGTGCTTCCAGCAGGCGTTCCTGGCCACCTTCGACGAGAGCGAGCCGGCCGACCTGGCCGACCGGCTCGCGGACACGCTGCTCGCGGCACTCTAGGCGTTCTTCTCCTCGCGGAGCTTGTGCCAGCGCTCGTACATGCCGTTGAGCTCGACCAGCATGAACGACAGGAAGTCCCGCATCTCGGCGAGCCGCGCCCCCGCCGGCGAGTCCTCGCCGAGCGCTTCGATGCCGTTCTCGGCCGCGTCGCGCCACATGATGATCATGCGGTCGCGCTTGAGGAACGTGGCGTACCAGAGGTCGTCGTAGAGGCGGTAGTGGTCGCGGCGCTCGCCGGGCTCGCGCTCCTTGGCGACCAGGCCGATCTGTTCGAGGAAGCGGACCGCGCCCGAGATCGCGGCCGGGCTGACCGACAGCTGGGAAGCCAGGTCGGCGGCGGTCAGGCGGCCTTCGTCGGTGGTCATCAGCGCGGCGAACACCCGCGCGGCCATGCGCTGCATCCCGATCTGCGAAAGCACGAGCGCGAGGCTCTCGACGTACCGGCGGACGGCGTCTTCATCTCTTTTCGTGTCAGGCGTCGTCATCGGCCCATCCTTCCGCACCGTCCCAGCAAGATCACTCCATCTAGACATTTTCTTAACTTCACAACTTTGTGAAACCAGTGTAGCTTCCGAAGCATGGAAAACGCCATCGCGATCTCCGGCCTCCACAAGTCGTTCGGCCGGACAAAGGCCCTGGACGGCCTTGATCTGCAGGTACCTACTGGGGAAGTACACGGGTTCCTCGGCCCGAACGGCGCCGGGAAGTCGACCACCGTCCGGGTCCTGCTCGGGCTGCTCCACGCCGACTCCGGGGACGTCCGCCTGCTCGGCGGCGATCCCTGGAAGGACGCGGCGAGCCTGCACCGCCGCCTGGCCTACGTGCCCGGCGACGTCAACCTCTGGCCCAACCTCTCCGGCGGCGAGGTGATCGACCTGCTCGGCCGCCTGCGCGGCGGGCTCGACGAGAAGCGCCGCGCCGACCTCATCGAGCGGTTCGACCTCGACCCGAAGAAGAAGGGGCGGACGTACTCGAAGGGCAACCGGCAGAAGGTCGCCATCGTCGCGGCGCTCGCGTCACGGGTCGACCTGCTGATCCTCGACGAGCCGACGTCCGGCCTCGACCCGCTGATGGAGGCGACGTTCCAGTACGCCATCCAGGAGGAGCGCGAGCAGGGCCGGACCGTGCTGCTCTCCAGCCACATCCTCGCCGAGGTCGAGGCGCTGTGCGACAAGGTCAGCATCATCCGCAACGGCAAGACGGTCGAGTCCGGCACCCTCGCCGAGCTGCGCCACCTGACGCGGACGTCGATCACCGCCGAGCTGGCCGGCCCGCCGAACGGGCTGACGAAGCTGGCCAACATCCACGACCTCAAGGTCGAGGGCAACCGCGTCCGCTTCGACGTCGAGACGCGCTCGCTCGACGAAGCCCTGCGCCAGCTCACCGAAGTCGGCGTCCGGAGCCTGGTCAGCCAGCCGCCGACGCTGGAAGAGCTGTTCCTGCGGCACTACACGACCGAGGCGAGCGCGAAATGACCGCGACCCTCTCGCGCGCGGAAGCCGAGGCCGCGCCCGCCCACGAGCTCGCGGGCACCTGGCACCTCACCCGGCTCGCGCTGCGCCGCGACCGCGTCGTGCTGCCGATCTGGATCGTGCTGCTGAGCATCGTCCCGGCCAGCACGGTCAACACGTTCACGCAGTTCTACCCGACGGTCGCCGACCGGCTGGCCCTGCAGGCCGGCGCGAACACCAACCCGTCGTACGCGCTGCTCTACGGGCCGCCGTTCGACCTGACCACCGCCGGCGGGTTCATCGCCTGGCGCATGTGCGGGTTCCTCGCGTTGCTCACCGGGTTGATGGTGGTCTTCACGGTCACCCGGCACACCCGCGCGGAGGAGGACACGGGCCGCGCGGAGCTGCTCGCGTCCGCGGTCGTCGGCCGGTACGCGGCGCTGACGTCGGCGCTGCTGGTGGCGGGCGGCGCGAGCGTGCTGATCGGGGTCGTCCAGGCGGTCAGCATGATCGGCGCCGGCCTGCCCGCCGCCGGTTCGGTCGCCTTCGGCGCGGCGGAAGCGTTGGCCGGGCTGGGGTTCACGGCGGTGGCGGCGGTCGCCGTCCAGCTCGCCGAGTACTCCCGCACGGCCAACGGCATCGGCACCGCCGTGGTCGGCGCGGCGTTCCTGCTGCGCGGCGCGGGTGATTCCACTGTGGACGCCCGCTGGCTGTCGTGGCTGTCGCCGATCGGCTGGGTGCAGCAGGTCCGCCCGTTCGCCGGCGAACGCTGGTGGGTGCTCCTGCTGCCGGTGGCGTTCGCGCTGGTGGTGGGCGCGGCCGGGTACTGGCTGCTTCCCCGCCGTGACGTCGGCGTCGGCATCCTGCCGCCGCGGCCGGGCCCGGCGCGCGCGGCGGCGAGCCTGCGGTCGCCGCTGGCGCTGGCCTGGCGGCTGCACCGCGGCCCGCTGCTCGGCTGGACGATCGGCACGGCCGTGGTCGGCGCGGTGTTCGGCTCGATCGCCAGCGGCATCGGCGACCTGGTCGGGTCGAGCCCGCAGGCGCAGCAGATCTTCGAACGGCTCGGCGGCAGCCACGCGCTGACGCAGGCGTTCCTCGCGGCGATGGCCGGGATGTTCGCCATGGTCGCGTCGCTGTACGGGGTCCAGGCCGTGCTGCGGATGCGCGGCGAGGAGACGGCGATCCGGCTCGAGCCGGTGCTGGCCACGAGCGTCGGCAAGCTGCGCTGGGCGGGCGGGCACCTGGTGTTCGCGTTCTTCGGGACGGCGTTGCTGCTGCTCGCCGGCGGCCTGTTCATGGGGCTGGCCAACGGGTTGCGCACCGGCGACGTCGGCGGCTCGGTCGGCGACGCGCTCGCCGGGATGCTCGTCCAGCTGCCGGCGGCCTGGGTGGTCGTCGCGCTGGCGGTGACGATCTTCGGGCTGGTACCGGGGTTCTCGGCCGCCGCGTGGGCGGTGGGTGCGCTGGCGCTGCTGCTGAGCCTGTTCGGCCCGGTCGTCAACCTGCCGCAGGCGGTGCTCGACGTGTCGCCGTTCCAGCACCCGCCGAAGCTCCCCGGCCAGGAGCTGGTCGCGACACCGCTGGTCTGGCTGATGGCGGTCGCGATCGTCGCGCTCGTGGCCGGCCTGGTGGGCTGGCGCCGCCGCGACGTCGGCTAACGCGGTTTCAGCTCGTGGCCGGGACCGGCCACGAGCTGGGCCTGCGGCCCGCCCGGCCCGCAGGCGGGTCCGCCGGGGTGCAGGAAGCCGGGCGTGACGGTGACGGTGTGCGGGCGGCCGTCGTCGAACCGGACGGTGACCTCGACCGGCTCGGCGGGCAGGCCGGGGATGTCGGCGAAGCCCTGGAGGCCGCCGGTCGGGACCATCGCGGCGCCGCAGGCGGCGTCCGGGCCGGTCCCGGCGCAGGACGTCGGTCCGGCGGCCGTCTCCGGCTGCAGGTCGACCGGGCGGGTGACGCACTGGTCGCCCCAGCAGGCGTCGAGCGTCGCGCGGGTGACGCCGGCGGGGTCCGGGACGCTGAGGCCGATGCCGACCCGGGTGCCGATGTCCGGGCAGGCCACCCCGCCGCTGCCCGCCTGGCCGCAGCCGGCGACGAGCAGCACCGCGATCCACGGAATCCTTCGCATGCGGTCTGGACGTCAGTTCCGGGCGCGCGGGTTGCACGGGTCAGTCACGCCACCCGCTGGTCAGCGGAAGAGCGGGCGAGGTTGCCGTGGTGGAGGTGGCCGTGGTCGACGGCGTCACGGTCACCTCGACGACGCTCGTCGTCGTGGTCGGCGGCGAAGTCTCCACCGAGGTGACGGTGGAGGGCGGCACGGACGCCGTCACGGTGACGGGCCGGGCGGACACGGTGGTGGGTGGCGGAGTGGTGAGGTCGACGGGCTTGGGAGCGGCCCGCCCGGCGATGAGCAGCGCGGCGACCAGCAGTCCGGCGGAGAACCCCGCCAGCCCGGTGACCGCGGCGGAGCCCCAGGTAGGTCGGCCGTTCATCCGGGCACCCCCTCGCCACGCGCAGCGCAGGTACGAGGAATAACTCGCGTTGATCTTAGCTGGTGTTACCGAACGTGCACCTTGAGTCGGCTTGACTCAACTTTGTTCAGCGTGCCACGTTGGGATCATGGGGGTACTGGGGAACCGCGACTTCCGCCGGCTGTGGCTCGCCGACCTGGTGAGCCAGCTCGGGAGCCGAGTCGACGTGCTGGCGGTGCCGCTGCTCGCAGTCACTACGCTGCCGACGCAGCTGCGGCGGGTGGCGACCTGGGACCACGGCGGCCCCCGCCCTTCCCTTGGGGGGCGTCCCCGGTCCCAGTTTATCGCCCCAGGCCGACAAAACCGGGCGAGCGGGCTTCGGACGGCTCAGCTGTCCACATCACGGCAAGGCTGTGGACAGCTCGGCGCGTCGGTCTTCGAGGTCGCGCTCTTGCTGAAGGGGAGAACCGGCCGTACCTGGTGCTCGGCCTGCAGGTCGGCGCGCGGATGCCCGGATGCGCCATCGCCCGGTGCTGATCGCCGCCGACATCGGCCGCCGCTGCTGCTCGCGCCGATCCCGGTCGCCGGGCTGGTGGTGCAGGCGCTCGGTATCGCCGCGGCCCTGGCCGTCGACGCCGTCAGCTACCTGTGGTCCGCCCTGTGGCTGCGCCGGATCGAAACGCCCGACCTGCGGCCCGAACCCCGGCCACGGCGGCTGCTCCGCGAGATCGGCGACGGCCTCCGGGTCGTCCGCGGCGACCGGATCCTGCTGGCCGTCAGCGTGCACGGTGCCGTGTCGAGCTTCTTCCAGTCGGTGCACCTGGCCATCGTCGTCGTGTTCCTCGCCCGCGACGTCGGCCTGTCGGCGTGGGCGATCGGGCTGCTCGGCACGGTCACGCTGGCCGGCGCCCTCACCGCCGGGCTCACCGCGCGGCGGATCGGCGCGCGCATCGGCGGCGCGCGGGCGCTCTGGGGCGCGGCCGTGCTGTACGGCCTGGCCTACCAGCTCTACCCGTTCACCGGGCCCGGCTGGGGGCTCACCTGCTACGTCGTCGCCGGGTTCTTCGCCTGCTTCGGCGTCATCGTGCTGAACGTGTTCGGCATGAGCTACCAGCAAGCCGCCGCGCCGCCGGAGCTGCTGGGCCGGGTCAACTCGATCACGCACACGCTGGTCTTCGGCGCCGTCCCGCTCGGCAGCCTGCTCGGCGGCGCGCTGGCGAGCGCGTTCGGGATGCGGGTGACCCTGCACATCGCGGCGGCCGGGGTGCTCGCGTCGGCCGCGATCCTGCTCTGGTCGCCGCTGCGGCAGCTGCGGGACCTGAACGGCGTCTCAGCCGGGCACCCCTAGCTTCGAAGCATGGACGAGACCGCGCGGGCCCACGGCCTTTGCGAAGCCGCCCACACCGCGTGGAAAGCCGGTGATCCCGCGCGGGCCCGGCGGCTGCTCGAAGTCATGGCCGCGGAGGTGCGCGAGCCCGTCGCGCGGCCGTTCACCGGGCGGCTGCGCGGGCTCATCGAGCTCTACAGCGGGAACCTCGCCGCCGCGCAGGAGCACCTGACCGCCGTCGCCGGCCAGACCGATCCCAGCCACGCCGCCCGGCTGCTGTTCCTCGCCATCGACGCCGCCCACCACCGCGACCGCTGGGACGACGTCGTCGCGCTGGCGGGGCGGATCCGCACGCTGCCGTGCGAACCCGGCTTCCACGTCCTGGCCGAACTGCTCGTCGGCGAGGGGGAGACGCCGGACCCGTGGCAGATCGTCGACGCCGTGCCGGAGACGCTCACCGAGCGGCACGCGCACCGCTGGCTCGTCACGATGGCGATCAGCCGCCGCGGCCCGCACCGGCAGGCGACGCGGGAGTTCGGGCTCGTCGCCGCGGAGCGTTTGCGCGCCAACGGAATCCTCGCCCTCTACGCAGTCCTGCTGGTCTGGCTGGCCGAGCTCGAACTGGACCTGGGCCGCTGGGCCGACGCCCAGGCGCACGCGGAAGAAGCGCTGCGAACCGCGGCCGAACAGCGCGTGACGGTGGCCGACGCCCACGCCGTTTTGGCGCGTCTCGCGGCTCTGCGCGGCGACGGCCCCGAGTGTCGCCGGTACGCGGGCCTCGTGCTGCGCGACGCGCCCGCCCAGGACAACGCGCTCGCGGCGGCCCACGCCCGGTGGGCCTTGGGCGCGCTGCACCTCTCGCGCGGCGAGCTCACCGAAGCGGCGGAACGGCTTTCGGCGCTCGGCCACCGGGACGTCGACGCGGCGGCCACGCTCGACCGCGCCGAAGCGGTGTCGGAGTGGGTGACCGTTCCCGATCTGCCGTTCGAGCAGGCGCGGGGCCGGCTTCGGCTGGGCCGGCGGCTGCGGCGGGAGCGGCGGATCACCGAGGCGAAGGTCGAGCTGCGGGCGGCGTTGGAGACGTTCGAAAGCCTCGGCGCGGCCGAGTGGGCCGCCACTGCCGGCGGGGAACTGCGCGCGGCCGGGTCGTCCGCGCCGGGCACCGGGCAGCTGACCGCGCAGGAGCGTCAGGTCGCGGAGCTGGCCGCGGCCGGGCTGTCCAACCGCGAGATCGGCGCGCGGCTGTTCCTCAGCCCGCGGACCGTCGGGTACCACCTGTACAAGCTGTTCCCGAAGCTCGGCGTCGCCAGCCGGGCGCAGCTACGCGACGTCGCTCTCCCCGGCTGACGCCCGCAGCCCGTCGACGACGATCCGGACGAGGTGCCGGCTGCCCGGCGAGTACCGCTCGACGGCGAGGCAGCCGACGATGAGCGCGCGCAGGTCGTCGCCGTCGATGTCGCGCCGGACGGTCCCGGCGTCCTGCGCCCGCTTCAGCAGTGTGCCGAGCGCGGAGCGGAAGTCGTCGCCGGCGCCGGCCTTGAAGGCGTGCCCGCCGGACTCGGCGAGGGCGTCGCAGATGGCCCGGTTGAGCGACGCCTGCTTGATGACCCGGACGAAGTAGTCGAGGAAGACCTCACCGGGGTCGTCGGCGGCGGCGAGCCCGCGGGCCTCCTCGGCGAACTGCTCGATCCGCTCGAGGACGACGGCCTGGAAAAGCGCCTCCTTGCTGGGGAAGTGCCGGTAGACGGTGCCGGCGCCGACACCGGCCAGCCGCGCGATGTCGTCGAGCGGCACGGCGAGCCCGTCGGCGGCGAACGCCTCTTCGGCGGCAGCCAGGACCTTGGCCCGGTTGCGCCGCGCGTCCGCGCGCATCTTCTCCATGTTCGTCTCCTCGTTGACAACCGGAACGCAGGCTCCGTATCGTCGTAAGCGGGTGCACCGTTCCGATTCAACGTCCAGTGTTCCAGGAGAATTCCGATGCCCAGCACCGTGTCCCCGGCGCGTTCCGTCTTCGATCGCTTCCTGGCCGCCTCCGTCGAGAACCGCTGGGACGACCTCGCCGACTGCTACGCCGAAGACGTCACCCTCGAAATGCCGTTCACCCTGCCCGGCGCGCCGCGGGTGTCCCACGGCCGCGAGGAACTGCGCCGCCGGTTCCGCCGCGCGGGCGAGGCACGCCGGATCACGAAAGCCGCCAACGTGGTGGTCCACGAGACCGCCGACCCCGCGGTGCTGGTCGCCGAGTTCGACCTCCACCAGGAAATGGGCGGCGAGAGCTTCGTCGCCACGTACGTGATGGTGATGACGATCAAAGACGGCCTGATCGCGCACACCCGCGACTACACCGACACCGCCGCGGCGGCGGAACGCATCAAGGCGTGGTCGCCTGCTGGCTCGCCGGCGGGATGAACAGCCGCTCGAACGTGCTCACCGACCAATCCCACACGCCGGGCACCAGTAGCACGCCGACCACCACGAACACCGGGAAGATGAGCCGCTTCTCGACCTTCTTGCCCGTTTTGAACCGCAGCGCCTTCGGGGGTCCCAGCTCGTACCAGGTCTCGCCGGCGATCGGGATCGGGAAGAGGAACGGGCAGCCGGACTCGGTCAGCGCGTCGCCCAGGCAGTGGGTCAGGCAGCCCGCGGCCACCGCGATCCCCAGCCAGCCGGTGATGGCCTCGAGCTCGCCGGCCCGGTCGGGCGGCGCGGTGAAGAACCACCAGGCCACCGCGGAACCGCTCACCGGCAGCAGCCAGTCGCCCAGCGCGCCTTCCGCCAGCATCAAGCCGAAGATCACCACGCCGACGACCGCCCAGGGACCGCCGGCCTCGGTACCCCACGACGTCAGCGCGCCCACGCCGGCCGCGAACAGGACCGTGTGGGACAGGTGGCGGTGCTGGCCCGTCACCTTCTCGTCGCGAGGCCCTTTCGTCAGCGCGTAGAACGCCGCCGAGACGCGGCGAAGCAGCCACGACAACGCGCCCGTCAGCCAGCCGAGCAGCCGGGACGCGCTCGCTCCGGGGTGGTCGAGGTCGGGCAGCAGGGCGAACCCCGCCGTGGTGGCCGCGAAGACCACCGCCTGGTGCACCGAACCGGCCCCGACCGCGGGCGCCAGGGCCAAGCCCGCGCACCAGCCGGTCAGGGCGTGCGTCCGCCCCATCATCGTGCCGCCCCCAGGTCACCGCGGAAAAATCACTCCGCGGAACCGTAGCGGGCGGTCAGGCTTGGGGGTCCTCCGACACGCTCAGGTGTTCGGCCACGCCGGTGAGCTCGATCACGCGGCTCACGGCGGGACTCGGGACGACCTCGAGCTCGACTTCCTGCTCGCCGGCCTGGCGTTGTGCGCGGAGCACCACGTTCAGCGCGGAGGAATCGAAGAAGGTCACCCCGGTCAGATCGGCCACGACCCGCTGCGCGCGCTTGTCCGCGATCAGCCCCGCCAGGGCCTCCTGCAGCTGCGGGCTGGTGAGCAGATCGAGCTCGCCGGTGACCACCACCCGGGGCTCCGTCGCGTCGGTGTCCAGCGTGATGCCGAACCCGGGCGGGGTGGCGTTCTGGTCGGCTGCGGGCATGCAGTTTCTCCTCGTCAGGCGCTGCTCCTGCGCCGGGTACGCGCCTGCTGTCTCAAGCGGCAACCGTGTCACCGTGCCTTCCTGAAGCTCGCGCCGGCACGGTCAAAGGCAACTCCGGGGCCAACCCTAACCCAGGATGCGACCGAGCCCGCCACGGCCGCCGCCCTTTCGCTCGCACTGTTCACGTGTGATCGGATCCTGCCTGGTCAGTGCGCGCCGACGGCCTTGCGCGCCGCCCTGCGCTGGCGGAGGAACAGCTGCCGCCGTTCGATCTCGCCGAGGCCACCCCAGATGCCGTACGGCTCCTGCACGGTCATCGCGTGCTGGCGGCACTGCGCCAGCACCGGGCAGGTCTGGCAGATGGCCTTGGCCCGGGACTCGCGCCGCTCGCGCGCGGAACCCCGCTCGTTGTCCGTGTGGAAGAACAGGCTGCTGTCCGCACCGCGGCAAGAACCGCGCAGCTGCCACTCCCACTCTTCAGCAACCACGTTGGGCAGCCGGCTGACGTCAGCCATCTCGTCCCTGCCTTTCCCCGGAAGAGCATGTCGACCGCTACATGCCCGCCGGTGGAGCGGATCAAACGCGGGTTTGGTTTGCTCACCCCACGGGCATCTCGCGACCGGGCGTGAAGAGGACACCGCGACCCGTTGGAGCGCGAGTGCGGAGAAAGGAACAAACGTGGAGGACAACGCCCCGCTCGTCCCGGAAGGCGCGCAGGTCATCGAGGTGCGGACGGCCGCGATCCCGCACGTCGTGCCGACGCTGCGCACGATCGTGGCGGACATCGCCATGCGCCAGGACTTCGACCTCGACGCCGTCGAGGACCTCCGGATGGCGGTGGACGAAGCCTGCTCACTGCTGCTCCCCGCCGCCTCGGACGGCCGGCTCACCTGTGTCTTCTCGTGGAGCGGGCCGCGCATCGAGGTCTCGGTGTCGGTGCTTTCGGACACGCCCGACCACGAAGACGACTCGGGTCTGTCGTGGCAGCTGCTGACCGCGCTCGCGACGTCGGCCGAGCGCACGGTGACCCCGGAGGACGGGCGCTACCTGTCCCGGGTCGACCTCGTCCGGGAGAGCCAGGCGGCGGACTCGTGACCGATCCCGCCGGGGGCAGCGGGGACGACGTCGCCGCGCTGTTCACCCAACTCGCCGGGCTGCCGGCGGACTCCCCGGAGCGGGAGCGCATCCGCGACACGCTGGTGCGCACGCACCTGGAGCTCGCGCGCAACCTCGCCCGGAAGTTCCGCAACCGCGACGAGGCGATGGAGGACCTGGTCCAGATCGCCACGGTCGGGCTGATCCACGCCGTCGACCGGTTCGACCCCGAGCAGGGGACGGACTTCCTGGCCTTCGCCGTCCCCACGATCTCCGGGGAGCTGCGCCACCACTTCCGCGACAACAGCTGGTCGGTGCGGGTGCCGCGGCGGCTCAAGGAGCTGAACGCGAACATCTCCGCCGCGCGTGAGGAGCTCACGGTGCAGCTTTCGCGCGCGCCGAAGCCCAGTGAAATCGCGTCGCGGCTCGGTGTGCCGATCGAGGACGTCTACGAGGGCCTTCGCGCCGGTCAGGGCCGGTACGGCGCTTCGCTGGACCACCTGCTGGAGAACGCCGCGCACACGCGGTTCGGGGCGCCGGACGCCGAGCTCGGCCAGGCCGAGCTGCGCGAGGCCCTGCGGCCGATGCTGGAGAGCTTGCCCGAGCGGGAGCGCAAGATCGTCGCGCTGCGGTTCGGGTCCGGGATGAGCCAGTCGGACATCGCCCGCCGCGTCGGGGTCTCCCAGATGCAGGTGTCGCGGTTGCTCGCCGCGACCTTGAAGAAGCTGCGTTCGGGCCTGGACGAATCCGAGCTGGCCGACGGCACCTGATTAGCCGCTCAGCCGCTTGGGTACCAAGCGGACGGTACCGGAACTCACTGGGAGGGGGACCGATGACGACGTCGAGGCTGCCGCAGCGCCCGGCTGTTCAGGCCGCGCCGCTGACGGTGCCCCTCCCGGACGACGTGACGGCCCCGGCCCGGGCGCGGCACGAGGTGCGCTCGGCCCTGCTCGCGGCCGGCCTGCGCGAGGCGCAGCTGGACGACGTCCTGCTGGCCACGTCCGAGCTGGTCACCAACGCGTTCGAGCACGGTGAACGGCCGCGATGCCTGGAGTTCGACTACGCCGACGGGCGGTTGGCCCTGCGCGTGTACGACGCCGGGCAGCTGCTGCCGGAGCTGCGGGCCCCGTCGCCGGCCGAGGCGCGCAGCCGCGGGCTCGTGTTGGTCCAGGCGCTGTCGGAGGACTGGGGCTTCGAGCGCTGCCCCGGCGGCAAGCTCGTCTGGGCCGTCTTCCGCATCCCCGGTGTCTGATCAGGGCTTCAGGAGCTCCCGCCCGGCGGCGGTCTCCGCGATCCGCTGCCGGAACGGCTTCCGGTCCAGCGCCTCGACGATCGCCGCGAGCACCCCGCGCAACGGGTAGGGCAGCTCGGCTTCCAGCGCCTCCGACGCCTCGGTCGTCGCCGTCCACTCCGCCTCGATGAGCGGCAGCAGGCCGCGCGTCTTCTCGGTGAGCGACACGATGCGCTGGCGGGCGTCCGCGCCCGGTTCGAGGCTGACGAGCCCGGCGCGGTTCATCTGCGCGACGGTCTGGCTGGCCGCCGAGTGCGTCACGCCCATTTCGGCGGCGAGGTCGCGGATGGCCAGCGGGCCGCGCGCGAGCAGCGCCCGCACCACCCCCGAGTACCGCGGGCGGTAGTCGTCGAGGCCGATGTCGGCGAGGAACCGGGCGACGTCGCCCTCGAGGATTTCGAGGACGTGCCGCATCCGGGTCCCGAGCCCGTCCGGACCCGATGTCATGGCCATGACCGCCGATCATAGGTGTGCTTGGATCGCGGCATGGAGAACCGGAAGATCGCCCGGCTGGGCCGCGAGGTGTCCGTCGTCGGGCTCGGCTGCTGGCAGCTCGGCGCGGACTGGGGCGAAGTCGACGAAACGGACGCACTGGCGGTGCTGCACGCGGCGGCCGACGCCGGCGTCACCTTCTTCGACACCGCGGACGTCTACGGCGACGGGCGCAGCGAGCGGCTGGTGGGCCGGTTCGCCGCTTCGCGTTCCGGTGTGTTCGTGGCGACCAAGATGGGCCGCCGGGTCGAACAGGTGCCGGAGAACTACGTCGCCGCGAACTTCCGCGAGTGGAACGACCGCTCGCGCCGCAACCTCGGCGTCGACACGATCGACCTGGTCCAGCTGCACTGCCCGCCGACCGCGGTGTACTCGTCCGACGCGGTGTACGACGCGCTCGACTCGATGGTCGACGAAGGCCGGATCAAGGCGTACGGCGTGAGCGTCGAGACGTGTGAAGAAGCCCTGACGGCGTTGGCGCGGCCGAACGTCGCTTCGGTGCAGATCATCCTGAACTGCCTGCGGCTGAAGCCCTTGGAGCGGGTGCTGCCCGCGGCGGCCGAGGCGGGCGCGGGGATCATCGCGCGGGTGCCGCTGGCGTCGGGCCTGCTGTCCGGGCGCTACACGGCCTCGACGACGTTCGCCGCGGACGACCACCGGAACTTCAACCGCCACGGCGAGGCGTTCGACGTCGGCGAGACGTTCTCGGGCGTGCCGTACGAGGTCGGGCTGGAGGCGGTCGAGCGGCTGCGCGGGCTGGTGCCCGAGGGGCAGACGGTGGCGCAGTTCGCGCTGCGCTGGATCATCGACCAGCCGGGCGTGAGCACGGTGATCCCGGGCGCGCGCAACGCTTCCCAGGCCACGGCGAACACCGCGGCGGCTTCGCTTCCGGCGTTGTCTTCGGACGCGTTGGCGGGCGTGCGGGAGACGTACGACGAGCTGGTGCGTCCGCTCGTGCACGATCGCTGGTAGTCCCGGCATGATGGGCCGATGATGACGCCCGAAGAGCTCCTGACGACCACCAGGACCGTCCGCAAGCGGCTCGACCTCGACCGGCCCGTGCCGCTCGACCTGGTGAAACACTGCGTACAGGTGGCGCTGCAGGCGCCGAGCGGCTCGAACACCCAGCGCTGGCAGTGGCTGGTGGTCACGGACGCGGACCAGCGCGCGGCGCTCGGGAGCATCTACGGCCGGGCGTGCCGCGAGTACCTGGCTTCCGACCGCGCGGCCGGGAAGCTGTTCGCGGACGACCCGGCGCGGGCCGCGGTGCAGCAGCGGGTCGGCAGCAGCGTCGAGTACCTGGCCGACCGGATGGGTGACGTGCCGGTGCTGGTGGTGCCGTGCCTGGAGACGCCGTCGGCTGAGCTCCCGGCGGGCAACCAGGCGGGCCTGTGGGCATCGTTGTTGCCGGCGGTGTGGAGCTACATGCTGGCGGCCCGGTCGGTGACGCTGGGGACGGCGTGGACGACGTTGCACCTGGCGTACGAGCAGGAGGCGGCGGAGGTGCTGGGGCTGCCGAAGAACGTCCACCAGGCGGCGCTGATCCCGACGGCGTTCTACACGGGCGAGACGTTCAAGCCGGCCGCGCGGCAGCCCCTCGAGGAGGTCCTGCACCTCGAGCGCTGGTAAGGGGCGGCCTCCTTGCCGGGGCGTTGGGGACGTCGGCAAGGAGGCCCGGCCTTCCGGCCGTCGGGGAGCTCAGCGCACCGTCAGCGTGAGCCGCTGGATGCCCCAGGCGTCGGCCTGTGAGCCGGGCAGCCAGACGTCGACGATGTCGTCCTTGATCCAGCTGCCGATGTCCGCCGCGTAGCACTCGCCGTAGCCCGGGACGGAGAACCTCGTGCCCCACGGGATGATCCGGGCGTCGACCGCGCAGAAGCCCGGCCCGGCGTTGTAGCCCAGCGCGGTCTGGGCGACGTCGTTGTAGGACGTGACGCGGTAGTTCAGCGTGGTGCCGGCCGGGATGCGGTAGGCGGCGAGCCGGCTGGTGCCGTCGAGGCGGTACGCGGTGGAGATCTGGCCGAGCGAGCCGGGCGAGTTGTCCTCCGCCGTCATCGCGTAGAGCTGGTAGTTCGCGTTCTGGCACGGGCTCGCGTCGGTGACGGTGAGCGTCGGCTGGCCCCAGTCGCTGATCCACTGCAGGGCCTGGCCGTTGCGGAACGCGCGGTAGGCCTTCGCGCCGGAGACGCGGGCGAAGGTGAAGGTGACCTTGCCGTCCGCGCCGAGGCCGCCGCTGACCGAGCCGGGCGCGGGCAGGCGGTTGGTGACGTCGACGGCGCCGACGAGCGTGCCGGGGCCGTGGCCGCCGGTGACCGGGCGATCCGGGATGGTGCCGGTGTAGAAGTGCTGGCAGGCGGGCAAAGTGGCCGCGGAAGCGGCGGGAGCGACGAGCAGGCTGCCGGCGGCGAAGGCCGCCAGCGCGAGGACCCTGGCGAAGCGCATGACGAGGAGACCTCCATGGTGGGGACCGGGGTGGAGGTGACGCAGGTGGGGAGGTGCGGGTTCGCCGCGCAACCGACGTTAAGTGGCCTGGACCACCCAGTCAATAGGTCTAGACCTTTAAGGTTTGACGCTCCCCCGAACGGCGCAGGCTAGAGGTAGCCGACCAAGCGGTCGGCGATCTGCGCGGGGTGGCTCAGCGGGGCGCAGTGCGGCCCGTCGACTTCGTCCGGCGTCAAGCCCAGGCGTTCCCGGGCCACCCGCCGCTGGAAGTCCGGCGTGAAGAACCGGTCGTCCCGGCACAGCAGCACCCGCGTCGGGACGTCCGGGTGCGCCGGCAACGGCCACGGCTCGTCCCACTCCTTGCTCACCTGGTCGCGCCCGTGCGCCTGGCACTCCGCGGCCAGCTCCGGCGAGACGCCGTTGAAGAACTGCTCGGTCTCGCTCAAGCCCTCGGGCGACGAAAAGCCCGTGTTGCCCCACCACTGCCCGGGCGGCTCCCCCGGCGCCGGGATCATCCCGGCCAGGTAGACCAGCAGCCGCGCCCGCACCTTGGCCGCGACCAGCGAGGCCGTGAACCCGCCGTAGGAATGCCCGACGACGGCGACGTCCGAAGCGTCACCCAGCGCCGCCAAGACGGTGTCCACGAACGAAGACAGCCCCGCCGCAGGGTCCGTGATCGGCAGGTCCGGCGCGACGAAGCGGTGGCCGCGCGCCTCCAGCTCCGGGCCGAGCAGGTGGAAGTCCCACCCGCTGCCGCCGCCCCCGTGGATCAGCGCGAAGGTCGTCATGCCGGCCAGCTCAGCAGCGGCGCAGCATGTCCGTCAAGGCGGTTTTCTCGCCTTCGGTGATCGTCAGGCCGTAGTAGTGCTTCACGACGATCCAGTCGGTCGCGTAGGTGCACCAGAACGCCACGAGCGGCGGCTTCCACTGGTCCGGCGCCTTGTCGCTCTTCTGCTGGTTGAGGTTGTCGGTGACGGCGAACAGCTGCGGCCGGGTCAGGTCGTTGGCGAACTGCTCGCGCTTCTCGGTCGTCCACGTCTTCGCGCCGCTGGCCCACGCCTGCCCGAGCGGGACCATGTGGTCGATGTCGAGGTCGGTCGCCTTGGTCCACGTCTCGTCGTCGTAGACGCTCGTCCACGTCCCGGACGTCGCCTTGCAGTCCTTGTCGGTCTTGACGTCCTTGCCGGCCCGCTTGAGGACGACTTCGCGGGTGTCACAACCTGACCCTTGGCTGTCCCAGTGCGGGAACTTCTCACGCGAGTAGCCGTCCATGGACGTCCGCGCGGCGATCGTCAGCTCGCCGAGCTGCTTCTGCGCGTCGGCCGCGGTGGCCGGAACCGGTGCCGATGACGTCGACGGTGCCGCCGGGGTCGCGCCGGAGCTTCTCGTCGCCCAGTACCCGAAGAAGGCGATCGCGAGGATCGCGACTACCAGCAGAGATCGTTGGGTCACGCTGAGCCGAAAGCCGCGGGCCGCCACGAATTTCTCCTCTCGAATTCACCTGAGCGCGGCGTAGTCTCACCCCTGCCGGCCTGGGAAAACCGCGCCGACACGACGACCTGGCGCGAATGTGACCTCGCCCACCCACGGCAGGGGTGTCACACCGAGCCGATCATCTGCGACTACCGGAGCAGGACCCATCCGGAGGGAGCAGCCGATGCCCGGCCGGCTCAAGAAGTTCGACGAGTTCTTCCAGCGCAAAGCCGCGGAAGGCGGCAACGTCATCGCCATGGCGAGGATGGGCTCCGCCATGCGCGAGCAGGGGAACCTCGCCGAGGCCGAGTCGTGGTTCCGCAAGGCGGCGATGGGCGGCGACCGCGTCTCGATGACGTCGCTGGCACACCTGCTCGCCGAACGCGGGGCGCAGGAAGAAGCCGAGCGCTGGTACCACGAGGCCGCCCTGGCCGGCGAGCCGCACGGGATGCTGAACCTCGCCCGCTCCTACGAGCGGCGCGGCAAGCGCGAAGACGCCCAGCACTGGTACAGCGAAGCCGCCCGCACCGGCGACCTGCCCTCGATCGCCGCGCTCGGGCACATGCTGCGTGAGCAGGGGCGGACCGACGAGGCCGAGACGTGGCTGAGGCAGGCCGCCGACGCCGGGATCACGAGCGCGATGATCGACCTCGGGGTCGTGCTGCGCGACCGCGGCCAGGCCGCCGAAGCCTCCCGCTGGTGGCGCTCGGCCGTGCAGGCCGGCGACCTCGCCGCCACCTGCCAGCTGGGCCGGCAGGCCGAACGGCTCGGCCGGCCCGCCGACGCCGAGAACTGGTACCGCCAGGGTGCGACCGGCGGGCACGTCGAGGCGGTCGTCCGGCTCGGGCTGCTGCTGCACCGCCGCGGCGACCTCGAAGAAGCCGAGAACTGGTACCTCGACGCGGCCGAGCGCGGCGACCCGGCCGCGATGACCAACCTCGGCGTGCTGGCCCGCAACCGCGGCGACGAGGGCGAGGCGGCGGCCTGGTACCGCAAGGCCGCCGAGCACGGCAGCGTCCCCGCGCTCACCAACCTCGGGCACCTCGCCGAGCACCGGGAGGACTTCGGCGAGGCCGAGCGGTGGTTCCGCCGGGCCGCCGACACCGGCGACGTCCAGGGCATGCTCAGCCTGGCCCGGATGCTGCGGTCGCGCGGTGCCGCCCATGAGGCGGAGCAGTGGCTCGCCCGTGCGGAGCAGTTCCAAGACGACCGGGAGCACCACTTCTGACCGTTCGATCTATTGTGTGATCCAACTCACAGTTCTAACCTGGTGTGCGGCTCACTCCACTGAGCGAGGAAGTGCCGCGATGCCGTGGTCACCGAATCAGCCGGCCTCCGTCGACGCGCTCTTCGAGCGCCGCGAGGCCCCGGTGCTCGCCCTGGCCGACGACGCCGGGACGGTGGCCGAGGCGTGCCACGGCATGGCCCGGCGCTTCCACCGCGGCGGCAAGCTCGTGGTGTTCGGCAACGGCGGCCCCAGCACCGACGCCCAGCACGTGGCGGTCGAGTTCGTCCACCCGGTGATCGTCGGCAAGCGCGCGCTGCCCGCGCTCTCGCTGACCGCCGACGTCGCGACGGTCACCGGCGTCGCCAACCGCGTGGGCCTCGAGGACGTCTTCGCCCACCAGCTGCGGATCATCGGCGAGCCGGCCGACATCGCGCTCGGCATCTCCACCGACGGCGAGTGCGCGAACGTCCGCCGCGCCCTCGAGACCGCCCGCGACCTCGGCATGCTCACCGTCGCGCTGACCGGCGGCGACGGCGGCGCGCTCGCGCGGACGCCCGGCCTCGACCACGTCCTGGTCGCCCGGTCGAGCGACCCGCGGGTCGTCAAGGAGGTCCACGTGACCACCTACCACGTGCTGTGGGAGCTGGTGCACGTCTTCTTCGAGCAACCCGGCGTGCTGACCCCGGAGGTGGCGTCGTGAACGCCGATGGCGCCGACAGACCAGCCGGCCCCGTCTGCCACGACGGGGTGTGCATCACCTGCTCCGACACCGCGGTCGAGGTGACCGTGGTCGAGCTCCTCGAAGACGAGCTCGCTGTCGTGGACACCGGATCCACCCGGGAAGAGGTCAGTGTCGCGCTGGTCGAGGCCGGCGTCGGCGACCGGATCCTGGTGCACGCCGGAGAAGCCATCGCACGCTTGGAGAACTCCTAGCCGCGGGAGAACCGCAATGACGCGGGAACGCCCCGTCACCGACGGCCTCGAAGCGCTGTACCCGTTCCTGTACTCGGGTGAAAGCGACCTCGACGCCGTCCTCCGCCAGGTCGAGCAGTCCACTGTGGACAAGGTGCGCGAGATCGTCGCCCTGCGCGCCGACGTCCTCGCGGCCGACCGCGACCGCCTGTTCGCGTGCGCGCAGGACCTGGCGCGCGCGTTCCGCGGTGGCGGCCGGTTGCTCGCCTTCGGCAACGGCGGCAGCTCGACCGACGCCCAGGACCTCGCCAGCCTGTTCCTCAGCCCGGCGGGCGACGCGGAACCGTTGCCCGCCTTCGGGTTGACGAACGACATCGCGGTGGTGACCGCCCTGTCCAACGACATCGGGTTCGACGTCGTGTTCGCCCGGCAGATCGGCGCGTTCGGGCGGCCCGGCGACATCGCGGTGGGCCTGTCCACCAGCGGGAACTCCGCGAACCTGCTGCGCGCCTTCGACGAAGCCGCCCGGCGCGGCCTGGTGACCGTCGGCATCGCCGGCTACAACGGCGGGAAGATGGCCGAGCTCGACAGCATCGACCACCTCTTCGTCGTCCCGTCCCCGTCCGTGCACCGCATCCAGGAAGCCCAGACGACCCTCTACCACGCGCTGTGGGAGCTGACCCTCGGCGCGCTCGACGACCTCGCCAAGGGTGATCAGCCGTGACGCACGCTGAAGAGACCGAAGAGCAGCCCATCCACATCCTCTGGATCAACGCCGGCCTGTCCTGCGACGGCGACTCCGTCGCGCTCACGGCCGCCACCCAGCCGAGCATCGAGGAAATCGTCCTCGGGGCGCTGCCCGGCCTGCCCAAGATCGCGGTCCACTGGCCGCTGATCGACTTCGAATGCGGCCCCGACAAGGGGGCCGACACGTTCATCGAGTGGTTCTACAAGGCCGACCGCGGCGAGCTGGAGCCGTTCGTGCTGGTCGTCGAGGGCTCGATCCCGAACGAGGCGATCAAGGAAGAGGGTTACTGGTGCGGGTTCGGGAACAACCCCGAGACCGGCCAGCCGATGACGACCAGCGAGTGGCTGGACCGCTTGACGCCCAAGGCATTGGCGGTCATGGCGGTCGGGACGTGTGCCACCTACGGCGGCATCCACGCGATGGAGGGCAACCCGACCGGCGCCATGGGCGTGCCGGACTACCTGGGCTGGGACTGGAAGTCCGGCGCCGGCATCCCGATCGTCTGCGTGCCCGGCTGCCCGACCCACCCGGACAACCTGTCCGAGACCATCACCTACCTGCTCTACCAGGCCGCCGGGCAGGCGCCGATGATCCCGCTCGACGACCACCTGCGGCCGCAGTGGCTCTTCGGCGCGACCGTCCACGAAGGCTGCGACCGCGGCGGCTACTACGAGCAAGGCCAGTTCGCCGACGAGTACGGCTCCCCGAAGTGCCTGGTCAAGCTGGGCTGCTGGGGGCCGGTCGTGAAGTGCAACGTGCCCAAGCGCGGCTGGATCAACGGCGTCGGCGGCTGCCCGAACGTCGGCGGGATCTGCATCGGCTGCACCATGCCGGGCTTCCCGGACAAGTTCATGCCGTTCATGGACGAGCCGCCGGGCGCGCAGGTGTCGTCGCTGGCCAGCGGCGCGTACGGCTCGGTGATCCGCCGGCTGCGGAAGATCACCGAACGCAAGGCCGACAAGGAACCGAAGTGGCGGCACAAGGGCAGCAAGCTCGACACCGGCTACCAGGCGGGGGCGCGGTCATGACCGAGATGAAGGAAAAGACCGACCTCGTCGAGATGGCGTGGGACCCGATCACCCGGATCGTCGGCAGCCTCGGGATCTACACGAAGATCGACTGGGCGCAGAAGAAGGTCGTGGAGTGCCACAGCACGTCGTCGGTCTTCCGCGGCTACAGCATCTTCATGAAGGGCAAGGACCCGCGCGACGCGCACTTCATCACCAGCCGGATCTGCGGGATCTGCGGTGACAACCACGCGACGTGCTCGGTCTACAACCAGAACATGGCCTACGGCGTCCGCCCGCCGCACCTCGGCGAGTGGATCATCAACCTCGGCGAGGCCGCCGAGTACATGTTCGACCACAACATCTTCCAGGAGAACCTGGTCGGGGTCGACTACTGCGAGAAGATGGTCGCCGAGACCAACCCCGGCGTCCTCGAGCTGGCGAACCGCACCGAGGCGCCGCACGCGGGCGACCACGGCTACCGCACCATCGGCGACATCATGCGCTCGCTGAACCCGCTGGAGGGCGAGTTCTACCGCGAGGCCCTGCAGGTTTCCCGCAGTACGCGCGAGATGTTCTGCCTGATGGAAGGCCGGCACGTCCATCCGTCCACTTTGTACCCCGGCGGCGTCGGCACGGTCGCCACCGTGCAGCTCTTCACCGACTACCTGACCCGGCTGATGCGCTACGTCGAGTTCATGAAGCGCTGCCTGCCGATGCACGACGACCTCTTCGACTTCTTCTACGAGGCCATCCCCGGCTACGAAGAGGTCGGGCGCCGGCGGATCCTGCTCGGCTGCTGGGGCAGCCTCAACGACCCCGAGCACTGCGACTTCACCTACGAGAACATGGAGGCCTGGGGCCGCAAGATGTTCGTGACACCCGGCGTGGTCGTCGACGGCAAGCTCGTCACGACCAGCCTGCTCGACATCAACCTCGGCATCCGGATCCTGCTCGGCAGCTCGTTCTACGAAGACTGGGCCGACCAGCCGATGTTCGTCACGCAGGACCCGCTGGGCAACCCGGTCGACCAGCGCCACCCGTGGAACCAGCACACCATCCCGCGCCCGGCCAAGCGCGACTTCGACAGCAAGTACTCGTGGACGATGTCGCCGCGCTGGTTCGACGGCAAGGACCACCTCGCCCTCGACACCGGCGGCGGCCCGATCGCCCGGCTGTGGGTGACCGCGCTGGCCGGGCTCGTCGACACGCCGTACCTGAAGTCGACCGGCCACAGCGTCAAGATCACGCTGCCGCGCACGGCGACCAAGCCCGAGGTCGAGTTCGAGTGGAAGATTCCACAGTGGAGCAATGCGCTCGAACGCAACCGCGCGCGGACGTACTTCCAGGCGTACTCGGCCGCGCTGGCGCTGCACTTCGCCGACCAGGCACTCGGTGAGGTCCGCAAGGGCAACACCAAGACGTGGGAGCCGTTCAAGGTCCCGGACGAAGGCGTGAGCTGCGGCTTCACCGAAGCGGTCCGCGGCGTGCTCTCGCACCACATGGTGATCAGGGGCGGCAAGATCGCGAACTACCACCCGTACCCGCCGACGCCGTGGAACGGCAGCGTCCGCGACAGCTTCGGCACGCCGGGGCCGTACGAGGACGCCGTGCAGAACACGCCGATCTTCGAGGAGAACAGCCAGGAGAACTTCAAGGGCATCGACATCATGCGCGCGGTCCGCAGCTTCGACCCGTGCCTGCCCTGCGGCGTCCACATGTACACCGGGTCCGGGAAGGTCCTGGAGCGCCTGCACACCCCGCACGCGTTCGGCGGGGAGCTGGGATGACGGAGGTCGACCGGGTCGGCGAGCGCATCGAGCGGCTGCTGGGCGAGTTCTCCGGCGCGGACGCCGAGCTCGCCGAGGAGCTCGTCCACACGCTGCTCGAGTTCTACGGCGCCGGCCTGACCCGGATCGTCGAAGCCGTCGACCGGCCGTTGCTGGAACGCCTCGCCGAGGACGACCACATCCGCGGCCTGCTCGTGCTGCACGACCTGCACCCGCGGTCGACGCACGAGCGCGTCACCGAGGCGCTCGACAAGGTCCGGCCGTACCTCGGTTCGCACGCCGGCGACGTCGAGTTCGTCGGCATCGACGACGGTGTCCTGCGGCTCCGGCTCCAGGGCACCTGCGACGGCTGCCCGTCCTCGACGGTCACCGCGAAGTACGCGATCGAGCGGGTGGTGCGGGAGGCGGCGCCGGAGATCTCGGACGTCGTCGTCGAGGGCGTGGTCGAAGACGCCGGTCCAGGCGGCCGCCCGCTGCTCCCGCTGGTCCCGTGTCCCGTGGAGGTCCCATGACGGGCGGCCTGCGCAGGTTCCGCACGCCCGCGCCGCGCGCCGCACCCGGCGAGCGGTGCGAGATGTGCGCGGAGCCGATCGGCGCGGAGCACGGGCACGTCATCGACCTCGAGTCCCGGACGATCCTGTGCACCTGCCGGGGCTGTTACCTGCTCTTCACCCACGCCGGCGCGGGTGGGAAGCGGCACCGGGCGGTGCCGGACCGCGTCCGGCACTTCCCGCGCTTCGAGCCGGGCGCCGCGCTGTGGGAGTCCGCCGGGATCCCGGTCCGGACGGCGTTCCTGTTCCGGAACTCGGTGCAGGACCGCGTCGTCGCGTTCTACCCGAGCCCCGCGGGTGCGACGGAGTCCCTGCTCCCGCTGGGCACGGGCGACGACCTGCTCGCCGACGTCACCGACGACGTCGAAGCACTCCTGGTGAACCAGCTCGACGCCGGCTTCGAGGCGTTCCTGGTACCGATCGACGTCTGCTACGAGCTGGTCGGGCTCGTCCGGTCGACCTGGCGCGGCTTCGACGGCGGCACCGAAGCCCACGAGGCCATCGACGGGTTCTTCGCCCGGTTGCGGGAGCGCGGCGATGGCTGAGCTGACCTTCGACTGCATCGACGTCCGGCCGCTGAAGTACGCCGCGTCCCCGACGCTCGCGTTCCGGCTGCGGATCTCCGAGCTGACCGGGCAGCCCGTGCACGCGATGGTGCTGCGCGTCCAGATCCGCATCGAGCCGCAGCGGCGCCGGTACCGCGACGACGAGTCGGAGCTGCTCACCCACCTCTTCGGCGAGCGCGCCCGGTGGGGCGAGACGCTCAAGCCGTTCCAGTTCACGACGGTGGCGGTGACCGTGCCGGGGTTCTCCGGCGCCACCGAGGTCGACGCCGAGGTGCCGTGCACCTACGACCTCGAAGTCGCGGCGGGCAAGTACTTCCACGCGCTGGCCGAGGGTGTCGTGCCGATGGTGCTGCTGTTCAGCGGGACGGTGTTCGGCAAGGGCGGCCCGGGGTTCTGGGTCGAGCAGGTGCCGTGGCACACGCAGGCCGAGTGCCGGATGCCGGTGGCGGTCTGGGACGAGCTGATGGCCCGCTACTTCCCGGACGTCGCGTGGATCAAGCTGCCGCGGGAATCGGTGGACGCGCTGCTCAAGTACAAGGCGCGGCACGCGATCCCGACCTGGGAAGCGGCGGTCGAGCGGCTGCTGGCGGGTGGGCCGTGAACGCCCTCGACCAGGCCCGCGCGGTCGGCGACGCCGTGCTCTACGAGGGCTACCTGCTCTACCCGTACCGGGCGTCGGCGGGGAAGAACCGGGTGCGCTGGCAGTGGGGCGTGCTGGTGCCGCCGTCGTACGCCTCGGCGGAGATCGGCGAGCACTCCTCCGCCCGCGTCGAGTGCGTGCTCGAGCCCCGGGAACGCACGATCCTGCGCGTCAAGCTGCGGTTCCTGGGGGCGCGGACGCGGCCCGGCACCGCGTGGGACGAAGGCGTCGAGCACGAGGTCGACTTCGAACTGCCGCTGTCGGAACTCCCGGCCGAGGAGCCGTTCCACGTGGACGAACTGTCCGGCGTCCTCACCGCCCGCGTCGACCCGCTCGACGGGCCGTTCGGCGGCGCCCGGCTGCGCGTCGACCTGCACAACACGACGTCGTGGCCCTCGGACGGCGTCCGCGAGCACGCCCTGCGCCACGCGCTGCTCGCCGCCCACCTGGTGCTCGGCGTCGACACCGGGCACTTCCTGTCCATGCTCGACCCGCCGGAGTGGGCGAAACCGGCCGTCGAAGCCTGCCGGCAGGAACGGCTCTGGCCGGTGCTGATCGGCGACACCTCGCGCAGCACGGTCATGCTGGCGTCGCCGATCATCCTCTACGACGACCCGGCGATCGCGCCGGAAAGCCCGGGCGACCTCTTCGACGGCACCGAGATCGACGAAATCCTGACCCTGCGCACGATGGCGCTGACCGACGAGGAGAAACGCGAGGCCCGGGCCACCGACCCGCGCGCGGCGGCGATCGTCGACCGCGTCGACGCGATGCCACCCGAGCTGCTCGAACGGCTGCACGGCGCGGTCCGGTCCGTCCGGCCGGTCCCGCCCTCGGTGGTCGTCGCCGGGGTCCGCGTCGCCGAAGGGTCCCGCGTCCGGCTGCGGCCGAACCTGGGCGGGACCGACGCCCAGGACATGTTCCTCGTCGGCAAGACGGCCACCGTGCGGGTCGTGTTGTCCGATGTGGACGGTGTCTCGTACCTGGCGGTGACCCTCGACGACGACCCGGCCGCGGACCTGCAGCACGCCCACGGGCGGTACCGGTACTTCTCCCCTGACGAGATCGAGCCCCTGGAGGTGGCGGAATGAGGCCACGAGTCCTGGTCGCCGGCATCGGGAACATCTTCCTGAGCGACGACGGCTTCGGCGTGGAGGTCATCAAGGAGCTGGCAGGCACCGACCTGCCGCCCTGGGTGCAGATCGCCGACTACGGCATCGCCGGGATGCACCTCGCCTACGACCTGATGGGCGGGTACGACACGACGATCCTGCTCGACGCCACCCCGCACGGCCGCCCGCCGGGGACGCTCTCGCTCATCGAAGCTGACACCGACGACCTCGCGACGGCGTCGATCGACGCGCACGGCATGCAGCCGGACGCGGTGTTCCGGCTGCTCCGGTTGCTCGGCGGCGACGCCGGGCGCGTCCTGCTCGTCGGCTGCGAACCCGCCTGCCTCGACGAAGGGATCGGGTTGTCGCCCCAGGTCGAAGCCGCGATCCCGGCCGCGGTGCGCGCCGTCACCGAACTCGCCTGGGGAACGAGCCCGCGGCTGCAGACCACGGAGGTTTGACCCCATGTGCCTAGGCATCCCGGGTGAGGTCATCGAAATCAGCGAGGACCGCCCGGACCTCGCGAAGGTCTCGGTCAGCGGCGTCAAGCGGACCATCAACATCGGCCTGCTCGAGGACGACCCGCCGGCGCCGGGCGAGTGGGTCCTCATCCACGTCGGCTTCGCACTGTCCAAAATAGACGAACAGGAGGCCGCGGCCGCGCTCGACTTCCTCGAAAGCATCGGCAAGGCGTACGAGGACGAAATGGCCGCGCTCTTGGAATCCCGGATCGAATAGGAGTCGTCATGCGTTTCGTCGACGAGTTCCGCGACGCGGAGAAGGCGCGGGCGCTGTCCGCGAAGATCACGTCGTTGTGCGAGCCGGGCCGCCACTACAAGTTCATGGAGGTCTGCGGCGGGCACACGCACACCATCTACAAGCACGGCCTCGAGGACTACCTCCCGGAGAGCATCACGCTGGTGCACGGGCCGGGCTGCCCGGTGTGCGTGATCCCGATGGGCCGCATCGACGACGCCATCCACATCGCCCGGCAGCCGGGCGTGCTCATGACGTCGTTCGGCGACATGATGCGCGTGCCGGGGTCCGGCGGGAACTTCTTCGACTCCAACGCCGAAGGCACGAACATCCGGATGGTCTACTCGCCGCTGGACTCACTCAAGATCGCGCGGCAGAACCCGGACCTGCGAGTCGTGTTCATGGCGATCGGGTTCGAGACGACCACGCCGTCCACGGCGATGACCCTGCTGCGCGCGGCCGCCGAAGGCATCGAGAACTTCTCGGTGTTCGGCAACCA
The DNA here is from genome assembly GCF_041679295.1 of Amycolatopsis kentuckyensis. Taxonomy (GTDB): domain Bacteria; phylum Actinomycetota; class Actinomycetes; order Mycobacteriales; family Pseudonocardiaceae; genus Amycolatopsis; species Amycolatopsis kentuckyensis_A. The sequence continues at coordinate 705,774 of NZ_JBGDMD010000006.1, read as the reverse complement.
CGTCACCATCATCCCGGCGATCAAGGCCATCCTCGACTCCCCCGACCTGCGGCTCGACGGCTTCATCGGCCCGGGGCACGTCTCGACGGTGATCGGCTGCCGGCCGTACGAGTTCATCGCGCGCGACTACGGCAAGCCCGTGGTCGTCGCCGGGTTCGAGCCCCTGGACATCCTGCAGTCGATCTACATGTTGATGCTGCAGCTCTCTTCGGGACGCTCCGAGGTCGAGAACCAGTACTCGCGGGTCGTGCCCTGGAACGGGAACATCGTCGCGTTGAAGGCCATCAACGAGGTCATGGAGCTGCGGCCCTACTTCGAGTGGCGCGGCCTCGGGTTCATCACGCACTCGGCGATGGCGATCCGCGCGAAGTACGCGAAGTTCGACGCCGAACGCATCTTCGAGATCCCGGGTCTGCGCGTCGCCGACCCGAAGGCGTGCCAGTGCGGCGAGGTCCTCAAGGGCGTGCTGAAGCCGTGGGAGTGCAAGGTGTTCGGCACCGCGTGCACCCCGGAGACGCCGATCGGGACGTGCATGGTCTCGCCCGAAGGCGCCTGCGCGGCGTACTACAACTTCGGCCGGTTCAGCCGGCAGCGCGTCCGGGAGGCGAGCCGCGCATGACGACCACCGAACGCGAGCAGCAGGTCCTCGACCGCATCGAACGAGCCCGGCGCAGGCGCGCGAAGGTGCGCGAAGAGCGCATCACGCTCTCGCACGGCGCGGGCGGCAAGTCGACGCACACGCTGATCGAGGCCGTCTTCCTCGACGCGTTCCGCAACCCGATGCTGGAACCCCTGGAGGACGCGGCGTCGCTGGTGGTCGGCGACGCCCGGCTCGCGTTGACCACGGACTCCTACGTCGTCTCGCCGCTGTTCTTCCCCGGCGGGAACATCGGCGACCTGGCCGTGAACGGCACGGTCAACGACCTCGCCGTCTCGGGCGCGCGCCCGCTGTACCTGACCGCGGGGTTCATCCTCGAAGAGGGCTTCCCGGTCGAGGACCTGCTGAAGATCGTCGAGTCGATGAAGGACGCGGCGGCCGCGGCGGGCGTCCGGATCGTCACCGGGGACACCAAAGTCGTCCAGCGCGGCAAAGCCGACGGCGTGTACGTCAACACGGCCGGGGTCGGGGTGCTCACCCGCACGGGCCTCGGCGTGGCCACCGTGAAGCCCGGAGACGCCGTCCTCGTTTCCGGGCCGATCGGTGACCACGGCGTCACGATCATGCTGGCCCGCGGCGAGCTGGACATCGACGCCGACCTCGCGTCCGACACCGCGCCGGTGCACGACCTGGTGGCCGGGCTGCTGGCCGCGGTGCCCGGCGTGCGCGCGATGCGCGACGCGACCCGCGGCGGCGTCGCGACGATCCTCAACGAGATCGCGAAGGCCGCGGAGGTCGCCGTGGTCGTCGACGAGAAGGCCGTCCCGGTCCGCGACGAGGTCCGCGGCGCGTCCGAGCTGCTCGGCATCGACCCGCTGTACGTCGCCTGCGAAGGCCGGATCGTGGTCGTCGTGGACGGCGCTCAGGCATCCGACGCGCTGGCCGCGTTGCGCGCGCACCCGCTCGGCGCCGAGGCCGCGGTGATCGGGCGGATCGCGGACGACCCGCCCGGGATCGTGCTGCTGAACACCGCGTTCGGCGGCACCCGGATCGTGGACCTGCTGGTCGGGGACCCGCTGCCGAGGATCTGCTAGTGCACGAGATGGCGATCACGCAGTCGGTCGTCGACGCGATCGTCGCCCGCCTCGGCGACGCGGCGGTGTCGTGCGTCCGGCTCGAGATCGGGCGGTTGTCGGGGGTGGTGCCGGACAGCGTCCGGTTCTGCTTCGACGTCCTGTGCACGGGGACGTCCCTGGAAGGCGCGCGGCTGGACATCGCCGAGCCGCCGGGCCGGGCGCGCTGCCACGACTGCGGCGCGGAGTTCGGCCTCGACGACTTCATCGTGCTGTGCCCCTGCGGCAGCGCCAACGCGGCGGTGCTGGCGGGCCGGGAACTGCGGATCACCTCGGTGGAGGTCAGTCATGTGTGACACCTGCGGCTGCTCGGACTCGGAAGTCCGGATCACCGACCACACCCACACGGTGGTCCTGGAGCAGGACATCCTGGCGAAGAACGACGAACTCGCGTCGCACAACCGCTCGCACCTGCGTTCCGCCGGTGTCTTCGCGATCAACCTGATGAGTTCGCCGGGCGCGGGCAAGACGACGTTGCTGGAGCGGACGATCCGGGTCCTGGACACGCCGTGCGCGGTGATCGAGGGCGACCAGGAGACGTTGCTCGACGCCGAGCGCATCAAGGCGACGGGCGCGCCGGTCGTCCAGATCAACACCGGCGCCGGCTGCCACCTGGACGCGTCGATGCTGCACCGGGCGCTGCATTCGCTGGCGCCCGCGGCGGGCTCGACGTTGTTCATCGAGAACGTCGGCAACCTGGTCTGCCCGGCGTTGTTCGACCTCGGCGAGGCGGCGCGGGTGGTGATCCTGTCGGTGACCGAAGGGCCCGGGAAGCCGGTGAAGTACCCGCACATGTTCGCCGCGACGGACCTGGTGCTGCTCAACAAGGTCGACCTGCTGCCGTACGTCGACTTCGACGTCGCCGAGTTCGAGCGGGACGTCCGGCGGGTGAACCCGTCAGCGGCGTTGCTGCAGGTCAGCGCCACGCGCGGGGATGGGCTCAGCGAGTGGTACGACTGGCTACGGCGACCTGGCCGAAGCTGATCCCGCCGTCATTGGTGGGGATGTTCCGGTGGGTCAGGACGCGGAACCCCCGGTTTTCGAGGCCTTCGACGGTCCGGTCGAGCAGCAGGACGTTCTGGAACACGCCGCCGGACAGCGCGACGGTCGTGCTGTGGTCACGCAGCCGGTCACAGGTGTCCACGATCGCGGCGGCGACCCCGTTGTGGAACCGCGCGGCCCGCTTGTTCCTGGGCGCGTTGTCGTCCAGGAGCGCGGCGATGAGGTCTTCGCCGTGGACCACGTCGTCGATCCGCGCCCGGTAGCTCCCTTTTTCGCCGGGGTCGGCCAGCTGCTCCAGCTCGATGGCGGCCTGGCCCTCGTAGTTGATGCTGTCGCGGACGCCGAGCAGCGCGGCGGCGGCGTCGAAGAGACGGCCGGCGCTGGACGTCAGCGGTGAGTTGAGACCGCTGCGCTTGAGCTTGACGACGTCCTCGCGCGCCGGCCGGCCGAGTTCGTCCACATAGGACGCGGCCATCCGCCACGGCTGCCGGATCGCGCTGGCGCCGCCCGGCATCGCGACCGGTTTCAGGTGCGTGAGCCGCCGGTAGGACGTCAGGTCGGCGAGGAGGAACTCGCCACCCCAGATGGTGCCGTCGGGCCCGAACCCGGTGCCGTCGAAGGCGACGCCGAGCACCGGGCCGTCCTCGCCGTTGTCGGCCAGGCAGGCGGCGATGTGGGCGTGGTGGTGCTGCACGCCCAGCCGGTCGACGTCCTGGTCCAGGGCGTATTTGGTGGACAGGTACTCAGGGTGGAGGTCGTGGGCGACGAGCACGGGGTCGATGGCGAAGAGGCGCTTGAAGTGCTCGATGCCTTCGGTGAACGCCGTGAACGTCTCGTAGTTCTCCAGGTCGCCGATGTGGTGGGAGACGAAGGCGTGGTGACCTTTGGCGAGGCAGAAGGTGTTCTTGAGTTCGGCGCCGCACCCGAGCAGGTGTTTCTTCGTTTCGAGCCGGACCGGCTCGGGCGCGTAGCCGCGCGAGCGCCGTTGCAGCTGCGGATACCGGCCGACCATGCGCACCACGGAATCATCGGTCCGGATGTGGATCGGCCGGTCGTGCGTGAGGTACACGTCGGCGATGTCCTTGAGCCGGCCGAGGTCTTCGTCGCGGTGGACGATGGGCTCGTCGGAGACGTTGGCGCTGGTCAGCACGATGGGCCCGGTCTGGGCCAGCAGCAGGTGGTGGAGCGGCGTGTACGGCAGCATGAGCCCGATCCGCCGGTTCCCGGGCGCGACGGCCTCGGCGAGGGTTCCCCTGGCGGGCAGCAGCACGATGGGCCGCCGCCGTCCTTGGAGGACCCGCGCGGCTTCGTCGCCGACGTGAGCGATCTCCCGCGCTTGCGCTAGATCGGCCACCATGACGGCGAAGGGCTTGTCCTCGCGGTGTTTCCTCTCCCGAAGGCGCTTCGCCGCTTCTTCATGCCGGGCTCCAACGGCGAGGTGGTAGCCGCCAAGGCCTTTCACCGCGACTACGGCCCCTTCTCGCAGCGCTTCGGCGGCCGCCTGGATCGGATCGCCGCCGCCGGGCTCGAACCTGAGCGTGGGCCCGCAGGCGGGGCAGCAGACGGGCTGGGCGTGGAACCGCCGGTCGGCCGGGTCCTCGTACTCCTGCTTGCAGCCGGCGCACATCGCGAACCCGGCCATGGTGGTGAGCGGCCGGTCGTAGGGGACGCCGGTGACGATGGTGAACCGCGGGCCGCAGTTCGTGCAGTTGACGAAGGGGTACTCATAACGCCGATCGGCGGGGTCGCGCAGCTCCCGCAGGCAGTCGTCGCAGGTGGCGGAGTCGGCCGAGACGAGCGTGTCGGCGACGCCGGGGCCGACGCTGGCGAGGATCGCGAACCCGGTGTCCCCGATCGGGGGAATTTCGCGGGTCTCGACGTGCTCGACAACGGCCAGCGGCGGCGCCTCGGCGGTCAAGGCGGCGACGAAAGCGGCCACCCGATCCGGCGCGCCTTCGGCCTCGGCGAAGACCCCGCGCACGTCGTTGCCGACGAACCCGGAGACGTCGATCCGCAGGCCCAGGCCGTGGACGAAGGGCCGGAACCCGACGCCCTGCACGACCCCGCCGACCCGGATCGCCACGCGCACGCGCCGGTCCACGCACCGAGTGTCCGCCCCCGGCCAGGTGCCGTCCAGCGGACAGTGGCCGGAAGTGGACGATCGGGGGAACAGTGTCACTTTTGTCGGTGGTCCGGGGCACAATCGTGCGGCAACCGGGCGAATGGCGGACTCCGGAGGGGCCAGTGCAGGGGCGGGACGTTGCGGTCGGCGGCACGACCGAGATGTGGGAGCGGCTGTTCGGCGCGCGCGAAACCTGGGGCTGGGAGTACACCCCGCCGGCCCCGGTCGCCGTGAGCCCGGAGTCGGCGACCCCACCGGTCGCCGAGCAGGTGTACGCGCCGCACGACTACCAGCTGCGGGAGAAGCGCAGCAAGCGCGCCTGGCTGGGGCTGCTCGGCTGGCTCGCGCTGACCGTCGTCGTGGTCGTGATGGTCGGCGGCATGATGGACGCCGTCTCGAAGCAGGTTCCGCTGGCCGCCGAGATCACCACCAGCGCCGTGCTCGGCGTCGGCGTCATCCTCGCGATCGTGCACTTCTTCCGGACGCGGCGGCGGTTCACGGTGCTGAAGCGCGGCTACGAGTCCCACTACAACCGCGCGCTCGAGTCGTACACGCAAGCCCACTTCGCCTGGCAGCAGCGCGTCGCCGAGCACGACCGCCGCGAACGCGAGCGCGTCGGCTCCGCGATGCTCTGGCAGCCGGTGAAACTGGGCACCCGGCCGAACCGCGTCGACGTCTTCGGCGGGACCGAGGACGGCTGGGCGAGCCTGCTCGCCACCAGCGGCGCCGCCCAGCTGGCCGGCGGCGCGTCGATGCTGCTGCTGGACCTGACCGACATGGCCGTCGCCGACGACCTGGCGATCGCCGCGGCCGGCAAGGGCTACGAGGTCGCCGTGCACGAGCTGCCGCGCGACCTCGGCGCGTTCGGCCTGCTCGCCGACCTCGACCCGCACGAGCTGGCCGAGGTCGTCGCCGAGGCGATGCACAACCTGAACCGCACGGCGATGGGCGCCGACCTGCGCGGCCTGCACGCCGACCTGCTCACCACCGTGGCCGAGCGGCTGACCGGGCCGGTCACGTTCACCAAGCTCGTCGCCGGGCTGCAGGTCCTGCGCCGGGTGTACGACCCGGGTTCCGACGAGACGCTGTCGGCCGACGAGCTGCGCAAGCTCAACTCCTATGTGGACACCGTCGGCAACACCGAGCAGGTGCGCAACGAGCTCATCGCGCTCGAAGGCGAGATCCGCGGGCTGGCGCGGGCCGAGCAAACCGCCGACGGCACGCCCACCGGGTTCCGCGCGAGCTGGCCTTCGCGCGGCCTCTCCGTCGTCGCGACCCGGACCAAGATCGGGCGGCACAAGCGGTTCCTCGACCACGTCGTCTTCCACCGCGCGCTGCAGGAGCTGCATTCCCGCGAGACGACCGGCCGCGAGGTGCTGATCGTCGCCGGCGCCGACCAGATCGGGCTCGAAGCCCTCGAATCCATGGCGCAGCAGGCCCGGCGCGCCGGGGTCCGGCTCGTCTTCCTGCTCCGGCACCTGCGTGACGACCTGCAGAAGCTGCTCGGCGGGTCCGGCAGCGTCAGCCTGCTGATGCAGCTGGGCAACGCGAACGAAGCGGCCAACGCGGCGGAGTTCATCGGGCGCGGCTTCAAGTTCGTCCTGTCGCAGCTGACCGCGGAGATGGGCAAGACGTTCACCGAAGGCAACTCGTCCAGCACCGGCGGCTCCACGGGGTCGTCCAGCAGCCGCGGTTACAGCTTCGGCGGCAGCAGCAGCTTCAGCAGCGGGAGCGGTGGCAGCGGCGGGTCGTGGTCGTCCGGCTCGAACTGGAGCCGGAACTTCAGCTCGTCGACCTCGCGCGAGAGCAACTGGCAGGACACCGTCAACCAGTCCGAGGCCATCTCGCGCAGCGAAGGCGAGACGCGCGCACGCGTGTACGAGTTCCAGGTCGAGCCGACGGCCCTGCAGTCGCTCGCGCCGACGGCGTTCGTGCTGGTCGAGGCGGGTCCGAGCGGGCGGCGGGTGGTCATGGGCGACTGCAACCCCGGCATCGTCCTGCTCGACCGGGTCGCGCTCCCCCGCTGATGTCCCCGCTCGCCGGCTTCGGCTTCCACCGCCTGCTGTCGGTGCCACGCGGCGACGACCTCGCCACGGACGCCGACCGGCCCGACGAGACCGGCGGCCGCGCCCCGGCCCAGCTGTTCGCCGCGCTCACCGCGGCCCACGCCGACCTGCGGTTCCGCGGCCCGGACGCGGCGTTCGCGGTCGCCTGGGACCGCACGGGCGGGGCGCGGGCCCTGCGCGTGCTGGTCGGCGGGCGCCCGCACTCGCCGGTCGCGCGCCCGGCCGACGGGCCGGTGCCGATCCTCTACCCGCCGGGCAGCCTCGGCGCGCCCGTCGCCGGGCCCGAGGTCGCGGACCGGTGGGCCGCGCTGCCGGCGTGGACGCGGTGCACGGGCGACCACGATCCACTGTGGACACCCCAGGCCGGCTCGGCCGCGCCGGGCCGCGGCGGCTTCGACGACTACGTCGCCCACCTGCCCGGCGAGTTCGTCTGGCTGGTCGTCGCCGAGCCGCTCGGCGCCGAGGCCGTCGAACGCGAGCTCGTCGTCCTCGAGACGACGATCCCCCGGCTGCGGCAGCGGGAGAACTCCGAGCCGGACCGGATCGCGCTGCTGCGGGCCGAGGGCCGGTACCGGGAGCTGTCGCGGGCGAAGTCCGCGGGCCTGTGGACGGTGCACGTCCTGGTCGGCGGCCCGGACGAGCCGAGCACACGCGCGGCGGCCGCGTTGCTGTGCAGCGCCAGCGACCTCGACGCGCTGCCGTACGTGCTGACGCCGGGCACCGACTGCGTCCCGCTGGCGTCGGCGTGGAAGAGCGAGGGCGCGTTCGCGGCGCCCGGCGAGTTCGTCGCGGCGGTCGCGCGCCCGCCGCGGCGCGAGCTGCCGGGGATCCGGATGACCGAGCCGCCGCTGTTCGACGTCACCCCGGAGGCCGACGGCGAGATCCCGCTCGGCACGGTCCTCGACGACGCGGACCAGCGGGTGGGCGAGTTCCGCGTCGCGCTCGACACGCTCAACCGGCACACGTTCGTCGCGGGTGCCACCGGTTCGGGCAAGTCGCAGACCGTCCGGCACCTGCTGGAGGGGCTGCACGCCGCGGGCGTCCCGTGGCTGGTCATCGAGCCGGCGAAGGCCGAGTACGCGGCGATGGCGGGCCGGCTCGGCCCGTCCGGCGGCGTCACGGTGATCCGGCCGGGCGACCCGGACGCGTACCCGGCCGGGCTCAACCCCCTGGAACCGGCGGCGGGCTTCCCGCTGCAGACGCACCTGGACCTGACGCGCGCGCTGTTCCTGGCGGCGTTCGACGCGGACGAGCCGTTCCCGCAGGTGCTCGCCCAGGCGCTGACCCGGTGCTACACGGAGCAGGGCTGGGACCCGGTGACCGGCGGGGTCCGCGGCCGCGTCGGGCGGGTGAAGTACCCGAGCCTGGGCGACCTGCAGACGACGGCGATCGAGGTGGTCAAGGGCATCGGCTACGGCAAGGAGGTCGCCGACAACGTCCGCGGCTTCGTCGACGTCCGCATCGGGTCCCTGAGGCTGGGCACGCCGGGCCGCTTCTTCGAGGGTGGCCACCCGCTGGACGTCGCGGCGCTGCTGCGCGGCAACGTCGTGCTGGAGATCGAGGACATCGGCTCCGACATGGACAAGGCGTTCTTCATCGGCGCGGTGCTGATCCGGCTGTTCGAGCACCTGCGCGTCCACCACGTGGCCGGTTCGTCCGGGCTGAAGCACGTGCTGGTGCTGGAAGAGGCACACCGGCTGCTGAAGCGGGCGGAGCCGGGGAGCCCGACCGAGCACGCGGTGGAGCTGTTCACGTCGCTGCTGGCCGAGATCCGCGCGTACGGCGAAGGGATCGTGGTGGCCGAGCAGATCCCGGGCAAGATCGTCCCGGACGTCATCAAGAACACGGCGTGCAAGATCCTCCACCGCCTACCGGCCGCGGACGACCGCGAGGCGGTCGGGGCGACGATGAACCTGAGCGAAGCCCAGTCCCGGCACGTGGTGACGCTGCCCCCGGGCCGGGCGGCGGTGTTCACGGACGGGATGGACCGGCCGTTGCGCCTCGCGATGCCGTTGGGCGCGGCACTGGAGGACGCTTCTCTCGTTTCCAGATCGCCTGCTCTGGACGCCCGCCGAAGTGTCGCGTGTGGACAATTGTGCACTTCCCGGCCTTGCACGTTGCGAGAGCTGGGCGATGCGCTGTACCGCGCGGACGAGGACCCGGAACTGGTGCTGTGGCTGGAGTTGCTGACGGTCGCGCACATCGCCGGCCGGCCGGCGCCATCGCCGGCCGCATCCTGGATCGCCTCACTGCACGCGGCGTACGACCCACGAACGCTGGAATGCGCGGTGGCCCACCGGATCCAGACCGCGGTGGACGCCCGGTACGCGGGGATAACCCGCCACAACCCGGCGGCCGAGTTCATCTCCCACCTGGCGGACAGCGCCCGGCGGACGTTGGCGGGTGCGCCGGGGTGCGAGGGGCCGGAGGTCCGCTGGCAGGCGGGGAGTTACCGCTGGTTCGACGTCCTGCTGGCGTTGAAGGCCGACGAACCGGACACCGGACCCCATCCGTCGACGTCCTCGTGGGCAGACCGCGGCCTGACCCTCGAAGGGGCGACGCGTGAGGAGCAGCTGGCGGCTTTGCGCCGACGTCCGGAGCACTGGTCCGACGACACGGCAACGGTCCTCGGCACCACCCGGCCGACGCTGATCCTGCAGGCGGCGGCCCGGCTCAGCAACGCGAAGACGGAGGTCGCCCGCTTCCACGCGGCGACGAAGTTCCTGGACATCGCGTTCCGCGCTGACCGCGTGCTGCGGTTGGACGCCGAGGGGGCCAAACGATGAACGAGACCAGCGACGGAGCGCCGGAAGCACCGGAGCCCCCACCGGAACCGGCGGACACGGGATCGGACCACCCGGAAGGCCCGGCAGAGGACGACACCCCGGACACAGGCGACGCCCCGGCCACCGAGCCGGCGGAGATCGCCCCACCGGATTCGGCACCGGACGAGACAGGCCCACCCGACGACGGGACCGACAACGAAGACCCACCGGACGACTCCCCGGATCCGGCTCCCGACGACAACCCCACGGAACCCGCGCCGGACAACCCCGACGAGCCGGACTCCCCTGCTGCCGATGAACCCGACCCGGGGACCGAAGACCGGGCCGACAACCCCGAGCCGGCTGAGCCCGACTACGAAGACCCGCCGGACGACGCACCGGAGCCGGCATCCGAGAACCCGGACGAGGTCCCGGACGACCCGCCCGACGACGAGCCCACCCCGGAAGCCGAAGACCGCGCGGACAACCCCGACCCGGCCGCGGACGAGGCGAACGACCCACCGGACGACGACCCGGATCCCCCGGACGACACCGGCGCCGACGACCCCGACAACACCGAGCGGGAACGCGAACTGAAGCCCGACGATCCACGCTGGGACGGTTCATGGAACTCCGAGGCGCAAGCCGAGCAGCCGGAAACCACGGAATCCCCGCAGGAAAACGAGCCGGCAGAACGTCCGGAACCGGAGCGCGAAACCGAAGCGCAACCCCAGGACCCGGACAGCGATCCCCGCAACTACGAAGCCGTCTGGGACAGCGAGTCCGGCCAGCTGGAGCTGCAACGGACGGACCAGGACCCGACCCCACCCACCCCGCGCGAGCACCTGCCCGGCGACACCACCGGCGGCGCGTGGCAGGAGCAGTTCTCCCCGGAGGGCGACAGCGCGGCGACGTACGAAGAGGGCGAAGGCTGGACCGTCTCGGAACAACCCGAACCAGCAGCCGACGACACACCCGGCCGGCCCCACGAAGAGACCGGCGAGGAACGCAAGACCGAACGAGCCGACGACATCGAGCCCGAGGAAACGGCGGCCAAGAAGTCCGCTGAGGACGCCGGCGACCTGGGCGAAACCGTCTCGACCCTCATCGAGGGCGCGGAGGCGGCCTCCGAGAAGCACGACGAGACGCACACGGTCACCAGCCAGCAGCACGAGCGCATCGACCCGGTCACCCCGGAAGCACCCGCCGGGCCGGCCGACCCGATCGGCTCGCTCGTCGCCACCGGCGTCGCGCTCGCCGCGGCCATCAAGCAGAAGCTCTCCGAACGCGGAAGCGAAACTCCGGACACCGGCCAGGAGGTCCCCGACCAGCCCGAAGACCGGTCCCCGGAGACCGCGGCAACCGAGGAGGACACCGCGGACGAGCGCGAGGCCGAGAAAGAGGCCAAGCGGGACGTCCGCATCGACGTCGCGGAAGAAGCGGTGAAGCAGCTCGGACCCGCAGGCGAAATCGTCGCTCCGCCGCTCGCGCAGTTCGCCAAGGACGGTGGTTTCGAATACCTCCGCTACGCCAAGGACGCGAGGGACTACCGGCGCAAGGGCCGGACCGACTAGGAGGGACGCCCGGCCCATTCCGTCAAGGCAGGCAGATCCGGCGGCTGCCGCAACGCATCCAGCACGACGTTCACCCCCGCGCGCAACGGCGTCCCCCTGCGCACCACCGCCGCGATCGTGCGCGTCACCGGGGTCGCCAGCTCGCGCGTCGTCACCCGGTACCGCCGGTCCACCGCCAGCAGGGGCAGCAGCGCGATCGACAACCCCGCCTCGACGTGCTGCAACGTCATCAGATAATTGCTGAACCGGCACACCACCCGCGGCTCGAAGCCCGACTCGCGGCACAACCGCAGCGTCAGGTCCGCCATGTACGACTGCGGCACGTCCAACGCCCACGCCGAGTCCGCGTACGCCGACAGATCCGCCGGGCCGCGAGCCCCTTCCGAAGACGTCACCAGCACGATCGGGTCCGTCGCCAGCGGGACGATGTCGAGGTCGGGGCCCAGGGGCAGCTGGACGAAGTCGGTCGTCGTGATGATCACGTCCGCGTCGCCGCCGCGCAGGGCCGGGATGCTCGCGTGCGGCTCCAGCTCCAGCAGCTCGACCTCCAGGTGCGGGTACGCGGCGGCCAGCCGCGTCACCGCCGGGACCGCCATCGTGTGGATCGCGCTCTGGAAGGCGCCGAGCCGCACCAGGCCGACCGGCTCGTCGCCGAGGCTGCGCAGCTCCGCCTCGACCGTGTCCATGTGGTCGAGGATCGCCCGCGCGCGCCGCGCCAGCATCAGCCCCGCCGGCGTCAGCCGGACCCGGCGGCCGGTGCGTTCCAGCAGCTGGGTGCGGGTTTCCGCTTCGAGCACGGCCAGCTGCTGCGACACGCTCGACGCGCTCAGGTTCGCGTCCTGCGCCACCGCGCGGACCGTCCCCAGCGTGTCGAGCCGGCTCAGCAGCCGCAGGCGCCACGGGTTCAGCATCACCCCATTCTTGTGCGGACTAACCGAACAAGAAAGCCGGAATCGTGAGATGGACGTGTCGCTCGGTGACGTCTTACCGTCGACGGCATGGCTGCCCCGACCTCCGAAACCACCGCAGAAGCGTTCTGGACCGACGCCGACCGCCACCTCGTGCGCTACGGCGGCGCCTTCACCCACGAAATCATCGACCACGCCGAAGGCAGCTTCGTCTTCACCGAAGACGGCCGCCGCATCCTCGACTTCACGTCCGGCCAGATGAGCGCGATCCTCGGGCACTCGCACCCGGAGATCGTCGACACCGTCCAGCGCCAGGTCGCGAAGCTCGACCACCTGTTCAGCGGCATGCTGAGCCGCCCGGTCGTCGACCTCGCGCGACGCCTCGCCGAGACGCTCCCGGCGCCGCTCGAAAAGGCGTTGCTGCTGACCACGGGCGCGGAGTCCAACGAAGCCGCGATCCGGATGGCGAAGCTCGTGACGGGCAAGCACGAGATCGTCTCGTTCGCCCGCTCGTGGCACGGCATGACGCAGGCCGCGGCGAGCGCGACGTACAGCGCCGGCCGCAAGGGGTACGGGCCGGCCGCGCCCGGCAACTTCGCCATCCCCGCGCCGAACGCGTACCGCCCGGACTTCACCGACGCCGACGGCGGCCTCGACTGGCGGCGCCAGCTCGACTTCGGCTTCGACCTGATCGACGCGCAGTCGGTCGGCAGCCTCGCGGCGTGCATCGTCGAGCCGATCTTGAGCTCGGGCGGCATCATCGAGCCGCCGCCCGGCTACTTCGCGGCGTTGCAGCAGAAGTGCCGTGAACGCGGCATGCTGCTGATCCTCGACGAGGCCCAGACGGGCCTGTGCCGCACGGGGAACTGGTACGCGTTCGAGCGCGACGGCGTCGTCCCGGACATCCTGACGCTGTCGAAGACGCTCGGCGCCGGCCTGCCCCTGGCGGCGGTGCTGACGAGCGCGGAGATCGAGCAGGAGGCGCACGACCGCGGCTTCCTGTTCTTCACTACGCACGTGGCGGACCCGCTGCCGGCGGCGGTGGGCAACACGGTCCTGGACGTCCTGCACCGCGACCGCCTCGACGAGCGCGCGCTGCAGCTCGGTTCGTTGCTGCGCCACGGCCTCGAGCAGATCGCGTACCGCCACGAGGTGGTCGGCGACATCCGCGGCCGCGGCCTGCTGGCGGGGCTCGAGCTGGTGGTCGACCGCGAGACGAAGCGCAGCTCGGACGAGCTGGGCGCGCGCGTGACGCGGCGCTGCCTCGAACTGGGGCTGCACATGAACATCGTGCAGCTGCCGGGAATGGGCGGGGTGTTCCGCATCGCACCGCCGCTGACGGCGTCGGAGGAGGAGATCTCGCTGGGGCTGTCGATCCTGGACGAAGCGATCGGGGACGCCGCCAAGACGCTCTGAGGGGCGGAATGCGCTGGCCGGGCGCCGGGTTTTTTGTTAGCAATGACAAGGACCTGTCGCGAAGGAGCTAGGCCATGGCTCTCGGCTTCCGCAGTCATTCGCTCACCGTCGACCTCCCGGTCATCGCGCTCGCCCTCGCGGCGATCGCGCACTGGATCCGCGGCGCGCCCGCGGACGCGCTGATCTTCCTGGCGGTCCTGCTGGTCCTCCTGATCACCGAACGGCCGCGAACGGAACCCGCGGAACTCGGAGAACCGTTCCGGGTGCCGGGCTTCGCGGTGGTCGCGGCCGGGCTGCTGGTGCTGGCCTTCGGCCGCGACAGCGCCCCGGTGGCGGTCGCGATCTCGGTGATCGGCCTGGTGGCGCTGCGCGCCGAGTGGCGCGACCCGTCGCTGCCGGTGGACCGCCCGGTGCCACAGCGGGCGTGGCTGTGGTCGGCGGTGGCGCTCTCGTGGTGCGCGTGGGAACTGCTGTCGTTCGGCTACGAGCAGGCGGCGGGCGGGCTGTCCCTGACCCACCCGACGATGAGCGACCTGGTCGACCCACTGCTGACGCACCGGTGGGTCCAGGCACTGGCGATCACGGGCTGGCTGGCGGCGGGCCTGGCGATGCTCCGCGCGGCGGCCACGGCGAGGCGGTCGTGAGCACCCGGGTGCTCACCGAGCTGGGGTTCGGCCTGATCGTCCTGGTGGCGATCGGGCTGGGCGTGGCAAGCCACGTATGGCCGAAGCGCGTGCCGAAGCTGACCAGCGTCCTGGCGGTGGTGATGCGGCGACGAAGCGCGCGGATCGCGTTCGTGCTGGCCTGGTGGTGGGTGGGCTGGCACTTCTTCGTGGGACATTGAACCGATGGACCGCGACCCGGTGATCGACGAATGGCTGCGCTCGACCCGCTTCGGCGCGGAAGGACCGCACCTGACCTGCGACCAGCTGACCGGATTGTTCCTGGCCGCCCACGCCGGCGAGGCACCTCCGAAACCCGTGCTGGAGCGGTGGTACCTGGCGCTCACCCGCCAACGGCGGGTCGCCGACCAGTCCGAGCCGGAGTTCATCCGCGCGGCCCGCGCTCAGGGCTGGAGCTGGGAGACGATCGCTTCGGTGCTCGGGTTGCCGGACGCCGACGCGGCGGAACAGCGGGAAGCCGCCTTGGCCGCGGAACTCGCGCGCACCGACCCGCGTGCGAACCCGCAACCGTGGCTGCCGCTCGGCAAACCCGAGCTGAAGAAGGCCTCCTTGCCGGCCCGGGGAGCCGGCAAGGAGGCCTTCGTTCACGACGACGTCAGAAGCCCGCCGTCACCTTGGTGAAGTCCCAGTCGTTCTGGGCGATGCCGCTGCACGCCGACTGGACGCCGCCGCCCGGGCAGCCTCGGTCGCGGTTGACCGACCAGAACGCCAGGCGGGCGATCTTGTTCGTCTTGGACCAGTTCGTGATCTGGGTCCACGTCGACAAGTCCGTCAGCTCCTGCTGGTCCGACAGCCCGTTCATGCCCGAGATGCCGAGGTGCGCGTACGCCGTGGCGTCGCTCCAGCCGAACGTCGACTTCAGCTTGTCCCGCAAGCCGTTCGCCGCGCTGACCGTGCTGTTGTACATGTTCGCGCCGCCGCCGAAGTCGAACGGCATGATCGTGAACACGTCCACGTTCGCGCCCAGCGCCTTCGACTGGTCGATGAGCCGGTTGCCGTAGTAGTTCGGGCCGGTCGTCGACGTGCCGAACGTCAGGATCGTCTGCACGCCCGGGTTGTTCTGCTTGACGATCTTCAGCGCGCCCAGGATGCGGTCCTGCACGGCCTCGTTCTCGAACTCGTCGGAGTTCTCGATGTCGATGTCGATCGCCTTCAGCCCGTACGCGTTGATCACCTGCTGGTAGGCGCCGGCCAGTGCCGCCGGCGTCGAGCAGTTCGGGCCGAGCTTGTTGCCGCTCCAGCCACCGAACGACGGGACGACCTGGCCGCCCGCCGCCTTGATCTGGGAGATCGCGGTGGCGTCGGCGCTGCCGGAGAGCGGACGGCTGCTGTCCCACGCCGGGTTGCAGCCACCGGAGGCGTTGATGAACGCCATGGTGAACCACTTGACCCCGGTCGCGTTCATCACCGTCTGCGGGTTCGGCGGGCTGCCCCAGCCCATGTACAGGTAGGGCGCGCCCCGGCCACCTGCCGGCGGCGGCGTGGTGGTGGTCGGCGGGGTCGTCGTCGTAGGAGGCGTCGTGGTCGTGGGGGGTGTGCCCCCGGCCGCACACGACCCACCGTTGAGCTTGCAGTTCGACGGCGCGACGTACGAACCCGAGTACGCCACGTTGAAGCCGAAGCTCGCGCTACCGCCGTTGGCGACGTTGCCGTTCCACGTGTTCTTCACCGTGACGTGCTGGCCGGACGCCGTGTAGCTGCCGTCCCACAGCGACGAGATCTTCGCGCCGCTCGGCAGGTCGAACTCGACGGTCCAGGTGGCGAGCGTCGAGCCCGAGCCGTTGGCGATCGTGTACTTGCCTTCGTACCCGGTGCCCCAGTCGGAGCCCTTCGAGAAGGTCGCGGACACGCCGCCCGCCGCGTTCGCCGGGGCGATCACGAACATCGCGCCGATCGTGGCGGCCGCGGCCGCCAGCCCGAGTGCGGGCAACCACCGGCGCTTCACGACAGGCCGTTCTTCATCGCGGTGATGAGCTCGCCGCCCGTGGTGTCGCCGGTCAGCTCCCAGAAGAACGCGCCGCCGAGACCCTGCTGCTTGGCGTAGGACATCTTCCCGCCGATGGTCGCCGGGGTGTCGTAGCTCCACCAGTTGCTGCCGCACTTGGCGTACGCGGTGCCGGCGAACGTGCCGGTCGACGGGCAGGAGTTCTTCAGCACCTTGTAGTCCTCGATGCCCTGCTCGTACGTGCCCGGCGCGGGGCCGGTCGCGGTGCCGCCCGGGGTCGACTGCGTGACGCCGGTCCAGCCGCGGCCGTAGAACCCGATGCCCAGCAACAGCTTGCTCGACGGGACGCCCTTGCTCTTCAGCTTCTGGATCGCCGCGTCGGAGTAGAAGCCCGGCGTCGGGATGCCGGTGAAGTTCGTCAGCGGCGAGTGCGGGGCCGTCGGACCCTGCGCCGCCCAGGCGCCGAAGTAGTCGTAGGTCATGACGTTGTACCAGTCGACGTACTGCGCGGCGCCGCCGTAGTCGGCGACGTCGAGCTTGCCGCCGTTGCTGCCGTCGGCCGTGATCGCCGAGGTGATCAGGAACGACGAACCGAACTTCGCCCGCAGCGCGCCCATCAGGTTCTTGTAGGCCGCGGCACCGCTGGTGTCACAGGAAAGGCCGCACGCGTTGGGGTACTCCCAGTCGATGTCGATGCCGTCCCAGATGTCCGCCCAGCGCGGGTCCTTCAGCAGGTTGTAGCAGGACTGCGCGAACGCGGCGGCGTTCTGCGACGCCTGGCCGAAGCCGCCGGAGTAGGTCCAGCCGCCGAACGACCAGATCACCTTGAGGCCCGGGTGCAGCTTCTTCAGCTTGCGCAGCTGGTTGAAGTTGCCCGCGACCGGCTGGTCCCAGGTGTCGGCGACGCCGTCGACGCTGCCCGCGGCGTCGTAGGTCTTCTGGTAGTCGGCGTACGGGTCGTCGTTCGCCGTGCACTGGCCGTTCGTCACGTTGCCGAAGGCGTAGTTGATGTGGGTCAGTTTGCTGGCCGAGCCCGACGTCTCGATGTTCTTGACGTGGTAGTTGCGGCCGTAGACGCCCCACTGCACGAAGTAGCCGACGTTCTTCAGCGCGCCGGTCTGCGGCGGCGTGGTCGTCGTCGGCGGGGTGGTCGGCGTGGTCGGGGTCGTGGGGGTCGTGGTGGGCTGCGTCGGGGTGGTCGGCGTGGTGGTCGGGGTGCCGCCGCCGGCGTCGCAGGACCCGCCGTTCAGCTTGCAGTTCGCCGGCGCCGAGTAGGTGCCGGAGTAGGCGACGTTGAAGCCGAAGCTGGCGGTAGAGCCGTTGGCGACGTTGCCGTTCCAGGTGTTCTTGACGGTGACGTGCTGGCCGGCCGCGGTGTAGCTGCCGTCCCAGAGGGAGGAGATCTTCGCGCCGGACGGGAGGTCGAACTCGACCGTCCAGGCGGCCAGCGTCGAACCGGAACCGTTGTTGATCGTGTACTTGCCTTCGTAGCCGGTGCCCCAGTCGGAGCCCTTGGTGAAGCTGGCGCCGACGCCGCCGGCGGCGCTGGCCGGCACGGTCACGAGACCGACCGCGAGCGCGCCGACCGCGGTGAACAAACCGAGGAGGTGCCATCTCTTTCTGGACATCGCTCTCCCTTGAGCCAGGTACGGGAACGGCACGGCACCGCGGGGGGACCGAGGCGGTGTTTTTCGCACCGTTTGCGAAGACGTTACGTGGTCCAGACCAATTAGGGAAGAACAACCACGGAGAGTGGTGAACGATGGGTGACCAGCCGAGACGTTCGCGTGTTCACTGGTCCAGTCCAGTTACGGAAAGCAGTGATCGCCACCGTCAGGAGTGTTCCTTTTCCTTCTCTTCCGCATCCTCTTCCCGGGCCCGCGGCCGGAGCATGCCCAGTACCGGGAAAGCGCTCGGATCGGGCGGCCCCTGCCGGGCCGGGTCGGTGAGGTCGATGCCCGCGGGCGAAGTACTCCGCGACGAGCGACTGGAACACGTCCTCCCGGCCGCCGATGCCGCCCGCGTCCTCGATCGCTCGCACGACCAGCGTGGAGCGGTAGGTGGAGAACGAGAACCAGCCGAAGTCGAAGTCGTGCCGGCTCCGTTCCTCGTGGCCCATCGCCTCGGACTGCTTGTTGAGCATGCTCACCAGGCCGCTGTTGGGCGGTTCGTCGCCGACGCCGACACCGGGGAGCAGGCCCCGCGTCAAGCGGGGCACCTCGTTGAGGAAGTGGCCGCCGTGGCTGGATTGGTAGTTCCGGAGGACGTCGACCACCGCCCGCTCGGCGCCGGGGTGCTCGGCCGAGAGGTAGATGACGATGACGTCCCGCACCGTCATCGCCCGCGCGTGGTCGGCGAGCTTGACCCAGATGACGCCGGGGATCGGGTCGACGTGGTCCTTGACGAACCGGTAGACGTCCGCGACGTGCCGCGGGTGCGGGTTGAGGTAGAGCCGGCTCTGCGGCAAACCCCCCTTGTTGCGGAGCATGATCGGGTAACCGCTGCTCGAGTCCGTGGCTTGCTTCTTCGACGTGGAACCGAGGACGTCCTGCGCGGCGAGCGCGGCGACGTACTGGTCGGCGGACGGGACGTTCATCGCCCGCTTCGCATCGGACTGCTTGTAGAAGTCGTCGTAGAAGCTCGCCGCGTCGGTTTCCCCCCGCTGCCACTTGTCCCACATTTGCGTCAGCTGTTTCCGGACGCCCTCCGGAAAAGCGGACCACGACGCGGGTGGCTTCTTCTCCTCGTGCTTGACGAGCTTTTCGCGGGTCCCTTTGACCTCGTCGAGCGAGGGGGCGAAGCCGACACCACCCGACGGGACGAAGTGCGGCGGCAGCTCCTTTTTGCCGGGCCTGTCCGGCCGCGCCGGGACTTCGTACTTCCGGTCCAGGAGAGTCCGAAGCTGGGTGAGCGCGTCCAGCGGCAGGCCATCGCCGAGCGCGCGGTACAACTCGGCGAGGTAACCCTCCCGCTCCGGCCCCGGGACTTTCGAACCGACCGCGAAGGTGATCAGGCGGTTCCACAGTTCGCCCTCGGTGGCGGAGAAGGCTTTGATCCGCTTCTTGGCGGTGGCGGCCGGCTTCTTGTCCAGGGCTTTGATCCGCTGCTTGTCCCCGTCGGAAAGCCGAACCCGCTGCACGACGAGCGACACCACGGCCGCGTTGCCGGCGAGGCGGTT
The DNA here is from genome assembly GCF_041679295.1 of Amycolatopsis kentuckyensis. Lineage (GTDB taxonomy): Bacteria > Actinomycetota > Actinomycetes > Mycobacteriales > Pseudonocardiaceae > Amycolatopsis > Amycolatopsis kentuckyensis_A. The sequence continues at coordinate 686,384 of NZ_JBGDMD010000006.1, read as the reverse complement.
GAGCCGCAGCAGCTGCTCGGCTTCGGGGCGGCGCACGGGCGCGACCGGACGACCACGGGAAGCGCGCTCACGGTCGTCGGGCCGGTGGGCTTTCACGAAGACCCGCCCTCCCGTCACTAGCCCGGGTCCACGGTTTTCGCGTCGGCACCGAACCCGGTGATCGTTCAACGGTGGCACGAGCCGAGCGCACGGACCACCGGCGCACGGGCGACCCCACGGGCAGCGCCGGCTGCCCTCGCAAGCGGGAACGAGAAAGGCCCCTCCGGCGAACCGGAGGGGCCTTTGCTGTCTCAACCAGACGTGCGCCCGAAGGGATTCGAACCCCTGACCTTCTGATCCGTAGTCAGATGCTCTATCCAGCTGAGCTACGGGCGCGTGTTCAGTTGTAACCTAGCACCCGGCGAACCGGGCACCAGCGGAGGCTCCGGGATTTGAACCCGGGAGGGGGGGTTACCCCCAACCGCATTAGCAGTGCGGCGCCATAGACCAGACTAGGCGAAGCCTCCTGGGCCCAACGACCACTGCTCAGATAGGTTACACACCCCCGGATCACCCCTGAACAGGACCCCCCTCACGCGCGTTGCAGCAGCCTGAGCAGGCGCGGGGACCGCCCGCCCAGGCCCTCCGCCTCGAACGTCGCGATGCCCACGCGGGGCAGCTCGCGGACGCCCGGGTAAACCAGGTACCTGGGCACCCAGCGGGGCTGGAACTTCGCGTTGAACTTGTAGAGCGTCTCGATCTGGATCCAGCGCGAAAAGAAGTGCAGGACCTTCGCCGACATGCGCGCCACCGGGCCGGCGCCGATGCGCCGGCCCTGTTCCATCAGCGAGCGGAACGCCGCGAAGTTGAGCGACACCTGCGAAATCCCGTGGCGGCCCGCCGCCAGGAGGAGCTCCGAGATCATCAGCTCGTTGACGCCGTTGTCGGCCGACCGGTCGCGGCGCATCACGTCCAGGGACAGGCCCGTCGAACCCCACGGGACGAACTGGAGCACGCCCCGTACGCGGCCGCCCTGCTCGGCCGTCACCAGGACCGAGCCCGGGTCGCCCATGCGGCCGAGTGCCATCGAGAAGCCGCGCTCGGTGTCCGTGCCGCGCCAGTTGGCCGCCAGGACCTCCAGCTCCGCCAGCTCACCCGGCCGCAGGTCCTCCGTGCGGCGCACCAGCACCTTGTAGCCCGCGCGCTTCGTGCGGGCGGCGGCCTGGCGGACGCCGCGCATCACGCGTCCGTCCACCGTGAACCCGTCGGCGTCGACGACCGCCTCGTCGCCGATCTCCAGGACCTCCAGGCCGAACCTGGCCCAGACCGTCGCGCCCAGCTCCGAGACGCCCATCGCCGCCGGGACCCAGCCGTTGCGGCGGCACACCTCGAGGTACTCCTCGATCGCGCCCGGCCACGCCTCGTGGTCGCCGAGCGGGTCGGCCGAGCACAGTGCCACCCCGGCGATCACGCGGTAGGTGACTGCGGCCTTGCCCGTCTTGGAGAACACCGCGAACTTGTCTCGCCGCAGCGCGAAGTAGCCGAGGGAGTCACGCTCGCCGTGCTCGTCGAGCAGCTTGCGCAGGCGGGCGACCTCGTCGTCGGTCAACCGCGGCGCCGGCTCGGCCGAGCGCAGCAGGAAGTACGCCGACACCAGGACCGCGGCGAGGCCGAACAGCAGCCCGACCGCCGCCGTCATGTCCTCCAGCCACATCTGGTGGAACACCGCCGGCCCGCTGGCCCCGACCAGCGCGAGCGCGGACTCCGCCAGGCGGTCCGGGAAGCTCATCGGCGCCAGCACCGCGCGCGAGGCCACCGACAGCAGGATGACGTTGATCACGAACCCGGCCAGCGCCAGCTGCAGGAACACGCGCACCGCGCGCCAGCGCCCGACCACCGGATCCGGCTTCGCGACGAAGTAGCGCCGGCTCGCGATCAGGCCCACCAGCAGCACGACGGACACCATCCCGGCGCCGAAGACATGCCGCAGCCCGATGTGCGACACCGTGAGCAGCACCGTCGCGCCGACCGCCAGCTGCCAGGCCCGGCGCTTGCGGCGGCGCAGGCCGGCGGCCAGCAGCACCAGCAGCACGCCGGTGACCAGCGCGACGGTCGCCGCCGCGACCGTCGCCTCCTGCGGCAGCTCCAGCCACTCCGACAGGTGCCCGCGCAGGTTGCGCCGCCCGGCGGGCACCAGGACCGACACGAGCGTCATCAGTCCGGCCAGCCGGGTCACCCAGGTGATCACCCCCACGGTGGTGGCTCCCGCCACCCGCCAGGTGGTCTGCGCGCGGGTCCCCGTCACCACCCGTACAACCCGTTGCGGACGATCATGCTTCCCCCATCTACCTCCCGGCGAGCTCCACGAACGGCGTCAACGCCGCCGGGTTGGCCAGCGCGTCGCGGCTGACGGCCCGGTCGGGAGCCACACCGGCGAGGATCTTCTTCACCGGTACCTCACACTTCTTACCGTTCAAGGTACGAGGAATCTCCTGAACCACGACGAACCGATCGGGTACATGCCGCGGTGACAGCGCGCGACGGAGCTCCTTCTTCAGCCGCGGCTCGACGTCTTCGAGCGAAGCGCCGCCGGCGAGCACCACGAAACAGATCAGCTGCCCGTCCTCGTTGCCGGCCGCCGAGGTGTCCACGACCAGGGAATCCGCGATCTCGTCGTAGCCCTCGACGACCCGGTAGAACTCCGCCGTGCCCATCCGGACGCCGCCGCGGTTGAGCGTCGAGTCGCTGCGGCCGTAGATCACCGCCGAGCCGCGGTTCGTGACCCGGATCCAGTCGCCGTGGCGCCACAACCCCGGGTACATCTCGAAGTACGCCTCACGCAGGCGCGAGCCGTCGGGGTCGTTCCAGAAGAACACCGGCATCGACGGCATCGGCTTCGTGATGACCAGCTCGCCGACCTCCTCGACGACGGCGTTGCCCGCCTCGTCGAACGCGTTGACCGCGGCGCCCAGCGCCGGGCAGGACAGCTCCCCCAGCCACACCGGGACGTCGGGTGCCGACGCGACGAACGCCGCGCACAGGTCGGTGCCGCCGGAGACCGAGCAGATCTGGACCCCCTTCCCGACCTCGTTCACGATCCAGCGGAAGCCCTCGACGCTCAGCGGCGCGCCGGTCGAGCCGAGCGCGCGCAACGCCGTGAGGTCGTAGCGCTCGGCTGGCTTGATGCCCGCCTTCAGGCAGCTCTGGATGAACGGCGCCGACGTCCCGAAGTACGTGACGCGGTGCTGCTCGGCCAGGTGCCAGAGCGCGTTGAGGTCCGGGTGGCCCGGGCTGCCGTCGTAGAGGACGATCGTCGTGCCGACGAGCAGGCCCGAGATGAGGAAGTTCCACATCATCCAGCCGGTGGTGCTGAACCAGAAGAACCGGTCGCCCGGCCCGAGGTCCGTCTGCAGCGCGAGGGCCTTGAGGTGTTCGAGGGTGATGCCGCCGTGGCCGTGCACGATGCCCTTCGGCAGGCCGGTGGTCCCCGACGAGTAGAGCACCCACAGCGGGTGCGCGAACCCGACCGGCTCGAACAGCAGGGGCGCGCCCTCGTGCTTCGCGAGCAGCTCGGTCCAGTCGAGTGCGCCGTCCATCCGGCCTTCGCCGACGTACTGGACGAGCACGGTCGCGGCCAGCGACGGCAGCTTCGCCTGCAGGTCGGTGACGGTCCCCCGGATGTCGAACTGGCGGCCGTTGTACGCGTAGGCGTTGACCGCGAAGAGCACCTTCGGCTCGATCTGCACGAACCGGTCCGCGATCGCGCGGACGCCGAAGTCCGGCGAGCACGACGACCAGATCGCCCCGATGCTCGCCGTGGCGAGGAACGCGACCAGCGTCTGCGGGCAGTTCGGGGCCAGCGCGACGACGCGGTCGCCCTTGCCGACGCCCAGTTCGAGCAGCGCGGCCCGCGCGGCGCCGACCTGGGCGCGAAGCTCGCCGTACGTGAGGTGGTCCGCGAAGCCGTCTTCGCGGTGGAAGATCACCGCGAGCTCGTCGTCGCCCTTCGGCGCGCCCGCGACGCCGGGGGTGAGCGCGTGCTCGGCGTAGTTCAGCGTGGCGCCGTCGAACCAGACCGCGTTCGGCATCTCGCCCGAGAGCACTTCGCCCGGCTGGTCGTGCCAGCGGACGCCGAGGAAGTCCGCGACCGCCGTCCAGAAGTCCGGGCCGCGCTCGACGGAGAACTCCCAGAGCGAGCGGTAGTCGTCCACCTCGACGCCGCGTTCGGCACGCAGCCACTGGCGGAAGGCTTCGATCTTGGTGTCGGCAACGTGGCTCGGCTCAGGGCGCCAGAGCACTTCGGGGGCGTCGGCGGTGTGCGTCACGTCACGACTGTAATCCCGCCTACCGCAGGTGCGCGTCGAACCAGTTCAGGGTGCGCTGCCACGCCTCGGCGGCCGCGCCGGGGTCGGCGTCGAAGCGGTGGTTCGCGCCCGGGTAGTGCACGACGTTGGTGGCGACCTTCGCCGACGCCGCCGCGTCGCGCAGCCGCTCGACCTCGGCGCCGCCCGCCTCGTCGCCGGCGTCGCCGTACATGCCGAGCCACGGGCTGGTGAGCTTGCCGGCGATCTCCACCAGCGCGGGCAGCTCGGCGGCCTGCTGCCCGCCGACGCTGACGGCGGCGCCCAGCCGGCGGTGCGAGGCGACGACGAGCGCCGCGGTGCCACCCAGGTCGAAGCCCATCACGCCGAGCAGGTCGGCCTGGACCCCGCGGTCGACGAGCCAGGCGAGTGTGATGTCCGTCGCGTCGAGCAGGTCCTGCTGCGTCAGCTCCGCGTTCTCCAGGTGCGGCGTGACGGTCAGCCAGCCTTCGAGGGCGAGGCTGGCGAGCAGCAGTTTCACACCGTCGGTGACGCCGTCCGCCTCGTGCAGGACCACCAAACCGCCGCGTAGCGACCCTTCCGGTTCCGAGAAGGTCAGGGTCAGGGCCCGGCCGTCGGTGCGCTGGTAGTCCACGGTGCTGGTCGACGTCATTGCGTCACTCAATCACTTGGAGGTGAACGGAAGGAACCCATCTAAGCAGCTCTCCCGGTCACATACCGCCTGAAGGGAGTCGCGGTGCGGCGGGCGGAAAAGATACGGTGACGGGGTTGTCCCGTTCAATCGGAGGAGCGCCGAAGATGTCGTCCGTGTCCCCCCGTGCCGACCTCGAATCGTTGCCGAAGTACATCCCCGGCCGGACGATCGAAGGCGCGATCAAGCTGGCGAGCAACGAGGTGCCCGGCGGTGCGCTGCCGAGCGTCGCGCAGGCCATCGCCGAGGCCGCGGCCGGCATCAACCGCTACCCCGACACCGGCTCGCAGGCCCTGCGCGAGCGGCTGGCGCGCGAGCTGGACGTGCCGGTGGAGCGCGTCGCGATCGGCTGCGGCTCGGTGTCGCTGTGCCAGCAGACGATCCAGGCCGCCTGCGCCCCCGGTGACGAGGTGCTCTTCGGCTGGCGGTCGTTCGAGGCCTACCCGATCGTGACGCAGGTGGCGCACGCGAAGCCGGTAATGGTCCCGATCACCGAGGGCCAGGAGCTGGACCTCGACGCGATGCTCGCGGCGATCACCGACCGGACGCGCGTGGTCTTCGTCTGCAACCCCAACAACCCGACCGGCACAGCGATCCGGCGCGCCGAGCTGGAGCGGTTCATCGACGCCGTCCCGCAGCGCGTGCTGGTGGTGCTGGACGAGGCGTACAAGGAGTTCGTCACCGACCCCGAGGTTCCCGACGGCGTCGAGTACACGCGGACGCGCTCGAACGTCATGGTGCTTCGCACGTTCTCGAAGGCGTACGGCCTCGCGGGCCTGCGCGTGGGTTACGCCGTCGCGCCGGAGCCGATCGCGGACGCGCTTCGCCAGGTGTACGTCGCCTTCTCGGTGAACATGCTGGCCCAGGTGGCCGCACTGGCGTCGCTCGACGCCGCCGACGAGCTGCTCGCGCGCTGCCAGGAGATCGTCGCCGAACGCGGGCGGGTGCGCGACGAGCTGCTCGCGGCCGGCTACCAGGTACCCGAGACGCAGGCGAACTTCGTCTGGCTGCCGCTGGGTGACCAGGCCGTTCCGTTCGCCGAGCACGCGCTCGACCGCAAGCTGGTGGTGCGCCCGTTCGCCGGCGACGGCGTGCGCGTCACCATCGGGACCCGCGAGGAGAACGACCTCTTCCTGGCCGCGGCGCGCGAATTCAGTCGCTGAACTGCTTGACGACCAGCTGGATCACGGCGGCGACGCCGATCACGACGATCACGCCGCGCAGCACCGCCGGCGGCAGCTTCCGGCCGATCTTCGCGCCGAGGAAGCCGCCGGCGGTCGAGCCGACGGCCAGCCACAGCACGACGGGCCAGCTGATCGGCGCGACGAACGCGTAGATCACGCCGGCCACGACGTTCACCACGGCGGCGAGGACGTTCTTGACGCCGTTGAGCTTCTGCAGCGGTTCGGACAGCAGCATGCCCATGACCGCCATCAGCATCACGCCCTGCGCGGCGGTGAAGTAACCGCCGTAGATGCCGATGAGGAAGATGAAGAACATCAGCAGCGGGCCGGCTTTGTGCTCTTCGCCGTTCTCCTCGCGGCGCGTCGCGACCCACTTCGACACGCGCGGCTGCACGATCACGAGGATCACGGCGAGGCCGACGAGCACCGGGACGACGGCCTCGAAGGCGTCCTTCGGCAGCGACAGCAGCAGGATCGTGCCGCAGATCGCGCCGAGGAACGACGCGACCGCGAACTTCGCGGTCTGCCGCCAGTAGCCGGTGAGCTCGTGCCGGTAGCCCCAGGCGCCGCTGAGGGTGCCGGGCGCGAGGCCGATGGCGTTGGACGTCGTCGCGGTCACGGGCGAGTAGCCCAGCGCCACGAGGACGGGGAAGGTCACGAGCGTCCCCGACCCGACGACGGCGTTGATGGTGCCCGCCCAGATCCCGGCGACCACCACGATCACCGCGTGCCACCACGTCATTTAGCACTCACGTGCGGAGCCTAAGCATCTCCCGGGGCCGCCGCGATGCGGACGGGCGTAGATGTGGCAGGCGAGACAGTCATCGTGGGGTGAAGACGCAGAATTCGTTCCCTTCCGGGTCGGCCAGCACGTCCCATTCGATGTCGTCGTCGCGTTCCCGGACCAGGGTCGCGCCGAGCGCCAGCAGCTCGGCCTTGTCGCCGAAGACGTCCAGGTGCATGCGGTTCTTGACCGTCTTCGGCTCCGGGACCGGGTTGAGCCAGATCAGCGGCCCGTCGCCGGCCGGGTCGACGATCGGGACCGGCCAGCCGGCCGGGCGTTCGTCGCCGGTCAGGGAGTCCCGGCGGACGTACCCCATCGCCCGGCACCACCAGTCGGCCAGGGCCTGGTGGTCGGCCGCGTCGAGGGCGAGGTCCTTGAACCGTGCGGTCATCGCGCTCCTTCCGGTATGTGAGCGGGCACCACTTCGGAGGCCACCCGCCAGCCGAGCGCGCCGTAGAGCCCGCGCCCGTCTTCCGAAGCCAGCAACGCACTCGTTCGCGCGCCGGCCGCGACGCCCAGCTGGTGCATCACCACCCGGCCGAGCCCACGGCGGCGGTGGGCGGGCTCGGTGCTGATCCGGTCGAACACCGCGACTCCGCCGGCCACCGCCACCCAGCCGTGGGCCGCCTCCTCGCCGCCGGAGGTCACCGACACCGACCACACCGGCCCGTCGCCGCGCACCGCCACCTCGTACCCCGCCGGCACCTCGGCGGGCGGGATGCCACCGTCGAACGTCATCAGGTACTCCGTCGCCCTCGCCTCCCACTCGGGTGTCAGGCCCGCCAGCACCGCGGGCCGCGCGCCGCACGTCTTCAGCCACGTGCCCGGCTCGGCCGCCGTCCGCGCCCGCGTGGCCGCGGCCGGCGGCGACCGCAGCAGGTAGCGGACGCGGTGGCCGGGCAGGCCGACGTCGACGCGGAAGCCGTCCGGCTCCTCGACCGGCGCCGATACCGCCCGCGAGACCGCCCAGCCCCGCACCCACGCCCCCAGGATGTCCATGTCCGCGATCATGACAGGCACCCCCGACAGTTTCCGCGAGCTGAGAGGATGGCGGCGTGGACACCGAGCAGGTCTGGAGCGCGACCGTCGACCGGCTGCGGTCGTTGATCGACTCCGGGAAGCTGCCGCCGGGTTCGCGGCTGCCCGCCGAACGCGTGCTGTGCGAGGACCTCGGCATCAGCCGCGGGTCACTGCGGCAGGCCCTGCGCGTCCTCGACTCGATCGGGTACGTCCGGATCCGCGCCGGCTCCGGCACGTACGTCCGCGAGCAGCAGGAACAGCCCCTGCGGACGTGGTTCACCGAGCACGACCAGCTCGTCGAAAAGCTCTTCGACCTGCGCGCGACCGTCGAGCCGACGCTCGCCGAACGGCTCGCCGGGCAGGCGAGCGCGAAGACCGTGAGCCGCCTCGAGGACAACGTCGCCGAGATGGCGCAGGCGGCCGAGGACGGCGACATGCTGCACGTCATCGCCGCCGACGCCGAGTTCCACCGGGTGATCGCGCAGAACGCGGGCAACGACGACGTCGCCGGGCTGCTGCGGTCGGTCCTCGCCCTGGTCGGCGAGGAGCGCCGGGCGGCACTGCGGCTGCCGGGCCAGATCCGCAAGGCGGTCGACGACCACCGCGCGATCCTCGACGCGATCCGCCGCGCCGACCCGGCCGCGGCCCGCGAGCTGACGCTGAAGCACCTGGTGGACGCCAAGACGTACGCGCACGACTTCGCCGCGGAGGAACGCTGATGGAGAAGGTGCACTTCACCGAGGAGAAGGCCACCAACCTGGCCACGCTCTACGGCCGCGCGCTCGACTACCGCAGCGCCCACCCGATCCTCGGCGACCAGGCCGCCGACGACGCCGTCCGCCGGATCGATTACGACTTCGCCGGGCTCGGCATCAACCGCGACTCCGCGGTGAGCATCGTCCTGCGCGCGAAGCCGATCGACGAGTGGGCCGCGGAATACCTGGCGGAGCACCCGGACGCGATCGTGCTGCACCTGGGCTGCGGCATGGACACGCGCTTCCAGCGCCTCGCGCCGCCGCCGTCGGTGCACTGGTACGACGTCGACTACCCGGAGGTGGTGGCGCTGCGCGAGAAGCTGTACGCGGCGGCGCCGAACCACACGAACATCGGCACGTCGGTGACCGATTTCGAGTGGCTGGACCAGGTGCCCCCGGACCGTCCGGCGCTGATCGTCGCCGAGGGTTTGACGATGTACCTGACGCCGGCGGACGGCACCGAGCTCGTACGGCGGCTGGTCGCGAAGTTCCCTTCGGGCGCGGTGATCTGCGACGTGTTCAGCAAGCTGGGCATCAAGGCGCAGAAGCTGAACACCCCGGTCCGGCGCGCGAAGGCGACGCTGAAGTGGGGCATCGACGACCCGCACGAGCTGGAGCGGTACGGCCTGACGCTGGTGTCCTCTTTGGACGCGGCCCACTGGTCGACGCCGGAGGTGCTGGCCCGGCTGCGGCCGGTCACGCGGTTCCAGCTGCGGACGTTGAAGTACTTCCCGCCGCTGGCGCGGATGGCGCACATCGTGCGGTACCGCTTCTGACCTGCCTTCGAGCCGTACGATCAACGCCGTGCGCAAGATCGCCGTGAAGAACTTCCGGGTCGTGTTGCGCACCAGCCTGGGCTTTGCCGGGCTCGGGATCGGCTCCAGCGTTGCCGGCTCCGGGGTCGTCGCGCTGCTTCTCCTCCTGCAAGGCCTGCCCGGGGACGTCGGGGACCGCGGGTGGGTCCTCGGCCTGACCGCCGCCGCCATCGTGGCCGGGTCGCTGCTCGCCGGGACGCTCTGGACCGCCTGGCTGCAGCGGCGGACCGCCATCTGGTTCGTGCTCGGGCGCCCTCCGTCGGAAAGCGAAGCCCGCCGGGCCCTGCGGCTGCCCGTCGACATGGCCGTGGTCAGCGGCACCCTCTGGCTGATCGGAACCATCGTCCTCAGCGTGCTGGCCGGTGTGCTCGGCTCCAGCGAAGACGCCGTCGGCATGGCGACCGTCATCGGGCTCGGCGGGCTCACCACCGTCGGGCTCACCTACCTCGCCGCCGAGTGGGTCGCGCGGCCCGTGATGACCATCGCGCTCGACGTCCTGCCGCCGCGGGGGTCGCTGCCCGTCACCGTGCTCACCCGGCTCGTCGTCACCTGGGCGCTGGCCAGCGGCGTGCCCTTCGTCGGCGTCCTGCTCGTCGCCACGCCGCCCGACCTCGGCTCGGGCAACCACACCGCGAGCCTGATCATGCTGTCGGTCATCGGCCTCGCGGTCGGCGCCATCGGGACCGCGCTGCTGGCCAGGGCCGTCGCCGCGCCCCTGCACCGGCTGCGCGTGGCCCTCGACCGGATCGCCCGCGGCGACAACGACGTCTCGGTCGACGTCGACGACTCCAGCGAGATCGGCCTGCTCCAGACGTCGGTCAACCAGCTCGCCGCCGGGTTGCGCGAGCAGGCGCGAATGCGGGACCTCTTCGGCAGGCACGTCGGCGCCGACGTCGCCCGGCACGCCCTCGAGTACGGCGCCTCCCTGTCCGGCGACGTCCGCGAGGTGACGGCCTTGTTCGTCGACGTCGTCGACTCGACCGCGCTCGCCTACCGCACCCCGCCGGAAGAGCTGGTGCGGAAGCTGAACCGGCTGTTCGCCGCCGTCGTCTCCGCGGTCAACGCCCGCGGCGGGCTCGTCAACAAGTTCCAGGGCGACGCCGCGTTGTGCATCTTCGGCGCCCCGACGCGGCTCGCGGACGCCCCGACCGCCGCGCTCGCCGCGGCCCGCGCGATCCGGGACGAGGTGTGCGCGGACGGCGAGCTCGACCTCGGCATCGGCGTCTCCAGCGGCCCGGTCTTCGCCGGGCAGCTCGGCACCAGCAGCCGGCTCGAGTACACCGTGATCGGCGACGCCGTCAACGAGGCCGCGCGGCTGACCGAGCTGGCCAAGGCCGTGCCGTCACGGATCCTCGCGAGCGACGCCGTCGTTTCCGCCGCGCTGCCGAGCGAAGGCGCGCACTGGGAGAAGCACGGCGAGCTCGAGCTGCGCGGCCGCCAGGAGGCGACGCCGACCTGGACAGCCGGCCCGAAGCCTCAGGACGGCTGACCCAGATCCGGCCAGCGCAGCACCGTCGAGCCCCAGGTGAGGCCAGCACCGAACGCGCTGAGCAGGACACGGTTGCCGGGTGCGAGGGTGCCGTCGCGCCGGGCGTCGTCCAGCGCGAGCGGGATGGACGCGGCGCTCGTGTTGCCGACACGGTCGATGTTGGCGACGACGGCGTCGGCCGGCATGCCGAGCTGCTTCGCCGTCGCCTGGAGGATCCGGATGTTGGCCTGGTGCCCGACGAAGCGGTCGACGTCGCCGACCATCCAGCCCGCGCGGTCCAGCACCGTCCGCGACGACTCGGCCATCCGCGCGCAGGCGTGCCGGAACACCGCGGTGCCCTGCATCGCGAGGAAGCGGTCACTCGGCTGGTCGGACAGCCGCCGCCGCGCGCCGCCGGCCTCGACCCACAGCAGGTCGGCGTGCTCACCCTCGCTGTGCAGGTCGAACGGGCCGAACGCGCCGGGCTCGCCGGGGTCGCCCGCTCGCAGCAGGACCGCGCCCGCGCCGTCGCCGAAGATCGGGACGGTCGTGCGGTCCTCCGGGTCGATGAGCGTGGTGAAGGTGTCGGCGCCGATCACCAGGACGCGCTCGGCGATGCCGCCCGCGATGAAGCCGGCCGCGGTGGCCAGCGCGTAGACGAAGCCGCTGCAGACGGCGTTGACGTCGAAGGCCGCGGCCGTGCCGAGCCCGAGCCGGGCGGCGACCTGCGGCGCGCTGGCCGGGCAGGGCTGGTCGGGGGTCGACGTCGCGAGGACGACGGCGTCGGCGGAGGCGCCACTGAGTGCTTCGCGGCCCGCCCCGACCGCGAGATCCACAGTGGACTCCTCGGGCCCCGCGACGCGGCGCTCCCGGATGCCGGTGCGGGTCCGGATCCACTCGTCCGTGGTGTCGAGCCGGGCGGCGATCTCGTGGTTGTCCAGGACTTTCGACGGCAACCACGAGCCGAGGCCGGTCAGCACGGCGGCAGGTGCGGGCACGGGAGAGCCTCCCCACGCCGGCGGGTTGGCGGAGCGACCGGCTGGTCTTCCACTTCTATGGGCTACCCCCTGGTAGACCGGTCAGTTGTGTTCCAGGTCACGAAAAAAGTTGTTTCACTTTCCCCTCGGACGGAGTAGTGAGCGGCGTCACGGTGGAGTGAGCCGGCAGCGAACCCGCGGCAAATCGTCGGGGGTCCCGGTTAGCCTGCTGGAGTGCAGACACCCGACCTCGACCAGCTCGACATCGCCATCCTCGCCTGCCTCCAGGAGGACGCCCGCACGATCGCCGAGACGATCGGCGCGAAGGTGGGCCTGTCCGCCGCGGCGGTGCAACGGCGGATCAAGCGGCTGCGCGAGGCGGGCGTCATCGAGCGCGAGGTCGCGGTGCTGTCGCCGGAGGCGCTCGGGCTGAGCATGACGTTCGTGGTCATGGTCGAGCTGGAGCGGGAGAACCTCGCGGTGCTCGACGCGTTCCGCCGCCAGGTGCTGGCCGACGACTGCGTCCAGCAGTGCTACTACGTCACCGGCAACGCCGACTTCGTGCTGGTCGTGACCTGCCCGGACATGGCCGGCTTCGAGGCCTTCACCCGGCGGATGTTCTTCGACAACCCGAACGTCCGGCACTTCACCACGAGCGTGGCGATGGACCGGGTGAAGGTCGGGCTCACGCTCCCGCTCGGGCCGTAGGCGGGGTCCAGGACCACAGCTTCTCCGTCTGCTTCCGCACCACCGAAGCCGGCGCGCGCATGCCGAGCCGGTTGACCGCGTACCCGAGCCGTGACGTCGTCAGCGCCATCGCGCCCTTCTGCCGGGCCATCCGCACAATGCCGTGCGTCCGCGCGAGCCGGGCGCGGTCGTAGCCCTCGAGCCCAACAGCCGCGAGCGTCACCGCGTCCTCGATCGCCTGGCACGCGCCCTGGCCCAGGTCGGGCGTCATCGCGTGGGCCGCGTCGCCGAGCAGGGCCACCCGGCCGCGGACGTACGACGGCAGCGGCGGCAGGTCCGTGACGTCGTTGTGCAGCACCTTCGGCGTCACGTCGAGGAGCGGCTCGACGTGCCAGCCGCGCACCCGGCGCCGGACTTCGGCCAGATCGTCGGCACAACGGACGCCCGGCCGGTTCTCGTGCACCGCGAGCGCCCAGTACACCCGCCCGCCGCCGATCGGGTGGACCAGGAAGTACGCGCCGCGGCCGAAGGTGAACGTGCCGACGTTGTCGACGCCGGGTTCGGTCACGCCCCGCCAGACCGTGTACCGGAAGCGGGGTACGACGCCGGGCCACAGCGCCTCGCGGACCGCGCTGTGGATGCCGTCCGCACCGACCACCAGATCGGCCGTCACCCGTCCGGTGTCGTGGACGACTTCCCCGTCCGGGGTCACCTCGCGGACCGCGCAGCCGGTCCGGACGACGTCCCGCGGCAGCTCGGCGGCGAGCAGGCCGTGCAGGTCCGCGCGGTGGAAGCAGGACAACGGCGTGTCGTGCGCCGGGTCGAACCGCCGCAGGAACTCCCCCGACGGCAGGCACAGGTTGTACGCGGCTTGCGACGGCGTCGCGGCCGCACGGACCTTCTCCCCGACGCCCAGCGCGTCCAGCGCACGCAGGGCGTTCGGCGCGATCGAGAGCCCGGCGCCGACTTCGCCCAGCTCGGGTGCGCGTTCGAGCACTTCGACGTCACAGCCGGCCTCGAGCAGGGAGAGCGCCGCCGTGACGCCCCCGATGCCGGCCCCCGCCACCACTGCTTTCACTTCGGCCCCTCCAGAGCTTGCGCCAGCCAGGCGAACGTGTCCCGCGCCGCGCGGACGCGGGCGGCGCGCTCGTCGCCGGGTTCGAACAGCGCCAGGCCGTCGTCGGCGATGGCGACGAACGAGGCGAGCGTGGCGATGCGCTCGCGGACCACGCGCGGCCAGGCGTCGTCGTCGATGCGGAAGTAGGTCGTGCGGTCGCCGGGTACGCGCTGCTTGCGGACCAGCCGGGCCGCCGTCAGCAGATTCATGTTCGAGGTGAGCGACGCCCGGCTCGCGCCGATCGCCTCGGCGATCGCCGTCGCCGACTGGGCGGGTGGATCGCAGACCATCAGCCAGCCGAGGATGCGCCCGGCTATCGGCGGGATGCCGTACTGCTCGGCGAAGAAGGCCGCGGCGCGCTCGGCCCAGGCTGTTCGCTCGTCCATGCTAGTGGACACTAGCATCTTCTGAAGTCAGGTATGCTGGGCTCCTTGGGGGAAGCATGCTTCGACACCGCCGGATCTTCCTGGCCGCGACACTGATCGACGCGCTCGGCAGCGGGCTGTGGGTGCCGTTCGCGCTGCTGTTCCTGGTGCACGGCCAGGGCATGGGCCTGCTCGACGCGGGGACGTCGCTGAGCACCGGCGCGCTGCTCGCGCTCGTCACGGGCCCGGCGACCGGGGCGGCGATGGACCGCTTCGGACCGCGGGCGCTGCTCATCGCGGGCAACCTCGTGCGGGTGGGGGCGTTCTGCGCTTACCCGCTGGTGCACACCAGCTGGCAGGTGATCGCGGTGTCGGTGGTGGCCGGCTTCGGCGACCGGTTGTTCTGGACATGCAACGCGCCGATGGTGGCACGGTTGACGGCGGGGAGCGCGACGGACCGGATGCTGGCGACGCAGACGGTGGGGCGGTTCGCGGGCGCGGGAGTCGGCGCGGCCGCGATGGCGGTGCTGCCGACGATCACGAGCCAGGCGGCGTTCCACGCGCTGGCGTACCTGAACGCGGCGAGCTTCGCGGTGGCGGCGGTGCTGATCGGGCTGCTGCCGCGGGAGGAAGTGGCGGCGGCTCCGGGCGGGCAAGTGCGCACGGCCGCCGAGCAAGCCGATCCGGCCGCCACCGCGGCCCTCCCACCCACCGCGGCGGCGGTGCCGCAGGCGCCGCCGCCGGGGAGCTGGCGGGCCGTCCTCACCAACCGGCCCTTCACCGGCTTCTGCGTCACCCACACGGCTTTCACGCTCGCCAGCGCGAGCAAGTTCGCCGTCCTCCCGATCATCGTGCGGGATCTGCTGCACGGTCCACAGTGGATCGCCGGGACCGCCATCACCCTCGGCACCGTGGTCGTCGTCACCACGCAGCGGCCGATCGTCTCGGTGCTCGCCGGGCGCAGCCGGACCGCCGGGCTCCTCGGCGCCGCCATCCTCTTCGCGGTTTCCTTCGCCCTGCTGATCCCGTTGGAAATCGTCCCCCTGACCGTTGCCGCCGCGTTGATCCTCGTGGCGAGCCTCGGCTTCTCCGTCGCCGAAGCGATGTTCGGCCCCACCGGTACCGCCGCGGCCGCCGTGGCCGCGCCCGCCGGTTCCGAAGGCCGGGCCAGCTCGATCTTCCAGCTCTCCTGGGGCCTGCCCGTCGCGCTCGCGCCCGGGTTGCTGGCCGTCCTGCTCAACGTCAGCAACGCGCTGACCTGGTCCGCGCTGGCCCTGACCTGCACGGCGGCCGTCCCGGCGCTGCTCGTGCTGCGGAAGAAGCTGCCCGAAGCGCTGCGGGAACCGTCACCGGCAGTCGCCGGGTGAACGCAAGGGGTATGTGCCGGACGTTACACCACAATGGACGGATGCAACCGATCAAGTGAACGTGAGAGTTTCTTCGTCATGACCGTCGTGCCTGGTCATCTCCTCCTCGAACAGTTCGCGCCGCGCGAACCGCCACCGGACTCCAGGAGGGGCCATGCAGACCGACGCCGTTCACCAGAGCCAGTTCGTGGTGCTGAACGAAAGCACCACGCCCGTCCTGTCCCGCCTGTCCTACCACGCCGACGAGCCGTTCGCGGTCACCGTGGCGTTCCGGACCGAGCGCGGCCGGTGGATCGAGTGGACCTTCGCGCGTGACCTCCTGGTCGACGGCCTCGACGAGCCGGCCGGCCTCGGCGATGTCCGGATCCGCCCGGACCTGTCCGAAGACGAAGACTTCCTGACCCTGGAAATCGAGTCACCGGACGGCTATGCGTCGTTCGAGCTCGAAGTCGAGGACGTCCGCAGCTTCCTCGACGCCTCCTACGAACTGGTGCCGCTCGGCGAAGAGAGCGCGCACTTCGACGTCGACGGGCTGATCGAGGAGATCAGCAACGTCTGACCCCTGAACCTCCCAATCCCGCGGCGAGGACGAAGGGCGGGTTTCGAGTGCGCTGGAGGCACTCGAAACCCGCCCTTTCGCCTTCTCGAAAAGGGATCAGCTGGTCTTCAGGGTGGTGCCGGTGCCCGACAGCGCGCCGGCGATCGGGTAGAAGTACGTCACGCTGGTGTTGCCGCCGGACAGGATGCCCTGCGCGTAGTTCCCGGCGATGAAGCCGCCGCCGGAGTCACCGGCCGCCGAGCGGACGTTGGTCGCGGTCATGCCGTTGACCGTGCCCTCGGCGTAGCGGACGCTCTGGTTCTTGGCGCCGATGGTGCCGCAGGTCCAGCCGGTGGTCGAGCCGGCCTTGCAGACCGACGAGCCGGTCGCCGCGTTCGACGACCCGCGCACCGCGGTCCCGTTGTTCATCTGCGCGACCGGGGTCCAGCTGCTGTTGGTCCGGACCGCCGCGTAGTCGGCACCCGGGAAGCGGTAGGTGATCCAGCTGCCGAGCGCGGCGCCGTTCGAGCCGGTCAGCGAGCCGCCGCCGGTGAGCGCGCCGCAGTGGCCGGCGGTGACGAAGCCGGTCGTGGTCGCGAAACCGACCGAGCAGCGCGACGAGCCGCCGATGTAGTAGGCGTCCCCACCGCGGATATTGGCGTGCAGCGTGGGCTTCGCGGCCGCGTCGAGGATCGTGACCGACGACTTGTCCACACCGGACCGCGTGAGGAACGCGTCGGCGGCGGCGCGCTGGCCCTGCAGCACGGAGAGCGTGACGCGGTTGGTGACGGAGTCCACGCCCCAGCCGGTGATCGCGTACGGCGCCGAGGCGTCGAGGGCCTTGAACCTGTCCACAGTGGAGTCGAGCTGGCGGGCACTGAACTTCACGACCTCCGCCTCGGCCCCGGACGCCTGGATCTTCGCGACCGACGCGGCGTCCGTCGTCTGGATGTGCGCCTTGCCCGTGGCGGCGTTGTAGGTGGCGCCGCCGAACGCGTCGCCGAGCGTCGCGCTGACGGCCTCGGTGACCTTGGTCGCGACGTCTTCGCTCTTCAGCCGCGTCAGCACCTGGTCGTGGGTCAGGCCGAGGTCGCGCTGCATGGCGGGCACGATGTCCGGGTTCAGCAGGTCCTGGCCCGACGCGGGGACGGCGATCGTGACGAGCGCGCCCGCCGTCATCACCGCGGCGGCAGCGGCACCGAAGAGTCTGGCGATCTTCATGCTTCTCCCTAGGTGGTTACGCGCGGCTCTGCACCGGCCACGCAGTGGTACTCCCCCGGGTGAGGGTCCCCGCAGTGGGCGTTACGGTGCAATCCGGGCGCCCGGCGAATGGGTATACGCATTCACCCCGGACGAATCCCCTGCTCCAAGCGGTCCGGACCGGCGGCTGTCACCCGGTCGGACAGGTCCTTAAGTAGGGTTTCCTTGGACTACTTTGAGTAGTCAACACACCTCCCTGAACGTGTTAAGCAGCGCCGGAACGGGCAAAACGCCGAAGTTTCGTACGCGCGGTGAGCCCAGACCGCCCGATCCCGCGGCAAACCGGTGACAGCGGGTAGGCGGACGTGTGACGGCAGTACTTACCACCTAGTCGGTTAATGGTTTACGGAGCGTCGAGCGCTGCTTAGGCTCCGCGCCACACCCCGGTAGGCGTCGAGGAGGTCGGTTATGTGGCTGACGGCTCCCCGCCCCACCACGGTGAGCGTCCGGTCGGGACCCGCCCGGCTGACCGGCCGCGACTCCGAGCTCGACGCCATCGTCGACGTGCTCAAGCGGCGCCCGGCCGCCGTGCTCATCGAGGGCGAGCCCGGCATGGGCCGCACCCGGCTGCTCGCGGAGATCGGGCGCCGCAAGGAGTTCGACGGCGGCCGCGTCCTCACCGGCGCCTGCCAGCCGCTGCGGGAACCGTTCCCCTACGGACCCGTTCTGGAAGCGCTTCGCGAGGTCGGCGACGCCCCGCTCGGGCCGCTGAGCCCGGTCGCCGGCGTGCTGCGGCCGTTGCTGCCGGAGCTCGCGGAAGCGCTTCCTCCGCGCCCCGATCCCCTGCCCGACCCGGTCGCCGAACGCCACCGCGTCTTCCGCGCGGTGCGGGAGCTCCTGCAGGCCTGCGGCCCCACGCTCGTGCTGATCGACGACCTCCAGTGGGCCGACGAGGACACCCGCGACCTCATGCGGTTCCTCGCCGGCTCGATGCCGCCGGAGCTGGCCGTGGTGGCCACCTACCGGTCGGCGACCGACGTGCGGCCCGGCCCGCTCGGCGCCCCCTTCCGGACCGACCAGGCCGTCCACTCCGCACGGGTCGCGCTCGGCGCGCTCGACGTCGCCGCCGTACGCGCGCTCGCGGTCGAACTCCTCGACCTGCCCCGCGTCACCGACGAGTTCGCTGTGAAGCTGCACGAGTGCACCGCCGGGATCCCGTTCGTGGTCGAAGAAACCCTGCGGGCCCTGCGCGAAGCGGCCGAGCGGCTGCCGGTCGGCGAAGTCCTCTCCGACCGGATGCTGGAGAACCTCGAAGTGCCGGTGCTGCTGCGGGAAGCCGTCACCGAACGGCTGGCCGCGCTCCCCGAGCACGCCGTCCGGCTCGCGGGCGCGGCCGCGGTGCTCGGCGTCGGTGCCGAAGCCGCCGTGCTCGGTGAGCTGGCCGGGCTCTCGGACGACTCCCTCCGCACCGCGCTGCTCGCCGCGTTGTCCGGTGGGGTGCTCGGTGAAGTCGGTGACAGCAAGTACGGCTTCCGGCATCCGTTGGCGCGCAAGGCGGTCTACGACACGGTGAGCGGGCCCGAACGCGCATTGCTGCACGCGCAGGCGATCCGCGTGCTCGCCGCGCAACCGGCACCGCCGTTGACCCTGCTGGCACGGCATTCCCGCGCGGCCGGCCGCGTCGACCAGTGGCGGCACTACGCCGAAGCCGCCGCGGACGAGGCCGTCACCCGCGGCGAGACGTCCCGCGCGATCGACCTCCTCCAGTCGGTGCTCGCCGAGCCCGGCCCGGCGCAGTCGGACATCGGGCGCGTCGCCGGCAAGCTGAGCCAAGTCGCGTTGCGGGGCTTCCGCCCCGACGTGATCGGCACGCTCCAGCGGGTCCTCGAAGAGGTGACGCTGCCGCCGTCGGTCCGCGGCTCGATCCGGCTGAGCCTCGGCATGCTGCAGGTCCGGACCATCGGCGGGCTCGGTCGCGGCCGGCTCGAGGTCGAGCGCGCGGTCGGCGAGCTGACCGACCGGCCCGACCTCGCCGCGCGCGGGATCACGCTGCTCGCCCAGCCGATCGACGGCCTGACGCCGTTGTCGTGGCACGAATCCTGGCGCGCCCGCGCGGGTGAGGTGTACGAGCGGCTCGACGACCCCGAGCTGCGGCTCGCGCTGACCGCAGACCGCATCGCGGCGGCGTCGCACGTCGGGGACGGCTCGGCGTGGGCGGAGTTCGAGGCGCTCCCGGACACCGTCGGCACGGTCGCCGAGCGCGTCCAGCTGGCCCGGCTGTGGTGCAACCTCGCCGACGGCCAGTCGTGGGCGGGTCACCTCGACCGTGCGGAGCGGCTGGTGACCGAAGGCGTCCGGCGCGCGACGGACGCGGGCGCGTTGTACGCGATCGGCCTGATCCAGGGCACCCGCGTCCGGCTGGACTGGGTGCGCGGGCGCTGGTCCGGGCTCGCCGAAGCCGCCGAGCAGCTGCGCGACAGCTATCCGGAGCTGGGCCCGATCGTCATGGAGTCATCGCTGGTGCTCGGCGGGCTCGCGGCCGTGCGCGGGGAGTTCGCCGCCGCGCAACGGCACCTGACCGCGGCGAGCGTGCACGCGCCGGACCGCGGGCCGATCCCGGTCGTGCTGTCGGCCGCCGGGGTGCTGATCTCGGTGCTGCTGGCGACCGACGACGTCGACGGCGCGTGCGCGGTGGCCGACACGGCGGTGGCCGCGGCCGGGCGCAAGGGCGTCTGGATCTGGGCGGCGGCGCTGGTTCCGGCGGCGGCGCAGGCGTACGCGCGGGCCGGGCGCTGGCCCGAGGCGGACAGCGTGGTCGAGGCGTTCGCCCGCGGGATCGACGGCCGGGACGCGCCGGTCGCCGCGGCCGCGTTGGTGGCCGGCCGAGCCGTGTTGCTGGAAGCGCGGGGCAAGCACCTGGCCGCGGCGACGCTGTTCGACGAAGCCGCGTCCGGATACGCGGCCCTGCCGATGCCCTACCCGGCGACCGCCATGCGCGAGCGGGCGGCGATGTGCCGCCTCGCCGCCGGCAACCGGGACGCCGTCGAGGAGCTGACCGCGGCGGCCGAGGCGTACGAGCAGCTCGGAGCCACCCGCGATGCCGGACGCTGCCGTCACCAGCTGCGTGAGCACGGCGCATGGGCGCCTTCGCAACGCGGCCGACGCGGGTACGGGAGCGAGTTGTCGCCGCGGGAACGCGAAGTCGCGCGGATGCTCGCGGAGGGACGGACCAACCGGGAGATCGCGGACGGGCTGTTCCTCTCGCCGCGCACGGTCGAACAGCACGTCGCGAAGGTGCTGCGAAAACTCGGGGCCCGCTCCCGGACGGACGTGGCGAGGAAGCTGCCCGGCGAGGTGACGACGGCACCGGCTGGCTAGCCGGGCCGGGTCGTCCTACTTTGAGCGCGTGACAGAAGAGGCACTTCCCGCCTGGCGCCGGCGGACCTCCGGGGAGACGCGCTGGCCCGCGATGGGCGTCGTCGTCGCCACCCTCGTGCTGCAGGTCGTCCTGCCCGACGACATGGCGCTGCAGCCGTGGTGGCTGCTGCCCGCCGTCTCGGGCCTGCTCGTCGTCGCGCTGCTGCTGGCCAACCCGGGCCGGATGTCGCAGTTCAGCGCCGTCGAGCGGGTCATCTCGCTGCTGCTCGTCGCCGCCGTGACCGCGGTGAACGCCGGTTCCGCCGTCACGCTCGTCTACCGCATCGCGGCCGGCACGATCGGCGACCACGCCGGCGCCGTGCTGGTCACCGGCGGGATCGTCTACTGGACGAACATCGTCGCCTTCTCGCTGTGGTACTGGGAGTTCGACCGCGGGGGTCCCGGCCGGCGGGCCGCAGGCCGGGCGGAGTTCCCCGACCTGCAGTTCCCGCAGATGGCCGACCCGGACCTGGCGCACCAGGACTGGGAACCGTCCTACCTGGACTACCTCTACTTCTCGTTCACCAACGCGGCCGCCTTCAGCCCCACCGACGTCATGCCGCTGCGGATCTGGGCGAAGATGACGATGATGCTGCAGGCCGTCATCTCGCTCATCCTCGCGGTGATGGTGGTCGCCTGGGCGATCAACAACCTCAAATGATTCAGTGCCGCGAGATCGTGAAGCTCTGGCCGTCCGAGCCGATCGCGCCCGGGATCCACGTGTTCGTGCCGCGGTCGTCGGCGTTCAGCGCGGACGGGCTGGTCGAGGCCAGGTTCGTCCCGTTGAACTTGACTCCGGTGAACGTGATCCCGCCCGAAATGGTCGGGTAGGAGTCCGTCGGCGACTCGATGATCGCCTCCGCCGACGCGTGCTTCGACGTCAGAGACTTCGTGGTCGTCTTGGTCCAGCCCTTGGTCGTGTCGGACAGGTCCAGCCGGTAGGTGTTCGTGGCCGTGCGCGTCACCGTCGCGGTGATGTGGTCGCCCGCGCTGACCGACACGTTGTAGTACACCGGCGCGGCCGGGTACATCTCGTACCAGGCGGAGTAGACCGGACGTCCGCTCGAGCAGTCCGTCTCGACGCCGGTCTGTTCCACTGTGGACGATCCGTCGCCGTCGATGCCGACCCACGGCGCGAACAGGTCGTTGGTCGACCGGCAGCTCACCGACGGTTCGGTCCAGCTCGCCGTCGCCGTCGTGAAGCTGCCGAAGCTGACGTAACCGCCCCAGTTGCCGCCGGAGAACTGGTGGCCGTGACGGTGTTCATCAAAAGAGTGAGAGCCGTACTCGACCGCGGCGTGCGCGGTACCGGAGACGGCGAGGCCGGCGGCGGCCGCGGCGACGGCCGTGAGGACGCGGGCAGCACGCGACGAAAGGATTCTGGACATGCGGGGACTCCGTTCACCGATGGGGACCGGGAAAACCGTGTCTCCAAGTGTTGGATCCGCACCGAAAAGAAGGTAGCTACTTTCGAATGGTCTTCCCATTGTCCGAAAAGACCCGTAAAGGCCTCCGCGGGGGAAAGAGGCCTTTACGGGTCCATTTCGCTCACCAACCGCCCGGTCAGGTGAGCGGGGCTTGCTAGCCCTGCTTCGCGGCCGCGTCGACGAACTCGGTCGTGTACGTCTTCGAGAGGTCGATCGAATCCTTCTTCGGCTGCACGTTCTTCGAGAAGCTGGAAAGCACCTCGAGCACGTTCTTCGCGCCGTCGGCGTCCATCTTTCCGTCGCCGTTGAACATCCCGATGCTGTCCTTTACGGACTTGACGTACAGCGCCTTGTCGCCACCGCTGTAGGACGGCGGCATCTTCGCCGCGATCTCCTCCGGGCTGTGCTGGTCGATCCACTTCAGCGTGGCCACGAAGGCGTTGGCCAGCTTCTGCACGGCGTCCTTGTTCCGGTCCACGAAGTCGCAGCTCATGTACAGCGACGACGCCGGGTACAGCCCGCCCAGCGCGGCCTTCGTGCCCTCGGGCGTCCGCAGGTCGTAGAGCACCTTCGCCTTGCCCGTGTTGGTCAGCTGCGCGATCGTCGGGTCGGTCGTCATGCCGCCGTCGATGCCGCCGTTGTCCAGGCTGGCGATGAACGTCTGCCCGGCGCCGACCTTCACCGGCGTGTACTGGTCTGCCCCGACGCCCGCCTTGGCCGCCAGCGCCTTCGTGAGGAAGTCGGTGGACGACCCGAGCGAGGTCACGCCCAGCTTCTTGCCCTTGAAGTCGGCTGAGCTCTTGATCGCGTCGGCGTGCGCGGTGCCGACGACCTCGGCCTCACCCGGGATGTTGGCCAGCTGGACCACGCTCTTGATGCACTGGTCCTTGGCCTGCAGGTCGATCGTGTGGTCGTAGAACCCGACCACGCCCTGCACCTGCCCGGCGACGAGCGCGGTCTCGGCGTTGGCACCCGACTGCTCGCTCTGCAGCTCGACGTCGATGCCCTGCGCGGCGAAGTTGCCGAGCTGCTGGGTGAGCATGGCGGGCAGGTAGATGACCTTCTCCAGGCCACCGACCATGATCGTGACCTTCGGCTTGCCCCCTTCGCCCGTGGCGGCGACGCGGGAGTCCTGGCACGCGGTGGTCAGCCCGGCCACCGCGGTCAGCGCGGTGACCGCGACGGCGATCCGGCGAATCCTCATCGATTCGGTCCTTTCAGATGACGGTCTGGCTGGAGGTGGACATCGAGGGCCGCCACCGCAGCAGCCGGTTCTCGAGGTTTCCGATGCCCCACTCGGCGACCAGTGCGACGACGGTGATGATGATCATGGCGGCGTAGATGCCTGCCGAGTCGAACGTGCCCTGCGCGTTCGAGATGAGGAAGCCGATGCCCGCCTTGGACCCGGCGTACTCGCCGACGACCGCGCCGATCAGCGCGAAGCCGAACGCCGTGTGCAGCGACGAGAGGATCCACGACGTCGCGCTCGGCAGCACGATCGCCTTGATCACCTGCATCCGGCCCGCACCGAGGATGCGCGCGTTGTCGATCAGGTTGCGGTCCACCTCGCGGGCGCCGGTGAAGGCGTTGAAGAACACCACGAAGAACACGAGCACGACGACGGTGGCGACCTTCGACGCCAGCCCGAGGCCGAACCAGATCACGAACAGCGAGGCGAGCACGATGCGCGGGACCGCGTTGGCGGCCTTGATGAACGGCGCGAGCACGTCGGCCAGGTACTGGCTGCGGCCCAGGATCACGCCGAAGATCACGCCGGCGACCGCACCAATCGCGAAGCCGACCAGCGCCTCTTCGACGGTGACCCACAGCTGGTACCAGAGCGAGCCGAAGTCGGTGCCGCTGGTGACCCACTCGACCAGCCGCTGCCAGATGCGGGACGGCTTCGAGTAGAAGAACGGGTCGATCCAGTAGGTCGCGGTCACCTCCCAGCTGCCGAGCCAGACGACCACCAGGGCCAGCCGCAGCAGCCAGGTGTTGCGCCGCCGCCGGGACGTGGCCCGCCTGGCCTTCGTCAGGATGTCCTGCTCGGTTTCCAGCACCGGCAAGGAAGTGGCCGGCGCCGCGGGGGTCTCAAGCGACATTGGTCGCTCCCTTCTCGCGGGCCTTGTCGACCTCGCTGCGCAGTGATTCCCAGATGTCCGCGTAGAGCTTTCGGAACTCCTCGGTGAGCCGGAGGTCCTCGACCTTCCGCGGCCGCTCCAGGGGAATCTCGAAGACGTCCTTGACGGTGGCCGGCGACGTCGTCAGCACGACGACCTTGTCCGCCAGGGCGATCGCCTCGTCGAGGTCGTGCGTCACGAAGATGACCGCCGCGCCCGAACCGGACCACAGCCGCAGCAGCTCGTCCTGCATCAGCGCCCGCGTCTGGACGTCGAGCGCGGAGAACGGCTCGTCCATCAGCATGATCTTCGGCTTGGTGACCAGGGTCTGGGCCAGCGCGACGCGCTTGCGCATGCCGCCGGAGAGCTGGTGCGGGTAGTACTTCTCGAACCCGGCGAGCCCGACGCGGGCGATCCAGTCGACGGCCTGCTCGCGGGCCTCGGCCTTCGGCACCCCGCGGAAGCGCGGGCCGGACGCCACGTTGTCGAGCACCGACCGCCACGGCATCACCGCGTCGGTCTGGAACATGTAGCCGACCCCGTCCGGAATGGACTTCACCTCCTCGCCGTTCACCCGCACCCTGCCGGCGGACGGCGGCTGCAGCCCGGAGACCAGCGAGAGCGTCGTCGACTTGCCGCACCCCGTGGGGCCGACGACGGCGACGAACTCGCCGGGCTGCACGGTCATGGTCAGATCGCGGACGGCCGTGTGCACGGAACCGGACCCGCTCGGGAACCGTTTGGTGGCTCCGGTGAGTTCGATCAGTGGGGGAACCATGGGGAAGTGACTCCTTCGTCACGTGGTGGGGGTCACGCGTTGGGAGAGGACGTTAAGTACGTGTGGCGCGGACGTGAAGCTTGTCGACGTTCTCCGCGCGAGCTGTGCGTTCTGAATGTTTTGCTCATTTAGCGCACGGCGCTGACCAGGGGGTATGGTTCCGAGCCATGCCAAAGTGGGCGCTCTTCCCGCGGATGCGGTTCAGCAGGCAGGTGCTGCTGCTGCAGATCGGCGTGGTCCTCCTCGTCGTCGGGATCGGCGTCGCGCTGGTCAGCGTGCTGCTGAGCCACACGCTCACCGACCAGTACGGCCGCCGGGCGCTGGCCATCGCGAAGTCCGTCGCCGCGGACCCGGTCGTCGTCGCGAACGCGGCCGCGAAGCTCCCCGGCGGTGCCCTGGAGGAGCGCGTCCTCGCCGTCACGAAGGCCAACGAGGCTTTGTTCGTCGTGATCACCGACGACGAGGGCATCCGGCTCGCGCACCCGACGGAAAGCCTCATCGGGCAGCGGGTCAGCACCCCACCGGACGTCGCCCTCGCCGGCGGCGACGAAGTCAGCGCGGTGCAGAGCGGCACGCTCGGCCTTTCGGTGCGCAGCAAGACGCCGATCTGGCAGGGGCAGCGGGTGGTCGGCGAGGTCAGCGTCGGCTTCGAGGTCGGCGACCCGACCGGCGACTTCAACCGCCTGCTGGTGATCACGCTGCTGTTCGCCGGTGGCGCGCTGCTGCTCGGCGCGGGCGCGTCGGCGCTGCTGAACCGGCGGCTGCGGCGCGTCACGCACGGCCTCGAACCGCACGAACTGACCGAGCTGCTCTACGAACGCGAAGCCGTGCTGCACGGGATCGGCGAGGGTGTGCTCGCCGTCGACGAGGCGAACCGCGTTTCGGTGCGCAACGACGAGGCCGAACGCCTGCTCGGCACCGAACTCCCGCTCGGCGCGGGTCTTTCCGAACTGGAGCTCTCGCCGCGGCTGCACAAGGCCGTCGCCGAGGGACGCCCGGTCGACAACCTCCTTGCCGTGGCCGGAAACCGGGTGCTGGTGATCAACTCGCGCACGGTCCGGCTGGACGACCGGGACATCGGCACGGTGCTGACCTTCCGCGACCGCACCGACCTCGACACGCTCACCCGCGAGCTCGACGGCATCCGCGCCCTCTCCGACGGCCTGCGCGCCCAGCGGCACGAGTTCGCCAACCGGCTCCACACGCTCTACGGGCTGCTCCAGCTCGGCCACCACACCGAGGCCGTCGAGTACCTGCAGACGCTGACGGACTCGCCGTCGGCGCGGCCGAGCGAGCTGGGCGACGCCGTCGCCGACCCGTACCTCCAGGCGCTGCTCGTCGCGAAAACCGAGCAGGCGCAGGAAAAGGGGCTCACGCTCAAGCTCGCCGACGACACCTGGGTGCCCACGACCGTGACCGATCCGATCGCCGCGAACACCGTGATCGGCAACCTCGTCGACAACGCGCTGCACGCCGCCCGGATGGGCCCGCGGCGGCCGGCGACCGTCGAAATCAGCCTGCTGGCCGAGGGCGACACCCTGCACCTGTCCGTTGTGGACAGTGGGCCCGGCGTGCCGGAAGACCTGCGGAGGACGTTGTTCGACGAAGGTGTCTCGACGAAGATCGCGCCCGGCCACGGGCTCGGGCTGGCGCTGGCCCGCCAGGCCGCGCGCGCCCACGGTGGCGACGTCTGGCTGGCCGCTCCCGGCGACGGCGAGACGGGTGCCCTGTTCGTCGCGAAACTGCCCGGAATGCTGACGGAGGACGGATGATCCGCACGCTCATCGTCGACGACGACTTCCGGGTCGCCGGGGTGCACGCCGGGTTCGTCGAAGAGGTCGAGGGGTTCGCGGTGGTCGGCACCGCGCACACCGCGGCCGAGGCCCGCGCCCGCGTCCGCGAGCTCGCGCCCGACCTGATCCTGCTCGACGTCTACCTGCCCGACGAGTCCGGCCTCGCGGTGCTCCCGGAGCTGCAGACCGACACGATCGTGCTGTCCGCGGCGACCGACAGCGCGTCGGTGGCCGCGGCGATCCGGGCCGGCGCGCTGAACTACCTGATCAAGCCGTTCACCACGCGCCAGCTCGCGGAACGGCTGACGTCGTACGCCCGTTTCCGCGGCCTGCTCGCCGAAGACCGCGCGTTCGCCCAGGACGACGTCGACCGCGCGTACCGGGTGCTGCACGACCAGGACCGCACGTCGGCCCCGAAGGGCCAGTCGACGGCGACGTCCCGGCTGGTCTCGGAGCAGCTGCGGCGCGCCGGGCGGCCGCTGTCGGCCGCGGAGGTCGCGGGCGAGCTGGGCATGGCGCGGGCGACGGCGCAGCGGTACCTGACGGCGCTCGCCGAGTCGGGGACGGTCCAGATGCGCCTGCGCTACGGCGCCACCGGGCGCCCGGAGCACGAATACCGCTGGAGCGACGCCTGACGTCAGCGGCGCGTGGTCGTCGTGTCCGCGCGGTACTGGTACTGCTGCATCATGCTTTCGGCCACGCCGACCCAGGACTGGACGAGGTTGGCCGACGTCGGCGCCGGTGAAGGCAGGTCGACGCGGGCTTCGTCGGTTTCCGCCGGCTTCTTCTTCGGCTGCGGTTTCGCCTGCGCCTGGACGTTCTTCGGCGCCGGCTTCGCGGGCACCGGGACGAACACGGTCGTCGGGGGCGGCGTCGCCACCGGCGCCTGCGGGGCTTGCGGCTGAGGCGCCGGTGCTTCCGCGACGGCCGGGCGCGGGTCCAGCTGGGCGACGTCGGCCGGGGCCGAGCCGAACAGGCTGCCGGTGGCCAGGCCGCCGGCGAGCCAGCCGGCCGCGACGAGCAGCACCGCCGCGCCGCTGCCCAGCCACGTGCGGGCGCGGCGCCGGATCACCACCGACTTCGGCCGCAGGTCCTGGTCGCACACCGGCGGCCGGGTGAAGATCGGCTCGGCGGCCACGACGTCGTCGTCGGTGCGGCGGCGCCGGGGCAGGCTCGCGGCGACGATGCCGGTGCGGTCCAGCAGTTCCACCGCGGTGCGGTCGCTGGACGAACGGGTCGCACTGCGCGGTGCGGTGCGAAGCATCGGGGACCTCCGGTACGGGCGACGCGCGGACCCCACGCATTCTGGACCATTTCGGACGACGCTGTCCGAAAGGCAACCTGAATGAGTGAAAGTCAGCTCCCCATTTGCTTGAGTCCCATGCGCGCGAGGATCGCCAACGGCCGCTGGTACGCCGAGCCGAGCACGCGCGGGATCGCGTCGATGACGTAGGCGTCCGGTCCGATGAGGATCCGCGCGGACTTCCGTTCGATGCCGCGCAGGATCGTCTGCGCCGCCTTCTCCGGCGTCGTCCGCGCGATGCGTTCGAAGCCCTCGGCCGCCTGCTCCTGGTCGTCGGCGATGCTGCGCGCGTTGCGCACGATGTTCGTCTTGATCCCACCGGGGTGCACGCAGCTGACCGCGACCGGATGGCGCGCGATCAGCATTTCTTCGCGCAGCGCTTCGGTGAATCCGCGGACGGCGAACTTCGCCGCGTTGTACGCGCTCTGCGTCGGGACGCCGACGAAGCCGAAGACGCTGGAAATGTTCACGACGTGCCCGTCGCCGGACGCGATCAGGTGCGGGAGGAACGCCTTCGTGCCGTTCACGACGCCGCCGAGGTTGATGCCCAGCAGCCAGTCGAAGTCCTCGAAAGTCATCTCCTCGACGGTCGCGCCCAGGGCGACACCCGCGTTGTTCACGACGACGTTGACGCGGCCGAACTCCTCGGCGACCTCGTCGGCGTGGCTGAGCACGGCGGCGCGGTCGGCGACGTCCAAGGTGTACGCGCGGGCGTTGTCGCCGGCCAGCTTCGCGGTCTCCTCCGCGTTCGCGGAGTTGACGTCCGAGAGGGCGACCCGTGCCCCGCGGCGCGCGAACTCGAGCGAGAGCGCCCGCCCGATCCCCGAGCCCGCTCCGGTGACCACCACGACCTTGCCCGCGAACTGCTTCATCGGCCCTCCCTGGGGTGTTACTCCGGAGTTACGGATACTAGCGGCTGTGAGCTTGCTGTGGGTGCGCCGAAAGTGTCGGTGCGGCACCTTAAGGTGATCGGGACGGAAGACGACGAGGAGGCGATGCGCGTGCGGCGGCCCGCCGTCCTGCTCACCCTCGCCGCGGTCCTGCTGCTCGGCGCGGCCTTCGTCGTCTTCGCGACGCGGCCGGCGCGGACGGCGGGCGCGACCCCGCCGGACACCGGGGTCGTCGAAGCGGCGCCGGTTTCGACGCCCGACCTGCCCGCGGTGTCCAGCCCGGCGGTCGGCGCCCTGTTCCTCGACGGCGCCCACTACTGCACCGCCAGCGTCGTCCACAGCGACCAGGGCGACGTGCTGCTGACCGCGGCCCACTGCATCCACGACGGCGAGGGCGGCGACTACCTCACCGGCGTCACCTTCGCGCCCGGCTACCACGACGGCGTCGCGCCGTTCGGCTACTGGACGGTGGCCGACGAGCTCGTCGCGCCCGGCTGGAGCGCGTCGTCGGACCCGGACCTCGACGTCGGGTTCGCGACCGCGCACCAGGCCGGGGCCACGAAGACCCTGGAAAGCCTGGTCGGCGCGAACACCCTGGCCACCGGCACGGCGTTCGAGCAGGACATCACGCTCACCGGCTACCCGGACGACTCCGAGGTGCCGGCGGTCTGCCAGAACACCACGAGCCGGCAGGACACCTACCAGCTGAAGGTCGACTGCGCGGGCTTCCCGACCGGCACCAGCGGCGGACCGTGGGTCACCGGGCAGGACCCGAAGACCCGCCTCGGCACGGTCGTCGGCGTCATCGGCGGCTTCGAGTACGGCGGCGACGACCCGGACACGTCGTATTCGAGCTACTTCGACACGGACGTCCAGGCCCTCTACCGGCAGACGACCGCCCGGGCATGATGCGCGTATGAACGATCCCGTCGACGTACCCATCACCGGCGAGCCCATCCGGCTCGGCCAGTTCCTCAAGCTGGCCGGTCTCGCCGAAGACGGCTCCCACGCGAAGGACCTGATCGACGCCGAAGAGGTCACGGTCAACGGCGAGGTGGAGACCCGCCGCGGCCGCCAGCTGACCGACGGCGACGTCGTGGCGGTGGGCGCGGACCGCGGCAAGGTCGTCCTGGTCTCCTAGCCGACGCTGGTCAGCGGCGGCAGGCCGATCGACGCGGCCAGCGCATCCAGCTCGCGGCGCACCGGGCCGGGCAGCGGCACCCCCAGCGCCCGGCACTGCTCCAGGTGCTGGGCCTCGCGCCAGCCGGGGTAGCGGATCGGCGCGCCGCCCTCCCAGCCGAGCATGCTGCCGAAGAGGGCGCTGGCCGCGCGGTAGAAGCCGTCGGCGCTGCGCAGCGTCGTCGGCGCGATCGCCAGCACCAGCAGGCCGGTGTCGTGCTCGTGGTCGGCGACGCCGGAGAGCACGCCGGCGAGGACCTCGACCAGCAGCGTCAGCCCGGCGGCTTCCGCGCCCGGCTTGTCCATGTCGAAGACGAACTCGGGGTACGCGCCCCCGGGCGCGGCCATGCCCAGCGGGTTCACCGGCTGGCCCGGTTCCCCGCCCGCGGCGAGCACCAGGCCGATCATGGCGTGCGGCAGCGCGCGGGCGGCGTGGTGCCCGGCCCGGCCGAACGGCCCGACCCCGCGCAGCGAAATCAGCCCGACGCCGAACCGGCCGGCGCGCGTCACCGCCCGGTCCATCGCGTCGCCGACGGCCCAGAGCCCGGGCGCGCGGCGGTAGTCGATCAGCGCGGCGGCCCCGCGGTCGGCGATCATCAGCGGCTGGGCGTGCGGCACGACCAGCCCGGATTCCAGCAGGGGCAGGTGGACGCGGGTCAGGTCGGCGACGCCGGTGTCGGGCGAGCCGGTCAGGTCGCCGTGGCAGAGCGCTTCCGCGGCGATGCGGGCGCGCGCTTCGGGGAAGCCGTGCGCGGCGAAGACGTGTGCCACGAGGGTGACCAGCTCATCGGCCCGCACCCTCGGCCAAGCCTGTTCGGGGATCGGGGTTTCCGGCGCCTCTTCTTCGAGGATGCGGGGTTCGGGGCGGGCGGAGCGGAAGGGACGCGGTCTGAGGGGCACTTCCCCGACATTGCCCAAGCGCGGGTTCGGGCGTCAACGAGGTTCGCCCGGCCCTACCCGACCGTGTGATCGGGACCTCCGAAGCGACGTACCCTGGGCGGCATGTGCCGAAACATCACCACCCTCCGGGGGCTCCAGCCGGCCGCGACGGGCGAGGAGATCGAGGCCGCGGCCCGTCAGTACGTCCGCAAGGTGACCGGCGTGCAGTCGCTGTCGGACGCCACGCGCGAGCCGTTCGAGGCGGCGGTCGCCGAGATCACGCGGATCACCGCGGAACTGCTGGAGCAGCTGCCCGAACGCCGTCAGCCGCCGGCGACCGTGCCGCCGCTGCGCCGTCCCGAGGTCCGGGCGCGGATCGCGGCCCAGGCGCTCAAGCGGCCGTAGATTGTCGGACCCCGTCGCTAGGCTGGACGCATGGGCGGACAGGGTTTGGTGCTGGGCGGCGGCGGAGTCGCCGGCGTCGCGTGGATGACGGGGTTGCTGACCGGGCTGGCCGAGCACGGCCAGGACCTGACGGGCGCGGACCTGCTGGTCGGGACGTCGGCGGGCTCGGTGGTCGCGGCGCAGGTGACGAGCGGGGTGGCGCTGGCGGAGCTGTACGCGCGCCAAGCGGACCCGGCGCGGCAGACCCGGGAGATCCCGGTGGAGGTCGACTTCGAAAAGTTCGCGGCGGAGTTCGGCGGCGCGGTCACCGGCGCGGCGACCCCGGCCGAGGTCCGGCGCGCGGTGAGCCGGCTCGCGCTGACGGCGGAGACGGTGCCCGAAGCCGACCGCCGGGCGGTGGTCGCGGAACGGCTGCCGGTGCACGAATGGCCGGAGCAGCGAGTGGTGATCGTGGCGGTGGACGCCTCGACCGGTGAGCCCCACCGGTTCGACCGCGCGTCGGGGGTACCGCTGGTCGACGCGGTGGCGGCGAGCTGCGCGGTCCCGGGCATCTGGCCGGCGGTGACGATCGAGGGCAAGCGGTACGTGGACGGCGGCGTCCGCTCGGCCGACAACGCCGACTACGCGACGGGCTGCACCCGCGTCACGGTGGTGTCCCCGCTGGGAGCGGCGGATTCGCCGTTTCCGATGGAGAAGCCGTTGCCGGAGGTGCTGGAGGATCTGCGCGCGGCGGGCGCGGAGGTGGCGCTGGTCGTCCCGGACGAAGCCTCGGTGGCAGCGATCGGCGCGAACCCCCTCGACCCGGCGACCCGGACCCCGGCGGCGGAAGCGGGGAGGGCGCAAGGGGCGGCGTTGAGGCTCAGCTGGAGTTAGGCCTGCGGGGCTGGGGTTTGCGGCGTGCCCGCGGTGCGCGCTGGGCCGGCGGTCCGCGGTAAGCCAGCGGTCCGCGGTGGGCCGCTCCGGCCGGTCGGCTCCGAGCCGGGCGGCCACCGGAAGTCCCCACCGGAACCCGTGCCCGGGCAACCACATCCACGCTCGGCAAGCCCGTCGCGTCCCGCGTCGGGAGGCCGCCCGGGCAGCTCGGCGAACTTCGTCGGCTACCCTCGTGGGGCGAGGTAGCGTGTCCGAGCGGCCGAAGGAACATGTCTTGAAAACATGCGAGGGGGCAACCTCTCCGTGGGTTCGAATCCCACCGCTACCGCTCCGGACCCCGGGCGCGGAGTAGCCGCGCCCGGGTTCAGCCGTCCACGTCGGACAAGTGGCCCAGCACCCGGTCGAACGCCGCGGCGATCGTCGCCTGCTCCTCGGGGCTCAGCAGGTCGATCAGGTGCTCGCGCACCCCTTCCACGTGCGTTGGCGCCGCCTTCTCCAGCAGGGCCTTGCCGTCTTCCGTCAGTTCCGTGATGACGCCGCGCTTGTCCTCGGGGTCACGCACGCGCCGGACCACGCCCGCGTCCTCGAGGCGGCCGACCTGGTGGGACAGCCGGCTCTTCGTCGACCCCATCAGCACCGCCAGTTCCGACATCCGCATCCGGTGGCGGTCCTGCATCTCCAGGCAGACGAGCACCTCGTAGTCGGTCAGCGACACGTCGTGCCGTTCGGCCAGTTCGCGGTGCAGCCGCTGCCGCAACCGCAGCGTCGCCACGATGTAGGAGCGCCACGCCGCCATCTCGGCTTCGTTCAACCAACGCACAGGCCGCTCCTCGCTCATAAGGCAGCCTAGAACGCTGATCAAGGGACCGCGCGGTCCGAGTCCGAACTGCGCGCGGCTGAAAACGCGGCCGCAACATCGCCCGAAGGTGGGGTTACGAAAAGGTTGAGACTCGGCCGGAAAAGGCGCATTCTGCTTGTCGGCGGATGGTCGGCCAGGGTAGGGCGCGGCGACGGTGACGTGCCGGCCCGGCTCCCCGCCGGGAGAGGTCAGGTGGTTGCGTGGCGGGTGATCCTCGCGGTTGACCGCCGGCTGCGCCCCGCGACCGGAACGGCTCAAGAACGGGCCGGGCGCGATTGAGGACAGCCACACACGCGCGGGCTTCCATGCGTTCACGCATACGGCGTCGATCTGGCCTGTATCGGGTCACGACCTCGGCAGTCGTGACGACAGCGCCTGAACGCCGGCCCGGTCGCGGCCAACCGCTCGACCAAAGACAAACCTCGGTACAAGAGCCTGGGTCCGGCCGCCAGCGCGACGGCCAGGCCCAGGCTCGTTAATATCTGCGGGTGAGATTCGACGACGACGCCGGCCTGGACGCCTCCGAAGTCCAGGACCTGCGCGGAAGCGGTGGAGGCGGCGGCGGGATCGGCGGCCGCGTTGCGCTCGGCGGCGGTGGGTTGGGTGTCGTCGGGGTGATCATCTACTTCGTGCTCTCCCAGCTCGGCGGGGTGAGCACCGGCGGCAGCGGCCTGAGCGGCGGGCTCGGCGGCGTCGGCGCCGGCCAGCAGGTCGACAACTCGAAGCTCTCCAGCGAGTGCCGGACCGGCGCGGACGCCAACAAGAACCACGACTGCGCGATCGTCGCGATCGTCAACTCCGTCCAGGACTACTGGACGCAGCAGTTCTCCCGCTCCGGCTCGACCTACCGGAAGGCGCCGACGAACTTCTTCAACGGCGGCGTGCGCACCGGCTGCGGCAGCGCGACTTCCGACACCGGCCCGTTCTACTGCCCGGCCGACTCCGAGGTCTACATCGACCTCTCCTTCTTCGACGAGCTGAAGACCCGCTTCGGCGCGCAAGGCGGCCTCTTCACCGAGGCGTACGTCCTCGCCCACGAGTACGGCCACCACGTGCAGAACCTGCTCGGCACCTCGAAGAAGGGCACCGGCACCGGCCCGACGTCCGGTTCGGTGCGCCTCGAACTGCAGGCCGACTGCTACGCCGGCGTCTGGGCCAACCACGCCTCGACGACGCCGACCGAGAGCGGCAAGCCGCTGATCACCGACGTCACGCAGGACGACATCAACTCCGCGCTGGACACCGCGTCCCGGATCGGCGACGACTACATCCAGCAGAACCTCGGCGGCGGCCAGGTCGACCGCTCGAAGTTCACCCACGGTACGTCCGCGCAGCGCAAGAAGTGGTTCACCACCGGCTTCCAGACCGGTGACCCGGCCCGCTGCGACACCTTCGGCACGAACAACCTGGGCTAAGACACGACGAAGGGGCCGTCCCGAACCCGGGCCGGCCCCTTCGGTCTGTCCTCAGGAAGCGAGCGCGTGCGGGTCACCCGCGGCGTGCGCCGTGAGGGACCGCTGGGTCGACCGCTTCTGCGCCGTCAGCGACTTCGACTTGGCCTTGCCGGGCTGGACGCCGTTGATGCTCTCGGTGCTCGTCGCGTAGACGCCGAGGGCCCAGGCGACGCCGTCCGCGTTGCGGTCCAGCGCGACCCGGTCGATGTTGCCCAGGTTGTCGCAGGCCTGGTGGTAGCACGGGTCGAACGCGATGCCGGCCGTGCCGCCCCACTTCGCCGCCTGCGCCGGGGTCTTCAGCACCTCGGCGCCGGTGTCCAGGCCGCCGGCCGGGATGCCGACGGCGATGAACTCGCCGTAGTCCGAGCGGCCGGTGAAGTCGGTGCCCTCGACGGACACGCCCCGCGCGGCCTGCATGAAGTCGACGAAGGTCTTCTCGATCTGCGCCGAGCCGTACGGGCCGGCGCCCGCGCCGACGCCGTCGGAGTTGTCGCCGTCGTAGGCGAAGTAGCCGGCGTTCGGCGAGCCGATCATGTCGAAGTTCAGGTACAGCGCGATGTCGAGCTGCTGCTCGAAGGTCAGCTGGTCGACGTAGTAGGTCGAGCCGATCAGGCCGAACTCCTCCGCGCTCCAGAAGCCGAAGCGGACGCCGTTGTTGACCTTCGGGCTGCTCCCCAGCTGCAGCGCGGTCTCGAGCAGGGCCGCCGAGCCGCTGCCGTTGTCGTTGATGCCCGGGCCGGCCGGGACGCTGTCGAGGTGCGACCCCAGCATCACGACGTTGTCCTTGCGGCCGGTCTTGGTCTCGGCGATGACGTTGTAGCTGGTCCGCGCCTCCTGGAAGGCGCGCAGCTCCAGGGTCACGTTCTGCCCGCCGAGCGTGGCCAGCTGCGCCCCCGCGGCCGCCGTCACGCCGCCGGTCGGGATCTTCGCGTTCTCCGGGCCGCCGAGCGTCCCGTTCAGCGCGCCGTCGGTGTTGTTGTAGACGATGGCGCCGATCGCGCCCGCCGCCGCGGCGGTCTGCTGCTTCTGCGCGAACGAGCAGCCACCGCGCTTGATCAGCGCGATCTTGCCCGCGACGTCCGCGGTGTAGTCGGTGGCCTCGCAGCCGCTGGTGTCGTCCACGGCGACCACGGCGAGCGGCGCGGTGATGCCGCCGACGGGCGTCGAGACGGTGTACTCCATCGCGATGACCGGGACGTTCTGGCCGCCCGCGGTCAGCTTCTCGGCCAGGGTTTCCGAGTAGGTGAACGGGAACTCCTGGCGGGTCACCTGGAAGCCGGCCGCCTCGAGCTTGGTGGCGATGTACTCGGCGGACTTCTTGTGGCCTTCGGTGCTCGCCGCCCGGGTGCCGCCGTTGGTGTCGGCGATCCGCTGGAGGGCGATCAGGTGCCGGTTGACGCCGTTGACGTCGACCTTCTTGACGAGCTGCTTCGCCAGGGCGGGACCTTCGGGGACCGTCGTCGCGGCGGCGGCCGGGGTCAGGCCGAGCACCAGCGTCGCACCGGCGGCGATGGCCACCGGAGGGAGGAATCTCTTTCGGAAGAGTGACATGGTTGCTCACCTTTGTTCCGAATGAGAAGTACGTCAATGCGTCATTCGGCGGGAACTTCGACCCCCGGGATACAGTCGACACATGTACGCGATCACCATCCGTGAACCAGGTGACCCGGAAGTTCTCGAGTGGGCGGAGGTCGCGGATCCGCGTCCCGGCCCCGGCGAAGTGCTGGTCGACGTCGCGGCGAGCGCGGTGAACCGGGCGGACCTGCTGCAGCGCCAAGGCCACTACCCGCCGCCGCCGGGCGCGAGCGAAACCCTGGGCCTCGAATGCTCCGGGACGATCGCGGAACTCGGCGAAGGTGTCGAGGGCTGGAACGTCGGCGACGAGGTCTGCGCGCTGCTCGCGGGCGGCGGCTACGCGGAGAAGGCCGTCATCCCGGCCGGGCAGCTGCTGCCGGTGCCGGGCGAGGTCGACCTGATCGCCGCGGCCGGGCTGCCCGAGGTGGCGTGCACGGTGTGGGCGAACGTCGTGATGCACGCCAAGCTCGCCGAGGGCGAGGTGCTGCTGGTCCACGGCGGCGCCGGCGGGATCGGCACGCACGCCATCCAGGTCGGCAAGGCGCTGGGCGCGACCGTCGCGGTCACCGCGGGTTCGGCCGACCGCCTCGAGAGCTGCCGCCAGCTCGGCGCCGACATCACGATCAATTACAAGGAGCAGGACTTCGTCGAGGTCCTCAAGCAGGAGACGGGTGGCGCGAACGTCATCCTCGACAACATGGGCGCGTCCTACCTCGGCCGCAACGTCGACGCGCTGCAGCAGGACGGCCGCCTGGTGATCATCGGCATGCAGGGCGGGGTGAAGGGCGAGCTGAACGTCGGCGCGCTGCTCGGCAAGCGGGCGTCGGTGTTCGCGGCGGGCCTGCGCTTCCGGCCGCTGGACCAGAAGGCGGCGATCGTCGCCGACGTCCGGGAACGCCTGTGGCCGCTGGTGTCCGACGGTCTGGTGAAGCCGATCGTCGGCCAGGTCGTGCCGATGGCCGAAGCCGCGACCGCGCACCGGATCCTGGAAGAGGGCTCGGTGTTCGGGAAGGTCCTGCTGGCGGCGAAGTCTTAGCGGAGTTCTTCGAGCACGCGCACGAGCTGGTTGATCTCGAAGACGTTGGAGTAGTGGGCGAGCCCGATCCGCACGGCGCCGCCCACT
Organism: Amycolatopsis kentuckyensis; assembly: GCF_041679295.1. Classification (GTDB taxonomy): domain Bacteria; phylum Actinomycetota; class Actinomycetes; order Mycobacteriales; family Pseudonocardiaceae; genus Amycolatopsis; species Amycolatopsis kentuckyensis_A. The sequence goes on along the minus strand of NZ_JBGDMD010000006.1, from coordinate 649,040 downwards.
TCTCCGACGCCGAGTGACGCGAAGACACCTGCCGTGCCGTCATCGGCGAAGGCGCACAACCCTTGCGAAGCCAGATATTCGGCGACTTCGGGCGCCTTCTTCCCGGCGACGGCGAAGGCGAGCGCGGGGATGCGGCGCATGGCGTTGCCGATGACCATGATGTGCCGCAGCGACAGCAGTTCCGTCGACAGCTGCGCGAGCAGGCCGGCGTGGTACGACTTCGCCGAGCCGAGCGAGGTGACCAGCCGCTCGCGGCGCGACCCGCTGGCGGCGTCGTCGAGCCCGGCGAGGTAGTCGATCGACGCGATCAGGCCGGCCAGCAGCGGGTAGGCGTGCGGGCCGAGTTCGAGCCGGGCGGCGCCGCGCGCCATCGGGTCGAGCGAGACCGACGGGATCCGCTCGATCAGCTCGGGGTCGCGGAAGACGAGCGCGCCCACCGACGGGCCGCCCCACGCCTGCGCGGAGACGACCATGACGTCCGCGCCGAGCGCGTTGATGTCCAGCGGCAGGAAGGGCGCGGCGTAGGTGGCGTCGACGACGACCAGCGCGCCGACGCGCTTGGCGAACTCGATGATGGTCGGCACGTCCGGCCGGGTGCCGACGGACCCGGACGCCAGCGTGACCGCGACGGCCTTGGTGCGCGCCGACACGAGCTGCTCGTACTGCCACGCGGGGAGTTCGCACGTTTCAATGTCGATCTCGCCCCAGCGCACGACGGCGCCGACGCGCTTCGCGGCCCGCTGCCACGGCGCGAGGTTCGCCTGTTCGTCGAGCCTCGACACGACGACTTCGTCGCCGATGGTCCAGCGCTCGGCGAGCGCGTCGCAGAGCCGGCGCAGCATCACCGGCGCGCTGGGCCCGAGCACGACGGCGGCCGGGTCGGCCCCGACCAGGTCGGCCACGGCCCGGCGGGCCGCGGTCACGATGCTTTCCGCGCGTTGTGAGGCCGGAAACGCTCCGCCCGGCCCGGACACCGGGGCGCGCATCGCCGTGGAAACGGCCGAAGCGACCTGTTCCGGGACCAGCATTCCGGCGGCGCCGTCGAAGTGAATCCAGCCGTCACCCAGCGCGGGAAAGAGCCCACGGATACGAGCGACGTCGAACGCCATGGGGACACCGTACGGACGTGCGGTTTCGCCGCGCGCCCGGGGTTGGGTGGAGAGCCACCGGGAACCCGTTCAGCCGCTACGCTCGGAGACGGACACCCCTTGGGTGTCGCGGAGCGTGGTGGACGCAAGCCAGGATGGAGCACATGACCGAGCCGAACTTCACAGCCGGTGACGCTGGCCAGGAATCTTCACCCCACGTGGTGGTCGTGGGCCCGGACGGCACCCCGGTGGGCGCGACCTCCCCGGACGGCGAGCACCCCGAGTCGGTCGGCGACCTCGTCGAAGAACCGGCGAAGGTGATGCGCATCGGCACGATGATCAAGCAGCTGCTGGAGGAGGTCCGCGCGGCCCCGCTGGACGACGCGTCCCGCACCCGGGTGCGCGAGATCCACCAGACGTCGGTGAAGGAGCTGGCGGCATCGTTGGCGCCGGAGCTCCAGGACGAGCTGGAGCGCCTGGTCCGCCCGTTCACGGACGACTCGACCCCCTCGGACGCGGAGCTGCGCATCGCCCAGGCGCAGCTGGTGGGGTGGCTGGAGGGGTTGTTCAGCGGAATCCAGACGGCACTGTTCGCCCAGCAGATGGCGGCCCGGGTCCAGCTGGAGCAGATGCGCCGGGGGTTGCCGGCGGGTCCTTCCGCGGCAGGGCATGGACACGATGGGCACGGGCCGGGGATTTCGGGGACGGGCCAGTACCTCTGATTTCTTGTGAAGGCCTCCTTGCCGGCTTTGGTTCGGCAAGGAGACCTTCACGACTTTGGGCTTGGTCTGCCTTGGCGAGCCGGGTGGCCGGAGTCGGTTGGGCCCAGGCTCGTGGCCGGCCAGCCCCTTGCTCAGCGGCGCATACGGGTGATTTCTGGACGGCGGCGGACGAGGTTGTCCACAAACCAGAGGGGATGTGGACAACCTCTGTGGATAACTCGCTTCGCGGCGGTTTTGTCCCCGAGCGTCGATAGACTGGACAAGGGCACGCCCCCCTGGGAGCGGCGGGGCTCCGGCAAAGTCGGGTGGGGCGATGCTCCGCCCGGCACCACCGCCCGCGGAACGCAGGGCCGAAGAGGCGCTTCGGCGGGATGCCGAGCTTCGGCGGTCATCAACGACTCGTTCATCGCATCCGGCGAGGTGAACGACTCATTCATGCCATCCGCCGACGGCCGCCTGAACGACTGCCCACCGCCTCGCCTCGCCACGAAGGCCGACGCCAAAGGCGAGAGGCCCCCGAGAACGGGCACCGACGAGAACCCAGACTCCCCCGCACCCCGATCCGAAGCCAGAACACGGCCGGCAGCGCCGGGTCAAGGCATCTTTCCCGCCTTGACGCGGTGTTGCCGACCGTAGTCACCATGACAGCTTCGGGGTGCCGGAAGGGCTTTGCCAGGACAGCTGGCCCCCGCCCCACCTCACGCGACCCGAATGCACGTCCCCAAGCCCCGCCCCACACGCCATGACCCATTCCAGTCACCTGACACCAGGGCTCCAGCAAAGTCGGCCGGGGCGATGCTCCGCCCAGCACCACCGCCCGCGGAACGCTGGGCTTCGGCGGTCATCAACAACTCGTTCATCGCATCCGCCGAGGTAAACGACCCGTTCAAGACGTCGCCGACCGCCGCACCGGCCACACCGATCCGACTTTGCCGGGCCCCCAGGGAAGGGCGGGGGCCGCCTTCCCGGCTGATGGCCCTCAGCTCAGCGAGCTGAAGAACTCCCGGATGTCGCCGATCAAGGCGTCCGGCTCCTCCAACGCCGCAAAGTGGCCACCCCTCGGGAACTCCGTCCAGCGCACGATCTTGTCCGTCCGCTCCGCCAACGTCCGGATCGGCAAACCGATGTCGTCCGGGAAAACCGCCACTCCCGTCGGGACCGTGTTCGACGCGGGCGGCGCTCCCCAGCCGCCCGTCAGCGCCGCGTATAGGCGGGCCGATGAGTTCGCCGTCTCCGTGAACCAGTAGATCGACACGTCCGCCAGCAGGTCGTCGCGGTCGATCAGGTCCACCGACGTGTTCGAGAACGAGCGGAACTTCTCCGCGATCCACGCCAGCTGGCCCGCCGGCGAATCGTGCAACCCGTACGCAAGCGTTTGCGGCTTGGTCGCCTGGATCATCGCGTAGCCCGTGCCCGACGCCGAGAACGCCTGCCCCTTCTCCAGCGACCGGCGGCCGGCGGCCAGTTCGGCGCCTGTCAAACCTTCCAAATCCGCCGACGAACGCGCCACCGCCGACGCCAGCATCGTCACGTGGATCCCCAGCAGCCGCGAGGGGAACTGGATCGCCAGCTCGCGCGAGATGATCGCGCCCCAGTCGCCGCCGTGGGCGCCGAAACGCTCGTAGCCCAGCAGCGTCATCAAACTGGCGAAGGCCCGCGCGATCCGGTCCGGGCCCCAGTCCGGGGTCGGGGTCGGGCCCGAGAAGCCGTAGCCCGGGATGGACGGCACGACCACCGTCAACGCGGAAGACGGGTCGCCGCCGTACGCGCGCGGGTCCGTCAGGGGCCCGATCACGTCCAGGAACTCGACGATCGAGCCCGGCCAGCCGTGGGTCAAGAGCACCGGCGTCGCGTCCGGCTCCGGCGAGACCACGTGCAGGAAGTGCACGGTCGTCCCGTCGATCGACGTCGTGAACTGCGGGAAGCCGTTGATCCGCTCCTCCTGCGCCCGCCAGTCGAAGCCCGTGCGCCAGTACTCGGCCAGCTCACGCACGTAGTCGACCGGCGCCCCGAGCCGCCAGCCGGCGTCCGCGGGCTGGTCGGGCCAGCGCGTCTTCGCCAGCCGCGCGCGGAGGTCGTCGAGGTCGGCCTGGGGAACATCGATGCGGAACGGCTTGATCGTCATACTCCGAGAGTAGGAGCTATCGCGGACAGATCCGGTCCTCGATGCGATCCAATACCCGGTCGACACCGCGACCATCCACTGTGGACGACGCCGTCGCCGACAGCCGCTCCCGGAGCGCCGCGTCGGACAACAGCGAACGCAGCACTTCCGTCACCGCGGGCAGCCGCTCCGCCAAGGACTCCACGGGGCCGAGTCCCGCCGCCAGGCCCAGCTCCAACGCCGCCCGGTAGCCCGGCTCCTGGTTGGCCACCAGCAGCACCGCGGCCGTCGGGACGCCGAGGCAGCACAGCTCCACGAACGTCACCCCGGCCGCGCTCACCGCGACGTCCGTCGTCGCGAACAGCTGCAGCAGCGCGGGGCTCGGCGCCGCGACCCGGACCGACTGGCCCGGCCGCAAAACGGGCAGCGCGGGTTCGCCGCGCACCAGCACGTCCGCCGTGAAGGACAGCTCCGTGTCGCGAAGCGCGTGAAGCAGCAACCCGACCGTCGGTGCCCACTGGTCGCCGCCGCCGAGGGCCACCGTGACGTGCGGCGGCGGGCCGGAAGGCGCCCGGCGCGTAGACCGCACGACGTCCCGAAGCGGCGCGTACGCAATCCCCCGCAGCAAGACGTCCGAGCCGTCGTCCGGCCGGGGCGAAGGCGCGAAACCCGAGTCCACCACGATGTCCGCGGGCCGCCGCCCGAACACGTCGTCCTCGATCGACACGAGCAGCGCGCCGAAAGCGTTGACCTCGGCGCGCAGGTCACCGAGGCCGTAGTGGTCGACGACCACCACGTCGAACCCGGAAGCGTCGAAAGCCGCGCGCGTGACGCCCAGTTCGTCGAAGCGCGAAGCGAGCCACCCGACGCCGTCGACGCTGCCCGAGAACGCGACGAACCAGCCCCGCGCCACCGCCCGCTCGGCGTAGGCCACCATCCGCGCGACGTGCCCCGCGCCGATCGACGCCGAAGCGTCCGCGCGCAGCAGCAACCTCACGAACCGACCTTCTTCTGCTCGACGTGCGCGTTCAGCGCCACCAGGTCCGGCCGCGACCGCAGCAGCCCGACGACCGCACGCCAATCGCCGACGCCGTCGCCCAGCTCAGCCACGAGAGCGGACAACAGCTCCCAGTCCTCCGCGGTGTCCAGCGTCACGCGCAGGTCATCGGCGGCCGGGCTCACCACGACGCCGCTGCACGAGTAGCGCGAAGGCTGCGAGTAGATCCCCGAAGTCACGTGCTCGCGATCCGCCCCCGTTGCCGAAGCAACCTGCTCAAGGAGCACCGCCGCCCGCACCAGCTCGGCGTCGAACCCGCGCGGCAGCGTCCGGACGAGCGTCGTGCTCACGTAGTCCAGCGACGGCTCGGCCCGCCACAGCGTCGCGAGCCGGCCGATCAGCGAAGGGTCCAGCAGCGGGCAGTCTGCGGTGAGCCTGATCACGGCGTCGGCGGGGTGCTCGCGCACCGCGACCGCGAACCGCTCGAGGACGTCGTCCAAAGGCCCCCGGACCACCGCAGCGCCGCAGCGGGCGGCTTCGGCAGCGACGTCGTCGTCCGAAGCGTCCGAAGAGGTCGCGACCACCACCTGGTCGACGCCGGGCGCGGCCGCCGCGGCCCGGACCACCCAGCCCAGCACGCTGCGGCCGCCGAGCGGGCGCAGCACCTTGCCGGGCAGCCGGGTCGACGACGACCTAGCTTGGATGACGGCGTTGACCACGGGCGCTCCACGCATGGGTGACATGATGGCCGACGGCCACAGTCACCGAAACGCGGAGGTCAACGATGTCCGAGCTGGATGGCTCCAGCATCCTGCTCACCGGCGGGACCGGTTCCTTCGGCAAGGCGTTCATCGCGCACGCGCTCGCCGAGCTGAACCCGAGCCGGCTGGTCGTGCTCTCCCGCGACGAGCTGAAGCAGTACGAAGCCCGGCAGCTGTTCAACGACGACCCGCGCCTGCGCTGGTTCATCGGCGACATCCGCGACCGGCGCCGGCTCGAGCGCGCCATGCACGGCGTCGACTACGTCGTGCACGCCGCCGCGCTCAAGCAGGTCGACACCGGCGAGTACAACCCGTTCGAATTCGTCCAGACCAACGTCGTGGGCTCGCAGAACGTGATCGAGGCCGCGATCGACACCGGCGTCAAGAAGGTCGTCGCGCTGTCGACGGACAAGGCGTCCAGCCCGATCAACCTCTACGGCGCCACCAAGCTGTGCGCCGACCGGATGTTCATCAGCGGCAACCACTACGCGGCCGCGCACGTGACGCGCTTCTCCGTGGTCCGCTACGGCAACGTGATGGGCTCGCGCGGCAGCGTCATCCCGTTCTTCCGCAAGCTGGCCGAGCAGGGCGAGTCGCTGCCGATCACGCACAAGGACATGACCCGGTTCTGGATCACGCTCCCCCAGGCCGTGCGGTTCGTCGTCGACTCGTTCGACCAGATGCACGGCGGCGAGCTGTACGTGCCGCGGATCCCGAGCATGCGGCTGGTCGACCTGGCCCAGGCGATCGCGCCGGGCAGCGATATGCACGAGGTCGGCATCCGCCCGGGCGAGAAGCTGCACGAGGAGATGATCGCCCCGGACGACGCGCGCCGGACGGTCCAGCTCAAGGACCGCTACGTCGTCCAGCCGCACCTCGCGGGCTGGGGCTTCCAGCCGCCGGCGGACGGCACGCCGATGCCGGAGGGCTTCGCGTACCGCTCGGACACCAACGACCTCTGGCTGAACGGCGAGGAGCTGCGCGAACTGGTCGAGCAGCATGCCTGACTTCCTCCCCTACGGCCGCCAGTCGATCAGCGAAGAGGACATCCAGGCCGTCGTCGACGTCCTGCGCGGTGACTGGCTGACCACCGGTCCCGCGGTCCAGCAGTTCGAGAACGACCTCGCGGCGCACACCGGCGGGACACCGGCCGTCGCCGTCACCTCGGGCACCGCGGCGCTGCACGTCGCCTACGCGGCGGCTGGCATCAAGGCCGGTGACGAGGTCGTCGCGTCGCCGATGACGTTCGTCGCGACCGCCGCGACCGCCGCTCTGCACGGCGCCAAGGTGGTCTTCGCGGACGTAGAACCCGACACCGGCAACCTGGACGTCGAGGCAGCGAAAGCGGCGATCACCGAGCGCACGAAGGTCGTCGCCGCCGTCGACTACGCCGGCCACCCGGCCGAGCTGGACGCCCTCGGCGAAGTCGCCCACAAAGCGGGAGCGCTGCTCCTGGAGGACGCCGCGCACTCCGTCGGGGGCTCCTGGCAGGGCCGCCCGGTGGGCTCGATCGCCGACCTGACGACGTTCTCGTTCTTCCCGACGAAGAACCTCACGACGGCCGAAGGCGGCGCCGTCGTCACGCTGGACGAGAACCTCCTGGACCGGGCCCGGAAGTTCCGCAACCACGGCCTGGTCCGCGACCGCGCCGAGCAGCGCTACCCGGACGAAGGCGGCTGGCACCAGGAAGTGCACGAGTTCGGCCTGAACTACCGCCTGCCGGACGTCCTCTGCGCACTCGGCAGCAGCCAGCTCACCCGGCTCGCCGAGTTCAAGAAGCGCCGCGCCGAGATCCACGCCCGCTACAACGCGGCGCTGGCCGACGTCGACGGCGTGGCGACGCCGCCGAGCCGCCCGGGCGCCGATCCCGTGTGGCACCTCTACCCGCTGCGGGTCCTCGAAGGCCGCCGCAAGGCGCTGTTCGAGCACCTGCGCGGCGCCGGCATCGGCGTCCAGGTCAACTACATCCCGGCCTACTGGCACCCGGTGTTCGAGGACCTCGGCTACCGGCGCGGCCTCTGCCCGAACGCCGAGGCGTACTACGAGCAGGAGCTGTCGCTGCCGCTGTTCCCCTCGCTGACGGACGCCGACGTCGACCGCGTCGTCGACGCCGTGCGTGCGTTCTTCTAGATCAGGTCCCAGGTCAGGGGCGTGCCCTTCGCGGCGTCGACGCGGAAGGTGCGCCCCACGACCTTGGTGATGTCGGCCGGGGCGAGCCCGCCGGCGGGCCGGATCGACCGGACGTTGGCGGCGGTGACCTCGTCACCGGCGCGGACGTCCTCGACGACGTAGAGGGACCGGCGCAGCCGGAGGCCCTCCTTCTCGCTCTCGCGCGGGCCCAGCACGGGCTGCCCGAGGGCCTCCCACGCCCGGTGCGTCTCGGTGACCAGGGCGGCCAGCTCGGCCGGCTCCAGCGAGAACTCCGAGTCGACGCCGCCATCAGCGCGAGCGAGCGTGACGTGCTTCTCGATCGCCACCGCGCCCAGCGCGACGGCCGCGACCGGCGCCCCGATGCCCGGCGTGTGGTCGGACAGGCCCACCAGCGTCTGCGTCAGACCCGCGAGCAGCGGCAGTCCCCGCAGATTGCTCTCCGACGGCGACGCCGGGTAGCTCGCGGTGCAGCCGAGCACGATCAGCTGCTCGTTGCCCGCTTCCCGGGCGGTGCGGACCGCGGCGTCGATTTCGGCGACGTTCGCCATGCCGGTGGAGATGACCAGCGGCTTCCCGGTGCGCGCACACAGCTCGACCAGCGGCAGGTCGACGATCTCCGACGACGCGATCTTGTAGGCCGGCGCGTCGAGGGACTCCAGCAGCTCGACCGCCGTCGGGTCGAAGGGGCTGGAGAAGATCTCCAGACCCCGAGCGCGAGCGCGTTCGAAGAGCGGCGCGTGCCACTCCCAAGGCGTGTGGGCCTTTTCGTACAGTTTGTACAGGTTTTCACCGCCCCACAGCTCGTGCGAAGCGCCGATCCGGAACGCCGGGGTGTCCACGTCGATGGTGATCGTGTCGGGGCGGTAGGTCTGCAGCTTGACCGCCTGAGCGCCGGTCTCCGCGATGGCGTCGATGATCGACCGCGCGCGGTCGAGGTCGCCGTTGTGGTTGCCGGACATCTCGGCGATGACGAACGGCGGGTGGCCCGGACCGATCTGGTGCGCGCCGAACCGGATGTCGTGCATGGTGCCTCCCCGGGGTGGACTGCGGGTCAGCTCAGAGTCTTGCGCAGCTGCCGGAAGCCGCTCACGGCAGGCGCGGCTTCGACGTACCCGGCGCGCTCGAAGAGCTTCGCCGAAGCGGTGTTGTCCAGGTGCACGGCGGCCAGCACGACCCGGACGCCGAGGCGCTCCCGGGCCGTACGCTCACCCTCGGCGAGCACCGCGCCGGACAAGCCACGGCCGCGGCACTCCGGGGCGAGGGTGATGCTGACCTCCCAGCCGTCGCCGTCGCGGCGGTCGAACCGGACCGTGCCGGCCGGCTCGTCCTCGTGTTCGACGACGAGCAGCAGCCGGTCCGGGTCCGCGAGCACCCCGCGCAGCCACGCGAGGTGCTCGGCCAGGGCGACCACCGCCGTCGACCGCGACGACTGCCGGGTCCGCGGGTCGTTGCGCCAGCCCAGCAGCAGCTCGGCGTCCGCTTCGGTGGCTTCCCGGGCGCGCAAGGCTACTGGCTGACGGGCTCTTCGACCCGGTCCTCGAGGCGGCGCAGCCGGTCCTCGTAGCGGGAGATGCCCGCCAGCCGGACGCGGATCTGCGCGTGCTGGCGCTGGATCTCCTCGATCAGCGTGCGGGCCTCGGCGATCTCCGCCGAATCGGCCTTCGGCACCAGCGACATCGACTCGCGCAGCGTCTCCAGCCGGCCTTCCTGGGCCGCCACGTGCGGGATCAGGCGGTCGAGCTCGGCCCGCGTCCAGCGCAGGTCGCCGCGGGCCTGCTCGAGGCTGTGCTCGGCGTTGTCCAGCCGGCGCCGGTGGTCGGCGGTGGCGTGCTCGAGGTTGTTGACGCGCTCGGCCAGGCCGCGCGTGCGGTCGTCGACCCGGAAGTCGATGAGCCGGGCGATCCGGTCGACGAGGCCTCTGCCGAGTTTCTGCACTGCCATGGGGGGTCCTTACGTGGGTGGGGACGCGCGTCTTAGCGCAGGAGGGTGGTGTCGCCGGTCTTGGTCCAGGAGTCCAGCAACCGCCCCTCGGCGGCGATCTGGTGCTCCGGCCCGACGATGCAGGAGTCGCCGGCGGCGTGCTCCCACGAGGTCTGGTCCGGGTTGTCGATGAACGAGAACCCGGTGAGCACGAGCTGCGCCGTCGGGAACGACGTGCGCGCGATCCAGGCGGCCAGCGTGCCGGTGGTCGACCACGTCGGCTCGTCGCGGGTCGGCAGGCCCAGCGCGTCCGACAGCGGCAGCACGACCTCGCGGTTCGACACCGGGACCGCGCCGAGGTCGGCGGGCCACCAGCCGGGCACGTCCTCCGGTTCCCAGTGCATCCGGCCGGGCTCGACCAGCAGGTAGAGGCGCTTGCGGTAGTCCTGGAACACGTACGGGGTCGCCCGGATCGCCCGGTTGAACACCACGACGTGCGTCCGCGAGCCGACGATCTCCTCGCCCGGTTTGTCCACGACGAAGCCGTTGACCCGGATCACCAGGTCGCACGCGTCGATCGCCTTCGCCCGCTGGGGGTCGGGCGGGAGCGGCTGGTTTCCGACGACGGCGACCGAACGGGGGTCGGGCCGGTCGGCGTACGCCGCGAGCAGGTTGACCATCAAGCTCGCCGCGCCGAGAGCAGCAGTCATAAGCCGAGAAAGTACCAGCACGCAGGACACACCCCGCCGCGTAGCGGTGCCTGACGTCTACCACACGGGCGGGGTGGCCCGGACGCCGCTCGTCCCATCGGTACCCTCGTCCACGTGCATGCCACCAGCACGGTTCAGGCCGCGAACTCCCCCGTTGCCGCGTCGGCGCCGCCGACGTCGGACAGCAAGACGTTCGCGCGCGCCTTCGCCGACATCAAGGCCGGTTTCTCCGCCCGCGAGCTGTGGGGTCACCTCGGCTGGCAGGACATCAAGCAGCGCTACCGCCGCTCGGTGATCGGGCCCTTCTGGATCACGATCAGCCAGGCCGTCATCGCGCTCGGGCTCGGGCTGCTGTACTCGCAGCTGTTCAACTCCCCGATCCAGGTGTTCCTGCCCTACCTGTCCACGGGCTTCATCCTGTGGGGCTTCATCAGCGGGTGCCTCGCCGAGGGCATGGAGACGTTCATCTCCAACGAGGGGCTGATCAAGCAGCTCCCGGCGCCGCTGAGCGTGTACATGCTGCGCACGGTGTGGCGGCAGTCGCTGCTGCTGGCGCACAACATGATCGTCTACGTGGCGATCCTGGCGATCTTCTTCACCGCGCTGGACAACCCGTACTCGCTGGGCGACCCGCACGGCATCTGCGCGAAGGACCTGTTCTGCCACCCCGGCCTCAGCTGGAACATCCTGCTGGCCATCCCCGGCTTCTTCCTGCTGGCGCTCAACGCCGGCTGGGTGACGCTGCTGCTGGGCATCATCTCGACCCGCTTCCGCGACATCCCGCAGGTCATCAACTCGCTGATCCAGCTGCTGTTCTACGGCACGCCGATCGTCTGGCCGGTCGACCAGCTGCTGTCCGGCGGGACCCGCGCGGGTATCTCGTGGGTGCTCCCGATCATCCAGCTGAACCCGCTCTACCACTTCATGCAGGTGGTCCGCGCACCGCTGATCGGGCAGTCGTTCACGCCCGGCAACTGGATCGTGGTCGGCTCCATCACCATCGTCGGCTGGGCGCTCGCGCTCGTCGCGATGCGCAACTACCGTGCCCGCGTCTCCTACTGGGTGTGACACAACATGGTCAGCATTGACGTCCAGAACGCCTTCGTCGACTTCCCGATCTTCGACGCGAAGACCCGGTCGATGAAGAAGCGGGTCCTCGGCAAGGTCGGCGGCAAGATCGGCACCGACACCAAGGTGCCGATCATCGAAGCCCTGCACGACGTGACCCTCAACCTCCGCGAAGGCGACCGGGTCGGGCTCGTCGGGCACAACGGCGCCGGCAAGTCCACGCTGCTGCGGCTGCTCGCCGGCATCTACGAGCCCACCCGCGGATCCGCGCGGATCCAGGGCAAGATCGCGCCGGTCTTCGACCTCGGCATCGGCATGGACCCGGAGATCTCCGGCGAGGAGAACATCATCATCCGCGGCCTCTTCCTCGGCATGACCGCCAAGGAGATGGAGAAGCGGGTCGACGACATCGCGGAGTTCACCGAGCTCGGCGACTACCTGCAGATGCCGCTGCGCACGTACTCGACGGGTATGCGCGTGCGGCTCGCGCTGGGGGTCGTCACCTCGATCGACCCGGAGATCCTGATCCTCGACGAGGGCATCGGCGCGGTCGACGCGGCGTTCCTCAACAAGGCGCGCGACCGACTCAAGGACCTGGTCAAGCGCTCGGGCATCCTGGTGTTCGCCAGCCACGCCGACGAGTTCCTGTTCGAGCTCTGCGACTCGGCGCTGTGGATGGACGAAGGCCACATCAAGCAGCAGGGCTCGCTGCGGGACGTCCTCACCGGCTACAAGGGCCGCGACCCGTTCCAGGACATGAGCAAGGAAACGCTGCAGCGCCTGGGCATCGAACCGGTGGCGACGACGAACGGCGGCGAATGATGGTCAGCGAGACCCGGCAGCTGCCCGACGGCGCGGTCGTCGGCGTGGTCGTCACGCGGCACCGGCGCGAGCTGCTCGCGGACTCGCTGAAGATCATCGCGGCCCAGACCCGGCCGGTCGACCACCTGGTGGTGGTCGACAACGGGCCTGACGACTCCGCCCGCGAAGTCGTCGAGAACTACCCGCTGCCGCACACGTACCTGCCGTCGCACCGCAACCTCGGCGGGGCGGGCGGGTTCGCGCTGGGCATGCTGCACGCGCTGTCGTTGGGCGCGGACTGGATCTGGCTGGCCGACGACGACGGCCGCCCGGCCGACGAGAACGTGCTGGCGATCCTGCTGGAAGAGGCGGAGAAGCGGGACCTGGCGGAGATTTCGCCGGTGGTGTCCAACATCGACGCCCCGGAGAAGCTGGCGTTCCCGCTGCGCCGCGGCCTGACGTGGAAGCGGTCGCAGTCCGAGCTGGGTGTGGACTTCCTGCCCGGCATCGCGTCCCTGATGAACGGCGCGCTCTTCCGCGCGTCCACTTTGGACGTCGTGGGCGTGCCGGACCTGCGCCTGTTCTTCCGCGGCGACGAGGTCGAGCTGCACCGCCGGCTCGTGCGCTCGGGACTGCCGTTCGGCACGTCGCTGAAGACGAAGTACCTGCACCCGGACGGCTCGGACGAGTTCAAGCCCATGCTGGGCGGCAAGTTCCACGCGCAGGACCCGGAGAACGAGGTCAAGCGGTACTACACCTACCGCAACCGCGGGTACCTGTTGTCGCAGCCCGGGATGCGCAAGATCGGCGCGCTGGAGATCGTCCGGTTCGGGCTGTACTTCGTGGGCGTGAAGCGCGACCCGAAGGCGTTCCTGCAGTGGCTGAAGCTGGTGCGCCAGGGCCGCGCGGAGAAGTTCTACCGCTACTGAAACTGCCCTTCGAGCGGCACCGGCACGGACTCCGTCCGGACGTCGGTGAGCTCGTTGGCGGGCACGGTCTTCCGCCAGACGCGGTAGTCCACTTCGGACAGTCCGAGGTCGCGCGCGATGAGGTAGTCCTCGTCGACGAGGAGCAGGTCGGCGGTGTCGCGCGTCCGGCCGAGGAGCTCGAAGGTGCCGCCGCGCCACCGGCACAGCGTCCGCACGAAGGTGAGCTCGTCGAGCTCGACCTGGTCGACGGCCTTCATCCGGAACCCGTAGGTCTCCCCGAAGTCCGTGGGCGCGGCGGCGCCGGGCAGCGGGTGCAGGACGACCCGCGCGGGCCCGGCGAACTCGGCGTCGAAGTCACCACCGCGGTACCGCGCGGTGTAGCCGCGCCGCACGAGCGGCGGCAGCGGCACGGGCGGCGGGAAGAAGGTGGCCTCGCCGAAAGCGTCCTTCTGGTCGGGGATCCAGCCGACCTTCCGGCTGTGGTACTGGCCGAGCCGCTCTTCGGAGTTGTCCGCGCGGCGCACGAGGAGTTCGGCGCCGGCGGGGATTTCGGTGAGCAGGAGCACGTATTCGGGCAGCGGGTGGTCGACACCGGGGAAGTACCCGGTCCCGAGGTACGGCGGCGGGTAGACGCGAGCTGTTCCCAGCTCCTGTGCGATTTCCCGGTCGGTCGAGCCGTAGGAGGTGCGGAAGGGGAACGTGTGGCCGGCGGTGAAGCGGAGCAGGTAGAGCTCGTCGAGCGGGCCCCAGCCGGGGATCTTGCCGAGGCCGTAGTTCCGGACCATGGCGGCGGTGTCGATTTCGGCGACGTCCTCGGCGCGGCCGGCGAACCCCTGGATCCGGTGGGGTTCGAAGCGGCCGGGGACGATGATGTTGCCCAGGTAGAGGCCGACCAGGCCGGGTTTGACCGGGAGCTGGACGACCGTGTTGCCGAGGAGACCGGCGGGAGCGTCAGGACTCACGGGTTTCACGCTCTTCCTGCTCTTTCCGCCACGGCCCGAGGTTGTCGGTGCGGACCTCGTGGATGTTGCTGACCATGTGCTTGGGCACCGTGGCCTCGTAGGTGAACCGGTCCATCTGCTGGAAGCTCACCTCGGGGTGCTCCTCCGGCTTGGCCCAGGTATCGGCGAGCCAGTACCCGTCGCCCTGGCCGACCACTCCGATGAAGTACGTGCCGTCTTCTTCGTGGTAGATCTCGAATTCGTGCGCGAGGAAAGTGCCGTAGGTGCGTACGGTGTACCACTCGTCGAGCTCCGCGATCGGCACCAGCCGCCAGGGCGTTCCGTCCCGGTAGAGCTGCACGTTGGCCGGCACCCGCCCGGCGGCGGAGTAGACCTCGCCCTCGAACACCGCGTAGTCGGCGGGGGAAATCCTACGGTGTTGCGGCACTGGAGCCTCCTCGGCCACGTACGTCGAACCAACCCCGGTCCGGGAGGAACACCCCGGCCAAGGATTCCGTCCCGTCCGCGTGGACGAGGTACATCTCGGCCCGGCCACGGTAGTCGGCTCGCGTCTGGATCCACTCCGGCACCCCACCGCCGGTGTACCCCGTGCCGAGGAACGGCGGGTCCCACGGACGCGGCGCCGACTGCCCGGACAGCACTTGCATCTCGTGCGCGGTCTTGGCGTCCGTGCCGCCGAAGCTGGTCTCCATCGAGCTCGTGTCGCCGGGGTACCTGAGCTGATAGGCGTGCGGCGCACCGTCTTCGATCGGTGTCCAGCCGGCGCCCTTGTCGTCCAGCGCCAGCCTGTCGCGGAACTCGCCAGGGGTTCCGTACTGGGCGGTGTCGCTCCCGCGCGCGACGGACCCGCCGACCTGCCCCGGATCGAAGTTCTTCGTGTCGCCGCTGCTCAGCTCCACGTAGCTGGTCCTGTTCTGCAGCGTCGCTTCGCCCATCTCGGGCTTGACCACCTTCGTCATGATCTCGCCCGGGTTGGCCTTCAGCTCGTTCCGAACCGCGACGATCTCCGCGCGTTGGGCCGGAGTCAGGTCGGCTGTCGGCTGGAGGGTCATCGCCAGGTGCTGGTCCGGGTCGTAGCCCAGCCTGCTCGCCGCGTCGCGGATCTGGTTGTCCGTCGATGTCGGGCGCGTTTGCATCGACTCGCGCGTGTACTGGCCTCGCAGCTCGTCGTCGCTCGCGTGGTGGCCCTGGTTGTTGTGCATTCCGCCGCCGCCGTCCGGCGGATGCGTTGGTGGCGGGTTCGAGCCAGGTGGCGGCGGGTTGCCGCCGCCGCCCGCTGTCTTCGTCGGGGGTGCGTCGACCGGTTTGCCCGCCGCCGCGATCGTGGCCGCGTTGTTCGCTTCCGTTGTCTGGTAGTGCTCGCGGACCGCCTTCGTGCGCGCTCCCGCGTCCTCGACCGCCTTGCCCGCCCGGGCGACGTGCTCCTTGGCCGCGCTCACCGTTCCGTTGAGCGTGCCCGTCATGCCCGCGCCGACCACGCCCATCGACTTCGCGCCGAAGTTCGCCCCTGCCACCGTCTGGCTGACCGCGTGGACCTTGTCCTTCGTGCGGCCGAGGTGGCCCTCCATCGTGCCCAGCGAGTCCGTGTGGACCCCGTACCCGCCGCCGTGACCGCTCGCCGGGGCGTGGGACTCGTGTGCCGGGCGCGGCTCGGTCGGGTGCGGGTTCGGCGTCTCGTGGTGCGTCGGCGACGTGTCCGTGTGGTGGGGCGTGCTCGTGTGGTGCGGCGTACTCGTGTGGTGAGTCGCCATGTCACGCCTCCGTCTCGTACGGCTTCGCGGCCTGGTACGCGCCCATCGTCAGGCCGCCGACCGTGGAGAACCGGTCCAGTCCCTTGGTCAGCTTCTCCATCGCCTCCATCAGCTTGGCCAGCCGGCCGCCCTGGCGCGCGAAGCCCTCCAGGAGCTTGCTGATCTTGCCGGCGATCTTCGACGCGGTCGCCGCGGCGCGGGCCGACGCGACCCCGCAGAACGCCGCGATCGAGCCGCCGAACGTCACCACCGCCGAGGCCGCCGCGATCAGCGCGTCGCGGATCAGCTCGGCGATCACCGACGAAATGAGCCCGAAGACGATGCCGCGCAACGTGCAGACGAGCATGCCGGAGATGCCCGCGACCGCGGCGGTCCCGTCGAGCGTCTTGCCGAGCGACTCCAGCTCCTCGGCCATCTTCGTGAGGCTGTCGCGGTAGGCGTCGGCGGCCTGGCCGGTCCACTCGGCGACGCTGCGGAGGTCGTCGCGGTGCTCCTGGGCGAGGGTGTGCATCTCGGCCGCGGCGGACTTGAGCTGGTCGACGTTCGCGTTGATCTCGTCGGGGTTGCCGAGCAGCGCGTCGAGCGGTTCGCGCAGGAAGCTGACGTGCTCGAGCAGCCAGCCGACGCCGGCGTTGAGGATGGCGCCGAGCGGGTCGATCGCGGCGCCGACGGTGTCGACGACCGCACCGGCCGCGCTGACGGCGACCCCGAGGACGTGTTCGCCTTCGGACTCGGAGTCCGACTTGATCGAGTCGACGAGCCCGGCGTAGGTGTCGAAAATGCCCGCACCCGAAGTCGCGGTGGTCATGGTCCCCCTCAGTCCCGGCGCATGAACGTGTTGTCCCCGAAGTCGTCATCGTCGTCACGCGGCGGCCGCGACGGGCGGCGGACCGGCGGTGGCGGCGGCGGTGCCGGGGTTTCCGGCTCGTCGTGCTGCCAGAGCCGGCGTTCCCGGACCGGCTCGGCCGCGGGCGGCTCTTCGGGCTCCTCCGGCGGCACGTAGCCGGTGACCATGTGCATCGCCTCGGAGTCGCCGCCCAGCGGCGCGAACGCGGCCGCGACGTTGACGGCGGCGCCGCGCTGGGCCTTGCGCGCGAGCTTGAGGATCTCTTCTGCGAGCTTGGCACCGGACTTCCCGGCGAGCGCGGCGTCGGTGAGCTGCAGGTCGGTGAGCGAGCCGTTCGGGGCGACGCCGACGCGGATGGTCCCGTCAGGCGAGGCGACGGTCGTCCCGGCGGCCTCCAGCCCGACGCGGAACTCCTCGGCCTTCGCCTGGACGTCCGCGATCTTCGCTTCGAAGCCCGCCAGCCATTCCTCAGGTGTCATCGCTCGCCCTCCGCGGTGTCCGACGCGAGGCGAAGGCTACTGGTTCCACGACCAGCGCAAACAAGAAACGGCCCCGGTTCCCCGGGGCCGTTCCGTTATGTCCGTTATTCGCCGATGACGGGCGGTGCGGTGCGCATGTCCGTCCCGAAGACCTCGTCGGGATCGCCCTCGACGAGGTAGGTCGGACGCGAGTGCTCCGTGTCCTCGTCGCCCTCGCCCTTCTGGCCGCGGCCCAGGCCGCCCCCGCCCATGCCACCGCGCCCGGCGGCGCTGCCCGAGCCGAGACCGCCCATGCCCCGCCCGGCGGCGGCTTCGGCGGCCCCGATGCCACCCGGCCGGGCCGCCCCCGACGCGGCACCCGCGCCGGTCGCGTTGCCCGCACCCGAGCCACCGGGCCCGAAGCCCCCGCCACGGCCGGCACCCCCGCCGACCTTGGAGTTGTAGGCCTCGTCGCCGCCGAAGTTCATCCCGCCCATCGGCATCGGGCTCATCGGCGGCATGCCCCCGAGCGACTGGTTCGGGTTCGACGTCGACCCACCGGGAATCGCCCCCGGCGTGAAGCTGGACGGCGTGGTCGTGCCGGCCGGCAGCAGCCCCGCACCGGTCGTCGAGCCGGGGCCGGAGAACTGCGGCGTCCCGGTGGTGCCGGGGATGTTGCCGGTGGTGAAGTTGCTGCCGGTGCTGCTCGGCGTGTTCACGGAGTTGGAGCCGGGCATGTCGACGCGGCCGGGGTTGTCGATGCCGTTCTTGTCCCCGGTGCCGTTGGGGTCACCCGAGCCGCCCCCGGTGCTGAAGCTGGGCGGCGGCGCGAAGGCCGGCTGCTTCGACGCGGCCTCGTAGAGGTTCTTGTCGTAGGTCGCCATGACGCCGGCGGCCTGGTCGTGCGCGGCCTGGCTGTCCTTCTGCTTCTGCAGGGACTTGTCGACGTTGTCGGGCAGGCTGAACGGGTTCGACGTCGCCCAGGACTTGAACTCGTCGCCCCAGCTGAACGGGATCGGGGCGGGCATGGAGTTCTTGGCCGTCGAGGCGGCTTGGCCCTGGTCGTAGATGGTCTCCG
This sequence comes from Amycolatopsis kentuckyensis, assembly GCF_041679295.1. Lineage (GTDB taxonomy): Bacteria > Actinomycetota > Actinomycetes > Mycobacteriales > Pseudonocardiaceae > Amycolatopsis > Amycolatopsis kentuckyensis_A. The sequence goes on along the minus strand of NZ_JBGDMD010000006.1, from coordinate 630,693 downwards.
AAGCGAGCTTCGCGTTTTGGGAGTTCGCGTCGGACCACTTGCCGAGGCTGGTGAAGTACTGCTGGGCGTTGGTCGCCGCGCTGCCTTCCCAGGTGCCCTTCGAGGCGTTGACCGCGGTGTTCATCGAGGTGGCGAACTTGTCGAAGACCTGGTGGACCTTGTGGTAGGCCGTCGAGACCTCGGACACCTGCTCGACATCGAGGTTGCTCTCGAGGAACGCCTGGAGCTGTGTGTGGTCGGTGCCCTTGTAGTCCGCGTTCGGCGCGTTCAGGCCCTGGACGTACTCGACGTCGCGGCCCTTGGTGGCGTCCGCGACGTTCTTGTCGCCCATCTCCTGGGACTGGTTCTTCGCCTTGGCTTGGGCGATCCACTGCTGCACCGGCCCGAAGAGCCAGCTGCCGGGGTCGACGCCCTCTTCGGCCTTCTGCTGCAGGTAGGCGTCCCGCTCGGCGGGCGCCATGTCCTGAACTTCCTGGGGCGTCTTGTCCGCGGTCTTCGGCGGCGGTCCCTGTCGCGTCGTCATCTCTGGGTTCCCCTATCCCTTCGGCAACCGCGGTTCGACAGCGGCCTTCGCGACCGCTTCGGCGATCTGGCAAGCCTCGTCCGCGGAGCCGACGCCGATCACCGCTACGTCGACCCGTGACGAATCGCCCACCGGGAGGGCGAGCGTGCACCCGTCGACCGAGCCGCCGCCGGGCGCCTCCTTCGCCTGCCGCCCGTTGATGTCCTTGTCGACGAGTCCGCCGCCGGTGTCGTTCACCTGCGCGACCGACGCGGTGTCGCGGATGTTGGCGCCGATCACCATGGACTTGTCGCTCGCCGAGGCGATCTTCTTCTGGTACTTGCAGCTGCGCGCGCCACTGATCGTCTGGCTCTGCGGCGGGTTGAACTCGCCGTAGCTGCTGAGGTCGCTCGGCTGGATGAGCGAGCAGGCATCGGTGATCGACTCCGTTCCGCCGCCGGCCGGCGACGACGACGAGGTCTCCGGCGCGCCGGATTCGCTGGCCGAGGGTGTCTGCGCCGGTGACGCCGTGCCGCCCTGGGTACTGGTGCACCCGGCCAGCAGGGCCCCGCCGGCGACGAGCGGAAGGACGACTCGGAGGAGAAGTTTGGTCATTACCTCAGGCCTGCTTGGTCTGGAGCGCGGCAAAAGCGTCGTTCTCGGTTCCCTTGTACAAGCCCGCGGCCCTGGCAAGGGCCTCATCGGCCTGCTGGGCGACCTGCCTGAGCTTGGCCAGGACCTCGGTAGCCGAGCCTTCGGCCTGCGAGGCGCTCTTCTGGTCGTGCGACGCGATCGTGTGCCCGTACGGGTGGTTGCCGAGCTTCGGGGCCTGGTCCAGCGCCATCGTGTCGAAGCTCAGGTTCGCGAGGTCGTTGACCAGCTCGGTCAGCGCGTCCCGGATCGGCTTCACGCCCTCCGGGGTGATCTTGAAGCCGCCACCCTTGGCCGCGTCGACCAGCTTCTGGGTTTCCGCCGTGACGCCCTGGATGGCGCCGAGGTTCATGACGTCCGCGAACGAGCCGCCGCCCCCGCCGTCAGCTATCAGCATCGCTGTCCACCCCGTATCGCTTCGCCCGTGCGTGTGCACCCGGAAGTCTACTAGCCGGGCACTCCACGCAACGGCTGTTCACCGATCTTCACTTTTGGACGTCGGAAGCCCACCACTGGTTCCCGATCGTCAGAACTGGCCCTCGAGCTGGGCGTACAGCTGCTGGGCCAGCCGCGCGTTGTCGGCTGGGGCGTACGTGATCCAGCGCTGGCCGTCCGCGGCCGCTCGGGAGGACATCAGCCAGCGGCCCGACTCCGTGTCGAACCAGGCCAGCGGGGGGAACGTCCCGCCGCGGGTCTGGGCCGTGAACTGGCCCACGCGCTTCTTCGGCTCCTGGAACACCCGCTCGATCATGCGGAGCTGGGGGCCGCCGCTGCCGCCGCCCGACGAGCGGAGGCCGCTGACGCCGGCGAACGGGTCGTACGCGTCGTCGCGGCGCTGGTGGCGGGGCTGCTGCGCCGGGCGGGAGATCGTGACCGACTGGCCGGGGGCCGCCGGGGTCAGGGGCAGCAGGTCGACGATCGCCGGGACGATGCCCGTCGGGCGGACCTCCTCGAAGACGATCAGGTTCTCGTCCTGCTTGGCGAGCACCGCGAACTGGCCGTCGGACGCGACGCGGGCGAACAGGTGGCGGTCACCCAGCTCGGCGGCCGCGTTGATCGCCACGCTGCCGCGGACGAACGTCGCCAGCGCCAGCTCCGCGTCGGCGTCGAGGCGGCCGCGGCTCCACAGCCCGCGGCCGTTCAGGTCGCGGACGACGGCGTCGCGGATCATCGCGCGCTGCTCGACGGTCGTGCCGACGTGCGGGACCTCGAACGGCGTCGGCGCGCGGCCGAACCCGAGCTGCTCCAGCAGGATGTCCACCGCTGCCAGTGACAGCGAGAACGAGTGCGGCATCGCTTCCATCCCCCCGCGGGTTCATCCGGACTTGCCGAAACGGTAGTCCATCCGCTCTCGGCGAACCCGCTTGCCCGGGTGAGATCGCCGCTGGTCCGATGGACGCATGGCCGACCCGAAACCCGCACTCGTGCTGCACCTCGCCACCGGCGGGGAGCCGCTGCTGTTCGCACTCACGACCGAAGAATCCGGCAAGCTGGCGGGGAAACTCGCCCAGCTCGTGCAGGCCGGCGCCGTCGAAACGGTGACCACCAAGGACCACTCGGCGGTCGCGATCAACTTCGCCCACGTGGCCGCCGCGTACGTCGACGACCTCACCCGCAAGAGCACCGTGTTCGGCATGCACGGCTGAGAACGGCGAAGGCCGCCTCACCGCAGTGAGACGGCCTTCGCGAAGAAACCTCAGAGCTTGTACAGGCGCTTCCAGTTCTCGCGCGAGGTCAGCTCCGGCATGGCGCGCTTGTACTGCTCCTGCACCGCCGCGCCTTCCTTGCGCAGCCGCTGGACCACCTTCGCGCCACGCTTGGCCAGGTCGAACATCTTGACCTTGTCGTACGAGCGGACGCGGACGCCTTCCTGGTTCGCGTCCGTCACGACCGCCGTGTCGAACAGCGCGATGTGCCACCAGTTCGCCTCGTCGATCGGCACCGCGCCGAGGCCGAAGCGGCTGCGGCCGAGGACCCGGTCGAGCACGCGCTTGATCAGCACCAGGCGCTGCATGCTGGGCCGCGGCGCGCTGTTGATGATGCCGATGTCGTTGGACGCGATGCCCGGGACGTCGGTCGCCTTGTGGCGCTTGGTCTCCGGGTACTGGTCGCGGATGCGGCGGATCTCCTGCATCGCCTCGACCCCACCGTCCCGCAGGATCTCCGGGCCCTCCAGGAAGTCCTCCACGGCCTTGATCAGCGTCGCCGACAGCCCGTACTGCATGCCCAGCAGGTACCGCACCAGCTGCGCGAGCAGCACCCGCGAGAGCAGGTTGAGGTTGAACGGCGAGTGCAACGCCGCGGTGATGATCGAGTTGCGCAGGTTGAAGTACCGGTGCCACTCGTCCCAGTCCTTCATGTGGAAGTCCGCGTGCCACACCCCCGCCCCCGGCAGGGTGACGGTCGGGAAGCCGTGCGCGCGGGCGCGGTAGGAGTACTCCGCGTCGTCCCACTGGAAGAAGAACGGCATCGGATACCCGGTGGCTTGCACGACCTCGTACGGGATCAGGCACGACCACCAGCCGTTGTACCCGGCGTCCAGGCGGCGTTCCTGGCGGTTGGGTTTGAGGGTCTCCTCGTCGACGCCGAGCAGGTCGGCCGTCGACAGCGAGTGCTCGACCGGCTGACCCGGTTCGAGGGTGTTCAAGCGGGCGTATTCGGCGCCGACGTGCAGCTGGTTGGGGTGGAACAGGTTCAGCATCTGCCCGCCGACGATGATCGGGTTGGCGGCGCGGTTGGAGAACGCCGTCATCCGGATCACCAGGTCCGGCTCGAGCAGCACGTCGTCGTCCATGAACAGCACGTTGGCGTGTTCGGTGGCGGTGTGCCCGGCGACCTCGTAGAGGCCGCGAGTGAAGCCGCCGGCGCCGCCGAGGTTGGGTTGCTTGATGTAGTGCAGCTTGTCGGCGAGGTCCTTGGCGACCTGCTCGAACCCGTCGCGGGACTCGACGAGGTCGGTGCCCTGGTCGGCGACGTAGATCGCGTCCAGGGTCTCCAGCGAGGACACGTCCGCGGCGAGGGCTTGGAGGTTTTTGAGGCAGTCGTCGGCGCGGTTCATCGTGCAGATGGTCACCGCGGTCGGGCGGATCTTCTCCGGCGCCTCGACGGTCCAGCGGACCTGCTCGACGCGCAGGTTCTGGCCGCCTTCGGTCTCCAGGTCCAGCCAGAGCGCGCCGCCGTCGTAGAACTTGTCCAGCTTCGAGGTGAGCGTGACCTTGGTCTGCTTGGCGTCGGCGACCTGCTCGGCGGCCACGACGCGGGGTTCGCCTTCGACGTCGGAGGCGCCCATGGACAGCAGGCCGGTGCCGGTGACGACGGCCTCGACCGAGACCTCGGTCACCGTGGTCCAGCGCTGCCAGTAGCTGGCCGGGAACCGCCCGAAGTACGTGTTGCCCGACACCTTGGACGCCGGCTCGAGGCTGATGACCGCACGCTCGCGCACGGCCGAACCCCACTCGAGCTCGGCGTAGAGGTCCTTGCTGACGATCGGCGCCGGACCGGCGTAGAGACCGCGCTGCGCCGTCAGGCGACCCTGCGGAGTGTGCTCGGTGAACCGCGTCTCGGCGGCCGCGCCGGCTTCGGTGGTCGGCGCCGGGGTGGCTGTTTTACCGGGCATTGAGTTCCTCAGTTCTCCTCGGTCGACGGCTCGCGGAACACGACCCACTTGAGCATCACGAAGTTGATCACCGTGGCGGTGGCCTGCGACACGGCCCAGCACAGTGTGTGCTGCCAGGCGGACTCCGGCAGCACGTGCAGCATCAGCTGGTTCACCCCGACCGCGACGAAGAACGTCACGGTGTAGAGGAGGACGAACGAACCGATCTGCGCCTTGCCGTCCTTGCGCCCGCCCGCGAACGTGAACTTCCGGTTCAGGAAGAACGCCGTGGTCGTGCCCACGATGAAACTGATAGCGCGAGCGACGTCGACCCACGGTGAAGTCGCCATGCCGGCCACCTGCGTCAGCAGGGTGTACGTGCCCAGGTCGACCAGGGCGCAGAAGCCCCCGATCAGGGCGAAGCGGATGAGCTGGCCCAGCAGTCCCGGAGAGGACTGAGCAGCCGCTACGTCGGCTTGCGGATCGGTCGCCACCACTGCATTACCTCGTTGCCTGAGTCATGGTCACCCGCGCGGGCGCTTGTGCCTTGATGCGCAAAGTGTAGAAGCGGGCACTTCAGGGTCACGTTCCGGGCGTCGTTCGGCGTGGCTACCCTGGTCGGGTGACCCAATCCCCCGAGACACAGCGTCGCACGCTTTCCGGCTGGGGACGCACCGCGCCGACCGTCGCCGACGTCCTGACCACGCCGGACGTCGAGACCATCGCCCGGGCCGTGCGCCAGGCCGGCGAGCGCGGCGTCATCGCGCGTGGCCTCGGCCGGTCCTACGGCGACCCGGCGCAGAACGCGGGCGGCCTCGTCATCGACATGACCGCGCTCGACCGGATCCACTCGATCGACCCGGACTCGGGTCTCGTGGACCTCGACGCCGGCGTCAGCCTCGACAAGCTGATGCGCGAGGCGCTGCCGTACGGCCTGTGGGTCCCGGTGCTGCCGGGCACCCGCCAGGTGACGATCGGCGGCGCGATCGCCAACGACATCCACGGCAAGAACCACCACAGCGCGGGCAGCTTCGGCAACCACGTCGTGTCGATGGACCTGCTGACCGCGGACGGCCAGGTGCGCACGCTCACGCCGGAGGGCTCCGAGTCGGAGCTGTTCTGGGCGACCGTCGCGGGCATCGGGCTGACCGGGATCATCGTCCGGGCCACCGTCCGGATGAAGAAGACCGAGACCGCGTACTTCATCGTCGACGCCGACCGCACGGCGAGCCTGGACGAGACGCTCGGCCTGTTCACCGACGGCTCCGACCTGACCTACGACTACTCGATGTCGGTGCCGGACCTGATCTCGTCGGACCACCGCCTCGGCCGGGCGACGTTCTCGCGCGGCTCGCTCGCGAAGCTGGACGAGCTGCCGCCGAAGCTGCGGTCCGAGCCGCTGAAGTTCGACGCGCCGCAGCTGGCGACCCTGCCGGACGTCTTCCCGAACGGCCTGGGCAACAAGCTCACCTTCGGGCTGATCAACGAGCTGTGGCAGAAGACCGTGCCCAAGAAGGGCGCGCGCGGCAAGATCCAGAACCTGACGCAGTTCTACCACCCGCTGGACATGCTGAGCGAGTGGAACCGCGCCTACGGCTCCAAGGGCTTCCTGCAGTACCAGTTCTCGGTGCCGTTCGGCGCGGAGGACCAGCTCAAGGCCATCTGCCGGCGGATCGCGACCTCGGGCCACTACTCGTTCCTCAACGTGTTCAAGCGCATGGGCGACGCCAACCCGGCGCCCATGTCGTGGCCGTCGCCGGGCTGGATGCTCAGCGTCGACTTCCCGATCAAGAACGGCTTGAGCCGGTTCTGCCTGGAGCTGGACGACGCCGTGCTCGAAGCGGGTGGCCGGCTGTACACGGCGAAGGACTCCCGGACCTCCGCGGAGACGTTCGCGAAGATGTACCCGCGGCTCGAAGAGTGGCGCAAGATCCGCGCTTCCGTTGACCCCGAAGGCGTTTTCGCCTCTGACATGAGCCGGAGGCTCGAACTGTGATCGACGCGGTGGGCAACCCCCAGTCCCTGCTCCTGCTCGGCGGCACGTCCGACATCGCGCTGGCGATCGCCGAGAAGTACCTGGCCGAGAAGCCGCTGCGGGTCGTGCTCGCGGCCCGGCCGTCGCCCCGGCTCGACGCGGCCGCCCAGCGCCTGAAGGACCGCGGCGCCGAAGTGTCCACTGTGGACTTCGATGCCAAGGACACGGCGTCGCACCCGGCGGTGCTGGCCAAGGCGTTCGAGGGCGGCGACATCGACGTGGCGGTCGTCGCGTTCGGCCTGCTCGGCGACCCCGAAGAGGTCTGGCAGGACCACGCGAAGGCCGTCGAGCTCGCCACGGTGAACTACACCGCCGCGGTGTCGGTCGGCGTCGCGCTGTCGGAGAAGCTCAAGGCCCAGGGCCACGGCACGGTGATCGCGCTGTCGTCGGTGGCCGGCGAGCGCGTCCGCCGGTCGAACTTCGTCTACGGCTCGACGAAGGCCGGTTTCGACGGCTTCTACCTGGGCCTCGGCGAGGCGCTCGCCCCGCACGGCGTGCAGGTGACGGTCGTCCGCCCGGGCCACGTCAAGACGAAGATGACCGAGGGCCTGAAGGACGCTCCCCTGGCGCAGACGGCCGAGCAGGTCGCCGAGACCGCCGTGACGGCCGCGCGCGCGGGCAAGGACCTGGTGTGGGCGCCGGCGCAGTTCCGGCTGGTGATGTCGGCGCTGCGGCACATCCCGCGGCCGATCTTCCGCAAGCTCCCCATCTGAGGCATCCACCCGCGGGTTGACCCGGAGATCCATCCGGGCCAGGCCCGTACGCCGATGTGCGCACCAGCCGGTCGAAACAGGCTGTCACCATGGTGAACACGACGAGCGACCGCGGTGGGCTGACGTTGCTGCTCCGCGACGTCGCCCTCCCGATGGCCCTGTACTACGTCCTGCGCTCCTTCGAGGTCGCCCCGCTGTGGGCGCTGCTGATCAGTGCCGTCCCGCCGGTGCTGCGGACCGGGTACGTCCTGGCGCGGCACCGGCGGATCGACCCGATCAGCGCGTTCGTGCTGGCCGTGCTACTGGTCAACGCCACGGTGGCGGTGTTCTCCGGCGACGCCCGGCTGCTGCTCGTCCGCAGCGCCTGGCTCACGCTGCCGCTCGGCGCGGTCATGCTGGCCAGCCTGGTCGCCGGGCGGCGGCCCCTGCTGTTCCGGGCGGCGTGCACCCTCCAGCCCGCCCGCGCCGAGCACCTCGACCGGCTGTGGGGCCTGTCCCGGCCGTTCCGCGAGCGCTGGCGCGCGGCCACACTCTGGTGGGGCGTCGGCTGCCTCTTCCTGGGCTGCGCCGTCGTCGTGCTGGCGTTCACGCTGCCGGTGGACGTCGTGCCGGTCCTCGACACCGTGCTGACCGTGGGCTGCGTGCTCCTCGGCGTGAAGCTGACGCGTCAGCGGCTGGGCATCAACCGGACGGTGGATGCGTGACGAGCCGGCTCGACGATGCCGCCCGCCGCCTCCGTCCCCGATGCTCGGGGACATGCTCGGCACGCTGCTCTGCGACCTCGCCGCCCCGGTCGGCGGCTACTACCTGCTGCGCGCGTTCGACGTCGCACCCGTCTGGGCGCTGACGCTCAGCGGCCTCCCGCCGGCGCTGCGGGTGCTCTACCTGGCGGTGCGGCACCGCCGGGTCGACGGCATGGGCGTGTTCGTGCTGCTGATCGTCGCGGTGGGCCTGGCGACGACGCTGCTGACCGGGGACGCGCGGCTGCAGCTGGTCCGCAGCGCGTGGTTCAGCGTGCTGATCGGCGTCTGGATGCTGGCGAGCCTCCGGATCGGCCGCCGTCCCACGACGTACCAGGCGACGCTGGCCCTGCTGCCCGGGCGGGCGCCGACGCTGGAGGCGCGCTGGGCGGACACGCCGTCGTTCCGGCGGGTCTGGCGGGTGCTGGCGGTGGTGTGGGGCGTCGGCGGGCTGCTGCACAGCGCGGGCAGCATCGTCATGGCGTACACGCTGCCGGTGGACGTCGTGCCGGGCCTCGACTCGGCACTGTCGATCGGCAGCTTCGTCGTGCTCCAGGTGATCACGCAGGTGCTGCTGGCCCGGGAGGGCACGCTGAACCGCGTGGTCCGCGGACGGGATCAGCTGCCCGCGGCGTGAGCCGGCACCAGGTACAGGTTCTGCGTGCCCATCCACGGGGAGTCGATCCGCCAGGTCGCCAGCGCCGTCGGCGGCGGGGTGCGCCGGGTCGTCGCCAGGACCAGGTCCGGGCTGATCGGGGCGACGCTGTGGTCGAAGTTGTGGAAGTTGGCCTCCAGCAGCGCGCGGCCGAGGTCGCCGCTGCGGCGCTTCGTCTCGTTGATCGCCGGGTCGACCGCGCCGCGGTCGGAGAACTCGTCCACCAGCTCGCAGTCGCACGCGTACGCCAGCGCGCCGACCTCGCCCGCCGTCTCCACCTTGCGGCCGTGGGCGATCGCGGCCAGCTGCTGCCCGATCTCGCGGTACTCCGTCGTCGACGCGTGGTTGCTCGTGATCGGCGCGAACTGGCGGGGCAGGCCCGGCAGCGCGTACGCCGCGACACTCGCCACGAGGACCACGCCCGCCGCCGTCCACGTTCCGCGCCGGACGCGCTCGGGGACCGCGCTCGCGCAGGCGACCAGGAAGATCGTCGCGCCGATGATGCTCGGCGCGTAGTACCAGTGGTACGGCGGGACGCCGAGGCGGCTGTAGGCCAGGTAGTGCAGGGCGCCCGCGACGGCCAGCGCCGCGAACGGCGTCAGGCGGCGGGCCGCTTCGGAGCCGCGGCGGTACTGGACGATCCAGACCAGGCCGACCAGGCCCGCGAGCGGCAGCGGCAGAAACGACAGCGCCGCCTCGGCCGGGAAGTTGCGCCAGTACAGGAGCGGGCCGTTGGTGAAGCTGAACGGGCCCCACGACTGCTGGCTGATCTTGATGACCAGCGTGTCCGGCACGGCCGAGCCGAGCACGACCCAGCTGAACGCGAACCACGGCAGCGTCACGGCGAGCGTGGCGAACACCGTCCGCCAGATGCCCGTCCAGAACTCGCGGCGGGCCGCGAACAGCACCGCCGCGATCAGCAGCAGGTCGATCCGGACGAGCGCGAGCAGCCCGATCACGACGCCGAGGCGGCCCGCCTTGCGCTCGCCCGCGTAGACCAGCGTCCAGACGACGCCGGTGGCGCCGAGCGCGACCTCCAGGCCGACCGACGACAGCAGCAGCGGGTTGAGCAGCAGCACCGCGAACGTCACGGGCGCGAAGGCCGCGGGCAGCCCGGTGCGCTCGCCGAGCCGGCGCAGGCCGAGGACGAGCAGCACCTGGGCGGCGACGAACACGATCCCGGCGGCCAGCACGGCGTCGCGGACGACGAACGTGACCGCGGCCAGCGCCAGGACGTTCAGCGGGGACGTCGCGGTGTTCGCCGTCCCCTGCTCGATCAGGCCCCAGTGGGCGTGGAAGGCGAGGTTCTTCGCGTAGGACAGCGTGATGTAGGTGTCATCGATGAGATGACTGCTGACCAGGGCGAACATCAGCGCGGAGGCCGCGGCGGCGCCGGCGGGGAGGGCCCACGCGCGGGGCAGGGGGACGGCCGCCGACAGCGCGGTGGCGACCTTGGGGAGTTCTGCGGAGGCGCTTCGCATCCGGAACACCGTACCTCGCCCGTGATGCTTCTGTGATCTGAGCGGGGTACGGGTGGCTCAGCCCACAGGGGTCAGATGCCGTTGCCGTCGCCGGAATTGCCCGAGTTGCCGGAGTTGCCGCCGCCGCGGCCGGGGAAGCCCCGGCCGTCGGGGCCCTGGTTGGGGCCGTCGTACTGCCGGTGGATCCCGGGGCGGCCGTCGCGGGGGCCACCGCCGTGGTGGGTGGCGGCGGCGATCCCGCCGACGATGCCCCCGCCGATCAGCAGGCCAAGGACACCCACGCCGACGAGCTGGGTGGCGCGGTGCCCGACGAACCGCCGGAAGCCCCCGGGTTGCCGCGGCGCGGCTTGCGGTGGGCCCCAGGCGCCGTAGGCCTGGCCGGGGCCGGGTTGGGACAGCTGAGGAGTGGGCGGCGGCTGCTGGCCGTGGGCGGCAGTCTGGTCGCCTTGCGCGGCGTTCGGCAGCGCGGTGGTCTCGCCCTGCGCCGCGTTCGGCGGGGCGGTGGTGCCGGCCGGAGTCGCGGCCTCCTGCCCCTGCGCGGCGTTCGGCAGCGCGGTGGTCTCACCCTGCGCGGCGGGTGTCGCCGGCTGCTGGGTCGTCGGCTGGTCGGCCGCGGACTTCGCCGTTGGCTGCTCGACGGTCGGGTCTTCGGTCCCCTCCGGGACTTCGCGCGGCTGGTCGTTCATCGTCGCTCCTGTGGTCACGGGGACGGGCGCAGTGCCCGCCCCCACCACCTCAGGGTGCGCCGGTCAGCTGTGCGTCACCTGAAACGAACCTGTCGATCCGCCATGAGAAGTCACAGGTAGAACGACAGGAACAGCGTGACCACCCAGGTCGCGCCCAGCACCTGCAGGATGCGGTCCTTGAGCGCGATCTCCTCGGGCTCGCCCGCGATGCCGCCGTCGACGTCGACCGCGTACCGCAGCACCGCCACCACGAACGGGACCATCGAGATGAGCGCCCACACCGAGTTGTGCTCGGTCTGGCGGATCTCGAACGCCCACAGGCAGTACGACATGATCAGGATGGCCGCTGACGTCGCCCAGACGAACCGCAGGTAGCTGGCCGAGTACTTCTTCAGCGACGAGCGGATCTTCGCGCCGGTGCGCTCGAAGAGCATGATCTCCGCGTAGCGCTTGCCGGCGACCATGAACAGCGAACCGAACGCCGTGACCAGCAGGAACCACTGCGAAAGCGCGATCCCGCCCGCGACACCGCCGGCGATCGAGCGCATCAGGAAGCCGGAGCCGACGATGGCCAGGTCGACCACCGGCTGGTGCTTCAGGCCGAAGCAGTAGCCGAGCTGGACGGCCTCGTACACCGCCAGCACGATCGCGAGCTGCCAGCTCGCGAAGAACGACACGCCGAGGCCGGCCAGGAAGAACACGACCGCGGCCCCGTACGCGACGGGCACCGGCACGATGCCGGCCGCGATCGGCCGGTTGCGCTTGGTCGGGTGGGCCCGGTCGGCCTCGACGTCGATGGCGTCGTTGATGAGGTAGACCGAGCTCGCCACCAGCGAAAAGGCCACGAAGGCGACGATCGCGTCGAGCAGCAGGCCCGTGCGGTCGGTCGACTTCGAGAACGCGAAGAACGGGGCCGCGAAGACCAGGACGTTCTTCACCCACTGCCGGGGCCGCGCCGTCTTGATGACGCCGCCGACCAGGCCGAAGGGGCCGGATGAAACCGTCTCCGAAGACGCCTCGGTCACCGGTGTCTCCGGTGCCTCAGGAGTCACGGCCGCTTCGTCGCTGTTGCGCTGCTCGGTCGTTTCGCTCATGGGTTCTTCTTCAGCTTCCGTCGTATCAGACCACCGACGAGCCCCCCGAGAGCTGCACCGGCCAGAACGTCTGTCGGATAGTGAACGCCGAGCACGAGCCTCGAGGCCAGCATCGGCGGTACCAGGGCGGGCACCAGGTTACGCCCGGTCAATCCGGAGTAGAGCACCGCCGCCGCCGTCGTGGACGTCGCGTGCGACGACGGGAAGCTCAGCTTGCTCGGCGTGCCGACCAAGACCTCCACGCTGGGGTGGTCCGGTCGGGGCCGCCTGACCACGCGTTTCACCGCGATCGACGCGGCGTGCGCGCCGACCACGCCGGCCGACGCGACCAGCCAGTCCTTGCGCCGCTTCTTGTCGACCACCGCGCCGAGAAGGCCCAGGCCGAACCAGCCGAGCGCGTGCTCGCCGAAGTGCGACATGCCGCGCGCGGCCTTCACCGAAGCTTCACTCTTCAGAAAGCCCTGCGCCTTCGCCAGGACTGCCACCTCTCCGGTGGGCTGCCCCTTCTCAAGCATCGAGGGACCCGTCGAGCGGCGCGCCGTCGGTCAGGTGCGGGGCGATCTTGTTGTCGAACGCCGACAGCGCCGAGCCGATGGCCATGTGCATGTCGAGGTACTTGTACGTGCCCAGCCGGCCGCCGAACAGCACGTTCTTCTCGCGCGCCTCGGTCTTGGCCAGCTCCCGGTAGGCCTCGAGCTTCTCGCGGTTGTCCGGGGTGTTGATCGGGTAGTACGGCTCGTCGTCCTCGCCCGCGAAGCGCGAGTACTCGCGGAAGATGACCGTCTTGTCCTTGGGGTAGTCCCGCTCCGGGTGGAAGTGCCGGAACTCGATGATCCGGGTGTAGGGGACTTCCTGGTCGTTGTAGTTGACGACCGAGGTGCCCTGGAAGTCACCGGTCTCGGCGACCTCGGACTCGAAGTCGACGGTGCGCCAGGTGAACTTGCCCGCCGAGTAGCCGAAATAGCGGTCCAGCGGCCCGGTGTAGACGGTCGGGGTGCCCGCCGGGATGTGCTCACGCACGTCGAAGTAGTCGACGTTCAGCCGGATCTCGATGTTCTCGTGCTCGGCCATCTTCTCGAGCCACGCGGTGTACCCGTTGACGGGCAGGCCCTCGTAGGTGTCGTTGAAGTACCGGTTGTCGAAGTTGTAGCGGACCGGCAGGCGCGTGATGATGTTCTCGCCCAGGTTCTTGGGGTCGTTCTCCCACTGCTTCGCGGTGTAACCGCGGATGAACGCCTCGTACAGGGGACGGCCGACCAGCGAGATCGCCTTCTCCTCGAGGTTCTGCGCGGCGGACGTCTCGAACTCCGACGCCTGCTTCGCGATCAGCTCGCGGGCCTCGTCCGGGGTGTGCGACTTGCCGAAGAACTGGTTGATCAGGCCCAGGTTCATCGGGAACGAGTAGACCTGGTCCTTCACCCGCGCGAAGACGCGGTGCTGGTAGTTCGTGAACTCGGTGAACCGGTTCACGTACTCCCAGACGCGCTTGTTCGAGGTGTGGAACAGGTGCGCGCCGTACTTGTGCACCTCGATCCCGGTCTCCGGGTCCGGCTCCGAGTACGCGTTGCCGCCGAGGTGGCTGCGCCGCTCGAGGACGAGGACCTTCTTGCCCAGCTCGGCCGCGGCCCGTTCGGCGACGGTCAGACCGAAGAAACCGGACCCGACGACGACGAGGTCGTAACCTGCGAAATCGTCTTCAGTAATCTGTGCGGGGTTCGTGTGCGCGCTCACGGGCGTCGAGGGTACGGGGGTCGCTGACCCGGCTCGCACCCGACTATCACATTTCGGCCTACGACACACCTGGAAAGCAGTGCCTGCACCCGAGGACTTCTGGAGCTACTTCACCGCCGTGGCCACCTATCTGGCCGTGCTGGCGGTGCCCGGCGGCGTCGTCGGATGGGCCGCCGGGGTCCGCGGCTGGGCGCTGGCCGGGCTCGCGCCGCTGCTCAGCTACGCCATCACCGGCTTGGCCGGCCCGTGGCTGGCGATCGCGCACGTGCCGTACGGCCCGCTGAGCGTCGCCGCGTGCACCCTGCTGCTCGCCGGCGTCCTCCACGGCCTGCGCCGGCCGGCGATCGCCCGCGGCTGGATGACGCCGGGCGCCGAGGAGCCGCCGACGCCGTGGACGCGTCGCGCGCACCTGGCCGTGGGTGCCTGCGTGGCGGTCGCCACGGCCGTGTCGATCGCCGTCGTGATCACCGGCCGCGGCGGGACGACCGCGGTGTTCCAGCGCTGGGACACCGTCTTCCACGCGAACGGCATCCGCTACATCGCCGAGACCGGCGACGGCTCGCTGACCGGCATGGGCACCATCAACTGGTACCCGGACGGCTCCTTCTACCCGAACGCCTACCACCTGGTCGGCGCGCTGGTCTACCAGCTGTCGGGCACGTCGGTCCCGGTCACGCTCAACGCTGTCACGATGCCGATCGCCGGGCTGTTCGCGGTGGCCATGGTCGCGCTGGTGCGCCAGCTCGGCGGCCGCGCGGTGTTCGCCGGCAGCGCGGCGCTGGTCGCGGGCGGCGCGACGACCGGGGCGTACGAGTCGGTGTCGAGCGGGCTGCTGCCCTTCGCGCTCGGGATCGTGCTGACGCCGCTGGCGGTCGTCGCCCTGCAGCGGTTCGTCGTGCGGCCGGGTGTCGACACCGGCGCGGTGCTGGCGCTGAGCGCGACCGGCCTGCTCGCCGCGCACTCGAGCGCGCTGTTCGGGGCGCTGCTGTTCGCGTTCCCGCTGGTCGTGCAGCGCTGGTACCGGGCGCTGCGAGGCAAGCGCCTCGATGGCGTGGCGCCAGAGAAGGCCGCCTGGCGGGTCGTCGGCGGCGACGTCCTGCGGATGCTGCCGGTGATGGTGGCGGCCGGCGTGCTGGCCGCGCCGATGATCCTCGGCGCGATCACCTTCACGTCCGGGTCGTACCCGTACCACGCCTGGGGCTCGCACATGCCGGTGTGGAAGGCCCTCGCCATGCTGGCGACGTTCAAGCAGGTGCTGCCGGTCCCGCAGATCTGGCTGACGGTGTTCCTCGCGATCGGCGTGCTGACGCTGCTGGCGCTGCGGCGGATGCGCTGGGTGGTGCTCTCGGCGCTCGGGCTGTCCGCGCTGTTCGTGGTCGTCGCGTGCTTCGGCGGCGAAGACTGGGTGATCACGCTGTCGCGGCCCTGGTGGAACGACCGGTTCCGGCTGATGGCGCTGGCCGCGATCCCGATGTGCCTGCTCGCCGCGCACGGCATGAGCGAGGCCCAGCGCTGGGTGGCGAAGCTGGCGAGCGGACGCGCCTGGGTGCGCGCGCGGCCGTGGCTGACCGGCCGGGTCGGGCTGGCGACCGCGGTGCTGCTGGTCGTCGCGATGGGGGTGCTGACCGGCGGGTTCTACCGCGCGGCCAACGCCAAGACGGTGTCGCTGCTGTACTACAACGGCCTGCCCGGCGAGACCGTCCCGCCGGTCAGCCAGGACGAGATCGACGCGATGGAGCACCTCGGCACGCTGGGCATCCCGGCCGAGGAGAAGGTGCTCAACGACCGCATGGACGGCACGGCCTGGATGTACGCGCTCACCGGCGTGCACCCGGTGGCCGGCCACTACGACGCGGGCGTCGCTCCTCCGGACGCGCTCTACCTGGCGATGCACTTCGGCGACTACGACAGCGACCCGGAGGTCCGCGCGGCCACGCGGCGGCTGAACATCCACTACGTGCTGGTCGGCAGCGGCACGATCCGCCGGGACACCCCGATCGCGCCCGGCCTGCGGCACCTCGACGGGCACGACTTCGTCAAGGAGATCTACCGGAACCCCGGCGCGGTGATCTACCAGATCGTGAAATAGACAGAGCGTGAAATAGCGAAGCCCTCGTGGCCGCGGCGCCCCGTGCCGCGGCCACGAGGGCCCTCCGTCCCCCAACCACCCCCGGGGTGATCTCTGACGTCTGAAGTGATGGACGCCTGGGGGACGGCAATCGGTTTCCCGGCTAGCTGAATGTCACCCGTTCGGACCAGCGTGCAGTTCCGGCAGGACGTCGCTCGCCACCTGCTCCAGCACCGCTTCGCGGCCTTCGTACGGCGACGAAGACCGCGGCCAGTGCGCGATGACGTCGGTGAAGCCCAGTTCGCCCGCGCGGCCTGCCGCGTCGCGGAACGCCTCCACGCTGCTCAGCGAGAACACCGGGGACGCGTCCAGGCTCAGGTGCCGCTGGATGCTCGCCCGCTCGCGACCGGCCGCGTCGAGGCGCTCGTCGAAGACGTCCGTGAGCTGCTTGATGCCGGCCCACCACTCGTCCTCGGTCTGGCCGCCCCGGCCGGTGGTGACCCAGCCCGCGCCGAAGCGCGCGGCCAGCGTCATCGTGCGGGGGCCGTTCGCCGCGACCACGAACGGCAGCCGCGGACGCTGGACCGTGCCCGGCAGGTTGCGGGCCTCGCGGGCGCGGTAGTACTCGCCGTCGAAGTCGAACTTGTCGGTCATCAGCAGGCCGTCGAGCGCCTCGACGAACTCGGTGAACCGGTCCGCGCGCTGCTTGGCCGTCAGCTCGGGGGCGCCGAGCACCGCGCCGTCGTAGTGCTGGTGGTCGACGCCCGCGCCGACGCCCAGGACGAACCGGCCGTCGGAGATGTCGTCCAGGGTGGTCAGCTCGCGCATGAACGGCACCGGGTGCCGCGCGACCGGGGACGCCACGAACGTGCCCAGCCGGATCCGGGACGTCACCATCGCCGCGGCGGTCAGGGTCGGGACGGCGGAGAACCACGGGCCGTCGACCAGGTTGCGCCAGCCCAGATGGTCGTACGTCCACGCGTGGTCGAAGCCGTATTCCTCGGCGGCCCGCCACTTCGGCTCGGCGGCCCACCAACGATCTTCAGGGAGAATGACGATGCCTACTCGCACAATGACGGACGGTATCGGCAACCACCGACAGTCGCACGGATGGGCAAGCCCTCCCCCGAACGTGTCAGGGACAATGGCGGGGTGGAGAGACCCCAGTTGATCGCGTCCGACGTCGACGGCACCCTGCTCGGCCCCTCCGAATCGCTCAGCGCCCGCACCATCGCGACCGTCCGCCGGGCGATCGAGGCGGGCGTCCCGTTCGTGCTGGCCAGCGGCCGCCCGCCGCGGTGGATCGCGCCGGTGGCCAAGCCCCTCGAGCTGACCGGGTACGCGGTTTGCGCGAACGGCGCCGTCCTGTACGACTGCGGCCGCGAGGAGGTCGTGGCGGTGCACGGCCTGCTCCAGCCCGAGCTCCTCCACGACATCGGGCACGCGCTCGACAAGGCCGTCCCCGGCTGCCGGCTGGCCGCCGAGCGCGTCAGCACCGACGCCGACCACGAGATGCGCAGCTTCGTGATCGAGCCGAAGTACCACAACCCGTGGGGCGACGGCGAAGGCCGCACCGCGCCGCGCGCCGAGGTGCTCGGGCACCCAGCGATCAAGCTGCTGGTCAGCCACGTCGGGATGTCGTCGGAGGAGATGGCGGACGCCGTCAACGCGCTGTTCGACCGCGAGGTCGACGTCACCTACTCGTCGTCGGGCGGGCTGGTGGAGCTGTCCGCGCACGGCATCACGAAGGCGACCGGCCTGGCCGACGTCGCCGAGCGGCTGGGCGTCGAGCAGGAGCGGGTGATCGCCTTCGGCGACATGCCCAACGACGTCGAGATGCTCCGCTGGGCCGGCCACGGCGTCGCGATGGAGAACGGGCACCCGAAGGTCCAGGACGTGGCCGACGAGATCACCGGCCCGGCCGGCGAAGACGGCGTCTCGCAGGTACTGGAGCGCTGGTTCTAGCGGCGGTCGAGCTCGGCCGCCTCGGCCGGGGTCGGTGCGGTGCCGCCCAGGTGGGCGGGCAGCCACCAGCGTTCCTCGGCGGAGGCGGGCTGGTCCGGGTACTGGGCCTGGGCCCGGTCGAGCAGCGCGCTCATCCGGGTGCGCAGCTCCTTCGTGACGACATCCCAGTCGTCCCCCTTGGCCGGGTGCATCGGCTCGCCGATGAGGATCGAGACCGGCACGTGCCGGCGGGTCAGGTCCTTCGGCCGGCCCTTGGTCCAGAGCCGCTGGGTGCCCCACAGGGCCATCGGCACGACCGGGACATTCGCCGCCGCGGCCATCCGGACCGCGCCCGACTTGATCTCCTTGACGGTGAACGACCGGCTGATCGTCGCCTCCGGGAAGACGCCGACGACCTCGCCGGCCTGCAGCTTCCCGAGCGCCTCGCGGTAGGAAGCGAGCCCGGCGGACCGGTCGACGGAGATGTGGTGCATCCCGCGCATCAGCGGCCCGGCGATCTTGTTGTCGAAGATCTCCTTCTTCGCCATGAACCGCGTCAGCCGCTTGGCCGGGCGCGCGCCGAGGCCGCAGAAGATGAAGT
Organism: Amycolatopsis kentuckyensis; assembly: GCF_041679295.1. Classification (GTDB taxonomy): domain Bacteria; phylum Actinomycetota; class Actinomycetes; order Mycobacteriales; family Pseudonocardiaceae; genus Amycolatopsis; species Amycolatopsis kentuckyensis_A. The sequence continues at coordinate 612,197 of NZ_JBGDMD010000006.1, read as the reverse complement.
CCAGGTAGCTCACGTGGTTGCACGCGATGACCGCGCCGCCGGAGCGCGGGATGTGCTCCGCGCCGTCGATCGTGATGCGGTTGTCGAGCACGCGGAACATCGTCCGGGCCGCGGCGATCACGGGCGGGTACACGAAGTCGGCCATCGCGCCAGGTTACGGGACCGTAGGTTCTTGGCGGCCGTTCAAGCGGTGAAGGCCACAAACCGGGCGAAGCTCACGCCGAACGAACGACCACTAGGCTTTTCGCGTGGGGACAGTGACTGAATCGCGCGTCAGACGAGCCGGCCACCGAGTCGCGGTGTACCTGGGTCTGGCCACGGTCACACTGCTCAACCTCATCTCCTACGCCCCCGTGCAACCGAACGCGCACGAGAAGGCGTGGGGCGACGCCGCCGAGTACTACGCGATGTCGGTGCAGACCGGCGCCCAGGTCGACAACCCGTTCGCGCTGCGGATGCTCAGCCCATGGCTCGTCCACACCGTCAACCGGTTCACCGGTGTCTCGCTCGACTCGGTGTGGCTGGCGTTCACGTTCGCGCTGGTCCTGGCCGCGGCGATCGTCTTCTTCGAGTTCCTCTGGGTCCGCCTGGACCTGCGGCTCTACACCTCGGCGCTCGCCGCGGTCGCGCTGGCCTGCACATTCTGGTACGCGCCGTACGCGTTCAGCAACCCGTACCTGGTCGACCCGCTGAACAACCTGCTCTACCTGCTCGCGCTGTGGCTGCTGTTCGACCGGCGGCTGATCTGGTTCGCCCTGGTGATCGTGATCGGCGCGATCAACAAGGAGACGACGCTGCTGCTCGCGCCGCTCTACCCGCTGGTGGCGTGGACGCGGTCGCGGTCGCTGCGCGACAAGCAGGTCATCGGCGGCCTAATCGCCGTGGTCGTCGCGGGCGGGCTGTACTTCGCGTTCCGGCTGTGGGCGCAGGCGCTCATCGGCGGCGACTACGGGTTCGGCGCCGGCCAGGCCAACAGCGGCCTGCTGGGCAACATCCGGTTCGCCCTGTCGTCGAACAAGGGCGTGGACCAGGCCGCGCTGTACAGCACGTTCAGCTTCTTCTGGCTGATCTTCGCCTACGGCCTCTACCGCGAGTTCCGGCGCGAGCGAACCCGGAGCCTGCTGCTGGTGTCCAGCGTCTGGCTCGGGCTGTGCTGCCTCGCCGGGCGGCTGGTCGCCACGGACACCCAGCGCGTCTTCGTGATGATGGCGCCACTGGTCATCGGGCTGGTCGCGGTCGTGCTCGACGAGCACCGCGGCGAAGCCCGGCGCATCTGGGTCGGCGTGGTGTTCTTCCTGTACCTCGCGGTGAACTACAAGCTGGCGTCGTCGTCGACGATCTTCCTGGTCGGCTTGGCCGGGCTGCTCGTGTTCGTGCTGCTCGAGGTGCCGCCGTTCTGGCCGAAGCCGTCTGTGGGACGCGTTCCGCCGGTCGACGACGGCCCGCCGACCGAGGAGTTCCTCCCCCACCGCGGTTCGCTCGACCGCGACTGAGGCAGCGCCGCCAGGACGAGCGCGAGCAGGATCGTGAACAGCGCGACGGACTGGTGCTTGACGCCCTCGATGCCGTCGCCGAGGGCCGCGGTGCCGAACTGCGTCAGCGAGACGGCGAGCAGGAACGCCAGCACGACACCCAGCGGCTCGCGCCGCTGCAGCCACGCTCTGACCAGCACGAACAGCCAGATCGGCGCCAGCGCGAGCAGGCCGAGCGGGCTGATCAGGCGGGTCAGCCACGACACGACCGGCACCCGGTACTCCTGCGCGTGCGGCGCGAAGCCGGCCTCCTGGTCGAAGCTGCCGAGGTAGTCCGGGCGGGCGGTCAGCTGGTCGGTCGCGGCCTTGTCCAGCACTTCGAGCGTCCGGCCGGGGTGGCTCGCGAAGTAGCCCAGGACGTTCTCGCGGGTCATCTTGTCGCGGTAGCTCGCATAGAGCGGGTCCATCGTCGCCGGGTGCGGGTGCCACCAGCCGTTGCCCGCGTACTGGGCGAACGACGGCGGCAGGCCGAGTGCGGCGAGATCGGCCTGGGTGTCGTGCCGGCCGTCGACGATGTTCAGGAAGATCGAGTTGAACATGTTGATCTCGCGCGAGTCGTCGCCCGGGAACGCGGTGTACGTGCCGTCGGGCGCGCGGGCGGGTTCGACGCTCTGCTGCGCGAACAGCGTCACGGCGCCGAGGGCCCCGATGACCAGCGTCGCGGCCGCCCACCGCTTCGCCCCGCGCAGCGCGCCCGGCCGGACCAGGAGCACCGCGAGCGCGAGGATCGGCAGGATGATCAGCGTCTGGACCTTGGCGTTGACCGCCAGGACGCCGCCGGCGAACGTCACCGCCAGGCCCGCGTAGCACCACCGGCCCTCGCGTGCGGTCAGCAGCAGGCCACCGGCGATCAGCAGCAGGCCGAGGAAGGCCGCGCCTTCGCCGAGGATCGCCGCGAAGTAGCCGAAGAACGCCGAGTCCGCAACGACCAGCAGGAGCCCCGCCGCCACGGCCAGCCGGACGCGGAGCGGGTACGGCAGGCCGAGCACGATCACCGCGATCGCCGCCGCGGCGATGATGCTGCTCAGCAGGCCGAGCACGACCAGGCTCAGCGTCGCCGGGAAGCCGGCCAGCCGGGCGAGCCCGACGGACGCCTCCGCCAGCCAGCTCTGCGTCAGCAGGTAGGTCGGCCGGCACGGCGGCGCGCCCGGCGCGACGGTGTAGGCGAGGTGGACGAACGGCTCGGGCAGGCCCTTCCAGGTGATCCCGGCGCCGCAGAGCACGCGGCCGCCGTCGCCGTTGTTCGACATCGCGATCGGCCGCGGGACCAGGAACCGCACGACGAAGAGCAGGAACGACGCCCCGAAGACCCCGATCCCGAGCCGGGCTTCGGCACCCAGGCGCGCTTTCGGGACGTCCAGTTTCACGAAGGACAGGGTACGTAGCGGAAGTCCGGGCCCCGGTCGAGGTCCGTGACCACGGCCTTGGCCTCCTCCGCGCGCGGGTAGACGGACACCCAGTAGGGCGTGCCGACGCGGCGGAAGGTGGCGACCTGGTACTTGCCCGCGTAGACCGGGTCGATCGCGCAGTGCTGGCGGTCGGCGAAGCCGCTGTCGGAGGGCACCGCGACGGTCGGGCGGCGGGCGTTGACGACGTAGTCGTAGTCGGTGGCGACGCCGCCGTCGTGCCGGCCGTCGCGGGCGATGTGGTCGTCGGTGCGGCCGAGGACGTCGATGATGAGCAGCTGGCCGCTGCGGGCGGCGAGCGCGCCGGGCGCCGCGGCGCTGACGACCGACCCGGGCGGCAGGTAGTCGCCGAGCCAGCCCCCGATCTCGGTGAGCTCGTCGCCGTGCGCGTGCCAGTCGCGGACGCGGTCGAGCATCTCCGGGCTGAACACCGAGACGAGCACGGCGATGCCGGCGAGCCCGCAGGCGGTCACCGGCACCAGCCGGGTCGCGGCGGGCCAGCTCCTCGGCCGCGGCGACGGCTTGGCCTCGACGTCCGCGGTCAGCACGCCGTAGGTGGCGACGCTCGCGACGGCGATCAGCGGCGGCACGGGGGCCAGCAGCCGCCACGACGGGCCGGGGTCGCCGCCGATCAGCACCGCGGCGGCCGCGAGCCCCAGCGCCGTCGCGAACAGCAGCCAGATCAGGGTGCGCGCCTCGGCGGGTTGGGTGCGGCGCAGCAACAGCGCGACCGCGGCGACCAGCCCGAGCAGCAGGAAACCCTGGTGCGCCAAGGCGAAGCCGGACAGATACGGCCAGCCGGCGTCGACCTGCGAACCGAACGAACCGCCGAGCTTCGCGGCCAGCGGCGCGGGCAGGAAGTGCTCGTAGAACGTCGCCCGCCAGGCCAGCCGCGGGATCAGGAACACGAGCGCGCCGAGCAGGTACCCGACCGGCGCCCACCAGCTGTGCCTCTTCTTCAGCGCGGCCCCGACCAGCCAGAGGCCACCGAGCACGCCGGCCACCAGGCCCTCCGGGCTGGTCATCACGGCGAACGCGACGAGCACGCCGGCGACCACCGGCCGGCGCGCGACGAGCGAGTAGCAGACGGCGAGCAGCAGCAGGACGAACAGCGGGACCTCGGAGCCGGACGGCCCGTAGACGGCGAGGCCGCCGGCGCTCGCGGTGAGCACCGCGGCGGCGACGCCGATCGCCGGCCGCGGCTCGGCACCGGCCGGGGCGGCCGCCGCGACGATCCGGTTGGCCAGGAAGCAGGAAAGGAGGACCGCGCCGAGCGCGGCGACGACCCCGAAGACGACGGCGGTCGTCCGGACGTCGGCGCCGAACGCGGCCCGCGGCAGGGCGATCAGGACCAGCCAGAGGAAGTTCGTGTAGCCCTCGACGCGTTCGCCGGGGTTGAACACCGGGCCGTTCCCGTCGGCGATGTTCTGGGCGTAGCGGAACGACACGAGCGCGTCTTCGGTGACGGTCGCGAACAGCAGCTGGTGCAGCAGCGAAAGACCGAGCGTGAGAGCGAGGACGAAGCCGCGCCAGCCGCGGTCGGTGTCGAGGCGGCCCCAGGTCAGCACCACGATCGCGGCGAGGACCAGCCACGCCACCACGACCGCGTAGACCACCCGGCCCCCTCGTGAAGATCGCTCCGCCCGGCGTCAGTCAAGCAGGGAAACGCACTGGTCAATATAACCCGTTCGGGTATCGCGACGGAGTGTCCCGATCGGACTCCAACCCCGCGACGGCTCGCTGATCGTTGTCGGCTTAGTCTCCACCGTGCTCTCCGTCTGCGTTGCCGTTGCCGTCATCGCCGTCCCGGGCCTCCTGACCGGACTCGCCGCGGGCGTGCGCGGCTGGGCGCTCGCCGGCCTGGCCCCGTTGCTGAGCTACGCGATCGGCGGCCTGACCGGGCCGTGGACGGCGGCCATCGGGTGGTCGTTCACCCCGTTGACGTACGCGGTTTCGACGGTCGTGTTCGCCGCGATCGCTTACGGTGTCCGGAAACTGACGGTCCGCCGCTGGTCGCCCGACCCGGAACCCGGGCTGTGGGACCGGCGCGGGCACCTCGCGGTGGGCGCGTGCCTGCTGTTCGGGGCGGCGGTCGGTTTCTACGCAACCCTGCGCGGCTTGGGCCACATCGGCGCGCTGCCCCAGGGTTTCGACGCCGTGTACCACGGCAACGCCGTCCGCTACATCGCCGACACCGGCGACGGCAGCCTGTTCGGCACGGGGAGCGTGAACTGGTACGGCGACGCGCTGCCGGTGTTCTACCCCAACGCCTACCACCTGCTGGCGTCGGTGACCTACCACCTGAGCGGGGCGTCGATCCCGGCGACGCTGGACGCGAACACGCTGCTGCTGCCCGGTTTGCTGGCGTTGTCGTTGGTGACGCTGGCCCGCGAGTTCCGCGGGCGGGCGGTGCTGGCGGGTGCCGTGGCGCTGACGGCGGTGGCGCCGGTGATGGGCGTCTACGAGTCGATGGACCGCGGGCCGCTGCTGCCGTTCGCGCTCGGCGTGACGCTGACGCCGTTGGCGGCGGTGGCGTTGCGGCGCTACTTGGACCGCGTCGCGCCGGACACGGGGTTCGTGCTGCTGCTCGCGGCAGTGGGCCTGCTGTGCGTCCATTCCTCGACGTTGTTCGGCGGGATCCTGTTCGCGGGCCCGATGCTGGTGCAGCGCTGGCTGTCGTCGTGGCGGCGGATCGGCCGGGACCTGCTGGCGCTGCTGCCGATCGCCGTGGTGGCGTTGCTGGTGGCGTGGCTGCAGTTGTTCGGGGCGCTGGGCCTGGCGACGGGCGACGTCCCGTACTACGGCTGGCCGAGCGAGTGGCGCGCGTCGGCGGCCTTGGGCGCGTTGCTGAGTTTCCAGCACTTCGAGGCGCACCCGCAGATCTGGTTGTCGGTCGCGCTGTTCCTGGGGATCGTGTTCTTCGCGCGGGCGGGGGCGTTGCGCTGGATCGGCCTGACGGCGGCGGTGACGGGCCTGGCGTACATCGCGGTGGCGTCGTCGAACGCGCCGTTGGTGATGACGCTGTCCCGGCCGTGGTGGGACGACCCGTACCGGTTCTTCGCGATGGCGGCGATCCCGCTGTGCGTGCTGACGGCGCACGGCTTGGCGTCGACGCAGGAGTGGCTGCGCGACCACCTCCCGCCGCGCGTGCCGGCGGTGGCGGTCGCGGTGGTGGTGCTGCTCGGTTTCGTGGTGCTGACGAACGGCTTGTACTTCCGCTCCAACGGCGCCCGCGTGTACACGGGCTACCAGGCCGCGGACCTGTCGAAACTGCACGTGACGCCCGGCGAAGAAGCGGCGATGGTGGAGCTGGGCAAGCTGGCGGCCCCGGGCGAATGGGCGATGAACGACCGCTTCGACGGGACGGCGTGGACGTACGCGCTGGCGGGGGTCCGGACCGTCGCGGCGCACTACGACCAGACGTTGCCGCCTTCGGACGCTCGGTTGCTGGCCGAGCGGTTCAAGGACTACGAGACGGACCCGGCCGTGCGGGCGGCGGTTCAGCGGCTGAACGTGCGGTGGGTGATCCTCGGGACGCCGTTGCCGCCTCCGGCGGAGCCGTACCAGCCCGGATTGGTGGGGCTGGCCGGGAAGCCGTTCTTGAAGGAAGCCTGGCGCAATGCGGACGCGGTGATCTACCGGCTCGTGCCCTGAGTTGTCCACATGTGCGCAACACCTGTGGACAACCGGTGGACAACTCCTCAGGCGGACGCGACCGCCGGGCGGGTCGAGCGGGCCGCGACCGCGGCCATGCCCGCCGTCAGCAGGTCCGCCACCGTGAACATCACCCGGGACGCGACCGCGAACGCCGTGGCCTGACCGACCGTCAGCCCGCTCGCCGTCAGGACCGCGACCTGGGCCACCTCGCGGACGCCCACGCCGCTGGGGAGGATGAACGCGAACGTGCCCACCGTCATCGCCACGGCCATCGCGCCGACGCACAGCACGAAGCCGCTGAAGCCCGGCGTGCCCACCGAGTTCGCCAGCAGCCACAGGTGGATGCCCTGGAGGCACCACGCCACCGTCGAGGCGCCGAAGACCTTGCCCACGACCTTCCAGCCCAGCGGGTGGGCCAGCGGGGGACGCCGGAGGATCCGCAGGACCAGGGACGTTCCCCAGGTCAGGATCTTCGGGTGCAGCATCGCCAGGCCGACCGGGATCAGCACGAACAGCCACAGCGCGCGGGGGCTGTTGCTGAACACCGCGGGCGCCGCCAACAGCGACACCACCAGGGCCGACACCACACCCACGCCGAGCTGGATCAGGGAGCCCGTGAAGATCCGCGCCCGGGCCAGGCCCGCCTTGCGGCCCAGCTCCATCTGCAGCAGGTACGCCCAGACCGAGCCCGGCACGTACTTGCCGAGCGAGCCGACCAGGCAGATCTGCGCGCCCCGGGCGTAGCCGATCGGCTTGCCCAGGTCGTCGACCATCACCTGCCAGCCCCAGGTCGACACCATGATCGCCGCGACCAGAGCGAGCAGGCTCAGCAGGGACGACTCCCACGCCACGTCGCGCAGCGTGTGCCAGAACTCGCCCCAGTTCGAGGCCAGCTGCTTCGCCGCGAAGCCGATGACCAGCAGGATCGCGACCCAGCGGACGACGTCGAGGATCTTCCCCTTGGTGGACTTCGGCTGCTTACCGGCAGCCGGCAAGTCCTCAACTGTCGTCATCGACGGTCTCCTCAGGCCTGCACTGTGACCAGGCGGCTGAACTCGTGGAGCAGATCGTAACCGTCCCAGACCGCGGAGAACGTCAGGGCGCTGCCGAACGGCACGATCCGGTCGACGCCGCGGCCCGCCAGCTCGTGCGCGAACGCCGTCAGCTCCTCCGCCGAGAAGCCGAACTGGCTGACCGTCTGGTCCTTGCGCAGGACGATCGGCACCAGATCGGACAAAGAGGACACTCGGGCGTTCGCGAACGTGCCCGCGCCGAGCCATTCGCGCGGCAGGATCGCCGGGTCGGTCAGCTCCAACGTGGCCAGTCCGTTGCCGTCGAACGCGATGTCCTTGACCAGCCCGTCGACCGCCGCGCCGTACGCCGAGACGCGCTTCTGGACGGCCATCGCCGGCTCCGTGACGTGCTGCTTCGTCTCCAGCACCGCCGCCAGCAGCGTCCGGAACTCCTGGCCGGCCTCGCGCGCCCCGGACTCGTCGCCGACCCAGAACACCGCGCGCGGCGACGAGCAGGCGGCCTGGTCGAACCAGTACGAGTCGTTGTAGAAGCCCTCGGCGGCCGCGCGGCGCTCCGCTTCGGACGCCCGCTGCCAGCCGGCGACCGACGCGACGGCGAACGACGAGCGGTCCGGGAACGTCAGGTCACGCGCGTGCGGCGCGAGGGGGTACTTCCGCAGCGCCGCGACCGAGCCGTCGCCGCCCCAGATGACGCGCAGGTCTGCGGCCAGCGACAGGGCGCCGCTCACCTCGTCGCTGCGGTCGTAGGTCACCATGCGCTGGGTGGCCGTGATCGCTTCCGCGACCGAAGCGTCCACTTCGGACAGTGCCGCGTTCAGCGCTTCCAGCACCGCCTCCGCGGCCCCGGCCGAGCGCGACGACACCCGCACGACGTTGTGGTTGCCCGCCAGCGCGGACAACGCCCACGAGTAGACGAAGATCGTGTCGACGTTCGCCGGCGGCACGTGGAACACCAGCCCGCGCGGGAACCGCAGCGTGTTGCCCGTGGTGTCCAACGTGGACAAGGCCTTGGCGATCTCGCCCTTGCGCAGGAAGAAGCCGAGCGACGCCAGCTCCGGGTACCGGCGCGCGGTGGCCGGCGCCAGCAGCTTGCGGGCGAACTTCGTGATGAACTCGACGACCCGCGGGTCGCCCACGCGCAGCCGGCCGCCCGGCGGTGCGGCGCGCAGCTCGTCGACCAGGTCGCTCACGGAAACCGCATCCGACAAGGGAAAACGCTGAGTCAGAGAAGTCACGCCGCCGCTCCCGAGAACGTGTCCGAGCACCCGCGGGCCTCGGCCTTCGGCAGCCGGCCGAGCACGGAGAAGTGCTTGCCCGGCCAGTCGCCGTCGTCGATGCCGTTGTAGACGCCCAGGTCTTCGGTGAGCAGCACGTGCCCCGGGTACGACGTCGGCAGCGTCGAGACGACCTCGATCACGCCCGGCTCCCCGACCGGCTGCTCTTCCCACGTCTCCGGGTTGCGGATCACGACGTCGGCGAAGTCCGGGCAGTACAGCGAGTTCCCGGACGGGCCTTCGAGGAACACGGTGCCGATCTGCTCGATCATCCCGTAGTAGTTGTGGATCCGGGTGAGCCCGGTGTCCTCTTTGAACCGCCGCCGGAACTCGGTGTTGTCGACCGCGCGGTCGATCAGCTTCTTCCAGCCACCGCTGTGGATCAGGATCCCGTTCGACAGGTCGAGGTCGTGGTCCCGCGCGACCTCGTAGAGGTACAGCCAGACCATGAACGTGAAGCCGAAGATCAGGAACGGCTTGTCGCCGTACTCGGCCAGGAACTTCCTGACGGCCTCGACGTCCGGCTTGTCGTTCTCGTCGAGCACGTACGTGTGCTTGCGGCCGAAGTTCGCCATGCCCAGCACACCGGCGCCCCGCGCGGAGAACGACCGGCGGTTCTTGATGATGCCGATCGTGTCGACCATCAGCATCGGCAGCCGCTCGCCGCCGAGGACCTCCTGCAGCGTCGCGCCCAGCTGCTTGGTCTGCGCGCCCGCCGACTCCTTGTCGAGGTAGATCCGCGAAGCGCCGGCGCCGGTGGTGCCCGACGACGTCAGCGTCTTGAAGACCTCGCTGTCCGGCACGGACTTCAGGTCGTGGGTCTTGAACATCCGCACCGGCAGCCACGGCAGGTCCGCGATCGTGGCGAAGGACGCGGAAGGCGCGATTCCCAGCGACGACAGGATGCGCTCGTAGCCCTCGGAGTTCGCCCGGTGGTGGGCCGTCAGCGAGGCGAGTTCGGGCAGCAGCAAAGCTTCCCGGTCAGCCTGCGACCGAGTGAACACGCTCATACCCTCGCCTCCAATGACCGGTAGTCGATCTTGCCGCTGGCCAGCAGCGGCACGGTGTCGATCGGGCGGACGTCGAACCCGCTGGCGTGCAGGTGCAGCCGCTCGGACAGCGCCCGCGACGCGTCCTTGCAGATGTCCTTGTCGACGCCCTCGGCGAACAGCACCACCTTGTCGCCGGCGGGCACCGCCGCCACCACGTCGATCCCGACCGCCGCCGTGCGCGCGGCGTGCTCGAGGTCGTCGAGGCTGACGCGGTTGCCGAACACCTTGCCGATGCGCTTGAGCCGCCCGGTGATGAACAGGTACCCCTCTTCGTCGAGGTACCCGAGGTCACCGGTGGCGAGCACGCCGCCGCATTCGTCGCCCTTGGCCAGGCCGGACTCGTCGTCCGCGTAACCCAGCATCACATTGGGCCCACGGTAGACGACCTCACCGACAATTTTCGGGTGCGTGGTCTCCGAGCCGTCGTCGCGGCGGACCGTGAACTTGCCGCCCGGCAGCGCCGGCCCGGCGGAACCGAGCTTTTCGGCCAACTTTTCGGCGGGCACCGTCGTCATCCGCGGCGCCGCCTCGGTCTGGCCGTACATGACGTACATCCGGCCGCCGACCGCGAGCATCTTCTCGTTGAACTCGGCGACCAGCTCGTCGCGCAGCTTCCCGCCGGCCTGCGTCAGCGTGCGCAGCGTCGGGTACTTCGCGGGGTCGAACTTGAGCCGCCGCAGCATTTCGTAGTGGTACGGAACACCCGAAAGCGACGTGACGCCGTAGGTGTTCACCGCGTCCCAGAAGCCGCGGCCGAGTACACCGGACGCTTCGATCACGACGGTCGCGTCCCGCACCAGGTGCGAGTTCAGCACCGACAGGCCGTAGCTGTAGTGCAGCGGCAGGCAGGTGGGCGCGACCTCGTCGGCGTCGATGTGCAGCACCTGCGCGATGGCGTCGGCGTTGGCCAGGACCGCCTGGCGCGAGAGCCGCACGAGCTTCGGGTTGCCGGTGGACCCGCTGGTCGGCAGCAGGACGGCCAGGTCGGGGTGCGGCTCCACGCCCTCGGCCGAGTCGCGGACCCAGTCGGCGCCGCGCACGGTGTAGCCGGCAGGCGCGTCGCCGGACGCGGCCAGCACCGCCGCCGGGCGGAACCGCGCGACCAGCCCGGCCAGCACGTCCGCGTCCAGCGCGGGGTCGATCAGCGCGATCGCCCGGCCGGATTCGAACGCGCCCAGGTAGGTCAGCACGCTCGGCAGGTCGACCGACATCCGCGCGAAGACGACCCCGACGGGCAGCGCCGCCAGCGCCTCCATCGAGCGGCCGACCTCGGCCGACAGTTCCGCGCCCGCCAGCGTGCGGCCCCCGGCCACATCGACCAGCCGGGCTCCCGCACCCAACAGCGTCACAGCACCAAGCCTCCGTCGACGCCCAGCACCTGCCCGGTGATGAAGGACGCCTCATCACTCACCAGGAACCGGATTGCGTTCGCCACGTCTTCCGCCCGGCCCAGGCGTCCGAGCGGCGTCTTGCCGGTGTTCTCCGCCTTCGCGTCCTCGCTCAGGCCGGCGGTCAGGTCGGTCTCGATCACGCCGGGCGCGACCGCGTTGACGCGGATGCCGGACCGGCCGAGCTCCTTCGCCGCCGAACGCGCGATGTTCGCCACCGCCGCCTTCGAGGCCGCGTACACCGTCTGGCCGGCGCTCCCGTACTCGCCGACGATCGACGCGAGCACGACGATCGAGCCGGTCTTCTTGCGCATCATCGCCCGGGCCGCGGCCTGGACGGTGTGCAGCGTGCCGGCGACGTTCGTGCTCAGCGTCGTGTCGACGAGCTCTTCCTTGATCATGCCGAGGAGCGCGTCCTCCATGATCCCGGCGTTCGCGACGACGACGTCGAGCCTGCCGTGCTCCTTCGCGACCCCCCTGACCAGCGACGACACCGCTTTGGCGTCGGTGACGTCGAGGGCGAGCCCGGCCGCGGCACCCGCCGCCGAAGCAGCTTCCTTGGCGCGAGCTTCGTCACGTCCGGTCAGCACCACCGTCGCGCCGGCCTCGACCAAAGCGCGGACGGTGGCCAGGCCGATCCCCCGCGTCCCGCCGGTGACGAGCGCGACGCGGCCCGACAAATCAGTCATTCTTCGCCTGCAGCTCGGTCACCATGTCCACGGCGACCTTGAAGCTCGACATGTCGATCACCTGGTCGGTGTCGAACTCGACGTCGAACTCGTCCTCGATGGCCGCGACCAGCGCCATGTGGCCGACGGAGTCCCACGCCTCGATGTCGCGGTACTTCAGGTTGTCGACGTCCACATCACCGTCGAGGTCCAGTGCCTCGACGAAGACCTCGCGCAACTTGGGGGCGACTTCAGACATCTGCATAGCTCCTAGTGCTCGTCGCGCGGGCGAGCGTCCCACGCCTTTACCAAGGTAGAGAGGTCGCCGGGCAGCGTGACGTCCGGGAGACCTTCCTTGCCCTTCAGCCACGGCCCGAGGGCTTCGATCGTCTCCTCGTCGACGCCGCGGCGGGACAGGCCCACGACGTTGACGCCGGTGACGCGGGCCGGGTTGCCGACGGCGATGGTGAACGCGCCGATCTCGCGCCGCACCGCCGAGCCCATCCCGATCATCGCGCCGGGGCCGATCACGACCTTCTGGTGCAGGATCGCGCCCATGCCGAGGTTCGCGCCGTCCCAGATGTGGCAGTGGCCGCCGGTCACGGCGTTGGAGGCGATCGTCACGCCGTCGCCGACCAGGCAGTCGTGCGCGACGTGGGAGTTGCGCAGGAAGTAGCCGTCGCTGCCGATCGTCGTCGTCCGCCAGGTCCCTTGGTGGACACTCACGTACTCGCGGATGCGGTTGCGGCTGCCGATGACGACGCCGTGGCCGTCGTGATCGGGGTCACCCACCGGCGCCTCGGTCCAAGCGTCCGGGTGCGGGCGGCCGCGGTCCTCGCCGGGCGTGCCGATCGTCACGTGCGGACCGATCCAGTTGCCGTCGCCGATCCGGGCCGGCCCGACGATCACCGCGTACGGCCCGATCACGTTGTCGTCCCCGAGTTCGACGCCTTCGCCGAGGACGGCGGTCGGGTGGATGCGGTTGGCCACGGGCGGGTATCCGTTCGTCGGCGGCTGGGTACTGGGCGTGCTACCGCGCCCGGTAACGTGTGGCCCGCGTTCATGCAGGGCGGCCGGGCGCAGAACCGGCGGCTCACTGTACCGGACGCGCCGAAATCGCCTGCCGAGAGAGACTGCCCATGATCCCCATCACCGTGGTCGACGTCCGCGACGCGGAGGACCTCGTCGTCGAGGTCCTGCGTTCCGGCGCCATCGCACAGGGACCGATGGTCAAGCGCTTCGAAGACGCCTTCGCGGCGGTCTCCGGGACGAAGCACGCGATCGCGGTCAACAACGGGACGACCGCGCTGGTCGCCGCCCTCCAGGTCCTCGACCTGAAGCCGGGTGACGAGGTCATCACCTCGCCGTTCACGTTCGTCGCGACGCTCAACGCGATCCTCGAGGCCGGCGCGACCGTCCGGTTCGCCGACATCCGGCGCGACGACTTCGCGATCGACCCCGACGCCGTAGCCGCCGCCGTGACGGACCGCACGAAGGTTCTCATGCCGGTGCACCTCTACGGCCAGACGGCGGACATGGGCAAGCTCGCCCCGCTCGCCGCCGAGCACGGCCTCCAGGTGATCGAGGACTCGGCGCAGGCCGTCGGCGCGTCGTTCGAGGGCAAGCAGGCCGGGTCGTTCGGCATCGGCTGCTTCTCGCTGTACGCGACGAAGAACATCACCACCGCCGAGGGCGGCGTCATCACGACGGACGACGACGCGCTGGCCGACAAGCTGCGCGTGCTGCGCAACCAGGGCATGCGCGCCCGCTACCAGTACGAGGTCGCCGGGCACAACTACCGGATGACCGACCTGCACGCCGCCGTCGGCATCCCGCAGCTGGCCAAGCTCGACCAGCTGACCGCCGCCCGCCAGGCGAACGCGAAGCGGCTCTCGGAGGGTCTCGCGGGCACGCCGGGCCTCGAGGTCCCGAAGGTGCTGCCGGGCCGCGAGCACGTGTGGCACCAGTACACCGTGCTGGTCGGGCCGCACGCGTTCCTCTCGCGCGACGAGCTGGCCGCGGCGCTCACCGAGCGCGGCATCGGCAACGGCATCTACTACCCCAAGATCGTCTTCGACTACGAGTGCTACGCGGGTCACGACCTGATCCCGGGCGCGCGCGTCGAGGACTTCCCGGTGGCTCGCGCCGTCTCGGAGCAGGCGCTTTCGCTGCCGGTGCACCCGCACCTGACCGAGTCCGACCTGGACACCATCATCGAGACAGTTCGCGAGGTACTGGGCGCATGACGCATCGGATCGCTCTTGTCGGCACCGGGAACATGGGGTCGCTGCACGCTCGCGTGCTCGCCCAGAACGAGCGCGTCGACCTGGTGCGGGTGATCGATCCGCGCGAGGAAGCGGGCAAGGCCGTCGCCGAGCGGTACGAAACGCAGTGGACGCCGGAGATCGGCGAACTGTCCGATGTGGACGCCGTCGTGCTCGCGTCGGCCACCGAGGTGCACTACGACCTGGCGCAGGAGATCCTCGGCCAGGGCAAGCCGATGCTGGTCGAGAAGCCGGTCTGCAACAGCTTCGAGAAGTCGCAGGAAATCGTTTCGCTGGCGGCGAAGAACGACATCCCGCTGATGTGCGGCCTGCTGGAGCGCTACAACCCGGCGGTCATGACCGCGCGGGCGCTGGTGCAGGAGCCGGTGCACCTGATGGCCCGCCGCCACGGCCCGTACGCGCCGCGCATCAAGACGGGCGTCGCGTGGGACCTGCTGGTGCACGACGTCGACCTGGCGATCCAGTTCTTCGGCGGCGCAACGCCTTCACGTGTGACGTCCGGCGCGGGGTACTTCCACCCGTCGTCGGTCGAGGGCGCCGAGGACACCATCGAGACGGTGCTGTCGTTCCCGACCGGCTTGGCCACGGTGTCGGCTTCGCGGCTGGGCCAGAAGAAGGTCCGTTCGCTGGTGGTTTCGGAGCTGGACCGGCTGATCGAGATCGACCTGCTCCGCCGTGACGTCACGATCTACCGGCACGTCTCGCACGACTCCGTCACCCCGGACGGCCTCGGCTACCGGCAGCAGACGGTGATCGAGATCCCCGAGCTGATCACGGCCCGCGAGCCGCTGGCCTCCCAGCTGGACCGCTTCTGCGACCTGCTGGAGGGCAAGGTCGACGCGGACGCCGAGCGTGACCTGATCCTGCCGTCGCACCACGTCGTCGAGCAGGTCCTGACCCAGGCCGCGGCCTAGCTGACCGGTACCGGGAAGGCCGCCGGGCTCCGGCGGCCGCCCGGGCCCACCGCGCGGACGGCGAAGAAGACGTTGTCCTTCGACAGGTCGATCTTCGCCGTCAGCGCCGGGCCGACGTCCAGCGCGTGCGTCCAGTCCGGGGCCGTCGTTTCGCGCCAGAGGACTTCGTAACCCACCGCGCCCGGCGTCGCGTCCCACAACAGTTCCGAGTCGTTCGTCAGCGCCGCCGTGCGGATCTTCACGCCCTTCGGCGTTCCCGGCGCCGTCGCCAGCGACCACAGGGCGGCACCGTTCACCCGCGCCACCCGCGCGATGAACGGGAAGTCGCAGAACTCCGGCAGGTCGCCGTACTGGACGCCGTTCTCGACGCGGACGTCCTGGTGCTGGTGCGCGAAGTCCTCGGCGGGCTCGGTGAACCGCGCCGCCGGGTAGCCCTGCTCCAGGAACCCGATGTGGTCGCCACCGCGCAGGTAGCGGTCGCGGCGGTGGATGATCCGGACGGTCATGCCGGTGGCGTCGTTCTCCGCCACCGACTTCACGAACCGGGCCAGCTGCCGCGGCGGGGAGTCGTTCTCGCCGCCGATGCTGCGGCGCAGGTTCGCTTCGGCCGGCGTCTCCGCGGTCGGGACGCCTTCGGCGAACAGGCGGATCGTGACCGGGTCGCGCGTGCCGTCGTCGGCGCGGCTGGAGCCGACGATGTCGTCGGTGAACATCGCCTGGACGTCGGTGCCGGCGGCCTTGAACTGCTGCGCCATGTGCCGTGCGCCGTAGAGGCCCTGCTCCTCGCCCGCGACGGCGGCGAAGACGATCGTCGCGGCCGGCTGCCGCGTCGAGAGGACCCGCGCCAGCTCCAGCGCGACCGCAACGCCCGAAGCGTCGTCGTCGGCGCCCGGCGCGTCGCCGGTGAAGTCCATGACGTCGCTGCGGCGCGAGTCGTAGTGCCCCGAAACGACGTACACGCGGCCGGGATCGGTGGCGCCGTGCAGCGTCGCGACGACGTTGGTGATCGTGGTGGGCACCGGGATCCGGTCGGCCGGCGGCTGGACGTACGACTGCAGCTCGACGGTCAACCGGCCCTCGGACCCGGCCGCGATCTGCTGGTACTGCGCGAAGAGCCAGTCACGCGCGGCGCCGATGCCGCGCGCGGGGTCGTCCTGCGCCGACAGTGTGTGCCGCGTGCCGAAGGCGGCCAGCCGGCGCACGGTCGCCTCGATCCGCCGTTCGTCGACCTGCCGGAGCAGCGCGCGCAGGTCCGCGCCCGGACGCTGCGGACGTACGGGGACACCGGGGCCGCGGTCGCCGAGTTCGGCGGCACCCGCCGGGACGCCGATCGCCGACGCCGCCACTGCCGCGGCCGAACCGGTGAGGAACGCTCGTCGTGAGGTCACGGTTGGGTTCTTACGCCCGCGCGGTGCCGGCGGGTACCGCCTACTTGGTGAGCCGCTTGCCGTCCGCGTCGTAGGCGATCAGCGGGGTCAGGGAGGCGGAGTCGGGCACGGAGTCGGGGTGGAACCAGAAGACGACGACGGTGGGGTCCGCGGTCCACTTGGCCAGGTGCGCTTCGACGGTCCGGCCGTGCACCGTGGTCGTGATCCTCGCCGCCGGGCCGGCGAAGTAGCCGAAGACCGGGATGACCTGGTTGCCGATCACCTCACCGCCGTCGGTGGCGTGGAAGCCGAACGACCGGTCGGAGCCGCGGAACTCGTTCGTCGCCAGCGCGGCCCGCAGTGACGTGCCCGAGCGGAAGCCGGCCACCACGCCGAAGTGGATGTCCGGCCGCTCCGGCAGGTCGACAGCGCGGGCGAAGAAGACGATCTCGCCGGCCGCCGTCTGGATCCCGGTGCCGATGACGTCGCCGATCGGCTGCTCCGCGGGTGGCGTGCCGGCCGTCGAGGTGGCCGGCACCGGCGCCGGTGGCTGCGCGACCGGCGCGGGCGCGGGCTGCCGCAGCTGGACGGCGAAGACGAAGACGAGCACGACGACGGCCGCGGCGGCGAGCCCGGCCGTGGTGGTCAGCACCCGGCGACGGCGTCGGAGGCGCGTGCCGCCGGCCATGATGGCAGCGAGGTCCGGCTCGGCGAAGGGCTCGTCGAGCGGCTGCCGGAGGGCGGCGCGGAAGTCGTCGAGATCGTTCATCGCCCGCTCCCCCCGATCAGCGTGTCCTCGCCGGCCTCGACCCGCAGCTTGGCCAGCGCCCGCGAGTTGGTGCTCTTCACGGTACCGAGCGAAACGCCGAGCTCACGGGCCACGTCGGCCTCGGGCAGGTCGAAGAAGTGCCGCAGCACGACGACGGCGCGTTCGCGGTCGGTCAGCGTCCGCAGGACGGCGGTGAGCCACGCGCGCTGGGTGACGGCCTTGTCGACGTCGAGCCGGTCCGGCCGCTCGGGCATGGCCTCGGTGGCGTACTCGCGGATCGGCCGCCGCCAGCCGTCGATGACGTGGTTCACCAGGACGGTCCGGGCGTAGCCGTAGGCGTCCTTGTGGCGGACCCGCGCCCAGGCGGCGTAGGTGCGGGTGAAAGCAGTCTGGGCGGCGTCTTCGGCCTGGTGGCGGTCACCGGTGAGCAGGTAGGCGGCGTGGGTGAGCCGCGCTGATGAGGCGCGCACGAAGTCCGCGAACTCGTCGTCGCCGCGCGCCATGGATCACCTCGTTCCGTCCTAGTTCAGCGACGGCCGGGCCCCGGAAAGGTTGCCTCTCGATCTTGCGAACGTTGTGTAATCGATATCTTGCGCTGGGTCACTAGCGACTAGATTGTGCAGCGTGCGCCTCCGTGCGCGAGGACTTCGCCGCCGATGGTCGGGCGGTCCCCCGACGGCGGCGCCGGCGACGACGCCGGCGCTGCCGTCATCCACTCACTCCGAGAAGTCTCCGGAGGGCGCGCCCCAGCCGGTGGCGTCGCCGCCGCGTTCCTCCGCGATCTCGCGGCGACGCGCGTTCTCCGCACGGACCCGGTCCACTTCGGACTGGATGTACTCCTCGTCGTACCGCTGGAACACCCGCGCCGGGTTGCCCGCCACCAACGTCCGCGGCGGGACGTCCTTGGCCACCACCGAATTCGGCTGCACCGTCGCGAAGTCGCCGATCGTCACGCCGGCCATGATCACCACCAGGCCGCCGATGAAGCAGCCCTTGCCGATCTTCACCGGCTTGCGCTCGATCAGGTCGCTGCCCGAATGGTTCTGCAGCGTCATGTTCGCGAGCCAGCTCGAGTGCGTGAAGATCAGCGTGTTCAGGCCGATGCTCGTGTGCTCGCCGATCTCGAGGCCGCCGCTCGCGTCGAGCGCCGCTCCTTCACCCACCCAGCAGTGGTCGCCCATCTTCAGGTTCTCGGGGCTGATGATCTTCACGCGCTCGCGCACGCGGCACGTTGACGGCAGCCCGTAGAACTGCGCCCGCTCGGCGTCGTTCATGTACTGCGAAACGAGCTCGGTCAGGATCTGCGGGCGCAGCCGGTGGCTGCGCTCGTCATCGAAGAACATCGGCTTCCGACACCAGCTTTTCGAACGTGCGAAGGTGTTCTTCCGCGACGACGTCGAGGCCGAAGTTCGACCGCACCATCTCGCTCTCGCGCTGCGCGATCACGGCCCGGCGCTCCGGGTCGTCGAGCAGTTCGATCACCGTGCGCGCCACGGCTTCGGCGTCGTCGGGACGCACCAGCAGCACGTTCTCGCCGTTGCGCAGCTCGATGCCCGGGTAGTTGTCCTCGGTCACCGACGCGATCGTCGCCGTCCCGGACAGCATCGCCTCCAGGGACGCCGTGCCGCAGCCGCCGTTGAGGTCGTGCGTGACGATGTCCGCCGCCGCGAAGTACGCCGGGACGTCCGCCTTCGGCACCGCGCCCGTCACCACCAGCGCGTCCGAGACGCCCAGTTCGGCCGCCCGCTTGAGGAACGCGTCGTGGTACACGCGGCCGACGACGACCACCCGGACCCCGGGGTGCTTGTCCAAAATGGACGGCAGCGCCTCGATCAGCGGCAGCCGGTTGCGCAGCGGGATGACGTGCCCGAGCGAGACGATCAGCGGCGCGTCGCCGATTTCGTGCTCCGCGCGGACGTCCTTCGTCACCGGCTTCGCGAAGTGGCCCGTGTCGACGGCGATCGGGAAGTACTCCGAGTTCGCGTCGCTGGTGCCGTAGCGCTCGACGCAGTAGTCGACGCCCAGCTTGTCCAAGATCACATAGCGAGGCCGGAGGTACTTCAGGATCGGCTTCACGAGCACCGCGTCGAGCAGCCGGAACACGCCGCCGTACAGCTTGTTGTCGCTGATCAGCAGCGTGTGGATGGTCAGCAGCGTCGGCACGCCGTGGCGGCGCGCCCAGATCCCGGCCAGCCACGACAGGTCGAAGAACTGGCCGTGCAGGTGGATCGCGTCCGGCTTGAACTCGTCCAGCAGCTTCCACAGCCGCCGCCAGTTGCCCGGCCGCAGCGACGCGAAGCTCATGTCGAAGTCGATCGACAGCCCGACCTGCGGCATCTTCACGGCGGGGAGGCGCACGACGCGGTAGCCGTCGCGCTCCTCCTCGGCCGGGGCGTCGGCGTAGGCCGCCGTGACGGCCAGGACTTCGTGTCCGGCCGCCACGAACTGCGCCGCCAGCGACGCCGCCATGTGCGCGCTCCCGCCCACGCGGGGCGGGAAGAAGTTGTTCACCACCGCGATGCGCATCGCACGTCCTCGGGCCGGCCCCGCGGTGGCACTCACTCGGATTCCTTGACCAGTTCCCGCATGCCGTCCTCGACGGTGATCCGCGGCTCCCAGCCCAGCACCTCACGGGCGCGGCTGATGTCGGCGGCGCGCCGGGAGACCAGCACGTCACGCTCGTTGAACAGCGGCTCGACGTCGACGCCGACGGCCTCGATCAGGATCTTCGCGAGCGCCGCGATCGACGTGTCGATGCCGGTGCCGATGTTGATGGGCAGGTTCGACCGCTCCGACTCCAGCGCCGCGACGACGGCCCGCGCGAGGTCGGTGACGTGCACGAAGTCCATCGACTGGTCGCCGCGGCCGTCGATGATCGGCGGCTGGCCGGCGCGCAGGCGCTGGATGAAGTGGTTGATGACCGACGTGTAGTACGCCTCGATCTTCTGGCCGGGGCCGTACACGTTGAAGAACCGCAACGCGTTCCAGGACAGGCCCTTCTGGCGCTCGTAGAAGCCCAGCAGGTCCTCGCCGGCGCGCTTCGAGATGCAGTACGGCGTGAGCGGGCGCAGCTCGTCGTCCTCGTGCATCGGCAGCCGCTTCGGCTCGCCGTAGACCGACGCGGTCGACGCGAACACCAGGCGCTCGACACCCTCGTCCGCGGCCGCGGCGAAGACGTTGTGGTTGCCGATCATGTTGATGTCGATCGACTCGTGCGGGTCGGCGATCGACTTGTTGATCGACACCGTCGCGAAGTGGATGACGTGCGTGCAGCCGCGCATGGCCTCGCGGACCGCGCCGCCGTAGCGGACGTCCTTTTCGACCAGTTCGACCTGGCCGGTGGCGACGAACTCGTTGACGCGGGCGCGGTCGCCGCGGGTCATGTTGTCGAAGATCCGGACCGTGTAGCCACCCTCGATCAGCAGCGGGATGACGTGCGCGGCGATGAACCCACCGCCCCCGGTGAAGAGCACCTTCTTGTCGGACACCAATTTCTCCTCGGTAGGGGCTTCAGGACAGGGACTGCACGGCTTGGCGCACGACCTCGCCGACGCGGGTGACTTCGGCGTCGGTGAGGTTGGCGTGCATCGGGATCGCGAGCTGACGCGCGAACGCGTCCGCCGAGACGGGCAGCGGCGCCTGGGGACCGTAGATCGGCTGCAGGTGCGAGGCGTAGGTGCCGAAGTTGCACTGGACGCCCTGTTCGCGGATACGCAGGGCGAGCGTGTCGCGGCTGACCTCCGGCGCGACCGTGAGCAGGTAGGCCTGCCACGGGTGTTCCCGATCGGACAGTTCCACCGGGACGGTCAGCGCGTCGACGTCGTCGAACGCTTCGTGGTAGCGCTTCGCGACCGACCGGCGGGCGGCGAGGAGGTCCGGCAGCCGGTCGAGCTGGACGTTCATGATCGCGGCCTGCACGTCCGACATGCGGAAGTTGTAGCCGAGCTCGTGGAACTCCGGGATGGGCAGCGTGTTCGAGCCTTCGCGGCTGATCGCCGGCTCGATGCCGTACGTGTGCAGCTTGCGGGCGTGCGCGATGAGGTCTTCGCGGTCGGAGACCAGCGCGCCGCCTTCACCCGCGGTGATGCCCTTGCGGCCGTGGAAGGAGAACGCGGCGAGGTCGGCGAGGCTGCCGGCCGGGCGCGTCTTGTACGTCGCCCCGGCGGCGCAGGCGGCGTCCTCGAAGAGCCAGAGGCCGTGCTTGTCGGCGATCGCGCGGTACTCGTCGAAGTCTCCGGGCTGGCCGGCGACGTCGACCGCGAGGATGCCCACCGTCTTCGGCGTGATCAGCGCTTCGACGTGCGCCGGGTCGGCGCTGAAGACGTCCGGGCGGATGTCCGCGAACACCGGGGTCGCGCCGGCCTGCACGACGGCGTGGCCGGTGGCCGGGAACGTGTAGTCGCCGACGATGACCTCGTCACCGGGCTGCACGCCGAGGACCTTGAGGCCGAGAAAGAGCGCGGAGCCGCAGTTCGCGGTCGTCAACGCGTGCGCGGTCCCGGTGACCTGCGCGAACCGCTCTTCGAAGCGGCGGCACGCCGGGCCGGCACCGGCCAGCCAGCCGGATTTGAAGACCTCGGCGACGGCGGCGAGCTCTTCTTCGCCCACGGTCGGCTGACCTAGGGCAATGCTGTCGGTCGACATACCTCTCCCATTGCGTGGGGACCCGGCGAAGTGTATATACGCGCACTCAGGTGATTCACAGGCCCACGCCGAAGACCACTTTCGAGTGACAACTTCCGCAGGTCGGCGGACGTCTTAGGCTGGGCGCATGCGATTCGGGGTCTTGGGGGCCGTCGCCGCGTGGGGTGAAGACGGCACGCAGGTGGCGGTGGGCGGCCCGCGGTCGCGGACGCTGCTGGCGCTGCTCGCCCTCGACGCCGGGCGGTTCGTCCCGGCCGAGCGGCTGATCGACGGCATGTACGGCGAATACCCACCGGACGGCGCGGCGAACGCCCTCCAGTCGCAGGTCTCCCGGCTGCGGACGGCGTTGAAGGACCTGGCTCCGGTCGAATTCACCGCGGCGGGCTACCGGCTGGCCGTCGAACCGGACGAAGTGGACGCAGCTGCCTTCGAACGCCTTGCGCGCGAAGGCCGTCTGCTGCTGAAGAACGGCGAGCACGCGCGGGCGGCCACTGTCCTCAGTGAAGCGATGGCCTTGTGGCGCGGGCCGGCGTTCACCGACGTGGCCGGCGCGCCGTTCGCCGCGGCCCAGGCCGCCCGGCTCGACGAGCTGCGGGCCGACGCCGCGGACGACCACGTCGAGGCCCGGCTGGCGTTGGGACGAGCCGAGGACGTCCTCGCCGAACTGCGCGAGACCGTCGCCGCGCAGCCGCTGCGCGAACGCCCGCGTGCGCAGCTGGTCCGCGCGCTGACCGCCGTCGGCCGGCCGGCCGACGCGCTGGCCGCGTTCGAAGACGCCCGCCGCACGCTGGCCGACGAGCTGGGCGCCGACCCTGGTCCAGACCTCGCCGAAGCCCACCTCGCCGTGCTGCGCGGCGAGACCGAGAAGCCGGCGATCCCGGCGTTGCCCGCGCAGCTGACCAGCTTCGTCGGCCGGGACGGCGAGCTGCGGCAGGTGGCGGACCTGCTGGGGCGCAGCAGGCTGGTGACGCTGACCGGGCCGGGGGGCACCGGCAAGACGCGGCTGGCCATCGAGGTCGCGGCAGCTGAGACCGGGCCGGTCGCCTTCGTCGAACTCGCCCCGCACAGCGGTGCCGCCGTCGCCGGCGCGGTGCTGGCCGCGCTCGGCCTGCGCGAAGGCTCGCGCGGTGGCCCGCAGGACCCGGCCGAACGGCTGATCTCGGCGCTGCGCGACCGTTCGGCACTGCTGGTGCTCGACAACTGCGAGCACGTCGTCGACGTCGCGGCCCGGCTGGCCGCGCGGCTGCTCGCCGCGTGCCCTGGCCTGCGGGTGCTGGCCACCAGCCGCGAGCCGCTCGGCATCACCGGCGAGCAGCTGACGCCGGTGCCGCGCCTGGCCGTCCCGCCGCCGGGCACGCCCGCCGCGGAGGCCTTGGCGTACCCGTCCGTCCGGCTGTTCGCCGACCGCGCGGCGGCGAGCGACCCCGCGTTCGTCCTCGACGACGACACCGTCGGCGACGTCCAGCACCTCTGCGCGGCCCTCGACGGCCTGCCGCTCGCGCTGGAGCTGGCCGCGGCCCGCGTCCGGAGCCTGGCCCTCGGCGAGATCGCGGCCCGGCTCGACGACCGGTTCCGGCTGCTCGGCCGCGGCAGCCGGACGGCCGAGGCGCGCCACCGCTCGCTGCGCGGCGTCGTCGAGTGGAGCTGGGACCTCCTCGGCGAGGAGGAACGCGAACTGGCGCGGCGCCTGGCGGTCTTCCCCGGTGGCGCGACGCTGGCCGCGGCGGCCGAAGTCTGCGGCGCGGACGACGGCTTGGTGCTCGAACTGGCCGACAAGTCGCTGGTCGAAGCCGTCGGCGGCCGGTTCCGGATGCTGGAGACGATCCGCGCGTTCGGCGCCGAGAAACTCGCCGAAGCGGGCGAAACCGAGGCGGTCCACCGCGCGCACGCCGAGTACTTCCTGCGGTTCGCCGAAGAAGCCGACCCGATGCTGCGGACCGCGGCCCAGCTGGAATGGCTCGACCGGATCGACGCCGAGTACGACAACCTCCTGGCCGCCCTGCGCTGGGCGACCGAGCACGACGTCGTGCTCGCCCTGCGGCTGGTGCCGCACCTGGCGATGTACTGGTGGATGCGCGGCCGGCGGTTCGAGGGCGCCGGGCTGTCGCTGGCGGTCGTCTCGCGGACGCCGCCGGAGCTGCGCGAGGAGTACGTCGAGGAGTTCCTGGTGTGCGTGCTCGGCGCGTTGTCCGGGCACGCGGACGAGTCGCTGGAGCAGTACCTGCCGCTGGTCCGGCGGTACGCGGCGGACGGCGGCTGGTCGCCCCGGAACCCGATGCTGGTGATGCTGATGGGCGTCGTCGTGGGCCCGCCCGGCGACGACGACGAGCTGCTCGGCCGCGGCGAAGGCCTGCTGGCGGCCGGCGACGCCTGGGCGTGGGCGCTGCTGCCGACGGGCATGGGTCTGCGCTCGATGATGACCGGCGACCTGACCGGCGCCGAGGAAGGCCTGCGCGAGGGCGCGGCGCAGTTTCGCGCGCTGGGTGAGCGGTGGGGCCTGTCGATGGCCCTCGATCACCTGTCCCAGCTGCTGACGTGGCGCGGCGAGCACGACGCGGCGGTCCCGCTGATGGACGAGGCACTCGCGCTGATGCACGAGATCGGCGCGACGGACGACGCGGCGGACCTGATCTGCCGCCGGGCGTGGACGCGCTTGCTGGCGGGCGACCCCGCGGGCGCGCGCACGGACTACGAGCTGGCGGCGGCGACGGCCCGCCGGTCAGGCATGCCCGAGACCCGCGCGGCGGCGTACGTCGGCTTGGCGAACCTGGCCCGGCTGGCGGGTGAGCTGGACACCGCTCGTTCGTGGTGCGACCGAGCGCTGGCGGAATGCCGGGGCGGCTCGTTCGCGGCGGAGACGGTGCGCGCGATGGCGATGATCTCGCTCGGCTGGCTGGCCGTGGCGGAAGGACGTCCCGCGGAAGCGGCGCAGCTGCACCGCTCGGCGTTGCTGACCGGCCGGCAGTGGAACGCGGGCGACGTGGTGGCGTTCGCGTTGGAGGGCCTGGCCGGAGTGGTACCACCGGACCAGGCGGCCACGCTCCTGGGCGCGGCGGCGGGCGTGCGCGGGACGTCGATCGCGGGCGACCCGGACGTGTCCTCGGTGCGGGCGCGAGTGGTCGATTCGCTGGGCGCGGCCGGTTTCGAGCGCGCCTACGCGACGGGGCTGGCGATGAACACCCAGAAGGCCCTCAGCACGGCCGGACTGACCGGCTCACCAGGCCCTTCCCCGCTCGCGTAGCCTGGTCGACCGTGCGCAACGTCGTAGTCGTCGGGGGCGGGATCGTCGGTCTGGCCGTGGCCTGGGAGCTGACCAGGCGCGGGCTGGACGTCACCGTGCTGGAGAAGGAATCCCGCTGGGCGGCCCACCAGACCGGGCACAACTCGAACGTCGTGCACGCCGGGCTCTACTACAAGCCCGGGTCCTTCAAGGCGCGGATGTCCGTCGCCGGGAACCGGTCCATCGTGGACTTCGCGCGGCAGTACGGCGTGCCCGTCGAGGTCTGCGGGAAGCTCGTCGTCGCGACCGGCGAAAAAGAGATCCCCGCGCTGAACACGCTCGCCGAGCGGGCCGAAGCCAACGGCGTCCCCGCGAAGAAGATCTCCCCCGCCGAAGCGCGCGAGTACGAGCCCGAGGTGGCCTGCGTCGCCGCGCTGCGGGTCGAGTCCACCGGGATCATCGACTTCCCCGGTGTCTGCGCCGCGCTCGTGCGGCTGCTCGACGAAGCCGGCGTCGACCTGCGGCTGAACAGTCCCGTGCTGGCCATCCGCGCCGGGGCGAACGGCGGGGTCGAGGTCGCGACCGGCGAAGACGTCGTCCAGGCCGACGCGCTCGTGAACTGCGCCGGGCTGCACTCCGACCGCGTCGCGCGGCTGGCCGGGCTGACGCCGTCGGCGAAGATCGTGCCGTTCCGCGGCGAGTACTACGAGCTCAAGCCCGAACGCCGTGGCCTGGTCAAGGGCCTGATCTACCCGGTGCCGGACCCGACGCTGCCGTTCCTCGGCGTGCACCTCACGCGGATGCTCGACGGCAGCGTCCATGCCGGCCCGAACGCCGTGCTCGCGCTGCGCCGCGAGGGCTACCGCTGGCGAGACTTCTCCGCGAAGGACGTCGCCGAGGTCGCGGCCTTCCCCGGCGTCTGGCGGCTGGCGAAGAAGTACGCGTTCCCGACCGGCCTCGACGAGGTGCGGCGCTCGTTCTCGAAGAAGCGGTTCGCCGCGAGCCTCGCCCGGCTCGTCCCGGCCGTCACCGAGGACGACATCGTCCGCCACGGCTCCGGCGTGCGCGCGCAGGCGATGCGCCGTGACGGCTCGCTCGTCGACGACTTCCTCATCGAGACCGCGCGCGACCAGGTGCACGTCCTGAACGCGCCGTCGCCGGCCGCGACGAGCGCGCTCGAGATCGCGCGCCACATCGCCGACCAGGTGTCGAAGGACTAACCCGGCAGGTTGGGCGTCACCAGCGGCAGGGCCTGCTTCACGATGTCGCAGGTCTTGGTGTCGTCCCCGATGAACCCGCTGACCACCTGCACCGACGACGTTTCGGTGATCGGCAGCGTGGCGCCGCAGGTCGCCCGCAGGCCGCCCATGTTCGGGAAGACGCCCCACTTCTTGCCGCCGACGTCGACGGTCTCGATCGGGTTGACGCCCTTCGTACCTGGCCACTCCGCCACCGGCGTGCTCGGGCCGAACCAGACCTCGAACGCCTTCTGGCCCCCGTCGCCGTCGGTGTCGTCCCACAGGCAGTACGTCGCGTTCGGCGTCGCGGACGAGTTGTCCTTCTCACCGGTGGGCGAGATGTTCTTCAGCTGCGCCGCCTGGTCCGGCTTCAGCGTCGCGCACGGGTCGGCCGACAGCAGCGGCCCGCCCGGCTCCGCCTTCTTCGGCCCGACCGGGGTGATCGGCGGCGCGGCCTGGCCGCCGGGCAGGTGGGCCGCGACCTGCGGGACCACGGTCTTCGCCAGCTCGCACGACTTGGCCAGCTCCGGGCCCGAGACGCTGACGAACGCGAAGGACTGGTCACCGAGTAGGGCGTAGAACACGCAGTCGTCGGCGAGGATCGACGGGTACTGCGTCCAGGTGAAGCCGCCGAGCTTCTGCGGCTCGGACTTCGGGACGGCGCCGGCGATGTACTCGTTGAAGTCCAGGTCCGTCGTGTAGCCGACGTTGAGCGTGGCCGACGGCTCGATGTCGTCCTTGCTGCTCCACAGGCACATCGGCGCCTGCAGCCGCTCCTTGTTCTCCGGCACGGACCGGCCGGGGGACTCGTAGCCGAGCGCGTCGACCTGCTCCTGGTCGAGCAGCGTGCAGGCGTCGACGGCCGTGACGATCGGGCCCTGACCCGGTACCGGCGACGCCGTCCCGTTGACGGCCACCGAGCAGCCGGAGACCACGGTCAGGGCCGCCACCGTCGCCGCGACCTGCCACTTCATGCGCATGAATCCTCCCGTTCGGCCCGGACCTTACTGGGACGAACGGAGCAGCACCGGGGATCCACCCAAATCAGCGGGGCGTGAGGACTTCCTTGCCGCCGACGAACGGGCGCAGCGCCTCCGGCACGCGGACGGAGCCGTCCTCCTGCTGGTGGTTCTCGACGATCGCGACGATCCAGCGGGTGGTGGCCAGCGTGCCGTTGAGCGTCGCGGCGATCTGCGGCTTGCCGTTCTCGTCGCGGTAGCGGACCGAGAGGCGGCGGGCCTGGAACGTCGTGCAGTTCGACGTCGAGGTCAGCTCGCGGTAGGTGTCCTGCGTCGGGATCCACGCCTCGCAGTCGAACTTGCGGTGCGCGGACGTGCCGAGGTCGCCGGTCGCGGTGTCGATCACCCGGTAGGGCACCTCGATCTTCGCGAGCATCTGCTCTTCCCAGCCCAGCAGCCGCTCGTGCTCCGCCTCGGCGTCGGCCGGCTTGGCGTAGACGAACATCTCCACCTTGTCGAACTGGTGGACGCGGATGATGCCGCGGGTGTCCTTGCCGTACGAGCCGGCCTCGCGCCGGTAGCAGGACGACCAGCCCGCGTACCGGTTCGGGCCGTCGTTCAGGTCGAGGATCTCGTCGGCGTGGAAGCCGGCGAGCGGCACCTCCGACGTCCCGACGAGGTACAGGTCGTCGTCCTCGAGGTGGTAGATCTCGCTCGAGTGCTGGCCGAGGAAGCCGGTGCCGGCCATGATCTCCGGGCGCACCAGCGACGGCGTGATCATCGGCGTGAAGCCGTTTTCGAGCGCCTGCGCGATGGCCATGTTGAGCAGGCCGAGCTGCAGCTGCGCGCCGACGCCGGTGAGGAAGTAGAACCGCGAGCCCGACACCTTGGCGCCGCGTTCCATGTCGACGCCGCCGAGCGCTTCGAGCAGCTCGAGGTGGTCCTTCGGGGTGAAGTCGAACTTCGTCGGCTCGCCGACGTGCTTGACGACGGCGAAGTCGTCTTCGCCGCCGACGGGGGCGTCCGGGTGCACGAGGTTCGGCACGGTCCGGAACAGCTGGTCGAACTCCTCCGACGCGGTGTTCTGCTCCGCCTCGGCCGCCTTGACCTGCGCGGCGAGCTCCTTGGCCGTGGCCAGCAGCTGCTGCTTCTCCTCCGGCGGCGCCTTCGGGATCTGCTTGCCCAGGAGCTTCTGCTCGTTGCGCAGCTTGTCGGCGGCCGCGATCGAAGACCGGCGGCGGGAGTCGAGGGAGAGCAGCTTGTCGACCACTCCCTCGTCTTCGCCACGGGCGCGCTGCGACGCGCGCACGGCTTCCGGGTCATCGCGCAGAGTCCTGGGGTCAATCACGGGTCAGAGGGTAGTCCGTACAGACTGTGCGTCCCTACTGGGTTATCCCGACAGTCTGATCGTTGAAGCGCTGTTCACGGCCTCCTCATACTCGCTTGAGACCCCGAGGAGGCGTTCGATGACCGATGAGCTGCTCGCCCGGCACCGCGCAGTCATGCCGTCCTGGATGTCACTGCTCTACGAAGAGCCGATCGAGATCGTGCACGCCCACGACCGGCGGATGACGGACTCGCAGGGCCGCACCTACCTCGACTTCTTCGCCGGTGTGCTGACCAACTCGATGGGCTACGACGTCGCGGAGATCGGCGACGCAGTCCGAAAGCAGCTCGACACGGGCATCCTCCACACCTCGACGCTGTACCTGATCCGCTCGCAGGTCGAGCTGGCCGAGCGGATCGCTGCGCTGTCCGGCATCCCGGACGCGAAGGTGTTCTTCACGAACTCGGGCAGCGAGGCCAAC
The DNA here is from genome assembly GCF_041679295.1 of Amycolatopsis kentuckyensis. Taxonomy (GTDB): domain Bacteria; phylum Actinomycetota; class Actinomycetes; order Mycobacteriales; family Pseudonocardiaceae; genus Amycolatopsis; species Amycolatopsis kentuckyensis_A. The sequence continues at coordinate 582,982 of NZ_JBGDMD010000006.1, read as the reverse complement.
GACACGGCGCTGATGCTGGCGACGCAGTTCCGGCGCAGCAACCAGGTCCTGGCGATGCGCAACTCCTACCACGGCCGGTCCTTCGGAACGGTCGCGATCACCGGCAACCGCGGCTGGTCGGCGTCGGCGCTGAGCCCGGTGAAGGTCAACTACGTCCACGGCGGTTACCGCTATCGCAGCCCGTTCCGCTCGCTTTCCGACGCTTCGTACATCGACGCGTGCGTCGCGGACCTGGTGGACGTGCTCGATACGGCGACCGCGGGCGACGTCGCCTGCCTGATCGCCGAGCCGATCCAGGGCGTGGGCGGGTTCAGCCTCCCGCCGGACGGGCTGTTCCGGGCGATGAAGGAGGTCCTTGATTCCTACGGGGTGCTGTTCATCTCGGACGAGGTCCAGACCGGCTGGGGCCGCACGGGCGAGCACTTCTGGGGCATCGAGGCCCACGGCGTGACGCCGGACATGATGACGTTCGCGAAGGGCCTCGGCAACGGGCTCGCGGTCGGTGGCGTCGTGGCTCGCGGCGACGTCTTGGACTGCTTCCAGGCCCAGTCGTTCTCGACGTTCGGCGGCAACCCGGTGTCGATGGCCGGCGCGACGGCGGTGCTGGACTACATCAAGGACCACGACCTGCAGGCCAACTGCGCCGCTCGCGGCGCGCAGCTGCTGTCGGGGTTGCGGGCGTGCGACTCGCCGATCGTGGCGGAGGTCCGGGGCAAGGGGCTGATGATCGGCGTCGAGCTGATCGAGCCGGGCACGACTTCGCCGAACGTGGCCGCGGCGGCGAGGATGCTGGAGGAGACGAAGAAGCGCGGGCTGCTGATCGGCAAGGGCGGCCTGCACGGCAACGTCCTGCGGCTGGGACCGCCGATGACGTTGACCGCCGAGGAAGCCCAGGAGGGGCTGGACATCCTGGTCGACTCACTGGCGGCCACCCACGCGGCGCTCGCCCAGTAGCTCGGCGGTCGCCTCCCACAGCCGTCGCTCACGACCACGGTCGTGGGCGACCGGCTGGACCTCCGTGAGCTTGTCCTTCACCACGAACGCGCCGTCGCACAGGTGCGCCCACTTCTCGTCGACGGCCAACGCGGCCAGCAGCGGCCCCGAGCGCCGTGGCGTCGAAACGCCGGGGATCCGGGCCAACGCGCGGCTCATCGCCTGGAACGCCGCTGGGGCGCCGCGGCCCAGCGCGGTGCCGGGCATCCAGCCCGGTTCGAACACGGACACGTGGACGTCCGTGTGCCGCTGCAGCTCGTGGGCGTAGTAGAGGATCGCCAGCTTGGCGTTGGAGTAGGCGACGCCGGAGGCTTCCATGCTCGGCTCGCCGGTGCCCGGGCGGGCCAGCTCGACGGGGTCCGCCCAGTCCGCCTCGGCGACGTGGAGCAGCTTGCGCCAGAAGTTGGCGTGGTAGGTGTTCGAGCCGATCAGCACGACCCGCGCCGGCGCGGTGAACGAGCCGAGCAGGTCGCCGATCAGCTGGGCGTGCGCGAGGTAGTTGACGGCGAAGGTCAGCTCGTAGCCGTCGGCCGACGCCTGCCGGGTGTCGGCCGACATGACCCCGGCGTTGGCGATCAGCGCGCGCAGCGGACGCATGGTCGTGAGCAGCTCGCGCGCGGTGGCCGCGGCTTTTCGGACGTCTTCCAGGCTCGCCAGGTCGCAGCCGATCTCGCGGACGCGCGCACCGAGCGCACGGGCTTCGTCGGCGACCGCCGTCAGGTCGTGGCCGGCGCGGCCGACGAGCAGCAGATCAGGCTTTTCGGGCCGGCCGGCGAGGGCCAGCACGGTGTGGCGGCCCAGGTTGCGGGTCGGGCCGGTGATGAGGACGGTGCCGGGTTCGGTCATGCCCCCAGCCTGCGAGGACGGCCGGGCGGCAACCAGTCGTCCGGTTTTCGTAGGACTGCCAGGGCCAGGACAACGGACGCCAGCTCGTCCAGAATGGACGGTGTGGAGGCGTGGGAGTTCGGCCGGACGGTCCGCCGCTGGCGCGATCGCGTGGCACCCGAGGCCGTCGGCGTCCCGGCTGGCCGGCGGCGCCGCGCGAGTGGGTTGCGTCGCGAGGAGCTGGCCGCGCTCGCGGGCATCTCGGCCGACTACCTGACCCGCCTCGAACAAGGCCGCGCGACGGCGCCTTCGGCACAGGTGGTGGAGTCGCTGGCCCGCGCGCTGCGCGTGTCCGACGTCGAACGCGACCTGCTGTTCCGGCTGGCCGGGCACGCCGCGCCGGGTCCGGACGTCGTCCCGTCGCGGATCGCCCCGAGCGTCCAGCGGCTGCTCGACCGGCTGTCGCACACGCCGGTGGTCGTCTACGACGCGAGCTGGACGCTGGTGCTGGGCAACGCGCCGTACAACGCGCTGATGGGCGACACGACCGCGTGGCGCGGCCTGGAGCGCAACGCCGTGTGGCGCAACGTCACGCACCTGCCGTCACGGGTCGTCCACAGTCCGAAGGAGCAGGCCGAGCACGAGGCCCGGTTGGTGGCCGACCTGCGCTTGACGGCATCGCGCTACCCCGCCGACCACGCGTTGCGGCGCTTGATCGCCGACCTGACCGCGGGCAGCCCGCGTTTCGCCGAGCTGTGGGACGCCGAGGCCCCACCACCGCTGCCGGACCCGTCCCGCCGCAAGACGATCGACCACCCGGCGGTCGGCCCGCTGACCCTCGACTGCGACACGCTGGTCGTCGCCCAGGACGACCTGCGCATCAGCGTCTACACCGCCGAGCCGGGGACCGAGGACGCCGACCGCTTGGAGCTGGCCACCGTCCTCGGCACCCAGTCGCTGGACGTCTAGCCCCGCACGAAGCGCACCACGTGCTGGGCCAGTTCCTCGCCCTTGTCCTCCTGCAGGAAGTGCCCCGCGTCCGCGATCACCGGGTGGTTCAGACCGGACGCCCCGCGCATCGAGCGCTTCAGGATCGGGCCCATTCCGCCCGTGATCGGGTCGCCGTCGGAAAACGCCACCAGGAACGGGATTTCCAGCTCCGTCAACGTCTTCCACGCCGCGCGGTTCGCTTCCGATGCCGGGTCGTCCGGCCGGTAGGGCACCAGCCCGGGCATCGCCCGCGGAGCCGCCTTGTACATCTCGTTCGGGAACGGCGCGTCGTAAGCCGCGCGCACCTCTTCCGGCAAGGTGGACCGGCAGCCCGACTGGACGAACCGGGCGACGTCCAGCACCGGGGCCTTCTGGACGGCCTCGCGGAACGCATGCCACTGCGGCGGCATGTCGACGTCGCCCGTGGGCAGGCCCGTGTTGGCCGCGACCACCCGCGCGAACCGCGAGGGGTTCTCCGCGACCAGCCGCAGCCCGATCAGGCCGCCCCAGTCCTGGCCGACGAGCGTCACGTCGTGCAGGTCCAGCGCGTCGAAGGCGAACCCGCGCATCCACTCCACGTGGCGCGCGTACGTGTGGTCGGTCAGGTCGCCCGGCTTGTCGGACCGGCCGAAGCCGACCAGGTCCGGCGCGATCGCGCGCAGGCCCGCCGACGCCAGGACCGGCAGCATCTTCCGGTACAGGTACGACCAGCTCGGTTCGCCGTGCAGCAGGAGGACGACCGGGCCGTCGGCCGGGCCCGCCTCCACGTAACCGACTCTGATCACGCCGCCGTGGGGGTCGTCGAGCTCGACGTACTCGGGCTCGAAGGGGAAGTCGGGCAGGTCCGTGAACCGGTCGTCCGGTGTCCTCAGCAGGCGCACGAACCCCACGCTAGTGCGAACGGGCGAACGCGGCCACGATCACGCCCGATCGGCCCACGACGTCAGGAGATGCCGACCGCCACCACGAGGCCCAGCCCGATGTGCGCCGCCGCGACGACGATGCTCACCGGGGCGAAGTGCTCGCTCTCGATGGTCGACGCCACGTCGATGCGGGTCGCCCACTCCAGCAGCCGGACCGCGATCACCTGGACGATGATCCCGAGCAGGCCGTAGACCAGCGAGGTGATCAGGCCCTCGGTGAGGTCGCTCGCCGAGTTGAAGATCGCCACGACGACGATGAACGCCATCGAGAGCATCCCGGACGCGGTCACGATCACCGCGTTCGGCAGGCCCTGCGTCACGAGCTTCGACAGCTTGCCCGGCGTGGTCCAGTCGATCGCGTAGAAGCCGGCGAACATCAGCAGCAGGCCGATGACGCCGTACAGCAGGATCGCGCCGATCCCCCGCACGAGGTCGGAGCCGAACGTGTCGGACAGCGCAAGGGTCGTGTTCACGAATTGTCTCCCAGGAGAAAGGGCTGATCAGCGACGGTGTTGTATCACGCTTCGGGGATGCGATGTGGGACAAATGCGGCACCGTCGTCGGTGACGAGCCCGCCGGTCTCCCGGATGCCCAGGCCGGCGGAGCTGTCGCCGACGATCCACGCGCCCAGCGCCGGCCGGTAGCCGTCGAACTCGGGCAGCGGGTCGAACGCCTGGTAGACGAAGCCTTCGGCGCCGTAGACGCCGTCGGTCTGGGTCTCGTAGCCGGTCGCGACGATCTGGACGTTCGCGCCTTCGCGGCCCAGCTTCGGCTTGCGGACGTACTCCGTCAGCAGCCCCGGGTCGTCGGCGAACGCCGGCAGCAGGTTCGGGTGGCCCGGGTAGTTCTCCCACAGGATCGCCAGCAGCGTCTTGTTGGAGAGGATCATCTTCCAGAGCGGCTCGATCCACAGCGTCCGCGGCAGCGACTCGACGGCGTGGCGGCCGAACTCCTCGTCGACCACCCACTCCCACGGGTACAGCTTCAGCACGGTCGCCATCTGCGACTCTTCGAGGTCGACGAACCGCTTGAGCACCGGGTCCCAGCCGATCTCCTCGATCGCCAGGCCCACCGTGTCCAGGCCGGCCTCCGCCGCGGTCTCCTGCAGGTACGCCGTGGTGACGTTGTCCTCGCCGCTCGGATCCGCGGCCGACCACGTGAAGTGCAGCTCGTTCGACGGCAGCTTGTCCTGCAGGAACGCCCAGCGCTCGACGAGCTTCTCGTGGATCGAGTTCCACTGATCGTCGTCCGGGAAGACGTCGGTCTTCCAGTGCCACTGCAGCAGCGACGCCTCGAGCAGCGTGGTCGGCGTGTCCGCGTTGTACTCCAGCAGCTTCGCCGGCGACTTGCCGTCGTAGCGCAGGTCGAACCGGCCGTAGACGTGCGGGTCCTGCCGCTTCCACGACTCGGCGATGTGCGGCCAGACCCACTCGGGGATGCCGAACCGCTGGTAGCCCTCGGTCGTCACGACGTTGTCGACGGCCTCCAGGCACATCGAGTGCAGCAGTTCGACGTCCGCCTCGAGCGAGAGGACCTCGTCCATGTCGAAGACGTAGTGCACCGACTCGTCCCAGTACGGCCGCACCCGGCCACTGGCGTCGCGGGCCGGCGTGCCGTAGACGAGCCCCTGCTCTTCGACGATCCGCTGCCAGTCGCGCCGCGGCTCACGCCGGTCCCGGTACACCTACGATCCCCCGCTCTTGCCGCTGCCGCCGGTGCTCCCGGTGCTGCCGCTCTTGCCGCTGATGCCGAAGCCGCCGCGCTGGACGGATTTGCCGGACTTCGTGTTGACGCTGGTCCGCGACGACGGCGGGTCGTAGGACCCCCCGGTGACGGGCTGGCCGATCGTGCCGGTACCGCCGTAGTTGTACCGGTAGCTCTGGTAACCGCCGCCACCGATCGGGATGAACCAGAAGCCGCCGCTGGAGTAGCCGTGGTGGCTGGTGACGTAGTTCTCGTCGCAGTTGTCGTCGTTCTGGACGATGCCGTTCGAGTCGGTGCAGACGGCGGTGACCTCGCCCTGCGGCTTGGCGACCGTGTAGAACGTCGCGACCAGGCCGACGAGCCCGACCGTGACGCCGCTGCCGATGAGGATCTTGCGCCGGGTCGCCGCCTTCGCGTCGGCCTGGCGGGCGAGTTCCTCGTCCCGCTCCTCCTGGACCAAGGCCTGCTGACGCGCGCGCTGCTCGGCGAGCGAGGGCTCCTTGGGACGGGTGTTCGAGTCCTGGAATCTCATCGAACCGCGCTTCGGCGGCTCGGGGGGCGGCTGGTCCCCAGTGTTGTTGTCCTGCGTCATGTGCGCTCCGTAATCCCCGGCCTCACGAAACCGTGACCCACCCTAACCACCCGGATCGCGCACGTCTCGCGCGGCGCGGGCATCATGGACTGCGATGTCTCCCAGCGCCGATCGGTTCCCTGCCGCCACGCAGACGCTGCGCACCCGCGTCGTGATGGGCGGGATCTTCGCGGGCGCGCTCATCGCGCTCGCCCTCAGCGTCCTGTTCAGCGGCAGCGGCGGCTTCGCCGGTGGCGCCGGCGGCGGGACGGGCAGGCTCTCGGCGGCGGCCGAGGAAGCCTTCCATTCGCCGCCGGGCAGCTGCTTGACCTGGGACAACCCGGACGCGAGCGACGCTCGCAAGGTCGTCTGCACCCAGCCGCACCTGTTCGAGGTGACCGCGCTCGTCGACATCGGCGCGCAGTACCCGGAGGGCGCGCCGGTGCCGTCGCTGGACCAGTGGCAGCAGATCGCGCAGCAGAAGTGCTCCTCGGACGTGAAGCCCTACCTCGGCCACAACCTCGATCCGTACGGGAAGCTGACGACGAACCTGCTGCGCCCGACGCCGTCGCAGTGGGACGACGGCGACCGCCAGCTGCGGTGCGGCCTGCAGTGGGCGGGCCCGGCCGGCAAGCTGCTGCCGACCACCGGGCCGGCGAAGGAGCAGGACCAGTCGCTCGTGTTCGAGCCGGGCACCTGCCTCGCGCTGCAGGGCAAGGGCGTCGGCGACCCGATCGACTGCGCGAAGCCGCACTCCTACGAGATCATCGCGACCCTCGACCTCAAGTCGAAGTTCAAGGACGCCTACCCGAAGCAGGACGACCAGAAGGCGTGGCTCGACACCGAGTGCACCAAGCAGGCGGCGACGTACACCGACGGTGCCGACCTCGACGCGAAGAAGCTGATCCTGACCTGGGACCTGCGGGAACAGGAGAGCTGGGACGCCGGTTCGACGAAGGTCAACTGCAAGGTCGCGGCGCTCCTGCCCGACAAGAGCGGCCTGCAGGCGGTGACCGGCAGCGTCAAGGCCGCCCCGGCGGGCCCGGACGGCGGCCAGCCCCAGGACGGCGGCCCGCCGTCGGACGGGGGCGGCGGACCGGCGACGTCGAGCTCCGCCCCGCCGTCGACGAAGACGAACGGCTGATGCCCGTCGAGATGAGCCGGGAGCGGTTCGAGGAACTGGTCTCGGAAGCCCTGGACGAGGTGCCGCCCGAGTTCGCGCGGGCGATGGACAACGTCGTCGTGCTCGTCGAGGAGTTCAACGACGAGGCGCCGGACATCCTCGGGCTCTACCACGGGATCGCGCTGACCGAGCGGACGTCCTCGTACGGCGGGGTGCTGCCCGACCGGATCTCGATCTACCGGCAGCCGATCCTGTCGATGTGCGAGGACGAGGACGAGGTCGTCGAAGAGGTCCTGATCACCGTCGTGCACGAGCTGGGACACCACTTCGGCATCGACGACGCCCGGCTGCACGAGCTCGGCTGGGGCTGAAGCCACAACGTGACCACCGGCGGCTGACCGCGCGCTTATCCTGTTACCCGAAGTCATTGGGCGACTGCGATGAGTGCTGGGGGATCCGGTGCACCCTGCTCGAAGACTCACGTGGCTGCTGACGTCGAGCGCCGCCTCCCACCTGGGCGACGGCATCGGCAAGGTGGCCCTGCCCCTGCTGGCCACGACCCTGACCCACGACCCCGTGCTCATCGCCGGGCTCTCCGCGACGCAGTTCCTGCCGTGGCTGCTCTTCGCCGCCGTCGCCGGCGCGCTGGTCGACCGGATCGACCGGCGGCGCGCGATGATCGTCGCCAACACGGCCCGCGCGGTCGCGGTCGGCACCCTCGCCGTGCTCGTCGCCGCCGGCGGGATGACGATCTGGCTGGTCTACCTGACCGCCCTGGTCATCGGCACCGCCGAAACGATCGCGGACAGCGCGGCCAACGCCCTGGTCCCGGCCGTCGTCGGCGACGGCTCGCTCGACAGCGCGAACAGCAAGCTCCAGGCGTGCGAGATCGTCGGCCAGACGTTCCTCGGCGGCCCGATCGGCAGCATGACCTTCGCGCTCTTCGCCGCCTTCCCGTTCTTCCTCAACTCCGTGGGCTTCGCGCTCGCGGCCGCGGTCCTGCTCGGGCTGGCCGGTACCTACCGCGGCCGCGGCGAGGCGCAGCCGGCGCGGTTGCGCACCGAGCTGGCCGACGGCCTGCGCTGGCTCCGCGGCAACGCGCTGCTGCTGCGGCTGGTCGTCATCGCCGGGCTGCTCAGCCTGGTCAGCGAGCTCGCGCAGGCGCAGCTGGTGCTCTACGCGCTCGACGACCTCCACCTGTCCGACGCGACCTTCGGGTTCTTCGCGTTCGTCGGCGGCATCGGCGGGCTGCTCGGCGCGGGCGTCGCCCCGCGGCTGGTGCGCGCGGCCGGGCGGCGCGCGGTCGTGGCCGGCGGGATCGTCTGCTGCGGCGCCGGGTTCGGCGGGATGGGCCTGGTGCGCTCGCCGGTCGCGGGCGCCGCGCTGTTCGGGCTGTTCGCGGCCGCCGTCGTCGCGGTGAACGTCGTGCTCGCGACCGCCCGGCACACGCTCGTGCCCGGCGAGCTGCTCGGCCGGGTGCTCGGGGTGTGGCGCACGGTCGTCTGGGGCGCGATCCCGCTCGGCGCGCTGCTCGGCGGGGTGCTGACCACCGCGCTCGGCACGGCGGCGCGGACGTTCGCCGTCTCGGGGCTGGCGATGCTGGTGATCGCCGCGTTCGCGGCCGTCGCGCTGCGGCGCTTCCCGCTGGATGACAAATCGGACTCAGCCGCGCCGCTACAGCACCAGGAACCGGGTTTGTGAGCTGAAATGTCTCAGCACCCAGGTGGTGGGAGGCGGCTATGCGCACCGTGGACCCCGGAACCGGCACCGACGCCGGCCCCGACTTCGACGAGCCTCCGGGCGAGTCCGAGGAGGTCAAAGCGGCGCCACCGCAGTCACGGCGGCTGCTCGTGCTGTGCGCGGTGGCCGGGTTCGTGCTCGGCGGCGGCGTGCTCGGGCTGCTGTGGGGCCTGTCCGGCGTGCACGCGGGCGCGCTCGACGACGCGCTGGCCGCGTGCCAGGCCCTCGACCGCGTCGGCGAGCTGCCGGACACGAGCCGGGACACGCAGCCGTCGCTGACGCCCGGCCTCACCCCCGAACGGCTGCACCGGATGACCGCGGCACGCGAGCTCTCCGCGGCCGCGGCCCAGGTCAACGCCACCTACCAGCCGCTGGCCGACCACATCGACGGCGTCGCCAGGATGGTGCTCAGCCTGCACTTCAACGACATCTCCGGCCAGCGGCACCTCGTGCAGGCGCAGGAGATCTGCGGCCGCATTTAGGTCAGGCCGGGTGGACCGTCTTCACCGACAGCTGGTTACCCGGGATCTTCGTGCTCGCGCAGGCCGTGCCGTCGCTCGGCACGAACTTCGACGCGGTCTCCTGCGGCAGGTAGATCCGCAGGCCCTTCACCGGCGTCGGCTGGCAGGTGCCCGGGTCGAAGTTCTGCACGTTGACGAACTGGATGTCGGCGGCCGCCGTCTGGCCCGGGTCCAGCTTGACCGCGTTGCCCTTGGTGCCTTCGCGGAACGCGTCCTTGCCGACCTGGTGTCCGTCGGTGCCGGCCACGTAGGAGACCCCGGGGAAGCCCTGGATCTCGCACGGCTTCGCGCTGGTGTTCTTGATCAGCAGCGGCCGGTAGACCGAACCGGCGCCGGCGTCGCCCTGGCCGAGCGACAGCGTGACGTCGCCGGCCTTGCAGAGGCCGTTGTCGGCCGGCTGCGCGACCGGCGGCGCGGCGGCCGTCGAGCTGCTCGCGCTGGGCGCGGTCGAGGTGACGGTGGTGGAGGTGGGCGATGCCGTCGTCGACGGCGTCGAGCTGCTCGCCGCGTTCGTGGTCCCGCCGCTCCCGCAGGCGGAAAGCGCGAGGACGCCCGCCGAAGCCGCGACCACCGGCAGCAACCGAGAAAGCTTCGTCCGAACCATGTCAATCGCCTCCCTGGTGTGGTGCTACTGGGTAGACGTACGGATCTCCGGCAGGTTGGTTCGCCTCGTTAATTCCCCACCAAACGTGTCTTAAACGTGACGGGATCACACTTTCGTGACGATCAGAGCGGCGTGTCAACCCAAGTGAGGCAGTGCCACTGACCGTCCGGCCGCGCTTCCAGCTCGACCAGGCCGGTGTTCGGGATGAGGGCCGCGTTGGCGACGTCGGCGTGGACGTTCGCCGCCAGCCACTCGGCCGAGAGCCGGATCGCGCCACCGTGGCTGACCAGGGCGATGACGCTGTCCGGATCGGCCTGCTCGTGCTTGGCGCGCAGGGTGCCGACCGCGTCGAGCATGCGGGTGCGCACGTCGGTGCCGCTCTCGCCGCCGGGCAGCGCCGCCGCCAGCTCGCCGAGCGTCCACCGCCGCACGGTCTCCATGTACGTCCGGATCGACTCGTGGTCGGTCGCGCCCTCCAGGTCGCCGGCGGTCACCTCGTGGACGCCGTCGACGACCTGGACGTCCAGGTCGAACTGCGCGGCCAGCGGCGCGGCCGTCTGCTGCGCGCGGGTCGCCTGCGACGCGTAGACCGCGGCGATCGGCTCCCCCGACAACCGGAACGCGAGGTCTTCGGCCTGCGTGCGGCCCAGTTCGGTCAGCGGCGGGCCGGGCAGGGCGGTGTCGAGCGCGCCGCGGACGTTCCCTTCGGTCTGCCCGTGGCGGATGAGCAGCAACCTCACGCCAGGTCCCCCTTGCGGACCGCGTCGGCCCACACGGCGGCTTCGACGAAGTCGTCGTTGCCGAAGCCGGGCTCGATCGTGGTGCGCGTCCCGTCGGCACGCGGGTGCGAGCCGAGGAACCGCAGGTTGCGGCAGTGCCGGCGCAACGCCGTCAGCGCGTCGAGGATCCGCGGCTCGGCGAGGTGGCCCTCGAAGTCGATGAAGAAGCGGTACTCGCCGAAGTTGTTGCGCGTCGGCCGCGCGTCGAGCCGGGTCAGGTTGATCCCGCGGTCGGCCAGCGCGGTGAGCAGCTCGGCCAGGGTGCCGGTGCGGTTCACGGCCGCGGCGACGACGGACGTCCGGTCGGCGCCCGTCGGCTCCGGCAGCTCGCCAGGCGGGCGGACCAGCAGGAACCGCGTGGCCGCGTCGCTGACGTCGGCGACCTCAGTGGCCAGCACGTCGAGGTCGTAGTGCTCGACGGCGACCGGCGCGCACACCGCCGCGTCGAACTGGCCCTCCAGCACGCCGACCGCGGCTGCCGAGGTCGACGACGACGCCACCGGGGTCGCGTCCGGCAGGTTCGTCTCCAGCCACTCGCGGACCTGCGCGAGCGCGTGCGGGTGGCTGGCGACGGTCTTGATGTCGCCGCCGCCGCGCCGGGTCAGCACGCTGAAGTGGATCGGCAGGATCGCCTCGGCGACGGCGACCAGCGGGGTCGACTCGCTGAGCGCGTCGAGGGTGGCGGGCACCACGCCCTCGACCGAGTTTTCGATGGGGACGCACGCGGCGTCCGCCTCGCCCTTGCGGACGGCCGTCATCGCCAGCCGGACGGTCTCGACCGGAATCAGTTCGCCGCCGCCGGCGAGGACCCGCGCGGCCTGTTCGGTGAAGGTCCCCTGGGGGCCGAAGTATGCGATGCGTGACACATCCCCAGGCTACGGGGGTGGCGACTTTCACTCGGACAGCCGGTACGCCAACTGGTTACGCCCGGTGGCATTTTTTGCGATGCTAAGGGCGTGACCGCCGACTCGGGCACGCACACCGGCCGTGAGGGCACGCACCCGCCGGTCTCCCCTCGCACACCGGAGCTGGTGCTGTGCGCCGTCGATGAACCACTCGCCACCGCGTGGGCCGCCGCTGCGAAGAAGCTGACGGGCCGGGTCCGGGTGCACCGCGGGTCGGTCCTCGACGTCGTCGCCCAGGCCGTGGTCAGCCCGGCCAACTCCTACGGCTGGATGCGCGGCGGTATCGACGCCGTCTACGCGCGGGCGTTCCCCGGGGTCGAGCAGAGCGTCCGCAGTGCCGTTTTGGCTTTTCACGGCGGTGAGGTGCCGATCGGCGAGGCCGTCGTCGTGCCGACCGGCGAGGCCGAGCCGGCGTGGCTGATCAGCGCGCCGACCATGCGCGAGCCCGGCGAGCGGCTGCCCGCCGACACCGTGCACCCCTACCTCGCGGCGCGCGCGGTGTTCCTGCAGTGGCGCGACGGGCAGCTCGACGACGGGCCGGTCCGGGAGATCGTCGACACGATCGCGATGCCGGGCCTGGGCACGGGCGTCGGCGGCGTCGACCCGGCCACGTGCGCGCGCCAGGTCGCGGCGGCGTGGGAAGAGGTCTTCCGTCACACGCGGTGATCACCCGAAACCCGGGGTGGACTACATCACAGCGCGTTCACCGGCCGTAAGCCCTACCGTTAATCACGCAGGTGAACGTCCGCCAGTGCAGGCGACGGCCGAGGAGTGTGCGATGACCCGGGTCCGCGAACTCAGCCCCTATGTCGAGCTGCACCGCGAACAGTGGAAAGAACTGCGAAGTTCGACGCCGTTGCCGTTGACCGCCGCCGAACTGCTGCGGCTGCGCGGCCTGGGCGAGCAGGTCGACCTGGCCGAGGTCGCCGACGTCTACCTCCCGCTGTCCCGTCTGATCAACCTGCAGGTCGCCGCGCGCCAGCGGCTCTACGAAGCGACCACGACGTTCCTCGGTGACGACTCCCGCGGCACGAAGGTCCCGTTCGTCATCGGCATCGCCGGGAGCGTCGCGGTCGGCAAGTCGACCACCGCCCGCATCCTGCGCACTCTGCTCGCCCGCTGGCCGGACCACCCCCGCGTCGACCTGGTCACCACCGACGGGTTCCTGTACCCGCGCGCCGAGCTGATGCGGCGCGGGATCATGCACCGCAAGGGCTTCCCCGAGAGCTACGACCGCCGCGCGCTGCTGCGGTTCGTCACCGAGGTGAAGTCGGGCGCCGAGCGCGTGGCCGCGCCGGTGTACTCGCACCTGGCCTACGACATCCTGCCCGGCCAGGAGCAGGTCGTGCAGCAGCCGGACATCCTCATCGTCGAAGGCCTCAACGTGCTGCAGCCGGGCCCGCGGCTGATGGTGTCCGACCTCTTCGACTTCTCGATCTACGTCGACGCGCACACCGACGACATCCAGCGCTGGTACATCGAGCGCTTCCTCGAGCTGCGGCACACGGCGTTCGCCGACCCGGCGTCGCACTTCCACCACTTCGCCGGCCTGCCCGACGACGAGGCCCGCGCCGAAGCGCGGCACCTGTGGCGGTCGATCAACGAGCCGAACCTGATGGAGAACATCAAGCCGACGCGCCCGCGGGCGACGCTCGTGCTGCGCAAGGACTGCGACCACGCCATCAACCGTGTCCGCCTGCGCAAGCTCTGATCCGTCACCCACACGCGCACCATCCGCACGCTGCGCCCCCGAACACCGGCCGATCGGCCGAGGGGAGGCAGCGAGGCCTAACCGGTTGGCCGATACCGGACGCCCGTTCGGAAAGCGACCCTGAAGGAGTCAGGAAAACGGCTCTGAGCTGGGGAGGAGGCCCACGATGTTCGCGATGATCCTCACGTGGGTCGGTGCGGTGCTGGGTCTGGCCTTGCTGATCGCGATGGCCGCCGGAACCTTCGTCGTCGACTTCGACGACCGGATCCAGGAGCGGCGCCGGGCGAAGGCCACCGAACCGGCCGGCCCCCGCCCGTAGCGCGTCAAAGTTCGGTCAGCGCCTCCACGTAGGCGTCGGCGTCGTATTCGAGCGATTCCTCGGACTCCAGCAAGCTGCCCTCCAGAGCGTCGATCAGCTGCTCGAAGATCTCGTCGCGGTCGAGCTCGCCCTCCTGCAGGCGCTGCACGGCCTGCCAGGCTTCGGCCGGCTCGTCGTCCCACAGCTGGTCGACGATCGTCGCGCGCAGCACCAGCCGCTGCTCTTCCTCGTCCTCGTCGGCCTCGGCGATGACCAGCGCCCGGCGCTGCTCGGGGTCGGTGGGGTCGAGGTCGACCTCTTCGTCCTCGATCTCCGTGGTCAGCGACGGCACGGCGAACATCCGGCGTTCCAGCGCGTCCGCCAGCTCGGTCGGTGACAGCTCGCCGACGTCGCCGAAGTAGCGCTCGAGCGGCGAGTCGTCCTCGTCGGAGTACTCGCTGAGGTAGTCGGCGACGGCCTCGTCGAGCGCGGCGACCGCGGTCTCGGTCAGCCCGGCGCGGTCCGCCGTCCACTGCACCCAGGCCAGCACGACCGGCTCGACGGCGTCCTCGTGTTCGGCGTCGAGCTCGAACTCCTCGCCCAGCAGCCCTTCGAGGAACCGCGCGATCTTCTCCGGCCCGACGCGCAGCGGGTTCGCGGGGTCGGTGGCCAGGCCGTGCTCCAGCAGCAGGCGCCCGATCGCGCGGGCGGCGCCGGCGTCCTCGCCGCTCGCCGCGACGAACTGCTCGACGACGGCAGCGCGTTCGGTGTCGGACCACTCGGCGACCTCGGGGACGAGCGCGGGCTCCGGCAGCGCGCGCGACCACGTCAGCGCGACCGCGTGGAAGCGCGCGTAGTCCTCGCTGACGTCGGCGTCGTCGAGGTGGTCGGTCGCGGCGAGGCCGTCCGACAGCAGGCGGTGCGCTTCGGCGGGGTCGACCGCTTCGAAGGCGACCAGCTCCGGGTCGGCGTCGGCCTGCGCCCGCATCTCGGCGAGCACCTCCTCGGGCTGCTCGATCACGACGAGGTCCCGCACCCGGCCGCCCTCGGTGAAGTCGAGCAGCGCGAGCAGGCCGTGCGCCTGGTCGGCGTGGGTGAAGACGCAGAGCAGCGACGACTCGTCGCCGTAGACGTCCCCGGTCCGCCAGCACTCGCCGGCGGTGACCTGGCCCAGCGCCCCGGCCCAGCTCGGCGCGGGGATGCCGCGGCCGAGGACGACCTGCAAGCCGTCTTCGGCGGCCTTGCGCTCGACGTCGGTCTCCGCGACGACCTTCAGGGCGGCCAGCAGCGCGGCGGCGCCCGGCGTGATCTTGCGCTGCGCGAAGGCGATCAGCTCGAGGCCCAGCGGCTCGTCGCCCTCCTCGAGGGGCACCTCGCGGAACTGGCCGAGGACCTCGGAGGCGAGCAGCTCGACGTCCACCGGCGCGGGGTCGGCGCCCAGCGCGGAAAAGTCGTTCAGGACGTCCTTGAACAGGCCGGTCACGCTGTGGGTGACGGGCTGCGGTGCCTTCTTGCGGGCGCGACTCACCGGGCTCATGCGGTCATCGTTTCAGAGCTGGTCGCGGTGGCCCTGGCGCGGGTCCCGCCGGGTGCTCGACGGGGAGGCGCCGAGCCGGACGGCGGGACAGGGCCACCGCGACATCGCTGGCCAGAGGCGTCACCGCCCGTGGCGGGCCTTCGATGTCCCGGTGCACGTGAATCACCGGTTCACCTCGGTCAACGAGGGGTGCGCGAGGGGGTTACGGCTTTCGGCAAAGCAATGCGCGCGGTCCGGATTTCCGTGATCAGGCGGGTTTTCCGGCGGTGGGTTTCCACCAGCGCCGCCAGGTAAGCGGTGAATTCGTCCGGCGTCCCGGCGCGCTTGTGCAAGGTGCGCAACAGCTTCAGCCGGCGCGCGGCTTCCTGGTAGGCCTGCGGGTCCTTGCGCTCGATGAGCTCGTCGACGTGCTCGCGGAAGACCGGGATCGTCTCGGCCGGGTGCTCCGCGGCGCGCTGCTCGGCGAGTTCGAGCTTCAGCTCCGGCGACGCCCCGAACCGCACGCACGCGCGCCAGGCTTCGTCGGGACGGCCGTCGTCGAGCAGGACGCGGACCAGCTCGTCGGCCCCGCCCTCCGCGGCGCGTTCGCGCAGGCACGCCAGCGCGGCCCGGCGCTGCGCGGGCCACTTCCCGCCGGCCGTCGCGGCTTCGCGCAACGCGGCGTACGTCTCGCGGCCCGGCTCGGCGTCGAACTCCTGGCGACGGCGGGACGTTTCGTCGTCGGGTGCGGGTTCGGGCTCGGGCGGCTTCTTGTCCTGGGTGAGCGCGCGGGCGGCGTGCGCGATGGCCTCGCTGTGCCGCCCGGCGGCCCGCAGCACCCGGACGATCTTGAGGCTGACGTCGCGCCGCGGCGGCTTGGCCGAGAGGATCGCGACCAGCTCGTCGACGTCACCGAGCACCTCGGCCAGCTGTTCGCGCAGCCCTTCGGCGACGTCCCGGCGGTGGCCGGGCCCGCTCGCCGCGAGCACGTCGTCCACAGTGGACTTGATCCGGCGCAGGCCGGGTTCGCCCAGCGCCGCCGCGAAGTCGGCGAGGTCGATCGCCGGGCGGCCGGGGCCGTCGAACTCGACCTCGAGGATCCAGTCGGCCAGCTTCTCCGGGTCGGGCGGCCGGGCGGCGCACGCCCGGGCGTACAGCTCGACGGCGCGGTCCAGCCGGTCGCCGAGGTCGCCCGCGTGGTCGCCGGACTGCTCCAGCACCTCGCTGATGTCGTCGACCGTGCGACGGGCGAGCGGAGCCAGGTCGGCCCGGCTGCCGGCGTCGAGCATCCGCTGCAGCGTGTCGAGGACGGCGCCGACCTTCGCGGTGTACTCGCCGTTCCCGCCGGGCACCGCGGTGTCGAGCAGGCGGTGCGCTTCGCTGACGTCACCGGATTGGGTGGCGGCGCGCAGTTCGAGCGAATGCCGCAACTCAGGGTCACGCTCGGCCTGGACGTGCAGGAGGTCCGCCAGCGTCTCCGCGTCCAAAGTGCGCAGGTAGGGGCGAAGATCCGAGTGGGGACTCACGCGGACCAGTCTGCCCGACCGCGCCAGTCCGGCGTGTGGTCCAACCGCGTGCTCTTTTCGGCGTAGTGCGTGACTGGTTGTGACGTCCTCATCGGCGGCGCAAGTCGTCGAGCACGGCTTTCATCGGCCACGGCTCGGGCACGCGCGGCCGTCGTGACCGAGCGTGGCGGGGGCGCGGGATCGCCGCCTGGATCGTCGGGACCATGATCGGCACGACCGGCACGGGCACCCGCGCGACGAGCCGGCGGACGACGACGAGCAGGAGCCCGGCACACAGGAGCAGGGCCGCGCTCGCGGCGATCGCGCCGGCGAGCGTGCGACGGCCGTCGTCGAGGGTGAGCTGCACGGCGTACTGGCTCTGCTGGGAGTACAAGTTGCCCAGCTGCTGGGACACGCGGTAGGCGGCGCTGCGCCACGTGGACTCGGGGACGGGCAACGGTTCGGCGGCGGCGAGCGCGTCCTCGACGGCCGCGAGCCTGCTCCAATCGGCGCTGCGGGTGAGCGACTCGTACGCGGTACGGCCACTTTCGGTGAGCTGCGGCGCGATCCGCTCCAGTTCGGCCCGGTAGGCGGCGACGGCTTCGGTGAACGGCCGCCGCGTCACGGCGTCGATCCCCGCCAGGGCGAGGGAATCGGAGCGGTCCATGCCTTCGGCGACGGAAAGCAGCTCGACGGCGGTGGTCTGCTGGTACGCGGATTCCGCGTCGGGCGCGTGCCGGGCGTATTCGCGCAGGCCGGCGATGGCGGTGTCGATCCGCTGGGTGAAATTCGCGTACGCGGCGGTCCGTTGGTCGGGCACGGACATCGCGGCGCTGCGCTGACCCTGCAGCGACCCGACGGCGCTCGCGGTCCGCTCGGCGGCCTCGGCCGTCCGCACGGCGCCGTCCTGCGTCCGGTTCGCTTGGTGGACCAGGAAGAACGCGATCACGAGCGCCACGACGACGAACGCGCCGCCGGGCACGAACGCGATGCAGAGCATGCGGCCGCGGACGGATCGCAGGTACTTCAAGACGTTCCTTTCCCTGCCTCAAGCCCCGCAAGCATCCCGACGGAGTTCAACCTATTGAGTGAGAGATTCACCGGTCAACGCCGGTCCGCCATACGGCCGTTAGCGCACCGTGACGGCTGAGGACAATCGGCCGCGTGACCTTCGACGAAGTGACCCAGCGCCTCCGCGACTTCGCGGCGGCCCGAGCCTGGGAGCCGTACCACACCCCGAAGAACCTCGTGATGGCGTTGTCCGGCGAAGTCGGCGAGCTGACGTCACTGTTCCAGTGGCTGACCCCGGAGGAGTCCGACGCGTGGCGCGACGACCCGGAGCTGGCGGCGAACGTCCTGGACGAGATCGCGGACGTCACGCTGTACCTGCTGCAGCTGGCGGACCGCCTGGGCGTGGACCTGCCGGCCGCGGCGCACGCGAAGATCGACCGCAACGAGAAGCGGTTCCCGGTTTAGATTTCGCTCAGCAGCGGCGGCGGGGTACTGGCGACGGGCGCGTCCGGATCAGCCAGCCACCCGCCGTCGCCGTCGGACCGCAGCATCGACCAGATCCCGAACTCGTCGAACCGCAGCTGCGCGATGCCGGTTTCGGAGCCGTCCGCGTGGCGTTCGACGATGGTGACCACGCCACCCAGCACCCGGCACTCGACGCGGCGCTGAGCGCACCAGCGTTCGATCTGCCGCATCGCGAGCTCGGGTATCGCCATGCCTTCAGTGAACCGCACCGCTGTCAGCGGGCTTCGCCGAGGACCGCGACGACGTCGGCGTAGGTCTCGACGGCCGTGCGCCCGTCGGTGGCCACGACCCGGCAGCCCGGCCGCTGCGGGAGGTAGGCGCCGAGCTGGTCGTGGATCCGTTCGACCACGGCGACCCCGCCGATCCGGTTGATGACGGCGTCGACGCCCTCGGCACCGCCCGTGGCGGCCCGCCGGGCGAACCGCGCCCCGGCGACTGGTTTGCCGGCGGTGAGCAGGATTTCCCGGTACTCGGCACCACAGCGTTCGGCGGCGTCCTCGAAGGGCCGGATGTCGGCGACGCGGGTGGCGAGCTGCGGCATGACGACGTCGTGCCCGGTCCGCAGGTGGGTCTCGGCCATGGCGAGGGTGAGCAGCTGCGCGGCCTTGAAGGTCTCGAAGAAGGTGTCCCGCCAGCCCCCGATGAGGCAGACGACCCGGTCGGTGTCCAGGTTCAGCACCCCGGGCCGCCGCTCGGCGTAGGCCTGCGCGATCGTCGACTTCCCGATCCCGGAGGGCCCGTTCAAGTGGATCAGTCTCGGCACCGGCCCGACGGTACCGAAACCCCGCTCACCGCGGCGCCGGCTCGGCGATCCACCACCCGCCGAGCAGCGCGCCGACCCCGAGCACCGCGACGAAGATCCCGGCCGCCAGCGGGGTGCCGCCGAACATCGCCAAGACGACGCTGAACATCAGCAGCAACCCGACGCCCATCAGCACCCGGCCGCCGACCACCTTCGCCGGCCGACCCGCCGCGACAGCCTGGCGCGCCGGTGCTTCGAACCCGAGCGCGACCGGTGCGGCGCGGACGTCGAGCACTTCGGCCCCCAGCTCGGTGGCCCGGGCCACCCGCGGCTCGCCGGCGGGCACGGTCGCGTCGACGACGAGGTGCGTGACGCTCGCGGTCAGCTTCTTCGCCAGCTGGACGCCCTCCTCGAGCACGCGCGCCCGCATCCGGTCCGCGTCCACGCTCGTGCCGAGCACCAGGACCCGGGTCGCTTTCCCACCGCCGCCCGGCCGCACGTCGACCCCGGCTACGCCGAGCGCGGTCGCCACCTGCCGCAGCTCGCGGGCCTCCGCGGCGGTCACGACGCCGTCCCGTTCCGCGATCTCCCGCAGCGCCGTCACGAGCTGCTCGTGCGTCGACCGCACCCGAGCGTCGGACAGCCCGGCGTCGGCGGCCAACGCGGCCAGCGCCGTCACCTCTTCGGGCGTCAAGTGCTGGTCCGCGACGACTTCGGCGAGCAGGTCCAGGTAGGCGTCGCCGTCGCGGCCGGCCGTGATCCGCTCGACGGCGTCGGCCATCCACCCCGGCTCCGCCGGTGGCACTTCGCCGCGCGGGAGCAGCCGGCCGCCGGCGAACCGGGGCAGGGCGGGGAGGACCGGTTCGGCCGCGAACGTGAACCCGTACCGCTCGACCATGCTCGTCACGAGCCGGGCGACCGTCCTCGCGCCGGACAACGCCGGCTGCCCGGGCCGGGCCGGCACGCCCAGCGCGTGCGCGACCGTGGTGAGCCGGTAGTTCGGCAGCCGCACCACCGACTGCGCCACCGCGAGCGTCGAAATCCCTGGCAGCACGGGCATCCGGACCCCGAGGTCGCCGATCTCGGCGCTGAGGAAAGCCGACACGAACGCCAGGTCGTGCGCCACGAGCACGCTGCCGGCGCACAGGTCGAGCAGCGGCCCGAGGACCTCGCCGAACGACGGCGCGTCGTCGAGCTCGCCGCGCGTGATGCCGTGCGCCGGACCCGGCGGCACCCCGGCTCCGGGGTCCACGAGCGTCGTCAGCTGGCCGGCGATCGAGCCGTCGGCGTGCACCCGCACCGCGGCGAGCTCGACGACGCGCCCGGGGCGCAGCCCGGTGGTCCGGATGTCGACGGCCGTGAAGTCGGTTCCGTACGCGGGATGACCACCGGCGCCGTGCAGCGAAAGAGGTTCGATCACGTCCACCCGGGTCGTTCCGCGACCGCGTCCTGTGACAGCTTTTCGGGCCGGAACCGCTGTTCGTGACGTGATCGTGACGGCAACATTCCCCCGGATAACGACTGGTGGTCGATCACGAGCCCACGCGTAACAACGGCGGGAGATTTCGCGAGTACGTCGTCGGCACGTCGTGTTCGAGGAACAGGGGAATCCGGGGATGAAACGCCTTCCGAACTGGCTGAAGATCGTCTTGGCCGCTTTCGCCGTCCTGTTCGTCCTGGGCGCGATCTTCGGGAAGGCCCCGGAGCCGAAGCCCGTGGCCGCCACGCCGGCGGCGCCCCCGACGACGTCGACGATCCCGGTGACCAGCACGACTCCGGTGCCCGTCAGCTACACGGTGGCGTCCGTGACGGACGGCGCGACCGTGGTGGTGAAGGGCAGCGACGGCTCCAGCAAGACCGTGCGCGTCCTCGGCGTCACCACGCCGACCAGTACCGGTTGCTATTGGACTGAATCACTCGGCTGGGCGACCACGGCGCTTTCCGGCAAGGCCGTCACGCTCGGCGCGGAAACGGCACACGGCGTCGCCGTGACCTTGGCCGGCGGCCAGGACTACGCGGCTCTCGCGATTCAGGGCGGTTATCTCAAATACGCGACGGACGCCGCGCTGCCTGCGCTCGCGGCCGCCGAGACCGCGGCGAGGCAGGCCACCAGCGGGCTGTGGGGGCCGCCGTGCAACGGGACCATCGACGCACCGGCACCGGCACCGACGCCGACACCCACGCCTACGCCGGCCCCGCCGGTCACCAAGGCGCCTCCGGTGGCCCCGCCGGTGGAGACCACCGAGCACGCCCCCGAACCCGATTCCTCCGTGTACTACAAGAACTGCGCCGAGGCGAGGGCCGCGCATGCCGCGCCGATGCACGTCGGCGAACCCGGCTACCGGAAGGCGCTGGACCGCGACGGTGACGGCACGGCCTGCGACCGGTGATCTAACCTGGGTCGATGACCACCGCCGACGACCTGCTCGGCAGGCTCGCCGCCCTCGACCGGGAGGGCCTGGCCAAAGTCCTCGCCCACCGGCCCGACGTGCTGCACGAACCGTGGCCGCGGCGGCTCGACGTCGTCGCGGCGCGGCTCGCCTCGGCGGAGTCCCTCGACGAAGCCCTGCTCGGGCTTTCCCAGCCCCAGATCGAGGTCTTGAGCGCCGTCCAGTTGTGCCACGCGCTCGGGCTCCGGCCGACGCCGGTCGCGGAAGTCGAAAAGCTTCTCGGCGCCGAGGTCAAGTCCTTTTTGGACGATCTCGCCGACCGCATGCTCCTGTGGCGCGACGACGACCGCGTCACGCTGCCGGATTTCCTGCGCCGCGGCGGCTTCCAGGCCGAAGGGCTCGGTCAGCCGGTCGCGGACCTGCTGGCGGAGCTGAGCCGCGGCCGCAGGGCGCGGCTGTCGCAGGCCCTCGGGCTGCCGGAAGGCCTGAAGGAGCTCGTCCACTTCTACCGCGACGGCGACCGCGTGCGCGAACTGTTCCGCACCGCCCCCGAGCCGACCCGGAAACTGTTGCAGGACATGGCCGACGGCGTTCCCGAGGCCGAGGGGGTGCTGCCGTTCCACACCGAAGAGGGCTGGGCGTTCGAGCACGGTTTCCTCATCAGCACCTACTACGGCAGCGCGGCCATGCCGATCGAGGTGTCGCTCGCGCTGCGCGGCCCGGACCACCAGCTGCCGTTCACGCCCGAGGAACCCGGCCACTCCACCACGCAGGTCGGAGCCGAATCGGCCGAGGCGACGTCGTCGGCCGCCGCGCTCCGGTTGCTCGACCGCGTGTCGGCCGTTCTCGACCTCGCCGCCGCGGAGCCGTTCCCGCTGCTCAAGGACGGCACGATCGGTGCGCGGCTCGTCAAGAAGGTCGCCAAGGAGACCGGCGCGACGCCCGCGGAGATCGAGCTGGCCATCGACCTCGCGGCACAGACCGGGCTGCTGCTGGCCGACGAACCGCCGACACCGCGCCGCGGTCAGAAGGCGGCGCCGCCGACGCTCGCCCCGGACCCCGACCTCGTCCGGCCCGCGCCGGCGTTGCTCTACCGCCTGCTGCTGACGACGTGGTGGGACCCGGCGCCGCCGGACCTCGGGATCGACGTCGGCGCGCTGGTGCGGCGGCTGGTCGTCCGGCTGCTCGCGCGGCTCGAACCCGGCACCGCCGTCGTCGACGGCCTGACCGGCCTCGCCGAATGGCACGCGCCGATGCTGCCGACCGAGGACTTCGCCGGGCACGTCGCGGACGCGCTCGAGGCGGCCGAGCTGCTCGGCGTCGTCGCGCACGGCGCTGTCACCGCGGTGGGCCGCGCGCTGCTCGACGGGCACGGGCTCGTCGAAGTCACCGACGGGCTGGTCGCCCGCGCCCGGACGACGGCGCTGTTCGGCACCGACCTCACCGCGATCGTGCCCGGCTCGCCGGACGCGCGGCTCGCCGCGGCGCTCGACCGCGTCGCCGATCGCGAGGCCCAGGGCACCGCGACCAGCTGGCGGTTCTCCCCCGCGACCGTCCGGCGGGCGTTCGACCAGGGCGCGACCGCCGGCGAACTGCTCGACGAGCTGCGCGCGCTCGCCGCGGGCGAACTGCCGCAACCGCTGGTGTACCTGGTCAACGACGTCGCGCGGCGCCACGGTGAGGCACAGGTCCTCGACGTCGCGAGCGTCGTCGTCGGCGAACCCGCCGTGCTGGCCGAGCTCGCCGCGCACCGCAAGCTCGCGAAACTCGGCCTGCGCGCGGTGGCGCCGACCGTGTTGACGTCCACTGTGGACGCTGCCGGCACGCTCGACGCCTTGCGTGAAGCCGGTTACTCGCCGACCCACCACGCCGCCGACGGCAGCATCGTGCTGCCCGCCCGCGAGCCCGCATCGCCGACGGTCACCTTCCGCGACCCCGAGCCGGACGACGGGCCGCCCGACCCGCGCGCGCACGCCGAGCGGTTGCTCGCGGCGCCGTCGAGCGGCCCGAGCCTGCTGCGCGGGCAGCTCGCGCGAGCGATGAGCGACCGCTACGCGGGTCGGCTGACGCCCAAGCAGCAACAGCTCTGCTGGCAGCTCGAAGCCGGCATCCCGGCGGACATCGTCTACCAGGAGGACAGCGGTCCCGCGCAGTTGGTGATCGCGTACCCGGAACTCGACGGCGACGTCCTGGACGTCTGGTCGCTCGGCGACCACGCGTACCGGCGGCTCGAGCTGGCGAAGATCGACCTCGGCTAGGCCTCGACACCGGTGAGCCGCGCGTAGGCCACGACGTTGTCGAGGTAGTTGCCGCTCGACCGGTCGAACTCGCCGCCGCAGGTGATGAGCCGCAGCTCGGGCTCGGCGGTGTCGCCGTAGACCTGGTCGGTCGGGAACTCCGCCTTGGCGTAGCGGTCGACGCGGTAGACGGTGAAGACCGCGGTCCGGCCGTCGGACCGCCCGACCCTCGCCTGCTCGCCGGGCTTCAGCTCCTTGAGCCGGGAGAAGGCGCCGGGCACGTGCTTGTAGTCGACGTGCGCCGCCAGCACCGCCGGGCCGACCTCGCCGGGCGAAGGCGCGCCGGTGAACCAGCCGACCGTCGTGGCGTCGCCCGGGACCTCGAGCTCACCCTGCGAGGTCAGCCCGAGGTCCTTGATCGCGTCCGCGCGCACGCCGATCGCCGGGATGCTCAAGGAGGCCGGTTTCGCCGCCGGGAGCCCGCCACCGGACGGCGTGGCGGTGGTCGACGGCGCGACCTCGACGGGTACGGGGGACGGTGGGGCGACCTGCTCCGGCGCGTGCGGCGAGAACGCGAGGACGAGGGCCACCACCAGAACCGACCCGAGCGCGGCGACGACCGCCGTGACCGCCGGCCACAGCCGCGGGTGCCTCAATTCGCGCGCCGGCGCAGGTGGAACACCATGCCACCGGACGCCGCCGCGGCGAGCAGCGCGCCACTCAGCACGAGGAACCCGGGGGCGCCTTCCTCCGGCTCGCCGCCACCGGTGGCCACACCGCCGACCGGCTTCACCTTGACCTGGCCGACCGTCGTCGATTTCTTGGCCGGGGTGGTTTTCGGCGCCGAGTGGGTCTTCGTCGTGGTCGACGACGGCTGTTCGGGTGTCGTCGTGTTCTGCTGCGGTCGGTGCGGCAGGGATTCGCACGCGATTCCGTCGTGATCGGAATCGAGGTTGTTCGGGTCGCCCTGCGTCGCGTCGAGCACCGCTTGTGCCTCTTCCTGGTACTGGAAGTTCTTGCAGTCCAGGTCGGCCGCGAGCGGCGTCGCGAGCTGCGCCGAGGCGAGGGAGACGGGACCGAGGAGAGCGAGCCCGGCGACGGCCGCGGCCGTCGTCAGGGCACGACGAAACAAGGACACCGGAAGGTCCTTTCAGGAAGAATCGGGGTGATTGCGTGGTTACTATCGCGCCGCCCGCGGCCCTGTTACGGACTATTCCGGAATTTCGGAAACGTCAGCGCTCCACCGGGAACCGGCGGTCTGGTGATTCTTCGCCATTCGCCGCTGACCTGCGGAATCAGCGCCGAGAATGCGTGGCTCCGGAAATGTTACGAGATCCGCGGTCACACTTTGGGCGTAATCGCCCGGTGTGTAGCCTGGGGATATGCCGATCCAGGTACTGCTCGTCGACGACCACGAAGTGGTCCGCCGCGGGCTTCGCGACCTCCTCGGCGACGAGCCCGACATCGAGGTCGTCGCCGAGGCGAGCAGCGTCGAAGAGGCGCTGGCGGTGGCGATGCACGTCGAGCCGGAGGTCGCGGTGGTCGACGTCCGCCTCGGCGACGGCGACGGCATCACGCTCTGCCGCGAGCTGCGGTCCAAGCCGAGCCCGCCGGCGTGCCTGATGCTGACGGCGTTCGACGACGAAGAGGCGATGGTCGGCGCGATCATGGCCGGCGCCGCGGGTTACCTGCTGAAGCAGGTGCGCGGGCAGGACGTGGTGAACGCGGTGCGCGAGGTCGCGGCCGGGCGGTCGCTGCTGGACCCGGTGAGCACCGCGCGGGTGCTCGACAAGATGCGGCACCCGCCGACGGACGAGCTGGCGACGCTGACCGAGCGCGAGCGGGATGTCCTGGAGCTGATCGGCCAGGGCCTGTCGAACCGCGAGATCGCCGAGCGGCTGTTCCTCGCCGAGAAGACGGTCAAGAACTACGTCACGTCGGTGCTGGCGAAGCTCGGCATGCAGCGCCGGACGCAGGCCGCCGCTTGGATCGCGCGCCGGGAAAAGTAACCCCGCGCGACGGTCGCGTCCGCAAGCCGCCGTTCGCTGCGTCCTTTTCAGCCGTCGTCACCGTCCGCCACGCCGATCGGCGGGTTTGACCTGCCGTTTTCACTCGAATGTGAGTCGAATGGGTGTTCGATTTCCCGGTACGATCTTCGGTGAGGGCGATGAAGGGAGGCTGGATGACCCGAGAAGGTTAGATCGCGGTCAGTCAAGTGGTTCAGTCGAGTGGGAGGTCGAACGCGACGAGCGTGCCGAGACTGGGTGAGGAGTTCAGGAAGAACTTGCCGCCCGCGGCGTCCGCGCGTTCGGCGAGATGACGCAGGCCACGGGTGGCGACGCCTTGGGGGACGCCGGAACCGTTGTCCCGGACACGGAGTTTCACGCCGTCGGAGTCCCTGGCCAAGGTCACGCGGGTTTCGCTCGCGCCGGAGTGTCTGACCACATTGGACAGTGCTTCGCGTAGGGCGGCCCGGATGTGGTCGGCGCGTTCCGCGGGGATGTCGGCGAATTCGCCGGACAGCTCCAGGGTCGGCGGGTACCCGAGCAGCTCGCCGGCGATGCGGACCTCGCCGCGCGCCGACTCGGCGAGGTCGGTGGGCGTGCCGGTGTCGTGGCGAGGCTCCGGTGACCGCAGCGCGCGCACGGTGCCGCGGATCTCCTCGATGGTCTGGTCGAGCTGGTCGATGGCGTCGGAGAGCCGCGCGCCGTCGGCCTGGGCGAACCGCTTGCGCATGTTGCGCCGAACCCGGTCGAGCTGCATGCCCGCGCCGTAGAGCCGCTGGACGATGACGTCGTGGAGTTCGCGCGCGATCCGTTCCCGCTCTTCGTACAGGGCGACGCGGTGCCGAGCGTTGGCACCTTCGGCGAGCGCGAGCACGACGCCGGCCTGCGCGGCGAAGGCGACGAGCATCTCGACGGTCCCGGCGGAGAACGGCTCGCGCCCCCGCTTGCGGTAGACGGTGAGCGCGCCGAGCACGCGTCCCCCGGACCCGAACGGCGCGGCGGCGAAGGCCCCGTAGCCGTGGAGTTCGGCGGGCACGAAGGGCGCGGTCCGCGGATCGACGGTGAAGTCGTCGCTCGCGACGGGCTCCCCGCCACGCGCGACGCGTCCGGCGGCGGAATCGGCCGGGAGCGAGAGCCCGCGCAACGACTCTCCGTTGCCGTCGTCGGGTGCGGGTTCGTCGGCGCCGGCGTAGTGCGCGGCCTCGACGACGACGCGCCCGTCGTCGGCGCTGACCATGGCCAGGCCGAGATCGGCATCGGCGAGCTCGGCCGCCCGGGCGACGACGGTGTCGAGCACCGCGCCCGGGTCGTCGCCGGACAGGGCGGTGCTCGTGATCTCGGTGGCGGCGGACAGCGCCCGCGCGGCAAGCGTCGGATCCATGAGTTCCGTCATTATCGCGCGCCGCTGCGGCGGCGCGCTGGGGGATTCGATCACGACACGGGCACCCGGGTGACAACGTGGCCGTCGCGAACCTCGAGCACGAGGTCAGCACCATCGGCCTCCTCGGCGCGGTGGGTGACGTGCACAACGGTCCGCCCGGCAAGCGCCTCCCGCAGGTGCGCACGCACGGCGTGCGCGGTCGGCTCGTCGAGGTGCGAGGTGGGCTCATCGAGGAGCACAAGCCCCGCTTCAGGCGCCCCAAGCAACGCCCGAGCGAGGGCGACGCGTTGCGCCTGCCCCCCGGAGAGCCCACTGCCACCGCTGCCCAGCAAAGTAGCGAGATCAACATCCCCGACGGCCGCCAGGCGCAAGGCTTCACGCAGCTCGTCGTCGGACGCGGTCGGCTGCGCGAGCCGAAGGTTTTCAGCGACCGTGGTGGCGGCGAGCATCGGCTCTTGAGGAGCCCAGGCAACTCGCCCGGGGACATCGATCAGCCCACGCCGAGGAGCGAGAAAGCCGAGCAGAGCGGCAACAAGGGTGGACTTCCCAGCCCCACTGGGCCCAACAACGGCGGCATAGGTCCCCGGTGCGAGGTCGAGGTCGACATCGCGAAGAACGGCGGGCCCACCAGGCCACCCAAGCTCAGCCCTACGCAGCACGACACGGCCACCGGTGTCGTCCGCTCCCTCGCGACGCAAGCCGACTGCCTGGTGCGGTGGCAAGTGGTGCTCGAAGCCATCCCCCTCGCGCGCGCCGGTGCTGCACCCGACCTCAACCGCGGACCGCGCGCCACCGCGTCCAGCCTCAACCAAGGGCCGCACGCGGTCCTCCACCTCACTTCGCGCGCCGCCGCGCCCGGCCTCAACCAGCCCCGGGTAACTGGCCTCGATCGCGCTCGGCACGCCTTGCCGCAAGATTTCGGCGCCGTCGGGGCCAACCTCGGCCACATCCAGCGCGCCGCGCTGCCCGATGCCTCGTCCGTTTCGGCGGCCAACCTTGGCCACCGCGCTGGGCCGGCGGTCCGCCGCCTCAACCCGCGCGCCACTGGGCCCGACCTCGGCCGAGCCGCGCAGGCCGTCCTCGTCCGGTGCGTCGGCCAACCGGTGGCGGGCTCGCTGCAGCGTGTCCCAGTGCTGGGCCACCGCCGGCAGCAGTGCGAGCACCTCCGCCAACGCCAACGGCACCAAAGCCAGCAGCGGCGCCAGCACCGGATCCAGACCACCCGCCGCCACTGCGCGCGCCGCGAAGGCCGTGCTGATCACCGCGCCCACGCCGCACGCCAGCGTCACCAGTGCCTCTGCCGCGCCCGCGCCGAATGCCTGGCGGCGGGCCTCGGCCACCAACCGCGTGTCCGCGTCCGACAACGCCCGGCGGTGTTCGCGATCCCTGCCGAACGCCAGCAACTCGGCCGCCGCCTCGAACAGCACCAGCACCCGCGACGCCACCTCGCGGCGACCGTCCGCCAGTGCCGAGGTCGCCCGGCGCTCCACCCGCAACGCCACCCACGGCGCGCACAACCCCACCGCCACCGCCACCAGCAACGTCAGCCCGGCCGCGGGCAACACCCACGTCTGCACGGCGATCGCCCCCACCGCGACCAGCGCCACCACCAACGGCGGCGACACCACCCGCGGCAGCAGATCGCGCACGGTGTCGACGTCGGCCACCAAGCGCCGCTGTCCCTCGCCCGCTCGCAACCCGCGCGCCGGGCCCAAACGCACCAGCGAATTCCACAACCGGACCCGGAGACGCCCGGCGATGCGGAACGCCGCGTCGTGCGTGACCAGCCGTTCCACGTACCTCAGCGTCGCGCGGCCCAACCCGAACGCGCGGACGCCGACCACCGCGACCGTCAACGTCAGGATCGGCGGCTGCTGCGACGCCTTCGCGATCAGCCACCCCGACGTCGCCGTCAGCGCCACTCCGGCCAGCAGCGCCGCCGCGCCCAGCGCCGCGCCGGCGAAGAGCCGTCCGTCGAGCAGTGCGCGCCATGACAACGGCGCGCCCGGAGCGTCCACTGTGGACGAAGGCGTGACAACCGGGGCGTCGGGCGCCAGGTCGACCGCCGCCGTGCGCTCGTGGGCCGCGATGATCGCCGCGGCGCCGTTGTCGACCGCGCGTTGGACCGCCGCCAGCACCAGGCGCGCGTTGGCCTCGTCGAGGTGGGCCGTCGGCTCGTCGAGCAGGAGCAGCCACGCGCCGTCGCGGACGCGGTGCAGCGCTCGGGCCACCGCGACGCGCTGACGCTGTCCCAGCGAAAGCTGCGTCACCGGGCGGTCCGCGAACCCCGCGAGGCCGAGTTCGGCGAGGAAGTCGTCGCCGCCCAGTTCCTCCCGGACCGTGCCGCCCGCGAACACCGGCGACTGCGGCACCCACGCGACCTGCTCGCGCCAGCGCGCGAGGTCAGCGTCGGCCAAGTTCGTCGCGCCGACCGTGATGGCGCCGTCGTCAGCCGGGACGAAGCCGAGGAGCGCCGAAAGCGTCGTGGACTTTCCGCCGCCGCTCGGGGCGCGCAACCAGACCGTCTCGCCGGGGCGGACCGTGAACGTCTCGCCGTCAGGCGCGAATCCGCCACGCCGAGAAACGCGGAGGGAGGACACGCGCACCTCATCGCGCGACACTACCTCGGTGCCGGCGGCAGGTGCTGGAATGGCCAGCAGATCGGCGACGCGCCGGACCGCTTCGACGCCGTCCTCGCTGGCGTGGAACGCGGCGCCGACCGCGCGCAGCGGCTGGTAGCACTCGGGCGCCAGGATCAGCACGCCCAGGCCGATGGCCAGCGGCAGGCTCCCGCCGACGAGCCGGACGCCGATCACCACCGCGACCAGCGCGACCGACAGTGTCGCGATCAGTTCCAGCACGAACGCCGAGGAAAACGCGACCTTCAGCGTCTTGAGCGTCGCGCGGCGGTGGCGTTCGGACAGCTGCCGGACGGTCTCGCGCTGCGCGGTCGCGCGCCGGAACGCCGTCAGCACCGGCAGCACGCGCACGAGTTCCAGCAGCCGTTCGGACATCCGGTGCGTCGCGTCGGTCGCGCCGGCGACGCGCCCGGCCGTGAACTTGCCGACGAGGATCGCGAACACCGGGAGCAGCGGCACGGTCAGCGCGACGATCATGCCGGACGGCCAGTCGGCGAACAGGATCGCAGCGCCGGCGCCGAGCGGTACGACCGCCGCCGTCACCAGCGCGGGCAGGTACTCGCGGAAGTACGCGTCGAGCGCGTCGAGGCCGCGGGTGGTCAACGCCGTCAGCTCGCCGTGGCCGCGACGGGCGATCCACTCGGGGCCGAGGCGCAGCGCGTGGTCGACGGCTCGCGCGCGCAACTCGCGTTGGGCGGTCGCGGCCGCGCGGGCGGAGACCGTGCGCACCGCCCAGCCGGTCAGCGCGCGCGTCGCGACGAGGGCGAGCAGCGCGGCCAGCTGGGCGGTGCGTCCCCCGGAACCTGCTCCGACGATCGCCGCGAGGACGTCGGCGAGCAGGAATGCCTGGGCCACCAGCGCGGCGGCGTGGAGGAAGGACAGGAACCCGACCAGGGCCAGCGCCCGGCGCACGGCCGGCACGAGAGCCGGCAGTGCGCCGAGCGGGCCCTTTCCCGGCCGCGCCGAGTCCACTGTGGACTCCGAGGCGGGAAGAGGAGCGCGTCCGGGAAGTTCGGTCATGGCGCGTGGACCGCCGGGATGTGCTGGGTGCCGATGCGCTTGCGGAACACCCAGTACGTCCAGCCTTGGTAGACCAGCACGGCGGGGGCGCCGAAGACGGCCACCCAGGTCATGACGGTCAGCGTGTACGGGCTCGACGCGGTGCCTTCGACAGTGAGGGTGTTGGCGGCGTCGAGCGTCGACGGCAGGACGTTCGGGAAGAGCGCGCCGAACAGCGTGACGGCGGCCCCGGCGATGACGACGGCGAGCGCGGCGAAGGCCTGCCCGTCGCGGTCGGCGCGCAGCCGCAGCCAGGCGATGACCGCGGCGAGAGCACTGATCCCGAACGAGAGCAGTGTCCACAACGTGCCTTCGCGCCACTGGACGACCGAGAGGAACGCGACGATCGGCACCATCGCGGCCGGCAGGGCCGTCACCGCGAGGCTCTTCGCACGTTCCCGCAGTTCCCCGCTGGTTTTGAGGGTGAGGAACGCGGCGCCGTGAGCGAGGGAGAAGGCGGCGATCGCGACGGCGCCGAGCAGGGTGTCCCACCGGAAGGCGGCGAACGCGGACCCGACGCGGTTGCCGTCGGCGTCGAGGGGCAGGCCGAGGACGGTGGTGGCGATGATGAGCCCGACGCCCAGCGGCGCGACCCAG
This sequence comes from Amycolatopsis kentuckyensis, assembly GCF_041679295.1. Classification (GTDB taxonomy): domain Bacteria; phylum Actinomycetota; class Actinomycetes; order Mycobacteriales; family Pseudonocardiaceae; genus Amycolatopsis; species Amycolatopsis kentuckyensis_A. The sequence continues at coordinate 551,687 of NZ_JBGDMD010000006.1, read as the reverse complement.
GAGCCGGTCATGATCACGCGGTCCCAGGTGCGGCGCCAGCGTTCGGAGTCGACCTTGCCGCGGTACTCGAAGGCGACACCGCGGCCGATGAGCGCGAGCAGCACGATGAGGAGCGGCAGGTAGGCGGCCGAAAAGAGCCCGGCGTACCAACCGGGGAAGGCGGCGAACATGGCGCCGCCGGCGACGATGAGCCAGACCTCGTTGCCGTCCCAGACGGGCCCGATGGTGTTGACCATGACCCGGCGCTCGGTGTTGTCCTTGGCGAGGACGGGCAGCAGCATGCCGACGCCGAAGTCGAAGCCTTCGAGGAAGAGGTAGCCGAGCCAGAAGAAGGCGATGACGACGAACCAGACTGTTTCGAGGGTCATCGGATCCCGCCTTTCGCGTGGTCGCCGCGAGTTATCCACACCCGGGCGAGTTGTCCACAGATTTGCTGTGGGTAACCCGCGAGAGTGACCAAGCCGATACGCTGGGTTCGGGGACGCCCCCCGGGAAGGGCGGGGGCTGCGCTGGGGAAGTCTGGGGCTGCTGCATAACCGCCGGTGACCGGGTCGCCGGACGTCGTGAATGACTCATTCAGGGCTTGGGCGGTCCTGAATGACTCATTCCGGACGTCTGCGGAGCGCGCGACTTTGCCTGCGCCCTGCCCGGGAGCGGTGGGGGCTTGGCAAAGCCCGTGCGGTGCGATCCGACCCCCGCTGCCGCAAGGACCAAAAGGTCGCAAATGCCTCATTTGGGACGTTGAATGAGTCCTTCGCGGCATCGCCGCGGCCTTCGGGCGGACGCCGGTGAGCGCCGTTCCGGCTCGATCGGCTGCCGGATGCGAGCTGAAGACGCTCTGAGCAGAGACCGTGCTGAGCACGCCTGACGGAACCCGGCCGGGAACGGCGAGGGCTGCTGCACAGCCGCTGAGCTGAAAGTTTGTCATCTCGGCTCCCTCAGTACGCGAAGGCGAGCGTGTCGCCCTCGGCCTCGTCGGAGTCCTTCTTCTCCGGGGGCATCACCGCTTCGACGCCGCCGCGGATGTACTTGCGCATCAGGTACAGCTCCACCACTCCCAGCGCCGCGTACACCGTGGTCAGCGCGATCAGGGACGTCCAGACCTCACCGGTCGTCAGCCGGGACACCGCCTGGGCCGTGAACATCCACACCCCGTCGACGCCGCTCGGGTTGGGGGCCACCACGAATGGCTGACGGCCCATCTCCGTGAAGATCCAGCCCGCGCTGTTGCCCAGGAACGGCGTTGCGATGCCGCCCAACACCAGTAGCGGGAACCAACGGCCGGACGGGATGCGATCGCGGCGGGTCAGCCACAGCGCGAGGAGGCCGATGCCCGCCGACACCGCGCCGAAGCCGATCATCATGCGGAAGCCCCAGTACGTCACCGGGAGGTTGGGCACGTAGTCGATCGGCTTGCCCGCCAGCGAACCCAGGGCCGGGTCGTCGGGGTAGTTCGTGCCGTACTTCGCCTGGTACTCCGTGATCAGGTCCTCGACGCCCTTCACTTCGGTCTTGAAGTCGTTGTGCGCCAAGAAGGACAGCAGCGCCGGGACGTTGAACGTCTTGACGTCCTCGCAGTTCGACCCCGCGACGTCGCCGATCGCGATGATCGAGAAGCTCGCCGGCTTTTCCGTGTGGCACAGCGCTTCCGCCGACGCCATCTTCATCGGCTGCTGCTCGAACATCAGCTTGCCCTGCGTGTCGCCGGTGATTGCGAGGACCGCGAAGGCTGCGATGCCGACCCAGCCACCGAGGCGCAGCGACGAGCGCCAGACGTCCTGGTTCGAGCGACGCCGCCACAGGTGCCAGCCCGCGACGCCCACCAGGAACGCCGCCGCCACCGAGAACGCGCCTGCCAGCGTGTGCGGGATCGCGGCCAGCGCCGTGTTGTTCGTCAGCACCGCCCAGATCGAGTTCATCGTCGGCTTGCCGTTCTCGAACGTCACGCCGACCGGGTGCTGCATCCACGAGTTCGCCGCCAGGATGAAGTACGCCGACGCCATCGTGGCCAGCGAAAACGCCCAGGCGCACGCCAGGTGGACCTTCTTCGGCAGCCGGTCCCAGCCGAAGATCCACAGGCCGAGGAAGGTCGACTCGACGAAGAACGCGACGAGCCCTTCCATCGCGAGCGGCGCGCCGAAGACGTCGCCGACGAAGCGCGAGTACGCGCTCCAGTTCATCCCGAACTGGAACTCCTGCACGATGCCGGTCACGACGCCCATCGCGAAGTTGACCAGCAGCAGCTTGCCCCAGAACTTCGTCATCTTCAGGTGCCGCGGATCGCCGGTGCGGACCCACTGGGTCTGCATCGCCGCGACCAGGATCGACAGCCCGATGGTCAGCGGGACCATCAGGAAGTGGTAGACGGTGGTGATGCCGAACTGCCACCGCGCTAGCTCAAGGACCTCCACGTGGTCCAGCGTGCTCCGGGGCGCCGGACCCAGCTAGATCAAACGGTCCTGTCCCTCCCGGGACCTACGTCCTTCACCTGGTCGAGTGCCTGCCGCGCCTCTTCGGCGACGCCGCGCCGCGGCCCGGCGGCCCCCAGCTCGAGGACGTGCCGCAACGCCAGCTCGTACGCGGTGCCGAACGCCTGGTCCGCGGCCACCGCGATGTCCGGGCGGACGCCGACGCCCTCCCAGTTCTCGCCGGTCTCCGGGTGGAGCGAACGCGCGATCGAGACGGTCACGTCGAGATAGGTGTCCACTTTGTACTGCTCACGCGGGTGGGCGCCGCCGCGGGTGGCCTCGCCTACGGTCTTCGCCCGGCCCTGCTGCTGGAGGGAGAACGCGAGGTCCTCGCCGCCGGAGAACGTCCGCGGCCCGGTCAGCACCCAGACCGGCTTGGTGCCGCCGAACCGCGGCCCCGGGACGTACGGCAGCGTCCACATCTGCGTGGTCTGGTGGCCTTCGCGCTCGTAGATGTCGAGGTAGTGGACCTGCTCGTCGACGAGGTAGGTCTGCAGGAGCGCGCTCGTCCCCGGGGTGCCGCCGCGGTTGCGGCGGACGTCGAGCAGCAGCGCGTCGGTGGGCGCGAGCAGCGTCATCGCCGCCGCGATCGCCGGGCCGGCCAGCTCGGGCGGGTAGAGCATCGTCGTGTCGAGGTAGCCGACGTTGCCGGCCAGCCGCCGCACCTCGGCGATGCCGAAGCTCTCCAGCTCGGCCTCGAGGCGGAAGCTCTCGGAGTTCACGGCCGCGTCGCCGTCGTCGGCGACCGGGTCAGCGTGGTGACGCAGGCGCAGGTGCTTGTCGCCGTTGACCGACTGCAGGTCCGTTGTGACGAGCGTCGCGAACTCCGCGTCGTCGACGTCCGCGTACGCGCCTTCGCCGAGACGCTGGCGCAGCACCTCCGCCAGCTTCGCCGCGACGTCGGGGAAGACGTAGTGCGCTTCCAACCGGCGGATGACCTCGTCGACCTGCGCAGCACGCGCCTCAGACCCCATGGTGTCAACCTACCCCCGGCCACAACCGAATTTTCGGCGCGCCGAAGAAAATTGTGCGACCTGGCTTGACGACAAATTCATGGCCGCCGATCCGGCAATTTCGCGGAAGCCATCAGCTTGCCTTGTTCCGAAGCTCCCCTTTATCGTTGCAGTGAAAGGGGCGAAGAAATACTCATGACTGCCGCGATGGTGGCGTTGATCAGCGCGTTCGGCCTGGTCCTCGCTGTGGAGCTGCCGGACAAGACGCTGGTCGCGACCCTGGTGCTGACCACCCGTTTCCGGGGTGGTCCGGTATTCGCCGGGGTGTGCGCGGCGTTCGCCGTGCAATGCGTGATCGCGGTCGCGTTCGGCAGCGTGCTGACGCTGTTGCCGGACACCGTCCTTTCGCTCGTCGTCGCCGCGATGTTCGGCCTCGGCTCTTTCATGCTCCTTCGCGAGGGATTCAGCGAAGCGGACGAAGCCGGCGACGACGCTTCGCGCATCGGCCCCGCGCCGCTGTCCTTCATGCGCTCCGCGATGACGTCGTTCGGCGTGCTCTTCGCCGCCGAGTGGGGCGACGCGTCCCAGCTCGCGACGGCGAGTCTCGCCGCGCGAGTCGGCAACCCCGTCGCTGTCGGCGTCGGCGCCTTCGCCGCGCTGATCGTCGTCGCCGGGCTCGCGGTCTTCATCGGCGGGAAGATCCGCAGCCGGATCAAGCCGAAGCTGATCCAGCGCTGCGCCGGGTTCGCGTTCGCCGGGTTCGCGGCGTTCGCCCTGCTCCAGCTCGCCTTCTGACCGATCTTTCACAGGTTGGCCGGGTAACCTTTCGGAAACGAAAGGATGAGCGCCCGGTGAACAAGCCCTTGACCGCCGCCGTCTCGCCACTGCACGGGCGGCTCGCGCTCGGCGGCATCGGCCTGGCCGTGGCCATCTCGATCGACCTGCACCTGCGCCTGTCCGGCCAGGTCAGCCCGGTCTGGCAGACGCTGTCGGAGTACGTCTACGGCAAGCTCGGCTCGTCCTCGGCCGCTCCCCTGTTCAGCGTGATGTGCCTGGCGCTGTCGCTCGGCTCGGTCGCGCTGCTGGCCGGCATCGCGAAGGCGCACCGGCCGGGCACCACCGCCGTCTGCGTGCTGCTCGGCGTCTGGTCGGCCGGCCTGCTGGTGTGCGGGCTCGTGCCCGTCGACCCGGACGGACAGGCGCGTTCGCTGTCCGGGCAGGTCCACAACCTCGCCGCGCTCACGGCGTTCGTCGCGCTGCCCGCGGCCGCGTTCGTCCTGACGCGCAAGGGCCGCGAGCGCTGCCCGTGGGAACCACGCCGGACGACGATCCGGCGCCTGGCCGCGGCGAGCTTCGCCAGCGTCGGCGTGGTGCTCGGCGGGTTCGTCCTCACGCTCGTCCTCGGCCCCGCCAACCAGGAGGTCACGCTGGGCCTGTTCGAGCGGCTGCTGTTCACGATCGACGTCACGCTGCTGCTGACGATGGTCAAGCCCCTGCGCTAGCCGTCCGTCTTCAGGATGTCCGCCAGCCGGACGGCGGCCGCGACGACCTGGGGGCCCACCTCGGCGGCCTTGAGCGGCTCCATCGAGACGACGCCGACGCTCGCCTTCAGCCCGGGCACCCCGCGGACCGGCGCCGCGACGCCGGACGCGCCCGCCTGCAGCTCGCCCGTCGACGTCACCCAGCCGTCGCCGCCCGGGCGCAACGACATCGCCTTGCCGGCCGCCCCCGCGGTCAGCGAGTGCCGGCTGCCGACGCGGTACGCGACGTGGAAGCTCGTCCACGACGGCTCGACGACGGCCACCGCAAGCGCTTGCGTACCCTGCGCGACCGACAGGTGGGCCGTCGCGCCGACCTTCTCGGCCAGCTCACGCAGCACCGGACCGGCGGCGTCCCGCAACTGCGGGAGCACCTGCCCGGCCAGCCGGAGCAGGCCGACGCCGAGCCGGACCTTCGTGCCGTCGCGCCAGACCAGCCCGCGCTCCGACAGCGGCACGAGCAGCCGGTAGACGGCCGCGCGGCTGGCACCGATGGTGACCGCCAGCTCGGAGATGGTCGCCGCGTCGCCCCCGGCGTCGGCCACTGCCTGCAGCAGCGCCAGCCCGCGGTCGAGCGTCAGCGACCCCTCCCGGCTGGTCACAGCAAGCCGAGTTCGCCCATGTCGGCGACGGGCTGCTCGAACGACGCCGCGGCGTAGGACGCGAAGAGCGCCCGGACGGCCTTCGCGGCCGGCTCGGACAACGCGCGGGCCTCGTCCGCCAGCGCTTCGGCGTCGGTCGACTCCAGCGCCGCCCGGACGTCACCGCCGGAGAGGCTGCGCGCGGAGGCCACGAGCAGGTTCAGGAAGCCGTGGTGCACGAACCCGGTGTCCGGGTCGGCGTGCCGGACCGCGCGGTGCAGGCTGTTCGTCGCCTTGAACGACGCCCCTTCCGCCCCGCTGACGACGGCGAGGAAGTCCGCCACCTCGTCGACGCTCGGGAAGTTCTCGCCCGCCTGGCCGCCGCAGCGGATCTTCGGCCAGCTGCCGTGCTCGATGACCTTGCGGACGCCGTCCAGCCAGCCGACGCCGCGCCGCGGCTCGACGACGCGGATGACGTCCTCCGGGACGAACTCCGAGACGCGCTCCAGCCAGACCTCGTCGACGTCCGACGGCGCCGGCATCTCGACCATCCGCAGCGCCAGCAGCTCACTGCGCGACTCGACGATGGAGATCGCCTTCGGGACGCCGCCGAGACCGGTGTCGATGATCAGCGAAAGCGGCAGCGGCTGCTTCGGCTTGATCTTGATCAGCTCGGTGATCAGCTCCGGCAGCCGGGACGCCTGGCAGAGGAAAACCCCCAGGACACCGGCGTGTTCGGACTCCCGGCTCGCGAAGTGCGCGCGCAGGGCTTCGGGCATGGCGGCATCACCCGGAGGGAACAGCGCCGAGTCGTCGACGAGCCTCGCGAACAGGGGAGGAATTCCACGGGGGCCGGGGGGCGTGAGTTCCACAGCGCTTGACACGACTGACACGCTAGTAGCGTACGACATGAGGACAAAATCGTTCGCACAACGGACGCCATTTGAAGGGAGCGCCGATGCCTTACTACCGGCAAGTAGGCGAGATCCCGCACAAGCGGCACACCGCGTTCCGCAAGCCCGGCGGCGGCCTCTACGCCGAGGAGCTGATGGGTGTCGAGGGCTTCTCCGCCGACTCCGCCCTGCTCTACCACCGCGGCCTGCCGACGGCGATCGTCGACGCGGTCGCCGTCGAAGAGGACCGCGGGTCGCTCACGCCGAACCACCCGCTCAAGCCGCGGGCGTTCCAGACCCGGGACCTCAAGTTCGGCGCCGAGGCCGACGCCGTGACCGACCGGCGGCGCCTGTTCGGCAACCACGACGTCACCATCGGGTTCGTCACCGCGACCGCACCCAGCCCGCTCTACCGCAACGCGGCCGGCGACGAGCTGTTCTACGTCCAGGGCGGCTCGGCGACCGTCGAGACGATCTACGGCCGGCTCGAGGTCGGCGACGGCGACTACCTCGTCATCCCGACGTCGTGCACCTACCGGGTCATCCCCCACGGCGAAGTCGGCCTCTTCATCCTCGAAGCGCGCGGGCACATCGGACCGCCGAAGCGGTACCTGTCGGCGAAGGGCCAGTTCCTGGAGCACTCGCCGTACTGCGAGCGCGACGTCCGCGGGCCCACCGAGCCGCTGCTCGAAGACGGCGAAGACGTCGACGTTCTCGTGCGCCACCGCGCGGGCCTGACGCGCTACACGTACGCGACGCACCCGTTCGACGTCGTCGGCTGGGACGGCTGCCTCTACCCGTGGGCGTTCAACATCGACGACTTCGAGCCGATCACCGGCCGCGTGCACCAGCCGCCCCCGGTGCACCAGACGTTCGAGGGCCCGAACTTCGTCGTCTGCTCCTTCTGCCCGCGGAAGGTCGACTACCACGAGGACTCGATCCCGGTGCCGTACAACCACGCGAACGTCGACTCGGACGAGCTGATGTTCTACGTGCGCGGCAACTACGAGGCCCGCAAGGGGTCGGGGATCGGGATCGGCTCGCTGTCGCTGCACCCGTCCGGCTTCACGCACGGTCCGCAGCCGGGCGCGGCGGAGGCGTCGATCGGCGCTGAGTTCTTCGACGAGACCGCGGTCATGGTCGACACGTTCGCGCCGCTGGAGCTCGGCGAGGCCGCCGACGCGGCCGAGGACCCCGGCTACGCGTGGACGTGGTCGCGCCGCGGCCCTAAGCAATAGTCAAAATACCGTCCCCTTCTCGTTCCGCTGCCCGATAATGGTATTTCCGGGTGGCGGAACGGGGAGGATTCGATGATCAATTCCCAACCAACGCGGCGCAAGAGAAAAATCCTCCCGTTCGTGGCCGCGATCGTGGTGGCCGCCGGGCTGATCATCGGGATCCGGGCCTGGACCAGCGGCTCGAGCGACGACGCGGACGAGCCGAAATGCACCGGCGCGGACGCGGTCGCGCTCAACGTCGCGTCCTCCCCGGAAAAGGTGGGAATCGTCCAAGAGGCCGCGAAGGCCTACTCCGGACGGACCGTCGCCGGACATTGCGTCGACGTGATCGTGAAGTCGAAGTCGTCGGGCATCGCGATGCAGGCGCTGGCGAACGGCTGGAACGAGGCCACCGACGGGCCGCGCCCCGACGTCTGGACGCCGGCCGCGAGCGGCTGGGTCAACCTGCTGCGCGTCAACGCGAAGGGCGACACGGGATCGATCGTGCCGGACGGCGACCCGCAGTCGATCGCGAACTCGCCGCTGACCGTCGCCATGCCGAAGCCGATGGCCGAGGCGCTGGGCTGGCCGGCCAAGCCGATCGGCTGGAAGGACCTCGCCACGCTCGCGACCGACCCGGCGGGCTGGGCGAAGTACGGCCACCCCGAGTGGGGCAAGTTCCGGCTGGGCAAGACGAACCCGAACATCTCCACCGCGGGCCTGAACGCGACCATCGGCGCGTACTACGCGGCCACCGGGACGTCGTCCGACCTCACCGCCGCCGCGCTCGAGAAGCCCGAGGCCAAGCAGTTCGTCTCGAACATCGAGCAGGCGATCGTGCACTACGGCGACAACACGCTGACGTTCCTGACCAACCTGCAGAAGGCCGACGACCGCGGCGCGGCGCTGTCCTACATCTCGGCGGTGACGGTCGAGGAGAGCTCGCTGATCGGCTACAACCAGGGCAACCCGACGAACGACCCGGCGAAGGTCGGCCAGCACGCGCCGCCGAAGGTGCCGATCGTCGCGATCTACCCGGCGGACGGCACGCTCAACTCCGACCACCCGTTCGTCACGCTGAACTGGGCCGACCCGACGCGCAAGCAGATCGCCGCCGACTTCCTCGGCTACCTGCGCGGCCCGGAGACGCAGCAGCGGTTCGCCGCGCTGGGCTTCCGCTCGTTCGAGGGCAAGCCGGGTCCGCAGGCGACGGACCGGAACGGCGTCCAGCCGGACGCGAAGATCAACTTCATCCGGCCGCCGTCCCCGACGGTGCTCTCGAAGCTGCTGGCGTCGTGGACCGAGCTGCGCAAGAAGGCGAACGTGCTGCTGGTCGTGGACGTCTCGGGCTCGATGGGCGACGAGGTCAAGGGCACCGGCAAGAGCAAGATCGACCTGGCCAAGCAGGCCGCGATCGACTCGCTCGGCCAGTTCGTGCCGCGCGACCAGGTCGGGCTCTGGCAGTTCTCCACCCACCTCGACGGCGACAAGGACTACCAGGAGCTGATCCCGGTGCAGGCGCTCGGCACCAGCGGCAAGGAGACGCTCGCCATGCGGCTGAGCGGGCTGACGCCGCAGGCGGGCACCGGGCTCTACGACTCGTCGCAGGCTGCGTACGAGTACATGAAGGCGCACATCGACCCGGCGGCGATCAACGCGGTCGTCGTGCTGACCGACGGCCGCAACGAGGACTCCGGCGGCGTCGACCTCGACCACCTGCTGCCGCAGCTGCGGCCGGAGGGCAACGCGGAGACGGTCCGGCTGTTCACGATCGCCTACGGCTCGGACGCCGACCAGGGCGTGCTGAAGCAGATCGCGGAAGCGACCGAAGGATCGGAGTACGATTCGTCCAAACCGGACTCGATCAACCAGGTGTTCACCTCCGTGATCTCGAATTTCTGACATGAAGTTCGCCCGTGAGCTCGCCGAACCGTGGGGGCTGCTGCTGGCCGCCACGGCGGCCGGGGTGGCCTGGGCCGTCCAGCTGCCGGTGCTCGTCGCCCTGCTGATCGGGGTGGCGGTGCTGGCCGCCCGCGCGGGCGTGGCCACGCTGGGCCGGGAGAAGGAGCCGCCGCGGCGGGAAGCGCGGGTGCTCGACGTCGCCCCGGGATCCGACGAGGAGACCTGGCTGCGCCGGGCCGAGGGCGCGGCCGACGGGTTCGCGTCGCTGAGCTCGTCGCTGGACGCCGGCCCGCTGGCCGACCGCGTCGCGGACATGGAACCGGTGGTCCAGGAGACGCTGGCGACGCTGGAACGCCTCGCGGGCCGCGCGTCGGCGACCGGGAAGGCGCTGTCCCGGGTCGACCTCGACGCCGTGACGCGCGAACGGCGCCGGCTGGAGCGGTCGCTGCCCTCGGCGCGCGAAGAGGTCCGGGGTGACCTCGAACAGGCGTTGGCGGCCGTCCAGGCGCAGGAGGACGTGCACACGCGGCTTTCGGGAGCCCGCGACAAGCTGCTGGCCCAGCTGCAGTCGGGCGCGTTGGGGCTGGACAGCCTGGTGGCCCGGGTCGCGGAGCTGACGGCCGCGACCACGGACTTCGCGGTCGACACCGGCGCGGTGCGCGAGCTGAGCGACCAGCTGGAGGGCATCCGGCAGGGCGTGCTGGAGACCGAGCAGGCGACGCGGAAGTCGCTGGGTTAGACGGCCACGGGCGTCCGGTCGCGGCGCGGCAGCAGCAACGGCGTCCCCAGCACCAGGACCCCGGCGACGCCGATCGCGACGCGCGGGCCGGTGAAGCTCGCGAGCACGCCCCAGAGCGCGGTCATGGTCGCGATCGACGCCTTCGTGCTGACCGACCACGCCGAGAGCGTGCTCGCGACGCGGTCCGCGGGGAGCTGCTCGAGCCGGTAGGTCGCGAGGACGGGGTTGAACACGCTGCAGCTCACGATGATGCCCAGCTCGACGAGCATGACGAACGCGAGCCCGCCGGTACCGCCCGGGACGAAGGCCAGCGCGAGCAGCCAGCACGCGCGGATCGCGCCCGACGTCAGCAGGACCGGGTGCCTGCCGAACCGCCGGACGAGCCGCGGGGTCAGCCGCGAGCCGGCGAGCCCGCCGACGCACGGGACGGCGAACGCGAGCCCGTACTGCCACGGCGTGAACCCGAGCTGGTTCAGCATCAGCACGGCGAGCAGCGGTTCGGTGGCCATGATCAGGCCGTTGAAGAGGAGGACGTTGAAGTAGAGCGGCCGCAGCCCGGGGTGGGTCAGGATCGTGCGCCAGCCGCCGGCCAGGTCGCGCGCGCGTAGGCGGGTTGTTTGGCGAGGGCGGGCTTCGTCGCCACCGATGGCCCGGATGCCAAGCGCCGAGAGCAGGAAGCTGGCGGCGTTGGCGGCGACGGACGTGACCGGTCCGAAGAGCGCGAAGGCGGCTCCGCCGAGGGGTGGGCCGAGGGCGGTGGCCGTCCAGTTCGTCGCCTCGAACCGGCCGTTGGCGACGAGGAGGTCTTCGGGCGGCACGAGTCCCTTGAGGAAGGCACCGCTGGCCGAGGTGAAGGTGATGTCCGCCGCGGCGACGACGACCGAGACAGCGAGGAGCTGCGCGAAGGTGAGCTCGCCCAAGGCGTAGAGGGCGGGCACGCTGATGAGGGCAGCGAACCGGACGAGGTCCATGGCGACCATGACCGGCCGCTTCCGCCGCCGGTCGACCCAGGGCCCCAGCGGCACGGCCACGAGAGCGCCGACGGCGGGCCCGACGGCGGCGAGCGCGGAGACGGCGGCGGGGCCGGAGTGGAGGACGAGGATGGCCAGCATCGGGAAGGCCCCGAAGCCGAGCCAGGTGCCGAAGGCGCTCACCGCGTACGCCGACCAGAGCCACCGGAATCGCGGCCCCAGCGACCGCCCGCGCATCACGGTGAGATCAAAGCGAGGATCGGCAGCGGGAGCAACCAGCCGCGCGGCAAGTCGTTGCACCACAAGGGTTATCCACAGCCATCGCCGAATGTGGACAACTTCGGGCGCCGGGCCGGTCTCCCGGCTTTTTGTCGCACCCCGCCGATAGACTGGAACCGGGGACGCCCCCCTGGGAGCGGCGGGGGATGTCTTGGCCTCCTGGGGATTGGCAGGGTGCAGGTGGTCGGCCGATGCGCTCGGCGGCGGTGGCACCGGTGGGGGGCACGTCAGCGGCGCATGGTGGCGTGCCAGCGGTGCGCGGACCGCCTTTGTGTTGCGCCCGGGAGCTGCTGCGGGCCGAACTGCGAGCGCTCGCGTCGGTGCGTTCTGGGCCGCTCCGGGTCGATGTCATCGGGCGGCGGCTCTGTCCCGCCGCGTTGTTGCGCGGGTTCCACGAGGCCCACCCGGACGTCGCGCTGGAGGTCGTCACCCTCTTCGACACCGCCGCGCTCCGGGACGGCTCGGTCGACGCCTCCTTCCGCGCGGTCGTCGAGCTGCCCGAAGGCCTTGCGGCGCAATGGGTGTCCGACGAGCCCATCCAGCTGCTGTGCGGCCCCGCGCACCCACTGGCGGGCTCGCCTTCGGTCACTCCCGCCGAGCTGGCCGGGCACCGGATCTGGATGCCCGGCGTCGTCCCCGGGACCGAGTGGGGCGCGTACTACGCCGAGTTCGCGGCTGCCTTCGGCCTGTCGATCGACGCCGCCGGGCCGAACTTCGGCATCGAGGTCGTGCTGGACACCGTCGCGGAGTCGGCTGAGGTGGCGACGCTCGTCGGCGCGGGGAGCCACGTGCTGTGGCCGCCCGGGCACGACTTGCGGCGCGTGCCGATCGAGTACCCGGCGCCCGTCTACCCGCACTCGCTGGTCTGGCGCCGGGACAACGCGCACCCCGGACTAGCCACGCTTCGGCGACACTTCGCCGACAACGAGCGCGCCGCCGATGCGTGGCGGCCGAGCTGGGCTCAGCCCAGCCAGACCGTGCCGAGCACGGGGTAGCCCGGCACGCCCGTCTTCGCCGCGCCCGGCTTCGGGACGCCCGCGATCCACAGGCGGCCCGTCGCCGCGATGTTCGCCGCCATCGACGGGTCCGCCTTGGGGAGGCGGAAGCCGACCACGGTTCCGTCGGCCAGCATCGTCAGGCCGCTCACCCGGGCCGCACCGCCGCGGCGGGTCATCCGGACCGGGCCGTCCAGCACCGCCCGCAGCTCGGTCCAGTGCTCGGCCGGAAGCGGGCGGCCGTGGGCGAACGAGCGCAGCACGGCCGCCGACGCACTCAGCAGCGCGCCCGCGGCGAACGGCCAGGCGACCCACCCCACGGCCGGGAAGTCGAGCCGCACCCACAGCGCGAACCCGGCCAGGACCAGCAGGAACGCCGCCGTCGCGCGCAGTTCGCGAGCGATCTGGCGGCGGTGCGCGCTCAGCACGGGATCGAGCCGCGGCGAACCGGACCAGGCCGGCGCGGCCACCGCCACGGCACCGGCCGGCGGCGCGTCGTGGATCCGGGCCCGGCGGACGCGCACCACGCCGGAGAAGCCGACGAACACCTTCGGCCCCCGGCCCAGCAGCCACACCCGGCGGTGCCCGGCCACCAGCAACCGGTACGCCTCGTCGAGCCGGACGCGCAGCCACCGGCCGTCCGGCAGGCGCACGCCGACCGTCCGCCCGGCCGCGACCAGCCCGTCGGCGGCGATGTCCACCTGCCGGAACGCTTCGCGCTTCAGCCGCGTCTCGGGCACCCTGGCGTACGCGTGGCAGAACCACCACACCTCGATCGCCCCGGCCAGCGCGAGCGTCCCGAGCGGCAGGGCGACCCCCGCGCCGGTGACGAACTGGGCGACCCCGAACGCCAGGAACAACCAGGTCAACGCCCGCCGGTCGCCGGCGCTGCGGCCGATCCGGTCGAGGTATTCGCCGAAGATCGGCAGCGCGCCGGACGGCATCGCGGGGTCGAGCTCGAATGCGGGCACGCGTTCGGGTACCGGGACGATCTGCACGGCTGGGCCCCCACCGTTTCGGCGTTGTCACCGGCCTTTTCGAAATTCCGCACATCGGCGTTACCGGATGGGCCGTTCAGCGGAGCACCGCGTGACCCGAACCGCAATCGAGCGACTATCCAGACCGCCCGATTCAGGTTAGGCTCACCTAAGTAGGAGGTGAGCCGTGACCGAGGCCCCGACATCCATCCGCCGCCCGCCGGCACCGAACCCCGCCGAGCGCGCCAAGACGATCGCGACCCGCAACGGTCCCGCGTCGCTGATGCCCACCTGCGAACGCGCCGGCCTGGACGGCGAACGCGTCGTCCCGGTCCTGCACCACGTGCACCACAGCGGCAGCGTCAGCGTGCTGCTGCCGGACGACCACCCGATGGTCGGCGCGGCCAAGCAGACCCAGCGCGGCGAGCTGGCCGTGATGGTCGAGCTCGCCGACCAGGCGCCGGTCGCTCTGCGGGAACCGATCCGCGGGCTCCTGTGGATCACCGGCTGGCTGCGGCCGCTCTCGCCGGTGTCGGCCCGCGCGCGGGCGGTGGCAATCGCCGAGTCGCGGCCGGACGAACGGCTCCTCGACGTCGGCCACGGCGTGACGCTGCTTCGGCTCACCCCCGCGTCGCTCGTGCTCGCCGACGCCGAAGGCACGCACTCGCTGCGCCCGCACACGTTCAGCGCGGCGCCGCCGGACCCGTTCCACGACTACGAGGCCCAGTGGCTGCGACACCTGGAGAGCGACCACTCCGACGTCGTCGAGCAGCTGGCCAAGCACCTGCCGGCGGAGCTGCGCGGCGGCCGGATCCGGCCGCTCGGCCTCGACCGGTTCGGGCTGCGGCTGCGCGTCGAGTCCGACGCGGGCGACCACGACGTCCGGCTGGCTTTTTCGAAGTCCGTCGACAGCCCGCCGCAGCTCGCGATGGAGCTGCGGCGGCTAGTCGGCTGCCCGTTCCTGCGCGGCGGCGCGTCAGGCTAGTTCGGCGGGGAAACCGCCCTTGGCGATCGGGCCCCAGCTCTCGATCGTCACGCGGATGATGCTCTTGCCCTGCTTGACCATCGCTTCGCGGTATTCGTCCCAGTCCGGGTGTTCGCCGGAAATGGCGCGGAAGTACTCGACGAGCGGCTCGACGGAATCCGGGATGTCCAGCACCTCGGCCGTGCCGTTCAGCTGGACCCACTGGTCGTTCCACTCGTCGGAGAGGATGCAGGCGGAGACCTGGGGGTTGCGCTTGATGTTCACGATCTTCGCGCGCTTCGGGTAGGTCGAGATGACGAGCCTGCCCTCGGCGTCGACGCCGCACGTGACCGGCGAGAGCTGCGGCCCGCCGTCGGCCTTCGTGGTCAGCAGGATCGCGCGGTGGCGGGTGGACAGGAACTCGACCAGCGCGGCGCGGTCGACGGTTTCGTTGGTGGCGATGCTCCTCGGCATATCCCGACGGTAGCGTGCGGGCATGACGTTCACCGCGCGATCGTGGCTGGCCCCGGCCCGCCCCGAGTTCCCCGGCGCGATCGAAGACCCGGTCGAACGCCGGGCGATCAAGGTCGAGCTGCTGATCGTCTTCGGCATCACGCTCGGGCTGTCCGGCGTGCGCAGCCTGCTGTCCCTTGTGGACTCGCTGCTGCAGCCGGTGCCGCTGGCCCAGCAGCAGGTCCAGCTCAACGTCCCGCAGGCCGCGGCGAGCCTGATCGACCTGCTCAAGCAGCTGCTCTCGGCCGCCCAGCTGGTCGGATGGGGCGCGCTCGGGCTGTACTTCCTGTGGCGCGCGGGCATCAAGCTGGCCCAGGTCGGGCTCGACCGCCGGTCGCTGCGGCGGGACGCGTTGCTGACGCTCGGGCTCGCGGCGCTGATCGGGATTCCCGGCCTGGCGCTGTACTTCATCTCCTACCACCTGGGCTTCAGCCTGGCGGTGCAACCGTCCACTTTGGGTGACACGTGGTGGCGCCCGGTCACGCTGACGCTCTCGGCGTTCGGCAACGCGTTCGCCGAAGAGGTCCTGGTCATCGGCTACCTGCTGACGCGGCTGCGGCAGCTCGGCGTCCGGGAGAACACCGCCGTGTTCGGGGCGGCCGTGCTGCGCGGGTCGTACCACCTGTACCAGGGGTTCGGCGGGTTCGTCGGCAACTTCGTCATGGGCCTGGTCTTCGGGCGGCTGTGGCAGAAGACGAACCGGCTGTGGCCGCTCGTCGCCGCGCACACGCTGTTCGACTTCGTGTCGTTCGTCGGATATTCGCTGCTCAAAGGTCACGTTTCCTGGTTGCCCTGAGTACGCTCGCTGGGTGATCGACGAAACGACACCTCCCCGGGTGGACAGCGAAGTCGGACCCCTGCGCGCGGTGCTGCTGCACCGGCCCGGCAACGAGCTCAAAAGGCTGACGCCCCGCAACAACGACCAGCTCCTGTTCGACTCGATCCCGTGGGTCGACCGGGCCCAGGCCGAGCACGACGCGTTCGCCGAGGTGCTGCGCAGCCGCGGCGTCGAGGTGCTGCTGCTGGCCGACGCCCTGCGGACGGCGCTGGACGACGACCGCGCCCACGCCGCCGGCGTGCACGCGGCGGTCGACGACCGGCGCCTCGGCGGCGACCTCGCCGACTCGCTGCGGTCGCACCTCTCCGGCGTCGACGCGGGCGGGCTCGCCGAAGTGCTGATGGCCGGGATGACGTTCGAGGAGCTGCCGTCCGCCGAGGGCGCGTCGCTGGTGCGGATGATGAACCACCCGCACGACTTCGCCGTCGACCCGCTGCCGAACCTGCTGTTCACGCGCGACTCGTCGGCGTGGATCGCCGACCGGGTGGCGATCTCGTCGCTGACCATGCCGGCGCGTCGCCGCGAGACCGCGGTGCTGGACCTGATCTACGCCTACCACCCGTACTTCCGCCACGCGGCCCGCGCGTACGGCGCGCATTCGGCGCCGATCGAGGGCGGCGACGTGATGCTGCTGGCGCCGGGCGTCCTCGCCATCGGCGTCGGCGAGCGGACGACGGCGGCGGGCGCGGAGTCGCTCGCGCGGTCGGTGTTCGCCGACGGCATCGCGCACACCGTGCTGGCGGTGCCGATCGAGCAGTCCCGCGCGACCATGCACCTGGACACGGTGTGCACGATGGTCGACGCCGACGCGGTGGTGATGTACCCGCTCGCGCGCGACTCGCTGACGGCGTTCACGCTCCGCCCGACCGGCGACGGCGGCGTCAAGGTGGCCGGGCCCACGCCGTTCCTGGTGGCCGCGGCGGAGGCGATGGAAATCGACCGGCTGCGCGTCATCGACACCGGCCTCGACCCGGTGACGGCCGAGCGCGAGCAGTGGGACGACGGCAACAACACCCTCGCCCTGGCGCCGGGCGTGGTCGTGGGCTACGAGCGGAACGTCGAGACGAACGAGCGGCTCGAGGCGGCCGGCATCGAGGTGCTGCCGATCGCGGGTTCGGAGCTGGGATCCGGGCGGGGCGGGCCGCGGTGCATGTCGTGCCCGATCCGCCGCGAACCGTTGAAGTAAATGAAGTAAGCCTTCCCTAAATGAGTACGACAATTTAGGGAAGGCTTACTTAAATAAGGTTCGTCTTCTTTAGGAATGGTAACCCTAATAGGGTCGAGATCACCAGTCCCGAGTGGCATTAGCGCCAATCTTGATCTATTCTGGTCTGCATGGCCCTCACCAAGAAGAAAGAACCGCGCTCGAAGTTCTTCGAACTGCTGCAGGCGCAGATCCACAACGAGTTCAACGCGTCCCAGCAGTACATCGCGCTCGCGGTGTGGTTCGACGCCGAGGACCTGCCGCAGCTGGCGAAGCACTTCTACAAGCAGTCCGTCGAAGAGCGCAACCACGCGATGGCGCTCGTGCAGTACATGCTCGACCGCGACCACCACGTCGAGATCCCCGGCACGGGCGAAGTGCGCAACGACTTCTCCGGCGTCACCGAGGTCATCGAGCTCGCGCTCGAGCAGGAGAAGGAAGTCGCGACCGACATCTCCGCGATGGCCAAGGCCGCGCGCGCCGAAGAGGACTACATCAGCGAGCAGTTCACGCAGTGGTTCCTCAAGGAGCAGGTCGAAGAGATCTCCCAGATGAACACGCTGCTGAACGTCGTCAAGCGCGCGAACGGCAACCTGTTCGAGGTCGAGAACCACCTGTACCGCGAGTCCGTCGGCGACGGCGGCCGCGACTCCGGGATGCCGCCGGTGGCCGGCGGGGCCCTGTAAGGACTTCGATAAACGGAAACCCGGGCTCTCCCCCTGTGGACAGCCCGGGTTTCCGCATGCGGCCGGCGTTTCAGCCGGCGCAGTCCTGGTTGACGCTCGCGAGGCTCGTCTGCACGACTCCGGAGTCGCCGAGCCGGAAATGGTAGTCGGCGCCGGTGGTGACCGGAGCCACGACGCCACCCGTTTCGTCCTTGGCCCCGGGGTAGGCCGCGAGCACCTGGTCCTTGGTCGACCCGGCGCCGATGCCCTCGGCGGTGTGCGCCGCCTGCGCGGGGGTGACGACCGCGAGCCCGAGCGCCTTCGAGACCACCACGGTCGCGGCCGCGGGCACGCCGCCGCCCTGCGCGGTGTAGACGGTGCAGCTGCCGCCGGCCTGCGCGTCGCTGAGCGTGACGCCCTGCGCGGCGATCTGGGCCTCGGACATGCCGAGCTTGATGGTGCCGAAGCCGTCCGGGTCGAGCAGCGGCCCGCTGAGCACGGGCGGCAGCTTCGACGACGGCTGGGCCGACGGCGGCCGCGAAGCCTTCGACGTCGGCGAGGCGGGTGGCACCGAGACCTGGATGTCCTGGGTGCTGGTCGGGCCCGGGACCGAGGGGTCGGGCTGCCGCCCGGCCGTGAGGTTCTCGGGTGGCTTGACGCTGATGGACGAGCCGTCGGCGGACATCACCGCGGTGCCGTCCTCGCCGTGGAGGCGGACCATGGTGAGCCCGCCCGAAACGGCGACGACGGCGGCGGCGACCCCGGTCGCGGCGAGCACGCCCTGGCGGCGCCGCCGACGGCGCCGCGCACCGGCGACGATGGTCGTGCCCGCGTCCGGCGGCGGCGGCAAGTCCAGCCGCTCGTCGGCGAACAGCGCGCGCAGGCGCTGCTCCAGCTCGTCCTCGGAGATGTTCAACCCGCGTCACTCCCTTCGCCTTGGATGTCGGCCGCGGTGAGTTTCATCCGCAGCGACGCGATCGCCTTGCTGGCCTGGCTCTTGACGGTGCCCTGGGTAACCCCGAGGGCGCTCGCGATCTCCGCCTCGGAGAGCCCCTCGTAGTAACGCAGGACCATGACAGCCCGTTGTCTGGGCGGCAGCGTTCGTAACGCGCGCCACAGCGGCTCGTGCTCGAACGGGTCGTCCGGCACGTGCGGGCTGGTGTCCGGCAGATCGGCGACGAGGTTCTCGCGCCGCGTCCGCCGCCAGCGGCTGACGTGCGCGTTCGCCATCGACCGGCGCACGTAGGCCAGCGGGTCGCCGGTCTTCTCGTGCACGTAGGTCCAGCGCGAACCCATCTTTTCGAGCACGGTCTGGACCAGGTCCGCGGCGTCGTGCGGGTTGCCGGTGAGGGCGTGGCCGTACCGCAGCAGCCCCGGCAGGGTGGCCTGCACGAAGTCGCCGAAGTCGGTCAGCTCACCCGGCAACGTCGCGGCCCTCCCTCGGCCTGCATTGGTCACCCAGGTATCTCCCCCGGTGAAGACGGGTGCCGCAGCCGTCACCGTATCGCCTCCCATCGGGGTTGAGCCGCTTTCCTCCCCAACACGCATCACAGCCCCCTCAGGTTGCCCGCGGCTTCGCCCGATTTCCGAGACGCGCGGGCGGGTGATGAGTTGCCCACCTCAGCGGCGGGCGAGCGCGGCCGGCAGCCGGAAGCCACCGTCCGCGGTTTCGGTGAATTCGTGCACCCCGACGACGGCGGAGTGCGGGATCGGACCGTAGACGTGCGGGAACCAGACCCCGGCGGGATGCGGCGGTTCGCCGTCTTCCCACCGGACGGGCACGCCCAGCTCGTCCGGGTCGATCTCGAGCAGCACCAGATCGGTGCGGCCCCGGTAGAGCGCGTTGGCGGGCAGGTGCGCCGTGCCGAAGTCGGAGCAGTGCACGAACCCGACATCCCCCAGTGACGGCGGCCGGTACTCGCCGCCTTCGCCCACTTCGGCCCAGTCGGCCGCCCCGCAGATGTGGAGTATCACGCGGAGAATCGTCCCACCACGGCGTTCCGGTGGCGGTGTCTCGTGCGCCACATAAGGCCTGGTTGAACGCTCATCGAGCCGGTTTCCGGTCACCGGGACGGGTGGGTGGTTCGGTGCTTCCCGACGAAAGTTTTCGGCGACGGCGGATTGCTACGGGCGACCGGTCGGTGGGACCGGCGGGTGGTCGGCTGAGGTGCGGCGAGGTCGGCGGCACCAGGGTTGCCGGCTGAGGCGCGGCGAGGCCACTCCCGTCGTTGGGGCGCGGCGGGCAGTTGCCGCCTGGTCGCCGACCGCCGCCGGGCGGAGGCTCGGCGGCGGTCGTCGGTGCGGGATTGGGTCAGCGCAGGGTGAGCTGGCGGCCGATGAGGCCGTCGCGGGCTCGGCGCTCCGCTGCGTTCAGGGGCTCGGTGTCGAGAGACTTCAGCGCCGTCTCGAGGCGGGTGCCCAGGGCTTCCTTCGCCTCTGCCCACTCGCGGGCGTGGGCCTCGGGGTCGAGGTCCCACACCGGGACCAGGAGGCCGTGCGCGCGGAACGAGCCCGCGTAGCGCGAGCCCTCGCCGAGGCCGAGCTCGCCGGCCGCGGACAGGCGGGCCAGGGCCTGGAGCAGCAGGTTCTCCGGCTCCGGGCGGACCCAGCGCAGGTGCGCCTTCTCGCCGGCGAGGACCCAGTAGGCACCGTGGCCGAGACGCTCGGTCGGCATGATCGCCGCGTTCGCGCGCTCGAGGGAGACCGCGACGTCGCCCGTGGCGTCCGCGTCCTCCGGGAGCCACCAGGCGAAGTCCTTGTGGAGCGTGACGTCGAGCTCGGCGCCCGGGGTCAGCAGGTCCTGGAGGCGGGCGTGCTCGTCGGCGGACGGCGGGGTCGTCGTGTCCGGCACGCCGAGGACGTCGCCCTCCTTGGCGTCCAGCAGCCACTTCAGCGAGCGGCCGAGGTCGCGGCTGATGTCGGACGAGCGCGTCTGCACCTGGAGGCCGAGGTAGCGCTCGCCGTCCGAGCGGACGAAGGCCGCCGCAGCCATCGGCAGGACGGTGCCGAGGGTGACGTCGCCGCCGTCGGCGAGGGTGAGCTTGGCGGTCGCGGACGGCACGAACTCGCGCAGCGCGATCAGCTCGGGCTCCGCCACCAGCCCTTCGAACGGCTGGCCGACGAAGACGTCGCGCACCTTCGGCTTGCGGTCCGACGCCTGCTTGGGACCCTTCTTGCGCGCGCCCTTGCCCACTGCTGCCTCCTCTGGCTCGGCTTGGAACGCTATCGAAGGGTTAGTCTCGCGACGTGTTCGACCCCCGCGATCCCGCGTTCCTGGAAGACCCGTACCCGGCGTTCGCCGCACTGCGCGAACAGGGCGACGTCCATTTTCACGACGAGCTCGGCTTGGCCGTGGCGGTGTCGCACGCCTCGGCGTCGGCGGTGCTGCGTCATCGCGGCCTGGGCCGGATCTGGCAGGACGCGCAGCCGCTCGAACGGTTCGCGTCGTTCAACCTGCTGCACCGCAACTCCCTGCTGGAGAACGAGCCGCCGGCGCACACGCGGCTCCGCCGGCTGATCGCGGGCGCGTTCGGCCGCGGCCACGTGCAGCGGCTGCGTCCCATGGTCGCTTCCTTGGCCGCCGGCATGGTGGACGACCTGGCGGCCGCGATCGCCGCCGACGGCAGCGCGGACCTGCTGGAGCACCTCGCCCAGCCGCTGCCGGTCGCGGTGATCGCCGAGCTGCTGGGCGTCCCCGGGACGGACGGGCCGCGGATGGTCGAGCTGTCGAACGCGATCGTGAAGATGTACGAGTACGGCCTGACCGAGGAGGGCCGCGACGCCGCCGAGCGGGCGGCCGAGGAGTTCGTGTCGTACGTCCGGTCAGTGGCCGCCTCCCGTGCTTCGTCGCCGGGCGATGACATCATCAGTGACCTGCTGCGCAGCGAGCTGACGCCGGACGAGCTGGTCGCGACCGCGGTGCTGCTGCTGATGGCCGGCCACGAGGCGACGGTCAACGTGCTCGGCAACGGCATCACCGCGCTGCTCACGCACCGGGACCAGTGGGAGCGGCTGCTTGGGTCTCCTTCCTTGCTGGATTCGTGTGTGGAGGAGCTGATCCGGTTCGACGCGCCGCTGCAGCTGTTCGAGCGGACGGCTACCGAGGACGTGTCGATTTGCGGGTTCGAGGTTTCGCGGGGGCAGAAGATCGGCGCGCTGCTGGGGGCCGCGGCGCGGGATCCGAAGGTGTTCGATGAGCCGGATCGGCTTGATATCGGGCGGACGCCGAATGCTCATCTCGGGTTCGGGATGGGGATTCACTATTGCGTGGGGGCTCCTCTTGCTCGGGTGGAGATCGCTGCCGCGTTGAGTGCGTTGACGGAGAAGTTGCCCGGGCTGCGGTTGGTTGAGGCTCCGCCGCGGCGGCCGGAGTTCGTGATCCGGGGGCTGCGGGAACTTCGCGTCACGGCGTGACTCCGGTGAAGAGGTCGTCTTCGAGTCCGGGGCCCGCGGTGGGGTGGGCCAGGTGGTAGTCCTCGTGGGGCCAGACCTTCCGTTCGATCTCGCGTGAGTGGGCGAAGAACGGATGGGCTGGGTCGACCTGGGTTTGGTGAGCCAGCAGTGCCCTGTCTCGGGTGGCGAAGTACTGCTCGCAGCGGATCTTGGTCGTCACCCGGAACGGTGGGTCCGTGGGGAATTCCGCCAGTACCTCGGCCATTGAGGACTCCAAGCCCGCCGCGAGGGTCGCGTCGTGGAGGGCCTGGAACCAGGCTCGGCTCAGGGCTGCCTGGTAGTACAGCTTTTGTGGTTGCCAAGGGGCGCCGGTGCCGGGGTAGCGGGCGGGGTGGGCGGCGGCCTTGAACGCCTCCAGTGTCACCTCGTGTGTGCGGATGTGGTCTGGGTGGGGATAGCCGCCCGTTTCGTCGTACGTGATCACCACCTGGGGGCGGAACTCGCGGATCAGCGCCACCAACGGCTCCGCTGCCACCGTCAGCGGAAGGGCCGCGAAGCAGCCGTCCGGCAACGGAGAACCCTCCGGGGGCAGGCCGGAGTCGGTCATGCCGAGGAAGCGCTGGCGGATGCCCAGGATCTCGGCGGCCGCCGCCATCTCGCGGCGGCGGATCGCTGGGAGGTCGGCGCGGTTCTCCGGGGTGTCCATCGCCGGGTTGAGGATGTCGCCGCGTTCGCCGCCCGTGCACGTTGCCACCAGGACGTCGACGCCGTCGGCCGCGTAGCGGGCCAGTGTTGCCGCGCCCTTGCTGGACTCGTCGTCCGGGTGGGCGTGGACGCTCAAGAGGCGGAAGGTCATCGGAGGCTCCTCGCGGGAAAGAACGCGGCCGGGATCAGTGTCAGCGCCGACAGCGCCAAGGACCACGTGAACGTGGTGGCGAACGCGGTGGGCAGTGGTGCGGCAGTGTTGTGGAGGATCGCCGCCAGCAACGCCGTGCCCAGTGAGCCGCCGACGCGGTTGACCACGTTGAACGCGCTCGCCGCCCGGGGGATGCGGGACCGCTCCAGCGAGCCGTACAGCGTTGTCATGCCGGGTGCGGTCGCCGCGCCCAGGCCGGCTCCGCGGACCAGCAGCGACAACGTCAACAGCACTCCGCTCGGTGCCGAGCCGAGCTGGGTGAACGCGATCGTGCCCAGCAGGGACAGGCCGATGCCGGTCAGCATCATGCGACGGGGACCGAAGCGGACCAGGAGGCGGCCGCCCGCCAAGAGGACCGCGGCCGAGCCGACGGCCTGGGGTGCCAGCAGCAGCCCCGCCTCCCACGGGCTCGCGTGCGCCACCTGCTCGTAGTACAGCGGCAGCAGCAACATCGAGCTGTACAGCGACGCTCCCAGCAGGAACGTGCTCACCGAAGCCACCCGGAAACCCTTGTCCCGGAACAACTTCAGGTCGAGCACCGGCGACGGCGCCCGGGACGCGTGGACGCCGTACGCCAGCAGCAGGACGGCTCCGCCGATCCACGCGACGGCCACGTTCGAGGCCAGGCCGTAGACGAACGCCGCGAGGCCGGGCGAAAGCAGCAAGATCCCGCGGACGTCCAAAGGCGCGCGGACTCCGGAAGCCACACCAGCCGGCAATACCGAGCGCGCGACCACGAACGTCGCCACGCCCAGCGGGACGATCCCGAAGAACATCCAGCGCCAGCCGAAGTCCGCCACCAGGGCGCCGCCCAGCAGCGGGCCCAGGACCGGGGCCACCGTCGCCGGCAGCGTGACCACGCCGATCATCCGCCCGAGCGCCGGGCCCGCCGCCTGCGCGAACACCGCCTGGCCGACCGGCTGCATCAGCCCGCCACCCAGGCCGTGCAGCACGCGGAACGCGATCAGCGCCGGTGCCGACCAGGCAAAGCCGCACAGGAGCGTGCCCGCCGTGAAGATCGCCACCGCCGTCAGCCACACCGCGCGGCCGCCGAAGCGGTCGGTCAGCCAGCCCGACAGCGGGATCGCCGCCGACGCCGCGAGCAGGTACGCGCTGGCCACCCACTGCACCGTCGCCACCGAACTGCCGAGGTCACGGGCGATCGAGTCGATCCCGACGGTCACGATCGTCGCGTCCAGGATCGACAGCACCGCTCCCATGATCAGGACACCGCCGAGCCGCCACAGCGCTGCGTCGGGACGAGCCGCCGTCAGAGTCACATCCACCCCCAGAAGATTAGGTCGAACCTCAGATTAGGTCCGACCCACGTACTGGGTCAAGCACAAACTTGGGTCCGACCCAGTAGAGTGACGCCATGAGCGAGGGACTCCGTGCCCAGAAGAAGCACGAGACCAGGAAGAACATCTCGGACGTCGCGACGAAGCTCTTCATCCGCGAGGGCTTCGAGGACGTGACGATCGCGGAGATCGCCGCGGAGGCGCGCGTCGCCAAGATGACCGTGACCAACCACTTCCCCCGCAAGGAAGACCTGGTCTTCGACATCCGCGCGGACTTCACGTCCTGGCCCACGACGCTGATCCACGACAGCGTCTTCCACGACACCCGCGAGCTCTACTTCGAGGCCCTGGACGCCCAGCACGCGTTGGTCGGCTTCTCCGGTCAGGGGTTCGCCCGCATGATCCGCCAGAGCCCGATCCTCACGAACGCGCTGCACGAACTCCACCGCGAGCGCGAAGCGAGCCTGACCGAGCTGCTGACCAGGCGGCACCCCGACGACGGCCTCAAGCCGCGGCTCGCCGCCGCGCACCTCGCGACGGTCCTGCGGGTGCTCTTCGAAGAGGTCTTCGACCGGATCCTCGACGACCAGCCGAAGGGCGGGATCGTCGACGCGGTGTGGCCGGCCGCGGAAGCGGCCTTCGACCAGCTCGAACCGGTGCTGGGCGGCTACTAGCGCGCCGCGCCGGCGGGGCGCGCGGTGCGGAGCTCGGGCTCCGGGGCGTCCGTCACCTTCAGCACGCGCATCGAGCGCACGGCCAGCGCGTCCGACGGCGCCAGCAGGGCCGAGAACCGCCGCACGACCAGGGCGGTCATCACGGCCAGGAACGCCGCGGCCAGGTCGGTCAACGCGACCATGACGACGCTGTCCGCCATCGACTGGACGTCGTCGCGGAAGCGCCAGGCGATCGTCACGCCCAGCAGCACCCAGTTCAGCAGCCAGGCGCCCCACCACACGAGCACCTGCCGCGACGGCTTCGGCCGGACGTCGCGCGGGCGGCCCAGCACGGCGTGCTCCAGCTCGCCCGCGATCGACAGCGCCATCGGCAGGTTCGCCACCGGCACGAGGATGCCGACGAGCACCTGCCACACCGGCCGCGGCGGGTCGTCGCCCGAGACGTCCGCCGCCGCGCGGCGGGCGACCAGCAGCCACCAGAGCGACAGCCCGGCGGGCAGCAGCGCGAGGATCGAGGCCAACAGGCCGGCGGTGAGCACGAAGCCGTCGGAGAACGCCACCACCGAACGGTTCAGCGCGGACTCACGACCCTCGACGAGCAGCACGTACCGCCAGATTTCGGAGGAGGCCGCGACCACCGACAGGACGGCGAACGCGAACAGGACGCCGATCAGGCTGCGGCTGAGCACCGGCATCCGGTCGATCGGGCGGACCTCGTCGGACGCCGTGCCGGGCACCGACGTCGGGCGGCGCCAGACCAGGTTCGGGAAGCCCCAGCGCGGCGGGACCGGGTACGACGGCGGACCGTAGTACCGCTCGGGTGGCGTCACCCGGCGACGCGGCCACGCGCCCGGCGGCGGGGTCGCCACCCAGCGCAGCTTCGGCCGGTGCGGGGGCCGGCGGTGGTACGGGTACGGCTCCGGCTGGGCGGCCAGCGTCCGGCCCTGCAGCTGCTGCGCCGAGGGCGGCGGCACCTGGCGCGGCCAGTACCCAGGCGGAGGCGGCTGCAAGGCTAGATCACTTCGGGATCGATGCCGGGGTGCTCGCCGACCATCGGCCGGCCTTCGCGCTGCCACGCGCCCATGCCGCCGGCGACGTTCACCGCGTCCCAGCCGCTCTGGTTGAGCCACGCGGCCGCCCGCGCGGACCGGCCGCCGCTGCGGCAGATCACGTGGATCGGCTGGTCGTCGGGCAGGTCGGCCAGCTCGCCCACGCGGGCGGGCAGCTCCCCCATCGGGATGTGCACGGCGCCGGGCGCGTGGCCGGCGGCCCACTCGTCGTCTTCGCGGACGTCGAGCAGCACGAGGCCGTCCTTGGGCAGGTCGCGGACCTCGGCGGTCGGCAGTTCAGCAGGGCTCACCACGATCTCCATGCTGCCATGCGGGGGCGTTGCCCGCGCGTGAGGTGGACGCCCCCGCAAAGCGGTCAATGCCTGACGGCCTTCTCGGCACCCGCGCTGGTCAGCGCGCGCACCTCCATCTCCGCGTACTTCGCGGCGTTGCGCTCCTTCGACAGGACCGTGCCGAGCCAGCCGAGCAGGAACGCGGCGGGGATCGAGACCAGCCCCGGGTTGTCGAGCGGGAACCAGTGGAAGTCGACGCCCTGGATCATCGACGCGCTCTTGCCCGTCTTCGGGTCCACCGGCTTGCCGGACACCGCCGGCGAGAAGACGATCAGCACGATCGTGACGAGCAGGCCGCCGTAGATCGACCACAGCGCGCCTTGGGTGTTGAACCGCTTCCAGAACAGCGAATACAGGATCGTCGGCAGGTTCGCCGACGCCGCCACCGCGAACGCGAGCGCCACGAGGAACGCCACGTTCTGCGATTTCGCCAGGATGCCGCCCGCGATGGCCAGCGCGCCGATCACCAGCGCGGTGATCCGGGCGACGCGGACCTCGCCGCCGGTCGAAATCTGCCCCTTCTTGATCACGTTCGCGTAGACGTCGTGCGCGAAGGACGCCGACGCCGTGATCGTGAGGCCGGCGACCACCGCGAGGATCGTGGCGAACGCGACCGCGGAGATGAACCCGAGCAGCACCGGGCCGCCCAGCTCCAAGGCCAGCAGCGGGGCCGCCGAGTTCGTCGTGCCGGGCGCCTTGGAGATCTTGTCCGGCCCGACGATCGCGCCCGCGCCGTAGCCGAGCACCAGCGTGAACAGGTAGAACACGCCGATCAGCACGATGGCCCAGACCACCGAGCGACGCGCGTCGCGCGCGGTCGGCACCGTGTAGAAGCGCATCAGGACGTGCGGGAGCCCCGCCGTGCCGAGGACCAGCGCGATGCCCAGCGACAGGAAGTCGAGCTTCGTCGTGCCCGTCTTGCCGTACTGCTTGCCCGGGTCGAGCAGTGCCGCGCCGCCCTTGCCCCCCTTGTCGACGGCGGCCTGGAACAGGTCGGACAGGTTGAAGCCGTACTTGCCGAGCACCCACAGCGTCATCGCGAACGCGCCGACGATCAGCAGCGCGGCCTTGATGATCTGCACCCACGTGGTGCCCTTCATCCCGCCGATCAGGACGTACAGGATCATGATCACGCCGACGACGGCGATCACGACGTCCTGCCCCGCCTCGCCGGAGATGCCGAGCAGCAGGTTGACCAGGCCGCCGGCGCCCGCCATCTGCGCGAGCAGGTAGAAGAACGACACGGCCAGCGTCGAAACCGCCGCGGCCGCGCGCACCGGCGTCTGCTTCATCCGGAACGCCAGCACGTCGCCCATCGTGAACTTGCCGGTGTTGCGCAGCAGTTCCGCGACCAGCAGCAGCGCGACGAGCCACGCGACCAGGAAGCCGATCGAATAGAGGAAGCCGTCGTAACCGTTGACGGCGATCGCGCCCGCGATGCCGAGGAACGACGCCGCGGAAAGGTAGTCACCAGAAATCGCGATGCCGTTCTGCGGGCCGGTGAACGCGCGCCCGGCGGCGTAGTAGTCCGACGCCGTCTTCGTGTTTCGGCTGGCCCGGAACACGATCACCAGCGTGATCGCGACGAAGACCAGGAAGATGATGATGTTGAGGGTGGAGTTGCTGCCCTCCACACCCGCGGCGAGTGTCATTCGACCGGCTCCCCTTCGATCCGGGCGCGGATTCCGTCGGCGACCGGATCGAGCTTCCGGTTGGCGTAGCGCACGTAAAGTCCCGTGATGACGAACGTCGAAACGAACTGCAGGAGGCCGAAGACCAAGCCGACGGTGATGTTTCCGAAGAGCTTGGTGCTCATGAACCCGTGCGCGTAGTCGGCGAGGAGCACGTACAGCAGGTACCAGAGCAGGAACAACGCGGTCATCGGGAACACGAACACCCGCAATCGGCGGCGCAGGTCCGTGAATTCGGGACTCCCCTGGATGCTTTCCCAGTCGGTCTGCGGCTCCGCGCCACCGACGTCGTGTTCGGTGCTGCTCACAGCGGATCTCCACCTTCCCGTTTTCGTACTGGTCGTACTGGTAGAAACCAACGGAACGTATGGGTCAACCGTGTAGTTCGTAATCCCTCGATCGGGTAATACTTTCTTACTGACTGTCAGTGCATTACTTGCGGTGCCGACCGCGACCGGCGATTCGCGTCTTTTCTTCGGCTTGTCCGAATCGCGCGACCGCGCGGTCGCGCATGAAACCGAGCGGATCGGGCGCGTGCAGCCGCAGCATGATGTCGTGCACGTGGTCCGGGCGCCCGTACCCCGTCGCGCGGCTGACGAAGTACGTCGTCACGAACGCGACCGGCACGGTGATCAGCGCCGGCTGGTTGACGAACCACGGCGCCCAGCCGCCGGTGTAGCCGCTCACGACGTTGACGATCAGCGCGGCCAGCACCAGGCCGCCGCCGACGAACATCCCGGCCAGCGCACCCGGCCAGGACAGCTTGCGCCACCAGATGCCCAGCACCAGCAGCGGGCTGAACGTCGACGCGGCGAGCGCGAACGTCAGCCCGATCGACAGCGAGATGTCCTCCGGCCGCAGCGCGACCGCCAGCCCGATCGGGAACAGCGCGACCAGCCCGGTCGCGACGCGGAAGTCGCGGACGCGGCCGGGCAGCAGGTCGGTCGAGACGACGCCGGCGACGCTCACCAGCAGCCCGGACGTGCTGGAGAGGAACGCGGCGAACGCGCCGGCCGCGGTGACCGCGCCGAGGACCTGGCCCCAGACCCCCGGCAGCATCGCCGAGGGCAATCGCAGGATCGCCGCGTCCGTCTTGCCGGTGACCAGCAGCTCCGGGACGTACATCCGCGACAGCGCGCCCAGCAGCGTCGGGAAGAGGTAGAACAGGCCGAGCAGCAGCAGGACGTGCACGGTGGTGCGGCGCGCGGCCTTGCCGTCCGGGTTGGTGTAGAAGCGGACCAGCACGTGCGGCAGGCCCATCGTGCCCAGGAACGTCGCGAACATCAGCGAGTACGTCTGGAGCAGGTCGGTGAGGCTGCCCGACGCCGGGTGCAGCCAGTTCGCGTTGTCCGCGCTCGCGTCGCTGACCACCGGCACCGGCGTGCCGGCCAGGAACTTCAGCTTCGTGCCCTCGGAAACCTGGTGCGGGGCCAGCGGGGTCCAGTGCGTCGGCCCGGCGGCCGGGCCGTTGTCGGTGCGGCCGTAGGCCCAGAGGTAGGTGTCGCCGCGGACGGTCAGGGTGACGTCGGTCTGGACGTCCACTGTGGTGTCGGTCGGGAACACCGGTGGCGCGGCGGCACCGAGCGGGCGGAAGCCGTCCGGGCCGCCGCCGGCGAAGAAGACCATGCACAGCACGAACGCGGGGACCGCGATCGCGAACAGCTTGAGCCAGTACTGGAAGGCCTGGACCACGGTGATCGCGCGCATGCCGCCGGCGATCACGTTGAACGCCACCAGGACCATCACCGCGACCGCGCCCGCCCACACCGGCACCGGGAGGATCGTCGCCAGGGTCAGGCCGGCGGCCTGCAGCTGCGGGACCATGTAGAGGATCCCGATGAAGACGACGAACCCCGTGGAGAACCGGCGGAGGCCCTTCGAGCCGAGCCGCATTTCGACGAAGTCGGGCAGCGTGTACGCGCCGGACCGCCGCAGCGGCGCCGCGACGAAGAGCATCAGCGCGAGGTAACCCGCGGTGAAGCCGATCGGGAACCACAGCGCGTCGGCGCCGTCCTTGAGCACGATTCCGGCGATGCCGAGGAAGGACGCCGCGGACAGGTACTCACCGGAGATCGCGGCGGCGTTGCGGCGCGACCGGACGGTCCGCCGGGCGACCAGGAAGTCGTGCGTGCTCGTGGCCGAACGCGAAGAGCGGTGACCGAGGAAGAACGTCACCACGGCGACCAGCACTATGCCGGTCACGGCCCACGGGTTCAGCTGCACGGGGGAATCCTCGCACGAGTCGTGCGGAAACTAGTTTTCGATCATGTCCACGAACGCGCGTTCATTGCGTTCGGCCAGCCGGTTGTACCAAATTCCCACCCCGAACAGGAACGGGAACGGCAGCACGCCGAGGATCAGCCAGGCCACCGGGATGCCGACCACGCTCAACCGGGAGAACCCGGGAACCAGGTAGAACAGCACCGGCAGTGAGCCGAACACGACGACGACGAGCCCGGCCAGCAACAGTGCCGTCCGCAGCTGGACCTTCACCAGGTGGTCCTTGACGAGCAGCTTCCCCCAGCTGGTCTGCTCTTCCAGCTCGACGCGGGCGCG
Organism: Amycolatopsis kentuckyensis; assembly: GCF_041679295.1. Lineage (GTDB taxonomy): Bacteria > Actinomycetota > Actinomycetes > Mycobacteriales > Pseudonocardiaceae > Amycolatopsis > Amycolatopsis kentuckyensis_A. The sequence goes on along the minus strand of NZ_JBGDMD010000006.1, from coordinate 521,061 downwards.
CAGGGTGCCGGAGCCGCGGCGGGGGTCGGCGAGGATCACCCGCTCCCGCTTGGGTTTCGCGTGGTGCTCCGGCTTCGGCGGCGGCTCGTCGTCCGGCGCGGGCGGCAGCGACTCGACGACGGCGCGGTCCGTCGGCTGCGGCAGCGGCCGCTGCTGGCGGACGCGCCTGCCGAGCGTCGGATCGGGCTCTCGCACGCCGTTCGGCAGGCGCTCGTAGAAGTCGTCGGTCATGACCGGGCCCGGCTCAGCCGTTCCGGCCCGAACCGACCAGCCGGTCCTTCAGCGCGCGGGTGTGCCGCCGGCTGACCGGCAGCACCTTCTCCTCGTTGCCGATCACGACCTGGTAGCCGCCCTGGCCCATCCGCAGCTCGGTGATGAGCGGCAGCGCGACCAGGAACGACCGGTGGATCCGGACGAACCCGGCCTTCTCCCAGCGTTCCTCGAGCTGGGCCAGCGGGATGCGGACCAGGTGGCTGCCTTCGGTGGTGAACAGCCGCGCGTAGTCGCCCTGCGCCTCGACCCAGCGGACGGAGGAGCGCGGGATGAGCTTGGTGGTGCCGGCCAGCTCGACCGGGATGACCTCGTCGTCGTTCTTCACGCCCGGCTCGCCGCCCATGGCGCCGGGCGGGGGCGCGGCGGCCGCGGCCAGCTTGTCGATCACGCGCGAGATCGCGCGGTCGAGGCGGTCCTGCTGGTACGGCTTGAGCACGTAGTCCAGCGCGCCGAGGTCGAAGGCGTTGACCGCCTCCTCGGCGTGGCCGGTGACGAACACCAGCGCCGGCGACGGCCGCAGCGCGGCGAACACGCGCGACATCTCCATGCCGGACAGGCCGGGCATGTCGATGTCCGCGAAGACGGCGTCGACGATCGGCAGGCCGCGGTCCTTGCGTTCGCGTAGCCTCGGGTCGTCGGTGGACAGCAACCGCAGCGCCTCGGACGCGTCGATCGCGGGGAACACCTTCGCCACGTGCGGGCTGTTGCGCAGGCAGTGGACGAGTTCGTCAAGACCGTTCGGCTCGTCGTCCACGGCCAGGACCACGAGCTTCCGGGTGTCATCGTGAGCACTCACAGTGAAACGCATCCTGCCCATTGCCGAGTGCAATGTCCAGCCCCCGTCTGCCTGATGTGGGAGAACCCGCGGCCGGGGGCCGCGGGTCCCTCGTCTCAATGCACGAACGTGAACCAGTTGAGGTTCACGAAATCCGCGGGCTGGCCGCTCGTGAACGTCAGGTAGACGTTGTGCACGCCGGTGACCGCGCTGATGTTCGCCGGGACGGTCCGCCAGCTCTGCCAGCCGCCCGTGTTGCCGAGGGCGAAGCTGCCGATCGGCGCGTTGGACCGGCTGTCGAGCCGCACTTCGACGAGCCCGCTCACGCCGGACGCCGCCCCGGACGCGACTCTGGCCTGGAAGTTCGTCGCCGCACTGCTGCCGAAGTCGACGTTCGGGTAGAGCGCCCAGTCGCCGTTGCCCACCGCGCCGATGTTCTGCCCGCCGCCGGAGTCCGTGGTGGCCTCGGTGATCACGCCGGACTGCTGGCTGAAGGACTCGGCCTGGATGGTGCTGTACGCACTGCTCCCGCCGCCGGGCGTCGTGGTCGTCGGGGGCGTCGTCGTGCCGCCACCGCCGCCGCGGGTGGTGACGGTGACGTAGTCGACGACCATCGGGCGCCCGGGCACGATCCCCGGCCCCGGCGTGGTGGTACCGGAGTTGTTGTTGGGGAACGCACCGCCGATGGCGACGTTGAGCAGCACGAAGTAACCCTGGTGGGTCGTCATGTTCGCCCAGGTGGTGGCGTCGACCTGGTTCTGGCTCACCGAGTGGAACTGCTGGCCGTCGACGAACCAGCGGAACACCTGCGGGCTGGTGCTCGCGTCCCACTCGAAGCGGTAGGTGTGGAAGGCCGACTGGCAGCTGCTGCCCGGGCACGCGCGGTTGGCGGGCAAGCCGGTCGTCTCGTTGCACGGGCCGCCGGGGTTGACGCCGCAGTGCAGGACGCCCCAGACGGAGTTGATCCCGTTGACGTTCTCCATGATGTCGAACTCGCCGATGGCGGGCCAGTTCCACCAGTTGCCGCGGTAGGGGCCGCCGAGGGCCCAGAAGGCGGGCCAGTAGCCGAGCGCGGCGGCGCCGGTGACGTTCGGCATCTGGATCCGGCTTTCGATCCGCATGACACCGCCGGCGGGCGGCTTGAAGTCGGTGCGCTGGGTTTCGATCCGCGCCGACGTCCAGTTGCCGGCGCCGTCGCGCAACGGCGTGATGCGGAGGTTGCCGGCGCCGTCCTGGGCGAGGTTGGCCGTGCTCGACGTGTAGTTCTGGATCTCGCCGGTGCCCCAGTTCGCGGGGCCGCCGGGGTAGGCGTGACCGGTGTCGATGATCCAGTTCGAGCTCGCGGGCAGCGTGCCGGAGCCGCCGGTGAAGTCGTCGGCGAAGACGGTGGTCCAGCCGGATTCGGGCGGCGGGATCGACGCTTCGGCGTTCAGGGTGAGGGGCACGGTGATGAGCGCGGCGCCGACGACGGCACCGAGGGCGAGTCTTCGGGAGTGGGGCATCGGGTACGACCTCCTTGTCGACCGGATTTGTTGCCGTTCGCAACAAAGCCCGTCGACAAGGAGACCTGACGTCCCACCCCGATTCCAGGGGCGTTACGCGTCCAGAGTGACTGAGGTCACAAAGTCTGCCCCGAAGTACTCAAACCGGACATCGGGCTCAGAGGCCGAAGCGGGACCAGGCTGCCTTCTGCGTCACCGCTTCCAGCACCGCCGACGCCGCGGCCGGGGCGCCGATGCCGAGGCGGGCCAGGAGGGCCTTCTTCGGCTCCGCCACCGAGATCTCCGCGTCCGGGAAGCGGTCGGTGACGATCTGGCGGAGGCTGCCCACGCCGTCGATCAGCCCGAGCTCGACCGCCTTCGCGCCGAGCCAGACGTCGCCCGTGAACAAGTCCTCCGTGTCGGCGAGGCGGTCGCCGCGGCGTTCCTTGACCCAGCTCACGAACAGCTCGTGGAGCTGGGCGTGCATCTTCTTCAGCCACTCGACGTCTTCCGGCTTCTCCGGCGAGAACGGGTCCAGGCGCGACTTGTTCGCTCCCGCCGTGTGCAGGCGGCGCTCGATGCCGAAGCGCTCGAGCAGCCCCGTGAAGCCGAAGCCGCCGCTGATCACGCCGATCGAGCCGACCATCGACGTGCGGTGCGCGTAGATCTCGTCGGCCGCGCAGGCCAGCCAGTAGCCGCCGGACGCGGCGACGTCCTCGCAGAACGCCAGTACCGGCACGCCCTTCTCGTCGGCCAGCTGCCGGATCCGCTCGGCGACCAGCCCGGACTGCGTCGGCGCGCCGCCCGGGGAGTTGATCAGCAGCGCGACCGCCTTCAGCCGGTCGTGGCCGAACGCCCTGGTCAGGGCCGACTCGACGGCGGCCAGGTTGATCGCGCCCCGGCCCAGCGGCGATGGCGACGGCGTGATCACGCCGTGCAGCTTCACCACGGCCACGACGTCCTTGCGCTCGACCCGGTCGGCGAGCACCGGGATCCGCGAAGCCAGCTTGTCCGTAACGCTCATACCGCCAGGCTAGCCGGATTCAGCCCATGGGGAGGATGCCGGAGCGCGTGCCGTTGACGCCGTTCACCTCGGCGCCGTTCAGCTGGGCCGGGCCACCCTGGGCCGGGACGTCGGCGTCGGCGTCCGCGCTGTAGTCCGGCATGTTCGGCCGGACGCCCGGGACGAACTTCGGCACCCGCAGCGTCACCTTCATGCCGGCGCCCGGCGCGGTCTCTACCATCACCGCGTAGTCGCTGCCGAAGACCTGCTGCATGCGCTGGCTGATGTTGCCGAGCCCGACGTGCGCGCCGGTGCTGTGCGCGTTCTTGACGTCCCGCAGCCGACGCGGGTCCATGCCGATGCCGTCGTCCTCGACGCTGATCAGGGCCTCGGTGCCGTGGTCCTGCGCGATCACCGTGACGCAGCCGCCGCTGGGCTTGCTGGCCAGCCCGTGCTTGACCGCGTTCTCCACCAGCGGCTGGATGATCAGGAACGGCACGACGACGCTGAGCACCTCGGGCGCGATCTTCATCCGCACCTCGAGCCGGCCGCCGAAGCGGGCGTTCTCGATGGTCAGGTAGCGGTCGATGTTGCGCAGCTCCTCGGCCAGCGAGGTGAACATGCCCGACGTCCGGAACGAGTAGCGCGTGAAGTCGGCGAAGTCCTGAAGCAGCTCTCGCGCCTCTTCGGGGTCCGTGCGGATCAACGCGGAGATCGTGTTGAGCGCGTTGTAGACGAAGTGCGGCGAGATCTGCGCGCGCAGGGCCTTGATCTCGGCCTGCTGGAGCTGGTGCTTCGACTCGTCGAGCCGTGCCAGCTCGAACTGGGTGCAGACGAACTGGGCGACGGCGTCGGCCATCTGCACCAGCCGCCCGCGGGTGCGGCCGACGACGATCAGCGCCGCCTCGGTCTCGCCTTCGACCAGCAGCGGCACGATGACGGCGGTCTTCATCCGGCACGTGCCGCGGTGGTTGCACGGCATCCGGTCGTGCGCGACGACCTCGCGGCGGTGCTTGCGGATGGCCGCGCCGATCGCGTCGACGAGGTCGACGTAGTGCTCGTTCGCCTCGCCGTCCCACGACAGCAGCGTGCCTTCGCTGTCGGTGATCCCGACGGCGACGCAGTCCAGCATCTGCAGCAGCTGGGTGGTGATCTTGTCGGCGGCGTCCTCGTCCAGGCCGGAGCGGAGGTTCGGGGCGGCCTTCGACATCCGGTGCACGGCCTGCAGCATGGCGTCCTCCACCACGCTGGCCGGTTTGCGCTGTTTCACGAGCAGCACGATCACCGCGATGCCGAGCAGCACCGCCAGACCCCACGGAACGATCTGCGCAATCGGAAACCCGGACACGGCGTCCATGCTCTGCGCTCGACCAACCGGGTGCAAGGCCTGATCCCACTTTCTGTCCAACTGTGATGACCGAGGGTGGAGCGAACCCTACCGAGAGTCGGAACCGGCCCGGCACGGTCACTGTCCGCAACACGCGGAGAGCGTCCGCTGTTCCACTCCTTCCAGCGAATGGCCAGGAAGAACGCAGTTTCGCCGAGTCTCGATCTTGAGACAGCCACGCACGGCGCAGTACGTGCGACCGAACGGGGGAATCTTTACTTCAGCAGCCGCGACATCCGGCGGTCGGCCAGCGGCTTGCCGCCCGTCTGGCAGGTCGGGCAGTACTGGAACGACTTGTCCGCGAACGAGATCTCGCGGATCGTGTCGCCGCAGACCGGGCACGGCAGGCCCGTGCGCGCGTGGACGCGCAGGCCCGAGCGCTTCTCGCCCTTCAGCCGCGCGGCCTTCTGGCCCACCGAGCGCTGGACGGCGTCGGACTCGATCTCGACGATCGCCTCCGCGAGGGTCTCCAGCGCGCCGTCGTCGAGCTTGCCGATCGTCGCGTACGGGGACAGCTTCGCGCGGTGCATGATCTCGTCGGAGTAGGCGTTGCCGATGCCGGCGATCAGCGACTGGTCGGTGAGCGCCCACTTCAGCCGGGTGTTCTTGCCCGCGAACAGCTCGCGCAGCTGGGCCGCGTCCAGCGAGAGCGCGTCCGGGCCGAGGCGCGCGACGCTCGCGATCTCCTGCGGGTCCTTCACGACCCACACCGCGAGCCCCTTCTTCGTGCCCGCCTCGGTGAGGTCGAATCCGGGACCGGTCGCGGACTCGAGGTGCACGCGCAGCGAGATCGGGCCCTTGCCCGGCTTGAGCGGCGCCGCGGCCAGGCCGTCGGACCAGCGCAGCCAGCCCGCGCGGGCCAGGTGGACGACCAGGTGCAGGTCGCCCGCGACGACGTCGAGGTGCTTGCCGTACCGGGTCGCGCCGGTGATCTCGCGGCCGTGCAGGTCCGTCCACGGCGGGGTCGCCGTCTTCAGGACGCTCAGGGATGCGACATCGATGCGGAAGATCGTCCGGCCGACCGCGTTCTCACGCAGGTGGTGCGCCAGCGCTTCGACCTCGGGCAGTTCGGGCATGCTCCCAGTTTCACCCCTTCGGCCGAATTCCGGTACTCGCTATTCGACCGGGTGCAGCGGCCCGTCGAAGTCGGGCAGCGAGTGCCGCTGGATCGTCTTGGAAATCTTCTTGACCTCGCCCTGCACGGTGAACATGCCGCGGATCGTGCCGACCCAGCGTTCGGACGGCCGGTCGCGGTCGCCGTCGGTCTCGGCGACCACCGTCCACGGGCGGCGCAGGATCCACCGCAGCGGGAAGAACAGCACCACCAGCAGCAGGGCCAGCAGCACCCACGCGGGGATGTTGACCTCGTTCGGCGTCCACACGACCAGGATCACGGCCAGCAGCGCGGTCACCACGATCATCGCGATGCCGGGGCCGTAGCTGCCCGCGACGTCGTGCTCGAAGTCGTCGGCCGTTGCCGGTGCGCGCCATTCCATCTGGGCACGGACCACCCAGTCGCGGCCGTCTTCGCCGCGTACCAGCCGGTTCATTCAGTTGCCTCCCGGGGCGCCCGCAGGGTGAGCACGGACAACGTTACCGTGCCCAGGCTCGCCCGCGCGAGGGATGAACCGGACATCCCACCCGGCGAAGTTGATCACTGCTGTTCAGAGGCGGTCGACGTCGGCTGCGCCGGTTCGCTCGAACCAGTGACGTCGGACGTGCTGCTCGGGCACGGTTTTCCGGAAGTCGGCGTCACCGTCGTCGACGGCTCGGTGGTCGCGGTCTCGTCGTCCTTCGGCTTCGGCTCCCCGGACGGGGCCGTCGACGAGCCGGGACGGCCGGTCGGCGACAGTTCGGGCGCCTCCGCGTCCTCCGGCACGCCGGTGTCGGTCGACTCGGTCGTGACGGTCATGAGCGGGCTCGTCGTCGCGTCGAGCCGCGGCGACGTCGAGGAGTGGCTGGGCGTGCTGAAGGTCGACGACGTGATGTCGTCGCGCGGGGTGAGCCCGTCGCCGCCGCTCACCTCCCCGGCCGGGACGTCGCCCGGCACGGTCGGCACCTCGTTCGCCGCGACCTGCTTGGCGCCGCCGCGCTGGCGCGCCGGGACGGCGACCCCGGTACCGCGGCCGTTGAGCACGCCGATGCCGATCCGGGGGTCCTGCTGCGGCTGCGGGGGTGGCTGGTGGTGCGGCCCGACGGGCGGCACCACGACGAGCTCGGGCGCGCCGCCGGTCAGCCCGACGTCCTGGACGGCCGTCGACCCGAACAGCACCGGCCCGGCCGCGACGCCGACGGCACCCACGGCCGCGGTCGACGCCAGCGCGAGCCCGATCTTGACCTTGGAGCCGACCAGCACGCCCTTGATCGTCGTGCCGAGCCCGGCCAGCACGCCGCTGCCGCTCGCGGCGGCACCCGCGGCCGGCACCAGCAGCACCAGCACCCCGGCGTGCGCGCGCAGCGACGAGCAGACGTCGCGCAGCTCGTCCTGGGTCGCGCGGCACGACGAGCAGCCGTGCAGGTGCGCCTTGATGCGCTCGGCCTCGGCGCCGGTGACGCTGCCCGCGGTGAACCCGCCGAGCTTCTCGACGACCGCGCGGCACGAATCCGGCCCGCGGTTGACCGACAAGTGTGCCTGCAAGTACGCCGCGCGCAGGCCCTGACGGGCACGCCGGGCCAGTGCCGCGGTCGCGTTCGCGCTCAGCCCGAAGTGGGTGGCGACCATGGCGGGCTGCTCGCCCTCGACCTCGGTCTGCCACAGGACGGTCCGCCAGCGCTCGGGCAGGCTGGTGAACGCCGTCGTGATCAGCGTGTGCTCGGCCGTGCGGGCGTGCGTGTCGGCACCCGCGCCGGCGCGGAAGGTCAGCTCGTCGTCGGACACCGGGACGTCGCGGCGGGCGCCGTGCCACTCCCAGGAGACGCGGCGGGCGACGGTGAGGAGGTAGGCGCGGACGTAGTCCCGGGGGCCGGCGCCGCGGCGAAGGGCCTGGAGCACGCGGAAGAACGTCTCCGCGGTGATGTCCTCGGCCTCGGACCGGTCGGAAGCCAAGCTCTGCGCCAGTCTCCGGACGGCGGCGGCGTGCAGCTCGAACAGCTCCCCGAAGGCGGCGTCTTCGCCGTTTCGAAGTCGTTGCAGCAGTGCCTGCTCGTCGGATTCCGAGGCCGCTGGTGGCGGCGCAGTGCCCAGCTCGGTCATCCGGCCCGGCACCTCCTCCCCGAAGGTCTCCCCATTCGGTCGAATGGGGACACCATACGGAGGGATTCAGCCGTCGTCACCCCTTGTACGCCAGCTGTGACACCGAAGCACCGGGTCAGGGCACTTCGGGACCCGCTCATCGGAGCAGTTTTCGGCTGGTATAGAGTGTCTTTCAACAGCAAGGCAGTGCGGATGTAGCGCAGCTGGTAGCGCATCACCTTGCCAAGGTGAGGGTCGCGGGTTCGAATCCCGTCATCCGCTCAAGATCGAAACGCCCCTGCTCAGGACATCGAGCAGGGGCGTTTCGCTGTCCCGGCCCGGCTCGCGGGTGAGCGCCATCACACGACTTTCGTTGCTTCCTGACCGGGTTCGTGCCGGTTCGGCAATGGTTTTCATCCGGTGTTCCGGCCACGTTCTCCCGATGCCACCTCTTCGGGTGATGCTCGGGGATGATCGTGCTGGGCATGACCGAACTGACTCGCCGTCGCCTCCTCGGCGGGGCCGCCGGGGCCGCCGCGCTCACGCCGCCGAACGTCCAGCGGGCCCTCGCGCAGGGCGCACCCAAGCACGCTGTCCGGCGTGCGCGGGTTCGGTGACCCGCACGCGGCGACGCCGGGAACCCGGCGGGCTGCGCACTGCCCCTCCACCTGGACACCCACGCGACCAACGCGCAGAAGATCCCGGGCGCGGACCAGAAGCCGCCGAAGCAGGAGCCGGGCGGGCGGCCGCGGGTGCCGCGCCACTGACCGGTCCTACATGGCGGGGGCCTTGAACGGGTCGTGCTCGGCGAGGAGCTTGTCGAGCCGGGCCTGGTCGACGCGGGAGACCACGGAGGTCTCCTCCTGTCTGTCGCGGACGCACTTGGCGAGCGTGAAGGTGGAGGTGACCAGGTAGAGCGCGCCGAGGGCGAGGAAACCGCGGATCCAGCCGTCGACCGGCAGGTACGCGATGCCGCCGATGACCGCTGCCAGCGCCAGGCCGAACGAGATCGCCGCCTGGATGTAGAAGGCCGTCGTGGTGGGGGACGTCGTTCCGGATTTCGTCATGTGACGAGGGTCTCGCCGGGCCGGTGCGGGTGTCTTGAGCAGTACTACTCAGGCCCGGTTGCGATCGGGCTACAGCTCGTAGACGTCCAGGACCGTCGGGGCCACCGGGGTCAGGTGCGGGTCTTCGCGTTCCGTCACCTGGCCCCGGGCCATCCGGTACACGCGGAACTCGTTGTCGTGCTCGGGGTCCTGGTCGTCCCAGACGTGCAGCAGGCCGTACGAGCCCGCCGCCAGCTCGCCGACCCTCGTGAACAGCTCGAGCAGCTCCGGGCCCAGGCTGCCGCCGTGCTTGTCGAAACCGCCGAAGTGCAGCATCGGCATACCCGCGCTCCAGCGGAGGTCGACCAGGTCGAACTCACCCGCGTCGCGGATCGCGCGGTGCACGCGGTCGACCAGGCGCTCCAGGAGCGCCGCGTCGTCGTCGCCGCTCGCGGTCGCCTGGATGGTCACCCAGCCGTGATACTCGAACACCAGCAGAACGGTAGCAAGAGATCAACGACGAGCTCAGCGGGCCAGCGCGGACGGCTTCCCGTCGCGGCGCAGCACGTTCGTGAGGACGCCTTCGCCGTGCTTCTCGAACGCCGTGACGAGCTTGTCGCCGAACACGCAGAGCGTGCGCTCCCACGGGTGGCCGAGCGTGCCGAACGAGAAGTCCGACGCGAGGAACAGGTGGTAGTCCGCGCGCGGGAACACCGGCACCGGCCAGCGCGCGCCCTCGGTCATCAGGTGCGGGCGGACGCGGAAGGACTGGTGCTGCCAGTGCAGGGCCCACATCCAGCCGTCCGGGCCGCAGGCCTCGCGGAACGCGGCGAGCGCGATGGCCGCGACCTGGTGCTCTTCGACGGCGTACGGGCCGAGGCGGAACTCGGCCGACGCGCGGTCGAGGTCGCCCGGCGAGAGGTCCCAGGTCCGCGACGGCGCCGGCTCGCGAAAGCCCGGCCAGGCGTGGGCGTAGGTGCTCGGCCAGAACGCCAGCTTGTCGTACACCCAGTACCAGGCGGGTTCGTCGGCGACGCGGGAGACGGCTTCCCAGGCAGCATTCACTGTTACGACCTCTGACTTCGGCCGGGCACGGAAGAACACGCGAAAGCTTCGTGTTCGCCCTCCGGTTTGTCCAGTCCTCGTCCGCTCGCCGCGAACTGTGTCACTCGACCGGGTGGGTTCTGCCAGATTGTCACCATGCGGGTCCTCTTCGTCCACGGTGCCTTCGTCCGCGACGGCGCCTGGTGGTGGCAGCCGACGGCGGACGTCCTCGCCGGCCGGGGTCTGCGCAGTTCAGCGGTGGTCCTGCCGAGCTGCGAACGCGAGCCGCGCGGCGATCTCCACGACGACGCCGAGGCCGTCCGCGCGCTGCTCGACGCCTCCGACGAGCCCGCGCTGCTCGTCGGGCATTCGTACGGCGGGATGGTGATCACACAAGCGGGCAACCACCCCGCGGTCCGCCGGCTCGTCTACGTGACGTCGTTCCTGCCGGACGCCGGCGAGGCGCTCGCGGACTTCGGCGGCAGCGAGCCGCCGCCGTGGCACATCAGCCACGGCGACGGCACCGCGAGCGTCCGCGAAGAACTCGTGCGGCCGCTGTTCGCCCAGGACTTCGACGACCCGGCTTACGCCGGTGCCGCCGCCCGGCTCACGCACCAGAACGAAGCCGTCTTCGGCCAGCCGGTGACGACCGCTGCCTGGCGGGAGGTCCCGTCCACCTACCTGCTCTGCGCCGACGACCGCGCGACGCTGCCGGAGACCCAGCGACGGCAGGCCGCGCGCGCGACCGACGTCGTCGAGCTGCCGGTGGCGCACCACCCGTTCGTCACGCGGCCGGAGCTGGTGGCCGACGTGCTCCTTTAGTACCTCCCCGGTTCAGGCGGCGTCCCAGAGCGTCAAGAACGCCGAAGCCTCGCTGCGGGCCCAGGGTCGCAACCGTTCGCGGTCACGCGCCGAGAGCTGGAACTCCTTGCTGCGCCGGACGTCGATCACCAGGGCGTGCCCGCCCGGCAGGATGTCCGGCATCGCCTGCTCCAGCACCCACAGCGCGAGCTGCGCGGAGTCCTTCGCCAACGGCTCCTCCTTGAAGTACAGCCAAGTCGCGTACCGGCGGCCGTCGCTCTTGCGCAGCCCCAGCTGCGGGCTGACGCCGATCTCGAGGTCGCCGATCCGGCAGCGGCCGCGGCCGACCTCGACCAGCCGCGGCGACTTCCGGCCGAGCCAGCGCAGCCAGCCCTCGGCGATCGCCGCGTAGTGCGGTTTCGTCCGGTCGTCGGCGGCGTTGACGAGCGCGCGCAACGCCGTCGCGTCCTGCCCCGCCGCCCGCCCGGACCGCACGGCGTTGGCCGCCCGCCGGTAGTAGTTGAACGCGGCTCGCGCCGGGTCCTCGTACTGCCGGCGCTGCCGCCGGACGAACGACGACCGCGACGGTCCGTTGCTGGCGCTGTAGCCCACGAACGTGGACAGGGTGATGTAGGCCATGGCCCTGCCTTCCTCCATCACGCCACCCGCGGACGCGGGCGGCATCTCCCCTGGACAACGCCCATTTTAGAACATATGTACGACAGTTTCGGGGTCCGATAGGGCGACAGCGGTGACTAGCGCAAGCTGAACGTGACGAGGTCCGTCGAGTCGGTGCGGGTGATGCCCAGCCCGTCGAGCGGCCGGGTCAGCACCTGCGCGTACGGGCCGCCGGCGGCCGCGGCCTTCAGCAGGACGACCTGGCCGACGCCGTACTTCCGCAGCACCGCGACGCTGCGGGCGTCCGGGAACGTCTTCGTGGCCCGGACGATCTCGCCGTACTGCGGCGGCAGCAGGCCGTTGTGGCCGTTGACCAGCGCCGGAAAGCCGTCGGTCGACCAGAGCTGGTAGACGTACTCGCTGAATTCGCCCAGCCCCTGCCGCACCGGCAGGATCAGCGTCGGCGGCGGCGAGCCCTGGAACGTCCGGGCCAGGTCGGGCGGGATGCCCGCCGGGGACGAGTGCGGTTCGGCCGGGACGCCTTCGAGCAGCGCCAGCAGCAGCGTGACGCCGATCAGCGCCCGCAGGTACGGCGCGTCCTGGCGTTCGCGGACCAGCTCGCCCCACCTCGTGAGCGCGCCCGCGGCGAGCAGCGCCAGCAGCAGGATCACCCACAGCATCAGCCGGCCCGGCGTGCGCAGCGCGTCCCAGCCCGGGAGGAAGTGCCAGAGCAGGTAATAGGTGGCGTACCCGCCGAAGAACTGCGAGCCGAGCGCGAAGACCGTCACGACGACCGCGCCGGCGCCGAGCCAGGCCCGCACCCGGACCGGCCACGCACTGACGAACAGGCCGGCCACCGCGACCACCAGCAGGGCCAGGCCGGGGAACAGCAGCTTCTCCGACGCGCCCGTCGCCGACAGCCACCCCGGGTCGGCGAAGACACCGCTCTTGAGGTTGAACGGGCCGCGCTGCCAGAACCACGTCTCCGTCGGGGCGGCCAGCAGCCCCTGCGGCGGCGGGGAGAACTGCTGCACCTCGCGCCAGGAGCGTGTGAAGCCGTACTGGTCGACGACCCGGCGGTACGGGACGGTCATGAGGTAGGTGACGACGGCGAACACCGCGATGCCCGCGCCGTCGGCGACCGCCGTGCGCGCTCCGAACCGGCGCCGCTGCCGGACCGCCGTCACCAGCAGGACGACGCCGACCACGCCGAGCAGGTAGGCGAACGGCAGCCCGATCGCGAACCCCAAGGTGATCTGCCAGGCCGCGACGACCCAGCCGGCGAACGCCCACCACGGCCGGGACAGCTCGGGCCGCCACCCGTGGCGCAGCGAGAAACCGTGTCCACGGGCGAGGGCGAACAGGGCCAGCGCGATCCCGCCCGTGGACAGGATGTTGAGGTGGCTGGCGTGGCTCAGCCGCCACGGCGCCCACGCGAACGCGAGGCCGGCCAGCACCGCCGCCGGCCGGCTGCCGCCGAGCTGGCGGACGAGCACGTACGCGCCGGCGTAGGCGAGCGCACCCGCGATGAGGTACGCGGCGTTGTAGCGCAGGAGCGCGGCGTACGGGCCGTCGCCGAAGAAGCTCAGCGGGAGATAACCGAGCAGGGAGTCCGAAAAGGCGTAGCTGCCGGTCGCCGGGAAGAGCGTGTTGCCCGTCCAGAGGTCCCCGCCGGAGGTGAGGAAGTGGTGCTGCCACGCCAGCTGCCAAGCCTGCAGCAGCGGGTCGCCCGGTTCGCCCGCGACTGTCGACTTCGGATGGAGCACGACCGGGAGGGTGAACACCGCGGCGAGCAGGAACCCGGTGAGCACGGCGAAAACGCCTTCCCGGACGCGCCCGCGACCGGGGCGCACCCGGGCCGCGACGGCTCGCGGCTGCTCGTCGGTGATCAACGACTTCCCCTCTCGATCGCCTCCCCCGTGCTCGGTGCCCACGGGAAGGACTCCCGAAACGGCGCCGCGTGCGCTACGTTGCCGATCAACTTCAAAACGCAACCTCGCAGGTCGGCCGCGCGTGCCAGACTGATGCCCCGAACGGCGGATGGGGGTCGGAACCATGAGCTGGCAGGAAGAACTGCGTCGTCTCGACGCGGACCTGGCGGCCGGCCGGATCGAACCCGCGGCGCACCGCAAGCAGCGGGAAGAGCTGCTCGCGCAGGCGTCCGGGTCCACCGTGCCGTCGCCGGTGCCGGCGCCCCTGCGCCGTCCCTCCTGGCACAGCGCCAACCCCGCGGCGAACCCGGTGCCGCCGGTCCACCCGGTCCACCCGGTCACGCCGGCGCCGGCCCCGCCGCCGGCGCGCGTCGAGGTGCCGTGGGCGCGGCCGCCGAAGCAGCCGGCCGGGCCGCGCTCGTTCCAGACGCCCGCGACGAACGCGGTCCCGCCGATCCCCGACCACATGACGACCGCGCCCAGCCCGGCCGACATCACCCCGACCCGGTACCTCGCCGTCGACGGACAGGTCCCGGGCGCCGCGGCGGCGAGCCGGTTCCCGCCCATCGACCCCGGCGGCGCCCCGCCCGCGGGCCAGGACCCGGACGACTCGCGCGGCAAGCACCGCTGGAACGACCCCGCCCGCGGCCGGCCGACCTGGCTGTTCGTCGGCCTCGGCGTGCTGCTCGTGCTGGTCATGGTCGTCGGCGTGACGATGTGGCTGGGCTCGGACGACGAACCCGGCGGGCAGGCGAGCGGGCCCGCCACCGTGCCGAGCACGTCGGCTTCGGGGCTGCTCGGCGGCGTCGAGGACCGGCTGCCGAAGCTGCCGGGCACGCAGAACTCCGACAACTCGACGATGTCGATCGACCGCGCGGTCGAGCTCGGCGTCTTCGCCCGGCCCACGGCCGACGTCCTGCGCCGCAACGGCGCCACCGAGGTCGTCTTCCGCGGCTCGGCCGTCGCGGCGGGCAGCAACCTGCTGATGGTCGTGCCGATGCCGGGTCCGGCGAACGCCGAAGCCGCCGTGGAAGCGCTTTACACCACCGCGCTTTCCAACGGGTTCAACGCCGTGCAGTCCGACCTGCGGACCGCCGTCGCCACCACGGGCGACACCCAGGTCAGGGCGACCTGGTACACCTCCGGCGGCATGGTCGTGAACGTCGGTGTCTCCCAGACCCAGAAGCTGGGCGACGAGGCCCTCACCAGCCGGCTGGGCCAGGTGCTGGAGGACCTGCGCGCGGTCCTGCCGCCCGGCTGATCCGGACACCGTGGGCACATCGGCCGGGTGACGGTCACGAAACGACCCTCGGCCACGGCACCGGTCGGCGCTGCGTGCAGAATGTGCGTGAGTCTGCGAGCACGGGTTTGCGACGAGGAAGGGGGGCAGGTTTGTCCTGGCAGGAGGAACTTCGCCGGTTGGACGAGGAGCTGGCCGCCGGCCAGATCTCGGCCGACGACTACCGGGCTCGACGAGACGCCGTGCTGTCCTCCGCGGTGAACGGCGAGCCGCAGCAGGCGCCGCAGGGCGCCTCGTCGGCCGACAGCACCCAGATCATCACCCCGGTCAGCCCGCCGCAGGGGCAGCCGCACCAGCAGCAGCCGGGTGGCTCCGAAGCGGACCGGACGCAGATCGTGAGCAGCGCCGACGCCTCCGGGGGCGCCGAGCGCACCCAGGTCGTGTCCGGCATGCAGCAGCAGCCGCCGCCGTACCAGCCGCCGTGGTCGCAGGACTCCGCGGAGCGCACCCAGGCCGTGCCGGGCGTGCCCCCGCAGGCGGTCGCCTCCGGTGGCCTCCGGCCGGGCGGCCCGACGTCGGGCGGGTTCCCGCAGCAGCAGCCCCCGCAGCAGCAGCCGTGGAACACCGGCGGCAACGCGGCTCCGCCGTGGGGCGCGAGCGAGTACCCGCAGATGGCACCGGGCCCGGACTGGGTCAGCCAGGGGCCGGAGACCTTCGAGACGACTTCGTCCGGCGGCAAGAAGAAGGCCGTGATCGCCATCGTCGCCGTGCTGGTGGTCGCCGCGCTCGGCGTCGGCGGCTGGCTGATCTTCGGCAACGGTTCCGGCGGCCAGGAGAACCCGCCGGTCGCGAACTCGTCGTCGCCGCCCGCGCCGACCAGCACGGTCCGGCCGAAGGACGACCTGGAGATCGCGAAGCTCCCGGCCCCGCCCGGGGAGAAGACCGACATCCAGACGTTCGCGGACGTCGAGCGCGCCGGGTTCCTCACCCCGGAGGAGAACGCCGTCTACAAGACCGCGGGCGCCTCGAAGGTGCGGATGGCCGCAGCCGGGCTCCCCGACACGGTCAAGGCGCTGGTGCTCACCGCGCAGACGTCGTCCAGCAGCGCCGCGACCGTGGCCCGCGACGACCTGGCCGAGCTCCAGACCAAGTTCACGATGAAGCCGTACACCGGTGACGTGCCGGACGGCGTCAAGGCGTCGCAGTTCGCCAAGTCGGCGGACTTCCCCGCCGTGATCCGCGCGCACTACGTGCACAAGGGCACGCTGGTGCGCATCGAGGTGTCCGGTTCGGACCTCGCCAAGATCAGCGGCGTGTTCGACGACATCCTGGCGGCCCAGCTCGCGGAGCTGCCGGCCAATGGCTGAGCGCGCCGGCCGGGTGACCACCGCCTGCACGGTGGTCACCCGGGCCGGCCTGCCGTCGGCGCGGGTGCTCGCCCGGACCTACCGGGCGCACCACCCCGGCCACGGGTTCCTCGTCCTCGTCGTCGACGGGACCGGCACCACGAGCGAGGACGGCTGCCGCGTCGTCGGCGGCGACTGGCTCGACCTCGACCGCGACGAGTTCCACCGGATGGCCACCTGGTTCACCGCGTCCGAGCTGGTCGAAGCGGTCAAACCCCTGCTGCTGCACCAACTCCTCGAAGACGCCGACGTCGCGGTCTACCTCGGCTCGCAGATCCGGGTCTTCGCCCCCTTCGCCGAGCTGAGCGCGCAGGCCGCCGAACACGACGTCGTGCTGGCCCCGCGTGTCCTCGCTCCGCTCCCGCAGGACGGTCTCGAACCCGGTCGCGACGCCACGGACAGCGCTTTCCACGACGACTTCGTCGCGGTCGGCAAGGGCGCGCGCCCGTTCCTGATCGCCTGGGCGGACGGCCGCCGGTACGCGCCGGTCCCGCCGCCTTCGCACCCCTCGCCGCCGGTCGAGCACTTCTTCGACCGCGTCCCGGCGCTCTACCGCAACGTCGTCACGCGCGACCCCGGCGTGGCCGCCGGCTTCTGGAACCTGCACGAGCGCAAGCTCGCCGAGGGTCCGGACGGCGGCGTGACCGCGGGCGGCACCCCGTTGCGGTTCTTGAACTTCTACGGCTTCGACCCCGACCGGCCGTGGCTGCTCAGCAGCCAGTGCCCGGTGCGCCCGCGGGTCGTCCTGTCCGCGGATCCGGTGCTGCGCAAGCTGTGCGACGACTACGCCGCCGAGCTGGTCGACGCCGGGCACACCGGCGAAGAAGTCCCGTACGGCTTCGACAAGCTGCCCGACGGCACGCCGCTGACCACGCCGATGCGGACGCTCTACCGCGACACCTGGCTGCGGGCGCACCGCGCGGCGACGACCCCGGCGCAGTTCGCGCCCACCGTCGTCGACGAGATCCCGCCCCCGCCGTTCGGCGACGACCGCGGCGCGGCCTTCCGCGACTGGCTGCGCGCCCCCGGCTCGCCGATGGCGCGGTCGGCCGGGCTCAGCAGGCTCGCGCTGTGGCTGTGGGCGAGCCGGATCGACCTGCAGACGGCGTTCCGCAAGCCGGAGCGCGCGGACGGCCCGGCGTTCCGGCAGTGGTGCGCCACGCACGGGATCGACGAAGGCCTGCTGCCCGGCTGGGCGCTGCCGACCGAGCCGCCCCCGGTGGCCGGGCCGGTCGACGAGTTCGGCGTCAACGTCTCCGGGTACCTCACGGCCGAGCTGGGCCTGGGCGAGATGGGCCGGATCGCGCACCGCGTGGTCGCCGCCGCGGGCATCCCGGTGGTGTCGGTCGTCGAGTCGCGGTCGCTGTCGGCGGCGGTCCGCACCGGGCTCGCCGAGCCGGACACCGTGAGCCGGCCGCGGTTCCCGGTCAGCATCCTCGCGGTCAACTCCGACTACACCGGCCTGCTGCTGGACAGCCACCCGGAGCTCGGGCACCGGCGCTACCGGATCGGGCTGTGGGCCTGGGAGCTCGAAGACTTCCCGGCGTCGATGCACGGCGGTTTCGACCTGGTCGACGAGGTGTGGGCGATCAGCGACTTCACCCGCCGCGCGATCGAGCCCCACTCGCCGGTGCCGGTGAAGACCTTCCCGATGCCGGTGCTCGACCCCGGCGTACCGGAACGGGTTCCGCGCAAGCCGGGCGACCCCGTCCGGTTCCTGTTCGCCTTCGACTTCAACAGCACGGGCCAGCGCAAGAACCCGTGGGGCGCGGTGACGGCGTTCCAGCGCGCGTTCCCCGGCCGTGACGACGTCCGGCTGGTCATCAAGGCGACCAACGGGCACCTGCACGCGGCCGCCGTCGAGCGGCTGCGGTACGTCATCGGCGACGACAAGCGCATCGACCTGCTGGAGACGTACCTCAGCCTCGAAGAGCTGAACAGCCTATACGCGACGAGCGACGCCTACGTCTCGCTACACCGCAGCGAGGGTTTCGGGCTGACTGTCGCCGAGGCGATGGTGCGCGGGCTGGCCGTGATCGCGACCGACTACTCCAGCACCACGGAGTTCTTCCACGACGGCACCGGCTGGCCGGTCCCCTACCGGATGGTCGAGGTCGGCGAGGGCTGGCCGCCGTACCAGCCCGAAGGCCTGTGGGCGGACCCCGACCTCGACGCCGCCGCGAAGGCCATGCGCGAGGTCGCGGACGACCCCGCCGAGGCCCGGCGCCGGGGCGAGGCCGCCCGCGCCCACGTATTGCGCGTCCGGTCGATGGACGTCGCCGCCGCGTGGGTCGAGACCGAACTCCGCGCCGCGTACGCAACCTGGCGGCGAAGGGACCCTGGAGAGGCGAGCCGCGGTCCCGATTCCCCGCTGGCCCGCGCCGAAGCCGCGTTGCAGTGGCAGCCCGATCCGGACAGCCCGCACCGGTTCCCGCTGGCCCCGGTGTTCCGCCGCGCGATCCGGCGGGCGCTGAGCCACTACGACGGCACCCAGCGCCGCATCCTGCGGACACTCACCGAAAGCACCGGCGAGGCGATCACCGGCCTGGCGGGCACGATCGACGAGAAAGCCACCGCACAGGACCGGCGGCTCGGTATCCTCGAGGCCGAGCTCGCCCAGCAGAACGCGCGCATCGAGCGGCTCGAGGCGCGGCGTTCCGACGACCCCCGGCCGCCGGCATGACCCAGCAGAAGACGCCCCAGGCCTCGCGCGCGCTGCCCCCGGTGCACGAGGCCTTCCTGCCCCGCGAACACGCCCTGCACCGGCCGCGCCACGGCCGCCGCCAAGCCGTCGCGCTCGCGTGCGCCGCGGTGTTCTTCGCGACGCCGGTGCTCGCGTCGATCGCCGGGGTGCACCCCGGCCAGTTCGAAAACCGTGCGCTGACGGAGTTCCCGAGCATCGGGCAGGGCTGGTCGTTCTTCCCGCAGCTGGCCCAGTGGGCGACCGACCACCTCGCCTTCCGCGAGCAGGCCGTGCACGCCGCCGACGGCATCAGCCGCGGCGTCTTCGGCGAGGCCCCGCCGCTGGGCGGCCAGCCGCAGGCGCCGGAAGGCCCGATCCCGGCGCAGCCGAGCACGCCCGCGCCGGTCGTCAACTACCCGAACGTCCTCGAGGGCAAGAACGGCTGGCTGTACCTCGGCGACGAGATCGCCAGCCACTGCAACCTCAGCAAGCCGCTGGACCAGACCATGGCGGAGCTCGACCGGCTGCGCGACGGCGTGCGCGCGTCCGGCCGCCAGTTCGTCGTGGTCATCGCGCCGGACAAGACGACGATCGCGCCGGAGTACCTGCCGGCGAACTACGCCGGCAAGGAGTGCCGCGAACGGACCGCCGCCGAGTTCTGGCAGCGCGTCGACGCCGACAACGCGATCCTCGACCTGCGCGGCGGGCTCGAGGCGCAGGGCCGTCAGGTCGGCGCGCCGGTGTACGGGCCGCAGGACGCGCACTGGTCCGACGAGGGCGGCATGCTGATGGCCCGCTCGCTGGCCGAGTCGATGAGCCCGGGCAGCACCGCGTCCTGGGTGATCAAGCCGAGCGACCCGTGGACGATGGCGGCCGACCTGCCGCCGCTGATCGGCCACACCGGCCAGACCAGCGGGCGGCACTACGAGGTGCTGACCGACGGAAAGCGCGACCAGACGCGCGAAGTCCTCAGCGACCTCAAGGCCCCGCTGAAACTGCAGTCCGCCACCGGCACCGGCACCTACCAGGGTTCAGTCGCGCTGCTCGGCGACTCCTTCACCTACCGCGCGCTGCCCTACCTCGCCGCGACCTTCGGCCAGATGACCGCCCAGCACCACAGCGCCCTGCTTTCCGACACCGGCAAGACCGTCGGCAAGATGTTCGCCGACAACAAGGTCGTGGCGATCGAGGTCGCCGAGCGCACCCTCGCGTCCGGCAAGTTCGGCCTGCTGGCCCCGCAGGTCGTCGACAACGTCCTGGCCGAGCTCGCGGCCCGCCCGATCCGCTGACCCCCTGACAGAGGGATTACCGCATGTCTGACGCCCGTGTCGCGGACGCACTCGACCGCCTGGAGCAGCACGCCAACCTGCACCTCCCGCTGCGCCGCGGTGACCTGCTCGGCCGGCTCGCGCTGCGGTTCCTGTGGCGGCGTCAGCTGAAGTGGCAGGTCGAGACGAACCTGGCCACGCGGGACGCGGTCAGCGCGTTGTCCGACGAGGTCCGCGCCGCCGAAGGGCACTTCCAGCGCTGGCTGGGCGAACGCGGCGAGCTGGTGCGCGCCGAGTCGCTGCACCGCGAGCTGGAATCGCTGTACCGCAACGACCAGAACCTCGCGGCCGGCCTCAACCAGCGGCTCTACAGCGCGGTCGGCGGGTTGCAGGCCCAGCTGTCCGGCCTGGCGATGCAGGTCACCGAGTCCGCGGACCGCTCCGGCGACGTCGAATCCCGGCTCAAGGAGCTGGAGGCGCAGCTCGAGCGGCTGCTGGCCGCGGCCGAGCAGGTCCGGCTGCGGAACGTGCAGGTCGACCTGCTCCTCGACCGGTCACGCCGGGACGCCGAGCCCCCGGCACCCGTTGCCTCGGTTCCCGACCGCGACTCCTTCCTCGAAATCGCCGTGGAGGCCCTGCTCGACGGGTCCGCCGAACGCGCGCGGGACGCCGTGCGCGCGTACCTGCCGGTCGTCGAGGAGGCCCGGAAGGCCGGTGCCACCGGCGCGGTGCTGGACATGGCTCCCGGCCGCGGCGGCTGGCTGGAGGTGCTCGCGGCGGCGGACATCCGGTACCGCACGGCTTCGCGGAACGCCTTGGTGCGCAAGCAATGCGCGGCCGTGGACGTCCAGGTGACCGACGCCGACCCGATGCGCCTGCTCGAAGAGGCGACGCCCGGTTCGCTCGGCGCGATCACCGCGTTCCGGTTCGCCGAACGGCTCGAACCGGCGGCGCTCGCGCGGTTCGCGGAGCTCGCGGCCGCCGCGCTGCAGCCGGGCGCGCCGCTCGTCGTCGAGACGCCCTTGGCGGGCCCGGACTTCCACCTCGACCCCTTCGCGCAGCGCCCGGTGCACCCGGACTTCCTGCGGTTCCTCACCGAGGCCGCCGGCTTCTCGCACGTCGAGGTCCGGCAGGGCGAGGCGGACATCCCGGTCACCGCACCCGGCGGGCGGGAGCGGTACTGCCTGCTCGCGTGGCGGTGACGGGCGTGCGCCACCGGATGTGGACGCCGCTGCCGCCCGAGCGCAGCGGCATCGCCGACTACAGCTTCGAGCTGCTGGAGACGATGGCGGGCATCGCGGACGTCTCCGCGGTCGGCCGGTACCCGGCGGAAGCCCAGTCCCCTGTTCCGCTGCTCGGCCCGGATGACGTCGAGGACTCCGCCGACGCCGTCGACATCTACCAGATGGGCAACAACACCGAGTTCCACGAGTGGATCTACCACCGGGCGCTCGCGGTTCCCGGCCTGGTGGTGCTGCACGACCCGTCGCTGCTGGACTTCTCGCTGAGCTACCACGGCGGCATCGAGTCGACGGCGTTCAAGGACGAACTCGCGTACGCGCACGGCCCGATCTGGGGGGACCCGGCCGACCCGGCGCTGGTGCTCGGCTGGCCCGCCGTCGACGTCGACGGCGTCAAGCACCTCGACCGGCAGACGATGAGCCTGGAACGGCGGATCGTCTCGGCCAGCCGCGGGGTGCTGGTGCACGACCCGTTCCGGGCGCGGCACCTGCGGGAGCGCTACCCCGAGGTGCCGGTGTTCGCGGTGTCCTCGGCGGCGCCGGTCATCGACGACGACCACAAGCGCCCGGCGGTCCGCGCCAAGCTCGGCTGGTCCGAAGACGACGTCGTGTTCGGCATCTTCGGCGGCTTCACCGCGATCAAGCGGATCCGCGTCGCCGTGCTGGCGTTCGCGCAGGTCCGGCGCCGGTGGCCGCAGGCGAAGCTGCTGATCGTCGGGCACGCGCGCGAGAAGGACATCGAGGCCGACGTCCACCGCGCGATCGCCGAGCTCGGCGTCGGCGACGCGGTGCGGATCATCCCGAGCCCGGACATCGAGGAGTTCCAGGACCTGATCGTCGCGACCGACGCGCTGATCGGCCTGCGCTGGCCGACCGCGGGCGAGACGAGCGCGGTGATGATGCGCTCGTACGGCCTCGGCCGGCTGTTCATCACCAGCGACCTGCCGCAGCACCGGCACTACGACCGGGAGTTCTGCCGGCTGGTCCCGATCGACCCTCAGCGCGAAGCCGTCGAGCTGGTCGCGCACCTCGAACGGATCGTTTCCTGGCCGGAGGAAGCGCGCGAAGCGGGCCGCAAGGCACGCGAGTGGGTCCGGCAGAACGCGTCCTGGCCGGTCGTCGCCGCGGCCTACCGCGACGCCGCCGAAGCCGTGCGCGGACCGCTGCCGCCGCCGGTCAAGCCGTCGCGAGACCGGCCCGGGATCAACATGTTCGGCGACGTCCGCGCGGCCGGCGTCAGCGCGGAAGCGACCCGGCGGCTGGCGACCGTGCTGGCCGGCCGGCTGCCCCGTACGACGTTCACCGAGTTCAACACCCGCGTGCCGGACCGGCCGTACGAGGTGCCGCGCGAGCTGGCCGACCTGCGCCGCGGCAAGGACTACGCGGCCGACCTGTTGCTGGTGGACGCCGCCGAGTTCCCCTTGATCCCGAAGCACTCCTTCGACCGCTACACGATCGCGCGGTGGACCGGCGAGCTGCCGGACGTCCCGGCGCGCGGGCTGCCCGAACTGTCCTCTGTGGACGAGCTGTGGGTGCCGTCGGCGCTCGCCGCCGGGCTCCTGCGCGGGAGCACCGACATCCCGATCACCGTGGTCCCCCCGGTGGTCCCGGCCGCTTCTCCCGACGGCGACCGCGCGCGGTTCCGGTTGCCGGAAGACGAGCTGGTCGTGCTCACGACGTTTTCCGACGCCGAGCGCCAGAACGCGCGGGCGGCGATCACGGCGTTCCGGCACGCCTTCCCGGCGGGCAGCGCCCACCTGGCGGTAGCGACGGGCAAACCGCCGTCGTGGCTCGAAGCCGAGGTCGCCGCAATCGGCGGCACGGTCCTGTCCGAAGTGGACCGTGGACTGCTGCTGGCGTCCTGCGACATCTACCTTTCGCTGCACCGGTTCGAGACGTTCGGGCTGCACTTGGCCGAGGCGATGGCGCGGCGCAAGCCGGTGGTCGCCACCGGCCACGGCGGCAACCTCGACTTCATGCCGCCGGGCGCGGCCGCGCTCGTGGGCTTCGAGACGTACGTCGCGAAGGACGCCGAAGCCGGCTTCACCAACGGCTTCACGACGTCGTACCCGCTCGGGCACCCGTGGGCGGAACCCGACGTCGACCAGGCCGCGCAGTGGTTGCGCACGCTCGCCGGGAACCCCGCGTTGCGGATGTCCATGGGCGAGCGGGCCGCGGCCGCCGTCGAAGCGGTGTGCGGCCCGGACGCCGTCGCGGACGTCGTGCTCCGGCGGCTGGCGGCCCTCCCGAAGTGAGGGCTCAGCCCCGCCGGGCTTCCAGCTCGGCGATGCGGCCGGAGGCGGCCGCGAGCTGCGCTTCCAGTTCGGCGACCCGCGCCTCCAGTCCGGCGGTGTACCGGGCGTTGCGCGTGCGCTGCCGCTCCTGTTCGGCGCGGGCCTGTTCCAGCTCGGCCAGGTAGTCGGCGGCGCGCCGGTGCGTCTCCTGCAGCTCCCGCAGCTCGGCTTCCATGCGGCGGGCGTAGCCGATCTCGGCCGCGCGGCCGGTGCGCAGCTCCTCCAGCGCCTTGGCCTGCTGCAGGACGTCGTAGCGCTCGAAGTCGTCGAAGACGTTGGCGGGCGCGGCGAGCCGCTCGAGCGCTTCGGCGTCGTCGGACTGCGCGTAGAAGCGGTTCAGGCCGTCGAAGAGCCCGCAGCGGTAGCCGGCGTCGAGCAGCATCGGCTCCCACTCGGCGTGCGTCTGCGTCTCCGCGCCCGGCTCGGTGGCCTCGACGACGAGCACCCGCGGCCGGTGCCGCGTCCAGTCGCCGCCCTCGATCACAGCTCGCTCGGCGCCCTCGACGTCGATCTTGAGGAAGTCGACCGCGCCGGGGTGCTCGTCCAGGACGGCGGCCAGCGTCGTCAGCTCGACCTCGACGGTGTTCACGCGCCAGCCGCGGTCCTCGCGGTACCGGCCGGCGAGCCCGTCGTCGAGCGTCGACCAGCCCCACTCGTTCTCGACGACGTGCAGCTTCGCCGTGCCCGGGCGGGCGCCGACGGCGACGTCGAGGTTCAGGTCGTCCGGCCGGGCCGCGCGCAGCTCCCGGGCCTTCGCCGGGATCGGCTCGATGTTGATCCCGCGCCAGCCGAGGTCGTAGAAGTGCTTCGTCACCGACGCGACGAGCGGATCCCCGGCGCCGATGTCGACATAGCGACCGGTGTCCTGCCCCGCGAAGACGCGCGCGAGCACCACGTCCTCGGCCTGCTGCGCGTAGCTGATCATGGCAGCGAGATGCCGGCCTTCCCCGCTTCGAGCTTCAGGTCGTGGTCGACCATCATCGCGACCAGGTCCTCGAACCCGACCTCCGGCTTCCAGCCGAGCTCGGTGTGGGCCTTGGAGGCGTCGCCGACCAGGAGGTCGACCTCGGCGGGCCGGAAGAACCGCGGGTCCTGCTCGACGAACCGCTCCCAGTCGTCGAGGCCGGCGTGCTTGAACGCCAGGTCGACGAAGTTGCGGACGCTGTGCGTGCGCCCGGTCGCGACGACGTAGTCGCCCGGCTCGTCCTGCTGCAGCATCTGCCACATCGCGCGGACGTAGTCGCCGGCGAAGCCCCAGTCGCGGCGCGGGTCGAGGTTGCCGAGCACGAGCTTTTCCTGCAGCCCGAGCTTGATCCGCGCGACGGCGTTCGTCACCTTGCGCGTCACGAACTCCATGCCGCGACGCGGGCTCTCGTGGTTGAAGAGGATGCCCGAGCAGGCGTAGAGGCCGTAGCTGTCGCGGTAGTTCACGGTGATGTCGTGCCCGAACACCTTCGCGACGCCGTAGGGCGAGCGCGGGTAGAACGGCGTCTGCTCGGTCTGCGGCGATTCGCGGACCTTGCCGAACATCTCCGAGCTCGACGCCTGATAGAAGCGGATCGGGTTGTTCTGGCTGCCGCCGACCATCCGGACGGCGTCGAGCAGCCGCAGCACCCCGAGGCCGGTGACGTTCGCGGTCAGCTCGGCCTGCTTGAAGCTGAGGGCGACGAAGGAGATCGCGCCGAGGTTGTAGACCTCGTCGGGCTGCACCTGCTCCAGGACCCCGACCAGGCTGGAGAGGTCCTGCAGGTCGCCCTCGACGATCTCCACGTAGGGGTACTCCGTGCGGATCATGTCGATTCGTGGGTTGTTCTGCCCCTTGACCAGGCCGAAGACCTCGTACTGCTGCTCGTGGAGCAGCTCGGCGAGATATTGGCCGTCCTGACCGGTGATTCCGGTGATCAACGCACGTCGCACCCGCTGAGGATAGCCGGGTAGTAACCGTCACTTAGCCCGAAGGTGTGACTTCGGCCGTGTCGGTGAACGCCGTCCCACTCCCGCACGCCTTCTGAGCAGAGCATCGGCCCGGGAAGGAGGTGCCATGATCTGGATTTGCCTGGTCGGTGTCCTCGCCGTCGTGTTCCTGGTCCGGACGTTCCGCGTGGTGCGCCGGGTCAGGCGGAGTGACGTGGGGTGACCAGCCCCGACTCGTAGGCGAGCACCACCAGCTGCGCCCGGTCGCGCGCGCCGATCTTCGTCATGATGCGGCTGACGTGCGTGCGGGCCGTCGCGGTGGAGATCACCAGGTGGGCCGCGATTTCGTCGTTCGACATGCCGCCCGCCACCAGGCCCAGCACCTCGCGCTCGCGGTCGGTGATCTCGCGGACGGCGCTGGTGTCGATGCGCCGGTTCTCCGGGCGGCCGACGAACTCCTGGATCAGCCGGCGCGTGACCGTCGGCGCCAGCAGTGCCTCCCCGCTCGCCACGACCCGCAGCGCGCGCAGCAGCTCGACCGGTTCGGTGTCCTTGAGCAGGAACCCGCTCGCGCCCGCGCGCAGGGCTTCGTACACGTACTCGTCGACGTCGAAAGTGGTCAGGACCAGCACTTTCGTCCCGGCGAGGTCGGGGTTCGCGGTGATCCGGCGGGTGGCTTCGAGGCCGTCGACACCCGGCATCCGGACGTCCATCACGACGATGTCCGGCTGGTGTTCGACCGCGCCGGCGACCGCCTGTTCGCCGTCGCCGGCCTCGCCGACGACCTCGAAGCCGTCTTCGGTCTCCAGCAGCACGCGGAACCCGGCGCGGACCAGGACCTGGTCGTCGGCCAGCAGGACGCGGATCATGCTTCCCCCTCGATCGGTAGCTGGACGCACACTTCGAAGCCGCCGTCGACCGGCCCGGCGGTGTACCGCCCGCCGAGCGCGGCGGCGCGTTCGGACATGCCCCGCAGGCCGTGGCCCGGGGTCGGCTGGGCGGTGCCGCGGCCGTCGTCGCGGACCTTCATGGTGAACGTGCCTGTCCGGCGTTCGAACCGGACGTCGACGCGTTCGGGCTGGTCGGCGTGCCGGACGACGTTCGTCAGCGACTCCTGCAGGATCCGGTACGCGGCCGCGTCGACGGGTGCCGGGAGGTCACCCGCCTCGCCGTGGACCTCGACCGTGAGCCCGGCGTCGCGAGCGTGGTCCAGCAGCTCGGCGGCCTGGGCGAGGCTCGGCGCGGGCGCCTTGTCCTCGCCCGAGCGCAGCACGGCCAGCGTCGCGCGCAGGTCGTTGAGCGCGGACGCGCTGGCCGCCTTGATGTTCAGCAGCGCCTCTTTCGCCTGTTCGGGCCGCCGGTCGGCGACGTGGGCGGCGACGCCGGCCTGGACGTTGATCATGGCGAGGCTGTGCGCGACGACGTCGTGCACCTCGCGGGCGATCCGCAGCCGTTCCTGCTCGGCGAGCCGGTGCCGGTGCTCGTCGGCCTGCTCGCGCCGGGCGGCGAGCGCGTCGAGCTGGTACCGCACGGCGGTCCCGACCCCGATGACGGCGGTCAGCCAGACGACGAGGAAAGCGGCCCCGGCTTCGAGCGCGAAAGACCTCGTCACGACGACGTGCCAGACATACGCGGCAGCGAGAGCGCAAGTGCCGGTGATGCCCGCGGTGAGCGGTCCGCGTTGCCGGGTCAGCACGAACAACGCGACGGTCGGTACCAGGATGACCGGCCCGCCGGGCAGGCCGGAGGAGTAGTAGCCGAACGCGGACGCGGCGCCGACCAGGAAGAGCGTCAACGGGAAGCGGTGGACGAACAGCAGCGTGAGGACGGTCGCGGCGAGCCACGCGACCCCGAGCGGCGTCAGCGGCGTCGCGCCGGGCTGCCACCGCGAAGACGCGCTGGTCGCCCCGAGCACGAACACCAGGACGACGACCGTGCGCGCCACGCGTCCTGCCCAGGGCGGCCTTCTCATGCCGCGAAACTACCGGTCAGCGGACATCGGCGCGTCCGTCTCGGAGCGCGCTCCCGGCGTACGTCGTCAGTCGAACACGAGGGGCAGCTTCGCCGCCGTCTCCTCGTCGGCCGGGGTGTAGGTCGACATCGTGATCTCCGAGCGGCGGCCGTAGTAGAGGTACGTGAAGTTGAACCGCAGCAGGCCGACGTCCGGGTGCAGGTAGCGCTTGGTGCGGATCGGCTCGGAGTTGACGTCGTGGTGCGGCCACAGCTCGGCGAACAGCGGCGACTCCGCCTTGAGCCGCTTGACCAGGTTCTTCCACGCCGGTTCGGCGACGTGCTCGGCCATCGCCGCGCGGAAGGACGCGATCACGCGCGGGATGTTCGTGTCCCAGTCGAGCATGCGCTTGCGCCACTCGGGGTTGAGCAGGCACTGGACCAGGGTGTTGCGGTCTTCGAACGGGATCGCGTCGACGTCGCCCATCAGCCACGTGTAGCCGCGGTTGTAGCCGAGCAGGTCGCAGCGCGCGTTGCGGATCGCGACCGGGTACGGCTCCAGCTTCTTCAGCATCAGCTCCAGCTGCGGCGAGACGACCTGGCAGTCCTTCTCGCCCTCGGGCTCGGGCGCGCCGGCCAGCCGGAAGAGGTGGGTGTGCTCGTGCGGGTCGAGGCGCAGCGTGCGGGCGATGGCCTGCAGCACCTGCTCGGACGCGTTGATGTCGCGGCCCTGCTCCAGCCACGTGTACCAGGTGACCCCGACGCCGGCGAGCTGCGCGACCTCTTCGCGCCGCAGCCCCGGCGTCCTGCGACGACCGTGCAGCGGGAGCCCGACCTGCTCGGGCGTGATCCGCTCGCGACGGCTGCGCAGGAACCTCGCGAGTTCCTGCCGGCGGAGGTCGGATTCGACGGCGGTGGTCATGGTGCCAGGATCGCACAACTCCGAAACTGGTACCAGGTAGTCGCAATACCTGGATAAACGACAACTGGTACTAGTTTGGTTTCGGGCCGATCGTAGTACTCATGACCACGACAGAACTCGCGCCGAGCACCCCCGGCGCCCCGGCCCGGCCGGGACTGACCCCCGCCGGCCTGGTCACGGTGCTGCTGGGGGCGGCACTGCCCATCATCGACTTCTTCATCGTCAACGTCGCGCTCCCGACGATCGATGCCGACCTCCACGCGTCCACCGCGACGCTCGAGCTGGTGGTGGCGGCGTACGGCATCGCGTACGCGGTCCTGCTGGTGGTCGGCGGCCGCCTCGGCGACTCGTTCGGCCGCCGCCGGCTGTTCCTCACGGGCCTGTGGCTGTTCACGTTGACGTCCCTGGCCTGCGGAATCGCCCCGACGGCGACCACGCTGGTGATCGCCCGCGCCGCGCAGGGGGCGGCGTCGGCGTTGCTGCTGCCACAGGTGCTCTCGATCATCCAGGCGACGACGTCCGGCGAAGCGCGTTCTCGCGCTCTGGGTCTCTTCGGTGCGACGGGCGGCCTGTCGACGGTCGTCGGCCAGCTGCTGGGCGGCGCTTTGGTGGCGGCGGACGTCTTCGGGACGGGCTGGCGGCCGATCTTCCTGGTCAACGTCCCGATCGGCCTGGTCGTGCTGGTGATGGCCCGCCGGCTGCCGGAGAGCCGCGCGCACAACCCGCTGGGCGTGGATCGCCTCGGGACGCTCCTGCTGGCGGTCACCCTGATGTCGTTCCTGGTGCCGTTGATGGAGGGTCGCGCACTGGGCTGGCCGGCGTGGACGATCGCGTTGCTGGTCGTGTCGCCTTTTGCCGCCGCGGCGTTCGTGCACGTCGAACGGCGTCAGGAACGTCTGGGCGGAACGCCGCTGCTGCCGCCGTCGGTGATGCGGCTGCCGAGCGTCCGGCGTGGCTTGATGGTGGCGATCCCGTTCTTCGGGGCGTTCGGTTCGTTCATGTTCGTGTACGCGATGACGTTGCAGGAGGGCCTGCACTTCGGGCCGCTCGGCGCGGGTGTCGCGCTGACGCCGCTGGCCGTCGCGTACTTCACGGTGTCGATGCTGAGCAGCCGGCTGGTGGCGCGGTACGGCCAGAAGGTCGTCCCGGTCGGCGGCGCGATCACGGCAGTCGGAATGGTGGCGCTGCTGTGCACGACGCTGTCGGCGTGGCCGCACGTGACGGTGTTGGATCTGGCGCCGTCGATGGTGGCGATCGGGGTCGGGAACGCGCTGGCGATGACGACGTTGTTCCGGATCGTGCTGTCCCACGTGCCGACGGATCTGGCCGGGGTGGGGTCGGGTGTGATGACGACCAATCAGCAGACGTCGCTGGCTTTGGGCGTGGCGACGCTGGGGAGTTTGTACGCGGCGCTTTCGGGTTCGCTGGGGAGCCGGGACGCGTTCGCGTGGGTGATCGGGGTGGTGGCGCTGCTGGCGGTGGTGGTCGCGATCACCGCGCGGCGGTTGCCGGACCCCCGGGTGTGACGGTGGCGGAGCCGGGTTCAGCCCGGCTCCGCCGCGACAGCAAGGCGCTTCAAGAACTCGATCGACGCAGCCTCGTCGAGAGCGATCTTGACGAGGTGCTTGAACTGCATGCGCGCCTCGGCGATCTCCTTGGGCCGGTCGAGGTGGAGGGCGCCGAAGCCGCCACACGTGTAGACGAGCCCCGGCTCTTCGGGATCGGGAAAGTCGAGGATCGTGAAGCCGCCGCTCAGCCCGATGTGCAGTCCTGCGGTAACGGGTACGACCTGGACTACCAGGTTCGGCAAAGCGGTTCGCTCGATGATCCGCTCCAGCTGCGCTCGAGGACAGCGGGCAGGCCAGAGTGCGATTTCGTCGATGATCAAGTGCACGCGGAAGCCCGGATCGCCGCACAACCTGTGCTGGCGCTTGGTTCGCACCTCGGTCATCGCGGCGACCTGGTCGGCGGTCCACGGGATCGCCGAGTCTTCGAACACCCGGCGCGCGTAGGCCTCGGTCTGGAGGAGTCCGGGTACGAGCCCGACCTCGACTCCACGGACGCGAGAGGCACTGGCCTCGGCGCCGACGTACCCGAAGTCGCGCGGCGGGTTGCGCGGCCACCAACCCGGTTCCTTTGCCTGGTCGAACATCCGCACGTACTCTTCGTACTCCGAAGCGAGCACGCCGTAGCGGTCCAGCAAGGCCAGGAAGTCGTTGTAGCCCGGCAAGTGGCCCTGCTCGATGCGGCTCAGCTTCGACTTCGAGATCCGGATCGGTTCACCGGCTTCCGACTGGGTCAGCCCGGCACGCTCCCTCAGCCTGCGCAACGAGCGACCGACCTGGCGGCGCGGGAACGGTGGCCTGGTGGGTCGTGGCACTCGATCACCTCCGCGGCGATCGTATGAGCGCGACCCCGGCTGTGGGATTCCCACGTTTCCGACGCCCTCGTTCGAGGTCGGAACGCGAACCTGCAGGTCATGGACAGGTACGGCTACCCCCACGAGCTCGAGTACCGGCGCGAGGCCGACGGCTCGCGGGTGCACGAATACACCGAACTCGTCGACGACATGGGGTTCGTCCTCGAGCACCGCAGCGAGCGGTACCAGGGCTGGACCGTCCGGTACGGGACCGCCTGCGCGCACGACTACCTGTCCCGCAAGCGCGCCCGGCCGGGGACCTTTGTCGTCAGCGTCTACCGGCTGTTTCCGGGGCGGCGGGACCACGTCGTCACCATCCGGGTGACGTGGCCGCCGAAAAAAGCGAAAGTTCACCCGTCGGAAAAGCCGCGCGCCGGACGACGATGAAGGTGTGACGGAACCACGGGTACGACCGGACCCGGCCTTCGCGCTGCTCGGGCTCTACGAGACCGCGCTGCCGGAGGTCTACGGGTACCTGCTGTCCCGGTGCGGTGACCGCACGCTCGCCGAGGAGCTGACGTCCGAGACGTTCCTCGGGGCGGTCGCCGCCTGTCGCAAGGAGTACGCACCTCCAGTGAGCACCGGGTGGCTGATCGGCGTCGCCCGGCACAAGCTCGCCGACCACTGGCGGCGCAAAGAACGTGAGGAACGCGGACTGCGGCTGGTGCACGACAGCGAGCCGGACGTCGAGGACCCGTGGGACGAGCGGCTCGACGCCCTGCGCGCGAGACAGGTGCTCGACTCCCTCGGGTCGCACCACCGCGCGGCCCTGACCCTGCGGTACGTCGACGGTCTCGGCGTCCCCGAAGTCGCCGGCCACTTGGGCCGCAGCGTGCACGCCACGGAGGCGTTGCTCGTGCGGGCCCGTGCCGCGTTCCGGCGCGCCTACGAGGAGAAGGAGGGTCGCGATGCCTGAGCCTTTCGACGCGCTTCGCCGTCCCTCCGCGCGGGTCGCCCCCGACCCGGACTTCGCCGCCGAACTGCGCGACAACCTGCGTCGCGTCATCTTGAACGGAGCCGATATGACCACCACTTCCGAGGCACCGGCCACCGCGGCCGAACTGCGCTCGCTGACGCCGTACCTCGCCGTGTCCGATGCGCGGGCCGCGCTCGACTTCTACGTCGAGGTGTTCGGCGCGGTCCGCCGGGGCGAGCCGATCCTGATGGATGACGGCCGCATCGGGCACGCCGAGCTGGCCATCGGCGACGCGGTGCTGATGCTGGCCGAGGAGTACCCCGAGATCGGGCACGTGGCGCCGCGCGAAGGGGGCGCGTCGGTGCGGGTGGAGGTGCCGGACCCGGACGTTTCGGTGAACCGGGCACTGGAGCTGGGCGCAACGCTGATCCGCGCGGTGAGCGACTCACCGTACGGCCGGGGCGGCTCGTTCCGCGACCCGTTCGGGCAGCGCTGGCTGGTCTCGCAGGCGGCACCCGCGCGCCCGGCTCGCCACGGCGCGGCGATGTACTTCACGTTCCAGGTCCCGGAGGCGGAGCCGGCGAAGTCGTTCTACGGCGCGGTGCTGGGCTGGGAATTCACGCCAGGGTCGGTGTCCGACGCGTGGGGCTTCTCGGGCCCGGGTCTCGAGGGCGGCCTCTGGGCCGGCGACCGCCAGGTGGGCTGGAAGCTGATGTACGCGGTCGAGGACCTCGACGCCGCTTTGACCCGGGTGCGCGAGCAGGGCGGCCGCACGGGCGAAGTGGAGAACCACCCGTACGGCACGACGGCCGACTGCACCGACAACCAGGGCATCGAGTTCTGGCTGTGGGAGCGGCCCGGGAAGTGAGGAATCCCATCCGCCGGGCCGTGCGTTCGGGCGCACACTCGAAGCATGGCCGGGCAATGGGTGCCGCGTGACCACGACGAGCTGACCGCTGGGTGGCGGTTGTGGCTCGAACTCGGCTCGAGCGCTTGGCCCAGCTGAGATGGCAGCCTCGCCGAGAGGGGCCTGCCTGGGTTACCTGCCCAGCCCCCACCCTCTCCGGGGGACCTGCCCCGCTTCCAGCGTATCGGCGGCGGGGGCGGAAAAGGGGGCGTGCGGCAAATCTGTGGATACCCGAAGCTGGTGTGGATAAGTTGGCTGTCACGGGGCAATCGCGCTTGACAACAGCTGCGCGGGCTGCCGTCTCGCGGGGTTCGCCGACTACGCCCTCGGCGTGCGGACGCTGCTCGCCGAGGGCGGCGGGGGGCCTCGCTCGCACTCTAGCGGCCAGCTGCGTAGCCCTGCATTCCTCGGGCGTTCGCCGCTGCTCGCAACAAGCCGTCCGAGCGCGAGACCGCTGAGAGGCGGCCCAATGCCCAATCGCCCGCGTCGATCAGTGAGTGGCCTCGCTCGCGTAGGGCGTCCAATGTGGACGCACCCAGCCGGGACTCCACCACCAGCTCGCGCGGGTTCCACGAGCGCGGGTAGAACGAACTCGGGAACGCCGTCGTGTGCCACGCCGGTGAATCGATCGACTCCTGCAGGTTCAGCCCGCCGTAGGTGTGGGCCAGCCAGAAACACAGCTGCCACTGGTCCTGCTGGTCCCCGCCCGGGGTGCCGAACGCCAGCGTCGGGACCCCGTCGCGCAGCGCCAGCGACGGCGATAGCGTGATCCGCGGGCGCTTGCGCGGTGCCAGGGAGTTCGGCAGCCCCTCCTCCAGCCAGAACATTTGGCCACGGGAGTCCAGGCAGAAGCCCAGCGACGGAATCGTCGGGCTCGACTGCAGCCAGCCGCCCGACGGCGTCAGCGAGACCAAGTTGCCCGCCGCGTCGACGACGTCCAGGTGGACCGTGTCGCCGCGCGTCTGGCCCTGGGGGCCCACCGTCGGCTCGCCCGTTGCGCCGCCTTCCGACTGCACTCCCTGCAGCGAGTTCAGGATCGCCGGGAGACGCGCCGGGCCGCGGGCGTCGCCCGGGCGGAGCGCAGGAGACGCCGAGTCGCCAATCAGTGCGCGGCGCGCGTCCGTGTAGGCGGCCGAGAGCAGCACGTCCAAGGGGACGTCCGTGTCGCCGTACCAAGCCTCGCGGTCCGCGAAGGCCAGCTTCGCCGCTTCGGTCGCCAAGTGCACCGTGCGCTCCGACGGGATTCCGTCCACATAGGACAGCTCGTCGCGGAAGCCGTGCAGCAACAGCGCCTGCTGCAGCAGCGCCGGGCCCTGGGTCCAGCCGCCCATCTTGACCAGGCGCCAGTCGTCGACGTCCACGAACGCCGGTTCCTCGTACGTCGCCGACCACGACGCCAGGTCTTCTCCGGTCAGCAGGCCCGCGTGGTCGCGGCCCGAGTCGTCGCGGAACGCCTTCCGGCTGAACGCATCGATCTCCTCGGCGACGAACCCTTGTGACCAGGCACGACGTCCCGCATCGAGCTGCGCCTCCCGGCCCGGGACCGACTCCGCTTCCCGCAGCAGACGCTCCCACGTGTCCGCCAGGACCGGGTTCCGGTGCAGGCCCGACGCCGGCTTGCCGTCCGGCATCCACAGGGCCGCCGACGTCGGCCAGTGCTCGGTGAACAGCCGCGAGACGGCCTGGATCGTGTCGCCGACCCGCGACACCAGCGGGACGCCGTTGCGCGCGTAACCGATCGCGTACGACAGCACCGAGCGCAGTGACTTCGTCCCGTAGTCGCGCAGCAGCAGGAGCCACCCGTCCCACGCGCCCGGGACCGTCGCCGGGAGCAGGCCGCTGCCCGGGATCAACTCCAGACCCAGCGAGGCGAAGTGCGCGACGGTGGCCCCCGCGGGCGACGGGCCTTGAGCGGCCAGCGCCCGCGGGGTCGGGTCGTCCGCCGTCACGAAGAGGCCGGGTACCTGGCCCGCCGGCCCGCACAGGTGCGGCTCGGCGACCTGCAGGACGAACCCGGCGGCGACCGCCGCGTCGAACGCGTTGCCGCCGTCCTCCAGCACCGCCATCCCGGTGGCCGAAGCCAGCCAGTGCGTCGATGCCACCATCCCGAAGGTGCCGGCCAGCTCGGGCCTCGTCGTGAACATGCCCCGATAGTACGCATTGCTAAGGAACTTTTACCAGGACGACGAGCGACGCCGCTCCGGCTCGTACGGCTGCGTGATGATTTCCATCCCGTTCCCGCCGGGATCGAGGAAGTAGACGCCACGACCGCCGTGGTTGTGGTTGATTTCGCCGACCTGTTTTCCCATCGGGTCGGCGTGGTAGGTCACGCCCGTTTCGACGAGCCGCGCGAACACGGCGTCGAAGTCGTCCTCCGGGACCAAGAAGCAGTAGTGCTGCAGGCGCAGGTCCTCTTCGGGGACGGTCGCGAAGTCCAGCCGGACGCCGTTGCGCATCTCGACGGGGATGAACGGACCCCATTCCTCCCCGACTTCGAGGCCGAGCAGGTTCGCCAGGAATTCGGCGGATTCCCGGTTGTTCCGGGACGGGACGATCAGATGGTTCAATTCAACGGAAACGGAAACTGACACGGTGAAATGCCTCCACGGGCACTCCCGCCACCTCCATGCCTCACCCAGCCGGTGACCGACACGCGATGCCGTGCCGATCACCCTAACCAAGAGAAGCGCTTCAGGAAACCTTGATTCGCGCCGCCGCCCGCGGCCGCCCGACGCCCTGCCAGGACAACCCCGCGTCGACGATCACCCGCGGGTCGAGCAGGTTCCGCGTGTCGACGACGTCGATGCCCTCCATCAGCTCGGCCATCGCGGCCCAGTCGAGGTGCTTGAACTCGGCCCACTCGGTCAGCACGACGACGGCGTCCGCGTCCTTCGCGATCTGGTAGGCGTCGTCGACCACGGTCATCCCGGCGATCTCGCCGTCGATGGCCGGGTCGTAGGCGACCAGGTCGGCACCCAGCGCGCACAGCACCGAGGCGACGGCGAGCGCGGGCGAGTCGCGCAGGTCGTTCGTGCCCGCCTTGAACGCCAGGCCCAG
Organism: Amycolatopsis kentuckyensis; assembly: GCF_041679295.1. GTDB lineage: Bacteria > Actinomycetota > Actinomycetes > Mycobacteriales > Pseudonocardiaceae > Amycolatopsis > Amycolatopsis kentuckyensis_A. The sequence continues at coordinate 485,313 of NZ_JBGDMD010000006.1, read as the reverse complement.
CACGCCGATCCGCGCGCCGGCCAGCGTGCCGCCGACCGCGCCCGCGATCTTCGCGACGATCCGGTCGCGCTGGGCGATGTTCTCGTCGATCGCCGAGGTCAGCATCTTGAAGTCGTAGTTGACCGACTCGGCCACCTTGACCAGCGCGCTCGTGTCCTTCGGCAGGCACGAGCCGCCCCAGCCGGGGCCGGGCTTGAGGAACGTCCGGCCGATCCGCCGGTCGTAGCCCATGCCCTCGGTGACGAGGTCGATGTCCGCGCCGAGCCGTTCGCACAGCTCGGCGATCGAGTTGACGTAGGACAGCTTCAGCGCGAGGTAGCAGTTCGCGGCGTACTTGACCAGTTCGGCGCTGGCGGCGTCGGCGACGACGACCGGCGCGTCGAGCTCGCTGTACAGCTCGCCGACCCAGTGCGCGGCCGCGAAGTCGTCCGAGCCGACGACGATCCGGTCCGGGCCGAGGAAGTCCGCGACCGCGGTGCCCTCGCGGAGGAACTCGGGGTTCGACACGACCGGCACGTCGGTGCGGCCGAGCATCGCCTGGATCCGTTTCGACGTGCCCACCGGCACGGTCGACTTGGTGACCAGCGCGCAGCCGGCGGGCAGGACGTCGCCGATCTCGGCGGCCACCGCCTCGACCGCGCGCAGGTCCGCCGAGCCACCCGCGCCCATCGGCGTCGGGACGCAGAGGAACACCGCCTGGGCGTCGCGGACCGCGTCGCGCGCGCCGACGACGAACTGCAGGCGGCCGGCCGCGATCCCGCGGGCGACCAGGTCGGCCAGCCCCGGTTCCAGGATGTCCACGCGCCCGGCGGCGAGGCGCGAGACCTTCGCCCGGTCGACGTCCACGCAGGTGACGGAATGACCCAGACCGGCCAGGCAGGCCCCCGTGGTCAAGCCGACGTAACCGGTCCCTACCACCACGATCCGAGCTGGCGTCATGGTGCTGAAGGTGACAGCCGGAGTTGACCACGACGCTAACGGAAACGGTCGCCCCCGGGAGCGGTGAGCGAAGACACGAACCCCGCGTGCGAACGAGCGTTAACCTGAGGCGGCGAACAGGACCACGAAGGGAACGGCACAGATGCAGATCACCGACACCGCGGCGCTCGTCACGGGTGGCGCGTCCGGCCTCGGCGGGGCGACGGCGAAGGCCCTCGCGGCCAAGGGCGCGCGGGTGTTCGCGCTCGACCTGGCGCCGTCCATCGAGAAGGCCGAGCAGGTCGACGGCATCACCTACGTCGAGGCCGACGTCACCGACGTCGAGCAGGTCGAGGCCGCCGTCGCGACCGCTTCGGGCTCGGGCGTGCCGCTGCGGACCGTGGTGAACTGCGCCGGCATCGGGCCGTCCGCGCGGATCCTGTCCAAGAAGGGCCGCCACGACCTCGCGCTGTACGCGAAGGTCATCCAGATCAACCTGGTCGGGACGTTCAACGTGCTGACCATCGCGTCCGAGGCGATCGCCAAGACCGAGCCGCTCGAGGACGACGCGCGTGGTGTCATCATCAACACAGCGTCCATCGCCGCGTTCGACGGCCAGATCGGGCAGGTCGCCTACTCGTCGTCCAAGGGCGGCGTCGTCGGCATGACGCTCCCGGCGGCCCGCGACCTGGCCTCGCACGGCATCCGCGTGCTGACCATCGCGCCCGGCATCGTCGACACCCCGATGCTGGCCACGGTCAGCGAGGAGTTCCGCGCGACGCTCGCGGCCGGCATCCCGTTCCCGAAGCGCCTCGCGCGGCCGGACGAGTACGCGCAGCTCGCGCTGTCGCTCATCGACCACGACTACCTGAACGGCGAGGTCGTCCGCATGGACGGCTCGCTCCGGATGGCCCCTCGCTGACCCACCCCGCCGGGGCACGTGCGTGCCCCGGCGTCCGCGGTCAGCGGGTCAGGCGGACTTCGAGGCCGATGCCGTCGGTCGTCACCGAGCAGCCGCCGAAAGCGCTTTCGGCGGCCATCGCCTCGAACTGCTCCCGCGTGAACGCCCGGCGCCGCAGCCACCCGAGCGTCTGCCGGATGGTGAAGCCGCTGACCGCACCGACGTTCATCCCGGCGACCTCGCGGGCGATGTCCGCGCTCGTGGCTTCGCGGTTGAGGTCGTGGATCACCGCGTACCCGCCCGGGCGCAGCACCCGGTGCATCTCGTTCAGCGCCGTCACCGGCTGCCGGAAGTTCTTGAACGCGGCCTGGCAGACCAGGTAGTCGAACGACTCCGCGTCGAACGGCGCGTGCGTGATGTCGCCCTGGCGGAAGTCGATCTCCAGGCCGGCGCGGTTTTCCCGGGCGATCTCGACCATTGTGTGGCTGATGTCCAGCCCGGTGACGCGGAAGCCGCGCTTGGCCACCTCGATGGCGAAGAAGCCCGGCCCGGGCGCCACCTCCAGGACCTCGGCGCCGTCGGGCCACCCCGCCGTGACCTCGGCCGCCTGCCGCCGGTACTGCGCGAGCTGGGCCTCCGTGCCGCGGTTCTTGGCGTACCAGCGGGCCTGGAAGCCCTCCATCTCGGGCACCTTGTGCTTGCGGGTCGTCTCCATCGGTTCCTACCTCTCCACGAACTCCCCCAGGTCGTCCGGGAATTCGCCGGTTTCGTGGTATCGGCGCCACGCCTCGATGCCGGGCAGCGCGCCGGTGGTCAGTTCTTCGAGGAAGCCGCGCACCCAGCGCCCCTCGGCCTCCGTCATCGCGAGGTCATACTCGACCTCCACCAGGAACAGCCGCGGCAGCACCGGCCGCAGCTGCTCCAGCGCGGCCCCAGGAAACGGTGGATCAGGTCCGCGGCGAAGCTTCACAGCGAACCGCACTTGATCAGCAGGTCGGCCTCCCAACCGCACTGCTTGAACACGGATTTCGTACGCGTGTGGCGCACTCGAGCACCATGAACACTACTGGCGATTGTTTCGCCCGGCAAGTGTCTTAGTCGATGAACTACTCAGAGATCGAACATGTACGGCACTTCGGCCTGCGCTCGGGCATCGATCCACTCGCGCAGCGCGTGCGTCGCCAGGACGTCGTCCTCGTTGTAGCGCAGCAGCCGCTCGCGCTGTTCTCCGTCGGGCGTCTCGCCGTCCATGCCGACGGCGTCGCGGTACCAGCGCATCGATGCCTCGCCGCCCGCCTCCGGGTCGCGCCACGAGAAGCCGGCCACCGGGGCGATCACCTTCAGGCCCTTGCCGTGCGAGCACAGGAACTGGTCGGTGACGCTGCGGAAGAGGTCGACCCACTCGTCGGAGTCCACAAAGGACTGGACTTCCTTCTTCGTGGGGACGCCCGGGTGGTCGCCGAAGCGCTCAACCGAGCCGAAGAGCCAGCGGTTCTCGGCGAGCGCGTTGTAGCAGTAGGCGCGGAAGGTCAGGCCGGCCGCTTCGGTGCGCTCGCGGACGTCGGTGAGCCACGCCCAGAACTCGGCGAACGACCGGGCTTCGTCGTCGGTGGGCAGCGGATCCCACGTCGCGAAGGCGCGATACCCCTGAGAGACGCCGATGTCGGCGCCAGTGAGCAGGCAGCCCCAGAGGTACGCACCGGCGTCGCCGAAGCTCTCCATGTCGACGTCGACCTCGACGTCGGCGCGCGGGACCTCGACGCGGTCGACGCGGCGCACCAGCGTCAGGTCGGCCAGCCACGCGCGAGCCAGGACGACCGCGTCCGGGAACGTCACGCCGGTCCAGTTCACGTCCGGCGCGTCGCCGGTCGGGTCGAGCGCGGCCAGCTTGTCCACAGTGGACACGCCGGCCCGGCGCAGCTCCACGGCGTCCTCGCCGCGGACGACGAGGCTGACGTCGCGGGTCTCGGTGAGCACGACCTCGCACGTCGGCCACCACGGGCAGCGGCGGCACTCCAGCACGCGCGACGGCTCGGCCAAGGGCTCCTCGCCGTTCGCGGCCGCCGTCGCGATGGCGAGCCGGTCGGCGAACCGGACCTGGTATTCGGTGAGCGCGCTGCGCCCGCCCGGCCAGGTGCCCGCGGTGAGGTCGTGCCAGACGACGACGTCGGCGTCGAGGCCGATGACGCCGCCGAGTGCGAGGCTCTCGTCGGCCTGCCCGAGCGTCTGCAGCATGCGGCGGGTGTGCACGAGCCGGAGCTGGTCGCGCGGCTGCGACCGGACCTTGCGGCCGTCGTCGGCCGTGCGGTGCGCCGGGTCGAGGTCGGTCAGCTCGGTGACGATCGCGCCGGCACCGCGGTCGGAGATCCGGTGGCGCACCACGAGCACCGGGACGTACCCGCGGCCGGTGCGGACGAGCAGGTCGACGCCGCCACGCCGGTGGCCCGCCGCGTCGACCGGGAACAGCGCACCCCAGATGTACTGCGCTTCGGCGGCGAAGGCCTGCTCGGTCAGCTCGACGCGTTCGTGGGCCGGCAGGTCGCGGTCGATCTTCACCCAGTGGCCGGGGTTGGCCGCCATCAGCCTGCTGACGATGTCCTCGCGGTGGGCGGTGGCGTCGGCGATCCGCTGCTGCGCCGTCGGGTCCGGCGGGGAAAGCGGTACCTCGCGCATGGCCGGGTCGTGCTCGAGGTGCACACGACGGCGGCAGCGGCTGACCGCGCCCGCGTCGAGTACCACCTCACCCTGCATGGAGATCACTCTAGATTCCCACCGCCGAGCCGACATGCCCGCCACCCTGGCTACCAGTAAGTTCGACGTCGACACGTCGCAGGAGGTGCCATGGCGCGCAAGGCCAAGGTCGAGGGTGATGCCAGGTTCACCCCTAAGAGGGCGAAGAACGCGGTCGCGGTGGCGAAGGTGCTCGGCCCGGCCGTGATCCCGGTGGTGGCGCCGTTCGCGGTGCGCGCGGCCGGTGCCGCGCGGGACGCGTACGACCGCTACCAGGCGCGCAAGCTGGGGGTCTCGGTCGACAAGCTGGGCGAGTACACCGGCCGCGGCGCGGCCCTGCACGCCCGGATCGCGGGACTCGCCGACGGCTGCCGCGACCTGCAGAAGTCGGAGAAGGCGTCGAAGGCGGACCAGGAGTTCGTGAAGGACTCGCTGAGCACGCTGGAGCAGCTGTCGGCCTCGGTGCGCGCGGCGGAGCGGATGCCGGCGGCGCGGCGCAAGGCCGTGCACCGCGCGGTGGCCGGCGAGCTGGAGCGGCTGGAAGGCCAGCTGCTGCACCGGCTGGGGATCTGACCGCAGCCCCCGCCCTATCCCGGGGGGCGTCCCCTGGTCCAGTCTATCGGCGGTAGGGGCCGAAAAGGGGCGCCGCGGAAATCTGTGGACAACTCCGCGCCTGTGGATGGCTGATTTGACAAACGGCCGGGCAGCGTGATCGCTGCCCGGCCGCTCGGCTACTTCACGAAGCCCTTCTTGACCATCCAGTCGTGGGCGACCTTGCCCGCGTCCTGGCCGTCGACGTCGACCTGCTTGCACAGCTCGACCATCTGCTCGTTGTCGATCGCCGCGCTGATCTTCTCCAGCGGGCCGCGCAGGTCCGGGTGCGCCTTGATGAAGTCCGTGCGCAGCGTCGCCACCGCGTTGTACTGGGGGAACGCCTTCTTGTCGTCCTCCAGCACCCGGAGGTTGAGCCCCGAGATCCGGCCGTCGGTCGTGAAGACCTCGCCGACCGGGCACGTTCCGCTCGCCACCGCCGAGTAGATCGTGCCGATGCCGAAGTTCTTCACCGTCGGGCTCTGGAAGCCGTACGCCTTGACCGCGGCCGGGAAGCCGTCCTGACGGCTGGTGAACTCCGTCTCCAGGCAGAACACCGCCTGGTCCGGCTTCTGCTTGATGAACGCCGCCAGGTCGGACGTCGTCTTCAGGTTGTTCTGCGCGCCGTACGCCTCGGTGACGGCGAAGGCGTACTGGTCGTTCAGCGGCGAGTAGTTCAGCCACGTGACGCCGAACTTCTCCTCGTCCGCCTTGGCCGTCGCCTCGTACTGGGCCTTCTCGCCGCCCGGTACGGGAAGCTCGTTGCCCTGGTAGTTGATCCAGCCCGTGCCCGTGTACTCCCACGTGACGTCGGTCTGGCCGGACAGCAGCGCCTGGCGCGAGGAGTTGGAGCCCTTGATGTCGGACAGGTCGACGACGTCGGCGCCGGCCGCCGTCAGGGCCATCTCCGCCATGTACGCCAGGATGATGTTCTCGGTGAAGTCCTTCGACCCCACCGTCACCTTCAGCCCCTGCAGCGACGGGATCGGCTGGATCGAGCCCGGCTTGATGTCGTACGGGACCGCCTGGTTGACCGTCAACCCGCAGGACGACAGCGTCACCCCCAGCAGCGCCACGACTGCCAAACGACGGAGTTTCATCGCAGCCCCTTCGGTCCGAAGAACTGTTCCGCGACCGCGCCCAGCCAGTCCACCAGCAGCGCCAGCGCGACGGCCAGCACCGAGCCGGTCACCAGCACCGGGGTCAGGTTCAGCTTGTAGCCGGTGTCGATCAGCAGCCCGAACCCGCCGGCGTTGACGAACATGCCGAACGTCGCCGTGCCGACCGCCAGCACGAGGGACGTGCGCAGGCCGGCCAGGATCAGCGGGACGGCGAGCGGCAGCTCGACCCGCCACAGCACCGCGGCCGGCGACATCCCGATGCCGCGGCCGGCGTCGATCAGCGCCGGGTCGACCTGCTGGATGCCGACCATCGTGTTCCGCAGCACCGGCAGCAGCGAATAGAAGGCCAGCGGCAGCGCCGCCACCCAGATCCCGCCGGTCGCGCCGGTGACGATGAACCACAGCACCAGCACGCCGAGCGCGGGCGCGGCCTGGCCGATGTTCGCGATCGCCAGGAAGATCGGCGCGAGGAAGCGCGCCCACGGCCGCGTCACGATGATGCCGAGCGGCACCGCGACCAGGACGACGATCGCGGTCACCACGAGCGTCATCAGCACGTGGTCCCACAGCGCCGTCAGCAGCGACGACGCGTTGAGCGTCTCCTTCTCGGTCGCGGTCAGCCCGCTGGAGAACACCGAGACCAGCGTCACCGCGACGATGACCAGGACGGCGACGGGCTGGGCGAAGAGGCGGACGCGTTCCGCGCGCTTGGAGCCGGACTCGGTGCTGAAACCGGTATCGACGGCAGCCGTCATGCGGACACCTCTTCGCCGTTCGTGTGCTCGTCGCGCAGCTGCTGGATGGTCGCGATCACGGTGTCCAGCTGGATGGTGCCCGCGTACTCGCCGCGCGCGCCGGTCACCGGCACCGACCCGCCCTCGGCGAGCATCGCCTCGAGCGCGTCCTGCAGCGTCGACTGCAGGCTGACGATGTCCCGCAACGGCTTGCCGACGTTGGCCAGCGACGTCGCCGAGGTCAGCTCGCGGGCGTGCACCCACCGCGTCGGACGGCGGCGCGCGTCGAGCACGAGCGCGAAGTGCCGCTTCGACTTGTCGAGCTTCTCCCGGACGGACGCGGGCGTTTCGTCGACGGTCACGGTCAGCGCGTCCTGCTGGAGCTCGACGTCCCGGACCCGCAGCAGCGTCAGCTGCTTCAGCGACGCGCCCGCGCCGACGAAACCGGCGACCGTGTCGTCCGCCGGGTTCGCCAGGATCGCCTCGGGCGTGTCGTACTGCAGGATCGAGGACTGGTTGCCGAGCACCGCGATCTTGTCGCCGAGCTTCACGGCCTCGTCGAAGTCGTGCGTGACGAACACGATCGTCTTCTTCAGCTCGCTCTGCAGGCGCAGCAGCTCGTCCTGCAGGTTGCCGCGGGTGATCGGGTCGACCGCGCCGAACGGCTCGTCCATCAGCAGCACCGGCGGGTCCGCCGCGAGTGCCCGTGCCACGCCGACACGCTGCTGCTGCCCGCCGGACAGCTGGCGCGGGAAGCGGTCGCGGAAGTCGGCCGGGTCGAGCCCGACCAGGTCCATCATCTCCTCGACCCGGTCGTTGACCTTCTTCTTGTCCCAGCCGAGCAGGCCCGGCACGACCGCGATGTTCTGCGCCACGGTGAAGTGCGGGAACAGCCCGGCCTGCTGGATGGCGTAGCCGATCCGGCGGCGCAGGGTGTCGACTTCGAGCTTCAGCGCGTCTTCGCCGCCGATGGTGATCTTCCCCGACGTCGGCTGGACCAGGCGGTTGATCATCCGCATGGTCGTCGTCTTGCCGCAGCCGGACGGGCCGACGAAGACCACGATCTTGCCCGCGGGGACAACCATCGAAAAGTCGTTCACGGCCGGTTCGCGGGTCCCGGGGTACCGCTTGGTCACGTGCTCCAGCTCGATTTCGACGCCGGAGACTTCCTCGTTCTCAGCCACGGACACCCCTCGAGATGGTGAAGCGCTTGATCAGGACGTAGATGCCGTCGAGGATCAGCGCGAGGATGACGACCCCGACCGTTCCGGTGACGGCTTGGTTCAGGGAGTTCGTGCTCCCCGCGTTCGTGAGCCCGGAGAAGACCTCGGCGCCGAAGCCGGGGCCCTTCGCGTAGGCGGCGATCACCGCGATGCCCATCAGCATCTGCGTCGCCACGCGCATGCCGGTGAGGATCGCGGGCCACGCCAGCCGCAGCTCGACCCGGGTCAGCACGCCGAAGCGGCTCATCCCGATGCCGCGCGCGGCGTCGACGACCGCCGGGTCGACGCCGTCGAGGCCGACGATGGTGTTCCGGACGATCGGCAGCAGGCCGTAGAGCACCAGCGCGATCACGGCCGTCGTCGGACCGAGCCCCGAAAGCGGGATCAGCAGGCCCAGGAGGGCGAACGACGGGACCGTCAAGATCGTGCTCGCCAGCGCCGTGGCCACCGCCGAACCGATCGGGCTGCGGTAGACCGCGATCCCGATCAGCACGCCGAGGACCGCGGCGAGGATCGTGCACTGCACCACCATGCTGGTGTGCAGGTAGGCCTCCAGCCAGAGCTTGCTCGCCCGGTCGGAGATGTAGTCGAAGAGGTTCATCCGTGTCCGCTCTCCCGCCCTTTGCGCAGGCTCTCACCCGAACGGGCTAGTTCCTGACCGACGGCTCAGTACCCAGCTCATGGCCGGTCCAAACCCCCGTTTCGGCCCACCGGTTCCGCCCACCTTGGCCTTCACCGGCGTGATCGGCAACAAATGACCTGAACCACGGCGTGACGCGAAACGTGAACTTCATGTGTGCTCACCTCACGGGATCACACGCTCACGCGGGGCGAGGTCCTTTAGGGTGCTCCTCATGAGCGTTCCGGCACGGCGTCCCGCCGTGCTGGGTGCTACCCGGGGTGTGTCGCTCGCCGTGTCCGCCGCGGCGCTGTCCGTGACCGCGCACCGCCTCGCCGACGGCGGCCTGCCGGACCCGCCGATGACCGTGCTGCTCAGCGGGCTCTTCGGCTGGACCGCGACCGCGCTGGCCCGCAGGGCGCGCGGACCGGTCGCCACGATCACCCTGCTCGGCACCGCCCAGCTCGTGATGCACCTGCTGCTCACCACGCTCGCCGGCCACCACGACATGTACGCGATGCCCGGCAGCACCGGGCTCGGCATGGTGGCCGCGCACTCGGTCGCCACCCTGGTCACCGCGCTCCTGCTCGCCCGCGCGGACGCGACGCTGCTGACGGTGCTCGCCGTCCTGCGCGCGATCCTGCCGCGGCTGCTGACTCCGCTGCCCGTACCGGCCGCGGCCCCCGCGCTCGTCCCCGCCCGCACCGCGGCGCCGGGGCACCTCGTCGGCGTCGACCTGCGCCGGATCCGCGGGCGGCGCGGCCCGCCCTGTCACTCCTGAAACCCAGCTCAACCCCCGAAACGGCCCGGTCCCCGAACCGAGCTGTCCCTTTCTTGAGTTCATCAGGAGTGAACCCATGTCCCAGCACGTCTTCCAGCGCGCCGGTTTCCTCGCCGCCACCATCGGTGTCGCCGGTCTCCTCGGCGCGGGCGTCGCCTCCGCGCACGTCACGGCCAACGTCTACGGCCCGCAGCCGACGAAGGGCGGCTACGCGGCGATCGTCTTCCGCGTGCCGAGCGAGGAGAAGGACCCGATCACCACCACCAAGGTCACCGTCGACTTCAAGGCGGACTACGGCATCGGCTCGGTCCGCACCAAGCCGGTCCCCGGCTGGACCGCCGAGGTGACCAAGTCGAAGCTGCCGACGCCGGTGACCAAGGACAACGGCACGCAGATCACCGAAGCCGTCACGGCGGTGACGTGGACCGCGCAGGCGGGCAGCGAGCTCAAGGCCACCGACTACCAGGAGTTCTCGGTCTCCTTCGGGCCGCTGCCGACCAACGTCGACGAGGTGGAGTTCCCGGCGCACCAGACCTACAGCGACGGCAAGGTCGTCGACTGGAACCAGCCGACCCCGGCGGGCGGCGAGGAGCCGGAGCACCCGGCCCCGGCCGTGAAGCTGGCCGCCAAGTCCGAAGGCGACGAGCACGGGATGGCCGCGAACACCGCGACCACCACCGGAGAGCACACTGAAGCCGCGGCGGCGACGTCGGACAGCACGGCCCGCTGGCTCGGTGGGGCCGGCCTGCTCGTCGGCGCCATCGGCCTCGGTGTCGGGGCCGGCGCGACCATCCGGGCCCGCAAGGCCACGGCGAAGCCGGGAGGCAACAGCTAAATGCGGAAGGCGCTCGTCGCGCTGGCGTTGACGGTGGTGGCCGTGCTCGGCACGGCCACCCCGGCGCTGGCGCACAACGTGCTGATCTCCTCGGACCCGGCGAACGGCTCGTCCGTCGCCGCCGGCCCGCAGAAGATCAGCCTGACGTTCGACCAGTACGTGCAGGGCGCGGACGTCAACCAGATCGCGGTGACCGGGCCCGGCGGCGGCCAGTGGGCCGAGGGCCCGATCAGCGTGGTGAACAACGTCATCAGCGCGCCCCTGCGGCCACTCGGGCCGGCCGGCAAGTACACCGTCGGCTACCGGGTGCTGTCCGCAGACGGCCACCCGGTGACCGGTGAGCTCTCCTTCACCCTCACCGCGGCGGGCACCGGCACGCCGGCGACCGTCGACGCGGCGAAGTCGCCGGGCAGCTCGTCGCAGGCGGCCCCGCAGTCCGGCTCGACCGGGGTGCCGATCTGGGTCTGGATCGCCGGCGCCGTCGTGCTGCTGGCCATCGGGCTGACGGTCGCCCTGCGCTCCGGCCGGTCGGTGGAAGAGAAGAACTGATGACCCAGGCCGAGACCACCGCGAAACCCCGCTATTCGACGCTGCTCTGCGTCGTGACGGCGGGCCTGCTCGGCGCCCTGATCGGCGTCGCGCTCATGTCCACCACGCCGGTCCCCGGGGTCGTGGAGCCGAGCGCGGTGGTCTCGGCCGGCATCCCGGTCGTGCGGGTCCTGCTCGACCTCGCCGCGGTCACGACCATCGGGCTCGCGCTGCTGTCGGTGCTCGTCGGCTACGACCGGCCGAAGCTGACCGAGCCGATCATGCGGCTGGCCCGCCCGGCCGGCGTAGCGGCCGCGCTGGTCTGGGCGACGGCCGCCGTCGTCGCGCTGATCCTGCAGACCGCGGAGTACAAGCCCGGCTCGTCGACGCTCACCGCCGGGGACATCGGCGGCTACATCGCGAACGTCGGCGCGGGCAAGGCGCTCGTCATCGTCGCCGCGCTCGCACTCGTGCACGCCGGGATCGGCGCGCTGGCGCTGCGCTTCGGCGAGAAGGTGCCCGCCGAGGTCCGCGTCGGGCTCGGCCTGTTCGCGCTGCTGCCGCTGCCGGTCACCGGGCACGCGTCGAACTGGAACTACCACGACTACACGATGATCTCGATGGAGCTGCACGTCATGAGCGCGGTCGCCTGGACGGGCGGCCTCGGCGCGATGACCGTGCTCCTCGTCGCGAACCGGACGCTGCTGGCGCACGCGCTGCCGCGGTTCTCGAAGCTCGCGACGCTCTGCCTGGTCCTCTCGGCGGCGACCGGGCTGTTCAACGGCCTCGTCGAGATCTCGCTCAACCCGACCATCGGCTTCTGGGCGGCGATCTTCACCACGCCGTACGGGCAGCTGTTCGTCCTCAAGTTCGTGTGCACCGGCGCCATCGCGCTGCTCGGCGCGTACACCCGGTTCCGGCTGATGCCGCAGATCGTCCGGCACAACCGCACGGCGCTCGCCGCGTGGGCGACGCTCGAGCTGACCGTGATGGGTTTGGCGTTCGGCTTCGCCGTGGTGCTGACGCGGGCGCCGGTCGTCGCGTCCTGAAAGCCCTTCCCCGCTGGTAGAACGCGGTCTCAGGTCACGCCGAGTAGCTGCAACTTGCGCATTGGGCTGAGGGGTAGACCATTGGGGGCGACCCGTCGGGCCGAACTTTCTACCCTGAGAAGAGCCCATTTCGGAAGCGACGAACGGTCATCTGCAGTCGGCGAATGCACGTGCAGCTTGTGGCGCCGGTCACATGATGTGACAGTCCTGGCTCAGCGGTAACGCGTCCAGCGTGCGTCCGTCCGGCCGCTGCGGAGGTCGTCCAGACGGCGGAACAGCTCGGGCCGCACCTGCGGCCGGCTGCGCAGGATGGGCAGCACGCTCGTCGTCAGCTTCAGCTCGCGGATGGCCCGGAGCACGGCGAACCCGGACCACGACGTCACGTCGAAGCCGTACGCCGCGGCGAACGTCCGGTAGTGCACCGGCGGGTCGCCGAACCGTTCGCGGCCGACCGCCAGCGGCGTCAGGTCCCACTCCGGCGGGCCGACGCACGACGAATCGAAGTCGCAGAGCACGGGCCCGTCCGGCCCGGGGATGACGTTGCCGGGGTACGCGTCGCCGTGGACCAGGCCCCTGGGCAGGGGAAACTCCAGCCCGGCCAGCGCGGTTTCAAGCTCGGCGCAGCGGTCGAGCAGGAAGTGCCGGTCGGCGTCACCGAGTTCCTCGGCGTCGGACACCCGGGCCCGCACCGCGGCGAACGGCGCCCACTCGGCGAGGCCGTCGGGCGCCGGGAGCGCGTGCACCTGACGCAGCAGCCGGGCCAGGTCGGTCGACGTCGCCGGCCGGCCGATGCTCGGCACCTGGTGCCACACGGTCACGAGGTGCCCGTCGACGGCCATCGGCTGCTCGACGGTGTCGAGGAGCCGGATCGCGGGGACGTCGTGGTCTTCGAAGTGCCGGGCCACGCGCACGACCGTGCCGACCCGGTGCCGCAGCTGGGTCGAGCCGACGATCCGGATCACAAAAGGCGCCGTGACCAGCGCGTACACGGCGTTGTTGGTGAACCGCAGGAGCCGCGCGCCGGCCGGGTCGAGACCCAGCCGCGCGCAGGTCGCGGCGAGCACGCCACGCAGCTTGCCGGAGGTGAACCGGCCGTCCAAGACGGTCTCGGCCCCTTCGGCGTCAGGCGGCGTAGAAAGCGTTGAGGCGGTCGGCGAGGTCACGCGCGTCGGCGTTGTTGCGGCGGCGCTCGGCCTCGTCCTGCAGGGGCCGCATGCGGTCCTTGACCCGCTCGGACTTGATGCCCTCGGCGCAGTCGATGGCCTTGCCACCGACCTTGGCGCCGTGGTCGAGGTCGCCGTCGAGCAGGTGGTTGGTGGCGAGTGCGCTGAGCATGAACGTCTTGGAGCGGGCCATTTCGTCGTCGTAGGACTCGACGGCCCTGGTCAGCGCGGGGATGGCGTACTTCGTGTGCTCGGCGTTCTGCTGCGCGAGGACCGTGTGGACGGTGCCGACCATGGCGTAGACGTCGGTCTCGGTGAAGAACTTCACCCAGGACTCGGCCTCGGCCAGGTTGGCGCGCTCGAACTCGTCCTTGCTCCGGCCGAGCAGCTTCACGGCCTGCTCTTCGTTGCCCATCATCGCGTAGGCCCAGGCCTCGTTCGCGCAGAGCACGGAAACGGCCAGCTCGGAACCGCTTTCCTGGGCGGCGATCTGGCCCAGCTGGAACAGCTTCAGCGCGTCGTTCGGGGCGTCCTGGTGCAGGTAGACGCGGCCCATCCGGTAGAGGACGTTGGCGACGAGCGGGTGGTTCTCGCCCTGCTTGGCCAGGTCCAGCGCGTTCGCGAAGTGACCGCGGGCGGAGTCCATCAGGCCGGTGTCGAAGGACGTCCAGCCGGCCAGCGAATGCAGGTCGGCGAGCGCCACGTACAGGCGGTTCTTGACGATGTCGGTGCCGTGCGCCTCGAGCATCTGTTGTCCCCAGGACAGCTGCGCGACCACGGCGTCGCGGCAGAACCCGCCGCCGTACTGGTAGTCCAGCGCCCGCAGGGCGCGCGTCGCGGCCTCCACCTGGCGCACGTCGGTCATGCCGATGCGCCCGGGCGCCGGCGTCCGCGCCGGTCCCGCCGACCACGTGCCCGATTCCGGACCGAACACCGCCGCACCCATCGTGACCTGGGCGGCGTGCGCGAGGAACCTCCGTCGCTTCACGGACTCGTCCTCCTCAGCCTGCTGGCCGTCGGCGGAGCCGACGACGCGTATCGCCGTGGCCTCGTCGTAGGCGAGGCCCATGTATCCACGTGGGACACCCAGGCCGTCGGCGATCCGCGTGAGGACGTCGTAGGCCATGACCTGGCGACCCTTGAGGATCTCCGACACCTCGGACTGGGACTGGCCGGTCATCGCGGCGATCTGGCGCTGCGAGACACCGTGCTTGCGCAAGAGGCGGTAGACGGCGCTGATCTCGCGGGACGCGAGAGCCGCTCTCATCTCCGGCTGCTCCCACGCGTCAGCGGGAACCGCGTGGCTCTGCCGGGCTTCGGCACTGCCACCGTTACTGGCGTCCATCGCGCCCCCTCCAACTGTCCGGTCGGGCGTCTGTGAAACAGCGTAGGCAAACCTGCGGAACCGTGTGAACAGCCGAACTGGTGCCCTGATCGGTCCGGGCGAAGTCCGTTGACCGCTTACCGTGGAACCCGGTCCGGTCACCGCTATGACGCCATTTCGACCTTCTATCGCACCCGGTTTCACCTCACTGTAGTTGTCAGATCTCCGTCACCGCCCGGACACCGGCAGCGATCACGGAGAGCTACGAAAACCGCAGGGATGTTGCAGAAGGCATCTTCGAAGACTTTCGACAGAGCGGAGAAGGGCGTGGAGTTCGTGGACTCGTTCGCAGGGGGACATGCCGGCACGGTCACCCGCGCCGTGCGGCCGGCGCTTTCCCCGGTCTCTCCCGTCTCCGCCGTCCGTCCCGTCACCCCGGCCGCCGCGGTGGACCCCCGCACCGCGAGCGTCCGCCACTACGAAGGCGGTCAGCTGGTGTGGCGCGTGCAGTGCGGCGACCTCATCAGCCGCGAGCGCGCGGTGACGGTGTTCGTCGAGGACAACCAGGTGGTACTGGTCTCGCCCCCCGGCGAGACCGCGCGGCTGACGTCCGGCCAGCTCGGACAGCTGCGCGCCGCGCTCAACGAAGCCGCCAAGATGGCGGAAAGGTAACGGTGAGCTGATCATGGATCAGGTACTCGGGCAGGTCCTCCGCAACGCGGTCTGGGAGCGCCTCGACATGCTGACCGACCTGGCGAACCGCGCCGACGCCCAGTCGCTCGTCTCGGTCGCGCGCTCCGAACTGCCCCGCTTGACGGAGGCCTGGCGCGCGATGCTGAAGATGCACGAGCCCGACGAGCGCGGCGACTGCCCGACCTGTTCGACCCGGTGGCACCGCTGCAAGGCGCCGTGCTCGGTCTGGCAGGTCGCACACGAACACCTGGTGGCGGGCGGCCTGGCCCCGCAGCAGCAGGCTCCGGCGAGCCGGCTGAGCGGGCGGCGCAAGAGCCCGGTACCGGCGCAGGACCGCGGCGTGCCGGCCCCCAGCGCGGCCGAGACCACCGGGCGCCACGCGCTGGTGAACCCGCGCCGAGCGGTCACCGCCTGATCCACCCGGGTCGTCGCCACCTCCCGCGGTCGCGGCCCAGCCTGCTCCACCCCGACCTGGGTCAGCGCCGGTCCCGCCGGCTGCGCCCACCCAGTACGGCGAGCGCAGCCGACCGATCGCCCCATCGGACCCGCGCCGGCTCTCGCCCGGCCGGGGACTGTTTCGCCCGCACCCCCGAGCAGCGCGAACCAGTCCTCGGCCACACACCCGGTCCCCACCGCGATTAATCGAAAAAATTACGCGTTAGGCCTAGCCCAGGCGGTAATCCCCCGCTAGATTGATCAACACACGCGGTATGGACCACTGGTTCGCCCGCGTTGCCCGCCCGCTTTTGATCCGAAGCAGTGCGGCCCTCGAATTCCGCGGGCCGGTGCCGTTGCACTCCCCTCCCCCGACCGGCACCGGCCCGCGGTTCCAAGTTCTAGCGAACCGCCTTCACGCGCAGCACGAGCACCGCGGCCAGCAGCGTCGCGACGGCCGAAGCCGCGAAGAGGCCGGGATAGCCACCCAGGTAGGCCAGCACCAGCGGCGTCAGGAGCGGCGCGACCACCTGCGGCAGCGAGTTCGCGATGTTGATGACACCCAGGTCCTTCGCCCGGTCCTGCGCGGCCGGCAGCACCTGCGTCAGCATCGCGAGCGCGACCGCCATGTACGCACCGAAGCCGACGCCCAGCAGCGGCGACGCGGCGAGCGCGACCGGCCAGCTCTGCCAGACGACCAGCAGCAAAGCGGCCAATGCCATCACACCGGAGGCCGCAAGGACGTACGGCTTACGCCGTCCGGACTTGTCCGAGAAGTGGCCGGCGAGCACCGCGCCGATGACGAGCGCGACGCCGTAGAGCCCCATCATGATGAGCAGACCCGTGTCCGGGTCCTTGTAGTGCACCGCGTCCTTGAGGAAGAACAGCAGGTAGAGCGTCCCGAACGCGTTGCCGAGGTTGATCATGAAGTGGCACGACCAGGCCCACGCGAAGTCCGGGTGCCGCCGTGGCGAGACCCAGAGGTTGCGCAGGATCTCGCCCACCTGCGACGACGGCCGGTACTCGACCGGCAGGCGCGCGTCCGGCGTCCGGAAGACGAAGAACGCGGCGCCGGCGACGACGATCACCGCGCAAACCGCGTAGGCGAGCGGAATCCCGGCGATGCCGAGCATCACGACGACCACGACCGCGCCGAGCACCGTGCCGAGCATCTGCGCGATGCCGACGAGCCCGCCGACCTGTGCGCGCTGTCCGACCGGGACGCGGTCGGCGATGGCGGACATCAGCGTGGCGAGCATGCCGTTGAGGCCCGCTTGGACGAGGCACCAGCCGACGATCAGGATCGCGACGGTCGGCGCGAAGGCCAGCACGAGCAGCCCGACGGTCGCGACGGCGGCGCCGATGACCGTCCACGGGTGGCGGCGGCCGAAGCGCGAGGTCGTCCGGTCGGACAACAGCCCGACGGCCGGGTTGACGACCAGCGCGACGATCGCCCCGACGCCCATCACCAGGCCCAGGACGAACTCCTTGTTCGCCTGGTCGAGCAGTTCGGCCTGCTGCGGCAGCAGCACCTGGATCGGCGCGTAGATGCCCAGCCAGAGCGCGATGTTCGCGAAGAACAGCAGGCTCATCCAGCCGGGCCGCACCCGTACGACGGGCTCGGCGAGCGCCTCGGGGAGAGCCTCGGTCGTTTCACTGCTCATGGCGCACCAGCTTCCGGTACCAGTGGAACGAGTCCTTCGGCGTGCGCCGCAGGGTTTCGTAGTCGACGTGCACCAGGCCGAAGCGCGGCGCGTAGCCCTTGGACCACTCGAAATTGTCCATCAGGGACCAGCAGAAGTAACCCCGGACGTCGACGCCGGCGTCCATCGCCTCCCGCAGCGCGACGAGGTGGCTGTGCAGGAAGTCGATCCGCTCGGGGTCGTGCACGCCACCGTCCTCGGCGACGACGTCGGCGAAGCTGCAGCCGTTCTCGGTGATCTGGATGGGCGGCAGCTTGTCGCGGTAGCGCCGGTGGAAGTCGAGCAGCAGCTCGCGCAGGGCGTGCGGAACGATCGGCGAGTCGTTCGTCGTCATCGGGTAGCCCTCGATCGGGCGAAGTTCGAAGGGCAGCGGATTGCCCGGTCCGGGGTTCGCGACGCCTTGGGGCTCGTAGTAGTTGACGCCGTAGAAGTCGAGCGGCTGCGCGATGGTGGGCAGGTCGCCGGCGAACCCGGCGGGGAGGTGCGCGTGGAGCTGCTCGGGGTAGCTGCCGAGCAGGACGGGGTCGGCGAAGAGGCGGTTGAGCAGGGCGTCGAGCCATTCGGCGGCGTCGTGGTCGGTCTCGTCGGCGGGCCAGATCGGCGAGTGGTTGTTGGCGGTCCCGATGTTCGTCGCACCGGCCGCGCGGAGGGCTTGGACGGCGAGTCCGTGCGCGAGGTTCTGGTGGTGCGCGGTCGGGATGGCGTCGAGCAGGAGCGTCCGGCCGGGTGCGTACTCGCCGATGCCGTAGCCGAAGATGGACATGACCATGGGCTCATTGAGCGGAATCCACAGTTTCACCCGATCGGCGAAGCGCTCTCCGAGGATGTGGGCGTACTCGGCGAAGCGCTCAGCGGTCGTGCGGGAGAGCCAGCCGCCGTCGTCTTCGATCGCCTGCGGGGTGTCCCAGTGGTAGAGCGTGACGGCGGGAGCGATGCCGGCTTCGCAGACGGCGTCGATGAGCTTGTCGTAGAAGCCGAGGCCGTCGGAGTTGGGCGCGCCCTTGCCATCGGGCTGGATCCGCGGCCAGGCGACGGACATCCGGTAGGCGCCGACGCCGAGTTCGGCCATCAGCGCGATGTCTTCGGGGTAGCGGTGGTAGTGATCGGCGGCTACGTTCGCCTTTTCCCCGCGGGCGATCTTGCCCTCGGTCGCGGAGAATGTGTCCCAGATGGACGGTCCGCGCCCGCCTTCGCTGGTGGCGCCTTCGATCTGGAACGCCGAAGTGGAGACACCCCAGAGGAAATCGGGCGGGAAGATCGGGTTCTGCACCGGTGCTGACCCCTTCGTCAGGCCACCCGTACGGGTGAACATGAAAAGTTCTCATATACTAGGTCTTCACTCGTCCGTGGGGAAGCCCGTCGGCACGATAAAGTCCCAGATCAGACGAGGAGGAGTGCCGTGTCCGACATCCAGGCCGCGAAGGTGCCGGCAGAAGCCACCCCCTTGCGCCGTCAGCCGGTCCAGCAGCGAAGCGCGAAGAGGGTCGAGCAGATGCTCGACGCGAGCGCGGCGCTGATCGACGAGCTTGGCTACGACGCACTCACGACGACCCTGATCGCCAAACGAGCGGGCGTGGCGGTCGGTTCGCTGTACCAGTTCTTCCCGGACAAGCGAGCGGTCGTGCAAGCGCTTACGGCCAGGAACCTCGAGCGCTTCGTGGGCGCGGTGAACGAGCGCCTGAAGCAGCTGGGCCCGGAGCACTGGTGGGACGTCGTGGACTCGATCCTCGACATCTACCTGGAGATGCACCGCTCGGTCCCGGGCTTTTCGAAGGTCCACTTCGGCGACATCATCGACCGGCAGTTGCTCGACGAGACGCGCGACAACAACGCGGTGATCGTGGATTCGCTGACGGACTTGGTGGCCACGCAGGTGGACCGGCCGGTCGAGGACCTGCGGTTCGCGATCGGCATCGCCAACGAGGTGGCGGATGCGTTGCTGAAGCTGGCGTTCCGGAAGGAGCCGCGGGGGGACGAGAAGATCGTCGCCGAGGCCAAGTACGTCGTGAAGGGGTATTTGGCGGCGCGGTTCGGGGAGCGTTCGTAGCTTGTCCACAGAAGTTGTCCACAGGTATGCACAGCTGTGGACAACTCGGGTGTTCGGGGCCGGGTTGTCGGTAGGCGCCGATAGACTGGCTGTGGGGGTTCCCCCGGGAAGGGTGGGCTGCGTGTGGGCCCCCGGTCAGCCGAAGTTCTGGTGCTCGCCGCGGTAGGTCGGGGCCGTGCGGTCCGCTCGGTGCCGTGCACGTACATCGACGACGGCGATGAGATCGGCGGCATCTCGCCGCGGCCCCGCCAGCTCAGCGGCTGTGCGGTCATCAAGCTCTCCATCGATGAGCTCACCGCGGAATTCCCCGGAAGTCCGGAGAAATACGCGCTACTGGCTCATCGAAGGGCACCCCGTTGACTGGCGGGCCGTGATCATTCGTTAGCCGAAGTTCTGCTGCTCGCCTCGGTACGTCGGGACCGTTCGTTCCACCCGGTCGCCCATCACCAAGTGGTAGTGCGTGAAGCGCTCCGCCAGTTCGCCCGCCTTCGCGTGCCTCAGCCACACCCGGTCGCCGAGATTCAAGCCGCGGACCGCTCGGCCCGTCACCGGGGTTTGGACCTCGCCCGCTCCCTCGAAGCCGAGGAACTTCAGGCCCGTCGGGAGGTACGGCGTTGGCTGGCGTGAAGGCCCGGTGGGCCCCGAAGCGATGTAGCCGCCTGAGAACAGCGTCGCGATCTTTCGCGTAGGACGGCGGACCACCGGCAACGCGAACAACGCTGCCGGGCGGGGGCTGAACCGGGAGTAGCCGTCGAACAGCGTTGGGCCGATCAAGCCCGAGCCCGCCGCGATCTCGGTGACCACCGCGTCCGCTCCCGTTGACTCGATACTTCCCGTGCCTCCGCCGTTCACGAACTCCAGCGGCGTCACCGCCTGGACCGCGCGGACCGCCTCGCCGCGGCGGCGGTTCAGCTCCGCCGCCGAACGGCGCTGCATCCAGCCGATCACCAAGCGGTTCAGGCGCGCGCCCGCCGCGTCGCCGAGGCCGGCGATCTGGCCTTCGTACGCCATCACGCCCACCAGGCGGAAGCCCGGGCGGGCCAGGACTTGCTGGGCGAACGTCGATGCCTGCTTCGGCGTGAAGATCGGGGACCGGCGCGTGCCGACGTGGACTCCCGGGAGCGGGCGCCACGACGCGTCCAGTTCCAGGCAGACGCGGATCTCCGGGTGGCCGTGGCCGAGGGCCGCGTCGACCAGGTCCAGGTGCGCCGGTGAGTCCACCATGATCGTGATCGCCGCGCGGGCCTTTTCCGACGCGGCCAAGCGGCGCAGGGCTTCGTGGTCGGCCGTCGGGTAGGCGACGACGATGTCATCGGTCGTGCCCAGCTCCGCGTGCCAGATCGCTTCCGCCAGCGAGTAGCACATCAGGCCCTCGAAGCCCGGCATCGCGAGCACGCGCTCCAGCAACGCCCGGCAGCGGACCGACTTGCTGACCACCCGGATCGGCTTGCCCGCCGCGCGGCGGCGGAGGTCGTCGGCGTTCGCGTCGAACGCCGCCAAGTCGACCACGGCCAAGGGTGGATCGAGGTCCTTGGTCGCCAAGTCGTACACCGTCGCACTGGTCACGAGGTCTAAAGTACGACAACAAAGCTTGAAACGCGAATACTGTTCACATACTGTCTCGGACATTCGACCGATGGAGGGGGCGCGCATGACCCGGTGGACCAACTGGGCGGGCACGGCGTCCGCCTCGCCGCAGCACGTTCACCAGCCGCGCAGCGCGGCCGAGATCGCGGCGGCCGTCGAAGGCGTCGCCGCGGCCGGCCGGACCGTGCGGCCCTGGGGCAGCGGGCACTCGTTCACCGCGATCGCCGTCGCCGACTCCGACGCGCTCGACCTGCGCCACTGGACCGGCATCGAGCGCGTCGACCTGGAAACCGGGCACGTCACCGTCCGCTCGGGCACCACGATCAAGCAGCTCAACGCCGAACTCGACGCGCTCGGGCTCGCCATGACCAACCTCGGGGACATCGACGCGCAGACCATCGCCGGCGCGATTTCCACCGGCACGCACGGCACCGGCGCGCGCCTCGGCGGCATCGCCACGCAGATCGCCGCGCTCGAACTCGTCCTCGCGGACGGCTCGGTCGTCTCCTGCTCGGCTGACGAAAAACCCGACCTCTTTGCCGCCGCCCGCGTCGGCCTCGGCGCGCTCGGTGTGCTCACCACCGTGACCCTGCGCTGCGAAAAGTCCTTCTACCTGCGCGCACAGGAACGGCCGGAGCCGCTGGAGCAGGTCCTCGAGGGCTTCCACGACTTCGCCGACCAGAACGAGCACTTCGAGTTCTACTGGTTCCCCTACGGCAAGAACGCCCTGGTCAAGCGCAACAACCGGTGCGAGACGGCCGAGCCGCTGAGCAAGGTCCGCGAGTTCGTCGACTACCAGGTCATGGAGAACGTCGCGTTCGGCGGGCTCTGCCGGACCGGCCGGCTGATGCCGCGGCTCGTGCCGTCGCTCGGGAGCTTCGCCTCGAACGTCCTCTCCGCGCGCGAGTACAGCGACGTCTCCCACCGGGTCTTCGTCACCGCGCGCAACGTCCGTTTCACCGAAACGGAATACGCTGTTCCACGTGAATCAGTGCTCGACGTGCTTGCCGAACTACGCGCTGTAGTGCCGACGCTGAAGGACCCGGTGATGTTCCCGGTCGAGGTCCGCGTCGCCGCGGCCGACGACATCTGGCTGTCGACCGCGCAGGGCCGCGACTCCGCCTACATCGCCATCCACCAGTTCGTCGGCATGCCGTACCGCGAGTACTTCAGCGCGTTCGAGAAGATCGCCGGCGCGGTCGGCGGCCGCCCGCACTGGGGCAAGATGCACGACCTCGACGCAGGCGTCCTCCGCTCGCGCTACCCGCACTTCGACGACTTCCTGCGCGTGCGCAAGGAAACCGACCCGAACGGCGTTTTCACGAACACCTACCTGGACCGCGTGCTCGGCCCGGCCTAGAAGAGCGCCGACACCGATTCGCCGTTGTGGATGCGGCGGATCGCCTCGGCCATCGCCGGGGCGATCGACAGGATCTTCAGCTTCTCCGTGCGCTCTTCCTCCGGCACCGGGACCGTGTTGGTGCAGACGATCTCCAGCACCTCCGGCCGGCTGCCGATGCGCTCGATCGCCTTCGCCGCGAACAGGCCGTGCGTGCACGCGACTCGGATCGAACGGGGCTCCAGCTCGGCCAGCCGGTCCAGCAGCTCGAGCACCGTGCTGCCCTTGGCGATCTCGTCGTCCAGCACGATCACGTCGCGGCCGGTGATCTCGCCGATCACCGACGTGATCTGGACGCGGTCGTCCGGGAAACGTTCCTTCGCGCCGGCTGCGACCTGGGCGCCGAGGAGCCGTGCGAAGTGCGACGCCTCCTTCGCGTTGCCCAGGTCGGGTGAGACGACCGTGGTGCGCGAAAGGTCGTACTGGCGGAAGTGCTTGGCCAGCTCCTGCAGCGCGTGCAGGTGGTCGACCGGGACGCTGAAGAAGCCGTGGACCTGCGGCGAGTGCAGCGTCATCGCCAGGACGCGGTTCGCGCCCGCCGTCGTCAGCAGGTCGGCGACCAGACGGCCGCCGATCGAAATGCGCGGCGCGTCCTTCTTGTCCGAGCGCGCGTACGAATAGTGCGGCATCACGGCGGTGATCCGCGACGCCGACGCCCCGCGCGCCGCGTCGAGCATCAGCAGCAGCTCGACGAGGTGCTCCTGCACCGGCTTGACCAGCGGCTGGATGATGAAGACGTCCCGCTCGCGGCAGTTCGCCTGCAGCTGGACCTCCAGGCAGTCGTTCGCGAACCGCCGGACCTCGGCCGGCTGCAGCGGGACGCCGAGGTGGGCGCAGATCTCTTCGGCCAGTTCGGGGTGCGCGCTGCCGCTGAAGACGGCGATTTCCCGGGAAGCTTGGGTGATCACAGCGCGGAAATCGCTTCGCCGATGGCGTCCTCGCCTGAGATCAGCGTCAGGGTGCGCCGGGCCGTCTCGGGCGCGTCGAGCAGAGCCACGAGCACCGCGGCGACGTCGTCGCGCGGGATAGGGCCGCGGGGGGTCCGCTCGGCCAGCAGGACCAGGCCGGTGCCGGGGTCGTCGGTCAGCGAGCCGGGCCGGAGGATCGTCCAGTCGAGGTCGCGGGCCTTGAGGTCGTCCTCCGCCGCGCGCTTGGCGCGCAGGTAGTGCCGGAATTCCTCGGTGACGTCGGGGTTCTCCGGGTTGTCGGCGCCGATCGAGCCGACCTGGATGTGCCGCCGGACGCCCGCGCGCTCGGCCGCTTCGGCGAACAGCGCCGCGGCGCCACGGTCCACAGTGTCCTTGCGGGCGGTGCCGCTGCCGGGGCCCGCGCCGGCGGAGAACACCGCGGCGTCGGCACCCTTCAGGACTTCGGCGACGGCGTCCACATCGGAATTCTCGAGATCCAGCACGACGGCCTGGGCGCCGGCGGCTTCGAGGTCCGCCGTGTGGGCGGGGTTCCGGATGATGCCGACTGCTTCGTCACCGCGCGCGGCGAGCAGCCGCTCCAGCCGCAGCGCGATCTGACCATGTCCACCAGCAATGACGACTCGCATGGAGCCGAGACTAGTGCGAAGCCGGCGCCTCCGCGGTCCGGAGCAGGTGGTCGTAGACCAGCTCGTTGACCAGGCGGGAAACCGGGTCCTCGGCGAGCACGACGCGCTCGGTGCGGCCTTCGAGGTCGAGGTCGACGACCGCGTTCGGGTCGGCGGTCACGACGGCGAGGCCGTATGCGCGGGCCCGCGGGAGGCAGTTGCCGACGTAGTCCTCGGTGAGGATGGCCGGCGACGGGAGCACCATCGCGGCCTCGCCGTAGCGGGCGAACGGAACCGCGGAGGCCATCGCGGTGCGCCAGTGGCGCGCGACGGCCAGGACGCCGACGATCTCGGCGGCCGGGGCGGGGGCGGTTCCGGCCAGCTCCGGCCAGGTCCAGGTGTCGACGGTGGCGCGGTCGGCCACCGGGCCGGCACCCATCGCGATGCGCTCGGCGTGCACGTCGGTGCGGAGCTTGGCGACCACGCAGACCTTGCGGCCCAGGATCGTGATCTCGGGGAGGACGACGCCGTTCCAGCCCAGCTGGACGGCGGCGGCGCGGGCGAGCTCGTCGACGCTCGCGGGGAGCTCGATCGGCGGCACCACGCGGCTCGGCATCGACCGGCTGCGCTTCGCGCCACCGGCGACCGTCGAGCGCTCGGTGTTCTGAGGTGTAGCCGCCACGAGTCCGCCTCCTTCTAACCTGCACCGCTTCGTGACCGGGGGAAACCGGCACCCAACCTGTCTAACAGCGCGGCGGCGCGGCGTCGCCGGGTAGTGCGAGTGGCTGCGATCGGCGGCGCCCAGCGGTCGATGACCGGTCGGTAGGCGGTCATCCGACTTCGGTCGAACGGTGCGGCCAACCGAGTGATCGCGGGGTGAGTGGCACTACGGAACGGTTCCACCCGACTACCCGGGGCAGGAATCACCAAACCCGCTCCGACTAGCCCGTTCGGCGCAATACCGGGAAAATCCACAGTGGACGCGGGCCGCTGAGCTGCGGTTGTCCGCCGTCACCCACATGGCGGTGACTTGCGCCGCAGCGGTAACGAGGCCCCGCGACTAAAGTTACCGATCAGTCACTTAGTCGTCGCCGTGGAGGACCGATGCGCTCCCCGAAGGACTTCTTCGCCCCGCTCGCCCTGGGCGCGCCCGCTCCCGTGCGGGAGATCCCGGTGACGCCGTCCCGGATGATCCACTTCTTCGACCCGGGCAACGAGAAGATGGCGGCCAAGGTGCCGGACATCGCCAAGAAGGTCGACGTCCTGCTCGGCAACCTCGAGGACGCCGTGCGTGCCGACCGCAAGGAGGCCGCGCGCGCCGGGCTCGTCGCGATCGCCAAGGCGAACGACTTCGGGAAGACGCAGCTGTGGACGCGCGTCAACAGCCTCGACTCGCCGTGGGTGCTCGACGACCTGGTCACGCTGGTCACCGAGATCGGTGACAAGCTCGACGTGATCATGGTGCCGAAGGTCGAGGGCGCGCAGGACATCCACTACGTCGACCGGCTGCTGGCCCAGCTCGAGGCGCGCGCCGGCCTGACGAAGCCGTTGCTGGTGCACGCGATCCTCGAGACGGCCAGCGGGGTGGCCAACGTGGAGGAGATCGCCGGCGCGAGCCCGCGCATGCAGGGCATCTCGCTCGGCCCGGCCGACCTGGCCGCGAGCCGCCGGATGAAGACGACCCGCGTCGGCGGCGGGCACCCCGGCTACCTGGTGCGCACCGACCCCACCGGCGACGACCTGAACGAAGGCCGGACGACCTACCAGCAGGACCTCTGGCACTACACGGTCGCGCGGATGGTGGACGCGTGCGCGATGCACGGGATCCTGCCGTACTACGGGCCGTTCGGGGACATCCGCGACGTCGTCGCGTGCGAGGACCAGTTCCGCAACGCGTTCCTGCTCGGCTGCGTCGGCGCGTGGAGCCTGCACCCGGTGCAGATCGACATCGCGAAGAAGGTGTTCTCGCCTTCGCCGTCCGATGTGGCCTGGGCGCGCCGGGTGATCGCCGAGATGGGCGACGGCATGGGCGCGGTGATGATCGACGGGAAGATGCAGGACGACGCGTCGGTGAAGCAATGCCGCGTGGTCGCCGAACTGGCCGACGCCCTCGCGGCGGACGACCCCGAACTCGCGGCCGCCTACGACGCCGCCACCAAGGAGGCCCTCGGATGACCACGCCCCGACGCTCCGTCCTCTACATGCCCGGCGCGAACGAAAGAGCGCTGGAGAAGGCCAAGACGATCCCGGCGGACGCGCTGATCCTCGACCTCGAGGACGCCGTCTCCCCCGACGCCAAGGAAGCCGCGCGCGAACGCGTCTGCGCGGCTGTGGGTAATTACGGTTCCCGCGAAGTGACCATCCGGGTCAACGGCCTGGACACCGAGTGGCACGACGCCGACCTGCGCGCGGCCGCGTCGGCGGGCCCGGCCGCGGTGGTCGTGCCGAAGGTGAACTCGGCGGCCGAGGTGCACAACATCGAGCGCGCGCTGGAGCTCGGCGGGGCGCCGGACCACACGAAGATCTGGGCGATGGTCGAGACGCCGGTCGCGATGCTGCACGCGGAGGAGATCGCGGCGGCGTCGGAGCGGCTGACCGTGCTGGTGATGGGCACGAACGACTTGGCCAAGGAGCTGCACGCGGAGTTCGTCCCGGGCCGCGGCCCGCTGCTCGGCGGGCTGTCGCTGTGCTTGCTGGCCGCGCGCGCGACCGGTCGCGTCATCCTCGACGGCGTCTACAACGACGTGAAGGACCTCGAGGGTTTCGAGGCCGAGTGCGAGCAGGGGCGGCAGTACGGGTTCGACGGGAAGACGCTCATCCACCCCGCGCAGGTCGAGCCGTGCAACCGGATCTTCGCGCCGTCCGAGGAGGAGATCGACCGGTCGCGGCGGATCATCGACGCCTTCGAGGAGGCGCGCGCCGCGGGGCGTGGAGTGGTGACTGTGGACGGGCGGATGATCGAGAACCTGCACGTCGACAACGCGCGGCGGGTGCTGGCGCTGGCGGAGGCCGTCAAGAGCTGACCGCGGGGCCGGAACTTCTTCCCTATCCGATCGGCCAGGGTCGTTGCGGGCCGCGGAGCTGCTCGTACGCCGCTGCTGTGCGGAGGACGCCGATGTCGTCGAAGCGGCGGCCGCTGATCTGGAGGCCGATCGGGCGGCCGTCGTCGGTGTAGCCGCAGTTCACGGACACCGCCGGCTGGCCGGACATGTTGTACGGGACCGTGAACGCGATGTGCTCGAACGGCCGCGACGGGTCGTTCGTCGGCGACGCCCACTCCGCCGGTGGGGCCGCTACCGGGCACGTCGGCGACAACACGACGTCCAAAGCGGCAGTCGCGCGCAGGGTGGCGACGCTGATCGCGTCGATCTGGGCGAAGCCGCGGTACGCGTCCACTCCGGACACCTCCGCGCCGCCCGCGGCCCAGTCCGCGATGTACGGCAGGACCTTCGCGCGGCGGTCCGCCGGCAGCGCCGTCATGTCCGACCACGCGCGCGTGCGCCAGAAGACGTCCAGGCCGTTGAGCATTTCGCGGGTCAAGAACGGTTCGACCGGCTCGACGATCGCGCCCGCGGCCTCGAAAACGCGCGCGGCCGCCGTCACCGCGTCGAGCGTGGCCGGGTCCACCGGGAGGCCGACCCCCGGGTCCAGGTGCAGGCCGACGCGCAGGCCGGCCAGGGAAGAGTCCAGGGAAGACCAGGGAAGGTCGGCCGGTGGCAGGCTCAGGTGGTCACGCGCGTCGGGCGCCGACAGCACGCTCATCAGCAACGCCGTGTCCGCGACCGTGCGGGTCATCGGGCCCGCCACGCGGCCGAGGAACGGCGGGTCGACCGGCACGCGGCCGAAGCTCGGCTTCAACCCGGCCAGGCCGCACCAGCCCGCGGGCAGCCGGATCGAACCGCCGATGTCCGTGCCGACGTGCAGTGGGCCGTACCCAGCCGCGGCCGCCGCGCCCGCGCCCGCGCTCGAACCGCCCGGTGACGCCGAGGTCAGCCACGGGTTCCGCGCCGTCTCGTGGAAGCTCGACAGCCCGGACGTCAGCATCCCGTAGTCCGGCATCGTCGTCTTGGCCAGCAGGACACCGCCGGACTCGCGGACCCGCGCGGCCGCCGGAGCGTCCTCGGCGGCCGGCACCAAAGCGGTCGCCGCCGTGCCCAGCGGGACCGGCGTGCCGCGGGTCGCGATGTTCTCCTTGAGCGTCAGCGGGACGCCGTCGATCGGGCCCAGCGGTTCGCCGGCGTGCCAACGCGCTTCAGCGGCCTTCGCGTCCTCACGCGCGCTTGAAGGGTCGTACCCGTACAACGCGTGCAGCTCCGGCTCTCGCGCCTCGATGCGCGCGAGAACCGCTTCGGTCACCTCGACCGGCGAGAGGGTCTTCGCGCGGTACTGCGCGACGAGTTCGACGGCGGTCAGGTCGGGCAGCTCGGTCATGAACGCTCCTCAGGAAGCAGGCGGTTCGAAGCGGCCGTCGACGGCGGTCCAGCCACCGTCCACCGCCAGCACTGAGCCGGTCACGAACGACGAAGCGTCCGAAGCGAGGTACACGACGGCGCCGGCCAGCTCGTCCGGACGCGCCCAGCGGCCCAACGCGCCCTTCGTCGCGTACGCGTCGTACCACTCCGGGTTCGCCTTGATCTGCGCGGTCAGCGGGGTCTCGACGACGCCGGGGGCGATCGCGTTGACCCGCACGTCGGCCGGGCCGAACTCCGCCGCGGCCGTGCGGAACAGCTGGACGAGCCCGGCTTTCGTCGCCGCGTACGGGCCTTGACCGGGCTCGACGGTCGTCCCGCGGATCGACGAGAAGCCGATGATGCTCCCCCGCCCGCGCGCGACCATGTCGGCGCCGAAGACGCGGACGACCTCGAACGTCACGCCGAGGTTCAGCGCGATCACGCGGTCGAACTCCTCCCGCGTGTAGTCCAGCAAGCGTTTGCGGACGTTGGTCGCGGCGGTCAGCACGACGATGTCCTGCGGGCCGAGGTCCGTCGCCGCGCGGTCGATCGCGCCCGGCGCGAGGAGGTCGATCTCGTACGCCGCGCCGACGCCGGCCTCGCGCGCGGCTTCGAGGTCGCGGTCGGCGCAGACCACGTCCGCGCCGTGCGCGGCCAGGGCTCGCGCGGCTTCGCGGCCGATGCCGCCGGCGCCGAGGACCACGGCCCGGCGGCCGTCCAGGCGGAACAGCGTCGAGTAGTTCACGGGCGCAGCACCGCCATCCTCGTCACGGTCAGCTCTTCGACGGCGAACCGCGGCCCTTCGCGGCCGATGCCGGAGTCCTTCACGCCGCCGTAGGGCATGGTGTCCGAGCGGAACCCGGGCACCTCGTTGACGACGACCCCGCCGACCTCCAGCTCGTCGAGCGCGCGGAACGCCGTGTTCAACGACTTGCTGTAGACACTGGCGTGGAGGCCGTAGCGGGACGCGTTCACCGCGGCGAACGCTTCGTCCACATCGGACACCGTGCGCACGCAGACGACCGGGCCGAAGATCTCCTCGTCCCAGGCCTCGACGCCGTCCGGGACGTCGAGGAGGACGGTCGGGCGCAGCACGGTGCCGTCGACGCCACCGCCGACCTGGCGAGCGCCGGACTTCTCGATCCACGCGGCGACGCGGTCGGTGGAAGCGGGGTCGATCAGCGCCGACACCCGCGTCTTCTCGTCCCGCGGGTCGCCGACGACGACCTCGTCGAGCCGCGCCAGCAGCCGTTCGGTGAAGTCCGAGGCGACTGAGGCGACGACCAGGACCCGCTGCACCGAGATGCACGCCTGGCCGGACGCGTAGAAGCCGCCGCGCAGGACGGCGTCGGCCGCGGCGTCCAGATCGGCGTCGGGGGCGACGACGAGGGCCGCGTTCGAACCCAGCTCCAGCAACGTTTTCGTGGGAGCCGCGTCACGCGCGATGCGGTGGCCGACCGCGGCGGAGCCGGTGAACGAGACCGCGCCGATCCGGCGGTCGGTCGTCAACGCCGCGCCCACGGCCGCGTCGCCGGTGACCAGCTGGACCATCGCCGGCAGCGGGGCGAGCTGCCGGATCAGGTGCACCAGCCAGAGCGTGGCCAACGGTGTCTGCGGCGCCGGCTTGACGATCACCGGGCAGCCGGCGGCGATGGCGGGCGCGATCTTGTGCGACGCCAGCAGCAGCGGGTAGTTGAAGCCCGCGATGCCGACGACCACCCCGATCGGCTTGCGCTTCCAGAACCCGACCAGTCCGTCGCCCGACGGCAGGAGGTCCAGCGGCACGGTTTCGCCGTGCAGCCGGGACACCTCCTCGGCCGCGGCTTCCCAGGTGACGACCGTGCGGGCGACCTCGACGCGGCAGTCGACCAGCGGCTTCCCCGTCTCCAGCACGAGCAGGTCTTCGAATTCGGACCGGCGCGCGGCGAGAGCAGCGGCGACGTCGTTCAAGAGCGCACGGCGAGTACGCGAAGGCAGCGAAGCCACTTCGCGCGCGACGGCGACAGCCTCGTCGACAGCGCGCGTTGCCAGCTCAGGCGTGCCGACGGGCGCGGTGCCGACGACGCTACCGTCGTAGGGGAAAACGATTTCTTCGACGTCCACAGTGGACACCCAGCCGGTGCCGATCGGGAGTCCTCCCGGGTAGTCAGGCATCGTCACCTCCGCTCAACCGGGCCAGCTCCGCGCGCAGGTTCGGCGCGGCTTCGAGGAGTTCTCGCGTGTATTCGTGCTGCGGCGCGTCGTAGACCTGCGCCACGTCGCCCAGCTCGACGATCTCGCCGCGGCGCATCACCGCGACCCGGTCGCAGACGTGCCGGACGACGCCGAGGTCGTGCGACACGAAGACGAGCGTCAGCGCGAACTGGTCGACCAGCGACGCGAGGAGGTCGAGGATCTGGCCGCGCACCGAGACGTCGAGGGCGCTGACCGGCTCGTCGGCGATCAGCACGCTCGGGTTCGGCGCCAGCGCGCGGGCGATCGAGATGCGCTGCCGCTGGCCGCCGGAGAACTGGTGCGGGTACCGCTGCGCGGCGTCGGCGGGCAGGCCGACCGCGGCGAGCAGCTCGGCGACGCGATCGGGTTCGCGGTGGCCGAGCGGCTCGGAAACGATGTCCCGCACGCGCATGCGCGGGTCCAGCGAGCCCATCGGGTCCTGGAAGACGATCTGCAGCTCCGAGCGCAGGAAGCCGAGCTTGCGTTCGGGCAGGTTGTCGATGCGCCTGCCTTGGAACGAGACCGTGCCGGCGGTTGGCTTGTCGAGCGCGGCCAGCAACCGGACCAGCGTCGACTTGCCCGAACCGGACTCGCCGACGATGCCGAACCGCTGCCCGGCCTCGACGTCGAAGCTGACGCCTCGCAGCGCGTGGACGTCCCGCCGGGCGTACCGGCGTTCGAGGTCGCGGACTTCGATGATGGTCATCGGCGGGCCTCCAGGTCCGAGGCGGCCAGCAGCTTCCGCGTGTAGGCGTGCGAAGGCGCCGTCAGGACTTCGCGCGTCGAGCCGGCTTCGACGATCTCGCCGTCCAGCATTACGAGCACGCGTTCGCACACCGACGCGACTACCGCGAGGTCGTGCGTGATGAACAGCAACGCGCTCTCGGCGGGCAACGACGTCTTGATGAGCGACAGGATCTGGGCCTGCACGGTGACGTCGAGCGCGGTCGTCGGCTCGTCGCAGATCAGCAGCGACGGCTCGTTGGCCAGCGCCATCGCGAGCACCACCCGCTGCCGCTGCCCGCCGGAGAGCTGGTGCGGGTACGCGCGGGCCGTCCCCTCCAAGCCGACCGCGGCAAGCAGGTCTTCGGCGCGGTGCCGACGACCGTGGATGCGGCCGGGCTCGGTGACCTGGCGGCCGACGCGCATGGCCGGGTTCAACGCCGTCATCGGCTCCTGGAACACCATGGCCAGCTCGTCGCCGCGCAGCCGGGACAAGTCCTTTTCGGACATTCCCAGCAGCTCGCGGCCGCCGAGGCGCACCGAGCCGGACGCGCGGAGTTCCTCCGGCAGCAAGCCCATGATCGACAACGCCGTCAACGACTTCCCGGACCCGGACTCGCCGATCAGGCCGACGCGCTCACCCGCGCCGATCTCGAACGAGACGTCCTTGACCAGCTCACGAACCCGCAACCCGGAAACCGAAAGCGTCATACCTTCGCCGCCAATCGGGGGTCCAGGCGGTCGCGCAGGCCGTCGCCGAGGAGGTTGAAGCCCAGCACCGCCACGGCGATCGCGATGCCCGGCACCAGCGCCAGCCGCGGGTGGACGGTCAGCAGTTCCTGCGACTCCTGCAGCATCCGGCCCCACGACGGCGTCGGCGGCCGCGTGCCGAAGCCGAGGAACGACAGCGCCGCTTCGGCCAGCACGGCGATCGCGAACGACACCGACGCCTGCACGATCAGCAGGCCGGAGATGTTCGGCAGCACGTGCCGCACCGCGATCGTCAGGCGGGACCGGCCGCCGGCGCGCGCGGCGAGCACGAACTCCGTGCTCATCACCTGCAGCGTCCCGGACCGGGCGATCCGCGCGAACGACGGGATCGTCGCGATGCCGATCGCCACCATCGCGGTCAGCGTGTCCGCCCCGAACACCGCGCCGAACATGATGGCCAGCAGCAACGCGGGGAACGCGAGCACGAGGTCGTTGACCCGCATGACGAACTCGCCCAGCCACCGCGGCGACATCCCGGCGAGGATGCCGAGCGGCGTGCCGATCACCGCGGCGATGCCGACCGCGACGACACCGACGTACAACGTCGTTCGCGCGCCCACCATGATCTGGCTCAGCAGGTCGCGGCCGAACTTGTCGGTGCCGAACCAGTGCGCCGCGCCGGCGTCGAGCAGCCGGTGCGTGGCGTCGACCTTGATCGGGTCGAACGGCGTCCAGAAGAAGGACAGCAGCGCGGCCAGCACGACCAGGCCGACGAGGACCGCGCCCAGCACGAGATTGCGCATCACGAACCTCGCAATCGCGGGTCGAGCACGGTGTAGAGGACGTCGACGACGAAGTTGACCAGCAGCACGCCGACCACCAGCACCAGCACGATTCCCTGCACGGTCAGCAGGTCACGGGCGGCGACGGCGTCGAGCAGCATCGAACCGAGGCCCGGCAGCACGAACACGCGCTCGACGACGACCGCGCCGATCAGCAGGGTCGCCAGCTGCAGGCCCAGGACCGTCACCACGGGGACCGACGCGTTGCGGAGCCCGTGACGCACCAACGCCTGTCCGGGACGAAGACCCTTCGAGCGGGCGGTGCGCAGGTAGTCCTGTCCCAGCGTGTCCAGCACCGCCGAGCGGACATAACGCGTGAGCACCGCGCCCTGCACCAAACCCAGCGACAGCGCGGGAAGGACCAGCCCGCGGAAGAACTCGCCGAAGTCCTGGTTCGGCGGCGTCCACCCGCCCGACGGCAGCCAGCGCAGCTGCACGGCGAAGATCTGCACCAGGATGATCCCGGCGAGGAACGCGGGGATCGCGACGCCGATCTGCGACAGCCCGGAAACGCTCGCGCCGGACGCCTTCCGGTGCTTCACCGCGGCGAACGTCCCGGCCGGCACCGCGATCACCAGCGCCACCAGCATTCCCGCGCCGACCAGCCAGAGCGTGACGCCGAGACGGTCGAGCAGCTGCGGGCCGATCGAATCGCGCGTCACGTACGAGCGGCCGAAGTCGCCGTGCAGCACGCCGCCGATCCAGTCGAAGTACTGCGTGACCAGCGGGCGGTCGATGCCGAACTCCGCGCGGGTCTTGGCGAGCAGCTCCGGCGTCGCGTTTACGCCGAGCGCGACCTGCGCCGGATCGCCCGGCAGCACGGCCATGAAGAGGAACACCACGATCGACGCGACCAGGACGCTGACCACGAAGATCGCCACCCGGCGCAGCACTCTGGCCGTCATCGCGGTGCCAATCCGGTGAGGTCGAACGACTCGCTGACCTGGTTCCGCACGAACCCGCCGACCTTCGCCTTCGCGACGATCACGTTGGGGAACAGGAACAGCCAGTCCGCGGCCGCGTCGGTGTTGAGCTGCCGCGCCACCTGCTTCATGTCCGCGACCTGCTGCTCCGGTGTCCCGCTGTCGGCCTCGGCGAGCAACTGCTGGACGCGCTTGCTGTCGTAACCCCAGTAGTACTTCGGTTTCCCGAACGTCGTGATGTCCCGGGCCTCGACGTGCTGGATGATCGACAGGTCGTAGTCGTGGTCGGTGAACACCTGCTTCAGCCACACGGCCGGGAAGTCGAGTGGCTCGATCGTCGTCCGCACCCCGACGTCGGCGAGCTGCGACTGCACGACCTGCGCGGCCGACACCGCGTACGGCAGGTTCGGGATCCGCATCCGCAGGCTCAGGTTCGTCGCGCCCGCTTCCGTCAGGAGCGCCTTCGCTTTCGCGGGGTCGAACGGGTAGACGTTCGACAGGTCTTCGTACCAGGGATCGGTTGGCGGGACCATGCTGCCGATCAACGTGCCGCGGCCGGCCCAAGCCGTGTCCAGCAACGCCTTCCGGTCGATCGCGTACGTCAGGGCCTGGCGCACGCGGACGTCGTTCAGCGGCGCGCGCTGGTTGTTCATGGCGAGCGTGACCTCGCTGTTCGACGTGCCCTGGACGACCTGGAACCGGTCGTCGGCCTGGAACTGCGGGATCGAGTCGGGCGCGGTGATCGCCGAGATGACGTCGATGCCGTTGCTGTAGAGCGCGTTGTTCAACGCGGTCGGGTCCTTGATGTACTTGAGGACGACCGTCTTGTACGCCGGCACCCGGCCCCAGTACGCCGGGTTCGCCTTCAGCACCACGGAGTCGCCGCGTTTGCGCGCCGCCACGACGTACGGCCCGGTGCCGACCGGCTTGTTCGCCAGGTCGGCGACGCCGGTGGGGCTGAACATCGCGCCGAGCCGGCTGGTGAGGCTGAACAGCCAGCCGTTGGACGGCTTCGAGAGCACGACCCGGGCGTGGTCCGGCGCGACGACGTCGACGTGGTCGACGACGTCCATCGTGGACTTGATCGAGATCGTCCA
The DNA here is from genome assembly GCF_041679295.1 of Amycolatopsis kentuckyensis. Taxonomy (GTDB): domain Bacteria; phylum Actinomycetota; class Actinomycetes; order Mycobacteriales; family Pseudonocardiaceae; genus Amycolatopsis; species Amycolatopsis kentuckyensis_A. The sequence goes on along the minus strand of NZ_JBGDMD010000006.1, from coordinate 450,437 downwards.
GGCGGTCTTCACGCGCAGCAGCGAGAACTTGACGTCCTCGGCGGTGAACGGCGCGCCGTTGCTGAACTTCACGTTCGGCTCGAGCTGGAAGTCGTAAGTGCGCCGGTCCGGGCTGATCGTCCACGACTTCGCGAGCAGCGGCACCACGCGACCCTGCGAGTCGAGCTTCACCAGCCCTTCGTAGACGTTGTAGAGCAGTGCCTGCGGGATCGCGGCGCCGTCGGTCCTGGTGAAGTCGAAGTTCGCCGGCTCCGCGGTGAAGCCGACGGAAAGCGTGTCCGGACCAGCGGAAACACTGGCCGACGAGCCCGCCGAGCAGCCGGACAGCACGAGCAGCAGCGCCGCTGCCAGCACGTGAAGCCGGGCTTTCATCTGGCCTCCAGGTCGGTACACTGGTCTGACCAGTAGCCTGCACGCGACGGACGTCGAGGTCAAGGGATGCGGTTCGAACCGGTGGCTCCGGTCCGCGCGTACGAGCGGGTCGTCGAGCAGATCGAGCAGGCCGTGATCAGCGGCGCGCTCAAGCCGGGCGAACGCCTGCCCAGCGAACGCGAGCTGATGACGCAGTTCGGCGTCGGCCGGTCGACGATCCGCGAAGCGCTGAGGGTGTTGCAGGCCGCCGAGATGATCCGGTCGCGGCCCGGCGACCCGCGCGGGCCGGAGGTGCTGGCCGCGTCCCCCGCCGCGCTGCACCGGTCGATGCACCGCCTGGCGCGCGCCGACCACGTCGGGCTCGCGGAGCTGCTGCAGTTCCGGATGATCCTCGACGGCTCGGCCCACCTGCTCGCCGCGGAGCTGCGCACCGAAGACGACCTGACCGGCCTCGACGCGGCGTTGGAGGCGATGCGCGAAGGCATCTCGCACGGCTACGCCGAGTTCAGCCGCGCCGATGTCGCGTTCCACGAAGTCATCGCGCGCATCTCGCGCAATCCCCTGCTCGTCGTCAGCGAAGAAGTCGTGCGCGGGGTCGTGCTGGAACTCATCGAGGACAAGCTGGAGCACGCCAGCAACCGGACGTCGCTGATGCGCGCGTGGCTTTCGCACCACGCCGAAGTGCTCGCCGCGATCCGCTCGGCCGACGGCGCCGGCGCGGCGCACCTGGCCAAACAGGCGTTGTACGACAACTACGCCGAATACGTCCCCATCGAACAGCGCCCGCTGCTCGACCCGTTGCTGCGGTCCTAGACTCGGCGAGGTGGACGCGGCGAAACGGGACGGGGTCGGGCTCGCGCTGTCCGGCGGTGGCTATCGGGCGATGCTCTTCCACGCGGGAGCGCTGTGGCGGCTCAACGAACTCGGCTGGCTGCCGAAGCTGACCACCGTCTCCAGCGTCTCCGGCGGGTCGATCGCGGCCGGGGTGCTGGCGCACGCGTGGCACAAGCTGTACTTCGGCGACGACGGTGTCGCGGAGAACTTCGGCAAGGAAGTCGTGCAGCCGCTGCGGAAACTCGCGCGCACGAACCTCGACGTCCCGGTGACGCTGAAGGCGATGTGCATCCCGTGGCGCAGTGCGGGCGAGGAACTGGCGCTGCGGTACCGGAAGCACCTCTTCGGCGACTGCCGCCTCGCCGACCTCGATCCGGCCGGGCCGAACTTCGTGTTCACCGCGACCAGCCTGCAGGACGGCTCACTGTGGTGGTTCTTCCGCCAGCCCGGCCCGCACGGGCAGGTCCCGCTGGCGACGGCGGTGGCCGCGTCCTCCGCCTTCCCGCCGCTGCTTTCCCCGGTCGTGATCCCGGATCCGCACCGGCCGGAGCGCAAGATCGTGCTCAGCGACGCCGGCGTGTACGACAACCTCGGCCTCGACCCGATCGAGAACCAGCGCGCGACCGTCCTGGTCAGCGACGCGGGCAAGAAGATGAAGCACGAGGAAAAGCCGCACCACAACTGGCCGATGCAGCTGTTCCGCGTGCTGACCGTGATGGACAACCAGGTCCGCGAGCTGCGCACCGGCTCGTTGCTGAAGTCCTATGAGGACAAGCAGTTCGCCGGAACGTACTGGGCGACCTACAGCGACATCACGCACTTCGAACTGCCGGACGCCCTGCCGGCCCCGGTCGAGCAGACCCGCGCGCTGGCCGAGACGAAGACGCGGCTGAGCCGGATGTCCGAAAAGGTGCAGGACAACCTGATCAACTGGGGGTACGCGGTCTGCGACGCGGGCATGCGCCGCTGGGTGTGCCCGGGGACGTCGTTGCGGCCGGAGTTCCCGTACCCCGGCTCAGGTGTCGGCTAGGTTCGCGTAGACGACGATGTTGTCCTTGTAGCTGTGTTCGGCGTGGTCGAACGCGCCACCGCAGGTGATCAGGCGCAGCTCGGGCTTGTCGCTGTTGCCGTACACGGCGTCACGCGGGAACGTGTCCTTCGGAACCTGCGTGACGCGGTCGACGACGAACTTGAGCTGCCGGCCGTCGCTGCGGTCGATGTCCACCTCGTCGCCGGGCGCGAGGTCCTTGAGCTTGTAGAAGATGCCGGGCTTCTTGTCGCCGTCGACGTGCCCGAGCACGATCGCCGGGCCGACGTCACCGGGCACCGGCGAGAGCTTGTACCAGGCTGCTTGCATCGGGGTGTGCACCGACGGGACGGAGATCGAGCCGTCGGTCTTGACCGCGACGGCGAGCAGGCTGGACTCCGCGCCGATCTTGGGGATCTTGACCGAGGTGGGCCGCAGTCCCTTGAACGGCACGGTGACCGGCACCGACGCGGGGATGGGTGCGGGCGCGGCTTTTGGCTGCTCCGGGGTGCTGCAGGCAGCCAGCGTCAGGACGAGGGCGAGGGCCGCCCCCGCCCGCCGGACGGTCACCAGGCGGTGCCGCCGAAGCCGGTCTCGACGCCGCCCTTGGGAGCGACCTTGACCTGGGCTTTCGGTGCGGCATTGCCGGCCGGAGTGGCGGTGGTGGTCGGAGTCGTGCTCGAGGTCGCGGTGGTCACCGGCGCGGTGCTCGACGGGATGCTGGTGCTGGTGACCGGCGGCTGCTCCTGCTCGAAGTCGACGGTGCCGGAGCCCTCGACGCCGCCGCAGGTCCAGCTGAACTTGGCGGTCGTGGTGCCGGCGGGCGCATCCACTACCCGCACGGTGTAGTTCCAGAGACCGTTCGCCTCGTCCTGGTCCGGGCCGCCGGTGACGCTCAGGTACTGGGTCGCCACCTCACCCGGCTTGCCGGCCGCACAAGCGATGACCAGGATGCCTTCGCCGCTGAGCCCGACGAAGCCGTGGCCGGTGTTGTCCGGCTGGGTCTCGTCGGCCGGGGCCGCTTCCTGGGTGTCGTCCTTGACGTCGGGCTCGGCCTTGGGCGCGACCCGCTTGTCCGTGGTCTTGACCTCGGGCGGGGTCGGGCTCGCCGTGGTGATGGCCGAGGTGGACGACGGGACCGTCGTCGTGGTCTCGGTCGTGGCCGGTGCCGTGGTGGTCGGGGTTTCCGAGGTGGAGGTGGTCGTTTCCGTGCTCGACGTGGGGGTTTCGTCCTCCGCCAGCGCGGCCGGAGCGGCGGCGAAGGTGGCCAGCGCCGCGGCCGAAACGACCCCCGCGACCCGGTTCAGCGTTCTACCCACGATGACTCCCAACGGCGGTGGACCTGCGATGCCGGACTATCGAGGTCTCACCCGTCCGCGTTACTCCGGGAGGGCGAAGGTCAGATCCGCCCAAAGGTCCTCCGGGTCCTCCAACCCGACGCTGAACCGGACCAGCCCGGGCGGCACGCGCTCCTCACCCGGGAGCCACGCCCGCCGCTCGACCAGGCTTTCGACGCCGCCGAGGCTCGTCGCCGGGACGATCAGCCGGACCGCCGCGCAGAAGCGGTCGGCCGTCTCGGCGTCGGCCAGGTCGAACGAGACCATCATCCCGAAGCCCGGGTAGCGCACGCGCTGTACCGCGGAGTGCTCGCCGAGCCGCGACGCGAGCAGCGCGGCGGTTCGGGACTGCTCCGCCAGCCGCACCGGCATGGTCCGCAGGCCGCGCAGCGCGAGCCACGCCTCGAGCGCGCCCGGCGTCGAGCCGACGCGGGTCCGGGCCCCCTTCAGCTCCGCCGCGACCTCGGGGTCCTTGGCCACGGTGATGCCGAGCAGCAGGTCGCTGTGTCCGCCGATGAGCTTGGTCGCGCTGTGCACGACGACGTCGGCGCCCAGCTCCAGCGGCCGCTGCTGCAGCGGCGTCGCGAAGGTGTTGTCGACGACGACCCGGCCGCGGGCGGCGGCGGCGATCGTCTCGATGTCCATCACGTCGAGGGTCGGGTTGGTCGGCGACTCGAGCCAGACCAGGTCGGACGTCGCCGCCTCGGCCACCCAGGCCCCGGTGTCGGCCGGGTCCAGCTCGGTGACGGCGAGCTTGCCGAGCTTCTGCGCGTGGGCGAGCACCCCGCGCGTCACGGCGTAGCTGAACGTCGGCACGACCACCCGCGACCCGACCGGCAGCAGGTCCAGCACCGCGGACAGGGTGGCAACGCCGGACGCGAACGCCGTCGCGTGGCCGCCCTCCAGCGCCCCGACCGCTTCTTCCAGCGCGTGCCAGGTGGGTGTCCCGTCACCGCGCGCGTACACGAAGTCGCCACCGGCCTGGTACGTGCTGGTGGCGACGAGCGGGGTGTTCAGCGGCTCACCCGGTCCGTGCGGCCGGCCGGCGGTGATGGCCTTGGTGCGGGGCGTCCAGTCGTCCATGCGCCTCACGGTAACCGCGCACCCGGTGGGGTGGCCGGGCCGCCCGCGCGTCCACGGGCGGCCCGGCCTGCTCAGTGGGCGTACACCTCGAACTCGTACAGCGAGTAGCCGTACTTGGTGCCGCGCTGGACGCCCTGCATCTTCACGAACCGCGCCGACGTCGGGGCGAACGAGAGGTTGTCCTGCCCGCCGTCGCCGTCGGTGACCACGGCCGCGTCCGTCCAGTTCACCGCGTCGGGCGAGGTCTGGATCCGGTAGCTCTTCCCGTACGCGGCTTCCCAGCTCAGCAGCACCCGCGAGACCTGCTGGACCGAGCCGAGGTCGACGGTGATCGCCTGGTCGTCGCTCCAGTCGCTGGCCCAGCGGCTCGAGGCGTTCCCGTCGATGGCGTTCGACGCCGGCGAGTTGTAGAAGCCGGTTTCGGCACTCGTGGCGCTGACCGTCTTCCCCGGCGCGAGGTTCGCGATGTTGTCGCCGCGGTGGGCGGTGTACTCGACGACCTGCTGGAACGTCGGGCGGTTCTGCCAGCTGATCTTGTCCTGCGTGATGCCGCCGAGCGGGTTGTGGATGATCGTGTCGGCGCACCACTGGTCGCCCGCGGAGCAGCTCGCGTCACCGGGGTAGACGGTGTTCGCGGCCTGGCCGGCGGCGGTGGTCAGCGAGTCGACGAGCGCCTGGCGGCACGTCGTGACGTTGCCGCCGCCGCAGAACGTCTGGCCGAGCGGGCCGGCCACCGGCTGGCCGAGCACCTGCCGGATGTCCTTGCTGACGTAACCCCACCAGCCGAACTGGAACGACGAGCCCTTGTGCGGCTGGCCGGTGTGCCGGCCGTTGCCGTTCTGCCAGCCGGACGGGCTTTCGTTGATGCCCAGCACGCCGGTCATCGCGTTGTAGGCGTCGTCGCCCATGCCCGGCTTGAACTCGGCCTGGACGAGCAGTGGCCACCAGGCGTCGAAGATGCGGATCGCGTCGGCGTCCGCGTACGCCTTGCTGCCCGGCGAAGTCTCCTTGCGCAGGTGGCCGTTCGAGAGCCACGTCTTGAGCTTCGCCTCGGCGTCCGCGGCCGCGCCGGTGGTCGGCGTCTTGTCGAGCACCTGCAGCAGCAGCGGCAGGACGCGTTCGGCGCGCAGGTCCGCGAGGGCGGCGTCTTCCATCGCCTGGGTCAGGTTGACCCGGGTGACCTTGGTACCGCTGGAGATCAGCTGCTTGACCCGCGAGTCGAGCAGGTCGACGCGGTGCACGGCGGACTTGTCCGCGCCCGCGGCCGCGTAGCCGTTGGCCTGCGCGTTGTTCCAGCTGACGTAGTAGTCCTGGTTGATCGACTGCGGGTGCTGCGACGCCGGCGTGTAGGTCGCGACGTTGCCCGCCGGGTTCCAGCCGTTCCAGTCGTGGCCCTGGTCACCCCACACCGGCAGGTTCGGGTCCACATTGGACTGCCGGGACGGGTTGCTGCCCGAGTTGAAGTACGCGATGTCCTTCGAGTCGGCGTAGAACCAGTTGAACGTGTAGTTGATGTCGGCCGCGGCCTTCTGGAAGTCGGCCGCGGACTTGACGAAGCCCGGGTCGTTCAGCTCCTGGAAGCCGATCAGCGAATCGACCTCGTGGAAATAGGACGAGCGCAGCGCCGCGTACGCCACCGGCTTGCCGCCGACGGTCGCCCGGCTCTGCACCGGACCGTACTTGGTCCGGTAGCTGCGCAGGGTGTACGAGCCCGCCGCGGTCCCGTCGGCCACGGTCGGCTTCCAGGCGTTCTTGACCTCGACGGTCTCCATCGGGATGCACTGGCCTTGCCAGGTGTAGTAGTTCGAGTCCTTCGTCGGCGCCTTGCCGCTCGGGTCGCACAGCGTCAGGGCGTAGGTGTCGATGATGTCCTGCGCCGACGTCGTCGCGCTCCACGAGTAGTCCTGGCCGCGGCCGAGGAGCGTGTACATGCTCAGGCCGGCGAAGGCCGCGCCGCGCGAGCTGATGCCCGGGCCCTGCAGTTCCTGCAACAGCAGCAGCTGCGGGGCGAAGTAGCCGGTCTGCGGGCCGAACACCGCGACCGGGTGGCCGCTGGCGGTCTTCGCGCCGGAAACGAGCAGCGCGTTGGACATGCCGTGCTTCTCGCTCAGCATGTTCGCCGGCAGCACGCCGTTCTCGAACATCCCGCGGGCGGGTTCCTGCTCGGCGGGCGCGGCGACGTCCACAGTGGACGGCGTCGCGGTCGAAGCCGAGCCGGTCTGGTCGAACACCAGCTGCTGTCCGGTCACCGAGCCCTTGTCCGGCAGGGCCTGGCCGACCGCGTTGGCCGGCGTCTTGCCGTACGGGAAGGTCTGGCCGTCGTGCAGCGTCTTGACGGCTTCGGGGTCGTCTTCGGAGCGCAGGCTCTGCCACACTTTCTCGCCCTGCACGACGCCGTACTTCTCCTGCATCGCCAGCTTCGCGATGGCGTTCTGCACCTCGCCACCGCCGCCCGCGCCGAACTCGGCGCCGACCAGCGAGGCGAGCGCGACCAGGTCGGTCAGCTTGAACGGGTCGATCGACCCGGCGTTGGTGATCGAGTCGACGTGCCCGGTCAGCACGTATTCACCCGGGAAGTACCGGCCGTTGTAGGAGTCGCTGATGTACTTGTTGATGCCCTCGACGTAGGCCTGCGCGTCGGCGAGGCCCTGCGCGCCACGCGGGCCGCTGTTCGCGACGCGGTCGATCTGCTGCTGCAGCTCTGCTTCGGTGTACGGCGCGTTCGAGAAGAACTGCTGCTCCAGCTCGCGGTTGGCCTCCGCGCCGCCGGCGAACGGCGTGACCTGCCCGCGCGCGGCGTGGCGCAGGACGTCCATCAGCCACAGCCGGTCCTGCGCGGCCGCGTACCCGGCGCCGAACTCGGTGCCCGAGCGCGTGGTCCCGGTGATGTGCGGGACACCGAGGGCCTTGTCCCGCACGATCGTCACGTCCGAACGCGGCTTGGTCGTGCTCGCGACCTGGTCGGCGGCGACGCCGAACGACGAGTCGTTGAAGTACTGGTTGATCGCGCTCGTGGTCAGCGTCTTGTAGCCGTTGGCCAGCGACGAGTACTTCCCGAGCTGGTCGGACGCGTGCGCCGGGCGGGTGCCGAACACCTTGTGCGCCAGGATGTCGGCGAGGGTGGCGTTGCCGTTCTCGCCGGGCGGCAGGATGTCGCTGCACTGCCCGCCGCAGTAGTCGTCGGGCGACGCGGCCGCCTGCGCGGCCGGAGCGGTGACGGCGACCTGGGTGAGTCCGGCCACGAGGGCCCCCAGTGCCGTCAAGGTCAGGGCGCGGATGCCACGTCGCATGCCGGGCTCCCCTCAGTCAGAAGAGTGACGAAGCGCACGCTACCGAGCAGTAGCCCAAGTGTGAAGACTATTCGCGTTTTTCAGCCCTTGGACGTAGTCCGAACGGCGCAGCCTCGTGCGCGTGGGTACGGTGAGTGCCATGACCTTGGAAAAGCCCCAGATCGACCGCCCCGAGGGCAACCCTCCGGCCGACCTCGAGATCACCGACATCACGGTCGGTGACGGCACGGAAGCCACGTCGGGCAAGACCGTCACCGTGCACTACGTCGGCGTCTCGCACTCGACCGGTGAGGAGTTCGACGCGTCGTGGAACCGCGGCGAGCCGCTGCGCTTCGGCCTCGGCGCCGGACAGGTCATCTCCGGCTGGGACCAGGGTGTCGCGGGCATGAAGATCGGTGGCCGCCGCAAGCTCGTCATCCCGCCCCACCTCGCCTACGGCGACCGCGGCGCGGGCGGCGTCATCAAGCCGGGCGAAACCCTGATCTTCGTGGTCGACCTCGTCGGCGTGAACTAGGTCTGCTTCGTCGCCTTCTGGTCCGGGCGTCACCCGGGTGACGCCCGGCCAGGGAATTCCCAGCGCACGGCCGCGCCAATAACCTCGAACGTCGATCACCCATCCGACGAAGGGGAGAAATGCGCCTGCGCGCCCTGCTCGCCGCTGTTGTCCTGACCACCGCCACCGCCCCCGCCGCCTTGGCCGCGCCGGGGATCGCGCACGGCTCCGACGTTCCGCCCGGGCAGTTCGGGTTCGTCGCGAAGCTCGCGATGACGAAGGTCCCGCGCCCGGACGGCTCCACCTACAGCAGCTACTGCACCGGCTCCCTGATCGCGCCCGGCTGGGTGCTGACGACGGGCCACTGCTTCCACGACGCGAACCGCAACCGCGTCGCCGGCAAGGTCCCGTACCCGACCACGGTGACGCTGGGCCTGGTCGACGAGGCGACGGAGTCCGGCATCGCCCGCCGGGTGACCGAGGTGGTCCAGGCAAAGGAGAACGACGTGGCCCTCGCCCGGCTGGACACCCCGGTGACGGCGGTGCCGCCGCTGAACATCGGCCGCACGGCGCCGAAGGTGGGCCAGCAGCTGACGCTGGCCGGCTGGGGCAGCACGACCGGCACGAACCCCACCCCGGCGAGCCGCATGCAGCAGGGCACGGTCGCCGTCGCCAAGGTGGAGCAGACGACCGTGGGCGTCCGCGGCGCCGCTCCGGAGATCACGACGAGCGCCTGCACCTACGACTCGGGAGCCCCGTACTTCACCGGCGGCGAACTCGTCGCGGTCGAGGCGACCGGGCCGGGCTGCCCCCACGCCGGCATCGAGACGGCCAGCCGGGCCGACGTGCTGGCGGCCTGGGTCGCCAAATCGACAGCTTGATACACCCGAAAGTCCGCCGTGAGCGAACACCACGCAGAGCCAAACGGGTGATATTCCCCACCTGACGAAGGCACCGTGGGGGTCCGGGGGCTCGGCCCCCGGGAGAAATCAGGACAACGGGAAAGGGCCCGGTCGCGCTAGCGACCGGGCCCTTGAACAGCGTGGGCGAGGAGGGAGTTGAACCCTCACGTCCTTTCGGACACACGGACCTGAACCGTGCGCGTCTGCCATTCCGCCACTCGCCCGAGTGCTTCCTTACGGCAGCGAGGAGAAGACTAGCAGGCCGTTTGAACGGGTTTCACCGGGGGCCGTGTAGAGGCTCGCTCACCCGGATAGGATCGATAGCGGAAGCACACGTGTGAGGAGGTTTTCCCCGGTGAGCCGCGTCGAGCGTTTCGACAGACGCCTCGAGAACCTGGTGGGGAACACTTTCGCGCGCATGTTCGGTGGCAACGTCGTCACGCAGGAAGTGGCGATCGCCCTGGAGCGGGAGAGTGAGGAGAACGTTCGTGAGCTGGCAGGCGGTCGGCAGCTCGCCCCCAATCACTACATCGTGTCGCTGGGGGCGGCTGACCACGAGCGCATGGCCGGTGACGAGCAACGCGTCACCCAGGTCCTCGCCAAGGCGGTGGCGGAACACCTCGCCGCGGAGGGCCTGGACACCTATGGTGACGTCGTCGTATCACTCGAGCGCAACGAGGCGCTGCATACTGGACAGTTCAAGACCCGTTCGTCCGTCGATCCCGACGCCCGCCCCTCAGGCGCCGGTTCACCGCGGTCGGCACGACCCAGCAACGCAGGAGACCCAGCAATGAGCCAGCCCCCCGGCTACGGCCAATACGACCAGGGTGACCCGTACGGCCAGCAGGGCCAGTACGGCTACGGACAGCAGGGTGGCCAGCAGCCCGGGTACGACCAGGGTTACGGCCAGCCGCAGGGTGGTGGCTACGACCAGTACGGCCAGCAGCAGCCGGGTGGCGGCTACGACCAGTACGGCCAGCAGCAGGGCGGCTACGACCAGGGCGGGTACGCGCAGCCCCAGGGCGGTGGCTACGACCAAGGTGGCTACGCCCAGCCGCAGGGCGGTGGCTACGACCAGGGCGGGTACGCCCAGCCCCAGGGCGGTGGCTACGACCAGGGCTACCAGCAGGGTGGGTACGACCAGGGCGGCTACGCCCAGCCCCAGCAGGGCGGCTACGACCAGTACGGCGGCCAGCAGCAGGCCGGGTACGACCAGTACGGGCAGCAGCAGGCGTACGGCCAGCCGGCCGCCGACCCGTACGGCCAGCAGCAGGGCGGCTACGGCCAGCCCGCGCCGGGCCGCCAGCTCGCGGCGAGCCTGCAGCTGGACGACGGCTCCAACCGCACGTACTCGCTGAAGCAGGGCGGGAACGTCGTGGGCCGCGGCCAGGACGCGGACTTCCGCCTCCCGGACACCGGCGTCTCGCGCCGGCACCTGGAGATCACCTGGGACGGCCAGAGCGCGACGCTCGCCGACATCGGGTCGACCAACGGCACGACCGTGAACGGCACTCCGGTCCAGACCTGGCAGCTCGCGGACGGCGACGTGATCCGGGTGGGGCACTCCTCGCTCGTGTTCCGTACACAGGGCTGACTGGGGGCACGGAATACTGTTCCCGCAGAATTGACGTGCGGGGGGACCGCGGCGTACCCGCGTCGCGGCTGCACGGACGAGTCGGGAGCGGACACACCAAGTGCCAGAGCTGGTCGTACAACTCACCAGGGTGGGCTTCCTCGTGCTGCTCTGGCTCTTCGTGTTCGCCGCGCTCAGAGTCGTCCGTTCGGACCTCTACGCGGCGTCGGGCATGCGCGTCCAGGTACCGACCTTCGGGCGCAAGAAGGAGAAGAAGCCGCGCAACAGCAAGTCCCCGCAGCAGCTGCTCGTGACGCACGGCGCGCTCGCGGGGACGCGCATCGCGCTGGACGGCCGGCCGATCCTCATCGGCCGGGCCGACGACTCCACGTTGGTGCTCGACGACGACTACGCGTCGACCCGGCACGCGCGGATCGCCCAGCGCGGCGAGGACTGGTACGTGGAAGATCTGGGCTCGACGAACGGGACGTATCTCGACCGGGCTAAGGTCACTGCACCCCTCCGGGTCCCGCTCGGAGTCCCCATCCGGATCGGCAAGACGGTGATCGAGCTTCGCCCATGACTCTCGTCCTCCGCTACGCAGCCCGCAGCGACCGGGGCCTGGTGCGTTCGAGCAACCAGGACTCCGTGTACGCCGGCCCTCGCCTGCTCGCGCTCGCCGACGGTATGGGTGGCCACGCGGCGGGTGAGGTGGCCAGCAAGGTCGTCATCGCCTCGCTCGCCCCGCTCGACGACGACGAACCGGGCGACGACCTCCTCGCGCAACTCCGGGAGGCGGTGGCGAACGGCAACGCCGCCATCGCCGAACTCGTTTCGCAGGACCCCGACCTCGACGGCATGGGCACGACGCTCACGGCAGTCCTCTTCGCCGGCAACCGGCTCGGGCTGGTGCACGTCGGCGACTCGCGCGCGTACCTGCTGCGCGGCGGCCAGTTCGCGCAGATCACCCGCGACGACAGCTTCGTCAACGAGCTGCTCGAGCAGGGCCGGATCACGCCCGAAGAAGCCGCGGTGCACCCGCAGCGGTCGCTGCTGCTGAAGGCGCTGACCGGGCACGAGGTCGAACCGAGCCTGACCGTGCGCGAAGCCCGCTCCGGCGACCGGTACCTGATCTGCTCGGACGGCCTGTCCGGCATGGTCAGCGACGAGACGCTCGCCGAGGCCGTGCAGATCCCGGACCCGCAGCAGTGCGCGGACCGGATGATCGAGCTGGCGCTCAAGGGCGGCGGCACGGACAACGTCACGGTGATCATCGCCGACGTCGTCGACGTCGACTTCGGCGAGGACGCGCCCATCGTGGGCGGCGCCGCCGGGGACGGCAGCGACGAACGGCACCAGGGCGACTCGCCCGCGGCGCGCGCGCGGGCGCTGACCCAGCCGCCGCCGCAGCCGCGGCCCGAGCTGCCGCAGCCGAGCGAAGATCCGAAGGCCAAGCGCCGGAAGCGGTTCCGCTGGCTCGCCGGCGCGCTGGTGGTGCTCGTCGTGCTCGCCGCGGCCGCCATCGCCACCCGGTACTTCGTCCTGAGTCAGTACTATGTCGGCGAAGGTGCGGACCAGGAAGTCGTGATCTACCGCGGCGTCCCCGGCAGCATCCTCGGCATCGACCTGCACACCTACGAGCAGGGCTCGTGCCCGCCCAACCAGGTGTGCACGGACAAGCTGCGCGTCGACCAGCTCCAGGAGGACGCGCGGCTGGCGGTGCAGAACGGCGTCAAGAAGGACAGCCTCGACGACGCCCGGAAGTACATCGACGACTTCCTGCAGCTGCACAAGCGCCTGAACAACTGCGCGCCGGCGGGCGGCCAGCCGTCCACGACGCCGACCCCCACGGTCACGCCGACCCCCACGGTCACGCCGACGTCCACGCCGTCGGCTCCGGCCGGCTCCACTGCTCCGTCGTCGGCGAACCAGCCAGCGGGGAGGGACTGCTCGACGCCGAGTTCGACGGCACCGACGACGGGAGGCGGTAACTGATGAGCCAGCCCGCCGCGCGCGCCGCCGAACCTCTCGCCGCGCAGTTCCAGACGAACCCGCCGCGCGACGTCCCGACCCGCCGCAACACCGAGCTGGTGCTGCTGGGGTTCGCCGCGTTCATCGTCACCATCGCCCTGGTGCTGGTCGAAGCGAACCAGGAGCAGGAGCTGACCTGGTCGATCGTCTGGCTCGGCCTCGCCTACCTCGCCATCTTCGCCGCGGCGCACCTGGCCGTGCGCCGGTGGGCGCCGTACGCGGACCCGGTGCTGCTCCCCTGCGTCGCGCTGCTGAACGGCATCGGGCTGGTGATGATCCACCGGATCGACCTGGCCCTGGCCGAAAAGGCCGTGCAGAACGGGAAGGACTACACCCCCGCCGTCACGGCGCAGGTGCTGTTCACCGTGATCTCGCTCGGGTTCTTCGTCGCCGTCCTGGTCGTGGTGAACGACCACCGCACGCTGACCCGCTACGGCTACACCGCGGGCCTGATCGGGATCGTCGCGCTGGCGCTGCCCGCGCTGCTGCCGTCGAGCCTGTCCGAGGTCAACGGCGCCAAGGTGTGGCTGAAGCTGCCGGGCTTCTCGATCCAGCCCGGCGAGTTCGCGAAGATCCTGCTGATGGTCTTCTTCGCCTCGTTCCTGGTGTCGAAGCGCGACCTGTTCATGGTGGCGGGCAAGAAGTTTCTCGGCGTCGAGCTGCCGCGGGCGCGTGACCTGGGCCCGATCCTCATCGCCGCGGTCGCCTGCATCGGCATCCTGGTGTTCGAGAAGGACCTCGGCACGTCGCTGCTGTTCTTCAGCGTCATCCTGATGATGCTGTACGTGGCGACCGAGCGGATCATCTGGGTCGTTCTGGGCCTGAGCTTCTTCGTCGGCGGCTGCCTGATCGCCTACAACCTCTTCACGCACGTCCAGCAGCGCGTCGCCAACTGGCTCGACCCGCTGGCGACGTACGACAAGCTCGGCGGCGGGTACCAGATCGCGCAGGGCCTGTTCGGCCTCGGCACCGGCGGGATCGGCGGCACCGGGCTCGGCGCCGGCCGCCCGGACATGGTGCCGGAGGCGAACACCGACTTCATCACCGCGGCGATCGGCGAAGAGCTCGGCTTCATCGGGCTGGCCGCCGTCCTGATGCTGTACCTGCTGGTCGCCATGCGCGGCATGCGCAGCGCGCTCGCCGTGCGCGACACGTTCGGCAAGCTGCTCGGCGGCGGGCTCGCGTTCACCATGGTCATGCAGATCTTCGTCGTCGTCGGCGGGGTCACGAAGCTCATCCCGGAGACCGGTATCACCGCCCCGTTCCTGTCCAAGGGTGGTTCGTCGCTGCTGGCGAACTACATCCTGGTCGCCCTGCTGCTCCGGATCTCCGACGCGGCCCGGCGGCCCGCCGCCCGGCCGAAGCCGCAGCCCCAGCAGCAGGCACCGATCGCCGAAGCGCACACCGTGCTCGTCCAGCGTCCCCCGGCGGACGGGGGCAAGCAGGCATGAACACCCCGCTGCGCAAGGTCGGCATGGCGATGCTCGTCATGGTCGTCCTGCTGCTGGCCAACGCGACCTACATCCAGGTCGTCAAGGCCGACGACTACCGCACCGACTCCCGCAACGCGCGCGTGCTCTACGACGAGTTCGCCCGCCGCCGCGGCCAGATCGTGTCGCAGGCGAACGGCGAAGTGCTGGCGAAGGTCGACCCGTCGAACGACAAGTACAAGTACATCCGGTCGTACGTCGACGGCCCGATGTACGCGCCGGTCACCGGCTACTACTCGATCAACTACGGCTCCGGCGGCCTCGAGCGCTCCGAGGACGACGTCCTGAACGGCTCGGACCCGCGGCTGTTCGTGCGGCGGCTGTCGGACATGGTCACCGGCCGCGACCCGAGCGGCGGCAACGTCCGGCTGACCATCGACCCGGCCGTGCAGAAGGCCGCGTACGACCTGATGACGCAGAAGAACTACACCGGCGCGGTCGTCGCGATGGAGCCGAAGACCGGCCGGATCCTGGCGATGGTCTCGACGCCGTCGTACGACCCGAACAAACTGGCGTCGCACACGTCGAAGGCCCAGACCGACGCCTGGAACTCCTACGTCAAGGACCCGAAGAACCCGATGCTGAACCGGGCGATCTCGGAGACCTACCCGCCGGGGTCGACGTTCAAGCTGGTCACCGCGTCGGCCGTGCTCGAGGACGGCAAGGGCCCGGACACCCCGGTCAACCCGGCGCCGAACACGAAGCTCCCCGGCACCAACGTGACGCTGGAGAACTACGCCGGCGAAGCCTGCCCCGGCACCACGTTCAAGGACGCGCTCGCGCACTCGTGCAACGTCCCGTTCGCGGAGTTCGCCGGCCAGCTCGGCGCGGACAAGCTGAAGAAGACGGCGGCGAACTTCGGGATCGGGCAGACCGACCTGACCGTGCCGATGAAGGTCGCGCCGTCGACGGTCGGGCCGCTCGACTCGCAGGGCGCGCTCTACCAGAGCGGCATCGGCCAGCGCGACGTCCGGCTGACCCCGCTGCAGGACTGCCTGCTCGCGGCCACCGTGGCCAACGGCGGGATGGCGATGAAGCCGCAGCTGGTGCAGTCGGTGCTGGCGCCGGACCTGTCGACCATCGAGGACTACAGCCCCACCGAGCTCACCGGCACGGCGGCACTTTCGTCGTCGAACGCCGCGATCCTCAAGGACATGATGATCGCTTCCGAGGGCTTCACCAAGGGCGGCGGCAAGCGCGCCGACATCCAGATCGCGTCGAAGACCGGCACCGCCGAGCACGGCACGGACTCCAAGAACACCGCCCCGCACGCCTGGTACACCGCCTTCGCCCCGGCCAACGACCCGCAGATCGCGGTCGCCGTCATCGTCGAAGACGGCGGCAACCGCGGGCTCGCGGCCACCGGCGGCACGGTCGCCGCGGAGATCGGCCGCGCCGCGATCAACGCCAAGCTCGGGGGTGGATAGCGCATGCTGTCCTCCGGTCAGCTGCTGGCCGACCGCTACAAGCTGACGAGCCGGATCGCCGTCGGCGGGATGGGCGAGGTCTGGCAGGCCAGCGACACCCGGCTGGACCGGACCGTGGCCGTCAAGATCCTCAAGGCCGAGCTCTCCGGCGACGCCGAATTCCTCCACCGCTTCCGCACCGAAGCGCGGATGACGGCGTCCCTCAACCACCCCGGCATCGCCGCCGTGCACGACTACGGCGAAACCATCTTCGACGGTGACCTCTCCATCGCGTACCTGGTGATGGAGCTCGTCGACGGCGACCCGCTGGCCGGGTTGCTGGCCAAGCACGGGCGGCTGTCGGCGGAGTTCACGCTCGACATGCTGGAGCAGGCGGGCAACGCGCTGCAGGCCGCACACGAGCAGGGCCTGGTCCACCGCGACGTCAAGCCGGGCAACATCCTGGTGACGTCGGCCGGGCAGGTGAAGATCACCGACTTCGGCGTCGCGAAGGCGGCCGACGCCGCACCGGTCACCCGGTCCGGCATGGTCATGGGCACCGCGCACTACATCGCGCCGGAGCAGGCGCTCGGGCACCCGGCCGAGCCGGCCTCCGACGTCTACTCGCTGGCCGTCTGCGGCTACGAGTGCCTCGCCGGGCACCGGCCGTTTCTGTCGGAGAACGCCGTCACGGTCGCGATGATGCACATCCGCGACATCGCGCCGCCGCTGCCGCCGGACGTCCCGCCCGCCGCGCGCGCGGTGATCGAGGCGACGCTGGTGAAGGACCCGCGGCAGCGCTACAACAGCGGCGGCGAGTTCGCGGCCGCCGTCGCCGCGGTCCGCGCCGGGCTGCCGCTGCCGACGCCGTCCGGTCTGGTCAACGCCACGTACACGGGCCAGCAGCCGGCGGTGCAGCAACCGCCGCAACCGCAGCAGCAACAGCAGGTGCCGCAGCAACCGGTTCAGCAGCAGCCGGTCCCGCCGCAGCAGCAGCACATGCCGGTGGGCCCGCCGTCGCCGGCGGTGAACCCGATGGTCGCCATCGGCCCGCCGTCGCGGCCCGTGCTGCGTCCGGCCATGGTGCCGGTGACCCGGAAGAAGTCCCAGTGGGGCTGGTGGGCGCTCCTCGCGGCCATCCTGCTCGTTGTCCTGGTGGCGGGCATCGTCCTCGTGGCGAAGATGATCGGCAGCTCGGGCTCGCCACCGCACCCCGGCCAGACGCAGAGCCAGGTGGTCCCGGGCAGACAGCCGCCCGCGGAGGAACCGCCCGTCTCGAGCGCCTACCCGGCGGACACTCCCGGAACGACCGACGATGGCCAGCAAGGCATCATGACCGCACCTTGGACGGAATGGAACGGCACCCAGAGATGAGCACACCCAGACTGCTCTCCAACCGGTACGAGCTGGGCGAAACGCTCGGCTACGGAGGCATGTCCGAGGTCCATCACGGCCACGACGTGCGCCTCGGCCGGGAAGTCGCGATCAAGATCCTCCGTGCCGACCTCGCCAGGGACCCGCAGTTCCAGGAGCGCTTCCGCCGCGAGGCGCAGAACGCCGCCGCGCTGAACCACCCGGCGATCGTCGCGGTCTACGACACGGGTGAGGCCAACACCGAGTTCGGCCCGCTGCCGTACATCGTCATGGAGTACGTCGAAGGCCGGACGCTGCGGGACATCGTCAAGACCGAAGGCCCGATGTCGCAGAAGCGGGCCATGGAGGTCATGGCCGACGTCTGCGCGGCGCTCGACTTCTCCCACCGCCACGGCATCGTGCACCGCGACGTCAAGCCGGCCAACGTGATGATCACGAAGAACGGCGCGGTCAAGGTGATGGACTTCGGCATCGCGCGCGCGATGCACGACGGCCAGTCCGCGATGACCCAGACCGCCGCGGTGATCGGCACGGCGCAGTACCTGTCGCCGGAGCAGGCCCGCGGTGAGTCGGTCGACGCCCGGTCCGACGTCTACGCCGCCGGTTGCGTGCTGTACGAGCTGATCACCGGCGAGCCGCCGTTCACCGGGGACTCCCCGGTCGCGGTGGCCTACCAGCACGTCCGGGAGGACCCGAACCCGCCGTCGTCGGTGAACCCGGCGGTGGCGCCCGAGCTGGACGCCGTCGTGCTGAAGGCACTGGCCAAGGGCCCGGCGAACCGCTACCAGTCGGCGGCGGAGATGCGCTCGGACCTGGTGCGCACGCTCTCGGGTCAGCGCCCGGCCGCGCCGATGGTGATGTCCGAAGACGAGCGCACGCAGGTGATGAACGCCGACCGGCGGCAGCCGCAGCGCTACGAGGAGTACGACGCCGCGGACGACGAGGACCCGAAGGCCAAGCGCCGGCGCCGGACGCTGCTGGCCGCGCTCGCCGCGGTCTTCGTGCTGGGCGCGGTCCTGCTGATCATGTGGCTGTCGGGGTCGTTCAAGAGCGGCAACGAAGAACCGGGCACGGTGGCGATCCCGGACGTCAAGGGGCAGTCGGAGCTGGCGGCCAAGAACACCCTGCGCGAAAAGGGGTTCAACAACTTCGCGCCGAACAAGACCGTGATCTGCGGGGTGCCCGACGCGTCCGGCAACACGCCGTGCACCACGGACCAGGTCAACCAGGTCATCGCGATCACCCCCGATGTCGGCACCCCGGTCGCCACCGCGGCGCAGATCACGCTCACGATCGGCACGCCGCCGGGCAAGGTGGCCGTGCCGGAGCTGAAGGGCCTCAGCCGCGACGACGCCGAGGCGAAGCTGAAGGAAGCCGGCCTCACCCTGAACCAGTCGCCGCCGCAGGAGGTCGACGTCACCGACGACGACCAGGTGGGCAAGGTCGTCAGCCAGAACCCGCAGGCGGGCAACCAGGTCCAGCAGGGCACGAGCGTGTCCATCTCGATCGGCAAGGGCAAGGCGCAGAAGCAGGTCCCGAACTTCACCGGGAAGTCCTTCAGCGAAGCGCAGTCCGCCCTGACCGGCTTGGGCTTCAACGTCAAGCGCGTCGACCAGCAGTCCGACCAGCCGAAGGACCAGGTCCTCCAGCAGACGCCGAACGGTGGTTCGGTGCCGGTCGGCAGCACGATCACGCTGACCGTGTCGACGGGCCAGCCGGACAACAAGATCGAGATGCCGCAGCTGGTCGGCATGACAGCTGAGGACGCGCAGGCGAAACTGCAGAGCATGGGCTGGACCGGTCAGCTGCGGGAGCAGTCCGACCGGACCAGCAACAAGCCCGAAGGCACGGTCACCAAGCAGAGCGTGCCGCCGGGTCAGCAGATCGACAAGGACCAGAACATCACGATCTCGGTGTCCGAGGGCCCGTTGTTCCCGACGTCGACGGGCAGCGGCCCCTGATCCCATCCGCACGATGAAGGCCCGCACGGTTCGCCGTGCGGGCCTTCGTCGTTGTTCAGGCTTTGTCGAGAAACCCTTGCACAGCGCCGAGAATCTGCTCGGCGTCACTCGCGGGACCGCAGTCGAGCTCCAGTTCCTCGGCCGCGCCGGAGCGTTTGACCTTCAGGGAGACCCGGCCTTCGCGGCAGCGCCGCAGCCAGGCGATCAGCGACCGGCAGAAAACGCCGGCGGAGTTGCTGGTCACGCCGACCACGACGGCGTCGAACAGTTGAACGCGGCCGCGGAGCTCGTCCTCGCCGCGCAGCCAGGCGGCGAGCTCCCGGAGCTCGCCTTCGGAGTCTGGCCCGGTGATCGCGACGATCCCCGCCGTCACCCGTTCTCCCTTCGCCCGGAATCGGAGAGGACCCGAACACTAGTCGGCGCCGAGCACCCGCCGGAACCCCGACTCGGGATTTGAAGATTGCAAATTGCACTCAGGAACGACGGTGCACGAGCCGCGAGACGGCGAAGAAGCTGGCGGCTAGTACCGCCACGGACGTCACCAGCGCCAGCACGAGCGGACCGCCGACCGGTTCGTCGTCGGTGAGCGCGTGCAACAGCGGGTGGACCAGCGGGATCTTCGCCAGCAGCACGACGATCAGCGTGACGACGGCGGCGAGCACCGTCCAGCCGATCCGCGGCACGAGCAGCCGCGAGCACGGCAGCGCGATCGCGATGCCCAGCAGCGCGCACGCGAGGTGGGCGAGCAGCCCGATGCCCAGCGCCGACGGCTGGACCTTCAACGACTTGAGCGCCGACCACGCCTCGGTGATCACCGTGAGGACCGCGGCGCAGGCCAGCACGGTGAAGATCGCGCCGGTGATCATCCGCCGCCACTGCCGCGCGTGGCTCAAGGTCACCAGCCGCTGCACCGGATCCTCGATGTCGAGCAGCGCGATCGTCAGCCAGCACGACACGACGAGCAGCCCGCCCGCGCTCATCCCGAACAGCGGCAACGGCGGCGAGTGCGGGTCGGCGTAGAGGATCACGCACAGCGCGAGGTAAGCCAGCAGCGCCGGCAGGTACCGCTGCGAATGGCCGAGCAGCGCCAGGTAGTAGCGGGTCACGGCGAGCACGGCGCCACCTCCCGCACGGACCAGCCGTCCTTCAACGCCCGCAGCAGCACCGCGTCCACGCTCGCGACTTCGACGGTCAGCACGAGCTGGGCGCCTTCGACGACCGCGTGCCGCACGCCGGGCTCGGCCGCCCAGCCGGCGCCGTCGCCGCGCAGCACGATCCGCGTGGTCGGCTCGGCGCTCTCGGCCGTGAGCCTGCCTTCGGTCATGACGTGGACGACGTCGGCGTGGTCGTGCACCACCTGCGGCCGGTGGTCGGTGAACACGACGCTCGCGCCGCGCGCCCGCGTCTCGGCGACGAGCTCGCCGAGGATCGCGTGCGTCCCGACGTCGAGCCCAGACCACGGCTCGTCGAGGATCAGCAGGTCGGGCCGCACCATGACGGCCTGCACGAGCCCGACCTTCTGCGCGTTGCCCTTCGAGAGCGTCCGCAGCGGCGCGGCCGGACCGCCGACCAGCGCGAGCCGGTCGAGCAGCGGGTCGATCACCGAGAGGTCGGTGAGCCCGCGGATGCGCGCCAGGTGCCGCAGGTAGGCCCGCGCGCCCATGCGCTGGCCGGCCGGGAAGCGGTCGGGCAGGTAGCCGATCCGCGGGTTTCCCGTCACCACGCCGGTGGTCGCGTGCGAGACGCCGGCCATGATCCGCAGCAGCGTCGACTTGCCGGAGCCGTTGCTGCCGAGGACGCCGACGACGTGCCCGGGCTCGACGCTCAGGTCGACGTCGCGGAGGACGAAGTCACCACGCCCGTACCGCTTGCCGACCCCCTCGAGCCGGATCACGCAACAGCGGCCTTCTGGAGCGCCTTGGTCGCGCGCTCGAGCTCGTCGACGCGGGCCGGGTCGACGGGGTGGCCCGCCGCGGCCATCCAGTTCGCGAGCATCCGGTGGCCGCCTTCGGTGAGCACGGACTCCGGGTGGAACTGGACACCTTCGAGCGGCAGCTCGCGGTGGCGCATGCCCATCACGATGCCGGTTTCGGTGCGGCCGGTGACCTCGAAGACGTCGGCCGGGATCGTGTCGGGCACCACGGTCAAGGAGTGGTACCGGGTGGCCGTGAACTCCTCGGGCAGGTCCTTGAGGACGCCGGTGCCCTCGTGGCGGACCTGGCTGGTCTTGCCGTGGAGCAGCTCGGGCGCGCGGTCGACGGTCGCGCCGTAGACGACGCCGAGCGCCTGGTGGCCGAGGCAGACACCGAGCATCGGCGTGCGCGTCTCGGCACACTTGCGGATGACATCCATGCTCTGACCAGCGCGTTCGGGCGTCCCCGGGCCCGGCGAGACGAGCACGGCGTCGAACTCGGGCACGCGGTCGAGGTCCACGACGTCGTTGCGCCAGACCGTGCAGTCGGCGCCGAGCTGGGCCAGGTACTGGACCAGGTTGTAGACGAAGCTGTCGTAGTTGTCGACGACGAGAACGCGCATGGCGCCGAGCTTACCGGCTCTCAACTGGTGGACCGTACGGTAAATCACATTTCTAGTTAGGTGACCCTAACTTACCGTGGAGGGTGTGAGCCGATCTCTTCGTGTGGCCGTGGTGGGCGCTGGTCCTGCCGGCATCTACGCCGCCGACATCCTGGACAAGTCCGACGCCGACGTCACGATCGACCTGTTCGAGCGCATGCCCGCGCCGTTCGGGCTGATCCGCTACGGCGTCGCCCCCGACCACCCGCGCATCAAGGGCATCGTGACGGCGCTGCACAAGGTGCTCGACAAGCCGAACATCCGCCTCTTGGGCAACATCGACTACGGCACCGACATCAAGCTCGACGAGCTGCGTGAGTTCTACGACGCGGTGATCTTCTCGACCGGCGCGGCCGCCGACCGCGCGCTCGACATCCCGGGCATCGACCTCGACGGCAGCTACGGCGCCGCCGACTTCGTCTCCTGGTACGACGGCCACCCGGACGTCCCGCGCACCTGGCCGCTCAACGCGTCTTCGGTGGCGGTTCTCGGCGTCGGGAACGTGGCACTGGACGTCGCGCGAATCCTCGCGAAGACGGCCGACGAGCTGCTGACCACGGACATCCCGGACAACGTCTACCAGGGACTGCGCACCAGCCCCGTCACGGACGTGCACGTGTTCGGCCGCCGCGGGCCGGCGCAGGCGAAGTTCACGCCGCTGGAGCTGCGCGAGCTGGACCACTCGCCGAACGTCGAGGTCATCGTGTCCCCCGAGGACATCGAGTTCGACGACGGCAGCATCGCGGCGCTGCGGGCGTCGAAGCAGATCGACATGGTCGTGAAGACGCTGCAGGAGTGGGCGATCCGCGAGCCGGGCAACCGCCGGAAGCGGCTGCACCTGCACTTCTTCCACTCACCGGCCGAGGTCCTCGGCGAGGACGGCCGCGTGACGGGCCTGCGCACGGAACGCACCGAGCTGACCGGCGACGGCAACGTCCGCGGCACGGGCGAGTTCCACGACTGGGACGTCCAGGCTGTGTACCGCGCGGTCGGCTACCTGTCCTCGCACCTGCCGGAGATCCCGTTCGACCACGTGGCCGGCGTCGTCCCGAACCAGGCCGGCCGCGTGCTCGACCTGGACGACAACCAGCTGCCGGGCGTGTACGTGACGGGCTGGATCAAGCGCGGCCCGATCGGCCTGATCGGCCACACCAAGGGCGACGCGGCGGAGACGATCGCGAGCCTGCTGTCGGACGCGGACACGCTCACCGCCCCCAAGTACGACTCCCCGGACGCGATCCTCGACTTCCTGGCCGCGCGCGGGATCCCGTTCACCACTTGGGAAGGCTGGGGCAAGCTCGACTCGCACGAGAAGGCACTGGGCCTGGCGGCGGGCCGCGAGCGGATCAAGGTCGTGGAGCGCGAAGAGATGACGCGCGTTTCGCGCGGCTAAGCGGCACCGAGGTACGCGAGTACGGCGAGCACCCGGCGGTTCGTGTCGTCCGAAGCCGAGATGCCGAGCTTGGCGAAGATGTTCGCCGTGTGCTTGCCGACCGCGCCTTCGCTGAAGTGCAGCCGGGACGCGATCGCCGCGTTCGAACACCCTTCCGCCATCAGCCCGAGGACTTCGCGCTCGCGCGGGGTCAGGACGGCGAGGGGGTCGGATGCGTTGCCGGACAGGAGCTTCGCGATCACCTCGGGGTCCATCACCGTGCCGC
This sequence comes from Amycolatopsis kentuckyensis, assembly GCF_041679295.1. Classification (GTDB taxonomy): domain Bacteria; phylum Actinomycetota; class Actinomycetes; order Mycobacteriales; family Pseudonocardiaceae; genus Amycolatopsis; species Amycolatopsis kentuckyensis_A. The sequence continues at coordinate 427,032 of NZ_JBGDMD010000006.1, read as the reverse complement.
CGGCCGCGACCCGGCGGACCGCGTCGATGAACTGGTCCGCGTTGAACACGCGGTCCTTCAGCAGGTAGCCGATCGCGCCGGTGCCGTCGGCGAGCAGTTCGCGCGCGTAGAGCTGCTCGACGTGCTGGGACAGCACCAAGATCGGCAAGCCCGGGATTTCCCGCCGGGCGGCCAAGGCGACCTGCAGTCCTTCGTCCGTGTTGGTCGGCGGCATCCGGACGTCCACAATGGACACTTCCGGTTTCTCGCGTCGCAACGCCGAAGCCAGCTCTGGACCGCTGCCGACCGCCGCGACGACGTCGAAGCCGTGCGCCGCCAGCAGGTGCGTCAAGCCATCTCGGAGGAGGTACTGGTCTTCGGCGACGACGACTCGCTGTCGAGCTGACACGGGATCTCCAAAGTCGCCTTCGTCGGGCCGCCGATCGGGCTGGTCAGCGTCAACCTACCGTCGAAGGCCCCGAGCCGGCGCTCGATTCCACGCAGTCCCGAACCGCGGGCGGGAACAGCGCCACCCGGGCCGTCGTCGGTCACCACCACCGTCAGCTGGTCGTCGGCGAACCCGACATCGATCGACGCGCGTTTCGAGCCGTGCTTCGCCGCGTTGCCCAGCAGTTCCGACACCGCGAAGTACGCGCACGCCTCGACCGGCTCCTCGACGCGGCCGGGCAGCGAGCCGGTGACCTCGGTCTTCAACGGGCTGTCGAGGGCCAGCGCGCGCACGGCGTCGAGCAGCCCGCGCTCGGACAGCACCGGCGGGTGGATGCCGCGGATCAGCACGCGCAGTTCGGTGAGCGCCTCCGACGACGCCGCGCGCAGCTCGGCCGCGAGCCGTTTGGCCGCCGCCGGATCCGTGTCGACGAGCGCCTCGACCGCGCCGAGCTTCATGCCCATCGCGACCAGCCGCGACTGGATCCCGTCGTGCAGGTCGCGCTCGATCCGCCGCAGCTCCGCCGCCTGCGTGACCGTGACGTCCGCGCGGGTCTGCTTCAGCCGTTCGACGCGCGCGGCGAGCCGGGTCGCCTCCGTCGGGCCCAGCCAGACCCGCGCGAACCGCGCCTGCTGCCGCGCGAGCCACGTCGCCGGCGCCAGGCCGGCGCCGACCATCGCCAGCATGACCGGCGTCTGCGCGAGCGCGCCGAGGTGCGTCGAGACCTCCGGGAACGGCCACCAGGTCACCGGCGAAGAGACGAACGGCCGCCACACCCAGAGCGCCCCGAGGCCGACGAGTCCCCGCGTGACCAGCACGATCGTCGGCACGAGCAGGACGAACGAAACCAGCGTCCCGAGCACGGCGCCGGCGAGGTCGCGCCAGGTGGCGCGGTCGCGCAGGACCCATCGCGTGCGAGCGTGCTGGACCGGCCAGAACGGCTCCTCGTGCAGCTGCTTGCCGACCTGGTAGAGCCCGTCGGGGCGCGGCACCGGCAACCCCGGCGGCGGCAGGTACGGCCGGGCGATCCGTACCCCCGTCCAGTTCCCGGCCTCCCGGCGCAGCGTGTCCGTGATCGATCGCGTCCACAGCACGACCGGGACCGCCAACGGCGGGAAGCCGGCCATCAGGACCAGCTGCGGCAGCGAAAAGATCAGCTGCACCACCGAAAGCGCGAAGATGCCGCCCTGGTGGCCCAGCGCTTCGGCGTGCCGGTGCAGCCAGTTCTTGCGCGGCCCGGCGGGCGGCCGGGGGCCGAGCCACCAGCGGGTCCACCGGCCGTAGCCGCGCAGCACCACCGGGCCGCCGAGCAGCACGCCCACCGGCAGCAGCACCGTGACCAGCGGGTTCACCAGCTGCCAGGTGAACTCGCGGCCCGCCGCCGGGTCTTCCAGCGCCCACGTCAGCCGGCGCTGCCAGCGGACCCAGAACGCGCGCTTGTAGAGCTGCTTGCCGTCGCGGTACCAGCCGTCGCGTTCGCGGACCGGTTCCGGCGGCTCGGGCTGGTACGGCGCCGCGATCCCGGTGCCGCACCAGCGCAAGGCCAGCTTCCGAGCCAGCCTCGATCGGCCGCGCGTCCATTCGACCGCGGGACCGAGGAAGAAGACCAGGCCGACGCACAGCAGCGCGAACGCGATCAGCTCGACCAGCACGTCGACCCAGCTGAGCAACGCGAACGCGGCCAGCGCGCAAGCCCGCCCGAACGCCCGCAGGTACGTCATCCGGCACCTCCTTCCCCCGGGATCTTCGCCGGACCACGCGTGTCCGCGCACTGGCCGAAGCTCCCCGGCCGGGGTGGGGCCAGGCCCACCCCCGCGTCAGCAAAACCCTACTTGAGCTGGGGATTCAGCGTCATTCTGCGGACGGCCGCGAGTTCGTAGCTTCGGAGCCATGCCCCTCATCGAAGTCACCGACCTCCGCAAGCGCTACGGCACCCGGGTCGCGGTCGACGGCGTTTCGTTCACCGTCGAGCGCGGCGAAATCTTCGGCATCCTCGGCACGAACGGCGCCGGCAAGACGACCACGGTCGAATGCCTGCAGGGTCTCCGCCGCGCCGACGGCGGAGAGATCTCCGTGCTCGGCCTCGACCCCGCGGCCGACCGAGCCGCGCTGACCCGCCGCGTCGGCGTGCAGCTGCAGGAAAGCCGACTGCCGCCGAAGCTGCGGGTGCGCGAGGCGCTGGAGCTGTTCGCCTCCTTCTACCCGGACCCCGCCGACGTCGGCGTCCTGCTGGACCAGCTCGATCTCCGCGACCACGCGCGCAGCTACTTCGGGAAGCTGTCCGGCGGCCAGAAGCAGCGCGTGTCGATCGCGCTCGCGCTGGTGGGCAACCCCGAGCTGGCCATCCTCGACGAGCTGACCACCGGGCTCGACCCGCACGCCCGCCGCGAGACGTGGCGGCTGGTCGAAGGCGTGCGCGCCGCCGGCGTCACCGTCCTGCTCGTCACCCACTTCATGGACGAGGCCGAGCGGCTCTGCGACCGCGTCGCCGTCTTCGACGCCGGCCGCGTGGTCGCGACCGGCACGCCCGCCGAGCTCCGCGCCGCGACCGGAGCCTCCACTTTGGACGACGCGTTCGTCTCGCTCACGAGGAGCCAGCTGTGAACACCTTCGCCAAGATCACCGCCACCGAGACCCGGCTCTTCCTCCGCACGCCGGTCATGGCGCTCGCCGGGATCCTGCTGCCGACCGCCGTGCTGCTGGCCGTCGGCGCCATCCCGGGCATGACGGAACCGAGCCCGGCCGCCGGCGGGTACCGGTTCATCGACGCCTGGGTCCCGTCGCTGATCGTCATCAGCCTCGCGATGCTCGCCCTGCAGTCGATCCCGGGCGCCGTCGCGACCTACCGCGAGCAGGGCGTGCTGCGCCGGCTGGCCACCACGCCGGTGCACCCGGCCAACCTGCTGGGCGCGCAGCTGCTGATCCACGTCGTGGTCGCGCTGGCGGGCATCGGCCTGGTGCTCGCGGCGGCCAACGCGGTCTACGACGTCCCGCTGCCGAAGCACCCGCTGCTGTTCCTGCTGACGCTGCTGCTCGGCACGGTCTCGATGTTCTCGTTCGGCCTGCTGGCGGCCGCGGTCGCCCGGACGGCCAAGGCGGCGGGCGGGTTCGCGCTGATCGCGTTCATCCCGACGATGTTCTTCGGCGGCGTCTACCTGCCGCGGCCGCTGCTGCCCGAGGTCCTGCGCCGGATCGGCGACTACCTCCCGCCGGGCACACAGCCGCTGCAGGACGCCTGGGTCGGCACCGGCGTGCAGCCGCTGCAGCTGCTCGTCCTCGCCGGCTTCGCGGCCATCGGCACGGCGCTGGCGGCGAAGCTCTTCCGATGGGAGTGATCCGCCATATTGGTGATGATCATCGTTTTCTCTTGTGGCGGGGTCGCCCGGCCGGTAGCCAGGAGGGTGGCCCTGCTCAACTTGGAGGTTCGATGTCCCTGGACGTGTCACCCGCGCTGCTGGAGAAGGCCGAGCGCGGGGAGGTCACCGACGCCGAGTTCGTCACCTGCGTCAAGGAATCCCTGCCGTACGCCTGGGAGGTCATCACCGGCGTCATCGCCGACGCCGATGCAGCGGCGGACGGGTTCGCCGACAACGAGACGCCGCCGCCGAGCGAGGCCGCCCGCGGCCAGCTGCTGCGGGCCCTGGCGTCGGACGCGATCCGCGGCGGCCTCGAGCGCCACTTCGGCGTCAAGCTGGCCTTCCAGAACTGCCACCGGGTCGCCGTCTTCAAGAAGTCCGAAGTGGACGGTGACCGCTACCGCGCGTTCGTCTCGCCGCGCGGCCAGCTGCTCAACCAGAGCCCGGAGCTGCGGGACTGCTAGCCCGCAGCGCGGGCAGCACCTCGGTGCCGATCCGCGCGATGTTCGCGTACGTGCCCTCCGGCGTACCGGACGCCTCCACGAGCATCAGCACGTGGGAGACGCCGGTGCGCCGGAGGCTCGTTTCCAGGGTCCGGACGCAGTGCGCGGCGTCGCCGACGGGGTGGATGGCGCAGAGCCGTTCGGTGTACTCCCCCGGGTCCTTGCCCGGCCCCGGCCGCCCGTCGACCGTGACGTGCGCGCCGAGCCCGTCCTTAAGCCACGCGGGGAGCGCCCGCCGGACGACCTCGGCGTCGCCCACCTGGCAGAGCATGGTCGAGACGTGGGCCGCGGGCTTCCCGTAGGCGGCGACGGTCTCGGCTTTCTCGTCATCGTCGGCGTGCAGGCCGAGCAGCAGCGGCAGCCCCCGATCGGCGGCTTGCCGCACGGCGGCCGACTTCGGCCCACCACACGCGACCACGACGTCCGGCCGCCGTTCCGGGGTCGGGACCAGCGGCACCTCACGGAAGGCGAAGTGCCTTCCGTCGGCGCGCGCCCGACCGGTGGTTGCCTCGAGGAAGACGTCGAGGGTCTCTTCGAAGCCGGTCTCGTACCGGTCCAGCCCGGTACCGAAGACCTCGAGGTCCTGCCAGGGACCACCGCGCCCGACGCCGAGCCGCAGCCGGCCACCGGAAACGGCGTCGAGCATCGCCCACTGCTCGGCGAGCGCGACGGGGTGCGTGGTCGAGAGGACGCTGACGGCGGTCCCGACCGTGATCCGCGAGGTCCGCCCGAGCACGTGCGCGGCGAGCGTGATCGCAGACGGGCAGACGCCGTAGGGCATGAAGTGGTGTTCGGCGAACCAGACGTCGTCGAAGCCGGCTTCTTCGGCCAGCTCGGCGGCGCGGACCGACCGGCGGAGGACGTCGCCGTCCGCCTGGCCGGGGAAGCGGCCGCTGACCAGGAAGACGCCGAACCTCAGTTGACCGCGACCTCGTTGAACCACAGCCGTGGCTCCAGCCACGGGAACACCACGAACATCAGCAGCGCCACCACGCCCAGGGCGAGGACCACCGCGATCGTCAGCTTGACCGCGAACGGGCCGGGGAACTTCCGCCAGAGCCAGGCGTACATCAGGCCTCCCCGATCTTCGAGAGCAGGTCGCCGTAGTCCTTGACCTGGTTCTTCGGCACCTGCTGGGTCAGCACCGAGGTGATGATGAGCCGCTCGCGGGCGGAGAACTGCGGGTGGCACGTCGTGAGCGTGAGCAGCGCCGCCTGCTGGGCCTTCGGCAGCGTGTCGGCGTCCTTGTACGGGACCGGGTTCACCGCGGTGCCCTGGCTGGGCAGCACGACCTTGCGGCCGAACGTCTCGCTGTACGCGCCGCCCTCTTCGGCGTTCGGGTCGCGCAGGGTCGAGACGCCCTTGCACTTCGGGTCGGCGCCCTTGCCGCCCGCCCAGTCCTCGATCTCGTCGTCGTAGGGCAGGACCTTGTAGATGTAGAAGTCGGTCGAGGTTTCGATCACGATCTGGTCACAAGAGGAGAGGTTGTCCAGGTCGTTGAACGGGGCGCCCTTGCCGACGCGGTGGCCGGCGACGGCGAAGTTGCCGGGCTCGCCGGGCAGCGCCGTGCCCTTGTAGTGGCCGGGGCCGACCTCCAGGGAGGCGTCGTCGGTGCCCTCCTGGATGGTGAAGTTGTAGTCGACGCCGAACGTCGGGATGTGGATGCGGGCGAACGCCTTGCCGTCGATGAGCTCGGGGTGCAGCGTGCGGTCGTGCGCCCACTCGCCGTCGAGCTGGTCGCTCGCCTCGGACTGCTTGCCCGCCGAGAACAGGTCGGTGACGTACAGCTCGTAGACCATGAACAGCAGCACGACCAGGCCCAGCGTGATGAGCACTTCGCCGGCCGTCCGGATCGCGACGCCGCCCTTGCCCAGCGGCGGCGGGGCCGGCTTCTCCTTGGTCGCGGTACCGCCCTTGACCGGGGCGAACACGACCGTCTCCTCGTTCGCGCCGGGCGGCGGAGGCGGGCTCGTGTAGCGGCGGGGCGGCGGGCCCTGCGGACGGCGCGGCGGCTGACCGGGGGCCTGGCGGGGCGGCAGCTGCCCACGTGGGGGCGGGACCGGGCGGCGCTGGGGCGCGGGCCGCTGCCCGGGGTGTCTGCGCCGGTCGTCATCCGGTCCTTCGCGCGTAGTCACGCAAGCTCCTCTCAAGCCGCGTCCGACACTTGGTGACCCCGACGTCACGGTACGGGAAATCCAGCCACTCCCGGCCGCTGCTTTCCTGCGGTCGTTTACGTTAACGTGTGCACGTGGCGTAGGTTGCGCACCCCGAGCGGGACATCGCCACCGACCAGCCCGAAGAGCACCGCGAGGAACACGATGCCCAAGTCCAAGGTCCGCAAGAAGACGGCTTACACCCCGCCTGCCGACCGGCGCACGCCGGTGAAGGTGCGGGCCGCCGGTCCCACCGGTCTCGCCTGGAAGATCCCCATGTTCGGGCTGATGCTCGTGGGTCTGGTCTGGCTGCTGGTGAACTACATCGCCGGGGACAAGATCTCCTGGATGGCCGACCTGGGCAACTGGAACTTCGCCGGCGGGTTCGCGCTGATGATCGCGGGTCTGCTCATGACTATGCGCTGGCGCTGATTATTACTCCGAATGGCGGCTTGACGCCGAATTACACCGGTGTGACTCATCCCCAGTGTGGATAACCCCTGTGGATAACTACCCCACCTCGTGGGCGCCGCGGCGGGCCCTTGTGGTATCGGCGTGGGCGGTCACCGCGTTGCTGCTGGTCGGCGTGGTGGCCGACGCGCTCACCGACGACCGCGGCGGCCTGGTGCTGTTCGCACTGGCCACGCTGGCCGTCGGCGCGTTCGCCGCGCACTCGACGCTCGTCCGGCCCCGCCTGGCCGCCGGTCCCGAGGGCCTGGTGGCCCGGACGCTCGGCGGCACGCACCGGCTGCCGTGGGCCGAGACCCGCACCCGGCTGCGCACCACCCGCCGGCTGGGCCGCGACGGCGTCACGCTCGAGGTGGAGCACGAAGACGAGCTGTACGTCTTCGGGTGGCTCGACCTCGGCGAGGATCCCCGCGACGTCCTGGACGTCCTCAGCACGCTGCGCAGCTAGCCGCAGCTGTAGAGCTCCTGGCCGCGGTACTGGGCGAACTGGCAGGTCTGGGTCGCGACCTCGGTGTCCTTGTAGATCAGCAGCCCGATCATCGCGACGACGAGGATGGCGACCCCGGCCGCCTGCCAGGTCGTCTGGCGCGCCTGCGGCGCGTACAGCATCGCCACGGTGACCAGCGCGCCGGTGACCAGGCCGCCGACGTGGCCGAGGATCGAGATGTTCGCGACGCCGAAGGTGATGAACGCGTTCAGCGCGAGCGTGATGATCAGCCCGGTCGGGTTGAGGCGCAGCTTCAGCACGATGACCGCGTAGGCGCCCATCAGGCCGAACAGCGCGCCGGACGCGCCCGCGGTGCCGCCGTCGAGGTTGTCGAAGAGCAGCACGGCCGTGGACGCGCCGAGCATCGAGACGAAGTAGAGCGTCAGGTACCGGACCTTGCCGAAGACCGGTTCGAGCGCGCGGCCCATCATCCACAGCGAGAACATGTTGACCGCGATGTGGATCGGGCCGTAGTGCAGGAAGCCCGAGGTGAACAGGCGCCACCACTCGTCGGCGCCGAACGTCGCCTGGCCCCAGAGCACGCCCAGCTGGAAGACGTTCGACACCTGGTTGTCGTTGAGGCTGCGCGCCTGGACGACCGTCACGAGGAAGACCAGCACGTTGACGGCGAGGATGGCCTGCGTGGCCAGGAACGACCCGGACGGCCGCGCACCGGCGATGGTGCGCACGCCGAGGCCGGCGTCTTGGTAGCCGCGGTGCTGGCGGCGCTGCTGCTGGGTCTCGCTGTGGACGCAGTCGGTGCACTGGAAGCCGACGGGGGCTTCGCGGAGGCAATCCGGGCACGCCGGACGCCCGCACCGGGAACAGCTCAGCCCGGTCGGGCGGTTCGGGTGCCACCAGCACCCGGGGAGCGCGGCTTGCTCGGCGGCGGGGTTCGGCGGTTGGTTCACGATGTCACCAACCTACCGAAACCACGCTGCGGAAGCCGTCAGTGCTCGATGGTGACCTTCTCGATGACGACGTCGGTCAGCGGGCGGTCCGCCGGGCCGGTCGCCGTGCGCGCGATCGCGTCGACGACGTTGCGCGACTCCTGGTCGGCCACCTCGCCGAAGATCGTGTGCCGGAAGTTCAGGTGGGTGGTCGGCGCGACCGTGATGAAGAACTGCGAGCCGTTCGTGCCGGGCCCGGCGTTGGCCATGGCCAGCAGGTACGGCTTGCTGAACTGCAGCTCGGGGTGGAACTCGTCGCCGAACTTGTAGCCGGGCCCGCCGCGGCCGGTGCCGGTCGGGTCGCCGCCCTGCAGCATGAAGCCGTCGATGACCCGGTGGAAGATCGAACCGTCGTAGAAGGGGCCGGAGTTCGTGCCCGCCGCGTTCGGCTGGGTGTACTCCTTGGTGCCTTCCGCGAGCCCGACGAAGTTCGCGACCGTCTTCGGCGCGTGGTCGGGGAGGAGGTTCAGGTTGATGTCACCCTGGTTGGTGTGCAGCGTCGCTTTCACGGCTTCATCGTGCCATCAGCAGCGGGCGGCGGCGAAAAGGGGCACGATAGGTTACGGGTAACAGAGCAGTGTCAAAACGAATGATGAGGTGAAGTCCATGTCCCGGGCGACAGCCCAGGCCGCCGAGACCGCCGACAAACTCGTCTCCGAGGGCGTCAAGCACGGCCGGCGTGCGCAGAAGCAGCTCGCGAAGAAGACCGAGCTCACCCGCAAGGAGCTCAAGAAGAGCTCGAAGGCCGCCCGCCAGGAGGCCCTCTCCCGCCTGTCCGAGCTGCGCAAGCCGGGTCGCAAGGCCAAGAAGGCCGCCATCAAGGCCGCGAAGGCGGCCGGCGAGTCGAAGCGCCGCGGCAAGAAGGACTTCAAGGCGGCGAAGAAGGACTTCTACGCCGCTGTCGTCGAGGCGAAGGCCGCGGCGAAGGGCACGCGCAGCCGTCGCAAGTGGCCGTGGCTGGTCGGCCTGCTCGTGGTCGGCGCCGGCGCCGCCTACGTGCTCCGGTCGAAGCAGGAGCCCCCGGTCGCCCCCGCGCCGCCGAAGGCCACCCCGCCCGCGCCGAAGCCCGCCGAAGCGGCGAAGCCGAGCCCGCAGGCGAACGGCAAGGCGCCGTCCCCGGCGCCCGCCGAGAAGAAGAACTGAGCGGCGCACGAAGAGGCCCCTCGGGCGTGCACCCGAGGGGCCTCTTCAGTGGTGCGTGCGATCAGGCGTTCGCGGCGTGCTTGTCGATGAGCTGGCCCAGGCGGGGCAGCGCCTCTTCGACGTTCTTCTTGCCGTTCGGGCGCAGCTTCGAGTAGACCTTCTTGATGCTGTCACGGCTGCTGCGCTCGGCGCGCGAGTCGGTGACGCTCAGCAGCGCGTCGGAAGCCTCGTCCGAGCGGCTGGTCAGGTAGGCGCCGAAGTCGTTGCCGCCCTTGGCGCGGTAGTCGCCGTAGAACGGCTCGAGCGCGGTGGCGAAGTCCGGCAGCAGCGTGTCGACGGCCGAGGGGATGATGCCCGGCTTGATCTTCTTGACCGCGGCGAAGCCGGTCTTGACGACGGCACCCGAAACGCCGCCCTTGTCCGAGACCTCGGCGTCGACGAGGGTCTCGAAGTCGGTCACGACAGCCGGACGACGGCTGGAGTCGAGCAGGATGTCCTTGAGGGTGTCAGCCACGAATCTTGTCCTTTGCGTTGCAGATTTTGTGCCCGGCCCCCGGGGTGGGGATCCCCCGATGGCTGCGGTGCGCGAGTCCACGAAGCCTGCGCGTGACGCACAGGGTAATACAAGATCAACATCACTCACCCGTGTGGAGCCCGCTACCTAGAGCTTCAGGGCAGCGATAGCCTTCTTGACCACTGTGCGTGCTTTCACGCTTTGCTTCTGGTTGGTGGTCGCGATGACCGCCGCGGACCCCTTCGCGACCGCGTAGACGGCCCCGTCGTCGGTCGACTCGTAGCCGCCCTTCCAGCCGGAAGGGTCGCTGGCCGGGTTCGACGAGTCGACCGGCGCCGCCTTGTTGACCAGCGCGGTCGCCGTCTTCGCGTCCCCGACGTAGACACGGACGGTGAGCTGGATCTTCCCGTCCGGGCGGTAGAAGAAGCACGCCGGGTGCGGCTGGTCCGCCGAGATCCGCACCTTGGAAACGTGCTGGCCGTTCGAGTCGGCCACGAACTCGCTGTCGAGGTACGGGCAGTCCTCGGTCGCGGCCGGCTGGGGGTCCGGCGGCAGCTCCGAACCGGCGGCCGTACCGGCGGAAGCCGTCGGCGAACTGGGGGTCGCGGTACCGGCCACGATCGAGGGGCCGCAGCCGGCCAGCAGGACCACGGCGGGCGCGAGAAGTACGAGTCGTCGCATAGCGCGCACAGTCAACCATGAAGCATGTGTGAAAACCGCTGGCTGAAGTCGACGTGACCGCGGGGCGTGCGACGATGGCGTCGTGCTTACCCCCGAGCAGTACCTCGGCGTGGTGGCCGAGCGCATCCAGCGGTCCGGCGGCAACTTCGGGACCGTGCAGATCGGGCCCGCGCTCTGCCCCGTCGGGTTGTTCGCCGAGTCGGTGATGCTCTCGACGATGAACTACTGCGTCATCGCCGCGGCCGTCCCCGAGATCAACGCGGCCGCGCTGTACGACTTCACCGGCCGCGCCACGCAGTACGCGCGCGCCAACCTGGTCGGCACCATGGGCTGGACCGCGGCCTCGGTCGTGATCGCCGGCCTCGTCGGCCAGCACGTCCACCCGGACGCCGCGCAGGCCGCGTCGGCGAAGACGAGCAACCAGTTCGGCGGCGAGACGCGGATGGTCGCGGTGGACCTCACCGCCGGCCAGACGTACGCGTTCACCGGCGGGAAGTTCTGGGGCGCGGCGATGCACGGCGCGATCCGGGCCAAGCTGACGTTCTGCTTCCCGCCGCCAGCCGAGGCCTACCAGCAGATGCAGTGGCAGCAGGCGCAGGTCCAGCCGCCGATGGGCGCGCCGCAGGTGCCGCCCCCGCCGGCCGCCGGACCGCCGGCGCCCGGCTACCCGCCGCCGGGGCAGCCGCCGTACGGTTACTGACATGGTCGCGTTGCGCGGATGGCCCTCGTTCCCCGAAGAACTCCCGGTGTTCACGCCGGAAACGGCGGCCGCGGACCCGCAGACGCTCTTCGTCGAGTGGCTGACCGAAGCCGGAGAGCACGTGCTGGCGCCGCACGCCGTCACACTGTCCACAGTGGACGCCGATGGCGCGCCGGACGCGCGGGTGGTCATCCTCAAGGACGTCGGCCCGGCCGGCTGGGCGGTCGCGACCAGCTCGGAAAGCCCGAAAGGCCTGCAGCTGCACAAGGATCCGCGCGCCGCGCTGACGTTCTTCTGGCCCGGCCGCGGCCGTCAGGTCCGGCTGCGCGGCCCGGTCTCCCCCGCGGCGCCCGAGGTGTCCGCGGCGGACTTCCTGGCGCGGCCGCCCGCATCGCGCGTCGAGGCGTTCATCGGGCACCAGTCGCAGGTGCTGCACGACCCGGCGGACCTCGACGCGGCGGCCGCGGAGGCGGAGCGCTGGGTCGCGGAAAACCCGGACGTGGCCCCGGAAACGTGGACGCGGTACCTCGTCGACCCCGACGAAGTCGAGTTCTGGCAAGCCAGCCACGACCGCCGGCACGTACGGCTGCGGTACCGCAAGACCGACGGCGGCTGGGTCCGCGAGCGCCTCTGGCCTTGACGGACCGGACGCGGCGGCGTAGGCAGGAAATCCGACAAAACGGAGGCCCTGCATGCGCCGCACCGTCGTCCTCGCCGCCACCGCCGCCTTGTCCGCCGGGCTGCTCTCCGGCGCTTCCGCCGGTGAAGTCGCGCTTTCGCAGCACCCCGCCGTGTTCGAGACGGTGTTCGCGTCACCACTGGGCCTCGAAGGCCTGACCACCGACGGCCGCGGCAACCTCTACACGCCGGCGCGCGGCGCCGATCCGTGCCCGGTCTACCGCGTCGCGGCCACCGGCGGCCCGGCCGCGGTCGTCGGCACGATCCCCGCGCCGTGCAACCCCGCCGGGCTCGCGTTCGGCCGCGGCGGCCGCCTGTACGTCGCGAACGCCGACACGGTGGTGTCGTTCGTGCCGGACGCGGCGAACCCGCCGGCGGCGACGGTGTTCACGAGCGGCGTCCCGGGCGCGAACGGCCTGGCGTTCGACCGGTCGGGCGCGCTCTGGATCTCCGACGGGGTCACCGGCCAGGGCCGGGTGTGGCGGGCGGGTGCGGACGGCGTCGCGCTCGAGCAGTTCCGCGTGCAGCCGCTGGTCAGCGACGTCATCCCCGGCGGGATCGGCCGGGACGTGCGTGGCCTGCCGCCCGGCACGGTCACCATCACGCCGAACGGCCGGACCGCGGCGGACACCGCCGGCTCGCAGCACCTCGTCGCGAACTGCCTGGCGTTCACGGCGGACGGCACGTTGCTCGTCGCGGACACGGCGCGCGGCGCGATCTGGCGTGTGCCGATGGACCGCGGTGGCCGCCCCCGCGCGGCGACCGGCTGCGACACCGCGTTCCCGGCGGACACGCTGTGCCTGGACGACGTCGACGTGCAGCACCCTTACCTCGAGGGCGCGGACGGAATCGTCCTGGACCGCGCTGGCAACGTCTGGACGGCGGCGAACGAGCGCAACGCGATCGTGCTGGCCCGCCGCGACGGCCGCGTCGTCGAGTACTTCCGCAACCCGGCCGACGCGACGTCGAAGCTGCGCAACGCCGGTCCGCTGGAGTTCCCGACCAGCCCGGTGCTGCTCCCGGACGGCCGCCTGTGCGTGACGCAGTCCGACGGCAGCCGCCGCGACAACGCGCCGAACACGGCGGGCGAAGCGAGTCCGACGGGTGCGGTGCGGGCGAAGATTTCCTGCGTAAGGCCCTGATCGGGGGTATGCCGCGCCCCGGTCGGTGTGGCGATGATGGATCATGCGCTCGAAACTGCTGACCGCCGGGCTGGTCCTGGCGCTGACTGCCGCACTCGGGGGTGTGGCCTCGGCCGACGCGCGTCCTGGGGGACGACCGACGCTGACGGACCCGCATCCGTGCCCGGGCCAGCCGGGCTTCACGTGCTCGACGTTGACCGTCCCGCTCGACCGGTCCGGCCGGGTGCCGGGCACGATCGACCTGCCGGTGGCGACCGCGGACAACGTGACCGCGCCCAAGGGCGTGCTGCTGTTCCTGACCGGCGGCCCCGGCCAGGGCGGCGTCGGCGCCATCACGCGGATCGCGACCCAGCGGCTGCCGGAGGTCGCCAAGGACTACCGGTTCGTCATGCTGGACCAGCGCGGCACCGGCGCGAACGCGTTGCAGTGCCCGGGTTTGCAGGCCCAGATGGGCAGCTCGGACATCGCGACGCCGACGCGTGACGCGGTCACCGAGTGCGCGCGCATCCTCGGCGACACGGCACCGCTGTACTCGACCGACCAGACCGTCGCGGACTTCGACCAGCTCCGCCAGGCACTGGGCGTGCCGAAGATGGTGGTGGACGGCGTCTCGTACGGCTCGTTCACGGCGGCGCGGTACGCGATCGCGCACCCGGGCAACGTCAGCAAGGTCATCCTCGATTCGGTGCTGCCGCACCACGCTTCGGCGTCAGCGTCGTTGTATTTGACGGGCCTGACGGCCGAGGCCCGCGTGCTGCGCGCGGCGTGTTCGGTGGCCCCGGCCTGCGGTTACGACCCGGCGGAGGACCTGGCGTGGGTGGTCCGCCACCGCGGCACGGCCGACGGAGTGAAGATCTTCGACCTGATCGTGACGTACGAGTTCGTCGACCCGACGTACCGGTCGGCGGCCGCGGGCGACGTGATCGGGGCGCTCCACGCGGCCCGCGCGGGCTCGCCGGCGCAGCTGGACGACCTGCTGGAGGCGTACAAGTCGGGCGGCGACGACCCGGCATCGTTCAGCTCGGGGTTGCACGCGGCGACGCTGTGCGCGGACCAGCGCTTCCCGTGGGGCTCGTCGGCGACGCCGGTGCCGTTGCGGCAGCCGCTCTTGTCCCTGGCGGCGCGTTCGCTGCCGGCGTCGGCGACCTGGCCGTACACGACGGAAGTGGCGACCCAGCAGGGCTTCATCCAGAGCTGCCTGCCGTGGCCGGCGGAGCGTCCCGGCTCGAACCCGGCGTCACGGCTGCCGAACATCCCGGTGCTGCTGCTGAACGGCGACCGCGACTTGTCGACACCGCTGGAGTGGGCGCGCGAGGAAGCGCGGGCCACCCCACAGGGCCGGTTGGTGATCGTCCCGGGCGAATCCCATTCGATCCAGAACCGCGAACGCGGCCACGCGGGCCGGGACGCGGTGCTCAGTTTCCTGCGGTAAGGCTTTCGTAGACGGCGTCGCGCACTTCGGCGTCGGTCGGTGTCCCTCGCTGTCGTTCGGCCGCGAGCTCGGCGAGGGACACCATGGTGACGTCGGCGAGGCCGCAGGCGGTGAAGTGGTGGAAGGCCGTCATGTCCGGGTCGACGTTGAGCGCGAAGCCGTGGCTCGTGACGCCGCGGCGGATGCGCATGCCGATGGAGGCGACCTTGCGGTGGTCGGGCGTCCAGACGCCGGCGAGGCTGGACTGCCCGGGCGGCGTTTCCCTTCGGACAGCGGGGAAGCCGAGTTTCGTCAGCGCGTCGACGACGAGGTAGCCGACGAGCTGCCCAGGCCCGTGGTAGGTCGCGAATCCCCCGCGATCGACCTCGACGGCGGGGAGATCGGTGGGCAGGTCTTCGGGCTTGGTGCGCGGCCCGTAGGTGACGATCGGCGGGTGGCTGAGGAGGAAAAGCCGGTCCTCGGCAAGGTTTTGCTGCCGCTGCGCGACCCAGGTACGCATGTCGGCGAGGGCTTGGTGGTAGCCGACTTCACCGAGGTCGACGCGTTTGACGGGCCATCCCACGAAGCCAGGCTACGCCGGGAATCCAGTGTGGAGCTGAGGGGAATCGAACCCCTGACCCCCGCCTTGCAAAGGCGGTGCTCTACCAATTGAGCTACAGCCCCGGGCGCGGGCGAGTGCCGCCCGCGGGGAAACTCAGTTGTGGGACGCACCCGCCGACTTGGCCGGGGTGGTGCCGTTGTTCGAGGGGACCGGCGCGGTCGCCTCGCGCCACAGGTCGGCTTCCGCCTTGGCCGCCTTGTTGCGCTTCACGACGAACAGGACGCCGCCCGCGATGACCGCGAGTGCCAGCAGCTTCTTCACCGAAGCCCCCTTCTCAGCTTGCTTCCCTTACCCCGTGATGTTACTGCACCGGCGTCGGCCACCGTCGGGGGTGGTGGTTCCACGTGGAACCACGATCGCGCAGGTAACGCAGGTCACATCCAGCCGGAAATACGGGGGCGGGGTGTCTCGTTGTACCCACTGGTCGACGTGCCCACCGTGTCCCCCGGGCCTCAACCACCGCCTTCGCGGAGTTCCGTTCGGCTGGAGCCGCGTCGAGCCAATTCGCCGAGAGGCGACCGTGGCGCGCGCCGACCGTGACCGCTCAGCCCTGCCGGTTCATTCTCTTCCCGGCAGGGCTGACCTGTATCCGGGCTCCGTCGATTCCGGCCATCCTCGTTCGACGCGTTGTCGAAGGCGAACCATTCGACCGACCGAGGGGCGAGCAATGACCGAACTGAGCACGGACCAAGCCCGGCGAGCGATCATCGACCACACCCGGCAGCTGGCGGAAGCAGCCATCGCGGCCGGCCCCGGCGCCGCCGTGCCGACCGCCCCGGCGTGGACTGTCTCCGACCTGGTCGCGCACATCGGCCAGACCCAGCACTGGGTCGCGGAGATCATCGAGCGGCGCATCACCGACCCCACCCAGCTGCCCACCGAGCTGCCCGAATGCCCGCCCGACCCCGCGAATGGCGAGCATGGCTGGCGGAGTCCGCACAGCGCGTCGCGACCGCGTGTTCCGATGACGCGCTGGACGCACCGGTGTTCAACGCCGCGGGGGACGAACGTTCCGGAACGCAGTTCTGGCTGACGAGCATGGTCAACGAGGCGGTCATCCACGGCTTCGACGCGACGAACGCGGCGAACCGCCCGGCCGACATCGACGCGACCGTCGCGGCCGCGCTGATCGGCAACCACTTGACGATGCTGACCTCGCCGACGTGGGAACTGCAGCGATCCGAGTCGGCACACAGCATCCGCGGCACCGGACAGACTTTGCTGTGGCAGGCGACCGACACCCCGGCCGCGTGGTTCGTCGAACGGCGGCCGGAGGGAGCGAAGTGGCAGCCCGGCGCCCGGCCGGCCGACGTGACGGTGACCGGACCGGCGAGCTCGCTGCTGCTGACGTTGACCCGGCGGCTTCCCTTGGGCGACCTCGGCATCACCGTCGACGGCGAGACCGCCCTTGCCCGGCACTGGCTCGAAAACACCGCCCACGACGCCGGCTGAAAAGACAAAGGCCGGTTCACGAACTGCGAACCGGCCTTGTTCTGTGGGCCTACCAGGACTTGAACCTGGGACCTCTTCGTTATCAGGGCAAGAGCACAGCTTTCTGATTAAGCAGATGGTCAGTGACCTCACGTTCAGCGTCCGCAGACGTCCGCCAATGATCGCAGAGCATCGCCGTGGTTGTCGCCCAGTTTGTCACCCAAGCTCTACAGCGTTACCAGACGAGGAAGTCTCCTGGGCAGTGTTCGCTGTTATCTTCCATTGCCAAGGGGTTCGCCGGCAGTTGGTGATTCACCAAGAGAAACGTCCGGATCACATGTCGATCGATCACGGTGACAAAAATCGAACATTCAGAAATGTCGATAACCACGTTCAAGACTTAACTCGCGCCCGCTTGCGCGAGCCATGCAACGTCGTCACCTCGGCCTGAATGATCGAATTATCCACAGGTTGCACCCGCCACACTGAAAGGAGACATGTCAATTAATCACACAATATCTGTATATTTTGCCAAGTGCGGCTACCGCGACGGGTCGCAGCGTCGACTATATACTCTCGATCGTGGACCTTATGTCGGTAGCTGTTGCCCCGTTGGCAAAAGCGATCTTGTCGCGAGCAGGTAAAGAGATCGGCATCGTCGCGGCCAAGGGTGCTCGTAAGTGGGTGCTGGGCACCTCAGAGGAGAAGGCATTGGAGCGCGCGCTGGGACGTGCGTTCACCGAGGTTGAGAGGATCCACGGTGGCCAGTTGGCAGGTTTTGACATCAACGCGGGGTTCTGGGAACACGAGGGCGCTGACGAGTTGTCGAAGGTGTTGGTGGCTGGTCTGACTCCTTCCGCGGCGAAATTCGCGGAACGGGCGGTTGACTCACTGGGCCCATCGCGGTCGGACGACGAGCGGCTTGATCGAATTCTTGCATTGCGGCCGCTATTCAAGGCGATGCTAACAGCATTGGAACGCGAAGTTCGCACTGAGTCTGCGCTGCATGCATTTCTCGAGCGTGCGGACGCGGCCCGCACAGCCGACGCGACTACCTCAATCGCGGAAGCGATGGCTGCCGGGCCATCATCTGAGGATGATCGGGTTGGCTATCTGGGATGGCTGATTGATCAGCACCGCTATGTGCGTACCGCCGGTGTGGTGCGTAATACGACGGTGCAGTTGCCACTGGAGGAGGTCTTCGTCGGGCTGAGAGCACGGGCCGATCGCCACCCCGGTGATCGGGCCCGGTTGTGGTTCGAGCAGGAACGCCAGAAGGCGGCCGCGCTGCTGGAGGCGGGGGATCTTGATCAAGTCGGTTACGAGGCTGTCCTAGACCGGTTGCAGACACAGTACGGCCGCAAGTTCGCCATCGACGTTGGTGGCGAGATCGACCAGCCCGTGCTGGTGTTGGATTCGGTGAGAGACGCCTCGCAGGTTTTGGTGCTGGGTGATCCCGGTACAGGTAAAACGACTCTGCTGCGGTACCTGGCACTTCGCCATGCGCGCGCGGTACTCAAGGGCGAGCCAGTGCAGGGGCGGCCGGCGCGGTTGCCGATCTATATACGGATCGGGGATTACGCCCGTCAGGAGCACCCACGGGTAGGAATCAGCGACTTCTTACCGGACTATTTAAACCGCTCGGAGTGTCGCCTTCCCGGGCTGGTTAGCATGTTGAAGCAGCAATTGGAGGCCGGTCGTTGCCTGATCCTACTGGACGGACTGGACGAGGTTGCGTCGGCTGAACTGCGCCGCGAAGTGGTCACATCGGTGGTGAATTTTGTAGCCGCCCACAGTCGATCCGGTAACCGGTTTGTGGTGACCAGCCGGGTCGCCGGCTACCAAGCTGCTCCGTTACCACAGCCGTTTACAGCGATGCGCCTGAATGACATGGATGACGACACGATCAGCCAGTTCCTGCAGGTCTACTGCCGACAGGTGGAACAGGCAGAGACGCCGGATAAGAGTAAGGCTGCGATCATCGAGGCCGGTGCGCGGGAGACCGCCGCGATTGAGCAAGCGCTGCGTTCAAACGCTGGGGTACGCCGACTGGCAGCCAATCCGCTGTTGCTGACGGCGCTGGTATTGGTCCATCGGGCCAGTGGACGGCTGCCGCACCGGAGGGTGGAAGCCTACGTGGAGGTGTGCACCGCGCTGGGCCGCACATGGCGCAGCGCCCAGGGGGTCGCTGACGCCGATTTACCAGACGAACGGATTCTGAACAAATGGCTGATCGAACTCGGTGCATGGATGCATCAGAACCGTCCCGAGGGCGCGGCCACCAAATTGGAGTTGCTGCGGGTCCTCGGCCCGCTGTGGGCGGCACATCAGGGCAGCACTTGGGATCCGGACGCGCTGTTAACGGCTGACCCTCTGGACACCGAGGCCGGCCGGGGTGTGCTGGAATTCATCGAGAAGGCCGATAGTCACACTGGTCTTCTGGTCGAGCGGGCGCCAGGCCGGTATGGGTTCGCGCATTTGACGTTCGAGGAGTACTACACTGGGCGGTCGCTGGCGTTCCGTGGCACGGCTACAGAACGGGTCCCTGTAATGCGTGGCCATCTGCACGATCCCCGCTACGAAGAACCGATCCTCCTGGCGCTCGGCCTGATCGGAACCGACTACGCCGATCAGATCGACGACGTTGTTGCCCAGGCCATCTATCCCGGTACGGAGCCCAGCCCGTACGAGGATCTGCTTGGACGCGATTTTCTGTTCATGCTCCGCGTCCTAGCCGACGACACTCCCGTACAGACCGCCACGATCGACCACACCATCACTCTGGCGATCAACGAACGACTCGACCCCGAGCGCAGCCGGTGCCGTTTCACCAGTTACTTCCAGGCGCTGGAAAGGCATCTCGCCGCGCTGACCGGCACAAAAGCCGCCGACCGCTACATCACCGCCGTGGATAAACGAGCCGATTTGCTCACGCCGGAGACAGTGCGGCCCTGGGTCGCGTTGGCAGATATCGCCGCTCAGTTCGGCGCGCTACTGCCCGCAAGTGTTACCGCCCTGGTTCAGTTCGCCGCCGACCCCGACATCGACCCGTCCGTGCGGGTGCGGGCGGGATCGGCGCTGGCCGACGGTGGACAGCTGAGCAAGCCGGTAATCGCCGCCTTGGTTCAACTCACCGCCGACCCCGACATCGACACGTACGTGCAGGGGCGGGCGATATCGGCGCTGGCTCGTAGTGGACAGCTGAGCAAGCCAGTGATCACCGCCCTCCTCGAACTCACCGCCGACCCTGACATCGACCCGTCCGTGCGGGTGCAGGCGGGATCGGCGCTGGCCGACCGTGGACAGCTGAGCAAGCCAGTGATCACCGCCCTCCTCCAACTCACCGCCGACCCCGACATCGACCCGTCCGTGCGGGTGCAGGCGGGATCGGCGCTGGCCGACCGTGGACAGCTGAGCGAACCAGTGATCACCGCGTTGGTTCAACTCACCACCGACCCGTTCGTTGAGTTGGAGGCGCGATCAGTGCTGACTGGTGGTGGAGAGCCAAGCGAGCCGGTGATCACCGCCCTGGTTCAACTCGTCACCGACCCCGACATCGAGCCGTCCGTGCGGGTGCAGGCGGGATCAATGCTGGCTGACGGTGGACAGCTGAGCCAACCGGTGATCACCACTCTCCTCCAACTCGCCACCGACCCCGGCCCCGACCCGTTCATGCGGATGCGAGCGATATCGGCGCTGGCTGGTAGTGGACAGCTGAGCGAGCCGGTGATCACCGCCTTGATTCAACTCACCACCGCCCCCGACATCGACCCGTACGTGCGGGTGCAGGCGGGATCGGCGCTGGCCGACGGTGGACAGCTGAGCCAACCGGTGATCACCGCCCTGGTTCAACTCGCCACCGACTCGTACGTGCGGATGCGGGCGACATCGGCGCTGGCCGACGGTGGACAGCTGAGCCAACCGGTGATCACCGCCCTGGTTCAACTCACCACCGACCCCGACATCGACCCGTCCGTGCGGGTGCACGCGGGATCGGCGCTGGCCGACGGTGGACAGCTGAGCGAGCCGGTAATCACCGCCCTGGTTCAACTCACCACTGACCCCGACATCGACCCGTCCGTGCAGGAGCGGGCGATATCGGCGCTGGCTCGTAGTGGACAGCTGAGCAAGCCAGTGATCACCGCCCTCCTCGAACTCACCGCCGACCCTGACATCGACCCGTCCGTGCGGGCGCACGCGGGATCGGCGCTGGCTGGTAAAGGACAGCTGAGCGAGCCGGTGATCACCGCCCTGGTTCAACTCACCACCGACCCCGACATCGACCCGTCAGTGCAGGAGCGGGCGATATCGGCGCTGGCTGACGGTGGACAGCTGAGCGAGCCGGTGATCACCGCCCTGGTTCAACTCACCACCGACCCCGACATCGACCCGTCCGTGCGGGTGCACGCGGGATCGGCGCTGGCCGACGGTGGACAGCTGAGCGAGCCGGTAATCACCGCCCTGGTTCAACTCGTCACCGACCCCGACATCGACCCTGTCATCGACCCCGGGATCGACCCTAGCCCCGACTCGACCGTGCGAGTGCGGGCCATAGGAGTGCTGGCTGGTGGTGGACAGCTGAACGACCCGGTGATCACCGCCCTGGTTCAACTCGCAACCCACGACGCGGACTACTCGATACGGGAACAAGCTGTAACAGCACTACAACAAGCGCTACCTACGCGAAGTCTCAGAGAAGCTGTCGCCAAACTTTTCCGAGATGAAGACAACGATGTGCGCCTCGCGACAGCGGCCACATTTGTCGAGTGGAGCCGTCGACATCCACAATATTTTAATGAAATAGGTGAAGATCTGGCAAGAGCTTGTACGGACCCAGCCTTGAAATTAAGAGATAAATACGAAAATCGGACGGGATGGGATTACGCACAGAGGGGGCTAGCAGCCCACGTAGAGGCCTTCAATCATTCAATGAGCGAAGATCGATGATCTGGCGCACGCGCATTCTGCAGTTCGTAGACTATATGAAAGGATCCTTCTTCAGCTGAAAATCGTAGCATTGCGGTAACCACACTGGCGCAGCCGGTTGACTCCAATCCAGTCAATTCTGGGGAATATCAGTCTTGTTATAAGGCGCACCAATAACCCTCAGTTAGACTCTGCAAGGCGTGCGGTCATACCGCGTATCGGCCGTTCGAGGACGCAGCGTTCGCCAGTTATTCGACCACCCCATAGTGGGCGGCGAGCGCGGCGAACTCTGGCCCACGACGCCGGGTTGCTCGATCGACAAGACGGCGCATCGTGGTCTTACCGAGTGGCTGGTAGCGCACCCAGTCAGGCGCCAGGTCGCGTGCCTCGGCAAGCCACGCCAGCGCGTCTCGGTCGTGACGGAGATCCGCAGCCGCAGCTGCGAGGAGCAGCCGGTGACCTGCCTCCCAGAACGCCGGTACGTCGCCCGTTGCGTCCGGCACAGCGGCCCCCAGGCGGAGGGCCTGTTCGGGGTCGCCAGCCCTCGCCGCAAGCTCGACGTTCTGGAGTGCGGCGACGCGCGGGCCGAAGATCGCGGCCTCCGAGGCCGTGTCGCCTCGTGACCGAATCGCAGCAGCGTGAGCAGCGGCAAGAAGGTCCTCAGCGCGGCTGGCACTCCCAGTGCGCAGCGCAGCGGTCGCGGCGTTGAACAGCAGGTTGCCGAACACGCCGGCACGCACCGGGTCACGGTCGAGCATCCGCGGTTCGATCTGGGCGGCCGCCTGCGTAGCGACCCGTTCAGCGTCCTCGGTGCGACCCTGGCGGACCAGTGTCCACGCCAAGTACCGCAGCGAGATCGCGGCCTCTACCTCGGGCGCGTCCGACTCTGTGGCCGCCTCGATCGCCCGAGCCGCCGAGGTGTACGCCAGGTCGTCGAAGCCAAGCCGACCTGCAATGCCGGCGCCGAGCCGGTAAGCGGTTGACAGCACGCGAGGCCGTAGCGGTGCTCGCCGCCGCGGAGGCGGAGGACTCCACGTACGGCGACTACACGGTGGTTTCGCTGCTGACCGGCGCGCGGACCGAGGAGGCGCGCCCGCTGGCGTGGCCGGAGGTCGACATAATCGGGAAGCTGGACGCGGAGCCGCCGATTCCTCCACACGTCAACGTGTGGAGGTCGGTACGGGCAGGTGGGGACACGAAGACCAAGAAGTCACGGCGTTCGCTCGCGCTTCCCGGTCGGGCGGTCGACGCGCTGGAGCGCCAGAAGCTCCGCCAGAAGCGTCAGCGCGAGTCGGCCGGCGACCGGTGGCAACAACTCGGGATCGTGTTCGCGTCGGACGTCGGGACGCAGCTCGACGCGGCCAATGTCCGGCGCGGGTTCCGCCGCATCTTGAAGCTCGCAGGGCTCGAACCGAGGGACTGGACACCGCGAGAGTTGCGTCACAGCTTCGTGTCGTTGCTCTCCGACAGCGGACTCACCATCGAGGAGATCTCGCGGTTGGTGGGGCACTCGGACACAAAGGTGACCGAGCTGGTTTACCGCCACCAGCTACGGCCGGTAATCCAGGATGGAGCGAAAGCGATGGACGCGATCTTTCCGGATTCGGCGGCGTAGTCACTCTGAAACCGACCACAAGGACCGGTTCGCGCGTTTCGCGAACCGGCCCTTGACCTGCGTGACTACGCCAACATCGGACGCTTACACGGCTGGGCCTCGATGTAGCACAGCGTCCCTTAACAGCGACTGACGGTGCGTGACAGAGTGGAAGCCGAAGTTGCGTCGTCAGCTGGAGTTGAACTGGGCACCTGCGCGCGGCGCGTTTGCGCTCGGTGTGACCGCGCTGGTAGCTGGGATGACAGTGTCATTCGGGTGGGTCAACTGGTCGGCATTAGGCCAGTGGGCACGTCCGCACGCCGTGCCGTTCGCCCTGTTCGTTGCTGCCGGGCTAGCTATCACCGCCGCGAGTTGGCGGCTACGTGGCCAGCATGCACCACGGACGCAAACGTCGGTAATGAGCTGGTGGGTTGTCGCCGCGGCCGCGATCGTCGTAGTCGTCGTGGCTTGGGCCGCGACCAGCTGGCTGCTGAGTGAGGCCTCCGCAGCGAAGGATCCAGGTGCTGCGCGGGTCGACGCCATCAAGACGGGCCTCGGCATCGGCGCAGGCACCACGGGTATTTTCGCGCTTCTGCTGGCAGTGCGTCGCCAGTGGCACAACGAAAGTGACGCTACGGAGAAAAACGTCACCGACCTGTATACCAAAGCCGCCGACCAGCTCGGCTCTGCTGAGGCTCCAGTGCGACTGGCCGGCCTCTATGCCTTGGAACGCCTCGCGCATAACAATCCAGGACAGCGACAAAGCATCGTCAACGTCATATGCGCATACCTGCGCATGCCCTACATGCCTCCGGACGCCACGCTGGCCTCCGACAGTACGGAACTTCAAGAGCGGATCCAGGAACGCGAAGTCCGACTCGCTGGCCAGCGAATACTCACCGATCACCTTGCTCCGCAGGACCGCCGCAAGTTCTGGGGCGACATCGACATCGACCTCACCAACGCACACCTCATCGAGTTCACCCTGGAAGACTGCAAACCACGGAATGGTCGCTTCAGCGGCGCCACGTTCGGGGGTGCATCGCGGTTCAGGAATACGACCTTCACGGGTGGCGCGTGGTTCGACGACGCGATCTTTACCCATGAAGCCTCGTTCGACGGCGTGATCTTTACCCGCGACGCCTGGTTCAATGGTGCGACCTTCGGCGAAGATGCTGAGTTCAACAACGCGATGTTCGCAGGCGAAGTAGGGTTCGGCGGTGCGACGTTCACCGGCGTCGCGTGGTTTGGCGACGTGACCTTCACCGACAACGCCTGGTTCAACGACTTGACCTTTACCCGCGACGCCTGGTTTGCCGACTCAACATTCACTCGCGGAGTCTTGTTCAACGGTACGGCCTTTACCGGCGAAGCCCGGTTCAGCGGTGCGACCTTCCTCCGTGCAGCAGCGTTCGGTGACGTGATCTTCGCGAGCGACGCTCGGCTCACCGCGACAACTTTCAGCCGCGAAGCCTGGTTCAGCGGCGCCACCTTCGTAGGCGAGGCCTCGTTTGGCAAAGCGACCTTCGCCGGTGACGCCTCCTTCGACACCGCCACGTTCGCCAGTGCTCTACCGAGGATCGATCGTCCGCTCGCTGAGACCGCAACATTCGCCAATGCCATCCTCACCAGCTACTCGCCGGACCGTACGGCCGTTGCTGGCATCGTCGTCGACGTCCGTGGAACGCGCGCAACTCCCGATGAAGTCGAGGTCCGACTAGGCCCGCAGTCACCCACTTAGTCACCCAGGTCACGCAAAAGCCCGGTCCGCGGGACACGGACCGGGCTTGACCTGCGTGGGCCTACCAGGACTTGAACCTGGGACCTCTTCGTTATCAGCGAAGCGCTCTAACCGCCTGAGCTATAGGCCCTTGAACGAGGAGAACTTTACAGGACCCCCGGAGGGGCCCTGCAACCGGGTTACTCTCGCTCCGACAGCGTGACTTCCAGGCCGCCTGCCAGGTCAGCCGACACGTTGTAGATGAACGCGCTCACCGTGGCCAGCGCCGACACCAGGACGATGTTGATCGCTCCCAGGATCGCCGCGATGCCGAACACGCGGCCTGCGCTGATCAGCGGTTCCGAGGATGCGTTGGCTCCTTCGCCGCCCACCAGGGATGAGTACGTTCCGTTCAGCTTGTCCCACACGCCCATGCCGTCCAGCACCGTGTACAGGACGCCGACCGCTACCAGCCAGACGAAGAACATCGCCACGCCCAGCACCAGGGACAGCTTCAGCACCGACCACGGGTCGAACCGCTTCACCTGCAGCGACGCCCTACGCGGGCCGCGGCCCGGACGGCGGAGGGCGCTCGGGCGGGCTCGCTGGGCCGAGGCCGGGGGCACCTCGGCGCCGGACGGTGGGGTGTCGCCGAACAGCTTGGGGGCCGCGCTGCCCGTTACCACCGGGCGCTGGTCCGGGGAGACCGGCTGGGTCTCCCCGGACGGCAGCGCGTCCTCCGTGGCCAGCTTGACCGTCGCTTCGGAGTCGCCGTCCTTGCCAACCCTCTGCCAGGGCGGGCTCGCCGGAGTCCCGTTCGAACCCGCTGCCTCGGGATTCTCGGATGGTGTCACGAAGAGTCAGTCCTTACCCGTGCCGTGGGGCCGCCGTCGGAGAGCAAATTTACTGCTCCGGCGTGGCCGTCGTTTCCTCACCCGCCGCGTCAGGTGCTTCCGGAGCCGGCGCGTCTTCGGGGGTGTCACCATTGGCGACGTCCGAAGGCTCGTCCGCGTTGCGTGCGACGGCGAGAAGAGTGGTTCCTTCGCCGAGATTCATCAGCCGGACCCCCTTCGTCTGCCGCCCTGCCTTGCGCACGTCGCCCGCCGGCGTGCGGATCACGCCGCCGCTCGAGGTGATCGCGTAGAGCTCGTCCTCGGCGTCGACGATGAGCGCACCCACCAGCCTGCCACGTTTGCGGTCGTGCTGAATGGTGAGCACGCCCTTGCCGCCGCGGCCCTGGACCGGGTAGTCCTCGATCGGCGTCCGCTTGGAGTACCCGCCGTCCGTCGCGACCAGCAGGAACTTGCCCTCCTTGACGACGCTGATGCCGAGCAGCTCGTCGCCGTCGTTGAAGCGCATGCCCATCACGCCGGACGTCGGGCGGCCCATCGGGCGCAGTGCCTCGTCGGTCGCGTGGAAGCGGATCGACTGGCCCTCGGCCGACACCAGCAGCAGGTCGTCCTCGGCCGCCGCGAGCACCGCGCCGACCAGCTCGTCGCCTTCGCGCAGGTTGATGGCGATGAGGCCGCCGGAGCGGTTGGAGTCGAAGTCGGTGAGCTTCGTCTTCTTCACCAGGCCGCGCTTGGTGGCGAGCACCAGGTACGGCGCGACCTCGTAGTTCTTGATCTGGATGACCTGGGCGATCTGCTCGTCCGGCTGGAACGCCATGAGGTTCGCCACGTGCTGGCCGCGCGCGTTGCGGTTGGCCTCGGGCAGCTCGTAGGTCTTCGTCCGGTAGACGCGGCCCTTGTTCGTGAAGAACAGGATCCAGTCGTGCGTCGAGCAGACGAAGAAGTGCTGGACGATGTCGTCCTGCTTCAGCGTCGCACCCTGCACGCCCTTGCCGCCGCGCTTCTGCGAGCGGTACAGATCCGTTTTCGTTCGCTTGGCGTACCCCGTGCGGGTGATGGTGACGACGACGTCCTCGACCGCGATGAGTTCCTCGTCGGTGACGTCGCCGCCGAAGCCGACGATCTGCGTGCGCCGGTCGTCGCCGTACTTCTCGACGATCGCCATCAGCTCGTCGCGGATCAGCGCGCGCTGCCGCTCCGGCTTGTCGAGGATGTCCTTCAGGTCGGCGATCTCGAGCTCGATCTCGGCCAGCTGGTCGATGATCCGCTGGCGCTCCAGGGCGGCGAGGCGCCGCAGCTGCATGTCGAGGATCGCGGTCGCCTGGATCTCGTCGACGTCCAGCAGCTCCATCAGGGCCGGCCGGGCCTCGTCCGCGGACGGCGACCGCCGGATCAGCGCGATGACCTCGTCGAGCATGTCCAGCGCCTTGACGTACCCACGCAGGATGTGGGCCCGCTCTTCGGCCTTCTTCAGGCGGAACTTGGTCCGCCGGACGATGACCTCGACCTGGTGCTTCACGTAGTGCCGGATGATCTGGTCGAGCCGCAGCGTGCGCGGCACGCCGTCGACCAGCGCCAGCATGTTGACGCCGAAGTTCTGCTGCAGCTGGGTGTGCTTGAACAGGTTGTTCAGCACGACCTTCGCGACGGCGTCCCGCTTGATCGTGACGACGATCCGCATGCCCGACCGGCTGTTGGACTCGTCGGCGATGTCGGCGATGCCGGTGAGCTTGCCGTCGCGGACCAGGTTCGCGATGTTCTCGACCAGGTTGTCCGGGTTGACCTGGTACGGCAGCTCGGACACGACCAGGATCGTGCGGCCCTTCGCGTCCTCTTCGACCTCGACGACCGCGCGCATCCGGATCGAGCCGCGGCCCGTGCGGTACGCGTCTTCGATGCCGGACGTGCCGAGGATCATCGCCTTGGTCGGGAAGTCCGGGCCCTTGACGCGGACCAGCAGCGCGGCCAGGAGTTCGTCGTCGGTCGCCTCGGGGTTCTCCAGCGCCCAGACGACGCCGTCGGAGACCTCGCGCAGGTTGTGCGGCGGGATGTTGGTCGCCATCCCGACCGCGATCCCGGAACCGCCGTTGACCAGCAGGTTCGGGAAGCGCGACGGCAGGACGTCGGGCTCCTGCGTGCGGCCGTCGTAGTTGTCGGAGAAGTCGACGGTGTCTTCTTCGATGTCGGCCAGCATCTGCATGGCCAGCGGCGCGAGCCGGGACTCCGTGTACCGCATGGCGGCCGCGGGGTCGTTGCCCGACGAGCCGAAGTTGCCCTGGCCGTCGATCAGCGGGTAGCGCAGCGACCACGGCTGGGCGAGCCGGACCAGCGCGTCGTAGATCGCCGAGTCGCCGTGCGGGTGGTAGTTGCCCATGACGTCGCCGACGACGCGGGAGCACTTGTTGTACCCGCGGTCCGGCCGGAAGCCGGAGTCGAACATCGAGTACAGGATGCGGCGGGCGACCGGCTTGAGGCCGTCCCGCACGTCCGGCAGCGCGCGCGACACGATCACGCTCATCGCGTAGTCGATGTAGGAGCGCTGCATCTCCTGCTGGATGTCGACCGGTTCGATCCGGTCGTGGTCCGGCGCCGGCGGCAAGGTTTCCGTCATGGGTCCTTCTCGAGTGCGGGGTGTCGAACGGGAGGGGGACGGCTAGACGTCCAGGAAGCGCACGTCCTTGGCGTTGCGCGTGATGAACGACCGGCGGGCCTCGACGTCCTCGCCCATCAGGACCGAGAACAGCTCGTCGGCCTGGGCGGCGTCGTCCATCGTGACCTGGCCCAGCAGCCGGTTCGCCGGGTCCATCGTGGTCTCCCACAGCTCCTCGGCGTTCATCTCGCCGAGACCCTTGTAGCGCTGGATGGCGTCGTCCTTCGGCAGCTTCTTGCCGGCCTCGACGCCCGCCTGGATGACGGCGTCGCGCTCGCGGTCGGAGTACGCGTACTCCGGTTCCGCCCGCGGCCACTTGATCTTGTACAGCGGCGGCCGCGACAGGAAGACGTGGCCGTGCTCGATCAGCGGCGCCATGAACCGGAACAGCAGGGTGAGCAGCAGCGTGGTGATGTGCTGGCCGTCGACGTCGGCGTCGGCCATCAGCACGATCTTGTGGTAGCGCAGCTTCTGGAGGTCGAACTCGTCGTGGATGCCGGTGCCCAGCGCGGTGATCAGCGACTGGACCTCGGTGTTCTTCAGGACGCGGTCGATGCGGGCCTTCTCGACGTTGATGATCTTGCCGCGGATCGGCAGGATCGCCTGGTACATCGAGTCCCGGCCCTCCTTGGCCGAGCCGCCGGCCGAGTCACCCTCGACGATGTAGAGCTCGCACTCCGCCGGGTTGGTCGAGCGGCAGTCCTTGAGCTTGCCGGGCAGGCCGCCGATCTCCAGCGCGCCCTTGCGGCGGACCAGGTCACGCGCCTTGCGCGCGGCCATCCGGGCCTGGGCCGAGGAGATCGACTTGTTGATGATCGTCTTCGCCTCGGTGGGGTTGCGCTCGAACCAGTCCGCCAGCCACTCGTTCGACGTCTGCTGCACGAACGTCTTGGCCTCGCTGTTGCCCAGCTTGGTCTTGGTCTGGCCCTCGAACTGCGGCTCGGCCAGCTTGATCGAGACGATCGCGGCGAGGCCCTCGCGCACGTCGTCACCGGTCAGGTTGGCGTCCTTCTCCTTGAGCAGCTTCTTGTCGCGCGCGTAGGAGTTGACGACGCGGGTCAGCGCGGCGCGGAAGCCCTCTTCGTGGGTGCCGCCCTCGTGGGTGTTGATCGTGTTGGCGAACGTGTAGACCGACGGCGTGAAGCCGGTGTTCCACTGCATCGCGACCTCGACCTCGAGGCCGGTGCCCTTCGCGTCGAAGGAGATCACGCTGGAGTGGATCGGGTCCTTGCTGCCGTTGATGTGCTTGACGAAGTCCTCGAGCCCGCCCGGGTAGCAGTAGGTCTTCTCCTTGACCCGCGCGACCTTGCCCTCGGCGTCCTCTTCGGTCTCCTCGTCGGCGACGCGCTCGTCGCGCAGGGACAGCGTCAGCCCCTTGTTGAGGAACGCCATCTCCTGCAGCCGGCGCGAGATGGTCTCGAAGTTGTACGTCGTGGTCTCGAAGATGTTGCTGTCGGCCCAGAAGGTGATCGTGGTGCCGGTCTCCGACGCCGGGCCGAGGTCCTCGAGCGGGCCGGGGATCTGGTCGGTGTACTCCTGGCGCCAGCTGCGGCCGCCGTACTTGACCTCGGCGAGCAGCTTCGTCGACAGCGCGTTCACCACCGAGACGCCGACGCCGTGCAGGCCGCCGGACACCGCGTAGGAGTCGCTGTCGAACTTGCCGCCCGCGTGGAGCACGGTCAGCACGACCTCGAGGGTCGGCTTCTGCTCCTTGGGGTGCATGTCGACGGGGATGCCGCGGCCGTCGTCGACGACGCGCACCCCACCGTCGGCGAGCAGGGTAACCTCGACCTTGGTGGCGTAACCGGCCATCGCCTCGTCGACGGAGTTGTCCACGACCTCCTGGACGAGGTGGTGCAGGCCGCGTTCACCGGTGGAACCGATGTACATGCCAGGGCGCTTGCGGACCGCTTCGAGGCCTTCGAGCACCGTGATCGACGACGCGTTGTACTCGCTCTTGTTCTCGGTCACCGGCGTTGTTTCTCCTCGTCTCGCCCGAGCGGACGCTCGCTCCCTCCCAGTGTACTTGGCCGCGTCCGCTGGCATGCGGCAAGGACACCCCTGAGCGCGTCGCAGACGGACGAAATCGGTCCGAGCCGAGTCTTGACGTATTTCGGGAGGCCTGGATGCGTTCTCGGGGCATTCAACCGAGCATCGCGCAACCCGGGTCAGCCGTACGTGTCACGCGGGCCGCGACCCGGCACGTGCCGGGGCCCTTTCCGCCAGCTCGGGGCGGTCGGACCCTGGATCCGCATGCGCTTGACGACGCCGTTCCCGACCCCCGCCGCGATCTTGTGCAGCAGCTTCCCCTGCAGTAGCCGCAGCTGCGTCGCCCACGCCGTGGAGCTGGCGCGGACGGTGAGCTCGCCGTCCTTGAGCGCGACCGGCTGAGCGTGTTCGGCGACGTCCTCGCCGACCAGCCGGGCCCACTGCGCGAAGACGCGGGCGGTTGTGACGCTCTCGTTCCAGCCCCGGTCGGTGACCAGCCGCGAGACGAGCCGGCCCAGCGGCTGCGGGTCACGCGGGTCCGCTCCCGGCCCCGACCAGCGGCGACGCCGGGGGTTCTGGCCCCCGCCACCACCGACCGCGCGGCGCCGGTAACCCGGCGACGTCCCGCGTTCCTTGGCCTTGGCCTTCGCCGCTTCGAGCGCGGCGTGGGCCAGGTCCCGGCCCGTCTGCCCATTCGGAGCAGTGCCACCTTCACTCTGCGTACTTGAAGTAGCCGACCCACGTGGGTTAACCCCCGTGCGAGGGGCGTCAAGCGGCTGTTCCGGGGTTTTGGTCACGCGCGGCGATAACTCGGGCACGGGTTTATCCACACTGTCCACAGGTTTGTCCCCAGATCGGTGGGTAACTGCTGTGTCGGCGATCACACGCGGTGCGCGAGTCGATCTTGCCGACCCCGGTTCGCCCTGCTCAGCCACGCGTGATCTCACCATCCGCCACCACGAACCGGCCGCCGGCCAGCTCGCTGGGCACGTCTTCGTCGACCGCGGCGGTCACCAGCACCTGTTCGGCGCTCGCGGCCACCTCGGCCAGCCGGGCCCGGCGCTTGCGGTCCAGCTCGGCGAACACGTCGTCGAGCAGCAGCACCGGTTCGCCCGCCTCCCCGCGCAGCAGCTCGTAGCTGCCGAGCCGGAGGGCGAGCGCGAACGACCACGACTCGCCGTGGCTCGCGTACCCCTTGGCCGGCGCTTCGCCCAGGATCAGCTCCAGCTCGTCCCGGTGCGGGCCGACCAAGCTGATCCCGCGCTCGAGCTCGGCCTTCCGAGCTTCACCGAGCGCCTTGAGTAGGACGTCCTTCAGGACTTCGGGTTGCGCCCGTTCACCATCCGGTACGCCGTACGTCTCCGGCAGGGCCTCACCCAGCGACGACTTGTACGAGATCTTCGCCGGCCGCGAGTCCGGCGCCACCCCCATGTACGCCGCGGCCGCGTACGGCCCGAGGTCCGCGACGAGGTTCAGGCGCGCGGCCAGCAGCTCCGCGCCCGCCACCGAGAGGTGGTCGTCCCAGACTTCCAGCGTCGAGAGCGCGTACGGGTCTTCGCGGCCTGTACGGCGTTTCCCCGCCGTCTTGAGCAGGGCGTTGCGCTGCTTCAGCACCTTCTCGTAGTCGGCCCGGACCCCCGCGTACCGCGGCGCGCGCAGCACGAGGAGCTCGTCGAGGAACCGTCTTCGCTCGCTCGGGTCGCCTCGGACGAGCGCCAGGTCCTCCGGCGAGAACAGCACCGTGCGCAGGATCCCGAGCACGTCGCGCGGCCGGCCGACCGCGCCGCGGTTGACCCGGGCGCGGTTCGCGCGGCCGTTGGTGATCTCGAGCTCGACCGTCAGCTCGCGGTCGTCGTTGACCACCGCGACCCGCACCAGCGCGCGCTCGCAGCCGTGCCGGATGAGCGGCGCGTCCGTCGCGACGCGGTGCGAGCCCAGCGTCGCGACGTACCCGATCGCCTCCAGCAGGTTGGTCTTGCCGCGACCGTTCTGGCCGACCAGCACGGTCGGCCCCGGGTCGAGCGCGAGATCGGCCTGCGGCCAGGAGCGGAAGTCGGTGACCTGCAGGTGACGCAGATACACCAGCTGCTCCTTACCCGCCGACCTTCTTCACGGCGTGCCCGCCGAACTGGTTGCGCAGCGCGGCCACCGCGCGCATCGCGGCCGAGTGCTCCTGGCGCGAGGCGAACCGCGCGAACAGCGCGGCCGAGATGACCGGCGCCGGCACCGCGTTGTTGATCGCCTCTTCCAGCGTCCACCGGCCTTCGCCGGAATCCTCGACGTAGCCCTCGAGGTCGTCCAGCTCCGGGTCCTCGTCGAGCGCGCGGACGAGCAGGTCGAGCAGCCAGGACCGGACGACCGTGCCGCGCTGCCAGCCCTTGATCACGGCGGGCACGTCCTTGACGACCTTCGCGGCCTCGAGCAGTTCGAAGCCCTCCGCGAAGGCCTGCATCATGCCGTACTCGATGCCGTTGTGGATCATCTTCGCGTAGTGCCCCGCGCCGACGTCGCCCGCGTGCGAGAAGCCCTCTTCGCGCGGGCCTTCCGGGCGCAGCGCGTCGAAGATCGGCATGGCCTTCTCGACGTCGGCCGCGGTACCGCCGACCATCAGGCCGTAGCCGTTCTCCTTGCCCCACACGCCACCGGAGACGCCGCAGTCGACGTAGCCGATGTTCTTGGCCGCGAGCAGGTCGGCGTTCAGCTTGTCGTCGGTGTACTTCGAGTTGCCGCCGTCGATCACCATGTCGCCGGCGGAGAGCAGGTTGCTCAGCTCGGTGACGGTCTGGCGCGTCGGGTCGCCGGCCGGGACCATGATCCAGACGATCCGCGGGCCGTCCAGTTTGGACACCAGGTCCTCGAGCGACGTCGTGTCGCTGACGTCCGGGTTGCGGTCGTAGCCGACCACCTCGTGACCGGCCGCGCGCAGCCGCTCACGCATGTTGAAGCCCATCTTGCCCAGGCCGATCAGACCGAGCTGAACCATGAGATCCCCTTACGTGCTAACGAAAGTTGCGGGTCAGCCCGGGAGGCGGACCGGCATCAGGAGGTAGAGGTAGCCGGGGACGACGTTGCCCTCGGGGTCGGCGGGCTTGATCAGCGCCGGCCGGTTCGGCGTGGTGAACGTCAGCTCCGCCCGGTCGCTGTGGAGCGCGCCGAGGCCGTCGACGAGGTAACCCGGGTTGAACGCGATGGTCACCGGCTCACCTTCGTACTCGACCTGAAGCTCCTCTTCGGCGCTTCCCTCGTCGTCACCGCCCGCGGACAACCGCAGCGAGTTGTCCCCGAACTCCAGTCGTACCTGAGTCCCCCGCTCCGCCACCAGCGAAACACGCTTGATGGACTCGGTGAGAGCGGACACGTCGATGACCGCGCGCGAGGTGTGCGACGCGGGCAGCAGCTGGCGGTACGGCGGGAACTCCGCGTCGAGCAGGCGGGTCGTCGTGTAGCGACCGGAACCGGACAGGCCGAGCAGGCCCTCGCCGCTGGCGAGCGCGAGGCGGATCGTGGCGCCGCTCGCGCCGAGCGTCTTGGCGGCCTCGGCGAGCGTGCGCGCCGGGACGAGCACCGCGGCGTCGGCCAGCCCCTCGGCCGGCTGCCAGGTGAACTCGCGCATGGCGAGCCGGAACCGGTCGGTCGCGACGAGGGTCAGCGAGCTGCCGGAGATCTCGAGCCGCATGCCGGTGAGCATCGGCAGCGTGTCGTCCTTGCCCGCGGCGACGACGACCTGGGTGACGGCCTGGCCGAACGCGTCGCCCGCGAGCTCGCCCGCGAAGGCGGGCTGGGACGGCAGCTGCGGGTAGTCCTCGACCGGCATGGTCGGCAGGGAGAACCGCGCGGTGCCGCACGTGATGGTGGCGCGCGAGCCGTCGACGGAGATCTCGACCGGCTGCGCGGGCAGCGCCTTGGTGATGTCGGCGAGGAGGCGCCCGGAGACCAGCAGGCGGCCGCCGTCGGCGATCGTCGCCGGGACGCCGACCGTGGCGGAGACCTCGTAGTCGAAGCCCGAGACGGTCAGGGCGTCGGAGTCGCCGTCGGAACCGGCGTCGAGCAGGACACCGCCGAGAACCGGCACGGGAGGCCGGGAGGGGAGGCTTCTGGCCACCCACGCGACGGCGTCGGCGAGCCCGTCACGCTCGACGCGGATCTTCATGCGCGCATCCTTTCGACGACCGAGCGCTCGTGGCTCGGGCCAGGCCTGGTTCTCGCGGGACAGTGACCGGCTGCCCCCTCCGGCCGGTCCGCCCTCCCGCTTGCGCGGCCGGAGCGCGGACCAGGTGCAGGCGTCCACGTTAGGCCGTCGCGGGCCCCGCCGTCACCTCGGCCTCCCCTTGACTTTGTCGACTTGCCGACACGTTCTCGCGGCTGTCCCCAACTTCGTCCTTCGCCTGTTTTTGTTTTGTTCTCTCTTAGAAGAGATCTAAAGGCAGTAGCAGTAGTAAGCGGTGTGGATTGTGTGGATCGAGCCCGTTCGCGCAGGTCGGAGCGGTCGCGGGCATGTGGGTAACCGTGGTGGCGGACCTGTGGGTAGATCGGGCCGTCCGTGGATGGTTTCGGGCGACCCCCGATTCGTCCACAGAAGGGCCCGGTTGTCCCCACGGTTGTCCCCAGGTGTGGGGCGTTCCGTCCCCAGGGTCTGGGGGTGCGCGGAGGCGTCCGGTTCGCCCTACCGAGTGACCGGGCCGTCCTGTGCACAGAATGTGGGCAACCTGTGGAATCAGCGTGGACAAGGGTGTGGATGCGCTGTGGATCACCTGTGGGCGGGGTGTGGACGGAATCCGCGTCGTCGCTGATGGGAGATCCGTTGGCACTGTGGGCAATCCGCCCACACCATGGGGAAAGGTCCTTGTGTACAAAGAATTTTCACGAGTTTGGCGAAGCACGCGTACGCGTGCTTCGCTGCTTCGCGCGCGTACGCGTCCAAAGACGACAAAGGGGCGTCCACATTGAGCGGACGCCCCGAAGTCGTTGGGAGGTAAGGGATGTGCTACTGGCGGGCGCGCTGCTTGATGCGCGACGTCAGCTCCTGCACCTGGTCGTAGATGCGCCGGCGCTCGGCCATCTCCTTGCGGATCTTCTTGTCCGCGTGCATGACGGTCGTGTGGTCGCGGCCGCCGAACGTCTGCCCGATCTTCGGCAGCGACATGTCGGTGAGCTCGCGGCAGAGGTACATCGCGATCTGGCGGGCGGTGGCGAGCGCCTTCGTCTTGCCGGGGCCGCACAGGTCGTCGAGCGTCACGTCGAAAAACTCGGCCGTGACGCCCATGATGGTCGGCGCGGTGATCTCCGGCGCGTGCGAGTCCGGGATCAGGTCCCGCAGGACGATCTCCGCGAGCCCGACGTCGACCGGCTGCTGGTTCAGGGACGCGAACGCCGTGACGCGGATGAGCGCGCCTTCGAGCTCCCGGATGTTCGCCTCGACGCGCGAGGCGATGAACTCCAGGACTTCGCCCGGCACCGCCAGCCTGTCCTGCGCGGCCTTCTTCCGGAGGATCGCGATGCGCGTCTCCAGTTCGGGCGGCTGGATGTCGGTGATCAGGCCCCACTCGAACCGCGTCCGCAGCCGGTCTTCCAGCGTCTCGAGGCGCTTCGGCGGGCGGTCGGAGCTGACGACGATCTGCTTGTTCGCGTTGTGGAGGGTGTTGAAGGTGTGGAAGAACTCTTCCTGCGTACCTTCTTTGCCTTCCAAGAACTGGATGTCGTCGACGAGCAGGATGTCGATGTCGCGGTAGCGGCGCTGGAACGCGACCTTGCGGTCGTCGCGCAGCGAGTTGATGAAGTCGTTCGTGAACTCTTCGGTCGAGACGTACCGGACGCGCATGCCGGGGAAGAGCCGTTGCGCGTAATGGCCGACCGCGTGCAGCAGGTGCGTCTTGCCGAGCCCGGACTCACCCCAGATGAAGAGCGGGTTGTACGCGCGGGCCGGCGCTTCGGCGACGGCGACCGCGGCCGCGTGCGCGAAGCGGTTGGACGCGCCGATGACGAACGTGTCGAAGGTGTACTTCTCGTTCAGCTTCGTCTTCGACGTCTGCGGCTGCGCCGGCGCGGTGTAGGGCTGGCCGGCGATCGGCTGCCCGGAGAACGTCGGCCAGATCTCGTGGACGGCGGCGAGCGCCTCGCCTTCCTCATCCACCTCTTCATCTGTGTCGTCGCCGTCGTCGGCCTTCGCCGCGACGGACGGGTGCGGCGGCATCGGGGGCGCGGGTTCGGGACGCGGCGGCGGCATCATCGGCGCGCCGTTGCCCGGCAGCGCGGGAGCGGGCTCGGGGCTCGCGCCGTTTTCCACCCGGCCGGGTGACGGCACGTACCGGGGCGCGGGCGACGGCGCGACGGTCTCGGCGCTGTCCACCTTCACCGCGAGCGAGATGGCGCGGCCGAGCCGCCGGGAGAGCGCGTCGGTGATCGCGCCGCGCAGACCGCGTTCGATCGCTTCCTTCGCGAAATCACTGGGGGCCGCCAGCAGGGCGGTGCCGTCGAGCAGACCGATCGGGCGGGTCACGCGCATCCAGGCGCGCTGCTGGGGGGACAGGGTCCCGTCGGACAGTTCGCGTACCACCTGTTCCCAGATGACGCCCAGATTGTGCTGGTGCTCCGACACCGGTCTGGCTCCCCTCCCCTCGTCGGCGTGGACGGCCGAACGCCCCTGGTCACGCGGTCCGGTACGCATCAGCGGACCCGCGTGTGCACCGGCACAGCGAATATCCACATAGTTGTCCACAGCTGTGCACTAATGTACGGCGACCCGCGGCGACGCCACCTGCGGGCTCGTCGTACGCCGGTGGGCACTCCACCACCCGGATACTCGTGCACCTCGACCGGTGACCCGAGAGAGGCACGCTAACAAGCCCCGCCCGCTGCCACAAGGCATCCTGGGCGGCAAGCATTTCACGGTGTACGGCGTGTTGCCATTCGGTGCCCCGGCGTTGACGATCTCGCGCTCGCGAGCCGGTCGCGCACCGTGGCCGAGGGGGTGCTTACCGGCCGCCCGACGGGGGTGCGTACCCTCGTAAGGTCTCCCGTATGCGACGGGTGCTATTCGCGTGCCCACGTTGTCGTCGCTCGTCGTGACGAGGCCACACGTTGGTAGGAGACACCAGAGACTGCCGTGCGCCCGCACGACACGCCAGACGACGGGGCGGAAACCCCGGCGTCCGACGCGACACACAGGAGAAGCAGTGAGCAAGGGTAAGCGCACCTTCCAGCCGAACAACCGCCGCCGCGCGAAGACGCACGGCTTCCGCCTGCGCATGCGGACGCGTGCCGGCCGGGCCATCCTGGCGGGCCGCCGTCGCAAGGGCCGCGCCGCGCTGTCCGCCTGATCCGGCACGTCGGGGCGCGCCGTGCTGCCGGCTGCCGCACGTCTGCGGCGGAGCGAGGATTTCCGCGTGGTTCTCCGTCGCGGGTCCCGGGCAGGCAAGCGCCGCCTCGTCGTCCACGCGCTGACCACGGACCCGTCCGGGGCTGCCGACGCTGTGCAGTTCGATGACACAGTGCCGTCGGTGGCCAGGGCGGGTTTTGTGGTGAGCAAGGCCGTCGGCAACTCGGTGGTCCGCCACCGCGTCACCCGGCGGCTGCGTCACCTCGTTTCGGCGCGGCTCGGAACCCTGCCGCCCGGCAGTGCGTTGGTCGTTAGGGCATTGCCGCCGTCCGCGACCGCGTCCAGCGCCGAGCTCGGAGCCGATCTCGACGCAGCGTTGCGTCGGCTTGGTCTTTCACCGTCGCGCCGTCCGGCCGGGGATGTCCCCCGCCCGACGCGTCCCGCGGACGCGACCCCCGACCACGGATCAGCGGTGTGACCGGCATGCGAGCCACCCCCGAGCACGACCACACGCACGACGTCGAAGCCGAGCCGCTGAAGCCCGGTCCCGTCGCCTGGGTCCTGTTGCTCCCCATCAAGCTCTACCGCAAGGCGATCTCGCCCTTCCTCCCACCGGCTTGCCGGTTCTACCCGAGCTGCAGCGCGTACGCAGTCGAAGCCCTCACCCGGCACGGTGCCGGCCGCGGCTCCTACCTCGCGCTGCGCCGGCTGTTGCGCTGCGGCCCGTGGACACCGCCCGGCCGCGATCCCGTGCCCGAGGAGTTCTCGTGGCGCCACCGACGACCTGAAACACCGATCGAGGAGTAGCAGCAGTGCTCGATTTCATCTACTACCCCGTGTCCTTCATCCTCTGGTGTTGGCACAAGGTCTTCGGGTTCGTCTTCGGGGAAGCCGCGGCGATCTCCTGGATCCTCGGCATCATCTTCCTGACGTTCACGGTCCGCGGCATCATGTTCAAGCCGTTCGTGAACCAGGTCCGGTCGATGAAGAAGATGCAGGACTTCGCGCCGGAGATGAAGAAGCTCCAGAAGAAGTACGCGAACGACAAGCAGCGCCAGGCGCAGGAGATGCAGAAGCTCCAGCGCGAGCACGGCGTCAACCCGCTGGGCAGCTGCCTGCCGATGCTGCTCCAGATCCCGGTCTTCATCGGCCTGAACCACGTCCTGCGCGCGTTCACGATGCCGCCGCCCGGTGGCGGCCCGAAGACCGAGAACTACTTCTTCACCCAGCACGACGTCGAGTCCTACGTCAACGCGAAGCTGTTCGGCGTCAACCTCGGTGAGGCCGTCTACAACGGCGTCGGGGTCGTCAGCGGTGGCGCCACGAACGTCGGCTTCCACTGGAACGTGCTCCCGGTCGCGCTGCCCCTGATGATCGTCGCGTCCATCGCCACGCACCTCACCGCGCGCCACTCGGTGGCCCGGCAGAACGCCGCGTCGGCCACCCCGCAGACCGCGATCATGAACAAGCTGACGATGTACATCTTCCCGCTCGGTGTCCTCGTCTTCGGTGCGCTGTTCCCGCTCGGCCTCCTCTTCTACTGGCTGGCGAACAACGGCTGGACCCTGATGCAGCAGCGGCTCGTCTACACGAAGATCGACAAGGAAGAGGCGGCCCGCAAGGCGGAGGCCGCGGAGAAGCGCGCGACGCTCGGCCCGAAGCCGGGCCAGAAGCCGACCGCGCCGAAGGTCGGTCAGAAGCCGGTTCAGCAGAAGAAGAACCAGCCGGCGCAGGGCGGCTCGCAGAAGAAGGTGACCAAGGCGGGCTCGGCGCACGGCTTCGCGCAGACCGCCTCGGGTGCGTCTGCTGCTTCGGCTGCCTCTGCCGACGGCGACCAGACCCCGGCCGACACGAACGGCCAGAACGGCTCGAAGGACAACGGCACCGGGGTGCCGGGCCTTCTCAAAGACTCGACCAGGAAGTCGGGCCGGAAGCGCCGCTGAGGCGCGACCGGTTCGGAGAGGAGACGAATGATGTCGGAGACGATCGAAACGATCGAAGCCGATGAGGACGACGTGACCCCGGCCGCGACAGCGGACGCGGCGG
This sequence comes from Amycolatopsis kentuckyensis, assembly GCF_041679295.1. Classification (GTDB taxonomy): domain Bacteria; phylum Actinomycetota; class Actinomycetes; order Mycobacteriales; family Pseudonocardiaceae; genus Amycolatopsis; species Amycolatopsis kentuckyensis_A. The sequence goes on along the minus strand of NZ_JBGDMD010000006.1, from coordinate 387,275 downwards.
GCGAGGAGAAGGCGGGCGGTGACGACATCCTCGTCCAGGAGGGCGACATCGCCGGTGACTACCTCGAGCGCCTGCTCGACCTGCTCGACTACGACGGTGACATCGACCTCGACGTGGAAGCCGGCCGCGCGATCGTGAGCATCGACGGCGGCGAGGACCTCGAGAAGCTCGTCGGCCCGCGCGGCACCGTGCTCGAGGCGCTGCAGGAGCTGACCCGCCTGGCGGTCCAGCAGGAGACGGGCTCCCGCAGCCGCCTGATGCTGGACATCGCGGGCTGGCGCGCGGACCGCCGCGAGGAGCTCCGCGAGCTCGGCCGTTCGACGGCGGAGTCGGTCCTGCAGAGCGGCGAGCGGGTGCGGCTGCAGCCGATGAGCCCGTTCGAGCGCAAGGTCGTCCACGACGCCGTGGCGGCGGTCGCGGGCGTCACGAGCGAGAGCGAGGGCGAGGACCCGAAGCGCCGTGTGGTGATCTTCCCGGAGTCCTGAGACTCGGTTCCGCCGAAGCGGCCCCACTTGACTCGGTCAGGTGGGGCCGCTTCTTTTGTGCCATGCGCCCGGCACCCGGTGAGGTCGTCCACTTCTCGGAGGACCCGACGATCACGCGCTTCGAGCCACACGTCGCCGCGACGGCTCAGCAGCCGGAGGCGTACGTGTGGGCGGTCGGCCCGGAGCGGGCACCGGACTACTGGTTTCCTCGCCAGTGTCCCCGCGCGATGGCGTGGGTGACGCCGTCGACTTCCTCGGCGGACCGGACATGGCTCGGGTCGGCTCGGGTGCACGCGATCGAGTACGGGTGGCTCGAGGAGATGCGGACGGTCCGGTTGTACGCGTACCGGTTCGCGGCTTCTTCGTTCCGGCCGTTCGGCGAGCACGCGCATGCGATGGTGGCGTCGTCGGCAGTGTCGCCGCTGGGGCCGCCTTCGGTGGTTGGGGATCTCCTCGGGTTGCACGAGGATGCCGGGATCGAGCTTCGGGTTGTGTCGAACCTGTGGGTGTTCGTCGACGCCGCGGCGGGGAGTTCGCTCGGGTTCAGTGGGATCCGGCTGCGGAACGCGAAGCCGCGGCCGAGCGAATTACAGCGGTGATGTTTCACGTGGAACTCGCGGCTCGCTGGGGGACGGATCCTCTCGCCGGCGGCGACCGCTCCCGCGGCGAGGTAGAGGTGTCCCGTCGGCAATGTGGATGAGGATCACTGCCTCGGCCGGCGATGTCCGCCGAGCTTGGTCGCGTAGCCGGCCTCGGCCCGAGCAAGCCCGGCCCTGCGGCGGTGGCGTCGTCGCGGAACGCGAAGCGGCTGCTGAGCGAATTACAGCGGTGATGTTTCACGTGGAACCGCCTTCGCCGCGCCGCCGGGTGAGTGGAGTTGTCCACATCTGCGGCTCGTCGGCTCGTTTTCGGCTCGGCATCGGGGACAATCGAAGCAGCGCGGTTTCACGTGAAACCGGCGGACGAGGAGTAGACGGAGTGAGCTTGGATCAGGCCGCGGAGACGGTGCGGGCCGCGGCGGAGCGAGTGTTCGGTGCGCGGGTGGACCAAGCCGCTGGGTACGTCGAACTCCTCGAGCGTCACGGTGTCGAGCGTGGGCTGATCGGGCCGCGGGAGGTCGAGCGGCTGTGGGAGCGGCACGTCCTCAACTCCGCCGTCATCGGTGAGCAGATGCCCGAGGGCGCCCGCGTCGTCGATGTCGGGTCGGGCGCCGGCCTTCCGGGAGTACCGCTCGCGATCGCGCGACCGGACCTCGATATCGTCTTGCTCGAACCGATGGCCCGCCGGGTGGACTGGCTGGCCGAGGTGGCCGAGAAGTTGGAACTCCCGATCACCATCGTCCGTGGACGCGCGGAGGAGCGGCCTGTGCGTGAGCAGCTCGGTGGCGCCGACATCGTCACCGCTCGCGCGGTCGCCCCGCTCGCCCGGCTCGCGGACTGGTGCTTGCCGCTCGTTCGCTCCGACGGCTTCCTGGTCGCCCTCAAGGGCGCCAGCGCGGCGGACGAGATCGAGCGGGACGGTGCCGCCATCCGCAAGGCCGGCGGGGCCGCTCCACTGATCGTCGAATGCGGTGCCGCAGTACTAGAGGTCCCCAGCACGGTCGTGAAGATCCGTCGCCTCCCAGCAGCAAGCAAGCCGAAGGCACGGAGCAAGAAGCGTTAACGGGCCGCGATGTTCCACGTGAAACGACGCGACTCGACCACCGACCAGACGTCAACATGGAGGAGGTGTCGAGACCGGTGAATCCCCCGCCGTCCGACTCCACGGAGACCACCCCCGACGTGGGCTGGACCCCGATCGCCGAAGAAGCCGCCCGCGCCGCTCGCCTGCTGAACCCCGAGAGGACGCTTCCCCGCCCCGGCCGTCGTCGCGTGCTGACCGTCGCCAACCAGAAGGGCGGCGTCGGCAAGACCACGAGCACGGTCAACCTCGCCGCCGCGCTGGCCGTCCACGGGCTCAAGACGCTCGTCGTCGACCTCGACCCGCAGGGCAACGCGAGCACCGCGCTCGACGTCGACCACCGGTCCGGGACGCCGTCGATCTACGAGGTGCTCATCGGCGAGGTGACGCTCGCGGACGCCGCGCAGCCCACCGAACAGTCCCCCAACCTCTTCTGCGTCCCCGCGACGATCGACCTCGCCGGCGCCGAGATCGAGCTCGTCTCGATGGCGTCCCGCGAGTCGCGGCTCAAGGAGGCGATCTCCTCGGAGATCCTCGACGAGATCGGCGTCGACTACGTCTTCATCGACTGCCCGCCGTCGCTCGGCCTGCTGACGGTCAACGCGATGGTCGCCGCGCAGGAGGTGCTCATCCCGATCCAGTGCGAGTACTACGCACTCGAAGGGCTCGGGCAGCTGCTGAGCAACATCGAGCTCGTGCAGCAGCACCTCAACCGCGAGCTGCACGTCTCGACGATCCTCCTCACCATGTACGACGGCCGGACCAAGCTGGCCGACCAGGTGACGAACGAGGTGCGCAACCACTTCGGCGACACGGTCCTCAAGACCGTCATCCCGCGCAGCGTAAAGGTCTCGGAGGCGCCCGGGTACGGCCAGACCGTCCTCGCTTACGATCCTGGTTCGCGCGGTGCGATGAGCTACGTCGACGCGGCCAAGGAGATCGCCGAGCGCGGCGCACAGCTGGAGAAGGGTAGTTCGACATGACCGAGCGCCGAGGAGGGCTGGGGCGCGGCCTCGCCGCCCTGATCCCGACCGGACCCGCCACGGGCGGCCCCCTGCCCGCGGCCGGGGATACGGCCGCGGACAAGAAGGCGGCCGAGGACAAGGGCTGGTTCGCGGCCAACGGCCAGGCGAAGACGCACGGCGGCGAGGTCGCCGGCGCCGTCTACCGCGAGATCCCGGTCAGCTCGATCAAGCCGAACCCGAAGCAGCCGCGTCAGGTCTTCGACGAAGACGCGCTCGCCGAGCTCGAGCACTCGATCCGCGAGTTCGGGCTCATGCAGCCCATCGTCGTCCGCGAGCTCGGGAACGACGAGTACGAGCTCGTCATGGGCGAGCGCCGGCTGCGCGCGTCGCAGCAGGCGGAGCTCGAAGCGATCCCGGCGATCGTCCGGCAGACCGCCGACGAGTCCATGCTGCGCGACGCGCTCCTGGAGAACATCCACCGCGTCCAGCTGAACCCGCTCGAAGAGGCGGCGGCGTACCAGCAGCTGCTCGACGAGTTCGCGGTCACGCACGAGGAGCTGGCGAGCCGGATCGGCCGCAGCCGGCCGGTCATCACCAACACGATCCGGCTCCTGAAGCTCCCCCTGCCGGTGCAGCGCCGGGTGGCCGCGGGCGTCCTGTCCGCCGGCCACGCCCGCGCGCTGCTCTCGCTGGAGGACGCCGACAGTCAGGAAGAGCTCGCCGCGCGCATCATCGCGGAGGGCATGTCGGTCCGGGCGACCGAGGAAGCCGTCACGCTCAAGAAGAGTGAGAAGCCGGCCAAGCCGAAGCCCGCGCCGCGCAAGCCGATCCAGGCGCCGGGGCTGCAGGAGCTCGCGAACCGGCTTTCGGACCGGTTCGACACCCGCGTGAAGGTCGACCTCGGCCGCCGCAAGGGGCGGATCACACTCGAGTTCGGCTCGGTCGACGACCTCGAGCGGATCGTCGCGATCATCGATGCGAACGGGACGAATCAGACACCGAAAACCGATTAGGGATCACCCCGGGGTGTTTCGTCACGGTGATGATTGCGGAGGGATCACTCCGCCGCGACGCTGAGCAACGGGGGAAAACGTGTGGGATCCGACCGGTTCGATCGGCCGCGCGCTCTGGATCGGCGGTGCGCAGTGGGCGGGGAAGTCGACCGTCGCCCGGCTGCTCGCCGTCCGGCACGGGCTGACGGCGTACAACTACGACTATCACGACGCGCGCGGCCACAACGATCGGTTGCTCGCCACCGGCGCACCCGCGCGTGATCCCGAACGGACGTGGGTGCGCTCGACGCCGGAAGAGATGGCGGCCGCGTCGCGCGAGATCTTCGCGTTGCGGTTCGAGTGGGCGCTCGACGACTTGCGCGCACTCGTGTGCGGCCGGCCGTTGCTCGCCGAGGGGTGGGGGCTGCGCCCGGAGCTCGTCGCGCCGCTGCTCGACTCGTCCCGCCGGATGGTGGTGATGGTGCCGACCGAGGAGTTCCGGCAGCACCAGCTGAAGTCCCTGCCGCGGGCCGGTGCGGTCACGGCCAAGGTCAGCGATCCCGTACTCGCTCAGCGGAACCGGATCGCGCGGGACCGGCTGCTCGCCGAAGACGCCGTCCGCAGCGCACGCGAACACGGCGTCCGCGTGCTGGAGGTCGACGGCTCCCTGAACGCAGAAGAAGTGGCCGGCCAGGTGGCCGACCACTTCAGTCCGTACCTCTGAATCAGCGGGAGATCGCACGCCCGATCAGTTCACCGAACACCGTGCCGAGGGACTTGCCCGCGGCCTCGATCGCCATCGGGACCGTCGACGTCTCGGTGAGACCCGGCGACGGGTTCACTTCGAGGAAGTACACCGTGCCGTCGGACGCGACGACCGCGTCGGTGCGGGAGATGTCCCGGAGCCCGAGCACGCGGTGCGCGGCGACGGCCAGCTCGGCCACCGCCTTGGCCGCGGCGTCGTCGAGGCGGGCCGGGGTGAAGAAGTCCGTCAGGCCGGCCGTGTAGCGGGCCGTGTAGTCGTACACGCCGCTCTCCGGGACGATCTCGACCGCGGGCAGGGCCTCGGGGCCGTTCTCGCCCTCGATGACCGTCACGGCCACCTCGACGCCGTCCACGAACCGCTCCGCGAGCACCGTGTCGCCGTACGCGAAGCAGCCGACCATCGCCGCCGGCAGCTCCGCCGCCTCGCGGACCACCTGGGTGCCGAGCGCCGAGCCGCCCTGGTCGGGCTTGAGGATCAGCGGCAGGCCGAGGCGCTCCACCATGGCGTCGAGCACCGCTTGGGCGCCGAGCTCGCGGAACGTGCTGTGCGGCAGCACCACCCAGCCCGGCGTCGTGAAGCCGGCGTTCTCGATGAGCGCCTTCGCCGTCGGCTTGTCCCACGCGCGGCGGCAGCCCTGGGAGCCGGTGCCGACGAACGGCACGTCCAGCATCTCCAGCACCGTCTGCACCGAGCCGTTCTCGCCCTCACCGCCGTGCAGGGCGACGACCACCGCGTCCGGCCGCTGGGTGCGCAGGCGTTCCAGCAGGCCCGCGTCGGTGTCCCACTCCTCGATGCCGAGGCCCTCGGACTTGAGCGCCGCGGAGAGCCGTCGCCCGGACCTCAGCGAGACGTCGCGTTCGTGCGAAAGCCCGCCGGCGAGCACGGCAACGGTACGGTCGACCACCGTAGGAACTCCTTAGCTGAAAAGAACTAGACCGTGTCCGGGGACGGGTTCTGCGGTCCCTGGATCTGGCGCGCGCTCACGTTACCGAAGGTGCGGGCCAGGTCCATTTCGGACTCGAGCACCGCGGCCAGCCGCCGCACGCCCTCGCGGATCCGCTCCGGCGTCGGGTAGCAGTAGGACAGCCGCATCTGCCGGCTGCCGAACCCGTCGGCGTAGAAGCCGGTGCCGGACGCGTACGCCACCCGCGCGGTCACCGCGCGCGGCAGCATCGCCTTCGTGTCCACGCCTTCCGGCACCGTCACCCAGACGTAGAACCCGCCGTCCGGCTTGGTCCACGAGCAGCCCGGGGGCAGGTACTGGTCGAGCGCGGACAGGATCGCGTCGCGCCGCTCGCGGTAGTTCTCGCGGAACTTCTTGATCTGGCCCTTCCAGTCGTGCGTGGCCAGGTAGCGCGAGACGATCATCTGGTTGAACGTCGGCGGGCACAGCGTCGCCGACTCCGCGGCCAGCACGAGCTTCTCGCGCACGGCGTGCGGCGCGAGCACCCAGCCGACGCGCAGGCCGGAGGCGAACGTCTTGGAGAACGAGCCGAGGTACACGACGTTGTCGGGGTCGGTCGAGCGCAGCGCCGGGTACGTCTGACCGTCGAACCCGAGCAATCCGTACGGGTTGTCTTCGACGACGAGGACGTTGTGCTCACGGCAGATCTCCAGGATCTCCGCGCGCCGCTCGACGGCCAGCGTCACGCCGGCGGGGTTGTGGAAGTTCGGGATCGTGTAGAGGAACTTGACCCGGCGGCCGGCCTTCTCCGTCCGGTCGAGCGCCTCGCGCAGCAACGACGGCACCAGGCCCTGGTCGTCCATCGCGACGTGCACGACCTGCGCCTGGTACGCGGCGAACGAGCCCAGCGCGCCGACGTACGAGGGGCCTTCGGCGATGACGACGTCACCCGGGTCGCAGAACAGCCGCGTGACCATGTCCAGGCCCATCTGGGAGCCGACGGTCACCACGACGTCGTCCGGGTGGGCCTTGATGCCCTCCAGCGCCATGATTTCGCAGATCTGCTCACGCAGGACCGGGACGCCGTGCGCCGAGCCGTACTGCAGCGCGACGAGGCCGTCTTCGGCGATGATCTCCGCGACCTGCGCCGACAGCGTGTCGAGCGGGAGCGCCGCCAGGTTCGGCATGCCGCCGGCCAGCGAAACCACCTCGGGCCGGCTGGCGACCGCGAACAGCGCCCGGATCTCGGAGGCGGTCATCCCGGCGGTGCGCGCGGCGTACCGCTCGAGGTGCGGGTCGAGGTTCTGACGGCCGCTGTGCGGCTTGCTGGGGCGGTTCTCGGTCATCGACGATTCACCCGGGGCTCGATTGACAGATCCTGTCGAGTGTAACCGTGCACCCATCCGGGACCCCTGGCCTTTCGGCGCTCGTCACATCGGCCTATCCTCGACTGTGGCTCCTGTGTCGTGCCCGCGGTCGAACGCGGCTTGACGGCCGGGCGGCCGGTCGGGAGCAGCAGGTCAGGGGAGGTCGCGGGTGTCGCGTCGCGTCGTGGGCGTCACACTGGACAACCTGGAGCACCTGCCGAAGAGCTGCCGCAGGTGCGTGTACTGGGAGCTGGCCCCGCACCTGAAGAACCAGGCCGAGGAGTTCGGCGCCACCGAGGTCGAGAAGGAAGCCTGGGTCTCCAGCGTTCTGCTCGAGTGGGGTTCCTGCGGCCGCATCGTCTACAGCGACACGCTGCCGGTCGGGTTCGTGCTGTACGCCCCGCCGAACGCCGTCCCGCGCTCGCTGGCCTTCCCGACGTCCCCGCCGAGCGCGGACGCGGTCCTGCTGACGGCGTTCCAGGTCCTCCCCGAGTTCCGCGGCGGCGGCCTCGGCCGGATGCTGGTCCAGGCGGTCGCGAAGGACCTGACCAAACGCGGCGTCCGCGCGATCGAAGCGTTCGGCGACGCCCGCCCCGACGAGACCGACCCGGACGGCGGCCACAGCTGCGTGCTGCCGGCCGCGTTCCTGCAGAGCGTCGGCTTCAAGACGGTCCGCCCGCACCAGAAGTGGCCGCGGCTGCGCCTGGAGCTGCGGTCGGCGATCACCTGGAAGGAAGACGTCGAGGCGGCGCTGGAGCGGCTGCTCGGCCAGGTGACGATCACGACGGCCGAGCCGAGTCTCGGCCGCGCCTGACCCCCCCCCGCAAACGTTTGCGCCCGTGCTCGACCACGGGTCTGACCCGCGTGTGCACACATGTGGAAGAAGTGCCGAGTTATCCACAGAGCGCTGCTAGGCGCGGTGGAAAAGCTGTGGATGACTGCCCGGAAACCTGGGGACGCACCGCGTGCGTCCCCAGGGGTGGTGGGGCAGGTGAAGGTGAGCCGCTAGGGGTTGTGGTCGGCCCTATTCGGCCTTGGCGAGCTCGTGCGCCAGGACGTCGGCGAACGTGAACGTTCCCGTCGGCTGGTCGCCCTCGCCGAGCAGGTACAGGCGCTTGACGGCGATCAGGATGCCCTCCGCGACGATGTCGCGGAACGCCGGGTCGCCGAGCTTGCGGGCGTCGTCCGGGTTCGTCAGGTAGCCGATCTCGATCCGGACCGCCGGGCAGCGCGTGCGGGTGAAGATGTCCCACGACTTGTAGTGCGTGCGGTTGTCCTGCAGGCCGGTGCGGGCCGCGACCTCACGCTGGATGAAGCCGGCCAGCAGCTCGCCCACCGTGGACGTCGTGCCGTTGCCGTTGCCGAAGTGGAAGCTCGCGACACCCTGCGCGCGCGGCGACGAGTTCTTGTCGCTGTGCAGCGAGAGGAACAGGTCCGCGCCCGCGTCGTTGGCGAACTTGGCGCGTTCCAGCTCGGTCGGGCTGTGGTTCGGGCCGCGGGAGATCAGCGCCTCCATGCCCGTGGCCTTCATCCGGCCTTCGAGGCGGCGCGCGAGGTCCCAGGCGATGTCGGCTTCGCGCAGGCCGCCGGCGACCACGCCGAGGTCGTCGCCGCCGTGGCCCGGGTCGATCACGATGCGCTTGCCGCGCAGGCGCGGACCGGCCTGGCGCACCTGCTCCTGCTCGCGCAGGAACACCGGGCGCCCGCCCCTCGCCCGCGGCGAGGACAGGCGGTGCAGCTCGCGGATGGTCGCCGGGCCGCACATGCCGTCCGGCGTCAGGCGCATGTCGCGCTGGAACGTCTTGAGGGCGCGCTCGGTGGCCGGGCCGAAGTAGCCGTCGGGGCGGCCGGCGTCGAAGCCGAGCTCCGTGAGCCGCTCCTGGAGCGTGAAGACGTCATCGCCGTGCACGGGCGACGCGATCATGTAGGACAGCGGACGGCTGCCCAGGTGGTAGCTGGCGCCCTTGAGCGCCTGGAAGGTCGCCGGACCCACGATGCCGTCGGTCATCAGCCCACGGCGCTGCTGGAAGGCACGGACGGCGTGCTCGACGGCGACGTCGAACGTGTCGTAGGCGTCGGTACCGGTGACCGGCGGGAGCAGGTCCATCCCGGCCAGGATGGACCTGATCTCGGCGACGTCCGGACCGGCGTCACCGCGGCGGAGTACCCGCATGCACTCCTCGCTCTTTCCTAGGGCACCGACTCGGGGGCTCGGTGCGGGGTAAGAAAACCTTCGCTGGGACGGGCCCAGGTCCTCTATTGTGCCTTGCCAACTCTCGGTGACAGCGCAGGCCCGGTAGGTCCGTCAAGGGCCCGATCGTGGAGTACCCCCGGTGGCTCCGGTCACGCTCGATTCACCCACACCGGTCACATTCCCCCGAACGAAGACGGACCCGGGGTCCACGAGAGGGTTCTCGCAGGCCCCGGGTCCGCCGGGAGTACTGGAACTCAGAGAACGTCGGCGAGGTCCGACAGCAGCGCGGCCTTCGGCTTGGCGCCCACGATCTGCTTCACCGGCTTGCCGCCCTGGAACAGGATCAGCGTCGGGATCGACATCACCTGGTAGTCACGCGGCGTGTTCGGGTTCTCGTCGATGTCGATCTTGGCGATGGTCAGCTTCTCGCCGTTCTCGGCCGCGATCTCCTCGAGCACCGGGGCGACCATCTTGCACGGGCCGCACCAGGTGGCCCAGAAGTCGACCAGGACGGGCTTCTCGCTGGTCAGGACCTCGTCGACGAACGTCGCGTCGGTCACCTTGACGGTGTTGGCCATGGTTTCTCCTCCAAGGGGGTGGTGTTGCGCCGGAAAGTCAGTTGGTGCCCGCGCCGTAGCCGCCGCCGACGAGCTCGGGCGCCTCGTGCGCGTCCGATTCGCCGTGCTCCGCGAGCCATCGTTCCGCGTCGATCGCGGCGCTGCACCCGGAACCGGCGGCGGTGATCGCCTGCCGGTACGTGCGGTCCACCAGGTCGCCGGCCGCGAACACGCCGTCGAGGTTGGTGTAGGACGTCCGGCCCTGGGTGACGACGTAACCGTCCTCGTCCAGGTCGACCTGCCCGCGCACGAGCTCGCTGCGGGGGTCGTGACCGATCGCCACGAAGAAGCCGGACACGTCCAGCGTCGACTCCGAGCCGTCCTTGGTGTCCTTGAGCTGCAGGCCTTCGACCTTGCCGTCGCCGAGCACCCCGGTGATCTGCGAGTTCAGCTTCCACTTGATCTTCTCGTTCGCGCGGGCGCGCTCGAGCATGATCTTGGACGCGCGGAACTCGTCGCGCCGGTGCACGACCGTGACGGACTTCGCGAACTTCGTCAGGAAGGTCGCCTCCTCCATCGCCGAGTCGCCACCGCCGGCGACCACGATGTCGTGGTCGCGGAAGAAGAAGCCGTCACAGGTCGCACAGGCCGAGACACCGCGGCCGAGCAGCTCCTGCTCGCCCGGCACGTTCAGGTACCGCGCCGCGGCACCCATCGCGAGGATGACCGCGCGGGCGGCGTAGCGCTTGCCGTTCGCGACGACGTACTTGACGTCCCCGGTCAGCTCCAGCGACTCGACGTCCTCCGCGCGCAGCTCGGCGCCGAAGCGCTCGGCCTGCTTGCGCATCTCCTCCATCAGGTCCGGACCCATGATGCCGTCGCGGAACCCGGGGAAGTTCTCGACCTCGGTCGTCGTCATCAGCGCGCCGCCGAACTGCGTGCCCTCGAACACCAGCGGTTCCAGCTGGGCTCGTGCCGCGTAAACGGCAGCGGTGTATCCGGCAGGACCCGACCCGACGACGATCAGGTTCCTGATTTCTTCGGCAGCCACCCGTGACCTCCGCTCGTAGTGACCTGTACCAGGCTCAACACGATCGTAGGTGGCCATGTTCCCCGGGGTGACAGCCGCTACTTCTCCCCGACGACCTTGTCGAACAGGACGGCCGGATTGCCCGGTCCGCAGTCCGCGCCGAAGGCCACGAGCCGGAACTGGGCGAGCTTGCCGGTGGTCAGGATGATCATGACGCCGGCCTTGCCGCCGACGTTCACCGGGCGGATGCCCTCGGGGCGCACCTTCGGGTCGAGCCCGGCGGCCGCGATGCACGCGTCCAGGCGGTCTTCGTTCTGCAGCGGGCCGAAGTCGCGGACGCCGACCGCCTTGCCGATCAGGGCCTGCGCGCCGCTGCCGTCACTGCCGACCGAGGGGCCCGTCGGCGCCGGGGCCGCCACGTTCGGCGTGCCGCTCTGCTGCGGGGTGTTCGGGATCGCGATGGTCACGGCGACGACCGCCGCCGCGGCCGCGGTCAGGACGCCGGCGGCCCAGCCGAGCCGCTTGTTCCGCCGCCTCCGGGCCGCCGCGAGGTCCACCACCTGGGCACCCTGCGGTGCCGGAGCTGCCGGCCGGGCGTCGGGAAACTTGGCCGCTGCTTCGGCGGCCAGCGCCGCGTCCAGCCGGGCCGCGAACTCGGCGGGCATCGGCGGGGCGGGCGCGTCGGCGAGCGAAGCCAGATCGGCTTGCGTCGCGTCGAGGGCGGCCAGGATCTCCCGGGCCTCCGGATCGGCGTTGACCAGCGGCCACAGCTCGGCCGCCTGAGCGTCCTCCAGCACACCGGCGTGGAGGTCGGCGAGCACGTCGACAGACCAGGGCGGACCGATGGTCCCCCCGATCCCCCGGCTTTCGTCCGTCATCGTCCCTCCCCGCTACCCGGCTGACGCCCGGCCCGTTTGCTTTCGTGAGTTGGGACGTTCGCAATCGCATCGGGGTTCCGCAGGTGCCCGAGAACCTTCGCGAGTTTTCCGCGGCCCCGCGCGCATCGGCTCTTCACGGTGCCTTCGGCGATACCCAGCATCTTCGCCGTCTCGGCGACCGAGTAGCCCTCGACGTCGACGAGCACGATCGGCGCGCGCTGGTCCTCCGGCAGCTGGTCGAGGGCCTCGCGCACGAGCAGGCTCGTCTCGCGCTCGGCCATCGAGTCGCGCGGGGTGGCCGGCTCGTTGAAACCGGTCTCCGGCAGCGGCACGGTCGGGCGGGCCTGGCGGCGGCGGATCCGGTCGAGGCAGGCGTTCACCACGATCCGGTGCAGCCACGTCGTGACCTGCGACTCCGCGCGGAACTTGTCGGCGGCCCGGAACGCCGAGATGAACGCGTCCTGCAACGCGTCGGCGGCCTCTTCCGGATCGCGGACCGTGCGCAGGGCGACCGCCCACATGCGGTCGCGATGTCGCTGGACGAGTTCGCTGAACGCATGGGGGTCCCCCGCGGCGTGAGCCGCTATCAGATCCGCATCCGTGGGAGCTGCAGCTGTCACCCGCAAGAGCCTACTGACCCTGTCGGGTGCGTCACCCCGCAGGCAGGAACGCCAGGTCGGCGATCTCCGTCTGGAACTTCCCGTCCTCGCCACCCAGCTGGGTGATCCAGACGATGAAGTACTCGCCCTGCGTCGGCTGGGCCAGCGGGATCGTCGTTTCGCCGTCCTGCAGGTCGCCGTTGCCGACGACCTTCGTGTCGTCGAAGTCCGGGTTCTTCTCGGTCGCCGAGCGGATCTCGACCTTGGTGCCCGGGGTACCGCCTTCGACCTTCACCTGGCTGAGGTTGACCGGGTCCTTGAAGGTGACGACCAGCCCGACGCCCGGCTTGATGGCGGGGAACTGCTGCTTGTACTGCTCGGTCCGCCACTGGGTCTCGGGCTTGCCGTCGGTCGCGTACTTCGCCCGCGCGGTGTTGTCGCCCTTGCCGTCGGGGTTGTAGACCGCGACGGCCTGCGGCTTCACCTCGGCGCCCACGGCCGGTGACGGCGGCGGGGCCGGCGCCGACGACGACGCGGGCGGCTGCCCGGCGGGCTGGCTCGACGCCGGCGGCGCGGCGACGTTGATCGTCGGCCCGCTCGCCTTCGAGTCGCCCTGGAAGACGTTGATCAGCATCAGCCCGCCCCAGGCGAGGATGACGACCGTCGCGACCACCAGCACGGTGACGCCGAGCGCGAGCTTGCGGCGCCGGGCGACGTCCTTGACCGGCTTCTTCGTGGTCCAGACGGTGCCTTCGCCCTCGGCCGGGTCCCCGCCGACGGCCTTGATCAGCTGGGTGCGCTCTTCCTCCTCGGCCACCTGGTCGAGCATGCGGAGGATGGCCGCGCTGGTGCGGATGCCGCCGTTGCCGCCGTCCTCGATCGTGCGGACGGCCAGCGACGACAGGTCGGCCGGGACCGTCGGCACCAGCTGGCGCGGCGGGACGATCCGCCCCTGCGGCGACAGCGGGGCCGGCTGGATCGCGGGCGGGCCGCCGGGCAGCGCCCAGCGCCCGGTCAGGAGCAGGTAGAGGACCGCGCCGAGCGCCTTGACGTCGTCGCGCAGCGTCGCCTCCGGCAGCGGGCCGGGGAACGCGAGCTTCAGCGCGCCGTTCGGCGTCAGCCGCAGCCGCTGCGGGTGGTCGAGGCCGAGGACGAGCCCGTTCTGGTGGGCCTGCTCGACGGCTTCGGCGAGCGCCTGCACCATCCGCGCGGCCGCGGCGGGGGCCACCGGCCGCTGCGCGACGAGGTCGACCAGGTCGCTGCCCTTGGTCCACTCGGCGACGACGACGCCGAGCAGGCCTTCGCTGGAGGTGATGCCGCTGCCGAGCGCGAGCACGTCGAGCACGCGGGCGACGCCGCCGTGGCCGAACTTGGACGCGTGCGTGGCGCGTTCGAGGGTCCGCCGGGCCAGCCGGGCGGCTTCGGGATCGGCCGGGTCACCGACCAGCAGGGTCAGCGCGACGTCCCGCTTCAGCTGCCCGTCCCGGGCGCGCCAGAGGTGCGCGTCGCCCCGCTCGTCCACGCCGAACTGCGCGAGGAGGCGGTAGCGGCCGTCGCCGACCACACGCCCGGGGGCCAGCGATCCGACCTGGGCCTTGCCCACGTGGTTCGCACCCCCCGCCTGTTCGCTCCGCCTCGTGTCCACCCTCACTCGCTCCCGCTCGATCCCCGGTGTCGAGGGTACCCAGAATACGACGCACGAGTCGTCGCCTTCCGTACCGGAATCGTTACCCCCGCTTGATCAACCGGGTGAACCTCGACGTGGCCGGTTTCAGCTCCTCCACCTTCAGTGCCATCAGCACGCCGAACGACACGACGATGCCGACGATGCCCTGCAGGAAGAGTTTGACCCAGGCGCCCAGCTTGGGCCCGAAGGAGTCCGGCACGACCTGGCCCACCAGCCACGCCGCGCCGACGCCGAGGGCGCTCGCGACGACCGTGAAGAGGATCACGCCGATCACCCGCTTGCTGCGCAGGTTGCCCAGCGTCACCCACAGCCAGACCTGGCCGAGGATCGCGCCGACGACGAACGTCAGCGCGTTGACCATCATGACGCCGAGCACGACGTTGTCCGGCGACAGCAGCACCGGGCACAGGTACAGCAGCGGCACCTTGACCAGCGTCATCACGATCATGATGAGCGTCGGCGTGCGGGCGTCCTTCATCGCGTAGAAGACGCGCATCTGGAGCATGACCAGCGCGTACGGCAGCAGCGCGAACGCCGAGATGGCGAGCGCGTCGCCGAGCCGTTCGGCGGTGTCGATCGTGCCCTTGCCGAAGGTGAACAGCGCGATGCCGATCGAGCCGCCGACCACGGTCATCACGGCGGAGATCGGGACGAGCATCACCGTCGACATCCGGGACGCGTACGATAGGTCGCCGATCAGCTTCTTGTGGTCGCCGTCGGCGGCCGCGCGGCTCATCCGCGGCATGATCGCCGTCAGCAGCGAGACGCCGATGACGCCGTACGGCAGCTGGAAGAGCAGCCAGGCGTTGCTGTACGCGGTCACACCACCGGGTGAACCGGTGGTCAGCACGCGCGTGTTGATCGTGTACCCGATCTGGCTGACGGCGACGTAGCCGAGGATCCAGAGCGCGAGGCCGCCGAACTCCTTCATCTGCTTGTCGATGCCCCAGCGCCACTTGAACCGGAAGCCGGACCGCAGCAGCGGCGGCACCAGCAGCAGGGCCTGGGCGACGATGCCGCCGGTGACGCCGATGCCGAGCGTCAGCACCTTCGGGTCGGTGATCGAGACGTTCGCGGTGTCGATGTCGCCGGGCATGACCCAGACGACCAGGATCGTGAAGATGACGACCAGGTTGTTGATCACCGGCGCCCACGCGGTGGGGCCGAAGATCTGCTTGGCGTTCAGCACCGCCGAGAGCAGCGCGAAGACGCCGTAGAAGAAGATCTCGGGCAGCAGCAGGTAGGCGAACGCCGTGGTGAGGTCCGCGCTCGCCTTGCCGGAAGAGTCGACGTAGAGGCTGGTGAACGCCGGTGCCGCGAGCACCGCGACCACCGTGCCGACCAGCAGCAGCGAGAACGCCACCGTGATGAGCCGCTGGGTGTAGGCCGCGCCGCCGTCGGGGTCGTCCTGGGAGCGCACCAGCAGCGGCACGACGACGCTGGCGAGCACGCCACCCATCAGCAGCTCGAAGATGATGTTCGGCATCGTGTTGGCGACGTTGAACGAGTCGTTCGCGATGCCCTGCCCGATCGCGGCGACCAGCAGCAGCTTCCACAGGAAGCCGGTGATCCGGCTGATCAGCGACGCGATCGCCATCCGGCCGGACGCCTTCGCCAGCGACGGCGCCTTGGCCGGTGCCTCTTCGTCGGGCCTCGGCTTGACGAGCGGGCCCTTGAGCGCCGGCATGACCTGGGTGGCCAGCGCGTCGTACGGGCGCATGACGTCCGGGTCGGCGACCGGCCAGCGCGAGTTCATCGGGACGCCGGCGGTGCGCGGGATGAACCGCGTCGCCTCCGGGTCGGGTGGGCGCTGGGCCTCCTCCTGCCACGGCCGGACCGGCGCGGGCCGCCGGGAGCCGCGCCCGCGCGGGGGCACCGGGATGCCGGGCGGCGGGGTGCCGGGGGCCGGGGTGCCCGGCGGCGGGGTCACCGGCGGGGCGGGCTGCGGGAGCCGGCCCTGGGCCGACGGCGGGCCGGGCGGTCCTGGAGGCGGCGGCACGGGCTGGACGCGCGTGGGTGCCGGACCGCCGGCGCGGGGAGGCTGCCCGCCGCGCTGCGGCGGCGAGCCTTGCGGAGGCGGCCCTTGCGGGGGTGGGCCTTGCGGAGGCGGCGGGACGCGCCGGGCGGGGCGCTGCGGCTCGCGGGGCGGGGCCTCGTCGTGGACAGGCCAGGCGTCGTTCGGGGGCACGTCGTCGCGGACGGGCTGGCCGTCACGAGGCGGCCGCTGGTCGCGGACCACTGCCTCGTCGCGGACGGGTCGCCCGTCACGAGGGGGGCCGTCGCCGCGGACCGGCCGGCCGTCGCGCGGGGGTGCGTCGTCGCGGGCCGGGCGGCGGGGCGGCGGGCCGTCCTCACGAGACGGTCGCCGGGGTGGTGCCTCGTCGCGAGCGGGCCGCCGCGGGCCGCCGTCCTCGCGGGCGGGACGGGGAGGGCCGTCCTCGCGGACGGGGCGGCGGTCACGGACCGTCGCGTCGTCCGGTGGAGGCATCTGGCGCGTCTGCCCGTTGCGGGGCGGCTGCCTGCGGCCGCGCTCCGGTGGTGGCGGAGGCGGCTGCTGGCGGCGGACCGGACGCGGGGGGCCGTCACCCCGTTGCGGGGGCTGAGCGCCTTCGCGCCGAGGACGACCCGCACGCTCGGGTGGTAAGCCCGGCTCTCTCTCCAACGCGTGCCCAATCCTCGGTGCTGTTCTCCGGTGCCGCGGCCCGGTGCCGCGCACGTGCGGACCAAGGGTAATCGGGAACCGCCCGGAACACTCAAACGCCGACGGATCAGTCCACGACGTCGCGACCCGTCCGGGCGTCCTTGACCCGCCGGTAGATGCGCCGGGAGGCGAGCAGAAGCAGGGCCACACCTGCGGCGACGGTCGCGATGATGGTGATCGCGCCGTACTCCGTGGACGTCAGCTCGAACCGCGCGGATGACCCGAGCGGGGTACCGGTGGGCGTGCTCAACGACACATCGACGCTGAACCGGCCGGCCCGCAGCGCCTCCACGGGGAGGAAGTACTGCCGTCCGCCGCCCGCGGGGAACGACACCTCTTTGCGGTCGTCCGCACGCAGGCCGATGTTGTTGTCGAGGGTGAACCGGGCGTTGATCCCGACCGGCAGGTCGTTCACCACGTACACCGGCAGCGGGGAGTTGCCGGACGCGAGGGCGATCGTCTGCCGCGGCTGCTGGACGCTCACGCGGTCGCTGATGGCCCCGATCTCGGCCCGCGCGTTCGCGGTCGCCGCGTCGGCGGGCAGGCCCCGCCAGCCGGCGGAGGCGCCGCGCAGCTCGGCCAGCCGGACCGGCGCGACGACGTCTTCCGGTTTCACCCGTTTGGTGGGGTCCGGCTGCATCGCCGACGCCATCCCGGTGGCCTGCTCGTCGAGCTTCGACAGCGTCGAGACGAGCGCCGGGTCGGCGACCGAGCCGGGGTCCTGGCCGCCGTCGCCGACCGCGCCGGTGGTCTGCGGATCGGCGTCCAGCAGCGACGGGAGCGACGACGCCGTGACGACGCCCGCGTTGAGGAAGTCGCCGACCTGCTGCAGGTACGCCGTGAGCTCGGCGGCCGGGGCGTCCCACCGCCGCGGCGGGGCGACCAGCAGGTGGTCCGGGCGCTCCTGCCCGGACGGGACGCCGAGGCCCGCGCGGAAGGCGAGCGCCCCGAGCCCGTTCTGGCTCGAGATCGCGCGCTCGGTGTTCACGGCGACGGTGACCGAGCCGGGCACGCTCGGCACGCCGGACATGGCGGCGGAGATCAGCGAGTCGGTCGGCTGGGCGCGCACGGTGCTGCCCTGCACGGTGACGCCGCCGCCGGAGCCGGCCGGGGCCAGCTTCGCCGCGTCGGTCAGCACGGTCTTGACGCCGGCCTGGGTCAGCGCGGCGAGCACGGACTCGCTGAGCGTGCCGTCCGGCCAGAGCACGCCGGTCTGCGGCGTGACGCCCGCCACCTGCTGGATGGCCGACGCCGCCGCGGCCGCCTGCGCGACCAGGATCGGGTCGCCGGGGCGGATCCGGGAGACGGTGTTGAGGTCGGCGTCGGCGAAGGGCAGCGCCACCACGCACCGGCCGGTCAGCAGGGTGCGCAGCGAGGCGAGCCACGTCTTCGCCGTCTGGACGCCCTTGCCGTCGACGTTGCCGCCGTCGGTGTGCACCTGGTAGCCGCGGGTCATCGAATCGACCGTCGTCAGCAGGTCCGGGTCGAGCGCGAAGCACATCGACTTGGCGAGGTCCGCGTCGCCGTGCACGGCCGTCGACGCGGCGGTGACCAGCGCGTTCAGCCGGCCGTCGGGGCCGATCTCGTCGGCCAGCCGGTCGTCGCGCAGCACCAGCGGCTGGCCGTACGGCGCCGCGTAGACCTGCGGGACGCTGCTGGTCAGCGGCCACAGCAGGGTCATGCTCGGCGCGCCCGCCGACGAGTGGCCGGCCGCCTTGCCCGGCCGGCCCAGCACCGGCATCAGCATGCTGACCGCGCCCAGCCGGGCCGGCCCGCCGAACTCCGGGGTGCCGTTGACGTTCACCAGCAGCGGGTAGACGCCGGGGCTGCCGAACTGCGCGGCCTTCGTCCCGGTCAGGTTCACCGTGATGTTCAGCGGCGCGCTCTGTCCCGGCTCCAGGACGTCCGCGACCGAGGTGAACTCGGTCAGCGGGGTGTCCTTGATGACGGCGCCGGACAGCACGTCGTTGATCCCGCGCGACGACGTCGCCCGCTCCCCGACCTGCAGCCGGACCTGCGGCCGGGTGACCTTGCGGTCGCCGGTGTTGGTCACCGTCCCGGCGACGGTCAGGGTCGTCGACGAGGTCGTGATCACGCGCGGGTTCAGCTGCGTCAGGTCGACCCGCAGGCGGGCGCCCTCCTCCGCCTGGGCCACCGTGGCTCCGGTGAGGGCGGGGACGGCCAGGAAGAGGACGGAAAGGAAGGCTGCGGCGAACCGCTTCACTCGGGGGCTCCCTCAGGGGCGTGCTCGTCTCGTCCGTGGACGTCCGGGCGCGCGAAAAGTTCCTTGAGCATCGGACCGGCCTTCCGGACGAGCTTGCGCTCGTCGGAGTAGGCCAGCCTGGTCTCCAGCTCGGCCAGCGGGACCCAGGCCACCTCGGTGACCTCGACGTCCTCGTCGGACAGCTCGCCGCCGAGCGCTTCGAGCAGGAAGTGGTGGACGGTCTTGTGGATGCGCCGCCGCTCGGCCACGAACCAGTAGTCGATGGTGCCCAGTGGCCGCAGCACGCGCGCGGAGATGCCGGTTTCCTCCTTGACCTCGCGCACGGCCGTCTGTTCCACCGTCTCACCGTCCTCGATGTGGCCCTTGGGCAGCGACCACAGCAGTCTGCCGTGCCGGTCGAGCCGGCCGATCAGCACCGCCTGTTCGCGCTCGGCGTCCACCACGAGACCGCCGGCCGACGTCTCGTCGACCGTGGTCAGGCGCCTGCCGCGCTGACGCCTGCGCCGCCTCCGCGGCTTCGAGGCGCCGGGGCGGCCGGCTGATCCAGACATGCTGCGATGCTAGAGCAAACGGTTGCCCCGGTAGGCTGGCTCTCCGTGTCCTGTCCGGCGGTGCCTGTAGTAATCGCACCCGAACCCAGTGGGATTTTCGTGAACGACGTGGTCGCCAAGGAGAACGCGGTGGTGGAGCTGATGCGGCTCTCCCCCCTGGCGGACGAGCTGGCCGAGAGGTTCGCCCGGGCCGGGCACCGCCTGTACCTCGTCGGCGGGAGCGTGCGCGACGCGCTGCTCGGCCGGCGCTCCGGTGACCTCGACTTCACCACCGACGCCCGGCCGGACCGGGTGCTGAAGATCGTCAGCGACTGGGGCGACGCGGTCTGGGACGTCGGGATCGCGTTCGGCACGGTCGGCGTGACGAAGAAGGGCATGCAGCTCGAGATCACGACGTTCCGCGCCGACAGCTACGACCGCGTCGGCCGCAACCCCGAGGTCACCTTCGGCGACAGCATCGAGGGCGACCTGCTCCGGCGCGACTTCACGGTCAACGCGATGGCCGTCGAGCTGGCGTCCAAGACGTTCATCGACCCGCACGACGGGCTGAGTGCGCTGCGGGAGAAGGTGCTGGACACGCCGGCGACGCCGCAGGAGTCGTTCGCCGACGACCCGCTGCGGATGCTGCGCGCCGCCCGTTTTGCCGCGCAACTCGGCTTCACCGCCGCGCCGCGCGTGGTCGACGCGATGACGTCGATGGCGGGCGAGATCGACCGGATCACCGCCGAGCGCGTCCAGGCCGAGCTGTCGAAGCTGCTGCTCGCGGACGACCCGCGGCCGGGGCTGGAGCTGCTCGTGGACACCGGGCTGGCCGACCGGGTGCTGCCCGAAGTGCCCGGGATGCGGCTGGCGATCGACGAGCACCACCAGCACAAGGACGTCTACCAGCACTCGCTGACCGTGCTCGCCCAGGCGATCGAGCTGGAGAAGACGCACGAGCCGACGTCGGAGCCGGACCTGATCCTGCGGCTCGCGGCGCTGCTGCACGACGCCGGGAAGCCGGCGACGCGGGAGTTCCAGCCCGGCGGCGGGGTGAGCTTCCACCACCACGAGGTGGTCGGGGCCCGGATGGCCCGCAAGCGTTTGCGGGCGCTGAAGTTCTCCAAGGAGATCGTCGACGACGTCTCCCAGCTCGTGTTCCTCCACCTGCGGTTCCACGGCTACGGCAAGGGTGAGTGGACGGACTCGGCGGTCCGCCGGTACGTCACCGACGCCGGCCCCCTGCTGACCCGGCTGCACAAGCTGGTCCGCGCCGACTGCACCACGCGCAACCGCCGGAAGGCGGCCGCGCTGCAGGCGACCTACGACGACCTCGAGGCCCGCATCGCCGCGCTCAAGGCCAAGGAGGACCTCGACCGCGTGCGGCCGGACCTCAACGGCGAGCAGATCATGGAGCTGCTGGGCATCAAGCCGGGGCCGGACGTCGGCAAGGCGTGGAAGTTCCTCAAGGAGCTGCGCCTCGACCGCGGCCCGCTGGAGCACGACGACGCCGTGGCGGAGCTGAAGAAGTGGGCCGCCGAGCAGGGAATCGGAAATTCCTGACCGGTTTGCTGTGAATTCCGTGGATCGCTGGACCACACCCCCGCGGATCGGTGATACTCCCTAACCTCGGTTCACCGACGTGACCAGGGGGTTGTCCGGCCGATGTCCACGGAAGCGCCCGGCCCGCCCAAACCGGGCAGCTTCTTCGTGGCGCTCCTGCGGCAGGGCGCACCCGCGATCGCGACGGCCACCAGCGAGCTTTCGGACGAAATCGGCGACCCCACCCCGATCCACGCGCTGAAGCGGATCTCGAAGATGGCCGGGCCGATCGACCCGAGCCGGCGCGACGGCCTGCTGCTGCGCGCCACCCGGTACGTCGTGCTCATCCCGCTCGCCTTCCGGCTGCTCGCGGTGCCCGGCCAGTTCGGCGTCTACGCCTTCCGCCACGGCTCGACCGGCCTGCTGCCGGTCGGGCTGTTCACGCTGCTCTCGGTCGCGGTGAACCTGATCGGCTTCCGCTGGATGTTCCGCTCGGCGCCGTACCGCGGCCGGGACGCGGGGAAGCTGCTGGCCGCCGACCTCGTCTTCACCGTGCTTTCGCCGCTGGTCCTCGCGCTGACCGTGCCGGCCGAGGCGTACTTCGACGCGCTGGCGGTCAGCAGCATCCACCTCTTCGGCGAAGCCGGGCTGCTGACGCTCGCCCTCGGCGTGCCCAGCGGGCTGGTGTTCGGGCTGCTCAGCTTTCCGCTGCGGATGCTGGCCAACTGGCTCAACAGCGGCCAGTTCCACGTCGGTGCCGCGTTCTCGACGTACTCCGCGCTGCTCGCCGAGCTGTTCCTGGCCACCGCCGCGCTGGTGCTGACCGGCCTCGGCACCCGGCTGGCGCTGGCCTACGGCACCCGCAACGGCCGGCTCGCCGAGCGCGCCCAACAGCACCGGATGCTGCACGACACCGTGCTGCAGACCCTCGAAGCCATGGCGCTGTCCGACACGTCGAACCCCGAAGAACGGCTGGTCGAGATCCAGCGCCTCGCCCGCGCGCAGGCGATGGAGATCCGGCACATGATCGAGACGGCGAAGTCCGAGCAGGCCGAGGCCGGGGCCCGGCCACTGGGCGAGAAGCTCGCCGCGCTCGCCGCCGAGATGGCGCGGGACGGGCTGCGCGCCCAGCTCGTGGTAGCCGAACTCGATGACGACACGCTCTCGGAGGTCCGGCAGATCGCCATCCGCGACGCCGTGCGCGAGGCGATGCGGAACACGATGAAGCACTCCGGCACCGACCGGGTCGTGGTGCGCGTCGAGGAGCGTGACGGCGGGATCGCGGTGATCACCCGCGACCACGGCAGCGGCTTCAGCGCGGCCGACCACCCGGCGGGGTTCGGCATCAGCGAGTCGATCACCGCGCGGCTGGCCGAGGTCGGCGGGACCTCGCGGGTCGAGTCGGGACTCGCCGGGGGCGGCACGCGGGTGACGTTGTGGGTGCCGTTCTGATATCTCGTGGACATGACCTCGATCGAGCTGCTCGCCGACGCCCTCGCCGCCTATCGCTCCGGTGACCGCGACCGCGCCGCCGAACTCGCCCGCCGCGCCGGCTCCCCGCTGGCCGATGAACTACGGATCCACCTGGCCGGCGACGGCGGTGCGGCGGTGTACGACCAGCCCGAGGCGTTCACGGCGTTCATCCGCGGCGGCGGCAACGTCGAGCTCTACCGGCGGCTGAGCGAGGAGCTGGCCGCGCGCTACGACAGCGCGAAGCCGGAATCGCTGCTCGACCTGGGCTGCGGCGACGGCCTCGCAGTCGTTCCCGCCCTCGCGCAAGCCGCGCACGTGCCGAGCCGGATCGACCTCGTCGAACCGTCGGCCGCGCTGCTCGACGGCGTCCGCGAGCGGGTGCCGTCGGCGAGCTGCTGGCAGGCCACCGCGCAGGAGTTCCTGGCCCGCGACGACCTCGGCTGGGACTTCACGCAGTCGACGTTCGCGCTGCAGTCGATCGAGCCGGAACAACGCGCTGAGGTCCTGCGGGCGCTGCAGCCGCGTACCGGGACGCTGGTGCTCGCCGAGTTCGACGTCCCCGAGTACGTCGAAGGTTCGCCGGAGCACCTGCGCTCGCTCGTCGCGCGCTACGAGCGTGGCGTCGCCGAGTACGGCGCGGACGCGTCGCTGGTCGCACAGGGTTTCCTGCTGCCCGTCCTGCTCGGGATCGTCTCCGGGGACGAGCGGACGAACTGGGAGCACCCGGCCGCGGGCTGGGCCGAGCAGCTGAGGACGGCGGGCTTCACGGACGTCGACGTCGAACCGCTCGCCGACTACTGGTGGTCGCCCGCCGTCCTGATCACTGCCTGCTGAGCGCGCCCGTCTCGAGGTGCTGGGCGAGCGGCCGCGGCAGCAGGTAGGCGACCGCGCCTCCCGGCATCCCGCTCCACGGCGCCGTCACGCCGGTCAGCACCCGCAGCGAGCGCTGCACGCGGTAGAGCCGCTTCTCGCGTTCGCGTTCGAACGCCAGCGACGTCTCGACGAACCGCGAGCCGTCGGCGTGCACCAGGTTGCCGGTCTCGTTGCCGTACCGGACGATCGTCGTGCCCGGCGTGAGCACGATCAGGCGCTTGCCGCGGTAGAAGTTCAGCGGCGGCTCACCGCGCATCGGCAGGATCGGCCAGTCGGCGGGCTGGTCGGACTCCTCCGCCGGCCGCGGCGGCTGCATCAGCAGCACGCCGAGGAGGAACCGGGCCGCGTCGGCGAGCGAGCCGAACGCCACCGGCTCGTCGGCCGGCGGCCGGGAGACCTCCCAGCCGTTTTCCGCGCGCCGCAGCGTCCAGACGTCGTCGGCCGGGACCTCGTTGGCGCCGATCCGGTAGGCCGAGGACGGCACGCCGTGCTCGGCGAGCCGCTGCTGGAGCAGCTCCAGCGTCTCCGCGCCCTTCAGCGTCCGCACCTGCTCGCCGCGCGCGACGCGGGTGAGCGCGCGCTCGTCCGGCAGGTCCGCGTCCGTCTGCGGCGGCCGCGGCTGGCCGAGGACCTCCGCCTCCGCCGTCGCCCGGACCAGCTCGCCGACGAACGGCGGCCGGAAGCTCATCGCACGCGCGTGCTCGACCAGCTCCGGCTCGGGCGGCACGCCGTACTTGCGCAGGTAGTGCGGCACGGCGGCGGGCCAGATCCAGGTGCCGTCGGTGTGGAACGCGTTCGGCACGTCCGGCTTCGCGCCCGGCGCGCCGAAGATGTCCGGCAGCGGGGCCGGCCGGTGCAGCGCGACCGGCGCCCGGAACAGGTAGTCGAGCAGGCCGCGGACCTGGTCCGGTGGCACCGGCGGCCGGTTGACCACCGGGCGCTCGCCCTCGGCGTGCGAGTCGGCGGTCCGGGCCAGCCGGAACGTGACGTCCAGCGGCAGGCCGGCCTTCGCGGTCAGCCACGCCGGCACGTGCTTCGGCGTCCGCGGGAAGGTCGCCAGCTCCAGCTCGTAGGCCGCGGTCGACGGGCGGCCGCCGTCGTTGGGCGGCACCCGCCAGTCCGGCTCGCGGTCGGCGTCGAAGTCGAAGTCGAACTGCGATTCCGCGTCGAGCGTGAAGGTGCCCTGGAACCACGTGCCGGTCTCGGGCTGGAACATCGCCGCGCGCAGCCGCGCGAAGAGCCCGCCGAGCTTCGGCACCGCCGGCAGCGAGACCGACACCGGGCCGTCCTCGTCGCCGACCGCCCGGACCTCGATCTCCGAGTAGTCCCCGACCTGCCGGAACTGCGCGCCGACGCGGGCCCAGCCACCCGGCACCGTGTGCAGCAGCGTCCGGCCGATCGCCCGCAGCAGCGCGTTCTGGTCGCCGGTGCCCGGCTGCGGCCGCGCCTCCGGTGTCTCGGTGAAGTCCAGCCGCGTCTGCCACAGCGCGGTGACCTGCTTGGCGGGCACCGTGACCGAGAAGTCGGTCAGGCCCAGCTGCGCCGCGCGGGCGGCGTCGTCGCGGACCCAGCGCAGCGTCAGCTCCGGCCGCGCGCCCGGCGCGACCTCGAAGACCTCGTCGTCGTACGCGGCGAAGGTGCGCAGCGTGAACGTCGACGGCACCTCGCTTGCCGGGACGACCTTGGCCGGCCGGCCCTCGAACTCCTTGTCGAAGCCCTCCGGCGCCTCTTCCTCCGGCAGCACCGACAGCAGCACGGTGCCGTCGGTCGTCGAACGCTGCGCGCGGAACGTCCCCTCGCCCCACGTCGCGTACAGGCCGTCCGGGCGTTCGGCCACCTCTACCCGGTAACGCACGTTTCGTCCTCCCCTGACCCCAGTGACAACCGAAACTTAGTCGACCGGGTAGCGCGCGAACCACCGGTCGTCACCCGGGGCGTCCGGGCCGAACTCGGTGAGCGCGTCGTCCGCCAGGCCGACGATGACGTCGCGGAGCTCCAGCTGCTCCAGCCAGCTCCGCCGCAGGGCTTCTTCGCCGTACATCGCGCCGACGAGGTTGCCGCAGACCGAGCCGGTCGAGTCGCTGTCCCCGCTGTGGTTGACCGCCGCGAGCAACGCCGTGTCGGCGTCCGCGGTGGTCAGCGCGACGTACACGGACATCGACAGCGCGGTCTCGCCGACGTTGCCCTGCCCGAGCGTCTCGAGCTTCTCCGGCGTCGGCGGACCCTGCTCCGCCAGCGCCAAAGCCGCGTCGAGCGCCGCGCTCTGCTCCTCGTGCCCCGGGTGCTTGACGAGCTCGTCGCGCGCGGCCGCGAGGGCGTCGAGCAGTGGTTTCCCGTGCAACAGCCCGTGGACGAGCACCGCGAAGCAGCCCGAGGACAAATACCCGCTCGGGTGACCGTGGGTCAGCGCCGCGCTCTCGGCGCCCAGCCGGAACACCTCGGCGAGGTCGTCGGACCAGAGCGCGATCGGCGCCGCGCGCATCACGCCGCCGCAGCCCTTCGAGTTGTTCACCGGCCGTTCGATGCTGCCCCGGACGCCCGCGCGGCCGTACGCCTCAAGCTCGCCGAAGCAGGTCAGCCCCGGCGCGCGGCGGCTGAACAGCTCCTGGTGCGTGATCAGCCAGCCGTCCGGCGCCTCGACGGCCGACTGCGGCCCGCGCGCCCGGTCCCACGCGACGCCCTGCGTGTGCAGCCAGCGCTGGTAGGCCAGCTGCAGCGAGTGGACGACGTCCGCGGACCCGGTCCTGCGCTGCTGGGCGTGGGCCCGGATCAGCGCTTCGAGCGTGAAGAGCGTCATCTGCGTGTCGTCGGTGATCCGGCCGACGCCGCCGTACGCGGGGATGAAGTCGGTGATCCCGGCCGGCCCGGCGATCTCGCGGATGCGGTCGATCGAGTCGAACTCGGTCTTCGCGCCCAGCGCGTCGCCGATCGCCCCGGCCAGCAGGCTTCCGCGCAGTCGCGATCGCAAGTCGGGTCCCTTCGGTTTCGGGGTGAACCGGCCGCTCGGGTACCGGCGCTCCCAGCGTGCGTGTTCCGCGGTCTCCGTCTGGAGGCCGTTGCGGTTGAAGTACCAGAAGACGTCGCTGGCGACGTCCTCAAGGAGCCCGAGGTCGGGCAGCGCCGTGACCCAGGGCAGGCCCGGCACGCCGACCCGGGCCCCGACGAGCGCGCCCGCGATGGCACCGGCGACCGGGCCGGACCGCGCGGCGAGCGTGATAGCGACTTCGGGGTCGTGACCGCGCTTGGCCGCGGCGAACAGCGCGCGTCCGAGCACCGAGCGCACGCTCCGGCCGTCGCCGATGCTCTCCAGCTGCGTCACGTCATCGGCGTCGCGGTCCTCGCGCAACGCCAGCACCTGCCCCGCGAGGTCGCCGCCGATCTCCCGCAGCCGCAGGTGCACCGGCAGCGCGAACGCGTCCCGCGTCAGCAGGGCCTGGAACAGCGCGATGAGCAGGTCGACGCCCTCGGTGACGGCACCACCGGCCAGCTCGCGGGCCACGTCATTCGCGTACCGCTCGGCGTCGACGCCGTCGATGGCGACCGCGCCCGCCGCGGTGGCGGCCAGCGCGGTGGCGAGCAATGCCGAAGAGTCGTCGGGGGCGAACCCGGCGTGCCGCGTCGCGACCGCCAGCCAGCCGACCGGGTCGGGAAAAGGCAGCGGGGAAGGCACCTCGCCGGTCGGCACCGGTGGCAATCCGCGCAACACGATGTCGGTGTGGAACAGCAGGTGCCGGGTCAGCCCGCCCATCGGCAGCGGGCCGGTGGCGCCGCCGCCCAGCGCGTCTCCGATGGCGAATCCGACGTACGCGCCGACGATCCGGTGCCACGCGAAGCGCGCGGCCGGCGTGCCGAAGGCGGAGAACTTCCCGAACGTCCACGGCACCGGCCGTGGCTGCGCGTCCTCGCCGACGTGCGCGATCAGGCCGTTCGCACCCAGGTCGGCGGGCCATTCCGGGGCGTGGCCCGCGCGCCGCCGGACGCCGTTGCGGTACTGCCAGGCGAACCCGCGCAGGTACCGGACGCACTCCTCCGGCGTCAGCTCGAAGTGGTGGTCGCGGGCGTGGTCCACGGCGTACCGCAGGTGCCGTTCCAGCAGATCAGGGGGCTCGACGCCGAATTCCGCGACCAGCCCGGGCAGCGCCTCGGCGACTTCGGGACCGGCTTCCGGCGCGGGCTCGTCGGCCTTGGGCCGCCGCTCACCGGGACCGGCGGCCAGCTCGGCCGCGGTGAGGCTGCGGACCATGCCGGTGCCGGGGTCGAGCGTCAGGCCGGTCGACGGCAGGTCCGCCAGCAGCTCGCGGACGGTCACTCGCCACCGCTTCGGGTACCGGCCGGGCACCTTCGCCGACGAGCTGTAGGCGATGACCTCCCGGCCGTCGGGCACCGGGCGGACCAGCGGTTCGCCGTCCGGCACGGGCACCAGCACTTCGCAGTCCAGCAGCGCGCGGGCGAACTCGGCGCGGCTGATCCAGTTCGCGCCCAGGTAGTTCAGCAGCTTCCCGGCGTCGGTCGACGGCACCGGGAAGCCCCGCCAGACCGGGCCGGGCGTGTACTGCTCGTTGGCGCGGCGCGGACCGGTCGGCTCCCCGAACAGCGTGTACTGCGCCCAGCCGCGGATGGCGCGCACCGGGATGCCGAGATCCGGGAACGCCTTCTCGTCGAACTCCGGGTCGACGTCGGGCCGCCACTCGACGAAGCCGTCGTCGCTTTCTGCCATGCTCCCCATCCTCGGGCTAATGCCGCGGGTACCGCTCGATCCACTGGTCGCCGAGCGCGCTCAGCGCCGAGTGGCGGTCGAAGTGCCAGTAGGCGTCCGAAGCGACGTTCTCCACCACGTACCGCAGCTCCAGCTGGTCGACCCACTTCTGCGGCAGCCCCGGGATCCCGGTGCGCGCGCCGAGCAGGGCACCCGCGATCGCGCCGGTGAGCGCGCTGCGGCCGGAGTGGTTGACGGCGCGAAGCAGCGCCTGCTCCGGGTAGTTCTCGAAGCCCGACAAAGCCGCGAAGGCGCGTCCGAGCACCGAGAGCGTCGACTTGCCGTCGCCGATCAGCTCGGGCATCCGCAGGTCGGGCAGCCCGTGCTCGCCGAAGAACGGCACCGACTCGGCCACCATCTCCGCGATCGCCGTCCACTCCGGGCCCTGCTGGAACTGGTTGTCCGGGTTGAGCACCTCGCGGCTGGTGTTCCAGATCGGGAAGCTGAACGCGTCCTTGGTCAGCGCGTGCTCGAACAGCCAGGTCAGGTAGGTCGCGGCGGCCAGGTCGGGCTCGGTCGGGTGGGTGACGCCGGCCAGGTCGCGCACCGCCTGGCGCGCGCCCCCGGAGAGGCCGCTGCCGGGCCCGGCCATGGTCAACGCGGCGGGCAGCGCCGGGATCAGCGCGGCCGGACCCGTCATCGGTGGCGCGCCCTCGGCCTCGGTCGCGAGCTGGTGGTAGGCGTTTAGCTCGACGTCGTCGGCGTCGCGGCGGGCGTGCAGGTCCGCGACCTGCACGAGCCAGCCGTCGGCGTTCTCCATCGGCGCGCCCTGCGTGCGCAGCCAGCGCTGCAGCGCCCCGCGGACGACGCCGGGGAAGAGCTGCTCGGCCTCCCGCGACTCCGGCTGCTCGCGGTGCGGGCTGCGGATGGCGGCCTCGGTGTAGAAGAGCAGCCGCTGTGTCAGCGAGCCGATCCGGCCCGGCTGGTCGAACGCCGGCACCAGGTCGGTGACGCCTTCGATGCCGTACTTGGCGTGGATGTCGTGCAGCATCATCCGGTCGACGGCCGCGCCGAGGGCCTCCCCGAGCGCGAAGCCGACGTACGCGCCCGTGACGCGCTGCCAGCCGTAGCGGAAACCGTCGAGGTCACGCTCGAAGTACTTGCCGAACGTGTCCAGCCGCGGAGTCGCGCGGCCGGCGTTGTCGTACGTCGGGGCCAGGCCGTTCGCGCGCAGGTCGTTCGGCTTGCTGCGCGGCGGCTCCGGCATCTGCAGCCGCTTCAGCCACGACTCCCCGAGCACGGTCTTCGCGCACTCCTCGGCGGTCAGCTCGAAGCCGCGTCGCCGCGCCTTCTCGGCCGCGAGCAGCGGCGGCTTGACCGGGTCCGGCAGGCCCATCCGCGCCGCGGTGTCGGCGGCGACGCGGATCAGGTCCTCCTCGGCCTCCGGGCAGCGGCCGTGGACGTCGATGCGCGGCTCGTGCCGCGGGAACCGCTGGACGATCTCGGCGAGCTCGCCGCTGGAGACGTCCTCGATGGTCGTCGGGCCGCCGTTGATCACCAGGTTCGGCGGGTGCTCGAACTCGGCGAGCGTCGCGACGTCGACCTTCCACCAGCCGTGCTCGCGCGAGGGCAGGTGCCGGGTCGAGCTGAACACCTTGAGCTCGTTGCGCTCCTCGGCGAAGTAGAACCGGTCGGTCTTGCCGGTCTCCAGGTCGAGCGGGACGTACACCTCGCACCGGATCAGCCCGATGAGCAGCAGCTCCCGGGTCAGCCAGCCGACGCTGCCGAACGACAGCAGCGTCTCCAGGGTGTTGTCCGGCTTCGGGTAGCCGCGGCGGATCGGGCCCGCCTTGTACTCGGGGTTCTCGCGCTCTTCGCCGGTCTGGTTGCCCTCGGCGTCGACCTTCACCCAGCCCGCGACCGCCTGCAGCGGCACGCCCAGCTCACCGAGCCCGGCCTTCACGTACTCGGGGTCGACGACCTCGCGCCAGTTCTCCTGGCCGGGGAACGCCACCGGCACCGACAGCCCGCCGGGGTGCGGGTGCGCCTGGCGCAGCTCGCCGTCCGGCTCGCGGACGACGACCGACGGCGGCGGGAAGATCTCCCTCTCCGGCCGTCCCTCGTCGAGGAACGCGATGGTGTTGTAGGGCACCGACCAGCCCTCGGGGATGCGCAGCACCTTCTCGGTGTCCACCCGGAGCCCGGCGGGACCGGAGACGTCCGGGCCGTGCACCGCGCGCAGCCACTGGCCGACCTTGGCAATCGCTTCCGCCGCTTCCACCTACTCGATCCTCTCCAGGCTTCCGTCGGACTCGTGCTCGGCGATCGTCTTCGGCAGCACGAAGGCCACCGCGCCACCCGGCAGGTTCGCCCACGGAACCGTGATGCCGGTGATCACGTGCAGAGGGCGTCTGAGCCGGTAGCTCCGCCGCACCCGCTCCCGTTCGAGCGGCAGCGACGTCGTGGCGAACCGTACCTCCCCGTGGTGGACGAGGTTGCCGGGTTCCTCGCCGAAGCGCAGGACGACCGTACCCGCCACCAGCCGCGTGATGCGCTTGTTGCGGAGCAGGGTGAGGGGAGGCTCACCCGGCGCCGGGTGGACCGGCCAGTCGTCGAGCTCCTTGGCCGTCTCCAGCGGGGTTTCGTGGCCGGCGGTCATCCGGGCGGGGTGCAGCAGCAACGCGCCGAGCAGCTGCTGGGCGGCGTCTTCGAGCCGGTCGAAGTACTTCGGTGCGCGCGGCTTCCCGCCGGCGTACGCGGCGACTTCCCAGCCGTCGGCGGTGAAGTTGAGGCACCACGTGCCGTCGGCCCGCTCGCCGACGCGGTACGCCTCCGGCCAGACACCGTGCTCACCGAGCCGCTGCACCAGCACGATCAGCAGTTCTTCGTCGGCGAGCTTCGGGTTGGGCGCCGTCTCCAGCTCCGCGGCGACGTCCCCGCTCGTCGTCTTGACGTCGGCACGGCTCGGCTTCGGCCGCGGCTCGCCGAGCAGGTCGGCCGCGGCGGTCCGGCGCACCAGCGGCTCGACGTACGGCGGCTGGAAGTGGTGGCGCCGGATGTGGGCGACGAGGTCCGGTTCCGGCGGAATGCCGTCTTCGGCCAGCGCGTCGGCCACCGACGACGGCCAGATCCAGGCGCCGTCGGTGTGGAAGCGGACGTCGCCGTCTTCGTGCACGACGGCTTCCCGCTCGAGGTACTGCAGCACGAGCGGCACCTCGGTGTCGGTCAGCGGCGGGCGCTCGACGTCCTCTTCGGTCTTGGCGTGCCGGAACACCACCCCGAGCGGCAGCTGCGCGCGCAGCCGCCACCAGTCCGGGATGTGCTCGTCGGCGCGCGGGAACGCCACCAGCTCTTCGGGGTAGGCAGCCGCGGGCGGCGGGTCCGTCCACACCGGATCGTCGTCGAGCGCGAAGTCGAAGTCGAACGTGCCGTCCGGGTTGAGCGTGAACCGCGCCTGCAGCCACGTGCCGCGGCCGTCGGCGGCCATCCCCGTGCGCAGCTCGGAGAACAGCTCGGCGACGGCGTCGGACGTCGTCGCGTTGTGGCCCTGGAGTTCGCGGTGCGTCCCGACCTGCCGGAAGTCGACGGCGGCCGGTCCCGCGGCGTCGATCCGGAGCTCGCGGACGAGCTTTCCCAGCTGCACCAAGAGGGTGCGCTGGTCTTCGGGCGAAAGCCGATGTTCCACGTGAATCATCGCTCGAACACCGACGTGAAGGTGAAGGTCGGGGCTTCGCCGGCGTCGCGGCGGGCGAACTCGTCCTCCCACATCTTGAAGGTGCGCCGGTACAGCGATTCGATCAAGGCGCGTTCCTCCTTGGTGATCTTGCGGTGCTCCTCTTCCGCGCCGGCCCAGATCGCGTCGATGGTCTGGTAGAGCGCGAAGATCGGCCCGTCGCCGCGGAGGTAGCGCTGCCGTTGCTCTTCGGTCCGGCGGATGAACCGCTCGCGGTCGAGGCTCCGGATGTCCGGGCTGTGGTCGAAGAGCACGTCGAGGACGTGGTCCGGGTTTTCCTCGAACGCTCCCGTCTTCCAGTTCAGGATGCGACCGGTCAGCCCGCCGTCAGGCGTGCTGTCCACCACGTAGCTGTGGGCGAAGTACTCGAAGTACGACGGCGTCTGGACCATTAGAGACTCCCCTGCAGCGCGTTCCAGAACAGCTCGCGTTCGCGCTTGACCAGCCCGTCGATCAAAGCCTGTTCTTCGTCGGTGTGGTTCCGGCCTTCGGCCTTCTTGAGCGCCTTGAGGTCACGTCTCACCTCGTAGAGGGAGTGCTCGTAGGCCGAGACGTCGTCCAGCGCCTTGAGGTGGAGGCGCAGCTCGGCGA
The DNA here is from genome assembly GCF_041679295.1 of Amycolatopsis kentuckyensis. Classification (GTDB taxonomy): domain Bacteria; phylum Actinomycetota; class Actinomycetes; order Mycobacteriales; family Pseudonocardiaceae; genus Amycolatopsis; species Amycolatopsis kentuckyensis_A. Next base: position 354,808 of record NZ_JBGDMD010000006.1, on the reverse strand, counting down.
CGTGCCCGTCGATGCGCACACTCATCTGCAAGTCGCGGTACCCCGCCGGCGCCGGGTTCGCGAACCGGTCGTCGAAGTCGACGATCTCCAGGTCCGGGTGCTCGGCGATCCGCGCCAACGCGGCGTACGCGTCCTGCACGCGCTCGAACTGGATCATCGCGCCCGCGAGGTCGACCAGGAGCGAAGCGTCGCCGTTGTAGTTCGTGTTGATCTTGTCCATCGCCCGGCCTTCGGACTTCGGTCCCGGCCGGAACCCCGCGTGGCCGCCGGTTTCCTCCGCGAGGGGCGGCAGGATTTCCTTCAGCTTGAGATCGGCTCGAGCCGCTTCCCGGTAGCGCTCGGCGAGGTACTCCCGCGTGTAGGCCTCGTCGCCGAGCTTGCGCGGGTCGAAGGGTGCTTGCGTGCGGTGTGCGTCCGGGTGGTCCTTGGCCTCGTCGAGGACTTCCCGCGACGTCTCGGCCTGCTCCGGCGTGAGCGGCGTCGGGTCGGGGTGCGGTGCCACCGGCTCGGCGTCGGGGGCGGGGTGGTGCACCTCGTGCACGGCGTCGGCCAGGATCGGGATGGCCTCGTCGTGCACCAGGAGGCTGGCGATCGTCTCCGGTTTGCGCAGCAGCGATCGCGTGAGGAACTCGTTGGCCGGGTCGTGGAGGAGTTCGACCAGCTCCGGGTGCTCGGCCAGCCGCGTCCGGACGAACTCGCCGACCGGCCCGAGGTTCTGCGGGTTCCCCTCGTGGTCCTTGACGACGAGGTCGGTGGTGGCGCCGTCGAGCGCTTCGGCGACCCGGGGCTGGGCGAGGAGCTCGTCGAGCCGGCTTTGCGGGGCGTGGCCGTAGCCGCCGTGGTCGCCTTGAACGTGCTCGGTCTGGACGTGTTCGGTGCCCGGGGTGCCGACGTGCAGCAGCTTGATGTCCTTCGGCGGCTGCGGCAGGTGCATGAGGTCGCCGGACTGCGGGTCGATGAACGCGACGCCCTCGCGGGTGTGCACGACCATCGCGACGTGCCCGTACTCGGCGCCGTTCGGGCCCTCGTACTTGACCGCGACGACGGCGTGGTGGTCGACCGGCATGCCGCGCATCTCGCGGATGACGTCGTCGTAGCTGCCGCGCGCGGAGAACGTCTCGCCGAACCGGCCCTCGATGTGCTCGAGCGTGCCCCGCGTGCCCATCTCGTGGAAGGGGATCGGCTCGGCCGTCGCGGTGCCGCCGTGCAGCCGGTCCCAGTACGCGCCGGGCCCGCGGGTGCAGTTGGACAGGTAGCCGTTCTCGAGCGCGCCCGGCTCGTGGAAGCCCGGGTTGACCTCGCGCAGGTGCGGGTGCCGGTCCTGGACGTAGGCCGCGCGCTCGCTCGGCGTCGTCCCGACGGCGTGGATGGCCGGCTCGGCGGGCGGGTTCGTCGAGCGCGCCAGCCGTGAATAGTCCGGCCCCGGCTCGGGGACGGGCAGTGGTTCGGCCGGGGTGTCGACGGCGTCGTGCACCGTCGGGTGCTCGGGCGGCGGTGCGACGTGGTCGGGCTCGTTGAGGCCGCCGAGGCGTTCCATCAGCGCGGCCTGCCGGCGCCGTTCGAACTCGGCGGCGTTGTGGTCGTTCTCGGCGCGCCGCTCGGCCATCTTCTGCTGCGCGGCCTCGGGGTCGAGGTAGCGCGGGTGGCCGGGGCCGATCTCCTCGGCCTCGATGACCCACTTGCGGCGGCCCTCGGGCGTGATCTCGAGCCGCCGTTCGTGCACCAGCAGCTGCGTACCGGGCGGCGACAGCGACTCGCGCTCGGACGGGTTTTCGGCGAGCTTCGAGATGTCGCGGAGGTTGTCCGACCGGACGTGCAGCTCGACGTCGTCGCCGAACTTGCTGGTCGAGAACTCGTCGGTCTTGATCGACGCGCTGGAGAACGCGGGCTCGACGACCACGTCCCCCGGGTTGTAGGGCCCGGCGACGAGCTCGGCGAGCCGCGGGTCGCCGCCGACGTCGTAGGCGCGGATGGTCTCGCCGGAGGTGCGCGGGACCTGGTTGAGGCCGTCGGTGATGGCGCGGGCGTTCGCCTGCGCGAGGTCGAAGCCGGGGTGGCCGGGCCCGCGGCGGAGGGCCTCGTTGACGTCGTAGGCGTACTCGCCGCGGGTGTAGCCGTGCACCGCGACGGCGGCGTCGTCGGTCAGCGGCAGCCCGGCGGCGTCCCGGCGGGCCAGCGCGCGGTCGTGGATGTCCTGGTAGATGCCCTCGTCGCCGACCGCACGGCGGATGCTCTCGTGGTCGGCCGGGGTCCCGCGGTGCTCGCCGTCGAAGAGGTAACCCTCGTCGTGCGGCAGGCGTTCCGTCGCCGGGCCGAGGCGGTCGGCGATGCTTTCCTGGTGGCCGAGTGGTAGTTCGCGGATGCCGATGGCATCGTGTGGCAGCTCGGCGAGCCGTCCGGTGACGGGATCGGCGAAGACGATGCCGTGCTCGGTGTGCACGGCGGCGACCAGCTGTTCGTGCCCACCGTGTTCGAAGGCGACGGCGGACCGCGCGCCGACGGGACGTTCTCGGAGGTCGCCGGCGACGTCGTCGAAGCTGTTTCGAGTGCTCCACGGCCCATCGAGGGGTGCGCCGCGAGCCGGCCCGGCGACGACGTCCTCACCGTTCATCCGCCGGTCGAAGGCGGTCATCGACTCGGCGGCATTGGTCCGGAAGCCGTGTTCGCCTGGGCTGTAGTGGTTCCGGGTGTTGACGGCGGCGAGCTCGGGAACGGCGTCGCGGATCAGGCGTGCGTGCTGCTGCGGCGTCTCGACGGACCCGGCGTGCAGCACGGGCGTCCCACCCGGCGTGAGCGGTTCGGCGAGCTGTGCCCAGCCGCCCTCAGGTGCGTTGGTGGCCGGCGGGGGCTTCACGGCGGGTGGAGGCGGCGCGTCTTCGTCCCCGCCGAGCAGCTTGAAGAGGTCGTTGGCCGGCTTGAGGTGCGGGTGTTCGGCGTAGAACTGCTCGAGCTCGGCGTCGGCTTCGCGCTGGAACCGTTCCTCGTCGGCGCGTTCCTGGGCCCGCCGGTGCTCGATGGCGTCTTTCTGGTCGTTCCGGTACCGCGGATCGCCAGGCGCAACCTCTTCGGCGTGCACGATCCAGTGCGGCTTGTCCCGCGCCCCGGGCTCGTTCTTGAAGTCGGGGTGCTCGGGATGCCCCGGCCCCATCTCGACGCGGGTGATCTCGAACTGCGATCCGGCCTTGAAGAGGACCTCGCGCTCGCGTCCGATGCTGGCCATGGACTCGACGTCCCGCCCGGTCTTGGACTCGATCCGCATCTCGACCTCACCGGCGAAGGTGCTGCGCGGATGCTCCGCGTCGACCTTCGACGAGCTGAGGAAGGAGGGCTCGGTGATGTGCGCGCCTTCGTGGAAGCGCCCGAGGAAGGCCTGAAGCCGCGAGGGATCCCCGTGGAAGTCGACGCGCCTGGATACGGTCCCGACGTGCGGCGGAAGCTCGTTGAGCCCGGAGACGAGCGCGCCGGCTTGAGGAGCGAGATCGATCAGTTCGGGGCCGCCGAGCCTCAGGGCGCGATTGAGCGGCCCGACCATTTCGTGCCGGGTGTAGGCGTGCACGGCGAAGGCGCCGTCGTCGGACATGCCGGGGTGGAATTCGTCCCGCTTGGCGAGCGCCTCGCGCCGGACCTGCTCGTGGCGCCACTCGCCGGTTTCCGGGCTTTGCCGCCCGGAGTCCAGGAAGGTGTCCTCGATCCGCCTGACCCCGGCGGGGTCGTCGGTGTGGAAGGCGGGGTCGTCGAGGTAGGGCTCGTCGGGGGTTTGGCCGGGTTGGCCGTACTGGTCGTCGTGAGCTTCGTGCTCGGCCGCGGGCTGCTCGTCGGCGTGGTGCTCGGCGGTTTGCTCGGCCGCGGGTGGCTGAGCGGTTTGCTCGGTGCCTGGTTGCTGTTCCGCGTGTCGTTCGGGGTGTTGCTCGTCGCCGTGGTGCTGAGCGGCCGGCTCGGCCTCGGACTGCGGTTTCGCGGATCGCTCGTGCTCAGCGGTTTGTTCGGTGCCGTGCGGCCGTTCGCCAGGCCGCCCGTGAGCCGGTTCAGCGGACGGCTCACCCGTGGCAGGGCGATCCGGCGTGGGCCGCCCCGGCGCAGGCGCTTGCCCACCAGCGCCCGGCTCGGCAAGCGACCGGTCGCGCGCACCGGTTTGCGGCTCAGCCGGCTGATCGTGAACACCGGCGTGCTCGCCGGCCGGCGCGACCGTCCGCGGCGGATCAAAGGGACTCTGCGGCCCCCGACCCGAGTGCTCAGAGGGCGGCCCGAACCGCGGAGGCGGAACCTGAGACGGCCGCGCGAACCCCAACCGCGGATCAACAGGCGGCCGCCCACCCGGCGGCAGGGGCGGACGCCCACCAGGATGCGGACCCGGTCCCCGAGTCTGGTTCGGATACCCGGCCGGCCGCTGCCCACCGTTCATCCCAGCCTGCTGAGGCCCCCCAACAGCCGGCCGCTGCGACGGCATCCGCCGCGGATCCGGAGGCCCCCCACCCTGAGCGGGCGGCCCCCCATGCGCCGAATACCCACCAGGCCCCGACGGCCTCTGCCCACCCTGCCCCGGCTGCCCGCCTGGCGCAGGCCGCCCAGCTGGCGCTTGCCCGGCCTGGGGAGCTTGCCCACCGTGCGGAGCTTGGCCATCCTGTGGCTGCCCGCCTGGCGCAGGCCGCCCGCCTGGCGCTTGCCCGGCTGGGGGAGCTTGGCCACCGTGCGGAGCTTGGCCATCCTGCGGCTGCCCGCCGGGCGCAGGTCGCCCACTTGGCGCTTGCCCGGCTGGGGGAGCTTGGCCACCGTGCGGAGCTTGGCCACCCTGCGGCTGCCCGCCGTGCGATGGCAGGCCACCCTGGGGCTGCCCACCTCGCGGCGCTTGTCCTCCGTGTGGCAGCCCGCCGACCGGTGCTTGACCCCCCTGAGAAAGCCCGCCATGAGGAGGCTGACCACCCGGCACTTGCCCGCCATCCAGCGGCCGGCCACCCCGCGCGGGCGCGCCATGCAATGGCTGGCTGCCCTGAGCTGGCGCGCCTTGCAGTGGCTGGCTGCCCTGCGGCAGCCCACCGTGCGGCGGGTGGCCGACCTGCGCTTGAGCGCCGTGCGGCACGTTCCCACTCTGCGGCTGCCCACTCTGCGACTGCGCGCTGTGCAGGAGGCCATTGTTCGGTGGCTGGCCACCGTGCGCTTGTCCGCCCGGAGGAGTTCCGCCGTGCGGCGCCTGGCCGCCCTGGGGTAGCCCGCTGTGCGGGAGGCTGGTGTGCGGGGGCTGGCCGACGTGCGCTTGTCCGCTCGGGGGCATTCCGCCATGTGGCGCTGGGCCACTCTGGGGTAGCCCGGTGTGCGGTTGCCCGCTGTGCGGGAGGCTGGTGTGCGGGGGCTGGCTGACCTGCGCTTGTCCGCCCGGGGGCGGTCCCCCGTGCGGTGCTTGGCCACCCTGAGGGAGACCGCTCTGCGGCAGCCCGCCGTGCGATCGCCCACCGTTCGGCTGCTCACCAACCCGCGCTTGCCCGCCATGCGGCGGCTGCCCACCCGTGGCCGGGCCGCCATGCGGTGACTGCCCACTCGTAGCCGGGCCGCCATGCGGTGACTGCCCACCCGTGGCCGGGCCGCCATGCGGGGGCTGGCCACCGGTAGTCGGGCCGCTATGCGGCGGCTGCCCACCCGTGACCGGGCCACCATGCGGTGACTGCCCACTCGTGGCCGGGCCGCCATGCGGGGGCTGGCCAGCCTGCGGTGCCAACCCGCCGTGCGGCTGGCCGCCGCGGAACGGTTGCCCGCCCTGCTGCTGGCCACCCTGCTGCTGGCCGGGCGGCATTCGGCGCGGGTTTTGCGGGGGCACCCGTCGCTGCTGCTCGAGCGGTGGCTGCCCGCTACGCGTCGGGTTCTGGGAAGCCGGGCCACCACCGGCGGCGGGCATTCCAGCTGGTGGGGGCGACGCGAATCCGCCGGGCGGCGGGGCCTGCTGCCCCGACGGTCCGTTTTGGAACGGCGTCGGCCCTCCGTCCGCCGCGAACGGCTGGCTCGTACCCCCGGTGAAGCCCGCCGCTCCGACATTGTCCGCGGAGCGGCCGCCCATCTGGCGGCCTGCTTCCGGGCCGGAGCCCGGCGGCGCCATGCCGTAGCCGCCGTTCGAGGGTGCGGGCGACGGACCGCCGCCTGACGAGCTGCCCATCGACCCGCCCATCGGAGGCGCGGATCCGCCCACCGGCTGGCTCGGTGCCGGCGCCTGGGCCTGTTGCTGAGCTGCCGGAGCTTCGCCGAACCTTGTCTCGGGCTGCTGCGATGGCGCCGGACTGTCGCCCGCCGCTCGTACCTCGGGCTGCTGCTGGACGTGGTCGGCACTCGGGCGCGGCCCGTCGGACTCGGCCGCCGGGGACCGCGGCTCGACCGCCTGACGCTCCGGCGCGCTCTCCGCCCGTGGCACGGAGGCCTCGCCCCGGGATTCCGACGACGGCTCTCGCCGGGGATCTTCCCCACGCGACTCAGGCTCAGCCGACGACTCCCGCCGCGGCCCCTCGCCCCACGAATCCGGTTCCGAAGATGCTTCCCGCCGCGGTTGCTCGCCGCGCGACTCGGGCTCGGAAGACGGCTCGCGCCTCGACTCCGGTTCGGAAGAAGCTTCGCCCCGCGGCTCTTCCCCGCGAGATTCCGGCTCGGAGGACGGCTCCCGCCTCGACTCCGGTTCAGAAGACGACTCGCTCCGCGCCTCGGGTTCGGAGGGCGGCTCGCGCCGTGACTCGGGTCCAGAGGACGGCTCGCTCCGTGACTCGGGTTCGGACGACGACTCCCGCCGTGACTCGGGCTCGGAGGACGGCTCGCTCCGTGACTCGGGTTCGGACGACGACTCCCGCCGCGCCTCGGGCTCGGAGGACGGCTCGCTCCGTGACTCGGGTTCGGACGACGACTCCCGCCGTGACTCAGGTTCGGAAGAAGCCTCGCCCCGTGGCTCAGGCTCGGACGACGACGACTCCCGCCGTGACTCGGGCTCAGAAGCCCCCTCACCCCGCGACTCGGATTCCGAAGACGAACCCCCCTCATCCCCCGACCCACCAGCATCCCGCGGAACGTTCGCCTCATGAACGGCATGCATCTGCTCCTTGGCGCCCCCAACAGCCCCACCCACAGCCCCACTGGAAGCCCCGGTCAGCAACTGCTCCGCCGTCAAAGACCCCAAATCCCCGGTAACCGCCGCCTGCCCGACGGTCTGCGCAACCCCCTCCACCGCCCCCCGAGCCCCCGCCCGCAAAGCCGCGTCCGCCACCTGCCCCCCGGCAGAATGCGAAAGTCCCTCAGTAGCCCCCCGCCCGATCGACCCGGACGCCGCCCCGACCACCCCACCGACAGCGCCCGAAATCGCCGCGTCCGACGTCTTCGACCAGTCCCAGCTCTGGCGATCCCCCTTCGCCTTCTGCAAACCCTGGATCCCCGCGTCCATCCCCAGGTTGATGGCCTCGTTCTTGAGAACCTCCATGCCGATCTTCTTGAGACCCTGCTTGAGCAGCTTCTCCAGCAGCTCCTTCGCGACCTGCTTGAACCCCTGCTGCGCCAGCTTCTCGAGCAGCTGCCGGAACAGCATCTGCACGGTCATCCGCGTCGCGATCTGGGCCGGCGCGATGCCCGCCGTCGAGCCGCCGAACGTCACCGCTGCCGCCGCGATCATCGCCGCGATCTGGGCCGCCAGCACGATCAGCGAAATGATGATCATGTACTTCGTGTACTCGACGTCCAACGCCGTCTGATCACACGAATCGCCCAGTGCCTTGGCCGCGTCCGCCAGTTGCTTGAAGTACGCCTCGTCGCCCTCGACGAACTTCTTCCACTGCTCGACGAACGCGTCCGCGCCGTCGCCGGTCCAGTTGTCGCGGACTCCCGATGCCGCCTGGTTACCCGTCTCCGAGACCGGCGCGACCGCCGCCGACGCCGTGTGCCACGCGTCGCGCAACGCACGAAGCTTGGTCTCGTCGCCCTCCGGCCAGCTCTCGCCGACGACGATCGGCAGCAGCCACTTGACCGCGTCGGGCATCTCCATACCCACGGGTCATTGCCCCTTGCCGAGCTGCGAAGTCACGTCTTCGTCGGCGCCCGACAGCGCCTTCATCGACTTGGCGACGTTCTGCTGCATCCCCCGCAGCCCCTGCACGAGGTTCGTGAACCCCTCGACGGCCCCCTGCGAACCCGGCACGTAGTCCTTCGCGAACTCCTTGCCCGAGTCGTCGCCGCCCCAGCACTCGCCCTGCGCGTCGAGGGCACCCTGCAACGTCTTCAGCGCGCTCTCCAGCGCGTCCGCCGCCGTGGTGAAACCGTTCGACGCACGCAGGACGGCGTCGGGTTCCGCCGTGAACCCGGAGCCCCCTTCGGGCATCAGTCGCCCCTCGTCATCCAGGACGACGGCGGCTCCTCGTCCTCGTCACGCGGCGGGCGGACGCGCTTCGGGGCCGGCTTGGGTGCGGGCACGGGCGGTGGCACGGCCTCGTTGCGGAGGATCGAGCCACCCTCTTCGAAAGGCGCGGGCTGCGGCGCCGGCGTCTCGACGAACTCGGGGATCTGCGGCACCAGCCCGGCCAGCGACGGCGCGCCCTCGACGAGGTCCGCGAGGTCGGGCAGGCCTTCGGTGATCGGTGCCATCAGGTCGGCGATCTTCTGCTTGACCTGCAGCGTTCCCTGGCTCACCACCGTCTGGACGGTGTTCGCGAGCTGGGCGGGCGTCGTGCGGTCGAACGCGTTCGGCGCGATCTCGAGCTTCGCGAGGTTGCCGCCGGCGTCGATCGTGGCGCGGACCAGGCCGTCGGGGGAACTCACTTGCGCGGTGGTCTGGGCCGCCGCGGACTGGGCGTCACGCAGCTGCGCCGTCTGCCGCTCGAAGTTCTCCAGGAGGGTGTCCACCTGGTCCTTCATCGCGGCATTGCGTGCTTCGAGCCGTGCACGGTCGTCGCCCGCGGTGGTCACAGGTGCCCCCGGTGTCCCTCGAACCTACTAATGACTTGCCGTCACCCTAATGCCAATGGAGCAGTCACCGTGACCGGTTCGGGTGTTTGCCTCAGCGAATCGCGCGGCGCCGCGCCAGCACGTAGCCGGTTCCGCCGACCAGGTAGCAGACGGTCGCCGCGATCAACAGGCCCGGTGAACGGCCGTCGTCCGGCACGACGAGCGCGCCCAGCGATACCGCCGCCACCTGGGTGATGTTGAACAGCGTGTCGTACAGCGCGAAGACGCGGCCGCGGGCTTCGTCGGCGACGTCGAGCTGGATCGACGAATCGACGCAGAGCTTCAGCACCTGCCCCGCACCGGTGATGACGAACGACGCGAGCAGCGCCAGCGGCAGCAGCATCGGCAGGCCCAGCGCCGACTGCGCGATCGCGGCGAGCAGCAGCGATCCGAGCACCGCGCGTAGCCGGCCGAACTTCCGCAGCAGCCGCGCGGTCAGCAGCCCGGCGATCAGGATGCCGGCGCCGGCGAGCGCGGCCATCTGCCCGAGCCCGGGCAGGCCGGCGCGGAACACGCCGTGGTCGGTGAAGTAGTTCCGCATCAGCAGCACGGTGACCAGCAGCGACGCCCCGAACGACGCCCGGTGCGCGAAGAGCGCGATGAACCCGGCCGTGACGCTGGGGGCGCGCCACGCGTGCCGTGCGCCGTCCGCCAGTCCGCGCGCGACGGCCAGCACGGGGTTCGGCGGCTCGTCGACCACCGACGGCCCGAGCACGCCACGCGCGAAACCCCGCGCGATGAAGGCCGACACCAGCGTGCCGAGCACGGCGAACACCGTGGTCTCGGCCGATCCGAGGTCGTTGCTGCCGAAGAGCGCGCGAAGGCCGATTGCGCAGCCGCCACCGACGACGGCGACCGCCGACCCGAGCGTCGTCGCGAACGCGTTCGCCGTCACGACGCTCTCTTCTTCGACGACGTGCGGCAGCGACGCCGAAAGCCCGGAGCCGATGAAGCGCGAAATCCCCTCCGCGGCCAGGGCCAGCGTGAACAGGCCGAGCCCGCCCAGCCCGAAGCCGACGGCGGCCGCCGCGGCGACGATCGCCAGCCCGCGCAGGAGGTTCGCGAAGATCAGCACGCGACGCCGGTCCCAGCGGTCCAGCAGGGCACCGGCGAACGGCCCGACGATGGAGTACGGCAAGAGCAGCGCGGCGAACCCACCCGCGATGGCCAGCGGATCGGCGGCGCGCTCGGGGTTGAACAGGACGGCTCCGGCGAGGCCGGCGCGGAAGACGCCGTCGCCCCAGCTCGCCGCGAAGCGGGTGAAGAGCAGACGGCGGAAGTCGGGGTCCTTGAGCAGCTCGCGCGGCCCTCTTCGCGGTGTCGCCGTCCGAGCGCTGATCGTCACGAAGCCCAGGGTAAAGGGTGGCCGACGCACTCGAGGGGGGTCCGGGGGGCTTGCCCCCTGGTCAAACACCCTTAGGGCGAGCGCGCGAAGGTGGCAGAGCCACCGAGTAGAAGGTGGCCGACGCACTAAGGTCGCCTCTCGGCGGCTATGCGCAGTGTGGCTCCAGCCGGACGGTATTCCACAAAGGCGGTTCTTCAGTGAGCCCGGGGGACACGGAGTGCGCCGGCCACATGTTTCAAACGAGGCTGCTGGGGCGATTGTTCCCGAGCCGAAGTAATTCGCCGGGTCGGGGGTGGGATCATGGGTCGCGTGCCAGCGGACGCCGAGGTTGAACCGGGAACGCTCCTGGTCGCCGCCCCCACGATGGTCGACCCCAACTTCAAGCGGACCGTCGTGTTCGTCATCGATCACCGCGACGAGGGCACCCTCGGCGTCGTCCTGAACCGCCCGAGCGACGTCGCCGTGCACGACGTCCTGCCGAACTGGGGCGGGCACGTCGCCGAGCCGCAGGCGGTGTTCGTCGGCGGGCCGGTCGAGAAGAAAACGGCGCTGTGCCTGGCCGCGCTGCGCACCGGCGAGACGGCGGCGAGCGTCCCGGGCGTGATCGCGGTCCGCGGGCCGGTCGCCCTGGTCGACCTGGACACCGACCCCGAAGTGCTGGTGCCGAAGGTCCGCGGCGTGCGCGTCTTCGCCGGGTACGCGGGCTGGGACTCCGGTCAGCTGGCCGGCGAGATCGAACGCGAAGACTGGGTCATCGTGCCCGCGCTGCCGAGCGACATCCTGGCTTCGCCGGGCGGCGACCTGTGGAGCCAGGTGCTGCGCCGCCAGGGCATCCCGCTCGCGTTACTGGCCACCCACCCGGGCGACCTCCAGCGGAATTAGGCTTCTTCCTTCTTGAAGACGCCGCAGCCGCCGGCGCCGCACGCGCAGCCGCTGCAGGCTGCTTGTTGCTGCGCCGGAGCCGGCGCGGGCACGGTCAGCGCGGCGCGGTTGCCGAGCACCCCGCCGCCCATGACCAGCACCAGCATCGCGAGCACGCCCGCGAGCGCGGCCGAGACGAGACCACCGGTCGTCGGCATGGCCAGCCCGGCGAGCCCGGTGAGCACGGCGATCGCGCCCCCGGCCATGGTCGGCAGGCCCGCGACGCGGTTGGCCAGCTTGAAGGCTTCCTCGCTGCGCAACGCCGCTTCCGTGCGCACCCCGGTGCCGCCCTCGCGCGTCAAGCGCTCGCGGAACCCGAGGAACCCACCAAAACCGACGAGCAGACCCAGCACGACCGGAACCAGCGCGATAGCGAACACGGGTCAAGGATAAGCGTGACGTCCCGGCAACCTGCCGGATACCCTGATCGACTGTGCTACAGGCCATGTCACCGCGTGTACTGCCCACCGTCCTGACCGCTGCCCTGATCGGGGGAATCCTCGCCGCGACACCGGCGAGTGCCACCGAGAGTCACCAGCGGCCCGTCCGGCTGCTCGGCGAGCAGATCGTCCCGAACTCCCTGCAGTTCCAGGGCACGACGGTCGGCGGCCTGTCCAGCATCGACTACGACCCCCGGACCGGCGGCTACGCGCTGATCTGCGACGACCGGTCGGCGATCAACCCGGCCCGCTTCTACACGGCGACCTTCCCGGTCTCCGTGAACGGCGTCGGTCCGGTCACCCTCACCGGCACGAAGCCGCTCCTGCGCCCCGACGGCACGCCGTACCCGCCGCTGGCGCAGAACGACCCGGCGAAGCCGCAGAACGAGCAGACGATCGACCCCGAAGAGCTGCGCGTCGACCCGTGGACCGGCGGCTACTACTGGTCGCAGGAGGGCGAGCGGACGGCGACGACGTTGATCGACCCGTCGATCCGCGAGGCGCGCCGCGACGGCGAATACGTCCGCGACCTGCCGATTCCCGCGAACGAGAAGATGACGCCGACGGCCGGGCCGCGGCAGAACCTCGTCCTCGAGGGCCTCACGTTCGCCGGCTTCGGCGCGCTGATCGCCAGTGACGTCGAGGGCCCGCTGCTGCAGGACGGCCCGGAGTCGACCCGCACGACCGGCGGCGTCTCCCGGATCACGCTGCAGGGCCGCTACGGCCCGGTGCTGGCGCAGTACGCCTACCCGCAGGAGCCGATTTTCGCGTCACCGGTGCCCGCCGGCGCGTTCGCGACCACCGGCGTCTCCTCGATGCTGGCCGTCGACCAGGCCGACCCGACGAAGTTCCTGATGATGGAGCGCTCGTTCGTGACCGGCGTCGGCAACAAGGTGCGCGTCTACGAGATCGACACGAAGGGCGCGACGAACGTCCTGAATGTCAAATCCCTGGCCGACGCCAAGAACGTGAAGCCGGTGAAGAAGCGGTTCCTCTTCGACGCGGCCGACCTCGGCTTGTCCACAGTGGACAACCTCGAGGGCATGACGTGGGGGCCGAAGCTGCCGAACGGCGAGCGCAGCTTGATCTTGGTCAGCGACAACAACTTCTCCGCGACCCAGGTCACCCAGTTCGTCGCACTGGCGGTCCCCTCGGAACGGCTTTGACCAGCAAGTTACGATGAAGGTATGAACACGGCTCGGCTGCTCCTTAGCCTGCCGCGCTGACCGGGCCCGGCCCGGCCGGCGCGGCGACCCCTCATGCCCTGGTGGCTGAGGGGTCGAGTTGTTTCTGGAGTAGGTCGAAACGCGAAGGATGACGGCGATGACTGAGGCGACAGGGACCGACGTCCCGGCGCACCGCTACACGGCCGCGCTGGCGGGTCAGATCGAGCAGCGCTGGCAGGACCACTGGGCCGACCAGGGGACCTTCCACGCGCCGAACCCCGTCGGGCCGCTCGCCGTCGAGGGGCAGCCGGTGCCCAGCGACAAGCTGTTCGTCCAGGACATGTTCCCGTACCCGTCGGGCTCCGGCCTGCACGTCGGGCACCCGCTGGGCTTCATCAGCACCGACGTCTTCGCCCGGTACCACCGGATGATCGGGCGCAACGTGCTACACACGATGGGCTTCGACGCGTTCGGCCTGCCGGCCGAGCAGTACGCGGTCCAGACCGGGCAGCACCCGCGCAAGACGACCGAGGAGAACATCCGGACCTACCTGCGCCAGATCCGGCGCCTGGGCCTGGGCCACGACGAACGCCGGCGCATCTCCACGATCGACCCCGAGTACTACCGCTGGACGCAGTGGATCTTCCTGCAGATCTTCAACAGCTGGTACGACACGGAGGCGGGCAAGGCCCGCCCGATCGCCGAGCTGGAGGCCGCCTTCGCGGACGGCTCCCGGCCGACGCCGGACGGCCGTGACTGGGCGTCGCTGAGCGCGTCCGAGCGGAAGAAGGTGATCGACGACCACCGGCTGGTGTACATCTCCGAAGCGCCGGTCAACTGGTGCCCGGGCCTGGGCACGGTCCTGTCGAACGAAGAGGTCACCGCCGACGGCCGCAGCGAGCGCGGCAACTTCCCCGTCTTCCGCCGCAACCTGCGGCAGTGGATGATGCGGATCACCGCGTACGCCGATCGCCTGGTCGACGACCTGGACCTGCTGGACTGGCCGGAGAAGGTCAAGTCCATGCAGCGGAACTGGATCGGCCGCTCGCACGGCGCCCGCGTCACGTTCAAGACCGGCGAAGACGCGATCGAGGTCTTCACGACCCGGCCGGACACGCTGTTCGGCGCGACCTACATGGTGCTGGCGCCGGAGCACCCGCTGGTCGACAAGCTGGTCACTTCGGCCTGGCCCGAGGACGTCGACTCTCGCTGGACCGGTGGCGCGGCGACGCCCGCCGAGGCCATCAAGGAGTACCGCGTCGCCGCGTCGCGGAAGTCCGAGCTGGACCGGCAGGAGAACAAGGAGAAGACCGGCGTCTTCACCGGCGCGTACGCGACGAACCCGGTCAACGACCAGCAGATCCCGATCTTCGTCGCCGACTACGTGCTGATGGGCTACGGCACCGGCGCGATCATGGCCGTCCCCGGCCAGGACGTCCGCGACTGGGAGTTCGCCGAGAAGTTCGGGCTGGACATCGTCCGGACCGTGCAGCCGTCGGAGGGCTTCGACGGCAAGGCGTTCACCGGTGACGGCCCGGCGATCAACTCGGGCTTCCTGGACGGCATGGACGTCGCCGAAGCCAAGAAGACGATCATCGACTGGCTGTCGGAGAAGGGCGCCGGCACCGGGACCGTGCAGTACAAGCTGCGCGACTGGCTGTTCTCGCGCCAGCGCTACTGGGGCGAGCCGTTCCCGGTGGTCTACGACGAGGACGGCGAAGTCCACGCCGTGCCCGAGTCGATGCTGCCCATCGAGCTGCCCGAGGTCGCCGACTACTCGCCGGTGACGTTCGACCCCGAGGACCGCGACTCGATGCCGTCGTCGCCGCTGGCGCGCGCGACGGACTGGGTCGAGGTCGAGCTGGACCTGGGCGACGGCGTCAAGAAGTACCGCCGCGACATCAACACGATGCCGAACTGGGCGGGTTCCTGCTGGTACCAGCTGCGCTACCTGGACCCGACGAACAGCGAGACGTTCTGCGCGCCGGAGAACGAGCAGTACTGGATGGGCCCGCGGCCGGGCGAGTACGGCGCGGACGACACCGGCGGCGTGGACCTGTACGTCGGCGGCGTCGAGCACGCGGTGCTGCACCTGCTGTACTCGCGGTTCTGGCACAAGGTGCTGTTCGACCTGGGGCACGTCACTTCGAAGGAGCCGTACCGGAAGCTGTTCAACCAGGGCTACATCGAGGCGTACGCGTACACCGACTCGCGCGGCGTCTACGTCCCGGCCGAGCAGGTCGAGGAGCGCGACGGGAAGTACTTCTTCAACGGCGAAGAGGTCACCCAGGAGTACGGCAAGATGGGCAAGAGCCTGAAGAACGTCGTCACGCCGGACGAGATGGCCGAGAACTACGGCGCCGACACGTTCCGGTTCTACGAGATGGCGATGGGCCCGCTGGCCATGTCGCGCCCGTGGGCGACGAAGGACGTCGTCGGTGCGCACCGGTTCCTGCAGCGGCTGTGGCGCCTGGTCGTCGACGAGGCGACCGGCGAGCTGCGAGTGTCCACTGAGGACGCTTCGGAGGCGGATCGCAAGGCGCTGCACCGCACGATTTCCGGCGTCCGCGAGGACTACGCGGAGATGCGGTTCAACACGGCCGGCGCGAAGCTGATCGAGCTGAACAACCACGTCACCAAGGTGTACGGCGCGGCCGCGTCGACGCCGCGTGAGCTGGCCGAGCCGCTGGTGCTGATGCTGGCGCCGCTGGCCCCGCACCTGGCGGAGGAGCTGTGGCACCGGCTGGGCCACGCGGATTCGCTGGTGCAGGGCCCGTTCCCGGTGGTGGACGAGAAGTACCTGGTCGAGGACTCCGTCGAGTACCCGATCCAGGTCAACGGCAAGGTCCGGTCCCGGGTGACGGTCGCGGCTTCCGCGTCACAGGACGAGGTCCAGGCGGCGGCGCTGGCGGACGAGAAGGTCGCGGCCATGGTCGGCGACGGCTCGCCGCGCAAGGTGATCGTGGTGCCGGGGCGGCTGGTCAACATCGTCCTGTAGCGCGCTGTCGGAAAGCCGCCGGTGCTTGTCTTGTGTTCTCGATTTGATTGAGCAGTCAACGAAAACGGCTCGATCAAAGGAGAACCGGGGATGACCCTCGACGGCAAGGTGGCGCTGGTGACGGGCGGCAGCCGGGGCATCGGCGCGGCCACGGCACTGCGGCTCGCCGAGGACGGCGCGGACGTCGCGCTGACGTACGTGCACAACGCCGCGCGGGCGGCCGAGGTGGTCGAGCAGATCAAGAACCTCGGCCGCCGCGCGCTGGCGGTCCAGGCCGATTCGGCGGACGCCGCGGCGGTTTCGGCCGCCGTTTCGGCCGCGGTGGCGGAGTTCGGCCGGCTGGACGTGCTGGTGAACAACGCGGGCGTCGGGTTCGTGGGCGCGTTCGACGAGACTTCGCTGGAGGACGTCGACCGCGTGCTGGCGGTGAACGTCCGTGGCGTGTTCGCGGCGACCCAGGCCGCGGCCGGCGTGCTGGGCGACGGCGGCCGCGTCATCACGATCGGCAGCTGCGTCACGGACCGCGTGCCCGGCCCGGGCATGGCGCTGTACGCGACGAGCAAGGCGGCGATGGTGGGTCTGACCAAGGCGCTGGCGCGCGAACTGGGGCCGCGCGGCATCACGGTCAACCTGGTCCACCCGGGCCCGACGGACACGGACATGAACCCGGCCGACGGCCCTTACGCGGCCGACCAGCGCGCGCTGACGGCGTTCGACCGCTACGGGGCGCCGTCGGAGGTGGCCGCGGCGGTCGCCTACCTGGCTTCACCTGGCGCTGAGTACGTGACGGCGGCGGTGCTGTCGGTGGACGGCGGCCACGCGGCCTAGCCGGAGTAGAGCCCGATCTCCCGGGCGAGGTCGATGAGCATGGCCTCGAACAGGACGTCCGGCTTGGACATCGGGATCGGGTAGTTGCCGAAGACCTCGAGCGTGACGTGCCCGTAGAGCCGGGCCCAGAACTGGATCATCAGGTACGTCACGCCGAGGTCGAGCTTCTCCACCGGAACGTCGTGATCGGCCTCGGCGAGCACGGCGCTCAGCGACTCCTGGAAGGTCTTGAAGTCGTCCCGCAGCTCGTCGGGCACCCCGCTGGCGGACGGCAGCACGATGTCGGTCCGCGCGAGCACCCGCCCGGCGGCGGCGAGGAAGATCCGCCCGAACGGCTCGTCGACCCGGCTCAGCGCACTCCCGGCCGCCGAGCCCACACCGCCGGTCGGGGACGCGAAGACGAGCGTGAATTCCTTCGTGTGGGTGAGCGCCCAGCGCCGGAAGCCCTTGCAGATGGCGAACAGCTGCAGCATGCCGTCATCGGGCAGCTCGGCGATCTCTTCGGCGAGCTCGTCGGCCAGGTCGGCGCAGACGTCCAGCCGCAGGTTCTCGACGAGGTCATCCCGCGATTCGTAGTACCGGTAGAGCGCGGGCGCGGTGATCCCCAGCTCCCGCGCGATGGCGCGCAGCGTGACCGCCTCCGGCCCCTGCTCGACGAGCAGCTTCCGGGCGGTCCGCCGGATGTCCTGTTCGGTAGCCGCACGCGCGCGACCCCTGCGGGTGGGGTGGCTCATCCGAACAGTCTAGGTGCTTACTACGACAAGTCTTGCATTAACGCGATGTCGGCCGTAACGAAAAGGCCCAGCTCAGGCGCGCGCCTTGAGGTTGGTCAGCACGGTGTCGGCCACCCCGCGCCCGAGCTGGCAGGCGTCCTTGCCGGCCTGGACCGCCGAGTCGCCGATGCTGAGCGAGACGGAGTACGACAGGTCATCCGCGATGCCGACGACGATCACACACGTTCGGTCGTCGGTGGTTCCGACACCGACATAACCCACGGCCGGGTAGCCCTGCACCGGATCCAGGTTGTCGACCCACCGCTTTGCCTTGGGCTTCACGTTCTTGTAAGCGAGACTGATTCCCTGGCCGGGCTTGGTGTCGTAGCCGACCAGGATTCCGGCGGCCGATCCCGATGCGCTGGTCCAGTCGCAGGTCGGACCCAATTCCGTGTCCTGCGAATCGGGTGCGTTCGTCTGCCCGAGATAGCCCTGGACCTGTTCGGCGGTCAGTGCCGAATCGCACGGACTGCCGTCCAGCACCTTGGCGGGTAGCGGGTTGTCGACCTTGGGAGCACCGCTGTTGGGCAGGTTCGAGCTGCTCGTCGGTGCGGGCGTCGGCGTGCCGGCCACCGTGTCCTTGCCTGTGCAGGCGGTCAGCACAGTCACTCCAGCCGTGACCAGCGCGACGGTGGTGAGAATCCGATGCCTCATTCGAGTGACCCCTTGATCGTCTTGGTCGAGTCTGCAGCCTGCTGGTCCGCTGCCTCGGTAATGCCAAGGGCTTGCTGCAATCTCCGGATCAACTCCGTCAGGTAGTTGAACTGGTACTGCAGGTGTCCTTTGTAGTACGAGCCGGACTCATTGATTCCATTCGGCCCGTTCACCGCGGCTTGGCTGACCGGTTCCTCCGCTGGCGGCATCGCCAGGAACAAGTGATCGGCTGCTCGTATCTGCTGAACGAGGGTTTCGCGTTGGTCCTTGGCCTTCTTGAGCATCGCGCGCATCTCGTCCGAGCTCATCGCGAACCCCTGCCCACCAGCAGGTGGCGCCCCCGCGCTCGGCATGTCCGTCGCCCAGAAGCCGATCCCGCTGAAGAAGTCCGTCATCGCCCTCCCCCTAACCCGTTCAGGGTCGCGTACAGCGCATCGGTCAGCGCAACCCGGGTCCCCGGCTGGAAGCTGACCATCCGCTCGCGCCCCGGATACACGTACGTCAGCACCCGCCCGGTCCCAGCGACATCCACGGCCGTGATCGGCGCACTCCGAGAACCCCGGTTAACGGCGTAGCACTGGTGCAGCCCCGTCCGCCGAGCAGCCATCAGCCGACGAGCCCACGGCAACGGATCCCGCCCCCGGTCAACAGTCGGGTCGTCGAGGTCGTACGACTCCTCCACCGCCCGGCCCGAGAACCGCGCCTCCGGAATCGACACCGCCGAAATCCGCGCCGGCGGGACCGGCGGCAGCACGTCCACCAGCGACTCCGCCAGCCGCGACGGTTCCACGACGTCGATCCGGACCGTCTCGTCCTTCCGGATCAGCCGCAGCGCGTCCGGCCCGGACGCGGACACGAGCACCGCGCCCGACTCGTCCGCTTCGATGTCGCCCAGCCACGCCGTGAACTGGTGGGCGCCCTTCGCCAGGACACGCAGGACGTCGCGGAACTCGCGCGTCAACGTGCCGCCCGCGGCGAGGCGGAGCGAGGCCAGGACGTCGAGGACCTGCTCCTCGAGCCGCTTGCGGGTCTCCTCGCCGAGCCAGAGGTTGTCGGCGCCGAGGACCGCCGGTGGTGGGCCGTGGCGTTCCCACTCCCACGCCGTGAGCAGGGCGGCCTTGGGCAGGAAGATCACAGCCCGATCACCGGCGGGACCGTCCGCTCGTCGGAGCCGCCGAAGATGCTCTCCGGGTCCGCCTCCACCAGGTACGACGCGCGCTGGTGCTCCGCGTCCTCCTCGCCCTTGCCGCCCTTGGCGCCTTGGCCCATGCCGCCCATCCCCGGCGAGCCCGGCTTGCCCGCCGCGCCGCCGCGGACCCCGCCGGCCGCGCCGGGACGTCCTTCGCCGGGGACGCCGGCTCCGGTCGCCGCGCCTGGACCGCGGGTTCCCGCGCCGGTGCCGCCTGCCCCGGAGGATGAGCCCGGCCCGAAGCCGCCGCCAGGGCCGAAACCAGGCCCGAAGCCGGGACCGGACCCACCTCCAGGACCCGAGCCGGGGCCGAACCCCGTCCCCGGTGGCTGGTAGCCCGGCGGGTACTGCGTCGACGGCGGCACGTAACTCTGCGCGCGAACGCTGTCATCCACACCGGACGGGTGAGAGCCCGGCGGTGGCGTCACCTGCCCGGGCGGCGTGACGTGACCCGGCGGCGGTGGCTGGACGACCGGTGGGTGGACCGCCGGCGGCGGCTGCACCTGGGCGCCGATCGACCGGTCGTCGTCGCCACCGGTCGGCGTCCGCTTCCGAGGCGGCGGCGGCTCGACGGGCTTCTTCGGGTCCTGCACCGTGAAGTCGCCGCCGGTGTACTCGCGGAGCTGGCCGTAGTCGATCGTCCGGGCCGCGGTGTTCGAGCTGGACTGCTGCGAGTACGCGTTGTACCGCTCGACGTTCTCCTGGGCCTTCTGGTTGTACTGGTTGATCTTGTCTTCGGTGTCGGTGTCCCACGGCGTCGCGACGTCCCAGGCGCTGCGCGTCGGTGGCTGGTCGGTGACGTCCGGGTGCAGCGAGTTCTTCATCTGGTGGAACTGGTCGATCTGCGTCTGGGCCAGCGTCGAGTTGCGGTCCAGCGTCGTGGACGCCGAGGTCGCCGACGCCGTCAACGGCTGGAGCCGCTCCCGGGCCGCGTCGGACGCGCCACCCGTCCACGCGGATTCGAGACCGGAAGTCAGCTCGCGCGTGCCCTGCTCGAGCTGACGCTGGTAAGCCGACTGGTCGACGCCCGCCTGGTGCACCTTCTGCAGCGACTCGGTGCCGGGACCGGTCATCACGGCCTGGACCAGCTGGCCGGGTGACAGCCCGGAAGCCTGCGGGTTCGCCGCCCCGGTACCGGTCTGCGAGCCGACGTACGCCCCCGCGACCGCGCCGGGAATCCCGCCTGCGAGCAGGCCGACGCCCGCGCCGGTCAAGACGTTGCCGAGCCGCTCACCACCCGACTGGACGGCGTGCGCGATCTCCGACCCGACGTGCTTGGCAGCGTCGAGCATGTCGCCGAACAACCCCACCGAACCGCGCTCCCCTCGCGTTCGATCTCCCCTCTTGCGTCACGGACAATACCCCACCGGTTACCGGCCGTGTGAGGAATCGACCAGGTCAGGCGATCGCACCTGCCACCGCGCCAATGGCCGGAGCGCCCACATGCACACGACGGCCATGCCGAGCGCGACGAAGAAGTGCACGACCCACGCCCCGACGAGCGAGGGCCCACCCCATGACCCGGCGGCCCCGGCCTCGGTCCAGAAGAACCCGTAGGTCCCGATCCGCCCGACGAGGTACCAGACCAGCAAGCCGAGCGGAAAAGCCAAGACGGCGGCGCCGAAGCCACCCGGTCTCGGCTCGGCACCCAGCCACCGCCGCGCCAGCCGCGTCCGCGCCTTCGGGCCGGCCAGGTACGCGGGCAGCGCGAGGGCCGCGTAGATCGTCCGTTTCCAGTCGGAGATGTTCATGAAAAGGCACGCTACGAGCCGCTGACCAGTGCGAACACCGGGCTTACCGCCCGGAAGGGTGGGGAAAACCGGAACTCCCCCGAAACTGTCGGGCCGGTGTGCCACACTCGGTCGCCGTACGGCTACTGACGTGAACAGGGGAGGTTCGCGTGTCGAACCCTGAGCAACTGCTGGCTGGCTTTGACGCCAGGATCGCCGAGGCCAAGCAGCGGGGTGACCGCATGCAGGCCGAGATGGCGACGGTCTCCGTGTCCGAGCGCAGCCAGGACGGCCAGATCGCGGTGAAGGTCAACCACCTCGGCAACCTGGTGGGGCTGGAGATCGGGCACGCGGTGCGGGACAAGGCGAACCTCGCCGACGAGATCCTGCGGACCGTCAAGCGCGCGCAGAGCAAGCTGGCGGATGCCGTGCAGGCCGGAATGCCCTCGATCGCGGGCACCGAGACCATGAACGAGCTGGTCCGGCAACTCCACGACGAATTCCCGGAGCCGGAGCCGCAAGGCTTCGTGGACGGCGGCCACGCGGCGACCGCGACCGACGGGGCGCGCTTCATCGCCGAGGAGGAGCCGCCGTCGCCGCCGGAGGCGAAGCCGAAATCCGCGCCGTCGCGGCCCGCACCTGAGACCGGCGCCGACGACGACTACTTCAGCGACGGCGACTACCTGCGCTGACCAGGGCAACGAGGGAGGGGAACACCGTGAACAACCCGCAGCCGGACATCCGGATCAAGCCGGAGCAATTGCTGTCCCACGCGAAGAAGCTCGAACCGTTCGTCGACCGGTTCGCGAAGACGCTGGACGCGGCGGCCCAGGTCGTCGACCCGATGGCGTTCGGCCTCATCGGCCAGGCCTGCGGTCTCGGCGCGCTGTGCGGCGTCGCCCAGACCCTGGGGAGCGACTCCATCGGCCACGCGAAGAACGTGGCCCAAGAGCAGATCGACCGCGTCCGCACCTGGTCCCAGCACGTCGAATGGCGCGAGCAGGACGTCAAGGCGAGCTTGGAAGGCATTCACATTGACTGAGAACGGGTTGGTGACGGAAGCCAAGAAGAAGGTCGACGAAGGTTCTTCGGCGCTCGAAGGCGCCGGGATGGCGCAGGACTTCTGGGACGCCGCAACGAAAGCGGCCGACGGCGACTGGACCGAAGGACTGCTCAACCTCGGCTTCGGTGCCATGGGCGTGATGGACTTCCTCCGGGACCCGATCGCCGGCCTGGCCAGCATGGGGCTCGGCTGGCTGATCGAGCACGTCGAGTTCCTGCGCGCCCCGCTCGACTGGGTGACCGGGAACCAGGAACAGCTCGACGTCATGCAGGAGACGTGGAGCGGCATCAGCGACGAGATCGACGCCATCGCCAAAGACCTCCTCGAGACCGTGAAGGCCGACAGCGCGGAGTGGCAGGGACAAGGTGCGGACGCCTATCGCGCGTTCGCCGCCGAGCTCGGCGACATGTACTCCGGGGTCGCGGGTGGCGCGAAGGCCGTCTCCGTCCTGATCGACGTCTGCAAGAGCATCCTGAACGTCGTGCGCAGCGTGCTGCGGGACCTGCTCACCGAATGCATCGGCAAGCTGATCAGCATCCTCATGCGGTACCCGGGCCCCGCCGCGCCGGCGGGCCTGGCCGGTGAGGGCACGGCCGAGATCGTCAGCTGCGGCACGCGGATGTCGGAGTGGGTGCAGAAGCTGATGCGTGCCTTCCAGAAGGGCATCAGTCAGTTCAACCACCTCAGCGGGCTTTTCCGAACCGTCGGCCAGAAGCTGCTCGCGGCTCTGCGGGACGCGGCTCACGCGGCGCCGGGCATCTTCAAGGACGGGCTCAAGGAGCTGCCCAAGGCAGTCGGTGAAGAGGCCGGCAAGGAAGCGGGCAAGAAGACCGCGGGCGCCTACGACGAGGCGGACAAGAACTACCGCGAAAACCACTACAACGAGAAGAAGCCCGCAGCCGCCGAACCTGTCTTCCAGCAGCAAGGCGGTCAGCGCATTTCCGGGTCGATTTAGCCGCCGTGGTCTCCACGACTCCCGGCGAGCCGGAAACGGACGCGGTCCGGGTCCGGCTCCCGATCCACAATCCGCCGTCCGAACTGAGAACGGCCGTCGGGTGCATGGCGTTCTTCGGTGTTTTGCTCGCTGCCGCGGCCTGCGCCTTGGCGTGGGTGCGCAGCGGTGACCCGGTCATGTACCTGGTCTCGCCCGTGCTCGGCGCGCTGGCATTGCTCTGCTTCTGCGCCGGACCGCTCCTGCGGCGGTACATCCGGCGCAACGGCGCGCTGGTGACGGCGAGGGTCGAATTCGGCCCCGATGGGTTCCGGCAACCGCTCGAGGACAAGACGACGCTCGTCCTCCCGTGGCACGACGTCCGCCGGTTCGACTTTCGCGGTGGCCGGCCCGGTGACCGGGTGTCGCTCGCGGTTTCGCTGGTGGACGACGACGCGATCCGGAACCTGAACCCCGACTGTCGGCACAAATCCGAAGACGGCTACATCCTGTCGTCGGCGATGGCCCGGGAAGAGGCAGAAAAGGCGTCCGCGGCGATCGAGCGGTACCGCCCCGGCCTCGTGCGGTGGACCTCCCAGAACGTTCGGCGCGGCGGCTTCGGCGTGCCGAACCCGGTGAAACAACTGGTGAAACGCTGGAGCGCGGACCAGTCACGCACGCTGGTCCGCGCCGAGCAGGCGTCCACCGGCCGGCTGTTCGTCCTGTGGACGGCTTGGCTGGCCGTCATCGCCGACTTCGTCGCGCCGGCCTTCTACGACATCCCGCCGGGGATCCCGTTGCCCGTCGCCGTGACGATCTGGGTGCTGCTGTACCTGACGCGCTATCGGGGCGAACTCGGCGAGTTCGCCCTCTCTGCCGACGCGATCACCTGGCGTCCCAAGGAAGGCGACCCGATCAGGGTGCGGCGCACCGACCTCGCCAGGTTGAGTGCCTCATCCTCGGCGAAGAAAGCCACGCGCCACTACGTTTCGGTCCACGCGGTCCTCCGTCGCGGTGAGGATCGGCGATTGGCGGCGAAAGTCTCCCCGGGCGCGGCCAAGGCCGTGTTGAGGTTGGTGACCGCGTGAACGAAAGTGTGGTCATCTCGCGGACGGAGGGTCGGCACTGGATCCTCGCCGGGGTGCTGCTCCTCGTCGCCGGCGGGTTCGTCTGGCTGACGCTGGCTTCGCAGCGAAGACCGGGCGCAGCGGGCTGGGTTTTCGGCGGAGCCTTTGGGCTGCTCGGCTTGATCTTGGTCTCCCGCTCGCTGCCTGAACCCGTCGTCGACGAACTGGTTCTCGACGTCTCGGGGATTTCGCGCATCGTCGGCGGAGTCGTCTGGGCGGTGCGCTGAGATGAGCTGGCAGCCGTCGCGGTACCGGCCGAGCTGGGCCGTGAACACTCCTTCCGGGTCCTTCTCGAGCCAGCCGATGCCCGGTTCGCCGAACAGCACAAAGGTCTTACTCCGGTGGCCGGAGGTGCGTTCCTGGTACCCGGGATCACGCTGTCGGACACCGAAGCCGGCCGCGTCCGCGAGATCGCCGGAAAGTCCGCCAGAGTCGCTGAACGGGCGATCACCCCCGTGGTGCCCGAACCCGCGCCCCGGGGTCACGCCGGCCGCCGAGTCCGCCCCGGCCCGGCAACCGTGTCCGAGCTGGACCACGTGAGCATCCACGTCAACGGCTGGGACCGCCGGAAGGTGTGGCTCTTCGACTTCGTCATGGCCATGCTCGGTATCGGGGCGTACGTGGCAGCTGAGCTCATGCCTGCCGGCTTCCTGCACACCGTCTGCCGGATTCTGCTGGGCGCGGTCATCGTGCTCGGCGGTGTCGTCCACGCCTTCGAGTTCAACAGCCGCAAGCGCGAGCTTCGGGCCGACCTGCGGCTTTCGAACGTGGGCTTCCGGTGGAAGACCTACTACCGGAAGTTCGAACTGGGCTGGCGTGAAGTCGCCGAGCTGCGGCTGCTCGCGGACGGTAACCTCGAGTTCCGGCCGGTCGACCTCGACTTTCCGCTGCGCCACGGCGACGCCGAGAAGTTCGCTCTGAGCGACGGCTGGTATCGGTTGCCGCGGCCCTTGAGCTCCGCGGCGATGCGGAAGTTCACCACGCACGCGCCCACACTGCTGCCCCACGGAGTCGCGTTGACCATCGGGGGCGGGGCGCCGCCGACGCCGATCACTCGGGGGGCTACGTGATCGGCGCCGGCGACCTGATGCCCTCTCCGGCTCTCGCCGGTTGGGGCACCGTCACCACGTCTCGCGTGATGACGCACCTGGAGAGCGGGACCGGTCCGGGAAGTGACGGCCGGGGGACGGACATCCCCTGATCGAGTGACGGGTATCCGCTGCTCGCATGATTGTCGCACTCAACGCCGGATAAGTTACAAAAACCTTCACTTTCCTCTGGGGCACCCTTCCCGACCTGGTCGGACGGCTTTCGTGGGACAGTGCGGTATGAACTCGGACGTACTCGTTGTGGGATCCGCCAACGCCGACCTCGTCGTCGCCGTGGACCGGCGGCCGGCGGGTGGCGAAACCGTACTGGGTGGGGACACCGTCCTCTCGCCGGGTGGCAAGGGGGCCAACACCGCGGTCGCGGCCGGGCGGCTCGGGGCGGACGTCGCGCTCCTCGGTGCTGTCGGCGACGATCCCTACGGGCGGCTGCTGCTCGACTCGCTGCGCGCCGCCGGCGTCGACACCGGGCTCGTCCGGACGAGTGAGCGGCCGACCGGCATCGCCTACATCACCGTCACCCCCGACGGCGAGAACGCCATCCTCGTCTCGCCCGGCGCCAACTCGAGCCTGGAGCCCGCTGACGTCGACGCCGTCTTCGACGGGGTCGAGATCATGGTCGCGTCGCTCGAGGTGCCGCTGCCGACCGTCGAACATGCCGTCGCGCGGGCCGCCGAAAAGGGCGTCAAAGTCCTGCTGAACCTGTCGCCGGCGGCCGAGCTCTCCCCCGAGACGCTCGCCAAGCTCGACGTCCTGCTGGTCAACGAGCACGAAGCCGCCTGGTTGACCGGGCCCGGCGCGGACTTCCGGAAGCTCCTCGGACTCGGGCCGCGCGCCGCCGTCGTCACGCTCGGGGCGGCCGGTGCGGTCGTCGTCGACGAGGGCGGTAGCACCGAGGTCGCGTCACCTGAGGTCGAGGCCGTCGACACCACCGGCGCCGGGGACGCCTTCGCGGGCGCGCTCGCCGCGTCGCTCGCCGACGGCGCGGACCTCGTCGACGCGGCGAAGCGCGCGGTGCGCGTCGCGGCCTTCAGCGTCACGCGGGCCGGGGCGCAGCCGTCCTACCCGACCGCCGCCGACCTGGGGGAATGATCGTCCGGCGGCTCGTGTTGCCCATCACATGGGCGATTCGTTTGGTTCGGCCTGGTGGCGCGGCTACGCCGCACAGCTGAGGGCGATCGCGGAAGCGCGGCGGCCCGACCACCTCGCGATCATGCCGCTCGGCGAAACCCTGCAGGCGCTCGGCAAGCAGACCGAAGTCGACGAAGGCGTCTACGACGTCCCCCTGGACGGCATCGTCGGTACGGTCGCCCGCGCCGGCGACTTCGACCGTGAGTTCCGGCCACGCAACCGAGCGCTGCGCGACCGCTGGGACCGGCTGACGCGGACGACCGCCGACCTCCCGCCGGTGCGGCTCGTGCGCCTCTCCGACATGTTCTTCGTCGACGACGGCCACCACCGCGTCGCCATCGCCCGGGCCCGGGGCGCGACGACCATCCGCGCGCGGGTCCGCTGGATCAGCACGGTCGCCTGCGCGCTGCGCTGCCTGACGCTCGCCGACCTGCCGTCGAAGACCGCCGAGCGGATGTTCCTCGAGCGCGTCCCGCTGCCCGACGACGTCCGGCTCGGGCTCTGGCTCGACGACCCGGCCGACTGGTTCCGGCTCGCCGACTCGGCCGAGGCCTGGGGTTTCCGCCGTATGCTGGCCGGACGGCCGGTGCGCAGCCGCGGCGAACTGGCCGAAGCCTGGTGGCACGAGGAGGTCCGGCCGGTGCTCGAACAGGTGCGTCAGCGAGGCTTGTGCCCGCCACCACGAGATATCCAGACGTATCTGAGCTATGGTCTAGACCATGTCTGAGTCCTTGTCCGGGGTCGCCGTCAGCCCCGGCCGCGCCAGTGGTCCCGTCGTCCGCGTCGCGGAGCCGCTCGGCGAGCCCGCCGCCACCCCGGCCCCGGCCGATCCCGCCGCCGAAGCCGCCCGGATCACGCCCGCCGCCGCGGTCGTCGCCGGAAGGCTCGAGAAGCAGGCCGAGACGGCCACCGGCGAGGCCGCGACGATCCTCATCACCACCGCCGCGATGGCGGCCGACCCGGCGCTCGCGGCCCAGGCCGAGACACTGGTCAAGACGCAGGGTCTGCCGGCCGCGCGTGCCGTCTACCGGGCCGCGGAAGGCTTCGCCGAAGCGCTGGCCGCCGCGGGCGGGTACATGGCCGAGCGCGTCCGAGACGTCCGAGACGTGCGCGACCGGCTGATCGCCGAGCTGCTCGGCATCGCGCCGCCGGGGGTGCCCGAGCTGGCGTCGCCGAGCGTGCTGGTGGCGCGGGACCTCGCCCCGGCCGACACCGCCGGCCTCGACCCGGCCAAGGTGCTCGCCCTGGTCACCGAAGAGGGCGGCCCGACGAGCCACACCGCGATCCTCGCGCGGGCGCTGGGCATCCCGGCCGTCGTCGCGGTGCGCGGCCTGCTGGCCCTGGACGCGCAAGCGCTTGCGGTCGACGGCGACGCGGGCACGGTCGAGGTCGCCGACCCGTCGGCGCCGGTCGTCACGGCAACGGTCGCGCAGCTCGCCGACTGGAACGGCACCGGCGCGACGGCCGACGGCCACCGCGTGAAGGTCTACGGCAACGTCGGCTCCCCGGCCGACGCGCAGGCCGCGGCCGACGCGGGCGCCGAGGGCGTCGGCCTCTTCCGCACCGAGTTCTGCTACCTGGACGCCTCGGACGAACCGTCGGTCGCCGAGCAGCGCACCGCGTACACGGCGGTGCTCTCGCCGTTCCGCGGCAAGCCGGTGATCGTGCGGACGCTGGACGCGGGCGCCGACAAGCCGCTGGCGTTCCTCTCGCCGGAAGCCGAGCCGAACCCGGCGCTCGGTGTCCGCGGGCTGCGCGTGGCGTTCGACCGACCCGAGGTGCTGGACCGCCAGCTCGAAGCGATCGCCGGCGCGGCTGAGGACTCCGGCGCCGAGGTCTCGGTGATGGCGCCGATGGTCGCGACGGTCGAGGAAGCCGCCTGGTTCGCCGAGCGCGTCCGCGCGGCGGGCATCGCGCGGGCGGGCGTGATGATCGAGATCCCGGCGGCGGCGCTGAGCGCCCGCGAGATCCTCGACGTCGTCGACTTCGTCTCGGTCGGCACGAACGACCTGGCCCAGTACACGTTCGCGGCGGACCGCCAGCTGGGCGCGGTCGCGAAGCTCAACGACCCGTGGCAGCCCGGACTCCTGCGCCTGCTGAAGCTGATCGGCGACGCGGCCAAGGCGACGGGCAAGCCGGCGGGCGTGTGCGGCGAAGCGGCGGCGGACCCGCGGCTCGCGCTGGTGCTGGCGGGTCTGGGCCTGACGAGCCTGTCGATGAACGCCCCGGCGGTCCGCGCGGTGGGCGCCAGCCTGGCGTACACGACGCTCGCGGAGTGCGAGGCACTGGCGGAAGCGACGCTGGCGACGTCCGACCCGGCCGCGGCACGCGCGGCGGCTCGCCCCTGACCGAAGCTCGCCGACCGATTCCCGGGGGCGCCCCCCCACTTTCAGTCTATCGGTCGTGACCGACAGTGCCGGATTGTGCGAACCTGGATGCGCGGAGTTGTCCCCAATGCACGAGGGGTGTGGACAACCTGACACAACCCCGTGAAGGCCGCCTCGACCACGAGGTGGCCTTCACGGCTTTCCGGCAAAAAATCCCGGGCTGTCGATTTCGGCCGCGCCCGCTCGACGAAGTGGTGAGAGCACCACCGAGCCGAGAGGACGCAGCCATGACCATCACCGCCGAAGCGCCGGGAGCCCCGAGCGGAGCGCCGGCCGAGACGGCGAAGGCCGGGCGCCGGGAGTGGGTCGGGCTGGCCGTGCTGGCCCTGCCCACCCTGCTCGTCTCGCTCGACGTCTTCGTCCTCGTCCTCGCGCTGCCGAAGATCGCCGCCGGGTTGCACGCCGATGGCACCCAGCAGCTCTGGATCATGGACACCTACGGCTTCATGGTCGCCGGGTTCATGGTCACCATGGGGACCCTCGGCGACCGGATCGGGCGGCGGAAGCTGCTGCTCATCGGGGCCGCCGCCTTCGGGCTCGCTTCCGTCGGGGCTGCCTTCGCCACCACCGCCGGGATGCTCATCGCCGCGCGGGCCGTGCTCGGGATCTCCGGTGCCACCCTCGCGCCCTCGACCCTCTCCCTCATCGGGACCCTCTTCAAGAACCCGCAGCAGCGGGCGCAGGCCATCGGGATCTGGGCCGGCTGCTTCACCGTCGGCGCCATCATCGGGCCGATGGTCGGCGGACTGCTGCTCGAGCACTTCTGGTGGGGCTCGGTCTTCCTGCTCGGCGTCCCGGCGATGGTCCTGCTGCTGATCATCGGCCCGAAGCTGCTGCCCGAATACCGCGACGAGCAGGCCGGCCGGCTCGACCTCCCCAGCGTCTTCCTCTCGCTCGCCGCCATCCTGCCCGCCGTCTACGGCGTCAAGGAGCTGGCTCGCGACGGCGTCCACCCCGTTCCCGTGGCCGCCCTCGTAGCAGGCCTCGCCGTCGGGTACGTCTTCTACAAGCGGCAGCGCGCCCTGAAGGACCCTCTCGTCGACTTCAGCCTCTTCGCCGCGAAGCCCTTCCGCACCACGCTCGGCGGAATGCTCCTGTTCAGCATGCTCGGCGGCACCACGATGCTGTTCACCGCGCAGTTCCTGCAGGTCGCGCAGCACCTCTCGCCGGTCGGGGCCGCCCTCGGGCTGCTGCCCGGGATGGCCGCCTCCACCGTCAGCTTCCTCGCCGCGCCGCACCTCGCGCGGCACGTCAAGACGAACGTCCTGATCGCCGGCGGGGTCGCCCTCGCCGCCGCCGGGATGGCGATCCTCGCGCTCGCCGACCCCGCGGCCGGGCCGGCGTGGCCCGCACTCGGGTTCGCCGTGACGTCGCTGGGCGTCGGGCCGATGGTCGCGCTCGGGACCGATCTCGTCGTCGGGTCGGTTCCGGAGCGCAAGGCCGGCGCCGCCGCGTCGCTGGCGCAGACCGTCAACGAGTTCGGCTACGCCATCGGCATCGCGACCGTCGGGACGCTGGGCAACGCCGTCGTCTCCGCGCACGGGTTCGCCGCCGGCCTGCACGTCGTCGCCGGGCTCGCCGCTGTGGCGTTCGCCGTCCTCGTCGGCTTCGTCGCGCGGAACCTCCGGGGCGCGTAAAGCGAAGGCCTCCCCACCCGATGCCTGGGTGGGGAGGCCTTCTTGACGCCGGGGGCAGAGGGGCCCCGGCTAGCCGAACAACCCGCGCCGCGGGTGCCGGATGACCAGCGAGCCGCCGTGGACCCGGCCGCTCAACACGAACCGCGGGTTCCCCAGGTGCCCGTTGCTGCGCGTCTTGTCCTCGAGCGAACCGAACTTGACGTCGGTGATCGAGTTGACGTCGACCGCCGCGTGCTCCGGGATGATCACCTCGACCGACCCCCACTTGGCGTCCAGCTCGATGTGCACCACCGGCGACTGGACCTGGGCCTCGGTGAAGTCGAGCTTCGTCGAGCCGTACTTGTTCCGCACGACCATCTCCGGCGGCACCACCCACGGCCCGCTGCGGACCAGCGACGAGTACTTCGCGTTCAGCTCGAACCGCCGGCCGGGCGAGAAGCCCGGCGCCGGCGGAGGCGCCGCGTACGACGGCGCGGCGGCCATCGCGGCCGCCGGGTGGTACAGCCCGGCGAGGTCGGCCAGCACGGCGTTCAGCTCGCCCCGGGTCCGCGACGCCAGCGCGCGGTCGGTGCGCTCGGTGAACTCGTCCAGGTCGATCATCCCGCGGCCGATGGCCTTCTGCAGGACCCCGACGACGTGCTCACGCTCGTCGTCGGACACCCGGAGATCGCGCTCGCTCAACGGCTTGGTTTCGGTCACCGGTTCCGCCGCCGCGGTCTCTTCCTCGCCCATGCCCACGATGGTAGAACCGGATTTCACCAGGGAGATCGGGGGAAAACCCTGAACGGACCCGTATTCCGCGCCGCTGCCGCCGTCGCGGCCGTCGTCCTGCTGTCCGCGTGCACGAACAAACTCGAAGCGCCGCCACCGCCGCCGGGTCCGCTGGCGGAACTCTCCGGGATCCAGGCGACCGGCGGCATCGGCGTCACCGCGCTGCTGCCGACCGTCGCACCCACCCTGTTCGACGCCGACCGCGGCCCGGCGGCCACCCTGCCCGGCTACCCCGGCGGTGACGTCCGGTTCGACGTCGTGCGGGTCGGGAAGCACCTCGTCCTGACGGTCCGCCCGCAGTACCCGAAAGACGCCGAGCCCTCCGAGATCCTCGAGTACACCGGGCCGGCGAGCCCGCCGCGGTCCCTCGGCCGAGCCCGGTCGGCGGGTCCGGACGCCGATGGCGAGGGCGTCTGGCTGGTCCGGCAGGACGCGCCGGACGACTGCCGCCTCCAGCACGTCTCGTTCACGAACGGCGAGCTCGGGCGCGGCCTGCCCGCCAGCTGCCGCACCGGAGTGCGGGCCGAGACCCGGCACGGCCTGCTGATCACCATCAACGCCGACGCCGCCGAATCGACCGACGCCCTGATCGAACCGGCGACCGGCCGGACGGTCCGGCAGGCGCCGCGCATCCTCGGCGCCGCCGGCGACTGGCTGCTGCTCGACGGCCTGACCGACCTGACCCTGGTCGACCTGCGGGACAACAGCAGCAAGAAGCTCAGCCGGCCCTCGATCGGCGCGGCGCCCACCGTGGTGCCCTCGCGTGAAGGAGCCATCTGGGCCGTCGACTTCGCCGACTCCGCCTACCGCCACACCAACACGCAGACACGGGACATCTGGCTGCTCCGCCCGGACGGGCCGACCTGGGACCACGCTCCCGGCATGCCGTTCGTCACCGAGCACCTCCAACGCGGCTTCGACTGGTCGGAAGCCGGTGACCTCGTGCTCGCCGACGACGTCCTCGCCGCCTGGCACCCCGGCGAACCGCAGTGGCGGCTGGGCCAGGCCAAGCTGCCGAAGGGCACCTGGTCGGGCCTGGCGGTCCAGCCGTGACTACTCCTCGTCGAGGCCGTGCTCGATCGCGTACCGGGCCAGCTCGACACGGTTGTGCAGCTGCAGCTTCCGCAGCGTCGACTGCACGTGGTTCTCCACCGTCCGGTGCGACAGCACCAGCCGTTCGGCGATCTGCCGCGCGGTCAGCCCCTTCGCGACCAGGCGCAGGACGTCGGTCTCGCGCTCGGTCAGCCGCGGCGGTTCCGCACCTTCCGCCGGCGCGTCGGCCATCCGCCGGTACTCGCCGAGCACCAGCCCGGCCAGGCCCGCGGTGAACACCGGGTCGCCGGCCGCGGTCCGGTGCACGGCGTCCACCAGCTCCGCCGCGGACGCCGACTTCACCAGGTAGCCGGACGCGCCGGCCTTCACCGCCTCCAGGACGTCCTTGTGCTCGCCGCTCGCCGACAGCACGAGCACCTTCGTCGACGGCAGCGCCGAGGTGATCTCACGGGTCGCGTCCACGCCCGACGTGCTGCCCAGGTTCAGGTCCATCAGCACGACGTCCGGCCGGACGGTCCGCGCGATGCGCAGCGCCGCGTCGGCGTCCGGCGCCGTCGCGCGGACGTCGAAGCCGTGCTCGGTCAGGTCGCGGGCCACCCCGTCGCGCCAGATCGGGTGGTCGTCGACCACCATCACGGAGATCCGCGGCTCGTCGCTCATCTCGCACCCCTCGTGCTCGGCACCCTGACCTCCCACTCCGTGCCCCGGCCGGGCCCGGTGTCGAGGGTCGCGCTCCCGCCGAGGTCGCGGACCCTCCCCCGGATGGATTCCACCACGCCGAGGTGCCCGTCCGCGGCCGCTCGCTCGAGAACGCCGTCCGGAATGCCCGGTCCGTCGTCGCGGACGCTGACCACGACCTCGCCGCCGAGGTCCTCCAGCAGCACCCACGCCCGCGCGTCGGGGCCCGCGTGCTTCTCGACGTTCGAGAGCGCTTCGCGGGTGATGGCCACCAGTTCGTCGGTGACGTGGGCCGGCAGCTCGACGTCGTCCGCCGGGGCCGAGACCTGCACCGACGACGTCGCGAGCAGCTGCAGCGCGGCGCGCAGGCTCGCCGTGCCGCGGTCGTTCGGCGTCAGCGGTTCGGTCGTCACCAGCGACCGCAGCGCGATCTCCTGCTCGCCGGCCAGCTTCGCCAGTTCCGCCGCTTCGCCGCCGACTTCGTTGCCGCGCTTGCGGACGCGGGCCAGCACCTGCAGGACGCTGTCGTGGATCGACCGCGCCAGCCGTTCCCGCTCGGCCGTCGCCGCTTCCTTCCGCAGCGCCTGCTCCAGCCGCGCCGCGGACCGGCGGCCCATCGTCGCGGCCATGCCGACCAGCAGGCCGGCCGCGGCGAGCAGGACGCCGTCGCGGGCGACGTCGAGGTCGAACTTCTCCCGCGCCAGCCCGGTCGCCACGCCGACGACCAGCCCGGCCAGCACCCCGCCGCCCGCGCCGAAACGCGCGCCCGCCGCGACCGGCGGCACGGCCGCCCACACCGTCGTGATGAGCGGGACGTTCAGCGCGAACTGCGCGTCGCTGAGCACCCACGGCGAAGTCAGCAGCAGCGCGGTCGTCAGCACCAGGTCGAAGACGACCAGCGCCGGTGGCCGCGTCCGCTCGCGCAAGTAGAGGAAACTGCTGAGCACCGACCAGACGGCCATCACCCCGAGGATCGTCCAGGCCAGCCACTCGCGTTGGTAGTGCCCGCTCTGGACGATCACGGTGCCGCAGGCGAACGCCCAGGTGAGCACGCGGAACGCGAGCACGCCACGCCACATCGGCGTGATCGGGTCGGGCGTCCGCGCGGTGGTCATTCGTCGTCGTCGCCGCGCGTCGGCACCTGCGCCTTGGGCGAGCCCGGCTCGGCGTCGTTCGGCTGCGCGGCCTGGTCCTTCAGGACGTCCACCTCGGCCGGGTCCGGGTTGGTCTCGTGCAGCAGTGACCGGACGCCGGCGTTGAGCACCGCCAGCAGCGGCACGGCCAGCAGCGCGCCGGCGATCCCGCCCGCGACCAGGCCGGCGGTGATGGCGAGCACGACGGCCAGCGGGTGCAGCTTCACCGCCCGCCCGAGCAGCAGCGGCTGCAGGATGTGGCTCTCCAGCTGCATCACGCCGATCACGATGGCCAGCACGATCACCGCGCCGATGAAGCCGTTCGTCACCAGCGCGATGAGCACCGCGACGCCGCCGGTGATGACCGCGCCGATGATCGGGATGAACGCGCCGATGAACACCAGCGTCGCCAGCGGGATCACCAGCGGCACACCCATGATCCACAGGCCGACGCCGATGCCGACGGCGTCGACCACGGCCACCGCGGCCGTCGCCCGCACGTAGCTGACCAGCGACGCGAACCCGCGGCGCCCGGCGACGTCGACGCGGTTGCGGACCCGGGCGGGCACCGCGCGGACGAGGAACGTCCAGATGCCGTCGCCGCCGCTGAGGAAGAAGATCGTGATGAACAGCGTCAGCAGGAAGCCGGTGAGGATCTCGCCGACGGTGCTCGCCGTCGTCAGCGCGGTCGTCGTGATGGACGCCTGGTTGTTCTGGATGAACCCGATCGCCTGGTTGATGAAGTCCTGGATCTGCTCCTGGCGCAGGTGCGGCGGGCCGTTGAGCAGCCACTCCTTGATCTGGTTGAGGCTGTCGTTGAGCTGCTGCTGCAGCTGGGGCAGGCCGGAGGAGAACTGCGTGATGACGAACGTCAGCAGCCCGCCCAGCACCGCCAGCCCCGCGATGAGCACGATGGCCGTCGCCAGCCCGCGCGGGAACTTCACCGCCACCAGCTTCTGCACCGCGGGCGCGAGCAGTGCCGACAGCAGCAGGGCGATGGACAGCGGGATGATGACGACGGACAGGTAGCCGATCACCCAGACCACGGCGTACAGCGCGGCGATCACGACGATGAACCGCCACGCCAGCGCCGCGCTGATGCGCAGGCCCCGGGGGATCAGCCCGGTGA
The DNA here is from genome assembly GCF_041679295.1 of Amycolatopsis kentuckyensis. GTDB lineage: Bacteria > Actinomycetota > Actinomycetes > Mycobacteriales > Pseudonocardiaceae > Amycolatopsis > Amycolatopsis kentuckyensis_A. Next base: position 319,663 of record NZ_JBGDMD010000006.1, on the reverse strand, counting down.
TGTCCTCGTGCTCCGGCAGGAACGGGTCTTCGCGTCGCGCGTGGCTCACCGGATCACCGTACTGGCAACACCGCCCGATTCGGCCGCTTTCCGCGGGCCGAGTCCGACACGCTCGGCTGCCAGGGGAGATCACCCGGTGTCAGGCCCGGTTGCACGCTGTGTTCTTCACACGATGGGGGCATCAAGTCGTGTCGAGGATGCGAGCCGCGTCGCGGGTTTGATTAGGTCGATCCCGCAACGGCAATCGCCGAACGATCACCCGGTTTCGAAGGAGACGCACCTGTGGTGGACCACGCGACGAACGAGGGGCAGGGTGCCAAGCGCGCCGGCCGCTTCGTGTCGCGTGCGCTGCTCGTGCTCGGTGGTGCCGTGGCCGGTACCGCCGCCGCGTGGCTCGTCTCCGGTGCGGTCGCCTCCGCGGACACCGTCGAGGTCGGTACCGCCCCGATCACCGAGGCCGCCACCGGCAGCGTCGGCGACGTGAACGCCGGCGCGACCGACGCGGCGAGCGACGTCTCCGCCTCGAACTGCCACCAGGACGCCACGTCGTGGAGCGACCCGTGCGCCCGCGTCCTCGGGCACGAGGTCTCCGACCGCGTCGGCGACTCGGTCTCGGACTTCGCCGAGGACGCCGTCGTCAGCCCGGCGCACCGCACCCTCGACGCGGTCGAGCACATCGTCACCCAGCCGCAGGACACCCGCGAGGTCCTCGAGCAGACCTTCACCCCCGAGCCGGCGCACGACGTGCTGCAGCTGCTCAACCCGGGTGGGCACGGGGACCTGGTCGCGCTCCCGGGGAACTCCCCGGTCGAGCAGCAGCCGGTCACCACGACCCCCGGCCAGGCCACGGACCCGGTCGCCGTCTCGACCGTCCAGCTCCCCGCCGCGTTGCGAGCCGCGCTCGCGATGCCGACGGGTCTTCAGCACGACGTCACCGGTGGCGCGGGCGATTCCCGTGATTCCCACCGTGACCTGCCGTCGCCGCTGACCCCGGTGCAGCTTCCGGTCGCACCGTCCGTCCCCACCGCCCCGGGTGGCAGCACTGCCCCCGGTGGTCACCTCGACGGCCTCAACTTCGGCGTCCCCTTCTGGACGACCGAAGCCGTCGACTCCGCCGTCGCGGCCATGAGCCGCGCCGGCCTGCGCACCACGATGCGCACCCCGGGCGAGCAGCCCGGCGTCACTCCTGACTGAACACCTCCCTTCACGGGTCGCTGACGCGCCCAAGTCCGTCTTCAGCTGACGGCGCACGCGTCCGCGAAATACCCGTGATCAGGCGGTGCGCTTTGTTGCGCCCGCAGAAATTCCTTCCCCCCTCGGTGCGTATCGACGCACCCCCATAAGCCCGCAAGGGAACCCGAAATAAAGGAGAAAAACCCCATGCAGACGTGGGCAAAGCGCGGACTCCAGACCGCACTTGTCACGGGTGGGTTGCTGATGCTGGGCACCGGCATCGCCTCGGCTGACGAGAACGTCAACCCCGACACCCCTGCCTCGCCGCTCGACCTGAACGTCACGGTTCCGATCCAGGAAGCCAACAACGCGGTCGGCACCCCCTTCGGCCAGCTGGACCTGCCCGCCGGGCAGACGGAGCTGAGCGCCAAGCCGGTCACGCAGGCCGCGAACCAGGCCGCCCAGCAGCTCGACGAAGCCAGCCCGATCAGCCAGAGCACCCTCGGCGGTGTCACCAAGGCCGACGGCGCGGGCGCGTTCACCCCGAGCCACAACAACCTCAAGGGCAACAAGGTCACGGGCGACGTCGTCGTCCCGATCCAGATCGTGGACAACGCGGTCGGCGTGCTCGGCGACGCGACGGTCCAGGGTGGCAACCACACCCAGACCTGGGACCACAACCAGGACATCGCGACGACCGGGCAGGACTCGAGCCTCGCGGGCAACGCGGTCGCCCTCGACTGGGCGCTCCCCGTCCAGATCGCCGGGAACGGCGGCGGCGTCGCCGGCGGCACCGGCCGCGTGACCGGTGGGTCGGCCAGCCAGAGCGCCACCGAGACCGGCGACGTCGACACGAACGGCGACGGCTCGGCCCTCTCCGGCAACGTGGTGGCCGGCCAGTTCGCCACCCCGGTGCAGGTGACCGGCAACGCCGCCTCCTACCTGCTCGGCAACGGCCAGAGCCACGGCTACACCGCCGACACCGTCGCGACCTCCGGCGGCTCGCTGTTCAGCTCCGGCGACCAGGCCAGCGGCTCCGGCAACGTGGTCGGCGCGCCGATCGCCCTGCCGGTCAAGTTCAACTGCAACTCGGGCGCCGTGTGGGGCTCGCTGTCGAACTCCGACGGCTGCAACACCTCCGCCGACGCCACCGCCGGGGACACCCGCGAAGGCAGCCTGGGCATCCCGACCTACCTCGAGACGTCCGGCAACGACTCGTTCCTCTCCGGCAACGGCGGGGCGGCCTCGCTGTCCCCGATCGCGAACGTCGCGGGTGTCGCGGGCTCGTGGATCGGCAACGCCACGGCGGGCATCCCCGACACCGGCAGCTCCTCCAGCACGGTCGACTCGGGTGGCTTCGTCAAGACCGCCGGCGACAACGCCAGCGGCTCGGGCAACGTCCTGAACCCGTCGGTCGCGCTGCCGGTCGAGGCCTTCGGCATCGGTGGCACCTACATCGGCCAGGCGAACGCCGCGCACGACAACACCACCGACGCCAACGCGGGCAACGGCAGCTACACCAAGGGCAACGGCTCCGTCCTCGGCGGCAACATCGTCAACACCCAGACCGCGGGCGCGCCCGAGGTCTTCGGCATCGGCGGCAGCCACATCGGCAACGCGTCCGGCACGGCGACCGAGGACAAGACGGTCACCGCCGGGGCGTACGACGGCACCCAGGGCGACAACTCGTCCGGCTCGGGCAACGTCGTGCAGGTGCCGGTCGGCCTGCCCGCCGAGGTCTTCGGCGTGGGCGGCTCGTTCATCGGCCAGGGCTCCGGCTCGGCCGACGAGACCAAGGTCGTCTCCGGCGGCGGCGGTGGCAGCACCCACGACGACAACGGCTTCCTGAGCTCGAACCTGGGCACCGTGCCGGCGTCGCTGCCGGTGCAGGTCGCCAACATCGGTGGCGCGTTCGTCGGCCAGGGCCACGGCAAGGGCTCGACCGACACGACGTCCAACGCGGGCGGCGACGTCACGGCGAACGGCCCCGCCGGCGCCGGCGCCGGCAACATCATCGAGGCCCCGGTCTCGCTCCCGGTGCTGGCCGCCGGCAGCGGTGCCGCCCTCGCGGGCATCGGCACCGGTGAGAACGACAACATCACCGACTCCTCGGCGGGCGGCGACGCCCTCACCGACGGCCAGGACGGTGCGCTGACCGGCAACATCGTGAAGGCCCCGATCGCGGGTGTCGCGCAGGTCTTCAGCGACGGCGTCGCGGGTGCGGCCCTGGGCCACGGCCTGGGCACCAGCGACACCACGTCGGTGGCGGGCGGCGACGCCACCACCAACGGTGACGGTGGCGCCGTGGCCGGCAACATCGTCGGCGCGGACGCGCTGCCGGTCGCGCAGGTCTTCGGGGACGCCGTCAGCGCGGCGGGTGTCGCCAGCGGCACCGGGATCAACACGACGTCCGTGGAGAACGCGGGCGACGACACCACCTCGGGTGTCGAGGGCGCCATCTCCGGCAACATCCTCGACATCCCGGCGACGGCGATCGTGCAGCTGTTCGGCGACGCGGTGGCCGTGGGCGGGGTCGCGCACGCCATCGGCGACAACTCGCTGACCACGCAGAACGGCGGCGAGCCGGTCACCGAGGGTGACGGGTCGGCCCTGTCGGGGTACAACTTCTACCACGACATCGTCGCGCCGGTGCAGATCTTCGGCGTGCCCCTCGAGCTGCTCGGGGTCGCGACCGCCGAAGCGACCGACATGACGAGCATCAACGGCGAAGCCACCGAGGTGGCCGAGACGATCGCGAACCCGGTCGAGGGTTCGGAGCTGGGCGCGGGCGAGCTGCCCTCGCTGACCGGGCTCGCCAGCGGCCTGCCGACGGCGGGGCTGCCCACCCAGGGCCTGCCCGCGCTGCCGACCGCCGCGCCGCTCGGTGCCGAGCGCGCCGACCTGCCGACCGGTGGCGGGAACCCGCTGGCCGGGCTGACCCAGCTGTCGCACCTGGGCAGCGTCGCGGCGATGCCGAAGCCGGCCCTGCCCAACACCGCGGCGCTGCCCGCGGTGACCGGGCTGTCGGCGCTGGGTGGTGCCCTGCCGGGTCACACCCAGCGTGCGGACCTGCCGACCGCGGGTCTGCCGATCGCGGCCCCGGCCCTGCCCGCCCTGGGCGCCCTGTCCGGCACCCAGCGTGCGGACCTGCCGACCGGCGGCCTGCCCGTCGCGCTGCCGGCGCTGCCCGCCCTGGGTGGCGGCGTCCCGACGCTGCCGGTCGCCCTCCCGGTGACCCCGGCCGTGCCCGCCGCCCCGGCGCTGCCGGCCGCCCCGGCCCTGCCGGTGAACGCCAAGCTGCCGGTGCTGGACAGCGCCGCCCCGGCCGCGCAGGTCCCGGCGATGTCGGGCCTGGACTCCACCGGCTTCCTCGCGAAGCTGCTGGGCCTGGTGAAGCGCAAGTAGTTCGGTGATGCCGGGCGGGTCCAGCCAAGGGCCCGCCCGGCCCTCAACCCCCGGCAGGCGCTCCACCGCGCCGCGAGGTCTCCTCGCACGGAGCGCCTGACGATCGCGAGAACGCTCCTTCCCTGGAGACGGCGAGCCCCAGGAACCGCTCAGGTTCCTGGGGCTCGTTCGTGTTCGCGGGCAGGTCAGGAGAACTGCAGGGACCGCTTCGCCAGCCCGTGCCAGAAGCCGTCGATCACCGTGCGGCCGGACTTCTCCTCCGCGGTCGCGCCGAGGGAGACGAACAGCGGCGCGAAGTGCTCGATCCGCGGGTGCGCCAGCGCCGCCGCCGGCGCCTTGTGCCGGAAGTCGAGCAGCGCGTCGACGTCGCCGCCGCGCACGACCTCGTCGCCCCAGTGGTCGAACTCGGCCGACCAGGCGGGCGGCGTCCCGTCGGTCGCGCGGGCCATGCCGCTCAGGTTGTGGGTGAAGAAGCCGCTGCCGATGATCAGCACGCCTTCGTCGCGCAGCGGCGCGAGCTTCCGGCCGAGGTCGAACAGCTCCTGCGGGTCGAGCGAGGGCATCGACACCTGCAGCACCGGCACGTCGGCGTCCGGGTACATCTCCACCAGCGGCACGTAGGCGCCGTGGTCGAGGCCGCGCTCCGGCGCGTCGTGCACCGGTGTGTCCGTCGAGCGGAGCAGCTGCCGCACCTTCTCCGCCAGCTCCGGCGCGCCCGGAGCCGCGTACTTCACCTGGTAGTAGCGCTCGGGGAAGCCCCAGAAGTCGTACACGAGCGGCACGGTCGTGGTGGCCGCGATGGTCAGCGGGGCCTCCTCCCAGTGCGCCGACACGACCAGGATCGCGCGGGGCCTGGGCAGGTCGGCCGACCAGGCGGCGAGCTGGCGGGTCCACGTGGTGTCGTCGGCGAGCGGCGGCGCTCCGTGGCTGAGGTAGAGGACCGGGGTGCGGGTCATCGACGGCTCCAGTGCTTGAAAGTTCAACTACTAGGATACCTGACGCCGTCGTCGTCCGGGATATTCCTTCAGCGGCTCTCGAGGTTCGCCGCGCAGCGCTCCAGTGTGCGGATCGTCGTGCGGTAGTCGTCGTCGCTGACGCCGTCGGTCACGGCGGTGCGGAACGCCTGGACACGCGCCTCGACCCGGGCGTGAGCCTCGCGGCCGGCCTCGGTGAGCTCGCCGTTTTCGGCGACCCACCCGCGGGTCCGGAGGTCGGTCAGCTGGCCGGCGGTCGCGCCGAACGGGGCCAGCGCCGCGCCGACCTCCTCCGGCGTGCGGGCGCCGAGGGCGATCGTGTTGAGTACCTGCCAGTGCCGGCGGCTCAACGACTCCGCGTCGAGGGCCTGGGCCATGGAGGACTCGAGGAGCTCGTGGACGTGGCGCAGGTGCCACCCGAGGGGTTTCATGGGGTACTCCGACGATGTCGATGAACAACTACATGTAAAAGTACATGTAGTTCGGAGGTGGAGCAACCATGACGGACGCGGTGGCCGAGGTCGAGCGCGCCATGATCGCGATCCGCCGCAGCCAGCAGCGGCGGGCGCTGAGCCGGATCGGCAAGGCCCGCGGCCAGGGCGCGCACGACCCGGTGCACGAACTGCTGGACGTCGTCGAAGAGCTCACCGAACGCGGCGAAGCCGGCACGGTGACCGCGTTGAGCGCGGCGATGGGCGTCGACCAGCCGCGCGCGAGCCGGTTGGTCGCGCGCGCGGTCGAGCAAGGCCTGCTCCGCCGCGAAGCCGATCAGCGCGACGGACGGCGTGCGGTGCTCGTGCCGACCGAGGCCGGCCAGGCGCACCTCGACGAGCTGCACGCGTTCCGGCGCTCGGTGTTCGCCGAGGTCATGGCGGACTGGCCGGAGGAGGACCGCGAGAACTTCGGCCGGCTCCTCACGGCGTTCGTCCGCGGGTACAGCGCGCTCGGTTAGTCGTGGGAAAGGTCGACGAACCGGCTGTAGTGCAGCTGGTGGGCGACGGTGATCGTCGCCGTCGGGCCGGCACGGTGCTTCGCGATGATCAGGTCCGCTTCGCCCGCGCGCGGGTCGTCGCGCTCCCAGGCGTCCGGGCGGTTGACCAGGATGACGAGGTCGGCGTCCTGCTCCAGTGAGCCGGACTCACGCAGGTCGGACAGCATCGGGCGCTTGTCCGTCCGCTGCTCGGGACCACGGTTCAGCTGGCTGATCGCGATCACCGGGACCTCGATCTCCTTCGCCAGCAGCTTCATCTGCCGCGAGAACTCCGAGACTTCCTGCTGCCGCGACTCGACGCGCTTGCCGGACGTCATCAGCTGGAGGTAGTCGAGGACGACGAGCTTGAGGTCGTTGCGCTGCTTCAGCCGCCGGGCCTTCGCGCGGATCTCCATCATCGTCATGTTCGGCGAGTCGTCGACGAACAGCGGTGCCTCGGACACCTCACTCATCCGGCGGGCCAGCCGCGTCCAGTCGTCGTCGGACATCTTCCCGCCGCGCATGTCGGCGAGGCGGATCTTGGCCTCGGCCGAGAGCATGCGCATGACGATCTCGGTCCGGCTCATTTCCAGCGAGAAGATGACGCTGGTCATGCCGTGCCGGATCGACGCCGACCGCGCGAAGTCCAGGCCCAGTGTCGACTTGCCGACACCGGGACGGGCCGCGACGATGATCATCTGACCCGGGTGCAGCCCGTTGGTCAGCTCGTCGAAGTCGGTGAAGCCGGTCGGGATGCCCTGGGACTGGCCGCCGCGCGAGGCGATGGCGTCGATCTCGTCCATCGTCGGCTGCAGCAGCTCTTCCAGCGCGACGTAGTCCTCGCTGGTCCGGCGCTCGGTGACGTCGTAGATCGCGGCCTGCGCGCGGTCGACGACCTCGTCGATGTTCGCGCCGTCGGCCGCGGCCGCGCCGTAGCCGTACTGCACGATCCGGGTGCCCGCCTCGACCAGCCGGCGCAGCACCGCCTTCTCGGCGACGATCTCCGCGTAGTAGCCCGCGTTCGCCGCCGTCGGCACCGTCGCGATCAGCGTGTGCAGGTACGGCGCGCCGCCGACGCGACCCAGTTCCCCGCGCCGCTCCAGCTCCGCCGAGATGGTGATCGGGTCGGCGGGCTCGCCGCGGCCGTAGAGGTCGAGGATGCAGTCGTAGATCGCCTGGTGCGCAGGCCGGTAGAAGTCGTCGGGGCCGAGCGCCTCGATGACGTCGGCGACCGCGTCCTTGGACAGCAGCATGCCGCCGAGCACGGACTGCTCGGCCGCGAGGTCCTGCGGCGGCTGGCGGTCGAAGCCGCCACCGCCACCTCCCGGACCGGGGTCGCTCGGCCCCGGGTCGGACTCCGCGTACATCGGACTGCGGTCGTCGGTCAGCGCCACCGCCCCGGACACCTCCTCATCGTGTCGAACACCCGTTCGAGTATGCCGGATCTTCGCTCTCGAAGCACGCGGCTCGATCCGCGTCACCCGTCCCCGGGCCCCTCCCCGATGATCGGGGACAACGTCCGCCAGTCGTCTTAGACACGCGGAGCGCCACCGTGAGTACAGGCCCGAGCGGGCACGCTAGATCCCCCGGAAGGCGGATGGCAATTCAGGATGGGGACCCTTCTGTGGACAACCTGGGGATGAATGGGGGTAACCAGTCACAGGTGGCGCGAGAGCTGTGGACAAGTTGGGGACAAGGTTGATCGGCTTCGACGAATCCGCAGGTCATACCCTGTGAACAAGGTGTGGAGAACTTCCCGGAAACTCGTCCGGCGTGTCGCGTGAAACCCGTTGTTCGGCGTGTCGTGGACCAGCCGGAGCCCATTGGGCTACGCAGCCTGTGGATGAATATCACGGAGGGTAGAGCGGTAACCCGGAGGGCTGAACGGCCGCCGGGTCAGGCCGCGGTGAGCCTGCCCTGTGCGCTGCGTAACCGGTCAGCGAGAACGCGCTGGTCGGCCGGGGTGAACGCGATCCGGTTCTCCCCGCGGCCCGGAACCTCTTCGGTCAGCCATCGGCCTTCCGAGGTATCGATGTAGTTCACCGGGCGTTCGATCCGGCGCCAGGCGCCGGTGCGGCTGCGGGCCGCCACGTACAGGCTGCCACTCCCCATTCGGCGTAGCGCCAGGATCCGCCGGAGCTCTTGGACCTCCTGCGAGCCCTCGGCCGGGCGGTCGTTGCGGAGCACCGCGTACCCGCCGTCGTCGCCGCCGGCGGTCCCCTCGAGCTGGCTCTTCGGCACCGCGAGCGGCGTCCCGCGTCCCGGCGCCAGCTTCGGAATCTGCCCCAGGAAGTCGTCCAGCAGCTCACCCGGCCGGGTCGACTCCAGCACCACGACGTCCAGCTCTTCGTGCTTGGCCAGCACGAACGCCTCACCGCCGGCGCTGCCGGCCAGCAGCCGGTAGCTGACCGGCTTGCCCTGGAACCCGCCGTCGACCCAGCCGTAGTACTCCAGCTGCGGCCGGGCGATCGCTTCGACCGTCGCGACGAACCCGGGGTGCATGCCGCGCGGGCCGAACAGCCCGGCCTTGGCGAGCTCGGCGTTGACCCGCTCGTCCTCCGCGCGCTGGGCCTCTTCGCTGTACCAGGTCGGCGTCTCGGACAGCACCGTGTGCGGCTCGCCGCCGCGGCGCCTGATCAGGTTGACCAGGGTGCCGGTCGTGATCGTGACCTGCCTGTCCAGCACGCTTTCCCCCAGTAGGAATCCGAACCCGGCGCAGCTCGACGAGCCGGGCGCGCCCATCTTGGCACGCGCCCGGCCGTCCCGCGTGCGCTACTCGCCGATGACCGGCGGGGCCGTCAGCTCGTCGGTCCCGAAGATGTCGTTCGGGTCGTCGCCGAGCAGGTACTTCGACGTGCGTTCCTCGTCGCCGCCGCCCTGGCCCTTGGCGCCGTGGCCCATGCCGCCCATGCCACCCATCCCGGTGGAACCCGCGCGCCCGGCCGCCGCGCCGCCCGCGCCCATCGCGCCACCGGCCCCCATGCCGCCCCGGCCCGCGCCGGCCGCGCCCGCGCCGCCCGGCAGGGCCGCGCCGCTCGAGCCGCCGGGCCCGAAGCCCGCGCCGCCGCCCGGGCCGAAGCCCGCCGTCGGGTCGCCGACCCCGCCCGACCCGCCGGGGCCGAACCCACTGCCGCCGCCACCGGAGAAGCTCGGCGTGCCGCCGCCGGGCCCGAAGCCCGGCATCCCCGGCACGTCCGACGGCGAGAAGCCCGACGAGTGCGTGCCGTCGTTGAAGTTCGGCGGGGTGTAGTTGCCCCCACCGGGGAGCTTGGACGGGTCGTAGCTCCCGCTCGGGACCTTGCCCGGGTCGAAGCTCGGCACCTTGGACGGGTCGTACCCACCGCCGGGCACCTTCGACGGGTCGAAGCTGCCGCCAGGCGTGTTCGGCGGCTGGCCGTTGAACGACGGGACGCCACCCGGGCCGGGCATGTTCACGCCGCCGGGACCGGTGCCCGGAGCACCTCCGCGCTCGCCGTCCCCGGTGCCCTTCCCGTCGTCACCCGGCTTCTTCTTGCCGTCCTTGCCGTTGTCGACGTTGACGTTCTCCTGCTGCCCCTTCAGCGCGGAGTACGTCGGCATGTTCTGGCCGTTGTCGTTGCTCGCCTTGTAGTAGGTGTTGAAGGCGTCGACGTTGGCCTGGCCCTTGGTGTTGTAGTCGCGGATCGCCCGGTCGGTGTCGGTCGTCCACGGCGTCACGGCGTTGAGCAGGTTGTTCTTCGGCGGGTCCTTCGGGACCTCCTGCACCTGCGCGTGCACCGTGGTGAACGCGTTGTTCTGCTCGCCGAGGTACTTGTCGGAGTCGGTGAGCTTGGTGCCCGAGTCCTCCATCCACACCCGCAGCGGGTGCGCGCCGGCGTTCTGCGCCGCTTCCGAGCCGCCGCCGGTCCAGGCCGCGTCCATCTCCTTGGCCAGGGTGTCGATGGTGGTGAGCCGGTCCGCGTACGCGCCCTTCAGCCGGCTCGCCGCCGCCTGCCCGTTCTGGATCGAGCCCGTGCCGGGGCCGGTGGTGATCTGGTGCCAGATGTCGTAGCAGTCGATCTTGCGGTCGCCCTGCGTGGACGTGTGGTCGTCCGAGTGCGTGGTGGCCATGTTGTACGCGGCGAACCCGCCGAGCAGGACCAGTTCCAGCATCTCAGCCCCCCATCAAGGTCTGGATCATCGCTTCGCCGAACTTCCCCGCGACCGAGCACGGGTCCGACGCGCCCGCGCCGTGGTCGTACTGGACCAGGATGTTGACCGCCAGCTCGTTGGTCACCCCGACGAACAGGCCGCACTTGCCGTTCTTGCGGTCGTCCAGCGCGGCGGCGTAGACGGCCGGGTAGCCGTAGGCCTGCGACTCGCCGAAGTAGGCGTCGTTCCCCTTGGTGTCGTAGACGTCCTGGAGCCCGTTCTTGTTCGCCGTCACCGTGGTCACGTCGATCTGGTTGCCCGGGTCGGCGGCTTCCTGGAACGTGCAGCTCGGGCCGTTGCCCGTGCTGCGCGGGGTGCCGTCGCCGAGGCCCAGCGTGGAGCGGCCGGCCGCGTTGATGGTGTTGCACGCGTCCGCGGTGATGTTCGCGGTGTTCAGCGGCTCCGGCACCCGCGGCGCGGAGTCCGCGGCGGACCGGGACGTCTCGCTGCTGGTGGTGTCTTCGGTCGGCGCCGGGTTGGCGGTGCCGCGGGTCTTGCCCGAGCAGCCCGCGACGGCGAGCACGGCGAAAACCAGAGCCGGGACGGCGAGGAGTCGGCGGTTCACGTGGGCTGGTTCCCCGTCTTCGAGAGGTCGGCCTGCGTGTCCGACTCCTTGGTGGTGATCTTCTGCTTCGCGGCGGTGAGCGCGTCGATGTAGTTCTTGACGTACTCCTGCATCTTGGAGTTCTGCTCGAGGAACGCCTTGCCGGACGGGTTCGCGAGCTTCTCCCAGTCGCCGCTGGCGAACTCCTTGCCGGGCGCCTTGACGTTCGCCATCAGGTTGGCGTCGTCGTAGTCGCGCTTGAGGTCGGCCTGGAGGTCCTGCCACTTCTTGATCACGCCGTCGATCTTGTCGGCGTCGAACGTGAAACCCCCTCCGCCGGACGGCGCGGACATGTTGACCTCGTTACCCATCCGAGTGCGCTCCCTTCGCGTCCCGCTCCATTGTCCTACGACGGCGGCTGCCTGTCCGGGGTTCCCCCGAAACGCGTGAAGGCGGGCCACTCCTGAGGGAGCGACCCGCCTTCTTCACGGCGTATGCCTTACTGCGAGGCCTTGACCTCGAGGCGCACGTCGACCTTGACGTCCGGGTGCAGCCGGGCGCCGACCGAGTGCTTGCCGACGGTCTTGATGTGGTCGCGCAGCTCGATGACGCGCTTGTCGAGCAGCGGGCCACCGGCCGCCTTGATCGCGTCGACGATCTCGCCGGCGGTGATCGAACCGAAGAGCTTCTTCGAGCCCTCGGCCGCCTTGCCGGTGAGCTGGATGGCGCCGAGGCCCTCCAGCGTCGCCTTGATCTCCTTGGCGTGGTCGAGGTCGCGGATGCGACGGCTCTCCTGCGCGCGCTGGATCGTGCGCACGTTCTTCTCCGCGCCCTTGGAGGCCACGATCGCGTAGCCCCGCGGGAGCAGGTAGTTGCGCGCGTAGCCGTCCTTGACCTCGACGATGTCGCCGGGGCCACCGAGGTTGGCCACGTCCGTGGTGAGGATGATCTTCGCCATGTCAGTGCCCTCCCTTAGCGCGCGGTCGAGGTGTAGGGCAGCAGCGCCATCTCGCGGGAGTTCTTGACCGCGATGGCGATGTCACGCTGGTGCTGGCTGCAGTTGCCGGTGACGCGACGGGCACGGATCTTGCCGCGGTCGGAGATGTACTTCCGCAGCAGGTTGGTGTCCTTGTAGTCGATCAGTTCCGGGCGGCCCTTCTTCTCGGCCTTGCAGAACACGCAGACCTTCTTCTTGGGCTTGCGGATGGGTGGCTTGGCCACTGTCTACTCCTGGTAATTCAAATCTTTGTGGATGTGTACGAGATCAGAACGGGGGCTCGTCGCTGAAGCCGCCGCCACCGCTGCTCGCGGCCGGCGCGGAACCCCACGGGTCGTCGGCCGGTGCGCCGCCGCCACCGCGGTTGCCACCGCCTCCGCCGCCGCCGAAGTCACCACCGCCGCCGCCACCGCGGCTGACCTTGTTGACCTTGGCCGTGGCGTAGCGCAGCGAGGGCCCGATCTCGTCGACCTCGAGCTCGACGACGGTGCGCTTCTCGCCTTCCTTCGTCTCGAACGACCGCTGCTTCAGGCGGCCCTGCACGACGACGCGGGCGCCGCGGGTCAGGGACTCGGCGACGTTCTCCGCCGCCTGGCGCCAGATGTTGCAGCGCAGGAACAGCGCCTCGCCGTCCTTCCACTCGCCGGACTGCCGGTCGAGCGTGCGCGGGGTGGACGCGACGGTGAAGTTCGCGACCGCCGCGCCGGACGGGGTGAAGCGCAGCTCCGGGTCGGACGTCAGGTTGCCGATCACCGTGATGACGGTGTCTCCAGCCATCGGGGATCCCCTTCGGCTCAGGCCTTGGCGGCGGCGGGCTTGGCCGCGGCGCGCTTGACCTCGCGACGCATGACCTTGGTGCGGAGCACGGTCTCCTGCAGCGACAGCTGGCGGTCCAGCTCCTTCACCGCGTCCGAGGACGAGTTCAGGTCGAGGAGCGCGTAGATGCCCTCGGCGTGCTTCTTGATCTCGTACGAGAGGCGACGACGGCCCCAGACGTCGACCTTCTCCACGGAACCGCCCGAAGTGCGGATCACGTTGAGGAAGTTGTCCAGCGTGGGGGCGACCGTGCGCTCGTCGAGCGTGGGGTCCAGGATGACCATTACCTCGTAATGGCGTGACACAACCACTCACCTCCTATGGGCTCGCGGCCACGGACTGTCCGTGGCAGGAGGGTTTGTCCAGGTAAGGCTACCTGGGGGTGCCTTCGGGGCCGGACGCCGGGGTCAGCTCGCGCGGCGCAGGACCCACGTGCGGACGAGCCCCGCCGTGACGCCGGCCAGCACGATCACCGCGAGCAGCATCGGCAGCTGGACGTCGCTCGACGCGCCGTTCGAGGCGAGCGACTGCGCGTTGCCCGCGTCCCGGATGCCGGCGCTCTGGCCGCTCTGGTCACCCTGGCCCGCCTGTGGGGCGGAGGCGTCACCGGGGAGCGTCCCGTTCGCGGGGTACCGCACGCCGGGGGCGACGGCCGTGCCGGCGGTCGCCGTGGGGATGCCGCTGTAGTCGCGCATCGGCGCGCTGCCGCCCGTGCCGCCCGCGGTGCCGGGGTTGAGGTTCGAGAGGTTGCCGGTGGTGCCGCCCGGGGTGGTCGCGGTGCCGCCCGGCGTGGTGCCGGTGCCCTGCTGGCCCGGCGCGACGTAGTTCGTGGCGACCGTCGTCAGGCCGCAGCCCTGGGCGACGTGCGCGGAGATCGAGCTGAGGACCTCGTTCTTGGTGCTGTCCAGCACGCCGAGGCCGTTGGCGCCCTTGAGCGCGGTCGCGACGACGCCGCCGATCGCCGGGCCGGCGATCGTGCCGCCCGCCGCGTTCGGCACCTGGCCGACCGGCAGCGCGCCCTTGGCGGCGATCGTGTCGGCGAGGGAGTCCGGCCACACCGAGAGCGCGGTCCACAGGTGGGAGTTCACGTAGTCCCGCGCGCCCTTGCGGACCAGCTCCTTCACCGAGGAGCCCTGGATCGCGACGGTGTCGCCCATGCTGCCGTTGACCGCGCCGGAGCAGGTGCCCGCGAGCGTCGTCGCGGCGGAGGCAGTGCCCGTGGAGAGGAATGCGCCGCCGGCCAAGAACGCGGCGATGGCGGTGGCGGTCAGGATCTTCCGCACGTGCGGGTCCTCCAAAGCGTTACGGGGGCGTCGTTCCAGGCAACAGGATCAACGAAGGAGATACGCGAAAGATACTCGGCAGTCGGGTCAATTCGCAGCGGCCATTCGGCGGAGCACCCAGGTCCGCACGAGGCCCGCGCTGACTCCGGAGAGTGCCAGCACCGCGATCAACAGGGGCAGATTCGACCCGTCCGTGAAACTGTCGGACACCGACGGTAGCGCTTCGGCCTGACCCGCCGTCTGGACGCCGGAGTTGCCCGCCGCGGCCTGGTCGGGCCCGTTGAGGCCGTACTGAGGCGCGTAACCCGGGATCTGGCTGCCGTACCGGAGGGCGGGCGACGGCGTGAACAGCCCGGCCGTCGCGAACGGGATGCCGCTGTAGTCCCGCATCGGCGCGTAGCCCGTGCCGATGCTGAACGGGAAACCGCCGAACGCCGGGCTCGCGCCGCCGCCGGAGAAGCCGGGGAGCAGCGGGCTGTTCGCTTCCGGGATGCCACCGGAGCCCTGCGGGGCACCGCCCTGCTGGTTGCCGCCGGTCCCACCGGACGGCGGTTGCTGCGGGTTGCCGCCGGGCTGCTGGGGCGCGGGCTGCCCGCCGCCGCTGAGCGCGCTCACGCCCTGCTGGGCGCCGCTGGTCACACCCTGCACGCCCTGGTTGATCGCGCTCGCCGCGGGCGCGCCGACCACCGGCACCGGCGACACGACCGTGTCCACCACCTTGACGGTGACCTGGCAGAGCGTGCCGAGGATCGCGTTGATGGTGCCGGTCAGCACCTTGGTGCCCTCGGTGACGACACCGAGGTTGAGCGGGAGACCGAGCAGCGGGGTCGTGGCTTTGATCGTGTCGCCGGGCTTCGCCTCCACGGTGCTGCCGCAGGGCACGGTCTTGGTGTCGGCGGAGGCGGTGCCGGGCATGCCGAGCACGGCCGAACCCGCGAGCACGAACGCCGTCGCTCCGACCGCCGTTGCCCTCCGTGTCCGATCCTGCATGCTCGCCGCCCCTTGCCTCGTCGTCTCTCCCCAGGACAACGACGTTAAGGCAGCACGGTGACGCCCGCTCGCTCAGAAATGTCCGGCATTCGAGTGGAAGCGAGCGTCACCTTGGGTGAGATCAGGCCGGCTTGCGGCGGATCCACGCCCGGACGAGGGCCGCGGCGACGATCGCCAGGGCCAGCACTGCCAGCAGCATCGGCAGCTTCGCCGGCGGCGTGACGCCGGGCAGCGCCTCGGCCGTGCCGGACTTCTGCTCGTCGACCGTCGGGACCTGCTGGCCGGGGATGATCTGCGCGATCACCGGCGCCTGCACCAGGCTGCCGGGCAGCAGCGAGGCGTTGCTGAAGATGCCCGAGATCGCGTCTCCGGGCAGGCCCGCGTTGCCGGGACCGGTGGTCACCGGGCCGGTGCTGTCGCCGGGCGGGTTCTGCCCCGGCGGCGTCGGGCCGGGCGGGGCCGGCGGGGCGGGTGGTGCGGGCGGGTTCGGGCCCGGCGGGAGCGGCAGCGGGGGCAGCTCCTCGGCCACGCCCTGCGTCACGCCGCCGACGGTGTTCACGACGGTCTGCGCGGTCGGGCAGACCGTCTTCGCCGCCGCGTCGCCGACCACCGGCACGTCGCCGATGCCGAGCGCCCGCACGGTGTCGCCCACCGGCAGGGTGAGCAGCGGGGCCGAGCCGTTCGTGTTCTTGGCGCTGGAGTCGAGCCCGACGGTCAGCCGGTCCGGGGCGTTCAGCGGGGCGCCGGCGTCCAGCAGGAGGCCGGTCTTCGCGTCGCGGGCCTGGCCGTTCTGGAGGGAGGCCGAGCAGTCGCCGCCGAGGGTCGGGCTGGTGTCCGCGCTCGCGACGCCTGGCGCGACCAGCGCGGCCGAAGCGGCAAGAGTGAATCCCAGTGCGGTGATCCGGGTGAACTGCTTCCCCATCGATGCCCTCCGGCAGTCGGACCAATCTGGATCACGGAACGCGCTCACGGTACTCCACGAGCGTCACCAACCGGTCCCACAGGCCAAAGATGCACCCGGAGTAGCGTGCTCGGCATGCTGATTGGCGCCCATGTCCGTGACGACGACCCGTTGACCGCGGTCGCCGAGCGCAAAGCCGACGTCGTCCAGTTCTTCCTCTCCGACCCGCAGGGCTGGAAGGCCCCGAAGCCGCACCCCCACGGCGAGGCCATCGCGGCCGACCCCGTCGAGGTGTTCATCCACTCTCCCTACCTCATCAACGTGGCTTCGCTGAACAACAAGATCCGGATCCCATCCCGTAAGAACGTCACGCAGCACGCGGACGGTGCGGCGGCCATCGGCGCGAAGGGCCTGATCGTGCACGGCGGGCACGTCGGCGCGAACGACGACGTCGAAGCCGGTCTGGACAACTGGCGCAAGCTCTTCGAGCGCGAGCAGGAGAAGGGCGGCTTCAAGGTCCCGATCCTGATCGAGAACACCGCCGGCGGCGAGAACGCGATCACCCGCGACCTCGAGGTCATCGCCCGGCTGTGGGACAAGGTCGGCGAGTTCGGTGCCGGGTTCTGCCTGGACACCTGCCACGCGTACGCCGCGGGCTGGGACCTCGCGACCGCCGTCGAGAAGGTGAAGGCCATCACCGGCCGGATCGACCTGGTGCACCTCAACAACTCCCGCGACGAGTTCGGCTCGACCCGCGACCGGCACGCCAACGTCGTCGAGGGCGAAGGCACGATCGACCCCGAGGCGCTGGTCGAGGTGGCCCGGGCCGCCGGCGCGCCGGTCGTCGTCGAGACCCCGGCCGACGGCCAGGCGACCGACATCGCCTACCTGCGCGAACAGCTGGGTTAGGCGGCCACGGCCTTGCGGCGGCGCCGGACGGCGTTCGGGACGACGACGTCCCGGGCGCCGTCGAGGAAGCCGCCCGCCGGGTCGTCGTCGCCCGCGGCCCGGACCAGGTCGGTGGCCGGGCGGTAGATCTCGCGCACGACCAGCACGCACAGCGCGGCGACGGCGAGGTCGCGGAGCACGACCGTGCCGAGGAACCAGCCTTCGGGCAGGCCCTTGTGGTCGACGCCGAGGTAGTAGAACATCCGCGGCACCCAGACCAGGGCGTCGAGCAGCATCCAGCCGAGCAGCAGCCGCCAGCGCGGGATCGCCAGCACGGCCAGCGGCACCAGCCACAGCGAGTACTGCGGGCTCCACACCTTGTTCGTCAGCAGGAACGCGGCCACGACGAGGAACGCGAGCTGGCCGACGCGCGGCCGGCGCGGCGCGGCGAGCGCGAGGTAGGCGATGCCCGCGCAGCAGGCCAGGAACAGCACGGCGACCGTCAGGTTCAGGTACGTCGGCGTCTGGTTCTTCTGCAGCACGCCGTCGAAGCCGGCCCAGCCCGTCGTGTACGAGATGACGTTGTAGAGCGAGTCCGGGTCCATCGGCCGCAGCGTGTTGAGCCGGAAGAACTCCCACCAGCCGCGGGTCGCGGTCAGGATGAACGGCGCGTTCACCGCCAGCCACGTCACGACGGTGGCGGCCGCGGTCTTCCAGAACGGCGTCAGCTTCCCGGCGCGCAGGCACAGGAAGAACAGCACGCCGAGCAGGAACAGCGGGTAGAGCTTGGCCGTCGCGCCGAGGCCGAGCAGGAGCCCGGCGAGCAGCGGTTTCCTGCGCGCCCAGGCGAGCAGGCCGGTCGCGGTGAACGCGGTCGCGATCGCGTCGAAGTTCGTGAACGCGTGCACCAGCACCAGCGGCGAGACCGCCACCAGCACCATGTCCCACGGCCGGCGTTTCACCGTCCGGCCGGTGGCCCACACGGTGACCAGCCAGGCCAGCGCCAGGAACAACGCCGTCAAGTCGAAGTAGACAGCGACCGGCAGCGCGCCGGGCAGCCAGCCGCTTTCGGCGACGTTCAGCCAGCCCGCCGCGAGCTTCGCGTTCGCCCACTGGAAGAGGCCGGTGAACACCGGGTACTCCATGTACCGGGTGTCGTTCTCCGCGGTCTGCGAGCTCTCCTTCCACGACGTGTAGTACGGGAAGGTGCCCGGCCGGTCGAGCCGCTCGGAGCTGTAGAGCGGCACGATGTCGGAGTAGCACATCGCGACGAACGGGCGGCCCGCCCGCCAGTCGAGCTGGGTGGCGCCGCTGGAGTCCTGGTACTGCTGGATGCACGAGCCCTTGCCGAGCCAGCAGAGCATCAGCGCGAGCGTGGCCAGCAGCAGGCCGACGCGCTGCGGTGACCAGAACCAGTGCCTGCCGACCGCCGCGTGCTCGCCGAGCGGGCCGCCGAGGGGTCTGGTGACCGCCGCCGCGAGGGGCTCGTTCCAGCTCGGGACGACCCGTTCCGCCCGGGTAAGCGTCACGGGGCCGGGCTCCGGCTCGCGCGTGGTCTCCTCTGGCACGAGTGCGGATGTTAGCGGTCGGCGCCCGCCACCGAGGTGAAGCCGGTGATCATGCCGGATTCGCGTAGTACGAGGCCAGGACCTCGGCGGCGGCGCCGCGCGTGACGATCTCCTCGCCGAAGGCGTCTTCGACGACCTCGATGCGCTGCCACTGCGGCAGCGGCAGCAGCTCCTCCAGCCGCTCCGAAACGGCGTCGCGGTACGTGCCCGGTTCGTCCCGCACAGCGCGCCCGGCCAGCACGATCCGCTCCAGGTCGAGCACCTGGACGAGGTCGGCGAGGCCGATCCCGAGGAAGCCCGCGGCGGCTCGGGTGCCGGGTGCCTGCTTGGCCATGATCTCGACACAGCCGCGTCGCCCGCAGGCGCAGACGGGCCCGTCGAAGGCGATCGTGGTGTGCCCGAACTCACCCGCGTTGGTCCGCGGGCCGCGGTAGAGCCGCCCGTCGATCAGCAGGCCGACGCCGATGCCGGTGCCGACGAGCACCACCGCGGTCGCCGTCGGCTCGCCGTGCGGCCAGAGCTGGGCGAACGCGGCCGCGTTGGTGTTCTTGTCGAGCGTCACCGGCAGCCCGGTGCGCTTCTCGAGCAGGTCGCGCAGGGGGACGTCGTGCCAGCCGGGCATGTTCGTCGCGTCGCGGACCAGGCCGGCGAGGTGGTCCAGCGGGCCGACCGCGCCGAGGCCGAGGCCCAGCACGTCGAAGCCGTCGGCGAGTTCGAGCGCGGTCGCGCCGATGGCCTCGACGGCCTGCTCGGGCGTGAAACCGGCCGGGAGCGGGCCGCCCGCCGCCTCTTCGACCTCGCCGATGAGGTTGGTGCGCAGCACGCGGTACTCGTCGCGGTCCAGGCGCGCGCCCAGCGCGTGGCGGGCGCCGGCCCGGATGGTCAGCTGCGTGCGGGGCTTGCCGACGCCCGTCGACGCCTGGCGTTCCTCGTCCAGCAGGCCGGCGTCGAGGAGTTCGGGCACGATCTTGGAGACAGCCTGCTGGGTGAGCCCGGTGCGTTCGGCGAGTTCGACGCGGCTGAGGCCGCCGGCGCGCAGGATGTGCGTGAGCAGCAGGGCGCGGTTGTGCTCGCGCACGTTGCGCAGGTTCACCCCGGTGTCCGCCATGGACAGGATCTTCCCACGGCTGGTCAATTAAGCAACACTGTTGTTTAATGGAGGCCATGGCTGACTTGCGCGTGGGCATCCTCGGGTACGGCATCGGCGGACGCGTCTTCCACGCGCCGCTGGTGGCGGCGACGCCCGGGCTCACCCCCGCGGTGATCACGACGGCGGGCAACGCCCTTCAGGCGCGCACCGACCACCCCGGCGCCGAGGTCGTCCCGAACGCCGACGCGCTGTTCGAGCGGGCCGGCGACCTCGACCTCGTCGTGGTCAGCACGCCCAACCGCACGCACGTGCCGCTGGCGCTGCGGGCGATCGAGGCCGGCCTGCCGGTCGTCGTCGACAAGCCGTTCGCGCCGACCGCGCTCGAGGCCGAGCAGGTCGTCGCCGCGGCGAAGGCGGCGGGCGTCGGCCTGACCGTCTTCCAGAACCGGCGGCTCGACTCCGACTTCCTCACCGTCCGGAAGGTCCTGGAGTCCGGGAAGCTCGGCGAGGTCTTCCGCTTCGAGTCCCGCTACGACCGCTGGGTGCCCAAGCCCAAGGACAACTGGCGCGAGTTCGGCGACCCGGCCGAGGCCGGCGGCCTGCTCTACGACCTGGGCGCGCACATCGTCGACCAGGCGCTGCAGCTGTTCGGCCCGGTCACGCAGGTCTACGCGGAGACCGACCGCCGCCGCGCCGGCGTCCAGGTCGACGACGACGTCTTCGTCGCGCTCAAGCACGCCAACGGCGTCCGGTCGCACCTCTGGGCGTCCGCGCTCGCCGGCACGCTGAACCCCCGCTTCCGGGTGCTCGGCGACCAGGCGACGTTCACCAAGTACGGCCTGGACGTGCAGGAACCCCAGATCAAGGCGGGCATGCGCCCCGGCGACGACGGCTGGGCCGTCGAACCCGCGTCGGACGCGGGCCGCATCGGCGTCGGCAACGACGTCAAGACGGTCCCCACCGAGGCGGGCCGCTACGAGCAGTTCTACGCCGAGGTGCGGGACGCCCTGCGCGGCGAAGGCAGCTTCCCGGTCGACCCGGAGTCGTCGGTCGAAGCGCTGCGCGTGATCGAGGCGGCGCACCGCTCGGGCGTCGAAGGAACGGTCATCAAGCTCTGACCCCCGGTCTGGCCGTGACGCCGGTGTCCCCCAGCGCCGACGTCACGGCCTCTTCCTTCCTCGCTGCCGGTCCTGGAGTTCCTGCAGCCGCTGCTGGAACTGGCGGAACTGGTCCAGCTGCTGCTGGTTGCCGGGCCCGACCTGGATCCGCTGGTCGCGCTGGTCCGGTTGCTGCTGCGGCGGCTGCTGCTGGACCTGCACCCGGTCCTGCGGCGAGCTGATCGCCGCCACGCGGTCGAAGCGCTCGCCCGGCCGGCCCGACAGGTACAGCTGCATGAACCGGTCCCAGATCGGCCCGGCCAGCGTCGAGCCGAACAGCGGCGCGCCGTTCGGGCCGCGCAACGCCTTGTCGCCGTCGCTGCCCACCCAGACCGCCGCCGACACCGACGGCGTGTAGCCCACCATCCACGTCTGGGAGTTCGCGTTCGCCGCCGACGCGGGTTCGTCGTTCTGCGGGGTGTGTTGCTGCGTCCCGGTTTTCCCGGCGCATTCGTGGCCGGCCGGGCAGCTGAGCCGCGAGAACTGGATCACCGGGGCCAGCGCCGCCGTCACGTTCCCGGCGATCTGCGCGCTCTTCTGCGGGTCGTTGTCCGCGAACGCGTCGGCCGAACGATCCTTGGCCTGGTAAGCGGTTTCGCCGTTCGCGTTCGTCACCTTCTGGACGAAGTGCCGGTCGCGCTGGACGCCGCCCGCGGCGAAGGTCGCGTACCCCGACGCCATGTCGGCCGCCGTCACCTGGGTGCCGCCACCGCCGATGGAGATGTTGTTGTCGCCGGTGAACAGCTTGCTGCGGCCGCCGTTGTCCGACGTCCGGATTCCGGCTTCCTGCGCCGCTTCCGCCACCCCGGACGGCTTGGTGACGTTGAGGACCATGTCGTAGAAGACGGTGTTCGTGGACCGCTGCATGGCTTCGGCGACCGTGCACTGCTGCGAGCAGCTGCTGCTGTCGCCCGCGTTGCGGATCGGCAGGTCGACACCGGGGAACGTCCGCGGTGACGTGCCGTCGAAGCGCGCGTCGAGGCCGCGGCCGAGCTTGAGGAACGCGGCCAGGTCGAACGGTTTCATCGACGAGCCCGGGTTGTGCGGCTCGTCCGCCCAGTCGCGGCCGGCCAGGTCCTCGCCGTTCGGGCCCTTCACGATCGCTTCCCCGCCGTAGTAGGCGAGCACGCCGCCGGTCTTCGGGTCGACGGCGACGAGCGCGTTGAGGATCCGGTCGTCGGTCTGGTCGGCCATGCCCTCGGCGACGGCCTTTTCCGCCGACTGCTGGGCTTGCGGGTCGATGGTGGTGAACACCTGGAAGCCACCGGAGTAGTACTGCTTCTCGTCGATGCCCTGCGCGGCCAGCTCGGCCTTGACCTGCTTCTTGATGAACGGGTTCAGCGCGCCGGCTTCCCGGCTCTCCTTCAGCGGGATCGGCGCGGGGAACTTCGCGCCCGCGCGCTGGGCCGGCGTCAGGTAGCCGTTCTTCTGCATCCGGTCCAGCGCGGTGTTCCACCGGCCCGTCGCGACGGCGGTGTTTTCCGAGCGACCCGGTTGCTGGATCAGGCCGGCCAGCAGCGCGGCCTCCGAGTAGTCGAGCTGCCCGACGTCCTTGCCGAAGTACGCCTGCGCGGCGGCCTGGATCCCGTAGGCGCCGCGGCCGAAGTAGATGATGTTGAGGTAGGCGGTGATGATGTCCGCCTTCTCGTAGGTCTGGTTCATCTTGAACGACTTCGCGAGCTCGACCCACTTGCGGGTCAGGGTCGGGTCGTCATCACCGGAGGCGTTCTTGATGTACTGCTGCGAAATCGTCGACCCGCCGCCGGACCCGCCGGTGACCTGGTTGTACGCCGCGCGCAGGATGCCGCCGACGTCGAAGCCGGAGTTCGTCTCGAAGGACGCGTCCTCGGTCGCGATCACGGCTTTCTTGACGACGTCCGGGATCTGGTTCGCCGCCAGGATCTGCCGGTTGCCGCCGGTCGGCACGTCCTTGCCCATCTCGGTGCCGTCGCTGAACAGGTAGGTCACGGCCTGGCCCTGCGCCTGCGCGACCGTCTCCGGCGAGGGGACGTCGACGGCGAGGTAGGTGATCAGGAACGCGACCGCGGGCACGGCGAAGGACAACCCGGCGACGACGTAGGCGATCCGCCGGACCCGCCGCCAGCGCCGGCGCCGCAGGTCCTGGTCGGTGAGCGGCCGCGGCCGCCGCGGCGGCTGACCGGGCCGCGGCCGCAGGATCGGCACGGTCGGCGGGTCGTCCTCGGTGCCGTTGTGCGCGTGGTGGGTGATCAGCTCCGGCTCGGCGCCCAGCAGGCCGGAGCGCGGCACCGGCCGCCGGGTACGTCGACGCGGGACGTGCTGCCGGCCGGGTGACGTGCGGTCGTGGTTCACGGGCCGTCCTCCACGGTGGGCTGCGGACGCAGTCCTCTCGAAGAGGACACGGACCGCGGCCCACCGTGGTTCAGTCCCGGCTAGCGGGGTGGCTCGTCGGAGCTCGTCGGCGTTTCCTTCGACGTCGGCGTCTTGGTGTGCTTCGGCGTGCTCTCCTTCGACGACGACTGGTTGTGGCCGTTGTCGTCGTTGCCGCCGCCGTTGTCGCCTTGGTCGCCGCCGTTGTCCGGGTTCTCGCCCGTCGGGGTCGCGTCCGTCGTCGTGACGACGTCGGACGACGGCGGCGGAACCTCGCCGCCGATGCGGTCGACCTTGTCGAACCGCTCGCCCGGCTTGCCGTTCAGGTACAGCGAGAGGAACTTCTGCCACATCGGGCCGGCGATGGTCGAGCCGTAGATCGGCGAGTTGTTCTTGCCGTGCAGCGGCTTGTTGCCGTCGCCGCCGACCCAGGCCGCCACCGAGACCGACGGCGTGTACCCGACCATCCACGTCTGCGAGTTCGCGTTCGCCGCCCACGACGGCTCGCCCGCGACCTTCGTGTGCTGCTGCGTGCCGGTCTTGCCGGCGCACTCGTGGCCGTTCGGGCACTTCAGGTGCGAGAAGTCGATGACCGGCTTCAGCGCTTCGGTGACGTTCCCGGCGATCTGGCGGCTCTTGTCCGAGTCGCTGTCGAAGGCCGCCTTCGCGTCGGTCGGCGCCTCGTACGCGACTTCGTTCTGGCCGTTGGTCACCTTGAGCACGAAGTGCCGCTGCCGCTGCTCGCCGTTCGCGGCGAACGTCGCGTACGCCGAAGCCATGTCCAACGGCGTGATCTGGGTTTCGCCGCCGCCCAGGGAGATGTTGTTGTCCTTGGTGGAGATGATCGACTGGCCGCCGTCCTCCTTGACCTTGACGCCGGCCTCCTTCGCGGCTTCCTTGACCGGGCCCTGCTTGGTGTCGTGCAGGACCATGTCGTAGAACACCGTGTTCGCCGACCGCATCATCGCTTCCGAGACCGTGCACTGCTGTGAGCAGCTGCTGCCCGGGCCCGCGTTGCGCACGACGCGGCCGTCGAAGGTGCGGTTGTTGGAGCCGTCGTACGTGGTGTCGAGGCCCTTGCCCATCTTGAGCAGCGCCGTGAGGTCGAACGGCTTCATCGACGAACCCGGGTTCTGCGGCGTGTTCGCCCAGTCGCGCCCGGCCTGGTCCTGCCCGTTGACCTGCACGATCGGCTTGCCGCCGTAGTAGGCGAGCACGCCGCCGGTCTTCGGGTCGACGGCGACCAGCGCGTCGAGCAGGTTGTCGTCGACCTGGTTCGCGAGCGCCTCGGTGGCGGCCTTCTCGGCCGCCTCCTGCGCCTTCGGGTCGATGGTCGTCTGGACGACGAAGCCGCCGGAGTAGTAGCGGTCTTCCGGGATGTCGTGCGCGGCCAGCTCGTCCTTCACCTGCTGGACGACGAACGCGGGCGGCGCGCCGGCCTGCTGCTTGCTGTCCTCCAGCGGGATCGGCGTCGGGAACTTCGCCGCCGCGCGGTCGGCTGCGGTGATGTAGTTGTTCTTCACCATCCGGTCGAGCGCGGTGTTCCAGCGGTCCTGCGCGACCTTGGGGTTCTCGGAGCGGCCCGGCTGCTGGATCAGCCCGGCCAGCAGTGCGGCTTCCGAAAAGGTGAGGTCCTTGGCGTCCTTGTGGAAGAAGGCCTGCGACGCCGCGCCGACCCCGTACGCCCCGCGCCCGAAGTAGATGATGTTCAGGTACGCGGTGATGATGTCCTTCTTCTCGTACGTCTGGTTCATCTTGAAGGACTTGGCCAGCTCGGTCCACTTGCGCGTCAACGTCGGGGCGTCGTTGTCGGTGGCCTTCTTGATGTACTGCTGGGAAATCGTCGAACCACCGCCGGTGCCGCCGGTGGCCTGGTTGTAGACCGCGCGCAGCAGGCCGCCGACGTCGAAGCCGGAGTTGGTCTCGAACGAGTCGTCCTCGGTCGCGATCGCCGCGTGCTTCATGACGTCGGGGATCTGCTCCGGCGTCAGGAGCACGCGGTTGCCGCCGCGCGGGACGTCCTTGCCCATCGGCGAGCCGTCGGCGTACAGGTACGTCACGGCCTGGCTCTGGCTCTGCGCGACCTCGGTCGGCGACGGCACGTCGACCAGGAAGTACGTGATGACGAACGCGATCGCGGGGAGCACGAAGAACACCGCGACGAACGCGTAGGCACACCGCCGGATGATCTTCCAGCGCCGTTTCTTCTTCTGCTCCGGCGTGAGGACCGGCTTGCCGTCTTCGTCGGGCCGGACGTCGTCGACCGGCTCTTCGTACGCGTGGTGCGTCATCAGCTCGGGGCCACCGCTCATCGGCGGCGGCTCGGGCCGGTACCCACGCGGCGGCGTCCGCGGCGGCTGCTGGGGTGGCTGCTGCTGCCACGGCTGCTGCGGGCGGCGCGGACCCTGGCCGGGCGGACCCTGGGGTGCGCGACGGCGCGGATCGGGTCCCTGGCCGGGCCAGGAGCGGGATCGATCGTCGGGCACGGGGCAGTCCTCCAGTGTGTGCGGGCGGCGACAGCCGCCACCCCCTCTGGGAAAGGACGCGCGTGGAGCGGAAGGGTTGCCGAAACGATCTTCCTGAAACGCTTCAGGGCCCTCCGCGCGGTCGCGGAGGGCCCTGAAGGAGGACGTGGCTACCCGGGCCCGGAGCCCGGTGGCTGGGCGACTCCGCCACCACCACCGAACGTGTTGCCCTGACCGGGGTCGATGCTCGTGATCGGCGGCCCCGGCCGGGTCCGGGTCCGCGACGGCGTGCTCGTCTCGGTGTCCGACGGCTCGGTGCTCGGCGGGGTCTCCGTGGTGGTGGGCGGGGTCGTCGTGGTCGGCGTGTCCGACGGCTTCTGCTGCGTCGACGTCACGTCGTTGACGTCCTTGCCGATCGGCTGGACCTTGTCGAACTTCTCCGCCGGTTTGCCCTTGAGGTAGAGGTTCATGAAGTTCTGCCACGTCGGACCGGCGATGGTGGCACCGAAGATCGGCTTGTTCTTCGGGTCGTGCAGCGGCTTGTTGCCGTCGCCGCCGACCCAGACCGCGGCCGACACCGACGGCGTGTAGCCCACCATCCACGTCTGCGCGTTGCGGTCGGCGTACGACTTCGGGTCGTCGGCCTTCGCCGTGTACTGCTGCGTACCCGTCTTGCCCGCGCACTCGTGGCCGCTCGGGCACTTCAGGTTCGAGTGG
The DNA here is from genome assembly GCF_041679295.1 of Amycolatopsis kentuckyensis. Lineage (GTDB taxonomy): Bacteria > Actinomycetota > Actinomycetes > Mycobacteriales > Pseudonocardiaceae > Amycolatopsis > Amycolatopsis kentuckyensis_A. Next base: position 293,206 of record NZ_JBGDMD010000006.1, on the reverse strand, counting down.
CTGATGACCGGCTTCAGCGCTTCGGTGACGTTGCCCGCGATCTGCTGGCTCTTCGACGCGTCGTCGTCGAACGCCGGGTTGGTCTTGATGTTGTTCTGGTCGAACTCCACCTCGTCCTGGTTGTTCGTGAGCTTCGCGACGAAGTGCTGCTCGTGGTAAGTGCCGCCGCTGGCGAAGGACGCGTACGCGGCCGCCATGTCCTCCGGCGTCACGGCCGTGCCACCACCACCGAGCGAGATGTTGTTGTCGTCGGTGTAGAGGACGCTCTTGCCGTCCGGCGCGACCTTGACCCCGGCTTCCTTGGCCGCTTCCGCGACCCGCGACGGCTTCGTCACGTTCAGGACCATGTCGTAGAACACGGTGTTCGCCGAGATCTCCATCGCCTTCGCGACGGTGCAGTCCTTGCCGCAGCTGGCGCTGTCACCCGCGTTCCGGACCGTGCGGCCGCCGAGCACCCGGTTGTTCGAGCCGTCGAACGTCTCGCCGAGGCCCTTGCCCATCTTGAGGAACGCCGTGAGGTCGAACGCCTTCACCGAGGAACCGGGGTTTCTCGCCTGGTTGGCGCGGTCCTGGCCGATCTGGTCCTTGCCGTTGGCGTCCTTCACCAGCTCGGGCCCGCCGTAGTAGGCGAGCACGCCGCCGGTCTTCGGATCCACCGCGACCAGCGCGTTGAGCAGGTTTTCGTCGGTCTGGCCCTTCATGCCGTCCGCGGTGGCCTTCTCCGCCGCGTCCTGGGCCGCCGGGTCGATCGTCGTGTAGATCTTGGCGCCGCTGGAGAACAGCTTGTTCTCGTCGTAGCCCTTCGCCGCGAGCTCGTCCTTGATCCGCTGCTGGACCTGGTAGGTCAGCTTGCCGGAGTTCTGCTCCTTGTTGGCGTTCTTCGGGATCGGCTTCGGGTACTGGAAGGTCGCCCGCTCGTCCGCGCGCAGCCACTTGTTGGCGACCATCTGGTCCATCACGTACGCCCAGCGCTTCTGCGCGTACGCCTCGTTTTCCGAGCGGCCGGGGCCCTGGATCAGGCCGGCCAGCAGCGAGGCTTCGGACGCGTTCAGGTCCTTGGCGTCCTTGTTGAAGTACGCCTTCGCGGCCGCCTGGATGCCGTTCGCCCCGCGTCCGAAGTAGACGATGTTCAGGTAGGAAGTGATGATCTCTTCCTTGGACTGCTGGTTGTTCATCTTGAACGACTTGGCCAGCTCGGTCCACTTGCGGGTCAGCGTCGGGGCGTCGTTCTGCGTCGCCTGCTTGATGTACTGCTGGGAGATGGTCGAACCACCGCCCTGGCCGCCGGAGACCTGGTTCCAGACGGCGCGCAGGATGCCGGTGACGTCGAAGCCCGAGTTGGTCTCGAACGTCGCGTCCTCCGCCGAGTACACCGCGTGCTTGACGACCTCGGGCACCTCGCCCGGCTTGAGCAGCTGGCGGTCGCCGCCCGGCGGCAGCTCCCGGCCCATCACCTGGCCACTGGCGTCGTAGTAGGTGATCGGCTGGTTCTGCAGCGACTTGATGCTCTCCGGCGTCGGCACGTCGACCAGGAAGTACGTGATGACGAACGCGATCGCGGGGACGACGAAGAACAGCCCGACGAAGGCGTACGCCACCCGCCGGATGATCTTCCACCGGCGCTTCTTGCGCTGCGCCGGCGTGAGGACCTTCTTGCCCTTTTCGTCGAGCTCGTCCTGGGGCTCGACGTCGTCGGCGAACTCGTTGAAAGCGGCGTCGTCATAGCCGTCGTCGTACGGGTCGCGGCCGAAGTCGTCGGTGCCGTTGTGCGCGTGGTGGGTGATCAGGTCCGGCTCGCGCCCCGGAGGCGGCACCGGCCGGTTGCCGGGCTGGCGGAAGCCCTGCGGCGGAGACCCGGGCGGACCCTGCTGCGGGCGCTGACCGGACGGCGGGGCCGCGCGCCGGGGCGGCATGCCCTGCTGGCCCTGCTGACGCGGGCGCTGCGGCCGCCTCGGCGGCTCGTCGCCGGCGGGCCACTGGGGACCGCCTTCGTCGCCGGCGGGCCACTCGGGCGACCCGCCGCCCCGCGGATTGCCTCGGGGCGGCGTCCCGCGCTGGGGTCGACGGGGGGCTTCTTCGCCGGGCCACGCCGGTCCGGGGTCTTCCCCCGGCCACGGGCCTGACTGGGCACGGCGAGGTGCATCAGGCTCCTGGCCGGGCCAGGAGCGGTTGCGGTCGTCGTTCACGAATGGGCCTCCCAGACCGGCACCCGGTAGTGCGCCGTTCTGCGCTCTTCAGCGGTTGTGATCCAGCTCACCGGCCTGCGGTCCTTCGCGGACCGTCGGCCGGTTCCCCCGTGCCGAGGACGTACGACCGGACCAGGTGGTTCCAGTGGCACGCCCGGCACACTTCGACGTCGTACACGGTGAACTCGGCGAACCGGCCGGCCATCCTGGCCAGCTCTTCGGGGGTCCTCGCCGAGCCCGCGACGTGCTTGAGTTCGTCACCGTAGACCCAGGACACCAGGGTCAGCGGTTCCTGGCGGCAGATCGGGCAGGGCTGGTCACCGGCCCGGCCGTGGAACTTCGCCGCCCGCAGCAGGTACGGGCTCGCGTCGCAGGCTTCGTAGCTGCCGACGCGCCCGGAGCGGACTTCGGCCAGCAGCGCACGGCGCTGCAGCGCGTAGTCCACGACCTGCCGCTGGTTAATCACCAGGACAGAGTACGGGCTCTTCCTGTGTCGTCCACGCCCCCTAGCGCGACCGGCCCCGTGACCGGGGCGGACACGCCGGACGTTCGATAACTCTCCGGTGAATTTCCCCCACTCCAGAGTGAGGGCGCCCGTTAGCTTCGCCACTTCGATGTATCGGCGCGATATAGTGGCTGAGTAGGTTGGATCGAGGCGATCATTCGGAGCAACGCGGTTCGTCTCGGTTTGTTCCCGGAAGGGGGTGCGCTGTGCTGGAGTTCGCGATCCTCGGTCATCTGCACGAAGCGCCCATGCACGGGTACGTGCTGCGCAAGCGGCTGCACGAGACGCTCGGCACGTTCCGGACGTTCTCGTACGGCTCGCTGTACCCGACCCTGCGGAAGCTGCTGCGGGCCGGGTACCTGGTCGAAGAGCTGGACGAGGCCGACGACCGGGCGTGGTCGCGGCGCGGACGGCGGGTCTACAAGCTCACCGCGGAGGGCAAGGAGCGCTTCGGTGAGCTGCTCGGCGACGCCGGGCCGCAGACCTGGGACGACGAAGGCTTCGGCGTCCACCTGGCCTTCTTCTCGCGGACCCCGGCCGACGTGCGGATGCGGATCCTCGAAGGCCGCCGCCGCCGCGTCGAAGAACGCCGTGAGGGCATGCGGGCGGCGCTGGCCAGGGCCGAGGAGAAGATCGATCGCTACACCCGCGAGCTGCACCGGCTGGGGCTGGAGACCAGCGAGCGGGAGGTGCGCTGGCTCAACGAGCTGATCGCGCACGAACAAGCCGAACGGCAGGGTCCGGAGACCTGAGCCGCGCGGCCGGGCCGCAGCGTCGCGGCACCAGACCTACTGAACAGACGGATTGAAGGAGAAACCCCCATGGGCGAGAACCGCCGCGTACGGGTGGCCATCGTGGGCGTCGGCAACTGCGCGGCGTCGCTGGTCCAGGGTGTCCAGTACTACCGCGACGCGGACCCGGCCACCCGCGTCCCCGGTCTGATGCACGTCGACTTCGGCGGCTACCACGTCCGCGACATCGAGTTCGTCGCCGCGTTCGACGTGGACGCCAAGAAGGTCAGCCGCGACCTGTCCGAGGCGATCTTCGCCTCCGAGAACAACACCATCAAGATCGCCGACGTGCCGCCGCTCGGCGTCACCGTCCAGCGCGGCCACACCCACGACGGGCTCGGCCGCTTCTACCGCGAGACGATCGAGGAGTCCGACGAGACCCCGGTCGACGTCGTCGCCGCGCTGCGCGAAGCGAAGGCCGACGTGCTCGTGTCGTACCTGCCGGTGGGCTCCGAGGTGGCGGACAAGTTCTACGCCCAGGCCGCGATCGACGCCGGGGTGGCGTTCGTCAACGCGCTGCCGGTGTTCATCGCCTCCGACCCCGAGTGGGCGCAGAAGTTCACCGACGCCGGCGTCCCGATCGTCGGCGACGACATCAAGTCCCAGGTCGGCGCCACCATCACGCACCGCGTGCTGGCGAAGCTGTTCGAGGACCGCGGCGTCCAGCTCGACCGGACGATGCAGCTCAACGTGGGCGGGAACATGGACTTCCTGAACATGAAGGAGCTCGAGCGGCTCGAGTCGAAGAAGATCTCGAAGACCCAGTCCGTGACGTCGCAGGTCGACCGCGAGCTCGGCAAGGGCAACGTCCACATCGGACCGTCGGACTACGTGCAGTGGCTCGACGACCGCAAGTGGGCCTACGTCCGGCTCGAGGGCCGCGCGTTCGGCGACGTGCCGCTGAACCTGGAGTACAAGCTCGAGGTGTGGGACTCGCCGAACTCGGCCGGCATCATCATCGACGCCGTGCGCGCCGCGAAGATCGCGCTCGACCGCGGCATCGGCGGCCCGATCCTGTCGGCGTCGTCCTACTTCATGAAGTCGCCGCCGGAGCAGTACGACGACGCGACCGCGCGCGACGCCGTGGAGAAGTTCATCCGCGGCGAGGTCGAGCGGTAAGAAGATCTCCCGAGAAGGCCGTCACCGCTGGTGGCGGCCTTCTTCGCGTGGTCGACTAAACCGGTGGGGCGAGGTGGGCGTTGGCGGGGTGTGAGTGCGAGCGTGGGCGAGAGCGCGCCGGGGGACCTGGGCGCGCCGACGTTCCACGGCCTGTTCCGGGAGTACTTCGCCCAGATGACCCGGCTCGCCCACCTGCTCGGCGCGGACGACGCGGAGAACGTCGCGCAGGAGGCCTTCGTCAAGCTCCACCAGCGCTGGGACACGCTGTCCGACCACACTCGGGTGGCCGGCTACCTCCGCACGACCGTGGTCAACATGTCGCGGTCGCGCACGCGGCACCTGCGCGTGGTCCGGCGGACCCCGCAGGAGCGGCCGCCGGACGAGCTGTCGGCCGAGGTCCGGGCGGTGGCCAACTGGGAGCACGAGCAGTTGCGCACGGTGCTGGGGAAATTGTCCCGTCGCCAACGCGAGGTGCTGGTGCTTCGCTATTGGCTGGACCTCAGTACGGCGGGCATCGCGGAGACCCTGGGCATCTCCCCCGGGACGGTCAAGGCGACGACCCACCACGCGATGGAGAACCTGCGCAAGCACCTGGGGGAAGAGCCGGGAGGTGAGCGATGACCGACCTCGAACGCAAGCTGGCCGAAGCACTGCGCGGACAGGCCGGGGAGGTCACGCCCAACCTCGACGCGGCGTGGGCGGAGCAGCAGCGGAGGCAACGGCGGCCGAGGCGCCGCCGGTTGACGGTGGTGGTCGCGCCCCTGGCGGCGGTGCTGGTGGTGCTGACGAGCGTGCTGCTGGCCACGCAGCTGAACACGGCCACGGCCCCGCCGGCGAACCCAGGGCGAGAGCTGACGCTGGCGCCGCCGCGGTACACGCCGCTATCCCAGCTGCAGATGATCAACACCCCCGAAGTTCTCACCGAGTTCACCGGGCAAACCGACACCTGGACCACCTACGTGTTCATCGCGACCGTGGCCGGTTCTTCGCACTTCTGCGTGGCGGCAGTGCCACGAGGGGACCAACTCGTTCCCTCGGCGCCGCAATACGGAACCAAGTCACCGTCGTGCGCACCGATCGACGACAACGCTGAAGTGCACGCCGGATACGTCGGCGAGGTCGGCGGCCCCCTTCCGGCAGGCAAAGCGGTTTACCTGACGGATCAGAGAGTGTTCAGGCTGAAGATGTTCAATGCGGAAGGGGATATGTCAGCGGCCTCGAAGCGGAGTGAGGTTTCCGGCTACGCGGCTTCGCTCGTCGATGTGGTGCCCGGCTCGCCGCCGGTGCGTTTCCAGATCAACTGAGCCCGAGTGCCCCCGGCAGGTCGGTGATCTTCTCCACCACCGCCGTGGCCTGCCCGAGCACCTCCGGATCCGGCGGGAAGTGCGGGTTCGGCACCGCGTACACGGCCATCCCCGCCGCCAGGGCCGACCGCAGCCCGTTGGTCGTGTCCTCGACCGCCGCACAATCCGCCGGCGCCACCCCCAGCAGCTCGGCCGCCCGCAGGTACACGTCCGGCGCCGGCTTCCCCGCCCCCACCTGCTCCGACGACACCGCCGCCCCCACCGGCAACCCCGTCACGTCCAGGAACCCCTTGATCAAGATCACCGGCGACGAACTGGCGATGGCCACCGGCCACCGCCCCGACACCTGCCGCACGACCTCGACCGCGCCCGGGATCAACGGCGGTTCGGCCGCGTACCGCGCCGCCATCCGCTTGACCACCAAGGTCGCGATCTCCGGTGGGGACAACCGCGCCCCGAGCTCCTCGACCAGGTACCGGGCCCACTCCGGGGTGCTCATCCCCTGCTGGGCCCGCGTCGCCTCGGGCAGCCACGTGCCGCCGTGCTCGGCGACCACCGCGCGGCGCACCTCGTCCCAGATGCGCTCCGAGTCCACCAGGACGCCGTCGAGGTCGAAGATCACCGCTTCCATACCCCGAGCCTAGCCTGTGAGCCGAATTACTTAGCTACCCTTACTATATTTTGTTAGCCTAGCTAAGTGACTTCCCCGATCGCCGACCTCGCCCACCGGTTGCGGCCGCTGGTCTTCCGGTTGTACCACCAGGTGCGCCGCCAGACCCCGCAGCTGACGCTGACCCTCACGCAGGGCTCGGTGCTGAGCGAGCTGGTCAACGGCGGGCCGCGGCGGATGAGCGCGCTGGCCGAGTTCGAGCAGGTGAAGCTGCCGTCGATGACCGACGTCGTCAGCCGGCTCGAACGCCTGGGCCTCGCCACCCGCACGCCGGACCCCGCCGACCGGCGGGCCGTGCTCGTGGACGTCACCGACGAGGGCCGCCGCTTCTACGCCGAGACGGTGGCTGCCCGCGAAGAGTTCCTTCGCGAACGGCTCATCGCCATGGACGACACCGACCGCGCCGCGATCGAAGCCGCCCTCCCGGCTCTCGCCAAGTTGCTCGTAGACGCCAAGAAGGAGGAACTGATCAGCGATGAGCGCTGAGCACCACTCGAGCCTGCTGGACGCCGTCAAGGGCCAGCCCAAGCAGGTGTGGATCACCGCGTTCGCCGCGGTCATCGCCTTCATGGGGATCGGGCTGGTCGACCCGATCCTGCTGTCCATCGCCAAGGGCCTGGACGCGACGCCGTCGCAGGTCACGCTGCTCTTCTCGTCCTACCTCGGCGTCCAGGTCATCGCGATGCTGGTCACCGGCGCGGCGAGCGCCAGGTTCGGCCCCAAGAAGACCGTGCTGGTCGGGCTGACGCTGATCGTCGCGGCCACCGCGCTGTGTTCGGCCGCCGGGTCGATCGAGCAGCTCGTCGGGCTGCGCGCGGTCTGGGGGCTCGGCAACGCGTTCTTCATCGCGACCGCGCTTTCGGTGATCGTCGGCGCCGCGACCGGCGGCCAGGCCGGCGCGATCCTGCTCTACGAGGCCGCCCTCGGGGTCGGCCTGTCGGTCGGCCCGCTGCTGGGCGCGCTGCTCGGCAGCATCTCGTGGCGCGGCCCGTTCCTCGGCACCGCGATCCTGATGGCCGGCGCGCTCGTGCTGTGCGCGGTGTTCCTCAAGAGCGACAAGGGCGAGCAACGCGCCCCGATCAAGCTGCTCGACCCGCTGCGCGCGCTGAAGCACCCCGGCCTGCTGCGCACTTCGGTCGCGTCGGCGCTGTACACGGCCGCGTTCTTCGCGGTGCTGGCCTGGTCGCCGTTCGTCCTCGGCTGGAGCGCCATCGCCGTCGGGCTGGTGTTCTGCGGCTGGGGTCTGTGCGTCGCCGTCGCCGGGGTCGCCCTCGCGCCGCGCCTGGCCGCCAAGCTCGGCGAGCGGCACGCCGCCGCGGCCGCCGTCTTCGGCTACGCCGTGCTGATGCTGGTGCTCGCCGTGCCGAGCAAGCCGGTCCTGGTCGCCGGGATCGTCGTCTCGGGGCTGGTGTCCGGCCTGCTGAACACGCTGTTCACCGGCACCGCGATGTCGATCAGCGACGCGCCGCGCCCGGTCGCCAGCGCGGGCTACAACTTCTGCCGCTGGCTCGGGGGCGCCGTCGCGGCGACGCTCGTCGGGCACGTGGCCGAGTGGTTCGGCTCGCCGCAGGCGCCGTTCATCGCCTCCGCCGTGCTGTGCGTCGTCGCGGGCGGCCTGCTCTCGCTGCGGGAGAAGAAGGCGGACCCGCACGCCGTGCCGCGGGAAGCGGTGCTCGTCGGCGAAGAGTTCTGATACACGGAGAGCGACAGCCCCTGGACCAAGCGTCCGGGGGCTGTCGTCCGTTCGGGCCGTGGTACTTCGGCAACGCGACTAATACACCCGCTGTTCACCCAGATGTCTGGATCGGCTGGTTTTCGGCACATACGGTCGCTTCGTTCCCGAACTCCCACCATGGAGGCGCTGTGCCCGACCGCCTGCTCCCGCTGTTCCCCGCGCACGCGGGTGGACGCTCCCCGATCACCTGCGAATACCGGTGCGGCAACGCGTGCGCCCACCCGGAGGCGAACGAGACCGACAACGAGTACTTTGGTGACGTCGTCAAGGACATCTCGCGGCGCCGGGTCTTCAAGGCGGGCGCCGTGATGGCCGCCGCCGCGGGCGGGTTCGCCGCCCTCTCCGGCACCGCGGCCGCCGCCGACGTCACGGCGAACGGTCACGGCGGCCCGAAGCCGCGGCCGGTGCCGGGCACGGACTTCGACCCGGTCCCGCCGAACAAGCTCGACCAGGTCAGCATCCCCGCGGCCTACGACCAGCGCGTCGTCGTCCGCTGGGGCGACCCGGTCGTCGCCGGCGCCCCGAAGTTCGACTACGCCAAGCAGACGGCGGCCGCGCAGGCGAAGCAGTTCGGGTACAACAACGACTTCGTCGGCCTGATCCCGCAGGACCCGCTGGGGCTGTCGAACCTGCTCGTGGTCAACCACGAGTACACCACCGAGGTCCACATGTTCCCGGCCGACCAGTACGACCCGGCCAACCCGACCGAGGAGCAGGCCAAGATCGCCTGGGCGGCGCACGGCCTGTCGGTACTGCTGACCCGCCGCGACCCGGTGCACGGCGGCCTCGCGGTCGTCCCCAGCCGGTACGGCCGCCGGATCACGCTCGACACGGTCTTCGAGGTCCGCGGCCCGGCCGCCGGCTCGAAGTACCTGAAGACGTCGGCCGACCCGAGCGGGCGCAAGGTCCGCGGCACGCAGAACAACTGCTCCGGCGGCGTGACGCCGTGGGGCACGGTGCTCTCCGGCGAAGAGAACTTCGACCAGTACTTCGCGAACTCCGACAAGGTCACCGACCCGGTCGAGGCCGCGCGGCTCAAGCGCTACACCGTCGGCGCCGGCGCGAGCACCCGCAAGTGGGAGCGCTTCGACAAGCGCTGGGACGTCTCGCAGGAGCCCAACGAGCCGAACCGCTTCGGCTGGGTCGTCGAGATCGACCCCAACGACCCGAACTCGACGCCGATCAAGCACACCGCGCTCGGCCGGTTCAAGCACGAGGCCGCGAACATCAAGATCACCGCCGACGGCCGGGTCGCCGTCTACTCCGGGGACGACAGCCGGTTCGAGTACATCTACAAGTTCGTCTCGAAGGGCAAGTACAAGCCCGGCAACAGCGCGCACGCGCGGCGGCACAACTCGGCGCTGCTCGACGAAGGCACCCTGTACGTCGCCCGCTTCACCGGCGACAGCCCCGGCGAGATCGACGGCACCGGCAAGCTCCCGGCGGACCACGAGTTCGACGGCACCGGCGAATGGCTGCCGCTGGCCAGCGGCGACAAGTCCTTTGTGGACGGCTTCACCGCCGAAGAGGTCTACGTCTTCACCCGCCAGGCCGCCGACAAGGTCGCCGCGACGAAGATGGACCGGCCGGAGGACATCGAGCCGAACCCGGTCAACGGCCGGATCTACGCGGCGCTGACCAACAACACCGACCGCGGTGCGGCGGGCAAGGCCGGCGTCGACGAGGTGAACCCGCGCAACGGCAACAAGAACGGGCACATCCTGGAGTGGGAGGAGAACCGCGGCGACGCGGCCTCGACGCGCTTCACTTGGCGGCTGCTGCTCGTCTGCGGTGACCCGGCCGCGGCCGACACGTACTTCGGCGGCTTCGACAAGAGCCAGGTCAGCCCGATCTCGTGCCCGGACAACGTGACCTTCGACCGGCACGGCAACCTGTGGATCGCCACCGACGGCAACGCGCTCGGCGCGAACGACGGCCTGTTCTCGGTGCCGGTCACCGGGCCGGAGCGCGGGCACGTCAAGCAGTTCCTCTCGGTGCCGGTCGGCGCGGAGACCTGCGGCCCGGTCGTGACGGACAACCTGGTCCTCGTCGCGGTCCAGCACCCCGGCGAGAACGCGGCGAGCTCGGCGAACCCGACGTCGCACTGGCCGGACGGCGGCACCGCCCAGCCGCGGCCGTCGATCGTCTCGGTGTGGAAGAAGGGCCGCTTCGGCCTGCCCGGCCGCATCGGCGAACGCTGACGCCCTGACCCGCACCGGCCGAGGTTCACTCTTAAGTGGACGGTTCTCGGCCGGTGCGGGCCTCGCCGCCGCGCCATAGTCGAGGCATGGTCCGTTCGGCACGCGTGGTGGCAGTGGCGGTGGTGGCGCTTTCGGGGGTGGTGGTGCCCTCGGCGATCGCCGCCCCGGAACCCGCGTGCGGCGGGATCGCCGCCAACCCGAGCGTCGAAGAGACTGCGCGCAACGGCGCCCCGGACGCTTACGTCTTCACGCCGGCCGCGCCCGTGCCGCCCGGGACACCGCCCTCGAAGGCGCCGAGGCTGCTGACCGAGCAGGCGTTCGCCGTCGACGGGCAGCGGTCGGCGGTGATCCAGACGCCGGACGGCCGGGCCAGCACGGCCTACTCGACCGAGAAGTTCGTCCCCGGCGGCGTCTACACGCTCAGCGTGTCGACCGGCTCGTACGCGCCGGACACCGGACCGGCGACCGGGCTGCGCTTCTTCGACGTGAACGGCACCCAGGTCCAGGAGACCAAGCTGGTCGCCGACCACTTCGCCGGCGACGGCCGGCTGGACCGCCAGGACTTCCCGGCGGTGACGGCCCCGGCGAAGGCAGCGGCGGTGAAGTTCTTCGCGACGACGAGGGCCGAACGGGTGCGCTGGGACTGCGTCGACCTGCAGCTCGCGGCGTACTCGGTGAAGAAGGAAGTGCAGAACCCGGCGACCGGCGCGTGGGGCCCGTTCGCGACGGTCACCGCGGGTGAGACCGCGCACTACCGCGTCACCGTGACGAACGACGGCACGCAGGACCTCAGCGGGATCACCGTGGTGGACCCGTGGTGCACCGGCAAGTTCGAGCCGTTCGCGCTCGCGGCCGGCGCGAACAAGGCGCTGACCTGCGACCACCCGAACCTGACGGTGGCCGACACCGGGCACGTCAACACGGCGAAGGTGAGCGGCGTGAAGTACCCGGGCGGCACGCTGGGCGACAAGACGGCGTCGGCGACGATCACGGTGCTGCCGCCGCCGGCGATCGCGAAGATCGGCGACTTCGTGTGGGCGGACCGCAACCGCGACGGGATCCAGGACCCGGACGAACCCGGCGTCGCGGGCGTGAAGGTGACGCTGAAGGACGGCGCCGGCGGCTCGGTCGCCACGGCGACGACGGATGACAAGGGCAAGTACGGCTTCGAGAAGCTGAAGGACGGCACGTACCAGGTCTGCTTCGCGGTGCCGTCGGGGTACGCGGTGACCAGCAAGGACGCGGCGCCGGACGACCGCGATTCGGACGCGGACCCGGACGGCTGCACCGCGCCGCGCACGGTCGGCGGCCCGTCGCACGAGGACTTCGCGGTGGACCTCGGCCTGGTGACGCCGACGAACCGCATCGGCGACTTCGCCTGGTCGGACTCGAACGGCGACGGCCTGCAGGACGCGGGCGAGCCGGGCCTGGGCGGGGTGAAGGCGGTGCTGAAGAGCGGCGACAAGGAGCTCGCGAGCGTGGTGACGGGCCCGGACGGCGCGTACGGCTTCGACGGTCTCGAGGACGGCAGCTACCAGGTGTGCTTCACCGCGGACGGGCACCAGCCGGCGCCGAAGGACGCGGGCGACGACGCGAAGGACTCGGACGCGGACCCCGCCACGGGCTGCGCGGACCCGCGCCGGCTCGGCGCGGACAAGCGCGAAGACCGCACGGTCGACGTGGGCTTCGCGTAGTTACGGTGGGGGCATGACGACGGATCTTCCCCTCGCCCTCGTGACCGGCGCTTCCCGCGGCATCGGCAGGGCGGTCGCCCACCAGCTGGCCCCGACCCACCGCGTCCTCCTCGGCGGCCGGGACGCGGCAGCCCTCGAGTCGCTGGCGAAGGAGCTCCCGGGCGCGAAGCCGTGGCCCGTCGAGCTGACCGACCCGGACTCGCTCGCTTCGGCGGTCGCGGACATCCCGTCGTTGGACGTCCTCGTCCACTCGGCCGGGGTCGCCAAGCTGGGCCGCGTCGAGGACGCGTCGGCTCAGGCGTGGCGCGACAACTTCGAGGTCAACACCCTGGCTGTGGTCGAGCTGACGCGCCTGCTGCTCCCGGCGTTGCGGACGGCCCGCGGCCACGTGGTCGTGATCAACTCCGGCGCCGGCCGCAACGCCCGCCCCGGCTGGTCCCCGTACGCGGCGAGCAAGTTCGCGGTCCGCGCCTTCGCCGACGCCCTGCGCGAGGAGGAGCCGGAGATCCGCGTGACGTCGGTGTACCCCGGCCGCACGGACACCGAGATGCAGCAGGAGATCTTCAAGGGCGAAGGCCGCGACTACGACACGTCGCACCTGCTGACGGCGGACTCGGTGGCGACCGCGGTGGTGACGGCGGTGTCCGCCACCCCGGACGCCCACCTGACCGAGCTGATCCTGCGGCCGAACTAGGCGCGCAGCCGGGCGGCGGTCTCGGCCACCTCGGCCTGGACCTTCGCCCGGTCCACCTTCAGCGACTCGCCGTCGGCGACGACCTGCTCGCCCGCGACCCACACGTCCCGGACGCGCCGCGATCCCGCCGCCCAGACGAGGTTCGACAGCAGCTGCACGTCCGGGACGTCCAAGCCGCACGCGAACGCCGGGTCGTCGAGGTCGATGTGCACCAGGTCGGCCCAGCGGCCCGGCTCCAGCACGCCGATGTCGTCGCGGCCGAGCGCCGCAGCCCCACCGCGGGTGGCCAGCAGGAACGCGTCCGCGGCCGTCAGCACCGTCGAGTCGCCCGTGGCCAGCCGCGCGAACATCGCCGAGAGCTGCAGCTCTTCCCACAGGTCGATGTCGTCGTTCGACGCCGGCCCGTCCGTGCCGAGGCCGACCGCCACGCCCGCGTCGCGCAGGTCCTTGATCCGCGCGATCCCCGAAGCCAGCTTCGCGTTCGAACCCGGGCAATGCGCCATGCCGACGCCGTACTGGGCGAACAACGCGATGTCGGTGTCCGAAAGGTGGATCGCGTGCGCCGCCAGGACCCGGCCGTCGAGCATGCCGAGCTGCTGCAGCAGGGCGGGCACCGAGCCGTGTGCTTCCCGGACGACGGTGTCTTCGAGAGCCGCCTCGGCGACGTGGATCTGCACCAGCGCGCCGCGCGCGGCAGCCGACTCCGCCGTCGCGCGCAGGCCCTCCGACGACAGCATGTACGCCGAGTGCGGGCCGTAGCCCAGCTCGATGCGGTCGCCGTGGCCGAAGCGGAGGCCGTCCGTGTCGATCCAGCGCTCGATCGCCGTCAGCTGGGCGCGCCAGTCGAGGCCCGGCAGCTCCATCACCGGCGGGGCGACCAGCACGCGGCCGCCCGTCGTGAGGACCGCGTCGACCAGCTGCTCGCCTTCGAAGTACATCTCGGCGCTGGTCGTGACGCCGTGGCGCAGCATCTCGACCGACCCCAGCAGCATGCCGGTGCGGACGTCTTCGGGCCGTAGCTTCGCTTCGGCGGGCCAGATGATCTCGTTGAGCCAGGGCAGCAGCGGCAGGTCGCCGCCCATGCCGCGCAGCAGCGTCATCGGGCTGTGCGCGTGCGTGTTGACCAGGCCGGGGAGCAGGATGCCGGTCAGGGTGGTGACCGGTGCGGCGGACTCGGGGGCGGTGGCCGCCGGTCCGCAGTAGGAGATGCGCCCGTCGGCGTCCACATCGACGACCGCGTCACGCAGGAGCGAACAGGACGCGTCGGCGGGGAGAACGACAGGGGCGTGGAAACGGCGTTGCATCTCTGGATACTACGCACCCTCGATTACGAGACGACTCCACTCCGCCACGCCCACGCCGCGATTTCCACGCGGTTGCGGGCGCCGATCTTGCCCTGCACCGACGCCAGGTGCGTCTTCACCGTCGACAGCGACAGGAACAGCTCCGCGCCGATCTCGGTGTTCGTCAGCCCGCGCGCCGCCGCCTTGACGACGTCCATCTCCCGCGCGGTCAGCGGTTCCGACGGCGGTGCGACCTGTGACCGAGCCGGGCCGCCGTCGAAGTGCTTGAGCAGCCGGATGGTGATCTGCGGGGACACCAGCGCGTCGCCGCGGTCGGCCGCGCGGACCGCCTCGATCAGCAGCGCCGGGCCCGCGTCCTTGAGCAGGAAGCCGTGGGCGCCGTTGCGCAACGCCGTGTGGACGTACTCGTCGAGGTCGAACGTGGTCACCACGACCACCTTCAGCGGGTCGGCCACGTCCGGGCCGGCCAGCTGCCGGGTGACCTCCAGCCCGTCGAGGCCCGGCATGCGGATGTCGAGCAGGCAGACGTCCGGACGCAGTTCGCGGGCCTTCGACACCGCCGAGACGCCGTCCGCGACGTCGGCGACGACCTCGATGTCGTCCTGGGCGTCCAGGATCATGCGGAAGCCCATCCGCACCATCTCCTGGTCGTCGGCGATCAGTACCCGGATCACTCGTCCCCTTCCGTGTCTTCTCCGGCCGCCAGCGGCAGCCAAGCTTCGACGCGCCAGCCACCGTCCGGGCCGCGCCCGGCCGACAGCCGTCCCTTGAGCAGCGCGACGCGTTCGCGCATGCCGACCAGACCGTATCCGCCCGATCCGCCGGCCGGCCGCCGCGCCGTTTCGTGGCCGTTGTCCGTCACCCGCAAGTGCAGCTCGGTGCCGCTCACCTCGGCCAGGACGAAGGCGTCCGTCGCGTCCGAGGCGTGCTTCCCGACGTTCGTCAGCGACTCCTGGACCAGCCGCAGCGCCGAGCGGCCGACCTCGTGCGGCAGGTCCGGCGGCAGGTCGAGGTGCATCGACGTCGGCACGCCGTGGTTGGCGCTCTCGACCAGCTTCCGCAGGTCGGCGCCGAGGTCGGTGGTGGCCTGCTCGCTGAACTCGCTCGACCCGGCGGGCGCGTCCCCGCGCATCGAGCGGACCAGCCGCCGCATCGCGGCCAGTGCTTCGACACCCGCGTTCTCGATCCGCTCCATCGCCTCGACCGCGACCTCCGGCTTCTGGGAAGCCATCATCCGCGCGGCCTGCGCCTGCACGACGATCCCGGTGACGTGGTGGGCGACGACGTCGTGCAGCTCGCGGGCCAGCGCCATCCGCTCGGCGGTCTGCGCGTCGGCCACCGCCGACTTGACGACCGTGGTGCGCTCGGAGTCCCGTGACCGCAGCATCAGGCCGGTGGCGATCGAGATGCCGAGCAGCAGCGCCGCGGCGAAGGCCAGGATCGACAGGACCTGGGGGTCGCTCTGCAGGCCCCGGGGCTGGTTCGAGTTGAGGATCGCGGCGAGGGCGACGACGGCCGAGAGGACGCCGATCCGCGGCCACGACTGGCTCAGCCCGCGGGCGCGGGTCAGGTTCACGATCACGCCCATCGCGGCGATGACCTGCACGAACGGTACTCCGCCCGGCATCGGGTAGTCGTAGCGCAGGTGCAGGAACGGCGTGACGACCGCCGACAGCAGCAGGATCCCGCTGATGCCGAGCAGCGCGTCCGCGGGCCGCCGCGGCGACAGCACCGCGATGAGGGCCGCGACGAGCGAGCAGAACAGGATCGGGAACCCGCGGGCGTTGCTCGAGTACGTGTAGCCGAACTCGAACAGCAGCGCGAACCCGAGCAGCCCGATCAGCGGCCACTGCCCCATGGCGAGCTCGTTCACCCGCTGCAGCTTCCGCGTCCGCGGATCGGCCTTCGGCCGGCGGTCCCGCAGCGTGATGGCGGGCGCGACCGGGCCGAGGAGCAGCAGCAGGCCGAACACCAGGCCCTGCGTCGCCGTGCCGCCGTCGATGTCGTCGACGCCCCGGTACCGGCCGAACAGGGCGACCAGGCCGCCGACGACCAGGAAGCTGACCACGCAGAACGCCACGCCCGCCCGCGCCCGCCGGGTGACGTAGTAGACCATCAGCACCCCGGCCACGACCTCGGTGATGGTGATCTTCGGCAGCACGCTGGAGTACGCCGGGATGCGGAACGCGTGGATCCAGAGCGTCGAGAACACCAGCACCACGCCCCCGGCCACGCCGGCGACGGCGGCGCGTTTCTGCGCCCACTGCGCGCAGGCGACCATCGCGAAGATGCCGGGCAGCAGCCCGAAGTCGATGAACTTGGGCCCGTGGTCGTCGAGCGCCGCCTGTGTCGTGAAGACGACGTCGAAGAGCAGGGCGGCGAACAGGACGGCCGAAGGCACGCCGATGCGCCGCACCAGGGCGGCGGCGCGGGCGTACAGCGTTTTCGGCGGGGGCGCGGCGGTCACAACGTGACGTTAGAGGATCCGGCCGCGTCCGCACCTTGGCCGAGTGGCCCGCGCTCCCTCGGCCGATCGGCCGATGCCGCACCGGGCGTGACTGGCCGTCTGCCCGAAGTGGACACCCCCTGGTCTCCGCGAAGCTCGTCGGCACAGCAAGATCCGAACCGACAGGAGAACGTGGTGGACCCGAACACTCCACAGTGGACCAATGGGCCGGTGCTCTCCGGCCGCGGGCTCGTGAAGCGCTACGGCGCTCAGCACGCCCTGGCCGGCATCGACATCGACATCCAGCCGCGGGACGCCGTCGCCATCGTCGGGCCGTCGGGCTCGGGCAAGACGTCGCTGTTGCACGTCCTGGCCGGGATCCTCCGCGCCGACGACGGGCAGATCTTCCTGGCCGGCCAGCGGATCGACCACCTCGGCGAGAAGAAGCGCAGCGAGCTGCGCCGCACCGAGTTCGGCTTCGTCTTCCAGTCGGGGATGCTGGTCGCGGAGCTGTCGGCCGAAGAGAACGTCGCGCTGCCGTCGCTGCTGGCCGGGCTCGGCCGCAAGGAGGCCATCGAGGCCGGCCGCCAGTGGCTTTCGCGCCTCGGCTTGGCCGGCAAGGAAAAGCGGCGCCCCGGCGAGCTGTCCGGCGGCGAGGCCCAGCGCGTCGCGATCGCCCGCGCCCTGACCCACCGGCCGAAGGTGATCTTCGCCGACGAGCCGACCGGCGCGCTCGACACGCGCACCGGCCGCGACACGATGGACGCCCTGCTCGGCGCCGCCCACGAGACCGGCGCCGCGGTGATCGTGGTGACCCACGACCGCGAGCTGGCCGAGTCGATGCCCAAGACCGTCGCCATCCGCGACGGCCTGATCGCGACGAGGCTAGCGGCGTGAACTCGCTCCAGATCGCCCTGCGGGTGCTGAAGGTCGACCGGCGGACCCGGACGTCGGCGATCCTCACCGCGATCGGGGTGGCCGTCGCGACCGGGCTGGTGCTGCTGCTGGCGACGCTGCCGTTCGCCACGCAGAACCGCGAGCAACGGGCCCTCTGGCAGGGCGAACACCACGTCGGCTACCAGCTCGACGGCCAGCGGAACGTGCTGTTCAACTCCGCCACGGACTACTTCGACGGACAGCAGATCATCCGCGTCGACGTCGCGCCGGTCGCCGGGGCCGGGTCGATCGCACTGCCGCCGGGCGTGCCGCAGCTGCCGGGGCCGGGCGAGACCGTCGTGTCGCCTGCGCTCGGCCGGCTCCTGCAGGGCCACCCGGCCGACCAGCTTGGCGACCGGTTCGGCAAGCCCGTCGGCGCGCTCGACGAGAACGCCCTCCGCTTCCCCGAGCAGCTCGTCGCGCTCGTCGGGCACACGCCGGACCAGATGCCGGAGAACGCCTACCCGCTGGCGGGCTTCCCCAGCGGCAAGGCGGGCGCGGATCCGCTGCTCATGCTGCTGTCCTGGGTCGGGATCATCGTGCTGCTGGTGCCGAGCCTGGTGCTGGTCGCGTCCTCGGCGCGGCTGACCGCGGCCCGGCGGGAGCGGCGGCTGGCCGCGATCCGGCTGGCCGGGGCGACCCCGGGACAGGTCACGAACATGGTGGCCGCCGAGACGACGTTGTCCGCGGGCATCGGCGCGCTGCTGGGGCTGCTGATCAGCCCGGCGCTGCACGGCCTGGCCTCGTTCGTGCCATGGGCGGGCGGCACGTGGCTCGCGTCCGACTTCGCGCTGCCGGTCGGCCTGACGGTGTTCATCGTCCTGGCCATCCCGGTGCTCGTGGTGCTCGCCGGCGTGCTCGGTCTGCGCCGCGTGCTCAAGAACCCGCTGTTCGCGACGGGCGGCCACGCGAAGAAGCCGTTGCGCTGGTGGCGCCTGCTGGCGCTGCCCGCCGCCGGGCTGTTCTTCCTCGTCGCGGTGACGACGGCGAAGGAATCCGGCGGCATCACGATGGTCATGGCGGGACTGTTCCTGCTGGTCGGCTCGGCCGCGGTCGTCGGGCCGTGGGTGACGTCGGCGGTGGGCGGCACGTTCGTCCGGATCTGGCGGCGCCCGTCGGCGCTGCTCGCCGGCCGCCGCCTGCGTGACGACCCGAAGGGCGCCTACCGCGCCTCCGCCGGGATCGTGCTCGCGGTGTTCGCCGGGTCGATGGCGCTGACGCTGCTGCCGACGTTCGAGTCGATGGCCGGCGGCGGGCGGTCCTTCCAGGACTCCGTGCTCTACGTCGACACCGACGCCCAGCACGCGGGGACGATCGTCGACCAGGCCAACGCGTCCCTGCGGAAGTACGGGCAGTCCGAGAAGGCCGTCGCGGTCGGCGAGGTCTACCTGGTGCAGGGCGAAGGCCGCGAGCGCAACGGCAACCGCGCGCTGGTGATGACCTGCGCCGACGCCGTCAAGCTGACCCGCTACGGCCTCACGCCCGCGAACTGCACCGGCGGCCCGGCCGTCTTCGGTGACAAGCAGCTGGACCTGGCGACGTACAAGATCGCCACCGAGTGGGAGGCCCCCGCGGTCGCCGTGAACTCGGGTACGCGGGCGGAAGCCGTCCCGCCTCGGGACTCGGACCTCTCCAGCACGCTGATCATCGACCCGGCCGCGCTGCCGGCCGGCCTCACGCCGAAGTGGGTCACCGTCGTCGCGCCGACCACCGACGCCAACCGCGAGATCGTCCGGACGGCGCTGGCCGCGCCGGCCGCGGGCGAGGAGATCGGCAGCCGGGACCAGTACCTGTTCAACCAGCAGACCGAACTCGGCGACCTGCGCCGCGTCACGGTGATCGGGCTGATCGCCGCCGGGATCCTGGCCGGCTGCAGTGCCGCGGTCGCGACCGCGGGCTCGGTGATGGACCGCCGCCGGACGTTCGGGGCGCTGATGGCGGCCGGCACGCCGGTGCGGGTGCTGGCGAGGGCGTTGCGGATGGAGGCCGCGCTGCCCGCGCTGGTCGCCACGATCGGCGCGGGAATCGTCGGGGTGGGAGTCGGTGTTGGGCTCTACAGCATGGTCGACGAGCGGGGCATCGTGCTCAGCCCGTGGCTGCTGGCCCCGGTCGTGCTCGGCGTCGGTGTGGCGCTGCTCGGCGCGTCGGTCTGCACCCCCGCCCTCAAGCGGGTCCAGGCCGAGCCGCTCGCCGAGGAATAGGGAGGAAGTTCGCCCCTCTGTCGGGGGAGGGGCGAACTCCTACCGCTTTTCGAAGATCAGGTCGTGCGAGACGCGGCCTTCGACGTCGGCCCGCTGCTCGAACTTGGTCACCGGCCGCCATTCCGGCCGCGGCGCCCAGCCGTCGTACCGGTTCTTCAACGCGGGTTCCGCGGAGCAGACCTCGAGCATCTGCTCGGCGTAGTTCTCCCAGTCGGTCGCCAGGTGGAAGGTGCCGCCGGGCGCGAGCCGCGACGCCACGAGCGCAGCGAACGACGGCGACACGATCCGCCGCTTGTGGTGCTTCTTCTTCGGCCACGGGTCCGGGAAGAACAGCCGCACGCCGTGCAGCGTGTCCGGCTCGACATGCTCGGTCAGCAGGACGACGGCGTCGCCGTGCAGCAGCCGCAGGTTCTCGACACCCAGCTTTTCCGCGCGCAGCATCAGCTGGCCGAGGCCCGGGTCGTAGACCTCGGCCGCGACGTAGTTCAGCTCCGGCGCCGCGGCAGCCAGCTGCGAAGTCGTCTCGCCCATGCCGGAGCCGATCTCCAGCATGACCGGCGCTTCGCGGCCGAACCACTCGGTGAAGTCCAGCTTTCCCTCGGGCAGCTCACCGACCGTGCGGCCGAGCTTCGGCCACAGTTCGTCCCACGCGCGTTGCTGCCCGACGGTCATCCGGCCGCCGCGCTTCACGTAGCTGACGACGCTGCGCAGCCGGGGCTGGTCTTCGTTCTCCACCCACCGAGGCTAACGAACGGCTTCGAGCTCCCCGAGACGAGACCGCAACCCCGCGAGTCCGGCGATCGCGATCGGGTCCGGCGTCCGGCCGCTGTGCGCGGGCAGGACGTCGATCCAGCCGGGGTGCCGGTCGGTGTTCATCACCGTCGTGGGAATCGCGTGCCCCGATTTCCCGCGTTCGGACGGCATGAACTCCCAGTAGCCGGATTCACCGTCCGCCGCCCACGGGACGAATTCCCAACCCGGCCGCCTGCCGAGCAGCTGGGCGATGCGGTCTTCGACGCGGAAACCCTGTTCCCGCGAATCCAGCTTCCCGTCCGCGACCGCGCGCAGCCACCACGGCGCCGGGATCGGCCCCGCCATCCCGGCCGAGGCGCGGAACAAGGCCAGGACGGTGTCTTCGGCCGCGCGGTGCACCCACGCCCGGCGGAGTTCGGCCGGCGTCGCCGCCGTCATGGCAGCCTGCGGGAGCTCGATCGCCCGCGACCATTCGAGGTCCAGCATCGGTTCGAGCCGGGGAGCGTCGTCTTCGACACGGGCTCGGGGAATCGTGTTGCCCAATTCTTGACCGGTGTTCACCGTCAAGGATCACCTCCAGGGGAGCGCAGACGGTTCCGGTGCTCACTTACGAATATTGCCTGGTCATAGCAGTATGTCCGGTGCCTGTGAGAGAAGCCACAGGCACTTCATCTTTTGTTAACACGAATTTTTGCGGTATTGACAGCGCCGTCACGCTCAGGCGTCGCGGCGTGCCGTGGTGATGACCCCGGCCACGAACAGTGCAACGCAGATCGCCGCGAAGTAACCGAGGTACCCCCACGGGCCGAGCGGAGCGGCCGGCAGCTGCACCGGTCCCCCGCCGAGTCCGCCCGCGCCGACGAACTGGTCGGCCGCGTGGAACGGCATCCACTGGTAGATGTGCTTGCCTGCGCCCGGGATGAAGATCACCACGCCCTCGAGCACCTGCGTCCACACGAGCACCACCGTCAGCGCGAAGGCGACACTGCGCAGCAGCAGGGCGACGCCGACGCCGGCCACCGCGGCGAGCAGGAAGACCAGGCTCTGCCCCAGCACCGAGCGCCACTCCGAGCCGGAGTGCAGCGCGAGGTCGGCGTCCGGCGCCACCACCGTCGCGAGCCCCCACGAGCCGAAGCCGACGAGCAGCCCGAGCCCGGCGCCGACCGCGCCGACGACGGCCACCTTCGCCAGCAGCGCGGGCACCCGGCTCGGCACGGCCTGGAACGTCAGCCGCATCGTGCCCCAGTTGAACTCCGACGCCGTCGCGAGGATCGCGAGCACGACCAGCACGGTCCGGCCGTTGCCGCTCGCGAGCTGGGTGTTGCCGACCGTCGGCGGGATCTCCGGGCCGGCCAGCGCGAAGAACAGCGCGGTGAAGCCGAGCGGCGCGGCCAGGGCGAGCAGCAGGCACCACCACGGTGCCCGGGTGCTGAAGAGCTTGATGCGCTCGGCGCGCAGCAGGTTGGTGATCATCGGCCGGCTCCAGCGGTGAACTCGGTGGCCTCGCGGGTGAGGTCGAGGTAGGCCTGCTCCAGGGAGCCGGTGATCGGGCTCAGCTCGTGCAGCGTCGCTCCCGCGTCGAAGGCGAGCTGCCCGATCCGGTCACTGTCCATTCCGGACACCACGAACGCGCCGCCGTCTTCGGTGAACTCCGCCTGCCCGGTCAGCGCGGCGCGCAGCTCGTCGGCGTGCGGGGTGCGCACGCGAACGCCGTGCCGGCTCGTCTGCGCGATGAAGTCGTCCATCGTGCCCTGGTAGATCAGCCTGCCCCGGCCGATCACGACCAGGTCCTGCGCCGTCTGCGCCATCTCGGGCAGCAGGTGGCTGGAGACGAAGACGGTCCGGCCCTCGGCGGCCAGCGCGTGCAGCAGCCGGCGGATCCAGGCCATGCCCTCGGGGTCGAGGCCGTTCACCGGCTCGTCGAACAGGAGCACGCGCGGGTCGCCGAGCAGCGTGGCCGCGATGCCGAGCCGCTGCAACATGCCGAGCGAGTACTGCCCGGCGCGGCGGCCCTCGGCGCTGGTCAGCCCGACCAGGGCGAGCACCTCGTCGACGCGCTTCTCGGGCAGGCCGTTGGTCGCGGCGAGCCAGCGCAGGTGGTCGCGCCCGCTGCGGCCGGGGTGGCGCCAGGTGGCGTCCAGCATCGCGCCGACCGTCCGGAGCGGGTCCTTCAGCTGCCGGTACGGGACGCCGTCGACGAGGACCGTGCCCGCGTCGGGCGTGTCGAGGCCGAGGACCAGGCGCATGGTCGTGGACTTGCCGGCGCCGTTGGGGCCGAGGAAGCCGGTGACGCGCCCCGACCGCGCGGTGAACGTCAGCTCGTTGACCGCGGTGGTGGCCCCGTACCGCTTGGTCAGTGCGTTCGCTTCGATCACGTGAGGAGACTATCGGGAAATGGGGAATCCGGGTCGCCCCCCGACAGCGCGACCCGGATTCCCGTTTTCCCCTTTATCCCCTTGTTCCCCCTTTATGCGTCCCGCTTCTTCGCGACCCCGAGCGCGATGAGCAGGAACACGATGGCGACCCCCGCGAAGTAGGCCAGGGCCCAGCCCGGGCTCAGCGGCGAGTCCGACACCGGCGGGCCGTCGCCCCCGACGGCCGAGCCGCGCAGGAACTTGTTCGCCACGTTGAACGGCAGCCACTCGTGGATGGTGTGGCCGATCTTCGGGATCAGCTGCACCAGCTCTTCCACGGCCAAGTAGTAGATGAGCAGCAGGGCGATGGCACCGGCGCTGTGCCGGATGAGGATCCCGAGCGCGACCGCGAGCACCGCGCTGAGGGCGAACACCGGCCCGAGACCGGCGACGTTCAGCCAGTCCTGCGAGGTGTGCAGGCCCAGGTTGTCGTTCGGCCGCATGAGCAGCCCGAGGCCCCAGGCGCCGAACGCGGCGATCTCACCGATGACCAGCGCGACCAGCGCGACGACGACCGCCTTGGCGATCAGCGCGGGCGAGCGGTGCGGCACCGCCTGGAACGTCGTGCGGATGGTGTTGAAGCGGTACTCGGTGGTCACCGCGAGGGCGGCGAGCACCATGACGACGGCGATGCCGAACTGGGAACCGCCGAACTGGGTGGCGGCCACCGAGAGCGGCTCGTCGGCGGGCGACGCGCCGGCGATGATGGCGGCGAAGCCGATGGTCAGGGCCAGGGTGATGAGCGCGCACCACCACGGCGAGCGGGTCGAGAACAGCTTGATGCGTTCTACGGCGAGCAGGTTCATGGTCTTGGTTTCCCCGGTTACTTGGCGGACTCGAGCACGTGCTGCGCCTCGGCGTCGAGACCGGTGTGGTACTCGACGGAGTCGCCGGTGATCTGCATGAAGGCCTGCTCCAGCGAGCCGGTCTGCGGGCTCAGCTCGTGCAGCACGATCCGGTTGGCGGCGGCGATCTCGCCGATCTTGTCGCTGTCCATCCCGGACACCACGAGCGCGTTCGCTTCCTCGGTGACCCCGGCGCTGGCGCGCTGCAACGCGTCGCGCATTTCGGCCAGCTGCGGCGAACGGACCTTGACGGTGTTCTCCGCGGCGCGGGAGACGAAGTCCTCGGTGGAGGACTGCGAGATCAGCTGACCCCGGCCGATCACCACGAGGTTGCTCGCGGTCAGCGCCATTTCCGAAAGCAGGTGGCTCGACACGAACACCGTGCGGCCTTCCTCGGCCAGGCGGTGCATGAACTTCCGGATCCAGAGGATGCCCTCCGGGTCCAGGCCGTTCACCGGCTCGTCGAACAGCAGGACTTCCGGGTCGCCCAGCAGGGCGGCCGCGATGCCGAGCCGCTGCGACATGCCGAGTGAGAACCCGCCGGCGCGCTTGCCTGCGACGCTGGTCAGGCCGACGATCTCGAGCACCTCGTCGACGCGGCTCGCCGGGATGCGGTTGGACTTCGCCATCCACAGCAGGTGGGCCCGCGCCGAGCGGTTCGGGTGCACCCACTTCGCGTCGAGCAGCGCACCGACCGTGCGCAGCGGTTCCTTGAGTTCGTGGTACTTCTTGCCCCCGATGGTGACCTGGCCGCCCGTCGGGTTGTCCAGGCCCAGGATCATCCGCATGGTGGTGGACTTGCCCGCCCCGTTCGGGCCGAGGAAGCCGGTGACCTGACCCGCGGCCACGGAGAACGACAGGTTGTTCACCGCCAGCGTCTTCCCGTACCGCTTGGTGAGGCCGGTTGCCTCGATCATGACTGCTCCTCTTCCGCCCCTCGCTTACGACGCGTTCATCGTCGCGGGTCGGGGGCGGTTCGCGCGTCACCCTGCGGGCCTAACCGCTCCCCCTACCTGAGTAGTACCTTGCTGGCTCTTCGGCCGATGCGCGATCCGTGATGACCCTGAGACGACCCTGATTCGACACAATTAATGAACTGTGGTTCAATAACGGCGTGGCCCGGCCGAGGAGCATCACCGACGAGCGGCTGCTGGGTGCGGCGGAGACCGTGATCGGCAGGTGTGGCCCCGGTTTCACGCTCGCGCAGGTAGCGGCGGAGGCGGGGGTGTCGGTCGGCACGGTCGCGCAGCGGTTCGGTTCGAAGAGCGGCCTGCTGCAGGCGATGAGCCGGCGGGCCACGCGGCGGGCGGTCGAGCAGATGCGGGAGTGCGCCGAGAAGGCGGACGACCCGGTCGACGGCCTGCGCGCCGCGGCGGTTTCGGTCTACGCGGTGCTCGGCGACGCCGAAGAGGCGGCGAACCACCTGGGCCAGCTCGGCGTGGACATCGGCGACCCGGTGCTGCGGGCGCTGCTGGGCGAGCACTTCACGGCGGTCGAGGAAGAACTGCGGCAGCTGGTGCGGGCGGCGGCTCCTTCGCTGCCGCGCGCGCCGAGCGTGCCGCGGGCCGCCCGGGTCGTGCTGGACGTGATCAACGGGGTGTCGATCGACTGGTCGATCCGGCCGCACGGGCGGCTGGCCGACCGGCTGGCGGAGGACGTCGACGCGGTTTTGACCGCGTGGCGGGGACGGGAGGATTCATGAGCTTGCAGGGCAAGGTCGCGGTGGTCACGGGGGCGACCCGGGGTTGCGGCCGGGCGATCGCGGTGGAGCTGGGCCGCGCGGGCGCGACGGTGTACGTCACCGGCCGCACGACACGCGAAACGGTCTCGCCGATGAAGCGGCCGGAAACGATCGAAGAGACGGGCGAGCTGGTCGAGGCGGCGGGCGGCCGCGCGGTCGTCGTCCGCTGCGACTTCACGTCGGTGTCCGATGTGGACGCGTTGAAGGCTCGCATCGAGTCCGAAGTGGACGGAATCGACATCCTCGTCGACGACGTCTGGGGCGGCGACATGTACTTCCACTTCGACGCGCCGTTCTGGGAGACGCCGCTGGAGGACGCGCTCAAGCTGACGCACAACGCCCTCGACACGCACCTGATCGCGCTGCACAAGCTGCTGCCCCTGGTGGTCGCCCGCCGCGGCCTGGTACTGGAGGTGACCGACGGCGACAACGACGACTACGTCGGCGCCGGCCTCCCTTACTACCTGGCGAAGTGCGGCATCCGCGCGCTCGGCCGGGCGCTGGGCGTGGAGCTGAAGAAGAACGACTGCGTCGGCCTCGCGGTGACCCCGGGCTTCCTGCGGTCGGAGTCGATGCTCGACCACTTCGAGGTCACCGAGGAAAACTGGCGCGACGCGGTCGGCAAGCTCGCCCCGGTCGACTTCAAGATCTCCGAGACGCCGTACCTCCTGGCCCGCGGCGTCGCGGCCCTGGCCCAAGACCCCGACGTGTCCCGCTTCGCGGGTCAGACGCTGGCGTCCTGGACCTTGATGAAGGAGTACGGCTACACCGACATCGACGGCGACCGCCCGGACTTCGGCCGCTGGATCACCGAAGTCCGCAACGCGGGCAAGGACCCGGCGACCACCCCGCCGGACGACTTCCGCTGACCCCCGTCACCACGGCACCTCCCCGGCGTCGTCGAAGAGCCCACCGCTCGGGCCGTCGTCGGGGAGAGTGGCGAGCCGGATGGCGGTCTTGGCGCCCTCCTCGGGCGTACTGGTGCCGTGGAAGCCGTTCAGGTCGGTGGCGACGTAGCCGGGGCAAGCGGCGTTGATCTTGATCGGCGTGCCGGCCAGCTCCTTGGCGTACTGGATGGTGAGCGCGTTGAGGAACGTCTTCGACGGCGAATACGCCCCGCTGACCCCGCCGAGGTCGACCCCCGGCGTGGTCTGCAGCGTCAGGGACGCGACGTGGCTGGACTGGTTGACGATCCGCGGGTGCGCGGAGCGGCGCAGCAGCGGCAGCATCGCGTTGGTGACCCGGACGACCCCGATCACGTTGGTCTCCACGACCGCTCGCAGGCTCTCCGGCGTGACGGCCGACGGCTCGTCCGGCCACGCTCCGGCGATACCGGCGTTGTTGACCAGCACGTCGACCCGCCCACCGCGCTCCTCGAGCAAGGCGGCGGCGGCCGCCACGCTCGCGTCGTCGGTCACGTCGAGCGGCACGCCGAACGCGTCGACGCCGGCCGCGCGCAGCTTGGCCATGGCCTCCTCGCGACGCTGTTCGTCCCGGGCACCGATTCCGACGCTCCAGCCCAGCGCGCCGAGCCCGGCCGCGATCTCGTACCCGATCCCCTTGTTCGCGCCGGTGACCAGCGCGATCGTCTGTTCGCTCATGCTTCGATCGTGGCGCGGAACCGGCGGCCGACCAACACTTCCCGGGTCCGGCATCGATACCCGCAAGACATGGATCGGCCGGGTAGCCTGACCGGGTGGAGACACGGGAGCTGCGGTGCTTCGTCGCGGTCGCCGAGGAGCTGCACTTCGGCCGGGCCGCCGAGCGGCTGGGCATCGCCCAGCCGCCGCTGTCGCGCACGATCGCCCGGCTCGAGCGACGGCTCGGCGTCGCGCTGCTGGAACGCACCAGCCGGCGGGTCTCGCTCACCGAAGCCGGAGCGGTACTGCTGACCGAGGGCCGGGCGATCCTCGGCGCGCTGGCCACCGCGGAGCGGCTCACCCGCCGCGCCGCCGCGAACCGGCCTTCGCTCGTCCTGGCCACAAAGGCCGGTGCCGTCCGCGAACTGCTGACGAAGCTGCTCGACGCGTACGCCGCCGAGCCGGGTGCGGTCGCCGTCGACCTGCTGCTCTGCGAATCCCAGCCGCAGCAGACGCTGCACGACGGCCGGGCCGACGTGGCGCTGCTGCACCTGCCCTTCGACTCGACGGCCGGGCTCGACACCGAAGTCCTGCACACCGAGGGCCAGGTCGTGATCCTGCCCAGCTCGCATCCGCTCGCCGCCCGGTCCGGCATCCGGCTGGCGGAGGCCGGCTCCGTGCCGGACCTCCCGCTCGCCCGCTGGCCCGGCCCCGGCGGTCGCTACCCGGACGGCCCCGGCGCGGAAGTCCGCAGCCTGACCCAGCTCTTCCAGCTGATCGCGCTCGGCCGGACCACCGTGGTGATGCCCGAGTCCAGCCGCGCGGACCTGCAGGAGGGCCTGGTCGCCGTGCCGGTTCCGGACGCGCCGCCCGTCACGACGGTCATCGCCTGGCCGCCGCACAGCCGCTCCCGGGCAGTCGCCGACCTGGTCCGCGTGGCCACCCGGCGCTGACTGCCGTCAGGCGAGGCCGGGGCGGGCGAGACCGGTTTCGTAGGCCAGGACCACGGCCTGCACCCGGTCCCGCAGCTCCAGCTTCGCCAGGATCCGCCCGACGTGCGTCTTCACCGTCGCCTCCGAGAGGAACAGCGCCTCGGCGATCTCCAGGTTCGACATGCCCTTGGCGATCAGCACGAGCACCTCGCGCTCGCGGTCGGTCAGCACGTCCAGCTCCGCGGTGTCGCGCATCGGCGCGCCGCCGGCGCCGACGAAGCGGTCGAGCAGCCGGCGGGTCACCGACGGCGACACCACCGCGTCGCCCGAAGCCACCGCCCGCAGTGCCGAAACGAGGTGGCCGGGCTGGGTGTCCTTGAGCAGGAACCCGCTCGCCCCGCCCTGCAGCGCCGCGTAGACGTACTCGTCGAGGTCGAACGTCGTCATCACGAGCACGCGCGCGGTGCCGGCCGCGACGATCCGCTTGGTCGCTTCGACGCCGTCGAGCACCGGCATCCGGACGTCCATCAGCACGACGTCGGGGCGTAGTTCCTCGGCCAGCTTGATGGCCTGCGCGCCGTCGCCCGCCTCGCCGACGACGTCGATGTCGGCCTGTGCGCCCAGCACCATCCGGAACCCGACGCGCATCAGTTCCTGGTCGTCGACGACCACCACCCGGATCACTTGTCCAACCTAACCGGCAGCTCCGCGCGGACCTGCCACCCACCACCCGGAGCGGGGCCCACGTCGAGCGTCCCGCCGTACACGTGCGCGCGTTCGCGCATCCCGATCAAGCCGTTGCCGCCCGGCAGCCGCTGAGAAGCACCGGCCAGCTGCGGGACGCGGCCGGCGCCGTCGTCGGAGACCAGCACCTCCACCAGGTCGCCGGTCCGGTGCACCCGCACCGACGCCGTCGCGCCGCGCCCGGCGTGCTTGAGCGTGTTCGTCAGCGACTCCTGCACGATCCGGTAGATCCCGAGCGAGACGCCGGCGGGCAGGTCGCCGAGGTCGTCGGCCGCCAGCTCGACCGGGACGCCGGCGGTGCGCATCCGCTCGGCCAGGTCGGCGATGGCGTGCGCGTCCGGCTGCGGCACGCGGGGTTCGCCGTCGGCGTCGTCGCTGCGGAGCACGTCGAGCAGGCGCCGCAGCTCGCCGAGCGCGCCGCGGCCGGTCTCGGAAATCGTTTGCAGGGCCCGTTGGGCGAGCTCGGGGTTGCTTTCGATCGCGTAGGACGCGCCGTCGGCCTGCACCACCATGACGCTCACCGCGTGCGCGACGACGTCGTGCAGCTCGCGCGCGATCCGCCCGCGCTCCTCGGCCACCGCGATCCGGGTGGCCTGGTCCCGTTCGGTCTCGAGCAGGTGCAACCTGGCCTCCACTTCCACGTCGTAGGCGCGCCGGGCGCCGACGAACTCGCCGAGCGTCCAGCACAGCGCGATGCCGAACGCGAGGAACAGGATCGCGATGACGAGCTCGTCGTCGAGCGGCTCCAGCGCCAGCTGCACGGCCGACCCGGCGACGACGGCACCGACGTACACCAGCCCCTGCCGCCGCCCCGCGTAGACGACGACCGAGTAGATGCTCATCGCCAGGGCGGCGACGCTGGAGATGCCGAGCTCGAGCGTGCCGTGCACAACGCCGATCACCAGCACGACGTAGGCCGACCACAGCGGCGACTTCCGCCGGAACACCAGCGGCGCCACCATGGCGAGGTTCACCGGCACGGCGATGTACCAGGGCGGCATTTCGGCGAATTCGGCGAAGCCGTCGGCGACGAACAGCAGTAAGTCGACCAGGCCCAGCAGGATGGCGAGCACCGTGTCGCCCGCCATGGGGTGGGCACGCATCCAGAGACTCAGCCGTCGCACCACACAACACTAGGTCGCGGCCCGGGGACGGCGCGTCGGTCGGCGGTACCACCTTCGGTGCGACCTGCGGATGAGGGACATGGCACGATTCACGGGGTTGTCCGTACGACCGGGGAGGACTGGGGGCCGTGACGTCACCGGAGCAGGGCCGGCTCGCGGGACCGCTGTCGATGTCGGTGGCCAACCTGTGCCACCGCCTGCAGTCGCAGGTCTCCGCGCGCACCGCGGCCGGCTTCGCCGAAGTGCTGCGCCGGCTCGGCGCGCCGCTGCAGGTGGCCGTCGCCGGGCGGATCAAGTCGGGCAAGTCGACGCTGGTCAACGCCCTGATCGGGCGCCGGGTCGCGCCGACCGACATCGGCGAGTGCACGCGGCTGGTGACCCGGTTCCAGTACGGCACGGTCGACCGGGTCGAGATCGTCTTCACCGACGGCCGCAAGCAGGTGCTCCCCTTCGCCGCCGACGGGATGATCCCGGCCGAGCTGGGCGTCGACATCGAAAAGGTGTCGCACATCGAGGCGTACCTGACCAACGCCGTCCTGCAGGGCATGACGGTGATCGACACTCCCGGCCTCGGCTCGCTCGACGCCGCTTCGGTGTCGCGGACCGAGCAGCTGCTGGGCGCCGCGAAGCACGCCAAGGACGACGAAGGCTCCGACGAGCTGGACGACACCTCGCGCAACGCCGTCGCGGGCGCCGAAGCCGTCCTCTACGTTGTTACGCAGGGCGTCCGCGCCGACGACCAGCAGGCCCTCGCCGCCTTCACCGCGGCCACCGCGAGCCGCGAGGCGGGCCCGGTCAACGCCATCGCCGTGCTGAACAAGGCCGACACCATCGCACCGGAGTCGGTCGACGGCGCGGACGGTGACGTCTGGAAAGCCGCGACGATCCTCGCCGAGAAGCAGGCGAGCACGCTGAAGCCGCGCGTGGCCGACGTGCTGCCGGTGATCGGGCTGATCGCCGAGTCCGCCGAGTCGGGCGGGTTCACCTCCGCCGACGCCGAGGCGCTGCGGCAGCTCGCCGACCTCGACGACGACATCCTGCAGACCATGCTGATCTCGGCCGACATCTTCACCACCTGGGAGTGCGACGTCCCGTCGGGCACCCGGCTGCGGCTGCTGGAGAAGCTCGACCTGTTCGGCATCTCCCACGCCGTCGAGGCCATCCGCAAGGAACCGGAGATCACGGCGGGCGCGCTGCGGCGTTCGCTGCTCGACGCGTCCGGCCTCGAAGCGGTGCGGCAGCGGTTGTCGATCGTGTTCGCCGCCCGCGCCGACGGCATCAAGGCGGCCGCCGCGCTCGCGTCGGTCACCGCGCTCGCGCACGCTTCCGGCGATCCCGGTGAACGCCAGCGCGTCCACGACGCCATCGAGGTGCTGCTCGCCAAGCCCGAAGCCCACCAGCTGCGGCTGCTCGAAGCGCTGACGCTGGTCGCTTCCGGCGCGGTCGACATGCCGGAAGACCTGTCGGAAGAGGTCCTGCGCGTCGGCAGCAACGCCGACATCGGGGCCCAGCTCGGCAAGCCCGGCGCACCCCGGCCGGACCTCGCCGCGCACGCGCTCGAGCGCGCCGGCTGGTGGCGGTCCTTCGCGTCCTTCGGCGCGACGCCCGCGCAGAGCCGCGTCGCGCACGTGGTGCACCGGGCGTACTTCTTGATCTGGCAACAGGTCCGCGAAGCCTGAGTTTGTTTCTGCTTGCCGACTTCGCCGGTCAGCGCCCTTTTCCCGCGTACTGTTGAGGCGTGCGCCTAGAAAACACGACATCGTGGCGAGCGGGCTGGAGCAGCGAGAACGAGATCGACGTCGCGCTGTACATCCGTGACGCCCTCGCGCTGTCCGTTTCCGAAGGACAGGTGCTGCCGCCCGTGGAGCCGCAGGTCCCGGTGCACGTCCCCCGCGAGATCGACCGCGCGGCCGTCCAGGCGCAGTGGGCCGACTGGTGGGTCGACCTGCTGGCCTTCCTGCGCAACCGCGAGGACCCGGACCCGCGCAGCCCGCGCTCCCGCTACGGCAGGCCCGCGCTCGCGCAGGGCTCGGCGATGCGCCAGGCGCTCGAGTTCTTCGGGCCGGCCGCGGCCCGCCACTTCGCCAACGCGCGCGGGCCCGCCCTGCGCGGCGCGGGCGAGCCGTCCGGCGGCACGCCGTGGGCCCCCGGCTTCTACCGGCGCCAGATCGTGGCCGGCGAACGGCTCGGCCAGCTCGTGCGCGAGGCCGAGGTCCGGCTGGGCCGGCGCGCGTACCCGTTCCGGCTGAACGTCATCGAGATCTCCGTCGCCGGGTCGATCTGGCTGCGCACGGCCGAGGACCAGCTGCTCGTCAGCTCCCGGCTCGCCGAGGACGGCCCCGGCCTCGAAGCCGTGCTCCGCGAGGTGATCGACCAGCTCGTCTGATCGGGTTCCGCTCCCGGCCGGCGGCAGAATCCGCCAGACTGTCCGCATGGCGTGGTTTCGCAAGGACGGAACCGACCGCGGGTCCGCCGCGTCGGACACCGATGTGCACCCCTTGCAGCAGGTGAGCGATCTCGAACGGGCCCTCGCGGATCGCCAGGCACTGATCCAGATGTGCCTGTACGCCCTGGACCGCGCCCGCAGTGGCGGCGTCGTCGAACGCCTGGAAGAAGGGCTCGCCGCGATCGGCGTCCAGGCCCTGCGGCCCGACGGCGAACGGTTCGACCCGGCCCGCCACGAGGCCGGCGGCGCGGTCCCGACCGACGACCCCGCTCTCGACGGCGTCGTCGCCGAAACCGAGGTCACCGGCTTCGCCGACCACGACCGGCTGCTGCGCGCCCCGATCGTCACCGTCTACGCGAAGAAGACCCCGTGAGCGCACCGACCGCGCCGAGCCTGCCCGCGCAGGTCCAGGCGGCCCGCGACCAGCTGCTGACCGTCGTCCGCGACGCCGACCCGGACGCCGCGAAGTGGGTGGACGAGGTCCGCAAGGCCCGGCCGAAGAAGCCGGCCGTGGTGGTCGTCGGCGAGACGAACCGCGGGAAGAGTTCGCTGGTCAACGCGCTGCTCGCGATGCCGGGACTGTCTCCTGTGGACGCCGACGTCGCCACCGCCACCTACCTCGTGTTCGACCACGCCGACGCGTGGGGCGCGCAGGCCTGCTACCCCGGCCAGCTCGCGTCGGTCCCGATCGACCTCGGCCAGCTGATCAACTGGGTGTCCGCCGCGCACGAGCTGCCGCCCGGCCAGCTCCCGCCGCGGTACGTCGAGGTCACCGGGCCGGTCCCGCTGCTGGAACGGCTTTCGCTGGTCGACACGCCGGGCGTCGGCGGGCTCGACTCGCTGCACGGCGAGCTCGCCAAGGAAGCCGCCGCGGGCGCGACCGCGCTGCTG
Organism: Amycolatopsis kentuckyensis; assembly: GCF_041679295.1. GTDB lineage: Bacteria > Actinomycetota > Actinomycetes > Mycobacteriales > Pseudonocardiaceae > Amycolatopsis > Amycolatopsis kentuckyensis_A. The sequence goes on along the minus strand of NZ_JBGDMD010000006.1, from coordinate 259,950 downwards.
TTCGTCGTCGACGCCTCGGCGCCGTTCACCTCGACCGAGCTGCAGTTCCTGCGCGACGTCGGCGAGCGCGTCGAGACCGTCGTGTTCGCGCTGACCAAGGTGGACATGTTCCGCGGCTGGCGCGAGGTCATGGAGGCGGACAAGCAGCTGCTGCGCGAGCACGCCCCCCGCTTCGCCGACGCCGTGTTCCACCCGGTGTCGGCGCGGATGTTCGAGACGGCCTCGAAGGCGCCGAACGAGCAGATGGCCGCGATGCTGCGGGAGAAGTCCGGCGTCGCCGCGGTGCAGACCGCGCTGCAGGAGCTCCTGGTCGGCCGCTCGGCCATGCTCGGCGAGGCGAACACGCTGCGTGCGCTGTCCAGCGCGCTCGGCGAGCTGAAGGCGAAGCTGCAGGCCGAGAGCCGGGCGCTGTCCGCGGGCGAGGCCGAGGCCGAGCAGCTGCGCGAACGCCGTGACCAGTTGCAGGCCGAGCGCCGGACGTCGACCCGCGGCTGGCAGCTGAAGCTGCGCGGCGAGGTGCAGCGCACCCGCGTCGAGGTCGGGCACGAGAGCGCCCGGCAGATGCGGGACGCCCAGACCCACTTCCGCCAGCTGATCGACGCCGCCAAGCGCGACGAGCTGGCCGCGTTGCCGCAGCAGGTCGACATCGCGCTGCAGACGACGTCGCAGCGCATCTCGATGTTGCTCTCGCAACGCCTGAACCAGGTCACCAACGTCTCGCTCTCGGAGCTGTTCTCCCCCGAGGAGCTCGACGTCATCCGCGCGCAGTTCGCCCGGGCCGGCGGCCCGCCGGTGGTGCTGCGGCCGCCGGACAAGAAGCCGCCGACGGCCGAGGACAAGCTGCTCGTCTTCATGGGCATCTCCGGCGGCGTCGGGGCCGGCAAGGTGGCCGCGTTGCCGCTGGCCGGCGTAGCGATCCTCAACCCGGTGGTGCTGCCGGCGACGATCATCATCGGCCTCGGCGCCGGCTGGTGGATGGCCCGCACCCGCAAGCACGCGGCCGACAAGCAGCACATGAAGCAGTGGCTGGTCGAGGCCATCGCGGACGCCCGTTCGACGCTCGACCAGCTCGTCGCCGAACAGCTCATCGAGGCCGAACAGCAGCTGTCGATGGCGCTGGACGAGGCCCTCGGCCGGCGCATCGACGCGATCGAGGCCGAGCTGAAGGAAGTCGACAAGACGATCAAGATGGGCGCCCAGGAACGCGCCAAGAAGATCGCCATCGTGTCGAAGCGGCTCAAAGAGGTTTCCGAAGGCCGCGACCGCGCCGAAGCCTTCCTCACCAGGATCCGGGCACTGCGGGACAAGACGGCCTGAGCACCCGTCCGGTTGTGGAGCGGAACCGAACGGGCCTACGGTGAGTCATACCCTCCGACAGCAGGTCAGAGACGGCGTTACCCGGTTCTAAGGGGGCAGTTCCCATGTGGGTCGACGAGAGCGGCGGCAGCGACACCGATGCCAGCGGCACCGAGGCGATGACCGTCCACGTCGACGGCCAGGAGTACCAGGCCGAGGTCAACTACGACGTGAACGAGGACGGCGTCAACGACACCGCGATCGTCGAGCACGACGACGGCACGGCCCAGGCCTTCATCGACACGAACCACGACGGTGAGGCCGACCAGTACGCGGTGCTGGACGAGAACGGCAAGGTCGTCGAGCAGGCCGTCTACGACGAGGCCAGCGGCGAGTGGGTCGAGGCCTCCGGGGGCGGCCACGACGACTCCGGCACGAGCGGTCACGACGACAGCTCCGGCGGCCACATCCACGCGGACATGCCGGACGGCGAGGTCGACGCGGGTGCCGCGACGATCGACACCGACCACGACGGCCACAACGACACCGCCATCGTCGAGACGAAGAGCGGCGGCACGATCGCCTTCACCGACAAGGACGGCGACGGCGAAGCGGACATCGCCGTGCAGACCGACGCGGACGGCACGACCACGACGTTCGAGCACAGCGGACCCGGCCAGTGGACCGAGGTCTCCAGTGGACTGATGGACTCCGGCAGCGAGGGCGACCCGGCGGCCGACGCCGAATGGGGCGGCGCCGGCACGCAGACGCTGGAGGGCGTCGCGCGCATCGACTCCGGCACGGGGCAGTGGATCTCCCCCAACTGAAAAGTAACCCAGGTCACAGTTTGAAAGCCCGGTGCGCGAGCGCCGGGCTTTCTTCATGTCGCAAATGAAAACGACCAGGTCACGGGCGTGATCGCGGTCACCGGAAGATTTACTGCGAATGCACCGATCCGGTGACGTCTGAATCGATTCCCTTATCGTTCTTGTGAGAGAACGTACACGTCAGCTATCGGTTACCTGCCGGTCATGCGGCTACTCTCGAAGAATCCCAAATCACCGCACACCGGTTCGCCAGCCGGTGTGCGAAGCCATTCGGTCGTCGGCAATGTGGCCCGCGCCGGAACAGCGTCGTTCCGGTGTGGGCTCTTTTGTCGTCGGAAGTCAGGAGTAGAGATGACCGCAGTCGCCATCCCCGGACTGGACACCGCGCCGACGACGCACACTGGCGTGCTGTCCTTCGTCCGGGAGGTCGCCGAGCTGACCACCCCGGACCGCGTGGTGTGGGTCGACGGGTCCGACGAAGAAGCCGCCCGGATCAACCAGGAGCTGGTCGAGGCCGGGACGTTCGTGCAGCTCAAGTCGAAGCCCAACTCCTTCTGGGCCACTTCCGACCCGAACGACGTCGCCCGCGTCGAGGACCGCACCTTCATCTGTTCGGAGCGCCCCGAGGACGCCGGGCCGACGAACAACTGGATGGACCCGGCCGAGATGAAGGCCACCATGACCGAGCTCTTCCGGGGCTCGATGCGCGGCCGCACGATGTACGTCATCCCCTTCTGCATGGGCCCGCTCGGTGACGAGAACCCCAAGCTGGGTATCGAAATCACCGATTTCGCCTACGTTGTCGCCTCCATGCGCGTGATGACGCGCGCGGGCAAGGCGGCCCTCGACAAGTTCGTCGCGCCGGATGGCACCGAGCGTGAATTCGTGCCCGCCCTCCACTCCGTGGGTGCGCCGCTCGAGCCGGGGCAGAAGGACGTTTCCTGGCCCTGCAACGAAACGAAGTACATTTCGCACTTCCCGGAGGAGCGCGCGATCTGGAGCTACGGCTCGGGTTACGGCGGCAACTCCCTGCTGGGCAAGAAGTGCTACTCGCTGCGCATCGCTTCGGTGATGGCCCGCGACGAGGGCTGGCTCGCCGAGCACATGCTGATCCTCAAGCTGATCTCGCCCGAGGACAAGGTCCACTACGTCGCGGCCGCGTTCCCGAGCGCCTGCGGCAAGACCAACCTCGCCATGCTGCAGCCGACCATCCCGGGCTGGCGTGCCGAGACCCTCGGTGACGACATCGCCTGGATGCGCTTCGGCGAGGACGGCCGCCTGTACGCGGTCAACCCCGAGTTCGGCTTCTTCGGCGTCGCGCCGGGCACCGACTGGCACACCAACCCGAACGCCATGCGCACGATCGAGAAGGGCAACACGGTCTTCACGAACGTCGCCCTGACCGACGACGGCGACATCTGGTGGGAGGGCATGGAGAACAAGCCCGAGCACGCCACCTCGTGGAAGCACCAGGACTGGACGCCGGACTCCGACGAGAAGGCCGCCCACCCGAACTCGCGCTACTGCACGCCGATGTCGCAGTGCCCGATCCTCGCGCCGGAGTGGGACGACCCGAAGGGCGTGCCGATCTCGGCGATCCTGTTCGGCGGCCGCCGCAAGACGACGGTCCCGCTGGTCAACGAGGCCCGCGACTGGCAGCACGGCGTCTTCATGGGCGCCACGATGTCGTCGGAGACCACCGCCGCGGCGGCCGGCGCGGTCGGCAACGTCCGCCGCGACCCGATGGCGATGCTGCCGTTCCTCGGCTACCACGCCGGTGACTACTTCAAGCACTGGCTGAACCTGGGCAAGAACGCCGACGCGAACAAGCTGCCGAAGATCTTCTACGTCAACTGGTTCCGCCGCGGCGACGACGGCCGCTTCCTGTGGCCGGGCTTCGGCGAGAACTCGCGGATCCTCAAGTGGGTCATCGAGCGCGTCGAGGGCAAGGGCAACGCCGTCGAGACGCCGGTCGGCTTCGTGCCGCGCGCCGAGGACCTCGACACCGAGGGCCTGACCGAGCCGATCGAGGACATCCAGGCCGCCCTGGACGTCAAGCCCGAGGAGTGGCGCGAGGAGCTGCCGCTGATCGAGGAGTGGTTCGAGAAGATCGGCGACCGGGTTCCGACGTCGCTGCGTGACGAGCTCGACGCGTTGGCCCAGCGCCTCGCCTGAGTTCCCTGAGACAGAAGGGGACGCCTCCCGGCCGCATCCGGGAGGCGTCCCCTTCTACCTTTTCCCGGTAGTTTCGCGGCCATGAAACCGTTTCGCTTCGGGGTGGCGCTCGTGGCGCCCGGTTCGCGCGCCGAGTGGGTGGCGAAGTGCCGGCAGGCCGAAGACCTCGGGTACGACGTCGTCGGCGTGGTCGACCACCTAGGGCGGGTCGCTCCGGTGCCCGCCCTGCTGCTCGCCGCGGAAGCCACCGAACGGGTCCGGCTCAACACGTACGTGCTCAACGCGAGCTTCCACAACCCGGTGCTGCTGGCCCGCGACCTCGGCGGGCTCGACGAGTTCACCGGCGGCCGCCTCGAAGTCGGTATTGGCGCCGGTTACGCCCGCGGGGAGTTCGAGGCCACCGGCATCGAGTGGGGCACGGCCGGGCAGCGGTTCGAGCGGCTCGTCCGCGCGGTCACCGAACTCGAGCGCGCCTACGAAGGCCGCCCCCGCCCGCCGCTGCTGCTCGGCGGCCGCGGCGACCGGATGCTGACGTTCGCGGCGGAGCACGCCGACACCATCGCCTTCACCGGCACCGCGCCCGGCGCGGCCGAAGGGCGGCTGGCGTTGGCCGGTCCCGATGCGCTCGCCGAGCGCATCGAATTCGCGAACCGGGCGCTCGGCGGCCGCGACGCCGAGCTCAACCTGCTGATCCACTTCATCCGCGTCACCGACGACCGGCGGTCGGCGCTCGAAACGGCGCGCCGGCTCGTACCGCACCTCGGCGCCGACGAGCTCGGTGAGCTGCCCACCGTCGTCATCGGGTCGGCCGGGGCGGCGGCCGAGCAGCTGCTGCGCACCCGCGAGACGCTCGGCGTCAGCTACTTCACGGTGATCGAAGAAGACCTCACGCGGCTGGCGCCGGTGATCGAAAAACTCCGGTGAGTATTTTGGGGATCATGACTGGGGATTTCCGCTTCGGCGTCAACATGGTGGTTCCGGACAGCCGCGCCGCGTGGGTCGACAAGTGCCGCAAGGTCGAGGACCTCGGCTACGACGTGCTGTCCGTCGCCGACCACCTCGGCATGGCCACGCCCTTCCCGTCGCTGGTGCTCGCCGGCGAGGCCACGTCCCGCGTCCAGCTGAACACCTTCGTGCTCAACGCGCCCTTCTACAACCCGGTGCTGCTCGCCCGCGACGTCACGGGCACCGACCAGTTCACCGACGGCCGGCTGGAGCTGGGGCTCGGCGCCGGGTACGTCAAAGCCGAGTTCGAAGCGGCCGGCATGCCGTTCCCGTCCGCCGGCGAGCGCGTCGACCACCTCGAACGCACCATCCTCGAGCTGAAGCGGCTCTACGCCGACCCCGAGCACAAGCCGTCGCCCGTTCGTCCCCAAGGGCCGCCGCTGCTGCTCGGCGGCCGCGGCGACCGCGTGCTCGGCCTGGCCGTCGAGCACGCCGACATCATCGGGTTCACCGGCACGGCGAAGACGCCGGACGGCGCGCCGATCGCGGCGGCCCCGCCCGAGGACGTCGACGAGCGGGTGGATTTCGTCCGGGCGAAGCTCGGCGGGCGAGCGTCCGAAGTGGAGTTCAACCTGCTCTGCCAGTTCGTGAAGGTCACAAACGACCGCGCGGCCGGCCTGGCCGAGCTCGAGCAGCTCGTCCCGGGCGGGATGACCGCCGAGCAGATCGGCGAGCTGCCGATCGCGCTCGTCGGTACGCCGGCCCAGATCGCCGACCAGATCCGCGCGCACCGGGAGCGGTGGGGGTTCACCTACTTCACCATCCTCGAGATGTTCTTCGACGAGTTCGCCCCGGTGCTCGAGCACCTCCGATGATCGACGCGCGGGGCATCGGGGTCCGGGCCGGCGAACTGTGGCTGTTCGACGACCTGGACTTCTCCGTCGACCCCGGCGAGTGCGCCGCGATCGTCGGGCCGAACGGGGTCGGCAAGTCGACCTTGATGCGCTGCTTCTACGGCATGCAGAAGCCGCAGCGGGGCCGCGTGCTCGTCGACGGCAAGGCGCCGGACGAACGGGACGTCGAGTTCCGCCGCAAGGTCTCGGTGCTGTTCGACGACTCCGACTTCTTCGCCGAGCTGACGCCGGTGCAGCACCTCGAGCTGCTGTCCGGCTCGTTCGGCGCCGACCTCGGCGACCACGAGGAACTGCTGCGCGACGCGGGGCTGGGTGACCGCATGCGCGTCACGTCCGGGCACTTCTCCGCGGGGCAGCGTCGTCGGCTGCTCCTGCTCGGCGTCACCGCGCGGCCGCACAAGCTCCTGCTGCTCGACGAGCCCGAGCGAGCCCTCGACGTCGAGGGCAAGGAATGGCTGGTCGAGCTGATCGCCCGGTCGACGGCGGCCGGCGCGGCGGTCGTGGTGGCCACGCACCACCCGCCGCTGCTGGAAGCCGCCGACAGCACGCTCGAACTGTGGTGACCCTGACGCCGCGGCGGATGCGGATCCCGGGCCGCAAGCGGTTCGGCGGGATCTTCAGCGGCGACTCGGCGTCGTTCCTCTTCCTCTTCGCCTTCGGGTTCCTGTTCACCGCGTTCTTCCACGTCGACGCGTGGCGCCAGGCCGTCTACGGCTCGGCCCACGTGGACTTCCCGGCCGTGCTCGGCCTCCTGACGCTCTGCTGCGCGGTGGGCTGGCGCGGCCTGCTGCGCCGCGGGTTCGCGTGGGTCGAACCGGCCGAGCTGACCTGGCTCGACTTCGCGCCGGTGGACCGCGGCCGCGTCGTCACGCTGCGGCTGCTCGGCGCCTGGACCGGCGTCGTCGCGGTGACCGGTTACCTGGCCGCGCTGATGCTCGCCGTCGGCGGCGCCGGGCTGGACCAGTGGCGCGCGGGCGTCGCCGTCGTGGCCGCGACCGCGGTGGTCGCGTTCGTGAGCGCGCGGCGGACGTCGTTGCGGTTCGACGCGGCCGGCCCGCTGGCGCTCGCGGTCGTCGGGCTGGCGATCACCGCCTTCGGCCTCGGCCCGGTGACCGTCGAAGTCGTCGCGGCGGGCGTGCTGGTCGCGGCGCTGCCGCTGGCCTTCGGCGGCGAACCGGTCTCGCGCGCGGGCCGGTCCGCGCTGCTCGCCGGGTGGGACGGCCGGGTGCTGCGCTCGGTCGCCGTCACCTTCCTCGACCCGATGATGCTGCTCCCGCCGTCCGCGCCGATCGGGCTTTCGGTGCGGCGCCCGACCCCGCCGCGGCTGGCGGTGGCGGGCACGCTCGGCCGGTCGCGGTACGCCGGGGCGGCGGTGCTGGTCGGCTTCGCGGTGGTCGTCGCGCACATCGCGTTGCCGACCCTGCCGGGCGCGGTCCTGGTGGGCGTCGGCGCGTACGTCGCGCTGACGCCGTTCGGCGCCGGGCTCGGCGAGCTGTGGCGCAACCCGGGCCGCCGTCGCTGGCTCGGGTCGTCGAACCGCGACCTCGTCCTGGCGCACGGCGTCGTGCTCGCCGGCGTCGGCCTGCTCTGGGCGGGCGCGCTCGCCGTGGTCACCCTCGCGGGTGGGACGTCGTTCGGTGCGGGCGCTTGGCTCGCCGTGCCGCTGGCGGTGCTGTCGATCCTGCGCACGGTCACGCGCACCGCGGTTGACTACGCGAATCCGGGTTTCGTGGACACCCCGATGGGGCCGATGCCCGCCAACCTGGCCCGGCAGTTGTTCCGCGGTCCCGACCTGCTCGTGCTCGGCATCGTGGTGCTGTCGGCCGCCGTTTGACCTACGCTCGTTCCGTCGAAGGGAGCAGCGGTGGGCGGCGGACACGCACCGGGCGTCGGGCGGCGGGCGACCAGTGAGTTCCCGCCCGGCTGGAGCGACGAGCACATCATCTCGGTGGTCAAGGACGTCGCGAACGACCCGAGCGAAGCCCGGCGGCGGCAGCCGAACGGCCGCTGGCGCTGTGCCGGCGAGCGCTACAACGTGCACCTGATCGTGCTGGTCGAGGAGAACGGCCACGTCCACACGGCGTACCCGGTGGCGGGCCCCGGCGTGGTCCGCAACCCGGACGCGGCCCGCGACCCGGCGAACCCGACGGTGGCCGACCTCAAGGAGAACCGGATCAGCTTCTTCGGCGACAGCGTCCTGACCCAGCTGGCCGACCGCCTGTCCCCGGAGGACTACACGCACTACCGGACGCTGCTGTGGTCCGGCGAGTGGGAAGAGCTGGCCGACGTCCTGGCGGCCCACGCGGTCAAGGTCGGCTTCGGCTTCTCGACGGACGAGTTCTCCGACTTCGAGCGGCTGCTGAACAGCTACGACCTGCCGGTCCCGGCGTGCGCGTTCCTCAACGACCGCGAGCACATCCTGAACCAGCTCCGCCCGGTCTAGCCGAAGTCGTACCCGGTGAACGCGGCGATCGGGACGTAGCCGAGGCGCCGGTACAGGGCGTTGCTGGTGACGTTGGCGGGATCGGTGTAGAGGACGACGTCCGTCGCGCCCGCCGCCAGCGCGGCCTGGCTCACCGCGAAGGTCACGGCGCCCGCGTAACCCCGGCCGCGGAACCGGGCCGGCGTGTAGACGGGGTCGACCCGGACCATGCCGGCCACCATCGCGGTGGCGCCGGCCATGGCGACCGGCGCGTCGGTCGCCCAGAACGTGAACTGCTTGTCGGCGAAGTTCGAGGCGGCCCAGGACTGCTCGTCGGCGAAGGGTGCCTGCCCGACGGCGGTGGCGAACTCGCTGCACCAGCGGATGATTTCCGCGCGGTCCGGCGCGTCCGAGGCCTGGCCGTCCGGCATCGGCTCCGGCGGGACGAGGATGCCGAGCCGGTGGAGGCGGACCCGCACCCCGGGTATCGGCGCGGCGTCGGTGCGCCGCTGCCACGCCTCGGCGAACGCGGCGGCCGAATCGTCCGGCGCGGTCACTCCGCACAACGGACGGCCGGCCAGTTCCGCGGCGAGGGCGTCGGCTTGGGCGGGGTCGACTTCGGTGAGGATCAGGCGTTGCTCAGAGCGGCAGTAGCAGATCGCGCGGACCTCGCCGTCCTGCTCCAGACGGCCGAAGAGCGTGCCCTCTTCCTCCTGCTTCCGCAGCTTCTCGAGCCGGGTCAGCGGCGAGGTGTGCAGCGCGGGACGCGAGCGTAGGAAGTCGTCGGTCCGGGCCAGGAAGTCGTCGATGTCCTCGGTGAGGTGCCAGCTCATGTGCAGTGGTCAGCTCGCCTGGGAAAGCGGTGGGGACGCCGTCTCCGCGACGGCCGCGCGCAGCTCGTCCAGCGGCAGGCCCACGGCGTCCGCGATGGCCGTGACCGTGAAGAACGCGGGGGTCGGGATCCGTCCCGTCTCGATCTTGCGGAGCGTCTCGACCGAGATCCCGGCCTCCGCGGCGACGTCGACCATGCTCCGGCCGGCCCGCGCCGCTCGTAGCGCTTGGCCGAGGCGTTCGCCCCGTTCGCGCTCTTCGTCCGTAAGCGGTACCCGCACCATGGGGCCAATACTAATACCAGAGTTGTCCACAGGTGGTGGACAACTCTGTGCACAGGTGTGGAAAAGGCCCCGCCGATCCGGAGATCGGCGGGGCCCCACCACATCTAGTGCCCTCAGGCGCCCGCGGGCACCGGAAGTGGCATGCCGGGCAGGCTCTGGTCGTTCGGCACGACGCCGTCGACCAGGTAGGCCTCCACGACCTTGTCCACACCCGCGTTGCCGCCGGCGTAGATGCCGTGGTCACCCTCACCGGTGATCGTCAGCATCCGCGAGTTCTCGAACGCCTTGTGCGCGCGCCGCGCGCCCTCGATCGGCGTCGCCGGGTCGTGCTCCGACTCGACGATCAGCACCGGCGGGACGCCCTTGCCGTTGAGCACCGGCAGCGGGGACGGCGGCTTCTTCCAGAACAGGCACGGCTGGATGAACCAGCCCGCGCCGAGCAGGGGCAGCTGCTGGTCGATCAGCTTCTGCGACTGCTTGATGGCGCTCTGGGTCGAGCCGGTCCACGGACCCTCGTTGCACGGGATCGTCCAGAACGAGGCGTCGTAGGCGTCGCCGTCGGTCGGGACCATCAGCGGCTGCGCGCCGGAGGTCTCGTTGCTCTTGTCGGCGGCCTTGACCTTCTGCGCGGCCGACGTCTTGGCCTGCGCGGACGCGGTGCCCTGGGTCAGCGTGCGGACGCTGACCAGGTAGTCGGCCAGACCCGGGAAGGACCGCTTCGAGTAGATGTTCGACGCGATGAACGAGTCCAGCCCGTTGGCCGACACGGTCGAGCCGTCGGGCAGGGTGACCGCGCCCTGGGTCAGGGCGTAGCGGACCTGCTCGTACGTCTGGCGGGCGGCCTCGCCGGTGGTGCCGAAGTGGTAGAGCTTGTCGTACTTCGCCACCCACGGGAGGAAGTCCTGCCGGAAGCGGCGCTCGAAGCCGAGCGGCTGCCAGTCGAACGACTTCTGCCAGGTCGTGGTGAACTCCGTCGAGGAGTCGAGGACGAACCGGCCGGTGCGCGTCGGGTAGGCCTGCGCGTAGTGCGCGCCCATCCACGTGCCCGCCGAGTAGCCGACCCAGTTGATCTTGTCGCGGCCCAGGAGCACGCGCAGCAGGTCGATGTCCTTGACCGTCTGGTCGGTGTTGATCAGCGGGCCGAGCTCGCCGGACTTCTGCTGGCAGGACAGCGCCGCGTACTTCGTCGCCTGCAGGATCAGGTTCAGGTTCTGCTTGCTGCGGTCACGCGGGTCCAGGTCCGAGCCGGTGCCGATGGCGCCACCGCACGTGATGTTCGTGCTCTTGCCGGTGCCGCGCGGGTCGAACCCGACGATCTCCTGGTGCTCGCGCAGCTTGGGCTGGTTGCGCAGGCGGGCCGGGAAGTTGCGCCCGGGCGCCCCCGGGCCGCCCGGGTTGGTGACGACGCTGGCCGTCGCGTCCTTGGTCGCCTTCAGCCGGCTGACCGCGATGGTCAGGTCGATCTGGGCGTTCGCCTGGTACCAGTTGCGCGGCGTCTTGTAGGTCGCGCACTCCATGTCCTCGGCGCCCGCGGGCGGGGCCGTCGGCAGCTCGGAGGGGACGGCGCACTTGTGCCAGTCCAGCTTCTGGTTCGCGTACTGGGCCGGGATGTTCGTGGAGTTCAGCGGCTGCTTGCCGGCCGCGGCATCCTGGCCTGCGAACGCAGGGGTGAACCCGGCCAGCAGGGTGCCGGCGATCGCCGGGATCACCACCGCGTAGCGGAGTCGTGTCATACGGTTGCCCCTTATCGGGTTTTCGCGTGCGAGTCCGGCTATTCCTATAGGCCGGGTGCGGGCGGGGCAACCGACGTTGGTCGGGCACCGCGCGGATCGCGGCGATCAAATCGATATCGGACAGACGTGACTCCCTGTCACCCAGGTTCTAAGGTCAGGCGGTCGGTTACGGGAGTGTTAGGTGAGGTCGATGTCAACGGTGAAACACGACGGAAAGGTGCGCGGGTTGCGGTTCAGCCCGTGGAACCTGCTCCTGATCGTCCCGCTGCTGGTCCTGGTCACGCCACTGTTCAACATGGACGGTCCACGGCTGTTCGGGATGCCGTTCTTCTACTGGTTCCAGTTCCTGATGGTGGCGGTCGGGGTGCTGAGCACCTGGATCGTCTACCTGATGACGCGGGACAAGCCGACCGCTGACGCGCCGGACAAGCTGAGCGTCGAGGACCTGGACGAGGGGGACGCTCGATGAGCAACCTGCAGTGGCCCGAGCTGATCATCTTCACGATCCTGTTCGCGCTGGTCACCGTCCTCGGCTTCATGGCGTCGCGCTGGCAGCGCGGCAGCACGCTGGACCACCTGGACGAATGGGGCCTCGGCGGCCGCAAGTTCGGCTCGTGGATCACGTGGTTCCTGCTCGGCGGTGACCTCTACACGGCGTACACGTTCGTCGCGGTGCCCGCGCTGGTGTTCAGCGCCGGCGCGCTCGGCCTGTACGCGCTGCCGTACACGATCGTCGTCTACCCGATCGTGCTGCTCCCGGCGCTGCGGATGTGGTCGGTCTCGCGGGTCCGCGGTTACGTGACCCCGGCCGACTTCGTGCGTGGCCGCTTCGGCTCGCCGATCCTGGCGCTGCTGGTGGCGATCACCGGCATCGTCGCGACCATGCCGTACATCGCGCTGCAGCTGGTCGGCCTCGAAGCCGTGCTGCGGACGATGGGCATCAACGGCTCCGGCATCGTCGGGCACCTGCCGCTGCTGGTCGCGTTTGTGATCCTGGCCTTCTACACCTACCAGTCCGGCCTGCGGGCGCCCGCGCTGATCGCGTTCGTCAAGGACATCCTGATCTACATCGTGATCCTGGTGGCGATCATCTACCTGCCCTCGAAGCTGGGCGGCTGGGCGCACATCTTCGACGCGGCGGCGAAGAAGCTCGGCACGCCGAGCCCGGCCACCGGCAAGCCGGCCGGGTCGATCCTGCTGACGGCCAACAACCAGCTGCAGTACGCGACGCTGGCACTGGGTTCGGCGCTCGCGCTGTTCCTGTACCCGCACTCGCTGACCAGCGTGCTGGCTTCGCGCGGCCGCAACGTGATCAAGCGGAACATGGTCGCGCTGCCGGCGTACTCGCTGGTGCTGGGCCTGCTGGCGCTGCTCGGGTACGTGGCGATCACCGCCGGCGTCAAACCGCTGACGAACGCGGCGACCGGCAAGGCGGACGGCAACACGATCGTCCCGGTGCTGTTCGACAGCCAGTTCTCGTCGTGGTTCGCCGGCATCGCGTTCGCCGCGATCGGCATCGGCGCGCTGGTGCCCGCCGCGATCATGTCGATCGCCGCGGCCAACCTGTGGACCCGCAACATCTACAAGGAGTACATCCGCAAGAACGCGACCCCAGCGGAAGAGGCGAAGCAGGCGAAGCTGGCTTCGCTGGTCGTGAAGCTGGGCGCGGTGGCCGTGATCATCCTGATCGACCCGCAGTTTTCGATCGACCTCCAGCTCATCGGCGGCGTGCTGATCCTGCAGACGCTGCCGGCCGTGGCGCTCGCGCTGTACACGCGCTGGTTCCACCGCTGGGGCCTGATCGCGGGCTGGGTCGTCGGCATCGGCTGGGGCCTGATCATGCTGTACGGCATCCCCAACCCGGCCAACGGCAAGCTCCACTTCGGCGGGTCGGCGCTGGCGCTGGGCAACATGTCGATCTTCGGCTGGCACCCGTTCGCGGGCTCCCAGGTCCAGATCTACGTCGGCTTCGTGGCGCTGATCGCCAACCTGGTGGTCGCGGCGATCGTCACGGTGATCGCGCGGCAGCTGAAGGTGTTCAACGGCACCGACGACACCAACGCCGAGGACTACCACGCCGACGAGCACGACAAGGACCTGCGGCCCATCGGCGTCCACTAAGTCCACTGTGGACGGATGGCCGCCCGCGAAACGAGGTAGAGCACCAGGCCGTTGAGCAGGTGCCAGAGGAAGTGCGTGCCGGCCGGGACGTAGTCGCAGACGTCCCGGTCGAGCGTGCGCAAGCTCAGCGAGAGCGCGAAAACCGCGCCGGCGACGGCGAAGTGCGTCCAGCGGGTGTCGCGCTGGACCGCGAGTACCGCGGCGAAGGCGCCCAGCCCGATGAGGGCCGAGAGGTAGAGCCCGCCGCCCAGCAATGCGGTGACCACGGTGAGCGCGAGAAACCCCGGCGCGGCAACCCAAGCCCACCGCCGGCTCCAGTACTCCCGCACGAACACCACGGCGTACACCAGCACGAAGACGAGGATGGCCGCCGAGTCCGCGGCGCCCGCCCAGCGCGTCGCAAGCAGGTGGAAGACGCTGCTGGCGACGAAAACCAGCCCGATCAGCACGGCCAGCAACCGCCCGATCCGCTCCCCCGCGGCCAGCCGCCACACGAGCACGGCGGCCACGAGGAAGGCGAGGTTGCTGAGATCGTTGAGCGGCTCACCCCAGAGCCCGGGCGCGACGCGTTCGCAGTACCCGTCGACGTAGTCCGTCACGAACACAGCCAACCAGGGATCACCCGCACGCGGCCAGCCGCTCCTTCGTCCGAGACGGCTCGGCCGCGTGCCGCGTCAGAACTTCAAGCGCCAGGTCTCGTCGGTCAGCTTCGGCCCCCAGTCGGCGAAGTCCGTCTCTTCGACCAGCTCGAAGCCGGCCGCGCGGTAGATCGAGCGCGCGGCGGTCAAGATCGAGACCGTCGACAGCTCCATCGCCTGATAACCGTGTGCTCTCGCGAAAGAAACGCACTCGGTCACCAGCCGCTTGCCGACGCCGTGGCCCCGGGCCGACGGCTCGAGCAGCAGCAGCCGCAGCTTCGCGGTGTCTTCGTCCGGGCCGCGGGTGCACGCGATGCTGCCGACGCGTTCGTCGTCGAGCTCGGCGATCCAGAACGCCTGCCGCGGGTCGTCGTGCTCGGCGAAGTCGGCGACGATCCGGGCGACCAGGCCCTCGAACCGGGGGCCGAAGCCGTACTCGCGGCCGTAGAGCGCGCCGTGGCGTTCCACCACCCATCCGAGGTCACCCGGTCGTGGTGGCCGGAGCACGAGGTCCGGGTCGCGCCGGCGGTCGCCGACCAGGTCGCCGATCGTGCGCATCGCGGTCAGCAGCCGCTGCTGGTCGTCGTCGGCGAACCGGCGCAGCAGCCCGCCGATCTGCTCGGTGGACCGGGCGTTCAGCACGGCGAAGGCGTCCCGGCCCGCGGGCGTCGGGCGCACGAGCTGGCGCCGGGCGTCTTCGTCGGACCGTTCACGCGCGATCAGCCCGCGCGATTCGAGCCGGGCGAGCAGCCTGCTGGCGTAGCCGGCGTCCAGGTCGAGGCGTTTGCGCAGCTCGGTCACCGGCAGCGGGTCCTGGTGCGCGAGCTCGAAGAGCACGCGGGCTTCGGGCAGCGAGTACTCGGCGTCGGCCGGTCCCTCGTCGAGCACCCCGATGACTCCGGTGTAGAGCCGGTTGAAGGCCCGGACCGCGGCCACGCGGTCGGCGAGCTGAGCGTCGTTCATTGACCACCTCAACAAGTTCGTTGACGAAGTCAAAGATTACTCTGCAAGCCGACCTGGGCAAGGGGTTTGCCGGGGAAATGGGAAACCCCGCGATGCTGCCAGGTCGGGGGTCCGCCAGCATCACGGGGTCGTAGGGGGTATCGACGACACTTTGCGTGTCGTTACACCTTCAGCACTTTGTGGCATAGGTCACTCGAATGGGCGACCGCCACGGGGTGAAACAGAGGTCAGCGCATGTAGCCCGAGCGAGCCTGCGCGATCGCGATGAGTTCCTGACGGACCGTCGCGGTGGCGGCGGTGTCGATCGCCCGGTTCAGCGCCCGGCGAGTGCGAGCCTCGGCGCGACGGGCACGGAGCTTGGCGGCGATGTTGTTCATCGGTTTCTGCATCCCCTTCGAGGGTTCTGGGTGGCTTGTGCCTCTAGTATGCGCCTTTTTTCACAAGGAAGCCAATGAATATCCGGTGATGTGGCGCACGTGCCGATGAATCATCGGCAAACTTGGGTATAGGCCGGAGAGATCGGGGGTGGCGGCGGTCACGACGGAGCAACCCGCTACATACTTATAAGGCTCTCTAACCTTGTCGCTAGAGAGCCTTATAAGGGTGGATAGGCGTCAGTCGCGCCCGAGCAGGTAGTGGCCGAAGTGCGGCACGGTGAAGGCGATCTGGCCCCGCTCGGCGGAGAAGACCAGGCCCTTCTTCATCAGGCTGTCGCGCGCCGGCGACAGCGAAGACGGCTTCCGCCCGAGGAACACGGCGACGTCGGCGGTCCCGGCGGGCTCGTCGCGCCCCTGGGTCAGCTCGGCCATGGCCTGCAGGTACTCGCGCTCGGCCGGCGTCGCGCGGTCGTAGCGGGAGCCGAAGAAGCCGACCGCCAGCTCGGACTCCGCTTCGGGCGCGGCGACCTGGACGTCCTTGACGGTGATCGGGTCGGACGGCGCCGCGTCCCAGGCCGCCTTGCCGTAGGCCTGGATGAAGTACGGGTAGCCGCCGGACGCGTCGAAGAGCGCGTCGAGGGCTTCGGGCTCGATGCCGGCGTCCTCGCGCTCGATCGGCGCCATCACGGCGTAGTCGGCGTCTTCGCGGTCGAGCCGGTCGATCCGCGCGTACCGGAAGAGCCGCTCGGAGTAGGACTTCGACGCCGAGAGCACCGCGGGCACGTGCGGCAGCCCGGCTCCGACGACGACGAGCGGCGCCCCGGACTGCGAGAGCTCGTGACAGGCAGCGCACAACGCGGAGACGTCGTCGGGCTGCAGGTCCTGGATCTCGTCGATGAGCAGCGCGACCCCGGTCCCGACGTCCGCGGCCAGCTCGGCGACGTCGGTGAACAGCTCGACGAGGTCGATCTCGATGTCCCCGGAGTCCGCGCGGCCTTGGGCGGCGGGCACGTCGATGCCCGGCTGCCAGCGGTCGCGCAGCTTGGCGTCGGCCTTGTTGGCCCGCAGCGCGAAGGCCTTGAGCACGCCGAGCACCTCTTCGACGCGGTCCGGAGCGCGGTGCCGCACGGCGAGGTCCCGGATGGCCCGGTGCAACGCGGCGGAGAGCGGCCGCCGCAGCTCGGCGTCCGGCCGGGCTTCGATCTTCCCGGCCCCCCACTTGTGCCGCACGGCCATCGCCCGCAGCTCCCCGAGCAGCACGGTCTTCCCGACCCCGCGGAGGCCGGTGAGGACGAGACTGCGTTCGGGTCTCCCCCGCGCAACCCGTTCGAGCACGACCTCGAAGGCCTTGAGCTCACGCTCGCGCCCGGCCAGCTCAGGCGGCCGCTGCCCGGCGCCCGGCGCGAAGGGGTTGCGGATGGGGTCCACTCTGCCAAGTTATCGACGTATCTAGCGCGAGCCCGATATTCCGCCATAGACGGCTAGGGCGTGTCGCCGGAGTTCGACCGGATGGCCGTACATAGAGACGAACAGGTCTGCAGCCCTGCTCGTCCCTACCCCCAGCGCGCACTACGACGTAGCACTACTCGCCGAGGTTCCGTTCCGCGTGGATAAGTCTTCCTAGTGCTATCTAGTGTCAAGACTATAAATCTCCAGAAACCCCGATGAGGATTCGACGGCAGGACGAGCGGGCATCCAGCGAGTAGGTTCGACCAGGCAGCGGCCCGTACGAGGAAGGCAAACGACCGTGATACTCCGTCGAGTGGCACGTCCCCTGCTCGCCACGATCTTCGTGACGGGCGGAATCAATGCGCTGAGGCAGGCCGAAGGGCACGCGAAGGCGGCGGAACCCTTCCTCAACAGCGCGTTCGAGAAGGTCGGTGACGTCGTGCCGGAGCAGGTTCCGCGCGACCCGGTGACGCTCGTCCGCATCGACGCCGCCGTGAAGATCGGCGCCGGTCTCGCGCTCGCGGCCGGCAAGGCACCGCGGCTCGCCGCCGGCCTGCTGCTCGGCAGCCTCGTGCCGACGACGCTCGCGACGCACAGCTTCTGGACCATCAAGGACCCGGGCGAAAAGCAGCAGCAGCAGATCCAGTTCTTCAAGAACGCCGGTCTGGCCGGTGGCCTGCTGCTCGCGGTCGCTGACACGCACGGGAAGCCGTCGGCGGCCTGGCGCGCGAAGCACGCCGCGAAGGACGTCGGGGTTGCCGCCGGCAAGCTGAGCCGCAAGGCCGAGAAGCGCGCGAACAAGCTCGCGAAGCGGGCCCAGAAGGCGCTCCCCAACTAGACCGCGAAAAGGGCCGCCCCCAGCTAGGGGCGGCCCTTTTTCGTGCTTACTTCTCCAGGATCGCGGTGACGCCCTGGCCGCCGGCCGCGCAGATCGAGATCAGGCCGCGGCCGGACCCCTTCTCGTGCAGCAGCTTCGCCAGTGTCGCGACGATCCGGCCGCCGGTCGCGGCGAACGGGTGCCCGGCCGCCAGCGACGAGCCGTTGACGTTCAGCTTCGCCCGGTCGATCGCGCCCAGCGGCTCGTCGAGGTCCAGCTTCTCCTTGGCGAACGCCGGGTCCTCCCACGCCTTGAGCGTGGCCAGCACCTGCGACGCGAACGCTTCGTGGATCTCGTAGAAGTCGAAGTCCTGCAGCGAAAGCCCGGCGCGCGCGAGCATCCGCGGCACGGCGTACGCGGGCGCCATCAGCAGACCCTCTTCGCCGTGGACGTAGTCGACGGCCGCGGTCTGCGAGAACGTCAGGTACGCCAGCACCGGCAGCTTGTGCGCCTTCGCCCACTCGTCGGTGGCGAGCAGGACCGTCGACGCGCCGTCGGTCAGCGGCGTCGAGTTGCCCGCCGTCATCGTGCCGTCCGGGCCGCCGAAGGCCGGCTTGAGCTTGGCGAGCTTCTCCGCGGTCGAGTCCGCGCGCAGGTTCTGGTCGCGCGCCAGCTTGAGGAACGGCGTCACGAGGTCGTCGAAGAACCCGCGGTCGTACGCGGCGGCGAGCTTCTGGTGGCTGCTCGCGGCCAGCTCGTCCTGCGCTTCGCGGGTGATCTCCCAGATCTTCGCGGTGAGCGCCGCGTGCTCGCCCATCGACAGGCCCGTGCGCGGCTCCTCGTTGCGCGGGATCGCCGGGACGATGTGGCCCGGCCGGATCTTCGCGACGAGCTTGAGGCGGTCGCCGAGCGTCTTCGCGGCGTTGAGCTGGATGAGGATCTGGCGCAGGTCCTCGTTGACGGCCAGCGGCGCGTCGGACGTCGTGTCGACACCGCCGGCGATCGCCGAGTCGATCTGGCCGAGCGCGATCTTGTTGGCGACGTTGACGATGGCCTGCAGGCCGGTGCCGCACGCCATCTGGACGTCGGACGCGGGTGTCGCGGGCGAGAGCTTGCTGCCCAGCACGCTCTCGCGCGCCAGGTTGAAGTCCTTCGAGTGCTTGAGCACGGCGCCGGCGGCGACCTCGCCGATCACCTCGCCCTGCAGCGAGAAGCGGCTGACCAGGCCGTCGAGCGCGGCGGTGAACATGTCCTGGTTCGACGCCTTCGCGTACGGGCCGTTGGACCGCGCGAAGGGGATCCGGTTGCCCCCGACGATCGCGACCTTGCGTACAGCGGGAGTCTTCTTCGGCGGCATGACTTCACCTCTCTGGTCGTGTCCCTCACACTGTAACCTACTCGGGAGTAGGTTAGACTGCGACGTGACGCAGACTGCACGGGAGGCAACCGATGGCTGACAGGTACCAGCAGTTCACGAAAACCCCGGTGGGGAAGTTCGTGGTGCCGAAGCTCGGCCTGCCCAACCCCGCGACGCTGCGCCGGTACAAGCCCGGGCAACCCGCTCTCGAGGGTCCCGCACTTCTGGGTTCCGCGCCTGGTAGCCGGCTCGAGAAGACCCTTAAGGATCAGCTCGCCGACGCGGGCATCGAGGTCATCACGTCGCCGGCCGACCGGCACGCGGCGCTCGTCTTCGACGCCACCGGCGTCACCGACCCTTCGCGCCTGCGCGAGGTCTACGACTTCTTCCACCCGGTGATCCGCAGCGTCGGGCCGTCCGGCCGGGTCGTCATCCTGGGCACGCCGCCGGAGCAGGTGGAAGGTCCCGAGCGGATCGCGCAACGCGCTCTCGAGGGCTTCGTGCGCTCGGTGGGTAAGGAGCTGAAGCGCGGCGCGACGGCTCAGCTCGTGTACGTCGCCGAAGGCGCCGAAGAGGCGACGGAGTCGACGCTGCGTTTCCTGCTCTCGGCGAAGTCGGCGTTCGTCGACGCGCAGGTCATCCGGATCGGCGCCGAGGGCAAGACGGCTTCGGCGCCGGCGAACTGGGAAAAGCCCCTCGACGGCAAGGTCGCGCTGGTCACGGGTGCGTCACGCGGCATCGGCGCGGCGATCGCCGAGGTGCTGGCCCGCGACGGCGCGCACGTCGTCGCGCTCGACATCCCCGCCCAGGGCGGTGACCTGTCGAAGGTCGCCAACAAGATCGGCGGCTCGTCGCTGCAGCTCGACATCACTTCGCCGAGCGCGCCCGCGAAGCTCGCGGAGTACCTGAAGGAGCGGCACGGCGGCGTCGACGTCGTTGTCCACAACGCCGGTATCACCCGCGACAAGACGCTCGGCAACATGAGCGAGAGCGCGTGGGACTCGGTCATCGCGGTGAACCTCGCTTCGCAGCTCGCGGTGAACGACAAGCTGCTCGGCGATCGCGTGCTGAACGAGAACGGCCGGATCATCGGCGTCTCGTCGATCGCGGGCATCGCCGGCAACGTCGGCCAGACGAACTACGCGACGTCCAAGGCGGGCGTGATCGGCATGGTGAACGTCGGCGCGCCGCAGCTCGCGGCGTACGGCGGCACGATCAACGCCGTCGCGCCCGGCTTCATCGAGACGAAGATGACGGCGGCGGTCCCGCTGTTCATCCGCGAGGCCGGCCGCCGGCTGTCGAGCCTCGGCCAGGGTGGGCTGCCGGTCGACGTCGCCGAGACGATCGCCTGGTACGCGAACCCGGCGTCGGCCGCGGTGAACGGCAACGTGGTCCGCGTCTGCGGCCAGGCCCTGCTGGGGGCGTGACGTGGCGATCCGCGAACTCGACAGCACGCCGAGCCTGGCGACGCTGTACCCGAAGGCGCTGCTCGGTTTTCGCAAAACCGGCTCATCGCTGCCGGACACCGAGCTGGTCCGCACGGGTGTCGTCGTCGACCCGGCGCACCTCGCCGCGTACAACACGGTCTGCGGGTTCCGGCTGAGCGACGAGCTGCCGGCGACGTACCCGCACATGCTGGCGTTCCCGCTGCAGATGGCGCTGATGACCGAGCCGGGGTTCCCGTTCCCGCTGCTCGGCATGGTGCACGTGGCGAACCGGATCACCCAGCACCGCGCGCTGCGGCTGGGCGAGGCGTTGACGATCCGGGTGCGCGCGGAGAACCTGCGCCCGCACGAGAAGGGGCGTCAGTTCGACGTCGTCAGCGAAGCCTGGGCCGGGGACGACCTGGTCTGGGTGGATGTCAGCACGTACCTGCGTCGCGGTTCTTCTTCGGGCTCGTCCGCGCGCCGGGAGTCGCTCGCCCCGCCGACCCCGGACGCGATCTGGCGGATCCCGGGGGACATCGGCCGGCGCTACGCGGAGGTCTCGGGCGACCGCAACCCGATCCACCTGCACCCGCTGACGGCCAAGCTGTTCGGCTTCCCGCGCGCGATCGCCCACGGCATGTGGACGAAGGCCCACGCCCTGGCGGCGTTCGAAGGCCGGCTGCCGGCGGCGTTCACGATCGACGTCAAGTTCAAGCAGCCGGTGCTGCTGCCGGCGAAGGCGGGCTTCACGTCGTGGGCCACCCCGGAGGGCTGGGCGTTCGAGCTGTGGAGCGGGTCGAAGCCGCACCTGGAAGGCTCGATCACCTCACTCTGACGGCTTCCAGACCTCGCCCTCGATGAGGTCGTTGAAGCCCAGCCAGACGAGGTTCATCAGCCAGGACGCCAGCACGCCGTCGGAGATGTCGGGGTGGTCGAGGGCCCAGTCGGCCAGCGACTCGGCCGCCCCGACCAGCGACGCGGCCAGGCCTTCGCCGGAGAATTCGGCCTGCTCGCCGACGCCCTTGCGCGTGCCCGCCGACACGACCAGGGCCGCGACGAGCTGGATCGCGCGTGCCCGCATGTCGGTGATCTCCGCGGCGAACGCCCCGCCGACGGTGAGGGCCTGGCGGTGCAGCACCGTCCACGACTCGCGGTACTCCGCGACGAAGCGGTAGAACGACCGCAGGCCGTGCCAGAGCTGCATGTCCGGTGGCAGGTCGGGCTGCACGCCGGCCTGGATGGCCTCGAGCAGCCGCGTCGCCTCGCGGCGGATGCACGCACCGAACAGGTCCTCTTTGGACCCGAGGTAGGTGTAGATCATCGGCTTCGAGACCCCGGCGACGTCGGAGATCTCGTCCATCGAGGCCGCGTGGTAGCCGTGGCGCGAGAAAACCTGGACGGCGGCGTCCAGGATCTGCCGCTCGCGCACCGCGCGCGGCAGCCGCCTGGCCCGTTCGGGCGGACGCTGATCATCCTCTGACACGCTGGACCTCCCTGTTGCTGCCGAGAGACGGTACCGGGCGCTGCCCCGTCAGGGTGATTTCGGCACGCTTGCCCGCCTACCTACTGGCGGGTAGCCTTACGCGTGAGTAACTGCAGAGGAGTGACCATGGCCGACAACGCCGGGATGACCAGCGCCGATCAGGTCGCGGGGCTCCGTGGGGCGGCGCTGCTGGACGCCCTGGAGCGGCTCGACCCGCTGAGCCCCGAGGCGCACGCCCTCGACGTCAACGCCCTCGCCGACGCGGTCAACCCGCGCGACCTCGGCAAGGACGACTTCCGAAGACTCTTGAACGCGCTCTTGAGACTGGCTGCCCAAGCCCCGGCGTTCGACTTGAGCAAGGTCGAGCCGGCCAGGTTTGCGTCCCTGGTGTCCTCGGCATCGCGCGCGCAGCTGGAGAGCGTCGTCGCGGAGAGGCCCCTGCGCGAGCGGGTGTTGGACGAGATCTTCGCCCGCATGGGCGCGCACATCCGGCCCGATCGGGCCCGCGACCTGCACGCGGTGGTCCACTGGCGCCTGTCGGGCGGAGCGGGCGAGGGAGGCTACGACCGCTACGAGACAACGATCTCCCACGGCGCGTGCACGGTGAGCCGGGAGATGCACGCCGCCCCGCGGGTGACGATCACGATCGCCCCGGCCGACTTCTTCCGGCTCATCACCCACCAGGCAACGCCGGCGGTGTTGTTCGTCACGGGAAGAATCAAGGTCAAGGGCGATCTGGCGTTCGCGGCGGGCCTGATCGGATACTTCGACCTCCCCCACCCCGTATAGTCCGTCGCTGTGCCCCGAAAAGCGAAGTGGCGCCTTTCCCGGCCCCGCGGAGTACGCGCCGGCCACGCGGTGAACGCGTTCGCGGACAAGCTCGTCATCGCCAACTTGACGCCCGCGCAGTTCATCCAGGTCCTGGAAACCCTCCACATGCTGGGCTCCGCGGGAGCGGGCATAGAGCTGAGTTCCCTGTCGACGGACGTCCTGGTGGACGTGGTCAAACGCAGCTCCCGCGACCAGCTGAAGGCGCTCGCATCTCATCCGGAGCTGCGCGCAGTGTTTCTGGACGAGATCTTCCGCAGAATGTCGGAGCACTTTTCCCCAGCGCGAGCGCGTCACGTGGATTTCGTGGTTTCCTGGCGCTTTTCCGAAGGAGCAGGCGAGGACGGCTACGACCGTTTCCAGACGGTGATCGAGGACGGGGTGTGCGTTTCGTCGACGGACTTGTCCCGAACCCCGGACACCACGATCACCCTCTCGGTGGACGACTTCATCCGGATGGCCACGGGCAACGCCGCGGTGGCGGCGATGTTCGTGACGGGCCGGGTGAAGGTGAAGGGCGAGTACGCCCCGGCGGTCCGGTTCTCGAGCTACTTCGACATCCCCAAGCCGTCTGACGCGTAGGCCGGCGTGCTCCGCCGACCTACGCGTCACGCTCGGCCGGCTAAAGGAGCGACTGCAGCCACTCGATGAGCCGGTCGGCCGCCTCCTTTCCCAGCGAGTAGAGCGCACCGCGGGCGAACGATGCGGGCCAGCTGGGCTCTCCGCTCACCCGTCCGGTGGTCTGTGCCGGCCTCCTGGAACGCGTGATCCTGGCGTTACGGAGCCGCGAACCCCGCCTCGGACGCTTAGACTTGACCATAGGAGCTCCTGACTGGTTTGTCCTGGTAGGGGTTCTGAAGGGGAAAGCCCGCCGGTGTTCGCTTGCCTGCTAGCCGGCTGGCTTTCCCTGAGCACGCTGAGGTCTGGAACGCCTCGGTGAGACGCCCCGGGTTAGGGCTTGCGCGCGCACCCGGTGGCTTGGGTACGTGCCCAGGAAGGTGCAACACCATGTTTTCTCCTGCAAATGTGCTGTCGATCACGTGTCAGCTGTCATGCGCCTAGGTGAGAGCCCGTCACTAAC
The DNA here is from genome assembly GCF_041679295.1 of Amycolatopsis kentuckyensis. Lineage (GTDB taxonomy): Bacteria > Actinomycetota > Actinomycetes > Mycobacteriales > Pseudonocardiaceae > Amycolatopsis > Amycolatopsis kentuckyensis_A. The sequence goes on along the minus strand of NZ_JBGDMD010000006.1, from coordinate 235,982 downwards.
AGGACTGCGAGATGACCTGGTCTGTCCCACGCTTTGCCGCGGTGGAACGAGGAGTTGGGTGAGATGGCTGTCGAAGGGCTTTTCCTTTCCGGCGGTGTCAGCGGAGAGAGAGGTCGGCAAGTTCTGTTGCGCCGGTCCACCTGGGGCCCTACTGGGGGACCGGCGCAACGGATGCTCGGGCGGGATCTGCTGATCCCGCCTGCATCACTGCCGGAAAAGGCTCTGGCAACGCGAACCGGGACAAGCTCAACCGTGACCGGGCGATTTCCCGCAGTTCGAGCAGGGTTCGCAGGGAGCATGGAAGCGTGGTGCCGCCGCCCTGCTGTGCCAGTGAATACAGCAGCTTCAAGGTGTCAGAGCTGGGAACCCTGCGCGCGTTGGCGAAGAGCGAGAGCGCTGCCGGGGATACCCACAGCTGCTTTGCCCGCTCGGCCTGGGTTCGCTGCTTCATGCATCGGCACAGCTGGACGACAAGATCAGCGAGCTGACGCTGTTCCAGCGTCGAACCCGGAGGATAGCGCCCACCGGCGTGCCCGAGCTTCATTCGTTCCCCTCCTCAATTTTGGGTGCACTGAATAGAGGGCAGGACCTGCGGTCGCTTGCGCGGGGAGGCCGCCCTTGCCTGCCGGCTCAAGCCGCCTTGGTGATGACGCGAGCCGGTGTCGTGTGGTTGTCCATATGGGTTGCTGGGGTGCGGCCTCCTGGGGTGACGCGTCGCCTGTAGATGTTGATCAGTTCGCTGCAGTGGTAGCCAGTCGAGCTTCTGAGACTAGCCCACCTTCGCGTCCTCCGGGGCGCGTTGTCGCCGTGTGTCTCGAAGGGCTGCGAAGCATTGAAGCCCGCGAAGCGGTCTGAGGTGCGCATCGTCGAGGATCTACGATCGCTCCCCGGTTGCCAGAAGAGGTATTGGCCCAGCTAGCGCCGTTCCAGGGCGCTAGCTGCGTGGAGATGATCTTGAATTGCCGGGTTATTCCGGCGCAAATTAATTTGCTTAAGCGAATGACGCTGTCCCCGTGTTTACACATCTTGTAAACACGGGGACAGCGTCTTGTGTTCACGGCCGTGCTACAAAGAATGAAGTTCAGGCGAGTATCCGCCGCTCCGCGAAGCCGCCGACGCGGTGCGGTCGGATGTGAACAGAAAGTGAAGGTCAGCTTTGCGCCCGTCTTGGACAGCTCCCGACCTGGGGACCATGAAACGTGTCGCCCTGTGGCTGCTCGATGTAGTTGGTGAAGGGAACGAGTTCACCAAGGAGGAGATGCGCGCAGCGTTCCCGGGCGTCTCGCAGATCGATCGCCGGATGCGTGACCTGCGCAGCTTTGGCTGGCGTATCGACACGAACCGGGAAGACCCGTCTCTGACGTCATTCCAGCAGCGCTTCGTGAAGAGTGGCCAGCCCGTGTGGGAGAAGGGCATGGCCTCGAGGCCGCAATCCGCAGCGGCGATCGGCGCTGTACGCCGGCGCGAAATCATCTCCAGGGACGGCAACATGTGCCGCTCGTGCGGGATCGCGCCGGGTGACCTCTATCCGGGAACCTTCGAGGGTGCGCAGCTGGACATCGCGCGCCGGGATGTCCAGCTGCCCGATGGGCGAGTGGAGCAACAGCTGGTCACCGAGTGCAAGAAGTGCCGTATCGGCGCGAAGGACCTGGAAGTCTTCCTTCCCACCGTGCTGGATCGCGTGAACGCCTTGACGCCGGAGGAGCGGAAGCTTCTGGCCTCGTGGATGGCCGCGGACGAACGTCCCTTCACGCCGGCTGAGCGGGTATGGGCTGAGTACCGGGCTTTGCCCGCGGACGCACGCGCCACGGTGCAGGGTTCCCTGGGCTGACCAGGCCTGGAGACCCGGATATCGTTTGCCGTTGCTGCGTACGTAAGTAGTACAGGAGAAGCATGATCAAGGACTACGGACGACCGCCCAGGTCCGGCGAGAACCGCGCCCTCGTCGAGCGCCGCCTCAAGGAGGTGGTCGAGGCCGGCGGCTCACGCGAGACGCAGACCGTCGACTGGCGGGGCAGCCAAGTGCACCTCGACGTCATCCAGATGCCGGTCGGCGACCTGTACTACAACCCGGCGACGCACCGGATCCGTGCCCAGCGCAGTCACGACCCGCAGCTCGACCAGCTCGTTGACGAGGACCCTTGGAGCAGCGCGAGCCAGGAGTACCTCGGATACCTCCTGCAGGCGCTGCCGGCGGATCCCAGCAGGACCGACCCGGCTTTCACCGAGCTGTCGGAAAGCCTGCGAGATTACGAGCAGACCGAGCCGGGGCTGATCACGCGCGACGGTGTGCTCGTGAACGGCAACACCCGGCGTGCTGCCCTGCTGAAGATGGGCGGCCCGCAGCAGCCCATCAGGGTCGCCGTGCTCCCGGAGTCCTGCGACTGGACGGACATCCAGGATGTCGAACTGTCGCTGCAGCTCAGGAAAGAGCATCGTCGCGACTACTCGTACATCAACCGCCTGCTGGCGATCGACGAGCTGGTGAGCCAAAGCATTCCGATTGCGAAGATCGCTGCGATCTTCCGCAGCACCGTGCAGGCTTGCAAGCAAGACCAGTGGGTCTTCGCTTGCATCAAGTCGATGATTGAACGTAGTGAGGTGAACGGCCACCGCATCCCGCTCATCGCGTTCGAGGCCCACCAGGAAAGCTTGAAGGAGCTGCACCGGCGCTACAAGAAGGACCTGGCGACGAGTGGCGACCGTGCGGAGCTGACCAAGGAGTCGAGGCTCGCGGCGATCATGCTCGGGTTCTCCAAGACCGACGTCCGTTTCATCGAGTCGGACTTCCAGTCCCGCTACCTGAACAGTGCGCTGCCGGCCGACCTCAAGCCGGAGCCGTCTTCATCGAAGGTCGCGATTCCCGGGCTAGGTGTTTCGGTCAAGGGCACGTCGGACGATGTGGCGGCCGCCAAGGACTTGACGGACACGGTGCTGAAGGCGCGCACGATCGAAATCACCCATGCCAGCGGGTACGCGGTGGGGTCCGCCGGTAAGTCGGCAGAGATCAAGGACGCGATCGACAAGGCGATCGAAGTTGCTGGGCGTCAGGCGAAGATTCAAAAACGCAAGCAAGCGGCGCCGGACCGGTTGAACTCCGCTACAGCGGAGATCGACCAGTGCGTCACGGAGCTGGCCATGTCGCGTGCGAATCGCGCATTCGACGAAGAGACCTTCAACGACGCGCTCCTGAGTTTTCGCCGCAGCATCCGGAAACTTGCCGTCGAGGTGGGCCGGACGGTCGAGGACCAGGGCGAAGGGGCCGCCTGGCTACGACAGCTTCTCGAACTGGAGTCCTGAGTGGAGCCAAGTGGTCCAAGCCTGATCATCGGTTTCGACCTGACACGCACGCAGGCGAAGCTGCAGACGGTGAACCAGTTCCGCGAGAACCTGGCTAGCCTGCTCGCTGCGTTCCCGGGGGGCCAGATGACTGAGCGCCTCGCTGCCGCGGTGCCGATCGACGAGTTCATCGGGGGTATCGAAGCCCTGGCGGGCTGGCCGGCTCCGGAGTCAGTGGTCTGGGAGGACTCGTTCCGCACCCTGGTCATGGAAATGATCAACGATGCGGAACGCTCGGAGCGCTTGCTCGCCGGCGAAGAAGACGACTTCGTTGTCCACGAAGAAGACGTCGCAGGCGAGCTGGATCCCAGCTGGACCGGAGATCTCACGCCGTTCCAGCGGCGAGACATTGCCAAGCTCGTTTCCCTGGGCCATGGAGCAAACTTCAGCGTTCCCGGTGCGGGCAAAACCCGCGTGGCGCTGGCTGCTTTCTCCATCTTCCGCCGGCGCCAGCGGGTCCAGCGCTTGCTGGTCGTCTGCCCGAAGTCGGCGTACGAGGCGTGGCAGGAAGAAAGCGAGAAGTGCTTCGCCAGTGCATTGGACGTTCAGGTCTTCGATGGCAGACCTTCGATGTCCGCGGACGTGCTGCTGGTGAACTACGAGCGCCTTGACCGGTCGCTGGGGAGCATCACCGATTGGCTGGAGTCGGCGCCGGCGATGATGATCCTGGACGAGGCGCACCGGATGAAGCTCGGCACGGCCGGTGTGTACGGAGCTGCGTGCATGGCTCTCGGCCCGCTCAGCGTCATCAGGATGATCCTCACGGGTACTCCCGCTCCGAATGGTCCCAAAGACCTCGAAAGCTTGCTGGCCTTCGTCTGGCCCGGTCGTGGGAAACGGGTCGTCAACGACGCCATCGACGGTGGCAACCTCACCTATGCCAGCCGCGTGCTGAAGCCCCTCTACACCAGGACCACCAAGCACGAGCTCGGGTTGCCGCCGGTGTCTCTGGGTATGCGCATGGTCGACCTCCCTCCGCTCCACCGGGAGATCTACGACGCCATCGTAGGGCGGTTCACCTCCCGAGCCGAACGAAGCCGATCAGACTTCGACGCGCTCGGGCGAACCGTCTTGCAGCTGATCATGGCCGCGACCAGCCCTGCTCTGCTGGCTGAGGGAGCCTCGCGGTACGAGCCGTTGTCCCTCCAGGTGCCACCGCTGGAGATTCCGGTCAGCGACCCCCTGCACACCCTGCTCGGCTCTCTTTCCGAATACGAGATGCCACCGAAGTACCAAGAGGTACTCGCTGTGGTCGAAGAGAACGCCGCGAACAAGCGGAAGACTCTGGTCTGGGCCAGTTTCGTACGCTCCATAACGACTCTCGAGGTTCTCCTCGCCGGCTTCAACCCCGCTGTGGTGCACGGGGGAACAGCTGATCGCGATGCGCAGATCGAGGCCTTCCGCACCGATCCGGACTGCGCCGTGCTCATCTCCAACCCGGCCACCTTGGGCGAGGGGATCAGCTTGCATCAGGTCTGCCACGACGCCGTCTACGTTGACCGGGACTTCCAGGCTGGCCGTTTTCTGCAGAGCCTGGACCGCATTCACCGGCTCGGCCTGGCACCTGACATCGAGACCCGCATAACCATCCTGGCGGCACGCGGAACGGTCGACGAGGTTGTGGCACTCAGGCTCAACGAGAAGCTCGAGTTCATGGGCAAGCTCCTCGACGACGCGTCAGTCCAGCAGCTCGGCGACCCGTTCGAAGAGCCATCCGTCATCGCCGGCATGGACGCCGCGGACGTGAAGGCCCTGCTGCGGCACGTCCGGAAGCCAGAACTCAGCTGATCTTGGCCCGGTTCTGGAGGAACTTCTCGTGGCGTTCGTGGTTGGCCTGGCCGATGAATGCTTTGAACTCGCCGAGCTTGTACGCAAAGCTATCGTCAGGCAAGTGCTTGGGGTCGATGTCGAAGTCGCGGCGAAGCTGGGTGATGCGTTCTTCGAGCTCCGCGATCCCGTTGCGAAGCTTGGCACGCTTCAAAATCACGTCAGCAGGAACGTAGCCGCCGAGTTCCCGGAGCACCTTGTAAACGGGATCGTGGCTCGAGGTCTCGCGTGAGACGACCTCGCCCTCGTGCTTGAGCGCCTTCAAGATCGCTGATCCCACGGCTTCAGCGACCGGGGGCGGGAATGCGTTGCCGATCTGCCGGTACCGAGTTGTCTTCCGGCCGGTGAACTCCCACTCGTAGCCGGGAAGCCACCCTTGAATACGGGCGACCATGTCGGTGGTCAGCTTCGGCCCGGGAGCTGGGTTGGCCTTGGTGTTGAACTTGGCGTCCCGTGCGGGCGGGGCATCCGCCACCCCCATCGCATCGACGCTCAGCTCGGCCCATGCGCGCTTGGCCCTGGTCGGTCCCAGGTCCGCGCCACCGTGCTTCTTGGAACCACCGACGATCGTGGGCCCGATCTTGTCAGCGTTCTTCATCCATTGCTCGAGCCCTTCCCAGCCGTTGGCACCCATGAGGTCGTGAATGGCGGCGCTGACGGTGAGCTGCTCCTCGACGGGCTCGGGCCATTGGAAGTACTTGGCGTCGTCCTCTTGCATGGCGACCAGGACGAACCGGGGCCGTAGCTGCGGCACTCCGAAGTCGCAGGCGTTGAGCAACCGCCATTCGGCGACGTACTTGAACTCGGCAAGCCGGTCCAGGACGTACTGCCGGTAACCCGAAAACCGGGGCAAGCTGAGCCCGCGGACGTTCTCCAGCATCAGGGCACGCGGCCGGACCCTGTCCACCTGTTCCACAGCCCAGGCGAAGAGGTCGCGTTCATCGTTCGCACCGAGCTGCTTGCCAGCGATCGTGAAGGGAGGACAAGGAACCCCGCCGGCGAGCAACGCGACCTCGCGGTGATCTTCGGGATTGAAGATGGCGGGGTCGGCGACGTCACCTTGCTGGACGATGGCCCGTTTCTCTTCGTTGATCTCGATCTTGCCTGGGATGTTGGTCCGCAGGGTCTCGAAGGCGTTGGAGTCCAGCTCGACCGCAAGGCGGTGCTTGAACCCGGCTCGCTCGAGGCCGAGGGCTTGGCCGCCCGCGCCAGCGCAGAGTTCAACGACCTCGAAGGAGCTGTCGTCGGAGGCGCCGGTCATCGGAGTCCTTCCCAGGGTGGCGTGGCGAGGTAGCGCCTGAGACTATCTGGCGCATGGCGCGCCGCGAGACACCCCCGCCAACTGATGGAGTAGCGAAGCCGAAGCCCTATCCAGCCGCTGCTAGCGAGGGCCGCTCGCGCAACATGCGAGCCAACAGGCGCACGGACACCAAGCCCGAGGTGGCTCTTCGTAAGGAGCTGCATCGGCTTGGTTATCGGTACCGCAAAGACCTGCCGATAGTGCTCGAAAGTGTGCGTGTTCGTCCGGACATCGTCTTCACCAAGCGAAAGGTCGCGGTCTTCGTCGACGGCTGCTTCTGGCACGTCTGCCCGGAACACGGACGCCATCCGACCAGCAACGAGTGGTACTGGACGCCGAAGCTCCGGCGCAACATGAGCCGCGATCAGCTGGTAACCGAAGCGCTTGTAGAGGCGGGCTGGCGAGTGGTCCGCATCTGGGAACACGTGCCGCTGCGCGATGCCGTCTCGGCAATCGAGGCCGCGATCTCGTAGCACGAACACGCGTTCGATCTTAGAGACTGCACGTGCAAACGCCTAGCAGTGTCAGCTCGCGTGTCGTTACCGCTGATCAGCCCTCGATGATCCGCCCTTCGATCACCGTCGGCTGGTCGCGCCGTGGTCCGGCCTCCGGAGGCGGCACCACCTCACTGTCCACCACCATCACCGGCCCCCGCCGCTGGTTGGCGAACCGCACCGCCCGCTTCTCCATCCGACGCAGCCACCACCGACGCGCCACCGCCCGTGACGGCGGCAGCATCAGCAGCAAGCCCAAGACGTCCGAAACGAACCCCGGTACCAGGATCAACACCCCGCCGAGCGCGACCAGCATCCCGTCGGTCAGTTCCTTCTCCGCCGGCTGCCCAGCCCGGGCCGCCGACATGAACGCGCGCATCGCCTTGCCGCCCTCGCGGCGGGCCAGCCAGGAACCCAGGAACGCGCCGGCTAGGAGGAGGCCCAGTGTGCCGAGCACGCCGACGGCCGAGCCCACCGCCCAGATCGCGGCGATCTCGGCGAACACGTAAAGCAGGAACGCGACAGCCATACCCGGTCAACGAACGAGCTGTCCGATTTGCTCCCGCGCCCTCCGACGCACCGGCTAGTCTCACCCCTCGTGTCCGACTGGCTCCGCTGGCTCCTCATCGCCGCAGCGGTGCTCGCCGCGGTCGGCCTGGTCGTCGGGCGGCGGGTGTCGCCGGACCGGCTGGGGCTCTCCTCGCTGCGGATGCCGAACCTCGACGGCCGCGGCTCGATCCTGCTTTCCGTGGTGGCTTGGTTGCTCGTGGCGATCGTCGTCGCCGGCGGGACCACCGGGGGGCTGCTGTGGTTCCTCGGCTGGCCGAAGCTGCCGACCGCCGGCGTGTTCGGGGTCGACCAGCTGCTCGATCTGCTCAAGATCGCCCTCTCCGTCGTCGCCGGGTTCGGCGGCGTGGTGCTGCTCGCCGTCAACTACCGCAAGCAGCGGGTCACCGAACAAGAGCACGACCTCGCCGTCGACAAGGCTGATCGCGAGACCGTCCAGAGCTTCAACGAACGCCTCGGCACCGCCGCCGAACAGCTCGCCCACGAGAGCCCGGCCGTTCGGCTGACCGGCGTCTACGCCCTCGCCGGCCTCGCCGACGACTGGGCCGACAAGCGCCAGGTCTGCGTCGACGTCCTCTGCGGCTACCTGCGCCTCCAGCCCGAGGTCATGACGCCCGGCGAGACCGAGGTCCGGCAGGCCATCCTCCGGATGATCCGGGACCGGCTCACCGGCTTCGAGTGGTGGCTGCCCGTCGACTTCGACTTCACCGGGGTCGTGTTCGAGAACGCCGACTTCTCCGGCCTGCGGTTCCCCGGCCGGGTCATCTTCGACCGGGCCGACTTCACCGGTGAGCTGACTTCGTTCGACCGCGCGCGCTTCGAGGGCCTGCTCAGCTGCCACGGCACGCGCTTCACCACCGAGCGGACCTCGTTCACCTCGGCGTGGCTCAACGGCGGTGCCGAGTTCGTCGGCGCCGAATTCGGTGGGCGGCACCTGGCCTGCTCCCGCTGGGACGCCCGGGGACCGGTCGACCTGGGCAACTGGGCCGGCGAAGGCGCGTTCGCCCGCCTGAACTTCGACGACGTGCGGTTCACCCGGTGCCGGCTCGACCTGAGGTTCCTGTCCGAGAGCGAGCGGGCGATCTGGTTCACCGACTGCGTGCTCGACACCACCGTCGTCGTCATCGACGACCGCGACGCACCGATGCCCTGGCTGAACCTGCGGAACGTCGAACTGCGCGGGGGCACCGAAATCCCCGAAGGGATCATCCGGCGCCCCCGATCGCTCAGCTCGGCACCTCGTCGAGGTACGCGCGCGCCTGGAGGGTGAACAGCTCCGCGTACCCCGCCTTCGCCGCCATCAGCTGCTCGTGCGTTCCGTACTCCGCGACCTTTCCGTGGTCCAGCAGCAGGATCCGCTCCGCCTGCCGCACCGTCGAGAACCGGTGCGAGATGTACAACGTCGTCCGGCCCTCGGACAGCTCGCGCAGCCGCGAGAACAGATCGTGCTCGGCCTGCGCGTCCAGCGCCGACGTCGGCTCGTCGAGGATCAGCAGCGGTGCCTCGCGCTGGAACGCCCGCGCCAAAGCGATCTTCTGCCACTCGCCGCCGGACAACGAAACGCCCTGGTCGAACCACCGCCCCAGCGGGCTGTCGTAACCGCTGGGCAGGCGCTCGATGCGCTCGTCCGCGCCAGCTCGGCGGGCCGAGTCCTCGATGTGGGGACGGTCCTCCAGCCGCGAGAGATCACCCAGGCCGATGTTCTCCGCCGCCGTTCCCTGGTACGTCACGTAGTCCTGGAACATCGCGCTGATCCGCGTGCGCAGCTCCACCGGGTCGTACTCGCGGATGTCGACGCCGTCCAGCAGGATGCGGCCGCCGGTCGGGTCGTACAGGCGGCAGAGCAGCTTGAACAGCGTCGACTTGCCCGCGCCGTTGCGGCCCACCACCGCCACCGTCTCGCCCGGGTGGATCTCGAAGCTGACGTTGTCCAACGCCGGTTCGTCCGCGCCCGGGTAGGCGAACGTCACCGAGTCGAACTCGATGTGTCCGTCCACTTCGGAGGGGAATGGCCGCGGTGACGCAGGCGGCGTGATCTCCGGCTTCGTGTCCAGGAACCGGTACAGCGTGTCCAGGTACAGGTTGTTCTCGTACATCCCCGAAAACGCCGTGAACAGCCCGGACACCGACGTCTGCACGGAAGTAGCTGCAGCTGTGTACAGCGCCAGGTCGCCGAGCGTCAGCCGTCCGCCGACCGCCTCCAGCGCGATGTACAACGCGATCGCCGAGCCCGCGAACGTGCTCAGCAATCCCCAGGACGTCGAGCTGATGTTGCGGTTGATCGTCAGCTTCCGCTGCCGCTCGTACGACACCAGGCCGAGCCGGCGGAACCGGTCGACGAAGTACGGGCCGAGCCCGAACAGCTTCGTCTCCTTGGCGTACGTGTCCGTCGTGACCAACGAGGACAGGTAGTCCATCCGGCGCTTGATCGGCGACATCAGGAACGTCAGCCAGAACGCGCGCGAGCCGTACTTCGACTGCGAGATGAACGCCGGGATCGGCGCCACCAGGGCGACCAGGGCCAGCAGCGGGCTGATCGCCACGAGCAGCGCGATCATGCTGCCGAACGTGATCAACGTCCGGACCAGGCCCAGCGCGGAGTTCATCATCGACAGCGGCCGCGTCGGCGCCTCCTGCGCCGCCTGGCGCAGCATGTCGTACGACGTCGAGCCTTCGAAGTACGCGAGGTGCAGCTCGCTCGCGTGCGCCATCACCTGGTGGCGGATGGTCAGCGTCATGCGTTCCTGCAGCAGCGACTGCGCGATCGACGTCATGGCGCTGCTGATCGCGGTCGCGGCGAGCACGCCGAACTGGAACAGCGCGACGTTGACGATGTCGCCTGTGGTCCCCTTGCCCTGGATCGCCGCGACGACCGAGTCGAGCAGCAGCTTCGCGACGTACGCCGTCACGGTCGGCAGCAGGCCCGACAGCAGCGTGATCAACGCCAGGAGGATCGTCAGGATCGGGCTGGCCTGCCACGTCAGCTTGACGACCTTCGGCAGGCCGCGGACCGTGCCCGCCACGGACGTCTTCGCGCGCTTGAGCCGCGAGCGCAGGTCCTTCGGCTGGTCCTCCGGCTTCGGTTCGGGAATGTCGACGGGCCCGGTGAGCCCGCTCTCCGGCACCGTCGAAGCGTGCCGCCGACGACCGCGCCTGGCCAGCATGAACTCCATGCCGCCCCCACCGCCCGGGATCACTTGGCCTCCACGGCGCCGTGCAGGAAGACGTCGACCACCTGGCGCGTGGTGGGGGCGTCGTCGATCGGCGCCATCCGGCGGCCGCCGAACAGCAGGGTCAGGAACAGCGCGGCCAGCTGCTCGGGGGTCAGCCGCAGCCGCTCCTGGTCGGGTTCGAACAGTTCGGTGATCGCGCCGCGCATGGCGGTCATCGACTCGCTGCGACCCCCCTTCATCGTGCGGTTCTTGAGGCGCTGCTCGGGGTCGCGGTGCCGGACGCGGCCGGACGCGTGCAGGGCGCCCATCAGCGCGCCCATCCGCTCGAAGTGCGCGCCGAGCGCTTCGGCGGCCTCGACGAGCCGGTCCGCCAGTGGCTGCTCGATGGGGATGTCGGCGATCGCGTCGAGGACGTGGTCGGGGCGCAGCACCTCGGCGGTGCAGGCGTCGAACAGCTCGTCCTTGTCCTTGAACGCGCGGAAGATGGTGCCCTCGCCGATGCCGGCGGCGCGGGCGATCTGGCTGGTCGTGACGTTGGCGCCGTGCTCCATGAGGAGCGGCAGCACCGCGTGCACGATCATGGCGCGCCGGTCTTCGACGCTCATGCTCGGCGCTCTGCGCCGGGTTTCGGGTGCTGGTGTCATGTCACCAGTGTGCGGAGTGAGTGCTCACTCCGTCAAATGGATAAAGGTGAGGGCCGCCCGAAGACGGCCCTCACCTGCGGAAACTCAGTACGTCATCGCCATGGCCGGGTCGGCCAGCAACGCGCCGACGTCGGCCAGGAACTCCGAACCCTGCTGGCCGTCGACCACGCGGTGGTCGAAGCTCAGCGACAGCTGGAGCACCTTACGGACCTTGATCTCGCCGTCCACCACCCACGGCTGGTCCTTGATCGCGCCGAGGCACAGGATCGCGGACTCGCCCGGGTTGATGATCGGCGTTCCGGTGTCGACGCCGAACACGCCCACGTTGGTGATCGTGATCGTGCCGTTCGCCATGTCCGCCGGCGACGTCTTGCCCTCCCGGGCCACGTCCGTGAGCTGCGTCAACGCGACCGCCAGCTCCTTCAGAGACATCGAGTCGGCGTCGCGGACCTTGGGCACGATCAGGCCGCGCGGCGTCGCCGCCGCGATGCCGAGGTGCACGTAGTCCTTGTAGACGATCTCCTGCGCCGCTTCGTCCCAGACCGCGTTGACGTCCGGGGTGCGCTTCGCCGCCAGGCACACGGCCTTCGCCGCGAACGTCAGCGGCGTCACCTTCACGCCGGCGAACTCCCGCGACTTCTTCAGCTTCTCGCGGAACTCCATCATCGGCGTGACGTCGATGGTCAGGAACTCCGTGACGTGCGGAGCGGTGTACGCGCTCTGCACCATCGCGGCCGCGGTCATCTTGCGGACGCCCTTGATCGGCACGCGCCGCTCGCGGGAGCCGCTGTCCACGACGGACTCGACGACCGGCGTGCCGTTGGCGGCGCGCTCGACGTCGTCGCGGGTGATCACGCCACCGGAAGCGCTGCCGGTCAGGGTGTGCAGGTCGACGCCGAGGTCCTTCGCCAGCTTCCGCACCGGCGGCTTCGCCAGCGGGACGTACCCGCCGCGAGGAGCAGCCGGGGCGGCGGGCGCAGGCGCCGGAGGAGCGGCAACGGCCGCGGCCGGGGCAGGAGCGACGGGCTCAGCACCCTTCCGCGCGCGCCGCTGCGTGACCACGGCCTTGGAGCCGTAGCCGACCAGCGGCTTCATCTCTTCTTCTTCAACGGGAGCCGGCGCGGCGGCAGCAGGAGCCGCAGCGCCACCGGGGTCGACGTCGATGGTGAGGATCGGCGTGCCGACCTCCACCGTCTGCCCCGGCTCGACGAGCAGCTCCGTGACCACCCCGGCCCACGGGATCGGCAGCTCGACGGCGGCCTTCGCGGTCTCGATCTCGACCACGATCTGGTTGACCGTCACCGCGTCGCCCGGCTTGACGTGCCAGTTGAGGATGTCGGCTTCGGTCAGCCCCTCGGCGGTGTCGGCCAGGGGGAACTGTTTGTACGTAGGCATTGCGCGGAGATCCCCCTTACCAGGCGAGCGAGCGGTCGACGGCGTGCAGCACCCGGTCCAGGTCGGGGAGGTAGTGCTCCTCGAGCTTGGCCGGCGGGTACGGCGTGTCGAACCCGGTCACCCGGAGGACGGGCGCTTCCAGCGAGTAGAAGCATTCCTGCTGGACGCGCGCCGCGATCTCCGACGTCAGCGACGACTCCGACGGCGCCTCGGAAAGCGCGATCAGGCGGCCGGTCTTGCGCACCGACTCGAACACCGGGCCGAGGTCCAGCGGCGAGAGCGTGCGCAGGTCGATGACCTCGAGGGACTTGCCCTCGTCCTCCGCCGCCGCGGCCGCGTCGAGCGCGACCTTCACCGACGGGCCGTACGCGACGACCGTCGCCGTCGTGCCTTCGCGGACGACCTGCGAGGAGAACACCTGCGCCGGCGTGCCGGCCACGTCGATCTCCGCGCGCAGCGCACCCGAGTGGTACAGCCGCTTGGGCTCGAAGAACAGCACCGGGTCGTCGGACTTGATGGCCTGCTGGATGCCCCAGTAGGCGTCGACGGCGTTCGAAATGGACACGACCTTGAGGCCCGGGATGTGCGCGAACAGCGACTCCGGCGACTCCGAGTGGTGCTCGACCGCGCCGATCCCGCCGCCGAACGGCACCCGGATCACGACGGGCATCTTGACCTTGCCCTGCGTCCGATAGTGCAGCTTCGCCAGCTGCGAGGAGATCTGGTCGAAGCCCGGGAAGATGAAGCCCTCGAACTGGATCTCGCACACCGGCCGGAAGCCGCGCACGGCCAGGCCGACCGCGGTGCCGATGATGCCGGACTCCGCGAGCGGCGTGTCCAGCACGCGCTGCTCGCCGAAGTCCTTCTGGAGGCCGTCGGTGATCCGGAAGACGCCGCCGAGCTTGCCGACGTCCTCACCCATGATCAGGACCTTGGGGTCTTCTTCCATCGCGCGGCGCAGGCCGAGGTTGAGCGCCTTGCCGATGGTGAGTTTCTGGAGGTCGGTCATCAGTGCTCACCCGCCGTTGCGAAGCCGTCGAGGTAGGACAGGAACTCTTCGCGCTGCGCGTCCAGCACCGGGTTGCCCTCGGCGTAGACGTTGCTGAAGATCCGCTCCGGCGGCGGCTCGGGCATGTTGAAGGTGTAGTCGCGCAGGTCGGCGGCGAACGCGTCGGCTTCGGCCTGGATGCTGTCGAAGAACGCCTGGTCGGCGTAGCCGCCGCGGGCCAGGTACGCCCGGACGCGCTCGATCGGGTCCTTGAGCTTCCACTCCTCCAGCTCGTCGGAGAGGCGGTAGCGGGTCGGGTCGTCGGTCGTCGTGTGCGCGTCCATCCGGTACGTGAACGCCTCGATCAGGACGGGTCCGTTGCCGTGCCGGCACTCGTCGAGCGCCCAGCGGGACACCGCCAGGCAGGCCAGGACGTCGTTGCCGTCGACGCGGATGCCGGGGAAGCCGTAGCCGCGGGCGCGCTGGTACAGCGGCAGGCGCGACTGGCGCTCGGTCGGCTCGGAGATCGCCCACTGGTTGTTCTGGCAGAAGAACACCAGCGGCGCGTCGTAGACCGCGGCCCAGACGAATCCTTCGTGGACGTCGCCCTGCGAGGTCGCGCCGTCACCGAAGTAGCAGATGGTGGCTTCGCCGTCGTCGTCCCCGACCTTGCCCTCGAACTTCTGGCCCATCGCGTACCCGGCGGCGTTGAGCACCTGGTTGCCGATCACGATGGTGTACGGGTGGAAGCCGTGGCCCTGGTAGTCCCAGCCGCTGTGGTCGGTGCACCGGAAGATGCCCAGCAGGTCCTTCATGTCGACCCCGCGCGCGTACGCGACGCCGTGCTCGCGGTAGCTGGGGAACGCCATGTCGTTCTTCTTGAGCGCCCGGCCGGAGCCGATCTGCGCGGCTTCCTGCCCGAGCAGCGGGACCCAGATGCCGAGCTGGCCCTGGCGCTGCATGGCGTTGGCTTCGCGGTCGGCGCGGCGCACCAGCACCATGTCGCGGTAGAGCCCGCGCAGCGCTTCGGCGTCGACGTCCTCGACGTACTTGTCGAACTGGGGCGAGGGGACCCGTTCGCCTTCGGGGGTGAGCAGCTGAGTCAGCTCAGCGCCACCTTCGCTGGTTGCCCGCAATCCGGCGATCACCTGCTCGGGGGAAGGCTGGGCCGCTACGGCGGCCGGCCCGTCTCCGGGCTCCGGGTGCGTCCACTGTTCGGACGGCATGCGCAGTACTCCTCGGTGTCGGTGCCTCTGGCGGCCGCTTGTGGCGACCACAGCGACTGCACCGGCGGCGACCAGCGCATCGGGTCCGAAGCGCTCGGTCACCGTCGGCGTTGACGGTTCTCGCCGACATCCTGGCACGAAGGTCGTGGTTTTGGTCAGTCACGGATGCTGATTTGTTGCTGAGAAAGGGGCCCTGAACAGGGAAAACGCTTGGAAGCCCGAGCATCGGACCTACGAGAGTAGGGAATCGATGCGCGCGCTCACCAGGCGTGGCCGCGTCACCACGCGCACCCGATCCCGCGTGATCACCCACATCGGGGACGACCTTGTGATGTGCCGCACGCCGGGACCCCCGTGGCACGATGGCGGCGTGGAGCAGAAATCCGTTCGTGAATCCGTCGTGACGTCGTGGACCGACGACGTCATCCCGAGCCTGTCCGGGCTGGTGGCCATCCCCGCCCTGTCCCCGGCCTTCGACGCCGACTGGGCGAACACCGGGCACCTGGCCGCCGCCGTCGACCACGTCCGCGAGTGGATCGCCGCGCGCGACCTGCCCGGCGCGACCCTCGACGCCGTGGAGCTCGAAGGCCGCACGCCCCTGCTGCTCGTCGACGTCCCGGCGACCCCGGGCGCGGCGGACAAGGGCACTGTCCTGATGTACGGCCACCTCGACAAGCAGCCGCCCGTCGGTGGCTGGTCGGAGGGTCTCGGCCCGTGGACGCCGGTGATCCGCGACGGCCGCCTGTACGGCCGCGGGTCCGTCGACGACGGCTACTCCGGCTACGCGGCGACGACGGCGATCCAGGCCGTCCACGCGGCCGGCGGCGAGCACGCGCGGATCGTCGTGCTGCTGGAGACCGGCGAGGAGTCCGGCAGCCCCGACCTGCCCGCGTACGTCGAGCACCTGGCCGACCGGATCGGCGACGTCTCGCTGGTGGTCTGCCTCGACGCCGGCGGCAGCGACTACGAGCGGTTGTGGCTGGTCACGAGCCTGCGCGGGATGCTGCACCTGGACGTCACCGTGCAGCTGCTGGGCTCGGCGCAGCACTCCGGCGTCGCGTCGGGTGTCGTCGCCAGCTCGTTCCGCGTGCTGCGCAAGCTGCTCGAACGGCTCGAGGACAGCACGACCGGCGAGCTGCTGCTCGACGAGCTGAAGGTGGACGTCCCGGCGAACCGGCTGGCCGAGCTGAAGGCCGTCTCGCAGGACTTCCCCAACGCCCTCAAGACGGCGTTCCCGCTGGTCGAAGGCGGCCGCGTGATCACCGAAGACGCGCTGGAGCTGGCGCTCAACAACACCTGGCGGCCGACGCTCTCGGTGATCGGCGCCGACGGCTTCCCGAAGCCCGCCGACGCCGGCAACGTGCTCCGCGAAAGCACGACGCTGACCCTGAGCTTCCGGCTCCCGCCGACGGCCGACGCCGAGAAGGGCCTCGACGCCGTCAAGGAGGCCCTGACCACCGACGTCCCGTACGGCGCGAAGGTCACCTTCGGGCACAACCCGCAGGCGGAGGACGGCTGGAACGCGCCGACCGAGGCGCCGTGGCTGACGAACGCCCTGCGCACGGTCAGCGACGAGGTCTTCGGGCAGCCGCACCGCGCGGCCGGCATGGGCGGGTCGATCCCGTTCATGGGCCTGCTCTCGCGGAAGTATCCGGAGGCGCAGTTCCTGGTCACCGGCGCGTGCGGGTCCGACTCGAACATCCACGTGCCGGACGAGTGGCTGCACCTGGACTACGCGCAGCGGGTCACCGAGGCCGTCGCGCACATCCTGGACGCGCACGCCCGCGGCTAACGGCAGGCCTGCCGGAACGCCGAGGTGGCCGCGTCGAGGTACGCCGGGAACTCCTTGGCGCCGCCGGAGTCGATCCAGCGGTCGAAGGCGTCGCCGAGGATGATCGCCGCCGCCTGAGCTGCCGGTTTCGCCAGCTCGGGCGGTGTTCCGCGGCGCTCGAGGGCGTCCCGGATCGCGGCCGTGATCGCCGCGCCCTTGCTCCGCTCGCGTTCGCGGAGTTCGGCGCTCGACGCGATCACGGCCCGGCGTTCCGGCGACGGGTCGACGAGCCGCGTCACCTGCGTGCCGACCTCGACGAGCGCGCCGAGCGCCGTGCGAAGCGGCGACTCGGCCTCTTCAGCGGCGAGGACGGCTTCGGCGACCGCGGGCGGTAGCTGCTCCGCGCCGCCGAAGAGGACTTCGCGCTTGTCGGGGAAGTAGCGGAAGTACGAGCGGCGGGTGATCCCGGCGCGCTCGGCGATCTGCGTCACGGTCACGGCGTCGTACCCGTGCTCGGCGAACAGCTCCAGCGCGGCTTTCCGCAGCCGGTCCGCGGTCCCGGGATCCCATCTGGCCACGGCTCCAGCCTACAAGTGACGTCTCACTGTGTCGTCACGTGCTAGCCTCAGTGACGACACACTGAGACGTCACTGAGGAGCCGACATGGACATCTGGGTTCTGGGCGCGGCGGGTCGCACCGGCCGGGCCGTCACCGCCGCCCTGGCCGAACGCGGACTTGAGGCTGTGCAAGTCGGACGCGACCGGGAACGGCTCGAGGCGCTCGGCGGGAAGTTCGTCGTCGCCGACGGTGCCGACGCCATCGCGGCCGAAATCCGGCGGCAGCGGCCGGCGGTCGTCATCAACACGATCGGCGAGTACGCGGCGACGGCCCCGGCGATCGCCCGCGCGTGCCTGCCCGGGGGCCACTACCTCGACCTGGCCGCGGACCTCGTCGCCGTCTCGCGGCTGCTCGATCTGCACGAAGAGGCCCAGGCCGGCGGCAGCACCTTCCTGACCGGGGTCGGCTTCGGCGTCCTGGCCACCGAGGCCGTCGTGGTGAAGCTGTGCGAAGGGCGGCCGACGCCGGCCTCCGTGCGGGTCGACGCGCTGGCGTCCGTCGCCATCGAGGAAGGCGCCGTGGGAGTCGCGCTGGCCGCCAGCATCGTCGACGCCCTGGCCACGGCCAGGACCGGTGCGGCCCCGAGGACCATCGCCCTGCCGGACGGCGAGTCGATGACGGCGGCGGGTGCTCCCTCGGGCGAGCTGATCGCCGCCCAGCGCGCGAGCGGCACGCCGGACGTCACGGTCTACTCCGGACTCGCGCCGGTCTCCCCGCTGGTCCGGGCACTGGTGCCCGTGCTCGGCCGGCTGGTGGCGATCCCGGCTGTGCGCCGGTTCGCCGTCCGGCGGCTCGCCGCGGTCCGCACGAAGCCCGCTCCCCGCCCGCGCACGCACTCCTGGGGCCACGCGGTCGTCACCTGGCCGGACGGCACGACGCGCGAAGGCTGGCTCCGCGCGGGCGAGGCCATGGACTTCACCGCCGCGACCGTGGCCGAAGCGGCGGCCCGGCTCGCCCGTGGCGAAGCCAAGCCCGGCGCCGCAACACCGGCGGCCGCGCTCGGCGCCGAGCTGGCCGAAGCCGCGGGCGGCACCTTCCTGCTTTAAGCGAGCCGGGTCAGGTGGACCGAGACGTCCAAAGTGGACTGCCCACCGCCGGTGAAGATGCCCTTCAACGGCGCCACGTCCGCGTAGTCCCGGCCCATCGCCACCCACACGTGCCGCGGCCCGACCGGGATCCCGTTCGTCGGGTCGTACGCCCACCAGCCGCCGGTCCAGACGTCGACCCAGGCGTGCGACTCGCCCTCGACCACCTCGCCGAGCTTGGCGTCCGGCTTCGTGTGGAGGTAGCCCGAGACGTACCGCGCCGGGACGCCGATCGCCCGCAACATCACCAGCGTGACGTGCGCGAAGTCCTGGCAGACGCCTTCGCGCGCTTGCCAGGCGTCCGTCGCCGTCGAGTGGACGCCCGTCGTGCCCGGCTGGTACTTGAGCTGCTTGTTCACCCACTCGTTCACCGCGAGGACCGCGTCCGCCGGATCCAGCCCCGTCCGCAGCGCGCGGGCCTCGCGGGCCAGCTCGGCGTCACGCGGGGTGTAGTCGGTCGGCGTCAGGTACTCGGTGCGGTGGTCGACGACCGTGTCGGACCGCAGGTCCTTCCAGGTCGCGGTGCGGATCGGCTCGGCTTCGTCCGCCGTCTCGACCACCGACGTCGCCAGCACGGTGAACTCCGTGTGCGGCGCGTGGAGGTCGAAGGACGTCACGACCGTGCCCCAGTAGTCGGTGTACCGGTAGGCGCGGGTCGCCGGGGTCGTCTCGATGCGCGTCGCGACCGTCGTCTGGCGGCGGTCCGAACGCGGGGTCAGGCGCGCCTCGTTGTACGACTGCGTCGCCGGCGTCGCGTACCGGTACCCCGTCCGGTGGGCCACCCGCAGCTGCCACGTCACAGCGAAACCTCCGCACCGCTCCACGCCACCCACGGCGACGTGCTGAAGTACTGCAACGACACCGCTTCCCCGATTTCCTTGATCGACGTCTGCAACGCCGGGAGCCGCCGCGGCAGGTCGGTGAGCAGCTCCGACGGCCGGAGGAACTCCAGCTCGCTGCGGGCCCGGCCGAGCTCGCGCAGCGCTTCGGACTTCTCGTTGCTGCGCGCGCCGCCACCCGGGTCGAGCCGCTGCAGGCACTCCTCCGCCTGGCGCAGCGCGTGGAACACCGAGCGGGGGAACAGCGTGTCCCGCAACAGGAACTGGACGACGCGGCCGGCGTCGAGCGCGCCCCGGTACGTCCGCAGGTAGGTGTCCTGCGCGCCGGCCGAGCGCAGCACCGTGATCCAGCCCGGCGAGGACGCGCGGTCCGCGACCCGCGAGAGCAGCAGCCGGACGACCATGTCGGCGCGTTCGATCGAGCGGCCGAGCACCATGAACAACCAGCCGTCGTCGCGCGACATCGTCGAGTCGGCGAGGCCGGCGAACATCGCCGCGCGTTCCTCCACGAACGACAGGAACGCGTGCGGCCCGGCCCGCCGGGCGTACCGCTGCCGGTCCGGGACCGCGTTCCACGTCGCGTTCAGGCATTCCCACAGCTCGGTCGAGACGACTTCGCGCGCGCCGCGGGTGTTCTCGCGCGCGGAGTTGATCGAGCCGACGATCGACGCCGGGTTGTCCTTCGCGTACGCGACCAGCTCGGTCAGCTTCCAGACGTCGAGGGCTTCGCCGTCGGGCGTGTCGATGCCCAGGACGGCCAGCAGCTGGCGGCTCGCGTGGTCGGGGTCGACCGTCGCGTCTTCCAGCAGCTGGTGGACCGAGACGTTGAGGATGCGGGAGGTGTCGTCGGCGCGTTCGACGTACCGGCCGATCCAGTACAGCGACTCCGCGTTGCGGGCCAGCATCGGAACCTCCCTAGCTCTGCTGTTGCTGCTGTTGCTGGGACGAGGTCAGCTCGGGTCCCTGCTCGGCGACCAGCCCGTCCACAGTGGACATCGCGCCGAGGGAAGGCGACTCGAGCTCGCGTTCGGCGGTCGACGCCCGGGACGCCAGCACCCAGGTGTCCTTCGAGCCGCCGCCCTGCGACGAGTTGACGACCAGGCTGCCCTCCGGCAGCGCCACCCGCGTCAGGCCGCCGGGCAGGACGAAGATGTCCTTGCCGTCGTTGACCGCGAACGGCCGCAGGTCGACGTGCCGCGGCGCGAGCCGGTCGTCCACCTTGGCCGGCACGGTCGAGAGCTGGACCACCGGCTGCGCGATCCAGCCGCGCCGGTTCGCGCGCACCTTCCGCCGCAGCGTCGCCAGCTCCGCCGGGGTCGCCTCGGGCCCGAAGACGATCCCGTAGCCGCCCGAGCCCTCGACCGGCTTGACGACTAGCTCGTCCAGGTGGGCCATGACGTGGTCGAACTCGTCGGGCAGCCAGCACCGGAACGTGTCCACGTTGGGCAGCAGCGGCTTCTCGTTGAGGTAGTACTTCACCATCTCGGGCACGTAGGTGTAGACGAGCTTGTCGTCGCCCACGCCGTTGCCGACGGCGTTCGCGACGACGACGTTGCCCGCGCGCGCCGCGTTGAGGACGCCGGCGATGCCGAGCACCGAGTCCGGCCGGTAGTGCACCGGGTCGAGGAACTCGTCGTCGATCCGCCGGTAGATGACGTCGACCTGGCGCTCGCCCTCGGTCGTCCGCAGGTAGACGACGTTGTCGCGGCAGAACATGTCCCGGCCTTCGACCAGCTCGACGCCCATCAGCCGCGCCAGCAGCGAGTGCTCGAAGTACGCCGAGTTGTGGACGCCGGGGGTCAGCACGACGACCATCGGGTCGGCGACGTTCGCCGCGGCCGCCGCGCGCAGGGCCCGGAGCAGGTGTGACGCGTAGTCACCGACCGGGCGGACCCGGTGCTGGGCGAACAGGTCCGGGAAGACCCGCGCCATCGTCCGCCGGTTCTCCATCACGTACGACACCCCGGACGGGTTGCGGAGGTTGTCCTCCAGCACCCGGAACGTGCCCTCCTCGTCGCGCACCAGGTCCACTCCGGACACGTGGATGCGCACGCCGTTCGGCGGGTTGATGCCGAACGCCTCCCGCTGGAAGTGCTCGCACGAGGTGATCAGCCGCCGCGGCAGCACGCCGTCGCGCAGGATCTGCCGGTCGCCGTAGATGTCGGCGAGGAACGCTTCGAGCGCGCGGACGCGCTGGGCGACGCCGCGCTCGAGCTTCGTCCACTCGGCCGCCTGGATCACCCGCGGCACCAGGTCCAGCGGGAACGGCCGCTCCTGCCCGGACAGCGAGAACGTGATGCCCTGGTCGACCATCGCCCGGTCCAGCGCCTGCGACCGCGAGTTCAGGTCGTGCGCGTCGAGCGCGGCGATCGACTCGTAGAGCGCGCGGTACGGGCCGCGGACCGTGCCGTCCGCGGCGAACATCTCGTCGTAGGCGCCGGCGTGCGGGCGTTCCGGGGAGAGGTACCCCTCGAACCGCGCCCCCGGTCGGGTGATCCGGCGGGTCGTCGCCTTCCTCGCGCGTCGACCGGACGGGGGCAGCCGGGGCGGGGTCGCGTTCATGAACGACATCCTCACCCACGTGCCCCTTCGTGCGCGACACTCTCGTTCAGGTGGGCGCGGTGCGAAACGTCGCCGTAACTCGACAGTGCTGTGCTTTGGTATGGATGAGTGGCAATATGCGTGCTCTCAGAACCTGAGAACTACGAGGAGTGACGACGTGGCCCGAGTACCCCAACTCAAGGCGCTCGCCCTGATCCCGGCTCTCGCCCTGGCGGCCGGTGCCCTGGCCGCGTGCGGGGGCGACGAAGGCGGCACCGCCGCCGGTGGTGTCCAGCTCATCGCCGCGGGCAAGCTCACGACCTGCACGCACCTGCCCTACCAGCCGTTCCAGGTCAAGCAGGGCGACAAGATCGTCGGCTTCGACGTGGACCTCGTGGACCTGGTCGCGAAGAAGCTGAACGTCCAGCAGAACATCGTGGACATCGCCTTCGAGAACATCGAGTCGGGCGAGGCGATGAACTCCGGGCAGTGCGACCTGGCCGCGGCGGGCATGACGATCACCGACAAGCGCAAGCAGAAGTTCGACTTCTCGGCGCCCTACTTCGAGGCCACGCAGGCGCTGCTGGTCAAGGCGGGCTCGCCGATCAAGGACTTCAGCAACGTCGCCGGCAAGAAGATCGGCGTCCAGTCGGCCACGACCGGCGCCGACTACGCCAAGGAGCACGCGAAGGGCGCCGAGATCGTCACGTTCGACGACCTCGCCCTCGAGGAGCAGGCGGTCAAGAACGGCACGGTTGACGCGGGCGTCAACGACAACGGCGTCCTCTACGACTTCGTGAAGACGAACCCGGACACCGCCGTCGCGACCGAGTTCAAGACCAACGAGTTCTACGGCATCGGCGTCAAGCAGGGTAACTCCGCCCTGGTCACGGCGATCAACGACACGTTGAAGGCCTCGGTGTCGGACGGCACCTACGCGCAGATCTACCAGAAGTGGTTCGGCAAGGCGCCCACGTGGCTGCCGGGTAACCCGACCCAGTAAGACCCCCGCCTGTGGCCGGTGCTTCGGCACCGGCCACAGCGGTGTTTCCAGTGGTGTTTTGACTGCCCGTTCCGGGCCTGCTCGAGGAGTGAAATGGCACTGAGCCGACGCCAGCGACGATCGGCGTTCCGGGGTGCGCAGTACGTCCTGTTGCTCGTGATCGTCGTCGTGCTCGCCTTCCTGGCCAACTGGGGCCAGATCGGCCGGGCGTTCTTCGACCTCGACGTCGCGGCGAAGCAGTTCCCCGACGTCATCACCGTGGCGCTGAAGAACACCATCATCTTCACCGCGCTCGGCTTCGCGCTGGGCCTGGGTCTCGGCCTCGTGCTCGCCCTGATGCGGCTGTCCTCGGTGGGCCCGTACCGGTGGTTCGCGCGCGCCTACATCGAGTTCTTCCGCGGCCTGCCCGCGCTGCTCATCTTCCTGGCGGTCGGCGTCGGTGTCCCGATCGCGTTCCCGGACACCCACCTGCCGCGCAACATCTCCATCATGATCGCGCTCGGCATCGTGTCCTCGGCCTACATGGCCGAGACGATCCGGGCCGGCATCCAGGCCGTCCCGCGCGGGCAGGTCGAGGCCGCCCGTTCGCTCGGCATGTCGCCGGCGCGGTCGATGATCACGATCGTCATCCCGCAGGCGTTCCGGATCGTGCTGCCGCCGCTGGCAAACGAGCTGATCATGCTGACGAAGGACTCGTCGCTGGCGTTCCTGCTCGGCACGACGCCGGCGCAGCAGGAGCTCGCGCAGTTCAGCCGCCAGGCGCTGCTGGAGGCGAAGGGCCTGACCCCGATCGTCGTCGCGGGCCTCTGCTATCTGGTCATCACCATCCCGCTGTCGATCCTGCAGCAGCGGCTGGAGAAGAAATACGGGGCCGGAGTGGCCGGGGGTACCAAGTGAGCGACGTGATCGTCGAAATTTCCGGCCTGCACAAGGCGTTCGGCCCGCTCGAGGTGCTCAAGGGCATCGACCTGCAGGTCGAGCGCGGCCAGGTCGTCTGCATCATCGGGCCGTCCGGTTCGGGCAAGTCCACCTTGCTGCGCTGCGTGAACCTCCTCGAGGAGCCGCAGCAGGGCAAGATCGTCGTGAACGGCAACGAGATCACCGACGAGGACGTCGACATCGACGGCGCCCGGCGCAAGATCGGCATGGTCTTCCAGGGCTTCAACCTCTTCGCGCACCTGACGGTCCTGGACAACCTGACCGTCGCGCAGCGCAAGGTCCTCAAGCGCGGCAAGGAAGAGTCGGTCAAGATCGCGCGCGAGAACCTCGAGAAGGTCGGCCTGAGCGAGAAGGAGACGTCGCTGCCGGGCCAGCTCTCCGGCGGGCAGCAGCAGCGCGTCGCGATCGCGCGGGCGCTGTCGATGAACCCCGACGTCATGCTGTTCGACGAGCCGACGTCCGCGCTGGACCCGGAGCTGGTCGGCGACGTCCTCGCGGTCATGCGGCAGCTGGCCGAAGAGGGCATGACGATGCTGGTCGTGACGCACGAGATGCAGTTCGCCCGCGAGGTGGCCGACAGCGTGCTGTTCATGGACGGCGGCGTCGTGGTCGAGCAGGGCCCGCCGAGCCAGGTGATCGGCGACCCGCAGCACGAGCGCACGAAGTCGTTCCTGAAGCGGGTCCTCGATCCGACGCACAGCCTCGACGACTGAAACGCCTGCGAATTCCGTTCGCGTTCGCTACTTTGAAAGCGGGTGAGGGAGGGGGCAGTCCGTGACGACCGAAAGCGCGCTGCCACCCCTCGACCCCTTCGCGGGCATCCCCGACCGCCGGTACGAAGTCAAGGCGTCCGACCTGCTCAAACCCGGCAATGGCGGGTTGCTGCGCTGGCGCCGGACGGCCACCAACGCGCCGATCGTCTATGTCGAGGACGCCTACATCACCGGCACGCTCGACCTGCGCGCCGCGGACCTGAAGTACCTGTTCCGGTTCGAGCGCTGCCGGTTCGAGCACCCGCCGGACGTGCGCGAGGCGAACCTGCTCGGGCTGGTGTTCCGCAAGTGCTGGCTGCCCGGGCTCAAGGCCCGCAACATGCGCAGCCGCAACGACGTCCGGCTGATCCGCAGCGTGGTCCAGGTCGACGGCGCCGACCGCGAGATCGAGGAGACGACCGTCCAGCGCGGTGACGACCGCGAACGCGGGATGCCGAACGCCGCGGTCAACCTGACCGACGCCGTCATCGAAGGCTCGATGGTGCTGACCCGCACGGTGATCTCGCACCCGCACGGCAAAGCGATCCAGGCCGACCGGCTCGTGCTGACCGGCGCGCTGCTGGCCTACCGGATGGTCGCGAACGGCGAAGTCCGCCTCCCCGGCCTGCGGACCGGCGGTAACGTCAACTTTTCGGGCGCCACGCTCAACAACCCGGACGGCTTCGCGCTCAACGGCAACGGCCTGCACATCGGCGGCAGTCTGTTGTGCGAGGTCGACAACTACGGGCCGGCCAGCCAGCGCAAACGCTTCTCCGCCACCGGGATCATGTACCTGCCGAGCGCCACGGTGGACAGTGACATCGTGCTGCGCGAGGCGAAGCTGACGGTGTCCCAGCAGGGCCCGATCGCCGTCGACGCGTGGAAGTCCAACGACCCGTACCTCGACCCGCGGCCCGCGCTGGTGGCCGACCGGATGCGCGTCGACGGCAACGTCGAACTGTCCGACGGCCTGCAGGCGCTCGGCACGCTGCGCATGGTCAACGCCCGGATCGGCGGCTCGCTGCGGCTGGCCGGCGCCGAGGTCAGCGTGGTGCGCGGCAAGTCCCAGCCGTACTACGACCGCGCGTTGCACCTGGACGGCACGGAGATCGGCGGCGACATCGAGGCGACGAGCCTGCGCGTCCCGACCGGGCAGCTGCGCCTGGCCGACGTCACGGTCGGCGGCAACTTCCTGGCCTGGAACTCGATGTTCCGCCACCCGGGCCGCGACGTGTTTTCGGCGCGCCGGTCGAAGATCGCGGGCAACTTCCAGCT
Source organism: Amycolatopsis kentuckyensis (assembly GCF_041679295.1). GTDB lineage: Bacteria > Actinomycetota > Actinomycetes > Mycobacteriales > Pseudonocardiaceae > Amycolatopsis > Amycolatopsis kentuckyensis_A. Next base: position 210,205 of record NZ_JBGDMD010000006.1, on the reverse strand, counting down.
CACGGACGCGACGATCCACGGCACGCTGCGCCTGCAGGGCGTCGAGGTCGGCGGCTCGATCAACCTGGCCGGCACGCGCTTGACGGAACCGGGGCTGCGCGCGACCAGCAGTTTCTCCCTCGACATCCGAACGGGCCGGATCGGCCGCGACCTGACGCTGCGGGACAACAACAGCCGCCCGTTCGTCGCGGAGGGCGGCGTCAACCTCGACGGCGCGCAGGTCGCCCGCCGCGTCGACCTGCGGGGATCGGAGCTGAGGTCGCTGCCGCCGTTCAGCGTGGCCCTCGACGCGGGCGACGTCGCGGCCGACGAGTTCACGCTGACGCCGAACGTGCCCCCGGCCGGCCGGGTGGTCCTGCGCCGCGCGCACTGCGGAACGTTGACGGACAACGACGAGTTCTGGGCAGCCTCGGGCGGAATCGAGCTGGAGGACTTCCGCTACGACGCGCTGGGCCGGGGAATCCCCCTCGACGACGACAAGGCCCTCGACCGCCGCATCGAGCTGCTGCGCCAGGCAATGCGCGGCTACCGCCCGGGCCCGTACGACCAGCTCGCGCACATGCTCCGCGCGGCGGGCAACGAAGAGCACGCGTCAACGGTGGCGCTGCGCAAACAGCAGTTCAGGTACGAAGCGCTGGCGCGCGGCTTCAAGTTCTTCGGCCCGGGGGTCCGGCTGTGGAGCTGGCTGCAGCGGTCGATGGTGGGGTACGGCTACCGCCCGGTCCGCGCGCTGGGGTGGCTGTTCACGTTGCTGGTGCTGGGCAGCCTGTGGTTCGGCTTGGGCACGGACGACTGCGTGACCCGGCCTCCTTTGGATCCGGCGCACCAGATCATCGCGAACGGCCCGCGGTGCGTGGTCAACCAGCAGGACACGGGGCTGCAGTGGAACCCGGTGATCTACACGGCGGATCTGCTGGTGCCGATCGTGGACTTCGGGAACAAGTCGCGCTGGTACATGCACGGGCCGGACAACTGGGTGGCGGCCGGGTTCACGGCGTCCGGGTGGATCCTGGCGACGACCGTGGCGGCGGGTGTGAGCCGGATGCTGCGCCGGGAGAATTGATCTCTCTTCGGCTTTCTAGTGATGGTGCTAGAGAAGGTCAGAGTCCGTTAGTCGATGAAGCGGGACCAGAACTCGATGTACCTCGGCCCGTCCGGCGGCGCCGTGCTGATGCCGCCCGTCGCGAACTCGCGGTGCAGGTAATCCCGCAGGTCACAGCCGTACACGATGATGTCCGTCTGGTACACCGACAGCACCGGGTAGCCCGCCGTGCCCGGCACCCCGGGCAGGTACCGGTGTCCGCAGACCGGCACCAGCTGCGGCACGCCGGCCAGGCGGCGGCGCGCTTCGCGGACCGCGTCCTCCGGGCCGACCGGCCGCGTGCCCCAGTCGGGGAGCCAGAAGCCGTTGTGCTCGACGTCGTAGAGGACGCCGTCGACCGGCCAGGCCAAGCGTTTGCGCAGCTGCTCGGTGTTGCCGCAGCGCCAGTCCGGCCAGCGGTCGCCGATCGGGACGCCGGCGGACAGGAACGTGCGGTGGTCCGCGGCGAAGCGGAAGCCGAACCGGCGCTCGACGTCGTCGAGCTCGGCTTCGGTCAGCCCGGGACGCACCGGTTCCCGGAGGTTCTCCTGCAGGTGCCGTGCCTCCTCGAAAGTGAGGGCGCCGGCCGGCTGGACGGGGGTCATGCGCCGAGCCTAAGCGGCGGCTCACCGCGCCGCGCGTCCTTTTCCGCCGTTTTCACGACCACCCACATGGGGTGAGTTTGTTCTCTCATCGGCTGGACCTCGGAACAGCACGTGAGCGCGTGTAGTTCACTCTTGCCGTGACTTCCCCCCGACCGCAGGCCCGCGTGCGCGCCCCCGAGCTGCGCGGCGACCTCTGGCTGAACACCGGCGGCCGCCCGCTGACCCTCGCCGAGCTGCGCGGCCGCATCGTCCTGCTGGACTTCTGGACCAGCGGCTGCATCAACTGCCTCCACGTCCTCGACGAGCTGTGTCCCCTCGAGGCCGAGTTCGCCGACGTGCTCGTCACCATCGGCGTCCACTCGCCGAAGTTCCTGCACGAGGGCGAGCGCGCGTCGATCGAAGCCGCGGTCCGGCGCTACGACGTGCACCACCCGGTGGTCAACGACCCGAAGATGGAGCTGTGGTCGCAGTACGCGGTCCGCGCGTGGCCGACGCTCGCGGTCGTCGACCCCGAGGGGTACGTCGTGCACGTCGCCGCGGGCGAAGGGCACGAAGAGGCGCTTCGCCGCGTCATCGCCGACCTCGTCACGAAGCACGAAGCGAAGGGGACGCTCCGACGCGGCGGCAGCCCGTACGTGCCGGTCGAGGAGCAGGTCAGCGAGCTGCGGTTCCCGAGCAAGGCCGTCGCGACGGCCGAGGGACGCGTCCTCGTCGCGGACACCGGCCACCACGCGATCGTCGAGTTCGCCTCCGACGGCGAGACGGTCATCCGGCGCTTCGGCAGCGGGGAACGCGGCGGCCAGGACGGCCCGTTCGACATCGCGACCTTCGCCGAGCCGTCGGGCATCGCGCTGCTGCCGTACGACGTCGCCGAGCGCGCCGGTTACCACGCCGTCGTCGCCGACACCGCCGGTCACCGGCTGCGCGGCCTCGACCTGATCACCGGCGAGGTGACGACGGTCGCCGGCACCGGCGCGCAGTGGCGCAGCGGGCCGGACTCCGGCAAGGGCGTCGAGGTCGACCTGACGAGCCCGTGGGACGTCGCCTGGTACGGCCCGGCCGGCGGGATCGTCGTCGCGATGGCGGGCAACCACACGCTGAGCGTGTTCGACCCGATCTCCGGCACCATCCGCCGCTTCGCGGGCACGACCGTCGAAGGCCTGCGAGACGGCGACGTCGGCGAAGCGTTCTTCGCGCAGACGTCGGGTCTCGCCGTGGACGGCGACAAGCTGTGGCTCGCCGACGCCGAGACGTCGGCGCTGCGCTGGATCGAGCCCGACGGCGAGTCGTTCACCGTCCACACGGCGATCGGCGTCGACCTGTTCTCGTTCGGCCACACCGACGGCCCGGCCGACAAGGCGCTGCTGCAGCACCCGCTCGGCCTGGCGGTGCTGCCCGGCGACAAGATCGCGATCGCCGACACCTACAACGGCGCCGTACGCCGCTTCGACGTCTTCACGCGCCAAGTGACCACGATCGCCACCGGGCTTTCGGAGCCGCAGGGGCTGCTGCTGCACGACGGCGAGCTGCTGGTCGTCGAGTCGGCGGGCAACCGCATCGGCCCGCTGCCCGCAGCCGAGCCGACGGTCGTGTCGGGCGACGCGCACGCCGTCCGCCGGCCGCCGACCGTGCTCGCACCGGGCGAGGTCGACTTTTCGGTCGTCTTCAGCGCCCCGCCGGGCGAGAAGCTCGACGACCGCTACGGCCCGTCGACGCGGCTGGAGATCAGCGCGTCGCCGCCGTCGCTGCTGGCCGACGGCGGGGGAACCGGCACCGACCTGAAGCGCACGATCCGGCTCGCCGAGGGCGTGACCGAGGGCGTGCTGCAGGTCGTCGCGCAGGCCGCGAGCTGCGATGACGGCGGTGAGCACCCCGCGTGCCGAATCACGCGGCAGGACTGGGGCGTGCCGGTGCGCCTGGCCGCGGACGGTGCGCGTGAGCTGAGCCTGGTCATGGCGGGTGAGCCCGCCGAGTAGCATGCGAACCGTGTCTGACGGGCCGAAACTCGAGATCCAGATGCTGCACGACCGGGTGCTCGTGCGGCTGTCGCCGGAAGAGGGCGAGCGCCGCAGCAGCGGCGGCATCGTGATCCCCGCAACGGCGCAGGTCGCGCGGCGGCTGGCGTGGGGTGATGTACTGGGCGTCGGCAACAGTGTGCGGAACGTCAAGACCGGCGACCGCGTGCTCTTCAACCCGGACGACCAGCTCGAGGTCGAGATCCAGGGCGAAGGGCACCTGGTGATGCGCGAACGCGACATCCACGCGGTGGCGATGGAGCGGACCGAGCACGGCACGGGGCTCTACCTGTAGGTCGGCTCCCGCGGAGGGGCAGGGGCGTGGCAGACGACGACGAGCGCGAGCGCGCCGAACCGGGTGGTTCTGTGGTGGCCGAGCCTGGAGTGGCGGAGCCGGCCGAGGTCACGCCCGAGACGGCGGAGTCGGTGGACGCGGGGGAACCGGAGCCGACCGCGACCGAGCCCGCCGAGTCCGCGGAAACGCTCGCCGCCGAGCCGGTCCTGGAGCCGTCTCCAGCCGAGGTAGCCGCCGAACCCGCCGCGCCGGCCACCGCTGTCCTGGCCCCGGCTGCCGATGAAGCCGCCGTCACCGCTGATCTCTTCTCCGATGATCTCCTCGGCGAACTCCTCGAAACCCCCGCTCCGCCGCCCGCGCCTGAGACTCCGGCTCGGAGGCTTCGCAAGGGCGTTGCCCGGACCATGATGTCCATCGGGATCGCGCTCGGGCTCTTCGTCATCCTCTACGCCATCGATCTCCTCGTCAGCGCCGGTGATGTCCCTCGCGGGGTCACCGTTGCCGGGATCGAGGTCGGGGGGCTCAGCCATGCCGATGCCGAAGCCAAGCTGCGCAAGGAACTCGAACCGCGGCTGACCAAGCCCGTCGTCATCCACGCCGGGGATGTGCAGGCCGAGCTCGTGCCCTCGCAGTCCGGGCTCGGGCTCGACTGGCCGAACACCCTCGGGCTCGCCGGGCACCAGCCGCTCAGTCCGATCACGCGGATCATGTCCTTCTTCTCCAGCCGCGAGGTCGGCGTCGCCACGCGGACCGATCCCGACCAGATCAGCCAGGCCGTGCGCCAGCTCGCCGAGGGCAGGCTGAACCACCCGGCCACCGAAGGCGCGGTCGGGTTCGTCGCGGTCGAAGGCGACGACGGCCGCGTCAACCCCTATCCGATCCTGCCGCGGCAGGGGCAGCAGCTGACCGACCTCGGCGGGGCCGTGCGGACCGTCACCGACCACTGGCTCGACCCCGGTGGCGTCAAGCTCGGCATGGCGATCACGCCCGTGAAGGCCACCGCCGCCGGCGTGCAGGCCGCCTACCAGCAGGTCGTCGTGCCCGCTGTGGCGCAGCCGGTCGTCGTGCACGGCCAGGGCAAGGACGTGCCGCTCACGCCCGCCACCATCGCCTCGGCCTTCCAGTTCGCCGCCGTCGAAGGCGGGGCCGTCGAGGTCCGCATCGACCAGGGCAAGCTGCAGGCCGCGCTCAAGGACCCCCTCGCCAGCACCGAGACCGACGGCAAGGACGCCCAGATCGTCTTCACCGGCGACCAGCCCGCCGTCGAGCCGTCCGAGGACGCCCGGAAGGTCAACTGGGAGAAGACCTTCCTGCCGCTCATCGACGTCCTCAAGAAGACCGGCGGCCGCGACCTGCCCGTCGTCTACAGCGCGTCGAGCCCCAGCGTGACCACCGACTCCGCCAGCGCGCTCGGCATCAAGGAGGTCATCGGCCAGTTCACCGTCGGCGGCCTGGCCGGCCCGGCCGCGACGAACAACCGGACGCTCGCCGCCCGCGTGTCCGGCACGATCGTCAAGCCCGGTGAGACCTTCAGCCTCGGCGCCCGCTCCGGCCCGCGCACCGCCGACGCCGGCTACGTGCCCGCCCCGGCCGACGAAGACGGCACCGGCGCCGAAGTCGTCGGTGGTGGCGTCTCGCAGCTCGCGTCCACTTTGTACAACGCGGGCTACCTCGCGGGCCTCGCCGACGGCGGTCACCTCGACCACGACCACTACCTCGACCGCTACCCCGCCGGCCGCGACGCCAAGGCCGTCAACGCCGACGGCAGCCCGGTCGAGCTCAAGCTGACCAACGACTCGCCGACCGGGATAGCCATCCAGGCCACGGTTTCCGGCGACTCCGTGACCGTCCGGATCTGGGGTACCCGGCACTACCGCGTCGAGAGCCAGACCGGCGCGCAGACCCCCGGCGATCCCCCGCCGGTCCAGTTCGGCGGTACCAGCCCGTGCCAGCCGTCGATCGGTACGCCCGGCTTCAGCGTCACCGACACGCGCGTGCTCTACGACGTCGCGAGCGGCGCCGAGATCCGCCGGACGTCGCACACGGCGACCTACGGTCCGCGTCCGACCATCCTCTGTTGAGTTGTCAGCGAAGGACCATGCAACCCGCCTCCTCGAAGTCGCGCAGCCACGCCGGCTCCCGGAAGTGCTTGTTCCACCGCAGATCCAGTTTGTCCAATTCGGACAGCTGAGCGATCGACGCGGGCAGGGTCTCCAGCAGGTTCTCCCGCAGGTCGAGCTGGCGCAGCTCGGTCAGAGAACCGATCGACGAGGGCAACGCCGTCAACCGGTTGCCCCGCAAGTGCAGCTCCCGCAACGCACTGAGCGCACCGATCGACTCCGGCAGGGAAGCCAGCGAGTTGCGGTACAGCCTGAGTTCGCGCAGCGAAGCCAACCCGGACAGGTCCGGCGGAAGCGAGACGATCCGGTTGTCCGTGCAGCCCAGGTACCGCAACCGGCTCAACCGGCACCAAGCCGCCGGGAACGACGTCAGCCGGTTGTCGCTGACGTACAGGTACTCGGTGAGCCCGGCCAGGTCGCCCAGCTCGTCCGGCAGCGAGTTGAACTCGTTGTGCCCCAAGTCGAGCGTGTGCAACGACTTCAGCGCCGAAATCCCCGGCGGCAGCGACGAAAGCCGGTTCGCCGCCAGGTTGAGCACCTCCAGCCCGGTGTGCGTCCACAACGACGGAGGCACCGCCGTGAGTGAGTTCTGGTACAGATCGAGCCGGGTCACCCCCGGTGGCAGCGAAGGCACCGACGTCAGCCCCTGGCCGCTCAACTCGACCGACGTCATGACGGCCGCCTGGTCCGGGGCAGCAACGCCCAGCTGCGCGAGTCGTCCGGAGTGGACACCTGGATCCGCAGCCCCGGTGCCTCGGACACCGCCAGCTCGGTCAGCCGGAGGTCCATCCGGCCGGCCTGCGGGTGGTTGATCCGCCGCAGGCGGGCCTGGGGCTCGGCGACCTCGTGCCGGGCCCACAGCTCGGCGAACTCCGGGCTCAGCGCCGACAACCGGCGGATGTCCTCTTCCCACGACGGGTCGCCGACGTGCCTGCCGTACTCGGCCCGCATCCGCGCGACCATGTAGGGCACCTCCTCTTCGTAGTTCAAGAAGAACCGCCGCGCGTTCGGCTCGGTCACGCAGCACCACAGCAGGTTCTTGTGCAGGCACGGCAAGCTGTGCCACTCCCAGAACAGCTCCTCCTGGGCCGCGTTCGACTCCAGGATGTCGAACCGCCCGTTGACCAGCGTCGCCGGCAGCGGGTCGAGCGCGCGCAGCACCTCGCGCACCGTGTCCGGCACCGTTTCCACCATCGACGGCAGCCGCGACGGCGTCAGCTCCGCCAGCCGGTACAGGTGCTCCCGCTCCGGAGGCACCATCCGCAGCGTGCGCGCCACGGCGTCGAGCACCTGTGAGCTCGCGTTGATCGGCCGCCCCTGCTCCAGCCACGTGTACCAGGTGACGCCGACCCCGGCGAGCAGCGCCACCTCCTCGCGGCGCAACCCGCTGAGCCGGCGACGTGGGCCGGGTGCGAGCCCGACCTCCTCCGGGCCGATCCGCGCGCGGCACGCCTTGAGGAACTGGCCGAGTTCCTCTCGGCGGCTGGTGTGGACCTGCGTCTGGGTCATGCGGACATGGTGCCGGAGGGGTACGACAATTTTCGTCGAAGCGGGTGCTGGCAGTACCAGCATCGCCAGGCTCTCTCCGGAAACGACCGCGGAACCCCAAGGTCGGAGCCATGACTCTGACCACCCCTGCCCCGGCCACGGACCGGGAAGCCCGGCCGGACCGGCGGCCGTGGTTCATGCTGGCCGTCCTGCTGCTCGGCCAGTTCATGGCGCTGCTCGACGTGACCGTCGTGAACGTCGCCATGACCGACATCCGCACCGACCTGCACGCGTCCGGCGCCGCGCTCCAGCTCGTCGTTTCCGGCTACACCGTGGGCTACGCGATGCTGCTCATCACGGGCGCCCGCCTCGGCGAGCTGTACGGCCGACGACGCCTCTTCGTCACCGGCACGATCGCCTTCACCGTTTGCTCCGCGCTCTGCGGCTTGGCGCCGGACGAAAAGATCCTCATCGCCGCGCGGATCGCCCAAGGAGCGGGCGCTGCGCTGATGATGCCGCAGGTCATCAGCCTCATCCAGGCGCAGTTCAGCGGGGCCGCGCGGGCGAAGGCCCTCAGCGCGTACACCGCGGTCCTCTCGGTCGCGTTCGTGGCCGGCCAGGTGCTCGGCGGCGTGCTCGTCGGCGCGGACCTGTTCGGCACGGGCTGGCGGCCGATCTTCCTGGTCAACGTGCCGCTCGGCGTGCTCGTAGCCGTTTTCGCCGCCAGGCTGCTGCCCAGCGGCACGGCGAAGGCGGGCCGCCGCCTCGACCTCGTCGGGCTCGCGACCGCCGTCCCGGCTGTGGTGCTCGTCGTGCTGCCGCTGGTGCTCGGGCACGAAACCGGCTGGCCCGCCTGGACCTTCGCGTCGATCGCGGTGGGCGCGGCACTGGCCGTGCTGTTCGTGGTCGTCGAACGCCGGGTGGCCGACCCGCTCGTCGACCTGGCCGTCCTCAAGGTCCGCGGGGTCGCGCCCGGCCTGGCGACGCTCGCGGCGGGAGTCGCGTCCTACGGCGGGTTCCTTTTCTGCGTGTCGCTGCACCTGCAGTCGGGCCTCGGCAAGACGGCGATGGCCGCCGGCTTGGCGATGGCGCCGGGCGGCGTCGTCTTCGGCCTGTGCGGGTTCTTCTGGAACCGGCTGCCGAAGCGGGTGCACGCCTGGCTGACCCCGGCCGGCTACGTGGGGTCCGCGGTCGCCTACGCACTACTCGGGCTGGGCCGCGACGGCGGGACGCTGTTCTTCGTGGCGCTGCTGCTGTTCGGGCTGTCGATGGGGCCGGCGTTCGGCTCCCTGATGGTCAACGCGCTGACCCACGTCCCGCTCGAGCGCGCGGCGGACGTCAGCGGCCTGCTGACCACCACGCTGCAGCTGGGTCAGGTCGTCGGCGTGGCCACGTTCGGCAGCCTGTTCCTGACCCTGGCCGTGACGTCGTCCGCGACCGCCCTCACCACGGCGATGACCTGCGCCGCCGCGCTGCTGCTCGTCGGCGCAGGCCTGTCGCTCAAGCGGTAGTGCGGTGGCCGCCCTTGACCCGGGCGTAGATCGCCGACGCCGCGATGACGCCGACGACGGCGGCCACGACCTGGAAGATGTGCCGGATCCAGTCGATGCCGGACGTGTCTTTGACGCCGAACACCCCGGCGAGCCAGTTGCCGATGAACGCGGCGACGATGCCGACGACGATCGTCAGCCAGATCGGGATCTTCTGGTCGCCCGGCGCGAACAGCCGGCCCAGCACGCCCAGGATCAGGCCCACGATGATGGTCGAGATGATGCCCCAAAGTCCGCCGAGCACAGCTGCCTCCTCGGATAGCGCAATAAGCGCCACGGTGGCACCGATCCCGCCGTACCGCGCGCGCTGACCCCCGATGAGGTGACACGAAAAGACCCGGCCCGGTCCGCCCCCGACGAGCGGACCGGACCGGGCCGGGTCTTCCGAAGTACCAGCTACCTGGTTACGCCTCGGCGGCCGTACGCACCGGCGGCGATGCTCACGCCGATGGCGGCGAGGACGACCTGCGTCAGGATTTCCAGCCAGTCGATGCCGTTGGTGTCGGCGTACCCGAGACCACGCGCGATGGCCGTGCCGATGAACGCGGCGATGATACCGATCACGATGGTCAGCCAGATCGGGATGCTCTGCTTGCCGGGTGCGACCAGCCGGCCCAGAACGCCGATGATCAGCCCGACGATGATGGCGCTGACGATGCCGGCGACAGTCATCACTTTCTCCTCTCAAGGATCCGCGAACCCGGCCACTCGGGTCCGTCGGACTCGGTGAGCGGAGTGCCCGCCCCCGGGGCCCCTGAAACACGAAAAGGACCCTCCCCACGCGGGGAGAGCCCTTTTCGTGACCTATCAGAACGCGGCTTCGTCGAGCTCCATCAGCGCGTTGTCGGCGGCCTCCACGATGGCGCGGCGGGAAGTCAGCTCCGGCAGCACCTGCTTCGCGAAGAACGACGCCACGGCGATCTTGCCCTCGTAGAACGGGACGTCCTTGGCGGACGCGCCCGCGTCGAGCTTGCCGATGGCGACCTCGGCGTGCTTGAGCAGCTGCCAGCCGATGAGCAGGTCGCCGACCGACATCAGCAGGCGGACCGTGTGCTGGCCGACCTTGTTGATGCTCTGCGGGTCCTCCTGCGACGCCGTCAGGTAGCCGATCAGCGAGCCCAGCATGCCCTGGGTGTCCTCGAGGGCCTGCTTGAGCAGCCCGCGCTCGTTCTTGAGCCGGCCGTTGCCCGCCTCGGACTCGATGAACTTCGTGATCTCGCCGGCGACGAAGGCCAGGGACGCGCCCTTGTCGCGGACGATCTTGCGGAAGAAGAAGTCCAGCGACTGGATCGCCGTGGTGCCCTCGTACAGCGAGTCGATCTTGGCGTCGCGGATGTACTGCTCGATCGGGTAGTCCTGCAGGAAGCCGGAACCGCCCAGCGTCTGCAGCGACTGCACGAGCTGCTCGGTGGCGCGCTCGGAGCCGACGCCCTTGACGATCGGCAGCAGCAGGTCGTTGACGCCGTGGGCGATCTTCTGGTCGCCTTCGCCGGTCCACAGCTGGTCCTGGAACGACGCGGTGTACAGGTAGACCGCGCGGAGGCCCTCGGCGTACGCCTTCTGGAGCATCAGCGACCGCCGGACGTCCGGGTGGTGCGTGATGGTGACGCGCGGGGCGGCCTTGTTCAGCATGTTCGGCAGGTCGGCGCCCTGGACGCGCTCCTTGGCGTACTCGAGCGCGTTGAGGTAACCCGTCGACAGCGTCGCGATGGCCTTCGTGCCGACCATCATCCGGGCGTACTCGATGACCTGGAACATCTGCGCGATGCCGTCGTGGACCTCGCCGAGCAGCCAGCCCTTGGCCGGGGTGCCGTGCTGGCCGAAGGTCAGCTCACACGTCGTCGAGGCCTTGATGCCCATCTTGTGCTCGACTCCTGTGACGAAGGCGCCGTTGCGCTCACCCAGTTCGCCGGTCTTGGAGTCGAAGTGGAACTTCGGCACGAGGAACAGCGACAGGCCCTTGGTGCCCGGCTTGGTCTCGATGCCGGGGCCCTCGGGGCGAGCGAGCACCAGGTGCATGATGTTTTCGCTCATGTCGTGCTCGGCCGAGGTGATGAACCGCTTCACGCCGTCGATGTGCCAGGAGCCGTCCTCCTGCTTGGTGGCCTTGGTGCGGCCCGCGCCGACGTCGGAGCCGGCGTCCGGCTCGGTCAGCACCATCGTGGCGCCCCAGGCCCGGTCGATCATGAGCTGGGCCCAGTGCTTCTGCTCTTCGGTGCCGTTCTTGTTCACGATCATGGCGAAGTTCGGGCCCGCCAGGTACATGAACAGCGGGGCGTTGGCGCCGAGGATGAGCTCGGACGCGGCCCACTGGACGGTCGGGGGCAGGCCGAAGCCGCCGAGGTCGTTGGTCAGCCCGAGACGCCACCACTCGCCGTCCAGCAGCTGCTGGTAGCTCTTCTTAAACGACTCGGGGATCTTGACGCTGAAGGTCTTCGGGTCGTACACGGGCGGGTTGCGGTCGGCGTCGGCGAAGGACTCGGCGAGCGGGCCGGTCGCGAGCTTGTTCAGCTCGGACAGCACCCCGCGGGCGGTCTCCTCGTCGGACTCGGCGAGCACACCCTTGCCCAGGCGCTCCTGCACGCCCAGGACCTCGAAGAGGTTGAACTCCAGGTCTCGGACGTTGCTCTTGTAGTGGCCCATGTCGTCACTCCAATGTGTTCGGCTCCCCGGCCGGGCACATGTTCGCCTTACTCGCCGGTAACTTCAGGATATTACCTGCGGGTAACTGGAGCAAGCAGATCCGCACTTCCGAGTGGGGAAATCCGGGCGGTTTCAGGGGTCAGCGCTGGCCCGGGAGCGCCGTTGTGTCGGCAGTCACCGGCACGTGGCCGTCTTCCGCGCGGGCGACGAGTATCCCGCCGCGGAAGGCGATGGTGACGGCGTGCGTGCGATCCCGCGCGGAGAGCTTGCGCAGGATGCTCTTGACGTGGGTCCGGACCGTTTCGACGGACAGGAACAGCAGCTTCGCGATCGCCGAGTTCTCGAGACCCTCGGCGACCAGCTGGAGCACCTGGTACTCGCGCCGGGACAGCGGCATCGCGCCGCGCGTCGCGGGTGGGCTGTCGTGGGCGAGGTCGCCCTTGGGCACGGTCGCCCGCTTCGGGCGGGCGGTCAGCGCGGCCAGCGCCGGGTCGATGTACCGGCGCTCGGTGTGGGCGCGCCGGATCGCTTCGGCGAGCCGTCGTGAGTCGATCGACCGCGGCACGATCGCGTGCGTGCCCGCGGCGATCGCGGCCGCGAGGTACTGCTGCGTGCGGTTCGTGTCCCGGATGAGCGTGACCAGGATCAGTGCCGGGTCGCCGGCGTTGAGCAGTTTCGTCAGGTGGCAGTTCGGATCGAGCGCCGAATCGAGCACGACGACGTCCGGCTTGACCTGCTCACACAGCTGCAGCGCGGCGTGGTGGCTGGCCGCCTGGCCCGCCCAGTGCAGCCCCTGGCTGCGGTGGACGAGCGCGGCGAGGCCGTCGCGGAAGATCGGGACCGGATCGACGACGGCCACGCCGAGACTGCGCCCGCCGGGTCCGATCGGCCCGGTGGGCCTGCGGGTGGGCTCGATGCCGTGCATCGTGGGCCTCCGTCTCTGCGCCGTCGCTCCTGGGGACGCCTCCCGGCGTCGTCCGGTCCCCCCTGCCGGGACCGGCCAAAAGTGACTCCTCCTGCTTGGTACGAGTCGCGATTGCGCAGCTCATGACGCCAATTACCCCTCATGGCCCAATCCGCCGGTCACAGCAAACTTTGAGTAGAAGACGATCTTGAAGGGGCGGTTCGGCCGGGCCTTGGCGGACCCGATGGAGCGGTTGGCGCTACTGAGGGTGGCTCGCCCCGTATTCAACGATTTCGACGGACTTCGGATGCGGCCCGCAGCTTCGCGAACTCGTCCGCGAGCCCGGCCGGCGTCCAGTGCGCGTTGAGCCCGCTCGGGTTCGGCAGGACCCACACGCGGGTGTCACCGATCCGGTGCTCCTGCGGTCCGACGCGCGCCTTCGGGAAGCCGAACGCGGTCCGGTAGGCGGTGATCCCGACGACGGCGAGCCACCGCGGCCGGTACTCCTCGACCTTGGCCTGGAGGAGCTTGCCGCCTTCGCGGTATTCGTCGGCGGTGAGCTCGTCGGCGCGGGCGGTCGTCCGCGCGACGACGTTCGTGATCCCGAGCTTGAGGTCGAGCAGCTGGTCTTGCTCCGCGGGCTTGTACCGGCGGGGCGTGAAGCCGCCGTGGTGGAGGGCGGGCCAGAAGCGGTTGCCGGGACGGGCGAAGTGCTGCTTCAGCGCGCCGGAGTACAGGCCGGGGTTGATGCCGCAGAAGAGGACGTCGAGGCCGGGCGCGATGACGTCCGGGATGGTCGTGTTGTGCGCGGCGGCCAGCTGGTCCTTGGTGGGTCTCACGGGCCCAGTTTCCGGCATGCTCGTCTGGTGGAAGTCACCGCGGACGGGTGTCCCGTCGAGGTCTACCTGCTGTTGCCGGCGGCCGGTGAGCCGGAGATCGTGCACGCGGCGTTGCCGCCGGGGGCGTCGATCCTGGAGCTGGGGTGCGGGGCGGGGCGGGTGACGCATCCGTTGCTGGCGCTCGGGCATCCGGTGGTCGCGGTGGACGATTCGCCGGCGATGCTCGCGCACGTCCGGGGTTCGACGGTGTGCGCGCGGATCGGGGAACTGGACCTCGGGCGGACGTTCGACGCGGTGCTGCTGGGGAGTCATTTGATCAACACGGCGGTGCACGCGGATCGCCGGGCGATGCTCGCCGCCGCCCGGCGGCACTTGGGGGCTTCGGGGCGGTTGATCGTCGAGTGGCACCCGCCGGCTTGGTTCGATTCGGTCGCGTCCGGGCAGGGTGGGTGGCTCGGGGAAGTTTCGGTCTCGCTGGCCGATGTGGTCCGGGACGGGGATCTGGTGTCGGCGACCGTGCGCTATGCGGCTCGGGGCGAGCGGTGGAACCAAGAGTTCACTTGTCGCCGTCTCGAGCTGGAAACCGTCCTGACGTCGGCTGATCTGGTCTTCGACCGGTGGCTCACCGCGGACCGGACCTGGTTCACCGCCCTCCCCGGTCGCCGGGGGTAGCGAATTCACCACGTACCTGCGTAACCTGTGTGATCTCCCGCACAGCGCCGTACCGAGGAGGGTTTCGTGCAGCTTCCGCTCATCCTCGGCCTCGTCGCGCTGGTCATCGCGGTAGCCGCCCTCGTCGTCGTCCTCGAAGATCGCCGCGCCGCCAAGCGGGCCGCCCTGCAGCGCAAAGCTCGGCTAGCGCGTCTCGGCGAGGTGGACCCGCTCGCTCCGGGCCGGCTGCGCGCCGATCGGTGAACGCAGGACCGTCAGCAGCAGCGCCCCGAACACCCAGCCGACTCCCGCGCCGGCCGCGTTGTTCATGAGGTCGTCCACGTCGAAGATGCGGTAGACGTACGGCGCGGTCCCGAAGTTCGCCGTCAGCTGCGTGATCTCGATCAGCAGCGACGCCGTGAAGCCGATCAGGAGCGTGCCGATCAGGCCGCGGCGCCACAGCACCCGCGCGAACACCCCCAGCGGGACGAACAGCAGCACGTTCAGGCACGCCTGCTGGAACGTCTGCGTCAGGAACCACTGCGACCCGTGCTTGAGCATCTCCGTGTGGATGTCGGTGATCCACTGGAACGGGTGCAGCTGCACGGTCTGGCTCAGCCGGCGCGTGCCCGGTCCGGGCAGCGGCAGGAAGACGACCGCGAGCGTCATGCACCCGTACAACAGCACCGCGGCGGTCGGCAGAAGTCCTCGGACGCGCAGGCCGCCGTAGCGCGCGAGCTGCGTGATCAGCTGCGGCACCAGGACCACGGTCCACAGCGCCAGGAAGCCGATGAACCCGTACTGCAGGGCGGTGACCTGTGCGTTCGTCATGCCACCGACGTTATGGATCTTGCCGCGCGGGGACTTCGGTCGAAGAGCCCGACCGCATCGGCCACTCGGCCGATCACCGCCGGGCCGATCGGTCAGTCGTCTTCGCGGTCCTCGGAGCGTTCGGATCGCCACGCGCTGAACACCGTGCCGCCGATCAGCAGCACGACGACGGCAAGCACCACGAGTACGACTTCGATGCCCACTTGTCCCCCACACGCCGTAGTGTCCGGCTCATCGTCCCGGTCCGAGCGGCCGTTACCGGTGATCGATGTCATGTCGAGACATAACCGGATGCTGCTTGCGCGGACGGGGGAATGCGCACGACGCTCGGCACGTCGAAGTCTTGTGCGGGGCAACGAAAGGGAACGCTCATGGCACCGGTCCGGGTCGGCATCGTCGGGCTCAGCGCGAACGGCGGCTGGGCCGCCACCGCGCACGTGCCCGCGCTGGCCGTCGTGGACGGCTACGAACTCCGCGCGCTCAGCGGGAGCAGCGCCGAGTCGGCGCGGGTGGCCGGGGAGAAGTACGGCGTGCCGCTGACCTTCGGTGACGCCGGGGAGCTGGCGCGGCACCCGGAGGTCGACCTGGTGGTCGTCGCGGTGAAGGTGTCCGAGCACCGGGCCCTGATCGAGCCCGCGCTGGCCGCGGGCAAGCAGGTGCTCAGCGAGTGGCCGCTTGGTGCGAGCCTCGCCGAAACCGAGGCGCTGGTCGAAGCCGCTCGCGACAAGCAGACCGCGGTCGGCCTGCAGGGACGGTCCGCGCCCGCGTTGCGCTACCTGCGCGACCTCATCAAGGACGGCTACGTCGGCCGCGTGCTCTCGACGTCGCTGATCGGTTCGGGCGGCAACTGGGGGCCGTCGGTCCGGGCCGGGCGCGACTACCAGCTGCACCCCGAAGGCGGGGCGACCATGCTGACGATCCCGTTCGCGCACACGATCGATGCCTTCGACATGGTGCTCGGCCGGTTCGCCGAGCTGTCGGCGACGATGGCGACGGTCCGGCAGCGCGTGCGTGACGAGGTCACCGGCGACTCCGTCCCGATGACCGCGCCGGACCAGATCGCCGTCAACGGCGTCCTGAGCGGCGGTGCCGTCGCCTCGCTGCACCTGCGCGGCGGGTCGTCGCCCGCCACGGACTTCCACTGGGAGATCAACGGCACCGAGGGCACCCTGGTCGTCACCGCCGCGGACCCGCTGTTCTGGATCGCGAAGCTGACGCTGCGCGGCAGCCGGACCGGCACGCTCGAGAAGCTCACCGTGCCCGCCCGGTACGAGCTCCCGCAGCTGGCCGGGCGCAGTTCCGAGCCGTCGTACAACGTCGCGCACGCCTACGCGCGGCACCTCAAGGGCGACCTGCCGGACTTCGCGCACGCCTTGCGCGTGCACCGCGTGCTCGACGCCGTCCAGCGGTCGGCCGACGCCGGAAAGCGGGTTTCTCCGGACGGGGAGTAACTGTTACTCTCGGGTAATGGACGACGTCGTCTATGACCGCGCGGGCCGGGGCGAGCCTCTGGTGCTGATCCACGGCATCGGGCACCGCCGTCAAGCGTGGACGCCGGTGTTTCCGCTGCTCACGCCGCATCGCGACGTCATCGCCGTGGACCTGCCGGGCTTCGGCGAGTCGCCGGAGCCGTCCGGCGGCTACGGCGTCGAGCCGGCGCTGGTGATGTTCAAGGAGCTGTTCACCGAGCTGGGTCTCGACCGGCCGCACGTCGCGGGCAACTCGCTCGGCGGCCTGCTGTCGCTCGCGCTCGGGCAGGCCGGGCTCGTCCGCAGCGTCACGGCGCTGTCGCCGGCCGGGCTGTGGAACCGGACGCAGAAGATGTACGCGATCGCCACACTCAAGGCCCACCGCGCGCTCGCCCAGCGCACGCCACCGCACGTCGTGCGCCGCATCGCCGCGACCCCGGCCGGCCGCAAAGCGCTGACCGGGATGATCGTCGGGAAGCCGGCGCGGCTGACTCCGGACGACGTCGTCGCGGACGCCCACGCGCTCGCGACCGCGCCGGGCTTCGAACCCACCGCTGCCCAGTCGCGTGGGGACTTCCGCTTCGCCGGCCCTGTCACCGGTGTCCCGGTGACGATCGCCTGGGCCGAGCACGACCGGATTCTCGCCCGGCCGCGCGTCGCCGACCTGCGGAAGGTCGCTCCGAAGGGGACGTTCCGGCTGCTGCCGGGCTGCGGGCACGTGCCGATGAACGACGACCCCGAACTCGTCGCGCGAGTGCTGCTCGACGGAAGCCGTTAGGTGACATTCGCTTTACGTCCGTCTTTTGACCCTGGTAGGTGACTGCTTCGCGAGGCAGAATCCTCCGCCGTGCGCCCGTTGGGGACCTTGGGCGCGAATCGGAGGAAACACGCATGAGGCTTTCAACCCGGCTCGTGGTGCTCGCCGCGGCCGCGCTGGCGACGACCGCGGTCACCACCGCGCCCGCGTCCGCGGGCCAGCGCCCGGACCCCACCACCGACGTCCGGATCATCGGGTTCAACGACCTGCACGGCAACCTCGAGCCGCCGGCCGGCTCCAGCGGCCGCGTCCGGCAGTCCGACGGGACCACTGTGGACGCCGGCGGTGCCGCTTACCTGGCCACGCACGTGAAACAGCTTCGCGCGCAGGTGCGCAACTCGTTCGTCGTGTCCGCCGGCGACAACATCGGCGCGTCGCCGCTGACCTCGGCGCTCTTCCACGACGAGCCGACCATCGACTTCCTGAACATGCTGGGCGTCAACGGCTCCGTGGTCGGGAACCACGAGTTCGACGAGGGCTACCAGGAGCTTCAGCGCATCCAGAACGGCGGCTGCCACCCGACCGACGGGTGCCAGTTCGAGAAGACCTTCAGCGGTGCGAAGTTCCCGTTCCTCGGGTCCAATGTGTACTTCACCAACGGCCTGCCCGCGTTGTTGCCGTTCACCGTCAAGTTCGAGGGTGGCGTGCCGATCGGTGTCATCGGCGCCACGCTGAAGGACCTGCCGTCGGTCGTCACGCCGGAGGCCATCAAGGGCCTCAAGTTCGGTGACGAGGTCGAGGCGATCAACCGCACCGCGAACCTGCTCGACTTCTTCGGGGTCAAGTCCCAGATCGTGCTGCTGCACCAGGGTGACAGCACCGAGCTCGAAGGCCCGAACGACTGCAAAGTCCTGCCGGGCCCGGCCACCGCGATCGCGAAGGCGGTGACCCCGAAGGTCGACGCGATCTTCACCGGCCACAGCCACCAGCAGTACAACTGCGTCATCAACGACCCGGCCGGCCAGCCGCGCCCGGTCATCCAGGGCGCGTCCTTCGGCCGGCTGCTGTCGGTCGTCGACCTCAAGATCAGCCTGAAGACGCGCGACGTCGTGCGGTCGCAGACCAAGGCGTTCAACGAGATCGTCACGCGGACGGTCACGCCGGACCCGGCGGTGGCGGCGCTGGTCGCGAACGCCGTGGCGAAGTCGGGTCCGATCGCGAACAAGCAGATCGGCACCATCACCGCGGACCTGAAGGCGGCGGGCAACGCGGCGGGCGAGTCGGCTCTCGGCGATGTCATCGCCGACGCGCAGCTCGCGGGCACGCAGTCGAACAGCGCGGTCATCGCGATGACGAACCCGGGCGGCATCCGCGCCGACCTGAACTACGCGTCGTCGCCGGCAGGCGAAGGCGACGGCGTGGTGACCTACGGCGAGGCGTTCACCGTCCAGCCGTTCTCGAACATCATGCAGACGATCACGCTGACCGGCGCGAACCTCAAGAACGTGCTGGAGCAGCAGTGGGCGCCGGGTGTGAACCCGAAGTTCCTGCAGATCTCGAGCTCGCTGCACTACAGCTGGTCGGCGTCGGCGGCGCAGGGCGCGCGGGTCTCGAACATCACGGTCAACGGCACGCCGGTCGACCCGGCGGCGACGTACCGCGTGTCGGTGAACAACTTCCTCGCCGCCGGCGGGGACGGCTTCACCGAGTTCACCAAGGGCACGAACCTGGCCGGCGGACCGGTGGATCTGGACGCGCTGGTCGCGTACCTGGGCGCCCACCCGAACCTGGCCCCGCCCGCGGCGGACCGCGTCACCCAGCTGCCGTGATCCGGTTTTTCCAAGACGGCGGCCCGACAATGGACCCATGCCGACTTGGGAAGACGTCGTACGCCTGGCCTCGGGACTCCCCGAGGTCGAGGCGTCGACCTGGTACCGCACGCCCGCGCTGAAGGTGGCGGGCAAGGGGTTCGCGCGGCTGCGCACCGAGGCCGAGGGCGGCCTGGTCGTGATGTGCGGGCTCGACGAGAAGGCCGCGTTGCTGGACTCCGGCGACGCGGCCTTCTTCACGACCCCGCACTACGACGGCCACGGCTCGATCATCGTCGACCTGGATCGCGTGGAGCTCGATCAGCTGCGCGAACTGCTCGAAGAGGCGTGGCGGCTGAAGGCGCCGGCCCGGCTCACCAGGTGAGCTCGCCCTTGAGCATGCTCATCAGGATCATGTCGTGGCGCTCGCCGTTCTGGCCGACGAAGGACTCGCGGTGCCGGCCCTCTTCGACGAACCCGACCTTCCGGTAGACGTGCCGGGCGACCTCGTTCTCGGCGACGACCCAGAGCGTGACCTGGTGCAGGCGCATGTTGTCGAAGCCGTAGCGGCACATCAGGCGCAGCGCCTCGGTGCCGTAGCCACCGCCCTGGCGGTACTCGGCGTCGCCGATGTAGACGTCCAGCTCGGCCTCCCCGATCTCGGGTTCGGCGTCGCGCAGGTCGATGATGCCGATGAGCTTGCGCTCGGCCTTGGCCTCGATGCCGAGGACGACCTTTTCGTACGTGTTGACCGCGCGCTCTTCACAGCGTTTGCGCACCTGGGCCAGCGAGAGCGGGTGGTCGTTGGTCATCCACCGGCAGACCTCGGGATCGCCCAGCCACGGGTGGATGCGGTCGGCGTCCTCCGGTTCGAGCGCGCGCAGCCGGACGAGCTCCCCCTCGAGCAGCATTTCTCCCCCTAATCCCGCTTCAGCAGCAGGAAGTCGTGGACGTTCAGCAGGCCGAGGAACTGGCGGACGGGCGTCGGCATCGCTCGGCGGGACTCATCATGCACGAGCTCGGGCGAGTGCACGCGGTAATTTTTCCGCTGGGTGACGATGGTGCAACTCTCCGCGGCCAGCACGTTCTTCACCCAGTCGGTGTCGGGGCCGTAGGTGAGCGCGACGACGAAGCCGTCGTCGCTGCGGAAGACGTTGAGCGGCGTGCGGTACTCCTTGCCGGATTTCCGTCCTTTGTGGACGAGCAGGCCGAAACCCGGCGCCCAGTTCACGAAGTACTTGTTGATCCGGTTGGTCACCACGCGGTTGAAGCGGGCGAGTCCTTTGGACAGCACCATGCAGCCCATAATATCAACGTACGATGAATTTATCGAACGAGTGACCCCGGCGCACGGGGTGTGTCGCCCCGATGGTGGGATATGGCGCATGTCGACCGAATGGCCGCTGCGCCAGGACCCGGAGGGGCCGGTCATCATCGCGCTGGCCCTGGTGAACGACCCGGACGCGCTGGGCTTCGTCGTGCTGGACGACGAGGACGACTGGTTCATCAGCGACGGCACCGAGCTGTCCGACGACGTGCTGGTCAACCGCGAGAGCTTCCGGAAGATGTCGCTGCGCGAAGCCGTCGAACTGCTGCCGCAGCTGACCGCTCTCGCCGGGATGCCGACGGGCATGGCCGCTGATTGGGACCCCGAGCGCCGCACGTGGCTGCTGTCCTCGGTGACCGGTTCCGACGACGAGGACGAGGACATCCGCCTGCTGAACCAGCGCCGCGCGGCTTGGAAGTTCGAAGGCTCGCCGGACGACGAGGCCCAGATCAGCAGTGGCCTGACGGAGATCCCGACGGGCCCGCAGCAGCCGGTCCGCGCGGTCCGCCAGGTCGTCCGCGAGCAGGACGGCACGTGGCTGTTCGTCGGCTTCGAGGTCCCCGAGGCGGAGGACTTCGAGGTCGAGGGGTTGGAGCTGGAGCACGTCGCGGGCCTGTACCCGGACGTCCGCACGGTGCTGAAGGCCGCACCCGGCCAGGTGTACGACCGCGCGACCCCGGACTCCGAGTGGGAGCTAGTCGAGGGTTAGACATCGATCGGCAGGTGGAAGAGCCCACGCGTGATCGGGCTCGGCCACCAGAGGAGTTCGTCCTCGGGCGCGGCGAGCCGCGCGGTCGGCAGCCGGCGAAGCACGGTCTCGAAGCCGACGTCGGCCTGCAGCCGGGCGAGCGCGGCGCCGATGCAGAGGTGCGGCCCGGCGCCGAACGCGAGGTGCCGCCGGTCGGCCGAGCGTCGCCCCGGCCGGAACGCGTCCGGGGCGTCGAACGCCGCGGGGTCGCGGTTGGCGGCCAGCACCGAGACCAGGATCGGGTCGCCGGGCCGCATGAGCCGTCCGCCGATTTCGACGTCTTCGGTGGGGAACCGCCAGGTCGCGTTCTGCAAGGGCGCGTGCAGCCGCAGCGTCTCCTCGATGACGGCGGCGCGGTGCGCCGGGTCGACGCGCGCCTTCGCGGCTTCGTCCGGGTGGGTCAGCAGCGCGAGCGCACCGGTCGAAATCAGCCCGACGGTCGTTTCGTGGCCGCCGATGAGGATCAGGAAGGCGGTCGACGTCACCTCGTCGGCGGAGAGCGTTCCCGCGGCTTCCTGCGCGACGAGGTCGCTGATCAGGTCGACGCCCGGCGTCGCGCGCTTGGCGTCGACGACCTCGGTGACCAGCCGTTCCAGCACGTCGGTGGCTTCGTGGACCTTCGAGCCGTCGGTGTCGTCTGCCGAGTCGATGACGAGCGACCACTTGTGGACGTCCTCGCGATACCGGTCGGGCACGCCGAGCAGGTCGCAGATGATCGCGATCGGCAGCGGGTAGGCGAGGTCGGTGACGAGATCGCCGTGCCCGCGCGCTTCGATCGCGGCGATCAGCTCGTCGGTCACCTGCTGAGCGCGTTCCCGCAGGTGCTCCATCCGGCGCGAGCCGAACGCGCCGGCGCAGGCGCGACGCAACCGGGCGTGGCCGGGCGGGTCGGCGTTGATCATGTTCGAGGCGAGCGACGGCCGGTGGTCCAGCGGCAGACCCATGCCCGAGCGCTGCCACTCGGCGTTGCCGGCGAAGGGGCTCTTGACCAGGGCGGGGTGGTTGAGCGCGGTCACGGCGTCGTCGTACCGCGTGACCAGCCAGGCCCAGGTGCCGGTCGGGAAGGCGAGCCGGTGCGGCGGTCGTTCGCGCAGCCAGGCGTAGGCGGGTGAGGGGTCGCGATCGAAGTCCGGACCGAACAGCGCGGGCTCTCCCATGCCTCCCACCCTGCCCGCGAAACTTTTCCGGCGGCAAGTGTCCCGGCGCGGCTTCGCCCGTTCGTCCTTACAGTGAGAGCCGGCGATCGGCGCCGGTCAGGACCCGCGAGGAGCCCCTCATGCCCAAGTACGCCGCGATCATCTACGCGACCGACATCGACCCGACCACGCCCGAGGCCGCGGACATGATGAAGGATTACAACGAGTTCGGCGAGGGCGCGGCGGCGGTGATCCGCGGCGGCGCGGCTCTGTACCCGACGGCGACCGCCACGACGGTCCGCGTCACCGGCGGTAAGGGCGGCGACATCGTCACCAGCGACGGCCCGTACGCGGAGACGAAGGAAGCCCTCACCGGCTTCTACCTGATCGAGTGCGCCGACCTCGACGAAGCCGTCAAGGTCGCTTCGCGCATCCCGGGTGCCTGGGACGGCGCCATCGAGGTCCGGCCGGTCGTCGACTTCGGCCAGTGACCCACGCCGGGGACGCGGTCGCGCGGCTGGTCCGGGACGAGGGCACCCGGGTACTGGCCACGCTGGTCCGCGTCACCGGCAGCGTCGACCGGGCCGAGGACGCGGTCCAGGACGCCGTCGTGCGCGCGCTGGAGACGTGGCCGCGCGACGGCGTCCCGGACAACCCGCGCGGCTGGCTCCTGGTGGCGGCCCGCCGCCGCGCGGTCGACGTCGTCCGCCGCGAAGCGAAGCGGCTCGGGAAGGAGGCGGACGCGATGCCGGCCGTCGACCCGTCCCCGGACCCGGTTTCCGTCCGCGACGACCTGCTGCGGCTCGTCTTCACGTGCTGCCACCCGGCGTTGTCGCTGGACGCGCAGGTGGCGTTGGCGCTCCGGACACTGGGCGGTTTGTCGACATTGGAGGTCGCGCGGGCCTTGCTGGTCCCCGAGGCGACGATGGCGAAGCGCCTGACGCGGGCGAAGCAGAAGATCGCTCAGGCTCGGATCCCTTACCGGGTGCCCTCGGCGGAGGAACTGCCCGCGCGGCTGGCCGGCGTGGCGTCGACGGTGTACCTGATCTTCAACGAGGGCTACACGGGCCGCGAGTCGCTGCTGGCCGAGGGAGTCCGCTTGGCTCGCCTGCTGGCATCGCTGATGCCGGACGAGCCGACGGCGCTGGGCTTGCTGGCGCTGGTGCTGCTCCAGGACGCCCGCCGCGCGGCGCGGTTCTCCGACGGGGTGCCGGTGCTGCTGGCCGACCAGGACCGGTCGGCGTGGGACTTCGCGCTGATCAAGGAGGGCGTCGAGCTGGTGGGGACGGGTTTGCGCCGAACGCCGTCGACGCCGAATCCATATGTGGTCCAGGCGGCGATCGCGGCGTGCCACGACCTGGCGCCGTCGTACGCGGAGACGAACTGGGACGCGGTGATCTCCTGGTACGACGTGCTGTTGTCGATCCAGGACACGCCGGTGGTGCGCCTGAACCGCGCGGCGGCGGTGGCGGAAAGGGACGGGCCCGCGGCGGGGTTGGCCTTGGTGGACTCTCTCGCGGGATTGGACGACTACCCGTGGTGGCACGCGTCGCGGGCGGAGTTGCTGCACCGCTTGGGTTCACCGGCGGCGGCCGAGGCGCTGGACCGGGCGGTGGAGACGGGACTCCCGGCCGCCCACGCGGCCCACCTGCGCCGACGGTTGAGTCCACAGTAGACGAGCCGGCCGGTGGGTGTTTTCCTTACCGTCCCGTGAAAAACCGGGGTCTTGACCGTGGTCCGGACGGGCGCGTTCGATGGACGGACGTCCTACCCGAGGAGGCCGACCATGGCCGAACACCAGAACGCCACTCTCATCCGCCGGGGCTACGAGGCATTTTCCGCGGGCGATGTCGCCACGTTGTCGGAACTCCTCGCCCCGGACGCCGTGCAGCACATGCCCGGCCACAACATGTTCTCCGGCGACCACAAAGGCCGCGACGCGATCCTCGCGATGTACGGGCAGCTCGCCGAGAGAAGCGGCGGAACGCTGAAGGTGGAGCTGGAAGAGGTCTACGCGAACGACGAGGAAGTCATCACGGTCTACCACTCGACCGGCACGCGCGACGGGAAACAGCTGGACACCCGCCACGCCCTGGTCTTCCGCATGCACGACGGAAAGGCCACGGAACTGACGGACGTTTCGAGCGACGAATCCGCCGACGACAATTTCTGGGCCTGAAAGAAATGCGAAAAGCCCCGGGTTCGAGGCCCGGGGCTTTTCGGTGAGAGCGGATGACGGGAATCGAACCCGCGTATTCAGCTTGGGAAGCTGATGTTCTACCATTGAACTACATCCGCAGTGCGTCGTCAGCATACACGGCGTCGTGATCCCCATGTCCAGCCCCCTCCCTCCTTGACTCCTCCGCCTCAAGTGACAA
Organism: Amycolatopsis kentuckyensis; assembly: GCF_041679295.1. GTDB lineage: Bacteria > Actinomycetota > Actinomycetes > Mycobacteriales > Pseudonocardiaceae > Amycolatopsis > Amycolatopsis kentuckyensis_A. The sequence goes on along the minus strand of NZ_JBGDMD010000006.1, from coordinate 185,560 downwards.
CACTTGTTGTCGACCTCGGAGGTGAACGCCATGGACGAGCCCGAGCTGTTCCGCGAAGGCGGGTTCCGGCTGGCCCAGCGGCTGTTCATCGACGGGGACATCCGGGGTGACGAGCGGCAGGTCGCGCGCATCCGGGAGTTCGCGCAGGTTCAGGACCAGCGGGCCGACGACGTCGTCGCCTGGATGGCTCGGCAGCCCAAAGGGGAAGGGCGGCGGCTCTTCGAAGAAGCGCTGACGAACGGCGCCACCGCGGAGGGGCCGCTCAAGGACTTCTTCGACGAGGTCGACGCCAAGCCCTACTGGGTCGACGACGAACGGCTCGACCGTGGCGCCAAAGCCATCACCCGGGCCGGGTTGCTCGGCCTCTTCCCGCTCGGGGACATGTCGCTGATGGGTGGCTACCTCGCGTCCCGCGCGACGAAATCGCTGGTCGGGACCGGGGAGATCGAATACCAGGCCACGCGGCGGCTCGTCGAGACCGCCACCTGGTGGATCGACGTCACCACCCCCGGCGCCCTCAAGCACGGCGAAAAGGGTTACGCCTCCGCTCTGCGGATCCGGCTCGTGCACGCCCACGTGCGCGCCGCCATGAACCGGCGGGACGACTGGGACTACGCCGCCTGGGATCGGCCCGTCAACCAGGTGCAGACCGCCGGCACCCTGCTGCTCTTCTCCCTCGTCTACGTCTTCGGCACGCAGCTGCTCGGCCTGCGCTACTCCGCGCGCGAACGCGGGGACATCCTGCATCTCTGGCGGTACATCGGCTGGCTCATGGGCGTCGATGACGAACTGCTCCCCACCTCCGAAGAGGACGCCTGGCGCCTGCTCTGGCTGCTCGCCGCCACCGAGTTCATCCCGGACGACGACTCGAAGCGGCTCGCCAAGGCGCTGATCGACGCCAACGCCGCCGTCGGCGAGGGGCGCGGTGCCGTCGGGAAGGTGCTGTCGCACGTCTCCGTCGCCGTGCACTCGTCGATCAGCAGACTCGTGCTCGGGAAGACCAACGCCGACTTCCTCGGGCTGCCGAACGATCCCGTCGCGCAGGCCGCGATCGTCGCCGTCGCCGGGGTCAACTTCGCCGCCGAGACCGTGCGGCGGCTCATCCCCGGTGCCACCGCGCTGCAGGAGCGGATCGGCGAGGCCGGGCGCCGCGGGTACGTGAAGCGGCTCGAGAAGATCTTCGCGCCCGACACGTCCTACGCGCAGCACATGCGGGTCGCCTGAAGAGTGACGTGGCTCGCCGCAGCCAAGCTGGCTCTAATTATGCTCATTAGTTTACGCTGCCGCGGTGCTGCTAAGTGACCGTGACCTTCGCAAAGAGATCGAATCTGGCGGTCTTGGACTGGACCCGTTCGACCCAGCCATGGTCCAGCCGTCCAGCGTCGATGTCCGGCTTGACCGGCTCTTCCGTGTCTTTAATAACAGCAAGTACACCCACATCGACCCGCAGCTGCAGCAGGACGAGCTGACCTCGCTCGTCGAGAAGGAGGGCGACGAGCCCTTCGTGCTGCACCCGGGCGAGTTCGTCCTCGGCTCGACGTTCGAGCTCGTCACCCTGGCCGACGACCTCGCCGGCCGCCTCGAGGGCAAGTCGTCGCTCGGCCGCCTCGGGCTGCTGACGCACTCGACCGCCGGCTTCATCGACCCCGGCTTCTCCGGGCACATCACCCTCGAGCTGTCGAACGTCGCCAACCTGCCGATCACGCTCTGGCCGGGCATGAAGATCGGCCAGCTCTGCATCTTCCGGCTGTCCAGCTCGGCCGAGTTCCCGTACGGCTCGAGCGAGGCCGGGTCCCGCTACCAGGGGCAGCGCGGCCCGACCCCGAGCCGGGCGTACAAGAACTTCCACCGCGTCGACACCTGGCGCTAGACCGCGATCTTCTCGTCCCAGTCGATGTGGTGGTTCCACATGAAGGCGTTCGGGTCCTCGTCGAACGGCTTCGAGAACGCCCGCTTGATGAAGAAATCGCGGACGACGCGTCCGACCGGCCCGATCACCTTCTGCTCGCCGTTGCGCTTCCCGGCCGCGACCACGGCCTCGACGCGCTCGCGCCGCAGACCCTCGTAGGTCGCGAGTGCCCGCTCGACGTCCGGCACGTCGCGCAGGCATTTGCCCAGCGTGACGGCGTCTTCGATGGCCATCGACGCGCCCTGGCCCGCCGCCGGTGACGTCGCGTGCGCCGCGTCACCGATGATCACCATGCGGCCGCGGTGCCAGACCGGGACCGTCGGAAAGTCGAACGTCGGCCACGCCGGGTAGACCTCGCGCGTCGCGCGGATGATCTCCGTCGCCGGCGTCCGGTCGGGCGCGACCAGGTGCAGCAGCTCGGCGCGCAGCTTCTCGCCGGCCAGCGTCGCCAGCTCGGACGCGGTCGGCTCGGACTTGCGCGCCGGGTTCGCGAACCACCAGACGCGGCCGTCCCGCGGGCTCACGACGTGGCAGAAGAACACCCGCTTGCCGAACACCATGTTCAGCACGCCGGGCTCGTCCGGCAAGGACAGGCCTTCGGCGAACCCGCCGGTGTTGAGCAGCGGCACGTACCGCGGCGCCGGCGCGTCCGGGTCGATGATCGTGCGGACGCGCGACCGGAGCCCGTCGGCGCCGATCAGCAGGTCGCCGGTTTCGTGCGAGCCGTCGGCGAAGTCGGCTCTGACCTGGCCGGACGTCTGGCTCGCGCCGATCAGGCGGTTGCCGTACTCGGCGTGGATCCCGCGCCGGGTGGCTTCGTCGCGCAGGGCGACGTAGAGGTCGGAGCGCAGCACGGTCTGGCTCACCGTGCCGTCCGGGAGCGTGCCGCCCAAGGGGAATTCGGCCAGGCGGGTGCCGTTGCCGAGCCCGATCGACATGCGCGGCGAGTCGAAGCCCGCGCTCTTGACGACGTCCTTGAGCCCCAGCGGCAGCAGTGCGTCCAGGCCGTTCACGGCCAGCGTGAGGAACGCCCCGACGCCCTCGGCGCCCCGGTCGTACGCCTCGAACAGCACCGGTTCGTGCCCGGCTTCGTGCAGGGCGATGGCCGTGATCGTGCCCGCGATGCCGCCCCCGATGATCAGCGCCTCGGTCATCTCGTTCGTCCCCTCGAATCTCTTAGAAACTAATTCGTTCTGTCGAACTAAAGAGTGGGCTAAGCTGACGAGCGTGTCAAGCGAGCGAGCGCAGCTGGTCGAAGACGTCCTGTTCAAGTCGCGGGAGCTGTCGACCGAGACGGTCATGTTCCACACCGCGATCGCCGAGACGCGCGGGCTGTCCGCGGTCGACACCAAGGTTCTGGACTACCTCGCGCGGTTCGGGCCGCAGACGCCCAAGGACCTGGCGCGGCTGTCCGGCCTGGCGCCGGCGTCGGTGACGGCCATGATCGACCGGTTGGAGCGCAAGGGCATCGTCGGCCGCCGCCCGCACCCGGACGATCGCCGCCGCGTCTTCATCGAGCTGGACGAGCAGGCCATCGCCGGCGGCGTGCACCTCTGGGACAACCTGGTCAAGCGCATGTACGAGCTGTGCGAGCAGTACACCGACGACGAACTCCGCACGGTGATCGGCTTCGTCGAGGCGGCTACGAAGATCACCCACGAGTCGACGGCGAAGCTGACCGGCGCCACGGACGGGTGAGAATCGGCGCGTAAACCCCTCTTTCGTGCCAGGCTCCGAAAGGTCGTCCCGGCCCCCGGAGGTAGCTAGGAATGCGGTTGCCCGATAGGCCGCTTCGCTTGGTTCTCGTCCTGGCAATGATCATTTCGGTTTCGGCGCTCACGCCGTCGGCCGGCGCGGCCGGCGCTCCGCCCTTCGCGGTGGGCTACGACGACGTCGTCTACGGCGACTTCCTGTACGCGGGCAACGGCGTCCTCCGCTGCCCGCTCACCGCCGACCACGCGCCGACCGCCGGCGCGGTCGACACGCCCGCGGCCTGCGCGAACACCGCGGACCGCAAGGACACCCTCGTCAACGACGACTTCTTCATGCAGTGGGCGGACGTCGACGCCGACCCGGGCACGTTCGACTCGGCGAGCGCGTCCGTCCGCATCCCGCCCGGCGCCCGGATCGTCTTCGCCCGGCTGAACTGGGCGGGCAACACGACCGGCACGACGTGCGGCTTCCGCGAGGGCGTCCCGGCGATCCCGCCGCCCGGAAACCCCGCCACCCAGAACGTCCGGCTTTCGGTGGGCAGCGCGAAATCCGTCGACATCGCCCCGGCCGCGTTCGCCGAAGACGGCCCGTACTACTCCGCGCACGCCGACGTGACCAGCCGGTTCGCCGGCGCGCCGACCGGTGCCCCGCTCGATGTGACCGTCGGCAACGTCTGGGCCCCCAAGGGTTTCGACTGCGCCGGCGGCTGGTCGATCGCCCTGGTCTACGCGTACCCGCAGCGCAACCCGGACTTCGCGCCGAACAAGCGCAAAGTCGTCGTCCACGACGGGCACGTCCGCCAGACCGCCGACGCCCCCACCGAAATGACGATCACCGGCTTCCGCGCGGCGGCCGCCGACGCGCACATCGGCGTCACCGCCTACGACGGCGACTGGGGCGGCTCCGGCGACCAGTTCCTGGTCGCCGGCACCCCGGCCGCCGAACCCGCGACCGGCGGGACGTCGAACTTCTTCATCTCCAACGCGGACAACGCCGCCGCGCCGGGCGTGAAGAACAACTTCAGCGTGGACGCCAAGTCGTTCGACGTCGACACCATCCCCGCCGGCGCGACGAGCGCCAAGCTCGGCTTCGTCACCAGCGGCGACACCTACCTCGCGCAGAACCTGGCGTTTTCCGTGCCGGTGCCCGAACTCCACGTCGCCGTGCGCCCGGCCCGGCCGAAGGCGCACGCCGGCGAGCCGGTGACGTTCGCCGTCGCCGTCACCAACCCGGGCAGCGCCTCGGCGAACGGCGTGCAGGCCGTCGACGAGGCCGTGCCCGCCTGCGCCAAGGCACTCGGCACGCTCGCCCCGCACCAGACCGTCACCTACGACTGCACCGGCCCGGCCCCGGCCGACGACTTCACGAACACCGTGCGGGCGACCGGCACGAGCACCCTCGGCGACGCCCTCGACGGCACGGCGTCCGCGGCCGTCGACGTCGTGCACCCGGCATTGGGCATGACGAAGACCGCCGACCGCCCCGCCTACCGCGCCGGCGACACCGCGACCTTCACGATCAAGGTCACGAACACCGGCGACATCGGGCTTTCCGGCCTGCGGGTCACCGACCCGAAGGCGCCGGCGTGCGCCCTCGCCGGGGAGCTCGCACCGGGCGAGAGCCGCACGACGACGTGCACGGCCAAGGCCCCGATCGCCGACGGCGTCAACACCGCGACCGCGACCGCCACCGACCACCTCGGCAAGGACGACGTCGGCAAGGAGGTCACGGCCACCGCGAACGCACCCGCGCCGACGATCGCCCCCGCCGTCGAGGTCACCAAGACCGCGGACCCGCCGGTGATCCACGCCGGCGACGCCGTGACGTTCACCATCGCGGTCAAGAACACCGGCGACAGCCCGCTCGCCCCGGTGCGGGTCACCGACGACACGACGACGTCGTGCTCGCGCACGTTCGACGGCCTGGCCCCGGGCACCACGCAGACGTACACGTGCACCGCGAACCCGTCCACGACGAAGACATCGCAGGTCACCGCCACCGGCACCGACCTCTCGGGGCAGCCGGTGGCCGCCACCGCGTCGGCGACCGTCACGGTGATCACGCCGGCCTTGACGCTCGCGAAGGACGCGTCACCGGCCGTCGCACGCCCAGGCGACCCGGTCACGTTCACGATCACGGTCGCCAACGCCGGCGACGCGCCGCTGACCGACGTCGCCATCACCGACGACCGCACCCCGGCGTGCGCCAAGGCGATCGGCGCGCTGCCGCCGCAGGGCAGGCAGACCTACACCTGCACCGCGCCGGCTCCGCCGGACGACTTCACCAACACGGCGGCCGCGTCGGGGAAGGACCAGCTCGGCCGCACGGTGAAGGTCACCGACGACGCCGTGGTCGACGTGATCCACCCAGCGGTGGCACTCGCCGCGCAGGCTTCGCCCGCGGCCGTCCGCGAAGGCGACCCGGTGACGTGGACGATCACCGCGTCGAACACCGGCGACGTGCCACTGACCGCCGTGGCGGTCGCGGACGACCAGGTCGCAGGGTGCGCGAAGCCGCTCGGAACGCTGCCGCCGCAGGGCAAGCAGACGTACACGTGCACAACGCGCGCGGGCGCCACCGGCTTCACGAACAAGCCGACGGTGACGGGTCTCGACCCGACCGCCCGTCCGGTGACGGCGAGTGCCGAAGCCGCGTTCGTGGTACAGCACCCGGCCGTGGCGATCACTGCGCAGGTGACGGGCGGCCCGTTCCGCGAAGGCGACGCGGTCCCGCTGCGCATCACGGTGCACAACGCGGGTGACGTGCCCCTGACCGGCCTGCGAGTCACTGACTCGTCGACGCCGGCCGTCCAGCGAGACACGCGAGACACGCGAGACACCGGACCGCAGGCCCGAGCCACGGGGTGCGCCCAGGTTCTCGACGGCGCCCTCGATCCCGGCACCACCAAGTCCTTCGGCTGCACACTGACCGCCCCGGCCGACGACGTCACCGCCAAGATCCAGGTCACCGCCACCGCACCGGTCGGCCCACCGGTCACGGCGGAAGGCACCGCCGCGATCGACGTGATCCACCCCGCCGTCGCGATCACCCGGTCCGCCGATCCGAAGACCGTGCGCCCCGGCGACACCGTCACCTCGGCGATCACCGTCACCAACACCGGCGACAGCGTGCTGCACGACGTCTCCGTGGCCGACCCGGGCGCACCGGCATGCGCCAAATCCCTGGGTTCACTCGAACCGCGAGCCACGCAGAACTACAGCTGCACGCAAACCGCCGGCGAAGCCGACTTCACCGCCACCGCGAAGGTCACCGGTACCGACGCCACGAACCGTCCCGTGACCGCCACCGCCGGGCAACCGGTCCATGTCATCCACCCGGCGATCACCATCACGAACGACGCGACGCCCGCGCAGGTCCGGCAAGGCGACACCGTCACGTTCACCCTCGTCGTCACGAACACCGGCGACGTCCCCCTGACCGAGGTGTCCATTGCGGACAGTCGCACTCCGGCGTGCGCTCAGACCATCGGCACCCTCCTTCCCGGCGCTCCCCAGCACCACTCCTGCACGGTAAACGCCGGCACCGACAATTTCGTGAGCTCCGCCACCGCGAAAGGCACCGATCCGACGAACCGCGAGGTCAGCGCCACCGACGACGCGGCCTACAGCGTCATCCACCCCGCACTGAGCATCACGCAGGAGATCCACGGCGGCCCGTTCCACGAAGGCGACGCCGTGCCGCGCACGATCACCGTCACGAACACGGGCGACGTCCCCCTCACCGACGTCAAGGCCGACCCGTGCGCGAAGACCTTCGACCGCCTCGAAGCCAAGCAAGCGCAGAAGTACGACTGCGCCGCGACCGCCCCGCAGGACGACGTCGTGAGCACCGCGAAGGCCACGGCCACCGCCCCGATCGGCCCGCCGGTCAGCGCCGAGGACAGCGACGAACTCGACGTCATCCACCCGGCCGTGAAGATCACCGAGGAAGCGAAGCCCGCCACGGTCCGAGCAGGCGACGAAGTCACTTTCACGATCACCGTCACGAACACCGGCGACGTCCCCCTGACCAGCGTATCGACGAACAAGCAGCCGTGCGCGAAAGAAATCGGCACCTTGGCGGGCGGGGAAAAGCGGAGCTACACCTGCACCCGAAAAGCGCCGGACGACGACTTCGCGGATACCGTCGAAGTGACCGGAATGGACCCGGCCAATCGCTCCGTGCAATCGATGGCGGAGGCAAAAGTCGACGTCGTCCACCCCGAGATCGCGTTGATGAAGGACGCGACGCCGTACGAAGCCCGCGAAGGCGCGACGGTCACCTTCTCGATCCTGGTCAAGAACACCGGCGACGTCCCGCTCACCGCCGTGTCCGTCGTGGACGACCACACGACGTCGTGCGCGCATACCGCAGCGAACCTGGCCGCAGACGCCGAAATCACCTACACCTGCACGACGATCGCGGGGAAACAGGGCTTCACGAGCAAGGCGACTGTCACCGGCCAAGACCCGACGGGGCGCCCCGTCCAAGCGTCCGGCGACGCCACCTTCGTCGTCCGAAGCGGCTGAACGGAGTAACGCCTGAGCGTCCGATTGCCGCGAAATTCGTGTCGGTCGTCGAATGCCCGGACCGGGGAATGTGACCAGTGCGTTCGTAGGGTTCTCGCTGTAATCGTTCCGTGATACGTTCTCGCGCCGTGTCCCCCATTGGTGAACGTGCTCGCGTGGTGATGGTGTCACTCAGTGTGCTGCTCGGCGTCTTTTCCGCCGCGGCAGGCACCTGGATGGCGACCGCCGAAGGAAACACCGCCGAGCTCGGCGCCGCGGCACTGGTCCTGCCCGACGCGCCGGCCGGCGCCGGCGGTGGCAGCGGCACCGAACTCGCGGGCGGCAAGGCCCCGGCTCCCAAGCAGAAGACGACCGAAGCGCCCGCGCCGACGACGACGTCCAGCGAAGCCCCGGCTCCGACCGAGACTACGACCGCCCCGCCGACCACGTCCGAAGCGGCCCCGCCGCCGACCACCAAGGCCGCGGCCCGCGTCGCGCAGTCGACCACCGCGCAGGTCATTTCCCTGGTCAACGACGAACGCGCGCAGGCGGGTTGCAAGCCGCTGACCGAGGAATCGCACCTCACGACGGCCGCGCAGGACTACAGCGACGACATGTCGGCCCGCAACTTCTTCTCCCACACCAACCCCGAGGGCGTGACGTTCGACCAGCGCATCAAGGTCGCCGGCTACTCGAAGCCGGGCGCGGAGAACATCGCGAAGGGGCAGACGTCCGCGGCGCAGGTCATGGACGCGTGGATGAACTCCGAGGGCCACCGCGCGAACATCCTGAACTGCTCGCTCACCAAGATCGGCGTCGGGTTCACCAAGGCGGGCAACTACTGGGTCCAGGACTTCGGCTACTGACCCGTCACTGGTGAGGGGTGTTCCACCGCTCCGCGATGTCGCCGTAGCGCGCCAGCACGGTCGCGCGCAGCTCCGGGTCCGTCCGCGGCACCGGTTCGATGAACACCTCGGTGACGTCGTTGAACGACTCGGTCAGCTCGCCTGCGAGCCGGACGCACGCGCGTTCGAGGTCGCCGGCGGTCAGGGAGTCGTCGAAGTCGACGCGGGTGCAGACGAGGACCTGGTCGGTGCCCATCAGCATCGTCTGCAGGTCCACGACGGCCTCGATCTCCGGCGCGGAAGAGAGGTGGTCACGGACGCCGCGGACGATCTCCGGGTTGGCCTGGCGGCCGATGAGCAGGCCCCGGTTCGTCCGCCCGAGCAGGTAGGCGACGAAGGCGAGCAGCACGCCGATGACGATCGACGCGACGCCGTCCCACACCTCCGAGCCGGTGATCTGGTGCAGCCCGATGCCGGCGAACGCGACCAGCAGGCCGATCAGGGCGGCGGAGTCCTCGAACAGGACGGTCTTCGGCGTCGGGTCGTCGATCAGCCGCAGGTACGCCCAGAATGACCGGTTCTCGGCCTTCGACTCCCGGACGGTCTGGCGCACCGCCTGCACCCACGACGTGCCCTCGAGCAGGAACGCCACGGCCAGCACGATGTAGCTGAGGATCGACGTGCTCTGCGCTTCGCCGTGCCCGAGCAGCGTCGAGACGCCTTCGTAGAGCGCGAACATCGAGCCCGACGCGAAGATCGACACGGCCGCCAGCAACGACCAGAAGTAGCGCTCCTTGCCGTAGCCGAAGGGGTGCACGCGGTCGGCGGGCCGGTCGGAACGTTTCAACGCCGTCAGCAGCAGGACTTCGGTGAACGTGTCGGCCACCGAGTGCGCCGCTTCGGACAGCATCGCGCCGGAGCCGGTGATGATGCCCGCGATCAGCTTCATGACGGCGATCGCCAGGTTCACGCCGCCGGCCAGCAGGACGGTCAGCGTGCTTTCGCCACCGGAGTTCCCGTTTTCCTCGGTCACCCTGGTGAGCGTAATGGTCAGAGGCGACGCAGGCCGTGCAGCACGCGTTCCATGAGCGCCACCGCCGGGCGGCCTTCGGTGTTCACGCGCGTGTCGTGGATGGTGATCAGGCCCTGCTCGGCCATGTCGTCGAGCAGCACGCGGGCGACGCCGAGCGGCACGCTGAGCCGGGCCGCGACCTCGGCGACCGAGCGCGGGTGAAGGCACAGCGAACGCACCGAGCGGAACTCGCCGGTCAGCCGGGCGCCGTTCCAGCGCGCGCCGGTCCGGGTCGAGACGAGGGCTTCGATCGCCAGGTGCCGCCGCGACTGCGTGCGGCCGCGCGTCAGGACGTACGGGCGCACGAGCGTCCGCTGCGTGGGGAGCGTGCCCGAGGAGGGCTCCATGCGGTACTCGCCGACGGGCGGGATTTCGCGGAGAGCGTGCCGGCCGCTGGTTTCCCCGAACCCGGATTCCGTGGTCCGCAGGTCCTCGCCCATCCGCGCTGCCCCCTGATTCCGTGATCGTCGAAGTGGCCTCGCTGGCAGCGGTGGCGGCGAGGAAAGCCCAGCCTACGCCCGGTGGACAGGCTTTTGGCCAACGTTTGTTTCCACCCTGATGGGCCATTGCGGTGAATATTGTGAACGTTATTCGTGTAATCGATTTCCGTGTTTCACGGAATGAGAAACGGCCCCGGCCAGGAAGTCCTGACCGGGGCCGTGCGTTTCTGCGACGTATGTCACTCCTCCGCGAGCGACGGTGCTCCGAGGGCGATCGGCTTCGGCTCCGGCTTGCGCTTGACGGACTCGAGCAGCATCTGCGCGACGTCGACGATCTCGACCTTCTCGCTCGCGCTGCCGTCGGCCTGACGGGCCGTGAGGCCGTCGTTCAGCATGACCTTGCAGAACGGGCAGCCGGTCGCGATCTTCGACGGCGCGGTGCCGAGCGCCTCGTCGACGCGCTCGACGTTGATCCGCTTGCCGATCTTCTCTTCCATCCACATCCGCGCGCCGCCGGCGCCGCAGCACATCGACTTGTCGCCGTGCCGCGGCATCTCACGCAGCTGCGCGCCGGTCGCGCCGACCAGCTCGCGCGGCGCCTCGTACACCTTGTTGTGGCGGCCGAGGTAGCACGGGTCGTGGTAGGTGACGTCCTCGGCGACCGGCGCCACCGGCACCAGCTGCTTCTCGCGGACCAGGCGGTTCAGCAGCTGCGTGTGGTGCACGACGTCGAACTGGCCGCCCAGCTCCGGGTATTCGTTGGCGAGGGTGTTGAAGCAGTGCGCGCAGGTCACGACGACCTTGCGGGCCTTGCGCTCGCGTCCCTCGAACACCGAGTTCAGGATCTCGACGTTCTGCTGCGCCAGCATCTGGAACAGGAACTCGTTGCCGGCGCGGCGAGCCGGGTCACCGGTGCAGGACTCCTCCGAGCCGAGCACGGTGTACTTGACGCCCGCCATGTGCAGCAGCTCCGCGACCGCGCGCGTCGTCTTCTTCGCGCGGTCCTCGAACGCGCCGGCGCAGCCGACCCAGAACAGGTACTCGGTGTCGCCGAGGTCGCCGTCGAACACCGGGACCTCGAAGTCCAGGTCCTCGGTCCAGGCCAGCCGGTCCTTGGCGTTCTGGCCCCACGGGTTGCCCTTGTTCTCCAGGTTCTTGAACATGCCGTTCAGCTCGCTGGGGAACGACGACTCGATCATCACCTGGTAGCGACGCATGTCCACGATGTGGTCGACGTGCTCGATGTCGACGGGGCACTGCTCGACGCACGCGCCGCAGCTGGTGCAGGACCACAGGACGTCGGGGTCGATGACGCCGCCGTCGTCGCCGATCAGCGCCTTCTGCGACTCGGCGATCGCGAGGACGTCGATGCCCGCGTACATGTTGTCGCCGGACAGGCCCACCTCGTCGCCCGCCATGTCGCGCTTGCCGCCGGCCATCAGGTACGGCGCCTTCGCGTAGGCGTGGTCACGCAGCTGCGTGATGACCAGCTTCGGCGACAGCGGCTTGCCGGTGTTCCACGCCGGGCACTGCTCCTGGCAGCGGCCGCACTCGGTGCACGTCGAGAAGTCCAGCCAGCCCTTCCAGCTGAAGTCCTCGATCTTGCCGACGCCGAAGGTGTCCTCGTCCGGGTCGGCCTCCTCGAGGTCGAGGACCTTGCCGCCGCTCATCATCGGCTTGAGCGCGCCCAGGGCGACGCCGCCGTCGGCCTCGCGCTTGAAGTAGATGTTGAAGAACGCGCTGAAGCGGTGCCAGGCGATGCCCATCGTCATCGTGCGCGCGACGACGATCAGCCAGACCGTGGCGCTCATCAGCTTGACGAACGCGAAGACCGTGACCAGGTTCGGGCTGGCCGGCAGCAGCTGGCCGATCGGGTTCGAGACGAACGACGCCCACAGCGGTCCTTCGTGCGTGTTCAGCGCGGACTTCGCGGCGCGGACGCCGATGATGCCGATGCCCTCGATCAGGACGACGGCCTCGATGAAGTACGCCCACTTGAAGTTGGAGCCGGCGAAGCGCGACTGGCGGTCGGCGCGACGCGGGTGGTTGCGCTGGCGGATCGCCATCAGCACCAGGATGCCGACGATCGTGCCGAGCCCGAGCAGCTCCATGAGCAGCTGGAACGGCGGGAAGTCGTCGAGGATCGGCCAGCCCCACGTCGGGACGAAGACCTCGCCGTAGGCCTCGAACAGGGCGAGCGAGCCGAGCAGGAAGCCCCACATGACGAGCCAGTGGGCCGGGCCGACGCTGCGCTTGCGGTTCATCCGCGTGTGCGCGGCGAACTCCTTGATCAGCGTCTTCATGCGCGGCATGAACGGCCCGTTGCGCGTCGAGTCGGGCTGCCCGAGGCGGATCACCCGCACGAAACGGGCGATCGTCGCGGCGAACATGCCCCACGCGACGAGGCCGAGCACGACGGAGATCCCGCCGAGCGTCAGTTGCAGAGCGCCCATCGTTCGGGTGCCTTTCGTCCGGGAGAAACTGTGGTGGTGCCGGGAGACTAACCGTCCTTACTGATGAGTAACCCGTTGAGTGGCCCTAAGTCCCACCGATGTGGTGTACGTCGCTCTTTGTTTCGGGACGATCGTTCAGGTAGTTTTCACCCTATGGGTGCGTACCTTCTCCTCGCGTTGGCGATCGCCGCCGAGGTCTCCGCGACGGTCTCGCTGAAGCTCTCCCAGGGCTTCTCCAAGCTCGGGCCGTCGATCATCGTCGTGCTCGGGTACGCCGTCGCGTTCCTCGTGCTCGCGCGGGTCCTGAAGATGGGGCTGGCGGTCGGGGTCGTGTACGCGATCTGGGCCGCGGCCGGCGTCGCGCTGGTGGCGATCGTCGGGGTGGTGTTCCTGAAGGAGCCGATCAACGCGGCGATGATCGCCGGGCTGGCCCTCGTCATCGGCGGGGTCGTGCTCATCGAGATCGGGAGTGCTTCGACGTGAAACTGCAGGTCGACGGCCGCAAAGCTCGTGGTGACAAGCGGCGCGCGGAGATCATCGAGGCGACGCTGCGGGTGATCGAGCGCGACGGTGTCGCGGGCGTCACCCACCGGACGGTCGCCGCCGAGGCCGGCGTGCCGACGACGTCCACGACGTACCACTTCTCGTCCCTCGACGACCTGCTGGTCGCGACGCTCATCTCCTGCGCCCGCGACATGGCGACCGAGGTCTACTGGATGATCGACCGGGCCCGGTCACGCGGCTCGCGCGGCGCCGAGGAGGTCGCGGGCCTGCTCGCGGAGGCGCTGGGGCCGCGGCGCGGGCGGACGATGGCCGAGTACGAGCTGTACCTCCTGGCCGCGCGGAAGCCGGAGCTGCGACCGGCCGCGCGTCGCTGGCTGGACGTCCTGACGTCGATGGTCCGCCACGACGACGAAGTGGCGTTCCGGGTGTTCCTCGCGGGCATCGACGGGCTGCTCATCCAGGGCCTGATCGACGACGAGCCGCCGTCCGCCGACGAGCTTCGCCCGGTTGTCGACTACCTGCTGAAACCTCGCTGAAACACCCCGGCTCTAGCGTCGGCGCATGACGACGAAGCAGGAAGCCGCCGAAGCCGTCCTCGCCGCCAAGACGCGCCTCGGGCTCAGCTGGGCCCAGCTCGCCGAGACCCTCGACGCCCCGCTCGCGTGGACGACGTCCGCGCTGCTCGGCCAGCATCCCGTGCCGGCCGAACTGGCCGCGAAGGCCGCGCAGGTCCTGGAGCTGGACACCGACGCCGAAGCCGCGTTGCGGCTGCAGCCCACGCGCGGCGCCCTCGACGACGTGGTCCCCACCGATCCCACGATCTACCGCTTCTACGAGGTTCTGCAGGTCTACGGGCCGACGATCAAGGAGCTCATCCACGAGCAGTTCGGCGACGGGATCATGAGCGCGATCAACTTCAAGCTCGACGTCTCGCGGCGCGAAGACCCGGGAGGCGAGCGCGTCGTCGTCACCATGGACGGGAAGTTCCTCAAATATCAGTGGGGCTGAGCAAGCAGCCTGGGTTAGCTTCCGGGCATGCGGATCTTCGGTGACTACGAGCTTGACGACGACCGGGCGCGGCTGGACCTCGACGTGGTGTGGAAGTTCCTGTCCACGGAGGCCTACTGGGGGCGTTGGCGGACGCGTGCGCAGGTCGAGGCCGCGATCGACGGGTCGTGGCGCGTCGTCGGCGCCTACCGCGGTGACGAGCAGGTCGGCTTCGCCCGTGCCTTCTCCGACGGGGTGTCTTCGGCGTACCTGGCTGACGTGTTCGTCGTCGACTCCGCGCGGGGCACCGGTCTCGGTAAGGAGATCGTGCGCGAGATGATCGACAACGGGCCCGGTGCCGGGTTCCGCTGGATGCTGCACACCGCCGACGCGCACGGGCTGTACCGGCAGTTCGGCTTCGGCGAGCACACCAAGGGCCGCTACCTGGAGCGTGAAGGCGTCAACGCGGAGTCGCTGCGCTGAGGCGCAGGAAGGCGTCCCACGATCGGGTGGAGATTTCGAGCGTTCCGCCCGGGCGGTCCTTGGTGTCGCGGATCCGCACCACCTGAGCGAGCGCGACCTCCACGCATTCGGCCTCTTGCCCGCTGTAGCTCGACTTCCGCCAGGTCACGTCAGGCCTCCAGTTCGGTGATCACCCCCTCGATGAACGCGCGCGATTCATCTGCGCTCAAGGCGAGGGACGCCATGGTTTTCGCGGCCGACTTGTAGTCCGCCACCTGATCCTCATCGTAGATGTAGGCGCTCCCGCGATGCTGGTCCAAGAAGACGATCGCGGGCAGGTCCGAATACTCGAAGACGCTGAAGGAACCGTTGAGACCGGGGTGAAAGCCGCCGCCGAAGGGGACGATCCGCACCGCGAGCCTGCGTG
The DNA here is from genome assembly GCF_041679295.1 of Amycolatopsis kentuckyensis. GTDB lineage: Bacteria > Actinomycetota > Actinomycetes > Mycobacteriales > Pseudonocardiaceae > Amycolatopsis > Amycolatopsis kentuckyensis_A. The sequence continues at coordinate 170,240 of NZ_JBGDMD010000006.1, read as the reverse complement.
GCAGCCCGAGCAGGTGCCGGAGCTGGTCGAGGTGGATCTCCGGGCCGCCGATCGGCTGCCGGAGCGCGCTCTCGCCGAGCAGGATGGAGCACTCAGGCGCGCGGTACTCGCGAATTGCCGCCTGGCGGATCGTGCGCACCCGCAGCCGCTGCTCCACCAGCTGCGCGGGAGAGCCGCCGTACGCCAGGATCGCCCGTGCGTAGTCGGGCGTCTGCAACAGCCCGTGCACGACCATCGGCTGCCAGCTGAAGATCGAGACCGCGGTGCGCTCGTACTCGGCCAGCGTCGTCAGGATCGCCGGCGCGTCCGGCATCTCCTTCTCCAGCCAGTTCGGCTCCCGCGCGTGCTCGGCCAGCTCGAACAGCCGGTCCCGCACGGGCACGTCCACCCGCAGCTGCCCGAGCAGGAGCGCGACCTCCTCGACCTTGGGCACTCGCAGCCCAAGCTCCCAATTGGACAGTTCCGCCGGGTGCACGCCGGTCGCCCGGGCCAGCTGGCGCAGCCCGAACCCGCGCTCCTGGCGCGTCTTCCGCAATCCGAACCCCAGCGCTCTCGACCGAGGTGTCGCTATCGGTGGTGACATGACCGCAGTGTGTCATCGACCACCGACAAAAACGGGCCCGGCTCCGTTGCCGATCCGCAACAGCGCCGGGCCCGTCGGAGAAAACTCAGCCCTTGTTCTCGTACACCGGCGTGATCACCGCGCGGGCGAGGGTGTGGCCGAACATGTTGAAGCCGAGGAACGCCGGGGTCGCGTCCTCCGGGACGTCCAGCTTGTCGACGTCCAGCGCGTGCACCGCGAAGTAGTAGCGGTGCGGGCCGTGCCCGGGCGGGGGCGCCGCGCCGAGGAACTGCTTGACGCCGCCGTCGCCCTTGAGCGTCACCGCGCCTTCCGGCAGGCCCGAGCCGTCGCCCGCGCCGGAGGGCAGCTCCGTCACCGACGGCGGGATGTTGAACACCGCCCAGTGCCAGAAACCACTGCCGGTCGGGGCGTCCGGGTCGTAGCACGTCACCGCGAAGCTCTTCGTCTCCGCCGGGAAGCCTTCCCAGGCCAGCTGCGGCGACCGGTCCTCGCCGCCGGCGCCGAAGATGCCCGAAAGGTGGGGCGTGGCGAGGGTTTCGCCGTCGGCGACGTCGTTGCTGCGGAGGGTGAAGGACGGCACGTCGGGCAGGGATTCGTACGGGCCGGGTGCTTGCGGCATGGATCCTCCTGATCACGGAACTGAGCCTGGCGCCAGGTTAGGCCCCTCGACCCACCCCCGCGTGTCAGGGACGGATCTCAGGGTTCTTTCGGGGGGTTACCCCCATGTGCGCGCACCTCACCCGGCCATAACGTTTCTCACGCAGAGGAAACAACTGAGGGGAACGACCATGGCGCGCCCGCTTCTGGCTCTGGGTGGCATCGTCCTGATCGGCGTCGGCCTGGCGACCGCGTTCGGCTGGGGCTGGGGATCGGACTTCGAGAACAGCAAGACCCTTTCGGAGACCATCCGCAGCGTGAAGCTGGAAGGCGACTCGGGTTCGGTGAAGATCCGCACCGGGACGGGACCGTCGACCGTGCGCGAAAAAGTCAACTACCACTGGCGCAGCAAGCCCGGTGACACGTTCTTCCGCGTCGACGGCGACCAGCTCGTGCTCACCGACTGCGGGAGCAACTGCTCGGTCGACTTCGAGGTCGTCGTCCCCGCCGGCGTGCCGGTGACCGGCCGGCTGGACTCGGGCGGCCTGGACGTCGCCGGGGTGGCGAGCGTGGACGTGCAGTCGGACTCCGGGCACGCGCGCGTCGAAGACGTGCCGGGCCTGGTGAAGCTGCGGCTGGAGAGCGGCGGGATCGACCTGTCGGACGTCGGCGAGGTCCAGGTGCACGCCGACTCGGGCAGCATCAAGGGCACCGGGGTGCGCGGGCCGGTCGACGTGACGGCGTCGAGCGGGAGCGTCGACTTCACGTTGGCGCAGGCGAACAACGTCAAGATCAAGGCCGACAGCGGCAGCGTCGACGTCGAGGTGCCGGGCGGGCCGTACCGCGTGATCGGCGACAGCGACAGCGGGCACCGCAGCATCGACGTCCCGACCGACGGCTCCGCGGCCAACACGCTCGACCTCACGACCGAAAGCGGCAGTGTCACGGTCCGCGCGGCCTGACCTTTTCCTTACTACGGGGGAACTTTCACCATGGGCAAGATCGAACGGCGCGTGCTGGCGGCGGCGTTGCTGGGGGCCGTCACGATGTTCGGCGTCGTGGGGTTCACGCGCGGGGAGGAGCCCGCGGCGCCGGCGCAGGGGGTGCCGGTCGCCGCGGATTCCCACTATCGAGTGACTTCCTGGGTTGGCACCCCGGCGGAAGTCGTTGTGCGGCAAGGAAATCCCGATTTCTTCCTGACTTCCTGGTCCGGCCGCCGCTCCTGAACTGTCGGGGGTCGCTGTTAGGAATGGGGTGCGCCGAAGGACGGCGTGCAGGGGGAGGAAACAAGTCATGGACGTGCGCCGGGTCGTCGCGGTCATCGCGGCGGTCGTGGTCATGGGAGTCGTGCCGGCGGTTGCTTCGGCGTCTTCTTCGCTGGTGTGGCACGCGTGTGCGACACAGCAGGAGCCAACGGCCGAGTGCGCGGCGGTCGACGTGCCGATCGACCGCTCGCGACCGGAGCTGGGGTCGGCGCGGCTCGCGCTGGCGCGGTTGCCGGCGGCCGACCGAGCCCATCGGATCGGTTCGCTGCTGGTGAACCCGGGCGGGCCGGGCGGCTCCGGCGTCGGGTTCGTGCAGTTCGGCGGGCTGGCCTCGCCGGACCTAGCGCGGCTGCGGCAGCGGTTCGACGTCGTGGGCTTCGACCCGCGCGGCGACTGGTTCAGCACGCCACGCATCACGTGCGATCCCGGGACCCTGTTCGACCCGGCGCTGGACCGGTTCCCCGCGTCCCGCCCGGGCTTCGACGCGCTGGTCGCGCACAACCGCGCGGCGGGAGAGGACTGCCTGGCCCGGACCGGGCCGCTGCTGGCGAACGCGGACACGCAGAGCGCGGCCGAGGACATCGAGACGATCCGCGCGGCGCTCGGCGAGGCCAAGATCTCGTGGCTGGGCCTGTCGTACGGCACCGAACTGGGCGCGGTCTACGCGTCGAAGCACCCCGGCCGGGTGCGCGCGATGGTGCTCGACGGCGCCGTCGACCACGCCCGGCCACTGCGTCAGGCGATCCTCGAGGAGGCCGCGGCGACCGAGGACGCGCTGGTCCGGTTCGCGGACTGGTGCCGTGGCTCGGCAGAGTGCGTCCTGCACGGCCGGGACGTCCTCCGCTTCTACGACGACGTCGTGAGCCGGGCGGCGCACGGCGCGGTGTGGGCGAGCGACCTGGGCCGCTCGGCGACGGCCGACGAGGTCTCGGCGGGCGTCTACAACTACCTCTACATCCGCGAGGAGTGGCCGGCGCTGGGCAAGGCGCTGGCCGCGGCGGGCGGCGAGTTCCCGGACGCCCGCGGGCTGACCGAGCGGAACCAGTTCGCGTCCCCGATCTACGGGGCGTACCGGGCGATCGGCTGCCACGACTTCCCGTCGCTGTTCACCGGGCCGGCCGACCTGGGACTGACGGCCGGGCTGCTCCGCGCGGTGGCGCCGCACAGCTGGCGGTACTCGGAGTTCTGGGACTTCACCAGCGGCTGCACGGGCTGGCCGGTCCCGGCGAAGAACCCACCCCAGCCCCACCCGGTCCACGGCGCCCCGCCGATCCTGGTGGTGGGCGGCGCCCACGACCCGGCGACGCCGCTGTCCTGGGCCCGCGGCCTGGCGGCGAGCATCGACGGCGCGGCCCTGCTCACCCGTACGGACGACGGTCACACGGGGCTGTTCAACTCCGCCTGCGCCCGGGAAGCCGAGGTGAACTACCTGGTGAGCGGGCTCACACCGGGTTTCCGCCAACTGTGCCGGCGAACCCGGGAACAAGAACCCGGACCGCCTCGTTAGGCTGGGTACAAAGGTTGAGCGCAGTCGACTCAAGTCCAGCTTGACGAGATGCGTGAAGGCCGGATAGAACTTGCCAGAGCCCCGCTCAAGGTGGGGACGAACGTGCAGGTCACGAACATAGCAGGCTTACACAGGAGGAAAGCACCATGGCGCGAGCGGTCGGCATCGACCTCGGCACGACCAACTCGGTCGTCGCCGTCCTTGAGGGCGGCGAGCCGACGGTCATCGCCAACTCGGAAGGCTCCCGGACCACCCCTTCGATCGTCGCCTTCGCCAAGAACGGTGAAGTGCTGACCGGTCAGCCGGCGAAGAACCAGGCCGTGACGAACGTCGACCGGACGATCCGGTCCGTGAAGCGGCACATCGGCACCGACTGGAAGACCGAGATCGACGGCAAGAACTACACGTCGCAGGAGATCAGCGCCCGGGTGCTGATGAAGCTCAAGCGTGACGCCGAGGCGTACCTGGGCGAGACCATCACCGACGCGGTGATCACCGTCCCGGCGTACTTCGAGGACGCGCAGCGGCAGGCCACCAAGGAGGCCGGGCAGATCGCCGGCCTGAACGTGCTCCGCATCGTCAACGAGCCGACCGCCGCCGCGCTGGCGTACGGCCTGGACAAGGGCGAGAAGGAGCAGACCATCCTGGTCTTCGACCTCGGTGGTGGCACTTTCGACGTCTCGCTGCTGGAGATCGGCGAGGGCGTCGTGGAGGTCCGCGCGACCTCCGGTGACAACCACCTCGGTGGTGACGACTGGGACGAGCGCATCGTCAAGTGGCTGGTCGACAAGTTCAAGGCCACGAACGGCATCGACCTGACCAAGGACAAGATGGCGCTGCAGCGCATCCGCGAGGCGGCGGAGAAGGCCAAGATCGAGCTGTCCAGCTCGAACTCGGCCGGCATCAACCTGCCGTACATCACCGTGGACGCGGACAAGAACCCGCTGTTCCTCGACGAGCAGCTTTCGCGCGCCGAGTTCCAGAAGATCACCTCGGACCTGCTCGACCGCACCAAGGCGCCGTTCAACAACGTCATCCGGGACGCGGGCATCTCCGTCGGCGACATCGACCACGTCGTGCTCGTCGGTGGTTCCACCCGCATGCCGGCCGTCGCCGAGCTGGTCAAGGAGCTGACCGGCGGCCGCGAGCCGAACAAGGGCGTGAACCCGGACGAGGTCGTCGCCGTCGGCGCCGCGCTGCAGGCCGGTGTCCTTAAGGGCGAGGTCAAGGACGTCCTGCTGCTGGACGTGACCCCGCTGTCGCTGGGCATCGAGACCAAGGGCGGCGTGTTCACCAAGCTCATCGAGCGCAACACCACGATCCCGACCAAGCGCTCGGAGATCTTCTCCACCGCGGACGACAACCAGCCGTCGGTGCAGATCCAGGTGTTCCAGGGTGAGCGCGAGATCGCCGCGCACAACAAGAAGCTCGGCATGTTCGAGCTGACCGGTCTCCCGCCCGCCCCGCGTGGCGTGCCGCAGATCGAGGTCACCTTCGACATCGACGCCAACGGCATCGTGCACGTGACCGCGAAGGACCTGGGCACGAACAAGGAGCAGTCGATGACGATCACCGGTGGCTCCGCGCTGCCGAAGGACGACATCGAGCGCATGGTCAAGGACGCCGAGGCGCACGCCGAGGAGGACAAGACCCGCCGCGAAGAGGCCGAGACCCGCAACCAGGCCGAGACGCTGGTCTACCAGACCGAGAAGTTCCTCAAGGACAACGACGACAAGCTGCCCGAGGACCTCAAGGGCAAGGTCAAGTCCGCGATCGACGAGTCGAACGAGGCGCTCAAGGGCACCGACTCGGCGAAGATCCGCGAGTCGATCGAGAAGCTGAACACCGCTTCGCAGGAGCTGGGCACGGCCCTGTACGCCAACGCGAACGCCGCTCAGCCGGGTGCCGAGGGTGCCGCGGGCGCGGGTGCGGCCGGGGACGCCGGTGCGGCCGGCGGCCAGGCCAAGGCCGATGACGTGGTGGACGCCGAGATCGTCGAAGAGGACGAGAAGAAGTGACCCACAGCTACGACGAATCCGAGAACCAGGGCCGAGGCCCCGAGGAGCCGGTGGTCGTGCGGGATCGGCGGCGGGTGGACCCCCAGACCGGGCAGGTCCGCCCGCCCGGTCCGGCCCACGCCGCGCCGGACCCCGACGAGGCGCCCGTGGAGCACGCGGGCCCCTCGCTCGGCGAGTCCATTGTGGACGAGTCGGTGTCGGTCGTCTCCGACGTCGAGAAGGAGCTGGCCGAGCGCACCGCCGACCTCCAGCGCCTGCAGGCGGAGTACGCCAACTACCGCAAGCGGGTCGAGCGCGACCGCGAGGCGGTCGTCCTCGGCGCGAAGGCGACCGTGGTGAACGATCTGCTGCCGCTGCTGGACGACCTCGAGCGGGCCGAGCAGCACGGTGACCTCACCGGCGCGTTCAAGGCGGTCGGCGACAAGCTGATCAGCGGCCTGCAGCGTGCGGGACTCGAGTCGTTCGGCACCGAGGGCGAGGCCTTCGACCCGAGCGTGCACGAGGCCGTGCAGCACAACACCTCGCCGGACGTGGCGGGCCCGACGGTCACCGTGGTCATGCGCCGCGGCTACCGCTTCGGGGACCGCGTACTGCGGGCGGCGCTGGTCGGCGTGACCGACCACGAGCCCGGTGCGGCCCCGGTGGACCCGTCCGTCGGTGGCGAGCTGCCACTCGACGGCGGAGTCGATGAACAGCACCAGTAGGAAAAACCAGGTGGGAGGAGGAGACGCCCGATGAGCGCACGGGAATGGATCGGTAAGGACTTCTACCGTGAGCTGGGCGTCTCCTCCGACGCCACGGCGGACGAGATCAAGAAGGCCTACCGCAAGCTGGCCAAGGAGAACCACCCGGACGCGAACGCCGGCAACGCGCAGGCGGAGCAGAAGTTCAAGGCGGTCTCCGAGGCCTACGGCGTGCTCTCCGACGCGAGCAAGCGCAAGGAGTACGACGAGGCGCGGCGCCTGTTCGGCGGCGGGGGCGGGTTCAACTTCCCCGGTGGCGGCGGTACCGGCGGCTTCGACATGGGCGACATCTTCGGCCAGGCCGGGGCCGGCCAGCAGGGCGGCTTCGGCGGGCTCGGCGACATCCTCGGCGGGCTGTTCGGCCGCGGCCGGACGACGGCTGGCGCGACGGCCAACCGGCCGCAGCGCGGCGCCGACGTCGAGACGGACGTCCGGATCGACTTCGTCGAGGCGGTCAAGGGCGCGACCCTGCCGTTGCGGCTGTCGAGCCCGGCGACCTGTTCGACGTGCGGCGGCAACGGCGCGAAGCCGGGCACGTCTCCGCGGACCTGCCCGACCTGTTCCGGGTCGGGGCTGGTCAGCCGCAGCCAGGGCGCCTTCGCCTTCTCCGAGCCGTGCCGCGACTGCCGCGGCCGCGGGACGATCATCGACGACCCGTGCCCGGAGTGCGGCGGCGAGGGCGTCAGCACGCGGACCCGCACGCTGACCGTCCGGATCCCGCCGGGCGTCGACGACGACCAGCGGATCCGGCTGGCGGGCCAGGGCGAGCCGGGCCGGGGTGGCGCGCAGGCGGGCGACCTGTACGTCCGGGTGCACGTGGCCCCGCACGCGCTGTTCGGCCGCAAGCCGAAGTCGCTCGACCTGACGCTCACCGTGCCGGTGGACTTCACCGAGCTGACGCTCGGCACCACGATCACGGTGCCGACGCTGGACGGCAAGGTCTCGCTCAAGGTGCCGCCGGGCACCGCGAGCGGGCGGGTGCTGCGCGTGCGCGGCAAGGGCATCGCGAAGCGCGACGGTTCGCAAGGTGACCTGCTCGTCACCCTCCAGGCGGCGATCCCCGCCAAACTGGACGACAAGGCGCGCGAGGCACTGCAGGCGTACGCCGAGGCGATGGCCGGGCACGACCCCCGGCCCGAGATCACTGAGCTGCTCGAAGGCAGGTGAGTGTGGTGTTCGGCGGGATTCCGCAGGAGGGCGACGAAGAGACGCCGGTGTTCGTCATCTCGGTGGCGGCCCAGCTTGCGGGGATGCACGCGCAGACGCTGCGCACGTACGACCGGCAGGGCCTGGTGTCGCCGGGCCGCACGGCCGGCGGCGGGCGGCGCTACTCGATGCGGGACATCGCGCTGCTGCGGGAGGTGCAACGTCTGTCGCAAGAGGACGGTGTGAACCTGGCGGGCATCAAGCGCATCATCGAGCTGGAGAACCAGGTCGACGCGCTGCGGGCCCGGCTTTCGGAGATCACGGAGGAACTGGCGGCGGCATACGCGGCGGCAGAACAGGCCGCGGCGGCGGCGCACGCGTCCTACCGGCGGGACCTGGTCCCGCTCAACCAGCAGACCGCGCTGGTGGTCTGGCGGCCCAAGCGCCGCTGACCACTGGAACGAAGAGGGCCTCCCCGGGCGACCGGGGAGGCCCTCTTGCGTGGGACGATCTGCGGGCCGGGCGGGCCCCTGCCGCCGGGCGACCTCAGAGCTCCAACCGGGGCCAGGCAGCCAGATCCGCCAGCATCCGGCGGTCGTGCGTTGCCACCACCACCGCGGCCGGGGTCGTCAGCAACGCCTCCGTCAGCTCCTCGACCAGCGTTGCCGACAGGTGGTTGGTCGGCTCGTCGAACACCAGCAAGTCCGGGCGTCCCGCCAGGCGCACCGCCAAATCCAGCCGGCGCTGCTGGCCCTGGGACATCCGGCCCACCGGCGTCCGCACCGCCTCCGCGTCGAGCAAGCCCATGGCCGAGAACGGAACTCCCTCGCGCTCGAACAGCCGGCGCGCCGTCCACTCCTCCGGCCACGCCGGGACTTCCTGCCCCACCAACGCGATCCGCGCGTCGCGAGCCCGGCGGACCGTGCCGCTCGTCGGGGTCAGCTCGCCGGTCAGGGCCGACAGGAACGTCGACTTGCCGGTGCCGTTGCCGCCCGTCACGAGCAGCCTGTCGCCGCGGGCGATGGTCAGGGTGATCGGCTTTCGGAGGCGGCCGGCCACCGATACCTCGTGCACGTCGACCAAAGGCCGGCGCGGTCCCGCGCCGAAATCGGGCCAGCGCAACGACAATGGTGGCTCCGGCACCGTCACGAGGTGTGCCTCCAGTGCCGCGCGCTCGCGGTTCAGCGCCTGGACCGCGCCGGGTGCGCGCGACTGGCGCTGGTGGCGTCCGGTGCCCTTGTCCGGCCGCCAGCCCGTGCTGAGCCGGTCGCGGGCCTGCGTCACCGCGAGCGTCAGCCGGCGGTGCGTGTCCTGCTGCTCCTCGAACTCCTGCAGCCAGCGCTCGCGGTCGCGGCGACGACCGTCCAGCCAGGCCTGGTAGCCGCCCGCATACACGCGCGGGCGGCCGTCCTGGCTGGGGTCGAGGTCGAGGTACTCCGCGGCGACGTCGGCGAGCAGCGCACGGTCGTGGCTGACCAGCGCGACGCCGCCGTCGTGCCCGCGCAGGCGGGCGGTGAGGAACGCGAGGCCGTCGGCGTCGAGGTGGTTGCCCGGCTCGTCGAGCAGCAGGAAGTCGTGCCGCGCGCCGAGCAGGCAGGCCAGGCGCACGCGGTAGCGCTGCCCCACCGAGAGCGTGCTCAGTTCGCGGGTCCGGTCGGTGCACGCGGCGAGGGCTTCGAGGGCGATGTCAACGCGGCGCTCGGCGTCCCACGCGTCGAGGCGTGTGGCCGCTTCGAGCGCCGTGGCGTAGTGGTCTTCGTCGAAGTCGAGAGCCGCCGCGTCGAGTGCGCGCAACGCTTCGTGGGACTCGCGCAGGGCTTCGGTGGTCAGCGTGCCGACGGTTTCGCCGGACCGGAACGGCAGCGCCTGCCGGGCGACGCCGACCGTGCCCGTCCGGTGGACGGTGCCGTGGTCGGGCTCCCGCAGCCCGGCGAGGACGTGCAGCAAGGTGGTCTTGCCGCGCCCGTTCTCGCCGACGATCGCCAGCCGGGACCGGGCCGACACGGTGACGCTCACGTCGTGCAGGACGCGGCGGGAGCCGAGCGTGACGCCGACGCCTTCCGCGCGCAGGTGGGCGTGTTCGGTCGCAAGGGGATTCAAAGGATGCTCCGCAGCTCTGGTGGGAGCCGGGCAGCACAAGAAGGGCCGCCCGGCGATGGCCGGAACGGCGGGCAGGGAAAAGGTTCGGTGCGCCGCCGCTAGCGGCGGTTGCGCAACCTCGCGAAGACGGCGAAGGAGAACATCATGATCGCGAGGCTAGCGCGCGGCGACGGGCGCGGCCAAGCGAATTAGGGGCGGCGGAGCGGGGCGGCTTGCGGGCAGGTGGGCGGGTGCCGGCCGAGGTGGGGTGGGCGGCCGGCGCGAGCAGGCAAGCGCGTGGCCGCGCCGGCACGGCGGCGCGCCGGGGTGGCGAACGGGCCGGTACGGCGGCGAACTCGCCAGCACGGCAGCGGGCGGCGGGGCGGCGAATGGACAGCAAGGCAGCGGGCGGCGAGGCGGCGAGGCGGCGAATGGACAGCAAGGCAGGTGGCGCGCGCGACAGCGGCGGGCGCCGCGATTGCGGCTGGGCGAAGCGGGTGGCGCGGGGCGACTGCGGCGGCCAGCCCAGCAGCGACTCGCCGCAAGCGCGACCGGCCGCGAGCAGCCGGGCAGGGGGCTGCTCGCGGCCGGCACTCCAGCGCCGCGGGGACGTCACACCTTGAAGTTCAGCAGCTGCTTCACCTCGGCGGTCCGCGACTCGATCACCCGGCGGGCCAGAGCACGGACCTGGGCGTTGACCCCGCCGTTCGCCGAGTTCTCCGTCTGGGCCAGCTCGACCGCTCCCTGCTGCTGGCCGGTCAGCACGTCGAGGAACTTGCGGGGGAACTCGGCGGCCGGGGCCGTGCGGAGTGCTCCCACCACGTCCGGCGACGTCATCTTCATGCCTCCGTGACCCGCGTGCGCCTGCGGGTTCATGTCCATCGTCTCCGGCTGGGACCAGGCGCGGAGCCAGTTCCGCATGTCGGCGATCTCCGTCTGCTGGGTCGACTCGATCGCCGCCGCCAGCTCCTTCAGCGCCGGCGGCAACGGACGGTCCGCCGCCAGCCGGACGATGTCGATGCCCTGCTGGTTCTGGGGGATCAGCATCTGCAGGAACATCACGTCGGCCGCGTTGTACGCGGGTGGAGCCGCCGTCGCGCTGCAACCCGTCAGCAGCAGCGCGACAGCGGCGAGCCATACCCTCACTGGCGCTGCCAGAGCGCCGGGGTGTTCGGCGGCTCCCAGCCCGCGATCGCCGTGTGCGGCTGGATGCAGCGGTAGCTCACCCCGTTGTAGGTGACCACGTCACCGACCTTGTACGCCGTCCCGGCCGCCCACGTGCCGCTCGACGGCGGCGTTGTCGGCGTGGTGGTCGGCGGGCGGGTCGTGGTCGGGGGCGCGGTCGTCGTGGTCGGCGGTGGGGTCGTGGTGCCACCTCCGCCGATCTGGAGGTCGACGCAGCTGTAGAACGCGTTGGCCGTGTCGGAGATGTTCCAGATCGCCAGCACCTTCACGCGGCCCGAATAACCGGCCAGGTTCACCGTGTGCGAGACGGTCGCCGGGGGCTGCTGGTTGTTGCCCGCGATGTTGGCGACGCGCGTGCCGCCGATGTAGTACTCGTAGCTCGCGGTGGCGTGCCGGGCGGTGAACACCCAGTTGAACGTCACCGTCGTGCCGACCGACTTGGCCGGCCACGGCTTCGACTCGTCGGCCAGCTCGGCGAACTGCCCCAGCCCGGCGTTGCAGCTGCGCAGGCCCTTGGGACCTTCGACGCTCTGGGGTTCGTAGACGATCTGACCGCAGTTCGGGACCTTCCCGGCCGCGCAGTTGGCCTGCCGGCTGGGCGGGTCGGAGATGTATCCGTGGGCGCTCGCGGTGGTGGCGGGGAGGACGACGACCAGCACCGGGGCGAGCAGGACACCGGCAGCGGCCGCGAAAAGCTTTCTGTTCCAGGTCATTTCGGCTCCTCGAGGGGGAACAGCTCTGTTCCAGGGGGAGGACGAACGAGCACATCCGGGGAAGATGTGGTCTAGACCATAAGTCGATTCGGGCACAACGGTCAACTGTGAGGCTTATTCAGCCGTCGGCCGGCGCAAGCTTCAGTTGGGCGCTGACCTGCGGTTTCGCGGCGCCGGCCTAACCAGAATAAGCCTCAAACTACAGCCGTTCGGCGAGATCGCTAGCCCGCTCGGCTCAGTGCGAAGGTCGGGCCGGTTGCTGCAGGTGTTCGCCGAAGAACGCCGTCACCCGGCGCCACGCGTCCTCGGACGCTTCGTGGTGGTAGGTGAACCCGACGACCTTGAGCAGCAGGTTCAGCGGCGCCGCCACCTCGATCTTGTTGGCGAACCCGTGGCTCGCGCCAGCGTACTCCTTGATGTCGTGCGGGATTTCACGCTCGGTGAGCGCCGTCTCCAGCTTCGCCGCCGCGCCGCGCAGCGAGAAGTCCTTCTTGCCGAAGCTCGCGACGATCGGGCACGCGTCGTCGAGCACCGACAGGTTCTTCGGCAGCTGCCCGTAGTAGGGCGCCGACGCCTCGAAGCCGCGTGACGCCGCCACCAGCGCGAAGCCGCCGCCCATGCAGAACCCGGCGATGCCGATCCGGCCCGACGCGTCCGGCCGGGCGGCCAGGAGCGCGCGCGAGGCCTCGATGTCGTCGAACGTCCGGCCCTGGTTCGCGAACATGTCCGAGAACACGCGACGCACGCAGCGGCGCATCCCGCCGCGCGAGTACAGGTCCGGGCTGAGCGCGAGGTAGCCCTCCGCGGCGAAGCGGTCGGTGATGTTCTTCGTGTCCTGGCTCAGCCCGAACGCGTCGTGGATGAGCACCACGCCCGGGTGCGGTCCCGCGCCGGCGGGCTCCGCCAGGTAGCCGCCGATCGTGCCGTCCGAAACCGGAATAGTCATCTCCATATCGGCGAAGATAGCGAGAATCGACGCCGGCCGCGCAGCCGGCTGAGAGCCGGCTCAGTCCATGGTGAACGGGTCGAACCGGATGCGCTCGAGCTCGACGCCGGCGGTCAGCAGCTTCGCGATCGTCGCCCGGATCATCTCGGGCGAGCCGGAGACGAGGACGTCGTGGTCTTTCCACGCGCCGCGCTGCGTCACCGCGTGGGCGAGGGTGCCGCGGTCGCCGCCGAGCACCGCGCCCTCCTCGGTGACCGGGGTGACCGTCAGCCACTTCGACACCGCGGTCAGCCGCCGGAGGTCGTCGAGCGCGTAGAGGTCCTCCGGTCTTCGGCCGCCGAAGAACAGGTGCACCGGCGGGTTGCGCTTCCAGTGCGCGAGGTCGTCGAGGATCGACACGAACGGCGTGACGCCGGTGCCGCCGGCGATCATCAGCAGCCGGTTCCGCGTCGCGGTCGGACGCACGTTGAGCGCGCCCATCGCCGGCCCGAGCCGCCAGACGTCCCCCGGCTTGGTGTGGTTGACGATGGTGCCGCTGACCCAGCCGCCGGGCACCGCGCGCACGTGGAACGTCATCTGGCCGTCGCCGCGCGGCGCGCTCGCCGGCGAGAGGTAGCGCCACATCCGCGGCCGCTGCGGCACCTCCACGCTCACGTAGCTGCCGGCCCGGTAGGGCAGCAGCCCTTCGGTCTGCACCCGCACCATCGCGACGTCCCGGGACAGCCGGCGGTGGTCGAGCACCCGCGCCGCCCAGGACGCCGGCCCGGTCTCGGCCTGCGCGGCCTCGCGCATGGTCTTGGCGATGAGCCCGTACGCCGTCGTCCACGCGCACTCCACCTCGTGCGTCCACTTCTGCTTGAGGAACCGTTTCAACGCGGCCAGCAGCGCGATCCCGACGGCGTCGTAGTGGCGGGTGACGACGGCGAACTTGCGGTGGTCGCGGCCCAGCTGCGCGAGGAAGGTGACCAGCTCGTCGGGCCGGTCGACCATCTGCACGACGTACACCAGCGCGCGCAGCAACCGGCTCCGCTGGCTCGCCATGGTGACCGGGAACATGTCGCGGCAATCGGGCGCGATGACGAACAACGCGCCGTAGAAGTACTGCGCGAGTTCGTCGGCTTTCGGTTCGATCTCCGCAAAACTTTCACGAATAAGACGGGCGAGTTCACGGCCTTCCACGGCCGAAACGGGAACGGTCGGGGGCACCGGGGAGACCTTCAGTGATTCGGCGTTCATCGGGAACGGTGTTCTCCAGTCGTGCAAAGGCTTTTTCATGCCGTGTGTGCGGCCTCGCCGTGCGGTGCCGCCCCCGAGGGTTCCCGACTGTAGGCGAATTCCCGTGCAGATGCGCGTGATTCCGCGCGGTCCGCTCGAACGGAGCAATTTCGCCACACGCGGTCAACCCCGTCTGGCGCAGCGTAAAAACGATCACCCGGACGGTTTACGCGAGATGCGTAACAATTCTCGTCGTTCGTTCGATTTGTGCGTCGGACCGGTGTGTCCGCAATTGTGGTGCTAGTCGATCGTGAACGGGTCGTACTGGATCTGGTCCAGCGCGCTGCCCGCGACCAGCATGCGCGACACCGTCGCGCGGATCATCGCCGGCGAACCGGAGACGAGGATGTCGTGGTTCGGCCAGGCGCCGTACCGCGTGACCGCCTCGGCCAGCGTGCCCTGCTCGAACCCGGGGACCTCGCCGCCGCGCTCGACGACCGGCGTCACGGTCAGCCAGGGGTTGACCGACGCGAGCGCGCGCAGCTCCTCGAGGTCGTACAGGTCTTCGCGGGCCGGGCCGCCGTAGAAGAGGTGCGTCTTCGGGTTCTCGCCCCAGAGCGCGAGGTGGTCGAGGATCGACCGCAGCGGGGCGACGCCCGTCCCGCCCGCGACCATCAAGACGCCCCGTGACGCTTCGCGGTCGACCGTCATCCGGCCGAGTGGCGGACCGAGCCGCCAGACGTCGCCCGGCTGGGTGTGGCTGACGATGGCGCGGGAGACCCAGCCGCCGTCGATCGCGCGGACGTGGAACTCGATGCCGCCGTCCTCGCGCGGCGCGTTCGCCGGGGAGAGGTAGCGCCACAGCCGCGGCCGCTGCGGGACTTCGACGCTGACGTACTGGCCCGGGTGGTAGGGCACCGGCTGGTCCGGCACGAGCCGGACGAGGGCGAGGTCCCAGGTCAGCCGCCGGTGCTCGACGACGGTGGCCGACCACGACGGCGGGTTGGTGTCCGCGGCGGCGGCGTCCTGCATGGCCCGCGCGGCGATGGTGAACGCCTCGGCCCACGCGCGCTCGACCTCGGGCGTCCACTCCCGGCCGAGGTGGTTCTTCAGCGACGCGAGCAGCGCCGTGCCGACGGCTTCGTAGTGCCGCGGGACCACGCCGAACTTGCGGTGGTCGCGCCCCAGCTGCCGCAGGAACGGCGCGAGGTCGTCGGGCCGGTCGACCATCTGCACGATGTGCACCAGCGCCCGCACCAGCCGGCCGCGCTGGATCTCCATGTTGATCGGGAAGAAGTCGCGGGTGGTCGGCGCGAGGGTGAACAGCATCCCGTAGAAGAACTGGGAGATTTCGGCGATGTAGGGCTCCGACTTGGCCCAGCTGTCCCGGATGAGCCGGACCATCGCGGTGACGGCCGCGGGGGCCTCACGCGGGGCCGAAGACCTGGGGAACGGGCTGACCGAGTCGGCGGTCATGGGTTGCGGCCGCCTCCTGGATCCATCGCCACTGCTGCACCTCATCACTCGACCGCGCCGCGCGCGCGGTCCGTCCGCAGGGTAGCCGCCGGGCGCCCTTTTGCTCGCATTGTTGCTCCGACCGGGTGTATTGCGGCCGGTGACGGCGTGGGCGACCTCACCGGACGGATCCTTGCTCGCGCAAGCGATCGGCAATAAACTTGTATTGCACAAGTATTACAGGGAGGGCCTGATGGGCTTCGACGACACCGACGACGACGTCCGGGTCGAGCTCATGCGTGAGCTGAAGACCGCGTCGCAGCTCCAGCACGCCTGGATCATGCAGGCCTGGCAGGACGAGCCGGGGTTGCACCCCGCGGCGGCGATGCTGCTGTCGGACCTCGCCAAGAACGGCGAAGCCAGGCCCTCCGAGCTGGCCAAGCGCCGGTTCGTCGACCTGTCCGTGGTCAGCAGGCAGATCACGCAGCTGTCCGCCGCCGGGCTGGTGGACCGCCGTCCCGCGCCCGAGGACGGCCGGGCCTCCCTGGTCAGCGTCTCCGAGAAGGGCCGGGCCGAGCTCGCGCGCTGGCGGGTCAACTACCTCGAGTTCATGGAAAAGGCGCTCGGCGGCTGGGACGACGAGCGCGTCACCGACCTCACCGGACGGCTCGCCGAGATGAACGCCGACCTCCGGCGGGCGCTCGGCAGCGCCGCCTGCCTGGCTGACACGAACAAGTGACGTCAGTGCCCGTGCAGTCGCACCGGCAGTTGCATTTCGCAAGGCGGAAAGTCTCCGTTCGGTCCTGACCCGGCGGTGTGTCGCAGAGTTAACGTCGGTGGGTGACGCGTAGCCGGGTCGCACTGCTGTGCGCGCTGGGGATCGACAACTTCGGCTCAGGTCTGTTCCTCCCGTTGGCGCTGGTCTACGTGACGCAGGTGGTCGGCGTGCCGCTCGCGATGGCGGGCACGGCCGTCACCCTCGGTACCATCGGCGGGCTGCTCGTGCCGCCGCTGGCCGGCCGGCTCGTCGACCGCGTCGGGCCGCGGACCGTCGTCATCGGCGCTCAGCTCCTGCAGGCCGCCGGCGCGGGCGCGTACCTGTTCGCGGACGCCGCCGGTCCGGTCGTGGCCGCCGCGGTGCTGCTCTCCACCGGGCAGCAGCTCTTCTACAGCTCCCTGTTCGTGCTCATCGCCGACGTCGCGGGCGACGTCCCGAAGGATCGGCCGTTCGCCGAGGTGGGGATGGTGCGGGCCGGCTGCTTCGGCCTCGGTGGACTCGTCGCGGGCGCGCTGCTGACCTGGCTCGGGACGGGCGGGTACCGGATCGCGCTCGTCCTCGACGCCCTGACGTTCTTCGTGGCCGCGTCGATCCTCGCCCTGTTCGTCCGGCTCGCGCGGCCGCACCAGCAGCAGTGCGAACGGTCGGTCAAGGTGCTGCGCGACCGGCCGTACCTGGCCTTGATCCTCTTCAGCGGGCTCTTCGGGCTCTCGCTCGACTTCTTCCTCATCGGCACGCCGGTGTTCGTGCTCGACCGGCTGCACGGCCCGGCCTGGCTGCCCGGCGCGATCCTCGCCCTGCTGACCGTGCTGACCAGCGTCGGTGGCACGCTCGCGCTGCGGCTCACCGCCGGGCTGACCCGGATCGCGGCGATGCGCGCGGGCTCGGCGCTGTTCGCCGCGTGGTGCCTGGTCACCCTCGGCGTGCTGCTCGTGCCGGACGGCTGGCAGGTGGCGTACCTGCTGGTGTCGACGCTCATCTTCGCCGCCGGTGACCTGGTCTTCGGCCCCCGTTCGGGTGCGCTCGCCGAAGCCGCGGCACCTCCGGTCGCCCGCGGCCGTTATCTGGCTGCGTACCAGTACGCGTTCACCGTGGCGCAGGTCCTCGCGCCCGCCGTGGTGGCGTTGTTCGCGGTCGCGGACTGGTTACCCTGGGTGCTGGTCGGGGCGTGTGCCGGCCTCGCCGTGGCCGGGCTCGGCACGCTGGGCTCCCGGTTGCCGGCGGGTGCCGTCGCCCCTGGTCAGAGTTGAGCGGAACAGACTCAAGTTTTCGTGCGTTAAGGATAGTGACGGGTCTCGGTCAGGCCTGTCACCAGGACTTTGAAGTACCGAGCATGAGGTGAGGGATGGACGCTTTCAACCCGACCACGAAGACCCAGCAGGCGATCTCGTCCGCGGCGCAGGCGGCCACCATGGCCGGCAACCCGCACGTGTCGGCCGCCCATCTGCTGGGCGCCCTGCTGGCGCAGGGTGAAGGGCTGACCGCACCGCTGCTG
The DNA here is from genome assembly GCF_041679295.1 of Amycolatopsis kentuckyensis. Classification (GTDB taxonomy): domain Bacteria; phylum Actinomycetota; class Actinomycetes; order Mycobacteriales; family Pseudonocardiaceae; genus Amycolatopsis; species Amycolatopsis kentuckyensis_A. Next base: position 152,515 of record NZ_JBGDMD010000006.1, on the reverse strand, counting down.
ACCGCGGTCGGGGCCGACCCGGGGGTGGTGCACAAGGAGCTCGAGCCGCTGATCGCGGCGCTGCCGTCCGCGACCGGCGCGACGGTGTCGAGCCCGCAGTTCGACACCTATGCCGTGAAGTCGCTGACGCGCGCGCAGAAGCTGGCCACCGAGCTGGGCGACGAGTACGTCTCGACCGAGCACCTGCTCGTCGGGCTCGCCACCGAAGGCGGCCAGGTGGCCGACCTGCTCAAGCGCCACGGCGCGACGCCGGACGCGCTGCAGGAGGCGTTCGTCAAGGTCCGCGGCTCGGCCCGGATCACCAGCGAGGACCCGGAGAGCACGTTCAAGGCGCTGGAGAAGTACGGCGTCGACCTGACCGAACGCGCCCGGGGCGGCGAGCTGGACCCGGTGATCGGACGTGACACCGAGATCCGCCGCGTCGTGCAGGTGCTGTCGCGGCGCACGAAGAACAACCCGGTCCTGATCGGCGAGCCGGGCGTCGGCAAGACGGCCATCGTCGAGGGCCTGGCCCAGCGCATCGTCGCCGGGGACGTGCCCGAGTCGCTGCGCGGCAAGCGCGTCGTCGCCCTCGACCTCGGGTCGATGGTGGCCGGCGCGAAGTTCCGCGGCGAGTTCGAGGAGCGGCTGAAGGCCGTGCTCAAGGAGATCACCGACTCCGCGGGCGAGGTCATTACCTTCATCGACGAGCTGCACACGATCGTCGGCGCCGGCGCGACCGGCGAGGGCGCGATGGACGCGGGCAACATGATCAAGCCGATGCTCGCCCGCGGCGAGCTGCGGATGGTCGGCGCGACCACCCTCGACGAGTACCGCCAGCACATCGAGAAGGACGCCGCCCTGGAGCGGCGCTTCCAGCAGGTGCTCGTCGGCGAGCCCTCACCGGAGGACACGATCGCGATCCTGCGCGGGCTCAAGGAGCGCTACGAGGTGCACCACGGTGTCCGGATCACGGACGCTGCCCTGGTCGCCGCCGCGACGCTGTCCGACCGCTACATCACCGCGCGCTTCCTGCCGGACAAGGCCATCGACCTGGTCGACGAGGCCGCGTCCAAGCTGCGCATGGAGATCGACTCGCGGCCGGTGGAGATCGACGAGGTCGAGCGCGCTGTGCGTCGTCTCGAGATCGAGGAGATGGCGCTCGCGAAGGAGAGCGACGCCGCTTCTCGCGATCGTCTGGCGGCATTGCGTGCGGAGCTGGCGGAGAAGCGCGAGACGCTGACCGCGTTGACCGCGCGCTGGCAGAACGAGAAGGGCTCGATCGAGAAGGTCCGCGAGCTCAAGGAGCAGCTGGAGCAGCTGCGCGGCGAGTCCGAACGCGCCGAGCGCGACGGTGACCTGGGCAAGGCCGCCGAGCTGCGCTACGGCCGGATCCCGGCGCTGGAGAAGGAGTTCGAAGCGGCCACCGCGGCGAGCGAGGTCAGCCAGCAGAACGTGATGCTCAAGGAAGAGGTCGGCGCGGACGACGTCGCCGACGTCGTGAGCGCGTGGACCGGGATCCCGGCGGGCCGGCTGCTCGAGGGCGAGACCGGCAAGCTGCTCCGGATGGAGGAGGAGCTCGGCCGGCGGGTCATCGGGCAGGCCGAGGCCGTGCAGGTCGTCGCGGACGCGGTGCGCCGCAGCCGGGCCGGCGTCGCCGACCCCGACCGTCCGACCGGTTCGTTCCTGTTCCTCGGCCCGACCGGCGTCGGCAAGACCGAGCTGGCCAAGGCGCTGGCGGAGTTCCTGTTCGACGACGAGCGCGCGATGCAGCGCATCGACATGAGCGAGTACGCCGAGAAGCACTCGGTGGCGCGCCTGGTCGGTGCCCCGCCGGGGTACGTCGGCTACGACCAGGGCGGCCAGCTGACCGAGGCCGTCCGGCGGCGCCCGTACTCGGTGGTGCTGCTCGACGAGGTGGAGAAGGCTCACCCGGACGTCTTCGACGTGCTGCTGCAGGTCCTCGACGACGGGCGGCTGACCGACGGCCAGGGCCGGACGGTGGACTTCCGCAACACCATCCTGATCCTGACCTCGAACCTCGGGTCGCAGGCCATCGCCGACCCTTCGCTGGACGAACGCCAGCGGCGGGACGCGGTGCTGAACGTGGTGCAGCGGCAGTTCAAGCCGGAGTTCCTCAACCGGCTCGACGACATCGTCGTGTTCCACTCGCTCGGCACCGAGCAGCTGACGTCCATTGTGGACATCCAGATCGCCCGGCTGGCCAAGCGGCTGGAACAGCGGCGGCTGAACCTGGACGTCACCGACGGCGCCCGCGAGTGGCTGGCGCTGAACGGCTTCGACCCGATCTACGGCGCCCGCCCGCTGCGGCGCCTGGTCCAGTCGGCGATCGGCGACAAGCTGGCGAAGGCACTGCTGTCGGGCGACATCCGCGACGGCGACACGGTGCGCGTCGACATCCCGGAGCTGGAAGCCGGTGACTCGCTGACCGTCGAGCGCGTCTGAGGTTCGTGAAGGCCACCTTGAGTTCTCAAGGTGGCCTTCACGGCGTTTCGCGGGCGTCCACAGTGGTGCGTTGTGGCGATTTGTCGACCCGGGGACGGGGAATTGGTCCGAACGGGCCTGGCGACACGGGTACCGGCGATCATCTCTTCGGCGTAGCAGGCGATACCCTGCACGTCGTGGGTATTCCGGCGTGGATCTGGTTCGTCATCGCGGCCGTCGCCCTGGTGGCGGGCCTCGGGCTGCTCGCTGCCGACCGGGCGAAGGAGGGCTCGCGCAACCGCGAGCGCATGCGCTGGGCCCAGTTGCGCGGCTGGCAGTTCGTCGAAGAGGACGAACGGCTGCCGCAGCAGTGGTCCGGTGGGGCCATCGGCTACTTCGGCGCGGACGCCGCCGTGAACGTCGTCGCGGGGTCGACCTTCACCTCCGACGGCCGCCGGCCGGTGTTCATCTTCGACATCGAGTCCGAGGGGCAGATCCCGGCCGTCGTCGTCGCCGTGCGCTGCAACAAGAAGCACCGGATCCCCATCGAGATGTGGCTGTCCAGCGTGCCGTTCCAGCGCGCCGACATGCCCGAGATGCTCGGCCCGATCGGCTCCCGCTACGCCTTCGCGGACGACGCCGACGGCGCCCGCGTGGTCATCACCCAGGAGCTCGTCGACGCCGCGGACCAGCTCGGCGGCGACGTCGGCGTGGCCTGGCTGGAGGCCGAGTGGGTGCTCGCCAGCGTGGTCCCGACCGCCGGCCCGTCGCGGCTCGAGCGGCTGCTGCGCGACCTCGGCGAGATCGCGGACATCGTCGACCCGTTCGACGAGGACTACGACGCGGGCCGCCACCAGGCGAGCGCGCCGATCCCGTCCATCGGCGGCAACCCGCCGACCCCCGCCGCCGGGACGCCGATCCCGCCGCCCGCGGAGCCGCAGGACTAGAGCACCGGCTGGTCGAGCACGCTGGCCGCCAGCGTGCCGCGCAACGACGTCACGCCGCCCTGGACGTGGACCACGTGGTCGACCCCGAGGTCGCCGCTGAAGGAGCCCGACGTCGTCTTGACCAGGCCGGACGCCGGTCCGAGCTGACCGCCGAGCTCGTGCGCCTGCCCCACGTCGAGGTCACCCGCGAAGCTGCCGATCGCGTGCACTTCGGACGTCGTGCCGACCGCGCCCAGCTGACCGAGGTCCACGGCCTGCCCGGACGACCGCCGCAGGGCGGCCCCGCCCGTCAGGTCTCCGGTGAAGAGCCCGGCGTCGAGCTGCTCGGCGTTCTCGCTCAGGACGTCGACGCCGTGACCCAGCCAGACGCCCTGGCGGGCCCGCTCGACCGCACCCGCGCGGTCGCCCCTCGTGGCGACCGCCTCCGCCAGGTCGGACGCGACCCGGGCGTCGCCGAGCTGCTTGCCGACGAAGTCGCGGCGGCTCGCCGACAGCGTTTCGCCGTCGTTGTCGAGCGTCGTGGTGTGCCGGTGGTCGAGGGGCAGGGTCAGGTCGGCCGGGGACGCGAACGCCGTCGCGGGGGCCGCGAACAGGAGGGCCACGGGTGCGGCGACCTTGGGCAGGTAGCCGCTCTTGCGCCTGCTGTGCTTACCCATGCGCGGACGATAGCCCGACGCCGAAACGGCTGCACCCGGAGGCTCTGACCTGTGGGTATCGTTCACCCACATGACCACCACCGCTCTCATAACCGGTGCCACCGCGGGTATCGGCGCGCAGTTCGCGCGCACGCTCGCCGCCGAAAAGTACGACCTGGTGCTCGTCGCGCGCGACACCGCGCGGCTGGAGGCCTACGCCGCTGAGCTGCGGGAACAGCACGGGGTCGCCGTCGAGGTGCTCCCCGCCGATCTGTCCGAAGTGGACGGCCGGACGGCGGTCGAGGAGCGGCTCGCCGCCGGGCCGGTCGACCTGCTGGTGAACAACGCCGGGTTCGGGCTCAACGGCGACTTCTGGACCATCCCGCCGGACGCGCTGCAGCGCCAGCTCGACGTCAACGTCACCGCCGTCCTGCGGCTGACCCGGGCCGTGCTGCCCGGCATGATCCAGCGCGGCCGCGGCGACATCATCCAGGTCAGCAGCGTCGCGGGGTTCTTCAGCGGCCGCGGTTCGACGTACACGGCCAGCAAGAACTGGGTCACCTCGTTCACCGAAGGCATCGCCGCGTCGCTGCCCGACGGCGTCCGGATGATGGCGCTCTGCCCCGGTTTCACCGCGACGGAGTTCCACCAGCGGGCCGGTATCGGGAAGCCGGGCCCGAAAATCGCCTGGCTGGGTGTCGAACAGGTGGTCGGCGAGGCGCTCGCGGACCTGCGCCGCGGCAAGGTGATCTCGGTGCCGAGCCTGCAGTACAAGGCGGTCGTCGCGATCGGCGGCCTGCTGCCGCGCGCGGTGCTGCGCCGGATCAGCGGCGGCTTCGGCGGCAAGGGCCGCACCTGAGTAGGGCTGTCCCTACCCGGAAGACGCACGTGCGCACCAGGGTGATCCAGGGGCTGCCTCAATAGCGTTTCCGCATGACGAATGAGGCGGTGCGGCTCGAGGCCGTGCGCAAGGAGTACGGCGGCGTGGTCGCGCTGGACGGGGTTTCGATCTCGTTCCCGCGCGGCGGGTTCACGGCGGTGATGGGCCCGTCCGGGTCGGGCAAGAGCACGTTCCTGCACTGCGCGGCCGGGCTCGACCGGCCGACGTCGGGCCGGGTCGTGCTCGACGGCCAGGACCTCGACGGCAAGAACGAGACCTACCTGACGAAGCTGCGGCGCGACCGCGTCGGCTTCGTCTTCCAGGCGTTCAACCTGCTCCCGGCGCTGACGGTCGAGCAGAACGTCGTGCTGCCGCTGCAGCTGGCCGGCAAACGACCGGACAAGCGGCTGGTCGCGCGGATCCTCGCGCACGTCGGCCTCGACGGGCGCCGCAAGCACCTGCCCGGCCAGCTCTCCGGCGGGCAAGCGCAGCGCGTCGCGATCGCCCGGGCCCTGGTCACCGACCCGGCCGTGCTGTTCGCCGACGAGCCGACCGGCGCGCTCGACACCCGCACCGCCGCCGACGTGCTCGGCCTGCTGCGCGACTCCGTCCGGTCGTCCGGGCAGACGGTAATCATGGTGACGCACGACCCGGTCGCCGCGTCCTACGCCGACCAGGTCGTCTTCCTGGCCGACGGCCGGATCGCCGGCCGCCTGGAGCGGCCGACCGCGGAAGCCGTCGCCGAGCGGATGACCCACCTGGGCGCGTGGGGCCGGGTGGAGGCCTGATGTTCACGCTCGCGCTCCGGACGCTGCGCCTGCGCAAGGGCGCCTTCCTGGCGACGTTCGTCGCCGTGTTCTTCGGCGCGCTGATCGTCTCGGCGTGCGGTGGCCTGATGGAAACGGGCATCCGGTCGGAGACGCCGGTGCAGCGGCTGGCCGCGGCGCCGATCGTCGTCGGCGGGCAGCAAACGCTTGCGGTGCCCGAGGACGACCCGGCGACCCTCGACCCCGAGGACAAGCACAAGTACAAGAACGCGACCCTGCCCGAGCGCGTCCGGGTCGACGCGGGGCTGGCCGACCGCCTGCGCACAGTCCCCGGCGTGACGAACGTCGTCGGCGAAGTCAGCTTCCCGGTGCAGCTCGGCACGGCGAGCGCGCTCGGGCACGCGTGGGATTCCGCCGCGTTGACGCCGTACGCGCTGACGGGCGAAGCACCGAAGCCGGGTGAAGTGGTCGTTGACGCCGACATGGGGATCGCCGCCGGGACCACTCTGCCCGTCGCGGCCCACGGCACCGTGGGTCAGTACCGCGTTTCCGGCGTCGCGAAGGCGCCCCAGTCCATGCGGGACCCGGCGCTGTTCTTCGCGGCTTCGGACGCGGAAAGGCTGTCGGGACACCCCGGGCAGTTCGACGCGATCGGTGTCTTCGGCGGGGACGCGGCCGCGGTGTCGGCGGTCGTCGGCGACGACGGCGTCGTGCTGACCGGCGCCGACCGCGGTGCCCTGGAGTTCCCCGAGGTGGGCAAGAGCGGCGAGAACCTGATCGTGCTCGCCGCCGTCTCGGGTGGGTTGTCGGCGATGGTCATGGTGTTCGTCGTCGCGGGCACGCTCACCCTGTCGACGCAGCAGCGCCAGCGCGAACTCGCGCTGCTGCGCGCGATCGGCACGACCCCGCGGCAGCTGCGGCGGATGGTGCTGGGCGAGGCGCTCGTCGTCGGGCTGCTCGCGGTCGCCGCCGCGGTCGTGCTCGGGCCGGTGCTGGGGAACTGGCTGTTCGACCAGCTCGCGGCGAACCACGTCGTGCCGGACGTGCTGCGGTTCGAGCAGGGCTGGCTCCCGGCGATCGTCGCCGCGGGCGCGTCGCTGCTGGCCGTCTTCGCCGCGTCCTTCGTGGCCGGACGGCGGGCTTCGAAGGTCCGCCCGACCGAGGCGCTCGCCGAGGCCGCCGTCGAACGGCGCTGGCTGACGCCGATCCGGCTGATCACCGCGATCCTCTGCTTCGCGGGCGGGACGGCATTGGCGATCGTCACGGTCGCCGTCATGACCGGCCCGGTGGCGGCCAGCACGGCCGGCCCGGCGGTGATGCTGTGGGCGTTCGGCCTGGCGGCGCTCAGTCCGGGCGTCACCAAGGTGATGGCGATGCTGCTGCGCTGGCCGGTGCAGGCGCTGAGCGGCGTCACCGGCCGGGTCGCGCTGCGCAACACCCGCGTCGGCGCGGTGCGGACGGCGGGCGCGGTCACCCCGATCATGCTCGCGGTCGGCATCGCGACCGCCAACATCTACCTGCAGACGACCCAGGAAGCCGTCTCGAACCAGGCGTACACCGAGGACCTGCGCGCGGACGCCGTCGTGGCCGGCCCGGGCGGCTTGGACCCGTCGGTGCTGGGCCGCGTGCGCGCGACTCCCGGTGTCGCGAGTGCCTCGGAGTACGTCACGAGCACGGTGTTCATCGAGAAGCCGTTCGACTCGAACCACGACGAAGACGGCTGGCCCGCGCTCGGCGTCAGCGAGCTGGCCGGGAACGCGATCGAGGTGCCGGACACGCTCGGCCGCCACGTCGGCGACACGCTGTCGCTGCGGCTCGGCGACGGCTCGCCGGTGGACGTGCGGGTGGCCGCCGTCGTGAAGCAGCGCGCCGGGTTCGAGAAGCTCGTGCTGCCGGCCGGGCTGCTCGCGCCGCACACGACGGCCGGGCTCGCGCCGCAGCTGCTGGTGCGCGCGGCCGACGGCGTCGACAGTGCGACGTTGACTTCGCGGCTTCGCGAGGCGACAGCGGGATTGCCGGTCGTCATCGGTGACCGGGACGCGCTGATCGCGGCGCACGCGAAGGGCAACGAGGTCGGCGCGTGGGTCAACTACCTGCTCGTCGGGATGATCATCGCGTACACGGTGATCTCGGTGGTGAACACGCTGGTGATGGCGACGTCGCGGCGGCGGCGCGAGTTCGGGCTGCAGCGGCTGAGCGGGTTCACCCGCGGCCAGGTGCTGCGGATGGCCGGCGTCGAAGGCGGGCTGATCGCGACCATCGCGGTGCTGCTCGGGACGCTCGTCGCGGCGGGGTCGATAGTGCCGTTCTGCCTGGTGGTCAGCGGATCGGTGCTGCCGTCGGGGCCGCTCGCGATCTACCTGGTGGTGCTCGCGATCGCCGTGGTGCTCTCGCTCGTCGCGATCCTGGTCCCGGCCTGGGCGGCGACGCGCGGGCGTGCGGTCGACGCCACATCCATCGGGGAGTGAGGCGGGGCGTGTGTAAGACTCTCGGCCGTGGCGAACCCCGGGTTGGATCAAGCGGCGAAACTCGAACTGGCCAGGCTGGTCACCGATCTTTCCGTGGTGCACGGAAAAGTGACCTTGGCGTCCGGCAAGGAAGCCGACTACTACATCGATCTCCGGCGCGCGACGCTGCACCACGCGGCCGCGCCGCTGATCGGCAAGCTGCTGCGCCAGCTGACGGCGGACTGGGACTACGTGGCGGCCGGCGGCCTGACGCTCGGCGCCGACCCGGTAGCCCTGGCGATGCTGCACTCGGCGGCGACCGACGGCGTGGTGCTGGACGCGTTCGTCGTCCGGAAGTCCGTGAAGGAACACGGCATGCAGCGCCGCATCGAGGGCATGGAGGTCCGCGGCCAGCGGGTGCTGGCGGTCGAGGACACGTCGACGACGGGCGGCAGCGTGCTGGAGGCGGTCAAGGCCCTGCGCGAAGCGGGCGCGAACGTGATCGGTGTGGTGACGGTGGTCGATCGCGACACCGGGGCGCGGGAGGCCATCGAGAAGGAAGGCCTGGAGTACCGGTACATCCTGGGTAAGGACGACCTCGGCCTGGACTGACGCACCGGGGCCGGGGACCCGCGGGTCCCCGGCCCGCGCGGCTCATTTCTTGAACAGGTCCTTCGCGGCGTCCTTGACGTTCTCGACCGCGCCCTTCAGCCCGGCTTTCGCCTGATCGGCCTGGCCTTCGGCCCGCAGCTGCTCGTCGCCGGTGGCGGCCCCGGCCGTCTCCTTCGCCTTGCCGCCCAGCTCTTCGGCCTTGTTGCTGATCTTGTCGCCCAGCGACATCGCGCACCTCCCGTTCGGCCGGCGCCCCGGCGGGGCACCCTCGTGTCGGAAGGACCACCGGGGCGCGTGATCGTCACGGAGTCGCCGCGGTGACCCAGGTCACCGACAATCACCCCGTGACGTTTCCCGCCCGCCGGTGTCCTCCTCGCGAGGAGGTGCCGTGACGACCACCGCAACGCCGCTCGACGACGTGACCCTCGTCGGGCGCGCCAAGGACGGCGATGTCCGGGCCTACGAGCAGCTCGTGCTGCGCTACCAGGGCCCGATGTTCCGGCTCGCCGCGAAGATGCTCGCGCACCGCGGGGACGCCGAGGACGTCGTGCAGGAGGTGTTCCTCAACGCCTGGCGCAAGCTCGGCCAGCTCGGGGACGACGCCGCCTTCGTGGGCTGGCTCTACCGGGCCACCACGAACCGCTGCCTCAACACGATCCGCGCGCGCAAGCCGCAGGCCGACGTCGACCTCGACACCGCCGAGTCGCCGCGGACGGACCTGCAGCCCGAGCGGGCCGCGCAGGTGAGCGGCCAGCTCGCGGCGTTGAACGCGGCCTTGGCACAGCTGACGCCCGAACAACGGGCGTGCTGGCTGCTGCGGGAAGTGCACGGCCGGTCCTACGAAGAGATCGGCGAAGCCGTCGGCGCGAACGCGACCGCGGTGCGCGGCCGGATCGCGCGGGCCCGGGCTCAGCTGGCGGAGGTGATGAAGCCATGGCGGTGACGGACTACGAACTGCCCTGCGAACGCGACGTCGAGCAGGTGTGGGAACGGCTCGACGCGGTCGGCGCCGGGCTGGCCGACGAGCACGAGCTGACCTGCCCGCACTGCCGCGCCGCCCGGGAAAGCCTGCTGGCGCTGCGCGAAGCGACGTCGGAACTGGTGGCCGAGGACGACGTGCCGCCCGCCCTGTTCGGCCGGATCATGTCCGCCGTGCGGGCCGAGGTGCGGCGCGGCTCGATGGTGGCGCTGCCGACCCCGGAACCCGGGTTCGTCGAGATCAGCGAGCAGGCCGTCGCGGCCGTGCTGCGGTACGCGGCGGACACGGTCGACGGCGTCCGGGCCCGGCGCTGCCGGCTCCGCACCCTCGGCGAAGGCAGGGTCGAAGTCGAACTCACCCTCGCGGTGAGTCTCCGGAACGCTACCGGCGGTGAAGCGTTGGCGTTGGTGCGGGAGCGGGTGACCGCGGCGGCCGCGGCCCGGGTGGGACTGGCGCTGGCGAAGCTCGACCTGCTGGTCGACGACGTCTACGGGGAGTCAGAAGAATGAACGTCGAGTACGTCATCGCCGATCCGGTGATCGCCAGCGTGGCGGCGAAGGCGGCGATCACGACACCCGGCGTCGTGCGGCTCGAGCCGGGCCTGCGCGGCCTGGTGACGGCGTGGACGCGCGCCGCCCGCCAGCGCTGGAAGGGGCTCGACCCGGCGCCGGCCGACGGCGTCCGGGTCCGCACGGCCGATGGCCGGGTGAGCGTCGAGGTCGACCTGGTGACGTCGGCGGCCGACCAGGCCGCGGCGGTCGGCCGGGCGGTCCAGCGCTCGGTCGGCCGCTTCGTGACCGAGCAGACCGGCCTGGCCGTCGACGGCGTTTCGGTGTCCATCCTGGACATCGAGCCCCGGTGACCGGCGCCGAAGCCGTCGAGAAGATCGTCGGCGCCCTCGAAACCGTGGCCGGTCTCCGCCCCGCGACCCTGCTCTCCCCCGGAACGCCGTGGCTGCCGGTGGACCGGGCCGTCGATCTCTCGGCGGAGATCGTCGAGATCCGGCTCATCGCCACGCGGCTGCCGCTCCCGCCGCTGCTGGAGCAGGCCGCGGCGGCGGTGCGCCCGGTGCTGGCCGGGACGGAGTGGGAAGGCGCGCGGCTGCGGCTGGTCGTCACCGACCTCGACGGCGCGGCCTTCGGGAGACCCACGTCACAGTGATCACCTCCCGCCCCCGGGGTCCTTGTCTACGAAGGGATCGAGACATCCAGGGAGGACCACGATGACCGCGACGGCCGAGAAGACCGAGACCACCGCCCTCGTCACCAAGCAGGGCACCACCACGATCGCCGACACCGTCGTGCAGAAGATCGCCGGGCTCGCCGCGCGCGAGGTCAGCGGCGTGCACGACCTCGGCGGCGGCGCCGCGCGGGCGTTCGGCGCGCTGCGCGACCGCATCCCGGGCGCGTCGGCCAGTGCCGGCCAGGGCGTCTCGGTCGAGGTCGGCGAGAAGCAGGCCGCCGTCGACCTGCAGATCCTCGTCGACTACGGCGTCGCCATCGCCGACCTCGCGCGGTCGGTGCGCCGCAACGTCGTCACCTCGATCGAGCAGATGACCGGGCTGCAGGTCGTCGAGGTGAACATCAACGTCAGCGACGTCCACCTGCCCGGCGACGAGGCACCCGCGCCATCCGACCGGGTCAGCTGATCCGGCGTACCGTCGAGGGGGTGGAAGAGCCGTCGAAGCCCGACGAGCCGCCGGACCGGCCCGGGCACCAGCCGCCGTGGAAGAAGCCGCACCCGTACCCGCGCGAGGAGCCGACGCAGTACCCCGCGAAGCGCCCGCCGGAGTTCCCACCGGGCGTAACGCCTCCATCACCGCCCAGGTGAACGGGTTGCTCCGCTGGGTTAAACATCACACAGCCGGGCACTCTAGGGGGCGGCCGAATCCGATCAGCGGAGTAAAGTCGCTGGTAGGGGGTTCGGTGAAGGGGGCGTGTGGTGGCGAAGTTCCTGGCGGACGTGACCGTCGCGGTACACATCCTGGCCCTGCTGCTCATCGGTTTCGGCGGTTTCCTCGCTTGGCGCTGGCCCAAGCTGATCTTCGTGCACCTGCTGGGCGTGGCCTGGGGTGTCCTGGTCAACGTGGCGCCGGTGCCGTGCCCGTTCACCGCGCTGGAGAACTTCTTCCGGCACCAGCAGGGGCTCGGTGACCTGCCCGGCGGGTTCAACGCCTACTACCTCTACGACACGGTGTTCCCGAGGTCGTGGCTGCCGGTGATCGGCGTCGTCGCGATCGCGGTGGTCGTCTACTCCTACGTCGGCGTGTACCACCGCTGGCGCCACCGCGACCACGCCGAGGACGCCCGGACGCACCGGGTCCGGCTGGGCTGAGCGACAATCGGGAGGTGAGCACCTCCCCGGACGCCGGACCCACCGAGTGGGTCAGCCGCGAAGAGGTCGGCGTCGGCCCGTGGGCGGGTGAGTGGCCGTCGGACGAGCGGTACGACCCGGACCTGCTGCGCGACGGCGACCGCCGCAACGTCGTCGACGCCTACCGCTACTGGCGCCGCGAGGCGATCGTGTCCGATGTGGACGCCCGGCGGCACCCGTTCCACGTGGCGATCGAGAACTTCCAGCACGACCACAACATCGGCACGGTGGTCCGCACGGCGAACGCCTTCGCGGCGGCGGAGGTGCACATCGTCGGCCGCCGCCGCTGGAACCGCCGCGGCGCGATGGTGACCGACCGCTACCAGCACCTCCGCCACCACGACGACGTCTCCGGGCTGGTGTCGTTCGCCGCCGCGCAGGACTTGGCGGTGGTCGCGGTCGACAACACCCCGGGGTCCGAGCCGGTCGAGACGGCGTCGCTGCCGCGGTCGTGCGTGCTGGTGTTCGGCCAGGAGGGGCCGGGGCTGTCCGAGGCCACGCGGGACGCGGCGGCCCTGACGGTGTCGATCGCCCAGTTCGGCACGACCCGCTCGATCAACGCGGGCGTCGCGGCGGGGATCGTCATGCACGCGTGGATCCGGCAGCACGCCGACTTGTCGGCAGCCTGGTAGCTACGCCGGGGCGACCTCGACCGGGATGCCGTTCAGCACCGAGGTCCCCGACGGCACGTCGAGCAGCGTCTCGTCCGCGACCAGGTTCGAGTTGACGCCCGGGTTCGCGCTCGCGACGCGGGTCCGCGCGCCGTCGACGTCGTGGCCCCAGCCGTGCGGGATGCTCACTACGCCCGGCCGGACCTCGTCCGTCACCTCCACCGGCACCTCCAGCTTGCCGGCGCGCGAGGTCACCGACGCCAGCGCGCCGTCGGTGAGGCCCAGGCGCGTCGCGTCGGCCGGGTGCACCAGGACCGTGCAGCGGTTGCCGCCGCGGATCAGCGGCGCGAGGTTGTGCATCCACGAGTTGTTCGAGCTCAGGTGGCGACGGCCGATCAGCAGCAGGCCATCGTCCTGCTTCGCCAGGTCCTCGCGCAGCCGGGGGACGTCCGCGACGATCGTTCCGGGTGCCAGCTCGATCCGGCCGGACGCGGTGCACAGCACTTCCGGCATCCGCGGCTTGAGCGGCCCGAAGTCCATCCCGTGCGGCGCGGCTTCGAGGTCGGCGAGCGTGACGTCGTACGGTCCGGCGCGCAGCAGCAGGTCGACCAGCCGCGCGGGCCCGGTGCGGTCGTGGGTCACCTCGAGCTTGTTCCGGCGCGCGGTCTCGGCGGCGACGAAGTCGTCCAGCGCCGCGACGTCCGCTTCGGGGCCCTGACCGGTCACGATGCCGGTGAGCCGCAGCATCGTCTCCCACTCCTGCGGCAGCTCCGACGGCAGCGTCGCCGGCGTCCAGTTGGCGACGTTGCGCACCGAGAGCTGGTAGAACGCCAGGTCGAAGTGCGGCCGCTCGAGCGGCGACGGGCCGGGCAGGATGACGTCGGCCCGGCGGGACGTCTCGTTGAGGTAGACGTCGACCGAGACCATGAAGTCGAGGTTCTCGAGCGCCGCGGCCAGCCGCCCGGCGTTCGGCGTGCTCAAGCAGGGGTTGCCGCTGACCGTGATCAGCGCGCGGACCTGGCCGTCGCCCGGCGTCTCGATCTCGTCGGCGAGCGTCGCGACCGGCAGTTCGCCGACGACCTCGGGGTAGCCGCGCACGCGGCTGTGCCAGCGTCCGACCGCGAACGGCCGCCGGTTCCCGGTCGGCTGGCACGCGGCCAGCGGGAACATCGCGCCGCCGGGTGCGTCGAGGTTGCCGGTGAGCACGTTGAGGACGTCGACGAGCCAGCTCGCGACCGTGCCGAACGTCTGCGTGGTGGTGCCGATCCGGCCGTAGACGACGGCGTTTTCCGCTTCGGCCAGCTCTCGCGCGAGCCGTCGGATCTCCTCGGCGTCGATGCCGGTGCGCGGGGCGACGGCTTCGGGGGTGAACGGCTCGGCCAGCTCGCGGACGTCGTCGAGGCCGTTGAGGTGGTCTGCCAGCCGTCCGGGGGCGACGCGGTTTTCCGCGAACAGGACGTTGACCAGCGCGAACAGCAGCAGCGCGTCGGTGCCGGGCCGGATGGCGTGGTGCTCGTCGGCGAACGCGGCGGTGCGCGTGCGGCGCGGGTCGACGACCACGATCTTGCCGCCGCGCACGCGGATCCCGCGCAGCCGGCCGCGGATGTCCGGCGCGGTCATCAGGCTGCCGTTGGAGACGAGCGGGTTGGCGCCGAGGATCAGCAGGTGGCGCGTGCGGTCGAGGTCCGGGACCGGGATGGCGAGCGGGTCGCCGAACATCGTGCCGGCCGAGTAGTGCTTCGGCATCTGGTCGACCGAGGTCGCGCTGTAGAAGTTCTTGGTGCCCAACGCTTTGTAGAGCACGCGGCCGTAGAGCGTCAGCGCGATGTTGTGCACGCCGGGGTTGCCCGCGTACACGGCGACGGCGTCCCGGCCGTGCTCCTCGAGGATCGGCGGGAGGCGGCGGTCGATCTCGTCGTAGGCCTCCTGCCAGCTGACCTCGACGAACTCGCCGTCGCGCTTGAGCAGGGGCGCGGTCAGCCGGTCGGGGTCGTGGTGCAGCGCCCCGAGCGATGCGCCCTTCGGGCAGATGTAGCCCTTCGAGAAGACGTCGTCCTGGTCGCCCGTCACGCGCGTGACCTGCTGGTTCGCGTCGAGCGTCACGTCGAGGCCGCAGGTGGCTTCGCACAGCGGGCAGGTCACGTGTGCGGTCGTCATGGGCACCTCGCAGGCCATCGGGGTCCTTCAACATACCGAGCGGTATGTCGATGGGCAAGGCAGGATTGCGCCATGGACGTCTCGGCCGCCGAACGCGCGGTGACCTCGCGGCACCTGCGCCGCGTCTGGGGCCTGCCCGGCACGGTCCTGGGCCGCAGCGGCTGGCCGCCGTCGCCCGGGCAGCGGCTGCACTGGCACTGGAACTACTGGTGGCAGGCACACTTGCTGGACACTTTGGTCGACGCTCAGCTGCGTTCGCCGACTTCGGCACGGCTGGCCCTGATCCGCGCGTTCGCGCGCTCGGTGCGGCTGCGCAACTTCGGTCGCTGGACCAACGACTACTACGACGACATCGCGTGGCTCGGCCTTGCGCTGCAACGGGTCCAGTCCCTCGGCATCGACTTCGGCCCGGCGCTCGCGGCGATCGACACGCAGCTGCTGTCGGGCTGGACGCCGGCGGCGGGCGGCGGTATCTGGTGGCGCCGCGGCGACGACTTCAAGAACGCCCCGGCCAACGGCCCGGCGGCGATCTTCCACGCGCGGTCGGGGAACCTCTCCCGTGCCCGTGCGATGACGGACTGGCTGACGTCCACTTTGGTCGATCCGGCTTCCGGCTTGGTGTGGGACGGCATCCGCGCGGACACGGGCGAGCTGGTCAAGCACATTTACACGTACTGCCAAGGCGTTTACCTGGGCGCGTGCCTGGAACTGTCCTCAATGGAGAACGCGGCCCGGACGGTCCGCGCGGTGGCCGCACATTGCGCCCCGGACGGGGTGATCCGCGGCCAGGGCGGCGGCGACGGCGGCTTGTTCGGCGCGATCCTGGCGCGGTACCTGGCGTTGGCGGCCCGCGCGTTGCCCGGCCCGGAGGCCGCGATGGCCCGTTCCCTGGTGCTCGACTCGGCGGCGGCGTGCTGGTCGGGAGCGGCCGAAGGGCCGGTGTTCAGCGCGTACTGGAACCGCCCGGCGCCCTGGCCGTTGCCGGAAGACGCCCCGGAGCGGGACATGTCGGTGCAGGTGGGCGGCTGGATGCTCCTGGAGGCGGCGGCGACGCTGTCACCAGACGTCGCCGGCCCGCCAGTCGGCGGTTAGCTCCCCGTCCAGGTCGAGCGGGGCCTGGCCGGGGAAGACGTAGACACCGCCGTCGTCGTCCTCGGTGCGCTGGACGCCGGACGGCGTCAAGGCGAAGGTCGGCCCACGCCACAGCTGCCAGCCACGGCCCGCGTACAGCGGCGCCCCGGCCTTGGTCGCGCTCAGCGCGCCCACTTCGTACCCCGGCAGCAAGTCCTCCATCGCCGCCATCAACGCACTCGCGACCCCGCGCCGCCGGTGGTCCGGGTGCACCGCGACACCCTCGACGTAGCCCGTGTTCAGCACGCGGTCGCCGTGCAGCAGCCGGCGTTGCACGAGCGAGGCGTGGCCGATCAGCTCGGCGCCGTCGAAGCTGAGGGCGTGCATGCCACCGAGGGTGTTTTCCCAGCCCGGCGGATCGAAGTCCGCGAACGCGCCTTCGAGCAGAGCCCGGACGGCGAGCAGGTCGGCGGCCGGCAGCTGGGCGGTGTGCGCGAGTCTGACCATGGTGAGGATTGTCCGGTCCGGCGTCGAACCACGACAGGCGCACCGCCATGGTGGCGGTGCGCCTGTCTTCGGGTCCGGTGCGCTTCGCGGCTAGTTCGTCGGGTCGTCACGGAGCGCGGAATCGTCTTCGGTCTCGTCCTCCTTCGGTGTGTCGTCCGCGCGCTTCGGCTCGGTGTCCGGGCGGTCGGTGCCGTTCTGGATCGCGCGGATGATCGCCGCCGTTCCCGCGAGCACCGGCGGGACGCCGGCCAGCAGCCACGGGCTGGCACTGGCGAACAGCAGGATCGTGAACACCAGCGCCACCGCGACCGCGGCCGTGACCGGCACATTGTTTCGGCTTTCTCCCATGTCTGATTTCTACCGCGTGAAACCGCGGTGGAGAAATTTGGTACCTGAACACCCTTGGCAAGCGTCAAACGTGAACATGTCCAGGTCATTCGTCGATCCTCAGTCGGCGGGTGCAATACCTGGAACCTGGACGAATGGTGTCGATCATGAATTCCGGGTAACGGCGCGCAAGGTGCGGTACAGGTTGCGCAGGTCCTCTCGTGATCCTTTTCTGCCTTCGCGGTGCGGTGGCCGGGAGAAGTAGGGGAACTTGTCGTTGAGCTCTTTGACGAGGTCGCGGACGGCGCGGGCGCTGCTCTCGACGAACGACGTCTCGGCGCGGCCTCGCTCCGGTTCGGGCAGTGTCTTCAGCAACGGCGGGCGGGCGTCGAGCTCGCCCTCGAGCACGAGCACGAGGTGGTTCATCCCGGGCCGTTGCGGCAGTGGTCGGTACATCGCCTTGTACTTGGGATCCTCGTAGAGCAGGCGCCGTTGGTCGATGAACTCCTTGATCTCGTGCGCCTGGCCGATCGTGGTGATCCCCCAGAGCGACAGCTGGGCCCGCAGGTAGTCGAGAGACGCGCTGAGCTGGTCCTTCTTCGGCTGCGCGCCGGGCCGGTAGACCTCGAACAGGTCCACGGCGTCGAGGTCGCCGATCTCGGCGGCTTCGTGTGTGGCGCAAGCGTTTTCCAGGGCGAACTGGACACTCCGCTCCGCCAGGGCGTCGCCGGGGTGGACGACCTGCAGGACCCCCGCCGCGTACCACCTTCCCGTTCGCGAGTTCAACAGCTGCCGGCCGCTCGGGCGCTGCTGCCGGTACGCCTGGACGAGCTCCGTGATCTTGCGGTCCGTGGTGCGGAACCGGTGGAACGCCGCCGCCGTCGGCACCACGAGGACCAGGGACGGGAACATGCCGAGATCCCTGGCGACGACCTCGTCGATGGGGAGCAGCTGCGGGCGCACACCTCGCATCTGGCAGCGCAGGGCGATGGCGCGTCCCAGTTCCTCGCACTTCGGACCGTGGCCGTACACGATCAGCCAGGGCACCGCCAGATCGCCGGCCGTGGTCAGCCAGCTTGCGTCGGCGTGTTTCCCGGCAATGGCCGGCCGCTGCTCGACGCCGCCATTTCCGGTGTTGCTGCGCTGGACCCTCTCAGCGCCGACGCCGTCAATTTCGGTCATGCGGGCAATGATACGTAATCGTGCAACTACGGATTCGTAGTCGATCATTAATGACGTGTCGAATGCCTGATTCAGGATTGCCGGGTCATGTTCATGATTGACGAATAAGGAGCTGTGTTCATGAATAGGTGTTGTCATCGGCGTCCGGGGAGGCAACCATTGCGCCGTGGCCGATCAGATTATGACTCGCTTCGGTGCTCTCGATCGGGAGCTCGCGGAAGCGGTGCTGCACACGATGATCCTGGTCGCACGCGATGGCGTCCAGGCACTCGACGATGTGCACCACCGCCTGGAACACGCCGCCGTACCGGACGAACCGATCCGGCCGGGGCCGCCCGGTGAGCGGTGGCGAGTGCTGCTGGGGGAACTGTTCCGGACGAGGGTGCGCTACTCCGACTTGTCGGCGGCCGTCGCCGGTCGCCCACCCGACGTCGCGGACGACGAGCGGAGTGCCGAGGTGGTCGGCAGGCTGGTGGGCGCGGCCGGCGCGTTCCTCACCGCCGAATCGCTGGGGTTCGAGGAACGGCTGGAGCAGCACGCGCCCCCCGGCTTCCGGGATGTGATCGAGCAGGACGCCTCGGACTCCGAGACGGTCAGGTTGCGGCTCCTGGTCGACCAGGCGGCCACCGCCGCCGACGAAGTCCTCGACCACGCAGGCCCGCAGGGGTGGCCTGTCCTGCTCGAACGCTACCTGGTGCCGGTGCAGAGCCGTGCGGACTCGGGCCTTCCCGCTCCGGTCGGCTCGCCGTCGCCACCCGGGAGTCCGGTGCCGGGCACCCGGGCGGAGTTCCCGGTGGTGGTCCTCGCCGACCACGCGGGGCTCGGGGAGGTTGCGCTCGTCGTGCACCGGCAGATCCTGAAGCTCCGCGAACGCCACCGCGACCTGGACCTCGACGTGCGGTTCCGCTCGGCCCAGCACCTGTGCGAAGTGCTCGACGCCGCTCGTGACCGGGTGTGGGGCGATCTGGACGACCGGATCAGGTTTCGATGCGCCGCGGACAGCGAACCGGCCGAGCACCCCGGCACCCCGTGCCACCCGGTCACCGTGCAGTTCCGGCAATTGGTGCAGGACGACCGGCCACCGCGTCCCGGGCACCTCATCATCATCACGGACTGGGCGGGGGTGGTCCCGGATGCCACCCCCGCGGACCAGCAGCTGGCGGTGCTCGACCTCGACGCGCAGGACCTGCTGCCGGATCTCGACGACTGGACGGTCACGTGCGTCGGACCCGGCTCCGGTGCCTCGAACGACTGGCGGACGGGTTACCTCCGTGCGCTGTGCCTGGCGGGGGGCGCCCGCTCCTTCGAGTACGTGGCGGGGGTGCAGCCGCGTCTGCCGCAGCCCGGGCGCGTTCGTGAGCGAGCCGCGGATCCCGGCACCCACACCCCTTGTGAACAGCGCGGACTGCTCGGGAAGCGGCGGCGTGCCCAGCCCCCGCCCCGGGCGGTGACCGAGCCGGTCCGGGAACCCGCACCGCCGCGGGAGAACCCCGTCGCGGCCGGCCTCGTCCAGTCGCTCAGCACCCGGATCCGCTCCCTGCGCCAACAGTCGGCGCAGGTGCTGGAGGCCCACGTCGTCGGTCCGCACGGGCAGAACCTGACGGTGCGGGAAGCGCAGGCCAGAGCCGACCTCCTGGACGGCCGGATCGAGCTGGACCAGGTCCGGGGCAGCCTGCGCCACCGCCGGGTCTCCCGGTTGACGCGCGCGCTCGTCCTGCTGACGGTGACCCTCCTCGACCTCCCGATCGTGCTTTGGCTGACGATGTCCGGCATCAGCGGGGCGGTGGACGCTCCGACGTGGCTGGCCGGTACCGCCGGGACGCTGGTGGCGTTGTTCATCACCGGTGGCACGGCCGCCGGCCTGCACCAGCTGGGCCGCAACCAGCGGCAGCACAAGAACTTCCGCCGTCAGCTCGTTTGGGCGACCATGCCGGCGACGACCAAGGGCTTGCTGTGCGGCGTTTCCGTGCTGGCCACCTCGTTCGGGACGATCGCGGCCGCGAGGATCCACACCGACCTGGCCCGCTCCGGATTGGCGGCGGTGGGGGGATTGCTCGCCGGCCTGGCCGGCGCGGCCCTGATCGCGTCGGCCGTGCTCGTGTTCTGGGTGGCGTTCCGGGACGGTTCGCTCGAACACGACGATCTCCGCCACTACAGCGACTGCGTTCGTCCGCTGCTGCTGCAGAAAGCGCGGTACGACCGCGAAGAGTACGAGCTGCGGTGCGAGTACCGGCGGCTCGCCGAAACCGGGTCGTCTTCCGGCGATCCGGAGACCTCCCTCGATGATCTCCGAAGGCAAGCGGGTGACCCCACCGACGCGCAGCTGATGAACCGGAGTCTCGACGAGAACGGCGCGAGCCCGGTGCTCTTGGCCTACGCGGAGCAGTGCCGTCGGACGGATGCCGGTCAGCAGTTGCTCACGATGGTCCGCGACGCATCCGTGCAGGCCGTGCAGAACGTGCTCGCCGAGCACCAGCGGAGCCGGGTGTCCGGCCGGCGCCCGGTGTTGCCGACGGTCGACGGCCAGGTAACCGCTCATTCGGAATGAGTCAGCAGCCGCAAGAAGCTCCGTGCAGGAAGCGCGGGGTCAGTGACACCGATTCCGGCGGCCGGTCCGGGTCCGCCATCCGCGACAGCAGCAGCTGCACCGCCCGGCGCCCGAGGTCCGCGACCGGCTGGGCCAGCGTCGTGACCGCCGGGCTCACCCGGCGGGCCCACTCCATGTCGCCGTACCCGACCACCGCCAGCTCCGAGCCGATGCGGATGCCGCGCCGGTGGGCCTCGTACTGGACCCCGACCAGCATCGACTCGTCCGCGACGACCAGCGCCGTCGGGGACGGCCAGCCGTCCAGGAGCTTCGCCGTCGCGCGGGCCGCGCCGCCCGGGGTCGACAGGCCGCACTCCACCAGCTCGCGGTTGAACCGCAGCCCCGCCTGCTCCAGCCCCAGCCGGTAGCCGCGGACGCGCTCGCGGCTGGTCTCCAGGCCTTCGTCGCCCGAGATGAAGCCGATCTTCCGGTGCCGGCGCTCGGTCAGGTGGCGGACCAGCGACGCCACCGCGTGCACGTTCTCCGTGCCCACCTGGTCGACGTCGTTGCGGGCCGCCACCCGGTCGACCAGCACCGTCGGGACGCCCATCCGAACCAGGCCGTTGATCACCGCTTCGGCGCCCGCCGACGGCACCAGCAGCACGCCGTCCACGAGGTCCGCCCTCAGGGCGCGGACGACCGCCGCCTCGTCGCTGACCGTGTCGCCGGTGTCGGCGAGGGTGACGTCGCAGCCCGACTGGGCCGCGGCTGCCCTGATCGAGCGCAGCAGCTCACCCGAGTAGGGGTTCGCGTTCGTCCCCATCGCGACGCCGATCCGGTAGGTGACCGGGGGGTCCCACAACCGGAGCTCCGGCGATAGTGCGGTCATAAGCCCTCGCAGACGCTCAGCCGAAACGTATCCGCTGAACCTCCACGCCGTGCCGGTAAAACTGCAGAATCACTGATGTGAGTGAACCGACGGGCAGCCGCAGGACTCGCGGTGACGCAGAGTGGGTGCCAGGCGGACCGTTTCGGCTTTGCGCGCCGGGTCGTTGATCCGGGCCAGCAGCAGCCGGACCGCCTGCCGGCCGATCTCCTCGATCGGCTGCGCCATCGTCGTCAGCGGTGGGTCGACCAGGTCCGCCCACTCGACGTCGTCGTACACCACAACCGGCAGGTCACGGCCGATGCGCAGCCCGCGCCGCCGGGCTTCGTGCAGCACGCCGACCATCATGCTGTCGTTCCCGACGACCAGCGCCGTCGGCGGCTCGGGCAGCGCCAGCAGCGTGCTCAACGCCAGCGACCCGCCCTCGTGCGACGAGTTCCCGCAGGCCACGAGCTCGGACGACCACGTCAGCCCGGCCCGGCCGAGCCCCAGCCGATAGCCCAGCACGCGCTCCTCGCTCGTCGACAGCCCGGGCGCGCCGCTGATCATCCCGATCCGCCGGTGCCCGAGCGTCCCGAGGTGCGCGGTCAGCGCCGAGGTCGCCTGGATGTTCTCCGTGCCCACCTGGTCGACGTCGGTCCGGGTGGTCAGCCGGTCGATCAGCACCGTCGGTACGTCCAGCGACACGAGCTCGCCGATCACCGGGCCGTCGCCGGGCGCCGGGGTGATCAGCAGGCCGTCGACGCGACGGGAGCGCAGCGCCCGCACGGTGTCACGTTCCGTGTCCGCGGTGTCGTGCGTGTCGGCCAGCAGGACGGTGTACCCGTGCGCCGACGCCTCCCGCTCGATCGCCTGCATCAGCGTCGCGAAGTACGGGTTGGCGACCAGCGAGATCGCCATCCCGATCGACCGCGTCCCGCCGGTGACCAGCGACCGGGCGATCGCGTCGCCGGTGTAGCCGGTCGTCTCGATCGCCCGCAGGACGGCCGCCTTGGTGTCCTCCGCGACCGCCCGCGTCCCGTTGACGACGTGCGAGACGGTCGTGATCGAGACGCCGGCGAGCTCGGCGATGTCCCGCTGGGTCGGCCGCGATGATCTCGGCTGGGGCATGCCAATCCTTTCCGGCAAGCGTTTGCGCAAACGCTTGCGTCCACGGTGCAGTCTGTCTACCTTCCCGACCATCGGCAAGCTTCGACACGAACAAAGGGTGGGAACCCATGAGACAGCGAAGTCTCACCGCAGTCGTGCTGGCCGCCGTCCTCGCCGCGACGACCGGCTGCACGGTCGAACGCCACTGGGGCGGCAACACCAACACCGGCGGGAGCGGCAAGGCCAAGGTCGGCCTGGTCACGAAGACCGACACCAATCCCTACTTCGTCGAACTGCGCAACGCCGCGAGAGCGGCCGCGCAGGCCAACGGCGCCGACTTCAGCGCGCTCGCCGGCCAGTTCGACGGCGACAACGACGGCCAGGTCCGCGCCATCGAAAACCTGCGGCAGCAGGGCGCGAACACCATCCTCATCACGCCCAGCTCGTCGACCGGCGTGCTCAAGGCGATCAAGGACGCCCGCGACGCCGGCGTCCTGGTCATCGCCCTCGACACGGCCACCGAACCGGCCGACGCCGTCGACGCCACCTTCGCCACCGACAACTTCGCGGCGGGCGAGCAGCAGGGCACCTACGTCAAGGCCGCGCTGAACGGCACCCCGCCCAAGCTGCTGATGGTCGACGGCACGGCGGGCAGCACGGTCGACACCCAGCGCCACGGCGGTTTCCTCAAGGGCATCGGGCTGACCGACGGCTCGCCGGAGATCAAGGGCCACACCGCGGCCAACGGCGACCAGAGCCTCGCCCAGCAGGGCATGGAGAACCTGCTCCAGCGCAGCACCGACATCAACGCCGTCTACTCGATGAACGAGCCGATGGGCCGCGGCGCGTACGCGGCGCTCAAGGCCCGCGGGCTGAACGGGCAGATCGTGATGGGTTCGATCGACGGCGGCTGCGAAGGCGTCCAGAACGTCAAGGACGGCCAGTTCGCCGCCACCGTCATGCAGTTCCCGAAGAAGATGGCCGAGCAGGGGGTGCTCGCCGCCGTCGAGTACGCCAAGACCGGCAAGAAGCCGTCTGGCTTCGTGAACACCGGGTCCGCCGTGATCACCGACAAGCCCCTGCCCGGCATCGAGAGCCACGACTCCGCCTGGGGCCTGCAGAACTGCTGGGGAGGAAACAAATGACCACGGCGACCGCGTCCACCAGGGAGCGTGAGTCGCTCGGCGACTTCCTCCTCCGCGCCCCCGCGGTCGGCCCGGCGCTCGCGCTGGTCGTCGCGATCGTGGTGTTCTCGCTGGCCACGGACACGTTCTTCGACCTCGACAACCTGTCCACAGTGGTCCAGCAGTCGCTCGTCGTCGGAACGCTCGCATTAGGACAGACGCTCGTCATCCTCATCGCGGGCATCGACCTGTCGAACGCGGCCTCGATGGTCGTCGCGACGCTGATCATGGCGAAGCTCGCCGCGGCCGGCACGAACGGTTTCGTCGCGCTGCTCGCCGGCGTCGTGCTGACGATCATCGTCGGCATCTTCATCGGCGGGCTCGCCACGCGGATCAAGCTGCCGGCGTTCATCATCACGCTCGGCACGTTCACCATGCTGACCGCGGTGTCGAAGCTGATCGCCGGCGGCCAGGCCGTCCCGGTGACCGACGGGCTGCTGCAGTGGCTCGGCACCAAGCGCTACCTCTTCGGCGGCATCCCGATCACCTACGGCATGACGCTGGCGCTGCTGATGTACCTCGGCGTCTGGTACGCGCTCACGAAAACCGCGTGGGGCAAGCACGTCTACGCGGTCGGCAACGCGCCCGAGTCCGCGCGGCTGTCCGGCATCAAGGTCAACCGCACGGTGCTGTCGGTGTACATCGTGGCCGGCCTCACTTTCGGCATCGCGGCCTGGCAAGCGCTCGGCCGGACGCCGAACGCCGACCCGAACCAGTTCCAGCTCGGCAACCTCGACTCGATCACCGCCGTCGTCCTCGGCGGGACGAGCCTGTTCGGCGGCCGCGGCTCGGTGCTCGGGACGCTGATGGGTGCGCTGGTCGTGGCGGTGCTGCGGTCGGGGCTGACGCAGATGAACGTCGACGGCAACTACCAGGACCTCGCCACCGGTGCCCTGCTCATCGCCGCCGTCGTGGTGGACCGGATCGCGAGGAGGCAGCAGCAGTCATGACCGAACCGATCCTCCAGGCCCGCGGCCTGGTCAAGCGCTACGGCCGGGTGACCGCCATCGACGGCGCCGACTTCGACCTGCTCCCCGGCGAGGTGCTCGCCGTGGTCGGGGACAACGGCGCCGGGAAGTCGTCGCTCATCAAAGCTCTGTCCGGGGCGGTGATCCCGGACGAGGGAGAGATCAAAGTGGACGGTAAGACCGTCCACTTCAAGTCCCCTTTGGACGCTCGCCACTACGGCATCGAGACGGTGTACCAGGACCTCGCCGTCGCGCCCGCGCTCGACATCGCGTCGAACATGTTCCTGGGCCGGGAAAAGCGGCTCAAGGGCCCGTTCGGGCTGTTCCGCAAGCTCGACACCGCCACCATGCGGTCGGAGGCGCAGCGGATCCTCGACGAGCTGGGCATCAACATCAAGTCGATCTCCCAGCCCGTCGAGACGCTCTCTGGTGGTCAGCGCCAGGGTGTCGCCGTGGCCCGCGCGGCCGCGTTCGGCACCAAGGCCGTGATCATGGACGAGCCCACCGCCGCGCTCGGCGTCGCCGAGTCCGGCAAGGTGCTCGACCTGATCGGCCGGATCCGCGACCGCGGCCTGCCGGTGGTGCTGATCAGCCACAACATGCCGCACGTCTTCGACATCGCCGACCGCATCCACGTGCACCGCCTCGGCAAGCGCGTCGCGGTCGTCTCACCGAAGACGCACTCGATGAACCAGGTCGTCGGTCTGCTCACGGGTGCGTTGCGGCTCAACGAAAACGGTGAAGTCGAAGAAGCGGCTGCGGCGACCCATGTGGCCGGCTTGAAGTGAAAGTGCTGCTGGCGGGCTTGTGCACCGTGGACGTCGTCCAGCGGGTCGGCGAGCTCCCGGCACCGGGCGAGAAGGTGCAGTCGCTGCGGGTGGACGTCGCGGCCGGGGGGCCCGCGACGAACGCCGCGGTGACGGCCGCCGCGCTCGGCGCCGAGGCGACCCTGCTGACCGTCCTCGGTGCACACCCGCTGGCCGCGCTCGCCCGCGCCGACCTCGAAGCCTGCGGCGTCCGGCTGATCGACCTCGCGCCTTCGCTCGATGAGCCACCGCCGGTCAGCGCGGTCGCCGTCCGAGACCGCGACGGCGAGCGCACGGTCGTCTCCCGCAACGCCGGAGAGCGGCACTTTCACGTGAAAGCGGCGCTTCCGGAAGCTGATGTCGTTTTGCTCGATGGGCACTATCCGGAGCTGGCGCTGGCGGTGGCGAGAGGCGCGCAGGCGCCGGTCGTGCTCGACGCCGGGAGCTGGAAACCCGTGCTCGACGAGCTGCTGCCGCTGGTCGACGTCGCCGCCTGCTCCGCGCACTTCACCGCACCGGAGCCGGGGCTGCATGCGCGCGGCGTCCCCACCGTCATCACCACCGCGGGCCCCGGGCCGGTGCGGTGGTCCACTGCGGACGGCGGCTCGGGTGAGGTGCCTGTCGCGGACGTGGAAGCGCGGGACACACTAGGTGCGGGCGACGTCTGGCACGGCGCCTTCGCCGTCGCCGTGGCCCGCGAACCGACGGTGACGGACCGGATCCGCTTCGCCAACGAGGTGGCCGCCGAACGGGTGCGGCATGTGGGACCGCGGTCGTGGACGACCGCGATCGCAGGAAGGAACAGGACATGACGGCGTTCGACGACTTGCTGGCCAGGGCCGAGGGCCTGACCGTGCGTGGGCAGCGCAACGTGCTGGGCATCATCGGCGCGCCCGCGTCCGGCAAGACCACGCTCGCGTGGGCGCTGGCCAACGCGCTCGGCTCGCGCGCCGCGGTGGTCGGCATGGACGGCTTCCACCTCGCGCAGGTCGAGCTGCGCCGGCTGGAGCGCACCGAGCGCAAGGGCGCGCCCGACACGTTCGACGCGGCCGGCTACTTCCACATGATCAAGCGGCTCGCCGAAGGCCGCGAGACGGTCTACGCGCCGGAGTTCCGCCGCGAGATCGAGGAGCCGATCGCCGGCGCGGTGGCCGTGCCGCCGGAGGTCCAGCTGGTGATCACGGAGGGCAACTACCTGCTGCTGCCGGACGACCCGTGGAGCGGCATCCGGCCGCTGCTGACCGAGGCGTGGTTCCTCGCACCGGACGAGCCCGAGCGGATCGAACGGCTGGTGTCCCGCCACCGCCGCTACGGCCGTTCCCTGGTCGAGGCCCGCCGCCGCGCGCTCGGCTCGGACCAGCGCAACGCCGACCTGATCTCGCAGACCCGTGACCGCGCCGACCTGGTGCTGGAGAACCTGCCGCTGGCGAACTTCGCGATTTGACCCTCATCGTCACGGGTGGCAGCCGCGGGATCGGCGCGGCCGTCTGCACGCTGGCGGCTTCGCGCGGCTACGACGTCGTCGTGAACTACTCGGGCGATCCGGCCCCCGCGGAGGAGGTCGCTTCGCAGGTGCGGTCGCACGGTCGTCAGGCGCTGGCGGTGCGCGCGGACGTCTCGGTGGAGGACGACGTCCGCGCGCTGTTCGACGCGGCCGCGGAGCTGGGACCGGTGACCGCGCTGGTCAACAACGCGGCGATCGTCGGCAACACCCCCGGGCGGCTCGACTCCTACGACGTCGAGGTCGTCCGGCGCACGCTCGACGTCAACGTGACCGGGGTGTTCCTGTGCTGCCGCGAGGCGGTCCGCCGCATGTCGACCCGCTACGGCGGCGAGGGCGGCGCGATCGTCAACATCTCCTCGACGGCGGCGCGCACGGGGTCGGCCGGGGAGTGGGTGCACTACGCGGCGTCGAAGGCCGCCGTCGACACGTTGACGTTCGGGCTGGCCCAGGAGGTCGCGGGCGAGGGCGTGCGGATCAACGCGGTCGCGCCGGGGATGATCCACACCGGCCTGCACGCGGCCGCCGGCCTGCCGGACCGGATGGCGAAGTACGCGCCGCAGATCCCGATGGGGCGCGCGGGTGAGCCGGCCGAGATCGCCGAAGCGGTGTTGTTCCTGCTGTCGCCGGCGTCGTCCTTCACGACGGGAGCCGTGCTCGACGTCGGTGGCGGCCGCTGATCCTTGTGAACCGGCATTTCCCGGCTTTCGTGTGGTGAGCGTTCCCGAAACCGCGCGAAAGGTGAACAACCATGCGTACGTTCGAGCTGCCCTCTTCGGTAGGTGCGACGACAGCCGATCGAGTACTGGGCAGGCAACTGGTCCGGACCTGGGAGGACGACGGGATCTTCCAGGTCGCCGCCACGGCCGAGCAGGCCCGCGTCACCGAGAAAGCGCTCGCTGAAAGCCGCCGGTTCTTCGCGAGATCCTTGCCGGAGAAGAGCAAGTTCGTCAGCGACCTGACCTACAGCGGGTACATCGCCTCGGGTGAAGAGGTGACCGCGGGCGAAGCCGACTTCTCCGAGATCTTCACCGTCTGCCCGGACGTCCCGCTCACCGACCCCCGCGTCACGGGCGGCTGGCCGTGCCACGGACCGGTGCCGTGGCCGGACGAGGACTACCGGACGGCGATGACGGCCCACCTCCGCGAGGTCGGGGACATCGGCGAAAAGCTGCTGCAGCTCGTCGCGCTCGGGCTGGGCGTGGAGATCGACCGGCTGACCCGGCTCACCCGCGAAGGCTGGCACCACATGCGCGTGCTGCGGTTCCCCGCCCGGTCCACGACCACCGAACGCGGGATCGGCGCGCACACCGACTACGGACTGCTCGTGATCGCCGCGCAGGACGACGTCGGTGGCCTTTTGATCCGGCCGCCGGTGCCCGGCGAGGCCCGCAACCGCAACTGGCTGCCGGAGGAGAGCACGGCCGGGATGTACCAGGACGACGAGCCCTGGCACTTCGTCGAACCGGAGCCGGGCGTGTTCACCGTCTTTCCCGGTGACATCCTGCAGTTCCTCACCGGCGGCCGGCTCCTGTCGACACCGCACAAGGTCCGCCTCGCCACGCGCGAGCGGTACACGCTGGCGTACTTCCACGAGCCGTCGTTCGGCACCACCGTCCGGCCCCTGGCGGGTGGCGCGGAGGCCATCCACTACGGGACGCACTTCACGAACATGTTCACCCGCTGTTACCCGGATCGGGTGACGACCCGGCGCATCGAGCGCGAAGGCCGCCTGGCCGTCCTGGACCGCATTCGTAACCCATCGTAAGAAGTCAACTGCGCTCCGTGGGTTTTGTCCGCCTGCTGGGACACCGGGAGACGGCGAGATCACGATCGGACGCGGACTTGGTCACCTCGGTTTCGGCCGGCGAACGCTGTGCAACTCTGGGGAGCCGCCACCCGAAAGGACGGCTTCGGAAGCCATGGCAAAACTCATGTCCGTGCACCACCTCGCGCTCACCGTGACCGACGTGGACCGCAGCGTGCCCTGGTACGTGCGCGTCCTCGACCTCGAGGAGGTCACCCGGCGCGAAGAGCCGGACACGGGGCTGCGGAAGGTCGTCCTCCGGTCCGCCGGGGACGAGTTCTCCGTGGTGCTGGTCCAGCACGCGGACACCGGCAGACGCGGGTTCGACGAGCGCCGGACCGGGCTCGACCACGTCGCCTTCCGGGTGCAGTCGACCGCCGAGCTGGCCGAATGGGAGTGCCGCCTCGCGGAGTTCGGGGTGTCGTACCTGCCCGCCGCGCCGTCGCGGACCTTCGAGGGGTCGAAGGTCGTCGTGTTCCGCGATCCGGACGGCATCCAGCTCGAAATCTGGACCGACCCGGAGCTCTGACTCAGGCGCGGGCGTCGTCGCGTTCGTCGACCGGGCGGCGCATCTCCTGGCGGTAGCGCAGCACACCGTACCCGGTGCCGACCACGAAGAACGCGATGCTGATCCACAGCGCCGCCGTCTTCAGCCACGGCAGGGCGTCCAGCAGCCCGGCGCCGTAGTAGCCGAGCAGCACCAGCGTCGGAACCCACAGGAGCCCGCCCAACGCCGTCGCCGCCATGAAGCGGCGCGGGTCCATCCGGGCCGCGCCCGCGATCAGCGGGGCCAGCGTGCGGATCCACGGGATCCACCGGGCCGCCACGATCGCGAAGAACCCCTTGCGGTCCAAGAACCGCTGCGCGCGCTCCAGCGCCTGCCGGTTCAGCACCTTGCCGTCGCGCCTCGCGATCAGCTTGGTGCCGCTCGTGCGGCCGATGTAGTAGCCGATCTGGTTGCCGAGCACGGCGACGATCAGCGCGGCCCCCGACAGGAACCACGCGTTCGCGTCCGAACCGTGCTGGGCCAGCACCACGCCGGCCCCGAACAGCAGCGAATCACCGGGCAGGAACAACCCGATGATCAGCGCGCATTCGACCAGCACGAAGCTCAGCACGATCACCCAGACGAGCAGGGGCCCGGCGGTGTCCAGCCAGCTCACGCCGACGCCCGCGGCCTCGATGCTCACGACGTTCACACCGGAAGCCTACGTGGCCGAGGTGAACACCCCACGGCGAACGGTCGAATCGAGCTGTCCGAAATATTCAGGTTCTACGAACGGTGAAGGCCCCCTCACCAGCGGTGAGAGGGCCTTCCCGTACTAATGCGTCAGAACTGCGGCAGCGACTCGCCCTGCACCGCTTCGACGTCCAGCTCGACCTTCACGGTCGTGCCGACCGCCGCGACGCCGGCGCGGACCATCGCGCTGTAGTTGATCGCGAAGTCGTTCCGGTGCAGCGTCGTCTCGGCGTGGAACGCCACGCGCACGCCGCCCCACGGGTCCGGGCCCCAGCCGCCGTACGTCAGCTCCAGCTCGATCTCGCGGCGCTCGCCGTGCAGCGTCAGGTCGCCCACCAGCGTCCACGAGTCGACGCCGCGCTGGCGCAGCCCGGTGCTCGTGAACGTGATGACCGGGTGGACGTCGACGTCGAGGAAGTCCGGCGAGCGCAGGTGGTCGTCGCGCATCTTGATGTTCGTGTCGATGCTCGCCGCCTTGATCTCGGCGTGCACCGACGACCGCTCGGCCGGGCGGCCGATCTCGATCCGGCCGGACACGTCCGGGAACCGGGCCTTGATGCTCGCGATGCCCAGGTGCCGCGCGGTCGCGACCACCGACGAGTGCATCGGGTCGATCACCCACGGCCCGGCGGGCGGCAGGTCGATCGCCTCGGCGACCGGGGCCAGCACGACGTCGCCGAGCGAGCCGGAGCCGTCCGAAGCGATCTGGACCATCCGGGCGACCGGGGTGAACCCGGCCGCCGTGACGACGGCGGTGTAGGTGCCCGCCGGGAGGGCGTCGGTGACGACCTCCCCGCGGACGTCGGCGGCCTGCCGGGCGACCTGCCGCCCGGCCGGGTCGGTCACGGTGAGCACCGCGTGCTCCACCGCCCACCCCTCGGCCGTGCGGAAGGTCGCGCGCAGGCCGGTCATGACCGGTCGACCAGCTCGTCGAGGGCCTGGTCGTAGCTCAGCCGGACGTCGTGGCCCGCTTCGCCGCCGGTCAGCTCCACCTGGCTGGTCGCCGGCGGGTAGCCGCTCGCGACCACGGTGTACGCGCCCGCGGGCAGGTCGCTGACCAGGTACCGGCCTTCGGCGTCGGTCCGCGCCACAGCGGCGACGTTGCCCTCGGCGTCGAGCACGGTGATCCGCGCGTCCGGGACGACCCGGTCGCCCTCGGTCCGCGCGACGCCGCTGAGCTGCACCGAGCTGGCCAGCTCGAGGTCGTGGCGGAGCACGCCGCTGTCGGGCACGGTCAGCGTCACCGCGACGGGCCGGTGACCCGCGCCGCTGGCGACCAGGGTGTAGGCCCCGGCGCCGACCCCGACGAAGGCGTAGGTGCCGTCCGTGGTCGTGATGAACGCGCCGTTCACCTCGCCACGGCTGTCGGTCAGCGTGACCGTGACGTTCGCCAGCGGGGAGCCGGTGGCGGCCGCCCGGACGGTGCCGGTCAGCTCGCCGGACCCGGTGAGCGTGACGTCGACCGTCGTCGGCCCGTTGCTGATCACGACGCTGGAGGCCTGCGGCTGGTGGCCGTGGGCCGACACGATGAGGACGTAGGCGCCCGGGCCCTGGCTGGGCACCGAGTAGCTGCCGTCCGCCGCGCCGGTGGCCCGCGCGACCTGGCGGCCGCGCTGGTCGATCAGGGTCAGCGCCGCGCCGGAGACGTGGCTGCCGTCCTGCCGGCGGACGTGGCCGGTCACCGGCACGCCACCCGCGCCGACCGGGGTGTCCAGCTCGGCGTCGGAGACGGAGTTCGTGATCGGCAGCGCACCCGAGACGGCCTGGTAGTCACCGTGCCCGTTCGTGCTCAGCGCGTGCTTCCCGCCGCCGACCAGGGCCGGCTCGCGGTCGACCGGCTTGACCGGCTCGACGATCTCGGTCGGCGCGTCCGCGAGGCTGTCCTCCTCGAGCAGCGCCTCACCGCCCTCCATGGCCGCCGCGGCCGGGGCCGCGTTGGTCAGCGGGATCTCCTTCATGAACAGCAGCACGATCGTGGCCAGCAGCGCCACGCCACCCGCGATGTAGAAGACCGTCGTGATCGACTCGGTGAAGCCGATCAGCACCGGGGTCCGGATCGCCTCGGGCAGGTTCTGGATGCCGCTGGTGTTCTCCGACAGGTTGCCGATGCCCGCCCCGGCGCCGGCCGGGAGCTGGCCGCCGAACGCCTTGGTGATGTTCGGCAGCAGCGTGTTGAACAGGACCGTCAGGAAGATCGCGACACCGGCGGTACCACCGATCTGGCGGAAGAACGTCGCCGCCGCGGTCGAGACGCCCATGTCGCTGCGCGGGCCCGCGTTCTGCACCGCGATGATCAGCGTCTGCATGCACTGGCCGAGGCCGAGGCCGATGATGGCGGCCGCGACCAGCGGGTGCCACAGCGGCGAGTCGTACTTGACCTGCGCGAAGAAGAACGCGCCACCGGCGATCAGGATGGTGCCGATGATCGGGAAGATCTTGTAGCGCCCGGTCTTCCCGGTGAGCCGGCCGGAGACGATCGAGCTGGTCATGATGCCCGCCATCAGCGGCAGCATCAGCAGCCCGGACTGGGTCGGCGTGTAGCCCTGCACGACCTGCATGAACTGCGGGATCATCGTGATCGCGCCGAACATCGCGACACCGACGATGATGCCGCCGATGATCGCCACGGTGAACGTCGAGTTCTTGAACAGCCGCAGCGGGATCAGCGCGGCGTCCTTCATCAGCTTCTCGACCACGATGAACGCGATCACGCCGACGCCGCCGATGACGTAGCACCAGATGGCCTTCTGATCGCCCCAGCCCCACTTCTGGCCCTGCTCGGCGACGACCAGGAACGGCACGACCGCGACGACCAGCGTCAGCGCGCCCCACCAGTCGATCTTGTGCTTGTGCGGGGTGTGCGGCACGTTCAGGACCTTCGCCACGACGAACAGCGCGACGACGCCGATCGGGACGTTGATCAGGAAGACCCAGCGCCAGCCGGAGATGCCGGCCAGGGTGTCGAAGCCGGCGAAGAGGCCGCCCAGGACCGGGCCGAGCACGGTGGAGAGGCCGAAGACGGCCAGGATGTAACCCTGGTACTTCGCGCGTTCACGCGGCGGCACGATGTCGCCGAGGATGGTCATGGCCAGCGACATCAGACCGCCGGCGCCGAGCCCCTGCACCGCGCGGAACGCGGCGAGCTCGTACATCGACTGCGAGAACGTCGAGGCCAGCGAACCGGCGACGAAGATCGTGATCGCGGCCAGGTAGAACGGCTTGCGGCCGTAGATGTCGGAGAGCTTGCCGTAGATCGGCGTGACGATCGTCGAGGTGATCAGGTACGCCGTGGTCGCCCACGCCTGCAGGTCGAAGCCGTGCAGGTCGTTGGCGATCTTGACGATCGACGTGCCGACGATCGTCTGGTCGAGCGCGGCGAGGAACATGCCGCACATCAGGCCGCTCAGGATCGTGACGATCTGGCGGTGGCTCAGCCGTGGTGGTTCCTTCGCCACGGGTTGAGCCGCTTCGGTGGTGGTGCTCATGCGTTGGCCCCCTTGGCCGGTGCAGCGGCGGACGCCTGGGCGTCGGCCAGCTGTGGAGAGTGGTTCTCGATACCTGTGTTGAGCCGGCCGAACAGCGTGTTCAGGGTCTGGATCTCCCCTTCGGTCCAGTCCCCGAGCACTTCGGCCAGCCACTGGTTGCGCTGCTTGCGGTTCTCTTCGAACACCCGCATGCCCTCGGAGGTCGGGGCGAGCAGGCAGGCCCGGCCGTCTTCGGGATCGGCCTGGCGCTCGACCAGGCCGTGCTGGACGAGCGAGCTCGACTGCCTGCTGATCGTGGAGATCTCGGAGTGGAGCGACTCGGCGAGCCGGCTGGTGCGCTGCGGGCCCTCGTGGATGAGGGTGAAGAGGATCGCGTAGGCCGCCCGCTCGATGCCGTCGGGACCCTGCTTGGACACCTGGGACTTCGCCTTGTTGATCAGGCGGACCAGGCGCACGAGCTCGTGCCCGAGCTGGTCGGCGAGGTCCAGTTCGGCTTTGGGCCGGGTGGCGGAGTTGTTCGGTGCCATGGATGGGGTTCCTTCACGGCGTTGGTTGGCGGCTGCAACTAGTTGCCTCAGGCAAGGATGTGCCTTCACCACCGGTTATGCAAGCGGGAGCCGGGTCGATGTGTCGGAACCCACTTTAGTTGTCACACGCAAGCAGTTTCCCGGCGGCCCGCGGAACAAACGCGGCGGCACCCGGTTGGTACAGCTATGACGGACGACACAGCGCTGAAGGACTTCCTCGCCACGCGCCGCCACGGCGTGCTGGCCACGATCCGCCGCGACGGGCGGCCCCAGCTGTCCACGATCACGCACCTCTACGACGCGGGGACGAACACGA
Organism: Amycolatopsis kentuckyensis; assembly: GCF_041679295.1. Lineage (GTDB taxonomy): Bacteria > Actinomycetota > Actinomycetes > Mycobacteriales > Pseudonocardiaceae > Amycolatopsis > Amycolatopsis kentuckyensis_A. The sequence goes on along the minus strand of NZ_JBGDMD010000006.1, from coordinate 118,260 downwards.
TCACCGCGTCGATCACCGAGACCCGCGCGAAGACGAAGAACATGCGCCGCGACCCGCGGGTGACCTACCACGTGGGCAGCGAAGACGGCTGGAGCTACGTCGTCGCCGAGGGGACGGCGTCGCTCACGGCGCCGGCGGCTTCGCCGGACGACGAGACCGTCGAAGCGCTCGTCGACTACTACCGCCACGCGGCCGGCGAGCACCCCGACTGGGCCGAGTACCGCGCCGCGATGGTGAGCGACCAGCGCGTCCTGCTCCGCGTGCACGTGGACAAGCTGCTGGGACTGGTCCGGTAGGGGCGGTTTTGAAATAGAAGTTCCGCAGTGCGGAGTATTCGGGCTTACCATGAAAGCCATGAGCGACGAAGCTTTGGTCACCCGGCTGCGCGACCTGCTCGGCAAGAGCGCGGTGCTCACCGACACCGACGTCACGGCGTCGTACGCGCGCGACATGATGCCGCTGGCGCCCTCGGGGCGGCCCCTGGCGGTGGTGCTGCCCGCGAACGTCGAGGAGGTGCAGGCGGTCGTCAAGGCGTGCGCCGAGGCGGGGGTGCCGATCGTGCCGCGCGGGGCGGGCAGCGGCCTGTCCGGCGCGGCGAACGCCATCGACGGCTGCGTGACGCTGTCGCTGACCAAGCTGAACGAGATCGTCGAGATCGACCCGGGCAACCGGCTGGCGGTCGTCCAGCCGGGCGTGGTCAACCTGGACTTCCGCAACGCGGTGGAGAAGCACGGGCTGTTCTACCCACCGGACCCGTCGAGCTACGACTGGTGCACGATCGGTGGCAACCTGTCGACCAACGCGGGCGGCCTGTGCTGCGTGAAGTACGGCGTCACGACGGACTCGGTGCTGGGCCTGGAGGTCGTCCTGGCGGACGGGTCCCTGCTGAAGACGGGCCGCCGCACGGTGAAGGGCGTGGCGGGCTACGACCTGGCGCGGCTGTTCGTCGGCAGCGAGGGCACGCTGGGCGTGATCACGCAGGCGACGGTCCAGCTGAAGCCGCTGCCCCAGGCCCCGGCAACGCTGGTCGCGGGCTTCTCGACGACCGAGGCGGCCGGCGAGGCCGTGGCGCGGGTCGTGCGGGAGGGGCTGGTGCCGTCCCTGCTGGAGATCATGGACGCGTCGTCGATCAAGGCGTCCGAGACGTACTTGAAGACGGACTTGGGTGCCGGCTCGGACTGCCAGGCGTTGCTGCTGGGGCAGTCCGACGCGGGCGGCGAGGTCGCGCGCCGCGAGCTGGCGGCGCTGGAGCAGATCTGCGTGGACTGCGGGGCCGACCTGGCTTACACGACCGAGGACCTCGAAGAGGGGCGGATGCTGCTGCAGGCCCGTCGGGTGGTGCTGACGGCTTTGGAGACGTACGGGCAGTGGTTGACCGATGACGTCTGCGTGCCGCGGACGCGGATCGCCGAGCTGATCCGCGGGTGCGAGAAGATCAGCTCCGAGGTGGGGCTGCGAATCGCGGTGGTGGGGCACGCGGGCGACGGCAACATGCACCCGACGATCGTTTACCAGCCCGATGACGCCGACGAGTTCGCCCGTGCCCGGCGGGCGTTCGACGAGATCCTCGAGGTCGGGCTGTCCCTCGGTGGGACGGTGACCGGCGAGCACGGGGTCGGGAAGATCAAGCGCGAGTGGCTGGAGCGGGAGATCGGCCCGGTGGGAATGCGGGTGCACCGGCAGATCAAGGCGGCTTTGGACCCGGGGAACCTGTTCAACCCGGGGTCGATGTTCTCGATGACCTGAGCCGACCTGGGCCGACCTGAGCTGACCCCGAGCTGACCGCAGGGGTCCCCGCCCAGGGGACCCCTGTTTTCACGTTACCGCGGGGGTCCGACGAAAACGGCTGGTCGCGGGTCTGGCCGGCTCGCCGAACGACGTGAATGACTCATTCATGTCACCTGGCGACATGAATGACTCATTCATGTCGTGTGGCGACTGGGTCTCGGCGAAGGCGGGTCGGAGTGGCCGGTCTGGCGGCTGGCAACGTCATGAACGAGTCGTTCATCTCGCCGGATGCGGTGAACGGGTCGTTCATGACCGCCGAGACCCGGGGTCTCGGCGGAACGCCCGGTCGGCCTGGCGTCACTCGGCTGGCCGGGCCTCGGTGGTGGGGCCGCGTCCGTGAGCCGCCCCGCCTCACGTCGCCGGAGCCCGGTAACCAAACGACGTGAATGACTCATTCACGTCACCAGACGACATGAATGAGTCATTCACGTCATCGCAGCAGCGGCCGAAACGGAAAGGGCCCCACCGCCGACCGGTGGGGCCCTTCAAGTCCAGTACGTCAGTCCCGCACCCGCGGAATCCGCTGCGTGACCTCGGGGTCGGTCTCGGCGGGAGCCGACTTCTTCTCGCGCCGCGCCTTCAGGTACTCCAACACGATCGGCACCACCGACACGAGCACGATGAGCACGAAGATCGCGTCGACGTTGTTCGCGATGAACGACACCCCGCCGAGCAGCGATCCGAGCACCGTGATGCCCGCGGCCCACAGGATGCCGCCGATCACCGTGTACGTGAAGTAGCGCTTCGGGTCCATGCGGCCGATGCCCGCGATCCACGTGATGAACGTCCGGACGAACGGCACGAACCGGGCCAGCACCACCGCCTTGGGCCCGTGCTTCTCCAGGAACTCGTGCGTCTTGTCGACGTACTCCTTCTTGAAGAACTTCGAGTCCGGGCGGCTGAACAGCTTCGGCCCGACGAAGTAGCCGATGTAGTAACCGACCACGTTGCCGAGCAGCGCCGCGACCGTCACCAGCACGCAGACCAGCCACAACGGCGCGTCGAGAGTGCCGTTCGCGATGAACAGGCCCGCCGTGAACAGCAGGGAGTCACCGGGCAGCACCGGGAAGATGCTGCTCTCGATGAAGATGATCAGGCACAGCACCGCGATGACCGGCGTCGTCAGGCCGCTCAGCAGGTGCTGCGGGTCCAGCCATGACGGCAGCAGCGACATCGTGTTGACCGTGCTCTGGGCGAGAATCACCCCAAAAACGGTACAGGGTCACCCTGAGTCGTTACTGAGACCCGGTCAGACCAGCGTCAGCAGGCCCACCACGGACCCCGCGGCGAGGCCCAGCAGCACCGCCAGCAGCAGGATCCAGTACGCGGGCAGCTGCGCCGACTGGCGCGGCGGGGGCGGCGGTGGCGGTGAGTACGCCGTGGGCGCCTCGGAGGCCGCGTCCAGCGCCGCCCGCTCGCGCTCCAGCGAGTCCGCGCTCGCGCCCGAGAGCAGGCCGTACGCCGATGGCAGCTCGTTGGGCGCGACGGCGTCCTTCTCCTTCTCCCGCGACGGCGACGGCGACTGCGACGGCGACTGGGGCGGCGACGCCGAAGGGGCGAAGACGGCTTGCGCGCGAAGGGCGTCCGCCAGCAACTGCTCGGGGTCCTTCGGCTCGCTCATCTCCGCCCGTCTCCTCGAAGTCTCAGGTACTCAAGGTAGCCGTACCCACCTCGGCGACCCACTCACCCCGGCGCAGCACCTTCGCGGGCCGCAGGTCCTGGTCGAGGACGACGATGTCGGCCACGTACCCGGGGCACAGCATCCCCGTGCGGTCGGCGATGCCGAGCAGCTCCGCGGGCCGTTGCGACGTCGCGTGCACCGCGTCGAGGATGCCGAGTTTCGCACCCCCGACCAGATTGCGGAAGGCGGTGTCCATCGTCAGGGTGCTGCCGGCCAGCGAGCCGTTGTCGGCCAGCGTGGCGACGCCGTCGTGGACGTCGACCTCGAGGCGGCCCAGCGTGTAGCGGCCGTCGGCGGCGTCGGTGGCCGACATCGCGTCGGTGATCAGCACCGTCCGGTTGCGGCCCGCGTGCTTCGCGGCCAGCCGGACGACGGTCGGGTGCAGGTGGACGAGGTCGCAGATGAGCTCGATCGTGATGCGCTCGTCATCGAGCAGTGCCCCGACCGGCCCCGGCTCGCGGTGGTGCAGCGGCCGCATGCCGTTGAACAGGTGCGTCGCCACGGAAGCGCCCGCGTCGATGGCCGGCAGCAGCTGCTCCTCGACGCCGTCGGTGTGCCCGATGGCGGCGATGACGCCCGACTCGGCGAGCTGCCGGACGGCCTTGATGCCGCCGTGCAGCTCCGGGGCGATGGTGACCATCCGGATCGCGCCCTGGCCGGCGCGCAGGAGCTTGTCGACCGTGCCGGTGTCCGGCTCCAGGAGCGTCTCCGGGTCGTGCGCCCCGCAGCGGGCCTTCGAGATGAACGGCCCCTCCAGGTGGATGCCCGCGACCTCGCCGTCCTGGACGAGCTCACGCAGCGCCGCGACCTGGTCACGCAGGATGTCCACCGGGTCGGACACCAGGCTGGCGAGCATGGTCGTGGTGCCGTGACGGCGGTGCGCTCGCACCGCCGTCAGGAGTTCTTCGGGATCGAGGGAGGTGAAGGAAGCACCTCCCCCGCCGTGGCAGTGGGTGTCGATGAACCCGGGCACGACCAGTGCCCCACCGACGTCGACGTGCTCGCCCGACGGCGGGGTCCCGGAACCCACGCCGGCGATCCGCCCGTCGGAGACGGCTACCCAGCCGTCGTCGAGTACACGGTCCGGGGCAGCGACCCGGCCGCCCATGATCACGAAATCTCCGGCGCCTCTCACGCACCCCAGCATATATTGGTCTGGACCAAGCATGGTGATACGACTCAGTGATCGGAATGGTCCACCCGGGTCACTGTGGGGCCTGCATGGCCTTCTGTAGTGCCTCGAGCGCCCGGCTGGCGGTCGACTTAACGGTACCCTTGGAAATGCCTGCGGCCTCAGAGATTTCGGCTTCGCTCAGCCCACCGTAGTAACGCAGCACCAGCACTTCGCGCTGGCGGGGCGGCAGCTTGGACAACGCGCTGACCACCGCCTGGTGCTCGCTGGACAGCATCGCGAGGCTCTCCGCGGACCGCGCGTTGACCGCGTGCGGCGGCACGTACTCGCGGGCGGTCTTGCGGCGGCGCAGCACGCTGCGCGACCCGTTGACCACGGCCGTGCGCAGGTAGCCGACGGCGGCCGCCGCGTCCCGGAGCCGCCCCCAGTTGCGATGCAGGCCGGTGAAGGCCTCCTGGACGACGTCTTCCGCCGTCGCGGGCTCGTCGACCAGCAGAATCGCCAGCCGGACCAGCCGCATCCGGTGCTGGCGGTAGAGGTCTTCGAGGGTCAGCGGCGCGGCTGTCTGCGCCGGGGCCGGACCGTCCATGACCCGCAGGTGGCCGAGGGTCGCCTCGACGCTGCGTTCCGCATTGCCCTCGAGCATGAACCCCTGCCTGTCCTCGACCCCGGTTTGCACGGTGTGTCGCGTCAGCAGGTTCACGGTATTCACAGCGCTCACACAGGTACTGACGCACGCCCAGCCTATCGGGTTGGCTTGCCGTCGCCACAGATCGCCCGCCACGACACGGGTAGGTTCGGACGCGTACCGCCCGCCCGACCCCGGAGAGCCCCATGGCCTGGTTCCTCGTCGAAATCACCTACGTCCAGGAGAAGATGCCGGAGGTCCGGCCGCGGCACCGCGAGTTCCTGAGCAAGCTGGCCGGAGAAGGCCGCGTCGCGGTCGCCGGCCCGCTGGGCGACGGCACCGGCGGCCTCACGCTCTACCAGGCCGACGACGAGGCGCACCTCAAGGAGACGATCGACCGGGACCCGTACTTCCTGGAGGGCGTCGTCGCCGAGCGCAGCGTCCGCGAGTTCAAGCCGGTGATCGGCGCCTGGCTGCCCGCGGAGTCATAGGTCGAGCGCGGTGGTGCCGCGGTCGACGCAGATCCGCATCGACCCGCCGCCGGCCGTCGGCACCGCGCACGTCCCGCAGAAGCCCTGGCGGCACGAGTAGGGCGTGGCCGGGCGCGCTTCGAGGAGCACGTCCAACGCCGATCGGTCGCTTGGAACGTGCAGCACCTGCCCTGACCTGCGCAAAGTCAGCTCGAACGGCTCGCCGTCGACGATCGGCGGCGGGGCGAACCGTTCGAAGTGGACGGCTTCCGCGCGGGTCAGCGCCAAGTCGACGCGGACGCCGGTGATCATCGGCACCGGGCCGCAGCAGTACACCGCCGCCCCTTCGGGCAGATCTTCCAGCAGTTCCGCGCCGGACGCCGGGACGCCGTACTCGGTGTCCGGCCGGATCCGGACGCGGTCGTCGCCCTCCAGTGCGTCCAGGAACGGCATCGACTCCCGGCTGCGGCCGGTGTAGACCAGCCGCCAGTCCGCGCCTTTCGCCGCGGCCGCGCGGACCATCGGCAGGATCGGCGTGATCCCGATGCCGCCGGCGATGAAGAGGAACGGTCCGCCGCCGACGAAGGGGAACGCGGTGCGCGGGCCCCGGACGGTCACCCGCGTGCCCGGCTGCAGTGCGTGGACCTCGGCCGACGCGACGCCGATCTTCCGCACGGCAATGCGGTAATGATCCTTTTCGGACGGATCGCCGCAGAGGGAGTACTGCCGCACCAGGCCCGACGGCAGCACCAGGTCGAGGTGCGCCCCCGGCCGCCAGCCCGGCAACACCGACCCATTCCCGAGGCGCAGGCTGACCACGCCTTCGGCCTCAGGTTCGACGGCTTCGACGACCAGCGGCAGGTTCCGGTCGACTTCGCGCACGGGCGGCCGGCGGCGGCCGCTGAATCGCGACATCCGGCGGTAAACGCCCACGACACCGACCAAAGTGGACATCAGGTGGTCGGTCCGGCCGCTGCCGTCCAGCCGGGCGGGCCGGCCGAGCGTCACCCGGCCGCCCGGGCCGCCGGGGAACTCGCCAGGTACGCCACCGCCTGCTCGGTGTTCCCCGTCTCCGTCGGGTGGTACGACTTCCGGAAATACGGCCGGATCTCCCGCAGCAGCTGACGCCCGCTCGGCAGCAGGCCTCGGCGAGCGGCCCGGCGGTAACCCCGCAGCGACGCGCGTCCCGGGTGCGTCGGATCGTTATGCATCAGATATCGCGTGCCGCGGGCGAAGACCCACGCCAGCACCGGCGTCACCGCCGCCATGCTGCGCACGCGGCGCGTGTAGCGCCCGTCGAGGTGCATGAACAAGTCGAACGCGACCGACCGGTGCTCGACCTCCTCGGCGCCGTGCCAGCGCAGCAGGTCGAGCATCACCGGGTCGGCGCCCGCCTCCTCCAGGGGCGCGTCGAGCACCCACTGGCCGAGGAACGCCGTGTAGTGCTCGATCGCGGCGACGATCCCGAGCCGTTCGACCAGCCACTCCTCGGCCGCGCGCCCGGTCAGGTCGCGGTCGCCGAGCAGCTTCCGGAACAGCCACTCCATCTGCGCGACGAACGGCCGCACCGGGACGCCGGCGGCCTCGAGGTGCGCGGCCGCACCGTCGTGGGCCTCGGCGTGCACCGCCTCCTGGCCGATGAACCCCAGGACGTCGGCCTTGAGCCGCTCGTCGCGGATCAGTGGCACCGCCTGCTTGAACACCTCGACGAACCAGCGCTCACCCTCGGGCAGCGCCAGGTGCAGGACGTTGATGGTGTGCGTGGCCTGCGGTTCACCGGGGACCCAGTGCATCGGCAGCGCCGCCCAGTCGAACTTCACGTCCCGGGCGTGCAGCACCAGCTGCTCGTCCGGGGAGGTCACGACGCCCGGCCGGACAGCTCGTAGTCCGCGGGGTCGACCTTGCGCGTCTCCAGCCAGTAGCGCCAGGTGAAGCCGGGCCAGATCGTCCGGTTGACGCCCTTGGCGTCGAGGTACCAGCTCTTGCAGCCGCCCTGCGTCCAGACGCCCTTGACCAGCTTGTCCTGGATCTCCTGCTGGAACTTGTCCTGCACGCTCGGCCGGACGTCGAGCGCGGCGGCGTCCCGGGAGTCGGCGAGCTTGATCGCGTCGACGACGTACCGCGACTGCGACTCGATCATGAACACGACGGAGTTGTGGCCCAGCGCGGTGTTCGGGCCGAGCAGGAAGAAGAGGTTCGGGAAGCCGGAGACGCTGATGCCCTTGTGCGTCTGCATCCCTTCGGTGGCCCATTCCTTCGCGAGGTTGCGGCCGTCGACGCCGGTGATGTCGAGGTACTCCAGCGCGTCGGTGACCTTGAAGCCGGTGCCGTAGATGATCGCGTCGACTTCGTGCTCCACGCCCGCGGAGTCGACGATCGAGTGCGCCTTGACCTCCTTGATCCCGGAGGTGTTCACGTCGACGTTCGGCCGGTTCAGCGCCGGGTAGTAGTCGTTGGAGATCAGGACGCGCTTGCAGCCCATCGTGTAGTCCGGCGTGACCTTCTTGCGCAGCGCGCGGTCCTCGATGCCCTTGGCGATGTTGCGCTTCGCGATCAGCTCGCCGGCCTTCATGATCGCCGGGTGGCCGTTGAAGCCGATGGCTCGCGCTTCGAGCAGCCAGTACAGCGCGTTGCGGTAGAGGCGCTGAGTGCCGGCGACGCGCTTGAACAGCGTCTGCGCCCACGACGGCATCGCGTGGTCGGGCTTCGGCATGATCCACGGCGGCGTGCGCTGGAAGAGCGTCAGCTCGGCGACGTCGGGGGCGATCTTCGGGACGAACTGGACGGCGCTGGCGCCGGTCCCGACCACGGCGACCTTCTTGCCGCGCAGGTCGTATTCGTGGTTCCACTGCGCGGAGTGCCAGGTCTGGCCCTTGAACTTCGCGATCCCGGGCAGCTCGGGGACCTGCGGGATGTGCAGGCCGCCGACGCCGGAGACGAGGAACTGCGCGACGAACTCGCGGCCGTCCTTCGTGGTCGCCGTCCAGCGGCGTTCGCCCTCGTCCCAGTGCGCGCCGGTGAGCTCGACGCCGAACCGGATCTTCTCGCGCAGCCGGTACTTGTCCGCGACGCCCTTCAGGTAGCCGAAGATCTCCGGCTGCGGCGAGAACGACCGCGACCAATCGGGGTTCTGCTCGTACGAGAACGAGTACATGTGCGACTGCACGTCGCACGCGCACCCGGGGTAGGAGTTGTCGCGCCAGGTGCCGCCCACTTCGTCGGCCTTCTCCAGGATCACGTAGTCCCGGATGCCGGCCTTTTCGAGCTGGATCGCCTGGCCGAGCCCGGAGAACCCGGTGCCCACGATCACGACCTTGAACCGCTCGGTCATCTGTCGGCCTCCGCTGCTTCGAGGATGCTGCCCAGATGACGTTACCTCAGGTAACAGTTACTTGGAAGTACTCCCTACCGATCAGTACGTCCCACCGAGCTTGGTGTGGTCCCAGCTGACGATCTTCGTCGGGCGGAAGACCAGCCCGACGCGTTTCGGAGCCTGACCTGCGATGAAGCCCTTGAGTTCGGCGGGGACGGGGTCGCCGGGCTTGGCGCCGGCGTACCGCTGCATGAGCGTGATCCCCATCCGGGTGACTTCCTCGGTGTCCTCGATGATCTCGACGTCGGCTTCGAGCGAGACGCCGCGGAGCTTCTCGTAGCTGTCGCCGTCCTCGATGAGCACGGTCGCCTCCGGCAGACGGCGGAGGTTCTTCGCCTTCTGCGAAGTGCCGTACGTCCAGGTCGCGACGCCGCCGTCGTCATGGGGGTAGTACCAGAGCGGCGCGAGGTGCGGGCGGCCGTTGGGGCCGATGCTGGCGACGTTGATGACCTTCTGCTCGGCGAAGTACGCGCGCACCTCGTCGTCGGTCATCCGGATCTGGTCACGACGGGACATCTTCACCCCTTGGTGGCGGCCCGGCCGCCGTGGCCGGTGACCGCCGACTCGAACGCGCCGCGGGCCTCGATGTCGGCGAGCGCGGCCTTGTCCGCCGAAGGTACCCGGCTGCGGGAGCCGATTTCGATGATCGGCGGGAGGAACGCGCGGAGCAGCTTGAGCCCGCCGACCCAGCGCGGCACGTGGATGGTCCGGGCGCGCTTGAGGATGCCGGCTTCGAGGTCGTCGAGGGCGACGTCGAGCGGGTAGGTCTTGCCGATCAGGCCGGGCATCGACGCGCGGAGCTTGCCGAAGACGGGGTGCGCGTCGGCGCTTTCGACGAGGTCGGTGCGGATCCACGTCGGGTGCGCGACGCCGACCTTGACGCCCAGGTGGGCGACCTCGGCGCGGAGGCTGTTGGAGAAGGCTTCGACGCCGGCCTTGGCGGCGGCGTAGTTCGCCATGCCCGGCGCGTGCGTGATCGCGGCGAGGCTGGAGATGGCGAGCAGGTAGCCCTTGCGCTCGATGACGTGCGGGAGCGTGACGCGGAACGTGCGCCAGACGCCGAGCAGGTCGACCTCGATCACCTTCTCGAACGCGGCGCGGTCGACCGAGCGGACGAAGCCCGCGGTCGCGATGCCGGCGTTGGCGATGACGATGTCGATGCCGCCGAAGTGCTCGACGACGCCCTTCGTGGCTTTTTCGAGGGCGTCCCAGCTGGTGACGTCGGCTTCCCAGGCGTGCGCGTTGGGTCCGATGCGGTCGGCGACCTTCTTCTGCTCGTCGGCTTCGAGGCCGACGAGCGCGACCTTCGCGCCGCGCGCGGCGAGCCGTTCGGCCAGGCCGGCGCCGATGCCGCGGGCGGCGCCGGTGATCAGCACGACCTTGCCGTCGACCTTCTTGGTGCCGCTCAGCAGCGAAAACGGGTTGGCCACGGTGCCCTCCTAGACGTCACTTGAGGGCACCGTACCTCAACTTACCCGCAGTAAGCTACCTCGCAGTAAGTTAGCTTTCGCGGGAAAGCGCGGCCAGTTCGTCCGGGGTCAGCGTCAGGTCGACCGACGCGATGAGGTCGGTGAGCTGCTCGGTCGTGCGGGCGCTGGCGATCGGGGCGGCGACCGTCGGCTGCTGCCGCAGCCAGGCGAGCGAGACCGCGGCGACCGAGGTCTTGTGCGCTTCGGCGACTTCGTCCAGCTTCGCGAGCACGCGCTCGCCGCGTTCGTCCAAATAGGACTCGGCACGGGCGGCGCGCGGGCTGTCGACGCCGTGGTCCTTCGTGCGGTACTTGCCGGTCAGGAAGCCCTTCGCGAGCGCGAAGAAGGGCAGCGTGGCCAGGCCTTCGCGCTCGACGAGCGGGGCGAGGTCGCGCTCGTAGTCCCGCTCGACGAGGTTGTAGTGCGGCTGCAGCACGGCGTACCGCGCGAGGCCGTTCTGGTCCGAAATGGACAGTGCTGCGGCGAGCCGCTCGGCGCTGTAGTTGGACGCGCCGAGGTGGCGGACCTTGCCGGCGCGGACCAGCGCGTCGAAGGCGGTCAGCGTCTCCTCGAGCGGGGTGTCCGGGTCGTCCCGGTGCGCGTAGTAGAGGTCGATGTGGTCGGTTTTGAGGCGGCGCAACGAGTCCTCGGCCGCGGCCTGGATGTTCTTCGCGGAGAGGCCCGGCCGGCCGTCCCACATGCCGACCTTGGTCGCGACGACGACGTCGTCCCGGTTGCCGCGCGCGGCCAGCCAGTTGCCGAGGATCTCCTCGGAGCCGCCTCCGCCGCCGTAGAGGTCGGCGGTGTCCACGAAGTTGCCACCGGCCGCGGTGTACGCGTCGAGCACGGCGAAGGACTGCGGCTCGTCGGCCGTCCAGCCGAAGACGTTGCCGCCGAGGTTGAGCCCGTACACGTCGAGGTCGGTGTTTCCCAGCTTGGTCATGCCTTCGACAGTAATTCGCCGGACCCGGGAGGAAAATCGCCGTCTCACGCGTTGGAGTGTTCCATGGCAATCGAACTGGGCAAGATCGGTATCTGGCGGCACTACGCGCAGGTCGACGCGAGCTTCGCGGCCGAGGCGGAGAAGCTCGGCTACACCGCGATCTGGCTGGGCGGCTCACCCGGCGGCGACCTCGAATACGTCGACGACCTGCTCGGCGCGACGGACTCCCTGGTCGTCGCGACCGGCATCGTGAACATCTGGCAGGACGAACCGGCCTCGATCGCGAAGGCGTACGAGCGCATCGCCGGGAAGTACCCGGACCGCTTCCTGCTCGGCATCGGCGCGGGCCACCCCGAGCACACGCAGGAGTTCAAGAAGCCCTACGCGGCGATCGTCGAATACCTGGACGGCCTGGACGCGGCGGGCGTCCCGGTGGCCGGCCGCGCGCTGGCGGCCCTCGGGCCCAAGGTCGTCAAGCTGTCCGCCGACCGCACCGCGGGCGCACACCCCTACCTCGTGACGGCGGAGCACACGCGCGACGCCCGGGAGATCCTCGGCGCGGGCAAGCTGCTGGCGCCGGAGCACAAGGTCGTCCTGGGGACCGACGCCGCTGAGGCCCGCGCCATCGGCCGCAAGACCGTCAAGTTCTACCTGGGTCTGTCGAACTACGTCGCCAACCTGCGGAAACTCGGCTTCACCGACGAAGACCTCGCGGGCGAGGGCAGCGACCGCCTGGTGGACGCGCTGGCCCTGCACGGCGACGCGGCGACAATCGCGACCGGCCTGCGGGCGCACTTCGAGGCGGGGGCGGACCACGTCAACATCCAGGTGCTCAACGAGGACCCGTGGCCGGCCTACCGCGCGCTGGCCGCCGAGCTGCTGTGATCTCCGTCCGGCCGCCGGTTCCCCCCGGCGGCCGGACACACCTCCTTCTGAACCGATTCCACGTGCGGAAGAGTTTCTTCCCGGGGACCGGTGTGCGGCGGCGGTCCACCTCGTACGATGCGGTCGGGACCACCCTGTGCCAAGGAGGAGTAACGATGCCCATCGCCACCCCCGAGGTCTACGCGGAGATGCTCGACCGGGCCAAGGCGAACGAGTTCGCCTACCCGGCCATCAACGTGACCTCGTCCGAGACCGTGAACGCCGCCATCCGCGGGTTCGCCGAGGCGGAGAGCGACGGCATCATCCAGTTCTCCACCGGCGGCGCGGAGTTCGCGTCGGGCCAGAAGGTCAAGGACATGGTGACCGGCGCGACCGCGCTCGCGGAGTTCGCGCAGGTCGTCGCCGCGAAGTACGACGTCAACGTCGCGCTGCACACCGACCACTGCCCGAAGGACAAGCTGGACGGCTTCGTCCGCCCGCTGATCGAGATCTCGGCGGAGCGCGTCAAGAACGGCCAGAACCCGCTGTTCCAGTCCCACATGTGGGACGGCTCGGCGATCGACCTCGACGAGAACCTCGAGATCGCCGCGGAACTGCTCGCCAAGACGGCGGCCGCGAAGATCATCCTCGAGGTCGAGATCGGCGTCGTCGGCGGCGAAGAGGACGGCGTCGAGGCGGAGATCAACGAGAAGCTGTACACCGCCGAAGGCGACTTCCTGAAGACGATCGACGCGCTGGGTGCGGGCGACCGCGGCCGCTACCTGCTGGCGGCGACGTTCGGCAACGTCCACGGCGTGTACAAGCCGGGCAACGTGAAGCTGCGCCCGGACGTGCTCAAGGGCGGCCAGGAGGCGGCGGCGAAGAAGCTGGGCCTGTCCGAGGGTGCGAAGCCGTTCGAGCTGGTCTTCCACGGCGGCTCGGGTTCGCTGCCGGAGGAGATCCGCGAGGCGGTGTCGTACGGCGTGGTGAAGATGAACGTCGACACGGACACGCAGTACGCGTTCACGCGCCCGATCGTGGACCACTTCTTCAAGAACTACGACGGCGTGCTGAAGATCGACGGCGAGGTCGGCAACAAGAAGGTCTACGACCCGCGGTCGTACCTGAAGGCCGCTGAGGCCGGGATGGCGCAGCGGGTCGTCGAGGCCTGCCAGGCGCTGGGTTCGGCGGGGACGAAGCTCAAGTAGGACAACACGAAGGCCGCCACGAACTCTCGTGGCGGCCTTCGTCGTGTTCAGACCTCGACGACTTCCAGCAGGCTTTCGAGGCCTTTGAAGTCCTTCGCATTGCGGGTGTACAACGGCAAGCCGTGCACGGACGCGATCGCGGCGATCATCAGGTCCATTTTGCGTGGTCGCGGATCGCGCTTCGCCGCCACGGTGAGTGCTGCCAACGAGCCGAACCGTGTGGCGGCATCAGCGTCGAACGGTAGCGGCAGGTAGTCCACGATTGCCGCCGCAACGTCTTCCGTGCGCGCGGCTTTGGTGGCCGGGTTTTTCGCCAACACGACGCCCTGGTGGAGTTCGGCCATCGTGATTGTCGTGATCTGGTGGACAACCGGGAGGTTCGCCGGATCCAGGTCGACGAGGTCGAGGTAGACGCAGGTGTCGAGGACGCCCAGTTCGTGCCGGTCAGCCACGTGACCGTTCCCAGGGGTTGTCGTCATCGGTAAGGCGATCTTCACCGAAGAACTCGTCTGCGTCACGGCGCAACTCGGCCGCATTCACACGAGGCAAGCGCCGACGCCGGGCTATTATTTCCTCGGTGGTGAGCTGCCGCCGCTGGGTCAGCGGCCGCAGCTCGGCGATCTCCACGCCGTTGCGGGTGATGTGGAAGGTCTCGCCGGCTTCGACGGCGTCCATGACCGCCGCGGAGCCGTTGCGGAGTTCCCGCTGGCTGATGATCTTCACGGACCAAGTGTAGCGCGAGGTGCTACACCGAGACCTCGCCGAGCGGTCCACCTCTGGGTGAAGGGCCCCGCTGCCCAGAGGGCGAACACCCCCACCAGCACCACCAACGCCGTCCAGTACGCCACCGGCGGGGCCGACTCCGTGTGCGTGTCACCCAGCACCCACGGCCGGAACTGCGACTGCACCCACAACGCCCCGAAGCCGAACGCCGTCACCAGGAGCGCGCCCGCGCCGGCCTGTACGAAACCGGCCCCGACCGCGAACGCCAAGTCCACCGCCAAGCCGACGAACAGCAGGTAGAACGGCACCGTCGACACCGGGAACCCCAGCCCCAGCAGCAGCGGCCACATCACCGACCGGTAGGCCACGTACGCGAGTGCCACCGCGGAAGCCGCCCAGCGGAAACCCAACGTCCTGCGCGCCAGGACCAGGATCAACGCCATCACCCCGATGCCCCACAGCGGGTACACCCACTCCGGGATCGGCATCGTGAAGTGCATGACCGCGGTCCGGTCGACCGGGTGCCCGATCTGGTTCGCCGCGAAGTCCAGCAGCGACGGCTCGGCCTCCGGCGTCCCGCGCTCCCACGCGCGCAGGCCCAGGATCCCGTACTCCTGCTGGCCGTTCGGGAAGAACGTGTTCTCCAGGAAGAACGCCCACAGCGCCAGCAGCACGCCGGTCCGGAAGCGGCCCGGCGGGGACAGCCGGAGCCAGCCCAGCAGCACGCCCGCCTGCATGATGCCCGTGCCCAGGTACAACATCATGTGGGACGGGCTCCACGCGGTCAGGTCCAGGCCGTTGACGCGGTGGTTGATCACGTCCAGCGGCGCCGCCACCAGGAACACCAGCAGGCCGGCCTGCATCAGGCGCAGCGACGTCTTGTCCGCACCCAGGCCCGTGTAGCTGTGGATCGCCACCAGCACGACGATGATCACCGTGCCGACCGTGTTGATCAGGTGCGGCGGAGCCAGGTCGTCGCGCAGCCACATGAAGTGCCACGACATGTCCCACGACGAGCCCAGCAGCTTGAACGCGAACGCCGCCAGCCACATCCCGTAGCAGAACCGGAGCACCCAGTCCGGGGTCGGCTGGCCGGGGGCGCCGCGGTGCCAGTGCCGCGTGAAGAACAGCCGCGTCTTGCCGATCGGGCTGCGCGGGATCACGTCCACCGGGACGTCGACTGCCTTGGCCATGCCGGACATCATGGCCGGTCATGGTCACGAGTGGGTCAGGACAGTGGCAAAGACCGCCAAAATCGGGATTCACCCCTAAGGGTGGACGACTTGCTTTCGGCGTGCGCGGGTTGGCATGGTGTCGCGCCATGATGCCGAAACGAGTTGTGGCCGCCGTCCTCGTCGGTGCCCTGGTCCTGGCCGGTGGTGGGGTTCTCGCGGGCCTGTTCTTCTGACCCGCGTGCAGAATGGGCGGCATGACGCACAACCTGCTCGGCCCCGAGCCGACGCTGCTGCCCGAGCACACCGCCGCCCAGGCCGCGCTCGACGCCGGGACCGACCCGGCCGCCGTCGCGGCCGAACACCCCGACTACAGCGAGGCGTGGGCCTCGCTGGCCGAGAAGGCCCTGGAGGCGGGCGAGACCGTCGCCGCGTACGCGTACGCCCGCACCGGCTACCACCGGGGTCTCGACCAGCTGCGCCGCGCCGGCTGGAAGGGCTTCGGCCCGGTGCCGTGGTCCCACCGCCCCAACCAGGGGTTCCTGCGCGCCCTCGCCGTCCTCGGCAAGGCCGCCGGGAAGATCGGCGAGACCGAGGAGTACGACCGCTGCCGCACGTTCCTCGCCGACTCCGACCCCGCCGCCGCGGAAGCCACCGGCCTCAAGTGACCCACCGGTCGTGAGTGAGAAACAGTGTTCTAACCCTGTTTCTCACTCACGACCGAGCTGCGGCAGACCTCAGAACAGGCCGCAGTTGCTCAGAGCGGGGAGGCCGGCGAAGCGGCCTTCCAGCCACGCGAACGCCTCCGGGAACGCGCGCACCGCGGTGAGCACGTGCGTGGGCACCAGTGACGTGCTGAACTGCACCTTCACGCCCTTGCCGCACCACGTCCGGCCCAGGTCGCGGTCCTGCGCGTAGGGCACGATGTCGTCGAGCGCGCTGTGGACGATCAGCACCGGCACCGACGGCTTCAACGTTCCGATCTTCTGCTCCGCCACCCGCGACGCGTACGGCTCCTCACCGAGGTACGCGGTGAGCGAGCGGCCATCGGTCGTCAACGTCGACGACTGCGTGAACGCGTGCGCCGCGATCGCCTCCACCGTGCACTCGGTCCGGACCTGCTCGAACAGCTGCTTGCCACGCGCGTTGAGCAGCGCCGGGATGTTCAGCTCCGGGTACGCGTAGTTCATGCTCACCAGCGCGAAGCCGAGGAAGCCGACCGCGTAGTGGCCGTCGAGGTTTTTCGCCACCGAAGCGAGGTCCGCCGGCACCGCGCCCGCGTACGCGCCCTTCAGCTTCAGCTCGGGTGCGTAGCTCGGCTGCAGCTCCGCCGCCGCGGCCGACGCGCCGCCGCCCTGGGAGTAGCCCGCGATCGCGACCGGGCCGTCGTCCGGCAGCCCCGCCTCCGGCAGCCGCTGCGCCGCGCGGATCGCGTCGAGCACCGCGTGCCCCTCGGCGGCCCGGTTGACGTACGTGTGGTCGCCCGGCGTGCCGAGCCCTTCGTAGTCGGTGACGACGACGCCGTAGCCCCGCGTCAGCAGCCCCGCGATGAACGGGCCCTCGTACTCGAACCCGGCGGCAAGCGCTTTCGACGGCGCGCAGTCGTCACCCTCGCCCTGCGTGCCGACGGCGTAGGAAACGATCGGGCGCACGCCGGCGCCGTGCCACGCCGAGCGCGGGGTCAGCACCGTGCCGGTGACGGCGATCGGTGAACCGTGCGTGTCGGTGCTGCGGTACATGATCCGCTGCACGCTCGCGTCGGCCTTGATCAGCTTGACCGGGTCGATGTAGAACGTCGACGTCTCGTGCCGGATGACGTCGCCGTTGCTCCCGGCCGGCAGGGGTGAAGGGGGATCGTAGAAGGACGCGGCGGAGGCGCCGGGTGCCACCAGGACCAGGACGGAAACCGTGGCGACCGCCGCGCACAGGGCGCGGCGAGAGAAGATACGCATGCTTGCTCCTCGTTGAGCAGGTCGAGTGCGCGGGGAACACCTTTTTGGACAGAGGTGTCGGAAAAAGAGTCACGTGAGGTGGACCACATGTCAAGCCCGGCTCCGCGCGGGCGGCCGCGCAAGCTCCCGGTCGGGGAGCAGCGCGCCCGCGTCCTGCACGCGACGGCGAAGGTCGTCGCGCAGCACGGGATGCAGGGCGCGACGATCGAGCAGATCGCGCGCGAAGCCGGCGTTTCCCGCCAGGCCGTCTACGAGCAGTTCGGTGACCGCGCGACGCTGTTTTCCGAGGTCGTGGCCGTGACGGAGGAGCAGGCGTTCGCCGCCATCGCGGGCCCGTCGGTGACCGACCCGCAGCCCGGCCTGCGGGCCTGGGCGCGGGCCAACTACGCCAACATGGTGACCTTCGTCGCGGACAGCCCGGAGGCCTACGGCGTGCTCCGCGCGGCCGAGCGCGCGGGCGACCCCGCCCTCACCCGGTTGAGGGAGAGGCTGGCCGTCGTCTACGCCGGCGCGGCCCGCAAGCGGTGGGCGGCCCACGGCATCGACTCCGGCCGCGCCGACCGCGCGCTCGTCACGCTCTTCTTCGCGATGACGGAGTCACTGGTGCAGGCGACGTGGGACGGCGAGCCACCCGACCAGGAAGCCCTGATCGACCTGCTCACCGAATTCACGGTCGGCGGCGTCGCCCGCCTCCAGACGAAGGCGAGCGACGTCATCGACCGGCTGCGCTAAGCCGCGGCGAGGGCCGCTTCCGCGGACCCCACCACCCGATTTCGCCCGCCGTGCTTGGCCGCGTACACGGCCGCGTCGGCGGACGCCATCACTTCCTCGATCGACGACCCGTCGAGCGGGTAGGCGGCGACGCCGATCGACGCCGTCTGGCGTTGGATGTCGACGGCGGCGCCTTCGTTGGTCTTCGTGCTGATGATCAGCTCGCTGACCCGTTGCCGGATCCGTTCCGCGGTCACGATCGCGTCCTCTTTGGACGTCGCGGGCAGCAGCGCGACGAACTCCTCGCCGCCGAACCGGCCGACCAGGTCGTGCGCGCGCGTCTCCTGCTTGACCACGGCGGCGACCGCCTTGAGCACGTCGTCCCCCGCGAGGTGCCCGTAGGTGTCGTTGATCCGCTTGAAGTGGTCGAGGTCGATCATCATGGCGCCGAAGCTGCCGTTGTCGCGCTCGGCGCGCGAGATCTCCCGCTGTGCCCCGTCCTGCCAGGTCGTCGCGTTGAGCAGCTGCGTCTTCTGGTCGGTGGTGGCCAGCTCCTCGAGCCGCTTGATCAGCACCGACCGCTGCAGCACGTACAGCGGGAGGATGACCAGCACCGAGAGCAGCGGCTCCTGGCCGAGCACCATCACCAGCAGCCCGCCGACGCACAGCGTGGACAGCTCGAGGAGGTTGTCGTCCATGCCCCCCAGGCAGCTCTCGACGGTCGCCTCCTCCGGGTTGGCGAGGTAGAGACCGAGGCCGGTGAGGGCCGCGTTGACCACGAAGTAGACCGCCACCGCGAGGGTGACGGCCGGGACGCTCAGCCCCGTCGAGAAGTGCGTGACCAGCCCCGCCGAGCAGGCCGACAGCGTCGCGCTGGTGGCGTTCGCCGCGACCCGGTGCGGCTGGCCGGGACGGGTGCCCGACCAGCTGCGCAGCGCCAGGCCGACGTACAGCGTCACCCCGAGCAAGGTGACCAGCTGCGTCGGCAGCAGGAGCGCGGCGGGCAGCAGCCACACCGACGTCATGTTCATGTGCGGGCCGTCGCTCAGGATGCGCCGCTGGCGCTCGATCCGACGGCTGACCTCGGTCTGCGCCAGGGCGAGCGCGGCCAGCAGGCCGAGGATGCCCAGGTGCTTCAGCGTGATCGTGGTGGTGACCGTGGCGACGGCCGTCCAGCCCACCAGTACTGCGATCGCCGCGAGCGTGACAGCGATCCAGCGGGGCGGCCGCCGCCACAGCGCCCAGCCCGCAACACCAGAAATCACGCCTTGTCCAGACCGTTCCCCCAATGTGACCATTTTTCCCCCAAACCCTTGCGCTCGGTGGTGGTGATGAACCACTCACGGACAGTTTCAGCCCGTTTGCCGTCTGTCCACAAGGGCCTTAGGTGTGTACATTTTCCGGGACGCCGGATCGAAGGGTGGCCAGCGATGCGTTCCAGAGATCAGTGAGCCGGAGCCGCGCCGCAAGGTCGCGATGACGAAGCCAGCGTGTCGAGCGTGCTCAGGCGTGTTCGGCGCGCTGGGTCTCATAGTCATGCCCGCCTTCGCCCGCCCCTGAAAGCCGCGAGCGCCGCCACGCGAGCGCGAGCGGAGCCGTAAGTATCAATCCGGCAACGCCGAAGATGCCGACGGTCGTCTGCGCCCCGACGAAGTCCGTCAGCACCCCGCCGATGAGCGGGCTGACGCCGAGCATCGTCGTCAACCCCGTGTTCGACAGGCCCATGGTCTGGGCTCGGTTCTCGTCGGGCACCGCGAGCGTCAACGACGCCGTCGCCTGCAGCAGCGCGACCGAGCCGAACGCGCCGGACAGGACGAAGAGGGCGATCGACACCCACGGGTTCGGCTGCGCGAAGCCGACCAGCATGGGCACCGCGCACAGCGCCGACAGCGGCCCGATCAGCTTCGGCCGCGCCGCCGCGGGCACCCACCGCGTGAAGACGAACGTGCCGAGGACGCTGCCCACCGGGTCGGCCGCGAGCAGGAGCCCGACGAGCTCGGGGCCGCCGCCCGCCGACGAGACGTACGGCGCGGCGATCCCCTCGTAGACCGGCAGCAGGCCCATCAGCCAGGTGAACAGGACGAGCGCGCGCAGCGCGGGGTTGGCGAACGCCACCCGGCCGCCGGTGCCGATCGTGGCGAAGAAGGACTTCCGCTTCTCGGCGTTCGCGGCCGGCGGCCGCGAACGCACGCCGAACCGGACGAAGGCGGCGGACAGCAGGAACGTGACGGCGTCGAGCACGAGGGCCAGGTGCGGGTCGAGCGCCAGCAGCAGCGCACCGCCGCCGGCGAACCCGAGCAGCTGCGCCGACTGCACGGTCATGGTCCGCACGCCCATGCCGACGACGAACCGGTCGCCTTCGAGGATCTGCGGCAGCAGCGCCAGCTGCGCGGCCTTGAACGGCGGGTTGAGCAGCGAGACGCCGGCGACGAAGACGCAGACCACCCAGAACGGCAGCGACGGGATGGCGACGAGCAGGATCAGCCCGGCCCGCACGAGGTCGACGACGACCATCACGGTCCGGCGCGAGAACCGGTCGGCGAGGCCGGTCAGGAAGATGCCGCCGAGCAGCGAAGGGGCGAAGGTCAGGGCGTAGGTGAGGCCGGTCAGCGTGGCCGAGCCGGTGGCGGTGAAGACGAGGATGGACAGCGCGACCCTGGCCAGCTGGTCCCCGGTGATCGAGAGCAGTTCCCCGAACCACAGCGCGCGGAACTCGGCGATCCCGAACACCTCGCGGAACGTGACGCGATCCCGCGGAGCTGCCATGCGCTTTCTCCCGACCTCTTGTGCAGACCGCGCCCCTCGCATGACCGATGGTGACGAAAGGATCGTTCGGTCATGGGGCAGTCACGGTACGTGAGTTACCTCAGCCAGTGTCCCGTGACGGTTGGTAAATCTCTAGGTTCTTTCGCCGGTATCCAAGGTGTCACGGAGCTTTCCTGGACGGGTCAGACGATAGCCCGCAGTGTCTGGCCGGTCGCCCAGGAGTCACCAATGGATCATTCCGTACCCGATGGGCGGAGGACCAGAGGCAAAAGTAGCCACCTCGCGTTCGCGAGGTGGCTACTGGGTTCCTGCAGGTGGGCGCGGGTCAGCCGTCGACGGCCAGGGCGTCCTCCGCCGGGGTCCGGATCGCCTTGGCGGCGCGCTCGGCGTCCCTCTTGGCGACCTCTTCCCGGACGATCGGGATCACGTACCGGCCGAAGTCGATCGTGTCGCCGAGCATGTCGTAGCCCCGCGCCGACAGGATCTCGACGCCCAGGTCGTAGTAGTCCAGCAACGCCTGCGCCACCGTCTCCGGCGTCCCCACCAGCGCGTTCGAGTTGCCCGCGCCGCCGGTCGCGGCCGCCGTCGGGGTCCACAGCGCGCGGTCGAACCGTTCACCCTGGGCCGCCACCGCCAGCAGCCGCTGGGAGCCCGTGTTCTCCGGCTCGGTCAGCTTGTGCCGCCGGGTCAGCGGCTGGCCGCCCTTCGTCCGGTCCTTGATCGCCCCGACCGTCGCGTACGCCTTTTCCCAGGCCAGCTCCTCGGTCGGCGCGATGATCGGGCGGAACGCCACCTGGATCCGCGGCACGTCCGTGCGGCCGGCCGCCAGCGCCGCGGTCTTCACCGACTCGATCTGCTCCGCGGTCTGGGCCAGCGGCTCGCCCCACAGGCAGTAGATGTCCGCTTCGGCGCCCCCGGCGGCGTACGCGGCCGGTGACGAGCCTCCGAACGACACGCCCGGACGCGGCTGCTGCACCGGCTTGACGTCGGAGACGTAGTCGGCGAAGCGGTAGTACTCGCCTTCGAAGCCGAAGGGCTCGTCTGACGTCCACGCCTTCTTGATGATCTGGATGGCTTCGCGGGTCCGGGCGTAGCGCTGGTCCTTCGTCAGGTAGTCGCCTTCGCGCTGCTGCTCGTGGTCGTTGCCGCCGGTGATGAAGTGGACCGTCAGGCGGCCGTCGGAGATCTGGTCGAGCGTCGCGAACGTCTTCGCCGCGAATGTCGGGTACGAGACGTTCGGGCGGTGCGCGAGCAGGATCTGCAGCTTGTCGAGCTTCGTGGCGACGTACGCGGCCGCCTGCGCCGGGTCCGGCGAGCCGGAGCCGTAGGCGAACAGCACCCGGTCCCAGCCGAAGTCCTCGTGCGCGCGGGCCAGGCGCAGCGTGTACTCCTTGTCGAACACCCCACCCGACCGGGCGTGCGTCTCCGACCCGTCGTGCGTGCCCCCGATGCCCAGGAACTCCACCGGCATTCCGTCCTCCATCCATGCCCCCGCCGCCGCCCTCAAAGGAGGCGCTGCGCGCCGCTGGCCGATTCTCTTCCACGTCGGTATCGCCAGAGCTACGCCTCGCGTGAAAGAGCGGCAACGGAGTCCGCAGGGTGGAACTAACGCCGATGCGCCTCGATCACCTCGATCGACGCGCGGACCTGCTCGAAGGTGGGCGGGGCCGCCCGGTTGAACACGACGGTCAGGGACCGGCGCGGGATGACCACGAACTCGACGTCGACCCCGGCCGCCTCCGAAGCGGCCTCGACGACGTCCCGCCAGTGCTTCGGGTCGATCCCGTCCGGATCGGCCCACTCGTGCGCGAAGATCGCCCAGTTGCCCCTGAGCAGGGTGCCGACCACGTCCTGCGCGGTGTGGACGCGGTGCGGCGGACCTATCTCAGCGGCCAAGTCTTCGTCGTCGGAACAACACTGCGAAGGCCGCGGCGCCTCGGTGGACAACGGACAAATCCGCTCCTCTCGCCAACCTGCCCGGGGATTCGGCGCCGCTCGCCGGAGTGTTTGGTTTTATTCCCGGAATTCCGGAGTATGGGACGGACGTCCCGCGCCGGATCCCACGCGTAGCTTCGGTCGGGTGGCCGATCGTGCGCCGTTCACCCTCGCTGTCGTGGGCGCCGGACCCCGGGGGGTCGGCGTCCTCGAGCGGCTCGGCGCGAACGCGGGCCTGCCGCGCGACCGGCGGCTCGAGGTGCACCTGATCGACCCGTTCCCGCCCGGGCCCGGCCGCGTGTGGCGGTACGACCAGTCGCCGCTGCTGCGGATGAACTCCATGCCCGAAGACGTCACGATGTTCACCGACGAGTCGGTGAAGATGGCGGGCCCGGTCCGGCCGGGGCCGACGCTGCTGGAATGGGCGCGAAAGGTGCGTGACGGCGCGCTCGACGCCGAAGTCCCGCCCGACGTCGTCGCCGAGCTGACCGCCCTCGACAGTTTCGACTTCCCGACCCGGCGGCTGCAGAGCGCCTACCTGACCTGGGTCTACCGCACGGTCCTCGCCGACCTGCCCGAAGGCATCGACGTCGTCGAGCACGCGGCGCGCGCGGTCGGGGTCGACGGCTACGACGTCAGCCTGTCCGACGGCACGACCGTGCGAGCGGACGCCGTCGTCTTCACCGTCGGGCACCTCGACGCCGAGCCGGACGAGCGCGAGCGCGAACTCGTCGAATTCGCCGCGCGGCACGGCCTCGCCTACTACCCGGCCGGCTACACCGCCGACGTCGACTACTCCGGCATCGCGCCGGGCGAAACCGTGCTGGTGCGCGGGTTCGGGCTGGCGTTCGTCGACCTGATGCTGCTGCTCACCGAGGGCCGCGGCGGCCGCTTCGAAGAGCTGTCGTCCGGTGGCCTGCGCTACCACCCGAGCGGCGCCGAGCCGGTGCTGCACGTCGGCTCGCGGCGCGGAGTGCCCTACCACGCGAAGATCGGCTACCGGCTGCGCGGGAAACCGTTGCGGCTGCCCAGGTTCTTCGACGCCTACGCGATGGACAGCCTCGCCGGCGCGGCGCTCGACTTCCGCGCGGACGTCTGGCCGCTGATCGCGAAGGAACTGGCCTGGGGCTACTACAGCGAGCTGTTCACCGGGCACCCCGACCGCGTGCGGCTGGACTTCGCGGTGTTCGCCGACGCGTTCGCCGACCTGCCGTGGGATTCGCCGGGCATGCGCGACCTCGTGGCGCGCGCGGTGCCCGCCGAGGCCGACCGCCTCGACCTCGACCGGCTGGACCGGCCCCTGCACGGCCGCGAGTTCGGCACGGCGGAGGAGTTCGGCAAGGAGCTGCGCGAATACGTCGAAGCCGACCTCGCGCGCCGGGCCGACCAGGAGTTCAGCGCCGACCTCGGCGCGTTCATGGCGTTGCTGTCGGTGTACGGCCAGCTGCCGGCGCTGGTCCAAAAAGGACGGCTCGTCGCGTCATCGCAAGTGTCCGATATGGACGGCTGGTTTCACGGCTTCTTTTCGTACTACGCCAGCGGGCCGCCACCGCGCCGGTTGGAGGAGCTGCTGGCGCTGCACGAGGCCGGCGTGGTTTCCTTCGCCGGCGCCGAAATGCAGGTGACGACGGACGGCGGCGCGTTCGTCGCGACCACCGCCAGCTACCCGGGGACGGTTTCGGCGCGGACGCTCGTCGAGGCGCGGCTCCCGGGCCCGAGCGTCACGCGCGCGGCCGACGGCCTGCTCCGGCAGCTGCGTGACGCGGGCGAACTGGCCGAGGAGACGGTGGCGGACCCGGTGACCGGCGCATTGCTGCCGTCGGGCCGGATCCACACGCGCGTGTCGGACTCCCGCCTGCTCGACGGCACGGGCCGCCCGCACCCGCACCGGTTCGCGGTGGGCCCGCACACGAGCGCCCGCTCGGCGGCGGCGTTCACCCGCCCCCGCACGAACGCGTCGAGCTTCCGCCAGAACGACGCCGTGGCGCGCGAGATCCTGGCCCTCGTGCGCGGGAAACAGGGTTAGAACACGGTTTCCCACTCACGAGGCCCAGGCGACCACCTCGGCCAGGACCTGCTCGACCGGCGGCATTTCCGCGATCTCGGCCGCGATGCCCCGGGCGATGTCGCGGGGTTTCGGGTCGGTGAGCAGCTCGCGGGCCGCCGCCTCGATCGCCGGAATCCGGACCTCGTCGCCCACCAGGGCCTTCGCCACGCCCAGCGCCGAGAGCGTCTCGGCGTTGGCGAACTGGTCGGCGCCCTGCGGCAGGATCAGCTGCGGCAGTCCCGCCGCCAGCGAGGCGAGCACCGTGCCGGTGCCGCCGTGGTGCACCACCAGCCCCGCGTGCGCCAGCACCGCGGCCTGCGGCACGAACCCAGCCACCCGCACCCGCTCCGGGAGGTCGCCGAGCAAGCTGGGATCGCCGGGGCCGAGCGCGACCAGGACGTCGACGTCGAGCTTCGTCAACGCGCGGATGGCGCCGCGCAGGACGTCGGTCGCGCCGTAGACCACCGTGCCGAGCGTCAGGTAGGCGAAGCCGTCTTCCGGCAGGGGCGGCAGCGGGACGTCGGGGTCGTACGGCGTCGGGCGCATCCGGAACACCTTCGGGACGGCCGCGGTGCCCGGGTCGCGGACGCTGTCCGGCCAGACGTCGACGCAGGCGTCGCCGAAGAGTGCGTCCGAGGGGAGCGTGCCCCAGAGCGGCCGCAGCCGTTCGGTGGCGACGGCCAGGAGCTCCGGCGGCATCGACCGCCCGATCACGACGGCGACAGCGGGGATCCCGGCGCGGCGGGCCGCGATCCCGGCGCCGACGTCGCTCATCTCGTAGACGACCAGGTCGGGACGGAGTTCGGGGAGCAGCGGCGTCAGCTCTTCGAGCAGCGACTGCGGCAGCAGCTCGGCGAACATCGTGATGCCGACGTCCATGAACCCGGCGTCCTCGCCGTGCCGCTTCTTGGCTTCGGCCTCCGCCTCGCCGATGCCGATCCCGGCGCGGTGGACGTCGAACCCGAGGTCACGCACCTTGGGCACGAACGCCTCACCGGTGCCGAAGACGACGTCGTGGCCGGCCGCTTTCGCCGCGTTCGCCAGCGGTAGCAAGGGGAACAGGTGGCCGTAGGCCGGGCGGCACGTGAAGAGGATGCGCACCACCCGAGCGTACTGCTCAGCCCTTGACGACCGGAGCGATTTGCTGCGCCCACTGCTGCGGCGCCGACGTCCCGCCGGGCAGGGAGTTGAAGTACTCCCAGCCGTCGATGCCGCCGAAGTCCGCGTACTTGCCCTTGAGGCTCCGCACGGTCGACTGGAGGGTCGACATGTCCACGTATCCACTGCAGTTGGCGGGGTTGGTGACGGTCCCGGCGACGACCTTGCTCGCGGGCACGACGCCGCGGCGGATGATGTTGTCGTAGCCGGAGGTACTGCTCAGGGAGCCCCAGCCGCAGTAGAACTGCGCGTTGAACCAGGAGATCTGCGCGCCGCGGTCGCGGTAGAGGGTGTCGTAGCTGAGGCCGGAGAGCCCGCCGCCGCCGCTGAGTTCGGTGGCGACCGGGGCGAGGGTGATCAGGAACGAACTGCCGAAGTCCGCGCGCAGGGCGTCGATCACCTTGTTGAGGGCGGCGTTCGACATGTGCTCTTCGATGTCCAGGTCGATGCCGGAGAGGGAGTAGGTGCGGATGAGGTTCCGCAGCACCGGGTAGTAGGTGTCGAACTGGGTTTCGAGCCGCTGGAAGCTGCCCGCGGCGGCCCCGCCGACGAAGGCGAGGACGTGCACGCCCTGGCCGCGCAGGGTGGCGAGGTCCTGCCACATCCGCGTGAACTTGGCGGCGTTGGGCGGATCGTCGTTGAGGTGGACGACGCTGTTGGCGTCGAGGTGGATGGCCCCGACGATGACGTCCGTGGCCCCGGCGTCGCGCAGCGGGAGCGGCGAGACGTAGGTGGAGCCGTTGTAGATGGTCTGGTAGTAGACGACAACCCTGCGCCCGGCGGCGGCCGAAGCCGGCACCGCACCCGAAATCATCAGCACCAAGGCCACGAAGGCCACGCCGATCCTCCGCATGGTCCAGACCATACGTCGCTCGGTGCAGTGGGAAAAGCACTCACCGTCGATCCTGTCCGGTTTCTGTCTCAGCCGACCTCCTGGACCGACCGCCCGGGAATCGCGGCCAGCAGCTCCTTCGTGTACTCCGCCCGGGGCTCCTCCAAAACCTGCGCCACCGGTCCCAGCTCCACCAGCTTGCCCTCCCGCATCACCCCCACCTGGTCCGCCAGCTGCCGCACCACCGCCAAGTCATGCGAGATGAACAGGTACGACAACCCCAGCGACGACTGCAACTCCGCCAGCAACGCCAAGATCTGCGCCTGCACCGAAACATCCAACGCCGACACCGGTTCGTCGCACACCACGAGATCCGGCCGCAACGCCAGCGCACGGGCGATCGCCACCCGCTGGCGCTGGCCACCCGACAGCTCCGCCGGCTTGCGGCGCGCCACCGACGCCGGCAGCGCCACCTGGTCGAGCAGCTCCGGCACCCGGTTGCGCGGCAGCTTGAACGCCCGCAGCGGCTCCGCCACCACGTCCTCGACCGAAAACTTCGGGTTCAGCGACGCGTACGGGTTCTGGTACACGATTTGCATCCGCCGCCGCAGCCGGCGCAGCTCCTCGCCCGACAAACCAGTGATGTCCTGGCCGTCGAACGACACCGATCCGGACGACGGCGTCTCCAACCGCAGCAGCAGCCGGGCCGTCGTCGACTTGCCCGAGCCCGACTCGCCCACCAACGCCAGCGTCTGGCCGCGGGGGATGTCGAACGAGACCCCGTCGACGGCGCGGATCCCGTCGAACGACTTCGCGAGGTCCCGCACGGACACGAGCGGCGAGGCCACCGGTACGGGCGGACGCAGCGTGCTCGACAAGCTCGGCGCCGCCGCGATCAGCTGCCGCGTGTACGGGTGCGTCGGCGCGCTCACCACCGACGAACCCTCCTCGACCACCGACCCCTGCGACAGCACCACGATCCGCGACGCCCGATCCGCCGCGACGCCGAGGTCGTGCGTGATCAGCAGGATCGCCGTCCCCGACTCGGCGGCCAGCGACGTCAGGTGGTCGAGGATGCGCCGCTGGACCGTGACGTCCAGCGCCGACGTCGGCTCGTCCGCGATGATCAGCTTCGGCCGCCCGGCCAGCGCCGACGCGATCAGCACCCGCTGGCGCAACCCGCCCGACAACTGGTGCGGGTACTGCCGCGCTCGCAGCTCCGGCGAGGGGACACCCGCGCGCTCCAGCAAGGAAATCGCTTCCAGGGACGCCGACCGCCGGTCCGCGAGGCCGTGGATCTTCAGGACCTCCGCGACCTGGTCGCCGATCCGGTGCACCGGGTTCAGCGACACCGCCGGGTCCTGCGGGACCAGCGCGATCTCGCGCCCGCGCACCGAACGCCACTGCCGGGACGACAGCTTGAGCAGGTCCCGGCCGTCGAAGGTGATCGAGCCGCCGTCGACGCGGCCGCCGCGCGGGAGCAGGCCGATCGCCGCGTGCGCGGTCGTCGACTTGCCCGAACCCGATTCGCCGACGACGGCGACCACTTCGCCCGCGCCGACGTCGAACCCGACGTCACGGACGGCCGGCACCCCCTGGTACGACACGGCCAGGTCCGAAATCCGCAGCAGGCTCATCGGTCTCCTCCGTCCAGCGCGCGGGACAGCCGGTTCGCGGCGAGCACCACCGCCGCGACCGTCAGCCCCGGGAACGTCGTCATCCACCACGCGGTGGCCAGGAAGCTGCGCCCGCCCGCGACGAGCGAGCCCCACTCCGGCGTCGGCGGCGTCGCGCCGAAGCCGAGGAAGCTCAGCGCCGACACCTCGAGCACCGCCGTGCCGAGGGTCAAGGTCGCCAGCGCGAGCACCGGGCCCGCCGCGTTCGGCAGGACGTGCCGCAGCAGCACACCCGACCAGCGCACTCCGGAGGCCCGTGCCGCTTCGACGAACACGCCGTTTCGCACGCGAAGCACCTCCGCGCGCATAACTCGCGCGAAGGACGCCAGGTTCGCGATTCCGACGGCGATCGCGACGTTCGTCGTGCCGAAGCCCAGCGCCGTGACCAGGGCCAGCGACAGCAGGATCGGCGGGATGGCGAGGAAGACGTCGACGACCCGCATGATCACCGTGTCCGCCCAGCCACCGCGGAAGCCGGCGAGCAGGCCGAGCGCCGAGCCCGCGACGAGCGCCACGAGCACGGCGATCGCGGTCGCCCGCAGCGAGAGCGACGCGCCGTGGATCACGCGCGCGTAGACGTCACGGCCGGTCTCGTCGGTGCCGAACAAGTGCTGCAGCGATGGCCCTTGCAGCCGTTCGACCGGGACGCCGGTGATCGGGTCGTAGCCGGTCAGCAGCCCCGGCACGAAGGCTGCGAGCAGCACGAACGCCAGTACGGCGATCGCGAGCACGAGACCCGGGCGGCGCACCACGCGAGCCGGGGCGGCGAGGTCAACCACGTGCCACCTCCGGCGTCCGGGCGATGCGTGGGTCGAGCAGCGGGTACAGCAGGTCGACGACCAGGTTGAGCACGACGAACACCAGCGCGGCCAGCACGATCACCGCCTGCACGACCGGGACGTCCTGCGCGGTGACGGCGGCCGCGGTGATCCGGCCGACGCCGTCGCGCGAGAACACCGTCTCGGTGATCACCGACCCCGCGACGAGGTTGCCCGCCACCACACCGGCAATGGTCAGCGTCGGCACGGCGGCGTTGCGCAGCAGGTGTCCGAAGTGGACGCGCCAGCGGCTCGCGCCCTTGGCCGCGGCGATCTCCGCGTACGGCTCCTCCTGCTGCGTCGCCAGGCTCTTGGCCAGCACCTGCCCGATGATCGCGCCGGTCGGCAGGGCCAGGGTGATCGCGGGCAGGATGATCGTCTCGAAGCCCTGCGTGCCGAGCGCCGGCAGCAGCCGCAGGCGGAACGAGAAGAACTGGATCAGCAGCAGCCCGACCCAGAACGGCGGCAGCGAGATCGCCAGCGACGGCAGGGAAAGCAAAGCCTGCCGCAGCCAGCGGAACCGCGTGAACGTGCCGAGGAACGCCGACCCGCCGCCGAACAGCACCGCGAACACGAGCGCCAGCCCGGTCACGGCGAGCGTCGGCGGCAACGCCGTGACGACCATGTGCGACGCGTCGTCGCCGGTCGCGATGCTGCGCCCGAAGTCGCCGTGCAGGGCCGAGACCAGCCGTTTCAGGTACTGGACCGGCAACGGCGAGTCGAGGCCGTACTCCGCGCGGGCGGCGGCGAGCTGCTCGGGCGTCGCCGACGAACCCGCCTCGCCGGTGGCGAGCTTCGCCGAAACGGCGTCACCCGGCAGCAGGTAGAGGATCAGGAACGACAGCGTGAACGCCGCCCACAGCACGAACACCGCCTGCCCGACGCGGCGGAGGAGGTAACGCCTCACGACAGCCACGCGTCGAACAGCTGCAGCCGTGACGACGCTTCGAAGTCGACGGCGTGCGCCTTCGAGCCGAGCGCGACGACCTGGGTCAGCTCGAACACCGGCACCGCGTAGGCGTGGTCGATGATGAGCTTCTGCGCCTCGTCGGCGGACGGCTTGCGCTTGGCGTTGTCCACAGTGGACGACTGCGCGTCGAGTGCGACGTCGAGCGGGTTGCCCGGCGTCAGCTTGCTGCGGTTGCCGGCCTTGGTGGAGAACTGGCCGCGCAGGATGTCCGGGTCGGCGCGGGTGACGTTGTACCAGAGGAAGTCGTAGTTGCCGGCCAGCTGGATCTGCGTGGTCTCGGCCGTCGTGTGCTGCTCGATCCGCAGGTCGAAGCCGATCTTGCGGAGCTGCTGCTGGATCAGCTCCAGCACGCTGCGGTTCTGGTTGAACACCGGTGAGAACACGACGGACGCGCTCAGTTTCTGGCCGTTCTTGACCCGGATCCCGTCGGGGCCGGGCGCCCAGCCGTCGCCGTCCAGCAGCGCGGCCGCGCCCTTCTGGTCGTACGCGAGCTGCTGCGAGAGATCGCTGACCAGCGGCGTCGCCGAGCCGAGGATGCTCGTGGCGGCCTTGTAGCTCGGCGTCAGCACGGTGTTCACGACTTCGGCGCGGTCGACACCCTTGAGCACGGCCTGGCGCACCTTTTCGTCGGTGAGCACGCCGCGGGTGGTGTTGGCGTGCAGGTTGAACACGACGCCGGGGTTCGGCCGAATGTTCTCGCTGAAGCCGTTGCCCTTGAACTGCGGCTCGTCGACCGGCTGGATGTCGGTGGCGGCGTCGAGCTGGCCGGAGGCGAGGCTGCCGGTGCGGACGCCGGGCTCGGGCACGATCTTGTAGTCGATCTTGTCGAGGTAGGCCTCGCCCTGGTGCTTGAACAGCGACGAACCCCAGGCGTAACCCTTGCGCTTGGCCAGGACGATCTCCTGGTTCTGCTTCAGGCTCTCGAAAACGAACGGCCCGGAGCCGATCAGGCCGGCGCCCTGGCAGCGCTGCTCCGGCGTCTTCCGGAACGCCGCGGGCGCGAGGACGCCGAGCGAGACCGTCGAGCTGGCCTGCAGGAACTGGGCGCTGGGCGCGGAGAACTCGAGGCGCACGGTCTGCGGGTCGACGACTGCCGACGCCTTGTACGCGGCGAGGTAGCCGTAGCCGAGCTGGGCCTTGGTGCCGAGGGCCTTGATGCCGTCGAAGCTGGTCTTGACCGCGGCGGCGTCGACCGGGCTGCCGTCGGAGAAGGTCGCGCCGGAGCGCAGGTGGAAGGTGAACGCCGTCGAATCGGCGTTGCTCTCCCACTTTTCGGCGAGCCACGGCTTGATCTCGCCGGTCTTCGGGTCCTGGTCGGTGAGCGAATCGACGAGCTGGCGCGCGACGTTGATCGACGCGTTCGTGGCGACCTGCTGCGGGTCGATGCAGTCGGGCGCGGACGAGATGCCCAGGCGCAGCGTGCCACCGGCCTTCGGCGGGCCGGCGTCGGCGGCTTGTTCGGTGCCCGCGGCGGAGCAGGCGGTCAGCAGCACGGGCAGGGCGAGCAGGGCCGCGGCGTTGCGGGCGCGGAAGAGTGGGGACACCGGACGGCCTCCAGCGGGGAGCGGTTGCGTCTTCAACCAGCGACGCTAACCACGCACTGAAGGCCGTCCCACCAGGCGAACCGCGATCTCAAACTCTGACACCGCGACGATTCGGCCTTGACAGCTTTCAGCAGCGGCCGAGCATGTCCGTCAACGCGGACTTCTCCGCGGTGTTGATCGTCAGCTTGAACTTGTACTTCACCGCGACCCACATCTTCGCGTAGGTGCACCAGTAGCTCGTGAGCGGCGGCTTCCACTGGTCGGGCGACTTGTCGCCCTTCTCCTGGTTGACGTTGTCCGTCACGGCGATCAGCTGCGGGTCGGACAGGTCGTTCGCGTACGCCTGGCGCTGCGCGGTCGTCCACGACGACGCGCCGGTGCGCCACGCGTCGGCCAGCGGCACGACGTGGTCGATGTCCACATCGGACGCCGCGGTCCAGGTCTCGCCGTCGTACGGGCTCTTCCAGGTGCCGGAGGTCGCCGCGCAGGCGGAGTCGGTGACCACGTTCGTGCCGTCCCGCTTGAGCACCACTTCGCGGGTGTTGCAGCTGTTGCCCTGGTCGATCCAGTGCGGGAACTTGTCCCGGCTGTAGCCGGTCTGCGAACCGTCGGCCTTGACGGTCAGGGACGCGAGCTCGCTCTTCGCCGTGGTCGCCGACGGGATGCCCGGCGGGGTGGCCTCGGCGACGCTGACCAGCGTCCCGGAGAGCACGGCGGTGGCCGCGAGAATGGTGAACGAATGACGAACAGCACGCCTGGTTGGCATTTTGCTGCCTCCGGTTCAGGTGTGGGGACAGCTAACCCTGATACACCGGAGTGGCGAGTGCAACACGTATAGGTGACATGTTGCTGCCCGTTGGTGAACGCTGCGTTGCCGACAGCTCACTCAACCGTGAAACTAGCAGGTCAGGCCGGTCCGC
Source organism: Amycolatopsis kentuckyensis (assembly GCF_041679295.1). Classification (GTDB taxonomy): domain Bacteria; phylum Actinomycetota; class Actinomycetes; order Mycobacteriales; family Pseudonocardiaceae; genus Amycolatopsis; species Amycolatopsis kentuckyensis_A. The sequence goes on along the minus strand of NZ_JBGDMD010000006.1, from coordinate 85,480 downwards.
GGACCAGCCGAAGGTCTTGGGTGTGCCGGTACCAGGTCCACTTGGTCACCGCGCGCTCGTGGACCACGTCGTCGCTGACGGGCCGCGTCGGGATGCACCCGATCTGGAACGCGCGCGCGTAGAACGTCGTCGGCCGCTTGAAGATGGTCCCCTTCACGACGCGGATCGCCAGGCCGGGCCCGCCCGGGTCCGGCGTCACCTCCACCGAGGACGCGGGCCCGCGCAGCGCCACCTGCTCGTCGGCGTAGGCCACCCCGCGGACCAGCCGCAGCTCGCCGCGCCCGACGAGCACGCCACCGACGTCGTCGCGGATCAGCGGCACCGGGTCGACCTCGCCGCGCAGCGCGAGCGCGACGGCCTGCAGCGGCGTCTTCGGCAGCCCCCAGAGCGCGGCGACCGACGAGTCCGGCGACGACGGCACGTACCCGACCGACACGCCGGAAAGCGCGTCCTTCCGCAGCAGGCGCAGCACGACCGCGGCGAGGTCCGCGTCCGTGCCCGACACGACCAGGTGATCGTGTTCGCCCAGCAAGGGGTCGATTTCCGCCTTGCCGGGACGGCTGGGCACCCGGACGGATTCGACGTCGTCGACTTCTTCGAAGCCGGCCGCGCCGTCGCCACAGGCCACCACGATTCCGCGCACCCGCAGGTCCTCCGTTACAGTCATGCACCGGCATTTCCTCAGCGCCACCGGTGTCCGTCCGGGACACTAAACCTCAGTCGTCGAACACCTGGAGTGTCACATGCCGGCCATCGTGCTCATCGGTGCCCAATGGGGAGACGAAGGCAAGGGCAAGGCCACCGACCTGATGGGTGACCGCGTCCAGTGGGTCGTCCGCTACCAGGGTGGCAACAACGCCGGTCACACGGTCGTCCTGCCGAACGGCGAGAACTTCGCCCTGCACCTCATCCCTTCGGGCATCCTGACGCCGGGCGTGACGAACGTCATCGGCAACGGCGTGGTGGTCGACCCGGGTGTGCTGCTCGACGAGCTCTCCGGCCTCGAAGCGCGGGACGTCGACACGTCCAAGCTGCTGATCTCGGCCGACGCGCACTTGATCATGCCGTACCACGTGGCCATCGACAAAGTCACCGAGCGGTACCTCGGCAGCCGCAAGATCGGCACCACCGGCCGCGGCATCGGCCCGTGCTACCAGGACAAGATCGCCCGCGTCGGCGTCCGCGTGCAGGACCTGCTCGACGAGAAGATCTTCCGCCAGAAGGTCGAAGCCGCGCTGGAGTTCAAGAACCAGGTGCTCGTGAAGGTCTACAACCGCAAGGCGCTCGACGCGAACGAGGTCGCCGACGAGGTACTGGCGGCCGGCGAGAAGTTCGCGCACCGCATCGCGGACACGCGGCTGCAGCTCAACCAGGCCCTCGAGCGCGGCGAAACGGTGCTGCTGGAGGGGTCGCAGGGCACGCTGCTCGACGTCGACCACGGCACGTACCCGTTCGTGACGTCGTCGAACCCGACGTCCGGCGGCGCGAGCGCGGGGTCGGGCATCGGCCCGGGCCGGATCACGACGGTCCTCGGCATCCTCAAGGCGTACACGACCCGCGTCGGCTCGGGCCCGTTCCCGACCGAGCTGCACGACGAGTCGGGCGAGTACCTGCGCAAGCAGGGCGGCGAATTCGGCGTGACGACGGGCCGCTCGCGCCGCACGGGCTGGTTCGACGCGGTGATCGCGCGCTACGCGGTGCGCGTCAACGGCATCACCGACTACTTCCTCACGAAGCTGGACGTGCTGTCCGGGCTGGAGAAGGTCCCGGTGTGCGTCGGGTACGAGGTCGACGGCTTCCGCACGCCGGACATGCCGATGACCCAGACCGACGTGCACCACGCGATCCCGATCTACGAAGAGCACCCGGGCTGGTTCGAGGACATCTCGGCGTGCCGCACGTTCGAGGAGCTCCCGGCGAACGCGCGCGCGTACGTCGAGCGCCTGGAAGAGCTGTCGGGTGCCCGGATTTCGGCGATCGGCGTGGGCCCGGGCCGGGACCAGACGATCGTCCGGCACACGTTTGTATAAGACGCTGTCGTCTAAGTCAGCTTGGTGCTGACCGGCGTCTCGTTGCGGAAGAGGTCGAGCACCGGGCAGTGCTCGTCGACCTCGCGCTTGAGGTCTTCGTAGCGCTCCCGGCTCGCGGGGCCTTCGAGCTCGACGGACACGCGCACGTCCCCGAAGCCGGGGCGGGTGTTGAAGGAGAAGCCGAAGAAGCCGTGCAGGTCGAGGTCGCCGTCGACGGTGACCTTGACGGAGTCGAGCGGAATGCCGCGCTTGGCTGCCCAGAACTGATAGGTGATGACCTGGCAGGAGCCGAGCGCGGCGAGGGCGTATTCGACGGGGTTGGCGGCCTGGTCGGTGCCCCCGAGCGCGGGCGGCTCGTCGACGGTGAAGCTGTGGTCCCGGACGTTGACGTGGACTTCGGTCTTGGTACCGGTCTTGAGGGTGTTGGAGACGGAGAAGGAGACGGCGGCGTTGTGCGGGTCAGCGTCGACGGCCTTGCGGGTGCCTTCGATGACGTCGGTCAGCGACATGGGTGCTCCTCGGTGATCGGTGATCACCACAGGGTGGGCGAATCTCGCGGGAGGCGCGCGGGTTCTCAATTCCTGGGAAGCCGGAAAGCGGTGGCGGGCCTCGCTAGCTTGGGTTCATGACCATCGGAGTCACGCTTCCCGCCGGCGACACCGGCGCCGCGCCCAACCTCGTCGACGAGCTGCTCGCCCAGGCCCGGCAAGCCGCCGAGGCCGGCCTGAAGTCCGTCTGGTTCTCGCAGCTGCCCCTCAGCCAGGACGCCATTGCCGTCGCCGCGCTGGCCGGGCGGGAAAACCCCGGTCTCGAGGTCGGTACCTCCGTCGTCCCGACCTACCCCCGGCATCCGCTGCTCGTCGCCAGTGCCGCGCAGACCGCGCAAGCCGCCGCCCACGGGAACTTCACCCTCGGCATCGGGCTCGGCTCGAGAGGCTTCCTCGGGCCCGTCTACGGCCTCGGCTACCCGCCGCCCATCCGGCACCTCCGCGAGTACCTCACTGTCCTGAAGCAGGTCTTCGCCGGGGAAGCCGTCGACTTCGAGGGCGAGACGGTCACGGCGAAACCCCTGGGACCGTCCACTGTGGCCGGAGGCGGCGATATCCCGATCATCGTCGCCGCCATGGGGCCGCAGGCGCTGAAAGTCACCGCCGAGCTCGCCGACGGCACCCTGCCCTTCCTCGCCGGTCCGAGAGCGCTTTCCGAACAGATCGTGCCGGCCATGGCCGGCAAGCGGATCATCGCCGCCGTTCCCGCCATCGTCACCGATGAACCCGACGAAGTCCGGGCGAAAGCCGTCGAACAGATGTCCTTCTACGGCCAGATTCCCTCCTACCGGCGGATCCTCGACGTCGAAGGCGTCGACCACGCGGCCGACCTCGCCATCATCGGCGACGAAAAAACCGTCGTAGCAGGCCTCCAGCGCTACTACGACGCCGGCGTCACCGATGTCCTCGTCTCCCAGACCGGCATCCGGTCGAGCACCGAACGCCGGCGGACCTGGGAGGTCATCAGCTCAATCGGTTCGTGAGGGTCGCCGTCACGGACATTTCCTCGAGGTCCAGTTCGCGCAACACCTTCTGCAGGACGTCGTCGTCGAGGCGGCCGGCCCGGTTCTCCTCGATCATCGCCTTGCGCTGGATGATCAGCAGCTCCTTGCGGGCCTTCGCGAACTGGGCCTGCGGGGTGCCGGGACGGTCCTCGCCCGACAGCTTGATCGTGGCTTCGGCGAACCGGTAGCGCGTGTCCACCAGCCGTTGCAGCCGGTCCTTGAGCTGCTGGACCTTTTCGGGCGGCAGGTCCAGCGACGCCAGCCGCTCGCGGCTGATCTCGCGCAGCCGGTCGTGCGCCGCCTTCTTCGCGACCTCTCGCGCGGCCAGCTCCTCCGCCTCGTCGCGTGACGCTTCCGACGGGTCCTGCACCTTCAGCACCCGGATCAACGGCGGCAGCGTCAGCCCCTGGATCAGCACCGTCCCGATCGCCACCACGTACGCGAACAGCTGGATCTCCTCGCGTCCCGGCGTTCCGGCGGGGACACCGGCCGCCGCGGCCAGCGTGACGACGCCGCGCATGCCCGTCCACGACAGCACCGCCAGCGACCGCCACGACGGGGCTTCGCGCCCGCGGCCGAACAGCCGCATCGCGCGCGGCAGGTACGCGAAGACGAACACCGCCGGGATCCGCACCGCCATCGTCACGAGCAGCACGACCACCGCGACGAGCACGAGCGTCCCGTTGTCGCGGGCCGCGTGCTGGGCGCCGTCGAGCACGAACGGCAGCTGCAGCCCCATCAGCGCGAACACCAGCGCCTCCAGCAGGACGTCGATGGACGCCCACACCGATCTGTCCTGCATGCGCGTCGCCGGGGACGCGTACAGCGAGCGCGCCCCCAGGTAGAGGCCGGCCGCGACGACCGCCAGGACGCCGGACCCGCTGAACTCCGCCCCGAACGGGTGCAGGTGCTCCGCGGTGACGTACGCGCCGAACGGCACGATGATCCCGAACGCCGACTCCATCAGCGGGTCGTCGAGCAGGCGCCGCACCAGCACGACGGCCGCGCCGATCGCCAGGCCGACCGCGATGCCGAGCACCGTCGCCACGCCGAACACCGCGAACCCGTGCCCCGCCGAGCCCGCCGTGCCCGCGACCGCGGCGAGCGCGACCTTGTAGAGCGTCAGCGCGGCGGCGTCGTTCACCAGGCTTTCCCCGGTCAGCACGGTCATCAGCCGCCGCGGCAGGCCGAGCTTGCGCCCGATCGCCACCGCCGTCACCGCGTCCGGCGGCGCCACCACCGCGCCGAGGACCAGCGCCGACGCGAACGGCACGTCCGGCAGCAGCAGGTGCACGACGAAGGCGACGACCACCGCGGTCACCGCGACCAGCACCACGCCGAGCGCCACGATCGGCCGCAGGCTGTTCTTGAAGTGCGACAGCGAGCTTTCCAGTGACGTCGAATAGAGCAGCGGCGGCAGCACGACGGTGAGCACCAGCTCGGGTTCCAGCTCGAACCGCGGGACGCCCGGGATCAGCGCGACCCCGAGCGCGACGACCACCACGAGCAGCGGCGCCGACAGGTTGTAGCGCCGCGCGAGCGCGGTCAGGGCGAGTGAGCCCGCGAGCACGCCCATCAGCGTCAGGATTTCCACTCGCGTGATCTTCCCGCAGGTAGCAGGCCCGCGCTTGGCTTCCGCCCAGTGGAAGTGAGCTGGTTTGTGTCGTACCCCCGGTGCATACTTGTGCGCAATCCGCACACCTGTGCGGATCACGTGCACCGACGCACATCCGGAGGTTCCCCATGTCCCCTGGCACCCGCTCCTGGGTCGTGCCCCTGGCCTGGACCGCCGTCCTGCTCGACGGGTTCGACCTGGTCGTGCTCGGCACCGTGCTGCCCGTGCTGCTGCGCGACCACGTCTGGGGCCTGACGCCCGCCGTGGCGTCGGTCGTCTCGACGGTCGGGCTGGCCGGGATGATGCTCGGCGGGCTGGCCATCGGCACCATCACCGACGTCATCGGCCGCCGGAAGTCGCTGATCATCTCCGTGGCGCTGTTCTCGCTGTGCACGCTGCTGTGCGCGTTCGCGCCCTCGACGTTCGTCTTCGGGCTGCTGCGGTTCGTCGCCGGCCTGGGCCTCGGCGGCTGCCTGCCGACGGCCATCACGCTCGTCACCGAGTACGCGCGCCAAGGCAAGTCCGGCAGCGCGACGACCACGGTGATGACCGGCTACCACGTCGGCGCGGTGCTGACGGCGCTGCTGGGCATCGTGCTGATCTCGCCGCTCGGCTGGCGCGCGATGTTCGTCGCCGGGGCGCTCCCCGCCGTCGTGCTGATCCCGCTGATGCTGAAGTTCCTGCCGGAGTCCGAGTTGTTCCAGCGGGTCCGCGAGACCGAGCGGTCGGCCGGGCACGCCGTCGCCGGCCTGTTCCGCGGCGGCCTGCTGCGCGCGACGATCGCGTTCTGGGTGACGTCGTTCATGGGGCTGCTGCTGGTGTACGGGCTGAACACCTGGCTGCCGGAGATCATGCGCCAGGCCGGTTACCCGCTGGGCGCGGCGCTGAGCCTGCTGCTGACGCTGAACGTCGGCGGCATCGTCGGGCTGCTCGTCGCGGGGCGCGTGGCCGACCGCGTCGGCATCCGGCCGTCGGCGATCGTGTGGTTCTGCGCGGGCGCGGTGTTCTTGGCTTTGCTGAGCGTGAAGCTGCCCGCCGTCGGGCTGTACGCGGCGGTGTTCCTGACCGGCTGCTTCGTGTTCAGCGCGCAGGTGCTGGTGTACGCGTACATCGGCCGGATCTACCCGGACGCGATCCGCGCGACCGGCCTCGGCTGGTCGGCCGGCATCGGCCGCATCGGCGCGATCTCCGGCCCGCTCCTCGGCGGCGCGCTGCTGACGGCCGGAATCGCGTACCCGTGGGGCTTCTACGCGTTCGCGGGCGTCGGCGCCCTGGGAGCGGCGGCCGTGACGGTGGTCCGCCCCGGCCGCCGCTCCCCGGCGACGACGAGCGAGCCGGACGTCGAACCCGCCCCGGTCGCGGAATCTCGTACTCGCGATCCCCTAAGGCCGTGAGGGCCTCCTTCACGGCGTCGCAGCTCGTGGCGCCGCGCCCTTGACGGATGCTGTCGGCGTGTCCGTGGCGTCCGAAGGCCGGTAGCCGCATCCACGCAGGACGGACGGGCTACCGGCGCCAGACCGGGTCAGCCGAGTTCCTTGAGCTCCTGTTCCACCGCGGCGAGCTCGGCGGCCGAGCCCTGGACCTTCGGGCCCGTGAACCACTTGCGGGCCGAAAGCACCCACCACAGGGCCGCGCCGCCGAGCACGACCAGGAACGCGATCGGCGTGTAGTTGAACGAATCCACCGTCACCGGTGACACCTGCGGCAGCATGAACAGGAAGAAGATCAGCACGACCCAGATCGTCGCGATGATGCCGACCGGCTTGCCCCACTTGCCGAGCGTCCACGGTCCCGGCTCGAACGAGTCGCCGCGGCGGACGCGCAGGAACACCGGGATCACGTACGCCACGTACAGCCCGACCACGGCGATCGACGTCACCGCCGCGTAGGCCGTCGCGCTCCACAGGTACGGCAGCGCCAGGATCAGCGCGCCGCCCGCGGCGAGCCAGACGGCGTTGGTCGGCGTCTGCGTGCGCTTGTTGATCTTGTGCCAGAAGCCCGATCCCGGGATCGCGCCGTCGCGGGCGAACGCGTAGATCATCCGCGAGTTCGCCGTCACCGACGCCATCCCGCAGAACAGCTGCGCGCCGATGCAGATCAGCAGCAGGAACTTGCCGGTGACCGCGCCGGTCGCGTCGATGAAGATCTGCGCGGGCGGCACGCCGGTGGCCGAGCCGACCGCGCCGTCGTAGTCCTGGATCGCGAACGTCAGGCCGATCAGCAGGATCCAGCCCGCGACGAGCGAGACGACGATCGACATGACGATGCCGCGCGGCCCGGCCGTCGCCGCGCTCTTCGTCTCCTCGGTCATGTGCGCCGAAGCGTCGTAGCCGGTCAACGTGTACTGCGCGACCAGCAACCCCAGCGCGAAGACGTAGAAGGTCGAGCCCCAGCCCGTCTGGTTCACGAAGCTGCCGAAGACGAACGACGCGTCCTGGTGCTTGGCGGGCACGAAGACCAGCACGCCGACGATCACCAGCACGCCGATGAGGTGCCACCACACGCTGACGTTGTTGAGGATCGCGACGATCCGGACGCCGAAGGTGTTCAGCAGGCCGTGCACCACGAGGATGATCGCGAGTAGCAGGATCGTGTGCCCCGGCGTCGCGGCGAAGCCCCACTGCAGGTCGAGGAACGCGTTGAGGAACAGCGCCGCGCCGAAGTCGATGCCGGCGGTGACCGCGATCTGCCCGATGAGGTTGAACCAGCCGGTGAACCACGACCACACCGGGCCGGACTTGTCCGGCGCCAGCTTCGCCGCCCAGTAGTAGAGGCCGCCCGCGGTCGGGTAGCTGGAGCAGACCTCGGCCATGCCGAGGCCGACCAGGATGACGAACACCCCGACCAGCGGCCAGCCCCAGATCATCGCGGCGGGCCCGCCGGTCTTCATGCCGAAGCCGTAGAGCGTCAGGCAGCCGGAGAGGATCGAGATGATCGTGAACGAGACGGCGAAGTTGGAGAACGCGGACATCGTCCGTTTGAGCTCTTGCGCGTACCCGAGCTGGTGCAGGCGCGCGCTGTCTTCGTCGGCGTGGTCGGGAGTGGTCTGCTGGTCGGAAACGTCCATCGGGCACCTCTTGAAAGGTATGCGGCCAGACCATTGAATTCGCCGAAGGTAGCCCCGGTCCCGAAGGGTGTCAAGCCTTCGTCAAATACTCGTCCAGCTGCTTGAGCAGGGGCCCGCCACCTCGGTGGTCGTTCGAGATCAGCGTCGCGGTGACGCCCGATGACGGCTGGTGGTTGCTCCGGAACGTGACGCCGTGGTCGCCGCCCTCCAGCCGCACCACGCCCGGCCGCGGCAGGAAGAAGCCGAGGCCGTAGCCGTCTCCGCGCAGCATCCGGTCCACCCACTCGCGCGGGACGATCCGGCCGTCGAGGAACGCGGGCCAGAACTTCCGGAAATCGGGCGCGGAGCTGTAGATGCCGCCGTCGCCGAAGCCCACCACCGGCAGGCTGAACACGTTGGTGCGGCCGTCTTCGAGGTAGCCGGTGGCCGTTCGCGCGGGCAGCGCGTCCGAGCGGAGGAACGCGGTGTCGGCCATCCCGGCGGGTTCGGTCACGCGGGTCCGGACGAGTTCGGCGAAAGGTATGCCCGCGACCCGTTCGGCGATCAGGCTCAGGACGGCGAAGGCGCCGTTGTTGTAGTTGAACCGTTCGCCCGGCGGGAACTTCTGCGGGTAGCCGTCGAGCGCGGCGAGGTAGTCGGCCGACGTGGCGAGCAGGGGCGTGGGCGGCGGGTCTCCGTCTTCGTCGCAGTAGTCGCCGATGCCGGACGTGTGCGTCAGCAGGTGCTCGACGGTCACGCGGTCGTCGATCAGTGGCAGGTCGTCGCCGAGGACATCACGCGCTTTCGTCGAGAGTTCGAGGCGGCCCTCGGCGACCAGGCCGACGACGACCAGCGCCGTGAACCCCTTGGTACCGCTGGCGATCGCGAACCGCGTGTCGACGGTGTTTTCGATGCCATGGGCGATGTGCGCGTAGCCGGACGCCTCGGCGACCAGCGTTTCGTCGCCGCGGCTGACCAGGATGACACCGGAAAAGGGCGCTTCCACGGACTCAGCGTCCACGGAAGCGCCCTTCGCGGCAACGGGATTACCGGCCCAGGAACGCGTGCAGCGACTCGAGGGCGGTGTCCGGCTGGTCGGCGAAGAAGCCGTCGACGCCGGCCTTGAGGAACGCGGCCTCCTCGGTGAAGACGTCCCCGTAGGCGTCCGGCTCGGCCGACGAGCGCAGGTTCGCCGGCAGGAACGGGTTTTCGTTCCGGAACGTGTACGGCTGCACCTTCAGGCCCGCCTTGTGCGCGTCGGCGACGAGCGCGGTCGGCGAGGTCAGGTTCCCGGCGGCGTCCAGCGGGATGATCTGGCCCTTCTCCGGGCCGAGGTACTTCGCGTACTTCGCGATGTCACGCAGGCCCTGCGGCGTCACGATGTCCTTGTACGTCCGCGGGTCGCCCTTCGCGACGAAGTCCGCCGGAGCGCCGGTCGCCGACGTCAGCTGCAGCAGCGGCGTCCGGACCTGCTTGTGCAGCTCGATCAGGTTCGAGACCTCGAACGACTGGATGATCGCGGGCGCGTCCGGCCGGTCGAGGCCGTTGCGCTTGAGGGCCGTCACCAGCTTCGGCTCGGTCGGGTTGCCGATCGAGGCGAAGAACGTCGAGTGCTTGACCTCGGGGTAGGTGCCGAGCGTCCGGTGCAGCTCCGTGCCGAGCCGCTTGGTCAGGTCGAGCACCTCCTGGAAGGTGGCGATCTGGTAGCGGCCGTTGTAGAGCGTGTTGTGCGGGCGGTTCTGCGGGATCCGCTCGACGGCGCGCAGCGTCTTCAGCTCGGCGAGCGTGAAGTCCTGGGTGAACCAGCCGGTGGTCGAGACGCCGTCGATGACGAGCGTCTTCTTGCGGTCGGCGAACTCCGGGTGCTTCGCGACGTCGGTGGTGCCGCCGATCTCGGGCTCGTGCCGGGCGACGAGCCGGCCGTCCTTGGTGGGCACGAGGTCGACGTCCACGTAGCTGACGCCCATCCGGTAGGCGAGCTCGTAGGAGGCGAGGGTGTGCTCCGGCCGGTAGCCGGGGGCACCGCGGTGTCCGACGATCACGGGGTCATCGTGGCCCCGCCCGTGCGCGGCCGCATCGGCGGACCCCCCGCTTTCCGACGCGCTCGCCGACCCGACGGCCAGCCCGGTGACGCTCAGCAACGCCAGTCCGGCGAGTGCGAGTACGCCGACACGTTTGCGCTTCATCTGGTGACCTCTTTTCACGCAGGGTGTGCCCTGGATGTACTCGCGCCACCCTTGATGTCGCAAGCGTCCGAAGTGCGTATCCGGGCGAACCGGGCGGTGAACGCCGGGTGGACTCCTGCTCGCGCCGGTGTGGCCCGGCGCACGACTCGGGTGCCCGCGCGGCTCGGGTGGTGAACGACTCGTTCACTTCACCTGGTGCTTCGCCTGGTGCGATGAAGGGGTCTTTCATGACGTCTGGTGCGCTCGCGGCCGTGAATCGCGCGCGGCCTCCTGCTCCGCACGGCACCCCCGGCCCTCCCCGGGCAGAGGCTCCGGCAAGTCGCGCCGGCGCACTCCGCCGCGGTTCCGCCAACGTCTTGAATGAGTCATTCAGGACCTCCGAAGACCTGAATGACTCATTCAAGACGTCTGGTGGGCCGGCCACCGGCGGCGGAGTGGCCTGGCCGCGAGACTTCGCCGGGGACCTTGCCCGCCGGGGACCTTGCCCGCGGGGACTCTGCTGGCGGGACCCAGCTGGCGGGGCTCGGCTTGCGCGGGGTTCCTGCCTGCTGGAGCGCTGCCTGCCGGAGTCCTGCCTGCCGGAGTCCTGCCTGCCGGAGCTCTGCCCGCCGCAGCGGCCTGCCTGCCGGAGCTCTGCCCGCCGCAGCGGCCTGCCTGCCGGAGCTCTGCCCGCCGCAGCGGCCCGCCCGCAGCAGCCCGCCCTCCCTGGGGGAACCCCCGCTTCCAGCGTATCGGCGCCCTCGGACGGAACTTCCGGATCGCCGGGGCCGGGGACCGACTTGTCCACACCGGCGGTGACTTGTGGACAAGCCCGTCGGCCGCCTCCTCGCCCGGGCCGACCGACGGCGCGACCGACGGCGAAATGTCCTCCGCGAACCCGGCCGGATACGCTGTGCTGCGTGCGCGTACTGGTAATCGGCTCCGGCGCCCGTGAGCATGCCCTCGTCCTCGCGGCCTCGGGTGACCCCGCGGTCACCGCGCTGGCCTGTGCGCCCGGCAACGCCGGGACCGCCGCCGTGGCCGAGCAGCTCGGTGTCGACGCCGCCGATCCCGAGGGCGTTGCCGCGCTCGCGAAGAGCTGGCAGGCCGACCTCGTCGTCGTCGGGCCCGAGGTGCCGCTCGTCGCCGGGGTCGCCGATGCCGTGCGCAAGGCCGGCATCGCCTGCTTCGGGCCCTCCGCCGCCGCCGCGCGGATCGAAGGGTCGAAGGCCTTCGCGAAGGACGTCATGGCCGCCGCGAACGTGCCGACCGCGCGCAGCGAGGTGGTCGACAACCCGGCCCGCCTCGACGCCGCGCTCGCCCGCTTCGGCCCGACCTGGGTGGTCAAGGACGACGGCCTCGCCGCCGGCAAGGGCGTCGTCGTCACGACCGACTACGACGTCGCGCGCAAGCACGCCATCATGCTGCTCGACGGCGGTCACCCGGTTCTCCTGGAGTCCTTTTTGGACGGTCCGGAGGCCTCGCTGTTCTGCTTCGTCGACGGCAACACGGTCGTCCCGCTGCTGCCGGCGCAGGACTTCAAGCGCGTCGGCGACGACGACGCCGGCCCGAACACCGGTGGCATGGGTGCCTACGCGCCGCTGCCCTGGGCGCCCGAAAACCTGGTCGACGAGCTGGTCGAGCGGGTCGTCCAGCCGGTCGCCGACGAGCTGGTGAACCGGGGCGCGCCGTTCTCCGGCCTGCTCTACGCCGGGCTCGCGCTGACGTCCGACGGCCCGCAGGTCATCGAGTTCAACTGCCGCTTCGGCGACCCGGAGACGCAGGTCGTGCTGGCCCTGCTGCGCAGCCCGATCGCCGGGCTGATGCACGCCACCGCCACCGGCAAGCTCGCCGAGCACCCGCCGCTGGAGTGGGCGAGCGGCGCCGCGGTCACCGTCGTGATCGCCGCCGACGGCTACCCCGGCAAGCCGCGCACCGGCGACGTCATCGGCGGCGCCGAGCTGGAGGGCGTGCTGCACGCGGGCACCCGCCGCCGCGACGACGGCGCCGTCGTCTCCTCCGGTGGCCGCGTGCTCTCGGTCGTCGGCACCGGCAAGACGCTGAAGTCGGCGCGCAAGCACGCGTACGAGACCGTCGAGAAGGTCCACCTCGCGGGCTCGCACCACCGCACGGACATCGCCCTCAAGGCGGCGAACGGCGAGGTCGGCGCCCCGGCGAAACAGCGCGCCTGACGGGCGGAACCGGCGGCCTCCGGTCTTCGTCCAACCACAGGCCATCGCTACACGTGGGTTGGTAACCTCGACGGGAAGTCGGCCGGTCACTGTCCGCATGACGTCAGGGGAGAGCATGTCAGGACCCTCGTACGACCTCAGCCCGGCCGTCCCCGTGGCTCCGGCCGCCGCGGACGTCCTGGTCCACCCGGACAAGCTGCTCGACGTCGCCCGGATCGTCGAAGAGCAGGCCAACGCGCTCGAAGACCAGCTGCTCACCAAGCTCGGCCTGCTGCGGATCGACGCGCCGTCGGCCGACGTGATCAGCACCCAGTCCATCGAGGCCTGGAACTCCCTCATCGCCGACGGCGACCGCTCCTACGCGGGCCAGGTCCGCGAGTACGTCGCCGGTCTGAAGCGCCTGGTCTCGCAGCTGCGGGACGCCGCGAAGGACTACAAGGTCAGCGACGAGGAGAAGGCGGCGGTGTTCGGTGACCGCGCGAAGCACGGTGCGTAGCCGGACGCTGCGGATCACCGGGGGCGTGCTCGCGACGGCGGCGCTCGCCGGCTGCTCGGCGGGCACCGAAGGCACCCCGTACCCGGTCGAGACGGCCGCGACCGCGGCGTCGCAGAGCGCCAAGGCGGCCCAGCTGCCGCAGCGCCCGGCCGACCTGCCGCTGCAGGGCGTCAACCTGTGCGAGGTCTTCCCGCAGGTGCAGCTCGACGCGCTGAAGATCACCAGCACGCCCCGCGAAGGCCCGTCGGAGGACGGGGCGACGTGCGTGTTCGACGCCGACGGCGCCGAGCCGGTGCACGCCTACCACGTCCGGGCCGTGACGGCGGACCTCGAGGAGTGGATCACCGGGGCCCGCAAGAAGAACAGCATGACCACCGAGCCGAAGACGATCGGCGGCTACCCGGCGCTGACGAACTACCGCGCGGCGGGCGACCCCGCCGACTGCGAGGCGCTCGTCGGCGTCGCGCGGGGCCAGACGCTGGCCGTCCAGACCTTCGCCATCACCCGCGGCAAGCTCACGCAGCCGCAGCTGTGCGAGATGTCGGTGCACGCCGCCGACATCGCGTTGCAGACCCTGAAAGCACGCAACTAGGGAGGGCGCGTGGAATTCTCCGAGCTCGCGGCCGGCATCCAGAACCACCGGTTCGACGGCTGGACCAACACCGCGATCGCCGACCAGATCACGCGGATGGTCAACGGCGACGGCACCGGCAGCATCGGCACGGCCGTCGACGCGCTGAAGGCCGTCGCGACCGCCCTCGCCCACACCGACCAGACGCTGCGCGCGCAGCTGCTGAAGCTCGGCGTCGAGTGGCAGAGCCAGGCGGGCGGGGCGGCCAGCCAGGTCCTCACCGAGCAGGCCGGGTTCTCCCAGGACGCCACGACGAAGGTCGCGCACGCCGCCGAAATGGTGTTCGAGCAGGGCGAGTCCTTCAACCGCACCAAGTACAAGCTGCCGGACGCCGAGACCGTCCGGAAGGGCGCGGGCGGCTACACGCTCACCGACGGCCTGCTGCTGTCCCTGATCGGCTTCGAGACCGACCACGCGCGTCAGGTCGAGGCGGCGAACGACGCCAAGGAGCAGGCGAAGCAGGCACTCAACGAGTACGCGCAGGAAAGCGGCACCAACCTGCTCTCGACGCAGTCGCTGTCCGACCCCGAGTCGCTGAAGCTGGCCGCGCCCGGGATCACGCCGGGCGTGCTGGACGTCGCGGGCGCCGCCGTCGCGGTGACGCCGGACGGCGGCGTGAAACCCGCTTCGGACAAGGTCCGCTCGGTGCACGTCGACCCGCCGGTGGTGCAACCGGTGTCGCACACGGTCCACGCCGACCCGCCGACCCCGGTCTACGGCGTCGCGGCGCAGCAGCCGTCCCGGCCCGCCCCGCAGCCACCGCGCCAGACCGGCTCGGTGACCGCGCCGGCCGCCCAGCACACGACGCCGTCCTCGTCGACGACTCCGGCGGGCGTGAAGCCGCCGACGTCGACGCCCGCGCCCGGCTGGGTCAACGCCCCGGGCCGCGGCACGGCGTCCGGCGACTCGACGCACTTTTCGCCCGGTCTCTCGGTCGGAGCCGGCGGCGAGCAGTTCGTCCCGCCGGGGGCGCCCGGCTCGCTGCCGCCCGGCTCGTCGCCGGCGACCGCGCCCATCAAGTCGCTCGGCGGCGGGGGCGCGTCCGGCGGCGGAGGCGGCCTCGACAGCTCGGCGGGCCGCGGCCCGGACGGGCTGCTGGCCAAGGGCCGCACGGTGGGCTCGATGCCGCAGCCGCCGCTCCCGCCCGGCCAGTTCACGGCCGAACGCGGGTTCCCGGTCAAGCCCGGCGCGACCCCCGGCGAAATCGGCGCGGGCGCGGCGGCGATCGGCGCGGGCGCGGCCGGTGGCGCGCTGAGCGGCGACAAGGAGCGTCAGCGACGCGAGAAGGGGCCGGCGAAGGGACCGGTGCGGCCGCTGCCGGTCGGCGAGCTGCCCGAGGAGGAGGCCGCCGCGCTGCGCAAGTCGGAGCAGATCAGCCCGAAGCAGAAGCCCGGCGAGGCGAAGTTCCTCAACGAGGCGGCCCCGCGCGAGGACGACGCCGAGCACGTCCGCCGCTTCGGCGTCGACGACCAGGACCTGTTCGCCGACCAGCGGATGGTCTCGCCCGACGTGATCGGCGACCACGACGGGGACGGGCGCTGACCGTGTCGCTGGTGCTGTCCGCGCACGAGTTCGATGTGCTCTGGGAGTCGCTCGAACTGCCCCGCCGCCACGTCGCGCTGGACGTGCCGAGCGAGGGAATGACCCACGCCGAACGGCGCGAGCTGGTGGACGCGGCGTGGGCGTCGCTGAGCGAGCGGCGCCTGGCCCGCAACCGCCGGGTGACCGGCGAAGTGGCCGACCAGCTGCACCTGCTGGCCCGCCCGCAGTACGGCATCGACGTCTGGGTCTGGGCCGAGCGCGAGATCCGCGGCCGCGCGGTGAGCGCCCGCGGCCAGGCCGTCCTCGCGGTGGTGGACCACGGCGAGGTCTGGCTGATCCCGGCGACCGAGGACGGCCTCGCGGAGACGGCGGTCTCGGTGGCGGGCGACCTCGGGCCGGGCATCGGCCAGACGGTGAGCATCCCGTACGACGTCCTCCGCGCGGCCGACTCGGCGGCGAAGGGCGACGCGAAGGCGCTGGTCACGGCGTTGGAGGACCGCGGCGTGGAGCTGTTCCACGCACAGGAGCTGTCGGGGATGCTGCTGGGCCAGGAGGCCCGCGGCCAGTTCGGCGCGGAACGCGTCGGCCGCGACGGCGTCGTCCACCGGGCGGGCCGTGTGGTGGCGTTCTTCGACACGGACGCGGGCCGGTACCTGTTCCAGGTGGTGTCGGACCGCGAAGGCCGCGAGTGGGCGACCGTGACCCCGGCCGACAACGCCCTGCTGGCGACCCGGATCCGCGAGCTGGTGGCGGAGGCCTGAGCCCCGCCGGGTGGAAGTTGGCCGGGATCCGTACGCGCGCCCCCCGGGAAGTCATAAAGTAAGCGCGGGAACCGTCCCGGTCACGGCGACGTCTGATCGGGCGGATACGAGTTTCCGAAGGGGATGACGAACCGTGCCTGTCTACGACACCGAATCGATGGCCATCGCGGCCGGCCAGGTGGAGAAGCTGAAGGACGAGTTCGAGAAGTCCAAGCAGAAGGTCACCGGCCTGGACCACGAAAAGGAAAGCCCCTTCGGCGGCATGGACGAGACGGGCGACGCCCACGGCGCGGTCGGCAAGTTCAAGGACGGCGTGCACAGCCAGTTCGACGCCGCGGGCAAGCACATGGAGGCGCTGGGGTTCGCCATGCGCAAGGCCGCCGGGCTGATCGCCGAGACCGACCAGGTCGGGGCGAGCGACCTCAAGCTGCACGTCGACAAGTGAACTGAGCAGGGGGCACGAGAGTGGGCTTGAACGGGAACGGCGCCGGAACGCCGGACAATTGGGACACCTTCATGAAGAAGGTCGACCAGGTCGAAAAGGTGGATCTGGGAAAAATCACCGCGGCGGCCGCGCAGTTCCGGGAGGCGGGCAAGAACGCGGGTGACCACACCGCCTCCCTGAAGAGCTCCACGGACGCGCTGGACGCGAAGGTGTGGGCCGGCCCGGCCGCCGACCAGTTCTTCACCTACGTCCGCCAGGTCCGCGACGCCGGCACCAAGGTGCAGACCCACCTCGAAGACGTCGCCAAGGACCTCGACAGCCTCGCGTCGACCCTCGAACAGATCAAGAAGAACGTCGGGGACAAGCAGCTGGCCGCGGAGAAGGCGGTCAACGAGCGCAACCAGCAGGCCCAGACCGCGATGGACGCGGCGGACCGGGCGGCCGCGGCGCACCAGCAGGACCCGAACAAGCCCGCACCCGCCCAGACCTCCGCGGAGATCAAGGCGAAGGCCGCGACCGACATCCACACCATCACCGCGGGCTTCGACGGTGACGTGACGGGCCTGCAGACCCAGGCCGACACGGCGATCAAGGCGTCGCAGAAGCTGATGTCCCAGCAGATCGAGGGCGGCTACGACCAGGTCCCGCTCCCGGCCAGCACCCCGGCGGCACCGAAGAGCACCGGCGGTATCCACAGCAACGGCTCCTCCCACCACGGCGGTGGCGGTGGCGGAGGAGGCGGCGGAGGCGGCGGCCTCGGCCCGAGTGGCGGCCCGCCGTCGTCCCCGCCCCCGGGGAACGTGCAGCAGTGGATCCAGGAGGCCATCAAGGCCCTGCAGGCCGCCGGCGTGCCGGTGACCGACGCCGACATCCCCAACATCTGGGCGATCATCCAGCACGAGTCGGGCGGGAATCCCAACGCCATCAACAACTGGGACTGCGTGCCGCTGGACACGCAGATCCTGACCCGGCGTGGGTTCCTGAAGCACGACGCGGTCGAGGTCGGCGACGAGACGATCGGCTTCAACCCGGCCACCGGGTGCAGCGAGTGGACGCGGATCACCCGGGTCGTCCACCACGAGGACGCCGAGCTGGTCCGGATGGGCAATTCGCGCTGGGAGGCGACCACGACGCCGAACCACCGCTGGCTCAACCTGCCGCGGGTGCACGTCCGGCGCACCGGTCTGCCGATCGTCTGCCCGGAGTGCGGCTGGGAGCCGCGCGCGGAGCACCAGCCCGAGAACGGCGTCGCGGTCCATCGGCGCAAGAAGCACAACATCGCTTCGCCGAAGCAGGAGAACCGGTACGAGACCCAACCCGGCTTCGTCACGACCGCGGAAGTCCGCTCGCGCGACCGCATCCTCCTCTCGGCGCCCGCCACGACCGAGTCGACTCTGGACGTCAGCGTGCCGGAAGCGGCGATCCTCGGGTGGATCGCCGGTGACGGTCACGTCGAGACCCGGCGGCACCGCCGGACCATGTCCATCGCGCAGTCGAAGCCCGAAATGGTGGCGAAGATCCGCCGGCTCCTCGACGGCGTGCCGCACGCGGTGTACGTCGACGACCGGGGTGGGTGCGGGCCGCGGCACCAGTTCCGGCTGGACCACGACTACGCCCAGGACCTGCTGGCGCGGGCGGGGAACCCCAAGTCCGACGCCGTCACGCAAGTGCTGGCGATGTCCGACGGCCAGCGTGCGGCGTGGCTCGAAGCGATCATCGACGCCGAGGGCACCCGGTACCTGCGGCCCGGCTACTCCGAACCGCAGGTGGTCGTCTACCAGGCGCCCGGTGCCGTCCTCGAGGCGATCGTGCTGGCCGGCTACCTGTCCGGGTCGCGGCCGCGGGTGCTTCCGGTGGAGCGGACGAACCAGCCGGAAACCTGGCAAGCCGAGTTCGCCGTGCACCTGAACAACCCGATCGTCACCGGAGCGTTCCTGCGCAAGGAAGCCGCCGGGCGGGCCGACGTGTGGTGCGTGACGACGGAACTGGGCACGTGGACGGCCCAGGAAGGTGATCACCTCTTCCTGACCGGCAACTCGAACGCCGCCGCCGGGCACCCGTCCAAGGGGCTCATGCAGTGCATCGACTCGACGTTCAACGCCCACAAGCTGCCCGGCCACGACAACATCTACAACCCGGTCGACAACATCATCGCGGGCGTCCGGTACTCCTACGACCGCTACGGCGGCCTCGACAACGTGCCGGGCATCAAGGCCATGGCCCACGGAGGTGCCTACCGGGGCTACTAGCCTGGCCGCATGGCCGACCTCGAGGCGGGGCCCGCGCTGCGGGCCGGCGTGCCGCCCTTCCACGTCATGGACGTCCTCTCCGCGGCGGGCGCCCGGCAGCGCAGTCACGGCGATCTCGTGTCGCTCGCCGCCGGGCAGCCCTCCGCACCCGCGCCCAAGCCCGTGCTCGAGGCCGCGCAAAAAGCCCTGCAAGACAGCACCCTCGGCTACACCGAACAGCTCGGCATCCCCGAGCTGCGCGAGGCCGTCGCCGGGCACTACCGGGGGAAGTACGGCCTCGACGTCGCCGCCCAGGACGTTGTCATGACCACCGGGTCGTCCGGGGGCTTCCTGCTCGCCTTCCTCAGCGCCTTCGACCCCGGCGCCAAGGTCGCGATGGCCCGGCCGGGCTACCCCGCGTACCGGAACCTGCTGTCGGTCCTCGGCTGCGAGGTCGTCGAGTTCGCGACCACCGCCGAGACGAACTTCCAGCCGACCGTCGCGCTGCTCGACGAGCTCGGCCCGATCGACGGCCTGATCGTCGCCAGCCCGAGCAACCCCACCGGGACCGTGCTGCCGCCCGGCGAGCTGGCCGCCATCACCGGCTGGTGCTCCTCGCACGGCGTGCAGCTGATCAGCGACGAGATCTACCACGGCATCTCCTACGGCGCCGAGCTCGACTGCGCGTGGCAGTACGGGCGCGAGCCGCTCGTGCTCGGCAGCTTCTCGAAGTACTTCGCGATGACCGGCTGGCGGCTCGGCTGGATGCTCGTGCCGCAGCGGCTGCACCGCGCCGTCGACGTCCTGACCGGGAACTTCACCATCTGCCCGCCCGCGGTGTCGCAGTACGCCGCGCTCGCCGCCTTCACGCCGGAGGCGTACGCGGAGGCCGACGCGCACGTCGAGCACTACCGCGCCAACCGCGACCGGCTCTTCGCGGGCCTGCAGGGCATCGGCCTCGACAAGCTCGCCCCCGCCGATGGCGCCTTCTACGCGTACGCCGACGTCAGCGCGTACACCGAGGACAGCCTGAGCTGGTGCCAGCGGCTGCTCGCCGACACGGGCCTCGCCATCACGCCCGGCGTCGACTTCGACCCGGTGGACGGCGGCAAGTACGTCCGGTTCTCCTTCGCCGGCAGCGCCGAGGACATCGACGAAGGCGTCCGGCGGCTCGGGGGGTGGCTGCGCCAGGGGGAACCCTGATTCATCCCTGAACGTTGGCTCGGCAAGGGGAGTTTCTCCCACCGAGGTGCCACAGTGGAGGCATCGGGCCGCCAGCGGCCACGGGAGCAATCGGAGGAAGCCATGTTCTGGAAGATCGTCGGCGGCCTGATCGTCGCCTGGGTGGCGTTCATGGTGCTGGGCGCCGTGATCGGCTTCGTGTTCAAGGCCGTCCTGTGGATCGCCATCATCGGCGGCATCGCGTTCCTCGGCGCGGCCGGCTACCGCGCGATCACCAGCGGCCGCAAGGACCCGCGCCGCATCAACCGCTACTGAGGGATTCGCGCGACCCCGCCCAGCGACGTCCAGTTGACCGGCGTCAGCGGGGCGAGGCGCGGCCCGTCCGGCCACCACAGGTGCGGCGCGGTCAACCCGGGCTCGAGCAGGTCGAGGCCGTCGAAGAACGACGCGATCTCGGCCCGCGTGCGGTAGAGCGTGTCGAGCCCGGTGCCGCTGAACCGCTGCTGCAGTTGCGTCGCGACGCCGGCCGCTTCGGAGCCGTCGTCCGGGTTGTGCTGGTGCAGCAGGACCAGGTACGACCCCGGCGCCATCGCGCCGACGTAGGACTTGACCACCTGCCGCGCCTGCTCCAGATCCGCGATGTGGTGGACGATCGCGCACAGCACGAGCCCGACCGGCCGGTCGAAGTCGATGAACCGCTGCACGTCCGCGAGGGTCTCGCCGGGACGCAGCAGGTCGTTGCCCGAGATGTGCGTGAAGTCGTTGTCGACGAGCAACGCCCGGCCGTGCGCCTGCACGACCGGGTCGTTGTCGACGTAGACGACGTGCGCCTCCGGGTTGTACTTCTGCGCCACCTGGTGGGTGTTTTCGACCGTCGGGAAGCCCGAGCCGAGGTCGAGGAACTGGTCGACGCCGAGCCGTTCGGTCAGGTACCGCACGGCGCGCACCAGCCACTGCCGCACTTCCTGCGCCATCGCCGGTGACTCCGGCGCGATTTCGAGGATCTCCCGCAGCACCGCGCGATCGGCTTCGTAGTTGTCCGTGCCGCCCATCAGGGCGTCGAAGACGCGGGCGATGCTCGGCCGGTCGAAGTCGACGCGGGCCGACGGTCGTTCGCTCGTCATGGCGGCCTACCGGGGAGTCGGGGTTGGCGTGCAGCCTAGGCCACGAACGATCACCACCGGTAGGCGGACGTGCGGTGCGGGTGAGATCAGTCGAGCCAGGCGCGCGCCGCGTCGGCGCCGTTCCAGACCTCGGCCTTCAGCCCCACCGCCCGCGCACCCTCCACATTGGACGGCCGGTCGTCGAAGAACAGGCAGTCGGCCGGCTCTGCGCCCAGCTCGTCGAGCAGGAGGCGGAAGATCTTCGCGTCCGGCTTCACGCAGCGGACGTCGCCCGAGAAGAGCGTCACGCGGAAGTGGCGGACCCACTCCTGCGCGCGGACCCACTCGCCGAACACCACCGGGGCGTTCGACAGCAACGCCAGCGATGCGCCCGCCTCGGAAAGCGCTTCGAGCAGCGCCTGCGACGACGGTTCCAGGTGACCCCAGCCCTCGACGTCGACGCGCGTCAGCTCGGCCGACAGCTCCTCGTCGACGGACACGCCGAGCGCGTCGCCGACCGTCTGCCAGTACTCGAGCGGCGTGCTCCCGGCGTCGTACGGGATCCGGTAGTCCCAGTACGCCTTCTCGAACTCCGGCAGCGGCACGCCCATGCGCGCGGCCAGGTCCGGCCGGGCCAGGCTCGGCTTGCTCAGCACGTCGCCGTAGTCGAACACGATCCAGTTCACGATTCCCCCAGGGAGTTCACGCGCCGGTCTTGATCCGGCGCAAGGCTTCTTCGACGTCGGCCGCGCTCAGGTCCCGGTGCGTCACGAACCGGACCCGGCCGGCCATCGGTACCGCGCGGATGCCGAGCGAGTCGAGCCAGGCGAGCGCGGTCGGGATGTCCGGGACGTCGGCGAGGACGATGTTGGTATCCGGCTCGTTTGTCGGCCAGCCGTGCTCGCGCAGGCCCTCGGCGAGCCGGCTCGCGTTCTCGTGCGACTCGGCCAGGTCGGGGATCCGGTCCAGCGCGACCAGGCAGGCCGCGGCCAGGACGCCGCCCTGCCGGACGCCGCCGCCGAGCATCTGGCGCATCCGGCGGGCCCGCTCGACGAACGCGACGCTGCCCGCGACGACCGAGCCGACCGGCGCGCCGAGGCCCTTGCTGAAGCAGGCCGACACGCTGTCGACGCCGACGGTCAGCGCGGCGGGCGGCACCTCCAGCGCGACCGCGGCCTGCCAGAGCCGGGCGCCGTCGAGGTGCACGGTCAGGCCGGCTTCCTTCGCGACGGACAGCAGCTGGGCGTGCTCGTCGGGCGGGGTCACCGCGCCGCCGGCCGCGTTGTGCGTGTTCTCGAGGCAGAGCAGCGATGTCCGTAATGTGAAGTACGGCCCGGGTTGTCCGATCGCGGCCGCGAGGGCGTCGGGCGATGGGCGGCCCGGGCCGCCGTCGTGCTCCAGGATGTCCGGCATCCCGCCGGCCAGCCACGCCGCCGAGCCCAGCTCGTTCGACAGCACGTGGGCCCCGCGCGTGGCGAGGAACCGGTCGCCGCGCTGCAGGTGGAGGCTCAGCGCGACGAGGTTCGCCATGGTCCCGCTCGGCACCCACAGTGCGGCCGGCATGCCCAGGACGTGCGCGGCGCGTTCCTCCAGCGCCTGGACCGTCGGGTCGCGCTCGAGGACGTTGTCCCCGACTTCGGCGGACGCCATCGCCGCGCGCATCGTGTCATCCGGACGGGTGACGGTGTCGGAACGGAAGTCCAGCGGCGGCAGCGTGAAGGTCACGGAGCGATCACATCACACCCACCGGATGAGGATCAATGAGCCCTCGGGTGGTCGAACCCCGTCGGTCCGTGCAACCGTGGACGCCCCTGATTCCGTCCTACCCACCGACGACAACAGAGCGGAGCACGACTGCGCGTGGACCAGCGCGACGAGGAGGAGTTCGCGGAGTACTTCGCCGCCAGGCGGGACGCCGTGCGCCGGACCGCGTACATGCTCTGCGGCGACTGGCACCGGGCGGACGACCTCGCGCAGACGGCGTTCGTCGCGCTGCACCGGAGGTGGAAGAAGATCAGGGATCCCGCGGCGACCGACGCGTACGTGCGCAAGACGCTCGTGCGGGCGTCGATCGACGAATCGCGGCGGCCGTGGCGGCGTGAGTGGCAGACCGAGACGCTCCCCGAGCCCGCCGACGACACGCCCGGCCTCGACGACCTCGTCGCGACCAGGGAAGACCTGCTCGCGGCGTTGAAGGAAGTGCCGCCCAAGCAGCGGGCGGTGCTGGTCATGCGGTTCTTCGAAGGGCTCGACGTGACCGGCGCGGCGAAGGCGCTGGGCTGCAGCGAAGGCAACGTGAAGAGCCAGACCGCGCGCGGGCTGGCGAACCTCAGGCAGGTCCTGGAGAGGGAGGTGGAGACCAATGGATGAGCAGGAGCTGCGGTCGTTGTTCTCCGCCGCGCCGCCGGACGCGCCTGAACCGGGCTTCACGCAGGACGACGTCGTCCGCGAGTCCCGCCGCCAGACCGTGCGGCGCCGCAACCGGATCACCACCGGCGTAAGCGCCGCGGCGCTGGTCGTCGTCGGCTTCGGCGCATACGGGCTGCTGTCCGGGGGTACCCCCGAATCGATGACGGCCGCGGACAACGGCGCGCTGTCGTCGCAATCCGCTCCGGGCTCGGGGCAACCCGGCATCGGCCCGGCACGTCCTGAGATCGGTGGGGAGTCACCGAACTTCTCGTCCGAACCACCTCGGCAGGGAGGTGACCAGGGCGGGAAGACCGGCCCTCTGGCCGAAGGCGCCTCCGGGTGCGAAGAGGTGGACGGGGAGCTCGCCATTGCCCTCGCTGGCGAGCTCCCCGGCCACGTCGCCGGTACCCCGGCCGTGCCGGGCGGCGCCTGTTCGACGGCGGCGCGCTCCGCCGGGTTCCCGGTTCCGGGCGGCGAGGTCGCCGCGGCGCTGTACCCGAAGGGCATCCCCGTGGTCTTCAAGTCCCAGCCCGCCGGCACGGTCACGGCCCAGGTGGCGACCGCGTCCGGGGGTTCGCTGGTGCTGGTCAGCGTGCCGTCTTCGGGCGCGACGGCGCCGTACGCGGGGCAGGTGGAGACGTTCGCGCACGATCTCGCGGCCCGCTTCTGAGCCCGGGTCCGCCCGGTTGGCAGAATGACCGGTCATGACCGCTGCGACCACCCCGAAGGGGGAGCGACGGCGCGCCGCGCTCGTCGAGGCCGCCGCGAAGCTGCTCGTCGAGGGCGGGTTCGACGCCGTCCGGCACCGGGCGGTCGCCGAGCGCGCCGGGCTGCCGCTCGCCTCGACGACGTACTACTTCGACTCGCTGGAAGACCTGGTCGCGGCGGCCGTCGAGCACCACGGGCAGGGAGAGCTGGAGACCGGCCGCCGCCGGCTGGAGGAGCTGGCGACGCGCAACCGCGGCGTCCAGGCGACCGTCGAGCTGGTGCTGGAGATGCTGCTGGGCCCGGAGACCGACGACCCGGAGGCGGACGCGGAGGCGGTGCTGCTGCGGTACGAGCGGCTGGTCGCCACCGGCCGCCGGCCGTACCTGCGGCCGCTGATGCGGACGTTGTCGGCGCAGCTCAACGAGCTGCTGACGGAGATCTTCGCCCGCTCCGGCACGCCGGTCTCCGCTGACGAACTCGAGAGGCTGATCGCCCTGGTCGACGGCGCCGTCGTCAACGCGCTGATCGCGGTCGACCCGGCCCCGCGCGCGGCGGCGTCGCGCATGCTCCAGAACGCACTCGACGGCACCTGATTCGTTACTGTCGTGCAGGTGGACTTGAACCTGCTGACGGCGTTGGACGCGTTGCTGGAGGAGAACTCCGTCCAGGCGGCGGCCGACCGGCTGCACCTGACCCCGCCGGCGATGAGCCGCACGCTGGCCCGCATCCGCGCGACGACGGGCGACGACATCCTGGTGCGCACCGGCCGCACGATGACCCCGACCCCGCGTGCGCTGGCGATGCGCGACGAGGTCCGGACGCTGGTGGCGCGGGCCAACCGGGTGCTGGCCCCGGCCCGCACGGTGGACCCGGCGACGCTGCGGCGCACGTTCACGATCCAGGGGCACGACGCTTTGCTGGCGGCGCTGTTCCCGGCGCTGCTTCGGACGGCGTCGGCCGAGGCGCCGGGAATCGGCTTGCGGTTGCTGGCGGAGGCGCCGGTGGACACGCCGGATCTGGCCCGCGGACACGTGGACCTGGAGCTCGGGGCGTCGGTGCCGGCGTCGCCGGAGATCAGCCATCTCGTGGTGGGTGAGGACCGGCTGGTGCTGGTCACGCGCGCCGGGCGCGAGCTGGACATCGAGGAGTTCGCGGCGGCGGAGCACGTGATCGTGTCCCGTCGCGGCCGGCTGCGCGACGGTGTCGACAAGGTGCTGGCAGAGCTGGGGTTGCGCCGCCGCGTGGTGGCGGCGCTCCCGACGGCGGCGCTGGCGTTGCAGGCGATCGCGCACAGCGACGTCGTGGCCGTGCTGGCTGACCGGTCCACCGCCCAGGCCCGCGCCGACGTCGGCTTGCGCGCCGCGGAACTGCCATTCGACCCGCCCAGTGCCCCGGTGGTGCTGAGCTGGCACAGCCGGTACGACAGCGACCCGGCCCACGAATGGCTGCGCGCCCACTGCCGCACCGCGGTCACCGACGTGCTGGAAGGTCTTGAATGAGTCATTCAGGACCTCCGAAGACCTGAATGACTCATTCAAGACGTTCGCGCTCACTTGGGGAGGGCCACCAGGACTTCGCCGCGCGGCCCGTTCTCCGCCGCGTCGAGCATGGCCGCCGCCACCGTCGCGTGGCTGATCGTCGCCGGGAACAGGCGGCGCGGCACCGCGGCGAGCGTCACCGAGCGCCGGGCCGGGCTGATCGGGCCGCTCTTCATCGGGCCGACGTGCACCACCGTTCCGCCCATCCCGAGGATCGCCGTGTCCGCGCCGACCTTGTCCGGCAGTTCGGCCTTCAGCAGCCGCGAAACCACGGTCCGGCTCAGCCAGCCGGCCGCCGCGGCCGACGGCCCGGTGCCGAGCGCTCCCACCGACACCGCCCGCGCCGGAGCCGCGGCCACCACCGCGCGGGCGCCCGCTGTCAGCACACCGGGCGGATCACCCTTCCGCAATCCCAAAGCGTCGAGCACGATCTCGTTGCCCCGCAACGCGTCCGCGATCCCCGCGGCGTCGTGGACATCGGCCGCGACGGACGTCAGCCGCTCGCCGGTAGCCGACGCGCGACGGCTGATGGCCACCACTTCGTGTCCGCGCTCGAGCGCCTGCTTCACCAGTTCACTGCCGACCGCGCCCGACGCGCCGAGCACCGCCACCCGGCTCACGCGAGCACCTCCAGCGCGGCGGCGTGCAAACCCGGTGCGGCCACGAGGATGTCGGCCGAGTTGACGTCCCAGGCGCCACCCGACAGGTCCGAGACGACCGCGCCCGCCTCAAGCGCCAGCAGGGAGCCGGCCGCGCTGCCGGGCAGGTCGGGTTCGTACTGCCAGAACACGTCGTACTGCCCGGCGGCCAGCCCCAGCAACGGGAACGTCGTCGGAATCGTGTTGCGCACCAACAGTGCCTTCGAAGCCATGGCGGTGAAAGCGTCCGCGAACCGCGCGAAGACCGCCGGGGAGCTGCCCGCCTGGCTCGCCGTCACCGCGGCGGCCGACAAATCCGTCTTGGCCGACACCCGCAACGGCGAACCGTTCAGGAACGCACCTTGCCCGCGTGAAGCCGTGTACGTCAGATCTCCGATCGGCTGGCGGACGACCGTCAGCTCCGGCTGCCCGTCCGTGACCAGCGTGATCGTCACCGCCCACTCCGGCAGGCCGTGCACGTGGTTGACCGCTCCCTCGGTGCCGTCGACCACCCACCACCGCCCGGCCGGCACGACCCGGCCGCGCTCGTCCTCGTCCCACCACTTCACGCCGTCGACGCCGTCGAGCGCCGATCGCACCACCGAAGTCGAGGTCGCCTCGAGCTTGGTGCCGAGCGCGTACATCGCCTCCCGGTCCGGTGGGCGGCTCGCCGGGTCGAACGAAGCCAGCAAAGCACTCGCGGCCTCCGAGGCCGCGGCAACCATCGTGTTCAGAACGTCAGTCATGAACCCATTACGACACGACCGGAAGCCTGATTCAAATGCAACTTTGTTACTCGACGAGTTACCCTCGTGCAGGCTTCCGCTGAGCCTTCGCGAGGTCGTCGCGGGACTTCGTGACGAGCGCGAGCATCGCCTGCTCGGCCGCTGTCGGGTCGCCGGCCACGATCGCGTCGAAGACCTTGCGGTGGCTCGGCACCGGGTCCTCCGCCGTCGGCGCGCCGTGCACGAGCTTGTCGCGCTCGGCCAGCCCGATCGCGATGATCCGTTCCATCCGCATCAGGAAGTTGTTGTGCGTGGCGGTCATCAGCCGCCGGTGGAAGGCCAGGTCGGCCTGGACGCTCGCTTCGGCGTCGTCGCCCGCCGCGGCCATGTCGGCCAGCGCCTCCCGCAGCGACTCGAGGTCCTCGTCGGACGCCCGCTCGGCCGCGATCCGCGCCGCGGCCGGCTCGACGACCGCGCGGACCTCGGTCAGCTCGTCGAGCAGCCCCGGGTCGTCGGCGGCCGCGGTCTGCCAGCGCATGACGTCGGCGTCGAGCATGTTCCACTTCTCGCGCGGCTGGACGAACGTGCCGCGCTTCTGCCGGGCGTCGATCATCCCCTTCGCGGCCAGCACCTTCAGCGCTTCGCGCAGCGCGGTCAGGCTGATGTCGAGCTCTTCGCGCAGCGCGGGCAGGTCCAGGACGGTGCCCTCGCCCCACTCGTCGGAGAGGATCCGGCTGGCCAGTGCCTCCACGGTCTGGCCGTGCAGCCCGCGTGGCCGGTGTTCGGTCAATGGAGGGCCCTCTCGACTGGTGGTTCGTGGTCGGGCCATCCTACGCTGCGACCGAATTCGTCATAAATTATGAATACATCTTGACACCGGCGGCGCCCGGTTGCACTCTTTGGCAGCAGTCACGCCCGTGCGGGCGCCACAGACAAAGGGGTCACGACATGACGAGTGCCGGCCTGTCCCGCCGTCGTTTCCTGCGCAACGCGAGCCTCGCCGGGCTGGGCGCCATCGGCTCGGGCAGCTTCCTCGCCGCCTGCGCCACTTCCGCGAACTCCGGCCCGGTCAAGCAGGCCGCCGGCGCGGTCACCGTCCAGTCGAACCTGTCCTCGCCCGAAGCCAAGAAGGCGATCGAAGCGCTCGCCCAGGCCTTCGGCGCGAAGGGTGGTGCGACGGCGACCGTCAACACCGTCGCGTCGGAAACCTTCCGCACCCAGCTGCCCAGCTACCTGACCGCGGCCAACCCGCCGGACACCTTCACGTGGTACCCGGGTTCGCTGCTCTCCGGCTACGCGCGCAAGGGCCTGCTCCTCGACGTCGGCGACGTCTGGCAGACCATGGGCGACTACAGCGCCGCGTTCCGCACCCTCTCCGGCGACGGCGCCGGCCACCAGGTCTTCATCCCGACCTCGTACTACTGGTGGGGTTTCTTCTACCGGAAGTCCAACTTCGCGAAGTGGGGCGTCCAGCCGCCGACCAACTGGACCGAGTTCCTCGCGCTCTGCGAAACCTTGAAGGGCAAGGGAATCGCGCCGATCGGGCTCGGCGCGGGCGGCAACACGCCGTGGACCGCGTCGGCGTGGTTCGACTACCTGAACATCCGGATCAACGGCGCGCCCTTCCACCGCGAACTCCTGGCCGGCAAGCAGCGCTTCGACGACCCGCGCGTCAAGAAGATCTTCGACCCGTGGCGCCAGGCCCTGCCGTACTTCGACCCGAACGGCACCGCGATCGCGTTCCAGGACGCCACCACCGTGCTGCTGCAGGGCCGCACCGGCATGGTCCTGACCGGCACGTTCTTCGCCGACGCCGCCCCGAAGGACGCGCTCGGCGACCTCGACTTCTTCCAGTTCCCGATCCTCGACCCGGCCGTGCCGGTCGCCGAGGAAGGCCCGACCGACGGCTTCTTCGCCAGCGCGCGCACCCCGCACGTCGCCGACGTCAAGGAGTGGTTCAAGTACGTCGCGACGGCCGAGGCGCAGGAGCTCTACATCAAGAACTCCTCCGGCACGGTCCTGCCGACCAACCCGAAGGCCAAGGACAACGGCACCCCGATGGTCCAAAAGGGACGCAAGATGCTCGCGGACGCCAAGGAGATCACGCAGTTCTTCAACCGCGACTCCTCCGACGCGCTGCAGCCGACCGCCGACGCCGCGCTGATCCGGTTCATCCAGAAGCCGAACGAGCTGGATTCGATCCTGAGCGACTGGCAGACCGCCGCGCAGAAGGTCTGGCAGTCCTGACATGGCGGTGCTGACCGCGGAACGGCCGAAGACCGCCGCGCGGGCGTCCAAACGCCGTCGCCGGATCTCGCCGGTACTGCTGGCGTTCGTCCTGGTGCCCCTCGTCGTCGAGGGGTTCTGGGTGTTCTGGCCCGCGCTGCAAGGCTTCTACCTGGCGCTGACGAACTGGGACGGCGTCTCCGCGCCCACGTTCGTCGGCCTGGGGAACTTCGCCGAGATGTTCTCCGACGACATCTTCAAGACCGCCGCGCTCGACACCGTGATCTGGCTCGTGCTCTTCGGCGGCCTCTCGGCCGTCGGCGGGCTCGCGCTGGCGACGCTGTTGCAGCGGGAGAGGAAAGGCGTCGGGTTCTACCGGGCCGCGCTGTTCACGCCGGTGGTGTTCTCGCTGGTCGCGACTTCCCTGATCTGGCAGGTGATCTACCAGCCGGAGGGCGTCTTCAACAAGGTGCTCGGCGCGATCGGGCTCGGCAGCTGGCAGCACGCCTGGCTGGCCGACCCGAAAACGGCGTTGTACGCGGTGCTCGTCCCCGCGCTGTGGCGGCAGCTCGGCTACGTGATGGTGCTGTACCTGGCCGGCCTCAAGGGAATCGACCCGGCGCTGTACGAAGCGGCCAAATTGGACGGTGCCACGGCGTGGCAGCAGTTCCGCAACGTGACGTGGCCGCAGCTGCGCAGCGTCAACTCCGTCGTCCTGTCGGTGATCATCATCGACTCGCTGCGGTCGTTCGACGTCGTGTGGTCGATGACCAAGGGCGGGCCGTACCACTCGTCCGAGCTGCTCAGCACCTACATGTACGCGACGGCGTTCCAGTCGCTGCGCCTCGGCTACGCGTCCGCGCTGGCCGTGGTGATCTTCGTGCTGGCGTTCGGCGTGATCGTGACCTACCTCGTGCGCGCGTTCCGGGAGGACTCGTGAAGACGCGGACCTTCGGGTTCCACCTCCTGTCCGGCGGGCTGGCGGTGTTGTGGCTGCTGCCGATCCTGCTGGTGCTGACGACGAGCGTCCGGTCCTTTTCGGACATCGCGTCGAACGGCCTCGGCGCGCTCCCGGCGTCGTTCACCCTGGACGGCTTCGGGCAGGCCTGGGGTGAAGGCGGCGGCGGGCACGCGATGCTCAACAGCCTGCTCGTGACGATCCCGACCGTGCTCCTCGCACTGCTGCTCAGCTCGCCGGCGGCGTTCGCGCTGAGCCGGTACGAGCTCCCGTTCCGCCGCACGATCATCCTGGTGATGCTGGCCGGGAACCTCCTGCCGCCGCAGATCCTGCTCGTCCCGGTGGCGAAGCTGGCCGAACTGCTGGGCATCTACGACACGCTGACGGCGCTGATCGTCGTGCAGGTCGGGTTCGGGCTCGGCTTCTACACGTTCGTGCTGCAGGGGTTCATGCGGTCGATCCCCGGCGAGATCCAGCAGGCGGCGCTGATCGACGGCGCCGGCGTCGCGCAGATCTTCTGGCGGATCATCCTGCCGATGACCCGCCCGGCGCTGGCGGCGCTCGGCGCGCTGGCGTTCACCTGGACGTTCAACGACCTGCTGTGGTCGATCACCGTGCTGCGCACCGGGACCGTGATGCCGGTGACGCCGGCGCTGCTCGGCCTGCAGGGGCAGTACGTGTCCAACTGGAACGTGATCGCGGCGGGGTCGGTCATCGCGGCCGTGCCGACCGTGGCCGTGTTCCTGCGGTTCCAGAAGCACTTCATTTCGGGCTTGGCGATCGGGGCGATCAAGTGACGTGGACCGTGTCCATGAAGTCCACTTCGTACACCGTGGCGCTGGACCCTGCCGAACGCTGGCTCGAACTGGTGGCGTGGGGTCCACAAGGGATCGAAGACGGGCCGTCGGTGTTCACGAACGCGGGCACGGTGCACTTCATCACCGAGGCCGACGCGGCCCCGGTCGAGTACGCGCCGCTGGGCCAGCGCCCGTTCTCCGGCGCGGACGTCTCGGTGCGCGGCGGTTCGTGGTGGCGGTTCGAATCGGCCTCCTCGGACGACGACCTGCGAGTGGCCTTTGTGGACGAGGTCTCCGGGCTGCGTGCGGTGCTGTGCTACCGGCCGGTGCCCGAGACGGACGTCCTGACCCGGTGGGTCGAGTTCGAGAACACGGGCTCGGCGACGCTGGAGTTCGACCGGCTGGGCTCGGCGGGCGTGTGCGTGCCGACGACTTCCGGCGCGCGGCTGACGTACCTGACCGGCCAGTGGTCACAGGAGTTCACGCGGCGCACGGTGGACCTGCCCGCCGGTGGGTTCCGGATGGAGAGCCGGTTCGGCGTCCCGGGTCACGCGCACGTGCCGTGGCTGGCGGTGCAGGACTCGGCCGGCGGTCCCGCTTACGGCGTCTCCCTGGAGTGGCCGGGTTCGTGGTCGATCGAGGCCGATGTCGAGCCTTCGGGGCTGACGCGCGTCCGGGCCGGCCGGCTGCCGTCGCCGGGTCCGGTGCTGCTGGAACCCGGTGCTTCGCTCGTGACGCCCGCGGTCGCCTTGGCGTCCAGTGTGGACGGACTCGGTGGGCTGGCCTCGGTGTGGCACGACTACGACCGCGTGCTGGCCGGCTCTCGGTGGCGGCGCCCGCGTCCAGTGCTCTACAACTCCTGGGAGGCAACGGGCTTCGACGTCCGGAGCGCGCACCAGCTGGAGCTGGCGAAACAGGCGGCGGACCTCGGCGTCGAGCTGTTCGTCGTCGACGACGGCTGGTTCACCGGCCGCGACGACGACACCGGCGGGCTCGGCGACTGGACCCCGGCGGAGGAGTCGTTCGGCGACTTCGTCGACTCGGTACGGGAGCTGGGCCTGGAGTTCGGCCTGTGGGTCGAGCCGGAGGCCGTCAGCCCGAAGTCGCGGCTGTACGCCGAGCACCCGGACTGGGTGTACCGGATCGACGGCCGCCCGCCGACGCTGATCCGCAACCAGCTGCTGCTGGACCTGGGACGGCCCGAGGTGGCCGGGTTCGTCAAGTCCACTTTGGATTCGCTGCTGACGGAATACCCGATCTCGTACCTGAAGTGGGACATGAACCGCCCGCCCACGGAACGCGGCCGCCCGGGCTCGCCGGCCGCGGACCTGGACGCCGAGCACGTCGCCGGGTACCTCTCGGTGCTGGACCACCTGCGTGCCGCCCACCCGCACGTCACGATCGAGGCGTGCGCGGGCGGCGGCGGCCGGACGGACCTGGCGACGGTCGCGCGCACCGACGTCGTCTGGCCGAGCGACAACACGGGCCCGCTGGACCGGCTGGCGATCCAGGACGGGTTCCTGCTGATGCACGCGCCGCACCTGATGAGTTCGTGGGTCACGGACTCCCCAGGCGTCTTCGACCCGCGGCCGCGGTCGCTGCGGTTCCGGTTCGTCACCGCCATGGCCGGGGTGCTGGGCATCGGCGCGGACCTGTCGAAGTGGACGCCCGAGCAGCACGCGGAGGCGGCTTCGCTGGTGACTGTGTACAAGTCGATCCGGGACGTCGTCCACCACGGCGTCGCCCGGGTGCTGACCGGCGCGACCCAGTACACCTCGGAAGACGGCGACACCGTGGTGGTGCTGGCGTGGAACACCGGCGAGCTGACGGGCGCACCGCTGGTCCCGGGCCGCTCGTCGCGCGTGCGTCTGGACGTGTGCCCGGAGTCGTCCTATGTGGACGAAGAGGGGACCCGGTACTCAGGCGCTCACCTGAAGTACGCGGGCCTCCCCTTCGACTGGACCGCGGCCCACGACGCGGACGTGGTCGTGTTACGCCGATCCCAGTAGCAGCTTCGCGGCCGCGATGGTGCCGTCGGTGCTGACGAGCGCCGCCACCTCGGCCGCGCGATCCTTCGCGGCCAGGGCCGTCCCGAGTGCCGCCGTCAGCGATTCGACCGTCGGGACCGGACCGTCGTGGGCCACGCCGGCGCCCAGCGCCGCGACCCGGCCCGCCCAGTACGGCTGGTCGGTGGCCTGCGGGACGACCACCTGCGGGACGCCGGCCCGCGCGGCCGTCGTCGTGGTCCCGGCGCCGCCGTGGTGCACGACCGCCGCCGTCCGCAGGAACAGCGCCTGGTGGTTGGCCTCGTCGACGAGGAAGACGTCGGCGCCGTCGACGGTCAGGCCCGCCCAGCCGCGCTTGAGCACCAGCCGGCGGCCGTGCGCCCGCACCGCCGCGACGGCGACCTCGGCGACGTCCGCCGCCGCGTGCATCGGCATGCTCCCGAACCCGACGTACACGGGCGGTTCGCCGTCGGCCAGGAACGCCGCCAAGTCGGCCGGCAGCGGCCGCTCGTCCGGCACGATCCAGGCACCGGTCTGCACGACATCGAGGTCGTCGTCCGGCTCCCACGGGTCCAGGATCCGGTCGGTCGCCAGCCACGGCCGCTTGCCGACGACGAACCCGCGGACGTCGTCCACCGCGGGCAGGCCGTGCGCGGCCCGGCTCGCGTTCAGCCCCGGCCCGAACAGCACGTTCAGGCTCTCGCGGTCGACGTCCCAGAGCGCCCGGTTGTCGGTGACGCCGGGCGGGTGCGGCCGGCCGGGGTAGGCGAGCGGCGCGTGGTGCGGCGACGGCAGCGACAGCTTCTGGAACGCCACGTAGTGCGCCGGGATACCGGCCAGCTCGGCCACCGACAGCGCCCCGGCCGCCGTCGGCATCATCCCGGTGGCGACCAGCACGTCGCAGTCCGCGGCGGCCGCCGGCATGACGTCGAACTGGGCCGCGATCAGCCGCGCGGCCCGCTCGGGCAGCGAAGACGGCGCCGGCGCGGCCTTCGTCAGCTCGCGCGCCGATGGCCCGATCGGCACCAGCGGCACGTCGACGGCGGCCAGCCGCCGCACGAAGTCCTCGTCCGGCGGCGCGCACACCTTCACGTCGGCGCCCAGCTCCTTCAGCCGCACCGCGAACGCCGCCAGCGGCTCGACGTCGCCACGGGAGCCGTAGGTGGACAGCAGTACACGCATTGCGCAAACCCCCAGGTTGTTGCTCAGGGCGTAGATACTGGCAGCACGAAAGTCGGCGAACCCGTCGGGTAGTACTTCAGCTCCGCCTCTCCGGACGCCGTCAGCGTGAACGCCGTGATCGCGTCTTCCGACTGCGCCGCGACGTAGCAGGTGCCGTCCACCAGCGCGAAGTGCCGCGGGTTCGCGCCGCACGCCTGATCGGCCACCGCGGCCGCCTCGTCCAGGGCGAACTCCGTCACGCAGTCCGGGCCTCGGTTGGACACGTACATGCGCGTGCCGGTCAGCTCCAGGTGCGCCACCAGGTTCGGCGTCACCGAAGACAGGGTCGACGGCGTGGAAGCGACCACCTCGAACGCGCCCGGCGAGGTCTCCCGGACGGTCACGACGGTTCCGGCCAGCTCGCCGACCACGTACGCGAGGTCGGTGCCGGGACGGCGGACCAGCTGCCGTGGGCCGGTGCCCGGCGGCAGCGCCGACACGGCCAGCGGTTCCAGCCCGCCCGACGGCGTCAGCGTGTAGCTGCGGATCTCGTCCGTGCCGAGGTCGACCGCGCTGACGATGCCGGGGCCCGGGACGGCCATGTGGACGTGCGCGGCTTCCTGGCGGTCGGTGCGGGGGCCGCTGCCCTCGTGCTGGACGAGCGCGGTCCGAGCCTCGATGGAGCCGGACGACGACAGCGCGAACACCGCCAGGCTGCCGCCGGTGTAGTTGGCGCACAGGAGGAACCGGCCGTCCGGGGTCACCGCGAGGTGGCACGGATGCGCGCCGCCCGTCCCGGCCGTGCCCAGCACCGACAGCTTGCCCGAGTCGTCGAAGGAAAGCGCCGTGACCTCGCCGGTGGCGGTCTCGTTCACGGCGTACAGCACCGGCAACGAGGGGTGCCGGGTCAGCCACGACGGCGACTCGAGGGCCAGCGTCGCGACCTCGTGCAGCTCGCCGGTGGCGGACCGGGAGAACGTCGTGATCCCCGTGCCGTTCCCCGCTTCCCCGGTGTAGCACCCGACGAAGACCAGCTCAGCCATGCGCGCTCCTCAACAGCGTCTCGACCCGGGCGGAGATGTCCGCGGCGGTGCCGCGGGTCAGCGCCGAGCCGACCCCGCACGCCACCGCGCCCGCTGCCAGCCAGCCTGGCACGTCCTCCGGCCCGATGCCGCCGGTGGGCACGAGCGGCGCCTGCGGAAGCGCGGCTCGCACGTCCTTGACCCACGACGGGCTCAGCGCGGAGGCGGGGAAAACCTTGACGGCATCGGCACCTTCTTCCAGCGCACGAACGATTTCGGTGACGGAACCGGCGCCGGGGAAGGCCGCCGCGCCGTACCGGTGAGCGGTACGGATCACCGCCGCGTCCACGGACGGCGCCACGAGGAACCGGGCGCCGGCGCGGATCGCGAGCACGGCGGAGGCCTCGTCGAGGACGGTGCCGGCGCCGACGGTCGCGTCCGGGTAGGCGGCGGTGAGGCCGGCGATGGCGTCGAGCGCGCCGGGGTTGGTGAGGGGCAGTTCGACCGACCGCAGCCCGGCTTCGAGGACCGCGCGGGCGGCGGAGACCGCCGACTCCGCGTCGTGGGTGCGGACGATGCCGATGACGCCCTGGCGCAGGGCGTTCGCTGTGTTCTCCCACCGGTAGCTCATGGGCCGAGCATAGCGCGTGAAATCTTAATTTAGGATTTATTCTTGACGGACGCCGACACGCCCCGGCATGCTGCTCCCGGCTCGCAGTTCACCGGAGAAAGGCGTCCGGCACATGCTCTTGAAGAGATCCCTCGCGGTGGTCGCCGCAGCTGTGGCGGCGCTCGCGACCACGGCGATCCCCGCCCAGGCGGCCGTGGACCAAGGCGCTCCCGACTACTACGACAGCGGGGTCGCGAAGACCCCCTACATGGGCTGGAACACCTACTACGGCCTCGGCGCCCCGAGCGAGGCGTCGGTCAAGTCCGTCGCGGACTTCCTCGTGACCAGCGGCCTGCGCGACGCCGGCTACCGCTACGTCTGGATCGACGGCGGCTGGACCGCGCCCGATCCGCGGGACGCGCAGGGGAACCTCCACGAGGACCGCGCGAAGTTCCCGAGTGGACTGTCCACTTTGGTCGACTACCTGCACGGCAAGGGCCTGAAGGCCGGCATCTACACCGACGCGGGCGCCTCCGACGGCAAGAACTGCGCGGCCGGCTCCGGCGGCTACTACGAGCAGGACACCAAGCGGTTCGCTAGCTGGAAGTTCGACGCCGTCAAGGTCGACTTCCTCTGCGGCATCGCCCAGAACCTCAAGCCCGCCGAGGCGTTCGCGCAGTTCAGCCAGGCCCTCGCCAAGGCGGGCCGGCCGATGGTGCTCAACATCTGCAACCCGGTCACCGACGAATGGGGCGTCCCGCACGGGCCCGACCAGGTCGCCGGCATCGCCTACACCTACGGCCCGCTCGTCGCCGACTCCTGGCGCACCAGCACGGACATCGCGTTCGGCACGCCGTACGAGGGCATCTGGAAGGACGTCCTGCGCAACATGGACGCCAACGCCGCGCACCCCGAGGCCAACGGGCCGGGCCACTACAACGACCCCGACTACCTCATCCCGATGCGCAAGACCGAGCAGGGCACCTACGAGCTGAACGAGGAGGAGTCGACCACCCAGTTCGTCATGTGGGCGGAGATGGCCTCCCCGCTCATCCTCGGTTCCGACCCGCGCACGCTCCCCGCGTCGATGCTGAAGACGCTCAAGAACCCGGAGATCGTCGGCGTCAACCAGGACCGCCTCGGCACCCAGGGCGTCCGCGTCGCGACCGCCGGCAGCACCGACACCTACAGCAAGGTCCTCTCCCAGCGCGGGGACCGGGCCGTGGTGCTGCTCAACCGCGGTGAAGCGCCGACGCAGATGACGCTGAACTTCGCCGACGCGGGTCTCAGCGGCCGGGTGTCCGTCCGCGACCTCCGTGCTCGCGCCGACCGCGGCACCGCGACCGGGTCCTACACGGTCACCGTGCCCGCGCACGGCACCGCGTTCCTCCGCCTGCACGGCACCGATCTCGTCCCCGGTGACGACGTCGGCGGCCCGGCGTCCGCCAGCCCGGCGGTCGTGCGCGCCGGCGGCAAGACCGTGACGTTCTTCCGCGACCCCGCCGGCAACCTTCAGCAGAACGGCCTCGACGGGTCGCGTCAGGTCGGCGGCAAGTTCCTCGGCCAGCCCGCCGCGATCGCTTCCGGAGACCAGGCCGACGTCTACGTCCGCGGCCTCGACAACGCCCTCTACCAGCGCACTTACCGCAAGCAGTGGGGTGCCTGGCAGCGGCTCGGCGGCACGCTCACCGACTCCCCGTCCGTGACCACCGACGGAACGGTCTTCGTCCGCGGCGGCGACGGCCAGGTCTGGCAGCGGACCGGTGATGGTCAGTGGTCCGGTCTCGGTGCGCCCGGCGGCAAGCCGATCTACGGCCGCCCCGGCGCGGCGACGTCGACGAGCGGCACGGTCGTCGCCGTCCGCACCGCCGACGACAGCGTCTCGGTGCGCACGAAGACCGGCGACAGCTGGTCGGACTGGACGTCCATCGGCGGCACGATCAGCAGCAGCCCGACGCTGGTCGCGGTCGGCGCGAAGGTCGCGCTCACCGCGTCCGCGAGCGACTACACGCTGTGGGCCAACGACTGGTCCGGCTCCTGGGCGGGCTGGTTCAAACGGCCGGAGTACCCGAGCGGGAGCATCGTGGGAACCCTCGGCACGGCGTCGGACGGCGCGTCGCTGTGGTTCGCCGCCCGCGGGCCGGACGACCATGTCCACGTAGCGAAGTTCTGAGAAACGGAGAACGGCGATGTCCACGCGCACCGCGGTGGTCACCGGAGCGGCGTCCGGGATCGGGCTGGCGACGGCCCGCAAGCTCCTGGCCGACGGCTACCGCGTGCTGGGCGTGGACGTCGCCGAACTCCCCGACGGCATCACACCGATCCGGGGAAGCGTCAGCGACGAAGCGACCTGGGCCGACATCGGCGAGGTCGACGCCCTGGTCAGCAACGCCTACGTCCCCAGCACCGGCCCGCTGCACGAGATCGACCGCGCCGAGTGGCAACGTCAGCTCGACGTCAACCTGACCGGCACGTACCTCGCGCTGAAGGCCTGCCTGCCGTCTCTGCGAAAAAAGGGCGGCGCGGTCGTGCTGGTCTCGTCGGTGCACGCGCACTTCGGGCTGCCGGGCCACCCCGCGTACGCCGCCAGCAAGGGCGCGCTGGTCGCGCTGGCCCGGCAGCTGGCCGTCGAATACGCCCCCGACGTGCGGGTCAACTCCGTTCTGCCGGGCCCGGTGCTCACCGACGCCTGGAACGGCATCTCGCCGGCGGACCGCGAACGCAGCGCCCAGGCGACCCCCGCGGGCCGGCTCGGCGACCCGGCCGAGGTGGCGAACGTGATCGCGTTCCTGCTCTCGGACGCGGCGTCGTTCGTCACCGGGGCCGAGCTGACCGTCGACGGCGGCTGGTCCGCCGCCAAGGATTCCGCGTAGACAGGGGGACACGGGTGAAGATCACCGGGGTTGAAACGTTTCTGGTCGCGCCGCGCTGGCTGTTCCTCAAGGTCAGCACGGACGAGGGGGTCAGCGGCTGGGGCGAGCCCGTGGTCGAGGGCCGCGCGGAGACCGTCCGCGCGGCCGTGCACGAGCTGTCCGAGCTGCTGATCGGCCAGGACCCGCTGCGCATCGAGGACCACTGGCAGGTGCTGCGCCGCGGCGGCTTCTACCGCGGCGGCCCGGTGCTCTCCAGCGCGCTCGCCGGCTACGACCACGCGCTGTGGGACATCGCCGGCAAGGTCCGCGACGCGCCGGTGCACGAGCTGCTCGGCGGTCCGGTCCGCGACCGCGTCCGCGTCTACAGCTGGGTCGGCGGCGACCGGCCGGCCGGCATCCGCGAAGCCGTGTCCGCGCAGGTCGAGGCCGGGTTCACGGCGGTGAAGATGAACGTCGCCGGCCCGTTGACCGCGATCGCGTCGCCCGCCGAGGCCGACGCCGCGGTGGCGCGCGCGTGGGAGGCGCGGGAGGTCCTCGGCCCGCACCGCGACCTCGCGATCGACTTCCACGGCCGCGTCTCGCCCGCGATGGCGCGGCGGCTCGTGAAGCTGCTGGAAGACGTCCAGCCGATGTTCGTCGAGGAGCCGATCCTGCCGGAAACGCAGGGCGACGCACTGCGGTCGATCGTCGAGGCGTCCACCGTGCCGATCGCGCTCGGCGAGCGGCTCTACTCGCGCTGGGAGTTCAAGCCGGCGCTCGACGCGGGCGTCGCGGTCGTCCAGCCGGACCCGTCGCACGCCGGCGGCATCTCCGAGCTGCGGCGGATCGGCGCGCTGGCCGAGGTGTACGGCGCTTCGCTCGCCCCGCACTGCCCGCTCGGCCCGATCTCGCTGGCCGCGTCGCTGCAGGTCGCGTTCGCGACGCCGAACTTCCTGATCCAGGAACAGAGCGTCGGCATGCACTACCACGAGGGCCGCGAGCACGCGTACCTCGCGGACCCGTCGATCTTCGCGTTCCAGGACGGCTACGCGGCCCGGCCGGTGAAGCCCGGGCTCGGCATCGAGGTCGACGAGGAAGCCGTCCGGCGCGCCGACGAGGTCGGGCACACCTGGCGCTCGCCGGTCTGGCGGCACGACGACGGCGGCCTCGCCGAATGGTGATCTGGCTGGACCGCGGTGACCTGCGGCTCGGCCTGGTGCCGGAACTCGGCGGCCGGCTGCTTTCCGTTTCTTTCAAGGGCGTTGAGCTGCTTTGGCGGAACTCCGAGCTGCTCGACGACGACCTGCGCGGCGAGTACGTGCCCAACTCGGGGCGGATGGGCGACTGGGTCAACTACGGCGGCGACAAGACGTGGCCGGCGCCCCAGGGGTGGTCCGGTCCCGGCGAATGGGCGGGGCCGCCCGACCCGGTCCTCGACTCCGGGCCGTACACCGCGGTCGTCGACGGCGACACGGTCACCATGACCAGCGCGCCGGACCCGCGTACCGGACTGCGTTTCACCCGCGCGATCACGATCCTCGACGACGGCTACCGGCTGGACCTGCGCGCTTCGAACACGGCCGGCCACCCGGTGCGGTGGGCCCTGTGGAACGTCACCCAGTTCCCCGGCGGCGGGACGGTCACCGCGGGGCTGCGGCGGCCGGACGTCGTCGCGCTGGTCGCGGGCACCGGCACCCCGGAGTACACAGTGGACGGTGACCGGCTGGTGATCCCGGCCCAGGACGTCGTCGGCAAGCTCGGCGTCCCGGGCACCGCGAGCTGGGTGACGTACGGCGGCTTGACGCTGTCGTTCGACGTCGACCCGTCGGGTGAGTACCCGGACGAAGGCTCGCCGCTGGAGATCTGGCTGGAGCACCCGCTGCCGGCGCCGCTGGCGTCCCTCGGCGACCTCGACCCGCCCGCGCGGATCGTCGAGCTGGAGGTCCTCGGCCCGCTGACCTGGCTCGACCCGGGAGCCACGACGAGCCTGACCATCCACGCGGGTATCGTTGAGCCGTGACGGACAAGCCCCGCATTCCGAACGTGCTCGCCGCCCGCTACGCCTCGCCGGAGCTGGTCCGGCTCTGGTCGCCGGAGTACAAGGTCGTCCTCGAGCGGCAGCTCTGGCTGGCCGTCCTCGAGGCGCAGAAGGACCTCGGCGTCGACGTGCCTGACGGCGTGCTCGAGGCCTACCGGGCGGTGGTCGAGCAGGTCGACCTCGAGTCGATCGCCGCTCGCGAGCGCATCACGCGGCACGACGTCAAGGCGCGGATCGAGGAGTTCAGCGACCTCGCCGGCCAGGAGCACATCCACAAGGGCATGACCTCGCGCGACCTCACCGAGAACGTCGAGCAGCTGCAGCTGCTCCGCTCGCTGGAGCTGGTGCGCACCCGCGTCGCCGCCGTGCTGGCGCGGCTGGCCGCCCTCGCCGTCGAGCACGCCGACACCGTCATGGCCGGCCGCTCGCACAACGTCGCCGCGCAGGCCACCACCCTCGGCAAGCGGTTCGCCACCGCGGCCGACGAGCTGCTCGTCGCCTTCGAGCGGCTCGACAACCTCATCGAGCGCTACCCGCTGCGCGGCATCAAGGGCCCGGTCGGCACCGCGCAGGACATGCTCGACCTCCTCGGCGACGAGTCCACTTTGGACGAACTCGAAGACCGCGTCATGCAGCACCTGGGCTTCGGCCGCCGGTTCGTCAGCGTCGGCCAGGTGTACCCGCGCTCGCTCGACTTCGACGTGGTGTCCACTGTGGTCCAGCTCGCGGCGGCGCCGTCCAGCCTGGCCAAGACGATCCGGCTGATGGCCGGCCACGAGCTGGTCACCGAGGGCTTCAAGCCCGGCCAGGTCGGCTCGTCCGCGATGCCGCACAAGATGAACACCCGTTCGTGCGAGCGCGTGAACGGCCTGGCCGTCGTGCTGCGCGGCTACCTGTCGATGATCGGCGAGCTGGCCGGCGACCAGTGGAAC
The DNA here is from genome assembly GCF_041679295.1 of Amycolatopsis kentuckyensis. Taxonomy (GTDB): domain Bacteria; phylum Actinomycetota; class Actinomycetes; order Mycobacteriales; family Pseudonocardiaceae; genus Amycolatopsis; species Amycolatopsis kentuckyensis_A. Next base: position 43,872 of record NZ_JBGDMD010000006.1, on the reverse strand, counting down.
GAGGGCGACGTCTCCGACTCGGTCGTCCGCCGCGTCGCGCTGCCGGACGCGTTCTTCGCGCTCGACGGCCTGCTGGAGACGTTCCTCACGGTCCTGGCGGAGTTCGGCGCCTTCCCGGCGGTGATCGAGCGTGAGCTGGATCGCTATCTGCCGTTCCTCACCACGACGAAGGTGCTCATGGCCGCGGTCCGCGCCGGCGTCGGACGTGAGACGGCCCACGAAGCCATCAAGGAGAACGCCGTCGCCGTCGCGCTCGAAATGCGCGAAGGCCGCGCCGAGAACGACCTCCTCGACCGCTTCGCCGCCGACGAGCGCATCCCGCTCGACCGCGGTGAGCTGGACAAACTCCTCGCCGACCGGATCTCCTTCACCGGCACGGCCGGCCGTCAGGTCGAGCAGGTGGCCGAGCGCGTGGCGCGGGTGCTGGAGCGGTTCCCGGAGGCGGCGGGCTACGCGCCGCAGCCGATCCTGTGAGCTGACGCACGCGTCCACGGACTGGAACGAATCCACCCGAACGGGCCAAATCCCTAATCTCGATCGCTGACCCCGTGTTCTTCGCGCGCGACCCGCGCGCGCTCACCCATGGAAGAAGCGATGAGATCCACGCTGTCGAAGATCGCCGCGCTCGTCACCTCGGGCGCGCTGGCGCTGACCCTGGCCGCCTGCGGTGGTGAGGACTCCGCCGGCGGGCAGACCCTGCGCGTCGGCACCCTGAGCGACGCCCCGCCGTCGATCTACCTGGAGAACGGCCGCTTCACCGGCTACGACAACGAGCTGCTGCGCGACATCGCCAAGCGCGAGGGCTTCGAGGTCGAGTTCGTCGGCACGGAGTTCTCCGGCCTGCTCGCGGGCGTGGCGAACGGCAAGTTCGACATCGGCAGCTCGACGATCTCGAGCACCGAGGCGCGCAAGAAGACGGTCGCGTTCTCCAACGGCTACAACACCGGCTTCACGACGATCGTGACGGCCAAGGGTGCGAACCTGAAGGACCCGGCGGCGTTCGCGGGCAAGCGGCTCGGCGTCGTCCAGGGGTCGGTGCAGGACGAGTTCGCGGGCAAGACGGCCGGCGCGCAGGTCGTCCGCTTCCCGGACTACAACGCGGGTTTCGCGCAGCTGAAGAACGGCACGCTCGACGGCTGGGTCGTCCCGCAGGACATCGGCCAGAAGTACCTGGACCAGAACCCCACGGTCCCGCTGGAGCTCGGCTACACCGTCGAGGACAAGGACACGCCGTCGGCGTTCGCGGTGTCGAAGAAGAACGCGGACCTGCTGAACAAGCTGAACGACGGGCTCGCGAAGGCCGTCGCCGACGGCACGGTCGCCCGGATCTACGCGCAGTTCTACAAGACCACGCCGCTGTCCAAGGAACTCCAGCAGGGCGGCCCCGGCCTCCCCGTGAAGAACGTGGGTGTCTGAGATGAAGAAACTGATCGTCACCGCGCTGGCCGCCGCGCTCACGCTCACCGCGTGCGGTGGGGGTTCGGACAGCGCTTCCTCGACCCTGCGCGTCGGCACCCTGAGCGACGCGCCGCCGAACATCTTCCTCAAGGACGGCACCTACACCGGGTTCGACAACGAGCTGCTCAAGGACATCGCGGCCAAGCAGAACCTCAAGCTGGAGTTCGCCGCGACCGACTTCTCCGCCCTGCTCGGGCAGGTCGCGTCCGGCCGCTACGACATCGCCAGCTCGGCGATCGCGCAGACCGACGAGCGCAAGAGGACGGTCGACTTCTCCGCGGCCTACGACTTCGAGACGATGAGCATCCAGGCCAAGCAGGGCACGCCGGTCACCGACGAAAAGGGTTTGGCGGGCAAGCGGGTCGCCGTCATCCAGGCGACCGTCGGCGACCACTGGCTGGGCACCACGGTCCCGGACGCGCAGGCCGTCCGGTTCCCCGACTACGCCGCCGCGCTGACCGCGTTGAAGACCGGCGCCGTGGACGCGTACATCCTGGACCAGAGCATCGCCGAGAAGAACGTCACCGACAACCCGGACGCCAAGCTCGTCGTGGTGAAGAGCTTCGTCACCGACGTGCCGCACGGCTTCGCGGTGAAGAAGGGCAACACCGAGCTGCTCGGGAAGATCAACGACGGCCTCAAGAAGGCGATCGCGGACGGCACGTGGCTGAAGCTGCACCAGCAGTTCCTGCCGAACGCGCCGGTGCCGGCCGGGTTCTCCGGGGGTGGCTCGTGAAGAAGACGCTGATCACCGCGGTCGTCGCCATGCTGCTGACCGCGTGCGGCACTTCGGACACCGCGTCGGACACCCTGCGCGTCGGCACGCTCAGCGACTCGAAACCCAACGCCTACCAGGAAAACGGCACCTTCACCGGGTTCGACAACGAGCTGCTCAAGGCCATCGCGCAGAAGGAGGGCCTGAAGCTGGAATTCGTCGCGACCGACTTCTCCGCCCTGCTCGGCCAGGTCGCCAACGGCACCTTCGCCATCGGCAGCTCGGCCATCGCGCAAACCGAGGCCCGCAAGAAGACCGTCGGCTTCTCGGAGCCGTACAACTACCAGGCCCTCGGCATCGCGGCGCGGGACACGGCCGGGATCACCGACGAGAACTCGTTGTCGGGCAAGCGGATCGGCGTCGTCCAGGGCACGGTCTCGGACAACTGGCTGGCGTCCAACGCGCCCGCCGCCCAGGCCGTCCGGTTCCCGAACGACGCCGCCGCGTTGAGCGCGCTCAAGACCGGCGCGGTCGACGGCGCTGTGTTCGACCAAGCCACCGCCGAGGACTACGCGAAGAACAACGCGGGGCTCAAGGTGGCCAAGTCGATCGTCACGACCATCCCGCACGGCTTCGCCGTCAAGAAGGGCGACGACGAACTCACGAAGAAGCTCAACGACGGCATCAAGAAGGTCGTCGCGGACGGGACGTGGCTGAAGGTGCACGACCGGTTCGAGCCGACCGCGCCCGTGCCCGCCGAGTTCAAGCCGGGGCAGTAGATGGAGCAGTTCCTCGACACCTTCCTGAACTGGGAGTACATCTGGCAGGTCTTCCCCGACCTGCTGAAGACGGGCCTGCTCAACACGCTCGTCCTGGCGCTGACGTCCGGGCTGATCGGCATCGTGTTCGGCATGGTGCTGGCGGTCATGGGCCTGTCCACCAAGCGCTGGCTGCGCTGGCCGGCCCGGATCTACACCGACATCTTCCGCGGCCTGCCGGCGATCCTGACGATTCTCGTGATCGGCCAGGGTCTCGGCGTGCTCGCGCGCAACGTCGTCGGCACCAACCCGTACCCGCTCGGCATCCTGGCGCTGAGCCTGATCGCGGCCGCCTACATCGGCGAGATCTTCCGGTCCGGCATCCAGAGCGTCGACAACGGCCAGCTCGAAGCCAGCCGCGCGCTCGGGATGAGCTACGGCAAGGCCATGCTGCTGGTGATCATCCCGCAGGGCGTCCGGCGCGTGCTGCCCGCGCTGGTGAACCAGTTCATCGCGCTGATCAAGGACTCCAGCCTGGTGTACTTCCTCGGCCTGCTGTCCGAGCAGCGCGAGCTGTTCCGCATCGGGCAGGACCTCGCGGCCAACACCGGCAACCTGTCGCCGCTGGTCGCCGCCGGGTTCGTCTACCTGGTCATCACCGTGCCGCTGACGCACCTGGTGAACTACATCGACAAGAAGCTCCGGACCGGCCGCAAGGTGCGCGCCGACGAACCAGAGCTGGACCTCGTGTCCAGTGGAAAGGTCGTGTCGTGACGACGGCCGTGCGATCGTCCAGTGTGGAACTGCGGGACATCCACGTCCGGTTCGGGACGCTGGAAGTCCTGCGCGGCGTGGACCTGCGCGTCGAAAGCGGCAAGACGACGTGCGTCATCGGGCCGTCCGGTTCGGGCAAGTCGACGCTGCTGCGATGCGTGAACCGGTTGCAGGAGCCCGATTCCGGCGACCTGCTGCTCGACGGCGAGTCCGTGATCAAGGCCGACCCGGACGCGCTGCGCCAGCGCGTCGGCATGGTGTTCCAGCACTTCAACCTCTTCGGCCACCGGAGCGTGCTGGACAACATCGTGCTGCCCTTGCGCAGCGTCAAGAAGCTGAGCAAGGAAGAGGCGACGGCGATCGCCCGGGCCCGGCTCGCCGAGGTCGGCCTCGCGGACAAGGCACCGTACCGCCCGAGCGCGTTGTCCGGCGGTCAGCAGCAGCGCGTCGCGATCGCGCGGGCGCTCGCGATGGACCCCGAGGTGATGCTCTTCGACGAAGCCACCAGCGCGCTCGACCCCGAGCTCGTCAAGGGCGTGCTGGACCTGATGGCCGGGCTCGCCTCGCGGGGCCTCACGCTGATCGTGGTCACGCACGAGATGGGCTTCGCGCGGAGCGTGGCCGACGAGGTCGCGTTCATGGACGCGGGCAAGATCGTCGAGCAGGGTCCGCCGGCACAGCTCTTCGACGACCCGCAGAGCCCCCGCCTGCAGCGATTCCTGTCACAAGTCCTCTAAGAACTGGTCTCAAAACTCGGCGTGTCGCCGCCCGCCTGTGGGCCCGCTCCGACGGACCGGAGGTCTGTCAGAGAGAATGGGGGGCCAGTGCCCGCCCTCTCGACCTGGAGCCGTTGATGCCGCAAGGGACCGTCCGTTGGTTCGACGCCGAACGGGGTTTCGGCTTCCTCGCGCCCGAGGACGGCTCGCCGGACGTGTTCGTGCACGCCTCCGAGATCGTCGGGGACGGCGGCGCGAAAATGCTCCGCGAGGGTCAGGCCGTCGTGTTCGAGGTCGGCGAGAACGACCGCGGGCCCCAGGCGCTGCGCGTTCGCGTCACCGCCGATGCGGCCACCGGCAGCGCCGTGGGCCTGCTCGGCACCATCAACTGGTACGAGCCGGGCAAGGGGTACGGCTTCGCGTCGCCGGACGGCGGCGGCGCCGACATCTTCGTGCACAGCTCCGCCATCGTGACCGGCGGCGTGGTCACCGAGGGGCAGCGGGTGGCCTTCCTGATCGTCGAAGGCGAGCGCGGCCCGCAGGCCGGGCACGTGATCCCGCTGGGAGCAGGGGCCGGCTCATCCGCCGCGGCTGGTGTCGCGGACGGTGCCGACGGCACGGTGGCCTGGTACGACGAGGACAAGGGCTTCGGCTTCATCAACCCCGACTCCGGTGCCGGGGACGTCTTCGTTCACGCCCGGGCCCTGGCCGAGGGGCTGACGTGGCTCGCGGAGGGCGACCGCGTCGCCTACGAGGTGGCCAGTGGAGACAAGGGCCCGCAGGCCCGCGACGTGCACCTGGTCCGGGGCGCCGAGCCCCAGACGGCGCCGCGGCGGCCGGCACCTGCCGCGGCCGCGGGGCCGGCGGTGCGGGACGTGCCCGTACGAGGCGGCGAGGGCGTCGTCGCGCGCTACGACAGCGACCGCGGCTTCGGCTTCATCACCCCGGACGCGGGCGGCGACGATCTCTTCGCCCACGTGTCCGTGGTCATGGGGTCGGAGCCGCTGCAGAAGGGTGACCGGGTCCGGTACGCGGTGCGTCAGAGCGACCGGGGCCCGCAGGCCGACCGCGTCGAACGCCTCTGAAGAGGCGCGGCTGCTGCCTTCTCCAGGAGATGGTGCGTTCGACGACCCAGCGGACCCGGCCGAGGCGGGACTTGCCACGGCTGCCCACGATCGACGACAGCGGGCTTCGCTGGTCACGCCCGCGGGTAGCCTGCGGGCATGGCGAGGATCGCGCGGTTGACGTACTACCCGGTCAAGGGCTGCGCCGGCACCGACGTGCCGGTGGCCGAGGTCACCCCGGCCGGGCTGGCGCACGACCGCGTCTTCCAGGTCGTCGCGCCCGACGGTGACTTCCGCAGCCAGCGCCGGTACCCGGTGCTGGCCGCGGTCCGGCCGCGGGTGCTCGGCGACAAGCTCGCGCTGTCCGCGCCCGGCCGCGACGACCTCGAAATCGACATCCGGCGCGACGGCCCGCGGCACCCGGGCTCGACGTTCTCGTGGCACGGCGAAGGCATCCACCAGGGCGACGCGGCCGCGGAATGGTTCTCGGACCTGCTCGGCCTGCCCTCGGTGCTGATCGGCGTCGCGCCGGACCACGAGCGCGTGACGGGCGGCGAGACGCCCGGCACGGCCGCGTTCGCCGACGGGCACGCGCTGCTCGTCGCCAGTGAGTCCTCTTTGGACGGCCTGAACGCGCGGATCCTCGAGCACGGCGGCGAACCCGTGCCGATGGACCGCTTCCGCCCCAACGTGGTCGTCTCCGGCTGGCTCGACCCGCACACCGAGGACGAGGTCCGCACGATGACCGCGGGCACCGCGGAGTTCGGCTACGCCAAGCAGTGCGTGCGCTGCACGGTCCCGATGGTCGACCAGGAGACGGGCAAGAAGGCCGGCCCCGAGCCGATCCGGACGCTCGCCGGGTACCGCCGCCACCCGGACGGCGGGGTGACGTTCGGGATGAAGGCCGCGGTACTGAGGCCGGGTCAGCTCGCGGTCGGCGACGAGGTGATCGTGCACTCCTGGGCCGGCCCGAGCCCGAGCACCGCCGCGGCCGAACCGCCGTTGACGGCGACGGCGAGCCGGCCCGCCGAGTCGGTGTAGAGCACGCTCGCCCCGGCCGGGACGTCGGCGAAGGTCCGGCCGATCTCGGTCGTCACCGCGACCCGCTCGCTGTGCACGGACACCGCGCCCGACAACCCCGACAGCTCCAGGTCGGCCGGCGTCGCCGCGAGCTGGACGTTGCCGAAGTGGTCGACCGTCAGCACCTCCGACACCAGCTTCCCGGGGAACGCCGCGACGAAGGGCTCCGGCAGCTCGACCAGGTCGTCGACGCGGGCGCCGAACTCGCCCGGCGCGACCCCCAGCGCCAGGTGCGCGGCCGCGGGCGCGAAGACGTCCCGTCCGTGGAACGTCGCCGACGTGACCGGCAGCCGCAGCGACGGCTCGGCCAGCTCGTAGGCCTCCCGGACCCCGCCGAGGGCATGCGCGGCGGGCAGCAGGAGGCCGTTGTCCGGCCCGACCAGCAGCCCACCTTCGGCGACGACGACCACGCCGAGCCGGGCCGTCCCGACGCCCGGGTCGACGACGGCGACGTGCACCGCTTCCGGCAGGAACGGCACGGTCTGGGCCAGCGCCATCGCGCCGTGCCGGATGTCCTGGGGTGGCACCTCGTGGGTGATGTCGATCACCCGCACGGCGGGCGCGAGCCGCGCGATCACGCCGTGGCAGGCCGCCACGAAGCCGTCGCGCAGGCCGTAGTCGGTCGTCACCGAGATCCAGTCGTACGCCATGTGAGCATCATCCATGGTGGCGGAGGGTGCCCGTTAGGGTTCAGCGCGTGACACCCCTCCCCACCCCCGAGCGGCTCGCCTCCGGCAAGGTCCGCGACCTCTACGCCGTGGGCGACGACCACCTGCTGGTCGTCGCCTCCGACCGCATTTCGGCTTTCGAGCGCGTGTTCCCCACGCCCGTCCCGGACAAGGGCCGGGTGCTCACCGCGATGAGCGTGTTCTGGTTCCGCGAACTGGCCGACGTCGTCCCGAACCACCTGGTCGCCTGCGAAGGGCGCCGGATCCCGAAGGCGTTCCGCGGCCGGGCGCTGCTGGTCGAGCGCCTGAAGATGCTGCCGGTGGAGGCCGTCGTCCGGGGTCACCTTGCCGGGCGCGGGTACGCGGAGTACCGCAAGTCCGGTTCGGTGTGCGGGGTCGCGCTGCCGCCGGGGCTCGCCGAGTCCGAGCGGCTGCCGGAGCCGATCTTCACGCCGTCCACGAAAGCGTTCCCCGGCGAGGTCGACGAGCACCTCGACTTCGGGACGTTCGCGGAGATCCTCGGCCGCCCGCTCGCCGAGAAGGTCCGGGAGGCCTCGCTCGAGCTGTACCGCCGCGGTGCCGCGCGGGCCGCGGAACAGGGCCTGCTGCTGGCCGACACCAAGTTCGAGTTCGGCGTCCGCCGCAACGGCGAGCTCGTGCTCGCCGACGAGCTGCTGACCCCGGACTCGGCGCGCTACTGGCTGGCCGACGGCCACCGCCCCGGCCGCCCGCGCCCGTCGTTCGACAAGCAGCACGTGCGCGACTGGCTGGTCGGGCCGTCGTCGGGCTGGGACTGCGTGTCCACGCTGCCGCCGCTGCCCCCCGAAGTGGTGACGGCCACGCGCGACCGGTACATCGAGGCGTACCACCGCGTCACCGGGCTTTCGCTGGCAGACTGGCCTCGTGATCCTGCTGATCTGCGGCAGCCTGCGAGCAGGCTCGGGCAATGCGGCGGTGCTGGGGACCGTCGCGACCCTCACCGCGAGCAAGACGTACACCGGCCTCGGCGACCTGCCGCACTTCAACCCCGATGACGACCGCGACCCGCTGCACCCGGCCGTCGCTTCGCTGCGGGCGGCGATCAAGGAGGCGGACGCGATCCTGATCTGCACCCCGGAGTACGCGGGTGGCCTGCCGGGCTCGTTCAAGAACCTCCTGGACTGGACGGTCGGCGGCGGCGAGATCTACGGCAAGCCGGTCTCGTGGATCAACGCGTCGTCGGTGGCGGCCCCGACGGGCGGCCGCGACGCGCACGACTCGCTGCGCAAGGTGCTGACGTACGCGGGCGCGAAGATCGTCGAAGAGGCGTGCGTGCGGATCCCGATCGCGCGCGTGGACGTCGCCGACGGCCAGGTCGCCGACCCCGACCTGCGGGGCCGAATCGCGGTGGCGGTGTCGCGGCTGCGCGAGGGCGCCTGACCCTTCCGGCAACGGACGCTCGCCCGTTCTGCGCAGTTCACGGCGACGTCAGACGCGTGCGTCCCAATGGTGGCGTGGACGCTCGCTTGCTGGTTTCGCTGTCGGGAATCACCCCACGCACGCTGCACCGGTGCGCCGACCTCGCGGCCGAGCTCGACCGCCGCCGGGTCCCGCTGTCTCTGCTGTACGCCGCCCGCACCGGCGAAGGCCCGGTGACGGAGTGGGTGCGCACGCGCGCCCGCCGCGGCGATTCCGTGCTGCTGCACGGCTACGACCACACCGTCACGCCCACGCACCGCACGGTGTACCTGGGCAAGAAGGCGGAGTTCGCGACGCTGCCGGCGCACGAGGCGCGCCTGCGGCTGATCGCGGCGAAGGCGGCGCTGGACACCGCGGGCCTGTCGGTCGACGGCTTCGCGCCGCCACGCTGGATCGCCTCCCAGGGCACGCTGCAGGCGCTCGCCGAGCACGGCTTCCGCCTGTGCGCGGACCTCGGCGCGGTCCGCGACCTGGTGACCGGCGAGGTGCTGCGGGCGCGGGTCCAGGAGTTCACGAGCCAGTCGCACCGCACGGAGACGGTGCGCTGCTTCGCGCTGGTGCTGGCGGCGGCGCGGTCGGCCCGCCGGGGCGGGCTGGTCCGGCTGGGGGTGGAAGCCACGGACCTGACCCGCCCCGGTCTCCGCCAGGCGCTGCTGGACGCGGTGGACGTCGCTCTCGAGAACCGCGCGTTCGGCGCGACTTACGGCTCGTTGCGAGCGGTGGCCGCTTAGAACTTCGCGGGTTCGGCCCGTTCGAGCACCTTGACCTCGGTGCCTTCCGGCGCGAGGTTCCCGAAGAGGCCGTAGTGCATGGCCGGGTTGGCGAGCACGGCTTCGTGGATCGGCACGGCCACCCGCGGCGCGACGGCCCGCAGGTAGTCGACGGCTTCGCCGGCCTTGAGCCACGGCGCCCCGGTCGGCAGGCCGAGCACGTCGATCTTCTGCTCGGGCACGAAGAACGAGTCGCCGGGGTGGAAGAAGGCGCCGTCGTCGAAGACGTACCCGATGTTCGGGATGACCGGGATGTCGGCGTGGATGACGGCGTGCTGACCGCCGACGGCCTTGATCGAGGTGTCCCCGACGGCGAACGCATCACCCACATTGGCGACGTCGAACGGGACACCGAGCTTTTCGACCTCGGGCGCGGACCCGGGGTCGACGATCAGCTTGGCGTCCGGGTTGGCTTCGAGGACCTTCGGCAGCCGCTCGACGTCGAGGTGGTCGAAGTGCTGGTGCGTGACCAGCACGGCGGACAGCTCCCGCTCGCCCTCGAACCCGGTGGAGAACGCCCCGGGGTCGATCAGGATCCGCTCGGAGCCGGTCTCCAGCAACAGGCAGGCGTGTCCGAAATGGACGATACGCATCGTTGGTTCTCCTTTACGGGGGATCGTTTTCCAGCCTAGTCCTGGACGCCTCCGCCTCGCCAACACGCACAGTCGCCGACCATCGGCCCAGCCTCGGCAGCGGAGAGGTAACCCGCGAGTTCGGTGACGCTCAGTCCGTCTTTTCGATAATTGTCCTTGATATGTCCACCCCGAACGGAGCAAGCTCGTCGAATTGCGGCCTTATGGATTATCCTGATGCGTCCTGAACTCGTCGAGGTGAGGGGCGGGTGTCCGAATGCTCAAAAGCTTCCTCGGCTGGCTCCGGGACTACGTCGTCTACACCGGCATTGTGGGTCTGGCGGAGGGCGTGCTCGGGATCCTCGCCTTCGGTGGTCTGCTCAGTGCGTTGCTGGGGAATACCGCGATAAAGGCAGGCGCGATCGTCGCAGTTCTGCTCGGGGTGATCGGGTTGTACATCCTGCTCATCGCGAATCGGGTCGAATGGCGGTCACGAACGGAACTCGACCGTCGGCTGCTCCAGTACTACTGCAACGTCCTCAAGGAGCGGCATGGTCACTCGTGGAGGATCGCCAGCTGGGTGGAGTCCGCCGCGGTGCGGCCCAACGGCGACGCGAGCGAGGTGATCACCGTCAAGGCGATCGTCGAATGCGACCTGCTCGACTTCTTCGCCATTCGCACCGGTGCGGGCTGGCATCAATCCGAACAGGCGCGCCGCAAGGTCAAGGTGGATGTCAAGTCGCTTGAGGTGGACGGCATCGGCGGAACACGGCGGGATGCGACTTCCACCTGGCTCAATGATGACCGGCTGGAGATAATCGCCCATTTCGGCAGTCCCGCCAGGCGTGGCGACGAGATCGTGATGGTGATCGAGAAAGAATGGCCAGGAAAGTGTGCTCCACTTATGCGAGACCGGCAGCCGGACGAATTCGCCTTGCGGTTCGCGTGCGTCACCGACTACCTGGAGTACGTGGTTCAACTACCGGAAGGCAGTGATGTCGCCTGCGACGCGATCGGGCTGGTCAAGGACCAGCACGACTACTCGCTCACCGTCCGACGCAACGGTGTCGGGCCGACAGAGGTGTGTTTGGTGGTGAGGAACATCCCGCCACGCCTTCGGGTCGGGATGCGCCTCGACCTCAAGAAGGCGAGGTAGCCCGTCCGAGCGACGGGGCCTCTTACTGCTGTTGCGGGGCGGGAACTACGTGTCTCCGCCTTCGCCACCTTGGTGATTCATGCCCATCCTAGAACTCGACATCGTGGAAGCCTCGGCAGCCGGTTCCGGCCCGAGGGTCGGAACTGTAGCGCTTCGGAGGCCTTTGCGCTCCCTTATCGCACAAACTGATGACCCCGTTACTTTACCCTTACTGACCGTGTGCGAACCTTCGGGTCGGGTCGGTAGTAATGAAGCACGATTCGCTAGTCGTCGAGTCAAGAATGGATCGAAGAGTTCCTCACAGCTTCCCCGTCAGCAAGGCGTCGCCCAGCTCCGTGCGCCGGTACAGCACTCGATGCCCCCGGCGTTCCGACGCCAGCAACCCCGCCGCGCGCAACGCCGTGAGGTGCGCCGAAACCGTCGCCGGGGCCAAGCCGTGCCGTCCCGCCAGCTCCGTCGTCGCCGCCGGGCGGTCCAGGCTCGTCAGCAGCAGCGCCCGGGTGCGGCCGAGGACCTCGGCCAGCGCCTCCGGCGGGTCGGCCGAGGATTCCCACAGCGCGGCCACGCCCCGCGCCGGGTACAGCAGCGAAACCTGCCACGGCGGCACCGTCACGACGCCGACGTTCGGCCACGCGAACACCGCCGGGATCAGCAGCAACCCGCGCGAATCCAGCTGCAGCCGCTCGCGCGCCCGGAGGTCGACCAGGACCGACGTCTCCGACAGCCGCACGCGCGGGTGCAGGCCGGCCAGCATCGCCGCGATCCCGCCGGATCCCAGCTGCCGCGTCCGGTACGCGATGTCCGCCGCCAGCAGCTCGCGCAGCCTCGGCCACTCCGGGGCCAGCAGCGCGTTCCACACGATCTCGAGCTGGTCGGCCAGCAGGTCGCGCGCGGCAGCCGGGTCGGCCGGCAGCCGCGACAGGTCCGCGTCGACCATCCCCAGCTCCAGCGCCACCTGCGCCGGCGGCGTCGCCCGCACGGCCTGGAGCTGCGCCTGCGCGGTGGTTTCCGGGCCGGCGGGCGGCGGGCTCAGGAACTCGGTGATGTAGTGCCGCGCGCTCAGCACCGCGGCCAGCTCGGGCACGTCGGGAACGTCCGGCAGCCACGGCAGGTGCGCCGGGTGCCGCCGGACGCCGAGCAGCGTCTGGACGGCGCCCAGCACCTCCTCCAACGGCGAGATCGCGAACCGGACGCGTTGCGCGCCGGCCGCCGTCAGAACCAGCTCGATCATCGGTGATTCGCCCTCACCCGAATCAGTGTGCCTCCTAGGAGCGGCGAACGACGCTACCGGCATGTCGTTGTTCACCCATCGCGCCTACTGGCGCTGGTCGGCGGGCGTCCAGTTCGCCCGGCTGCCGGCGACCATGGCGCCGCTCGCGTTCACCCTCCTGACCACCGCGACGACCGGCTCCTACCGGCTCGGCGGCGTGCTGATGTCGGTCTTCGTCGCCGCCGAGATGCTGTGCGCGGTGCCGGTCGGGCGGCTGCTCGACCGCGTCGGCCCGTCGCGGGGCCTGCCCGCGCTGCTCCTGCTGACCGCCGCCGGCTACGTCGTGCTGGCGCTGGCCGCGGACGCTCCCGCACCCGTCTTGATCGCGCTCGTCCTGCTGCCCGGCATCGCGGGCGGCGCGTTGTCGGGCGGCTTCCGGACGCTGCTCGCGGACACCGTCGACGACGAACTGCTGCCACGCGCGATCTCCGTCGACGCGATGCTCCTCGAAGGCGTGCTCATCGGCGGTCCGGCGCTGGTCGCGCTGCTCGACCTGGCCGGCACGTTCGTCCCGCTCGCCGCCATGGCGGTCGCGTGCCTGGCGGCGGCGCTGCTCGTCCCGCGTGGTGTTCGCGAGCACGAACGGGTGGAATCCGGCGACGACGTCCCGCCGGCGCGGCTCGTCACCTACCTGCCGTGGCTGGGCTGCGCGTTCACCGTCGGGCTGCTGCTGTCGACGATCGAGGTGGCGCCGCTCCCGCTGGTCCAGCGGCTCGGCGCGCCCGAGACGGTGGCGCCGGTCGTGATCGCCGTGCTGAGCGGGGCGAGCATCGCGGGCAGCGCGCTCTACGCGTGGCGCGGGAAGACCGGTGACCCGCGGCTGTTCCTCGCCGGGTTCGTCGTCGGCGGGCTCACCCTCGCGGGCGGCCTCGGCTGGGCCGGGCTCCTCGGCTCGGTGGCCCTGATCGGCGCCTGCACGGGTCCGCTGGTGGCCGCCACCTCGGTCAACCTGCAGCGGCTGCTGCCGAAGAACCGCAGGTCAGCCGGGTTCTCGTTGTCGTTCACGGTGCAGGCGGCCGGCTTCGGGCTGGGGTCGCTGGCGGTGGGCGTGCTGCCGCTGTGGGTCACCCCGTTGTTCGGTGTCTTTGCCGCGGCGATCGCCGGTGGAATGCTGGTGGCGAAGCCCGCGCGAGCTATTGGCACGATGTCAGTAACGTCGTAACCTGGGCTGACCCGCGACCTCCAGGGAGACGCCGATGACTGCCGTCCAGCCGAAGCCGACGTCGGTCGGCGAGACCTTCGACTCGCTCAGCCCGGCGACCGACGAGGTGGTCGGAACCTACCCCGTCCACAGCGCCGAAGACGTCCAGGCGGCCGTCGAGCGAGCGCGTGTCGCGGCGAAGTGGTGGGAAGAGCTGGGCTTCGCGGGGCGCGCCGAACGGCTCCGCGCGTGGAAGGGCGTGCTGACGCGGCGGCTGCCGCAGCTGTGCCAGGTGGTCCGCGACGAGACCGGAAAGCCGATCGCGGACGCGCAGCTCGAAAGCGTCCTGGCCATCGAGCACATCGCGTGGGCGGGCAAGCACGCTCGCAAGATCCTCGGGAAGCAGAAGCGCTCGGCCGGCCTGCTGATGTCGAACCAGGCGGCGACCGTCGAGTACCAGCCGCTGGGCGTGGTCGGCGTGATCGGCCCGTGGAACTACCCGGTGTTCACGCCGCTGGGCTCGATCGCGTACGCGCTCGCGGCGGGCAACGCCGTGGTGTTCAAGCCGAGCGAGTACACGCCGGGTGTCGGGAAGTGGCTGGTCGACGCGTTCGCCGAGATCGTCCCGGAGCAGCCGGTGCTGCAGCTGATCACGGGCTTCGGCGAGACGGGCGCGGCGCTGGTCGGCGCGGGTGTGGACAAGATCGCGTTCACCGGCTCGACGGCGACGGGCAAGCGCATCATGGCGGCCGCGGCCGAGACGCTCACGCCGGTGGTCATCGAGGCGGGTGGCAAGGACCCGGTCCTGGTCGACGCGGACGCGGACCTGGACGCGGCGGCCGACGCGACGGTGTGGGGAGCGTTCTCGAACTCGGGCCAGACGTGCATCGGCGTCGAGCGAGTGTACGTCCACGAGAAGGTCCACGACGAGTTCGTCGCGAAGGTGGTCGAGAAGTCGAAGGACGTGCGGGCGGGCTCGGACGAGGCGGCCCAGTACGGCCCGGTGACGATGCCTTCGCAGCTTTCGGTCATCAAGCGCCACATCCAGGACGCCCTGGCCCGAGGAGGCAAGGCGGTCCTGGGAGGCGAGGAAGCGGTCGGCGACCGCTACGCGCAGCCGACGGTGCTGATCGACGTCCCGGAGGATTCGGAAGCGGTCACGGAGGAGACGTTCGGCCCGACGGTGACGATCGCCAAGGTCGCGTCGATGGACGAAGCGGTCGAGAAGGCCAACAGCACGAAGTACGGCTTGGGTTCGACGGTGTTTTCGAAGTCCCGAGGGGTGGAGCTGGCGGAGAAGCTGCGCACGGGCATGACGGCGATCAACGCGCCGCTGTCGTTCGCGGGCATCGCGTCCTTGCCGTTCGGCGGGGTCGGGGATTCGGGCTTCGGGCGGATCCACGGTCCGGAGGGGCTGCGCGAGTTCGCCCGCACGAAGGCGATCGCCCGGCAGCGGTTCACGGCCCCGTTGACGTTGACATCGTTCAGCCGCAAGGAATCGACGGACGCACTGGTGGCCAAGCTGGTCACCATCCTGCACGGCAAGCGCTGACGCAGTTCCGGGGCTGTGGACAACTCGCGTCCACAGCCCCGGAACCGCGCCGGTTTTGTCGGTGGTCCCCGGTAAAATGGTTACCGGGGGGCCGAGGCCCGCCCTCGAATCAGATCCGCGCCCTTCTCCGCCACCATGATCGTCGGCGCATTGGTGTTCCCGCGCGGCACCACCGGCATCACCGACGCGTCCACAACCCGCAGCCCCTCAACCCCCTGAACCCGCAGCTGCGGATCGACCACCGACCCGATCGAGCAAGTCCCGACCGGGTGATAAAGCGTCTGCGTGTTCTCCCGAATGTGCTCCGCCAGCTCGGAATCGCTCAGATCGTGCCGCGCAGGCAGGAACGGCTGGTCCAGGAACCGCTTCAGCGGACCGGAACGACCGATCTCGATCAGCGCCCGCAACCCGGCGATCATCTTGTCCATGTCCACCGATTCCGCGTAGTACGCCGGGTCGATTTCCGGCTTCCACAACGGATTGGCCGACTTCAACCGCAGCCGGCCGCGGCTCGCGACGTCCACCAGCGTCGCCGCCGACGTGAACCCCGGGACCGTCGGCTCGCGCATGCCGTTGTCGTAGAACAGCGTCGGCGCGACGTGGATCTGCATGTCCGGCGCCGGCAGCCCGTCGGTCGTCGGGAAGAACGCGCCCGCCTCGCCGATGTTCGACGCCAGCGGCCCGCGTTTCGTCAGCTGGTAGCGGACGAGACCGCCCGGCGTCGCCGCGTCGACCAGGTCGGTCGTGCCGCGTGTCGACCAGATGATCCCGCACGCCGGGTGGTCGTGCAGGTTCTCGCCGACGCCCGGCAGCGCCGCGACGACGTCGACGCCGTGCTCGCGCAGGTGCTCGGCCGGGCCGACCCCCGACACCATCAGCAGCTGCGGCGAGTTCACCGCGCCACCGCTCAGGATGACTTCGGCCGACGCCCGCGCGGTCGTCTCGACCCCGTTGTCCAAATAGGACACGCCGACCGCGCGCGTGCCCTCGAAGACGACGCGGGTCGCCGGCGCGCAGGTCTTCACCGTGAGGTTCGGCCGCTCCAACGCGGGCCGCAGGTACGCGTCGGCGGTCGACCAGCGGCGGCCCTTCTTGCAGGTGACCTGGTAGACGCCGGCGCCTTCCTGGCTCTCGCCGTTGAAGTCGTCGGTGCGCTTGAGCCCCCACGCGACGGCGGAGTCGACCCACGCCGTCGACAGCTCGTGGGTGAAGCGGCGGTCCTCGACGTGGAGCGGGCCGTCGGTGCCGTGCAGGGGCCCGTCGAGCCGCTGGTTGCCCTCGGCGCGCTTGAAGTACGGGAGGACGTCGTCCCAGCCCCAGCCTTCGGCGCCGTGGGAATCGCGCCAGCCGTCGTAGTCGGCGCGGTTGCCGCGGATGTAGATCATCGCGTTGATCGACGAGCAGCCGCCGAGCATCTTGCCGCGCGGCCAGTAGGCCGTCTTGCCCGTGTGCTTCTGCTCGACCGTCTCGTAGTTCCAGTCCCACTTGGTCTTGAACAGGCCGGGGAACGCGGCCGGGATGTGGATTTCGTCGGCGGTGTCCTCCGCGCCCGCTTCGAGCAGCAGGACCTGGGCGGACGGATCCTCGGTGAGCCGGTTCGCCAGCACGCACCCGGCGCTCCCGGCGCCGACGATCACGTAGTCGTAGGAGTCCACAGTGCCTCCACAGCTGTTGGCGCGATGTCAACGACTCATCATGGCGCAGCGCGGCGCGTACGGCCAGTCTAGGTCCTCGCGGCCTGCCGAACTGGGTGAACTATGCTCGCGGGGTACCCACGACCTGCGTGAATAAGGAGCAGCCTGCCGTGGCCCGAGTCGTTGTCGACGTCATGCCGAAGCCCGAAATCCTCGACCCGCAGGGGCAGGCCGCGCTCGGCGCCGCCGGTCGCCTCGGCTTCACCGGGATCAAGGAGATCCGCCAGGGCAAGCACTTCGAGCTCGAGGTCGACGACACGGTCGACGACGCGACGCTCGAGAAGATCGCCGAGGGCTTCCTCGCGAACCCGGTCATCGAGCAGTGGACGATCACCCGGGTGGACGCGTGAGCGCGCGCATCGGCGTCATCACGTTCCCGGGCACGCTCGACGACGGCGACGCGGCCCGCGCGGTCAAGTACGCCGGCGCGGAGGCGGTGCCGCTGTGGCACGCGGACGAGAACCTGCACGACGTCGACGCGGTCGTCGTCCCGGGCGGCTTTTCCTACGGCGACTACCTGCGCGCGGGCGTGATCGCCCGGTTCGCGCCGGTGATGACGCCGGTGATCGAAGCGGCGCGCGGCGGCATGCCGGTGCTCGGCATCTGCAACGGGTTCCAGATCCTGTGCGAGGCCGGGCTGCTGCCGGGCGCGATGATCCGCAACCAGGGCCTGCACTTCATCTGCCGCGACCAGTGGCTGCGGGTGGAGAACACCGACACGGCGTGGACCACGCGGTACGACGCGGGCGCGGAGATCCTCATCCCGATGAAGAACATCGACGGGTGCTACGTGGCCGAGCAGTCCACTTTGGACGAGCTCGAGGCCGAGGGGCGCGTGGTGTTCCGCTACGTCGGCGGCAACCCGAACGGGTCGCGCAACGACATCGCCGGCATCCGGTCGGCGAACGGCCGGGTGGTCGGGTTGATGCCGCACCCGGAGCACGCGATCGATGCGTTGACCGGGCCGTCGGACGACGGGCTGGGCATGTTCTTCAGCGCGGTGGACGCGCTGGTCAAGGCTTAGGGCTCCGCCCCCGGTTTCCAGCTTATCGGGGGCCACCGACAGTTCCGGGGCTGTGGACACGAGTTGTCCACAGCCCCGGACGCGGTCAGCGGTCCCGCGGTTCCGTCAGCAGCGCGACGCGGTCCGCGCCGGGATCGAACCCGAGCACCGGGTAGCCGTGGTCGCCTTCGGCGGTCATGACGACGGGCTTCGCCAGCCGGCGGCCGATCGCGCGCAGGAAGCCGCACAGGGTGTCCACGCCCGCCTGGCCTTGAAGCTCACGAAGGTCGACGTCGAAGTCGATCCGCCCGGCGCACGTCGGACGGAAGATCGCCAGGACACCCGGGACCGGCCAGACCCGCAGTTCGGCCGAGTCCGCATCGGCCGGATGGGTCAGCACTTCCGTGGCGGAAGGCAGCGCCCCTGCCGAGTACTTCCAAGACCATCCCGCCGACCTGACGAGGTCGAACACCGCCTGCCAGTCCTCGACCGAGGTGTTCGCCACGGTCACGTCCGGCAGCGCGCCCATCACCTCGGGGTCGAAGAGATCGCTGACGTCGTCCCACCGCAAGTCCGGCATCCGGCCATGCTGCCCGCCGGCGTGCTCCCGGCGCAGCCGATTTTCAGCTCTTGCTCTGGTCGTTGGACAGCCACTTCTCCGGCCGAACCCGCACCAGCACCGACCGCTCCCCGAGCGCCGAATCGACGTACGCCGTCGCCTGGTCCTCGGGCCAGTAACGGCCCGCGATCCGCAACGCCTGCTCACGCGTCGGTGGCTGGTCGTTCGCCACCACCGGTCCCTCCACCGTCACGTACTTGTACGGCGGGTTCTCGTCCTGCACCGCCAAGCTCAACCGGCCGGCCGCCGTGATCGCGCGGTCCTTGACCGTGTCGCGCTCCATCCAGATCAGGACCTCGCCACCCGGCGAGTAGTCGTACCAAACCGGCACCGCCAGCGGCGCCCGCCCGGCGCGCTCCACCGCCAGCACTCCCACGTGCACTCCGCTCAAGAACTCCGAACGCTCGGCCGCGGTCATCACAAACGACATGGCACTCCCCAAGTAGGCCTACTCGGGGAGCAACCAGCCGAACACTCCGGACATTCCGGGCTACGAAGCCGCCGCTACCAGACGCGCGTACGAGCCGCCCGCCGCCAGCAGCGATTCGTGCGGACCCAGCTCCGTGATCCGGCCGTCCTCGACCACCGCGACCCGGTCGGCCGCCGCCGCCGTGTGCAGGCGGTGGGCGATCGCGATCACGGTCCGCCCGGACAGCACGCTGTTCAGCGACCGCTCCAGGTCCCGCGCCGAGCCCGTGTCCAGCAGCGACGTCGCCTCGTCCAGCACCAGCGTGTGCGGGTCCGCCAGCACCACGCGGGCCAGCGCCAGCTGCTGCGCGATCGCCGCCGGCACCGGGTGCTCGCCCGAGCCCAGCTTCGTGTCGAGCCCATCCGGCAAGGAAGAAGCCCACTCCGACGCGCCCGCCGAGGCCAGCGCCGCCAGCAGCTCGTCGTCCGTCCAGTCGCCGCCCTCGCGGCGGGCCGGCAGCGCCAGGTTCTGGCGCAGCGTCCCCGAGAACACGTGATGCTCCTGGGTAAGCAGCAGGACCTCGCCGCGCAGGACGTCGTCGGCCAGCGCCGAGACGTCCTGGCCGCCGATGCGCACCGACCCCGACGACGGCGCCGCGATGCCCGCCAGCAGCCGGCCCAGCGTCGACTTGCCCGCGCCGGACGGGCCGACGATCGCCAGCCGCTCGCCGCGCGGTACCCGCAGGTCGATGCCGTGCAGCACCTCGCGGTCGGCCGTGTACGCGAACCGGACGCCGTGGACGTCGATGTCACGCCCGCGCGGCACCTCGGTCACCTTCTCCCCGCCCTCGAGCGAGACCGACCGAACACCCAGGATCCGGCGCGCCGCGGCCGCCGCGACCTGCAGGTCCTCGAGCCAGAACAGCGCCTCGTTCAGCGGCGCCGACATCGCCTGGACGTACAGCAGCATCGTGGTGATCTCGCCGAGCCCGGCCCAGCCGCGCGTGTACGCGAGCAGCCCGAGCGGCAGCATGACCGCCAGCGGCAGCACGTAGCTGATCTCCAGCGACGGCAGCCACCGCAGCTGCAACGCCCGCATCCGCCGCTCGCCGAAGATGCTCTGGTCCAGCGCGTCGTGCGCCGCGTCGACGCGCCGCTCGGTGAGGCCGAGCGCCTCGACCGTGCGTGCGCCCTCCGCCGTCTCGTGGACGCTGGTCGTCAGGTCCGCCCAGCGGTCGAGCATCCACTGCATCACCGACGGGATCCGCCGCTGGTACCAGACGTTGACGCTCACCAGCAGCGGCACCGCGACCAGCAGGCCCAGCGAGAGCAGCGGCGACGTCAGCACCATCGCGACGACCGTGAACACCACGGTCACCGCCGCGATCAGGATCTCCGGCGCCGCGAACCGCGCCGCGTGGTCGATCCGGCCGAGGTCGGTGGTGGCGCGGCTGAGCAGGTCACCCGTGCCGGCCGCCTCGACCGTGCCGAGCGGCAGCTGCAGCGCCGTCCCGACGAACTCCTCGCGCGTCTCGGCCAGCACCAGCTCGCCGAACACCGCGCCGCGCATCCGCGCGACCTTCCGCGCCGCCGCCTGCAGCACCAGGATCCCGACGAACACCGCCGCCAGCACGTCGACGTGGCCCGTCGTCGTGCCGGCCGCGACGTCGTCGACCAGCGTGCCGAGCAGCTGCGGCCCGGCCAGCCCGATCAGCGTCGCCACGCACAGCGCGCCGAGCAGCAGCCCGAACTCGCGTTTGTGGATCGCCGCCGTCTTCAGCGCCCAGCGCCGGACGTCCCGCCGGGACGCCGTGGGGAGCCGCTTCACACCGTCACCACCTTCGCCGTGAAAACCTCGTCGGCCACATGTGTCCACAGTGGACTCTGGCTGAACACCACCGTCGTCTTGCCGCGGCGCAGGGCCGCGACGCGCTCGGTGATGCGTGCCTCCGTGTGCGCGTCGACCGCCGACGTCGGCTCGTCCAGCACCAGCACGTCGGCGTCCGCCGCCAGCGCGCGGGCCAGGTTCAGCCGTTGCCGCTGGCCGCCGGACACCTCGCGCCCGCGCTCGCCGATCACCTCGTCGACGCCGTTGGGCAGCGCGTCGACGATGTCGTCGGCGTCGGCCGCGTACAGCGCTTCGGTGATCCCGACGCCGCCCGGTCGCGCCGGCGCCAGCTGCTCGCGCAGCACGCCCGAGAACCAGATGTCCTGGTTGTGCGCGTAGACGATCCGCCGCCGCAGCTCCGTGAGCGCGACGTGGTCCGCCCGGACGCCGTTGACCAGCACCTCCTCGCCGTCGGCCGGGTCGGCGAACCGGGCCAGCCGGTCGGCCACCGCTTCGCCGTCGGCGCCGAAGTCGACGACCGTCAGCCGCCCGGCCGCGACCCGCACGCCGGACTCGGAGTCGAGCAGCTCCAGCGGCCCGTCGGGCAGCCGGACCGGGTCCGCCGGGTCCGCCAGCTTCGGGCGGATCGCCAGCAGCGCCACCACCTTCCGCGCCGCGACCAGGCCCGACGTGATCGAGCCGACCGCTTCGGTGGCCGCGGTGACCGGCCAGATGAGAAACGTCGAAATGCCGTAGAACGCCACGAGCTGCCCGACGCCGATCTCCCCGGACACGGCCAGCCGCGCACCCAGCCAGGTGATCGCCACGGTGACCAGGCCGGGCAGCGCGATCTCGGCCGCGGCCAGCCACGACTCGGCCTTGCCGACCTCGATGCCGGCCCGCCGGACCCGCTGGCTCGTTTCGCGGAAGCGGCCGAAGAACCGCCGCTCGCCGCCGATGCCGCGCAGGATCCGCAGGCCGGACACGATGTCCGCGCCGAGCGCGTTGACGTCGCCGCGCTTCTCGCGCTGCTTCGCCTTGCGCTTCTGCAGCGGCGCCAGCAGCGGCCCGATGCCCAGCACCGCGACCGGCACGCCGACCAGCGCGACCACGCCGAGCAGCGGCGACGTCGAGATCAGCCACACGGCCACCACGACGAACGCCAGCAGCGAGCCGAACGCCCGGCCGGTCACCTCGACGGTGTTGCCGATGTGGTTGATGTCGGTCGTGCTGATCGCGACGAGGTTCCCGGTGGTCGTCTGCTCGCGCAGGCCGGCGCCGACGCGGGTGGTGTGCGCGGAGACGGCCCGCTGGGTCGAGCCCGCGCCGTGCAGCCACAGGCCGTAGTTGAGGAAGTGCAGCCAGGTCCCGGTCAGCGTCTGCACCACCCCGAGCAGGGCGGCGGCCAGCGCCCAGCGCCAGACGCCGGCGCCGTCGTGCGCGCTGACGGCGCCGATGCCCTGGCCGATCACCAGCGGCATCAGCGCACCGGGCAGCGCCCACACGACACCGAGCGCGGCGGCGCCCAGCACCGTGGCGAGCCGGGCCCGGAACACGGCGAGCAGGAAGCGGCTCGCGCTCGGCCGCGCGGGCAGCCGCAGCGGCGGAAAGGGATATGTGGCGGAAAGCACGATTCCCGACGGTAAGCCGCCGACCAGCGGAAGGCGACCGATTTTCGGCGGCCCACCGTCCGGGGCGCCCGGGTGCGCCCCGTATCCTGGCGGCCGTGGCGAACCCTGACACGGACACCGTGACCAGCACCGTTGACACCACCGAGCGCGCCGGGGCGACCCCGGAGCACACTCAGCCGTATCGCGAATTGGGCCTCGCCGACGACGAGTACGCCCGCATCCGCGAGATCCTCGGCCGCCGGCCGACGGACGCCGAGCTGGCCATGTACTCGGTGATGTGGAGCGAGCACTGCTCCTACAAGTCCTCCAAGAAGCACCTGCGGTACTTCGGGGAGACCGCCACCGACGAGATGAAGGCCAAGATGCTGGCCGGCATCGGCGAGAACGCCGGCGTCGTGGACATCGGCGAGGGCTGGGCGGTCACCTTCAAGGTGGAGAGCCACAACCACCCGTCCTATGTGGAGCCGTACCAGGGCGCCGCGACCGGCGTCGGCGGCATCGTCCGCGACATCATGGCCATGGGCGCGCGGCCGCTGGCGGTCTCCGACGCGCTGCGCTTCGGCCCGGCCGACGCCCCCGACACCAAGCGCGTGCTGCCCGGTGTCGTCGCCGGCGTCGGCGGCTACGGCAACTGCCTCGGCCTGCCGAACATCGGCGGCGAGCTCGTGTTCGACCCGTCCTATTCGGGCAACCCGCTGGTCAACGCGCTGTGCGTCGGCGCGATGCGCGTCGAGGACCTGCACCTGGCGTTCGCGTCCGGCACCGGCAACAAGATCATCCTGTTCGGCGCCCGCACCGGCCTCGACGGCATCGGCGGCGTTTCCGTCCTCGCGAGTGACACCTTTTCGGGTGACGAGTCGTCGAGCGGCCGCAAGAAGCTGCCGAGCGTCCAGGTCGGCGACCCGTTCACCGAGAAGGTGCTCATCGAGTGCTGCCTCGAGCTGTTCGCGCAGAAGCTGGTCGTCGGCATCCAGGACCTCGGCGGCGCCGGGCTGTCCTGCGCGACGTCGGAGCTGGCCGCGGCCGGCGACGGCGGCATGCACATCTACCTCGACCGCGTTCCGTTGCGCGCCACCGGGATGACGCCCGCCGAGGTGCTCTCCAGCGAGTCGCAGGAGCGCATGTGCGCGGTCGTCTCGCCGGAGAACGTCGAGGCGTTCATGGCGGTCTGCCGCAAGTGGGACGTCATCGCGACCGACATCGGCGAGGTCACCGACGGCGAGCACCTGGTCATCACCTGGAACGACGAGGTCGTCGTCGACGTCCCGGCGCACACGGTCGCCCACCAGGGCCCGGTGTACGACCGGCGGATCGAGCGTCCGTCCTTTCAGGACGCGCTGATCGCGGACACGTCGGCGTCGCTCCCGCGTCCGTCCACTCCGGACGAACTGCGCGCGGACGTGCTGCGGTTGATCGCGTCGCCGAACCAGGCGTCGAAGGAATGGGTGACGTCGCAGTACGACCGGTACGTGCGCGGGAATTCAGTGCTGTCGCAGCCGTCGGACTCGGGCATGATCCGGATCGACGAGTCGTCCGGCCGCGGCGTTTCGGTGGCGACGGACTGCAACAGCAAGTTCGTGTACCTGGACCCGTACCGCGGCGCGCAGCTGGCGCTGGCGGAGGCGTACCGCAACGTGGCGACGGGCGGCGCGACGCCGGTGGCGGTGTCGGACTGCCTGAACTTCGGCGCGCCGACGGACCCGGGCGTGATGTGGCAGTTCGAGCAGGCGGTGCACGGCCTCGCGGACGGCTGCGTCGAGCTGGGCATCCCGGTGACGGGCGGCAACGTGAGCTTCTTCAACCAGACGGGCTCGACGGCGATCCTCCCGACCCCGGTGATCGGCGTCCTCGGCGTGATCGACGACGTGACCCGCCGCATCCCGACGGGCATCGGCGCGGAGGCGGGCGAAACCCTGCTGCTGCTGGGCGAAACGCACGACGAGCTGGACGGTTCGGCGTGGGCCCGCGAGCTCCACGGCCACCTGGGCGGCGTGCCCCCGCGCGTGGACCTGGCCCGCGAGAAGCTGCTGGGCGAGATCCTGGTGGCGGGTTCCCGCGACGGAATGATCTCGGCGGCCCACGACTTGTCCGACGGCGGCCTGATCCAGACACTGGTCGAGACGGTCCTGATCGGACAGTGCGGCGCGCGGGTGTTCCTGGACGCGGACCAGGACCCGTTCGTCCAGCTGTTCTCGGAGTCGGCGGGCCGCGTGCTGGTGGCGGTCCCGCGCACGGAGGAGCTGCGCTTCACGGAGATGTGCACAGCGCGCGGGCTGCCGTGGCGCAAGACGGGTGTGGTGGACCCGGAGTCGGGAACGCTGGAGCTGCAGGGCATCACGGAGTTCACGTTGGACGAGCTGCGCACGGCGTGGGAGTCCACGCTCCCGGCCCTGTTCGACTGACCCGATCCCGACCTGTCCACAACCCGGCTCGGATGTGGACAGGTCGGGGCCGCCGGAGCTTTTCCGGCGAGTTTGTCGCACCCTGCCGATAGACTGGAACCGGGGACGCCCCCCAGGGAAGGGCGGGGCTCCGGCAAAGTCGGGTGGGGCGATGCTCCGCCCGGCACGACCGCCCGCGGAACGCCGGACCGAAGAGGCGCGTCGGCGGGATGCCGAGCTTTGATGGTCATGAACGACTCGTTCATGCCATCCGCCAACCCCGCCTGAACGACTGCCCACCGTCTCGCCACGCCACAAAGGCCGACGCTAAAGGCGAGAGGCCCCCGAGAACGTGCACCGACGAGAACCCAGACTCCCCCCGCACCCCGATCCGAAGCCACAACACGGCCGGGAATGCCGGGTCAAGGCATCTTTCCCGCCTTGACGCGGTGTTGCCGGCCGTAGTCACCATGACAGCTTCGGGGTGCCGGAAGGGCTTTGGCAGAAACAGCTGCCCCCGCCCCCGCCCCACCTCACGCGACTCGAATGCACGTCCCCAAGCCCCACCCCGCCCCGCACGCCATGACCCATTCAAGTCACCTGACGCCAGGCTCCAGCAAAGTCGGCCGGGGCGATGCTCCGCCCGGCACCACCGCCCGCGGAACGCTGGGCTTCGACGGTCATCAACGACTCGTTCATGACGTCACCGGCCGCCGGACCGGCCGCACCGATCCGACTTTGCCGGGACCCTGCCAGGGAAGGGCGGGAGCCGCTCGGGGCGGTTCGGCCTCGGCGGGTTTCCGGCGAGCGCGGGTCGGCGGTCTCGCCGGCGGTTGTCTTGAATGAGTCATTCAGGGCGTACGAGGTCCTGAACGACTCATTCAAGACGTTTGGCAGGGGCGGCCAGGGAAGTGGTCAGGGCAGTTCGACCCCGACCCGCTTCCCGCACGCGGCCGGCTTCAGTGTGTTCGGACCGCCGGGAAACCAGGCCGACCGCGACGTCGAGTTCGGCCCAGACTGATCCTGCCCGGGCAGTCCACAGTAGACAACCGACCCGAAACTGTCGGTGCCCTCCGCTAGCGTGGAAAACGGGGGCTGCTCAGGGCAACTCAGCCCCCGCCGGAAGCCGCGCCTGGCCGAAATCCGGCGGCAGCGCAAAGAAAACACCCTCGAACCGCACCTCATCGTGCACGGTGAAGTCCCGGAATCCCGTCCCGGCGCCGAACCGCGTCCGCGTGAAGTCGACCGGCCCGTGCACACTCGCCCCGGTCAAGAACACCGACCCCGCGAACGTCGTGTCCACGAACGAAGCGCCGTTGACGATCGCCGCCGCCTGCGCGCCCAGCAAGCCCACGTGCTTACCCGACAGGTTGAACCGGTCCAACCGCGCGCCCGAGAGGTCGAGGGTGTACGCCGGTCCAGCCGAACCGGCGTCCGGTAGCGACGCGCGGATCACCCGCTGCGCCGTGCGCCGGACCAGCAGCTCCCGCTCGGCGATCGCCGGATCGTCGACGGCGTCGTCGAACTCCGGATGCGCGAACGGCCGCCGCAAGTACGCGCACAACACGTCGATCACCGTCTGCGTGTAGAGCTCACTCCGCGCCAGCCCGCCCAACGCGTGGATCGCCCCGACGCGCACCTGATCGGCCTCGTGCCCGAGCAACTCGACCGACTTCGCGAACCGCTCGTCGGAAATCCGCGTCCGCTCCAGCTCGTGCCGGTCCTCCTCCACCCGGCGACGGCGGTCGTTCAGCCACAGCCCGTACAACGCCGCCACCGCGCCGCCCGCCAACCCCGCCGTCTTGAGCGCGTCGCCGCGGCTCGTCGCGCGGTCCGCGAGCAACCAGACCAGCACCCCCGCGAACGCCGCCACGCTCAACACGAACGCCAGCAGCAGCGGCGAGACGCGCTTCACCCGCTCACCGCGGTGATCCGGGACTCGCCGTCGCGCAGTTCCTCCTGCTTCCACTCGGCCGGCAGTTGCACGTCCTTCTCCGCCCGGACCCGGGTGTTGTACAGCGAAACCGACGCCGGCAGCGACGCGAACCGCAGATCCGTCTGCCCGCCGAAGGAAGTTCGACGCAGGTCCAGCGAGTCGGACGCGACCACCCCCGAGAACACCGCGTCCTTCTCGAACGTCGCGTCCTTGAACGTCGTCTTCCCGGCGAACGTGGTGTCCGTGAACTCCGCGTCTTCGGCGAAAGTCGTTCCGCTGAACCACGCGTGGCTTTCGAAAACCGCGCCGCGGCAGCGGAAGTACCCCAGCAGCCGGCCCGAGCCGGTGCCCGCGGAGGTGAGGTACACGCGGCCCGTGAACCGGCAGCCGCTGAAGTTGGTGCTGCTGTGCAGCGACGCGTACCGCAGCAGCAAGCCGCCGATCAGCTTGCCCGACAGGTCGAAGTACTCCAGCGTCGCGCCGGTCAGGTCCAGGTCGTACGTCGGACCCTCGGCGTCACGCGCGGGCAGCAAGTCCGTGACCAGGCGCTGCGCCGTGAGCCGGACCGTCAGCTCGCGCTCCGGTTCTTGGTCTTCGGAATCCGGTTCGGGTCGCTTGAACGGCCGCCGCAGGTAGGAACACAGCACGTCGAGCACCGTCTGCGTGTACTCCGGCCGGCTCCGCGCCAGCCCCGCCAACGCGTGCAACGCCCCGACGCGCACCTGATCCGCGTCGTGCCCCAGCAGCTCGACGGCCTTCGCGAACCGCTCGTCGGCGACGCGCTCGCGGTCCTGCTCCGCGCGCTGCGACTCCAGCTCGTGCCGGCGCCGCTCGATGTCCTGACGCCGTTCCTCGACGCGGCGGCGCCGGTCGTTCAGCCACAGCGCGTACAGCGCCACGATCGCGCCGCCGGCGAGGCCGCCCGTCTTCAGCGCCTCGCTGCGGCTGGTGGCGGGGTCGGTCAGCAACCAGCCGCCGACGCCCGCCAGCAGGACCACCGACGCGAGGAACGTCCACGCCAGCGGTGATCGCCACAGCTTCACCGTGTCAGGAAACCAGCATCGTGCTGACGCAGAAACCCTTGTCGTCGAAGTTCGTCGCGCTCAGCGTGCCCTTGACGTTCTTGCCCGCGGACGTCCCGGTGACCTGGCCCTCGACGAGGAACTCGTCGTCCGGCACGTCGCCGAGCGTGAGCTGCAGCGGCGGCTTGAGGAACGTCTTGAGCCACGAGTCGAGCAGGTCCTTCGAGTCCGAGCAGCCCAGCGCGAGCGCGCCGGCGTTGTCGCCCGCGTTCAGCTTGTCGATGAAGCCCTGCAGCACGACCTTGGCGTCCGCGCCGCCACCGGACGACGGCGCCTTGCTGGTCGTCGTCGGGGTCTTCTTCGTGGTGGACTTCGGCGCCGTCGGCTGGGCCGACGTGCTCGACGCCGGCGGGGCTGCGACGTTGTTGTCGTCCTTCGACAGGAAGAACCCGGGCGCGACGAAGCCGGTGACACCGAGGACGGCCAGCACAACCACCACGGTGGCGCCGATCGCGATCCACATCCCGGTCTTGCTCTGCTTCGGCGGCGCCGGCGGCCCGCCGAAGCCCTGGCCGTAGCCGCCGGACTGGTCCCAGCCCGACATCTGGCCGCCCTGGTTCGGGTCCCAGGCCTGCTGGCCGTACTGCTGCGCGTTCGGGTCCGCCCACGCCGACTGCTGCTGCGCGTTGGGGTCGGCCCAGCCCTGCTGCTGCGCGTTCGGGTCACCCCACTGCGGCTGCGGGCTCTGCGGGAACCCGCCCGACGGGTAGCCCGGCTGCTGCTGGCTCGGGTCGAAGCCCTGCGGGTACTGCTGCGTCGGGTACGGCTGTTGCTGCTGGTTGGGGTCCCACCCACCCTGCTGCGGGTACGGCTGCTGGAAGCCACCGGACTGGGGCTGCTGGCCGTACGGGTCGGGCTGGCCGGGCTGGCCCGGCTGAGGCGGGTAAGTCATCTTTCATGCCTTCCGGGCGCTGGGTGTTCGTGCGCTTCCGACGTCCGCAAGGCCCGTGCGGTTCCCCCAGGACGTGGTGAGCAGCATTCTGCAAGCTCGGACGGTACGGCATGAAACCGGCTCCCGGACCGTGATGACGCGAAGTCGTCACGATCCGGGAGCCGGGGTGCGGGTCAGCCGTTGGCGAGGGCCTGGAGCCGGTCGTAGGCACCGTTGAAGGTGTCCTGGTCGAGCGGGCTGGAGGTGTACTGCCAAACGGTGTAGAAGCCCCAGTTGTAGGGCAGCGTGCCGACCGATGACGCGTAGCGCGCGACCCACAGCGGGGCCGTGCTGGAGAAGTCACCGCTCACGCAGCTGCTCCACCAGCTCGTCGACGTGTAGATCACCGGGTAGCGGCCGGTCAGGGCGTGGTAGGTGTCGTGGAAGTCGAGGATCCACGACGTCATCCCCGCCTTGCTCAACCCGTAGCAGGTCGCGCCGTACGGGTTGTACTCCATGTCCAGTGCCCCGGGCAGTGTCTTGCCGTCCTTCGACCAGCCGCCGCCGTGGGCGACGAAGTACCGGGCCTGCGCCGCGCCGCTCGAGGTGTTCGGCGTGGCGAAGTGGTAGGCGCCCCGGATGAAGCCCTGGTTGTAGGAGCCGTTGTACTGCTGCGCGAAGTACGGGTTGGTGTAGCTGGTGCTCTCCGTGGCTTTGGTCCAGACGAACCGCTTGCCCTGGTTCCACCAGCTCGCCCAGTCGACGTTGCCCTGGTAGCTGGCGACGTCCATGCCGGCCACCGTGGCCAGCACCTGGCCGGGGATGGCCTGTCCGGGTTGCGGCTGCTGCGCCGCCTTCTGCGTGTCCGGGGTCGACTTGTCGCCTTCGACGCGCCGGATCTGCGACCCCAGTTCGTGGTTGTGCTGCGCGATGTCCGCGTTGATCGCGGCCACGGGGTCGACCTCGGGGGAGAAGGTCGTCGCCTGGGCCGTGCTGCCGAGCAGGAGCAGCGTGGCCGGGACGACCAGGGCGGCGAACAGCCGCCTTCTTCGGGAAGTGGACATCGTTGAATCCCTTCACAGATACCCTCGCTGAGGGCGGCTTACTGCAGGTAGCCGCCCGTGCACGATTGTTGGTGACGAAGTGGCGTTTGTCACTCAGTTCCGTGAAATTGGGTATACGCGTGGGTGATTTTCCCGGGAAGACGGTCGTCAACCGGTGACCGGTTAACACCTATAATTCGTGAGCCGGGCGGTCAGCCGAGCGCGAGGGCGCGCAGCCGCTCCGCCGAGCCGTTGAACCAGTTCTGGTCGCCGGGCAGGCTGCCGCTGTCGGCGAACTGCCAGATCGTGTGGATGCTCCAGGAAGCGGGCAGCTCCCCGATGAAGGTGTTGTAGCGGGCGATCCACAGCGGGTTGGCGCCGAAGCCGGCGTTGTTCGCGGTGCAGCGCTTCCACCAGCTCGTCGACGTGTAGATCGTCGGGTAGCGCCTGGTGGCCGCGCGGTAGGTCTCGGAGAAGTCGCTGATCCAGCGGGTCATCCCGGCCGCGTCCTTGCCGTAGCAGGTTTCGCCGTACGGGTTGTACTCCGCGTCGAGCGCGCCGGGCAGCGTTTTCCCGTCGGCCGACCAGCCGCCGCCGTGGGCGAGGAAGTAGCGGGCCTGCGATGCGCCGTCGGAGATGTCCGGCCGGGCGAAGTGGTAGGCGCCGCGGATCAGGCCCGCGTTGTAGGAACCGTTGTACTGCTGGGCGAACTGCGGGTTGACGAACCCGGTGCCCTCGGTCGCCTTGACGTAGACGAACTTCGCGCCCGTCCGCGCCGCGCCGGGCCAGTCGACCGGGCCCTGGTGCCCGCTGACGTCGTGGCCGAGCTGCTCGTCGTCACCGCCGTAGAGCACGCCGGGCGCCGCGTCGACGCCTTCGACCTTGGCGATCTGCGAACCGGCGAAGTGGTCTTCGGCGCCTTCGTAGATGTCGTCGGCCTTCGCCGGCGTCTGGCCGGCTACGAGCAGGACGGCGACGGCGAAGGGCAGCAACGAACGTTTCACCCTCATGCTCCCCACCGGTCTCGTGAGACTTATCCAGTCTCACGATGCACCCGAGTCGCGCGATCGGCGACTCGGGTGGTCACTCGATGGGGTTAAACCCGCAGGTCAGCGCTGTTCGTCGGCCAGCGCCTTCAGCAGGTGCTCGGCCGGCACGACGGCGGTGATCAGGTCGTGCGGGTTCACCGCGACGGGGTGACCGCCGAGCAGGCTGACGATGTCGCGGCCGAGCACCGCGCGCGCGTGCGGCCACTCGCGCGGCACCAGCGCCTTGCGCGTGTACGCGGGCACCATCACCCGGCCATCGGTGTTGTGGAAGCCGATCACCGTGCGCTGCACCGGCGACATCGCGTAGACGAACAGCGTCGCGTCGAGGACGACCTTCGGCAGGTCCGACGCCGGCCGGTGCTCGGTGCGGACGAGCTGCAGCAGCTGCTCGAGGTCGTTCGACGGCTCCGGGAAGCCGAGCGCCTTGGGCGAGGGCCGGTAGCGGTCGTTCGGGTGGAAGTCCGCGACGACGTCGCCGGCGCCGTTCACCGGGTAGGCGCCGACGACCGCCCACGACGGCACCGGGCCGTTCGGGTCGAAGGCCTCGTCGATGACGTAGAGCCAGCTGTTGGGGTTGGCGCGGGCGTTCGCGCGCATCTCCGCGGTGATCTCGGGCGTGCCGTGCTTGCCGGAGCGCCGGGCCTGCTGCCCGCCGCGGCGCGCGGCGCGGTTGGGCTTGCTGTGCTTGCCGGGGCGATCGGCCCCGCTTCCGGTGGGCTGCTGCGAAACCATCCGATCTGCCTCGTCCCGCTGCGCCATCTCATCCCCACGTTCTCGGGTGTCCCTGAAAAGTCTTGGTGCGCCACTCTACTGTTTGCCCATGGCCTCTTCGCGTTCGGTCGACCCCGGACAGTTACGTGCGGCGGTGCTGGCGATTTCGCCGTGGCTGCAGGGCGACGCACCCGATCCCGCGCGGCCGGAACTGGCCGCGGCGGTCCGCCTCAGCCTGCGCGCGCTCGCGGCCGACGCGCCGGGCCGCACGGTCGAAGTCCGCGTGCCGCCGTTCGCGGCGGTGCAGTGCGTGGAGGGTCCGCGGCACACCCGCGGCACCCCGCCGAACGTGATCGAGACCGACCCGCGCACGTGGCTCGAACTGGCCACCGGCCGGCTGGACTGGACCACGGCCGTGGCGGACGGCCGGGTGTCCGCGTCGGGCACCCGGGCCGACCTGTCCCACTGGCTGCCGATCGTCCGGCTTTGACGGGCCTCGCTACGGCTTGCGGCCGACGCCGCCGGCGATCGTCCGCTGCGCGACGTTGAGCTCCTTCAGGCGCGGGCCGTCCGGCCACCAGTCGGCGCACAGCGTCACGCCCGGGTCGACCAGCTCGAGACCGGGGAAGAGCTCCTCGATCTCCTTCTGCGTCCGGAACGTGCCGGAGCCCATCGGGCTGTGCACGAAGAAGTCCTCCATGCGGCGCGCGGTCGCGGAGTCCTCGTTCTCGGGGTCGAAGAAGTGGCTGATCCCGACGAAGGAGCCGGGCGCCAGCGCGTCGACGTACTCCTTCATGATCTCCTTCGGCCGGTCGTGGTCGCCCTTGAAGTGGTGCAGCGTGCCCATCTGCAGCAGCACGAGCGGCTGGGTGAAGTCGATGTGCTCGCGGATGACCTCGTTCTCGATGATCCGCTGCGGCTCGAAGATGTCCTCGGCGACGAAGTGCGTGTGCTCGTTCTCCTCCAGCAGCGCCCGGCCGTGGGCGAGGACCACGGGGTCGTTGTCGACGTAGACGACCGTGGCCTCGGGGTGGGTCCGCTGGACGACCTGGTGGGTGTTCTCCGCCGTCGGCAGGCCGGAGCCGAGGTCGAGGTACTGGGTGATGCCGGTCTGGCTCGCGAGGAAGCGGCACACGCGGATGAGGAAGCCGCGGTTCTCGAACGCGAGGTCCTGCGCCTCCGGTGCGGCCTGCTGCACCTTGTGCAGGACCTCCCGGTCGATTTCGTAGTTGTCCTTCCCGAGCAGGAAGGCGTCGTACACGCGCGCGATGCTCGCTCGGGTCGGGTCGACCCCCACGGGAACTCGTTCGGTCCGGGTCGCGGCGTCGGGCATCTTGAACCTCGCAAGTTCTGTGTCGAAAGTCTCGTACTCTACGTAGAGTAGGACTCCACACGCATGCGGTAAACCGGGTCACCTCTTTGCGCAGGACGGCCCAACGTGTACTTTCGGTAGTCGGGCTAGAACCCCCTGGTGACGTGAGCGCGGAAGGTCCGGGAATGAACGCGGTGAACGCGTCCGCAGGTGAACAGAACATCGGCCCCACGGCGCGCCGCATGATCCTGGGCTCGCAGCTCCGCCGACTCCGCGAAGAGGCCGGCATCACCCGTCAGCAGGCCGGTTACAACATCCGCGGGTCCGAATCCAAGATCAGCCGCCTCGAACTGGGCCGCGTCGGGTTCAAGGAACGCGACGTCACCGACCTGCTCACGATGTACGGCGTCGAGGACGCGACCGAGCGCCAGACGTTCCTCGACATGGTCAAGCAGTCGAACGAGCCCGGCTGGTGGCGCCGCTTCGGCGACACGATGCCGAACTGGTTCACCGACCTCGTCGGCCTCGAAGAAGCCGCGGCTCGAATCCAGATCTGGGAGCCGCTGTACGTGTCGGGCCTGCTCCAGATCGAGCCGTACGCGCGGGCGATCTTCAGCCACGGCCGCCCGGAGATGGCCGACGAGCGCGTCGACCAGCTGGTCGCGCTGCGGATGCGGCGCCAGAAGATGTTCAGCAGGCCGGACGCGCCCCGCGTGTGGATGGTGCTCGACGAGTCGGTGCTGCACCGCCCGATCGGCGGGATGAAGGTGCTCAAGCAGCAGATCGAATACCTGCTGGAGATGAGCGCGCTGCCGCACGTGTCGGTGCAGGTCCTGCCGTATTCGCGAAGCGGGTTGTCGGCCGAGCACGCGTTTTCGCTGCTGCGGTTCGGCGAACCGGAACTGCCGAACATCGCGTACGTCGAGTACCTGACCGGTGCGCACTACATCGAAAAGCGCGAAGAGATCGAGAAGTACAGCCGGGCGCTGGACATGCTGGCCGTCGACGCGGAGACGCCGGAGCGGAGCCGCGCCCTGCTCGCCAAGCGGCGCGCGGAGATCTGAGCCGGCGCCTCGGACCCGCCCGGAACCGGTCCCGGTGAACCACCCCGCCGGTGCGGACGTGTCCCCACTGAGCGGTAACCCCCAGTAGCAGCTAAGCCATTCGAGTCGCTATCTATCACCCGATAGGTTAACCGTGACCTGGTGATTCTTTACCGTCCGAGAACTTTGCAAGAAATTCTGCACGTGCATTTACCGCTGCAGGCACACGTGCTAGCCTCCGATACGCGGGCAAATGCACATGCAGATGCAACGCCCTGGAAGCTTTTCCACATCGAGAGGTGGGACCATGGCTGAGCGATTCGAGAACGGCATCCCGGCCGACCGGCTGTCCGGTGCCGAGTGGCGCAAGGCGAGCTACAGCGGGGCCGTCGGCAACTGCGTCGAGGTGGCGCCGCTGTCCAGCGGTGAGATCGCGATGCGCAACTCGCGCTTCCCGACCGGTCCGGCGCTCGTCTACACGCGCGCGGAAATGGCGGCCTTCCTGGCCGGGGCCAAGGACGGTGAATTCGACGATGTCCTCGGCTGAGGCCGTCGCCCCCGTCTTCGACATCGAAACCGGACTGCAGGAGCTGGTGGCCCGCGGCTACCAGTTCGTCCACCCCGCCGACGAGCACGGTGAGGTCCTCGCCGTCGTCGGCGTGCGGGTGCACGACGACGTGGTGGACGTGGTCCGGCTCAACGCCGAAGACGACGTCGTGGCGACCCGGATGCCCGGTACCGAGGAGAACATCCTCGAGCCGGAGCGCTGGTTGTGGCGCCGCCGCGGCGAAGGCGCCGAAGTGCTCACGGAGATCCTCTCGCTCCCGGATGCTTGCTAGGGATGAAGGCTTCAGGCCCTGTCCGAAGTGGTCAGTACCACGTCGGGCGGGGCCTGACTCATGTCCGCACCGTCTATACTGAAATCGGCCTGACCACGTCTTCCTGGGAGCACCTTCGGTGGTTTCCGACCCGCAGCTCGTGTCCGACCAGCCCGAACCGGAACCCCGTGAGGAGTGTGGCGTCTTCGGCGTCTGGGCTCCCGGGGAAGAAGTCGCGAAGCTGACCTACTACGGCCTCTACGCCCTGCAGCACCGCGGGCAGGAGGCCGCCGGCATCTCCGTCTCCGACGGCTCGCAGATCGTGGTCTTCAAGGACCTCGGCCTGGTCAGCCAGGTGTTCGACGAGCAGATCCTGCAGTCGCTGCAGGGCCACATCGCCGTCGGGCACTGCCGGTACTCGACCACCGGCGCGACCATCTGGGAGAACGCCCAGCCGATCTTCCGCACCACCGAAACCGGCAGCGGCCTTTCCTTCGCGCACAACGGCAACCTCGTCAACACCGCCGAGCTGCGCGAACGCACCATCGAGGCCGGGCTCAAGCCGCACGCGGGGCTGACCGGCTCGTCCAGCGACTCCGACCTGATCTGCGGGCTGCTCGCGGCGAACGCCGCCGACAAGGGCATCGAAGCCGCCGCGATGGACCTGCTCCCCACCCTCAAGGGTGCCTTCTGCCTGGTGTTCTCCGACGAGAACACGCTCTACGCGGCGCGTGACCCGCACGGCGTACACCCGTTGGTGCTCGGCCGGCTCGAGCGCGGCTGGGTCGTCTCCAGCGAGACGGCGGGCCTCGACATCGTCGGTGCGTCCTTCGTCCGCGAGGTCGAGCCCGGCGAGCTCATCGCGATCGACGCCGCGGGCCTGCGCTCGTCCCGGTTCGCGAACCCGGACCCCAAGGGCTGCGTCTTCGAGTACGTCTACCTCGCGCGCCCCGACACCACGATCGCCGGCCGCGGCGTGCACGCCACCCGCGTCGAGATCGGCCGCCGGCTGGCCAGCGAGCAGCCGGTCGAAGCCGACCTCGTGATGCCGGTGCCGGAGTCGGGCACCCCCGCCGCGATCGGCTACGCGCAGGGCTCGGGCATCCCCTACGGCACCGGCCTGGTGAAGAACGCCTACGTCGGGCGCACGTTCATCCAGCCGTCGCAGACCATCCGCCAGCTCGGCATCCGGCTCAAGCTGAACCCGCTGCGGGACGTCATCCGCGGCAAGCGCCTGGTCGTGGTGGACGACTCGATCGTCCGCGGCAACACCCAGCGCGCGCTCGTCCGGATGCTGCGCGAGGCCGGCGCGCTCGAGGTGCACGTCCGGATCGCGTCGCCGCCCGTGCGCTGGCCGTGCTTCTACGGCATCGACTTCGCCTCGCGGGCCGAGCTGGTCGCGAACGGCGTCGACCTCGACGGCATCCGGCGCTCGATCGGAGCCGACTCCCTGGGTTACATTTCCCTGGACGGCCTGGTCGCGGCGGCGGAACAGCCGAAGTCGCGGCTGTGCACGGCGTGCTTCTCCGGCGAGTACCCGATCCCGCTGCCGGAGGACGCGCTGATCGGGAAGCACCTGCTCGAAAGCCTCGACTCGGTCAATGGCGCGGCGACCCCGGTCAGCCCCGCCGGGTACGGTGCCGAGGACGCCGTCCGGCGTCCCTAGCAGTTCCTTCCAGAGGGAGTCCTTCCACCGTGAGCGAGTCCACGAGCGCCACGTACGCCGCCGCCGGGGTCAGCATCGACGCCGGCGACCAAGCCGTCGAGCTGCTCAAGCCGCACGCCGCGCGGGCCACCCGCCCCGAGGTCCTGGGCGGCGTCGGCGGCTTCGCCGGGCTCTTCTCCCTGAAGCTCGACAAGTGGAAGGAGCCGGTGCTCGCGTCGTCGACCGACGGCGTCGGCACCAAGATCGCGGTCGCGCAGGCGCTGGACAAGCACGACACGGTCGGCATCGACCTGGTCGCCATGGTCGTCGACGACCTGGTCGTGACCGGCGCCGAGCCGCTGTTCCTGCAGGACTACATCGCCGTCGGCAAGGTGCACCCGGAGAAGATCGCCGCGCTGGTCGGCGGCATCGCCGAGGGCTGCGTCCAGGCCGGCTGCGCGCTGCTGGGCGGCGAGACCGCCGAGCACCCGGGCCTGATGGGCGAGCACGACTACGACATGTCGGCCACCGGTGTCGGCGTCGTCGAGGCGTCGCAACTGCTTTCGCCGGAAAAGGTCCGTCCGGGTGACGTCGTGTTGGCCCTCGGCTCGTCCGGTTTGCACTCGAACGGGTACTCCCTGGCCCGGCACGTGCTGCTGGACATCGCGCGGATGCCGCTCGGCGGCCACGTCGAGGAGTTCGGCCGCACCCTCGGCGAGGAGATGCTGGAGCCGACGCGCATCTACGCGAAGGACTGCCTGGCGCTCGCCGCCGAGACCGAGGTCCGGACGTTCGCGCACATCACCGGCGGTGGCCTGGAGGCCAACCTGGCCCGCGTCATGCCGCGCGGCCTGGTCGCCCGGCTCGAGCGCGGCACCTGGACGCCGGCCCCGGTGTTCGCCGTGATCGGCCAGCGCGGCAAGGTCGAGCGGGCCGAGCTGGAGAAGACGTTCAACATGGGCGTGGGCATGGTCGCGATCGTCGGCGCCGAAGACGTCGACCGGGCGCTGGCCATGCTGACCGCGCGGCACGTCCCGGCGTGGATCCTGGGCGACGTCCAGCCCGCCGGCGACGTCGACGGCCCGCGCGCGGTGCTTTCGGGCGACCACCCGCGGTTCTGATTTTCGCTCGACCCGGCTGTCACACTGGTTGACGTGGCAGCCGAAGACGTGGTGATCGGCTCCCGGTTCACGATCCCGGGAGCCGAGTTGAGCGAGCGCTTTTCGCGCTCGTCCGGCCCGGGCGGGCAGGGCGTGAACACCACGGACTCGCGCGTCGAGCTGTCCTTCGACGTCGCCGCGTCGCCGTCGATCCCCGAGCACCTGCGTGACCGGGTCCTGGCCGGGCTCGGCTCGCGGCTGGTCGACGGCGTCCTGACGATCGCGGCCAGCGAACACCGCTCGCAGCTGCAGAACCGCGAAGCGGCGCGCGGCCGGCTCGCGAACCTGCTCATGGACGCGTCGGCGCCGCCGCCCGCCAAGCGGCGCCCCACGAAACCGTCCCGCGGTTCGAAGGAACGCCGCCTGGCGTCGAAGAAGCGCCGGAGCGACGTGAAACGAGGCCGCTCCGGCCGCTTCGACGACTAGGCCAGTGACAGGTGCACGCACTCGCCCGCCGGCCGGTAGCCGACGCGGGCGTAGACGTTTCCGATCCCCAGGTCACCGGGGGTGAGGAACGCCGTGTGCGCACCGGCTTCGTGCGCTTCGCGGGTGAGCCGCGCGGTGAGCGCCGCGGCGATCCCGCGGCCGCGGTACGGCTCGAGCACGGCGATCCCGGCGATCTC
Organism: Amycolatopsis kentuckyensis; assembly: GCF_041679295.1. Taxonomy (GTDB): domain Bacteria; phylum Actinomycetota; class Actinomycetes; order Mycobacteriales; family Pseudonocardiaceae; genus Amycolatopsis; species Amycolatopsis kentuckyensis_A. Next base: position 5,863 of record NZ_JBGDMD010000006.1, on the reverse strand, counting down.
GGTGGTGCCGTCGACGATGTCGAGCGCGACCCCGCCGCCGACGACCACGCCGCCGGCTTCCGCGAGGAGGTGCCGCTCGCTGGTCTTCAGGTGCTCGACCTCCTCGTCACTGATTTCCGGCGCTTCGCCGAACGCGATGTTCTGCGCGGCTCGCATGCGCCGGAAGTCCTCGCCGGACTCCGGTGCGCGCAGCCGGATCCCCGCCGGCGCCGATTTGTCGACCCGCTCGGCCGGCGAGCAGGTCATCAGCGGCACCCGGCGTTCGAGCCCGTACCCCGCGTCGACCAGCAGTTTCTCCAGGCCGGGGGCGACGTCGGTGAAGTACTCGAGCCGCGGGAGCAGGTCCCGCCGCCGGTACGCCTCGGTCAGGGCGGCGATCTCGGCCGGCGTCGGCTGGGCGCCGTCGTCCGGGATCGCGTAGTTGAGCATCGGGTGCGGCGTGTCCGGCGAGTAGGTGGCCAGGAAGGGGCCGACCCGCTCGGTGTCCCGGCCGCGCGGCGCCGTCTTGCGGACATAGGCCTGAATGGCGGACATGTGAACCTTTCGAAAGCATGTCAAGGAACCGCAGCCCGGTGAGCGGGCCTGCGGGCGGATCGCCGGGCGTCGGGCCTAGCGGGGGCCGACGCCGGAGGCGGCGCCAGGCATAGGCGGTCATTCCTTGACTCGAAGGGGTCAGTCCTCGCGGCCATCTTGGCACGGCCCGCAACCGGATTACTGGCGTTCCGGGTGCGCGATGGCCGCGTAGCGCGTGTCCCAGACCGAACGCGGGACGCGCATCCGAAGCGTCGGCGACTCGCAGATCCGCCGCCGTTGCGCCGGGATGGCCACCGGCGCCGGCGGGTCGAGGGAGCGCCACCCGCGCCGGCTGAGCGCGGCACCGAGCGTCGCGCCCGCGGTGTTCAGCAGGACGTCGTCCGCCGAGGTGACCCGGCCGCAGTGGATGAGATATTGCGTACCCTCCACCAGCACGGACGCGAGCAACGCGGCCAGCGCGACCCGCAGCAGGGTGCGCAGCCGGCGCACCCGCAACGGCAGCAACGCGCCGAGCGGGCACAGCAGCAGGACGTTGCCGATCACCTGCCAGAGTGAACCGTCGTCGGCGAGCGCGGCGGTGATGTCGGAGCCGGGAACGAGGTCGAGAGTGCTGTCGGACGAGCCGCCGACGGGCATGATGACCAGGCAGAACACGAGGAAGACCAGGAGCGTGGCGGCGCAGTCGACGCCGGCCGTCGCGGTCGCGAAGCGGGCCGGGAGTCTCCGCCGTCGCCGGGCCGCGAGCAGTGGCCACCCCAGCAGCGCGTACGGCAGTGCGATCGCCGAAATCGGAATCATCCCCCAGAAGGCGCGAAGCAGCGCTTCCATGCGCGTCCTCTCTCGGAACCCCTCCACTCAAGATCACCTTTGCACCGCAAGATCGACTCGGCAGTCCGAGCGAGCCGCACTATTCGGTGATCTTTCCGGTGGCGGCGTTTGTCTTCCCGTGGTTCGGTCAGGACACGCACTGTCCACAGTGGAGATTGTGGACAACCCTGTGGATGAATTCGGGGAGTTCCAGGAGAAGCCTTACTTCACAACGTAAATCCGTGCGCCGGGCCTGTGTACTACTCGGCGAGCGCGCGGGCCTGTTCGAGCAGCTTCTGGAGGTGCAGACCGCGCCGGACATCACACGGGTGAGTGGTGGTGCCGCTCGCGATCATCGCGGCGAAGTCGTCCAGCAGCGCGGTGTAGGACTCCTGCGCCGAGCCCGGTTTGCGCCCGAGCGTCCGGTATCCGTGCTCGCCCCAGACGGCGACCTCGACGACCGTCGGCTGCACCGGAAGCCGCAGCGAAAGCGTCGCGGTGCTGATCACGCCGGCCTCGTGGGCGAGCATCAGGTGCCAGAGGTCGCCGGGGCTCCGCCGGGCGGCGACGACCTCGGTGATCGGGCCGAGCGCGGCGTCCAGCATGTCGAGCGCGTGCGGGCCGATGTCGAACAGCGCGCCGCCGTCGTCCTGGCGCCACTCCGAAGCGGCGTACTGGCCGCCGAGCAGCGCGCCGGACAACCAGCGGGCGCCGCCGCCCGCCCAGCCGCCCGCCTGGGCGAGGCCGGCGAGCCAGTCCTGGGTCTGCGCCGAGTACCGCAGGGTCAGCACGACGAGCGCGGCGACGTCCGCGGCCGCGACGGCGTCGGCCAGCCGCTGGGCACCGCCGAGGTCGGCGGCGATCGGCTTCTCCAGGATGAGGTGCTTCCCGGCTTCGGCCGCGCGCACGGCCAGTTCGGCCTGGATCGACGGCGGAACGGCGAACGCGACCGCGTCCACCTGCTCGAACAGCTCCTCGACGCTGCCGGCGGTCGCCGCGCAGTGCGTGTCCGCAAGCGTTTGCGCGGCCTCGGGCCGCCGGGCCCAGACCGCGGTCAGCGCCGTGCCGGGGTGATCCGCCAGGCCGGGCGCGTGGATCGTCGTCGCCCACGGGCCGGCGCCGATCAGGCCGACGCGCAGCTGTCCGTCCGCGATGAGCTGTCCCACGGCCCGCAGTCTAGGTGTGTCCCTCGTCGCGCCGGAACCGCGTCCGAGGCTGGCTATGGTTCTTGCATGATCGCCGCCCGGTTCGCCGTCGTTTGCGCCCTGCTGTTCAGCACATCCTTCGCGGGCGCCGCGCCCGCCTCGGCCGCCGATGGGGCGTGCGCCGAAGGTGCCGGCGTGACGGTGGTCGTCGACTTCGGCGACCTGGGCCCGCAGCCGCTGATCCGTTGCGCGCCCGGGACGCCCGCGAACGGCATCGCCGCCCTGCAGGAGGCCGGGATCGACGTCGCCGGCTCGCAGAAGTACGGCCTGGCCGTGGCCTGCCGGATCGACGGCAAGCCGGGGCCCGACGTCGAGTCGTGCGCGGGCATGCCGTCGGCGACGGCGTACTGGAGCTACTGGCACGCTTCGGCGGGCGGCAAGTGGGAGTCGAGCCAGGAAGGCGCGCAGACGTCGAAGCCGGCGGCTAACGGCTTCGAAGGCTGGGCGTTCGCCCGGCCGAAATCGGCGGACGACCTGCCGTCGCCGCCTCGCGTGGCCCCGGTTCGGCAAGCCGCCACCCCCGCTCCGGCGCCCGCTCCCGCCGAGCAGGGCGGTTCGTTCCCGTGGGGCCTGGTCATCGGGGCCGTCGTGATCGTGGTGGTCGCCGGCGCCGGGATCGTCGTGGCCCGTCGCCGGCGTGCGCAGTAGGGCGCTGCACCCCGGCGCCTGGTGGGTCTGGGCGCTCGCGCTGGCCGTCGCCGCCAGCCGGACGACGAACCCGCTGCTGCTCGGCCTGATCATCGCCGTCGCGGGGTTCGTCGTCGCGAACCGGCGCAGCGACGCGCCCTGGGCGCTGGCGTTCCGGCTGTACGCGTACGTCGGCGCGCTGATCGTCGCGTCGCGCGTGCTGTTCCGGATCCTGGTCGGCGGCGAAGACGGCGGGCACGTGCTGCTGGCGCTGCCGCGGATCCCCCTGACGGCCGGGTTGTCCCTGCTCGGGCCGACGTCGGCGGAGGCGCTGCTCGGCGGGTTCTACGACGGCCTGCGGCTGGCGACGATGGTCGTCTGCGTCGGCGCGGCGAACGCGCTGGCCAACCCGAAACGCCTGCTCAAGGCCGTTCCAGGAGCGTTGTACGAGGTGGGGACGGCGGTCACGGTCGCCCTGACGGTCGCGCCGCAGCTCGTCGAGAGCGTCCAGCGCGTGCGGCGGGCGCGGCGGCTGCGGGCGGGCCGGACTCGCGGGCTGCGAGCAGTCAAGGGCATCGTGGTGCCGGTGCTGGAGGACGCGATGGACCGGGCGCTGCGGCTGGCGGCCGCGATGGACTCCCGGGGCTACGGGCGCCGGGCGTACCTGAGTCCCGGGGTGCGGGTGCTGATCGCGTCCTGTGTTCTCTCGGGGCTGGTCGGCGTGTGCGTCGGCGTGTACGGCGTGCTCGACGGGACGTCGTCGTGGCCCGGCGTGCCGCTGCTGGTCCTGGGCCTGGTGGTGGCGGTCGTGGGGTTCGTCGTCGGCGGCCGGCGCGTGCGGCGGACGGCGTACCGGCCGGACCCGTGGCGGTGGCCGGAGACGCTGGTCGTGCTCGCCGGCGTCGGGTCGTGCGTGCTGCTGTTCGTGTCGGCGCGGGTCGACCCGGCGAACCTGTTCCCGTCGTTGAGTCCGTTGCGGTGGCCGGAGGTTTCCCTGGTGCACGTGGTTTCCCTGCTCGTCGCGGTGCTGCCGGCGTGGGTCGCGCCGCCGCCTCCGGAGGTCGTCCGGTGATCGAGTTCTCGCGGGTCACGGTGACCTACCCGGACGCGGCGCGCCCGGTGCTTTCGGACGTCTCCCTGCAGGTCGAGGAGGGTGAACTGTGCTTGGTCGCGGGGCCGACCGGGGCCGGCAAGTCGACGTTCCTCGGCGCGATCAACGGGCTCGTCCCGCACTTCACGGGCGGTCTCCTGGCCGGTCGTGTCCTGGTCGGCGGGCTGGATACCGCTGCTCATCCGCCGCGTGAGCTGGCGTCGGTCGTCGGCGTCGTCGGGCAGGACCCGCTCGCCGGGTTCGTCACGGACACCGTCGAGGAGGAGCTGGCGTACGCGATGGAGCAGCTCGCGGTGGCGCCGGACGTCATGCGCAAGCGCGTCGAGGAAACCCTTGACCTGCTGGGGATCGCGGACCTGCGCAACCGTCCACTTCGGACTTTGTCGGGCGGCCAGCAGCAGCGCGTGGCGATCGGCTCGGTGCTGACGGCGCACCCGTCGGTGGTCGTCCTCGACGAGCCGACGTCGGCCCTGGACCCGACGGCGGCCGAAGACGTGCTGGCGGCGATCACGCGGCTGGTGCACGACCTCGGGACGACGGTGGTCGTCGCGGAGCACCGGATGGAGCGGGTGGCCCAGTACGCGGACCGGCTGCTGTACCTGCCGGGCGACGGTTCGGTGCGCTCGGGACCGCCGGCGGAGATCCTGGCGACGTCGTCGATCGCCCCGCCGATCGCCGAGCTGGGGCGGCTCGCGGGCTGGTCACCGCTGCCGTTGTCGGTCCGGGACGCTCGGCGCGTCGCGGGGCCGTTGCGATCGCGGCTTCAGAAATTGTCGGTGGTGGGTCGTACTCTCTCGGTGACCGGTTCGGCACTGGACGTGAGAGAGGTGGTGGTCCGATACGGGGATGTCCTCGCGGTGCGTGGGGTGGACCTGCGCGTCGGGCAGGGGGAAGTAGTCGCGCTGATGGGACGCAACGGCTCCGGCAAGTCGTCGCTTCTCTGGGCGGTGCAGGGCAGCGGACCGAGGTCGGCGGGGAAGGTCGACGTCGGCGGAGCGGACCCGGCATCGCTCAAGCCACGAGCGGCCCGTCAGCGCGTGGGGCTGGTCCCGCAGACCCCGGCCGACTTGCTGTACCTCGATTCGGTGGACGCCGAGTGCGCACAGGCCGACACGGAGTCCGAGGTACCGGCAGGCACGGCCCGGGCCCTGCTGGACCGGCTCGCCCCCGGGATCGCCGGTGAAGCGCACCCCGGCGACCTGTCCGAAGGACAGCGACTGGCGCTGGTGCTGGCGGTCCAGCTGGCGGCGGCCCCGCCGGTCGTGCTCTTGGACGAGCCGACGCGCGGTCTGGACTACCACGCGAAAAGGCGCTTCGCGTCGACCCTGCGAGAGCTGGCCTCGCAGGGTCACGCGGTAGTGCTGGCCACGCACGACGTCGAGTTCGTGGCAACGGTGGCGAGCCGCGTGGTGGTCATGGCCGAGGGCGAGCTGGTAGCGGACGGTCCGACGAAGGAGGTGATCGTCGCCTCACCGGCATTCGCCCCGCAGGTGGCGAAGATCCTGGCACCGGAGCGCTGGTTGACGGTGGACGAGGTCGCCGAGGCGCTGGCATGAGGAAGGAGGAGGCGGAGGGCCAT